>NZ_JANUFF010000001.1 GCF_024806495.1 Chryseobacterium sp. JUb7
ATTATCTTTTTTTTTTTTTTTATAATTTTTTTTTATAAAAACATAAAATATTACCCCCCCACTTCATTTTTTTTTTTTTTTTTTTTTTACCGGCGCCCCCCCCCCCCCCCCCCCCCCCCCACACTTCTCAAATAGCGAGTGCGGAGAGCGGGAAATAGCTCCAGATAAATAATTTAGTCATTGTTGTCCGATATGGTGAAATAAATTTTCGAAAAAATAAATCGAAATAAAAGGATAAAATCGGGACAATAGATAAACCATATGGTTCTTTGTGATTAAAAACCGTAAATTTGCGGCATGAATAACGATACCATTTGCGCACTGGCTACGGCCAATGGAGTAGGAGCTTTAGGCATAATCAGAGTTTCGGGGAACGATGCTTTATCGGTCGTTCAAAAATCTTTTCCGGCAAAAAGTCTTGTAAAACAAAAGTCTCATACGATTCATTATGGGTATTTTGTGGATGGTGAAGAGGCGATAGATGAGGTGATGGTTTCTATATTTTTAGCCCCAAAAAGTTTTACAACTGAAAACTCTGTGGAAATTGCTTTTCACGGCTCGCCGCATATTGGAAAACGTATTCTGGAAACCTTAATTAAAAACGGGGCGAGAATGGCAAAAGCCGGAGAATTTACGCTTCGTGCTTTCATTAATGGGAGAATCGATCTTTCTCAGGCTGAAGCGATTGCTGACGTTATTGCATCGGAAAATGAGGCTTCTAGAAAAGTGGCTATTAATCAGTTGAAAGGGGGAATTACCAATGAAATTTCTTTTCTGAGAACAGATTTGCTGAATTTCGTTTCTTTGATTGAGCTTGAGCTTGATTTTGCAGAAGAAGATGTAGAATTTGCGGACAGAAGTGCTTTGAATCAGTTGCTTGATAAAATTGAATTAAAATTAAATTCCCTGATCGAAAGCTTCCAGTATGGAAATGCTATTAAAAACGGAACTGCCGTCGCGATTATCGGAAAGCCTAATGCCGGAAAATCGACCCTTCTGAATGCATTACTGAAGGAAGAAAGAGCCATTGTAAGCAATATTGCTGGGACAACAAGAGATACGATTGAAGAAGTTTTACATATCAAAGGACATGCTTTCCGTCTGATTGATACGGCAGGATTGCGTGAAACAGTGGATGAAATTGAAGCAATCGGTGTGAAAAAGGCAAAAGAAAAAGTAGAGAATGCCAATATTCTTGTTTATCTGGCAGACGCTGCGACAGCAGATTTTTCTGAAGATATTGAAATGATACAGTCTTTGCTGAGAGATGATTTGAAATTAATTATCTGTGCTACGAAAATTGACGAAGTTTCTCCTGCTGCTTATGAAAAGGTAGAAGATATCTTTAGAAGTGCTATCTCTCAGGAGTTTGATTTTATAAAAATTTCGGCAGTCGAAAATCAGAATATTCAGGATCTTAAAAACGAACTGTCCTCTTATGTAGAACAGTTGAAATCAGCAGAAAATAATGTAGTCATCACCAACCAACGTCACTTCGAGGCTCTTGGAAAATCCTTAGATGCAGTAAATAAAGTGAAGGAAGCCATTTCTTTCCAAATTTCAACAGAGCTGCTGGCTTATGAGTTGAGAAATGCTTTGGAGCATCTTGGTGAAATTTCAGGTGAGGTGACCAATGATGAGGTGCTTGGGAATATTTTCTCTAAGTTTTGTATAGGAAAGTAGACGGCGTTTTAGATTGTATATAGATTGCAATTAAAATAATACGAAAAACCCTTTAAATGTAATGTTTAAAGGGTTTTTCATTTGCATTCTATTTTGTTTCAAAATTTAATATTGCAACATATATACATTCTATTTGTTTCTATTTCGTTTCTATGAATTTGATTTGGAATAAAATTTGTAATTTTATCGTTAAAAAATGTTACATTTTGAAACAGTGGGAAACATGGGGAAACAATATGAAACATTTTTGGGGAGAATTTAGACGTTATGGAAGTCAATAAAATTTGTCAATTCTGCGGAAATAGGTTTGTAGCTAAAAAGACTACAACAAAATGCTGTTCCGATGACTGTGCTAAGAAATTCTACAAAAAGAGAAAGCGTGATGAAAAGATTCAAGCAAGTGATAAGGATTTAGAAGTACAAATTAAAGGTTATGATATTGAAGAAATCCAAAAGAAAGATTACTTATCAATCAAAGAAGTTATGCTTTTGCTTAATATTAGTAGAACATCAATTTATCGAATGTTAAAAGATGGCAGATTAAGCAAATTAGAAGGCTTTAAAGCGGTTAGAATTAGAAAGGTTGACTTAGATATACTTTTTAGGCAAAAAGTCGAAAATAATGAAGAAAAACAATATAATTTACCATATTTCTGCGATGATAATTATTACACGATTAATGAGGTCTTAGACGCATTTAAAGTTAGTTCAGGTTCATTTTATCATTTATGCAAAAAACATAATATTCCGAAAATTCCCAAAGGTAAAAATGTGTATGTTCCCAAAAACTTAGTAAATACAATTTTCAATAATGAGTAAAAAAGTAACAGTGCTAAAAAAACTTGTAAAAGGAAATAAGAGCAATCTTTCACTAAATTTTTATCCTCCTGTTTTCAATCGAAAAACTGGAAAAAAGACTCGCTATGAAAAAACGAGCTACTTTGTTTATAATGAATTTCAAAGTGAGACTGTGTATTATACAGATGCAAATGGGAAGAAGCAGTCAAAAATTGAAATTTTAATAGATAAAAAAGGTAATCCTAAGAAATTAACTTTGACTCCTGCTCAAAAACAACATAACAGAGAAACTAATGAAATGGTTGAATTGTATAGAGCTAAAAGATTTAAAGAAGTCATCAATCCAGACATTTACACCGAAGCAGAGTTGAAAGCTTTGGAGTTAGCAGAAAATAGAAGTAAAATCTTTACAGAGTATTTTAAGGAAAAAGCCCAGAATGCAACCAGTTCCGAAGGAGCGTGGAGTGGTTGTTACGGACACTTTGTTAAGTTTTATGGAAATGTTCTATTTCAAGATATTAACAAAACTTTAATTGAAGATTTTAAATCAAAATTACTTAATGCTTATCAGTTAAGAAGTACAACACATAAAATTAGTAGAAATTCAGCAGCAAGTTATTTTATCAGGTTTATACAAGTTTTAGAAATAGCTTATGAAGAAAATTATATTTCTCAAAGTTTTAAAGCACGTATAGAGTGGATTGAAGAGGAAGAAGTGATGAAAAACTTCTTAACTTTAGATGAATGCAAAAAATTGTTTACTACTGATTTTTCTGATGAAGTCTTAAAGAAATATTGCATTTTCGCCCTTTTAACAGGCTTGAGATATAGTGATATTAATAATTTACAATGGTGTGATGTGGTTGAAAGAGAAGGGATTAATTATATATATTTCAGGATGAAGAAAACCTCAGCTTTTCAGTATCACCCTATCTCGAAAGAAGCTGTAAAGCTAATGGGAGATAGAAAATTTAGAACAGATTTTGTTTTTGATAGAATTGCCTATCATTCGCTCAATGATAATTTTAGGAAATGGTTATCAAAAGCTGAAATTGAAAAGAAAGTTACTTTTCACAATTTTAGAACGTCTTATGCTGTTGCACAATTAGAAGCAGGAGCAGATATTTATCTAATTTCTAAAATGTTAGGTCACAAGAATGTAAGTACTACAGAGATTTACGCAAAAATTGTTGACAGTCGTAAAGCAAGTACGGTTAATAATATAGTTTTAGGAATATGATAGATTTTTTACCTGTTTTAGATAATGATTTTGATTTCTCTCCGCTATTTCAACACTTTGAAGAAGGGAACAAAGATGAAGTGGAATTTGGCGTATATCCATTTTCAAAGTTACGTTATTTCTTTTGGGATAAAGAAAGTTTACGTCCAAAAGGTTTAAATATTGATGAGACTAAAATAGAGAACTTTGATATGTTTAAAAATATCTTCATTAGAGGTGATTACTTTTATCTTATAGCATATCATTACTTTATCAATGTTAAAGAATATGAATTTGAGTATAAAGTTGAAGGTAAGATGAGAATTGAAGGTGAAGGTGGAGAGCTTAAAATGGTTTCTTTTTTTGAACCTTTATATAATGCTTTATTAAAAGAAAAGACAAAATCGCAAACTTTGCTTCGGCATGAGTATATCCTGTCAAAGAATAAGTTTAACTATATTAACAAACTTACTGAACTTTTGTTGAGTGATTATAATGATTTAGATGACGCAATTCGCAAGGAAAAAAATGTATTTTCCAAATATGGAATTGCTGTTAAAGAGATCTATTTAGATATTTTTCGTGATTTCTATTCTAATTTTGTTGATTATTTATCTAAAGATAATTTTAATACTTTAAAAAAAATTGTTTATCCATCTAAAAAAGAAATTCAATCTTTTCAAATAGAAAATAGACCTAATTTTAAAAAAGGATTAACTGATGAAGCGAGAAGAGTTGTGATAAATTCAATTAAAAATAGCTTGATAGGTAATGGGTTTATTTCGAATGTAACAACTTATGAACAGGTAGATGATTTGTTCAATAATCGAAGAAGAGAACGAGATAAAATTATTTGGCTTAAAGCACCTTCACTACTAAGAAGTTTTTATAAAGTTTTGAATGATAAAAATATTATTAGTTCAACAAATAATACACATTGGAAGATTTTATCCGATTTTTTCATTTATAAAGATAATGCTGAAGTAAATTCTGATAAGCTAAAAGATTTAAAATATTCTACTAACCAATTAGATATTTTGAACATAGAAAGTTGCTTCAGGATTTTTGATGAAATAGTAAGCATAAAATAGCAAACTCCTACTTTGTATTTTTTATAAAAAAATTATATTTTATTAATAACATCAGATGTTACAAATGAATTGATATTTTATTGACAGCTATAAATAACTGATTGTTAATCGTTTAAAGCTCCTATTGTAAAGTAGGAGTTTTTTTGTTTTTGGCACAGTTGCTAAATTCTTGATGGGTGTTGTGTTATGAAATTAAAACATAACACGACAAAATCCAGTCATAACGGAAATTTCGATTCAATACTCGAAAAATTGGTGCAGACAGAAGTAGATAATCGCTTCACTGCTTACGCAACAGAATTAGAAAAATTAAGTGAAATAGCTCTTTCAAAAGCTGTTTTAACAGTAAAAGATGTTGCAGAACTTCTTGATATGAACGAGCGAGTAATAGTTCAAAAGATTAATACAGGATTAATCCCTGCTTACAAATGTAAGATTACCAATAAGTTTCTTGTTTTGAAGCGTGAATTAATAAAAGAAATTACTTCAGGAACACACTATAAGTCAATTTCAATGGTGGAAGCTGAGGTAAATAAAAATTTTGAAACCAAACAATTTGTATAATTTAAAAATCTCTAAGATCATGTCAAAAAAACTATTATCTAAAAATCAAACAGCAAAAAAGCTAACTAGAAGTGAGAAACAAAGTATTACGATCGCTAATCTAGCATTAATTCCTTCTGTAATTAAAAATTATATAGATGCGCTTCTAAAAGCTTATAATCCTACTTTTACCTACAAATTAAAAGTTGAATTTTTCTATTATATCATTACAACGATAATAAAACGCCAAAATACTTATGAAAATAAAGCGCTTGAAAATATTCCCGTTGCACTTAATGCAACGATTTTAAGAGGTATAAAATCAGATTATAATGAGTATATAGATTGGCTTATTGGGCAAGAAGTTATTTTCAAGGCCGAAAATTACGAGCCTGGCTGCTCTTCAAATAAATATTGCTTTACCGATTTTATATTGCAGTCCCTAAAGGAAGATTCAACCTCTGAAACAGTTGAGTTGAAAGCTCTAGAATCTAGTACAATAACAGTGGCGAGATCAATTCAGGAATCTGAAGTTTATGAAGAAAACAAACATCTTTTAAAGTGGTTTAATGATGGTTTGGAGATTGATTTTGAAGGGGCTAAAACATATATTAAAGATTTATCCTATTATGAAGGGGAGATTGTGAATTTAACGCATAAAAAAGTTCATTGGAATCATCAAATGTCAACTCTAAATCACAAGGCTTTTTATGCTACCCGAAATGAGGAAAGTGATTTTCGTTTACATACAGTTTTAACAAACTTGAAGAAAATATTTAAACCTTTTGTAACATATGAAGGTCAAGAACTCGTAGGATATGATCTAAAAAATTCGCAACCGTTTTTCTTGATATTTTTAATAGATTCTATTATAATTAACAATGATAGAATAAGTAATATATTAAGTAGAATATATACTCATAAAGTTAATAATACCTTTATGTTGCAGAATCTTCGTGAACGCCTTTCTACAGAGGGTTTTCAGAAAGAGTATGAGGTTTTTAAAATATGGGTTCTTAATGGGGAAATTTATGAAAGTATGGAAACCGTAATTAAACATGAGAAACGCTTAGGTTCTTATTTTGCTAATAAATATAATGCTAGAAAGAAAGTGACAGAGATAAAAAAAGTGGATAATGTTAGGGCTTTGATGAAAGGAGTTATTTTCACATTATTCTTTAGTGGTATTAACACTAGAAACTCAAATTACAAAACTTTTAAAGAAGCTTTTCCAAATTTAATTGGGTTGATAGAGGTTTTCAAGATGGAAGATAATGCTCATTTTTCTAAACTCTTACAAAATATTGAATCAGCATGTATAATTGATTTTGTATCGAAGAAAATTGCCAAAGAGCACCCAGAAATGCCTTTGTTTTCAATTCATGACTCTTTGTCTACAACAGAAAAATATGCTCATATTTTGAAGGATTTGATGCCTAAATACATCTTTGAGTATACAGGATTAATACCT
The DNA here is from genome assembly GCF_024806495.1 of Chryseobacterium sp. JUb7. Classification (GTDB taxonomy): domain Bacteria; phylum Bacteroidota; class Bacteroidia; order Flavobacteriales; family Weeksellaceae; genus Chryseobacterium. Next base: position 6,806 of record NZ_JANUFF010000001.1, read on the forward strand.
AAAATAGAGGAGGAAAAATGGAAGAAGCATGGTTATCAAGTTGATTATAAAAAGAAAGTTAAATTACATCCTGAATGGTATGCTTATAATGGTTTTTGAAATTGTTTTTATCACATTTTAAGCCAATGTGAAATATTAGATGTTTATTTACCACACTAATGAAACTTAAAACAAAGAATTATCATATATTATTAAAAAAAGTAGCTACTTATAAAATTAACGAGAGTAGAATAACCTACTCTCGTTTTCTATTAATTTAAATGTGACTCTTGATTTTAACGATTGAATGCTCGAAAATTATCTGATTACTAAATCTGATACATGATCTTAATTTCGGATAATTTTTTATGAAGCTCTTCTTTAGACATAATTTTTTTGAAACTATCGTCATTCTTAAATTTTAATTGTATTTTTTTTATTTGTTCAATATTTATCCCATATGAGTTCTCTTCGAATTCCATGTAATCAAATTCATTCATATATAGGCTTGCTATAATATTAGGAAAATACCTAATACAGTCTTTTTTGAATTTTAATTTTACATTTTCATTATAAAATATTTCATCCATTAAATCAATCTCTAAATATTTGTGTGTAAACTCTATCAAAGCATAGAAAGAAAAAGAATTAGTGAAATTTTCAATCAAAATAATAATATCATTATAAATTATATTTTCCCATAACTCTGGTAAGCATGCTAATAATTGAACAGTGTAAGTTTCATTTACCATTTCTAAATTATAAAAAAGAAATTCTAAATGATTCACTGATAGTATTTTTTCTAAATAATTATTATCTAGTATATAAAATTTATCCATAGGATAGTATCTTATCTTTTCTGTTTTCCTATCATTAAATAAAGAATCTGATAACTCTTTTACATGTGATGTGATATTAATTTTGTTCATTATTCTTCAAATATTGTTAATTTTGCCTTACTTGTATCTACTCCTGTATTAGATAATATTGAAGGGAAATTTTTCGTTTCTGTTGCAGAAGGAGCATAATGTCCTGAAACATTGTTTATTTCTATGACTTGACCATTGTGCAATCTTAGACTTCCCGCAGCTTGTACGTTTTCAGCTTGCCCTGACATATAATAATGGCCATCACCAGCTTTTAATTCTCCTGACTCAGTAACAATAAAATCAAAATTTCCATTCACTTTACCACCTACCGAAATATTACCATCTTTTATAGTTACTCCTAAACTTTCACCTGCTTGTGGTGCTGTACTTTTTGCAGATATTAAATTACTTGCCTCTTCAATTGCATTAACTGCTTTTGTTGCTCTTCCATACCCACCCCACATATTATATCCACCGCCGCCAAAATCTAGCATCTCTTCTCGTTTACTATTCCCAATTAATCGAAAAATTCTATCTGTTTTTGTTTCTCCTTCATTATAAAAAGGGCTAGCTTGCCATTGGCGATAAGAGTTCAAGCCACCATATTTGTCTGCATTAGTTTTTGGACTGTACTGATTTGTAAAAGCACTTTTAACTTCATTCCAAACTCTACTAAAAAAACTATTTGTGTTTCTTCTTACATTAATGACAATTTCCTGTATCTCAATAGTTTTTCCATCTGTTCCATCTCCTGGGCCTCCTGCAGGAGCCCTTCCATCTGGATCAATAAATCTAATTGGATTATCAAAAGCATAGTTATATGGACTGTATCTTCTCATTTCAGTTGCAAGTGGATCTATAACACCCCATCTTCCAATGTCTGCCATGTAAAATCTCGCCCCATAATCATACATTCCTGATTCCTGTAGTTCTTTCCCGTTGTACTTGTAGTTTTGATATCCGCCTAACAGCCCTTTATTGCCACCGACATGATTCAATCCAAACGGGTAATAATCATTGGTATCTGTAATTTCAAGAGCTCCTGCGCTGTTTTTTGCAAAACTAACCCTGGCATTTCCTAGATGATCTCTGTACTGGTAAATATAGCGATTTTCTGCAAAACTGTAAAATCCTTCCGAAGTAGGTACAAAATCGAGCTTCCACTGTGGATTTACAGGATTAGGATCCAAAGGTATTTCACTAAATGCTCTTTGCTCAAATGCAACACTTGTTCTGCACCAATCACACGGAGCTGTTGTGTCAGTATAATTATACTGGAAACCATTTAAATAATCAGTGATTTTACTGGTAAGGGGTTGTCCTTTTCCACCACCACTTGTATAAATTTTACGAAGCTTTGTTCCATCAGCCTGATACAAATAACTTAATCCAAAATTTACAGATGTTCCGAAGGGATCTTTTTGGGTGATGGAATAGGAGTCAGGCAGGCTTAAATGGTTATAGGCAATACTCTGAATTCCTTTATCTTTCATATTGACCATGTTTCCGTTAAGGTCATAGTCTATTGTATTTCCGCCCCCTTCATATCCTGATGGGTTCATTGAAGCATCGGTCACTGAGCTCAGTCTGTTTCCTGAATAATTGTATGTCAGGATATCAATTCCTTCATACCCACCCGATGGGTTTTTAGCATTTCTCCATAAACTGGTGATATTCCCGTTAGTATCATAGGCAGCTTCTTCGTTATAAAAATTATTATAAGGTACTGAGCTCATCGGTTCACGGTAATGAGCCAAAGTCATTCTGTTTAACCCGTCATAATTATAGTCATACCTTTTCAGGATATCATCATTTGAATTTTTCCAGTCAACTTCCAGAATATTACCGTTATACCTGCCTGCTGTAATCGAAGTATTAGTAGGGGTTTGATATTTTATTTCATACCCGAACAATTTGCCATTCAAATTTGCAGGATCATTGATCTTTGTCATCCAGCCCCGAATATTGTAAGCATAATCTATGGTTTGAAGTGGTGTTGCGATATCAATTCCTCCGACTTTTTTCTTTTCAAGCTGAGACAGCTCATTGTATTTGTTTTGAGCTAAGATCTCCTCAGGATTGCTGTCTACCTTATGTTTGTGAACCAATAATCTGTTTTGATTATCGTACTCAAAATTTTCTGTAATTATTCTGTCTGTATCTGTATCTAACCTTTTATGCGTTGTAATTGTTTGCTGAACAGTGCCAGAAAAATCCAGTTTGGAATCAACTTTTGTACGTCCTCCTAAGTGATTGATAGCATAAGATCCAATTACTCTTCCTTTCTGATCATAATAGCTGTAGTTTTTAGTCCAGTTATCATCTTCGATGTTTTTAACTAAACTCATGACAGGAAGACTTTTCGTACTTTTTCCATCCACAGAAGGATTTTCCGTCAGAGTGGGTTCTCCCAGAATATTGGCAGGGAAAGTAGGATTGAAACTGTATTGAGGGTAGGTGTCATAATAATTCACCGTCAATGCTGTATCAAAATACGGGAAGCTGTCATTGGAATAATAGATCTGCATTCCGTTTTTTGTGAATCCTGTGACATTTCTATTTTCTGTAAGAATAAGATTATTACCGATTGCTGTCTGCATATCGTTTCTGTCTGTTCCCGAAACAAGCCCTGTGATGATCGGTCTTCCCAATTGGTCATATTTGGTAAAAAGCCATTTGCTTTGCGCTCTTAAATTAGCATCCTGAGTAAAGATCAAACGATCTGCTTTGTCATATACCATATGCTCCCAGCCTTTGCCAGGAATTTTCTTTTCAACGAGTCTACCTCTTCCGTCATATCGGTATTCATAAGCAAGAGCCTGTTGATCACTCAAATCCCATGTCTGTTTCTTAGATAGTAAAGGGGGAATGACCCATGCCAGCTGATTATACTCATTGTATACATAATAAGTATCAACATTTTCTGTGCCGTTGATTTTTCTCACTAATACAACCTGTCCCTGACCGTTTTTAAACTCAATAGTTTTGTTTCCGTCTTCATCGGTTACGGTGTTTTTGTATAGTTGATTGGCTCCGTAATTCCCTCCATAATTAATGGTAGATTTAGTTGCATTGTTTTCCCATGTTGTCGTGGTGGTATACTTAATAACCTCACCTGCAATATTAGCATCATAATCAAACTTTATAGGTTTACTACTCCAGTCTGTTCCCACCTGAATCTGTTGCTGAATTCTATCCAACGGGGAGTTTTCCAGTACTTTTTCTGCATAGATCTTTTCAGTTCCATACGATGCAGAAGCATTGGCGAGTGGAGTTGGGAAAATAGCTCCGTTTAATGTTTGAGATTGTGGAATGGGAAGGAAGTCTTTGGTCTGTCTTCCGAATGCATCATATTCGATATGGCTTACTACATCTTTTCCTAAGGGTGATGCTTTGACATTCACCACCTGTTTCGCTCGCCCTAAACCATCGAAATACTGGACCACCTCCGAGGTTTTAGTTGCCGTAGATCCGTTGTAATCTAAATACGTTTTACTATAAACATAGTTTTCTGTCGTAGAAAGCTGACCATACATTATATTGGATAGAAGTATTGCGCCTATTGGGATTAATATTTTTTTCATCGGGTCTTAGTTTTTGTAGTTGTATTTGAATTCTTTTAAAAGTTTTCCTGCCTGATCATTTTCCCTTATCTCCATTAATCGATTGGCTGTATCATACAGATAAACCTCACGGATTCCTGATGGTGGAGTAATACTTCGCACTCCAATCAAAGGATCGAAAGTATAGGTTGTTATCTGATAATTTGATAAACTGTTTCTGAATGTTTTTAAGGCATCTAAAAAGGTTGTCTCATCGTTGTTTCTTCCCGCCAAAGCATCCGTATCGGACGCAGTAATAATTGCAGAGGCTAAACTTTGTACCTGAGCATAGGTTGCTCCTTCGATCTTGGCAATTGGCTGAGTCTGATTGTATCCCCAAATAATAGCTACAGGAACATCATCTTTTGTGGTATATTGTTGTAAGTTACCTTTACTGTCATAAAGATCATAAATAACTTCTGTAGATGGAACTCCATTTTGTAAATCGAAAATTAGTCCTGAACTAGGATAAATATTAACAGGATTATCATATTTAGTTTCTGTTTTTGATATTAATTTTCCAGCATCATTCATATCTTGTTTTTCTAAAACTGAAGTTTCTAGTGGTGTATCTACAATATTAGCATTGATTAATTTTTGATTTCCTTTTTCGTGAGCATATTGATATGAAGTCTCAGTAATTTTACCATCAGAAGCTGTATTTTTGACTTTTGATAGATTTACTTTATTAACAGCTTCGTAAGAATATTCTGTTTTTGAAGAGATCAAATTATTATTGATTATGTCACTGGAAATAGTTTTGCTTGGTGAGAATGACCCTCCAAATAATTTAAAAAAATATTTAGACAATACTCTATCTGTTGAATAAGTGACAAAATTATTGGGCATCACCTCAGATACATCAATAAAATCAGTTGTAGAAGATTTAAGCTTTGTGAAGTTCTGATCATAAACCTCTTGCTTGTATAATTTGCCTCTCTTATAATTATTGGAACGATAAGGTAAATTTATATTTCCCATATTACTAGGTTCATAAGAAATATTACCGTCGGAAGTATTAGAAATATTATTATAAACCTCTTTAAATTCAGAGGAGTCAGGATATATATTATAATCAGTAAAATAATATTTTGTGTATCCCTTATTATCTTCAATTTCTGTCACTTCCGAATATTGAACAGGAAAAGAATTCATAGCAGTTTCCAAAATATTGTCCGAATACAATTTTAAAGATTCTCTATTAATAGTTATACTTCCGTTGGGGTGCTCTATTGTTCTTAAGTAATCTATATTTCTATAATAATTAGACATAATACCACTTGATGTTGTATTTGTACCAGTCGGTGAATAATTATTAATATATTTATATTCTTTTACCCCAATTTGTAATCCGTCATTCGAATAATTGATAATCTTATTTAAACGTCCACCACCTACAGAGCCTGATGCTTGTATCAAAACATTTTTAAACTGTGAGGCAGGATTTCTGTCAACTTTTTTGCTATACTGATGTGGTTCATAGATAAATTCACTCTTCCCTTTAGTAGGATAAGTAATTGTTTTTAGTAGACCGACTGAGCATACTGACGGATTAGGCTCTCTAGTATTATCTGTTATAGTATAATCACCAGTCGTATTATTTAATACAAAATCAGGTATCATTTTATACATAGGTCTGTTATTAAAATATCCCCAATAATCAAGCTTTCCATCATTTTCATAAGGTAAATCATCCACATTATAATAATCAAAACTATATTGCTGAAAATACTCTGCTGAAACTGGTGTTTTTTTGAACATTTTAAGATTGTTTAAAAAGAAATAGTCTTTATGTCTGTAATAGTCAAGAGCTACTTCTTTAACAATATGAGTTCCTGTGAGATCATAAAATGTAATATTTTTGAGCTTCCAAGATGGTATAGCCTGTGTTAGAGCATACTTTTCATATCTTTGATAATCAAAATTCATAATCGTCTTCCCATCTAATAAAACGGAACTTGGAAAACTCTTTTTAGTCCCCGAACGTCCTTCTACAGGACCACTCGCTGATGAAGTGGTGTTTCCCCAATGTACAGCTCCATCATATACTAAATTCCCCATTATGAAATTGAAATTATCCAAATTAATGTACTGTTTATAAATTATGTTGTGATCCAACATTAATTGAAATGGTTCTTTTATATTAAGAACATCCGCAACATTTACACAAAAATTTCTGTCAATAGTATTGATTGCATCTGCTCGGTATTTAATTTCTAAGGTTTTAGAATTAGGATACTCTATTTTATAAAGGTTCCATGCAGTAATGGTAAATCTACTCTTCTTGTCATCAGAATTTGTTTGAAGGCTATAGGAAATATCCAGATTTTCATAATTCCCACCGAAAGAATATTTTATCCCTTTTTCATCTGTAATAATTATAGTGGTAAGTTTCGTTAAACATTTTGAGCCGTTAGCTAACAGCGAATGAAGCGGTTGTCTGGACGAAAGCCCCGAAATGTCAATTTTTAGGTTTTTATTATCAGAAATAATGATTGGTTTCAGATCATTTCCAATAAAGAAATAACCACTTTTACCCATAAAATTAAAACTGAACTTATCAGGTTCAATTTCATAGTTATAAGTTCCGCATTTAATACCTATTCCTCCGTTTCCACTTGGAAGGTGATTGTAGTTTTGGTTATAAATATCATTATTAGTTTTATTACAAACTCTCATTCCTTCTAGATAGCCATATAAAGTATTTGACGAGGGACTATTTTCAGGATAAAAATCATCTGTAACTCCTCTTACCTCCCGACTTATAGTGCCTCCTATATCCAAAGTCCAATCCAACCCCGTATAATTAGATTTTTTTGCGGGTACGAATCCTGTTCCATAATATCTTAATCCTATATTGTATCCTTCCCTATTATAAATGTCTCCATAGCTAAAAAGATTAATGTCATAGGAAACACTTCCTGTATTCAGACTGACAGGAATATTTCCAAACTTTTCGATACTGTAAGTTTGAGGTGACTTTATTATAGGTATTATCTCTTCTGTTGCTGCTTGTCCCATATAAAAAGACATTCCCAGTATGAAAAAAAATAGTGATGTTATTTTATGATATTGTTTCTTCATTGTTTTAATTTATTTCTTAATCAATTTAGCATTAGCAGTTTTATTCGCATCTGTTTTAATAGTTACCAGATAAGCCCCCTGAATGAGTGGCTGAGTATTAATTTTGGTCACCTTATTGTTGGTTTTCAGGCTTTGTAACTGGCGTCCAGACATATCGTAGAGCAGAATCTCAGCTTCTTTGAAATTATGTCCGATTTCCACATATGCATAATCAGATACAGGATTGGGATAAATTTTGATGTCCTGTTTTTCAATCAGCCGATCAATCTGGCTATCTCCAAGCTTTACAATCTTCCAGTTTTCTTTTCCTAATTCCTCAGTACTTGTTCCAGCAAGGATAATCGATCCGTCTTTACTTAATGTAATGTCAGATAATCTTTCTTCTTTTTTAAAAGACTTCCCTTTAACATGTTTTCGCCACTTTTCATTTCCACTTTCGTCCAAATAAAGCATCCAGAATTTTTCATCATCAGCTTCAATTCTTCCCTCAGCTTGTGTGTATCCTCCTAACAGGATTCCTTTTGAAGTTTTATCATCTGAAGAATGTAAAACGCTCATTCCCATCAAAACGTCTCTGTTTTTGAAATTGTAGGATTTCTGCCAAAGTTCATCTCCTTTTTCATTCAAAGAAATTAACCAAAGATCAGTACCTTCTTCAATACCAACTGTCTTGTTGCCAGATCGCTCAGAACGACTTTCGCCACCTATTAAAAATCCTGTAGATGTCAAAGCCAATGTTTTTAAATGATCATCTCCTTTTCCTCCGAAGTTCTTTTCCCATTCTACTTTTCCGTCTTTTGAGAGTTTAATGATCCAATAATCACCTTCGCCATAGTTTTCTGTTTTCTTAGAACCTCCGACACTGCTTCTTGAGTACATCCCTAATAAAACACCTCCATCATGGGTTGGAATCATTTTTTCTACTTCATCTAAACCTTTGCCGCCTAAAATTAATTGGGATAATTCTTTTCCGTTTTTATCAAGTCTGACGATTAAAGCATCTTTCGACCCGTAACCTTTTGCTGAATTCTGAACATTTCCAGCTACAAAGAATCCTAAATCTGTAGTTTGAATCACGGCTCTTGCTTCTTCATCAAAAGTTCCGCCAATGGTTTTCTGCCACAGTTCATCTCCAAATTCGTTCAGACGGATCAGCCAAATGTCGGAACCCCCTTTAGAATCCTCTTTTTTATCCAGAGATTTTGAAGAATAGGAAGTTGAAGAGATCAAAAATCCACCATCCTGAGTGGCTACAGTTCCTGCTAAAAAGTCATGGTTATTTCCAGCGAAATACTTTTCCCAGACCTCCTGACCTTGCTGATCCAATTTGACCAAATGCAGGTCATATCCGTTATTCTGCGCCTGAAGCTTACTGCTTTGAATACTGCTGCCTGAAATTAAGTACTGTCTGTCAATGGTTGTGCTAATCTGATTTAAAAAATCCTGAGTACTGGATTTAATATCTTTTTGCCAGATAACCTCTTGAGCAGACACATTAACTGCCGTGCATAAAAGTAATGCACCCATGTAGAGTTTTCTCATACCTTAGTTTATTTTAATTAAAAAACTTTGCAAAAATATCTTTTTTAGATTATTTTGAAAAGACTTACTACAGAGATTTCATGCAAGTTTTGTCATGTTATATTTTTTCTAAATTATCTTGTAGCAAAGATATTACTGCAAAGCGACAAAATGTGTCGTATAATATTTATAGATGCAAATATTTATACGTAGGTTGGGAAAGTATTTAAACTTCTTCTTTTTTGAAATGATTTTTCATTTTGTTTGTTGTAATTCTTAATCCAAGCATAAAGTAATAAGCAATTCCTGTGTACAAAACAAGGAACGCGAACAGCATCAAGAAAAATAGAATCTCATCCCAAATGCTAAATTCCCTGTATTCCAATGGCGGTATGCAACTTCTTTGAAATTGCAATATCATTTCGCATTATTAAAAGGATTTTTCCCCTCGCGCATAAACACGGTTCCCATTTTTTGATACTGGATTGGCTGTCCTTTTACACAAGCTGTATAAATCCCACTTCCAAAACCATTTTGCGCTCGAATGATAACTACCTCTTTTTCTTCAACTCCGTTATCAATTGCTACGAATTTTTTGAGACGGTTATTTTTGATTGGTTCTTTAAAATCCTTTGGTAAGTCACATTCTTTGGCGGCTGGTGATTCTTTTGGTTTTTCTTCCTGTGCGAAATAAAAAGTTGGTAATGCAAACAGTAAAGTGAAAATTAATTTTTTCATAATGTATAATTGTTTTAAAAGTTAATTTGTAATATCAATAGACTAATAATTCCCATTATTAGTAATAGAACTCCCATACAACCACTTTGTGAGGTGGTGTTTGTATAGGTAGATGATGATTTGATTGTATTTTTTTCAGAATTGTATTTATTGATAACTCCTTGCGGAGTTAAACCACTCATAAATAATGGCTTATTGCCTATCTTTTCTTCAAATACTTCGCAACATTCTTTTGCGTAAATATAAATTGTCGGGGTGAACATGAGACGTGCTATTGCTCCGTCAAGGGGATATTTGTCTTCTCTCCAAAATGCAATATCGCCCTTTGCCCCAATCATTTTGTAGGCATTTATCAAGTGTGGATTGGGTTTTAAATCTCCGAACATGAGATTTTTATGAAAGTCTTGATTAAGAAGATGTTTGGTTTTGCTTACAAATTCCCAGTATTTCATGTTTGTTTTTTTTTCGCCCCATTCAGTTTGGTTATAGCTGATTTCGGCTTCCATGAAAAGAGTAGTAGCAATCTCTTGCAAGTTCTTTTGTTTTTCTAATTCTATGATTTTGTGTAGATACCCCATTTTATAATGTATTATAAACGACAAAGCGTGGAACTGAAGTCAATCTGTTACTGAGGTACTAGGATACCCGACAACCAGAAAGACTACGCCCACGCCCGTATGGAGCATGAGCGTAAATCAATCGGATTTGGTTGTCTTGAAGATTCCTAGTTTTCAGTAACCAATGCGATAGCTTTACGCTTATTATTCGTTGATGTTATTCTAAAATAGCTTGATAGCTTTTTAGATAAATTTTTCTATATCAATAATTAAACCGTTTTTAGTTATTTATCGTTTGCAAAAATGAGAATTTTATTTTTAATCATAAAAGTTTTTATTCATAAATTCATTTGCCCTTCTAATAGATTCTTGTCTTATCCTTTCTTGCTCATTTGCATAATTATGTTTAACATCTTTAGGTGTTATTATAATTCCTAATGATTTTAGTCTGTATTCAACACTTTGTTTACTCGTCCCAAAATGATCGGATAAATGATCTATATAGATGTGAAAGTCTTTTCTATTCTGTTCTTGATGGTCAATATAGATTGAACCTTGATTTCTACTAACTCCCATTTTTCTTTGAACTTCTATTAATCTTGCAAGTATTGAAGTATGAGGCATTAAAATTGAAGATGCAAAACAGTTAGCTTGCCATTCAATCCAGTTTCTATCATTTTTCAATTCATATTGTTGAGAAAATATATTATGAACCGAATCTTTAAAGTTATTATAAATGATTTGGTTCATTTTCAAATTTCTATGCAAAACAAAATGTCCAATTTCGTGTGCTAGGGTAAAAGGAAAGCGTTCTGTTCCAATTATAGAATAATCAATAAGAATTTTATTGTTTTCTGAGTCAAAATAGCCTAACAATGAAGTATTGTCATTATTTAATAGATTAACATATTCTATTTTTAATTGATACTTATTTTCTAAAAAAATTGTCAGTCGTTGTAAATCTAATTTATGTGCGCCTGTTAAAATAGTATTATCAAAATCATTTAAAAAAGTGTTTGCGATATTCTGTATCTGTTTTGCAGAGAGTTGTTTTAATCCGTCTATCTTTTTTGGTAGTAGTGCGTTTTCGATTGTTTTTCTAATCTTTTCATCAAGTTCAATGTCTTTTTCATCTTGATTTTTTAGCTTATCTGTTCTATGGAAAATAATACTATAGTCGTTATCATTTACCTCAATTAACATCATTCCATAAGATTTTAATGTTTCAACAGCACTGCTTTGAAGTCTATTATTGCAAATAAAAATACCTTTTTTGGTAACATCATTTATTTGATTCATATACTCTCCAAATACTGCTATATCGTCGACTGGAATGCTGTTTGAGTAATTTTTACACTCAATTAAGTACAAAAGTGTTGGGTTTTTAGCATTAGGTGGAGTAACCTCAATAGATAAATCGAAAATAATTTCTTTTTTCCTCCTAAAAGAATAGTAACCTTTTTTTCGATAAATTTTACAATACTTCGGTATTAAGCCTAAATCATCATTATTTAGTGCTTGTTCAATAATATGATAGGATTTCTCCTCAAATTCATCTCCGAGCTTTACGGTATTCATGCAATATGGTTTCTTACAAATGTAAAAACATAAATTTTCACTTCAAAATTGAATTACTAACATTATATGTCTTGAAAGAGTACCCATATTAGTCTTAGGGGGAGGGGGTAAGGCGAGTTTTTGATAGTACCCCCACCTTTGGAAATTAGGTCAAAAGTTTTCGAGAGGTCTAAAAACCTGAACTCTTTTTCTGAACATTTTTAGACTGTAACTCAAAGTTAGTACAGGTTTGAGAGAATTTTGTACAGGTTTAAAATATTTCTTCTGTTTCATTCAAAAGTACCCTAAAATTCACACATTTGGCACAGTTTTCGACTACTATAAACCAACAAAAAACCCCATCAATACTACTAATATTGAATGGGGAAGTGTGAAAATTCTAACGTGTAATTAAAACTTATCTACAATGACAAAGTTACAAAATTGTTTGGAGGACTTCCAAATCTATGTCGGTACTTATGGCAAGTACAATTCAGGGAGTATTTATGGCTCATGGCTGAAACTATCAGATTATTCATGTTATGACGAGCTATTAGAAGCTATGCAGGAACTACACCAAGACGAAGAGGAACCTGAATTTATGTTTCAGGACTATGAATGTTCGGAGTTCTTTATCAAACAAAAGCTAATCAGCGAATGTCATCTTTCAGCAAACATTTATGAGATAGCCGAACAAATCGACAGTTCAGATTATGATTTCGAAGTTATAGAAGCCTATGCAGAGTGCATGAGTTATTATCATAAGGACGTAAGCGACCTATTAGACAGTCTTTCGGATTCTTATTATGGCGAGTACGGTTCAGACGAGGATTTTGCGCAGTGTACTTTAGAGCAGGACGGCTCAATTCCTGAAAATTTGCCTTCTTATATTTACATTGATTGGGAAGCGACCGCCAGACAGTTGATGTACGACTATATGAGTTCTAACGGGTATTATTTCAGAAACTAATTACAACAATAATCTGTGCACCTTGCTTAAATGTAGGGTGCTTTATAACAATTTAAAGATGAAAGCAAGATATATAAGAGTTTCCACAGGGGCACAGAATACCGCAAGACAGGAAGAGAGACAAGCTCAGGGAGAAAAAGTCTTTATTGATATTGTTAGCGGTTCTACACCTTTTAAGGATAGAGAACAGGGAAAAGAACTGATAAAGACTATTGAGAATGACGAAATTAATTACGTGTCTGTAAGTTCTATTGACAGGCTCGGAAGAAATCTTTATGATATTCTTACTACTTTGGAATTTTTCAAAGAAAAAGGCGTTATCCTTAAAGTAGATAATCTCGGGATAGAAAGCCTGATTAAGGGTAAAGAGAATCAAGCATTCAAACTTATTATTTCCGTTATTGCTAACATAGCCGAAATGGAGCGAGAAACAATTTTAGAACGTCAACGAGAGGGAATTGCACTTGCCAAAGCTCGTGGAACTTATAAAGGGCGTGAAAAAGGTTCTACGGAAAGCATTGAAGATTTCCTTTTCAAGTACAAAGAGGTAATTAAAAACCTAAAGAAAGGAAATTCTATCAGAGATACGGCTAAAATTTGTAATATTAGTATTGGAACTGTTCAGAAGGTTAAAAATAAAATTTACCCAAAATAATAATTGCTGTTTATAATAAAACTACAAAAAAATTCTTCACAATCAAAAAATGGTGAAGAATTTGTATTTCTGACTTAAAAAATTATTTTTAGTAGTTGATTTCATCAATTAAATGGTCGATTTGCCTTCTGAATTTTAAATGTAAATCGGAATTACTATCAAAGGTTGTATGAAAATGCCCTAGTTCACTTAACTTTTCCTTGAATTCTAAAAGAGTTTTAATCGAATTGTCAATATTTGCAGAACTTATTGATGCGTCTTTGAAATATGTCCATATACGAGGCTTCCCTGTAGAAGAGAATTTTTGATAAGCCGTATCAAATTCTTCTTCTGTAAATTTTCCGACTTTTGAGAAAAATAGACATACTGCGATATCACAATCTCCTAAAGCTTTATTATAATCATCTTGTTTCCTAGTTGTAGAAATATCATCTAAGAAGTTTTCCCAATTAACAAGATTTAAATATAATCCACGTTTAATTAATTGGTCGTTTTCTTCTCGTAAGAAATTACTGAATGCATCCCGCTCATTTTTTAGCTCATTAGACGATGCTAAAAATATTTTGATTGTTTTCTTAAGTTTAATTTCCTTTTTATCACTAAGATTAGAGGTTTTTTTCAAAGGTGATATACCGATATTATATAATAATGTTTCAACTGAAAATCTTTGATCACTAATATTACAGTACACTCTGGCTTCTGTATTTTCCTTTAGCTTATCTAATAACATGTCGTACGAGAAAATTGTTGGATCATTTTTATTTATACATTTCTCACACGGGCACGGAATAACTATTTTAGGTATTACACCTTTATACCCGTCCGTGATATCTTTAATTGCATTCATGATTATCGACATTAACCCTCGACTATCATCTCCCTGGGTCGTAATTACAATTTTACGTTTAAAAAAATCTTCAAATATCTGGCCTGTTGCATTGGAAGCATGCAGGTTAACTGCATTATTCCAAATTTCATTATCATTTACAAAACGGCTAAGCTCAGCACTAATCTGGTTAACAAGACCTTTAGGCATAAAGTCATAAAGATATTCGACTTTGAGAGTGCTGTCTATGTCTGACCAAATATTGTGTGGCTCTATTGATTCTAATCTAGTAGGCATTATATAATCTCTCTTGTTACTTTTTTTAGGAAAAGCAATTTTAAAAACCTCCAACATATTTTTTAAAATGCCATGTTTATCATCATATATTTTGGCTTTCCATACTTTGTCGAAGTCTTCTGATAAAATAATACCATTATTGATATTTTTTTTAAAATCAATAATCTTATATACAGCATCTACCGCCCATTTAGGATTTAGAATAACCCAACTTTCTAATTGTGACTCATTCTGATACCATAATACGACTCCAATTGAATGAAAGAAAGATATGCAATCTTCAATATCTTCCTTTGTTTTAAAACTATCTGAATTACTTTGAATAATTTTTGTTTTTAAGTCAATATAAGAAATACAATTTTGAGATTTGATTTTGTTAAGTAGATCTCGAACTGAAATCCATGACTTAGGGACATTTTTTTTATAGTGTGGTAGATTAGTAATCTGTGCAATAATGGACTTTTTAATTTGTGCTAATCCCTTGTTACCTTTTGGTAAATTTAATTCATGATAATATTTACTATGGTCTTTAATTATATTAAAATTTTCATTTCCAATATAATCACCAATATCATTCCAGTTTGCAATATGTCCATCGTGACAAGTTTGACCAATAATTATTGGACTCCTACCTCCAAACTGATAAATTGTTGGAATCCAATAATCAAAATGATGAGTATTTTGACGAGAGGAAGCCAACAAAACAAATACTGAGTTTTCTGTTAAAAAAAATCTATGCACTGGATAATAAACATCTTGCCCACCGAAATCCCATATATGAGCCACATGTTTTTTGTTTTTTAGCTTTTTGAATTCCCAATCTTCTATGGAAATACCTCTAGTTCTGTTTTTCTCCTGTGGAAACTCTGCTTTTGAATTAATCAATCTTCTCATTAAAGAAGTCTTGCCCGCACTTCCTTCACCTACAAATGTTAATTTTGCTTCATATATTATTCCTTCACCTTCAGCATCTATTTTCTTAAAAAATCGTAGTATTGCCGAATTACCATGTCTAATTGTCTGATATGAAGGGTATTCAAGAGGATTTTCTTCAATAAAGATACCCCTATAATTGTCGTCTCCTTTATTTACAGGTAATCCATTCTCTATTAATGTAATTAAAGGTCTGATATCTTTAATATTATTATTATTTAACCCTAATTGAATTAATTTTGATAGTGGAATGAGGGGGGTTAAATCAGTGATGAAATTATCGTCAATATGCAGTTTAGTTAGACCTTGTAAATCTGTGAGATTTGTTAAATCATCTAATTTATTATGAGCTAAATGTAATTCAGTAATTAGAGGTGAAAAGATGTCTGTAGGTATATTATAAATGTTGTTCGAATTCGCTATTAATATTTTGAGTGAATTTAAGCCCTTAACAACACTTAAATCACTTATGTTGCATTTAGTTATATTAAGTTCAACTAGATTGCTTATTTTATTAATATTCTCAGTATCAGTGATAAGGTTATAACTTACATCTAATCTACGTAGATTGTCTATATTACATAATGGCTGTATGAGTGATACCTTATTAGAGCTTAAATAGAGTGTTCTTATACTTTTCAACTTCGATAAAGTACTGATTTCTGATATGTCGTTATCATCTAAATCTAAATAATTTAAATTCGTTAAAGACGAAAGAAATGAGATATTTGAAATTTTATTATCCCATAAGGTTAATTCTTCTAATTTTGTTAGGCTTTTTATTGGACTTATATCAACTATTTCGTTTCCCCTAAAATTTAGAGATTTTAGAGATTTTAGATTTTTACATTGTGAAATGTCTTTTAATCCACATCTCTTAATACTTAAATTTTGTAAATTTTTATATTCACCTAAAAAATCTAGGTTAGAAATTTTCGATTCAGTTATATGTAATTCTTCTAAGTTTTTTAATTTTTTTAATATTTGAATGTTTTCAGCACAATTTATTATTGAAATCAATTTTAAAAAGGGATAATCTTTAAGAAATGAAATATCAGGAAGGTTTGTTATTATGCCAATAATGTCATTTTCTTCAATTATTATTTTGTTCTCACTTATGTGCTCATTAAATAAGTCATATTTTAAAATGCCGAATTCTACACCAGTAATATTTTTAATTTGGTTGATAGTTACTTCCATTTATTAGTTTTTTGTTATAGCGCAATAATAGAAAATAAATCTTGTAGTACAAAACTATTGGAAATAAATAGCAGTCATTAAAAATATTTGTATGAGACTTCTTTTTCTGCCGCATTTTTTCCGATATCATAAAGCAAAAATCTATTTGCCGCATTACTCATTTTTGATAAATTTATACTATCTTTCATTATGAATATTTTCCCCAGCTCTAATTGGTTTAATGTTCCTTCAGATAAGGATGTATTAAACCTTAAATAGTTTAGTAATGGTTTTTCAAACAAAAATTCGTCTTTCAAGTTCTCCATTTCTAAGTCTATATGTACTGCTGTAGGTGATTTAGAAAGCCATTGAAGTAGTACTTGATTTTGCCAGCTGGCATCTTGCATTAGCATTTCAGGAACGCTTCGTACCCATGATAACAACCAAGCTTTATTGATTTGTTTGGGTTTTTTATGATATTCTGTGTGCCCAGTTCCAACAGATATTAATGTTAATTTGTCTTCTCCTGCAATCCAATTAAATGGGAAACTTTTCATAGTTGCTATCATAAACAAACTTAGCGCTGGGTTGTTTGCCATACTAACGCCGCCATCCACAAATGCTCCAATTTCACCGTTTCCTATATCAATTGATTGAGGAATGAAATATGTGGGAGCCGCAGAACTAGCTCTTAGAAGCTTCCACAATGGAATATTTTTGTTGAATTCATAAAATTTTCCTCTAGGATGGTTAATGAAAAACCAAGGACTATTAGAATCTACTCGTTTGGCAACTATACATAACCCTGTTTTTAAATCATTGCTACCTAAAGTAATTTCTCCAAGATGTTTTTTTAAATTAGTGACTAATTTTTTTTCACTAAACTCTGCTTTTAAGTAGCTATAAGTTTCAAAAGGATTCCACCATATTCGTCTTCCTGAAAAAATTTCACCTCCTAGCTGCATATACATATCTTTTATTTCGTCAACGGACTTACCTAAAGCTAATAAAGTAGCTATTATTGAACCTGTTGAAGTTCCACCTATTAAATCGAAATAATCACTGAGAACATATTTTGGATTTTTTTTTTTTCACGAAAAGTATAATAAAAAAAGAATCGACTCGAACTGTTGCCTACCTCAATTTAGCAGACAGTTATTGGGCAGTAAACAAAAAAGATTTAGCAAAAGAAAATTATAAAAAATATGTTGAGCTTATGAAATCTCAGAAGAAAGATTTGAATAAAATCCCTAAACAGGTTTGGGAGAGGATAAAATAAAGCTCAGTTAATGAAAAAAATATTGTTGTTTGTAGTGTTCACGAATAATTTATTTCATACACAAACAAAACCTATAAAAGACATTATTTAACCTTTTCAAATATCAACAAATCAACAACAGCCTGTATTCGCCATCATGTTCCACAGGAGCACGATGAACACAAGGTAAAACCTTCTGCTCCGGATGATCTACGGCCAATCTCCAGAGATGTCCAAGCCCTAAATTGATGGGCTGAGCATTGGATTTAGGCTGATAATGCAGGTCGAAGAAACAGTCTTTGAGGAAGGTGTCAAATTCTGATTCTGGGCCGTCATGTAGTTTTTTAAGCTTTTCCCGGATCTCGGGAATTAATATTTTTTGTTCGACCTGATCATTGGAAATTAGATCACTTGCAGCACCATGATAAGTGCATAAAAAAGTATCTGTACCAATAGGCGAGCGGTCTACGTGATAAGAATAAACATCGGTGGAAATGAAATCGAATTCTTCATCCCGGTCATAGTTTTTAAGTAAATTAAGCGAAGGTGAAGCTCCAAAATCGGTCAAAAACTGTAAATCAGCTAAAATAATCTCTCTTGCTATAGAACCTTCTTCTGAGAGTTGTAATGCCAAAAGATCTTCAGCAGAAACTTCTGTAACATTTTCTTTTAATTGAAGCTTAGATACAATTTCTTTAAAATCACCTGTTAAATTTCTGTGCCAGCATATTGCATTCATACTTTCCTGAAAATGAGTGTTTACCAGTTCAGAAAAAGAAGAGGCTAATCCAATTTGTGGGTTGTCAGAAAATATAGTGCTCATAAGGTCGAAATCAACAATGGAGTTGCTTAGTTCTTGGCAAAAATAAGGAATAGATTAGAAGATAAGGTTGGTTTACATTTATTTTAGATGGAAATAAACTTAAAAGCAATTCAATTAAAAGTTTAAATAACTTCATAGAACACTTTTATCACTAAAAAATAAAGACCGACTCACCAGAAAAGCAAGTCGGTCGTTTTTATATACTATTTTATGAATTTACCATCCCAGATAATACTTTTCACTCAGCCAGTAAGGGCGATCCAGTCCAAAATATTCCTGCAGCATTTTTTCAGCCTCACAGAATGCACCTTCCACCCAGCCCTGTTGATCGGAATAAGCTTCACCACAGATATGAATCTGTTCATCGGCTACCGGTTTTCTCATATATGGCATTACATTCTTAACAGAGTAGCCTGCTTTCCAGGCATGGTAACCAGCTCCGAAAGGATCATCTGTCCAGTCTTTAAAATAAGTGACATAAGGTTCCGGAATGGTGACCTTATCACCGTGAAGTTCACGAAGCTGATTCATTAATTCACCAACCATCAGTTTGGTAGCCTGTACATCATCGAGCTCATGAAGTTCTTTTAGCGATGCCGATTTGGCGGGTTTTACTTCAAAAAGAATCTTGTCATCGGTAAGAGCTTTCCAGAATGTTTCCGTTTCCATATCTCCGTAGCTTCCCAAAAGCATGGAGTTGTTGGTTTGAGGGTCTGTTCCGAAATAATAGCACTGCCTCATTGGTAAGTCGGTGATGGAATGTCCTGAATCAATTTCAAGTTCAGGTTCTTTCCACCAGGGATATTCAAAGCCCATTAAAATTTTAAAAGCGGGCTCCATAATAACAGAACGAATATTGTAATTAAGAGTTGAGTTTTCATTAGCATTAAAAAAGAAGTTATTTTGATCTAAAAGTTCCAGTGATTTTCTTGGCATGGCAAGAATAAGTTGATTAGCATAAACTTTCCATTGTTTATTGGTTTTAAGATTCAGGAAAGTCAGCTGATATTTATGAGAGCTTGTTAAAGCATGTTCTTTGGTGAAGGTCAGCAATTTATTTTCAGACCAGATACATGCTCCTTCATGTTCCATATAAGCATTGGCTACGGCATAAGCGATGCTGTCGTACCCTTCTTCAATGGTTTTATAAATAGTTCCTGCGGAGAAATCTCCCACCATATAGGGAAACGCTTCAGCAGAATTCCAGTTAATGGTATTAGAATAATATCCACCGGCATTGGCCAAAAATTCATAGCCTTCCTGTGAAACCTGATCTTTGATCAGATTCCAGAAACCTATATCATTTACTTTACGCCCATCGTATGGCGAATTGGGAAAATTATAGACCAATTTAGGCTTAACATCGTCCCAGTCTCTGCTGTCCAGTTCGAAAGAATAATCCAAAGGTGAAGTTCCTTTAATTTTGCTTCCGTAAGTTGAAGCCACCCACGGATCTGCCATCAATACATCATGAATAATTTTATTGAAAAGCTGATCTGAGCTGAAACCTATATCACCTTCATTCAGATAATATCGGGT
Source organism: Chryseobacterium sp. JUb7 (assembly GCF_024806495.1). Lineage (GTDB taxonomy): Bacteria > Bacteroidota > Bacteroidia > Flavobacteriales > Weeksellaceae > Chryseobacterium. The sequence goes on from NZ_JANUFF010000001.1 coordinate 27,193, forward strand.
GGGCAGTTTTTTGCCTTCTCCCTGAGCAACATTCCAGGCGTCCTGTTTGAAGCGTTCTTTTCTAAGATACATGAGAAGTTTTGTAGGATCACCCATTGGAAAAGGAACTGGGGTCATTACATCTTTCAGAACCGGGATACGCTTTGTAGGATCTTCGGGAGAAGGATAACCTTCAATTAAAGTCGTTACAATCTCTTGGGAAGTAAGATAACGCATGCCGCCCAGTTCACCCCAGAAATTCATTCCCGGCATGATGACAGATTCCAGTCTGCCACCCAGTTTGTCGTTCATATCGAAAATCTGTATCTCATGAGCCTTAAACTTTTTATCAGTTACAAGACGATAGGCAGAATATAATCCGGAAGTTCCGGCTCCGATAACAGCGACCTCCACTTTCAGGTCAGGGTGCATTCCTGTGTTTAAAGGAGTGTTTTTATTCATTATTTTTAGTTTTAAAGTGCTTTAAAGTATTTACGTCCTAGCTGGAAAGGGGTAATATCAAAATCCGTATGCCCGTCTAACGCAAGATCTGACATGATTTTTCCTAAAAAAGGTGTGAATTTTGCAGCCCATCCCGTAGCGTATAACACAATGTTTTTATGATTGGGCACATATCCCGGAGCAAAATCGATCAATAGTTCTTTATTCGGTATTTTGCTTAGAGCAATAAGACATGTTGAGGTATATTCCGGTTCGGTGCTTAATCCGGTCATGTGTTCTTTTACCCATTCAGAAGTGTAGTCAAGTTCCTGCTGATTAGGTATTAATGTTCTGTCACCGGGTTCTTCTAAAGGGTTGATCACAAAATCCGGGGCAACTCTGATGTATTCCGGATGATCCCAATCTACTGACGGAAAACCATAAAACTGATTTCCGTTATCACCGATCGAATTTTGAAATACAAACCAGGTCGGGTATTGAATACCCGGATCAGTTTTTTTAAAATAAGCCGAAGACATATTCCAATAGGTAGCCTCAATTTTAAAATCTAATAAGTTGATCACACTGTTGATGTACGGACCGGGGATAATTGCCAGTTTTTTAGCGATATAAATTCCGTTCGGAGTCGTGATTTCAAAAAGCTCTCCGATCTGGTTGATTTTAAGAACAGGCGAGTTCTCTTCTAAATGTACAGTTTCTTCTTTTTTGCATAAATCCAAAAGAGTTTCTATGGTTGCTTTAAAATTGATGCTTGCGCCGTCCGGCTGGAATAATCCGGTATAAGTGTCTGGTAAGTTTCTGAAATGGTATTTTTCTTCAATTTCTTTTGCTGTGAGGGTCGTGTAGGGTACATTAAGTGCTTTTAAAGCTTTCTCAGCTTCAGCAATATTTCCCTCTGTAGAATGTACATTGGGATCTCCAAACCAGAGCGTGCCTACTTTATCAAGTAAAGAAGTATCTGTCTCTTTTTCTAATTCGTCCCAGTAAGGTTGGGCATCCAGAGCCATTTGTACCATATATTGGTCCGGATACGGAATTCTGAACTGGCGCGATACTCCCGCAGAGCTTCCCAGCTGATTCACAAACGTGAACTGTTCCAGTACCAAAGTCTTAGCCTTACGTTTTCCCAGATGGTACGCCGTGGCCAGACCTATAGCTCCGCCACCAATGACAATGACATTGTAGTTTTCCTGATTCATGTGTTATTTTTTAGCTTTTATTGTTGCAATGAGACGGCAGAGAGGTATTAATCCCAAGTTGTCTCAGTATATTCAAAGTAACAAAGAAGAAAAAAGCTGATCTAGAGTAGAAATAACTAATTGCGATATTGAGTAGAAATACGGAATGTTGAAGGCTGTTAATGCTGGAAGAGGGAAGAGGAAGGGTTGGGAGTATAATTAGTTTTGCTATTTAATAATTATTATTTCCAGACTTTATCCAGTATTAGCTAATACTTCAAAAAACGAAAGCTCACCTTTACCGGCAAGCTTTTGTTTATTTTTGATGATGCAAACAGGAGATTATCCTGCTTTACACATAGCGTCCCACGTTGTCCAGAAATGGGCATTGATGGATCCGGGAGGCGGAGTTGTACTGTCTGCAACGATTCCTACCATGGAAGCGCAGTTCGAATTACAGCCTATCTCATTGTAGCTTCCTGCCTGAGGAGGTATTTGGCGCCATGTACCTGTGGAACCGTTTAATAATTCTACTTTTATTTCAAAAATTCCCGAAAGATTTGGGGTTTGAATCTGCTTAGTCGGAGTCTCACTTGAAATGGAATCACTCCAGTTTCCCTGTGAAAAAGTTACACGCCAGGTTGAAATCATTTTGGCAGTATTGTTTTGTGGTGAAAGATATACCCAGAATTGAGCACCTCCTCCTAATTGAACCTGACCGGTTGAGTTTACATTTACGTCTGACATATTAGTTTGTTTTAGTGGTTATTAGAAATGTTATTTGTAGGTCAAAGTAACAACGATAAAGAGAAATAAGGTAGAGTATAAATCACCAATTAATATTTTGAGTATAAATACGTATCCATTGAAAAAAACTTATAACAGAAAGTTTTCGGGGCAATATCTTTCGGCATGCAACTTCCTTACCCAATGAAAAAATATTATCTTCGTACTGATAAATAATCTCATGATGAAAAAAATAATATTTCTGGCCTCGGCCGTTTTTCTGCTAAATTCCTGCGTGGTGCGAACGGCAACAAAAGTGGTAACCGGCGTTGCTAAAGTAGGTTACAAAGCTGTAAAAGGAACCGTAAACGGGATCAGTTGGGCTGTCAGTAAAGCCAAAGGAAAGATTGACGAAGACCGCGTGGATGGTACCTGGAAAGTAGTGGGTGTCTATCGTGGATCTTTTGAAGATTTTTCTAATGATCAGAACCCGGAAAGTTCATTTAATTCAGACTGTGCAGATAGTTTTGATCAGATTATTTTCAATGCTAAAAAATCGAAGTTCAAGCCGGTACATTGTAGTTCTGAAAAAGAAGATTGGGTAAAATATTCAATGGAATTCGGAAAAAATCCGTTGACCAAAGAAAAGGAAAACTATATAGAATACAATTCCAATAATTATATTTCGGTCATTGATGTTAACAATAAAACCATGGTTTTAGAAGGAAATCTGATGCCTAAACTTGCATTTTCGGGTGCCAAATTATACCTGTTGGAAAAGGTGAAATAATAATAAGCATTAAAAACAACAGCAATATTCATGAAGCAAAATATTCCTACCTATGATTTACCGGATGTTTCTCAACATCAGTTTATCATTGAAAGAATGATGCATCCTGAAAATGCTGAAGAAGCTTTGCTGGATAAAGGGATACATCGTGACAGCCATTATATTTTTACGATAATGGAAAGTGGGTATGTCAAAATGATGGTAGATTTTGCTATTGTTGAAGCGCAGGGATCAGGGATCTTTTGTGTATTGCCGGGACAGGTACATCAGGGACTGGAGATGAAAGATGTTGCAGGCTGGTTTTTGGCAGTAAAAGCTGATTTTGTGCCTGACATTATACGATCTGTTTTTGAAGAATCTCTGATAGAAATAGAACCTTTATTTCTTGATAATAAAGAGATTGAAAAAATGGGCATTACTGCGGGCTTGCTTTATGATTTTTATAGGGATGAAGGGTCTGTTTCTAAGGAAGGTATTTTGGTTATCCGCTCTTTGCTGAATGCATTTATGGGAATGTTTGCACACCGTTATTCTCAGGAAAAAGGGTTTGAAATATCCGATAAAAACAGGTCAGCACAACTGACAAGAGCTTTTAGAATTCTGGTTCGTAAAAATTATAAAACAACCAAAAGTCCATCAGCTTACGCAGATCTTTTACATATTTCAAGAGGATATCTTACGGAAGTTATTCGTGAAGTCACGGGGAAGTCTGCTCAGCATTGGATACATCAGGAAATTTTAATAGAAGCTAAAAGATTATTGGTGTTTACAGACCTTACAGTAAAAGGAATTGCTTATGAATTGGGATACAGTGATCATGCTTATTTCAGCAGATTATTCGCTAAGCTTGTAGATGAATCGCCGTCGGAATTCCGGGATAAACATCGTGGAGCGGTATAATCCACGAATAGTCCAATTAAAACCTTGAAAAAGCTATTGAACGAAACATGTTTTGCAGCTTCCTTTGCAATAAAAAAGTATGTCTAGTTTACCAAAATGGATTAATGATGCAGTAGAGAATGTGTTGTCATCCAAATTCCGGGAATGTACTATTATCAAAACTGAAAATATTTCGGATCGGCTGCGTAAGATTCAGTTTAAAACAAATCTGGAAAATCTGTATTTCGAGCCTGCTTATGCAATAGGTATTAGAATTAATGAAAGGGATTTCCGGAATTATTCACCTTTTAATTTTAATGAAAAAGAAGGTTGCTTTGATGTTCTTTTCCATTTGCATGATAAAACGGCATCCGGTTGCCACTTCATTAACAGCCTGTCAGACAGTGGTTCTTTGAAGGTTCTCATTCCCCGGGGGAAAAGATTCTTTGCTAATGAAGCAAAAATTCATTTTTCCATAGGCGATGAAACTTCTTTGGGAACTTCAATTTCTATTAAAGAGGCTGCGGAAAAAATAAACACCTCCTTTTTATGCCTTCATGAAATTGATCAGCCGGAATCTTTGGAAATATTGGGGCTTTTCGGTTATTATGTTGAAAAGAATAATCCATTAAAAATGATCGAAACTTTAACTGAATTTTTAAGAGAGGAAAAGAAGGCGATTTACAATGATGAGGTTGTTTTTTATCTTACCGGAAACGGACAAACCATGAGTCTTATAAGAAAATTCCTTAAAGCAAGCGGGGTTTCAGCGAAATGCATCAGATCTCAGGCTTACTGGATAGAAGGAAAGAAGGGGCTTTAACCGGGTGACGGAAGGTGGAAGTTATCGAAAAAAGAGTACATTGTCATTATAAATTGATTTACTTACTAAATAAAAAAGATGTCCAGACTTATCTGAACACCTTTGTATTAATCATAATAAAAACTTTATTGAAGTAATTTTTGAATCTTCGAATAATTTTCACCCATCTGTGCGCTGGCTTCCTGTAAATAGGCGCGGGTAGTAGGTCCTACGTTTGCTCCGAAAATGATCATGGCTTCATCTCCGTAAGTTTTTCCTCTGTACCGTTGGCTGTTCCAATATATGTATTCGAGAAGTCCAAGTTTTTTGTTATTTTCTATGGTTCTTGCCTGCTTCAGGATTTCCTGAACCTGAGGAGAAAAAAAGACAGTACCGATTTCCTGTTCTCCGATGTTTCCGAAAAACAGATGAATTCCCCGTATGGCAATATGAGCTCCGGCTCCCACTTGGGTATAGTTGAAATCTTTGGTGGCTATTATTGCCCCAAGTCTTCCGCTTTTATCAATTTTATCAGGATTGTTGAGAGCAAATACCTGCTGGTTGTAATTTCTTTCGACCCATTTATAACTTTTTAGGCTACTATACCGAAGACCGATAGTCGCACTGTTTAACAGTAGTTTGTATTTTTGCATAATAATATGATTAGAATAATGTTTGGGATTTATTATTTTTGAAAATAGCCTGTTACAAATGACCAGAACTGTTTCCAGCTTGCTGAGGGTATAAGTATTGTGAAGCCTTCCTGTTCAAATTTAAACTGTGGATTTCTGTTGAAATGAAGTCTTCTGTCCGTTACTCCGAGAGGATTGCCTACATTGGGAGATAAATAATTAATTAAAAATGTTTTGAGTTTCGGGGTCAGATTAATTTTTATTAGATGTTGATAATCGTCTCCATTGGCATTGCGCTCAGCATCCGAAAAGGTGTATGTTTTGTCAATAGCAAATGCTTTCATACCTTCTATCCCTTGCGGGAAAATATCTTCCTTAAGTGCACCTCTTCTATAAGCCTCTTTTTCTGCAGCAGACATTTTTCTAATGAGATAATCACCTTCTATGATTTCGCGTCGAACCCTCTCCAGCTGCTTCAGATAATTACGCTGGACCTGTTCTTCCTGCATTTTTGCCCTTTTGATAGGATTAAAAGTTGTCTTTACGATGTTTCCGCCTTGAAATAAATTGGAAAATACCTTTTCCTGTCTGCTTTCAATAGCATTTAATCCTTGAGTTATTTCTTTTCCTGTGGTACCACTGAGAATTTGTTGTATTCTTTTTTCAGAGCGAGGTTTAGGAATGTATTTCTGACCTCTTTTTCTAATCGCTGTTTTGTCTAAAGAAAAAGAAGATGATCTTTCCCAATTTTCTGCAATATCAATAAGTCTTTTTTCTTCGGAGCTGAGAGCCCAGTCAAAATAAGCATGAGCTTCTTCTTGCATTTCCTCAGCCAGTTCTTTTTCTCCAGCATCAAATACATCGTTAATAAGAGTGATGACTTTTTCTTCGTTTTCTAAAGTCATGAAATAATTCCATATTTTGTTAGACCTTTCAGGATCTTCCATATTGTTCAGAAGTCGTAAGTAATATTTCATAATGTGATGGTTTTATGATCACAAATTTCTACGTAATGATTCTGATAGATCAAGGGGTAAACACCTATTTTTAAAAATTAGGGGCTTACCCTTATCTGCAACTAAAGCATTAGAATGATATTTCTTGGAAAGAATGAGGAAGATAGAAGAGGGAAGTGATGATTAAAGCTATAGCCAGTATGTTATTATCAAAGATATTTAAGGATTAACTTAATCTCAATTCTAAGGAAATACCGGTTGATATTAACTTTCAACCTCCCTCTTCCAACTTCCAACCCAATAAAATAAGCATAAAATCACCAAACATTTCACCTTTGAGAGAATTCCCTTATTTTTTAAAATTCAGTTTTTTCCCTTAACGATGATTTGTTTTTGTTTAAGAAATTTGTAACAGACAAAAGAGATAAAGTAAACGAAATTACTTAAGGCTCACTCGCAATAGAAAAGATTGGCTTGCGATGAATAAAACTAAAAGATAATAACCATTTAAAACCAAAATATGGCAGATACAGTAAACAACCAGACTACAGATGCAGTGACGCAGACGAATGTTACCGTGCTTGGCGAATCTCCGGCACAGGCCATGAGTATGCTTTATCAGATGGCCACCCATGCCAGCGGAATTTCCATTCAGAATTCGGTGACGAATCAGCAGAACTTAAATCAGCTTAACCCTGCGATTGTTGCAGATGCCATAAAAATTTTAAAAGGATAATGTAAAACTTAATAACCATGGATGAGAACAACGAAACAACAGGATCTCAAGGTGCAAATGCAACCACTCCTGCAGAGAAAGCGGTAGTATTTGTGAATACTGAAGTTTTATCACCGCCCAAAGGTGATCCGATGTCCGGAATTGCCAAGGTAATGATCGAGCAGTCTACGGGAATGATGGTTCAGGATTTACAGTCTTTTTTAAAAGGTTTTGAGCAGGTGGGACTTGTCGCATTGAGCAGATTGGCTAATAATTTCCTTACCTACGGAACCTATAGTGAAGAAAAACCTCATCCGGGAAGCAAACCCAGTGATAAAGACGCTCAGAATCTGGCAGCAGGCAATGGAAATGATATGATGAAAGATTTATTTAAAATCGTAAGTGATTATGCTGAAGCTAAAACGAAACTTTCAGGGGCTATTTATAACGGAAACCCGAATCCCGGCCCAACAATAACGCCGGTAGCTCCTGTCGAAACTCAAAAACTTCCCTCATATACTGATGTTTCTCCCGAGCCTGAAGATGCTGAAAAAAAAAACGAGTAACGGCACCGGAGCCTTTTACGGAAGCTATAGCTACCTCAGAACCTAAGGATAATATGAGAAAAAACTTTATCGCGACTGATGATGGGGGAAAATTAGTCTTAAAATCAGTAAAACTGACTCAGCCACTCGTAAAACCGGAAATTAAAGAAGCAGTGATCCCCGCGGAAATCAATGTGAGCGAACCTGCAAAAAAAAATATAATCATAAAACTAATCGAAAAACTAAAAAAATTAAAAGATGAATTATTCTAGCGAAACAAAACCTGCAAAAATTTTAAATTTACCCTCATTAAAGGAACTGAATGATAGTATTTATCTGTCAAGAAATCAGGATAATGTGTATTTCAGTACAAAAACACCTGCCAACAACAGTGACAGAGCTGTATTCAGCCTGGGAACGTCTGATATCAATATACAGCCGATTGTAAGACAGGTAACCTGTACCAGAGGGAAGAGGCCTTATAATTACCAGTCATTTGTCATAGAACCCAAAGATAAAGCTACAGGAATAGCAATAATTATGATCAAACTGGAAGAGCATCAGACTTTTCTGTGTAATGTAAGAATCCTTCCGCTCAATACTTTAAGTGAAATTGCAGATCCGGAAGCAGAATCAAAACTACTTACTGTAAATCTCGAAAAATCAAAATGTGTCCTGAAAACAGATATTACGATCACTGCATCTAATACCGGCGAGGCTCTGTATTCTGTACACGACGTAGATGTAAATGCCGTTTCCGATCTTATTACGCCCGATGAAATTGTAGAATTAAAAAGGGAACTGGAATTTCAGGGTTCAAAACTGATTGCCCATTATTTTCAGGAAGTTCTGGAAATTGTACTGAATGACAATCCTTCGAATACCACGAAAGCTCCCGTTATTCCGGATGATTATATTTTAAACCTTCCTTCGGAAAAATTAAAAGAAATGATGTCAGCCAATGCGATCTCAGGAAGTATTGCCCTTGAAATTATCGGAAGCAACGTAATTAAAGATCTCAATAGAGACTGGACGGCAGCCGGTGCTTTTATAGGCTATTTATTATAGCGGTATTGTCTTAATACGATCAATCAACAAAAAATTAATAACATGCGAAGACGAATCACCAGAAAAAAAACGAATCCGGCCCCAATTCCCGCTCCGGTAGTTGTGGAACAGACCGAACCTGAAATAATAGGGGAAGATATAATGCCGTTTATTCTCAGGCATGAAGATGAAATTATTGATTATATAAAAGATAAGGCGACCAAAGCTACCCTTACTTCATTGGCTCCTTTACTGGAAAAACTGGAACAGGCTGTTCAGGAACAGCAGGCATACCAGGCAGCAACAGTACCTGCTGCAGAACCTGCCCCGATGGATTATGATGCCCAACTGAAAAAACTTCAGGAATCTTCCATGGTAAAAGTAAAAGAAAAAGAACTGAAAATTGCAGAAAGAATGAATAAGCTGCAGGTAAGATTTGCCAATATCCGTAAATAAAATTATGAATCAAAAGCTAATAATATGAATGAAATTAACATAGCAGTCGTAGGAATGTCTGCCTCTTTACCCGCAGCCATATCTGCCCAGGTAAGCGCACATTCCACAGGGCTTATGCACATCAATTCTGCACTGAATCAGCAGCGCGATGCAATGCTGGGAATGAGCAATTATGTGATGGGAGTGAAAAAAATGGGCTCGGGAAGATTAAAATGTAAAGATCCCTTACCCTTTAGAAAAGGACGTTTTTAATTTCCTGTAAAAACCACGGATGCGGTTGAGTTTCTCTGAAGATTATTCAGTGCCCCTCAGCATATATACAGTCAGGTCAACATTTTTGCACTGAGTGATGATGCTGTCAGTCTACAAAAGCAACTCTTATTACTTAGTATTACATTTCTTCAGCCCACGGAATAGAGGCTGGCAGTATAGCTACAGCAGAAATTTATTTTTAGGATATACCTAAAATCTTAACCGCATCCTTTTCTTATATCAATAAAGACGTAAACTCACGCAGATTGTACAGATTACGGTTTCAGCAATTGTATCAGGAATCACCCGTACACCGATCGAATCATCATCTATAAAAGTCTAGAACAATGCTTTTGAAATCTGTTTCATCCGCATGATCTGCTGCGAGCTTACAATACAATAAAAAACTAGTTTAATTCAAATAATTATTAACCGAGAGCGAATCTCAAAACAAACAATCACAATTATGGCAACAGTCAATGAACAAATCACAGATGCAGTAACTCAGTCTAACGTAAAAGTAGTAGGTGAGTCTCCTGCAATGGCTTTAAGCAACGTGTACCAATCAGCGGCACACTCTACAGGAATCATGTTTGAAAATGCAGTAAACACGCAAAATCAACAAAACATTTTAGGACAGGCAGCAACGACACAGGGAATTATGCAGATCTACAGCATGGATACGGTAGCAGATGCAGTTTCTATCGCTAAAATCCTTAAACCTTAATTTTTATCATTAAAAATTAATCTCTTACAACCGGAAAAACCGGTTGTTTTTAACCCCACATTAAAAAAATAATCATTTATGGCAACAGTTAACGAACAAATTACAGATGCAGTAACGCAATCCAACGTAAAAGTAGTAGGTGAATCTCCGGCAATGGCTTTAAGTAACGTGTATCAGACAGCAGCACATTCTACAGGAATTATGTTTGAAAATGCAGTGAATACACAAAACCAGCAAAATCTTGTAACTCAGGCAGCCACTACGCAAGGGGTTACGCAGATTTACAGCAAAGACACCATCGCAGATGCTATTTCTATTGCTAAAATCCTGAATCCTTAAACTTGTCTGTTAATAATAGATAAAAAAATGTACAGCCGGATAAACCGGTTGTTTTAAACCCAATAAACAATAATCATTATGGCAACAGTAAACCAACAAATCACAGACGCAGTTACCCAGACTAATGTAAAAGTGGTAGCAGAATCTCCGGCAGTAGCTCTGAGCAATGTGTACCAGACAGCTGCACATTCTACAGGAATCATGTTTGAAAATGCAGTGAATACGCAAAATCAGCAGAATATTGTAACGCAGGCAGCTACCACTCAGGGAATTACTCAGATCTATAGCTTAGATACGGTAGCGGATGCAGTTTCGATTTCTAAAATTCTGAATCCTTAAGAAACTTTCTGCTAATACCAGAAAAAAATAAACTTTACAGTCGGATCATCCGGTTGTTTTTAAATCCAAATAAACAATAATCATTATGGCAACAGTAAACGAACAAATTACAGACGCAGTTACCCAATCCAACGTAAAGGTGGTAGCAGAATCTCCGGCAATGGCTTTAAGCAACGTGTATCAGACCGCTGCACATTCTACAGGAATTATGTTTGAAAATGCAGTGAATACGCAAAACCAACAGAATATTTTAGGTCAGGCAGCCACGACTCAGGGCGTGATCCAAATCTATAGCCTGGATACCGTAGCAGATGCTGTTTCTATCGCTAAGATATTAAATCCTTAATTTATATAGCGTGTTTTTAGATTTTACGTCAGGGAGTGCTTTATGTACTCTCTGATTTTATGGTTTCATGAGTCACGGAGAAGAGAAGGGAGGTCAGGAAGCGGGAGGCTGGAGGTTAGTCTGAAAATCAATATAGATTGTCCAAGTATGAACTTCCGGGCTCTCTCCTCCAGCTTCCAACCAACTAACTACTTATCAAACAAAATGATTTCATTGGGATCTACAATATTGTTCTGTACTGCATAGATCACCAATCCGGCCATATTTTTAACACAGGTTTTAATCATCAGATTTGTTTTATGGGTTTCAACGGTTTTGGGAGAAATAAAAAGGCTGTCAGCAATCTCTTTTGTGCTTTGCTGCTGGCAAACCAACCGTAAAACATCAACTTCCCTTTCGGTAAGTTCATCTTTAGAAAAAGCATGAAACTCGGGGAGTTTATTAGACAGCTGACCTCTCATTACATCAATCTGCTCGTTGGAAAAATAATGTCCTTTATGATAAACCGAATCGATAACGTGCAGTAGTTCTTCAAGTTCAATTTCTTTGGGTAAAAAGGCATGAGCTCCCATTTTCAGCATCTGCCCCATAAAACTGCGGCGGTAAAAACTTGAAAGAACAACGATTTTTATTTCAGATTCTTTCTGAGATAAAGCGGACATCACTTCAAGCCCGTCACCATTGGCCATCCGAAGATCGAGAATAAGAATGTCTATAGAATGATGATCTATTTCACTCATAAAAGCATTTCCGCTTGTTGCCATCAAACTGACATGATACCGATCGTCCTGCTCGATGTATTTTTTTAATAATTGTACAAAAAGTAAGTCGTCATCTGCAATGGCGATATTAAGTTTTCTGTTTTCCATGTTTATAGTGTTATGGTATTGACAAAGAAGATGTATTTTGTTCCTCTCTGTGGTTTGGTTTTTAGTTTATAAATAGCGTTAATTTGTTTTGTTCTTGACTGAATACTTCGTAAACCAATTCCCGCCGGCTGAGTTCCGGTTTTAAAGCCTTTGCCGTTATCTTCAACAATTAAACTGAGATACTGCTTTGAGATCCTTACCGATACGGTGATCTTTGTAGCATTGGCATGTTTTAAACTGTTGTTGATCAGTTCCTGAAGTATCCGGAAAATATTTAATTTTGTTTGATTATTGATGGTGTATTCTTTTAAAATCAGTGAATAATAATCGACCTTAATATTAGTTTTCACCTGCTCAAGATAATCTGCAATCAGGTCTGATAATTCAATTTCGCTGAGATCGGGAGGTGTCAGATTATGAGAGAGTTCCCGGATAAGCTGCATCGAATTTTTTAAGTCCAGATTCAGTTCATTCATATTTTTGTGTTGCGCATTCAGACGGATAAGGTTAAGCCGCGATATGATATTGTCATGAAGTTCTTCAGCCAGTCTTTCCCTGTCTTTTTCCTGTAGGAAGATGGTGTTTTCCCAACATTCTGTCTGCGTATTCCGGACCATCTGCATGACTTTATGTTTATTTTTTCTGATACTTTTCATATAACTGATCACCAGTAGGGTTATGAATAAGGTGGTTAAAAAAAATAGTCCGATACCTATCCATATCCATACAATTACCACACTTTCATTTTCCCCGTGCGGCATCCCAGGTTAATAAAAGCAACATAAAAAGACCACAGCAGTACGCCTCTAAAAAGCCAGACAGGCGCTACCCATTCCAGATGATTATTAATTAAAAAATTAAAAGTCGTTGAAATAATACTTTCTATTGAGAAAAATAAAAAGATAAAAACATTTAAAATAAAAAGAGTTTTATCTGCTTTTGTATTTCTGATCACATTAAGAAAGTAAACTCCTGCAAAACTGCAGATCAAAATATTGGTAATAATGTTTGAATAAAAGGTAACCGATTCTATATCCTGCTGATAAATGATATTAATTGTTAGTGATACTCCGGCAAAGAGATAAATAATCCATCGTGCTGCGCGGGAAATTTTAAAAAAATATTTATTATAAATTTCCGTAATCATCAAAAGACCAAAACACTGGCTTATGGAATAAATGTAAAAATTAACGGTGTTGATCTTCAGAAGGCGAAAGATGAGATCTGAAAATTCCAGCGCCAATTCGCCCAAAAGGAATAATAGCAACAGCGTTTTTACTTGTTTTCTGTGTTTCAGAAACAATCCAAATCCGATAAGCAGTGTAAAATTGATGGTAAACTGTAAATAAAATGACAGCTCGTTATACGTAGGCATCACTTTTCAGCAATAGTTGATAATTGTCAACAGGATCATTGGCACTAAATGGAGGCCTTGGAGTGGAATAGTTTTCCGCAGTAAGACTTATGGTATCGATGCCGATATTTTTCACGGTAATGATTTCAATGTGATAATCGGCTATTGAAGAATCTTTCAGTGTTTCATTCGTAAGCCCGAAGAAGCAGGTGCATGATTCGTCATCGGTAAGATTCATTCGCTCATAATCGTCAAAAGGAATAGAAATAAGTCGGAAAGGTTCTGATTTTTGAGTCTCCAGCCATGCGCTTCCGTACATATTGAAGCGAAAATTACGATAAACAGCAGCTTCGGAAGTAATCGGAGGATTTGAGATCAGCTCAGAAGACGGCATTAGAGGGTTTTCCGGAGAGCTACGATTAAACTGTTTGATAATAACAGTACTAAAATCTGCATCTGCATCACTTTTAGCATCAATTAGGAAAAATTTCAGCTGATCCTCATCAATGCCAAGATAAGCATGGATCGTCTTTTCTGACTCATTTTCAAGGTTTTTTTTCCATTCTGCAATATTCTTTCCTTCAACAGAAAAGTGGGAGCCTTGGTTCAGATATCTCATGATCTCTTTTCCGCTTTTTTCATTTCCGTTTTTGTAAGAATCGCTTAAGGTTTTCCAGTTTTTAATAGATTGGTAAATGGTGTCAATTAGCATGGTATTGTTTGTTTGTGAAGGGTAAAAAATTTTGTGTTGAAATTTACAAAAAAAAGCGTTTATATTGGTGGTTAAATCACGTTTGAGTGGGAATTTGAAAATGTTTATTATAAATTAATAATAAGAATGCAAATTATGATATAAAGTGTATTTTTCTTAAATGTACAGAGGTCGTAAAATATTTACACATTTCAGGTGATTATATTTGATATTGAAGAAAGGAAACAACGCGAGTGTTTTTTATGTTCTGAGCTAAGACTTTAAGTAATAATGTCTATCGAAAAATAATTTAACGAACTAAGGGTTTAGTTACCAGAATTTTAATAAAATTAATATAAAATATTTCTTTTATTTATTATCTTTATAAAAACTAAAACACTATGGAAACCAGAAACTTAATTGCAAATCTATTTGCAGTAGATTTTACCTGTTTATTAATTTATAGCAACTTTTTGTTGAGCTGTAAAAGAATTCCCAAAGATTTTTCAACTTGATATAAAATTTCTAATCTGGAGATTTTAAAGAATGTTAATGCTATATAATAGCAAATCAATACTCTGAAATTTTGGAATATTGATCGAGTACTTAAATAAAATTGTAAAATGATTTTAATGACATTTCTATTAAGTTGATAATTATGGAAAATTATAAAAAAAAGGAAATTAATAAAAGCTTTGAAAAGATCATCAGAAAGTATGGTCATTTAAAAGCATCGGAGAAAGATAAAAAAACGATCACTGACAGACTTGAGTACCTCAAGAAAAATGGGAAATTTTCGGATGTCACATCTGATGATCCAAATGAAGCAAAAACAAAATTGCAATGGATAGACTTTGTTCAGCAGGGTGGAGGAACATTAGGGATCTCTCTGGTAGGATATACCTTCGTACTGGAATATGTCGGAATACGTTTTTTGAGATTGGCTGGAACCAGTGCTGGGGCTATCAATACGCTTTTCTTAGCGGCTATTGGAGAAAAAGATGATCCCAAAACTCCGGAATTATTTGATATGATGGACGATGTGAGCAGATTTAATATGAAGAGTTTTATTGATACAAAAAATAAGCTGATCAGACAAATGATTTTTAAAGGAAAAGGATTGATAATGAATTTTTTAGGAATTTCGCTTGTTTTACTGCTGCTTGTGCTGTTTCCGTTGCCGGTAATAGGTTATATCGGTGTTGAAGGAAAAGTTGTTTATGTAATCTTTATGATTATTTTCATAGTTTGGATAGGTTACATATATTATCTCTTAACAAGTTTTGGAAAAAATAATTTCGGAATCAGCCCTGGAAACGCTTTTGAATCATTTCTTGAAAAAGAGCTCAGGGATTTTGGCGTGGAAAATCAGAAAAATCTTGATGACAAAGCAAAATTATGCTTTAAGTTCAAAGTAGAAGGCGATCATGCTATAGGTATTGAAATTATAGATGGTCAGACAAAAAATAATAGATCCATTATCTTAAAACTTGACTTGAAAAATAATAAGTTTGATGAAGCTTATCAGTGGCTTAAAGTTGATTATTCTTTTGTAACAACAGACATGTACAATGAGTGTAAGATTGTACTGCCCAGAGAAGCCAATCTGTATTTTGAAAATTCTTCGACACAGAATCCTGCGCAATATGTAAGAGCTTCTATGGCAATTCCTTTTTTCTTTAAGCCTAAAATTTTTAAAACCTATAAGGAGAAAGTAAAAGACAACTACCTCTGGGAATCATGGAAAGGAATAAATATTCAGCGTGTAAAAACGTATGGTGTTTGTATTGATGGGGGATCGTTATCAAATTTTCCTATTAATCTTTTTCACAATTCTAAAATTGAAGTGCCG
The DNA here is from genome assembly GCF_024806495.1 of Chryseobacterium sp. JUb7. Lineage (GTDB taxonomy): Bacteria > Bacteroidota > Bacteroidia > Flavobacteriales > Weeksellaceae > Chryseobacterium. Next base: position 43,129 of record NZ_JANUFF010000001.1, read on the forward strand.
AGAGTTCCCATATTTGGAGCGAGAATCGTAGATGAAAAACCCATTAACAGAGAGGAAAGAATAATGTCTTTCGGAAGTTTCCTTAAGAAAATAATAAATACACTCCGAAGTAATGAGGACAACTCTTTTTTAGCAATTAATCCATTTTATAAAAAGTATTGTATTGCGGAAATAAAAACTTATGATACCCAAGTTAGCTGGCTGAATTTTGATTTAACACAGAAACAAAAAGATGCACTTTTTATAGAAGGTGTTGAAGAAGCTTTATGCTTCCTTGAAAAATTTGACTGGGAAAATTATAAACTTGAAAGAAAAAAAGTATGATACAGCGCGTACTCAAAGATTTAGGGCTTTTCATGGCAACAGCCTTATGGGGAATAATGACTTATTTACAAATTTCGAAATATCTGGAAGTTCTTAAAAGTGGAAATTGTTTTACTTATCATCCTTTGCAAGATTGGTGTAAGGTTTGCAAATTCGAAATTGATACTTTAAAATATGATAATTTCTTTATCTTTTTTTTCGGGATGTTTTTGATTTGTTATGTGATTACTTTAATGAGTATTCTTGTTACACCGGACCGAACATCAAAAATAAAGGAACAGACTAAAAAAAATATTAAAATATTCTTATGGATGCTTCTTGTTTTTTCAGTTTTGTATATGATCTCCGATGGCTATGAAAATAGCCTGTCGTGCAGAAAATTGATTGAAAAAGGTGGCGATTTTAATTATTTAAGTCAATTAAAAACAATAAAATGGGTATCGGCTTTATTTGTATTGTTTGCGTGTTTATATATCGACTGGATATATTTTAAGAATTATAAGAACATTGGCTTTAGGCTAAGTATACTTCTGATTTTAATATTTATTGTTGTTATCGGATTAGATATCTATCATTATTTTACAGAAGGAAGCTTTCGGTTAAAAGAATTGGTTGATCGGGTCTTTATGTAAATGTTTTTTAGCTGATTAATATTGATAATACAGTGTGTTTTAATAAAAAATGGCGGCTTAACTGAGCCGCTATTTCTATTTTTTCCTTCCATACATCAAAATCCTTTTAAAAGAATAAATAGCTGGGAGCTTGGTGAAGTTTTTCGCAATTCGTTGTTTGAATTCTTTTGTGAAAAGCTGTTGCTGCTCATCATTCAATTTTTCCAGATAAGGAATCAAAGCCGATCCTGATATAAAATTGAATAGTGTCTCATGATCTTCGGCAATAATAGGATATACTTTTTGCGAGAGATTAAGATCTTCGATTCCATTTTCAAATAAAATCTGTGCATATTCATCAATGGAGAGGACTGCAGATGGGCGGTTCCAGCTATTGAGCTGAGTTTTGAAAGGCTCTTCGTTGGCCAGCTCGAATAATATTTGATTCAGGATATTCCCCGGCTGGTAAGGCATTTGAATAGCCAGCTGACCGCCGGTTTCCAACCTCGAAATCAAAGTGGGGAAAAGTTTTTGATGATCATCAGACCATTGGAGTGCAGCATTGCTGAAAATAAGATCCCATTTTTCGTCGCTGTCCAATACCTCTTCGGTAGTTGCCTGTCGGAAATGAAGGCGGTCATTTTCAAGACCTTTTGATTTTTCAAGCATTTCAGCAGAAGAATCAATGCCTACCCATGTTGCGTCAGGAAATTTTTCGGCAAGAATAGCTGTTTGCTCACCGGTTCCACATCCCAGATCGATGGCTTTCATCTGTGGTTTATTCCGGATCAGATCGGCAAGATCAAAAAAAGGTTTGAAGCGTATATTTTTAAATTGATTATAAATATCGGGATTCCAAGGCATAATTTGTAAGTTTAATGATAGTTCAAGTTAACCTTTTTTAGCATTAAAATAATAACTGAAGTATTAAAAAAGCCTTAAAAATTATACATTTTTCATTCGGAATTTAGAATATCTGTTCAGTTTATCTTATAAATCAGGATGAGAAAATTTAGATTATACTACAATAGAAAATCAAAGAATTTGCGGACTTTCCTTGATGCTATTCATGACGAAAATACTTTTTGTCTGTCCGATTCCTTCAATTTCGGATAGTTTATTGACAAAAAATTCATGAAATTCATCCATATTGGGAGCCAGAATCTTCAGCATGAAATCAAAATCACCACTGATATTATAAAATTCCACGACTTCTTTCAGCTTGCTCACTTCTTCAATAAACTGTCCTGCCATTTTTTTATTATGAGCATTCAGTGCAATCATACAAATGACCATCATCCCTTTATTCACTTTTTTGCGGTCTACAACAGTTGTGTATTCTTTAATGATTCCAAGTTTTTCCATACGTTTGATACGCTCATGAGTAGGTGTGGGGCTCAGATTAATTCTGTTGGCAATATCACGGACGCTTAGTTTGGCATCTTTCTGCAAAATTCTCAGGATTGATAGGTCTTTTTCGTCAGGACTGTAATTTTCTGTTGCCATTTGTTCTGTTTTTAGGAAGTAAGTATTGCTTAAAAGAATATTTGTTCTTTTAAAGAGGTTTAAAATGTAAATATGTTCCAAATTTACCACTTAATTTTTATAAATGTTCTATTAAATATAATTTTGCAGGAAATTTGAATATTATGGACGCAAGGAAAAATTTGATATTAATTTTAGCATCGGTGGGAACTTTTGTAGAGGCTTTGGATATTGCCATTATTAATTTAACGATTCCTGCTATTCAGAAACAGTTTGGTATTGGAGCTGAGATGGTTCAGTGGCTTCAGACCTTATATGTATTATTTTTCGGTGGTTTTTTAATTATCGGAGGGAAACTTTCGGATCAGATCGGAAGAAAGAAAATATTTTTGATAGGAGGGTTAATTTTCATGCTGACATCCTTAGGAGCCGGATTATCTGCAAGTTTTGAAACTTTAGCTATTTTCAGAGCGCTTCAAGGGTTGGGGGCTGCCTTTATCATGCCTTCGGCAATGTCTATTGTGACCAATACCTTCAAAGAAGACCAGGAGCGTAACCGTGCGATTGGAATTTTCAGTTCTTTTGCTGCCATCGGATCGGGTAGTGGTTTGTCTATCGGCGGTATCATCAGTACTTATCTGAGTTGGCATTGGGTCTTTCTGATCAATGTTCCTATTTTATTAGTTACCCTGATTCTTGCCTATCAGTATCTCCCAAAAGATGAAAAAGCAGGAAATACTCAAAAAACAGATATATTTTCAGGCATATTATTGGTGGTAGGACTGTTGAGCTTAACCTATGGGACGCATGAACTCATCCATATCAAAGAACAGCCGTTTATGATTGCAGGCTCTCTGGTACTGGCAATTGTATTGTTATTAATGGTATTTTACCGGTTGAAATCAATTTCTGAACCCTTAATTGATCTGAAATTATTCAGATACAAATCACTGGTGATCGCGAATATCGCATTTGTAGCATTAGGTGCATTTTTCATCGGATTTTTATTTTTAATCTCATTAATGTTGCAGAAAGATATGAATCACAGTGCAGCTTCAGCGGGGTTAATGTTGGTTCCTTTCAGTGTAATGTCGGCTTTGGTGGCCAAATTTATACTCCCTCACGTTTCCAAAAGATTAAATTCTTCGCAGATGGGCGTTTTTGGATGGCTATTTATGCTGACAGGTGCTTTGACATTACTGATCTCGGTTTATACGGGACATCCGCTGACGGTTGTTTTATTGGGGGCAGCCTGTATTTCAGGAATCGGAATGACTTTCTGTTTTACTGCTCTGTCGGTTTTAGGAATTCAGGATGCTGATCCTTCAAGTTACGGCGTGGCTTCAAGCTTAAGTTCTACAAGTTATTTCTTAGGAGCAGGAATAGGTTTGTCATTCATGACCTTGATGAGCCAGATTTTTCCGTCAAAATATGCGGTAGGAGAACTGAGTGTTATGATTTTAGTAGCTTATGCAGTATTGGCGCTGGGAATGTTGTTGTATTTTATATTTAAAAGCATAAAAGTGAAAAAAGCAGTTATAGCGGTTTCTTAAGATGGAGTAACAGTGAGCCTGGCGACGCTTTTATTTGAAGCTTTTTCCTGCTCTTTGCACTCGCTATTTTTGTGGTTTCTGCGGGCCAAAGGCCCGCAGAAACCACAAAAATGAGCTCAGACAAATGCGACGATCAGGGCTAGGATAAAGTTATCTTTTCAATCGCTGTCAGTAAACTTCTAACCTTGATCTTCCAGCCATCTGAAAAATTAAAACTATATAAAAGAAAGGATCGGTATTATGCTGATTCTTTTTTATTTTAGCAGCATGAAAATTCAAATCATCAGCGATCTGCATCAGGAATTCGGACTGACAGATCTCTCTTTTGATCATGCAGATGTGGTTGTACTGGCTGGAGATGTCAATCTCGGAACAAAAGGTATTGAATGGATTAAAACTAAAATCCCGGATAAACCTGTTATCTATGTTCTTGGAAATCATGAGTATTATAAAGGCTCATATCCGAAGACTTTAAACAAAATAAAAGATGCTGCGCAAAATTCTAATGTGTTTGTGCTTGAAAATTCTTTTGTCGATATTGATGGGATACGTTTTCACGGAACTACATTATGGACAGATTTTTCCCTTTTTGGAAACCCTATGCATTATGGCTTTATCTGTCAAAATGGGATGAATGATTATAAACAGATCAGAAGAGATCCGTCGTATTCTAAAATGAGATCGGTTGATATATTTAAAATACACCAGCTTTCAAAGGTATGACTTACGGAAAGTCTTGAAAGCTCGGAAGGTCTGAAAAATATAGTCGTTACCCATCACGCACCGAGCATCCGGTCTGTTCCGGAGCAGTATAAAGAAGATCCGCTTACCTCAGCCTATGCGTCAGATTTTGAAGATTTTATTATAAAGCAAAAACCATTGTACTGGATTCACGGACATATTCACACACCTTGCAGATACAGAATTGGCGAAACAGAAATTATCTGCAATCCTCACGGCTATATCGATGAAAAATACAATGGTTATGATAAAGAATTGATTATAGAAGTTTAGTTGTTGCTGATTTCGATCATGAATTTTTTTACGGCATCATAGGCATCAGTTCTTTTGGAAAAGGCTGGATATATTTCTACATGAGCCGCTCCAGAGCTTTTCAGCCACTGGGTCCATATAATTTTCATGATTTCAAAATCTGTAGGCTGTACCGTTGTTGAACCGTTCTTATCAAGTGATCTGTCAACCATTTCTAAGACCAGAACATTCACATTTTTCAAATTATTACTGGTTTTTTTAATTAGATATTCCGGTTTTGATTGAATAAATTTTTCAAGATCTACCGATTTACTATTGATAAATTCCTGTCGTATTTTTTTTATAGACTGTTGATCAAAAGTATATCCGGCACTGTTGTTAGCACTTTCTATATAGCCATCTGTGAAAAGAACCACTACATTTTTGGTGTTCTTGATGATGCTGTTTTTTCCATTAGAAATAGTTATACTGGGCTCATTAATTAGAGAAGGAGTTATTGTTTGATTGAGATAATTCCATACATCTGATCCTGCGGGGTTTTTAAGAGAATAAGTGTAAATTTTTGATATATTTTTTTTAAAAATGGAAATAGCTGGTTTTAAATGATGTCTTTTAAAATTAGAAGCATCTCTTATTTTTCCTTTAAATTCTCTGAAATTGATTTGAAGATTTTTGGCATCAGCTACTTGGGAATTATTAAGAACTCCACGATTAATAAAATCAAATTTATAACTATCCAACTGATTCATTCGCCTGTTATTAACGGTAAGAAAATTTCCGATACTATCAATGACTGTATTTAGCAAAAGGGTATCGTGTATAGGTTTTGGATGGATATCAGGATTGATTCTGTTGGACAAATCCGGTACTAATAATACATTAAAGTCATATGTTTTTGAAACTTTATTGACAATCTCGTTACAGTCTTCTTTTTTGCAACAAATTGTATTCAAGGAAATTATAATGATATATAATAAAAAATAAAATATGTTTTTCATGATTTATAAAATTAATTTTGTGCAAATTCAGAATTAAAACTTTTTTGAATATTGGTTATACTCAGCCAGTTTTCACATTCTCTGATGGCTTCTGTAGTCTTAGCTTCTGCTTTGTGTATTGCATAGATTTCAAATAAATATTTACTCCAGCCTTCCATGAAAATATTCACCCTATTTTTCATTTCAGCTTTTGATACAGGAAGTTTATCATTATCTACCTGACTTTGATAAATATGGGCCAGATTTTCTACTTTTTCTGTAAAGGATAATAAAAGCTGTTTGAGATTATTGATTTTTGTATTTGCCTGTATCGGAAGCTCTTGTAATTGTTTGATGAGGGCGATGTTTTGTTTTTCTAAAGAGGCTATTTCACTATTTATTCTACCATTTTCTTCTTTTAACTCATTAATTTGGGTCTGATGGACAAGCATTTCTTCTTCATATTTACTCACAATGAATTTTGTCTTTTCCTGATGATGAGTTTGTGTTCTTTTTTGATAAGAATGATATAATTTGTCCATGACAAGACCAAACAAATACACGCCTAAAGTTCCAAGTATAAAAACTAACCAAAAGTTTTCTGTTACAATAATATCTTTAAAGCCAATTATTTCATTGGTTTGATTCATCATATAGTCAATATAATTAATGTTTTTGGCAACTCTGTATGCAATAAAACAGTCAACAACAAAAATTAAAAAATAACCTCCATAATTATTATAAAATTTAATGAATTTTGAATTTTGATTAGTTTTAATATCATTAGACTCATCTTTATTTGAAGTAATAATTTTCATAATGCCCAGCCCCAAAGGAATACAGACAAAGAGAAAAAGAAATAAAATTCCTCCTATTCCTTTACTCCATATTTTTGATATGGCTTCAGGATCAAAAACTTCAGGAGTTTCAGGTTTTATATTTGCATCAATAGCAGCTAAGGTTTCGTTTTTGGAAAATATAAAAATGTAGGCAACAGAGGAGTAAAATACAAAGATGTAGAAAAGTAACATTGTAAACATAAAAAGTAATATTGCTGTCAACGGCCAGTTCACAGGAGGTTTTACAAAATCTACTTTAAGCTCATTGATCTTCTTTAATAAAGAATCAATCTTATCTTGTATAAACGGAATTTTAATCGAGTTGGTAGACTCAGCAATCTGTTTTTTCTCTTCAATATTCTTTTCGTTTTGCTGAATATTCTTTTCAGTATTTTGAAGGTCTGCTGTAAGGTTATAGTTCAGGGAGTCAATTTCGTTCTGCGTTTTCATTTCTACATTTCCGATGCTTACTTTCAGCTGTTCTTCGATTCTGTTTTTAAGTCTCGTTTTCTTTTCGGCAATCACTTCGATTTCGTTAATGAAATTCGAATAGAGACTGTCCATTGCCTGAGGAAGCACCTGATGATCACCCTGATTTTCAAAGGCCCTCTGATAAGCATTGTCTTTTAACAGATTTTTATCAAAAGAACCTACTTCAGTAGCAATGATATTATCAAGCACATCTTTAAAATCTTTTAACGACTGTTCCTGAAAATTAAGGGGCTTTGTTTCTGCTTCATTTTTCTCAGTGATGATCGGGCTTACAAAAGCTTTTTCGTCTCTTTCAATTTCCTCAAGACTGTATCCGTTGTTGAGTTTTTCTACACGATCTTTTATTTTAAAAAAACTATCGGTCAGTTCATTTACGGTTTTAGGGAAATTGGTTACCAATACCTGTTCATGGTTGTTTTTTGCATTATTAGACCAGTTGTAGGAGCCGGAAATCGCAATGGTACGGTCGATAACACAGAATTTAAGGTTCATCATCCCGTAACCGACATTTTTTATGCGGGTAAAGTTCAGCCCCTGATTAACCAATACATCAAAGTCTAGTTTTTCATTGTCAGGCTGATCGGATAAGATTAATGAAACCTTTACGTTTTCAGAAAGCTTCTCCTGAATAATGCTATACAATTCGTGATTGGTAAACCAGGCCATGGCAATTAATATTTCTGACCTGGCGTTCTTCAGTTCCGATTTAATTCTTTCCAGAATTTCATCAGTATTCGAAATGGAATCTTGAATCATGCTGTTCATAATTATGGTTATAAAGTTTTATAATGAAAAGTTTTCTATGGTTTAGTTTGTATCGTGATTTTTATTTCACGTTTCAAAAGTAGAAATACTAAAAATGTGTTCTTTACGGTTTCCCGTAAATGAAAAAAGACTTCCCAATGAATATTTTCCATCATTGCATAACATCAAGCCTGAATTCTATAACAGTCCGCTGATCTTTACCTCGATCTTTGCTCAAAAATTTAGAATGAGCAGTAAAATATTAATTGTCGGAGGCTACGGAGCTGTCGGAAGCATTATTGCAGAGAATATAGCTGAAATTTATCCGGAGAAAGTCATTGTTGCAGGAAGAAGTTTTTATAAAGCTAAAAAATTAGCAGAAAAGCTTCATGGAAAAGTGATTCCTATTCAGTTTGATGTCAATAATTCTGAAGATTTTTCAATTCTGAATGAAGTAAAACTGATCATTATGTGTCTTGATCAGAATAATACAGAATTTGTTGAATATTGTATTGCAAAAAGCATTGCTTATGTGGATATCTCGGCACAATATCAAACACTGAAGAATATTGAAACCTTACATTACCAGGCTGTTCACGGTCATGCAAATGTGATTTTAAGTGTTGGTTTAGCGCCTGGAATTACGAATCTGTTGGCTCAATATGCGGTTTCTCAACTTGAAGATACTGACTCTATTGATATTTTTATTCTTCTCGGACTTGGGGAGAAACATGGCGACTTTGCTTACAGATGGACATTTAATAATTTAGACAGCCGGTACAGGCTCACCATTGATAATAAAATTAAGGTTATGAAAAGCTTTACCCAACCTGTAAACACGAATCTTTTAGGAAAACGAAACTTTTATCTTTTTGATTTTTCAGATCAATATTTTTTAGCCAATACATTGAATGTTCCGAAAATTCAGACCAGAATGGCTTTTGATGTTGAATGGTTTACAGAACTGACGGCTATTTTAAGAAAATTGAGAATTACAAAATTATTTAAAAATGAAACCGTTCAGAATTTGGTAATCCGGAGTTTTCACCATTTTCCATTGGGAACAGATGTGTACGGAGTAAAGGTTGTAGCCAAAGATAAAGATGGCAATACCACAGACTTTACTGTTTCCGGAAATAATGAAGGTAAGATTACAGCTTGTGTCGCTACTGAAATAGCTTTATTGGTATTAAATGAAAATCTTCCGAAAGGAGTATTACATAGCCACCAGATCGTAAAAAATATTCCGTTGTTTTTAGATAATCTTAAAAAGTATGATTCAAGTTTTCAATATAATATTTGATTTTTTGATGGTTTTATTCAGTACTTTCGCATCGTAATTTTCACTTCATGTCCAGAAAATCAAATGCCGTGCTTTCCGAATTTATTTCAGTTTTTACCTTTGAAGAACTTCTTCAGGAGGTCGAATTTGATTTAAGGATCAAAGAATTTGTGGTCATGGAGATTGAAACGGTTAATCATGCTGTGGAATTAAATAAACCTTTCCGGTCAGATTATTTTGCCATGTTTATGATTCAAAAAGGGAATATCGGCTTTAGACTGGAAGATAAAAGTTATGAAGCAGAAGAAGGAGATATTGTTTTTTCCCCGATGGCGGAAACCATTTGTATAGAAAAAATTTCTTCGGATTATAAAGCAAAATATATATTTTTCTCTCTTGATTTTATTTCGGAAGCAGGATTCAATTATAAATCAAATGATGTATTGAAAAGTCTTTCTTCAGATCCCACCAACATCATTCGGAATGAACCTGATTTATACCGAAGAATGAATTTCCATCTGGATGAACTGAAGGTTTTAAATAATACCGAAAAAGATAATTATTACTTCAACGAAATGATCTGGCATCATTTTTCGCTGGTCGTTTATGAGGTAGATAATTACTTTAAAAAAATTGATAAACCTCATCAGGTAACGTATCGTGAAGATGAGATTACAACAAGTTTCTTCATTTTGGTTCGGGAACATTTCAAAGAACAGCATAATGTTCAGTTTTATGCCGATCAGCTTTGTATCAGCCGAAAATATTTAACAAAGGTCATTAATAAAACCATGTTCAAATCTCCTCGGGATATTATTCATCAGGTATTGGCGGTGGAAGCCCGGCTATTGTTGAGAAATTCAAATTCCAACGTCAGTGAAGTCGCTTCACAGCTGAAGTTTGCTGATCAGGCATCTTTCAGTAAATTCTTTAAAAAACACGTCGGAAAATCTCCACTGGAATATAAAAAGGATGATTTGTATTAAAAGTAAAAAGTAAAAAGTAAAAAGTAAAAAGTAAAAAGTAAAAAGTAAAAAGTTTTTTGACTAAATTTTTCTGGTGTCTTTTAGATAAATTTGAGTCCTTTTTGAATATAAAAATTAAAATATCAATAAGAGCATGTTTAAATTTGGTTCAAAAAATATCTAAGATTTCGATAGTTTGACAAGCTCACTACAGGCTAAGCTCAATCTGACACCGTTAAATCATACATTTAGTATTAGGTTTGTCAGTCTGAGCCTGTCGAAGACTAGAATTAATATGTATTGAAAATCAATATAATAAAAATATTAGAAAGAATTTTAAACAGGCTCTATATATAAAAAAATCCGGAAAATTATTCCGGATCTTGCTTGTTTTTATGAATTTAAAGCTTTGTTAAGTTTTACAGCGTCCTGATTGGTAGGGTCATACTGTATCGACTTAGCAATATGCTCTTTTGCTTTAGCCGGATCAGTCTTTTGTTCTGCGAAGGCTAAATAAAAGTATGCATAGGCTAGATTTTTCTTATTTTGTTCCACCTCCTCTGGTTTTACAGTGGCTATATACTTTTCGTAAGCAATTTTTGCGTTGGCATCATCTTTAGCAGATTGATAGGCATATGCCTGGCTGTAATAAGATGGAGCCCAATCTGGCAATAATGCTGATATTTTTTTCCATGTTTCCACTGCGTTCGTCCAGTCTGCGGCTTCCTGATAAGCACCAGCAAGTTTTGCTAAGGACTCTGTATCTTTTGGATTGGCCTCAATTTGTTTTTTTAGACCGTCAATAGTAGAATTATTTCCGGTTTGAGCGGTTGCCGTTGTGCTGTTTACTGTATCTGTTTTGGTAGTTTGTGCATTAGCAAAGCTTGCAGTTCCTACTAATATTAAACCTAAAAAAAGGTTTTTGATATTCATTTTAGTCATTTTCATATTCTTACATTTTTCAAATTGTAAAAACTAAAGTTCAATAATAATTCCACAAAATTTTAAATTTTAGAACCTTTAAGTTTTTTTAGAAAATATTAACGGATAAACGATTTTTTTTATCTTAATTTTTGATTCGTTCAGGTTTGAGTTATCTTTGTCATTCAACTATTTTTTTAATCAATTTAATTTTGTATGAATATCATATTAGCCTCAACATCTACACTTTTCGGGGGAGAATATTTAGAATACCTGAGAGAAGAATTAATCAAATTATATAAAGGGATTGATGAGATAATATTCGTTCCGTTTGCGAGACCGGGCGGAATATCTCATGACGAGTATACTGCAAAAGCCAGATCTTTCTTTGAAACAATAAATATCAAAGTACAAGGTCTTCATGAGTTTGAAGATAAAACAGAAGCTTTAAATAATGCCAAAGGTTTTTTTACAGGAGGCGGAAACACCTTTTTACTGGTAAAAACATTACATGAAGAAGGGCTAATGTCTGTTTTGAAACAGAATGTGGAAAAGGGCAAACCTTATCTTGGATGTAGTGCGGGAAGTAATATCGGCGGGCAAAATATGAAAACTACGAACGATATGCCCATTGTTTATCCGCCAAGTTTCGACTGTATGGGATTGGTGCCATTTAACTTAAATCCACATTATCTTGACCCTAATCCGGATTTGAAGCATAACGGAGAAACCCGAGAAACCCGAATCAAAGAATTTTTAACTCAGAACGATCTGATAGTAGTAGGGCTGCGTGAAGGAAACTGGATCAGAAGAATCGGCGATAAAATAACCGTTGAAGGAAATGAATTGACCCGGATTTTTGAGAAAGATAAAGAGCCTTACGAGATTGAAGCCGGTTCAGAATTATAAGAGCATGTTTAAATTTAGTTCAAAAAATATCTAAGATTTCGATAGTTCGACAAGCTCACTACAGGCTAAGCTCAATCTGACACCGTTAAATCATATATTTATTATTAGGTTTGTCAGTCTGAGCCTGTCGAAGACTAGAATTAATATGTATTGAAAATCAATATAATAAAAATATTAGAAAGAATTTTAAACAGGCTCTAATAGTATTTTAATTATATTTGAATAAGGTTTAATTGGTGCTTCGACAGGTTCAGCATGACATTCTAATACTAAAACGTCATTTTGTGGCGTTGTCATGCTGAGCCTGTCGAAGCATACTCTATATATTAAGAAAACAAAAACGCAATGAAAAAAACAGTTGCTGTACTTGCCCTGTCAACACAAATATTTTTTGCTCAGAATATCACTCAGAAGCTTGATGAAGCTACAAAAAATTTAATGAACTCCTCAGGAGCAATTGCAACCAATTTATCTTTTTATGTTGCCGATGAAAACGGGAACCAGATCTATGATTATCAGGGTAACAAAGGTCTTTCTACAGCTTCTACACAGAAAATATTCACCGCAGCGGCGGCTCTGGAAACTCTGGGGAAAAATTATACTTATAAAACCACTTCAGGTTATTCCGGGAATATCTCAGGAGGTCAGCTCAATGGAAATCTTTTTATCAGTTCAAACGGCGACCCTACTCTGGGAAGCTGGAGATATGATTCATATAAGCCGGAAAATTTCAGAAAAAAATTGATCGACGCTGTAAAAAGCTCTGGAATTACAAAAATTTCCGGAGATTTGGTTATTGATGATTCTTATTTTGATCATCAGACAATTCCTGGTGGATGGCCTTGGGATGATTTGGGAAATTATTACGGAGCAGGGGTTTGGGGAATCAACTGGAAAGAAAATCAGTTTGATATCAATATCAGTGGAACGGATTTTAAAAGTTTTTCCTATCCTCTGGAAGGCGTAAAATGGCTGAATGACCTGAAAACAGGAGGAAGCTCTGATCAGAGCCTGATTTTTACGGCTCCTCATTCTGAAGTGGCTTTAATAAACGGGACTTTACCTGCCGGTAAAACGGTGACGGTTTCGGGAGCTACACCTAATCCTCCTTTGCAGTTGGGAACGGAAGTAAAACAATGGCTGAAAGAATCGGGAATTGAAGTTTCCGGAAAGGTAATTACAAATTCCCAGCTGGAAATTGAAGGAAAACAGACTTTAACAGTTCCGAAAAATAATATAATTCTTACCTATCAGTCGCCTACACTGGATAAAATTGTATACTGGTTTTTAAGAAAAAGTATCAATTTATATGGTGAAACATTAATTAAAACATTAGGAAAAGAAAAAAAAGATAATCCGGGTTTTAAAAGTGGAGTAGCTTATCTGAAAGAATTTTGGAAAGGAAAGGGAATTAATGGAAATATGATCAATTTTGCCGATGGAAGTGGGCTTTCACCACAGAATTATGTTTCTGCAAAAGCAGAAGTTCAGGCTTTATTGTACGCTCAGAAACAACCTTGGTTTGATGTGTATTATGATGGATTTCCGACACAGGATAACGGAATGAAGATGAAAAGCGGTACGATGAGAGATACAAAATCTTTTGCAGGCTATCATACCGCTAAAAATGGAAAGAAATATGTATTTTCGATCATTATTAATAACTATCAGGGCGGTGGAAGTGCTGAATTACAGAAAATCCTGAATGTTTTAAAATAAATTATTTTGAGAAAATCCATCTTTGCCAGATTAAATAACTGGATTATTTTTACTTTAATGACCATTGTTGTATTGACGATCGTTATTGCATCTACAATTCTGATTAATTTTTTACGTAAGGAAGAAGTTAAAAGGGTGGATATTTTGGTAAGTGCTCTGAAATTTCAGCAGGAAGTTGAAAGTCCTAATTTGGAAGTTCAGGCATTGCTTCTTCAGATTTATAGCTCAAATACGACAATTCCCCTGATTATTTTAGATAAAAACGATCAGATTATTGAACATAAAAATATTCCTCAGGATATAGGAGATAATCCTGAAGAAATAAAAGCTTTAGCTAATAAAATGGCTAAAAGCTACGTTCCTATTGAAATTGAACTGGTAAAAGGAAACAAGCAGATTGTTTTCTATGATAACTCTCCGTTGCTGAATAATCTTCAGTATTCTCCTTTTATATTGGGCTTTTTCATTCTTTGTTATTTTCTTTTCTCATTCTGGTTTTTACGGACGATTAAAAAAACGGACGAAGGTTATCTGTGGGCGGGTCTGGCAAAAGAGACGGCCCATCAGATCGGAACTCCATTGTCTTCGATGATCGGATGGATGGAAATTATGAAGCTGGATACTCCTGATTCTGAAGGGGTACATGAAATTGAAAAAGATATTGAAAGACTGAGAACAATCTCCGAGAGATTCTCTAAAATAGGCTCTATTCCTGAATTAAATGATATGAATTTTAATGAAACAATTCAGGAAAATTATGATTATTTGAAGACCAGGATTTCAAGGAAAATAAATTTTGGACTGCATCTTCCCAATTATAATATCCTAGTTCCTCACAATAAAATTCTGATGAGCTGGGTGATTGAAAATCTTGTTAAAAATGCGGTTGATGCCATGAAAGGGGAAGGTTCGATTTCGATGTCTGTTTTTGAAAGAAATAAAAATATTTTAATCGAAGTACAGGACACCGGAAGCGGAATGACAAAACAACAGGCTAGAAATGCTTTTAAACCAGGATATTCAACCAAAAAAAGAGGCTGGGGTTTGGGATTGTCATTGGCTAAAAGAGTCATTCAGGAATATCATAATGGGGATATTAAAATTGCACAAACCGAAGTAGGAAAAGGAACGACTTTTAGGATAACGATAAAGAAGGGATAAAAATCAGATCGCTTGTTACTGAGATTACTTTATTTTTGTTTACAATGATCTGAAAAAAGCGGAGAAAATTCCCCGCTTGTCTATTATTTTATGATGATGGTATTATTTCTTACCGGTCAGCCACTGAGTCTGTAGTTTCAGTTCTGCCGGGGTAGGATTTGCCTTGTACTGAAGTGTTTCCACTGTGAGTTTATCTAAAACGGCTTTTCCTTTCAGGTCAATTTTTTCAGTTTTTCCGCCGTTATTTCTAAGGACTGTTAGAGTTACATTCTGCCCGTCTTTAATGGTTTTGGCATATTCTATAAAAGCTTGAATATTTTTAATATCTATTGTTTTACCGTCCAATGCCGCCACTTCATCTGTAATTTTGAAACCGATGCTTTTCGAGAAAGGTGATAATGCTGAGCTTTCGTCAAAAACAAAAGTATTGTTCTTTTCGTTGTACCCGGTTTGGCTGGGGTCTTTTACAAACCAGAAAATAGGAGGAGTTTCCTGCTTTTTGATTTCCACGCCTACCTGATTCAGATAATCTGCATAAGGAGTCGGCTGATTTCCTGCAATATATTTAGTATAGAAATCTTTAATTTGAGGATATCCGGTAACAGTAACCAGTTCATCAATCAGTTTGTCGTCTTTGAAAGGTTTATTTTCTCCAAATCTCTGAGATAACTTTCTGATCATATCACGATATCCCATTTCGCCGTTTGATAATTTTCTCAACTCGATATCAAGACACATGGCTAAAAGAGTTCCTTTTTCATATACATTTCTGTACTGATCTTTGTAAGGCTCTTTTAATACATTCTTGCTCATAACAGTGAATGGCATCGTATCATCGTAGTTCTTAGAATTGGTTATTTTTTCATTAATTCTCTGCAAAAATTCATCCTTATTGATCAGGCCTTCCTGAATCTGGAATAAATTGGCGAAATATTCTGTTCCGCCTTCATACATCCAAAGATGCTGAGACATTTTCGGATCTGCATAATCAAAATAATGAATTTCTTCAGAATGAGTTTTTAGAGGATTCACGGTATGGAAAAACTCATGGGAAACAACATCTGTTAAGGTCTTATCAATAGCATCTTTCGGCATCATTTCAGGAAGCACGACACTGGTAGATTCATGGTGTTCCAATGCTCCGAAACCTTTGATCTGAGGTCCGTCTGTACCTGCAAGATAAAGCATAATGGCGTACTTTTTATTGGTATTCATGTCCCCTAAGAATTTCTTCTGGGCAACTACCATTTTTTCTAAATTTTCTTTAAAATCGGCAGCTTTATACTTGCCTGAAGGTGAATATACTCCCAACACAAGATCCATTCCTCCGGCATTAAACGTAATATAATCAGGTTTGGTGTACATTAATGGAGAGTCGGTCACTTTTGCATAATTGGCCAAAGTATAAGTGTCGGTGGATTCAGATTTATCCTGGTCAACCAATGCTGTCGTTCCGTAGAAATCCGTTGGTTTCTGGATCACGAGCTGATAGGGTACATCCTGCATATTATCGATATAGCCCACAAAACCATGAGTGTTGATCAGATATACTTTTCCCTGTTCGATATCTGTTCCTGAAGGTGAAAATACAGCTTTATGTTTTGACGTATCTGTTTCTTCATCGAAACTGTCATTTACCAGATAGGTCACTTTGGTTAGATTCTGGGCATTTTTTAAAGCATAAGTATTATCATTAACTTTTGTATAGGTTAATTCTTTTCCTTTGTTATCGTAAAACTTAATACCTTCAACGAATCTTCCGTAATCATCTTCAGAGTAGGTTCCCGGAACTGTTTTTGGAAAATGGAATTTCACATCCCCGGATTTCATCTTTGGAAATTCCATGGTAACGGCTACTTTATCATCTTTTACATTCACCAGATCAATGGTGGTCTTTATCGATTGGGCATTTGCCGCAAAAGCAGCCAGAATCCCTACGCTAAGTGCTATTTTTTTCATTAAGTTTGAATTTATAGTTAAATAGTTGTTCTAAAAATCATTTTGTTACGAACGGTCATATTAAACTTTTCTTAAAATTCTGAAGAATCAGTTTATTGATTAATAAAAAAGGCAAATTCATGCTTTCACGAATTTGCCTTTTACCTTCAATTACTGTACCTTTTTATAGTTGATATAATAATTTTTGTTGAATTCCACCGGAGTTGCTTTCTTTAATTTTACGGTTTGCCACTGCTCAGTCGGGGTGATGGTTTGTTCACCGTCAATTCGGATCGGAAGCTTAAGATTTTTAACGACATCTGTATATCGGAACTTCAGGGCTTCTCCATTTTGAGAATACTCCAGGGTCGGAATTTTTGTTGTTCTTAAATATTGATTAAATACACTTGAAAAGTCAATTCCTGACTTTTTGTTGATATAGCTTTCAATTTGTTCAGTTGTTACGGTCTGGTGATAAAAATCTTTGCTGATTCCTCTTAAAATTTGTCTGAATTTCTCATCATTATTGATGATCTGGCGGATGGTATGAAGCATGCTTGCCCCTTTAGGATACATATCGCCGCTTCCTTCGTTTCTTACACCGTATTTTCCGATAATAGGTACATCGTTGGCAACTTTCGTCCGATATCCTAAAGCATATAAATCTGCGGATTTTTTATCCATGAATTTTTCTGTAAATAGCGTTTCAGAATAAGTGGTAAAGCTTTCATGAATCCACATATCTGCCTGATCTTTTGCTGTGATATTATTGGCAAACCATTCGTGGCCGCTTTCATGAATGATGATGTAATCCCAATTCAGACCAATTCCCGAACCGAAATAGTCTCTTCCGCGATAGCCGTTTTGGTAGCCGTTTCCATAGGCTATATTACTTTGATGTTCCATTCCAAGATGTGGAGATTCCACAATTTTATAAGAATCCTCATAGAAAGGGTAAGGTCCAAACCAATATTCAAACGCCGAAAGCATCGGTTTTACCTGTTGGAATTGTTTTTTTGCTTTTTCTAAATTATAATCCAATACCCAATAATCTAAGTCTAATTTTCCTTTTTCTCCATTGAAAGTATCTTTAAAATTCACATACTTTCCGATACTTGGAATGATAGAGTAAGCATTGATCGGATTTTTAACTTCCCAGGTATAAGAGGTTTTATTTCCTTCGGTTTTTTTGTCAGTTAACCTTCCGTTTCCTATTCCAACCAAGTCTTTTGGGGTAATAATTTTCATAACAATACCATTATCCGGTTCATCACTCCAGATATCTTTTGTCGGAAGCCAGATTGAAGCTCCGATGCCTTCATCTGCTGCAGTCATCCATGGATTTCCTTTTTCATCTTGTGTAAAGATCCAGCCTCCATCCCAAGGGGCATTTTGGGCGATTACAGGATTTCCGGAATAGGCGACATCAATGGTGTATTGCTCTCCTTTTTTAAAACTTTTTTTAGTTTTAATCCAAATGAAATCACCTTCCTGCTTGTATTCAGCGATGGGGAAATTGCCTTCCACTTTATCGGCTTTCATGGGTTGCTGAAGATCAATCTGAAAAGTCGGATTGGTAATATCTTTTGTAATTTCGAAACTGATTTTATTGTTTCCTTTTATACTTTTCTGGTTAAAATCAGGCTCAACAGACAGATCATATTTTTTTACGTCCCAAAAATTTCGAAATTGTGTATTGGAACCTTTTAAAGTATCTTGTTTCGTGAATGCCTTACCATGTTCGAAGAATTGCCCAAAAACCAATCCTGATGCAAATAAAAGGGTATACGACAGCTTTTTCATTTGAATTTAAATTATTCTTTCAAAAATAGAAAATTTAATGATTGCAATATTGTGAAAAAGGAAAAATATCGCAAATACTTTTATTTAATTAATACAAAAAAATCCCGCAGAATGAATCTGCGGGAATATTTTAAAACTTAATTTTCAGTTTTATTTCTGAACTGTCGGAAGATTTCCGGCGGCTTTCTGAACTCTTTTATAAGTATAAGAACACATTAAAATACTGAATTCATATAACAATAATAGCGGAAAAGCGGCCATCATCATACTTAAAACGTCGGCTGGTGTTATAATAGCTGCAACTACCATGATCAAAACAATCGCATGACGACGGTAGGTTCTCATAAACGTAGGCGTTAAAATTCCGATGCTTGTAAGGAAATAAATAAGAACAGGGAAAAGGAAAATAACGCCCATTCCCAAAACAACCTGTAAAAATAAAGTTGTATAGTCACTTAAGTCATAAAGAGGAACAATAATATCTGAGATTTTGAAAATAACTCCAAAATTTACAGCAAAAGGAAGAATTAAAAAATACCCGCATAAAACACCCGTCATAAATAAAATCCAGACTGCATTAATGATAAATATTGAATTTTTTCTTTCTTTTGGATGCAAAGCAGGACTGATAAATCTCCAAAGCTCCCAAACGATATAAGGAAAAGCTGCGACCATTCCTCCAAAAATGGAAACCGCCATCATGACATTAAACTGCTGATAAAGCTTACTGGCACGTACCGGAAAATCTTTGGGAAGATGAATGCTGTTTTCTCCTAAAAGCATTCTGGAAAAGTGATTCACTAGCTCAAAAGTCGGAAAATCATTTCTCGTCGGACCAAAGAAAATATGATCCATAATCCAGTTAATATTAAATCCGACAATGAATGCCGCTACTACAATCGCAAGAATCGAGCGGATGAGGTGACCTCTTAATTCTCCAATATGCCCAAGAAAGGACATGTCTTTACCTTCACTCACAGAATAATATTTTTAAGGCTTCAAATTTATGAAAAAAGTTTCAGTAAAGGAGGACGTTTTGCTGTTTAAAGTTTTGAAGTCCTCGTTTAATTTTTTTTGTTTAAATATTATGGTTTTTGATGAAAGATGCTTCGAGAGCCTCAGCATGACACTGCTGTAAATAAGTTGTTAAGATATGAAGGCTGGTATAGGTAATAGCTGAATAGTTAGCTTGTTGAATAATTGAAGGATTGTTTCATTATATGGTTTTTGATGAAAGATGCTTCGAGAGCCTCAGCATGACACTGCTGCAAATAAGTTGTTAAGATATGAAGGCTGGTATAGGTAATAGCTGAATAGCTAGTTTGTTGAATAATTGAAGGATTGTTTCATTATATGGTTTTTGATGAAAGATGCTTCGAGAGCCTCAGCATGACAATACTATAAATACGGTTTGTTATATTAAATTATATCAAAGCAGTTTAGTATCAGAAGTGTCATGCTGAGCCTGTCGAAGCATTTAGTTATCCTTAAAAATCGAGGCTTAATTTATCCCTTCATCCAATAATTTATGTAGATCAATAATCCCGAAATATTTTCCGTTTTCAGTGACGATAAGCTGACCGATATTGTTGTCTTTTAAGATCTTCATCGCTTCTTTTGCCAAAGCATTTTTTTCAACCGTTTTAGGATGCAGAGACATAATGTCTTTCGCTAAAACTTTTGTTACATCATCGCCTTTCATCAACATTCTTCTCAAATCTCCGTCTGTAATTACTCCAATAATTTCATCACCGTTGGTAACGACTGTAATACCGTGACGCGAGGCACTGATCGAAATAATTACGTCTCTTACAGGAGCATCTTCCGCTACCTGAGGTTTTTGTGAAGAAAGAAAATCATCAACTTTAGAGATTAAATTTTTCCCTAAGCTCCCGCCCGGATGAAATTTTGCAAAATCATTGGCCTTGAAGTCATTCATTTCCATTAAAGAAACAGCTAGAGCATCGCCTAAAGCCATTTGCAGGGTCGTCGAGCTTGTAGGAGCCAGTTTATTCGGACAGGCCTCCATATCAACATGAGTATCTAAAATAACCTCGGAAAATTCCGCAAGTTTACTTTTTTTATTTCCGGTCATCCCGATCAGAGCAGAAGAATAATCTTTCAGATAAGAAACCAGGTTTACAATTTCAGGTGAGTTTCCGGAATTGGAAATACATAAAACCACATCCTGTTTCTGAATTACTCCCAGGTCGCCGTGGATGGCTTCTGAAGCATGTAAAAACTGAGAAGGCGTGCCTGTAGAATTTAAAGTGGCAACAATTTTATTGGCTACGTGAGCAGACTTTCCGATTCCTACTACGATTAACTTTCCTTTCGCATGATGTATGATTTCAACTGCCTTTACAAAATCTTCATCGATTCTGTTTTTTAATTTTTCAAGTTCTGAAATTTCTATTTCTAAAGTGCTTTTTGCTATTGAAATGATCTTGGCTTTTTCCATTTTACTTTTATAGGGTATACAAAAAATCTCTTAAAAAATGTTATATTTTAAAAACAATATTTAATATAAATTTTATTTTTAATAAATTCGTTCGCTTTTATTTTAAGCAAAAAAGTTATAACTTTGGGTTAGATGCAAATTTAGCAATAGAAAATTAGATGAGCGCAAAAAAAGCCAATTTATCAGGCGAATTGAAAAAATATTTCGGGTTTTCTACTTTTAAAGGACAGCAAGAGCAAATCATAGAAAACCTGTTAGAAGGAAAGGATATATTTGTCTTAATGCCGACTGGAGGTGGTAAATCCTTATGCTATCAACTTCCGGCACTTATTTCTGAAGGTACGGCAATCGTGGTTTCACCTTTAATAGCGTTAATGAAGAATCAGGTAGATGCCGTAAATGGTCTTTCTTCCGATGACGGAGTAGCACACGTTTTAAATTCATCATTAAATAAAACACAGACCAAGCAAGTCTTTGATGATATTAAAAGTGGGAAGACAAAACTGCTGTATGTAGCTCCTGAATCATTGATTAAGGAAGATTATTTAGACTTTTTGAAAGAAGTAAAGATTTCTTTCTTTGCGATCGATGAGGCCCACTGTATTTCAGAATGGGGACATGATTTCAGACCGGAATACAGAAATTTGAAATCCATTATTGATAAAATTGCAGATGTTCCTGTGATTGCATTGACGGCTACGGCAACGCCTAAAGTTCAGGATGATATTCAGAAAACTCTGGGAATGATCAATGCTCTGGTTTTCAAAGAGAGTTTCAACAGGCCCAACCTTTATTATGAGGTACGCCCGAAAGTGAATATTGATAAGGAAATCGTAAGATTTATTAATCAGCATAAAGGGAAATCGGGGATTATCTACTGTTTGAGCCGAAGAAAAGTTGAAGAATTCGCTCAGCTTTTGCAGGTTAACGGAATTAATGCACTGCCTTATCATGCAGGTCTTGATCAAAAAGTAAGGGTGACTAATCAGGATAAGTTTCTGATGGAAGAGGTGGATGTAATTGTGGCAACGATTGCATTCGGAATGGGCATCGATAAACCTGATGTACGATTTGTGATCCATTATGATTTTCCAAAGTCTTTAGAAAGCTATTATCAGGAAACAGGTCGCGCAGGTCGGGATGGCGGAGAAGGCTACTGTCTGGCATTTTACGATCCTAAGGATATTGAAAAACTGGAAAAATTTCTGGCTCAAAAGCCTGTTTCCGAGAGAGAAATCGGACTACAGCTTTTAAATGAAGTGGTGGGTTATGCCGAAACTTCAATGAGCAGAAGACAATATATTCTGTATTATTTCGGGGAGAATTTTGATCCTGAAAAAGGAGATGGAGCAAAGATGTGTGACAACGCATCAAACCCGCCAAAATTAAAAGATGCAACAGATGATTTGAAAAAAGTTCTTCAGCTGATAGATGATAATGCGGAAAAATTTAAGTCTAAAGATTTGATTTCTGTTATTGCAGGAAAAGAAACAGCCGTTACAAAATCATATAAACTCGAACAAAGTTCTCATTTTGGTTTCGGAAAAGATGAAAAAGATAATTACTGGAAAACCATTATAAGACAGGCTACGGTGCAGAATTTTCTGCAGAAAGATATTGAAACCTATGGTGTTTTGAAAATTGCAGAAAAAGGACGACTGGTTTTAAATGGAAAACTGGAACATTCTTTTCTGATTGCAGAAGACCGGGAATTTGATCTGTCTCAGACAAAAGCTGAAAGTGACCAGATTCAGATGCAGTCCGCTGGCGGCTTAGACCAGAACTTATTCAATTTATTAAAAGAATTAAGAAAAAAAGTAGCCAAGAAATACGGAATTCCTCCTTATACGGTATTTATGGATCCGAGTCTGGAAGATATGACGGTTCAGTACCCTATCACAGTAGAAGAAATCGCTAAGATTTATGGAGTAGGAGAAGGAAAGGCAAAAAAATACGGGAAAGAGTTTGCAGATTATATCACTAAATACGTAGAAGATAATAATATCGAACGTACTCAGGATATGGTTTTAAAACAGGTGGCCAATAAATCAAGCCATAAAGTTTTTATCATTCAGAGTACGGATAAAAAAATTGATCTTGAAGACATTGCGAAAGCTAAAAATCTTTCCATGGATGATCTGTTGAAAGAAATGGAACGTATTGTTTATCAGGGAACAAAGCTTAATATTGATTACTATATTGAAGATAATTTTGACGAAGATATCGTAGACGGATTCATGGAATTCATGAATGAATCTGAAAGCGACAGCATGAAAGTTTTACTGGATGAATTCGGAGATGAACTTTCTGATGAAGAAGTAAGAATGTTAAGAATAAAATTCATTAGCGATGTAGCTAATTAATATGATCTTAAATAGTAATGAAATAATATTGAAAGAAATTCTTCCCCGGAAGAGTTTCTTTTTTAATTTTACAGAAAAGCTCAGGATAATTCTTTCTTTTTGCTTTTTAATTTTTGTTGTATTTTTTGTGGTAGCGACTTTTAGAAGTATTGTGGTTCTATTTGCAATTCCATTTTTGGTTGCCGCTCTTTATAATGCATTTTTCAGATGGATTATCAGATATTATGATTTGAAAAACAACTGTTATCTGATTACCAATCAAAGGATAATTATCACCAGAAAATCAAAGACAGAGATTTTAAGATATAAGAAGCTTGAAGAAATAGACCAGGTTCATGCAGAGATGAATGATCAGTTTTTCGGCAATATCATTTTTGGAGAACCTGAAGGGGTAATTGAGAATTCTCCCAATTATTTTGAAAATAATCGGGGCGTAATGATTTTTAAAAGCGACGAGTATGCTTTTCTGAGTGTTGAAAATATTAATAAAATAATTCCTTTAATTAATGAGTTGGGATTGAAGGTTAATAAAACTTTTTACTAACTTTACATTGATGAAAAAGATCTCTATCATATTTATTCTGCCGGATTTGGAAACCGGAGGCGCAGAAAGGATTGTCACCACTATTGCGAATCACCTCTCCCGAGATCGGTTTGAGCCTAAGATTTTGCTTTTACGTAAAAAAGGAGGCTACCTTAACCTTCTTAAAAATGATGTAGAGATTATTGATATTGATACCGAAAGGATAAGGCATTCTTTAAAGCCTATCTTAAGGGAAATCTACCGCAGAAAACCGGATATTGTATTTTCTGGTTTTGGTGAAGTAAATGCTTATTTATCACTGTTTATTAAACTATTTCCGAGAACGAAGTTCATTGCAAGAGAAACGAATGTCGTTACAGAACATGTGACCCGGAAAGAAATCAAATTTTTCTATAATTTTTATAATAATTACGACAAAATCATCGCACAAAGTGATGATATGATGAAGGATCTCACCAAAAATTTCAGAATAAAATCCAGCAAAATCATTAAAATCAATAACCCTGTTGATTTTGACTTTATCGATGAAAAAATGAGAGCGTCTGTAAAGCCTGAGAGCTTTAAGTATAACTATAAAAATGTAGTGGCTATCGGAAATTTATCGTCCAGAAAAGGCTTTGATAATTTATTGAAGGTGTTTTCAAGACTTAAAAATGAGAATATTTTGCTTCATATTCTGGGAGATGGCCAGGATCGGGAAATTTTGCATCAGATGAAAGATTTTTTAGGGTTAAAAAATGTATTTTTTCATGGCAGACAGGAAAACCCGTATCAGTTTCTGAAATATGCAGATTTGTTTGTATTATCTTCAAGATATGAAGGCTTTCCCAATGTTTTACTGGAGGCGGGAGCTTGTGGAACTTATTCTTTAGCCAATAACTGTCCGGGCGGAATTAATGAAATTATTCAGAATAATATCAACGGCGAGATTTCTGATATTGAAAATCATGAAGATTTTTCACAGAAAATTATGAGGGTTCTTCACGAAACATATGATAAAGAGTCTATTAAAAACTCTATTAAATCAAGATTTTCTAAGAGTATTATTTTAGATCGATATGAAAAGGTGCTATTGGATCTTATGAAATAATTTTTCGTATTGTGCTATGGATGCTTATTTTCTTACATTTGGCGATTATTAAATTAATGTAATCAATGAATAAAATCCCTAAAATTGGATGCCTTTGTGAAAAACCGACCTCGGACTATACTGAATACAGAAGTTCTGAAATAGGAATCGACCATACCAACGGAAGAAATGCGGAAGTAACGATTCAGCAGTGCAAGCTTTGTCAAAGAATATGGATTCATTATTTTGTTGAATCTGAAAATATTTCGAGCTCTGCAAGATGGTATAAGGGGATCGTTTCGAAAAAAGACCGCCCGAATATTACTCCTGAAAACGCAGTGGAATTTTTGGAAAGCCTTGATTGGTATGTTTATGGTGGGGATTTTTTTGGAGGTGAAGCTGCTTTTGGAGAAGGAAAATTAAATTTGGATTGATAATATCATTGATTTAATTAAGTGAAAGCTTTGTTTAAAATAATAGTATATTTCATTACTTCGATCGGATTTTTCTGGTCACATCTTGATTTTGTAAAATTCGCTTATAACTGTCATGTTGAAGGTGATGTGTTTCCAGACTATTATGCAGCGATGCCTTTTATTTATAAATCCGATTCTTTGGCAAGCTCAATGGCTACGGAATACTATGTTTTGGGTATTTTATTGAATTCAATACTTTTGACATTGATTTTTCTTTATTTAGACTCTTTAATTTGTAAATTTTTCGATAAAAAGAAATTGTTGTTAAAATTATATTTTGCAGTAAAAATTTTTGTGTTTCTTTTTTCCATCTTAAATATTTACTTTTCTTATACCTTTATTCGTGACGATCATTTTACCTTTAAAAGTAATTTTAGAGAAGAGATAAAAATGTATAAAGCTAATTGTAAGGCAAGAATTGTTTTCTTTTCAAGGTAAAACTCTATTAAAAATGAAACATAAAATTATTCTTTTTTTACCCGTTTTGATTTTAATGATTAATTGTAAAAGCCCTAAAGAGAAGATAGAGGATATAATTTTCTATCAAGATAGTATTGGATATTGGAATTACGAGTGGCCAAGAGAAAGAGCGGAATATTATGGTTTTACTTTCAAGTTTATGAAAAAGAATAAACTCCAAAAATTCTCTTTTAATAAAGTTAAAAATAAAAGATGGACATGGAATGATTATCCTTATGATGAAGCAATTTACAGATGGGGAGTTGCGGATGATTCAGTTTTTACTTTTATGAATTATAATTCGAAAATCAGGGTCACAAAATATAATAAAGACACAATTTGGCTCTATGATTATGAGGATAAAAGAAATCTTCTTTTAATAAAAGCAAAAGGTGATCTGAATATTGAAAAACCTATGGAGATAAAAGGAATTAATGGAGATACAGGAGAAGAAATTCAAAGTATTAATCTTTAAGTTTTGATTTAATATTCTTAAAAGAAAAATTTGACAAATCTCACTTTCTCACGTGGTAATTAATCAGTAAATTTGTAAGAATTAAAGAGATAATAATAAACAAATTCATAAAATAACATGAGTCAATTTGATGTTACCGTAATCGGTTCTGGTCCTGGTGGTTATGTTGCTGCAATCCGTGCTGCACAATTAGGTTTCACAACAGCAATTATTGAAAAATACCCAACTTTAGGAGGAACTTGTCTTAACGTGGGATGTATTCCGTCAAAAGCACTTTTAGATAGTTCTGAGCATTTTGAGAACGCAAAACACAATTTTGCAGGTCACGGAATCATTATCAACGAGCCTCAGGCTGATATCGCAAGAATGATCGAGCGTAAGAATGAGGTCATCAAGCAAAATACTGACGGAATCAGCTATCTGATGAACAAAAACAAAATCACTGTTTTTGAAGGAGTTGGAAGCTTCGAATCTGCTACTCAGATTAAAGTAACGAAAAACGACGGTTCTACAGAAACGATCGAATCTAAATATACCATCATTGCAACCGGTTCTAAACCAACTTCTCTGCCATTTATTACATTGGATAAAGAAAGAGTGATTACTTCTACGGAAGCTTTAAATCTTAAGGAAATCCCTAAGCATTTAGTAGTTATTGGTGGTGGTGTTATCGGTCTTGAGCTTGGTTCTGTTTATTTAAGATTGGGTGCTCAGGTAACTGTTGTTGAGTTTATGGATAAAATCATCCCTGGAATGGATGGAGCTTTAAGTAAAGAATTAACTAAAGTTCTTAAGAAACAAGGAATGAAATTCATGCTTTCTACAGCTGTTTCTGCGGTTGAAAGAAATGGAGATACAGTAAAAATTACAGCTAAAGATAAGAAAGGAGAAGAAGTAACAGTTGAAGGAGATTATTGTTTAGTTTCTGTAGGTAGAAAACCTTACACAGACGGTCTTGGATTAGAGAAAGCAGGTGTTGAGCTTGACGAAAGAGGAAGAGTAAAAACTAATGATCATCTTCAAACTAATGTTGCAAATATCTACGCTATTGGTGATGTTATCAAAGGTGCAATGTTAGCTCACAAAGCTGAAGAAGAAGGCGTTTTCGTTGCTGAAACTTTGGCTGGACAAAAACCTCACGTTAACTATAACTTGATTCCTGGTGTTGTTTACACTTGGCCGGAAGTTGCAGGAGTTGGTAAAACTGAAGAGCAGTTGAAAGAAGAAGGTGTAGCTTACAAAGTAGGATCTTTCCCAATGAGAGCATTAGGAAGAAGCCGTGCAAGTGGTGATGTTGATGGTTTGGTTAAAATTATTGCTGACGAAAAAACGGACGAAGTTTTGGGGATGCACATTGTAGGTGCAAGAGCTGCTGACCTTATTGCAGAAGGGGTAATTGCTATGGAATTCCGTGCTAGTGCTGAAGATATCGCAAGAAGTTCGCATGCTCACCCGACTTATGCAGAAGCGATTAAAGAAGCTGCGTTGGATGCTACGGGGAAAAGACCAATTCACATGTAATATTTGATTTTTAATCATCTATATAAATTTAAGAGAGGCGTTTGTCTCTCTTTTTTGTTTTTTAATTAGAATTTATTGATGCTTCGACTAAGCTCAGCATGACATTGCGAATACTGAACATTTTATTAGTTAGAGATTTTCATGATGTTAGGAAGCTTGAAGTTGTTGAGATCCCAATGATAATGATAAAACAACTTGGATCTAATACAGTCCATTAATAACACATTAACAGTTTCTTCAAATCTCTCTCTTCCAGCTTCCAGCCGTATTATACCATTTTCCATTCTGCAATAAGTTTTTTTGGTTAACCCCTGAATTTTGTTAACCAGTAATTTTTTATCAAATACGCAATATTCTTTTCATGAAATATATCAAGTCTTAAAAAGGATAATATTATTTTTATTTAGAAAAAATATAAATAATTTTGCCAAAAATTGTTAAAATTGAAGAAAAGAGTTTTACTTCTTGCTTTTCAGTTTGTTATCATTTCCGTGAGTGGTCAGACTCTGACAGGGATCGTGGTAGAAGCAGACAACAAGAAGCCCATTTCGGGAGTCAAGGTCGGTATAGAAAATACAGGAATCTGGACGGTGACCGATCAATCAGGAGTTTTTCAAATTAATTATAATGCCAATCAGACCTTGGTTTTCTCAAGGGCTGGTTTTATAGAGGATAAAAAAACATATACTGTTGTTCCTTCTTCTCAGCAAACCTTTTCGATGCAGATAGCTTCTATCAGAATCAAGGAAATTTCATTAGCCGCCAAAAAGAAAAACTATTCTGAGATTGAAATTAAAGAAGAAGCTTTGAAAAATATTCAGGCATTCTCTTTAAATGAGGTTTTGGAGCAAATTCCGGGACAGAAATTACAGAATCTTAACCTGAATGAATTTAAGCCTATTGTTTTTCGTTCAACACAGCCAACAAGTGTATCGGATCAGGGTTTTGGAAATAAATCCTTCGGAACGGCCATTGTCGTTGACGGAATTCCGATTTCCAATAACGAAAACATGCAGAGCTATACTGGAAATTATTCGCCCATCGGAAGGTCATGGCAAAACGAAGGTTCTGTCTTTATGCCTAATCTTATTGGGTTTGGAGCTGAAGGCGGTTATTTTTCGAATACCAACTATGGCGCAGATTTAAGAGAAATTCCTGTTGAAAATATCGAAAGTGTAGAAGTTGTTCAGGGGATTCCTTCTGCAAAATATGGAGATTTAACGTCAGGTTTGGTAACAATTCAGCAGAAAAGTGGTAGAGCTCCTTACCGAGCCTATCTGGCGATGCGGGATGGAACTCAGGAATATAATCTGAATAAAGGTTTTCAGTTGAGTGAAAAACTGGGATTTCTGAATGTAAATGTTAATTATTTAAGTTCAAATTCGGAACCGAGAACAAAATTTAACCGATACCAAAGAATTACGACCAATTTGATGTGGACGGTTTACAACAAGAACAAAAATATTAAAAACTCCTTCTCTGTCGATTACGGGAATAATTTTGACAATGCCAATTTTGAGGAAGAAGATTCAACAAACTTAATTGTAAGGAATAAAAAGAGAGATGTCCGTATTTCCAATCGTTTCAACTGGAGATTTAAAGACTGGTTTTTCGATAATTTAGACATTAATGCCAATTATTCTCAGGGTTATCAGAATACATACAGATCAAGCATTCTCAACAATGGGGGAGATCTTGTAGGAACAAGTATTAGCGAAGGTGTTTATACAGCAACTTATTCACCACCAAGCTATACACAGGTTCAGGAAATTGAAGGAAAGCCTATCTCTATGTTTTTTTCTGCCGATTTAAAAAAGAATATAAGAACCAAATCCAACTGGAATCATAATTTCTTAATAGGTACCTCTATGAGAAGCAGTGATAATAAAGGAGCAGGAAGGTTGGGCAGTCCGGAGACTATTCTCAGCCAGTTTGCGGGTGGTGGACAAGCTTTCAGACCTTATAACTACGGAGATAATGTAAGAGCGGAATATCAGTTTTCAGTATATGCTGAAGATAATATTTTCAAGAAATTCGGAAACTATATTTTCAATTTGAATACAGGTGTAAGATATGATAATCAGTTTGGAGCTTCTGTTCTTCAACCAAGAGTTAATTCTTACCTAATTTATAAAAATTTCAAGTTCAGAGGAGGATTCGGGATTGCATCAAAAGCACCTTCTATCAATATGATCTACACAGGACCTAGATATTATGATATGATTCTGGCAGATGTAAGGCTTCCCGGATATTATAATTTGGGTGTAATGCAGACCTTTATTGATTATGCGGATAATAAGAATCTGAAGCCTTCAAAAAGTATGCGTTCAGAAGTGGGGATAGATTACAAATTTGCTTACGGAAATGTTGGTTTAACGGCATATTACAATAATCTTTATGATGGTTTTACCAATGAAGTGTACGGAGCAAAAAGAGATTTGGCAAAACTTCAGATCAATTATAACGGAACCAGCCTGCCGACATATGATATTGCGGGATACAGTAAGTACTATTACCTGCAAAGCAGAATGGTAAATTCTCTACAGTCTAAAGATAAAGGTTTGGAATTGATGCTTGGTTTAGATAAGCTTCCGATTAAAAATATCAGTTTAGATCTTAACGGAGCTTATGTTGAAACAACAAACAGATCCGAAATAGACCGGTATTTTAATAAAAATGCAAATCTTGACGGAAATGTAGCAGGAGATGTAATCTGGGGAGTATACAGGCCATTTGATTCTAAATACAAACAATTTAATATCAGTGCTGCTTTAAATTATCATTTGCCGAAAGCAGGTTTGGTCATTACCTTAAGAAGTCAGCATTATTTTATCGATGATCAGACAATTTTTAATCCTAAAAACCTGTATGCATACATCAATAGTAATTTAGAAAAAGTAATGCTTACCCAGGAACAGATTAATGATCCGAGCCAGTTTGCAAGCATCAAAGACACCGGATATCTGGAAGATAATAAAAAGCTGGATAAGGTTTTTCATAATATCAATCTTAAGATTTCTAAAGATTTCCAGAACGGTTTCAGGTTTTCTTTCTATGCGAATAATTTCCTTGATCTAAAACAAACTCAGACTACGTTCTCAGAAACTACAGGCAGATCTACCACCAATTTGAGAGCTGATTTGCTAACACTTTCTTTTGGTGCCAAGATCGAATATCAATTTTAATATATAAACACTATCCGTATGAAACAGTTATTAAGTTACTTTGCAATTCTGATGTTGCTTTTTTCTTGTCGTGATGACGATTTTGGAAACAATAATAATACATTGCAGCCTACAAACTTTAAAGTTGAAGTAAAATATGATGCTTCTTACAATGATGTGAGTGGTAATGCAAGGCATGCAAAAAATGCAACAGTGGTCATGGTAAACAACAGTTCCGGAGATACGTATACAGTATCCACTGATGCTGATGGTTTTGCTAATTTTTCTAATGTAATTCCCGGGACCTATAAAATTACAGTATCTAAAAAGATGCTTTCCGATGAATTTTATACTACATTCAACTACGTTTCTCCGGCAGCAGAACTTAGTTTCAACGGGACACAGGAAGGAGCAACTATTAATGTGAATGTTCCAAGTACAGTGATTGAAGTAAGATCTGCAAGAATTGGGGATTTACTGATTAAGCAAATTTATTACGGAGGTTCTCATATTACACAGGGAGCAGGAATCAGAGATCAGTTCATAGAGCTTTACAATAACTCAAATGAAGTGATTTATGCAGATGGTTTATACTTGGGGCAGCTTTACGGAAAAACAAATACAACCGTTAACAGCTATACTCAGGCAAACGGACAGTTTGACTGGAGTAAATCCTTGGGAATGACTATGGGAAGTGCTGCCAATACAAATTATGTGTACGCAGATTATGTCATGAGAATTCCGGGAACAGGAAATCAGTATCCTATTTTACCAGGGCAGAGTTTGGTTATTGCTCAGAATGCTTTAAATCACAAATCTCCTTTAGTAGATAATACAGGATCACCAATTAATATTTTAAATCCTTCATTAACGATTGATTTGAGTGGAGCAGACTTCGAAGTGTATTTGGGAACATTTAATAATTCGATTGGCGAGGCGATTTATAAATTTGATATCCAGAATCCTGCTGTAAAAGATTTGGAAATTGCCTATTGGGGAAGACCCGGCAACTGGAGCGGAAATAATGATTTTGTAATGGATAGTCCGGGAAGAGACAGTTTTATTATTTTTAAAATGGATACTTCTGAGTTTACATCGTTGGCAGATTATTCAGATCCTTCAGTAACGAATGCTACTACATCCACAAAATATTTTAAACAAATTCCAATCAGCGTAATTATTGACGGAGTGGATCTTCAACATTATAATC
Organism: Chryseobacterium sp. JUb7; assembly: GCF_024806495.1. GTDB lineage: Bacteria > Bacteroidota > Bacteroidia > Flavobacteriales > Weeksellaceae > Chryseobacterium. The sequence goes on from NZ_JANUFF010000001.1 coordinate 75,587, forward strand.
CGAACTCTCAAAGACCAAAAATGCTGAATGCCTCAGTAGACGCATCTTTCATTGGATGTGACCAGGCATATATTTCTCAGGCGGTAATAAGAAAGACAAAAACCACAATTCCGGCTCAGGGAAATACTCCGGCAAGGAAAGTTTTGGAAGACAGTAACAATTCAGCAAACGATTTTATAAGACAAACGGCAAATCCAAGAGGGTTCCAACAATAATAAATAATGAATTTTAAGATTTTACACGTAGTTTCTTTTCTGTCATTTGGTTGTGTTTCGGCACAGCTGAATGACAGTATTTTTATACCGAGAAACCAGATATATTACAATCAGTTAAACAGAATCTGGGACAATCCGATTCAGTTTTCAAAACAGAAATTTTCAGACTTTACAGAAACGGAATTGAGTGCTGTTGTAAAAGATCTGAATATGAAAAGAGCCCAAACTGCCGAAAGTTCAAGCGAGTTTGGCTTTAAAACGCAAGGGATTTTCAATATTTCTGAAAAATTGAGATTATTGGGAAGTTTTGATTATCAGTTTATCACAGAAAAGAATGTAGGATATAATTTAACAAACGGAAGAACCGAAGACCAATTTGTATTAAACCCGAACTATCTTTTTGTCCCGAAGAAAGCCAACTGGGAAAACCAGAACTATCACGTAAGAGGAGGTATTTCATATAATCTCTGGAAAGGGCTGGAACTGGGAGCAACAGTGGATTACAGAAATCAAAGTTCGTTCAGAAAATCAGATCCGCGACCGGAAATTAATACCGCTGATTATTCAGGGAAAATTTTTGCAGGATACCGTTACAAAAATCATCAGTTATCAGTTTTCGGAGGCTTAGGAAGAAAGTCTGAAACGTATGATATTATGGCTGTTAATGAGTTTATCAATGCGCCCGCCAATCCTGAATATTATGTGAGATTTTCCAGTGGTTATGGCAGAATTGTTTATTTTCCGTCTTACACAAATTTCAGCTACAGAACAATTGACAGAAATTTTGGAGCAGGATATGCTTTTGAAAATCAGAAGAATTTTTTCAATATTAATTTTTCTTACAGCAAAGCGATGCAAAATCTGTATGGAAATACTGGAGAATTATATAATCTTCCTACCGGATCAACTTATTTTGCGGAAAGCTTAGAAAAGATGAAATACCGTCTTGTTAATTATAAAACTGATGCGAACTACTGGTATAAAGGAGGACAAATAGACTTTATGTCCAATGTTAATTTCCAGAGTATTACCGGAGATAATTACAATAATGTCGAATTTGGACAGAATTACAGAATGACATTGGATAAATTATCTGCTTCCAATCATTTCCTTTTAAGAGACGGTAAGAAAATAAAATTCGGAACAACTTTAGAAGGGGTTTATAATGACTTTTCAGCGATTGATCTATTGGGAATAACCTATAAATATGTTAAAAGTTTAAACTTAAATTTGAAATTTAACAAAGATATTTTTTACAGAGATACTCAAAAAATAAATCTTGAAGTAGGGGCAATGTCTTATTTTCCATTAAGTGAAAGCCTGCAATATACACCGGCATCATCCAATACATTGTTGTATGATAATGTAATTAAAAATGATCATGAGTTTGACAGCACGTCAAAACTGGGTCCTCAATTGGGATTGCAGTTTTATCAGAAGGTAAGTTCTAAGACAGACCTGAAAATATTTACTAATTTTGCAACGCTGTTCCCATTGAGTAAAGATTTAGAGCAAAACACCGATTACAACGGAAATCCTAACCTCTATTTCAACGCGGGAATATCATTGTTTTATTAGAAGATTATGAAGTATTTTTTATCGCTTTCGGCGGTGTTGTTTTTGGCGTATTCCTTTTCCGATTTTAATGATCGTCCTCAAAAAGGATTTACAAATCAGGAATTGAGAGATTTATATGGAAGCGGAGATCAGAATCTTTGGCCAAAACCTCATCTGTTTGATGAAGCGAAGGAAGGGTTTAAAGATATCGGACCTCTGTCGAAACCTGAGTTTCCAAAAGATAATCCTTATTCTGAAGCAAAGGAGGAACTAGGGAAAATGTTATTTTTTGATCCCAGACTTTCAAAATCAGGGCAGATTTCGTGCGCCAACTGCCATGATCCGGAATTGGCCTGGGCAGATGGAAGAAGAGTAGCGTACGGTCACGACAGGCAGTTGGGAACAAGGAATGCACCCACTGTTCTGAATATTGTATATGCGAAAGAATATTTTTGGGATGGGAGAGCGGCAACCCTTGAAGATCAGGCTAAGGCGCCTATTGAAAATCCTGTGGAAATGAATTTTCACTCAAGATTGGCTGTAAAAACAATTGCTAAACTAAAAGGATATAAAGAATATTTTCAAAAAGCTTTCGGAGATGATAAAGTGACGGAAGAGAAAATTACAAAAGCTATCGCCACTTTTGAGAGAACGATTGTAAGTCCGAAATCAAAATTCGACAGGTTTGTTTCGGGTGAAAAAAAAGCAATGAATGATTCTGAAATCAATGGACTGCATTTGTTCAGAACAAAAGCGAATTGTATTAATTGTCACAACACGCCTTATTTTTCGGATCAGAAATTTCATAATTTAGGACTTACTTATTTCGGAAGAGAATATGAAGACCTCGGATTGTATAATATTTCGAAAAAGAATGAAGATGTAGGGAAATTTAAAACACCGACATTAAGAGAAGTTACTCAGACTGCTCCTTATATGCATAATGGTTTATTTCCCAATATCAAAGGCGTTCTGAATATGTATAATGCAGGAATGCCTAATGAAAAGCGAAACAGAGACAGTCCGCTGGCTCCTCACAAATCTAAAATGCTGGAAAAACTGAATCTTACAGATGATGAGCTGACAGATTTGGAAAATTTTCTGAAAACATTACATAGCTATCAGTATAAAATGCGGGCGCCGCAATTACCTAAATAACAAAAAAGGAGATCATCATGATCTCCTTTTTTAATTGTGTAAATATTCTTCTTAAAAAGGAAGAATCTAAACCTTAGTCTCAACCTTAATTTTTTCCGTACCTTTGCCAACTAATTTATCATACATGCTACTCGGACAAACTCAAACTTTAAAAATTTCAGAAAAAAACAATTCAGGATGGATTTTAACTGATGAATCAGGTGAAAAGGCTTTTTTACCTAAGATTTTCGTTCAGGATGATAAAGAAATTGGGGATGAAATTGAGGTTTTCGTGTATCAGGATGATCACAAATTAAAAGCTACCACTGAAATTCCTTTGGCTGAGGTTGGAGAATTTGCAGTAATGAGCTGTGTTCAGAGTCTTCCAAGCGGAGCGTTTATGGATTGGGGAATCATTAAAGATCTTTTTATTCCTTACAAGCAGCAGAAATCAAAAATCGTTGAAGGAAAAAGATATCTGGTTAATATTTACATTGATGAGGATCTGGAATTAATTACAGGTACTACAAAATTCAAAAGAAACCCGCAATATGAGGATCTGCCTTTCAAAAAAGGAGATAAAGTGGATTTAATCATGATGAATGAAAGCGAACTGGGCTGGAATGTGGTGATCAACAAAAAATATATCGGACTGATTTATACTTCTGATGTATTTAAAAAACTATATCCTTTATCAGAAGAAGGAGGTTATATCAAAGCGATTCGTGAGGATGGAAAAATTGATGTGTCTCTTCAGCCTGAAGGCTTTGAGAATATTGATGAGTTTAAGCAGAAAATTCTGGATAAACTGGAAGAAAACTACGGACTTCTTCATCTTTCAGATAAATCTACACCGGAAGATATTAAAGATGAACTTCAGATGAGCAAGAAGAACTTTAAAAAAGCCATCGGAGGGCTTTACAAAGATAAAGTGATTGATATTTTAGAAGATAAAATCAAGTTACTATAAAATTAAAAAGGGCGGGCAGAAATTTTAATTTCTGCCCGCCCTTTTTTTTAATTACAATTTAATTCATATTGATTTTCTGCAAACTTTTGACCTTCTAGTTTTAAATAATGCCATATTTTACATGCTCTATTTTTTTCTCCTAGAGCAAAATTTATATCAGCAGAATTGTAATATGCGTCTAAATTTTTTGGATTGATTTGGTATGATAAATCAAAAAATTCAATTGCTTTTGTATAATTATTTTTTTTATACTCTTGGAGAGCTTTCGTAAATAATGCTGTTGATTTCTTTACTTCTTCATAAGTAGGATCAAAATCAGTCAAAAAATGTAATGTAAATAGATTGCAAACATCACCATAAGTTTCAATTTCAGTATCTAAAGTATAATAACTTACAAAAGAAAATGGGATTTTAATCACTTCAAAATTACTCACTGATGAAAAATTCCAATTGCTAAATTTATAAAATTGTTGATTTTTTAAATTTATCTCATTTATGAAATTTTTGTCATACTCATTTAATTTGATATCTATTGTCTCCCTTTTGAGGTTGATTAAGATATAGCCATTAAATTTAAAATTTGGGAGTTTCTCTTTTAGTGGTTTTGTATTTGTCAGATCTTTTAACATTCTACGAATTAAGAATGGTCTGAATCTAGGTCCTAAAATACTTGTCGCTCTTAAAGTGTCTTTTTTTTCATTTTTCTTTATTTCTTCTTCAATAGCTAACACCTTTCTAACATAATAATATCTTTGGAGATCTTTAGATTCAAAACCTTTTATATTTTGAGATAGTATTAAACTGTCTTTATTTAATTTTTCTATTGTTAAATAGGATTCCGGAGATGTAATTAATTTATTGCCTATTAGATTATACTTAGTTTTGAAAACAGGATCTTTTCTAGTTTCAATAAGTTGTTGGTCATTAACTAAATAATAATCTGTTTTATCTATAATAATACTATAATGCTTACTGCTATGGATATCTTTTAAAAGAAAAGGCTTACTGCCATCTTGCATTTCTATTTTATAGATATACCATTCATTAATAAGATGATTATGTTCAATTTGAGAATTACAATTTAACGAAAAAGAAATAAAAAATAGAAAAAGAAGTCGCATTTTCATAATAATAGTTTTGTAGTCTTAATCTTTCGGCAAATATATGAAAAGACTCTAAATGTGGTATGTTAGTAAGAATAATCTTATATATCTAATTCAAAATATGATGCATGTCATACTATTTTGTTTAATTATTTTGTTTAACAATTTTGTCAAAAATGAAAAATGATTTAAATTTGCACAAATTTGTTTAACAAAAATGTCAAAACAAGCAAAAAAAGACCAAACACAGGAACTCATTAAAGAGACAGCAAAGAATTTATTTTTTGTGAAAGGGAAGTTTGATGCTACAACGCAGGAAATTGCTGATGAAGCAGGAGTGAACAGAACGTTGATCAATTACTACTTCCGTTCGAGAGATAATTTGATCCAAATCATTTTTGATGAGGCTCAAAAGGTGGAACAGGAAAAATCTAAAGTGATTCAAAACTCAGATCTTCCTTTTAAGGAAAAAATGAGTCAGTTTATTGAACATAGTTTATCGACAAGTCTGCAGTATCCGTACCTGGAAACATACATTGTTTCTCAGATCAACAAAGGAAACTGTCACAAAAAAGACATCGAAGAAGATGAACTGAAAAAATTGTATAAAGACATAAAAAAAGAAATGGAATTGGGAAATATTGAAAAAATGGAGCCCATTCAGTTTGTCTTGAACATGGTATCACTACTGGTATTTCCAAGTGCAATAAGACCATTATTAATGGAAAATCTTATGATAAGTGATAAAAAATTCGATCAGATTATTGCAGCAAGAAAGGATATCATTCTGAATATACTTTTCAAAAACTAAGAAAATGTTAAAGTATTTTAAGAAATGATTCGTCCTTTAGAAATAAAAACATCGAAGATAAAAAATTACATTAAAAAAATAAACGAAGTATAAAATTATGAAAAGAAAACGTATAACTGCAAAAAAGCTAAAATTGGGTATAGCTGCTGCATTTATGATTTTCGGTTTTTCATCAGTGTCTGCACAACAGCAGGTTTCTTTACAGGAAGCCATTAAACAGGCACTTCAAAACAAAGCAGAGGCTAAGAAAGCTGCTTTACAGATCAAAAAAGCCGAATATAAAATTGATGAAGCAAGAGCCGGAGCTTTGCCACAGATAAGTGCGACGGCGGGATTGACCTATAATCCTGTAATTCAGGAGTCTTTGCTGGAATTTGGAGGAGAAAGAATCAGAGCACAGCTGGGACAGCCTTGGAGCTCTACAGCTTCAGTACAGGTTCAGCAGGCTATTTTTGATCAAAGGGTTTTTACAGGTCTTAAAGCTGCAAAGTCAACAAGAGAATTCTATGTTTTGAATGCTCAGCTAACCAATGAACAGATTATTGAAAATGTAGCAACCGCTTATTATCAGGTGTTTGTTCAGGAAGAAAACCTGAAAACAGTAGAAGCAAGCTATGCCAATACGGAAAAAACAAGAAATGTAATCAAAAGTTTGGTAGATAACGGTTTGGCAAAAGCAATTGATCTTGACAGAACAAATGTACAGCTGACGAATATTGGTTCCAACAAACAGACGTTGATCAATTCTGTAGAGCTTTCAAAAAATGCTTTGAAATTCTATATGGGAGTTCCTATTTCTACAGATATCGAGCTTGAAGAAAAAACAATAGAGCCAAAACCTGAACTGATTGCAAGTAATATCAATCTTGATGACCGTACAGAAATTAAAGTATTAAATAAAAACAGAGAACTTCTTGTGTTTAACAAAAAGGCAACGGAAGCCTATCTGTATCCTACCGTAAACTTGGTAGCCAACTACGGTTGGGGAGGTCAGGGGAGAAAATTCCCTCTTACCAACGGGATGAATAACGGAGTGCTTTGGAGCGATTATTCAGCAATTGGGTTAAATATAAATATTCCGATTTTCACGGGTGGTGCTACAAAAGCGAAGATCAACCAAGCAGAAGTGGATATTCAGGATCTGGATGTGGATATTCAAAATACACAGTTGAGTTTAAGCTTAGATTATAAAAATGCAATCACCAATATGGAAAATGCATTAATCAATATCGAAAGTATGAAAGATAATGTAGGGCTGGCAGAAAGAGTGCAAAAAAATACCCAGGCCAATTATCAGTATGGCTTAGCAACACTTACCGAAGTTTTGGATGCTGAAAATGCTTCAACACAGGCAAAACAGAATTATGCCAATGCATTGTTGGATTACAAACAGGCTGAGATCAAGTTAATAAAAGCAAAAGGAGAGTTAAACACACTACAAAACCCGTAATAAACTATGAAAAAGACTTTAATATATATCATCGTGGCCGCTGTACTTGTTGGGTTGGCAGCATACAAAATCGCTGATAATAAAAAGAAACAGGACACCGAAGTAAAAGAAGTTGCCAAGCAGGTTGACAAAATCAACGTTAATGTAGTAACGGTAGCAAGAGAAAATATCAATACAGATTACTCAGCAAACGGAACTTTTATTCCAAAACAGGAGATGAATCAGTCCGCTGAAATATCAGGACGTATCGTAAGTGTTTTGGTGAAAGAAGGCTCAAGAGTTGGTGCTGGTCAGGTATTGGCAACAATTAAAAAAGATGCGATTGAGGTTGATATTTCTCAGGCTCAGAATAATTTACAGAATGCAATTATCGATAACCAGCGTTATGAAAATGCCTTCAAAACAGGTGGAGTTACAAAACAGCAGGTTGACAATTCAAGATTACAGCTGAAAAATGCTCAGGCTGCGGTAAGAGCACAGGGTGTAAAAGTAAATGATACAAGCATCCGTGCGGGAATCAGCGGTACGATCAATAAAAAAATGGTGGAGCCGGGAATGGTCGTTGCTCCGGGAACTGCACTTTTCGAAATTGTCAATATTAATTCTTTAAAACTTTCTGTTTTAGTGGATGAAAGCCAGATTGGAAAAATCGCGCTGGGTCAGGAAGTGCCAATTAATGTCAATGTTTTACCTGATGACTCGTTCAGCGGAAGAATTACCTTCATCGCTCCCAAGAGTGATGCTTCTTTAAATTTCCCTGTTGAGATTGAGGTTCAGAACAGAGGAAATCTGAAAGCGGGTATGTATGCAACAGCAACTTTCAAAACCAACAACGGAGCTGAAACTCAGAATATGCTGACTGTTCCTGCGGAAGCTTTCGTAAACGGAGTAAGTTCAGGACAATTATTCGTTGTGAACAATGGCACTGCTAAATTAATCAAAGTACAAACCGGAAAAGTTTACGGTGATAAAGTTCAGATCTTAAACGGACTTAATGGTGGGGAACAGGTAATTACCAGCGGACAGATCAACCTTGATAACGGTTCAAAAATCAATATCGTAAAGTAAGAGAAGATGAAGTTAGCAGAAATATCCATTAAAAGACCGTCCCTTGTTATCGTATTATTTACGATATTGACGCTGGGAGGTTTATTAAGTTACTCTATGATGGGGTACGAGTTGATTCCGAAGTTTGAAACCAATATGGTAACGATTTCTACAGTATATCCCGGAGCTTCACCTGCTGAGGTGGAAACTTCGGTAACCAGAAAAATTGAGGATGCCGTTGGTTCTTTGGAAAACGTAAAAAAGGTAGAATCTTCATCTTACGAAAGTTTGTCGGTAATTATGGTTCAGCTGAATACAGGTGCCGATGTAAACTATGCGTTGAATGATGCTCAGAGAAAGGTAAATGCTATTCTGGCAGACCTTCCGGACGATGCAGATCCGCCGTCACTTCAAAAATTCTCACTGGATGATTTACCGATCATGACGTTGAGTATTTCCAGTGATAAGCTGAATAATAAAGATCTTTACGACCTTTTAGATAAAAAAATAGAACCTATTTTCTCGCGTGTAAACGGTGTTGCTCAGGTTGACCTTGTAGGTGGACAGGAGAGAGAAATTCAGGTAAGTTTAGATGAAAAGAAAATGCAGGGATACGGTCTTGCCATCGCAGACGTACAACAGGCTATCCTTTCTTCAAACTTAGATTTCCCGACGGGAGCTTTGAAGACGAGAACTTCAAGATCTACGATCAGACTTTCGGGGAAGTATAGAAACGTTCAGGAGATGAACAACCTTGTTGTTTCCAACAAAAACGGGGCACAGGTTCGTTTATCTGATATTGCAACTGTTTTTGATACTCAGAAAGATGTGGAGAAAGTAGCAAGATACAATCAGAGATCAACTATTTTACTTCAGGTTAAGAAACAGTCTGATGCCAATGCAGTAGCAGTTTCTGAATTAGTTCAGAAAACGATTGCTCAGGTTCAGGACAATTATAAAGCTCAGTCGATTAAAATCAATATTGTAGATGATACTACAGACTTTACGCTTGAAGCGGCAGACCATGTAATTTTCGATTTATTCTTAGCGATTATTCTGGTAGCAGTAGTAATGCTATTATTCCTTCACAACATCAGAAACGCATTTATCGTAATGGTTTCTATTCCGATGTCTTTGATTGCAACAGTTATCGGAATGTATCTGATGGGTTATACCTTAAACCTAATGAGTTTACTAGGACTTTCATTAGTGGTAGGTATCCTTGTGGATGATGCGATTGTGGTTTTGGAAAACGTTTACCGTCACATGGAGATGGGGAAAAGCAGAATCCGTGCAGCCTACGACGGAGCTTCAGAAATTGGATTTACCGTAACGGCTATTACCTTGGTAATTGTAGTGGTATTCTTACCGATTGCGATGAGTTCAGGACTGGTATCTGATATCCTGGCGCAGTTTTGTGTCACGGTAGTTATTGCTACATTGTTCTCGTTATTGGCTTCATTTACCATTATTCCTTGGTTATCTTCAAGATATGGGAAACTGGTACATCTTACAGGTAAAAATCCTTTTGAGAAATTTATCCTTTGGTTTGAAAAGCAATTGGAAAAATTCACACACTGGATCACCGGAATTTTAGAATGGGCGTTGAAATCTACATTAAGAAGAATTATGACCGTGATCGTAACGTTCATTATCCTGATTTCTTCATTCATGCTGGTAGCATTCGGATTTATCGGAGGTGAATTCTTCCCTAAAATGGACAGAGGACAATTCCTTGTTCAGATGGAGTTACCAAAAGATGCTTCTGTAGAGAAAACCAATCAGGTTACTTTAGCTGTTGAAAAATACCTGAGAAATGATAAAGATGTAGTTGATATGATTACTACGGTAGGTCAGCAGTCATCAGGTTTTGGTGGGGCACAGGCTACATTATACCAATCAGAGATTCAGGTTATTCTGGTAGATAAATCCGAGCGTAATGAAAGTACGGATATTAAGTCTGCAAAGATCAAAAGAGCTTTAGAAGAAAAATTCACAGGAGTTGAGTTTAAAACAGCACCAATCGGATTAATGGGAGCGGACAACGCGCCGATTGAGATGGTGGTAACGGCTCAGGATAACGAAACGGCCAATAAAGAAGCAAACAGAATTCTTGAATTACTTAAAAAAGTTCCTGGTTCCGTAGATGCAGAATTATCCACGGACTCTGGGAATCCGGAAGTTCAGGTGAATATCGACAGAGATAAAATGGCTTCTTTAGGTTTAAATCTTTCAGGTGTAGGACAAACGATGCAGACAGCATTTAGCGGAAATACAGACGGAAAATTCAGAGCCGGAGAGTATGAATATGATATCAATATCCGTTTTGGAGATGCCAACAGACAGTCTATTGATGACGTAAGAAACTTAATGTTTACAAATCCTCAGGGAGAGCAGATCAGACTAAGTCAGTTTGCTGATGTGAAAATGGGTTCAGGACCGAGTTTATTGGAACGTAGAGATAAAGCACCGTCTGTAAAGGTAAAATCCAAAGTAGTAGGTCGTCCTGTAGGGGATGTTGCCAACGAATGGGCGGCTCAGTTTATGGATAATGAAAAAACAAAACCTGCCGGAGTAAGCTATATCTGGAGTGGTGATATGGAAAACCAGACCGAAGGTTTCGGTACGCTGGGAATTGCACTGGCTGCAGCTATCGTATTAGTTTATCTGGTAATGGTTTCATTGTATGACTCATTTGTATATCCGTTTGTGGTATTATTCTCCATTCCTCTGGCATTGATCGGGGTAATGGTAATTCTGGCCATCACCGGGAATTCATTAAACATCTTTACGATGCTGGGGATGATTATGTTGATTGGTCTGGTAGCGAAGAACGCGATTATGATTGTCGACTTCGCGAATATGAGAAAAGCTGCAGGTGCGAATACACATGACGCTTTGATTCAGGCCAACCACGCCCGTCTTCGTCCGATTTTGATGACTACGATTGCAATGATCTTCGGGATGATTCCGATTGCGATTGCAAAAGGAGCAGGAGCAGAGATGAACAACGGATTAGCCTGGGTAATCATTGGTGGTTTAACATCGTCATTATTCCTTACGCTGATCATTGTACCGGTAGTTTACTCTTTATTCGATTCAATTTTAAGAAGAATGGGTAAAGGTGAAAAAGTTGACTATGACGCTGAAATGAAAGCTGAATATGAACATAAAGAGCTAAGTGAAGACGGTTACACCCCGAAACACGTAGATTAATATAACAACCTTTAATTAACCTAAAAGCGTATCAGAAATGATGCGCTTTTTTCGTTATTAATTATGACGCGGTTTGACTACTTAAAATGAGTATATATGTTGCCGTCACTTCGAGTAGCAAAGCGTATCGAGAAGTGCTGTATCAGACTAGGACCCCTATATCAGTCTATCTATTAAAAATAGGCTCAAAAAATTCTCGATACACTTCGCTTTGCTTCGTTACTCGAAGTGACGAGAATATGGATTTGCTGAATGAAAAGCACTCGCGAACGAAAAATATCTTCAGTAATTTAAATAAAACCTTCGTACTCCTTTGCATTTAAAAACCATACAGTTGGTATTAGCAATGTCACGCTGAGGTTCTCGAAGCGTTCATCATAGTCCAACAATAAAAAAAGCTTCCAGAATCCCTGAAAGCTTTCATTATGTTTAAAATTAAATTATTCAATTGCAGTAAATTTTTTTATTAGTAAAGAATCTCCGTAAAATAAAGTTAACAAGCAAATCGACAAACAAGGCAGCAAACCAGTCACAAAAGCTGTCGGAAATCCTACTGTAACTATTGCTAATACAATGTAAACTAAAAAACCACTTCCAAATTTCAGAAGTCTTTGGGTTCTGCTTGTTTTTAAAGTGAAAAACACAATACAGATTGGAAGTAGAAAACTCAAAAGTAATCCTGCAAACCGGGAGTTCAAATTGGCTTCCGAATCCAACGTCATCCAGCCAATAACTGACATTAATGCAAGATTTATAATAATTAAAGAGAAATATTTAAAACTGATTTCTATAAAATTTGCAGGCTTTGTTACTGATGATGGATCTATTTTCGGAATGGTAATTTCCAGCGTATCACAAATTAATTTCAATGTATTTTCTCTGGGTATGTTTTCATTGTTTTCAATTCTTTGAATGGTTCTTAGATTTACTTTTGAAAGATCAGCAAGTTGTTCCTGAGTCAGGTTTTTATTCTTTCTGGAAGCGATGATAATTTCGCCAATTGAGTTCATAGATTTTTTTTTCAAATTTAGTTTTTTATAAAAGGAAATGATGAAATTTAGTGCGACAAATGTACGACATTTGCTTTGTCGGGCTGTTTTATCAAATGTCAAGAAATATTTTAAAAGAAAAAAGCTTCCAGAATCATCTGAAAGCCTATGCTTACTGTATATATGAAAAATTAATCAGCCATTACTTCACCCGACTTTCTATAGACAAAACTTCCATAGATGTGTCTTCTTGCAAAACGGCTTGGAGAATCAGAATTCACCATTTTGATATACGTGTTTCTTGGAACTCCGATATATTCGTACATATTTCCGTTCAAATGTTGAACCGTCAATACTGATTTCTCTAAATAAAAATCCTGAATATTAGATTTTGTAATCGTTTCCGTATATTCTTCTTTATATTTTTCCTGAGTTTCCGGATTAATACTTACCAAAAAATGGTAGGCTTCAATCACAGACTTACTTTTTTCCTCTGCTTCAAGCTTTCCTTCTTCATCATTGATAAATTTATCAGGATGCGTATCTTTCATCGTATTCCTGTAAATTGTTTTTAGTTCCTTCAACGTAACGGTTTTATCAACTTCAAGAAGCTTTCTGTATTCGCCTAATTTTTTCATAACTGTAGAATCCTTATTTCGGGGTGCAAAATTAAGGTTTTATTTTTGAAAATCGTAAGTTTTTGATTGTTAATTTGTTTTGTTTTTAAATTTGTGAGAATGTAAATCTTCTTATAAACATGTTATGATCTTTAAACATTTTTGTATTCATATTTAATAAGGTTTCATGAGTTCTATTTGTATTGAAAAGAATATTCTCTAGTTGATTTCTTAAACCTATTAAGTCAGTAGAATCCTGCTCAAGTTCAAAGTAATGTCTTATTTTTTCAAAACTATTATGTTCTTTGTTGATAAAGTTTTCAAAAGAAGGAACTAATTTTTTATATTTTCCAAGAGGTAACGCAATCAAAAATAGAATAGCAATTATTTCCTGATTTAAAGAATGATCCGAATAACCAAATTCCTCATGCGCTTTAATAACTCGGAATATATTTACAAACCGTTTAATGCATCGAGGATTATTTCCTATAATTTCAGACATATCTTGCATTAGTTGAATTTCGTTGTCTGCTAATATCAAACTTTCAGTCTCTGAAGCAGAACTACTATTAGTAATAATATCTGTTTTTGAAGTCTCAGTTGTCTCTATTTCAGTATAATCTACTTGTATTGAACTATTAGTTGCTCGAATATTTGTATCTGCTTTTAATGTGTAGTCGTTGTCATTTCTATTAATGTTTTCATTATTTTCGACAAAATTTTCACTTATTAATGACTTGACAGATGATGTATGTTGAGCAAGATTTTTAATCATATCTTTTACATTATTGGAATTAGCATCTTTTAAATGAAAAGGAATTTGAAATATTTTTTCTAAATAATTTGAAACCTCTAGAACTTCGATATGTTTCTTAGAATCTTTAAATTGAGAATTATATTTTTTATTTAATGCATTTTTAATCCATCGAGAATCAACACCAACAACCACAACAAAAAGAGGAAATGCCATTAACAGATTTACAGCTTCAAGAACTTGAACTACATTTTCTTCGGGACATCTATCTAGATCATCAATGTAAAGTATAATTCTTTCTAAAGGCTTTTTAAATTTACTTTTAAAATCATTATTAGAATTGTTTTGATCAATCTCTTTATGATGTCCAATAAATAAATCACTTAATATTTCAAAATCTTTTCTTATAATTGAAATTATACCTAGATGTTTTTGATAATCATTACTTTTTGATCTCTTGTCTATAAAAGAATATAAAGTTTCAGTAGCTAAGGCATTATTTATTCTGAATTCAATATCTGTTTTTTTTCTTTCTGCATTTTGAATCTGTTCAGAAATAATGAGAATTTTTGATTTATTTTCTTTTATTTCAAATATTAAAACTTGTTTTTCTTTTTCGTAATTAATAGTTACCTCTTCTACTTTTTTCTCATATTCTTCTTTAATATTCCAAAATGATGCGATAAGTGGTTTTAGATCTTTGTAAACATTTTCAGCTCTTTTCCATACAGCAGTTAGGGTGACAAAAAGAGACAGTGTAGCTTGGGGGATAATAAAGTTTGTTTCTTTAATTCTGCCTGTAAGCCAATCTAAAAAAAGAGGAAATAAAATTATTATTGTAAGAATGCCAAAAAGCCAAACTAAATTTAAAACAATTTTATCTTTTTTAAAAAATTCTTTGAAAAATGTATATCTTGATTTAGCTATTTCGTAGACTTTTTTTGGATCATTTAAATATTCTTCTGGAATATTTTTTTCAATATCATCTTTAATTCTTGAAAATGATGGATTGCTATTTAGTTCTTTTAATATTCTTTCTTTGGCGTTAAATTCTTTATTTAAATTTTGTATTACATTCCAAATAGTTTCTTTTTTTATTTGTGATATTTTTTTTGATAAATCTTCTTGAATTTTTTTTCTTTTTCTCTTTAATAAATCTATTTCTTTTTTTACTATCTGTTTTTTATTATTGAGAACACCTATCTCTTCTTTTGTAATTGATAAATGAGATGTAAGTTCTTGTTCAATCATTTTTTTTTCACTTTCACCAAGAGTATTATCACTAATATAAATATTAAGTTCTTCAAAAATTCTTGTTACAATGCTCGCCCACAAATTAGAATCAATATATGACCAAGCATTGAAGTGGATTTGTACAATACCCTCACAATAAAAATTACTATTTTCGGATAAATCAATAATCCTATTTTTTAACTTTTTCATAAAAAAGCTTTTCCCGGAACCCCATTTACCAAATAAAGAAATGGCTAAAGGTGGCTCAAAATTCTTTGCTGCAATCACTTTAGAAAATGCATTTATATCTTTCTCAATTTCCAAATAATCAATACCGTCATCGGAGTCACTTATTAAACCGGCTATTTTTTCTTTTTGAAACGAAGAAAAAATACTTTTTGTAATATCAGGATTAATCTCATGAAATTCGGCTAAAAGTCTTCTTATACTGTTTTTAGATATTGCTTTGACAAAATATTTTGAATATAAAAAGTCTAGATTATCAATATTGATTGGCATTTGTATTTTTAACCAATCAATTTTATATGTATGTTGCTTCTTTTCTTTAATTACTCCAATTGATTTTATTCTGATAAGCTGTTCATTTTGAGCATTGATGTAAGCATTTTTTACAATTATTATATCATTTTTTTGGATTCTGGAAATAATAGTATATTCGCTACTATTAACAGGATAGTTTTCTCTTTGTAAGACATTCCTATTTAAAGTATGGTTATTATCATCAATACAATAAAAATTGCCGGAATAATTTTTTGTGAAATTAATTATATCTTGATTATAATTTCCTTTTTGTTGTTTATTATTTAATATTTCATTGAATAATTGAACTCCTTCCTGTGTACTGGGAATTGAGATAATGAATGTTGTATTGATTAAGAAATCTTCTTTCAATTTATTAATAACCTCAACTGTAATTCTATAACTTTCGTACAATGATAAACTACCAACACCTACCCCCATGAGAGGAATCCATAATTTCTTTCCAATAATTTCTTCATGATAAAAATTTATACTTTTTAATAAATTTCTTTTAAGATTATGAGATACATTTTCCCCATTTACTGTAACGACAAAAAGTATAGGTTTTAGATTGTTTTTTTTTATAATTGCTATTCCATTAGCTAAATCTTGCTGTTGTGGTAGATCAAATTCAGAGTAACCATATTCTTTCAACACATATGAGTTAAGTTGGCCTTCTGTACCTAAATCATTAATTGATGTTATAGCAATATCTCCTTTATTTGGAGAAGAATTAAGTTCTATTATATTATTTAAAGATATTTTCGGTAATTCTGTTTTCATGGTATCAGTTTTATAATCAAGCCTTAACAATAATTATTAAGCATCTATACGAAAATAGTAGAATTTATTTAATTTAACAACTTACATTATAAAAACCAGGAGCCCCTAAAGAGGCCCCCGAAAAAAATAAATATCAATAAATTAATTTAAAGCGTCTGTAAAGCAAACTCCTTACTCGCTTGTTTAGAAGCCTCCACCATCGCAATCAATGCCTTTTCTGTTTCATCCCAATGACGGGTTTTCAAGCCACAATCAGGATTTACCCAAAGTTGCTGTGCAGGAATTACGGCTTGTGCTTTTTTCAGCAATTCCACCATTTCTTCTTTGGAAGGAACTCTCGGTGAGTGAATATCGTAAACTCCCGGTCCAATCTCATTCGGATATTTGAAATCTGCAAAAGCATTCAGCAGTTCCATCTGGCTTCTTGAGCATTCAATCGTGATAACATCAGCATCCATATCGGCGATATTTTGAATGATGTCATTAAATTCAGAATAGCACATGTGCGTATGAATTTGCGTCGCATCTTCCACACCGCTTGCCGAAATTCTAAAGGCTTCAACCGCCCATTTCAGGTAATTCTGCCAGTCAGATTTTCTCAACGGAAGCCCTTCACGTATCGCCGGTTCATCAATTTGGATAATTCTGATTCCTGCTTTTTCCAAATCATTCACCTCATCACGAATCGCCAAAGCAATTTGTTTACAAGTCAATGAACGAGGCTGATCGTCACGCACAAAAGACCATTGGAGAATCGTCACAGGCCCCGTCAACATTCCTTTTACCCATTTTTGAGTCAAAGATTGTGCATATTCCGACCAGTAAACCGTCATTGGATTCGGTCTGTGAACATCTCCGAAAATCACCGGAGGTTTCACGCACCGGCTTCCATAACTCTGAACCCAACCGTTTTGTGTAAATGCAAATCCTGCCAATTGCTCCCCGAAATATTCCACCATATCATTTCGTTCAAATTCTCCGTGAACCAATACATCAATCCCGATTTCTTCCTGCCAACGAATCGTTCTTTCGGTTTCCTGTTTCAATAAAGTATCATATTGTTCAGCATTCAGTTCTCCTTTTTTGAATTTTGCACGCCAGTTTCTCACCTCTTTTGTCTGCGGAAACGAACCAATCGTCGTCGTTGGAAACAAAGGAAGTTGTAGAACATCTTGTTGCGTTTCTTTTCTGATATTGAATGGTGAATTTCTCTGTGCATCATCTTCAGTCGTCACATCAACACGGTTTTTTACGTCCTGATTATGAATTAAGGTTGAGGTTTTACGGTTTTCAACGGCTTTTTTATTTTCAGCTAATGCTTGTAACGCATGGTAATCCGGATTTTCTGAAGCTAATTTTTTTAAATTAACAATTTCATCCACTTTCTGTTTTGCAAAAGCCAACCATTGCTTGATTTCAGGAGATAAAATATCTTCGTTTTTCTCTGAATCAAGGTCGAAAGGCGAGTGCAGCAACGAACAAGACGGAGCAATGAAAATTCGTTCTGAACCAATCTTTTCAACAGCAGTTTTAATAATATTTAAAGACTTTTGAAAGTCATTTCGCCAGATATTTCTTCCGTCAACGATTCCCAATGAAAGGCTTAAATTTTCAGGGATTGTATTTAAAACTTCATCTAATTGCTCAGGACAACGAACCAAGTCGATATGCAAAACATCGATCGGAAGGGAAGCTGCCAATGAAAGATTGTCTTTTAATCCTTCAAAATAAGTCGCTACAATAAATTTAAGTTTAGGAAACTGTTTTCTGATTTCAGCATAAATAAACTGATAGGTTTCTTTTGCTTTTTCATTTAAATCTAACGCTAAAAAGGGCTCATCAAACTGAATGTATTCTGCACCGTGATTTTCCAGTTCTTTCAGGATTTGAATATACACCGGAAGTAAGTTTTGCGCTAAATCCAATTTGTCAAAACCTTCTTCTTTCTCTTTTCCTAATAATAAATACGTCAGCAAACCAATAATCACAGGTTTTGCATTAATTCCTGCCTGTTTTGCGCTGATGAATTCTTTAATAATTTTATTGGAAAATAATTTAAACTCCTGATTTTTCTGAAATTCAGGAACGATGTAGTGGTAATTGGTATCAAACCATTTTGTCATTTCCATTGCCGTGATATCTAAACCGTCTTTCTGGAAACCTCTTGCCATGGCAAAATAAACATCCAGTTCAGACTTTTTGAAAGCAATTTCCTGATAACGTTCCGGAATGGCTCCAACCGTTAAGGTCATATCTAGAACCTGATCGTAATACGAAAAATCATTACAGGGAATAAGACCTATTCCTGCTTCCTGCTGTAGTTTCCAGTTGTTTTGTGTGATCGCTTTGCCGACTTCCAATAATTCTTCTAACGTGATTTTGCCTGCCCAATATTGTTCGCTGGCTTTTTTAAGTTCTCTGTTGCTACCAATTCGCGGATAGCCTAGGATGTGTGTTTGCATTTCTTTTAAACTTTTTAAATTAAATTTCATGTTAAAAAGTTCTTCAGACACTTCGAAATGCTATCGAGGAAAAGAGTTTATGGAAAAGAGTAGATACAGTGAAGATGTGGTTTTTTCTTTAAATAAGAAAATTGGCTTAATATTTTTTTATTTTTTTGACGCAAAGTTTTAATTAAACTTTCTTTATCATTTAAGTGGGCAAAGAGAAATCAAAACATTGATTTTATGAAGCGTGAGTTTACCTTAAGCTTCATCAGCGATAAAATCGCAGTTCTTTGCTCCTTTAAAATAAGAAGTCTAAACAGAAAATCTTTGCGTTTAAAAAATAAAAAGTTAAAATTTTAAACCAAAATACCTTCAAAAGTATCATCTGTATGACCCAAAAACTCCAAACCGCGAGAGCATTGTCAATTCGGAACAGGCAGGTCTCCTGACTTGTAACAGCTTTGTCATCCTTCCCGTTTGCACAGTGGATCTACTTGGACAAAACCTTTGGTATATTACTTACAGTTGCGCGACAGCTCGTGATTTTCACACGATTCCCTATTAATTTACGGTATGTAAAACCTTTTCCGTTTGATGAAGTATGTTAAAGAACAAAATAGGATTCAAAGATATCGATTAAAGTAAATTGATTGGTTATAATTTAAATATTAAGGAAAATGTTTGGATTTATTTATCTTTAGAAGTGAATTATTCTGTAAATTTGAAAAACATAACTAAAAAAAGAATATTATTCTGTGGAGAGACTTGATGAAAAGGATTTGCAGCTGCTGAGAATCCTTCAAAAGAATGCAAAACTGACGGTAAAAGAACTGGCTAAAGAAGTAAATCTTTCAGCTTCACCTGTTTTTGAGCGGATGAAAAGACTGGAGCAGGAGGGATATATCAAACATTACGCTGCTGTTTTGGAAGCCGAAAAACTGAATCGCGGATTTACCGTTTTTTGCCAGGTCAAACTGAAAATTCACGACCGTTCTGTAGGAAATCAATTTGTGAATGATATTCTACAAATTGATGAAGTGGCGGAATGTTATAATATTTCCGGAGATTTTGATTTTTTACTGAAAGTTCAGGTAAGAGATATGAAACACTATCAGGATTTTGTGTTCAATAAGTTAGGTTCTGTAGATTCTATCGGAAGTACCCACAGCACTTTTGTGATGGCGGAAGTGAAGAATACGCATGGGGTAAGTATTTAGAATACTGAATGTCATTTATTTTTTTAATCAGAATAAGTACTCACCTCAATCAGATTCAGATCCGGATCTCTGAAATACACCGATTTTATTTTACCCAATGCTCCCGTCCTGTCAACAATTCCTTCGATGATCTCAATGTTTTTTTGTTTTAATTCTTCCAATACATCATGAATATCTGTGTTGGAAATAAAGCATAAATCAGCCGAACCTGAGGTTGGATATTCTGCTTTGGGTTCAAATTCGTTTCCTTTCTGGTGAAGATTTATTTTCTGATTTCCGAAAGTCAACGCTTTTCTGTTATCTCCAAAATTTACCACTTCAAAACCCAGAATCTGAGTGTAAAATGTTATGGTCTTTTCGATATCAGCTACCGTTAGAACGATATGATCGATGTTTTTGATTTGCATGATTTCTTTATTGATACAGCAAATTTCGGAAGAATTTTTAATTGAATAAAACGCTTTTTTTCGATACAAATGATCGGTTAGGGCGATTTACATTTTCTGCATTAGAGCTAATATGAATATAACCTTCAACCAAATCAGGATAAAAAATTATTCTAAAGTGTTGAATAAATTACAAAGGATCAAAAGGAATTATATTGTTTTTTGTCAATATAGTATTTAAAAAATCTGCATATTTATGAGCAAATTTTTCTTTTTCAGCTTTAGGTAAGGTAAAATATAAATCCATTCTTGCTTCTTTTATTTCGTAATCTTCATCTTCCTGTGCGGGCCTCTCGACTGTATCCAGATAATGAACATAGTGCCCGAATTCGTGTAAAAGAGTTCTGTAAAGCTGGGTATTTCTTGAAGGAATTGGGTTCAGTACTGTTGCAAAATTTCTCTTATTTTCAATGAAAATGTGCCCGTCATTTTTAAGTCTTTCAAACTCTTTCTGATCATCTATTTTTTGTTTTTTAGACCACACCAGTTTTTTATTTATATCGACGGCTTCTAAGATAATGGCAGGGAAATATTCGTTTTCGAATTCGTAACTATAAATGAGCCTTCCCCAAACTGATGATAATATTTCCTCTTTTCTTTTTGGCTGTCTTAAAATGATAAATTTTAAATCTCCGTAATCTTTTGAAGGAATTTGTTCAATGATTCTGACTATATCTTCAACGGAACAGGGATGCATAGAGCTGTCACGGGTTTCCTCAACGATAAATAAAAACTTATGGTTATTAATTGTTCGCCTCTCTTTTTTATAATTTTCAAGCCTTTCGTGGAAAGATTTTAAAGTATCGTAAGGCTTGGGAATTTTCAGTTTATTATTCTGACCAAAGCCTTGATTATCAGTTCCTATATTTCTGTTGCGCTTGATTGGGTTGTACATTTTTACTATTCAATATAATTAACATTTATGATGCCTTTTCTGAAGTTGATTCTTACAGTATCATTAGTATTAAAAAAGAAAACCGATTGTAAATTTTTTAAAATTCTGCTTCTGTTGATATTTTCCAGATCCTTTTCCGAATATATTGATTTGTTCCCATCATTAAGCCAGAATACTTTTTTATCTTCATGGTTTACAACAGAATAGATTTTTGTAATTTGTTCTTTTTCAGTTTTAGTATTTATATAGAGTAAAACATGATCAATCATCCTTTGTGTGGCTAAAAATAAAGAGAACCAGGTAATTACACCAAAAATTAAAATCTCTGAAATTTGAGATGATTTTATTCTTTTTATTTGTAATAAAAATGTGAAAACAACCATTATTGAAACAAAAATTACTTTATATATTAATGAGTTGTCTTTAAAGCTCCTGATATCATTTTCTAAATACTTTTCTCTTATAATAGGTTCTAATGTATAATGGTCGAGCGCAAAAATTGCAATAAGAATAATTACAATGATAATAGCTCCTTTGGGTATTCTGGACATGAATAAGTTTAAAAGTTTGGTTATTAGTTTTTATATGATGTAAAGATTATTAATCAAACTTTCGTTGTAATACAAAAGTCAGCTTGGCATTTTTTATAAAATCTTCCATCGATGTCTCTTTATTGGCTTCTTTATTGGTCAATTCGATTAAATACTGGATGGGTCCTGACAGTTTGTTGTCTTTGCAGATGAGATTAAAGGCTTTAACTTTTGGATCTGATTCCAGAAAGTTCAAATAATCGATATCATTTATTCTCATATTATTAACGTCAAAAGAAGCACGTGGATCTTTTTGGAGTTTTAAAAACCTTTTCTGTGTTCTGTCGGTGGTTTCATCAATGAATTTGTTCATCTGATAATCGGTAAGAAGCTGTGGATAGATCAGCCCTTCCTGCAAAATTAATTTTACAGTAGGATTGGTTTTATCATAAAAGATTATTTTATCATCAAACTGTACCAGATTATCCTTTACGATTATTTTACCTTCAAATTTTTTATAATTTTTCTTTTTGTAAGCATTTTTGTACTGTTCGGTTATGGCTTTGTTTTTTGCAGTAGAGGCTTCCTTTTTCTGGGCAAAAGCTCCGGCTGATAATAATAGGGAAAGGCTTAGTGAAAATAGCAGTTTCATAATATATGGATTTTAACGTGGTCGTTTTTACAAAATATTTTTAATTCGGATATACTGAAGAAGCATAATGGTTTTTGCATCTTTGATTTCTCCGTTGTCTATCATTTTTAAAGCCTCATCAAAAGAAAGTTCAAGTACTTCTATATTTTCACCTTCATCAGCGAGCCCGCCACCATCGGTAATTTTCATTTCTGCAGCATATTCAGCAATAAAAAAATGAAGAATCTCTGTCACAGATCCCGGCGACATATAAGCTTCAAAAATCTTTTCAACTTTCGATATTTTATAGCCGGTTTCTTCTTCGGTTTCTCTTTTGATGCATTCTTCAGGGTTGTCGTTGTCCAGCAGTCCGGCACAGGCTTCAATCAGCATTCCGTCAGCGTTTCCATTAATAAAAGTGGGCAATCTGAATTGCCTGGTCAGGATAATTTTATTTGTAGACGTATCATATAATAAAATAACGGCTCCGTTTCCTCTGTCATAGGCTTCTCTGCTTTGGGTTTCGATGGAACCGTCTTTTTTTGAGATATTAAAAGTTACTTTTTTTAAAGTGTACCAGTTATCGGATAAAATTTCAGTTTTTTCAATATTTACTTTTATATCTTGCATTATGTCGTATGTGTTATATCAATTTTTTATTATTTGTTGAGTAAATCCTCAAGAGCTGTTTTCAAATCGGGAAATTCAAACTGAAAACCTTCTTTCTGTATCTTCTCTGAAGACGCTCTGGAGCCTTCCAGTAAAGCATCTGCCAGCTCCCCAAAGATAAGTTTTAATACAAAACCTGGAACATTCGGCATAAATAAAGGTTTTTTTAAAACCTCTGCTATCTTTTTGGTTAGATTTTCATTGGTGGTATGCTGTGGAGAAGTTGCATTATAACTGCCTCGTATTTCAGTACTTTTTAATGCAAATTCATACATTGAGCAAATGTCTTTCAGATGAATCCATGGCATGTATTGTTTTCCGGTTCCTAAGGGTGAGCCGATATAATTTTTTATCGTTGGAACCATTTTTTTTAAAGCTCCGTCTTTTTCAGAAAGAACGACTGCTGTTCGCATTTTTACAACTCTTTCTGCTAGATTTTGTTCTTTAAATTCGTCGGCTGCTCTTTCCCAAAGAATAACGACTTCGCTTAAAAAATCATTTCCGGGAGGATCCTGCTCTGTGAAAATTTTCTCTGAAGTCAGTGTTCCGTAATAGTTGATTCCTGAGGCTGAAATAAAAGATTTTAATTTGATATTTTTCTTTTTTAAAGTATTCAGAAGCAATTTTGCAGACTCTACACGACTTGATATCAATTCTTTTTTTCTTTCGTCTGTCCAGCGTTTTTCAGAAATATTGGCACCAGCCAAATGAATGATGTGTGAAATGTCTTCAAAAGCAGACTCATCGATAGTCTGCTGATCTGTATTCCACTCATATTCGTTGATTTGTTTCTTTTTTCGGGTTAAAAGCCTGACTTCATATTCGTTGCTCAGCTTTTTTGACAGTTCTTTAGCAATCATACCGCTGGCACCCGTGATCAAAACAACTTCTTTCATACTGTTACATTTAAATTTACTATTATCTATGCCTGATTTCTGACGATCAGAATAAAGTCATCATCCAGAAGTTTATAACCGTAATCGTAAATAAATTTGTATTCCGAACCGTTTTTATAAACTTTTACGTTGGTGAAATAGTCAAAATCAAAACCCAAGCCATCCAGCTTAGATTTTGAAATTTTTGTTTTTCCGTCAATGTTGATATCTTTTAAAATCCTGTAATTCCTGCGAAGTTTGTTGTTGACATTTCGCATCAGATTATTAGAATCCTTATTCTGGTGGTTATTGTAGGTATTCCGACAGGCATCGTTACAGAACTTTTTATCGGACCTGCCGATGATTTTTTCGCCGCATTCTAAGCAATTCATAAATTTATTTTTTCATGTTGTGTTTATGTTTTTTCTGAAGCAGTCTTTTGAATCTGCTGTGGGTAGGATAGCTTCTGTTGGGGGTAATATTATTGAAAAATAAAGCAACCAGTAATAATATAATACACCCAGATAATACAGGAGAAAGCACATACCAATAACCAAGTTCAGGAATTTTCCCTGTTGAGCTCACTGCAATCAGAGCGGTAGCACCACCTGGTGGATGAAGCGTTTTTGTATACTGCATTAGTACAATGGAAAAAGCTACAGCTAATGGAGCAGCCAGCCAGATAATATCCGGAACGAGTTTGTAGACGGTAACGCCTACAATGGCTGAGATGACATGTCCGCCAATCAAATTTCGAGGTTGGGCCAACGGGCTTTGAATAGCTCCATAAATTAATACGCTGGATGCTCCAAAAGAACCGATCAGAAAGATGTTTTCTGTAGCCGACAATGTATGTGATTGTATGAAAGCAATAATTCCTATGCCAAAAAATGCTCCCAGAAATGACCAGAAATGTTCTTTGTAATCCACCAGTGTTTCTTTGTAAATTACATATTTTGAAACTCTGAAAGTTCTTTTGATTGTCTTCTTCATTTATTCTTCTTTATTTATTATTTGAATTAATTTATCTGTAAAAACTTGGGTATATTCACCATTTTCATCATAATCGGGATCTAAAATTGTAATTTCAATTCCAAAACATTTTTCGTGATGAATGAGAGGGTTTAAAATCTCATGTAAATCCTGATAATCTATACCGTCTTCCATTCGGCTGTCTACACAAGGCATGATTTTGTCCTGTAAAACATCTACATCGAAATGAATGAAAAAACCAGTCAGATTTTTATCTTCAACAAGATGAAGAAAGTCATGGGCTATTTTTCTGAAGCCGTGTTTCCTCGCCTGATATAAATCAAAATATGTGATCCGTGACTTTACAATTTGCTCTACATATTCCTCATCATCCGTTTCAGCATTGCCTATACAGAAAATATTTTCTTCTAAAAAATAGGGCTTAAGATAATCAATGTTGGTTAACTTTTCATGACCAAGTCCTGATACAATGGCGAGGTCCATTCCGGCTGCTCCGCCACTGGGTGAGAGTCGGGGAGGAATATAATCCGTATGTCCGTCAAGATAAAAAAGTCCAAAATTTCCAAGCTTCTTCAGGGCAATGGCATTTCCTATTAAAATGCTGCAGTCGCCACCCAGAATAATATTGAATATATTTTTATTAAAATGGCTGAGGATCAGTTCAGACTGTTTTTTTGCATATTCTATAATGAAATCAGTATTTTTAACTCCAGTCTCTGCATCGGGATTCATTGTATATTTGGGAGATTCCAGCCGGATTATATGAAAGGGATTAATTCTTTTATGAAAATGAAATTTTCTGAACCAGTCAGGGAGTTTTCTGACGCCGGGCTCAGCTTCATGCTCTTTTTTTATCAGGCCTAAATTAAAAGGAAACTCAAAAATATTAACACTTTTTTTCATAAAGAATACTTTATCAAAGATACGGAATTATCCATTTGCAAACGGCTGGAGATGATAATTAAATCTTGTAAAAATCATCTCGAATTTTGTATAAAATAAAACAGCATATCCGTTTTCAAATGACTACAAACGAATTTAAATAGTTTATAACCGACTCTGGTTTCCATATTCAACAATCTTTGCAACAGAGATTTGAGAAAAACAGTGAGCCTCTCTGATCTGAATATTAATCTTAAAATTTGAAAATTATGTCACTAAGAAACAAAGTAACATTAATAGGTTACACAGGGAAAGACGTTGAAACAGTAAATTTCGACAACGGAAGTTTAAAAGCAAGTGTGTCCTTGGCGACAAGCGATCATTACACCAATGCAAAAGGAGAGAAAATAGAAGAAACGCAATGGCACAATCTGGTGGCATTCGGAAAAGTAGCCGAAGTTTTTCAAAAGTATGTGTCAAAAGGAAAAGAAATCGCAATTGAAGGCAAATTAACTTACAGATCGTATGATGATAAAGACGGAGTAAAAAGATATATCACAGAAGTCAAAGTGGATGAAATTCTACTTTTAGGAAGTAAATAACGGCAAAAACACAAATGATGAAAGTAAAAGTTTTTAAAATCAGGCTGGCTGATGATTTTCTTCATAAAGATCAGCAGACCTTAGATGCTTTTTTAGAGTCAAAGGATATCCTAAAAGTAGAGACCGCTTTTGTGAATGATGACAATTATTGGTCAGTAGTTCTGTATTTTGAGGAATTAAAACCGGTTCAGCAGAATACCGTAAAAGATTCAAAAGCCATCAAATATTCTGCGGAAAATGATGCACTGAATTCCGATGAGGAGAAAATACTGGATGCATTGAAAGAATGGCGGTCTGAAAAAGCCAGACAGCAAAGCTTACCGACCTATTTTATTGCAACCAATAAAGAATTGATTTCTGTTGCAAAATATAAGCCCGCCAAAAAAGAAGAATTGCTGGATATTAAAGGTTTTGGAAAACACAAAATAGAAAATTATGGTGAAGAGATTTTAGAAATCCTGGAAAGTATTTGATTTAGTACGATTAAAAACACAAATGAACGAAGTAAAAATGAAAGCCGGAGAAGATTATTTCTCCGGTTTTTTATCTGAATGATTGTATAAAAGTTACACATAGTTGTACAACTTTTGTGCACAATAGTCTTTCCAAATCACTATTTTTGCATCTTTATCAAATATTAATCATCATTTATCAATTATAAAATGAAACCAGGTTTAGCAAAAGGAACGAGAGATTTTACAGCATTAGAAGTTTCAAGAAGAAGATTTATCATCAATACGCTGCAGAAAAATTTTGAATTATTCGGATTCCAGCCATTGGAAACACCGAGCTTTGAAAATCTTTCTACATTGACGGGTAAATACGGAGAAGAGGGAGATCGCTTGATTTTTAAGATATTAAATTCAGGAGATTATACTTCAAAAGTAAATCAGGAAGACTGGGAAAATAAAAGTCATCAGAAACTGACTTCCCAGATTTCGGATAAAGCTCTTCGCTATGACCTTACCGTACCTTTTGCAAGATTTGTGGCTATGAATCATAATCAACTGACTTTTCCTTTCAAAAGATATCAGATTCAGCCGGTCTGGAGAGCAGACCGTCCGCAGAAAGGAAGATTCAGAGAGTTTTACCAGTGTGATGCCGATGTGGTAGGAAGTGAGAGCCTGATTCAGGAAGTGGAATTAATCCAGTTGTATTTAAAATCTTTTGCAGACTTGCAGGTTTCAGTAACAATTCACCTTAACAACAGAAAAATTCTTTCAGGTCTGGCTGAATATGCAGGAATTACGGATAAACTAATTGATTTTACCGTAGCTCTTGATAAATTAGATAAAATCGGAAAAGAAGGTGTCGTAAAAGAATTGTTAGAAAGAGGCATTTCTCAGGAATCTATTGATAAGCTGGATTTCTTATTCACCCAATCGAATGATGCACTGGAAAATCTTCTTCAGTTAAAAGAAAAATTTGCAGGAAATGAAGTGGGATTGAAGGGAGTTGAAGAATTGGAATTTGTTTTAACACAATCGATCAATCTAGGCGTTAATATTCAGAATCTTGTGTTTGATATTACTTTGGCCAGAGGCTTAGATTATTATACAGGAGCTATTTTTGAGGTGAAAGCTGATGAAGTTCAGATGGGATCTATCGGCGGCGGCGGAAGATATGATAATCTTACGGAAGTTTTCGGAGTAAAAAACATTCCGGGAATCGGTATTTCTTTCGGATTGGACAGAATATATCTTGTCATAGAAGAACTGGGACTTTTCCCGGAGGAAGCAGCTTCAAAAGTAGACTATCTATTTGCCAATTTTGGTGGTGAAGAGACTCTTGAAGCTTTAAAATTAATCAAACAGTTAAGAGAAAAAGGTATTTCTGCCGAAATTTATCCTGAATCTGCGAAAATCGGAAAACAATTCACTTACGCAGAGAAGAAAGGAATTAAAAATCTTGTTTTCTTAGGCGAGGAAGAAATCAGAAACGGAAATGTAACGTATAAAGATCTTCAGGCAGGAGAACAGAAAACGGTTTCTTTGGAAGAATTCTTAGGAAATTAAATGCATAAAAAGGTCTCCATAGAAATTTTAGAAAAATGGCTTACGGGCTGGTCGTTATCAAGAGCATTGCCTTTGCCGACCAGCCATAAGACTGGTTTTAAGGTGAATGTCGGAGATGAGAAACAAAAAATGCGTTATGTTTTTTCAGAACCTGATGCATTTTTTTTGCATTTAGCAGAATCTATTGATGAACCATGGGTATTTTTAAAGGTCTGTACTTGTTTTGATGATTTTAAGGATAAAATTCCTGATCGATGGATACTTCAGCCGCAAGGTTATATGATGTCCTGTTTGGGGTTGATGAAAATTCCAGATACTGTCTGCTTGCCAAGAGGCTATACATTGGAATTTGAAAGCTACCCATCAGCTTTTGTTGCAAAAATTATGACGAAAACCGGCGAGCAAGCAGCTATTGGACGTGTTGTTATAGTTGATGATATTGCTATTTATGATCGGATTTTAACTGAAAAAGAGTACCAGAGAAAAGGTCTTGCTACATTTCTGATCAAGCAGCTTGAAAAAATAGCATTGTCAAAAAAAGTATTCAAAAATTTCTTAATAGCGACAGAAGAAGGAAAGATGCTTTATGAAGCATTAGGCTGGGAAGTGTATAGTTTTTATACCTCCATCGTAATTCCATCTAAAATTTGAGTATTCAGCTTGATTATTCATATTATTATGATTAAAATTGTATTATTAATCCTCGGATTGTTGATAAATATGATTTTTTAATTTTAATTTAAAAAAATATTAATGACTGAATATTGTAGTGTCTGTAAAGTACGTTTAGGCTTTGGAAATAAAGGTTTTTTTGGCGGTTATAAGCTTTTGGACGGATTTAAAATTTGTTCAAACTGCTATTCCTTGATTAACGAAATAGACAAAAATAAATACGTATTTCATTATACACTTGAGGAGGCCGAAAACATTTATGAGACCCATCAGCTTGAAAAATTAAAAGAGATCAATCCGCAGGTTTGGGAAATGAGAAGTCAGATCCGCAAAATGAATCCTCCATTGTATTCATTCGCGGATGCAGAAATGAATCAGCTTCCTAATGTTTTGCTGGATGATGAAAAGATCATTCATGCCGTTGAAGGATGCTATAATAATGATAAAAACGGGATCCTCTTTGCAACGAATAGTAGAATTATCTTTTTCAGAGTAGATCCACAGGGCAATTTTACTGAAATTATTCCTTATGAAGACCTGGATGCTATAAAATATCTTTCCAATGAAGAACTTATATCTATTACAACAAAAGAGAAAATAGTAGGTATTATAGATGTTGATAAATACTATGGATGGCAGTTTTGTGAAGAGGTTAACAGGTATCTTTCAAAACCTGTAGAGAAAAAACCTGAAAAAAATAAGCCGGATATGCAAAATATACAATATCAAGTAAGAAAAATAAATCCTGATCTTTCCTCATGGCTGGAAAAAGATATTGACAGACTTTCAGATATTTTAATGGACAATGAAAATATTGTTCATATTATCGATGGTCTTAATGAAGAAAAAACGGCTGTAATTTTACTTTCGACTGAGAAAAGATTTATTATAAAAGGAATCGGAATCGATTTTATTGAAGTGATTGATCACGAAAAGGTAAAATTATTGGAATACGTCCTGCCGGAAAAGAAAATTTCTATACATACGGATGAAAAGATTTTTAGTATTGATACCATTGATGAAGTTTTGGCTCCTCAATTTTGTGAAGTTCTAAATGCTCTGCTGTTTGGAAGTACGGTAGATAAAAACCAAGCGACAGGAAAAGAGGATGCTTCGACTTCCGTTTTTGAGCTTTTGGAGCAACTCGGAAAACTAAGAGATAATGGTATTCTGACAGAAGAAGAATTTACAGATCAAAAGAAAAAAATTCTTGATAGACTATAATAATTAAGGTCAGTCAAAGAAAAATCAAACGCAAATTCGTAATTTGGATTATTATTAACGGAACCTTCGTGCCGGTTGATATTAATTTAAAAAACTATTAAACATAAAATCAGATGAATACCATTTGTGCATTGTGCGGAACACCCTTAACGTCCATGGATACGCTTTTGGGAGAAAATAAACTGTCTGACGGCAGTATTTTATGCAATAAATGCTTCAATAAAGCAACAAATATTAATAAAGACCTTGTCAATACAATAGGAAACTTCAATCTTCCGGAAGTAAGAGGAATTATTCTTAGCGGGAAAGTTGATGACCTTGAGCCAACGATAGTCGCTCCAACACTTGAAACTCCAAAAATTGAAGTGCCGGTTACGACCTATTTTGATCCAAATAGTTTTCAGGATTATGATCAGCCGACAAGACTGGATGATATAAAAGATCAGATTGTAGCGTTAAATGCAAAACTCAGTATTTTCGTAGACAGTGAGGTGAAAGAATTGGTGAATGTGCTTGAGAATGGCGAAAAATTAATAGCCATTGCTGAAGGTAAATATTTACATAATAGTCTTGAAGGAATTGTTTTTTCTACTCAGAGAAGAGTCGTGTTTATCGATAAAAAATTCTTTGGAGGTGTTGATGAGAATGAATTTATGCATGATAAAATTGTTTCAGTAGAACACAATTCAAGTCTTTTGACTTCTTCTCTAAAAATAAATACGCCTGGTTTTACTGCAGAGTTTAAACTATATAATAAGAATGCTGCAAAAGCATTTTATGATGGCGTAAAAGGTTATATAGGACATTCTCAGAGGGATCAGCAACAATCCTTTCAGCAGGAAGCTCCAAAAAGTGTTGTGAACGATTATACCTATACTTCTCAAAAACAATCTTCTCCGCAGGATATATTTCAGCAGACTATTCCAAAACCTCAGCCAGCCTCTTCAAACGCAAGAAAAGAACCTGCTGAAGTTATTTTTGGACAATTGGAAAAATTGGGTAAACTAAGAGAGCTTGGGGTACTTACCGAGGCTGAGTTTGCAGAACAAAAAAAGAAATTGCTGGAAAGGCTGTAAAAGCTTTAAATTAAAAAACATGAATGAGTATTGCGCATTGTGCAGACTTGAACTCTCTTCAATGGATGTTTTGTTGGGAGAAAACAGACTGGCAGACAATGAAATTCTTTGTAACAAATGCCTTGAGAAAGTAAGCGAGATCAATCAGGAAGTATTAAACAATCTGAAAAGTTTCAGTCTGGATGATATGAAGAAAATATTATCCGGCGAATTTATTATCAAGAATAAAGAACAATCTTCAGAAACAGAGTCTGTAAATACTGAACCGCCAAAACTTTCGGAAGAAGAATATGACTTTCGGCTAGGACAGATCAAAAATGAAATAGCAGGACTTAATGCTGATCTGGGCATAACTACGAGAGGAGAAATCCGGGCACTTCCCAACATTCTTTTCAAAAATGAAAAAATAACAGATATTGTTGAAGCTCAGTTTATCAACGGCGGATGGTCCGGTGTTTTAATGATGACGGAGAGCAGGCTTATTTTTGTTGTAAAATATCTATTCAATGATTTAAACAAAGCCATTATCCCTATTACTGATATTAAGTTTGTAGAGGTAGATTTAACGATTAAATTAAACAGGTTAATCGTACATTTTAAGAATACGGATATTGCTGAATTCAGTATTTACAGTCCCGAGGTTACCAATAGATTTTGCAATAAACTGAATGCTGGTATAAAACCTAAAGGCATCGTTGCTGTAAAAAACGAAAACTATCAGCCTTTACCAAAAGAATCGGTTGACGATATTTTCAATAAACTGGAGAAGTTGGGAACACTTAGAGAAAATGGCATTTTAACGGAAGAAGAATTTACAGAACAGAAGAAAAAGCTGTTAGGAAAAATTTAATTAGATTAATTCATGAAGGATAAATTTTGTTCATTATGCGAAGCTGAGCTGACGGAAAATGATCTTGTTAAGGTAAACAGGCTCGCTGATGGGAATATTTTATGTAATAATTGCTTAGAAAGAGTGGGCGCTATCAATGAGTATGTTTTGTATAATCTTGAATGGAATACATTATCTCATATTCACGAAATTATAAAGTATAATATAAAAAGCAGAAAAACGATTGACGAAATCGCCCATGAGGAAGAAAAAAATGCTACAGGTCCTATTCCAAAAGATTATAAAAGAAGAGAAAGACAGTTGATTTATCAGCTTAATCAGGTTGATGCCAATCTTTCTCCATTTGCGGCAGGTGAGATAAAACAGCTTCCGCATATTTTGGAAGATGATGAGGAAATAATTGCAGCGACCGATTCTAAAGTTGGGATACTGGTCGTTACCCAGCGAAATATGGTTTATGTAGAAAAACAGATATTTTCTTCTGTCAAGTTTAAGATAACTCCCAATGAAGAAATAAAATCTATTATCCTTTTAGGTGACAATACATCTCATAACATGAGTGTTTATACCAAAAATGAAGGGATCTTGATTTATCCGTTCACGGCTAATAAGGCAGTCGTAGACGTTTTTTTTAATAAAATAAAAAATATCTATAACAAGCCAAAACCGGAATCTCAGCCTCAACCAATATCATATCAGGAGACTGTTCCTCTGAAAAAACAGTCATCTGCAGAGATCTTCTCCCAACTTGAAAAACTTGGTCAGCTCCGTGAAAACGGAATATTAACGGATGAAGAATTCACAGAACAAAAGAAAAAACTATTAGAAAAACTATGATAAAAGCTTTCATGATCAGAGTACTCAACGGAAAATGGTACTCGGCACCGTTCTTCGTTTCCCTATTCAGTATTTTTTGCTGGATATGTATTTTTATTTTTCCTGCTGGTAAATTCACCTGGAATTTATTTTTTTTATTGCCTCTTTTAGCAGGATTTATATGCTTTCTTTTGGGGGTCTCAAAGCTATTTAAAAAAGAATTTAAAGAAGGAATTAAACAATGTTTTTCGACATTCGCTATAACAATGACTGCAGCAATATTTTTTACTGTATTACTTCCTAAAAGCCCTTATAAGAAATACAATGGCGATGTAAAAAATCCCGATAATGTAAAATTGGAGCAGCCTTTACAGTTATCTTTTAATGATGAAAAACCATTATTTAAAGTTAAAGCCCAGGATGTTATTTTATATGATTATAACCAGCCTGGCATGTATAAATATGAGGTTTTCCTTAATAAAATTGAAAAAGGTAAAGCTTACCTAAGAATTTTTGATCTTACGACCGACCGTGTACTTTCAGAAGCAGTAATAAAAAAAGAATCTCAAATGGAAGTTTTTAATCCAACTGATGAGCTGAAAGAATTTGGATTAAGCAAACAATTCACTGTTGACGAAGGAGATTGGGGGAATTATTATGGAAGCAGAGTAGAGGTCTGGTTTCAGCCGGAGGACACAAATCAGCCTGAAAGAAAATTACTGACGAAATATTATGTAATTCAGGGTTGGTAATAAACAAAGCATAATTTAATCTTACATTAGTATTCGGATCTTTATGGGATGACAAACTTTTTAGATGTTTTTCTAACTATTGAAAAAAAAATCATTATTCTAGCCCTTGATGATTTTAAACTGAAAATAAAAAAATGGAAAATTATTTAGACATTAATAAAAACTCTTGGAATGCCAAGGTAGAACCCCATCTTAAATCGGATTTTTATTTTATAGATGAATTTCTGAAAGGACGAACATCATTAAACTCTATCGAATCTCAACTTCTGGGAGATATTCAAGGAAAAAGTATTTTACATTTACAATGTCATTTTGGCCAGGATTCTATTTCATTATCGAGATTGGGCGCTAAAGTTACAGGAATAGATTTGTCGGATAAAGCGATTGAAACGGCAAAAAAATTAGCTGAAAAATGCAATACGGATACAGAATTTATCTGTACGGATGTGTATAATCTTCCCAATGTTTTAGATCGCAAATTTGATATTGTTTTTACCAGTTATGGTACGATAGGATGGCTTCCTGATCTTAATAAATGGGCTAAGGTGATCAATCATTTTCTAAATCCTGACGGAGAATTTATTATGGCAGAATTTCATCCTGCAGTCTGGATGTTCGATGATGATTTTACAAAAGTTTCATATAATTATTTTAATGAAAAGCCTATTATAGAAACTTATGAAGGAACCTATGCTGATCAGTCTGCTGATATCGTTCAGGAGTATGTTATGTGGAATCATTCACTGGCGGAAGTTCTTCAGAATCTGATCAATAATCAATTAGAAGTTAAAATATTTCAGGAGTTTGACTGGTCTCCTTATCCATGTTTCAGGCATGTTGAAGAATTTGAAAAAGGAAAGTGGCGAATACCGCAGTTTGGAAATAAACTCCCATTGGTATATGCTTTAGCAGCACAAAAAAAGTCATCGCAATAAAATTACGATGACTTTTCTGTATATATGAATGTTAAAAAAACTAGTCTTATTTTACGGATTCCTGTGCTTTATTTTTCACTTCATCCACTTTATCCTGAACTTGGGAAGCAACATCATTTGCTTTGCTTTTTAGGTCATTTCCCCACTTATTAAAGTTATCCTTTGCAGTGTTAATCTTATCTTTTACGGCTTGTTGCTCTTCCGGAGTTGACTTTTTATACTTCCAATAAGCTAATGCTCCTAAACCTAATAAAGCTAATAAACCTTTTGTCTTATTTCCCATGATTTCTATTTTTTTAAGTGATTAATATTAAAATTTGTTATTAATAAACATGTAAAATACGTGCCAAAAAAATAGATTCACTTATAAAATAATGTTAAAATTAATTAAACACGCTAAAGCTTTCTCCATCAAAACTTGCAAACACCATAGTAGGATAAGAATCCTGATGGTATATATTTCCATTTTGATCAATAGCGATAGCCCCTGCAAACCCGTCAATTGTTTTTAATTCTTCAAAAGTTTTATCAAAAGCAGTTTTTAACGACATTCCGTCTGTAACTCTGGTGACAATTTTTGTTGCCGTTGCATTACTTACGATATCTTCTCCTACACCTGTACAGCTTACTGCACAAAATGAATTGGCATAATTTCCGGCTACTGTTGCAGAATCAGAAATTCTTCCCGGTATTTCAAAACCTTTTCCTCCGGTAGAAGTTGCCACAGCCAGCTTTCCGTTGCTATCGATGGCTACACAGCCCACCGTTCCTTTTCCGCCATTCTTTAGCTTGGCTTCATATTCTTTTCTTCTTTGTGGAATTTCAGTCGAAAAATTTTCAAAACCATGTTCTGTTGCATAATTTTTGGCTCCGTTTCCTCCTAAAACCCGATCGTCTTCACTGATGAGACTTTTGGCCACAAAAACAGGATTTTTAACATCCTGAATATTGATAACTCCGCTTAATTTCTGAGTTTCACCATCCATAATTGCGGCGCTCATTCTGATGATGCCGTCACTTTGAATCTGTGAGCCTATTCCTGCATTATACAGTTCATCATCTTCCAATAAAGAAACAGCATAGGCGACCGTATCGAAAGCTGAATTTGTTTTTAGATATTCAAATGCCTTTTGGGCAATCTTTTTCAGAGAGTTTTGTTTGGCCGTTTTTACTTCTTGGCTTTGATCACTTTCGGAGAAAAATCCGCCATGGATGATTATTTTCATGTATATAAAGTTATGAGTTGTAAGTTATGAATTATGAGTTTTGATTATACCAATTTTAGATTTTTTTCTCCCAAACTTATAATAATTCATAACTTGAAAACTTTTACCGGTCCTGTGGTATCGGATTAAACTGTGAATTTTCGATTGTTAATGTTTTTGTTGTTAAGTCATAATGATCATTCATTGACATAACATGAACAGTTAAATTATCAATAGAAATAGGTTCTCCAAGATTAATATTTGTCAAATTAGTATCTTTAATAAATCTTCCGTCTACTAAAATGACAAGCCCTGATCCCACGGCGGTCATAACGTCGTTATGAATGAAAAGTCCGGTATCTTCACCCAATCCAATTCCTAATGTTCTGGGATTATTGACAACAGCCTGAAAAAGACGTCCTATTCTTCCTCTTTGTACGAAATGGGTGTCAATAATTACATTGTCAATTAATCCTAGCCCTTGGGTTGTTTTAATTTCTCCTTTCAGCAAAGCCTCAGAACTGCTTCCCTGATAAATCATATTTTCAGAAGCGGCTGCCGCACCAGCGGAAGTCCCGGAGTAAATAAAATCCTGCTCCTGATATTTTAGTAAAATAGTATCGTGGAATCTTGTTCCGCCAAGAATTGAGGTCAGCCTCAACTGATCGCCACCGGTAAACATCACCACATCTGCAGCATTTGCTCGGGCTACCATGGCATCAGAATTGGCTTCTTCGCGATTATGAATGTCTAAAATATTGACATTTTTAGCACCCAGAAATTCAAAAGCTTTTTTATATTCCGAGCCAACAATTTGTGGAATCTGAGAAGCGGTGGTTACCACTTCGATTACAGAATCTTCTTTGTGCTTAGACTCATTGATAATTTTTCGTAATATACCTCTTTCAAAGAAATTAAGGTTTTTTTCTATATTCTGATCAAAATCGGTTTCTGCAAAACTTCCCTTGTTTACAGCTCCTCCGATCACGATTAATTTTCCAACAGGTTTCATCATAGTGTGCAAATTTAAAAAATAATTAACATTTGGCGAAATCTATGCCACATTTAACTTGATTTTGAGTATTTTAGAAATGTTGAGAGATATTCTTAATTTTTTAATAAATCTTTAAGTGTGGTATAGTTTCATTTAGGGTTTTGCATTATCTTTGATTTTACAAGGAGTTATTGTTAACTATAAAAATGCAAAGTGAATATGAAAATTGAGAAGATACAGGCATTGCGTGGCCCGAATATTTGGAGTATCAGAAGAAAGAAGCTGATACAGATGAGGTTGGATCTCGAAGAAATGGAAAATTTCCCAACAAATAAGATTGAAGGGTTCAGAGAAAGAATAGAAAAATTAATGCCTTCTCTGTTGACCCATCGCTGCTCAGAAGGAGTAGAAGGTGGTTTTTTCCATAGAGTGGAAACGGGAACTTGGATGGGCCATGTGATTGAGCATATTGCTTTGGAAATCCAGACTTTAGCGGGTATGGATACGGGATTTGGAAGAACCCGTGAAACAAAAACTCCGGGTGTTTATAATGTTGTTTTTAATTATATTGAAGAAAATGCAGGAATTTACGCTGCAGAAGAAGCCGTGAAAATTGCGGAAGCTTTAATTGAAGGCAAAGAATATGATTTAAATGCCTGTATTCAGAAATTAAAAGAAATCAGAGAAAGGGTTCGTTTAGGTCCGTCAACAGGAAGTATCGTGGAAGAAGCCGTTTCAAGAAAAATCCCTTGGATTCGTTTAGGAACTAATTCTCTGGTACAGCTTGGTTATGGGGTCAATCAGCAGCGTTTTCAGGCTACGATCACAGGAAAAACAAGTTCAATTGCTGTAGATATTGCCTGTAATAAAGAATTAACAAAAAGAATGCTTCATGATGCTGCAATTCCTGTTCCTATTGGGGATTTGATCGTTGATGAAGAGGGATTGGACAGTGTAGTCAGAAAAATTGGCTATCCGGTCGTGATAAAACCTTTAGATGGCAATCATGGAAAAGGATCCTCTATTAATGTTAATGATTGGGAAGCTGCAAAAACGGGACTGGAACACGCTCAGAAATATTCAAGAAAAGTAATCGTTGAAAAATATATTACCGGATATGATTTCCGTGTTTTGGTGATCAATAATAAGATGGTTGCAGCAGCGAGGAGAGTTCCTGCCCATGTTGTCGGAGATGGTGAATTGAACCTTCAGCAATTAATTGAAAAAGAAAATAAAGATCCGAGAAGAGGTTACGGGCATGAAAATGTATTAACCGAAATTGAGGTTGATAAAGATACGGCAGAACTTCTTGAAAAATTGGAATATACACTTGAAACCGTTCCTCATAAAGGTGAAGTGGTATATTTAAAATCAACAGCCAATCTTTCAACAGGCGGAACTTCTATAGATGTGACAGATATGGTTCACCCGGAAAATATTACGATGGCTGAAAGGATCTCAAAAATTATAGGTCTTGATGTCTGCGGGATTGATATTATGGCTGAAAACCTTACCCAGCCTTTAAAAGAAAGCGGCGGTGCCATTATTGAAGTAAATGCAGCTCCGGGGTTCAGGATGCACCTGGCGCCAAGTGAAGGACTTCCGAGAAACGTTGCTGCGCCGGTGGTAGACATGCTTTATCCGCAGGGAAAACCTTTTACAATTCCTATTATCGCGGTAACGGGAACGAACGGGAAAACCACAACAACAAGGCTGATTTCTCATATTGTTAAGAATAACGGTTACAGAGTGGGTTTTACCACTTCAGACGGTATTTATATCCAAAATACGATGTTAACAAAAGGAGATACTACAGGTCCTCTTTCTGCAGAATTTATTCTGAAAGATCCTACCGTGGAATTTGCTGTTCTCGAAACGGCAAGAGGCGGGATTTTACGTTCAGGATTGGGTTTTTCTCAATGTGATATCGGGGTTTTGACGAATATCAAAGAAGATCATTTGGGAATGAACGATATTCACAATTTGAAGGACTTGACGAAGGTAAAAAGAGTCGTTCTCGACAGTGTAAAGAAAAACGGCTGGAGCGTAATGAATGCCGATGATGAGTATTCTATGAGAATTGTTAACGATATGCATTGTAACGTTGCGATTTTCAGTATGGATGAGAATAATAAGCATATTAAGAAATTTGCAAAAGAAGGAAAAATTACCTGTGTTTATGAAGAAGGTTTTGTAACGATCAAAAAAGGAGACTGGAAAATCAGAATAGGAAAAGCGAAAGATTTCCCGATTACGATGGAAGGTAAAGCTAAATTTATGATCGAAAACGTGCTGGCTGCATGTCTGGCAAGTTATCTTCATGGTTTTGGTATTGAAGATATTTCCAACTCTCTGAGGACTTTTCTTCCAAGTGCACAGCTTACTCCGGGAAGGCTGAATGTTTTTAAATTTAAAAGCTTTAAAGTATTAATTGATTTTGCTCATAATCCTGCAGGATATGAAGCGATTGAAGATTATCTTAAAAATGTAGAATCGACCAAGAAAATAGGAATTATTTCCGGTGTTGGAGACAGAAGGGATGAAGACATCAAATTATGCGGAAAAATCGCCGGAAGAATGTTTGACTATATCATTATCAGAAATGAAAAACATCTTCGCGGAAGAAAAGAAGAAGAAATAAACGGATTAATTATAGACGGGATTAATGAAGCCGGAAAAGATGTAAGCTATGAAATTATTCCTAAAGAAATAGAAGCTCTGAAACATGCCATGGGAATGGCTGAAGAAGGAACTTTCATTACTGCTTTAAGTGATGTGATTTCTAATGCAATTGACCTTGTTCAGGAGTATCAGGCAAGAGAATTGCTTGAGGATGATAAGATTTAATTAAAGAATTTCGGCGGCATCGAAGATGCCGCCGAAATCAAAACTAATTCTTTTAAAAACAATTAACCTTCGGATTTTTCGAAGGTTAAATTTTTGTAATTATTTTAAGATGCTTCAGAAGATATAAATGATACCTTTAATAAAAATAACGATTAACAGCAATAATTAATAGTAGCAGTGTTATGCTGAGCCTGTCGAAGCATTTGATCTATTCTTCAGCAAAGAACGCATTCGAACTTCCAATCCAGATCGCATCCTTCTTGTTGAAATCTACATTTACCATGGCGGCTTTCGTCATTCTTCCAAGATTTTCCAATAGAATAGGGCGTTCGTCATTTTCGCGCCAAATATATAATAATCGGATTTCAGCTTTTGAAAACTCACCGTTTATGTCTTCAAAAATAGGCTCATAAGTTACTTTTCTTTGCAAAATATAGTTTTCTTTATCTTCAATAGAATCGGTAATTTCCTTTGTTGGATTAAGGTTAACGCCACTTCCTGCAAATGAAAATAAAGGTTTTAAAACAAAATTTTCAAGGGCTTCACTTTCCGGAAACTCATGTAAGAAATAACTTTTCGGCACAAACTGATGCTGTAAAAGTGGTAGTAAAAACTTAGATACCTTAAAGAACCAGTTTGGATGGGTAACCCAGGTTACATCCACCTCTTCACGGAAATCAAATTCTGTTTTCAGATCGGGGATTCGGTCTAATTCATCAAAAATAACCCGATTATAAATTCTTTTTATTTCAGTTAATTTCCCATCATTTTCATAGAACAGCGTTTTGCCTTCTTTCTTTATTTTGGTTAGACATACTGTTTTTATTCCTAATAATTTTTCAGTTAAAACAAAATCAATGGCTGTTTTTTGTTTCTCAGGATAAATTTCAAGTAGAATTACATTTTCTGGCTTTTCATCACCTACAATAAGATCTTTTAAATAGTTTTGAAAGCTTTCAAAGGGTATTTTATTTCTTATTTCTGAAATGAAAGGATAAATTTCACAAAAAGTATCTTCAAAAACCCGTTGAAATGCATATAAAGAAGGGAAAGCCTGAAGTTCGATTAATTGAGGCTCTATCTCACCGTTTTCACCCTTACAAATTCCGAAATCTATCGTAAAAAAATGTGGTTTGGCAGTATCATTAGGAACCCTGCAATTATCCGGAACTGCTTTTTGCAGCAGCTCAGAAGATAAATTTTTAATCTGATCAATAATGCTTTCACTCGCATTAATCAATTTAGATTCAAAATCTTTAGTTAAAAAAAGCGGACTTTCTGAAATTCTGAATCCGGGTTCAATACCACTTTTTTCTTTTAATACTTCTTTAAACTGTTTATACTTTTCCTGTGAAAATTCCTGATTAAATTGTTTTCTGTATTTCGGAATCATATTTTTTTCTTTGTGATTTTAAAAAATCGGACAATTGTTGCCCGATTTTCTTTATTAATAATTTAATTTTGAGGTGCGTTGACAAGTTAGTATGACAGTGCTACAAATGAATCTCTAATAAAAAACACTTAGTATTAAAATGTCATGCTGAGCCAGTCGAAGCATTTGTATTTTATTCAATTTAAGCCATTGCTTCTGCGTTCTTCAAAATGTTTTTTTTTGCTAGTTGCAGAAATCTCGGGAGAATCTGAGCCTGCGTCAGAATGATTTTGTCTTCATCATCCATTCTGTCGACGGTTTCTAAATACTTTTCCATACCATAATTTTCAATCATAGCGGTTTTGTATTTTTCATCTTTTAAACTCTCAACCATGCCTGCAGGGTTGGCTTCAGGATGAAACTGAGTGCCAAAAATTTCCTCTGAAAAACGTACTGCCATCACGGCTCTTTCCAGGTCAATATGAGGCCTGAATTTTTCAAGAGCTACGATTTTCATTCCCAGTTCTTCGAATCTTTCATAATCAGGTTCTATAAACTGGAAAGCCCTTGAATCGACAGCATAAAAAGGATCCGGAAGATTTTTAAATAAAAATTCCTGTTCTCCATCTTCAGTTTTATGAATAGGCATCACTCCGAAAGAATAAGATTTTCTTTTGCAGATGTTTCCCAGTTCCCAGTGAATACTTGCCAACTGAAACGAATGACAGATTAAAAATAAATATTTTTTATGGTCGTTATATTTATTGTGATCAAAAACAGAGTCTAAAAAATTAGCGAACTTTTCTTCCCATTCAAGACCTTCTTTGTGAGGATTCCCGGGACCTCCCGAAGAAATAAAAATATCGAAATCTTCAATATCAGGTATTTCGTTTTTAAATCTTACGTCAAAAGTTGTAATGCTTACATTTTCCTCAGAGCTCTGCTGAAAGGCCTCAGAAATTTCT
Source organism: Chryseobacterium sp. JUb7 (assembly GCF_024806495.1). GTDB lineage: Bacteria > Bacteroidota > Bacteroidia > Flavobacteriales > Weeksellaceae > Chryseobacterium. The sequence goes on from NZ_JANUFF010000001.1 coordinate 117,919, forward strand.
TTTATATTTTTGAAACCCTGATTTGTCTGATTGTTGTTCATATCCAGCAAAGCGATTCGAATATCCTTCATACTACATTATATTTTATGCAAAGTTACCAAATTATTACAAAGTATGTTCACCATGTGTGATGCCATATTCTGTTTCAGAGATCATATAATCAACTACTTTTGTAAGATCACCTGTTTCCTTGAAGATCTGTAACTGTCGGTCTGCTCCGGTTCCGTTCTCTAAAATTTTCCAGGCATATTCTACTTCGTTTCGGCAGCCTAAATCATCCACTACATCATCAATGAATTCCAGAAGTTCTTTTAATAAGTGCGGATATGGCACCGACTCTTCTTTACCAAAATCAATAAGATGTGCCTCAATACCGCTTTTGGAAGCTCGCCATTTATTTTCATTTAACAATAATCTTCGATAACTTCTGAAGCTTAAGTTTTGCTGATGAAGTTTGTAGATTTTTGCCACTAGACTTTGCATAATGGCTGCCATACAAACCGTTTCTTCAATTCTTAAAGGCATATCACAAATCCTGAATTCAATAGTAGGGTAGAATGGGTGAACACGAAGGTCCCACCATATTTTCTTGGCATTATCAATCGTTCCGGTTTTCACCAAAAGATCAACATAGCTGTCAAACTCCGCCAATGAGTTAAAATAACTTGGAATACCTGTTCTTGGGAACTTTACAAAAATTTCCTGCCGGTAAGACTTGAACCCCGTATTTCTTCCGATCCAGAAAGGCGAATTGGTTGAAAGAGCATACACGTGAGGAAGGAAATAACGCATTACATTCTGGATCCTAACGCCTTCTTCACGATTCGGAATCCCAATGTGCACATGGAGTCCGAAAATTAGGTTCCCACGGGCAACATCTCCCATATCGTCTACAATTTTGTTGTAACGTTCTCCGTTGGTAATGGTATTGTGCTCCCAGTTTGAAAAAGGGTGTGTCCCTCCTCCGGAAACCCGTAGTCCCTGTTCATGAGCGATTTTAATAAGATGCCTTCTAAGATTCGTTAATTCAGCTCTAGCTTCCTGAATATTTTGGCAGATACCAGTCTCCATTTCAATCATGGATTCATGCATTTCATGCTTTAAATTTTCACTTAAAACCGCTTTTCCGCCTTCAATAATTTTTGAAACATGAGAGACCAGATCTCTGCTCTCAACATCTATAATCTGATATTCTTCTTCGATGCCAATAGTAAACTGATGCATTTTTTTTCGTGTTTTTATTTTGAATGTTTTTATTTTTTTACTGAATCTTTCACGAAAGTTCCCCAAGAAATATTGGGTTTTCCCGGAACATATTCTTTAGCCTTTTCAATCGCTAATTTTGCTGAATGTTCTACAATCCAAGCGAAATTTTCTTCTCCTACAGAATTTCTGTCTGCATCGGGCGCGGGATTACAGAAGTCAATAGCATAAGGGATACCGTCTCTGATGGCAAATTCTACCGTATTGAAATCATAGCCTAAAGCTTCATTCATTTTAATGGTATAATCATGAATTGTTTTTAGTAATTTTTCCAATTCTGCTCCTTTTGTCTGATGTGTTGTTGCATATCTCAAATGGTGCGCATTTCTTGGTTCGTAAGGCATAATATGAACATATTTTTGTCCTAAACAATAGACTCTGTAATAGTCATCAAAGACAATTTCTTCCTGAACCATCATCACCAGTTGCTCTGTTTCACTCAGTTTATTCCAAAGATCTTCAGGATTTTCTACTCTATAAACGCTTTTCCAGCCTCCGCCATCGTGAGGCTTCATATAGGCAGGGAAACCAACATAATCGAAAATATATTCCCAGTCATGCGGGAATTTTAAATTTCTAAACGATGTTTCTGAAGTATCTGTCGGTCTTTCATGGGAAGGAAGTAAAACTGTTTTTGGAAGTGGGATTCCCAGTTTTGACATTAATGCATTATTGAAGAATTTTTCATCAGCACTCCACCAGAAAGGGTTATTGATTACATATGTTCCGTTCAGTGCTGCATTTTTTAAATATGCTCTGTAGAAAGGAACGTCCTGCGAAATTCTGTCGATAATAACTGCATAACCGTAATCTGCTCCTTGTTCCAGTTTATCAATAGTTACCGGTTCTGCGATAATTTCTCCGCCACCCAGTTCGTTTACTTTATCGATAAATGCCCAAGGAAATGTATCTTCCATACCGAATAGAATTCCTACTTTTTTTGCCATAATTGTATTTTTTTATGTTTTTGATTTAAATAACTTGATTTTGAATTAAATTTTTAAGAAAAGAAAGTCCCGATGAAGGTTGGGAAAACCATTCGCCAAAGCGGCCAGTCGTGGTTGATCCATTTTCTTTCATCGTACCAGAAATCAATTCCTTTTGCTTTTAAAATTCCAGCCATTTCCAAATTTTTATCTTTACAGATATCCTGATCGGAGGTGCTTAAAACGATGTGCATATGTTTGTATTTCCAGGCTTCGTCATTTTTTACGAACTCTCTGGGGCAATTGAAATATACGAGCTCATCGGAATATCCATCCATAAAATTTCTTATGCTGAAGGCTCCTGAAAGGCAGAATAAATGTGAGACAACATCCGGAAATCTGAAGGCGAAATTAGCCGCATGGTATCCTCCAAAGCTGGCTCCTGCCACAGCAACACGATGTGTTTTATGAATTTTCTGAATATAAGGAACGAACTCCTGAATCAGAAACTGAACATACCTTTCATAATTTTTAATCCTTTGCTGCGGTGAGATCTGTTCGTCATAAAAACTCCAGCCATCAATGGTCTGAATATTATATAATTTAACTTTTCCCTGTTCTATAAACCAATTGATACTTCCGTTTAAATGAAAATCATGGTTTTGGGTATATTGTCCCTGAGAAGTTGGAAACATGATAATCGGATATCCGTAATGTCCCGTAACTTCCACTTTAAGGCTCGTTCCTAATATATGTGAATAATAATCTGTGTGTTCTATATGAGGCATATGATTAGATTAAATTGAAAATAAATTTTAGCTCGTCGGTCTGCTCTGTGGTGGAATAATATTGAGAAAATGCGCCTGAATCTTTTCTGCTGCACAGTCTAATCTTTCCTGGACTTTTGTGGAGTCACTGGATTTATATACAATCCCTACATGGTAGTCGATAGGGATGAATTTTGCCACTTCTTCACATTCAAACTCATTGTAATTGGGTTCTTTATCTTTAATTAAAGCAACAATAAGCCCTGAGTAATATCCTGTGGGTTTAGCAACTTCATATTTTTCTCCCCTTAACAAAGCGTCTTCTATTTTTGCCCACTCTCTCCAGATATTAATATTACTGGATGCTTCCACCAGATCCGGAATGTGAGCTCCACCCACTCTTGAAGAAGTTTCCAGAAAGTACCATTTTCCGTCTTCTTTTCCACGGATAAATTCCGTATGAGTGGCTCCGTTGAGTAGTCCAAAACTTAACAATACTTTGGCATTAACCTCTTCAAGGGCTTTGAATTCATCAGAATACCTACCTAATGTTTTTGTTCTGAAAACACCGCCTTCATGAGATACCTGCATAGGAGGAGCCAAATATTTTGACGCAGATGTAAATACAATTTCTTTATTAAAAGTTAAACTGTCAACATGGTAAACATCTCCGGGTTTGAAGCTTTCCAGTAAAAATAGATGGCGTTCTTCTCCCAATTGGTTTAAAGCTTCCCAAAGTTGATCTTTATTCGTGATTTTTTTAATTCCTGATGCTGAAGCTTCAGAACGCGGCTTTAAAACCCATGGTCCCGGAACCTTTTCAATGAAATGATTAACTTCATCATTGTTAAAAACTGCCGTAAACTCAGGGACATTTATTCCTGAATCTTTAGCTTTCTGTCTCATAGCCAGTTTATCTCTGAAATAACGGTGTGTGGTCTGACCCATTCCCGGAATTCTGAAGGTCTCCCGAATTAAAGCTGCTTTTTCTACATCATAATCATCAAGAGCAATGACTGCATCTACTTTTCTAGTTTGCATTAAGTGTGAAAACCCCTGAACAAGGTGATCCAGATTCCAGACAGACGGCTTTTGTTCAGGCATATAAAATACCTCATCAATGGCGTGCCATGGCCAGTTTTTACCTTTAAGATTTTCTGATGTTACTAAGATTATTTTATTACCCAGCTTTTTCATTTCGTCCATGAAATCATAGCCTTTGTAATAGCACGAAATACATACTATAGTTTTTTTCTCCATATAATGTTTTTAAATTTTTTATAAATTTTCAAAAATAATATTAAAAATTTGTTAATTATTTAATATTAAATATTGATTAGGGAAGTGTTTTTGATAATTTATATATCAATTATACTGAGAATTTTTGTAATAAACTAATTTTTAGTGATAATTTTCAATTAAATCCGTTAATAATTGCACTCCAAAGCCGGTTGCAGCCTTTTCTTTTGCATAACCGACATTTCCAAAAGCAACCCCTGCAATATCAAGATGGGCCCATTTTGGGTGACCTTCAATAAAATGTTCGAGAAATTTTGCTGCAATGATGCAATCTCCGATAGGTTTCATGGAGATATTCTTCAAATCAGCTACATCTGACTGAATATCGTCTTTCCAGACATCCCACAACGGAAGATTCCAAAGTCTCTGATTGGTTTTGTCACCTGTTTTTATCAGAAGGTTTTTAAGTTCATCATCATTGGAAAAAAGAGCTCCGCATGTGTCCCCGAACATTCTTACCGAACTTCCCGTCAATGTTGCAAGGTCGATAAGGAAATCTGTCTTATAGTTTTTGGCAAGATAAGACAGCCCGTCCGCTAAAATCATTCTTCCCTCAGCATCTGTATTTAGAACTTCAATGGTTTTACCGTTATAAGCGGAGATAACGTCGCTTGGAAGAAAAGCATTTTCAGAAATGGCGTTGTCTGTGATCGGTAAAATAGCGATAATATTAACAGGGAGCTGCATTTCTGCAGCGTAAATCAAGGTTCCCAAAACAGCAGTTGCGCCGCCCATATCCGATTTCATATAGTGCATATTGTCCGGATTTTTCAAAGAAATACCTCCGGTATCAAACAACACACATTTTCCTACAAGACCGAAAGTTTTAGCATTTTTAACACTGGTTTTATATTCCAGAATTGTGAAAGCAGCATCATAGGCACTTCCCTGATTAACGGAGAGATAAGCTCCCAATCCAAGCTCTTCACATTTTTTTCGGTTAAATGAGGTGTATTTTAAGTCGTGTGTTTTTGCCAGATTTTTAAGATACGAACTGAACATGTCAGGCTTTTTAAGATTGGCTGGTTTATTCAGCCATTCCTGACAGGCGATTTGTCCATTACTTAAAGCTATGGCTCTTTCACTGATTGTATCTAATTTTTTCTGACTTATATTTTCAAAATGTATTTCAAATTTAGAATTCCAGAATGGATGGCTGTTTTCAAAAGGATAGTTATATGTTCCGATCAGTAAGCCTTTTATAAATTCTTCGAATTCTCTTTCACCGAGGAAATCTGCGACCACTAAAGTAGGAACTGCGTGAATGCTTTTCTTTTGAGTCTGTGTGAATTTATGGGCAACCTGTTGAATTTCAAAGTTTTTAAAATCAGATTTCCCCAGCCCGATAAAATAAGCGATTCCTTCTTCCTGAGCATTAATAAAAACTTCATGCTTCTTTCCTGTAAAAAAAGTCGAAATATTTTTATTGAAATTTTTTTCCGTTTTTGTCCATTCTTCTTCCGTAAATAAGTGAAATATCTGGGTGTAGTCTTTGTTTTTTTTGTTGATTAATTTCATAAGATTAATTTTTAAAACTTTTTTGTTGTGGTTTTACTTCTACCGGATTTTCGGTGTTGTTATAAAAAAGCCATTCAATAGCTCTTGGAAATTCCTGCGACCAATAGAATTCATTGTGAGTGCCCTCAGGATTTATACTTGTTTTGAATTCAAAATCAAATAGATTTTTCTTTTCCCATCTCTTTAAATATTCTTCGAAGATCCGAATTCTTTTAACCATTTTTGAGCCTTCCTGAGCGCCTCCATATAAGTAAATCTTGGTTTTAAAAGGTACTCTGAAATTCATCATCGGAAAATTATTATTCGGCTCAACCCAAAGAGACGGTGAAAAAATTAATAACTTGGAATATACTTCAGGATAAAGAAAGCCACTGTAAATACTGATGAGTGCTCCTAACGAGCTTCCTCCGATTCCGGTGTTATTCCTATCCCTTTTTGTGCGGTAATTTTCATCTACGAAAGGTTTTAAAGTGTCGGTGATGAAACGGATGTATTTTTTGCCTTCCGAACCGTTGGCTACGTTGTCATTATCAAAAATATACTCTTTGATTCTTTCTTCACTGCCATGTTCTACAGCAATTACGATAACATCTCCACGTCCGTATTCTGCCAGAATAGAAAGCTTCTTGTCTATTTCCCAGTTCCCGTAGCCACTTCCTTCATTGAATAAATTCTGAGCATCCTGAAGGTATAAAACCGGATAACTTTTATCAGAAACATAATAATCATAGGGGAGCAGTGCCCAGACTTTTCTGTAGCGGTCAAGCTGAGGAATATAAAATTCTTCTGAAATGATTTCTACAATCGGGAAATATTCGTCTTTAAAAGGGCCCCAGTTAAATCTCCATTTTTCAACAATATTCAGAGATTTCCCAGCCGACTTTGAAATTTTCCGATTGGGAGTGATATTCCCATATTTATCTAATTCGACATTTTCCCAGCCTCCTTTAGTGAACTTATATTCAATAACCTGAGGAAGGATCTGATCGTCAATTTCGATAAAATAATTATTGGAGTCTACCTGTTTAAGCGGATAGCTGTAATCTTTAGGATTCCAGTTGTTGAAATTTCCTGTAATGTATATAGCTCTATCGTCACTCTCTTCAGTGTAAAGTTCAAATCGCATCATGTGTGTTTAATAATTTTAACCTTTAAATTTATAAAAAATATTTTTAGATTAATTATTTTAAAATCATAAATCCGTGAATAAAAAAATGATATATTTGATAAACAGGCTATGGATAGGGAGTTGGATTAACAATTATTTCAATCGAAATTAACTGTTTTTATTAATATTTTTCGTAGTTTCAAACAATATATAAATTTAAATCAAAACCGTGATGAATTCGGTTAAAACATATACGCTTTTTACAGATCACGACATCTATCTCTTTAAAGAAGGTAGACATTATAAGCTATATGACAAATTTGGTGCACATTCTGTAGAGAAAGATGGGATAGAAGGGGTTTATTTTTCAGTTTGGGCTCCAAATGCAAAAAAAGTTTCAGTGATCGGAAACTTTAATAACTGGAACGATAAAGATCATATTTTGTTTCCCCGATGGGATGGGTCGGGAATTTGGGAAGGTTTTATTGCCGGATTGACCTGGGGAACACTTTATAAATATGGAATAGAAAGCCCCCGCGGAGAAATTTTGGAAAAAAGCGATCCTTATGCTTTAAGCTGGGAGCAGAATATTCAGGCGGCTTCGTTGGTTTCCACAACCTGGTACGAATGGAATGATAAAGAATGGCTTGAAAACCGTTGGAAAAAAAACAGTCTGAATGCTCCGATTTCAGTTTACGAAATGCATCTGGGCTCCTGGATGAGAGAGCATGACGATCCCGACCGGTTTTTAAATTATCGGGAAGTAGCCCAAAAACTCATTCCTTATATTAAAGAAATGGGTTTTACCCATGTAGAGTTTATGCCTTTAATGGAATATCCTTATGATCCGAGCTGGGGATATCAGATTACCGGTTTTTTTGCTGCCAACTCACGTTTCGGCTCACCGCAGGATCTGATGTTTTTAATCAATGATCTTCATCATAATGATATTGGCGTAATTTTAGATTGGGTTCCTTCACATTTTCCCGGTGACGCCAATGGTTTGCATCGATTTGACGGTTCTTATTTATATGAACATGAAGATCCCCGAAAAGGGTTTCATCCGGACTGGAAGTCTCACATTTTCAATTATGGAAGAAATGAGGTGAAATCTTTTTTGATTTCAAATGCTATGTTCTGGCTTGAACGGTATCATGTTGACGGTTTGCGTGTAGATGCGGTAACATCGATGCTTCATCTGGACTATTCAAGAAATGAAGGCGAGTGGGAGCCGAATATTTACGGAGGAAATGTAAATCTCGAAGCTCAATCTTTTTTACAGGAATTCAATACGGCTGTTTATAAAGAATTTGGAGATAATATCATCACTATTGCTGAAGAAAGTTCAGATTTTCCAATGCTCACAAAGCCTGTTCATGACGGTGGAGTGGGTTTCGGAATGAAATGGATGATGGGCTGGATGCATGATACGTTAGATTATTTTAAAGAAGAACCTGCTAACAGGAAGTTTTTTCATCATAAACTGACTTTTGCTTCGATGTATATGTATAATGAGAATTATATGATGCCTTTATCACACGATGAAGTGGTACATGGGAAAGCAAGTCTTATCTATAAAATGAAAGGAGACGAATGGCAGAAATTTGCCAATCTTCGCGCTTTGTATGTGTATATGTTTACGCATCCGGGGGCAAAATTACTTTTCATGGGTGATGAATTCGGGCAGACTAAGGAGTGGAATTTTACCCAAAGTCTGGATTGGCATTTATTGGAATACCCTATTCATAGGGGTTTACAGACTCTGGTTAAAGATCTGAATCATTTATACACACATGAAACTGCTTTTTATGAAAATCAATTTGATAAAAACGGTTTTGAATGGGTGGAAGCTGATGATCTTGAAAATTCTGTGTATATCTATTTAAGAAAAGGGAAAAAGAGAGATGATGTATGTATGGTGATTCTGAATTTAACGCCCAATGTTTTAGATTATAAAATTGGAGTAAATAGCGGAACTCACTGGGAAGTTGTGTTCAACTCAGATGATGAAAGATATAATGGAAGCGGAGCAGAACCTCATATATTTAAAGAGGAGAATGAAGAATATGCGGGAAGGCCAAAATCGATCAGCATCAATTTGCCACCGCTTGCCGGAATTATTCTGAAACAGAAAAAAGACAAGAAATATAAATTAAACAGGATAAAACAACACAAAAGATAAAAATGATTCAGATATTATATACTTAATGAAAAAAATAGGATGATATCAAAGATCTTGTTATGAGGGAAGAATCAGAGCGTAATTTTTGAACTTTCACATAATATTAATAAACACGATAATAGAAAAATATGGTAATTTATCATCTCAGTACGGAATGTTATCCGATAGCAAAAGTAGGCGGTTTGGCGGATGTTGTAGGAGCTTTGCCGAAATATCAGAACAAAATTAAAGATGTTGATGCTAAAGTCGTTATCCCTTGGTACAACAAACCTTTTGTGCATGAGCATGAGTTTGACATAGTTTTTGATGGCTTCATTCACCAGGGGCAGAATATGCTTCAGGTTCAGGTGATGAAGGAGAAAACAGATGTTCTGGGATTCGAATTGTATTTGGTGAAAATCCCCGGACTTTTAGATCGCGATAATCCCTACGGATATCAGGACGAAAGCTTCCAGTTTCTGGCTTTTCAGCATGGTGTTTTGCATTGGCTGAGCGCGATGGAGATTCGCCCGGATGTACTGCACTGTCACGATTATCATACAGGACTGGTTCCTTTTATGATTGGTCATTGTGATGAATTTAAGTTTTTAAAAGGCGTAAAAACCATTGGAACTATCCATAATGGTGAATATCAGGGAATGATGAGTTGGGAAATGGCGAATTATATGCCGTCTTTTGATTCTTATAAATGGGGATTGATGGACTGGAACGGATATATGAATCCTCTGGCAAGTATGATTAAATGTGCCACGGCTTTCACAACAGTGTCTCAAGGCTATCTTGAAGAGCTATTTATCAGCTTCAGAGGGTTGGAAAGTCTTGTTCGTGACGAATTTGGAAAGGCATACGGAATTATCAACGGAATAGATACTGAAGTCTGGGACCCTGAAACTGATCCGATGCTGGATTTTAATTTTAATATTAAAAATGCCATTGCTCAGAAGAAGAAAAATAAAGAAAAACTTTGTAAAGAGTATGGTTTAAAACCTGAACTTCCTCTTTTTGCTTTTATAGGAAGGTTTGCAACAGAAAAAGGGGCAGATTTTCTTCCTGATGTAGTATGGAGAAGTATCAAACAAAGTTATGGAGCTTTAAATATGATGATTTTGGGTTCAGGAAATTCTTATATTGAGAATAAACTGAAAGAATACGATTATACCTACAGCAACTTTGCATTGGATTTAGGATATAAAGAGCATCTTTCCCATAAAATATATGCATCGGCAGATTTTTTACTGATGCCTTCAAGGGTTGAACCTTGTGGATTGAACCAGATGTATTCCATGAGATACGGAACAGTTCCGATTGTGAGATATACTGGAGGATTAAGAGATACGGTGGAGGATATTTCTACAGGAGGAGCGGGGATTAATTTTACCTATCCCGGAGTAGATGATATCATTCATGCTATGAACAGGGCTTTAAATATTTATAATCAAAAAGGAGCGATGGAAAATCTTATTCAAGCCAATATGAATTTTGATTTTGCATGGGAGAAATCGGCAGAAAAATACATAGCTTTATATAATAATTAAAAAATGTTGAAAAGATTTTCTTTTCTGTTTGTATTAATGATGGTTTTTTCCTGTAAAGACAATGGGAATTATCATGGAGGTTATTACTGGATTTACAGTTATGGCTATCCAAGAATAGATTTTCATGATGCTGCAGAAGGAATTTCTGAGAAATGGAAGATTAGATATCACTCGGTTTCGGGCTGTATGATTGATAAAAAGCTTATGGACAGTGTAGATGCCGAAAACAAAAAGACATATGCTGCAATCGGAAAGAAATATGGAAAAGATTGGCGCAAAAAATACAATAAAGACATTGATGGGTTCATGATGAGAAAAGTAGATGTTATGGATGTCCTTATTACCAATAAATTATTCAGAAATGAACTTCAGAAATATTATATAGCCATTGATAATGTAGATAAAGAGGTGAAGGAATTAAATGATGATGCATATAAAGTTGTGGTTTATAATGAAAAGCTAAAAGCTGAAAACAAAGAATGCTTTACCGTAAACGTAAACACTAAAGATAGAACAGTAAATTTAATAAGATAAAAACGCAAGATAATTTATGAATCACAATGTTATTTCCATTGTTTTGGGAGGAGGAAGAGGAACTAGGCTTTTTCCATTGACGTATACAAGATCAAAACCGGCTGTTCCTATCGCGGGAAAATACAGGTTGGTAGATATTCCTATTTCAAATTGTTTAAACTCAGGATTAAATAAAATTTTGGTGTTAACGCAATTTAATTCAGCATCTTTAAATTCACATATCAAGAATTCTTACCACTTTGATATTTTCAGCAAAGGATTTGTGGATATTCTAGCTGCGGAACAAAATGTAGAAAATGACAGTTGGTATCAGGGAACAGCAGATGCCGTTCGACAATCGATGAAGCATCTTGAAAAATATGATTACGATTATATTTTAATCCTTTCCGGTGATCAGTTGTATCAGATGGATTTCAGAGAAATGCTGGATTTCCATATTGAAAAAGGCGGAGATGTAACCATTGCTACGATTCCTGTCAATGCTAAAGATGCAACAGGTTTCGGAATTTTAAGTTCCGATGATGAAGGAAATATTACTTCTTTCGTTGAAAAACCTGGGTACGACGTTTTAGATGGCTTGAAATCTGAAGTTTCAGAAGATAATAAGCATAAAGGGAAAGAATACCTGGCTTCAATGGGGATCTATATCTTCACAAAAACGATTCTTAAAAAGATGTTTGATGAGGGAGCAGGAGATGATTTCGGAAAAGATATCATTCCTAACTCTATCGGAAAATATACAACATTAAGCTATCAATACGAAGGATATTGGACAGATATCGGAACTATTGAATCTTTCTACGAAGCTAATATTGATCTTTGTCAGGATTTTCCTCAGTTTAATCTTTTCTCTTCTTCACCGATTTATACAAGAGCGAGAATGCTCCCACCATCAAAAATCAACGGCTCTTATGTGAGTAAAGCAGTTTTTGGTGACGGATGCATCATTATGGCTGATAAAATTGAAAATTCAGTAATCGGAAACAGAACAAGGATTGACAAAGGAAGTACGATTGTGAATTCATACGTCATGGGTGCCGATTTTTATCAGAATACAACAGAAATTGTAATAAACGATAGGAAAGGTCGTCCCAATATGGGAATCGGCAAATATTGCTATATTGAGAAGGCGATTTTAGATAAAAACTGTTATATCGGAGATAATGTGAGAATTATCGGCGGAAAACATCTCGCAGACGGTGATTATGGAACACACTCAGTTCAGGACGGTATTGTCGTTGTAAAGAAAGGAGCAGTTCTTCCACCGGGAACTCATATTGGATAAAAGCTGGAAGTTTTGGGAAATATCGAGATTGAAATTTCATATCTCTCTTAAATCTTCTGTTCTATAAATTTAAAACAAGAGTGATCAACATATTGGTCACTTTTTTTATTTGTATTACATTTGTGCGATGCGTTTTTTTAAGGTTATAATCATAATTGTTATCTTACTGGTAGGAGCTTATGCTGCTTCCATGTATTATTTTGTGGATGATAGTAAGAGTTTTAAAATTGAAAAAGAGATTGATTATCCGGTGGATAAGGTCTTTGCACAGTTTAATAATCTTCAGCATTTCACCCGATGGAACAACTTCTTTACAAGTTCCCAAAGTATGGATATTGATTATTATACGCCTTACGAAGGGCAGGGAAGTTCGATCAGTTATGTAGATCCTAAAAATGATACCGACGGAGAAATGTTTATCCGTTATGAAAACTTGAATAAAACATTGAGATATCAGCTGTTTGAAGACAGAAATGAAAATCCAACACTGGTAGATGTTAAGTTTAAACCTGTTTCTGCCGAGAAAACAAAAATTATCTGGTTTGTCCATACTCCGAAATTATCCGTTCTAAGAAGAGTTGAGAACTTCTGGACAGAAGACCGTTTTGCTGAAAACATTACGAAGAGTATGAATAATCTTAAAAATGTTCTGGGAAATAAGGTCGAAAAAGACAACCAGATGGCTGCCATCAAGTATGACAGCTTAATGGTGGAAAATGAAGAATCATCATTGGTGTTGGGAATTAATGTCAGCACTTCAAACAAAAAAGATGCTCTTTACAAAAATATCGTGATGAATTATAATAAAGTTTATAATTATACAACGATGGACCTTGGCAAAAAAGATGATGAATTCGGTTTTCCGGTTTTATTGACAGACGCTGATAATTATAAAGACAAAGAAGTGTCTTATTTTCTTGGAATTCCATTATCGAAAAAGTTTGGAGTAACAGATAATAATTTCAATTTCAGGACCATAAATGCTTCTCAGGATTATGTGATTTACTATAAAGGAACTTACGAAGGAAGAGTAAGGGCTATACAACAATTAATCCAGAAAGCAAAGAAAGATGAGATGCGTTTTAATGACATTCGTCAGACTTTTATTGAGCGCCCGATGGAAGGCCAAGAAGTGAATATGAAGCTGTCTTTATCCGTTTATAAGTAAATTGTTTACATTTATTTCTTTTATAGTTTTTTTAATAGTTTGAAACTATCTTAACTCGGTTTTTTTTATTAAATTTGAAGCTTAATTCTACAAACAAATTTTAATAATAGATAAACTGTAATAATGGACAGATTTTCATTCCTAAACGCAGCTCATTCTCAGTTAATTGAGGATTTATACCAACAGTACTTAAAATACCCAGATTCTTTAGAACCATCATGGAAATCCTTCTTTCAAGGATTCGATTTTGCTCTGGAGAACTATGGTGATGACGAAAATATCCAATATATTCAGGCATCAGCCAGTTCAGCTCCTGCAGTACAGCAAGCTACTCAAGCGGCAGCAAACGGTGAGGTTCCTGAGCACATCAAGAAGGAATTTAAGGTCGTAAACCTTATTGAGGCGTACAGAACGAGAGGGCATTTGTTTACTAAGACAAACCCAGTTAGAGAAAGAAGACATTATACTCCGACTTTAGATATCGAAAATTTCGGTCTTGATAAGTCAGATTTAAACACAAAATTCAACTGTGCTGTTGAAACAGGTATGAAAGAGCCTGCAACTTTACAGGAACTGATCAAGCACCTTGAAAACATTTACTGTGATTCTATTGGTGTTGAATATACATACATCAACAATGTTGAAGAAAAAGACTTCATCAAAAAATGGTTGCAGGTAAACGAAAACCATCCAAGTCTTTCCGCAAATGAAAAAACCGAGATTTTACTTAAATTAAATCAGGCTGTAGCTTTTGAAAATTATCTGCATACAAAATTTGTTGGCCAGAAAAGATTCTCATTAGAAGGTGGTGAAACTTTGATTCCTGCTTTGGATCAGTTGATTTCAAGATCTTCACAGTTGGGAGTTGATGAGGTTGTATTAGGAATGGCTCACAGAGGAAGACTGAATGTATTGACCAATATTTTCGGAAAGTCTTACAAACAGATTTTCTCAGAATTTGAAGGTAAAGAATTTGAAGAAGATGTATTCTCCGGTGACGTAAAATATCACTTGGGATCATCTAAAAAAATAAAAACAGCTTCAGGAGAAGAAGTTTCTATCAACTTAACTCCGAACCCATCTCACTTAGAAACCGTAGCTGCTCTTGTAGAAGGGATTTGCCGTGCAAAAGTAGATGATAAGTATAAAGGGGATGCTTCTAAAATATTACCGATCGTTATTCACGGAGACGGTGCATTAGCAGGTCAGGGTATTGCTTACGAAGTTGCTCAGATGATGACATTGGAAGGATACAGAACGGGAGGTACCGTTCATATTGTGGTGAATAACCAGGTTTCATTTACAACCAACTATATGGACGCAAGATCTTCAACATATTGTACAGATATTGCTAAAGTTACAGAATCTCCTGTAATGCACGTTAATGCTGACGATGCAGAAGCTGTAGTTCATGCTATTCATTTTGCGGCTGATTTCAGAGCCAAGTTTGGAAAAGATGTTTATATCGATCTGTTAGGATACAGAAAATATGGTCATAACGAAGGGGATGAACCAAGATTCACTCAGCCTAACTTATATAAATTAATTTCTAAGCACCCGAATCCAAGAGAAATTTATAAAGATAAACTATTGAAGGACAGCATCACTTCAAATGATGTTATTGCTAAAATGGAAGCTGATTTCAAAGGTCTTTTAGATAAAGACTTTGATGCTTCTAAAGAAATTGAGAAAAACGTAATGGACGTTTTCATGGCAGAAGACTGGACCAACTATCCGATAGGAAAAAGAGGAGCTGTTCAATTGCCTGTTGATACTAAATATGACTTAGCGAAACTGAAAGAACTGGCTATTAAAATGTCAACTCTTCCTGCTGATAAAAAGTTTATCAACAAAATTACAAGACTTTTTGAAAACCGTATCAAAGCAATCGAAGGAAACTCTTTGGATTGGGCATTAGGAGAATGGCTGGCATATGCAACCTTGCTTACTGAAGGTCACAACATCAGAATTTCCGGAGAAGATGTAGAGAGAGGAACATTCTCTCACAGACATGCTGTGGTAAAAACAGAAGACACGGAAGAAGAATATATCCCGTTAAGACATGTTTCTGAAACAAGATTTGATGTTTTCAATTCTCACCTTTCAGAATACGGTGTTTTAGGTTTTGATTACGGATATGCAATGGCATCTCCAAATACATTGACAATTTGGGAAGCTCAGTTCGGAGACTTCGTTAACGGTGCTCAGATTATTGTTGATCAATACTTAGCTGCTGCAGAAGAAAAATGGAAAATTCAGGATGGTTTGGTAATGCTATTGCCTCACGGATCTGAAGGTCAGGGCGCAGAACACTCTTCAGCAAGATTGGAGAGATTCTTAACGCTTTGTGCAAATGAAAATATGGTAGTGGCAAATATCACTTCACCAGCCAATTATTTCCACTTGTTGAGAAGACAGCTGAAATGGTCATTCAGAAAACCATTGATCGTGATGAGTCCAAAATCATTGTTAAGACATCCGAAAGTGGTTTCTCCACTGGAAGATTTCGCAACAGGAGGTTTCCAGCCTATTTTAGACGATCCGAGTGCTGATGCTAAAAAAGTAGAAAAAGTAGTGCTTTGTTCAGGTAAATTATACTTTGAATTATTAGCTAAAAAAGAAGAATTAAATGCTGAAAATATCGCTTTAGTAAGATTCGAACAGCTGTATCCGCTTCAGAATGATGCAATTGAAGCGATCTTCAATAAATATGAAAACAAAAAGCAGCTTATTTGGGCTCAGGAAGAACCTGAAAACATGGGAGCATGGTCTTATATTTTAAGAAATTTCAGAGATACAGGAATTCAGGTAGTTGCTCCGGTACCAAGTGGTGCTCCGGCTCCTGGAAGTCATAAAATGTTTGAAAAAAATCAAAATGCAGTAATCAACAGAGTATTCGATACGAACGATGCACCTGTAAAAAGACCTGTAACAGCTTAATTAAAAATAGAAGTTAGAAACTAGAGGTTAGAAAAGTCTTTTCTATCATCTAGTTTCTTAAAGTCTAAAAAAGAAATAATAATCATTTAAAAAATAAAAAATACGATATGTCAGTTTTAGAAATGAAAGTTCCTTCGCCGGGCGAATCAATTACAGAAGTTGAAATTGCTACTTGGCTTGTAAAGGATGGTGATTACGTAGAAAAAGACCAGCCGATTGCTGAAGTAGATTCAGACAAAGCAACACTTGAATTGCCTGCTGAAGAAAGTGGAGTTATTACTCTTAAAGCAGAAGAAGGTGATGTAGTGCAAGTAGGTCAGGTGGTTTGTTTAATTGATAGAGATGCTGCAAAACCTGCAGGTAGCGCAGCTCCTGCTGCTGAAGCTCCAAAACAGGAAGAGGCTCCAAAAGCGGCTGAACCGGTTAAGCAAGAAGCTCCGAAACCTGCTGCTGCGACTCAGACATATGCTACGGGAGCTCCATCTCCTGCTGCCAAGAAAATTCTAGACGAAAAAGGCATCGATGCTTCTCAGGTTTCAGGATCTGGAAGAGACGGAAGAATCTCTAAATCTGATGCTGAATTGGCTGCTGTACCTGCAATGGGAGGAAACTCTTTAACGGCTACAGGTTCTAGATCTACAACAACAACTAAACTTTCAGTTCTTAGAAGAAAAATCGCTCAGAGATTAGTTTCTGTGAAAAACGAAACAGCCATGTTAACTACTTTCAACGAAGTTGACATGTCTGAGATCTTTAGACTAAGAAAACAATATAAAGAAGAATTTGCTCAAAAGCACGGAGTAGGACTTGGTTTCATGTCTTTCTTTACGAAAGCGGTTACAAGAGCATTACAATTATATCCGGATGTGAATGCATCAATTGACGGAGATTTCAAAGTAAACTATGATTTCTGCGATATTTCAATTGCCGTTTCAGGTCCTAAAGGATTAATGGTTCCCGTATTGAGAAATGCTGAAAATATGTCTTTCAACAGTGTTGAAGCCAACATCAAAGATTTAGCAATCAAAGTAAGAGACGGGAAAATTACGGTTGACGAAATGACTGGTGGTACTTTCACGATTACAAACGGTGGTACTTTCGGATCAATGTTGTCTACACCGATTATCAACCCTCCTCAGTCTGCGATCTTAGGTATGCACAATATTATCCAGAGACCGGTTGCGGTTGACGGGCAGGTAGTAATTCGTCCAATGATGTATGTTGCAATGTCTTATGACCACAGAATCATTGACGGAAAAGAGTCTGTAGGATTCCTTGTTGCAGTAAAAGAAGCAATCGACAACCCTGTTGAAATTTTAATGGGAGGAGACGAAAGAAAAGGTCTTGGATTATAATTTTTAAGAAAATTATAATATAAATTTCTAATCTCGCCTCAAAAAGGCGAGATTTTTGTATTTATTTAGAAAATACTAAAATGATGTTCTCAAAAATGACCTCAAATATCAAAGTTTCAGTTATACCTGAATATGATAGTAAAAACAGTTATCCGTCTGAAAACAGATACGTTTTCAAATACAACATTACCATCGAAAATGATGGAAGTTTTCCTATAAAAGTTCTTAAAAGAAAATGGTTGATTTTCGATGTTGGCTTCGGATATACAGAAATAATTGGTGATGGAGTGATCGGATTGACACCGGAAATTCCAGTAGGTGAAAATTTTGCTTATTTTTCGAATGTAATGCTTCGTTCAGGAGTGGGAAATATGAGTGGAAAATACCTTGTTAAAAACATGGAAACCCAGGAAAGTTTCGAAATAGATATCCCTAAGTTTAATTTATTGTCAGAAGTTTTGAGTAATTAAACCAAAAATAGCTGCAGCTATACTTTAAATCTAAAGTTTTTTTATTTTCAACTTCATATACTCTTGTACTTCTTCATTGCTTGTGAGAAACAATTTTTCAAAAGCCAATAGAGAAATCTTTGCACATGCCTCAGCGTCATCTCCGGCCCGGTGATGCTTAAACTGAATTTGATGATATTCTGCAAGATGTTTTAAACCATATTTCGGAAGGTAATTCCATGATTTCTTTGCAAGCTGAATGCTGCATAGATAATTTAAATTAGGTTTAAACATTCCGTAATGATCAAGACATCCTCTTAAAACTCCCGCATCAAAACTAGCATTGTGGGCGATCATAAGAGTTCCATACATCATTTCTTCTACTTCATACCAGATCTCATCAAAAGATGGAGAATCTTTAACATCATCCGGTTGAATACCGTGTACTGCAACATTAAATTTATTGAAATACGGAAAACTCGGAGGTTTTATTAGCCAGGTTTTAGTTTCCACGATTTTAGAATCTTGCACCATACAGATTCCTAGCTCACATGCTGAGCTGCGGTCATGAGTAGCAGTTTCAAAATCTATTGCGCAAAAATCCATTTAATTTATTTGTCTGGTTAAAGTGTCCACTTTCTTTAGAAGGGTAGGAATTCTAAAGGTTCCGTTCATTTTTCTGATCAAATCGTATGCGGTATTCATTTCAATTCCTACACTTGAAATATACAAAGGATTTTCACTGTTTCCTCTTTTCAGGGGTAATTTATATTTTTCTACCGTTGCAAAATTTGTTTTAGCAACGCCTATTACAGGAATATTACCGTTTAGCTGATCATATAAATGTTTTCCTAATCCGGGTTTCATATGATCATCCAGATAAACAAAACCATCAATGACAATACATGAAATATCTTGAATCTGAGTTTTAATCTTCTCTAAAAGACTTATAATGCAGGGAAGTTCTCTTTTATAAAACTGTCCGGGGATGTATTCCTCCACGCCTTCTTTTATTTCAGAGAATTCAAAATCAGGATGAGCTGATTCCCAGTTTTCGAAGACCAGACAAATGGTATTGGCCTTGTTCTCATCAAAATAATAGGTATCAAAGACTAAATTCATGTCTATTATAAAAAATGTTTAAAAATCAACCATTTGGTTTGATAGAAATGATTCTTTTGTTGATTCTGACGAAGCTTCCAAGTTCCCGATGCCTGAGCATAAAATCCAAAATGAGCTCTTACCACGGCCCAAAGATGAGGGAAACCTTGTTTAAGCCCGAAATAAATTCCTGCAATACCATCCAGGCACAATCTGAAAAATATTAATCCGACTAACTTGGGAAAGGGTAGGTTTTTCAACATCATTGAAAGATTATTCCGGATATTCAGATAGGTTTTTTGAGCACTTTGTTTATTCAGTGTTCCGCCGCCTACATGGTATACGGTTGATTTTCCGGTATAAAATATCTTTTTTCCTGAATTGATTAATCGCCAGCAAAGATCAATTTCTTCCTGATGCGCAAAAAATCTTTTATCAAAACCATTTTGTTCCCAAAAATCCTTTGAACGAATAAATAAACTGCATCCCGAAGCCCAGAAAATCTCTGTTTCATCATTATATTGCCCTTTATCTTCTTCCACATCATCGAAAATACGCCCTCTGCAATATGGATAGCCAAGATTATCAATCATTCCGCCTGCAGCGCCTGCAAATTCGAAATAATTCTTGTTGTCAAAAGATAAAATTTTAGGCTGAACCGCTGCGATGGAAGAGTCTTTTTCAAATAAATTCAAAATGGGATCGATCCAGTTTTCTGTCACTTCTACATCGGAATTCAACAGACAGTAGAATTCATGATTTATTTTTTTTAATCCTTCATTGTAACCGCCTGCAAAACCGTAATTTTTATCATTCTTGATTATTCTTACAGTAGAAAAATGAGTCTGTAAAAATTCTACCGAATCATCTGTAGAAAAATTATCAATGACGTAAATATCGGCGTTTGGGGAAAACTGAATGACACTGGGCAAAAATTTCTCAAGCCAGCTTCTGCCATTCCAGTTTAAAATGGCCACGGCTATTTTTTTCGACATGTTGATCTATTTTTTTTCAGAATCGTAATTTTTTATAGAGTCCTGATATTTCCATTTTCTATGTGACCAAAGATAATTGTCAGGCCTTTTATGTAAGGTGTTTTCTAACAGCTTATGGAATTTTTTAACGACTTCATTTTCTGCAAATTTTTCTCCGTCAGGATAAATTCTGTGGTAATTTACCTGATAGAATCCACGCTTTACCTTTTTCATTTCACAGTAAATGAATGCAAGATCCATTCGTGTGGCCAGCTTGTCATAACCTATGAAAACAGGTGTTCTCTGGTTAAGGAATTCCAAACCGTAATTAACATGTGATGAATGTGGAGTCTGATCGGCAACAAACATGTAAATTGAATTTCCGTCATTTTTAGATCTGAAAATATTAAGAATGACTTCATTGGCTTCCAGTGCTTCATTTCCGAATTTATTACGGACTTTCTTCATCTGGTTTTCCCAGAAGTCACTGTTTACTTTTCTGTAAACAGGATGGCAGTGTTCCTGAGGAACAATTCTGGCTAAAGCATTGATCCATTCCCAATTGAACACATGTCCGGCCAATAAAATAATATTTTTACCTTCTTTCTGTATTTCATGAAACAAATCCTGATTAATGTGCTGCATTCTTACTCTGGCTTCAGTTTCACTGATGCTGAAGGACTTTATGGTTTCTACCAGATAATCTGAAAAGTTGAGATAAAACTTTTTCCGTATTTCACGGATTTCTTCTTCAGATTTTTCCGGAAAGGAATTTTGTAAGTTCTGCGTGATCACTTTTTTTCTATAACCTACCATATAGTAGTTTAGAAAGAAGATAATATCTGAAAAAATATATAATATTTTCAGAGGCAGCTTAGAGATTAAGTATAATATTTTGATCAGAAAATTCATAAAACACGCAAATTTACACATAATAAAATTATGGTTCTATTTTTGCTTGGAATAAGTATTATTTTTTTATTTTTATATTATGAAAAAAGTATCGTTAATAGCATTTTTGGGGTTAAGCTTTCTGGCTTTTTCTCAAAAAGTACCCAATACATCGGCAGACAAGGCTAAAAGCTCAAAAGCTTTAATTACAAAAGCAGAGTCTGATGCAGAGGCAAAAAAGAAATCAGCGGAGGAGAAAGCCAAATTACCGAAACCTTATGATCCTAAAGCGAACGCTGAAGCTGATATCAATAAATTGGTAGCTCAGGCTAAAAAGGAAGGTAAAAATGTTATGATTCAGGCTGGAGGGAACTGGTGTATCTGGTGTCTTCGATTTAACCAATATGTACAGACCACTCCTGAGCTGAAGGAAATTGTTGATAAAAATTACCTTTACTATCATTTAAATTTCTCTCCGGAGAATAAAAATGAGAAGATTTTCGCTCAATATGGTAATCCTGGTGAAAAATTTGGATATCCGGTATTTATCGTTTTAGATAAAGATGGAAAAATGATTCATGTGCAGAAAAGTGATGTTTTGGAAGAAGGAAAGGGATATAGCCTTGAAAAAGTGAAAGAGTTCTTTAACGAATGGGCTCCGAAATCATAAAAATAGAAACCGAGAAATTTTCTCGGTTTTTTATTTTAAAGAAATCTTTTAATCCATTTTAATTTATTTTCGGAATAAGGAGGATATTTTATGTTCGGTTCGCCCCAGGTTGCTTTTTCCAGAATCGATTTTTGGTGAGAAAATGTTTCAAAGCCAAATCTACCATGATAATTTCCAATTCCGGAGTTTCCGACTCCTCCAAACGGAAGATTGTCATTTCCTAAATGCATGATCACATCATTGATACAGCCACCACCAAAAGACAGTTTATTTGTGAAATTTTCCTTTTCTTCAGAATTATTGGTGAATAAATAGGCTGCAAGAGGTTTTTCAAGTTCCAGAACTTCATTTAATGCAAGATTGAAATTTTTAAAAGAAAGCACGGGTAGAATGGGTCCGAAAATTTCTTCGCGCATTACTTCATCACTCCAATTAATATTTGTTAAAACCGTCGGTTCAATATATAATTTTTCTTTATCGAACTTTCCTCCAAAGTATATTTTATTTTTATCAATTAATCTGATCAGACGTTCAAAGTTACTTTGATTAATAATTTTGGTATACTGTTCAGCATCGGGTTGATAACTGAATTCTTTGATATAGCTTCTGAGCGTTTCCAAAAACTGTTCCTGAACAGATTCTTCAACGAGTAAGTAGTCTGGAGCTACACAGGTTTGCCCGGCATTTAAAAACTTACCCCAGACAATTCTTTTGGCAGCAACTTCAAGATGGGCATCTTTGGTAATAATTGCAGGAGATTTTCCTCCTAATTCTAAAGCAACAGGCGTAAGGTTTTCCGCAGCAGCTTTGTAAACTATTTTTCCGACTTTTGTACTTCCTGTAAAAAATATTTTATCAAACTTTAATTTCAGCAACTCGGTTGTTTCATCAATTCCCCCTTCATAAACATATAAATATTCCGGAGGAAAGTGCTCATTGATGATTTTGGACATCGCTTTCATTGTATTTTCTGCAATTTCACTAGGCTTTAAAATACAGCAATTTCCGGCTGCCAAAGCAGCAATGACAGGGGAAAAGGAGAGTTGATATGGATAATTCCAGGCTCCGATAACGAGAATGTTTCCCAATGGTTCGGGATGAATTCTGCTTTTTCCGATTTGATTGGCAAGATTGGTTCGTATTTTCTTAGGCTTGGAAAGTGATTTTAGATTTTTCAGATAATAATCGATATCATTTAGAATAAAAGAGATTTCTGTCGTAAAAGTATCAAACTTTGACTTGCCGAAATCTTTATAAATGGCTTCATATAAAAGATTTTCATTTTTTATGATAAGCCCTTTCAGCTTTTCAAGATACATCTTGCGAAACTTAAGGTTTTTTGTTTGCTGGGTCTTAAAAAACTCTTTTTGACTTAATATAACTTCCTGAATTTCCATAATTTAATTTTCTGAATTATGCGGTAAATGCGTGTTGTCTTTGATGTGTAAAATATTAACAATAAACTTACCATAATTTCTATTTCGAATAAATAATATACTAAGAATAGTAAAAAATATATCTTATATCATTGTTTTGTGAAAAAAAAGTTTGTAGTTTTATTTCGCCAAATTATTAAGATGAGAAAAATTCTACTCCTAACTTTTCTGCTGATAAGTTATGTCTTACAATCTCAATGTACAAGCTGTACAGTTACTAATCCTACAGATCCAAATTATCATTTTCCTGATAATTCCACCATATGTTTTACATCGGATATGACATTTAATAATCCGACATTCGGACAAAATGTAAGGATTTGTATCAATGCCGGAGTGACGGTGGAATTTCAGAATAATATTTCAGGAGTTAATAACGCCATGAACTATTTTGATGTACATGGTACGCTGCATTTCAATCAGGCTGTGACAACGGTTGCGGATCTGAATGTACATGTTTACAGCAGTGGCGAAGTATCTGTAGGATCGGGAAACGGAAATTTTACCATGGAAGGTCAGCAAAATACCATTTTAAATGAAGGAACTGTCCAGTTGGGAGTACTTCAGTTTGGAGATAATACCAATAATACCATTGATAATTATGGAAGCCTGACCATTAACGGAAACTTAAATATGAGCAATTCTGCTGTGACAAAATTCAGAAATGAAGCAGGCGGCCTGATCCAGCTGACGGGAAATTACAGTAATAATGAAAACAGTGTTTATATCAACTGCGGAACCATCGTTTCCAACAGTGGATTTAATATTAATGGCGGAGCAATTTACAACACCGGATTTTTTACAGTGGCAGGCGATATCAATATGTCTGGAAATTCCAGTGAGATTTACAATTTCGGACTTTTTACTTCAACCGGAAATATGAATAATGCGCCCGCAGATGCTGTCATTTATAATGAAGGAAAAATTTCGATTAATCAATATCAAGGTGGAAATGCCGCATTCCACGGTCCCAGTTCTTCTTCTAAAAAAGGCTATATTGAAGTTCAGAATGCAATTCAGGTGAATAATGCGGTCATAGGTCCCAATCTGGATTTTAAAAGAACAACGGGCGTTTCCGATCCAAGTACGGTATTTATGAACAGCAATCCTTCTTTTCTTGCCAATGTTACTTATGACTGTACTTCGACGAATAGCTGCAGTGCCCCTCTTATATTCACTCCCGGATTTTGTCCGACAATTAATGGGGAACTTCCCCCCATGGCTGTTGATGATTCTTACACGATTTCATCAGGAAGTTCTTCTGCAGGGATTGTTCTGGATAATGATTTTGAAACTTATGACGGGGCTCCGGCGACCATTACCAATGTTATTATGTCTCAGCTTTCAACGTCAAATTCTAATATAAATTTGAATATTAATGACGGTCATGTAGAGGTTTTACCGGGAACACCGGCAGGAACATATACATTAGATTATCAGATTTGTCAACAGGCAAATCCTTCTAATTGTGATACAGCAGTTGTAACAATAACTGTTCCTGGAGTTACAGCATGTTATAAGCCAGCTGTAACGACAGGAACGGTGGTTTCTTCTAATCTGGGAATAACTTCGCTGGGAAGAGCTGAAAGTGGTGATAGCAACTGGCCGGGTGTAAGAAAAGGAGGCTGGATTGTTCTTGAATCAAAAACGAAAGGTTTTGTTTTAAACCGATTGAGCGATACGCAGGTTTCTGTAATTCCTGTGGCGAATCTTAAAGAAGGAATGATCGTTTACAATACGAGTCAAAACTGTTTGCAAGTAAATATTGACGGGACATCTGCGGGGTGGAGATGCTTTAATAATCAGACATGTCCCGATTAATTTTAAAATTCGATTGAAATGAAAAAAGGATTTTTTACATTGATAATAATGATTTCCGGAAGTTTATATTCACAGGTTGCTATTGGAAAAACAACGTTGGAATCTGCATCTTCCTCATTGGAATTCGGAACAGAAAACAAAGGAATTGTTCTTCCATGGGTTACAGATACATCGGGAATTCAAAATCCTGTGAACGGCACCTTAATCTTTGACGCCTCCGATAAGAAAGTTAAAGTCTATCAGAATAACATCTGGGAGGATCTTTCGGTAGATGCCACAGGAATTGCCGACACAGGCCTGCAGGATGCTTTGACTGAAAATTCTATGGCAAAAATGTCTATCGGGGTACCAACTGCAACTTCAGGAATTCTGGTACTGGAAGACAATGACAAAGCCATGATTTTGCCTAAAATTGCCAGTCCGCATCTCAATATCATTTCTCCTTCCGCAGGAATGATGGTTTATGATACGGTGAAAAAACAACTCGCTGTTTTTAATGGTTCGGTCTGGACATTCTGGGGCGAGTGAGTTGTGGCTGGAAGTATAAAGAGTTTTAGAAGGGCTCATTTACCTCCGGCTTCCATCACCAAGCTTCCAACCAAAACTTACATAATATTTCTGACGGCAATTTTTACAGGATGGTATAACAAAACCACAAAAGCAGTAACTAAAGCCAGCCAAAATAATCCCGTGAAAATTTCCATATTGGAGAGAAGAATTGCCTGTGCATTAATTTTTGTTTTAAAAGCTCCTGCCGTCATGGATAATGATTCATTGACAGGAAGTTTAGCCATATTTGCCCCAAAAATCTGACTCCATTGTGAATAAAAAACTGGATTGGTGTCTGTGAAATTTGAGCTTAAAGTGTCCGAATGTTTTAGTGTTAAAAATAACATCAGGTTTTGCATTAAAGCATATCCGATAGCAGTTGTCCAGAATCTGGTTGCAGTACCGACTGCGGTTGCATTGGAAACGTATTGCTCGGGCGTTCCTGCAATTAAAAAGAATACCAGAGGTGTAAACAGCAACCCCTGTCCAAGGCCCTGAAGAAATAACGGCGGACAGATCATCTGAAGGGTAGTGTCGGGATAAAAAGTATAGGTGAACCACGCGCAATCAATTGCCAGGATGAGGAATCCGGTGAAGAAAACCAATCTTGAAGATGCTCCTTTTGTAATACATAATGCAGACAGAAAAACGCCCAAAATGCTCCCTGCAACATTCCAGTATTGAATTTCGACAATATAATCCCAGGGCCATTTCCAGACTGTTGCCATGATGCTGTAAACGTTATTGATAGATGATCTCAGAATATAGAAAATAAAAAAAAGAATGACTCCTGCAATCAAATTCTTAGAACTGAAAACTTCAAAATGAAAAAAAGGACGAGGCTGATTTCTTTGTTTTAACATAAATAATCCTCCAAAAATCAAGAAAATAAGAAAACAGAAAATAATAATATCAGATTCAAACCACATCAGTCTTTTGCCATAAATCAAAGCGTATCCACCTGCCTGAAGACAGACCCAAAGGAGAAACCAGCTTGTAATATCTAACTGATACAAAGGTTTTTTAGGAAAAAATCTGTTTTTATTGAAAATAGCAAAGGCAATGATCAAAACAAAAACATGGAAATAGACCATCATTAAGATCATATGTTTAAAATCGTAATCTTCAATGCTGGATTTCATTAAAGAAGTCGTCAATGTTCCACCTGTAAGAATAATCGTATACATGAATGTGTAAGCGATTTCTTTGGCATGTCTGGTCTTGAGTTCGGCAATAATCAACGGTAAAAAAATGGCGCCCTCCAATACACCGAAAACACCTTCCAGAAAACGGATCACCAAAATAATATGATAATCACTCGTCACCGAAAGTCCGTAAAGAATGAGGATGGAAACGGAAGACATCAGCAATGTGTAGTATTTCACACTGAAGTAGGCCATAAACCGCTGTATAACTAAAAGGGTAACCACAAATGTCCCGTACATCAAAATCATTAAGTATTGGATGTCGTCTGAATCTACATCCATAAAAGAAGACGTGAAGGCGCTATTGGAGTGCAAAAGCGACAACAACATCAGGTGGGGAAACAATGCCAGAATAAGAAGTGGCAGTTTCAGCCATTGTGGTACCCATTTATGATAAACTGTATTGTGCTGCATAACTATTATACATAAAAAGTAAATTAGATTACTAGTTAATTTGAGAATGATTTAATAAAATTTTCGTCAGTTCGGGTGCTTTTCGTAATGAAATGAAGAAAAATGTATCGGGAACCTTGTGATTCGATTGAACTTCTCGATACGATTTTTTTCAAAAATCTACTCGAAGTGACGTGAGTTTCTATTCAGTAATTAGCTAATAGTTTACTTAAAAAAATGCGAAAAGACAAAAGGGCAAAGGTGTAAAAAAAGTAAAAGGTAAAATGGCAAATATGCTCAAGAAAAAATCTGCAAATTCGCGATTTTGCGGTTTTGCCTTTTCGCTAAAAAAATAATTTAATTGGTTGTTTTAAACTTGAGAAAAAGGAATTCGAAAAATTTAAATCTTTTACATACATCTAACGGCTAAAAACGCTCAAATTCCCCTGTTCTCAAACTCTATATCTTTTTTGCACTCACCAGAACATTCATGCCGGAAAGTAGCTTTTCATTATTTTGATTATGATCAAGAATAATTTTTACAGGAAATCTTTGTTCGATTTTAACGAAATTTCCCGTTGCATTGTCTGGTTTTACTAACGAAAACTGGGAGCCTGAAGCGGGCGAAACAGAAACGATTTTACCTTTGAATTCTACGTCAGGATAAGCATCTGCTGTGATGATAACTTCTTGATTCTGGTCGATTTGCCCCAACTGGGTTTCTTTATAATTGGCAATGATCCATTTTTCTTTGCTTACAATCTGAACCAGAGCCTGACCTTCTTTAATCAACTGACCTTCCTGAATCGTTTTCTTACCGACCCAACCGTCGTAAGGCGCTGTAACCACTGTGTAGGATAGGAAAAGCTTAGCATTGTTCAAACTTGCTGAGCTTTGCTGGATCTGGCTTTTTACCGGAGCTACTTTTGTTTCCTGTTCGTTTACGCTTGCTCTCACAGCATTTTTCTGCTGTTCCAAAGCTAAAAGGTTAGCTTTTGCCTGTTCGTAAGAGGCTTTTACGTTTTCAAACTGTTGCTCAGTTGCAGCATCTTCTGAAACAAGATTTTTATATCTTTTAAAATCCTGTTCGGTTCTCCATATATCGATTCTGGCAGAAGCGATTTTGGCGTCGATGATTTTTGTATCACTTGCTTTTGTATTTACTCCGCTTTCAATGGTATTAATATTCTCAGAATTCGCATGAAGACTGGCTTCAGCCATTTTCACCTGATTGACGAATTCACGATTATCAATCACAATCAGAGTATCGCCTTTGTGAACAAACTGATTTTCGTTAAACTTAATTATTTTAATGAAACCCGAAACTTTACTTGAAACAGGCGTAATATATTGTTCGATTTGCGCATCGTTGGTCGTAACATTTTTTCTGGAGAAAAGATAAAAGCTTACCATTCCCGTAATCCCACTGATAATAAGGATCCACGCCAATAAAGTAATCGTTTTGTTGATTCTTTTTTCCTTTCGTGTTAATTGCTTCTGTGCCATAGTTTTTACAGGTTTCCAATCGTGTATTGGAGTTGATAATATTTAAGTTGTCTGTTTATTTTTACGGAAATAAGATTGGATTGAGCTTCCAGATAAGCATTGTCAGCATCGATTAATTCTGTGATTAAGCTTAGTTTATTCGCATATTTTGTTCTTACAATGCGGTAGTTTTCCTTTGCCTGAGTAATTGCTTCTTCTGCAATTTTTACCTTCTGGTCTGTTTCTTCAAACTTTTTATAAGCTTCATATACATTATGTCTGATGTTTTCTTCATTTTCCTCGATCTGTAATGTAGCCAGGTTAATATTTTCCTTTGCTTCCTGCATTTTGTATTTATTTTTATACAAACTTTCGATAGGATAGGTAAGGTTGACTCCAATCATTCCTAAACGGTAGGCATAAGGCTCGGGTGGAAAAAACATCATGTTCGGATATTTTAAAAAATATTCTCCACCAGCTGTAATTTTCGGTAAATAATTAGCTTTTGTAATTTTTTGATCAAGTTCTTTCAACGAAAGATTTTTGGTCGCCATTTCAACAGATTCATTTTTGTGTAAAGCAGTTTCCGTTAGCTCATTTACATAAGGGATTTCCGCTTTTTCTGAAATTAAATCTTCGGTATCAACGTGCATTTCCTGAATTTCGGGAAGTGACAGAATGGTTTTCAGCTTATGTTCGGCGATCTGTACATCGTTATCCAGTTCTGTCCAGCTCATTTTGTGATTGGAAAGCTGTAAAGATGTTCTCAGTACTTCATTTACCGTGACAACACCATTGGCTTTTAAGGATTTCACCTGTTTGATATTGACAGAATCTTCTTTCATTTTATCATTAATCAAACCTTGCTGTTCTTTTAAATGGTGAATCTGAAGAAAAGCAGTGATGATTTCCATCGTTAACTGTCTCTCGTCCAAATGTGTTTTCAATGAAGAAATTTCAGTGTCAATGGCTGCTTTCTTTTCGGTATTTTTGATCTTTCCGCCCATATAAACGGGAATGGAAGCAGAAAGGGTAAAATCATACATTCCATTGATTACATCATATTTTGTCGCTTTTCCAAATACGCCATTTTCGTGCTGAAAAAGATTCGAAACCTGATTGTAGCTTGTATGGAATTCAATATCCGGAAGTTTTTCCATTTTGAGGTCTTTCTCTTTGGTCTCGGACATTTCATTTTTCAAATGACTGATCTGAATTTTTTTATTGTTTTTTAATCCGATCTCAACTGCCTGTTGTAGGCTGAGATGTTGAAAATCTATCATCTGTGAGTGTAAAAGGTTGCTTATCAGTAATAAGCACAACGCAATACAGTGATATCTGTGTGCGTCAAATATCATTTTCATAAATTTATTAAAGGTTTTTTGCTAAATTGATTTTGATGTTGCAAAGTTACGATGCCCATATAGGGACACGATTTGTGAAAACAGAAAAAGATTTGCTCATTTACGCCAAATTGAAATTTTCTTCTTACCTTTATTTTATGAATGACAGTCATTTTGGAGCCGTTGAAGAAATTGATGCTGAATTTTATGTTTATCATGTTCTTACAGGAAGTGTAAAAACTGAGATTCATCATCACAGTTCTGCACAATTAGTATACGCAGAAGGCGGTATTGTGCATATTTTTACTGATTTGAAACACTGGTATTTACCAGCAAGATGTTTCATGTGGATTCCTGCAGGAACGCCTCATTATATTTTTTCTACCAGTCCGAAAGTAGATTTATATAACTTTTATTTTAAAAAAGAGGATAATGAAAGTGGCTTTTTTGATGAAATTAATATCTATTCGGTCAGTCATTTATTGAGAGAGATGATTTTATATACAAAAGACTGGGATGGGAAAATCACAAAAAATGATGGCGCCAGATATTATTTTCTCAAAGCATTAAAGGGGATTCTGCCTGAAAAGCGTGATAAAAAACTGGCATTTCCTGTTCAGCATCCTTTTCCTAATGATGAAACCCTGTTAAAGATCGCACAATACATTCATGCGAACCTTGAAAAGCCTTTAAGTATAGAGTCTACGGCTAAAGAATTCGGGATGAGCACAAGAACCCTTTCAAGAAAATTTAAAGAGATGCTGGGGATGAA
Source organism: Chryseobacterium sp. JUb7 (assembly GCF_024806495.1). Classification (GTDB taxonomy): domain Bacteria; phylum Bacteroidota; class Bacteroidia; order Flavobacteriales; family Weeksellaceae; genus Chryseobacterium. The sequence continues at coordinate 148,888 of NZ_JANUFF010000001.1, forward strand.
TTACGTGCGTTTTTTGCGGTCATTAAGAATTACACGTTCGTTGGAATTAATGATTGAGGGAAAGTATAATATGTACGAAATTGCCATGATGGTGGGATATAACAGCCTTTCATCTTTCAGTAATATTTTTAAAAAGGTAATTGGGGTTGCTCCGAGTGAATATCAGCAGAAACTGAAAGGAAATAGGTGAGTGGAAGTATTTTTAGAGTATTTTGGGGAAGCAATCTCAAAATAAAATTAGCTCAATAATTGGATTTCCATGAAGTTTGTCATTCTGAAAGAATTTCAACAATAATTTTTATCATTAGGCCCCTACAAAAAGAGTCTAGATTCCTACGGAATGACAAATTGGATGTAAAAGTTTAATATAGTAATAGTTTATTTTTAAAGATTGCTTCGTCGCTATGCTCCTCGCAATGACGACATACAAAAGCAAAAAACCACTTCAAACGAAGTGGTTTATATATTTGAGAAAATCTCTTTAGAATCTTAAGCTTCTTCAGAAGGAGTTTCTTCTACAGCAACTTTAGCTTTAGGAGCAGCTGGTTTAGGAGCTTCTACCGGTGCGTCAGATACGATGTCGAATTCGAAGTTGTACTCAACATTTCTGTGTAATCTGATGTTAGCAGTTACTTTACCAGTTCTCTTAATTGTGTTACCAGGGATTTTGATATATTTCTTCTCTACAGAAACTCCAGCTTTAGCAAGAGCAGCAGAAAGATCTGCATTATTGATAGATCCGAATAATTTATCACCAGAACCTACTTTTGCAGGAATAGTAACAGAAGTTTTCTTCAATTGGTCAACTACAGCGTTAGCAGCAGCAACTAATTTAGCTTCTTCTTCTTTTCTAGCCTCCAAAGTAGCTTCAAGAGCTGCTACATTTTTAGGAGTAGCCAAAAGTGCAAATCCTTGAGGGATTAGGAAGTTTCTAGCATAACCAGGCTTTACGTTTACTGTGTCGAATTCAAGACCTAAGTTTTCTACGTCTTTTTTTAGGATAATGTTCATTGTTGTTGTCCTTTTTTAGATATTAGAAGTTAGATGTTAGAAGTTAGAAGTTAGACATTGTCTGTTATCTGAAATCTGTTGTCTGAAATCTAAAATCAAGTTAGAATTAAAATTTATTCAGCAACAAAAGAAGAGATTGCTCTCTTCTTTTATTTATTTTTTTAGCTTATTTCAATAAGTCAGCTACGTACGGCATCAAAGCAAGGTGTCTTGCTCTTTTGATTGCTGCAGAAACTTTTCTTTGGTATTTCAAAGAAGTTCCAGTGTATCTTCTTGGTAAAATTTTACCTTGCTCGTTTACAAATTGTAATAAGAAATCAGCATCTTTGTAATCAACGTGCTTAATTCCGAATTTTTTGAATCTACAATATTTCTTTTCAGATTTTGTATTGATATCAAGTGGAGTAAGGAATTTTACTTCTGATTCTCCTCCAGCTGAGGCTTGTTTAGCCATTTCATCTATTGCCATGTCTTGTCGTTTTAAAAAATTGGGTTAATAATTAAGCTTTAGCTGCTTTTACTTTAGTTCTTCTAGTGATAGCGTACTCTACAGCGTGCTTGTCTAATTTTGTAGTAAGGTAACGGATAACTCTCTCGTCACGTTTGAATGCTAATTCTAGATCAGCAACTACAGTACCTTCTCCTTTAAATTCGATTAAAGTATAGAACCCATTCTTTTTTAATTGGATTGGATAAGCTAATTTTTTTAATCCCCAGTTTTCTTTAGCAACGATTTCGCAATTCTTTTCTTTGATAAGATCTACAAATTTGTTCACTGCTTCCTCCACCTGTGACTCAGATAGAACGGGAGTTAAAATGAAAACAGTTTCGTAATTGTTCATAATGTTAAATGAATTTGTTAATTATTTCGAGGTGCAAAATTAATGTAATTTTATAAACTATACAACTTTTTGTTGTGTTTTAATGTATTTGATTGTATTTTCGCTCATCTTTTAAAAAAAGAGTTAAGACCGTGAAAAACAAGAATTATATTTTACCTTTATTATGTTTTAGTACATTCTACTTTTGTCAGGATAAAATTTCTAAGAAAAATGGTCATCAGCTTGATGCTAAAATCATTGAAATAGGTCCTTCTAATATCATTTATAAAGAACTCGATAATCTCGACGGACCAACGCGTTCTCTTGATAGATCCGAAATTTTTCAAATAACGTATAATAATGGAAAAACTGAGGTTTTTGGAAAATATTCCAATACCAACGATGTTAAAGATTTTATTGTTAATAAAATAAATGAATTTGGAATTGACAGAGATGATGACCATCAAAAGCTCCAGGCGAAGTTTGAGGGAGATCAGATTGAAATTAATTCTATCAATAAAAAAGGAAAAGTTTTAAATGAAGACGTTTTTTGGGATTTAAGCAAGGTTATTAAATTTCATAATATTTCCGCAAGAAAGAATAATGTTTACTATTTGAATATCGTCACCTATAAAACTGAAAAATCTAAAGTAGAAATAGATAAATTAGTGATTAAAATGACGGATTATGAAGCTGCAGTTAATGTATTGGAAGCAATGAAGGATTTACAAATTATGCTTAAGAAAGATTAATCTGTTTTTTTGATTTATTAAAATCCAAGCAAATTTTATGGTGCTAATTTTTATGCTATTTCAATAAGTTAAAATTCGTTGCCCCAATAATTCAGTCTTTATGTTCCTGCCTTATTTCCTTTAAAAAATTAACCTTAATCAGATCATAAAGTGAATGTCTGCTGACCAGGATAGAAGCAATAGAGGATACCATTCCTGCAAGCATTAAGTGAAAAATCAGCGAATGTCTGTCGGTCATTTCCAAAACAATAATGGCTGATGTAAACGGTGCTCTGGTTATCCCTGTAAGGAAAGCGACCATCCCTGCAAGAACAACTACATTCGTTTCATTAGGAGTTAAATGGATAGCCCCCGAAATTACGGATCCGATGCTGGCTCCGGCTGTAAGTGCAGGAGCAAAAATACCTCCGGCGCCACCAGAAGTAAAAGATAGGGCAGGACCCAGCATTCTTAAAATCGGAACATACCAATCCTCATGTTTATCCTTGGTAAAGAGTACACGCTCCATGATTTCCTTTCCCGAACCTAAAATTTCTTTATTGATGAAGAAAGCAATGGAAGCGATGATGAGAGCACAAATCACCAGAAAGGCAACATTGGCGCTGTCTGTTTTCAGGTTTTTCTTTTTCCAGTCGTTCATTTTAAGCATCGTAACGGATAGCTGACTTGCCAGAATACCCGCAACACCACCTACTAAAATAATCGGAAACATAACCATTAATGAGACATCATTCGTTTTTGGATACCCTAAGTATAAATAAGAACCAGCTAATGTCTGAGCGGTTAATCCTGCAATGATAACCGCTGTGAATAAGGCTGTTTTGAAATAATTAATGTGAGTTTTTGAAAGTTCCTCAACCGCAAATACAATTCCGCCAAGAGGTGTGTTGAAAGCTGCCGCAAGACCTGCCGCTGCTCCTGTCATAATCATATTTTTCTTGGATATTTTCGGCCACCATTCCGGAAGATATTCGTTAACTTTTCTGAAAACCGAACCTGCAATCTGAATGGTGGGACCTTCACGGCCAACAGCTCCTCCGCCAATGACCAGAGTCACGGAAGAAATGATTTTAAAAACAATGATCTTTAAACTTAATAAACTTCTGATTTTTGTATGCTCTTTTGGGTTGGCCAGTTCAACAGCAGCCATTACCTGAGGAATTCCGCTTCCTTTAGCATTAGGTGCAAATTCTTTCACCAGCCACCACGAAAGGACAAAGCCAATCGGTGCTATGATAAAAATCGTCCATGCATGCCAGCCCATCATCGCATGAAGCAGGTTTTCGCCCCATGCAAATATTTTAGCATACATCACTGCCACAAAGCCTGTGATTACAGAACCTATCCAGAAAGGAATAGCCTGAAGTAAATTGTATTTCAGTTGTTCGTTCCGGATATTATCGAAAGATTTTTTGAGGCTTCTTCGGATGAGGGTAAAGATTTTCAGCATTTGTTTGTTTTGGGGATATAAAAGTAAAAGAATTTAGGATTAATTTCCAAATAAAAATCCCAACGTCTGTCGGGATTGATTTTTTTTAAGGTAAATTTATTCGAAATTTCACTGAAAATTACATGCAGATTTTAATTTTCATGTATACTCCTAATAGTAGGCTAGTATGAATGTTGCCTTCTTAATAAAAGGTGTCAAATCTTTATTCAACATAAAAAAATTGCATTTTAAAGCATTTCTGCCAATATGAATTATTTTTTCATCAGCTTTTCTATTTGATCAATCATATTTTGAGCATTTGTGTTCTGTGGATTCAGTTCAAGGGATTTTTTATAATTTTTTAAAGATAAATTGTAGTTTTTAGCTGAAAAATAACCATCTCCCAAACTATCAAAAGCGTTGGCAGACTGTGGGTGTTCTTTTAGATTGAGTTCAAAAACTTTAACGGCTTCATCAATTCTTGAATTTCGTAATAAGATATAACCGATATTATTTAAAGTGTCTTCAAAATCCCATTTTGAACTTTCTGATTTTACTTTAAAATAATTTTTTTCAGCATTCTGATTGTTTGGTTTGGCAAATTCAGCAATAATAGATTCTTCAGCCAAAGAATAATTATCCATTAATTTTTTATCGATAATAGCTGCAATGCCATTAATCATATGATACTGTGCCGGGAAGAAATTATATCCATTAGACATCATAATAATGGTCAAATTGTTTTGTGGAAAAATCCTGTATGCGCTTACATTCCCGCCAGAAAATCCGTATGACGGAATATTATTCACTTTATTAATCTCCCAGCCATAGGCAAAAATGTCTTTCTTGTTTCCAAATTCGAAAGGCTGCCACATCATTTCTTTGGTTTTTTGATTCAATAAATTATTCTTACTAAGGTGGCTGCTCCATTTTAAAAAAGCGGGCAGAGTAATTGCAATTCCATTTCCTGGATATGCCTTTTTTCCTTCGACATCTTTAGATTTTTCATATTTTTTCGTTTCCGAATTGTAATTATATTTTATAATACGATTGGGGATTTTTTCAAGAGCATTTGATGAATAAACAACCTGATTTTTTACATCAGAAAATTGATTGTTTAGAATGAAGTTTTCAAAAGACTGTCCTGTAATTTTCTCAATAATCATCGAAAGAAGCATATAATTTGTTTGATTATATCTGAATTCATTTCCTGCTGTAAAATCCATTTTCTCTTTACTCAAACGTTCAATCGCCTGAGAGCTGGAGTATTCTGGTAAAATATCATTGAAAGCAACAAAATCCGGCACTCCTGAAGAATGAGTTAGAAGATTCTTCACCTTCACATTTTGCCAGTTCTTTGGTATATTTTCAACGTATTTTGAAACATTATCTTCTAAAGATAATTTACCCTGTTCAATCAGTTGAAAAATACCGACGTTGGTCATTAATTTTGAAGTTGAATAGACCCTAAACATCGAATTGGGATCAACTTTTTTGTTGTCTTCCAGATTTTCTGTACCATAATATTTTTCAAAAATTATTTTGTCATCTTTTAAAACTCCAATTGCCAAACCTGGAATATTATTAGTTTTAATAGCTTCTTTTACATAATTATCGATCGATTTTTGTTGTTCGGTTTGCTGTGAGAAAGCTACGGGGGAAACATTTAGAGCTAAAGCTGCAATAAGAATTTGTTTCATATTTTGATAAATCTGGTTACTATTTTTATATAAGACAATTGGGTAATAGGTTTTATTACAAGGTTAGTCTGAAGTTTAGATAAATGTTACAGCTCGTTTCAAAAAAAACCTCCGAAAAATATTCGAAGGTTTGTATTTTAAAGATATTTCGACAAGCTCAATATGACAATAGATCATTTATGGGCTATCGATGATCATTTATAATTAAATTTCAGTGTTCAGATCCCAGTTTTGAAGGTAATCGTGAACATGTTTCAGCATCATGCCTCCTAAAGATCCGTCTACTACTCTGTGATCGTAAGAGTGAGACATGAACATCAACTGACGGATTGCGATTACATCACCATCTTTAGTTTCAAGAACAGCCGGTTTCTTAACGATAGCTCCGATTGCCAGAATAGCCACCTGTGGCTGAGGAATAATAGGTGTTCCCATTAGATTTCCGAAGCTTCCTACATTTGAAATTGTGTAAGTAGCCCCTTGTGTATCTTCCGGTCTCAATTTTTTGTTTCTTGCTCTGTAAGCTAAATCATTGATCGCTTTTGCAAGACCTGAAAGGGATAACTGATCTGCATTTTTAATTACAGGAACGATAAGATTCCCGTCTGGTAAAGCAGTTGCCATACCAATGTTGATATTTTTCTTCTTAATGATGTTCTCACCGTTGATAGATACATTGATCATTGGGAAATCCTGAATCGCTTTCACGACAGCTTTCACGAAAATCGGCATGAAAGTCAGTTTTTCACCTTCACGTTTTTCGAAGATATCTTTATGTTTGTTTCTCCATTTTACAACGTTGGTAACGTCAGTTTCAATGAAAGAAGTTACGTGTGGAGCAATTTGTTTTGCTTTCACCATGTTTTCAGCGATGATTTTTCTCATTCTGTCCATTGGAATGATTTCGTCACCTGCAGCAACAGGAATTGTTGCAGCTGGAGCTGAAGTAGCAACCGGCTGTGGAGCAGAAGCTACTTGTTGTACCGGAGCTTGAGGAGCTGGCTGGCTTCCTCTGTTGTTAACGTAAGCTAATATATCTTCTTTTGTAATTCTTCCTTCTAAACCGCTTCCTTTAATAGTTTTAAGTTCAGTTTCAGAAATATTTTCTTGCTGTGCAATTGATTTTACAAGTGGAGACAGGTAAAGATCTCCCGAAAACTCTGTCGAAGCAGCTGCCTGTAGAGGCTGTTCGATTGTTTTTAATGTTTCTGAATCTGGAGCTGAAGCCGGAGTTTCAGTTGATGCTTCCTCAGAAGCTGTGTTTCCGCCTTCTCCTTCAATTTCTAAAATAGCAATGGCTTCACCCACTTTTGCAACCTCGTCCTTCTGTTTCAAAATCTTTACGATTTTCCCCGAAACTGGTGTCGGAACGTCTGAATCTACTTTATCTGTTGCAATTTCAACTACGGAATCATCTTCTTTTACATTATCGCCTTCGTTGAATAACCAAGTGATAATTGTCGCTTCCATAACACCTTCTCCCATGGAAGGAAGCAATAATTTGTATTCTGCCATTTTTAATTTTTAGATTTTGACAAATATATAAAAAAAATCGGTTTTTTTATGAAATAGATAATTTTAGAAAAATTCAATGTAAATATTTTCTCCAACGTTCAATCCAAATAAAGATTTTGCGCCGTTTTTTTTGCTTCCCTTATAGATCGTAAGCTCCAATAGCTGACTGTCATTGAAAATTGCTGCAGACTGTCCGTGGTATTCGGTCTCTCTTTCCCAATCTGAAACAACTTCTGTATGGCTCGAAAATACTTTTGAAAGGCTTAAGTTTCTGAATTTTATGGTGAAATTCTCATAACCTTTGCCCAGAGTTTCAAAAAAATCTTTGTTGATATTTGAGATTATATTTCCGAAATTATCAATATAAGTAACCTCGCCGATGATCATCTTTTCGGACTCGTTATACACCGGTTTCGGGAATAAAAGCTGCTTGGCCGAATCGATCTTTCGTCCGATCACTTCCGGAAGTCCCCCGTTGGCCAGATGTACGGCCGCCGGAACAAAAACATCTGTTGAAGTGAAATTGACGATATCGTCAAACCTGTTGTTTAATGTGATTTCATACATGGCTTCAGGTTTAATATCAAAAAAAATTAAACTTAAAATTCCATTATCTGCTGCGATGAAATAAGATCCATCTGCTTTGTATAAAATATTTTTCCTCGATTTGTGGTGAAAACTATCGACGGAAATGATATGAATAGTGCCTTTCGGAAAGTGTTTATAGGCATTTCTGACAATATACGAAGTCTGTATAAGGTTGAAAGCCTGGATATCGTGAGTAACATCAACAATATTAACCTTCTGATTCAGAGAAAGAATGCTGCCTTTTACAGCGGCAACTCTGTAATCCAAATTTCCGAAATCTGAAGTTAGGGTAATAATTGACATTAGTAATTTGTAGAATAATAGTATTGCAAATTTATCTAAAATAAAAAGAATGCCCGAAAGATTATGGAAAAGAATTTGATATAAATTTGAAAAAAAACTTTAAATTTAAAATCTAAAAATAAAAATACTGCATGTTTGAATTAACATATGATTTGGAAGATATCGATGCGAAAATCTTCTATGGAGTTAATAACCAATATTTCAATTTAATAAAATCAAGCTTTCCAACGCTTAAAATCACCGGTAGAGATCACTTTATCTTTGCTATGGGAAATCAGGAAGCGCTTGATATATTTAAACAAAAACTTGATGATATCGTAAAATTTATTTCCAAGAACAATTCTATCGATCTTAAAGACGTTGAAAATATATTAAATATCAAAGACGAACACGAAAAACAACTGGTTTTTGACCAGGATATTATCGTAAAGGGTGTCAATGGTAAAATTATCAAAGCTAAAACCACGAATCTTAAAAAATTAGTAAAAGAAACTGAGAAAAAAGATATGGTTTTTGCCATCGGACCTGCGGGAACCGGAAAAACGTATACCAGTGTAGCATTGGCGGCCAGAGCTTTGAGAGATAAGCAGGTGAAAAGAATCGTTCTGACAAGGCCTGCTGTAGAAGCAGGTGAGAGTTTAGGCTTTTTACCCGGAGATCTTAAAGAAAAGCTCGATCCGTATTTGCAGCCTCTGTATGACGCGCTTCGTGATATGATTCCTCATGAAAAACTGGAAGGTTTTATAGAGAAGAAGGTTATTGAAGTGGCACCATTGGCCTTCATGCGGGGAAGAACACTTGATGATGCCTTTGTAATCCTTGATGAAGCACAGAATACAACCCATTCGCAAATGAAGATGTTTCTTACCAGAATGGGGATGAATGCTAAATTTATCATCACCGGAGATCCAAGCCAGGTCGATTTGCCTCCGAAGCAACAATCCGGGCTTAAAGAAGCGATGAGAATTCTGAAAGATGTAAAGGAAATAGGATTTGTACACCTTACGGAAGAGGACGTGGTACGACACCCGGTAGTTAGAAAAATTATTTTAGCCTACAATGACGAAGAAAAAAGACTGAAAGATTAAATTTATGTTACTTAAAAGTTATGTTTAGGTAAAATGATGTTAAGGCCTATAAAACCTCATAAAATTGAGAATATATTTGCCGGAAATCTAAAACTTAACCATGAAAAGACTTTTATCTGTTGCTTTTTTCTCTTTAACAGGGCTTTTATTAAACGCTCAACAAAATACATTCGGAATCAGAACCGGTTTAGGACGTTCAACTTTAAAAACGGACTATGCAGGATCTGATTCCGATTTTGTATCTAAAGGAAAAATCTTAGCGTATGTTTCTGTTTTTTTAGAACATAAAATTGACCCGCATTTTGCTTTGCAGGGTGAGTTGGGTATTTCGAATGTCGGAGGCCGGAACAGTTGGTATCAGGATCAGGACTTCAATGATTATAAAATAGTCAATGCGATTTCCATTGGACGGATCAATGTTCCGTTGATGGCTAAATATTATTTTAACGAAAAAATGAATATCAACGCAGGGGTAAACCTGGCTTTAAATATAGAAGCAGAAAGTAAATACAGAACAAACGGATATAACGGACTTGAACTTTTTGCCAATCTTTTATACGAAACAGAAAATATTAAAACATATGTTAAAACTTTTGAAGCCAATCCTTTTTTGGGAGCTGAGTTCCACTTTAACGACAGATTGTTTTTAGATGCACGATATGTTTTTGGGGTGTATAATGTAGGTAAGAACATTCACGGAGAAGGTTTTGAAACTTTAAAAAACAGTTTTTTACAAGTTGGAATAGGTTTTAAAATTAAAAAATGACATTAAAAACGTTGTTTTATAAACGTTCATATTCGTAATTGTGATTAAAATGAGTTTTATTTTTGTTAAAATTTGTTAATTCCAAAAAATGTCTTAGTTTTGCGGCACATTAATTAAAAAAACTAATACAATGAAGAAAATTTTACTTCTTGCAGCGGTAGCTGTTATGGGAATTTCTGCAAATGCACAAGAATTCAAATTCGGACCTAAGGCTGGTTACTCTTTATCAATGCTTAAAGCAGAAGGTGATGGAGAATCTTATAAGTTCGACTCAAAATCAACTTTCTATGCGGGTGTTTTAGCTGAATATAAAATCAGTGATAAATTTGCTGTACAAGGGGAGGTTTTATATTCTCCACTAGGAGGGAAGCAGGAAGAATCTGTTTCTTATACTGAAATGGGAGTTACTGTAACCGGAACTCAAAAATCAGATTGGAAATTTGGAACTGTACAGATTCCTGTAAGTGCAAAATATTATGCTACTGAAAATTTAGCTTTTGGTTTAGGTCTTAATGTAGGTATCGTTACTTCTGCAAAAGTAGAAGTTTCTGCTACAGTATCGGGATCGGCTATGGGGCAATCTTTCTCTGAGTCAACAAGTTCTACTGAAGACGTGAAGGATGAAGTTAATACGTTGAATCTTGCTCCATTTATTGGTGCTGAGTATACATTGGAAAACGGATTGTTTTTTGATGCAAGATATAACTTAGGAGTTTCTAATCTTATTAAGAACCCGGAAGGAAACGAAACATTAAAAAATAGCTTCTTCCAGATCGGTGTAGGATTTAAGTTTGGAGGTAAATAATATTTTTTTCCTTTAAAAATATAAAGCGGTACAAAATTTGTACCGCTTTTTCGTTGTATTAAATAATATGATACTTTAATTTTCTACTTATGTAGAAGATTTTAATTTCAATATTTAAAAGTTATTAAAAAATGAAAAAACTATTATTGTTGGGTGCTTTTGCACTGTTGGGAGGTGCAATGCAGGCACAGGAAGGATTTAGATTAGGAGGTCATGTGGGTGCTCCACTAGGTGATGCAAGTGATGCGGCGAGTGTTACATTAGGTATTGATGCTGCTTACATGTGGAACATTACTAAAGGATTGGATATTGGGGTTACTACCGGATACTCTCATTTTTTCGGAAAGGATCATGTGGATGATTTTGGTTTTGTACCTGTTGCTGCTTCTGCAAAATATAAGTTCAATAAGATTCCGCTTTTTGTAGGATTGGATTTGGGAGCAGCTATTTCTACAAGAGATTATATCAATAGTGGCTTATATGTGGCACCAAGAGTAGGATATCAAATGAAGAAGGCTGAATTATATTTAGGATTCCAGAATATTGGAAGCAAATATAAAGATCATGGCTATTACTGGCATGGTGACGACAGATTTAATTTCGGAGCCGTTAACTTCGGAGCCAATTTCTTCTTAAATTAAGAATATTAAAAAATAAGAATTTTAACACTCCAATTGAAAAATTGGAGTGTTTTCATTTAAAATTTTACAAAAAAGTTAAAAGCCTTTATTTAATACGCTTTACAGCCGAAAATCGCTAATATTTACCAATGATATTAATCACATTAACAAATTTTAATATTACGTTAACCCAGTGTAATTTTGCCCTCAGAAAGTATTAAAATTTTTTAAAATGAAAAAAGTATTATTAGCGGGTGCTATTGCACTGTTCGGTTTATCTAATGCTCAGATTGCTAAAGGAACTACGTATGTATCAGGAACTTTGAGCTATTCTTCTACTGAAAACAACAACACAGACAATAAAGTAAACGAATTGAAATTAGTTCCTACTGTAGGTTACTTCGTAGGTACTAACCTAGCTGTTGGGGTTGGAGTAGGTTATACAAACTCTTCAGACAAAACTGAAACTGCTGCAGGATATGATAAATTCACTAAGTCTGCTTTCGTAGTAGAGCCTTTCGTAAGAAAGTACTGGACTTTAGGTGAGAAATTATATATCTTCGGTCAGTTATCAGTTCCTATGGAGTTCGGAAACGACAAGAATGAAGTTTCTACTGCAGCTGCTACAGTTTCTACAAAAGACAAATTCAACTCTTTCGGAGTTTCAATCAAACCAGGTCTTGATTATTTCTTGAACAAAAACTGGACAATTGAAGCTACAATCGGAGATTTCGGATATAGCAACTTCAAGTACAAAGAAGCTAAAAGTGTAGATAACTACAGATTCGGTCTTGATTTAGCATCTGTTGGTATCGGTGTAAAATATGTTTTTGCTAAGTAATCAGCAATAAAGCATACATAAAATAAAGTCCTAAGTTTTCTTAGGGCTTTTTGTACATATTAAAACAAACATTAATTAAAAAATCATGAAAAAACTTTTACTAGCTGGTGCAGTTGCACTTTTTGGATTATCAAATGCCCAAATGACTAAAGGTGACTGGGTAGTGAGTGGAAACACTGGATTAGGCTTCAACAATGTTTCAACTACAATTAAAGTTGGAGATCAGTCTGTGGACGGTCCTAAAGTAAATACATTCTCTATTTCTCCTTCAGTAGGATATTTCGTTATTGATAAATTGGCTGTAGGTATCGAATTGGGATATGTAAACGCTACTACAAAATACCAAGGTGCTAAATCTAAAACAAGCAACTTCTCAGTAATGCCTACGGCTACTTATTATTTTACAAATTCTAGCAAATTGGTTCCTTTCTTAGGAGCGGGGATCGGATATGCTTCTGTAAAAAATAGTAATGATGCCAACTTTATGGGTTCTGTTGTTTCCAGTGAAACGACTACGGATGGTCTTGCCTGGAAAGTAAAAGGAGGAGTAACGTATATGGCGACTCAGTCTTTAGGGATTAACTTAGGTGTTTCTTACGATCAGTTTTCAAACAAAGAAACGATCATGAATACAGATGTTAAAACTAATGTAAAAACTTTCGGTGTAAACGTAGGTTTCTCTTATTTCATCAAAGCTAAAGCTCAGAAATCGGATAAATAATCATCTTATTTTAAGATAAAAAACAAAACTCCGACTCAGTATTGAGTCGGAGTTTATATTTTGAATTGTTTTAGTTAAAATTATTTCCCAAACATTCCACCCATTCCAGGCATATTTGGCATTTTGCTCATCATCTGCATCATTTGCTTTCCTTGTGGCCCCTGCATCATCTTCATCATTTTACCCATCTGATCGAATTGCTTCATCAGTTGGTTTACATCTTCCACTTTTCTTCCTGCACCTTTTGCAATTCTGCTTTTTCTTTGAGTATTGATAATTGAAGGTCTTCTTCTTTCATCCGGAGTCATAGAATAAATGATCGCTTCAATGTGCTTAAATGCATCATCACTGATTTCAACATCCTTGATTGCTTTTCCAACTCCCGGAATCATTCCCATCAAATCTTTCATGTTACCCATTTTCTTGATTTGATTAATTTGCTTTAGGAAATCGTCAAAACCAAATTCGTTTTTAGCGATTTTCTTATGGAGTTTTTTAGCTTCCTCTTCATCAAACTGCTCCTGAGCTCTTTCTACTAAGGAAACAACGTCTCCCATTCCCAGGATTCTGTCTGCCATCCTTTCTGGGTAGAAAAGATCTAAAGCTTCCATTTTCTCACCTGTAGAAATAAATTTGATTGGTTTTTCAACCACAGAACGGATCGTTAACGCAGCTCCACCACGAGTATCACCGTCTAATTTCGTTAAAACAACTCCGTCAAAATTCAACGTATCATTGAACGCTTTTGCCGTATTTACAGCATCCTGACCCGTCATTGAGTCAACAACGAATAAAGTTTCGTTAGGTGTAATCGTAGAATGAACGGTTTTAATTTCCTTCATCATCTGCTCATCAATCGCCAAACGACCTGCTGTATCCACGATCACAACATCGTGACCATTAGATTTAGCAAAATTAATTGCGTTTTGAGAGATGCTTGAAGGATCCATAGAACCTTCTTCCGTGAAAACAGGAACCCCGATTTGCCCGCCTAAAACTTTAAGCTGATCAATCGCAGCCGGACGATAAACGTCACACGCTACCAAAAGAGGTTTTTTATTTCTTTTTGTTTTTAAATAATTCGCTAATTTTCCTGAGAAAGTAGTCTTACCAGAACCCTGAAGACCTGCAATAAGAATCACAGAAGGTTTTCCCGAAAGATTAATACCTTCCTGAGAACCTCCCATAAGGCCTACCAATTCGTCGTGAACAATTTTTGTCATCAACTGTCCCGGAGTAAGCGATGTAAGAACATTTTCTCCTAATGCTTTATCCTGAACTCTTTTGGTAAGATCTTTGGCAACTTTATAATTAACATCGGCATCCACCAATGCTCTACGAATCTCTTTTACGGTTTCCGCAACATTGATTTCCGTGATTTTTCCTCTTCCTGAAATATTATGAAGCGCTTTGTCTAATTTATCCTGTAAACTATTAAACATATGTATTGTAAATTATAGGTTTGCAAAAATAAGGAATTTTTAATAATATATATTATATAAGGTGTTGAGATTTGTTTTTCTTTGGATTATAATTTTATTTTTGCAAAATGAATCTATGGGATAATTTGATTGTTATACTTTTGATAGCAGTATTTAATATTGTGGTATATATAATATTTAAAAAATATTTTTATAATAAACAAGATGCGGGCATGAGATTTCTTGCGGTAAACATTTCTAAGGATATTATATGGTTAATTATTTCTTTGGCAATTGTAGACAAGACAAGAGATAATTTTCTGTTTATTGTTATTTGCTTTATTATAGCATCATTCCTTATATATATACCTATAATAAAACTCATTAACAAATCTCAATAAAATTGATGATAAAAATCAATTTTTAATATTGGTAAAGTTTAATAAAATCGATATATTTGCACACGATTAAAAAAGAGATATGAACAGAAAAATTTCTTCATTATTTTTCGCATTTTTATTTGTGTTTATTAGCAGTTTAGCTAGTGCGCAGCATGAATCAGAGGGTGAAAAATCAGCTGAAAAAGTAGAGCACAAAGAAGCGGGAGAGAGCTTCAATGCAACCAAGATGATCATGGAACACATTGGTGATTCAAACGAATGGCATTTATGGACTACAAAAGATGATAGTGGTGAAGAGCATCACGTTTCTGTTCCTTTGCCTGTGATTATTAAGGATAATTCGGGATGGCATACTTTTCTTTCTAGCAGTATTGCTCACGGTCACGAACATGATGGGTATACTTTAGAAGAAGGTCAGGTGGTTTCTACTAAAGGAATTGAAAAAGCAACTTTATTTTCAATCATCAGTGGAAAACAAAAAGCAGATCAGGTATTCTTTGATCTTTCAATTACAAAGAATGCGGCTTCCATGCTATTGTCAGTAGTTTTCATGGCATTTATATTTATAGGAATGGCTAGAAACTACAAAAAGTCTCAACTGCCAAGAGGAGCTGGGAAATTATTAGAGCCTGTTATTGTATTTATCAGAGACGAGGTGGCTATTCCAAACATCGGGTCTGTTAAATATAAAAGATACATGCCTTATTTATTGACTGCATTCTTCTTTATCTGGTTTAACAACTTATTTGGGTTGATTCCTTTCTTCCCTTTTGGAGCAAATCTTACAGGTAATATCGCAATCACTGCGGTTTTAGCAATCATTACATTGTTAATTACATTATTCAGTGCTAATAAAGATTACTGGAAACACATCTTTATGCCACCGGTTCCGCTTTTATTGTATCCTATTATGGTTCCAATTGAAATTATCGGGATCTTTACAAAGCCTTTTGCTTTAATGATGCGACTTTTCGCTAACGTTACAGCGGGACATATTATGATCTTGGCGATCATTTCATTGATCTTCATTTTCAAATCTCCGTTCTTAGGATTTGCATCTGTACCATTGGCATTATTTGTTTCAGTACTGGAGTTATTGGTAGCTGCATTACAGGCATATATTTTCACCGTATTATCAGCATTATTTATTGGTATCGCTGTAGCGGAACACGAGCATGAGCACGGACACGAAGAGCACGCTCACTAATTAAAACAAAATTTAAAATAATTTTTAACTAATATAATTTATTTATTATGGATTTATCAACTGGAGCAGGATTAATTTACGTAGGTATCGGTTTAGCAGTACTAGGTGTAGGTCTAGGTATCGGTAAAATCGGTGGGCATGCAATGGATGCTATCGCTAGACAACCTGAGCAAGCTGGTAAGATTCAAGGAGCAATGCTTATTGCTGCTGGTCTTATTGAAGGTGCTGGTCTTATCGCGATTATCTTTGGTGCTTTCATCAAGTAATCTATCCTCAAAAAAACATTCTTAGCAGTGAAGCGGTTGGCTGCTGCTAAGAATTTTAAAAACAATCCATAAAATAACACTTAAAAAAGAATTTACAGATATGGGAATTATTGAACCTGGAATTGGACTTTTGTTTTGGATGACCCTTACTTTTGTTATCCTATTGTTTCTTCTTGCAAAATTCGCTTGGAAACCAATCGTTAATGCAGTAAATGACAGAGAAACTTCTATCGTTGATGCATTAAACCAAGCTAAATTGGCTAAAAAAGAAATGGAAGAACTTAAAGCTGATAACGAAAGAATCATTCGTGAAGCTAAAGTCGAAAGAGATGCTATCCTTAAAGAAGCTAGAGAGATTAAAGATAGAATCGTAGGGGAAGCTAAAGATGCTGCAAAATCTGAAGGAGATAAAATGATCGAAGCTGCTAAGCAAACTATCGATGCTGAGAAAAATGCTGCTATGGCAGATATCAAAACTCAAATCGGTGCTTTATCAGTAAACATTGCAGAATCTATTTTGAAGCAAAAGCTAGACAACAGCGAAGCTCAAAACGAATTAGTTCAAAATTATTTAAACAAATCTAACCTTAACTAATAATGCTTACATCTAAAGTAGCTAAAAGATACGCACAAGGTTTACTTGATTTCACGAATGAGTCAGGGCAAACGGCTACTGTATTTTCTGAAATGAAAGATGTAGTGAAGATCATGGCTGAATCTCAGGATTTAAACAAATTCTTCAATACGCCTTACATCGATTCTAAGAAGAAAGTAGAAGTAGCAAAGGAGATTTTCAAAAGTTTATCACCTTCTTCTCAGAATTTGATTACTTTGGTAATCAGACAAGGGAGAGAAAATCAATTGAAAAATATCGCTCAGGAGTTTATCAATAAAGTTGAAGATATCAACGGAGTACAGAGAATTACTCTTACAACAGCGACTCAGCTTTCAAAAGAAAACCTTGATCAGATTTTAAAATCTACCAACCTGGTTAATGCAAATTCAAATTACGATTTGAAATTACATGTGAAACCTAATATTCTTGGAGGTTATATTTTAAGAGTAGGAGACCAGTTAATTGATGCTTCTGTGAAGTCTAAACTAAACCAAGTTAAAAAAGATTTCCAATTAAACTAAGAAATACATTCTTGTGATATGAAGAAACTTTTATTTAGTTCAATGTTTATCATCTCTTGTTTAGCTTTTGGACAGGATATAAAGATGAAAAAAGGCCTTATCAGCATAGACGGTAAAGAGTGGGCTAAGTATGATGGTTGCGGGTTATTTGATGCTGAATGTAATATCCAGTATAAAGATAGTGAAGTCGCAGTTATTCTTCATAAAATCAATGATATTGCGAGCAGGGATAAGTATAATAAAGATGGTGAGGTAACATGGTGTGAGGTGAAGTTTTTAGGAACAAACTTATCTTATGAAGTAATTGAAACCAATAAATCTACTGTTAAAACACTCTACAAAGCTGGAGTATTTAATGAAGACGGAAGTTTTAATATGGACAAAGTGAACAAGCTTGTTGAAAAATACGGACAGCAGTTTTCTAAAAGATATTATCAAAACAATTCTACTCAGACAGTAATTATTCAGGACACAAGACCCGCTAGCGGAGTGAATATTAGTATAGGAAAATAAAATTATTTTAAAAAAAGAAAAAACAACCATACAATGGCAGAAATAAATCCGGCAGAAGTATCTGCGATCTTAAAACAGCAATTGGCCAACTTCGATACTCAATCAAATGTTGAGGAAGTAGGTACAGTTTTAACCATCGGTGATGGTATTGCTCGTGTATACGGGTTAGAAAACGTACAATACGGAGAGTTGGTGAAATTTTCTAGTGATGTAGAAGGTATTGTACTTAACCTTGAAGAAGACAACGTAGGTGTTGCTTTATTAGGTGAAAGTAAATTAGTAAAAGAAGGAGACACAGTAAGAAGAACAAACAGAATCTCTTCTATCAAAGTAGGAGAAGGTATGTTAGGAAGAGTAGTAGATACTCTTGGTAACCCTATCGATGGTAAAGGTCCTATTACTGGGGATTTATACGAAATGCCATTGGAAAGAAAGGCACCTGGAGTTATCTTCAGACAGCCGGTAACTGAGCCTTTACAAACAGGTATCGTTGCAATCGACTCTATGATTCCTGTAGGAAGAGGTCAGAGAGAGCTTATCATTGGTGACAGACAGACAGGTAAAACTACTGTTGCTATTGATACGATCATCAACCAAAGAGAATTTTTTGATGCAGGAAATCCTGTATACTGTATATATGTAGCTATCGGGCAAAAAGCGTCTACTGTAGCACAAATAGTTAAAACACTTTCTGATAAAGGGGCTTTAGCATATACTGTAATCGTTGCTGCTAACGCATCAGATCCAGTTCCAATGCAGGTATATTCTGCAATGGCAGGAGCTTCTATCGGTGAGTTCTTCAGAGACACTGGTAGACCGGCTTTGATCGTTTATGATGATTTATCTAAACAAGCGGTTGCTTACCGTGAGCTTTCTCTACTATTGAGAAGACCACCAGGGCGTGAAGCTTATCCTGGAGACGTTTTCTATCTTCACTCAAGATTATTGGAAAGAGCGGCTAAAGTTATCGCTGATGACAAAATCGCTAGCCAGATGAATGATTTACCTGATTCTTTAAGACCAATCGTAAAAGGTGGTGGTTCATTAACAGCACTTCCAATTATTGAAACTCAGGCGGGTGACGTTTCTGCGTATATTCCTACAAACGTAATCTCTATTACAGACGGACAGATCTTCTTGGAGTCTGATCTATTCAACTCAGGGGTTCGTCCTGCGATCAACGTAGGTATCTCTGTATCGAGAGTAGGAGGTAATGCTCAGATCAAATCAATGAAAAAAGTTTCTGGTACTCTTAAATTAGACCAGGCTCAGTATAAAGAACTGGAAGCGTTCGCGAAATTCGGTTCTGACCTTGATGCTTCTACTTTAGCAGTTATCTCTAAAGGAGAAAGAAACGTTGAGATTCTTAAACAACCGGTAAACTCTCCGCTTCCTGTAGACAGCCAGGTAGCAATGATCTACGCTGGAACTGAGAACTTACTAAGAAACGTTCCTATCAGAAAAGTAAAAGAATTCCAAATCGAATATATCGAGTTCTTAAGATCTAAGCACCCTGATACAATGGCTGCTATCAAAGCTGGGAAAATCGATGATTCTATCACAGGTGTTCTTAAGCAGGCTGCTAATGATTTAGCTGCAAAATATAACTAAAAATTAGTTGATGGTTTTTGGTTGGTAGTTGACGGAATTTTCTAAAACTAACAACCAACAACCGACAACCAACAACTAACCCAAATATGGCAAACTTAAAAGAAATACGAGGCAGAATTAGTTCAATTTCATCTACGATGCAAATTACACGTGCTATGAAAATGGTTTCCGCTGCGAAACTTAAAAAAGCACAGGATGCAATCGTGATGTTAAGACCTTATTCTGAAAAACTACAGGAGATCATCCAGAATGTAAATTCTAGCTCAGATCCTGACCAGGTTTCTATTTATGCTCAAAAAAGAGAGGTTAAAAGAATACTTTTTATTGCCGTTACTTCAAACAGAGGTTTGGCAGGTGCTTTCAACTCATCTATCGTTAAAGAGCTTAATGTACAGTTTCAGAATAAATCTCAATACGAGGTTGAAGTTCTTTCAATCGGTAAAAAAGCTTACGATGCTGTAAGAAAAACCCGTACAGTATATTCAAACGAAAGTGCTGTTTTTGATAACCTGAACTTCGATACTGTTGCTAATGTTACTGAAGCGGTAATGGCTAGCTTTAAAGAGGGGAAATTTGACGAAGTTTATGTAATTTACAATAAATTCGTTAATGCTGCTACTCAGGAAGTTACTACTGAACAGGTTCTTCCTATTACAATGGCTGACGTTGATGAAACAGAACCTCAGGTAGAAACAGATTATATTTTTGAGCCGAACAGAGCAGAAATCTTAGATAATTTGATTCCTAAATCTATCAAAACTCAGATTTTCAAAGCAGTTTTAGATTCAGTAGCATCCGAACACGGAGCGAGAATGACTGCAATGCACAAAGCAACAGATAATGCACAAGAGTTGAAAAATAACCTTGTAATTTTCTACAACAAAGCAAGACAGGCAGCTATTACAAACGAAATCTTAGAAATCGTTTCCGGAGCAGAAGCCTTAAAAAATTCGTAAGAATTATCTTAATAAAAATACTAAAGCATCGACCTAGTCGGTGCTTTTTTTGTTGAACTTTGGCTGGATGATGGATGATGGATGCTTGAGTTTATCACTATTTCGTTGATTTTTTTGTTTTAAGCTTAATTAAAGCTTAATTTTAAATAAAATTCACGCCTCAAAACCTCCATCATCCATCATCCAGCTCCCTTTCCCAATGAAAATATAGCAACAACCTCTAGGGTAATTTTTTTTTATATATCTTTGTACCAATAAATTTATATAATTTTTAAATGGACTCGGACATAGTCAGGCTTTTGCTAGCCTTATTTCTTGTATTATTAAATGGCTTTTTCGTAGCCGCAGAATTTTCAATTGTTAAAGTTCGTTACTCACAAATCCAGTTAAAGGCAGCCGAAGGTAACTCTATGGCTAAGCAGGCAGAGCACATCATCAAACATCTTGATGAGTATCTTTCTGCTACTCAACTTGGAATTACGTTGGCCTCTCTTGCTTTAGGTTGGGTAGGGGAAAGCGCTCTTCACCACGTTGTTGAAAGCATTTTTCATTCTTTGAATGTAGAAATGGCTCAGGCAACAATCACCACAATTTCGGTGGTGACCAGTTTTGTACTGATTACAGTAATGCATATTGTATTTGGGGAATTGATTCCTAAGTCTATAGCAATCAGAAAATCAGAAGCAACGACAATGGCAACAGCTGTTCCATTGAGAGTTTTTTATACTGTTTTCAAACCATTTATCTGGTTGATGAACCTGATGTCGAATACATTCTTAAGATTAATTAAAATTCACCCTGCTTCAGAACAGGAGATTCACTCTACAGAAGAGCTTCAGCTTTTGGTAAAACAAAGTGCCGACAGTGGAGAAATTGAAGAGGAAAATTATGAGATCATTAAAAATGCATTTGATTTTACGGATCACTCCGCAAAACAGATCATGGTTCCTCGTCAGAATATCACATCTATTGATTTTGAGGAAGACATTAATGAAATCATCAACAAAATTATGGACAGCGGATATTCCCGTATTCCGGTATATGTTGATTCTATTGATAATGTGATAGGTATTTTATACACAAAAGAAATCATCCGTGAGTTCGTTAAAAGAAAAGGCGAGCTTAATCATGATGATCTTAAAGAATTAATGCGTGATGCATTTTTCGTGGTGGGAAGTAAGAAGATTTCAGATTTATTGAAAATTTTCCAGCAGAAGAAGCAGCATTTAGCGATTGTTATCGATGAATTCGGTGGTACAGAAGGTATTATTACCCTTGAAGATATTCTGGAAGAACTTGTTGGGGAAATTCAGGATGAAGAGGATGATGAAGAAAAAATTGTTGATAAAATAGATGACAATACTTATTGGGTTCAGGCGACACAGCCTCTGGATGAAATCAATGAGTTTTTACCTAAAAAACTGCCTCTTTCGGAAGAAAGCGAATATAATTCATTGGCAGGTTTCATTCTGCATGAATTAGAAGATATTCCGGAAGAAAATCAGGAATTTGATCTTGAAAATTATCATTTTAAGATTCTGAAAATGAATAATAAGAGTGTTGAAATTGTAGAATTGGTTTATGAACAGCCAAACAATTTAAATGATCTCGTAGAAAGACTGGAAGTTTAAAACTAACTAAAAATGGTTTATAACAATATTAAAGATTATGAAAATCCGAAACGTCAGTATGAAGAAGAAGTACTCGTTTTGGATGAAACAGATGATGTCTATAAGTTGATTTTACACAATGATGACATCCATACTTTTGATTATGTGATTGATTGTCTGATAGAAATCTGTAAACATACACTAGAACAGGCCGAACAGTGTACCATGTTGGTTCATTATAAAGGCAAATGCACCGTAAAAACAGGCTCCATGGATATTTTGAAGCCTATGCATGAAAGATTAATTTCAAGAGAATTAACAAGCGAAATCGTATAGAAAGTCCGGCAGTAATGCCGGATTTTTTTGTTTATACATAAGTTCAGTTATTGTATTCACAGACCTTTGTCCTCGGTTGATAAGAGTTGCCGGTTTTATCAGAACCAAATATATTTTTTCGAATAAAAGCTTTCATCTTCGTGCATCCTTCTTCCAACTTTTAAATAAAATAGTATATTTGTACCAACTATAAAGAAACTCAATAGAATGCTTGTAATAGGAATTGCGGGAGGTACAGGATCCGGCAAAACTACAGTTGTTGACAAGATACTGCAGCAGCTGGATATCGAAGGAATGAATATCCTTTCTCAGGATAATTATTATCACGATAATCATAATTTAACACTTACAGAAAGAGAAGCTTTAAATTATGACCATCCAAAATCAATCGATTTTGAATTAATGTTAAAACATGTAAAGGCGCTGAAAAACCATGAAACGATTGAACAGCCGATTTATAGCTTTGTTACCCATTCCAGAACAGGCGATCATGTAACCGTAGAACCTAAAAATGTGTTGGTTGTAGAAGGGATTCTGGTCCTTACCAACAAAGAATTGTTAAAGGAATTTGACCTGAAAGTTTTCGTTCATGCAGATTCTGATGAAAGACTGATCAGGAGGATCAGGAGAGATACACAGGAAAGAGGAAGAGATCTGAATGAGGTTTTACACCGTTATCAGACTACACTGAAGCCTATGCATCAGGAATTTATCGAACCGTCTAAAAATGAAGCCGATTTGATTATTCCGAATATGAAACAGAATTCAGTAGCCATCGATTTTCTGACTACTGTGATTAAAAACTCATTGAGGAAACACTAAAAACGCTATAATGGCTGAAAAAAAATTAATAAAAGACATTCAACCCACATCGGATACGATTAAGTTTCTTAAGCATTATGTGCTTAATAAATATGTATTGACGATCTGTCTGTTTCTGGTTTGGATGATTTTTTTTGATAAAACTTCTTTTCTGGTAATTAATGAGCTCAATGGTGAGATTAATAAATACGAGGACCAGCTGGAGTATTATAAAAAAGAATACGAAAAAAATGATGCTTTCTATAAAAAGCTGATGAATAATAAATCTGAAAAGGAAAAATACGCAAGAGAAAATTATTTTATGAAAAAACCAAATGAGGAAATCTTCATTCTGGTGGTCGACAGTACAAAGGTCGCAAAAAAATAAACATTCATAATAGATAACTCTAAACTCATAACTCTAAACTAAATGTCAAATACAGATACTTTCTCAAGCTGGGAAAATTTAGTAAAAAAGCAACTTAAAACTGAAGATATTTACACCATTCTTAAAAAAGATAATTTAGAAGGAATTGAGGTGAAACCGTTTTATGATTCAGTAAAAACGCCTTTAGTAAACCTTCCGAAAATCGAGGAAAGCACTCATTTGGTTGCCAGATATCACGAGAGTTTAGAAGATGACGTATTTGCCTTTATTTTGGATCATAATGTAGAAGGACTTCAGCAGAAGACTATTTTTGTGAATAATAAAGATCTGGCTGGCCACATCAGTCCGACAGAAGAGGATCAGTACTTTTCTCTGATTGATGTTTTTGATGAAAAAAATGCATCAATTGACGATCAGCTTGTGAAAGAATTATTAGCAAAGCAATTCAAAAGAAATATTTGTATCGATATTGCACTTCATCAGAATGCGGGAGCTGCCATTTATCAGCAGTTGGGGCTTGCTTTAGCAAAAACTAAAGAACTTGTGGAACTGTATGGGGCAGACATTATCAATAAATTAATTTTTAAAATTGCTGTCGGAGGAAGCTACTTCTTTGAAATGGCAAAATTGAGAGCTTTTAAAATGGTTTTCAATCAACTTTCAAAAGAATACGGTTTAGATGAAATTCCTTATATTTTTGCAGAGACCTCTCTTAGAAAT
Source organism: Chryseobacterium sp. JUb7 (assembly GCF_024806495.1). GTDB lineage: Bacteria > Bacteroidota > Bacteroidia > Flavobacteriales > Weeksellaceae > Chryseobacterium. Next base: position 173,215 of record NZ_JANUFF010000001.1, read on the forward strand.
AAAGCGGTTTCTGATAATGAAAATAACCTGATCCGTTCCACACTGGAGCTTGCGTCAGCGATGATTGGCGGTGCTGATGCTGTTTTCAGTAATAACTATCTCGTGGATAGAAGCACTGATAATTCTGAAGAAATCTCGTTCAAACAGCAGATTGTTCTGGCTTACGAAAGTATCATTAATGTTTTTGAAGATGCATCCAACGGAAGCTATTATGTAGAAGATATTACGCAGCAAATTGCAGAGAAATCCTGGGCTTTGTTTGTAGAAATTGAAGAAAATGGAGGTTATCTTGAGCTTTTAAAACAGGGAATAGTCCAGAAAAAGATTTATAACCATGCTGTAGAAGAGCAAAAATGGGTAGAAGAAGGCAAAATAAAGCTGATCGGTGTAAATTTATATCCAAAACAGGAAGTCAAGAGATCAGTTGAAGATCTATATGACGAAAAAGAAATAAAAGCCGTACGTTGGGCAGAAATGTATGAGTGATGAAAGAAAAACTGATTGATTTATTTAAATATACCTTTCATTTCAATAAAGAAATGATTAAAATTATTTCTGAAAACATCCCGAAAATTGATGAGAAGACAGTCAGTTTAATCAATCACACCCTCAATGCTCAGCAGATCTGGAATGCTCGGATTTCAGGTGAGAAAACATTTGAAGTCTGGCAGATTAATTCTTTTGAAAGTTTAGAAGAAATTAATCAGCAGAACTTTCGGAACAGCATTCAAATTATTGAAAATTCTGATATTGATCAGAGGATAGAATATTATAATTCAAGAGGAACAGCATTTGAAAACAGTATTTTTGAAATGCTTTTTCAGGCGATCAATCACTCGACATATCATAGAGGACAAATCAACTCTCTGTTGAAGCAAAACGGTATTGAGCCAGTATTGACAGATTATATTTTTTATAAAAGGTAATTTATAAAAATGCTTCGACGGAGCTCAGCATGACATCTCTAAGATAGATTGTTTTTACTGGCGACTATTTGTAACGGTGTCATGCTGAGCCTGTCGAAGCATTTTCAAATAAAAGATTTACAAAATCGGTGTTAAATAAAGCAATTTTAAACAAAGAAATTCAAAATTATATCAATGCAAATCTGTCTGCCGACTTGCATTCTTTATTATTGAAAAAATCACCGTTTCCGGACGTTTCAATTCAGGAAATTGTTCAGCAGATTAAAGGGAAGCAGGTGGCAGAGAAAAAGTTTCCTTTCTTGTTAAAGGAAGGCATTATTTTCCCTCCACAGCTTAGTTTAGAGCAATCTTCATCGGAAAAAACAGCGTTTTATAAATCCACAATTTTAAAAGGTGGAAAATATATTGATCTGACGAGTGGTTTCGGAATTGATGCCTACTACCTGTCTCAGAATTTTGAAGAAATTACCCTGATTGAACAAAACCGGGAGCTATTGGAAATTGTAGAGCACAATTGGACTATTTTGGGTAAAAAAGCTCGGTTTAATAATCAAAAACTTGAAGATTTTTTATCTGACAATAAAGAAAATTTTGATACAGTTTATTTAGATCCGGCCAGAAGAGATGCTCAGAAAAATAAGGTCTTCTTATTGGAGGATTTATCTCCAAATATTATAGAAATACAGCAAGAACTGCTTTCTATTTCGAAGCAGATTGTGATAAAGCTGTCTCCGCTGATTGATCTTAAATATTTAATCTCTGTTTTGCCCAATATTTTCAGAATTGAGATTATTGCCGTAAAAAATGACGTAAAAGAAGTCGTAATTTTTCTGTCCAAAGAAAATCCGGGGAATATCATGTGTAGATGTGTGAATCTGGAAAGCGGAGAATCTGACTTTGATTATCTGTTTTTAGATGAAGAAAATGCCGTTTCTGAGTATTCTGAACCCGAAAAATTTATTTATATCCCCAATAACTCAATTTTAAAGGCCGGTATTTTTAATTTGATTTCGCAAAAGTTTGGATTGAAAAAACTGCATCCTAATACTCATTTTTATACTTCCCATGATAAAAAGACTGATTTTCCGGGAAGGATTTTTGAAGTGGAAGTGATTGAAGCTAAGCAGATTAAAAAGAAAGGACAGTTTAATATAATCTCCAAAAACTATCCTTTAAAACCGGAAGAAATAAAGAAAAAATATGCCTTAAAAGATGGGGGAAAAGATTATCTTATTTTTACCCAATCCAAAAAAGGCAAAATAATTTTAAAATCAGTATAAAAATGTTGCCGAAAAAAGGAGGATTTCTTAATTTTGGGCAATTAAAAAATTAAACATGAAATCGTCAGCTGTTAACTGGCTAAATAATGCGATTCCATATGACCTTTTAAAAAATAAATTTTACATATGAAAAAATTAGTTATATGTTTAGCCCTTGCTACAGTTGCTGTAAGCTGTAAAAAAATTCAGGCTGGTGGAAATAAGAATATTATCAAGCTTGAAGAAGGAGCAGACAGATATTCTGAAGATGTACAGGGTGGTGCAGAGGCTCACGGCCATGGTCACGAAGCTGCTGCTGCTCATAAAGAGGATGCAACTGCAGAAAAACATGAGGCTGAAGCTCCAAAAGCAGATAGCGCTGCTGCCACTGCAAAACCTGCAGAAGCTCAGACTCCAAAAGCTGAACACTAATTATTCAGTAACAATATAAAATGTCCTGCAGAAATGCAGGACATTTTTTGTTGAGAAAAATTGATAATCGTTTAATTATCAGAAAATAATAAACCTGAGGAAAATTATATGTTTTTGTTTGCTCCTGCAGGGCATTTTTTTTACTTTTAACAAAACAAAATTTTACAATGCAAGAGACATTAAATTACATTAACGAAAACAAACAGCGTTTCGTGGATGAATTATTTGAGTTATTGAGAATCCCTTCTATTTCTGCAGATCCGGCATATAAAGATGATGTATTGAAGTGTGCAGATGTGGTAGCAGAACACCTGAAGAATGCAGGTGCTGATCAGGTGGAAGTTTGCCAGACAAAGGGATATCCTATCGTTTTCGGAGAAAAAATTTTAGATAAAAGCTTACCGACGGTTTTGGTGTACGGACATTATGATGTTCAGCCGGCTGATCCTTTGGAATTATGGACAAGGCCACCTTTTGAACCGTATATTGAAAAAACGGAGCTTCATCCGGACGGAGCGATCTTTGCAAGAGGTTCTGCAGATGATAAAGGTCAGTTTTTCATGCATTTAAAGGCTTTTGAAGCGATGATGAAAACTAATACTCTCCCTTGTAATGTTAAATTTATCCTGGAAGGTGAAGAAGAAGTAGGCTCTGTAAGTCTGGGAGATTTCGTCAATGAAAATAAAGAGAAATTATCTTGCGACTGTATCTTAATTTCTGATACACATATTTATAGTAATGAACAACCGACTGTTACAACAGGTTTAAGAGGTTTAAGCTATGTGGAAGTAGAGGTGGAAGGTCCAAACAGAGACTTGCACTCAGGTCTTTATGGAGGAGCTGTTCCCAATCCTATTCATGTACTTTCAAGGATGATCGCTAAGCTGATTGATGAGGACGGACAAATTACAATTGATGGTTTCTACGACAATGTTGAGGATGTTTCTGACGAAGAAAGAGCAGAAATGAACAAGCTGAAAGATAATCCTGAAGAATTCAAAAAATCAATCGGGTTGAGCAATGTTGAAGGTGAAGAAGGTTATACAACTCTTGAAAGAACATCCATTCGTCCTACCTTAGACTGCAACGGAATTTGGGGTGGTTATACCGGGGAAGGTGCTAAAACGGTAATTCCTTCAAAAGCTTTTGCTAAAATTTCTATGCGTCTGGTTCCTTATCAGACTCCCGAGGAGATTACAGAGAAATTCACGACTTATTTTAACAAAATAGCTCCTGATACTGTAAAAATAAAGGTTACTCCACATCATGGAGGAATGCCTTATGTATTACCGACAGATACGAAAGAGTTTTTAGCGGCTAAAAAAGCAATGGAATCTACATTCGGCAAGGAAGTTCTTCCATACAGAGGAGGAGGAAGTATTCCTATTACGTCAATGTTTGAGAAGGTTTTGGGAGCTAAATCAGTATTGATGGGCTTTGGTCTCGATTCGGATGCTATTCACTCTCCAAATGAGCATTACGGCTTATTTAATTTCTATAAAGGAATTGAAAGTATTCCGTTGTTCTTTGAGAACTATTCAAAATAAAACAGACTTTTATAATATTAAAAACGCTTCAGAAATGGAGCGTTTTATTTTTTATAAAATTTTTGAAAAGATGAAAATTAATCTTCCATTTATTTTAAATACTGTGAAATCGACAGACAAATCACATTTTATTGAACTAAACATTGTTTTTTATTATGCATAAAAATAGTTTTGTTAAAGTTTTGAGTGATTTTATCTTCTTTAAGACGCGCAGGTTGGTATTTAAACAAATTCTGTCTGCAGTTTTATAAAGAGCATTCAAAAAAATAAAAATTTTTAAAAATAAAAAAGATGAAAAAAATTTTACTTATTGCCGGATTGTTGAGTTTATCTCAATTTAATGCACAAACAACAATTTTTAGCGAAACATTTGAGTCCAATTCTCCTACACTTGCAGGATGGAATGCTGTTGATAAAGATGGAGATTGGATAAACTGGTCATTGTCTGATGATTCTTCAGTGGCAGCTATGGGATTTTCGGGGTACGTATATGCTTCGGTTTCTATGTATGGAGCTCAAAATAATTTGCTTATTTCTCCAGCTATCAACTTACCAAGCAGCGGAAATTTATCATTATCTTTCAAAGTAGGGTCTTATTTTCAGTCAAGTCCTGCAGAACATTATGCGGTATATATTTTACCGGCAAACAGTACTTTTACGGGTAATGAAACTCCTGCTTTTGTAGAAACACTAAGTCAGGGAGGGGTTGCAATGACTAAAACGATTAATATTTCAGGAAATGCAGGACAAAATGTAAAAGTTTGCTTCAGACATTTCTTGAGCGAGCAGTCAGCAATTATATTGGATGATGTAAAAATAATACAGAATACCTCATTAGGAACTTCAGAAACTAAAGCGACTGAACAATTTGAAATTTATCCAAATCCGGCAACCGATTATCTTTATTTTAAATCAAAATCTAAAATCTTAAATGCAGAGGTTTATGATTTATCAGGAAGAAAAATGACTAGTCAACTGTCAGATAATAAGGTAGATGTAAGCAATCTTCAGAAGGGAAATTATATGATCAAATTACATACAAAAGAAGGTGAGGTAACACAGAAGTTTATCAAAAAATAAATATTTTCAATTTGTCATTATAAGCGCTTCAACTGAAGCGCTTTTTTTATGGAACAAACTCATAGGGTTTCGTTTAAATGCCCTATTAATGAGTATTTTCAACTAATAAGTTTGGTTTACTAATTCAATAAAGTTATTTTTGCGCTTTATATTTAAAATAATTTATGATGAAATCAATTCTACTTTTTGGAGCACTGGCGCTGGCTACTTCTCAAATAAATGCTCAGTCAACGATTTTCGAAGAAACCTTTGTGTATACATCTTCAGCAATACCTCCAAACTGGGCTACATTGAATAACGATAATGATGTTTCTTCATGGTACAGAACTACCAACCCGATCAGTATGTACGGCTTTTTAGGAGGAGTGATGATGTCGTTTGGAGAAAAACCGGATAATGTATTAATTACCCCTGCTATTAATTTACCGACAGGAAGTTCTTATAAATTATCTTTTCAGATAGGATCATTTATTTACGCATATCCTGAAAATTATTATATGGTTTATGTACTTCCGGCTACGAGTACATATACAGGAACAGAAACTCCGGTTCTTGCAGAAGCTATTACAGTGGGAGACCTTGCCTTTAATAAAACAGTTGATTTAACAAGTTTTGCAGGACAGAGTGTGAAGATATATTTCAGACATTATTATCCGAATTCCGTTGATAACCGAGTATTGGTACTGGATAATGTGAAAGTTACCCAACAGGTATTAGGAACTTCTGAAGTGGCAGCTGATAATACAAAAATAGGCCTTTATCCTAACCCAGCAACAGATTACATTAATATAGACTCAAAAACAGCTGTTTTAAAGGCTGAAGTCTACGATATGACAGGACGAAAAATAAATGCAGATTTAGAAGGGAATAAATTAAATATCACGGAGCTTCAGTCCGGAAATTATCTTCTTAAAATTGAAACAAAAGAGGGAGTGACTTCTGAAAAATTCATTAAAAAATAAATTGCTGATAAATCTTAGCTTAATAAAACGCTCTATTTGGGGCGTTTTTGTTATTTTTAAGAACTTAAATCTATAAATTTATGATAGAAAATAAAGTTGCATATATAACAGGCGGAACCAAGGGAATAGGTTTCGGAATGGCTAAAATATTACTTGAAAATGGTGTTTCAGTGGCATTTTCGGGACGAAAGAGAGATGATGTGGAAAAAGCAGAGCATGAGCTTCAAAAGTATTCAAAAAATGTTTTGGGGATCGTTTCTGATGTCAGAAGCCTTGAAAGCGAACAAGAAGCTGTAAAATCGATCACAGAAAAATTCGGAAGACTGGATTTTGTGATTGCAAATGCAGGTTTAGGTATTTTTAAGCCAGTAGACGAGCTGTCAGCCGAAGAGTGGAATGATATGATCGAAACTAATTTAACAGGTGTATTCTATACTTTGAAAGCTTCCGTGGAAGAGCTGAAAAAGACAGAAGGCTATTATATCACGGTTTCAAGTCTGGCAGGAGCCAATTTCTTCGAAAACGGAACAGGGTATAATGCTTCAAAATTCGGAGTTGTAGGATTCACTCAGGCCGCAATGATTGATTTAAGAAAATACAATATCAAATCAACGGTAATCATGCCGGGATCGGTTGCCACTCATTTCAACGGAAATATTCCATCTGAAAAAGATGAATGGAAGATTCAGCCTGAAGATATGGGAAATCTGGTTTTAGATATTTTAAAAATGAATCCGAGAGTTTTGCCCAGTAAGATCGAATTTAGGGCGACAAAACCCGCAAAGTAAGGAGTTTAATGCATTGAATAGTAAAATAATAAGTGCTATGCATGCATAATATATTTTTTATTTATATTAGCAAAAATTAATTAAAACAAAATCTCTGTATAAAATCCCTAATTTTTATACAAAAAGAGAAACAATAAAATAGTACACATGAAAATATTAGTTTGTATAAGTAGTGTTCCGGATACTACTTCCAAAATTAACTTCACAGCGGATAAATCTGCTTTCGACAAAAATGGAATTCAGTGGGTTATCAACCCGCTAGATGAATTTGCATTAACAAAAGCAATTAAATTACAAGAATCTCAAGGGGCTACCGTAACAGTAATCAACGTAGGTGATGCTGCTACAGAACCAGTAATCAGAAAAGCACTGGCTATTGGTGCAAATGACGGAGTAAGAGTAAACCTTGATCCTAAAGACAGCTATTCTACAGCAAAAGAAATCGCTGCTGTTGCTCAAAACGGTGGTTATGATTTAATCCTTTGCGGTAAAGAATCTATCGATTATAACGGAGGTTCTGTTCCTGGAATGGTGGCTCAGTTATTAAATCAGCCTTTCGTAAATGCATCTGTAGGTTTGGATGTAAACGGAGCTGAAGCTACTGCTGTAAGAGAAATTGAAGGAGGTAAAGAAACTATTTCTGTGAAATTACCGGCTGTAATCGCTGGTCAGAAAGGATTGGTAGATGAAAAAGATCTTATTATTCCAAACATGAGAGGGATTATGTCTGCAAGAACTAAGCCTTTGCAGGTTGTAGAGCCTACTTCTACAGAAGTGAAAGTGCAGGGAGTTTCTTATGACAGTGTTCCTCCAAGAGCTACTGTAAAGTTGGTTTCTCCGGATAATTTAGATGAATTGGTAAGATTACTTCACGAAGAAGCTAAAGTTATCTAATCTTTTAATCATTAAATTTTTAATCTTTTAATTTTAAAACAATGGCAGTATTCGTATACGCAGAAAATATAAACGGAGTTTACAAAAAAGCAGCTTTTGAAGCAGTTTCTTACGCTAAAGCTGTTGCAGATCAAGCTGGTGACACTGTTACAGCGATCTCTGTAAACCCAACAGATTCTTCAGATTTATTATACAAATATGGAGCTTCAAACGTAATCAATATCAAAGACGAAGGTCTTAAAAGCTTCTCAGCTAAAGCTTATGCTCAGGCTGTAAGTGAAGTGGCAAACGGAAACATTATCGTTTTCCCTCACACTACAGATGCTTCTTCTATTGCTCCTATGTTAGCTGTAATGAACGGACATTCTTTAATTACGAATGTTTTGGAAGCTCCGGAAAGCCTTTCTCCATTCCAGGTGAAAAGAAAAGCTTTCTCAGGAAAAGGTTTCATGCATGCAAAATCTGAAGCAACAGGAGTGATCTTAACGGTTTCTCAAAATGCTTTCGGTGTTAAAGAAAATGCAGTTTCAGGTTCTGAAGAAGTAAAAAACTTATCAGTTGCCAATGAAGATACTAAAGTGATTTCTCACGAGCAGAGCTCAGGAAAATTAGATCTTAAAGAAGCTGAAATCGTAGTTTCTGCTGGTAGAGGATTGAAAGGTCCTGAAAACTGGGGAATGGTAGAAGATCTGGCAAATGTTTTGGGAGCTGCTACAGCTTGTTCTAAGCCTGTTTCTGATATCGGATGGAGACCTCACACAGAGCACGTAGGACAAACAGGTAAGGCAATTGCTCCGAATCTTTATATCGCAATCGGTATTTCCGGTGCCATTCAGCATTTGGCGGGAGTAAACTCTTCTAAAACCATTGTTGTTATCAACAGTGATGCTGAAGCGCCATTCTTTAAATCAGCTGATTACGGTGTTGTAGGTGATGCTTTCCAGATTATCCCCGCATTAACGGAAAAAATTAAAGCTCTTAAAGGATAAGAGAAAACAAAAAGTGAAGAGTTATTTCGTTCTGTTTGTTGATTTTTTAATTAAAACAACCTCCTTGCGAAGTAAAATTTACTCTTGATTTTTGACAATCAACAATAATATAATAAAAGCCCTTTCCGGGCTTTTATTTTTGTCTAAAAGTAAATCCTACAATAAAAAAAATGATTTATATTTGTAGCTATGGATTATAAGCAGCTAATTATTCGCGGAATATCGTACAGCCAGACCCAATCCGGGGCGTACGCATTGTTATTGGAACATGAAGAGACACATATAAAATTACCTGTTGTTATAGGAAATTTCGAGGCCCAATCCATTTCTCTTGGCCTTGAGAAAGACATTCATCCGCCTCGTCCTCTTACCCATGACTTATTCACAAAATTTATAGTTTCTGCCAATTACGAATTGGTTTCTGTGATCATTTATCAGATCGTAGATGGTGTTTTCTTCTCAAATATCAATTTCAAAAACAAAGAAAATGATGAGGAATTAATCCTTGATGCGAGAACTTCAGATGCTGTAGCAATGGCAGTGAGATTTGATGCCCCTATTTTTACAACGCAGCAAGTCTTAAACGAAGCCGGAATTCTGCTGGAACTGGAAGATGTTTCAAAAGAAGAGCAATCGTTTTCTGAAACAGTTCCTGCTGAGGATAATTTAAGATCTATTTCTATGGAAGAGCTTCAGAAATTACTGGATGAAGCCGTGAAAGAAGAAGATTATGATACTGCCTTGGAGATTCAGGAGGAGATCAAAAGGAGAAAGAAAAGAATTGACTAAAAGATATTTTTTATACTAACTATGAATTTAAAACTACGACTTACCATTCTGAGCTTTCTTCAGTTTGCGGTTTGGGGAGCTTATTTAACCTCTATGGGGAATTATTTGGGCTCAGTGGGATTGGGATCTAAAATAGGACTGTTTTATGCAATGCAGGGAATCGTTTCTATTTTTATGCCTGCCTTGATGGGGATTATTGCTGACAGATGGATCCAGGCTCAGAGATTACTGGGGATTTGCCATCTTTTGGCGGCCGGTTTTCTGGTAGCAGCCGGATATTACGGAATGGCAGCCGGTGCGAATGTAGAATTTTCCAAACTATTCCTTTTGTATAGTTTAAGCGTGATGTTCTATATGCCGACGATAGCACTTTCCAATTCTGTAGCTTACACTGTGCTTGTTAATAACAATTTTGATACGATTAAAGCATTTCCGCCTATTCGTACTTTTGGAACAATCGGTTTCATCTGTGCGATGTTATTTGTGGATTTTACAGGATATCAGAATAATTATTCTCAGTTTTTTGTATCGGGTGCCTTAGGAATTGCATTATTCCTTTATTCCTTTACATTACCGAAATGTCCTACTAATAAAAGTGAGGAAAAACAAAGTCTTTATGATGCTTTGGGATTAAAAGCCTTTAGTCTGTTTAAAGATAAAAAAATGGCTGTTTTCTTTATTTTTTCAATGTTATTGGGAGTTTCACTTCAGATTACCAATGGATATGCTAATCCGTTTATCACAAGTTTTAAAGATATTCCTTCTTTTAATGACTCTTGGGGAGCCAATCATGCCAATGCATTGATTTCTCTTTCTCAGGTTTCCGAAACAGCCTGTATTCTTTTAATTCCTTTTTTTCTAAAGAGATTCGGAATCAAAAAAGTAATGTTAATGGCCATGTTTGCATGGGTGCTGAGATTCGGATTATTCGGACTTGGAAATCCTGGTGGAGGAGTCTGGATGTTTGTTTTATCCATGATCGTGTATGGAATTGCATTTGATTTCTTCAATGTTTCAGGATCATTATTTGTTGACAAAGAAACAGATAAAAGCATCCGTTCAAGTGCACAGGGAGTTTTTATGATGATGACCAACGGTTTTGGAGCGACTATCGGTATGCTGGGAGCTCAGGAAGTGGTTAATCATTATGTGTTTTCACAGACAGACCCTACCTTACAGCTTCAGGGATGGCAGACCTCATGGTATATTTTCGCAGGATATGCCTTAATTGTGACCATTCTATTTGCGATCATTTTTAAGCATAAACATAATCCGGAAGAATTATCTACGGTAAAACATTAATTTATTTAATTGAATTTTTAAAATATTAAATTGCACTTTCTAAAAAAGTGCAATTTTTTTATTTCATAGTCAACCTTTTAAAATTTTCACCGTCTTATTGATAGAAACTGATCCATGGAGAATTTAGTTTACAATAAGTATTCTACAGAGTTTTCCAACAGAATTGTTGAACGTGAGTCGGTAAGAAGTGGAATGAATGATTTTATTTTTGGAGCAAAGCTGGGAATCGGGCTGGGAGGGCTCAATTTATTTATTCAAAAAGATCTTACCCCGGCATTTAATAATAATGCTCAGCTGAAGAAGAAATACGGATTACAAATCGGACTTGAAATCGCGAATGTCAATTTTTAATTAAATAATGTTTTTAGTTTTTTATTACATAATAATTAATTTATTGTTAATTTTTTTATCATTCGTTAGTCATTGAATCTAAATCAATTGATTTTAAAACACACTCATTTTAAGTGTGTTTTTTTTTGTATTTTGGCACTTTAAGAATTATGAAAAATATTCAGTTATTAGCTTTGCTATTAGTCGTTGTGGGTAGTTTTCTTCCATTGGTACATGTTCCGATTATCGGAAACTGGAATTATTGGAAATTAGACCATTCACTGGCTATTATCTGCTGGATTCTTTCAGCGATTGCCTTATTTGGGATTGTGAATAATCAATCCAAAATAGTAAGAGTATTGGGAATTACTCTTATCCTGTTTTTTATTTTCACTCTGGCAGCTGTAAAAATGCAGTCTCTGCAGTATTTCAGCTTTCTTCCTTTTAAATCATGGCAGGAAACCTTTGCTGGTGTTGTAAAATTAAAATGGGGGTGGATCGTAGAATTTCTGGGAGCTTTTATCCTGATTTTTGCTAAAAATAATAATAAATAGACACAGATATGGATTATGTAAAAACAATCTCCGTTGCCTTATTGTTCTTGGGAATTTCCTCAATCAATGCTCAGAAAAAAACAACGGATACCAAAAAGCAAGAAGTTGTGCAGAAAAAGGCGGCAGATAATCCTGCTAAATGCAGCAATATCAAAGAAGGGACATTTCTACGTACCAATTATCCTAAAAATCTTTGGTATATGACGGTAAAAGATAATGTACAGACAGAATTTTACAATAATGGTAAAGATTATATCAAATCTACGATGGTTTTTGTAGATGATTGTAATTATAAAGTGATTGTCCTGGAAAAAACAGAACAAAATAATCCTGTAAAAGTAGGAGATGTTTTTAATAATAAAGTGGTTGCCACTCAGGATAATTATATAAAGATCAATTCTCAGCTTAATGGAGAACAGTTTGATCTGGTTTTAATGAAAGCAAAAGAAAACAAAAAATAAAATATAAATGAGACTGAAAGGTCTTGTTGAATTAAAAAAGTATACACATGAAAGAAGTATTCATCGTTTCCGCAGTGAGAACCCCAATGGGAAGTTTTTTAGGAAGTTTATCAACCGTTCCTGCTACAAAGTTAGGTTCTGTTGCAGTGAAAGGAGCATTAGATAAAATAGGTCTTGATCCGAAAAACGTTCAGGAGATCTATATGGGGAACGTTTTGCAGGCTGGCGAAGGACAGGCTCCAGCTCGTCAGGTAGCTCTTGGTGCAGGACTTTCTATTGAAACGCCTTCTACTACGGTAAACAAAGTTTGTGCTTCAGGAATGAAAGCGGTTACCATGGCAGCACAGGCTATTAAAGCTGGCGATGCAGAGGTAATCGTTGCCGGAGGTATGGAAAATATGTCTTCAGTTCCTCATTATTATAATGCAAGAAACGCAACCAAATTAGGGGATGTAAAAATGCTGGACGGAATGGTTCTGGACGGTCTTACAGATGTTTACAATAAAGTTCATATGGGTGTTTGTGCAGAAAAATGTGCAACAGATTATAACATTACTAGAGAAGATCAGGATAACTTTGCTATCGAATCTTATAAAAGATCAGCAAAAGCCTGGAGCGAAGGTAAATTTGCTGAAGAAGTAGTACCTGTTACTATTCCTCAAAGAAAAGGAGAACCTGTTGTTTTTGCTGAAGATGAAGAGTATAAAGCCGTAAATTTTGACAGACTTCCGACACTTCCGACAGTATTCAAAAAAGAAGAAGGAACTGTAACTGCTGCCAACGCGTCTACTTTAAATGATGGTGCTTCTGCATTAATCCTTGTTTCTAAAGAAAAAATGGAAGAATTAGGTCTTAAGCCTTTAGCTAAAATTGTTTCTTATGCAGATGCAGCTCAGGAGCCTGAGAATTTTACAACAGCACCTTCAAAAGCATTGCCAATTGCTCTTAAAAAAGCTGGACTGGAACTTACAGATATTGATTTCTTCGAATTTAACGAAGCTTTCTCTGTGGTAGGTTTAGCCAACAATAAAATTTTAGGACTAGATGCTTCAAAAGTGAATGTAAATGGGGGAGCGGTAGCTCTTGGTCACCCGCTTGGAAGTTCTGGTTCAAGAATCATCGTAACTTTAATTAATGTATTGAAGCAAAACAATGCAAAATATGGAGCTGCGGCCATCTGTAATGGTGGTGGAGGTGCTTCTGCCATTGTTATTGAGAACATGTAATTTTAACAAAACAATAAAAGAAAATAAAAACCGCCGAATATTCAGCGGTTTTTATATTTTTGTGCTACTAATATTTATTTGAAATGTCTGAAATTGAGAATCAACAGCCTAAACACATAAAGAATAATCCAAAGATTATGAAGGCCTGGGCCGTTTATGACTGGGCCAATTCTGTATACTCTCTGGTAATTACCTCTACCATTTTCCCGATTTACTATTCTATTCTTACCACCGCCTACGAAAAAAAGGAATATGTGGAAGAAACAAAATCATGGATTGATGTACCCGTAAGACATATGATCAAGGTTTTCGGAAGAGAATATCAGCCGGATGCAGTGTATGGATACTCGCTTACGATTTCGTTCTTTATTGTTGTTTTACTGTCGCCGTTTTTATCATCTCTGGCAGATACGATCGGGAACAAAAAATCTTTCCTGCAGTTTTTCTGTTACCTGGGAGCAACATCGTGTATGGGACTGGCAATGTTTACGGGAATGCACAACGTCTTTTTAGGCTTACTTTTCAGTATTACGGCGAGCGTCGGATTCTGGGGAAGTCTGGTGTTTTATAATTCCTTTTTACCGGATATTGCGACAAGAGATAAACAGGATGCACTTTCTGCTAAAGGATATGTTTACGGATATATCGGTTCTGTAGTATTGGTGGTAATTTGTTTGTTATTAATTCAGGTTTTTGCGAAAGGACCGGCTCAGCAGTTGCTGTTTACCAGAATCAGTTTCTTACTTACAGGGGCATGGTGGTTTGGTTTTTCTCAATATACATTCAAACATCTTCCTCAGTTTGGCGATGTAAAAGAAAAACTTCCAAAAGATCTTGTACTGTTAAACTATAAAAATATCTTTAAAAAACACGAAGATCAGGGAGGTTTCTTTGAGGTTTTAAAAGACAATATGAGCTTCTATAAAGATATTGCGAAAGAAAGTTTTCATGAACTTTTTAAAGTAGGAAATGAGTTATTTAAAGATAAAAATCTGAAATTTTTCCTTTCTAGTTTCTTCTTTTACAGTGTAGGGATGCAGACTATTTTCTTAATGGCCACTTTATTCGGAAAAAGTGAAATCAATCTTGCTCAGGATAAATTGATCGGAACACTTTTGGTGATTCAGATTGAAGCCATTATCGGAGCTGTTATTTTCTCAAAATTATCAAGAAAAATTGGTAATAAAAATGTGATCTCTATTGCCATTGTTTTATGGATCGTAGCTTGTTTATGGGCTTACTTCCTCAATAAAGAAAACCCTACGGTAGAATATCAGTTCTATGGGGTAGCGGCAGTTGTCGGTCTTGTAATGGGAGGGCTTCAGGCGATGTCGAGATCTACGTATTCTAAACTTCTTCCGGAAGATTCAATGGAAAATACAACATTTTTCAGTTTCTATGATGTACTTGAGAAACTGGCCATTATTGTTGGTACATTTATTTTTGCCACTCTTATTGAGCATTTTAATAATATGAGATATGCAGCACTGTCAATGACAATATTTTTTGCAGTCGGATTAATTCTTATACGATTTCTTAAAGTCAAAATGTTAAAAGACAGAGACACATTATAAAATTTAAAAGACGTTATTTTTAACGTCTTTTTTTTATTTCAAAAATAGCTTTTCCCTTTATTTTCATTTCTAAAAGACAAATGAATAATTTATATTAATTTTTCACCATGTTTGGAATTATTTGTTTATTTGCAGTAAATAAATTGTTAAAATGATAAAAAAAATTCTACTATTCTGCATTTTACAATGCTCAGTTTTTGGTCTGTCTCAAAATTTAAGACCCGTTGCTCAAAAAATTTCGGAATATCATAATCAAAAGAAAGCTTTTGAAAAGTATGATGTATTTGAATTGAATTCCGGTTCTGAAAAGCTTTCCGAGTATAAAAGATCTGCAACAGACATCACGGTGATAAAGGTCAAATCAAAAGAGCTTAAGAAGCTTATTCATGAAAAACCTGAAGCTGTTGAAATTTCGTTTCCTTTTGATGGAAAGCAGCTAACTGTTGAGCTTTATAAAAACCAGATTTTCACCAATAACTTTAAAGTGACAACAAATAAAGGAGAAATTGTAAACTACACTCCTGGCGTCTATTATCAGGGAGTTGTAAAAGGAGATAATAAATCTGTAGTAGCATTCAGTTTCTTTGATAATGATATTGTAGGAGTTGCTTCTACCCCCGAATTGGGAAATGTAGTCATAGGAAAAGTTAAAAACAGTGAAGATTTTGTGAGTTATTCGGATTCAAAACTGACCGGGCTTAATCCTTTTATCTGTGGAGCAGATGAATTACAGGAAAATCAAAAGAAAAAAAGCTCTTTTGATCCTAACAAAGAAACTGCGGCTAAAAAAGTAGCTACTCAAAACTGCGTAAGGGTATACTATGAAGTTTGCTACACACCTTATGTGAATAATGGCTCAAACACTACGACAACCACCAACTGGTTAACAGCCGTTCACAATAATATTGCTACGCTTTATAGCAATGATGATGTAAGAATTGCATTAAATGAAATCAACATCTGGACTACTCAGGATCCTTATACAGGCGCGCCAAATGCAAATCTGGGAAATTTCAGAACAAACAGACAGACATTTAACGGTGATCTTGCGCATTTGGTCAATTCACCTTCTACAACGAGTGTTGCCTATATCAATTCATTATGTACCACTTACAAACATGCCTACTCAGGTATTTCACAGACTTATAACAACGTTCCTGTTTATTCATGGACGATAGGAGCGATGACTCACGAGATGGGACACAGTTTAGGATCTCCTCATACCCATGCCTGTGCCTGGAATGGGAATAATACAGCCATTGATGGATGTGGTCCTCAGGCGGGATACAGTGAAGGTTGTACGGGACCGATTCCTTCAACGACTGAAAAAGGGTCAATTATGAGTTATTGCCACCTTATTTCAGGAGTCGGGATCAATTTCAGTAACGGTTTTGGGCCTCAGCCGGCAGCTTTAATTCGAAATACGATAGATTCAAAAGCCTGTATCGGAACAAATTGTACAACTGCATGCGCTACTACTATAACAGCGATGAATGTTTCAAATATTACACAGAATTCGGCCAGTGCAACATTTACTGATGCGACTTCTACGTCATGGAAATACAGATTGACAACAATAGACGGCACACCGGTTTCTTCAGGAAATACAACTACGCAGACCTTCAATTTTCCAAACCTTCAACCCGCAACTTACTACATCCTCTCTGTAGGAACAGATTGTTCAGCAGGCTATCAGAGAACACAGATGTTTATGACTGATGCAGATTGGTGCAGTGGTATTCTATTTACAGATTCAGGAGGCCAGGCCGGAAATTATGGAGATAATGAAACGATTGTCAAAACATTTTATCCGACATCCGGAAATTCTCTTACCATGTCTTTCACCGAATTTGCTTTGGAACAGGGGTATGATTTTATGTATGTTTACAATGGTCCGTCTACTTCTTCACCTTTATTTGCCAATGGAAACAGTTTAACAGGAAATTCATTACCCGGGACATTTACTTCTACGCATTCTTCAGGAGCGATTACAGTAAGATTTGTTTCAGATCCTGCAGAAAATGAAAGTGGTTGGAAAGCGAATTTTTCATGTGCTGTTTTAGCGGTGGAAAATGTTAATACGAAAGATAATTCAATAAATATTTATCCGAATCCTGCTAAAAATATGATAACCATTTCTTCAAAAAATGCTTTGCAGTCATTTAAAATCTATGACGAAGCAGGAAGACTGATTAAATCGGAATCCTCTTTAAAAGGACGTAAACTGGAGGTTGATATTTCGTCAATGCAGACGGGGAATTATGTAGTGACGGTGGAAACAGAAAACCAGAAAATTACAAAGAAGTTAATAAAAATATAGTCTTCTTCCCTGAATATAAAATAAAAGTCCTCAATTGAGGACTTTTATTGATTTTAGATCTTATGGTGCAGGTAATAATCTTCTATAATGATCAAACCTTTTTTAAGAATATTGTCAATACCGAAATCTTTATCATCTTTTTCCTCTTCGGTATCATAAAATGCAGTAATATATAGTATAATAAACCGGTCTTTTAAAGGAAAATACACCGCTTTAAAAATTTTATTTTTCTTTTCTATATATTCTGTATAAACCAGAGATTCCCTGCCACTGATTTCCGGGAGTGATTTTACCCATTTTCCCTCTTCATCCATATCATCATATCTTGCTTTTATATATGATTGCGGACTTTTTTTCATGGGAGCAGACTCGAGTGTTATTTTAATGCGCGGGGTACCATCTGAAAGAAAAGATCCATCTTTCTGTTTGGTATAAGGTTCATGCTGTGTATTCTGTGCAATATAAATTTTGTGCTTGCCAAGTCTCATAACAGCCACAGAGGTACTGTCGATAATAGTATCTCGTGCGATATTTTGTCCAAAAATGAGATTTGATAAAAGCAGGAAAAATAGAAGTTTCTTCATATTAGATGAGTATTAGAATTAATTTTTAGGTAAAAGTAGTGTTTTTTTTAAGGTTATTATCTGCTGGTTTTTAGCTGATAAAGGGGCTTTAGCTCATTAAGAAGAATAATTGTTAAAGAAATGTTATAATTCGGCGTACGTTTTGTATATATTGAGCAGAATAATTTTTAACTTTGTAAAAAGATTTATTGTCAATATGACCAACCCTCTATTTTATGCAAAAATAATTTTGTTTGGAGAATACGGAATGATTGAAGATTCCCAAGGTCTTGTAGTGCCTTACAGCTTCTACAAGGGGACTTTGAAATTCTCAGATTCGGGAGCTGCTTCTGAATTTGAAGAAAAATCAAATAAACATCTACAAAAATATTCCGATTATCTTTCAGAATTAAATCTTTCTGATGATTTTAAATTAGACGTTGAGAGATTCAAAAATGACATTTCAGACGGGCTTTTCTTTGACTCAAATATTCCGCAAGGATATGGGGTAGGAAGCTCAGGGGCTCTAGTGGCTGCAATTTTTGAAAAATATTCTATTCAGAAGCATGATCCTGAAAGTATTTCTAAAGATACTTTGAAATCCCTTAAAGCTATTTTCGGACAGATGGAAAGTTATTTCCATGGTAAAAGCTCCGGAATGGATCCGTTGATCTGCTACATGAATTTACCGATTCTTATAGAAAATAAAGAAAATTTAGACAGAGTTTCTATTCCTAAAGAGGAAGAGGGAAAAGGTGCTATTTTCTTAATTGATTCAGGAATTATCGGTGAAACGGGACCTATGATCCAGATTTTCTTTGAAAAAATGAAGACTGAAGGTTTCCGTAAAACATTGAAGGAAGAGTTTATCCGTTATAATAACGCATGTATTGATTCTTTCCTTAAAAAAGATATGAATCCTTTCTTCAGAAATTTGAAGAAGCTTTCGTATTGGGCGTATGAACATTTTCGTCCTATGATTCCTGAAAGTATTTTTAATATCTGGAAAAAAGGATTAGATTCTAATGCTTATTATTTAAAATTATGCGGAAGCGGCGGTGGCGGCTATATTTTAGGTTTCACTAAAGATTACGAAAAAGCAGAAAAAATGCTTGACGGCTTCCAGAAAGAAGTAATTTACAGATTCTAAAATGTTGTGAATGAATTCTGAAAAAGAAAGTTTCCAACAGAAAGATTATATCCAAAAATCTCTATTTTACAGATTTTCACAATTTGTGGGCTTTCTTTTGGGAGCTCGCTTTTTTGTTGCCATACTATTGACTTTTGCACTGTATGTTTCAACATTTTTTCTCTTTAATCAGGATGAAAGTTTTAGAAAATTCGTCTTTGATTTTAAAGTTCACGGGATTATTTTCTGTACGGTTCTGACGATTTTGGCAGGAGGAATTATTAATCAGTTTTATGATTTCGAAAAAGATCATATCGTGAAACCTTTCAGAACAAGAATTCAAAGCTTTATTAAGCAAAAATACTTCCTGTATGCCTATTTGGGATTAAGCATCATATCACTGAGTGTTGCCTGGCTGATATCTCATAAGGTTTTCGTTTTTTTTGTGATTTATCAGTTTTTTATGTGGTTTTACAGTCATAAACTAAGTAGGATTTTAATTGTCAATAACCTCACATTTGTCAGTCTTACTCTATATCCTTTCTTCGGAATGATGGTATATTACGAGACATTTTCCAAGAAAGTACTTCTTATGGCTATTTTCCTGTTTTTAATACTTTTATGTATTGATATTGTGAAAGATTCACTGACTAAAAGTGTAGATAAAGCGTTTGGGTACACAACGATTCCTAATTATTTTAAAAGCAAAAACTACAAAGGGATTATTATTTTCTTACTGATTGTGACTATGGCAGTTTCAATGAAATTGATCATGAGAACAGGTATTACCGGATTTATGGCCTATTACTTTACCGGAGGAATGTTTGTATTGATTGTCTGTATTTATCTCCTTTTAAATGCGTCCAGAAAAAGTAATTTTCTTACACTCAATATTCTGCGTCTTTGGGTTTTTGTAGGAATAATTGCAATGCTTTTGAACGGACTTGAAGGTAAATTGTAGAAAATTTTCTTTAAAAAGACTAAGGTTATTCTTACATTTGCAGAACCTTAAATTTATATAAAAGTAATGCCCATTTTTAACGATACTAAAGTTGCATTTGCAGACAAATCTGATGCACAGTTAAAGAAAGCGTACTGGATGTTCAAAATGATTGAGCAGCCTACTCTTACAAGTCTTGGAACTTCTGTTCTTAATTTCTCTATTCATAACAATCTTCCTTTCGTTACCGGAATTGTAAAAAACACTCTATTTGAGCAATTTTGCGGTGGAGAAACACGTGAGGAAAGTATGAAAGTGGTAAAACAGCTCTTTAAAAGAGGTGTTGGAAGTATTTTCGATTATTCTATTGAGGGTAAGGAGGATGAAGCAACTTTTGATGCAGTGTGTAAAGAAATTAAAGATATTGTAAGGTTTTCTGTAGGAAATCCGGCAATTCCTTTTATTGTATTTAAGCCTACTGCTTTTGGACGAATAGATCTTTATGAAGCCGTAGGAAAAAATGCTGAACTCACTTCAAGCCAAAAAGAGGAATGGGCAAGAGTAGTAAAAAGATTCGATGAGGTATGCCAGCTTTGTCATGAAAATGATAAAAAAGTAATGGTAGACGCTGAAGAAACCTGGATGCAGGATGCCGCAGATCAACTTTGTGAAGAGATGATGGAAAAATATAATCAGGAAAAGCCGATTGTCTGGAATACGATTCAGATGTACAGAACAGGCAGACTTGAATATATGGAGCAGCACCTTCAGAGAGCTCGTGAGAAGAATTATTTTATCGGTTATAAGATCGTTCGCGGTGCGTATATGGAGAAAGAAAGAGCCAGAGCGGCAGAAAAAGGATATGCAGATCCTATTCAGCCTAATAAAGACGCGTCTGACAAAAACTATAATGCGGGAATTGATTTTGTGATGAACCATTTGGATAAGGTTTCTGCTTTCTTTGGAACGCATAATGAGATCTCTTCCGAGTTGGTCATGGATAAAATGAAAGGAGCATCTTTAGAAAACGGAAATCCGCATGTATATTTCGGACAGCTTTACGGAATGAGTGATAATATTACATTCTATCTGTCTGATAAAGGGTATAATGTTGCTAAATATCTACCATACGGTCCCGTAAAAGATGTTGTGCCTTATTTGACAAGAAGAGCTCAGGAAAATACCTCTGTAGCAGGTCAGACAGGGAGAGAACTGGGTCTTATAAAAAAAGAACTGCAGCGAAGAAAAAAATAGCAATTGCTACTTTTAACATATAAAACTTCACATATTTTGTGAAGTTTTTTGTTTTTAAAGTCAATAAAAAGATAAGTTTTTAATAGAGTATAAATATTTCCATCATTGATAAATAAGATAACAATACTTTATATTAATAATTATTATTTACAAAATATAAGTTTTTATTGTTAATTTGATTGTATTTTGTTATATTTGATTACCACTAATAAAAACTTAATATCCATGAAAAAAATTTTACTCGCTGCTATAGGTCTTATAGCAAATTTTACCTTAGCACAAACCTATAATAACGGAGGTTTAAGTACCGGAGCTACTACGAAAAGCGGAGTCGCAGCACCCGCAGGATATACATGGTCTGAAGTTCAGAATAATACAGGAAATACAACAGAATCTAATACAAGTGCCGGATATGGGGGTACGTATAGTTCTGCTGCGGCAAGCTTTTTTCTAGCCGATGATTTTACAATTCCCGCCAATACACAATGGCAGATTACCAGTGTTGATTTCTTTATCTACCAGACCGGTTATACAGGAACTACCGCTCCGTTTAATACAGCCAGGGTAAATATTTACAGTTCAGATCCTTCGGTGACTGGTGCTGTAAGTGTTTTTGGTGATGATACGACCAATAGATTTGCTTCCGGTACAGATTCTAATATGTACAGAATCTTTAATACTCAGGTTCCGGTAGGGTCAGCCCCCGGAACAACGCGAAAAATCTGGAAAATTACAGCTAATACCCCTGTTACCCTAAGTGCAGGAACATATTGGATTAAATATCAACTGCAGAATACTGTAACAGCAAATGCCGGTTTTTTACCTGCTGTTACGATTTCAGGAACTAGAGGTCTGGCAGGGTTTAATGCTAAACAATATGATGCGATCGGAGGAACATGGACTCCTATCATTGATGATGGAAATCCGACAACAGCTCCCGATTTTCCTATGGATATGCCTTTCGTAGTTACATTTACTTCTACAGGAACATTAGGAACGAATGAGGTAATGCAGTATGATAACAGAATTCAGGTATATCCGAATCCTGTAAGAGATAATTTTAAAATTAATAATCCTGAAAAAATTAAAATTACAAGCGTGGAAATTATCGACGTATCCGGAAAGCTTGTAAGAACATTAAAAGGAGCTGAAGAATATAATGTTTCCGATCTGCCGAAAGGAAATTATATTTTAAAAATAAAAAGCAATGAGCTTACAAAAATTACAAAACTATTAAAGCAATAGCTTTAGTTTTCTTCTTCAAATATTTTTTACCTGATCATTTTTTGATGATCAGGTTTTTTTATGGCTCAAAACTTTCAAATTTTCCATTTTCATAAAATATAACGATACGTTTTATCTTATTGCTTTGATTACCAATAGCTTGATTAATTATTTGATCATTAGAATTTTCTAATCGCTGAGAATTGGATATTTTTTCTTCGGCTGCACTCTGATGAGAAATAAACGATTCTGCAGAGCTCTGTTTGGGCTGCTCTGACATCGGCTCTTCACTTCCAAAATCGTCATCATTATTCATCATCGTGAAAAGATCGGGTAGAGAAGTGGGGATGATTTTTTCATCCTCCGGTTCTTCTTCAATATCCTCACTTACTTCAGATAATTCAGACTTTAACATTTCCCCTTCACCAGTTACTAACCAATCCCAAAGAATTTCGGGAAAGCGTGATTTTATTTTTATAATAAATTCTAAAGACGGCTTATTTCTCCCTGAAGTAATATGTGAAATTGATGAACGCTGCACATCGATCTCATCTGCAAATTCGGAAGGAGTAAATCTGGAATACTCTATAACTTTTGAAATTCTTTCGTTTAAGCTCATAAAATGATTATTTAATCACTTTACAAATGTAAAAAATATAATTTACAAATGCAAATTAACAGATTACACATGTGTAAACAAATGTAAAATACAAATGTAAACAAAATAATTAACTGATAAACAACTTATTATATATTTGTAAACATGAATTATAAATTATTGATATGCTTAAAAGTAAAAAGTAATTATTAAAATTTTGAGCTATTTAAAGGGTAAAGTTTATAACTTATTAATAAGTTTATTGATATTATTTCATGTAAATACTGATAAAAGTTATTTTTGTATCGCTATTTATTATGAATTCATTAATAATGGATAGGAGAGTGTCTTAATAACTTAAATGACCTATAAATAGCCATTAATAAACTGTTTACTGTTGTAATTTATATAGTATTATACTTATTAAACCTCTTTTAAAGCCTATTTCAAGATGTAAATTTTGGATACTGCTGAATTGATTATTTAGAATTTACATAACTAAATTCAGACTCAATAGAATTCATAAAAAGCAGATTTTCTATAAAATTCGACTTATTTACATTTGTATATGATATTTTTAGTAAGAATTTATCCACACTTTCTTGTTTAATATAAATCTCCTCAATTAGGCATAAGTGCTTAATTTTACACTTAAAGTATTCTTCAAATAATCATTTAAATAAAATGCATAATTATCTGATTTTGTGATTTTTAAATATTCGATATTAAATTATTCACAATCCACAATTTTATCCACAGACAAAATGACAGATCAGTCTGTTTAGTTAATTTACAAATGTTAATTTTATTTTTTCCTTTAAAATGGTTAAATTTGACTCTTGTAAACTATTAAGTAATGAACTTCGAACAGATTTATCAGCCTCACCCTGATTTCCCAAATCGTTATATTTCTCCTGAAAAATTATTTTCTTATCTACAGACAAATCTCAAAGATTATATTCAGGAGATTGGAACATCATATTTAGATAAGCCTATTTATAAATTAACAATAGGAACAGGAGCTATTAATATTCTTGCCTGGTCACAGATGCACGGGAACGAATCAAACGCTACTCATGCCATGCTCGACTTACTCACTTCTCTGGATAAATCTCCTGAGTTAAAAGAAAATTTATTCAGTAAAATAAAACTGGATTTTATTTTTATGCTTAATCCGGATGGATCAGAAAAATGGACAAGGCTTAATGCTGCTGATATAGATTTAAACCGCGACTTTCATAATGAATCAAGCAAGGAAATTAAATTCCTTAAAAATACGGTCGCATCAAAAAAATATGACTATGCTCTTAATCTCCATGAGCAGAGAACAATTTTTACAACTGACGGAATTCATCCTGCTACATTATCTTTTTTGGCCCCTTCTGAAAATGTGGAACGCACAGTTACTGATAACAGAAAAAAATGCATGGCCGTTATTGCCGAAGTGTATCATCATCTTAAAGAATTAATTCCAAATCAGATCGGCAGATATTCTGATGAATTTTATCCGACATCTACAGGAGATAATTTCATTAAGGCAGGAATGCCGACAATTTTGTTTGAAGGCGGGCATTTCGTAGATGATTATACCAGAAGAGGAACAAGAAAATATTATACGATTGCTTTGTATTATGCTTTGAAAGCCATAAGTGAATTAAATTCTGATATTTCAGGTTGGGAAACCTATTTGGAAATCCCGGAAAATCAGGAAACACACTATGACATTGTCTACAGAAATGTAAAGCTCAATACCGATCATGAATGTATTCTGGATGTGGCTGTTCAGTATCGTGAAATTGTAGAGCAGGGAAAAGATGAAATATCTTTTGTCCCTTTTGTAATGGAAGTAGGAGATGTAAAGAAAAAAAAAGGCTGGCTCGAAATCGACTGTACCGGAAAGAAATTTGTTTCTGCTACAAAATATCCGAAGCTGGATGCCGAAGTAAGCTTTACTATAGAAGATTAAAAACTAAAAGCGGAACAAATTAATTTGCTCCGCTTTTTTTATTTTTTATGCAAAATTTTCGCAATTTAGTTGACAACTTTAATTCCGTTTGCTACAAATCGGATCTCTTCTTTTGGAGTTGTTATTGCATCGATTTCAGATTGAGGTTTTTTAGCATCTTCTGCGTAATGCTTTTGCTCATCAATAGAAGTTACTTTTCTTTCAGCTGCTCCGTCAAGGACAACCGTTTTACCTTTTAAAGCAGTAGGAACGAAAAAGGCATAATCTTTCATTTTTACGAAAAACTGAGAATTATCTTCAGTTTGGATTGTTAGCCAACATCCTTTTTTCTCGCAAACGTCTGTTACCTTTCCTTTTACCGCTACGTTTTCAACCTTTTTGTTATCTTTTTTAAGCTTTTTGCTCAATTTATCTACAGAAATTGCTTTAGACTCAATACCTGAAGCTACTCCGCCTCCATAAGTATCACCCACCAATGCATTTCCTGCAGGAGGTCCGAATTTTTTTGTCTCTTGTGCAAAAGCCAAAGTAGAAATACTTACTGCGATTGCGAATGCTATTGATTTGAATTTCATTTTTAATATTTTTTTCAAAAATACTAATAAAAATTGAATCATAAATCGCGAAAAACTTGATAAAAAACAGGTCGCGCTTTCTAGTGTTTAAATTCATTTTAAATAAATAATTTTTAGCATTTAAAATTCTCTGATTTAGCTCGACTTGATGTAAGATTCGTCAGTTCTGTGTTTTTCATAATGAAAATGAAGAAAAATGTATCGAGAACTTTTATTTAATTACTACTCGAAGTAAGTAGCATGATAAAGCTGTTCGAAAATTAGTATTTTTAAAAATGAGGTATTCTTTTGATTTAATAAATAATATTCAAAACCCGTTGTGCATTTTAATTTGTTTTCGTCACTTCGAGTAGGTTTTTGAAAAAAAATAGTATCGAGAAGTTTATAATTTTGAAGATGAATCTTTTCTCGATACATTTTTTCTCCACTTTGTTGCGAAAAAACACTCGAACTGACGAATCTAATACCAAAATTTTGCAAAATGCACAACGGGTCATTCAAATAATTAATGTGTTAATCTTTTGTCACTTTTGTAGTTAAAATAAAAAGGGAATGAGATATTCTTTTAATTTCAAACAAAATAAAAAAACAATCTTATATTTATTTATATTTGACGCCTATACTCAATTATGCAAAAAAAACTGAAACTTTGGGACGCCATTATGTTGGTAATGGGTTCTATGATCGGAAGCGGAATCTTCATTGTAAGCGCAGATATGATGCGAAATCTGGGTTCCGGATTCTGGCTGATCGTCGTTTGGGTAATTACAGGGATTATGACAGTCGCTGCAGCGATAAGTTATGGTGAGCTTTCTGCGCTGTTTCCTAAAGCTGGCGGTCAATACACCTATCTTAAAGAGATCTTTGGAAAAAAGATGGGATTTCTTTACGGATGGGGGCTATTTACGGTGATTCAGACGGGGACCATTGCAGCAGTGGCCATGGCTTTTGGAAAATTCACGGCTTATCTTGTGCCTGCACTTAATGATGCAGCTCCGATTATTCAGAGTGGTGAGTTTAAAATCACATGGATTCAGATTTTAGCCATTGCTGTGATTATCTTGCTTACATACATCAACACCAGAGGAGTAGAAAGCGGAAAACTGTTACAAAATATTTTTACGGGTTCAAAAATTATTGCTTTATTAGGATTAATCGCTGCCGGATTTATTTTAGTTGACTTTTCCCATTTGGCTGAGAATTTCAGTTTAGGTTACGATTCTTTTAATAATCTTAAAAAAGACAGTCTTGGGAATTTCCTTAAAGAAGGTTGGGAACCTATTGGCGGAATGACCTTAATGGGTGGAATTGCTGCAGCTATGGTAGGCTCTGTATTCAGTTCTGTGGCTTGGGAAAGTGTAACTTTTGTATCCGGAGAAATTGACAATCCAAAGAAAAATGTCGTAAAATCAATGATTTACGGAACTTCTGCGGTGATGATCTTATATATTGCGGTGAATTATGTTTATCTGAATGCTTTGGACAGAGATGCAATTGCTTTTGCTGAAAACGACAGAGTAGCAGTAGCAGCTTCACATTTTATTTTTGGAAGTGCAGGAACGGTGATTATAGCCGTTCTGGTAATGGTATCAACATTTGGATGCAATAATGGATTGATCCTGGCTGGCGCAAGAGTTTTTCAGACAATGGCAAAAGACGGAATGTTCTTCAGACAGGCTGAAAAAAACAATAAAAATGAAGTTCCTGCCAATGCACTATGGATGCAGGGAATTTGGGCTTCTTTGCTATGTCTTAGCGGTCAGTATGGAAATCTTTTGGATATGATCTCTTTCGTAATTGTTTTATTTTATATGATTACCGTTTTCGGAGTAATTTATTTAAGATTCAAACAGCCGAATTTAGAAAGACCTTACAAAACATGGCTATACCCGGTTACACCGATTATTTACTTATTGATAGGGGCAGGTTTCTGTATTTTACTTTTAATTTATAAACAACAATATACCTGGCCAGGCTTCGTAATGGTCTTGCTCGGACTTCCGGTGTACTATTTTATCAATCGGAATAAAAAAATTGAAAAATAAACCTAGAAGCTGTCCGACTTACTCGGGCAGCTTTTTTTTAGTGTTTTCTGGAGCTATTCCCGCTTGAAATTTATGCTGAGCTTGTCGAAGTATTGTATCTTTTTGGTCTACTGGCTGAGTCTGTGATTTCTATTAAACCATAATAACTGTGAGTGTTTACGTATTATTTGTCTCTGAAAAAGTCCGAAAGTAAGTGTTGAAAATTTTATACAGCAATTTTAAAATCTTAACATATCCTATTTCGCTAAAAATGTTTAATTTGGTATTTAGTTTTATATAAACAAGACAATGAAGTAAAAAATTAAGAAGTTGAAATCATGGACACACCAAATTACAGAATGCCTTTTGTTCCATCAGCATTAATGACGGAAGGAGGAAGTATAGACACTTGCGACATGGGTGAGAGTATTGCCCACAATATTATGCTGCTGATCACTACCAAAAAAGGCGAAAATAGATATGATGAAAATTACGGAAACGACGTTTGGAATCTGGAATTCGATAATGGCATTACAAGTGCTGTTTGGGAAAACGTTTTTATTAAAAGCTTAAGAAGACAGATACAGGAATACGAACCCCGGATTGTTCAGCCACAGATCGATGCCCATATACAAATTGTAGAGCATAGCTACGATACAAAAGAACATACCGAAATCAAAAAGAAAGTAAAAATTGCCATCAATGCAAAAATGGAAGAGTCAGGAGAGCGTTTCAGCTTTTTGACGGAGCTGTTTTTGAGCCCGATGTCAATTGATTAATTACTTATTTTAAACTGTAACCAAACTTATGAATTTAGACCAGAATATATATTCGAAAGAATCCGTAAAAGCAAGAATGCTTCAGAATGCAACCAAAGTCTGGGGACTGAAGAGCCCGCAATCTTTGGATCCGTTTGTCAAATTATTAATCGATGCATTCAGTACAGAAGTTTTCAAAGCAAATAATGAAATACAAATCGTCAATGCCAGAATTTTGGAAAAGCTGGCAAAATTGTTAACACCATCTATTTATACCCATCCGATTCCGGCACATTCCGTTGCATTTACTCAGCCATATGATGCTTCGGAAATTTTATTGGAACATACCGAATTTTTCTTCAGAAAGCAGATGACCTCCACTGTAAAATCTGAATCGGATAAACAGATCAATATTCCTTTTACCCCTATTGGAAACATAAGAATAAATAAAGCACAGACTTCTATTATGTTTGTTGGAAATACCTGTTATAGCATTGATGACAGACTGAATAAAATTCCGATTGCCAGATTTCAGGGAAAACCGGAAGACTACAGAAAAGTGACGATTGGAATTGATGTTACCAAATATTCTTTTGAAACGTTTCCGAAATATTTAAGCATTTACTGTTCAAATCCGGCTTTTGAGCATTTGGATTTTGTCTACAAACTATTACCCTACATTTCTGTCAAGAGTAATGATAATCCTTTATTTATCAGAGAAGGCTTAACATATCTTCCCACTCATCAGACAGAAGGCTATGAGCAGATGTTCCGTGAGCAGTCGATTCAGAATAAAGTGATAGAAGATGTTAAAAGTATTTATCACCATAAATTTATTGAAGTAACCGGACTTTCGGAAAGCTTATTTTCTGATGCCGGAAAGCTTCCTGAAAATCTTGAATTTGTAGATTACAAAGAAGAGATATTAAAATATATTGACGGAAAGCGTTATTTATGGCTGACATTTGAATTTCCGCCGCAGTTTTCTGCTGAAATTTTAGATAATTTTTCATTTGTGCTCAATGCTTTTCCTATTTATAACCGAGGTTGGAAAAAAACAGAATACAGCTTAGATATTATGGGAAATAATATTCCGCTGGTTACTGATGAAGGCGAACATTTTTTATATGTTGATGAAGTTCAGGATGGAGAAGGCAGAAAATACACGGAAATTCCTTTTACCCCAAATGATGATTTGAAAAAAGGCTTATATACAGTACGAAAAGGTGGAATGGAACGTTTTACCAACAGAAACGCAGTGGATATGATTGCCAACGTTCTGGAATTGACACGCGATGAAATTGCTGCATTTTCTTTATTGAACAGAGATAATGTAAAAGGCGTTTTAAGCGAAATGTCCGATAAGATGAAATCGATGGTTCAGAAAGTAAATAATGCCAAAAGGAGTATTAAACAAGAGCTCAACTACGTAATCATGGAGCCTGTAGATAAAACCGATCATACTTACGCTTCATTCTGGATTACTCACTGTACTCTGGCCAACCATATGCGTCCCGGAACGGAACTTTCCAATCAGTTGAAGTCACAGACACTGGTACTTTTAACAGAAACCATAGGCGGTGCGGAAGAACAGAAGGGAACCGACAGTATTCAGGCTTATAAATACGCATTAACGACAAGAGATAAGATAATTTCTCTGGAAGATGTTAAAAACTATTGCAGAATGGTTTTAAAGGACGAGCTGAAAGATGTTAAAGTTACCCGCGGCACGATGATCAGCAATAAACCGAAAGAAGGTTTTGTAAGAACAGTTGAGGTTGAGGTTATTCCGCAGAATTATGCATTTTACGGAAGAGGATACTGGGAAAACATGGCCAACATTCTCCGAAATCAGATTGTTGCCAAAGCGATTGACGGTATCGAATATGTTGTGAAAGTAACGAATGAAGATTCTGAGTTTTCAGATAATTAATGATAATGTAAATCTGATGATTAAAAAAATCCTTCGACGGACTCAGAATCACAGAATTCTAATACGATCTGCCATTTTATAAGCTGTAATATACATGAGATTTTTGCGGCGTCATCCTGAGCTTGTTGAAGGATCTACTGTAATAAAAAGTATCGGGCAAACCTTTGGTTTGCCCGATATTTTCAAAAAACATACGATTAAAATAATCGATTCATAAGAACTACCTCTCTGTTTTCCAGCAAAGGGACAACCTGTTCCAAAACAATTTTTTTAAAATGTTCAGAATTGCGGTGTTCTTCCACTGCATTGGCATCTGCATAGCCTTCATATAAAATAATCGTGTTTTGGTCTTCCTGACTCTGGTGCAGTTTATAGAATAAATTTCCTTCTTCCTGAGTGCTTTTTTCTCCAGCTTCTTTCATTAATTGAAGCACGGCATCCAGTTTCCCTTCTTTCACCTGCCATTTAGCGTGTACAAATACATTATTTTGATCCATTTTACTAATTTTAAAATTAAATTAAGATTTTTTAGCTTCCAAAAGAACTACAATTTTTTCACCAACTCCTTTTGCAGAAGCTGGATTCTGACCTGTTACAAGATTTCCGTCTGCAATACTGTTTGCTGACCAAGGTTCAGCAGCATGGAAAATAGCTCCCTGTTCTGTCAACGCTGTTTGCAAATCGAAAGGAACATCAGGTCTTGCATAATGATCCTCTTCTTCAGTAGTGAAGGAGGTAATATTTTTGCCGTTCACTATATAGGTGCCGTCACTCAATTTTACATTTAAAAGAGAAACAGGACCATGACAAACAGCTCCTACAACACGATCGGATTCATAAAATCTTGCAATCACTTTTTTCAGTTCGGGAGCTTCCGGCATATCTGCCATTGGTGCAATTCCTCCGGGAATGAACATGGCGTCGTATTCATCGATATTTACATCAGATAATTTTCGGGCGTTATGCATATCCTGCCAGCCTTTTCCTGTTAAGAATTTTAAATTATCAGGATCATCGGCTAAATTTAGAGCATCTAAAAATGGAGACTCACCCGTTAAGCTTGCGAAATCGATTTGATACCCTGCTTTTTCAAATTCTGCGTAAGGATGGGCTACTTCAGATAAGAAAGTTCCCGTTCTTCTGTGATTAGGGCCTATTGAATTGGCGTTGGATACAATGATTAATACTTTTGGATTCATGACTTTAAATTTTTTGGTTAATTACTTTTGATTGATCGTTTGAAATTGTTTTTAATTTCTATAGCAAATGTATGTCGATCCGATGCCTCAACAGAAGGAGTGAAGTCACAAAAAAAGTGTGATTAGGATCACGCTTCGATATTTCGTTTATAAATAAGAGTTTTTAAATTTTTATTTGAAGCTATTTCCCGCTTTCCACTATATCTTTTGTTCCGCTTCGCTACACAAAAGGATGTCGTTGCAATCGGGGCTAGACGGAAGTTATTCATTAAGACACAGGAGAATTTCCACAAAGTTTGTCATTCTGAAAGAATCCATACATAGGATTAGAAATAAGTTTAGGCGATTGCGAGGAACGAATTGACGAAGCAATCTCGTGAAATGAAGCGCAAAAAGTAGTGTCATTTGTCTTTAAAGAAACAGATTGCTTCGTTCCTCGCAATGACAGGCTACAACAAGCAATCACTTATTAGTATTCGAATATAATCTGCTCAGTGTTTCCCGGCTTACTCCAAGATATTCAGCAACGTATTTTTTCGGAATTTCAGAAATAAGATCCGGATATAACCTCACAAATTCTTCATACCGTTGTTGAGGTGTACT
Organism: Chryseobacterium sp. JUb7; assembly: GCF_024806495.1. Classification (GTDB taxonomy): domain Bacteria; phylum Bacteroidota; class Bacteroidia; order Flavobacteriales; family Weeksellaceae; genus Chryseobacterium. The sequence continues at coordinate 205,414 of NZ_JANUFF010000001.1, forward strand.
GGATAGCAGAAGAATAATTCTTTGCTGTAATGCAATATAGCCGTTCATCAGTTTTACTCTGAAGAAATGCTCCATCTTATGAAGTTCTGAAGATAATTTTTCCCGTCCTTCCAGGGTAAGGCAGACAACAGCGCCATCCTGTAAACATTCTACAAACATCGTAGCATTATTTTGTTTGAAAAACCCGATATAATCAGTCATCCACCAGTTTTTTTTCGCAAACTGAAGAATATGCTCTTTCCCGTTCTGATCGATATAAAAAACTTTATAGATGCCGTCTAAAGTCAGAAATTCATATTTTACTTCGTCACCTTCATGAACCAAAAACTGATTTTTGCGAACATTTTTAAGAATAAAAAAATCTTTTACATAATCAAACTCCTCGTCCGTAAGAGGAGTTATGGCTTCAATATGTTCCCGGAGTCTGTTCATGATGGCTTTTATGGAATGTAAATTTAATTAAAAATTTAAGATGCTTTTCTTCTAAACTGAATATATAGATCCTTCGGCTGCTTTGCGCTCAGAATGACACCGTTGAAATCTCCCGCATACTTTATTTTCAGAAAGTTAAAAAAGTTAATAGTAGAAATCTGTCATCCTGAGCCTGTCGAAGGGTCTCCCGCGAGAAAATCATTTCAAATTATTCAATCAAATCAGAAGAAAAATTTTTACATCTATCGCGCAAATAAACTAACATTTTTTAACACAAAAAATTCCTAAAATTTCCGTAATTTTGCACATCGTGATTTTCAGGTAAAATCACACCAAATTATGAGTAAATCAACAGAATATATAGAAGTTTACGGCGCACGCGAGCATAATCTTAAAAATATCAATGTTAAAATTCCACGCAACGAATTGGTAGTGATTACCGGACTTTCGGGAAGCGGAAAATCTTCATTGGCTTTTGATACGATTTTTGCGGAAGGTCAGCGTCGTTATATTGAAACGTTTTCTGCCTATGCGAGACAGTTTTTGGGAGGTTTGGAACGTCCGGATGTCGATAAAATCGAAGGACTTTCTCCGGTAATTGCTATCGAACAGAAAACAACCAACAAAAATCCACGTTCAACGGTAGGAACGGTGACAGAATTATATGACTACTTACGTCTTTTGTATGCGAGAGTTTCTGATGCCTATTCTCAAACCACAGGACAAAAACTCGTAAGTTATACCGAAGATCAGATCCTTGAAACCATTAAGGAAAATTATAAAGGCGAAAAAATTATGCTGATGGCGCCTGTTGTACGTTCCAGGAAAGGTCATTATCACGAGCTTTTCGTGCAGATGGCTAAAAAAGGATACGGACAGGCGAGAATTGATGGTGAATTGCAGGATATCGAATATGATTTAAAACTGGATCGTTACAAAACCCACGACATTGATATCGTTATCGACCGTTGGATCATCGGAGAAAGTGCTTCCGAAGCCAGAATGGAAAAATCATTGCGAACAGCAATGGAAATGGGTGAAGGATTGATCGGAATTCAAAAACTGGGAAGTACGGCTATTGAATATTTTTCTAAAAATTTGATGGATGCGGAAACAGGACATTCATTGGCTTTACCGGAGCCGAATACGTTCTCATTCAATTCTCCTAAAGGAAGCTGCCCAAGCTGTAAAGGTTTAGGAACCATCAAAAAGATCAATACCGATTATTTTGTTGAGAATCCGAAATTGTCAATCAATCAGGGTGGTTTGTTGCCATTGGAAGATATTAAATCTAATAAATGGATTCTTTCTCAGATTAAAAATATTCTTGAAATTTTCGGCTTAGGTTTAACAACTCCTTTTCAGGATATTCCGGAAGAAGCATTGGATTACATCTATAACGGATGTAATAAGGAATTTAATAAAGATTTAAAATACGCAGGAATTACCAAAAAGATTAAAATTAATTTTGATGGTCTGATTCCTTTTATGGAAGAACTGATCGAAGAGAGAGAATCTTATGAAGCAATTTTGCTGGAAAGACATTTTACAACAGAGGAAACATGTCCTGAATGTAAAGGGACACGTCTTCAGCCTTCGAGTTTAAGTTTTAAAATTGACGGCAAAAATATAGCTGAGGTAAACGGACTGAGCTTATCAGATTTAAAAGAATGGCTAGCCGATGTAAAAGATAAATTCTCAGAAAAAAATAAAATCATTGCTCATGAGATTTTAAAGGAAATCGAGACCAGGCTGCAGTTTTTACTGGATGTCGGTTTGGATTATTTAAGTCTGAGCAGAAGCTCAAAGACCCTTTCGGGTGGAGAATCTCAGAGAATTCGCCTGGCAACACAGATTGGATCGCAACTGGTGAATGTTCTTTATATTTTGGACGAGCCGAGTATCGGGCTTCACCAGAGAGATAATGAAAGGCTCATTGCTTCATTAAAAAATCTTCGTGATATCGGAAACTCTGTATTGGTGGTTGAGCACGATAAAGATATGATTCTGGAAGCCGATGAGGTATTGGATATTGGTCCAAGAGCCGGAAAATTCGGGGGCGAAATTCTTTGGCAGGGAAAACCTAAAGATTTGCTGAAAGCCGATACAATCACAGCTCAATACATCAATGGGAAAAGAAAAATTGCCATCCCTGAAAAAAGAAGAGAAGGAAATGGTAAAAACATATTATTAAAAGGAGCAACAGGAAACAATCTTAAAAATGTTACCCTTGATATTCCACTTGGAAAATTGGTGGTGGTTTCAGGGATTTCGGGAAGCGGAAAGTCTTCTTTGATTAACGGAACACTGTATCCCATTCTAAACAAGCACTTTTACAGAGCTGTTCAGGAGCCTTTGCCTTACAAAAAAATTGAAGGTCTTGAAAATATTGATAAAATAGTAGATGTAGACCAGACTCCGATTGGAAGAACACCTCGTTCGAATCCAGCAACGTATACAGGAATGTTTACGGATATCAGAAATCTTTTTGCAGAATTGCCGGAAAGTAAAATTCGTGGTTACAAACCGGGACGATTTTCTTTCAACGTAAAAGGCGGAAGATGTGAAACCTGTCAGGGAGGCGGTCTGAAAGTTATTGAAATGAATTTCTTACCGGATGTCTATGTTCACTGTGAGACATGTAATGGAAAACGTTTCAACAGAGAAACGCTGGAAGTTCGCTACAAAGGAAAATCAATTTCTGATGTATTAGATATGACAATCGATGAAGCGGTAGATTTCTTCCAGCCGATTCCTAAGATTTTTGCTAAAGTGAAAACTTTGCAGGATGTTGGCTTGGGATATATTACTTTGGGCCAGCAATCGACAACGCTTTCCGGAGGGGAAGCTCAACGTATTAAGTTAGCAACGGAACTGGCAAAAAGACAAACGGGGAATACACTATACATTCTTGATGAACCTACAACAGGACTTCATTTTGAGGATGTAAAAATCCTGATGGATGCGATCAATCAGCTAGTGGAGCTAGGAAACTCATTTATTATTATTGAGCATAATATGGATGTGATAAAACTGGCGGATCATATCATTGATGTTGGTCCTGAAGGGGGAAAACACGGCGGACAGATCGTTGCGCAGGGTACACCCGAGGAAATTGTGAAGTCGAAGAAAAGTTTGACCGGGAAGTTCTTAAAGCGGGAATTGGAGTAAAATAGTTAAAAATCAACATTAAGTTTGTTATTCCGTAGAATTTCGATGCTGGATTTAATGTAAATGAATGTAGATTCCTACGTAATAACAAATAAGATATAAATACTAAGGCTAAACCTATCAAGTTTAGCCTTTTTTATGCCCTAATATTAGCTCCAATATTAATTTTTCAATTATTTTTAAAAATTAAACATCTTAAAACCAGTCTGTTATTATTTAATGTTAACTCAATGTTAACTGATTGTGAATTTAATGTAAATTATTTTTAATAACTTTGGTAAGAGATACAAAATAATTCAATTATAATATTTAAAACCAAATAGTTATGAAAAATAAAATTCAAGTACTTATTATTTCCCTTTTAGTTTGTGGAGGAATGTCTGTAATGAATACAGCTAAAGCACAAACAACTAATAATAATACCATTCAGGAAATTAAGCTGAATAAAAGTGATGCTTTGGATGAGGTAAGAAACGAACTGATAGGTAATTTTGATTTTACCAATTATGAATATAAACAGGGGATCGTCAATTCAGAAGTGAAATTTGATATTTCGGAAAATGGTAAAATAACAAATGTACATTCTACTGGCGATTGCAAAAATGTAAGCAAAGAAATAGAAAATGTTCTGACTAATCTTAAAGTAGACCGCAAAAAGTTAAAAGAAAATATGACGGCTTATACGTATGTAATGCCGGTAACCATAGAAATCTATAATAAATAATAAGGAATATAAATTTTTTATAAAACCATGCAAATTTACTCTTACATGGTTTGTTTTTTAATGCAAATCATGAAAATTTTAAATAAAAATCTGTAATAAAAAATAAATTCCTTCGTTTTAACTTTAATCCACAAAATTAAAACGATATGAAAAATTTAAAGAAACTTAACAAAGCTGAGTTAAAATCAGTGTATGGAGGGCAGCCGAAAAAGTATTGTGTCTACTGCGAATGGATGAACCAAGTGGTTTGCAGTGAAGTACCCATTGCCCAATGTCCTTAAAAATGTAAGCTGCTTGATTCAAGCAGCTTTTTTATTTAAATTTTTTTAATCTATTTTTTAGTAACAGAAATAAAGTTCTGTAAACTTGTTTTAAGATCTTTTGCGGTTGCCGTTTTCCCTGAAAAATTGATATTGTCTACTTTCCATCCGCTGTCAAGTGCATTTATGAGATGTACAGTGTCAGTCCATGTGATTTTAGGGGTAACACTTGAGTTTTCCAATTCGACTGTCACGTCAGCATGTGAGCCTATTGGTTTTGTACTTTCTGAGACATCGATTGTTTTTATTTTATATGTAGTATAACCTTCATATAAGCTTGTAAAAATCGAACCTTCCATCAAAGATGGTTTGTCAGTAGGGTGAGTGCTCTTTTTTACTTTGTCAATATCAGCTTTTGATACATCTATTGCTTCCTGAAATGTATTTTCCAGATCAGGTGAAAATAAATCCTTAATAACAGGTTGGGAGTAGATAGCATCACTGGACTTTCCGTAAGTGGAATAAAGGGTTTCGAGCTTTTTTGTGATTTCTGCATCCGCGTTTTCAGGACGCTTTTCATTTTTGACACAGCTGGTCAGTAGCATCGAGATGCCAAGGCAAAGAAATAATCGTTTCATATTTGTGTATTATGTTATTTTTAATAATTAGGATAATCGACAAAACGTATGCCAGTTGCTGTTGCTATGATTTATTTATCTCATATTTCTTTTTAAGGTTCAGAAAAAACCTTTCATATGTTACAAAAGAAAACCAGGAAATAAAAATCGTTGCCAATAAGACAGAAGAGTATAGTACCAGATTATAAAGGTAAATATTATCAACTTTAGGAAGGTATTTTATCAGAATAATAATAATAATCCAGTGATAAAGATAGATTCCATAAGATATTTTTCCTAAAAATCGCGTCATCTTATTGTCTATATTAATCTTGGAATGGTCTACAATCTGGTAGATTGAAAATGCAAATAATACAGCATAAAGCTCATCATTCAAGTGGTCTGTATGAAATTTGAAAAACCACAGTACGAAAGGAAATAATGTAAAAAAATAAATAACCAGCTTGTTTTTTAAAACAGCAGGAAATTTAATCTCATTTCTCTTAAAATATAGAAAACCCAGCAAAACTCCAATTCCCATACAATTGAACTTGGTCCCGTAGAAAAACCGACTGATGAAAATTTCAAATCCGTTGTTTTTTATGAAAAATAAATTGATAAATTTTAAACCAAACGGCAGTAAAGTAAAAAACAGAATAAGTGAAATAATATAACTGAAGGCTCTTTTACTTTTAGAAATTAGGATAAATAACAACGGCCAGACAATATAAAACTGCTCTTCAACGCCGATAGACCATATTTGAGGACTCACATCCCAGGTTTCCTGAATCGCATAAGCCACATTCGGAAATATAAAAAGAGGCAGTAAAGTTCTTATCAAGGAGTAGTCAGGATTAAAAATAATATAAGAAAGGAATAAAATCAGGTAATAGAGCGGCCAGATTCTTAAAACTCTTCTCATATAGAAATCTTTAAGACTTATTTTTCCGGTATTGCTTTTTTCAATAAGTAATAAATAAGTAATGAGAAAACCGCTGATTACAAAGAACAAAATGACAGAAAGATGTCCGTCGGGATAGATAAGACTGGGATGATCAATAAGATTGCTGATATGATGGTCCTGTTTTATAATTTCCACATGGTCTACAACAACTATGGTCGCTGCAAGCGCTCTTAAAGTATCTAATCCCTTTAAATGTTTTGTCATATTTTATCTATCGGTTATAAATCTGCAATTGGCTGACAAATTTAATGTTTAAATTAATTAAATAGCCAGCGTTCGGAATATTATCTATAGGCTGGAGGTTGGAAGCGAGATGCTGGTGGTTAATGTCTTTGTCTTTGTCAGAATTTTTATTAGGATCAATTTTCCTCCCAGCTTTCCTTTTCCGGCCTCAGGTTTCCTCACATATTAAAAACTAAATGTTTTGTCCCGGACTCAGTTGAATAAGAATTGATATAAAATTTAGGTTTATATCTCTACCAATCATAAAAATTAATACATTTGATTTATAAACAAACTATCGTGGATCCGATACTTAATGTAGTTATTCGCTCACTTTGCGTCTATCTTTTCATGGTCATTGCCATCCGTCTGTTTGGTAAAAATCAGCTTTCTCAGCTTAATGCAGGGGATGTTGTTTTACTTTTACTTATTTCAAATGCTGTTCAGAATGCGATGGTGGGACCTGATACATCTTTACAGGGAGGTCTTATTGCGGCTTTGGTATTATTTGTGGCCAATTTTATTTTAAAAAGATTGATGTTCTCAAGCCCGGCTTTTGAAAGTTTTATGGAAGAAGATCCTGTAATTCTTATAAAAGATGGTATTTTGGATAAGCAGGCTTTAAATAAAGTTAAAATTACCAAAGACGAACTTGAAGAAGCGATAAGGGAGCACGGAGTGGATAAAATTGAAAATGTAAAATTATCTATTTTAGAAGTTGATGGAAATATCAGTGTTATTTCAGAAGACGAAAAAGATAAGCAAACCCACTATTCAAGAATAAAAAGGAAAAATAAAAGAAAATACCATTAAAATACGATGAATTACGAATTGAGAGAAATGCTTCCGAGTGATGAAGCAAGGGTGTTGGAAATTTTTCAGCAGGGAGTAAACGGAGGATTGGCTACTTTTGAAACCACAGTTCCAACTGCGGAGGCTTGGAATATGGATTATTTCAACGATTGTCGCTGGGTATTGGAAAACGAAACCAATGAAGTGGTAGGCTGGTGTGCTCTGAAACTTGTCAGTAAAAGAGAGGTTTATAAAGGCGTGGCAGAAGTGAGTATTTATTTCGATAATAATTACCAGGGTAGAGGTTTGGGTTCGGTTTTACTTAAAAAGATGATTTTGGATAGCGAAAACCACGGATTCTGGACTTTGCAGGCTAACATCTTCTCCGAAAATGATGCGTCCTTAAGATTTCATCAGAAAAATGGGTTTAGAACTGTTGGCGTAAGAAAAAAATTAGGCAAATTGAATGGAGTGTGGAAAGATGTTATTATGTTGGAAAAGAGAAGCGAAATTATTTCTTAGATAGTCGCTAAAATCAGAAAAAATATTAAAATTTCTTAAAATTTTCACAGAATTCAATAATAATGCATTATTGGCACTGGTCTTGCAAGTTTTCTCACTGTAAATTTGAAAATAACTTGTTATGAATTTTTTAACTAAAGTGCTGGGATTTTTCTTAATCGTCTTTTCCTTTGCTTTTTATCAGGCTTCACCTATGCAGAGGGGGCGAGGACATGGTCATGGTCACGGTCCGAAACACTCAAAACATTACTATCACGGTCCACGCAGACCACATTACAGACCTGTAGTTTATCACAGACCACCAAGACATCATTATAAAAAGCATTATTACAGACCTGTAAGACATAGACATTATTCTCACAGACCGCACCGTGTCTATCACAGCAGACCGGTAGTTGTGGTCAATTTATAAATAAAAAAGCACTGATGTTTTCAGTGCTTTTGCTTTGTATAATAATGAACAGAAAAGGGTTCAGTACCTCTTAACCTTAATTTTTATAATCTCGACTTTTTCGGATTTAAAAATGTATTGAATATCATTACTTCCTGTCCGAATTTTGCTTCAATTCTTTCGGCAATATTTTCTAATTCACTTTTAACGAAATCTTCTCTCAGTTCATTATTGTCAAACAATAAAAGAAGATTGTAATTTTTTCCTTCGTCAATAAAATCACTGTGTACTTCAGAAAGAATATATTTGTTGACATCCATTAAATTTTCGGTCATTAAAACCAGTGTCTCATCAATATAATTTTCCCATTCTTCAAGATTATTTTTCGTACAGTGGAAAGTTATACTTAATACGCTCATATTTTATGATTTTTTAAGATTTTGTGGATAAATTCTACCGCAAAAATCGACAAATTTTTCGTAAATTAGCACGTTAATAAAAAAACGAAATAGATAATTTTCAGACACACAGCTAAGGGTCTGACTATCATTATAATAAAATTTGTTTATGCAAAAAGAAGGAGAAAGACTGATTCCTATCAACATTGTTGATGAAATGAAGTCATCTTATATCGATTATTCGATGTCGGTTATCGTATCTAGAGCGTTACCTGATGTAAGAGATGGCTTGAAACCCGTTCATAGAAGAGTGCTTTATGGTATGTATGGATTAGGGGTTTTTTCTAATAGAAAATATTTAAAATCTGCGAGAATTGTTGGAGATGTTTTAGGTAAGTACCACCCACACGGAGACTCCTCTGTATATGATGCAATGGTGAGAATGGCTCAGGACTGGAGCTTACGCTATCCTCAGGTTGACGGCCAGGGTAACTTCGGTTCGATGGATGGCGATCCGCCTGCAGCAATGCGTTATACCGAAGCCAGATTGAAAAAAATCTCCGATGAGGTATTGTCAGACTTAGACAAAGAAACGGTAGACTTTCAGAATAACTTTGACGACAGTTTAACGGAGCCAACGGTAATGCCTACTAAGATTCCAAACCTTTTGGTGAACGGAACTTCAGGTATTGCAGTAGGGATGGCAACAAATATGGCGCCTCACAACTTAACAGAAGCTGTGAATGCAATCTGTGCGTACATTGACAATAGAGAAATTACTATTGATGAGTTGATGCAGCATATTATCGCTCCCGATTTCCCAACCGGAGGGATTATATACGGTTACGACGGAGTAAGAGATGCTTTCCATACAGGAAGAGGAAGAGTGGTGCTTAGAGCAAAAGTAAGTTTCGAAGAAATTGGAAACAGAAATGCTATTATCGTTACCGAAATTCCTTATCAGGTAAACAAGGCTGAAATGATCGCAAGAACAGCTGAGTTGGTAAAGGATGAAAAAATTACCGGAATCTATGAAATCAGAGACGAATCTGATAGAAAAGGTCTTCGCGTTGTATATGAATTGAAGAACGATGCTATTCCTAACGTTGTTTTAAACTTATTATATAAATATACTGCACTTCAGACTTCTTTTAGTGTTAACAATATTGCTTTGGTACATGGAAGACCGGAGCAGTTAAACTTAAAAGACATCATCCATCATTTTGTGGAGCACAGACATGAAGTGATCATAAGAAGAACTCAGTTTGAGCTTAAAAAAGCCAAAGAAAGAGCGCATATCTTAGAAGGTTTCATGAAGGTGATCGGAACGCAGGATTCTCTAGACAGAGCGATTGCTATTATCCGTCACTCCGCAAATCCTCAGGGTGCAAAAGAAGGGTTAATTGAGGCATTTGAGCTTTCTGATATTCAGGCTCAGGCAATTCTTGACTTGCGTCTTGCCCGTTTAACAGGGATGGAGCTTGACAAGATCCGTGATGAGTACGATACCATCATGAAAGAGATTGCAAACTTAGAAGATATTTTGGCTAATGAACCAAGAAGATTTGAGATCATTAAGGAAGAATTAATTGATATCAGAGAAAAATACGGTGACGAAAGAAGAACGGAGATCGACTATTCAGGTGGTGAAATGTCTATTGAAGACATTATTCCGAACGAATCGGTAGTTCTTACTATTTCTCACGCCGGATACATTAAAAGAACATTACTTTCAGAATACAAAATCCAAAGCAGAGGAGGTGTTGGAAATAAAGCAGCTACAACAAGAGATGCCGATTTCCTAGAATACATTGTTTCCGCAACAAATCACCAGTACATGTTGTTCTTCACAGAAAAAGGAAGATGTTACTGGTTAAGAGTATTTGAAATTCCCGAAGGTTCTAAAACGGCTAAGGGTAGAGCGGTTCAAAACTTAATCAATATTGAACCGGATGATAAGATTAAAGCATATATCAGAACCAATAACCTTAAGGATTCTGAATACGTAAATCAGATGAGTGTAGTGATGGTTACTAAAAACGGGACGATCAAGAAAACATCATTGGAAGCTTATTCAAGACCAAGGGTAAATGGAGTAAATGCTATTGAAATCAGAGATAATGACCAATTGTTAGGGGCTTACTTAACAAACGGAACTTCTCAGATTATGATCGCTACGAAAAATGGAAAATGTATCCGTTTCCCTGAAGAAAAAGTAAGAGAAGTAGGTAGAGGCTCTATTGGAGTACGTGGTATCAGCATGGAAGACAACGATGAGGCTATCGGTATGATCGTTGTGAATGATATTGAAAACGAAACAGTTCTTGTGGTATCTGAAAAAGGTTACGGTAAGAGAACTGCCGTAGAGGATTACAGAATTACCAACAGAGGTGGAAAAGGCGTAATTACCCTGAATATTACTGAAAAAACCGGAAATCTTATTGCTATTCAAAACGTAACAGACGAAGATGGATTGATGATTATCAATAAATCTGGTGTGGCTATCCGTATGAATATGGATGAGATGAGAGTGATGGGTAGAAATACACAAGGGGTAAAAATGATTAACCTTAAGAAAAATGACGAAATTGCAGCCATTGCAAAAGTAGAAATGGATAAAGATGTAGAAGACGATTCTGAAGAAAGTGAAGAAGGAGCAGATACTGTAACTGATAACCAGGAAAACAATACAGAAACAACACCTCAGGTAGAAAACGAAAACCCTACGGAGGAAACTGAGAATTCTGATTCAGAAGAATAAAATTGTACAATTAATATAAAATAGTGATTATGAGAAAGCTAATTTTGGGTATGGCTATCGTAGCATCCGCTTTTGTTTTCGGGCAGAAAGAAGATTTAAATGCTAAATTGCAGAGTGCTAATAAAGCTGCAATGGATGCGTATAATGCAAAAAATTATACTCTTGCAGCACCGAAGTTTTTAGAAGTTTATGAAATACTAAAAACTAATGGAAAAGAAGATAAAATTTATTTGTATTATGCAGGGCTTAATTATGCATTATCAAACAATATTGATGAGGCTGTAAAAATCTATACAGGTTTAATTGATTCTGGATATACTGGAGTTCAGACTCAATATACCGCAAAAGATAAAAAAACAGGGGAAGTTTCTAGTTATGATAAAGCTACTTGGGATTTATTGAAAAAAACTCCGGATGCTTATTCAGATTTTAAAACAGAGCAAACTAAAAGTGTTGAATCTGATTTGTATGAAACTTTATCTACGTTATTATTAAATGCTAAAAAAAATGATGAGGCTTTAAAATATATAGAGAAGGGATTGGCGAAGTTTCCAAATAACGCTAAGTTAAAAGAGTTTCAAGGAACAGCTTTGTACGCTTCTGGAAATACAGATAAATTTAAACAAAATCTAACAGAACAGTTAGCGAAGAATCCTAATGATGCTACGAATTGGTATAATCTAGGGGTTTTACAAGCTAAAGATCCTGCTACTGCTGCTGATGCAGAAGCTTCATTTAAAAAAGCAATTGAACTTAAGCCTGGTTTTTCTGATGCTTATCAAAACTTGGTTTTTGCTGTAATTGGTGATGATGCAAAGACGGTAGATCAAATTAATGCTCTTAGAAAAACAAATGCTGACGAAGCAAGTAAATTAATTGACGCCAGAAAAGAAAGATTTACAAAGGCTTTACCTTATGCTGAAAAATGGTACCAAGCAAATCAGGAAAATATTGATGCAGTTTCTATGCTAAAACAAATTTATATTATTACTAAAAATAATGATAAGGCAAAAGAAATGAAAGCAAAAGAAGATGCACTTGAAGCAAAAGCAAAATAATCTTCAGTGCTTAAATAAATTGAAAACCGAAACATTTTTTGTTTCGGTTTTTTTATTAAAATAAAGGTGTTGAAATCTGATTTTTTTTCGGCGATAATCATAAAATTTGAACTCAAAAATTCTCTGTAATTCCGTATCTTTGAGAAAAATTTTTACAAGATGATCGAGTGGAAAACCGTTAAAGAATATGAGGATATTACTTATAAAAAATGCAATGGTGTAGCGAGAATTGCTTTCAACAGACCGGAAATTCGTAACGCTTTCAGACCAAAAACTACTTCAGAACTATACGATGCTTTTTATGATGCGTCAGAAGATCCTTCCATTGGGGTTGTTTTGCTTTCAGGAGAAGGGCCAAGTCCTAAAGACGGAGGCTGGGCTTTCTGTAGTGGAGGTGATCAAAAGGCAAGAGGACATCAGGGATATGTAGGAGAAGACGGAAGACATCGCCTGAATATTTTGGAAGTTCAGCGTTTAATCCGTTTTATGCCAAAAGCTGTTATCGCGGTTGTTCCGGGATGGGCTGTTGGTGGAGGGCATTCTCTTCATGTGGTGTGTGATTTGACATTAGCAAGTAAAGAGCATGCTATTTTCAAGCAGACCGATGCAGACGTTACGAGTTTTGACGGTGGTTATGGCTCAGCCTATTTAGCAAAAATGGTGGGGCAGAAAAAAGCCCGTGAAATTTTCTTTTTAGGTAGAAATTATTCGGCTCAGGAAGCTTTCGAAATGGGAATGGTAAATGCTGTAATTCCTCATGACGAATTAGAAGATACAGCCTATGAATGGGCACAGGAAATTCTGGCAAAATCTCCGACTTCTATCAGAATGCTGAAATTTGCAATGAACTTAACGGACGACGGTATGGTTGGCCAGCAGGTTTTTGCAGGTGAAGCAACCCGCTTAGCTTATATGACGGAAGAAGCTCAGGAGGGAAGAAATGCATTCCTTGAAAAAAGAAAGCCGGACTTCGGAAAAGATAAATGGATATCATAAAATAAGAAGTTAGAGGTTAGAAATTAGATATTAGACTTATGCAGTTTTAAAATCTAACTTCTAACTTCTAATATCTAACATCAAAATATTTATGACAGATTGGATAAAAGCCGCAAGGCTAAGAACGTTGCCGCTATCTTTAAGCGGAATTATAATGGGAGCTTTCATTGCAAAATGGAGGCTTTATGGTGAAGGAGGAATTTGGGACTGGAAGATCTTCGCATTGGCGCTGGTTGTGACTTTGTTATATCAGGTTCTTTCAAATTACGCGAATGATTATGGAGATGGTGTAAAAGGAACAGATGCCAAAAGAGTAACTGAAGCAGAAGCAAGAGCAGTGGCATCAGGAAAAATTACAGCAAAACAAATGAAAAATGCAGTAATTCTTTTTTCAGTTTTATCTTTTGTAGCTACTGTCGCTCTTTTGTATGTGGCTTTTATTCCTGAGTATATGAATGAATTTTACATTTTTATCGGACTGGGAGTGGCAAGTATTTTAGCAGCAATAGGTTATACCGTAGGAAAAAAACCTTACGGATACATGGGGTTGGGAGATCTTTTTGTATTTATCTTTTTTGGATTGGTGTCTGTGTGCGGAAGTTATTTTCTGTTTACAAAATCTTTCAGTTGGGATATGTTATTGCCGGGGACAGCGATCGGAATGATGAGTATGGCTGTTTTGAATCTGAATAATATGAGGGATATAGAAAGTGATAAACTTTCAGGTAAAAATAGCCTTGCATTAAGAATAGGCTTCAAAAATGCAATGATTTACGAAATGGTATTATTACAGCTTCCATTAATATTAATTCTTATCTTTTTAGGGGTAAATGGCTTTATTCAGACAAAAAACTACTATGTTTTCATTGTGATGATTTTACTTTTCCCTTTGGCTAAACTGAGAAGAAGTATTATGGCGATAAAAGAGCCGAAAGAACTAGATCCGTTCCTGAAGCAAGTGGGAATAATGACTTTTGTAATGGCAGTTCTTACTGCGGTGGGACTTAATTTTTTTCATTAAAAAATATAAAATGAAGATTGCTTTAAAAGTAACATCTTGTCTATCAATTCTTTTAGCTTTATTTCTTATTTATACTTGTATTTGTGAGCTGCAAGAAAATGCAACAATTTCAGATATAAGCTTTCTTCCTCTTTTAATTTTAATTATTGTTTTAGCTAATGCAGTTTTAGCTTTATTTTTATTAATTGGAAAAGTAAAACAACTAAGAGAATTTTTAATTCTTCAAATTTTTATAATAGTACCAACGAGTTTATTGTTGTATGAGATTTTATTCAATTCAACAATTTCATGTACTTAAGTTTAAAATACAAATATTTTGAAAGTATTAAAGAAATAAAAATTATAATTAAAAAGATGCTTCGACAGGCTCAGCATGACACTGTTTAAAGTGTATAACAGTTAGTATTAGCGTTGTCATGCTGAGCTCGTCGAAGCATCTTTTTAAAAAATTAAAATAAATAGTGTTATTCATGAAAAAAAATAATACTATTTGTGTTTAAAAACAAAAAAATAATTAAAAATGAAAATACAATACTTAGGACAAAACTGTTTTTTGTTCACTTACAAAGACAAAACGATTTTATGTGACCCTTTCTACAACTACAAAAAAGCAGAATCAGGGTTTGATATTTCTGCTCAGAAAATTGATTATATCTTATTGACTCACGCACATGGAGATCATATTGCAGACGTGGAAGAAGTATTGCAGTTTCACCCAGAAGCAACGATTATCGCTGTTCCGGAAATCTGTGGATATTTCAAAACTGCAAAAAATAAAGACGATGTAAACTTAGGAGGATCGGCAAAAATCGACGATCTTAAAATTTCCATGGTTCCGGCTCACCATACAAGTTCATTCCCTGATGGAAGCTACGGAGGCGTTCCTGTAGGATATATTTTCAGGCTTCCTGAAGGTAAAAACGTTTATTTGGCGGGTGATACTGGTGTAATGGCAGATATGGAGCTATTTCCAAGATTATACGGAAATTTAGACCTTTCTATCCTTCCCATCGGAAGTCATTACACGATGTGTCCTAGAAAAGCGGCTTTTGCAGCAGCAGAGTTATTGAAAACTCCAAAAGTAATCGGATGTCACTTTGATACTTTCCCTGCGATTGAAATTAATCATGAAAGTGCATTGAAGCATTTTGCAGATAAAAATGTAGAACTTGTTTTACCAAAATTGGGAGAGACGTTCGAATTTTAAATAAATTAAGGAAGGTAATTTGAAAATTAAAATAGAAATGTTGGAAAGTTTAGACATAAAAAAAGATAATCTTCAAATTACCTCTCTTCAACTTAAACCAAAAAAAAATGGCAAGCTACCTAAATCACACCGCTACGACCAATTACCTTTGCTGCGTTCCCACCCTGGAGGATTCTCAGGAGCTGGTTGTTTAGGACTTGCCGTTGCAAAGGTAGGAATATTTTATAAACTTCAAAACATTATTACAGAAAATTAATTGAAAAAAAACGCTGATAGAGGTAGATTGCTGAAATTCAGACTAATAATTTTTCAAAAATTTTCAAAAAATTTAGATATGACGAAAAGCCCTTCCACATTAGGAATTTTACTGTTTGGAACTACGATGATTGTTTTTTTCGTGGTGTATTACTTCTTTTCAGGAGTTAATTATTTTGATATTTCACTGAAAGCTAATGCGTTCGTGTTGCCGCTGATTTATGCGGGAGCAGCATTTTGGTCAGTGAAATCGTACTGGAACAAGAATAAAGTTGTGACTTTTAAAGATGCTTTTAAGAGAGCATTCATCCCGATGTTTATTGGAGGAGCTCTTTCTATTTTCAGTATTTATGCATTCCTGAATTTTGCTGATCCCGATGCAAAAAAGCTGCTGAATTATCAATATGTAACAAGACAAAAGGCAGAAATGGATAAAGAATATGAGTCTGCAAGAAAGGTTTTGAAGCATCAGAAAGATATTGATGAGTTGGATCAAAAGTATAAAGAGAGGCTTCCAAGCTTTTCTCCTGATGCTGTAAAAGGAAAAGATATGCTTACAGCAAGTCATTTTTCAGGATATTTTGCAGCGATTCTTATATTTTACGTAGTTTTGTCGGTGTTTTTTGGAGCGTTTTTCAGAACAAGAAGTATTTACCAGGAAACAACAGAACAAGAATAATTTTTTATTAAAATTAAATGAATTTATCTATAGTTATTCCGTTACTGAACGAAGAAGCCTCTTTGGAAGAGCTTTTTTCAAGGATTGATAATGTTTGTAAATCAAACAGTTTATCCTATGAAATATGGTTTGTAGATGACGGAAGTACAGATTTGTCGTGGAGTATTATTGAGAATTTAAAAATTCAGCACCCTCAGATCCACGGTATTAAATTTTCCAAAAATTATGGAAAATCCCAAGCTCTTCATGCAGCTTTTGAAAGAACAAATGGCGATGTTATTATCACAATGGACGCTGATTTACAGGATTTTCCGGAAGAAATTCCGGAACTCTATAATATGGTAGTTCAGGATAATTATGATATTGTTTCCGGTTGGAAAAAGAAGCGTTTTGATAATGTAATGACGAAAAATGTTCCGTCAAAATTATTTAACGCCGCCGCAAGAAAAGTTTCAGGAGTTGAACTTCACGATTTCAATTGTGGCTTGAAAGCTTACAAAAAACAGGTTGTAAAAACAATAGATGTATATGGTGATATGCACCGATACATTCCTGTTTTAGCTGCCAATGCAGGTTTTAGAAGAATTACAGAAAAAGAAGTTCAGCATCAGGCAAGACCTTACGGAACTTCAAAATTCGGAACGGAAAGATTCATCAGAGGTTTTCTGGATTTGGTAACCCTTTGGTTTGTAAGTCGTTTTGGAGGAAGGCCAATGCATTTCTTCGGAGCAGTCGGAACATTGATGTTTATTGTAGGTTTCCTTTCTGCTCTTTGGCTGGGAATTTCAAAATTAATTGATGTTGCCAGAGGAATTTACGGACATTTAATAACCAATAATCCTTGGTTCTTTATTGCTTTGACAATGATGATTATGGGAACATTGCTTTTTGTGGCAGGATTTTTAGGTGAAATGATTATCAGAACAAATAGAGAACATAAGAACTATAATATTGATGAAGTGATTTAATATGGAAAATAATTTACCCAAAATTTATTCTCAAAAAACGATTTTAGGTTTTTCTATTGTTTTTTCTACTCTTTTTGGAGGAGTATTGCTTTATCAAAATTTAATTGATGCTAAAAAGAAAAAAGAAGCTTATATCATTTTAGGGATTTCTATTTTGTTGACAATCATCACTATAGTTGTTGTTAATATCCCCGAAGAGCCTAAAAGCTCGTTGGCTTATTTATGTGGTTTAGGAGGGGGGAGTTTATTATCCTATTATTTTGTTCCAAAATATTTTCCAGACGAAGAAAAATATCCTAAAAAACAAATTTGGAAACCATTAATTATAAGCGTTATAATTGCTGCAATTTTTGTAGCTTTAATTATTTACGCAGGATCATTTGAAAAAAGGTAGCGATGTAATTATCTTAATAATGAATAGAAAACGTTGTTTGAACTGTGGTCATTCAATTTCCGATGAGTTTTGTGCTCATTGCGGACAAAAATCTGACACAGCAAGAATAACTCCTCATTCACTTATTAAAAATGATATTCTCGGATCAATCTGGCATGTTGAAGCCAAGTTTTTCAATACATTGAAAGATGTTTTATTCAGACCCGGTACAACGGCGATGGATTATATTTCAGGAAAAAGAATCAGATACAACAATTTTATATCGTTGTTACTGATTCTTTTTGGTTTTAATGTGTTGGGGCTGCATTTTTATGAAAAATTTGCGCCGCCGGAAACATTGGCGAATGATTCTGAGATTAAAGATTTCTTTTCAAAATACTCCAAAACAATTCTGTTTGTGATCATTCCGATGTTGGCAATCAATGCTTATTTTCTCTTCAAAAAAATAAAATTAAACATTGCAGAGCATTTTATCATCGGAACAGTGAGTCTTTTAGGAATTTTAATCATATTTTTGTTGGACGATATTGTAAGTTTAATAGGTTTATGGAAGCCTGTTTCAAAGATTTTCAATATTTTTGATAAAGTTATATTCGGTCTTTTTATTCTCTTCCCCGCAGTCACATATTGGAATGCTTTTAAAAATTCATACTCAAAAACAGGTTTACTGTGTCGAGTATCAATTCTTTATGTTTTGATGGGAATAGAAAGTCTCACTATAATTATTATTTTATATAGAATATTTTAAGTTAAATATGAAAAATATATTTTACACATTCATGCTTGTTGCTATTGTTTCCTGTGGAAAAGTTTCTCCGAAAGGAACTATTGAAAGGAAAGATGTAGATGTTTCAGAATTTGTAAATCTGGATCTTGATGGGAAGTTTCGGGTATTCTATGCGAGAGGGACAAAGAACTTTGTAGAAATAGAAACTTATCCTAATGTTGCTGATAATCTTGATGTTGATGTGAAAGATAAAACATTATCGATCAAAGAAAAAAGAGGAACAAAAGGTGTTGATTTTTACAACGTTACCATCTATTCAAAATATAATCTTGAAAAAATTTCGATTTCTGATTCTGTAGAAATGAATATTTCAAGTGAAATTAAGACAGATAACTTTAAGCTGAATTTAAAAAATTACGCTACATTTATGGGTTCGGTAAATACCAGAAGAGCAGAAGTTGAAATGCTGAACCGAAGCAGAGCCAACTTTTTAGGTCAAACCAAAGATGCTGTAATAAAGATCTCTGATACAGCAAGTTTAATCGCTCCTTACTGGAAAATAGACAATCTGAAAATAGATTCTAAAAATGGAAATTATGCAGAAGTAAACGTAAAAGATTCATTAAAAGGACATGTTCAGAATACCGCAAAATTTATTTATTATAATGACCCAATTCGTGCATTTAAAATAGATAAAGATACGCGAGTGGAGAATAAGAAATTAGACTAGGATTTGGAAGAAAAAAAATATACAGCGAGTAGCATTCAAACTTTGGAAGGAATGGAGCATGTAAGGCTTCGTCCTCAAATGTATTTTGAAGATTGTTTTAAAGAAAACAATTTAAATTCTCTTGTATTTGAATCTCTTTGTCATGCAATTGATGAATATTTTGATGATAACTGTACTGAAATTATTATTAATGCTAATGGAAACTTGTTAAATATAGAATATAATGCAGGAATGTCTTTAGATAAATCTTGGGATTTAACTAAAGCTGAATGTATTATGACAAAAATTGGAGCTTGTAGCAATGAAAAAAAACATTTGGAAGTCGGGGATGAATTTTGCAGGGTTGGAATGGCTACAATTAATGCAGTTTCAGAAAAATGTGAATTAAAAACAATCTGGAATAAACGAAAAGCTCATTTTATTTTTGAAAAAGGAAAAACGATTTTTAGAGAAATTTCTGAAGCGGATATTTCTGAAGATTCAACAACAATAAGCTTTGAAATCGACAAAGAAATTTTTGAAAATTCTGTATTTGAATTAAATGAGTTACAATTAAAAATAAATTCATTAAAAGACAGATTACCAAGCTTGGAAATTAAATTTAATAAATAAAAATACTATCATTCAGAACAAGACGAAGTGACGAATCTTTTTTAAGTAAAAAATAGATTTCTGCTTCATCGAAATGATAATGCTGAAACGATAAACAAAAAACAAAGGAACTTTACAAATTATAAAATACAAATATGACAACATTAGAAAAAGCAAAACTTTGGTTAAGCGACACATTTGATAAGGAAACGAGAGACGCTGTTCAGTCATTAATTGACAGCAATTCTCCCGATTTGGAAGACTCTTTTTACAGAGAGCTTGAATTCGGAACTGGAGGGATGAGAGGAATTATGGGTGTCGGAACCAATCGTTTAAATAAATACACGTTAGGTCAAGCTACACAAGGACTTGCAAATTATATGTTAAAGCAGTTTCAAGGTGAGGAAATCAGTGTTGCGATTGCTTATGATGTAAGAAATAATTCAAAAGAATTCGGGAAATTGGTGGCTGATGTTTTAACGGCAAATGGAATTAAAGTATTGCTTTTCAAGGATCACAGACCGACTCCGGAATTATCTTTCACGGTACGTGACAAAAAATGTAACGGAGGAATTGTTTTAACGGCATCTCACAACCCACCGGAATACAACGGTTACAAAGTATATTGGAATGACGGGGCTCAAATTGTTCCACCACATGATGAAGCGATCATTAATGAAGTTTATTCTACAAAATTTGAAGATATTAAATTCGATGGAAACGATGAGTTAATCGAATGGATCGGAGAAGAGCAGGATGAAGTGTATATCGATGCTTGCATCGAAAATTCTACCTATCAGAATGTAGGAAAAGAAAATTTAAATATTGTTTTCACATCGATTCACGGAACAACCTATACAACAGTTCCTCAGGCACTTAAAAAAGCAGGTTTCAAAAAAATCGATTTAGTTAGAGAGCAAATGATTCCCAGCGGAAATTTCCCAACGGTAGACTCTCCAAATCCTGAAGAGCCTGCGGCATTGGAAATGGCGATGGATCTTGCTAAAATTACCAATGCAGACATCGTTATCGGAACAGATCCGGATGGTGACAGACTAGGAATTGCAGTTAGAAACCTGGATGGTGAAATGCAGCTACTGAATGGTAATCAAACCAATACGATTCTTACATACTACATTTTAAACGAGTGGAGAAAGCTTGATAAGATTACTGGAAAAGAATTTATCGGTTCTACGATTGTAACTTCGGATATTTTCTTTGATATCGCTCAAAAATTCGGTGTTGACTGTAAAGTTGGTCTTACCGGATTCAAATGGATCGGAAAAATGATCCGGGATTTTGAAGGCAGGGAAAAATTCGTATGTGGTGGCGAAGAAAGTTTCGGATTCATGACGGGAGATTTTGTACGAGATAAAGATTCATGTGGCAGTATTCTTCTAGCTTGTGAAATCGCAGCTTGGTGCAAAGCAAACGGAAGAACGATGTACCAGTATATGATTGAAATTTATCAGGAAACCGGAATGTATTACGAAGGTTTGGTAAATTTGGTAAGAAAAGGAAGAGACGGGGCAGAAGAAATTCAGAATATGATGAAAAACTTCCGCGAAAATCCTCCAAAAGAGTTGGCAGGATCATTAGTAGAAGAAGTAAAGGATTTCAAAGAGCAGACCAATTTCATCGTTTCAAAAGGAGAAAAAGAAGTGATGAATGACATTCCGAAGTCGAATGTATTGATTTATTACACTCAGGACGGAACAAAAGTTTGCGTAAGACCTTCAGGTACAGAGCCGAAGATCAAGTTTTATATCTCTGTAAAAGATTCGATTACCTCTGAAGCAGATTTCAGAGACAAATTAAAATCTCTGGACGAAAAAATTAATCAAGTTAAAAACGATCTTCAACTGACATAAAATATAGGGCTTAGGATTTAGGATAAGGAATTAGGTAATTTTTGCACGCAGAAACTAAGCCCTAAAACCTATTTCCTAAGCCCTCAAAATAAATTCTAATTAAATAAAAAATAAAGTGAAAGTTTCAAAATTAGCGGCGAACCTGATTGGTTCTGAAATTGTAAAAATTGGTAACGAAGTAAATGATTTAAAGGCAAAAGGAGCGGAAATTGCTAATCTTACCATTGGTGATTTGAATTCTAATATCTATCCGATTCCTGCAAAGTTGAAGGAAGAAATTCAGAAGGCTTATCAGAACAATCTGACAAATTATCCGCCTGCTAACGGGCTTTTATCTTTAAGAAAAGAAGTTTCTAAAGACTTAAAAACGAGATGGAATTTAGACTATTCACCAAATGATATTTTAATCACAGCGGGTTCAAGACCATTGATTTACGCAGTTTATAAAACAATCGTTGACGAAGGTGATAAAGTAGTTTATCCTACGCCATCTTGGAACAACAATCATTATGCATACCTTACTTCAGCTGATGCAGTAGAAGTAAAAACGACTCAGGAAAATAATTTCCTTCCGACTGCGGATGATTTAAGATCTCATTTGGAAGGAGCGGTTTTAGTAGCACTTTGTTCTCCATTGAACCCGACGGGAACAATGTTTACAAAAGAACAGCTTTCTGAAATCTGTGAATTGATTTTGGCTGAAAATAAAAAGAGAGGTGAAGATGAAAAGCCGTTGTACTTAATGTATGACCAAATCTATTCCAACCTTACTTTTGGTGCAGAACATGTTGACCCTGTATCGCTTTTCCCTGAAATGAGAGATTATACAATCTATATCGATGGTATTTCAAAATGTCTTGCTGCAACGGGAGTTCGTGTAGGTTGGGGATTCGGCCCTGCGCACATTTTAGATAAAATGAAGGCTCTTTTAACACACGTTGGAGCCTGGGCACCAAAACCAGAGCAGGAAGCTACAGCAAAATATTTTGAAAATCCTGATGATGTAAATGCTTTCGTTGAAGATTTCAAAGGAAAACTGGAGGCTAGCTTAAAAGTTCTTCACGGCGGAATTCAGGATTTAAAAGGTAAAGGTCTTGCGGTTGACAGCATTGAACCGATGGGAGCGCTTTACTTAACCATTAAATTAGATTATATCGGAAAAACAAAACCTGATGGGTCTGCTATCGAAAATTCCTCCGATTTGGTATTTTATCTGATTAATGAAGCTGGAGTTGCTTTAGTTCCTTTCTCGGCATTCGGTGAGGAGAAATCTGAGCCTTGGTTCAGAGCTTCTGTAGGTGGTTTGGCTACTGACGAAATTTCTGTAATGATGCCGAAATTAGAGAATGCTTTGAATGCTTTAAAGTAATATTTTAAATAAAAATAGATGCTTCGACAAGTTCAGCATGACAACTCTAAACCAACTGTTACTAGCAGATTGTTTTTATAGATGTCACGCTGAGCAGAGTCGAAGCGTTTTTTTTGAAATGTAAAATTTTCTATTTATAAGAATGAAATTCCAAAAAAAATCCTTCCTTGAAACAAAATTGCTGAGTTTTTCAACAGTAGGAATTATTATTTTGGTGATTCTAAGTGTTTGGTTTTCAGGCATTGGTTCTCACAGGTCTCTATTTCAAAATTCTATTGTTTCAACATCAATTTTAGCCGGTGCATTTTTCCTTTTTATTAGTTTAGGGTTGTATTATGGTTTGAAATTAAAAGATAATATTGGGCATGTTTTGAATAAAGAAAGAATAAAAAAAATTTCAGACCGAGGTTCGATAATTGATGGATTTGATTTTGATCCGACTTCTGTCGGTGACGGATTGGGAGGAATTATAATTTCGATTGTTTTATGGTTTGTGATTTCAATTCTTTTTACCATTTTATTGTATGTTTTAGGAGTTTTCTTTTGGGTTGTAATTTTATTATTTGCGGCAATGTTATATTGGATTTTTTTCCGAGCTTTACGTTTGGTATTTAAAAATTCGAAGCATTGTAAAGGAAATTTATTAAAAAGCTTGGCTTTTGGATTTTTTTATTCATTTCTGTACATCTCGTGGATCTATGGAATTATCTTTTTGGTTAATTATCTAAACTAAAAATAAATTTATAATTAATAATTCATAACTAGTTAAAAATGAAAATAATAGCAGTTATTCCTGCACGCTATGAAGCAAGCCGTTTTCCTGCAAAACTGATGCAGATATTAGGCGAGAAAACCGTTATTACAACAACCTATCAGAATGTTGTGGAAACAGGTTTATTTGATGAAGTTTTTGTAGCGACAGATTCAGAAATTATTTTTGATGAAATTACCAAAAATGGTGGAAAAGCTGTGATGACAGGTCAACATGAAACAGGAAGCGACCGAATAGCAGAAGCTGTACAAAATATTGACTGTGACATTGTGATCAATGTTCAGGGGGATGAGCCTTTCCTTAAACTGGAGCCTTTACAGCAGTTGATCGAAGTATTTCATAACGATGAAAATCAGGAGATTTCTTTAGCTTCATTAAAAATAAAACTAACTGAAAAAGAGGAAGTTGAAAACCCTAATAATGTAAAGGTTATCACTGATAATAATGGTTTTGCCCTGTATTTCAGCCGCTCTGTAATTCCTTTTCACAGAGAAATTTCTTTTGATGTGAATTATTTTAAACACATCGGTGTTTATGCTTTCAGAAAACATGCTTTAATTCAGTTTTCAAAACTGGAAATGAAGCCTCTGGAAATTTCAGAAAAAATTGAATGCATCCGTTATCTTGAATATGGCATGAAGATCAAGCTGATAGAGACCAATTTCGTAGGCGTGGGTATTGATACGCCCGAAGACCTTGAAAAGGCCAGAAAATTAATTTGAAAATATAATGATTGAAGTGGAGGAAGTGTAATGAAATATTCCGTCACTTCGAAAAAAACTACATTTTTTGTCTGTTTCTTTACACAAATATCATTTCAAAATTTTACTTTTTTACAAAATCGCAGCAAAAGCCTTATATTTGAATTTATAAATTGAATTAATGAAGAAAATAATCTTAGTATTCGTCCTGATACTTTCACAATTATCTTTCGCTCAGACAGCAAAGGAAATTATAGATAAAAATATTGAAATGTCCGGAGGTTTAACGAATTGGAAGTTGTTAAATTCAGTCTTACTACAGGGAAAAGTAATTTTAGGAATAAAAGATGAATATCCTATAAAAATATTTCAGCAACGCCCGAATCTTACTAAAACGGTGATTACTATTAATGGAAAAGATACCGCTATTGAAGGCTACGACGGATCTAAAGGCTATGCCATGAACTATGCAACCAATAAAGTTCAGGAATATCCGGATTATAAAGCTGAAAGTTTTGATAATGACTTTATAGATTGGGAAAATAAGGGTTTTGAGGCTAAATATTTAGGGAAAGAAAAAATAGGTGATATTTACTGTCATAAAGTTGAACTGACTAAAAACGTCAATAAAAACATTTATTATTTTGATACAAAGAGCTATATGCTTTTAAAAGAAATAAAAAAAGAGGAAACCTTGGTATATTCTGACTATAAAAAAGTTGGAAATCTGGCAATGCCTTTCAGAATAGAGTCTTCTAGTGCCAAAAAAGACGGTGATTATGTTATGTTAATCAACAGAATTGACATTAACAAGGTATTTCCGGCAAATACTTTTAAATTTTAATCCATTGCAGATCAGCTGCAAAATAAATAATCTAACATGAAAAAGATTTTTTTACTCATGCTTTCATTTGTAGCTTTTTTACAAAGTTGCATGAATCAGAAAAGTGAAGCGTCTAAAGCTAAAACCACCGAACTTATGGGAAAAACAATATACGACTTTAAAGTAGAAAGCCTTGATGGAAAGGAAATTAACTTTGCAGATTTTAAAGGGAAGAAAATCCTTATTGTAAACACGGCGTCAGAATGTGGATTTACTCCTCAGTATGCTGATCTGGAAAAGGTTTCTGAAGAGTATAAAGATAAAGTAGTGGTTGTAGGCTTCCCTGCCAATAATTTTGGGGGTCAGGAGCCCGGAACAAATACTGAAATCGGTGCTTTTTGCCAGAAAAATTATGGAGTTACTTTTCCTTTGGCAGCAAAGGTATCTGTAAAAGGAGATGATACTGCCCCAATCTTCAAATATTTAACTGAAAAAGAACTGAATGGCGTAAAAAACACAACCATTCTTTGGAATTTTACAAAATTCCTGGTTGATGAAAACGGTAAATTGATCGATACTTTTGTAAGTACAACAAAACCTACGGATAACGCAATTACGAAGTATTTCAAGTAGAAAATATAATAAAATAATTGCTTCAACAGGCTCAGCGTGACTTCCTATATTAATTTTAAAGTTAAAACGGGGTCAAGCTGAGCCTGTCGAAGCATTATTATAGTATTTATTATCACGCATTAGTTTTCTCAGCAAAGCAAAATATATTCCCCAGCTTAATACTGGAATAGCCATTGCTCTTAATTTTGGAAGAATTAATCATTGCTTTAGCTAAAATATCGGTAGGAAGTGGCTTCTGACTTTCCAAAAGGCCTAATTTATTTGCAAATTTTATGATTCTGCTTCCTAAAACTTCTCCAGTCCGGTCAGAATCTTTTCTTTCCAGCATACCGGGTTTAAAGATGGTTATTTTGTTGAAATGTAGCTGTTTTACAGCTTCTTCCAATTCACCTTTCATTTTGGAATAGAAAATTTTAGAACCTGGATTGGCCCCATAGGCAGATACTAAAATATAATCATCCACCTCATTTTCTTTGGCTGCTTTTGCAAATTCATATTGGTAATCAAAATCAACTTTTCTTTGGGCTTCTTTACTTCCTGCAGTTTTCAGCGTTGTTCCCAGGCAGGAAAATGCGACGTCACCCTTTACAGAAGCTTTCCATTCTTCAGGTTTTTCAAAATCTACAACATGTATTTTTAGTTTCTGATGATCGATATTTAATGGTTTTCTTACAAAAACATCCACCTGCTCGAAATCTTTATCGTTAAGTAATTGATTGACTAAATCTTTTCCTGTAGCACCTGTTGCGCCGATTACCAAAGCTTTCATAATTTATTTGTGATTTTGGTTTAAATAATTCAACAATTTGTCTCTTAAATTTACAAAATTTTAATAATATTGATACTTCTAATTTTTAAACTAATTAACAAAACATGGACACAAATGAAATTCTGGATTACTGCCTTGCCAAAAAAGGTGTTACTGAAACATTTCCTTTTGATAATGAAACACTTGTAATGAAGGTTGATACGAAAATGTTTTTATTAATGGGATTAGAAAGACAACCTTTAAGCATTAACGTAAAAACAGATCCGGAATGGAGTGCCGAACTTCGTGAAAGACATCCGCAGATCACAGGCGCTTTTCATATGAATAAGACTCATTGGAATTCCGTATCAGTAGATGGTTTAAAAAGAGAACTTATTCTGAAACTCATTGATCACTCTTACGATCTCGTTTTTAAATCCTTAACCAAGAAAGTTCAGATTAAAATTAATAACTTATAAAACAAACTTAAATTAAAATATGAGGAAAGTACTTATTTCCGCAGTCTACTTTTTGTCTGTAAGCGCTTTCGCACAAACAAAAGACCATACTAAAACCTGGGAACTATTACTGAATAATAAAAGAGATGAAGCCAGAAACTTTTATGACAAATCTTTAAAAGAACAAAAATTAAAAAACTTTGAATCCCTTTTTTTGGATGCTGTTATTAATCAGGAACAGGGTGAGATTATTTTTGATGAAACCTTCGTTAAAAATTTCATAAGCATTACGAATGATGAGACGTATCTGTATCCTGCTTTACGGGAAAAATTTATGCTCGGTGATACTGATGAAGAGGGTGTAGATGATTATACTTATAAAAAAGTCGATCTTTTATATGACAGCAGCTTTGGTAATCAGAATGCTATTATCGAATGTAAGGCTCATTTTGATAATATAAGAAAGAACGAACCCGGAAATCTTGCAGCCTTGTCAAAACTGGCAAGAATTGATAAATGGCAGTTTGCCGGAGTTTTTGAAAATTTAAATGGCAGTGGTCTCGATAATGAATATGAGCCTGAAACCTATGCTAAAAATGATAAATTATTTAATGCCAATAGTTTCGGAAAGGTAGGTTGGTATAATAGGAGGTATAGTGATAATGACGGATTCAGTTTTTTTCTGAATGAAATGGAATATGGAAGGGGAATTATTTATGCCCAATCTTTTATAGAAAATCCTGCAGAAAGAAAAATATGGCTTGAAGTTGATGCGAATAATGAGCTCAAAGTATTTTTAAATGATGTAGAAATTCTTTCCAGTACCAAGGATGGTTATACGTCTACGGGATCCCACCTCGTGGAAGTAACTTTACCGAAAGGAATGAACAGGCTGCTTATTAAAAATGATTCGCAGACAGGAAAAATGGCTGGTTTTATGGTTGTTCCATATGATACCAATTATCAGAAGATTACAGATCTGAAATATTTTGATACTTATAAAGAGTACTCAAAAAGTACATTTGCACAGCTTCAGCCTAAAGAGTTAGAATTAAGATTTGAAAAAAAATTAAAGGAAAAAATTGCTCAGAATTCTGATAATTTTGTGTACGAATATCTTTTAATATTAGGTTATCTTAATAATCAGCAATTTGAGAAGGCGAAAGAAAAAATAGATGTTTTTACTCAGAAATACCCGAAATCATCTCTCGTTCAGACCCTTCTGTCACGATATTATACAAGTATTGAAGATAAAGAAAAAGTATCTGAAGTACTGAAAAATATAGAAATGAATGATCCTCAGTATTATATTGTTCCGGTCTTAAAAATGGCGGATGATGAACTGATAAAAAATATGAGCATTCAGGAGCTGGAAAAGTATAAAGCTATTCTGGTAAAAACGAAGGCGAAATCTATGGCTGAGATTTTTGATATGATGATATCTGCCAGAAATCATGATATAGATAAAATGAAAACGCATATCAATAATTTAAAAAATACTTTTGCAAATAATGAGAAATTCTTCGTTCTGTTCAGCTATCTGGAAGATGTGGAGAAAAAAGATCAAAGCGGGATCATAAAAAAGCTGGAAGATTTTCTGGATAAGAAAAACAACATAGACGTTATGTCTTCACTGTTAGGTTATTATGAAAATGCAAACAGGGTAGAAGATCAAAAAAAACTGTTACAAAAATATATCACACTCTATCCATCTGTAAATATTTTCAGAAGTAAATATATTGCTCTCTTACAGGAGAATCCCAAGGATCCGGAAATTAGCCGCCAGCTTGATGAAGGGTTGGGTAATTTTCCGTATTCATATTCTTTAATGGCTTTGAAAGCGCAGATTGCTGCTTTACAGAGTAACAAGACAGAGGCTGTGAAATTTGCCAAGGAATCTCTTTCCCATAATACGGAAAACGAGCAGATGCATAAGCTGATCAAAGATTTAGATAAAACTCAGGACGAAATTGATCAGGTTTCTATTAAAGACCTTCATAAACTGGTTGCAGAAAGAAGAAATAAAAGCATAAAAGGTAAAAAGGGAGTAACAACACTTCTGGATGAATATATTGTGAACGTCTATCCTGAAGGAGGTTTGAAAAAAAGAAGCACCTATGCCTATGAAATTACTTCTGAAAAAGGAATTGAAGAAATAAAAGAGTATTATGTCAATTATTACGATCAGGTACTGAAATCTGAAATTATAAAGCCTAACGGAAGTATTGTTCCCGGGGAAAAATCTGAGGATCAGATTGTTTTCACTAATTTGGCCGTTGGAGATGTCGTTCTTATTCAAAAAGAAAGTCTGGAGAGAAATGGAGGAAGATTTTATAAAGATTTTAATTTAAGTTCGTATTTTAACTCTGAATATCCTGTTGTTGAGTCTATTTTTACGGTTATTACTCCTGAAAATTTAAGTTATCAGGTTAAAAGTAACAATAAGGAAGTTTCATCAACAAAGAAAAAAATCGGAGACAAATTATTTCAGACGTGGAAACTGAATGATCTAGCCGAAGTAAACCTGGAAGAATATTATGCACCAAGTTATTACGATGCCACTATTTCCGTCACCGCCAATTCTATTAAAACATGGCAGGAAATTGCCAATTGGTATGCTGATCTTACCAAAAAAAGTCTTGTTTCGGATGGGGTTGTAGAAAAAGCTTTCAAAGAAATATTCCCGAATGGTACTGCAGGGATCAATGATATCCAGAAGGCAGAAAAAATTTATAATTACATAGAAAAAAATGTTACATATAGCTCTGTAGATTTCCGCCAAAGTGGTTATATTCCTCAAAAGCCATCAAAAACGTTGGTTACAAAGCTGGGAGACTGTAAAGATCTATCGACATTATTCTTGATTTTAGGAAATCAGGCGGGTTTAAAATCGAATCTTGTGCTGGTTCAGACCAATAATAATTCTTCACAACGTCTTTTACTTCCGAATCTTAGCTTTAATCATTGTATTGTAAAGGTAAATCTGGACGGAAAAGATACTTTCCTGGAAATGACAGATAAATATTTACCGTTTAATTCAGCCGTTAAATCCAATTATAAGGCAAAAGGTTTGGTAATTAATACGGATAAAAACAGTGGTTCTACAGATTTAATTGATCTGTCGATTGATAATAATGTTAAAAGTATCTATAAGACCATCAGTGATGTAAATATTAACGGAGAGAATCAGAATTTTTCAACCAAGCAGTATGTGATGGGAGAAACAAAGAGTTATTTCAACGATTTCTTTCAGGACAACCAGTCAGACGACAACAGAAAGAAAAATATGGAAGAGCAGTATGGTTCCGTACTTGATAAAGTGATCAGTGTAAAATCTGTAAAACTGATTGATGGTAAAGATCTTACGTCAAATCCTCTAACCTATGAAGTTCAGTTTAATGTCAATGATAAACCTCAGTCTGTCGGAAGTTTAAAAATTATGAAAATTCCTTTTGTGACGAAGCCTTTTACAAAAGAGATTGTAGCCACAGAAAACAGAAATACCGATATTCAGTATACAAAATACGAAAAACAGAACGAATATGTAGAAGAAGTATATCTGAACATTCCAGAAAGTATGAAGTTTATAGAAATCCCGGAGAATAAGGCGTTGGCTTATAATAATTTCAAATATTCGATTAATTATGAGTTGCAGAAAAATAATAAGCTTAAAATTACACGAATAGCCAATACACCTTGGGATAATATTAAAAAAGAACAGTATCCTGAATTTAAAAAATTCGTTGAAGATGCTATAAATACTGAAAACCAAATTTTAGGTTATAAATAGACCAAAAGAAAAGCTTACAGATCTCTGTAAGCTTTTTTTATGTTAAAAATTAAACGCCTGCGTTAATTTTTTATCCTCATCAAGTCTTTCAATCAGTTTTTCAAGACCTTCAAATTTTATCTCATCATGAAGAAAATCTCTGAATTTCACTGTGATCTTTTCATCATAAATATCTCCTTCAAAATCAAGGATATAAACCTCGACCGTTAATTTTTCTCCGTTTACAGTTGGGTTTGTTCCTACACTCAGCATTCCTTTATACTGTTGGTCTTTTACAAAAACTTCAACAATATAAGCACCTTTTTTAGGTAAGAGTTTAATAGATTCAGTCTCAATATTAGCAGTCGGATATCCGATTGTCCGTCCGATTTTCTTGCCGTGAACAACAGTTCCGGAAACAGAGTAGGAGTAACCAAGCATCTCATTGGCTTCCTGAATATTACCTGTTAAAAGAGCATTTCTTACTTTAGTGGAACTGATATTATTTTCGTGAATATTAATGGCTTCCATTTGTTCAACCTCAAAATCCAGTTCTTTTGATAATTTTTGAAGCAGTTCAAAGTTTCCGCTTTTATTTTTTCCGAAAGAATGATCGTAGCCAATGATTAAATATTTTACATTAAGTTGATCCACTAAAATCTGACGCACAAATTCTTCCCCCGTTAAGTTTCTGAATTCTTCATCAAATTCTTTAAGAAATAAATTTTCAATGTTATATTTTTCCATCAAAAATTTCTTCTCATCTATGGTATTCAGAAGTTTAAGATCCTCATTCGGATTAAAAACAAATCTCGGATGTGGCCAAAAAGTAAGTACGGCAGTCTCCAAATTGTTCTCGGAACCTACTTTAATTAATTCATCAATAATACTTTTATGACCAAGATGTACTCCGTCAAACATGCCTAAAGACAACGCTAAAGGCTTTTGAGAAGTATAATCTTTAAAATTTTTGAAAACTTTCAAAACGAAAAAATTTTGACTGCAAATATAAAGCCTTTAAAATTATCTATGATTATATCCTGAGAGTTATTTTTAAGTTATAATTTTTTACATGATCTATCATATTAGGATGCTTATTAATGAAAGTGTATCTTTGAAATGCATTATTATATTAAAATCAAAGGAAAATTCAAAGAAATTAACATAAAAATTTGCATTTAAAATTCTTCAAAAAGCATGATAAAAATCTTTTTTTTACCAATTGCGGGTTAATGAAGAATCATTATATTTGCACCAAGAAAAAATTTAGCAATGGCAAACCAAATTAAAGGTAAAATTTCTCAAATTATTGGTCCGGTAATCGACGTTGTCTTTACAGATGTTGAATCTGTTCCAAGTATTTATGACGCGTTAGAAATTACAAAAGAAAACGGTGAAAAAGTAGTTTTAGAGGTAGAACAACATATTGGAGAAGATACTGTAAGATGTATCGCAATGGACGCTACTGATGGTCTTAAAAGAGGGCAGGACGTAATCGGATACGGAAATCCTATTACAATGCCAATCGGTGAGGCTGTAAACGGAAGACTTTTCAACGTAGTTGGGGATGCTATCGACGGACTTCAAAATATTTCTAAGGAAGGTGGTCTTCCAATTCACAGACCAGCTCCAAAATTTGATCAACTTTCAACTTCTGCAGAAGTTTTATTTACAGGTATTAAAGTAATCGACTTAGTTGAGCCTTATGCAAAAGGAGGTAAAATTGGTTTGTTCGGTGGTGCCGGTGTAGGTAAAACAGTATTGATCCAGGAGTTGATTAACAATATTGCAAAAGGACACGGAGGTCTTTCAGTTTTTGCCGGAGTAGGTGAAAGAACGAGAGAAGGAAATGACCTTTTGAGAGAGATGTTGGAATCAGGAATTATCAAGTATGGTGATGATTTCATGCATTCTATGGAAAATGGAGGTTGGGATCTTTCTAAAGTAGATTTAGAAGCTATGAAAGATTCAAAAGCTGCATTCGTTTTCGGACAGATGAACGAGCCACCTGGTGCAAGAGCGAGAGTAGCACTTTCTGGTCTTACACTAGCTGAATACTACAGAGATGGAGGTGAAAGCGGACAGGGTAGAGACGTACTTTTCTTCGTAGATAACATCTTCCGTTTTACACAGGCTGGTTCTGAGGTATCTGCACTTCTTGGTCGTATGCCATCTGCGGTAGGTTACCAACCAACGCTTGCTTCTGAAATGGGTGCGATGCAGGAAAGAATTACTTCAACTAAAAATGGTTCAATTACTTCAGTACAGGCGGTTTACGTACCTGCGGATGACTTAACTGACCCGGCTCCTGCAACAACGTTTGCTCACTTGGATGCAACAACAGTACTAGACAGAAAGATTGCTTCATTGGGTATTTATCCAGCGGTAGATCCATTGGCTTCTACGTCAAGAATCTTGGCTCCGGAAATTATCGGTGAAGAACACTATAACTGTGCTCAAAGAGTAAAAGAAATTCTTCAAAGATACAAAGCGCTTCAGGATATCATCGCGATTCTTGGTATGGAAGAACTTTCTGAAGAAGATAAATCAGTGGTTTACCGTGCTAGAAAAGTTCAGAGATTCCTTTCTCAGCCTTTCCACGTAGCTGAACAGTTTACAGGTATTCCAGGATCATTGGTAGATATCAAAGATACAATCAAAGGATTCAACATGATTATGGATGGTGAATTAGATCACTTACCGGAAGCTGCTTTCAACTTGAAAGGAACGATCGAGGAAGCTATCGCAGCCGGACAAAAAATGTTAGCTGATAACGCTTAATAAAATTAATTAGACACAAGATGTCAGATTCTAGACATGAGACTGTTATGTCTGAAATCTGAATTCTGAAATCTTTAAATCTAAACTAATGAATATAAAAATTTTAACACCAGAATACGTAGTTTTTGAAGGGGAAGTAGAATCAGTATTATTGCCTGGAAAGAATGGTGAATTTCACATCATGAAAAATCACGCAGGAATCGTTTCTTCTTTGATCGGTGGTAAAGTAAAGCTTTTTGCTAAATCTATTGATGAAGCTTATGCTAAGAACTTAACTAAAGAAAATGAGAAAGACTCAGTTTTTTCTTATTCTATCAAAAGCGGTGTTGTAGAATTTAATCATAATAAAGGAATCATCCTTTGTGAATAATTAAATGAAAAGCTAAATATATTTTCAAGAAAGTGTAACTTTGGTTACACTTTTTTTATGCATGTAAAAATCTGATTTTATGAGGGATAGTATAATCATGTTGTTTACAATTTTAAGCGTCTTATGCAATGCTCAGATTATTAAAACTAAAAGAGGTATTGTAAGCCTTGACGGAGTGCATGTGGCGAAGATTTCCAATAAGTCAAATGTATATACTTTTATGGATTTGAAGGAAACTCCGATGTACACAATAGAATTTGTTGATAAAAGTATTGTTGATTCTGTAAGAGACAGCTATATCAGACTCAACAGAGTGTATAATAGGGATAAAGTTTTAGAGCTTGACTATATTTCTCCATCAGCATTTTCAGGAGATGAAAAATCGGCTGTTTACACTTGTATAAAAGGGCTTAAAATCATTGATAATAAAGGAATTAATATCAAGTCACTGGATGAACTTTTTAAAAATGTTCCTAAGCGGAAGCTTGATACAAAAACAAAAGAGGCCTATACCACCAGAAGTAAAATTGATAAGATGAATATTACGGTGAATAATGTAGGTGAAATTTTAAGTAACGGAAAGCCTGTAGGATATTTTACTAATTTACCCGTAAGTTTTGGATCTGATAATACGATTTCTGAGAAAACATTTGTTGATATTGAAATATATGATGCCAACAGTAAGTATATTGGAAAGTATATTACGACAACAAAACAACTGAAAACAGCTGGTGGGAAAACGTTTACGATTTACAAAGAAATGTCAGGACGTGCATCTATTTTAAAGTTTCCGACCTATCAGGCCATCGCAGAAAGAATGGCTATAATGGATCCCAATTTCATCAAAATCCAGGAAAAAGTGATTGTAGGTGAAGTCACAAAAGATAATGCTCAAAAATAAAATCATCAATAGGCATAAAACCCGCTTACAGAAAGATATAAATTCAAATGGCTCCAGCCGAAAAATATAAAAAATCTCCTGAAATTTATTTTTCAGGAGATTTTTATTATTCTATGTTTTTAAAAATTTGTCATTCTGTAGAAATCTTCACATAGTTTTGCTAAAATTCCAGCTTAGGTTCCTACGGAATGATAAACTGAGTGGGAATTTTTTTGAGTATAAAAAATCGTAAAAGAGAAATTTACAGACTCAAAATCACGCCATTTTCTTTCAACTGTTGGATTGGTTTCGAAAACCAGAATAATTCAAAATCTTCAAAATTTTCCTCAAAATTTGTCTTAAGTTGTTGGAGAGTCATTTTTTTAGATTGATCTGTAGAATTTTCTTCAAACATTTTCATCAGCCAGCCAGCCTGTTCCTGTTCCAAATCGATGCTGACAATATTGGTTTTTAAATGGATTGTAATTTTAGTGTACGGATAAATATATTTCTTTTTTGTTTTTACGCGATTCTCAGCGATTACGTTTTTTGTTAAAAAAATGATTTTTGAATTTCCTTTAAATTTAAAATCATCATCATCTAGCAGAGAGTCATGAATATAATCCGGATGAATTGTAGTTCTTGGAATTTTAAAATCAAACCATTCCTGAAGAGACAGTTCAAAATTAATTCCGTGCATATAATTGAAAAGTGATTTCTTTAATCCAAAACTAAATTGACTGTGATCGATTCCGGTTTTATCTGTAAAATCGATATCATTGTGGGCAAATAAAATTTCCTGCTTGATCGGAGTCACTCCAAATTCTTCAGGATTGATTCCGACAGGAGAGTGAGCGGTCATCGCAAACTGATGCCAAAATCCACTTTGTAAAATTCCCATCTCAAATAATTGACGAACCATTTCTAATGAGTCAATTGTTTCCTGAACAGTCTGTGTCGGATAGCCATACATTAAATAGGCATGAACCATAATTCCGGCTTCTGTAAAATTCCGGGTGACTTTGGCAACCTGATCTACAGAAACTCCCTTGTCTATCAATTTTAATAAACGATCGCTGGCTACTTCAAGTCCACCAGACACGGCGACACAACCTGAAAGTTTCAATAAAAAACATAAATCCCGGGTAAAGCTTTTTTCAAAACGAATATTCGTCCACCAGGTTACGACAAGATTTCTTCTCAAAATCTCCAAAGCTACTTCGCGCATTAAGGCAGGTGGTGCTGCTTCATCTACAAAATGGAATCCTGTTTCACCCGTTGTCTGGATCAGTTCTTCCATTCTGTCGACCAGAATTTTTGCGGAAATTGGTTCGTAAATTTTTATATAATCTAAAGAAATATCACAAAATGTGCATTTCCCCCAGTAGCAGCCATGGGCCATTGTCAGCTTATTCCATCTTCCATCGCTCCATAAGCTGTGCATAGGATTCGCAATTTCGATTACAGAAACGTATTTATCTAGTTGTAAATCAGTATAATCGGGGGTGCCGACTTCTGCTTGTTTATAATCGTGTCTTTTAGAATTATTTTTATAAGTAACTTTTTGATCTTCAATTAAGAATGTTCTTTTAAATTGCGACTCGTTATTTTTCTCAATATGAAAAATATTTTCATACAGCAATTCGATCGGAAGCTCGCCATCATCTAAGGTAATAAAATCGAAAAACTCAAAAACCCTTTTATCTTTGATTTCCCTTAATTCTGTGTTTGGAAAACCACCGCCCATTGCTGTTTTGATGTGAGGATAATTTTCTTTAATAAATTTTGCACAACGGAAAGCGGAATATAAATTTCCTGGAAAAGGAATAGAAAAGCAGACCAGTTTTGGCTGCACTATATCTAGTTTTTCCTGAAGAATTTTTAAGGTAAAGTCATCTATAAAAGTTTGATTTTCTGATAACTTTGAATGTAATTCATCAAAAGAATTGGCACTTTTTCCCAGCCTTTCAGCATATCTGCTGAACCCAAAATCTGAATCTATATTTTCAATAACATAATCAGACAGATCTTCTAAATATAAGGTTGCCAAATGTTTAGCCTTATCCTGTAATCCCATATTTCCAAAAGCGAACTCCATATCATCCAACTGATTGAACCTTGATGCTTCAGGTAAGAAATTCATGGAACAGATTTGTCTTGCCAGTGTTGGATTTTTTCCCTGTAAAAAAGAAATAACCTGATCAATCGTTTTTATATATTCGTCCCTTAACGTAAAAATTCTTTGAGAATTTTCCGAAATGTTTTGAATAATAATTTCTTTGTCAAAAATTTTCTGAATTCCTTCTTTAGAAAATAGTGCTAAAATTACTTCTATCCCCAGATCAATTTGATAGCTTGAAATATTTTTGGTATTTAAAAAACCTTTAATATAAGCAGTTGCAGGATAAGGAGTATTGAGTTGGGTAAAAGGCGGAGTGATAAGAAGCAGATCTTTCAACAGAGAATTTTTATAATTATTTTAAAATGAGTTTTTATTAAAACTCGTGTCAAAGATATAAATTTTTCAGCTATTTGTTGGTTTGTTATTCTCCGTTTTAAATTAATTTAGAATTAAAAAAAGATCTGTAAAATTGCTTTAAAACTGCCTGTTCAGGGGTATTTTTTGGAAAATAAAAAGAAATCTATTTTTATTGAATATTTATAATTTTATCAATTTTGATATTTTTTTATTAAAATAATTAATTAAAAATTAAATTTATATTAAATAAATCACTATCATTGCAATAGTAATATTTCATTATGTGAAGAATTATGATACTTGGTATATTTAAAAATTTGACAGGACTCAACATTTTACTGTGTAAGTAATATAAAAATAAAATAAGGAGTTTATGAAAATAAAGAGAATATATAAGTAAGGTAAACCGAAACCTAAACATCGGTAAAAAAAATTAATAACAAATTCAAATTTTAACACCATGAAAAAAGTTTTCTTAACCATTGCTATTGCAATGACGGGATTAGTTGCACAAGCTAATACAACAGTAAATACAATTTCTACGCCGACAACATTAAATGATGACATCAAGAATATTGATTTGGAAAAAAATATGGTAACGTCCAAAACAAAACTTCCTGAAGCAGAAGTCGCCGCCAGAAAACTTGTATACCTTGGACTTTATAATGTGTATTTAAATGGTCAGTATATTGGGACATACCATGTATATTTAATTACAAACTAGAAATAATTCAATTAAAATAGCTGGCATAATATTGTAATTTTATTACATATTATGCCAGCTTTTAAATTATACAGGTAATGAATAAATGTATACTTTTCCTAACAGGAATATCTTTTTTCACTTCTAATGCACAGTCATTAATGGTACATTATGAAGAGAAAGCCAATATAGAAAACCAGTTAAAACATGTAACAGATCCTCAGATAAGAAAAAATGTTTCAGCTCATTTGTCTCAACCCAGAAATTTTATCCTGTATTACAAAGATGGAATCTCATTATATCTTCAGGATAATGAACTGATAAAGGTTAGCGGACTTAGTCTGGAAGAAATGGGAAATACCAGAAAAGCGAATATTGATCAAAACAGCGGAGGGTTATATAAAAATCATAAGACTGGTGAGTATGTGAGTGAAGCAGATATTTTCGGTAAAAAATTTCTGGTCATAGATCGTATGAAAAAATATGATTGGATACTCACGAATGAAGAGAAAAAAATAGCTACATATAAAGTAAAAAAAGCCAGTGCTATGATCAATGGCGAAAATATAACTGCATGGTATACTGAAGAGTTACCGATAAAAGAAGGCCCTGAAGATTATTATGGCCTGCCGGGATTGATTATTGAAGTGAGTACCAATAATAAAACCTATATTGCTGTTGACTCGAGTACAGTAGATCCTAAATTTAATATTACCAAACCCTCACAAGGAGAACCTATCAGTAAAGAGAAATATGATAAATTAGTTAATGAAACAATCAACCGACTTAAACAACAGGGAATGGGAAAACCTCCGGGAAATTAGGTGAAAAAATATAAAAAAAGAGACTGTCTTGAAAACAGTCTCTTAATTTTTTATTATAATGGTTTAAAACTTAAACCTTGTTCTGCCAGTAGTTTTTGCTCCTGCTCTTTGTAATAACCATTCACCAGTTTATCGTGAATAGCTTCAAATGCAGCAAGCGTTTCATTGATTTCAGAATCTGTATGCGATGCTGTTGGAATTAATCTTAACAGGATCATTCCTTTTGGAATCACAGGATATACCACAACAGAAGTGAAAATTCCGTAAATTTCTCTTAAGTCTTTTACCAAAAGCGTAGCTTCTACAGGAGTTCCTTGCATCATTACCGGAGTTACGCAGGTATTGGTATCGCCGATGTTGAAGCCTCTTTCTTTAAGACCATTTTGTAATTTATAGGTATTTTCCCAAAGTTTTGCCTTGATTTCAGGTCTTGATCTTAACAGTTCAAGTCTTTTTAAACCTCCGATTACCATTGGCATCGTTAAAGATTTAGCAAAGATCTGAGATCTTAAGTTGAATTTCAGGTATCTGATAATATCCTTATCTCCAGCCAAAAATGCTCCAAAGCCAGCCATAGATTTTGCAAAAGTAGAGAAGTATACATCAATCTGATCCATACAGCCTTGCTCTTCACCTACACCGGCACCTGTTTCACCAAGTGTTCCGAATCCATGAGCGTCATCCACTAAAAGTCTGAAGCTGTATTTTTCTTTAAGAGCGCAGATTTCTTTAATTTTTCCCTGCTGACCTCTCATTCCGAAAACCCCTTCAGTAATTACTAAAATTCCACCTCCGTTTTCTTCTGCTACTTTAGTTGCTCTCTGAAGATTTTTTTCAAGACTTTCAATATCATTATGTCTGTAGGTAAATCTTTTTCCTGCATGAAGTCTTACACCGTCTACGATACAGGCGTGAGAATCTACGTCATAAACGATAACATCATTTCTGCTTACTAAAGCATCGATGGTAGAAACCATTCCCTGGTATCCGAAGTTCAATAAATATGCTGAATCTTTTTTTACGAAATCTGCTAATTCTCTTTCCAGCTGCAAATGCTGATGAGTTTCCCCGGACATAGCTCTTGCTCCCATAGGGTAGAACATTCCGAATTCAGCAGCAGCTTTGGCATCAGCTTCAATTACTTCAGGATGATTACAAAGTCCCAAATAATCATTAGCACTCCAGAAAATTACTTCTCTTCCTTGAAACTGCATTCTCGGGCCAATAGGTCCTTCTAATTTTGGGAAGATAAAATAACCTTCACCATAATCTGCAAATTGTCCAAGAGGTCCCGGATTTTCTTTTATTCTTTCAAAAATATCCAACATTTTTCTAGTAATTTTTTAAGTAAAAAAGCCTTTTATGATCTACAAAAAAGGCTTGATTTGTATCGTGATTTAATTAATTCTATTTAATAAATTCTGTCTTGAAAACTTCATCGTAGTTGTGAACACAGTTATTCACAAAACCTTGCTCAGCCATCCACTTGTCACTGTATACTTTTGTAATATACCTTGATCCGTGATCCGGATAAATCAAAACAATCATATCATTTTCTGAGAAAGGATGAGCCTGGGCATACTGAATCAGTCCCTGGGTTACAGCTCCTGTAGTATAACCACCCATAATAGCTTCTTTCAAAGCGATTTCACGGGTTCTGTATGCTGACATTTCATCATTTACTCTTACAAATTCATCTACTTTATCAAAAAGAAGGGCCGAAGGGATTAAATTTTTTCCCATTCCTTCTATCTGATAAGGGTGAACATCCTCTTTGTGAATCTCACCTGTCTCATGATAGCTTTTAAGAATTGATCCGTCTGCATCCACTCCGATGATCTTGATGTCCGGATTTTTTTCTTTTAAAAACTTTGCTGATCCCGATAATGTTCCACCAGTTCCAGTACAAGCAAAAAGGTGAGTGATCTTACCTTGTGTTTGTTCCCAAATTTCAGGACCCGTGGTTTGGTAGTGTGCATCAATATTTAGCTCATTAAAATACTGATTGATGTAAACTGAATTTGGTGTTTCTGAAGCGATTCTTTTAGCGACTTCATAATAAGACCTTGGATCATCTGCAGGTACATTTGCAGGGCAAATATACACGGTAGCACCCAATGCTTTAAGGTAGGCAATTTTCTCTGGTTTGGTTTTATCACTTACCGCAAGGATACATTTATATCCTTTAATGATGCAAACCATTGCAATTGAAAATCCTGTGTTTCCTGAAGTAGTTTCTACAACTACGGAATCTTCTTTTAATAAACCTTTTTTCTCAGCGTTGTCTATAATATGAAGTGCGATTCTATCTTTAGTGGAATGTCCAGGATTATATGATTCTAACTTGGCATAAACGGTTGCAGGAATATCTTTTGTAACAGTATTTAGCTTCACCATAGGAGTGTTCCCTATTAGGCCAAGGATATTATCGTAAACATTACTCATTATTTGTTATTTTTCAATAAAAATCTGACCGCAAAAATACAAAAAAATAAATAATTACTAAACTTTTGTTTGACTTGTACGCTATGAATAGATAAAATTTATTTTTTTCATGCAATCTCAAGGACGAAAGTTTTCAAAAAACGCGCCAAAATTTTTAAATTTTGTTAAAAACAGCATGAAATAATATAAAAGCCTTATTTTCGCGTAATTGATATTAATACTATGAAAAATTGGACTTTCAGGCAATGGAACACCGTCGTAGGATGGGTGGTTTTTGTCATTGCATTTTTCACGTACTTGTCCACCATTGAACCCAATTTCAGTT
This sequence comes from Chryseobacterium sp. JUb7, assembly GCF_024806495.1. Taxonomy (GTDB): domain Bacteria; phylum Bacteroidota; class Bacteroidia; order Flavobacteriales; family Weeksellaceae; genus Chryseobacterium. Next base: position 247,245 of record NZ_JANUFF010000001.1, read on the forward strand.
TTTGGGATTGTGGCGAGTATATCTCTTCTGCGGTAAAACTTGAAGTAACGCATGCTCCCGGAGCTGCATTGTTTCAGATTGTGGGTGCTGTGGCAGCCATTTTTGCTTTAGGGAAGGGTGAAAATTATTCTGTCGTAATCAATGCAATGTCTGCATTGTTTAGCGCACTTACGATTTTGTTTTTGTTCTGGACGATTACACATTTCGTAAGAAGACTTTTAAACAAGGATTTCGAAGATGTTACCAAGCATCAGGAGATCTCAATTTTGTTTGCCGGAGTAGTCGGCGCTTTGTGTTTCACATTTTCGGATACTTTCTGGTTTTCGGCAGTGGAAGGTGAAGTATACTCGATGGCTTCTATGTTTATTGCACTTTTAGTCTGGTTGATCACAAAATGGGAAAACGAATACACAGCTCCGGACAGCGAAAGATGGATTATCCTTATCTTTTTCATTCTGGGACTTTCAGTAGGAGTTCACATGATGTGTATGCTGGCGATTCCTGCAGTATGTCTAGTGTATTATGCGAGAAACTACACTTTTACATGGAAGAATTTTATCTGGGCAAATTTGATTACGCTGTTTATTTTAGCAATGGTTTTCAAATTTATTTTCCCATTCATCATGGCGATGTTTGGTAAGCTTGAAATTTTCTTTGTTAATGGATTGAATTTACCTTTCCACTCAGGAACTATTGTAGCATTTATAATTCTGGTAGCTGTTTGCTATTTCATTATTAAATATGCAAGAAAAGCCCAAAAGAAAGTATATCAGACGGTTGCTCTTTCGCTGGTTTATATGATTATCGGTTTCTCTTGCTGGATGGTAATTCCTATCCGTGCGAATGCAAACCCGCCAATGAACTTAAATGATCCTGATAACGCCATCGGTATGTTGGACTACTACAACAGAGTACAATATGGAGACTGGCCTACAGTTTACGGGCAAAACTATACTGCTTTCCTTGATGCCAACGGAATTGAAAAAAATGAAGACGGAAGTTTCAAGACTGACAAAACCGGGGAAGTTTACGAAAAAGATGAAAAAACAGGAAAATACCTGAAAACAAATGACAGGTTCAACTATGTCTTCAGCAAATCTCAGGTAAGCTTTATGCCGAGAATGTTTAATGAGGATAAAAGTGTAATGGCGAACTACATTTCAATGTATGGCGCTCCTGATTTTACATTTAATTATGATAACGAGGATGTAGCTGACAATCCTCAGGCTAAACAGATTTTTGAGGAATTAAGAGGTAAATATGAAGATAAGTCAATTACTGCAGCTGATTATCTGAAGGTAAAACCTTACAATCTTATTAAAGTTCAGAGACCTTCTTTAGCTCAGAATATGGATTATTTCTTCACCTTCCAAAACGGATATTATTTTGTAAGATATCTGATGTGGAACTTTGTAGGAAGACAGAATGATCTTGAAGGAAATATGGAAAGTACAAGAGGTAACTGGGTTTCAGGGTTCTCTTTTATAGATAATACTTTATGGGGAAATCAGGATAAGATGCCTGCAAAATTCCAGAATGAAAGTACTGTGAAGTTCTTCTTCTTACCATTAATTTTAGGATTAATCGGATTTTTCTTCCAGCTGAACAGAGACTTCGGCAGATTTTATGCCTTATTATCACTATTTGTTTTAACGAGTGTAGGAATTGTTTTCTATACAGGGGTGAAACCTTTCGAGCCAAGAGAAAGAGATTATGCAATGGTAGGTTCATTCTATGCTTTTGCGATATGGATCGGTTTGGGAGCAGGAGCTATTTTATGGTTTCTTCAGTCAAAAGTAAAATCAAACGCAGCAAATATTGTTGCCGGAGTTGTTTTACTTGGAGTTCCTTTCATGATGGGCTTCCAGAATTATAATGTACACGACAGAAGCAACAGATATACGGCTTATGACTATGCATATTCAATGTTGAAATCATTACCAAAAGATGATATTCTTTTTGTATATGGTGATAACGATACCTATCCGGTTTGGGCAATTCAGGAGACTGAAAGATTCAGAGATGACGTGAAAGTAGTTAACTTTACGCTGGCCTCAACTCCTTGGAATATTGATCAGGTAAAGAGAAAAACGTATAATGCGAACGCAATTCCAAGTCAGTTAAATCATGATGATTACAGAGATGGGGTAAACGACCAGATCTATATGATGAAAAAAGATGACTGGGAAGGAGTTTTCTCTATGTTAAAAGAACAGGGAGCTCCTGAAACTGAATTTGCTGAGTTCAGAAAATACCTTACTCAGGATTCTATGACATTAAAAGAAGCGATGAGCTTCATTAAACATAAATCTCCTGCAAAAGACGAGCTTTTAAAGATGTATTTCGGTGAAGAAAAGTATGAAAAATATAATATCCTTCCGGTAACGAAATTTATCCTTCCTGTCAATAAAGACAATGCTTTAAAAGCAGGAATTATCAGTCAGGCAGAGCTTTCAAGCACAGTGAACCAGATTATGATTACTTATAAAGGAAATACACTTTTCAAAAATAATCTGATTTTAATGGATCTGTTGGCGAATTTCGACTGGAAAAGACCAATCAATTTCTCTTCAGGAGGAATATACGACAGCGAAAATATTTTCTATCTTGACGAATATCTTCAGTTTGACGGTTTCAGTTATAGATTAATTCCTATTCATACCCCTCAGACTCCGGATGGTGAGATGGGAAGAGTAGATGCCAATTCATTGTATAATGTTGTTAAAAACTTCAGATGGGGTAATTTTAAAAATCTTAATGTACATTTTGATGAAACAGCTACTTCGAACATTATGAGCTACAGAAGTTCAGCAAGCAGAGCTGCTGCTGCGTTGGCAACAACGGGACAAAAAGCAAAAGCAGTAGAATTATTGGATCTTGCAGCAAAAGAAATTCCTGCTGAAAAATATAATGACCCTCGCTCTTTAAGTTCAATGGTTTACGGATATATCGTAGCAGGACAGGAGCAGAAAGGTCTTCAGTTGGCGGAAGTTCTTAAAAAAGGAATTTTTGAAGAATATGACTATTACGCAGGCCTTACAAGAGAAGAACAAAACTATCTGAAGAGACAGATGAGATCCAAGCCAATGGAATACTCTCTGGTAGTTTCAGCTGTTACAGATGCTTACAAGAGACTGGGACAAAATGATAAAGCATATGCTTATCTTGTAAAATCCATTGAGCCGATTGATAAAAAGTTCAATGTCTTTATAAAAGATCTTCAGCAGATGGGCAAGGATAAAGCCATGAAGGAATCTGAAAACGTTCAGAAGATCACACCATTCTACCAATATTTATTTGATATTATGGCGCCTTTTGATTCTACTTATTCGAAAGAAAAAGAAAGCCAGATTACCAATGCGATTATCAACGCAACAAAATAAAAATTAAACGGAACTTCGGTTCCGTTTTTTTATTGGGATTCAAAAATTTTAGAATTATATTTGTGCAACATAAATAGGCACGATGGCTGAAACGAAAAATAACAAAATCCCAATCTATGCTGTAAGTTTTACAGTTCTTTTTAAACTTCTTTTTTTATTAACGCATTATATTCAGGAAGATGCTTTTATCACCTGGCGTGTTGCTCAAAACCTTTTGGATTACGGAGTAATAGGTTTTAACGGCGATACTAAAATTTCTGCTTCTACTACCCATCTGTATGTGTTTGTTTCCTATTTATTTAATCTGGTTTTTGGAAAAGAACATTTTATAGAACCTATTCTTATTTTCAATTCAATTCTTTTTACCATAGGAACACTGTTTTTATCTCATTTGGTATTAAAAAATCCATGGCATAAAGCTATTTTTATATTTTTAATCGGAATTTTACCGCCGGCTATTAAAATTTCTATTTTAGGAATGGAATACGGAATTCTTTTCTTTTTAGAAATGGCCTTGCTGTATTATGGCTTTAAAAAAGAAAAAAAATGGGCATTCATCCTATTGCCGATACTTATATTATTCACAAGGATAGACACGGTTATTTTCCTTGGTATCGTATTTTTAGTTGACCTGTTCTGGACAAAGAAAATCAAATGGAATTATATTATCGGAGGAATTTTGGCTGTTTTATTTACCGTTTCTTTCAACTGGTTATACTTTGGGGAACTTGTTAATAATACAATTGTTGCTAAAAAACTTTTGTATGATCACAATTTTACATTCATGCAAAGCCTGGAATATTTCGGGGTCAACTTTGGGAATTTCTGGGGAATGCTGAAGCTTCCGGGAGATTTTAATCCTTTAACAGTACTTTTGTTAATTTTTGAATTGCTTTGTTTCATTTATTTAATCAGACAACGCGAAAAGAGGAATTATTTCTTATGGATGATCTTTATGTTCGGATGGGTAAAACAATTGATTTTCCTTTCGCAGAAAAGTCTTTTTGACTGGTATTACTGGGTTCCGCAATTACTGCTTTTTGTTCCTGTTTTAATTTTTATTTTAGAACAGAAAGAAAAAAGAAATCTTTGGCTGTCTTTGCTGATTGTATTTTATATTGCTCCAATGCTGGCTTTCCAGACCGTACATTCTATAGCAACCGGAAATGGTGAATGGAATTACAGAAGAACAATCGGACTGTTTTTGAATCAATATGAAAAAGATAAAAAACAATGGATCCTGTTGGAGCCTGCAGGTTATGTTCCTTACTTTTCAGGATTGAAAACGATCGATGAAGTAGGCTTGGTTGATAAAGAAGTTCAGTCAGAAATCGCAAGGGATAAGACAAATTACTGGGTGAATACCGTTAAAAAGAGAAAACCTAAATATCTTCTTTCTTACGATGATCTGTTCGAAAGAAAGGATGCAGAATATTATAAAGTTCATTACAAGTTACTGAAAGAATTCCGTGTAAAAGATCATCTGAAAAGTAACAATAAAATTTTAGAAAAAATCTATATTTTAAAACCTTCAGGAACGGATTATAACTTGTATGAACGGATTGATTAATTACGCCGAAAGATGGAATCAGGAGGTTGGAAGTTTACAATTTTGCGTATATTTTTCTAGCTGAATAAATATAAGATAAAGACTCTCAAACTCTAAAATAAACTCATAAAAATGAAATACTGTGCTTTTCTTCGTGGAGTCAATGTAAAAGGAACTAATATGAAAATGGCTGATGTCTGTCAGGTTTTCAAAGATGCCGGTATGGAGAATGTAGCGTCGGTTCTGGCTTCCGGAAACATTGTTTTTTCATCGGGTAAAACTACGGACGAATTAAAACAAATCCTTGAGAAAGCAATGTCAGAGCATTTTTCTTATGAAGCTTTCATATTTATAAAATCCCAGCAAGAAATAGAAAACTTTTGGAGCTCAAATCCTTTTGAAAAAAATGAAGATCTTCATTCCTATACATTTGTGGGAAATGAAGGAATTGAAAATATTTTGATGCAGGAATTCGAGAATGCTACAAAAACAGAAAATGAAGACGCAAAAATTGTGAATAATATTTTCTATTGGCAAGTTCCGAAGGGAAATACATTAGATTCTACTTTTGGGAAAATTTTAGGTAAAAAAAGCCTGAAAGACCAGTTTACAAGCAGAAATATCAATACGTTTGAGAAGATTCTAAAGAAAATTTAAATTAAATTTTATACGAAACAGAGATGCTTCGACAGGCTCAGCATGACAATGTTATCAATATACTACAAAGTAGTTAGTATTAACGATGTCATACAGAGTCTGTCGAAGTATTTTTAATAAACAGGATTTAAATAAAATCCAAAAGACTATAACTATCGTAACAATACTCATCAAAGCCATTAAATAATTTCCAATTCTAAAACTTTATAAGTATTTTTACTGAACTTTTAATTTACAATAAAAATGATTCAATATTTAGATAATATTCACCACAAAGACTCAAAAAACTTTTTCTTAATCGCAGGACCTTGTATTATTGAGGGCGAAGATATGGCATTGAGAATTGCTGAAAAAGTAATTGAACTGACCAACAAATACAATATTCCGTATATTTTCAAAGGAAGTTTCAAAAAAGCTAACAGAAGCAGAGTAGATTCTTTCACAACAATTGGTGAAGAAAAATCTTTGGAAATTCTGAAAAAAGTAGGGGAGACTTTTAACATTCCTACCACTACAGATATTCATGAGAACGAACATGCTGCTTTGGCTGCTCAGTATGTTGATGTATTGCAAATTCCTGCCTTTTTAGTACGACAGACTGACCTTTTGGTGGCTGCGGCTCAAACAGGAAAATGTGTAACCTTGAAAAAAGGGCAGTTCCTTTCTCCGGAATCGATGAAATTTGCGGTTCAGAAAATTACAGATTCTGAAAATCAAAAAGTGGCGATTATTGAAAGAGGAAATTCTTTTGGTTATACCGATTTAATTGTTGATTACAGAGGAATTCCTACGATGAGAGAGTACGCTCCGGTAATTCTGGATGTTACACACTCATTACAACAGCCGAATCAAAGCTCAGGAGTGACAGGAGGAAGACCGGATCTAATTGAAACGGTAGCAAAAGCAGGCATCGCTGTTGGTGCAGACGGTATTTTTATCGAAACGCATCCAACGCCTGAAACAGCATTATCCGATGGCGCCAATATGTTAAGACTTGATTTATTGGAAGATTTATTGCAAAAACTGACAAGAGTCAGAGAAGCCATTCTATAATTTTTAAGCAGATCATCAATAAGACCTATTTAAATTTCTATTTAATATCATCAGATAATTTTTATAACTTTTTTCTTATTTCTTAAGGAATGCACAAAAGTTATGAAATACAATGAAATCATTTTAATAAATGTTAAATAAAGTTTAAATAAGTTAAAATAAAATGTATATATTCACGTTTGAAATTTTAAAACATTTCTTTTGAAAAAACTAGTTTTACCGCTGAGCCTTATGGTTCCCATGTTAGTGTTCTCTCAGACCAAAAAGAAAGACACGACAAAAGTCACCGATATTGAGGAAGTTGTTTTCCAGAAAAAAATAGTAGGAAAAACAACAGATCTTACCAATGTGAAAATTTCTGCAAAAGATGCAAAAAATGCAGCAACTATTTCAGGAGGTATTGAAGGTGTTCTTAAAACTCTTCCCTCTGTAAACTCAAATACTGAGCTTTCTTCACAATATATGGTGCGTGGTGGAAACTACGATGAAAACCTTATCTACATTAATGATATCGAAATATACAGGCCTTTCCTGATCAGAAACTCTCAACAGGAGGGGATGAGTATTATCAATCCTGACATGGTATCTACAGTCAATTTCTCCGCAGGAGGTTTTGAACCGAGATATGGGGATAAAATGTCTTCTGCATTAAATATCTATTACCGCGAGCCTGAAAAATTTGAGCTTTCGGGGGAAGGAAGTTTGATAGGCGGAAGATTGACGACCGGTTTTGCCGGTGGAAAAACAGTTGATGACAAAAAAAGATTTACGGCACTATTCTCAGGAAGGTATAGAAATACCAATCTGGTTCTTAATACTTTAAAAGAAGATACCAACTTTAATCCTACCTATTGGGATTTTCAGACGTATTTAAATTATCATATCAGTCCTAAATTTTCACTTTCGTTCATCGGATATTATTCCAAGAATGATTATGAAATGATTCCTAAAAGTCAGAGTGTAGATTTCGGAAGTCTTCAAAGACCTCTTAATCTTACTGTCTTTTATAATGGAAAGGAGGATGATAAGTATAAAAACATGATGGGAACTTTCTCCATGAATTATAAACCTTCAGATAAGTGGAGATTTACATTAGACAGCTTTTCCTATCAGAACCGAGAAAGAGAATATTATTCAATTGCCTCGGCTTATATTTTACAGACTTTTGACCCTATTACGGGAGCTCCAATCACTTCTTATGATACAGGAGGACAGATTGAACATGCCAGAAATGATCTATTTGTAAGAACTTACGGAACCCAGTTCAGAGCCCGTTTTTCACCTGATGTGAATACCGATATCGAAGTAGGTTTTAAGTATGAGAAAGAAAATTTAAAAGATCTTACCAACGAGTGGAAACTTAAAGATTCTGCGGGCTACAGCATGCCAAGACCAATTGATGATCCTAGATTCGGAACACCTGGAGATCTTGATCTTTTATATCATATTTCTGGAAACAATCATATCGAACCAACAAGAATGTCGGCTTACGCGCAGTATTCTAAAAAGTTTTTCTGGGGAACCAACAAAGTATTTGTGAATGCCGGAGCCAGAGTTTCAAACTGGAGTTTCAATAAAGAAACTATTTTCTCACCGAGATTTCAGGTTGCGGTGAAGCCGGATTGGGATACAGATATGCTATTCAAGCTTTCCGGAGGAGTATATTATCAATCTCCTTTCTATAAAGAAATTAAAGATCTTGAAGGTAATTTTAACCAGAATATTAAATCTCAGCGTTCTTTGCAGATGATTTTGGCTAATGATTACGAATTCGAGATGTATGACCGACCGTTTAAATTGACTACGGAAGCCTACTATAAAAAGATGGATGATCTGATTCCATATTATATGGATAATGTCAGAATCCGTTATTCAGGTCAAAATAACGCTTCTGGATATGCTTACGGACTTGATACAAGATTATACGGAGAATTTGTTCCCGGAATAGATTCCTGGCTATCTGCAAGTTACGCGAGGGTTTATGAAAATATTGACGGAAGAGGAGATATTCCAAGACCTACAGATCAGAGGTTCAGATTTGCTATGTTTTACCAGGATTATATGCCGGCTTTCCCCCAGATGCGTGTCAATTTAACTTTAGTGTATGCGATGGGATTGCCTACAGGAGCACCGGTTCTTACCGATCCTTATCAATATCAGAAAACACTGCCTTCCTATAAAAGGGTGGATTTAGGTCTTTCCTATGCATTCATAGATCCTAAAGAAAAAAATAAGGCCTATGGTTTTTGGGGCAATTTTGATGAATTAACTCTTGGAGTTCAGGTTTTCAATGCATTTAATATTAGAAATACCGTTGCTAATCAATGGATCACTGATGCGAATACCAATTTGATGTATCCGGTTCCGGTTCGATTGACAGGGCGTTTCTTCAATGTGAAATTAGAGTTTAAAATTAAATAAAAAAGTATTATAATTTGTGGGATAGTTTCATTCTGCAGGTTACCATAATAGATAAAGCTCCTGAATTTCTCAGGAGCTATTTTATTTCCTAATTTTATAACAACAATACAAAATTCTGTAACATCTGTATCAAAGATATTTTTAACTTTGTCCTGTAATGAAAAAGATTCTGGCCATACTGTTCTCTATTTTCTACTTCGGTTTTTCTTCCGGAGCAGTTTTTAGCGTTCACTACTGTATGAAGGAATTGGTTTCAGTGAGCCAGAAAGTTGATGATATCTGCAGTAAATGCGGAGTCAAAACAAAAAAAGACTGCTGTAAAACAGAAATAAAAATTGTAAAAGTTGATGATTCTCAAAAATCTGATTTACTTAAAATTGATTTTTTGCAACAGATTTCCGGAATTCAAAATCAGGAATTTTTCTTTATAGATAAATCTTTTTCGACTACAAAATTTACCCAGATTCAAATTAACGGTCCTCCGGAAACACGGTCGGTTCCGATCTTTATCAATCATTGTAATTTTAGAATTTAGAATTCGTCAGTCGTTTAATACCGTTATTATTACGGACGACATGTGCTGTCGCATGATGCGATATTATTTAACAAATTCTTTATTAATTCTAAAATATAAAACAATGAAAAAGTATATCATTACAGCAGTTTTCTCTGTATTCTCAATCATTTCACTTTCTGCACAATCCAAAAAAGATGCACAGGTTACAAAACTGTATCAAAATTATATCGCTATAAAGTCTGCTTTAGCTTCTGATGATGCGGATAAAACCTCAAAAGCAGCTACAGAATTTATAAAAACAGCCTCTGCGATTGATGTAAAATCAGTTTCTGAAGGCAATTTAAATATTCTCAGAAAAGATGCCACAGCAATTTCAGAAGCGAGAAGCATCAATGCTCAGCGAGAGACTTTCTATAACCTTTCGGACAATATGATTGCTTTAACGAAAGAGTTTAAACTTTCTGAAAATCCGATTTATGTTCAGTATTGCCCAATGGCAGACGGAAACTGGCTAAGCGACGAGTCAAAAATCGTAAACCCTTATTACGGAAAATCCATGCTTTCTTGTGGAAATGTAAAGTCAACGATTAAATAATCTAGGATAAAAGAATAAGCATATTCTATTTCAAATTCATAAGTTATATAGTTTTATTAGAATTAATTTTAATTTTTCAAGAATAATCTAAACTATACAACTTAAAAAAACTTCGGAATATTATGAAAAAAATAATAGTATTTCTGATGTTTTTATTCTCTGTTTTCAATTTTTCACAAGTAACAAAAACATATTTTACATGTCCGATGGATCCGGAAGTTGTGTCTTCAAAGCCCGGAGATTGTCCAAAATGCGGAATGACGCTAAGGAAAAAAACGGTAGTCATAAAGCCAAAGGTTATTGCAAAACCTGAAGTGAAACCTATCCCAAAAACAGAAATAAAATCAAAAGAAAATAAAAACCAGATTAAGGCTAAAGCTAAAGTTAAGAAAAAAGAGACTGTTAAAAAGATAAAGAAAGATAAGGAATCTGATCAGGTCAAGACTAATTCGAGTTCTATTAATACAACTCAAACTTCATCTAAGTCTCAATCCCAACTTCAAAAATTAAAATATAGCTGTCCTATGCATCCGGAAGTTATTTCCGACAAACCCGGAAAATGTCCGAAATGCGGAATGGATTTAGTTGAAATTGAAAATAAGTCTGAACCTTTATCTGAATCTCAAAATTCTGTTTTAAAGAGAAATTCAGAAAACGGAAAACTAAGTTTTGGCGGAAAAACGGTTCGCTATGATTTATACGTAAAAGATACGATTGTAAATTTTACTGGGAAAAACCGCCGTGCTATTGCTGTAAACGGGAAATTGCAGGCTCCGACTTTATATTTTACAGAAGGAGATACCGCAGAAATTTATCTGCATAATGGGCTGAAAGAAAATACAGGATTTCACTGGCATGGTGTGATTTTACCAAATGAGCATGACGGAGTTCCATATTTGACGACAAAGCCTGTAAAGCCCGGGGAAATACATTTATATAAATTTAAAATTTCTCAAAACGGGACCTATTGGTATCATTCTCATGAAGGTTTGCAGGAACAGATCGGAATGAATGGAATTTTGGTTTTCAATAAAAGAGAAGGTGAGCCCAAGGTGAATTATACAAAAGAAATTCCTGTATTATTAGGTGATTGGAGCGATGAAGATCCTATGCAGATTGCCAGAAGGCTTCACATGGCCAATACAGATTGGTATGCGATTAAAAAAAATGCTGTCCAGAGTTATTGGGAAGCCATAAAATCCGGAAACTTCGGAACAAAAGCTTTAAATGAATGGAAAAGGATGGAAGCAATGGATGTGAGTGATGTATACTATGATAAATTTCTCATCAACGGACAGCCGAGTTCAGAATATGCCGGTTTAAAAGCAGGTGATAAAGTAAGGCTGAGAGTTGCAAATGGAGGCTCGTCCACTTATTTTTGGCTGAATTTTGGAGGCGGAAAAATAAAAGTTGTAGGGAATGACGGAAATGATGTTGTCCCGGTGGAAGTCGACCGTCTGATTGTCGGTGTTTCTGAAACCTATGATATTGAGATAACAATTCCTGAAAATAAGAGTTTTGAATTTCGGGCAACCTCAGAAGATCGAATCGGACACGCCTCGCTCTGGCTGGGTTCAGGTGAAAAAATTGAAGCTCCGAACCTACCGAGATTAAAGCTTTTTGAAGGCATGAAAATGATGAATGGTATGATGGAAATGAGCGGAAACATGAAACCGATGAATATGACGATGAGCAATCAGATGATGGATATGAATGAAGTTATGTATCCTGAACTTCCTGAGAGTCAGAGAAAAATGACTATGAAACACATGAATGAAATGATGGGAATCAAAACTAAAGAAAATGAAGACCATTCCAATCATTCAGAAATGAATATGCAGGAAGAAAAATCCATTAAAAGATTATCTTACAGTATTTTAAAATCTCCTGAAAAAACAATTCTTCCAACGGAAAATGTTCGCGAATTGAAATTTACGCTGGAGGGAAATATGAACCATTATCTATGGACTCTGGATAATAAAACAGTTACAGAAACAGATAAAATACTGGTTAAAAAAGGGGAGGTTTTAAGAATTACCATGTATAATAATTCGATGATGAGACATCCGATGCATCTTCACGGTCACGATTTCAGACTGATCAATTCAAAAGGTGAATATTCGCCATTGAAAAATGTGGTAGATATTATGCCAATGGAAACCAATACGATCGAATTTGTAGCTAATCAGGATGGAGACTGGTTTTTTCACTGTCATATCCTGTATCACATGATGGCTGGAATGGGAAGAATTTTCAGTTATGAAAATTCAAAACCCAATCCTCAGCTTCCAAACAGAAAGTTAGCATGGAAAGATTTTATGAAAGACAACAGAATGATCAGCTCAATGGCCATGCTTGATATTCAATCTAATAAACTGCATGCAGAAACGATGACGATGTTTGGACCAAGATGGGCAAATCTGAATGAATTTCATTCGAATTGGGACTTCAACCATTTTGACGGAAATTTTAAAGTTGGAAGGTTTTTAGGGAAATTTCAATGGGCTTTACCTTATGCAGGTTTTAGAATTCAGAAAAATCATGAAATTATGGAAAGACAAATGGCAGAAGATATGGGAATGGAATTTCATGGTAAGAAAACCTGGTTTGGACAGCAGAAAGCTTCTAAAAACAGAGCCGCATTTATTGTCGGGATGCAGTATCTTTTACCGATGTTGGTGACTGCAGATGCAAGTGTAGATCAAAATGGGAAAGTCTTACTGGAATTAAGCAGGGAAGATATTCCTCTTTCCAGAAGATTAAGAGGAAATTTCAGCGTTAATTCTGACGGTGAATTTACCACAGGATTACGATATATTTTACAAAAATGGCTATCCGTTTCAGGAAATTATGATAATGAAATGGGATGGGGAGCCGGACTTACTTTGACTTATTAAATAAAAAGACTGTTTCAATTTTGAAGCAGTCTTTTTTATTTTCACCCACAGATTTTCACAGATGTTTATGTTTAATTTTTACAAAATATGCGCAATCATCTGTGAAATCTGTGGGAAAATAAATCAAATTTCCAATTTTATAACTTTTTCAACCATCTTCTGATGTATGCTTTCAGGAACTAATCTCATCATCAAATTTCTTAAACGAGTTCCTTTTTCCCATTGAGAAAATTTTCCGAGTTTCCAGCTTGTGTCTACAACATGATCAACTTTTTTCTTTCTTATTTGTTGAAATTCTTTAAAAATAGTATTGAAATCCTTATTATCTCCTAATAATTTTCCAATAATATATGAATCTTCAATCGCCTGACAGGCTCCTTGTCCGAGGTTAGGGGTTGTAGCATGTGCTGCATCACCGATTAGACAAAGGTTTTGAGTATGCCATGTTGGAATGGGAGAAAGGTCAATAATATCGTTGAAAATAATATTTTCCTCTAAAGTAGATTCAATAATTTCAATAATTAATGGATGAAAACCTTGAAAATTTTCAGATAAACTATGATAACGTTTATGTCTTCCTTTATTAATGACCGCGTACCAATATATTTTCCTATCCGTCATTCTTACAAAACCAAAACGTTTTCCTTTTCCCCATGTTTCAATAGCTTCCTGATAGAATTTCTCAGGCAAATCAAAATCTACCAATCCCCGCCAACACATTTGTTGGGTATGACGAATTTCCCCGGTTTTAAAGATTTGATTTCTGATTTTGGAATGAATTCCATCTGCTCCGAAAATTATTTTACTCTCCACTTCATTTCCGTTTTCAAATTGTAAAAGATAATTTTCCTGCTTCTTAATTTCTTTTAGAGAATGGTTCAGTTTAATGTTTTCGAAACCAATTTTTTCGGCTAAAATCCTTTGTAAATCAGCTCTGTGAATAGCTACATTACAGGAATTGTATTTCTTTTCTAGTTCGAGTACGTTAGTTTTTGAAATAAGCTTCAGATTTTCATCAGTAATAGAAATTCCATGAATTTTATTTCCTGCCTTTTCTATTTTTTCTTTTAGACCTAAGGTGTCAAAAACCTGCATCGCATTGATCGCCATCATAATTCCTGAACCGACAGGTTTTATTTCAGGCGCAGATTCGTAAACCGTAAAATCGATATTGTACTGTTTTAAGATATTTCCAAGCGTTAAACCTCCAATTCCTGCTCCAATGATTGAGATCGAGTTCATTATTTTAAATTTTTCAATTCGTTCAATAATTGATTCTGTTTCTTGATAAAATTCTCTAAACTATCTGTTTTCAAAGGGTGTGCATTTTGATATTTTTCAATTTCGGGAAGGGTTTTTCTGATTTTAAAGATTATATAAGTATCACGAATTGTTTCTCGATTCTTATTAATTTTCTCTATGATATCTTTTGTTTGCTTTGTTTTTAATTTGTATTTCTCTGAGCTGGTTTTAATAACTTTTTCTATTTCTTTTTTCGATATAGAATCAGCAACTGATTTTGCCAAGGATTCAGCGTCATTATAATAAGTATCAGATTTATTAATAATAGACTCGTATTCAGATACTGCTTCATTGGTTTTATTATATATATCATTTACTTTATGATCAAGAACTTGAAGGGCTTTGTCGTTTTTGATAATTTCATTATAAATCTGATGAACCAGATCGGGTTCTCTTGAAGAGAGTCTTGTATTTTTTGCAATGGAATTTGAAACGGATGACTCCACGTTATCAACAGCATTTTCTACAAGTGGCTTATTTTCAGATTTATTTTCCCCACAAGAAGTAAGCATTAAAAGTAGAGTAGAAGCAATAAGTAATTTTTTCATGGTTATTATTTTTTATGAATGAGGGTATTTTAAATATTCTTCCAGATCAAAGTTTTTATCTTTTAAATTTAAGTATATTTTATAGTCTCCCTCTATAAATACTTCATTAAAAGTTCCTTTTATTTCCAACCGATAATTAACTTTTCTTTTCGATTGATAGGTAAATCTTTTGAAAACACCTGGAAATATCTCCTGACTTTTTCCAATCTGTATTGTAGATTTGTTATGCGTAAGAATAAAAATTTCGTCATCTAAAAAGACAATATTTGATTTTCTGTATAATAGCTTGGTATTGATTTTAGAATATCTTTCAATATCTGTTTCTACTTTATCAATTAAGATATAGTTTCTGTTTTTGATATAGTTGAAAAATTTTTTATGCTGATTTCTAAGATAAAAATAAAGAACAGCGTTGACCGAAATAAAAACGGTGACAAACCCAATGATTAAAATATAAAAGTCATTCATTGTTACAAAAATAAAAAAGCGGAGCCTGAAAATCAAGCTCCGCCTATAAATTGTTTCGTTAAAATTATTTACCTAAATAAGATTTCAAAATCTTACTTCTGGTATTGTGTTTCAATCTCTTGATCGCTTTTTCTTTGATCTGACGAACTCTCTCTCTTGTAAGATCGAAAGTCTCACCGATTTCTTCAAGAGTCATCGGGTGCTTTCCGTTCAGTCCGAAGTATAATCTTACCAGGTCAGCCTCTCTTGGAGTCAAAGTATTTAATGCTCTTTCGATCTCAATCTGAAGAGATTCAAGCATTAAATCTTTATCAGGACTTGGAGATTCTCCTGAACGCAATACATCATAAAGGTTAGAATCTTCACCTTCTACCAAAGGTGCATCCATAGACAGGTGTCTACCGGAGTTTTTCATAGATTCTTTAATATCCTCCTCGCTCATGTCAAGAACTTCAGCCAATTCTTCCGGAGAAGGTGGTCTTTCATTTTCCTGCTCAAGGTGAGCGTATGCTTTGTTGATTTTATTGATTGATCCGATTTTGTTCAATGGCAATCTTACAATTCTTGACTGTTCTGCCAAAGCCTGTAAAATTGATTGACGGATCCACCAAACCGCGTAAGAGATGAATTTGAAACCTCTTGTTTCATCATACCTTTTTGCCGCTTTCATTAGTCCTAAGTTACCTTCATTGATCAAATCGGGTAAAGAAAGACCTTGATTTTGGTACTGTTTAGATACAGATACTACGAAACGAAGGTTGGCTTTGATTAATTTCTCCAGTGCTGCTCTGTCGCCCGCACGTATTCTTTGTGCCAATTCTACTTCTTCGTCCGCAGTGATTAGTTCTACCTTACCAATTTCCTGCAAATACTTGTCTAATGAAGCAGTTTCCCTGTTGGTAACCTGCTTAGTGATTTTTAATTGTCTCATCTATTTTTTCCTCAAAAAAGAGTTACTATACATTATACGTTTGAAAAGATAAAAAGGTTACACAGGTTTTAATTATTTTTTATTTATTTAAAATGAAATTGAAAAAATAGTTGTAAATTATAGCTCTCACGCTACAGGGGCATGATTTTTCCTATTCCGTGAATTCGAACAAATTTTTGAAAAAACTATTTATAGAGGCCTTTTATATGTTGAAAACTTTTCAATTGGAGCTTGATCCTGCTTTTCACTATATCTTTTTGGCTGCGGCTGGAACGAAGTGAAAGCCGCAGCCAAAAAGGATGCCGTTTCAATCAGGGCTAGGATCGCGATCTTTTACTTAAAATCAAAACCTATGAGGTTTGCATAAAAAAAGCGAAACCGAAGTTCCGCTCATATAATTAATAATGAATGATTAAAAATTAATTTAAAATATGACAATCAACAAAAACTGTCAACCACCAACCAAATTAAAACAAATCATTCAAGAATTTCGCCAGTCTCAAACCTCCGTAAAGAAGCTGTCTTTCCATAGTATCATTGAATCTGTACTGATAATCGAAAGATAACTTTGAGTCATTGGGAGTCTGTGCATAAATTTTGTTTGCAATTTTGTGAGAATCATACAACCAGTCTTCTAAAGTTCCTGTCTGAATCTGCTTTACTTCGTCATTTGATTTGATATCAAGAAGTTTTGCATATTCTGTATAGCTGTATTTTTGAGAATCTACCAATTTTCCATCCCAAACTGAGTGTAGGTTTGTTTTTTCTCCAAAATAAGTAACATTAATTTTGTTTCCACCTAAATCTTCAGATCTACCAACGTGTAAAGGCTGTGCAAGATCTCCCATAATGTGAATTAAGAAAATTAAAGCGATTTTTCTGTCTTTTTCAGAAGTTTTTTCATCTTTGATCTGGCTCGATAAAACTTTTGCCTGAGTATATAAACTCGGACCTGCCTGGGCTTCCAGATTTTTCTCAAATGCTTTGAAATCTGTCTGTGGATCGATGTTTACATAGTGCCACGCTGAAGCCTGCTTCCATACTCCTGTGGTATCAGACTTGATGAAATCCGGCCAGTTCGCCCAGTACGCAAGACGCTCTTTCCCCATAATCTTTTTGATCTCCCTTCTAGCCTTTCCCGAAAGGTGGTTTTCTGCAATTTCTGCAATAATTCTGTGCCCCGTCAATCCCCATGCATACGAATAAAGCGAAGATGTAATGAATGCTAAAATCAGAATTTTAGAATAAATACTTTTCATTGTAAATAACATTTTCAAGGTGCAAAGATACGGTTAATTTAAAGTTCAGATTAATGTTAAGGTGAGGATTTAAAAAATTAACTAAATCTTAAAACCAGACGTAATTCCAAACTCTAAAATATATTAATTACCGTATTTTTACGGTTTTTGCTGAATATTATTCTTTTTAATGTTAATAAATTAGTATTTTTAGAATAAAATTATTGAGAAAATACTTTTTCAATAATTAGAGATATATTACCTTTACAAGCCAAATCGCGGAAACACTATGTATGAGAATAATATTGTAGAGATGAATTACAATAAGCTTCAGACCGACTTCAGGGCAGAAGCTGTGGCAGTTAACCTTTTGAAATATCACAGGGCAGTCAGTAATATTTTTATTGAAAGAATAGGAATAAATGACCGTGCTTATCTGAAAGATATCAAGAGTATTTCGAGTAATTTTCTGGGCTTTGATGAAGAAGTTTTTACGATAGAAACATATCGGGAAGGTATTTACGACTATCTTCCGGAAGGCTTGTTTCATCCGCCTTCATTAGGAGCTTCGAGAAAAAACGTAGATACGGTTGTTCGTGAAATCCGAAAACAGAAAAGGGTAGAAGAAGATGCCCGGAAATTTTTCCGTCCTTTTGAACTGGAGATTTTTTTTACAGAAATCAGTGCATTGCTTAAAGAATTTGATTTTGAAATATCCAGTGATACCGATGCATTGCTTGACACGATAAGCGAACTCTGGCCTCTGATAAAAATGCTTGATCAGCAGAATGCCTACATATTTATTTATATATTACCGTTTTTTCATCAGATAAGAGGAGATAAAGAATGGTTTGAACGTTGTATGAGTGCTTTTTTGCAGGTGCCTGTAGAAGTTACTTTTGCCCCTAATATTATCGATGGTATTGAAGAAAATGACGATTCCCTGTTATTGGGAAACTCAAAATTGGGCGTAACGTATATTCCAAGCGGAAGACACATGGACGGGCTGAGAAACTGGGTCATTAATATCGGACCTATTCCTTATAAAGATATGAAAAAGTATATCGACGGACATCCTTTCCGAAAAGTTCTTCAGGCATTATATGATTATTTTTTACCTGTAAATGTAGATGTGGAAGAAAATTTTATCACCGAAAAGAAAGAATATTCATTCGCTCTGGAAGATGATGAAAGAAATGCCAGCCGCCTCGGTTACTCTACATTTCTGTAAAATATTTTGCTATATTTACAAACACCAATAAAATATAAATTTGAAAAAAGACAAATGGAAATTTCTTCAGTAAAAGGTATCTTTTTAAGGTATATTTTAATGCCTTTATTTGCAGTGATCATGATGGTGATTTTAGGATTCATCAGAAGGAATAAACCTGCCATAAAAATCAAAACCATTATCATATACGTGCTGCTTTGCAGTTTGTGTCTTGCAATTCCCGGAATTTTCGGATTTGCCGGAAATCTTTTTAATCCTTACTGGTACCTGATTGCGCAGATCGTGTATCTTATTTTAGGAATTATTCACGTTAATTTATTAGATATTTATTTCAAAAAACATTTTGAATCGCAGTCTAAAAGCATATTATTCGAATCTGTTCTTACCATAACATGCATTGGCTTCGGAGGTTATCTTTTTTATCTCATATTCAACTGGATGAGTAAAGGGATGGGGTATCCTATCATGGCGGCAACCAGTATGTTTATCTTTGTGGTTCCCATGGTATTCCATTACTGCTATATTCAGTTTATCAGTATCCCTGTTGATATTTATAAAACGTGGCGATACTCTCCAGAGCAGAGGCTTCCGGATTTTGAAGGTGCCGATTTCGACAGATTAATGGTTTTAAATGTTGAATTAAGCAAAAATCTTGAAGATACCAACAGATTTAGAATTAAAGCAAAAACATTACCGACAGGAGTGACTTACGGAGACTGGTTTTACAGAGTGGTAGACGACTACAATCATAAAAACCCCAATTCGATTATTCATCTTTCAGATCAGGAAAAAGAACCATATTACTGGATATTTTACACAAAAAAATCGTTTTTCAGCTTCCGGAAATATATTGATTTCGATCAGGACATTTCAGCAAATGATATTTCAGAAAATGAAGTGGTTATTTGTAAAAGAGTGATCCAACATGAGGAAGAAGGACTAAGAAAAGCATAATCACACAAATTTTAAAAAGTATTACTATGATACAGTCTATTAAACATTTTGCAATCAACTGGGTAGATGGGATGAAAGTTTCCCAGCGCCATTTGAATGATCAGGATAATTTTTTAATCGATACCATCAGAGATGCCAATTCATTGGGAATTGCAACATATAATTACGGATTATTACCTATTTCAAACGAATTTACGGACAGAACTATTTTTGATGTTCATAATACCGCAACGAATGATGTTCAGCTGGTGATCAAACACTGCAGTGCTGTTACGATGGCCGGTTACAGAATTGAGCTTAATGACAGGAGGGTAAGCGTAAAGTCATTGGCAAAATCCATGAATGAAGAGCAGGCAGACGGAGACTATTACATCTTAATTTCTGTAAACCCTTTTGATAAAGTGCCTTTTGGAGATATTGATCCGGAAGAAATTCCGCCGCGTCATCCGAATACACAATCCAATCACCATATTGAATTACTTCCTGTAACTTCTTTAAACAGCAGTTATTCAGGAGGGAATTATCTGATTATCGGAAAGGTGGATTTACGCGGAAATATAGCTCAGGTAGATTCTAATTTCATTCCTCCATGTACCTCTATTCAAAGTCATCCTGCACTGTTGGATTTTTATAATAGTTTTGCAAAATCTATTGGGAACCTGCAGCAGTATGCTTTTAAAATTATTCAGAAAACATCTCATAAAAACCAGAATACGGCTTTAGCACAGAACGTTAAGTTTCTATGCAATACCATGATCGATACATTTGGTGATATGTATTTTCAGTTCAGAAATGTTACTCCGTATCAGCCGCCGATTTTTTTGATTGAATCTTTTGCAAAACTGGCTCTTCGTTTATATAATGCAACCCAGGTGCTGGTTCCTGCCGAATTGGAAGAAATGTTGAATTACAGTCTCGAGTGGAGTGAAATTGCTCCCCATACTTTATTGAATCAGCTGTCGATTGTTGCTGAAACTAATTATGACCATCATAATTGTGGTGAGCCATTGATGTATATTCAGCAGATGCTTAGAAGTCTGGAAACTATTTTCTCAAAACTGAGCGAGCTGGATTATATTGGTCAGAGAAAAGAGAATATCATTGTTAATGAACAGGAAGTTTCTTCAAACAACAACCCGAAAAGAGGCTGGAGTGTTTTAGATTAATATCAAGCTTAACGCAAAATAACCTTAATTCAGGTAAAAAATATAAATCCCGCTATCGAAATTTCGGGATTTTTTGTGTAAAATTGTTTTAAAATCTATAAATAAAAAATGAACTTAGATAAAATAAGACAGGATATCAGAGGATTGGAAGACGGTAAAATATTCCTGAACAATGCAGGATCTTCATTGATGTCAAAAGTTGTGGTAGATTCAATGGTTGATTATTTACAGCAGGAAGAACAATCCGGAGGATATGAGGTAGCCAACAGAAATGCGGATCTTTTAGAACAGTTTTATGATGAAACAGCTCAATTAATCAACTGTAAGTCATCGAATATCGCCTTTGCAACCAGTGCTACAGATGCTTATGCAAAAGCTCTGTCCAGTATTATTTTCAAGGAAGGTGACTACATTATTACAACAGTTGATGATTATATTTCCAATCAGATTGTATTTATTTCGTTACAGAAAAATCTGAATGTAAAAGTCATTCGTACGAAAAATCTTCCCGATAACGAACTGGATCTTGAAGATCTGGAAAATTTAATCAGGAAATATCAGCCAAAATTGGTTGCAGTTACTCACATTCCTACCAATTCCGGATTGATTCAGAATGTTGAAGCAGTAGGTAAAATCTGCAGGCAGCACAATGTTTTATATCTGGTGGATGCCTGCCAGTCTGTTGGTCAAATGGTCGTAGATGTTGAACAAATAGGCTGTGATTTTCTTACGGCAACAGGAAGAAAATTTATGCGGGGACCAAGAGGAACAGGATTTTTGTATGTTTCAGACAGAGTATTAGAACAGAATTATGCTCCTTTATTGCTGGATATGAGGGGTGCTCATTGGTCGGAGTACGACGATTATGAATTATTTAAAACTGCAAAAAGATTCGAACACTGGGAAATTTCTTATGCTTCATTATTAGGTCTTACGGAAGCTACAAAATATGCAAATACTGTAGGAATGCAGAATATTGAGGACTACAACAGAAAACTATCAGAAAATTTAAGGCATAATCTACAGAATAGTGGTTTTCAGACCTGGGATATTGGAACCCACCTGAGCAGTATTATTACTTTTTGCAGTCCGGATGGAGATCTTGAAAAGATTCAGAAAGTTCTTAGAGAAAATAATGTGTTTTTTTCAGTAACCTATAAAAATTCTGCTTTAATAGATTTTACAAATAAAAATATCAATGGAATTGTCCGGTTATCACCGCATTATTTCAATACGTTGGAAGAAATTGAAAAGGTTTCTCAAATACTCAAGTCAGTATAAAAGTAATGAATCCCGGACATTCTCTGCCCGGGATTTTTATTCAAGCTGAGATAAAATATCGATAGGAATTTCTAATCCCGACTTTACATTATCCATTGAAATTAATGTTCTGAAATGCTTAATATTCTCATTATTATAGAATATTTTCCGGGTAAGCTGTTCGTAGTCTTTCATAGATGATACGATGATCATTAATATAAAATCAGATTCTCCGGTTACATAGTAGCATTGCTGAACTTCAGGAGCAGCGATGAAGACTTTTTTTACGTTATCAATTAATGCAATCTTATCACTTTCTAGAAAAACTTCTACAATAAGTGTGATTGAATGTTTAATTTTCTCAATGTCAATAACTGAAATATCAGCTTTGATTACTCCTGTTTCGCGCATTCTTTTAATACGTCTCTGAACCGCAGCGGCAGATAAACCGATTTTTTCACCAATATCTCGTTGTGGCGTCATATTGTCTTTCTGTAGGATCTTGAGAATGGAAATATCGAAATGGTCTAGATTTTTCAAAATTTTTTAAACTGAATAATTAATGAAACAAAATTGCAAATTACAATTCAAATTTCGTAAAAAAACAACAGCTTTTTAATGCATTTTTGCAAAAAAAATAAATCATCAATTTTATGCAGGCTGGTATTTTAAAAGGTTTCTTTCTTGCGGTTGCTGCCGCTTTACTTTGGGGAGTTTCGGGAACATTCGGTCAGTTCTTATTTCAGCAGAGAGGTATTAATATCGAATGGATGATTACCGTCCGTATGTTGATTTCGGGTATTTGTTTATTGCTTTTTGCAAAATTCGGTGAAAAGCTTGATCTTTTTGAAATCTGGAAACACAGGAAAGATGCAATCCAGTTATTTATTTTCAGTATTACCGGAATGCTGGCCGTTCAGTATACTTATTTTGCAGCAATTAAGCATTCCAATGCTGCTACAGCAACAGTTCTGCAATATGCAGGACCTGTTATTATTGCAGTTTATCTGGCCTTTAAAAATAAAAAAGTTCCTATTCTTATTGAGTTTTTAGCCATTATCTTAGCGGTTCTGGGAACATTTCTTTTAGTGACTCACGGTAAAATTGATACGCTTTCTATTTCTGCTACGGCATTATTTTTTGGAATAGCTTCCGCTGTTGCATTGGCTATTTACACTTTACAGCCTGTAAAACTGCTATCAAGATACAAGTCTTCTATTGTCATAGGCTGGGGAATGCTTTGTGGAGGAATTGTTTTCAGTTTTGTAAAAGCACCTTGGAATATCGAAGGAACCTGGGATTTCCAAACATATTGGTACACAGGATTTATTGTTATTTTCGGAACTTTAGTAGCATTTTATGCTTATTTAACAGCTGTTCAGATGATTGGAGGACAGAAAACAAGCCTGCTGGCTTCGATGGAGCCTCTTTCAGCGACAATTTTGGCTGTACTTTGGCTTAATGTTTCCTTTACCACAATCGACTGGATCGGAAGCGCTTTTATAGTTTCAACAGTATTTCTACTGAGCACGGCGTCAAAAAAGCCAAAATCCCAGAAAATAGAAATTTAATATGATGGACGGAAAAAATTATTTCTTAACCAGAATTTTTTCCGTTGCCTTTCTGCTTAAAACTTCCTGCTTACCATCTACTTCCACTGTGATAGATTTGTCAAAATTCTCTATTTTAACGACTTTTATTTTAGTGTTTAATAACAATTTTCTTTCTGTCAGATAGTTTAGAAACGCATCATCAGAAAGGGTAACGGAAGCAAAGATGACATGTTCGCCCACTTCACAATTGCTCAGTTTTTGTAAGTCCTGGGCAATAATATTTCCGTCTTTATCAGGAATAGGCTCTCCATGAGGGTCAAATTTCGGATAATCTAAAATTTCATCCATTTTGTCAAAGAAAACCTGAGAATGTACATGTTCCAGCTGCTCGGCGATCTCATGAACATTTTCCCAGCCAAAGTTCATCTTTTTTACCAGAAACATTTCTGTAAGCCTGTGTTTTCTTACTACCAAAGAGGCTTCCCGTCTTCCTTTTTCAGTGACAATGAGAGGTTTATAGGTCTCGTAAATAACCCAGCCTTTTTCAGCAAATTTCTTCATCATATTATTAACGCTCGGCATTTTTACATTTAAAAATTTGCTGAGTTCATTAATCGTTACTTTCCCTTCATTATCAACCAAATGAAACAAAGCCTTCAAATAATTTTCTTCTGTAAGTGTTGTTCTCAAAATGTTAGATGATTTTCATTACAAATCTAACAAAATATTATTAATTATTAATGCTTGTTCGTTTAACTTTTTTTAATTTTACTCTATGAAATTTTCATTTAAAAACGACTATTCAGAAGGTTGTCATCCCAATATTTTAGAAGCACTTTTACTTCATAATCTTGACCAGCAGGCAGGTTATGGTGAAGATGAATATTCTTTACAGGCTAAAGAATTAATTAAACAAAAAATTAAAAATTCAAACTCAGAAATTTATTTTGTATCCGGAGGAACTCAGGCCAATTTGATTGTCATTTCTGCTGTTCTGAGACCTTATCAGGCTGCAGTTTCAGCTTCTACTGGACATATTTTAAATAATGAAACCGGTGCGATTGAGGCGACAGGACATAAAGTTTTAAGTATTGAAAAGGAAGATGGGAAGCTCACACCGGAAGATATTATTCCTGTGTTGGAAAATCATCGAAATGTTCCGCATCAGGTAATGCCGAAATTGGTTTATATCTCGAATTCTACTGAGTTGGGAACTATTTACAGTCTTAAAGAATTAGAAGAATTGTCAGCATTTTGTAAAAAGAATCATCTTTATCTTTTTATGGACGGGGCAAGAATGGGGCATGGACTGACTTCAGAAATCAGCGATTTGACTCTTGAAAAAGTAGCGGAGCTTACTGATGTTTTCTATTTGGGCGGAACCAAAAACGGAGCATTGATTGGCGAAGCCATTGTTATTAATAATACGGAACTTCTGCAGGATTTTGCTTTCAATATAAAGCAGAAAGGGGCATTGCTTGCAAAAGGCAGGTTACTGGGCATTCAGTTTTTAGAGCTGATGAAAAATGATCTTTATTTTGATCTTGCCAGACATGCCAATCAGCAGGCAATGAAAATAAAAAATGCAATGAAAGAAAGGGGAGTGGAGTTTCTTGCAGATACGTATACCAATCAGATTTTCCCGATTTTAAATAATGATTTAATAGAGATACTGTCTGAAAAATTCGAATTTTATGTTTGGAAAAAAATTGATGAAGATTATTCCGCAATACGTTTAATTACTTCATGGAATACCAATGATACTGCTGTTAATGAGTTTAATGAAATTATCAAAACTCATATAGCATAAAAAATCAGCCCGTCAACGGGCTGATTTTCTATTTAATATAAATACTACTATTATTTTAATGCTTTTTCAACAAGTTTACAGTCGGCAGTTTTGTATTCGCCTTCATATTTTATGTTTTTTGGATTGGCGTATTTTGTTCCTGTTTTATCCTTTTCGCCATAGCCTTCCCATAAAGAATTATTTTTCTCAAGGAAATTGATCTCCAGCTTATTATCCTGTGTCCCTTCTGCAGCAAAAGTATACACCAGCTTTAAGGTGTCGCCTGATTTTGTACCGGATAATGTTCCTTTTGAATTATCTTTTTCAAAAAACTTATCATACATTTTCCCGGTGATTACTCCCTGTTTATCGGTAATTGAAATAAACATACTGTCTTTTCCCATAGCTGATAAATAACATTTTGAAGATGTTGAAGCATCCTGTTTGTTTTCGGCAGGCAACGAGGTAGAATCTTTGGAGCTATCTGTGATTGTTGTTGCTTCTTTTTTACTGCAATTCATTAGCAATAATGAGAATGTACTTAGCAGAATAATTTTTCTTGTCATTTGTTTAAACTTTATTTAATACCAGAGGACTAACAAGTTTTGAGCCATTGATAGCAGAATAAAAAAAAAACAGCCTTAGAAGACTGTATTTATAATGTTATCGATTATTTTTTACTTTAAAACTTTAGAAACCACTTTGCAGTCAGCCGTTTTTAAAACTCTTCCGCCATCGTATTTTACTTTGCTGTCATTGGCATATTTTGTTCCCGTCTCCTGATCTCGTTCACCTATCCCTTCGCTTAGACCATCTTTTGTCTGAAGAAAATAGATGTCATTTTTATTTCCTGTTTTACCTTCAGCAGCAAATTCATAAGTCAACTTAAGCGTATCACCTGATTTAAAACCCGATAAATCACCTTTGTTACTGTCTTTTTCACTGTTTTTAGTAGCCATTTTTCCGGAAATTGTTCCCAGATTATCATCAATACTTACAAAAACGGTGTCTTTTCCTATAACTCCCATATAACAGAATGATTTTGGTCCCAATGTGTCTACAACAGGTTCTGTTGCAGCAAGGGTATCAACATCGGGAGTTTCTTTTTTAGGAGCTTCCGTTTTTTTATTACAGCTCATTACAAAAAGAGATAATGAACCCAATAAGATTAATCTTTTCATACCTTATTATTATGTTAAATCAAATTTCAGTTTGCTAAAATAACAATACTATTTTTATATGAAAGTAAATTTTATGTAAATAAAAAATAATTTTTCTATTTAAGATAATTTATAATTTTAAATTTTTGATTGATGTTTTATCTAAATTTTATTTTATTAAATTATTGAAAATAAATTGATTTTATTAATTCGACAGGCTTTTAACATGAGCATAAAATAAAATTTAGGCATGAAAAATGATAAACTATTCTTCAAACAATTCACAACTATGAAAAAGTTACTTAAAATTACTTTTTTTGCTTTCTTTATTTTAGGATTTAATTTCTCAAAGGCTGAAACTCCACAGAACTATATTTATACATCCTCGGGAGATCTTCAGAAAATCGAAAAGATGATAACCCGAAAAGATATTGGCGGCGTTCAGATTGTTTATAACTGGAGGTCACTGGAAACAGCGAAAGATACTTATGATTTTTCAAGAATAGAAAAAGATCTTGAATATCTTACAAAGTTAAACAGAAAACTGTTTATTCAGCTTCAGGATCGTTTCTTTGAACCTCAGGCCAGGTATATTCCTGATTACATTCTTAATGGAAAAGAGTATAACGGCGGATTGGTACCTCAATACGACAATCCCGGTGAAAATAAACCGGTTGGAAACGGATGGGTAACCCAGCAATGGAATCCTGCAGTTCGGCAAAGGTATCAGAAGCTGATTGAGGAGCTTGCTAAAAAGTTTGACGGTAAAATTCAGGGCATCAATTTGCCCGAAACAGCGATTGATATCGATATGAAGCGTGATAAAACGGGCTTCAGCTGTGATAAATATTTTCAGGCTGAATTGGATAATTTAAAATTTGCAAGAAACGCCTTTAAAAAATCATATGTTTTACAATATGTCAATTTTTTTCCTTGTGAATGGGAAAATGATCATCAATATATGTCCAGACTTTTTGATTTTGCCAACAAAAATAATATAGGATTGGGAGGACCGGATATTGTTCCGGATAAAAATGCTCAAATGAAAAATTCCTATCCATTTTTTAATAAATATAAAGGAAAACTTCCATTGATCGCAATGGCTGTTCAGGAACCTACACTAACCTACAAGAATCCAAAAACTAAAAAACCCTTTACCAAAGAGGAATTTGTAAACTATGCGGAAAATTATCTTGGCGTAAATATCATATTCTGGAGTGTAGAATCTCCATGGTTAAAGCAATCAAAGTAATTGATTTACGATAAAATTTTCTCTTTCGGATTTGACACATAGAGCGGATGTTTCACTTTTATAAAACTTATTCATAATCATCTGCTTTATCTGTCAAATCCGCGGGAGTAATAAAAAGGGTCATAAGCTGTCTTATGATCCTTTATTTTTTATACTTTTAAAACCCCTCGAAATCCTCTGGCTGCATAATAGGAATCTGCCCCGTTGTGATACATGAAAACAGTATTATACCGCCTGTCACAGAATATGGCACCTCCGAGTTCCCGTATATTTACTGGAGTTTTCACCCAACTTGAGGTTTTAAGGTCAAACTTTCCTAATTCCTGGAGTTGTCTGTATTGATCTTCTGATAACAGCTCGATTCCCATTTCTGAAGCTTTATCAATTACATTATTTTCAGGCTTATTGGCTTTCCTGGCTTCCCAGGCTTGATAATCGTAGCAGAGACTTCTGCGTTTTGGGCTCTCCGCGGAGCAGTCAAAGAAGATATATTCGTCCGTTTTTTTATCATATCCTACCACATCAGGCTCGCCCTCTGTTTCTTCCATCTCATTTAAAGACCAGATCTTGTCGGTATTTTTCTCCAGTTTAGTCTGAATTTTTTCCCAGTCTAAGTCTTTATGACGATTCATATTTTTTTCAAAACGGGCTTTTAAAACTTTTAAAAGTTCTGTGCTTTGTTCTGCGGTCAGTTTCTTTTTGCTCATATCAAATTTTGTTTAAGGTTTGGTAAAATTAATTCAAATTTTTCTGTCTGCAGGTCGAAAATACCACGAAATGATGACTAAAATTAACAATAAAACTGCCGGAAAAGTCTTTCCAATCGGATCTCCGACAATCAAGTGAGAAATTACGGCTCCGGACATCACGAAAAAAAATCCTGCATATGCCCATTCTTTTAACAAAGGTAATTTTGGGATAAGAACAGCAATGACTCCCAATACTTTCCAGATTCCTATGATGGTCATTAAATAAAGAGGATATCCCAAAGTGGTAAAATTGGCAATCTCATCTTTATTTTTCATTAATTGAACAATGGCTGTTGAGACCATTCCCAATGACATCCATAAGGTAAAAACCCAATAGATGATTTTATTTCTTTTCTGTAATTTATTTTGTGTTTCCATGATAATGTATTAATCGTTTATACCTTTGCCTTCTAAGATATCGGGAATATGTTTTTCTATTCTGGCTTCTTTTGTTTTTGTCTGTTTAGCTGATGAGAAATAGAGTAGGTAAGCCCTCTGTCTTCCGGGAGTTAAGGCTTCAAATGCGTCTTTTAATTCTGAATTTTCGTTAAGCTTATTTTGAAACTCTGCCGGTATTTCAAACTCTCTGGTCTTTTTCATCTGAACTTTAGCACCAGATTCTTCAATTTCAACAGCCTGAAATATGTATTCCTTAATCTCTTTTTCTAAATGAGTAATCTGTTGTAAATCTGTAAACCGAACCTGCCTTGCTGCCTGTACATTTTCAGTTTGTTGAATTAAAATATTTTCGGGATCTTTCATTAAGGCGCCTTTGAAAAAGAGTAGTGCACAATATTCTTTAAATCCATGAATTAAGAAAATATTTTTTCCTTCGTAGGTATAGCATGGACATCCCCATTTCAAATCTTCTGTCAATTCTGTATCCAGAGCGATTGCCCTTAATTTTTCAAATTCTTTTTGCCATTGATTGGCTTTATCAAAGAAAAAATCAACTTTTGTGTTCATAGCTTAAGTGAGTAATAAGTAGTTGGAAATGAGTGATATTTGTGTCATTTAAAAACTAAAATCTAATTTCTAGCTTCTAATTTCTGAATAATTTCCTGTAATCTATTGTGAGCCATATTGATACCTTGTGCAAAAGGTAATTTCAGCATCTGATCTCTGAAATCTACAGATTTATAAATCGTATGAATGGTAATTCTGCTGGTTTCATTAGTCAGTTTTTCAAATTCCAAAAACTCCATCTGTGCGGGGAAGGGTGTATTTTCCATCTGAAAAGTTCTTATAATGCTCTGATCGGGAATAAGCTCATGAATTGTTCCGTTTGCACTGAAAACAATGTCTCCCTGAGGATTTGAGGTTTCAAACTTATAGCTCCCATGTTGTTTGTTTTCGAATTTTATCACTTTTGTTCCCATCCATTGTTCAAAAAGTTCGGCTTCCGTATAAGCTTTAAACAAAAGATGAACAGGAAGATCAAATTCTCTGATAATAAAGATTTCCTGCTTTCCGTCTTCAGCATGAATTTTTGTTTTTAGTTCCATAATTTCTATTTTTTTGATTGGTATTTTTTCATAATATCTTCAAGTTTATTGAACCTGTCATCCCACATTTGTCTGAAAGGTTCGATGAAGTCGGCGATTTCTTTCATTTTACTCGGGTTTAAGTGATAAATAATTTCTCTACCGTTTTGTTCGGGTTTTAGCAATTCACATTCAGTGAGAATCTGCAAATGCTTTGAGACGGTGGGTCTTGCGGTATCAAAATTCGAAGCTATTGCACCGGCAGTCATTGACTGAGCTGCCACCAGCATAAGAATAGATCTTCTTGTAGGATCTGCAATTGCCTGAAAAACATCTCTTCTTAAATTCATTATGTAGTTATTTGACTACAAATTTAAATGAAGTTATTTAACTACACAAGTTTTAAGTGAATTTTTTAATAAAAAAGCCTCCTTAAAAAATTGCAGGAGGCTCAGAATATAGAATTATGGTTTTTTCTTAATAGAAATAAAGGTTTGCAAAATGACTGAAATCATAATAATAAGAAGACCTATATAAAAGGAGAGATTAACCTGCTTGCTTTCATCAAAAAACAAGAAAGCCATGATAATTGCATAGACAGGCTCCAGATTAAAGCTTAAATTTACAGTGAAAGCGGGGATTTTCTTTAAAATTTCAGTAAATATAACATATAGTCCGACTGTACAAAATAAAGCCAATAAAAGCAGATAAAAAGCATCTTTTGTAGTAGGGATCAATGTTTCAGAGGGGAAGAAGTATAAATAAACTGGTAGGAGAGCACCAAGACAGAGAGTTCCAGCCAGCATTTGATAATAATTAATGATTTTGCTATCAAAATCATTGACCAGGCGGCTGTTATAAATGGTATAAAGTGCCGCAAATGCCGATGAAATCACGCCAATTGCAATTCCGACCTGATAAGAAGTGTCAAAATGAAAGATTAAGCTGATTCCGGCTAATGTAAGAGTGCTTAAAAATAATTCCGATAGCTTAAATGGCTGTTTGTCGATTAATGGTTTAAAAATGGCCGTAAAAAAGCTTGTCAGACAATAGCAAACGACGCCGATGGAAATATTGGAATATTTGATGCTGGCATAAAACAAAACCCAATGCATGGTTATTAATAAACCAACTTTTCCGATTTTCAGTTTTTCTGTACGGTTTGTTGAATCATTAGTTTTAAATATTTTTAGAACAAAAAATAAAATAACTGCTGAAAAGAAAACCCTATACCAGGTTAATAAGCCTTCATTAAGAGAAATCAGTTTACCGAATACGCCTGTGAATCCAGCCAGAATTACGGCAAGATGTAATAATAAGTATGATTTTTTCATGTGAGAATGAACTGTATGTATAAATGATTTGTAAATAATATTATATCGAAATCTGAAGCATTAGAAAATAACCGATAAATAAATTTATCAGTATAAATACTTCAAACGAATTTGAAAATATTAAATCATTGGTGGAGAAATACAGCTCGCTTGGATCATAATTATTTTGAATAGACTCAAATATACTAAAAAAGACAGAATTATAAGGTATATTCTCTCTTTCTTGTAAAAACATAAAAGTCCTATAATTTATATTATGTTAAATTGAATATCTACCAGTTTTTCTTTTTGAAGGGCTTTCTAATTTAGACTATGATAAAAAATGCCCTGTCAGTCTATCTGCAGGACATTTGGAAAGATATATTTTTTATTTGTGCCTTAAGTATAACTTTTGTTTGATTTCCAATAATTTCCAGATTATTTTAATAAAACTAAAGTGAAGCCATTTTGCCCGATATTATTACGGCTATTGTAAGTTGAACAGCCACCTCCTCTTCGAACAAGCATATAATAAGTTCCTGCCTGTAAGTAGGCAATACTTGAGGAATATATAAAATCGAATGCGCCAACACCTCCTGGGAAATGGGCATCTAAGGAATATACAAGGTTTGTAGGAGTTGAAGGGCTTGTACTTAGATTATAAGCGACAAGAGGGCTACAGCCAACCGGTGATTTGTCTCCAATGAATCGAGGGCTTATAGCATAATACCCCGGTATTGTAACAGTAGCATTAGCTCCCAGATATGTTGCTGTAGTACCTACAGGAAGTAAGCTTCCCGCATTAGAATCAATGACTATAGCCGGGGAAGTATTTTGCCAGGTACCGATTCCGTTTGCATCTGATACAAGTATTTTATTGTTTCCCTGGGTGCCATCTGAAATTTTTACAGCCCCTGAAGTTGATCTAAATATGTCTAATTTCGTAGAAGGATTAGTAGTACCTACCCCTAAGTTTCCGTTTAATGTAACGATTAGATCATTAGTTTGTTGGGATGCTGTCGGACTTCCGGTATTCGGATTATCTCTAGCAGCATCAATATGAAAAGGACCTTGAGGATTTCCTGTTTGAACGCCAACCTGACCCAATATAACAGTAGAACATAATAATGCCCCTAAAATAACAGTATTTTTCATGCTTTTATTTTAGTAAAGTTAGGGTAAAACTGTTTTGTGATGCTGTATTTCGGCTTACATGTGAGGTACATTGTGAAACTGCACCATATCTTACCAGCATATAATAAGTTCCGGCATTAAGATAAGCTACATTGGTAGAATATATAAAATTATTGTTACCAATCGTAGATGCAAAGTGAGCTTCCTGTAATGGAAATGCCGGATTGACCAAACTTGTTGTACTGGTACTCAAATTATAGGCGATAAAACCAGAACAGTTGGCCGGAGCGAAATCTGTAATCAATCTTGGACTGATCAGATAATATCCCGGAATCGTTACTGTAGCAGCAGATCCCAGCCAGACAAGATTTCCTCCGATTGTTACAGCACTACCCGTTGTAGAAGTAATAACAACCGATGGTGAAGTATTTTGCCAAGTAGCTACTCCATTAGCATCTGATACTAAAATCTTACCATTACCTTGTGTACCGTCTGTTATTTTGAGTGCTCCGGGAGTAGAACTTACAATGTCCAGTTTTGTAGAAGGAGTGTTTGTGCCTATTCCTAGATTTCCAGTTGACGTTACAACTACATCATTAGCCTGTTGCGAAGCAGATGGTATTCCTGTAGCAGGATTGTCTCTGGCGCCGTCGATATGGAAAGTAGCTTGTGGATTGGATGTTTGGATGCCAATTTGTGCGGTCAAGTTTTTACTTCCAAGAGCTAATAGAAATAGTGTAATGATTATTTTTTTCATGTAGTAGTTATAAGCTTATTTGCATTATTGTATAACTTTTATACAATTTGCTCTAAAACTAATTTCAGTATATAGTTTTTTACGCGGCAAATATAATTATAACTATTGAAAAAAAATCATTAAAAAATAATTTATGTATTAATATTTTTGTTAAATGTAGTTAATATATGAAATTTTTAAATAATGTAATCGATTGTTATTAATCATAAATTTAAAAAAAAATAAAAAACCTTCTTTAACTCATTTAAAGAAGGTTTTTGTAAAATTTAATTCTATTTTAAATTCTCACTAAAGAAGCTTTCCAGTTTATCAAAAGGAATAATATCAACTTTGTCATATAAGTCTACGTGAACAGCTTTTGGAATAATCATTAATTCTTTTGGTTCGGCAGCCATTTTGTAAATATCTTCACTAAAATATCTTGAATGAGCATTTTCTCCGGCAATAATCAAAATTGGTCTGGGCGAAATTTCTTTAATATAAGTCAGAATTGGCATATTCATTAAAGAGAATCCGCTGGTTGCCGCCCAGGCTCCGTTTGAATTGACGGAACGCTCATGGAAACCTCTCGGAGTTCTGTAATAATCAAAATAGTCTTTAATGAATTGTGGCTCATCTCCTTTCAATTTTTCTGCATTGGAGCGAGGTCCCGAGGCGGTTGTTCCGGATTCTGCATCTTTCCAACGTTGCTGGCTCATTTGCTCCAATGTTTTTGTACGTTCTTCCAAAGTGACTTTGTCATAATATCCTTTCGAAGCAACTCTTGGAATATCGTACATGCTTGTGGTTGCCACTGCTTTTACACGTTTGTCGACCGCTGTTGCATTCAAAGCAAAACCTCCAAAACCACAAATTCCGATGATCCCGATTTTATTTCTGTCTACGTTTTTCTGGAGTCCTAAAAAATCCACCGCAGCACTAAAATCTTCTGTATTAATATCTGAAGACGCAATATTACGAGGTTCTCCTCCACTTTCTCCCGTGTAAGACGGATCGAAAGCGATAACAGCAAAACCTCTTTCCGCCATCTGATTGGCATACAAACCCGAAGACTGTTCTTTTACAGCTCCAAAAGGTCCACTGATTGCCAAAGCTGATAATTTCTGATCACCTGCATTTTTCGGAAGATATAAATCTCCGGATAATGCGATTCCATAACGGTTTTTGAAGGTAACTTTCTGACGACTCACTTTGTCGCTTAATGTAAATGTATAATGTTCTGCGGTATTGCTCATTTTTACTGATTTTGACTGACTAAATCCCTTTTGTGAAAATAAAAGCATCGCAGTAAGTGATAGTAATTTTATGTTTTTCATTTTAATTTTTTAAATACTCCAAGCATCACTTCCTTGTCTACAGCATTCATTTCTACAAGTTTTAATGATTTTACCATTTTTAAAGTTGTTGTTTTATAGTGTTGGAAATGAGAAGATTGCAAGTGGGAGTTATAGGTAGTTTTATCAGCATAAATTTCAACGATGCGTATTTGTAAGGGATTTTCCTGTTGGTACATCGGGAAAATTGCAATGACTCCTTTTTCTTTTTCTACAGATGCTTCGGCATTTTCTTTCAATATCCTTTTGTATTCTTCAAGATATTCAGGAACGATTTCGATTTCAGCGATGCGAACCATCATATCAGGTTCTGTAATCGATTTTAAGGGTTTAGAAATAATCTTACGAATTGTATTTGCCTGCGTTTTACTGACCGTATTTTCAATTAAATCGGCAGTCTGCACCAATTGTTCTTCTGTAATTCCCATATTTTTTCCAATGCCGATATGCGACTGTAGTTGTGCTTCTACCCCATCTAATGAAGCCAATGCAGAGATTGTGACCAATTCTCTTTGCTTAAAATTTAATACATCACTCGCGAAAATATCTGCGAACAGATGTTCCTTCAAAAAAACATCAATTCGTGGTGCAAATTCTCCAAATCCCGGAGCAGGCTTGGCTTGAGGAGTTTTTGTTAATGCTTCCAAAACCTTTCTGCCTTGTTCATATTTATCCGGTGGATTGTTTTCTACAACAATTTTCTTTCCTTCTTGGTCATTAATTCCTTTTGCTTTTCTTTCTTCTAAAACCTTTTTAAAAGTATTGATCGCATTCAGACTTCTTGGAAAACCGCAGTAAGCGTAAAGTTGAGTCAGCATTTCTTTAATTTCATTGATGCTTAAACCATTGTCCAATCCTGCATTCAGTTGAATTTTAAGGTTTTCAATATTTCCTACAGCTGTCAATGATGAAATTTTAACAACACTTTGTTCCTGAGGATTTAACTCCATTCTATTTTGTGCATTCATACCGGGTGTCATTAAAGTGAACACAAAAAATATAATTCTAAGTTTCCACTTATTTATTTTCATTATTTCTTGATTTGGTTGTTGGCTTCATTGTAAATCTCGTCGGTAACGGGTTCAAGCCATGTATTTTCATTGGTTTTCGGATTGCCGGTTGTTGCAAGATGTGAGAACCAGCTTTTTGAAGTTGCGCCGTGCCAATGCTCCACATTAGGGGCAATTTCTACGACATCTCCCGGTTTTAAATGTCTGGCAGGCTTTCCTCTTTCCTGATACAAACCCTCACCGCCCACGACGATTAATAGCTGTCCTCCGGTATGGCTGTGCCAGTTGTTTCTGCTTCCGGGCTCAAATGTGACGTTTGATAAAGGAACATTCAAGTCACTATTTTTAGTTAACGCAGCAAGCCATGATTTACCTGTAAAATATTGAGCATAACCTACGTTTTCCTCTCCTGTAGGAAAATCACTGATGTTTGGAATTTCTGTATTCATTTTATTTTGACTTTTTAAAGCGCTGCACAACATTAGTGAAGAAAATAAGACACCAATGAGTGTAGCTTTTGTTAAATATTTTGATTTCATTTTTTATTTATAATTTGATGGTTTTGATGATTTTTGCGGGAATACCACCAACAATAGCATGGTCAGGAACATTTTTGGTAACCACTGCTCCAGCCGCAACAACGGCGTTTTCGCCAATCGTAACTCCCGGTAAAATAGTTGCATTAGCGCCAATCCATGCGTTATTTTTAATGTGAATCGATTTTCCGATTAATCCTTTTCTAAGGTTTGGATCTAAAGGATGATTTTCTGTAATGAGACTTACTTTTGGACCGATTAAAACGTCATCTTCAATGGTAATCCCTCCTAAATCAAGGAATGTACAATCAAAATTGATGAATACATTTTTTCCGATGCTTAAATTCTTCCCGTAATTAATATAAATTGGCGTGAACACCGTAAAATTTTCTGTTTCACTCCCAATTATTTCATTGAATATTTTTCGGACATCTTCATTATCCGAAGATTGATTCATCTTAATAAGTAAATCTCTGGTTTTGTAAGAAGCTTCCCGCAAAAGATGAATTTGGGAGTCATCCGGTAATATGGTTTCGCCATTTTTCAGCCTTTCAAAAATTGAACCCTCTTTCATTTTTCCTTTATTTTCTGATACAAAGTTAAAATGAAAGCCTTGCAATGATCTTTCTGCGAGGCTCAAATTAGTTTTCTCAAAAGCTCAGATTCCCAAATAAAAGTTAAATTTCAGAAGGTGCAAAGCCATATTGCTTTTTGAATGCAGTAGAAAAGTGAGAAGGATTTTTAAAACCGACTTCAAAATAGACATCATGAACTTTTTTACCGTCTTCTTTTAGTTTAATATAAGCCATTTCCAACCGTTTTTTCATCAGCCATTTTTGTGGAGTTAAACTGCTTACTTTTTTAAAATCTCTTTTAAAAGTTGCCAGACTTCGCCCTGTAAAAGATGCAATTTGCCCCATGGAAAGATCATCTGTATAATTGTCATTCAAAAACTCGAGAATATCGACTTTCCAGGGTTCTGCAAAATCAAATAAAATCGGGTAAAACTGCTCATTGCTATTTAATAATGCATAAATTCCTTCCAAAAGCTTCAGTTTTGTAATACTTTCCGTAGGTTTTATATTGCTGTCAAAGTATGGATTTAAAGATTGAAAAAGACTTGTAATCGCAGTGTCAGGATCTATTTTAAAAACATTTTGATCTGAGATTTTTACATTTTCAGGAATATCGGTTTTATTTAAATTACTGTAAAATTCACGTAAAATACTTCGTTTGAAAGTAAGAGAAATACCTTTGTATAAGTCTTTTCCTTTACCGTTTTTGTACATTTTAAGCCGATGATCCCGTCTTACCAAAGCGCAGTCTCCTGCTTTCAGTTTTATGGTTTTATTTCTGTCTTCAATAATTTGCTCTCCGGAATACAGATACACCAAAACATGCTCCGGAGTCGAATGGATACATTTTGTGCTCTCTTCTGAAAAGCAGGAAAGAAAAATCCCTGAATAACTTATTGTTTTTAAAGCTTCTATTTGTTCCATTTTGAAGTGATTTGATCTATTAAATTTAACAAAAATAATGATTGGATGGTTTTGGAACCTTTCTCTAAGGCTCAAATATTAATTGTTTTTTCAAAATATAAAACCGCCTTCTTTTACAAGATCAAAATATTTTTTATTAAAACGATATAAAACAGGCGATTTATAAGCTTGTCCTGTCTTTCTGATCCCCATTTTATCCAATATTTCCAATGACATCATTTTTCTGTAAAAATTTCCTCTAATCATTGGTTTTCCTGTAATAATTTCACAAACACTTTGCAGTTCCGGCATGGTAAAAACAGAGGAAAGAATGTGAAACAAAACCGATTCATGGGAAATATCTTTTTTGATTTGATTTAAAGCCGATCCAATAATAAAATACTCTTTATTTATAATGCTTTTCAAGTTTTGATCAACTCTGCTTACATTTTCTTTATCAAAATATTTTTCTTCTAAAAGCACATAAAAATCAGCAATAATTTCCTCGTTATTTATGGAATGAAAAGACATTTCTACAAGTTTATAAAAGTCTATTTTTTTAGTTGTGAATTTTGATAATAATCTATTAATTGTATCTTCAAAATTTTCATTTTCAAACAAATAATCTTTCAAAAGAATTGTATGAATGGTATTATCAAAATACGTAAATACGCTACATCGGATTAAAATTTTAAACTTTGAGATTTGCATTAATGTTTTAATCTAAAGATTCTTTCCGAAGAAATCCACGAGTTTTTTTACGGCCTGATTTACATATTCGGGCTTCCAATAAGTTTGTATGTGAGTTGCTCCGTCAATCACAAAAAGTTCTTTCGATTTGGCGTTAACAGCCTTTGGAAAAGCTTCACCCGTCATGTATTTTGTATCGGCTTTGCTTCCTGCGATCATTAATAAAGGCTGATTAATCAGATCCATATTCGCTGTGGCATCCCAAGTCATCAAGTCCAGCAAACTGCTCATGGTATACAAAAAAGTAGAATTCGGATGCGCATGGGTTTTGTAATAATAAACATAACCTTCCCTGTATAAATCGGTCGATATTTTATCAATATCTTCATCTTTAATATTGGCAACGCCTGCGTAGATCATTTTTCCTCCCGCAGCTTCCTGAGCACGAGCGTCCGAAGCCTGTTCCAATCGCTCCTGAATGGTGTTTAATGCTGAATTCTGAAAACCATTTCTTCGCACTTCACCGGAATTGAACATACTTAAGGTAGCAACTGCCTTCAATCTTTTATCAGACTGAACTGCTTTTAACGTATAACCGCCACCGCCGCAAATTCCAAATGCTCCCAAACGGTTGGCATCAACACCCGGATATCCGGAAATAAAGTCTGCCATTCCATGAATATCCTCAATTCTGAAAAAAGGCTTGTCAGTGTGACGCGGCTCACCGCCACTTGCTCCCTGATAGGCTGCATCAGCGGAAATACTGATATATCCGTTTTCGGCTAAACGCTGTGCATACAATCCGGCAGTTTGTTCTTTAACACCACCATTCGGGTGTGCCACAACTATTGCAGGATATTTTTTAGATGGATCATAATTGGCAGGCGTATAAACATTGGCTGAAATATCAATCCCATTGAGTTTGTAGGTAACCGGATGAATATTGACTTTCCCATTTATATTTTCTTTAATGGCATCAGCGTAGACCAAATCAAAAGGATTTTTTGTCTGAGCTGAAATTATCGTATTTGTAGTCATAATAATTGCTGTTAGGATTAATTTTATACTTTTCATATTCATTAATTTCAAAAAATTAAATTATTTTTTTTGTAAAGGCGCTTCTACATTTGAGTATTGTAAAACGGCTGCAGGCAGTCTTTCGCCTGATATTTTTATGGTATTCAATTCTTTATTGAATTCTTTCCATTCATCTGCTGAGAGTTTTACCGTTTCAGCTTTAGAATTTTCTAATAAATGCGCCATCTGGGTCGTTCCTGGAATGGGTACAATCCAAGGTTTTTGAGCTAAAAGCCAAGCCAATGAAATCTGTCCCGGTGTTACATTTTTCTTTATTGCCCATTTTTTAAGCATTTCAACTAAAGCCAGATTATTCAGTAGATTTTCTTTTGAAAAACGGCTTTCCACACCCCGGATATCTCCTGATGCAAAGTTGGTATTGGCATCTATTGCTCCTGTTAAAAATCCTACACCAAGAGGACTCCAGGGAACAAAACCAATTCCCAATTCCTCACAAAGCGGAATGATAGTTTCTTCGGGACCTCGCCATAACAATGAATATTCATTCTGAATCGCTGTTACCGGATGAATTGCTTGGGCTCTTCTTACCGTTTTCGCACCTGGTTCTGAAAGTCCGTAGTGCAAAACTTTTCCTTCATTGATCAAATCTTTAATTGTACCCACAACATCTTCAATCGGAACTTCCGGATCAACACGATGCTGAAAAAGTAAGTCGATACGATCGGTTCGGAGACGTTTTAACATCCCTTCCACAACGATTTTAATGTGATCAGGTTTGCTGTTCAGACCTGGCAAGCGTTTTCCTGTGCTCTGATCGATATTCCAGCCGAATTTTGTTTCAATAACAATTTCATGACGGAAAGAAGCGACCCCTTCACCCAGAATTTTTTCCACTTCAAATGGTCCGTAAGCTTCAGCGGCATCAAAAAGTGTAATGCCGTTATCAAAAGCTTTCCTTATAATATTATGCATTTCCGTACGGTTCGGAATTGTCGTCTGATAGGTACGGCTCATATTCTGAACGCCCAATCCGATAGCAGAAACTTCCAGCGATTTTCCAAGCTTTCTGCGACTGATTAATGTATCTTTATTAGTCGTATTAAAATTTTGAGTCGCTGCTTTAGCAAAAGAATCAAACGGCAACAAAGCTGTTCCGGCTGCTGCCAATCCAACAGTTTTTAAAATGTCTCTACGGTTCATATTAATGTATTTTGAGTGAAATTGTGAGTGTCTTAATCTAGTTTCCTTTCACTTAACCATTTTACCATATTGGGATCTCTGTGATCGAAAAACAGACTTGCATTGGTATCAAGGGTTTGAATGGTCTGCACATCTTCTGCGGTCAGTTTAAAATCAAAAATGTTGAAATTCTCTGCCATTCTTTCTTTACGGACTGATTTTGGAATGGCGATAACATTTCTTTGAATTAACCAGCGTAAAATAACCTGAGCGACTGATTTATTGTATTTTCCAGCAATCTCCGTTAATATTTCATTGTGAAAAATATTATTCTTTCCTTCCGCAAAAGGTCCCCACGATTGAATCTGCACTTTATTTGTCTCCAAAAACTGCTGAGTCTCGATTTGCTGATGAAAAGGATGCGTTTCTATCTGATTAATTGCCGGAGTAAATCCGCTGTTGGCTATCAGATCTGCAATTCTGTCCGGATGAAAATTTGCAACACCGATCGCTCTTATTTTTCCTTGATAGTATAATTCCTGCATTGCTCTCCATGAACCGAAAATATCTCCGTAAGGCTGATGAATAAGATATAAATCCAAATAATCGAGTTGAAGTTTATGTAAGGAATTTTCAAAAGCTTTTAAAGTGTTTTCGTATCCCGTATCCTGAACCCAAAGTTTGGTGGTAATAAAAAGTTCTTCTCTTGGAATTCCGCTATTTTTAATGGCATTTCCGACCGCTTTTTCATTACCGTAAGAAGCTGCTGTGTCAATTAATCGGTATCCTTTTTCAATAGCATCGATAACTGCCTGTTCGCATTCTTTCGGATCCGGAATCTGAAATACACCAAAGCCTAAGATGGGCATTTCCAATCCGTTATTTAAAGTTATATTTTGCATAATTTTAAATTTATTTTGTAATTAAATTTTGTTTTGAATAATTTCTTATGCAAAGTTCTCCATTGATGACGGAGCTGTTGGTATACGGATTACGGCTTTTATAACCAATATTACGGATAATGCGGTACGGGCTTTACTCTGAGAATTTTAATCAGTAATTTTACATCACCGAAAAGAATAAAATAATGAGTAAGGTAGTTAATTTTGAAACCGTTGATGATTATAATCGTTTTAATAATCACGAGACGTTGCATCCTTTAGTGAGTGTTCTGGATTTCTCCAAAGCTCATATAAGAACGGGCTCTAAAATGAATTTTAACCTGTACTGTATTTTTCTTAAAGATGTAAAATGCGGCGATTTAAAATATGGAAGAGCAACATACGATTATCAGGAAGGGACTTTGGTTTTTGTATCACCGGGACAGATTCTGGATGTTGAAAATAAAACAGATCCTTACCAGCCAATGGGACACGGATTGGTTTTTCATCCGGATTTGATTAAAGGAACTTCATTGGCAAGGGCTATGCAGGAATATAATTTTTTCAGTTATAATACCAATGAGGCGCTGCATCTTTCAGCTAAAGAACGTCAGTTAATTCTCGATCTTCTGACTATTATTAATACCGAACTTCAGCAATCTGTGGATAAACACAGCAAAAAACTAATCGCGTCCAATATTGAACTGTTTTTTAATTATTGTGAACGTTTTTATGACCGTCAATTCATCACCCGTGAAAATGTAAACAAAGGAATTTTAGAAAGATTTGAAAATTTATTGAATACCTATTTTTCATCAGATAAACCCCTCACTGTTGGCTTACCTTCTGTTGCTTATTGTGCTGATGAACTGCATCTTTCACCTAATTATTTTGGAGATTTAATAAAAAAAG
Source organism: Chryseobacterium sp. JUb7 (assembly GCF_024806495.1). GTDB lineage: Bacteria > Bacteroidota > Bacteroidia > Flavobacteriales > Weeksellaceae > Chryseobacterium. The sequence goes on from NZ_JANUFF010000001.1 coordinate 289,664, forward strand.
AAACCGGAAAAACGGCTCAGGAATATATTCAGAATAAAATTATTGATGTTGCGAAGGAAAGAGTTTTTAATATTGATAAATCTATTGCGCAAATTGCTTATGATCTGGGATTTAAATATCCGCAGCATTTTATCAGGCTGTTCAAGCAGAGAACTGGTGTTACTCCCAATGAATTTAGAAATTTGAACTAAAAAGCCTCTTTCAAATTGCTTTAAAAGAGGCTTAATTGATAAAAATATTTAATTAAAATCCGAAAACTCCGCCTGAAACGGAAATTAATTCTCCCGTAATCCATCCTGCATCATCCGAAGCGATGAAAACAACCGCTTTTGCAATGTCATCGGGTTGACCAGTACGTCCTAAAGGTGTATTGGAAACGAATTTTGCCTCGGCTTCACTGCCAATAAATCCGGCTGCTGTAGATCCTTCCGTCTCAACAATACCCGGTAAAATAGAATTGATACGGATATTTCTTCCGCTGAATTCTTTAGACAAAGCAACCGTTAAGGCATCCATAGCTGTTTTTGTAGCGGAATAAACTGATCCAGTCGGAAGTGGCGATTTGCTTGCTCCTGAACTGATATTAATGATATTTCCGCCATTCTCTCCAAATAATTTCAACGATTCCTGAATTGCAAAAATAGATCCTAAAACATTAATATTAAATTGATTATGGAAAGACTCTTCTGTGATTTGCTCTACGGGTAAATAATCATAAATTCCTGCGTTGTTCACCAATACATCCAAGCCTCCGAATGCATTTTTTGTTTCTTCAAAAAGTCGGATCACATCTTCTTTTTTGGAAACATCTCCCTGTATCGCAACAGCTTCTCCTCCATTGTCGGTGATCGCTTTTACCACTTTATCGGCACCTTCTTTACTGGATGCATAATTTACGACTACTTTTGCTCCTTCTGCAGCAAAATGTTTGGCAATTGCGGCTCCGATTCCTTTTGAAGCTCCTGTTATTACTGCTATTTTGTTTATTAATTTACTCATTGTTTTTTATTTACTTAAAGTTTGCGATGCAAAGTTATATCAGAGAAATTTATTTTGGTAACTTTGTTACGAAAAGTAACAGTAACCTCGAAGTAACAACATAACAATATGGTAACTACGGAATGCGCAAACCGCGAAGAAAAGCAGCATAAAAAGGAAATGATGGCCGTTCAGGATTCAATGGATGTGCTGAGCGGAAAGTGGAAAATATCCATCCTTTCTTCGGTCTGCTATTATAATAAGAGACGATTTTCTGATATTTTAAATGATGTAGAAGGTATTTCAAACAAAATGTTGAGTAAAGAATTGAAGGAACTTGAATTCAATAAACTGGTTAAGAGAACTGTTTTGGATACGCATCCTGTTACCGTTCAGTATGAACTTACAGCGCACGGCTTGACTTTAAAAACCATCATTGATAATCTTGTGGAATGGGGAATTCAGCACAGAAAAGAAATTATCGGAAGCTGATTTTTATTAAAAATGGCTCAAATACTGCTTTTACAGGTGTTTTTTATCCACAATCTATATTAAAAACATGAAACAATTTGTACTTTTACATTCTAATTTTAAATAATGTCAATTTTTTCAGATAACATACGACTTTTGCGAGGGAAATTAGGAAAAACCCAACGTGAATTGTCTCAACAAATTACCATAACAACTTCAAGATATATTTCATATGAAAGTGGCAGGTCTAAACCTCCTGTTGATATATTAATCAGAATTTCCAGATTATTTCATGTCAGTATTGATCTTTTATTATCAGTAGATTTAAGAAAATATCCTTTGGAGGATATGCTTAAACTTCCGGATAATAGAATCGTATTACCTGTTGTAGTAGATCAGAATGGAAATGAAAGTATAGAAATTGTCCCCCAGAAAGCTACAATGGGCTATCTGAGAGGTTATAGCGATCCCGAATATATTGAGAGCCTGGAGAGAATTTCGCTTCCATTTCTGAAAAATGGAAAGTTCAGGGCCTTTCCTGCCGACGGAGATTCTATGCCTCCGTTTAAAGACGGTTCTTTTATTATCGGAAAATATATGGAGGGCATCAATGATTTAAAATCCGGAAATACATATGTTTTTATTACGTTAAATGACGGAATTACCTACAAACGTTTAAAAGCAAAAAACAGCAGTTCCATCACTGTTGCTGCTGATAATACATTTTATGAGCCCTACGATATTCCTTTTGAAGAGATTGTAGAAGTATGGCAATATGCATCAGGGATTTTTCCGGAAGATTTTTAATTCTACATAAAGTAATCTCAAAATAAAAACCGAAGATAAAAATTTCTTCGGTTAAAATTTTTTCTGATATTTTTATAATATTGATTTTCAATACATATTAATTCTAGTCTTCGACAGGCTCAGACTGACAAACCTAATACTAAATGTATGATTTAACGGTGTCAAATTGAGCTTAGCCTGTAGTGAGCTTGTCGAACTATCGAAATCTTAGATATTTTTTGAACTAAATTTAAACATGCACTTAATATTATTAAAGTTTATTCAGGTTCTGCGATTCCTAAGAAAATTACAACACCATCACCACCCGGATTGTCTAAAACGTCTACCAAAGCTGAAGGTTTCCAGTTATTCATACACCAAAGATTGCCGGCACCATCAATGTTGGTTGAAGTTAAACGCATGATAGGCTGGTAACAGTGCATTTGTACGGGTTCATGTCTTGACTGCTGTAATTTTGGTTTGGTCTGCGTTCCGTAAAGTGGAAATCCATTCGCTAAAGTTACTTCAGCACCACCTGTCGGAACAGTAAGAAGCATTGCTGATTCAGGCTTTGATGGTTCACGGAGCATGGTTACCCCGAAAGGTCCCTGCATGTCCAGAGTCGGATTGTCTTTAAAATCAGTTTCATGTCCAAAATTCGCCAGAAAAACAGTTTGTTTTTTATCAATTTTCACTCCCCACGGTGCATAGGTGTTAACATCATAATATCCTTTTAAGGTAGAAAGGTCATGACTCAATATTGTGGCGCGGCCACTGCTCACACCTACGACAACGATGTCACCTTCTCCGTTTATGGTTATCTGACGCAGTGATTCGTAGCCTTCTTTACCATTGGCACTGCCGGAAAAGTCACTGAACCAGCTGTTTTTTACGATTAACCGATTTTCTTCAATCGCCACTTTGTATACAGCAGAAAAAGCACAGTTTTCAATATTATCTTTATCATAATTGCCGATGCATGAAATATACGCGTTACCTTTATTATCAGGGGCAACATCAAATATTTTAAGATAGGGTGTTTTCGTGATCACGGGCTCAGAATCCGGAGATTTTTTAACAGGAAATTCGTTACAGATCAGGGTAAGCTCAGGAACAGGCCCTTTTCCATAATCTCCATCTTTCGGTTTTAGATAAACGACAACTGCGCTGGGCTCACTCTCAAAAGGATAAACTCCTGGTTTTGAAGGTGCAAACGGATCCTGACAGCCAACAGAAGCCATCCATAAATTACCCTCCTGATCATACTGCATTCCCTGAACACGGGAAAGTCCCAAAGTAAAGCCGTTGGAAGAGCTTATCGGCCTGCCGTCTTTATAGTAAAATCGGGAAATGCTTCCTTCTTGAGGATTGTTGAATTCAGGTCCCCATCCAAAGTTTCCAAAAGAAATATATTTCCTGTCCGGGCTTACGGCAGCTCCAAATGCTACTCCCAATAATCCGCCACCCTGTACAGGAGAAAAATCTGCCGGACTTGCATCGTATTTATATACAGGACAATGTGTACCCGAATCTGCGGAACCGGCCCGGAAGTTATTGGCTACCCAGGCATTATCATCGGCATCGAATACCACATAAGCAGCACCGCTCGGAATAAAGTTTCTGGCTCCTGAGGAATTACTTTTTAAGGTAAGAGTCCAGTTGTTCGGTGCTTTTTTATCTTCGTCTACATTTTTCATCGATACCAGTGAATCATTATAGATTTCCTCCATGCCTACAAGCATTTGGTAGATATTGCCTGCATTGGTAAACGGATCATATAATAGATTACGGACAGCCTGAAGAAAATTTGTATTCGGTGTATCAGACGGATGCCAGGCATAGTCCAGAAACTGATCGTAAAAAGGCTTGCCGGTATTCGCTACAGGATTGGTAAGACAATAATAATACAGATTGCATAATGAATTAAACATCGGATAGCTGTTGGTTTCAAAACCATTGGGAGATGTGCTGATCATAGTTCCGATACCGCCTTCAGTTTTATACAGATTTTGCTTCATCCCATAGGCGATTTTCATATTGCGTTCGGTTCCTTTTATATGTACATTGCCATCATTTTCTACCACAGTCATTCTTGCAAAAGTATACAGGGAAGCGATTGACGATTCCGGAGTGACTTTTACAGTATCTTTTGAGTCAGGAAGATAAAATGTCGCCAGCAAGGTCAGAGGATTTCCCTGAACTTTATAGACTATATTATCAATACTGTATTCATTAATCCAAACAGTAACTGAGTAATATTCTGATTCTTTTTCCTTAACAGAAGCATTAAAGGAATTTCCCTGAAAAGGAGTCTGGGTATTTACGGGACCAATATAGTTTTCCACGATTCCGAAAACCTGAAAATGACCCGAAGTGATCTTCATCTGATTGACTTCGACGTTAAAATGAACTGTTTTTGCTGACATAGATTACATGTTTGAAGGGTTATCAGTTATGTATATTAATAATCAAATATCGCGATAAAGGATTGATTTTTAATACGTAGAAATACGGTATCGTTTAGTTTCTGAATTAATTGATACAAAGAATAAACATAAAAAAAACCGCTCAAAAAGAGCGGTATAGTTATATTTTACTGTTATATATTAACAAGTAGGACCACATTTAACGATTTTGATTTCTATCACATCCTTAAGCAGGCAGTTTACTTCACATAGCCCGCCTTCCAATGTTTTAAGAGTTCCAACTACGGTCCCTTGAAGAACTCCGCCTACTCCATCAAGAAGATTTCCTACCAAAGTTCCAAGACCGGTTAAAAGACCATCTATTCCATCTCCGGAAATTGTTTTTAGTTGGTTTCTATCCAGTTTTTTTAAGTTTTCTAAGTTTTTCATGATATTATTTATTTAGAGTTAATACTTCAATAGTTTTCTGTATACTTATTTGCAAACGTAAGACTGACAACTATCGAAAAGTGTAACGTGTACAATGTTACCAAGTGTACACTGCAAGTCGCAAAGTGCTGTATTTACTGCGGAACCAACTCCTCCAAGCGCACCACCGACAACATTACCAATTCCACCTAGAAGACCGTCTAGTAAACCGTTGCCCTCAATGTTTCTCATTTCGTTTCTGCTTAATTTTTTTAAGTTTTTCATGATAAAAATTTTATATGATTAATACATCACTAAGATATGAATAATTGAAATTGTGTTAAAATTTTTTTGAATAAATAATTAAATATTTTTATGATTTCATATTTCATTAATATATAATAGATATGATACAGATACGATTCCCTAACTTATCTATAAATTTTTAATGAAATTTAATTATTACCCCATAGAAAAGGCCGTCTCCTGTGAGACAGCCCTATTATTTTATAGATCTGTTATCTTAACAAGTAGTTGCACTGCAGTTAAGTGGTTTGATCACAACAACACCATTAATAAGACACTGTACCTGGCAAATAGTATTATCTACTGTACCAACAGCATTGTCTATGATGCCGTCTGCTGTTTTAATGATCCCGATTATTACTCCTCCACTTCCTACAATTCCACCTAGCAAACCGCCTAATAAACCATTACCATCAATCGTTTTTAACTCGTTTCTGTTTAGTTTTTTTAAGTTTTTCATGAATAGAAATTTATTTGATTAATAATTCATTTCCTGCTTTTAGCAAGCAGCGTTATCGCACTTAAGGATTTTGATATCAACAACACCGTTTACAGTACAGTTGATTTTACACATTAAACCTTCAGCTGTCTGGAATGTACCTACGATGATACCACCAACTGTAGCACCAATTCCACCAATTAATACGCCTAGTCCTGCTCCTAGGTCTCCTAATAATCCATTACCTTCGATAGATTTTAGCTCGTTTCTGTTTAGTTTTTTTAAGTTTTTCATGAATAAAATTTTATATGATTAATACTTCACTAAGATATGAATAATAAATATATGGCGATATTATTTTCAAAAAAATAACTAAACATTTTTATAATTTAATATTTGATTAATATAACTGGAATTTTTTGAATATTCCATTCCCTAGTTTATCTTATTGATTTTCTTTATGTTAAATAAGTATATTTCTACTAAATTGATATTTTGCATTATTAACTTTTTTTTACTCATTTTTTGGTAATATTAATAATTAATGACGGTTTTAGTAGTGTTTTGATAATAAATCATGTCTTTTTTTATGCTGATTTTGATCAAAAAAAGTTAAAATTCACTTTCTGTGGAATAAAAATAAGAAAAATTTTAACATCTTTTAAATCTTAAGCAGAATAAATACCCGTTTTTTGATTGTAAAAATTCATCATAAATTTTCTCAGATTTTATAAAATAAAAAGATCGTAAAAAAGAAAAATATTAATTCTTAAATTTGCATTAAAGAATATTTTTAACATCAAACCTAAACACAATAAAATGTCAATAACTAATGAACCTGAGTTAATCGGAATGCAGAAAGTAAGCGAAGCAGTAGCCTACACGTTGAAAGAAATGATGAACTACGCTAAGCCAGGCATGACGACAAAACAGGTTGATGAGTATGGTGCTAAGATACTATCTGATTTTGGAGCGAAATCAGCTCCCTATCTGACATATGGTTTTCCGGGTTGGACCTGTATAAGTGTAGATAAGGAGTTTTGCCACGGAATTCCTACTGATCAGCGTATACTGAATGAAGGAGATCTTATCAACATCGATGTTTCAGCAGAGCTCAATGGATATTGGGCTGATAACGGAGGTTCTTTTGTGATTGGAAAAGATATTTATGGGCATCAGAAGTTGGTGAACGCTTCTAAGGATATTCTGCAAAAAACAATTAATCAGATTAAGGGCGGTGTCAGAATAGCAGATATCGGCTCGCTTATGGAAACCGAAGCAAAAAAAAGAGGCTTCAGGGTAATTAAAAACCTGGGCGGTCACGGTGTTGGCCGAAGTTTACATGAAGAGCCGGACGAGTTGCTTAATTACAGAAACCGTTTTGATTCGCGAAGATTTAAAAAGAATTCTGTTGTCGCCATTGAAACCTTTATCGCAACAGATTCTACACTGGCTATAGAACTTAATGATGGCTGGACAATGGTAGGTAATAAAGGCGGTTATATGGCTCAGCACGAGCACACAATCCTAATCACTGACGGAAAACCTGTCATTTTAACACAGATGAACGAAATTTTGAACTGATAAATACACATAAAAAAGAGTAATCATATAAAGGTTACTCTTTTTTATTTTGATCATCTCTATAAACCCTTTTGTATAGAGCAAAATTGCTTTTTTTTGTATTTGAGGACGTATTTCTTAAGTTCTCTTTCTTTCTTAAGTTTTTCTTCATAAAAAAGTTTAAAAAGATGTAATATTAGAGTCTGATTTTATTCCGTATTTTGCGGACCTTCAATAAAAAATGGCTTGATTTTAGATTATCACTACATATTACCCTTATTTGTATAAAAGACATTCTTAAAATCAAAATTATCATAACATTTATGGAAAAGTTTAAAAAAATAATTTTGAAAATTCTAAAATGGATCGGAATTTCGTTGGCATCAATTCTTTTTTTGATGTTTATCATCCCCATTTTATTTCCGGGAACAATATCCAGGCAGGTGAAAATATTTGCGAATCAACATCTTGCAGGAAAACTGGATTATAAAAAGACACAGTTAACGTTTTTCCGACATTTTCCATCACTTACGGTTTCTGTAGATGATCTTTTGCTGCAGGGCTCCAAGCCTTTTCAGAATGATACCCTTTTAATGGCCAAAGAAGTGGCGGTAGGGATTAATCTTAAAAATCTGATCTTCAACAGAGAAGTAAAAATTGATGAAATATATGTTACTGACGCTTATGCCAATGTTTTTGTGAACTCCAAAGGTGAGGCAAATTATAATGTATATGTTTCCGAGCCTTCCAAAAAACCTCAGGATACCACAGAATCCGGAGCTTCGATCAAGCTGGATCTTATTAAGTTCAAAAACTGGCATATTAAATACAATGATCACGCTGCAAGAGTTCTTGTGGATGCAAAAGGTTTGAATTACACTGGAAAAGGTGGATTAAGCGAAGATATTTTCGATCTGGAGACGAATCTTGATATTGATAAATTAGATTTCAGTCTAAACAGAATTTATTATGCTAAAGAAAAAAAGCTTCATGCAGATTTAATTACCAGAATAAATACCAATGCGTTAACCTTTGTACTCAGAAAGAATGAGTTGAGAATTAATGACCTGCCTTTGAAATTTAACGGAGCATTGAGTATCTTAAAAGACGGATATAATATGGATATCAAAGCGGCTTCAGAAAAAACGACGATCCGCGAAATGATTTCAGTGTTACCACCACAATATCTTGACTGGGCAAAAGACACCAAAATTGAAGGCAACAGTGACCTGTATTTCCATATCAAAGGAAGATTCAGTGAGCCTAAGAATATTAAACCGAGAGTTAAAGCAAGACTTTTAGTTAAAAACGGATTTGTATCCAACGGAAAAGCTCCGGTTCCCATGAGCAATCTTAATATGGATTTTAATGTCGATTTACCTTCATTAGACCCTAATCAGCTTGCGGTAAATTTAAAGAAATTAAGTTTTGATCTCGGACCCAAAAATAATTTCAGGGCTTATGTAAAAACTCAGGGCGTTAATGAAATGCAGGTGAATGCCAATATAAAAGGTGCGGTAGATCTGCAGATGCTGGATCAGGCATTAGGATTGAAAGATATTGATATACGAGGTTTAATCGATACCAATATCATAGCAAACGGGATTTTCAGCCTGGACAAAAAACTGTTTCCAAAAACCGATGGTTACCTTAATCTTAAAAATGGTTTTGTAAAGACTAATTATTATCCCAACCCTATTCAGAATATTAATATGGTTGCTCATATCAATAATACGGATGGAACTTTCCGAAGCCTTGGTGTGAAGATGGATCCTTTCAGTTTTGATTTTGAAGGGAACCCAGTTTTTGTGAATGCTGACTTACAGGATTTTGAAGATCTGCTGTATAAAGTGAAAGCAAAAGGAGTCCTTAATGTAGGAAGAATTTACAAGGTTTTCGCTAAAAAAGGACTGGATATAAGTGGATTAATTATGGCTGATCTATCCCTGAACGGAAGACAGAGTTATGCTACAAAAGGACAGTACAGCAAATTGGATAACCGTGGAACATTAATTCTTAAAAATATTAAAGCGACAACGGAGTATCTGCCTAAATCATTTTATATCAAAGAAGGAAACTTCCAGTTTGAGAATGAAAAAATGTGGTTCAGAAAGTTCTTTGCCACTTATGGAAAGTCTGATTTTGCGTTGAACGGTTATTTACTCAATACCATTAATTATTTCATTGAAAGAAAAGGAACGCTTCACGGAAAATTTGCCTTGAATTCAAACTATATCCTGATTGATGAATTTATGGCTTTGAAAAGTGGCGACAACACCAATAAGTCTATAGAAGTGGAATATGCGAAAGTTGAAAATCCTAAAAGCAGCGGTGTTGTGATTGTTCCTAAAAATCTGGATGTTTCACTGGAAGCCAATGCAAAAAAGGTAGAGTTCAAAGGTTTAGGATTGAATCACCTGAAAGGGACTGCTTCTGTGAGTACAGGACAGGTTTATCTTAAAAATACTTCTTTTGATATTATCGGAAGCCGTATGAATATAGATGCCCGCTATCAGAATGAATCTCCATTAACTGCCAACTACGATATAGCCCTTAAAGTTCAGGATTTTGATGTTCAAAGAGCATATAAAGAAATTGATATGGTGCGTGAAATGGCTACTGCAGCAAAAGACGTAAAAGGAATTGTATCACTCGATTATAAGTTAAAAGGAGATTTTGATAAGAATATGAGCCCTATTTACCCTTCACTGGAAGGTGGTGGTATCGTTAATCTTCGGGATGTGGAAGTTAAAAATCTTAAAATGCTTTCCGCAGTAGGCGATAATATTGGCGCCAAAGCTTTTGATAATCCTGATATGAAAGGGGTAAATATTGAAACACATATTAAGAATAATCTTATTCATGTAGATAAATTTACGTTTAAAGTTTCAGTATTAAGACCTACGATCAGCGGAACAACAAGTTTCAATGGCTTGTTGGATCTTCAGGTAAGAGTTGGGCTCCCTCCTGCCGGGTGGATTGGTTTTCCGGTTGTAGTAACAGGAACACATGATAAACCAAAAATCAAGGTTTTCAGTAAAACCGGTCAGGGAATTATAGAAGCCCTGTATAATAAAAAGTCTAATAAAGTCATTCGCGAAGAAAAGCGTGCTGCTAAAAAATCCCGTGCAGAACAGCGCAAGCAGAGAGATGCGCAGGAGCAGAAAGCTAAAAATGCAGAAAAACAGATCAATAAAGATCTTAAGAAAAAATAATGATTACGGCCTCCGATGGAGGCCGTAATCATTTTATAGATCCTTCTAAAAAGTTTTACGCCGATCGTATTTCCATATACCAATACGGCGGGAGCAAACTGAGATAATTTTATAACCGGATGTGATCAGATCTAATTTTATCTCTGGTTGAAAAATTAAGCTGCTTAAGATCTTGTATGGTCTGGCTGGTACTCCATAACCGATTTGATGATCATGCAATACTCATGATCCATATTACTTTTGATTTCATGTCTGTTTTTAAAACTTATAACTGTACCCTATTCTTACTACCTGTGTTTCAAAATAATCATCGCTCGTATATCCGAAACCCGAACCCTGGATTTTTTTCCTGATTTTCATCGTGTTCAAAAGATCTGTGACATTCAGAAATACTTCTCCTTTGCCCTTTTGGATTGATTTTTTTAATCCTACATCCATTGAAAACCGCGAGCCTATTTTACCTTGTGGAATAATATCCGGAGCCAGATAGACTGCCGTAAGCTGCGCGTCTAAACCTTTGGAAAATTTAAAAGTATTATTAAACTTTAAGTTCCCGGAAATAGCAGTCTGCTGATCTGCAGAAAAAACAGTAGGTTGAGGATAGAGATTTTCTACCGAAAAGGCATTAATCTGATTTCTGTAAATATTTCCATTGATATTAAATGAATACACTTTAGAAATCTTCTGATTCCAGATAGCTTCTAAACCGGAATTATAGCTCTTTCCAGCATTTTGAAACACAGCGTAAATCAGTGTGCTTTCAGGAACAATACTGGAAATTCTTGTGATGGTTCCATTAGCAAAACGATGGTATAATGCGGAGTACAGATAACCGCTATTCCAGTTGTATTTATGCCCCAGCTCGATTGAATTGGTAAATTGAGGTCTTAATTGAGGATTACCCACTTTTATAATTTCTGCGTCATCATATTTTGGAAAAATACGGATATCTACTTCATTCGGACGGTCTACCCTTCTGTTATAGAAAATCGACAATTTATTGTGGGCATTTAATTTGTAGGCAAGTCGAAGATTTGGAAAGGGTTGTGTGTAATTATAGCTGTCACTTTTATAAGTAGGATGATTAGGATTCACATCATACTGAACTTTCACATATTCAAGTCTTACGCCCAGCTCAGCTTCCCATTTTTCATTTTCAAAAATGTAATTTCCGTAAATGGCAGGTATTAATTCTTTATATGTTGCCCAACCTCCTGCATTTACATCTAAAACAGAATTGAACCCCGGAATAAAATTCATATTGGTAGGAATATTTCTGCTTCTCAGCTTAATTCCGGTCTCAATCCGGCCGTATTTTAAAGGTTTGACATAATCGATATTCAGATCATAAACCTGTTCATCAGACAGCAATTTAAAAGCATCGGTGCCTGTTGAAGTTGGTAAATAATTGTCATAAAAATATTTCTCATCTTCTCTGTGGAAAGTATAATTAAATCCGATATTAAGGACATGTCCGGCTTCCTTGAATTTATGCTGATAAGAAGCTGTTGCCATAATGGTGGTCTTCAGTTCGTCTTCCAAAAACTGCCAGAGACGAAGGCTCTGTGAGAGATCTCCGTTGAAAAAAGGCTGATCTCCACGGTCGATGATTTTTTCACTCCCGTATAAACCTGAAACGGTTAAGGTATTCTGCGGGTCTATATTCCAGTCGATTCCGGCTTTTGTTGTAAAATAATTGGTATTCCGGTTTCTTTTTAACTGGGAATGAATGATGGTGCCGTCATCGTAAGTGCGGGTTACAAATTCATTTTTATTAAGGGTTTCTGTATATAGATTATCAGCCTGAAGAAAAACATTAACCTTATTTTTTCTGTAATTTAATGATACTGATGGGTTTATTTTCGGAGTCTGCGTGTACTGAGGTCTTATGGTCGGAAGGTTTTCTTTTCTTATCCAAAGTGAACCTAGCCCTGCCGTTAAACCCACTTTACCGTTCCAGCCGTTTTGTTTATTTTTTTTCATAATAATATTGATGATTCCGGCATTTCCGTTGGCATCATATTTTGATGAAGGATTGTTGATGATCTCAATTTTATCAATGGCTGAGGATGGGATATTATCCAGTCCTGTCTGGCTTCCAAAACCTGTAAGTGCGGTTTGTTTACCGTCAATTAAAACAGTGATTTTATCATTGCCCCTCAACAGTACTTTTCCGTCCTGAACTGTAACTCCGGGCAGATTTTGCATGCTTTGTAAAACAGAGCCTCCGCTTTGGCTGATGTTGTCGGCAAGAGCATACGTTTTTTTATCAAGATGATTGCTTATTTCATTTTTTTTAGACACTGTGACAACCACTTCATCTATCGTAGTTTCTTTCTCCTGTGACTTCTTAAGTTCAATAGACGGGATTTCAAGAAACTCAGAAAGACTTCCGATAAAAAGCGGTTGTGTTCCGGTATCATACCCTGTGGCGGAAGTTTCTATTATATAATGGTCAGGCTTTATATTGGTCAGGGAAAACCGACCTTCTTCATTCGAGATCGTTCCAGATACAAAAACACTGTCTTTTGAGCTTTTAAGGACAATATGCGTGTAGGGTAAAACTGTTTTATTCTGATCAGTCACTATTCCTGAAACGGTAACCGAAGAAACCTGTGCAAAAACCATTGATGAAACCATCATTATCAACGAAAACAATAAAAGCTTTATTCTGTTCATTCTATTTAATTTTAATACAATATTCTGAACAGATTTAGAAGAAAGTTTGAATTTAATAAGAAAGGAAGCCTGATATTGCAAGTAATAGAAGTCCGTTATGTATTTCGGTCTCCTTATGGAAAATTGATATTTTCCTTTCGAAAGGTATACAGCTTTGTGTGATTGAAAGTAGTCCTGACAAACTGGAAAAAAAAGGATTGTAAATATAGTTTTCCATCATGATTTCCGAGCATTTTCATTTACTATATCAGTCATCTACAGTATCAAATTGTTTAAAAATGAACAGAAAAAATATGTTGTTGGTCTTCAAATCTGTATTCTGCAGTCCACTTTTGAAATTTGCAGATTTCTTTGATTATTGCCAATCCTAAACCGCTTCCACTATTATCTGTTGACGCTCTTGAAAACCTTTTAAATAATAATTCGGCATTCAGTTTTTCATCTCCTGAATTAGTCACTTCAAAAATGTGATCCGTTAATTTCACCGTGATCATTCCGCCTGATGAGGTGTGCCGGATTGCGTTGACCAGTAAATTATTGATCAGAACCTCCGTTAAGCCAGTATTTCCTTTTACTGAAATGTCGGTAGATATTTTTTTGTCGACAGAAATATTTTTTTGTTCAAAATGTTCCTGGAGGATCTCCATACTTTGATCCAGCACGATATCTAGAGAGATGTTTTCTGAAATATCAAACTGACTGTTTTCAATTTTAGCCAGAAGAAGCAAATTTTTATTGATTCTTGAACTTCTTGTTAATGCCTTATTCATTTCTTCTGCAATCTGGTATTGCTTTTCTGTGAGATGCTGGTCTTGCAGCAGAATGTCCAGTTTGTTTTTCAGAATGGCAAGAGGAGTCTGAAGTTCGTGTGAAGCATTTTCGGTAAATTCTTTCTGTGTTTTGAATACCGAAATATTATGTTCTATCAGTTTTGTCAGAGATTGGTTAAGTTCTTCGAATTCTGTAATATCAGTGTTTTGAAACTCAATTTTGGTATGATGATTCAGATTGAATGTTTTTAACTGATCTAAAGTTTTTCTGAACGGCTTCCAGACCGAATTTGAAAGCTTTCTGTTTAAAAATAATAATCCTGCAACGATAAGGATGAAGAAAAAAACAGTAATTCCGGCAATAGCGATAATTGTTTCATGAGATTCTTCAATATTGGTTTCGACGGTAAAGAGAAAGGGTTTATTATTGATGTAGACTACTTTCTTTAAGCACCGATAACGTTCAATTTCAGGTTGAGATACAAAAGTTTTTTGTTTTTCAATGGTGAAAAACTGGTCTTTTTTTAATGTATTTACCGGTATTTTCTCAATATTTGTCCCGGGTTGAATATGATTCCACAGCTTAATACTTTTATCGAGCTCATCTTCAGAAAGATTAAGTCTTCCGAATTCGTAAGCCGTTTTATCAACAATGGTTTCGTTATGTTCGTCCAGTTCACTTTTCCAGATGGTGTCCACAACAAAGTAATATACAGGAATGCTTATAACCAGTACAATGAGTACGTAGATGATAAAAGGTTTCGTGGTTTTACTTAATAGTGGTTTCAAGATAGTGATGAATTATATATTATAAATGTATGATTTTCTTAAGAATTAGAAACCCATTTATACCCGGTTCCATAAACTGTTTTCAGATAATGATCGCATCCGGCATCATACAACTTCTTTTTCAGGTTTTTTACATGAGCATATACAAAATCGTGGTTATCGAGCATATCTGCAAAATCCCCGGAAAGATGCTCTGCTAGTGTACTTTTTGAGATCACTTTATTTTTATTTCCTATAAAATAAATCAGAAGATCAAATTCTTTTTTGGTAAGAACAATGGTTTTTTCATTGATGGTCACGGTTTTGGCAAGAAGATCAATCTGAAGCTCATTCTGTTTTACAATATTGGAATTGTTAAACTGTTTCCGACGGATAATAGAATAAATTCTGGCCATTAATTCCGAAAGATGAAAAGGCTTTGTAAGATAGTCATCGGCTCCAAGCTGAAGGCCGGTTATTTTATCATCTAACGCATTTTTAGCTGAAATAATAATCACTCCATCCTGTTTATTCTGATTTTTCAATTCTTCCAGAATGGTGAGCCCGTTTCTGTCGGGAAGCATAATATCCAATAAGATACAGTCATATTGGAAAGCATTTATTTTACTCATGGCTTCCTGGAATGTCGAGGCAAATTCGCACAGATAGTTTTCCCCCGAAAGATATTCGGAGATGCTTTTTGCCAATTCTGTTTCGTCTTCGATAATTAAAATTTTCATGATGCTAATGTAAAGATTGAATTTTGAAGAAATTTTGAATTGGTATGAAAATTAAATGATCTGAACACCAATATTTCTGAAAGACTCCAATTCAGGATTGTTGGCCGCTAAATCTGTGATCAGTGTATCGATATTCTCTATAGTACAAACTTTAAAAGATTCTGCACGGCGCAGCTTATTTTCACTGGCTAAAGCAATTATTTTTTTTGAAGATTCAGACATTGCTTTCTTGGTTTCACCATCGGAGATCGATGTAGCAGAGATCCCAAAATGTACGTCTACAGCACAGGTTCCCATAATGAAAAGATCTGCAATGTATTTTGAAACTTCCTGACAGGTTGTAATACCCGTTGTGACAGCCAAATCATGGTGATAGGTTCCTCCCAGCATCACCAGTTCTACATTCTGAAACCTGGTCATCACCGGAATCAATGAATAATTATTGGTAATAATCCTCAATTTAATGTCAAGAGGCATACAGCTGGCCACGGCACAGATCGTTGTTCCTCCGTCCATAAAAATTGTCATTCCATCTTTAATAAAGGGCTGGGTTTTTAAGGCAATAATATCTTTTTCCTTTGCCGAAAATGATTGTCTGTCCTGAAAAGAAAGTGGATCTTTTTCTCGCTGTATAGCGCCTCCACGGACCTTTGAAAGCAGTCCGTTCCGATGAAGGAGATCTATATCTCTTCGTATGGTATCTTCAGAAACTTTAAGAATGAAGGCTAATTCTTCAAATTTTACCTTGCTTTTTTCTTCTAAATGCTTTAAAATGATCTCAAAACGTTCTTCTTTTAACATAAAAATTATTTTCTGAATGTATAAATAACAGCTACGACAATAAACAACAAAGCTATGCTTTCGAAAGCAACCGTCAAAGAAAAATGATGCGCAATAAATCCTAATAAAGCAGGTCCTGCGAGCTGTCCAGCATATCCCATCGTTGTAATGGCTGGTATACTTACTGTAGGTGATACGCCTGAAATCCGCCCTCCTTCACTGAAAAATACTGGAACGATATTGGCGGCACCCATTCCCAATAAAATAAAACCTAATAAATACAATGGAATCCACGGACTGAAAATCAGAATGAGGATTCCCACTGCCGCAATGATACTGCCTCCTATTACAATAATTTTACTGTTTAATTTACTGATTAAAGAATCTCCGGTAAGTCTCATTACTGCCATTGCCACTGAAAAAGCAGCATACCCGATTCCTGCCAACTCAGCGTCTACATCTTTGGTATCTCTCAAAAATACTGCACTCCAGTCCAGCATTGCTCCTTCAGAAAGGAAAACTATAAAGCACATTAAACCTAATATCAATATCGTTGAATTAAGCCATTCAAAGCGATTGTTAGCTGATTTTTTCTCGTCTACATGAGAAAATTTAAGGATAATTTCCCGTTCTGCTTCGTAAGTAAAAAGGTTTTTAAACTGGATGATCAACAGAAGAATAAGTAAAACAGAAATACTTATGGCTGCAACAATAGGTTCCAAGCCAATTTTCATTAAGAACCCTAATCCCAAAGATCCGAATAACCCACCCACACTGAATAAACCGTGTAATGAAGACATGATAGGTTTGTCATATATATTCTGGACCTGCACCCCATGAGCATTCATCGCAACATCTACGGTTCCTATTCCACATCCGAAGGCAAAAAGAGCAGCTGCCATCAGATAAATATTGGAAATTACCAGCAGCCATGGCAGTAATAAGGCAGTTGCTAATACGCTCACCGCAATTACTTTCCGGCTTCCCATTTTTCGAATAAAAATTCCTGAAAGCGGCATCATCGTTAATGCTCCACCTCCAAGAAATAATAAAAGTAAACCTAAATCTGCTTCATTAAGCTGTAGCCTGTCTTTTGCTAAAGGAACGATAGGTGCCCAGCTTGCTATTCCGAGCCCGCAGACTAAAAATATAAACTGGGTTGCTCTTTTGGCTTGTACGATTTGTTGTTGATTCATTCTTTAAATTTTATTTTGCAATATTATGCATTTTTGCATAATATTGCAAAATAAAATTTAATTCAAAATGAAAATTGAACATTTAGCTTTGTGGTGTAATAATTTAGAATTGATCAAGACATTTTATATCAGTTATTTTAATATGAAATGCAATGAAAAATATGTGAACCGCGAGAAACATTTCGCATCTTATTTTTTAAGTTTTGAAAATGATTCTTCTGCAAGACTTGAAATTATGCAGCGGTCGGATATTACCGAAAATAACAATCTCCGCGGATTATTGATGGGTTTTGCCCATCTTGCATTTTCTGTAGGGAGTAAGGAGAAGGTGAATTCATTAACAGAAAAATTGAGAAAAGATGGTTACACTGTCGTTGGAGAACCAAGAACTACCGGAGATGGTTATTATGAAAGCATTATAGAAGATCCCGAAGGAAACTGGATTGAAATAACGGAATAATGAATCAATATAAAACTGCCTCTTAGAGGCAGTTTTTAAGTATTTTGTATTAAACTAGCATGTACTGTTACAAGGAAGTATTTTAATTTGTACAACACCATTAACGGTGCACTGTACATTACATACTGCTAAATCCAAAAGTTGAATTATTTCATCTGTATAGCTGAAAACATTTCCGATTAAATCTCCTCCTGAGATTTTCTTCAATTCTTTTCTGTTTAATTTTTTTAAATTCTTCATGATAATAATTTTACATGGTTAATGTTTTATAAAGATATAAATAATTAAACAATATTTTATTTTTATTTTAAATAATTAATATCAATTGTTAAATAAATTATTATTTATTATAATAAAAACAATTTTGATAAAAATACCATTCCCTTGCTAATTAATATTTATTGATGCATAAACTGTTTAAAAGAAAAATCAGGGTCATGCATTTCTATTTCATTTTCACTGGATTGTTGCTGAGCTTCTCTGGCATACTGGAACATTCTCCGCTCATAATCAGAAATGGCTGCTTCCAATGTCTCAAAGTCTCCATCAATAAGATTTTCTGATAAATATAAGGCGTCCAGCAGCCCTGTATTGACGCCCTGACCAGCAAAAGGAGGCATTAAATGAGCCGCATCTCCAATCAGAGTGACGGGCAAAGGACGATTCATTTTCCAGGGATGGCTCAACGGAAGCTTTCTTGTGGGTAGTCCGACAAAGAATGTGGTTGCACAGAATAATTTCTGATAGACTTCATCCCAGGCAGAAAGCCTGTCAACGAGAAAACTTTTAATTTCCTCAGGATTTCCAAAATTCAATTTATTGCCTGAGTTCCAATCTTCAGGTGTTTTAAAAATTAGCCCATAGCTTAATGCTCCGTTATTAAAAGGATTCGCAACTAGTAAATTACCATTATAGGCAGTCATCAGCCTTTTGCCGTCGCATAATTGATAAAACTCCGCACAATTAATTTCAGGCTCCGGTACATCTCCCTGAATAATAAATGTGCCGGTTTCTTCAATTAACGTATCGGTCACATAATTTCTGGCTTTGGACATTCCTCCGTTGGCAACAATAACAAAATCTGCTGTTTCATCCGATTGAAGATCAAAACTCAAAAGCCATTTTCCGTTATCTTCATTGAGTGATTCGAGTTTTCTGTCCCAAACAACAGTGTCCTTCTGAAGACTGTTGATCAGGATTTTTCTTAAATCGTTTCGGTTGATCTCAGGATTATCATATTGGTTTTCGGAAGTAATTTCTGTTGTAGACTGTATTTTCCCGCTTTTATCGGCCATATTTACTCCCATTGGCAGGGCAGTTTTATAATACTCTTCAAGCAATCCGGCTTTTTGCAGAGCTTTCTGTCCGGAATCTTTGTGTAAATCCAAAGTACCGCCCCAGATTCTGGCATAAGGATCTTTATCCCTTTCATAGACAGTTACTTCTACTCCGTTTTGCTGTGATAACTTTGCCATCGTTAACCCTACAGGTCCGGCTCCGATAATAGCGACTTTTTTATTTTTCAGTAGTTTGTTCATCATTTTAAATTAATGACGCAAAATTCCAAAATATAAAAGTCTTAGGATTGTACAAATACGACAAAATCATGATCAGGAATCTGTTCTTTCTTTGCTTTTCGCGCGAAAGATGAAGGTGTTGTACCCGTATATTTTTTGAATTCCTTACTGAGATGTGCCTGATCTGCATAGCCCAATTCGACAGCCAGTTCTGCAAGATGAGTCGTCGGATAAGACCAAAGTCTGTTACGGACCTGCTCAAAACGCATTAAACTGGCGACATCTTTAACGGTATGTCCGGACGACTGTTTAAACTTTCTTTCTAAAGTACGAACCGTTGAATGTGCTGCATCGGCAATTTGATGAACAGGAATGGCTCCGTTGGCTTTTCTCATTGCAATTCCTGCTTTATAGAGCATACTGTCGGAAGGAATCTGGGATCGGATATTCAGGAAATATGCTTTTATGTGATTTATCGCCTCTTCAGTTTTACACTGATCAAGCAGTTTATTTAATGTGGATTGAAGCCCAGCAATCGGATGTTCAAAAATATGAACTCCATTCTTATTGGATGTGAGGCCCAGCAAGTCGAAGACAACCCATGGAAAACATCGTACAGCAAGAATTTGTAAACGTCCTTTTGTATGAAAATGAATGGGCTGATTTAACAAACCGACAAGAAAAGGTGATGGTAACTTCAGTAGATTTCCTTGATCTGAAATGCTGCAGCCAATTCCAAAATGAAAAATAATTTCAGCATAACCATCAGGAATCACTTCAAAACTGGTTTCTTTTTCTCCGAAATCCGTGTCGTTGTACCAAAAACACTTGATGATATCGCTTAACTCTTCGGGAGGCTCAAATTCTTGATGGATATTTTTGACAGGCTTCATTATTTATATTTTCTTTAATCAAATTTAATAATTTTATAAATGCTTAAACCATTAATCAAAACAAATAATGTCGTATTTTTGTAGATACAAATTCAAATATTTTTATACTCCAAATCATGACTCACACAGACAATTCCCCTGTAATTATTAAAGCTGTATTTTTTGATATCGATGGAACACTCATCAGTTTTAAGACCAATAAAATTCCTGAATCTACGCAGAATTCAATCAAAAAACTTCGTGAAAAAGGCATTAAAGTAATTGTGGCAACAGGACGTTCCATTAATACACTGGCTCATATTTCTCATATAGAGTTTGATGGTTTTATTACATTCAACGGAGGCTATTGCGCCACTACTGACGGCAAAATTTTATCTAAAAATACAATTGATCCGAATGATATCAAAGGTTTGATCAATTATGCTGAAAATTCTCCTTTAAGTTATTCATTAATGTATGAAGACAAGGTAGAAATTAATGATGCTACTCCTGAAGTGGTCGGTATGTATGCGCATGTTAACCTTCCGGTTCCGCCGGTTCATGATAAAGAAAATATTGATTATCAAAATGTTCTTCAGGCAAATATTTTTCTTCGACCAGAGGTTGAAGATGAGTTTATGAAAACGGTAATGCCAAATTCTATAGCCTCAAGATGGACTCCTCTTTTTGCGGATGTAAATCCAAGCGGAATCAGCAAACAAATCGGAATTGAAATTTTTTGTGACCACTTTGGAATCGATGTTTCCGAGACCATGGCTTTTGGAGACGGAGGAAATGATATTACCATGCTGAAGTTCACAAAAATTGGGATTGCAATGGGTAATGCCAATGAAAATGTAAAAGAAATATCCGATTATATTACTGAAGAGGTGGATAATGATGGAATTGAAAAGGCTTTAATTTATTTTAAACTTATTTAATTAAAATCTGACTACCAGAGTTTTAAATATTAAAAACATTAACCAATTTGCTTTTTGTGGTATTTATTTTAAATATAATTTTAGAATAAAGGCATGATATATGCTATTATCTAATAAATCACTTAAAATATTACCGTTATGAGAAGTATATTATGGTTAGTCGCAGTCATCTGCATTGTCGTTTGGCTATTAGGAATGCTGAACATCGTACCAGGAATCAGTACAGGTTACTTAGTTCATGTTTTATTGGTTATTGCCATTATTGTAATTTTATATAATATTATTACAGGCAGAAAGCCATTAGATTAAAGTTATAATAGTATATTAAAAAAATAAACCACTGCACGAGCAGTGGTTTTGTTATTTTAAAGGGTTCTTATTTATTGCGGAATCTGCGCCTTTTCATAAATAAGACCTTCATATTTCAGCTCTTTCCAAAAATCCAAAGGAATGTCTGTGTTTAACGCATTTACATTTCCCTGCACCTGCTGAGGTTTGCTTGCTCCCGGAATTATTGATGCGAATTCATCTGCTGCCAACACAAACTGTAAAGCTGCATCTACAATATCAATATTATATTTCTTTGCTATTGCCGTTATTTTATCACGCTTTTCAGTCATTCCTTTTGGGATGACATCTTTATAATTATAGCGCGGTCTTCCATTGATGAATCCTGAATTATATCCTGCTCCGGAAACAAGTCTTACACCGGCTTTTTTTACGGCAGGAAGCAATCGGTCTACAGCATCTTCATGTTCTAAAATAGAATATTGGGTTGCTGAGAGACAAATATCGGGATCCGCAGCTTCCAGACAGTCCAAAATAGGTTCTATTTTATTAACACCCATTCCCCAGGCTTTAATAATGCCCTGATCTCTCAGTTCAGAAAGAATTTTGAACGCTCCTTCTTTTGCCTGTTTCAAAAAATAAGGATATCGGTCACCAACCTGATCTTCTGATAAATCATGAATATAAACGATATCAATATAACTCAGACCACTTCTTTCAAGACTGTCTTCAATAGATTTTTTTATGGCATCGGAAGTATAATTATGTTCAAAATCGTAATGAAGCGGAGCTTTCCACATCGTTGGCGGAACTTCAGATTCAGGAACTTCTTTAAATAATCGACCCACTTTTGTAGAAAATACAAATTCATCTCTGTTTTGATTTTTAAGAAATTTCCCGAATCTCCTCTCACTTTTTGTCAGTCCATACCAGGGAGAAGTATCATAATATCTTATTCCCAGATCCCAGGCCTTTTGCAGAACTTCATATGATTCTTCATCTGTAAGTTTTTCAAAAGCGGTTCCTATAGCTACACCGCCTAATCCAAGTTTGTGTTTTTCCGTTAAAATGTGTGATTTCATAAGAAAATATTTAGTGTTTGGTTGATTTTTGAGATGCAAACATCGTGCAGAGATTTATTGAATGTATGATTTAAACATTTATCAGGATTATATTTTTTGGTCTTATTATTGAAGTCTTTTAAGCTCTATTTCAATATGATCAATATGAAAAAGCACATTGTAATCGTAGGCGGAGGATTTGCGGGAATTAATCTTATAAAATCCTTAAAAAATGACAGCAGATTCAGTATAACACTGGTTGATAAAAACAATTATCACTTTTTTCCTCCACTCATTTATCAGGTTGCCACATCTTTTATTGAGGCTTCTAATATAAGTTATCCGTTCCGAAAACTTTTTTCCGGATATACGAATGTACATTTCTATATGGGAGAGCTAACGAAAATACATCCTGAAAACCATTCTATAGAAACAGATACCGGAAATATCAGTTATGATTATTTAGTCATTGCCCTTGGCACTGAATCCAATTTCTTTGGAATGGAAAACGTAAAACGCTGTGCACTGCCTATGAAAAATATAGAGGAAGCCCTTTATTTACGAAATTATATGCTCCTGAATCTGGAAGAGGCAGCCCGTAATAAAGATCCTCAAGAAGCAGAAAAGCTACAGAATATTGTAATCGCCGGTGGTGGTCCTACAGGTGTGGAACTTGCCGGTATGCTGGCAGAAATGGGACAGTTTATTGCAGAAAAAGAATATCCTGAAATAAAACACGGACTCTCAAATCTATATCTTATTGATGCTCTTCCTACCCTGCTTTCTCCTATGAGTAAAGTAGCACAGGAAACGGCATATAAAAAACTTGAAGAATTGGGTGTTAAAATTCTGCTGAATGTTTCCGTGAAAGATTATGTAGATGGGAAGGTATTATTGTCAGATGGTACATCAATTCAGACAGAAACACTGATCTGGACATCAGGCGTGATTGGCCGTGAAGTGCCGGGCATTCCTGAAGAAAGTGTTGGAAAAGGAAGAAGACTTCTGGTAGATGCTTATAACAAAGTATTTGGAACCGAAAATATTTTTGCTTTGGGAGACATTTCACTGCAGCTGACTGATGAAAAATTTCCTAAAGGTCACCCTCAGTTAGCACAAGTTGCCATACAGCACGGTAATAATGTCGGGCGCAACTTAAAACGGATTGAAGAAGGAAAAGAACAGATCCCTTTCAGATATGATGATAAAGGAAGTATGGCCATCATTTCCAAATTCAATGCCGTGGTAGATCTTCCGAAGTTTTCATTTAAAGGCTTTTTAGCATGGCTGACTTGGCTTTTCATTCATATTATTCCATTAGTAAGTTTTGGGAATAAAGTACGTCTGGCTGTAGAATGGTTCAGGTTATTCATCACCAACAATCCATCGATCAGATTAATTCTTTTGCCTAAAAAAAATACAGATCAAGAGTGATTTAATTTTTAAATTTACACTTTACAAATTCCGATGGCAAAAAGAAAAATTGAATTGCACATAGATGAGCTTAAATCGGTAGGTATCGACATAAGACCGCTCAGCTGGCTGGATGAAACGGCCGAAATTCCCCATCGCGATGATCATTACATGTTTATTGTTCAGAAAAAAGGAGAATTTCTTCTGGAAATCGATTTCCGGGAAGTTTTACTGTCGGATGCTGCAGTTTCCTATGTGGCTTCGGGGCAGGTTCACCGATATCTGAAGCAGAAAGACTGCGATGGCTGGTTTGTTTTTATAGAAACAGCTTTAGTCTCTAAAACATATCTTGAAATTTTTAATACTTATCTTAATTCCAATCAACTCGTTTCTGTTTCTGCTCAAAGTGAAATTTTTTCTTTAGTTCCGGTTTTTGAATCGGTTCTGAAAGGTCAAAGTGCTCCTTTTCAAAAAGAATTAACAGCATCACTGGCAGAGAGTCTCGTTGGATTGGTTGTCCGGGATTTGGCACAAACCCATCATTCGGAAAAACTGATTGGCGGAAAAAAACATAAAACTTTAATTGAGTTCAAACAACTCATCCAGACTCATTATAAAAATTCCAAACAGGTACAAGAATATGCTTCTTTACTGAATATCACTCCTCTTTATCTTAATGAACTTATCAAAGAGCTGACTGGTTTTTCGGCCAGTTACTGGATCCATCAGGAAATTATCCTGGAAGCACAGCGTCTTTTATATTATACAGATCTAGATATTAAAGAGATTGCTTTTGAGCTGGGTTTTGAGGATCACGCTTATTTTTCCAGATTCTTTAAGAAACATACAGCAGTAACAGCTTCTCATTTTAGAAATAAAAAACCATTATTTATCTAATTATAACCTTATAACAGCCATCGTTTAAGTGCTTTTACAGATCTACTTTTGCATCATTAAAATATTTTTACAAAATAGATACAATGAAAAGTACAAAAGTAGTCGCTGCAAACGGAGCGGTTCAAAGAGAAAAAACTGCAAAAATACTGGTTCCAATTGTTATTTCTGTATTTGCGGTTTATTTAACGATTGGAATGTCACTGGGCGTTTTACCTTCGTTTATAAAAAATGATCTTCAATTCGGAAGCCTTATTATTGGGGGTGTAATTGGACTGCAGTCGCTGGCCACCCTGCTTACCAGAGCGTATGCCGGCAAAATTACCGATACTTTGGGGGCAAAAATCAGCAACCATCGTGGAGTTATTATGGTTTTCGTTGCCGGATTATTCTATATTTCAGTAGTTTATCTGGGAAGTTTTCCTGTGATCGCTTTAGTATTGCTTATTATTTCACGGATTATTCACGGAATTTCTGAAAGCATGTTGGTTACAGGCACATTAACCTGGGGAATTGGCCTGTTGGGGGCCCGGAATTCAGGAAAGGTAATGACGTGGAACGGTATTGCAATGTATGCCGGAATAGCAGTTGGAGCCCCTTTAAGTATTTGGATGGTACATCATTTGGGAACATTAGCTCCTTTTCTGGGAATTATCGTATTATCAGTTATCAGTTGGGCATCTACCGTTAAGCTTCCCACACTGGAAGTGGATGCGGCACACGTACGAACTCCATTTTATAAGGTGATCGGTAAGGTTTCTGATCAGGGACTGGCACTGGCTTTTTCATCAATGGGATTTGCATGCATCGCTTCTTTTATTGCGTTACTGTTTGCCGAAAAAAATTGGGGAGATACTTCGCTTGGATTCCTATGTTTCGGAGGATTTTATATCTTGACCCGATTGTTTTTTTCCTCTTTTCCGGATAAATTCGGAGGCTATAAGGTAGCGCTGGTTTCTTTTTTAATTGAGATCGTGGGGCAGCTTTGTATTGGTTTTTCTTCTTCCGGTACAATGGCAATTATTGGCTGTGCTTTAACGGGAATCGGTTTTTCTTTGGTTTTTCCGGCACTGGGAGTTTTAGCGATAAAGAAAGTAACACCGCAGATGAGAGGGACTGCATTGGGAGCCTACTCTGCTTTTTTTGACCTGTCACTGGGATTGGCAGGACCTGTTGCAGGCATTATTGCGGGATATTTCAATTATCAGTCGATCTATTTATTTGGAGCAGTGAGTTGTATTCTGGCAGTTCTGATTTTATTAAAGCAAAAAAATAAAAATCACTAAAATACTGTTAAATAATTATTTAATCGCTATTTTAACAGGATGTACCGTTGTGTGTATCCTGTTTTTTATTATATATTTCATACATTTACAAAAGCATCATTTATCACATGAATATAGAATACAAATCTTAAAAACAAGTGAACATTCATCATAAAAGAAAGTTTCTGAGCTTTCTGAAATTCAAAAGAGACTTTCAAAAATATGGCCTTGAAAAAGCTCGCAGCTATGAGCTTATTCTGCATTGGCTGAACAGCAGGCTTAGCCGAAATCAATTTCTTGTTCTTTCGGGAATTATTGTGGGCTGTACGGCCGGTTTGGCGGGTGTTTTACTTAAAACTATCGTTCATACGATCCATTATTTCATCACCAACAAAGTTCATTTTGAGTATCAGATTTTATTTTACATTATATTTCCGTTTTTAGGAATTGTACTGACGACGACTGTAGTTCTGACCTTGTTTAAAGGACAGGATAAGAAAGGAATCGGAGCGATTCTTTATGAAATTGCCCAAAATTCCAGTGTGGTTTCTTCTGTTAAAATGTATTCCCAAATGGTGCAGAGTGCCATTACTGTTGGTCTTGGAGGTTCTGCAGGTCTGGAAAGCCCGATTGCCGTGACGGGGGCAGCTATTGGCTCTAATTATGCCCAGACCTACCGGCTAAGCTATAAAGAAAGGACCTTACTGCTGGCAGCCGGTGCTACAGCGGGTATTGCGTCTGCTTTTAATGCTCCGATTGCGGGAATTATGTTTGCATTCGAAATTTTACTGACGGGTGTTGTTTTTACAGATTTCATTCCATTGGTGGTGGCAGCAGTTTGTGGCAGTCTTTTGTCCAGAGTTTTGTTGCAGGAAGATGTTTTATTCAGATTTTATACGCGTGAAGCTTTTAATTATAAAAATGTTCCCTACTATCTTGTTTTAGGAGTTGTAACAGGCTTGTATGCGAGATATTTTGTAATCATTTCTCAGAAAGTAGAGCATTTTATGAAGAGCCTCAATATGTCGCGTCTTCGTAAAGCCATGTTTGGCGGGGCAGTTTTATCTTTTTTATGTGTGCTTTTTCCACCCTTATTTGGAGAAGGTTATGATACGGTAAAAGCTTTCACCAATGGAAATACTTTATCTATTATCGAAAACAGTCTGTTCAGATATTTTGAAGTAAAAGAGTGGACCATCATCATATTTCTTATATTAATTTGCCTGTTAAAGGCTTTTGCGACTTCTTTTACTATTTTCAGTGGCGGAAATGGCGGAAACTTTGCTCCATCTCTCTTTGCAGGAGGAACAGTCGGGTTTTTATTTGCAGTAATTTGTCAGCATCTTGGTTTTAAAGAAGTCCCGGTTACCAATCTTGTATTGGTAGGAATGGCCGGTGCAATGAGTGGAGTTTTGTACGCACCGCTTACCGCTATATTTTTGATTGCCGAATCCAGTTTCGGATATGATCTTTTTATTCCGTTAATGATTGTTTCGGTGATGTCTTACCTTATTGCCAAATGGTTCTCTCCTATTTCTCCGGAGCTGAAATCTCTGGCAGATCAGGGTAAAATTTTCACCAATAAGCATGATAAGAACCTTTTATCTTCATTAAATACAAAAAACTTCATTGATTTTAATTCTCAGATGATCAATGAAAATGCTCCTATTGATGAACTTTTTAATGCTGTAAAGAATGGGGATAAAAATATTTTCGCAGTCGTTAATGATTTTAAAGTACTGAGAGGAGTACTTACATTGGATGATATCCGGCCTTATTTATTTAATGAAAATAAAAATGAGTTGAGTATCATTCAATTGATGAAAGCCCCTTTAGCCATTATTAAATCTGAAAATAAGCCTTTGGAAATTCTACAGATTTTTGATGATACCGGAGTTTGGGATTTACCGGTGGTCGATGAAAACAACACGTTTGTAGGATTCGTATCAAAATCAACAATATTAATGAGTTACAGACAGTTATTGAAAGACTATTCAGATTAATCTGACTTAAAAAATAAAAAGCCGTTCAAAAATACATTGAACGGCTTCTCTTTTTCACTTTTTATAGAATTTATTTACTTGCTTGCATTATTTAAAAGATCAAGATCTTCTTGGGTTAATTTAATTTTCGGTGCTTCAAATAAAGTCTCAAGCTGTGATTTACTGGTTGCACTTACAATAGGTGCCGTGATCAGCGGATTTGCCAATAACCAGGCTAAAGCTACAGAAGCCTGTTTTGTGTTGTGTTTTGCACTTATTTCGTCTAATGCCTTTAAAACCTCCAGCCCTTTAGCATTTAAGTATTTTTTCACTCCTTCTCCTCGCTGGCTTTGACTGAAGTCTGATTCGCTGCGGTATTTTCCGGTCAGAAATCCAGCGGCCAAAGACCAGTATGGGAATGCACTCAGATTATATTTTTCAACTAAAGAGGCATAATCTTTCTCAAATTTTTCTCTTTCCAGCAAATTATAGTGAGGCTGCAATGCTACATATTTTGGAAGATTATTTTTTTCTGCTACATCAAACGATTCCTCCAAACGCTCAGGTGAGAGATTAGAGGCAGCAATATATCGTACCTTTCCTGCTTTTATAATTTCATCATAAGCTGATAAGGTTTCTTCTACGGGTGTCGTATTATCATCAAAATGAGTATAATAAATATCAATATGATCGGTCTGAAGCCTTTGTAAAGATTCATCAACAGATTTTAAAATATGCTTCTTGCTAATATCAAAACCATGCTCTTTTGTTTCAGAACCTACTTTTGTAGCCACCACTAAACCATGTCTGTTGGCACGGCTTTTCATCCATTTTCCGATGATTTCTTCAGACTGTCCACCTTTTCCGTTCACCCACCATGAATAGGTATCTGCTGTGTCAATAAAATTAAAACCTCCGTCAATGAACTGGTCGAGAATTTCAAAAGATTGCTTCTCATCCAGTGTCCATCCGAACACATTTCCTCCAAAATTAATAGGTGCAATTGATAAATCGGTGTTTTTTATTTTCCTTTTTTCCATAAGAATAATGTGAAATTAGAATTTATTTATAATGGACAAGGTAAGGAATATTGAGTAGGCTTAATGGTTTAATCCGTTTATTTTATCTATTGATATTATTAAAAAAGACTAACCTTTTAAAGTCAGTCTTTTGATTTATTTATTATTTTAAACAGGATTATTTTATGCCCGTTCACGTACAGGCTTGCTGATTCCTAAGTTTTCATTAACATGTAAATTCGGATAATTCATCAGTTTTGACACAAAATCAGCAATACTTTTTCTGGAAATGGCTGAGCCGCTCTCCGGACTTCCTTTTATTGTGGTTTCGTAATCAATTTCATCAGCATGAGTAAACCAGTCGGGCCTCAAAATAGTATAGTCAAGTCCTGAATTTTCAATAATATCAGCCAGTTTTCGGTAAGGAACCAGCACAGGTCTCAACGGGACAGTATAAATTCCGATCGAGCTGATGGCGATGATACGCTTCACTTTTTCTTCCCGCATCGCTTTTACAATATTATTTCCCATGATCTGAAGATCTCCATCGAGATTTATATACACAATATCCTGATTTTTTACGGCATTTTTCACTTCTTTATAATTCAGGGCATCACCTTCAATCACTTCACAACGATCTGAAAGGTCTTTTGAAAGCCTGTTTTTGTTTCTCACAAATAAAGTGAGCTGTATGTTTTCTAAAGGTTTTACCGCTTCGATCACATATTGGGCAAGGCTCCCGGTGGCCCCCATAATAAGTATTTTTTTCATTTAAAATTTTATTTTCCTACTCTTTCCTGAAGATGCTGTGGATATCTTGCTCCTAAAATTGTTATCTTCGAAGCCATTTCTTCTATTTGAAGCAAATCTTCCTGAGTCAGTTCGATATTTGTGGCTCCGATGTTTTCCTGCAGACGGTGGATTTTAGTAGTTCCCGGAATAGGGGCAATAAAAGGTTTCTGAGCCAGTAACCAGGCAAGTGCAATTTGAGCCGGAGTTGCTTCCTTAATCTGCGCAATATCCTGAAGCAGGTCTACCAATGCCTGATTGGCCTTTCTGTTTTCTTCTGAAAATCTTGGAACAATGTTTCTGAAGTCATCTTTGTCAAATTTTGTCTGATCATTAATAGAGCCAGTTAAAAAACCTTTTCCCAGTGGGCTGAATGG
The DNA here is from genome assembly GCF_024806495.1 of Chryseobacterium sp. JUb7. Classification (GTDB taxonomy): domain Bacteria; phylum Bacteroidota; class Bacteroidia; order Flavobacteriales; family Weeksellaceae; genus Chryseobacterium. Next base: position 320,067 of record NZ_JANUFF010000001.1, read on the forward strand.
CACAAAACCAATTCCCAGTTCTTCCAGAGCAGGAATGATTTCTTTTTCAGGCTCACGGTAAAACAAAGAGTATTCACTTTGTAAAGCGGCAACCGGGTGGATAGCGTGAGCTTTTCTGATCGTTTCAACACCAGCTTCAGATAATCCCCAATGTCTTATTTTTCCTTCTTTGATCAGATCCTGAATAGTTCCGGCAACATCTTCAATCGGAACATTGGGGTCTACTCTGTGCTGATAAAATAAATCAATATAATCAGTTTGTAAAAACCGCAATGAATTTTCTGCAACCTGACGAATTCTTTCCGGACGGCTGTCTAAACCTTTAGTAGCATCACCATCCTGAAACCCGAATTTTGTAGCAATAACCACTTTATCGCGGAATGGCTGCACTGCTTTTCCCACCAGCGATTCATTTCCGCCCTGACTATAAGCTTCGGCAGTATCAAAAAACGTGATTCCTGAATCGTAAGCATTTCTGATTAAGTTAACAGCTTCTTTTTCATCTGTGGCAGGACCATATCCAAAGGTCAATCCCATACATCCCAATCCTAATTCTGAAACTTCTAATCCCTGATTTCCTAATATTCTTGTTTTCATATTTAAATTTTTTATGATGAATCGGAGCCATGTGTAATCTGTAAAGTAAATTAAAGTTCATATGATAACATCTTACTCATTCTCACACTGCAAATTTCAGAAGATAAAATAAGGATGGGTTTATACAGATTACTGTATTTGTTACCAAAATTACAGATCCGGATTTGATCATGATTTTCAGCACCTTATAATGTGTAACTTTGTGATTGTAAATTGGCAGATAATGGAAAAGATTGCAAAAATAGACAGTGTAGACATTTATAATAAATTGCGTGGAGTGGAAACGTTACATCCTTTAATCAGTATTATTGATATGTCTAAAGCGAAAGCAATGCCTGCTCAGACATTGAATTTTGGAGTTTATGCTGTTTTTTTGAAAGAGCTGAAATGTGGCGAATTGAAATATGGCAGAAATTATTATGATTATCAGGAAGGGACACTTGTTTTTATCTCTCCGGGGCAAGTAGTCGGTGTACAGCCGAATGTTACAAAGTTTGAACCGAAAGGATGGGGTCTTATTTTCCATGCTGACCTGATCAAGGGGACTCTGCTTGGAAAACACATCCAGGAATATTCTTTCTTTTCTTATGAATCTCACGAAGCACTCCATCTTTCGGAGAAGGAGCGACAGATTGTGATGGACTGTTTTGAAAAAATTCAGGAAGAGCTGAAACAGAATGTTGATAAGCACAGCAAAACCCTGATCGCTTCTAATTTAGAATTGTTTCTGAATTATTGCACCCGCTTTTACGATCGTCAGTTTATTACAAGAGATAATGTCAATAAAGATATATTGGTACGTTTTGAAAACCTTTTAAGTGAATATTTTTCTTCAGATAAACCTCAGACCATCGGATTGCCTTCTGTTGCGTGGTGTGCAGAAGAAATGAGCTTGTCGGCCAATTATTTTGGAGATTTAATAAAAAAAGAAACCGGAATATCGCCTCAGGAATATATTCAGTCTGCCGTGATCAACATAGCGAAGGACAAAATTTTTGATATTGATCTTTCCATCAGTGAGATTGCCTATAATTTAGGTTTTAAATATCCACAGCATTTTACGAGACTCTTCAAGAAAAAAGTCGGTATGTCTCCTATGGAATATCGAAATATAAACTGATAAAAATAGACTAGTTTTAAAAATCAGTCTATTTCAACCCGTTATGTATTTTAATTTGTTTTCGTTACTTCGAGTAGATTTTTGAAAAAAAATCGTATCGAGAAGTTTGTCATTTTGAAGATGAATCTTTTCTTGATCTATTTTTTCTTCACTTTGTTACAAAAAACACTCAACCCGACGAATCTAATCCCAAAATTTCGCAAAATGCACAACGGGTTATATCATTATTTTTTCAGCCAGGATTGATTATGTTTATTCTCAGATCGCTTGTTTCCGTTGTCAATATTGTAGGCAAAACCTACTCCGAGAGTCTGTTTAAGCTGAGTTCTGCGGATCTGGTTATGATCATACAAAAGATCCAGAGTGATGTTGGTGGAAATAAATTTATTGATCTTCATATTTAAAATTCCACCATAGGCTAGGACTAGTCTTTCGGGATGATCCAGATAATTAGAAAATACTGACCCTGTATTGGTAAGGGTAATATTATCCATAATTTTAAGCTTATACATGGCAGTTCCCAGAAAACCAAACTGGAATAAAGAAGAATCGCCGTCATTTTTTAAACCGTAACTTCCTGCGTACTGAAGTTCATCATCCAGTACAAATGTTACTCTGGCATTGGCTGGTCGTAAGGTAACCGTAAGTTTATCATGAGGTCGATAAGTAACACCTACTCCTGCATTAAGATAGCCGGGAGCCATAAAGTTTGATATTTTTTTGGCTTCAGGATTGTTCCCGTCCTCATATCCGGGAGCAAACTGCGTCTGTAGCCCTACACCACCGGAAATATACCAATGCTTCACAAATTCTCTACCATAATTGGTGGAAACATTAATAACATCCTGTGTTTTTCTGGTTCCTACTCCTTTGGTATTGTTTTGTCCGTAACCTAGAATGATAATATTTTCCCACAGGTCTTTTCCTTTTTCATAAGTCATATTATAATTGACTCCCGCAAGCCAGCCAACATTATTGGCTCCACCGCCAACCCAGTTGGAAAAAGCAGCCTGATTAAGCATCAGCGTATTTTGTCCCTGAATACTCCAGGCCTTTACAGTATCAGTTACCGGTGTATTATTTTCCTGTGCAAAGGCATACATTCCCAAAAAAACGGAAATGGGTAATAAAATTTTCTTCATATTGTTAAGATTTGATACCACAAAAATATAAATATAATTTCTGTTAAAAAATATTAAATGAACTTAAAGTAACTTAAAATTGAGATATTTTTTTATTAAAAATACAATTTGAAATATTTTTTAAAGGTAATCTATTTATAAAGTTTACTAATCTGAATATTTTTTTGAAAAATATAGATTTCTGGTTTTTATTTTCATATTTCTTCATAAAAAAGCGATGATAATTTTTATATTTTCAGCTAAAAAATATTATTTTTTCTAATTTCCATTCTGTTCAAGAATAATCAATTTTATAAACAATAGTTGTTACGGTCTGAATTTTGCTGCTTTTTAAGTATGAAAACGACGAAAGATATACCCGAAATTTCTGGAAAGAAAGTCGTAACCTCTTATGGCATTTTTCCTGCTATTCTCCGAAATGTTTCTTCGGTAGTAGGCTTTTTAAAGAATAATGACCCTGAGAAAAACAGGATATACGATTCTTCAGAAAGGAATATTGAATCTGACACTGACCCGGAACCTCAAAACGTTCAAAAAGCATTAAAATATGCAGCCATAGGCTGTTTAGGATTAATTGCTTTGGGGCTTTTTACTTCTTCGAGAAGTATAAACGCGGGATAAGAATAACCAATACAATAAAAAACGATGCGGATATATTATCCGCATTTTTGCGCTAAAAACTGAAGCAAATTAAACATTTATTATATTGATTTTATAAATTATTATCATGTATTATGTTTTACATAATGATAATTTGTTATATTTGCGGATCGAAATAATTTTTTTTCATCATTTGTGTTTTTTTAGGCTCCTTCGGGAGCCTTTTTCATTTTTTATGTAACCCTTTTTTTATTGCTTGCGGGAATCCATTCTTCTTTGTTACACTTTCTGCATTTATCGGCTTTTCCTGTCTTTTTTTCCTCAGTATGTCCACAAAACGTACATGAATAATATCCGTTATTATCGATATATTTTGAGGCATTGGTTAAGGAGTCCGGCATAATAGGCAGTCCGTATTTTACATTTTCATTTTCATAAAAAAATACACTTATTTCTCCGGAAATCTCCTCTATTGCTTTTTCTATTTGGCCTAAATGTGAAACACCTTTCAATCTTAATTCTGCAAAAAACTCATCACTCCCAAGATTTTCTTTTTTAAAATTGTCTATTGAAAACTCCCCTTCTTCTACCAGACAAATTGATTTTCCCTCTACCAGTTTTTCAAATACTTTACTCTTACCGATACAATACGTTACTATTGTATATAAAAGAATGATTACAATAAAAACAATAATAGACGAAACAATTCCCACATCTTTATTAAACATGGGGTCTCCTGCAGCCGAACCCAGACCAATGATAACTACCAGCTCGAAAATTGAAAGCTGCTTTACTCCTCTTTTTCCTAAAATTCTCAGCCCAATAATAATGGCTAAAAACATAATTGCCGTACGCAAAATGATTTCCAGAATGAATGACCATTCTTCATGTCCCATCAGCAATTCTTTCCAATCGATTTTTAATAGAAAAACGGATATCATATAATGTATTTAAAGCATGAAATTCAAAAAATAAGCCAATAAGCATGAATTTTTTAACTTCAGCATGCCCTGTTTATTTTCAAAAAAATAAACATTTGAAAATAAATCAAATATTCGTGATTTGTATTGCTTGTTTTTGTAAATTTAAACTATGTAAATCTTTAATAATTAAAAGATTAAAATTCAGTCTCAATTCTAGTATATACAGAAAACATTATTTTTATTTGAAATCATAGATTAAATGTGAGAATCCCCAATCTTTTTTGGGGATCCTTATTTTAAAATAAGTCTTTTCCAAATCTATTATTTTGTCGTTTCAGATTAAATTTTTGTCAAAATTAAATAAATTAACAAGCTTAATTTTGCTTGAAAAATAATTTCAAGTTATGATAAAGGACGAATCGAAGAAAAAAACTCCTTATATTTTATTGATCATCAATATATTGGTTGTCATTTTAGTCTCCTGTAACCTGCGGTCGCCCATTATTTCCGTAGCGCCTGTTTTAAGTGATATACGGGAAGCTTTAGGACTTGATAATTTTCAAAGCAGCCTACTGACGTCTATTCCGTTGTTTATGTTTGCTAGCTGTTCGGTACTGGTGAGCCGGTTTTCAAATAAAGTAAGTATCAATCGGTTTCTTCTTTATTCGGTTATTATTTTAAGTTTCGGACTGTTTTTACGCGTTCTGGGATCAGTGTACACGTTATTTTTAGGATCAGTTTTTATCGGATTGGGGATTTGTATCGGGAATGTTATTACTCCGGGATATGTAAAAAGTAATTTCCCAAAACAAATAGGTTTGATGACCGGTATTTTTGCTGTTGCCATGAATCTTACAGCAGCTTTGGCATCCGGATTCAGTGTCAGCATCAGTAAATGGTCTGGTTACGGATGGCGGGGGTCATTAGGGATCTGGCTGGTGATTGCTTTACTGGCTTTTATTGTGATCGTTATTGAAATAATATTTAATAAAAAGAGAGCTTCTGTCCAGATCAATGCTGTAGAGGCAGTATCAAATTTTAATATGTTTAAATCTGCTCAGGCCTGGAACATCAGTGCTTTTATGGGCTTGCAGTCATTGTTTTATTATTGTCTGGTAACCTGGCTTCCTGCTGTACTTACGGATTTTCATATGCAGAATACTGATACGGGATGGGTTCTTTTTGTTATTCAGATGACGATGATCCCGGTGACTTTCTGTTGTCCGATTATTGCCAGTAAAATGAAAAATCAGAAATTAATGGTCGTTTTTATTTGTGCATTAATGCTGATCAGTACTTTAATGTTTGCCTGGATGGGCGCACACTGGATTTATTTTAATGCAATACTGATAGGACTTTCCAACGGCTTATCTTTCAGCCTTTCTATATTGTTCTTTTCTTTGAGAACGAAATCAACGGCACACGCGATTAAAATTTCAGGGATGGCACAGTCGGTCGGCTATATGATCGCGGCATTCGGACCTCCCGTTTTTGGAAAATTGCACGATTGGGATATTTCATGGAAATGTTCTTTTTATTTTTTGAGCTTTTCTGTGATTTTAATGTTTTATTTCGGCATGAAAGCGGCTCGAAATAAGCATGTTGAAGATTAAAATAACAACTCACATAAAATTACTTAATCCTCTGTTTACAAAGAGGATTTTTTTGTTTTTCAATCATGATTTAAATCGATATATTTTTTGTGAAAAAGATAAAATAACCAGGCTTACTTTCATTTTTGGGGATTTCCAAAGCGATTTTTTTCTTCTTTTTGATCCTGAAATTAATCCGTCAGTGTTATTTTTTTGTTAATTTTCATGAACTATCCCAACTTGATTTTATCAATTTGAGACAGCCTTTTTTTATTAACAGTAATAGGTTAATCGATTGCATTTGCTTATTAACAAAGGGTTAATTATCGTTAAATTCACTTTAAATTGACTTATATGATAAAAATCATGATGAGATTTATTTAAAGATTCATTTATATTTGAACTCATTATTTTTAATTATTCTAAATAAATGAAAAAGCAATATGCACTTTCAATTTTAATGCTGACATCTTTAGCATCTACTCTATCCGCTCAGACTGAACAGGACAGTACCAAAACAAACCGTATCAGTGAAATTATTATGGTTTCTTCACGTTCTCCGAAGCAGATCAGCGATATTCCGGGAACAGTTTGGGTCATCAGTGATCAGGAACTTCAGAGCCAGATCAGAGGGGGCGCAGGATTGAAAGAAGTGTTGGGAAATATGATTCCGGGGTTTGACTTTGGAAATCAGGGGCGAACCAATTATGCCCAAAATATGCGTGGCAGAAATGTTCTGGTGATGATCAATGGGATTTCTCTGAACAGTACCAGAGCGACAAGCCGGCAATTTGATGCCATTGATCCTTTTAATATCGGAAGAATCGAGGTTCTGTCAGGTGCTTCTTCCATTTACGGAGGAGATTCTACAGGAGGAATCATCAATATCATCACAAAAAAACCGAAGTCCAATAAGTTGGCTTTTGAAACATCGGTGGGCTTAAAGTCAGGGTTTCACAAAGATGATTTAGATAAAAGAATTGCCCAATCCATCGAAGGCGGAAATGATAAAGTGAAATTCAGACTGGGAGCTGCTTTTACTCAAAATGAAGGCGCTTTTGATGCCAAGGGAAATCAGATTATTACCGATGTGAAGCAGGCAGACTTTCAATATAACCGATCGATTGATCTATTAGGTGGAATCAGCGCAAAATTAGCTACAAATCAAGATTTAAATGTTGATTTACAGTATTATAATTCAAAAGTCAGAAATAAAAAATGGCTTTCGTTTGGACAGAATTTTGTAGGATTCACAACAAAAAATCCAGACTTAATCAATGTTTTAGACGGTGCAGATTCGGATGTTGTTCCAAGAACAGAACGTTTTATGGCCAATCTTCAGTACAATGCGCGAAATATCTGGGGCGGACAAAACCTTATTTTACAGGCATACGGGAGGCGTGAAGAAGTGGATTTTGGGGCCTCTTTCGCAGAAGTTCCTAAACCTCCTGCAGGAATTGTGCTTCCCGTTTTCCTTTCTTCGGCAAGAGGAAATACGAATGCGTACGGAGCAAAACTGGTCTTAAATAAAAAATGGAATTCCTTCAATTTTACCTATGGAATAGATGGTGATCTTGAAAATTTCACAGGCGATCAGGCTATTTTTAATCCTCAGATCAGTGCTGAATCAGGGGGACTGATAAATCGTACAGATACTTTTGTAGGAAGATATCCGGACACGAAAACTTCTACACTTGCCGGTTTTATTCAGGCAGATTGGAATATTACTGATAAATTAACTCTTTCAGGAGGTGTGCGTCAGCAGTTTATCAATGTCAAACTGGATGATTTCGTTGGGTTTAAAGAACAGGTGTATATGCACTTCGGATACGGAAATTCTGCAGATGCTGTAACAGGCGGGAAAAATAATTACGATGTTACCCTGTTAAACGCGAGTTTGCTTTATAAATTTACTCCGTCCTGGCAGACATGGTTCAATTTTTCTCAGGGATTTGCGGTTCCTGATGCCGCAAAGTCGTATGGTTTCGGGAAATATCAACTGGATAACAACCGATGGAATTTGCTAAACAGCATGAATATCGCAGAACAGCCTTTAAGTGGAATCAAAACAGATCAGATGGAATTGGGTTTCAGACATAACAGGACTTCTGATTCAGGATTCTATGCTCAGGGATCAGTATTTTATGCGCTTTCCAATAAAACATTAAAAATTGACAACGCAGCTTTTACCATTTCTTTATTAGATCAAAAATTAAGAAACTACGGTTTTGAAGGGGCTTTAGGCTATAGATTCGCTCAGGGATTAGAATTGGGAGGAAATGTTTTATTAATGGAATCTGAAACCGAAACAGTAGATAAAGGCTGGCAAAATCAATCGGTTTACACCACCAATCCATCAAAATTTATGGTGTATACAGGCTGGAACGCCAAACAGTTTTCATTAAGACTTCAAATGCAGAATTCTATGAATTATACTGATTTGGCAGATATGAAAATCTCGGGATATACCCTATTCGATTTAGTGGGAGATGTTAAATTGAACAAAGGAACCATTAATTTCGGAGTACAGAATATCTTTAACAAACAATACACGACTATTTGGGGACAACGCTCTGTATTTTTCTACGGAGCACCTCAAAAAGCCTTTGCTTATCAAGGGCGGGGAACTACATTTTCTGTAGGGTACACCATAACTTATTAATTATTTAAAATAAAAAATTGAAACATTTCGTCACTTCGAGTAGATTTTGAAAAAATCGTATCGAGAAGTTTTATACTAGATTTAAATTTTGAAACCGTTAAGATTGCTTTTTACTTTAGATTAATCTTAATTGAAATTATTCTTGTAAAAAGCCTTAATGGTTAAAATTAAAGAAAAGTTCTCGATATAAATTATTGCAGAATTTTACTCGAACTGACGAAAAGTTTTCGCCAATAATATCTAAAAAGTAAAAAGAAACACAAAAAATCCAGTATTTTATGAACACGTTTATTACCGAACATGCGGTTTCGGAAAGGGAACTCCTTTTCCCAAATCTGGAGAATTTATTCTGTGATATTAATATTCACGAATATCAAAATGTGATGCAGAAAGCACAGGAAAGTGTGATTGCATTTCTTGAAGACAACCATCAACCTTTCAGTGGAATTTCCCCTAAAGACTTGAGAAAACAGTTTGAAAACATCAATCTTAATGATCGACCACAGAATTATGAAGAGGTTTTCGAAGAAGTCAGAACACTTTATACACAGCACGCGATTGCCTTTCATCATCCAAAATATGTTGCCCATCTCAATTGTCCGGTTGTTATTCCTGCAGTGGCTGCAGAAATGCTGATCAGCTCAATCAATTCCTCCCTCGATACCTGGGATCAAAGTGCAGGAGGAACCTTGATGGAGCAAAAATTAATTGAATGGACCTGCAGTGAAATCGGCTACGGAAAAAACTCTGACGGAATTTTTACAAGTGGCGGATCTCAAAGTAACCTGATGGGTATGCTTCTGGCCAGAGATCATTTTTCAATTAAACATTTTAATCATAATATCAAGAAAAACGGATTACCGGAAAATGCCCATCGTTTCAGAATTTTTGTTTCAGAGATGGCCCATTTCAGTATTCAGAAAAGCGCTTCGATTTTAGGATTGGGCGAGCAGGCTGTAGTGAAGGTTAAAACCGACCGTTCTTTCAAAATGAACAGTATTTTATTGGAAGATGCTATTCAAAAAGAAATCGAAAACGGAAATATTCCCATTGCCGTTGTAGCGACTGCAGGAACGACAGACTTTGGAAATATTGATCCTTTAACCAATATTTCAACGATTGCAAAGAAGTATCAGATGTGGTTTCATGTAGATGCAGCCTATGGTTGCGGATTGCTTCTGACAGAAAAATACCGTCATCTGATCAATGGAATTGAAGATGCAGATTCTGTGACGGTTGATTATCATAAATCTTTTTTTCAGCCCGTAAGCAGCAGTGGATTTTTGGTAAAGGACAGAAATTATTTCTCTTTAATTACCCATTACGCAGATTATTTAAACCCGAAAGATCACGATGAAAACCAGATTCCAAATCAGGTTAATAAATCAATTCAGACCACCAGAAGGTTTGATGCGTTAAAACTTTGGTTTACATTACGAATTATCGGAAAAAAAGGACTTGGAAATTATATCGAAAGAATTATTCACACCGCTCGTCAGACAGTAACTTTACTTGAAAATGATCCCCATTTCGAACTATTAAACCGCTCTGATATTTCGGCTTTGGTTTTCAGATATTCGGCAGATCCTTTCAAAACTTTTGATTTAAACAGAATCAATACTTACATCAAATCTCAGCTTTATAAACACGGAAATGCTTTGGTTGCAGGAACAAAAGTGAACGGACAGTTTTATTTAAAATTCACCATTCTGAATCCTTTAACAACCATCGAAGATATCCAAACTATTTTAAACATCATTAAACAATACGGAAATGAATACATTGAAGTCAATTAACATACAGGAATACGCAGAAAAAATCAACTACACAGCACTGATTAACTGCTATATGAAAGAATTTACCAACTGGAGCCGTTATCTGGGAATTCCGAAATACGATATTGCAATTGCAAAAAGCTTAAGAAAAACACCCACCAATCTTCACATCAGAATCGATTTTTCATCAATTGGGTGCGATGTATATGTGCCTGTTGCTTATTTTTCCGAAAGCGGAAGACACCTTTTTGATTTTCCGGTTTTAAGGAGAGTCTTGGAAACGGATGAAGTTTCTGAGGTTGATATTTACGGTTTTATGGCATTAACGGCCGAGTATTCGAAAAATATCTATCAGGATATTGACGCTTCCACCGTTATGAAAAGACTGAACAACAGCATTGAAAATCTCTCAACCTATCTAAATCATCTGGTTGAAAATAATAAATCTGTCAATGACTTGGAAATGTCTTTTATCGAAGCAGAGCAATCCCTTGTTTTAGGGCATATTTTGCATCCGGTTCCAAAGTCTAAGCAAGGTTTTAATCAACAGGACTTACTGACCTATTCTCCTGAAACTTCAGGACAGTTTCAACTGTTTTATTTCTTAATTAATCCTGAAAATATTATTGAAAAAAATGCAGACGGTGAGCCTGTTTCTAAAAAATTAGGCGAAAAAATTTATCCGCTCTTAGATGCTGAGCATAAACAATTATGGGATAAATTTCCGGATTATCAGATTGTTCCGATGCACCCTTGGGAAGCTGAATATTTGCTGACCCAGGAAAATGTTCAGATCATGCAGGAGCAGGGAATCCTTTTTGCACTGGGACATTACGGAGAGTACTTCACTCCTACTTCTTCTGTGAGAACTGTTTACAGTGACAGTAATAAATGGATGTTTAAGTTTTCTCTGCATGTGAAAATTACGAATTCCGAAAGAATCAATTTATATCCTGAGTTACATCGTGGTCATGATATCAGTCAGTTATTAAAAACCGATTGGGGGAAAAATTTGCAAAATGATTTCCCGGAGATTGATTTTATGGTGGATCCTGCTTTTATAGCGGTAAAATTTAATGATAAAATTATCAATGGCTTTAATATAAGCATCAGAAGAAATCCGTTCTACGGTGAGAATAAAAACAAAAATGTAACCTTACTTGCAGCTCTTTGTCAGGACGGTATTTTAGGACAACCATCGAGACTACAGAATATCATCGGCAATGCAGCCAAAAACTTGGATTTATCTGTTGAGCAGGTCGCTTTGGATTGGTTTAAACAATATCTTCACATTTGTGTAAGACCTATTGTTGGCATTTTAAATAAATATGGACTTGCATGCGAATTTCATCAGCAAAACGTAATGATAGAGCTTGACAAGAAAGGTTTTCCGGCGAAAATTTATTTCAGAGATAATCAAGGATTTTTCTTCAGGGAAGGCAGAAAAGATCTGGTTTCCAATGCACTTCCGGGAATAGCGGATGAAAGCCAGTCGATTATTGATGAAGAATCTCTGGCTCCGAAATATACTTATTACTTGGTGACAAATAATATTTTAGGGGTCGTTAATGCCTTAGGTTGCCATCAATTGGCAAATGAAAAAAAATTAATCAATCTGGTTTACAAAGCATTCAAAGAACTTGAAAATGAAGACGAAACAGGATTGGTAAGCTATATTACCAATAAAAGAAACTGGTATACGAAAGGAAATTTAATCACAAGCCTTCAAAACATCAATGAAGCAGATGAAAACCTTGAATATCCTGCTGTTTTCCTGGATACCCCGAATCCACTGAATAAATACTTTTTTTCAAATAAATTAATTAAACCTGAAACTAAAGAAATTGTTTATTCAAGGTACTTTGAAGAAGAAAATGTAAACATAAGCATCCGTCCTTTTGATATTGAAAATGATTTTGAAATGATCCATGAATGGTTCAATATGGAACATGCCAAACCTTTCTGGAAAATGGATGGTCCGAAAAGAGATCTTGAACTTTGGTTCAGAACAATTCTTCCAAGTGATGAGCAGCACAGTTTTATCGGTTATGTAAATGATATTCCACAATTTAGCTTTGAGCCTTACTGGCCGATGAGGGATATTGTAGGAGCTTATTACGAATCACTTCCAACGGATTATGGAACTCATTTTTTCGTAGCTGAAACGCAAAAAGACAAAAAGTTTTCTTTCCAGTCTTTCCAGGTTGCTTTAGATTATATTTTCATGCTTCCAGAAGTTGGAAAATGTATCGGCGAAGCTTCTGTTGACGCCGTTCCGACCGACAGAATTATTACAAAATTGGGATATACCCGTGAAGGCGTGATCGAAATGCCACATAAAACGGCTTATCTAACTTTCTGTACCCGCGAAGGATATTGGGAAAAATGCCCTGAAAGCAGACTGGAAGCCAAAAGTATTTAATGATCATTTTTTAATATTTAAATAGGCTTCGACTGGCTCAGCCTGACATTGTTGATAACAGCAGGTATTAATAAATCATGATTGGAAGTGAAAATATTTAATATAAACTTTTTTATGAAAGAGTCTTCGACGGGCTCGGACTGACACTGTTAATAACAGCAGGCATTAATAATGTCATCATGATTGGAAGTGATTAATATAAGCTTTTTTATGAAAGAGGCTTCGACGGGCTCAGCCTGACACTGAAGATCATACAGATAGTATTAGCGGTGTCATCCTGAGCCTGTCGAAGGATCTTTCTTTATTCAGATTAATTCAAAAAACAAAAACATTGGAAAACAACAAAATATACGATATCATCGGGATCGGCATAGGTCCTTTTAACCTTGGATTAGCAGCACTTTTGCAGCCTGTGGAATCTATCGATTCTCTTTTTTTAGATCAGGCAGACGGTTTCGACTGGCATCCCGGGCTGATGCTTGACAACGCCACTTTACAGGTCCCTTTTATGGCTGATTTGGTAACAATGGCTGATCCTAAAAGTGAATTCAGCTTTCTCAATTTTTTAAAGGAAACCGACCGTTTGTATAAATTTTATATCAGGGAGAGTTTTTATATTTTAAGAAAAGAATATAATCAGTATTGTCAGTGGGTTGCAAATCAACTGCAGAATTGTCTTTTCGGAAAAAAAGTTGAACATATTACGTTTGATGAAACTCAGGAAGTTTACATTATCGAAGTTTTAGACCTGAAAAATAATGATGTTGCAAAATATTATACTAAAAAACTGGCTTTAGGAACAGGAACCCAGCCGAATCTTCCTAAATTTATGGAAGGAAAAAACTACCCCAATATCATTCATACTTCGGAATATCTTACCCATAAAGAGGATATTCTAAGCTCAAATTCTGTTTCTATTATTGGCTCAGGACAAAGTGCAGCAGAAATTTTTCAGGATCTGCTTCCGGAAACAAAAATGACATTTAAAATGAACTGGTTTACACGTCCGGACCGTTTTTTCCCGATGGAATATTCAAAATTAACACTGGAACTGACTTCTCCGGAATATGTTGATCATTTTTACCAGATGCCCTCTGAGAAACGTAAAAATTTACTGGCAAAACAGCCTCCGCTTTATAAAGGAATTAATTTTGATTTAATTAACGAGATTTTCGATACGCTGTACGAAATGAGCGTTGGAAATACTCCGTTGTATGTGGAACTGAAACCCAGCTGCCAGCTCGACAGCATTTATCCTGAAGGAAACTCCTACCTGTTGAATTTCACACATGTACAGGATGAAGTTACTTTTACAAATATTTCAGATTATGTCATTCTGGCAACAGGATATAAGTACAAAGAACCTAAATTTTTGCAGGGAATTGAGAATTTGATCCAAAGAACGGAAGACGGCCTGTTTGATGTAAGCCGCTATTACACTATTGATCACAAAGAAACTCTTTTTGTGCAGAACGCGGAACTTCATACCCATGGTTTTGTGACACCAGATTTAGGGATGGGTGCTTACAGAAATGCAATCATTATTAATTCTATCGCTAGAAAAGAAATCTATAAAGTAGAAAAACGAATTGCCTTTCAACAATTTAATACTTCGGAAGTATGGACCGCAAAACATTCATCTTAACAGGTGATTTGAAGAAGGTCATGTGGGAAACTTCATGGCCTGCCGTTGCGGCGATTGTTTTATATGGAATCAATAATTTCCTTGATGCTATTTTCGTTGGGTATTTGATCAATACAAAAGCCCTGGCAGCTGTTGGAATGGCTTATCCTCTATCTCAGATTGTATTGGGATTCGGAAGATTAGTCGGAACCGGAGCCGGAGCTGCTGTGAGTATGTGGATTGGTAAAAATGAAAAAAATAATCTGTATAATTTATTTGGAAGCTTCAACTTTCTATGTATTTTTTTCTCTTTGATTTGTACAATTCCGGCCTATATCTTTGCTCATGAATTAATGGCAATGATGGGAGCAAAAGGAGAATTACAAACCATTGCCGTTGATTATTTCAGAGCCACGTTAATAGGTACGGTGTTCTGGATTTACGGTTTAGCACTCAATATGTTAATCCGTGCGGAAGGGAAAATGAAAACCGCTGCAATGATGATTGCTGTGGGTCTGGTTATCGATATTATTCTGAAACCCATTTTTATTTCAACTTTAGGAATGGGCGTTGCGGGAGCAGCCTGGGCAACCAATTGCGGAATGATTATTTATTCTGCACTCGGTATTCTGTATTATGCCAAAGGAAAAAGTTCGTTTAAAGCCCATTGGAAATCCATTTCATTTAATCCTGAAATTGGACAGAAAATACTGAAACTGGGACTTCCGGAAATGATTTTATCTGTGATGGGTGTTGTTCAGAGTATTATTATTTTTAATGCGATTGCCCGCTACGGAACAGAAAATGATATTTCTTTCTTCACGGTTTTAAATAGATTTTTTTTGTTTTTACTGACTCCTTTATTTGGTTTAATGCGTGGTTTACAGCCTGTTGTGGGAATTAATTTCGGAGCTGGAAATTATGAACGGGCAAGGACATTTTTAAAAACATATATTCTGGCAGGAGTTGCTGTTTTATTTCCGTTTTTCTTTATCGCTTTATTTTTTCCGCAACAATTGATTGGCCTAATGCTTCCTGGATATGCTGTAAATGCTGATCAGATCAGAGACTTCAGATTATTTTTCTCGGTACTTCCTTTATTGCCGGTTACCGTATTAGCCCTTTCCTATTATCCTGCAGTAAACGACAGTAAAAAGGCTAGCTTTCTGGTGTTTCTCCGGCAGCTTATTCTTTATATTCCATTAATGCTTATTCTTCCGTATTATTTTGGAATTAAAAGTATATACTGGGGAAGTGCATTGATAGAGCTGGCAGTAGGTCTGGTGACATTAGGTTTATTAAAAAACAAACAGTTTAAATTAAAAAGGATTTAATTTTTTCATTATAATCATTTGTAAAACAGCTTTATATAAATTTTATATAAAGCTGCTTTTTTATTTTTTAAAATATCGTTCAAATAAGCTTAGCTGATTGGATAATGACTGACTCCAGTACTCTGGATCATGTTTCCCTGGAGACTCTATGTACAGATGCCCGATTTTAGCATGGGTAAGCTGATCATGAAATTTCCTGTTTTGTGTGATCATTTGATCATCTTCAGTTCCGCAATCAAAAATATAATATTGACTGGCGGTTTTCATAAGTTCTATTTTACTATCTGTCAGAAAATTAACATCCAAATCCGGAAAAGAACCCAAGACTTTATCTACTTGATAATTTGTATATTCTTTCCCGAAAGAACGAAAGTCTAAGGCTCCGCAAGAACTCCCTACAACTCCAAATATTTTCCGATAAGTCACGCCGATATTGGTTGCTCCGTAACCTCCCATACTCCATCCCAAAATTCCGCGGAACTTTTTTTCTGTTTTTACAGGGTAATTTCTATTAATAAAACCAACCAGTTCTTCACCAATAAAAGTCTGATATTGAGAATCCTTCTTTATAGGACTGTCAACATACCATGAATTGTAATTTCCATCAGGAAGAATATAAATTGTCTGATATTCCTGAGCTTTAAGTACCAGATCCGGAATATCCTTTTGTAATGTTCTTTCGGGATTTCTACTGTAACCATGCAGGATATAAACAGATTTGTATGTTACATCGGGCTGTAAATCCGGGGTAATAATAATGGTCTTGATCTTCTTATTCATCTTTGGACTGAATATATCCTGACGAATAATTTTCTGCGAAGAAAAATGACTAAAACAAGCGACCAGACATACAATACTTATTAAATTTTTCATAAGATTAACTGTTTTATTAACCTTGCAAAATTGTCCTAAAAAAAACAGAAAAGCCTCAACATATGTTGAAGCTTTTGTTAATGTATTTCTTTTTTTATACGGCTCAGCTGCGTTGGAGTTATTCCTAAATAAGAGGCAATATGATGCTGTTTCAGCCGCTTATATAAAGATTTGTTTTCCAATAATGATAAATACCGCTGTTTGGCGGTTTCATACTTCAATGATATCTCCAGAGGTTCTTTTTTTACCACCCAGTTTTTCTCCAGATAATGAATCTGAAACAATGCGAGATCATGATGCTTATTGAGCAGCTCCCGAAATGCTTTAACAGGATATTTTATAACAGAACAGTTTTCCAGAGCAATGATATTAAAATCACTGGGTTTATCCTGTATAATGGCGGAAGTGGAAGCTACAAAACTATTTTCTTCAAAGAAAATTTTATAAACCTGATTTCCCTGTTCATCAACAGTATAATACCCTATCAACCCGGATTGTATGAAATAATAATATCTGGCCATCATTCCTGCCTGCAGTAATAATTTATTTTTAGCGTATTTTTCTTCACTACAAATATTCTCCAGAGCAGAAACAGTTTCTGCTGATAAAGAATAATAATGATTAATTTGTTCTAAAAATTCTTTCAACCGGAAATATTTTAATCTAAAACTTTCTTCATCATTAAATCGGTCTGCTCGTCATTTCCCAACCGGAAAATATGTTTGTCAAACTCTTCAAAACCATTTTTTCTGTAAAATTGTAAGGCTCTGTGATTTTCTTCCCAAACTCCCAGCCAAAGGTAGGTTTTATTCATATTCTTAGCCGTTTCAAGGGCTTTATCATATAAAATCTGTCCTATCTTTTTGCCGTGATGGCTTCTTTTTACATAAATTCTTTCAATTTCCAGAGCTGTTTCATCCTGAGGCTCTGTTTGTGCATTTCCGGAGTTTAATTTCAGATATCCTACGGGATTATCTTCTTCCCAGGCAATAAAAAAATAAGAATCCGGATTATGGAGCTCATTTTTTATCTTTTCTGTTGCAAAGCTTCTTTCCAGATATTCTTTCATAGCTTCTTCAGTATTATTTTCTGAAAAAGTTTCCGAAAAAGTTTGTCTGCCAACATTTTGTATAACTTCAAGATCTTCTATCCTGGCTTTGTTAATAATAATTGATGCCATGTACGTCTTTCGTTTAAGAAAATAATATCTTTTTAAAAGCTTCAGAAGCCAAATGTACCTGTACAGCCCAATCGTCTGCTGCATCACTTCCGGCATCATCGGAAATGTATTTTAAGCACAGAAAAGGAATATTTTCTTTCATCGCAATTAAGGCCAGCGGATAGGCTTCCATATCCACAATATTATAGACTGTTTCAGAATGGTTCATTTCAAAGCTGTCACCGCTGCCGCAGATTCCTTCTTTGATGTTTTCCATTTTTAAGCCGTACTCCAAGACAACGGGCACTCCTGATAAAGGGGTTTCATACAGCTCAAATCCAAGCCCGCGAACATCCATATCTCTCTGGACAAATTTTGTACAGCATACCACATCTCCTTTACTGAAACCTTTACTGCCAGCTGATCCAAGATTAACAATCAATTTTGGTTTTCTGGAATGGATTTCTTTCGATAATTCCATTGCTGCATTCACCTTACCGATGCCTGTGATCAGCTTATTTTTATCATTAAATACTTTCCCGGCTTCAGAATCAAGTGCAAATACAAAAAGCGTATCATCAACAGGAAAATTAAGTTCTTCGTTTATTTTTATCATGAGCTCATCTTATTAAATACTACATCCGTCTGCATCACAAGCATTTTCACCATTTGAAAGATCTTTTAGCGGCGAAACTGTCTCGTTGTAAGTCTGCTGAAGTGCATTTTCAAAAAGTTCAGCAGGCTGAGCTCCCGATACCGCATATTTTCCGTTTAAAATAAAAAAAGGAACTCCTGTTACACCGTGTGCTCTTGCATCCGTAATATCTTTATTAACATCATCATTAAACTCATTAGAAGTTAATATTTTTTCGGTTTCTTCTTTATCAATACCTAAAGAATCAGCTATAGAAATCAGTGTTTCAGAATCTCCTACATTTTTTCCGTCAATGAAATGAGCAATAAAAAGAGCCTCTTCCATTTCGTTAGATTTATTGTGTTTTTTTGCTAAATGAAGGAGCTTATGTGCGGCAAACGTATTGGTAATTAAAGCTTTTTCAAAATTAAAATCGATTCCTGCGCCTTTTCCCATCTGCGCTACCTGCCCGATCATTTGTTGAGCCTGAGCATCAGGAAATCCTTTTTTTTCTTTAAAATATTCAATGGTATTCTGAGTTTTTGAAGGATCAAGAGAGGGGTCAAGCTGAAAACTCTTCCACTCTACTTCTATCTGATCTTTGAAAGGCAGCTTATTGAGTGCCTGCTCAAAATTATTTTTCCCTATATAACAAAACGGACACATCACATCCGACCAGATTTCTACTTTCATTTGTTTCTTATTTTAATCTATTAATCAATCTCCTGTAAAGATTTCACCATTATTTAAGTGAATCAAAGTTAATATATCTGATTATGGCAGCCAAATATATCAAGCTTTATTCCCCACAGAGAACGACTGATTTTTCCCTGCGTTCCAGCATGCTTCTGACTCCCATCATGATAAAGGCCAGAATTCCGAAAACCAAACCGATCCATGGGTTGTATTCAACGCCTTTTGTGATGATCATCCATCCGCCAACGGTAGTCCCGAGGGTTACGCCTAAATTACCGAATGAAGTAGCCAGACTGTTGGCAAACTCCAGTGACTGCGGTACAGACGAAATCATATAGGTAGAAGCATTAAGAAAACTCGGAGAATAAAGAAAACCCCAGATCCCGATCACTACAATGGTGGCCACTAAATTTCCATTTGAAAAATAAAGCAATACAGGCACTAAAATAGTTCCGGAAAGGAAAAAAGCAGTGGTGCCTGCAATATTTTTATTTAACATTTTACCTGAGATCCAGTTGGCAAAAACACCGATGATCCCAAACAGAAAAAGCATATAGCTGATCATTGTACCATCCATTCCTTTTGCCTTATTCAGATAATCAGCAAAATAGCTGTAGGTGGAAAACCAAGCGGTGATCATGAAAAAGTTCATAAGAGTACTGATGATAAAGGTAGGCTGTACCAATATTTTAAGCTGACTTCCGTACGATTTTTTCTCCTTGACCGGCATTGAAGGCAGTAAAAAATAAATACCTGCCAAAGCAATAACGCTGACAACCGACTGAACGATAAAAGATGATTCCCAAGACCAGATACTCGAAAGCCACGTTGCAAAAGGAACGGTAGTTACCATAGCCAGGGCAACGCCGCTGAATACAATTCCCATGAGCTCATTGCTATGTTTTTTATCGGCTTTGGAGACTGCAACTGATAAGGCGCTCGCAATATAAACAGGCTGTAAAAAAGCAGGCAGTATTCTCACCAGCATCAGAAGCCAGAAAGGGGGTGAAAATGAGGAAACAACTCCTGTAATTAAAAACATAAATATGGCAGCAAACATCACTTTTTTACGGTCAAACCCGGACATTAATAACGTCATAAAAGGTCCTGTAAGCGCAATGATCAACGCAAAGGCACTTAATAAATATCCGGCTTTGTCGATGCTGATATGATAATGTTCTGCGATCTGCGGCAGAATACCAATAACTCCGAATTCTGTTGTGATAACGGCAAGAAAGCCTAAACATCCGATATATGCGAATTTCTTCATTCTTTAAATCTGTTAGTATTATAAAATTTTAATCCTGCAAAATTAAAATACAAACCCTAAATTTGCACTGTACACAGTCAATTGTATGGTACTAACAAATTTGTAAGTAATGGCAAAGAAAAAGGAAAATTCAACGAACAGCATTAATGCACAATATATTACAGAATGTGATCTGACGTATGCGGTTTGTAAAATCGGCGGAAGATGGAAATTATTGATCTTATGCAAGCTTGAAGACGGGAAATTACGTTTCAGTGAACTCAGAGACCGTATCGAAGGGATTACTGAGAGAATGCTTACCCTTCAGTTAAGAGAAATGGAAAAAGAAGGCTTGCTGAAAAGAACCGTTTATGCTCAGGTTCCGCCACGGGTAGATTATGAATTGACGGACATAGCCAGAGAACTGATTCCTATCTGGAGGCAACTTGAAGGTTGGGGGAAAAAACATAAAAAATTGATACAGGAACAGATGCTCGAAGTTGAAATTTCTAACGCTGATTAACAATAAAAAAATACCAGGTAAATATACAATTCACCTGGTATTTTAAAATATTAACGGTTATAATAAGTATGATATCTGAAATCTAGTTTCCAGCGTCTCTTTTATTCACTTTATTGCAGAACAGTAAATGAGCGATCAGAGCCAATAAACCAAAGGCTGCACCTACGAAACATACACCATCCCATTGCGCATACTGCCATGCAACAGAAGCCAGCCATGTTCCTAATGATCCGCCGATGAAATAACAAACCATATATACGGTATTCAGTCTGTTAACGGCATTAGATTTTATTAAAAAATAATTGGTCTGATTCATAATATGACTCGACTGTACTCCTAAATCAACAAGAATAACTCCCACAATCAGTCCCCAATACGTTTCTCCTGCAAAATACGTAAACGCCCAGCTTCCCAAAACAACCAGTAAAGAATAGAAAATAATTCGGTTGATATCCAAGAATTTTTGAAGCTTTCCTACTTTTGCTGCAGCTAAAGCACCCACTGCACCAGCCAGTCCAAAACTTCCTACAACTGATGCTCCGGCATTAAATGGCGGTTTTTCCATATGGAAAACCAAGGTTGTAAATAAAGCACACATCGATCCGAAAGCCATTGCTCCACGGAATGAAGCGAGTTGTAAAATAGGCTGCGTCTTTGCTAAATGGGCTACAGAGCGCATCAGCTCTCTATAGGTTCCTTTGAAATTAGGCTGCATTTCAGGCAGCATTTTGTAAACGGCAAACCACACCAGAATCATAATCCCGGCAGCAATACCAAACATAGCTCTCCATCCCCAGACATCTCCTACAATTCCGCCTATAAATCTTGATAAAAGAATACCCAGTAACAATCCGGACATGACGGTTCCGATATTGGATGATTTTTCTTTGTCAGAAGATAATTCAGCGGCGATAGGAATGAATAACTGAGGAATTACAGACGTCACTCCTATCAGTAAACTAGCTGCGTATAACATCCATAATTGAGTGGCAAATGTCATCCACAATAATGAACCAAAGACTAAAAACAGATCGATGAGAATTAATCTTTTGCGGAAAAATTTATCTCCCAATGGAACAATCATCAATAACCCAATCGCATATCCTATCTGAGTAAGCATAGAAATTCTGCTGGCTGCACTTTCAGAAACGTTTAAATCTTTCGAAATAAGACCTAATAAAGGTTGATTATAATAATTGTTGGCAACTACAAGTCCGGAAATAATGGCCATTAGCCAGATTACAGTACGCGAAATACCGTTGGAAGCGCTCATCTGCATGGTAAAAATTTACTTCAAATTTAATTATAGAATTCTTGAATTTTGATTGATTTCAAATTGTTAATGATTAATTATCAGATTAATGAAATCAATCAGAAAAAGAATGCTTTTTTAAGATTAGCAAAGGTACTTATTTTTATAAAAAGAGATTTGTACAAATTATCTATTTTCGAGTATTTAATTCATTTTTTTTGTTGAAAAATCACAAGGCGTAAATATTTCTAATCATTATGTTGTTAATTTGTATTGACTTTTGATAAAAAGATTATTAAATAATTTAGCTGTTTTTTTGACGCAAAGTTTTATTTTAAAGAATGATTTATTTAAGTGAGCAAAGAAGAATCAACCAAGTTGATTTGGTGAAGCTATATTTTCAAGCTTTGCGAAGCAAATTTTATTTGCCTTTGCCTCCTAAAAATCAAAAGTATGCAATAAAATCTTTGCGTTAAAAAATAAAATTCAAACAAATAAAACCTTTGTTTGATGAATAAAATAAACAACTCATAAAAAAATCCTTGCGCCTTAAAACGTTTTTTAGTTATACTTTGCGCCTTAGCGATTCACCAACTACACAATGTTTTAATATTTCTGTTTTTCATTGAATTCAAGCACTTTTTTGTACATTTATCTAATAAGATTAATTAGAAAAGATACATTCATGAATATTCAACTGATATCAAAAAATGCACTGGTAGGAGCTGCTACCCAAGGAATCGGAGCCGGAATTGCTCTGGAACTGGCGAAATGTGGGGCAAATGTCACCGTCATGGCTCGAAATGAAGAAAAATTAAAAAGCTTTGTGGCTTCCTTACCTGTTATGAACGAAAAACAGATACATCAATATCTGGTAGCTGATTTTTCTGATTTTGAAAAGTACAGAGGCATTATTTCGGGGTATTTTAAAAACAATTCAATTGATATTCTTGTCAATAATACTAATGGTCCTGAGCCCGGAGTTGCATTAGAAAAGAATGTGGATGATTATCAGAAGGCTTTTGATCTGGTCTTTAAGACTGTTTGTGAAACCACAAATTTGGCGTTACCTTATATGATCAGACAAAATCACGGGCGGATTATCAATGTCTCTTCTCTGTCGGTAAAATCACCGATTAACAATTTAGTGCTGTCAAATTCTATTCGCTCTGCCGTGGCAGCATGGGCAAAAACCTTAGCCAATGAAGTTGCACAGCATAATATTACGGTGAACAATGTTCTCACCGGATATTTTGATACTGAACGAATCAAAAAACTGATTGATCACGAAGCAGAACAAAGCAATCAATCTGCGGAAGAAATAAAAAAAGGAAGAGAAGATAAAATTCCTATGAAAAGATTGGGTAAACCTGAAGAATATGGCCATTTGGTCGCTTTTTTAGCTTCAGAATATGCTGCTTATCTTACCGGAACCAATATTCCTCTGGATGGAGGATTGAATAATACATATTAAAAAAAGAGGTTCGTATTGAACCTCTTTTCCTTGTTTATTTTTAAGGTTTTATTTTAAATCCTTAAACTGTTTGTCAGCAGGAAAAACATGCTGTACTTTTTCTACGGTAATATCTGAATTGACTTCAAACTCCGCATTTTGTTTAATGTCTAAAGATGATGCCCCTACAGAAACTTTATATTTTCCTTTTTCAGCGATCCAGGCGCTTTTATCGGTAATAAATGAAGCTAAATCTTTTGGATTAAGCTGCAGAATAAGTGTTTCACTCTCACCAGGCTGTAATTCCTTCGTTTTTGCAAAAGCTTTCAGTTCAGATTTTGGTTTATCGATCAACTTGTTCGGAGCAGAAAGATACAACTCCACCACTTCTTTTCCGGCTACTTTTCCGTTGTTTTTAACCGTAACACTCACCTGAATTTTATCTTTAAAAGTTGGTGAACTGATTTTTATATTTGAATAATCGAAACTGGTATACGACTTTCCAAATCCGAATTCATATGAGGGTTTTACATTAAAGGTGTTGAAATAACGGTATCCGACATAAACTCCCTCTTCATACGTCACTTCTTTTGGGTTTTCAGCAGGAACTCCCGGAAAGTTTTTCGCAGACGGAGTATCCGAATATTTTACAGGGAAAGTCATCGTTAATTTTCCGGAAGGATTTATTTTCCCGGAAATAACGTCCGCTACAGAATGTCCACCTTCCTGACCAGGCTGCCATGCCAATAAAATAGCATCTACTTTATCTTTCCACGATGCCGTTTCAATAACACCGCCGATATTTAAAATGACCACTACTTTTTTACCTTTTGCGTGGAAAGCTTTTGAAATTTTATCCAGCATTTCGATTTCTTCAGTCGCCAGATTAAAATCATTATCAACGACTCTATCGCCGCCTTCTCCCGAATTTCTTCCTAACGTAACAAAAGCAATTTCTGAAGTTTCAGCTTTTTTAGCAAGGAAGGCATCATTCATTTTCATTTCGGGAAGTCTTTCCGGCAACGCTAAAATTCCTCTGGCTTTTCTTCTTTCCTTTTCCGCGGCTACTTCTTTTTCGGCGTGAGGCTTGTATAAATCCACCAATTCTTTATCCAGTTGATAGCCTGCAGAATTCAGCCCTTCCAATAATGAAACAGTGTGTTTGTTATTGACACTTCCACTCCCTGTTCCGCCCGTGATCCAAGCATAAGAAGTAACTCCGAATAAGGAAACTTCTTTCTGCTTATTGGCAAAAGGCAATGCACTGTTATCATTTTTAAGCAATACCATTCCTTCTGTGGCGGCATTTCTTGTCACTTCTGCATTTTGGGCAAGGTTAGGTTTATCGCTGTATTTGTATTGCGCGAAAGTCGGAGTCCGGAAAACATACTCAAGAATTCTTTTTACATTGAGATTGGCAACTTCCTGAGATAATTTCCCTGAATCCAGGGCGGCAAGAAGTACTTTTTTCTGTGCGGGAATTCCCGGCATCAGAAGATCGTTTCCTGCATTCATCTGTTTTACAACATCAGAAATTCCACCGCTTTGGATAGATTCAAACCCCGGAAAACCTCCAAACCAGTCGGTCATTACAATGCCTTTGAAGCCCCATTCATTTCTTAAAACCTGAGTCAGTAAATCTTTACTGTCGGAAGTATAGACTCCGTTTAACAAATTATAAGAAGACATTACCGTCCATGGCTGAGATTCTTTGACCGTAATTTCAAAACCTTTTAAATACAATTCTCTCATCGCACGTTCTGAAACATGGGCATTGATAGTCAAACGGTTGGTTTCTTCATTGTTAGCCGCAAAATGCTTAACAGAAGTTCCTACTCCCTGAGACTGGATTCCGTTAACAATTGCTGCAGCAGTTTTTCCTGAAATTAAAGGATCTTCAGAATAATATTCAAAATTTCTTCCGTTCAACGGGTTTCTGTGAATGTTTAAAGCCGGAGCCAAAAGGACATCTACGCCATATTCTTTTACTTCATTTCCCATGGCTTTTCCCACCTGCTCCAGTAAGGTTTTGTTCCAGGTGGAAGCCAATGCTGTTCCCACCGGAAAGGCCGTTGCATAATAAGTTTTTGAATCATTATCTCTGGTCGGAGCTATTCTTAACCCTGCAGGACCATCGGCAACTACTGTCGCAGGAATCCCGAATCTGTCAAAATTGGCTGTTCCTCCCGCAGCTCCCGGAACAAGACCCTGTTTAGAATCTCCTACAGGTCCTGTCAGTACTTCAATTCCGGGCATTCCTGTTCCGATCAGCAAATCAACTTTTTCAGCATTCGTCATTTGTTTGACGATGGCATCAATTCTTTTATCGACAGAAAGACGGCTGTCTTCCCAGGGATCTAATTTTCCGTTTTTATTTAAATCTTTAAAGGTTTGACCATTTACCGTAATGGTCTGAGTATTTTGCTGAGCATTTGCAACTGCTGATGTCGCCAGTAACACAAGAAATAATCCTGAATTTTTGGCTTTCTGAACAAGTTTGATCAATGCAGATTGGTTCTTCTTCATATTTTATCTGTTTGAATTAAATAATTTGAGTTTAGCATAAAAATCTTCGAACATCAGTCGGATATCTAAGTTGTTGTATATCCTGATATTTCTTCCGTTCGGATTGTATTCATATGTTCCGTTATCATTGATTTTCGGAGCATTCTTTAATACATACTGACTTGATGACGGATCGGCTTCGAAAGACGATTGTAAAGCGGTTAACAGAACCAACGGACTATCTCCCATAATGTAAGTTTCACCAATTTGAAGATTGAACTTCTGGGTTCTTTCCATAAGGTCTTCAATCTGTTTTGACAGATACGCTCCGGTTTTCCCTTCCGCCTTTACTCTGGTCATCAGTTCTGCATACGACATTAATGCCTGTCGGTAAGCATTTCTCGGAATCTGCCATACTTTTAGATCAGATTGATTAAAAACTACCTGTCCCGCTTTGATATCGATCCCAAGATTGTATTCTAAAGGGGTGAAATTCGGTGGTGGAGTTGCCAGATCCTGATATTCAGGACCGCCAATCCATACAACGATTACTTTTTCAGCAATCTTCGGTTCCAGCAGATAGGCACTCGCAATTTCTGTTAATCCGGCTCCACATACGACAAACAGTGGCGTTTTTACATCTGTTCTCATCGCTTCAGCAACAATGGCTTTAGCTCCGGCTGAGATTTGTGGTGTTTTCAGATCTTTTAACTGATCATTTGAACCCTGATAAATTTTAAATTTGTCTTTAAGATTCATGATCGTAAGGGTTTCATTCACCTTTTTCACTGCATTTTCTGCGGTAATTGTAGATGAATCAAACGGATCTCCCGGCTTTAAATGAGAACCGATAATGCCCCGAATTTCTGTTGATGGCGAAAGAATCTGATGAACCAATTGAAATAATCCATCCGGATCACCACCAAAATCATTGTCGACAATCACTCTGTAACGAGATTTTACAAATGGGTCCATTTCAGAAATCACAGCAGTATTCTGCGCCGAAACAGATACTGCTGCGAATAAAGAAACTATATTAAAAAATACTGATTTCATGATAAGAATTATAAAAATTTATGGAATTTCAACCAGTCAAAATAGACATCCGACCATTTGTCGACAGGTAAATTCTGAATTCCCATTCCGAAGCCATGACCTCCTTTCTCATACATGTGAAGTTCTACAGGCTGTCCGGCATCCAGCCATTTATTGTAAAGCTGAATACTTTTTGGAGCTAGTTTCAACTGATCATCAGTCGCTGCACAAATAAACATCGGTATTGATCCCGGAATTTTTGAATTCAAAATATCCTCATTGGGACCACCATAAATAGATGCGGCAAAGTTGGGTAAGGTTGAGGCCTCTTTACTGTGAAGTACACTTTCTAAAATGACACTTGCTCCGGCTGAGAAACCGATTACACCTAACTTATCAGTCTGAATATTTAATTCTTTAGCGTGAGCTCTTACATAAGAGATAGCGGTTTTAATATCCTCGCCTGCCATTACTTTGATCGGAGCTGTTTTAGCGTCAAAAGCTTTTCTGTCTTTGATATTTTCCATCATTTCACGGGCAGGATCGTTGGATTTTGTTTCCAGTAAACGGTATTTTAAAACAATGGCTGTTATTCCGTTTTCAGCGAGTTTTTTTGCGAGATCAATCCCTTCTCTGTTGATCGATAAACTTTGAAAACCACCTCCCGGAGCAATAACGATGGCTGTACCATTTGCTTTAGCTTTGTCGGCTTCGAAAACCAAAATTGAAGGCTGTGCTACATTGTAAACAACCTCTGTTTTAAACAGATCCGAATACGTTTGTGCTTCTTTCTGCTTCCAGCTTTCTGTTCCGGGTGCTTTACCAGTGTATAACGGGATACTTTTTTGAGCCTGTATATTGTTGATTCCGATAAGGAATACACCTGCTATGATAAATTTTTTCATTTCGATTAGTTTTAAATATTTTTTAACCACAAAAAACCCAAAACACTTACATTTAAGTAGTTATAAAGTTAAAAGCCATGCTGTTGATAAGTACACTTACGTTTTTTGAAAATCTTTGATTTTCTTCTTATGTGAACTTTAGTACTTTCGACATTTTAAATTCTTATATTCTTTTGTGGTTTAATTTTTATTGAATTATTTCACGTATTTCTGTGTTCTAGCATCTTTAATAACCCCTGACCAGTTTAGCCCGTACCCAAAGTCATAGGCATGACCTTCCGAATCTTTGTAAGGAATCATATCAAACGGAACATCTTCTTTCTGAGTTTCCACTGTTTTCATATCGGCAGGCATCTGAAGCGGCAATAATCCTGATGGCTCATATTTTCCTGCGATAATATCCACTACAGCCTGATTGGAAACATTGAAATTCACTAAAATACCGTCAGAATGTTTTTCAAATTCAGAGAAAATCATTGGCTTTGAAGCGGTCACAGAAACAATGACAGGTTTTCCATTCATTGCTTTATAAGTATTTTCAATATTCAATAAATCAGTGAAATTTGTGGCGGTACTCGTCTTATTCCTGAACGTTCTGTCTTTAACCGTTGGTGCCACCACCGCATCTCCTGCTGCAATACTTTTTTCACGGGCATCTGTTGCCGTATAGGTTTGATATTGAAGAGAAATCGGAAGGTATCCGTTTCCGCCATCTTTTACGTCAACATCGCTGTAGCCTCCTTCTTCACTGTGCGGACTTTGAACAAATACGATGGCAAAATCTGCTTTTGCAGGATCATCCGATACGTTGTAATGCTTTTTTACAAATTCTAAATCCACGGGATAATCTAAAGACGGAGCCGTGTAAACTCCCCACCAGTTGAATGTTGCGGGAGAATATCTCTTCGGAATGTATACCGTTTTGCGTTCTTTAATCGGTAAAACCTGCGCTTTATTTTTAAGCATAACGATAGATTTTACCTGTGCATCGTATCCCGCTTTCATAAACTCAGGATTTCCTACGATCTTTTTGGTTTCTTCCACGTTTACATAAGGATTTTCAAATAATCCGGTTCTAAAAATATTCTTTAACAGACGAACAGCCGATTGCTCGAAGCGTGTACGCATATATTTTTCACCATGTTCTTTTACGCCCATTTGATAGGCTTCCAGAACAGGTCCTTTATCATTATTTCCTCCAAACTGATCAACTCCGGCTTTCAGTACTTTGTAATGACGCTCTGCAATTGACAGTTTTTCAACACCCCAGGGCTTTCCCGCAAAAGTTCCTGGAGTTTTTCCTTCTTCAGCAGTAATCAGCCAGTCGGTACATACAACTCCGTCATAGCCATATTTTCCTCTTAAAAGATCAGTAATTAAATATTTGCTGAATCCATTTCCTACATTTTCACCGTTCTTGGTATCCTGGTTAAAGCTGATTGTATAGTAAGGCATTACTGCAGATGCTTCTTTGGTTCCGCCATTTAATTTAAAAGCTCCTTCTGTAAAGGGTTTCACATGATTTTGGAAATTATTTCCCGGATAAACGGCATATTTTCCCATGGCCCAGTGACCGTCACGACCTCCTTCTTCAGGACCACCGCCCGGCCAGTGTTTTACCATTGCATTAACGCTTTTGTAACCCCAGCCATTTTTAATCACATCTTTTCCAAAAGAAGTCTGGAAACCATCGATATAACCTCTTGCTAAATCAGTAGTCAATTCAGGGCTTTCGCTGAAAACGTAAGCAATTCTGTACCAGCGAGGTTCTGTCCCTAAATCGATTTGCGGAGATAAGGCGGTAGAAATTCCCAACGCCCGGTATTCCTGGGCAGCAATATTTCCGAATTTTCTGACCAGTTCAGGATCAAAAGTAGCTCCCATGGCCAATCCATCCGGCCAAAGAGAAATTTGCCCGCCTGCCCCTTCATTAAATTCAGCAGTAACAGAAGCAGAATGCCTCGGATCAGTACTGTTATTGGATGGAATTCCCAGCCCCAGACCTTCTATATAAGACTGTAAATTGTTATTCCATTTTGCAGCGACTTCCGGTGACTGTAAAGTGGTTACCAGAACATGGCGAAGATTGTCATCTTTTAAAAATTTCTTTTGCTGATCGGTAAGATCCCATGGATTGGCACCGCTTTCGCTGAAAAATTTACCATTGTATTTTCCCGCTCTGAAACCTTCAGACGGAGCCGGAACTGCCTGGTGAGCACTGTAAAGCATCAAACCGGCGATCTGTTCAACAGACATTTTGGAAGCCAGATCTTTTGCTCTTTCTTCTACAGATAAACGCCAGTCTTCATACTTGTCGAGTTTTCCGTTTTTATTTAAATCCTTAAATTTCTTTCCTGCAACTTCAAGAATTTTCACTCCCGATTCTTCGGAATATCCTAAAACGGGTCCGCTGTTGTTTTTTATCTGATGAATATTTTGTGCAGAAACTGAGATTCCAAAACACAAAACTGCAATACTTAAAACTGTCTTTTTCATTGTTCTTCCTGTTAAAAATTAAAGCTTACTGAAAACTGTCCTGTCAGCGGCATAATGTATGTTCCTGTCAATAGTTTTCCGTAATATGGACTGGCATCTGTAATTAATTCAGCACCGTTGATGGTACCGCTTGCTCCCCTTTGATTCAGGAAGTTGATCACTGTTGCGCCAAGGTTGATATTTTTGTTAACCGTATAACTTACCCCACCGAAAGTTTCCCATCTTGGAGCGAAGTATAAAGCGTTGGTAAGGTTGGCGTACTGTTTTGAGAAATATCTGAAGCTCGCCCAGAATCTCCATTTGTCAACCGTATAACCAGGGTCGATTTCCATTAAAACTTTAGCGACTCCCAAAACATTGTTATCGTTGTAATCGTAATCTGTTCCGAATGCGTTGAAATTGAACTTTTTATATACAGGATTCTGTAATGTAATCAGATAATGAAGATTAAATCCTTTAAATGGTTTCAACACAAAATCTGTCGTCCATCCGATCGTCTGGATATCATAGTAAACAGTAACGTTCTGAGCCTGTGTTGTATTGGCTGGATTAACTAGATTATATCGGTTAAGGTTATTATTCTTTTTAAGGTAAGTAGCCTGAGAAATCAACTGAATGTAATCTGTGTTCCAGAAAACTCCCAATGCTCCGAGTGGGCTTTTAATTTTGTTTGTATTGGGCTCAAAAGCCTGAGAATAACTTTCCAGTCTTCTGTTTTCTTCCGTATACAATAAATTGGCAATTACTCCGAAATTTTTACTGATGTTATAGGTTGCATTTAAGCTACCATTAATCTGGAAAAAGCTTTGACTGATATGATTAAACTGGCTTGGATCTGTAAAATTGAAGCCTACCGTTCTCGGAGTTAAAGAATATTCTCCGTCTATGATATGATTTTTTAAATGTAAGCCATAGCTCAGATTAAAGTTGTCTGATACTTTCCACTCATCGGTTGCATATACTGAAAGTTTGTTTTCGGTTCCGCTGTGAAATTCACCTCCTGCATTATAGTTATAAAAGCCATCTGCATCAGTTGCTGGCCCAATCAGTCTTTGTGGCTGTGGCTCAACAGTCTGAAAAAAGAAAGATCTGTTGGATGTGAATTTATCAATGTTATAATATTGTTCTAAAATTCCCACCGTTACGTTGTGATTTCCTACTTGTTTATTTAATGAAAATCTTCCTGCAATATTGGTGATCGGAGTTGCCGGCGTGTGCATTGCCAGCTGGGTACCAACAGCTCCGGAATATGGCTGTCCCGTGGAAGCTATCGTATATCCTGCAGATGGATCCGCATTGAAAATACTTAAAGGGATAATATTTGATGATTTTGCCGTTGCAAAATGTGCTCTTGTTGAGAATTTGAAATTCCAGCCGTTGTTTAATAAATAATTACCGAAAATATCGATGTTGTGAGACGTATTTCTGTTGTCGTTGCCAGCCATATTTGCCCAATATGTTTCTCCGGACAGAATATCTTTCATTTTGATTTTTCCGTCGTTTACAACATATGAATCTCTTCCGATCCTGAAATTGTCAAGCTCAGTCACTTTTCCGTTTTCCCCATACTGAAAAACTGCGTAGTTTCCTACATTATAAGAATCTGCATATTTATATAGAATTGAGATCTTTCCTTTATCATTATTAAAATATTTCGTAACCCCAGCTCTGAAGATTTTCGTCTCGTCTACATTTCTTGCAAAACCAAGTTTGAAAGTGCTTGGATCATAGTTTGCAAAAGCCCCCACAGTATAGGTCCATCCGTTTTTAGAAATCGGTCCTGAGGCATTTACATCTCCCTGAAGCCATCCGAAAGTACTTGTGGTGAATTTTCCTTTCAGTTTAAAATCCTTTGTTCCTGTCTGAGAATAAGAATTGACGGCAAAACCAAGATCCCCCATTGTATTAGCCAGCTGATCCATTTTCAGCAGTCCAGTTTTCTCCAGACCTACACTTTGTCTCCATGTTTTATTGGGAAGCTCCGGCCAGAAAAAATAAACTGCAGGAAGATCATTTTCAAGAATAGTAATTCCGCCAACTGTGGATGGAAGTCCGATATTCACATCTCTCGGACTGGTATTATTGGCAGCATTCAGCATTACATTTCTGTTATTATCTTCTTTTGAATTGCTGGTCTTTATTTTTTCCTGCAATCTGACAGAATCCTGTACAGTAAGACTGTCTTTCTGTGCAAAAGCAAGGTTTGAACAGAAAAGAGCAATGCCCAGTGCTGAAATTTTTAATGTTGATTTTCTCATTGTTTAGTTTCTATAATTTCTTCTGTTAGTTTCCTTTTTTATTATAAATAATTGTTTTTCAATATTTTAAAATATTTTGTCTTAAAAATTTAAAACATAGAAATATCCTGCACTCAAATTTTATTTGAATGAATTTTATAATTTTTAAAATCAGTACCGGATTTTTTAAACTAATACAGCTCCTTTATTCATCGCATCCGCCTAAGAATGAGAACAATGATATTTCTGTCATTTATTTTCATTCAGCTGGTATTGTTGATCAGAGATCTACTTGTACTGAAGAATATATACTCTCAGGAAAGAGTATTTTCGAAGTAATTTTCATTTTATTAGTGTTGTTTTCTTATTGCTTCATTACGAAGCATTACAATACTACATTTTCTGTTTCAATCTGCCAAAAAAATATTAATAAAATTTAACATCCATTATAAAAAGCTAATTATCAGAAATTTACTGTTTTGTGTTTTTATAAATTTCATTGTTTCATATTGAATCAATGATAAAAATCAATTAAAATAGCTCCCAAAAATAGCTTCAAGAAGTCGTTTTTGGATGTCTGACAAAATTTTTATCACTAAATTTGTAAGAACACGTTTTTTCAAAAAACAAAATGGATTCTAAAGAACAACTTTTAAAAAAATCAATTGAGGCTAAGGAAATTTTTATCCCTCACCTTTCCGCTGATCCCGTGATTTTTGGATTTGAGCAGAACGAGCTTAAAGTTTTACTTATAAAAATGAATTATAGAAAACAATGGCTACTACCGGGAGGATATGTAAGAAAGGATGAAGATCTGGATGAAGCGGTCGTGAGAATTTTAAAAGACAGAGCAGGAGTAACGGATGTTTATCTTGAAGAATTTGGTGTTTTTGGAAAAAAGAACAGAAGTGAATTTTATTTTGAAGATTTTGATGAAACACTTTTTCATAAGCAAAGATTTATTTCCGTAGGCTATTATGCCTTGTATAATCCTTCGAGATTTAATTTAATTCCTGATGAATTCAGTGAAATGTGTGACTGGATCTATATGAGCCAGCTTTCTGAAATCGAACTGGCAATGGACCACCGTGAAATTATTGAAAAAGCTCTTTTAACATTAAGAGAGAAAATCTCTTATAAACCGATCGGATATAATCTTTTACCTGAAAAATTTACACTTTCAGAATTACAGAAATTATATGAAGCGATTTTAGGAAAAGAGTTGAACAGAGGAAA
The DNA here is from genome assembly GCF_024806495.1 of Chryseobacterium sp. JUb7. Taxonomy (GTDB): domain Bacteria; phylum Bacteroidota; class Bacteroidia; order Flavobacteriales; family Weeksellaceae; genus Chryseobacterium. The sequence goes on from NZ_JANUFF010000001.1 coordinate 354,111, forward strand.
TTTTTACCGAAAAATTAAAAATTTGGGAATCTTAAAAAAATTAGAAGAGCAACGACGTGGCGGGGCCCATAAATCTCCTGATTTATATTCTTTTGATGAAGAAAACTATGCAAAAGCCTTAGAAAACGGATTGAGCAACTGGTAGTCTCATTTTAATATAGAAAAGAATAGCTTTAACAATTATCTGTTAAAGCTATTCTTTTAATTTTCTATAAAGTTCAGATTTTGCAGAAAACTGTTACAACCTTCAAAATCAAAGTAATTTTGTTTTAAAAGCTCGGCCTGATATTGTACGGGAAGATATTTCCCCCACTTTGAAAAATCTATCATAGCCGGATTTTCTGCTAAAAGCTGCTGTAACATCTGACTGAGATCGACATTATTTAAATTAACATCTTTTAAAGTCCCTGCAAAACTGCCATCCGTAATTTTTATCCTCAGACTGCTGCTGCTATCATGGAGTTGGTTCTCAATTCCAAGTCTGTCTAATATGAAACTTAATGTTTTATTTATTTTTGAACTTGCAAAAGTGTAAAAAGTACTGTTGGTATTCCCATTTTGTATAATTCTGTCGGTCTCCGGGTTTTTAACCTCAAAAACAGAAAAATATTTTCTTAATGCATAGATTATTTCGTGACCTGAAACATCTAAAAAATTATAATTATCCTTCGAAAATATAATCTCCAGCATTTTAACTCTGATTTTGTGTGCTGTATCTGCCGGATCACCGGAAAACATTGGCTTTTTCCCGTCTTTGGCGGGGATAACTTCTATTTTTTTTGTTTCAAAATCAATATCTTTTATTTTCCAGATTTTTGCAGATAAATAAATATTCTCATCAATCCGTATCTGAGGAGATAACGGCAGCTCACCGATTTTCACTCCCTGACCAGATACTTTAAAGAAAACAGGTGTTTGAAAAAGACTATAGAAATCCTTGTTATTCACAAGTCTTTCGCCCGCAATGCCAATAATATATTCATGTCCTAATTTTTCAAGTAAATCAATATCAACAAGATGTTTAATAATCGTTTCTACCTCCTGTTGTGAAATAGCTGAAAAACTTGAATTTGTTGTCATTTCTTTTACAAGATCTGAAAGAATAATTCCCGACTTTCCCTTTACAATAGATAATATTTGATGTAAAAGCACATCAAAAGGTTTTTTATTTACGGAAATAGGCTCAATAAACTGTTCCTGATACAAAAGCCAGCATGCTAATGACTGCAATAAACTCCAGGGATCTGTTGCGTATAGAAAAAGGTTACTTTCTTTATCTTCGCGCCTTCCACTACGTCCGACTCTCTGGATTAAAGAGGCAATACTGTGTGTTGCATCAATCTGTACCACTTCATCTACATTTCCAATATCGATACCCAATTCTAATGTTGAAGTACAAGAAATACAAAAATTCTGAACCGAGCTATTTTTCGCAAAAAATTCAACATATTCGCGAACCTCTTTATCTACAGATGAATGATGAGAAAAATAATTTTGATGTCCGCTAAATTTCTCAGAAATTTTTTTAAGCTTTACAGCAACTTCTTCCACTCTTCCCCGTGCATTTGGGAAAATAAGAGTTTTGCTGTTTTTTGTGTTTAAATATAAATCATTTAAAAGATCAGAAGGAAGGTCGTCTGTAGAACTGCCTTCAAAATATTTAAAAACCGCATTGATTGGTTTTGGAGTTTTATCCCGAATGATTTTTGTATTTTCGGAATCGCCAAGAAATTCTTTTAATTCAATATACTTATTCACATCACTTACTGTTGCCGAAAGCCCTACAATACTGAATTTTTTATGGTTAATTTGCTGCAAACGGCTTAATAAAGACTGCAAATGAGTTCCGCGATCCGAACCCAGAAAAGAATGAATCTCATCAATCACCACATATTCTAAATTTGCAAACAGATGCTTAATATTATACGGTTTATTTACAAACATAGCTTCCAGAGATTCAGGAGTGATGAGTACAATACCTTCAGGGTTTTTAAGTAGTTTTTCTTTAGCTCCTTTTGCCGCTTCTCCATGCCATTTTGTAACCGGAACATCCAAATATTCGCAAAGTTTTTCAACACGCTGAAACTGATCGTTAATCAAGGCAATCAGAGGTGAAATATAAAGCACTTTTACGCCTTGTTCTTTAAAGTTCACTTTCGATAAAATAGGCAGAAAAGCAGCCTCAGTTTTACCTGAAGCTGTTCTTGATATTAAAACATAATTGCTATCTGTAGATATAATTCTCTGAATCGCAGCATCCTGAATCGGTCTTAAGCTGCCCCAACCTTTATCATAAATATATTTCCTGATGGGTGCAGAAAGCATGTCGTATGATGTCATATTTCTTCAATCGTATTCATTTCAAAAGGTTTCTCATCCGGTCTCTCGTCAGAAATTTCAATTTCTCCGAAAAGCTGTCTTTTGTCGACATTCGGATTTTGTCTGAGAATGTTTAAAATATTCAAAAAATCGCGGATCACCTCTCTTGGAGTCAAAAATTCTGAAGCCCCGGGTTTATTGAACATTTCTTCCATAAAAGAAGAAATTTCATCATCCGAAATATTACTTTCTGTTTTATAGTTAAAATCAAAAATCAGTTTTAATTTCTTAAGCAGAACAAAAATTTCATTATGGTCAAGTGGAGTTAATTTAATAACCGGCTGGGCAAAATCTCGGATCTCCAGCGTTTCAAATTTATTCGTTTCCAATCTTGATTTTAAAGCCTGATAACTGAAGAGCCCTCTCCTTTCGTTTTCCAAAAATTCTTTTGTCCCGGCAAAGTTTATGAAAAAATTGGAAATTTTCCCCTGAAAACAGTCATTATAAATAGATAAGATCTTTTCATAATTTTTTTCGCGAACTGCAGCCGTAGAAATTTTGTAGAGATTGATCGCCTCATCCAGATTGATCATAAAACCACTGTAGCCCATACTTACGAAAAACTTACAGAAGTTTTTGAGCATATCATAATAATTGGAGTCATTAACAATTTCGCGAACACCCAGGTCCTGTCTTGCTTCAGTTTTTGTTTTATATTCTCCTTTTAACCATTTTAAGGCATTTCGGCGTAATAATTCATCATTTTTGATATATCCTTCGTAATATTTTACAATCACAGATCCAAAATCAAAGCCACCAACTTCTGTAATTTCATTAACAGTTTTCATAATAGAATTTTGAATCAGCCCTAAATATTGTTCATTTCGGATTTCCGATAACGAAATATTATTCTCTTCAGCTGTTTTTGTGATGACCTGTTCGATCCATTTTTCCAGTAAAGTCTGCAGAGCGCCACCTTCAGGTTTCGTCTGTATTGCAATATTATCCATAATGGCAGCATACAGAATCACACTTTTCCCATCGTTGGCATAGAGCCTGTTGTCTGGCGTAAAATCTGCATTGGCTACAACAAATTTCTGTTTTAAAGCCACCGTGTTTAAAAGATGAAGCATGAAAGACTTTCCGCTTCCGAAATCTCCGATCCAGAATTTGACGATGCTGTGTCCATTTTTTACGTCTTCAAGAGAGCTGATAAAGGCATTCACCTCTTCGGAACGTCCTACTGTGATATGTTGTACACCTATTTTGGGAACCACACCGCCAATCAGCGAGTTAATAATTGATGTCGCTTCCTTAGGTTTAATATGATCAATCATGATTTAAAAGTTTTTTGTAATAATTGGGGTTAATAGTATAATATTCATCTTCTTCTTCGATTAAAATATCATCCAATGTTTCATAACAGGTATCATTTAAGGCATCAATAGTTGAGCCTGTAAACAGGCTTTTAGATTTGATAAAATCCGAAAAATCAGTTTGAAGTATTGTAAAACTGTGCTTTTCAAATAACTCCAAAATTTCTTTTTGTATCGCCGTAAAACTGAATTCTTCAAGGTATTTTGAAACCTGTATTTCTTGATTTTTATTTTCTATATTAAAAGTAATTTCGTCTGTATTTTTTGCATCATCGGTAGTAATGCCCGTATTTTCATCTTCATAATCATCACGTAGCAGGTCTGTCAGTTTTCGGGATACTTCTGAGTCAAGCTTCTGAACATTTTCAATAGCATCTCGGTCAATGATAATTTTTTTTCTTTTAGGAAGATACAAATGATTGACTGCTTCAATAGCCTTCTCCAAATTTCTGTCAGCAATAAAATCATTCAGAATTTTTTCAAAATCTTTGATCTGCTCACCTGTTGAAAATAAGCTTTTCTGAATTGTTTTAGTCAGTTGCCTGTTATCAGATTTGATCTGTAAAGATCTGTCCAAATAATGAATATATAGCCTTAATGAACAGTTTTTATCAAGCTCAGCGGCAAATTTTGAAGCCTCAAAAAAAATAGAATCAACAGACGGATTTTTAATATTTACATCTGTCAATCTGAAAATTTCTCTTTCAAAAGCCAAAGGATTCGTGTAGTCTCCTTTAATCAATTCGAATTTAGCTTTCCATCGGTTGGTATTATTTTCATTGAGAATAATATTGGTTTTGGCATCGGCATCCAGGATCTGGTGCTGATTTTCACTCAGGAAAGCTTCTACTTTTGAAAGGATCTTTTTGTGATATTTATTGAGAATATCAGGATTTGTATACTTAAAATCAGTATTGATTTTTCTTTTTATTCCATAAAATTCCCGGACATTATTTTCACATAGTTTGAGAATGTGATTGAAAATTTCCTCCTGAACTGAATTGTAGGTGTATTTATAATTTAAACTTTCTCTTCTATAATTATACTGAAGAGCCACAATAATTTCTGATAATTCATCGATTACTGTGGCATATGATTTATTAACAGGAATACAATTCTCATGAAGATATTCTATCGTTCTTAAAAACTGTTTTAAAATTTGAACCTTACAATACTCAATTTCGTTGAAAACATTTTCTGCAAAGCTTAATTGATCCAGAATGATAATCTGTTTTTCTGAAAGATTAAGTTTACGTGTATATTTTTTTCCTACTTTCCAGAAATCCGGACTGTTTCTGTTTGTATTTTGCTGGGCAACAGGCGATTGAAAAGCATTAACAGTTTCCGAAAAAGAAGAATGTCCAAAATCAATCGGAGTATCATCATTTCCGGATACATCTATAATAAAATCATCATCTTCATAAGGTGGGATATGACCTGACATTTCTTAAATAAAATTGAATTAAAGTTGCTATTAGTTTTAGTGTTCTGATCATGAAAATCAAATTCTAAGATACTAATATATTTACAATCAAATTTAGATAAGAATGAAAAATTTTCTTTACGGTTTTCCGTAATTTACTTCCTATTGGTCAAGCTGTCTTTGAAATTCTTCAAAATATTTAGCCAGATGAAAGCCGTCTGCTAATCCATGATGAGCCTCTGCTGAAACAGGTAAAAACTTTTTACCGTCGCGCAAGCTGAATTTCCCAAATGTAATTTTCGGAACAGATTCTGTTTTATCAAGTGGTGTAGGATGAAGTAAAGCACTGAAAGAATTCCATGGAATCGTTGAATGTCTGATCAGATCTTTACCCAATTCGCCATTATTCATTCTGATACCCGAGCAGTTTTGAACTTCTTCAATTTCTTTTTGCAATTCGGCATTAAAAACCTCAAAATCTTCAGAAAAATGAATAAATGCAAAACCAAAAGTCCCGTCTGGACGGCCAATCGTTGTTCCGGCATGAATAGCATCATATAAAACGACCTGATTATCAAGGATACGAAGTTTTAACTCATGTACCGCATTGATGGCAACCATAGATTTATGAAGGTATGTTGCAAAAAAAGAATGTCCGTTTTCTTTAGCTTTGTCGTACGCTTTTGTACAGTCTACTTCAGTGGTAAACCCAAAATACGGACTTGCCATTCTTGAGAAAAATTCAAAATGCTCCTTTCTGTTCCAGCTTTCAATATCTATGATCTTCATTACTTTTTATTTGCTGCAAATTTCGGGAAGTTTTATTGTTTTTAAAACTTTTGGAATATGAAATTTAACCATATCGGCTTATATCCTGTGCTGAAATTTAAAATCACTCGGATTCGTATTGGTTTGTTTTTTAAAATAATTAGTGAGATGACTTTCATCGGTGAACCCGAACTCATAGGCAATCTGTTTCATCGTGACCTGCCCGGACTGAATTCTTCTTTCAATTAATTTAAGTTTATAATCCGTGATATATTTTCGGTAAGAAACATCAAAATTTCTTTTAAAATAAGCCCCAAAATACGTCTCTGAAATATTAAAATGCCTGGATATTACAGAAATTCTGATGAGCTCGGGACTGTAAATATTTTGATGAATATAAGAAATAAGATCATCCTTTTTAGGCGTTTGATGATCAACTTTTACATGCAAAAATTTGGCGGCAGCCTCACGGATCAGTCCAAACAGAGATAAAACCTGAAAAAATATGATCGGAGAGTCTGAAACTTTATGAAAATCATTGTACTCAGTAATGTTCTCAACTGTTTTTCTTAGAATAGTTTTGCAGGGCTCATCAAATATCAGCTTTTCTTCTTTTAAAAGAGAGTTGCGCATGATTTCTGCGGGAGAAGCCGTCGTGAGTCTATCCGGAGAAAGATGTTTATTATTCTCAAAATAACTGTCGTTAAACTTAATGAAACAAAATTTAGTCGACTTTTTAATATCAAAAAAATGTTCATCATCAGGGGAAATCAGATACAGATCACCAGCTTTATAAGGTACGATAATTTTGTTGATGTGATGATTTCCACAGCCTTTAAAGATGTAAATCATTTCATAGTATGTATGACTATGCTTAGGAAATGGAAAAACAGAAGTTTCAAAAGTATCGATTTCTAAAGGTTCAAACTGTTTTCGTTTCATATTCGAAATTTACAATATGTTAAACGATTATTACAAGCTAAAATCGATTTTTTTTAGCAAAATTTGTATAAACCTTGATTCATCCATCAAAAAATATCGTTTGAAACAATTTTATCCTGTTTCATCGAAGCAATCAACAAAATATAATATTATGAAAATCCTAAAGAAAATATCCGGAACTGTACTGGTAAGCCTGCTCCTTTTTTCATGCAGCCAGAAAAATAAAGAATCAAACAATACCCTACTCCTTGAAAATTTACGCCTGATCGATGGAAATGGCGGAAATCCTGTTGAAAATGTAAAAATCCTTATTAAAGACGGTAAAATTGTTCAGATAGGAAATAATATTTCTGATAAAGAGGCTAAAATTGTTGATTTAAAAGGGAAAACCATCATTCCAGCTTTAATTTCAGCCCATTCGCATATCGGGACTTTAAAAGGAACTACAACAAAACCTGAAAATTATACAGAAGAAAATATTCTTTCTCAGCTTAAAAAATATCAAGATTATGGTGTTTTAAATGTTATGGTAATGGGAACAGATCGTCCTCTCCTGTTTGAAAGCGGCTTGAGAGACAAATCTGCAAAAGGCGAGATTGAGGGGGCAAGAATTCACTCTGCTGGGTATGGTTTCGGAGCTCCCAATGCAGCACCACCTGTGGATTTTGCTATGGATAAAGTTTTCCGCCCGACATCTGTAAGCCAGATTCCAGCAGAAATGGACAGTCTTACCAAGGTAAATCCGGAAGTTGTAAAAATCTGGGTTGATGACTTCAATGGAAAATACAAAGTTAAAATGCAGCCTGAAATCTATAAAGCGATTATCAATGAAGCTCATAAAAGGAATTTAAGGGTTGCAGCACATGTATATTATCTTTCGGATCTTAAAAAACTGGTGGCAGACGGTATTGATATTATCGGGCACAGCGTAAGAAGTGAAGTGATAGATAATGCTACCCTGGCTCAGATGAAGGCTAAGAATATCATTTATATTCCAACGCTTTCTCTGGATGAATATGCTTTTATTTATGCTAAAAAACCGGACTGGATCAATGATGAATTTTTTAAAAAATCTTTGGAGCCGGGAGTTTATGAAATGATTACTTCGGCAAAATATCAGGACGACCTGAAAAAATCATCCAACTTTGCAACCAATATGAAAGCTTTTGAGACGGCAAAACAAAATCTGAAAAAAGTTTATGACGCCGGAATTCTTGTAGCCATGGGAACAGACAGCGGGGCAATGCCTTTACGTGCACAGGGCTTCTCAGAACATCTGGAATTACAGTTAATGACTGAATCTGGCTTAAGTCCGCTTCAGGCTATAAGTGTTGCCACAAAAAACTCAGCAAAAGCTTTAAAAATAGACAAAGACTTTGGAACCATCGAAGTAGGAAAAACAGCTGATTTTATTATTGTTGATGGAAACCCTGCACAAAATATAAAGGATACCAGAAAAATTTTCTCCGTGTATAAAGCGGGACAGAAAGTTAAATAATATAAATCTCAATAAAAACACACTATTAATTCATACAATAAATCATTAAAACATGGAATATAGAAAATTAGGAAACAGCGATTTAGAAGTATCAGCCATCACTTTTGGAGCCTGGGCTGCAGGAGGATGGATGTGGGGAAGCACCGATAGAAATGATGCGATTCAAGCCATTAAATCGTCTTATGATGTTGGCGTTACTTCTATTGATACCGCTCCGATTTACGGACAGGGAACGAGCGAAGAGATTGTAGGAGAAGCAATTAAAGATATTTCCAGGGATAAAGTTCAGATTTTAACCAAGTTTGGAATGCGCTGGGATCTTGCTAAAGGAGATTTTGCCATGCACAGCCAAGATAACAGTGGAAAAGCGATCGATGTATACAAATTTGCAGGAAAAGACAGTATCATCTACGAATGTGAACAAAGTTTGAAAAGATTAGGAACAGATTATATTGATTTGTATCAGATTCACTGGCCGGATTCTACAACTCCGATTGATGAAACTTTTGAAGCGGTTTCCAGGTTAATGGAACAGGGTAAAGTTCGTTATGCAGGCGTTTGTAATTATAATGTCCAACAAATGACAGAAGCAGAGAAGACATTAAAACTGGTTTCCAATCAGATTCCTTTTAGTATGGTAAATCGTGGAATTGAGGAAGAAACTGTACCGTACTGTATTGAAAATAACAAATCAATTTTGGCCTACAGTCCTTTGGAAAGAGGTTTGCTGACAGGAAAAATTCATAATGGATATCAATTCCAGGAAGGAGATCACAGAGCGACCCACAAACATTTTCAGCCTGAGTTTATTGAACGTACAAATGCTCTTTTAGATAAAATAAAGCCTATTGCAGATGCACATAATGCCACTTTAGGACAACTGGTTCTGCGCTGGACTATTGAAAGGCCCGGAATTACCATTGCTTTGGCAGGTGCAAGAAATGCAGATCAGGCGGTGCAAAATGCGAAAGCAATTGAGATTAATCTAAGCAAAGAAGAATTAACAGGCATTAATGATTTAGTGAATCATTTTAACTAAAAAATGGAAAAAAGAAATAATACTTACCACCTTGCACTTAAAGAATTATCATTAAAAGATGGTTCCCAAGGTGAAAAAACTTTGGAATTTGACTTCGATAATCATGATGATATATTTAAAATTTTCGACGTTATCCAATCAAAAAACATATTTGAGAGCGAGCAGACGGCTCATGAATTTGCCCTGGGACTAAAACTTTTTACAGAAGTGATGATTAAAAATAAGCAACATCCTTTGTTTGAAGAATTAAGACCGGCAATTATGGAGTTTATGAAGAAACTGAAAAGCCAGTAAATTCTTTTCACAAAGCAAAATATGCGTTGAGTATTCAAATTACTACATAAATATTATCTGTGTAATCTCATACACATCATAAAATTAATTCAAAAAAATGGAATATAGATTTTTAGGAAAATCGGGACTTCAGGTTCCTGTTCTTAGTTTTGGTACCGCTACTTTTGGTGGCGAAGGCGATTTTTTCAAAGCCTGGGGAAGCACACAGGCAGATGAAGCAAAAAATCTGATCAATATCTGCTTGGATGCAGGAGTTAATTTATTCGATACTGCTGATATCTACTCTGACGGAAAATCTGAAGAAGTTTTAGGAAAAGCTATTGAAGGAATTTCAAGAGATAAACTTCTTTTATCAACAAAGGCCTCCTTCACATTTGGTGATAATCCACGCAATCAGGGTTCTTCCAGAACTCATATCCTGAAGCAGATTGAAGGAAGCTTAAAACGTTTAGGAACAGATTATATCGACATTTATCACATGCATGGTTTCGATGGAAATACTCCTCTCGAAGAAACCATGAAAGTTCTTGACGAGTTAGTTACCAGTGGAAAAGTCCGTTATATTGCGGCTTCCAATTTCTCAGGTTGGCATTTGATGAAATCTATCGGTATTTCAGATAAATATGGCTGGAGCAGACACATCGCTCATCAGGTTTACTATTCGCTTGCCAACCGTGAATACGAATGGGAACTGATGCCTCTGGGATTAGATCAAAATGTAGGTGCTATTGTTTGGTCTCCCCTTTCGTCAGGACGTTTGAGCGGAAAATACGGTAGAAATAAACCAATTCCCCAGGAAGGCAGGATTGCAAAAGGCGGAAGCCCGGTTCCGGAGGCAGTTGTACAGGAAGAAATTTTCTACAACACGATTGATGCACTGGAAGAAGTAGCTGCTGAAGTCGGAAAAAATGTAGCTCAGGTTGCTCTGAACTGGCTTGTTCAGCGTCCAACGGTTTCAAGCATTATTATTGGTGCAAGAAATGAAGAGCAATTGAAACAAAACCTTGAAGCGGTGGGCTGGAATCTAACCCGTGAACAGGTTGAAAAACTGGACAAAGCAAGTGAAATTCCTCCAATTTATCCATACTGGCATCAATGGCAAAACAAAAGCCTTAATCCTACACCGGATTTTTACAGTCATTTAAAATAATTTTTGATACAGAATTTTAAAAAATGAATACAGAAAAAATAGGATTTATAGGTCTCGGAAATATGGGTTATCCGATGGCCAAAAACCTTGAAAAAGCAGGCTTTCCGCTTTCTGTTTACAACAGAACAACTCAGAAAGCGGAAGGTTTTAAAGAAAAATCAGTGGTATGCAGTTCTGTTTCTGAGCTGGTGAAACATAATGATATAATTTTCACGATGCTAACGAATGATGATGCTGTAGAGGCCGTCTATGAAGATATCTTAGCATCTGATATTACCGGCAAATTATTCATTGATATGAGTACCATTTCTCCTGAGGTAAGCAAAGAAATCTCAGGTGCCGTTAAAATAAAAGAAGCTTCGTTCATTGACGCACCTGTTGCCGGAAGTACGAAGCCGGCGAAGGAAGGAACTTTAATTATTATGGCCGGCGGAGAAGAAAAAGATATCCAGAGAGCACTTCCCTATTTAGAAAAATTAGGCAAAGAAATTAAACATCTTGGTGAAAACGGAAAAGGAATTGCAGCAAAACTCTCTGTGAACTACTTTATTTCAACCATTTATCAGGGATTAGCAGAAACGATTTTATTTTCGGATAAATTAGGAATTAACCGTAAAGAGATGCTTGAGATCATCAATGAAAGTGCAAGTGGCAGTGGTGCTACGAAGGTGAAAACACCGCTCTTGATTAATGACACTTATGAACCTGCTTTTGCTCTTGATCTGATGTTAAAAGACATTATTCTCGCAAAAAATGCAGGAGCCGACTTCCCTTTATCCAAAATATTGCTGGAAACTTATCAGTCTGCTCATGATGAAGGCTTCGGGAAAGATGATGTCATAGGAATTATTAATTATCTGAAAAATAAAATGAAGGTTTAATTAAACGATGGAATTAACAGAAAAAATACACCATGAAAGATTTTAAAACATCATTTTTCTTTTTGCGATTACCAATTGCTATTTCACTAGCCGGACACGGACTTGTTCGCATTCCCAAGCTTTCGGCTTTCAGCGACTGGATGGTTACTTCTATGGAAAAATCGGCTATTCCAACAGTTTTGATTGTTCCTTTCAGTTATATACTGCCTGTTCTGGAAGCTGTTTTAGGAATTTTACTCTTATTGGGATTTAAAATAAAATATACAGTATATTCCGTTTTGGTTTTAATGAGTATTCTTATTCTGGGAAGCTGCTCGATTGAAAACTGGTCTGCCATTGAAGCACAATTATTGCATTCTTTTTATCTCTTCGGCCTGTTTTGGTTTTATGAAAAATATAAAACGGAAAAACAATAAAACTGAGCTTTGGATTCCGGGCTTATTATTTTTTAATCCGAATTCACATAAACAAGTCGTCATTTATTATTTATCATAATAATCAGTACCATGAATGTAGAAAATTTTAAAGGAAATAACTGGACTGCCAGAAAAGTTGACAATGTCTATATTGTAAGCCTCAAAGATAAGTCTGGTATTGTAGAGACACTGACCGATTTTATTCAAAACCAACATATTCATTCCGGAGAAGTTACCGGAATTGGTGCGGTAAATGAGGTTACATTACGGTTTTTCACCCCATCAACAAAAAATTATGTTGATAAAACTTTTTATGAGCAGATGGAAGTTACCAATATCTCCGGAAATGTTTCGGAAATTGAAGGAAAACCAACCCTGCACCTGCATATTACATTAGGAAGAGAAGATTATACAGCGTTGGCAGGGCATCTTTTGGATGCCAGAATCCGTGGAGCAGGAGAATTTATTTTCTATCCGCTAAACACTAGCGTGACTAAGATAAAAGACCCCGAAATAGGATTAAATTTTTATGATTTTGAAAAATAATATTTTTGAATAAATTATTCTGATGTTTGAGGTACTCTTTGCCCATATAAAAAATAAAGTTGATGTAAGCGAAACACAGGAAACGGAACTGAAATCATTTTTTGTTTCGAAAAAACTGCGAAAAAAGCAGTATTTATTGCAGGAAGGTGATGTTTGCAAAAATCTTTCTTTTGTCAGTAAAGGTTTGCTCAAGTCCTACTTTTTAGACGAAAAAGGAAATGAACATATCAACATGTTTGCATTTGAGGGATGGTGGATCTCTGATTTCAACAGCTTTATCAATCAGGAAAATGCAGTTCTAACCATTGATGCTGTAGAAGAAACCGAGCTCTTGATGATCAATCGTGAAGATTATGAGAAAATGATGCTGCAGATTCCGGTGATGGACCGGTATTTCAGAATTCTGTATCAAAACAGTCTGGTAACAAAAGACTACCGTCTCATTGTTTCAAGCGGTTATACAGCTGAAGAAAAATATACTCAACTGGCTCAAAACAGTCCGGAACTTATTAAAAGGCTCCCTCATAATCTGATCGCTTCTTATCTTGGTCTGGCACCCGAAACAATCAGCAGAGTCAGAAAAAAACTGTCTTTAAAAGATTAAAATGTATCTGGAATCACAAAAAACAGTAATTCCAAATCCTAAATCCTTGACCCAAATCAATCAAAACCCATGATCTGGATCAAGTGTTTGCAGCCTTACCGTCCATAATTTTGTAAAAGAAATTTTATCAAAATGGAAAACAAAGAAAATATCGCACTGGTAGTCGGTGCTACAGGAATTACGGGAAGTAATCTTGCACAGGAATTAATTTCACAAGGTTGGATGACCTATGGTTTATCCAGAAATCCTAATGAAAATATAGTAGGATTGCACTCTTTAAAAGCCGACTTGCTTGATGAAAAGAGTTTGATAACTGCTTTAGAAAATATTTCACCTACTCACATTTATTTTACTACCTGGATGCGTAATGAAACAGAAGATGAAAATATTCGTGTCAACAGTGCGCTTATCAGAAATCTTTTAAACGCTTTAGCTCCGAAAAAATCTGTAAAACATGTCGCTTTGGTTACAGGGCTTAAACATTATCTCGGACCGTTTGAGGCTTATGCCAAAAGTGGAACCTTACCTGAAACACCTGTAAGGGAAGAGCATCCCCGTCTCCCCCTTCCCAATTTTTATTATGCCCAGGAAGATGAAGTCTACAAAGCATCAGAAAGAGATGGCTTCACCTGGAGTGTTCACAGACCACATACCGTAATTGGACATGCTGTGGGAAATCTGATGAACATGGGAACAACCTTAGCTGTGTATGCCAGTATTTGTAAGGAAACAGGAAGAAAATTTATCTGGCCGGGATCCTCACAACAGTGGAATGGAATTTCCGATGTTACGGATGCGAGGATTTTGGCTAAACAAATGGTATGGGCTTCTACCACAGAATCTGCAAAAAATCAGGCTTTCAATATTGCCAATGGTGATATTTTCAGATGGAAATGGCTTTGGAAAAGATTGGCAGACTGGTTCGGCATTGAAGCTGAAGGTTTTAAAGACGATATAAAGCCTCTGGAAAAAGAATTGGAAAACGATCGTCAGACCTGGCAGGAAATCGCTTCGAAATATCATTTAAAAGAAGAGCAGCTAAACCGATTATCTTCTGCCTGGCACACTGATCTCGATCTTGGAAGACCACTTGAAGTAATGACAGATATGACAAACAGTAGAAAATTGGGCTTTACAGCTTATCAGAATACCGAAGATTCTTTCATCGATTTATTTAAAAAATTAAGAGAGGAAAAAATTATTCCTTAAATTATCATTAAGTGGAGTTGTTTTATACAGCTCCTTTTTTTGTATATAATAAATTTAAACTTAACCATTACATTCGTTTTGGTCAGCTTTTTGAACTGTAAAATTTAAACCAAATCACATCATACCATTGAAACTTATCACATTTACCAATAAAGGCATTTATTGTCCACAGGGAAAATTCTACATTGATCCCTGGCGACCTGTTGATCTGGCAGTCATTACACATGGCCATGCCGATCATGCGCGGTGGGGAATGAAAAAATATCTTTGTCATCATTTCACAAAACCGATCCTATATCAGAGAATCTCACCGGATATTGAATGCCAGAGTATTGAATACGGAGAAACGATCAATATGAATGGGGTAAAACTGTCTCTGCATCCCGCAGGTCACATTATTGGTTCGGCACAGATCCGTCTTGAGTATAAAGGCTACGTAACGGTAATTTCCGGTGATTATAAAGTTCAGGATGATGGCTTAAGTACACCTTTTGAATTGGTTACGTGTAACGAATTTGTTACAGAAAGCACTTTCGGACTTCCTATTTACAACTGGCTTGAAGTTGAGGATTTAAATAAGAAACTCCAGAATTGGGTGCTGAAAAATAAAGAAAATGAAAAGACTTCAGTGTTCATTGGATATTCATTAGGGAAAGCACAGAGAATCATGAAAGCAGTTGAAGGACTGGGACAAATTCATGTTCACTACTCGATCGGAAAATTAAATGAAGCTTTTGAAGCCGTTGGTATTGACCTTCCGGACTATGAAATTCCTGATTTCAGAGAAAATGTAAAACATATACAGAATGAAATTGTTATCGTTCCACCTGCTTTGCTGGACAGTAACGTGATCAAAAAAATACCGAATGCCGCCACTGCAATTTGCTCAGGCTGGATGCAGGTGCGTGGTGCCAGAAGATGGCGAAGTGCAGATGCAGGATTTCCAATGAGTGATCATGCCGACTGGAAAGGGCTGTTACAGGCCATAAAAGCTACAGAAGCTGAAATTGTTCATGTAACACACGGACAAACTGAAGTTTTTTCTAAATATTTGAATGAAATCGGAATAAAATCTGACGTAGTAGAAACATTATACGGAGATGATGACGAGGAAGTAACAGAAAAAGAAGTCATTGAAAATCCAGAACCATGAAACATTTTGCAGATTTAATCAATGCTCTGGAGAGCACCAACAAAACCAACGCTAAAATCGATGCCATTATCGATTATCTTGAACGTGCTCCGGATGAAGATAAAGTATGGTTTATCGCTTTGTTTACAGGTAAAAGACCCAAAAGAAATGTCAATACCAATTATATGAAAGAATGGGCCCTGGAAATTACAAAATTACCATTCTGGCTGTTTCAGGAAAGCTACTCTTCAGTCGGAGATCTGGGCGAAACATTATCACTAATTCTCCCTCCTCCAAATGAAAAAATAGACCGTACACTATCTCAATGGATGCTTGAAATCATCGATTTGAAAGGCAAAACCGATGCAGAGAAAAAAAACTTTGTTTTAAATTCCTGGAACGGACTGGATTATACCGAGCGGTTAATTTTCAATAAATTATTGGGCGGAAGCTTCAGAATAGGAGTTTCAGATAAAACTTTGATTAATGCTTTAACAAAGTTTTCAAATCAGGAATCAAGCACCCTGACCCATAGTTTGATGGGAAAATGGCAGCCTGATGAAATTTCATTTAAAGAGCTTATTTCAGCCGAAAAAATTAATCCTGACAATTCAAAACCTTATCCATTCTGTCTGGCTTATCCTTTAGAAAAAGAACTGGAAGAATTGGGTGATCCTGATGAATGGCAAATTGAATATAAATGGGACGGAATCCGTGGGCAGATCATTAAAAGAAATGATGAAGTTTTTATCTGGTCAAGGGGTGAAGAACTTATTACGGAGCAGTTTCCTGAAATTACTGAAACTATAAAACAGATGAACGGAAATTTTGTTTTAGATGGAGAAATACTTGCGGTAAAGGATAGTAAGGTTTTAAATTTTAATGAATTACAGAAAAGATTAAACAGGAAAACTTTAACTAAAAAAATGCTCTCAGAAATTCCTATTGAAGTATTTGTCTATGATCTTTTAGAGCTCGAAAATAATGATCTGAGAGAAAAGCCAATTGCTGCAAGACGTGCCATGCTGGAAGAGCTATTATTAAATGAAGATCCTGAAAATATAAAGCTTTCTCAAATCATTGATTTTGAAAATTGGAACGAATTAAATGAAATCAGAGAAAATTCAAGAGAAATAAACAGCGAAGGGCTGATGCTGAAACAAAAAAAATCACCCTATCATTCCGGAAGAAAAAAAGGCGACTGGTGGAAATGGAAAATTAACCCACTGACCATTGATGCTGTTCTGATTTACGCTCAAAAAGGAAGCGGAAGACGAAGCGCTTATTATACCGACTATACTTTTGCTGTTAAAAAAGGTGACTCTCTGGTCACAATTGCAAAAGCATATTCAGGATTAACGGATAAAGAAATCATGGAAGTAAGCAAGTTTGTCAACAAAAATGCTATCGAAAAGTTTGGACCCGTTCGAACCGTGAAAGCCGAGCTTGTTTTTGAGATTGCATTTGAAGGCATTGGCTTTAGCAATCGCCATAAAAGTGGTGTAGCGCTACGCTTTCCAAGAATTGTAAGATGGCGAAAAGATAAAACAGCAGATGAAATCGATGATTTGGAAGAGATAAAAAAACTGATACAATAAACGTTTCGACTCTGCTCATCCGGACAATTCTGATACCAGACAGTCATTTTCAGGAATATCAGTCTGGGCATAATCAAAGACTTTAACTTACTTAAATAAAATAATTTGGCTACTTTCGAAAATACCAACGGATTCAACATCATTCAAAACTGGATGATGGACAAAGGTATTTCTCCCTTTAAATTTCAGACGGATACCTGGAAAAAATTTGGAAATGGCTACAGCGGAATTGTGGTTGCCCCTACCGGTTTCGGAAAAACCTATTCTGTTTTTTTAGCCTTAATTTCAGATTTCTTAAATCATCCCGAAAAATACAAAAAAGGACTGAAAATGATCTGGATCACTCCCCTTCGTTCGCTTTCCAAAGATATCGCAAAAGCAATGCAGGAAGCAATTGATGAGATTGGTCTGGATTGGATGGTCGGAGTCCGAAACGGAGATACGGATCCCAAAGTACGACAGCAGCAGGTTAAAAATATGCCTGAAATTTTAGTGGCCACTCCCGAAAGCCTGCATTTACTTCTCGGGCAGAAAAATCATCAGCGGTTTTTTCAGAATCTGCAGAGTATTGTCGTGGATGAATGGCACGAATTATTGGGCTCAAAACGCGGTGTTTTGGTAGAACTGGGTGTTTCTCAACTCCGAAAATATGTTCCGAAACTTAAAATTTGGGGAATTACAGCAACAATAGGAAACCTGGATGAAGCGATGGAGGTTTTAATTCCTTATAAAATTAAAAAAACGAAGGTTACAGCCAAAGAACATAAAAAGATTGATATTATTTCCGTTTTTCCGGATGAAGTCGAAATTCTGCCATGGGCAGGACATCTTGGACATAAGCTGGCAGATAAAGTAGTCCCGATTATTTTAGATTCAACATCTACTATTGTTTTTACAAATACCCGAAGTCAGAGTGAAATGTGGTACCAGCTGTTGCTGGATGCCTATCCTGATTTTGCGGGACAAATTGCTATTCATCACAGTTCGATTGATGCACATTTAAGAATATGGATTGAAGAAAACTTGAGCAATGGAAAATTAAAAGCCGTAGTCTCTACATCATCTTTGGACTTAGGAATCGATTTTAAACCTGTTGATACCGTGATACAAATCGGTTCAGCAAAAGGTGTTGCGAGGTTTTTGCAAAGGGCAGGACGAAGTGGCCACTCTCCTTTTGAAACTTCCAAAATTTATTGCGTTCCCACTCACTCTTTGGAACTTATTGAAGTGGCTGCACTGAAGGAAGCCGTTAAACAAAATGTAATAGAACCACGGGAACCACAGGTGTTATGTTTCGATGTATTGGTCCAGTTTTTAATGACTCTGGCGATTGGAGATGGATTTTATCCTCAGGAAACGTATGAAAGAATTAAACAAGTTTATACATTTCAGGAAATTACGGATGAAGAATGGAAAAATATCCTTGATTTTCTGACCATCGGCGGAAGTGTTTTGAAAAGTTATGAAGAATACCATAAAGTGGTAGTGATGGAAGACGGTCTGTTTAAAGTAACTTCAAGAAAAATCGCCATGCTTCACAGAATGAATATGGGAGCTATCGTAAGCGATGCAATGTTGAAAGTAAAGTTTATTTCCGGAGGATACATCGGAATGGTTGAGGAATATTTTATTTCAAAATTAAAGAAAGAAGAAAAATTTATCCTGGCGGGCCGTGTACTTGAGGTAGCAATGGTAAAGGATATGACAGTGTACGTCCGTTTGTCTAAAGGAAAAGCTTTGGCTCCGAGTTATTTAGGCGGCAGATTACCTTTAAGCTCAAATTTGGGACATTTTTTAAGAGAAAAATTATCCGGAGCCCTGAATCCCAAAGCTTCTGAAAAAGAACTTAAATTTTTACATCCTTTACTGATTAATCAGGAAGAACGCTCTCATATTCCAAAAGAAGATGAGTTTTTGGTGGAATTAATTAAAAACAGGGAAGGCTATCATTTATTTATGTACCCTTTTGAAGGACGTCTCGTGCATGAAGTAATGGCCGCTTTGATTGCCTATCGGATTTCAAAACTCGCTCCTATTTCTTTTTCAATGGCAATGAATGATTATGGTTTTGAGCTATTCAGTGATAAAGAAATTCCGTTACATGAGGATAATCTGCATCAGATTTTGACCCGTGAAAACCTGATGACCGATGTTATTTCAAGTATCAATTCAGCAGAAATGGCTCGGAGAAAATTCAGGGATATTGCTGTAATTTCAGGGATGGTGATTCAAAATTTCCCGGGACAACAGCGTTCCAACAAAGCTTTACAAAGCTCAGCAGGATTGATTTTTAAAGTACTGGAAGATCATGATCCCAATCATTTTCTTGTGAGACAGGCTTATACGGAGGTTTTCAATATGCAGTTACAGGAGCAGCGACTTGTGGAAGCTTTTAAAAGAATTGAAAAATCAAAAATCATTCTGAAACATTCCAATACGTTTACACCTCTAAGTTTCCCGATAAAAGTAGACAGCCTACGTCAGACTTTAACGAGTGAGGATTTGGATGCACGAATCAGAAAACTTGTAGAGCAAGCCAGAAAAGAGAAATAATAATAATAATAATAATAATATGATTACTTTCTGAATAACAGAAATTGTTAAATTGTACATTTAAACATGAAAATAGTAACAAAAAATATACCTATTCAAAACGAAATTTTCACCATAACCAATCAGCGTGCGGCATTCTGGGAAAAAGAAAAAGCATTAATACTATCCGATTTACATATTGGGAAAACAGCTCATTTCAGAAAAAATGGCATTGCACTCGCCAATGAGATTATGAAAAATGATCTGAACCGATTATCCATTCTGATAACATATTTTAATCCAGAAAAATTGATAGTTGTAGGTGATTTGTTACATGCAGGAGACAATTCTGATGTAGATGAATTTTGTAACTGGAGAAACCGCTATCCCGATTTGCAGTTTTATCTCATAGAAGGAAATCATGATAAAATTTCTCAGGCAGTGGAGGCTAAATTATGCTTAAGTTCTAAATCTAAGCACATAGAAATCAATGAGTTTTATTTCATTCATGATTTTGATAAAAAGATAGAGAATTTTCAAATTACAGGACACATACATCCGGGCATTACCCTACATTCTGCTATAAAAAATATTAGGCTGCCCTGTTATGTATTAACGTCAAACCAGCTTTTGCTTCCTGCTTTCAGTGAATTTACAGGTCTGGATACCAAGAATATTCCTAAAGGAGGTCAGTTTTTTGTCTTTACAGACACTGAAATTTATGAAATTTAAATTATTTAGTAGCGTTACCAAAAACCCTGCAGTAATTTCCACCTCCGATCTTCCCTATTTCATCTTCTGTAAAACCGGTTTTCAGCAAAGCATCGACGACGGCAAAATAAAAGCCTTCATTTTGGTTTTTCCATGCAAGATTAGTACGTTCACCTACTCTTTCTTCTTTTTTTCCTGTGAAATTTTCATTTTGTTTTGGTTGCTGCTCATTCGGAGATCTGTATGCGGGAGTCAATTTTGTGTCTGTCCCGATACACACATGATCAATGCCTGTAATATCTGCCAAAGCTCTTACATTTTGCGCATATTCCAAAGGCGTTTCTGCCAAATGCGTCCAGACTCCAATAACTCCGCCTGTTTCTGCAACAATCTTTGCCTGCTCTTTACTGATGAGCCTTGGTTTCATCATTTTAGCCATCATTTCATTTTTTCCAAGTTGGGAATCTAGCCCGGTATGAGAAATTAAAACAGGTTTTACAGTCTTTTTAATGGCCATATTAATGGTTTCATTATTAGCATGGGCAAGATCTATAAGGATACCCAAAGCATTACATTCTTTAATAATGTCAGCACCAAAAGAAGTAAGACCTCCAAATTGAGGAGAATTGGTATAAACATCACCTAGCGGAACAGAAGCGTTGTTATCATGAAGTAGCCCAAGCTGGCGCAATCCCCTTTCATATGCAATTTGCAGGCGATCCAATTTGCCTTCCAGAAAATGTCCGCCTTCTACAGATTGAATAACTGTAGGAATCTTTTTTTGATGATAAGATTGTAAATCAGATAAATTCAGCGAACGTTGAATATCATTATCCTTCAGAATTCTATCCATTTCATCCAAACCTGTAGTAAACCTGCTGTATGCATCTCCTTCATTCTTTAGCTTTTGATAGTCAACGGCAAAAGTCATACTTATAGCTGACAATCCGGATTTCTTAATTTCTCCTTTCAGATCTACTTTAGAGCCAGGCGATTCTTTAAAATTCAGAGCAACATCAATATGATTATGAGTATCAATCCCAATAGTATTGGCTACGATTTTTGCCACGCGCGGATCAATTTCAGAAACGGTCCAGGATAACAGAGGATTAAGCATCATTACGGTTCCTGCTCCGCCAAGTGTCGTTAAAAATTTTCTACGCGACCATTGTTGTGACTGATTTTTCATGAGTTTACTGGTTTTCTAAAATATCGAAAGTTAATCGATTACATTCTTTGATAGGCATTGATCACAAATGTTAAATCAGTTTTGAAATAATTTTGATATTATCGGTTTTAACGATGGTTTATATCGAAAAAAAACGTTTTACAGATTTAGAAATAATCAAGAAATTTGCGGTATGAAGATCATCCCATTAAAAGAAGGCAATTTTTCAACGGATAAAGTAAAAGACTTTACCCTTCTGACAGATGAAAACAAAGATACAGTTAAAGGTATCAAAATGTCTGTTCAGCCCTTTCTGATCATTACAGAGAACGATTATATCCTGTTGGATGCCGGAATAGGATGGAAAAATGAAAAAGGTCAGGTCGTACTGCTGGAAATTTTAAAAGAAAACAATATTCTTCCGGGACAGATTACAAAACTCCTGCTTTCTCATCTTCATAAAGATCATATTGAAACGTCTATAACAAGAACTGAAACCGGTTTTGAGCCTACTTTCCCGAACGCGGAAATATACATTCAGAGGAGAGAGCTCGATTTTGCCCTGGAAAATAAAGGAAATCATTCTTTTGATTTTGATACCCTGGAAAAGCTGATTCAGCTGCCTAATATTACTTGGATGGAAGATGATCAGGGGAAAATAAGTGACGAAATTTCCTACGAAGTGGTAGGTGGACATACGCCTTATATGCAGATTTTCCGGATTTCCGAAAATGATGAAACCGTTTTCTATGGTGCAGATGACCTTCCTCAGGCTTCTTATTTGAAGTATCATTTGGCCTATAAAAGCGATTTTGATGGCAGAAAAGCAATGGAACTGAGATTAAAATGGCAACAAGAAGCTATAGGTAACCATTGGAAAGTGCTGTTGTATCATGATCTTGACAATGCAGTGTTGGAACTATAAAAAAAAAATGGTTTAAATATCATTAAACCATTTATAAATATCTGTTTCAGAAGGAATATTTAGTTTTTTCCGCAATCTGTTTTTTCTGTTTTGTATCGCCTTGGGAGTTACAAAAGTATATGTTGCAATCTCTTTTGTGGTAAGGTTCAATTTCAAATAAATACAGAAAATAAGTTCCGAATTTTTAAGATTAGGCTGTATTGCTGAAATTTTTTCAAAAAAATCAGGATAAACCAATCTGAATTTATTTAAAAGACGAGGGGAATTTTGTTTAGCTAATGCTAATATTTCATCTTGTACAATAATTTTTTCGTTTAAATCTTCTAAATTGAATTTAGGTTTTTCGTTTTTCATAATATTTTTCTCATCTCTACTAACTTCTGTTACAGTTCTTTTTTCGCACAGAATAAATCTATTGGGTCTCTAAACCTCATTTTTTGAAATCTATAAAAATGTACTTTTTCGCCATTGAGGTTACATTATTTTTGTCGGTCTACAGCATCTTTATTTTTAGTTTTATTCATCAATAATCAGTAATGTATTTTACAATTTTCTTCGTGTAGTTAAAATTATTCTAATAAAATGTATTACGAAATTTTAATATAGACAAAGAAATAAAAAATGATTAAAATTTTACTCAATTAAAATACCACATACATACCACGTGAAGATGATAAATAAACCTTCTCTTCTATTTTGTAGCTAGGAATTTCAAATGTATGGGAAACTTTGTTTTTTTTTTATGATTACAATCAATAACGGGTATTAAATATGTGTATTTGTGGTATCGATGTGGTACCATTTTCTATAATAATTATAGAAAATTATTATTTCTTTACTATTCAAAATTTATATACATTTATTGAAAATAAAACACGTTTTTATTATAAAAATAGTAAATTTAACAAAATAACCACATGTTTAGTTGAATAAACTATAAAATAACTAAATAATAAAAATTTATAAATGATTAAGAAAGATTTATGTTAAAATTTTAATCAATTAAGAATTAATATGAATCTACAGTTTTTTAAGGGCAGTTTTTGGTCTGCTCAGAAAATAGAAAGCACTTATATTGTGAGTGTTAATGAGGGAATGAGCATCATTGACGGTCTTTCAGATTTTCTCAAAACTCAAAAAATTAAAAACGGAAAAATTTCGGGAATAGGATTTATGAATGACGTCAGCATCCGATATTTTGATCCGATATCCCAAAAATATGTTGATCAGGTACTGAATGGTTTGGTAGAGTTATCTGAAATTTCCGGAAATATTTCAGAGATGAACGGAAAGCCAATGTTGTATCTCCGGATCAATTTACATATTGACGGATATACAACATTGACAGGTCAGCTTTTAGAAGCAAAAGTTTGTGGAAAAGCCGAGTTTTTTATGCACGCCCTGGACAGCCAGATGGTTAATTTTAAAAATAAAATTTTAAATTTAAACCTAAACAACTGGAGCTGCAGCTAATTTTTCTACGACTTCTATAATATTTTGATAAATAAAATCCAATTCTCCGGAGGTAATGCAATATGGCGGAACAAGGTACATTACATTGCCCAGAGGACGGATAATAATTCCTCTGTCTAAAAATTCTTTATAGAATACTTTTCCTATCGTATTAAAATAGGAAGTTTCATGGCTGGTTTTAACTTCCCATGCAATAATAGTCCCGGTTTGCCGAACATTTTCAATGTTTTCGTGCTTTTTGAGCACTTCTGAAAATTGAGCGTGCTGTTCGGTAATTCTCCGGATATTTTTTTGTGTTTCTTTTTCCAACAGCAGCTCCATACTCGCTAAAGCTGCAGTACATGAAAGAGGATTTGCAGTGAAAGAGTGTCCATGGAAAAGTGTTTTAGACTGGTCATCAGATAAAAAAGCATTGTAAATCTCATTAGTACACGTGGTAATTCCCATAGGCAAAGTACCACCCGTAAGACCTTTCGAAAAACACATGATATCAGGTTTTTCTGAAAGATGGTTGGCTGCAAAAAGCTCTCCTGTCCTTCCAAATCCGGTAAAAACTTCATCCTGAATCATTAAAATCCCCGACTCTCTGCATGCTTTCATCAGCCGATCAAGATCTTCTGCTTTGTACATCAGCATTCCTGCAGCTCCCTGAATTAACGGTTCAAAAATAAAACAGGCTACTTCATCTGCTATATTTTTGATTTCGGACTGTAAATTTTCTAAATTTTCTGAAGTTGGCGTATCAATAAAAATAACTTCAAAAAGCATTTCACCAAAAGGTTGCGTCCAGGTTCCTCTTCCGCTTACTGCCATCGCTCCGAAAGTATCCCCATGATAAGCATTTTTAAAAGCAAGAATTTTCGTTTTCTTTTTCCCTTGATTCTGGGTATACTGAATGCTCATTTTTAAGGCTACTTCAACAGCAGTCGATCCGTTATCGGAGTAGAAAACTTTTTTCTGACGGTCGGGTAATATCTGCAGCAGCTTTTCAGAAAGCAAGGTCGCCGGCTTATGGGTAAAACCTGCAAAAATTACCTGTTCCAAAGTATTCAGCTGTTCAAATATCTTTTGGGCGATATAAGGATTTGCATGGCCATGTAACGTCACCCACCATGAAGAAACAGCATCAATATATTGTTTTCCCTGTTCATCAAAAAGATAAACGCCTTTTCCTTTTACAATCGGAATAATATCGTCTGCGGTTTTCATCTGAGTATAGGGATGCCAGTTGACTTCCCTGTCTCTTTCTTTTAAACTGAGCATGATTCCTTCTTATTTTCTTTGACCATTGGTTTTAATCCTAAAGTATTCAGCAGCTGCATATCCTCTGACACTCCTGGATTTGGCGTAACCAAAAGTGTTTCTCTCTCCCCCGTAAAAATTGAATTTGCACCTGCCATAAAGCACCATCCCTGTTCAAACTCTGTCATTTCTACTCTTCCTGCACTTAGTCTTACCATGGAAGAAGGCATTACAATTCTAGCCGTAGCAATCATTCTTACCATTTCCCAGGTATCTACTTTCGGGTTATTTTCCAAAGGTGTTCCTGCCACTCTTGCCAGTGCATTAATAGGAACAGATTCCGGATGTTTAGGCATGGTTGCCAATGTTAAAAGCATTGAAATCCGGTCTTTATGTGTTTCTCCAAGTCCGATAATTCCGCCTGAACAAACGGTAATTCCTGCTTTTCTTACATGATTGATAGTGTTTACTCTGTTATCAAAAGTACGGGTAGAAATAATTTCGTCATAATATTGTTCTGAAGTATCAAGATTGTGGTTATAAGCGTACAATCCGGCCTCCTGAAGTCGAATTGCCTGTTCTTCTGTCAGCATTCCAAGGGTACAGCATACTTCCAGACCCAACTCATTAACTCCTTTTACCATATCGATCACGCGATCAAAATCACGGTTGTTACGCACTTCACGCCACGCTGCAGCCATACAGAAACGCGACGAGCCGTTATCCTTTGCTTTTTGAGCATGTTCAATGACTTTTTCTGTTGGCAACAATGCCTGAACTTTAATATTGGTATGATATCGGGCTGCCTGCCCGCAATAAGAACAGTCTTCAGGACATCCTCCTGTTTTTATTGATAATAAAGTAGACATCTGAATTTCTTCAGGATTATGCCATTCACGGTGAACGGTTGCCGCTTTATAGACCAGTTCCAGCAAAGGAGAATGGTAAATATCTTCTATTTCCTGTTTGGTCCAGTCATTTCTCAATTTTGTTTTTTTATCCATTATCTAATTTTTGTTAATTGTTTTTGATATCATTTCTATATTTTCCTGATCCAGTTTTTTAAGATCCGGAATTTTAATAATTTCAGTATCTGATGTTAAAAAATTACAAATGACACGTTCTGTATCTTTTGGAAAATCCCCATTAAGAATCAGATATTTCAGATTTATCTTTTTTTGATGTAAAGCCATCACTGACAATAAAGTGTGATTAATACACCCTAAATAATTTCTTACTACCAGTGCAACGGGAATGTTTAATTTTTCTATAAGATCTATAATAAATTCCTGATCAGAAAGTGGAACCATCAACCCTCCGGCACCCTCTACGATAAGATTTTTTGTCGTTTGAGGTAATTTAAAATCGTTGACGGATATATTCACATTTTCCTGCAATGCCGACTGATGCGGCGAAGCAGCCAATTGTAGCCGATATATTTCAGGATGACAGAATACATCTCCCCCAACCCATTCTTTGATTTTCATCGTATCGGAATAATGAAGGTCACCTGACTGAATCGGTTTCCAGTAATCGGCATTAAAATATTTCGTTAAAATGGCCGAACAGACTGTTTTACCAACTTCTGTCCCAATACCTGTTACAAATAATTTCATATCTATATAAATTCTTTAATCGTGTCGGTAAGCTTTGTTATTTCTTCTTCAGTATTGAAACTGTGGAGGCAAATTCTTAAACGTTCTGTCCCTTTTTTAACAGTAGGACTGTAAACAGCATAACTTATTAATCCGTTTTCAAATAAGGTTTGCTGTATTTTACGTAAACGTTCGTTATCAGGCATTAAAACAGCCTGAACCGGACTATTTCCCGATGATAATGACATCAAGTTCTGATTTCGGAAAATTTTAATATTATTTTGTAAATGCATTGATATTTTTTGATTTAATGCTAAAAAATCATATCCTGTTTTTATGCTGATCCCATGAAAATCCGGTGATGAAGTGGTATAGATAAAGGGAGATGCAAAGTTGATGAGATAAGACTTTATCAATTCGCTGCTTAGAATAGCTGCGCCGTGCATTCCTAAGGCTTTACCATACGTAATCACAGTCGCAAAAACCCTGTTTTGGAGTTGATTCTGGTTAACCAACCCTTTTCCAAAAACCCCGAAAGCATGAGCTTCATCCACAATCAAATAAGCAGAATATTTCTCTGCTAATTCACATATTTCATCAAGAGGAGCCCCATCTCCATCCATGGAATATAGGCTTTCAACGGCAATATAGCAGTTCCTTTTTTGTCTTTTCAGAACATTTTCCAGACTCTCAGGATCATTATGCCTGAACTTTATTTTTTTTGCATGTGACATAGCGCAGGCATCATGAACAGATCTGTGGATGAATTCATCTACAATAATGGTATCGTGACGGCTTGGCAGTGTTGAAAACAATGCTAAATTGGCATTATAACCGGAAGGAAAAAGCAGCGCCGATTCATATTGATGTTCTTTTGCTATAAATGCTTCAATTTCAGTTACAATCATACTATTTCCGCTGATCAGCCTTGATCCCGTACTTCCGGAAAGAATTTCCGGGTTTTCGATGATTTTCATGAGCAAGAGGTCCTGCAATTCTCTGTTTCGGGCAAAACCCAGGTAATCATTTGAATAAAAATCAACTCCTTTTTTGGGGGGCTTAAGAATTCTTAGTATCCCTTCCTCTTTCCTTTTGTCTAAAGCCTGCTGAAAATGACTAAGCATATCTTACTTGCGAAATTTCTTCTGCAATAGCCTTAATCCATTGTTCATGCAATTCTTTTTCTATGCTTAAAATTTCCTCAGCATGAATTTGCCAGTCGTCCGAAAACTCATTCAGCTGACTGATCATTTCTTCCAGATGCCCTTCTTCTTCCAGAATAATAGATTTTACCATTATTTTTGAAGATGTTTTGGTAAGTATTTCCTGATAAACAGGATACAATTCATCTGCACGAACTTCAATAGCATAAGTCACAAATAGATACGCTGCATATTTCAATTCTTCTTTTGTCAGAGAGAAAACTTGTTGTAAATATCTGCAGGCTTTTATGTCCAGAGCGTGCAGATACTGGCGGGTTGCAACCGGAGCGAGCAGTTCTTCTTTTCTGTAATTTTTACAAAGCTCAGGACTAATTTTTCCGATTTGTTTTTTCAGATAATAAGCATGACGATGTTCTTCTGCTGCATGTTTTAACTGAATTAAATCAACCTTAAAAGGATGTTCACAGGCAGATATTTTTCGAGCTCCGGCATTTTCCATAAACGAAAGTGTATTCAGCCATCTGGCATGCGCTTCGTTGGTTTGGACGATTTTTTCTAAAAGCTGATAAAATTCCATTATATTTTGTTTGGTTCAAAAGTAGTATATTGCCGGATGGTTCATTGGTGCCAGTTTTAATATTATGGATAGTCCGGTTGAAATTCCTTATAAAAGTTTTGTAAAAATTGATAGAAAATCAAGCAGTTCGATTTATATGCAAATCGCCAATCAATTGATTAATGCTATTCAGAGAGGTTACCTTCCCTTCGGAACCAAACTTCCGGGAACAAGATCTTTAAGCTCTATTCTTGAAGTACACAGAAATACCATTGTTTCTGCTTATGACGAATTACTGGCACAGGGCTGGATAGAAAGCCGTCCTAATAAAGGAACATTTATCATCGGAAAAGAAGAAAATAAAATATTGCAGAAGGATTTCGAACAGAATACACTTAATCATTATCCGAAATCAGCTGGTTTTACGTTCAAAACATCCAATATTTTAGATAATCCTTTCGAACACTCAACCTGTGAGTATGTTTTTAATGACGGTGCTCCGGACATCCGTTTAACACAAATAGACCAGCATTCAAGGATTTACAGTTCTACTCTTAAAAGAAGAGCACATAAAATAGGACATTATAATCAGGATGGAAGCGAATTTTTTAAGAAGAACCTATCTCAATACTTAAATTTGTCACGAGGACTGCCTATTTCTAAAAATAATGTTCTTATTACCCGGAGTACAGAAATGAGTATTTATATTGTTTCAGAAATTCTGCTTTCCGAAGGTGATACCGTGCTTGTAGGTGAATTAAGTTATTTTTCTGTGAATATGATTTTTCAGCGAAAAGGTGTCAATATTATTTCAATTCCCATTGATGATGACGGAATTAACGTGGAAGAAGTGCGAAAAATCTGTCAGAAACAAAAAATCAGGATGCTTTATCTTACCCCTCACCATCACTACCCGACAACGGTTACCCTGAGTGCCCAAAGGCGACTGGAGCTGCTGAACCTATCCAATACCTATGGTTTTGTTATTCTTGAGGATGATTATGATTATGATTTTCATTATGACAAAAGCCCGCTCCTTCCATTGGCAAGTGCAGATACCGGAGGAATGGTTATTTACATCGGTTCGTTCGGGAAATCTCTTGCCCCAGGCTTCCGTACCGGATTTATTGTTGCCCCGGAAAACCTAATGATCGAAATGCGTAAACATCTTGGAATCATTGACCGGCAGGGAGATGTGGTCATGGAGCATGTATTGGGCGAAATGATTGATGAAGGAGAAATCAACCGTTATCTGAAAAAATCTATCAAAATCTATCAGGAACGCAGAGATTATTTTACAGAACTTTTAGGGAAATATCTCGGAGATTATATTCGTTTTCAAATCCCATCGGGAGGACTTGCCATTTGGATTGAATGGACCCAGCCTATTAATTTAATGCAGCTCAGCCGGGTTTGTGTCCAGAATAATCTTTTCATTCCCAAAACTTTACTCTACCAGAATAAAAATCTTACCGCAATGCGGCTTGGTTTTGGCAATTTAACCTTCATTGAAATGGAAAACTGTATGAAGATCCTTTCCGAATGTGTTTTTGAGGTTTTAAAGAATTAAGATAAAAATCGTTTCTTTGTACAAAATTTTTCAGTCTTAATTGTATGAAAAAATCGGAAGCTACCCGTCTTACTATTCTTCAGAAAGCATTTGAACTGATCTATGTGAATGGATATCAGACGACCAGTGTGGACGAAATCATTGCTACAACCCAGGTTACAAAAGGAGCTTTCTATTATCATTTTAAAACCAAAGACGAAATGGGGCTTGCCATCATCAACGAGCTCATGATCCCCAACTTCAAAAACACTTTTATTAAACCCTTTCAAAGCATTGAAAATCCAATTGATACAATTTATAACTTAATGTATTATTTATTAATTGAAAATGAAAGTTTAAAGGTTGAATATGGCTGCCCTGCTTCAAATTTTACTCAGGAAATGGCTCCCTGGAATATCGATTTCACCAAAGCCTTAAACCAGCTTTCCCTGCAATGGGAAAATGCCATGATTGAAGCAGTTGAAAAAGGAAAAGAAAACGGAACCATCAAACCGGATGTGAATGCTAAAGAAGTTGCAGTTTTTACTATTTCCGGATATTGGGGGGTCAGAAATTTAGGAAAATTAGAAAATTCAAAATCAGTTTATCTTATTTATTTAAAAGGACTTAAGTCTTATTTTGACACACTGAAATAATTTTTTCACCAAAAAACATACTAATTAGTATGTTTTTATTATACCTTTGTCCTGTTCATAAAAATTTGATCATGTACCAGAGCCTTACCTTTCTCCACTCCATTTTCCGATGGTTGGTTTTATTGAGTTTAGCCTACTCAATCTTCCGAGCCTGCAAAGGATATTTTTCGAATAAAGCATTTTCAAAATCAGATAATTCCTTACAGCACTGGACGGCTACCATTGCTCATATCCAGCTGGTTCTTGGAATTACATTATACTCTCAAAGCCCGATCATTAAATATTTCTGGAAAAACTTTAATGAGGCGAAAGAATCGTTTGATCTTTTATTTTTTGGATTAATTCACATGTCTCTGATGCTGCTTTCTATAGTTCTTATTACGATAGGCTCATCGATTTCCAAAAGAAAATCGACTGATAAAGAGAAGTTTAAAATAATGTTAATTTATTTTATCATTGCATTAATCATCATTTTCATCGCGATTCCATGGCCCTTCTCTCCTCTTGCTAACAGACCTTATTTCAGATAATTATGACTCATTTATTTAAAACTAAAATCGGACGTTTGAGAATCATTGCCATTCTTGAAGGTATTTCATTGTTAACGTTAGTATTCGTAGCTGTTCCATTGAAATATGGATTTGACAATCCTTCACTTGTAAAAATGATGGGACCCATTCATGGATCGCTATTTCTGCTGTTTTTATTCAACACATTAAGTGTCGGGGTTGAACAAAACTGGAAGTTTAAAGATACAACCTGGAAAGTCCTACTAGCATGCATCATTCCGTTTGGAACATTTTATATCGACAGAAAAATATTAAGTAAATTATGAAAACTATATTAACTTTTTGTGGAATTATTTTGGCAATTTATACTGTTTACCGGGTATATATTTATCAAACACTTGACAACGGTTTAGACAAATTAATTAAAAACGGAGCTGTGATTCTCGATGTAAGAACTGAAAAAGAATTCGAAACCGGACATATCAAAGGTTCTCAAAATATTTCTTTAGGGACAATCCGGGAAAGGTATGTTGAGCTTGATCCAAATAAAACATACATCACAGTTTGTTCACACGGCTTAAGAAGTGTAAAAGTTGAAAATATTTTAAAAGAAAAAGGCTTTAAAAATGTTCATAACGGTGGAGCGTGGAGTGATTTGCAAAAAAGCCTGGGTTTAAAATAAAATTTCGGAAGTGAATATTTTCACTTCCGAAATGACTAACAGATTGGAAACTAAACGATAATTCTGTTTAATATCTTGTGATTTTCAGATCTTTAAAGTATCCTACCGTTCCGATATCCACCCAAAGACCTATGCTTCCGGATCTGGAATTGCCTTTTCGTTCATTCACAATAAATGAAGGAAATTTCTGATCATTTACGTACAGGATAGCTCTGCCGTTTTGTACTTCAATCTTTAACTTGATCCATTCTTGTAATCCCGTATCGGCATAGGTTTCATATTGTCCCTTAAATTCCGGCTGTCGTAACTTTTCAAACTTAAAATCGGGATATGCATAATATTGTACACTGTGATTTCTTGCAAACTGTTGCTCAGATCTGCCCGCTTTCGGTCGTAAATAAATCGATTCAAAGGCAGAATTATCTTTGTTAATCGAGAAAGCCAAACCTATAAACCCTTGAGCAAATTCAAATGGCGAAGGGTCCTGAATCTGGCTATATACCTTTACTTCTATGGTTCCGTTTTCAAAATCTTTGTTTTTTAATTTTACAAAAGTCGGTTCATCTACCGTCTTTTCCAGATGATTGATATCAAAAGGAATTTTATTTAAATCTCTTTTTAATTTCAACACCTTTTCGCCTTCAAAATCAATAACAGAAGCTTTTACGTTTGAAATTTCAAATTCTTTACGCTCAAATTGTATGGTCTGAGCAAAATAATTAATACCTGACATCATGAAAATTATTAATGATAAAATTTTATTGGTAAACATTATAATTTCTTTTTTGCTTCGGCCAATGTTACCGGTTTTCCTAACGCTCCAAATTCATGAAGATCCCCAAAAACCTCAATTCTGACTGACTGATCAATTCCTCCTATTTTTAAAGGCACAAAACCAATATCTGTAATCAAATCTTCTGCATCAGAATTTATACTCTCATCATCTGTTGCATAAAATAAAACTGCCTTTTCGGATGTTTTATAAGCTGATTTCATTAATGATTCCACTCCTAAAGTTCCTAATGCCTTAACCAGTTTTGCACTTTTAGGCAAAAATGAACTAATAATCTCTCCTGCAGATTCTTTTTCTCCTATAATTTTTCTGAAGCCTCCATTTTCATCCGGAGCAATCGGATTCGACGGATCAACAATAATTTTCCCTTCTAAATCTGAAGAATATTCTTTTAAAAATCCTTCAAATGCTTCAAATGGGATAGCTAAAATGATGATATCAGCATACTTTACAGCTGCCGGAATATCATTTGGCTGAACCTTATTTCCCCATTTTTCTGATAATTTTTGAGCTTTTTCAAAATTTCTGTCAGCAACGATAAATTGAACTTCTGATTTTGCAAGATTTCCGGCGACTGCCTGTCCGATATTTCCCAAACCGATCACGGCTACTTTTGATGTTGTTTTCATTATATTTCTTTTAAAATGTATCATGCAAATTTCCATCAGAAAGAAACTTTTTCCAATGAACTGAATTAAGAAATATTATTAATCTGGATTAAGATTTTCCTTTAAGAATTTTACGTTTAAGCTTACTGAAAAACTCAGGCGTAATTCCTAAAAATGAAGCAATCTGAATTTGTGGCAACCGGTTGGAAAGATGAGAATAGGTTTCAATGAAAGACAAATAGCGTTCTTCAGCCGTCGAACTGATATTTTGTAACAGACGGTTTTGAAGGGTAACAAAACTGTTTTCAATTAAAACCCGAAATATTCGATCAAACTTTGGAGCAGAAGTATAAAGTCTGATCAGGTTTTCATAGCTGATTTGCAAAACCATGGTATCCTCCAATGCATCAATACTCAGTTCTGAAGGTTTTCTTTTATGAAAACTTCCGATATCAACGATCCACCAGTTTTCGGAAGCAAATTGTATAATGTGTGTATTTCCTTTTTCATCAACTTTGTACATGCGGGCACAGCCCCGAACTACAAAGCTAAATTGATGACAGACATCGTTTTCCTGCAAAATATATTGCTTCTTCCTGTATAGTCTTGGTTTAAAAAGCTCTCGCACCAGCAGAGATTCATCATCATTCAGAGGAATTAATGAATTAAAATAGTCAATCAAAGGCTCTGTTGACGGAAGTACCGGTTTTTCCTGCATGGTAAGGTTTATGAATACAAATGTAATTAATCTTAAAAAAATAAGCCATCCCAAATTTGAGACAGCCTATTCCTTTTAAATCTAACTGAGTTGTTTGAAAATTATTTTGTGTATTTCTGCTTTAAAACAGCAATTTCTCTAGGACCGATACCCATTTCGACCTGGAAAAAATTTTCTATACTTCCGTATTTTTTATTAATGGCAGCAAAGAAATTCCGAATCAATTCAGGTCGAAGTTCCATTTGCTGTTTGATTTCCTCTTCGGTCATTCCTGCCATTTTTGAAAGTCCGGAGTACATCCCTCTCATTGTAGGATTTTTTGCCAGATACACGTTAGAAGCTACATAATCGCTTTCAATAACATCCTGCGGCACTCCTAAAATTTTCAGGAACAATGCTGAAGCCATTCCCGTTCTGTCGCGACCTCCAGTACAATGAAAAAGCAATGCTTCATCCGGTTTCAATATTAATAACTGGACAAATAAACTTCTGTATCGTTCTCCAAAATAAGGGATTCCACCATCTCCGTACATATCGAACAGAAAGTTTTTGTCTTTCAAAAATTTTACCATATCCTGTGCAGTCGGAAGATTATTACTTCCTGCAGGACAAAGAATGTAGTTTGTATTTTCAGGAAGTCTGTCCTGTGCTTTTTTAGCCTCTTCAACTCCTCTGAAATCTACTACGGTAACGATTTTTTTATCTTTAAATGTTTTTAAATCTTTATCGGTAAGCTTATCTATTGCGTCACTTCTGAAAACTTTACCCAATGTAACTTCCTTTCCGTCTGTTGTTTTATATCCACCTGCATCTCTGAAATTGTATGCTCCTTCCATTTTTACCATTCTGCGAAGACTGTCTTTGATTTGTGCATTTGCTGTTGCTCCAAAAGCAATAATTGCTGCTGTTAATACTATTTTTTTCATATATAAATTTTAAAATATTTGCCAACGAACTCCCAGTTGCCCTCTGCTTCCGTACCATTCGTTTGACGTTATTCTCTTTTTGTTATCTCCCATATAAAGTCTTAAGCTTTCGTTGCTTAAATTATTCAGTTCAACAAATAATTTCACTTTTTTGCTGATGTCATAGCTTGCAGAAAAATCAATGGTAAAGTTTTTATCAGACCAGATATAATAATCCGGACCTAAGTTCTGATTAATGGTTTCTACAGATTTTCCTCTGTAATTTCCTGCAAGACGGATCATTATTTTGTTACTTTCATAATATAAAATTGCATTGAACAGGTTTTTAGACTGATTCGGAAGCGTTGTTTTGTCAGAATACTGAACACCGTTTGCGGTTCTTGGGACTTCAACACTTGAATTGATCAATGTATAATTGAATTCGACACCGAAGCCGCTCCAAAATCCGGGTAAAAAGTCCAGACGCTTATTAATTCCTACTTCAAATCCCAGCAAATTGGAATCCTGCAGGTTTTTAGCCTGAGTCACCATATAGTCGGTTCCGTTAAGATTCATCACAGAAGTATCGGAAAAGACTATATCTGAGATTTTTTTGTAAAAAACACCTCCCGAAAGAATTCCGATATTGTTAAAATAATACTCACCCATCAAATCAAAATTATGACTGAAAGTTGGCTTCAAATCGGGATTTCCTCTTGTAATTTTAAAAGGATTTGATGTATTATCAATACTCGATCCCGGAGACATATCTCCAAAATTAGGTCTGATAAATGATCGTGTATAGGCAAAACGCAGGTTTGCTTTTGGTGAAAAATTATAACGTAAATGAAGCATAGGAAGAAAAGCATTATAATTGCTTTCTACGATCGATTCACTGATTACTGTTGTTGCCGGAGTTCCCTCTTTAGTTGCTTTTGCGCCGTTTAAAGTCAGCCTGGTGATTTCATTTCTGAAACCTCCTACAATTTTAAATTTATCGCTTGCTTTAATCTCAGCCATTGCGTATGCTGCAAAAACATTTTCTTCACCTGTATAAACGCTTGTGGCATTGGTTTCTGAATTTGAGAAATTTCCAAAATTATTCTGCTGTAAGAACTCAGGAGAAAACATCTGAAAAAGCTGATCTTTTGTCGGAGGATTCATAACGTACTGACTGTAATCTCCATTCATTCCGTTTAAGAAAGCTGTTCCCTTGGGAGCATCAGTTGTTCCAAGCTGAGAAAGGCTTAAAAGAGAAGAGGTTGTAGGAACGAAAACTGCATTATATCCAAAACTGCTGTTTCTATCCTTTTCTCGGTATTTTGCTCCAATTTTTAGGGTAATATTTGAATTA
The DNA here is from genome assembly GCF_024806495.1 of Chryseobacterium sp. JUb7. Lineage (GTDB taxonomy): Bacteria > Bacteroidota > Bacteroidia > Flavobacteriales > Weeksellaceae > Chryseobacterium. Next base: position 390,445 of record NZ_JANUFF010000001.1, read on the forward strand.
AGATCATATTTCACATTCAATCTGGCAATTTTATCTCTTTCGTTGTTATCCAGTTTTGAAATGACCAGTTGAGAAAGCAATAATTTATCGGCATTCATCACTTCATTAGGATTAGCTGTATCTGAGCTGTAATCAAGATATTCACCACCAATTCCGTTTGGTGAATCAAAGCCCCAATACCTTTTTCCGTCGCTTGAAAGATTGGTAAAACCTCCTATTATTTTCTGCCTGAAAGTGGCAATCGGAAGTCCTTTAATATCGTTGGCAGGTGGCGTATCAAGAAAATATTTCGTATGATAATCACTTAGCATCCAGTCGATATTCAATTTTGATGAAATGCTGTGCTCACCTCCCAGTTCCATACCGTATAATTCTGTCTGATAGTGGGAATACCTGAAATTGTACTGATAGCGAGTATTAGTATAATCTACATACGATTCGTAAACCGGACGGATATCATCAAATTTATTGAACATTCCGCGGAAATAGATTTTATTATTTGGATTAAATTTATACTCAAGTCCACCATTCAAACCTATCGTTCGTCTCGTTCCCATGTATCGTTTCATCATGACTGTGCTGATGGATTTTCTCTGTGATTCATTGGCAGATGCCGTATTATATGTCACATCAAATGAATCTGCTCCCCATTGTCTGTCCCAGATCGCTCCCGAAAGAATTACCCCCAGCTTATTTTTGAAAAAACGGTCTCCATAGACGATTGAACCGTTATAGGTGGCATTTTGTGAAAATGTATTATATCCTCCTGCTCCACTTACACTCAAAGTTTTCCTGGCAGGAGCAGTTCTTGTGATAAAATTGATGCTTCCACCGATTGCATCACCATCCATATCAGGAGTTACAGCTTTTGAAACCTGTACAAACTGTATCAATTCTGAAGGAATAACATCTAAAACGAATGATCTGTTTCCTAATACATTGGCACTTGGGAGTCGATTTCCATTGAATAATGCCGACGTCCATGCGAAAGGAGTTCCACGGACTGTCGCCTGATCTGCTTCACCGTGATATCTGGCCACAGCAACTCCCTGTACTCTCTGTACAGCTTCTGCAGCGTTTCTGTCCGGAAGTTTCCCGATGGCATCAGCAGCAATAACTTCCATGATGGCATTGTTATTTTTCTTGATTTCATAAGCTTTTGACTGCGTTAATGCATTGGGTCTCGCAATAACAACTTCCTGAATGTCATTTACTTTATCTTTATTCTTTTTTTCGTCGGGAGCAATCGTGATATAGCCAACATCATTTGTTCCTTCTTTTATCGTCAGCGGAAAAATTTTTGTTTCATAACCTATGTATTCCACTTTAATATGGATTTCTCCTAATTTGGGTGCAAGAAGATTAAAATCTCCGTCTAATGAAGAAACAGCTTTCGCATCTGCATCGACAATCGAAATATTGGCGCCGGGAAGTACTCCGTTTGTTTTACCAACAACAGTTCCTTTGATAGTCTGCGCATGAATGGTTCCAAAAGATGCCATCAGGAAAAATGCAGAAATCTGTATGATCCGGGATTTTTGTTTTGAGAAACCAATAGAATTATTCATAGATTTTTTTCTGGCAAAATTGAGCGAATCAAATTTCAGTTTCGTCCAGAAGAAAAAACCATATTTACAAACGTGTCACTCGTTGGATTGACTCTTTTATAATATTGATTTACAAATATTTAACCCAAATAAACTATTTGTTATTTATTTATGAACAAAATATTAAATGCTTAATTAAATTTTTAATAGATAAATAACAGACTTCAGCATGATAAAATAAAGATTTTGTATTTATTTTGTGAAAACCTAAAGGAAGAATGCAATATATAGTAATTATCGGGGCTTTTCAGGCATTGATCGCACTTTGGCTTTTACAGTTCAGAGAGAAAAAATCATCCTCAAATTACCTTTTTATCTGTTTACTTTCTGCCATTGCCGTACATCTGATTATCAAGTTTGTTATTTTTAATTTTATCCCTGATGAAAGTATCAGACAGCAGATGAATACGTTTATCGGAGCTTGTTATGGACCTTTGATTTATCTGTATACTCTGACCAAAATAAAAAAGGACTTTTCCGTTGCCAAGAAATGGTTCACTTTTTTACCGTTTTTCACACTGATGATAGGTTATTTAACGGTTTCCTGTGTGTTTTTTGTCCTTAACCGCGTAGATCAGAAACTTCTTGATTTTTATAATGATTTCAGTCTGACGGTACTTTTTACCATCAATCTATATTATCCTTTAAAAAGTATCCTGATCATCAATAGATCTCAACATAAAGCGATTGAAAAAACTGAATATGATGTCATTACAAGAATTTCATCCTGCATTCTTTTAATGGAATTGTGTGTCATTATTTCAAAAATCCTGCTGTATGCATATCCGGAAGAAGCCCAGCTTATTAATACTTCAATAAGAACCGCAGCCTATTTCTTATTATTGATTATATGCCTTTTAATTGTTAGAAAAAGCCTTGGAACTGAAATTGCAATCCCGACTAAAAATAATTCTGAAAATGATCATAAAATCCCGGTCAATATCAGTATTAATTCCCCAAATATATCACTGAATACCATTGACTACGAAATAAAATTCAGTGCACTTTGGCATAAAATGGATTTGTCTGTGAAGCAAAAACAACTGTATCGGGATTGCGACCTCAATCTTGATCAATTGGCTTTACAAACAGAAATCAATAAATATCAGATCAGCGAAATGCTGAATGGTTACAAACACAAACCTTTTTATCGATACATTAACGAATACAGAATCGAATATTTCAAAAATCTGGTAGAAAAAGCAATTGAGGAAAATGAAACTATTAATTTTTTATCTTTTGCTTATGAAGCGGGTTTTAAATCAAAATCATCATTCAACCGTTATTTTAAAGAAATAACAGGCAAAACACCCTCTGAATATTACAAAAACCTGAAAGAATCTGCTTTTGAAAATTTATACAGAGGAAGTGCCTGAACATAATTACACTGCTTAGCAAAAATGCGGAGTTTTAATCGAGAATGTAATTGAAATGTCTATTGCTTAAGTTTTAGAATCATTGTAAAACTTTTACATGCAATATGTCATCAAGCCTCTTTCTTCAGCTTTCATCTTATACATCTGTTTAATTATTTTCCGGAAGCCATACCACTTTCTGGATCGATTGATGCTCCTTTCCGAGAATATCTTTATAAAGTTCGGGCTTTCTTGCTTCAATATATCTGTAACCACCCGCCTGAATGAGTTTTTCCGGACTAAGCACCGCCGTCTCGAAACTGTCTTCCCATGATCTGCATTCGGCAATAATATCACCAAAAGGATCGATAATCATTGAGCATCCGTTTTTTAACTGATCATCATCCATCCCGACAGGATTAGAAAAAACAATATAAATTCCATTATCATACGCTCTTGCAGGAAGCCACTTCATCAGCCAGTCTCGTCCTTTCATTCCGTTGAATTCAAGACGTAATGAGGTCGGATCTTTTTCTTTGTTTTCCCAAAGTGAAGGATCTACAAAACCGGCTCCGGGTCTTGAAGAGGGAGTTCCCATTGTCACATGAGGCATAAAAATAATATCTGCGCCCAGCAGTCTTGTAGCTCTTACATTTTCAATAATATTGTTATCATAACAAATAAGGATACCGCACTTCCAACCGTGGATTTCAAAAACACAGTATTCATTTCCGGCTGTAAGATGCGGATTGATAAAAGGGTGAATTTTTCTATACTTTGCTATTAATCCGTTCTTATCTACACACACATACGCTTTGTAAAGATGATTTTCTTTATCCTTCTCAAAAAGACCTGCAAGAATGGTTATATTATATTTTGAAGCTATTTGCTGAAGTCTTTGAATGCTTTCACCTTCAGGGATAACTTCAGCAATCTCCAGCAACTGTTCTTTACTCAGTTTTCGGGCAAAGGTATACCCCGTCACTGAACATTCATGGAATACGATAACCTGAGAGCCCTTCTCGGCCGCTTGTTTAGAAAGCTTTTCTATCACAGAAAGATTATACTCTTTATCGCCACTTTTATTTTCAAACTGAGCTGTAGAAATTTTGATATTCATTTTTTTTTACGCAAATCTAGAAGATACCATCTTCCAAAAATTGTAAAAATCCGACATCCATTATATTAGATTTCAATGAAATTGACAGCCAGTTTATTTTTTATTTTCAGGTATTCTTTCGGGGTAAGACCTGTATTATTTTTAAATTCTTTAATGAGGTGAGATTGGTCAGAATAGCCTGCACTATAAGAGAGGCCGGCAAGGTTTTCATTCTTATCAGATGTCTTCATTAATCCCAGAAAATAATGCAGTCGTATGATATTGCAGTATTTTTTTGGAGAAATACCGATATGTTCTGCAAATTTCCTTTCAATCTGCCGTTCCGAATAACCTGTAAAATGCTCAAGCTCCTTCATAGAAACCTCTCCTTTTTTTTGTAAAATAAACAATAGAGAGGCTCTGATGATATTGTAGCCGGTATTTGCTTTTTGATGAATGGCCTTTGTAAAATATTCGTTCAGCGATCCGATGATTGATTGTGGATTTTCTTTATTGAAAAGTTTTTCCTGAAAAGAATCCAGTTCATTTTTGACAAGATCTTCCGCCGGAATTATACTGTTTCTGGCTTCTTTAGCCGAAATCCCCGAAAGGATGTTCAGAAAATAGGGCTGAAAGATAACGGCAATGAAAGAAAAACTTCCCTGGATATGTAAATCTTTATAGGAGTCCGGTTGGCCGTAAAAAAATGACAATGGCATTTTCGAAGCCTGTTGACTATTATACATAGTACGATCATCCGAAAGAATCAGCCCTGTATTTCCATCGCTAAACAGTCTCAACTTTTTAATATCAGCAGTCTCTTGTTGATTCTCAAGAAAAATATAATGTTTGATGTACGGAGTCAGATGTTTAGGAGGAGCGGTCTGCATACCTCAAAATTATATAAAATAAATGTAATCCTGAAAAATATATAATGAGGCTGTTTTTTGGTCAGGTTTTTGAATATTATAAGAATATAAATGATTTAATCTATTTTAATTCATTTTATTCTTAACATAAAACCAATCACTTAAAATATAATATTATGTCAAAAGAAAATCTCACCCATCTCGAAGCTATTAAAAAAATCAAAGAATTATCCGAAAGTGCAAAAATATGTATGTTTTGTACAGAGCTGGAAACATTGCCAATCAATTCACGCCCGATGGGCTTACAGGAAACTGACGATGAAGGAAATCTCTGGTTTATAAGCAGCGATGAAAGCAACAAAAATTTTGAAATAAAAGATGACCGCAGAGTGCAGTTATTTTTTATGAATAACAGTGATTATCAATACCTTTCTGTTTTTGGCGAAGCATCCATTTACAAAGATAAAACAACAATCGAAGACAAATGGTCACCAATGGCAAAAGCCTGGTTTGAGGAAGGAAAAGATGATCCGAAAGTTTCAATCATCCGTGTAGAACCCTCCGAAACTTATTACTGGGATACAAAAGTCGGTAAACTTGTAAGTCTTTTTAATTTTGTTTCGGCAGCCGTTACGGGAAAAACAACAGATAATTCCGACGGTGTAGAAGGCAATGCAACAATTTAAAAAAAGTATCTGATTAATTTAGCGACATAGAAAAAGCAGTGAAAATATTCACTGCTTTTTTGTCAAATTACCATTTATTAAGTCCAAGAAGTTTTTTTCCCAATTCCGAAAGCTCAGCAATCGGATAGTTTTTTTCTCTTTTTAAAGGATCTCCCGGAAATCCGTCTCCATCAGGACAAATTCTGTCGTGCCATGAATTCATTCTCCACTGGCGAAGTTCTTCGTTATCTTCATCTGCAGGAACCATTGATATATATTGGGCAATACGTACTTTATCTTCACTGTTATTGGCTCTTATCCCGTGCGGTTCCGAACTGTTGAAAATTAACAGATCACCGGCTTCCATTTTCACCTTTGTAGGTGTAAAGCCTGTTGTATCAGGGATAAAACGATGACGGTCTTCAGGCTGTGTAAGCTTCCAGGTGTCATAATCTCTGAATAATTCCGGAATACACTGGAATCCGCCCATATTTTCATCAGTCTGATCTGCCAGCGCTAAAACACCCTGTACATACTGAGGCTTTGTTTCAGGATCATAATCCCAGTGGATAAATCCTTTATATTCAAACCCGGGGCGAATCGGGAAATTAAGATTTGCTCTGTCGATGCTTACCCATAAATCATCAGTTCCCCAGATATCAGCAAATGCCTGATGTAACTTAGGAGCCTGGCGGTTTTCCCATAAAACAGGCGCATTATAGACTTCTACCATTCCGGCATTATTTAACTCCTTCATCTTATGTGCCGTTTGAGGAACGGTATACCAGGTTTCTTTATCGTTAGGATCTTTGCCTTCATATTCCCATAAAAATGCAGCGCTTTTGGCCGCCTGTTCTTTAGAAATAACATTTTTTACAACGATATATCCGTTTTCGATCCAGAATTTCCAGTCTTCTTCGGATAAAATTCTTAAAGGCTCATTATTGGGTCTTGTAGAAAGCTTAGGATTATTTTTTGTGATGGTAGAAGGGTTTCCGGGATTGGGTTCTCCCTTTTTTCCACCCATCATATTCATCATTGGTGCTGTTGCTAATTCATTTTCCATGTTTTTAAATATTTTGTTTGTTACTGATACAAAATTGTCAATAAAACATCAGCTTGGATTAATCACCAATGATAAATCCTTGCTCTACATTGACATTTTTTTACTTAATTTGTTGTTAAAATATCAAATACAATACAAATGAAAATTGAAAAAGAAATTATTCCTTTTGAAAATGAGGAATCTTTTAAGATCCATACACCCTGTTTTAAAAACTATTTTTTCTGGCATTACCACCCTGAAATAGAATTGGTATATGTAGAAGCCATCAATGGAATCAGCCATGTAGGAAAGCACATTTCCGGATTTGTAGAAAGTTATCTGGTGCTGATAGGTCCCAATATCCCCCATCTTAATTTCGATTATGGAATTGAAACAGAATACAGACAGATTGTTGTTCAGCTGAAAGAAGACTTCCCGAAAAACACCATTCTTTCCACCCCTGAATTTGCACCTGTAAAAAAACTTCTGGAACGGTCATGTTTCGGATTATCTTTTAAAGGTGAGACAAAAGAAAAAGCTGTTGAAAAATTGAAAGCTGTAAAAATCATGAAATCATTCGATGCTTTAATGGGACTGATTGAAGTTTTATATATTCTGGCTGAATCTACAGAGGTTGAACAGCTTAATGATGAAGATACCAGCGTAAAATTCTTTTTGAATGATAAGGTGAGAATGGGAAATGTTTACAGCTATATTCATGAGAATTACGATAAAAATCCGGATGTGAATACCGTGGCGGAAATGGTTCATCTGAGCACTTCTGCATTTTGCCGTTATTTTAAAAAACAGACCGATATGACATTTACAGACTTTGTCAATCAGTACAGAATAAATCAGGCAAAAACTCTATTGCTGTGTGATGTGAGTATTTCTGAAATCGCTTATCATGTAGGCTTTGAAAGTATTTCTTATTTTAATAAATTATTTAAAAACCTTGTAGGGGAAACACCTACTGATTTTAAAAAGAAGAATAAACTGAATTGATCTAAATAAAGAAACTCTCGCAGATTATAAAAATCCGCGAGAGTTTAACAAGATTAAAAAATATTAAAAAAACTACTCTACTTCAAAAATTGCCTGAATTTCCACTGATGAATTCACCGGAATGGAAGAAGCCCCCAATGTGGCTCTGGCATGTTTCCCTTTTTCTCCAAAAACCTCAACTGTAAGATCAGAAGCCGTATTCATAAGACCTGCATGATTGGTATAATCGTCTTTGGTATTAAAAATTCCGGTTAACTGAACACATTGTTTTACTTTGCTTAAATCTCCTCCCACCGCTTCATTTAAAACCGATAAAACATTCAGCATTGTTACTTTTGTGGCATCTTTTACCTGCTGCTCGTTAACCTCTGCACCCAATTTCCCAGGATTAAAAATTTTTCCGTCTTTTAGGGCTACCTGATTAATAAAAACAAGATTTCCGGAACGCACAAAAGGCTTGTAATTTCCTGCCGGTTTTGGAACCTGCGGAAGAATTATATTTTTTTCTTTCAAAGTCTGATTAAACAGATTTTTGGGGTTTTCACTGACAGCAATTTCCTGTTTATGTAATGTTCCTTTAAGGGCTGAAGTTACTTTTGCGAAGTTCCGCCCCTGAAGCTGCGCCAATTGACGCTCATCTTTCGTTGGTCTTTCAACATCTTTTAAAGATGCCATAGTGGTTGTTCCCAACACGGTATTACCCTGAGGAATTGATTTATTCATCCCCTCATAGCCACGAATTCCATTCGAAACCAGCACCATTCCGTGTACAGCCAGACTGTTCCAGAATGACTGAAGTGCCAGTTCTTTTCCCGCGCCGCTTCCTGCAGACATAAAAACCGTTGCAGGCATTCCTTCCAAAGAATGACTAGTCCAGAGATTAACTGTTTTAGAAAGAAATTCACTCATTCCGGTGCTGATATTTCCAAAATAGACAGGAGATCCGAAAGCAATTCCGTCATAGGTCGGGAGTTCATCCACAGTAGCTACAGGAATGCTTTTAAGTTTTGGATTTTGAGAATCCTTTACCTGCTTGATGATTGCTGTAGCATTGTTCTCACTTTCAATTCCTTTGGCAAGTTCTTTTGCCATTTCGTAAGTCCCACCATTATCTGAATGAATAAGGACCAGTATGTTAGCTTTGTTTTGTGCCATGATGTTGGTAATATTTAATAATAAAATTAAAATAAAAAGAGAACTTAATTTTTTCATTCTGAATTTGATATACATTTACTTTACAAAATTACTAATGACGTTTTTATTAAATTTGCCAAAAATTCTATGCAGAACGACAAGATAAAATGCGGCCTGATCGAACAAACCAACAGTCAGTTTGTAGATACTATTGAAAAGGAAGCTTACGTATGGTGTGAAAAAGACTGGAATCACGATCATTATGAGCATTCTCACAATCGCTCGCAGCTCACATTTGTGGAAGAAGGCTACCAGTATTTTCATATTGATCATACAATTTATCTGGTTCCTCAAAATCACGTGATCTGGATTCCTTCTGAAAAACCTCATCGGATCACATCAGAGGCCAGGACTGTAAGTCTGATGCTGTTTTTATTTAAATCTGTTTTTAAAGAAGATTTTTACAGGAGTGTTCAGGTTTTCGCGGTTCCTCCGGTACTCAAAGAAATGCTGTTATATGCTTCAAAGTGGAATAAATCATTAAATGAAGATGAAGAACAGGATATATTCTTCAAAGCGATTTTAAAAAGCCTGCCTAATTTCTGTAAGGAAAGCAATTATTTGGAAATCCCCGTTCCTACTGACGAAAGACTGATTCCTGTATGTAATTATATCAATTCAAATTTCAAATATAATCTGGATATAGATTCACTGGCTGAAAAAGCCCAGATGTCGGTAAGAAGCCTGCAGAGAATTTTCAAAAATGAAACAGGAATTACACTGCAGAAATACCATCAGCTGGTCAGAATTTTAAAAAGTATTGAACTGATAGATACCAAACAGTACACCTTAAGCCAAGTCGCTTATTTGATAGGTTACCAGAGTCTATCTGCCTTTACATCTTCTTATTTTTCAATCATGAAATCAAAACCTAAAATCAATAAATCTTAAGATGTTTCAAAACTCGCGATCATATTGCATTTTAAAATTTTGTATATTTTCATTAAAAAATAAAAAAGCATTATTTCAATGAAACAATGCTTATCTGGTTTTTGTTTTTACCCATTAATGATAATTCCGCCGTTCGGATGAAAAACCTGCCCTGTAATCTGGACCGCATCATCACTGACCAGGAACAGAAAACTGGTGGCTATTTCTTCAGGTGAAGCATTACGCTCCAAGGGAGGCTTATTGTCGTCTTCCTCTTCTTCTCCAAATGTTTTTTCCGTCAGTGGCGTTGCTACAGGACCTGGTGCTACAGCATTTACACGAATTCCCTTTGGTTTGGCCTGCAATGCCAATGATCTGGTAAAGGAAACAATAGCTCCTTTTGTTGCTGAATAGTCCAGTAATTCAGCATGCCCCTGATAGGCGACAGCAGATGTCGTATTTACAATGCTGCTTCCCTCTTTTAGGTATGGGAAAACAACTTTTGTCAATAAAATCATCCCAACAATATTTGAATCGAATGTTTTTCTGATATTTTTTTCTTCCAATTCTTCGATATTATCCGAAGGAAACTGAACTCCTGCATTGTTAATCAAAATATCAATGCCTCCAAACTCAGAAGCAACTTTTCCTGCCGTATCTTCACAGAATTCATAATCATTGATATCTCCCTGAAAAATAATAGACTTTCTGCCCAGTCTTGTAATTTCTGACTGCGTTTTCTCGGCATCTTCCTGATTGGAGTGATAAATAATGGCAATGTCTGCTCCGTGAGAAGCCAGAAGCAAAGCAACAGCTTTTCCTATTCCACTGTCGGCACCGGTAATAAGAACAGACTTCCCTTCTAATTTCAGTAAACTCATCCTGTCTATTTCAATATTAGCAACTGATTCATTTCGCTTTTAAAACATCCTAAAATAAATTCGGTATAATATATCTGAGCATTCAGAGCCTGAGTTTTGGGGTGTAGCTCCAGTTTTTTGGTTAAAATAATCTCACCTTTATAGGCGAAAGAAAAATATGCGAAAATTTTATATAAAGAATTTCTGATGGGAGTGCAATAGCCTGTTGTGGCAATAGCCCAATCTGATTCGAAAAGTTTTGACGCATTCAGAGCCATCGTTTCGGCAATATTTTCAGATACACAGTCACATTCTTCCGCTTCGGCTTTATCTACTTTTAATAGCCTTACTTTTTCCGGTAAGGTGTAAGCCGTCATTCCTCCTTTGTAAAAAAGAGAAGCATTCGGCATTTGTGAAAACGCAAGCTGTATGCATCCTGAAGTAACACTTTCTACAATAGCAATGGTCTCCCCTGCTGTCAGCAATGACTGGCTGATGTAATTTAAAAGGCTTTTTTGAAATTCCATAATTTTAATATTTAAGGTGTGTGAGGGTGTGTTATTTAAATTTTATTTTTAACTGTTTCTTTCGATTTCCAAATCCCATACTCTGTGTTTTGAAATGGCATCAATAAACTTCTCTTCGGGAGCTTTTTCATCCCAGGTAATGATCGCAGGATCATTATGTTTTTTTAACCCTACATTACTGTTTAAATATAAGGGTTCTGTATCCGCTCCGAAATATATAGCTTTGCAATGTTTATAAGCTTCATTGATAAAATGTAAAACAGGATGCTTATTCTCACCACTCATAAGTTCTTTCACAGAATTTTCTCCCGAAACAATATATAAAGCGTCAAAACAGACACTGGCAGTAGTGGTCAGCGAATGTTTCGGTGTGATGGCAGTCCCGTTGTTGGTCTTAATCGGTGCTACACTCGGCGCAATGATCTCTACTGTTGCACCTTGTTTTTCAAGTTTATTTTTTAACGCATTAAATGATTTTTCATCTGCTCCGTCAGCCATTATAAAACCTATTTTTCTACTTTTGATAGTATCTTTAACGGTATTAGCCATGCTTAAAGCCGGTGAAATTTTTGTTTTAGAGGTTTTCTCTTTACTCTGTAAAATCGCAGGATCTGCATCTGCAGGAATACTTTGATTGGGAAGTTCGGGCTTTTTAACCTCAACTCCTATTTTTCCGGCCACTTTCGAAGCTAAATTTTTATCGATGAACGCAAGCTGTCCCACTACTCTTTCTCTGATTTCAGGAATTGTAACTTTTGAGAGCTCAAATACAAGAGCATTCTGAAGGTGCATTTTCTCGGGAGCCGACTGGCTGTTGTAAAATAATTTTGCCTGGGAATAGTGATCCACAAAACTATTGCTTCTCTCTCTTACTTTTGCGCCCGAAACTCTTTCCTGATGAGAAGAAAAACCACCTTCCTTCATCATCGATTGAAAAGGGCATCCACCTCCGATTGAATTTGGCTCATAACTTACTTTTCCTTTTACGATCTGCTGTCTCATATGCCCGTCACGTTGATTATTATGAACGGTATTAATAGACCTGTTAATCGGAATTTCATGAAAATTAGGTGAGCCCAGTCTCGATAATTGTGTATCTGTATAGGAGAATAATCTTCCCTGCAATAAAGGGTCATTGCTGAAATCAATGCCGGGTACCAAATGCCCCGGATGAAAAGCAATCTGCTCTGTTTCTGCAAAAAAATTGTCCGGATTTCTGTTTAATGTTAATGTTCCGATAATCTCAACCGGAACTTCTTCTTCTGGGATAAGTTTTGTCGGGTCTAAAAGGTCAAAATCAAATGTATCTTCATCTTCTTCAGGAATCAACTGTACTCCAAAATCCCACTCAGGAAAAGCACCATTATCAATAGCTTCCCAAAGATCTCTTCTGTGAAAATCTGCGTCAACACCTGAAATTTTCTGAGCTTCATCCCATGCAACAGAATGAACTCCTAATTTAGGTTTGAAATGAAATTTTACAAAATGAGACTTTCCTTCTTCATTAATAAATTTAAAAGAATGTACCCCAAAGCCTTCCATCATCCTGAGACTTCTCGGAATTGCCCTGTCGCTCATCACCCACATGATCATATGCATACTTTCGGGCATTAACGAAATAAAATCCCAAAATGTATCGTGAGCAGATGCTGCCTGTGGAATTTCGTTGTCCGGTTCAGGTTTTACAGCATGAATTAAATCCGGAAATTTAATCGCATCCTGAATAAAAAATACAGGGATATTATTGGCCACAAGATCGTAATTCCCTTCTTCTGTATAAAATTTCACGGCAAATCCCCGCGCATCCCGCGCAAGATCAGTACTGCCTCTACTTCCCGCTACGGTAGAAAACCTTACGAAAACAGGGGTTTCTTTTCCCACTTCATTTAAAAATTTGGCAGAAGTATATTTTTTCAGACTTTTGGTTAGCTTAAAAACACCGTGTGCTCCTGAGCCTCTGGCGTGAACAATCCTCTCAGGAATTCTCTCATGATCAAAATGGGTAATTTTTTCCCTTAAAATAAAATCTTCCAGTAAAGTAGGTCCTCTGTCTCCGGCCTTTAAAGAATCCTGATTATTGTTGACTTTAATCCCCTGATTGGTCGTCAGTTTTTCATTTTCATTGGAAGTGGTCAATTCTTCCAATTGTTTTAACTTTTGATTGTTTTGTTTAATGTCTTTCATATCAATTTATATTTTGTGGTGTTTAAGGGCTATTTTTAAACATTCAACTAAAAGTTATATATACACTTATAAGGTATCCTTTTCTAAAGAACTGAGTAGCTTTGTAAGATATTCTTCCTCTTTGAGTACTTTATAGTAAGCTGTTTTAGCATATAGCGTAAAAGATGGATTTTCTACCGCAATTTCAGTATTTATGTCTGAAGTGGTTGCTGCACTTTCATTATGATATGTGCTTATATGCAGGATATATTCCTGAATATAGGTATTAATGACATTCTTCATGATTTCGCATTTCGAATTGCTTTTAATTTTTTCTAAAGACTTAATCAGAAATGCCGTAACTCCGTATGAATTAATAACACTTGGAAACAGAGATTCATTCTCAATCACATTGTTCTTATCATACATGCCGGAAAGCTTAAATGTATCGTTTTCAAAAATCATAGTTTTAAAGTTTTATTAGTTATCCGAAATTTTCATATACTTTTCAAAATAATGCAGATCTTCTTTATCCTTTATTGAAAGGTAAAACATCACCTGCTCCGGTTCTTTCATTCCTATACTGCTGAAGCTGTCAAAATGGGCAATAAGAGCCTGAATGTTTTCGATTTCTATATTTTTTAAAATAACAAATAATAAAAAAACATTCTGCCTGATCTCTTTTGCATAGATGGTGGAACCATCTTCAAACCATTTTCCGTTGTTCTCCACTCTAGTGAATTGATCTTGTTTTAATGACTTAACTATTCTCTTACAATCCATATTTGATAATTTGTAATTATGAAATAAACCTCATCCAAAAGCATTATGTGGCTTATTACTTATAATGATCCCTTCTTGTGTAACATCTAAATTGATGGATGGTTCCGGTTAATTCTTCTCTTTGTTGAATGCATTAGGTAACGAACAACAAATTAAGTTTTAAATTGAAGAATTAAAAATTATAATTCCCAAAAGCAACATGGATTGAATTATAATTTCATTATCGTTATATCAAATATAAATATATAAAAATCAAATAATTATGATTTGAATCACATATTAAAAGAAAATGACTCTTTTTTCAAACTTCAGTGAGTTTTCTTTTTCCATTTTCTTCAGCGTCCGGATAACAGTCTCTACTCTAAGTCCGGTAAGATCTGCAATCTGCTGTCGGGTTAACCTTACAGGAAAGGAAAATGCCGAGCAGTCATCCTGAAAGCTTTTAAGGTAATTCATCAGTCCTTTTATTCTGATGGCAGGATTGGCAGAGGCTATACTCTGAATCATAATCATTTTATAGTACACCCTGTGAGAGAGGCAGCTGTTCAGCTCTAAGGAAATATCAGGGTATTCTTCCAAAATGGAAAAAAGCTTATTTTTTGGCAGCTTTATAACGGTACAAGGGCTAAGAGTAAAAGCATTCATAGGATATGTTTTGTCAACAAACAGACAAGAATCTCCAAAACTCTGATTTTCACCCAGAATATTATGAATAAACTCTTTGCCATCTTCATTATAATGATTGAGCTTCACATTGCCTTCAATAATCTGCCAGTAATATAAAGGCTTGTCTCCGCTACGAAAAATAAAATCTTTTGAATTGTAATTTCTAATCTCACCGCCATTTGATCTCAGAAGATCTTCATCAATCTTCATGCAGCTTATCGTTTTCATAGTTTTAAAGTTTTTAAAATTAAAAGCTTGTTGACAAATCACTTTTTATGAATTAAAATGATAACTATCACCTGTTTCTATCATCTTAAACCTTAACAGTTGTTATGTAAAAAATTCATAAAAAGACAATTATTTGATAATATTTTCCTTTAAAAACTACCAATACAAGAAGTGAACCGTATTTCTTTATTGAAATGTTAAAAAAATGTTAAAAATAATTTATGTCTCAGAATATCACTCTAAAAATAAAATCGTATTCAAAAAACTCTGAATACGATTTATTAACAAGAATAAAAATGGTTTTAAAATAAATGAATTTGTCTTTATATTTTATTAAGAATTTATTTAGCAAACTTTTTGGTTCCGGCTACACAAAGAATTACTCCTACCGTTACTCCTACCATTCCCATACTTACCTGCTCATGCAGAAGATAAGCCGCGAGAGCCAATCCGAAAAAAGGCTGTAAAAGCTGAAGCTGACCAACCGTTGCAATGCCTCCCTGAGCAAGACCTTTATACCAAAATATAAATCCTATAAACATACTGAACAGAGAGATGTAAGCCAATCCGAACCATCCCGATACACTCACATTTTCCACATGATCCGGGAAATAAATAAAAAATAAAGGCAGCATTAATGGCAATGCAATGACAAGTGCCCAAGAGATTACCTGCCATCCGCCCAGTGCTTTAGATAATTTTGCGCCTTCTGCATATCCAAGACCACATAAAATAACAGCTGCCAGCATTAAAATATCGCCAACCGGAGAGGCTGAAATTCCTTGTGAAACAGCATAACCAATCACCAAAAGACTTCCAATGACAGAAAAGAACCAGAAAACAGGATGCGGCCTCTCTCCTCCTCTCAAAACTCCGAAAATAGCCGTTGCCAGAGGAAGCATTCCTAAAAATACAATAGAATGAGCCGAGGTAAGATACTGTAAAGCCATGGCAGAAAGTAAAGGAAATCCTACTACACAACCTATTGAGACCAAGATTAATGAAAAAATCTGATCTTTTGCCGGGCGCTTTTCTTTATAAATTAGTAATACAGAAAGAGCCAAAATACCTGCAATTCCCGCTCTTGCAATCGTTACAAAAAAAGGGCTCATCTCCATTACGGCCAGTTTTGTGGCAGGCATTCCTGCGCTAAAAAGCACAACCCCTATAAAACCATTTACCCATCCGCTGATTTTTTGATCTTTTGATATATTAGCTGTCATCATTTCATTATATTTTTTGTTGGATCAAAATTAGAAAGAATAAAAAGACAAACACAGTATCAGTTTTGTATATTTGCATGGACACAGTTACAATATGAACAAAGAATTTTTATATACGGAAATAGCAAGTGGTATCGCCACACAGATTAGAAAAGGAGTTCTGAAGCCTGGGGATAAGCTTCCTTCCGTAAGAATGCTGTGCCAGGATCATCATATCAGTATGAATACGGCAAAACGGGTTTTTCTGGAACTCGAATCTCAATCTTTAGTAGATTCCAAACCTCAGTCCGGTTATTTTGTGAGTCCGCTGACGGTGATAGATCTTCCGCTTGCTGAGATAAGCAGCCCCTCATTAATTGCGAATAATAAGGAGCCTGATGAACTGATCAGTAAAGTTTATGAAAATATAGGCAATAAAAACATGACGATTTTCTCCATTGGAATACCATCCGGAGATCTTCTGCCACAGGCAAAATTAAAAAAAGAAATTATCAATGCCACCCGTGAATTGAAAGAAGGCGGAACAGAATATGAGGAACTTCAGGGCAATTTAAAATTAAGAAGAATGATCGCGTTAAGATCGATGTCATGGGGAGGTAATTTTAATGAAAATGATCTGGTGACAACCAACGGAGGGATGAATGCTCTCTCCTTTTGCTTAATGGCTTTAGGAAAACCTGGTGATACGATTGCCATTGAAAGCCCATGCTACCCGGGAATTCTGCAGCTGGCAAACGGCTTAGGCTTAAAGGTTCTTGAACTTCCTACGCATCCCACCACAGGAATTGAAATTGAAGCTTTAAAAAAAGTAATTCCAAAAATTGATATCTGTCTGCTGATTCCCAATTTTAATTCCCCGTTGGGCAGCTGTATGCCGGATGATAATAAAAAAGAGATTGTTAAGCTGCTTTCTGAAAACGGAATTCCTTTGATTGAGGACGATGTATACGGAGATCTTTATTTCGGTTCAAACCGTCCTAAATGCTGCAAATCTTTTGATATGGAAGGAAATGTACTCTATTGCAGCTCTATTTCAAAAACACTGGCACCGGGTTATCGTGTGGGCTGGATAGCTCCCGGAAAATATAAAGATAAAATTTTAAAACTTAAACTGCTTCATTCCACCTCATCGATAACAGTGGTCAATGAAGCCGTAGCCAATTTTCTTAAAACCGGAAGATATGAAAAACACCTTCAGCAACTAAGAAAAACCCTTCAGAACAACTGCCAAAGCTACATTCAGACCATTGCAGAATATTTTCCTGAAGGAACTAAGATCAGCCGTCCACAAGGCGGGCTTTCTCTATGGGTGGAGTTTGATAAGCATCTGAAAACAACATCACTTTACGATCTTGCCATTAAGCAAAACATCAGCATTGCACCGGGAAGAATGTTTACCCTGCAGGATCAGTTTGAAAACTGTATGCGACTTTGTATCGGTCTGCCATGGACAGAAAGTACCGAATTAAGCCTTAGAAAAATTGGTGAATTGGCGAAAAGTATTATATAAAAAAGATAAGTGAAGGCGGAAGAAGAATATTTTAAAAAAAATCCTGACGTCCGGCTTCACTTATTTTTACTTATTTATTATCCGGAACGAAATTCTTTCTGGCCAGTTCTTTTCTTACCCTGCTTAAGCTCTCCGGAGTAATTCCAAGGTAGGAAGCGATCATCCATTGCGGAACCCTTAACAGTAAATCCGGGTACATTTTAATAAATTTCATGTATCGCTCTTCTGCTGTCTCGCCTAATAAAGAATTGATTCTGTCCTGAAGACTTTTAATATGTTTTTGAACCAGAATATCACTTTTTTCGAGGCTGTTTGGAAACTCTCCGATCAGCTTACTGATAAAATCCGGATGTAATAAAAGAATCTCAGAATCTTCTACTGCTTCAATATAATAAATGGATTTTTCATTAAAATAAAGACTGCTCCGGTCTGAAATCAGCCAACTTTCAGGGGCAAACTGTATGATATGTTCCTTACCGTTTTTATCAATAGAATACATTTTCAAAAGTCCCTTTTCTACAAAATAAATATGTCTGCAGATCTCACCATACTGTAAAATAAATTGATTTTTAGGAATTTTCTTTACTTCATAATGTAAACTGCACATGTTTACCTTTTCCAGAGGAACATCTAAGACTTTTGCTAAGTAATTATTAATATTTTTCATTTTGTTTTATACAAGCTGGCTTAAGGAAATATCTTGGTGAGAAGCATCATTAATGGCTTTTCCGTTTTCAATGACAATAAATTGCGGACTTTCATGACGGATTCCAAAATCTTCTGCAATTTTATTTGAAAGAGGCCTGTGAGCCAAAAGATCTAAATAATAAACCTCCACTGCTTCGTTCTGATTTTCTATTTCTTTTTCAAAATTTTTCAATACTGTTTTACTGATAAAACAACTTGTTGAATGTTTGAAAATACCTATTTTATGCTGAGAGGAGCTTTCAATCGCTTTTTTTAAATCATCTTCATTTTCTATCTTTTTCCAGAAAGACTTCTGTTCGGAACCCTCCTGTTTTCCTCCAAATATTTTATCAAAAAAACTCATACTTTAAATTGTTTAAGGTGATGATCAAGATGTTTATATTCTAAAAATCCCCAATCCTTTTCTTTCATACTTCCAAAAAGAGCATGGCTCCCGGGCAAATTATTGTTTTCATAAGCAAACCAATACTCTTCCAGCGTTTTTAGCAAGCCTTCTTTGGATTCATTAAAATCACATTCAAAATTAACGATTAGTTTTTGAAAAGTAGGCATATTTCGGGGAATTCCGTTATTGAAAATCTGCATTTCTTTTTTCGTTAAAGCTCCTATTGCTTCAAGAAAAGGATTAATCTTCGGAATATCAATCTTTTTCAGAGCAATCTGAAGAACAAGATCACAATGTCTGAGCATCTGCGCAGCATTCATCTTCCCCCATTTTCCGGGAGAATTTTCTGAAAGTTTAGCAATCCGCATCATAATTTCTTCAAAAAACAACCGATGATGAAGACTTTTTTTCACCAGCCTTTTTCGTTTTTCAGGTTTTCGATGTGGGCATAATGATGGTTGCAGTGCCATGCATACATGGCAAGATAAAATCTCAGATCATTGCTTTTATTCTGCTCAGGATGATTGAATGTTCTTGCAAACTGTTTATTCGTAAGACTTTTAAGCAAGGCAACCCATCTTTGGTGAGTGCCTTTGATCATTCTCATAGCTGGTTTTACAGGCATATTGATGCTATCCTGAAGTTCGGCCCACTTGGCTTCGTCATAAGGCTTTATAGTAGGGTTCTCTTCTGTTAAAGCCAGTTTAAAGCGCATAAAACTGTTGATATGGCTGTCTGCAAGATGATTGACAAGCTGGCGTACCGTCCATCCTCCCTCACGATATGGCGTATCCAATTGATCATCTGAAAAATTTTCAATAAGATTTTTCAATTTCCCCGGAAAGTCCTTGATTACTTTAATATGTTCATCAAGTTTGATATCGCAGATATTTTCAGGAGCCTCAAACGGACCTATCGGAAATTTCTTTTTCTCTAAATCACTCATTATATTAGTTTTAATTTTAAATAATAGCTGTTGTATTTTTTGAATATCATCTTCAGTAAATTTATCAAAAAATCGAGAATCTGGATATGATCCTACTTTAAATTCATCGTAAAAAAAAGCCTCAATTCGATTAAAATTGAAGCTTTTCTTATTTATATTAGCGGATTAATACCCATGTAGATCAATACCTTCTGTTCTTTGTAAGGTTACTTTCTTCCCCATTTTCTTTTGAATCACCCTGAAATGCTGTAATTCATCATCCGTAAGAATACTGATGGCTGTTCCTTTTTCATGGGCACGACCTGTTCTTCCGATACGGTGAATATAATCCAAAGGAGAACGCGGCAATTCATAGTTGATAACACATGGCAGAGATTCAATGTGAATCCCACGACCAATTAAATCTGTAGCAACCAGAATCTGGGCTCCGTTCACCTTAAATTCTTCAAGATTATTTCTACGGGCTCCCTGCGATTTCTGGCTGTGGATCGCCACCGCCTTTATTTTATTTTTTTTCAGTTTTTCAACTAAATTATCTGCAGATCTTGTCGATGAAACAAAAACAAGGGCCTTTTCAACCTTCTTTTCTTTTATCAGATAGCGTAAAAAAGGGCCTTTATTTTCCGGAGAAACGTGATAAGCCAATTGCTCAATATTATCAATTTCCACTTCCTCTTTTTTGATTTCAATCATCACAGGGTTGATCGATAATCGTTCTTTCATCTCAGAAACTTTATCATTTAAAGTCGCAGAAAATAAAGTGGTTTGCTTCGCAACAGGCATCATTGCGAATAATTTATTCATTTCTTCTCCGAAACCTAACTGAAACATTTTATCTGCTTCATCAATCACCAAATGCCGGATTCCTGAAATACTCAATGCTTTATGATCAATTAAATCCAATAGTCGCCCGGGGGTTGCAATAAGAACTTCAACACCAAACAGACCTTTCATCTGCGGATTGATAGAAACACCGCCATAAACAGCCATAGTACGGATTTCACGCTTCAAATTTTCTGTAAATGCTCTGAAGACTTCATCTATCTGAATAGCCAATTCACGCGTGGGCACCAATATTAAAACCTGAATATTACGATCTTTTTTAACTTCGGAATTTTGCAATTTTTCTAAAATCGGCATTACAAAACAAGCTGTTTTTCCTGAACCTGTCTGTGCAATTCCCATCAGGTCTTTTCCCTGTAAAATAACGGGAACAG
This sequence comes from Chryseobacterium sp. JUb7, assembly GCF_024806495.1. Taxonomy (GTDB): domain Bacteria; phylum Bacteroidota; class Bacteroidia; order Flavobacteriales; family Weeksellaceae; genus Chryseobacterium. The sequence goes on from NZ_JANUFF010000001.1 coordinate 411,370, forward strand.
CCTGCTCCTGGATTGGAAATGGCTTCAGGTAACCTAATTTGTTAACCGAACGAATAATATTGTGTGATAACCCTAAAGACTCAAATGACATAAAAAAAATAATTTCCTGCAAAGATAAGCTATTGAAATTTGGTTTATATGCTTATTTGTTGGTAATCGCAAAGGCGCAAAAATTATGCTTAAAATGACATTTTTAGATACAAGGATTTTATCTGCGATACAATTGAGTCATACAAAAAAATTTGCTGAAAATCTCTTGTCGAAGTGTTCTTGCGCCTTTACAATTACCCACATTTCTAAATCTATCAAGAAAATTACCAATCTAAATGCCGTTTTGTCCGATATTTCTAATTTGGACAAATTTTTGAAGAATAGTTTTTATAATTTTATCAAAAATTCGAGAAATCAAAATATGAAAAAAGCGTTAATAATCGTAGATGTACAGAATGATTTTTGCGAAGGTGGTGCATTGGCAGTTCCGGGAGCGAATGAAGTGATTCCTTACATCAATCTTCTGATGGAAGAGAATGAATATGATCAAATAATTTTAACACAGGATTGGCATCCTTCCAACCATAAAAGTTTTGCCAGCAACAATGGCAGAAAAGTCGGGGAAAGCATTATTTTAAATGGCGTTCCTCAGTTCATGTGGCCGGATCACTGTGTTCAGGGAACTTTAGGAGCAGAATTCCACAAAGATCTGAACAGAGACAAGGTAACTCACGTTATTCAGAAAGGAAAAAATACTGAAATTGATGCTTATAGCGGTTTTCAGGATAACAATCATTTTATGAAAACCGGACTGGATGACTTCTTAAAATATCATGAAATTCAGTTAGTCGAAATCGTTGGTTTAGCGATGGATTATTGTGTGAAATTTACATGTACAGACGCTGTGGCAAACGGATATGTTACCTGTCTGCATTTCAACGGAACCCGTGCTGTAAATGTAAAACCTGATAATGGCAGAGATGCTATTTATGAAATGATTCAGAAAGGGGTAACTGTTCTTGGATAGTGTTTGTATAAAAAGGGCTTCGACAGGCTCAGCCTGACAGTGGATAGGATAAAATTACTGTTTACTATAGAGTTTTGTCAGGCTGAGCTCGTCGAAGCCTCTTTCAAGCATAAAAAAGACGTTGAAAATAAATTCAACGTCTTTTTATTTTTAATTCAAAAGCTTAGAATACAGATCTTGAAATCCGTATTAAAGCATTTTAAGATTATTTACTTCCAGTTCTGTCAGAATTCTCCAGTGTCCTCTTTTGATATTCTTCTTTGTTAACCCCGCAAACATTACTCTGTCTAAAGCCTCCACTTCGTACCCTAATCTTTGGAATATTCTTCTGATCACACGGTTCCAGCCGATATGGATTTCAATCCCAATTTCGTTTTTAGGTTTCCCTTCAATAAAAGAAATCTGATCCACTTCCGCTACTCCTTCATCCAGACGAATACCTTCAGCAATTAATTTCATGTCCTCATGGGTCAATTTTTTATCCAACGTTACATGATAGATTTTTTTCGCATCAAAAGAAGGATGCGTCAATTTCTTAGTCATGTGTCCGTCATTGGTCAAAAGAATAACACCTGTCGTGGAACGGTCCAGTCTTCCAACCGGGAAAACACGGTATGGAGAAGCATTGGCCACCAAATCCATTACAGTTTTTCTTGCCTTGTCATCTTTAGTCGTAGAAATATATCCTTTTGGTTTATTTAAAAGAACATATACCGGCTTCTCAGGAGTAATATTCTGGCCGTCGAAAACTACTTTATCAACTTTCTGAACCTGATATCCCATTTCTGTAACCACTTTTCCGTTAACTTCTACAAGTCCCTGAGTGATTAATTCATCCGCTTCTCTTCTGCTGCAAATTCCTGAATTCGCGATGTATTTATTAAGACGGATCGTATCTTTATGAATATCTTTCTCTATTTTATTCAGTCTTCTTTTTTGTACAAAAGATTTTGCACCATCTTGATTTCTATCGTCTCCGCTTCCCGGTCTTCTTCCGTATTTTAAACTGCCTCTTTCATACTTATCTCTGGTATCAAAGCTATTCGGTCTGCTTCCGCCTCTTTTTGGAGCAGATTTGGCGAATGGCTTCTTTTCTTCACCTGGATTCGTAATAAATGGCTCTTGTTCCGTTTTTCCAAATTTCTTATCCATTCGGTCCTGGTAACTCGTGCTACCGCTCTTTCTTGAATCAGAATTTTTCTCTCCAGCCTTTGGAAATGATTTTTTGAAGGGTTTAGATCCTGAAGAATTTCCAGGTCTAGAAGCACGAGAACTATCAGAATTATTTCTTGTTGAACTTCTTGGTTTTTTTGGTCTTCCTGAATTATTGTCTCTGCTCATGCTAAAATATTTTTGCAAAGATAGTAATTTAGTTACGAGTTAAAAATTAAGAATCATAACTTTGCAATATAGTTTTAATTCTAACGTAATAGAAAAACCGAAAATGATAACAATAGTAGATGATAATTTTTCTCAATTAAACGACTTTTTACACGAAAAATCTTTCAGCAAAATCTTTATTTTAGTTGATGAAAATACACATGAATATTGTCTTCCTACTCTTTTAGGAAATCTGGAGACTGATTTGGGCTTTGAAATTCTGGAGATTGAAGCGGGTGAAGAAATGAAAAATATTCAGACAGCCAATCAGCTTTGGGAAATATTGACGGAAATGCAGGCGGACAGAAAAGCTCTTGTCATTAATCTTGGTGGCGGGGTCATTACAGATATGGGAGGTTTTGTAGCTTCCACATATAAAAGAGGAATTCAGTTTATTAATATCCCGACTACCCTTTTATCTATGTGTGATGCTTCGATTGGCGGAAAAACAGGAATCGACCTTATGCATTATAAAAATATGGTCGGTACTTTCACTTTTCCGGAACAGATTTTTGTATATCCTAAATTTTTGGAAACCCTTCCTTTCAAAGAATTAAGAAGTGGCTTTGCAGAAATGCTGAAACATGGTCTTATTGCAGATAAATTACATTGGGAAAACCTTACCGGTATTCATAAATTGGATGTTGAAGGTATTATTCCTCATATTCAGACCTCAATGGATATTAAACAGGAGGTTGTAGAAAAAGATTTTCATGAAAAAAATATCCGTAAAAATTTAAATTTCGGACATACAATCGGACACGCCATTGAAAGCTTATGTCTAAGCCAGGGAAATCCTATTCTCCACGGTGAAGCAGTCGCCATGGGAATGATTTCGGAAGCTCATCTTGCTTTTTTAGAAGGCTTGCTGTCTGAAGAAGATGCCGGAATTATCATTGAAAATATTCAGAGATACTATCCTTATTTAGATATCAGTGATTTTAAAGATGAAGATATTTTCGGATTATTATTAAATGATAAGAAAAATACGGACAGTAAAATCAATTTTTCATTAGTATCGGGAATCGGTTCCTGCGTTTTTGATCATCAGTGCCATCAGAAAAATATTGTCGGTTCACTGGAATTTTACAGGAATCTTATTAATTCTTAAATCAATAATTCTTGAAATAAGAAAAAATTAAAATTTTAAATAAACATTTGTTTAGATATATAATTAATTGAAAATCAAATACATAAACACGTAAACCATCTTTAACAAGATGGTTTTTTTACTGTTTTTTATCATGAAAATAATTTTTGGCAAGCAATTTGAAAGATACTCTGCGTCTACCGGTAAAACGGATGACAAGTAGTAAAATTTAGAATTAGAAATAGTAAATTTAAAAAAATAAGTTATGAAAAAGTTAATTTTAGGATTAGCAGTAACAGCAGGTTCATTGGCTTTTGCTCAACAAACACCAACTACATCTTCTAACCCGGTAACTTTCGGTGTAAAAGGAGGTATGAACGTTTCATCTTTATCTAAAACTGAAGGATTGGATGACACAAAATCAAAAATCGGTTTCAACGCAGGGGTATTCGCAAATATTCCGGTAGCAAGTAATTTCAGTGTTCAGCCAGAGGTTATTTATAATGACCTTGGTGCAAAATCAACAAGAAAATACAGTGCTTTAGGAAATGAATACAGAGCAGATTATTCTACAAATTTAGGATATATCGCTGTACCGGTAATGTTCCAGTATAATGCTCTTCCAAACCTTTATTTAGAAGCAGGTCCGGAATTTGGTTTTATGGTAAGTGCTAAAGATAAATTTAAGACTTCTACCAACGGAAACACAGACAGTTCTACAACATCTACTTTAAATAAAGATGATTTCCAGACATTTAACTTTGGAATTGGTATCGGAGCAGGTTATTATTTCACAGATAACTTAGGAATTACGGCTAGATATACTGCTGGTTTAACAGATATTTTGAAAAATAACAACGGAGATGCGGTTAAAAACAACGTATTCCAGGTAGGTTTAGCTTATAAATTCAAATAATAAGCGAGTCTTATCAACATTCATGTAACAAATTTTAATTCAATAAAAAGGTCAGGTTTATTTTTAAGCCTGATCTTTTTTATTTGATAAATTCTTCTAAAATGCCATTTTATAAAATTTATTTAACCTATTGCCTGCATTCTACAACAACAAACAATCCATTGAAAATTAAAATATTACATTTAAAATAGTTATTTATTATCATTTTTTAAATCAATTAATATTTTTTGGCAGGAAATTTGCTTATTTGTGTTTTAAAAACGAATTAATCGTTAATAAACATTAATATAATAACTATGAAAAAATTATTTTTGGGATTTGCTATTGCAGCAAGTTCATTAACTTTCGCTCAGGAAAAAGCTAAAACAAGCACTTCACCGGTAAGATTTGGAATTAAAGCAGGTCTTAACGTATCTTCAATCAATGCTGATGATTCAAAAGCAAAAGCAGGAATTTATGGTGGATTTTTCGCAAATATTCCGGTAGCCACTTCTTTCAGTGTTCAGCCCGAACTTTTATACAACGGAATGGGTGCAAAACATAAAGATTTTTCTGATGTAAGGTTAAATCTTGATTATATTTCAGTACCTGTTATGTTACAATACAATGTTCTTCCAGAACTATATCTTGAAGCTGGACCTCAATTCAGTTTTGCTATTAACAGAAAAATTAAAGGTGACGGAGGATCTGTAGACGTAAAAGATTTCTACAAAGGATTTGATTTAGGGATCGGTCTGGGAGCTGGATATTACTTTGCTCAAGGATTTGGAGTAACGGCAAGATTCGTTGCGGGAGCTACAGATATTATTGAAAATAATAATGATGATGCGATCAGAAACAGCGTATTTCAAGTAGGAATTGCTTATAAATTTTAAAACAATTTTTGATTTCAATAGAAAGGGTCAGGTTTTAGTAATGAAGCCTGACCTTTTCATTTTTAATCATTTTATAAAATTTTGGCATATAAAAAACTGTTTTAAACCTTAAAGTTCAACATTAATATTGAGCTTTTTTTGATGCTCAAATGTTAAAAAACAGCTTTAAAATTCTTTTTTATATTTCATATCTGAAATTAAAAATAAAATAAATCAACATTTTTTTTAATTCATTTTTATCATCATTTAGAGAAAAATATTTTTCAAATTTCATGAAAATAAAGACGAATTTATTCTGATTTTTAATTTTTAGTTAATTTTCAAAGCTTCAAAAACTAACACAAAGCCCTATTAATCAGTAATTAACGATTTTGGCAAGCATTTTGCAAAGTAAACGAAGTCTGATTAAACGATTAGGCGAAATTAAAATAGTAAAAAATTAAAAAAACAAAATTATGAATAAGTTATTTTTAGGATTGGCAATCGTCGCTGGCTCATTAGTATCAGCTCAAGAAACAGAAACAAAACCAGCTGCTAAAACTCCAACTCCGATAAATCATGAAAAGGAACCTGTAAGATTCGGTATTAAAGGTGGAGCGAATGCTGCTGCTTTCAGTGAGCAGAAGCTGAGCACCAATAACCAGAAAATAGGTTTTAATGCAGGTGCTTTTGTTAATATTCCTTTATCGAATAAAATAAGTGTTCAGCCTGAAGTATTGTACAACCAAATGGGAGCAAAAAGTGTAATTTCATCTAATGAAGTAACCAGCGGAAGTACTACTGTAAAAACAGTTGCTGACAGTAAAGTAGAATTAAATTACATCTCTGTACCGTTAATGTTCCAGTTCAGACCCGCTAAAAGCTTTTACTTTGAAGCAGGACCTGAATTCAGCTACTTCTTAAATGGTAAAAACAAAGGAGAAACTACGATTACAACAACTACTGGAAGTACATCAACAACTCAAAATATGTCAACATCTGAAACTATTGACAAAGACAATATCAAAAAATTCAATGTAGGATTAGGACTGGGAGTTGGATTGGATATTACGCATAACCTAGGTGTTAATGCAAGATATGTGAACAGTTTAACACATGTTGCAAATAATGCAGGTGTAGCAGATGCCAACAAAAATATCAATACAAACAGAGTATTCCAATTAGGATTAAGCTACAAATTTTAATATAACATAACCAATTAATTTCAATATGAAAAGGTCGGATTTAGTAATTAAATCCGACCTTTCATTTTTTATTTTAAAATAGAATTAACTGAATAATTCCACTTCCTCTCCTTTTCCTACCGGATATTCTTCTGTGAAGCATCCGAAACAGTGATTGGAAGAACCTAAAATTACTTTTAAATTTTCTGTACTTAAGAATTCCAAAGAATCTACTCCTAAATAATCTCTAAGCTCCTCTGTCGTCATATTTGCAGAAATCAGATCATCTTTTGAAGGAGTATCGATTCCCAAATAGCAAGGTGCAATGATGGGTGGAGAAACACTTCTAAAATGAATTTCTTTAACACCCGCATCTTTCAGTATCTTCACCAGTCTCTTGGAAGTCGTTCCACGAACGATTGAATCGTCGATGATTACCACTCTTTTTCCTTTGATTTCAGAAATAATAGGATTCAGTTTAAGATTCACTACCCTTTCTCTCATTTCCTGAGTCGGTACAATAAAACTTCTTCCGATATATCTGTTTTTAATCAGAACCGGACGGAAAGGGATTCCCGAAGCCTTAGAAAAACCAATGGCAGCAGGAACTCCTGAATCAGGAACTCCAATGACAACATCAGCTTCTACCGGAGCCTGCTCCCAGATTTTCTCTCCAGATTTTTCTCTGATTTCGTAAACATTGATGTTTTCTAAAGATGAATCAGGTCTTGCAAAATAAATATACTCGAAAGAACAGATTCTCTGCTTAGCCTTTGCTTCATCTACCATAATCGAGTGAAGTTTTCCCGGTTCGTTTTCATTCGTATAAATGATCTCTCCCGGTAAAATATCACGCACATACTGAGCTCCTACAGCATCTAAAGCAACAGATTCAGAAGCTACAACGTAAGAATTTTCGTTGATTGCTCCCAAAACCAAAGGTCTGATTCCGTTGAAATCTCTGAATGCAAAGAATTTATTTCTTGTCATTCCCACAACAGAATAAGCTCCCTCTATTTTCTCCATCGTAGCCTTAATTGCTCCACGAAGTCCTAAGTCAAGATTTTTCTGGATTAATCTTAAAATAACCTCAGAATCTGAAGTTGCTCTGAAAACAACGCCTTCAGCTTCCAATTCTGTTTTTAATTCTCTCGCATTGGTTAAGTTACCATTGTGAGCAATAGAAAGGATAATTTGATCATATTCGTTTTTCGCGAAAAATGGCTGGAAATTATACTTCTTTTTATCTCCTGCAGTCGTATAACGTGTGTGTCCGATTGCAGAATTTCCCATAAAAGTTTCAGGATCCTGGATCTCTTTATAAACATCCAAAACCAAGCCTTCATCTTTCATATTGGTGATTTTTCCATCTTTTAAAACGGAAATTCCACAAGCCTCCTGACCTCTGTGCTGTAAAGCAAAAAGCCCGAACTGCGAAAGAGAGAACGTATCCAAATCATTATCAGAATACATTCCGAAGATACCGCACTCCTCATTCGGAGCATCCAGTCTTTCTTCTTCCTGCGTTCTGAAAAGATTTCTTCCGTAGGTTTGAGTTTCAAACTGTTTTAAATATTCACTTTTATGAATGTCTAAACTTTTCATTTCTATTTTTTCTAAATTAGAAGTTAGATATTAGATGTTAGAAATTAGTCTAAGTTAACTTCAATTATAATTTTAAATTTGTCTTTAATGAGTAAATCATTTTCTGTATCTCAGCTAAAAGTACTTTTAGGGGAACTATTTTAGTTTCAGAAATAAAATTTAAATCTATTAATAATTGTAACTGAGTTTGTAATTCATAAGTTGAACCAAACGCAATTCCAAGAAATTGATAAAATTCATTTTTATTATTTCTTCCTGCTCCTTCTGCAATATTTGAAGGTATTGAAACAGCACATCTTCTAATTTGAGACAGTAAACCAAACTTTTCTTCACTTGGTAATTCTGCTGTAACCAAATAAACTTCTTTTACTAAAGCCATTGATTTACTCCAAACTTTAAGATCTTCTATCCGGTGCGATTTCATTCTAACTTCTAATATCTAACTTCTAACTTCTAAAATTTACTTACCAAGTAAATTTTTCAATCTGTTATAGATCTCAACATATGCTTCAGTTACTTCTCCAAGATCTCTTCTGAATCTGTCTTTATCTAATTTCTTCATCGTATCTTTATCCCAAAGTCTGCAAGTATCAGGAGAAATTTCGTCTGCAAGGATAATCTCACCATCTGAAGTCTTTCCTAATTCGATTTTGAAATCAACCAAGATAATATTCATTTTGTCGAAAAGATCGATTAAGATTTCGTTGATGTCAGAAGTTAATTCATACATCTCATCAAGCTCTTCATAGGTAGCTGCACCTAAGAAAACAGCGTGGTGATCGTTAATAAGCGGATCTCCCAACTCGTCTTTTTTGTAGCAGATATCGAAGATGGTAACCGGAGATTTAATTCCTTCTTCAACTCCTAATCTTTGAGCCATGCTTCCCGCAGAATAGTTTCTTACCACCATTTCCAAAGGAATGATAGATACTTTCTTTACCAATTGCTCTCTTTCGTCCAATTGTTTAATGAAATGAGTCTTAATCCCTTTTTCATTTAAATATTCAAAAATCAAAGTTGTGATGGCGTTGTTCATTTCACCTTTCAAATCAACAGACCCTCTTTTTTGAGCATTAAATGCTGTAGCGTCATCTTTAAAACGTACTACTACTTGATCAGGATTATCGGTAGCAAATACTTGTTTTGCTTTACCTTCGTACAACATTTCTTTCTTTTCCATTTCTTACTAGATTTATTTTTATTATTTAATTAAAATTCCTGTTAAAACTGCCATTCCAAAGCTCAGAAGAGTACCGATAAGTACATACTCCGTCAGTTTTCTTTGTTTGGCCTGTGCTAAGTCACTGAATCTGAAAACAGATTTTGCAGCCACCATAAAACCAACGCCTTCCCAGTGGTTCACCAAAATAAAAGTGAATACCAGTAAACGTTCTAAAATTCCAATATATTTTCCGGCACTTGATAAAGATTCGGTTTGTATATTACTTGCTGTCTCGGGAACCGGTGTCCATGAAGACAGTAATATTTTGATAAAAATTGAAGCTGGAGTTGTTAAAAACAAAGCTCCCATCAATATTTTTAAAATTTCCTGATTTTTTAAAAACTCAAAACTGAATTCATTAAAATAAAAGGAAATTCCTGCAATGACTACAATATGTAAAGCCTGATCGATAAAAAACCAGTTTTTTTTATTTTTAACTGTTTGAAAACTCAATTTTGCAGCATCAATAATAAAGTGCGAAATCCCCACCAGAACAGCGACCCACCAAAGCTGAAGATCCCAAAGAAAAATGAGACTTAAAACAGCGTGAATCAAAACATGAAGATACAAATATTTGCTCTTCAGTTTTTTGCTTTCTTTCTCTGCAACCCAAGAATTTGGCTGGAGAATAAAGTCTCCAAGTAAATGCGCCAATATGAGTCTAGTAAAAATCATGCTTACAGTTCTGAGATTTTTTTTCTGAAATATTGATTGGTTTCCACGATAAGCTCGTAGTTTGCACGTTTCAGTCTCTGGCTTATAGAGGACTGTGAAATCGCAAATCTTTTCGCAAGATCTTCCTGTGTGATATCCTTATTCATGATCATTTCGTGAATAATTTCTGAAGTTGCCATCGTCCAGTTATCAAAATCTTTAGATGACCATTTCAATAATATATTAAGATCTCTGTCTACAGAATCGTTCGAAGTTTTAATGGAAACAGTATGTCCGTCATTTTTAAGGTCATTCAGCAGTCTTCCGGAATGCACATAGGCCGTTCCGTTGGATTCCGTTATTTTATCAGATGAAAAATTTTCTTCGCCAATACCTATAGCCATTCTTACATCCAGGTTTTCCTGACTTTTTATTAGTGATTTTATGGCTAAGAAACGCCAGAAGACTTCATCAATATTACATTTGAACTGAAATTCATCGCCTCTGTAGATTTCCCATATCTGAGGTGCGCTTCCCCAATTTTCGAGAAGATTTTTAAGCTTGTTGATCCAAACTTCTGTATCCGCGTGTTGTGAATTTATAATATCTCCGGTAATGACCGCTATCATTTTGCAAATATAAGCATAATTACTTATAAATAAAAGATATAAGCAGAAACACTTATAGATATTGATTATTAGGGAATATGCTTATATCGATTATACTGTAAACATAAGATTTTGTGAGGATTATAATTAATTATCTGAAACGAATTCAAAATAAAAAGCATGAAAAATTTCTTAAAACAGAATATCTGCATCTTTTTTGCACGCTTATTTTTATCATAAATAATTACATAAGCACCATGATGAAAACATTTGTTATTTCGATATTTCTTCTGACCGGAATTAATACTTCTTTTAATGCACAGCCAAATATTAAAAATACCCTACAGGAAGAGATAGAGCTCTGGCCATCTTCAATGCCTGACCTGGGAGGTATCAGAAGCCCGGAAATAATCACCGATAAAGGTTCAGTAACTCAGGTTTCAAAACCAAGATTAATTGTACACCGACCTCAAAATCCCAATGGAACCGCTATTCTGGTTATCAGCGGTGGCGGGTATGCTCATATAGAAATGGGTAAAGAAAGTGCTCCGACCGCAAATTGGCTCCAATCTGAAGGAATTACAGCATTTGAGCTTATTTACAGACTTCCCCAAGAAGGCTGGAAAAGCAACAATGTTCCATTTGAAGATGCTCAGCGTGCCATGCGGATAATCCGGAATAATGCTAAAAAATTCCAAATAAATCAACATAAAGTAGGAATTCTTGGATTTTCGGCAGGGGGACATCTTGCAGGCGTTACTTCTACCCTTTTCAACAGGCAATTTTATAAACCCGTAGATGTCATAGATTCATTATCTTCAAGACCGGATTTTGCAGGTCTTATTTATCCTGTAATATCAATGCTGCCTCCGAATAATAAAACCCATTCACGAAAAAGTATTTTAGGGAATTCACCGACAACCGAAGCTGAGACTTCCTTTTCTGTAGAAAAACAGGTAAGTAACAATACACCTCCTACATTTCTGGCACAGGCTATGGACGATCCTATTTCTCCTGTTGAGAATAGTTTCTTAATGGATAAAGCTTTAAAAAATGCAAAAGTTTCGGATGAAATGCAAATCTATAAGACAGGAGGACATGGCTGGGGGCTAGGCAAGAAAAACAGTCCTGTTTCTTCCTGGCCTGATTTGTTTAAAATATGGGCTCAAAACAATGGATTTTGGAAAAAATAATGTCACTAAAGATCAAAAACAATAAAAAGCCGGGACTATCGTGATAATCCCGGCTTTTTAAACTTTTATTTTTAAACTCAAACTATTTTTTTATAAACTGATAAATTTTATCATCAAGTTTTAATAAATAGGAACCGGCTGCCAGACTTTGAACTGAAATATTTTTCTTGTTTTTAAAAGGTAAATTTTCAGTAGAAATTACTCTTCCTGAAAAATCTAAAATCTGAGCATTTTTCATGTTTTCAACGTTTCCGCTTACAAAAATGTTTTCACTAGCCGGATTAGGATAAATTTTCACCTCATCATTTTTTGTATAAACAAGATCTGAAGCTGATAAAACCCCTAAATTCTGACAATAATTACTTGCATAAGAATCCCATTCAGAAATATTGAAAGTTGTAGCCGGCTGATTAACCGTATTCTTACGATACAAAGAAACATTAGCCAGTGTTGAAGAATTTGACTGACCTGTAACACCCATCGCATCTACCGTTGAAGATTTATACCTTAATTCAACATAATTACTTCCGGAGAAGGTCATCTGCGGTGCAGCGGTCACAAATTTTGCCTGATTAATGGTATAACATGAAAAATTAGCGTCCGGATTTAAAATAACAAAACTTTCATTGTTCTGAACCGTTCCTTCCAGTTCATAAGGTGCAGGAAAGTAATAATTGCTTCCGCTTGGAAGCTGAATAGACAGTCTGTAATCGCTTAAATTCACAGCATGCCCTGTCTTATTGGTAATTTCTAATGCCTTGTTGTTGGATGTCCCTTCAAGGTATTTTGAGACAAAAAGATCTTTAGCATACATATCTGTGGCTAAAGTTGTTATTGCAACAGTATTGCTGTCCGAAGACAAGAGATACCCTTCATCATACGCTTTTACAGTGAAGCTGTAGGCGGTAGAAGGCGTTAAATGATCAATACTTATTGAATTTCCTTTCGTTGAACCTACCAAAGTCCCATTTTGATATATTTTATAACCCAGAACATCTGTACTCGAGCTTGGAGCCCAGCTGAGTGTGGTAAAATAGGCACTATTTTGGGTTACCGCTAAATTCGTGGGTGATTGTGGTGGTGCAGCATCAGGTGTTTGTCCCCAGATTGCATTTACCCACGCAGGATTATCAATAAAAGGATTTCTGTTTTTCTGTAAATTATAAACCGAATTATTCCTGTCGATTTCCCTTGGAGAAACAGGATCCTGCTGATGCCACTGAATAAGCATGGCAATATAAGCCGGATCAAATGCCCTTTCTTCCGTTCCATCCAGTGGATTGGTATCAGAAGAAGGATTTGCATTGTTATTAAAATTAAAAGTTCCTAATTTTCCTTCATATCTTACTGCAAAATACAGTAAACTTCTCGCCACATCACCCTTAAATTCATTAATCGGCTCGTAAACTCTCCCTGTATACACTGAACCGGGAATAGCAGAATTTCCAATTTTCGAAGAATTGGTAAATGTGTAATAAATTGTAGAACCCACCATCCCGTAAGGATAATTACTTCTCAACTGATTGATTCTTGCATCTGTAGGAACCACATAAAACAAATCGGAATACATCGGATAGTTACTGTAAAATGTGCTTTGCGGCATCATGTGTTCTCTGTTCCAGCCCAACCCTTCAGCTCCTGCACTTCCAATGATATTGGCTGTGGTGTATTCATAGGCATCGGGTCCGGTTGGAATTTCAGAATAAATATCCAGCAGTATACTCGTGTTTGAAGCATCATGGTCATAATATTTATCCAGATCTGTCTGATTATAATAATTGGTAAGATCACCATAATGCCAGTTGATATTCTTTGCAGAAATAATATCGTGTAGTTTAGATTTCAGCGCATAGCCCGTTAATCCGGTAGTTCCATCGTAATATCCGGCAGGAATCTGAGCAGAAATAAAAGATGAAATTAAAATTATAGGAAGTAGAAGTTTTTTCATGCTTTAAAAATTGGGTGGCTAAAATAGTAAATTAATCTACTCAAAGTTCTGTAAAATTTATTAAAAAATCATTAAATATCAGAATATAAAAAATTGAATATTAAAGTTTTGTAAGGTTAGTACTATGTTGGAAATAATTTTTTTGGACGTTCGGTCAATTTATTTATCTTTGGGAACTAACTATTTATCTATATGAATACAGAGACTATTGACAACATTAAAATGATAGCGGAAACAGCAAAAGAATTTGCTGAGAAAAATATTAGACCTAATATTATGGAGTGGGACGAAAGCCAGACTTTCCCTAAAGACCTTTTTCATGAGTTAGGAGAAATGGGGTTCATGGGAATCGTTATCCCTGAACAATATGGTGGTTCTGGTCTTGGTTATCATGAATATGTTACGATTTTAGATGAGATCTCTCAGGTAGATCCTTCAATCGGACTTTCTGTAGCAGCGCACAACTCACTTTGCACAAATCATATTTACGAATTCGGAAACGAAGAGCAGAGACACAAATGGCTTCCTCAGCTGGCATCCGGTAAAGTAATCGGAGCTTGGGGACTTACGGAACATAATACAGGTTCTGATTCAGGAGGAATGTCTACCACTGCCGTAAAGGATGGCGATGAGTGGATCATCAATGGTGCCAAAAACTTCATTACACACGCTATTTCGGGGGATATTGCCGTTGTTATGACAAGAACAGGCGAAATCGGAGCTAAAAATAATTCAACTGCTTTTGTTTTAGAAAAAGGAATGCCTGGTTTTACTTCCGGTAAAAAAGAAAATAAATTAGGAATGAGAGCTTCTGAAACAGCTGAATTAATTTTTGATAACGTTCGTGTTTCTGATGCAAATCGTTTAGGGGAAGTCGGAGAAGGTTTTAAACAGGCTATGAAAATTCTGGATGGAGGTAGAATTTCTATCGCTGCTTTAAGTTTAGGAACAGCAAGAGGAGCTTACAAAGCTGCTTTGAAATATGCTAAAGAAAGAAAACAGTTCGGAAAATCAATTTCAGAATTCCAGGCAATCAATTTTATGCTGGCAGATATGGCAACAGAGATTGATGCTGCAGAATTATTGATTCAAAGAGCTGCTACACTGAAAAATGCTAAGCAAAAAATGACAAAAGAAGGTGCTATGGCAAAACTGTACGCTTCTGAAGCTTGTGTGAGAATTGCAAACAATGCTGTTCAGATCTTCGGAGGATACGGATATACAAAAGATTTCCCTGCTGAAAAATACTACAGAGATTCGAAACTGTGTACGATCGGTGAAGGAACTTCTGAGATCCAGAGATTGGTTATCGGCAGAGATATTACAAAATAATTCAATAAAAAAACAAAACAAATGATTAAAAAAGCCCTTTTAGGTGAATTTTTGCATGAAGCAGAAAACACCAGAAAAATTTTGAAAGCAATTCCTGACAGTGCTTTGGACTGGAAACCATCTGAGAAGAACTGGACGACTGCTCAATTGGCTTCTCATATTGCAGAAGTATATAATTGGTACGAATCTACTTTCAATCAGGACATATTTGATATGGGAGCCTATCAGTATGACAAAGGAGATATTTCCAAAGCAGAAAATATTGTAGCCAAGTTTGAAGAAAATGTTTCTAAAGCTCAGCAGATTTTAGAAAATTCAGACGAAAATACTTATTTCAATGAATGGAAAATGGAGATGGACGGAAACGTACTTTTCCCTCCCACTCAGAAAATTCAGGTCATCAGAGGGTTTTTGTTTAATCATTTATACCATCATAGAGGTGAGTTAGTGGTTTATTTAAGATCCACAGGAAATAAAGTTCCGGGATTGTACGGACCAACCGCCGACGATAAGTTTTAAAAATTAGAATTATATCATTAATAAGTGAATAGCACTCGTATTTTGCGGGTGCTATTTTCTTTTTCTGAGAAAATGATTTTTTTGACATCTACAATGTATTGCATATAAATTTAAATGAATAGTCTAAAATTTTCTTAAAAAATTTTGTTTTTCATAATTAAATTTTTATTAGCTTTGATATCCCACAATCAAAATAATATTTATATGAAAAAACAATTATCGATGATTGGAATGCTGCTTTTATCGGGCATTTCTTTCGCGCAGACGGATCGTCTTTGGACTGAAAGTTCCAGAAAATCTTCAGAAATCATTGAAAACAAAGTCAACATCAGCAATCCTAAGATCTACAGCCTAGATATCAACGGATTGAAAAGCGTTTTGGCAAAAGCTCCTAAAAGAATAGCAGCAGGAGAAAAATCAGAAATTATCATTTCGTTTCCGAATTCAGAAGGAAGAATGGAAAATTTCAAAGTAAAGGAAAACTCAAACTTTGACCCAATACTTGCTGCGAAATATCCGGATATCAAATCCTATGTAGGAGAAGGTCTTGATGACCCAAATTCTACGGTTTATTTCAGCATTTCACCTCTAGGACTTTCTTCGATGGAGATTTACGGCGACAAATCTGCGGTTTTCATCGAACCCTACACTAAAGATTTATCAACATACGTCGTTTATAAAAAATCAGACAAAAAAGATGATCTCAATAAATTCGAATGTACCGTTATTGATGTTGCCCAAAAAGGTGTTATCAATACCAATATCGCCGCAAGACCCAATGCAGATGATGCCAAATTAAGAACATTCAGATTAGCACTTTCCTGCACAGGAGAATACACTGCTTATTTCGGAGGAACAAAAGCTAACGCTTTAGCAGCAATGAACAATACCATGACCCGTGTAAACGGAGTTTTTGAAAAAGATTTTGCTGCCAGAATGGTTTTGATTTCAAATAACGATGCTGTAATTTACACCAATGCCTCCACAGACCCTTATTCTGCAGCTTCAGGAATGAGCAGCTGGAATTCCCAGCTACAGTCAACTTTAACATCTGTAATCGGTGAAGCAAACTACGATATCGGGCATTTATTCGGTGCTTCAGGCGGCGGAGGAAATGCGGGCTGCATAGGCTGCGTTTGTACCAACGGGTCAAAAGGAAGCGGATACACCTCTCCGGCAGATGCCATCCCTTCAGGAGATAATTTCGATATTGACTATGTAGCTCACGAAATGGGACATCAATTTGGAGGAAACCACACCTTTTCCCATGGAAATGAGGGCACAGGCGTAAATATGGAACCTGGCTCCGGATCAACAATCATGGGGTATGCCGGAATCACAGCACAGGATATTCAGCCACACTCAGACTCATTCTTCCATGCAGTAAGCATACAGCAGATCACCAATAATATTAAAGCTAAAACCTGCCCTGTAAGCACGAGCACAGGAAATTCAATTCCAACAACCAATGCAGGTTCAGACTATACTATTCCAAAAGGAACACCCTTTATGCTGACAGGCTCAGGAACTGATGCCAACGGAGATTCTTTAACCTACATCTGGGAACAAATGGACAACGCTTCTTCTTCCCAGACAGGAGCAAGCTCAGCAGCAAGCGCTACAAAAGCAACAGGCCCTACTTTCAGATCCTGGACACCGCAGACAACCCCTGTGAGATACTTCCCAAGAATGGCTTCAGTTTTAACAGGAGCAACCACAACGGCGGGTTCAGAAATCACTGTTGAAGCATTGTCAAATGTAGCAAGAACTTATAATTTCAGATTTACTGTTCGCGATAACAGAGCCGGAGGCTCAGGAAACAACTCTGATGACGCTGTCATTACTGTAAACGGAACCGCAGGTCCATTCAGTGTAAGTTCTCAGAATTCAGCGACCACTTACGCAGGCGGCAGCTCTCAAACAGTAACATGGAATGTCGCAGGCACCACAGCAAACGGGGTAAATGCTGCTAATGTAGACATTTTATGGTCTACCAACTCAGGAACAACATGGACTACCCTTCTTGCAGGAACACCAAATGACGGAACCCAAGCTGTAATCATTCCAAATGTTTCCACCACAACAGGAAGAATTATGGTGAAAGGATCAAATCATATTTTCTTTGACGTCAACAACGCAAATATCACTGTCAATGCAGGCTCAGGAACTTCAGACACTATTGCTCCGACGGCGCCTACATTAGCAGCTTCAGGCACTACTTCTACAAGCACAAATCTTTCCTGGTCAGGAGCAACGGATAATGTTGGGGTTACAGGATACGAAATTTATTTAAACGGAACTTTATTAGGTTCTACAGCTTCCACCACTTATACCGCAACAAGCTTAACGCCATCTACTACCTACAGCTTCACGGTTAAGGCTAAAGACGCAGCAGGAAACACTTCTCCATCAAGCAATACAGTAAGCGTAACCACACTTGCAGGAAGTACTGTTTCTTATTGTTCGGCTTCTGCAAACAATACAGCAGATGAAAGAATAGGAAACGTAAAATTCGGAACAATTAACAATACCTCGACAGGTACTGCCGGCTATGAAAACTTCACTTCCGTTTCTACCAATGTAACCAGAGGAACAGCATATGCTATTTCGGTAACGCCAACCTGGACTTCAACAGTATACAGTGAAGCCTATGCCGTTTATATTGACTATAACGGGGATGGCGATTTTACTGACAGCGGAGAACTAGCCTGGTCTAAAACAGGATCTACCACTACTCCGGCTACAGGATCTATTACGATTCCTTCAACAGCAACAGCAGGCACAACAAGAATGAGAGTTATGATGCAGTACAGCTCAGTTCCTTCATCATCTTGCGGAACGTATACTTACGGACAGGTGGAAGATTATACATTAAATATTGTATCCTCAGGAAGAGGAGATCTTTCTGGTACAAAAGACTTGATCACTGATATTAAATTATATCCAAACCCGACAAAAGATGTTTTAAATATTTCAAATACAACATCTGAAGAGTACAGAATCTTCGATATGGGAGGAAAATTAATTAATTCAGGAAACCTTCAAAGAGGGTCTGTCAACGTAAGCAACCTAATCAAAGGGGCTTATATGATTCAGATTGGAGAAATCAGCAAAAGATTTATCAAGAACTAATACCCTTCTCGAATTTAAACACGGGATTAAAGGCTGTCTGGAAACGGGCAGTCTTTTTTTATGAGTAATGAGTAAAATTAGTAATAAACAATGGATACCTTTACTTCTGTTCACTTTGTCATATTGAGCGCGAAGCAGTCGAAATATCTTTTTCTGTATATTAATGACATTAAAATTATTTTTAATTTTTGCCATTCTGTCAAGGATCTAAGTATAGCATTAGAAAAGAATGGAAAGATTTGAGTCTAAATTCTTTCTATATAACAAACTTTGTGGATGTTTTTCTAATGTTTTAAATGAAAAACTTCCACCCTAGCCCCGACTGAAACGACGTCCTTTTTGGTTGCGGCTTCCACTTCGTTCCAGCCGCAACCAAAAAGATACAGTGGAAAGCGGGATTAAGCTCCAAATAAAAATTTAACCACAAATGTTTTCATTAATATTCACAATCATCTGAGAAATCCGTGGGAGAAAGAACTAGTAATGCATATCTTGACTTTTGAAGCTCTTCCTTCATCAGAATAAAAACCTAAGACAGACTTAACAAAAATAATTCAGCAAAACCTAAGTTCTAATTCCCCATATCTAAAACCTAATTTTTATATTTGCCTTAAATAAAAAATATTCATGGATAAAATTGATAGTCTGAACCAAGTAGCAGAATTCCACACCACTTTTAAAGCCCCTATTTTAGATACTCCACAAATCCCTTCACCGGAAAGATGCAACCTTAGAGTTGAACTTTTACAGGAAGAATTAAATGAATTAAAGCAAGCAATTGCTGATAATAATATTGTAGAAATAGCAGATGCTCTTTGTGATTTACAGTACGTTTTGAGCGGTGCTGTACTGGAATTCGGTCTTGGCAACAAATTTGTAGAGTTATTCAACGAAGTTCAGCGTTCCAATATGTCTAAAGCTTGCGATAATGAAGAACAGGCACAGGAAACCGTTGAGTTTTACAAGGCAAAAGAAGTAGAATCTTTTTATGAAAAGTCTGGAGAAAAATACAATGTTTACAGACAGGCAGATCATAAAGTACTGAAAAACAAATACTACTCTCCTGCCGACTTAAAGGAAATTATCGAAAAGTAATATGAAAAAATTGATCACAAATATTGTTATCGTTTCAGGATTGGTTTTAACAGCCCAGCAATTTCATGCTCAGAAAGTAGTGGTAAATCGCGAAGTTGAAACAACAAATGACGGTAAAATGCTTTTAGGAAATCAACTCAAAGAGCAGTTCTTAAAAGCGCCTTATGCAGACTGGTACGTAAAAGAGCACGATGAATATGCACTGGACCAAAAAGCAATCGGCGAACTCAAAAAGGACAAAATAAATTCTTATTCGATCACCGTTTTCATGGGAACATGGTGCGAAGACAGCCACAGGGATTTCCCTAGGCTGATGAAAATTCTGGAAGAGGTAAAATATCCTGATAATAAATTAACGATCATTGCTGTGAATCGTAAGAAGGAAGCTCCGGGCGGCGAGGAAGGCCTTTACAATATCCAGAAAGTCCCTACCATTATTGTTCAAAAGTATGGCAAGGAAATTGGAAGAATAATAGAAATGCCTACTTCAGGCTATATTGAAAGAGATTTGGCGGACATCTTAAAGAAAGATGACAAATC
This sequence comes from Chryseobacterium sp. JUb7, assembly GCF_024806495.1. Classification (GTDB taxonomy): domain Bacteria; phylum Bacteroidota; class Bacteroidia; order Flavobacteriales; family Weeksellaceae; genus Chryseobacterium. The sequence continues at coordinate 431,660 of NZ_JANUFF010000001.1, forward strand.
TGTGATCAAAGAAATATTTAATAAATAGATTTGAAAAATTATAGAGTAATCATACCATTCATAACAGGAGCAATCATCATGTTGCTTCTGTTTTTTGGATTAAAGTCCTGCCTGAATCCAAACAGGAAAACTGAAAAATCAGACTACTATATTCTGACCAATCAAATTTCCAAGATGAATAAAATGGTCGTCCTGGAACAGAATACATCTGCTATGCAGAAGACCAAAATGGGCTATGAATTTTTCGGAAAGGAAGTGACCAGCAACAGCATCATTACCTACACCAAAACCAATGCTCAGGTTTCTTATGATTTAAATAAAATGAAAATCAAGGTAGATTCTATTAATAAAAAATTAATTATTACCGAGTTGCCTAATGCAGATATAAGAATTACTCCCAGTGTTGAAATTCAGTCTATGGATGATTCTTTCATCAACAGGATTTCGGAAAAAGACATTAAAAGCGTAACTCAGAAAGCAAAAGAAACCGCGATTAAATCTATTGATGAAAACAAATTAAGGGATGAAGGTCATAAACAATTAATGGAAAATCTCAATAATATTTTCGTTTTGGCAAAGGCTTTGAATTATAGTATAGAAGACCAGACAGGTAAGCTGGGTATTTTAGGACTATAAAAATCAAAGCTATGGACTCTAAAGGAAAAGACAAAAACAAAGAATCTGCAAATTCTGCAGAAACAAAAAAACAAAATCAGGATTTCCAGAATATTCCTGCATCATCAAAGAAAACAAATCCGCCTGATATTGATAAAGAAGATGTACAAAAGTCATCGCAAAACAATAAATCAGGAAAAACCGATAATACGTAGGAATAAATAAAAAGGTTCTGTCTCAATAGAGATGGAACCTTTTTATTAAAAAAAATATACAAATAAAATCAAATCATATATAAGGTATGGTCAATCCGCTTCGCTTGTTAATCTCAAAACTCTAATTATTAATTTTTACCCGCGAAGCAAAATTGACAATTCATTATTTTAAACGATCGTAGATTTCCCGATTTTTACATTTTCAAAATTATAATATGACTTTTCGGAAAATTTAATGTAATCAGCAATAAAACTACCTACTTCACTTGTCGAATAAGGCTGCTGAGCATTTAGATCAACTGTAACGTATTTATTTTCAATGGCGTACTCTACGGAACTTCTCAATTTAGAAGCCGCCTGTTCCAGCCCTAAATAATCAAGCATCATCGCTGTGCTCAGAATCGAAGCAACAGGATTGGCAATTCCTTTGCCTTTTGCTTGAGGATATGAACCATGAATAGGTTCAAACAAAGCATTTTCAATCCCAATTGAAGCAGAAGGTAGCAACCCGATAGACCCACCGATAACACTAGCTTCATCCGAAATAATATCACCAAACATATTTTCGGTTACGATAACGTCAAACTGCTTAGGATTTAAAATCAACTGCATCGCAGCATTATCTACAAACATGAAGTCAAGCTCAACATCAGGATATTCCGCAGCAATTTCTTTACATACTTTTCTCCATAATCTTGAGGTGTCCAAAACGTTCGCTTTATCAATTAAAGTTAGTTTTTTTCTGCGTTTTTGTGCTTCCTGAAAAGCCATATGCACAATCGGACCAATTTCTTCTCTGCTGTACTTACACACATCATAAGCATACTGCCCTTCATCATCAGTATACTTTTCACCAAAATAAATTCCGCTTACCAGTTCTCTGAAAATCTGAATATCAGTCCCTTCAATAATTTCATACTTCAACGGACTTTTATCAATCAATGAAGAATACGTTTTTAAAGGTCTGATATTGGCAAAAAGCCCCAATTCTTTTCTAAGCTTTAAAAGTCCCTGCTCCGGTCTTACTTTGGCATCAGGATTATTATCAAAAGAAGGATCTCCGATTGCTCCAAAAAGAACAGCATCAGATTCTTTACAGATTTCCAGGGTTTCATCGGGTAATGGATTTCCTGTTTTATAAATCGCCTCTGCTCCCATTAAACCGAATTTAAATTCAAAAGTATAATGAAAAGCCTCACTGATAGCATCCAGAATCTTAATACTCTCCCCGATCACTTCCGGACCGATTCCGTCACCGGGAAGTACTGCTATTTTAAAATTTTTGTTGTTCATACTGTTTTTGTGTTTTTAGTTCAAATTCTTTTATCGCCTGTTTTTTACTGATTAAAAAGTCAATGTCATCGTAACCATTCATCAGACATATTTTTTTATAAGAATCAATTTCAAAATTTTCAGTTTTACCCTTGAAAGTGATAGCCTGCTGTTTAACATCGATGATTATCTCACTTTCCGGATCTGCTGTGATGCCCTGTAAAATTTCTTTTAAGAAAACTTCGGAAACCTTTACTGGTAACAATCCGTTATTCAAGGCATTCCCTTTAAAGATATCTGCAAAAAAACTGGATATCACCACTTTAAAACCATAATCTGTCAAAGACCATGCCGCATGCTCCCGACTGCTTCCACAACCGAAATTATTTCCCGCTACCAGAATTTCCCCACTGTATTGAAGGTTATTCAGAACAAAATCAGCATTTGGCTCATTGGTGTGAACATTGTACCTCCAGTCTCTGAACAGATTATCTCCAAAACCATTTTTATCAATACTTTTTAAAAATCTTGCAGGGATAATCTGATCCGTATCTATATTTTCTACCGGCAAAGGAATTGCACGGGATTTTATTATAACTAATTTTTGCATTTTGTTGAAATCAAAATAATTTTAATTTGTTTAGTTTAAATTTTCAAAGATTGAAATTCGGCCTTCGATCGCTACTTTTGCAGCAGTAAGAGGACTTGCAAGGATCGTTCTGGCTCCCTGCCCCTGTCTTCCTTCAAAATTTCTGTTGGAGGTTGAAACACAATATTCACCTTCAGGGATTTTATCATCATTCATTGCCAGACACGCAGAACATCCCGGCTGCCTGATCTGGAAACCAGCTTCATTAAAAACCTTATCCAATCCCTCTGCTAAGATCTGCTTTACAACCTGCTGAGATCCCGGAACGATAAGAGCCTGAACATGTTCCGACTTACTTTTCCCTCTGATATAGTCAGCTGCAGAGCGGAAATCTTCAATTCTCGCATTGGTACAGCTTCCAATAAACACATAATTAACTTTGATATCCGAAAGTGCCTGACCGGCTTTTAAGCCCATATATTTTAAAGCTTTCTCTTCCGATTCATTTTGCGGAACCGGAATATTCTGATGAATTGAAATTCCCATTCCTGGATTGGTTCCATAAGTGATCATTGGATAAATCTCGGAAGCATCAAAACTATATTCAGCATCAAAAACGGCATCTTCATCCGTTTTTAAAGTCTTCCAGTATTCCAATTTCTCTTCCCACTCTTCACCTTTCGGAGCAAAAGTTCTTCCTTTTACATATTCAAAAGTCGTTTCATCGGGCGCGATCATTCCTCCTCTGGCCCCCATTTCGATACTCATATTGCAAACGGTCATTCTGCCTTCCATAGACATTTCTTCGAAAACATTTCCGGCATATTCACAGAAATAGCCCGTTCCGCTATCGGTTCCTATTTTTGAAATAATATAAAGGATAACATCTTTGGGCTGAACGTTCTTATTAAGTTTTCCGTTGACATTTACCCTCATAGACTTAGGCTTATTCAACAACAAACACTGGCTTGCAAAAACCTGCGCAACCTGACTCGTCCCGATTCCAAATGCAATAGAACCAAAAGCTCCATGTGTTGAAGTATGACTGTCACCACAAACAATGCTCATCCCGGGTTGCGTAAAACCTAATTCGGGAGCAATAATATGTACAATCCCCTGGTACTGATGCCCGAGTCCGTATAATTCAATATTATTTTTTTTACAGTTTTCTGTTAACTGTTCGACTTGATTTCTTGAAGAATCGTCACGAATAGGTTTGTCCTGATCCAGAGTCGGAACGTTATGATCTGCTGTAGCCACAATCTGCTGAGGCCTGAAAACTTCAAGATTTCGGGTCTCCAATTCAGCAAATGCCTGTGGACTTGTCACTTCGTGAATCAGATGTTTGTCAATATATATAATTTGAGGACCATCCGGGATTGTTTCTACAACATGAGCATCCCAGACTTTATCAAAAAGTGTCTTTTTAGTATTATTCATTTTAACCTTTCTAAATTTAAATCAAACTACCCTATTTTGCGGGTTACTTTTTCAATGATTAAGCTTAAATCATCATTATTAACCTCCTTTTTGCGATCTGCAATTTTTAAAAACTCCTGATATAAAAAATCAAGCTCATTTTTGGTAACCTCAAAACCAATGTGTTTGAATCTATACGCTAAAGCCGACCTTCCACTTCTTGCTGTTAAAACAATCGATGACGCATTCACGCCTACTTCCGCAGGATCGATAATCTCATAAGTCTCTCTGTTTTTAATCACACCGTCTTGGTGAATTCCTGAACTGTGGGCAAAAGCATTAGCTCCTACAATTGCTTTATTAGGCTGCACCGGCATTCCCATTAAATCTGAAACCAAAATGCTCATGCTATTGAGCATTTTGGAGTTAACATCAGTATGTAATTTTAAGTGCGCATGTTGTTTAAGAACCATCACTACTTCTTCCAATGCCGTATTTCCGGCTCTTTCTCCCAATCCGTTGATGGTACATTCAATCTGTCTAGCTCCGTTTATAACTCCGGAAATAGAATTGGCTGTCGCCATTCCTAAATCATTATGACAGTGGCAGGATAAAATCGCGTTATCGATTCCTTTTACGTTTTCTCTCAGGTATTTTATTTTTTCACCATATTCCTCAGGGAGGCAATATCCGGTGGTATCAGGAATATTTAAGACCGTAGCTCCGGCTTTAATAACTTCCTCACAAACTTTTGCCAGATAGTCATTGTCTGTTCTTCCGGCATCTTCAGCGTAAAATTCTACATCCTCAACAAAAGTTTTAGCATATTTCACTGCCTGAACTGCACGTTCAATAATATCTTCTCGATTCGAATTGAATTTGTGTTTAATGTGAGAGTCGGAAGTTCCGATTCCCGTGTGAATTCTTGGTCTTTTTGCAAATCTTAAGGCCTCTGCAGCCGTATCAATATCTTTCTGATTCGCCCTTGTCAATCCACATACTTTTGCATTTCTCACCAGTTTTGAAATTTCTGAAACAGAATGAAAATCTCCCGGACTTGAAATAGGGAAACCTGCCTCAATAACATCTACTCCGAGCTCATCCAGTTTTTCAGCAATGATTAACTTTTGTTCTGTATTTAGTTTACAGCCCGGGACTTGCTCTCCATCACGCAACGTGGTATCAAAAATTTCAACTTTTTCGGAATTCATAATGAAGTTTTTTACTTAATTTTGATTCAAAACTAAAGAGTCCCGATATCATTTAATTTTTATTTTTTTTGAAATTACAATATTCAAAACATAAAAAAATGATTTTACAACACTGTTAGTCAATACCTTAAACAGCAAAAATTTACAATGGCAGAATTGCACAAAGATTTTTTATTTGTATTAATCAAGTCACTCACGACTTCTGAAAAACGACAATTCAAGCTGTACGTAAACCGTCTTGGAATTAATGTGGATGCAAAGTTTCTTCTTCTTTTTTCAGAAATGGATAAGATGAAAGAATATGATGAACATATTATCATCAACAAAAAAATTTCGACCAAACAGCAGTTGTCAAATTTGAAAGCCCATCTTTACAAACAAATTCTGGTAAGCTTAAGGATGAATCCGAGCCACCAGAATTACAGAATACAACTTCGCGAGCAGCTAGATTTCGCCAATATTTTATATCAGAAAGGACTCTACAAACAGGCTTTAAAAATTTTGGACAAAACCAAGCAGTCTGCTTTAGAATTAGACGAAAAAAGCATTGCTTCGGAAATCATTGATCTGGAAAAAGTAATTGAATCACAATTCATTACACGAAGTATTGAAGGACGGGCCGAAGAACTGATTAAGCAATCGACCGAAATCAGCAAACAAAACCATTATGCTACAGAACTGTCTAATCTCTCACTGAAGTTATACAGCGAAATGCTGACTCACGGCTATGTAAAAAATGATGAAGACCGGGCCGAAATAATGGATATTTTTGAAGAACAAATCAATAAGATCAGATTCGAAAAACTAAACTTTACAGAGAAATTATGGTATTTTAAAGCTCATGTCTGGAAAAATCAATTATTACAGGAATATAAGTACACCTTAAAATATGCATTTCAGTGGGTTGATTTATTTCACAAAAATCCGGATATGATCCTGAGCCACCCCGTATGGTATATTAAAGGAAATACATACCTGCTGAAAATCCTTTTTCTATATGGAAATATCGATATTCTTGAAGATAGTTTTGACGAATTCAACAAGGTGATTTCGTCTTCAAGCTTTACTCAAAATGAAAATATACAATCACTTGTTTTTCTGACCTATTATAACACTTTAATGAATATTCACTTCGTGAAGGGTGAATTTTTTTCCGGAACAAAACTGATTCCTGAAATCGAATTAAAAATGGAAAGGTTCCGTGATAAAATTGATGAACACCATTTTATGATTCTTTATCTGAAAATGGCGGCCATGTTTTTTGGAAGTAAAAAATTTCATGAGTCAATAAAGTATTCTTTGAAAGTCATTGAAGCCAAAGGAAATGTACAGGAAGACCTCTTGTTCCATACAAGGATTCTGATTTTGATGGCAAAATTTGAGTCCGGAAACGATGAAGATTATGATGAATTTATTAAAGCAACGCTTAAATTCGCTAAAAAGATGAAAAAACCGGATGATTTTCATTTTGAAAGTATAAAATTCTTCAAAAACCTAAATGATCTTACGCAGGATAAACAGCTCAGATCATTCAAAGATTTTAATAAAAAGCTTGATCTATTTTCTGAAAATGAATATTACAGACGGTCTCTGTTGTACATAGATATCCACGGCTGGGTAAAATCTAAAGTAAAAAATGTAGATGTAATTGAGATTATCAAAGAAAAAGTGAGGTATAAAAGAAAATAAGAGAATTAAAACCCTCGGCTATCTAAAGGTTTTCGAGGAAATCCAGAAATATTTTGCTCTGTTTCAGTCCTTCCCAACTGCTTTTTTAGCTGCTGTAACATATCTTACATGAAGAATTATTTTTTGTTTTAATTAAGTTGATTGTTAATAGATTCTATCGTGCTTTCTTCAAAAACTTTTAAAAGCTGCGGAATAAAATCGCCAAAAGTTTTATATTTTACCCTGTTCGAATTGTACTCTTTCAATTTTTCCTCCAACTGTGGTAAAAAAATAAAATTATTCTTCAGGTGATAGACCTCCAGTTTCTTTGCTCTTTCAAAATCTTTCTGAATCTTAGCCGTCTGAATTTCACCCAGTCGCACCAGATGTTCAGCAACGCATGCCTGATAATCCCCGTATCCTCCGGTTTTAATCATTGTTTCCTTTAAATTCGAATTTTCAAACAAAACTTTAAATTTCTGTAGACTTTCTTTGTGTTTGTACACCTCTTTATTCACAAAAGAATGTCCAAATTCATGAACGCTTAAAAACCTCGCCTGAAACTGATTGTCATAACCAAACTGCCCCTGTTTCTCAACTTTTATAAACGGACTGGCAATCTCATATATATTTTTTGCTCCTGATTTTAATATAACGTCAACACCAATTCCCCTCCCTTCACCATCTTCGATAGGCCACATCATCATTGGAGAAACAAGAATCGTATACTGATTGAATTTCTCGCCATAAAATGCTTCCATAGCATTGGTAAAACCCACCGGAATCTGTTTATTATACTCATCAATGGCTCCCTGATAAAATTCTCTATTCTCTTTAAAAAACTGATCCAGGTTTTCATGAATATAAAATTTCGAAAGCTTTAATAAATAGTTTTTAATCAATAAAGTAACTGCTTCATTCTGCTCTTTAGTCAGATTATTATAGTCAAATACATAGTGAGCCACCCATTCTTCTGATGGAAATTCTTTGTAATACAACAGCGATTTCATCAATGCATCATTGCCCAAACCGTATTTTTCCATGATGACATCATTAAGTTCAGCTGTAGAAACAGCAATATCCGAATTCTTAAGATGACTGTACTTTTGTAAGGCTCTTTTAACGACAGGCTGATACGCTGAACATACTTTAATTTTATATAGTTCAAAGTCTTTATTATTTCTTCTATGCTCTGCTGCAAGGATTTCTGCAAGAAAATAAGTTTCAATATTTTTATTATAGGTCACGGAAAATTTTGACGTATTTTTCTGAGAAAAGCTTAAGGTAAAAATGATTACCGCGAAAACTGAGGCTATTTTTTTCATGGTCTGGTATTAATTCTTGGTCTAAATATGTGCGAATATAGTATATTAACTAAAAAATGCGTATTTTTGCCTCTTAAAATTTCTTAGTAAACAATGATAAAAATTACACTTCCAGACAATAGCGTCAAAGAATTCGAGGCGGGAGTTACTCCGCTAGATGTGGCAAAATCTATAAGCGAGGGATTGGCTAGAAACACCATTTCCGCAGTTGTAAATGACAAGCAAGTTGAAACGACCACGCCTATAACCACGGATTCTACGGTACAGTTGTTGACATGGAACGATGATCTTGGAAAGAAAGCTTTCTGGCATTCTTCAGCCCACCTTTTGGCGCAGGCTATCCTTGAATTTTATCCTAATGCTAAGCTGACCATCGGTCCTGCCATCGAAAGTGGATTCTATTATGATGTAGATTTCGGTGACGAAAGTTTATCTGAAAAAGATTTTGAGAAAATTGAGAAAAAAGTATTGGAAAATGCTAAAAAAGGCTCTACTTTCTCATTATATCCGGTTTCAAAAGAAGAGGCATTAAAAACGTATGCAGATAACCCATATAAAGTAGAATTGATTTCTAATCTTAATGATGGAGAGATCACTTTTGTGACCCATGATAATTTCACAGATCTTTGTCGTGGAGGGCATATTCCAAATACGGGCATTGTAAAGGCTGTAAAGATTTTAAATGCTGCAGGAGCTTATTGGAGAGGAAACGAAAAAAATCCTCAGCTAACAAGAGTTTATGGTGTTTCTTTCCCTAAACAGAAGGATTTAACTGAATATCTTGAAAGACTAGAAGAGGCAAAAAGAAGAGATCACAGAAAATTAGGTAAAGAGCTTGGAATTTTCGCTTTCTCAGAAAAAGTAGGTGCCGGATTACCGCTTTGGTTACCAAAAGGGACTGCTTTGAGAAGAAAACTGGAAAATTTCCTTTCTGATGCTCAGAAAAAAGGAGGTTATGAATTCGTAATGTCTCCACATATCGGAGCTAAAGAATTGTATGTAACTTCCGGACACTGGGACAAATATGGAGCAGACAGCTTCCAGCCTATTAAAACTCCAAATGAAGGAGAGGAATTTTTGTTGAAACCAATGAACTGCCCTCACCACTGTGAAATTTATAAAACTTCACAATGGAGCTACAGGGATCTCCCTAAAAGATATGCAGAATTCGGAACTGTTTACAGATATGAGCAAAGTGGAGAGCTTCACGGATTAACAAGAGTGCGTGGATTTACTCAGGATGATGCTCACCTTTTCTGTACTCCGGATCAGCTTTCCGAAGAATTTGAAAAAGTAATTGATTTAACACTTTATGTTTTCAAATCTTTAGGTTTTGAAGATTTTGTTACTCAGGTTTCTTTAAGAGATCCTGAAAACAGAGAAAAATATATCGGTTCTGACGAAAATTGGGAAAAAGCCGAAAGTGCAATTATCAATGCTGCTCAGAAAAAAGGACTGAAGACGGTTGTTGAGTATGGTGAAGCTGCATTCTATGGTCCTAAGCTGGATTTCATGGTGAAAGATGCTTTAGGAAGAAAATGGCAGTTGGGAACGATTCAGGTTGATTACAACTTACCGGAAAGATTTGATCTTCATTATATCGGAAACGACAATGAAAAACACAGACCGGTGATGATCCACAGAGCACCATTCGGATCTATGGAGCGTTTTATTGCGATTTTACTTGAAAATACAGCAGGAGATTTCCCATTATGGCTAAGCCCTGATCAGTTCATAATTCTACCGATAAGTGAAAAATATGTAGATTATGCAAAAAAAGTTTCACAATTTTTAGAAAATCACGATATTAGCGGTCAGATTGATGACAGAAACGAGAAAACCGGTAAAAAGATCCGTGATGCAGAATTGAAAAAGATCCCATTCATGCTGGTAGTAGGAGAAAATGAAGAGAATGATGGCACAATTTCTGTAAGAAGACGTGGCGAAGGAGATCTTGGAGTGATGAATCTGGAGGACTTTGTTTCTTATTTTAAGAAAGAAGCAGCCATATAAAATTTAATAAATAAACAATTAAGGTATTAAGATCTCTTAGTACCTTAATTTGAGAAATAATAGAAAGTTAACCAATAAAATTATAATACAATAGCACAACGATTTAACAACAGGGGCCCACAAAGACGTCCTGTACAGGAGGACTTACACTTGATCAACGATAAAATTCGTGTGAGAGAGCTTCGTTTGGTGGGCGATAACGTAGAGCCGGGAATTTATCCAATTGACAAAGCAAGACAAATTGCTGCGGAACAGGAATTGGATCTTGTAGTAATTTCCGACAAGGCTGAACCGTTTATTGCAAGAATATTAGAATATAAAAAATTCTTATATGAGCAAAAGAAAAAGCAAAAGGAATTAAAAGCTAAGCAAGTAAAAGTTGTCGTAAAAGAGATCCGTTTCGGGCCTCAGACTGATGATCACGATTACGAGTTTAAGAAGAAGCATGCTGAAAAATTCCTTGAAGAAGGTTCAAAATTAAAAACCTACGTATTTTTTAAAGGACGTTCGATTATCTTTAAAGATCAGGGTGAAATCTTGCTTTTAAAACTGGCTCAGGAACTAGAGCACGTTGGAAAAGTAGACCAGCTTCCTAAACTTGAAGGAAAGAGAATGATTATGATGATGAGTCCTAAAAAACCAGCTAAATAGTCACATTAATCAGATTTTACGGTCTGATTTAAAATATAAACCTCAAAGCAATTTGAGGTTTTTTTGTGTGAAAACGGTTACATTATTAAACTAGTTAAATATTTATGTATTTTTATTGTGCTATTTTATAAAATTTATAATAATCATTAAATAATTGTTAAAATTTATCATAGATCAATATTACGTGAAAAGTTTTGTCCTACTTTTGCTTTAGAAATAAGGAACAATACTTATTCAGTCAATAATAAATTATCATAACAAATTAAACAGCAAAACAATGAGCACACTAAAATTAAAAGACGGAACTGAAATTTTTTATAAAGATCAAGGAGAAGGACCAGTATTGATGTTTCACCACGGATGGCCTCTGTCATCTGATGACTGGGATTCACAGGTTATCTTTTTCTTACAGAAAGGTTACAGAGTCATTACTCACGACAGAAGAGGTCACGGCCGTTCAAGTCAGAACATATATAATCACACGATTGAACAGTATGCTTCTGATGCATCTGAATTGGTAGAATTCCTTGATTTGAAAGATGTCATCCATATCGGACATTCAACAGGTGGTGGTGAAGTAATTCGTTATGTTAACAAATATGCAAATGGCAGAGCCAAAAAAGCAGTATTAATAAGCGCAGTTCCACCAATTATGGTAAAAAGTGAAACTAATCCGGACGGTGTTCCAATTGATGTTTTTGATGGCATCAGAGAGCAGACACTGAACAACAGACAGCAGTTCTATATCGATATCACTTTCCCTTTCTACGGATACAACAGAGAAGGCGCAGAGGTAAAAGAAGGCGTACAAAGAAACTGGTGGAGACAGGGAATGATGGGAGGAATTGTAGCTCATTACGATGGAATTAAAGCTTTTTCTGAGACAGATTTTACAGAAGATCTTAAAGCGGTTGATATTCCTGTTTTAGTATTGCACGGAGAAGATGACCAAATTGTTCCTATCGAAAATTCGGCTATAAAATCATCCAAATTATTACAGAACGGTAAGCTGATCACTTATCCAGGTTTTCCTCACGGAATGCCTACAACTCATGCAGATGTTATTAATAAAGACCTTTTGGAATTTATTGAGTCATAATATTTATCTATTATAAAAGTAAAAGCTACAATCAAATTTTGGTTGTAGTTTTTTTATGGTATAGCCTGAAGTTACTGATAGAGTCTTTGTCAATATCAAATGGTCTTATTATTCTGATTTGGTTTTCAAAACCTTCCAGCTTCAAACTTTCTCATCTCTATTAAAAACCAGAAGTCATATTCTAAACTCAGATGATATTAATGGCTTCCACCCTAGCCTGATTAAAACGACATCCTTTTGGATTACGGGCTCGCTTTGCTTCGCCCGTAACCCAAAAGATATAGTACTTCGGCAAGCTCAGCATCAATTCTAAGCGGGAAATAGCTTTAAATAATAATATCATTCAAAACCTTCATCATTCAGTTCCCTCCTCTTCCAGCTAAAAATCTCTTTCAAGTCTCAGTTTTTTTTCTTAATTTTGCAGCCTATTATTCCTGAACTGTCTTCGGGATAACCAAACAGATATTGATAACAAAACAATAAAAAGCAAAACAATGCCAAAATTAAAAACGAAATCAGGTGCTAAAAAGCGTTTTGCTCTTACCGGTTCTGGTAAGATCAAAAGAAAAAATGCTTACAAAAGCCACATCTTAACTAAGAAAGAAACTAAGCAGAAGAGAAATCTTACTACTACTTCTTACGTAGCTAAAGTGGACGAAAAAAGCGTTCAACGTCAATTAGCAATTAAGTAGTTTTTATAAATCTATATTCGGTTTATAAGAATTCAAAACAAATTCAACAATTTAACCCTGAAATGGAGCCACTAAGAGTAATGAAACAATTACCGCACATTTCAAAAAAACAATTTAAATTATGCCAAGATCAGTAAATGCAGTAGCTTCAAGAGCTCGCAGAAAGAAAATTTTTAAGCAAGCTAAAGGTTTTTTCGGTAGAAGAAAGAACGTTTGGACTGTAGCTAAAAACGCGGTAGAAAAAGCAATGCAATATGCTTACCGTGGTAGAAAAGAGAAGAAAAGAAACTTCAGAGCACTTTGGATCACTCGTATCAACGCGGGAGCCAGAGAGCACGGAATGTCTTACTCTCAGTTTATGGGAGCTCTTAAACAAAACAACATTGAGCTTAACAGAAAAGTTTTAGCAGATTTAGCAATGAATCACCCTGAAGCTTTCAAAGCAGTTGTAGATCAAGTAAAATAATGTAGAATTTTTTGTTATCAATATAGTCCCGAGTTTTTTTGCTCGGGATTTTTTTATTAGTACATTTGCGATAATATTGATAATTATATAAAGAATTGCTAAATTTTATAAAAAAGTGAAAAAACTAACTACTCTTTTATTTCTTTCCTTTGCTGCTATGGGAGCACAAGCTCAATCATTTATTCAGGCTTATCAGACCAGAGCAAATCAGGTTACCCAGACCAATATCACCTCCTATCTTCAAGATTTCCAGAATCTAGGTGTAAAAACGACGGGATCTGCCAATAATACGGCCACTTTAAACTGGATTAAGAATAAATATCTTTCCTATGGTTATTCTGCAAGCCAAATTGTAGAAGATCCTTTTACTTTTGGAAATACGAGTTCAAAAAATTTAGTGATTACAAAAACAGGAACTCTTTATCCGAATAAATATGTTATTATCTGCGGGCATTTTGACAGTATTGTAGGTCCGGGAGTAAGTGATAACGGAAGCGGAACCTCTATCATTCTAGAAGCAGCAAGAGTTTTAAAAGATGTCCCTACAGAATATTCAATCAAATTTATCCACTTTTCGGGCGAAGAGCAAGGTTTATACGGAAGCAGTCATTATGTAAACAGTGTGGCTTACCAGAATGGTGTTCGCCAGCTGGATATAAAATTAGTCTTTAATATTGATCAGGTTGGCGGGCAGCTTGGAAATAATAATACCGTGATTTTCTGTGATGAAGATCAGGGAACTCCTACAAGCAATAATGCAGCATCGCAGGCAGTTACACAGCAGTTGGCCACGTGTACGACTTTATATTCTCCACTTCAGACCGATATCGATCCCGCTTATGCATCTGACTATATGCCATTTGAAGCTAAAGGTGAAGTGATCACCGGTTTTTATGAATATGACAGAAGTTATAATGAGCATACGACAAGTGATACATTTGCCAATGTAGATCCTGTGTATGTGTATAACGTAGGGAAGGCTGCTGTAGGCGCATTACAACACTTTGCGGTTGCCACAACTACGATTTTAAGTGTCGATGATGTAGCTTCACAAAAAACATTAGAAGCTTTGAAAATTTATCCTAATCCAGTAAAAGACATTCTTAATATTGAACTTCCTCATAAAGTTAAGAATTTCAGCTTTGAAATTACCGACCTTCTTGGGCATACTTTAATTAAGCAGGAAAATCAAACTCAGATCAATACTTCTTCTTTAACTAACGGTGCTTATATAGGTGTTCTGAAAGCAGAAGATCAGACAGTTGTAAGAAAAATTTTAATTGAAAGATAAGATTATTATTAGAATAGACAGAGAGTCTGATAAGCAAGATACTCAAAAGATTACTGAAAATTTTATTTTTTAATATAAGAAATAAACCCTAGCAATTTAACTAGGGTTCTTTTTTATATAACGACTTACGGATTATAAATCCTCGAGATCGGAGGTAAAAAGCAATCTACGATCTGATAGACACCTATATCGGGGTCGCAAAACTTGAAAAGCATATTTGTAAAAATATTACTACATTATAAAAATACAAAACCCACCATAATTGCAGTGGGTTTGTTGTTATTTACAATTACTCTCCATAAAAGAGTGAATTTTAGTATCATCAGTAATTAGCTTGCCATTTTTAAAATATAAAGCTGTTGCATTAATCAAAGATTGATTTCCTTTTGGTAAAATATATATATCGTACTTGATTCTTTTTAAATAAGAATCAAAAAAATCAATAACATCTTTATCCTTTTCATACTCATCTATATCATAAATTATTAAAGTATTATTATATGTATAAATCTTATATCTTTTAGAAATATTATCATTATAAGACATTTCTGATAAAGAAAATAAAAATTGATTATCACTACATTTTTTAATGAAATTTATTTCTAAAAAGGAAAATTTTCTATCATTAATCTTATTTTCTAAATAGTCATTAAAAACTTCATCTTTTTTTTGGGCAGTCACATTTAAACAATTATGGTTTAATAATGACACTATCAATAACACTATTATTTTAATCTTTTTTAAATTTTCCTTCATAAGCTTTAATTATTTGAGAACTATTGTATATCACAGTTGTGTTATAGTTAGGAGAATAAATGAAATGTACAGCATTAGGCATTGTTTCTGCAGATATTCTATCTACTCTATTTGTATTTTTTATTGTAGAAAAGCTATAACCGTTTTCCTTCGTTGGAAATTTAGACATAAGAAAACCACTTGGATTTACAGGACCTGAAAAATTAGTTCCTCCAGAGTCCATAAATCCGGGATGTAAATGTCCACTTAATTTAACATCACTACCTCCGTAAACCGGACTTGCAGTCTCTCCCTTATGAGATGTATAAACAACTGTATTATCTTTACTATTTACTTCAGCTGTTTGGATTCCAAATTCAACATTTACTTCTCCAGCTTTCATCCAATCACCTACTTGATTAAAATACTCAATACCTTTTGCTTCATTTCCTTTGAAGTCCATATATTTATCTCCTGTTGCTAAATATTGATGATTATTATCTTTAATAAAGCCTTTTTTACCAATATCATACCCTCCATCATTATTATCTTTTAATTTCCGATCTTTACCCTCTCCTTCAAAATTTTTGGAAGTATAAATAACATCTCGATCTGAATCTCCTCTATTTGTCAAATTACCATTTTCAGCCATTTCGTAGATATCTTCATTTCGACCATCCGGATCGATAAATATCACAGGATTATTATAAGCATAGCGATAAGGTGTCCATCTTCTATCTTTTTCCGCCAGTGGATCCACCACCCCATCTACCTAAATCAGCCATATACATCCTCGCCCCATAATCATACATGCCCGTCTCCTGCAATTCCTTACCATTATACTTATAATTATAATCAGGATTTCCACTTAAGACATTATATCCCTGATGTTTTAATCCAAAAGGATAGTAATTACTCTCCTCAAGAACTTCTATTCCGTAGCCATTGTTACAATAACCTACCCATACATTTCCTAAATGATCTGTATAATTGTAAATATACTTATTTTCCTAAAAATCAAAATAACCTTCCAAAGTTGGGGCAAACTTCAAGGTTGGTTCTTTCTACTTCAGGAATCTTCTATATAATCATTTGCACCTGGATATTATTTATAAGTAGTAGTGTTATGAAAAAGTACGTTTTAATATTGATTTCTTTTCTTTTTTTAGGCTGTAATTTTGATAAAACATATCATAACAGAGAAGGAGATAAACAAGATGCTCAAAAGATTACTAAAAAGTTTTATAGTCTTCTTAAAAAAAACAATAGAGAAGAGGCTTTTAAATTAATTGATAATAATTTTTTTGAGACAACTAATAAAAAGCAGCTAAATCAGATGATTGATGATATTAATGCAGAGTGTGGTGATAAGATTTCTGATACTCAATTAACAATTTGGGAAACTTTTGTTTCTGTCGGCACTCAACCAAAATCTCAATATGTTTTATCGTATAAAGTAAAAAGAAATATACAAAATACACAAGAAAAATTTACTCTGGAAAAAAATGACGATTCTATTAAAATTGTAGGCTACGATGTAAGTTTGACAAAATAAAAAACAGCTACTAAAAGTGGCTGTTTTTTTATTTTAAAAGACCATTTTTTCTTGCTTCTTCTAAATAATTATTTATTATTATACTATCATTCCTGAAAATATATTCTATAGAATCTCCTCTTTTCTTTGATATAGAATCATTTACTTTATATGGATATTCCAAAAATTCATTAATTCCATTAGAAAATCTAACATAACCAAGATTGTGTTGATCTTTATTAGGATAAACTTCAACAACTTTAGTATACCTTTCTACATTTAATAATTTTTGTTCTCTTTCAGAATTTGAATTAATTATTAGATATATGATAGTAAATAAAAAAATACACACAAAAAAAGCTATAAATATTATAATAGTTTTTTTGCCGGATTTGTCAATTTGTATATTAAAATCATTCTCCACGTACCCAAGTTTATGTTTTTGCTCAAAAAAAGAATTACCTCTTCAAGAAATTCTATTCCGGAGCCATTATTAAAATAACCTACCCATACATTTCCTAAATGATCTTTATAATTGTAAATATACTTATTTTCCTAAAAATCAAAATAACCTTCGGAAGTTGGGGCAAACTTCAAGGTTGGTTCTTTCTACTTCAGGAATCTTCTATATAATCATTTGCACCTGGATATTATTTATAAGTAAGTAGTAGTGTTATGAAAAACAGCCGCAATTAAGCAGCGTCTTCATTTATTTCATTTATTTCTTTTCTAGCATGTTAAAGCAAATTATTTTTTAAATAGTATCTTTTCTAAATATGTACTCTATCGAATCTCCTGCTTTATATGGATAATCAAATAACTCCACTGAACCATTAGAATATTTTAAAAACAAAAAATTATGCTCATTTCTATCTCTATAAACTTTTGTAATTTTTGTAAACATTTAATAATCAACCAGTTTTCCTTCATGCTTTTTCCACAAAACAAGTTATATTTTATGATGAATCTAAATCAGAAATGTGTAATGAATATTTTTACTCTATAATTTCAATTTTCAAAATAAAACTTTAAATCAGCAGAATCTATTTTTACAGGAGCTTTTATTTCACCAGATAATTCATGATTATATAATTTTTAGGGTATATAGAATCATATAACAAAATATACCTGGTTCCTTTTTTAAACTACTAGCACAAGTTCTGTCAATTCTTTTTCCATTTACATAATACGAAAAATAAGTTCCAACACCATTATTGTTCTTTTGATGCCAATCACTGATTATATATGCAACAGTATATTTGGCATTTCTTTTAGCATTTTTCAGCTCACTTCGGAATAAAAATAATGTGACAATTATAAATACAAATGTAGCAAATACAAGTTTTATTTTTATTATACTCATTGCTACACTATTTCTTTATTTTAAACACTTAAATTTATTTCTATCTCTCAGACATTCTTTCAAATATAACAGGAAACCAGATAAGTAATATCTGATACAATAAGATTAGAATAGGTAATATTTTCCTAAAAATTATATTCTTTATGCTTCCGTAGTTATTTTTAACCATTATATTTTGTCTTGAAAATTTATTATTTTCCAGACTGACAAATTCTTTCATTATATTCAATATAAGTATTGATCCTGAAAATGACAGTAAAATGATTAGCAGCTTATTAGAGATAACATCATAGTAAGTATTTATAAAAAATAGTCCTGATAAGTAAATCGCTAAACATATCATAAGACCTCTTCGTAATTTTATTTGTTTGTTATACTTCATGAAGATTATATAACTTATTGCTACAAAGAATAAAGTATGTAATATTTTAATAAACATGTTTCTATTTTTTTATTTTAAAAGACCGTTATTTCTGGCTTTCTTTAATAAATTATTTCTTATGATACTATGTATTCAATAGAATCACCTTTCTTTTTTGAGACAGAATCTCCTATTTGATATGGATATTCCAAAAATTCCTCAATACTATCAGAAAATCTGACATAGCCTAACCTTATTAGCCTCTATTTTTTACTCAATAAAAATTCTATTACTATTATTTTTACGGTTTGATTATCATCAGTATACTCATAAATATCCGTAAAGCTTACTCCGGTTACAGGATTTGAAGTACAGTTAAAAATAAATATTAATGATGAAAGAATGATTATTTTTCTCATTTAAAACGATATTCTAATATCTTGGTTTTAATTTTACTTTTTATCTCTCTCCTTCAAAACCTCTTCAATTTCCTCCAAAATAAAACTTTTTGTCTTTAATAAAATCAAGAAATGATACAAAAGATCAGCCGCTTCATTTTTAAAAAGATCATCATTGTTGTCTTTGGCCTCAATAACCAGTTCTATAGCTTCCTCTCCTACTTTTTGAGCAACTTTATTGATCCCTTTTTTATAAAGAGAATAGGTATATGATTCCTCAGTTTTTTCATCAATTCTCTGCGAAACTTTACTTTCCAGTTCATATAAAAATCCCTTATTATTCTTATCTCCAAAACAGCTGAAGCTCCCGGTATGGCATACTACATTTTTAGGAACAGCTTTGATTAAAATCGTATCCTGATCACAATCTATATCAATACTTTTCACCGTTAAAAAATTCCCGGATTCTTCACCTTTTGTCCAGAGCCGTTTTTTTGAACGACTGAAGAAAGTGACGAGTTTTTCTTTTTGTGTTTTTTCAAAGGCTTCTGCATTCATATAGCCCAACATCAGTACTTGCAGGGTTCTGTCATCCTGTATAACAACAGGAACTAACCCATCCTTTTTATCAAAATTAATTTTCATCGTATTGCAATTTTTTTAGATTTTAGTTCATTTTTTAAATCTGTAATTTTTATTTCTCCAAAATGAAAAACACTGGCAGCCAACGCTCCTGTTGAAAGAGTTTTATTAAATACGTCTTCAAAGTCATTTATGTTTCCTGCTCCTCCGGAAGCAATAACCGGAATATTTAGGTTTTCCGAAATTATTTTTGTAATTCTAAGGTCAAAGCCGTTTTTTGTTCCGTCTCCATCCATCGAAGTCAAAAGAATCTCTCCGGCTCCCAAGTCCTCTGCTTTCCTGGTCCAGTTTAATGTTTTTAAGTCAGTTATTTCCCTGCCTCCTTTAACAAATACACGGTCAAAACCATTAACAAACCGGGTATCGATCGCAACAACAATACACTGGTTTCCAAATTCTTTAGCCAGTTCAGCAATAAGATCAGGATTTTTAACCGCTGAGGAATTGATACTGATTTTATCTGCACCTGCTTCCAAAAGCCTTCTGACGTCTTCCACTGATGATATTCCGCCCCCCACTGTAAAAGGAATGCTTAATTCTTTTGCGATGTCTTTAACCAGACCGACGAACGTTTTTCGCTCTTCAAGCGTTGCTGTAATATCCAGAAAAACCAATTCATCAGCCCCTTCTTCTTCATATCTTTTAGCCAGTTCAATCGGGTTTCCGGCATTTACAAGACCTTCAAAGTTAACCCCTTTTACGGTGGTTCCGTTTTTAATATCCAAACACGGAATAATTCTTTTTTTAAGCATTAATTATAAAATTTTGAAGTTCTTGTACACTTATTTTTCCTTCATAGATAGCTTTCCCGATAATAGTTCCCGAGCATCCGATTTCTTTCATTCTGTAGACATCCTCAATACACGAAATACCGCCACTGGCAACCAATTCTACACCTGTCTTCTCTATAATTTCTTTGTAGAGATCAGTTGACGGACCTTCAAGCATTCCATCTTTTGAAATATCTGTACAGATCACATTTTTAATCCCTTTTTTCTGATAGGCCATCATAAAATCGATCACCTCTTTATCACTGTTTTCCAGCCAGCCGGATGTCTTTATTTTTCTATTCTGGCAGTCAGCACCCAGAATAATTTTTTCAGGTCCGAATTTTTCAATCAGTCCAAAACAAAACTCGGGATCCTGAACGGCAATACTTCCGATAGTGATTTGAGCTGCCCCTGAATCAAACGCAATTTCAATATCCTCCAGAGTTTTTAAACCGCCACCAAAATCAATATGCAGCGATGTTTCTTTGGCAATACTTTTCAACACTTTCTGATTAACAATATGCCTGGATTTAGCACCATCCAGATCCACAAGATGCAGAAACTGTATTCCGGAGTTTTCAAATTCCTTCGCCATTTCCACAGGATTTTCACTGTAAATTTTCTTGGTATCATAATCTCCTTTGGAAAGACGTACACATTTTCCGTCAATAATATCGATAGCAGGAATAATCTTCATACTTATAATTTTAAAAAATTGTTTAATAACAGGCTTCCTATTGTTCCTGATTTTTCGGGATGAAACTGCATCGCATAAAAATTATCTTTCTGCAGAGATGCACTGAATGGCAAGATATAATCACAGATAGAAGTTGTATTCTGAGATACTTCACAATAAAAACTATGAACAAAATAAACATCACTTTCTTCCTTTATTCCTGAAAAAACAGATGATTTAAAGTTGGAAATAGTGTTCCAGCCCATATGCGGAACCAAATCTTTTGCCGGAAATTTTTTGACATTAATATCAAAAATCCCCATGCCTGCAGTATTTCCTTCTTCATTATTTTTGCACATCAACTGCATCCCCAGACAAATTCCTAAAACAGGCTGTTTCAAACCCGGAATCAACTGGTCCAGCCCTTTTTCCTTTAAACTCTTCATCGTCGAAGATGCTTCCCCCACTCCCGGAAAAATCACTTTATCTGCTTTTTTGATGATCTCAAAATCATCTGTTATTATAGATTCCGTATTCAATCTGTTTAAAGCATTCTGCACGGAATTGACGTTTCCGCCGTTATATTTTATAATTGCAACCATTTATAAGCTTCCTTTTGTTGAGGGTAAATTAAAATTCTGATCGGTCTGACTGACTGCCATTTTTATAGATTTTGCAAAGGCTTTAAAAATCGATTCGATCTTGTGGTGTTCATTTTCTCCTTCAGAAGAAATATTTATATTACATCTGGCAGAATCTGTGAAAGATTTAAAGAAATGTTCAAACATTTCAGTAGGTACATCTCCTATTTTTTCTCGTTTAAAGACTGCACTCCAGACCAGCCATGGACGACCACCAAAATCTATTGCTACCTGAGCCAGGCAGTCATCCATAGGAAGCAGAAAACCATATCTTTCAATTCCTTTTTTCTTGCCTAGTGCTTTTGAAATAGCTTCTCCCAAAACAATTCCTGTATCTTCGACTGTATGGTGTTCATCAACCTGTAAATCTCCTTTCACTTTAATTTTTAAATCTAAATTTCCATGTTTAGAAATTTGCTCAAGCATATGGTCAAAAAAGTGTAATCCTGTTGAAATCTCTGCATTTCCGCTACCATCGAGGTTAACCTCAATTTCAATATCTGTTTCATTTGTTTTTCTTGAAACGGACGCTTTTCTTGGAATTTGTTTTAAATATTGATAAATTTCAGTCCACTTTTCCGTCGTTAATTCAGCATCGTTATGTGAAAATTTATTAATAAAAATCGCTTTTGAACCCAAATTTTTTGCAAGCTGAATATCCGTTTCCCGATCTCCAATGACAAAAGAATTTTTAAGATCATAGTCCCCATAAATGTATTTCCCCATCATTGCCGTCCCAGGTTTTCTGGTAGATAAATTTTCATGTTCAAAACTTTTATCGATCAAAACATCATTAAAAACAATGCCTTCATTTTCAAATGCCTGCATCATTTTTTCATGAGGTCTAATAAAATCGTCATACGGGAAACTTTCTGTTCCTAAACCATCCTGATTGGTTACCATAACCAATTCATAATCCAGCTCTTTAACAATTTTTGAGAGATTCTGAAATACTCCGGGATAAAACTCCAGCTTTTCCAGAGAATCTACCTGAAAATCTGTGGGTGGCTCTATAATTAGGGTTCCGTCCCGATCTATAAATAATACTTTCTTCATAATTTCAATCATTATTTTTCTGTTATTGAAAACTTATTAGGTTACAAAATTCTCAATAGTTGAATCAATTTTATATTTTCTTCTCTGTTTCCAATATTTATACGAATACAATTCGGGATTTGCGGGCTTCTTTTACTGGTCAGGATTTCTTTTTCCAACAATACCTGATACACTTTTTCAATGTCTGTACATTCAATTAAAAAGAAATTAGCATCACTTGGAAATATTTTCTTGATACACTGAATATTTGACATTTCTTTCCTTAACCAATCTTTTTCCGTTAGAATATTTCCTACATTCTGTTCAAAATCAGAAACTTTATCAAGACATTCTACAATAAGGTCCAGGCTTAAAGAATTTACATTATAAGGGGCTTTCACCGTATTGATAAAACCTATAATTTCTTTAGATGAATAAGCGACTCCCACCCTTGCCCCGGCTTTTCCCCAAGCTTTTGAAAAGGTTTGCAGGACAATCAGATTAGGATATTTGTTTAATAATTCAAGGCTTGATTTATTTTCAGAAAATTCAATATAAGCTTCATCAACCACTACAATTCCTTTAAAGTTCTGAATAAAAAACTCAATATCTTCAATACTGTTTCCTGTAGGGTTATTGGGTGAGCACAAAAAGAATATTTTCAATTCGTTTTCGTTGATTACTTTTAAAAAATCCTCTTTTACAATCTCAAAATTTTCATTTAAATTTAATTTTACTACTTGGTTTTCATTAATTGATGCATAAAAACCATACATCGCAAATGATGGATTCATCATTAAAACTGAATCTTCCTTTGGTTCACAGAATACTTTAATGATGAGATCAATTAATTCATCGCTTCCGTTTCCAACAGCAATCTGATCAGGAGATACATTTTTAAATTTCCCCAATTTTGTTTTTAATTTTTTCTGTGTAGAATCTGGATAACGATTATACTCGCCAAACGGACTTTCATTAGCATCCAGCAAAACAGGAGCATTAAATTCATTGTGGTCTCTGAAGCTGATATAAGGCTGTAGTTCCAATATATTTTTTCGGACGAGATCTGTTATAGTAATTGTTGTCATTTTTTATTGATTTAATCGGATGGTTACGGCATTTTTATGAGCAAATAATCCTTCTGCTTCTGCCATTAATTCTATTGTTTTTCCTAAATTCTGAAGTCCTGTTTCTGATAAATGCTGAAAGGTTATTTTCTTTACAAAACTGTCGAGTGAAACCCCACTGTAATTTTTTGCAAAACCGTTGGTCGGAAGAGTGTGATTTGTTCCGCTTGCATAATCCCCTGCACTCTCACAAGAATAATTTCCAAGGAAAACAGATCCTGCATTTTGAATTCCGGAGGTATATTTTTCAAAATCTCCCAATGCTAAGATCAAATGTTCAGGAGCATATAAATTGCTGAATTCTACAGCTTCTTCAACTGAACCCAAAAGGATAAAATGACTGTTTTTCAAAGATTCTTCTGCCAATTCATTTCTGGGAAGCTCTTTAATTTGTTTTTCTATTTCTTCAATCGTTTCAGTAAAAATTCTCTCGTCTGTTGAAATAAAAATCACCTGGCTGTCACTTCCATGCTCCGCCTGTGACAGCAAATCTGCAGCACAAAATGCAGGAACGGCCTGTTCATCTGCAATAATTAATACCTCGCTCGGTCCCGCAGGCATATCAACAGCCACTCCGTAACGCTGGGCATATTCTTTACCAGCCATTACAAACTGATTTCCCGGTCCGAAAATTTTATACACATTCGGAATACTTTCTGTACCTAATGCCATAGCGGCAATGGCCTGAGCACCTCCTGTTTTAAATATTTTTGTAACTCCGCAAAGCTGTGCCGCATAAAGAATTGCAGGATTAATCTCTCCTTTTTTATCCGGAGGAGTACATAATATTATTTCTTTACAACCGGCTAACTGTGCGGGAATAGCCAACATTAAAACAGTGGAAAATAAAGGAGCAGTACCTCCCGGAACATAAATTCCGACCTTCTCAATCGCCCTGTTTTCTCTCCAGCAGATTACACCGGAAGTTGTCTCTATTTTTTTATCTTCAGCTTTTTGAGAAGCATGAAATTTTATAATATTCTCCTGAGCTTCTTGAATAGCTTTCTTAAGTTCTTCACTAATTAAATTGGCTGCCTGATTAACTTCTTTTTCAGAAACCTGAATATTTTCAGTATCAGCATCATCAAATTTTTTATTAAATTCAATGATAGCCTTATCACCGTTTTTCTCAACTTCGTTAAAAATGTCAACGATAACCGATGTCAATTCCTCTCTTTTGAGTTCGGGTCTTTTTATTAATTCAGTCCAGATATCTCTTCCGGGATATTTATTAATTTTCATATTATATTACCATTTTATCAATTGGAATAATCAGGATATCCTGAGCACCTTTCTCCTTAAGTTCATCAATAACTTCCCAGAATCTTTCTTCATCAATTACAGAATGAATACTGCTCCATCCTTCCTGAGCCAGCGGAATGACGGTCGGACTTTTAAGAACAGGCAGTGTTTTTGAAATGATCTCAATTTTATCATTGGGAACATTCATCAGGATATATTTTGAATTTTTCGCTTTTAAAACAGCTTGTATCCTGAAAAGAAATTTTGAAAGGATTTCAGATTTTTCCTGATTCAGACTCGAAGTTTTTGCAAGAACGGCTTCAGATTTTAGTAAAGTAACCGTCTCTCTCAAGCCATTTTTGAACAAGGTACTTCCTGAGCTTACAATATCACAGATTCCGTCTGCCAGCCCTATATTGGGAGCGATTTCCACAGAACCTGAAATAATATGAATATCTGCTGAGACCTTATTTTGCTGAAGGAAATTTTTAAGAGTATTCGGATAAGATGTTGCAATTTTTTTACCTTCAAAATACTGAATATCATCTGTTTCAATTTCTTTCGGAATTGCCAGGGAAACCCGACATTTTGAGAATCCCAGATTCTGAATAATTTCAATATTTTTTTGTTTTTCGACTAAAAGATTCTCACCTACGATCGCGATATCTACCACGCCGTCTTCCAGATATTGAGGGATATCAGAGTTCCGTAAATACATGATTTCCATAGGGAAATTATCGACAGAAACTTTAAGCTGGTCTTTTCCGTTGTTGATGAAAATTCCGCAGTCTTTAAGAAGCTGGAGAGATTCTTCATAGAGCCTTCCGCTTTTTTGTATTGCTATTTTTAATTTACTCATTATACTTCTGTTGAGTCTGAGCAAATAAAAAATGGTTGAATTGAAAAAATTTCCCGGGATAAATTTAGAAACAAAAAAACCGTCTATTTACTCAGACGGTTTTTAATTATTTTGATTTTTAACATAGTCATATATCAACAATTCCGTCTAGCAGAGATGATGATAATAATGATGTACTGTTAAAAAATCCGGTTTCATTGTTGAAATTTTGAATGACAAAGGTATGGTTTTATTTTTTAACCCTGCAAATTTAATTTCGCCAAAATTGATTATTGATGATTTTAAAGAAAAATATTAATAATAAATAAATTATAAACTAATATATTTTTAAATTTAATATATATTGATGTAAAATTTTAATTTAATGATTTTGATTTAATATATTTGCGCCCGTAAATATTTTTTGAATATAATCAAAAAGCTTTTCAATAAAGCGATTTCTGACACATGGCTGATTGTAATTAAATTCCAAATTATATTTAAAAAACAACACCTATCACTCATTTCCGATTTTCAATAAATTAATTGTATCATAATAAACTAAAATTAATGAAAAAACATTTAGTAACATTAATGGGTCTGTTGAGTTCATTTGCGTTCAGCCAGGTGGGAATTAATACTTCAAACCCACAAACGACTTTTCATATAGACGGAATGAAAGATAACCCTGCAACAGGAAATCCAAGTCAGGTACAACAGCTAAATGATGTCGCTGTTGATCTGAATGGAAATGTAGGAATAGGAACCACTACTCCAACTGCCAAACTGGAAATTAACTCTACCACAGGAAATGCTTTAAAAATTACAGATACTACTCAAGGTTTAGGAAAAGTTTTAACCTCAGACTCTAATGGAAATGCCAGATGGTCGGCTCCGGGAACGAGTCTTGCTAAATTAGCCATAATTCCCACTGCAGAGCAAACAGTAACCACAATTGATGACCCTCAAATCACCGGAGACCAAAGGATTGCCTATTCAGGAGCTTATATTACTTTAACTCCCGGAAAATATCAGGTCAATTTCACAATGTGGTGTGCGCCTACCGGCACCAATGCATCCAGCAGTAATGTAAATGATGGTTTTGCATCGGTCTTTTTATCAACTTCCGCTACCAGTAATATAGCTCCTACCTATCTTTCTCCTATAAAATCGATTATTATTCCCCGTTTATACAATAGTGCTGCGGCAAGCCCGGATTATTACGGGTCCGGAAATATTGCGGTAAATATTACAGCTCCAACGACTTTGTATCTGTGGGTTTATATGTCAAACGGTAACTGGACAAGTACCGCCACAAGAAATATGAGATTCAGATTTGATGCAGGAAGTTACGGACCATACGTTCAAATGTATGCTGTTCCTTTTGAAGTTGAATAGCTATCCGATAATAAGAAAGTCTTCCATTACAGAAGACTTTTTTGTTTAGTTATTTTTTTAAATAGACAGATAAAGATCTATCAGCTCATTGGCAATAGGCTCATCATTAAATTTCTGAACAAACTCAAAACCCTTATCTGCGCGTCGTTTACGCTCGGCTTCATTGTCCCATAAAAATTTTATTTTAGACTGAATATCTAAATAATTATTGGGATCCACATATAAAGAATCCGGTCCGCCCGCTTCGGGAAGGCAGCTTGTATTGCTTGTAACAGCAACTGTTTTAGAAAACAGCGCTTCGATTACCGGAATTCCGAAACCTTCGAAAAAACTCGGATAAATAAAAATATCAGCAAGCTTATAAATTACAGCCAATTCATCCATTGAAACGCTCTCAAGAAAATAAATCTGATTTTCAAGTTTATTTTTTTTGATAAATGTTTCAATTTTTTGAAAATATTTTGTTTTTCTTCCAACCACTACAAGCGGGATATTACTCCCGTTAATTCCCTTGACAACATTCAGAAGATTTTTTCGGTCTTCAATAGTTCCTACATTTAAAATAAACCTTTCAGGCAGCCTGAACTTTTCTTTGGTTTCTTTAATTATCTGTTCTGACTGCTGTTCTTTAAAAGCCTGATGGCAGCCCTGATAAATAACCTCAATCTTATTTTCAGGAACTTTCAGAAACTGTATAATATCTCTTTTTGTCTGTTCCGAAATCGCAACAATTTTATCTGCGGTATGAGCCGCTTTTTTGAATTTCCAAAGGTGAATTTTCCGGTCAAAAAATGAATAATATTGAGGATATCTTACGAATATAAGATCATGAATGGTTACAATTTTTTTGATCGGAGCTTTGTCCCATTTTAAAGGTAACTCACCTGATAATCCATGGAAAATATCTGCCTTTTGTTTTTGGGCATCCTTGCCCATTTTGAACTGTCTGGACATGTTTCCTTTGGAAGTTCCGATAAAATGAACATTCGGATTTTCTAAAATCTCTTTTCCTCTTTCCGATTTATTTTTATTCAGTAAAATATAGTCGTTCTCAGGAAAATATTTTGTTAAAATACGTACAAGATCACGGGAATAGTTCCCTAATCCTGAAGTGTTATGAAAGAAACGCTTGGCATCAAAGGCAATCTTCATGATTCTATTTGTTTTTGAAATTCCTGAAACGTTCCAAAGCTATGGTTTTTATTTTTAAGCCAGCCTACAAATTCGTCAAATCTTTCCACCATCTCTTTTCCTGAGTTTTTAACAGTAAAACCAGGCAGTTTAAAGGCTTCATCTTTAATTTCGGAAAATTCCCAGGGATGGAAATAAATATTCAGGTAACGATCCTTTTTTAATACATCTGATGCCAGCTTTTTGTAGAATGATAATGGAAAATTATGAAAGCTTAACCAAAATAAAGGAATTCGGAAATTCGGAGAAACCGAAGCCGGAATTTGCGTCACATTACCTTCTTTAAAATAGGTTCTCGATACCTTTAAGTTATTATATCTTCCCGGAAGAAAAGTAGGATTTATCGATGAATTATAAGCGTATCCTGCATTTTCCACAGCATTCCTGCTCACAGGCATCATTCTGGGCATCCGAAGCCCAGTCACTTTTGTGGAGAACAACTCTTCCAGCCTGTCTTTAGACTCTTTCAGATGTTTTTCTTCAAAATCTGAATGAAACCAAGTGTGAGAAGCCAGTTCATGGCCTTCATTTAAAAGTCTTTCAATAAGATTTTTGCTGTTTTCCGCAAAAACGACAGTTGAAAAAAAGGTGGCTTTTGCGTTATGTTTTTTCAGGATATCTAAAATTCTTTCCAGTCCTGTCTGTGAAATTGAAATCTGCTTTTCAAAAGGAATTGTTCCTTTATATTCTAATGGCATATCAAATTCTTCGATATCAAAACTTAATAAAACCATTCTAAAAATTTTTGTTTTTGATAATATAATTAGGTCTTTCTTTCGCCTGTTTAAAGATTTTTCCTAAATAAATTCCTATAATTCCCATAATAATTAACTGTAGCCCTCCGAAGAAAACAATCGTCATAATTAATGATGCCCAACCTGATATTTCAGTATGTGCAATAAAAGAATGAATGACATAAGTCCCATACCCCAACACTGAAATGGCAGAGAATAAAAAACCCAAATAAGCAGCAATATACAAAGGCTTCACACTAAAAGCGGTAATTCCTGTGAATGCAAATGTGAGCATTTTTTTAAGGTTGTAGCTGCTTTCTCCTGATAATCTTTCACAGGCTGTGAAGTCGATTCCCACTTGTTTGAAGCCCATCCAGCTCGTTAATCCTCTTAAAAATAAATCATCTTCGTTAAAGCTTCGCATCACCTCCACGGCTTTGGCATCCATCAATCTGAAATCTGAGCCACCTCCTTTGGTAAGATTTACGTCCGAAAGGCTCGATAATATTTTATAGAAAAAGTCAGATGTTTTTCTTTTAAACCATGAAATTTCTTTAGGATACGTTCTTATTGTAAAAACGATATCATTACCTTCTTCCCATTTTTTTATCATTTCAGGAATCAGTTCCGGAGGATGTTGAAGGTCGCCATCCATTGAAATTACAGCATTTCCCCGGGCATTATCTATTCCCGCTTTTACAGCAGGCTGATGTCCGAAGTTTCTTGAAAACTCAATGAATTTCACTTCATCGTACTGTTGGGAAAGCGCTTCTAATTTTTGTTGCGTATTATCTCTGCTCCCGTCATTTACAAATATGATTTCGAAACCATAATGATCCAATCCATCAAAAATATCTTTTATTTTCTGATGAATCATGGCAACATTTCCTTCTTCGTTATAGGCGGGAATTACAATTGAAATTTTTTTCATATTTATTAATTCAGGCTATAATTTTTTTCAAAATCTTTGGTTAAAAGTTCATAGGTTACCCTTATCCAAACGATAATACAAGGTACAGCTTTTAAAGAATATTTAATGATGTAGTTTTCTTTTACAAATTTCGGAAATAAGTCGGAAGTCGAAAAACATGTGAAAATAATGACGAAAACCAACAGTCCGATGATCAATGGTTTTCTTTCTTTCTGAAGGAAAAACCAGATTAAAACTCCTACTACAGCAATAATGTATGTCGGAGATTCTGAACTTGAGCTGAACAATACCAGAAATAGTAAAGTCGAAGCAAGAATCATGAGCTGAAATGCGTAATTTTTATATTGTTTAATTCTGATGTATGGTGCTGCAAATAAAGGTAAGCCCACCGCCAAAAATACTAGGTTTGAAATCGAAGCATCGCCTAAAATTCTTCTGAAAAACCCCATCAGTGAAATGTCCTGCATATTTCCCAGAACCTGATTTTCGCTATTTTTTTCAACAATCGACTGGAACCAGTCAGAATAACACTGAATCACAAATTTAGGACTTGAATAAGCCATCGGAAGGGCAAAGAATATAACAGCAATAACCAATCCCGAAATAATAAATCTAGCCTTATTTTTGATGAAAAAGAACTGAGTAAGACCTACAATCCCATAGATTTTCACAAAAATCCCTATCAAAATTGCCGTAACAGACTGTACTTCTTTTCTTTCATAAATATAAGTTGCCGACAGTAGCAAAAGCCCTGTCAAAGCGACATTAAACTGTAAACTTAAAGCTGCTGTAATATATTCCTGCAGACAAAGCAGTCCAAAAATGGCTTTTTTAGCATCTGAAAACGGGAGTTTATAAATTCCGTAAATAAAGATAAAAGTATTGGCTACATTCCAGAGGGAAATACCCAGCCAGTCGGGCATTACCGCAAAAGGAGCAATCAGTGCACTGAAGAAGACACCATAGTGGTTGAGATCAAAATAAAGATCCGGATAATGGATAAATAAATTTTTCTGATTGACCGTATTAAAAAATACATTTTTAAAAATCAGATAATTATTAATTGCATAATCCCCTCTTAAATATTTGGAAATGGCAGTAACAACCGATATAATAAGATAAACCCCAAATATATATTTAGGGTTTAAAAGTATTTTAAGAAATTTTTCTTTCAAGATTGTGGGTTTTAGTTTAAAATATAATCTTAAACAGCAACATTATTCTCTCTCAATGCATCATTTAAAGACGTCTTTTTATCAGTAGACTCCTTTCTCTGACCGATGATCAAAGCACAAGGAACCTGATATTCTCCAGCCGGATATTTTTTTGTGTAACTTCCTGGGATCACGACAGAACGGGCAGGAACTCTTCCTTTGATTTCTACCGGAGTATCTCCTGTTACATCAATAATTTTAGTGGAAGCAGTTAACACAACATTCGCACCCAAAACGGCCTCTTTTTCCACGTGTACTCCTTCTACCACGATACATCTTGATCCGATAAAACAATCGTCTTCAATAATTACCGGAGCAGCCTGAAGCGGTTCCAATACACCACCGATTCCAACACCTCCACTTAAGTGAACGTTTTTACCGATCTGTGCACAGCTACCTACTGTTGCCCACGTATCAACCATTGTTCCTGAATCTACGTAAGCTCCAATGTTTACATAAGAAGGCATCATAATAACTCCCGGAGCAATGTACGCTCCTTCTCTTGCTACTGCATGTGGTACAACTCTTACGCCTTTTTCAGCATAATTTCTCTTTAAAGGCATTTTATCATGAAATTCAAATGGCCCTACTTCGATAGTTTCCATTTTCTGGATCGGAAAATACATTACCACAGCCTTTTTTACCCATTCATTTACCTGCCATCCGTTTTCTGTAGGCTCTGCTGTACGAAGTTCACCTTTGTCAACCAAAGAGATTACTTCTCTGATTGCTTTTTGGCTTTCTTCGTTCTGCAATAATTCTCTGTTGTCCCAGATATTTTCAATTGTTTGTTGTAACGACATCTTTCTAGTTTAAAATTATTCGCGCCAAAGATACAAAAAAGTTCAGCAAAACATTTTGAAATCGGATAAGTTGGAATGATTTAAATCAACCGTCGCACTTTGATTTTATAATTGAGATAAGCGGTTCCATGCTGCTGTAATAAAAATTCCTCTTCGTGTCTTATCTGAATCTGAATTAGTATAACACTTATTATTAAAAAAATCAGGGAAATTAAAGTGGGTAACAAAAGACATAATCCTGCTAAGCTTACAATCATGCCAAGAAAAATAGGATTTCTGGAGTACCTGAAAAGCCCTTCGGTAATTAAATCTGTTTTCAGGTCTTTATCAATCCCGATTCGCCACGAATTTTTCATATTGTATTGAGCGACAATCACCCAGATAAAACTTAAAACCATGAGAAAAGCTCCTGTCAGTTTCAAAATCTCAGCATCTAAAAAATTGATTTTAAAGCTTAATAAAATCTCGTAAGGAAAAAGAAACAGAAAAATGGTGTAAAGAAACAGAGTGATTAAAGTCAGTTTGAAATATCTTCCGATCAAACCATACGCAGAATCGTCTTTTGGAAGATGATCGGGATTTTTTCCTATTCTCTTTGCAACAATACAACTCATTCCAACGAATGCTGTCATAAAGAACAGGATAAAAAATAACGGAATAAAAATTCTGATGAAATCTGTCATAATTAATAATTTTTTAACAAATTTCATTTTTTCAGAGATGCAATTCTATTGCAAACTATCGTGTTTATAAAACTCTTTGTGCATGGAGATAGGCTTTATTCCAATATTTTTCGTTTAACGAAGAAATAATCACACCTTTTGAAGTAGATGCGTGAATAAATTTTACCTCACCGTCATTTCCTATATCATGAACGATTCCCACATGAGAAACTCTGCTTCCTCCTGAAGTTGCGAAGAATAAAAGATCACCTGGTTTTGCATCTTTTATATCAATTTTATTTCCTGCTTCAGCCTGGTCGGAAGATCTTCTTGGAAGCTGGAAGTCATTTTCCTCAAACACCTTTACTGTAAATCCGGAGCAGTCGAATCCCGAAGATGTATTTCCTCCAAACTTATAAGGTGTTCCGATATATTTTTCGGCATCTTTTAAAATATCATTGATTGATCTTGAAACTTTACCGTCAAATTTTGAATCCAGTTTACGAAGGTTTTCGGTTTTCGCTATTGTTTTTGTGCCGGTATTTTTCTTTGTGGCAACATTTTTTGAACTTCCGCAGGAAACAATAAGTGAAGAGGCAATCAGTAAAACAGACAGCTGCTTTATTCTTAAATGATTTTCAAATACTCCCGTTTTCATATCCTTCTGATTTTTAATAAAGTAACTAATTCAAGACAAATATATAAATTTATATTTTAATTATATTAAAACTATACTAGAACTATATGATAAATATATGTTAAAAATTAATATTCAATTAATTATCATTATATTTGATCTTTATTTAAACACAAACAGCACGAAATTTTTTGCTAATCCAGTAATGCTTTTTGTAATAAATATTTTCAAAACTTATACATGGCAACCTACGAAAGTCTGATTAAGATAAAGGGCGCAGTCGGCGATCTTGTTTTTTATGAACTGAATGGCAAAAATGTCGTGCGGAAGAAAAGCGGTTTCAATAAAACGGCTTTTAAAAAAAGTCCGTCTTATGAAAAAGTCCGACAAAACAGTTCTGAATTTGGGCACTGCTCCAAAGTTGGAAAAATCATCAGGCAAGCTCTTGACAACTTTATAAAAGAAGCCGTAGACCCTCTACTCTATCAGAAATTTGCAAAAGTAATGACTGAGATTAAAGATCTTGACAGCCTTTCTGAGCGAGGAAAAAGAACTGTCAGAAATGGCCTCTTCCATAAAAACGGGCCCAAAATCCTGAGAGAATTTCAGTTTGGAATTCAGCCTAATCTGAATCATATTTTATCAGTTTCAAAAGAGAAAAATTACCCGATACTGTCTCTCAATCATGAAGTTTCAGCTGATGAAATAGAACTTATCAGTCTGAAAATTGATTATGAAAACTATCTCACTGAATATTTTTCGGAACAAAGTATCATCAGAGATCAAAAGAAAATCTCTTTTCAAAACTCTTTTCCTGAGGAAGATCTTATTTTGTATTTTGCAGCATTGAAAAAAGATCATAAGATTTTGAATATGGGATTTCTATAAATCCGGACCTAAAAAAAGACTACCTAAATCATTAGATAGTCTTTTTTATATATTCTGAATTGTTATTTACTTCTTCTCTCCCTTCCAAGATCCTGATCTTTCAGGAGTAGGAACTGAGTTTACCCAACTTCCTTCAGCTTTTTTCTCGGTAGTTAATGTCCCACGGAAAGTTCCGTCTGAAGGTAATCCAATAGAACCCGTAAGTTCTCCCGATGTAGAAACACTTCCTGAAATGTTATAATTTTCATCATTAATATCAGAATGCATCGTTCCTGTTACTTTTCCATCACTGGCAACCACAAAATTCCATATTCCTTTATCACTTCCTTCGTAAGTTCCGGACCACGTACCAATGTAATCGTAAATTGTATCATCATCAGAACTACATCCGATAAATAAAAAAGCGGTTAATAAGAGTAAAAAAAATTTCTTCATAGTTTTAAAAATCAGTTCACGTTAGATTTTGAATTTCGCAAATATATAATATTAATTTAATCTGTTCATCTTTTTGCAAGGTTTATTTTTTATTACTTTATAAAATTCTGTTTTTCTACTATATTTATGATGAAATCAATAATTTGATGTTTTTTTCATTCCTTCTTTTCATATGAATATCTTATTTTTGAAAATCTAATCTTCAGAATGAAAAACAGACCTACAATATTGCTGACTATAGCCTCCGGCTTTTTGTTTTTATCCAATGTAAATGCGCAAGAGAAAGAGCTTAAAGATTTTACAAAAATTTTTACTGATTTTAACAAGTGCAGATATGAAAACAAGTGTGTTGAAGATATTAAACAATGGCATAAAAATATCGCAAATTCTTTCCGCAAACTGATTGTAACGAATAATGATAAAATATTCACCGAACCTTATAATGACGTTTATAAAAAGTACAGTATTGACACTGAAAAGTTCATATACAAGGCTACTTTCAGCAATAATGGTAAAAGTTTCTCAGCCTACAGCTACAAGAGTGACCATGCAAACAGGTATTTTATCGTTGACAATTCTACGCACAGCATTGTCTACAGCAGCTTGAATAGTGTGATTTTTTTGGATGGCATATTTGCTGTTGATCAGCAGTATTATTTAGTTATTGAAGATATGTCAAGCGATAAAACAGCGTCAGTCTATATGCTTTCCAAGGATAAGAAATGGGAAAATGCGGAAGCTTTTCGAGGCGAAGGCTTTGGTATGACCCTTAGTGAGCCTTATTACAATAAATCATTCAGAGAAAAAAGGAAAAGATTCAACCTAGATTACAGAACAGCAACGACTTACCCTATAGAAAGCAAGAAAATATTTTTTAATCCTGAAACAAAGGTTCTCTCTTACCGACAATATTCCGATAAAACTCATTACAAAGAAATTTCATCGGAATGGAAAAATAAAAGGTTTGATATTGACGACTTTACCTATGAAGACCCTACTAAAACTCATATTAATCTTAAAATATATAAGTAATTTCAAATAAGATTTCTATATTTGCTGCGGATTAGGGGGATTAGCTCATCTGGCTAGAGCGTTAGACTGGCAGTCTAAAGGTGACGGGTTCGATCCCCGTATCCTCCACCACTTAAAACCCTTTCTTACAAAGGGTTTTCTTTATTTTCAGCTTTTTGGAAGCGTATTGATCAGTAACAAAAATTAATACGCTACGAATTTTATTACAAAAATTTCAGATGTTCTCATTTTATTTGTATTTTATGTTGATTTAAATATAACCGATTATTTTTGAGTAATTTAACTAATAGAATAAATAAAAAAAAATTCATGTACATTACTAAAAATTTTAGTATGTACTAATTTTTTAATACATTTGTATAAGAAATTCTAGTAGTTGCAGCTACTAGAATTTCAGAAAATTACTTTTCTTTCTTTTTAAAAGATTTTAAAATTTCGAAAAGAAAGTAGCAAAAAGTCAAATGTTGTTCATAGTTAACAACCTCCTCATTATTGAGGAATTCTAATAAAAAAGTCATTTTTTTAATTCGGTAACATAAATAAACATTAAAAGCCGTTACCTTTTACTTGAAATGTTTTTTTTAAGTCAATAAAAGCCACCATCAGACTCCAATCTCAAAGGTGGTTTTTATATTTATATTGTTTTCGTATTCTTTTATTAAAATAATAGCGAAAATATTTGAGATTACAAAATTCTTTACTTTATTATTTGCTATAATTAACCTAATTACAAAGGTAGAAAATATATCAATTGGTCTATTTTGAGCAATGCAAATAGTATCATTGGCGATCAAATAATTTGCACTAACAAAATCCTCAGCCTAAGAAGATATATTATAAAGTGTTTTTTACTAAGAAAACCGGTATATACTCCGACCCTCGATAATTCCTTGAAACTGATCCATTAGAGCTCCCGCAACTACATACAATACGCGACAACTCCTTTTTCTCTTTCTCGGATATTCTCATTAAACAATTTCTGCAGATCCTGCAGCCAATATTTATAAGCCTTAAACTTTTCCTTCTGTATCTTATTCTCTTATTACCAAGCTTTTTGGTATAAATTCCTGACTACATATAGCGCACTTCTTAGGCTTTACCCTCTCCATTCCCAACTCTCTTTACAGTAAATTTACGGTGGGGGATTTTTAAAAACAATACTACAATGAAATATTTTTTATTTTTTTTTTGAGCAAACCATTACAACAATACAATGTAAAAGATGGTGATTATGAATTTTAAATAAGGACTTATTTAGATTGATTTTAAAATATAGTAAAATTTTAAAATAGTAAAAACAGTAAATTTATAGTAGGTGTAAATGACTACAAATAAAAACATAAACAACTGGCAATCAATACGCATTTAAATTCGTTTAAATCCCCGTATCCTCAACACACTTATTTAACATTCTTATTATTAATATTTTACAATAATAAATTTTATAAAATAGTAAGGATTTTCTTTATTTCATCTTTTGGAAGCGTGTTAATAGGTAACAGAAATTAATACGTATGAAAAATTTTAATTTCGGATGCAGGCGCTCCGACTTCACAGTAACCAGTTCGAATAATAACTGGTTTATGCAATGTAGTTTTTACGAAGAAAAAATAGAGAAAAGCTTTTTACTTTTAATGTGCGGAAAGCCTTAATATTCGATATATTTCCTGAATAGAAATAAAAAAAGGCTGTTAAAAGACAGCCTCTATATCAAATGGAAAAGATTAAATTATACCGGTTCACCAGGATTCCCTGGTCCATTACTCCTACAAACCTCTCCAACAGGAGCACAATAATAAGGCAGTCCCCGCGTACAGCATTTTTTGTATCCTACTATACAGTTTTGAACACAAGCCTCTATTCCTCCATTAATAGAAATCAGGCTTTCTCTTGAAAGTTTTTTTAAATTTTTCATGGTTTTAATTTTTTAATGATTAAGTCATAACAAGTTAGCAATTAAATTAACAAAAAACTCATATTTAACTAAATATAAAAAAAATATTACCTATAAAATGCATTTTAATAGAAAATAATCAACACGAACACGCTCTAATTGTAAACGAAAAGAACTTATAGAAAGACTAAATCAGACGATTTTCTTGCGCTTTCTTTATGTTTAAATACAAAAAATAGGTTGTCTCAAAATTGAGACAACCTATTAAATTATAGTTCATGAAAAAATTTAAAGTTGATAAGCTTAAAAATTATTTCATTTCAATTGTTTCTGAAGTCGTTAAAATCTGTAATTCGGTATTTTCCGGTTTGATCAGTTGTAAAGGGTACAATTGAGGATTATACTCACCATTTAAAACTTCGTTCAGGGCGTGTTTTTTTTGTTCACCAAAAGTAACTACCAAAATATTTTCAGCTTTATTAATGATAGGTGCAGTCAAAGTAATTCTGTACATATCTTGTGGTGCCAGAAAATAAGCATCTACCCATTTTTTATTTTCGTTCAGGATTTTTTCTCCCGGAAATAACGAAGCCGTGTGCCCATCATCCCCCATTCCTAAAAGAATAAAATCGAAGCTGTCATTCTCACCAAGAACGTTTCTGATCTGCGTCTCGTATTCTGCTGCATATTCTTCAGCAGAAATCCCTTCTCTAAACATTGGGAAAATCTGATCTGCATTCACAGGAACTTTGTTCAAGAGTGTTTGAAAAGTCATTTTCGCATTGCTTTTTTCATCATTCAAAGGAACCCAACGCTCATCTACCCAAAAAAAGTAAACCTTGTTCCATTCTATTTTTTCTGCATAGCTCTTCGAAGCCAACAGCTCAAAGATGGCTTTTGGAGAACTCCCGCCACTTAAAGCCACAACAAATTTACCTTTTTTATTGATTGCTTTTTCGGCAAGAACAGTAAACAGGTCTGCGGCGTTTTTATAAAGTTGATCTAAATTATCTGCAACTGTAACATTCATTTTCTTAAAAATATTTAAATATTATGAATTTCTTTCCAACTGTGGGCTTCTCTCTGAAGCAGGAGCTCGCATTCCTGCGGCCCACTGCTTCCGGCCGTATAATTTGGAAAAGAAGTATCTGGAGTCTTTTCCCAGTGCTCCTGTATAGTTTTCACCACATCCCAAGCCTCCTCTACCTGATCGGAACGCATAAACAAGGTAAGGTCACCTTCCAAAGCATCCAACAGCAGAGTCTCATAAGCTTCCGGACTGTCTTCCTTGCATGAAAAATAGTCAAACACCATTTCTACAGGTCTAAGCTGAACGGTAAGTCCCGGTTTTTTTGTCATAAACTGAAGCCTGATATCCATTAATGGCTGAATATTGATAATTAGTTTATTTTGTGACAGCTCATGTTTTCCACCTGAAAAAGTAGACTGAGGAAGCGGCTTAAACTGTATGGTAATATAGGATTGTTTTTCACGCATTCTTTTTCCTGTACGCACATAGAAAGGAACACCTTCCCAACGCTCGTTATCAAGATAGAATTTTATTGCTACAAAAGTTTCTGTATTCGAATTATCGGCAACACCGTCTTCCTGACGGTAACCTTTCACATTTTTCCCTTTAATAAACCCTTCTCCATACTGTCCGCGAACGGCATAATGATCAACCTGATCAAGCGGTATTCTTCGGATCGCCTTAAGTACATCCACTTTACGATCCCTAATCTCACCTGAATCCAAAGAAGCCGGCTGCTCCATGGCTACCATACATAAGATTTGCAACAGATGATTCTGGATCATATCTTTAAGCGCACCTGTACCTTCATAAAAACCACCTCTCGATTCTACTCCAACTTCCTCTGCAACAGTGATCTGTACAGACTCTATATATTTGCAGTTCCATAAAGGTTCGAAGATAGAATTTCCAAAACGGAATGCAAGAATATTCTGAACCGTTTCTTTACCCAGATAATGATCGATACGGTAAATCTGTTCTTCTTCAAAGCTACTGGAAAGCAATTTATTAAGCTCAATTGCAGAATCTTTATCGTGACCGAAAGGCTTTTCAATAATAATACGATCCTGTGTAGGATTAGCTGCCAAAGCCGTATTTTTGAGATGTTCTGAAATCGTTGTAACAAAATCAGGCCCTATAGAAAGATAAAATAATCTGTTTCCTCTTACTCCGTATTCGCTATCGAGAGTTTTTAATTTAGTATTAAGCTCTATATAAGAGTTTTCTTCTGCTATCTGATGTCTGAAATAGATAATATGCGACTGAAATTTTTCCCAATGTGTATCAATAGCAGCCTGATTACGTGAAAAAAGAATCAGATTTTCTTTGATATATTTTCTAAAATCGTCATTATTTTTATCTGCTCTTCCTAATGCCAGAATATTGAACTGATCGGGCATTCTTCCTTCTATAAAAAGATTAAAAAAAGCCGGGAACAGTTTTCTTTTTGCCAGATCTCCGGTTGCACCAAATATAATTATACTGGATGGCTGCAATTCATGATTTTCCTCCATAAAATATGAATTTTAATTATTTGTATTCCAAGACGTGTGGAAAAAACCATCCTGATCTTTTCTCTGATAGGTATGTGCACCGAAATAGTCACGTTGTGCCTGAATC
Organism: Chryseobacterium sp. JUb7; assembly: GCF_024806495.1. Taxonomy (GTDB): domain Bacteria; phylum Bacteroidota; class Bacteroidia; order Flavobacteriales; family Weeksellaceae; genus Chryseobacterium. The sequence continues at coordinate 472,017 of NZ_JANUFF010000001.1, forward strand.
AGATTTATAGGTAAGCTTTCTGTCGTGTAAGCATCGAAATAAGCTAAAGCTGTCTGAAAAGCAAGCGTTGAAATACCATTGGAAGTTGAGAATACAATTGTTTTCCTTAAAGAGCTGATTTTAGAATTAACGATTTCAGCAATATCCTGACTAAGTAATATATTTGATAGATTAGAATCCTCTGAGTACACTTCATAGAATTTTTCCAATAATGACGAACGGATGATACAGCCACCACGCCAGATTTTAACCACATCTTTTAAAGGAATATGGAACTGGTATTCTTCTGAAGCTTTTACTAAAAGTGATAAACCTTGAGTGTAACTGATTAAAGTAGCAAGAAAAAGTGCATCCCTCACTTCCTGAATAAATAGCTCTGTATTCTCAGCGCGAGCAATGGCAGATTTTGAATATAATTGAGAGGCCTGTACACGCTCAGACTTATATGAAGATAAAGTTCTTGATGCCACCGCAGCATCAATAGTAGGAATCGCAACACCGTTTTCCAATGCTTCTTCCGAAGTCCATTTTCCGGTCCCTTTCGAGCCTGCCTTATCTAAGATCTGATCTACAAGAAATCCTCCCGTAACCGGATCTTTCTGTTGAAAAATGTCTCTTGTAATCTCTATCAAAAAAGAGTTCAGCTCTCCATTATTCCAGTCTTTGAAAATTTCATGTAACTGATCATTATTTAAATCAGCCCCTTTACGAAGCAAATCATACGCCTCGCTTATCAGCTGCATTACGGCATATTCGATACCGTTGTGAACCATTTTTACATAATGTCCTGCTGCATCCTGTCCCATATATGCTGTACAGGCTTCACCATTTACTTTTGCTGAAATAGCCTCCAACATAGGGCGCACTGAATGGAAAGCTTCCAAATCACCTCCAGGCATAATGCTTGGACCAAATCTGGCTCCTTTTTCTCCTCCTGACACTCCCATTCCCATAAAATGCAGTCCTAAAACAGCAAGATCGGCAACACGTCTGTTGGTATCTTTAAAATATGAGTTTCCGGCATCAATCACAATATCACCTTTACTCAAAAGGGGTTTGATATTTTCTAAAACAGCATCTACAGGTTTTCCTGCAGGTACCATCAGAATTATTTTTCTTGGTGTTTCCAGCTTTGCTACAAATTCCTCCAGTGAATCTGTTCCGGCCACTGTCATTTCAGCTGTAGCTCCACCCTGCAAATCATTGATTTTCTGTATATCAAGATCAAAACCTACAATGGAGAATCCATTTTCAGCAATGTTGTAAAGAAGATTTCGTCCCATTACACCAAGGCCAACCATTCCATAACTATATGTATCCATATATTTTATTTATAATTTTTTGAAATAAAAATTCAATCTATAACCATCAAATTTACGAATAATAGAGAAATATATTGATTTACCTTTATTAATAATATCATAAATAATTAACTATTCGCATCCTTTTGTACCTTATCATATATTCTCACAACCACTTCTGATAAAGCTCTGACGGCGCTTAGAAAAATGTTTTTATAAGGATATTTTAAAAGATAGCTTCAGCAACTATTTGTCAGACAGAAAATAATCAAAAAAAACGGCAGAATCTGAGAAAGTAAAAAAAACGGAATCAGATGATTAAATATTCAGGTGGTAGCTAATATTTTTCAAAATACAGTAATTTTTCGTTAACGTTGAGCTGCACATCCCACAAACACTGTATTTCAGTTCACCAAATAGCTGTTATTAAATTATTATTAGATGAAAAGATAAAAATGCCGATATCCACTATATGTTTTGATGTTTTGACCTATCAACCTGCCGATATAATCCGGTCAAAAAAAAATATCTATTTTACGAAATCTGATATCGCTTCACTGAAAGATGTATGATCAATATAAATGAAAAAAAAACTACCATTACTAAGGATCTTCGCAAAATAAACATAGAAAAACCTCATATCACCTATCGCAAAAAAAGATATTAAAAAACTATGGTATAAGTTTCAATACTCCCAAAATCGCGGAAAAGCTTTTATCTCTTGTAGCACATTCGAAAAACTGTAAAAGCAATCGTAAAAAAACAAATGCTAAAAACCCTGGTTCAACCTATTTTTTATAAGATGAATCATAGCCTGCATATATTTAAAAACACATAATATTATTTAAAAAAAACAAATCGTATTGAGAAATTTATACTATTTCACCGCTATTGTTACTGATAATGAAAATCAACATCAAGTAGGTTTACTTAAAAACACTCGTTAATTTTATTAATTTTATTAAAATAATTTATACTTATTTTGAAATTATATAAAAAAACATCAGAAACATGTTAAAGTCACAAATTAATGAGCAAAAAAAACAATTCACCATATATTTATTGTATTTTTATCCTAAAATCATGTATTATATTAATTTAGATACACGGTCCTTTAAATACACAATACTAAAAGAAACACTATGAGAAAAAATTTAACGGTAATTATTTTACCAATGTCAATCTGTTTGTCTGCTCAGGTAGGAGTCAATACTGCTACTCCAACTGCTACAGTAGATATCGTTTCAAAAACAGCACTTCCAGCGAATAAAGTTCTGAATATTCAAAATAGCAATGCAACGAATGCCAACAATCTTAGCATGTATGAAGACAGCAGGAGCTATATCGGAAAACCGGATAATGTAGCGCCAAATGCAACCAATGATGCATTAATCAATATTTATGGTACTGCTACCCGCTCTAATTTAAAACTTGACAATGCACCTTCTACAGAAAATCAACTTAATGCAGCCTCAAGGCCTGGAGTAGATTATAATCATTTAACTCCTGCTTATATTGATGTCAACGGGCATGTTGTAAAAGCCTATGACCCCTATTCCGCGATTGCTACGTCTGCCAATTTTGATGGCGGCTATACTGTACCCAATACAGCGGCAGGAATAAAAATTGTGGATGCTACAAGTGTGGGTCTGATAACGTTTAAAGTAGCTACAGGATTAGTTTTAGGCCCTCCAGGAACAGGTACAAATATTATAAGCACTGTCAATTTCGGAATTAACACAGGGTTTTCATATTCGGATTTTGTTTCAGGATCAGGTTCTACGAGTAGCCGATATCCTGTTACAGTTAGCATGACTGATAACGGAAATACTTCGATTGCATCTTATACAGCCAGTATTACATTTGATTTTGCAACAGGGGTCGATCTTGTTTTCTTTTATCAGAATGGAGCAATTTATGCTCGTAATACAGGTACTGGTAATATTGGTATTGCAGTTATGCAGTCAAAACGTTACCGATAATTTATTCTTAAACATCCATATTAAGAGACGTATGCTTTTTAGCGTACGTTTTTTATTTAAATTTATAGTGAAAGATATATTCTAATTGAACCTTCAAGTCATTTTTTTTCATCATTTATATAATTCCAAATTACGTGATATAATAATATTTACGAAAATATTTATTAAATTTTAGATTAATTTGTATATTTATGAATTAAGTTTCAAAAAATATAAAATATTTCTATACTTACCGAATTTGATTAAAATATAAAAGAATTTATTTACCCTTTTTGTAATGACTTCGACTTTTGCATTTGCCCAAGTAGGAGTTAATACTGCAACACCAACTGCAACTGTTGATATTGTATCTAAAACAGCAGTTCCTGCGAATAAAATTCTGAATATTCAGAACAGCAGCACCACCAATGCTAATAATCTCAGTATCTATGAAGACAGCAGAAGCTATATTGGAAAACCTGATAATATCACTCCGAATGCAACCAACGATGCTCTCATTAATATTTATGGAACCACCACCCGGTCAACGTTAAAGCTTGACAATGCACCATCTACAGAAAATCAGCTCAATGCGGTTTCAAGACCAGGTGTTGATTATAATCACCTAACACCAGCATATATTGATGTTAACGGACATGTCGTAAAAGCCTATGATCCTTATTCTGCTATTGCTACATCTGCCAACTTCGATGGTGGTTATGCAGTTCCTAATACTGCTGCAGGGGTAAAAATAGTAGATGTTGCTGCTTTTGGTCTTGTGACTTTTAAAGTGGCTACCGGATTAGTACTAGGTCCCGCGGGCACAGGAACTAATATCATAAGCACTATCAATTTTGGTGTTAACACAGGCTTCTCATACTCTGATTTTGTATCAGGTTCAGGATCAGGAACAACACGGTATCCTGTTACGGTGAGCATAGCGGATAACGGAAATACAGCCATTGCATCATATACAGCCAATCTCACATTTGATTTTGCAACAGGCGTAGATCTGGTCTTTTTTTATCAAAACGGTTCTATCTATGCTCGTAATACGGGGACAGGCACCGTCAATATAGGAATTATGCAATCCAAACGATATAGATAATACTTTAATATAATATATAAGACGCGTGTAAAAATGCGTCTTTTTTTATATATTTGGTTATAATTCTTCACTATTAATAAGAATTATTTTAACGAATGCTTTAGCTCAGTTTAAATTCTAAGTTTGGCATAAAATTATATACGGCCAATAACAAACAAAACACAAAGCAATGTTGTTTGAATAACGATGTTAAAAACGGATTATAATGAAAAAAAAATTATTGGTATTTATTTTACCCTTGTCAATTTGTGTATCTGCACAAGTAGGTGTCAATACAACTACACCCACTGCTCAGCTTGATGCTGTTTCTAAAACTGCAGTTCCAGCCAATAAAGTTTTAAATATTCAAAATAGTAATACTATTAATGCTAACAACCTGAGTATTTATGAAGACAGCAGAAGTTATATGGGAAAACCCGACAATATAACTCCAAATGCAACTACTGATGCATTAGTCAATATCTACGGAGCTACCAACCGATCTGCAATAAGATTAAATAATGCTCCTTCTACTGAAAACCAATCAGATGGGACGGCAAGACCAGGAATAGATTACAATCATTTAACACCTCTCTATGCAGACGTTAACGGAAACATTGTTAAAGCAGCAGATCCTTATTCAGCAATTTCAACCTCTGCTAATTTTGACGGGGTTTATAATGTTCCCAATACAGCGGCCGGAATTAAAATTGTAGATGCTTCACCAGTTTCATTGATCACTTTTAAATTCGCTACTTCATTAACATTTGGAGTGGTTGCAAATGGTGCTAACATTCTTGGGACAGTCAATTTTGGCGTAAATACGGGATTTTCATATTCTGATTTTATTTCCGGTTCCGGATCAGGAATAACGAGATACCCTGTAAGTATTGTGATCGACAATCAAAATACTGTAACCTCTATAGCTGCATACAATCCAAGCCTTACCGTAAATTTTGCCGGATCATCACCAATTAATCTTGTTTTTTTCTATCAGAATGGTGCAATTTATGCGCGTAATACCGGGAGTAACGGGACACCTATTCCAATAGCTATTATGCAGTCAAAACGTTATCGATAAGCTTAATTATCAAAAATAACATTCTATAAACACTGTTTTTTACAGTGTTTTTTTGTCAGTAAATCTTTATTAGGAAAATTTAAACAGATTTGATTATAAAATTTTATTTATAATACGTTTTTATCATTATAAAGTGAAATGGAAAAATCTTATATGAAAAAACGATAATTAATTTTTTAATTTTTTCTTTATAAGCATAAAACTATTTTACTTATTTACAATCATTTGAAACATAAATTTATTAATCATAACCCAACTATTTTTTGTTAATATTCTAATTTTAAGTAAAAATAATACATCAACTTATCTATATATTTATTTTTTATAAATTAATTTTAATAACTTTATTCCCTGATCATTGAAAAATATTTTTATATAAAAAGTTAATTTATGAAAAAAACAACTTTACTTTTGATTGCAATATCAATAAGTTGTACTATGTACGCTCAGGTAGGTATTAATACCACTACTCCTGGAACTACTTTGGATGTAAACGGAGCGATAACCAATCGCGAAACAGCACAGGCTATTACTGCGAATGCCGTTACAATACAGAATAATGTAAGCCAGGTCAGACTTACCGGCGCAGCAACTGCAACAATAGCTATCACAGGATCTACTCCTCCCAATCCGGGGCAACGTCTTATCATTTATAACAATACTACCGGAGGTTTTGATGCTGTTTTAAACGGAGCTATAATTCCCAATGGTCAGGCACTAGAATTTGCTTACAGTAACGCAAGCTGGGTGACTACCCATGGTGGAAATGCATGGAGTATTACAGGAAATACTGGTACAAACCCCACAACCAACTTTTTAGGAACCACAGACAATCAGGCTCTGGCTATAAGAGCTAATAATTCTGAGAAAATGAGAGTTACCCCGACAGGCCGAGTGGGAATTGGTACTACGAATCCTACCGGAAGATTCGAGATTGTTTCCGATAATGTGGGCGGTGGTGCTGAAAATAATTTTTATTTCAGGGGCTTTGGTGATTCCAAAGAACCTGCACTTATTTTTACTTCTGCCAATGGTACAGAAGCAGTCCCGACAAATCTTGCGGCAGGTGAAGATATAGGATCAGTATATTTCGGTCCAAGATCGAATAATACCTATAATGTTGCGACTGGATCAGCCATCAGATCCAGATATCGTGGAGATGGAACAACTTTACTTACGGACCTTTTGTTCAGGACATCCAACGTTGACAGAATGACAATTGACGAAACAGGTAATGTAGGAATAGCAACGACAGCTCCTGCATCCAAACTTGACATAGTAGGTGATACTTTCGGAATGAAAAGAGCCCAAGGAGGTGGAAGTTGGGATAATATATGGTTTGATTTAAGTAATACATCAGCTCCAACGATCAATGCATCCGGAGCAGAAACAGGCTTGCAATTTAACGTAGGAGCAAATGCTGTGGGCACTTACGGAGATGGACAAACATTAACAACAGTGGCTACTATGCGACCAAACGGAAATGTGGGAATAGGAACCGCAGCTCCTGTTAACAGATTACATGTTATTGCGACTACCGCAGCTCAAGGTGGATTTAATCTAATGGATGCTCCTGCAGGAACAGGCGTAAGTTCCAGCGGAATATTAAGACTGAGGAATACTTCTGCTGTAGCTACAGGAAATATCTCAGCAATAGGATTTTCTAATAATGGAGCTACATCAGGAGGTCCCAACTGGCAAATCGGAAGTATCCGTGCAAGAGCAGATCTTAACACAGGTGATGACTTCTTTTTCGCATCAACTAATGGAGCTACTCTTGTTGAGCGTATGAGAATAAATACTGCTACTGGAAATTTAGGAATTGGAACTACTGCTCCCGTTTCAAAACTTCATGTTGCAGCTGGTGATATCTATATTGAAAATATAGGATCAGGAGTGATCATGAAATCTGATAACGGTACCTGCTGGAGAGTTCGTGTTAATAATTCCGGAGCCTTTACTTCAGCGAGTATTACATGTCCATAAAATATATTTAAAACGGATACTTAGAATTATACTTTACATAAAAAAACGGATGCCGATTGGCATCCGTTTTTACTATATCATCGTTGAAAATTTATTATTTCCAGCCTCCTCCTAATGCCTGATAAAGCTCTACAGCGGCTTTCATTTTGCTGTATTCTGCATTGGCAATATTCAGTTCTGCATTTAATGAATTGACACTTGCATTCAATACTTCAAGATAATTGGCCATTCCATAGTTGACCAATTCCTGTGAGTAATCTACAGATTTTTTATAAGCATCCAGTTCTTTTTCTTTTAAATCAATATAAGAATCCTGAACTGAAAATACTCTGATCGCATCCGATACTTCTTTTCCGGCTGTAAGAATTGTTTTTCTAAAGTTTAAGTAAGCCGTTTCCTGATTCGCTAAGCTAACTTCATAATTAGTCCTGATTGTTCTTTTATTTAAAATCGGCTGAGCCAATCCTCCTACAACATTGGCAAATAAAGAATTTACACTGAACAAATGATCAATATCCATCGACTGAAGCCCACCACTTCCGGTGATTTTCAAAGTAGGATAAAACTGAGCTTTTGCTGAATTGGTTAATTCAAAAGCATTCATTAAGCTGTATTCAGCCTGCATTACATCCGGCCTGTTGGATAATAACTGAGCAGGATATCCCAATTTCAGATCGATAGGAACTTTCTGAGTCTCCAAAGTGGATCTTTCAATAGAATGAGAAGGCTCACCCATCAACAGGCTCATGGTATTTTCCAGAAGCTGAATCTGAGTATCTACGTCGATCAACATCGATTTCGCATTCAGTACAAGCGCTTCACTCTGCTGAACAGCAACTTCAGTCACTGTTCCTGCAATTTTCAATGCCTGGGTAGTTTCTAAATTTTTCTCACGGACTTCAATTGTTTCCTGAATGATTCTCTTCTGAGCATCGTAAGTCAGCAATTGATAATAAGAAGAAGCAATAGAAGCAATCAAATCGCTTTTTACCGCTTTATGAGCTGCTACTGTTCCCAAATATGTTGCCAGCTGAGCTTTTTGCTGAGCTTTTAATTTACCCCAGATATCAGCTTCAAAACCAATGCTCGCCGTGATGTCAAGCTGGTTGATATAACGTCTCTGTCCGAAAAGCTGTCCGGTTTGTGTATTTAAAGACTGGGTCTGGAACGTATATCCCGGACCCACCGTTAAAGTAGGTTCATATGCCGCCTTACTCTGCTTCAGATAAGCTTCAGCTGAAGTAATGCTCTGCAGGGCAATTCTTATGTCTAAATTGTTTTCTAAAGCTTTATTGATATGCCCCTGAAGGATAGGATCTGTGAAGATCTCTTTCCAGGAAACATTCGCAATATTCGTACTGTCAGAAGGAAGCATATCTGTACGGAAAAGCTTTTCGTCAACTACTTTATCCGGTCTTTGATATTCTTTTCTTGCCATACAAGATGATACGGCTGCAAGAATTGCGACAGAAAAAGTTATTCCTTTTATGATGTTTAATAAACTCTTCATTATTTAAAATTAGAAGTTAGAAACTAGAGGCTAGAAGTTAGATTTAAAAACTAATTTCTAATATCTAACCTCTAACTTTTCTAATTAAATTATTCTGCTAAATTGATTTCTTCTTTTTTAATAGGTTTGATTTTTTCCTGAAGGTATTCGAAAATCACATACAGTACAGGAATTACAAATAATCCTAAAATGGTACCTATCAATAGTCCGATAGCTGCACCCGTTGCAATAGATCTGTTTCCTACTGCGCCGATTCCGCTTGCTAAAACCAATGGTAATAAACCGAAGATGAATGCAAATGATGTCATCAAAATCGGTCTTAACCTCGCTTTTGCAGCATTGATGGCAGACATGACGATCGTTTCGCCGTGATGCCTTCTCTGGACCGCAAATTCGATGATCAAAATGGCATTTTTCGCTAATAATCCCACCAACATGATCAGGGCAATCTGGAAATAAATGTTGTTTTCCAAGCCCATGATTTTCTGGCCGAAATAAGCACCCATTACCCCAAGAGGAAGTGAAATGACAACAACCAGCGGAAGAATATAACTTTCATACTGAGCAGAAAGGATAAAGTAAACGAAAATTAAACTTAAACCGAAGATCAGAAGGGTCTGCGATCCTGAATTTAATTCTTCTCTTGTTAATCCTGTAAACTCAACATCATAATTCTGATTCAATGTTTCCTGAGCAACCTGCTGTACCGCAGTAATGGCATCTCCGGAACTATAACCTGCAGAGTTGGCTCCTGTAATTTTTACCGAAGTAAACAGGTTGTAACGGCTTACCGCCTGTGGTCCGTATGCTTTTTTCATTGATACAAACTGAGAAATCGGTGACATTACACCTGAACCTGTTTTCACATATAATTCATTCAGGTTTTCAATATTCTGTCTGTTTTCAGGAAGAGCCTGAACCATTACCCTGAACTGTTTTCCGTATTTTGTAAAGTCAGCCGTATAGATACCTCCGATATACCCCTGCATTGTTGATAAGATATCACTCACGGAAACCCCCATTTGCTTAGCCAACGGAACGTTCACCTGCATTTCGTACTGAGGATATTTGGTATTAAATGAACTTTGAGCAAACTCAATTTCAGGTCGCTGCATCAGCTTTCCGATAAATTCATTGGTTTTATCATCTAAATCTGAATATTCACCTCCTGCTTTATCAAGCAATACCATCTCAAAACCGGCACTGTTACCAAAACCAGGTACACTTGGCGGCTGGAAGAATACAATTTTCGCGTCAGGAACTTTTCCTGAGATACCGAATAATTTTTTGGTGATATCTTCGGAAGTCTGACCGTCTTTTTTCCTTTCGTCAAAAGGTTTCAGCTTAATGAAAGCAAGTCCATTGTTACTACCGTTTCCAGATAAGAATCCTCTACCCGTTGAAATCGTAACGTTTTGTACTCCCGGAACTTTCAATGCGTTCGCCTGAAGGGTTTTCAAAGCATTGTATGTTCTCTCCATAGAAGCTCCCGGAGGAAGCTGAACATCTGTAAAGATAATCCCTCTGTCTTCCGTAGGTACGAAACCTTTTTTCATCGTAGTACTTGCCCAGTACAAGATTCCTCCTGTAATAGCAAAGATCACCAAGGTTACCCATTTATGTCTTAGTAAAAACACGAATCCTCTTCCGTAACGTTCTGTAGCTGTTTTAAAAGCAATATTAAACTTATAGAAGAATTTCTGAAGAAAATTCAGGTTTTTATAGTCTGCATGATGTGCATCGTGAGGTTTTAAGAACAATGAACATAAAACCGGACTCAACGTCAGGGCGTTGATCGCAGAAATGATAATCGCAATGATAAGCGTAATTCCAAACTGCTGATAGAATACCCCTGTAGGCCCTGTAATAAAAGTTACCGGAACGAATACGGCAGCCATTACCAGCGTAATTGAGATAATCGCACCTGTAATCTCGTCCATCGCTTCTACCGTTGCTTTTTTAGCATCAGAAATACCATGTTCCATCTTGGCATGGACTGCCTCGACGACTACAATCGCGTCATCCACAACAATACCAATGGCCAGTACCAATGCAAATAGCGTTAATAAGTTTAATGAATATCCGAATAAATTCAGGAAGAAGAAGGTACCCACAATCGATACCGGAACCGCAATTGCCGGAATCAAAGTAGATCTGAAATCCTGCAAGAAAATAAATACAACAATAAATACCAGGATAAATGCTTCAATTAAGGTATGAACTACCTTTTCAATCGATGCATCAAGGAATTCGTTGGTATCAAAGTTAAATGTATATTTAATTCCCTGAGGAAAACTTCCTTCTGCTGATTTCAGATAGGTTTTGATATTTTTAATAATCTCCTGAGCATTAGAACCCGGTGTCTGGAAAATACCCATACTGATGGACGGGCTGTTTCCGTTTTCACCGACTCCAGTGTAAGACTGGCCTGCCAATTCAACTTTAGCCACATCTTTCAGCATCAGATTTTGACCGTCTGCAAGGGATTTAATGATAATATTATCGTATTGTTCTTTATCGTTGAATTTACCAACATATTTAATGATATACTCAAAAGAACTTCCACTGTTTTGCCCGATAGAACCTGCTGCGGCTTCTCTACTCTGCTCATTGATCGCATTGGTAACATCTGTTGGAGTCACACTGTACGCTGCCATTTTTGCAGGATCCAGCCATATTCTCATGGAATAGTTTTTACCTCCGAAAACGTTGGCATCCCCTACACCATTAATCCTTTTCAAATTTGGAATAACGTTGATATTCAGGAAGTTTTGAAGATACACATCATCTAAATCTTTATTTTCAGAATAGAAAGACATATACATCAAAGCACTCGTCTGCTGTTTCTGCGTTACGACTCCGGAACGTGTTACTTCACTTGGCAATAACGGAGTTGCTCTTGCTACACGGTTTTGAACGTTTACCGCAGCAATATCCGGATCGATACCCTGTTTAAAGAATACCTGGATCTGTGCAGAACCGTCATTTCCTGCTGTAGAAGTAATGTAATCCATACCTTCCACCCCGTTTATCTGCTCTTCCAAAGGCACAACAACACTCTTCATCACAGTTTCCGCATTGGCACCTGTGTAGCTCGTGGAAACACTTACTGTAGGGGGCGCAATATCAGGATACTGTGTAACCGGTAGCGAGATCAATCCCAAAACCCCGAGAATCACAATCAAGATTGAGATTACCGTGGATAAAACCGGTCGGTTTATAAAATTTTTAATCATTTTAGAATTTCGGTTTTATTGATTGAACTAGACTATCCATTTTGATTGGTTTTGGCTTCACGGCAGTTCCTGGTTTTAAGCCTCCGATACCTGCTGCAATAATAGTTTCACCTTTATTTACTCCGGATTTTACTAAAGCCATATTGTCGATTCTGTCAATCACGTTGATCACAACGTTTTTAGCAGTATCTTTTTCTACTTTATATACGTAAACAATTCCCTGTTGTTCATAAGTTGCACTTTCAGGAACCACCAATACGTTATCGTAAGATTTTGGAAGTCTGATCGATCCGCTGTTTCCGTTGCTCAATAATTTCTGAGGATTTGAGAACCCTACTCTGAACTGAATAGTCCCTGTTGTAGCATCAATTTGTCCTGTAATCGCTTCAATTTTTCCTTTTTCAGCATAAATACTTCCATTGGCCAGCTGTAATTCAACCATTGGAAGATTTTTAATTTTTTCAGGTAATGAAGCACCCGGAGATTTTTCAAGGAAATCAAAATATTCTTTTTCATTCATTGAAAAATAGGCATATAACTGAGAGGTATCCGAAATTGTCGTTAAAGCCGTCTGATCAGTTGGTCCTACCAAACTCCCCACTTTTAATGGAAGTTTTCCGATCACCCCTGAAATAGGAGCACGAATAACCGAATAATCAATATTTGCCTCTACTCCTTTATAATTGGCAACTGCCTGTCTTTTAGCGGCAACTGCCTGTTGTAGCTGAGCCTGAGCCTGGGCTAAATTTGCCTGAGCCGTCTGTAGCTGAACATTACTGATAATATTTTTCTGAACCAGTGGTTTTAGTTTGTTAACTTCCACATTGGCAGCATTTACTGCGGCCTGAGCAGCAGCAACGGTAGATTCAGCAGCGCCAATTCCTGCTTTGGAAGCGGCAGCATTTTCAGTTAAAATATTGGTTTCAAGACGGAATAAAGGCTGTCCTTTTGTGACGTACTGACCTTCATCCACCAAAACCTGCGTAATATATCCCTGTATTTTTGCGCGTACATCATTATTTACCCTACCCTGAATGGTAGCCGGAAACACCTGATAACCCACTATATTTTTTGACTCCACATTGACAACAGGATATGGTTTTGCGCCATCCTGTTTAGGAGCTTCTTTTTTGCAGGCTGTCAGTGAAAGCGCTGCAATAGAAAGTATAACTAGCTTATTATTCATTTTATAGTTTATTAAGAGATTCTTGAATATTTATTATGTTTTTGTTTAACAGAGCTTTATACGCTTCAATCCTTTCGTTGTACCCATCATCCTGAACTTTTTTAAAATTGTTTAAATCATCTAGTAGTTTTAACTCGTCTTGCATTTTTTGAACTATTTTTTCAAATCTTATCTTCTTATATTCATCATTGATGAAAAAATAACGTTTTCGCTCATCCATTTTGTTGTGGTCTACAATCAGTTCGGCATTTAAGAGCAGTGAAATACTCGTAGAAACGGAACTTTTGCTGGCAGAAAGAACTTCAACAAATTCATCAAAAGTAATCCCCATTTTTTCGTAGTCGAAAAGCAAATAGGCGTAAATCTTTGAAGCTAAAGGAGGTATGTTGAAAATGGTGCCGTAGAACTTTACGGCATCCTGAAATATTTTTTCATCAATTTCTATACTCTTATGCATTGTATACAAAATTTGAACAAATGTAATTATTAGTTCAGAACTAAACGAACAAACCTGATAGAGTTTATAAATATCAGGTCTTTTAAAAATTCAATGGAAATGGATTTAACTTTTTGATCAAATTATAATCTTCTCATAGGCCTTCCTCATGCCGCCTGCCAGAAAAACTTCTCCGCAATAAGAATATCCTTTGCTCTCAAGAATCTTCAACATGGCGATATTATCAAAATTAGTATCCACTTTTACACTCTGAATTCCCTGCTCTCTGGTAAAATCTTCGATATGATCGAATAATTTTTTCACCATCCCCTGTCCTGCAAACTTTCCGTCTACAGCCACTCTGTGCACTACAACGAATTCTCCATCACTTAACCAAGCTCCTTCAATAGTACTGTAAGCCGGTTCGTCATTAAGGATCAAAGCAGTATACACCGCAATCTCTCCATCCACTGTCATTACATATCCGAAACCTTTTGCAATATCGCTTTCTACGGTGCCAAGATTCGGGTAGCCCTGCTGCCATTGGGTGCTTCCATCCTGTCTTCTTCTTTCAATGGCCTGCTGAATAATACCCCAGATAATATCTCTGTCTTCAATTTCTGCCTTTCTTAGTTTAATTTCTGAATTCATTGCTGTGAAAAATTTTAATTAAGAGATTTAAAAATTAAAAAATATGTTGAGTTTTAAAATTTGCATGAAGTCAACTTTGACAATCTGTAAACCGACCTCTATAAATGAATATATTTTGTTTTAATGCTTCAACGGGCTCAGCATGACATCTGTAATACTAATCATTTCTAGCATTGCAATGTTAAAGCTCTCAAAATATTTATTCTAATTATTAATTTCTTAATCGTTTAATATTGAATAGTTTATTGTTTTAAATATTTTAACCAAAAAACCGAAAACTAATTAAAATTAATTTTCGGTTCGAAGTAGTAAAATTTAAAATTATGAAATTGTTTTTTTATTGATTTTCACTTTGTTGAAGATAGCCGTCAATAATTTCGAATGCTTTCTTCTCATCTTCCAAATCTACCATCAATTTCAACGAGGTCGCTGTAGGCGTTGTTGTAAAAGTGAGGTAACTGTTTTCCACAGCATTTACAATCTGCGCATCGTCCAGTTTAGATTTGATTAATTGTATTTCTGAAGGTTTATCACTTTCAAAAACAGATACTCTTGTACTTCTTTCCATATTCTTTCACGTTTGAGTATCTAAATA
The DNA here is from genome assembly GCF_024806495.1 of Chryseobacterium sp. JUb7. Classification (GTDB taxonomy): domain Bacteria; phylum Bacteroidota; class Bacteroidia; order Flavobacteriales; family Weeksellaceae; genus Chryseobacterium. Next base: position 487,047 of record NZ_JANUFF010000001.1, read on the forward strand.
TATGAAGTTTTTTTGAAAATTACAAATATTGAGTTTTAAATTTTATTAATATTATGCTCAATTTTCTCTAAAGCAAGCTGGATTTCTTCCTTAGATACATTAAGATGTGGTCTGAAACGAAGAGATTGATCTCCGCATGCCAGAATAATCATTCCGTCATTCCAAAGCTCATCTCGCAATTGATTTCTTTGTTCCTGAGTTGGTAAATCTATCGCACACATCAATCCTCTTCCTCTTGCATTTGAAAGTTTTTCAGGATATTTTTGCTCTAATATTTTCAGACCTTCCAATAAGTAATCACCTACAACTCTTGCATTTTCGACAAGATTATCTTTTTCAATGATCTCCATGACCAATTGGAAACGAAGCATATCGATAAAGTTACCTCCGAAAGTAGAATTGATTCTTGAGCTTTCTCTGAATACGTTATCCGAAATCTCATCAAACTTTTCTTTATTAGCCAAAACCCCGCAAACCTGCGCTTTTTTACCAAAAGAAATGATATCCGGTTTTGCTGTAAAATGTTCAAAAGCCCACATTTTACCAGTGATTCCGATACCTGTCTGCACTTCATCAAAAATTAAAAGAATTTCGTGCTGATCACAAATTTTTCTCAATCCTGTTAAAAACTCATCTCTGAAATGATTGTCTCCTCCTTCAGCCTGAATAGGCTCTATGATGATACAGGCTACTTTATCAGGATTCATCAGGATCGCTTCCTCAATATTTAATAAAGCCAATCTTTCGTTCTTGATTGTTTCTTCCAGGTTTTCTTCTGTAATAGGGAAGGTTAATTTTGGATTCAAAATCCTTGGCCAGTCAAACATAGGAAAATACTGATATTTTCTAGGATCTGAAGTATTGGTCAAGCTTAAAGCATATCCGCTTCTTCCATGAAATGCCTGTCTGAAGTGGATACAAATTCCGGCTTCCATATCAAGGCCTTTCTCGAAATTCTTGCGTGTTTTCCAGTCAAAACATGCTTTCATAGCATTTTCAACACCTAAAGTTCCGCCTTCAATAAAGAAAGCATACTGCAATTCTTCAGGAATTACCACTCTTTCAAAAACTTCTAAAAAGTGTGCATATTCTTCAGAATAAACATCCGCCAGAGTCGGCTTATTAACAGCCATTTTCCCCAGCCATGCTGATTTTTCTACAATATAAGGGTGATTATAACCTACAGATGCCGAAGCAAACATCGAAAACATATCTAAATATTCTCTGTTGGTCAGTTTGTCATAAAGCCATGATCCGTGAGATTTTTCAATATCCATTACGAAATCGAAACCGTCTGCCAAAACGTGTCTGCCGATTGTTTCTTTAACTTTATTTGCTTGTATATCAATTGTTGTGTGTTCCATATTTTTTAAAATTTAGTGAAAGGAATTGAAAGATTCAGATGATAATGATTGGTGATTTCGGATATCTGAATCTTTCAACTTTTAGTTTTTTGAACTTAAATCAAAACTTTTATAAGTCAAATTTAATCCCCTGTGCTAAAGGAAGTTGAGCAGTGTAATTTATAGTGTTAGTTTGACGTCTCATATAGTACTTCCAAACGTCCGATCCTGATTCTCTTCCACCTCCGGTTTCTTTTTCGCCACCGAAAGCTCCACCAATTTCTGCACCGGAAGTCCCGATGTTCACGTTGGCAATTCCACAGTCTGAACCTGCTTGAGAAAGGAATAATTCTGCTTCTCTTAAGTTCTGTGTCATGATCGCTGATGACAATCCCTGAGGAACATCATTCTGGATGGCAATCGCTTCTTCTAACGTTTTATATTTGATTAAATATAAAATTGGAGCAAAAGTTTCATGCTGAACAATTTCATAAGAGTTTTTAACTTCTGCAATGGCAGGTTTTACATAGCAACCGGATTCATATCCTTTTCCTTTTAATACTTCACCTTCAACGATAAATTTACCGCCTTCTTTTTTACATTTTTTGATTGCTTCTTCATATTGATTCACAGCCAGAGTATCAATAAGTGGTCCTACATGATTGGTTTCATCTAATGGATTTCCGATTTTCAGCTGGCCATATGCCTTTACCAATCTGTTTTTAACTTCATTGTAAACACTTTCATGAATAATCAGTCTTCTTGTTGATGTACATCTCTGTCCTGCCGTTCCTACTGCTCCAAAAACAGCTCCGATGATCGACATATCGATATCTGCATCTTTAGAAATAATAATTGCGTTGTTTCCGCCTAATTCAAGGATCGATTTTCCGAATCTTTCGGCTACTTTAGAAGAAACCATTCTTCCAACTCTTGTAGAACCGGTGAAAGAAACCAGAGAAACTCTCTTGTCATCCACTAATTTCTGTCCGATTTCATGATCCGCTACCAACACACTTGAAATACCTTCAGGAAGGTTATTTTCCTTTAATACTTCATTCATGATATTCTGGCAGGCAAGAGCGCAAAGTGGTGTTTTTTCTGAAGGCTTCCAGATCGTAACGTTTCCGCAAATCCATGCTAGAGCCGTATTCCAAGACCAAACCGCCACCGGAAAATTGAATGCAGTGATAATTCCCACTACTCCAAGAGGATGGTACTGCTCATACATTCTGTGACCCGGTCTTTCCGAATGCATCGTGTATCCGTGAAGCTGTCTTGAAACTCCCACTGCAAAGTCGCAGATATCGATCATTTCCTGAACCTCTCCAAGACCTTCCTGCAAAGATTTACCCATCTCATAAGAAACCAATTTTCCAAGATCATCCTTATATTGTCTTAATTTCTGACCTAGCTGCCTTACGATTTCTCCTCTTTTAGGAGCCGGAATCATTCTGAATTCCTGAAATGCTTTCTGAGCCGTTTCGATAACTTTGTTGTAGTCACTTTCTCCAGAAGCCTTTATTTTAGCAATCAAATTACCGTCAACCGGTGAAAAACTTTCTATTGTTTTTCCTGATGCAAAATATTTTCCGCCTACTGAAGTTCCTTTATTTTCATCTTTAATTCCTAGATTTTTGAGCGTTTTTTCGATTCCAAAATCTTTTACTTTTTTAGACATAAAAATTTTACTTTTCGTTTCCTCTAAAGATAAAAATATTATACGAACCGCAAAATTTTAATTTTTTTAACAGGTTTTTATTTGGACTAATTATAAACATGCTTATCTTTGCAGGGTAATCATTTGAATTTCAGGAATGGAAAATAATAAGGCGATCAATGAACCTGCAGAAGAAAAGAAAAATTCTAAATGGAAAAGCTTAGTTAAGAAATTTGGGATAGGCGGAATCATATTCTTTACCGTAAAAGGTATTATTACTTCAACACTTATTTATTTCTTAGGGAAAAATTTCTGGACGGTTATCAGCAATTACTTTACAACGATATTTGAATAAATAATTGATCTATTGAATATAAAAAGCAGTGAAAATTTTCACTGCTTTTCTTTTATTTATATGTATAGTTGTAATTTTTTATGCGGACTATTTTTTCGACAGAGTAAAGGTTCTGAAACTATAGATTTTTCAACTTCGCTCAGACTGTTTTTTATTGCTATTTGTAATATTTTCAGTTAGTTTTATCAGAAAATGGAGACTTAAAAAAAATAGTTTGATCTAAAGTTACTCTTTTTTCTTTCTTCCTGACTCGATTAATTTCTGATGAAGTAAATACTCAATCTGTCCATTGACACTCCGGAATTCATCATTGGCCCATTTTTCCAGTAGCTTATATGTAGACTCGTCAATCCTTATGACGAAGGATTTTTTACCTTTGCTTTCAGGAGTGTTTTGAGTTTTTTCTGATTTCATTTTTATTGCTTTTCTGATTTCTTGCTTGATCTTTTTTACTTTTAACGCAAAATGCCTCCACACTTTGCAAAAATTTTCAATTATTAATTATACAAAGTTCCGGCATTTAGAATTGGCTGCGCTGCTTTTTCACCACAAAGAACTACCATCAGATTGCTTACCATTGCTGCTTTTCTTTCATCATCCAGCTCTACAATATTTTCTTCTGAAAGCTTTTTTAACGCTAAATCCACCATTCCTACTGCTCCTTCAACAATTTTTGTTCTTGCCGCTACAATTGCTGTTGCCTGCTGCCTTTGAAGCATAGCGCCTGCGATTTCCGAGGCATACGCTAAATGCGAGATTCTTGCTTCCTGAATCACAATTCCTGCTTTTGAAAGTCGGTCAGTCAGTTCCTGTTCAAGAATAGCATTGATTTTATCACCACCTTCCCTTAATGTAATGGGTGCATGATCGTCTTCCAGATTGTCATAGGGAAAGCTCATCGCCAGATGACGTACAGCAGCTTCACTTTGCATTTTCACAAAATCTGAATATCTTTCTACATCGAAGGCTGCTTTATAGGTATCTCCTACTTTCCAGACAATCACAACTGCAATCTCGATTGGATTTCCCATTTTATCGTTTACTTTCAAAGTTTGTCCCTGTAAATTTTCAGAACGCAAACTGATTCTCTGAGATGAGTAAAGGGGATTAATAAAGAACAAGCCGTTGTCTTTCACTGTTCCCACATACTTTCCAAAGAAATTCAGTACTCTTGAATGGTTAGGCTGAATAATCATTAATCCTTTTAGAAAAAAGCAGGACAGAATAAAGCATAGTATTGCCAATACAACATAAACAATACTATTATCAACTCCTGTTACAAAAAGATAAACAGAGGTTACAAAAAGTATTAAACAGAAGACTAATGTTAAGTATCCTGAAATAGGTTTTAAGATTTTTTCCATAATGTGATATTTTAAAATGATATTATTTTGATATCATAAAGATATACATAAGTTTTGAATTATGACTTATTGGTTTACTTTTTTTTGAGATGTTTCGACTTCGCTCAGCATCTATATTGGCAACGCCTCAATTTCATAAGTCTTTGAAAATTGTACAAAAAAATCCCTGAAAAATTAATTTCAGGGATTTGAATTATTAAGATTTTAAAATTTATTTCTTATTTAAAGTTTTAAATTTAAAATAAGAAACTAATGATAAAAGAGTCATTGTTGCTAAGCCTATGTAAACCCAAGCCGGCACCGGAACAGGATCACCCGCTGCATATGAGTGAAGTCCGCTTAAGTAATAATTTACTCCAAAGTACGTCATTACCATTGAGCAGAATGCAAACATCGTCGCCACGTGGAATGCCCATTTGCTTCTTAAACCAGGTACCAATCTCATATGCAGTACAAAAGCATATACCATGATCGAAATGAAAGCCCAGGTTTCTTTAGGATCCCAGCTCCAGTATCTACCCCAAGATTCATTGGCCCAGATTCCTCCTAAGAAGTTTCCGACTGTTAATGCAAACAAACCAATGGTAAGAGACATTTCAGAAACGATAACCAATTCTTTCAACGTTGTATCGTGGTGAATTTTGTAAGTGTCTTTATTTGAAATAATATAGAATACCAAACTAATTACCGCAATGATCATTGACAGGGCAAAGAAACCGTAACTTGAGGTAATAATCGCTACGTGAACGATCAGCCAGTAAGATTTCAGTACAGGAACCAATGGTGTGATCTGCGGATCAAGAGCTGAACCTCCGTGAGCAAATCCCATCATAATAACTGCCACCATAAATCCTGCTGCAGGAATCAGCGCGTTTGAGTTTCTATATAAAATCAGACCCGCTGTAATACCAACCCACGAAATAAAGATAATCGCTTCATACCCGTTACTCCAAGGCGCGTGACCCGAAATATACCATCTTGCAACCAGCCCAAGGAAATGGAAAGCATATCCAACAATTCCAAGAGCGATAATTATTTTAATGGTTTTATTTAAAATTTTATTAGGCTTGAATAATTCCACAAATCCTAAAATCAGTAGCAATCCTCCAACCAGAGTATAGAAAATTAATAATTTGAAGTTGATATTCACTTTATTCATGAAAACCTCAAGATCAACTTTAGATTTTGCAGGAACTACCGCTTTCCCCCACTTCTGCTGATATTCTGAAAGCTTCACCAATTCTGCATCAGCCTTGCTCCAGTCACCGGATTTTTGCGCTGCCAAAGCTTCCGCAAAATAAGGACCCATTACCTGCTGAGACTCCATATCCGGTTCGAATTTCTGATCCAGCCAAGAATGCCATGTGTGATTTGCATCATTTTTCACTGGAACGATTCTCATAAACTGACCGCTGAAAAACTCATTGAAGATCTGAACTCTTTCGTTTACAGAAATTACCTCTTTATCATAGTTTGTCTGTTCAGATGGTTTCTTACGGAAAGCCGTATTGTAATCATGCTCTAAAATATAGGTAAGATTTCCATTAGCATCAGCCGGGAAAAGATTCATTAATGAAGTATAGCCTTCATCATCAGCCTTAGTTTTCTTCTTAAGCTCGTCACCACCTTTTGTTCCGACTTTAATCATTGGAACCATGGTCCAGCTTGGCGTATCTGTATTAATTGAAAGAAACCACTGGTTGGCCGTCAGAGACTTTCCATCCGTTCCTTTGAATTCGTCTTTTTTGTATAATTTTCTTAAAACATCTAATGCTTCGGTATTGATAGGAACAATTCTTCCCTCAAAATTCTGAACCAAAAGATATCCGAATTTATCTGCATGCTCCTTGCTGATTTTATTTCTTGCAATAATTTCATCCGGAGAAATGCTTCTCATTTTGGTTAACGGAGCTGCCAGCGAGTTCTGTTGAGGACCTTGTTGAGCCTGCGCAGATTCAGGTGCCGGAGCATGATTATGAGTTTCACCTTCTACATGAATGTGTTCTCTGCTTCCGTCAGTTGTCCCGTGAGTTTCAATTTTCTGAGCATTTAATCCTAAACTTAAGAATAGTAAAAGTACCGCAGCACCTCTTTTTTTATTAACATCTGTCAGCATTTTGTTTAATTTCCAGAAATGCGTTCCCTTCCAGAAGAAGATCACAAACATTCCGAAGAACAAAAATGCATATCCGATATAAGAGATTAAAGTTCCCCAGAAATCATGATTTACAGACAAAACAGTTCCCATTCTGTCCGGATCAAAACTAGACTGGAAAAAACGGTACCCACCATGATTCAATACATTGTTCATATAAATTTTATAAGGAGTCTGTTTCCCCTGATCAATAATTTTAACATGACTTTCATAAGCACTCGGAGATGAACTTCCGGGATACGTCTCCATTACGAAGTCGTCTAATTTTAGAGCGAAAGGTGTTGTATAAATTTTAGGACCAAAGCCCACCATAATATTTAAACCATCCATCGTCACTTGCTTGTATGCATTAGGATTTCCTTTTTCAACGGAAAGATCAACAAGCTGCTTTGATTTGGGACCCTGAAGCTCTACAGTCAGTACATCCGGGACCATCTGATCTTTTTTTCTGTCGCCTTCAAAAGCCATCAGTCTTCCTTTTTTCAATCCTTCAGGAATAACAAGCTTCAGTTCGTTGATTGTATATAAACTTCTCAGTGCCAAAGGCTGGAATTCATCTTTCAGTGTATTTCCTGTAGCCTGAGTTGCCATGGTCATATAAGTAGCATCAACAGGAGTTTTGATGAATAACTTTCCGCCTTCGTTTTTAAATTCAACAGCACCGTCAATGGCTCTGTTGAAAGTAACCAAAGTTCCGTTGATAGATTTTGTTTCACCCGGTTTAATATAAATATTCTGTCTTCCTGTATTTCCTGTTGAAACCAAATGAAGATATTCAGCACCACTAGGATCAGCAATTAAGCTGTCTTTTTTTCTCTGAACATAGTCTTTAGCCGTTACTTTCACTTCTTTACCGCGGAAGTCGTAAGTAGCCTCAAGATCTTTATGCAAAGGAGACATCAGATAAGGAATATCCTGATAATTTAAGACATCGCCTTTTTCTTCAATCTGAATTTTAAGAAAATTTTTGTCGGTTACAATTTCATTTGAGGTTTCTCCCTCTCTGATATGCATTGTTCCTTCAAAACTGATGTATCTTGTGATAGCACCACCTATGAAAATAAGCACAAATGCAAGGTGAAAAATTAAAACCGGCCATTTTTCTCTTTTCCAGAGTCTGTATCTTCCGATATTTCCAATGAAGTTGAGAATGAGCAAAAACATGATTAATTCAAACCATTTTGCTTCATAAATTAATGCCTTCGCTGTGGGAGTTCCGTAGTCGTTTTCTAAGAACGTTGCATAGGCCATGGCAAATGCATACACCAGTAACAGCACAGCCATTGTTCTGGTTGAGATAAGAATATCTTGGAGCTTCTTCATGATTTATTTACTTGACATGCAAAAATAAGCATGATTAACTATAAAGAGGATAAAAAAAGCTGTTTTTTATCACTTTACAGCCCGCAAACGTTATTTTGAAGCGTTCTTAATAACTAAAATATAACTGAAGAAAATTTAAATTTTAACATTCGTAAAATATGGATTCAAAAAAGCTATATCACTGATTGAATGTATCTATCTGCCAAGACTTGTTTTCTTTCTGATCTTGCTCAGAAATTCGTGAGAGATACCGAGATATGAGGCGATCTGCTGTTGGGTAAGCTTTTGTTCTAAAGTCGGATATTTTTCCAAAAATTCCAGATACCTTTTGTCAGCCGTTTTGTTCATTAAGGATAGAATTCTTCTCTGCAAAGCAACCGTAGACTGCTGATTCATTATCCTGAAAAGCTTTTCAATCTGTGGCATCTTTTCGTAAAGAAATTCCTTATCTTTTTTTGAGATCACCAACACTTCGCTGTCTTCGAGTGCTTCAATATTCAAAGTGCTCGGAACATTGTTGATCAGGCTGTCGAGATCGGTAATCCACCAGCTTTCAACGGCAAAATACAACGTCTGCTCCACCCCTTCTTCATTTAAAAAATAAACTTTGAAACATCCGTTCAAAACAAAAGCTTCAAAATGACAATAACTGCCTTCACTCAGAACCGTTTCTTTTTTCTTAAACTTTTGAAGCCGGAAAAGTCTGGAAAAGTTTTTAAATTCCGGATCCGAAAGTTGAATATATCGACTGATATTTTTATACAGTAAATCGTACATCATGGATGTTTAAAGCAAAATAAAGATACCAATAATTATTGATACCTTTATTTTTATTCATCTGAATAATATTATTTAACTTTTAAAAAATCTGCTGCTGTTACAACCTGTGTGTACAGACTTCCCAATGCTGAAATTCCTGCCAGAAACGATCGCTGAACTTCCTCAGCTTTTACTACTTTCCCATATAATTCACGGTCTCTGGTTGCGGTTGCATCACCTATAATAGTATTATTAAAACCTAAATCAAAAGCCGCTCTGGTTGTCGACTCTACACAGACATCGGTCATCATTCCTGTAATCACAAGATTTTCAACCCCATTTGCTTTTAAATATTCTAAAAGTTCTGTCTCTCTGAAACTGTTCGGATAATGCTTTACAATTATCTTTTCACCTTTTTCCGGAGCAACTAAAGAGTTAATTTCCGCCCCTTTTGTATCCGGCAAAAAGAAAGTCGCGTCTTCATTGGTTGCAATGTGCATGATATGAATCACCGGAAGATTATTTTTTCTAAAAAAACCTAAAACCTGCTGAGTCTTTTTACCGGCCTCTTCTGCTCCCACTAGGGTCATGCTGCCTCCTTTAAAATAATCATTCTGTACATCAATGATTAATAATGCTGTTTTTTCCATGTTCTTTTTCTTTTGTGCGTTAACTGTTACTATTGAAATTAAGATCAGGCATAATGTCAGAATACCTTTAAATAAATTTTTCATACGTTAAATTTTCTTGGAACAAAATTAGGAATGCCAAAACTCCTGACATTTGAACTAGTTCAAAAAATGAATATTTTAATCTTCATGAATGAATTTCACTTAGAGCCTGTTTAAAATTCTTTCTAATATTTTTATTATATTGATTTTCAATACATATTAATTCTAGTCTTCGACGGGCTCAGACTGACAAACCTAATACTAAATGTATGATTTAACAGTGTCAGATTGAGCTTAGCCTGTAGTAAGCTTGTCGAACTATCGAAATCTTAGATATTTTTTGAACCAAATTTAAACATGCTCTTAGATTCAACCTGTATCAGAACAACAAGCGGAACATTCTTTGCTGAATACAATTTCGATAAGAACGAAAATATTAATTTAACCTTTATACTAAAATGAATCGCAAAGTCTACAGCCGCTGTATTCAGAGTCACTGTCAAAATTTTAATTACATACATTTAGGTTTAAAACAAAAAAATACATCATATTTTTAATTGAAAATTGTTTTATTTTAAATATTTTTAATCATTCAAAATCCAAACGAAGAAAAATCATTACCCCTGATCAGTAAGGAAAAAATAAAGTTCTTTTAAGCAAAAAAAGCATTCATTTAATGTTTAAAAAACATTAAATTTGCCACATTGACATTATGAATAAAAACACACAAAACAAACAACCGGAATCGCCTGATAAAGGCAAATTTTTATCTAAGCCGCGTGTATTTTTCGGGCTTACTTTTATACTTTTTTCTATCGTTCTTACTTTCTCATTTGTCTCTTATCTGATGAATTGGAAAGCCGATCAGAGTCAGGCAGGAACGATGATGGATAAAAGCATAAAATCTTCAAATCTTTTTGGAAAATTGGGTGACTGGCTGGGAAATATTTTCATTTTCGAAAGTATCGGAGTCGCATCATTTATTATAGCATTTTTATTTCTTGTTTTCGGAACTGTGATTCTGAAAAAAAGAACATTTAAACCATGGATGACTGTGGGACACTCCCTGTTTTTTATCTGCTGGCTTCCTATTTTCTTTGGGGCAGCATTTACAAAAGGACAAGGTGGTGTTTTGAGCGGAGTATACGGGTATCAGATTATGGATTCTCTTAATTCTATTATCGGAACAGTGGGTCTTTGGCTTGTGCTGGCATCAAGTATTATTTTATATTTTATTCTTGAATTTAATTTAAGACCAAGCTCCGTAAAAGCAAAACTGGATCAGATTAACGAAAATACGATCGGAAAGGTAAAATCAATGATGCCGAATTCCGATGAAAATTTCGAAGCTGATGAAGAACTGGAAGTAGAGGCTGAAGCAGCACAGGAAAACACGCCAAAAGTTACGGTAACAGAAATTGAAACTCCTAAAAAAGTTCAGGAGCCGGAGCCGGTAAGTGTTCCGAAAGGATTTCCTGAAGTTCCTGTTTCTACCAATTTAGACACAATCGTCACCCCCAACCACACTTCATTTGAGGAAGATCCCAAAAATGATTTTTCAAATTCAGTCAATTTAAATCTAAATACAAAACCAAGTATTCCGACTTCCACTCCGGAGCAGGCTTTTGACATTAAGCCAACCCCTGCACCCGTTGCTTCAGTTTCTACTGCTGCGAAGGAAGAAATAAAATTTAATGTAGAAGTAGCTCCCGTTATTGATGTTCTGGATGAACCTGACAGAAAATCTCAGGACCTGATCAATCAACATGGTCTTTACGACCACAAACTGGATCTTGCTAAGTTCCAGATGCCGCCTGTTGAGCTTTTAAAAGATTATGGAAACGAAGAAATTTCTATCAATAAAGAAGAATTAGAGGAAAATAAAAATAAAATCGTCGGGTTACTGAAAAACTTTAATGTAGGTATTTCTGAAATTAAAGCAACGATCGGACCGACAGTTACCTTATACGAAATTGTTCCTGAAGCAGGAATCAGAGTTTCAGCGATCAAAAAACTACAGGACGATATTGCACTTAACCTTTCCGCATTAGGAATCAGAATTATTGCTCCGATGCCTGGAAAAGGAACCATCGGAATTGAGGTTCCGAGAAAAAACCCTACCATGGTTTCAATGCGTTCGGTGATTGCTTCTCAGAAATTTCAGAATACAGATATGGATCTTCCGGTTGTTTTTGGAAAGACCATTTCAAACGAAATTTTCATGGCCGACTTATCAAAAATGCCTCACTTACTGATGGCCGGTGCTACAGGTCAGGGTAAATCAGTGGGTATTAATGCCATTCTTACCTCATTGCTTTACAAAAAACATCCAAGTGAACTGAAATTTGTAATGGTAGACCCTAAAAAAGTGGAGCTTTCTTTATATTCTAAAATCGAAAGACATTATTTAGCAAAGCTTCCTGATACCGATGATGCCATTATAACAGATACAAATAAAGTAATCAATACCTTAAATTCTCTTTGTGTAGAGATGGATACAAGATATGATTTGCTGAAAAATGCTTTCTGTAAAAATTTAAAAGAATACAATAAAAAATTCTCAGAAAGAAAACTGAATCCTGAAAATGGACACCGTTATTTGCCATACATTGTTTTGGTGGTTGATGAGTTTGCAGATTTGATTATGACAGCCGGAAAAGAAGTTGAATTACCGATTGCGAGATTAGCACAGCTTGCCAGAGCAGTAGGTATTCACTTAATTGTAGCCACACAAAGACCATCTGTTAACGTAATTACAGGTATGATTAAAGCCAACTTCCCGGCAAGAGCAGCCTTCAGAGTAATTTCAAGTGTGGATTCAAGAACGATCCTGGATTCTCCGGGAGCGGATCAGCTGATTGGTAAAGGAGACATGCTTTATTTCAACGGAAATGAAATATTAAGACTTCAGTGTGCTTTTGTAGATACACCGGAAGTAGAAAGACTGGCAGAATTTATCGGAGAACAAAAAGGATACCCTTCAGCATTTATTCTTCCCGAATATGTTTCTGAAGAAGCGACAAGTTCAGTCGGAAGTTTTGACCCCAATGAAAAAGATGCATTATTTGAGGAGGCAGCAAGAATTATCGTTTCCACTCAGCAAGGCTCTACATCTATGCTTCAGAGACAGTTGAAGTTAGGATACAACAGAGCCGGAAGAATTATGGATCAGCTTGAGGCAAGTGGTATCGTAGGAGGATTTAACGGAGCTAAAGCAAGAGAGGTTATCATCAGTGACCTTCATTCTTTGGAACAGTTTTTGGAAGATTTGCGCAGATAAATTAAAATCTCAGGTTTTAACTTTTAAAACTGAAGTAAGTCTAAAATTATTAAATAAGAAAAATGAAAAATATTATATCAAAAGTTATATTAAGCGGATTTGTTGTAGGAGCTGCAGGATTTGCCAACGCACAGAAGATTGATGCAAAAGCTAAAAAGATTCTGGATGATATCACAGCAAATTATAAGTCCAAAAAGAATTCTTATTTCAAATTTTCATTTGGAAGCGGAGTAAACGGTCAGGTTACCAAAACAGAACCCGGAATTTATTATACAGCCGGAGATAAATACAAGCTGAAGATTATGGATACCGAACAGATCTTTGACGGCAACAAAATCTATAATATCAGCGTAGATGATATGGAAGTGACGACCGCAAAACCCAACGGCAACTCTACCATGTTCTCCCCTATCAATTACCTTACCACCTACAGAAATGATTATAATGTAACGTATGGCGGAAAAAAATCCGTGAATGGTGTAAATGCAGACTTTATCAAACTTACGCCTGTTAAATCCAACGGAATTAAATATGTTTATCTTTTTGTAGATTCTGCAAAAAAACAAATGGTAAAAATTGAGCAGCACGGAAACAACAAAGATGTAGCTGTAATTGCAATCAAAGACTATAAGGAAAATCAGGATCTTGACCCTAATATGTTTGTTTTTGATAAAAATAAATATAAAAATTACGTCATTACAGACCTTTAAATCTGAAGAAAGTCATAAGCTTACTGATCAATTATTCTTTTTGCTTATGCTTAATTATAAAAATTTCATAAAATATAAGAGCTGCAAAGAAAACTTTGTGGCTTTTTGATTAATTTTGGCGAATGTTAAAAATACTAGACCGATATATCATAAAGACCTTCTTTGGACCGTTTTTCTTTATATTCAGTGTATTGTTTTTCATCTTTATTGTAAACATTATCTGGGTTCAGTTGGGACAATTTATGGGAAAGGGATTAAGCTACTGGCAAATCCTAAAACTGCTTTTTTATCTTGGAGTAAGCGTTATCAGTATGGTACTGCCGCTTACCATCCTTCTGGCCAGCATTATGTCTTTCGGTGAATTTGGAGAACGGTATGAGCTCGCTGCCATGAAAGCAGCCGGAATTTCTCTAACGCGTGTCATGCTTCCTCTTTTGGGCGTAACCACCGTGCTTTCCATTATGCTCTATTTTTTCTCCAACAATATCATTCCGGATTTTCAGCGAAAGGCCAAAAACATGCTTTTTAATATTGCACAAACCAAGCCTGCACTGAACTTCACTCCCGGGCAGTTTATTGATCAGATACCCGGTTATATGGTGAAATTTGATAAAATTTATGGAAATGACGGAGAAAATATTGAAGGGGTTTTTGTTCACAGAAAGGCCAGTACTTTTGAAAATCAACAATCAATCGTAGCAGAAAAAGGAAAATTTGTCCCTGCTGCCAATAAAAACTTCCTAAAGCTTGTTTTATATAACGGATATGTTTTTGAAGATAATATTGCAGGTAAGCCCGACAATGTAAGAATAAAGCAACCTGACCAGGCCATTAAATTTGATACGCTGGTTTCTCACTTTGACGTCAGCGAAATTATCAATAAAGCAATTGAAGAGGAGCAGATCACGGATGATTATCGTTTTCAGACTTTTAATAAATTGGAAGAGACGATTAATAAAAATAAAAAAGATAATGCCCGTTTCTTTGAAACCGTAGGAAGTGATGTTCTGAACCAGGCCAATCCTGTCATCAGCTATATGGATAAAAACAAAGCGAAAGCCGCTCCAAAACCTCAAATCAAACTGGACACATTAAAAAAGGATAAAAAACTTGAGATGATTTACAATGCCTACAACAGGCTGGAGAATCTGAAAACAACCGTAGAATCTAAAAATGGAGAGATCACTCCGAATGTAAAATATTTCAGTAAAGTGGTGATCTACCAGCAAAGGATCCTTACCTATTCTTTCACCTGTATTATTTTCTTCCTTATCGGGGCAAGTTTAGGGTCTATCATCAGAAAAGGAGGAATGGGACTTCCGGTAATCATTGCGATTGTGATTTTCATCATTTTCTATGTCATAAACGTTGGAGTCGAAAACGTCGCATGGTCGGGGAAAATGAACCCTTATCTGGCGGCATGGATTCCTAATATGGTGCTCTTCCCTTTTGGAGTTTGGATGACTTATAAAGCGCTTACCGATTCACAGTTATTTGATGCTGAGAAATACAAGACTTTCTTTAAGCCAATTACTAAACTATTTGTTAAAAATAAAGAACATAAGAGATATCAATAACATCTCTTCTAATGATAAAAAAGATCCGCATTTTGCCGGATCTTTTTTGTTTAACATCATTGAATGTCTTTTTTTTGATTTAAGAGTCTGTTTAAATTCCGTTAAAACATCTTCATTATTTTGATTTTCAACAACTATTAGTTATAACCTTCGAAAAGCTTAGGCTGACAAATTTAATACTAACTTTATGATTCGACGGTGTCAGATTGAGCTTGCCTGTAGAGATTTTATCGAACTATCAAAATCTTATACAATTTTTTGAACTACATTTAAACAGGCTCTAAATATTTTTTATAATATTGCGACAACCAAATCGCTTATAAATATGAAAATTTCACCTTTTATTTTATGCTTAACATTACTTATTTGCTGCAAAAAAGAATCAGAGAAAAGTATTGAGAGAAAAGACAGCTTAATTACCAGAAAAGATTCAGTACCTACAGAAACCCTTCCGGAAAACATTGATGAAATAAAAAAGGAGTTTGCTGTTTTAAATGATAAATTATTATCCCAAAAGCTTGATTCAACAAGCTTCAGTTACAACTGCGAAGAAACTGAAGGAGAAGTTCATTTATATTACGAAAATCAAAAACTAAAAATGGTAAAACACTTTTTTGCTGACAGTCATTTTTCATCGCTCACAAAATATTACGTAAAAAATGATCATGTATTTTTCATTTTCAAAGATGATACTTTATGGCAGTTTGATGGAGGAACTCCGGAAAAACCAATAACAAAAGACAGCATTACCCAACAGCGCATATACCTTCAACATGAGAATCCTATACAATGTCTTGAGAAAAGCTACACCATTCGGTCAGTCGGCAAAAATACAGACCCTGGGAAAGTGCCTAACAAAGAAGTAAAATGTGATGTAAAAGAATTGATGACTATTTATCAGTCGATTCTGAAAAATAAAGATAAAAAAGACATTCCCTGTCTTTAAAAGTAAAAGCGGTCTCAAAAAATTGAAACCGCTTTTTTATTTTCAAAACTGAAAATTATACTTTCATAATTTCAGCCTCTTTTACTTTAAGATGATCATCACAAGCTTTTACATATTTATCTGTTAAAACCTGGATATCTGCTTCTATTCCTTTAATAAGGTCTTCAGAAACTCCGTCAAGCTTTTTAAGTTCTTTCAAACCGCTTTGTCTTGCGTTTCTTACAACGATTTTCGTATCTTCAGTTTCTCCTTTAGCCTGCTTTGCCAGGTCTCTTCTTCTTTCCTCTGTTAAAGGCGGAACATTAAGAATAATGTTAATTCCGTTATTAGAAGGTGCAAAACCTAAATTTGAATTAACGATCGCTTTTTCGATATCATTAATTGCTTTTGAGTCCCAAGGTTGAATAGAAATCGTCATTGCATCCGGTACAGAAACATTCGCAACCTGGTTGATCGGAGTTAATGCTCCGTAATATTCCACCATAACATCCTGAACCATGTTTGTGGACGCACGCCCAGCTCTGATTCTCTGAAATGCATGCTCCAAGTGCTTAATAGCTCCTTCCATATCGTGTTGTACTGACTCTACTATAAGATCTAATTCTTCCATTATATAATTAAAATTTGAATAGTTACACATTTTAAATAATTAGTAATAAAGTAATGGGTAATAAGTAATTGATGAATCTCCGAATCTTATTACCTAATCCCTGAAATATTACAAATCAACTAAAGTACCAACATTTTCTCCGTCTACAATTTTCACTAAATTTCCGTCTTTGTTCATATCAAAAACAATGATAGGTAATTTATTTTCGTGACTTAAAGTAAATGCCGTCATATCCATTACTTTAAGGTTCTTTTCGAAAACTTCGTCGAAAGATAATGAATTGTATTTTACTGCATTTTCGTTTTTCTCAGGATCGCTGTCGTAGATTCCGTCTACTCTTGTTCCTTTTAAAATAACATCAGCTCCAATTTCGATAGCTCTTAATGTAGCTGCCGTATCTGTTGTAAAATAAGGGTTTCCCGTTCCTGCCCCGAAGATTACGACTCTTCCCTTCTCAAGGTGTCTTACGGCTCTTCTTTTGATGAAAGGTTCCGCAACTTTGTCCATTTCAATAGCAGACTGAAGTCTTGTTTTGATTCCTGCATCTTCCAAAGCACCCTGCAAAGCCATTCCGTTGATCACTGTTGCAAGCATTCCCATGTAGTCACCCTGCACTCTGTCCATTCCTTTTGCAGCACCAGCTACTCCACGGAAAATATTTCCTCCTCCAATTACAATGGCAACTTCGCAACCTTTTTCCACCACTTTTTTGATCTCTACAGCATACTCTTGCAGTCTGTCGTTATCAATACCGTATTGTCTGTTCCCCATTAAGGCCTCACCACTAAGTTTTAGAAGGATTCTTTTATATTTCATCTTTAATTTTTAATAACTTTTTTAGTTGTGCAAATATAATCATTAATAATATTGATTTTAAATTATAGATTATAATTTTTGAATCTTATGTAATATCCCACCTACAGGGACTTTTCCGATCAAATACAATAAGTTATTTACTCCCTCTATTCCAATCAGGGAAGAATATTCTGCCTGATTTTATTTTAAAGCTTTGTCGGTTTTCACAAAGCACAAACGTTCTGCTGATTTTTTAAATTGAATTACAAGACCATTTATAATTCTATTTTTAAAAGATTTCAATGGTTTTTAAATCTAATTGATGTAAAATACTTAATCCTGAAATCTATCAAAAACGGAATTCCTCCGTTTTACGAAAAACCAATACAAATCCTGTTGAAATCAAATTAAAACCACTATTTTCACAAAACTTAAATATTTACGTATAAATAATGTGATAAATATTTTGAAAAGTACGAAAAAGGATTATTTTTGCATTAATAATAAACTGAATTGAAGAAAATTGTCATTTTTTCATTATTTCTGTCAGGAATTGTTTCTTATGCACAAACAGGAACAAATGTTTACCCATTTTTAAATATTCCTGTATCTGCAAGACAGGCTGCTTTAGGCGGCGATGCAATTTCCATAAGAGATTATGATGTTTCCTTTGCTATTGCAAACCCGGCTTTGTTGAATAAAGATTCTGATAAACAGCTTTCTGTAAATGCCACGGCTTATCTTGCCGACTCAAAATACGGAACGATTGCTTATGCCAAAGATTTTGATAATGGCCATATGGCTACTATTAATGCCCGGTACATGAGCTATGGAGATATCCCGAGAACCGATGAAAGCGGTTTTGAAAACGGAACTTTTAAAGCTTCCGACGTTTCTATCGGTGCCGGATATGCTTATCAGTTTGAAGAAGACTGGACCATTGGAGGAGGGTTAAATTTTATCACTTCAAAAATTGACAACTATACTTCATCTGCCGTTTCCGGAACAGCCGGTATTACGTATCACAACAAAAAAAGAAAAGAAGTTCTTTCTTTGGTGGCAAGAAATTTCGGATATCAGTTTAAATCTTTTAACGGAACGAGAGAAAATCTTCCGTTCAGAGTAGACGTAGGATATACTAAAATTTTAAAAGTAATCCCGCTGGCGATTACCATTACTGCACACGATCTTCAGCAGTTTGATATCTCTTCCGAATATAATGTAAACGGTCAGGAAGTGAATGCAGGAAGAAAAATCGCAGATCACTTTTCCATCGGGGCAGAACTTTTCCCGGAAAAAGGCTTTAACATAAGGCTGGGTTATAATGCGAAACGGGGAAATGAGCTTGCTGTCGTTGACCAAAGAAACTTTTCGGGTCTGTCAGCCGGATTTGGGATTAAACTTTCAAGATTCCGTGTAGATTATGCACATATCAGATATCACAATGCTTCAAATGTTAATCAGATAGGTATTTCTGTAGATCTTAGCAGCCATGCCGGATATTAATTATATTAAAAATTTGTTTTAAAATTTCATCATTTAAACTATCTTAATGAATTAATTTTAAACAGATTCCATCATAACATACAAAGAAACCTTAAGAAAATCTCTTAAGGTTTCTTGATTTTTAAGAAAATTTCTTGAAATTTGCGGTATGAAAAAACCTGTAATTGCTATCGATGGGTACTCGTCTACCGGAAAAAGTTCAATCTCTAAAGTTATTGCTGAAAAACTGGGGCTTATTCATTTAGATACTGGTGCTCTTTATAGAGGTGTTACTTGGTTTGCCCTTCAAAATTGCCTTAATGATGAGGGTTCTATTAATCTAAAAGAATTATTTTCATCTTTTGACCAAATTGAGCTTGAATTCAGAAATAACAACGGAGAGCTTGTTCTTTTTCTTAACCACATTGATATTTCAAAAGCAATACGTTCCAATGAAGTTTCAGACAATGTAAGCCTGGTGGCCAAGCAGAAGGAAGTTCGTGACTTCTTGCTCCAGTCTCAACGCAGCCTGGCAGAAAAAGGCGGCATTATTATGGACGGACGTGACATAGGGACAGTTGTTCTGCCAAATGCGGACTTTAAATTCTTTCTTACTGCCAGCATTGATGAAAGAACAAAAAGAAGGTATATGGAACTTCTGGGACTGGGTATTGAGGCCAATGAACAGCAGGTAAAGGAAAATCTTATTGAACGTGATAAGATCGATAGCGAAAGGGAAATTGCCCCGTTGAAGCAAGCTGAAGACGCAATCGTTATTGATAATACAAACCTTACCAAAAAGGAAACTATTGAAAGTATTCTATCTCACATTCAAAAGATTTAACAATTTTTAATAGGCATACTGCCTCCTTTGGTATGTTAATTGTTGTTATGACAGCAAGGAAAAACTAATATTATTAACTATTAAAAAAAACGAAAAATGTCTAGAAAAGGAAACAATACAGCGGGTATATTAGCGGGACTTCTTGCAGGTGCTGCAGCAGGTGTGATCTTGGGAATGCTTTATGCTCCTGAAGAAGGTAAAGAAACAAGAAAGAAAATTAAAACTAAAGCAAACGACCTTAAAGATCAGGCAAAGAATAAATATGACGAAGTATCTGAAAAAGTTAAGGATCAGTACGGTAATATTTCTTCTACTTTCAAAGAAACAGCTAATAATGTAGCTCACACAATGAAAGACGGATACGATAAATATAAAGATCAAATCGTTTCTAAAACTACAGACGTAGTAAAGGATGTAGAAGCAGGATTGAATGATCTTAAAAAATAAATAATTTATTTTTTAAGTAAATTATGGGAAGGAACTTTGTGCACGAAAGTTCCTTTTTTTGTAACTTTAAATAAAAACAATGATTGAAACTATAAAAGAATATGCTTCTAAGAGAATAGATCTGTTGAAAATTGAAGCCACGGAAAAGTCTTCTATTTCAGCAGGAATGATTGCTTATTTTGTCATATTACTGGTTACCTTCACTTTTTTTCTTATCCTGTTCAACTTTGGAATCGCGTTCCTGATAGGAAGAGCGCTTGGCGATCACTCCTATGGATTCTTGGTTGTAGCTGCATTTTATTTTCTGATAATGATTTTTATTGTTATTTTTAAAAAGAAAATCGTAAATTATGTAGCTGATCAGGTTATTAAATTTTTAAATCATTAAGCTATGAGTAGAAAGTATGAAAGCTTAGAAGAGCTAAGAATAAAGAAAAAATTATTAAAAAGTGAAATTAATGATTTAGAAAATCTCCTTACCTTTAAAAACACAAAAGAAAGTTTAAGCGCTTTTACCAATGGTCTTACCGACCAGTATTTACAGGAAAAAGTAGACGAAAACGGGGAAGAAAAAGTTGTTCTCAGAAAAGATGTAATTGTAAAACAGCTTACTTCAGAAATGAAGGATGTATTTATCAATAAAAATGCAGCAAAAGAACTGGCCGGTTCAGCTTTAAAAAACTCAGGTGCCGTTGATGCTCTTATCAAATTAGGAGTTACAGCATTTGTAGGTAATTTTGCGAAGAAAAATATAAAAAGCTCCAACTGGAAGAAAAAACTTCTGGGTGCCGTCTTGATTTATCTTGCTCCTGTTGCCTTAAAATTTGTACGAAAAAAATTAGAAACTTATCAGAAAAATAAAAGCGTTTCGAGTTTGGAACAGCTTATATAAATTATAAGAAGTTAAAAACTAGAGGTTAGAAGTTAGTCTAAAACAATTGTTAAGTTTTACTAATTTCTAACCTCTAATTTCTTTTTTATTTTGAGTACAATTGTCCTAAAATAATCCCTGCAGCCATAGAAACATTCAGGCTTTCTGTAGACTGTGATTTTCCAAATCTTGGGATACTGATGCTTTTCTGAAGTAATTTTTCAGTTTCCGGACGCATTCCGTTGCCCTCATTTCCCAGAATTAAATTTAATTTTTCAGGTTTTTCAAAAGAATAAATATTTTCACCTTCCATATCGGTTCCAATATTTACATTTTCAGTATTTGAAAGATACTCTACAAGATCAGTATAAACAATATTGACTCTTGCAAAAGATCCCATCGTAGCCTGAATAACTTTAGGATTATAAAAATCTACCGTATCTTCACTACAAATAATCTGCTCAATACCAAACCAGTCCGCAAGCCTTATAATAGTCCCTAAATTACCGGGATCCTGGATTCCGTCCAAAACCAGCTGCACTTTCTTGTCTTCCAGTTTTTCTTCCTCATTAAGATAGCAAATCGCTATAGAATCTTTAGGCGTTTTAAGAAAACTGATTTTTTTAAGCTCATTTTCAGAGATATGAGTAATGGGCACATCTGTACGGTCCAATTTTTGCGGATCGGTAGATAATATTTCTTTAATTTTAAAGTTAGATTTGAAAAGTTCACAAATGATTTTATTACCTTCAACCAAAAACAAATTGTATTTTTGTCTGAACTTCTTTTTATCTAAAGACTGTAAAATTTTTATTGTATGAGCTGTAAGCATTATAAGAATTCTCCTCAAAAATATTATAAAATTATTTCATTTGCAACATTTGTTAGCCTCCTTTATGCTTGTAGTACAACTAAAAAAGTTCCGGATGGTGAATATCTGCTATCTTCCAACACATTTGAATTTGAGGATAAAAAGCAGCCATTTGACAGTGAATTAAAAGGTTACGCACAGCAAAAGCCTAATAAAAAGCAGTTAATTTTCATGCCTTTAAGTTTGTGGTTATATAATGCCGCCAATCCGAAATACGATACTATTCTCAATGAATATATGACGTATCCCGGAGAGATGAGAAATCAAAAACTAAGGGATTCTCTTTTTCTGAAATACAATATGAAAAGCAGTGTCGGAAAAAGTTTATTCTTAGACAGACTTTATCACAGCTGGGGATCTCCTCCTGTAATTTTGGACCAGACAAAAACTGAAAAAGGAGCTGAATCTATTGAAAAGAGATTAACTTACCGAGGATACTGGGATGCAGAAGTAAAATTTAAGCATAAGCTTGATTCTGCGGCTAAAAAAGCGGCTGTCAACTATTTTATTACGCATAATGACCCTACGATCATCAAGGAATATTATTACAATATTTCAGATCCTATTATTAAAAATATTTATCAGCAAAAAATCCATGAGAGCCTTATAAGATCTGGTAAAATTCTTGATCAGACCGTTCTGGAAAAAGAAGTGACAAGAATTAATGATCAGATGAGAGATTATGGTTATTATAAATTCAATAGTCTTGGGGACGAAATATATTTTGTAGCGGATTCTTTAAAAAGCAGAAAACAAGTCCCTCTTACGCTGGAAATACACAGGGATTCTATAGACTCACCATATAAAAGAGCAACGATAGGTAATATTGATGTGGCCATTGTTGATGAAATGAGTGATTTTCCCAAAAAAACAAAAAAAGACAGTTTAAGAGGAATTAATTTTCATAAAACAACCGACAAGTACAAAACGCGCTCATTATGGAGGGCTATTATTGTTGGAAATAAGCAGATCTATGACCAGAAGAAACTGGATCTTACCAAAAGAAATCTTTTATCGATGAACAATTTCAGTGTTCTGAAAGCTAAAGATTCCTTGAGAAGAGGCGGTGGAACTTCTCCGAATGACAGTATCGTTGACGTTATGTATGTCCTGAAGCCACTTCCAAAATATGAATTAAAAGTGGGTACAGATGTGAACTACTCCCAATTGCTGAATCTTGGAGTATCGCCTTCTATTGACCTGACAACTAGAAATGTTTTCAACGGTGCCGAAAACCTTTCAACCAGTCTTTCGGGAACATTTGGTTCTATCCGAAGTACAAAAGATATCAGTAAAAGAGTTTTAGCCTATGAAATATCTGCACAGGCATCTTTAAATTTCCCAAGACTGCTGTTACCGTTTGATTATTATAAATGGCTTCCAAAAAGATACAGCCCGACTTCATCTATTGTATTAGGAGCTTCTGTTCAGAACAATATTGGATTAGGAAGAGTTAACTTTAATACTGGTTTAAATTATATGGCAACGGTAAATGATAAAGTGTCTCACAGGCTAACACTTTTCAATACCCAGCTGAGTTTAACAAAAAATAAAGCTGCCTACTATGATTATTTTCCTAATGACAATAGTATCCGCGAAGAAATATTCAATGATTATTTCATATCTCACCCTATATTAAAGCAGGATTTTCTTGCCGGTCTGGTATCTATCGATAAGGTTTCCGAGGATATTATTAATGATGAGAATTATATTGGAAATTTGGATCAGCAAGGTCTGGATCTTTATAATGCTTTTACAGGAACATTGATCAACAAGGACAGACAGACACAGGATGTCCTGATTTCATCTATGATTTATAATTTCGTTTATAACGAGATTGGAAAAAAAGACTATCCGAATGCCTTCTATTTTAATGGGAAAATAGAGCTTGCCGGAAATATATTAAGTGCTTTTAACCAAAAAAGAGATGATGGAGGTGGTATTGTCACAAGTCCTCAAAGAACAATTTTTGGTATTCCTTACGCTCAGTTTGTGAAGTTTGATATCGATGTAAGAAAATATTTTAAAATTAACCGAAATACTTTGGTTTTACGTCAGTTTGTCGGTGTGGGAGTTCCTTACGGAAACTCTTCTACCATGCCTGTTATCAGATCTTATTTTAATGGAGGATCCAATGATATCAGGGCATGGGTAGCTTTTGGAGGACTGGGTCCTGCAGATTCTCAGGTTGATGAAAGAGTCCGAACATACATGACAGACAACGTAAAACTAACCACCAATATTGAATACAGAATGCCTATCACCGATATGTATGAAGCTGCAATCTTCACCGATATCGGTAATACATGGAGTCTGAGAAACTTCAATGACGGCTATGGTGATGAATTTAAATTTAATAAATTTTTAGGTCAGGTAGGTGTCGGAAGTGGATTTGGTTTAAGGGTAAATGTAGCCTACATCACCTTAAGACTGGATCTGGCATATAAAATATACGATCCTAACAAGCCAGATGGCGAAAAATGGAGACTGAATAACTTCCAGCCTTTCAAACCGACATTAAATATCGCATTTGGATATCCTTTTTAATCAGGGGAAATACCTAATGTAAAATACACTACAGCAGCCACTCTGGCGAGAACTTCCCTGGATTGGTTTCTGTAGTAACTTTCGGGTTTTGAAACATCTTGAGCATCAAAGCCCAACGCATTCATATTATTGTTTCGGGCAAAAAACAAGGCCCGTAAATTATGAAATCCCTGTGAAACAATAATCACATTATCTTTCTTATAAACATCCTTACAGCGAAGAATACTTTTGTAGGTATTAAAACCTTTAGGGTCTTCTACAATAATATCGGCCGGAACACCTTCCTGATAAACAAGGTATTTTTTCATGGCTGCAGGCTCATTGTAACCTTTGCTTTTTTCTCCGCTTACAATAATCTGTTTGATTTTCCCATGATGATAAAGTAAAGCCGTTGCATCCATCCTTTTGGTAAAATAAGGATTAGAAAGCCCAGATTTCATTTTGGGTGAAGTACCCAAGACCAAAGCAATCTCACGAGGCGGTATTTTAGAAATTTTTGTATACGTTCTTCCTCCGGTAAGAGCAAAAACCCAGGCATTGGCAAGACATATTAATAGTATACCAATTTCTATCGATATAAAACCAAGATTAAATATGTTCTTTACAATTCTCAACTCAGATCAAAGTTAAGCTTTATTTTTTTGCTTTTAGCAATCGACATACAAGCTAAAATATGTCCTTTTTGTTCTTCTTTTTCTGTTAAATATTCATTTTCAAGCAATTCCACCTCTCCTTCTTCCAAAATACACTCACAGCTCCCGCAGATTCCCGATTTGCATGAATATGGAACAGGAAATTTTTGGATTAACAGCTGCTGCAGAACTTTTTCAGTATTATCCGGAAGTTCTGTATGGTATTGTTTTCCCAGCATCTGAAAATCAACGGCTACATTTTCAATTAACGGAAACTCTTTTTCAATAGGATAAATATCGTCATTAAATTCTTCAAAAAGTTCAAAATGAATATTTTTTTTCGGAATTCCGTGATGATAACATGCATTGGCAAGGGTTTTAATCATCTCTCCTTTTCCACAGATCAGGACTTCATCTACAGCATCCCAAATGGTAGATTCTTCATCCGTATCATCTAAATGTAGAATTTGATTAATAATTAAATTTAATTTCTTCTCATCTAGCCTTCCGTAAAAGAAATGATTAGAAGGTTTTTCACGTGAAAAGAAATAAAAAATCTGCAATCTGTCGCCGCAGGTTCGGGTCAGATTATCCAAAGCATCTCTGTACACCAGATCTTCAGAGCTTTTATTTCCAAAGAATAAAAATAATCTTGTCCGGGGTTCATTATGAAGAATATTCTTAAAATGACTTAAAATCGGAGTAATTCCTATTCCGGCTGCAAATCCCACAATCGTTCTGAATTCACTTGGTTTTGAGACTAAAGTAAACCTGCCGGCAGGTTCACTCACCAAAAGCTCATCTCCGGGATTATAATTTTTGAACAATTGTGAAGCTGCACCATCAGAAGAGTTCATTTTTATTCCTAAAGCAATTTTTTTCTCATAAGGCGCTGAAGTCATCGAATAATCATTGACGACATCTTCATCATGCGACTGAAATTTTACACTTACAAACTGCCCTGCTTCAAATTGAAATTGATCTTGTAAGCTCTCCGGAATCTCCAGTTCCAAAGAGAAAGTATTTTTGGTCAGTTCTTCCTTTTTCGCTATTTTTAACCAATGAAACTGCGTCAGTTTCCCTTTATAGATTTGTTGTTCCATAACTTCAATTCAAAAATAGATAAAAAATAATTATGAAGAAGATAATTTTATCCACGTTTGTTGTACTTGCACTCTCAAGCTGCAAAAAGGAAAATCAGAAAATTGAAGATCAAACAGCTACAACAGATTCAGTTTCAACCCCTGAGCCAACTTCGGCTCCTGTAGCTTTAAAAATGGTGACTCCACAACAGGCTTCCGAATTTTTGGGTAAAAAGAACGATACTTTATATGTGACTAATTTCTTTGCCACTTGGTGTGGTCCTTGTGTAAGAGAAATTCCGCATTTTAAAAATAAAATTCAGGAATTAAACGGCAAGCCTGTAAAAATTACATTCATAAGCCTTGATAACAAAAACGTCTGGAATACAGATGTTCCCCGTTTCGTAGATGAACAGGGGATTCGTAACAACACCGTTCTGCTGGATGGTGAACTTTTGGATGGAAAATTCTTTAGCACCAATTTCAAAGAATGGACAGGTAGCGCTATTCCTTTTACTTTCATGAGAAAAGGAGACAAAACTGACGAAACTTTGGGAATGATTACAGAGGAGCAGCTTAATGATAAGATTAGCTCTCTTTTAAAATAAAACTTACAGGCTTTTTATGTCAAATAAGTTTAAAATCCTGTGTTTATTGTTATTAGTCGCTATTATTTTAACCGCGATAATCAACGTGAATACAGGATTTTTACATTTAAATTTTCAGGATTTTTTTTATGACTCGTCCAACAGTCAGATTGCAGAAATCCGTATAAACCGTGTTTTGGTGATGCTGTTGGCAGGAATTTCAATTCCTACTTCAGGTTTTCTGATGCAGGAATATTTTCAAAATCCATTGGCAGGACCTGATATTTTAGGAATCACCTCCGTTGCCAGTTTATCCGTGGCATTTTACATTTTTTTTTCACATGACATTCTGCTTCCGGAATTCCTTCAGAACAGTTTTTTAAGTTTGTCTGCGATTATCGGAAGTTTATTATTGATGCTGGTTTTATTATCGATGTCAAATAAATTTCAGGATAAATCTTATTTAATAATTTTCGGCTTTCTGGTTTCGGCTTTTGCCGGGGCCATTGTTTCACTGCTTCAGTTTTATGCAGAAAATCAGAGCTTAAAAAACTATATCTTATGGTCTTTCGGAGCCAATAATATGGTGTCACGAAACCAAATTTATGTATTATCGATATTGGTTTTATTAGGATTATTTATCTGTTTTAAAAGCATAAAACCGTTGATTGGAAATTCATTGGGAAGCTCCTATGCACAAAGTCTAGGAGTCAATTTAAGTCAATTAAAACTTTTGATCATTATTGCTTCTTCCCTGCTTTCGGCATCGATTACGGCATTTTTGGGACCTATTTTATTCATAGGAATTATTGTCCCCCATTTTTGCCGATTGATTTATAATCCTGCAAAACTCTGGCAGCAATGGATTTTAAATATGTTCCTGGGTATGTTAATGATGTTATTTTTCTCAATAATCGCTGAAAAATCTCAGATTCCTTTGAATGTGATAAGTTCTGTTTTTGGAATTCCTGTGATTTTAATGATGCTTTTGAAACAGAATAAAGTTTAGGTATTGGTTTTTCGAAGGTGCAAAGTTATTTTCTTTAAGTTTGTGCTTTTAGACTCAAGGATTTTATCTTCGATAAAATTTAAAACTGCATATTGTATTATTCAAATCAGAAACAATACAAATGATAGAAAATGAATTAATTTTAGAAATAAAAACAGTTGATTATATTAACCCAACGCATAAATCACAACTTCTAGCTTTTTAAAAATGACAAATTGCAAATTAGGATTATTATTAAATTTTCAAAGCGATCTTTTCAAGAATGGAGTAACAAGAATTATAAACTTCATATAAATAATCTGCATTAAAATTTGACAAAGTCAAATTCCTTGCGTCTTAAAACAGTAATTTTGTAAAAAGAACTTTGTGTCTTTGCGAAAAACCAACAAAATGCACCTACAAATTAACCAAGCAAACATAGGCTACAACAAAACCCTAATTTCAAATGCAACTGCCAATTTAAATTTAGGAGAAGTATGCCTATTGATTGGTAATAATGGTGTCGGAAAAACTACTTTAATTAAATCTATTTTACATCAAATCCCACTTTTAGGTGGAGAAATTTCTATTAATCAAAAAAACATTAAGAATCTTTCCGTTAAAGAAATCGCAGAAAATATTGCTGTTGTTTTTTCAAAATCAATAATTCCGCAGAATTATACGGTTGAAGATTTGATTTCACTAGGAAAATATATTTATTATCCTTTTTATTTTGAGCTTAAAAAAGAAGACAGAGACGAAGTTTCGCATATCATTGAAGAACTTGATTTGGTTCAATATAAAAATACTTTACTTAAAAACCTTTCAGACGGAAATCTTCAAAAAGCCTTTATTGGAAGAGCTTTAACACAGAATTCGCCTATCATTATTCTTGATGAGCCTACAACACATTTAGATGAAAAAAATAAAATCATCATTCTTAAAACACTTAGAAAATTAGCCCAGGAACAAAATAAACTGATTCTTTTTTCCTCTCACGACTGGCGCTTGGCAAAAGAATTCGCCGATAAAATATGGTATGTAAAAGACAGTCATTTATACTCCGGAATTGTTGAGGATATTTTGCTTCAGCATGAAGAGCTCACCAATGCTTCTTTATTTCAGATTAATGATAATTTTGTTGCTCCAAAAATCATCGCACCCGATTTTTATAAAGAAATGTTGTATTCTTTGCTTCAAAAAAACTTTCAAAAAGACCTCTCTGCTCTTAATTTTGAATTCCACAACAAGTTTTGGGTTATTTCCAATGATTCCTCAAAACAACAGTGCGAATCCTTCGAAGAAATAGTTAATTTCGTGAAAACCATTTACTAATACCGCTTTTTATTTAAACTATTCATATACTATGCATGCATAGTATTATGCTAATCATACAATTTAACCTATTTACTATCAGATTATTAACAAATTTTAACGTTAATAAATACTATGCATGCATAATATTTACTACATTTGGAATAAACCATTTCAACAAAAATGATGGATAATAATAAAGATAAAATAGAAAACGTAGATTTAATTTTAAAACAGACCTGGCTAGCTGTTTCTAAAATGTACACCGATCTTGCCCAAGAGCATGATTCTACGGCTGTTCAAGCGCTCACATTACTGAAAATTGACCCTAAAGAAGGAACACGAAGTACTAACCTTGGTCCTAAAATGGCCATCGAGCCGACTTCTCTTACAAGAATTATTAAACTCTTGGAGGACAACGGATATATCTATAAGGAAAAAACGACTACGGACAAACGTGAAGTTATCATTAAACTTACCGATAAAGGACTGAACTCCAGAAACATGTCTAAAGAAGTTGTTGTCAACTTCAACAAAAGGGTTATGGAGAAAATTGCTCCCGAAAAGTTGGAAACTTTCAAGGAAGTGATGTGCGAAATTATGAAAATCGCGACCGATTTAAACAACAAAAAATAATATAACAAATCAATAAATCAAATGAAAAGAAGAATCAAACACGTAACGGTTCTTGGTTCAGGAATTATGGGAAGCGGTATTGCAGCGCACTTTGCCAATATTGGCGTTGAAGTTTCGCTTTTGGATATCGTTCCTTTTGAACTCTCTGAAGCAGAACAGAAAAAAGGTTTGACCAAAGACGACAAAGCGGTAAGAAACAGAATCGCTTCTGAGAACTTTGAAAAACTGAAAAAGGCAAGTCCGGCTCTACTCTATTCTCCAAAATTCGCGGATAGAATAAAAGTTGGAAATTTTGATGATGATTTACCAAAAATAAAAAATACAGACTGGATTATTGAGGTTGTGGTTGAAAGACTGGATATCAAGAAATCAGTTTACGAAAAAATCGAACAGTTCAGAAAACCCGGAACTTTAGTTTCTTCAAATACTTCCGGTATTCCGATTAACATGCTGGTAGAAGGAAGAAGTGATGATTTCAAACATTATTTTGCAGGAACCCACTTTTTTAACCCTGTGAGATATCTTCCTCTTTTAGAAATTATTCCTACCAACGACACTGCTCCTGAAGTAATTGACTTCTATATGAATTACGGGGCAAAATTCTTAGGAAAAACAACCGTTTTAGCAAAAGATACCCCAGCCTTTATCGCCAACAGAATCGGAGTTTTCTCGATGATGGATTTGCTTCATAATGTTCAGAAATTAGGTTTAACTGTTTCTGAAGTTGATAAACTGACCGGTCCGGTAATCGGTCGTCCAAAATCGGCAACGTTCAGAACGGCTGATGTTGTTGGATTGGATACATTGGTCATGGTTGCAAATGGCGTTCGTCAGAGCGGTGCTGAAACCAATAATTTCAATGATGTTTTTGCTCTTCCTTATTACATCCAGAAAATGGTTGACAACAAATGGTTAGGTTCAAAAACGGAGCAAGGTTTCTATAAAAAAGTGAAAAATGCAGAAGGAAAATCTGAAATTCACGGATTAAATCTTGATACTTTAGAATATGAACTTCAAGGAAAATCTTCATTTCCAACTTTAGAATTAACTAAAAATATTGATAAGCCGATTGATAGATTTAAAGTCTTAATTGGCGGAAAAGATAAAGCTGGAGAGCTTTACAGAAAATCTCTAGGTGCATTATTCGCTTATGTTTCGCATAAAGTTCCCGAAATTTCTGATGAAGTTTATAAAATCGATGATGCCATGAGAGCAGGTTTCGGTTGGGAAAACGGTCCGTTTGAAATCTGGGATTCCGTTGGCGTTCAAAAAGGTATTGAATTGGCTAAAGATGCAGGTTACGAAGTTTCAGACTGGGTGAAAAATGTAGAGTCTTTCTATAAAGTTAATAATGAAGGGCAAAGTATTTTCGTTGATAAAAACTCAGGAGAATACAACAAAATTCCGGGTCAGGATGCTTTCATTATTTTAGATAATATCAGAAAAAATAAAACACTTTGGAGTAATTCAGGAGCTTCGATTGAAGATTTGGGCGACGGAATTATCAACTTTGAAATCCGTTCTAAAATGAACTCTCTTGGAGGCGAAGTTCTGGATGGATTGAACAGAGCCATTGATTTAGCTGAAAAAGAATATGACGGATTAGTGATCGGAAATCAAGGTACCAATTTCTCTGTTGGAGCCAATTTAGCGATGATTTTAATGATGGCTATCGAACAGGATTGGGATGATTTGAACATGGCGATCGCTTATTTCCAAAAATCGATGATGAGAGTTCGCTAC
The DNA here is from genome assembly GCF_024806495.1 of Chryseobacterium sp. JUb7. GTDB lineage: Bacteria > Bacteroidota > Bacteroidia > Flavobacteriales > Weeksellaceae > Chryseobacterium. The sequence goes on from NZ_JANUFF010000001.1 coordinate 518,642, forward strand.
TCCTCTATTCCAGTGGTGGTTGCACCTCACGGAATGACGCTTGGTGGCGGTTGCGAAATGACAATGCACGCCGACAGAGTTGTTGCTGCAGCAGAAACTTACATCGGATTGGTTGAAACCGGAGTTGGTGTAATTCCTGGAGGTGGTGGAACGAAAGAATTGACGTTAAGAACTTCAAGAGAATTCCACAGCGATGATGTTAAAAACAACAGACTTCGTGAAGCTTTCATGAATATTGCCATGGGTAAAGTAGCAACTTCCGCTTATGAAGCTTACGATATGGGAATTCTTGAAAAAGGAAAAGATATCGTTTCCGTAAGCAAGAACAGACAGATTGCAGAAGCTAAAAAAGTTGCAAAATTATTGGCGGAACAAGGGTATACTCAACCAATCGAACAGAAAGTTAAAGTTTTAGGTAAAGATGCTTTGGGAATGTTCTATGTTGGAACTGACCAAATGTTAACCGGAAACTTTATCTCTGCACACGACAAGAAAATTGCAGATAAATTAGCCAACGTAATGGTCGGAGGAAATCTTTCTGAACCAACAGTCGTAACTGAACAATATTTATTGAATCTTGAAAGAGAAACCTTCTTACAGCTTTGTGGTGAGAGAAAAACGTTGGAGAGAATTCAATATATGTTACAAAACGGAAAACCTTTGAGAAATTAATGGGGAGCTCCGTAGGAGCGAACTGTTAATAGCAGAATAATTTTAGAAGATATTGAGCCTCGTAGAGGCGACCTATTAGTTTTATGGCAAACACATACACACAAATTTATATCCAAATTGTTTTCGCCGTCAAAGGAAGGCAAAGCCTGATTTCAAAAGAAAACAGAGAGGAATTACATAAATTTATAACAGGTATTGTTTCCCATAGAAATCAAAAATTATTCGCAGTTTTTGCAATGCCTGATCATGTTCATATTCTTTTGAGTATAAGCCCAACCATATCGATTTCAGATTTAGTAAGAGATATTAAAGCGGGTTCGTCAAAATTTATTAATGAAAAAGGATGGATCAATGGAAAATTCAATTGGCAGGAAGGATACGGAGCTTTCTCTTATTCTAGAAGCAGTGTAGATTCTGTTGTTAAATACATTTCAAACCAAGAAGAACATCATAAAAAGAAAACATTTAAAGAAGAATATTTAGATTTTATGTCAAAATTTGAAATTGAATATGATCCGAAATATTTATTTGAATGGATTGAGGATTAACAGGTCGCTCCTACGGAGCTCTGTGATTGACAAAAAACAAAAGCTATTAACATTTTACCTCTACGAGGCAAAAATTCTCAAAAAATTAATATTAGTCAATAAAAAATATGAAAACAGCATATATAGTAAAGGGTTTCAGAACTGCCGTTGGAAAAGCTCCAAAAGGAAGTTTAAGATTCACGAGACCCGATGTAATGGCGGCAACCGTAATTGAAAAATTAATGGCTGAACTTCCGCAATTAGACAAAAACAGAATAGATGACCTTATCGTAGGAAATGCAATGCCGGAAGCTGAACAAGGCTTGAACGTGGCTCGTTTGATCTCCTTGATGGGTTTAAATACAGATAAAGTTCCCGGAGTTACGGTAAACAGATATTGCGCATCAGGAAGTGAGGCTATTGCTATTGCTTCTGCAAAAATTCAGGCAGGAATGGCGGATTGCATCATTGCAGGAGGTACAGAATCAATGTCTTACATTCCAATGGGAGGCTATAAACCGGTTCCTGAAACGGATATTGCCAAAACAAACCCTGATTATTATTGGGGAATGGGTTATACAGCGGAAGAAGTTGCAAAGCAATACAATATTACAAGAGAAGAACAGGATCAGTTTGCTTTTGAATCTCATATGAAGGCTTTAAAAGCGAATCAGGAAGGTAAATTTATCAATCAGATTGTATCAATTCCTGTTGAATATAATTTCCTGGATGAAAACCAGAAAATGCAGACTAAAAAGTTTGATTTTTCAGTGGATGAAGGTCCGAGAGCAGATACTTCTTTGGCTGGTTTGTCTAAATTAAGACCTGTTTTCGCGAACGGAGGAAGTGTAACTGCCGGAAACTCTTCTCAAATGAGTGACGGAGCAGCTTTCGTAATGGTGATGAGCGAAGAAATGGTCAAAGAATTAGGATTACAGCCTGAAGCAAGATTAGTGGCCTATGCGGCGGCAGGTCTTGAGCCGAGAATTATGGGCATGGGACCGATTTATGCCATTCCAAAAGCTTTGAAACAAGCAGGTTTAGAATTAAAAGATATCGAGCTAATCGAATTAAACGAAGCATTCGCATCTCAATCTGTTGCCATCAAAAAAGAATTAGGTTTAAATCCTGATATCCTGAATGTAAACGGAGGAGCCATTGCATTGGGTCACCCACTTGGATGCACAGGAACAAAATTAACCGTTCAGCTTCTTGACGAGATGAGAAAACGCGGAAACAAATACGGGATGGTTTCTATGTGCGTGGGAACAGGACAGGGAGCAGCGAGTATATTTGAGCTTCTATAAAATAATTTTGAATTATGAATTTTAAATTTTGGATTGAATACAAAAGGAAAATTTAATTAAAGAAAAGACATTCAATTTTGCATTATCAATTATTGAGTTATATAAAATATGTAAATCTCAAAATGAATTTATTCTTTCAAAACAATTATTAAGAAGTGGGACTTCTATTGGTGCAAATGTTCAGGAAGCTTTAGCTGGATTTTCAGAAAAAGACTTTCTTCATAAAATGTCCATAGCTAGTAAAGAAGCAAGAGAAACACAATATTGGATTGATTTATTATCACAGTCTCAATTAGTAAAATTTGATGAATCAAAATATAAAACAGATATACAAAGTATTGTAAATATTTTAACATCAATTGTTAAAACACTTCAAATAAAATTAAGACCGAACGAATAATTCAAAATCCATAATTTAAAATTCAAAATTAAATAACTAAATTTTAAAATAACAAATCATGAGTGATACACTTAATAAAACATTAAAAGGTGGCGAGTTCCTTATCAGAGAAATTCCTGCAAACGAAATTTTCAGTCTTGAAGAACTGAGTGAAGAACAAAAAATGCTTCGTGATTCTGCGAAAGAATTTATAGATAGAGAAGTGATCCCTGAGCATGATCGTTTCGAGAAAAAAGATTACGCATTGACGGAAGAAACAATGCGTAAACTAGGAGAAATGGGATTGCTGGGAATAACTGTTCCTGAAGAATACGGAGGTCTTGGAATGGGATTCGTGAGTACAATGTTGGCTTGCGATTACGTTTCAGGAGGAAACGGATCACTGGCAACAGCTTACGGAGCTCACACCGGAATCGGTACTTTGCCTACTCTACTTTACGGAAGTGAAGAATTGAAAAAGAAATATCTTCCGGATTTAGCAACAGGAACAAAATTCGGAGCGTATTGTTTGACAGAGCCGGATGCAGGTTCTGATGCCAATTCTGGTAAAACAAGAGCAAGATTATCTGAAGATGGGAAGCATTACATTATCAACGGACAAAAAATGTGGATTTCCAATGCAGGTTTTGCAGATACTTTCACTTTGTTTGCTAAGATTGATGATGATAAAAACATCACCGGTTTCGTAATCAACCGTTCTGAATTGGAGAACCCAGAAAGCTTGACTTTCGGTGAAGAAGAGCATAAATTAGGTATTCGTTCGTCTTCTACGCGCCAGGTTTTCTTCAATGATATGAAGGTTCCTGTTGAGAACATGCTAGGTGAAAGAAACAACGGTTTTAAAATCGCTTTGAATGCATTAAATGTGGGTAGAATTAAGTTAGCTGCTGCCAATCTTGACGGACAGAGAAGAATTTTGAACCACTCTATTCAGTATTCAAACGAAAGAAAACAGTTTGGGGTTTCAATTTCAACTTTTGGAGCGATCAGAAAGAAAATTGCTGAAATGTCAACAGGAGTTTTCGTAAGTGAAGCAGGTTCTTACCGTTTAGCAAAAAATGTTGAAGATAAAATTGCTGAACTGGTTGCAGGAGGCATGGATCATCAGCAAGCTGAATTAAAAGGTGTTGAGGAATTTGCTGTTGAAGCTTCTATCCTTAAAGTTTTTGTATCAGATCTTACTCAAAATACAGCTGATGAAGGAATCCAGATTTATGGTGGAATGGGATTCTCAGAAGATACGCCAATGGAATCTGCATGGAGAGATGCAAGAATTGGTAGAATTTATGAAGGAACGAACGAAATCAACAGACTTCTTGCCGTTGGAATGTTGATTAAGAGAGCGATGAAAGGAGAATTAGACTTGTTATCTCCTGCAATGGCAATCAGCAAAGAATTGATGGGAATTCCATCATTCGAAGTTCCTGATTATTCTGAATTCATGAGTGAAGAAAAAGCAATTATTGCAAATCTTAAGAAAGTTTTCTTAATGGTTTCAGGTGCTGCGCTTCAAAAATATATGATGGATATTGAGAAACAGCAACATTTACTATTAAATGCGTCAGAAATTCTTAACCAGATCTACATGGCAGAATCTGCAGTTTTAAGAGCTGAAAAACACTTCTCCGCTGACTCTGTAGAAGCTGCAATGGCTCAGTTAAACCTTTATAAAGCAGTTGAAAAAATCATTACTTCAGCAAAAGAAGGAATTGTTTCTTTCGCAGAAGGGGACGAACAGAGAATGATGCTTTCAGGTTTAAGAAGATTTACAAAATATACCAACCATCCGAATGTAGTGGCATTAACTGAAAAAGTGGCTGCTCATTACATCGAAAAAGGAGCTTATTAGTCTTTTATATATAAAATTGATTTCCGGCGTCTCATTTTTTGAGACGCTTTTTTATTCTGAAAAAAATCATTAATTTTAATAAAAACTAAACCAAAACTCAAAATTTTAAGCCATGGGAAAATTTATTATCTCTAAACGGATCAATGATGACTATCAATTCAATTTAAAGGCTGCCAACGGACAGGTTATTTTAACAAGTCAGGGCTACAGCTCAAAATCATCCTGTGAAAAAGGGATAGACTCAGTAAGGGTTCATAGCAAGGACCGTTCAAAATTTGAAATCAACACGGCAAAAGACGGGCGGTTTTATTTTAATTTAAAAGCCGGAAACGGACAGGTGATAGGAACAAGCCAAATGTATGAATCTGAAAACGGGCTGGAAAACGGAATCGAATCTGTTAAAACCAATGCTCCGATTGCTTTGGTGGCAGATGAATCCAACCATTAATATTATGTAAAATAAATTAATAGAAAATGTCTCAAAATCATGGGGCATTTTTTATTTTTGTAATCTATTTCTTAGAAATGACAAAAGACGAACTACTGCACAGAGCAATAAAGATAGCTGATAAAGCACATAAAGGTCAAACAGACAAATACCACGCACCCTACATTGCTCACGTTATGCGGGTCATGGAGTATGGAAAAACAATGGATGAAAAAATCGTTGGGGTTTTACATGATGTTGTGGAAGATCATCCGGTCGAATTCAGTCTGGATTATCTGAGAGATCAGGGCTTTCCCGAGTACATCATTTTTGCGATCAGCTGCCTTACAAAATTTGATCCTGATGAAGAATACGATGACTTTGTAAAAAGAACAGAACGTTCTCCCCTGGCTGTTGCCGTAAAACTGAATGATCTTCGTGATAATATGGATCTGAGAAGGGTCAACCGTGAGCTTACGCCAAAGGATCTTAAACGGTTTAATAAATATTTAAAAGCCTATCATTATCTGATAGAAAAATATTAAATATAAAATATTTCGGAATAAATAAAAGGCAAGATCATATGACCTTGCCTCTGCTTCCAGCAATTTAAAAACTTGTCTATTGATACCTGTCTGAATTTTCGTGCCATTCTTTCTGACCCTGCAAAAGCAATTTAGCATGTTCGATATATCTTAAGACATCTTCCTGGTATTCACCAAAATCCGGAACATTTTCCGTCAGTCTTACGAAATCATCAATGCCGTCATTGTGCATTTTAGCAGCTTCTTCATAAGCTTTGTCTAATTTGTAGCTTTCACTTTCACCTTCATACTTATTTTCTTTTTCATTTTCGCTTTTGAGAACTAAAACCAAGTTCATCACTTCATTTTTTTCAAGCTCTCTCGCCGCACCGTAAATATCATTACTCCACATGATGGAATAAGTAATATGATGACGGAGTTTCTGAATATAATCTGATTTATATATTTCTTCAGGCATCTTAAATCCTGCTGCAATTTCTACAAAATCTGATAAGATTGTGCATCCCGAAATCTTAAATCTAATAGAAAGATAATTTTCATAAGTTGGATAAATGACAGGTTTCTTATCATAAGAAGTGGTCTCTTCTTTTAAGCTCTTAATCCACTCTTGATGATGTTTCTCATAATAAGCGGCCTCCTCTTCCATGCCTTGAATCCATATCTCTTGATGTTTAACAAACCTTTTAACCCAAAAATCACTTGCAACTTCTTTGAACATATCTCTTACATTGGCAAATTCGTTTACAAATACTTCATCATCCGGACTTTTAGGATCCGGAGCAACCGGCAGTCCGTTTAATGAGTCAATTGTTTTTTTACGTATTTTACTAAATACATCTTCTGGTTTATCATCATAATAATCATCGAAAGCAAAACCCAACAATAGCCAACGGGCTATGGCAAGCATCCCTTTCTCCCCTGCACCGGGATAGATAATTCCGGCTAAAGTTACAATTTTTGATGTTTTATAGGCCACCTTCATTTTCTCCGGCATCCAGAGATAATATTCAATCCACTCTTTTTGTTGCTCCTCAATTAATTTTAATTTTGAGGGAGCGGGTTGTTTTGAAATAAAGGGATACTTTAAATTAAAATCTAGTGTTTTCATAGTAGTTATTAGATAAAGTTTATTAATAAATTTAAATGGTTATCATACATTTTATTTTTATTATAAAATGTGTTTTTCAATAGTTACTTTGTGTTTTTACCCCTTCCTAACAAAAGCAAATTCGGCTAAACCATGATTACTGTCATAGCGAAGCGTATCTTTCAGATACCAGGTATTCAGGCCTGAAATCATTAATGTCATATATTCTGTCCATTTTTCAACCTTTTCATTCCATTCTTTTCCAAGTCCAAAATCCGGAAGATTGTTTTGTAATGCTTCCAACTCAGCAACTTCAAGATCATGAAATGCTAAAGCCTTTGCAATGGCATCTTCCAAAGGAATTTTCTGTGTATGCATTATGTTAAGAACAAGGTTCATTACTTCGCCCTTTTTCTTGATTTCTTTTTTGATGGAGTATAAGTCATTTTGCCATCCGATTATTCTCGCGGTTAAAGCCCGGATACGAAGTATCACAGGATGCTCTTCAATAACTTTGGGTAATACATATCCCAGCCCATGGCTCGTATGCATACATGCCTATACAATATTCGCGAATGAGTTTGTAATGTTCCAGATTAGGGAATGTTTGGGTCGTCCTGAAAGGTGATTCTGCTTTTAATCCGTATTCAATATACCTGTTGAATAAGTACGTAAATAATTCAACCAGACCTTCTGGACCAGCAGCGTGATATTCGTCTCTTAATTTTGCCAATACATGATCCAGATCATGTGCATCTTGTGCAGGGTCATTACCTTCCAGGACACTGACAAAATTCTTACGTAGCTCTTCCACTTCGTCTGCTGTACACATACCTACATAATCATCAACAATAGAAACCCAGATCATAAACCGACTGCAAGCGCTTATTTGTGCATATTCAAGAGCATAAGGAACCATACGGGCAGTAGCAATATGGTAATTTCCCTGTTTATATTTCTCCCTAATTTCAGGAGACAGGAATGGATATTCTGTATCTATCCATCCGTCCAGTTCCGGACCTAATGCTTCTACATGAGGATTTATCAAATCTCCCGGCCATGGATAAGTTAAGGTCAGAAGATAAAACTCGTCAAAGTATTCAACTGAATCATTCATAATAAATATTTTTAAAAGTTATCAAGTTTTTTAAGATTTGGAATTAATTAAAATTCCTGTATAGTGTAGTATTGTATTGAATGTTTGTCGTAATATCTGATACTAATGCCTGTTTTTAATTTTACATTGAGTCAACTTAACTAGAGATTCACACATAATAGTATTAATCCCTAGTTAATAATTCAAAAGGCAGAATTCTCATTTATTCCTCCTTTATAACAAAATCAACTTTCCCTTTTTAAAAGGTATTTTGCAAGCTCTATAAATGGTATTTTTTTATCTTCCGGAATTTCTGTTTTCTGAAGAAAACTTTGTGCAATGTCAGTATGCTCTTTAATCAGGCGTAATGCTTTTTCATCCACTTTATTTTTTTTGAAAATTTTCTCTACCTCATACACCTTATCAATATTATCTGTTTTTTTCTGATACCAGTGTTCGAGTTCTTTTACTTCATTTTCTGAAGCGTGCTCTTTGGCGAGAAAATAAAGCAGTGTTTTTTTATTTTCATAAATATCCCCTGCATGCTTTTTACCCAGCTGAGCCTGATCTCCAAAAACATCCAGATAATCATCCATCATCTGAAAAGCAATTCCGAGATGCTTTCCAAAATTTGAAATAGCCTCAGAATTTTTCATTGAAGTTTTGGATATTAGAGCGCCTATTTCCAATGCAGAAGAAATTAAAGCAGCAGTTTTAGCATCGATCATTTTTATGTAATCATCGAAGGTTACATTTTGTTGAGTCTCAAAATTGATATCGTATTGCTGTCCTTCACAAACCAAAATTGTAGATTTGGTAAATACTTTCAGACATTTTTTAAAAACCTGATCTTCAAGATCTTCAAAGAATTTATAGGATTTAAATATTAGGCCGTCTCCTGAAAGAATTCCTGCATTAATTCCGTATACAATATGAACGGTGGGTTTATTTCGTCTCAAGGGAGCTCTATCCATAATATCATCATGCATCAGTGAATAGTTGTGAAAAAATTCAAGACCCAATGCAGGTTTTATGGCATCATTTAACTCTCCTCCGAACATATCACATGCCATCAGTACCATAACAGGACGGATGCGTTTCCCGCCAAGCGACATAATATAGTTCATTGGTTCATAAAATTCTTTAGGCTGGCTTTTTAAATGTATATTTATTAACAGCTTCCTCAACAATTTTTTAGTATTGATTCAAAATTTCCATGGTGTAGTTTACAATAATAGTTTTAATATTTCTGAGATGTTTGGGTCACAAATAATAATAAGTATGACAGCTAAACTAGAATTGAGTTTTTAATTTTTTTAGAATCCAATTCCCTAGCTAATCTTAATTCTCATTATAATTTTAAGGAATAGTTTGAAGGTTCATTGAAATTAAAGGGAATTGTAACACAGGAATATTTAATTTATTTTTCATAAATCGTGATATTTGGTATTAGTTTTTAGTTTATTGGAAAATTTCCACAATAATAATTATCGAAAAGACAAATGTATTTGACTGTAAAAATAACTCAATAAATACAGAAATAATTGTGATATAAAAAATAATCTTTTACTTTTTTTTCAATTAAAGAACATAAACATAATTATGCCCTCGTTTTCAGCAAAACAAAAATGCATTAAAAACAATAATATCTAAAAAAAATAAAACAATATTTACAAAAAAATAAATGATTTATTAAAGAATAATTAATATGAAAAATAGTACTGATTGTAATTATAATCGGAAATTAACGACAAAGATCCGGATTTGAATTTAAAATATTGACGATTTAATTTATCGCAATTCAGAATGGTTGTTTAAAATAATTAAGCATTTTTTCCTCGCTCAATAAATAATTGACGGAATAAATCGTTTGTCTTTAAAATATAGATGTTTCATATAGTATTATAAAAACACTACATTCATTTGAAATAAAAAAGCTACAGAATATTAAGTCCAGATAATCGTTTTTTAATCCGCCCCGGGGAAATGATATGTTTTTGAAGGAGCGTCATCAGTACCATCGATATTGATATTTAATGCAAGATAAACAAAGTGAAAGTTTTTATTTCCTTTTGCTTCAAATTCTCTCTGCCAGAGATAACCGCCCAGAATACCGAAGTTTTCATCAATCTGATATCCAAAACCGCCATATACTCGATTTCTTGCAAAAGCAGGCTTCATAGGAGTTACCACAAAGATTTCGTCATATACGTTTGCGAATACTGTGCCCGGCGCAATTTTTTTGGCGTTCAGAGGCACAGAAACATTCAGACGGTAGCGATAACGCATTCTTTCAGAATCTTTATCTGTCTGAGGTTCATAAAACCATGATTTTTCAACACGGAGTCTGTTTTCAAATTTTACAACTCCTTTTTTGAAATCTATAACGTCCTGCAGCCATACACGAAATTCTTCCTTGTTGATCGCATGGTCCTTATAAGTTGCATATCTTCCCAAACCGATAAATGGCTTATGATTTTTGGTCAGGTTATAGCCTAGCCCTCCTTTTATTTCGTAATAATCCGGGTAACTGTATTCTTCGATCCCTCGCATCTGCCCTTCAGCATAGAGGAAAAATTTTGGATGAAACTTATAAGTAATGGTCAGTGCATTGAAGCTGGAAATATGTTCCTGTGCCTTAAAAAAACTAAGCGTCAAAAGTAAACTCAAGCTTAATAAAAGTTTCATTCAAAAAATTTTTGCAAATGTAATTTAATTAACAATTTCGTAATATTAACTTTAATTCATTCTTACGTAACATTTACTTAATATTGATATTATAGGTAAAACCTACATGAAACCATCGATTCGGCATTTTTACCCCAAAAGTTTCTGTATAAATTGTATTTGTGACATTATTGATTAAAATATATACCGAAAAGTCTTTTTTAACAAAACTTAATTTTTCATCTAAAAGATTATAGCTTCCCAGATTTAACCTGTCATTATATCTGTATACTACTTCATTGGTGAAATGCTGTAAAAATTTCGTTTCCAGTTTAGCCACGAACTGATGCTTTAGATTATCCAAAACATATCTTGACACAAACTCATTGGATGATTTAAATGTATTATCCAGATAGGTGTAGCCTACAGAATATTTTAACCAGTTCAGAACTCTGTGATTCACTTCTGCTTCAATTCCTTTTACACTGGTATCTCCGACATTTTGAGCATACCACACAGCGTCATTTAAAGAAGTTTTAGTCCAGTCTATAGAATTGTTGGCACTCCTTAAGAAGCCACTGACTTTTGCCAATACATTTTTATTCTGAAACTGATATCCCACTTCCGCATATACCGCATTTTCAGGGGTCAGATTCGGGTTTCCCTGCTCTGTTTTACTTACATAATAGAGATCTGTAAATGTCGGAACCCTGTGAACCTTAGCAACATTCCCGTAAATTTTATTATTCGGGTTAAAGTTGTAGCCAACATCTATTCCGGGATAGAAAAAGTTTCCTTCGTTGGAATAATTGGCCCATGAAATTCCAGGTGTAATATTTAATTTTTTATCTAATAATGAGAAATGATGTTCAAAAAATACCTGAGAAACAAAACGTTCTCTGCTTCCTAAATTGTTACTCGCCAGAAATTCCTTTCTCAATTCAACACCCAATCCGGTAGTTCCCAATGAAGACTGATAGCTCGCATTCACCTCACCGCCAACATTATTTCCAATGTGCATATTTCGGTAGATTTCCGGTTTTTCGCGGTTGTACAGGTACATATCCTGACCTCTTCTCCAGTAAACATTAGAATTGAGTTTGAACTTGCCAAAGGTCTGCTGATGAGCCAGACTCATTACCGAAGCCTGAACTTCCTCATACTGCTCTGTAGCCAATGGTGAAGAGTAAAAGCCGTTTGCCCCGAATTTTTTCTCTGAAAAACCAGCCTGCAATCTAAGATCACCGTTTTTAATATTTAATCTCCCCTGATAGAAAATATTTCGAATTTCATAGTCGGTATTATGCATATACCCTTCTGACGAAGCAGAATTTGCCTGTAGCGAATTTGAAAATTTTTCATTACCAAGATTAGCATTAAATCCCAAACCGTATGTTTCATAATCCCCACCTTCTGCACTGATCTTAACTCTTTTACCGGGATTTGTTTTTGTGATAATATTAATGACTCCTGCATATGCATTCTGTCCGAATCGTCTTGCTGCAGGACCTTTTATCACTTCTATTCTTTCCACATCATCCAGATCAACAGGAACATTCATGGTGTTATGTCCCGTTTGCGAATCATTCATCCTGATCCCGTTCAAAAGCAACAAAACCTGTTCGGAAGAACTCCCTCTGAAACCAATATCACTCTGTACTCCATTCGCTCCTCTCCTTCTGATATCCATCCCCGGAATCTGCTGAAGAATTTCATCAATACTTTTTGCAGGAGAATTGGCAATCTCTTCCTTTGTAATAACACTGATATTCTGATTGGCACTTTTATAAGGTGTAGAAATAAATTTACCCTGAATCTCAACAGTTTCAATGTCAGAATTATTTTCTTGGGCTTGCACAAGAAATAAAGTTCCCAGAAAAAAAACAGGAAGTAACTTTTTAGTCATATGATCAAATTCTCAGTTAGTATTTTTGAAGGTCCAAATGTAGCAGACTTATATAAGACTAAAAAATGATTATTGTCATAAAAAAAGATGCAGTGTGTCTGCATCTTCGTGGGAGTAACGTAATTTCTTTATCTTTTTCTCATTAAATGTGTAACTAGATCTCTGAACAATTTTCTCATTTCTATATTACATATTTATGAATACAATTTTAAATAATTTTAAAATATAAAACAATAGGTAAATGTTAAAAAATAAAAAAATATATAAAATTTAACATTCAGATCCTATGGTTTTCAGACTGTTATTTAATTTAACTCTACTTTGTTTAACTTTTATTTCATTGAAATATCAATAAAATAGGATTTTTTGCATAAAAAACAAATTTTATGTTTAATAAGGTAACTATATACAATTCTACACTCGGGGATATTTATTTATTTCGTTTAAAAATATCCCTCATTGTTTTATCGAAGTCCGTTAATGATGTAACATGCTCAGCTTTAATCAATTTAGTACCTTCAATTGTAATCATTTCCCGGACATCTATTTTCAGATCCTGATGATTTTTTTTGATATCCAACACGTCAAAGTATTCAATATTATTGATAATAATACTCTTCACATTTTTTTGTTTTAATAGATTCGGTGACATTTTTCGTTGTTAAAATAGTTATTTTTATAGTATCTTAAAAAATAAATTATTCTTTTATACAGATCTCGCATAATTCAAATAACATCGGCAAAAATGAGAAAATTTCAATTAGGGCATTCATGAGTGAAGTCTCATTATAGCAATTTAATTTTCTTATTAAAACAATCGTTGAGATTTCTGGTCTATTTTCAGCATTTTTCATCACCAAGGTCGACTTCAGTTTTTTTAAGTACAAGACTTGGGAATAATCTGTAATTTATTACAATTTTCGATAAAAATCAAATCTTTATACCTGGTTCTCACATCACTGTTAAGAATCAGATATTTGAATTTATCACTATCTGAAATTTCTCTTAAGTTAAATTTATACAGAAATTCGTCAACATATTTCTGGAGGTGTTTCCGGGAAACATGGTTATACATTCCGGATACGGAGCTTTTGAGAATTTTCCAGCAACCTTCTATATTATTGGTATGCACAGTACCGTCCTGGAGGCTTACATATTCTTTTCTGGAGTGATCAATAACGAGATGATTATAATTTTTGTCTAAGCCATCATAGCCCCACCATTCATCACTGATCAGCTGAGTTGCCTCCTGGCTCACATATTTATAAATCAAGGGCTGAATACTGTTCTTCCGGGTATCGGTGATTACAAAAGCATTCATTTTCCCTCCTCTCTGGAGCATTCCCATGACCGGAACTTTATCCGTATAGTTCCTGCCCTGGGCTTTTTTTGCTTTTTTATCCTTATGTCGGTTTTTATTTTTTCCGCCGATAAAAGTTTCATCGCATTCTACAATACCTTCAAGCTCATTGCTGTTTTCAATACCAAAACAGCTGCGGATCCTCTGGAGCAAAAACCAGGCTGTTTTTTGGGTAACATCAATGTCCTTGGCCAGCTGAATGGAAGTAATTCCTTTTTTATACGAAGTGACCAGCCAAATAGCCAAAAACCATTTTTGAAGGCCTACTTTCGTATTTTCAAACATGGTTCCGGTTTTGGCATTGAAATATTTACCGGTATTTTTACATTTATATCGATTCTTACTGCATTTATAGACTTTTGATTCAGAATCGAAAGGGCTCTCAATAATTCCGCCCCATCTCATTTGCTCTAGGTAATCAATGCATACCTGCTCTGTCGAGAAAGTCTGTAATAATTCTAAGACAGACTTAAAATTTGTGTTAATCATGGTGTTGCAATATTACTAATTATTTGAGCCAAAATATTTTAACATATTTATTAATTTTTAGTTAAAATTTACGTCATATAGTGAAAAAAGCAGTATAATTAAGCTTAAAATAACCTTAAATACTACAAATATTATAATTTGAACTTTTCTATTTTTCATCCAATTTTACAAGGTGTAGAATTGTATATAGTTGCCAATATTTATAATGAAATTTTGTTTAAAAATTCGTATTTTTGTGGGTCATAATTTTGCGATGAAAATACTCTTGCTGTCTGCACTTTTGGGAACCATTTCGGTGAATGCACAATTCACCTATCCGGATGTAAAAGTCCCGGATCCTGTGCAGGAATTGGAGACCAAAGATGATTATATCAATATGATTATCGGGACCAAAAAGGTCAGACAAATCGATAAAGTTTATCGGTCTTCTCCCGAAACCACGACAGATCTTACAAAATTTGACCTGGAGGGAAATATTATTTTCAACAGTAAGATCGTAAAACTCGACAAAGATTATAAGGCGCCTTTAGGTCCTGGGTTAAGCTATATTCCGGAAGCCAGGGAGATTATTTATAAAACGGGTCCCGAGATCAGCAAACCTGCTTATTTTGGGTATGAATCTCCGGGAAAACCCTTTCAGAAAAATCAAATTGCCTATGATCATCAAAATAATATCTCGAAAATCATAGAAAAAGATAAAGTGTCGGAATATTTCTATAAAAACGGGAAATTAGATAAAATTACTTCTACCGGAGATCTTTGGAATGGCGGTAAATATACCGGAGAGTATATCTTCGCTTATGATACGTTGGGAAAAGTTACTTGCTGTGTTTCAAAAAATACACTTCCCAATGGAATTACCAATGAAAATATAAAAACGTTAACCTACGATACATCCGGTAATATTATTTTGAATAGACATAAAACCAGAGATGGGGTTTTAGAAAAAAAATATACTTATACCCATAATCTTTTGACTCATTATCTATATACCGGAAGCTTTAAATTTGAAGAAAGGTCCTATGAATATGATGCGGATAAAAAAATAAAAAAAGCCGTAAAAACAGAATATGAAGAAGGGAAAATTAAAAATAAGATGACCGTAAGTTATTTCTATAAAAACAATCTTTTATCTGAAAAAATTTCGGAATACAGTCAGGATGCATATCAATCTAAAGATGATAAAGTATATACTTATGATCATCTGAACAGGCTGATAAAAATACAAACCAGAACACCAGCTTCAATGTATACCGAGTTTGATATTGCTTACGATAAAAACACCATTACGCTTAAACGTGACTCTCTGGAATCAGTTTACACACTTTATGAATAAATAAAATATGGCAAAAACAATAGACATAGATATAAAAAAACAGGTATTCGTTAAAAACGCACACCTTAACAATCTGAAACACATCGATGTTCTGATCCCCAAAAATAAACTGATCGTCATCACGGGAGTTTCCGGAAGCGGAAAATCTTCCCTTGCCTTTGACACGATTTATGCAGAAGGACAGCGAAGATATGTGGAGAGTCTGAGCTCGTATGCCCGTCAGTTTTTGGGAAAACTTGAAAAACCGAAAGTTGATGATATCAAAGGATTGGCGCCTTCTATTGCGATTCAGCAAAAAGTTATTTCTTCGAATCCACGTTCTACAGTAGGAACATCCACGGAGATTTACGATTATATGAAGCTTCTTTTCGCAAGAATCGGAAAGACATTTTCTCCGGTATCCGGTGAGGAAGTAAAAAAAGATTCGGTAACGGATGTTGTGGATTTCATTAAAAGTTCAAAAAAAGATACTTCATTTTTATTAACTGCACCTTTAGAATATGATATTGCTAATTTTGGTGAAAATCTGAACGTTTTAAAACTGGCAGGTTTCACACGACTGGAAATCAATGGAAATGTTGCAGGAATTGAAGATCTCGAAAGTTTTGGATTCACTCCCGAAAAAGGAATGACCATCAATCTGGTGATCGACCGTTTTTCTTATGAAGAAGATGAAAGTTTCCTTCAGAGGCTTGCAGATTCTATCCAGATGGCTTTTTATGAAGGCCGCGGATATTGTGCGTTAAAAAATGCTGATACAGGAAAAGTAAAAGAATTTTCCAATAAATTTGAACTCGACGGGATAGAATTTCTGGAGCCTAATGTTCATTTTTTTAGCTTTAACAACCCTTACGGAGCTTGTCCGACCTGCGAAGGATACGGAAAGGTAATAGGAATAGATGAAGACTTGGTCATTCCGAACAAAACCCTTTCTATTTTTGAAGATGCCGTTGCCTCGTGGAGAGGTGAAACGATGAGCGAATGGAAAAAAGACTTTATTAAAAAAGCCAAAGATTTCCCTATTCACAAGCCTTACCATCAATTAACCAAAGAACAGAAAAAATACCTTTGGAAAGGTGACGGGAAAAGCACATTCCCATCAATAGACAACTTCTTCAAAATGCTTGAAGAAAATCTATATAAAATTCAGTACCGTGTCATGCTTTCCCGTTATCGCGGAAAAACGCTCTGCCCAACCTGTGAAGGGTTAAGGCTGCGGGAAGAAACTACATGGGTGAAAGTAGGTGGGCACAACATTCAATCGATGATTGAGCTTCCTTTGGATGAGCTTTCTCCTTTGATCAACAGCTTAAAATTATCCGAACACGATAAAGAAGTTGCTAAAAGATTATTGTATGAAATTACTACCCGCCTTGAATTTTTATTAAAGGTAGGCTTAGGATATTTAACATTAAACAGAACTTCCAACACCCTTTCAGGAGGAGAAAGTCAGAGAATAAACCTGGCTACAAGTTTGGGAAGCTCTCTGGTGGGTTCGATATATATTTTGGACGAACCGTCAATCGGTTTGCACTCAAGAGATACAGAAAACTTAATTGAAGTTTTAAAAAATCTGCGCGACCTTGGAAATACGGTTATTGTAGTTGAACACGATGAAGATGTTATGAGAGCTGCCGACTATATTATCGATATTGGTCCTGAGGCAGGTTATCTTGGTGGGGAGCTTGTTTTTGCAGGAGATTACAAGGAATTGAAAAATGCAGACACGCTGACTTCCAAATACCTGACAGGAAGAATGGAAATTGAAGTTCCGGCGAAGCGCAGAAAAGCTAAAGAATGGATCAATATAAAAGGAGCCCGTCAAAATAATCTTAAAAATATTGACGTAGATGTTCCTTTGGAAAGTCTTGTTGTTATTTCAGGAGTTTCAGGAAGTGGAAAATCTACTCTGATGAAAGAAATCCTAACCAATGACATCCAGATTCAATTGGGAATGGGCGGAAAAAAAGGAGACTACGATTCTGTAGAATTCCCTAAAAAACTGATCAAAAATATCGAATTAATTGATCAGAATCCTATCGGAAAATCTTCACGTTCGAATCCGGTGACCTATCTTAAAGCCTACGATGATATCAGAGACCTGTTTGCAAAGCAAAAGGTGGCAAAAATGATGGGTTACAAGCCTAAGCATTTCTCTTTCAATGTTGATGGCGGAAGATGTGACGAATGCAAAGGAGAAGGTGTTATCAATGTGTCGATGCAGTTTATGGCTGACATTGAACTGGAATGTGAAGTGTGTAAAGGAACCCGTTTTAAAAATGAAATTCTGGAAGTGAAATTCGATGAGAAAAACATTTCCGATATCCTTCACATGACCGTGGATGAAGCTCTTGAGTTTTTCAAAGATAACCATGAAGAAAAAATCGTTACCAAACTACGCCCTTTACAGGAAGTCGGCTTGGGTTATCTCCAGCTGGGACAGAGCTCTTCTACTCTTTCCGGAGGTGAAGCACAACGTGTAAAACTAGCTTCATTCCTAGTAAAAGGAGTAACAACAGATAAGACCTTATTTATTTTTGACGAACCGTCTACAGGTCTTCATTTCCATGATATTCAGAAGCTATTGAAGTCATTACAGGCTCTGATTGATCTCGGACATTCGGTGATCGTTATTGAACATCAACCCGACATTATCAAATGTGCCGACTACATTATTGACATCGGCCCTGAAGCTGGAAAATATGGCGGAGAAGTTGTTTTCGCAGGACCCCCTGAAGATTTAACTAAAAATAAAAAATCTCATACAGCCAAGTATATCAAAGAAAAGCTGGAGAATTAATATAAATGAACAGAGAGTAATTTTTTACTCTCTGTTTTTATTTAGCGTTATTAAGCTTCATTAAAGTCCTAATGGTTTACCTATTATATAAAAAAGGACTTTTTTTAATAAATGTCTCATCATGAATCTGAGAAATTAAAAATTCTGCTAAATCTGCGGCACTGATATTTTCTCCTTTACAATCTTCCAAACTGCTTTCTGCAGTGAAATGTTCTGAGGTCAGATTAATTAACGGAAGTCTCACCAGCGTCCAGTCGAGATCACTTTCTGTAAGAAGTTCAAATTCTTTTTGTTTATCCTGAGTCGTTTCCGGATAATTTTGATACATCCAGTCTGTTGCCATCCGTACTTTTTCATTTTTATGATCAAGAGGGGTATTTACACTCAAACCAGTTGTTACAATATATCTTTTTAACCCATACCAATCCATGGCTTTGATGACATTTTTTGCAGCATCACTAAATATCGATTTTTCCCCTTTGGGCTGTCCCAATGTACTTATCACAAGATCAGAGTTTTCAACCAACTTTTTTACAGATTGATCATCTCTCGCATCTCCTTTCACAATTTCTATTAAAGGATTTTGCAAAGTAAGATTCTCAGGATTTCTGGCTAATAATTTAATTGAAAAATGCTTATCTGATAAATGCTGAACAAGATATTTTCCTGATTTCCCTGTTCCGCCGATTACGGCAACGGTATATGTTTTCATAATGATTTCTCTTTATAATTCATAAGGTAAGTAAGCAGCCTGCTCATTACCATTTTATATTTTAGTATTGAATAAAAAAGTATTGGGTTCAGAATTTTTTGAACCTTAAGGTTTCAGGATGCAAAAGCACACCTGAATATTGGATACTATTTATAAAGAGATTTTGATGAATTAAAATTAATCATTTTTTATTCAATATGAGTAATTTTTTATGATAGAGACACAAAATTGTATCATCCATGAAATTTGTGTTTAAATCCAGCTTTTCTTACATTTAGACCTAAAACTATTTAACCTTAAATAAAAATAATGACTTATAAACTGCTTCCCTATTTTACAATTATTTTATTCTTAATGAGCTGTTCTGTAAAAAAAGAGCCTCAATCAAATAGTCATGATATTAAGCCTGATACCATTACTCTATTTGATAAAGCCCGAAACAGAAAAGTTCCCGTTGCCTATTTTAATCAAAAAGCAAGAAATAAAATTTCAAAACAGCGGGTAGTAATATTTAGTCATGGCTACGGAGCGAATAAAGGCGGAGATTATCTGATCTATTCTTATCTCACAAAAAATCTGGCCACAAAAGGATATTTTGTAGCGAGTATACAGCATGAATTGCCTACCGATGAAATGATTCCCAGTGACGGCAAGCCACAAATTGTAAGGATGCCCTTCTGGAAACGGGGTGCAGAAAATATTTTATTTGTTTTAAATGAACTGAAAAAATCACATCCTGAACTCGATTATGAGCACATCACATTAATAGGACATTCTAATGGCGGAGATATGACCGCATTGTTTGCAACTCAACACCCTGATCTTGTTTATAAAATCATTACAATGGACAACAGAAGAATGTATCTCCCGAAAACCTCATCACCAAAAGTTTATACCTTGCGTTCCAATGATTATCCTGCAGATGAAGGCGTTTTACCATCGGACGAAGAACAGAGAAAATTCAGAATTGTAGTCCAACCAACCCATATCAATCATGGAAATATGGACGATAAAGCAAATGACCAGGAAAAGAAAACGCTGAACTCCTATATTGAAGGATATCTAAGTGAAAAATAAGTTCCCCGAGGTTATCCATAAAAAAAATGAAGATAACTTATGAATTTTAACATTTAATTCATATTTCGTATTAAATTAATTCCTAAATTTACTATGTAATACAACTGAAGTGGAAACATATCTTGCTTTTTTCAGCTTTGAAATTGCAATTAAATTTATAAAAATTTAAGCATAGCATTGTCGGCTATGCTTTTTTATTGTTGTCTAATTAAAAAAATGAGATGTATTTATCTACTGAATCCGCTTCTAAAGAGCGGATTCTTTCATTATCACCTTTAATTAAACGACTGTTTATAGCTTAAAGGCGTTGTATTCATTTTCTTTTTGAATAATTTATTAAAAGACTGCGAATGCTCAAAACCCAGCTGATAGGCAATTTCAGATACCGAAAGACGGGTTGTGGTAAGATATTCTTTGGCTTTTTCAATTATTTTTTCATGAATATGCTGCTGTGCATTCTGTCCTGTAAGATTTCTAAGCATATCACTTAGATAATGAGCCGAAAGATTAAGCTCAGAAGCCAGAAACTCAACGGTGGGAAGTCCTTTTACCAAGGGTTGCTGTTGGGTAAAGTAAGTGTCCAGTACATACTCCATTTTTGCAAGAAGGTCATTATTCACTGTTTTTCTGGTAATAAACTGTCGTTTATAAAACCTGTTGCTGTAATTCAATAATACTTCAATATAGGAAATAATAATATCCTGACTGGCTTCATCAATAGTTGTATTAAGCTCTCCTTCAATTGTACTCAGCAACCCGACAATAGTTACTTTTTCTTTCTCGGAAAGATGTAAAGCCTCATTGGTATCATAAGAAAAGAAGCCATACTTTTTAATATTTTGTGCTAAAGGATAATTTCGGATAAAATCCGGATGAATAAATAAGGTAAATCCAAAATACTGAGCATCTTCATCCGTTGAAAGAATCTGGTTCGGAGCCGTAAACATCATTCCGCCTTCATTAAAATCGTAATAGCCCTGCCCATAACCCATTTTTCCATTCTCTGAAAACTTATACGATATTTTATAAAAGCCTAAATGGAAACTTTTATAAAGAAATTCTTTATTAATAGCCATTTTGGTATTATCAACAAGACTTATCAGCGGATGCAGCGGTTTGGGAAGCTGCAGAATATCATGTAATTCCGATATGGACGAAATTTTTAAGGGAGAATAATCTTTCTTTTCCATAATTTAAAGGTATGAATTTTTATAAACAGATATAAGTTTCGGGATACTGACTTATATTTTTCCCGAATCCCGAAACTCAATCTGATTAAATAAACTGTTTTCCGAATGCTTCTCTGAACGCTTCCGCTCCTACTTCAAGGCGCTGTGCATACAAAGCTTTTGCATCTTCTCCCGCTACATACCTCAACTGTTTTTTACCATCTGTTGCTGCTTCATACACCACCTCAGCGATAACTTCAGGCTCTGAAGCCCCTTCCATCATAGCCTCTGTGTTGGAGAACATTTTATTGATCATCGGTTCATATTCCGGTTGAGTCGCCATATCTAATGAACGGCTGATAAAATCGGTTTTAATACCACCGGGAGAAACTGTTTTCACATCAATACCAAAAGTATTCAGCTCAAAAGCAAGACTTTCACTCCAACCTTCCAGAGCCCATTTTGTGGCATGATATGTTGACCCCAACGGAAATGCAATCAATCCGCCAATAGATGTTGTTGAAATAAACATTCCCTGTCCTTTTTCTCTGAAATAAGGAATAAATGCCTTCGTAACACGGATCACACCAACTAAATTGGTATCAATCTGTCGCAAAATCTGATCATCATTTAATGCTTCCAAAGGCCCTATCAGACCATATCCTGCATTATTGAATACCACATCGATATCACTTATTTCCAAAGCTTTTTTCACCGTTTCGTGAATCTGTTCAAGATTCGTAACATCCAAAGGTAAAAGCGTTACATTCTCCAGTTGTGAAAGCTCTGTAGCAGTTTCCGGATTTCTCATGGTAGCAATAACGTTCCATCCTCTGCTCTGAAATAATTTTGCGGCTGTTTTTCCTAATCCTGTAGACGCACCTGTTATGAAAATTGTTTTCATTATTTTATTGTTTAAAATTTACAGGACAAAGTTCAGTTTTCGGAGCATCATTAAAGTTGCCAAACCGGATCATGATGTAGCCAAAATGAAATTTACATTATTGTCACATTAACGAATAATTAATAACTTTGAATAGATGGCCTCATAGTTCAATGGATAGAATAGAAGTTTCCTAAACTTTAGATCCAAGTTCGATTCTTGGTGAGGTCACAATAAATACAGAATAAAATAACAGAAAAACATCTCAAAAAAAAGCTTTTCTATATAATCTTTTTGCATGTCTCAGCTTACTAAGTTTATTTCTTACAGATATATTAGTAACTTTTTTGGTTAGTTTATTCTTTTTTGAAATTTCCCCTAAGACTTTTGTTTTTAGACAACTCAGGTTCCGAGTTAACTTCACAAAACAATAATCACTCTATTGTGATTATTAAATAATTTTATATATTTGTGATTCTAAACACAACAAAAATGATGACGAGAAAAATTATTCTCAGGCTACTTCTATTCCTAGCCTTCAGCGTAACGCTGTATTCCTGCGTACATGATGAGATCAACTCATCCGCCAACCCTTCCAATTCCGAATATACTTCCAAAAGTCTCTGGAAAGAGGATGAAGTCTACATCAAAAATGTGATGAAAGTGTATCAGGAACACGAAACGGAAATCAAGAAAGTAAGCGGAACACCTTTTTGGGACTACGCGACTACCATGGATAAGTTTGATGAAAGCTTTCTGATGGTGCCTATAGTAGAAAGCGGAAAAGTAGTGTCGGTACTACAGGTTCCAAGACATGCTGACAAAGTATATTTTATCTATACTAAGTCGGATGAAGATCTTTTGTTTTTCACCAATCTGCTTTCCACAAAAGTAAAGAAAACAATGAAAACGGAGATGAGTAGTGAGTTGAGTAAGCTTGTTTGCACAACACGAGCTTTTTCAGTATGGCATCCCGATAGTGAAGCAAACCCCTATCCTGAAAACGGATCCGGACATTGGCAAACCTACCACGTTACTACTTGTAAATTCGCACAGATTGAACAGTGTATAGGTGTTGTAGGTCCTGATGGAGAGTGTTCAGGTGGCGGAGGCGGCGATGGCGGTTTTCCTTACCCTGGCGGCGGCGGTGGAAATAACCCTGAACCACCGGAACTGGATCCTTGCCAGAAAACAAAAACAACGATGCAAAATCCTCAGGTAAAAACGAAGCTTCAGCAATTACAGGCACAATCTGCGCTGGGTGGGGAAAAGGCTTTTATGATAAAAGCAGATGGTACTACAAGCCCAATGATACAGGGAGAAGAGCACAGCACCCAGCTCGGTAATGTAAACGGATACCAGGGATATTATCATAACCATACTCCTGACGGAATCAAAATGCTTTCTGTTCGTGATATCTATAAGCTGTTTGAATTTATTAAATTTCAACCTCCCGGCGCACCTATAGGAGAAGTTTTTGCAGGGATGGTAGGTACTATGCCTCTTCCGGGTGGAGGTGTTGAATATTTCAATTATATTGTACAGTTCAACGGAGATGCTGATGAAGCAGATAATATATATTCAACAGGTTATAATTTTGACGTTTTAAGGAATAATTATCAAGATTTTGAAAGAGAACTAAGAAATAAACCTGGATACTCCGCACCAAATGGAAATTTTCTTAGCTTTAAAGGATTAGAAGAAGTCTTCTTTGATTCTCTTGCTAATATGGGAATTGATAAAGATAAAATGATTTTACAAAGAATAGATAAGAATGGAAATGTAATGAATATAACCATGGGGACCGATGGAAAACCTACAAGCACCCCATGCCCATAACTATAATACCAACAATTATGAAAAAAATACTATTAATATTTACTGTATTGATAAGTTTGGTGAATTGTAAAGCACAGCAAACTTATCCGTTAAATACATTTTACAAAGATGCTCCTAATTATTCTTATATGAAGGATCTTAATAATGATCTGCCTCCGTATATGGGTACATATAAAGCAACTTACCAGGGAAATGAAATTACCTTATACATTACTAAAGAAGATCATTTACTTCATGATCGAATTAACAGAAAATTTTACAAAGATGTTTTGCGTGTAAAATATACCGTTAAGAAAATATCAACAGGAGTCATACTTCAAAGTACTCAAAATACTACAAGTTCAATAAATGAAATTATAAGCATGGGAACCAATGCAATGGATAATAATAGTATTGACTTAGCTTACTCCGGAACCAACTGTGAAGTTGGCTGGGGAAGAATAACGCTAAAAAAAATCAATGCAACACAGATCAGTTGGTCGTACTATGCCAACTCAACATTACTAAGTGATGGTGACTGTCCAGGTAATCCAGATATAAAAGTATACCTTCCTGATACAAAGAATCTTGTATTTACCAAGCAATAACACTATAAAGCCTCATAATGAGGCTTTAAATATCCTATGAAAAAAATATCATTTTTAATTTTGCTGAATTTCTCCTTTTCTTTTTTGCATGGACAACACGTAAAAATTGAAGGATTTATTAAACAAAGTGCTATAGAACAAAGATATGCGTCCATTGCTGTAAACGACACATTAAATAAGATTAAAAATTTAACTAAAAAAGACTTCAAGAAAATAAGTAAAATAACCAACGACTCTACTTTAGTAACATTTACTAATGATAAGAAAGGCTATTTCAGTATATCAGCAAAACCAACCGACACTCTATTTTTTCAATTCGGGAGACTGTACTATCCTGAAAAACATTTGGTATCTGATTTAATGAAATATGATACGATAATAATTGATCCTATTCGTAGACCTTGCCTATCTGAAAATGAATGTAATCAGAAAGTGCCATCCAAAACATATATATTTATTGGAAAAAAAATTGAAGTCCTTCCTGTAGATACTTCCGAATATTGCAATAATTTGTTGGATTCTAAATCTAGAGCGATATATAAAATTGAAAAAGAATTTTCAGAACATCATTCTAATTCAATCATCACTTTCACTGCTTATGACCATAATAGCAGCTACGATGGAATATTTAATAATTATGATCATGTATTAATTAATGTAGGAGACTATTGTGGTGAACTACTCTATCTAAAATATCAGTTTTTTCCTGTTTATAAAACTAAAAATGGAAGATGGGCGAGTCCTGTGCAATATAAATTTGAATCTTTGTACGATTTTAAAGAACTTCAACCTGCAGCCATCGAATTTGATCATTCTGTGTCGTTTGATATATCTCCTTCATTATCCCCTGAACAAATTGAGCATAAATTTTCTAAAAAATATTATAAAATTAAAAATAGTAAAGCATATCCGATAATGGGAAGATACGCGGAAGATCTGGTAAAATTAATAAAATAGTTTTTAACATATCACTGGTAAGATCAATATCATTTTAAAATGTTAAAAGTTGGGATTTTTTAATTTCTTATCTTTAATTTGCCAAAATGCACTATTATGAAAACCAAACAAATCTGGGCAAATCTTGCTGTACAGGATCTTGAACGAACAACTCAATTCTATACCGCTTTAGGATTTAAATGCAATAATAATATGAATTCAACGGAACTCACCAGTTTTTCCTTTGGCGAAAATAATTTTATCATCAATTTTTTCCTGAAAGATGTTATTGAGAAAAATACCAAAGTGAGCTTTAGTGATTTAAAAAATGAAAATGAAATTATTTTCAGCCTGTCTGCAGATAGCAAAGAAGAACTCGATCAATGGGTGGAAGCAGTAAAAAATGCCGGAGGAGAAGTTTTCGCTGAGCCTTATGCTATCGGTAAAGGATATACTTTCGGCTTTTCAGACCCTGATGGTCATAAATTCAATATTCTCTACTGGCCTGGAATGTAACTGCAGAGCTCTTCCAGATTTTCATCTTAATCCCCAAGAATGAAAACTTATAAAATTGGGATGTAAAACGTTAAGCATTTATGAATATTACCTAAAAACTTTTAAATCATCCATCATATTAAATAAAAAAACCGGCGGATATGAAGCGCCGGTTAGAAAAAAACAAAAATTGATATGGATATGATTAGATATTTATATTTTAAAGTTTGAGAATTTTCTCAGTAAGTATTTTTTGATCCTTAGTCGTAATTTTAATTATATAAGAACCCGGAGCGAAATCATTTGTGTTAATAGAATCGGTATTTCCTTCTGTTATTTTTTGACCGGATGTTGTGAATACTTCGTATTTCTCAATTTTATCTAAAGTTTTAATATATACTATATCTTTTGCAGGATTAGGATGAATTTTCAGGTTTTCCTTATAAACTTCTCTTGTAGAAAGGCTCGAAGGCTGTACGTTCACGGTATAATCCTCCGTCTGCCCGGCTCTTAACCCTGTGTCGCAGGCTGTAATAATAGAATTTGGAGCATTCGGATCAGAAAAAGCAGCGGTATTATTATTTTTAAGCACTCTCATTCTTGTTGGTCCTGCTGTTGCACCGGCAGGAACTGAAATTGTACCTGTAACTGTGAATGCATTAACTGGATTAGCTGCTGTCAGACGACCAATGTAAAAGCTTTCTCCGGCATCATTAAAATTTCCGTTTTGATTAAAATCAATAAAAACAACGATATCACTCGGGAATGTTCCTGAAGGTCCTTTCACCGACACTGGATAATCTGTCCCAGCCTGAATATTGGTAGACATGGAAAGAAAATTTTCATAAACAGGAGTTGTTCCCGACTGAAAAGGTGAGGTATTATTGATACTTCCAAACGTAACATTAGTAATCATATTACTGTCTGCGGTGTACTGGAAGACTGGCGTACAGTATTGTGCTCCCATAGAAACGCCAACTGCAAGACCAAAAAGAATAGATATCTTCTTCATTAATTATTAATTTTGTTGAAGCAAATTTATTCTTATTTAGACTTAATAAAAATAATATATTAATGATATTTGTCACTTATTTGCATTTTATTTAATAACAGTCAACAAACAATCACATTTTCAAAGCCTTATAAAACAGTAAAACCACCGATAAAAGTGGTTTTACGTATTATTAAACTAAAAGATTCATAATATTCGGTGAATTATTGAGATAAGACTCAAAGTATCCGAGTCCTTTCATTCTTTGCAATAATCCTTCAAAATCCGAAGATGAAACCAATTCGATTCCTACAATGGCAGAAGCCGTTTCACGGGAGTTCTTCTTGGTATATTCAAAAAAAGTAATATCATCTTTTTCTCCCAGAACGTGTAAAACAAAATCCTTGAGCGAACCGGGACGCTGTGGAAATTTAACAATGAAATAGTGCTTCATACCACGATATAACATGGCTCTTTCCTTGATTTCCTCGGTACGTGTAATGTCATTATTACTTCCGCTAATGATGCACACTACATTTTTCCCTTTAATTTCCTCGGCGTACTGATCGAGAGCTGCAATCGTTAAAGCTCCTGCCGGTTCAAGCACCATTGCATCTTTATTATACATTTCCAACAAGGTTTCACATACTTTTCCTTCATGAACAGATAAGCACCCGTTTACATGATCTTTACAAATCTCAAAAGTAAGATCTCCCACCTTTTGAACAGCCGCTCCGTCAACAAATTTATCTATCTCTTCTAATGTCACATTCTTCCCTGATTTCAGCGAAACACCCATCGACGCTGCACCGGAAGGCTCCACCAATATAATATGGGTATGAGGAGACAGCTCAGAAAATACAGTGACCATTCCCGCAGCCAGCCCACCGCCACCTACCGGAACGAAAAGATAATCTATTTCATTCTTTGTCTGTTCAAGAATCTCCAGAGCCAGCGTTGCCTGCCCTTCAATAATCTGAGGATCATCAAAAGGATGAATAAAAGCAGCTCCAGATTCTTTACCGAATTCTATGGCAGCATTTTTACAGTCATCAAAAGTGTCACCATATAATTTGATCTGTATAAAACCTTCTCCAAACATTTCTACCTGTTCAAGCTTTTGCTTAGGAGTTGTTTCAGGCATAAAAATCACGCCGTCAATCTTAAGTTTATTACAGGCAAAAGCCACCCCTTGGGCATGATTCCCGGCACTTGCACAGACAATACCTTTGCTCACTTTATTCTCTTTGAAAAGCTGATATATTTTATTGTAGGCTCCCCGTATTTTATAAGAACGGACAGGCTGCATATCTTCTCTTTTCAGAAAAATTTCTGCAGAAAATTTCTTTGAAAGCCTGAAACTCTTCTGAAAAGGCGTCACATGAACTATATTTTCCAATGTTTTTCGGGCTTCTCTTACATTTTCCAATGTCGGAATATAGAGACTACTTTTCGTATTCATAAGCTTTATCCGGGCGCAGTGATCTTACGACTTTTCCTGCCTGCCATAATTCACTGTCTCTTAGTTCTGCCAATTCTTTATTTAAACCTTCTCTGTAATCTTCTTTGCTGTTGCTTGAAATTGATTTTTGTGATTCCTGACCGGTAGCAACACTTTCGTAAAGTTCTTCAAAAACAGGCTTTGTTGCTTCATAGAACTTTTTCCACCAGTCTAATGCCCCTCTTTGAGCAGTCGTAGAGCAGTTGGCATACATCCAATCCATTCCGTTTTCTGCAACTAAAGGCATTAAAGACTGTGTCAGTTCTTCCACTGTTTCGTTGAATGCTTCCGAAGGACTGTGTCCCTGTGCTCTCAAAACTTCAAACTGAGCGGCAAAAAGTCCCTGAATGGCTCCCATTAAAGTCCCTCTCTCTCCTACCAGGTCACTGTATACTTCTTTTTTGAAATTGGTTTCGAAAAGATATCCGCTTCCTACAGCAATTCCCAAAGCAACCACTTTATCTTTAGCATTTCCTGTAGCATCCTGATGAATGGCATAGCTGCTGTTTAGGCCTTTCCCTTCTACAAAAAGTCTTCTCAATGATGTCCCCGAACCTTTTGGAGCCACTAAAACCACATCAACATCTTTTGGCGGTACAATGCTCGTCTGATGATTATAGGTGATTCCAAAACCATGTGAGAAATATAGTGTTTTGCCTGGAGTCAGTTGTTTTTCTAAAGTAGGCCAGAATTCAATCTGCGCGGCATCACTTAGCAAATAACAAAGAATCGTTCCTTTCTGAGCAGCTTCTTCCAGTTCAAATAAAGTTTCCCCGGGAACAAAACCGTCTGCAACAGCCTTATCCCAACTTTTAGAATTTTTTCTCTGACCCACGATAACATTGATTCCGTTATCTTTTAAATTTAAAGCCTGTCCCGGTCCCTGGATTCCATAGCCTAAAACCGCCACCACTTCATTTTTTAAAACGTCCTGTGCCTTTTCAATTGGAAATTCTTCTCTTGTTACTACATTTTCTTCTACTCCTGCAAACTTAATTAATGCCATAATTGTAATTTTTTAATTATTAAATTGTGATTCCGACTTCTTTTTAAAGTCTTTTTATAATGATTGATATTTTTTAATTTGAAGAAGTCATTTCTTCAAATGAGTTGAGTTTTTTATTAAATCCTTCGCTGGATTTTATGATCGCGACTCTTCCACTTCTGATAAATTCTATAATTCCGAAAGGTTCTAATGCTTTTAGAAAACTGTCGGTTTCTTCGTGCTGACCTACAATTGAAAATACAGTATAATCATTTCTTAGACAGACAATTGTTGCTCCGTACTGTCTCAGAATCCTTTCGACATATACTTTTTCAGAAACCACTTTTGTTTCTATTTTAAAGAGAGCCAGTTCCTGCCAGATAATATCTTCATCGGTGTTGTAATAGACCTTAATTACATCTACCAGTTTCTGAATCTGCCTTGAAATTTTTCTCACCATCTCTTCCGTTTCATTAATTACAATGGTAAACCTTGAAATACTTACCACTTCCGTAGGAGAAGTATTCAGGCTGATTACATTGATATTTCTTCTGGAAAAAACCGTCGAAATTCTGGTTAATAAACCCACTTGGTTTTCTGTGAAAACGCTGATGGTATATTCTTGTTTATTCATGTCTGTCGGTATTTATTTTAAACGGATTTCACTGATGCTGCAACCTTGAGGAACCATAGGAAATACATTGTTTTCCTTACTTACTTTAACCTCCAGCAGGTAGGCGCCCTCTGAATTGATCATTTCTTCCAGAGCAGATTTGAGTTCTTTTCTCTCACTCACCTGCTTTCCTTTAATTCCGTAAGCTTTTCCGACAGCCGGAAAGTCGGGACTCGTAATATCTACAAATGAATATCTTTTATCATGGAAAAGCTCCTGCCACTGGCGAACCATTCCCAGGAAAGAATTATTCAGAACAATAATTTTAACACCAATATTAAACTGGGCAATGGTTCCCAGCTCCTGAATATTCATCTGAAAACCGCCATCACCCGCAATACAGAAAACATGCTGATCAGGATTCGCTACTTTTGCACCCATTGCGGATGGAAGCCCGAATCCCATAGTACCCAAACCTCCGGAAGTTACATTTCTCTTAGAATTTTTGAATTGAGCATATCTGCATGCAATCATCTGATGCTGACCCACATCGGTACAGATAATATGATCTCCCTGAGTGATTTCATTCAGGTACTTTAAAACTTCTCCCATAGTCAGTTCATCAGAATCCGGATTCAGTTCCTTTTCAATGACCTCTGTTTGTTCATCATGCTGCAATTTTATAAACTGACCAAGCCATTCCTGATGGTTATTTTCTTTAAGAAGATCAGTTAATAAGGGTAATGTTTCTTTACAATCTCCCAACACCGGAATGTCTGCTTTTACATTTTTATCGATTTCAGCAAGATCGATATCGAGATGAACAATCTTTGCCTGTTTTGCATACTGATCGAGTTTCCCTGTCACCCGATCATCGAAACGCATCCCTACTGCAATTAATACATCACATTCATTCGTTAATTTATTCGGGGCATAATGGCCGTGCATTCCCAACATTCCAACATATAAAGGATGGTCTGTGGAAACGGCCCCCAGCCCCAAAGCAGTAGCAGCACACGGAATACCGGCTTTTTCAATGAATTTTTTAAATTCTTCTTCCGCTTTTCCCAGAATGACACCCTGACCAAAAAGGACAAACGGTTTTTGGGCACTGTTAATCAATTCGGCTGCTTTTACAAGGTATTCAGGTCTTATTTTAGGTTTAGGCAGATAGGATCTTACAAATTCGCAGGGTTCATATCCTTCAAAATCTATTTCCTGTAACTGTGCATTTTTAGTAATATCAATCAAAACAGGTCCCGGACGTCCGGATTTAGCAACGTAAAATGCTTTTGCCAACACCTTTGGAAGATCTCTGGCATCGGTCACCTGGCAATTCCATTTGGTCACCGGCATGGTCATATTAAGAACATCAACTTCCTGAAAAGCATCGGTTCCTAAAAGAGACGCGTATACCTGGCCTGTAAGACAAACCAACGGGGTGCTGTCGATCATTGCATCGGCTAGTCCGGTCATCAGATTGGTCGCTCCCGGACCACTTGTTGCCAGTACAACTCCTGTATTTTGAGACGACCTTGAAAAGCCCTGTGCTGCATGGATTGCTCCCTGCTCATGCCTTACCAGAATATGCCGGATGCTGTCTTTATAATCATACAATGCATCATAAATCGGGATCACTGCCCCACCGGGATATCCGAATATGGTTGTTACATTTTCTTCTTTAAGGATTTCCAGAATTACTTCTGCTCCATTTAATTTCCGCCCTGTTGAGGGATCAGTTTTTTTCTGAGTATCTGTTAATGATGATTCCATTTCTTTTTCAATTAAAAATCTGTTATACAACCTTGTGAAGCATCTGAAACTAATTTTGCATATTTATATAAAACACCGCTTTTGACTTTAAAATCCGGCTGCTGAAAACTTTGTTTTCTCTCTTCCAGTTCTTCTTCGTCGATCATAAGATTGATGGTATTTTTTACAGCATCAATTTCAATGATGTCATTATTTTCAACCAAACCGATCAGACCTCCTTCAAAAGCTTCCGGAGTGATATGTCCCACTACAAATCCGTGGGTACCTCCGGAAAAACGTCCGTCCGTAATCAAGGCGACATTTTTCCCTAAACCGGAGCCCATTAATGCTGAGGTCGGCTTTAGCATTTCCGGCATTCCGGGTGCGCCTTTCGGTCCTTCATTTTTGATAACAATGACATCACCGTCACGAATGAGCTTGTCTTCAATTCCTTTGATAAATTCTTTCTCTCCATCGAAAACCCGTGCTCTCCCTTTGAAAAAATTACCCTCCTTTCCGGTTATTTTTGCTACACAGCCTCTCTCCGCAAGATTTCCGTACATAATTCTGATATGCCCCGTTTTCTTTATCGGATCATGGATATCGCGGATGATATTTTGATCCCGATCAATAATCGAAGTGACATTCTGAAGATTTTCGGCAATGGTTTTTCCTGTAACCGTAAGACAATCTCCATGGATCAATCCGATATCCAGCAAATATTTCATCACTGCCGGAACTCCCCCTACCTGATGTAAATCCTGCATCAGATATTTCCCACTAGGCTTTAAATCAGCCAATAAAGGAGTGGAATCACTCACTTTTTGAAAATCATCAAGGGTCAGTTCATAACCGATACTTTTTGCAATCGCAATAAAATGCAGAACAGCATTGGTGCTTCCGCCCAGAACCATAATAATCCTCAATGCATTTTCAAAAGCTTTAGGAGTCATGATATCCGAGGGTTTAATATCTTTTTCGAGCAACACTTTCATATAATGTCCCGCATAAAAACATTCTTCTTTTTTTTCTTTGCTTAAAGCCGGATAAGATGATGAATAAGGGAGGCTCATTCCTAAAGCTTCAATAGCAGAAGCCATTGTATTGGCAGTATACATTCCACCACAGGCTCCGGCACTCGGACAGGAATTTTTTATAATTCCGCTATAGTCCTCATCAGATAAATTTCCTGCAATTTTATTTCCCAATGCCTCAAAAGCAGATACGATATTAAGATCCTGTCCTTTGTAAGATCCTGCTTCAATGCTTCCTCCGTACACCATAATTGAAGGTCTGTTGAGTCTTGCCATTGCCATAACGGATCCCGGCATATTTTTGTCACAACCTGGCACTGTAATTAAACCATCATAGTACTGTCCTGCACAAACAGCTTCAATACTGTCTGCGATAATATCCCGGCTCACCAAAGAATATCTCATTCCATCTGTTCCGTTGGTCATCCCGTCACTGATTCCTATAGTATGGAACATCAGCCCTACAAGATTTTGTTCTTTCACTCCTTTTTTTACAATCTCAGACAAACCGTTAAGGTGCATATTACAGGTATTTCCATCGTAGCCCATACTGGCAATTCCGATCTGTGGTTTGGCAAAATCTTCTTCTGTAAAGCCAATTCCGTAAAACATAGCCTGCGTAGCCGGTTGTGTTGGATCCTGTGTAAGCGTTTTGGAATATTTATTTAATTTGCACATTGTAGCTGCGATTTTAAGTAGGTGTAATCTTCTTCTAACACGATATGTCTATAAGCTTTTTGTATCTGAGCAGAAAGGCTGCTTTCCCAACTCATTTGAAAAGAAACCTGGTCCAAAGACTCCAGAGCGACGATTTCAGCAGCTGTTCCGCAGAAAAATCCGGCATCTGCGCCTCTCATTTCTTCAGGTTTAAAGAGCTTTTCTTCGTAAGAGATTCCCAATAGGTCACAGATTTCGAAAACAGTAGCCCTGGTAATTCCGGGAAGTATGCTCCCTACTGGTGGTGTATATAATTTTGAATTTTTCTCAAAGAAAACATTAGCCCCGGAGCTTTCAGCAACATTTCCGTCAGCATCAAGAAGAAGCGCTTCATCAAAACCTTTGTCTTTTGCTTCCTGACATGCTAAAATTGAATTAACGTAGTGACCGCTTACTTTAGCTTCCACTCTGAAAGCCTTAGGATTGGGGCGTTCAAACGATGAGGTCATGATGCGCATATTATTGGCCAGATATCCGTTATTCCAATTCCAGACTTCAATAACCAATGAGCTTTTCTGGCTTTTTGAAAGCGACATATTCGGAGAGCATATTACTAAAGGACGTATATAAGCATCACTCAGTCCGTTAACTTCCAGCAGATTGTATGTAATTTCAATCATTTCTTCTGAAGTATAATCAAAGGGGATCATCATCAGCTCAGCTGATCTTTTCAGTCGGTCATAATGCTCCTTAGCTTTAAAAATTTTAGTTCCTTTTTCAGTTTTATAAGATTTAATGCCTTCAAAAACAGCATAGCCATAGTGCAGAGATTGTCCGTAGAGATCTGTTGTGGCTTTCGTTGCCTCCAGAAAATCTCCATCGTAATAAAGAATGCTTTTCTCGTTGTAGTACATATTTTGTGTATTTTAAATGATTAACAAATTGATTTAAGGCAAAAAAAAACCACCCTCAGATGAGGATGGTTATTAATTTTAAGTTTTATAAAATATCAACAATACCACCACTCATCACCGGAATCCGATAATGATAATAATAATGACAGTAATAATATTGTTGAATCTTGTATGCATGTCTGTTCTTTTGACTCAGCAAATGTATAATTTATTTTTAAATTAAAAAATATTTTAATATTTATTTTTAAAATTTATATTTCATTAACAATTCACTAACAAATGTTCGTTTTGTTTATTTTATTAACAATTTAAACTTTCTATATAATATGTATTGAATTTTTTCAATTAAGATGTTTATAACACATTTCAGTTTTACTTAACGAATTGTCCGAAATGCCATAAAATCCCGGATGGGTCATGCACAAAACACTCTCTTCCCCATTCTAAAGCTCTGACTGGCGTCAACCTTACGTTTTCGTATTTTTCAGTAAGATTTAAGGCTAACAGATCGTTCCAGAATTCTTCAACACTTTCCACTTCTACAAAAATCATAGTATTATCTATCCAGTCTTTCGCATAATAGTCCTGAAGATAAAAAGCGATTTCCTGTTTTTGGAAGAGAGAAAGTTTTGGTTCTAAAACCACTTCCTCAAAGCCAAGATCTTTATAAAAATTTCTGCTGAGGTCATAATTCTGAGCTCCGATAAATGGACGGATCGATTTCATGTTTAGTTTCATTTTATATATTTTTCCCAGTATTCAAAAGTCATTTCAAATTTAATTTCTTCTTTGCCATGAGTTCCTATTTCGTTCCAGCCCAGTCTTCTGTAGACAGTTTCGGCTCTCGTATTCGGTGAAGTCCCCAACCATATATTGTGCCGGGTCTGATTAAAATACCATTCAAGCATCACATGATGAAGGATTTTACCAATTCCCCGCCCTTCATAATCAGGATGCAGAAACAGAGCCCAGATATTATTTTCTTTCAGGTCAACAATGCCAAAACCAACGATAAGATGATCATTAATTTCGGCGACCCAGCCCTTTCCTCTTTTAAATAGAAATTCTTCACAGTCCTGATCCGTTACAAGATTGGGATCAGACAATTGATTTTCATGCACCGAATTTCTTATCAACTGAATTATTGGAATATCCTCCAGCTCAGCTTCACGAATAACCATACTCATTAATTAAAGCTTAAATAAAACTTTATAAAACAAAATAAATCAGTATTTAAATTATTTTTTATCAACTACAATTCGCTGCGGTCTGTTGGCAATTTCCCAAGCCGTTGCAAAGACAAGCTGAGTTCTTTTTTCAAGCAGAGGATAGTCTATTTTTTCTACATCATCAGTCGGTTTATGATAATCTTCATGAATGCCGTCAAAGAAAAAAGCAACAGGAACATTATTTTTTGCGAAGTTGTAATGATCTGATCTGTAGTATAATCTTTCTGTATCATTCGGATCATCGTATCTGTAATTCAACTCAAGATTATTCGTTCTTTTATTCGCAGCTTCGTTGATTACCTTCAATTCGGAGCTTAACATTTCGGAACCAATGACATAGACATATTGCTTTCCTCTGTTTTCCGGATCATCGCGCCCGATCATATCGATATTTAAATCCACAACGGTATTGGCCAGAGGGAAAACAGGATTATCAGTATAAAATTCAGAACCGAATAAGCCATGCTCTTCACCCGTTACATGAAGGAAAAGAACTGATCTTTTCGGACCTTTTCCTGCTTTTTTTGCACTTTGGAAAGCTTTTGCTATTTCCATCACAGCTACTGTACCGCTGCCATCATCATCTGCTCCGTTATAAACCACTCCGTTTCGGGTTCCGACATGGTCGTAGTGGGCAGAAACAACAACGATTTCTTCAGGTTTTTCAGAACCTTCGATAAAAGCTAAAATATTTTCAGAATCAGGCAGGTTTCCACCTCCTCTTTTTTTCATAAAATCTGCAGGAACTTTCTGGTAATAAGATCCGAGAGCTTTAGGAAAAGAAATTCCTAAACTTTTATAATAATTAATCATATACTCACCTGCTTTTTTCTGCCCCGGGCTTCCTGTATCTCTTCCTTCCATTTCATCTGAAGCGACAACATATAAATTCTTCTTTAGATCGTCGGCTTTAATCGTCTTATAGGCAGCAAGAAAAGCTTTATCACCTTTCACCTCTGATGAAGAAGATGCAGTAGTAGAATTTCCGTTATGAGATACTTTAGCTGTTTCGCAGCTCATTAAAACTGCTATTGAAAATAAAGGGATGAATAGTTTTTTCATTATAAAATAATTTCATTAAAAATAAGATTTTTTTTTAATCCCCGGGACATAGGTATTTTTATTATATTTGATAAAAACACAAAGTTTATGGATAATATTTATGGATTCAATCACTATTCATTTTTTACCAAAATGTCTGAACTGGCCTTGAAGCATCATAGTTTTGATCTGTCTCTCGGCTTACCCGATTTTGATATCGACTCTCGCTTAAAACAATTTTTAAAAGAGTCTGCAGATCTTAACCGACATAATTATGAGCCACTTGCAGGAAATCCTTTACTGATAGAAAATATTATCCGGTTTAACCATCAGCGTAAAAACAGCATTCACCTTACAAAAGAAGAAATTACGATTGTCCCATGTGCAACCTTTGCTTTATATACCTCCCTAAAATCAATTATCAGTCAAGGAGATGAAGTTATTGTAATCCAACCTTCCTATTATACTTACGGACCTTCTATCGTTATGAACGGAGGAATTCCGGTCTATTATGACCTTGACAATGATTTCGCCATAGACTGGGAAAAACTTAAAAATTGTATTTCGCAAAAAACAAAAGCTATTATTATCAATTCACCGCAAAATCCAACAGGAAAAATCTGGTCAAAATACGATTGGAATCAACTGTATGAACTGATTAAAAACCAGGAAATTTATCTGATATCTGAGGAAATCTATGACATGTATTGTTACGACGGAATTTCACATTACAGTTCGTTTATACACCCTGAATTGAGAAAAAGGACATTCTGTATTTTTTCTTTTGGAAAAATGTTTCATACAACAGGCTGGAAAGTGAGTTATTTATTGGCCCAGGAGGATTTAACCGCTAAATTTCAATGCCATCAACAGTATATTTCTTATAGTGCCAATGCTCCCTGCCAATATGCCATCACAAAATATTTAGAAGTTTTTGATCCTACCGAAACTCAGGACTTAATGCAGAAAAAAAGGGACCTTTTCAACGAATTGATTCATGAAACTCCATTTAAGGTTGAACAAAAATCTGAAGGAGCTGTTTTTCAAATTGTTAATTTCAGGAATATTTCGAAAACAATGACAGATGTTGAGTTTTCAAAATGGCTGACTATTGAGAAAAAAGTAGCCTGCCTACCGCTTTCGGCATTTTATAATTCCCGAAATAATTCAGATTTTGTACGATTTAGTTTTGCTAAAAATGACGACTTAATCATTAGTGCTTTGGAGCATCTGAGGAAAAATTTATAAAAAAACGCTACCCCCAACTTCCCTTACTTTTAAAATTCAGGTTTTTCTCTTACTGCTGATTTATTTTCATATAAGATATTTGTGGAATAAATCAACTAAAAACCATGAATACATTCTCAAAAACTATGTTGGGACTCATGATGATCAGCCTTGTCATCATTACCATTATCATGTATAATATTCTTGAAACAAGCCGTGAAAACAAGAAGTTATATAACAAATTAGATCTTCTTTTGTCATCGCCAGCACACCATATAGCTGCAGCAGTTTCACAAACAGTACCTGAAAAGAATATTCAGTCTGAAAGTACACTTCGAGGAATAGATGTATCCCATTGGAATGGTAATATCACAGAGGATTTGCCTAAAAAGGATCAACTGAATTTTGTTATCTGCAAATCTACACAGGGAGAACATGAGGTAGATCCTGATTTTAGAAAAAACTGGAAATTTCTAGAGGAAAAGAATATCAAAAAAGGAGCATATCACTTTTACGTATATTCTCAGAACCCCATACAGCAGGCGATCCATTTTTCAAATACTGTAGGTGAAATAAAACATTCAGATTTCCCTTTGATTATTGATATTGAAGAAGGCAGTCTTCCCAGAAAATATATCGATCAGCATCAACTGAAGGCAGATTTATTGAAATTCTTAGAATATATTGAGCGTAAAACCAACAGAACGCCGGTTATATATTCTGATTATGCTTTTATTAACAGGTATATCGATGACGACGCATTTTCGAAATATCCGTTATGGTTAGCTGAGTATTCTCATGCTTCAAAACCGGCAGTTCCGAAAGTATGGAAAAATAAAGGGTGTATGATCTGGCAAAAGACCGACAGATACGATATCAGTTCAACCGAAGTTGATTTTGATGTTTACTATAAATAAAAAAACACCGCATCTGCGGTGTTCTATCTATTCAAACTGATTTTTAAAGAGATAATACTCTTACATCAATTCTTCTGTTTTTAGCTTTGCATTCATCTGTATCATTCGCCTCACAGACAGGATGTTGAGAGCCATATCCTTCAGCTTCTACACGATCTGCTGCAATACCAAGCTCTAATAATTTAAGTTTTGCCGTTTGGGCTCTTAAGTTCGATAACTTCTGATTACTTTCTTCATTTCCTGTATTATCTGTATAGCCTCCTAATTTTATTTTAATATCTGGATATGCCGTTAAAATTTCAACAAGATTCAATAACTGTACTTCAGAATTGGCTTTTAAATCACTGGAGCCTGTTTCGAAATAAAGATTTTCAACGGTATACCATTTATTCGGATCCAGAACTGCTTTATCCTTATTTTTCACAGAATTATACAGTTGATACAACTGACTTCCTTCCCCGATTTTAATGGTTTTTCCATCTTTAAGTTTAATCTCCTGGATATTTCCTGTTTCATATACGAAATCTCCGTTTTCATTAAGGTGTCCTTTAATTTCCGCCGGCACTACTACAGCTGAAGTAGCTCCTGAAGCCATCTGAGCACCTTTTATTCCTGTTAAACTTTCAATCTTAGCCTGTCTGTTCGCTTCGATTTTATCTTTATGTAAAACCGCTAATGTCGGAGCGATGACCAATGAAACAATTGACATTAATTTAATCAAAATATTCATCGACGGTCCGGAAGTATCTTTAAAAGGATCACCCACCGTATCTCCTGTTACGGAAGCCTTGTGCGGTTCTGAACCTTTATAATATGTTTCACCATTAATATTAACTCCTTTTTCGAAAGATTTTTTAGCATTATCCCATGCTCCGCCGGCATTATTCTGGAACATTCCCATCAAGACACCACAGACTGTAGCTCCTGCCAGAAATCCGCCCAATACTTCAGGACCGAAAATAAATCCGATCAAAAGCGGCGAAACAATAGCAATTGCTCCCGGAAGCATCATTTTCTTAATGGAAGCATCTGTAGAAATAGCCACGCATTTTTCATATTCCGGTTGTGCCTTTCCTTCTAAAATTCCCGGAATTTCTCTGAACTGCCTGCGTACCTCTTCTACCATAGCCATAGCAGCCTGTCCAACCGCTGTGATCGCCAGCGACGAAAAAATAAACGGAATCATTCCTCCGACAAACAATCCGGCCAACACATCGGCTCTATAGATATCAATGCCGTCGATTCCTGCAATTCCTACAAATGCCGCGAATAAAGCCAAAGCTGTCAATGCTGCAGAAGCTATGGCAAAACCTTTTCCTGTTGCGGCTGTTGTATTACCTACAGCATCTAAAATATCTGTTTTTTCACGAACCTCCTTGGGTAGCTCACTCATTTCAGCAATTCCCCCTGCATTATCTGCAATTGGTCCGAAAGCATCGATAGCCAACTGCATTGCTGTAGTCGCCATCATACCCGCTGCTGCAATCGCAACGCCATATAACCCTGCACATAAATAAGATCCGTAAATCCCACCTGCTAAAACAATAATCGGCAATAAGGTAGACTCCATTCCTACAGAAAGACCACCGATAATATTGGTAGCATGTCCTGTAGAAGATTGCCTTACAATACTTGAGACTGGTCTCTTGCCCATCGCAGTATAATATTCTGTAATGATGCTCATTAATGTTCCAACCACTAAACCAACCATAATAGCCCCGAATACACCCATTTTTGTGAATTCAAGCCCTCTTAAAATCATTTTATCAGGCAAAATATAAGTTACCAAGAAATAAGAAGCGATCGCTGTAATCACGATACTTCCCCAATTCCCTAGATTTAAAGCATTCTGAACACTTGATGTGGATGAATCTTCATTGTCATTAATTCTTACAAATAAAGTTCCTATCATTGAAAATATAATCCCAGTCCCTGCAATTAACATCGGTAATAAAATAGGGGCAAAACCACCGAAAGAATCTACGGAAACCGTTTCCCTACCCAATACCATAGTCGCCAGAACCGTTGCTACATAAGACCCGAATAAGTCGGCTCCCATTCCCGCAACATCGCCTACATTATCACCTACATTATCAGCAATCGTTGCCGGATTTCTCGGATCATCTTCCGGAATTCCTGCTTCTACTTTCCCTACCAGATCAGCTCCTACATCTGCCGCTTTTGTGTAAATACCACCACCTACTCTTGCAAACAAAGCAATAGATTCTGCTCCCAGAGAAAATCCGGTAAGAATCTCAATTGTCCTCTCCATTTCATGAGAGTCTACTGGAGCATCGGGGGCAAAAATCTGTTTTATAATCAGAAACAAAGCGCCCAATCCTAAAACCGCCAGTCCGGCAACTCCCATTCCCATTACAGAGCCTCCTGTAAAAGAAACCTTCAATGCTTTTGAGAGAGAGGTTTTTGCAGCTTCAGCAGTTCTGACATTGGCTTTTGTTGCAATTTTCATTCCTATAAAACCTGCGAGTGCAGAAAACACGGCACCCACTACGAATGCAACGCCTATCGTCCAATGTGAATTGGCATTCGTCATTCCCATGACTGCTAATAAAATAGCGACGATAACAACAAAATAGGTTAAAACTTTGTACTCTGCCTTTAGAAAGGCCATGGCACCGTCAGCGATGTGACCGCTGATCAATTTCATTTTTTCATTTCCGGCATTTTGCTTGCTTACCCAATTACTTTGAATAAAAGTATAAATTAAAGCAATCACACCAAAAATTGGTACTAACACAAATAGATTCATAGTTTAATATTTTTTGGTAATAGATAACTAAATATACCAAATAATTCTCTTTAATGTGTTTAAAAACACCATAACTATCTATAAATAAGTGTTTAAACGCTTAAGCAAAGCTAAAATTCGGGTTCAGTAAAAATAAAAAAGGATAAGTGAAATTCACTTATCCTTTTTTATTTTATTAAATCAGAAGAAGATTATCCTCCGAATTTATCTGCGTAATCCTGCTGAGATGCTTTAATAACCACTCTTGCATGCTCTGCACCGTACACTTCCTGAATTCTGCATTTTGCAGGCTCATCCGGTAAGTTTTTATACGTTAAGAAATAGTGCATTAATCGTTTCACTTCTGCTTCAGGCAATTCTGCAATATCTCTGAAATGTCCGAAAGCGTGATCGTCAACCATTACAGCAACAATTT
Organism: Chryseobacterium sp. JUb7; assembly: GCF_024806495.1. Taxonomy (GTDB): domain Bacteria; phylum Bacteroidota; class Bacteroidia; order Flavobacteriales; family Weeksellaceae; genus Chryseobacterium. The sequence continues at coordinate 560,854 of NZ_JANUFF010000001.1, forward strand.
TATCATCAGCTTCTCCTCCGTCAATCATTTTGAAACCTCCGATTGGAATAGCCTGCATCAATAGTCCGCCAGAATGAATATTGTGAGAACTCAATACACAGATATCCAATGGATCATGATCTCCCATTGTAACGTCTGTAGCTCCTCTTTCAACAGCTAATTTCATTACCGCTTCGTTACAGTAAGTTCTTGGAACAAAACCATATAACGCAGGAATAATATTTGAGAACTTCTGAGGTCTGTCAACTTTTAAATATCCTGTTTCTTTATCTATTTCGTATTTGATAGTATCTGAAGGAACGATTTCAACGAAAACGTTTACAACATTTGGCGCATTTTCTCCTGCAGAAATCCCATGCCATGGATGCGCTTTAAAATTTGGAATCATTATTTTAAATTTTTATTTTTTAGTTATGCTATTATTAAAATTTCTCGTCTTAAATCTTCAATGGTTGCCCCAATATAGTCTTCATTTTCCATATAGTTGATGATGAAAATAGTCTTAAACTCATCAAGATTCGCATTTTCATTTAAACTTTCATATGTTTTATGAAGCAATTCTATCACTGCATTTTTTGAATCAACAATATTTTTCCAGGAATTTTTTGTTATATACAACTGTTGTGACGAATTATATTCGAACTCTTCATTGATCGTTTTCTCAGTAAGAAAAATAAATTCATGGGGCGCCAGGTTTTTATCAAACTTCTGAATAAGATTGGAAGGTTTCATTCTATCAAGAAAAAGCGTCATTCTTTCGTATGAATGCGTTTTGCTTTCAGAATTGGATTTTACGGAAAGTAACTTGATTTCCTGATTCTTAAGTGTAATATAGGTATGTACAAATTGTCTCAGCAAAACCAAAAAAGGAATTGCAATGATCAATGCAAATGCATACGGTAGATATCCTGAAAAATTTGTCATAATTTTAGGATGCAAAATTACTAATTATTTGTTTTCTGCACATCATTTTAACTGATTTTAATTTGTGAATTAAACATTATGCCGATGCTGTAGCACAAGTTTATCTATAATAAATTAATGATAAAGTAGATTTTATAAAATATGGTTCAATAATTACCTTAATTTTGCACTATAATACTTAAAGAATGTCTTTCAATAATTATATATCAAAGCTACTTTTTTGTGAGAATATCAGCTCTGGATTTAAAACATTTACGGCCCTCATTATCAACTCCAAGAGATACAGCTCAGGGTTAAAAAAAAATAATCTGGACCTGAAGAATAATGAAACCTTTGTATATCATATTAAAAAGAATAAGAAGAAATTTGATCTGTTTTTAAGGACTTTTAAAGGCGATATCGATATTTTTTATGAAATATTCTGGAATAAAACTTACGATGAACATCTTAAATTAACAAAAAAAGAACCTAAAATCATTGTAGATCTGGGTGCTCATATCGGAATGACCTCTATTTATTTTGCATTACAATATCCGAATGCCAAAATATATGCTGTGGAAGCTTCGTCCGAAAATTTTGAAATGTTAAAAGCCAACACTCAGTCTTTCAAAAACATCGTCCCAATCAATGCGGCAGCTCATTATGAAGACGGAACTGTCAATTTTGGAAACAATGAACTGTCATACAATCAAAAAGTTTCGGAAAGCGGATCTCCAACGCCCGCTCTTTCAATTAAAAAATTAATCGACAGCAACGAGTTAAACAGTATTGATCTCCTGAAAATTGATATTGAAGGAGGTGAAATTGATCTTTTAAGTAAAAATAATTCATGGCTGAATACTGTCGGAGATATCATCATAGAAATTCATCAGCCTTACAGCGCCGAAAGACTTACACAGGATCTGAAACCTTTTAATTTTAAAATAAAACTTGATAAAGGAGCTGTTTTAACAGCCGGTAAAGAATAAGCTATGATAACTTCATAGCTTTTTTTATCATCTCTTTTTTAGTATTGGAAATCACCGGATACATTTTCAGTTCAGGACGAAAACCTCTGAAAAACTCTTCAATCGCAGGAACTTCACTTCCTTCAAAATCAAATATCTTATCTTCAATATTTTGGGCAATAAGATAGTCTATGATCACCGATGAACCTGCAAGTTTAACAAAATTCCGATCGTTGAATGTTCCCAAAAGAGCCAAAGTCTTGTGATCAAAATAAACTGCGATTGCATTAATTGGAGTATTCTGATAAAAAAAAGCCACAATTTTCAGATGATTGGCATTTTCAAAATCGGTGAAAGTCTGTAGAAACTGCTGTTTATCGTGTTCGTCTTTTGCACCGATGGTATTTTCTGAAATAAATTCATGAATATCTTTAATTTTCACTTCCTTAATCTCAGATTGCTGCAAAACGTCCTCATCCAGTCTTAATTTTCGTTTTCTTTTTGGAGAATATTTCTGTCTTACTGTTTCATATTCTTCTGGGAAAATTAAAAAATTCTGCCTCTTTTTTAAAGACTTTGAAAACTGATTGGCATCATTAAAAGCATAATACCAGATATGGTATTTTTTTTCAAAAAATTGTAGGAACGAATTATTAATTTCAATAGAATCCTGTTTTGAAAATATTCCCAGCTGCTGACAAAGTTTCGGATTAATGGCTATCTTGATGCCCATTTTTCTAATGTACGGAACAGGCATCACTGCTTCATAATCATTAAAAACAAGAATTTCCCATTGCTTATTGGAAGTAATATCCAAAAATTCTTTTGTTGCAGAGTACTTTCTCTGTTCAGAATTTTCTAAACACTGTGTATATTTTTCAAAATCAATTTCGTGATATTTCAATCTTCTAATCATAATAATCCTTCGTCTGAGAAACTAAAATATGAATTTTGTGTAATAATTAAATGGTCTAAAAGCTGAATGCTTAAAAAACTTCCTGCCTCTTTAATTTTTTGAGTGATGGCAAGATCTTCCCTGCTTGGTTTTAAGCTGTCTGAAGGATGGTTATGGGCTATGATAATTCCGGTAGCATAATAATCTAAAGCCAGTCTGAACAAGATTCTTACATCTACAATAGACTGATTGATGCCTCCTTCTGTAAGTTTCGCGATATGTATTACTTTATTGCTCTGATTGAGATAAACAGCCCAAAATTCTTCGGTATGCAGATCGGATAATTGGTTTTTTAAAATCAAATATGCATCTTCACTATTGGAAATCACTGTCTTTTTTGAAATTTCCTGTCCGGCTCTTCTTTTTCCAATTTCAAGAGCGGTTACAATAGTAATTGCCTTAACTTCTCCTACCCCTTTGAATTTCATCAGATCTTTTACCGAAAGTAAACTCAGCTGATGCCAATTATGATCTACTGATGCTAATATTTTCTGAGCGAGTTCTACTGCTGTCTCATCTCTGCTTCCACTTCCCATAATAATGGCCAGTAATTCGGAATCCGAAAGAGAATTAATCCCTTTAAGCAAAAATTTTTCCCGGGGTCTATCGTCTTCAGCTAGGTATTTAATGGGCATTTTGGGGAGATTTGTGTTTTTATAAATGATGGTTGCTTAGTAAAAAGCGTATAAAATTATAGGTTGTTCAGATTGATCAATATATTTTGCAGAGTGGTTAAAAGCATTTTGTGAAAGCATCGGACAGCCAAAACTTAAACAGGCGGAATTTGTAGATTCCTTATCAGAAACACAGTAATAAGAATGAAGAACAATCGCTCTTGACATAGCATTACTGTTGGTTTCGTCTAAGCCATTCAAACGATAAGCTTTTCCGAATTTTCCGTTGTAGCTTTCTCTAATTTCATATTTCCCTAAAGATGACTGATGTGATCCGTCTGTATTGCTGAACTGCAAATTGTCAGAATTTTTCACTACTGATCCTTCTCCATGGGCAACAACCGCTTTCTGCAAAACTTTATCATTTTTCAGATCGTAAACAAAATACCTGTATTTTCCTGAATGAATTTTAAAATTGATAAAAACTGCCAAATCCTGATTATAATTTTTCCCTTTAAGATAGTTTTTAATTTCCAGAATTTTCGATTTCGGTAAATAATCAACAGCGTTATTTGCCTGAGATTCAAATTTTGAACAGGAAATGATAAAAAGAAAAAAGAAAAGGAAATGTTTCATCATTTATCGAATTTTTATTCGATGATCATTCCGTCCTTCATAACCAATTTTCTGTCGGTAATCTCAGCAAGGTTCGGATTGTGGGTTACAATCACGAAAGTCTGGTCGTATTTATCTCTTAAATCAAAGAATAACCGATGTAAATCATCTGCATTTTTGGAATCTAAATTTCCAGTAGGCTCATCAGCAAAAATAATTTTCGGTGAATTAATTAAAGCTCTTGCCACAGCGACTCTCTGGGCTTCCCCACCTGACAACTGATTAGGCTTATGATGCAGTCTCTGTTCGATTTTAAGATCTTCAAATAGAGCATATGCCTTGTCTAATGCTTCTTTTTCATTGGCTCCAGCAATTTTTGTAGGTAAAAGGACGTTTTCTAAAGCCGTAAATTCCGGAAGCAACTGGTGAAACTGAAATACAAAACCTATATTCTGGTTTCTGAATCTAGAAAGCTGTTTGTCATTCATATTGATAAACGACTCTCCGGCAATTTCAATTTCAGTATCAAAATTTTTGGAATTTGAAGGTAAATCCAATGTTCCTAAAATCTGTAAAAGTGTAGATTTTCCCGCTCCTGATTCTCCGACAATAGAAACAACCTCTCCTGTTTTGATATGAATATCAACGCCTTTTAACACTTCTAAATTCCCATATGATTTATGGATATTCCTTGCTTTAATCATGACTCAAAAATAGTGATTTGATTTGAAATATTGAATAATTTTAAATGGATTTGTGAGTGGTGAATTTGAATTTTTAATTTAGCATAAGTGTTTAAGATGCTTCGACAAGCCCAGCATGACCCTGCAAATACCAACTGTTCTTACATTATGTAATTATATATTATTGTTGAATAATCGGAGAGTATTAGAGATGTCAGGCTGAGGGGAGTCGAAGCATTTTTTAAGTATAATTTAAAACAAAAAACCTCCCAAAATTGAGAGGTTTTGTATTTTAAAAAATTTAGAAATTACAGTAACAAAGTTAAAGGACTTTCTAAATATGTTTTTAATGTCTGTAAGAATTGAGCACCTGTAGCACCATCTACCACTCTGTGGTCACAAGCTAATGAAAGCTTCATGATGTTTCCAACTACGATCTGACCATTTTTCACAATTGGTTTCTCGATAATTGCTCCCACTGAAAGGATTGCAGAGTTTGGCTGATTGATAATACTTGTAAATGTTTCAATTCCGAACATCCCCAGGTTTGAGATAGAGAATGTAGAACCTTCCATTTCGTTTGCCTTAAGACCTTTATTCTTAGCTCTTGCCGCCATATCTTTTACAGCAGCAGAAATCTGAGTATAGTTCATCTGGTCAGTATTCTTAAGAACAGGAACCACCAATCCGTCAGGAATTGCAACAGCCACTCCTACATTGATGTTTCCTCTGTGAATGATCTTATCACCTGCCCAGCTAGAATTTACCTGCGGGTGTTTTCTTAAAGCAACTGCAGTCGCTTTAATGATCATATCATTGAAAGAAATTTTTGTATCAGGTAAAGAATTGATTTCTTTTCTGGCCTCAATTGCTTTATCCATATTGATCTCCACCATTAAGTAATAGTGAGGAGCAGAGAATTTACTTTCAGCAAGACGTTTCGCGATGATATTTCTTACCTGTGAGTTTGGAGTTTCTGTATCTTCACCCTGTACGAAGCTTAATGCAACCTGAGCAGCAGCAGGACTTGCCGTTGATGCAGAAGCAGCAGATTTCGCAGATGGCTGATAGTTTTGAATATCCTTTTTAACGATTCTTCCGTTTTCACCAGAACCCTGAACACTATGAATATCAACACCTTTTTCCTGCGCTATTTTCTTCGCTAAAGGAGAAATTGCAACTCTTTCATTGTTGCTGGTTGCAGGTTTTTGGTTATCAGTTGTTTGTTTCGGAGCTTCAGCTTTTTGTTCAGCTGGCTTTTGTGTTGTTTCAGCAGCAGCTTTAGGAGCACCAACTCCTGAAACATCCGTTCCTTCAGGTCCGATGATCGCCAATACGGAATCAACCGGAGCAGCACCACCTTCTTCAACACCTTGCTTTAATAAAACCCCATTGAATTCGGATTCAAAATCCTGAACTGCCTTATCTGTTTCGATCTCAGCAAGAAGATCACCTTCTTTTACTGTATCACCAACATTTTTGTGCCACTTCGCTACTTTTCCTTCTGTCATTGTATCAGAAAGTCTTGGCATTGTGATCACTTCTACTCCTGCAGGCACTTCCGCAGAAGCCTGCTCTACGCTTGTAGAATTATTTTCTGTTTTAGATTCTTCTTCAGATTTTTTTTCTTCAGAACCACCCGCAGCCGGAGCAGCAGCTCCACCCGTCAATCCTGAAATATCTTCTCCTTCATTACCGATAATTGCCAAAACGGAATCTACAGCAGCAGCAGCACCTTCTTCTACACCTACGTATAAAAGAGTTCCCTCCATCTCAGATTCGAAATCCTGAACAGCTTTATCTGTTTCAATTTCAGCTAAAATATCTCCTTCTTTTACTTTATCGCCTACTTTTTTATGCCATTTTGCCACCTTACCTTCCGTCATTGTATCGGAAAGACGTGGCATTGTAATAACTTCTGCCATAATTTAATTTTTAATTTGTTAATGTGATGAAGTGATGATAATAAAAGTGAAAGTTAAAAAATAACACACCATATCATCCTATCAGCAAATTATTATTAGTTTTCTAATTTATCTAAGAATGGATAATTTTCCTGAGCATAAACGTACTCATATACTTTCTCTGGATCCGGATACGGAGAGTTTTCCATGAATTCGATACATTCTTCAACAAAGTCTCTTGATTTGTTATCCGTAGCTTCCAATTCCTCTTCAGTAGCCCAGTTGTTTGATAAAATTCTGTGTTTGATCAATTCAATAGGGTCATCGTTTTTGTGAAGAGCAACTTCTTCTTTAGATCTGTAAGGCTCAGCATCAGACATAGAGTGACCTCTGTAACGGTATGTTCTGGCCTCGATGAAAGTTGGTCCGTCTCCTCTTCTTGCTCTTTCGATAGCTTCGTAAGCAGCTTCAGCTACTTTTTCAGGATCCATCGCATCTACAGCAAGACAAGGCATTTCGTATCCTAATCCCAGTTTGTAGATATCTTCGTGATTAGCTGTTCTTTTAACAGAAGTACCCATTGCATACTGGTTGTTTTCAACAACAAAAATTACTGGTAACTTCCAGTTCATCGCCATGTTAAACGTTTCATGTAATGAACCCTGTCTAGCCGCTCCATCTCCGAAGAAGCAGATATTTACAGCTTTTCTGTCAAAGAACTTATCTGCGAAAGCGATACCGGCTCCTAAAGGAATTTGTCCTCCTACGATACCGTGACCTCCGTAAAATCTATGTTCTTTGCTGAAAATGTGCATAGATCCACCCATACCTCCTGACGTTCCTGTAGCTTTACCACAAAGTTCCGCCATGATTCTCTTAGGATCTACTCCCATCGCCATTGGATGGATGTGGCATCTGTAAGCAGTGATCATACTATCTTTAGTTAAATCCATTGCATGCGTGAAACCAGCAGGGATCGCCTCCTGACCATTGTACAAATGTAAAAAACCTCTGATTTTTTGTTTTAAATAAAGAGAACGGCACTTGTCTTCAAACCTTCTCCACATTGTCATATCTTCATACCACTTCAGGTATACCTCTTTAGAAAATTCTTTCATGTGTTAGCCTTTGCTTATTTATTATGAAATAGTTGAGCAAAATTATAAAAAAAACTTTGTTTTTATTGTATATAGACCAATTGTTTTTTTAGTTATAATATTATATTTACATGATCAAACTTAATTATGGAAGAAAAACAGCCTTCATTATTACATAAAATTTCAAAAATAATATCCGATTTTTTCAATCCTTTGGTTTCTTTGTTTATATTTTTCGTTTATATGAGCTCAAGAAATTATTCCTTACATGACTCAATTACCTACTTTCTTCCCGTTCTATTAATGATTATAATTCCTGTGGTTGCGTGGCTGGTATGGAATGTAAAAACAGGAAGATATACCAATATGGATGTTTCCAATCGGGTACAGAGAAAGACTTTATATGTTTTTATTGCAGTTTGTGTCATCGCTTATATTGTGTATAATTATTTTAAAAACGGATATATTGATTTTGTCATGCTTTTTATTTTGATCCTGCTTTTTGCCATGCAGATCAGTAATTATTTTATCAAAAGCTCGATGCATACTTCGTTCAATATATTTGTAGCGGCCTTATTTTTTGCTCTTAATATAAAAATAGGAATCATCTGGCTGGGAATTGCCATACTGGTAGGAATCACCCGGATAATTTTGAAAAGACATACTGTAAAGGAAGTCCTGATGGGCGCCGGAATTGCTTTTATGGTATCTTTTCTTTACCTTTATTGCAACATACAATTTCAACATTAAGAACATTCTATGAAAATAAATCATCTTACCTCTGCCGAAGAAAATTTAATGAAGCTATTATGGAAGCTGGAATCGTTTTATTTAAAGGACATTATGGAGCATCATCCGGAACCTAAACCTCACCAGAATACAGTCTCCACGTACTTGAAAATATTAGTTGAAAAAGGATATTTATCAACCGCAAAGGAAGGAAGAATTTTTAAATACAATGTTACCGTTCCTCATGAAGAGTACAGAAAATTTTTATTAAAAGAACTTTCTCTTAATTTTTTCAATAATTCCGGAAAAGAAATATTAGAGTTATTACTGAATGAAAAATTAATTTCCCAAGAAGATTTAAAAGGATATTTTGATTTGAAAATTGAAATAAAACCGACCAGAATAAAAGAGCCTAAACTTGAGTTAGCTAATGAAATTTTAAATCCTAAAAAGGATAAAAAGGGGAAAGAAAAAAAGAAAAAGAAGAAAAAAGATATAAAGTAATCATAAAAAAAGCGGCTTTTAAGCCGCTTTTCTATTTGTATATGAACAGAAATATTATTCTTTAACAATTTTGAATGACTGATCTGATCCTTCAGATTTTACTCTTAAAAGATAAACACCGTTTTTCAGTTCAGAAACATTAATCTGTTTTGAATCTTTGTTTACTGTTTTTATCAGCTGTCCTGTTAATGAGAATATTTCAATACTATTCACTTTTTTATCGGTAGTAATATTTACAATATCTCTTGCAGGGTTTGGATATACTTTTACATCATTATTATTTTTCACAAGATCATTTACACCCAATACCACAGACGCATCCACTACAGATACATTGTCTACATCAATACCTCTTGCCCAGTTGGATGTACCTTCAAAAGCAATCATATAGTTAGCAGATTTATTAGGTAAAGGAATGCTTACATCAAGCCAGGCTGCATTTTCTGTCGTATAAGAACTTCCTATCTGTGTCCATGCATCACCAGGATTGGCTTTGTAGAAAATTCTCAATTCATCAATATCACCAAACCAGTTTACGTTTGCCAAGCTAAATCTCAACTCAGGCGTAGCAAGTCCGGAAATATTTAATGGCGGCATTAGTAATTTAGCTTTATTCCCAGCTGTTGCGGTTCTGAATTCTGCCATTCTAGGAGCAGATTTAGGAGTAATACTACTGTTTCCGTTCGCTGTAACATATGCCCAGATAGCTGTTCCGCCTCCTGCTACAGCTTCATTTGCCCAACAAGAAGGTATTGTAGCGTTATCAAAGTTTTGAGTGTACGGGAAGGTAGCTATTGCAGCACAAGTTGTTGAGAAAGACTGAACTGTCGACCACGCACTGAAGCCATTTGCAGCACAGTTGGATCTTACATAAAACTGATAGGCTGTAGAAGCACTAAGAGGCGAAATCGTTGCGGAAGGAGTATTAGAATTAATAATGATTCCGGTGCCCTGAGTGAAGCCTGTTGCTCCATACTCAATCTGATAAGTAGCGCCTGCAGTAGATGAAGCAGTCCAGCTTACATTAGCAGAATTGGAATTTACATTATTTACAACGATAGAAGACGGAACATCACAAGAAGGTGCAGCTCCATTAAAAACATCATCTATGTCAAAAAAGAACATATCCGTTGTAGAAGAATAAAAACCAATGTAGATTGTTTGTCCTACATATGCTGACAGATCATAAGTGTATCTGTAGAAGCTGGCTCCACTCGCCGGAGCAACAGAAGCAGCTAACGTATTTGTGAATGCAGCAGCAGTAGGTGTAGTCGTTGATACTTTCACACTGATTGTTTCCGGATAAAGAGGATCCCTGCTTCGTGCGTAGAAAGAAAGGAAGTCGCTCACTCCCGCCGTCACCGTAATAGCCGGCGTCACCAGATAATCATCATGGGCAGTAGAGCCATATCCTATGGAAGCTGTATTTGTTCCACTGTAAGCACTGATTGTTCCGCCGGTGTAATCTACAATTGCCCAGGTATTGGTATCGCCTCCGTTAAGGGCAGTCCAACCCGCAGGAAGTGTTGTTGAGGCATCAAAATTCTGGAAAAACTGCGCATTCGCAATGATTGGAATTGCAAATAATGCTAAAAGTAATTTTTTTCTCATAATATTAGTTCTTAAATTTTACGTTAACTTACGAATTTTCTGCAAGTTAACCAAAAAAAAAGCGCTAATATTGGCAGGAAAGATATTATGTTAAGCTCTATATATAATTATAATTGAACTATATAATAAGGTATATCCATAAAAAAAGCGGCTCAAAAGCCGCTTATATTTTTTAATAACGATTTCCACCGCCACGGTTGTTTCCACCACCGTAACCGCCACCGCCGCTACGATTTCCACCACCGTAGCCACCGCCACCGTTTCCACCTCTGTTGTTTCCATAACCACCACCTCTGTTGTTATCGAAACTTCTTCTTGGCTTCTCTTCTCTTGGCTTAGCTTCAGATACGTTAAGAGTTTTTCCGTTGAATTCTTTCTGATTAAGCGCTTCGATAGCTTGTGCACCTTCTTCGTCACCCATTTCTACGAAACCAAAACCTCTTGAACGGCCAGTTTCTCTGTCCGTAACAATTTTAGCAGATGTTACATCGCCAAATTCAGCAAATAAATCGTGCAACTCATATTCTTTAGTTGCGTAATTGATGTTTGAAACAAAAATGTTCATTTTAAATAAAATTAAAAAATTAATAAAAATTTGGTATATAAAAGAAAAACAACATAAATTAATGAACAAATATTGATTCCAAATATAAACTATCGCAAGATACAATTAAAATTTTCAAATCAAAACATTTTTTTTAATATTTTATTGCATAAAATTCAATCCGGAAAAATGGCATAATAAGATCGTTTTAGTCAATGGTATCCGAAGATGATTGAGAAAATAAATAATCCTTTTAAGATAAGTAAATCCCCTAGGTTTGATAAAGCCAGTTTTAAACGCTAAATTTGTCATGCAAAAAAATAAACACATGAATTATCACACTAGAAAATGGGTAAAACCGGAAGATCTTAACCCCAATCATTCACTTTTTGGAGGAAGATTACTGCAATGGATTGATGAAGAAGCTGCGCTTTATGCCATTATTCAATTGGAAAATACAAAGGTTGTTACAAAATTTATTTCAGAAATCAATTTCGTAAGTTCGGCAAAACAGGGTGATATTGTGGAAATAGGTATTGAGGTGATAAAATTCGGATCTACATCCATTACATTGGCTTGTGAAGTCAGAAATAAAATGACTCACCAGACCATTATTACGGTTGACAGAATCGTTATGGTAAATCTTGGTGAAGATGGAAATCCTGCGGCGCACGGTAAAACTCAGGTTGAATTTGTCAAAGACCGGCTAAACAGTCAGCTATGAAAATTTTCATAAAGAATATGGTTTGTGGCAGATGTATTTCTGCTGTTTCTGCTATTTTCGGTGAAAATAACATTCAGGTTAAATCCATTAATTTAGGCGAAGTAGAAACGGAAACGGATATTTCCGAAGAAGACCTTGATTCTATTGAAGAAATTCTGATAAAAACAGGATTTGAAAGAATAAAAGATTCTTCACATCAACTTATAGAGAAAATTAAAAATTTAATTATTGTAAAAATCAGCGAACTGGATATTGCTGAAAATTTTCTTTTATCCGAATTTTTAAGTTCGGCATTTCATAAAGACTACAGCTCGCTTTCCAAAACGTTTTCACAAAACGAAAATATTACACTGGAACAGTTCTTTATTCTTCAAAAAATAGAAAAGGTAAAAGAACTGCTTTTATATAATGAATTTACCCTGACGGAAATTGCAGGAAAATTGGGCTATAAAAGCGTGCAGCATTTATCATCACAATTTCGAAACAGCACAGGCTTCACTCCTACCGAATTCAAAAAACTGAAAGTTCACAACCGTAAACCTTTAGATTCTTTTTAAAATAAAACTCCTGCAGATTTTACAGCTTCTTGAATGTTTATTTCTCATGATAATCTGTAAAATCTGTGCGAGAAAAGTTTCCACTCTCTCAGTCTCTAAATCCCTACGGATTCCCACTCTTAAGGTCAAACAGAATTCTATAAACATTATCCTTAAATTTATAACAGCCTTCAAATTGAAATTTGGAAATTTGTAGTATAAATTAAAAGGATCATGAAAAAACAATATAAAGTTCTCGGAATGACCTGTTCAGGCTGCCAGAAAAAAATTTCTGAAAAGCTTAACAGCCTTGAAGGTATTACGGCTGATGTAGATCTTGAAAACAGCAAAGTAACTATCACTTCCGATAAAGAATTTGAATTAAATACTTTAAATAAAGCACTCAAAGAAATCGGAAACTACCAGCTGGAAGATCCGAATAATCCAGACACAACTTTTGTAAAACCACAAGACCGGGTATCACCATCTTCTGTTTATTATTGTCCGATGGAATGCGAAGGTGATAAAGTCTATTTCCAACAAGGAAAAAGATGTCCTGTCTGCAATATGTATCTGATTCCTATTGAAGAAAAACACGCTAAAGATCCTAATTTTAAACCTACTTATTCTTCAACACACCTTCCTGAAAACTTCAAAGATCATATTGGGAAATATTATTGTCCGATGTTCTGTGAAAGTGATACAATCTATGATGAAAAGGGAGATTGTCCCGTTTGTCATATGCATTTAGAAGAAATAACTGAAGATTTGGTTAAAAATTCGTCATTCCCCTCCCACGAACATCATTCTCACAATCATCATCACCATGAAGCTCCGAAGGTAACCGAAGAAATGGCAGGAAAGTACTTTTGCCCGATGTACTGCGAAGGCGACAAAGTATATGATACTAATGTAGGCTGTCCTATCTGCGGAATGGACCTGGTGAAATATCCTGAGAAGAAGACCGCAAAGTACACTTGCCCCATGCATCCTGAAATTATCAGAGACGAACCTGGAGACTGCCCTATTTGCGGAATGGATTTGGTAAGAATGCCCGATAAAGACGAGGAAGAAGATGAAACGTATACCATTCTAAAAAGAAAATTTATTATTTCCTTAGCCTTCACCGTTCCTGTATTTATCCTGTCAATGGGCGGAATGTTTATCGATTTCCCTTTTAATCATCAGATTCAGGGGATTTTTGAATTGATTTTGACACTTCCTGTTTTATTCTATTCAGGATGGTTTTTGATGAAAAGAGGCTGGGTTTCTTTCAAAACCTGGAATCTGAACATGTTTAGTTTAATTGTACTTGGAGTTGCAGCAGCCTTCATTTTCAGTTTGGTAGCTTTAGCTTTTCCAGACATCATTCCTCATGAAATCCGAGGCCACAACCACGAAATACCGTTGTATTTTGAGGCAGTCTGTGTTATTTTAACCCTTGTTATTCTGGGGCAGTTAATGGAAGCGGCAGCTCACAAAAAGACAGGAAATGCCATCCGTGAACTGATGAATTTATCTCCGGATGAAGCTAATTTAATCATCAATGGAGAGGATAAAAAAGTTTTATTGTCACAAGTTAAAATCGGAGACTTGTTAAGGGTAAAACCAGGTGAAAAAATACCTGTCGACGGAAAAATTACAGAGGGCAATTCGATTGTTGATGAAAGCATGATCACCGGAGAACCAATCCCTGTTGAAAAGAATATTGATGACAAAGTAACCTCAGGAACCATCAACGGGAATCAGACCTTTATCATGAAAGCCGAAAAAGTAGGCGATGAAACTCTGCTTTCCCAGATCATAAAAATGGTGAATGAAGCGAGCCGCAGCAAAGCCCCGATTCAGAAACTGACCGACAAAGTAGCCAAAGTTTTTGTACCTGCTGTCATCATTATTGCAATTGCAACCTTTATTTTATGGCAGATATTCGGTCCGGAAGGTCAAAAAACGCTGTTTGCTTTTGTAAATGCAGTTGCTGTTCTTATCGTTGCCTGCCCATGCGCTCTCGGTCTTGCCACCCCAATGTCTCTGATGGTTGGAATCGGAAAAGGAGCAAAAAACGGTATTTTAATTAAAAATGCAGACGCACTTGAGCAGATGAATAAAGTAAATGTTTTAATTACCGATAAAACAGGAACTTTAACAGAAGGAAAGCCATCCGTTGAGCATATTGAAACGGGGAATAATGATCAAAATTTAATTTTAAAACTGGCTTATTCTTTAAATCAAAATTCGGAACACCCTTTGTCAAATGCTGTTATTAAAAAAGCAAAAAGCGAAAATATATCTCCTGAAAAAGTGGAGAAATTTGAAAACATTTCCGGAAAAGGTGTAATAGGTAATATTGATGGTAAAACAGTTTATTTAGGAAACGAAAGTCTTTTAATTTCACATCAGATTTCAATTCCTGAAGATATTAAGCAAAAAGCTACAGAGATTCAGTCAAAGGCCCACACGATCTCCTATATTGCGCAGAATAAGGATGTCTTAGGGTTTATAAGCTTTACGGATAAAATCAAAGAAAGTTCCAGACAGGCTGTTCAGCAGTTACTAAGTGAAGGCATTGATATTATTATGATGACAGGTGACAATGAGCATACTGCTAAAGCTGTAGCTGAAGAGCTTGGAATCAAACATTTTAAGGCTAACTGCCTTCCCGAAGATAAATTAAATGAGGTTAAAAAACTCCAGCAACAAGGAAAAGTAGTCGCTATGACCGGTGACGGAATCAATGACTCCCCTGCTCTGGCTCAGGCTAATATCGGTATTGCAATGGGTACCGGAACCGATGCTGCTATTGAAAGCGCAGAAATTACGTTGTTGAAAGGTGATATTTTAGGAGTAACCAAAGCTAAATTGCTAAGTGAGAAATTATTAAAAAACATTAAAGAAAACCTGTTTTTTGCATTTATTTATAATGTTTTGGGAGTTCCGGTTGCGGCAGGATTATTGTATCCATTTTTTGGAATTCTGTTATCTCCGATGATTGCAGCAGCAGCGATGAGCTTCAGTTCTTTATCTGTGATTTTAAATTCATTACGACTGAACTCTGTAAATTTAGATATCAAATAGAAATAATGTGAAAAATTTATAATTAACAATAAGAAAAAAGTTATTTTTAAAAAATTAAAACTGATAGCTTAATAACTTAAAATTAATTATGAAAAAATACACATTTCTTTTTGTATTGTTTTGTGCATTGTATACAGCACAGGTTCAACGTTTTGCCTATGAATATCAATTTATTAAAGATTCTACAAATAAAGCAAATATTACGAAAGAGCTCATGTTTCTGGATGTTGACAGCAAAGGATCCAAATATTACAGCTATGATATTTTTGTAACGGATTCTATTATAAATGCTGAATTTGAAAAACAAACAGACACTAAGAATCTGATGGCATTTGCAAAGCCCAACAGTAATTACAAAGGGGTAGTTCGAAGCAAAGTAACTAAAGAATACCCTAATTATAATACCTATCTGCATACCTCGCTGAGTTTAGATTTTTATAAAATAGAAGAAGATAAAAAACCTGTTTGGAAAATATTTCCGGAAAAGAAAAAAACAGGAAACTACAATGCTCAAAAAGCAACAACAAATTATTTAGGAAGATCATGGATAGCATGGTTTTGTACGGATTTACCTTTTCAGGATGGACCTTATAAATTCTATGGCTTGCCGGGACTAATTGTCAAACTGGAAGATAAAACACAAAGCCATGTTATGACCTTAATCGCTAATAAAACTATTAACAAAGAACCTATTTTCAGTAATAAGCCAGACAAAGAAATTGCTGTAAATAATGATAAGTTTAATAAACTGTGGCGAGAATATGTACAAGACCCGAATAAAGTGACAAAACAAAGAATTGCAACATCGGGAAATGATGCACAAGGAAACCCTAACTTTAATTTTGTAGACGGGGCAACCGGAAAGAAAATAGATGCAAACGAAGCTATGAGAAATAATGAAAAACAGTTTAAAGACAATTTAAAAAAAGATAATAACAGATTGGATTCTGATTTGTATAAATACTAGTTTAAAATAAATTAGAGTGAAAAAAGAAAATCTTTACGTCGGATGCTCAGGTTTTTACAATAATGATTGGAAAGGATCATTGTATCCCGAAGATTCGAAAAGTAAAGATTTTCTCACCTTATATTCCCAAACATTCAACAGTGTTGAAATTAATTCCACGTTTTATAGAAAGCCCACAGAAAAAACTTTACTGAAATGGTTTGATGAAACTCCTGAAGATTTTAAATTTTTCATTAAAATTCCAAAAGCAATTTCTCATGAAAAACGACTGAAGGATTGTAAAAAAGACATTTCAGAATTTTGTGACCATATCCAATCCGGCTTAAAAGAAAAACTTTCAGGGTTTCTTTATCAGTTTCCGCCCTCTTTTAAGAACACTCAGGAGAATATTGATCTTATTCTCAATAACCTTAATGATGATTTTTTAAATGTTATAGAATTTCGCCATGAATCCTGGTGGCAAGAAGAAATTTTTAATCTTTTAAGAAAGAATTACATTGTTTTTTCAGGAGTTAGTTTTCCGGGAAATTTACCCGAAGAAATGATCATTAATCATCCTGAGGTTTTATATTATCGTCTTCACGGAAAACCTATTCTGTACAAATCAGAATACTCTGAAGAATTTCTTAGTATTTTGGCTGAAAAAATCAAAAAAGCACAACATAAAACATTTATCTTTTTCAATAATACCTGGGGAACTGCAGCTATTAATAATTCGTTGTATCTGAAGAAAATACTCGATTAAAAGCCAACTCAAAATAAAGTTATTAAAATATCCTTAAAAAGTGAAATTTCAATAAAATCGGCATGCATTTTGTTAAGAATTATTTGGAAAAATTAACGATTTTTAACAAATAAATTCCATTAAATTTTATGACAAAAACTTTTGCGGAAAAGTCCAGAAATACGACTTTTCTTGGGATGTTTGCATTGATGAGTGCAACTTCAATTTTATTTCACAGCTGTAATCAGGAAAAAGACAAGAAAGAATCTGAAAAGATAATTTCCAAAAACGATCCCACCGCAAAAATTGTCCCCAAAATTGATGATGAAAACGTTACTTCTGATAAAAGAGTAATCTATCTTACCTTTGACGACGGTCCTAATCGCGGAACCGAAAATCTTCTTAAAATTCTACACAAAAGAAATATCTGTGCAACCGCCTTCCTGGTCGGAAAACACGCCTATGGAAGCAAAAAGCAAAAAGAGGATCTTGAGCTTTTAAGACAAGATCAATTGGTAGAATTGGCCAACCACAGTTTTACTCATGCTCATAATAAATACACTGATTTTTATAAAAACCCGATGGCTGTAGTCCAGGATTTTGACGCTGCCAAAGACAGTTTGAAACTGTACGATAAAATCGCCAGGACTCCGGGAAGAAATATATGGAGACTGAATAATATTACGGTTACTGATCTTAAAAGCTCAACTGAAGCAGCCAACAGTCTGAAAAAAGCCGGCTATAAAGTAATCGGTTGGGATTTGGAATGGAAACCGTCCAATAAAATGGCCTTGAAAGGAAACCACGAAGCCATGCTTAAAAAAGTAGACAGCATTTTCTTTAATGATTTGGAAAAAACATCCAGACATCTTGTTTTTTTAACTCATGATCAGTATTTAACAGATACTGATTCTGTGAACGAGCTGGATTTATTTATTGAAAAATTACAGAAAACCAATCGGTTTGTGTTCAGAAAAATCTCTGAATATCCGAAGATTAATGAGGTTTTGAACTAATCTTAAATAGGTATAAATGCTTCGACTCTGCTCAGCATGACATCACTAATACTAACCGTTTTATTATAACAATTAATTTCTGGTAAGTCACGTTGAGCGGAGTCGAAACGCGTTATAAAATAATTATCTATCAACTAAAAACAATCAGCTATAAACTAAAATTGTTTTTTACTAGCTTTTCGTCTTTAAAATTCAGAAATTTGCATTTATGAGTATTCAAGAACATTATAACGATATAAAAAATCAGCTTCCGGACGGTGTGCAATTGGTTGCTGTATCAAAAACACACCCTGTATCAGCTATTCAGGAAGTTTATGATTTAGGGCAAAGAGTATTTGGTGAAAATAAAGTTCAGGAAGTTATAGAAAAATATCCGCTGCTCCCGAAAGATATTCAATGGCATTTAATCGGGCACCTGCAAACGAATAAAGTGAAATATATTGCTGAATTTGTAGATACCATCCAAAGTGTGGATTCTGAAAAACTTATTAAAGAAATTGATAAAGAGGCAGCCAAACACAGCCGTAATATAAAGGTCTTACTTCAGGTGAAAATTGCAGAAGAAGAAAGCAAATTCGGACTGGAAACTGAAGAAGCAAAAGACTTATTTCAAAAATACATCAACGGAAATTTTCCGAATGTTGAAATTACCGGACTGATGGGTATGGCTACTTTTACAGACGATAAAGATCAGGTTAAAAAGGAATTTTTAATCCTAAAAAGAATTTTTGATGAGTTAAATCAACTTAAGTCACTAAAAACATTATCTATGGGAATGAGTGATGATTTTCCGATAGCCATTGAATGCGGTGCCAATTCTGTGAGAGTAGGATCAGCAATTTTCGGCAGAAGAGATTATTCAAATCCTTCGATTTAGGTACAGTTTTTGCTAATAATTCAATCAAAAAATCTAAATTTGCAACTATGCAAAAAATCCTTATTGTAGAAGACGAAAAAGCAATCTCAGGAGTACTTCACAGTATTCTTTCTGATGAACTAACTGACTATGAATTTGTTATCGCCGAAGACGGCCTAGAAGGTTACAAACATATTGAAAAAGAAGACTTCGCGTTGGTCATTTCTGATATAAAAATGCCTAAACTTTCCGGAACTGAACTTTTAAAGCAAAGCTTAATGCTGAAGCCTGAAAGTACTTTTATTATGATCTCCGGACACGCAGACATAGATTCAGCTGTATCTTGCTTAAGAGATGGTGCATACGACTTCATTTCCAAGCCAATTGATATTAACCGTTTGATCACAAGCGTTAAAAATGCTTTGGCTAAAGAAACCCTGAAGAAAGAAAACAAAAATCTTCAAACAGAAAATAAAACTTTAAAGAAAAAAGTTAATAAAAAGTATCAGATGATTGGTGAATCTGCAGGTTTGCAAAAGATTCAGGATATGATCGAAAAGGTAGCAGCTTCTGATGCCAGAGTATTAATCACAGGACCGAATGGTGCCGGAAAAGAGTTGGTGGCTCACGCAATTCACAATCAAAGTGACAGAGCGAGAGGCCCGATGGTAGAGGTAAACTGTGCGGCTATTCCTTCTGAGTTGATCGAGTCTGAATTATTCGGACACGTTAAAGGTTCTTTTACAGGAGCTATTAAAGATAAGCAGGGGAAATTCGAACAGGCTAACGGAGGTACAATTTTCCTTGATGAGATCGGTGACATGAGCTTAATTGCTCAGGCAAAGGTTTTAAGAGCTTTACAGGAAAGCAAAGTTTCTCCTGTGGGAAGCGATAAGGAAATAAAGGTTGATGTAAGAGTACTTGCGGCAACCAATAAAAATATGCAGGTGGAAATTGAAGCCGGAAGATTCAGAGAAGACCTTTATCACAGACTTTCTGTAATTGAAATCTATGTACCGCCTTTGGATGAAAGAAAAGAAGATATCAAAATGTTGGTAGATCATTTTTCGGGACTGATTTCTGACGAGCACGGTACTGCCGTGAAAAAATTTGATGATAAGGCTATTGAAGCGCTAAAAGCTCTTTCGTGGACCGGAAATATCAGAGAATTAAGAAACGTTGTAGAGAGGTTAATTATTTTAGGAGGAAACACTGTTTCTGCCGAAGACGTTGCAAGTTTTGTAAGGAAATAATAATGATATTATTTTAACTATATAAAGATTTGCAGTTTTACACTGCAAATCTTTTTTTTTGAATTAAACTATATGAATATAAACGATTATGAACTTTTTAAATAAAAACTATACAAAAGAATGCCTGACACTAGCTCTTCCTGTGATGTTGACGCAGGTGGGGCAGGTCTCGGTGAATCTGTTCGACAATATTATTGTCGGAAAACTATTAGGTGCCGATGCCCTTGCGTCTGTTTCTTTAGGGAATGCAGTATTTTTCTCAATGTTTGTTCTGGCATTGGGATTTTCTTTTGCCATTCCGCCGCTGGTTTCAGAAGCGCACTCCAAGGGTGATCATAAAACAATCAACTCGGTTTTCAGCCATGGATTTGTTATTAATATGACCGTCGGAATTATTTTAATGGGCGTCCTTCTTTTGGGACTTCCTCTACTCTATCATTCCGGTCAGCCTGAGAAAATTGTACCTGATACAGTTAACTTCTTAGGCATTATGGCGATCAGTATTGTTCCTTTTATGGCTTTTCAGACATTAAGAGAGGTTTCGGAAGGACTTTCATATACTATTGGTGTAACGAAAGCTACAATCATCGCCAATGTTATTAATATCGTATTAAATTATGTTTTCATTAAGGGGCTCTGGATTTTTCCGGAAATGGGAGTAAAAGGATCTGCCTTGGCAAGTTTAATCGCCCGAGTTTTCATGGTGGTTTTCTTGTATTATGTCCTTTTAAAAGAGAAGAAAACAAGACAATACATCAAAGACTTTTCATTGAAAATGCAGGTTTTCACGAAAGAAATGTTTGAAAAAATGGTAAGACTTGGCTTCCCGACTGCTTTGCAAATGTTCTTTGAAGTGACGGCTTTTGCAGGAGCAGCTTTTATCTGTGGTTTGATTTCAGCTCATGATATCGCTTCACATCAAATTGCGTTGAGTATGGCTTCATTTACCTTTAATTTATGTATCGGTTTCAGTGTAGCCTCTACCGTGATGATTGGCAGAAAACTGGGTGAGCAGAATTTTGTTGAGTTAAGAAAAGTAGGTATCAATAACCTGAAGATAGCCTTTATTTTCATGATTATCTGTGGAATTGTTTTCATTTTGGGAAGAAATATCCTACCGACTTTCTTTACGAAAAAAGAAGAAGTTGAAGTGATCACGCTCGCTTCAAAATTAATGATTATCGCTGCTTTATTTCAGTTATCAGACGGAATTCAGGTGACGGCACTGGGAATGCTGAGAGGGTTGCAGGACGTGAAAATACCTTCTATTTATACCTTTATCGCCTATTGGATTATTACAATTCCTTTGGGCTACTTCCTTTGTGTAACGTTAAAAATGGGAGCTTTCGGAATGTGGATTGCCCTAGGACTGGGATTAACGGTTTCTGCTGTTATGCTGGTCAAACGATTTTTAAATATGTCTGCGAAAAGAGTAAAGCAGAATTTATAATAGAAAAGCGGTCTTCAGGGATCGCTTTTTTTATATTAAAAACTCTTGAATCTCCTTGCATAAAGCAAATTCATTATCTTTGAATGATTAATAACTATGCTATTTCACTTTAATTAAATGAGAAAAATTATTTTCCTGTTAGGTTTATGTACAGGACTCTTTTATCAATCACAGACCAACAGATTTATTTACGAATTACAATACAGAAAAGATTCTACGGAAGATTACAAGAAAAGCCTTATGAATCTTGATATCAACCCTGAATCTGTAAAATTTTATGATAAAAAATTTGCAGACAACGACTCTATCAATAAAAGTCATCAGGCTATCGTGTCAAAACACAGCACCAGAACAGATCAGCTCATTACAAGAAAACCGAATTCTTCAAAAAATATTCAGTACCGTGATTTTTTCGAATATTTTATTGTAAAATCCGATGATGAAATAGAATGGAATTTATCTTCTGATATCCAGAATTATAACGGCTATAAATTACAAAAGGCAACAGCTGTTTTTGGAGGAAGAAGCTGGATTGCCTGGTTTTCGAATGATATTAATATCAAGGAAGGGCCTTATAAATTCCGTGGACTTCCGGGATTGATTTTCATCATTGAAGACGTGGATAAGAACTTCATTTACAAGCTCGTAAAGAACATAAAACTTGCAGAAACGTATGATACAAAATCTTTTCTTGAGACCCATTATGGCAAACAGGCTCTCATCATAACTAATGAAAAATTCAATGCGTATATTGAGGATATTTATAAAAACCCTACAAGAATGCTAGCCGAAGGGATAAAAAAATGGGAACAAACCTTCTTTTAAAAATGAAACGATAGAATCTATTGAACAGCTTAACAGTAAAAAGTCGATGCTTCAGAATGGAATTAAAAGCAGATATATCTATATTGAAAAAGATAAGGCTCCAAAATTTGAAAATAATTAAATATTTCTACATTTCCGGCGATCTTTTTAGGTCGCTTTATTTTTTCCAATAACATTTCTTCCTATAAAATTAATTGCTCTATCTAAAATACTTAGTCTCTTATTTCTATTTTCAATCTTATATTGGATTATATTTTCTTTAAAAAAGATTAGTGAATTTTGGCTATCAAGATCATAGAGGAATAAATGACTTGAAGTTTCTCCAAGATAATTCAAATTACTTCTTGTTTGTTTAGTTGAATAATAAATTTCATTTTCTTTAAACTCTATAATAAAATTATCTTTAAAATTTTTCTTCAAATAAATATTATCAATTGTATTGATTAATGAAGATATTGTTAAAATTATTATAGAGAAATATGAAAAGAACTTCCACATTTTTCCTTTATCATCTTTATTAAATTTTAAAAGTCTATATAAAAAATAAATAATAACTGAGGGAATGAAAATATATCTATAAGGAGCTAGAATTACCAAGAACATACAGATAAATGATATACCTAATTTAAACTGATTAACCCTTAGATAAAAATCTTTTTCAAATACTTTTTCAATTTTTCTTTTGTAATTCTCATTTTGTCTATAATATCTTATAGTTTCTTTTCTTTTTATTAATAGAATTTTCTCATATAAATTATAAATACCAACAGCTATTGTAAATAAAAAAATCTCAATAATAAATATTATAGAAAAAATTATAAAAATTAATTCTAAACTATTAAATAATAAATCATTAATAGTAATATAACTAAAAATTGAAATATTGAATGATTGATAATATATAAAATAATTAATGGATGTTAATGAACAAAGTGCTATTAAAATAATAGACAAATTACTACCTAAAATTTTAAAAAATATTTTTTCTAATCTTTTCACAGTTCAAAATATTTTAGCTATAATTTCTTTCCTAAAATCACCAGTGTCCTTTCAACGCCATCCAAAACCGCAACATCAGGAAAAACACCCCAATTTTCGAAACCAAAGTGCCTGAAAAGTTTCAGGCTGGGTTCATTATGTAAGAAAATAAATCCTAATAACGTTTTTATACCAAACTTGCCTGCATTATCAATACAATACTGCAAAACTTTTTTGCCATAACCTTTTCCACGACTGTTTTCATCCATATAAATGCTCATTTCAACAGTCCCGTTGTATGCAGGTCTTCCATAAAATGATGAAAAACTTACCCACCCCATAATATTTTTTTCCTGATCCTGAATCATCCAGAGAGGTCTTGTTTCGGGATTGTGATCATAAAACCATTGCAGTCTGCTCTCTACGGAAACATTTTCTGTATCAGCGGTTACCATCCTTGAGGGAATGGTAGAATTATAGATTTCAACGATCTTTGGCAAGTCTTCCGGGGTTGCATTCCTGAATATTAATTCTTCCATATTGATGGCCACCTATTTTTCTGCAAAGATACAGGAAGATTTTTTTTATTCTTCAGTACTGCTCTCTTTTATCTCCTTTAAAGCCCTGTTGAGACTTCTTACCGTAATTCCCAAATATGCTGCCATATCTTCTTTTGAAATTTCCATTTCTTTAGACTTAAGCTCAAGAAGCTGAGACAACGTATGTTCTGTCGTATGAAGCTGCTGATAAGATGCCCGGCTTGAAGTATTCACGATACGTTCTGCAAAAACATCAAGCAATAAATTATTCAAAGTCAGATCACTTTTTATTAATGATTGAAAATACGGTATCGTCATTGAATAAACACTCACTTCCGTCATCGCTTCAATACTGCAAAGGCATGAGACATTTTTAATCACTTCAATTTCACCGATGATTTCTCCTTTTCCTAAAAACTCTACAATATACTCTTTGTCATTTTCTTCGACAAAATAGCACTTTGTAATTCCGTTTTTAATAAGCATTATTTTTGAGGAAATTTCATTTTGCGTCAATATTCTTTCACCCTTATCAAAAGACTTCAGAACAATATTTTCTTTATTTTCCTGATTATGATAAAGTTCTTCCAGATAGTTTAAAAATAATGGATTCGTACGTAGCATATTCTGTTTTGGGACAATTGTCCTTTTCTTTTTTATTTTTTATACTGAATTTTGTCGGCAGAAAATTACAAAAACTAAAGTAAACTAAATATGAATAATGATATAACGACCATCGCTTTTGATGCAGACGATACTTTATGGGTTAACGAGCCTTATTTTCAGGAGGCAGAAAAAGAATTCTGCATTCTTCTTGAAAACTATCTTCCGCAACACTCTGTGTCTCAGGAATTATTTAAAACTGAAATGCAAAACCTTCCCCTGTACGGCTATGGAGTAAAAGGATTTATGCTTTGTATGGTTGAAACAATCGGCAGGGTTTCCGAAAATACGGCTTCTCTGGAACTCATTAATAAAACAATTGAAATAGGAAAAGAGCTTCTTCAGAAGCCTATTGAATTATTAGAAGGTGTTACCGAAACACTGGACCAGCTCAAAGGAAAATACAGACTCGTAATCGCTACCAAAGGAGATCTTCTCGATCAGGAAAGAAAACTTAAAAAATCCGGACTTCAGGATTATTTTCACCATATTGAAATCATGAGTGATAAAAAAGAATCCGATTACAAAAAATTATTAAAGCACCTTGACTGCCAGCCAAAAAATTTTCTGATGCTTGGAAACTCCATAAAATCTGATATTCTTCCGGTTCTGGAAATCGGTGGATTTGCTGCCCATATTCCGTATCATATTACGTGGAGCCACGAACAGCATAATCATCATTTGGAGCATGATCGTTTTTTAGAACTGAAAAGCATCAATGGGATTTTGAATTATTTATAAAAAAACTCGTTCAGGTTTGAACGAGTTTTTTGTTATATTATTTCTTCAGACATTTCTCAAGAAACTGATCCTGCTCCCATAGAAGGTGGAAAATATTTTCTTTGGCCTGATATCCGTGGGCTTCTTTAGGAAGAAGAACCATTTTTACAGGGGCTCCAAGGTTTTTTAATGCCTGAAAATATCTTTCAGTCTGCAACGTGAAAGTTCCAGGGTTATTATCTGCATCACCGTGAATCAACAATAATGGAGTTTTCATTTTGTCAGCATTCATGAATGGAGACATTGTATTATAAATTTCCGGAACATCCCAATAATTCCTCTGCTCGCTCTGGAAGCCGAATGGTGTCAATGTTCTGTTATAAGCACCACTCCTTGCAATTCCACAGGCATAATCTTTGGAATGAGTCAGAAGATTCGCCGTCATAAAGGCACCATATGAGTGGCCTCCTACCGCAACTTTTGTTCTGTCGATATAGCCTAACTGATCCACCGCATCAATAGCTGCTCTTCCGTTCGCAACCAGCTGAGGGATGAATGTATCATTCGGCTCAGTCTTTCCTTCTCCGATTATAGGGAAAGCGGCGTCATCCAAAACAGCATATCCTTTTGTCGTCCAGTAGACGAAAGATCCGTAATATGGGAAGGTAAAATCATTAGGATTCTGAGTATTCTGTCCTGCTGTATTTTTGTCTTTATACTCTGTAGGATATGCCCAGATTAATAATGGAAGCTTTTCTTTTTTCGCTTTTCTGTCGTAGTTGGCAGGAAGGTAAAGGGTACCTGTTAATGTAACTCCGTCATTTCTTTTGTAGGTAATTACTTCTTTGTAAACATCTTTAATACTTTCAAAAGGATTGGCAAAACTGGTTACTGCCTCTGCTTTATTAGACTTAATGCTTTTTTTGAAATAATTAGGATATTGGCTCGCCGACTGCTGAGTCGTTAAGATCTCTCCTTTTGAAGGATTTAAAATATCAATAATTTCTTCCTTGGCATTTTTCAGATTGGAAGTATAGAGTCTTTTTTTCTTCAGTGATTTCATATTCATCTCATCAATAAAAGGATGCTGACCGTCTTTTGTAAATCCGTCACCGATAAGGTATGATTTCCCTCCTTTTATATCTACCACATATCTTCCATACTGATTTTTTGCTGTATTGAAGTGTCCCGGATCACTGTAAACATCCTGATAATTCCTGTCATCAATTACTTTTGATTCTCCGTTATTTAAATCGACCAGAAAAGATTTTGTATTTCTTGTGTCATACCATCCTTCTGAAACAATAGCATAGTGATCATTGGTCCAGCTTACATCTTCATATCTCTGTTTTGTTTTAAAGAAAGATTTCGGGGTATTGTTAAAAGGTGCATCCCAGGTGAAAATTTCATCTCTGAAATCCACTGTCTTTGACTGATCTCCTCCATCCAAAGCTTCTGCATAGACCAAAGTAGCAGGCAGATCACTTCTCCACGTAAGATCTCTTTTCCCTGTTCTTACAGATGAAAAGCCTTTCGGCATGATTTCGTTTAACGGAACTTCATTGACAACTTTTATAATATTTCCGTTCAAATCATAAACAGTTGTTGTCATTGGAAACCTGTTAAGAGGAACAATATATGAAAATGGCTTTTTAATAGTAGTCACCATTAAGTAGCTTCCGTCCGGTGAAAAGCTAAGACCTGCATACAGATCCTGATCTTTTACTTTTTTAAGGCTTCCGTTTAAATCTACATT
Organism: Chryseobacterium sp. JUb7; assembly: GCF_024806495.1. Classification (GTDB taxonomy): domain Bacteria; phylum Bacteroidota; class Bacteroidia; order Flavobacteriales; family Weeksellaceae; genus Chryseobacterium. The sequence goes on from NZ_JANUFF010000001.1 coordinate 588,063, forward strand.
ATAAATATCTGACGCCGTAAGAATTTCAAAATTCTTTTCATCCTGTGGGTTTTTCAAAAGATCCTGATACGTTCTGTTCTGTGAAACTTTTCCATCAGCAGTAGATACAATCGGACCTGTCGGAAGATCCTTACTGGAATCTATTAAATTGGCTCTGTTTTGAGGCAGTGTTTTGATTAACAGAGTCTGAGAATCTTTATACCACACATATGGACTTCCTAAATTAGCATTCAGATTATCCGACGTAATTTTCTTGGCCGTAGCTGTTTCAAGATCAATTACCCAAAGCTCTACTCCTTTATTGGTGGTATTGGTAAACGCCATTTTTTTCTCGTCCGGAGAAAATGAAGTATATGTAATTTTGGGATTTGAAGGTAAGTTCTTAACCTGAACTTCCGTTTTGTCATTGATTTTTCTAACCTTAATATTGTTTGAATAGGTTGCCGAACTGGAAATATTGGTTACCGGATTGATTCTTAATCCCCCCAGTTTCATTTCCTGCTGGCTAAGATCCTCTAGTGTCTTATAAGTCGGACGGTACGTGAAGACAATCCAATCTTTTTTACTATTCATTAAAACACTTGGAGGTCTTTGATAATCTGCGAGTTTAAGAATTTCTGCAGATGGCTTTTGATACGTAATGCTTTCCTGGGCGTCGTAGAAATTAAGAAACGCAAGAAGGCATATAGTTAGCTTTATTTTCATAAAATTTCGATTTTCACGAAATTAATGAAAATTAAAGACATAAAAAATATGATAAAATAAAACACAATATGGTGATTTTATTAAATAAATATTATCTTAGTCATTCAAACTAAAAACAAAATATCCTATGAAAAATTCAAAAAAATTGCTGAAGAGGAATTTAAAAGCAATCTATGGAGGAAGTGCTCCGCAATGCCCAAACGGATACAAACCATGCCTGACAGGAATTGATGAAAATGAAAATCCCAAATGGGCGTGCATTCCCGGAAATCTTGTCTGCAGTTTTAATCCATAAAAAATAAGCAGCAAAAATTTTGCTGCTTATTATACTTATATATTTTATCCTTTTTTAATCCGGAATAAAAGTTACGTTAACTGAACTTACCTGTGTTCTGTCATAAGCAATTGACTCTACATTTAATGTTGTAACAGTAGGATCAACATATCTTGTCATAAAGATCACTTTTTGTCCTGCATCGATATGAATAATACCGTTTGTAGATAAAGTAACTGGAAGAGAACTTGTAATATTTGAAAAATAAAACTGTGTAAAGAATGAAACCGAACCGTTTCCTTGTGGAGGAATAGACCCTGTATAAGGTTTTGAAACCCCAATTCTGGCATAACCGTCAAATGGACCTTTCAATACAACATTGATCTGGAAGTTATAGTAACCTGATCTATTGGCTACAAATTCTTTAGTCGTAGGATTAAAAGTAGCAATCGATGGACTGGCTAATTTTATATCATCAAATAAGATCTGTCTGATCTGGCTTCCTCCTGAAATATCCGGTCCCAGATAAGTTGTGTCATTTCCTGTTTTTTTAAATCCTAATATGGCACCTAATACCGGAACTTTAAGCTCCATATCTTCATCATAAATCCTTGACCATCTGTTTTTTGCCTTATTGAATTTATAAAAGGTATCCAAATGAACATTATCCGGTGCTGTTCCTGCATCTGCAGTGTTATACACCATCAGCCCGTTCGCCGGATTCGGAATGGTGGTAAGATCTGTCGTGCTTTTAAGTGCAACCTGAGGCAATAGCAATCCTTTCTTACCGTTTGCCGGAAGACTGTTTACATTGACGTCTAAAATTGATGAAGCGTTTGGTGTTGATGTACCGATACCAACTTGAGCATGGAGTGCACAGAAGAATAGTGCAGCTCCTAATAATAAGCTTTTTTTCATTGTTTGTGTGTTTTTACTTTGGCAAATTTATAGAAAAAACTATACCAAAAAATATTTGTGAGCAATATTTTTTGATTTTAACACTTTCTTACTAAACATTTATTCATTTTACAGGGAATAAATTAAAAAAAAACAATTAAATACAGATAGCTCAAGTCAAAATAGACTTAAATTAAATCACAACTTAAAGATATAATTAAATTTTAAATTTAACATATAAAAAAAACTGTCTTACTAAAAAAGACAGTTTAAATTTTATATAAATATTGTATTTTGATAGGATAAAATTACCAATCTGAAGCTCTTTTTCTTTTTTCGATCATATAATCAACAGAAATTTTACCGGCTCCAAAAGTCATTAAAAGCATATATACTGATAAGTAAATCAAACTTAATTCTCTCTTTCCGAACGGGTCTGCTCCATGTACTACAAAACCTGCAATAATCATTGTAAAGATTAAAAATCCCAGTGCCACTCTTGAAAACAAGCCTAAAATAAGGAGAATCGAGCACGCAAATTCAGCAAGAATGGTAAGAATCAATGAGATCTGCGGTCCTAATCCCAGAAAGTCAAAAAACTCTATCTTCCCTCCTTCCAGAAGCATCTGAAGTTTTGGAAAACCGTGAGACAGCATTGCAAATCCTACAAAAACCCTTACTATTAATAAAACAATATCTCTTATTATTGTATTAGAATTTGAATTCGTGTAATTCATGAAATGGAAAATTTTAAATTAAAGATAATAAAAATCTTTTAATACAACGATGAATATTGACTTTTTAGTCTATCGGTATCCAAAATTTTTCAAATCTCTGTCGTTTTTACGCCAGTCTTTTTTCACTTTTACGAATAGATTCAGGTGTACTTTTTTAGCAAAGAATTTTTCTAAATCAAGTCTTGCTTCCGTCCCTACTTTTTTGATCGCTTCCCCTTTGTGACCGATGATAATCCCTTTTTGGGTGTCTCTTTCCACATAGATGATAGAATCGATAAAAATAATTCCTTCTTTTTCTTTAAACTGTTCCGTTACCACTTCTACAGAGTACGGAATTTCTTTATCATAGTTTAGAAGAATTTTCTCGCGAATTGCTTCATTCACGAAAAATCTTTCAGGTTTATCAGTATATTGGTCTTTGTCATAATATGGTGGGTTTTCCGGTAACAAAGATTTTAATTTCGGTAAAATGATATCTGTATTGAAGGCATTCAGTGCCGAAATTGGAAGAATTTCTGCTTTAGGAATTCTGTTGTGCCAGTCAGCAACCAGTTTTTCAAGACCTTCCTGAGTCGTCTGATCTACTTTATTCAGTAAAAGCAATACAGGCACCGGAATTTTATTTAGTTTATCAATCAAAAACTCTGAAGGCTCTGCTTTGTCGGTAACATCTACAATGAATAAAAAAACATCCGCATCCTGTAAAGAATCCTTCACAAAATCCATCATTTTTTCCTGTAATCCATATTTAGGGTCCAGTACACCCGGTGTATCCGAAAAGACAATCTGTAAGTCGTCTTCATTATAAATTCCAAAAATCCTGTGTCTTGTTGTCTGTGCCTTTTGGGTAACGATCGCCAGCTTCTCTCCCATTAACTGGTTCAGAAGTGTAGATTTTCCCGCATTCGGCTTTCCAACTATATTTACAAATCCTGCTTTGTGCATAAAAATTATATTACGGCTGCAAAGTTAGTAAAACAAAATTGGTCTTAAGGATTAATCTAGAAGTTTTAAAAATAAAACCTTCCCGTGATGGAAAGGTTTTGACTTAAATTTAGATTAATATAACCCGAGTTCGGATTAACAGCCTGATATTATATGGATGGAAAGGAGAAAAGAAATTCGAGATTGTCATTTGTACCTTCATATCAGGGTTTTTATTACATTCAAATTATCATTATAGTTCTAATTTTCACCTAAGTAAAATGCCTTCTTCCAACTTCCAATCCCCCTCAGATTAACGGATGTGGTTTTTCATAAAATGCAGACTTCCTAAAGCAAGTTCATCAGCATCATAAGGCGACTTTTGCCATAGAGAAACCATTTGTTGCATACCCGGGACAGACGAAGAAAAATTCTCAAGAACCAGATTTCCTTCAAAATTGATTTCTTTTAAAGCTTTAAAAAGCTCCTGCCAGTTTACAGTTCCTTCCCCCAGCATTCCGCGGTGAGATTCTGTCATGTGAACATGTTTCAGTTTGCTTCCTGCTAAAATCACAGGATCGTAGAAATTATTTTCCTCAATATTCATATGAAAAGTATCGAGATGCAGAAACAGGTTATCTTTTCCTGTCTTTGAAATCATATCCAGGACATTTTTTGCCGTATTGCAGACATATGTTTCATATCTGTTAATCGGTTCAATACCAATATTTACTCCTTTTTCCTGTGCATAGTCAGCTACCTTGCTCCAAACTTCCACGATGGTTTCAGCCTCACTTTCGGTTAATGGATTTCCCGAAAAAACACCAATTCCTCCATGCAGAACACCCCCCAGAAAATCGGCCTCCAGCTCAGATGTTTTATTTACAGCCTGCTTCATCAGCTTTTCTGCTGCTTTTGGATGTAGTGCGATATGGGCTTCTTTAGGGAGATTTAAAGAACATACAGCTTCTAGATTATTGTCTTTAAGCTGTTTCTTTACTTCTTCAGCATTAAACTCCATTGAGGCTGGCAATAATATTTCGATAAGATCGAAACCTGCCTTTGCCGTTTTTTCTATGGCATACTTCCCGGATTCAGGATTCCAGTCTGGAGTAATCCATGAAAGAAGTGAAGCTCCAAATTTTATATTCATTATATATATTTATGTTGTTTTAAATGTGGTTGTGAAGCTGGATGTCATGATCTTCCTTAATATCTTCCAGCTTCAAGCCTGAGCTAGACTATATTAAAAAATCCACCATTCGGTTCTGACCCCAAGATAAGTACCGAATCGTTTCGCTCCGGACTGTTGCAGAAATGGTGAATATAAACTATTCAGTGCCTGATCATTGTATCTTGAAACTTCAGCGATCAATCTGATGTGAGGTCTTGCCCAGACACTTCTTTCAGCTGTCGGAACTATTGTAGGGGCCAGCACAAGCTTTACCATCGATGCAGGATCCTGAGTCCCGTCTTTTCTTGATGCGTAATGCAGCTCCGAAAGGATATGAAACCAATTGTTGAAATAATAGGTCGCTCTCAATCCCGTATTAAATTCGGATTTTTTATTGAAAATCTCCCTTTTATAATAATCAGTCGCTTTATTATCACTACCGGCTCCGCCCTTACTTTGAGTATATACCGCATAGGCATTGACAGACCATCGATCTGAAAGATTGAGTAAAATATGCTCAACGGCAGTTAAGGAATACGCCCCTTTATAAGTATTTGTAACTTCATCCGGTGCTCCGTACGTTCTCCAGGTCTGTGTATTTCCACTGTCACCACCATTTGCAATCCCAGAGCCGTATCGCAGAGAAATTTGGTTAAATGAACCCGGAAGTTTTGTTTTTAAGTTTGTATTTAATTTAGCTCCCAGAACCCAGCCGTTATCCGATGGATATTGCTCTACAGAATTTCGTCCGGATTTATTTACGGTATGAAACTCAGCCAGTAATTTTAATTTGTTATCATTTTTGATCGGAATGGTATGTTCTAAAACAAAAACTTCACGTTGTCGGTAAATAAGATTTTTAGAACCACTGATGACATTCGTGTACGAATATGGCGTTGAATTACTCGCAGCCGTATCAATAGCCGCAGGGAAAAACATTGAAAATCTTGTATTTTTATGTCGCACCCCCCATCCTGTCGCCGAATGGTCATCAAAGTAAAAATAATCTGCAATATGTACATCATCATATCTCAGCCATCTCGAACCGGCCCAGACATCCCAGTCACTCCCCATAATATTCCTGGCTTCTACGAAAGCTTCCGGCAATGCGATGATCATCCCCTGATTGGATTTTGTATCTACATTTCCTAAAAAAGTACCTCCTGAATAAAAGCTTAATCTGGTCTGCAAATCTATTTTAGTAGACTTTGTACTGTCCCCACCTACAACAGGTGTAAAATGGAATGCCGGTAAAAAATCCACATAATCACCCTGATCCATTCTTCCTCCCAGTGACCCTTGATTATTAAGGTTTAATTGTCTGCCTGTTCTCCCATCTGCATTCGGAGAATAAGCAGCTCCTATTCTACCCGTAGTCCCAAAAGAAAATTTCTTATTGGTAATGACAATCTGGGCACCAAAACCCTGGCTGAGTAGAATTAACAGTAATACCCAGCCTTTAAATTTTGTATTTTCCATTGCTTATTTGATGGTTTTAGGCTTATAGAATTTCACCGCAAACAAGATGATAATCACATAACAGATGATCGGCAAAAGATAAGAATGGGCTACATCTTTTTCAGCCAGTTTACCCATGATTGGAGTAAAGAATGCTCCGCCAAACATCGCCATTACCAGGAAAGATGATGCCTGCTGTACTTTACCGCCTAATTTTTTTAATCCAAGACTGAAAATGGTAGGATACATTACGCTTAAGAATAAATTAAGCAAGATTAAGCTGATGAAAGAAACCCAACCGAAACTTTGAGAAATAATTAAACAAAGTACAATATTACAGGCTGTAAAAATGGCCAATACTTTATGAGGCGCAATATATCGCATTAAAAATGTTCCGATAAACCTTCCCACCATCATCATTGCCATACTGATCGAAAAATAATAGGTTGCCTGAGATTCCTGCATATGCATTTTTTCAACACTGTAATTGATAAAAAACGCCCATGTTCCACCCTGTGCAGCCACATTAAAAAACTGAGCGATTACCGCGAAAACAAAATGTCTCTGCTTCCAAAGCGGAGCACCGGGATCAACATTTTCTGCATGCTCCTCTCCCGCTACATGCTCAAGCATCTCAATCTCTTCCGCATGCGGATCTTTTAAATCAGGAACTTTAATAAATGAAAAAGCAACTGCTAAAATCAGGATGATAACGCCAATCCATGTATAAAGACTTTTTACAGAATCCAAAGAATGATCGTCTGCTGCGCCTCCAAAAATAAAAAATCCACCTAGCAAAGGGCCTACAATAGCTCCCAATCCATTAAAAGACTGAGCGAAATTAACTCTCTGATCACTTGTTTTTTCATCTCCCAGTGCTGCAACAAAAGGGTGTGCCACGGTTTCAAGTGTTGCCATTCCCAATGCCAAAATAAATAAAGCGACCCTGAAAAAGCCAAAAGAAGCACTGTTCGCAGCCGGTACAAAGAGGAAACATCCTCCTGCAAATAGAATTAATCCAAGAATAACTCCCATTTTATAACCAAACTTTTTCATAAAAAGTCCTGCCGGAATTCCCATCAATGCATAAGCTCCAAAAATGGAGAGCTGCACAAGTCCGGATTTCGATTTGGATATATGAAGGACATTCTGAAAGTGTTTATTCAAAATATCCCCCATTGTAAGGGCAATCGCCCAAAAGAAGAATAATGAAGTTACGAAAGCCAATACAACCAGGTATTTTTTTTCAGTAAATTTTGCTGTGTTCATAGATGTGTTTTTACTGTTAAATATTTATCAATATGTGATCTTTAATCTGATTTTCAGATAAGAGTATTATGCTTAGATTGTTTCGAAAGTGGAATTATACGTAAAGAATAACTTCCTTCATTGGTCTTCCGGCTTCATGATCTTACAGAGATCCCAGTCTATCTGTTTTTGAATGTTTCAAATTCTTCACGATCGTAGTCAGGACAGGCACCTGATTTTGATGTAATAAATGCTCCCAGGGATATGGCATGATTCATAATTTCTTCCGGAGATTTTTCCAGAATCCTTTTTGATACAAAACCGGAAAGAAAAGCGTCTCCGCTTCCTACCGTATCTGCAATTTCAATAGGAACTGCCGAAAAACCATAGTTGGTATCTCCTTTGAAGTATCTTGCTCCTTTGCTGCCTTTCGTAAGGATGATTTCTTTAATATCGAAATGCTTTTGGATAAAAGCCGCGGTTTCATCTTCACTCTTATATTCTTCCCCCAGAAATTCCATGATCTGCCTCATTTCCGCTTTATTCATTTTAACAATATCCGCTTCGTGAAGGAGCTGCTTAATAAGATCAACATCAATGAAAGGAGGTCTGAAATTCACATCAAAAACCTTAAGTTTTGCAAATTTCAAAAGTTGTAAAAGTGTTTCTCTCGTTTTTTCATTTCTGGCAGACAGACTTCCGAAAACAAAGGCTTCTGCCTTTGAAATGAGTTCTTCATGTTCGGGCAAAAATTCGATATAGTCCCAGGCTACATGATTGATGATTTCATAGCTTGCTTCGTTATGTTCATCTATTTTTGCAATCACTGTACTTGTCGGGTGCTCATTATCAACCTGAATATAATCTGTGGTAATTCCCCAGCTCTTAATCTGGTCTGTTAATTTCTTTCCAAGTTCATCATTTCCTATTCGGCTCAGCATTTTAACATCAATACCCATTTTATAGATATTGTAAGCTGCATTAAACGGCGCCCCTCCGGCTTTAGCTCCTTTTGGAAAAATATCCCAAAGAACTTCACCGAAACAGACTACGTATGGATTTTCATTTATCATAAGGTTAAACGTTTAAATTATTTGTTAATTTTTTTTAATCTATAGAACTTTTTTCAACTAATTTAGCTGGAAAAGTAATTTTCTTTCCGTCAACTGTATAAGTATTAATTTGGTTATCAAGTAATTCTATTGCCTCTTTAGCCATTTCAATCAATGGTTGCTGAACAAAACTTATTTCTGTAGGAAAAAGTTTATACGCTTCAGTTTCATCGAAAGCAATGACGGAAACGTCGTCCGGAACTTTAATATTGTGCTTAATAAAATAGCTTAGGCCTGCAATTCCGAGTTTATTACTTGAAAAATAAATTACCGTCTTCTTTGATTTTAAATCAAGATTTTCTTTTAAAGCCGCCTGAACATCGGCAGTGATATGATCAATACCCACCAATAATTTTTTAATTGAAATCTTGGAATCAGCAACCCCTTTTTCAAAACCTTCCTGTCTGTCTAGCAAGTGTGGAAGCTTTGTATCATATCCTACATAAATAATTTCTTCAAAATCTTTTCCCAGCAAATAGCTGCAGATGTACTCCGAAATTTCAGAATTGTTAATCATGATCCCGGGAATGTTCACGTTTTTCAGATAGCGGTCAATCGTTACAATCGGATATTCTTCTTTAACCAATTTTAAGATAGATTCATCTGAATTCACTACAGGAGCTACGATCATCCCGTCAACTTGCTGTTCCGAAAAAAGCTCGGTCAGTTTTTTAAATTTTTCAGGATTTTCATCCGAACTTCCAATCAATAAAGTGTAGCCGTATTTCATAGCTTCATCTTCGATGCAACGGGCAATACTGGAGTAGAAATCATTTGAAATATCTGCCAGAATTAATCCGATCAATTTGCTTTTGCTCATTTTTAAACTTTTAGCAATTTTATTCGGAGTATAATTAATCGTTTCAGCTACTTCAAATATTTTTTGTTTCGTGGCTTCACTGATTCTGCTTCCTTCTTTTTTGTTTAAGACATAAGAAACCGTTGCAACGGAAACCCCTGCAATTCTTGCGATGTCTTTTATGGAAGCTCTTTTCATAGTATTGATTTACAGTGCAAAAGTATCTTATAAAATATATAAAAAACAATAGGTTAAATTTCTTGGTCATTTCAGAAAAAAGTGTATTTTCGCAATTTTTTAAAATTAAAAAATTAAAAAGGTTAAATATCTAATATTCAAATATTTAAACAACCACACAAACATAACATTAATTTAATATTAAATGTTAATTAATAATTCAGTTTAGGTTTAATGTAAATTTTGGTTAAACGTTTATGCATTAAAATATTGAAATTTTTTCAAAATATGTTGTGTTTCCTTTTCATAACCTTAGAAAAACTGATAATTTTGAACTAAGAATTCTCCATCTATGAGTATTGACGAAATCATTGACAGCATTTATCCGCTTCCTGTTCTTTCTAAAGAAAACCTGAAAAAACATATTACAGAAGTTTCTTATCCTAAAAACTTCTGTCTGATGGAGGCGGATAAAGTGATTCCCTATCTGTATTTTATAAAAAAAGGAATTGTACGTGCCTATGCTTCAAGAGAGGAAAATGAAATTACCTTCTGGTTTGGAACCGAAGGAGAAACGGTAGTTTCTATGAAGAGCTATGTGGAAGATAAACCTGGTTATGAAAATATAGAACTTCTGGAAAACTGTGAGCTTTATCAGCTTGAAACAGAAAGCCTCCGTGAATTATTCGGTGAAGATATTCATATCGCTAACTGGGGAAGGAAATTTGCAGAAAGAGAGCTTGTAAAAACTGAAGAATTAATCATTTCCAGACAATATAAGACAGCACTCGAACGATATTCTGATCTTATGAGAGAGAAGCCTCATCTATTAAGAAGAGTTCAGCTGGGGTATATTGCTTCCTATTTAGGCATCACGCAGGTTAGCTTAAGCAGAATTCGGGCGGAGTTCAGATAATATGGTATCGATTAAGATAAAATATTTTCATTTTTTAACAATTGTAAAATTTTTCCGGTTCAGAAATACGGAACTTTGCAGAAGAAAATTATTAAAAATGAATTGGATTATCTTGGTTATCGCAGGATTATTTGAAGTCGCTTTCGCTTCATGTTTAGGAAAAGTAAAAGAAACCTCAGGAACAAGCATGTATTTCTGGTTTGCCGGTTTCTTAGTATCACTTACGATCAGTATGCTGTTATTGATCAAAGCAACTCAAACATTACCCATCGGAACCGCTTATGCTGTCTGGACAGGAATCGGTGCAGTAGGAACTGTATTGATGGGGGTTTTCTTCTTTAAAGATCCTGTAAGTTTCTGGAGAATTTTCTTTATTGTTACTTTAATTGGTTCTGTAGTGGGTTTAAAAGCAGTTTCATCTCATTAAAACAGATATCAATCTCTATACTATTAAAGATTTAACTTAAATTTAAAAACCGTTTTCTATTTGGAGAACGGTTTTGCTTTAGATGAACCGTTTTATTTTCATACTTTTGGTGAAACTTTTAATTATGAAGAAAATTTTATTTTTTTTACTAGCCAACGGTCTTTTGACTGCACAGACTTCAGAGCTACTGTCTACCAATTGGTATATTGCAAAAATCGTCACTAACGGACAAACAGAAAATACGCCAGCCATTGATACGGGAGTTCCAACATCAAATTTTAATCCGGACGGTAATAACGGGTATACTTTTAATTCAAGATATTATAATACTTCCGTTCTTTCCCTTGGATTTGTATCCGGTACAAATAATTTCATGAAAACTGGTTCGGCCTGCACGTTAGCTTACTATATGGGGAATAATGCAACAGCTGTAAATTCCTATGATCAAAAAAACTGCAATTTATTTATCACACCTTCTGCCGGAGCTCAATATACTTATCAGATTGTGAATAATGGCAATGTAAAAACATTAATTATTACAGACCCGTCGGGCAATCAGGTTCATTACAATAATGCAGTATTAGAAACTAAAGAAAATATAACTGCTAAAAAATCTCTGTCACTCTACCCTAACCCTGTAAAGGAAATATTAACAATAGATCATATTGATAAAAATCTATCTGTGAAAATCTTTGACTTATCAGGAAAACTTATTTATCAAACCATCAGTAAGGATAAAAAAATTGATATTAACACTAATATCCTTCAGAAAGGACAATACCTTATAACGGTTGAAAATTATCAGACTCTACCTTTTATTAAGGAATAGTCTAAACTCCATAAAACAAAAAACCGTCTCCATTTTGAAGACGGTTTTATTATTTTTTGAAAACCAAAGGTAAGATTTCGTTTTTTCTTAGCCCGTATTTTTTTATTTCTTCTTCTGAAAATTTCTGAGAATATAAATTAGGATCAGCTTCAAAACCTGCTTTTCTTAAACGATCAAAATAATCCATTCCGTACCAGCGCACATGGTCGTACTGGCCAAAATGCTTCTGACGCTCCTTAGGATCTTTAATGTTGAAATCTTCATAGGTTTTTTCATGAGAATTTCTCATCGGCACCTGTAGAATTCCCCATCCTCCGGGTCGCATCACGCGATAAAGTTCGCTCATTGCTTTTGCATCATCTTCAATATGTTCCAGCACATGATTACAAAATATAATATCAAAACTTTCATCCGGAAAAGGAAGATCCAGAATATCTGCTTTTACATCAACAATCGGCGAAAACAGATCTGCAGAGATATAATTCAGATTACTCATTCTCTTAAATTTCTTCAAAAATTCCTGTTCCGGCGCGATATGAAGTACTTTATGATTTTTAATAAAAAAATCTGTTTCGTTCTGAAGATACAGCCACATCTGACGGTGCCTCTCCAGACTTAAAGTTCCCGGAGACAATGCATTTTCACGCTGTTTTCCATACCCATAAGGAAGAAACTTGCGGTAAGATCTTCCATCGATAGGATCGTAAAAATTGTCGCCTTTAAAAAACTGATAAATAAGAGGTCTTGCCCAGATACTCATTTTGATAAGCCATGGACGCGGAATTTTATTTAGTAAAAGCTTTGTTACTTTTTTCATTAAAAATCCAGTTGAAATGGCTTTTCTTCGTCACTTACAATCCCCAAGGCATCATAAATATATTGGAAAGTAGAAAGCAGTACAGGTTTTCCGTTATACACCGCCACATCATGCTCAAAATGTGCCGAAGGCTGGTTGTCAAGCGTTGTTACTGTCCATCCGTCGTTATGGAATTTCACTTTTTCCGTACCAAGGTTGATCATCGGTTCTATGGCAATCGTCAACCCATCTTTGATCACTTTGCCACTTCCCTGTCTTCCGTAATTCGGAACTTGTGGATCTTCATGCATTTTTCGTCCTACTCCATGTCCTACAAGCTCTTTTACCACACCATATCCTTCTTTTTCACAGTGAGATTGGATAGCATGAGAGATATCTCCGATTCTTTTTCCTCTGACACATTGTGCAATTCCTTTATAAAGAGATTCTTTGGCTACTTTTAACAGTTTTTTAGTCTCCGGCTTTACTTCTCCGATTTCAAAAGTATAAGCATGATCACCTACAAAACCGTTCAGAACAGCCCCGCAGTCTACAGAAAGCACATCACCTTCTTTGATCTCTTCCTTGCTTGGAAAACCGTGAACAACCTGCTCATTCGGAGAAATACATAATGAATACGGAAAGCCTCCATATCCTAAGAATGCAGGTTCTGCACCGTGATCTTTAATAAAATCATGTGCTAATTTATCTAAATATAAAGTGGTAATCCCAGGTTTGATTTCTTTTGCCAACATACCTAATGTTCTCGAAACCAAACGAGCACTTTCCTTCATAAGACGAAGTTCGTCTATTGTTTTTAATTGAATCATTTTTAATATAGATGTTAGATTTTAGATGTTAGAAATTAGATTTTACAACTTAATGAATAAATCTTTCAATTCTAAAACATCTGTACTTTTCTGATAAAATAATTAAAAGTGATATTAAAACTAATTTCTAACATCTAACTTCTAATTTCTTCTAAAAATTACCAGAATAATCCTTTTTTCTTTTCTTTCTTAAGTTTTGAATAGGCTAAAACTTCTTTGCCTTCTACTCTGAATTCTATTCTTTCCTGAATGATATTGTAGATCTCACCCCAACCTGGGAATCCGCCTAAATTTCTATCATCGATAAACCAGTCTGCATCTAATTTTCTGGACTGGTTTGCAGAATCAAATACTTCTCCCTCAAAGCTTGAATTTACTGCATAAAATTCTATTCCGTTCTGCTTACAGAATTCTACTGCCTCATCCAGTGTTTTTCCGTGTCTGTATGTCCAAAGGATTAATCTGTACCCTTCAGCCTGAAGTCTTCTTAGTGTTTCAAAAGCAAAAATTTTTGCTTTACCAATCGCCGGATATGCATCATCAACTATAGTTCCGTCAAAATCAACAGCAATTTTCTTATTGTTCATCATTTTTGATTATGATTTAGATTTGCAAAGATAAGAAATAAAAAGAGTGCCAAAAAACTTAGCACTCTACTTTATCATTTAATTATAATTTATAACTAGCTTTTTACCCATTTGAACTCAAATTGCAAATCAGGTGTAGAAATTCTGTCTGTGATCTTTTGCAGTCTTCCCGGTAATTTCATTAGATACTCCTGAGCTTTTTCTGCTTTTTCATTAAGACCTTTCACATGTTCAATTTTCCATTCGTCCAAAAGATCTTTCAGGATATTGATATAATCCTGACCTGTATATACCATACATCTTTGTGCAGCATCCGAGAAATGTCCCCAAAGTTCACCCGCCTTCTGACCAGACTGTCTCATCATATGAGCCGGCATTACGATCTTTTTACGCATCATATCTTCAAATGCAAGGATCATTTCTGAAGGATCAATCTCTAAGATTTTTGTTACGAAATGTTTGTATGCTTTTGCGTGTCTTGCTTCATCTGCAGCAATTACACCACACATTTTTGCTAATTTTCCGTTTCCGGATTGCTTTGCCAGTGTACCTACTCTTCTGTGAGAAATATTGGTTGCTGTTTCCTGAAAACTTGTGTACACGAAATTTCTGTAAGGGTCCATACTTGTTCCCAAATCGAAACCGTCATTGATTAAATACTGAGTCGTAACTTCCAGTTCTCTCATGTTTACTCTTCCGCACAGATAAAGATATTTGCTCAAAAGGTCACCATGTCGGTTTTCTTCACCAGTCCACGCTCTTATCCAGTTTGCCCAGCCAACTTCTTTTTGCTCCTGATCTATTCCGTCTACACCCATTAACCAAGACTCGTAAGAAGGAAGAGCTTCTTCCGTAATACAGTCACCGATTAAAGTTACGAAAAGATCATAAGGCATCTCACGGGCAAAGGTCTGAATTTCTTCTAAATCGTATTTAAAATCAGCGCTTGACGGGTCCGGAAGGTAATCTGAGGGCTGCCAGATTTTTTCAATTGGCGTTAAAAATTTTTCCAGAAAAGAACCTACTTCCTTTTCCAAAATCCCCATTACTTCTTTTCTGACAAGCTTTTGATACATTTTTACTTTTTAGATTTTAATTTGCAAAGATATGATTTATTTATTATTTAAAGCATAACAACAATCGTGCCTGATATAAATCATAAACAAACGCCGTTACTAATATTATAACGGCATTTTTTTAACATTATTATTTGATTTTAGCTAACTAAAATATCTCCGGTCATAATTTCCGGAATTTCCACTCCCATTACGTTTAAAATAGTAGGAGCAACATCGCCCAATTTACCAGGCTTTAAATTCCAGGTATGCTCTTTATCCATTACAATGAAAGGAACGAGATTCGTTGAATGCTGTGTATTGGGTGTTCCGTCTTCATTGATCATCACATCCGAATTTCCGTGGTCTGCCAGAATAAAAACTGCATAACCGTTTTCGTAAGCGGCTGTTGCCACTTTTTCGATACAGCTGTCCACTACTTCTGCGGCTTTTACGGCTGCCGAAAAAACTCCTGTATGTCCTACCATATCAGTATTTGCAAAATTCAGACAAACAAAATCTGCAGTTCCGTTTTCCAGTTCAGGAATGATAGCATTGGTAATATCATATGCTGACATTTCAGGTTTCAGATCATAAGTTGGAACATCTTTCGGACTTGGACAAAGCAATCTTCTTTCTCCCTTAAACTCCTCTTCTCTTCCACCTGAAAAGAAGAATGTGACATGAGGATATTTCTCTGTTTCCGCAATTCTGATCTGCGTTTTATTATTTCTTTCTAAAATCTCACCCATTGTTTCGTGAAGAACCTCTTCATCAAAAACAACATGTATATTCTGGAAAGTTTTATCATAATTCGTTAATGTCACATAATAAAGATCAAGTTTTCTCATGAAAAACTCAGGGAAATCCTTCTGAGAAAGTACTTCTGTAATTTCACGACCTCTGTCTGTACGGAAATTGAAACAGATCACCACATCATTATCAATAATTTTAGCTACCGGAACCACATTTCCTGTTTCCGTTGTTTTCGTTAAAATAATTGGTTTAAGGAATTCATCGGTTACATTATTATTGTAAGAAGCTTTAATTGAAGCTAATGCATCAGTGGTCTGTTCACCAACACCCTCTACCATAGCATCATAAGCCAACTTTACTCTTTCCCATCTCTTATCTCTGTCCATCGCATAATAACGACCTACAACCGTTGCCAATTTTCCGGTTGTATGATCCATATGCTTCTGAAGCTCATCGATAAATCCAAATCCTGAATGTGGATCACAATCTCTTCCATCTGTAAATGCATGAACAAAAACATTGTCGTGAAGACCAAATTCACCTGCGGCAGTCAATAGCCCTTTCAGGTGATTGATATGTGAATGTACACCTCCGTTTGAAACCAATCCGATAAAGTGTACTTTTTTATTTTCTTTTTTAGCGTATTCAAAGGCATCCTGAATAACTTTTTGCTGACCTAACGAACCATTTTCAACAGCCATATTCAGCTTAACCAGATTTTGGTATACGACTCTTCCGGCTCCCAAATTCATGTGTCCTACTTCCGAATTTCCCATCTGACCAAAAGGAAGACCTACAGCCAAACCACTTGCCTCAAGCGTTGTGTGAGGAAAATTCTTAAGACAGCTATCTATAAAAGGAGTGTTTGCTTTATCTAGTGCAGAAACGTCCGGATTCATACCCAATCCCCATCCGTCAAGGATCGCTAATATTGCTTTTTTCGACATTATGTAAACTTTTGTTATACAAATTTATTTATTTTGAAATGAATGAAAGAATTGATCTACTTAAATTTTATTTAAAATGCTGTTTCGATACGGATTCAGATTAATTCCGACTACAATATTTTTTTCCCGCCGATTATAAAGATTCAAACCTCCAGTCGCTACACTAATTTTTAAACCAATTACTGATCGTATAAGAGATCTTCTTTGATTTCACCTCTTCTATTCTGATGTTTTGCCCTTTTTCCAGACCTTTTACTTCGGCTTCCTGATCCCAGGTTCCTTTGGTGAATTTTAATTGAGCCGGTAAATATATTTTTAAAGTAAGAGTTCTTTCCAGATCATTTTTTTTATTCATTTTAACTGATGCTGCGTTCCAGTTTCCCAATCCTTTCTGGTTTCCTGAAATATAAACCTCATCTTTTTTATCCGGAACAGTTACCACAAACGTCACTTCTGAAGGTTCTCCGGAAAATTCTTTGAAAAAATCGTCGACCTTCAAATTCTTTTCTTTCGCATACTGTTGAATATAAGAATCCAGAAATCCGCTTTCTTTTAAAAATACAAATGGATCTTCAATATTTAAAATATCGTGTATTGCTTTATGTTTATCGGTCTGTTTATTAAAATAGGCTTCACAGATTTTGTATCCGATCCAATATCCTAAGTCATTGGGTCTGTCATCCTTTTTGGAAGTCCAGTAAAACCAGTCTCTGAGATCATCTGTTTTATATCTTGCAACAAATTCTTTATAAAGTTTGTCAGAATGCGCTTCACCATACTGAAAGGCTTTTACATTCATAGGTTCTCCGGAGATAAATTCGCCGACAAAATCTGCACCGCCTTCAGTCAGAGCCTGTTTCAATAAATTCTCGCCGCCTTTATTATTTTGTTGATAGTGGATCATTTCATGGGTAATAAGAGGGACAACGCCATCCAGATTTTTAAATAATTCTGTCCCGATAGAGATACCTTCATCAGAAGAATTTCCGCCTGTATTCATTCTTCCGTACACAAAATACACGGTTGGAAATTTCGCCTGCGGATACCAGTATTTTAAAGCACTGTAGGATGCTTTTAATTTTTTATCTATTGAATTAATATTTGTTAAAGTATTTCTGGTTTTCAGATATTCTTCTTTATTTTTTTTCACTGTTGCATACAAAGAATCTGCATTGATAATCCTGTGCCTGATAAATGCTTTCACGCCTGGTGAGCCGTTCTCGATATATTCTATAAATGGATTGGTTGTAGAAATTTCCATTTTATCGAAGGCTTTCCAGAAATTCTGTGCGTCTTTCGTTTCTAAAACGGCATTTAAAGGATCATCTGAAAACTGAGCATTTACAGTTCCAAATGCCAATAAAGCAAACACTATAAAGGGATTGGTTATTAGTTTCATGTTTGAGGTAAGAAAATTATTTTTATTAGTAACGATCAAAAATAGAAAATAGTCCTAATAAAGTTTAAATTTTTGTCAGTGAAATGAATATATTGAGAATTTTCATAAAACAATTTCTCGATACGATTTTTTTTAAAAATCTACCCGAAATGACGCCTTTTGAATAATATTCGGTTTTTCGTAATAAACAGCGTCCGATTGAGCTCAGCTGTAGTGAGCTTAACAAACTATCTAAACCATTTAGCGTTTTTTAATTCTAAATTTAAACAGGCTCTTATTTATCTTCTCTGCATATTCACTTTCTTTGCCTTAAATATTTTATTAATTTTGCTTTATGGATTTAAGAGATCAATTGAAAAACCTTTTTCCTGAGCATGAAGAACAGGATTTTGAGGTGCCTAAAGAAGAATTTAAGCAACAAGAGCCTTTGGTGTGCAAATTTGAGAAAAAAGGAAGAAACGGGAAGCCTGTAACCATTGTTGAAGGTTGGGAAGGCAGCGAGGAAGATTTGAAGAAAATCTCAAAAAAAATAAAAACCACACTAGGAATCGGTGGTTCTGAGAAGGACGGAACGATTATCATTCAGGGAGACAACCGTGATAAAATCATGGATATCCTTAAGGAAATGGGCTATAAAACCAAGAGAGTCGGCGGATAATTTAGAAATAAATCTGCGTCTGAGGCATCAGGGCTTTTAGTTGGTCAATTTTATTTTTGGTCATTGGATTCCCTGTAAGAATCAGTGTTTTAAGATTTTTCAGGTGTTTAAATTCTGTGGGAAGGTCTTTCAGATTGTTGTGAGCCAAGTTCATGCTAACGACTTCTTTTAAACCTTTAATACCGGATGAAATTTCTTTAATCTGATTATCGCTTACATTTAAAAATTCAAGATTTTTGGCGCCGAATAGATTTTCAGGAAGTTTTACAATGCTATTCTGCTGCAGTTCCAGATATTTAATATTTTGGGGGAATTGAAGATTTACAAGATCATTAATCTGATTGGCAGAAAGATTTAGTGATTTTAAATTTCTGATTTTATACAAATCATCAGCAATAAAACTGATCTGATTTCCCTGTAAGTTAATCTCTTCCAGAGAAGGTATTTTCATCAAAGCTTCCGGAAAAACATTCAGGCTGTTGGCATCGAGATGGATGGCTTTTAAGTTTTGAAGTTTTGCAAGATTCGGATTGATGTTTGTAAGGCTGTTCAGGTTGATTGAAAGCGTCGTCAGTTTTGTCAGTTCACCAATTTCATCGGGGATAAATTTGATGCTGTTTTCATTCACATTTAAAATTTCCAGTTCCTTTAGCATAAATATCTCAGCATCCATTTTTTCTAATTTATTGCCCATGATATTCAGAAAAAATATGGATTTTAAATCTTTGATCTGAGGAGGAATATTAAACAGTCCTTTTTCTCTGAAACTCATACTGTAAACAGTCTTTCCACTTTTTAAAGCATCATCGATATTTGTATAGGTAGGATATTTTACCGGATCAATCTGTGCATTAATCTGGGTAAGAGAGAGCAGGGAAATAATAACAATAAGTTTTTTCATAATTAAAAAAAGCCACCGATAATAAATTACCGGCAGCTAAAATTATTAATAAGTTATTTTTTTAGAAGCTTAACGGTCTGCTGGAATCCGCCATCTGCTTCAATATTTAAGATCAACACTCTGGATGCCTCCAATTGAGACGTAAAATCCAGATCCAATGATTTGCTTGTTCCTGAGAATTTCTTAGTGAAAACAATTTTTCCGTCGATGCTGTAAGCTGTTACCGCAATATCTTTCAATCCTTTCGGAGAATTGATTTTTACAATTCCTGATGTCGGGTTTGGAGCAACGGTTACGATATTCTCTTTCTGAGTATCTACAGTACCTAAAGAACCTGTAGTTCCCAGATTATTTTTCAGAGCCACTACAATCGTTGCAGATTTTCCTTTATAATCAATTGTATTTCCTGTAGCATCTACGTCTGTAGCAATCGTAGAATCGGGATGCTGAATCGAGAAGAAACCAAATTTATGATCCGGAGTAAATGTAAGACCTGTAGGCTCTGAACCGGCAGGCATAGAAGCGAAAAGTTTCACTTTAGGATTTGCTGCTGTATGGTCCGGAGCAATTACCCAAATATAGTTTTTACCACCATCCTGTAATACCCAAAGATTCCCCAGCTCATCAAACGTAAGGTTATCGTTTCCATCTCCCCAAGCTTCAGATTTTGTTCCCTGAGCTGTATCGAAAGAATAAACGGTAGAAGCACCTCCTGCGAAAGTTTCCATTTGCGTAACGGTAGTTCCGTTATCCTGCATACGGTACACTCTGTCTAAACCTTTGGCTGTAAAATAGATTTTGCCGTCCAACGGGCTGATATCTACATCCTCCACTCCATTAAATCTAGTTCCTCCAAGAGATTGTGCCAGCGCAGTTGTATTGTTTTGATCTGCTTTTGTTTTATTAGGAACCTGAATCCAGGTTGCCGTAGTTGTCACCGGATCTCCTGCGGTTGTTAATCCCTGATCCAGTTTCAATACATAAAGATTTCCTGAAGCAAGGTTGTTTGGCGTATCCATTACATATTTATACACCATGTGAGTTCCACCATCTTCACCATAATATGCTGTTGTTCCTGCATTATTCACTACCACATTCTCGTGATTCATGATTCCCATCTGCCATAGTTTTCCTTTTGACCCGTCTGCATTTTTAGAAACCACCTGAGCTGTTGCAGGATCGATTTCTACCAACCATCCGTAATCTTTCATTCCATCGGCATTCACGTCATTAGACGTTACAGATTCTTCTGCTGTCACCACTGTTCCCCAAGGCGTTATCCCTCCTGAACAGTTTCTGATCGTCTGAACAAGGCTAGGATCTGAAAAACTAACGGCTCTTGACCTTGATAACTGCCACAATTTTGTTGTTGCATTATAGTTGATTTCAGCCATCGTTACACCACCAGGGTTGGTTTCGTGGTTTACAGAAAGAAATCCGTTTGTACTGCTTCCGGTTTTCGGAACATAGGCCGTAAAGTCATTCTGACCACCTACTAACCCTCCTCCTTCTGTATAACTGTCGCCTTCTTTTAAGATCAACTGATATTTATGCTCTGTAGGGATAATTAATTTATTGGTCTGTGCCGTTGGAACAATAGATGTAAAGCAGCTGATGTGTGTTGCATTACAGGCTACCGGTGGATTTGTTGTATTTGTTACTGTTTTCAGATAAGCATCAACTCTTAAATCCGAGCTCGCAGCACCTCTGTTGTGTAATTCGATAGAAATTCTATTGGTTCCGTTAACGAATTTTGATTTTGGAATAGAGAAAATATTATAGGTACTTTCCGCAGCTCCGTCAATCGTTGTACTGGACCATGTATCGAAAGTAATCGTTCCTGCCGGCATATTATCTCTTACTACTTCTTCCCCGTTAAGGTATACAACAATACCATCATCTCTCATGATTCCAAGTTCCATAGTATCAGTAAGGTCCGAAAGGTTTACAGTAATGTCTTTAGCAAAGTAAGCGGTCACAAGCCCTGAGCTGATCGTAGTCGTTACCGGATCACCATATCCAAGAGGTCCGTTTCCTGTTGCCCAGGAAGAAACATCATACGTTTTTTCTTTCCACTGAGCCGGTTGAGCCACATTATTGTCTTTGTAGCTCCAAGATGAGTTTTTGTTGAAAATAAAAGTCTGTGCCTGAACAGCAGAGCTTGTTATCAACGCCAGAGTCGCGATTGATAGTAGTTTTTTCTTCATTTTAATTTTAGATTTATTAGACTCTGCAAAACTATCAGAATGTTGCGAAGCCTCTATTAATAGGAGTTTAAATAAATCCTGACAAATATTAATTAATAGAAAACCGAATGTTAATTACATTAATTTTATGTTAAATTAAAAAAATATTAAAATATTGGATGATTTGAAATTCACCTTTAAAGATTTCCTGTAAGTTGATTTAAACATCCTATTTTTCATGTACAGGTTATAATGTATTAGATTTCTACAGAAGACAAAACAAAGTGAAAATTCATTCAGAAAGAACTTCTTTAAGGTCTGAAAAAAAGTCTGCATCAAAAATTGAGATGCAGACTTTTTATGGAGTACTTTAAACTTCAGATAAGTGAAGAATTATTCAGCTATTATTTTTCTTTTGTTTTACTGATGTCTGTTAACGAATTTAGAAATGCGATGATCTGTTTAATCTCAGTTTGTGTCAGATTCAATTTATCCGCAGGCAGAGTTTGGTTTTTCATCTTCAGTCCTAGGCCTTCACCACCACCTTCATTATAAAAATCAAGAACCTCTTCAAGGGTATTGAAAGCACCGTTATGGAAATAAGGTTTTGTGAGTGCAATATTTCGTACCGTGGTTGTTTTAAATGAGTTTTCATAAATCCATGAATTCTCCTTTTTCACAGGGCTGTTTATTCTCCCTGGGTCTCCATCGAGCTCAAGAGGTTTCTGACTGATCGGTTTTTTAGTGATTCCAAGTACCTCAGATTCATTTTCATTAAAAAAAGGCGGAACCAATCCTGAAAAATGAGGCGCAAAATGGCAGGTTGCACAGTTGGCTTTTCCCATAAACAGATTATAGCCCTTTTTAGCATCATCAGAAATTTCTTTCTCATTTCTCATGAATCGATCAAAATCACTTTCAAAAGAATATAAAGATGCAACATAGGAACTCAATGCTTTAGAAAAATTTTCTTTCGTAATTTTCCCGTCTTTAAAGGCTGTTTTAAAAGCTTTTTTATATTCGGGTTTTGTTTTTAATTTTTTGATGATACTTTCATAGCTGGTATTAAACTCCTGTTCGTTATAAATAACATGCTCTGCCTGTTGTTCCAGATAAAAAGCTCTAAGATCATAGAAAAACCTTTTAGCGAAAACAGCATTATACAATGACGGGGCATTTCTAAGGACCGTTTTCCCTTCTGTGTTACTTTCAGATTTTGGTTTCAGATCTG
Organism: Chryseobacterium sp. JUb7; assembly: GCF_024806495.1. Lineage (GTDB taxonomy): Bacteria > Bacteroidota > Bacteroidia > Flavobacteriales > Weeksellaceae > Chryseobacterium. The sequence continues at coordinate 611,086 of NZ_JANUFF010000001.1, forward strand.
TAAAAGCATTTTCCGGTAAATGGCAGGTTGCGCAGCTCATTTTATTGTTTTCACTCAAATTCTGATCGTAAAAAATGTCTTTCCCCAGTTTTCTCAGATCAGCACCGTCTTCATTGGATTTTAGAAGGGTATAAAAATAGGGATCAAGAAAATCACTGCTGAACAGATTTTTATTTTTAACATTCCATCCTGAAAACTCTTTCAGATCATCCTCATTTCCGTCCCAACTTCCGAATTCCTGATATAAAGGCTGGATGTACACCTTATAAAACTCTATTCTGTCAAACGTTTCAAAGTCCGTATTTTTTGACAGATAATCGATCCCGTTATTTAAAATCTGATTGGCTTTCTGTAGATTATAATTTTTAAAGTAAATATCATTATTGATATACTTTTTCATTCCTAAAAAGGCATGACTGGCTTCTTCAGAAATATTTAACGAGCCCGGAGTATCGAAACCTGTGACACCAAGACTATACATTCTGATTAACTCAATCCGAAGTGGCAACGTTTTATTATTCCCCTTGCTTAATCCGTTTTTGACAGAGCTTAAATAAAAACTGGAATAGCTGTTATATAAAAAAATCGTAATCTCTTTTATTTTCTCTTTTTCGTCTGCCGCTTCATCGGAAAATATCAGTTCATCCAGTACCTGTAAACCTTCGGGAGGAAGTGTATAAGCACTTGTACCCGCTGCTTCAATATGAAATAACGGTGCTGCATTAAGGTGTGTTTTTGTAAATTCCGGATAATGATAAGCCACATAAAACTCAATTTCCTTAAAAGAATTTCTTGTGCTGCTTAATGACTTTTGGAGTTCCTCGAGAGAGATCTTATCTTCAGAAAAGCTGTAAACATCGGATTTCAGGCGTTCAAGTTTGCTTTTAAAATCAGCCAAACCCTGAGTAACAGCGGTATTTTCAGTTTCAACACCTTTATAAACAGGATTGAATGACATAATTGCAAAACCTATCAAAAGAATTACAATAAGTAGCGGATAAGATCTCATTAATTTTTTGCGGCAAAACTATCTTTTATAAGTTGTTTCAGTTTTAACGCTGGATTAAATATTAATTACATTTTTGCATTGTATAATTTATAAGCTAAAAATAAAGTCCAAACCACCAAAAAGCTGTATCTTCACGTCTTCTTCTCTCTTCAAAAAGAGAATTACGGAGAAGAAATTTTATATTTTTCACACCTAAAAACTAAAATATTATCATGAAATTTAAATTATTATTAAGTTTTATTGTAAGCTTTTTATCATTAAGCGCTTTTTCACAGAAAAGTAAAGAAAAGGAGATGGCAGTGTATGCAGAGAAAAGAGGCAGTGATTATTATTTGGTCCGTCTACCGAAGGGAAAAGACATTCCTAACGTATATGTCTATTCAAACGGAGAAACAAAACCTTATAAAAAGTATACCCAGCTGCTGGATGTCGCAAAAGAATTTCCTAAAATGATGGAAACTGCCAATTCTGCCAAAGAAGAACTCGTTTCTGTACTCAATAAAGACGGACATTTCTACGAGATCACCACTCAAAGAAAAGATCCCAAAAACTTTGAAAAAACAACAATTACCGTGTACGAAGTCTTTAACGGTCAAAAAAGAATTGTTGAAGAATACGGCTCTATCATGGAGCTTATGCCTACACCTTATAAAGAGGCCATTTTTATTAATTAAAACTAAAAAAACATATCATGCTGAATAAACTAGCAGCCTCAGAATTAGTTCTGAACGATGACGGAAGTGTTTATCACTTAAATCTTTTACCGGAAGATATTGCAGAAAAAATCATCCTTGTGGGTGACCCTGACCGAGTAGCAAAAGTGTCAAAATATTTTGACAAAGTAGAAGTCAAAAAAAACAAGAGAGAGTTTTACACCCATACCGGAACCCTGAGAGGGGAAAGAATCACGGTAATGTCTACAGGTATCGGTACCGAAAACATCGATATTGTCATGAATGAGCTTGATGCTTTAGTGAATATCGATCTTAAAAACAAAGAGTTTAAAACAGAACATACAGCTCTACAGCTTTTCAGAATGGGAACTTGCGGAAGTGTAAATCCTGATGTACAGGTTGACAATATGCTGGTGACCCAAAATGTTGTAGGATTAGATGGTTTAATGCATTTCTATCAGGATTACGAATTTGAAAATGAATTTTCAAAAAACTTTTTGGAGAAATTCCCGTATGCGAAGATTAAACCAATGCTTTATTTTGCCGATTGGTCTGAAGAACTGGGCGAACTATACAAAGACGCCAAATATCACGGTAATACAGCTACTTTCCCGGGATTTTACGCGCCACAGGGAAGACAGCTTCGTTTAAAAGCTCTCGATGATCAGTTTCTGGAAACACTGAATGATCTTGGAGTAACCAATTTCGAAATGGAAACTTCTGCTATCTATGCGCTTTCAAAATTATTAGGCCATAAAGCCATTACGGTAAATAATGTTATCGCCAACAGAAGACGCGGAGAGTTCTCAGCCGATCATCATGCTTCTGAAAAGAATCTTATCAACTGGGTTCTGGACAGAATTATTAAATAAAATTAAAAACAATAAAAAAGGATTTCAATAATTTGAAATCCTTTTATTTTTAGGGGCAGTTTTTTTCGTATTCTTTAACAATGCCAAGATAAAGCCGGGCTTCATATTCAAACATTTTACGGCTTATATAATCGAGTGTTTCTCCGGTATCCAGTTTATTTTCTTTAGCTTCCTTTACCACCTGCTTTTTATAATCAATCATGCCCTTTCTCATTTCTTTCTGGAAGTTTCTGTCTTCCATCTTTTTGCGGAATAATTCAAGATATTTTGCAAACTCGGGACAGTCTTTTCCGGCTACTTTAAAAGCATTGACAAAGTTATCAAAGCTTCGTTTCAGATCAAAAAGATTGATATCTAAAGGCATCACAGCAAAATTTTCCTGATTATTCTTAAGATAAAATATGGAATAGGTATACTCACACATATACGGACCAATCTGACCGTTTTTTGTGCATATTATATTCGGATGACCGTAAATTCCAATCTTACCGTCATAAATCCGGGAAAGAAAAACATCATTTTTAGCATCTTTTAAAACCCCATTTCTGTCGAATTCCTTAACCTTTAATTTTTCAAATGCCAATGCTTCATCATAGTCTTTATCCAGATAAGCAATTTTCGAAATTTCTTTTGCTGTAATTTTTTCCGAAGGTGATGATTCTGAAGCTTTATATTCGATTTTTGTTTTGCTGTTAAAATCCCCTCCTCCCAATACATCTTTGAAAGTACTGATTTTAGGAATCTGAACCTTACTTACAAGAACATTCATTTTGACGCCATCTGTTTTTGTAATTTCTACAGGTATATAGGAGTTTTTATCCTGCTTCTGTCCATAAAAAAGGCTCACAAAGAACAATAATAAAATAGAGAAATATTTACTCATGTTGAATGGGATATTAGTATGTATTGATTAATTGCGCGAACTTATAAATTTTTACACAGAGATTACTTATTTATTGAATTATTTTTATGAGTATAAACAATTTGACAGAAGAAAATTAAATGATTTTAATACATTGAAAATATTTTAATGAATTTTAAGCAGGTTTTTAATAACAAAAAAAAAGAGACCTCAAAAAATTTGAAATCTCTCTTAACCATATCAATCCTTAGTAAATCATTCTTTAAAATTCGTTGATCATTACATAAAAATGCGAATAGTTCAGGCTCTCTGCATTGGAGGAAATATTTGTAAGATTTATTGTAATATTAGTCGCTGATGTCATTCTCGGATTCGAAATAGAGAATGTAGCATTTCCTGGAAAATCTCCTGCCGGCGTCACAACAATTGTCGCTCTCGTAGAACCAGGCTGTAAATTTGCCGGAATTGCAATATTCATTGTTGTCGATTTCCCCGGAGCCATATTGTTGATTGAAACACTTGGCCAAACCTCAAAACTAATCTGATTTTTATTAACCGTTCCTTTTTCTCCCAGTTTATATTGTCCGCTCACATCAAGTCTTGCTGATGTATTAGGAGTACTTGTACCGATCGCTACATTTGCGTTACTATTACCCAAAACAACCGCGTTAGCCTGTGAAGTTGTTGCTCCATATCCTAAAGCCGTAGAAAACTGCCCTAAAGCATTGGCTCCTGAACCTAAAGCTGTAGAATTTTCATTGTTGGTTACTGTATTATATCCTAAAGCCGTCTCGCTGTTAGAATTTGTTGTAGCTTTATATCCTAATGCAATCGATTGAAACCCATTTGCAGTGGCACTATTACCAATAGCAGTTGTTTCATTCTTTGTTGTTTTGGCATTATAACCGATCGCTGTAGACTGAAATCCATCTGTGAAAGAATTATTTCCGATTGCTACCGATTCGTTTTTATTTGTTTTTGCGTTATATCCTACTGCTGTAGACTGATATCCTGCAGCACTAGATTTATTTCCCAATGCAACAGCATCGTTGGCTGTTACCGAAGCATCATTACCTACAGAAACTCCCTGATAAGCTGAACTTCCTGTTCCGATTGCGATACCATTCTGACCGGCATTAGAACCTGTTCCTAAGCTTACTGAATTATCGGTTCCCAGTCTCCCTGCTTTTACAGAATTCACTTTGAATACCAAATCATCAAGAGTATTGGTTCCTAATGAAAGGTTTGTATTGGAGCCTCCGTAGTTTCCGCTGTTTGTTCCTGTATTATTCCAGTTTGTTGTAGTACTTCCGCCACCGGCATTGGTTCCATTTCCTCCGGTTACCGAAAGCATATTCCATTTCAGATTATTCCAGTAGTAAAATCCAATTTCTGCAAGTCCGCCAGTTCCTGTATTCCATACGATTAAACCATCGGCTGGTGAAGGAACGGTTACTTTATCTGTTAAAGAGCTTAATGCTATGTTTGGAAAAAGAACCCCTTTGTTCTTTGAACTGATCTGTAACATCGCTGAAGAATCAGGATTAGGAGTTCCTATCCCTACTTGGGCGTATATAAAATTAGAAAAGAATAAAAGTATAAGAACAAATTGAAGTATTAATTTTTTTTGCATCCCTGAATTATTAATAGTTAATTATTTGACGGTGCAAATATAAGAATTTTCAATAAAACACCTAATTTTTTAAATATTTTTCAATAAAACCACTAAACAGTGACAAAACGCCAACTTTATCACTGTTTAATGAAGCATAATTCAATATTAACTATATCTTAAATCGGCTACTGAGGCACTTCTACAGAGGTTTTTAATTCTTTAAATAGTGGATTAAAATTGCATAATTGACAAAAAACATCACATAAAAATGAATAAAATTAAATTTACCACTGTTTAATGAAACAGTTTTCAAGGTGATCATTCACCATACCTGTCGCCTGCATGTGTGCATAGACTACAGTTGAACCCATAAATTTGAAGCCTCTTTTTTTAAGATCTATTGATAAATTATCAGATATTTCAGTTGTTGCAGGAACATCTTTTAAGGACTTCGGGTTGTTGTTAACAGGTTTCCCACCTACAAATCCCCATATATAAGAAGAGAAGCTTCCGAATTCTTTCTGAACTTCCATAAATTTTTGTGCGTTTGTAACCGTAGCTAATATTTTCAATCTGTTTCTGATAATTCCTGGGTCCTGCATCAGGTCTTCAATTTTTTCCTCAGAATATTTTGAAATTTTTTTATAATTAAAATTATCGAAGGCTTTTCTGAAATTTTCTCTTTTAGTAAGAATGGTGTACCAGCTGAGTCCTGCCTGAAAACTCTCAAGAATCAAAAACTCGAAAATTGTTTCATCATCATAAACGGGTCTTCCCCATTCTTCATCATGATATTTTCGGTATAAGTCGTCTTTTTCGCACCATCCGCAACGTATTTTTTCCATAAAACATAATTTTTAATAATTTAAAGATAAAGCCGATCGCGAGAATGAAAAAAACATTAAGAAAAGTTTAACAGTGTGTTTCTGTTTTAGGAATGGTTCTTGTTTATTTACTAAGCAACAACACTAAAATATTAATATTATGAACAATTCAGAGTACAACAAAGCGGAAAACGCGGTAGACAACACTAAAAACTCTTTAAAAGATGCGGCAGATAATGCAAAATGGAAAGTTGAAGAATTGGCAGACAGAGCTAAAGACTATATCAACGAAAAAAGGAACAATGATCAGGAAGCACAACAGGAAGACTGGTTGGATAGAGTAAAAAATAATTTTGCTGATGCCTGGGATGACGTGAAAGATAAAGCAAACGATGCTTGGGAAAAAACCAAAGATGCAGCAGAAGATGTAAAAGCAGAATGGAATAAGAAAACCAACTAAAAATTTCAGTCATATAAATATTTTCAATAGAAACGAAGCCTTTTAAAGGTTTCGTTTTTTTATTTAAAAAATATGTAACGAAAATATTTATCATCAATTCTCTATTTAATGAATAATAATTATTAATTTTATACTATTAATCAAAAACTTACAACCATGAATATTCTTTTAAAAAAATTAAATTACGGATAATTAATACAGAAATTGAACAGCTATATTTATAAATTTTATTCTAAAGTTTATATTACTGACCACATTATCTCCCCTCTACATTGTTATTAAAAATAAGACTACTGAGTTTAATTTACTGATGTTTGTATTTTGAATGACTAGCTAGGGAATAAAAATTTTCAAAAACCAAAAAACTATTTATATTATGAAAAATTCGGAAACAAACATTACAGAGAAACAAGAATGGTCACTTGATCATTTACAGCATGAAACCTCTAATTTTACAGAGCCATCAACATTCAAAAAACAATCTTCTGAACAAAAGCTGATTAATCAAGCAGTCGTTTTAAATTTCCAACCTGATGAGTGGGGTGAAGATGATGAGAAAGATACCGAAAACATTTGGCAAATTATACAGTTAAATATGACTTCCAAATATCAATAGTCAGTAAAAAATTAAGCCCTCCGATTTTAATAAACTCAAAAACATGGATCTATAATGGAGAATATAAACAATAGCAGCGTAAAAAAATTAGAATGGACAATCACTAATTTAAAAGATCTTGGTGAAAGCTTTACTCTGACAGGAGATCAAAGTGAAGATGAAAAAAACTGGATCAACCTTATTAAAAACAATTTAATATTTGAAGAATGGGATTCTATTAAAAATTCAGAAGCCCTGATGGTTTATGATGAAATTTATGATGATCATCTTAAAATTGACTATTAACAGAAACCATTTTGCAAACTGATCATAAAACAATTTTCAAAAAAAATAAATTAATCACAACATCAAATATTATGGAAAAAACTACTGAAACAAACACAAAATTAGAATGGACAGAAGAGAATCTGAATCATCTCATAATTGAATTCTTAAAAGAAAAAGAATATCGGGACATAAAAAATGCAGTAGAACTTAATAGGAGTTTTGAAAGCTTCATTGGTAGTAAAATACACTTAACGCCAGTTAGAGACTATTATTATGAAGTGATTAATCCAATGCAATATTATGCAAGCTGTAAAGAAAAAGTTGGTCCTAAATATACTCCTGAGGCTATGAAAGATCTTAGCATACAATTCAAGGATTTTATTTTTGATAATCCTATATTTAATGCTTACCGAAAAATTTTTATAGATATTGCTAAAATCAATTTTTATACTGAACCCTGGACTGACGAATTAGAAAAAGCAGCAAACGCAGAATATAAAAAACTAATATCACATTTAGCGATAAAAATAGTATGATAATTAATAGAAAGGAGTCATTTTATTAAGACTCCTTTTTATTATGCTTTAAACACAAATTATTGCTACATTTGTATTATATAATAAACATTAAAAAATATGTCATACGGTTTACTTAAAGGCAAAAAGGGAATTATTTTTGGAGCCCTTAATGAACAATCAATCGCATGGAAAGTTGCTGAAAGATGTCATGAAGAAGGTGCTGAATTTATCTTATCAAACGCTCCTATTGCTTTGAGAATGGGAGAACTTAATGAGTTAGCAGAAAAAACAGGTTCAGAAGTTATTGGTGCAGATGCTACTTCAATTGAAGATCTTGAAAAACTTTTTGATGCTGCAGTTGCCAAATTTGGGAAAATCGACTTTATCCTTCACTCTATCGGAATGTCTATCAACGTAAGAAAAGGGAAACATTATACAGAAATGAATTATGACTGGTTGGAAAAAGGCTGGGATATTTCTGCTGTTTCTTTCCATAAAGTAATGCGTGTAGCTTATGAAAAAAACTGTATGAATGAATGGGGAAGCATCCTGGCACTGACTTATATTGCTGCTCAGAGAACATTCCCTGACTATAATGATATGTCTGATAATAAAGCTTATCTTGAAAGTATTGCAAGAACATTCGGTAACTATTGGGGAGAAAGAAAAGTACGTGTAAATACGGTATCTCAGTCTCCTACTCCAACTACAGCAGGTAGCGGAGTGAAAGGTTTCGGAGGTTTTCTTGGATATGCTGAAGATATGTCTCCACTAGGAAATGCTACGGCTCTTGAATGTGCAGATTATTGTGTGACACTTTTCTCTGATCTTACGAAGAAAGTAACCATGCAGAATCTTTTCCACGACGGAGGTTTCAGCAGCTCTGGAGTTACTCAGAAAGTAATCAGCAAATATGATGTTGAATAATTTACTTTATTCTCAAAATAATATAAAACCGAAGTCACTGGCTTCGGTTTTTTGTTGCAATAAAAAACCGGCGGCATCTTCGATGCCGCCGGGTATAAAATAAATGTTAATATGAAGTCTATAAAATTACAGTCTGTATAGAGTGTGCCGGCGCCGAAATCTTTGCAGACATACCTTCGATCCAGAGATTGGTATCAATATCATTTTCGGAATCGTTCATGATTACAGTAACAAGCTGTCCGTTTTCATTCATAAAAGTAGTAGAAGTTAGGGCTGCTCTGTTGGAAGAACTTCCGATTCTTTGGGCATTTGGTTTAATATATTTTGAAACATGACCTACATAATAATACTCATAAGTATAATGAACCTCCCCTGTTTTTGTATCTGCAATGATGGGTGCAAAACAGAAATTCCCGACATGGTTTGGTCCACCTGTTTCATCAAGAAGAACATTCCAATCTGTCCATAACGCTGTACCTTTATTGAAATCGTTGATCATATTTCTTCCGTACAATTCGCCTAAACTCACGTCATAGATTTTAGACATATCAAATTGCTCTTTACAACCTTCTGTAAATGCCAGAAACTTATTCGGAAAAGCCCTTTGAGTTTCTAATAAATTATCAAATAGCTGTGTCTTGTTATTCCATGTTTCATACCAGTGATAACCGATTCCGGCTGCATATTTTGAAGTTTCAGGATCACTCAGTGTCGTGGTAGCTCTTTGGTAAATCAAATCACGGTTATGATCCCAAATCATTACTTTTTTATCTTTAAACCCATTCTTCCAAAGTGTCGGACCTAAATTATTTTTCAGAAAATCTCCTTCTTCTTCAGCGGTGTAAATACAAGATTCCCAGGTTTGAGTTGCCATCGGCTCATTCTGAACAGTCAGTCCCCAAACATTAATTCCTCTTTTTTCGTATTCTTTGATGAATCTGATATAATAATCTGCCCAAGTCTGGTAAAAAGCATTTTCCAATCTTCCTCCTTTCAGCATACTTTTATTAGATTTCATCCAGGCTGGTGGACTCCACGGAGAGAAATAAAAGGTAAAGCTGTTTCCAATTGCCTTTTGAGCCTCTTTAATCATTGGAATTTTAAATTTCTCATCATGAGCAACATTAAATGATTTTAAAGAGTTATCATTTTCCGTTACATACGTATAAGAGTCGCTTGAGAAATCACACGAGTTCATATTGGTACGAACAACTGTATACCCCAAACCATTTTTCCCATAATAAGCTTCAATAATCTCTTTCTGCTTATTTTTTGGAAGTTTATAAAAAGTCTCTGCTGAAGCATCGGTAATAGCACCTCCGATTCCTATCAGTTTTTGATATTTAAAATCCGGATCTACAAAAATACAGGCATCCGTTTCTTTTGGCTGAGCCATTTTTTCAAATTTTACAGCTCCTTTATCCACCATTTTCTCATTGGTTTTGGAGTTCGTAAGGATTACTTTGGCTGTTTTCCCTGCATTTTTCTTCCAGTAATTTTGTGCATTGGCATTAAAAGCCATGCCGATTACAAAACAGCTTACGATTAATTTCTTCATTTCTTTCTTCTTCTTTTTTATAATTTATATTTAACCACCCCGTCTAAATTTTACTTGAAAATTTATCCACCCCTCCAAAGGATGGGAATTTTATTGACGGTTATTATTTATTTTCATAAACTCTTACGTAGTCTATCTCATATTTTTGAGGAAAAATATGGTCATCAATTCCTTCTTTTCCACCCCAAAATCCTCCTACAGCCAGATTCAAAATAATAAAATAGGGCTGATCAAAAGGCCATGCCTCATATGTTTTCTCTTTATTTTCATAGGTAAAAAACTTCTGATCATCAATATAGATATCAATTTTTTCAGGAGTCCAGTCTGCTTTATAGACATGAAACTTTTCACTTACCTCCTTTACAGTCAATGTATCGGTTTTCTGTGTTCCAATGATATGATTATACTTCTTCGTATGAACCGAAGCATGGACATATCCCTGATTGAATCCTACATGCTCCATAATATCCAGTTCGCCGTCATCCGGCCATTTTTTCATATTTTCGCTCATCATCCAGATCGCGGGCCAGGTTCCCCGACCTTTAGGTAATTTGGCACGAACCTCAACTGTTCCGTACTGAAAGGAAAACTTACCTTTCGTCAAAAGCCTTGCAGAAGTATACTTACTCTTTTCCCAATTTTCCTTTCTGGCTTCAATCACAAGATTTCCATTTTCCAGCCTAGCATTTTCCAGTCGGTTTTTGGTATAAAACTGAGCTTCATTATTTCCATAACCGTCACCTCCCACATCATAATTCCATTTTGTAGAATCCGGTAGTCCTTTTCCGTTAAATTCATCACTCCATATTAACTTTCTTTCTGAATCAGGCTTGTTTGAAGCACAATTTAACACAGAGAAAAATAATACGCCTCCCGTGAAAACTGCTATGATATGCTGAAGTTTAATATTCAAAGTTTTGAGTTTAATCTCGTTTTTTTAACGCAAAGTTTTATTTAAATTTTAATAAAAACGTGCAGTCTTTTACCACCAAAAGCGGGTATCATCCCGCTCTTAGTTAATGAAAAAACTTATATTATTTTGACCAATTAATTCTTTTTGTCTGAACATGTTGAGAATCGGTCCCGATCATGATATCGAAATCTCCTGCTTCCCAATCATAGTTCAGCTCGTCATCGTAGAACTTTAAATTTTCCGGAGTTAAAGTAAAGCTGACAGTTTTAGTTTCTCCTTTTTTAATGAAGATTTTTTGGAACCCCTTCAGCTCTTTTACAGGTCTCACCACTTTTCCTACCAAGTCTCTGATGTATAACTGCACAACTTCCTCCCCATCATAATTTCCGGTATTAGAAACATGGACACTGATATTTAAGATCTGATTTCCTTTAAGGCTTGTTGAACTTAAATTCATATCAGAATATTTAAACTGCGTATAGCTCAATCCAAAACCAAATGGAAATTTAGGGTCATTATCCAAATCGATATAAGCCGAAACATAATTTCTGTCTGTATTATTCTTCGCAGGTCTTCCTGTATTGTAATGATTATAATATACCGGAATCTGTCCCTCAGTTCTTGGAAAGGTCATCGGAAGTTTTCCTCCGGGGTTTACCGTTCCGAAAAGAACATCTGCAATAGAATTTCCTGCTTCTGTTCCCAGCCACCAGGTGTAAACGATGGTCGGAATATTATCTGCAGCCCAGTCAAACACCAAAGGTCTTCCTGTATTGATCATTAAAACAATTGGTTTTCCGGTTTTTGCAATTTCTTTTAATAAATCTTCCTGAACTCCCGAAAAGTGAATGTTACTTCTGCTTTTCGCTTCACCACTCATCGCATGACCTTCACCTAATGTCATGATCACAACATCTGCTTTTTTAGCCGTTTCCACTGCTTCTGCAAACATCGATTTATCCTGATCATCAACATTAGCCCCTTTTGCATATAATAAAGTTGAATTTTTATCCAGCTGATTTTTAATTCCGTCAAACTGAGTGATGATCCTTTGATTATCATCTTTAAATGCAATCGACCAGAACCCGTGATTAGCAGAAGTCTCTTTCCCAAAAGGCCCAATCAAAGCTACTGTTTTTGTAGATTTTGAAAGCGGAAGAACATTTTTTTCATTTTTAAGCAAAACAATACTTTTCGAGCCAAATTCTCTTCCGAATTTTCTGTTTTCCTGATTATTGAGCTGCTCTTTCTGTCTTTTTTCATTGCTGAAGCGGAAAGGATCATCAAATAATCCCATTTCAAATTTTTTAACCAAAATTCTTCTTGCTGCGTCGTCAATCAGTTTTGGATCTACTTTTCCTTCCTGAACAAGTTTTGGAAGCTCTGCCATATACGCACGGCTTTCCATATCCATATCACTTCCGGCATTTATTGCTTTTTCAGCAGCCTCTTTATTATCTTTGGCATATCCATGAGGAACCATTTCGCCAATGCTGCCCCAGTCTGACACGACAAAACCATGATAATTCCATTTGCCTTTCAATAAATCTCTTAAAATATATTTGTTGGCCGTTGCCGGAATTCCGTTGATATCGTTGAAAGAATTCATAAAAGTAGCAACACCAGCTTCTGCTGCTGCTTTAAAAGGAGGTAAATAAGTTTCATTTAATTGTCTTAAACTCATATCAACCGAATTGTAATCTCTTCCTCCCACTGCCGCTCCATAAGCTGCAAAATGTTTTGCACAGGCCATGATGGCATCAATATTTCCAAGACCTTTTCCCTGAAAACCTTTAATTCTTGCCAAACCAATCTGTGTTCCCAGATACGTATCTTCACCCGAACCTTCCATCACTCTTCCCCATCTCGGATCTCTGGCGATGTCGACCATTGGTGCAAAAGTCCAGTGGATTCCGTAAGCTGATGCTTCAGTAGCTGCAATTCTTTCTGATTTTTCAATTAATCCTAAATCCCAGCTTGCTGCCTGACCTAAATTCACAGGGAATGTTGTTCTGTAACCGTGAATTACGTCCTGTCCAAACAATAAAGGAATTTTCAATCTTGATTTTAAAGCTAATTCCTGGAATTTTTTAGTTTCCTGAGCTCCTGCTACATTGAGCATAGAACCTACTTTTCCTTGTTTTATTTCGTTTAAAACATTAGCAGAATTGGAATTCTGAGGACCTGTGGCATATTCAAAACCACTGTATTGAACCAGCTGCCCTACCTTTTCTTCTAACGTCATTTTAGACAATAATTCAGAAACCCTCTGATCAATTGTTTTCTGTCCGTACGCATTCATCCCAAATGCTGATAATAGTAATAAGAACGAAATTTTCTTCATGATTTTATTTTAAAAAATATAAGTCGCTGTTGAGCTTCCTGAAATCGTTACAGGAGCTGTTTTCTGATTATATTTAATCGTAAATGTTTTATCTGTGGAATTGCTGTTCTGAACGATCAGAACTGTTTTTCCTGCAGGTGTTTTGAAAGCAACGGTAGAAAGATTACCACCTTGTGTAGAAGCAATTCTCTGAGAATTGACAGGTACAAATTTCGAAGCATGAGCAATAATATAATAGGCCACATTTTTGTCATAGCCTGTTGCTCCATTTACAGTGATTGCACCCTTACATTGTGTACAGCCACCCGGTGTATGAGGTCCAAACGACGCGTCATTCGCTACATTCCACTCCAATGCTGTCTTACTCCAGTTTCTCATCGACCCAATAATAACGTTTTTCACGTGCCAATCCAAATCTCCGCCGAAATTTCCTGTAGAGCTTGTCCATTGTTCCGTGAAATACAGGTTCTTATTCGGAAACAGATTATGAACATTACTTAAAGCCGAAATATCCCCTGCATATAAATGGAAAGCAGATCCGTCAACATATGGGTTTGCCGCTGTATCATTTAAAATAGCCAAAGGATACGCCGGGTTATCACAGTTGTGATCATAAGCAATGATTTTTGTATTGATACTGGCAGCCTGAAAAGCAGGCCCCAAGCTGTTTTTAATAAAATTTGCCTGGTCTGTAGACGACATATACATACTGGGATTATTTCCCGGATGCAACGGTTCGTTTTGAGGAGTAACAGCATCAATTTTAATTCCCTGCGCCTGCATTGCCTGAATATATTTTACAAAATATTGGGCATATACATTATAATATTCGGTTTTTAAGCTTCCTCCAACACTATTTTCATTGGTTTTCATCCAGACAGGTGCTGTCCATGGAGTCGCCAGAATTTTAATATTCGGATTAATAGCCAAAATATCTTTTAACATCTGAATCACTGCCTGATCCTTAGTCAGACTGAATTGTGAAAGAGTAAGATCTTTTTGACCAGCCGGCATATCATTATAAGTAAATACCTCACTGTTAAGATCTGATGCTCCGATGCTGATTCTTAAATAATTGACTCCAATTCCCGAACTGCTGAAAAGATCATTCAACAACTCCTGTTTTTTAGTAGTATTAAGGTGATTAATCACTTCCACACTTCCTCCTGTCAGCGTATATCCAAAACCATCAACGGTCTGAAAAATCTGCGAAGCATCAATTTCAATGGTTGTTCCTGAATTTGCCGTATTAGAAAAGTTAGCAGAAGACTGCTGTTGAAGTTTTATCGACTGGTCTCCTTTTGTCAGCCAGACTTGTATCGGATCACCAGTAGCATTTCCGTTTCCTGAATTTTCATTATTGGAAACATCTGCAGCACTGCTGCAGTTAAGGTTCAAAAAAGAAAGAAGCGCTACACCGCAAAGTGCAGCACTTCTAAGTACGAAACTATATGAATTGTGAAATTTCATATCAAAATTAATGGTGGAAAAGATTAAGTAGTTTTTCTTAGTTCAACTTTATCAACACTTAAGCTATTTACTGTTTTTCCTCCACATTTGATGACTAAATAAACAGTTCCGGTAGCTGTCGCTGTATAAACTCCGCCGTTTTTACTGCTATTACAGCCTATCGTTGAAACTTTTCCTCCAAATGCTGTTTTACCACATCCATCCCAAGTATTGATATTTCGGTAAACAGTTCCGGTGACATCATTTCCTGGCGCGGGTAAACTATTTAACATATAAACCTCAAACCAGGTATCTTCCAAAGCAGTTGCTGAAGAAGCTACCATATCTATTGAATATTTCTGTCCTGCTACAACATTTACCGCCTGATAAAAAGCCTGCTGATTACTATTTGAAGCAACAATCGTAGCCTTTCCGTTAGCAAAAACCCATTGTGCACCTGTAGAGCTGATAGGAAGGAT
Source organism: Chryseobacterium sp. JUb7 (assembly GCF_024806495.1). GTDB lineage: Bacteria > Bacteroidota > Bacteroidia > Flavobacteriales > Weeksellaceae > Chryseobacterium. Next base: position 626,473 of record NZ_JANUFF010000001.1, read on the forward strand.
TGTCCATTTTGCAATTTCATCAGGAGTATCAAATCTTCCTCCCTGAATGATATTTCCTGCAACCGGATCCGCAGTGGGAACAACAATAGTTTGATTAGCTGTTCCTGCAACCTGCCCTCCAATACCTACTGTATTACGCTGAATGGTGTATGTTCCTGCATCGGGAAAAAAGATGTCAATTTCATTTTTACCATTATTAAAACCATCATAATCGATATTCCACTGAGAATTAATAAAATTGATATTATTATCATTTACAGCTTTTAGATGATATCTGTTTTCACTTGTTTTTGTCACTGTGAAAGAAGCATCTGCCGTAGCTGTTTGAGTAAGACCATTTCCCTCATCATCAATGGTATCCGGGGTACAACTTGCCAAGAAAAATACCGCAGCGCTAAGTAGTAAGCCTTTGTTAATATATTTAGTTATCATGTTTAAAAAATTATTTATTAGTATCCAGGGTTTTGTTTTAAAGCAGTGTTGGTCAATTCATTAAAAGGAATTGGAAGAATTTCATTTTTCCCTGAAGTAAATCCCCTTGAGCCTAGTTTAGCCGGAGCATCTCCCCATCTTACCAAATCAAACCATCTGTGACCTTCTCCTGCCAATTCTCTTCTTCGCTCATCTTTAATTGCCTGCATAGAAACAGGAACTGACGTTAGCCCCACTCTGCTTCTTACCGCATCCAGTAATGCCTGAGCTCTTGCTCCTGAACCACCTAAAGCCTCCGCTTCCATTAAATACGTATCTGCTAACCTAATGGCGATATAGTTTTGACGAAAGTTCAATTCAATAGCTCCCGGTAAGGTAGTCTCATCCGTCGTTCTTGGCAGGTACTTATTTAAGAAATATCCTGTATCTCTAAATCCTGGAGAATAGGTAACTTTACCTTCCTGTACTAATACTTTGGCATTGAAAATGGTAGCATTTAAACGAGGATCTCCCTGCATAAAGTTGAATAAATCATCGGTTACCGGATTGAATCCCCATCCTTTGTGAATACTTGGAGCATCATTAATAGCCGGAGGGGGTAAGGTTACTTTACCGTAAGAAACAATTCCCACCATCTGATTTACAGAATTCCCTTCATCTTTTCCTGTCCCCCAGAATCCCCAGTCTGCATTACTTCCATTGGTATGCATAACCTCAAGGATAGATTCTGTAGTAAATTTGTTATCAACAACCCATAAACTGGCGAAATTATCTACTAATTTATATCCATACTGGCTTGTTCCTCCCGGAGTTCCGTTTACCATTTCGAACTGAGCAGCAGCTAAGCTGTACTTTTTATCGTATAAATAAATTTTTCCTAAAATAGCACGTGCTGAACCTTGTGTAAGTCTTCCAATCTGACTTTTATTATTCGGATCAATCGATATAGGAAGGTCTGCAATGGACGCAAGAATATCCCCTTCTATCTGAGTATAAACATCTTCAGGTTTAGCCTGAGGAATATTATAATAATCATCATTATATTTAATCGGCTTTAAAATTAAAGGTATATTTTTGAATACTCTAAGTAATTCAAAATAATATAATGATCTTAAAACTTTAGCTTCAGCGATAAATCTGTTTCTCGTCTGATCATTCATAGTAGCTGCAGGAATTTTTTCAAGCAAAATATTCGCTTTAGCAATTCCCTGATAATAATCTTTCCAGTAACTTGCCGGCATAATCACCGGGTTGATACTGTAATTTGAAAATCCCTGGATTCCGGCACCATCAGAAGAGTTTCCTCCTCCGGAATAGAAATCATCAGAAGCTCCGTTAAAGAAAGTGACCATATTCTCAAAACCTCCGGAGTATTTTCTTAACATATCATAAGTAGCTACCAAACCAGAAAATGACTGTTCTTCATTCTGAAAATAAGTACTTTCATCAAAAGTTCCTGTGTTTTGAACATCTTCAAGATTACTGTTGCTACAAGAAACTGCTCCGAAACCAACTCCCGCAAGCATTAAAACAGCAACACTTTTATATATAAATCTATTATTTTTCATTTTTTCTTTAATTAAAATTGAACATTAGCACCGAAAAGGAAAGTTCTTGCCTGTGGATAGAAGGCTCTGTCAATACCAAAAGTGTCAGATCCTGCAATTTCAGGATCATAACCTGTATATTTGGTGAATGTTACAAGGTTTTCTCCTGTTACGTAGAATCTTATTTTAGAAGCTCCAATTGCTTTGGCTGTATCTTTAGAAAGCGTATATCCAATCTGAACTAATTTAATACGTAAATAATCTCCTTTTTGAAGATAATAATCCGACATTCTTGTGTAGTTCTGATTTGGATCATCTTTTGTAACTCTTGCCATTGTATTTGTACTTCCTTCTCCAGTCCAACGATCTAAAATTGCTGTCTGATAGTTGGCCTCAGGAATATCAAGTCTTCTTAATCCCTGAAAAACTTTATTTCCTGCCTGCCCTTGAGCAAATACCATAAGATCAAAATTCTTATAATTCATGTTTAAAGTGAACCCAAAAGTATATTTCGGTACAGAATTACCTAGATTGATATAGTCATTTTCATCAATTTTACCATCTCCGTTAGCATCTAAACGCTTAAAATCTCCCGGTTTTGCATTGGGTTGAATTAAAGCCCCGTTTGAATTTCTATATGCATCGACTTCCGCTTGGTTTTGGAAAACTCCTAAATTCTGGAAACCATAAAAAGAACCATAAGACTGGCCAACCTGTAGTCTGGAAACAGTACCTAATGTCTGAAAAGAAGCAAAGTTTACATATTCTTTATTAGCTTCAAGACGGGTAATTTCATTTTTCAAATATCCGAAGTTACCATTTGCTGATATCCCGAAATCTCCCCAGTTCTTTTTGTATCCAAGACTTACTTCAATACCGTCATTATTCATGTCCCCTATATTTCTCCAAGGGTCATTGATCAGACCTAGATAACCAGGTAAAGCAATTCTTCTAAGAATGTCTGTACTTTTCTTTCTGTACACATCTACACTTAGATCGAAATTTTTAAAGATCTTAAGATCTGCCGCAATGTTAAGCTGTGATGTTCTTTCCCACTTAAGATCCGGGTTTTCTAATGTACTTGGTGCATATCCTACACGAACGATATTATCTCCAAAAGTATAGTTGCTCCCTGCTACAAAGAAATTGGCATACTGGAAATCATCAATCGCATCATTTCCTAAAACACCGTATCCTCCTCTTAATTTAAAGCTGCTAATCACTTTATTTTCCGGCCAGAAGCTTTCGTTAGATACATTCCATCCTAATGACATTGCAGGGAAAGTTCCCCAATGATTGGCCGGAGCAAATTTTGAAGTTCCATCTCTACGAACGGTACCTGTGAAAAGGTATCTGTTATCATAATCATACACTACTCTTGCAAAATAAGACGCTTTGTGGGTTTCCTTTCCATCTCCCGCATTGGTGGATTTATCTGTTGCGGCAATATCAAAGTTAAAGGAAGCTTCTCTCCAATCGTTCGTTGGAAGATTTTTATAGGTCGTGTTTTGCCAGTTAGAAATATTATACTCGTAATATCCCTGCCCTAACAAAACACTTAAATTATGTTTACCAAATCTATTCTGATAGGTAAGGGTATTTTCTGTATTCCATTCAAATTTCTTTTGAACTTCACGAAATAAGCTATTGATGTTAGTAGAGTTAGCCGAACTTAAATAGGACTGTGGAGTAAATGCCTGATTGCCCCAATAAGACAATTTACCATTGACCGTTGATTTAAAATTTAAATGTTTATTGATCTTTAAATCTCCAAAAACATTTGCCACAATATCATCAGACCATCTGTACCTTCCTCTTTGTGTTTCCTGAAATGCTAAAGGGTTGGTCATTTCTTTACTTACCCAGTGAGAAATTCCGTAAGGGTTTCCATTAGGATCTCTTACAATATTCGCATTGTTAGTGTAATCACTTGGGAAAGGCTGGCTTGCAATATCTGTTACGACAACAGGTGTTGTCGGATCTAGGTTAATGGCAGAACTTAATGGACCTCCAAATTCGTTATTGTCATTAATTCCCTGTGCTTTTACATGAGTGTAAGCAAAAGTTTGTCCTATGGTTAAAAAATCGAATACTTTATGAGTTGAATTAAATCTGGCATTAATTCTTTTATAATTTGAAATATCTCTCAATACAATACCCTCCTGATCATAATAGCCGAATGAAGTATAGAATGTAGATTTATCATTTCCGCCGTTGATACTGAACTCATGAGACTGGCGCTGTGCACTGTTGAAAATCTGCTTCTGCCAATCGGTTCCGGTTCCCAAAGAGCTTGGATTTGCAAACATCGGAGCATGACCGTCATTTACATTGGCCTCGTTCATGATGGTGGCATATTGTGATGCATTCAGAAGATCAAGCTTTCTTGAAGCACTTCCTACCCCAAAGAAACCGTTGTAAGAAAGATTCATTCTGCCCTTCGCTCCTTTTTTCGTTGTAATTAAAATTACCCCTTTTGCTGCAGAAACACCATAAATAGCAGCTGAAGCACCATCTTTCAGAATTTCCATTCCTTCGATGTCAGATTGATTCAGCCATCCGATATTGTCTACTACAATACCGTCTACTACCCAAAGCGGATCGTTACTTCCGGCTCCAAAACTGGTAATACCACGAACCCTTACGGTAGGAGCAGCTCCGGGTTGCCCGGAATTTGACACTACTGATACCCCCGCCGCTCTTCCTTGAAGAACTTGCTCCGGTCTACCTGCTACGGGAGAGTTTTCTATATCGGAAGCCTTCACACTTGAAATTGCTCCGGTTACATTACTCTTCTTTTGAGTACCGTACCCAATCATCACCACTTCTTCAATTTGGTTCTCTTTCGGAAGGGTGTCATTGGCCTTTTGTTGGGCACTGAAATTTGCAGTAAAATAAAGCACTGCAACCATTCCCAGACTTCTAGATATTCTTACATTCATATACAGTTAGTTTTTTAATTCTCAAATTGAGACAATAAAAATATATTTTTTTTTAAATAATTAACATTGTATTAATAATTATTTTAATATTTCGTTTATTTTTGGGGGTTGAAAGGCATAAATTTTATCTAAATTAACATAAAATTTTACTAAAAATCAATAAAAATAATCCCCAAAATGAATAGCAAGCTCTCCAATATTTCCCTTCCGCTACGACTTACCTTTCTAATTTTTTCGATGGTCTTAAACTGTATGGGCATTATAATATTGCAACTTTCAGAGGCAAAAATAACGTACGAAAAGCTGGGATTTTTAGAGTCTTTTAAAGATATTCCCATTGCTTTTATTTCACTTTTTGCCGTTAATTTCATCAGCAAAACAGGAACTAAAAAATCTCTTATCTCGGCTGTTTCTATTGTGGGAATTTGCTCTGCAATTTTACCATTTGTTGAAGTTTTTTGGTTTTATAAACTCTGGTTTGCCATCGTAGGAGCATGTTTTGCGATCGGAAAAATCTGTGTTTTTGGAATTATCAGAAGTAATATTTCGGACGAAAAATCTCTTGCGAAGACCATGAATAGCGTTGAAGCATCTTTTATGATCGGAATTTTTGTGGTAAATACCATTTTTGGATGGTTGATCTCCAGCAGATTTTCAGAATTCTGGAAATATGGCTTTTTATTTATTTCGGTCTTATCCATATTCACCATTATTTTATTTCTCAGAACCCCCATAAATGAACCTGAAAAAAATGAAAGCAAAGGACTTATCGCAGATCTTTCAGGTTTTGTCAATACTTCTGTATTAGTTTTTTTAGGCGTCATTTTCTTTATTGTTTTTCTTGAACAAAGCTTTAATTCGTGGTTGCCTTCATTTTATAAAAACCATTTGAAAGTCAATTCATTCTTTGCACTCCAGGCATCATCATTTCTGGCCCTTTTTTCTTATGTCGGACGTACCATAACCGCAAATATCATTCACAGGTTTTCTTTATCCAGATACTACACTATATGTTTAGGTTTTATCATACTTGTGTTAGCTATTATTTTAGGTATACAGTATTTTGATTCGGATGATTCGAAAGCACTTTTATATTTATTCCCTGTTATCGGTTTATTTTTATCACCGCTCTACCCTGTCATCAATTCAAAAATGATCGCTAAAATTGATCGGGAAAAAGCCAATCTTTTTACTTCCCTTATTGTTATTTTTTCTTCCTTAGGAAGCTCTTTAAGTTCTATTATCATGTCACTATTATTCGGAAAACAGCTGATTAATTACTATCCATTATATATTTTACTCGCTGTAATTGTGATATTTACAATAAGTTTAATATATTTTCGGCTTGTCAGGAAAAACATTTAGAAAATAATTTTATTTTTACTCCCATGAAAATCGAGGACACAAAAAACAAACAATCACTTCAGGAACTTATTGATACAAAAGATTTTGTAGCACACGTATCTGTTGACTGCACAATCTTTGGTTTTCATGATAACATCCTGAAAATCTTACTTTTAAAATACCACGATCTGAATTTATGGTCTCTGCCCGGCGGATTTGTATTTAACGATGAAGATCTTCGCGAAGCCGCTGCCCGTGTTTTACATGAAAGAACACATCTTAAAGATATTTTCCTGAAACAGTTTCATACTTTCGGTAGAATTGACAGAACTGAGAATAATGTTCACCAGATACTGCTTAATAACAAAGGAATTGAAATTCCTAAAGACCATTGGATTTTCCAGCGATTTATCACTGTTGGGTACTGCAGTCTGATCGATTTTTCTCTTGCCAATACCTTTCCGGATGCTTTTAACGAAACCTGCGAATGGTTTGAAGTCAGCAATCTTCCTCAAATGGCATTTGACCATGACCGAATCATTGAAACCGGTCTGGAATATCTCAGAATGAATATCAATACTGAAGTAGCAGCGAGCAATCTTCTGCCTGAAAAATTTACCATGAAGGATCTTCAGTCTCTTTACGAAACCATTTTAGGTCAAAAGTTCAGAAGAAACAATTTCCAGCGTAAAATATTAAGCTTAAACATCTTAGACAGGCTTGAAAAACTTTATGACGGTTCTGCCAACAAAGCACCTTATTTGTATAAATTCACCAATAAAGTTCATAATTCGACCAACCAGTATCCGATCTCTAATGACGAGGAATCTTAAATTCAGGTTTTAGAATCGCACTCAAAACATTTCGAATCACATTCCATTGAAAATCAATACATAAGCTGATTTCAAAAAAAATTTCTTAAACACCACGAAAAGTACTATTTTTAGCTAAATCAAAAAATCATGTCATATTATCCTCTTACCAGCATTCCCGACTATTTCGGAATTGATGCTTTACTTACCGAAGAACATAAACTTATTCGCCAATCAATAAGAGACTGGGTAGAAAGTTTTGTAATGCCTCAAATTGATCAGGCTGCACAAAATCATACTGATATTCCAAACCTGATGAGAGAATTGGGAAAAGTGGGAGCTCTTGGTCCGTATATTCCGGTTGAGTATGGAGGTTCGGGTCTGGATCAGATTTCTTACGGTCTGATTATGCAGGAACTGGAAAGAGGTGATTCTGCAGTACGATCTGCAGCATCTGTGCAAAGTTCTCTGGTGATGTTTCCGATCAATGAATTTGGTTCTGAGGAACAGAAAAAGAAATATTTACCTCAATTAGCTTCTGGAGAAATGATTGGTTCTTTTGGATTAACAGAGCCCAATCATGGTTCTGATCCGGGGTCTATGGAAACCTATTTTAAAGATATGGGTGATCATTATCTTTTAAACGGAGCCAAAATGTGGATCACAAATTCTCCTTTATGCGATATTGCTGTTGTATGGGCAAAAAATGAAGACGGAAAAGTTCAGGGATTAATTGTTGAAAGAGGAATGGAAGGCTTTACAACCCCTGAAACTCATAATAAATGGAGCTTAAGAGCTTCAAAAACAGGAGAATTGGTATTTAATGATGTAAAAGTTCCGAAAGAGAATCTACTTCCGGGAGTAACAGGATTAAAAGGCCCTTTATCGTGTTTGAATTCAGCCAGATACGGAATTTCATGGGGTGTAATCGGTGCTGCAATTGATTGCTACTGTACTGCTGTTCAGTATTCTAAAGAAAGAAAGCAATTTGGAAAACCAATCGGTTCTTATCAGTTACAACAGAAAAAATTAGCAGAATTTTTAACAGAAATTACTAAGGCTCAATTACTTTGCCTTCAGTTAGGGACACTTAAAAATGATCATAAAGCAACGCCTGCACAAATTTCAATGGCGAAAAGAAACAATGTAAAAATGGCTATCGATATCGCAAGAGAGTCCCGTCAGATACTTGGCGGAATGGGTATCATGGGTGAATTCCCGATGATGCGGCATGCTGCCAATCTTGAATCGGTAATTACTTATGAAGGAACTCACGATGTTCATTTATTGATTACAGGATTAGATATTACAGGTATCAATGCCTTCTAAAAAAGACAAAATATTTGCATATAGTGAAGCCTGATCAGATTGACCAGGCTTTTTTCATACTCAAAATCAATAAATTATATTCAATGAATAATTATTAATCATTCAACATAGTGTGAGTTGTACTAAAAAAATATAATTTAAACATACAAAAAATACAAGCAATGAAAAAAATAACAACTCTACTGTTAGGGCTATCAGCACCTTTTTATTTCGCACAGCAATCCGGAGATATTGCCAGTTTTGAACAAAAACTTAATCTTACACCTCAAGGTCTGGTAAATTTTATTTCAAATAATCTTGGAGAGCAAAACACCCCAGATTTTGCAAATTATCTGAATAGTTTTAATGTAGGCTTAAAAGCATACAAAATAACCTATTACACCAAAAACGAAAAGAACATATTGGTAAAAGCAACAGGCCTGCTAATGTACCCTAATGTAGATTATAAACTCTCTACTGTAGTTTCCGAGCACGGGACCACCGACAGCCGGGAAAATGTTCCGTCAAACCTTAAAGGTACTTTGACCGCCGGATTTGTGGTAGAACTTTCCTATGTACTCAACGGCTATATTTTAATGGCTCCCGACTATGTGGGTATGGGTTCCGGTGAAGGAATTCATCCTTATGTACACTATCCTACAGAAGCCAGTGCAACTATTGATTTTGTAACTGCTGCCAATAAAATTCTTGCCCAATTAAACATAAAACGTTACGATGAATACTTTCTTACCGGCTATTCTCAGGGAGCACACGCTGCAATGTCTACGTTGAAAAAATTGAATATTTCAAATCCCACCAATCTAAAGTTCAAGTATGCTTAGTATGGGAGACGGACCTTATGATTTTTCAGGAGTGACACTTCAGAAAGGAGTTATAGAAAAAGATGTTTATCCTTTTACTTCTTTTATTGCGAATGTGGTCAATACCTGTAACAATACAGGTTATAAAACGTATACCAACAGCATTTCAGAGGTAATCTCCACAGAATATCTGGATAAATACAATTACCATGTTATTCAGGATAACGGAGGCTTACTTTGGGGACCGTTTCTCTGGAGAAAACTTTTCACCACGAATTTTATAAATGATGTTACCAATAATCAAAACAATAATCTGAGACAGTGCCTGAAAACAAGTGATGTCTACGATTGGTATAACAAAACTCCCATGACATTAGGACATTCTACCATTGATCTTGCTATTCCACCTGAAAATACGTCAAAAACAATTGATACCCAACGTGGATATTATCCATGGTGGGATTTAAATAAATATAAACTTGAGGCTTTCTATTGGGGACCTTTAGGCCATGTTGGAGGAATTATTCCATTTGTAATGGCTTCTAATGCTAAATTTAACACATTGAGAAGTGGTGGTTTATTTAATGAATGGGCGGCTTTAACTTCAAAAATACCAGATAATCAACAAAAAACAAGCCCACTTTATTCGTCACAGATTAAACTAAATTTACATAATCTGGAATTAAAAGAAATTGTAGATTTCAATACCGAAAAACAGACCCGGAAGTCGGTCACAAATAACAACTTATCGAATTTAAAAGATGGAGTTTATTTATTAAAAGTATCCGACAACAATTCAGAAAAACTAATTCCTTACATCAAAAATACTCCCAATGCAATTACAGAAAAGGAAATTGTAAAATCTGATAATAATAATATTCTCACCTTAAAACTTGATGAAAATGAATTAACTCAGATAAATATTTTCGATGAGAATAAAAATTTAATTAAAACTATTTCTCGCGAAGATTATAAAAAAGATGAGGGAATTAATTTAAAAATAATTGATAATCAAAACAATATATTCGAAATTATAACTCCTTATTACAGCCTTCAGTTTAATAAAAAGTCTGAGAACCTGACTCGTCTCAATGAAAGAACAGAAATATTCAGTAAAAACAAACAGATCTTTATCATTGCAAAAGACAGTTTAAAAGACATTGCTATTTACAGTATATCAGGAAGTTTAATAGAAAAAACTGAAATAAAAAAAAATCATTTTGAATCCAAAACTCTGGAATCAGGAATCTATGTTGTACAGGTCACCAATAATAACGGGAAAATTGTAAGTAAAAAAGTAAAAATCTAAAAAACCATTCTTCATAATCAAAAAGCACTTCAGAAATGGAGTGCTTTTAACTTTAATAGGCAAAAGACTTTATATTTTCTATGAAATTAACATTCGGGTTTAAAATTTCCTGAATAAGACTTTTAATAGATTTCATCGCATCATCTATAGTTCCTTTGTCAAACTGCAGCGAAACAACTCCCTTTTTAGCTTCAGCAAAACTCCAGATTCCTGTTTCTATCGGAAGTCCCCAAAATTCAGGAAGGTTCTGGACAACATACTGATAAATACAAAGCTGCAAAGCCTGCTTCCTGTCGCTGTTAAAGAAGTACTCGTCCACATTATCTGCATCTATTTTTACCATAAGATTTTTGATCTTGGCTGTTTTATAATCGATAATTCTTAATGTCCCGTTAAGCCTGTCAATTCGGTCAATGAATCCAAAAAAGGAAATTTTATCATTTTCTTCAAGGTAAAAATCTACATTCTCAAACCGTTTTTCAATATCCAGAATCTCTAACTTATTTCCGTTTTTCACCAAATCAAGATCATGATTAAGGATGTTTTCAATAACTTTTTTTGCAATAGCCTTATGAATATAGTTCATCCCTTTTTCATAAAACTCGGGTTGATGTTTCAGCTTATCAATGGCCACTTCTATATAATAATCTATTGCTTTAATTGATTCTTTTAAATCACTTTCTTTTAATACCTTACCTTTTAACACCTCATATACTTCTTGAAGAGTATAATGCACTAAGTTTCCATAATTTTTCACTGATAACTCTTCCTCAATCTCATCTGTCTCGGAAGTCTTAAGAATCTTGGAAAGATAAAAATCAATGGGGTTATAGAGGTAACTGGTAAGATGGGAAGCCGATACTTTTTCTTTCCATTTTTGAAGCCGTTCTAAAACGATATCCGTTTTTGAAATCTCTATGGGTTGCGTGATAATCGGTTCAGAAGAATTCTCAATAATCAAATGCTCGATCGGGTGAGAACTTTCCATTTCAATCTGAGTGATAAATCTGCTTTTTTCTCCGGTGTTTACTCCGGAACTTAACGCATTGAAAAGTAAATGTACATTTTTTGAATCCTGAATCAGGCGGTAAAAATGGTAGGCATAAATACTGTCATTTTCCAAAAAAGTATGAAGATCAAAAAACCTTCTGATATCAAAAGGAATATAAGTATTCTGAGAGTTTCCTAAAGGTAATTTACCTTCATTAACAGAAAGCATGATCACATTTTCAAAATTCAGAAGACGGGTTTCCAAAAGTCCCATAATCTGCAGACCCCGGAGCGGTTCACCCTGAAAATCAATACTTTCAGAATTAATATACTGATTAATCAGAATCTCCAGTGTTTCCATTTTAATCTCAAACTGGTAAGGCGAAAGCTGATTTTTGATTACCTTAAATGCATTCTCGAAATGAGAAACATTTTCGTATTGAATATCATCTATTTCCAGCCACTTGATATCTTTACAAAAATCTATTAATGAATCAAGATATACGTTTGTAGATTCAGCTTTTTGAAGCAGATTATAATAAGAGAGTCCGGCTAATAGTTCATGCAACAGCTTTTTTGAAATATAAACAATATTCCGTTCTTCTATTTTGGATTTAAACTGAGCAATAACCTCTTCATCTTCAGCTGATTTAGGAAGCTCTTCAAGAATTGGAAAAATATCCCGGTAATAGTAGGAGGATTTATTTTTTTCCAATTGTTTCTGTAGGTAAAATAACTGTTTTACAGCATTAGAAAAAGAAAGATTTTTCAAAGGAAAACCCATTGTAATATTCAGATTCCGAACATCATACATAACATCCAGACTGGCAGGCAAAAGATTTTCATCCAGCAAGACGACTGCTGTATTGGAATAGGTTTTATTTTCAATTTCTTTAAAAATCTCAGGCAGAACTTTTGCCTGGGTTATGTTTCCTGAAACTTCATAAACTTTTATATTTTTAGGCTGGTTAAAATCATCTTCAATCCATTGAAAATCCCGAACATCATTAAATTCTTTCCATGTTTTATGATTTCTTAGAAACTTTCCGGCTTCCTGTCTTTCATCATCAAAATAATAATGATCTGCCTGAAAAAAGCATTGTGCTTTATCCCACTGCAAAAGACTTCTGACCAGCTTTTCCTCTACAGGTGTAAAGGCATTAAATCCACAAAACACAAAGTTTTCTTTTGTATTCTTCGCAAAATCAACAATCTTCTTTTTGGCAGATTCATGAATCATTCCCGAAGTCGCCCAATTTTTTTCCTGTAATTTCTGTTTTAGAACAGGTAGAAAAACATTCATATTCTGCCAGAAATTAATGAATTTTTTTCTTGGCACGTCATCATCTTCGCCAAGATCCTGTGCCCATTCTTTTATCCTCTCCTCATCAAACATGTACTGTAACACGAGCTGATCATTGTCTGAAAACTTCAAAATATCGTCCCAATCCTTTTGTAAAGTCGGAAACCACTTTAAAAATTCAGCAAAATCATCATTAGGAATAAGATGAAGACTTTTATATACGTCAAATGCAAAAAGCCACAGAGAAATCCCCTGAATCGGTTGCTTGTCAGCAATCTCATCAATTAATTCTTCAATCGTAAAAAAACTCGGAAGAAATCCCGAATATTGATGTTCCTCTAAAATCTGTCTTATGAAAACAATAGGTCGCTTACCGGGTAGAACGATATTAAATTCTGAAAGATCAGAATTCTGGGTAAGCAATTCGTTGATAATTTTATTGAGGAACTTCAAGAGGTTTTATAGCTTTTAAAATTTTCTAATTCTTGCGAAATAAGAGCATTATACTCTGCCTGTTTTTCTTTATTATTTCCATGATTGGTTTCTTTATCATAAGAAATCTGGAAACTGCGGTATTCATTCATAATCCGGTTATAAATGCCTTTAAAATTCTTATCGTAATCTCCTGACGTTTTTATTTTTTCAGCGACTTCTTTTCTTAATTTTCTGGAAAAAACTTCTGCTATATCAAAATGTTTCTGCTCATGATTCAAAACATAATCATCGATTCTTTTCACATCCTTCCAGGACTTATCAATATTGAAAATGGTCTGAATATCAATTTTTACAGGTGATTTAGGATTGGTAGATTTTACTACGGTATATTCCCAGCCACAATGCGTGTAAGCTACCACATCAGGATTGCTTTTCCTGTTGACAGGACTTTGAAAATTATCCCAGGTAAGCTTCTGATCTTCTTTCCAAATCATTTTTTGAGAAAACAACACGTTAGTAATCAGAAAACAAGATATAAAAAACAGTCTTATCATTTATTCAACTACAATTGTTTTGGTGATCCAGTTATTTCCACCATTCCAGAATTTAAATGTATAGGTGCCTTTCTGCTGCGGACTAAAATTGATCTGATTCGTTCCTGTATAATTTCCCTGTACACATGGTCCGTTGGAAATATATTTATAAGAAGTAACTGTTCTTGTCAGGTTGTCGTTATGAATATAGTCATACCCATAAAAGCCTTCACAATGAGACGAATAGGTAGAATAAGTCCTGATACTCTGCACCGTAAAAACATCCATTGTATCATTAACAATTTTCACACTGTCAATTTTAATTTTATCAATAGATTCTATGGTACGATAATCGTCATCGTCATTACAAGAAATAAAAAATAATCCTAAAACTATTGCAGAAAAACCAAGGTGGAAAAACTTTTTCATAACTACACAAATTTTGATTATTACTATAATTTAAGCAAAAATTATTCCTTAATTATGTTAAATTAAGAATTAAAATTACCTTTCGATACATAAACTACTTTTTTAGTATCAAAAAACTCTTCATCAAAATAGTTTTTAAGACTGTAAATTTCACATTTAAGTCCGGCAAGCTCTTCTGCAAGGTCACCACCCTTTAAATATAAAATTCCGTTATGTTTGGGATTAAACTGTTCTTTTTCAAATTTACCTTTCAGCCATCTCAAAAATTCCGGCATCTGCGTTACCGCTCTGCTTACAATAAAATGGAATTTCTCTTTCAGTTTTTCTGCTCTTCCGTGGATAGCCGTCAGATTAGTTAAACCTACTCCTTCTGCAACAGCATTAACAACTGTAATTTTTTTACCGATAGAATCTATTAAAGTAAATTCTGATTCGGGGAATAAAATAGCCAGTGGAATTCCCGGAAAACCACCACCGGTTCCAATATCCAGAATTTTAGTTCCCGGAGCAAACTCCATCACTTTTGCGACTCCCAGAGAGTGTAAAATATGTTTTTCATATAAAGACTCCATATCTTTTCTGGAAATAACATTGATTTTTTCGTTCCATTCGTTGTAAAGATCTTCCAACTTATTGAACTGTTCTATCTGTTTTTCTGTAAGATCGGGAAAGTATTTTAGTAGTAACGTTGTAGACATGTGAATTATTATAATCTGCAAAAATAAGTTTTATTTCATATTTATTCAATTTTTGGTTTAAAAAGGATAGAAGTTAGAATCTTAAGCCAGAAGTTACCACTGTTGATGTTTAGCACTTCAAAAATTTTCCAACGATTGGTTTTTTTATATATTTGTTTAATATACAAAAATACTACATGGACAAACTTTCAGATAGAGTAAAAAGATTGGGCTTCTCGCAAACATTTGTAATGTCTAACAAGGCTAGAGAGATGAAGGCTAAAGGAATAAACGTCATCAGTTTAACGCTTGGAGAACCCGATTTCGATGTTCCGGACAATATTAAACAGTCAGCTTTTGATGCCATTAATCAAAACTACAGCCACTACTCCCCTGTCCCGGGATTCCTGGAACTTCGCGAAGCAATCGCCAATAAATTAAAAAGAGATAATAATTTAGAATATAAACCCACACAGATTTGTGTTTCCAACGGTGCAAAACAGGCTATCATCAATGTGCTTGCAGCCCTCCTTAATGATGGTGACGAAGTATTGCTTCCGGCTCCTTATTGGGTAAGCTACGACGAAATGGTAAAAATGATGGGCGGAAATTCTGTAATCCTTCCAACCTCTTATGTTACCGATTTCAAAGTAACTGCCGAACAGCTTGAGGAAGCGATTACCGATAAAACGAAAGCGATTCTTTTCAGTTCTCCATGTAATCCTTCAGGAGGATATTATACATTTGATGAATTAAAATCAATCGCTAAAGTAGTTGCCAAATACCCTCATGTAACTATCATTTCTGATGAAATCTACGAATACATCAACTACGAAACAAAAACAACTTCTATCGCTCAGTTTCCTGAAGTTTATGAACAAACCGCTGTTATCAATGGTATGTCGAAAGCTTTCGCGATGACAGGCTGGAGAATCGGATATTCCGCATGCCCGGAATGGCTGGCAAAAGCATGTGAAAAAATTCAGGGACAAATGACAAGCGGTGCCAACACAGTGGCTCAAAGAGCTTCTATCACTGCTTTACAGGCCGATCCTTCTGAATACAAATACATGATTGACGCTTTCAAAAAAAGAAGAGATCTTGTGTATGATTTAATGAAAGAAATTCCTGGTTTTAAAGTACTGTTACCCAAAGCTGCATTTTATTTCTTCCCTGATATTTCTTATTATTTAGGTAAAACATTAAACGGAACAGAAATTAAAGATTCTGACGATTTCGCTATGTTTATTCTCGAAAATGCCCATGTAGGATGTGTCGGTGGTGTTTCTTTCGGAAGCCCGGAATGTATCCGCTTTTCTTATGCAGCTTCGGAAGAAGAATTAAAAGAAGCAATGAGGAGAATAAAAGAATTGCTGGCAAACGTAAAATAAAAATACAAATGAACTTTTTAAAGAAAATTACCATTGCAACAAGCATTGCTGCGGCAAGTTTTGTTGGGAATGCGTATGGTCAGAACTTCCAGTGGAAAGAAGCACAATCTAATGGTTATACTTATAAATACGTAACCAATGATCCTACTTCCGCAAGATATTACACGCTTAAAAACGGATTGACTGTAATTTTAAGTCCAACTAATAAAGACCCTAGGATACAGACCTATATTGCGACAAAAGCAGGAAGCAAAACAGATCCGGCAGACCATACCGGACTGGCTCACTATCTTGAGCATATGCTTTTTAAAGGAACAGATCAATTCGGATCAAAAGACTGGTCGAAAGAAAAGCCTTTGCTGGACCAGATTGATGCTCTTTATGAGAAATATAACAAAACAACAGACGAATCCAAAAGAAAACAGATCTATAAAGAAATAGACC
This sequence comes from Chryseobacterium sp. JUb7, assembly GCF_024806495.1. Taxonomy (GTDB): domain Bacteria; phylum Bacteroidota; class Bacteroidia; order Flavobacteriales; family Weeksellaceae; genus Chryseobacterium. Next base: position 643,190 of record NZ_JANUFF010000001.1, read on the forward strand.
GTGTTTCCGGAGAAGCTGCCAAATATGCTATTGCCAACGAATATGACAAAATGTTGGCTGGAATGGGAGCAGACGGTACCAACGCCTTCACTTCATTTGAGCAGACCGTATATACAGAAGATATTCCTTCTAATGTAGTTGACAAATTTTTGGCCGTTCAGGCTGAAAGATTCAGACAGCCGGTACTGAGACTTTTTCATACAGAGCTTGAAGCCGTTTATGAAGAGAAAAACAGATCTCTTGATGACGATGGCGATAAAGTTTTTGATATGATGTTTGCTAATCTTTTTCCTAATAACAACTATGGAAAACAAACTACCATAGGGACTATTGAGCATTTGAAAAACCCTTCTTTAAATGCTATCAGAGAATATTTCAACAACTATTATGTTCCCAACAATATGGGAATCATCATGTCCGGAGATTTTAATCCTGATGAAGTTATTGCAAAAATAGACAAGGCTTTTTCTTATATGAAATCAAAACCTGTCCCTACCTATAATGTTGGGCAGGAAAAACCTATTACAACTCCTGTTGTAAAGGAAGTTACAGGTCCTAATCCGGAGAGCTTAATGATTGGATTCAGATTTCCCGGCGCTACTACAAAAGACGCAAGACTCTTAAATCTGGTAGGAAATATGCTGGCTAACGGACAGGCAGGACTTATCGATCTTGATTTAGTAAAAAAACAGAAGTTACTCGGCGCTTATGCCTTTCCTTATTTATTAAAAGATTATTCTGTCCTTTTGTTGCAGGGTAAACCTACTGAAGGACAATCCTTAGATGATGTAAAAAATCTTTTACTTCAGGAAATTGATAAATTAAGAAAAGGAGAATTTTCCGATGATCTTATTCAATCTATCGTCAATAACGAAAAGAAGGCTATTATTCAAAAAGACGAAAAATATTCTTCAAGAGCCGGTATTCTGATGGATGAGTTCACTTCTGACATCGATCATAAAACGTCATTAGAATACGTGGATGAAATCTCTAAGCTTACCAAAAAAGACATCATGGATTTCGCTGCCAGATATCTTCAAAACAACAATTATGTTGCGGTTTACAAAAGAAAAGGAGAAGATAAAAGCATTGTAAAAGTTGATAAACCTACCATTACTCCGGTTTCTGTCAACAGAGAAGATCAGTCTCCGTTTTTAAAGAAAATTGACGAAATGCCGGAAAATGCCATTGCTCCTGTTTGGCTGAACTTCGACAAAGATATTTCTAAAAATAAATTAGGAAATGTAGAGGTGCTTTCTGTAAAAAATACAGACAATGCTCTTTTCAGATTATATTATTATTTTGACTCAGGAAAATGGAATAACAAAATTCTTCCTTTGGCTACAGAATATCTTGAATACCTGGGAACAAAAAATAAATCTTCAGAAGCCATCAGTAAAGAATTTTACAAACTTGCTTCCAGTTTTAATGTAAGTGCTGGAAATGAGGAAACGTATGTTTCTTTGGAAGGTTTAAACGAAAACTTTGACAAAACCGTCGCTTTATTTGAAGATTTAATTAAAAACTCCCAAGCTGACAATGAAGCACTGAATGCTTATAAAGCAAGACTGAAAAAATCCCGTGCTGATGCTAAACAAAACAAAGGCATTATCATGGCAGGACTTAGAAGCTATGCGCAATACGGCGCACAAAATCCTTTTAATAATGTCTTAAGCGATGCCGAACTGGATGCTCTGAAGGCAGAAGACTTAATCAATGTTCTTCATGATTTGTTTAACCATAAACATAAAGTACTGTACTATGGTCCCAAATCAGGTACTGAAGTCGTTGCTTCCCTTACTCCAATTCATAAACTTCCGGGATCTTTGAAAGAATGGTCTAAAACAAAAACATTCACACAAATCCCAACAGATAAAAACAAAGTTTTATTTGCTCACTATGACATGGTTCAGGCCGAGGCTTTATGGGTCAGAAATGCTGATCAGTACAATTCTTCTATCACACCTACCGCCAATCTTTTCAACACTTATTTCGGAGGTGGTATGGGATCAATAGTTTTTCAGACTATCCGGGAATCCAAAGCTCTTGCTTATTCTACATACTCTTATTTTTCTCTTCCTTCTAAAAAAGAGGATAAAGATATGATTATCTCTTATGTAGGAACTCAGGCAGATAAATTCGGAGAGGCTACTACCGCTATGAATGAACTCTTAATGAGTCTTCCAAAATCTGACCAGCTGTTTGAAACCGCAAAAAGCGGATTGAAAAAAACAATTGCTTCAGAAAGAATTACACAGGACGGGATTATATTCACTTATCTGAAAGCCCAAAGGCTCGGAAATAATTCTGACATAAGAAAAAATGTATATGAACAGGCTCCTAAGCTTTCTTTCGGTGATATAAATACTTTCCACGACAAAGAAATGAAAGGCAAAAATTACACCTATTGTGTAGTTGCTTCTCAGGATAAAGTAAAAGAATCTGAAATGCAAAAATTGGGCGAGGTAAAAAAGCTCAGCTTACAGGAAATATTCGGTTACTAAAAATACTTAAAAAGCTCTGGAATCAGAGCTTTTATCTTTGATATTGACCAAAACAATTATAGATTTTATTTATCGATATCAACTTGTTTGATAGACGGAATATTTCTATATTTGCATCAGAAATTTAAATATAAAAACGAGAAAATTATGTCTTTAGTAGGAAAAAAATTCCCAAATGTAACAGTAGACGCAATGTCTGAAATGGGTGACGATTTAAGAATCAACATCTTTGAAGAAGCTACAACAAACCAACAAAAAGTAATTTTATTCTGGTATCCGAAAGACTTCACTTTTGTTTGCCCTACTGAGCTTCACGCTTTCCAGGAGGCTTTAGGTGAGTTCGAAAAAAGAAACACTAAAGTAATCGGTGCTTCTTGTGATACAAACGAAGTACATTTTGCATGGTTGAACGTATCAAAAGATAACGGTGGAATCGAAGGAGTGACTTACCCACTTTTAGCTGATACTCACAGACAATTGGCTAACATCTTAGGGATTGTAGATCAGGATTTCGAATACAACGAAGAAGGAGAAGAAGTTTTCACTGGTTCTAACGTTACTTACAGAGCAACTTACCTTATTGACGAAACCGGAAAAGTGTTCCATGAGTCTGTAAACGATATGCCTCTGGGTAGAAACGTAAAAGAATATTTAAGATTAATCGATGCTTATACGCACGTTCAGAAGCACGGAGAAGTTTGTCCTGCAAACTGGGAAGAAGGAAAAGATGCGATGAAAGCAGACAGAAATTCTACTGCTGAATATTTAGCAAAGAACTAAAATAATGTATTAATTTGAAAATGAGATAATTTGAAAATTAGTCACATGATTATTTAAGAATTATCTCATTTTCTATTTTTATAACATTTTCAAATTAATACAATTTCCAAATTTTCAAATTAAAATTATGTATACAGAATTAACAGAAGATACTCTACAGAACATTGTAAGTGACAATGAAAAAGTTGTCGTTCAGTATGGCGCTACATGGTGTGGGAACTGCAGAATCATGAAGCCTAAATTCAAAAAACTAGCATCAGAAAACGAAAGTATTCCTTTCCTTTATGTAGATGCTGAGAAATTACCGGAGAGCAGAAAGCTAGCTAAAGTCGACAACCTTCCTACTTTTGCCATCTTTAAAAATGGAGAACTGGTAAATCAGGTACAGTCTAATCAGGCAGAAAGTTTAATCAACTTATTTAACGAATTATAATGAAGTTACCCATAATAAGACAGTTTTATCAAAATCAGACTCCCGAGAATCTTGAAAAAACATTAGAAGTTTTAGAAAGTTTCAGCGAGTTCAGAGGAACAAGTGAAGAAGACTTAAATGTTGCCGGAGAGTTAATTACAAATATCTGCGGAGCGCTGGAAGTTCACGCCAACGTACAAAACGGAATGAGTGAGAAGGATGCTTTAAACTCATTCGCTCAAAAGGTTTTAGGATCTATTGATAAATAAAACAAATATTTAAGAAGATATTCTTACAATAAAAAATCCCGATGAAAAGACATCAGGATTTTTTGGGTTTATAAAAATTCTTTAATTCTAATTAGCTTCTTCTGCTCATCAGGATACTTAAAATATACCAGAACAAAAGCATAATTGAAGCAAACAGCTGTAACGAAGCTCCCACATACTGGTTGGTAGCATAAGAATCTTTAAGTTTGCTGGTTTGATATAAAATAGTTGCAGAAGCCAGAATCACCATTCCTACCGAGAACCAAAGCCCAAGATTGAAACCGAAAATCATCCCGGCAACGATGAGTCCGATAGAAATAAATCCACCAATAACGATAATATTTCTTAAAAAAGAAAAATCTCTTTTAGAAGTAAAAGCTACCGCAGAAATTCCTGCAAACATAGCAACCGTTAAAGTTGCCGCCTGAAAGATCACCTGTCCTCCGGAGTAAACCATTGCGATATAAATCAAAGGAAGGAAAATAATTGCTTCAAGCAGAATATAAAATCCAAGCCCGAAATACTGAGTCGATTTGCTTTGTGAAAGCGACCATTTTGTTGCCAAAACTGAAGCCAGCCAAAACACCCCGATGATCAGTAACCAAACATATCTTTGAGCAAACATTGCAGCAATCAGTTCAGCTGGAACTATTCTCAATAAAACAGCTTCAACTCCGATAAACGCAAGAATTGCCAAAGCCACATGTACATACGTTTTTTTGTAAAATTCAGCCTTTTCCACGTCCTTAGCATGGGCGACCAAAACATCTGTCATCATAGTTATTTTTAATTTAAATTATTTTTTTGCAATAAGCTTTAAGTAAACAAAATTACTCATCACCTGTAAATCATTTACTGTATTCCGGTTTTACTCCCAAAATTTTGCCGTCATTTTCAAATATTACGGTAATAATATCCTTTGGAAGATCTGACTTGTCATCGGCATATTTATACTGAATAGCAGGATATGTCTCATTATCCAGTAACTTCTGAAATCCTGATTTATACACTTCTGTTTTCCTATCAAAACTTATCCCCCCGGACAGCTTCTGAATCATATTATCATTAACAATATTTTTCACTTTATCCGAAATCAAAGCATTGATAGCCTGTTTATCTGAAATTTTCAAAGCCGCAACAAATTTAACAAACGATTGGTTGTAAAAATCTATTTTATCTTTATTGAGCTCACCGGTTAATTCAATTTTTTTGCTTTCCGTAACTTTTATAGAGCTCGCATTCTGAGAAAATCCCAGTTGAAAAGCCAAAACAGCCAGTATAAAAAATATTTTTTTCATATTATGAGTAGTGATTGGTTGACGGTAAGATACGAAGAATTATATTACTGATAAAAATTTCATGGTATCTACATTATCTGCGTAAGTATCCAATCCTGGATTCTGAGCTTCTCCAAATGCAACGGAATCAAAGCCAAGCTCTTCTCTTGCAACCACACATTGGATATTTTCTTCATTTTCTGTGATAAAACTTTTCACGTCATCTAAAGAAGAATATCTGCTGAAATTAATTACCGAAAGTGGACTGAAAAGCTTATCATCTTCTATCAGCATAACAAAATTATTATCCCAGAATTTCTCCTGATTTAGAAGATAAACAGCTCTGTTATAGTCATAATTATTAGCATACTTATTATGATTAATCACCTCCTGAAAATCTATAAAACTTTCAAACAATCTGTCGATTACAAAATCATTCGGAATAAACAGTCGCGTTACATTTCTGCAGCCCAATCCAAAATACTGGAAAATATCATTCGCTAAAAGTTTCAGCTCCTCTTCTGTTTCATCACCCTTTAAAACAGCAACTGATGTTCTGTTTTTTCGGATAATATTCAGATGATTTTTAAAATAATACTCCAAATATCTCGCCGTATTATTACTCCCTGTCGCAATAACTGCATCGAAGTTTTCTAATTTTTCCACGAACTCAAATTCAACCTGCCCTTCAGAAAATTCGTTCCATTTTTTCAATAAAAAAGGGATCATATATCGGTCTTTTGAAGATAATTTAATCACCGGAATATGATTGCTCAGCACTACTGAAATTACATCATGAAATCCCACCAGAGGTATGTTTCCGGCAAGAATCAACCCTACTCTTTTTGAGATTTTTGAGATCGAATATTCTTTAATCCAGTTGTTTATATTCTCCTCTGTCAACAAATCCGCCCATTGCTGCAAAGCAAATTTCTGATTTTCAACGGTAAACCACTGATTTTCTATTTTTGACTTTTCTAATAAGAGTTCAAAATCAGCATCATTTTGATTATAATCTTCCGTATTTTTTGCTAAATACCCTTTTATATAATCACTTAGTTTCGTAAGTCCTAAAACTTTATTTTCAATATTCATAATTACTGTAAAATTGGGGAATATTTTGTAATTTTGTGCAAATTTAAAAAAAATTAGCGATGGCTATTAAAATAACTGATGAATGCATTAATTGCGGGGCCTGCGAACCAGAGTGTCCAAATAATGCAATTTATGAAGGAGCAGTAGATTGGAAAGCTTCCGAAGGTACCGAACTTTCAGGTACTGTGACATTACCATCTGGTCTTACAGTGGATGCAGATGCACCCCAAGAGCCTGTAAGTGATGATGTTTACTTTATTGTAACAGATAAATGTACAGAATGTAAAGGCTTCCATGAAGAGCCACAGTGTGCCGCTGTTTGCCCTGTTGACTGCTGTGTTCCGGATGAAGATCATGTAGAATCTGACGAAGCACTGCTTAATAAAAAAGCATTCTTACACGGAGAATAAAAACTGCCGTCTCATTCATTATGAGACGGTTTTTTATATACAATACATCAGAAAATTTAAATAAGAATCTAAAAATGAAGCTGTAACAACTCAAGTTTTTACAGAAAACCAAAAAAATAAATAATATGAGCAAAAAGCACAACTTTAGCGCAGGACCATGTATCTTACCTCAGGAAGTATTCGAAAAATCAGCTCAGGCGATTTTAGATTTCAACGGAATCGGACTTTCTCTTCTTGAGATTTCTCACAGAAGTAAAGATTTTGTAGCGGTAATGGATGAAGCACGCGCGATTGTAAAAAGGCTGATGAACCTTGGGGATGATTATGAAGTTTTATATTTGGGAGGTGGTGCCAGTCTGCAATTTGCAATGGTTCCTTACAATCTAATGAAAGTTGGAGGAAAAGCAGCTTATTTAGATACAGGGACTTGGGCTGCAGGAGCTATTAAAGAAGCTAAAAAAGTAGGAACAACAGATGTTGTAGGCTCTTCAAAAGAAGAAAACTACTCTTTTATTCCTAAAGATTACACCGTAGGTTCAGAATATGATTATTTTCACTGTACATCCAATAATACGATCTACGGAACTCAGATGAAATCTTTCCCTGAAGTGGATACACTGATGGTTTGTGACATGAGCTCTGATATTTTCTCAAGACAGCTTGATTTCTCTAAATTTGACCTTATCTACGCCGGAGCTCAAAAAAATATGGGGCCTGCAGGAGTCACTTTAGTGGTTATTAAAAAAGAAATTTTAGGTAAAACGGGAAGAGAAAACATGTTCTCAATTCTGGATTACTCTCAGCATATTGCTAAAGAATCAATGTACAATACGCCACCGGTTTTCCCTGTTTATGCATCTTTGCTTACTTTACAACATTTGGAAAACAACGGAGGAATTGCTGCTGCTGAAGCGAGAAATGAAGCAAAAGCAAAACTTTTATATGACGAAATAGATAACAATCCGCTGTTTGAAACGTTCTGTGTAAAAGAAGACCGTTCACTGATGAATGTTTCTTTTAAATTAACAGATGAAAGTAAAAAAGAAGCGTTTGACAATGCCTGGAAAGCTGCAGGAATCAGCGGTCTGAATGGTCACAGAAGCTTAGGAGGTTACAGAGCTAGTCTGTACAATGCTTTACCGATTGAGAGTGTGCAGGTTTTGGTAGATGTCATGAAATCCATTAAGTAATTTAATTATTTAAAAATCAATAAATTAAATATTATTGAGTGTTATTTTAAATTTTCTTAATTTGCGCAACTATTTAAATTTTAAAATAAGCCGAACTTTAAATATTTAAATTAAATAAAAACCATGAAAGTTTTAGCTAACGACGGTATTTCGAAAGCAGGAGAACAGGCATTGAAAGATGCAGGAATTGAAGTGCTGAACAACAGAGTGGCACAGGACCATGTAATCAATTTCATCAACGATAATCATGTAGATGTTCTTTTGGTAAGAAGTGCTACGAAAGTAAGGCAGAACCTTATCGATGAGTGCCCGGGTCTGAAGATTATCGGCAGAGGCGGCATAGGAATGGATAATATCGATGTTGAATATGCTATTGAAAAAGGAAAATACGTAATCAATACCCCGACGGCATCGTCCAGATCGGTAGCTGAATTGGTTTTCGGACATTTCTTTTCTTTAGCAAGATTTCTTCACGAATCCAACAGATTGATGCCATTGGAAGGAGAAACTCATTTCAATGCGATGAAAAAATCGTTTAACAATGCGTATGAACTTTCAGGAAAAACACTAGGAGTTATTGGTTTTGGAAGTATTGGTCAGGAAGTAGTAAAAATGGGAATTTCTTTAGGAATGAACGTAAAAGTTTTAACCAGAAAACCCAGAACAGAAGTTTTGACTTTAAGTTTCTTTAACGGACAGTCTGTCAGCTTTGAAATCACTTCTACCAATGATACAGATGCTTTCCTTAAAGATGCCGACTTTATAAGTATCAATACTCCGCAAACGAACGAATATATCATAGACACCCCTCAATTTGAAAAAATGAAAGACGGCGTCTATATTGTAAATACTGCAAGAGGCGGCGTGATCAATGAAGTTTCCCTAATAGACTTTATTGAATCTAAAAAAGTAGCCGGAGCCGCACTTGATGTTTTTGAAAAAGAACCAAATCCGGAAGTTCTTTTGCTGATGAATCCTGCATTATCGCTTTCTCCGCATGTAGGAGGAAATACAGTGGATGCTCAGGAAAAAATCGGAATCGAGCTGGCCGAACAAATAATTAAGATAAAAGAAACTATAGAATAAATATGCCTGTTTTTAAACCTTTCCGTGGAATAAGACCTCATAAAGACTATGAGAGCACTTTCCCTACTCACCCTCTGGATAATTTTACGCAGGAAGAAATAGCGGAAAAAGCTCAAGTGGAAAATACTTACATCAACATGATTAAGCCTTATGTTGTAAGTAAATCTAAAGATATTGACAGAAATCTAAGAAAAATCCGTTCTACTTTTGAAGAACTTCTGGGCGATAACAAACTCGTTCAGGACAATTCTGCCTACTATCTTTATGAGCAAATCTACCCCAATAAACAAATTTTCAGAGGTTTACTTGGTTTAGCAAGTATTGAAGATTTCTGGAGCGGAAAGATCAAAAGGCACGAGAGCACGATTCCTCAGAGAAAAGAAAAGCTGGCACATTATCTTGATAAAGTAAATCTTCAGGCTGAGCCCGTATTATTGACTTATCCTGCGAATTCCAAGATTGAGCTGCTGATGAATCATGAGGAAAAAAATGTTCCGATTTTCAACCATGTAGACACCAAAGGAATCAGACATAAAATCTGGAGAATAGACAACCGTTTAAAACTTCAGCAGTTTAAAGAGGTGATCGATCAGATTGATTCTTTTTATATTGCAGACGGACACCACAGAATCGGGTCAACGGCTCTTCATGCAAAACATCAGAAGGATAAAAATAAGAGACATAACGGAACGGAACATTACAATTTTGTGTACAGTTTTATTGTTTCCAACCAGTCGATTAAAATTCACGATTACAACAGAATTGTGAGTGATCTGAACGGTTTGTCGAAAGAAGAATTCTTAAAGCAGCTGGAAAATTATTTCTTAATTCACGAAAAAGAAGAAACTGCCTACTATCCTTCTCAGAAATTCCACATTTCGATGTATCTGGATGGTAAGTTCTACTCTCTTCACGTGAAGCACGACCTTCGTTCCAAAGAAATGTCTCTTGATAATCTTGATCACCATCTTTTGGATAAATATATTTTTAAAGATATTTTAAAAATTGAAGATCCGGATAGCTCAGATCAGATTTCTTATGTAAAAGGAACCTCAAATCTTGAGGGAATCAATCTTTTAAAAGAAAAAATTGACAATGGAGAAGGTAAAGTAGGATTCGGAATTTATCCTGTAAGTTTTAATGATATGATTAAAATTTCAGACTTAAAATTAAGTATGCCTCCGAAATGTACATTCATTGAGCCTAAATTGGTTACTGCATTGTTAATGTACGATATGAAACCTTAAAAAATTACTATTTTTTCGCTACTTTTATCAGCGGAAAAGAAAGGTCAATAAGAAATGAAAAAAATCTTCATAATAATTCCACTCTTTTTGGGTGGAATTTTGTTTTCTCAAAAAAAACCTGTTAAAAAGCCTGCTAAAAAAGCCACTACCGTTAAATTCACCTACCATGATGAATTTAAAAAAATTTCCGATGAAATATTTACCAACGGAACTGCTTATGATAATCTCGGAGAGCTCACAAAAGGAGTCGGACCTCGTTTCAGCGCTACACCCGGATACACCAAAGCTACGGAATGGGCAGAAAAAAAATTCAAAGACGCAGGTATTGAGATGATCTGGAGACAGGACGTACGAGTTCCGGTTTGGATAAGGGGCAAAGAATCTCTTCAGATTAAAGCAGCTAATGGAGACTGGAAAAATATTAAAATGCTGTCTTTCGGAAATTCTGAGGGTACCGGAGGAAAAGATCTTATCGGCGAAATTGTTTTAATCAATACCACGTCTGAACTTAATGCTCTGTCAATAGGACAGTTAAAAGATAAGATTGTTTTCGTTAATTTACCTATAGACCCTAAAATCATCAACACCGTTGACTCGTATCTGCAGGCTGCCAAATCGAAACTTATTTCTTCTTCTGTCATTGCAAAAACGGGAGCAAAAGCATTAATTATAAGATCCTTAACAACAGCATTAGACGATACACCTCATGCAAAAATGGTGTATTACGAACCTGATGATAAAGTAAAAATCCCTTCCCTAACCATCGGCGTAAGATCGGCTGACGAACTTGAAAAATTACTTAAAAAACAAAAAGTTACAGCAAAGCTGAATATGGCTGCAGAATCAAAAGGAGAAGCCATCAATCATAATATCATTGCAGAAATTCCTGGTAAAAAAGACGCTAAAGTCATTGTTCTGGGAGCTCAGCTGGATTCCTGGGATTTCGCAGAGGGTGCTCACGACGATGGTTCAGGTGTCGTACAGTGCATCGAAGTGCTGAGAACTCTTAAAGCACTTAATTATGACAACAACCATACGATCAGAGTTGTTTTATACGCCAATAGTGAAAATGGCGGACAGGGTCGTGAAATGTATGCTGCCTATGTTAAAAAAAGAGATGAGAAACATGTTTTCGCATTGGGAACCGACTCCGGAGGATATTCCCCGAGAGGATTTTCTTTAGACATGGCTCCCCAAAGAAGGAAACAGATCTTTGAATGGAAAAATTATTTTCTTCCATACGGGGTCTATGACTTTGATCAGACTTATGCTATTCAGGATATTTCGCCGCTGAAAAAGCTGGATATTCCGTTAGCAGAAATGGTAGTTGACACCCAAAGATATTTCGACTATCATCATTCTGTAGAAGATACTTTTGATAAAGTCAATAAAAGAGAATTGCTGCTGGGAGCAGTCGCGATGACACAAATGATTTTCATGATTGATAAAAATTGGTAAAATGAAAAAGATACTGGGAACTTCATTATTACTTCTCAGTCTGGCTGTTTTTGGTCAGGCTAAAGAAGATTCAATACAATTCAGTAAAATATCCGTTGAAATATTAAATAACGGAAAAGGATATACAGAATTAAGAGATTTAACTAAAAATATCGGACACCGTTTAAGCGGATCTGAAGCTTACGAAAAATCGGTAAAATGGGCTGAGCAGAAACTTCGCGATGCCGGTGCAGATAAGGTATGGCTTCAGGAGGTGATGATCCCTGTCTGGGAAAGAGGTAAAGAATCTTTGCAGATCCAAACCTCCAACGGAAAATGGAAAAGCTTAAAAATGCTTTCTTTGGGAAACTCTGAGGGAACCCGTGGTAAAGATGTTTCCGGAGAAATCATTATGGTGAAATCGATGGAAGAATATGAAAAACTTTCACCCGAACAGGTAAAAGGGAAAATAGTATTCTTCAACTACCCTTTCAGCCAGTCTTTTGTAGAAACATTCAGAGGATATGGTGATGCCGCAAAATACAGAGTGAATGCAGCTTCATTAACAGCTAAAAAAGGCGGTAAATTTGCCATCATCCGCTCACTTTCTTCTGCTTTTGATGATGTTCCCCACACCGGAGCCATGCGCTATGAAAACGAAAATAAAATCCCGGCTGTTGCCATTGGAAATACAACTGCGGATGAGCTGGAAAAGCTTTTAAAATCTCAAAAAGTTACAGCAAAACTAAATTCCAACTGCGGAATGAAAGGCGAAAAAATTTCCCACTCTGTTATTGGTGAGATCACCGGTAAAAAAGATAAAAGCGTTATCGTAGTCGGTGGACATCTGGACTCTTGGGACGTGGGCGAAGGTGCTCATGATGACGGTGCCGGAATTGTTCAGAGCATCGAAGTTTTAAGAACATTTAAGAAGTTGGGAATTCAGAATAATCATACTATAAGAGTGGTTTGTTTTGCAAATGAAGAAAATGGCGTAAAAGGCGGCATTCAATATGGAAAAATAGCTAAAGACAATAATGAAAAACATCTTTTTGCTTTAGAATCCGATGCCGGAGGTTTTACCCCGAGAGGAATTTCTTTGGAAATGGATAATGAAAAACGAAATCAGATCAAAGGCTGGGCAAACCTGTTTTCGCCCTATGGAGTTTATAATTTTGAAGGAACCTATTCCGGAACGGACATTTATCCTCTTCATGATATGGGTGTTCCTACGGCTGAGCTTGTTCCCGACTCTCAACGGTATTTTGATATTCACCACACGGAAGAAGATACCTTTGAAAAGGTGAATCGCAGAGAATTATTACTCGGAGCTGTAGCCATGACCCAGATTATTTATATGATTGATAAAAACTGGTAAAATATATTGAATACCGTCCTTATGGGCGGTATTTTTTTTGAACCTCTTTTCTAACATTCCTTATTTTGAAATCAAATATAAAAGATTTCCAGAGGTGAATAAAACCTCCGTGATGCCAATTAATATCAAACTTATTCTCATTATCTTTATAATATCCGGGGAGCACGATTTTAGAATGAAACAATGGCGAAACATCTTTTATCTTATCATAATAATCAATACCAAGATTCGATTTTCTGACATATTCCAGTTCTATAATAGTTACCTCTTTTCTGGCATGAAAGACATACAGCGTAACATCATAGAGATCTGTAAATTCTTGGTGAAGAAAATCAATAATATCCGCTAAATCCTGTGGTACTTTTCTATTATTGTTTTTATTTTTAAGTTTTCGTAATTCGTGAAAATTTAAACCTTCACCATCCTGAAAGTCAGAAAGTATAAATTTAAAATTTGATGAAACTTTGTTAACACAGAATTTATCGGCTAGTTTCAATAAATCCGATAATGACTGGCTGATTATTGTTTCTAAAGCACTTTTCTGCATTTGATCGAGTTTTTATTAGTCTTGATAAAAATTAATATCTTAATTCTCTCTCAAAGATATTTTTTTTCAGAATACTAATTTCAGGCTAATATTTTCTATTTCAAAATATCTTGAATAGTCCTGTATCAGATGGCTAAGCTCTATCTGGCACATTTAATAAAATCAAACAGTATTTATTTTTTCATTGAATTATTCCGTCAAAAAAACAATTATTAAAACGTAAGTATTTAATAATTAAACACAAAAACGAAACGTTTGGCATAAAATTAGCTACATAAATTCTCAAACACATACACTAGATGAAAAAAACTCTAATTGGATCTGTAAAGACTCCATAATGCTGAATACGACTTATTGTCAAATCTTTGAAGATTTCAGCAATTCAAACAATTAGATAAATCATATTGATTGGGATTTTTATTAAATGCTCCATACCATTTAATACAAATTCTTTACAATACATCGTGAACCTTAGCCAGCGTAAAAGATCATTCTTTTTGCCATGATGTACTGCAATCATTTGTATAGGAAAAACTGGTGTTTTTCCACAGTTGTTCTCTAATCGGGAACAAATAATAAGAAGTACAACAACCTTAAAAAGAGATTAATTATGAAGAAGAATGTAATGGGATTAATGTTTAAGAATCGTGAAGATTCTATGAAGATGCGTGTTTTGAGTATTATGTTACTCGTTGGATTTGCGCTGTTTTCAGCGTTGGTATCTCTGTCAAAAATCAGTTTCAGTAATTTGATGATATATTCGATCGCCTTTGTAGCGTATGTAGGTTTCAGTCTGGTATTTATCAGCTCTTTAACCGGAAACAGCTATCACACGGAGATCAAAAAAAGAGCAAGCAGACACTCATAACTTGACATTTAAATTTTACTAAAAGTCGAGCCTCAACTTCGTTGAGGCTCGACTTTATATTATGAGTTCAGATATTCTTTTTTATTCAGTTTCACATCCAGGATTTTTCCGTCTCTTTTTATCTTGACATCTATAGTATTCTGATCTTTTTCCACCCGGTTGATAAAATAATGGCAGGCAGAATCTTTATCCAGATGATCGAGATCCACATTATTAATACTGATAATAGAATCTCCTATTTTAAGCGGAAAATTCTCCTCCTGAAATACAAAAGCGACCACAGGCCTGGCATCTACAAAACGATATCCGAATCCGAAAGATTCCAGCTTGGGAGTTTCCTTTTTACTATTTTTCATGTAAACCCTGTTATTCGTCCAGTCGAGAACAAAAACAAAATTCTTAAAGAAATCATTACCGATAAGATTTGAGCTTCCGGTGGTCACCAGTTCATCGACAAAACTATTATTTCCTAACTCCATGATGTCTGTTCTGAACACAAATCCCTGCACAGGCTTTCCGGCTCCAAAAGCTCCTACCGAACTCGACCCGAAGGTTTCTACGACCTGTTTTACTTTCTTAGAATCATAATAGCTGTCAGCGATTTTCAGCCTTCCCGAAAATCCGGTATCAAAAGTAAACTCTATCTTCTTATCCAGCATTTTAGCCAGTACAATCGGTGTTTTCTGAGGCTTAGCTTCGAAATTAATCACCGTTTCATAACCTTCAAGATTAAACTGTGACAGATCTTTTGTTGCTTCCAGTATATTTTCAGTATAATTAATTCTCCAAAACAGCTTAGCCATCTGATTGGCCCCCAAAATTCCGTCTACTTTGAAGCAGCCTAATTCAGAAACCGTAAAATCCATTACTACTACTCCAATGTTTTTAAAAATGACCTGATCAACTATCATTTCCGGAAGTTCTGTAAAAATCTGAGACTGCTTATTTTTCTGCGAATCTTTAATTTTGCTTTTATGCTTTTTCTCCAATCCCAACTCGGTATACACTGCATTGGAAATCACCGTTGGTGCTCCTGTATCAAACAAAAAGTTATAAGATTTACCATTGATATTCACCTTTACAAAAGGCAGATCATTTTCAAACCTTAAATTGATTTTTTCCACTTTATTTTTAAGCTGTACTTCTCCGGTTTCAAAGAACTTTTTGCCCTGAGCAGAAATTGAAAGCGTTGAAAATACAAAAAGGGTGTAAAGGATTTTTTTCATTAGCTTATTTTACACGAAAATAAGGTTTTTCTAAATAGTTTTAATTTAGTAAATAAAAAATATGGAATGTATATTTTCAACAGTTAAACAACAAAAGCCATCCTCCCGGACAGCTTTCAGATATTTCAAATGATCTTCTAAAATTTATTAAGAATTTTCTGTGGTAAAACTTTCACCAGTTGTTTTTTATACCCTTCTTCCAGAATGACAAATTTCCAGTACTTCCGGTCTTTAGAAACAGCACAGGCTTTCATACCGGCATTAATAAGATAAGAACTTTCGTTGGCTAAATATTTCACATTATTCTTACCATATTTAGAAATTAAAAGAGAGCTGACCTTTTTTTTCATGTCTTCATTCATCGAGCTTACATTGCATTTGAGCCTAAAAGAATAATCAACAATAGAAAAGTATTCAGTATTAATTTTTTCAGCTTTTCCAATCGTTCCAAACTTCAGATCCTGAACATCAATCTTCATGAATGGGTTGTTGTAGGTCATCGTCAAAATCCTATTCATCTGATCTTTTGAAACCACCGTAAAGAATTTTGGGTAGATACAGCTTATAGCCTGATCTATATTTTTATTTTTGATACTGTTAGCGAAATAGGTGAGATTTTTTTTAACCGCTGCATCGTCGATATTAATATTGGTCTGAGCAAAAGACAACGCAGAAAATATCAGAAATAAAAATGTAAATAATTTGGTTTTCATAATTTGATCTAGATTAAACTTCCCGGTATAATTTTTCAAAATCTACCATAAGTGGTGCTTTATTTTCAATAGATATGTCGTAAGATTCAGTAAAATCGTTACATCAAACACTTCGCTCAACAAAAAAGCCATCCTTTCGGACGGCTTTAAAATTTTATAGAAATTCGATTACTGTACTTTTACAAGCTCAACATCGAATATCAACCATGCATTTGGCGGAATAACTCCTCCTGCTCCTCTCTCTCCGTAAGCCATTGCCGGCGGGATCAATAAAGTAGCAGTCTCTCCTTCTTTCAATAAAATGATTCCTTCATCCCAACCTTTGATTACTCTACCCATTCCGATTGGAATTTCGATTGGCTCATTTCTGTCGAATGAAGAATCAAACTTAGTTCCGTCTACCAGCTTACCTGCATAGTGTACAGATACGTTATCACCAGCTTTAGGAGCTTTTCCTTCTGTTGTTTTTGTGATTTTATAGTAAAGACCTGATTCAGTTTTCTGCATTCCTGCTTTCAAATCTTCAACCATTTTCTCTTGGTTTGCTTTGAACTCCTCTTCTTTTTTCTTTTTATCAGCTTCTTCTTTAGCAATGAATGCTTTGTTGCTTTCTGCGATTTTAGCTTTTCCTTCCGTGAAAGTTTTAGTAGGATCGTAGTTTTTATACTCATCACCTTTGCTGAAAATAGAAACTTTCTCTAAAACAATATCCGTTTTAGGTTTGTCCTGAGCTCCTTTTTCTACATTAGCAATCGCATCAATGACATCATCTCCTTTTACAACTTTCCCGAAGATCGTGTGTCTCCCGTCCAACCAAGGAGTAGCCACTTCCGTGATAAAAAACTGAGAACCGTTGGTATTAGGTCCTGAGTTTGCCATAGAAAGGATTCCTTTTCCTGTATGGTGAAGGTCGTTTCTTTCGTCTTCGAATTTATAACCAGGATCTCCTGCACCCGTTCCTTTAGGATCTCCTCCCTGAATCATGAAATCTTTAATGACTCTGTGGAAGATTGTTCCGTCATAAAAAGGTACTCCTTTCGCTTTAGCTTTGTTATCTATTTTTCCTTCTGCAAGACCAATAAAATTAGCCACAGTTACCGGCGCTTTTTTATCTTCGAACTTTACGATTAAATTTCCTTTAGTCGTTTGAAGATTAGCATAAAGTCCATCATTAAGACCTTCGTAAGTTTCTTTGTCTACGTTCATTTTTTTATAAATTGGTGTACAACTCATCAGCGAGATACTAGCCGCTGCCAGAATTATATTCTTGTTAAACAATTTCATTTATTATAAAGCTTTTAATTTTATGATTAAAGGGATGTCGTTATCAATTTTCTTCTCATCGCCATAAGTTCCGTAAGCCAGAGAAGATGGAACTAAAAGTGTAACTTCCTCACCATCATGTATAAAACGTAAAGCATTTTCTACAGCTTTTAATTCATCAAAGTGTCCAAATTTGGCGTCTCTTCTTTCAAAAGGCTGATCATAGATTTTGGTCTGATCAAAATCATAGAGTTCGTAAGAATAAGAAATCAGTGTATTGTCCTGTCTTCTTTCTCTCCTGTCGAAACCTTCAGTATTCACCCAATAATTAAGCTGTGTGGGACAAAATTTCACAGCCTGCCCATTGATCCAGTCCTGAATATGATTTCTTTCCTGAGAGTTAAGATTTTTCATCCGCTCTCGGGAAACATTAAGGTCACTCTGACTCAAAACACCGCCTACAGGAGGGTGTGCCTGCTGCGTATTTCTGTTACAGCTCAATAAGCCAAGTACTGATATGAAGAGTATTTTTTTCATAAACTTTTGCGAAAATACACATTTCGGGAATCAATTACAAAACTTGAGGGACTTATTGAATTAAAAGTTTTAACATTTTCGCTGTCATCCTTAGCGCAAAGTCGTCAAGGAATAATTACAGCTCTCCATTCTGATAATACGATTATCCATTAAATAATTAAGCTCCACCCTAGATTTTATTTTAAATATGGGTTGAAGGTTTTATCTTCAATAAAAAGCTGAGATTGGTTCTTTATGTGTCAGGCTGAGGCTCTCGAAGCCTTCTTCAATTAAAAAATCCTTCGACTGCTTCGCGCTCAGGATGACACCGTGAAAATTTACGCATAAATTACATCGGTTATAATAGAAACTTAATTTCTTCAGAATTCGCTGTGGCAAAAACGAATACGGTATATTTTAAAAACAAAAAACCGGGAAAATTCCCGGCTTGATATTATTTAACGTTTAAAATTTAAACTGTTTCCAATACATGATCCACCAATACTCTCCATCCGAAAGCATCTTCAGTATGGTTAGTCTGTAAACCGACTAAATCACTTTTAAGAAGTACAGCATAGCTCTCTTCATCAGAAAGTTTAGGCAATTCCAATTTTTCATTGTTATATCCTAATGCCTGGAAAACGGTAGTTACTACTGCAGTTCCTACACCCCAAACTTCTTTCAGAGTTCCGTTTTTCTGAGCTTCCACCACTGTTTTTACAGGAATCGGCTCTACTTTCACTTCAATTCCTCTTTTCTTAGCCAATTGAATAAAGCTGTCTCTTGTTACTCCGTCAAGAATTTTTTCAGAAGTAGGTGGCGTATAGATTGTATCGTTTATTCTAACAAAAACATTCATTGTTCCACTTTCTTCGAAATATTCGTGAGTAGCATCATCAGTCCAGATAATCTGATCATATCCTTCTTCAATCGCCAGCTGAGTCGGGTAGAAAGAAGCTGCGTAGTTTCCTGCCGCTTTAGCCGAACCTACTCCACCATTTGCCGCTCTTGAATAATGATCAGAAATTTTCACAGAAACCGGCTCTGTATAATAGCTTTTTGCCGGTGTTGCTACGATAGCAAACATATATTTTTCTGAAACTCTTGCTTTCAACGCTTCTTCTGTAGCGAAAATAAGAGGTCTGATATATAAAGACATTCCTTCTCCCTGAGGGATCCATTCTCTGTCTAAATCAACTAAAGCTTTCAATCCGTCAAGGAACATTTCTTCAGTTACTTCAGGCATTGCAAGACGCTTCGCTGATTTATTGATACGTTCAAAATTCTTTTCAGGCCTGAAAAGGAAAACTTGCCCGTCTTTGTCTTTATAGGCTTTCATACCTTCAAAACAAGCTTGTCCATAGTTTACGCCCATCATCGCAGGTGTAAAAGGTATCGGACCATAAGGAACTAATTTTACATCACCCCACTTCCCATTCTCATACTCACATATCACCATATGATCGATAAAAGTATTTCCGAATGAAAAATTGTTTGGGTCGAATGTAGAAATTCTGGAGTTTTCAGTTTTTTGAATTATCATTTCTAAAATTTTTTATGATGTTCTACAAATTTAACATAATTTTCTAAATATAAAAATTTTAGAGTAAATTTGTAAAAAAATAGCATGAAAAGAGAAATTAAGACTACAAATGACGGAAGCAAAACACTGTTTATCAATGATTTAAATGAAAACTATCATTCTCATCACGGAGCCCTTCAGGAAGCAGAACATGTGTTTATCAAAAATGGACTTAATTTAATAAATGATTGCGAAATTAATATTTTAGAACTCGGTTTTGGAACAGGTTTGAATGTTTTGGTGACAATTAATGAATATTTAAAAACTGACAAAAATCATGTCATCAACTATTTTTCCCTGGAAAAATATCCGATAAATGAATCTGAAATGAACGATTTGGCATATTTTGAGCATTTTGATAACCCGGAATTCAAAAATATTTATCAAAAAATTCATCTGGCAGACTGGGAAAAGCCAGTTGAAATCATTAGTGGTTTCAACTTAAAAAAGATAGAATGTGACTTTTTTGATCTGAAAAACATAGAATTACCTAAAATAAACCTTGTCTATTATGACTGCTTTGGAGCGAGAGTGCAACCCGATCTTTGGGAAAAACCTCTATTCGAATTGGTTTCCGACAAAATGGCAGTTAATGGATTATTAACGACCTATTCGTCAAAGGGCAGCGTAAGAAGAATTCTTCAGGAGCTTAATTTTAAAGTAGAAAAAAAACAGGGCCCTCCCGGAAAGAGAGAGATGATTAATGCCGTGAAGCTTTAAAAGTTATGAATTACAAGTTATAAGTTCTGAGTTTTTAGAATATGAAAATTTATAGAAATCATAGTTAACCTATCACTCATAATTTATAACTCGTAACTTAAAACTATCATCATTTTTTTCTAAATTAGCTATACAAAATATTATACAATGATTGATAAGATAAACATCAGAGTTTATGCTTGTGCAGTAAAAGACAAAAAAGTTTTAACATTATTTGAAGAGTACGCCGGAGAACCTTTAATGAAGTTTCCGGGAGGCGGATTGGAATTCGGCGAAGGAGTGACAGACTGCTTACATCGTGAATTTGATGAAGAACTGAATGTAAAAGTAGATATCGTAGAACATTTATATACTCAGGAAAACTTCCTGGTTTCAAGATTCAGAGAAAACGAACAACTGCTTACCATATATTATATAGTAAACATTGTAAATGAAGGTGATTTTTTAATCCTTGATCCCTGTATTGAAAAAACAGAATGGATTGAAATCGACAGACCCGACAATCCTTTTCCTTTACCTGTAGACAAAGTCGTATTTGATATACTAAAAGAAAAATTCCTGTAAGCTCTTACAGGAATTTTTTTTATCATTAAGTATTTAATTTATTTCATAACCTTGAATTGGTTGGCTCCCGGATAAGGTACCAGGTATCCCGAATTCCAGTTGGACTGTAAAAGAGATTCCAAAAACTCGTCAGTACGGTTTTTATGCGGATCATATTTGTCTTTTAAGTCTATATCAGCCATTTTACCTTTTACATTCCACCAAAATGCACTCCATCCTCCTCTCAATTCTCTGATGATTTCATAAACATTTTTCCCGGTAGCCCTATTCATCAGTTTTGCAAAAACCTGACCTTCCGTTGTGGTAAGATCCCTCAGTTGCTTTTCGTATTGGTCGGCAAGCATATTCTGACGGTCTTTGATAAATTTCCTTTTCGCCTTACTGTCCATATCCGTCATATCTTTCTGGATATCCCTGTATTGCTGAAGAGCTGTTACAAACAAGGGATAGACTCTGTATAGTTTTTTATTAAGGAAATAATAATAATTTTTATCTAATTGATTATTAAAACGAGGTTTATTGATCAGAACCAACTCGTCCAGCACCATGACAGGCTCTCCATTGATTTCATAAACCCTCATTTTCTGCCTTTCGTCGTAGTAATATTTATTACCATATTCATCTACCTTCAACAGCTCTGGAGGATACTGGCTTAAGGGTTTTACAATAACAGAGTCTTTCTGTCCGAAAACACTGACACCAAAAAAGAAGATGAAAAGACAAATAATCTTGCTAAAATTCATTATTTTTACGCGTATTAGAACAAAAATTAAACGCAAAAATCATTCCTTTTTATGAAATTTGAAAAGAAATCTTTAAAATTTTTAGAAAAATATTTAAATACTTCATCACCAACAGGTTACGAACACAGAGGGCAGGAAGTATGGATGGATTACATCAGACCGTATGTTGATAAAATTGAAGTGGATCATTATGGAACTTGCTATGGTATAATTAATCCCGATGCCGAATTTAAAGTAGTCATTGAAGCTCATGCTGATGAAATTTCGTGGTACGTAAATTACATTACAGATGAAGGATTGATCTACGTAATCAGAAACGGAGGCTCAGATCAGAGTATTGCTCCTTCCAAAGTTGTTCATATTCACGGAGAAAAAGGAATTGTAAAAGGAGTTTTCGGATGGCCGGCTATTCACACAAGAACCAATCAGAATGAGCCTGTTCCGAAAATTGAAAATATCTTCATCGACTGTGGGGCAACCTCAAAAAAAGAGGTTGAAGAACTGGGAATTTATGTCGGCTGTATGATCACTTATCCTGATGAGTTTTTTGAAATGAATGACCGCTATTTTGTCTGCCGCGCATTAGACAACAGAATCGGAGGTTTCATGATTGCGGAAGTAGCAAGATTAATAAAAGAAAACAAAAAGACACTTCCATTCGGATTATACATTACCAATTCCGTTCAGGAAGAAGTTGGATTGTATGGCGCAGACATGATCGCAGATACAATCAAACCCAATATTGCCATCGTTACCGATGTTACCCATGATACGACCACTCCAATGATTGAAAAGAAAAAAGAAGGTGATCAAAAATGTGGTGACGGACCCGTAGTTTTCTTTGCTCCGAGTGTTCACCATACAATCCGGGAATTAATCATTGATACAGCAAAAAATAAAAAAATTCCATTCCAAAGAGCTGCAGCAAGCAGAGCTACAGGAACGGATACTGATGCATTTGCCCACTCCAACGGCGGAGTCCCAAGTGCATTAATTTCCTTACCTTTGCGTTACATGCATACAACGGTGGAAATGGTGTCTAAAGAAGATGTCGGAAATGTTATTAAACTGATCTATGAAACACTTCTGAAGATCACACCTGAAATGAAACTGAAGTATCATTAAGAAAAGAAGTTAGAAATTAGATCTTAGAAGTTAGTTTTATTCTAACCTCTAATTTCTAACTTCTAAAATCTAAATATTTAAGTAAAAATGAAAACGAAGCTTATTGCTCCTTCCCTTTTATCTGCAGACTTTGGGAATCTGCAAAGAGACATTGAAATGCTGAACAACTCTCAGGCCGACTGGTTCCACGTTGATGTGATGGATGGCAGATTTGTTCCAAATATTTCATTTGGTTTTCCAGTCATGAAAACTGTTCAGCAACATGCCAAAAAATTTGTAGATGTTCATTTAATGATTGTTGAACCGGAAAAGTATGTTGAAGAATTCATCGACCATGGCGCTGATCTGGTTTCTGTTCATTATGAGGCTTGTACTCATCTTCACAGAACGATTCACCTTATTCAGAGCAAAGGAGCGAAAGCCGGGGTTGTTTTAAATCCTTCCACTCCTGTTTTAATGTTGGAAGATATTATTGCTGATGTAGATTTAGTATTATTAATGAGTGTAAACCCTGGATTTGGAGGTCAGAAATTCATTGAAAATACCTACAAAAAAATCGCTGAGACAAAAGACCTGATCTTGAATAATAACTCCACAGCTCTTATACAGGTAGATGGCGGTGTTAATCTTGACAATGCCGGAAAATTATTTGAAGCAGGTGCGGACGTCTTGGTTGCCGGAAATGCTGTTTTTTCATCAGAAAGCCCTGAAAGAACTATTGAGCTTTTGAAAATTTAATTTTCTTGAAAATTATAATATAAAAAAGGCAGCTTTTCAGCTGCCTTTTCTCGCTCAATATGAGTTATGATGGTTGTTAGTTTTTATAATGTTGGTATACTTTTTGTCTGTTTTTCTTGATGTAAAGGTCAATAAAATATTCTTACAAAGCATCCGTATTTATACGGAATTTTCATTAAGTGTTTATACTTAACGAAAATTTTACAGTTTATTCCAACTTATTCCAAACGCAGGCGCAAACGACTAAAACAATGCTTATTACAGAAAACAAAGTTCTGATATTATTCAAAAAATTCCATCTGCTTTCAAAAGTCTCCCGCATTATTTTTATCTGTTCACTTGTTGAATTGAGAATATCAAACTGATCCAACTGCTCATTTAAAGGAACATTTCCGATAACCGTAACCCCAAAAACTCCCACGAGATAAGCAATCGCAGCTAAGAATATAAATAGAAAAACAGGATGATGCCCCCGATACAGAAAAGTCGTGACAGGAAGGAGAAAGGTCGTCCCCATAAAACTTATGAAGAATACAGGGTTCAAAATTTCCCGGTTAATAGACTGCATGGATTTCAGGTATTCTGCATCGGACAATTTACCCAATCCCAAAACTACAGAACAGGAATACGCATAGAAAAGACCACCTATCAAAGCAGTCAGAGTTGCCGTAATGATTAATAGTATAGTCATCATTTTCATATATTTTTATTTTGGTGATTTCAATTTCGTGGTTATAAAAATAATACATTAAAACATAAGTTTTAGATAAAAAAATCCTTTTCAAAATTGATATATAAATGATTATCAGAATTTAAAAGAATAGTCAAATTTAATCATGGATTTATAAGAGTCTTTCCTTATTTTAGTGATCAAATCGGTCAAATGAAAAGTAAATTTATCAGTATATTCTTATTAAGTGTCCTGTTAGGAAACGGAAAGCTTACCGCTCAGCATCAATCCCCAGATACAAAAAAAATGGAATGGTTTCAGGATGCTAAACTTGGGATTTTTATTCATTGGGGAATTTACTCTGTAGACGGAATTTCAGAGTCCTGGTCATTTTTCAATAATTATATTAATCATGAAAATTATCTTAAACAGCTTAACGGTTTTTCAGCATCACAGTATAAACCCGCCGAATGGGTCAGTATGATTAAAAATTCAGGAGCAAAATATTCTGTCATTACCACAAGACACCATGATGGAATTTCTCTTTGGAACTCTAAAGCGGACAAAGCGATTACCACTTCAAAAGACGCTCTTGCAAAAGCTGATGTTCTGACCCCTTTTGTAACGGAGCTCCGAAAATCAGGATTAAAAACAGGTCTTTATTACTCTCTTCCGGATTGGAGTCATCCTTATTATGACGTCAATACAAGAACAAAAAAAAGATATGAAATTAATGATGATCCTAAACGATGGGATCGTTATATTACGTACTATCAAACTCAACTCAATGAGCTTTCAGCCCAATACAAGCCTGACCTACTATGGTTTGACGGGGATTGGGAGCATACTTCCGACGAATGGAAAGCCCCGGAAACACTTGAAAAATTAAGAAAATACAATTCAAATATTATTATTAATTCAAGGCTGAACACTCATGGAGATTACGAAACTCCCGAGCAGGGAATTCCTGTTGTCAGTCCACAAAGTGAATATTGGGAGCTCTGCTACACCATGAACGATTCCTGGGGATATCAGCCTTTTGACCAACACTACAAGACTCCAAATATGATTGTCAGAACCCTTGCAGATGTTATCAGTATGGGCGGAAATCTACTTTTGGATATCGGACCCAAATCTGATGGCACCATTCCGGAAAAGCAAATTGAAATTCTTAAAAACCTTGGAAGATGGACATCAAAAAATGCAGATGCAGTTTATGGAACACGCCGTGGGCTGCCGTTTGAGAACTACAAAGGAAAATCTGCCATTTCAAAAGACGGCAAGAAACTATTTCTCTATCTTGAAGAAGCTAAGAATTTCACGGAAATTTATGGTTTGATTTCCAATCCTGTCAGCGCAAAAATTATAGGTGATCCGAATGGGAAAGTACAAATTCATCAGAAAAACAAAATATTGCATCTGGATTTTTCAAATACCAATTTTGATCAGGATGTAACTGTCGTTGAGCTTAGTTTTAATGAAAAAATAAAATTCAATCAGAATATTCAAAAAGATGTACTGGCTTTATCGGAAATTTTAAATGTCAAAGACTCTAAATCTGCCGTTTACCAAATCTCAGAACAGCTTCATGAGGGAAGCACTATTTTCAATAATTCAGGATTAACAAACGATGGCTTGGATATGAAAATTCAAAAATCAAATAAAACCAATCCCGAAACTTTACGCTGGATAAGCAAACATACCGAAGCTCTTTTTGAAACAGGCAAAGGACTTCCCGATGGTCACTATTCCGGAAATTCTGTTCTTTCTAAAGATAAGCAGACTTTATATCTTTTTGTAGAAGGGATACCCACCGGACCAATTGCTTTAAAAGGGATCAAAAATAATATTTCAAGAATCCGGATCGTTGGGGAAGGTTCGATGATTTCCCACTCCATTTACAACAAATTATACTGGAGCGACAGGCCGGGAATTATTTATATCGACGTTCCTAAAGAACGATTAGATAAAAACATGACCGTCATTGCTGTCCTTCTCGACAAACCTATTGAATTGTACCGGGAAAAAGTGGGCGCTATTGAAAGTAATTTATAAGTAAACCTTACAGAAAGCAAAAATCCAGAGAAAAATTCTCTGGATTCTTTATTTTTAAGAAATTTATTCTTAGAAAATTTCTCTTCCTGAAAAATGGAATTGAGCTTCGATAAGAGCATTCTCATCAGAATCAGAACCGTGAACAGCATTTTCTCCGATGCTTCTTGCAAACATCTTTCTGATCGTTCCTTCAGCAGCTTCAGCCGGGTTTGTAGCTCCGATTAAAGTTCTGAAATCTTCAACTGCATTGTCTTTTTCCAAAACTGCAGCCACGATTGGGCCAGAGCTCATGAATTCTACCAATTCTCCGTAGAAAGGTCTTTCTGCGTGTACTTCATAGAATTTTTTAGCATCAGCTACTGTCAGCTGAGTTAATTTTAAAGCTTTAATTTTAAAACCTCCTTCTGAAATTTTACCTAATATAGCACCGATATGTCCGTCAGCAACAGCATCAGGCTTAATCATAGTGAATGTAATGTTAGACATAAACGTATATTTTTTTAATGCCGCAAAATTAAGAAAAAAAATTGTGATTTCAATTTTAAAGTTTTTTTAACATAAAAATAACTTTTATTAAGAAATCGTAAATAATTTTTGGCACAGTAATTGTTTATTCTATTGCGATTCTCATGTTTAATTTGAGTTTTCATGGTTATTAGTTTTTACCCAGCTTCGGCTGGGTTTTTTTATTAATAGCCAGTAGCGCAAATTTTCAGCATTACCTAATCATAAAAATGATAAGAATAAGATTCTCAACACATTATTGCTTCTTTATCAATCATTGAAGTCTTAAAATTTAATATATCGTTCATTTTGTGACAGAAACACTATAAAATAACCTGCCAAAAAACATCTCATTGTCAGATATTTTGTCATCACTTATATCTGCTTGTCATATTTTATGTCATCCTTTTTTTTCGTAAAAAGGTGTTATATGCAAAATAAACTCCTATTATTGCCAATACAGTACGGGAAATAATCATTGGCATTATAGATTTTGATTCTAAAAGACCCACAATTCCGGACATGATAAAGGTGATCATCAACTGCATAAATCCCATCAACGCTGCGGCAGTTCCCCTTCCTTCTTTAAAAGGCGACAATGCATGCGCCGTCGTAATTGGAAAAAGCAGACCTACAGCAATGAGTGAAATATATAAAACAGCGACTTCAAGACTTACATGAAGTCCACTCAATGTTATTATTATATGTAAAAAGCTCATTAAAAAAAGGAGAATGGCAGCTGACAAAAGTATTTTAAAGTCTTTAATTCTCTTCATTAATTTTGGCGTTATATAAGCTGCAAAAATAAGTGCCATCGAATTAAAAGCGAATATAAAACTAAACACGACACTGGAAAACCCATGAATCTCCATAAATAACAAAGGCGCATTGGAAATATAAATAATAAGAGATGCAAACGCCACACTTCCGATAATTGTGTTGTTCATAAAATCTCTATTGGAGATAATCTCTTTTAACTGATTCCCTAACTTTATTTTGGCTGCGTCCGTTTTCGAAGAGTTGATACTTAAGTTGGTTTCGGGAACATATTTTACAACTAATAGCAATGTCAAGGCTCCTAAAATGCTCAAAAAACTAAAAGCACTGTTCCATCCCCAAAATCTGAGGAATACACTTCCCAGCAATGGCGCCACAATGGGAGCAATGCCACTGATCTGTGATTGTTTTGAAAAAATGGTGACTGCTTTTTCTTTGTCATATAAATCAATAACAATAGCTCTTCCGATTACAATTCCGGCGCTCCCTCCAAAAGCCTGGATAAAACGCATTACCCACAATACATAAATATTTTCCGTAAAAACAATGGCCACAGCTCCCAAAATAAACAGAAGCAAGCCAAAATACAACATTGGTTTTCTTCCTTTTTTATCTGATAAAGGTCCCCAAAGCAACTGCCCGATAGCAAATCCTGCAAAAAATATGGAAATAGAAATCTGAATATGTCCGATATCGGTCTGAAATATTTTCGCCATCACAGGAAATGCAGGCAAATACAGGTCGATACTTAGAGATTCTAAAGTGTTTAAAAGCGCTAAAATAAATACAATAATACTGAGGTTTCTCATAAAGAATTTTTAAATCATTACCCATCTGAACAATGGATTTACAACGGGCAAAATTCTGATAAAAAGAACGTTCTTTCAATAAAAGAACTGAAGAGATGCCAGCACAAATTGAGGATTTTCTGACTTAATCTTTACTATTTTTGAATACGTCAGGAGAGTTTCCCGTATGCTTTTTAAAGAAGCGGGAAAAATAAGAAGCATCATTAAAACCTAACTTAAAAGCCACTTCCTTTACTGTTAAAGCACCAAAGCTCAATTCTCTTTTGGCCTCAAGCAAGAGTCTCTGTACAACCATCTTCTTCACCGTCGTCCCCCGTGAAAAACGAACAATATCATTAAGATGATGTGTACTCATGTTTAATCTTTCTGCGTAAAACTTCGTTTCTCTCTCGAAAATAAAATGAGTTTCAATTAATGCATTTAACTGTTGAATCCTAAGCTTATCATTAACTAAAACTTCCTGAGAGTTAAGCTCTTCCGTTATAATGATGCAAAAAGCTTTTAAATACGTTTTAATAAGATTCATCCGGGATTTCCCATGATACTCCTGTCCGAGAAGTTTGATAAGGAGCTGGCAGGTTTGTAAATTTTCAGTATTCAGAAAAAACGGATGTGCACCAGCGGTTAAAAGAGTTTCAGTTTCACAAACCTCTTTAAAAATCTCTCTGCTTATAGCAAAAACATAGCCTTTCTCACCCTGCAGCTTCATATTGAATACCTGTCCGGGCGCAATAATACAGATTTGGTTATTTTTAAGTTGATATCTTTCAAAGTCAAGTTCCAGAAAACTTGTATCTTTAACTTCACTGAACCACAAAATTTCAAAAAAGTTATGACGATGGATATCATGAAAATTTTCAGGATGTCCTGTTTCTAATGTTGTGAACTGAAAATCCTGATAGGAAAGATTATGAATAGGAATCTCTTTTTCCTGACTCATAGAAGTTTATTTTTGAGAAGCCTCTTCCGCTTCATCCATCAGTTTAATATAGGTTGCATACCGGGAATGCTGAATCTCACCTGTTTCCAGTGCATCAAGCACTGCACATTTGGGCTCATTGATATGAAGGCAGTTGTGAAATTTACATTCTTCCCTTTTTTTGAAAATTTCCGGAAAATAATGCTGAACTTCTTCTTTTTCAATATCAATCATCGCAAATTCACGTACTCCGGGAGTATCAATTACATTTCCTCCAAAATCCCAGAAATGCATCTGCGCAAAAGTAGTGGTATGTTTTCCTTTTAAATGAGTATCTGAAATCTCAGAAGTTTTTAAATTCAGATTGGGCTGCAGTGCGTTTACCAAAGTCGATTTCCCACATCCTGAGTGTCCGAAAAAAACAGATGTTTTATCTTTCAGAAGATCCTGAAGCTGATCAAGATTTAATTTTGAATATGAAGAAATTTCTAGAGACTCATACCCTATTTCCTGATAAAGAAATTCTATATCTTTTACAATCTCAATTTCTTCCTCATGCAGAACATCAATTTTGTTGAATAAAATTAATGGGGTAATGTTATAAGCTTCGCAACATGCTAAAAACCGGTCAAGAAATCCCAGTGAAGTTTCCGGATGTTTCAGTGTAAAAATAAAACATGCCAGATCTATATTTGAAGCAATGATGTGCGCTTCTTTCGAAAGGTTTACAGATTTTCTGATCAGGTAATTTCTGCGCGGATCTATCTTCGTAATCCAGGCGATATCATCCTGTTCCAATTGAAATTCAACAAAATCACCTACAGCAAGAGGATTGGTCAGTCTCGTTTTTATTAACTTGAATTTACCGCGAATTCTGGCTTCAAAAATTTTATCTGTTTCCATTTCTAAAACCTGATACCAACTTCCCGTAGATTTAATGATTTTTCCTTTCATATTTTAAGATGCTGCAAATATAAGCAATTAGGGCTTAGGTTGTAGGACTTAGTTGATTTCATCCTGTAAAATCATACCCTAAATCCTATTCCCCAAGCCCTTCTAACTACTATTATTTTTTAAAGATTATCTGTCGATCATGATACTGTTCTGTACCTCAATAGATTCTTCATGAATTG
This sequence comes from Chryseobacterium sp. JUb7, assembly GCF_024806495.1. Taxonomy (GTDB): domain Bacteria; phylum Bacteroidota; class Bacteroidia; order Flavobacteriales; family Weeksellaceae; genus Chryseobacterium. Next base: position 673,747 of record NZ_JANUFF010000001.1, read on the forward strand.
CTTTGAAAACTTTTTCTATAAAATCCTGAGACATGCCTGTTTCCCTGGCTTTCTGAGTCGCATATTCCGTAATAACTTTCCAACGTTCCGGCTGGAAGATTGCGATATCATTCTCTTTTTTAAGCTTACCTATTTTCTCTGAAATTTTCATTCTTTGTGAAAGAAGCTCAATTAACTGGAAATCGATGTCAGAAATCAGCGTTCTGTGTCTTCCCATATCTCCCTCAAAACCTGCAAAACCTGTATTTCTAACTTTCAGATTAGAGATTAATTCTGCCAAAACTTCCGGTGTAATTTGCTGTGAAGCATCACTCCATGCTTCATCTGGATTGCAATGTGTTTCGATAATTGCTCCCTGGTAACCTACGTTTAGCGCTTCCTGGGTAATATCTGCCAGGCCTGTTCTGTTTCCGCAAATATGAGAAGGATCAATCAGCATCGGAATATTCGGAAACTGGCTTTTGAAGTCTAATGCAATCTGCCAGTTTGGATTATTTCTGTATTTCGTTTTCTGGTAAGTAGAGAAACCTCTGTGGATGACCCCTAAATTTTTAATATCCTGTCCCAGAAGTCTTTCCAAAGCACCTATCCATAATGCTAAATCCGGGTTTACAGGATTTTTAACAAGAACGGTTTTGTCTGTTCCTCTCAATGCCATTGCAATTTCCTGGACGGTAAAAGGATTCACGGTAGAACGTGCACCAATCCAAAGGATATCTACATCGGCTTCCAGGGCAGCAAAAACATGGTGTGCATTAGCTACTTCAGTTGCCGTTTTGAAACCGTATTCTTCTTTTACTTTTTTTAACCAGTTTAAACCGATCACTCCCACTCCTTCAAATCCGTTCGGTTTTGTACGCGGTTTCCAGATTCCAGCACGGAAAATAGGAACACTGGCATTGGTATCTTTTATCCTTTTTGCGGTCTCCAGCATCTGAGCTTCACTTTCCGCGCTACATGGTCCTGCAATCATCATGGGTTGTGAAAACTCATTGATCCAGTCGTTTTTCAAATCTTTTAAATTCATATCAATAATTTTTTTATTTATTCTTTATTTTAAAATTAAACACAAATAATTCTTGCATTATAAAATTTACTTTACAATTCTTTCAAAAAAATGCCGTTAAAGTTTTAAAGGAATCAGGAAATAATAAAAGAAGGTTTATGTATTCCTGTATTTTTTGAGAAAGAAATTTAAATTAGCTGTACCAATAAAATCGGTAATAACTTTTAAAATTTCTTTGATAACTAAACGAAAAGCCAAAATAACCGCTAAAATAATTAGCAGTTGCAAAACCAAAAAGGTTTCCATAATTGGACTTATGTGAGATAAATTTTTCCACTTTTATACTGTGAATCGTCTATTCAAGCTTTTCGAATGATGATTTGTTTTTGTCAGAAAATGATTTTTCGTACAAATATTTGACAAATATATAAAATTTATTTAAATATTTAATTTTTTGATAATATTAAATCGATGTTAAAAAATAAAAAAATTGGATATCAATAAATAGAAAATGAGTAAGCGTCTGATTTTCCACAAATTATATACTTTCCTAAAAATTAAGTCAGATCAAACTTCATTAAATCATCCAAATCTTTCAATAATGGATTTTTTTCGATGAATTTTTCGAAGACTTTTCTTTTAGTCATGACTTCGATTTTAAGATTTTCAAAATCTCTTTTGTATTCAATTTCGATTGAGAAATTATGGACTTTCGTTTTAAAATGATTGAAAAACTCCCTGCTGACCTTATCGAACTCCACTTTTGCAGAATCTGAGGGATATAAAACTGTAATCAGATTTTCAGTAGATTTTATAAGCTTAAAGCCTTTTATGGCATTAAAAACAAAGGTATCTTTTCTTTGAAGCTGTTTTAGTAAAAGAGTCCATTCCTGTTGTAAATCGGTTTCTGTAAAATGATTCTGAGGCAGGTTATCGGTTTTTACCGTAGCTTTTTCTTCAACTTCTACTTTATCTTCTTTATTGATAAAAGAATTGATACTGAAACCGGTAGAAATTCCGGATCTCGATAAAGGTTTGGATGTTTTTTTGATTTCCTGAGGAGCGGGTTCTGCAGGAGCTGGTTTCTCAATTATCTCTGCCTTTTTTTCCTGAGGTTTCGGAGCAATATTTACTTCCTGCTTTTCGCTAAGAAACGGTGCTAGTATTAAGAACTTTTTTTTTTTGTAACGTCTCCATTAGCCGTCAAAGAAGCCAATTGCATCAATGCAATTTCTACCGTAAGTCTTGGGTTTTTAGAATTCTTATAATTGATGTCTGCATGATTACAAATCTCAATGGCATCAATCAGCTGCTGAGCATTCCATTTCTGGGCCTGCTGCACAAACTTTACTTTAGTCTGCTCCCCTACTTCAATGAGTTCTATCGTAGATTCGTTCTGGGCCATCATTAAATCTCTGAAATGATTTCCGAGACCGGCAATGAAAATATGAGGATCAAAGCCTTTTTTTACAATTTCATTAAAGGCAAAAAGCACTTCAGGAATCTTATTCTCTTTGGCCAGATCTACCATCGTAAGATATTGATCGTAATCCAGAATATTTAATACCTCTGCCGCTTTGGCCAGTGTGATATTTTTTTGGGAAAATGTCGAAAGCCTGTCAAAAATCGACAGTGCATCTCTCAGTGCTCCGTCGGCTTTCTGAGCAATCAGATACAGCGCATCATCTTCGTACTGAATATTTTCTTTCTGAGCAATCGTTTTTAAATGCCCCTGAATATTTTCAATGGTAATTCTTTTGAAATCATAGATCTGACAACGCGATAAAATCGTAGGAATGATTTTATGCTTTTCTGTCGTTGCCAAAATGAAAATAGCATGAGCAGGCGGTTCCTCAAGTGTTTTAAGGAAAGCATTGAAGGCAGCAGAAGACAGCATATGAACCTCATCGATAATATACACTTTGTATTTACCTACTTGGGGTGCGAAGCGTACCTGATCTATCAATTCACGAATGTCATCAACAGAGTTATTGGACGCGGCATCTAATTCATAGATGTTATAAGCAAAGCCGTCTTCTGAAACGGAACCGTCTTTTTCATTAATTTTTCTGGCCAAAATTCTGGCGCAGGTAGTTTTTCCTACTCCACGGGGTCCGCAAAACAGTAAGGCCTGAGCCAACTGGTTTTCTTCAATAGCATGTTCTAAAGTATCCGTAACATGGGATTGCCCAACAACAGTGTCAAACTCCTGAGGGCGATATTTTCTTGCAGATACGATGAAATTTTCCATTGCCCAAAAGTAAGAAATATAGTTCTAATTTGAAAATATAAAGTTTTCAAATTTTGTTTAAAATATCATTTTTCTGAACATTGGAAAATTTCCACGCGATTTTATTTTTTCTGATAAGCAAAGTCAATCAACTCAACGATTGCTTTCTCAACTTCCTGTCTACCTTCATCAGTTTTCATGTCTATACCACAGAATTTGTTGGCATTATACCCTGTGTACAGATTTAAATAATAAGCCCCGGAAATGATCAAAGCCATAATAGCCCTGTATCTTGTAGCATCTTCGCCAAAATAAGGATCGGTGATGTTTTCAAACAGCATACCTCCCGCTTCTTCGCGTTGTTCAACTAATTTTCTAAGAATTGGCTTACTTTCAGAAAGCTCCCAAAGAATGATTTTTTGAAGTTCTTTATTTTTCTTTAAACTTTCGAATTGGTTCAATACCGCCAATTTAGAAAGTTCCTGACCTCCATCTGAAAGATCTACTTCAACATTCTGATTGATTTTGCTCCAATAATCCTGAGATCTGATATATTCATCAATCAGTTTTTCGGTGCTTCCAAAATATTCATAAATAAGTTTTTTATCAAAACCGGCAACGGCCGCAATTTTACTTACTTTAAGACCTGAATAACCTTTAACTCTTAAAATTTTTCCAACGGCTGCAAGGAGCTTTTGTTTGGTTTTTTCCTTATCCCTTATCGGGCCTTGCACTACTTTTCTAGGCATATAATATTATTTTTTTGCAATATGCAATTTATTGTTTATATCTTCAAACGCATTGAGCGTTTTATCAAGATGTTCTTTTTCATGTCTGGCCATTACACTCATCCTGATACGTGCGTCTTTTCTTGGTACGGCAGGATACAAAATAGGGTTTGTATAGATTCCTCTTTCTATTAGTAGCCTTCCTACGTCACCTGTTACATACGGATCACCTATTTTTACCGGAACAATTGCTGAACAGGTAGTTCCTGTATCCAATCCGAGCTCATTTAATCCTTTTTTGAAATAATTAATATTCCACCAAAGCTTTTCTCTCCATTCAGGTTCTTCATCAATCAGATCAATTGCTTTTATGATTCCTAATGATGAAGGCGGCGCTGTTGCCGAAAAAATCTGCTGACGTGACTGAAATCTTATAAGAGCAGTTATTTTTTTATCTGCAATTACATATCCACCCAGGTTTCCGAATGTTTTACTGAATGTTCCGGTGATAATATCTACCTTATCCAACAAATCGGTGTCTTCCAAAGTTCCTCTACCTGTTTTCCCAAGAATGCCAACACCATGTACATCATCTACCATCAGGAAAGCATTATACTTCTTTACCAGTGTATAAATCTCTTTTACATGAGAAGTATCACCATCCTGGGAGTACACACCATCGATCACCACTAGCTTTGTACGGTATTCGCCTTCTGATATCTTCAAAATGTGTTCCAAAGCTTCCAAATTATTATGAGGAAATGTCTTTTTATTGGTATAAGCACATCCCTCATGTACACTCGCATGTACAGCCATGTCTAAAATAGCAATATCCTCCTTCTGCATTAAAGCCTGCAATGTCGCACTATTAGCGGTATATCCCGTTGTGAAAATAGCTGCCTCCTCTTCTTTTCTTCCAAAAAAGGTAGCAATTTTTTTCTCCAGCTTATTATGATAGTCAAAATAACCTCCAATAAGCGGTGTTGCCCCTGTTCCAGTACCATATTTCTCAATCCCTTCTATAGCAGCCTGTTTTACTTTGGGGTGCTGGGTAAATCCTAAATAATCACTGGAAACAAAACTTACGTAATCTTTTTCCTGATTTCTGATATTTACATTCACTACAGAGTTGGTACCTGTGGTATTTTTAAGTCTGTAATTCATGTGGCCATTTGACTTCATATGATCCAGGAACTCATAAAAAATCTCTGCTCTTTGAGATATATTATGGTCCGGAATATTCTCGAAATCCTTAAATGTTGCTGTTGTAAAGTCTATGCTCATCCTTAATTATTTTAGTTGTTTGAAGAAACAAATATATGACTAATAAGCGGGTGAAGCTTTTAATTTTTAATTAAAATTTATTATGCATACAACATTTAAATCATATGAGCTGAAAATCAATTTATTTCGCACACAATAGTGAATTTTATTATCTATTCTCAATCATGGAATTATTTTTAATGATTATCTATTAAATTTAATAAAAAGAATATTACGTTACTATTATTAAGAAAAGAAAATATTCATTATGAATATAACAAATTAGTTTACAGCAAATTAAATTACACAAGAAACGTCAATATTAACAAAAATTATCATTGAAAGCCTGTACGGAGTTCTTCACCTTCAGTTTTTCAAGAATATTTTGCCGGTGCCGGCTCACTGTATTGATACTTATTGAAAGAAAATCTGCAATTTCTTTACTCGTGAAGCCTTCTCCTACATACTTTAAAACCTCCAGTTCTCTCACCGATAAAATATTTTTAAAGTTTAATCTATCCTCTATCAGCACATCTCCTTTTATCGAGTTTACAATTAAGAATTCGGGTGTCATGCCCGAAGACTGATCAATCGAAACAGTATAAAGACAAAGGGCAAATCTCAGCTTTTCATTTTCCGGAGAATAAATATAAAACATTTTGTGCTGAACGAATGTATACTGATCATTTTTATCCTTCATCCGGATCCGGGACAAAACATGATAAGCAGAACGTTCTGTACTCTTCAAAGAATCTATCATCTTAAAAAAACGCAGTTCATGAATATACTTTTTAAGTTTATCATCCGGGTGAATTTTTTTCAGAATCTCTTCCTCCCATATAGATTGGATCTCCATCGGATTATCTTTAAATTTTAAGCCCAACACTTCTGCAGTTTCCGAAGAATAAACATAGCTTTTATTTTCCTGCATATCGCTGAGTACTGCAACAGCATTTTCGAGCTGAGTATACATCAATGCAGCCTGTTTGTAGATACCAATATCTAAACTACAGATTTTCAAACCCTTATTCAGTAATGTTTTATTGAGTTTTTCTACGATCTCCATAAAATGGTTATTTATAAGTATTGACGGAATACCTGTTTAGTTATAATTTTGCTAAAATAACGATTTGCGATCAGTTATCTTTAAATGAAAGTCAATTGCAGAATGAAAAGAATTATTTTAAGTTGTTGTTTATTTTTTCTTACTCAGCAAACCTTTGCGCAGACCCTGGAAAAAATGACGTGGTTTAATGAACCCGAAAAATGGGAAATCAAAAACAATAAAATGTCTATGATGGTAACGCCTCAAAGCGATTACTGGAGAATTTCCCACTATGGGTTTACTGTTGACGATGCTCCTTTTTATTACACCACCTATGGCGGAGAGTTTGAAGCGAAGGTAAAAATATCCGGAGATTATAAAGCCCGATTTGATCAGATGGGACTTATGCTGAGGATTGATAAGGAAAATTATATCAAAGCAGGAATTGAATTTGTAGATGGTAAATATAACCTGAGCACCGTGGTAACCCATACCACAAGCGACTGGAGTGTGATTACTTTAGATAAAACACCTCCAGCAGTCTGGATCAAAGCCGTTAAAAGACTTGATGCAGTTGAAATTTTTTATTCTTTTGATGATAAAACTTATATCATGATGAGAAATGCCCATTTACAGGATAACAGTCCGGTAATGGTGGGGCTAATGGCTGCCTGTCCTGACGGGACTGGCTTTACTGCGACTTTTGAAAACTTCAGAGTAAAACATCTTCCGGATGAACGCCGCCTGAAATGGCTTGAAAACCACAAATAACAAATGATTGAATTACATTCAATATAGAGTCAATTTATTTCACCTCTCAATATTTTTTTGAGAGGTTTTTTGACTCATTTTTAAAACAAAAAACCGGATATCGACATCCGGTTTGTATTTGTGTATATTAGAATCTTTGTGCCAAAAATTAAGATTATCTTTGAGGGGAAAGTAATCTCATGAGTATTAATTCATTCTGGTAAGAACAATAGTATAGTTTTTGGAAACATTGCCATTATTAGTTATATTGATCGTTCCAGCTGAAGGCATAGCCAAGGTATAGTTAAACGCAGTACCATTGCCGCCATCCTGGCAAACTACCACCCCGGTCCATGTTGTAGAAATACTCGTTCTGCTATTTTGAGCAAATGTCGGCGATTTTGATGTTGATCCACTTCCGATATTTCCACCCAGTCCATTAATCGAATAAAAGCCATTTCCTGCTCTCGCAGTCACATAGAACTCTGCAACAGAACTATCGACACAGCCGTTATAAGATGTTACGATAGCTTTATAAATAGCTCCATCCACCATATTGGTGATTAATGTACCTGTAGCACCACTTGCTATCGCCGCAGTTGTATTTGCAATTACACTTCCATAGGTAGAAGTGGCAGCTTTAACTAAAACTCCGGTAGGATCAGAATAGACAGGATTTACTACTGTCGTACCAGCCGCTGTATTTATTGCTCTTACCCTTGTGTTACCATTCACATCAAGCAGTTCAGTAGGTGATGCTGTACTAATTCCTACATTTCCGCTTCTAATAGAAATAACCCCGCCTGCAGAATTATTAACAATGGCTCCTCCTAATGACAGATCTCCATTATCATTAAACACCATTCTTCTTACATTGTTGATACGGTCAATAATTTCAAAAGAATTTGATGAACCTGTTGTTCCGCCAGTTGAAGGAGATAACGCCCATATAGATGTTCCGACACTGAAACGGGATTCACCACCGTCTACATGCAGTCTTCCTCCCGGGGCTGCAGTTCCGATTCCAAAATTTCCATTAGGTCTCAGAGTAGCCACCGTCGTTAGAGTCTGTCCGTCTCCATAAGTACCGACAGCGTTGGCTCCTACTTTAAACTGTAAGCCTGTTTCTGCTCCTGAAGCATTGATAGCGGGTGCCGAAGTATTGGAAAGGTCAATCCATAGATTATCCCAGCTTCCACTTCCCTGACTTCTTTTAATCCCGAAATAATCTCCTACAATATCAAGTTTAGCTGCTGGTGCAGTATTTCCTATTCCGACTCTTCCTAAATTATCATCTGTAAGATACATAAGCTCATTTGGAGTGATTCCCACACTGAAAGAAAGATATCGAGGTCCACTGTTGCTGGCGCCGGTATTTACATCTCCGAAGTTTATTCGGGCAATTCTTCCTCCGTTGATGCTTGAAGAGGTTCTCATATTAATCCCGAAATTATCTGCCCTGTTCCCATAAGCATAAGTATCCTGACCAATATTAATATCCAATGCTTCTTTCGTTGTTGCGGAAGTGATTGCTGCATTAAAATAACCACTTCCTTCCACATCCAGTTTACGGGTAGGAGAAACAGTTCCTATACCCACATTTCCACTGGTTGCTATTGAAAAATCATTGGCTTGTTGAGCTGCGGTTGGCGTACCTGTTGCCGGATTGTCTTTTCCGCCATCAACGGTAAATGCTCCAATAGGATTAGGAGTATTGATCCCTATCTGTGCGCTAATTTTTACCGTAAAGACTGATGCAGCCAGTACGAGAGATAGTACGGTTTTTTTCATAAGTTAAAAGTTTTTTATATAATTATCTGATTCATCGTAAATTTAATATTTATTTGCTAATAAATCTATTTTTTTTCGTTAAAAACTCAATATTAATCAAATTTATTAATTGAAAGTTAAATATTACATACATATCAGAATAAAAAAACCGGAATCGACATCCGGTTTGTATTTGTGTATATTAGAATCCTTGTGCCAAAGTTAAGATTATCTTTGAGGGAGAAATAATCTTGTAAAAGAAACAGTTTAATTTATTCGGGTAAGCGTGATAGAATATGCTCTGGCAATATTTCCATTGTTGGTCACGTTTATTGTTCCCGCCGAAGGCATTGTTAGAGTATAATCAAATGCAGTACTGTTTCCACCGTCTGCACAACCTGTTACCCCGGCCCATGATACCCCAACAGTAGATTTTACTGATTGTGCAAAGGCAGGGTGATTATTGGAAGGCGAAGCAATAACCAGCAGCCCATTTTGACCATTTATGGCAAAATAACCATTGCTAGAAGAATTCTGAATCATAAAATCTGTCATTGCAACAGCTCCACAGGCATTACCTAAAAGAACAGTAGCTCTGTAAAGAGCACCATCTACCATACCAGTAATCAGAGTTCCGGTACCACCACTTGCTACTGATGCTGATGTAGCACTTGTAACTCCTCCAAGGGTTGCCGAAGCTGGTTTTACTAAAACACCAGTAGCATCAGCATAAACTGGCGTTACTACAGTAGAACCGGCTACTGAGCTCATTGTCCTTACTCTAGTTGTGCCATTTATATCCAAAGTATTTGTCGGAGCAGCGTTATTACCAATTCCGACACTTGTACCGACAGTACTTATAGCCGCATTGGCTCCGGCTGTACCAAGAGTTCCTCCCATGAAAGTATTACCATTTTCCTGTAATATGATACGGCGGACATTATTGGTACGGTCAATAATACTGAACTGATGGGTAGGAGATGTTGTTTCAGAAGCGAGTCCCCAAGTAGAGGTTGTATTACTAAGCCTCACCTCTGCTCCTTCAACATGAAATTTAGTCGCAGGGGCAGCTGTTCCGACTCCCATATTACCATTCGGCCTCATAGTTGCCACAGTTACCAATGTTTGACCATCACCATATGTCCCCGCAGTATTAGATCCTACATTAAACTGTAATCCTGTTTCAGCACCTGATGCATTGATAGTAGGTGCCGAGGTATTGGAAAGATCAATCCATAAATTGTCCCAACTTCCACTGCCAGGACTTCTTTTAATTCCAAAAGTATCTCCTACAATATCCAGTTTCGCTGCTGGTGCAATAGTTCCTATTCCTACACTACCGGTAGCAGCAACTGAAAAATCATTAGCTTGTTGCGCTGTAGTAGGGGTACCAGTTACAGGATCATCTTTGGCACCATCGACAGTAAATGCACCAATTGGATTAGCAGTATTAATCCCTATTTGAGCACTCATTTTAAATGTAATGGCCGAGACAGCCAATACAAGAGATAGTACGGTTTTTTTCATAGACTAGTAGTTTTATATTAAGTATTGTGAATTATGTAAATTTAACAAAATTTTATATAATAAACTGATTTTTTTCGATTTAATTGTAAAATTTTAACTAAAAATGTAAATTAATAATCAAATATATTTTATTAAAAATATCAACAATAAGTGAGTAATTTATAAAACCGATAGTCTTTTGAGACTAAATATGAAACAATACTTTTAATATTCCATAAATAGTGATTTTTTATAAAAATGATTTTTAGAGTTCGCAGAATATATAAAGTTTAATTTTTACCGATGCAGAAATTGATAGAAAACTTTCATTGCTTTCTTTTCGTAGGCATCTTTTAATGAAATCAACATGGCTGTACGGATCATATTTTTACCTTTGATGGGAATGGTTGTCAGTTCATCTTTTTCGGTTACCGTAGTCTGAGCCAGAATCGTGTACCATTTTCCACTTTTTATCAATTCAAGTAAGGTGGGAATATCATTGATTTCAATCAGGACTTTAGGCTTTAACCCACTGTTTTTAAAAGCTTCTGTTACAAATTTTGTGGTACTGTAGCCTTTTGTGGGAAGCGCCAGTGGAAGGTTAATAATTTCTTTTAGAGTTATGCTTTCTTTCCTGATAATTGCCGCATTTTTTGAAACCACTAAAGTCATTGGTGAGGTAAATAACGGAATATATTTAAACACTTCTTCCCTATTCCCTTCTGCAAAAGTAAGCGCAAAATCGAGTTCAAGATGATGGAGTTTTTCGATCAGCTCAGAAGTTGTTCCAAATACAATATTTACTTTTACTTCAGGATATTCCACCGAAAACCGGATCAGTGCTTCAATCAAAGTGGAACGCATCCCGTAAGTAACTCCAATATTAAGCTCACCACTTTTAAGCTCTTCCAGATCTCTCAATGCCAAAAAGCCTTCCTGGGATTTCAGAAGGCTCTTTTCTGCATAGGCTGAAAATATTTTGCCGGCTTCGGTAAGTGAAATTCTTTTTCCAATCCTGTTAAACAGTGGAATTCCCAATTCTTCTTCCAGTTGTTTAATCTGTTGTGAAAGCGTACTCTGGCTGATGTACAGATGATTAGCCGCTTCAGTAAAATTAAGTAATTCTTTAGCTTTAAGAAAATAACGAAGTTGTCTGAGTTCCATTTTGCAAATAGGTTTTATCGATGAATAATTTCATAAAAACACTTTTCACAAATTTAGAAATTTATCATTTACCAAAAGACCGTATATAAAACAACAAGTACTGTTATAATGATTATACTTCCAATGGTAAAACTTCGATTGGTTTTAAACATCGAGATATCAACCTCCAAACTATTGACCTGCAATCCCTTTCTGGTTTCTTTGAGGCTGATGAAAATCATTCCCAGAACACACATGATAAATACTACCGCCATTCTGTCTATAAAAGGTATCTCGTAGATGCCATTTGCGTTCGGAACTGCAAAACCAATGAGGTTTAAAAACGACAAATCAGCTATCATCGGCAGAAATTTTAAAATAACGGAGAAAATAAAACCTCCGATAGTAGCAAACAATGCAGCATTCGAGGTCGTCTTTTTCCAGAAGAAGCCTAAAATAAACATCGCAAATACTCCGGGACTTACAAAACCTGTATATTCCTGAATGTACTGAAAGCCGCCTTTTTTATCAATTCCGAGAAACGGAGAAACAATAATAGCAATGATAAAAGAAGTGACAACAGCGATTTTACCGATCTTCACCAGATTTTTTTCGGAAGAGTCTTTTCTGATATATTGTTTGTAAATATCCAGAGTAAAAATGGTGGCAATACTGTTTGCTTTCCCGGCCAGTGAAGCGACAATAGCAGCAGTAAGAGCTGCAAATGACAAGCCTTTGAGACCTGAAGGCAGCAAATTGAGCAATGTAGGATAAGCACGATCCGGATTTAAGCTTCCATCCTGTATCATCTCCTGCTGGAACAGTCCTTTTTGATATAAAACATAAGCGGCAATTCCGGGTAAAACGACAATAACAGGCATTAACAGTTTCAGAAAAGCCGCAAAAAGAATTCCGGTTCGGGCTGTTTTAAGGTCTGCGCCCAGGGCTCTTTGGGTGATATACTGATTGCAGCCCCAGTAATTGAGATTTACAATCACCATTCCGCCAATCAGCACAGAAATTCCAGGCAAATCCAAATAGTGGGGATCTGTTTTTCTGAAAATCATATGAAAATGTTCATCAGCATGCTCTTTCATTAAGGCCAGTCCTTTTCCAAATCCGGAAAATCCAAATTCTGAAGATACCAGAGTGACGGCAAGATAAGTAGTCACCAATCCGCCGACAATCAGGAAAAAAACCTGAATAACATCCGTATATCCGATCACTTTCATTCCTCCCAGTGTGATCATCACCGCAAATAAAGCAAGAAACCCCATACACAGTGCTAGATTAAACCCTGAAATACTGTTGAGCGCCAAAGCCCCTAAATACAGTATAGACGTAAGATTCACAATAACATATAACATCAGCCAAAAAACAGACATAATCAAAGCTACTTTTTCGTTGTACCGTTTATGAAGATACTGTGGCATCGTATAAATTTTATTTTTCAGATACACCGGAATAAAAAATACAGCAACTATAATCAGCGTAAAAGCAGCCATCCATTCATAAGTTGCAATCGCGAGTCCCATACTAAAACCGCTTCCGCTCATTCCGATAAACTGTTCTGCACTGATATTACTCGCAATCAATGAAGCTCCGATAGCCCACCAGGTAAGTGATCCTTCTGCCAGAAAATAATCTTTACTGTCTACTTTTTCGCTCTTCTTTTTCCTGAAAATATAAATTCCATATACAACAATGATAATGAAGTATAATGTAAATACAATGTAATCAAAAGTGGTTAATTTGCTCATATTTCAGATAAGGCTTTATAATGAATATCGGATAGATTTCTTAATACTTCAGCGCTTTGTTCAGGGGTAATATCACGCTGTGACTCGGCAAGCATTTCATAGCCGACCATAAATTTCTTTACTGTTGCAGACCTCAGCAACGGCGGATAAAAATGCATATGAAAATGCCATTCCGGATGAGGTTTCCCATCGGTCGGAGCCTGATGAATTCCTGCAGAATAGGGAAATGAAACCTTAAAAAGATTATCGTATTTTATCGTTAAAGTTTTTAAAATACTGGCATATGCTCTCTTTTCATCATCCGTAAAACTGATTATATTTTCAATCTTTCTTTTACTGACAATCATTGTTTCATAGGGCCAGGTTGCCCAAAATGGAACCAGCGCTGCAAAATGATCATTTTCAAAAACAATTCTTTCTCCGGCCTGTAATTCTTTAGCCAAATAATTTTCAAGAAGAGATTTTCCATTCATCTCAAAATATTTCTGAAGATTCTCCTGCGTTTTTACCACCTGAGTCGGAATAGATGACTGTGCCCAGATCTGCCCGTGGGGATGCGGATTGCTGCACCCCATTACACTTCCTTTATTTTCAAAAATCTGAACATAATTGATAAAATCGACATGTCCCAAATGACGATATTCATCCTGCCAGACTTCTACAACATTAATAATATCTTCCAACTGCATTTCAGGAAGTGTGAGACTGTGATCATGTGAAAAACACACCACCCGGTTGATTCCCCTTTCCGGTTTTGTTACAAAAAATTCATCTCCAGAATCTGAAAATGCTACCTCTTCATTGAGTAAAGCTCCAAAATCGTTGTCAAAAACATAGGCTCCCTTATAGTCCGGGTTTTTATCTCCATTCACGCGCATGTTACCCGAACATAAATAACACGAAGGGTCGTGCTGTGCAGGTTTTTCAACAGACATTTTTTCCTGCTGACCCTGCCAGGGGCGCTTTGCCCGTTGCGGAGAAACCAGAATCCATTCATCCAAGAGCGGATTATATCTGCGGTGCGGATGATCTTTATGATTAAATGCTGTATTCATTTTCTTTGTATTGATGGGTTCCGTCGGAAATTTTCACTTCATAAACATTCATCTCGATGTCGTAGGCTTTTTTATACTGATTTTTCACCTTATCAATTACCTGTCGGACATCATTGGTTTTAATCAGATTAACAGAACAGCCACCAAAACCTCCGCCCATCATTCTTGATCCTGCCACTCCTTCCAATTTTAAGGTCTCGTCAACCAAAAAATCAATTTCTGGACAGCTGACTTCATATTCTTTTGAAAGACCGTGATGGGTTTCGGTAAGAAGCCTGCCCAGTTTTTCATAATCTTTACCGGCAAGCGACCGTGCTGCATCTTCGACCCGTCTAATTTCTTCAATCACATAAAGACATCTTTTGTATACTTTATCACTCAGTTCATCTTTTACAGCGTTCAGCATTTCCCGACTGCAATCTCTGAAAGTTACCATCTCCGGAAAATGGTTTCTGATGATCCTTTTACCTTCTTCCACCTCTTCTCTTCGATCATTATAGCCTGAAGTAAGATGGGTATGCTTTATACAGCTGTCAAAAAGAATTAAACTGTAATCTTCCAGTTTCGCATCAAAATATTCGTATTCCAGAGAATCACAGTTTACCATAACAACTTTGTCATCCTTTCCAAAAACAGAAGCAAACTGATCCATCACCCCGCAGTTGACCCCTACAAAATTATTTTCAGCTTTCTGCCCGATCAGAACGATCTCCTCCTTTGTAAAATTCAGATTAAAAACGTTGTTCAGAGCATATGCAAAGCCACACTCCAAAGCAGCAGAGGAAGAAAGTCCGGATCCCATAGGAATATTCCCACTGAATACCATATCCAACCCTTTAAGTTTTTTTCCTGTATTATTAATTTCATCAACCACACCCAACAGATAATTCACCCAAACGGAAGGAGCTTTTATCATCTCATCACTTATCGTAAATTCATAAAAATCATTAAAATCATGAGCTATAATTCGGCAGATATCCGAATCTTTTCTTTCTGTAATGGCAATGCAGATATACCTGTCGATTGCTGCAGGAAGGACAAATCCGTCATTATAATCTACATGCTCTCCAATAATATTGATTCTTCCCGGTGATAAAAAAATACTTTCCGGAGGATCTCCAAAATGATGCTGAAAAGCCCTTTTTGTCTGTTGTACAAGCTGATTTTTCATCGTTCAAAAGTTTTTAAAATTAGTATCTGATTTTTAGTTTATTTCAAATGTAAATTTGATTTCGTTGGAATATTTTTCTCCAGGTTTAAGAATCCCGCTTTTGAAATTTTCATGATTCGGAGAATCGGGAAAGTTCTGTGCTTCAAAACAGATTCCGCTGGTATGATGATATACTGTATTTTCTTTTCCTGTGATGTGATCACAAGAACCTCCTACATAGATATGGACACTTGGCTGATTGGTTTCAACTTTAAGCGTTAACCCGTTTCTTTCATTAGTGAGTATCGCTGCGGTCTTTTCTCCTCTTAAAACAAAAGAAGTATCTATTTTTGCAGGACAGGTTTTTAAAATCGAAAAGTCGAAGGGGGTATCCTGTACTGTAAGAAAATTTCCTGTAGGGATCAAATCATCATCAGATTCCAGAACTTCTTCTGCATTAACCTGCATTTTTAAGCTTCGCACATCGCCCTGATGACCATCAAGATTAAAATATGAATGTTGGGTGAGATTGATCAGAATATCTTCTTCAGTAACTGCCTGCAGAACGACATTCAATTCATTTTTATCATTCAGGCTATACTCTGCTGTTATTTTTGTTTTAAGATCATTAATGAGGATCTCATATTGTATTTCAGATTCGAATGCTGAAACCAGATTCCAAAACTGATTGCTGAGATTTAAACTTCCCCCGTGTAGGTGATGCGGTCCATGATTCTGTTCAAGCTGTATTTCCTGAATTCCGTTCTTATATTTTCCAAAATGAACTCTTCCGGCATGAGGACCTACGACGGCACCTAAAAAAGGTTTTGCCACAAGCATAAAAGATTCGGCATAGTCTTCAATAGTATCAAACCCTAAAACAACATCCAGATTTTCATTTTCAGAAACGGGAATTGTAAGGGAAGAAATAACAGCGCCAAAATCACAACATGTAATTTCGACGCCGTTTTTGTTCTTTAGTGTTCTAAAAAACTGTTTTTCTTTTCTCATCATTTGTATTCTTAGCGTGTTTTTATGATAAGCCACATATTAACTATGTCAATCATAATAATTTGGTTAAGATATAAACATTCAATACATTTACCGACCAATACCTACCGGTTTTTCAGTTTTCACTACCGGTTTTTATGGTGAATATATTTAATAACATGAGGATAAAAGTTTCGCTAAAACAGTAATTATAGAGTATTTAATGACATTTATAGCTTTTCATATCTCCAGACCGTAAAATAAAAGTTTATGAAAATTATTAATATCGACCGTCAAATTTCAATTCCTGTTTATAAACAAATTGTAGAAAGTATTGAAACTGCCATTATGGAGAAAAGACTCTTCCGTAATGATAAGCTTCCGTCTGTCAACAAGATTTGTATTGAATATCAGATTTCAAGAGATACCGTTTTCATGGCCTATGAAGTTTTAAAGAAA
The DNA here is from genome assembly GCF_024806495.1 of Chryseobacterium sp. JUb7. Classification (GTDB taxonomy): domain Bacteria; phylum Bacteroidota; class Bacteroidia; order Flavobacteriales; family Weeksellaceae; genus Chryseobacterium. The sequence continues at coordinate 690,602 of NZ_JANUFF010000001.1, forward strand.
AAAGGAATCATAAAAGCTATTCCGTCCAAAGGATATTACATAAAAACTGAAGATTTTAACTATGACAAACGCTATTTCCTTCTTTTGGATGAATTAAACATTTTCAAAGAAGATCTGCTCAACTCTTTTCTGGACGGTCTTAATAACAAAGTACAGGTGGATACTTTTTTTTATCACTTTGATCTCGGAATGTTTCGGAAATTAATCCTTGACAATATCGGAAATTATTCCAAATATATTATTTTACCAGCCAACCTTCAGGGTGTGGAAGATATTATCCGGCAGCTTCCTGAAGAAGATGTTTATATTTTGGATCAGATGCGGGATTCACTGCAAAATTATTCGGGTATTTATCAGAATTTTACGGAAGACATCTTTAACGCACTTAAATCCTCTCTTTCCCTTCTGGAAAAATATCAGCATTATATTTTGATATTTCCGGGGAATAAAGAGCCCATCGATATGGTAAACGGTTTTGTGAAATTTTGTAAAGCCTATAAAAAGAAATACTCCATTATTTCCGGACTGGAAAAACATACGCTAAAAAAAGGACAGGTCTTTCTCATCCCCAATGATCGCCAGCTGGTGGAAACGGTGGAAAAATGCAGAGCAAAAAAATTAAAAACCGGAAAAGATGTAGGCATCATTTCATATAACGAAACGCCCTTAAAAAAAGTTGTCGAAAATGGCATCACCACCCTATCCACAGATTTTTCGGCTATGGGAAAAAGACTTTCGGAGATTGTTCTAAAAAATGAAAAAATTCTGATCGAGAATCCTTCAAAACTATATCTGCGGGGTTCTTTATAATTAATGAATCAACCCGATTCTTTCTTCTTCCAGATCGATCTGTAATAGATGCTTCCTGATGATATGCTCGTCGTAATGCTGGTTTTTATCATGATTCTGAGCGATAAGCCACTGCCTTTGCTGATTTAAAATATCCAGATAAGCCAGTCTCACTTCAGGAGATATCTTAATATCAGCACCTTCTTCCAGCTTTCCGCGCCATTTTTCATGAATCTGCTGCAGAAAAGGACTTTTTTGGAATACCTCACCATAATTATTCGTGATATGCACCAGTGTAAATTTTGCCATTTCTCTTTTCAGTAATTCATCCGCCTCATCATCAGGAAGATGATCATCAAAAGAAGGCATATTTACTTTTTTAATCAAATAAGGAAGCGTTAACCCCTGTACCAATAAAGTCGTTAAGATCACAATAAACGTAATGAACAGAATCAGATTTCGCTGAGGAAAACCGGGACCTCCCGCATATAACTGAGTCGGGATAGACAACGCCGCAGCCAGAGAAACGACCCCACGCATTCCGGTCCAGCCCATAATAATCGGAGCTTTAAAACCCGGACTTCGGGTATCGGCGACATTAATATAATTTCGTGCAACCAAGGTAACAATGACAGCTCCATAAGCAGATAAAATTCTGACGACAACCAAAACGGCTGTTACCAGCAATCCATATCCGATAGCAGAAGAAAGACTTACCCCTTCCAGTCCTGAAGTAATCTCAGGAAGATCGAGACCAATGAGTACGAATACCAGACCATTCAGCACAAAAGCAAGACTTTCCCAGACATTCACTCCGCGTATACGAGATGAGGTACTTAAAAAAGTATGCCTGTGATTGGATAATAATAATCCTCCGCTGACAACCGCTAAAACCCCTGAACTGTGCACCTCTTCAGCTGCCATATACATTACATACGGAGCAACAATCGTCAGAATAGTATCCATATTGGCATCTGTCGGAAGGTATTTCTGACCTTTCATAAACAACCAGCCTATCAGCAGGCCGATACCTATTCCGCCAATAACCATCCATGAAAAATTGAGGGCTGCTTCATACCAGATAAACTGCCCTGTAGCTACCGCAATCATAGCAAATCTAAAAATGATCAGCGAGGAAGCATCATTCAACAGGCTTTCCCCTTCTAAAATAGAAGACATCCTTTTAGGAATTTTCACAAACTTTAAAATCGCACTTGCACTTACCGCATCAGGAGGAGAAACGATACCTCCCAACAAAAATCCCAGAGCAAGAGAAAATCCGGGGATAAAATAATTGGCAACAAAGGCAACAGAAATTGCTGTAAGAAAAACCACCACAAAGGCAAAACTTCCTATAATACGCCGCCATTTCCACAATTCTTTCCATGAAATAGACCATGCTGCTTCATACAGTAACGGAGGAAGAAATATGATAAAAATAAGCTCGGGATCTATACGGATCATAGGAATTCCGGGAATAAAACTTATCATTAATCCGGCCAGTACCAGTAAAACGGGATAGGCCACCTTAATTTTATTGGCCAGCATTATAAGCAGAATAATCGCTACAATCAGCGACAAATAGAAAGGGAAGTTTTCTATCATATTGTGTTGGGGATTTTAATCTTACAATGATAAGGATTTTGATTCTTACAATCAAGCAGTTGTCTCAATATGATTTTATGTTAACAAAACCAATAAAAAAGGAGACCTCTGCCTCCTTAACTTTTATGATGATCATTTGTATCCCTTCAAAAAGAATTATCATTAATATAACCTTTGTACGGATAAAAATAATTCTCTGGTATTATCTGCTGTATTTCCGTCTGTGGTGGTAGCATTACTGGATCCCGCCGTAGATTTATTATCAACCCGGAAAGCATAGTATACTCGGTACCATCTCGGTTCAGGTTCCTGAAGTGTAATATCGAAAGTCACTGTTTCATTGTGAGTCTGTGAAAGATAAACCCCGTCATCAAACTGTCTGTAAGCTCCCGGGGAAAGTTTTATATTTCCATTATCCGAATCTCCGGTATGCGTAGACATTTCCGAAACCCACATTTTAATATCTCCGGTTCCCACATTATACAGTCTCGGATTAAAGGTTGTCACTGCACCATTTCCGGATGAATTACCATCAAATTGGGCATCCAGTCTTAAAACCCCACCTAAAACAGGAAGATCACTCAGATAAGTGCTTGCCAGGATATTCGCTCCCGAAGTACTGGCAGGAATACTTCCGTGGTAATAAACCAATTCGCCCACGACAATATCATCATCTGTACCCCCGAATGCAAATTTCCAGGTTTCTCCGTTATACATATAGTATCCCGGTTTGTCAACCTTTGCAGTTTTTAACGAAGGGGCTGTAACTGCCTGCGTTACATAAACCAAAGCTCCAATCTGATCGTTTTGATAAACAGCGTCTTTTGCCCTTAACTCATCTCCGGTAAGTTTCGGGGCAATTACCCCATCCGGAGAATCTGCAGCCGAAGGTTTTCCAACTACGTCTAACGTAGCTTTTGGAGACGCTGTATTGATCCCAACCTGGGAAAATACAGATATTGAAAAAAAGCTCATCATGACAGCACACAAAGATAATTTCATCTTCTTCATTGTTTTATATTTATTGTTTTTCTGATCTGTTTCTTTTATTTCCTACCACTTCACTATCTTTGCATAAACATTACATATTAATCAGTTATTTAGTTGATTTAATAAAGCATAAATGAATTTTCGGGATAAAAAATATTTTTGAAGTCACAATATCTGAATATGTGATTGAAATTTTACAGGGACAAAGTTACTGGGATAATCAAATCAATTTTGAGCTCTCTCAATGAAATTCTAAAATTCATTTATAAAAACACAAAACACTATCAGTCAAAACATTAAAGCAATCATTTTTGACATTTGACTGATAAAAACACAAATAAAAAAATTTGACTTAACTTAACACAACAACACTGATGGCTGAGGATTATTCGAAAACTCAAAAAATAGAAAAATATAAAAGAGAACTCATCCGGAATTATATGATTCTGATGGCTGTTGTACTTTTTATATTTGCTATTATTTTCAATTTTTTCATTGAAGATAAAATAATGGCGTGGTATACTGCAGGAGGATTATTTCTGTTAGTTTATTCTTTTATTATCATTCGCAGAAATTATTCAATCAATATTTTAGTTCATTCCTATATTATTATTGCGACTATTTATGACTTTTATATCATGCTTGCTTTTTGGAACAACTCGGTTGCCAGCTTTGTATGGCTGATCCCTATTCCACTTGCGGCTTATGTCTTTTTTACCCGGAAATATGTTATCCTCTACAGTATTTTTGTTCTGTTCTGTATTATTTCAGGGTTTTTGATCTCAAATTATTTTGATTTCAATTTTATAAAACACAGTACGGATGATATTAAAATTACAGACACCATTCTGGTGCTTTCAAATGTTGCAGTCATTTCTCTGATTATTTATTATAAAGACAAGATCAGAAAAGTGGAAGTTTATCATGAAATTGAGGAAAAATACAAGACAGAATCTAAATTTGTTACTCATGCAGAAAATGAGCTGCCTGTTCATGATGAATTATTTGACAGAATAGAACTGGTCATGAAAGAAAAAAAACTGTTTAAAGATGTCAATTTCAATATTTCAAAATTATCGGCTGAGCTGGAAGTTAACAACAGTTATATTTCAAAATCAATAAGAAATCAGGGCTATTCCAATTTCAACAATTACCTTAACTTATACAGGATCAACTGTGTAAAAAAGCTTTTGCAGGAAAATGACCTGGAAAAAGTAACCCTTATGTATATTTATACGGAAGCAGGGTTTTCAAATCAGTCTACTTTTAACCGCGTTTTTAAACAGATTGAAAAAATTACACCTTCAGAATACATCCAGAATACGCCTACATCTGCCACTTCTTACTAATCGTTTTTTCCGATGAATATTATCGAAATAAAGCGTTTTACCAATCAAAAATAATTCAGGAACTTTACCTCTATAAAATTCCGCTAAAAATTCATTTTTAAGAGGGATTCTAACGTCATTACATCATGAATACGACAGAAAAAGCAGACAGACAAAGTAAGCGTTTTCGATATATAAAACTTTGTATCTTTTTTTCGGGGCTTTCGGTATTTGCACAGCTTTATCTCTTCCAGCCTTTGCTTCCGATGGTCACAGAGCACTTTCATACGAGTGTAGGTGACAGTTCGTTACTGGTTTCATCAGCAACTATTGGCATGGCTCTGGGTTTATTCTACTTTGCTTTTAAAGCCGACAGTTATTCCAGAAAGAAACTGATGATGTTTTCATTATTTTCATCAGCTATTCTTACCATTATTTCAGCATGGATCCCAAGTCTGACGTTGCTTATTTTTATTGGTGTCTTAAAAGGTTTTGTAATTTCCGGAGTTTCTGCGGTGGCTCTTGCCTATCTTACCGAAGAAGTTGAAGCAGGTGTTGTGGCATTAGCGATCAGTATGTATCTCAGTGGAAATACCATTGGTGGAATGAGCGGAAGAATTTTAGCAACCATCCTTGCGGCAGAATTCGGCTGGCAGAATGCCGTTTTAATCATAGGCCTTGAAAGTTTAGTGCTGGGAATTATTTTCTGGAATTTTTTTCCGGAATCAAGATTTTTCAATCCTCAAAAAACGGATTATTCTTTAAAAATGAAGCAAATGAAAAGATTCTTAACAGACTCTTATATGCTTCGTCTCTACATCATCGCAGCACTGTTAATGGGAAGCTTTGTAAGTGTTTATAATTACCTGACCTTCAGACTTGAATCCACTCCTTTTTCATTAAGCCACTTTTTCATTGCATTTATTTTTCTGATGTATACTTTCGGAGTATTCGGAACGATGATTACCAGCAGACTGTCCAAAAAATTCAATCAAAATACTATTCTGAAAGGAGCTATTCTATCAATGCTTTTCGGGATTATATTTTTGATTTCTGAAAATCTCTATCTTGTTATTTTTGGACTTGGCCTTTTTACCCTGTCTTTCTTTGCCGCCCATACGATGGCCAGCCAGATGACCGCTTTAAGAGCTAAAGACGGGAAGTCTTCGGCAACTTCAATATACTGGCTTTTTTATTACTTCGGATCCAGTATTCTAGGAAGCGGGACCGGATATATTTTACATGCCACTTCATGGACATCGTTTATTATCATTCTTATAATAGCCATATTAACTGCTTTGATTCTCACCCTAAATACTTCATTTCAAAGACTGAAAAAAGCATAGACATTTCTTTAAGATACCACACACATACCATATAATTATTTTTTTATAAAATCATGATTATGATAGTATTTTCAATATATTACTCTAAATCATTTGTTTACATTAAAAAAATTAACACAATAATTAACATAACATTAAAAATATATCATACGTAAGGCATAGTATTTGCAACTGTTCTTTTACCAATCACTCTTACAATAATAACCTTAACACAAAATATTATGAACGTTGCCGATCTAAAAATTAAAAATTTAGTGGAATATAAAAATCAGATCTTTACCATCTCTGAAATATTCCAGAATAATGAAAAAGATTATTTTGTTAAAATTGAAAATGACATTCACAGTATTTCTGTGCCTGCAGAAGCTATCAGACCTATACAGATAACCGAAGAATGGCTTGAAAAATTCGGATTTTCAAGAACGTATAGTTCAGAACAGAGAATTCGTTATGAAAGACCGGAAACTTTTATCAAATATGATATTGATCTGAGCTCAAGAAAAATTGTTGAGGGATTAAAAATTTACGGAAATTCTATAAAGTGTAAATACATTCATGAATTTCAGAACATTTTTTCATGTTTGTTTGGTAAAGAACCGTCACCCGTCAATTATGGGTTGATAAAGACCGAATCTTAACTATAATATATTACTACAAAACGGCTGTCAGAAAATGACAGCCGTTTTTTGTTTATACACACGCCTTAGAATTTTATAAAACAATCTGAATATTTTGTAATTAATAATTGAAAAAATAATTTAAATAAAAATGAATTCAACACTGAGCAATCGGTTGAATTGTTAAATAATTCAATAAAATTTAAATTAAATTAAAAAATAATTAATACATTCGCTTATTAATTTTAATAAACACAATTCATTAAAATTGTATAATACTTAATTTTTAAAAAGAAAATCATGTAATATTTAGTTTATCTCACCAATTAACAAATTAATTCAAACTATGAAAATTAACATTAAAATGATGCTATCTACAGTAGCATTCAGCGCAGCATTTGTCTTATCAGGATGTAGCTCTGACGATTTAAAAACCGAAATTGCCGAAACATCCAGCGAATTAAACAATGAAGTTTCCGGAGATATTATTCCTCTAGCTAACTGTCTCGCACCAGGATGGGCATCTCAAAACGGCGGAACAACAGGAGGCGGAACGGCAGCAGAAACCACAGTCTCAACCTATGCCCAACTGAAAGCCGCTCTTGAAAACACTGCTGTAAAAGTTATTAAAGTAACCGGAACCATCACGATCACTACCCGACTGAATTTACAGGATCAAACTGGAAAAACCCTTTACGGTGCAAGCGGTGCTAAACTGGTATCTACAGATCAGACCGCAAGCGGATCAGGGATTATCAATATCAAAAGATGTAATAATATCATTATCAGAAATCTGATTTTTGAAGGCCCGGGAGCTTATGACACGGATGGCTGGGATAATGCTATTCTCGATGACTGCCGAAACGTATGGATCGACCATTGTGAATTCAGAGACGGAGTTGACGGAAATTTCGATATTAAAAATAAATCCGACTTTGTGACTGTTTCCTACACCAAATTCCACTATTTAAAAACGCCAAAACCTGGAGGATCAGGTGGGACAGATGACCACAGATTCTCGAATCTTATCGGCTCAAGTGACGGAGCCACTGTTGATGCAGGAAAATTAAATGTAACTTTTGTTCGTTGCTGGTGGGCACCAGGATGCAGAGAGCGTATGCCAAGGGTAAGATTTGGAAAAATTCATATTATTAACAGCTATTTTAACAGCTCTGTGAGCAATAAATGCATTGCTGCAGGAGTTCAGGCCAATATTCTTGTTGACAGAAATGTTTTTGAAAACGTAAAAGAACCGATAAACTTAATGAGTGGCTATACTGCCGTTACCGTTAGTGGAAACAGTTTCGTCAATACCACCGGAAATATTACAGGAAGCGGAACAGCTTTCACTCCACCCTATTCTATTCCTGCATTATCAGTCTCTTCTGTAAAAGCTGATGTTACAGCAAATGCAGGGGCAACTCTGGGAGGAAATATCTGTAATACATTATAATATTTAGGTATTCTTAGATATTGCATGATTAATTTCGGGCGAGACGTGGTCTCGCCCGAAATTTTATTATTTATTTTGTTCAACAATAAGCTGATAAAAACATGAGCTATCATCCTTAAGTTCTTTTACATCCATTATAATATTTACATCAAGACCCATGGCATCACAAGTCCCCTGTATGAAAGGTTTAAGAACAGGCCATTCCAGCTGATCGGCAATCTGTAATCTATACGCGATCCTGTGATACCGGTCAATACCTTTTATCAGAACTTCCGCTTTTTTATCACTTAGCTCAACAAATTCAAAACTATATTCGGGACTGGATGTAAAAATTGTCCCTACAAGTATTTTTGCTAAAGATGAAATACTTTGTGGCAAATTAGGATACTGAGCTTTGTTTCTCATCACAATTTTCGTTCCCAGATCATGCATAAAAGCATCAGAAAGCTTAGTAATTGCATCATCTCCATAAAGAACACCTGCCTGTTTGAGCATACCGCCGTAAAATAATCCTGTTATTTCCGACAGACGACCGACAAGTTCAGGAAAGGTGGCCGGGAAAAAAGCTGAAATAATCTGTTCCTGATTCATTTCAGGAAGATATACATCGTTTTTTCTTAAATCTGAAAGTGCAGTGTAAGTTTCAGGTAATAGTTTTTCTGTAGTGTTCATAATATCGAATGTTAAAAGTTTTCAGAATAATTTTTAATTCACGAATAAATGAATTTAGATGAAATTTACTGAAAATTTAAATACAAATCATTAAAAATAAACTAATTACAGCATAGCAACTCCAAAAAACATAATGGCCTAAAAAAGAAAAAAGCCTTTAAAGATTGAACTTTAAAGGCTTTTTAACTTTTATAATTATCATTTAATATTTAAATAATCTTTAATAATTTTCAGCACGCCGAAATTATCATTTGTACAGGCTTCAAAACTGGCCGCTTTTTTTACTGAAGGGTGCGCATTTTTCATGGCATAGGAATATTTTGAATTTTCAAGCATCTCAATATCATTCATATAATCTCCGAAAGCCATGGTTTGCTGAGGCGAGATGTTCAAAGCCTTCTGTAATTTTTCCAGGGCATTGCCTTTATTGATATTTTTGTTCATAATATCCAGCCAATATTGCCCGGAAATTACAATTTCTAGCCCATATTTTTCAAATTCTTTTAACACCGGATATACATTTTTTTCAGACCCTTCAGGATGATAAACTGCAATTTTGAAAATACTGTCATCAACTCCCAGTGTAAGATCTTCACGTCTTTCATTATCAGTATAAAACTGTGAAATATAATCGATAAAATCCTGATTTTCTGTTTCTACGTAAGCTTTCTTTTTTCCAGACAAAACAGCGGTAGCTCCAGGAATGTTTCGTACAGCGCTGATGATCTCAGCCATATGATTCTCCTCCAGCTTATCTGCAAACAATTCTTCGTTTTTATAAATCACATAGCCTCCGTTTTCAGCGATAAAAGCCATTTCGTTTTCTATTTCGCCAAAATACTTTGTGATCCCCAGCATCTGTCTTCCACTTGCAGGCACGAATAAAATATTTCTTCTTTTCAGTTCTTCATAAATTTCAGGAAATTCCGGACTTACTTCGTGTGAAGAGTTCAGGAAAGTTCCGTCCATATCGGTAACAATTAATTTAATATCTTCCATATACTGTTGTAAAAATAAATCTATCAGGAGATTTCAGGTATAAAACTACTGAATTCATTTTTAAAATTTTAGTTTATAATTGGTTTTATTCTTTTTTTATGACAAGCTTTTGCGTTAATCCCGAGGTGAAAATTATATTTACCATACTATTTTTAAGACGTCAAAATTTCATTTATGATAAGGGGTTTACCACGTACAACTGAGTCATCTTTTTGAAAACTTTATTCTTTTAACTCTATTCCATAAAATAATTAAACTCTTTTCTGTATTGTGAAGGGCTTTTCTGAATATATTCTTTAAATGTTTTATTAAAGTAGCTGAAATTATTAAAGCCTGATTCAAAGCAGACTTCCGTAATACTCAACGGCTTTTCCGCCAACAGTTTTAATGAGTGGGTAATCCTGTATTCATTAACAAACTGTGTAAAAGTTTTGTTGGTGATTTTTTTAAAATAGCGACAGAAAGACGGCACTTTCATATTCGCCAGCCCAGCAATTTCTTCCAATGTAATCTGTTCTTTAAAATGATCTTTTACATAGTTGAAAATAACATTAATCCTTTCATTATCTTCAACTTGTGTCTGAAGGTAGTATTTCCCTGCATTCAAAATTCTGTAATCCTGAGTGGAAGCTAATGTTTCTAATATTTCCAGAAACTTTACAAGCCTCTCCAAAGATGAAGATTCATGCATTTCCACAATCTTTTTTCCGACGGTTTTCTTTACATTTTCACCAAACACAATTCCTGCTTTTGATCTTTCAAGCAGATGGGCAATTTTGTGCATTTCAGGTAATTCCCAAATAAAATCCCCTAAGAAATCAGGTTTAAACTGAATCACCATTTCATAATCATTATTTGTATTTTCATTGGTCATTCCGCAATGTGGAAGGTTGCTTCCCATTAAGACGAGATCTCCCTCTGTAAAATACGAAATATTACTTCCGATCTGCCTTTTTCCAGAACCTCCGCAAACAAATATCAATTCAACCTCAGGATGATAATGCCATACATGGGATTTAATATTTTCATTCCGAAAAAACATGAGACTTGTGAAGCTGCTTCCGATATTGGGCTTCACCGCTTCAAAGGCAGGATTTGAATGCTTCATTTTACAAAAATTATTTCATGTACAAAATTAACAATTAATATTAAATAAAATAATTTAAAGGTTAATATAGCACATAAATATGAAAATTGTATTATAGATTAAGTCCATATCCTGCTATACATTTGCAGTATAAAACTTATTATTATGAATGCATTATTAAAATCTGCTTTTCTTATAGGGTTCTTATTTACATCATCTAGTCTGATGAGTAAAGACCGAGATTTTTCTCTTTCCTTTAAGACAACGAAAGCAAAAACCATAAGTTTTGAAGTTCTGAATGCACAAAATATTTCTTTGGTCATCTACAACGATACTTACGGAGAACTGTTTTCTGAAAAACTGGAGAAAGAGAATAATGTAACCAAATCATATGACCTTAAAGACCTGAATTCGGGAACTTATTATCTGGTTGCAGAATCTAATCAGAAAATTGAAAAATATAAAATAAATATAAGCAATACCAATACTTTAGAGATTGAAAAAACTCCATTTTCAGAAATTTATAAGCCTGAATACACCATTTCAGGAAACAAGGCAAAACTTCATCTTTCAGGACTGAAAAACAGCGCAACTATTTCTGTATCCGACTTTTCAGGAAATGTCTATTACAATGCAACTAAAAACGCAAAGGATGGAGAGCTTGAGATGACTTTCGATCTTAATCCAAAAACATCTGACAGATATGTGATCAGTGTTGAGGAAATGGGAAATGTTTTTAACAAAATAGTTACTCTTAACTAAAACTAAGAGATTCATATATTTCCGTATTTATATCGGAACTAAAATTTTACGTACAGTTAGCATTGGGGCAACTCTTCTTTTTTAAATCACGAAGAACGAGTTGCCTCAATTTTTTTAATTATGATGCTTAAGATCAAGTTTAATTTTTTTCAGATCATCCAATTCATGAACAGGTCGTTCAATCTCATAAGGAATCGGCATTTTTGAAAATGTCTGGAAGTACAACAGACATGCATCTTTCCACCAAACAGCATCTTTTGACTGAACTTTGAGTTTTGACTGAATCTGTCTGAATCTTTCAGCGTCTACATACGGTTCCATTTTATCCCATGTTTTCTGATATGCGCGAACATTTTTTACGCCTGAATCATATTTAAAACTTATTTCTTCCCATAAGGTCTTGCCATCTTTCATTTTATAAGTCCAGGGTACATGGTGAAACCAAAGAAGAAGATTTTCCGGGCAGGTTTCTATATTTCCAAAAATAGCATTTAATGGCGGAAAATATTGTGAAACGGCATTACTTCCTGTTTCCGTCCTGTCAAAACCCAGTCCGTTTTCATCCGCTTTGTGATAATAAACCGGCATCCAGTCCGGTCTTCCGCCGGGAATATCTCCCCAGGGTTCCGGTCCGTAATGATGATCGAATGCAAAAATATGATGTAAGCCCAGCGGCATCATATAATCAACGGTTGTTTCGCGTGACGAAAGCATCATATCTTTCACTGGATTTACAAATTCCTGCTGATTGGTAAAAGTCATTTTAATCCATTCATCAGCAATTTTTTCTGAGCTTAATTCATGGTTCCACGCTAATCTTCCGAAAGCATACCAATTAGCCTGAGCGAAGATATTTCCGGTCCAGTTGGTATCTTCACCAATATTGGCAACACCAGCAATGGCCGTTATTTTAGTATTCCGTAAACTTCCGTCTGTAATTTTAGCTACTGTTGAACCTTTTCCATCAGCGTAAGTATCACTCTCCAGTGTTTCTTTAAACAAAGGTGCTAAAAAAACCAAGTGGTTTGAAAATCCCAAATATTCCTGTGTGATCTGAAACTCTGCCATTTCTGAAGTCTTTTTCAACGCTCCAAATAAAGGATTAAAGGGCTCACGAGGCTGAAAATCAATAGGTCCGTTTTTAATCTGAACAATCACATTATCTCTGAATTTTCCGTCTAACGGAAGAAACTCCAGGTAAGCCTGTTTTGCCCTGTCTTCTTTGCTAGGACTGTAGACAAATGCTCTCCACATTACTATTCCTCCAAAAGGTTTAAGAACATCGGCCATCATATTGGCGCCATCAGCATGAGTTCTTCCGTAATCCTGTGGTCCGGGCTGTCCTTCCGAATTGGCTTTCACTAAAAACCCTCCGAAATCAGGGATTAATTTATAAATTTCTGCAGCCTTATCTTTCCACCACTTGTGGACCTCTTTATTCAATGGATCTGAATTTTCAAGACCACCCAGTACTTTTGGAGAAGAAAAATTAACCGAAAGATAGACTCTGATCCCATATGGTCGGAATATATCTGCCAATACTTTTACCTTTTGAAGATAATCTGTCCGAAGCATATTCGGGGAAGCATTCACATTATTAAACACCACAGAATTGATCCCGATTGATGCATTTGCTCTCGCATATTCTTCATACCTGGGGGAAAGTTTATTGGGTAAATCATCCCATTTCCAAAGCGATTTTCCGGCATATCCTCTTTCCACACTTCCATCAAGGTTATCCCAATGATTGAGAATTCTTACGTCATAAGAGGGCTTTTCTGTTATGTTCAAATGGCTAATATCAGATTTAGTTTGCTGAAGCCTCAATATATGGTACACGCCATACAATAATCCGGTTTGTTTTCCGGCGGAGATTACAATCTTTTCAGGGGTTGAATAGATTCTATAGCCATCTTTCAGATAGTGCAATGATTTTTCCGTGCGAAGTTCTACTATCTGACCCTGCCAGTAAGTTGTTAATTCCTTTTTAGCAATATCGAGCGTCAGGTTTTTACCCTTCGAAATGATTTTAGCAGCTGAAATTCCGTTTTGGGAATCGGGAAATCGAAGCCAGAGCTTGCTTCCGTCTTCTGCGAAGAGAATTAATGGAAATAAAAGAAAAATTAATAAATAGGTTCGGAGGTTTCGCATTTGAAATGGTTTTATCTACGTTTATTTGCTCCATAGGTTTTAACTATGGCTATTGATATTGAACCCTTCGGGTTCTGTGGAATTGATAAATTATTCTAAACCTTCAATTGTTTTGAAAGTTCCGTCTTCATTGTACTCCAATTCAACAACTTTCATGCTTCGAAGCCAAGTTCTTCCACCACTCGGAACAGAATCATGGAAAAACAGATACCACTTTCCTCTAAACTCGACGATACTGTGATGGGTTGTCCAGCCAACAACGGGAGTCAGAATCACCCCCTGATAGGTAAACGGACCATAAGGGTTATCACCAATGGCATAACATAAAAGATGGGTATCTCCTGTTGAATAGGAAAAATAATATTTCCCATTGTATTTGTGCATCCAGGAAGCCTCAAAAAAACGATGCTCATCTCCGTGAAGCAAAGGATTTCCGTTTTTATCAAGAATTAAAACATCTTTCGGTTCCTCAGCAAATTCCAGCATATCATCACTTAGAAGAGCAACTTTTGAAGGAATAGCAGGCTCATTATTTTCAGGAATTACGGCAGATTCCAGAGCTTTGTTATTTCTGTACCGCTGTAACTGTCCGCCCCAGATTCCTCCGAAATACATATAATATTTTCCCTCTTCCTCAAAAATACAGGGGTCAATACTGTAGCTTCCCATCATCGGATGCTTTTCAGGAATGAAAGGACCATACGGTTTATCACTCACTGCCACCCCGATTCTGAAAATATCATTTTTATCTTTTAAAGGAAAATACATATAATATTTACCGTCTTTATGGGCTACATCACAATCCCAAAGCTGTCTTCCCGACCATAAAATGTCTTGTACAGAAAGCACAACTCCATGATCTGTAATTTCTCCATTTTCAATATTATCTATAGAAAAAACATGATAATCATTCATATCAAAGTGATCGCCGTTATCATTTTCTTCAATTCCGCTTTCTCGGTCGTGAGAGGGATAAATATATAATTTGTCTTCAAAAACATGAACAGACGGATCTGCCATGAAGTCTTTTGGAAATAGATATTTTGATTTGTTCATTATTTATAGTAGAATTAGATTTTAGATATTAGATTTTCACCTGCCTTCTTCAGCAAGCCTAATAAGTTTACCGACGATTGGTTTTGATTTATATTGACGGTCAAAAAGCAGTGGATAATCTGTTCGTCCTTTGATCGGAAAATCATTTTTCCAGGACAGATTATCGCTTACTCCCCACAATGTCACTCTCCGTATATTTTTTTTATGTTTTAAAAATAATTTAAAAAAATCTTCATAACGATTTTCCCACTGGATCTGAACATCTTTTGGAAGTCCGTTTCTGTATGGATTCATTTTTTCATCATATTGTACTTTATCCGAAATATTAGCAGAAGTTCCCCAAGGTGAAGGGAGTGCACTGATATCCAATTCTGTAATATTTACTTTCACTCCGGCTTTCGCATAGTCAAGAATCGCTTTTTCATACTCCCCAATAGAAGGGGAATCCATCCCAATATGCGCCTGCATTCCTACAGCATCGATACGGATTCCTTTTGCTTTTAAATTTTTCACCAGCTGAGTCACTGTTTTCACTTTCCCCGGATGCCATTCATTATAATCATTGTAATATAATTCGGCATTTGGATCAGCTTCCTGAGCATACTGAAAGGCTAAAGGAATAAACTCTTCACCCAAAATTTCGTAAAACTTAGATTTTCGGTAAGATCCATCTTCGAGGATCGCTTCATTCACCACATCCCAACCTTTTACTCTTCCTTTATATCTTGAAACAATGGTTGTGATATGATCTTTCATTCTTTGTTTTAAGACTTTAGAAGAAACATTATTTCCGTTTTTATCGGTGAAAAACCAATCCGGAGCCTGAGAATGCCAGATCAGCGTATGTCCGATAATGAACATTTTATTTTTGTCTCCAAATTCAACGAACTGATCAGCGTCATCAAAGAAAAACTGTCCTTCCTTAGGCTGCAGATACATACTTTTCATACAGTTTTCAGCAACAATCGAGCTGAATTGTTTTTTAATAATGTCTACAGATTTTGTATCTGTTCCGTGAATCTGATCAAGGTTCATCGCTGTTCCGATGTAGAACTTATTCTGAAAAGCCTTTTTTAAGGAATTATCTGATTTTTGAGCATTAAAACCGGTAGCTGCAAAAGTCATTATGCTCCATAACATGATTCGTTTCATTGTATTTATTTTTATCAAACCAGACAGGTTTAGTTTAACATTATTCAACAGATTATTTTCTTCTTTCTGCCAGATCTTTTTCAATCTGCACTTCCATTTTTTTATTGATTTCATAAAAATACAGAAGTCCGCAAGCCACTATAAAAGGAATTGCCGGAAAAATACTTACCAACATTTTAGCACCGACGGCTACCGTTTCAGGCTGAATAACATGCTGCGTTCCTCCAGAAGAAATGTATCCGTATTTTCCGATAATTAATGCCACCAGTGAGCTTCCGATGCTTAAACCAACCTTTAAACCAACCATCATTGCAGAAAAGATAATAGCGGTTGCTCTACGGTTATTTTTCCATTCCGAATAATCGGCTACATCGGCAATCATCGTCCATAAAATCGGGGTACTTATACCGTAGAAAAAACCGTGACAGATTTGGGATAAAAACATCAGACCCACTGATTTCGGAGGGTAAAAAATAAATAAAATGATAAATAGTGTCGAAATAAAAAGCGATGCCGCAAATACATCTCTTTTTCCGTATTGATCGGCAAATCTTTTAGAAAATGTAATTCCGACAATCATCATAATAATCCCCCCGGCATTGAATAGACCAAAGCCTGCAGATTTTGCATCTTCCCCAAAGAAATTCATTCCGACAGAGTCAAAAAATGAAATAATAGGGGCTATAAAGTTTTTCAGGGCTGCTTCATCTACATAATTGTTAAAATAGTAGACATACGAACCTCCTTTCATTGCCAGTGTAATGAAAATCAAAGCCGTAACAGAAAGCATAATAACCCATGGTTTATTTTTAAACAGATCTTTTACATCTTCTTTTAAACTCGATTTTTGTTCAGGTTTAGGAATCACCCTTTCTTTGGTCGTGAAAAATGTGATCAAAAGCATGATGGCTCCGATAATAGCCAGCCAAGTCATTACAATCTCAATTCCGACTGCTTTATCACCGTTTCCGACAGACAGAATAATCGGTAGCATAAAAACCTGTACAAAAAACTGTGAAAACATCACCGCCACAAAACGATACGAAGAAATACTGTTTCTTTCTCCCATATCTCCTGTAATAACACCACTCAATGCTGAATAGGGTAAATTATTTGAAGCATACAGCAACAATAATAACGAATAGGTAACTGCTGCATAAATCACTTTTCCTTTATATGAAAAATCAGGGGTACTGAAAGCCAGTAAAGCTGCAATTCCCAACGGAACGGCAGTAAATAAAATCCAGGGACGGAACTTCCCCCACTTGGTATGTGTACGGTCTGCTAATGCTCCCAACAATGGATTGAATCCAAAACCGGCAATCAAACCGACAACCAGAGTGATAACCGAAGCATCTTCGGCTTTTAGGCCATAAATATCTGTATAAAAATAGGCCAGATAAGTAACCAGTGTCTGAAATACAAGATTGGCCGCCAAATCTCCGAGGCTGTACCCTATTTTTTCAATAACCGATATTTTTTGAGAATTATTCATAGTTTAGATATTAGATAATAGATATCAGACTGAAAGCAACCTTTTACAATCCAAGGCCTATTTAGTTTTTATATATTTTTTAATTCAATTGATGTCTGCTATTCGGTGGTGAAAGGAGACGCCGGCAAGCCTCTTTTATTTTTAAGATTTGCATCGGGATTGTCTGCCCATGCGTATCGGACAGCAATCGGATTTTTAATTTCATCATTCCACAGGATGATTTTACTATCTTCTATTTTTGCATTTGCCCATTTAAAAACTCCGTCATTTCCTTTGATGGCAAAGCCTTTTAATTCTGAAACTGTTACAAAATCATCTGTTCCTTTTTTAAATGATAAAATAATTCTGTTGCCATCAGTTTTCATGGATTGATACAGGGGACCGTCTGCTATGATACTTTGGTCAAAAAGAACTTTTTGAGCCTGTAGGGACAATCTTTTTCCGACTTCTTTTTTGTTTAAAGGATGAATATCATTCCATTCTCCGATATCAATAGTCACCGCAAGTCCTGTATTGGGTATGGTTTGTGAAACTTTTCTCTGTTGCTCTCTTAATTCGGCCCAGTTACTGTCAACAGGTTCCGTTTTTCGTTCCATAAAATTGGCCAGCTGAACAATAAAGAATGGTAAATCTTTCTGATTCCATTGGGTACGCCAGTCCAGAATCATGGTAGCCAGCAGATCCTGATATTCTTTAGGTTTTGCGGTGTTGCTTTCGCCCTGATACCACAGAACAGCTTTTATCGGATACTGAATCAGAGGATTCAGCATAGCATTGTACAATCCGGTCGGTTTCCATCTGATGAAAGTTTGTCCGGGTGCCGGGCGGTTCATAATCGTCCCCACTTTATATTTCCATTCTCCTTTCAGATCAATTTTTTCTGAACCGATCTGTAAAAAATAATCTTTATCTTTTATAAATTCTCCTTTTCCGCTGCCGTTGATGATTCTTACCGCAATACTATTTTTACCTTCTTTTAAAATCCCAGGCGGAATATCATACCAGCGTGGAGGATATTCGTAAGTAACATTTCCTACTTTCTGACCATTAATATAGGTGACATCAGCATCTTTGATTCTTCCTAAATTCAGAAATGCACTGTTTTTTTCTGAACCTTTTGGAATAAAAATTTCTTTTCTGAACCAAACAGAACCATCAAATGATTTTTCAAGATCTTCCCAAGAGCCGGGAACATTCATTTTCTTCCAGTCAGAATCATTAAAATCAGGTTTTTCCCAATGATTTTTAATACCTGCATCTCCGTTGTCCAATTCTGCATACCATGCATTACTTAAAGCTTTTTCCGAAGACTCGGTCTGAGAAATGAGTTCATTATTTTTCCATTTTTGAGCTTCGGAAAGATATTCGGGATATTTTTTTAATGACGCTGCATTCATCCATGCCTGAATCGGTGAACCTCCCAGACTTGAATGAATAATTCCCACCGGAATTTTATTATACAGATACATTTCTTTAGCAAAAAAATACGCAACCGCAGAAAAATTCTGTATGGTCTGAGGATCTATTTCTTCCCAAGTGCCACCATCTAAATCATTCTGGGCTTCGTTAAAATTATATTTCTGAGGAACCGTAAAGAAGCGGATATTTGTGTTCTTTGCCGATAATAATTCCTGAGGATATACTGTTTTTACCCTCCGCATCGGAAGCTCCATATTGGATTGACCGGAACATAGGTACACATCTCCAATTAAAATATTTTTCAGCGTAATTTCATTGACAGTCATAATATAAGGACCTCCGCTCTTCATTTCAGGCAGAATGATCTGCCAGTTTCCGGAATGATCTGTAACCGCCGTATATTTTTTATTTTGAAACTGAACGTCAACTTTTTCTCCGGCATCAGCCTGACCCCAGATTTTCAGTGCTTGATCACGTTGCAGTACCATCCCGTCTGAAACCAGTTTAGGAAGTCTGATTTTGGCATGAACGAGACCAAAAACGCAAAAAATGACGGCAGAAAATATGATCCTGAAAAATTTTGTTTTATTCATTTTTATCATAAGTTTTGGCTAAAGCCTTCATGAATATTTATTTTTTGTAAACGAGCTACAGCCCTTTACTATTGATAACCTTACTGATATTCATATAATTTTACATGAAGAATTTGGAAATCATCGACGCCGATCCGGACATGCCTGCCCTGATGGGTCTGATCTCCGTTTAACCTTCTTATCGGAATAAATTTTCCGTTTTCATCAATACTGATTTCATCTACCGGACCGATTCCGGCTCTTTTTCCTCCAGCCCAGCTATTCAAAGTCTGTGATTTTCCCCCTTGTGTTGCAAAACCGTCTTCACCTAAATCTTTGACGTGAATTTCTTTTTTCTCATTTTCTTTTTCAAATTCGACAACAATACCGCTTCCTGCGATAATGTATTCATCTTTTGCCAGTCTGAGAATCAATCCTCCGCCTTCCGGCCATGTCGTTCCGTCTTTTGCACGGGAATCCCAGGGAAGCGAAAAAAAATGCTTTGCTGTAATTTTCAGGTCATCGAAGTTGATGATACGTTCTGTATTTTTCTGATCGAAAAGCAAACCTTTGGACTGTCCTTCTCCCTGATATTTTGTGAGCACCGGCATCAGCTGCTTCAATTTTGAATACGCTTCAGAAAGTCTTTTACTCCCTGCCTCCGAATTATTTTCAATGGAAAATGGACTGTATCCGATTGCATCATGTTCCCCAAAAGCATAAAATGCCTGTACTCCATTATTCTGAGTCATTTTAATTTCGGGAACAAACAACGGATTGTTGTGAAGTCTGTATTTTGCAGACCAGCTTGAAAAATCACCATCATACAAATCCGGTGAAAGCATATCGATATTGGGAGCCCCGGCATGCCAGATATCAATCAGATGAGCCAACGGTCCGCCTGCAGGATATTCTCCGGGCTGCCTGTTTCTGCTGTTCATCGCCGCATTGACGTATAAAGGAATATTGTGAATGGAGCGGGCTGTTTTTGCTAACTTTTCTACATACTGGGCATAAGAATAAGCAGTGAATAATTCGTCTGTATACAAATCAGCACCAAAAATTTCCTGCCAGTTTCCTTTGGTCTTAAAACCTTGCTTACTCCATTTTTCAAGTAATAAAGGATGAAGTTCTTTTCTATTTTTAGTTAAAAATTTCACGAGTGTTTCAGGAACCTGAGTATTAAATGCTGCATTAGCTTCCTTTGAATAATCGCGGGCACCTTCCAGCATTCCTATTTCATTTTCGACCTGAACCATCACTACCGTTCCCTGAGTTTTATCAACCGTTGAAATATGCTTCATCAGTTCACCGAAAACTTTATTATCAGCCTTCAGTACATTTTCAGAAAAGGAACTCGCAATTTCCATTGGCTTTCCGGCTTTTGAATAAGCTCTCAGATATTTTTTATAGTCTTTTTTAAACCAAAGCGGAGCATAGCATGTCATCGAATTTTTCCAGGCTCCGAACCATAGGAAGATCACTTTAAGATTGTTCTTTCTGGCCTGCTCAATCGTTTTGTCAATTAAGCTAAAATCAAATTTCCCCTCTTCCGGTTCTATCAAATCCCAGTATGCAGGCACCAAAACCGTATTGAGCTGCATTTGCTGAAGCTTTGGAAAATCTCTTTCTATATCCTGAAAAGATGATGCAGAAGAATTTCCCAATTCGCCTCCTAAAATTAAAAATGGTTTTTTATCTACGACAAGCTGTGTCGCTGTTCCTTTTTTCTGCAGGCGGGGAATCTCCTGAGCCTGAGAAAAAAATGAAAGGAAAATTCCGGAAAGAATCAAAGCTTTATGCATATTCATCGTGAAGGTTATTTATTTTTAACTTAAAAAACTTAATAATAATTCATATTTACCATCTAAATATTTCGTGATTTTTAAAAATAAAAGAAAGTATTTACATATAAAACAGTTTGAGGATACTGAAGATTTTACAGATTCGTTTCAGGAAAAATTCAACATATCTTTTCTTTAAATCAAGACTACCTTATCATAAAAAATAAGATTATAAAACTTCGTCAATACAATCGTTAAATCAAAGGAAATGTATTCATATTGAGTTTCAGATTATTTCAAATAGATGCAAAAAACTGAACCGTGAAAACTTATCATATTTTTAACAATAAGCCTTTTGAAATGTAAAGCTTTCGCAGTAAAAATATCCTGTTTCAACTTTAACATTAATTTAACATTTGATTCATCTTATTTACTTCAGTTTTATATATAAAATCAATATTATCTACTTAAGATTTTCCCCTAAAACGCTCTCTAAAAAGCATTTTCATTTATTATTATTTAGCTGAAAACCTGTAGATTGTTTTTGTTTCGTACTTTTCACCTATTTTTAATACCACCGATGGAAAAGATTTTCGATTGGGAGAATCAGGAAAATGTTGTGTTTCCAGACAAATTCCTGTACGTGGATTATTTTTACCTCCTGTTTTGGTTTCAAATTTCCCATCCAGAAAATTTCCGGTATACCCCTGAATTCCGATCTGATCTGTAATGACTTCCATCTTTCTGCCACTCTCCGGATGATACAGTTCCGCCACCAGCCTCATGCCTTCTCCATTCAAAACCCAGCAATGATCATAGCCTTTTGCGATTTTTAACTGTTCATCTTCTGCATCTATATCTTTACCAATTGTTTTAAAATTTCTAAAATCAAAAGGGGTCCCGGCCACTTCTCTAAAACCTTCCAAAGGGATGGAAGAATCATCAGTTGCGATAAACCGACCGGCATTCATTTGAAGTTCATGATCTGTAATTGACTGTGAAAAATTCCCTGAGAGATTAAAATATGAATGATGAGTCAGGTTAATTACCGTATCTCTGTTTGTTGTAGCTTCATAAATAATTTCCAAAGCATTTTCATCTGTCAGTGTGTAAAAAACAGTTACCATCAATTCTCCGGGGTAGCCTTCTTCACCATCTTTACTTGTGTATGAAAGTTTGAGCGACTGAGTATCTGAGATTATTTCTGCTTCCCATACTTTTGCAAAAAATCCGTTTTCACCGCCATGAAGATGATTTTCACCATTATTTTTATTCAGATTAAAATTTTCCCCATTTAAACTGAACTTTCCATGAGCAATTCTATTAGCAAATCTTCCGATGATGGCCCCAAAAAAATAGGAATTATCATTGAAATAATTTTCAGGATTTGTAAATCCCAATACCACATCTTTATATGCTCCATTTCTGTCAGGAGCTGTTAAAGCCGTTACAATTCCTCCAAAACTGATGATCTCTGCCTGCATTCCGTTTTTGTTGATGAGTGTATATTTCTTTATGATGTCTCCTTCTTTCGTTATTCCAAAATCTGAAATCTGAATATTTTTCATTTTGTATTGGTCTTTTTTAATTTAGCTTGAGTTTGGGATAAAAACCTTCGCAATTCAAGAGTTTTCTGTCATGAAATGAAAAAAAATGTATTAAAAACATTGATCAAATTAAACTTTTCAATATAATTTTTTACAAAATCTACCCGAACTGACATTGTCTTCTCTAGAAACTCAAATTATTGTATATTTTGGTTTAGTTATCAAAATCACTCTCCGGGGCTCCAAGATATGAAGGCTTCAGGCCGCCAGTATCGATCAGGATTTTTTCAAGAACAATTCCCGGATCTAAAACGCGGAAATGCAGAATGTGTCTTCCCGGTTTCGTGATCTTATGTTTTGTCTGTGATTTTATAATGTGCTCTGATTGCCATTGTCCGAGTTCGCCCCGATATGCTCCATTGAAATTAACCATCTGTGGTTTTTCGTCATCAAAAGAAATCTCATAGCGAAGCCCTTTGTTATTGTTAAAATTTAAAGTTGGCGCCAATAGCAGCTGCAGTTCAAACTCACCTGTGGAAGAAAAATCCATTTCATATTCAACATATATATTTTCCTTTTCTTTGGGATATTTATTTTGTGGAAAAGTGGTGATTCCTGACAATGTCTTTCCAAAATCCGGAATCACTTCCCACTGAATATTGTCCGAATTATTTTTGCGTGAAAAATGCTCGGCTTCTATTGAAATGTAACCGTCTTTTTCTTTAAAGACTTTATTTTTTGTCGCCTCATTTTCTGAAATATAAAACACTTCAGGCATTATATTTTTTTCCGGCTGTTGCCAGTTGCTGTATCCAATTCTGGTCTGATCCATCATATGCTGCCATTTTCCACCGGAAATTTCATGATTGTATTTATTCTGTAAAACAGCAT
The DNA here is from genome assembly GCF_024806495.1 of Chryseobacterium sp. JUb7. Lineage (GTDB taxonomy): Bacteria > Bacteroidota > Bacteroidia > Flavobacteriales > Weeksellaceae > Chryseobacterium. The sequence continues at coordinate 714,317 of NZ_JANUFF010000001.1, forward strand.
CATATTCAAAATTTCTCTTTGCATTATCTGCAAAACCATTGGCTTTTCTGTCTTTTTCAGAAGCAAGCCGGTGATTTTTTGCCACATTAAAATAAAGCTCATACAAATTACTGCAGGCATCAATCGGATAAAGAACCAACTGGAAATAGGCATCTTTATATTCTTCGGGAATCTCGTTGTAGAGCCTGTTCGCATCAAGAGATAAATTTCTGTAATCGTTGACTGCCTTTTCAAATTCATTATAATTTTCAAGACTATAGGTATTCCAATTAAGGGTTTCGGGAGTTACACGACGGTTGTATTTTGCATAGGTATTAATCATTCTTGCAATGTCTTTTGAATATTGAGTTCCAAACTGTTCTTCAGACCAGTTTTCTGTGAATTCCAAAAGATTGTCAGCTTTAAACTTCTTTGGATTCCAAGCCATTTCCATGAAAAAACTGATGGGAAACTCCATTGGTTTCAAATCTCCCACATTCACGACCCAAAGTTTATCTACTTTATGTTCGTAGCTCAGATTCATCTGCTCCCAAACTCTCTGAATCGGACTGATATTAATCCATTTGGAATTCCTCGGTCCGCCTACGTAATCAAAATGATAGTACATTCCGTAACCACCTTTATGCAAGGGCTTCGAAAGGTCCGGAAGCTTTCTGATATTTCCCCAATTATCATCACAGAACAGTAAAATCACATCATCCGGCACACGCATTCCTTCATCATAATAATCCTGAACCTCTTTATACAATGCCCAAACCTGAGGGATTTTATGTGCTTTTTTTCCGGTTACCTTCTCTATAATTTTTCGTTGATCGTGAACAATTTTCTCCAATAACGCAATATTGGTTTTATCTCCCATTGCTTCATCACCATCACCACGCATTCCAACGGTAATCAGTTTTTCCCAGTTTTTGCTGCGTTCCAGTCCTGATTTCCAAAATTGCTGCAGGACTTCTGAATTTTTAGAGTAGTCCCAGATATTTGGCAGATTATTCTTTTTAATGTACCGATGCCAGTCGGTTTGTGCCAAGGCCATCGGCTCATGATGGGAAGTTCCCATAATGATACCCATTTCATCTGCCAGCAGTCCGTTTTCAGGATCATCGTCATAGAAAGCCTTTCCCCACATTGCAGGCCAGATATAATTACCTTTTAACCGGAGAACCAGCTCAAAAACTTTTTCGTAAAATTGGGAATTAATTCCGCCAAAACCAGCTCTTGCCCAGCTTCCCAGTGAAGGTTCTTCATCATTGAGGAAAATTCCGCGGTAGTCTACCGCCGGTTCCCCATCTGTATATATACCTTTTTTAAAATAGAGATTTTCTTTATGAATTACCGGAACATCAGCCCAATAATACCAAGGCGAAACCCCTATCTGCCGTGAGAACTCATAAATTCCATAAATCGTTCCGCGTTTATCACTTCCTGCAATAATGATCACTTCAGAAGCTCCGTTGAAATCTTTTGTATTCTGAATGATAAATTTTTCTTTTTTACCTTTCAGCTCTTTTTCATTTAATTTTTTTTGTTTTATCAACTCATCAATGATCGAATTGGTTCCGATAGTTCCAATCACAATGACCGGAGATTGAGAAGCTGAAATCTGATCTGAAAAACCAGGAAAAACGCCTGTTACTTTCTGAAAATCAGATTTAAGATTATTTACGGCCCTTAAAACGCCTTTATCAATTCCTTTATCTGTAAATAATGAAAACTGAGTAGACTTTTCTTTAATAACAAGCACATCCGTTTTTTTTTCTGTCGTGATAAAAGGCTCTGCCGCTTTTATTTTAATTCCACAGAACAAAAATAAAAGCAGGACAACCAGTGATTTTGATAAAGAATTCATCATGTGAAATTTGTTATTGATTAGAAAAAATTAAGGCTGAATATCATTCGATGATGTAGCATACAAACCAATCAGACTTCCTGTAAATCCTCCTGCCACATCCGTTGACAGAATATCTCCGGAAACTTTTCCGCCCAGATTATGGAAGTTTTTACCATCTACCGAATACCTGAACTGGTAGTTATCTTCTTCGGCCATCACCTGAAGCCGTATGTTTTTTGAAAGTGTGATTTTTTCACTTGAAACCAACGTTGAATTTCCTTTTTCCGTTCTTGCCAATACCAAATAAAAATCTTTCTCTTTTTTTGTCAGTCCGAAAACATAATTTGAATTTTCACTCTGGTAACAGGTGATTCCTGCTAATTCTTTCTCTGACTTTGGCTTAAAATCTAAACTTACCGTTGCTTCAAACGAAGCATGCTGCTGTCTGTGAAATAATGCAGAAACAGGAGCTTTTGCTTTAATATTAGTTGTAAAAGGATTAATTTTCAATCCATTTTTCGTAGAGGAGATAAAATTTTCGCGGGCTCCTCTCATGGCTATCCATCGGAAGTCGAGCTGCGAATTTTTTAAATGATCATTAAACGTGAAATTTCCGTTTGGAAAAAATCCATTTTGACCTGTTTGATTTTTAGCTCCATCCGGCATTTTCAACTTGGGTTTCATAGGAACCAGACCATTTTGAAACACAGGATATGTTCCGCTCCAGTCTACGGGAAGAATAAAGGTTTCCCGACCTGTATTCACTCTGTTTTTCTCATTCGGACGTATCCCCAGAAATACTCCGTAATATTTACCATCAGGAGTTTCGACCAAATCTGCATGGCCAGCCCAATCTACTTTATCTTTTCTGTCTTTCGGAAAGTATCTTTGGGTTAAAATAGGATTATTGGCAGCAGGAACAAACGGACCTTTCGGATGATCACTCATAAAAATAACTTCACTGTGATTTCCTCCGGTTCCACCTTCGGCGCACATCAGAAAATATTTTCCATCTTTTTTATACAGATGCGGGCCTTCGATCCAGATTGGTTTTTGAGTAATATCTACACCACCATTGACAATAATTTTATCCGTTCCGGCAACAACCTGGTCTTTTTCCAAATCGTAGTCCCAAATTTTGATCACGCGATGACCGCTATATTGCTCTGTTCCTTTTGGTGGTGCATCATTATGAACAATATACGCTTTTCCGTTATCATCAAAAAAAATGGAAGGATCAATCCCGTCAAAATTCAGTTTTTGAACCTCACTCCAACCCTTTTCAGGGTCTTTTGTTTTTACGATCATGTTTCCGATACCACTCGCAATCTGAGTGGTAACCATATAAAAAGTATCGTTGTATGGATTATATTTGATATCAGGAGCATAAATCCCTTCAGAAAATCCGGCTTTTTCTACTTTCAGTTGCGACGGACGGTCTAATACATGCCCAATCTGCCTCCAGTTCACCAAATCATTAGAATGAAAAACAGGAACTCCCGGAAACATGGAAAATGAAGAATTCACCAGATAGTAATCATTTCCTTTTCTCGTGATACTCGGATCGGGATAACAGCCCTGAAGAACAGGAGAATAAAATTCGTTTTCTTTAAGAGGATTTTCAACGTATATTTTATCGTTGCCTTTATAAATAAAATCTGAGAAAATTTGTGCTGAACTATTTTCAGATAAAAATAAAACAGCTATTGCAAAAAGAGGTTTTGTAAAAAAAGTTTTCATAGTATTTTATGATTATGGCATGGAAAAATTGAGCTTATATTTAAAATCACTTATTTTTTGTCGTCTTTCATTTTATCAAAACAAGTGGATAGATTTAATTCAAACTAGAAAAAACAAGGTCAAGTCAAACTAATATGAATGACCTTGTTTACTAACTATATAAAACTGATTGTGATTAATTTAAACGCCGCTAAAAGCACTGAAACCTCCATCAATAGGAAGTAAAGCTCCTGTAATGAAGCTTGCCGCGTCCGAACAGAGAAATTGTACGGCTCCATTCAGTTCATCAGCATCTCCAAAACGTCCCATAGGTGTTTTTGCAATGACTTTTTTACTTCTGTCGGTTAAAGAACCGTCAGGATTCAATAAAATGGCGCGGTTTTGATCGCCTATAAAAAATCCGGGAGCAATAGCATTGACACGAATTTTGTCGCCGTACTTCAATGCCAGATCTGAAGCCAGCCATTGGGTAAAATTGGTAATTGCTGATTTGGCTGCAGAATATCCCGCAACTCTTGTAATTGCAGAATAAGCCGCCATTGAAGATATATTGACAATACTTCCACTTCCCTGTTCTGCCATTACTTTTCCGAAAACATAACTCGGATAGACCGTTCCGTTGATGTTCAAATCGGTCACCTCATCCCATCCATCCAGATTCATATCAAAAAAAGACTGCTCGGGAGAAAGAGTCGCCGCAGGAATATTTCCGCCGGCAATATTGAGTAAAATATCAATTCTTCCGTATTTTTCAAGAATCTTTTTTGATGCTGATTCAAGGCTTTCGATATTCATAACATTGGCTTCAACGGCAAATGCATCACCTCCTGATCCTGTTAATTCTTTAACACGATTATCCAATGTTTCCTGATTCCGTCCCAAAGCAACTACTTTTGCTCCGGCTTCGATGAAGCTCCTGGCAAGGGTTTCTCCTAGAACTCCTGAAGCTCCTGTAATGACGGCTACTTTATCTTTTATGCTGAATATTTCGTTCATTGTATTTTGGTTGATGCTTAAATGTTAATGGATAATTGTTGATTGTTTTTGATAAGGTTTTATCCTGGTCTTTAACTCTTTTTCTTTCTTTACTTTTTAAAATAATTATTACAAACTGTTGAATTAGCTTTGCGGTAATTCACTTTGTATGGTTGCGATCACCCCCTGGATCTGCCCCAAAGCCAACATTCGCCCCAGAAATGAATATCCCGGATTGTAGCCTTTATCAATATCATCTGTCAGCAGACGACCGTGGTCAATACGCATCGGCAGGCCTGGATTTTCTTTCTCAAAAATCCGGATCACATCGATAATTTTTCCTCTTCCTTCTAAATGATGAGCTTCTATAAAATCTCCGTTTTCGAAGACATTTGTACTTCTGAGATGAACAAATTTTGTACGGGAAGCGTATTTCTGAGCCAGTTTGGGAACATCATTCTGCAGCCCTGCACTCAAGGAGCCTGTACAGAAAGTCAGTCCGTTATGTGGATTGTCAACCGCATTTAAAAACCAGTCGATATCTTCTTCGCAAGTTATTATTCTTGGTAATCCCAGTAATGAAAACGGAGGATCATCGGGATGCACACACATCTGAATTCCGTACTGTTCGCAGACCGGCATTATTTTTTCGAGGAAATATTTCATGTTTTGACGCAGCTGATCTTTATCTATTCCGTCATATAATGCCAATAAGCTCTTAAAAATAGCAACCGGATTCTGATCGCCTTCTTTAATATTACCATTAACAAAACCTTGTGTTTTAACAATAATAGAATCAATTAATTCATTTTTATCCTCTTCGGTAATCGTCTTTTTTAATTCCTCAACTTTAGCAAGAATTTCGGACGTATATTCCTTTTCGGCATCTTGTCTTTCCAGAATATGAATTTCAAAGTAGGCAAATTTTGCTTTATCGAAATACAGTGACGACGAACCGTCTTCCCATTGATGAAAAAGATCAGTACGCGCCCAGTCGAGGACTGGCATAAAGTTATAACAAACCGTTGTAACTCCTGCTTTCCCTAAATTTTCAAGGCTCTTTATATAATTTTCGATCAGGAAATCCCTGTTCTCACCACCATATTTGACCGCTTCACTTACCGGAAGACTTTCTACAACAGACCAACGCAATCCGAAGCTTTCTATGTAATTTTTATATTCATTAATTGCTTCCAGAGACCAGATTTCTCCATTCGGAATATCGTGAAGAGCAGAAACAATACCTTCTACCCCAATCTGCCGGAGCATATCTAATCTGATTTTATCTTTTTTACCAAACCAGCGCCATGTTTTTTCCATAATTTTTGATTTTTATTAAACAAAACAGGCGGGCCAAATCACCTGCTTTGTTTTTTTGATATGAATGTAAAAAATTAATTTTAAAATCCCTTAATATCCCGGATTCTGGTAAGCTGCCAATTCTGCCTGCGTCCCCTGCATTTTGTCTATCTGATCCTGAGGAATTGGTCTTAAATACAAATAATTAGATATATTTCTTGTAAACGTCTGCGGAGTGTGGTTTCCCACTGCCGGACCACAGATCGTATAGTTTTTTGCCAGGTCTCCCCATCTTTGAGTACGCACCAGATCAAACCATCTGTAGCCTTCCCCATAATATTCGCGGGATCTTTCTGCCAGAATATAATCGATTGTAATTGCTGAAGGCGTTGCTGCAATCATTGCTGCGCTGTTGTCTTCTGTTTTTGCAATGTTTCCGTTGTTATCCCAACGCCATTTTCCGGCGCGGGCTCTTATCACATTAATTAAATCTCTGGCACTCATTGCACCTGAAGCTCCTTTTACCACAGCTTCTGCTGCCACAAAATAGAACTCTGAGAATTTAGCTACCGGAAACGGGCGGGTAATTCCTCCGTTTGGCTGTCCCAGACCTGTTCCGTTATCTGTTCTGTAAGTTCCTATTTTCCAGAGATTCGGATAGGCATACCTGCTGATTCCGCTTGGAGCAATCACAAAGTCGGCTCTCCCGGATACCACTCCTGCTCCTACATTACTTTTGTAGATACTGTTCGAATAATCTATTGTTCCTGCAGGATCATTATTTAAGAAAGTCAGAATTGCACTTCCCGGCTGTACCGGAAGTCCGTTTGCTCCGTACAAGGTAGGTGTGGCAATGCCGGCTTTGTTCCAGTTTCCACGAAAAGTAGTGACAAAAGTTCCGTCATATCTTGAATCGTTTGTTTTATCTGCAAAAGTATTTTTCACCACCTCAATAGTCGGAGCCATTGTTTTCCAAGGTCTTCCGTAAGCCTGGGCAGCTTCTCTCTGTACAGATCTTACAGGATTAATATTGTTTTGTGCATTAAACTGCCACTGTGGATTTGGAGAACTTTCAAGGAAGGTATAATCCCAGGTTGTCATCCATGCGGCAAAATTTCCCGGTGACGCTCCTGTATTGTAAGAATGGCTGGAACCGTCGTAATATTCACTGGATTCTGTGTGATCGGCATAAAGCATCATTTCTTTATTTCTGTCATTCTGTGCAAGATTCACATCATAATAGGTAGACTGAAGACCATAGTTTCCAGGGTTGTTGATACCTTCCAATGCCATATCATATGCATGCTGAAAATACCACGGTGCAGCTTGTCCGTTCGGATCTATTCTGTCCGCCTGCGGATATGTGGGAATACCGTTTGGATTCTGAAGCCACCATCCGTACGTAAGATAAGCTTTTGCTAAAAACAGTCTGGCTACATTTTTAGTTACTCCACCTGTTATGCGCGGGGCGCTTGGTAGATCTGCCAGAGCTTTTATTAAATCCGGAAATATAACTTTTGAATACACTTCCGGAACCGTATTTCTTTTTGAACTTCTGGATGTACTAACATTGAACTGCAGTTCTCCGGAACCTAAATCCAAGGGAACACCTCCAAAAGTCTGAACCAGCATAAAATAATCAAAGGCCCTGAAGAATCTTGCCTCAGCAATGATCGCATCAGAAACTCCTACGCCCGAACCTTTGGCAATCACTCCATTAGCGGTATTAATATTTCTGAAAGCATTATTCCATAAAACATCGGCACGGCTGGAAGACGGCGTTAAATTTCCGGCTCCCGACATATCCATATCTTTGAAATTCCCGTCACCGGCATGTCCATAAGTATATTCATCAGTTCCTGTCTCACAAGCATTTAACCAATATCCGTTTCCGTAGATATATCTTAAATGGGCATACATCGAAGTAATTCCACCTAAAACCCCGCCTTCAGTCTCAAAATATTCCGGTGTATAGATATTGCGCGGCTCTTCTTCCAAAATATCTGAACAACTGGAAAGTACCACTGTACACAACAAAATTTTTGCTGCAGTATTTATTCTGAATTTTTTCATGTGAGTAAATTTTTTAGAATGTTAAGTTTAAACCAATCATATAATTTCTTAAAGACGGTGTATTTGTTCCTATGGTCAGGAATCTTGATGGAATTTCGTTGTTCACAGCCTGATTTTCGTTTCCATATGAGTTGGTTTCAGGATCCATTCCTGATGCTTTATGATAAGGTGAGAAAAATACAAACGGATTCGTTACCGTAGCATAGACTCTCATTTTACTGATTCCTGCTTTTTTAAATACTCCCTGTGTAAAATTATATCCTAAGGTGATGGTTCTGATTTTAAGATATGAAGCATCAAAATAGGCTAATGTACTGCCATATTTAGGATTGTTATTGCTTTGAATACTTCCTGGTCTCGGGTAATAGGCATCTGTATTTTCCGGGGTCCAGTAATCGACATCTACGTTATTTCTCCGTCCGTTCATCATGTTCAGATATCCGGTATTTCCATACAGTGTACTGATTAAGATACCACCGCTTTTAAAAGCTCCGACAATGCTCAGATCAAAATTTTTATAGGCTAATCTTGTATTAAAACCACCCTGAAAGTCCGGATCAGTATTCATAATCTGTCTGTCTTCAGCATTAATAGCCCTCATTGGAGTTCCGTCTGCATTATAACCTCCTGTATATAAAACTTTAATAGAACCCTCAATCAATTTAGGGTCGCCCGGCTCCAAAATACCCATGTAAGGATCGCCCGGTTGCCACAGTCCGGCATATTGATAATCATAAATAGAGTTGATTGAATGCCCAACGAACCACCAGTTTCCGGTATTTCTTGTTTCTCCGTCAGACAATGAGGTAATTTTATTTCTATTGGCATAAAAATTCACACCCAAATCCCACGAGAAGCCATCAGGATTATTGATAATTGAGCCATTTAATGACACTTCAATCCCTTTGTTACTTGTAGATCCTACGTTTCCGGTATAGCTGTTTACGCCCGAAGTTGCAGGTAATTTAACATCTAAAAGCAGATTTTTGGTATTGGTCGTATAATATTCCACCGTACCTGTCAGTCTGTTTCCGAATAACCCGAAATCTAAACCGTAGTTAAGTGTTTCTGAAAATTCCCATCCTAATTTGGAGTTGGGTAATGTAGAAACATAGGTTCCGATCGCATAAGTATTTCCGAAATTATAAGGTTCCGTAGTCAGTCTTCCAAAAGTAGAATATGGCGCTACAGCCTGATTGGAAGTTTCTCCGTATCCGAAACGCAGTTTCAGATTATTAATGTATCTGGAGTCTCTTAAGAATTTTTCTTTCGCTACGTTCCATCCTGCAGAAAATGCGTTATAGATATTCCACTGATATCCAGGTGCCAGTACCGAAGAAGCATCTCCTCTTATGGAAGCGGTGAACATATAACGTCCGTCATATTCATACATCACACGGCCCATCCAGGATTTAAGTCCTCTTTTATAGTAGCCCTGGTTATCCGGATTAATGATAACTTCTCCCTGAGCATGTCCTAAATTATAAAACTGAAACTGGTCTGTAGGGATATCTCTTGCCGTAATATACGAGCTGTTAAATGTTCTTTGTTCCTGAGACTGCAATGCCACAACATTCACTTTATGTTTGCTCGCAAAAGTTCTGTCATAGGTTAAGATATTTTCATTTACCCAATGTGTCAATAGAGAATTCCCGATTGATGCTGTAGATAAATTATTCGGTTCTGAACTGAAAACACCCTCTCCTGTATAACTTCCGGTATTGGTCGTTTTAAAGTTCAAACCTACATTGGTTCTCAGGGTAAGACCTTTTACCCACGGGATTTTAAATTCACCAAAGACATTGTTATAAGAACTGAATGCTATTGCTTTATCAATCCATGCATCTCCTAAGCTTTTGATGCCATCTCTTGTGTACACATATTGTGTATCTGCGGACATTATCACACGTTGTTTCAAACTTCCGTCAGCATTATAAGGATTGGCAACAGGAGTATTGCTTAAGGTATTATAAAGCCCAAGATTGCTTCCTTTATTTACTGTATAAGCATTATTTGTAGTAATTCCAATTCTGAAATACTGTCCTAATTCCTGATCAAGGCTTCCTCTTAAATTAAATCTTTCAAAATTTTGCCCTGGAAGAACAGACTGCTCATTGTAATAGCTCATTCCAAAGTTATACGAACTTTTTTCTGTCCCTCCTGAGATTCCAAGATCATGATTGGTAACGATCCCGTTTTTATACATAAGATCCTGCCAGTCGGTATTGACTTCTTTGGATTCGTCGGCTCCATATTGAGTAAAAAGTCCGGCATCTTCACGAAGTTTAATAAATTTCTGAGCATCCATCATTGGATATTTAGAAAAAACAGATGTAATACCTGTGTATGTATTATAACTGAATGTTGCTCGTTGACGCTTTCTACCTGTTTTAGTCGTTATTAAAATAACTCCATTGGCACCTCGGGATCCATAAATTGCCGTTGCAGAAGCATCTTTAAGAATATCCATACTCTGAATATCATTCGGACTGATATCTGCCAGTGATCCCGGAAAAGGAATCCCATCCAATACGATTAGCGGATCATTATCTGCTGTTAAAGAACGTGTTCCTCTGATTCTGATCTGCATTGGAGCTCCGGGCTTGCTGGAAGTCTGTGCAATGTCAACTCCGGCCACTCTTCCCTGTAAAGCCTGACTTACATTTGCAGAAGGAACTTCTCTTACCACATCTCCTTTTACAGATACCACAGATCCTGTTACGGCCTCTTTTCTTTGTTTTCCATATCCAATTACAACCACCTCATCTATACTCTTCTCCTTCTCAACAGTATCTTTTTTAACCTGTGAATACACCATGCCAGAAGGCAATAAAGCCATTGCAAAGAATAATGCAGCCTTATTTGTTTTGGCAAAATAAAATCGGTTCATAATTATTATTTTTAAATATTAGGATTGAATAAAAAGGCCGTTAATCATTATCAATATTGAAATTCCTTAGTGTTTGGCAGCCTTTTTACTGATATTAGATATACATATTCACGATCGCTTCAAACAGTTCCTGTTTTCCGCTTTTTGGCTGAGGTTCTCCGATTTCGTGGGCGATTCTCTGAAGATCTTCCAGAGTAAGAGCACCATCTTCGAATGCTTTTCCGTTTCCGTTGTCAAAAGAAGAGTAACGGTTTGTTCTTAATTTTTTATAATCAGAGTTTTCAAGAATATCTGCCGCAGCCAAAAGCCCTTTTGCAAAAACATCCATTCCCGAAATATGAGAGATGAATAAATCTTCAGCATCGGTAGAATTTCTTCTGATTTTGGCGTCAAAATTAACTCCTCCATTTCCTAAACCTCCCGCAGGAAGCAGTACCAGCCAAGCCTGAACCATATCGTAATAATCTATCGGGAACTGATCTGTATCCCATCCGTTTTGATAATCCCCTCTGTTGGCATCAATACTTCCCAGAAGCCCGGCATCAACAGCAGCCTGAAGCTCATGCTCAAAAGTGTGCCCGGCCAACGTGGCGTGGTTAACTTCAATATTTAATTTAAAATCTTTATCTAATCCGTAATGTCTTAAAAATCCTATCACGGTTTCTGAATCATAATCATACTGGTGTTTTGTAGGCTCCATCGGCTTAGGCTCAATCAGGAAAGTTCCTTTAAAACCTTGCTGACGCGCATAGTCTCTTGACATCGAAAGGAAACGCGCCAAATGATCTTTTTCACGTTTCATATCGGTATTTAAAAGGCTCATATATCCCTCTCTTCCGCCCCAGAACACATAATTTTCTCCACCAAGAGCGATCGTTGCATCGATAGAATTTTTAACCTGAGTTCCCGCACAGGCCACCACATCAAAATTCGGATTGGTAGAGGCACCGTTCATGTATCTTTCATGAGTAAAAACGTTGGCTGTTCCCCATAGAAGCTTGATGCCAGTTTCCTGTTGTTTCTGTTTTGCATAGTCTACAATAGACTGAAGGTTTTTTTCATAATCTTTCCAGTTGTTCGCAGGATCTACCAGATCAATATCATGGAAACAGTAATACTGAAAGCCTATTTTAGACATAAATTCAAAACCGGCATCCATCTTTTGCATCGCTCTGGAAACGGCATCATGTCCGGCATCCCACGGATGATGAATTGTTGGCCCGCCAAATGGATCGCTTCCGTTGGCACATAACGTATGCCACCATGCCATTGCAAAACGGGTCCAGTCTTTCATGGGCTTTCCCATAATTATTTTTTCGGCATCATAATAGCGAAATGCCAATGGATTTCTGCTTTCTTTACCTTCGAATTTGATTTGATCTATTCCCGGAAAATATTCCTTTGTACCTGTTAAAGTGCTCATATTTATTTGATTTTATTTTTAATTTGTTTAATGATGACCGTTTGAATATCTGAGGCTTCGAAAAGTTCATTCTGACTATGCTGATTATCAATCATTGGTAGTAGAAATATCAAACACAACCTGCCAAATTACATTTATAAACCATTAATTGTCAAGCATATAAAATACAAACACAATAATAATTTATTTTAAAATTTAGCATAAGAATCCCCTTCTCACCGATTTTGAAAGTCGGTAAGAGCAATGGAAAACTCCGTTGTAAGGTGGATTATATTATTTCGTTAAGATGCTTTGTCCATCTTGAGTAAGATTCTAAATACTGATCTCTTTTTTCGTGTTCAGGCTCTATCACTGCAATTTTTTCGAGGGAAGAAAAGGCTTCTTTAGAATCTGCATAAAAACCGATTCCCATTCCTGCAGCTCTTGCAGCTCCTACAGCTCCGTCTGTATCATAAAGCTCAATCACCGCATTACTGACACTGGCAAGCGACTGTCGAAAAATTGAACTTAAAAACATATTGGCATTTCCGGCCCGGATTACCTGAATATCCATTCCGATATTTCGCATGATATTCATTCCGTATTCATAGGAAAATACGATTCCTTCCTGTGCTGCACGCAAAATATCTCCTTTTGAATGGATGTTAAAATTAATTCCGTGAATCGAGCAGCTGGTATCTTTATTTTCCAGCACTCTTTCTGCACCGTTTCCAAAAGGAATAATGCTTAAACCTTTAGAACCAATCGGCGAAAGAGATGCAAGATCATTCATATCGCCATAAGATGACAATGATGTTGCAAAATTATGTTTTAACCAGGAATTTAAAATACCTGTTCCGTTGATGCACAGTAAAACGCCTAATCTTGTCTGTTCCGGAGTATAATTAACGTGTGCAAACGTATTGACTCTGGATAATTTATCGTATTCAAGCTGGTCCAGAACACCATACACAACACCTGAAGTACCTGCTGTAGAGGCAATTTCGCCAGGATTGAAAACATTTAATGATAAAGCATTATTAGGCTGATCACCTGCTCTGTAGGAAATAGGAGTTCCTTCTTTCAATCCTAATTCCTGTGCTGCTGTTGCAGAAACTGTGGATTGAATTCCAAAAGTAGGAATGATTTCAGGGAAAAAGCTCTTTGGAATCCCGTAATGATTGATCACATCTTCAGAGATACAGTTATTTTTAAAATCCCAGAAAATCCCTTCAGACAGCCCTTCGATGGTCATTCCGATTTCACCCGAGAGTCTCATGGCGATATAATCTCCAGGAAGCATTATTTTATCTATTTTTTCAAAAATTTCAGGTTCGTTTTCTTTTACCCAGGCTAGTTTTGAAGCCGTAAAGTTCCCCGGAGAGTTTAAAAGATGCGACAGACATTTTTCTTCTCCGATTTCTCTGAAAGCCTTCTCACCATAAGGAACAGCGCGACTGTCGCACCATATAATCGAAGGTCTTAATATATTCTGATCTTTATCTACTAAAATTAAACCGTGCATCTGCCATGTAATCCCGATTCCTTTGATATCTTCAGGATGAATTCCTGATTCGTGCATCACGGCTTCGTGCGCCAGTTTCAGGTTGGTCCACCAGTCTACAGGATTCTGCTCTGCCCAACCGGGATTGACAGCAATGATTTTCATCTCTTTTTTCGGAGAAAAGTCGGATGCAATAATTTTTCCACTGGAAGCCTCGATGAGACAAACTTTCACGGAAGAACTGCCTATGTCATATCCTAGTAAATACATAATTCAAAAACGGTGTTATTTTATTAGTTTAGTATTGTTTTTCTTAAAAATTTTAGCATCAAATCTGTAATATCTTGCAGCGCGATGCGAAACATTGGTTTCTATTTCCTCCAATGGAATAATATAGTTGAACGATGAAATCTTCTTATGAAAATTTTTAATATCAATTCGTTTTTCACTTAAAGCACTGTACAGCTGATACAACTGTCTTATGGTAAATCTTTTCGGCAACAGTTCGAAAATAATTGAGAAATCAGATTCTATCCATTTTCTGATCTCAACTAAAGATTCACTGATAATTTTGTTATGATCAAACGGAAGCGACGGAACCTCATCTATCGGATACCAGTCTACCGTATCATATTTTGTACTGTTGATCTTATGATCTATTTTACAGAGAGAAAGATAAGCCACCGTAATAATTCTGTCGATATGATGCTTATATTCCATTCCCATCCATTTTATATCATCCTGACTGCTGGCACGTAAAGGATCTGCAAAACATTTAAACTGCTTAAGAACCATTTTTTTAATGCCGGTCAGCTCATGAAGCACTCTTTGTGCTGCATCATCTACATCTTCGTCACTAAGTATTAAACTACCCGGCAATTTTCTCTGCCTTTCTGTAGGTACATCATCCAAGCGGCGCTGTACCAATAATATGTTGAGTCGGTTTTCGTGGTCAAAGCCAAAAACTACACAGTCGACAGAAACATACGTATGAATAAAATTCGGAACCATTTCTATGTTAACATTTACGTAACATGACAAATATAAAAATTCAGTTGAATAAAAAAAATAAAATTACAATTACTTACTGCTTATCAATAGTTTACATATCTATTTCTGATGATAAGAATACCATAAAAAATATGATAAGGTTATCGTAAAAATGATGATATATTTTTTAGAAAGAATTCAAAAAGAGGTTATTATGAAAATAAAAATCTAAAAAAAATTAAAATATTTTTTTAAATTAAAATATGATAAGAAAAACTTTAAAATTTATTTAATTTTTTTCAAAATCATCCTCAAAAAGTATCATTTCAGGGATAAAAAGAAGGTTAATTAAAGAAAAAAATTCACCAATTTTAACACTGAGATTGCAATTTTATCAAGCAGAGAAAATAATTAATGAAAATAAAGCATAGAATTGCTCATATCATCACTAATTATACATTACAGGAGATGGCATATTTAAAAATGAAAACAAAAAAGCCTTTAAAATCATGATTTAAAGGCTTTTGGTTATTTAAAAAAGTATAAAATTCAGTTATTCATGAAGACACTGCATTTTGTGAATCATTAAAAAAATAAGGCTTTAAGATATGTTCAAAATTATAATATCCTTTTTCTTTATTTTTAATATTCTTAGCAACGAATAAAGCTCCGTTCCCAAATGCTTCTCTTGAAATAGATTCATGTACCAGACGTACGGTCTGATAAGGAAATCCAAAAATAACTTCATGTTTTCCGACTATTCCTCCGGCTCTGACAGAATTTATACTTTCTGCATCAATATCCAGGGTTTCAGCAATTTTAACGGCGGTTCCTGAAATTCCGGATTTAGCCTTAAAATGTTCTTCAATGACTTCAATATCTACATCCGGCGCAATATTTTTAAGTAAAGAAGCTGCAAATAACAAATAATTGACGCCAACGGTGATATTAGGCGACCAGAAAACAACCGAATTTTCCGAAAGCTTTTTCAGGAATTCCTGTTCTTTCTCCTGATAATGCGAAATCGCAGAAATAATCTTAATTCCCTTTTCTGAAGCCGCTTTTCCGTAAGTGTAAATACTGTCTTCCGTCGAAAAATCAATAATAAAATCTACAGGATGATTTTCAAACAGCGTATGAATGTCTATATTTTGCTGTGAAAAAATATGTGCAGGATCATCACTTGAAATGCCTAAAAATTCCTTTGCTGAAGCGAGCTGTAATGTTTTGGTGTTTCTCAAAACCCATTCTAAAGAAAAATCGGGGTTTTGCAGAATGACATTTGCCACTGCCTTTCCGGCTTTTCCAAATCCTATTAAACCTATTTTCATATCAGTATATTTTGTCGTTAATTATCAAATTTACTCTGCATAAATTAAAAGAAAACACAAAATATTAAGCCTATTTGTGATGCAGAATTTGGGAAAAAGTATTTTTTTTCCGCTTAGAGACTTCAATATATGGAAAATATTTTAGATTAGATTTTAATAAGAAGTGAGTACCAACAAGCTTTATAAATACCAGTCTTTATACCTTTTCAGTGCTTCCAGAAAATAATAATCTGCATAAATCAAAGGAACATCAATTTCAGAATGCAGAGGTAATGCGCCGGTGCTGTGCATCAATAGAAAACCTCCGTTCTCGCCTAATTTTGGCTGATATTTCTCCCCGGACAAACTGATTAACATTTTTTCAGCAGTTTCTACATAGTTTTTATTTTCTGATCCTTTTGTATATTGACCCAATTCCAATAAAGCAGAAGCGATAATCGCAGCGGCAGAAGCATCTCTTGGAACATTGGGAATCTTCGGGTCATTAAAATCCCAGTACGGAATTTTATCTTCCGGTAATGTGGGGTTGCTAAGAATAAATTTCGCAATATTTTTGGCCTGGTTTAAATATTTTTCATCTTTTGTAAAACGGTACATCATGGTATAGCCGTATAATGCCCAACCCTGCCCTCTTGCCCAAGCAGAAGAATCTGCATATCCCTGAAACGTTTTTTTGCTTAAAACTTCCCCTGTATTTTTGTTATAATCAATAACATGATAGGAACTGTAATCGGGGCGAAAATGATTTTTCATTGTAGTATTGGCATGAGCAACCGAAATATCTTCCAATTTTTTGCTGCCTCCATTTTGAGCGGCCCAAATCAACATCTCAAGATTCATCATATTATCTATAATAACCGGACCTTTGAAATCTGCCATTTTATCCCAGGACAGAATCGCCTGCATTCCCGGATAAAACCTTGTGGATAATGATTCTGCAGAGGTGAGAATGGTCTCTTTATATTCTGGTTTTTTGGTAATTCTATAGGCATTGCCGAAGCTGCAAAACATCATAAAGCCCAGATCATGATCTCTGGTAAATGTTTTATTGGATTCAATAATTGACAATGCCCTTTCAGCTTCTTTTCTTATATCCTTATTTTTTGTCTGTTCATAAATCATCCATAAAGATCCGGGATAAAAACCGGAGCACCACCAGCTGATATCTTTGGTCACAACCTTTTTTTCAGAAGCATTGTATGACTGCGGCATTTTATCATTGGGAATGGCCTTCATCAAATATTTATACTGTTTTTCGGCAAACTGAAACTCATTTTTAATCAATGCAGACATTTGTTTATTATTCTGTGCATTGATTGTAAAGCAAAAAACAATTGCCATACTAAGGGATATCTTATGTAAAATCATCTGATATAATTATTCTATATTATAACTATATCAAAAATAACAATCTCATACTTATTTTCATTAATGGCAAACAAAAAACTCCGGATTAATTTCCGGAGTTGATTTATTTATATTTCTTCAATTACTTCTTCATAACTTACAGGATCTGCAACCTCCTGATAGTGTTCCCATTCAGCTTCACGCTGTTTATTGGTTCGCATTTCTTCTTCAAGCTTTAATGTTTCATTATACTGCTTTGCTTCTGCCACCATCGTCCATTTACAATTAATATCCATCGATTCCAAGTAGGACTTAACATCATTTAAACCTAATTTGAAAAACTCTTTTCTAGGATTACATTTATTCACCTGTTTTTTCAAAAACTGTTTGTGAATCTGCCTTTCCAAAGCTGGTGCATCTTCAGAATAAATCATTGCATGGACATCAAATTCAAACGGAACACTTGCATCACCCAATTCACGAACCCTATCTAGCGGATCTAGGCGTCTGGTCATGCCTATTTTATATACATTTTCTCCAAAAGAACCAATATTTGAGATCACGTACACATTACCGGTCTTGGTCTGCTGAGCCATTGAAATTGCCCGCTGATTTTTCTCCTCTGTCTGCTCAAGCTTATTTTGCAGCTCTTCTAATTTTTGTTGGAAAAGTAATTTTTGTTCTTCATTTGCTCTGGCTACCTGAGATTCTGCCTTTTCAATCAATCTTTTTAAAGTTTGTTCTTCTTTTTCGGCCTCTTTCATTGCTTTTTCGAATTCTCTTCTGGCTTTTTCTTCCTCGCGGATCTGTTCTCTTATCTGTCGCTGCTCTTCCTGTTCCTGAGCTTTCAGTTCCTGAGCAACAACTGCCCATTTCAGCTCTTCGAGCCTCGCCTGATGATATATATCAGATATTCTGGCATTTCTGAAAGCCTTACCATTGAAATTAACTAACTGGAAGGCATCATCCATTTTTTGTTTTAAAATTCCAAAATTATCTTTTTTAACTGAAGCCAAAATAGAATCTACCTTACCATTATAAGCATCAATCACAAAGTCTACAGCCGTAATTCGTCTTTCATCATCCATATATTCGCAAATTCCGGCTTGCCTGCTGATGATCATCAATTTATTATTCTGGCGTAGTTTTTTAAGATTTTCGCCAGCTTCTTTATGTCCAAAATCCTCAGCAAGCTCATCCAATAAAGTATAACTAGGAACAAGATATTCGTTTCCATACCCTTTGATCACATTTTGCATAGCCTTTATTCTTTCAGCAATTTCACCGGCTTCCCGTATACTTCTGTACGCATCACCAGCAATATTCTCCGCATTATTTTCTGCGTTTTCTATGATTCGTTGGGATTCTTTTAGTGCGTTTTCATACAACAGTTCGATCTCGCGTTGTTTTTTCTCAGTATACTCTCTTGTGATTCTGCGTGATTCTTTAGACTGTTCCTTCGCGGCAGCAAGTTCCAGCTCAGCATTTTCAGTTAGTTTAAGGCTTTGTCGCTGAGCTTTTTGAAGAAGATATTCACATTCTACTTTTACATCAATGATATCCTGATATTTCTTCAATTCATCATTTTTGCTTCTCAGTGACACCATTTGATTATCCAATGAACGCTTATCCATCTGAAGATTGGATACTTCACTTCTTAAGCGTTGAATTTTATCATTTAATGATATTTTATCTGAGTTCAGGCTTATATTTTCAGAATTCAATTGCCCTATTTTCTGGTTCAGAAGAGTCATCTGAACATCTTTCTGAGTTAATTCTTTCTTTAATTTGTTGATCTTAATGAATGTAAAAATTACAAGACCAATCAATACAATGATTAATACAATTCCCATGATTATTTAAATTAGTTTTCGTTTGCGAAATTATACAATATTATTTAATTTAAAAGCTTATCCTCTACGGAAAACCGTAAAACCGACTAACAATTTTGTAAGTTCTTTCAAGCCCAATTTCAGTTATTTACCTTTGAACATCAAAAAAAATCATAATGGAATTAACAGAAAATATTACGGCATTTCATCATGTCTCAATTAAGGCTCAAAATTTTGGAAAAACCGTTTCATTTTATCAAAAACTGGGCTTTGAAGTAGTTCACGATTGGTCATTACCAGATTTTAACCTTGAAATATGTGCAATGTTGCATCACAAAGCCATTAATTATTATCTTGAAATATGTGACAAAAATGCTGATATGCCTACACAGGGCAGAAAACGCAAAGATCACGATGAATATATAGAAAATGCTTTACTTCATATTTGTTTTACAGTGAAAGATGCTCATCAGGCAAGAATAAAAGCAATAGAATTAGGTGCTATAGATTTAAGCAATGGTGAATTTGAGCTCGATTTAATTAATAAAGATAAATCAGTCCGTGTCAAAAACAGCCTTGTATACAGCCCAAATGGCGAAGTGATAGAATTTCTGGAACAGGTACATTTTGGATAATTTAATCCTGAAAATCTGAAAGTGATTTTAAAATAAAATCCAATTTTCTTCCTTTGTCCGTTAATGAATAGACAGAAGACACCTTATTTTTCTCCTTAGAAATCAGCCCGTCGTTCTGTAACTCCTGCAGCTGTCGGGAAAGTGTTCGATCGCTTATTTCCGGCAGCAAAATTTTAAAATCAGAATAATAAGTATCATTCTCAAGCAGTTTAAATAAAACAGAAAGTTTCCAGCGTCCGCTGATCAACGCCAACGTTTTTGAAGCATTGCAAAAATCCTGCATTGCTTTTTCATTAAATAAATTGGTAGAACTTTCTTTTCTCATGTTTTATTCAGGTAATTTTGGAGGAGTAATTCTTTGAGTTCTTGTAGATAAAGTTCCTAAAAAAGCTTCCAGTTGAGAAATTTCTTCATCCGTCAAATCCAGCAACCTCAGCATTTGAGATTTTTCAGAATGCAGCGCAATGCCCTCATACACTGTAGATTTTTTTTGTGGCGGCTCTGAATTTCCTTTATTGTAAAAATGAATAACGTCCACAAGCGGCATAAAAGATCCGTTGTGCATCCACGGTCCTGTTCGAGTCACTTCTCTCAAACTTGGAACACGAAATTTTCCGACATCCTCAGGCTTTTTCGTCACAAGATACCTGCCCAAATCTTCATGTTTTGATCCCAATAAAGAGGTTCCTACATTTTCAAATCTGTTATTGGAAAAATACCCTGAATTATGGCAATTGATACAATTTGCTTTGGTTCGGAAAATATGCATTCCCATCACTTCATTATCTGTAAAGGCATTTATTTTTCCATCGATAAACAAATCAAATTTGCTTGGCGGACTTTTTATTGTTCTTTCAAAGGTAGCAATCGCTTTAGCAATTCTGTCTTTGGTAACTGTTTTATCACCAAATGCTTTTTCAAACAGTATTTCGTATCCTTTAATCTTAGCGATTTTTCCGGCAGCGATATCGATATGTTCGCTCATTTCCTTTTTATCCTGAATCGGCATCTGAGACTGCTCTTCCAAAGATCCTGCTCTTCCGTCCCAGAATAGAGATTGAGCATAGGCAATATTAAGAATGCTCATTGCATTTCTCGTACCCAGCTGTCTGTCGTGACCGAAAGAAAATGTCCTGTTGTCGCACCAGCCCAGCTCAGGATCATGGCATGAAGCACACGCAATCTGATTGGAACCCGACAAACGTGGATCATAAAAGAGCGTTTTTCCCAAAAATGATTTATCTGCAGAATATGGGTTATCCTCAGGAAACTGAACTTCCGGCAAATGTCCGATTTCAGAGAAATAGGGCTTTGCTTCTTCATCTAATAAAGGAGCCGGCCATTTTGAAGAATCTCCGGAAGAATACATCTTCCTCAGTTTTGCAATAAACGAGGTTTTTTGATTGATTTCTCTCTGAACTTTAGTGCTAAGGCAATTGTTCAAAAGAGATACAGTGAGAAATAAAATTAAAATCCAGCTTATAGCATTCTTCATTTTTCCGGCTAATTTCAACAAAAATAAGTATTACATTTAAAATATTCTAAAAAACCTCCTTAAAGATGAACAAGAGGTAATGAGATTTAATATCCTGGATTCTGTTGCATATTGCTGTTAAGATCCAGGCTCTTTTGAGGTATAGGAACTACAAATTTATTATTAGGATAAGTAGGATTACAGTTATTTGAAATACAGCCGTTATTTCTTACGATATTTTTATGATTTCTCATCAAATCGAAGAAATATTGATTTTCAAAGACAAACTCTTTCCTTTTTTCTTCCAATAAAACATCAATCGAAACAGAGGATAAAGAAGACAATCCGGCTCTGTTTCTGATTGTATTAATATCGTTTAAAGCTTGTGTTGTATTTCCCAGGTGGAGCGCTGCTTCGGCTCGGATAAAATAGATTAAACTTAATCTGTAGACTAAATTACTAGTTGTTTCTTTATACTTTATTGTAAAATTATAGGGTAAGTTAGTGGTACTACCGGTTGTTTTTAAACTTTTTACTTCAAAAAGATTTTTTCTTAAATCATCGGATGTATACAAGTTATAGATATCATCAGACGCTACATAATTTGCATAAGAGCTACCAGATCCCACATTATAAAGACTTTGAAGAGGTGATGCATTTGCATTTTCTCCAATTTCCCAAATAGTCTCAGCAGTAGCCCAGTTGGATATTAATTCATTTTGGATCGTTAGACTAAATCCTGAACCTGAAATAATTTCATTACTGTAATCATAAGCTTTTTGCCAGTCGTTTTTATAGAGTGCAATTTCTGCTGCGATTGATTTTGCTGCCGTGGGGTTAATAAAGTTTTTATTTTCTCCTACAGGAATTGCATGATTTGGCTGAATGAAATTCAATGACTGAGTGATATCATCTTCAAGTAACGTAAAAGTTTCTGCAACGGTTTTTCTGGAAGGATAGTCTACCCCAACTTTTAGAGGAGCTGTATTATAAACAATTCCCAAATGAGAAGCATCTGATGTATAGGTATAATTCTGGGCATAATGTTTATACAGCTGAAAGTGAACAAACGCTCTTAATGCCAGAGCCTCAGCTTTGATTTCTTTAATTTCAGATTCACTAGCATCTGTTAGATTATCAACATATTGCAAAATTAGATTAAGATTATTAATGATAGAATAATTGTCATTATAATAATAATTTAAGTCACTTTCTGACGCTTCGTCATCAAACTGATAAATATTTTGAATATTGGTAGCAACTGATATATTTCCATTAGTTCTTGGGGAAAATTTCAGGTTACCGGATAGTAAATCTCCATAAGTATAACCCACCTCAGAAAAATAGGTAGAACGAAGACTATAATACGCTCCGTTTAAAGCTTCCAATACACCTTTTTTTGTAGACAACTGTGTATTCACAGAAATTGTTTCCACAGGTTCATGTTCAAGAAAATCTCTACAGGAAACTGTAGACAATAATGCTAACGATAGAAAGAATATTTTTTTCATTATCTTTAAATTTTAAAAATTAGCTTTAAATCCAAAGCTAAAAGTCCTCATTTCAGGATATAAATATCGAAACTCACGAATTCCGTTTTTACCGGTTGGAGATTTTTCTTTATACCAATACAAAACATTTGTACAGTCTATGAATATGCTTGCATTTTTTATAAAACTATTTTTAATAGTACTTAGAGGAAGTTGATAATTAATATTGACATTTTGAAGTTTGACATGGCTATTGTCATAAACATATTTGCTCGTATTTGGAATTGTTGTTTTACTGGTAGGCTTTCTATTTTCTGCAATATCACCTGGTACCATCCAATAATCCAATGCATTGACGCTCATATTTCTGTTAACCAAATTACTGTACTTATCAATCAATTCTGAACCGACCAGAGCATCTCCCCCCCATTCAAAATTGATAAGAAATGTCATACTTAAATTCTTATAACTTATCCTGTTGCTAAGACCTCCTGTAAAATCAGGTTGAGTATTTCCGATAATGGTATACTGCAATTCATTATTCGCTGTAAATTGTCCATAATCTTTAAGTTCTCCATTTACCAAATATGTATCAAGTCCATTTGCCGGATTTACTCCCATCCATTGATATCCCCAGATTGCAGATGTAGGTGATCCTATTTTCTGTGCACGTGCCAATGTAGAACTAGAAAACTTATCGGACAAACCAAAAAGATCAGTCACTTTATTTTTTACGGTTGCAATATTAAATGTTGTATTCCATTTAAAATTTTTCTTGGTAAACCAATTTCCACGCATAGAAAATTCGATACCTTGGTTATACATTGCTGCCCCATTTATTTCTGCACTACCATACCCCGTTTCAGGAGGGACATCACGATTAAGAATCATATCGGATATATTATTTCTGTATACCTCTACCGTAAAATCCAATATTTTTAAAATACTAAAATCTAACCCCAAGTTGATTTTTTCATTTCTTTCCCATGAAAGTTCTCTGTTAGGAGGAGAACTGGTATCCGGATAAGCATAATCATAATTGTAGTCAAAACCATTATAAGATACTTTATATAAACCAGATGATCTGTAGCTTCCGATTCTTGAATTCCCGGTCATTCCCCAAGAAGCACGTAAACGTAAAAAACTCAGAACCTTATTGTTACTCAAAAAATTTTCTTTTGAAATCAACCATGAAGCACCAATTCCTCCATTAAGAGTTGCATTGATATCTTTTCCGAAAGCAGAACTTTCATCTCTTCTTATTGTTGCAGAAAGAAAATATTTTTTATTAAAATCATAATTCAACTGTGAAAAAAAGCTTCTCCCACTGTTTTCTTCAGTAAGAGCTTTGAAAATCGGAGTATTAATAGAATTCCACGGTAACTGATAATTTGCAAAGTCTTCAAAATTGGTTCCTATGTTAACCTCTTTATAATCTTTGTTATGACGTAATTCCATACCTATCAAAATATCCGCATGATGTTTTTTAAGAAAATCTTTTTCATAATAAAGATGTGTACTCCAATTCCATTTTTTACTGTCAGAAGTATTTATTCTGCTTTTTCCAAAATTTTTACCCGTTATTCCACTTTCATTAAGTCCTGACTTCCAGTTTACATTATTTTTATAGGATAGATCAGCACCAAATAAACTACTTACTTTTAACCCCTTAGCCAGCTCATAGCTTACGTTTAAGCTTGAAATTAAAGAATTATTTTTAACATTACTTATATTTTGGGTAGTCGCCTGAAGTGGATTGGGGTTACCATTAAAACCACTGGATGCATAACTTCCATCATCATTATATATTTTATTAACAGGAGCCAGTATGAAATTAAAATATGTATTAGGCTGATCTTTTTCAAAGTTATTATAAGCTGTATACAGACTGATTTTTAATTTCTTGTAATCAAATCCTACACTTGCATCAATTCCTTTTTTTTCTAAAGAATTAAGAACTTTTGATTCATTATTTTTGGAATAATCCAAACCTACTCTGTAGGTAAAATATTTATTTCCTCCACTTGTTGTAAAATTGGTCCTGGAAAAGTCTCCGTTACCATTCATCACTTCAAACCAGTTGACATCTGTTCCATTCCATGGATATCCGGAGCTGCTTGCATTATTATTTTTCAAATAATCATTATAGAGCTGAGCATATTGCTGACCATTCAGATATTTTACTTTATTGATACTCTGAGACACTCCATATTGTGTAGAAAAAGAGTAAGTCGCTTTTCCTTTTCGTCCTTTTTTTGTTGTAATCAAAATGACTCCATTAGCAGCTTCTGCTCCATACAACGCAACTGCTGCTGCATCTTTTAAAATATTGATGCTTTCAATATTATCAGAATTAAATCTTGCCAATGGATTGATATTTAATTCAGAATTAGCTTCCGAGCCATCAAAATAGGCTTGATCAAAACCATTATCTTCCCTTATGATCACACCATCTACGATGATTAACGGTTGTGTAGACGTACCAAAATTTCCATTAATAGGCACCAGTGATCCTAATCCCCTGATATTAATGCTTACAGGTTTTCCCAATTCAGAATTATTTACAATCTGAACCCCCGGTGCCAGACCCGCGATCATTTTGTCAATACTTTCAAAAGGCTGACTCGTGCTGATATCTTTATCGGTGAGAGTCACAATGGAACCTACTACCTCTTCTTTCAGTTTTTTGGTTCCGTAAGAAGAAGTGACAACCACCTCTTCAATCGATTGCACGTCTATAGAATCTTTTTTTTCTGACGAGGTCTGTGCATGTATAGAAACAGCTCCACAAACCATCAGAATGCTTGCAACGAATTTCTTCATTTATCGGAATATAAATTTTGGATATAGATTAATTAAAGAACTGATGGTTTTTAACGGAAAAATGATCTGCAAAAACAATTGTAAAATCGCGATGGTAGGAAAAGAATATCTGCCTCATAAAAACCTCTTTAATTAGAATTAATAAAAATAATTGCAAAAATAATCATTATAATTAATTAACGCCTGTTTTAAACCCATAAAAATATCAAATACTTAAAAAACTATATCTTTAAATAATAAAAAAAATAATATCTATTTCATGATCCCGGTCATATCTTCAAAATTCTGAAAACAGTATTTTTATTTAATCATTTATTATCTATCATAATGAAAGCAAAGCAAATTTCCGGTATACCCGAACAAAAAAAAGGAGGCTTTCATGATACCGAAAGTCGGCATTATTTTGATAGTCCCTTTCTTGCCCGGCAGCATTTTGAGATCCTGAAAAAAAGATTTTTCTCTATAAATCAATGGCAAAATTTCTGTAGTGATCAATTAGCTGATTTCAAATTATTTAATGATTGTGGCACCGCTATAAACGATATTCCACAAATAGGAAATTTTATCCGTATTGATATTCCCGGTCCGGGAAATACTGAAGCTAAAGGATATGATTGGGTAAAAATTATCTGTATTAAAAAAGAAAATACCGATATTTCCGAAACCATACTCATCAACTGTAGTCCTTCTTCCTCTCCTCAGGATAAAAATACACACATTGCCCATTTCTATTCTTCAGAGGCAACGTCTACGTTTATGATTTCTTGGGAACATAATCTTATAAAAACTGCTGTTTACGGAAGAAATGAAACTCCTAATTTTAATACCGACTTTTTTAATAAAATCAGAAGTTTATTAATAGCAATCGGAGGAATAGTGGGTGTTGCAAAAATTCAATGGAAATGCCTGACCGACGGATTATTAAAATTTAAATAAAGACGCTTCAGTTTATATCCTTACCCCAGAATAGAATTAATCATTATATTTTTTGTCAAAAAAACGTTAATTAAATTAATCTAGACTAAATTTAAATTAGACTATCATCTTAAAATTACGTATAAATACTGAAATTACCGCAGTTTCATCTGTCTAATTTTGATGTAAATAAAAACTGATACGTATGATTAAGAAAACGACCGAATACGCTATTCCAGGCTAGTTACCCAGAATAATTACGAGTTGATTTTTATCCGTCTTTCATTCAACGGACATGATCAGCATGCACTTTCTTAAACACCGATAGACAAAACCTTAAATTTAATGAAAATGATTACTAACAAAATCTTCAACGTTGATGATTATTATTTTGACATTTTTAGGTCGATTTCAGAATCCCTCACCGGATTTTCAGTAAACGAACTACAATCTACAGCTTTGACAGAGACCTATTACGAACATATTTCAGGTCAGATTGAAATCGCAACTTTCATTGAATTTCTAAAGCCGTTGGATTCTCAATACAATGCAGGACCAACTTTTCAATATCCTACTTATTAATAATCATAAAAAACAATAGACCATGTTAAAAAGAAAAAAGGAAAGTTTTGAAAAAGGAAGCCAACTTTTAAAAACTTCAGCACCGGCACAAGAACAGAAAGGTTATCTTGCTAATCTTATGGACGGTTACTCAAAATTACTTATCGATGATCCGGTAAGACCTTTCAGCGAAGAAAATTTACAGGAAATAGCCAATAATGTTGATTATGGCATTCTTGCCGCACTGAATGGCACATGGGTAAGCTACAATGCCAATTATAATCAAAACATAGAAAGACCCTCACTGGGAAGTGGAATCCACACGACTATTATGCCTTCTCCGGGTACCAATCCGAGTACCATTCCCGGTAAATTCAGTTTTGACAGTGAAGAGTATATTGAAAAACTGACATTCGAAGTTGTTCCCGGCGGTGTCCGTAATCGTGGTGGTGCTACCGAATTATTTTGTGGTGCCATAAAATATGATCAAACCATTAAAAGCGTAAACAAAGTAGAAGGAAATCCTGAATTACAATATGCGGGCATCCACGAAGAAAACGGGATGTATCTTTGGTTAAGCGATGTTTACAATTATGCTGCTACTGAAGAAACGATTAAAAAAGACCGCGGAATTCATGCTTTCTCTGAAGAAGATTATAAAAACTACGGATACACAGGAGAATACAGAAACGAGCCGCTGGTTGAAGTAAAAAATGAAAACGGCAATTCTTCATACATCCTTTTAAGCGATTTAAAAGAGGGTCAGAAATATTATGAAATCATTCCAGCACAGGAAATCAAGCCTATGGATGGAATTACCGGACCTTATTTTATCCCAGATTATTCGATCTCAAGAAGTGGAGTTATTCCTCACGGAAGTACAATTACCCTGCTGGGAGATATTACACCCGAAAGTATAAATAATAAAGTATATTACCTTAGAAACGGCGCTCCACAGTTCCCTACCGGCAATAAAACTTGGGATCCTCCTCATCTGGCTATCTCACCAACAATGGGTGGCGCAGGAGCAAGTGTTACAGATCCTATCAATCTTGACGAACCCGCACCAGCCTGGGTTCATGAAACACTGACTGATAAAAACGATCCGGGATCTAATAAAATCTATACCCAGCGAATACTTGCTGATGACCTGTATCCTTATTCTGTACGTCCTGATATGCGACTAAGAGATACTTTGAGCGGACAAAAAGTTGATAATTATGTTCTTGTTAAATTATCATCAAAAAAGAAAACCGGGGCACAGGGAGGAATTTTGAATGTTCCCTTTGTTAACCGTTTTGTTCCCACTGTTGAAGTGGATTTCAGTCTATGGATTGAAACAGTGATCGAAGACGGAAAAGAAATTCTTCAGCTTCAATATGAACAAATTATATTCTTTGAATTCGATTTCGGAAATGACGGTGGTACTACAAGCTGGCCTCACATCCAGGTCAACACCCTTCGTAAAATCGAGGATATTCCTGCAGATCAAAGAAAAGTGATTGAAGAACAGTTCTTCAATGCTCCTACGGGAATGAGCTTAACAACTTCTTCGTCGCTGGCTGTTGAAAGTGTAAATCCACCTCCAGGATGCCCTTATCATAAAGGCTAAAATACATCATGATTCAACCTTATAGGGTTTGAGATCAAAAAATGAAAAATATAATTACCGTGAAAATCAATTATCTTCCATACACAAGGGTTCAGATTACGATTCTATTAATCAACCTTATTTAATATTGAAGTTGCTTTTCAGTAGACCGAAAAAAGAAACGGATAAGTTTTATTTTAAAATTAAAACTCCTTCAGATTTAAGGATTTGAAGGAGTTTTTAGTATTTATTTTTCCACGATTGGAATTTCAATTTCCGACAGCATCATTTTATACTTCTGAAGCTGACTGTTAATCGTGTTTAATTCTTGTTTAAAAAAGCCTGAATCCACAAAAAGATCTTCGTAGTAACTCACTCCCTTAAAAAGGTTTTCTTTAAAGGTGTTCCACTTTTTATACTGCGAATTGGTGATCGTGTCTGAAAAATTGATAATCTCTTTCTTCAGATGATCCACATACATTTTTAGTTCGTTGATAAACATGTTCGGGCGATTATTTTCAGGAAGAATGTTTGTATTACCATAAATATGTTTCACCATTTGAGAAAGAGAAACTTCTTTGTCAAAAAAAGCGAGATTAGGTCCCGGACAAATCACAACGCCCTGTTTTTCACCTTTTATTTCAAGATTCTGCTCCATATACGCGGCATTCACCAAACCTACACAAAGACAGGCTTTTTCTGTTATTGCTTTTTTTCTTTTTTCAAACTGTTCCGGATTCAAATATTCTTTTTCAGACTCCAGATTACCAAGTTTAATATCCTGATATTTTTTGGATGCCGTACAAATTCCTTCGGGGGAAAATTCTTTACTTAATGCCAGCAGTTTTTTAGGACACGAACTGCCATATCGGTTTTTATGGTTATTATTTTGTCTGAAAATTTCATTTGATGTTCCCTTTACAGTATTAAAAGGAACTCCTAAAGGCGAAATATTGCTTAAATAAAAATCTTTTTCTTTTGACCGCACAAGCAATTCCCGCGTTGCATGATCTACAGAAGTAGCTTCCGGAACCAGTAAAAACGGAGATCCCCAGCCGACACTGTCTACCTTATAATTTTTCAGCAGAAAATCATGCTCTTCAGAGGTTCCTACCCCACCCTGAACCGTAATTTTCATTTCCAGAGGATCCGAAACAGACCATTTACCTTTCTGTTCTAAAGCACCGACCATTAAAGCGTGTGCAGACTGAATCAATTCCCCTTTTTTCTGCTTAAATTCCTCCATAATAGGTCCAAGCAAAAGACCTTCTGTTGCAAAAGCGTGCCCTCCGCAATTCAAACCGGATTCTATCCTGTATTCTGAAACCCAAAGCCCTTTTTTAGCCAAGAAATTCCCCTGAATCATGGCCGACCGGAAATCACTGACTTTCAGAATAATTTTCTTTTTTAGGCTTCCGTTTTCGTCTGGAAAAAAATCATCAAATTCTTCAATATAACTGTATAAACGCGGATTCATTCCCGCAGAAAGGACCAGAGAAGAAGACAGTTTGCTGTTTGCAAAACCACGTAAAGAAGCATGTGCGTCGTTAAAAATAACAGGCAGCTGTTCTTTTTTCTTAAAATTGTCTTTATCAACTTTAGTCATAATATTGACATCTATACTCCCAGGAGCAAGATTTTTTTCAATAAAATGTTTAATTGAAGCGGTAAAATTTTCCTTTTGATTCAACAGATTCTGTAATCCGTTTTTCAGTTCTGAAGTATTGGGAAGCATCTCCACAAAGCTTTTCAGTGCAGTTTTATTTTTTGCAATCTCCTGTTTGAAGGCTTTAAATTTTTCATTGACGATATCGTCTACCATATCCAGATAGGCTGTAATTCTTTTGGCTCGATAATCATCTGTTTTTGTCGAAATACTTCCATAGTGCAAATTGAATTTTTTACTATAAAAGTTTTTCATTTTCTCTACAATCTCATCATCAATTATAGATACAACGGAAGATATTCCGTATTGTGCCACACGAATAGGACTGTCTATCGTGTAAGCTAATCCCATCACAGGAATATGGAAATTGTGCAAAGGTTTTTTGATCATTTTTAACGTTTGATTAAAATAATGTTTCCTTCTAAATTCCCATCAACTAAAATTCACTGCTGTAAAAATATGAGTTTAAATTTAACTATGTGTTAAATAATACATGATTTTATTCAAAATATGCTTAAAATCATTCATTTAAATTTAAAAATTCTTTTAAGTTAAAACAATTTCACAAACAAACTGTAAATATTTTTTGAGAAACCTGTAATTACTAGGTTTTAATCGTTATATTTACCGAATTATTCAGCCTACTCAACATAAAAGACTGAAAATCAAAGTTTAGATGACAAGCAAAATTACAGGTGTAGGCAACTACATCCCTTCAGAAACCATTACCAATTTATTTTTTGATAAACACTTATTTTTAAATGAAGAGGGGATTGCATTAAAAGAAAACAATGCTTCGATTACCAGCAAATTGCAAAAAATTACGGGTATTGAAGAAAGAAGATACGCCAGTAACAATCAGGTAACCTCAGATTTGGGATTAATTGCAGCTCAGGCAGCTATAGAGAACTCCGGAATCGATCCTGAAACTTTAGATTATATCATATTTGCTCATAATTTCGGTGATGTACGTTTCGGTACCATACAGTCTGATACCGTTCCTAGTCTTGCCTCAAGAGTAAAGCATCTTTTAAAAATCAAGAACAACTTCTGTGTGGCTTATGATGTATTATTCGGATGTCCGGGATGGATTGAGGGAGTCATACAGGCTAATGCATTCATCAAATCCGGGATTGCAAAAAAATGTCTGGTCATAGGCGCTGAAACCCTTTCAAGAGTGGTCGATATCCATGACAGAGACAGTATGATTTATGCTGACGGTGCGGGGGCTGTGATCTTAGAGGCTGCTGATGATGAATCCGGAATACAATCGCATTTATCGGCATCTTATACTTTGAAAGAAAAAGATTTCCTATATTTTGGAAAATCATATAACAATGAAAGCTGTCCGGATACGAAATATATCAAAATGGATGGCAGAAAAATATATGAATTTGCTTTGATCCATGTTCCTGAGGCGATGAAAAAATGTCTTGATAACAGTGGATACTCCATTAATCAGCTTAATAAAATCATCATCCACCAGGCCAATGAAAAAATGGATGAAGCTATTGTCAACAGGTTTTACCAGTTATACGACAGTCCGGTTCCTGAACATATCATGCCAATGGTCATCAATAAACTTGGAAACAGCAGTGTCGCTACCATTCCTTCCCTGCTTGCGATGATCCTTAAGGACGAACTGCACCAGCATCAGATTGAAAAAAATGATATTGTTTTATTTGCTTCGGTAGGTGCAGGAATGAATATTAATGCCTTTGTTTATAAATTTTAAAAATAAATTATAAAAAATTTTATACTAAAAATAATTCTTCAAAATAAAGAGAAATCGACTCCTGACATATCTGTTTGGGAGTTTTAGGCTATTAATATGAAGGAAAAATGGCATCAATAACTCTGAATATAAATATATTTTTGATAATCAATCATTTAAACTAGCCGTTATCCCGTTTATTTATCGTACATTTGCAAAGCATATATAAACAGGCCTCTGCCTTTGCTATTCTGTAATAGTTTAAAATCCCAATTTTTTCTTTCAGTTTTGCTTTTTCAGCTGCCAATTTTCAACCTTATACATTTATAGAATGAATATGAACAACGGCCAACTGAAATTTCAGAATACAAACAGCAAATACAAAGTCTGCATCCTTTTTTAAAAGGAAGGTTAGTTTCATAACAGAATAGATGAAGACATGTTATGAAAGAATGACACGCCATTGCAAACTCAAACAATTATATTCCGGACTGAATACCATTGTCTCAGTAAAAGCAAAGTAAATGATAAATTAAAGAATCGTTCATTCTTGATTTAAACATTTATAAAATACACCAATTTTAGATCCTGATAAAAGGATTTAGTCCACAAAACCGGAAATCCGGAATAATTTATAATGAGTTTTAAAAATTTAAATTTAATAAATCCAATTATTCGTGCTGTCACAGAAACGGGGTATTCAAAGCCCACGGAAATACAGCATTCCGCGATTCCACATATCTTAATGAGAAGAGATATTTTAGGATGTGCACCATCAGGTTCCGGGAAAACAGCAGCATTTGCAATGCCGGTCCTGCAACTTTTGAAGAAAAACACAACCGAACATAAAGAAATAAGAACATTAATATTAACCTCAACCAGCGACAGAGTACTACAGATTGAAGAAGATATTAAAGTATACAGCAAATATTTACCTTTATCGCTGCTTTCCATTATTGATGGAGCATCAACAGGAAGTCAGCTTGCTGCTCTGAGAAAAAGAGTAGATATTTTGATCTCATCTCCGGAAAAATTACTAGATTTAGTAAGTCAAAGACATATTGATCTTTCAAAAATCGAAATACTGATTCTGGATGAAACCGACAAGATGCTTGACTTGGGTTTTGTAAGTGATTTAAAAGCAATCCTTGCACTGACTCCTAAAAAGAAACAGACCTTATTTTTCTCCGCGGTAATGGAGAATCATATCAGAAAGTTTGCAGAGGGTATATTAAAAAATCCTGTAGAAATTACAGTAAGTCCAAAACAATCAATAGATCAGGCTAATGAGCAGCCAGTTTATTTTGGTGAAAAAAAAACTGATTTGACTAACGATACAATACAAGACTTGTCTATTTTGAGTACACCAAAACAAAATAAAACATTTCAATATATTAATTAAAAACAAATATAATTTATGGGGGATTCTTTCTCTAAAAAAGAAAATTTCAAGAAAAAAGTTCAAAAGCAAAAAGAAAAAGCGTTAAGACGCGAAGAACGTAAAGAAAATAACAATAAAGGCAAAGATCTTACGGATATGTTTTTATATGTTGACGAGTACGGAAGATTAACATCTACACCTCCTACACACCGTGAGGAAGTAAACCTAACAGAAATTCAGCTGGGAGCTGCTCCTATTGAAGAGGAAGAAGTTAGAAAATCTGGTATCGTTACGTTTTTCAGTGAAAAGGGTTATGGTTTTATTACAGAAGACAACACCAAAGAAAATGTGTTCTTCCATAATAACAATTGCAATGAACCCATAAAAAAAGGAAATAAAGTATCCTACGAAAAAGAAAAATCTCCAAAAGGTTTCTCAGCAGTAGATATACAAATAATAAAATAAGTACAACAACAATTTTTAACAATAATTACAATGCAAGAAGGCACCGTAAAATTTTTTAACGAAACAAAAGGTTTCGGATTTATTTCTCCAGCAGATGGAAGCAAAGACATCTTTGTACACTCTTCAGGATTAAGCACAAGAACAATTCGTGAAAACGATAAAGTAACTTTTGATGTTCAAGAAGGTAACAAAGGATTAAACGCGGTTAACGTAAAGTTAGCGTAACTAATCCCCACAACATAAATAAATGACAATTCAGAACACAGGAATTATTATTTCTGTATTTGAATATATTGTTCAAACGAACATTTGATTGTAAGTAACAATTATTTTTTATATTATGTTCATTTATCTCCTGCTTATTGCAGGAGATTTTTATTTTTTGAGGATCTTTCTCCTGCTATTTGCACTCGTTATTTTATGTATTGGTAAGCATCTGTAACATCCTGTTAAAGATTATTTTCTAATATTATGTTTAGATATTTACAGGGATGACAAAGCATTTAAAAGCAGCTAAATTAAAAGTTTAAACAACTTCATCATAAAAAAAAGGCTGTCCAAATAAGGACAGCCTTTATAAATAATTTTCACTGTAATTCTTATATCGTTCCCATTACAAACATGTTTTCCATAGTAGGAACTTCACTTCCACCCTGTTTTTCAAGAGTTATCGCAAAAGCCTGTGCATTCGGAATATGAGCAAGGACTATTTTACTGTCTTTTTCTTCAGTGTACATTCCTGCACTCACGGGTTTTCCGTCAGCAATTGCCCAAAGCTGATATTGCATTCCTTCAGGAGCTTTTGGAAGCTCTTCGGCGTTCAGATATACTTCCTTCGAGTTTTTATCCCAGAAAACCATGGCTTTTGTGTCAGGGTGTTTTTCAACACCTTTCAGCATAACCATCTTCATATCCGGATTTGACATCATCTTCCATTTTTGCTCCATTTTTTGATAGGCAATGTTCTGAGACTGTTGTTCGGTCTGGAGTTTTGCAATCGTAGCCTTAGTTTTAGACTGATCATTCATCCAGAAAAGATTTCCGGCAACACTTACTAAAAATAGAGCTGATGCCGCAATGGCATAAACTTTCCAATTGTTATTCCCCTGAATTCGGATTTCTTCCTGAGGCTTTGCAGCTGGAATATCTGTAGAAACTACAGGTTGTGTATCTTCAACAGTCTGTTCCTGCTTAATTTTATTCCAAATTTTTGATTTTAAATCATTTGGAGGCGTTACAGCCTGAGCTGTAGCCAAATCTTCCAATGTTTTTTGTGCTTCCTCAAAAGCAGCCTTTACTTCAGCATTGTTCTTCATCACACACTCCAAAATCCCTGCTTCCTCGGGAGAAGCAAAACCTAGAATATAAGATTCTATAATTCCGGATGATATGTATTCTTTAGTGTTCAATTTATTGATAATCTTTTAGCAAATCCTTTAATTTTATCAGTGCATTCCGCATCTTCGTTTTCACCGTTCCCAGCGGTATCTTCAGTTTTTCGGATATTTCGTTTTGGGTATATCCCTGATAGTATGCCAAGTCAATAAGCTCCTGCTTATCAACCTCCAGAGTTTCAAGAACATTATTAAAACCGATAAAATCGGAAGAATTATTAGTCGTTGAAAGTTCTGCAGAGTTATATACGAAATCCGGAAGCGGTTGGTTTTTTAATTCGTTTTGGAAACCTTTTGATTTTAAATAATCTATGGCTGTATTTCTGGCAATATTGATCATCCAGGTATAAAATCTTCCTTTCGTAGAATCATACTGATGGATAGAGTTCCAGATTTTGACAAATACATCCTGAATAATTTCTTCGGTGTATTCTTTAGACTGTACAATTCGGAGAATCACTCCATACAACGCACCAGAATAGTGGTCATACAAATGATGAAAACCGGCTTCGTTTTTTTCTTTCAATAAAACGATGAGTTGCTCTTCCGAATAGTTTGTTTTAATAACGAATATTTTTCAATCCAAATGTAATAAAATAAAATCTATAACAAACAATATTTAATAATTCTTTTAAATATTCAATGATTTTGGCTAAATATTGAAAATTTATAAATAAAAAAGCAAGACATCGGCATTAAAAACAAAATTTAATCCACTGTTTTTCAATCACTTGTGATTTTTATTGATTTTTTTAAATCTAAATTCAAACCAAGGTCGTAAATGGTTTTAGAACAACATCAAACAAATACAACAATAAAAAAATCAATACAATGAACACAAGATCAACAATCGCAGTTTTTGCAATGATGACATTATCATTTGCTTTCAGTGGAAACCTAACTGCACAAACGATGAAAGAAAAAACGGTAATGGTAGGAGGCGCTGCCATGTATCCTTCAAAAAATATTATTGAAAACGCTGTCAATTCCAAAGATCACAAAACACTGGTCGCAGCTGTAAAAGCAGCCGGATTGGTAGAAACGTTACAGGGAGCAGGACCTTTTACTGTTTTGGCTCCTACAGATGCAGCTTTTGCAAAATTACCGAAAGGAACTGTTGAAAACTTAGTTAAGCCCGAAAATAAGGCAATGCTTACTAAAATTTTAACCTATCATGTTCTTGCAGGAAAATATAGCGCAAAAGAAATCTGGGCGGCCGTAAAAGCAGGAAACGGGATGAGCAAAATGAAAACGGTAGAAGGTGAAGAACTGACTTTCTGGACTAAAGGAAAAGATCTTTATATCAAAGACGCCAAAGGAAATAGTGCAAAAGTAACGATTGCTGATGTTAATCAGTCCAACGGAGTTATCCATGTGATAGATACGGTTCTGATGCCGTAAGTGGTTTTATTAGTTTTTAAACAGCATAATTTTTATGCTGTTTTTTAAGCTTTTTCAGAGATTAATTAATAAAACACATATTCACGATATATAAACCTAACACTTAAAAAATAATATTATGAAAAAAACTATTAATGTTTCTAATCAGGGGGCAACCTTAGA
Source organism: Chryseobacterium sp. JUb7 (assembly GCF_024806495.1). Lineage (GTDB taxonomy): Bacteria > Bacteroidota > Bacteroidia > Flavobacteriales > Weeksellaceae > Chryseobacterium. The sequence goes on from NZ_JANUFF010000001.1 coordinate 751,203, forward strand.
TACAGGAAGAAGAAATTTTTTAAAACTAAGCGGTGTAGGTCTTGCAATGGCAGGTCTCGCATTAGTAGGCTGCGATGATAACGATGATTTTCAGATCATTGATAATAATGTTTTTGACCTTGGATCCGGTGATGTGGGTATTCTTAATTATGCCTATGCCCTTGAGCAGCTTGAAGCTGATTTTTATACCAAAGTCGTTAATAACTTTTATACCGGAATTTCAAGTGCCGAAAAAGAAGTTTTCACAGATCTTTATCATCACGAGGTGATCCACAGAGATTTCTTTAAAGCAGCTATCAGTGGTGCGACTTCAAATATATTGCCTACTCTGGAATTCCAATACCCGAATGTGAATTTCAATGACCGGAATTCAGTTCTGGCTACAGCAAAAGCTTTGGAAGATACAGGAGTAGCAGCCTATAACGGTGCCGGAAAGTATATTACCAATCCTACGTATCTTGTAATAGCCGGAAAAATTGTTTCGGTGGAAGCTAGACATGCTTCAGCCATAAGAAATTTAATCAATCCCGGATCTGCAGATTTTTCCGGTGATGATGTGATCGATGCCAACGGACTGGACGTTGCCAAAGAGCCAAAAGATGTTGTAACAGCAGCTGGAGGATTTTTCAAAACGCCTTTCACATGGAAAGAAAGAGGTATTAACTAATCATTCACTTTAAAAATCTATTATTATGAACATTTTAAAATTATTAGACAGACTTTCTAACGATAAATTCTTCACGACTGAAGCTTCAAGATTAGAAACGCTTACGAATATAAAAGATTTCGGTACCAAAGCAGCTGTTGCGGCAGTCCCTCTTGGTTTAGGAACATTCATGTCGACCCCTGCAAAAGCTGAAACGGTAAACCAGACAGTTTCCGGACCTACTTATAAAAGTGCATTAACAGATGCCCTGCAACTGGCTCTGGTTTTAGAATATCTGGAAGATGAGTATTATAAAATAGGACTTTCAACATTAAGTTTAATTCCGAATGCTGACCGTACCGTTTTTATGCAAATCTCAAAGCACGAATCAGCACACGTTACGTTTCTGAAAAGTACATTGACTTCTTTAGGAGTAACTCCCGGTGCAAAACCAACTTTTGATTTTACGGCAGGCGGAAACTTTACTCCTTTCACCAATTACAGTCAGTTTTTAACTTTAGCCCAGGCTTTTGAAGACACTGGTGTAAGAGCATATAAAGGACAGGCGGGAAATGTAATGTCTAACCAGGCTGTTTTACAGGCTGCCTTACAAATTCATTCGGTGGAAGCCAGACACGCTTCTCAGGTACGCAGAATGAGAGCCAATAAAGGCTGGATAGAGCTTGCCAACGGAGGAAATATGCCACCGGCAACCAATCCTGTATATGCAGGTGAAGATCTTACCATGCAGGCCGGATTCAATACCGCTACGGCTTTTGGAGCTGCGGCGGGCTCTGCAGCTTATGATGAAGTTCTCAGTGGAAGTGACGCACAGGCAATAGCATCTTTGTTTATTGTGTAATGCGATTCTTTATATTTAGTTGTTAATCCTATCCTTTTTTGCGGATAGGATTTTTTTATAGTAATAAATTCATTTCAGAGTATGTTTAAATTTTTATCTGAAGCTTTTTCCAGCTCTAAGAACTCGCTATTTTTCATGTTTCGGCGAGCCTTTGGCTCGCCGAAACATGAAAAATGAGCTCAAACAAATTCTTCGATCTGGGCTAGGATGGCGATTATCATTTTCAATATTTGAAAAAACATTTACTAAAATTAAAATAAATTCTAAGTAAAAAAATAATCGAAATTTCATTTTTGCTTCACGGATTGGTTAATTTGTATCTTAGCCATTCAAAAAAATTAAGATGTCCAAATTACTCTTTATTCCCTTTTTATTTTTGATTCCATCTGTAGATGCGCAGACTAATTTACAATTATCACCGGGAGACACCATCCGATATACTCCAAAATCAAAAAATCCAGCCTGGATTTCTGTAAGTTCAGATCATGCTAATCTGGCACTGGCTGTTTTCAAAGATGGGGAAAAGATAAAAGATCAGGACGATTCCAGAGGGATAAAATCGGTCGAAAGATTTTATTATTCTCCAGAAAAAAATGGAAAGTATGAATTTAAAATCTGGGCAAAATCTTATGTGGAAAAAAGTAAAAATATCACTATTGGCATCCAAGAATCAAAAAACACCTCTGCTCTGGATGGAAAACTGAGTACAGATCGATACCTTCAGGATTTAAAAATCTTCCGGTCTATCCGCGAGCAGGCAAATTCCGGACTTTACGTTTACAGAAGCAGGAAAGAAATTGACAGTATCTATCAATGGGCTGAAAAAGAGACTCAAAAAGCTCAGCACATTTTTGATTTTTATAAAATTATAGTCAAGCTTACCGTATTTGAAGGAAGCTGCCATAACTTTACAGATCTTCCCAATCACGCTTCCTATTATCTGACTCAGAAAAATGAGTATTTACCGATCACTTTAAAAAATCTGGACGGACGCTTGCTTCAAAATTCAGCGGGCACCCCTATTCCACTTTCTGCAGAAATCATTTCCATTAACAATATTTCGTCTAAAGAAATGATCCTCCGATTTTCTCAGTATTATTATTCTGACGGATTTTCTGAAGGCTACAAAGAAGCCAATGGCTTCGAGAAAGGAATGCTGGATAAATTTTATATCGAATTCGGGACCCATAAAAATTATACGGTCAGCTATCGGTGGAATGACAAAATTCAACAGATTACCTTGCCCGGAATTTCTCTTGAAAAGGCTAAAAAACTTCAGGAGGACCGTCATTCTCTTATTTTAAATAAAAAATTAAATGCAGAGAAATATGCTTTAACCAAAGATGGAGAAAATCTTTACCGGCTTTCTGTAAGAGGTTTTGATTTTGCAGTTGGTAAAGAAGATCCTGCCTATAAAAAATTCAGTGATTTTCTTGATCAGATGATGATCACTCTGGAAAAAGAGAAAATAGAAAATCTAATGATTGATTTAAGAGGAAATACTGGAGGTGCCGGAGCTTTATACGAAAAAGTCTTTACCTATCTTACGGAGCGCCCATTTCGTGACAGTCAGTATGCATACACAAAATTTAATAAAATTCCGCTTAAGGAAAAGCTTGTTATCACTCCTTTTCTGCTTTCTAATGGCGTGAAAGACGGGCAAGGAGTCGATACGTATCTAAAACAGATTTATCCGAAAAGTGTTCAGGAGAAATTTTACTGGGCTGATGATAAAAACGTTCTGATTCTTCCTAATGAGAAAACTTTTAAAGGACAACTCTATTTACTGATTGATGAAAATGTAGCCTCAGCAGGATCTCATTTGGCATCGCTGATAAAATCTTATACCAATGCCATTGTTATCGGAAGAGAAACTGTGGGCGGATACTACGAACATAACGGTCACTTGCCGCTGGTTTATGAATTACCCAACACCGGAATTCAAACCGGCTTTTCGATTGTACATGTGATACAGGATGCCCAGATACTTCCGGATCAGAAAAGAGGCAGCGGTATTATTCCCCACATCCCTGTACAGCAGACAGACAAAGAATTTCTGGAAAGTACAGACCCTTATTTAAAAAAAGTAGATGAAATTTTAAAAACTCAATAATATTTCTGTAGAATTTAAGTTATAGACTTGACAACTTAAAAAAATCCATGAAAATTAAAGGGTTTGCGAATATAAATTCACATTCCGTTCACCAAACATGGAATTAATAAGTTTATATTTAATATTTTTAGACTTTTATTTACTTTAAACATACTAAATGCAGACATTATCCTTTAAAATTGCCACTTCCGCAGCAGCAATTTGTTTCAGCACAATCGTTTTTGCGCAACAAAAGTACTCGATAAGCGGCACCGTAAAAGATAACAAAAATGGAGAACTACTGATCGGAGTCACTGTAAAAGTAGCTGAAGATCCCACAATCTCAGTTATTGCCAATGAATACGGTTTTTATTCCTTATCTCTACCGCAGGGAAATTACACAGTCATTGTTTCTAATCCGGGGTATAAAGATTTTCAGCAAAGCGTAACGGTTGATGCTAATACGAAACTCGATTTGCAGCTTAATCCTGAAGAAAAACAAGATGCAGAGGAAGAAAAAATAGGAAAAATTGATGAAGTTGTTATTTCAGGAATCAGAAAAGATAAAAATCTGACATCTGCTCAGATGGGAACCGAAACATTAAGCATTAAAAATATTGAAAAACTCCCTGTCTTATTTGGTGAAAAAGATGTTATGAAAACCATTCAGCTTCTTCCGGGAATCAAAAGCAATGGTGAAGGAAGCAGCGGATTCAGTGTAAGAGGCGGTGCTACTGATCAGAATTTAATATTACTTGATGAAGCGCCTGTTTATAACGCTTCGCACTTACTGGGTTTTTTCAGCACCTTCAACAGTGATGCCTTGAAAGATGCCAGTATCATCAAAGGAAATAGTCCCGCTCAATATGGAGGCCGTCTGTCTTCCGTGATGGATGTTAAAATGAAAGACGGAAATAACAAAGACTACAATGTCAACGGAGGGATCGGATTAATCAGCAGCAGACTGAGCGTTGAAGGACCTATTCAGAAAGAAAAATCATCATTCATCGTTTCGGGAAGAAGAACGTACGCCGATTTGTTTTTAAAATCAACCGAAGATTTTAAAGACAGTAAACTGTATTTCTATGATCTTAATTTAAAAGCCAATTATCAGATCAATGACAATAACCGTCTGTATCTGTCCGGATATTTCGGAAGAGATGTTCTGGGATTGGGAGATACCTTCTCAACAGACTGGGGAAATACAACAGCAACGCTTCGCTGGAACAGCATTATTAACAGCAAATTATTTTCAAACACCTCTTTAATTTACAGTAATTATAACTATAATGTAAGCCTTCACAGCAACAACAATACATTCGGACTGGACTCCCAGATTGAAGACTGGAATCTGAAGCAGGATTTCACATGGTTTGCAGGAAATAAACATTCTGTACGTTTCGGATTACAGTCTATTTATCACACCATCACGCCAAGCAGTGCTTCAGGAACAAGTGTAAGCAGCTTTCCGAGAAATCCGAGAAAATCCTGGGAGAACGCCCTATATATTAATGATGATTTTAAAGCTACAGATAAACTTACCGTTAATTATGGTTTAAGGCTCTCTTCATTCAGTATTCTGGGTGGCGACACCTATAACACCTATGAAAATGGAATATTAACAGACTCTAAAGCTCTGGAAAAAGGTGATTTTGGAAAAACCTATGTCAATCTTGAACCCAGAATTACAGCCAATTACCGTATCAATGAGGTCAGCAGCGTCAAAGGAGGATATTCAAGAAACACGCAGAACCTACATTTATTAAGCAACAGCAGCAGCGGAAATCCTACCGATCAGTGGATCGGAAGCAGCTACAGTGTGAAACCGGAAATCGCAGATCAGATAAGCGTCGGCTACAGCAGAAATTTCAGGAATAACAATTATGAATTAAATGCTGAAGTATACTATAAATCAATGCAAAACCAGATTGATTTTAAAAACGGAGCACAAATTTCATTTGATACCGCTGCAGATGTAGAAAGTGAGCTCTTATTCGGAAAAGGCAGAGCTTACGGACTGGAACTTATCGCCAAAAAGAAAAGCGGAAAACTGACAGGCTGGATCTCTTATACCTTGTCAAAAACAGAAAGAAAAATCAACGGCATCAATGATAACGACTGGTACAATGCAAGAATGGATAAAACCCATGACCTTTCCGTTGTGGCAACCTACGAGCTGAATAAAAAATGGTCTTTATCCGGATTATTCCTATACAGTACAGGAAATGCCGTTACGTTCCCAACCGGAAAATATGAACTGAACGGACAAACCATCTTCCAGTACAGCAGCCGAAATGCAGACAGAATGCCTGCTTATCACAGAATGGATCTTAGCGCAACGTATGAACCGAGCAGTAATAAGCGTTTTAAAGGCTCGTGGTCATTTGGTATTTACAATGTATACGGAAGAGAAAATGCATATACTATTAATTTTGAAGACAACCCCGACAAACCGGGAACTACCCGGGCGATGCAGACTTCCCTATTCCGTTGGGTTCCCAATATCACTTATAATTTCAAATTTTAGATCATGAAGAATATATTGTTTATACTATTATCGCTGTTTACTTTAACAGCTTGTGAAAAGGAGATCGATCTGGATTTGGATGATCAGAGCGGAAATATAGTTATCGAAGGGAATGTCACTGATCAGGCTGGACCTTATTTTGTTAAAATAACTAAATCTGTAGCGTTTACAGAAGGAAATCAATACCCTGCCGTTGAAAATGCCAGCGTTATATTAAGTGACAATACCGGACAAACGGAAACTTTACAGTATATAGGCAACGGAACTTATCAAACGTCTACCTTCACAGGTGCTTCCGGCAGAACATATACTTTAAAAATCGATGCCGAAGGAAAACAATACACAGCTCAGAGCACTATGCCTCAGGCTGTTTCATTTGATGATCTGGAACAGGATTCTTTTATGATCGGTGGTGAAACAAGCTACACGCTTTTACCGGTTTTCATGGATCCTCCGGCACTGGGAAACCGTTACTTATTCAGTTTTACAGTGAATAATCATCCTAAGAAATATTTTCAGGAATTCTCAGATAATGTGAATAACGGAGCGGCAAACCAAAGACCATTACTGCTTCCCAACGATGATGAAGATGACGACGATATAAAAGTAGCTGTGGGTGACACTATCCATGTAGAAATGCAATGTATTGATGAGAATGTCTATACTTTTTACTCTGCTTTACTTCAGATTTCAAATGGCGGCGGTCCGGGTGGCGGCGTTACCCCTTCCAATCCTCCGAGCAACATCAGCAATGGAGCTTTAGGGTATTTCTCAGCACATACGGTACGAACAAGAAGTATTGTGATTCAATAGAAAATAAATTAATTTTATCAGCTGTTTCGAATTTTCGGAACGGCTTTTTATTTAAAAAAAACTCTTTTATATTATTTTTTTTAAATGCTTTTTTTAATTAGATAATTGATAACGGTTAATCGGGAAAATTTATTTAAAAACGAAATACATGTTTAAAAATTTAAAATTTTTAGTATTCATTCTATTATGCTGTTCCTGTCAGGAGAAAGAAGATCAAGCTCAGCTGGGACATAGAATAATTTCAGACAACCTGCCTGTCTTGTTAGATGGTTTAGATTATTTTAATATCGCTAATACTCCATTATCGGCAGAATTATATCCATATGTCGGCAGAATTGAATCTGATGAACAAACCCTGATCGATAAATTTCAGGATAAGTTTAATTTAAATAACGAGAAAATATTCAGTGGTACCATTGAAATTAAAAAAATACCTGAAAAAATAGGTCATTATCTGCTTTTTTTAAATAAACATGATGATTTTACGAAACGTAATAACAGAATAAACATTTCTTTTGTAAATCTTATAATCAGTAAAAATAATCGTTATGCGTGTGTCGAGGTTGTTAAATCATTAGGAATTGGTGCAAAATTTGAAGTTTTTTATTTTAAACAGGTGAATGATAAATGGATATTCGATGGGAAAGAGGTTATAGCATTAGGATAATGAGGTATGTACTATTTTTATTAAGCCCTTTTCTATCCTTTGCTCAAAACATAAGCATTGAACTAGCGGATAGCAAAGCAATTGAATTTTATTCCGGAAAAAACAATCAGATTTGCATTAATATCAAAAATCATTCAAAATATGAATACGAAATCCCTTTTGATAAAGAAGGCTTCAGTACTTCAGAAAATGAGGCTGTTGATGACTCTGACATTGGCATTGCTGGCTTTAGAATATTTAAAAATGAACTTTTAATTAAGCCGATAACCGGTGGTTCTTATGGATATCAAAGGGAGCCTTTAGAAAATGACACCGTTGAAGAAAAAGAACTTGCATTATTTACCGAAAACAATAAAACTTTATTTAAACAGCCGTCAGAGTTTTTCAACTCCTATAAAATAAATAAAAGAGTGGTCAGTTTAAAGCCTAAGGAAAATAAATCAGTATGTATGAATATTAATTTACCTATTTATAAATCCTTTGCAGATGATGGCTCATTACTTTATAATCTGGAAGATGGCAAAATGTACAATTTTCAAATATTTCTAAGTATACCTCAGAAAAGATTAAGAAAATATATCTTATTTCCGAAACTAAAATCAAAGATTTTTACAGGATCATTAGTTTCAAATAAAATCTTATTCATCTATAAAGATCATCCCGATCTAAAATAGAAAATTATAAATATAAAAAATATAAAACCTTGAAATTCTTACTTTTAATCTTCGTTATTTTTTTACATCAATCATTCTATGGTCAAAATGGTATAGAAATCAAAATAATAAATGATACTATCAAGAAAAACTCTGTTTTTGATGTAAATAATGTCTGTTATGACATCATTAACAAATCTGACAAACCGTATTATATCGTGATTGATGATAAGGAATTCAATACTGCTGCTGATGAGTTTGTAGAAGACCTTTTCCTTGGGCTACCTGATTATAGGGTATTTAATGATAACTCATTAATGAAAGCCGAATCTGGGATAGCAAATATTAGGACAACAGAAGATTATAAATCTACAAAGCCAACTGATAAAGATCTTAGAAACTTTAAGAAAAAATATAAAATAAAGTCAAAAGACTTAACAGAAATTTTAATTTCATATAAAATATTTCAAAAGACAAAAATTTTACAACCAAAGCAGAGCAAGTCATCTTGCACAAATGTTAATTTTCCTTTTTATATTGCTTCGTCATATCCAAGTGTGAAAATTTATGAATTAGAAAATAACTTGCCCTATTTTTTCCAAATATTATTAAATATTCCTAAAGAGATCATTGATAAATATTTTGTCATGCCAAAAGACAGTTCAAAAGATGTAAAGATTTTTACCGGAACTGTTTATTCAAATAAAGTTCCTTTAGTTTACAAAGTTTATAATGGCAAATAGTATAGAATCGATAAAGCCGCTATTAATGAGCGGCTTTATTCTTTTATAGATTTGTTACGTAATAAATTTCCTGAAAACCTGGGTTTCATACATTAAAACAATAAAACTCTCGCCTATAATGTACTACCCGAACCAATAACTCACTGCTTACGAATACGATACAATCTTCCACCATCTGTTATCGCATATAGTGCGTTATCTTTCCCCTGAGTGATATCTCTGAAACGCTGGTTTTGATCGGCAAGAAGTCTCTCTTCTCCTACTACCAGATTATTTTCGACTACCAATCGGGCAATATGCATTCCGCTGAGTGAAGCAACAAAAAGGTTGTTCTGCCACTCCGGAATATTATTTCCTTTATAGAATGTAATTCCGCTTGGAGAGATAACAGGATCCCAATAATAGACAGGCTGCTGCATTCCTGTCTGTTGCTGAATACCTCCGCCGATAACGGCTCCGCTGTATTCAATTCCATAAGTGATGGTAGGCCATCCATAATTTGCACCGCCCTGAACGCGATTGATTTCATCGCCTCCTCTTGGTCCGTGTTCACTCTGCCATAATTCCCCGGTTACAGGATGTATCGCCAAACCTTGTGGATTTCTGTGTCCCATACTATATAATTCCGGTAATGCTCCACCCTGACTAAAGGTAGGGTTTCCCGGGGCCGGCTGACCTTCTTTTGTAATTCTTACAATTTTACCGAGAGCAGCAGTAACCGATTGTGCCAAAGGTCTCGTTGACAAATCAGAACGTTCACCTGAGCTTACCAGTAAATTTCCGGTGCTGTCAAATAAAATACGTCCTCCATAGTGGAGCGTCCCTACATTGGCAGCAGGATTAGCTCTGTAAATAACAACAGAATTTTCAATACTTGTTTCTGAATTGGAAAGCCTGCCTTTAGCAACAGCCGTTACATTTCCGCCGGTAACATTTTCAGAAAAAACCCAGTATACCATTCTGTTAGCGTCAAATTGCGGATCAACACACAATCCTAAAAGTCCGCCCTGCCCTCCGGAGTTCACCGCAGGAATTCCCGTAATCGGGTTACTTAAAGTCCCTGTACTGCTCACAAGTCGCATTGTTCCGCCTTTTTCGGTAATCAGCAATCTTCCGTCCGGCAAACTTGTAATTCCCCAAGGTGCAGAAAGTGAAGATGTCAGAACATCCGTTTGATAAGGCGTGGTTGTTTTTACTCCATTAACTCTCGTCTGGTTGGGAAATGCAGGAGAATAAGTAGTGTTTGCAGGATTCGTTTCTACAGGAGGAAGTGAAGGTCCTGCTTCAGGTTCTTCGATATTTTCATCGATACTTTCCGAACAGCTTGCAAAAAAAATAGATGATGCAATCATCAAATGATACGCTTTGAATTTCATATTTTAAATATTTTGGTGATTTGATGGATAAGTCAATAATTTTGATACAAATTACTTGCCGTAATTCTCCAATCAGTGGCTTTTTATTAAAAAAAACGCATCAAACATCAATATTTATTCAATCGATTGCATTTACCTGTAAATTAAAACTGCTTTTTAAGGGTTTTTTAGTAAAATTTTAATCTAATACTTTACCTTTAAGATACTGGGTTCTGTAGATTTTCGGGGTGATGCCCGTAATTTTTTTAAAAAGCTGCGTAAAATGTGAAGCCGTGTGAAAATTTAATTCGTAAGCAATCTCTGCAATATCTTTACTAGAATGAAGCAAGGCTTTGCTGTAATTGATATCAATTTCATTAATCCATTGTTTTGGAGACTTCTGGGTAACATTCTTTACGCATTTATTCAGATAATTTTCAGTAACGGATAATTTTGCTGCATAAAAAACCACTTTCTTTTCCGTAACATGATGTTTGAATAATAGATCACGAAACTGAAGGGATAATTCCATTGAACGGGTAGCCGATTTATGATGAATATTCGAATCTACGCTCAACATTTTTATAAGAATAAGGTGCAGCATAGTCACAACAATATCATTGATATTGAGCCCGTTGATCCACAATTCCTGTTCCATGATCGGAAGAAGTTGGGTAATGGTTCCGTACGTCAGGCTATCCAGCTCCAGAAAAGGAGTCATAAAAAAAATACTTGACTTATGTTTGGGCAATTCCTGCTCAGACAGCACGTTGTTTTCATAGGCCAGAAAAAAGCCTTCAATATCTTCTGAAAGCTCTAAAGTAGCTGTAATCGTTCCCTGTTTAATGAAAATAACACCTCCTTTTTCAGCATGAAATTCTTCATTCTCAAGATACTGCTTGATATGACCTCTGGTCACGAAAATAATAAAATTGAAAGTCGTACGATACGGAATCACCGGCATCAGAATTCCTTTTAGATAATCCTCCAACCGATACAGTTGTATCTCGGCATTATTTGCTAATATTTTTCCCGTGATATTGGGAAGAAAAAGCTTTTTGTACTGAAAATTGGATAATATTTCCATATCCTGAATTATAATGATTAAAGTTAGACATTTTTTATGATCTGGTGCTTGAGAGTTATTGTGTGGGAGGATTTTAGTATGAAAATGCATTTATTGGTTGGTGCAAAGACACAAGATTTTATATGCAATAAAATACTCCAATTCACTCATCCTAAAAACCTCCTACACTCTGCCTCTAAAACTTATAATAAACACCTACCCTCACCCCAAAAGGGCTTCCCGGTGTATAGGTAAGATCTGTAATGGGTTCTGCTTCACCTTTTAATTGAGTTTCTGTTGCAAACTGGGCCTCATTCCAGTTGACGTTGAATAAGTTGTTGACCTGAATATTAGCACCCCATGTTTTACGATTGTAAGAAAGCATCAGATCATTCACAAAATAGGCTTTCGTTTTAATACTGTTATCTTCAACAGCCGGTCTTGAGCCTAAATAACGGTATTGTAAGCCAAGTGAAAAACCGTGTAGAAAATCCCAGTTTACAGACCCCGTACTCGTTACCACAGGCGCGAGCGGAACATAATCTTCTCCTTTTTCTTCTTCGATAAATCTGGCGTGGGAATAATTGATATCAGCATTTAAATAAAAATTTTCCAATGGCTGAAAACGGATTCCCAGATCTGCCCCAAAACGTCTTGATTTTCCTGAAGGCTCTACCACGGCGTCATCTCCTACATACACAAATTCCTGCTGCAGATCCATATACCATAAAGTAGGAGTAATAATCAACGATTTCAAGGGATGCAACCTCACCCCGAAATCTGCACCGATAGAATACGGAAGCGTATTTTCATTTTTATTAGGAACAACAACTCTTAAGTCATTTGAATGAAAGCCCATTCCGGTTTTCAGAAACCACATCACGTTGTCATTCTGAGCATAAGAAAAATTAAGTTTAGGGCTTAGTCTTGTCGCTTCTTTTGACTGTCCGGAAGGCAATTGCTCAGGATCCAGCAAATTATGCATATTAAAAATAAAATGATCTACTCTTAAAGCCGGATTGATCGTCCATTTCCCTGTTTTCCAAATTAATCCTGAAAACGCATGAAGATTAGTTTCCGTTCCGTTCACATCCGCCATTTTATCTAATACTAAATCTCTGTGATACACATGATTCAATTGCAATGTTCCGATATCATCATTTCTGAAACCTACTCCGGAAATCCAATTTAAAGAACTGTTTGGTAATGCAAAACTTTTCGTGTATTTAACCTCAGCACCGTAAATATTTCTTCCGTCTGTCTGTTGAATTTCATCGCCGTGATCTTTATCTTTCAAATAAAATGTAAAATCCGAATACAGATTAAAATTATACTTAGAATAAAATGCCATGGCATCAATCTGTTCGGAAGACGAAATAATATGTTTAAAATTCATCTGAACATTTGTTCTTGACGTTTTTCCACCTTCCGTTGGATCTATGCTTCCCCATCTCCCGATGATTCCTTCATCTACGGCACGTTCCGGAATTTGTCCTGAAGCATTCCAAGACGAATTAAAGGTTGAGAATTGAATATTAAAATAGTCGTTATCCGTAATCCATTGGTTATATTTTCCGAAAATATTGATTCTGTTGAAATTTTGTTTTACATCAAAAGGACCATCCGTATAATTATATTCTGCTGCTAAATACGCATTTTTTCTTCCTTTGTCATCGTTCAGAATATTAAACATTCCCAAGATTCTTTTTGAGTTAAATGAGCCTCCTTCGAGTTTTACCATACTGTTGTTTAAACGGTCATAGGTTTTGAAATCAACATATCCGGCCGTATTGAAATCTCCCCGATCCATATAATAAGCTCCTTTTCCGAAATCGATATTATTTACCGTTTCAGGAATTACAAAATGGAGATCAGAATATCCTTGACCATGGGCATGAGACACGATATTTACAGGCATTCCGTCAACATTTACACTTACATCTGTTCCATGATCAGCATCAAAACCTCTTAAAAAAAGCTGCTCTGCTTTTCCGCCACCGGCATGCTGAGCGATAAATAATCCTGGAACTTTTCTCAATAAATCCTGAGCAGAATTGACCGGAAATTTATTTAAATCAACCTTTGTAATCGCCGTTAAAAAAGAATGATGGTTAATAGAAACCTCCGAAATCTGGAAAGGTTTGTGCTGTAAAAAAATAACTTTATTTTTATCGTCATCATTTGTCACAGGCCATTTTACCTCATCGTAGCCTTTATGACTGATAATCAATGTATCAGGAGTCGATTTTATGGCAACTTTAAAAGAACCGTCGGTTCCGGTATGTGTGTGACTATTTCCGTGATCATATTGTATCAGTACATCGGAAATAGGAAATTTATCGTCTGCATCTTTGATTAGCAACTGTTTTTCTGTTTCCTGAGCAAAAATTTTACTTTGAAAAGAAAGTGCCAGAAATACGGCTGCTATGGTAGTAATCTTCATTTTTTTATTTTAAGTTTTGGCTAAAGCCAATTTGAATTTTATATTTTTTATAAAGGAAGTTCCTTCGACAAGCTCAGGAGAACATTCGCATTCCTATGGATGAAAACTTCGTATTTTTAACCATTAAGCTTGAATTAAGTTGTTAAAAAAATTTAAGTTGAATATCTATTTAAGCTTAATAAACCTTAACTTCTTCAATATTCTTAATGGTTCAGTTTGAAACTTGTCTTTTTTTAACAAATAATTTTTGAATTAAAAGTGCAATCCAGGTTCCGGCTACAAAAGGAAAAGTGAGTACACCACCCACGATATCCAATACATTATTATCCACTAAAAAGTCATCAATAACCACAGTGATGACAACAGCTATCAAAACCCAAAGTCCATCTTTTTGTTTGAATCCTGAAAATACTATTGCCGAAAGTACCGCATTGAACCCAAATAATCCCATGTGAATTTTATCAATTGATTCACCATGAATATGTGAAATATATGCACCCACTACAGAGCCCGCCAAACCATATAATGCAGCCACCGGAGAACTGATAAAAACAGCAATAAAAAAGATAATTCCTGAAAGGATTCCGCCCTGAAAGATTACTTCTCCAAAACCATTGGTACAGGTCAGAAAATCATCATAATCGACTTTTCCAACCGGAGCGGAAAGCATATCTGACGGTGGAATTTGTGTAAAATGATGCAATGTAAAAATGCAAACCCAGGTCACAATGATAAAAGGAAAGGTAAATACCGGAATTTTTCTTTTAATAAAAAAATGCTGAATAATACTCGCCAGGGCGCCACCAATAATGATCAAAATCCAGATCAGTATTGTTGCCTGAAAAACGAATGCCAGCGCAACGCCTACCAATGCGGCGCTAAAACCATACAAGCCTGCATTAATTTCAGCTTTATCGTATTTCAGTTTCATGGCGGTGAATGTTCCGACTGCCGTTGAAAGCAAAACGGCAACTCCACCCTGCCAGCTTCCCATAAAAATTCCGATAATGAATAAAAGTCCTGTCCATCGGTTTTCCTGAAGCATAATCTGCCCAACCCCTTTTAAGACATGATCGATAAAAGGGTATTTTTGAAAAAATTTGTCCATCGTTTTGATTGTTCAATGTTTAAAATTTAATGTTCAATGTTTTTAGTATAGAGAAAAGAATCAGATAGCTCTATTTCAAAATTGGTCTTCATTAACTTCCAGCCTCAATCTTCCCTCCTCATTTCTCAATCTACCATCCCAAAAACACCATTCCTATTCCGCAGACTGTTACCACAGCTCCACTCACGACACCCATATAGCGTTCCAGTTTTTCGGTGTTGAATAATGTTGAATATCCGTAACGCCCTAAAAGAACCATTCCGAGCATTGTTAAAACGGTTGTGACCGTGAATGATGTCACCAAAACAGCAATTTCGGACATGGAATGTTTTACTCCTGAATAAAATAATAACGGAATCAGCGGCTCGCTTGGTCCCATCACAAAAATCATGAAAAGAACGAGTGGTGTTACTTTTATTCTTTTTTGAGGTATCACCATTTCAGTGTGATTGTGTTCGTAAACGTAAACATCATCACCCATCACATCGAAATGTTTATGAGGTTTATTTCTGATCGCCTGAATCAATCCGTAAATCAGATAAATTCCTCCAAAAGCCAATAATGCCCAGCCTGAAAAATTGCCTCTCAAATCCTGAAACCATGAGATTTTATTCAATTGCCACCCGAGAAATACACCGATAAAACCTAGAATTAGCGAACTGAAAACATGCCCAAACCCGCAAACTACGGTTAGAATTGCCGTTTTCATCCCACTCCATTTTTTAGATTTTGAAATCACAATGAAGGGTAAATAATGATCCGGACCCGAAGCCGTATGTATAAAAGCTATTGAAACAGCACTGATTAAAAGTGCCCAAACTGTACTATCCATTTTTATTTGTTTTATCTAAATCCCACAGGATATCCTGAACGTGCAGGAAAAAATTATACATCACTTCACCGCCGTGTCCCAAAGCTCTTACTACAAATCCATTTTCTTCCATTGCCGAAACCCCGACTTCCATTTCGTCTTTATACTGTTCGGCTGATTCTACGATCGTTTCAATAAGATTATCTTTTTCAACACCCGCTTTGGTACTGTAAAAAATCAACGTTCCCTGATGAGTATATTTTTCAAGATTTCCGATGCTGTTGATAGGAATTAAATCAGGCTGGATTAAAACATTATCTTTGATGATCAATTTGTTTTCGTGATAAATTTCCATCAGATTCTGGAAACGTTTTAACTTAAAAACTTCTCCGTAATGCTTCCTTCCGCAGGTAATAATTTCACTGATGATCAACTGGCTGTTTTTCCCAATATCAATTCTGGCCTGGCTCTTAAAATTCGAATCTTCATGCGGAACCACGGGATGCGGGACATATGCGAAAGACGTATCATCTTCCATCAAAACATTGAGCTCCTGAACCGCTTTATCCTTCATATTGAAAAGCCTTTGATAAGACTGTGACTGCAGTTGCAACGATGCCCCCTTTTCCAGATTGATATCCAAATAATAATGGTCTCCATCCAAAATTCCGGGAGAAGAGCTCATCACCATCTGGTACAATTTGTTGTCATTTTTACGCTGACCCACAGAAACTACTCTGAACGGAAGCGAGACATACAGGTCTTTGATATAAGACTTTCCGTTTTTGAAACCTGCGGCAATTTTTAAATGACTATCCATTTATCTTACCAAATTCGGTTCTTCAACATCTTCTAAAAGTCCGTATTTTTTGATCCAGCCAATCACTTTATCCAAACCTTCATCCGTTTTAAGATTCGTAAATACAAAAGGATTTCCGTTTCTCATTCTTCTGGCATCTCTTTCCATCACTTCAAGGCTGGCTCCAACGTGCGGCGCAAGATCGATTTTATTAATAATCAATAAATCTGAACGTGTAATTCCGGGACCTCCTTTTCTTGGAATTTTTTCACCTTCCGCAACATCAATGATGAAAATTGTAACGTCGGCAAGATCTGGACTAAAAGTTGCAGACAGGTTATCGCCCCCACTTTCGATAAGCACCAATTCAATATCGGGAAAACGTGCTGCCAATTCATCTACTGCTTCCAAATTCATACTTGCATCTTCACGAATTGCCGTGTGAGGGCAGCCTCCTGTTTCAACCCCAATGATTCTGTCGTGAGGAAGAAGGCTGTTTTTAGCCATAAATTCTGCATCTTCTTTGGTATAAATATCATTGGTGATTACTCCCAAATCATACGTTCCGAACATTTTTCGGCTTAATCTTTCCAATAAAGCTGTTTTTCCGGAACCTACAGGTCCTGCTACTCCTACTTTTATATATTTTCTATTTTCCATTTTTTAAATTTTTATTTTGTTTTTTAATCGCAAAATCTGTTAGGATTTTTTTGATTTTTTGTTGTGTGTATTTTTGTTCGAAGGCGTTCTACTCAGCAATAAAACAGTGATTTGATGAAAATTATTCTCAATCATGTAAATTTCCAGCATCCATCTTCCAACTTCCTTTCTTTTACTCTTTTTAAACCACCCCGTCAAAAATTTCTTTGAAATTTTCGCCACCCCTCCAGAGGAGGGGAATTTTTTACCTTATTATTTTAATTGACCATGAAATGAATTCACTATTCATCATTCATTTTCTTAAGACATATACAGTCTTGAGTACAATCTTTCATGTTGCATACATCTGATGTCAAAAGAAGTATTACAAAGCCCTACTAAGTCTCTGTCGATTTCAATGGTTTCTGAGGCTACTTTTTCCATGACATCATACAGTGAGAACAAAATATCCTGACCGTCAAGCTGCCCCAGCGGAACCAACTTCACAGCATTGGTTATCATTCCGGCAACTGAAGTGTAATAAAATCCCAGCAAAGCCTGATGCAAAGGAATTTTCATTAATGAGGCATACATTCCGAAAACAATACAGTAATGAGAATTCGCTTCTTTATTTTGAATCGCTTTTTCGTACGCTTCCATCAAAGGAAAACTTTCCCTTCGTTTAAATATTTTAATTAATCTTACCCCCAATTTCTGGCTGGCCTGTCGAATTTCTCTCGGACATTTCAGAGCATTGCATTCATGATCAAGATTTAATAACAATTCTAAATCTTCATGTTCTGCTGCTTCATACGCCAATTTTACAAAAGCTCCGTCGTTGTATTTCAGATTGTACCGAAGCATATT
The DNA here is from genome assembly GCF_024806495.1 of Chryseobacterium sp. JUb7. Classification (GTDB taxonomy): domain Bacteria; phylum Bacteroidota; class Bacteroidia; order Flavobacteriales; family Weeksellaceae; genus Chryseobacterium. The sequence goes on from NZ_JANUFF010000001.1 coordinate 769,294, forward strand.
TTCAACAAATTCTTTTGCCGTAACTCTGTCATGAACAATTCTCTGCTGCACAAAAGTCTCCAGGCCGTTCGAATGCGTGTATCCGCCAATCGGTAACGTAGGATCTGACAAATGCAGCAATCCTGATAAAAAGTGTAGATTCAAATTATTCATCTTTCGGAGCTGCCATTTTTAAGATTTTAGTAAAAATTGTTGAACCCAAACTTCCGTGTCCGTGAGGTTCCACATTAGATTTCAGAAGATTCAGCAGTTTTACAAATTCTCTTTCAGGTTTAAAACCGCTTGCTTCCAGCCATCTGAACATCGGCATTTCAAAAGGCAACAACACTTTATCATCCTGAATAAAAAGCGGAATATGCTTGTTTCCGATTTCATAGCAAACCGTTCCCATTTCGAGCAGAGAACCCGGAGACATGACAATTGCTTCAGTCTCTACAACATTGATGGCGATTACCTTTTCATCATCTTCAAAAAGGATATCCCCTTCTCGTAGACGCTGCCCTTCTCTCAGAAATTTGATGGCAATATCTGTCCCGAACCTGGTTTTTTTACGCTGAATTCGTTTTGTGGTTTCAAACCATTCCAAATCCAGATAATCAACAGGTTTCGTTGTCGGATTCAGGATAATATTCCCTATTGTTTCGTTAATTATCATCTTTTTTTGATTTTTTTCTGAAGTCGAAATTCTTGGAAATTCCAACCCCGAATGTTGAACCGCTGATTCCTGCAACATATGTTTTCGTCCAGCCCTCTTTCGCTTTGGTCTGCAACATCGAAAGTTCAGCAAACTTGAATTTCAAAGCCCAGCCACTCCCTAAAAGAATTCCAATCAAAGGATAAGCACGAAGGCGGTATCCGTTGAAATTCTCCATTGATTCTGCTGTTCCTGAAATCTGCTGTCCCCAAACGTAATGTGCATCAACCTGGGCAATCAGTACGAAGTATTTTCCAAGCATTAATGACGGACTGTACCAGATTCCGGCTTCATTCTGTTTATAGACCACACTATGATCTACGGCATTTTGAGAATACGCATAATTGACTCCGATAAGGTCATTATTATTGATAAAATATCCCAAACCGATGGGAGCACTTGAAACCGTACTGCTGCTGCTTGAAGGGGTCGTCACTTTTGAATAATCCAATGAGCCATACACCATAAACTGACCTTTTGGTCCGTTTTCATCGCTTTTCAGTCTCATTCCGCCTAACAGCTGACCATTCATTTTTGCGGAAAATATCGACATTCCGGCTACTGCAAAGGAAAAAACTGCTTTATTAAAGTTTTTCATTTTTAACTTACTTCTGTTATTATTTAGATGTTCTTTTAGAGCCTGTTTAAATTTCTTTAAAATATTTTTATTATATTGATTTCCAACAATTAACACTCTTGTCTTCGACGGGCTCAGACTGACAATCCTAATACTAAATGTATAATTTGGCGATGTCAGATTGAGCTTGTCGAAATCTTAGGTATTTTTTAGGACTAAATTTAAACAGGCTCTTATAGAAACCTTATAGATTTTAAAAATCTATAAGGTTTGTGTACGTTTAGAATAAATAATACAGTTGGGTAAGCGGCAGTTTTTCTGCTGGCTCACAAGTGATGTATTCACCGTCAACAGTTACTTTATAATTTTCCGCATTCACTTCAATTAAAGGCGTTTTATCGTTGTGAATAAGGTCTTTTTTGGAAATATTTCTACAGTTTTTTACCGGAAGAATCATTTTCTCCAACTTATATTCTGCAATCGTTCCGTTGTCGATAGATATCTGAGAAACGAAATTCGCACAGATTCCATATTTTGCTCTTCCGTGTGCTCCAAACATATTTCTGTAAATAATAGGCTGTGGCGTAGGAATCGACGCATTCGGGTCACCCATTTTTGCAGCGATAACAAATCCTCCTTTTACAATCATTTCAGGTTTTACACCGAATAATGCAGGTTTCCAAATTACCAAATCGGCTAATTTTCCTTCTTCAATAGATCCTACATATTCTGAAATTCCATGAGCAATAGCAGGATTAATCGTGTATTTTGCCACATATCTTTTTGTACGGTAGTTGTCGTTATCTGTTCCTTCATCTTCCGCCAAAGCCCCTCTTTGCTCTTTCATTTTACTGGCCGTCTGCCACGTTCTGGTAACCACTTCACCCGGTCTTCCCATCGCCTGAGAATCTGAACTCATAATGCTGAAAACACCCATATCATGAAGAATATCTTCTGCAGCAATTGTTTCCGGACGAATTCTTGAATCTGCAAATGCCACATCTTCAGGAATATTTTTACTTAAATGGTGACAAACCATCAACATATCCAAATGCTCATCAATCGTATTGATCGTGTAAGGACGCGTAGGATTTGTAGACGCAGGAAGCACGTTCGGATACATTGCCGCTTTAATGATATCCGGCGCGTGACCTCCACCAGCTCCTTCTGTATGGAATGTGTGAATGACTCTTCCGTTGATCGCTCTCATCGTATCTTCCAGAAAACCTCCTTCATTTAACGTATCGGTATGGATCGCCACCTGAACATCATATTTATCAGCCACTTTCAATGCCGCATCGATAGTGGCAGGAGTTGCGCCCCAGTCTTCGTGAATTTTTACACCTAAAGCTCCCGCTTCCACTTGTTCTTCAATAGGCTCTTCAGCCGAACAGTTCCCTTTTCCGAAAAAACCTAAGTTCATAGGATATTCTTCAGCTGCTTCCAGCATTTTCTGCATATTAAACTTTCCGGGAGTTACCGTTGTTGCGTTAGTTCCGTCGTTGGGACCTGTTCCACCACCGATCATGGTTGTAATTCCGCTATAAAGAGATGTTTCAATCTGTTGTGGACAGATGTAATGAATGTGCGTATCAATTCCACCCGCTGTTACGATATACCCTTTTCCACCATGAACTTCTGTAGAAGCACCAATGATCATATTCGGAGAAACACCATCCATTGTATCAGGATTACCTGCTTTTCCGATGCCTATAATTTTACCGTCTTTAATTCCGATGTCTGCTTTTACAATTCCCCAGTGGTCAATGATAACAGCACCTGTAATGCAAAGATCAAGAACGCCTTCGCTTCTTTTTGCCGTCACATTTTGTCCCATTCCGTCACGAACGGTTTTTCCGCCTCCAAAAACAGCTTCATCGCCATAATGTGTGAAATCTTTTTCAATTTCAATGATAATTTCAGTATCTCCCAGCCTGATTTTATCTCCGGCAGTAGGTCCCAATATATTGGCGTATTGTTTTCTGTCTACGTTTAAACTCATAATGAATGATTTTTAAAATTTAACGCCTCCACTTTTTCAAGGCTTATTTTTTTCTGTTCTTCAGAATCTACCTGTCCGTCCACAAGGTTATTGAAGCCCATTGCCTTTTTTGTTCCTCCGATTTCCACCAACTCCACTTCCTTTTCCTCTCCCGGTTCGAAACGAACTGCAGTGCTTGCAACGATATTCAGCCTTTTTCCGAAAGCTTTTTCACGGTCAAAGCTCATCGCTTTATTTACTTCAAAAAAATGGAAGTGGGAACCCACCTGAATCGGTCGATCTCCGGTATTAGTTACTTTTATTTTTGCGGTTTCTCTGCCTTCATTGCAGATAATTGTACCTTCTTTTACGAAAATTTCTCCTGGTATCATAATGAATATAAGGTATTAGCGGATTGGATTATGAACGGTTACCAGTTTGGTTCCGTCCGGAAAAGTAGCTTCGATCTGAACATCGTGAATCATTTCTGCCACGCCGGGCATTACATCATCTATGGTAAGCAGATTGGCTCCTTCCTGCATCAGCTCTGCCACTCTTTTTCCGTCTCTTGCTCCTTCCAATAAAAAGTGACTGATAAGGGCGATAGATTCAGGATAGTTTAGTTTAAGACCTCTTGCTTTTCTTTTCAGAGCCAGTTCGCCCGCCAGGAACAGCATAAGTTTTTCCGTTTCTCTCGGTGTTAAATGCATATTTTTAATATTTAAAATTGAACATACGGTATCTTATCTGCCTTATTGAAAAGGCAAATTTGAAGTCCATGTAAAGTCGAAAAATGAAAATGATTCTTGTGGACTTGTATTCAGATACAAATCAGAGAATCAATATAATAAAGGGAAAATATTAGCAGCCCGCAATTTGCAGAGAATGATACAAAATGTATCGCGGAGCTGAAATGTAAATACGGTTTTGAACGGCCGCAACCGGTATATTAAAAGAACAGTCGCTGAAAAAGTAGCTTAACCATTCCTGTTCTACAACTGAATAATCAAATTTTATTTTTTCAACATCGTTAGCATCCTGAGAATCCTGAAGATCTGAAATATTATAAATTTCAGGATGACTCTGATGATTTGACTGTTGCTGAAAATTATTCTTTAATGAAGTATCCGGGTACGAATTCACTTCCGCCTTGTGCGCCAAAAGACCAGCACATAAAGTTGCAAAAAACAACACGAAAGAGAACAGTAAAAATCTTTTTTTCATACCCACTATTGTAGACTGTAAAATTAGAACTATAAATAAAAAATGAGGTATCTAAAAGATCATTTAAAATGTTCAAAATCGTGACAAGTCTTTTTTTTGAATCAGAATTATTTAAAGTTTTCCCTGACTTTTCTTATGAATTTATTTTCATAAAGTTTATTATCCATGTAGAAATCTAAAGATGCTATTATTAAATCGTGCAGAAAAATTCGTGTCTGGTTGGTGCAGGTAACAAAGTTTGTGGTTATTTTTCCGATCCTGAAAAGATAACTGCTACCCTAGCCCTGATCAAAGCATTTGTCTGAGCTCATTTTTATAATTTCGGCGAGCCAAAGGCTCGCCGAAATTATAAAAATAGCGAGTGCGGAGAGCAGGAAAAGCTCAAAATAAAAGCTTATACAGGTTCTAGAATAAAAAACAGCAGTTGTACGGCAATAACTAAACAAGTCCGAAAAAAATCCGGACTTGTTTATGGCTATCAATTATAATAATTTATGAACTCAAGTTATTTATTATTCTATTCTGATTTATTTTTCAGTAACATTAAAAGGCTGTATGCTCCTTTCTGAACGATTTTTTTATCTTTAAAATTATCTGCTTTTAAAATTTCCGTGAAATTCTGGTCTGATATCCCAACATTGACGGGAATCATCTGATATTTTTTATTGCCAAGGTCTTCAAAAATATAATTTTTATTTTCGAAAGAAACGACAGACTCATTCGGCAGACCAATCGTATATCTGCTGCTGATATTCACCTCAGCATTGATGTACATTCCCTTGATAAAATCAGGATTGGGAGACGAAAGCTTCGCTATTGCAACCGAAGAGCCTCCGTTTTCGATACTGGGCACGATACTTACAATTTTCGCATTCGATTTATTATCAGGATTCTGATTGTTATACACCAAAATCTCCTGTCCTTTTTTTACATCATTCACGTCATTTTCAAAGACTTTGAGTTCAAGCAACAAGCCTGCAGGATTGATGAGTTCGAACAAGGTATCCGAAGGATTGATATACTGCCCGTTATTCACTAAAATTTTACTTACAAAGCCACTGAAGGGAGCATAAATATTAATTCTGCTTCTGATATTTCCTGTATGGAGGCTTTTAGCATTAACACCAATAATCCTTAACTTTTCTTCCAAACCTTTTAAAGTGGCATTTAATGTTGCAAAATCGGCCTGTGCGGTTTGCAGGGTTTTGTCGCTGCTTGCTTTACTTATGTTAAGATCTTTCTGGCGGTTGAGATTCAGCCTTGCGGATTCAAGCTGAGCCTTTGTTACCAGAAAATCCTGTTGTAGCTGGATAAACTGAGGGTCTTCCACAACTGCCAGAATCTGCCCCTTATTAAAATGGCTTCCGTTAATCACCTGAATCGATTTGATATGTCCACCCATAATGCTGGAAACAGAGCTTATATGTGAAGGTGCAATATCTACTTTACCATTCAGGCGGACAGATTTCTGCATTGTTTTTTTCTGAACCGCAGTTGTGGTCAATCCAACCGACTGAAACTGTTGAGCAGAAAGCTGAACCGTATTCTGTTCAGTTTTTGCAAATTTTTTATTTTCATATACCGTTTTTTCTTCTTCTTTTTTTCCGGAGCATGAAGATAAAAGCAGTATTAAGCTTAGGCTGTATATTGATATGATTTTTAAATACATTTTGCTGTTATTTTGATAGTAAGAAATTAAGTTCGGCGCCGATTTGGTTAAGTCTTTCGAGACTATCAATATAATCTACCTTCGTCTTTACCGCCTGATTGGTAAGAATCACCCAGTTTAAATAATCGATTTCGCCTACTTCAAGCTGTTTTTGAACAGTTTTTAAAATTGTCTCGGATTTCGGAAGCTGCTTTTGCTCGTAGTTTTCAACAATTTTCAGTTGATTCGTATAATTATTCATTTGCTGCATCAATCTGTTTTTCAGTTCAATTTCTTTTCGGTGATACTCATTTTCAGCAATAGCTACCTTTGCTTTTACAGATTTTGCCAGTGCTCGCTGACCTTTTGTAAATAAAGGAATTCCAACACCGACCTGAACAGCATTAAAACGACTATTATTAATATTTTTCATGCTCTGATTCGTATATCCCACCAAAACATCCGGAAGCAGCTTAGATTTTTCAAGCTGAGCCGCGGCTTCATTAATTTTAATTTGTTGATTTAAATACTGAAGCTCAGGATGTTCTTTAATCATTTCTTCAGAAACCTGAGTATTAATATTCATTATCGGTTTTTCAGAAACGGGTTGATACTGCTGCTCAGACTGAAGCAATACCTGCAATTGAAGTTTCGCAATATTAAGGTCATTTTCAAGCATATCCAGTTGAGTTTTTGCCTGCTCCCGTTGAATTTCCGCAGTTGATTCTTCCAGAATATTAGCTTCTCCTTTTTTTAGTCTTAAACTGGCTTTATCGGCAAAACTACTGTAGAGCTTACTGATATAGTCAATGATTTTTTTCTTTTCCTGAAGCGTAAGAACCCTGTAAAAAACATCGGAAACTTCTTTTGTTAACTGTATTTTTGTAAGGTTTTGAGCCGTCACTCCTGCGCTCCATTCTGCATCCAGCATCTGTTTTCTTTTCGTATAAACCGTGGGAAAGCTGAAACGCTGTGATACCGTAAAAGAATTATCTGTTTCTATCCCATTCATCTGTCCGATCTGGGCACTCACTTCCGTTTGTGGAATATCGAGATAAGTGGCTTTTAATTTTTCCTGATATTCAGCAATTAATCTTGAATTTTTTAAAGTTCCGTTTTGCTGAAAAGCTTTTTCCAAAGCCTGCTCATAGGTGATATTTTCCTGTGCACTGATCATTCCGAAGGAAACCAGAAATAATAATGCAGTAAGCTTGTTATGAGTATTTGAAAATTTCATTTTTTATTGATTTTAAACGCCACAGGCGATATTTTTAATTGAGGTTTTGATTTTTCATTTGCCGGCACTTCATTCAGCTAAGATTTAGCTTCTCTTAATTTTTTTCTTTTTACTGATTCGTTCAAATAAAACATAAAGAATCGGCAAAACGAATAATGTTAACAGTGTAGCGAGCATTAAACCACCAATCACTACGGTTGCCAACGGTCTCTGAACTTCGGCTCCCGCTCCGTTGCTGATCGCCATTGGTAAAAATCCTAATGAAGCTACAAAAGCCGTCATTAAAACCGGACGAAGACGGATTCTGGTCCCCATCAATACGATTCTGCTCAGGTTATTTACTCCATCTTTTTTTAATCGGTTAAATTCAGAGATCAAAACTATTCCGTTTAAGACAGCTACTCCGAAAAGAGCAATAAATCCTACACCCGCACTGATGCTGAAAGGCATACCTCTTAAAGCAAGAAAATAAACACCGCCAATAGCAGATAAGGGGATTGCCGTATAAATCAGCAAACTATGTTTTACGGAACCGAAAGCAAAGAATAATAAAAGGAAAATCATCACCAAAGAAATAGGAACGGCAACTCCAAGCCTCGCTTTAGCTTCGTTTAAATTTTCAAAAGCACCGCCATACGAAATCGTGTACCCCGGAGATAATTTCAGATCTTTCTCTACCTTATGCTGAAGATCTTCCACAATAGTCTGAACATCTCTTCCACGAACATTAAAGCCAACAACAATTCTCCTTTTGGTATCTTCTCTCTGAATCTGATTCGGACTTTCCTTTAACTCAACTTTTGCGAGTTGCGATAAAGGAATCTGCTCTCCGCTTGGTGTAGGCACCAGTAGATTCCGGATGCTTGTGATGTCTTTTTTCTGTTCAGTAGCCATTCGGACCACTACATCGAATTTTCTTTCCCCTTCATATAAAGCTCCTGCAATTTGCCCTGCAAAAGCCATATTGATCACTCTGTTGATTTCTGCTACAGAAATATTGTACCGTGAAAGTTCGGCACGGTTATAATCAATCACCACCTGCGGAGCCCCGACAACGGGTTCTAAATACAGATCCTGAGCACCTTTTACTGAAGTAATAATTCCACCTAATTTTTTAGCATAGATTGCAAGGCTATCCAGATCTTCTCCGTAAATCTTGCAGACAACATCCTGCCGTGCTCCGGTCATTAATTCATTGAAACGCATCTGTACCGGAAACTGAAAACCGGTTGTCAATCCCGGAATCACTTTCAGGGCATGACTCATTTTTTCTGAAAGCTCAGGGAATGAATGTGCGGAAGTCCATTCTTTTTTAGGTTTTAAAACAATAATCATATCGCCGGCATCCATAGGCATCGGTTCTGTAGGAATTTCGGCACTTCCTATTTTAGTAACTACTTTCTGTACCTCAGGAAACTGTTTTAACAGAATCTCAGCGGCCTGAGTGGTTGCTTTTTTGGTTTCTTCGATATTGCTTCCCTGCAGAATACGCATTTCTACAGCAAAATCTCCTTCTTCCAACGACGGAATAAATTCGCCTCCCATTCTTGACAAGACAAAAACAGCTCCGGCAAAAAGTACAACAACTGCTGCAATGATGGTTTTTCTGAATTTTAAGGCTTTCATCAGCAATTTCTGATGTCCGATTTCCACTTTGCCCATCACTTTATCCGAGAAATTTTCTTTTACTTTTTTCTTTCGGCTCAGCACCAAAGAACTCATCATCGGAATATAGGTTAGTGAAAGTAAAAATGCGCCGATCAGAGCAAAAGCTACCGTTTGCGCCATGGGCTTAAACATCTTTCCTTCAATACCCTGCAATGTGAAAATAGGCAGATAAACAATTAAAATAATAATTTGTCCGAAAACAGCGCTGTTTACCATTTTTGTAGCAGAATTTGAAACCTGGTCGTCCATTTCTGCCTGTGAAAGCATATTGTCTTTTCCGAAATGTTTTTTATGAGCCAGCTGATGCAGAACGGCCTCTACAATAATCACGGCTCCGTCTACAATCAATCCGAAATCCAGAGCTCCGAGACTCATAAGATTCCCTCCGACTCCGAAAATATTCATCATGATAATAGCAAAAAGCATCGCTAAGGGAATCACGGAAGCGACCAATAAGCCCGCTCTGAAATTTCCAAGGAAAAGAACGAGAATAAAAACAACAATCAGTGCCCCTTCCATTAAATTGGTTTTCACTGTGCTGATTGTATTGTTCACCATTTTAGCCCTGTCCAGAAACGGCTCAATAACGACTCCTTCCGGTAAAGATTCCTGAATTTTATCCAGACGCTGTTTGATATTTCCAATTACTTCATTGGCATTTTCACCTTTTAACATCAGAACAATAGCTCCGGAAACTTCTCCCGTATCGTTGAACGTCATAGCTCCGTACCGTGTTGCAAAGCCAATTTTCACATCAGCAACATCTTTGATATGAATAGGAATTCCGTCTTTTGTATTCGAAACCTGAATATTTCCGATATCTTCAGAACTTCCAAGCAAGCCTTCACTCCTTATGAAAAGTACGGTTTCTTTCTTTTCGATATAAGCTCCGCCTGTATTCTGATTATTTTGCTCCAAAGCATTGAAAACATCATTGATATTGATGTTAAAAGCCTGAAGTTTATTAGGATTAATAGCGATTTCGTACTGTTTTAGTTTCCCACCAAAACTGCTGACATCAGCTACGCCTTTTGTTCCCAGCAGCTGGCGGCGAATCACCCAGTCCTGAATGGTTCTCAGTTCGGTTTCATCATAAACGTGTTCGTAGCCTTTTTTGGCTCTTACAACATATTGAAAAATCTCTCCCAATCCTGATGAAATAGGTCCCAGCTCTGGTTTTCCGATTCCTTCGGGAATATTTTCCTGAACCAGCTGCAGACGTTCCTGAACTTGCTGACGAGCCCAATACACATCGGTATCATCATCAAAAACAACGGTTACTAAAGATAATCCGAAACGTGAAAAGCTTCGAAGCTCTGTAATTCCGCTGATGTTGCTGGTTGCCTGCTCAATAGGAAATGTAACAAGGCGTTCAATATCTGCTGCTCCATATGAAGGTGCAACGGTAATCACCTGAACCTGATTATTGGTAATATCGGGCTGTGCATCTATAGGAAGTTTTGTTGTTTCATATATTCCCAGCAGAATCAGCCCAATGGTAAACAGAGCGATAATGAGTTTATTCTTTACAGAAAACTCAATAATTTTATTTAGCATGAAAAATTTATTAATTGATAATTAACAAGAAATGAGTGCTTTAAAGGAAAATCCCAAAGCATAATAATAACGTTTAAAATCAATTAACAAGAGCGCGGTGGCTGAAAAATCTGTGAAAGATAACTGCTGGAAAAGTCTTTTTCCTGATAGACAGTCGTTGTTTTAGAAATAATAATTTCCTTTATTTTTTCGATATGAAAAATAGTTTCAGGAAGCTGAGCATGAATCATCAGTACCACAGGAGGATTGATGAATGGAAGTTTTTGGTCTGTATCCCAGTCAGCATCTTTTTTGTGATTATCATAATGTTCAACAAAAAATTCTGAAAAGCTTCCTGGATATTCCATTAAATGTTCTACAAAGACAGGTACCTTCAACACTTCCGCTATATTGGTTGTTGCAAGCACATAAATCATCGAACATAGTATGGAAACCCATCTCAACATGGGTGCAAAGATAAGATTTAATTCTTTTTTTCCATAATAATTATCCTTAATAAAGCGGATAATAAGTCACTGATCTCAATTTTCATCAGTTCTGTAAAAGTTTTCCCTCTTCATTTTATTCATCATGTAAAAGCTTATCTATCCGATTTTTTTAGTAAAGATTATTCGTATCCGTTTTATTGTTAGAGGACTAAGGAAAGTGAAATTTGCTTCACGAAGATTGGAAAATACGGCTACATCAAATCAACTTAGCTGATTCTTCTTTATTCACTTCAATAAAACTGAAAAAAAAGATCAGTTATTCAGCCAGTTTAAACATTCGGCAATCTGTCTTTTGCTTATAAAAACCTCAGCATTGATTTCCGGAGCAGGAGAAAGTTTTAACTCCACTTTCTGACTCGAATGTTTAATAATTTCGGTAATTGCTTTTTTGTGAATGATAAATTTCCTGTTTACCTTGAAGAAAAACTGTGGATTGAGCTTTTGAATAATATCTTTAATGGTATCGTCATAAATATAGGTCTGATGATCTGTGGTTGTCAGAAAAAGATATTTTCCTGAAGCAAAAAAATAGGCAACATTATTTTCGTCTACTGACTTCAGTTTATTTCCTTCTCTGACCATAAAACGTTTCATCATATCAGGGCTATCCGGCTGACTCAGCCTGGAAATAGATTGGAGTACCGGCTCAGGATCGAAATTGGAACGGATCGAAATGAATTTTTGTAACGCCTTATGTAAATCCTCTTCTTCAAAAGGTTTCAAGAGATAATCTATGGTAAAATGTCTGAAAACCTGCAAGGCATATTCGTCAAATGCTGTAATGAAAATGACAGGAGTAAAAAGCTCCACAGATTCAAAAATTTCCAGACTCATCCCATCTCCGAGATGAATATCCATAAAAATCAAGTCCACAGAATGATTTTCAAAAAAATCTATTGCCTGTTTTTTCGAACGAAGAACTACGGTTTCTGTAACAGAAACAATATTTTGTTTGTTCAATAAATCTTTCAGATAATTTACAGCCAGTAATTCATCTTCTATAACGGCAACTTTCATAACATTTACAAAAGTACAAAAAAACCGCTAAAACAATTACGTTCAAGCGGTTTCAGGGGTGTTAATATGAATATTTTATTAAAAAATTACGACACTCTATTGATCGGATTTCATCCAACCGTTTATTAAATTATCCCTTCGGGACTAGACGTTTTTTGTAATTATCGCCTTTTATTTTGCCGTAATTTTAATCTAAAAATAATATCAGTGTATATTATAAAAAAGGATTATTTTTTCTGGCACTTTGCGGGAACTCTATGGTGTATCTCACGTCGTTTTGCTGAAGAATATAGTCCTGTCCGTTAATTGTATGGGTAATTTTTTTCTGATTCGTTCTTCTCAAATCAAACCAACGCTGCCCTTCCAGTGCAAATTCTCTGAATCTTTCATCTAATATAAAACTCATGAATTCTGTATCGTCCATAGCATTGATTTCGCTCTGAACAACAGTGTATCCTGCCGGCGTATATCTGTTTTTTAAAACTTTAAGCAGCGTTTCTTTAGCTTCATTCAGCCTGTTTAACTTAACTAAAGCTTCAGATTTTATAAAATACAATTCTGCAGTTCTGAAAGACACTCTGAAATCGGAGCTTCCGCCCTTGATTACTTTGTATTTGCTTCCGTTTTTTTCAAAATAAAGAGCAAATCTCTTGTCTGTGGTGCTGTTGTATTTTGAAAGCAGTTCTGAAGAGGCAAAAGATAAATTCTGAACAGAGCTGTTAAATGCATTGTCCAGAGCTACGATCGATTCTACTGAAGCATAGTGGTTAGGTGCTGTGGAAGTGGTATTCAGGTCACTTAAATCACCTTTAATGGCCAGTGCCTGATTGGAATAATGTAAAGCCTGATTCCAGTCAGACTGATAAAGAGCGGTTCTTGCCTGAAGAGCATTTAGTCCGGCTTTTGAAAATCGGTAATTGATTCCCAACGGCTGTTTTTCTTCAATCATCAATCCTTCTGCTTTATCTATATCTGCATGCACCTGATCGTAAACCTCCTGTACACTGGCGGGTTTTAAAACTTTTTCAAGATCAATCTCAAGATTGATCGGTACGCCTCTGTCTGAAGCTGCAGTAGCACTGTTATAGGGTTTCCCGTATAAATTGACCATGTCAAAATACACATAGGCACGAAGGGCATACGCTTCCGCCAGAATCTGATTCTTTTCAGGGGAATCTGCCATGGTTTTGCTTCCTTCATTAATAATCTGATTCAGATAAAAAACTACCGAATAGAAACTTACCCACGGAAATTCTGTGGTAGCCTGATCTGTATTTGAATCTTTCCACATCGCGATCTCACGATAGGAAATAAAATCACTTGTATTCTCATCAATACTCATCTCATCCGTACGAAGAGCTGTTAATGATCTGTGAACGGGATATTTTGAATAAGCTGACGTCAATACTTTTCTGTAATCATCAACAGTAGTCGGGATGATTTTCCCTTCAGGCTGAATATCTAAAAAACGATCGCATCCGATGCTGGAAAAGCTTAATACTGCAAGCGCTATAATTGTTGTAATTTTTCTCATTTTTTTAACTTTTAAAAAGAAATATTAAATCCTACTGTAACTGATTTTGTAATTGGCTGTGCATAGATATTTCCATACGTTTCCGGATCAAAATATCCATCATATCCATTACTGAACACAAACAGGTTACGGGCTTCAAGGCTCAGCCTCAAACTACTGATTCCCATAGGATTTGTAAATTCTTTAGGCAGTGTGTAACCTAAACGGATGCTGCTGATCCTGATATAACTCACTTCTTTTGCCCATACATCCAATAAACTGTAAGCATTGGAACGGTTGTCGGCAAACCATTTATTCGCCATCCAACCCGGGTTGCTGTCCATATCCGAACTTGTAATCCCCGGAAGCGTGGTACCCGCCTGATAGATATCTTTTGTGTAGTTTCTTCCTCTGTCCAGCTCCATTCCACGGTATGAAGGAGTACGCATAATCGTTTGCTTTAAGTTGAAAGCCGCTGAAATCGTCAGATCAAAGTTGCGAACTTTAAAGGTGTTGATAATTCCTCCTGTAAACTTAGGATCTCTGTCACCTACATAAGTGAAAAGACTTCTCAGTTCCGCATTAGAAAGCTTGGTATCCACCAATTCTCCAGGAAGGAAATCTGCATATACATCGTATAATTTGAAGAAATCTTCTGCTGATACTTTTTCGTTTCCTCTCCAGAACATTGGGTTTCCGTTGGCATCCATTCCTGCCGTTTTTAATGCAAAAACAGCATTTACCGGAAGTCCTTCTCGGGAAGGAAGCAAAGCATTGTCACGAGGCTGCTCGCTGAGAACTCTGCTTTTGTTGTGAGCAAAATTGATGGTTGTTGACCATTTGAAATTTTCTTTATCAATATTTCTGGTTGATAAAGCCAGTTCAAAACCTTTATTGGTTAAACTTCCCCAGTTCATCATTGTATATTCAAATCCGGTTTCAAGCGGAGTTTCCTTCATGCTGATCATATCTGTTCCCTTTCTACTGTAGACATCTGCAGTAAGGTTTACACGATTCTTAAGCATTCCAAGGTCCAGACCAAGGTTTACATTGGTTGTTTTTTCCCAACGAAGTTTATCATTTGGCGGACTGATAACATTAATGATATTTTCTTTTCCTCCGGGAAGTATCGTGGCATCACTGTATTCGCCAATAAAGAATGGTGACGTATTACGATCTATATTTCCCTGTAAACCGTAAGAAGCTCTTAGTCTAAGATTAGAAATCGTAGAAAGATCTTTCATAAAGTTCTCTTTGGTCACTAACCACGAACCGGAAATGGCCCATATCGGCAGATATTTATATTTTTTGTTAACCCCGAATAGATTGGTTCCGTCATATCTTACACTTCCGAAAAAGGTATATTTCTGATCAAAAGTATAGGAAGCCGTTGCAAACATTGATGCGTAGGCATTTTCTATCGGCGGCATTTCGCGGTAGGTTTCATATTTTCTTTCTGCTGCAAAACTCGAACTTGGGAAAACAATCGGAGTAGCTCTTCTGGTAACAGAATCATAGCCGAAGGCTCTTGTAACCGTGGTATTATCTTCCGTTTTACGAAGTTCAGTTCCGGCCATCAAATCAATCTCATGCCTTGAGTTGATCTTTGTGCTGTATGTACCCTGTAATTTCCAGTTGTATTGGAAGAAATTATTATCCCAATTCTGTTTTACTCCACCATCCGGCAAAAAATAACGGTACGCACCATCTTTATAATAGCGTGTTCCCTCTCTCATTTTTCTGGTAAAATAGGTATTCTGGGCAGCAAACTTTTCTGTCTGGTTACCATCATACTGAATTCCCAGCTGAGATGTAATTCTCAATTCTTTTGAGATTTTATACTCTAAATCCAAAATGGCCTTTAAGGAATGATTCTTCAGTGTATAACTTGTATTTTCTCTTTCTTCCAGAAAGTTGAAAGGAATATACCTGTTTTCGAAGCCATCAATATCCTGATCATATCGGTAGCTTCCGTCTGCATTGAAAGGTGTAAGATAAGGATTGGCGTTTCTTGAATAATTTACAGGGCTAATAGAAGCATCGGCGTCTGTTACAAACGATTCCCGTTCGCTTTGAGTACCAAAAATAGATATTCCTGCATTTAATTTATCACTTATTTTATAATTATTTTTTAAGGTAAGGTTATATCTTTTAAAACCTGTTCCGATGGTTGTTCCCTCTTCATCGTAGTATCCTAATGAGAAGTAGTAGTCCGAACGGTCACTTCCACCGGAAACACTTAACCCATACTGCTTATTGATGGCATTTCTGTATAACAGTTTTCCCCAATCGGTATTGCTGTTTCTCAACCCGTCAATCTGCTGGCGCGTGAATCCGTTTAAACCGTCTAAGCCACCGGTTCTGAAGGCATCCAGCTGGTTATTTTTCATTAAAATCCTCATCACTTCCCCTTTATCGGTACGATAGGTAAGATCGGTACGTTGGGCAAGCATCAATTCAAGATCAACTTTTTCAGAAGCATTCAATAGATTAAGTCTGCTGAAATCAGGACGGGCAGTCACGAAAGTATCTGCTGAGAAGTTTAATTTTAAACTTCCTTTTTTCCCTTTTTTTGTCGTAATGGAAATTACCCCATTGGCTGCTCTGGCTCCATAAATAGCAGTGGCTGCAGCATCTTTAAGGATCGTAACATCTTCAATATCATTAGGATTAAGCCCCGCAATGGAAAAATTCTGAAGCTGATCAATATTATCTTTATCACTGAAATTCGGAACATCATTTCCTTCCAGCGGAAGACCGTCGATCACCCACAGCGGATCCTGGGGACCGGAAAGAGAAGCCGTACCTCTGATTCTGATCTTCGCAGGACTTCCGGGAGCTCCGGTCTCCGGTGTTACCACCACTCCGGCAATCTGACCGGATAACATCTGATCTACACTGGCAACACCAGCCTGATTGATATTATCCATCTTAACCGTTGAAACAGAAGAAGTCTGTTTTCTTTTTTCAATTTTCTGATATCCGGTAATGATAACTTCCTGTATTTTATTTTTATCTGAAACTTCCGGTACCAGCCTTACAGTATAATTGGTCTGATCTTCACTGATCTGAATAATTCTGGATTCATAGCCCGGATAGCTTACCAGTACGGATTTTGTGTCAGCAGGGATTTCAAGTATAAACTTCCCGTTCTTGTCGGTTACTGTACCTACAGATACACTTTCAATAATTCCGACAAGATCGGTTTTTGTAGAGACAGACTGTGTTTCGATCTTTACAGATGCACCAGCTATTATGATCGAAGTATTTCCGTCTTCGATTTTTCCTGTAATGGTTTTCTTTTCCTGAGCCAACGCAATCTGAGCTGCCAAAAGAGGTAAAAGTATTAGCGTTTTTTTCATAACTGATTATTTATTTAAGGCTTCATTAATACGAATGATTAAGTCTGCATAATGAGCCTTGGAGGCATCATCTCCTTTGTTTTTAGTTTTATTCAATAGGTTTAATACTTTCTGAAGCTCTGCTCTTTTGTAAGTCGTTACTTCAGATACTCTTTTCATCGATGAATAGTTGATATTCCTAAGATTCTGCTCTTCTTCATGAAAATTACAGATCGTGGGAATATTCAGGGTATTATCAACTTTTAATGCTTTGACAGCTGTTTTTTCAAATAATTTATTGACCGAAACGATCAGTGCATCCACGTAATTCTTCTGGGTCATTTTTTCAAGAATCGTCAGGTTTCCTTTTTTATTGAAAATCGCTCCCCTAACCTGGTCAAATAAATTTTCTACCGTGTAGATTTCTTTTTTTGAACCTGAAACTTCCTGTTTCAATTCATTTTCAAGCATTCTGAGCAATCGGTCATCCATAAATAATGAATACAGATTGCCATACTGCATACCTCTCGCCAGTGTATACGGAGTCTGTTCGAACGGTCCCATCGGAGAGTTTTTCACGGGATATGTTTTTTCTGTAATCGGATTAAAGAACAGCCATTCCGGAAGATTGATCGAGTTTTTGATCAGATAATCAACCGCTCTTTTCTGAGTTTCGGCAGGCACAGCTTCGTAGGCTTTTTTATTATTTCCGAAAACGGTATTATTCAGATAAATACCTCCCACATTAGCCATCACATGTCCTGTATAAAGGTCCCACTGTCCTATTGTCCCTAAATACAATTTCCCTGCATCCGTATAACTTTTACCATCTTCATAGGTCCATTTTAAAAGGTTGTCAACAACGATTTTCAGGTTTTTCATCCCATACTCACTCGCTTTCATCGCATCATCTCCCAAATCTTCAGATTGTGATCGGGGATCAATGGTTTCCAGATAATTCTGCTGTTCACCATAGAAATACATAGGATCATCCTGATGTTTTTCTATTAAATTTCTCAAGGCCTTTTTCTCAGATGCAGCATCCGGATACCAACGGTACCCCCACTCAATTGCATACTTATCATAAACTCCGATTTTAGGCGTAATGGCAGTTACTCCATCTTCCGGCTGGGCTACATAATTGTATCGGGCATAATCCATAATGGAAGGAGCCGTTCCCCCCATTTTGTCTGTAAATTCTTTTGAACGAAGAGATTCTACAGGAAATGCGAAAGAAGCCCCCATATTATGTTTCAGTCCGAAAGTATGACCTACCTCATGAGAGGATACAAACCTGATTGCCTCGCCCATATGCTCATCACTGAACACGTTTCCTCTTGCTTTCGGATCTATCGGCCCGGTCTGAATTCTCATCCATTCCTGAAGAGATGTCATCACATTATGCCACCAGATGATATCTGATTCAATAATTTCTCCGCTTCTCGGATCTACAACTGAAGGTCCCATAGCATTGGCTTTAGGTGAAGCAGCATACGTTATGACGGAATACCTTACGTCATCAATATCAAAATCTTCATCCTTTTCATCCGGCATTTTGGCGATGACAGCATTTTTAAAACCTGCTTTTTCAAAAGCAGCCTGCCAGTCATAAACTCCTGCTATGATTTTTTCGCGCCATTGTATAGGCGTTGACGGATCAATATAATAAACGATCGGTTTTTTGGGTTCTACCAACTCTCCTCTCAAATACTTTTCTTTATCTTCATCTTTTGGCTCCAGATTCCATCTTGTAATGAAGCGTTTTTCGTCCATCTTCTGCTGACGGTCATTGAAAGTCCAGTGTTTTTCGCTGAAAAAGCCAACTCTTGAATCATCTATCCTTGGCTGCATAGGCGTTTTGGACAGCAATACAATATTACTGGTAACTCCAAGGGTTACCGGAAGATCTACTCCACCTTCGTTTACCGATGTAGTCAATTGGGATTTCACCACAAGATTCTGAGGAAAGGTTTTTACATTTTCGATATACGAAAGATTTGATTTTACCGAACCTCCAAGCCCTACATTGGCCAGAACATCATTAAAGCTTTTCTGATTACCGTCAAAAACTTTATTGACCTTAATAGCTACCGAAGTAGAATCGTTGTTTTGAGCTTCAATATCAAAAACTTCAATCACAGACTCTGAAAAATTATCTTTCACTGATTTTGTAATGACATCGTTTTTAGGCGACGACACCTGTGGCACTACGGTTTTAACCCACACTTTCTTTGCTACTGTATCACGGTGAAAAGAAATGACTTTATTTTCATAGTTCATTCCTTTATTCAGACCTGCTTCATTCACCTGCATAGGCACCTGAGAAAGTTTGTTGACCACCAAAAACTGACGCCCCATCAAACTGTCCGGAATTTCAAAATAAACATCCGTTTTAACCTGAATCGTATTAAAAAGTCCTTTTTTATAGGTTCCTTTTTTGATCAGGTCTTCTATTTTTTTTGTTTTTTTTGATGAAATATCTGCTTTATCAGTTTTTTCCTTATTCGTTTTTACAGTATCTTTTTTCTGTGCGAGTACTGTGGGTGAAGCCATTGCAAGCCCCAGGTACAGTGCCAGTCTGTAATTCTTCATTAAAATAGTCCGATTCATTCCAAATTATTAGATATCTTAGTTTCAACCGGCAAAACTAGAGGTAAAGAAATCATCTCAATAGTATTAGGGAGTGAGAGGTTAAAATTCAGGAGTGAGTGGATTTTATTTTCACTCAATTAAAGGCAAAAAACATACAAAATATTCACCTTCTATAGAAATATTAAGAGAATTGCTTTTAAAATAATCATAAACCTGTTTCAAATAGTCAATCCCGAATTTCTCACCCTGTACTGTATCATCAGCTTTCGGCTGCCATGTATTTTTAATGATAATTCCTTCTTTCTCAACGGTAATTACAATCTCCAATGGGCTATCTATTGTAGCTATATTGTGCTTTATAGCATTTTCCGTCACCATCTGAAGTGACAGATACGGAATCTTTTTCTCTAAACCCGAAGAATTGTTGATGATTAAGTCAAAACTCATTTCCTCATCAAACCTGCTTTTCAGAAGTTCCATATACTGACGGATAAAATTGAGTTCCTGCTCTACAGGAACGATATTTTCTTTTGGCGGTACAATAAGATATCTGTATATTTTAGAAAGATTCATGGTGAATTTCTGTGCATTTTCTTTATTGATGCCGATCAGCATATAAAGAGAATTCAGAGAATTGAACAGAAAATGAGGATTTATATTATTTTTAAGCTGCTGAAGCTGGTTCAGGGCTTCCGCTTTATGCATTTTCTCATTCTCTACAAGCAGTAGATTTTTCTCAGACTGTATTTTTTCTTTCTCCTGATACGCCATACTCCGGGATCTGTAAAACAAAATAAAAACAGTCACGATGAGAAATAAAGCTGCCAGAAAAATATACAGAGTATACATTTTCGTTTTATTTACACTTTCATCGATGAGAAAATTAACATGATTGATCACTGCATATCCCTCAAAATTATCAGTTTTTAAAGGTTTTATAAAACGGGTTACTTCAACATTCAGATATTCGGAAATAGCACTTCCTTCGGTATATCCCGATTCTGTTTTAGCAGATAAGGTGTCTTCCGGTTTAATATTCGTAAAATCAAAAATATTTTTTCCTATATATTTCTTTTCAGGATGGGTAATGCAGATCCCTTCTTTCGTAAAAACATAAGCATAGTTATTGGGTGTTTTATCTATATTGATAAAATACTGATGGAGGTCATCAAGACTCACAGAAGAGCCATAATACAATGTACTTTTGTTGGGCGTCGACAGAGAATCATAACTCACCCAAAACATACTGTCTTTACGGGTCAATAAGAAATCACTGAAATGTCCGGATCCGCTGTTTTTTATTCTGATATATTTTTCGTCACTTCCTTTATTTGTAAAAACGTGGGATAAAAGGCTGTTGCTTCCTGATTTCCCGGAAATATCTTTATAATAGTACCAACTGTAAGGCAACAAATGGCGTTTACGGTTCAGATCATTCAAAACTGATGAATAATCTCTATAGTTTTTAAAACCATCTTTCTGAATCAAAGCACGAAGCAGAAACTGATAATCTTCGATATTCCGAAATTCTTTTTCTATGGTTTCATACTTTCGGAAAAAGGTTTTTCTTGCAAATTCTTCATTATTTTTCCGGCTGTCCCGCGTAATTAAAAAACTCAGAACAGCAAACGCTACTACTGCTATTAAACACACCGACAGAGCAGCGATGTAAACAGATTTCTGGGATAATGTATGTTTAAAATTAATATTCAATTTGTTTTAAATTATTGTTTTTATACAATTAAATTTTACATATTGAGTGCTATTTTAAATCTGGTGTTTGATAAAAAATCGGATATCGGATCGAAAGGAAATAATCTTGTTACAATCACTCCCGGATATTAAGAAAATGGCTTATACAGCGTTAAAAGAAGCTGTTCTTATTCTAATTCCCCCTATAAATCAATTATTTGCGTGCAAAAATATAACAAAGATTTTAAAACCTGCAAAAATATGACATGATATTGTTCTGCTTATTCTTTTTTAATTTTAAACCTTTGTAAAGCTCGATAGTTGAAAAAATAAAGACGCAAAACTGATTTAAAAAACATTAAAAGTCCAAAGATTTTATCTTTAATACAATTCACTCTTATTCTTATTATAAAATAATTTCTTACAATCAACAATGATATAAGTCTACCCGTCGTGTATTTTGCGAAATTTTGGTATTAGATTCGTCGGTTAGAGTGTTTTTTGTAAAAAAGTGGAGAAAAGATTCATCTTCAAAATTACAAACTTCTCGATACGATTTTTTTTCAAAAATCTACTCGAAGTGACGAAAACAAATTAAAACGCACAACGGGTTAAGTCTATAAATTTTTAATTATTCTAAACAAGAAAAAGCAGCATCTGCGCAACTGAGCAGTGAACCATTATCCTAAACTTGTATATTTGCGAAAAAAATTACACTTAGTTAGATCAACTGATATAAAATAATTATGCCGACCGATGCTTCCCACAAGCTTATCCCCATGACCACTTTTGTCATCGAGTATTATTCAAATGAAGGATATGCCGATCTTCAGACATTGAATATGATGAAGAATTATGCGAATTTTCTGAAAAAACCTTTGACATTAGGAATGTTTATTCCTGTGGGTACTGATGGAGCCCTGTTGAAAGCGCCAAAAAACTATACTTCATGGAAATCACTGAAGCATAACCGTGAGACGGAGCATAATGAAAATGAAACTGCTCTTTTTGAAGAATATAAACTCTATCAAAAAGCAGAAAAGAAATGCCTCTTCAAAGGCTTTACCCTGGAATATAACGGATATTCATTCATAAGAATTACAGCTTCGTACAACAGCTCTATCGAGCTTACGTTTAACACCAACGATCTTAAGTGCAAAACTTTTGAGGACATTGAATCGCTCACCGTACTGAATGACATCTATCTGGATACAGCAGCCCTAAAAATCATTGGAATTAAAAAATAAACTGACACTGAAGATAAGCAATCAATGCTGCTTTGTTTTTTTTCTTAAATCCCGGATTTTTAAAGTCAGTAATTTCCGTAGATTGGTGTGATATTCTCTGTAGCTTTTGATGCTTTTTTCCAGTTTTTTCTTGTTGTCTAGATAGTCTTCATACAGCTCACACAATTCTGAAGCCTTGGCTATAGCATCGCAAGAATGAATATTGGAATCGTCTGTTTTCTTCAGCAAAAAACGGTAGTACTCCATCCGTTTTGTCAGATTACTGTGAATTTTTGGCTCTATACCCTGCATTTTTTACATTTATTTAGAATTTAACTTTAAAAATCCGATAAAGGGGCTGTCACTTTCCACAATAACTTTTGCTTCCTGAGACGGTGACTGAATATGGGCTGATTTTGAATAAATTTTATTTAAAACCGAAGCAAGCAGAATCTCATCAGAATCTCCCAAAGGAAGCAATGGTAAACCGGAATATTCATTCACCGGAATCTGTGGCGTAATCCCATTGCTGTATCCACCTTCCCCATTGGCATTGAATACCTTATAAATAACCGGATGCATTTGCCAGCTTATTTTCTTCGGCTTTCTTTTATCATCAATTACAAATCCTGCCATATCTTTTCCCAGCGTTACATTACCAGCCTGGATGACCTGCATATAAGGTTTAAGATTGTTAATAACGATTTCCGAAGCGGAAGCCGTACTGCCGGAAGTAAGAATATAGACTTTATTTAAGTTTAAAGAATTGGCACGTAAAGTACTAAAATCAAGAGCGTTGGAATCATATGCAATCTGCTGGGAAAATGTTCTTTTTACTTCACCGCCGTTTTTATTTCCTTTATAGGTAATAAATTGGGAGTTTGCAGAGATTCCGGCAGGAATCAAAGCACAAAGGGCTGCTGCAGATGATACCGAACCTCCATAATTATATCTCAGGTCCAGAACCAGTTCCTGTACTCCTGCTGCTTTAAATTCTGTAAATTTTTGGTTGAGTGCTCCGGTCATTCCATCCGGAAAATCATAAATATAAAGATAACCCGTTTTTTTACCGTTCTGTTCGAAAACTTTAGCCATCAAAGGCTGTTCAAATGAATATCCGTAATAGACCGTAATATTTTTTTCATTGATTACAGATCCGTTATTCCACGTTCCGACCGTCAGTTCGAGAATATTCTGATCAGGAATAGATGACGTTAACTGTTCTGCATTAGACGCAGTAATGGTTTGTCCGTTGATTTTCCTGATGATCATTCCTCTTTCGAGACCGGCATTTAAAGCGGGAGAACTTTTCAGTACTAATTTTATCACAGTCACTACTTCTCCGTTGCCCAACTGCAGAGTAGCATAGTCGAAACCGTACATATTGCGGACTGAACGAGGATATGTAGAGGAATCAGCGGTGTTAACAATGAAGGAAAACCTATCCTGAGGAGCCAGTAAACTTTTGAAGAAATCTTTTACCGAGAGATGGTAATCCGGTTTTGCGGGCATCTGTTCTGCCCAATAATAATACCTTCTCATACTATCCTGTACCCATACATTTACAGATTCTGTACTTCCTTCCGGAAAATTGGGGGTTTCATCATCGGTACGGCTGCATGAGATGATGATAGCTGACAGCAGTAATAAAACCGAGCCCTGAATTTTTAAAAATTTCCGCATACAATTTAAAGTCATTTATAAATAATCGGCAACGTCTATTTCGCCTTTCACTACCAAAACTCCGTTCTCAATTTTTTCCTGAAGGACAATCATATTGGCACCGATGTCCTGTTTGAGAGTAGCTTTAATTATATTGGTTCCGGTGTAAGGTTCCGTAGTTCCGGGTTTGTATAATTCCAGATAAACAGACTCTGTAGCACTGAAAAAAGTATATATTTTCACCGCTGTAAAGTCTTTTCTCCCTATTGTTTCGAATTCTGCGAGTACGGCTCCGTTTAATCTTTTCAGAACACCTTTCACATTTTCTGAAGACGCCCCTGAAAATTCGCCAAGATTTGGAAATATAAATTCAAATCCCACTCTTCCCAGATTCACCTGAGGTTTTACCGCGTAGGTTTGAAGGAAAATTCCCGGCAGATTAAAGAAATACAGGTTTTTATAATCGTTGATATTATCGTAAGTAATATTGTATTTTGCTATTTGAGCTCCTGTCTGATTGTTGTAAATTCCCAGTTCTTCAGCTTCACCCTGGTCCAGTACAAAACTGAGCTGGGTTTCTATTTTTTCGGTATAAGAAGAATTTCCGTTGATGGATATCGGAGCTCCGCTAAATCTCATCTGAATGACATCAGGTTTAGAATATCCTTTAATATTGACCTGTGCAGCTCTCTGAACTTTATCATAAAGTTCCAGGCTGCTGTTATCAGCACATGAAAGAAGGATGGTAAATAAGGCAAATGCTAAAATCTTTTTCATTGATATAATTTCAGATTGTAAAAATTCAAATTCGGAAAAATTGCCCCGGCCCGAGAGTTCAGGGCAATATTTAATTATAAAAAAAGTATGTTGGATGTAATTTCCATTAATTATTTTCGGTTTTCATGATTATCCTTTTTTACCCAGGATAGAGGTTTATTTTTTTATGAATTTCAATCTCTCAGTGATGATTCCGTCGGATACTACAGCGATATATGTTCCGGCTGTAAGTTCTGATACATTTATGTTTTTAGAATATTTTGCCTTAAGAATTTCCTGACCTGTCATATGATAAACAGTTACAGTAGTATTATTTTCTTTTAATCCTGAATTCAGTTTCAGCTGTAATGAGGCTGTTACAGGATTTTCTTCTATTTTCGTTAAAGATTTTCCGGTCTGAACGTCTTTTGTTCCTAAAACGGTTGCATAAATCGCCATCTCATCAATATTGATATTCTGAGAATTTGATGCTGCCCCTGACGAAATTCTGTTTGACCAAAGACCGATGTAAATTTTCTTTCCTGCAAAAGCCGAAATATTAACTAAACATTCTGCAAACTGAGTAAGATCAGCAGGTAAATTGGCACTTGTCGCATTGAATTTATAAACTGCGCCACCAGAATTTTGGGCATCTGTAGCCATTTGCTGAAAATCTGCAAGCTGTGGAACTTCTTTTTCCGGAGTACTTACAAAAATGTATATATCTCTGCTTACCAGCGTGTGGGTAGATCTTTGTCTTCCTACATATCCTGCCAGTGTAATTGTTCCGCCTGTTCCTGAAAGATCGATCATCGGAGAAACGATCCAGTCATTTTCAGTAGCAAATCCTGTTGCATTTCCTGTAGGCACCAAGTTGATCGAGTGACGAAGAACTCCTGATGTTCCATAGGCTAAGGCTGTCCCGTTGTGGTAAATATTCTGTCCCTGGATCCATCCGTTCCCATTGCTATTTGTATCATAGAAAGTCCATCCCTGCAGAGAAGCCGGAGAGTCAAAAGTATTGCTCCATACAGGAATCTGTGCAAATGCAGCTTGTGCTAAAAGGATTAGAGGCAGTAAAATTATTTTTTTCATAACACCAATTATTAAATTTAATTTTAAAAAGAAAAAAGCAGGGAATGGAAGCATACACATTCCCTGCATGATGAGATTAATCGATTACTGAGAAATCATATTTTGTCCAGATTCCCTGGAAGTTTCCACAGTTTCTTGGAGATACATTCCATCCTCCGTTGTTGAAGAAAGGCTGACTCATTCCAAATAAAGCTGCAGATGAACCTGTCAATAAATTGGCAGCAGGGATTCCTGATGTACCTGCACCAGTAACAGAAGTGGTAAATCCGTGTACTTTGATTGAGCTGTACACAGAAGCAGAAGATAATTCTGAACCTGTACCTTCTACTCTGATTCCTGTAGGATATCCTGTAATCACAGCGTCATTTAACGTTAATCTACCGTTTCTTCTGATATGGATACCGTTTTCGTAAGCCGGTCCTACACCAGAAACTGATGAAAGTACATTTGTACTTGGTCCTACAATCGTAAGATTGTTGATGACAGGGTGAGTAAGCAATGCAGTAGAAGAACCTGATGCGTTGTTATCCAACTCAATTCCGTTTGTATCAGAAACACCTCCACTTGTTGTGTGTGAAGAATTTGTATCTGCCAAAGATAATGCGCAAGTAATAGTTCCTGTATATCCGTTGTCAAAGTCAAAATTATCATCTTCAGCAGCGAAAGAAACTAAATTTGTAGCGTTTACAGTACCTCCGAAGAATTCGAAAGAATCATCCTGACCGTAAGATACCTGGATGTGATCGATCGTAGTTCCGTTTCCAACACCAGCTAATGTAAGAGCATTAACTTCGTTTCCTGAATTAGCTCCAACAAAATCATACCCTGCAAATTCGATACGAACATATTTCATAATTCCTGCATTATGAGCTGCATTGGAACCACCAAAATAATAATCGCTACCTGTTAAACCTTCTACAGTAGTTGTAGTAGGTACATTGGTAGGAGCATCTCCTAAAAGAACCACTCCACCGAAATCTCCAGGAACCGCTGTTGTATCTTCGTTACCGTCCAATAACTTGTAACTTGTAAAAATAATAGGCTGAGATTCTGTACCTGTAGCATTGATTTTACCTGTCTTTGTAATTACCAATATACCAGAACCTTCCCCAATAGCATTAGGCTTAGCCTTGATAAATGTTCCAGGCTGAATCGTTAATGTAGCACCATCTTTCACAGCAACTGTACCATCGATTTCAATAACACCACTCCAAGTTGTATTAGTGGTAATCGGACCGCTAACAGTTGTTACAGGAAGTGAAGAAGCAGTGATATACTCAGCAGAAGTAGATTTCATATCAAAAGTGCTTGAAGAGTCTGCTAAAGATTCATGTTGGCAAGCAGTAAGAGATAAAGCTGCTGCTGCGATTAGAGTTAATTTTTTCATTGTTACAATTTTTAGATTTATCCGGTTTATGTTTACCAGATATTTTTTGGTTTTTTAGGAACATTCTCCTCTATATTCCTGCGATTTGGTTATTTTTTTATGACTCTGCATTCCAGGAGGAGCCAGGATGGAGAGTTCCCTATTAATATTGTCAATACTCCGGGAAGAGCAGCTGACATCGGTTTTTATTTGAATCTCTACGATGTTGCGCATTCATCAGTAGCATCTTTGATCCAGTTTCAGGTCTCCGAAACCTGTACGTTGCATTACGAGCTCTTTTCTTCTGTTTTTTATTTAAATCTTTTCTAAAATGTATAGTTCACACTTAGTCCGAATATTCTTCCGCTGTAAGCACGAAATACGATTTTATCAATATTTTTATCATATTTATCGGTAGCCCCGGGTAACAGTTCCCACATTTCTCTTTCGGTCTGAGAAGTCCCGCCTTTTGATACTGAATAAGAATTATTATTGTTATAATATTCTTTCACTCTGTTGAAAAGGTTTCTGGCATTTAATTTCACTTCAAGATTTCTGTCTTTAAGAAACCGGTAAGAAATCTGGGCGTCTGCCACTGCATAGGGTCTTTGAATTTCTTCTGCATTGTAAGAATATCCTACCGTCATATACTGATCCCCTTTGGCATTATATAAAAAGCTTAATCCTAAACGTTCTCCATCATACAGTAAACCTACATTGTAAGCATAAGGAGTCTGCCCGTATAAAGGTCTTTCCACTTCGTAAGTAGCATCTTCGTCTGTCGTTTTTTCGCGGTCTTTAAAAGAGATCACTTTGGTCGTATTGTAAGTGAAATTTCCGCTTATGAAAAGCTTTTCAAAAAAAGAATCTCTTGAAATGAAGCCCAGATTTTTTCTTACTTCAGCTTCAACACCTTTTAGCTTGGCATTTTTAGAATTTCCGTTATAAAGGTGTAAATTTCCTTCATTCGAAATATATCCTTCTCTTTCAATCGGGCGGTCAATATTTTTATAATACAATCCCGCTGAAAAGATTTCTCCCAACCCCGGAAACCATTCAAATTTAAAATCATAGTTATTCACTACAGACGAAACCATTGCTGTATTATGAATCAATCCGTTTGCGATAGGATCAAAAAACGGAAGTCCTGTTCTTTCATTAAACTGAGGGCGAATCACCGCTTTGTTATATGCCAGTCTTACATTGATTTTAGTAGTCGGGCTGTAAGTGAAATTGGCAGAAGGCATCCATTGCCACGGCTTGTCTTCCACAGGAACTTTATTGACATTCTGAGGATCATTAGGATCCATTTGCTGAGAAATAAGACTATACTTAAAATATTCTGCACGCAATCCCCAGACCAATCTGAATTTATTTTTCCAACGGTTGTCAAACATTGCAAACATCGCATGCTGCTCAACCTTACCTTCATATTTTTCATCACTGTATAAAGGTCTGGTTTCCCAACCTATTCCTCCCGGAGCGTAATGCGAGCCGTCGAACCAATCAGAGAGTGCTCCGTCTAATGTCTTGATATTTCCACCGCCATTCGATTCGTCTACTCTTAATAAAAACTTCTGCTGAATATTGGTATTGCTTTTTGAGGCGCCTGCATACCCGGCTTTCATATCATTTTTAAAGTTTCCGAAATTCATATTCCATTTTAGGGAAGCTCCGTAATTATAGTCGGTTTCTTTGTTTTCGATATACCCTCTCGCAAAATCGCTCGATGAATTATTAATCTGATGATAAGCAATGATTTCATTTCCTATAAAATTATAAAGCGTCTGATGCAGCGTATAATCTTTGGTATCGGAAGAAACCCCCGTTCGGGCTGCAAACCAGTCGATATCTACATTTCCTATTTTATGATTCCCTTCCAGTTTATTTTGCAAAAGCGTCTGATAAACGGGATAATCGGCATTATCGGTATAAGGTCTGTCTAAAGATTTTATCTGTCCGGGATCATTATTGGGAACAATTCCGTTATAAAAATAATTGTAGGATAGTTCAGCGTTGCTGGGTAATCCGGTTCCTGAAGTATACTCGTTCCATCCTGTAATCCTTGTCAACGTATTATCATAAATATGCGTATAAGAATTTCGGAAAGAGAGCCTGTTTTTTCCTAACTGCAAACCAAAATTCAACATTCCGGCCAATGTAGAATTGTAGGTATATGAAGCTCCCTTATTTTTAAAATTATAAAACTTCACGGGCGACTGCTGATAATCCGGAGAGTCTGCACTGGTGAGATAGGTCGTATCCAGCCAATTTCCTCTTCCTGTGTGATCTATTTCCAGTTTATTCTGTTCATTTCTCACTACTAAGGCACCTGCAAATCCCCATTTATTATTGTTTTTAAGTCGATATGTTCTTCCTAATGCCAGCTGCATATTGCTTCCCATATCGGCTGTCGTTGCATAATTCGAGAAATTATCCTGGGTAAACTGCTTCGACTGCTCAAAAAACAATGGGTTTGTCCAGTTCATGGCCTGTAATCCTTTTGGAAAATCTCTTGTTCCGTCGTCATAGCCGAAATAATCATATCTTCCGCGCTGTCGGGTAAGAGCTTCCTTAAAAGTCGCCAAATCGTTATAAGAAGTTCCCACCGTTACGGTTGTAAAATTTTCATTGGGAATATCTTTGGTTTTTATTTCTACAAAACCACCTGCAAAACTTGCATTCATATCCGGAGTGGCACTTTTACTTACCACTACGCTTTCCACCATTGAGGTCGGGATAATATCGAATGAAAAATTCTGATTATAAGCTTCCGTACTTGGAAGATTGATCCCATCCATTGCCGCAGTATTCCAGCGCTCCCCCATAGAACGTACCACCACATATTTATTATCAATAGTTGTGATTCCGGTTACTCTTTTTAGTGTTCCACCCAAATCATTGTCGGGTGTTTTTGCAATTTGCTCGGCCGAAATCCCGTCGCTCATCTGAGCTGCTTTCTTCTGCTGAGCCAATAATCCTGCCTGAGTATCTGCCTTACGGTTTCCTGTAATCACCACTTCCCTGATATCCGTTATTTTATCTGAAGCCGTCTTCATCGCAAATGAAACGGAATTGGTTTCGTTTGCTGCCACCTTCATTTTCTCTACCCGTAAAGCATTATATTTAGGAGCTTTTACAGTCAGCGTATATATTCCGGATGGAAGTTCTAAAGAGAAATCTCCATTGTTATCTGTCACTGTATTTTTTCCGGCGGCATTTATTTCTGCCCCTGTCACAGGGTTTCCCACTTCATCAACGATTTTCCCCGAGATTCTTCCGTTTCCCAAAACCGAAACACTATTTCCATCATATTTTATTGAAATAAGATCTCCCCGCAGGCGATAAACGACAGGAAGTCCGTTGGTAATATCTTTCAGACAGGTATTAACGGGGATATTTTCGCATTTCACTCCTTTTACCTTTAATTCTTTAATATCTGATTTAGAATAAACCAACCGCATTCCCGTTTTACCGGAAAACTCTTCCAGAACATCTATCAACGGTTTTCCTGAGGGAACGGAAAATGATATTTTCTGCACCAGCTCCTGAGCCTCTGCTGTCACCGTAAAAAATATTGCTGCTATCGTAAGACCACATTTCAAACTTTTCATTATCACACTCTCTTTTAATTAAATTTTATCTGATTATTAGTTTTTGGGTTCTGAATTATGGCTGTTTTTTCAGGATATATATCTGTTTCTCTTTCTGAACTTCCAGTCCAAGGATAAATGCTAAAGCTTCAACATTTTCATCCGTATTTCCACCCGTAAAATCGGCCGTTATTTTCTTATCTGCCACTTCCTTCGGATATATGATATTGATATTGTAATTTTTCTGTAAAACTTCAGTTACTTCTTTTAGAGTAACATCATTAAAACTTAAAGACAGTAATGACGGAAATTCTTTTTTAGATTTGTTTTCTTTTTTAAATGAAATAATTGCGGCAGTACGGGACACCCCGAAATTGGTCCATTTCTGATGAGGCTTCAGAAAAGTAACGGGCACACCCGCATAAGAAACAGCCACTTTTCCTTCATAAAGATCTACAGCTTTATCATTACCTGCCTGAGTAATTTTGAATACCGTTCCCAAAACTTTGGTACTGAAGCCATCTGCCTGCACAATGAAGGGATGTTTTTTTGATTTCGCTACCGAGAAAATAGCATCTCCTTTCAAATCTACAACCCTTGTATCAGCAGGAAAAGATTTTTTTACCGTAAGCTCTGCTCCGGGAAATAAAGTCACCACTGAACCATCGGCTAAATAAACTTTTTCATTACCGGATTTCGCCACATAAACATCCGGCTTAAAGAAAGTATGATAAGTGAAAATTCCTCCTATTGAAAAAAGAAGTATTATAACGGCTGCGATTTGGTAAACATACTTTCTAAAGCCATTCGGATGATTTATAATCGGGGGTTGAATAAAATAAGATTCCAGTGAAAACAAAACCCTTTCTGCGGATTCTTTCATATGGTTTTTATCCAGACTCTTTTCTACATGAATTTTCCATTGATCTAAAAGTTCAGTTTCTTTCTGGGATATTTTCTCTTCAGAAACTTCTCTTTGCCAAAGTCTGAAGACAAACGCTTCAATATCTTTATACTTTAAGTTTTTCATAAATGCCTGATGTAAGTTCATCGTTACATCTATAAAACATCGAAAATGAAAAACTTCCCCAGGTCACTTTTAATATTCAATTCACATTATGGTCAACCTGTTAAACAATTTGGGCATTTTTCATCATTTATAAACATTTGATTCATATTTTACCACTTATTTTCAGAAATAATTAATCTTGAATTCCCCAAAGTTCACAAAAAGTTAATTTTCCTTTAGGTAATTTTGTACCAGCAATATGAATCAGACAGACCATAGTTTATTAGTGAAAATAAAAACAGGCGACCGTCCTGCTTTTGGAATATTATATGAACGGTACTGGGATAGTTTTTACCGTTTTGTTTTTGCACGCACAAAGGATAAGGAAGCTGCAGAAGAGCTTTTACAAAATCTTTGGATAAAAGTTCTTGAAAATGCAGAAAGTATCCAGACAGACGATCGGGGAAGCGCAAAAGGTTATCTTTTAAGATATCTTCATTACAGGGTAATCGATTACTTCAACAGTTATAAAAAAACATCATCTACCATAAGTATCGACGAATCTGAACATTCCATTGATATCACTGATACCGAATACTTTGAAATCTTAGAAGAACACGACGTTTCAGCTCTGTTTTCTATGATTGATGAAGTGGTTTCACAGCTTCCTGTGACAGAACAGAAAGTCTATGATTTTAGAATCCGTAAAAATATGTCTGTAGATGAAACGGCCGAAGCTTTGGGGTTAAGCAATAAAACGGTGAGTAATAAACTGAGCAAAACACTGGGCGAAATACGGGAACAGCTCAATCCCGAGTATCAGTCTTCCAAAAAGCTTGTTTCTCTATTAATTTTAATGGAAATGCTTGCAAGATAGGAAGGTCATTGCCGGTTCTGAAATAATTACAAAACAAAACCCCTTCTAAATTGCTTTAGAAAGGGTTTGTCATTCATATATATTATAATTGTAATTAAATTAGGGTCTAAACCTTAATTTTTCCTTTACAAATTCGGTCTCACGACAAAAGTCTGCTCGATAATCATTCCGTCGGTACCATCTGTGGAGATGCCTCCGATTTCTGAGT
>NZ_JANUFF010000002.1 GCF_024806495.1 Chryseobacterium sp. JUb7
CCACCCCCCCCCCCCCCCCCCCCCCCCACCCCCCCCCCCCGCCCCCCCCCCCCCCCCCCCCCCCCCCCCCCCCCCCCCCCCCCCCCCCGAAACCCAAAAAAATAGCGAGTGCGGAAAGCGGGAAAAAGCTTCTGGAAAAGAAGAAAGTTCTGGATTTTTATTTTTTTACCATCCCGTCAAAAATTCTTTGAATTTTCGCCCCCTCCAGAAGAGGAAAATTTTGGAACAGCAAACAGAATTCTATAAATTACAAAAACCTTTTGGAAGGTCCCAAAAGGCTTTTGCTTATTAAATGTGGAAATGTTTATTTCTAATTGAAATAATTTCTTATACAACCGACTGATCGCAAGTATATACCTGTGGGCAACCAATGTATTTTCCGCAATACATAGGACCTGTTACAGCACCTGCGCAATCACATCCGCATTGAGATAAATCCGGGTTTCCGCTTATCCCTCCCGTAATGTTTTTAAGATCGGCTTTTTTTAATTTTGTCGCGTTTTTCAAAAAATTTTGCATGTGAATTTTGGTTTTTGAGATTATAAATATAGTTTTTGTTACTTTTCAAAGTTAAACAAATATTAATTATACAACACATAATTAATTATTATTTTTTATAATTTATTTGTTTTGTTACACTTAATGTTTATAAAACGGAAGATATAATTTAAATATTTCTTAAACAAGTTATAATTATTCTGTAAATTCAAGATCTTTGTTATGGGTCTCAGATATCGTTAATGAAGAATAAAAAGCCAGCCCAAATACGATTACTCCTACAATGGCAGCACTTATAATAACCGAAAAATCATTCTTAAAAAAATCAAAACCGAAAATCATCACCGGCACCAATCCACGCACCATATTCGGAACAGTAGTGGTAGCGGTATTTCTGATATTGGTCCCGAACTGCTCTGCCGCCAGTGTTACAAACATCGCCCAATAACCTGTCCCTAAGCCCAGCCATACACAAAAAAGATAATATTTCGTTTCCGTATTTGTATTTCCGAACAGCATTAAAGCAACTCCGATAATTGTTGTGACCAACATATAAAAAATCGCCATCTTACGGGATTTTAAGGCATGAGAGATAAATCCACTCGCTAAATCTCCGACAGAAATTCCTACATAGGCCCACATAATTGCCTTTCCGGGACTTATTTCTTTAATTCCCAGTTCAGGAGCAAACTGATTGGCTAAAACTGCCAGAATTCCGATACAATACCAGGTCGGCAATCCTATGGCAATACATTTTAGATACCGTATCAATCGGTCTTTATTGGTGAAAAAAGAGAGAAAATTACCTTTTGAAACCGACTGAGTTTCAATATTCTTATAAATCCCTGATTCTGAAACACTGATTCTTAAAAACAGTAATAAAATCCCAAGAACACCTCCGATGATATAAGAAATATTCCAGCCCCCTGCCAGCTCCACCGTTAATTGAGCAACCACAGCTCCCATTAATCCGAATCCGGCAACAACAGAGGTTCCTATTGCTCTTAAATTCTTTGGCAGGCTTTCCGAAACAAGGGTAATTCCGGCCCCAAGCTCTCCGGCAAGACCAATTCCTGCAATGAATCTTAAACCGGCGTATTGATACACTAAATGTTCTTTAGGAAAATAAGGTAAAAATCCACAGGCAATATTGGCCAGTGAATAGACCAGAATAGAGCCGAATAAAACCGAAAGCCTTCCTTTTTTATCCCCGAAGACACCCCAGAAAATACCTCCGAGAAGAAGCCCTACCATCTGAGCATTGAGAATAAAAGTCCCGTCGACATCCGGATTTAACCCTAAAGCCTTTAAACTTGGAATCCTTACAATACCGAACAAAAGCAGGTCGTAGATATCTACAAAGTAGCCTAAAGCAGCTATGACAACGGGAATAGAAAAAATAAGTCTCATTTTTGAGGACAAAGAAAGTTCTTGCATCTGAATTTTTAAATTTTGATAAAAATAAAAAACCTTTCAATTACTTGAAAGGTTTTTATAAAATATCTTGATTTGATTATTATCTTGCAATATTCACAGCTCTCGTTTCTCTGATTACTGTTACTTTTACTTGTCCCGGATAAGTCAATTCATTCTGAATTTTTTCTGAAATATCATACGATAACTGAGAAGCTACTTCATCATTCACTTTTCCGCTTTCTACCATTACTCTTAATTCTCTACCCGCCTGGATTGCATATGCAGAAGAAACTCCCTCAAAACTCAATGCAGCAGATTCAAGATCTTTCAGTCTTTGAATATAAGATTCCAGCACCTGGCGTCTTGCTCCCGGTCTTGCTCCTGAAATCGCATCTGCTACCTGAATAATCGGTGATAATAATGATGTCATTTCAACTTCGTCGTGGTGAGCTCCAATGGCATTGATAACTTCAGGATTTTCACCATATTTTTCGGCCCACTGCATACCTAGCAAAGCGTGAGGAAGTTCAGACTCCTGCTCAGGAACTTTACCGATATCGTGTAAAAGACCTGCTCTTTTTGCCAGTTTCACATTCAATCCTAATTCAGCAGCCATGGTTGCAGCAATATTCGCTACTTCTCTTGAGTGCTGTAATAGGTTCTGTCCGTATGAAGAACGGTATTTCATTCTACCTACGATTTTAATAAGTTCCGGGTGTAGACCGTGAATTCCTAAATCAATGATGGTTCTCTTACCTACTTCAATGATTTCTTCCTCGATTTGTTTTCTGGTTTTTTCTACAACTTCTTCAATTCTTGCAGGGTGAATTCTACCATCTGTAACCAATCTGTGAAGTGATAATCTTGCAATCTCTCTTCTTACAGGATCAAAACATGAAAGCAAAATAGCTTCCGGAGTATCATCAACAATAATTTCCACTCCTGTTACAGCTTCTAGGGCACGGATGTTTCTACCTTCTCTACCGATAATTCTACCTTTTACTTCGTCAGATTCAATATTGAAAACAGATACTGAGTTTTCAATAGCCTGCTCTGTTCCGATTCTCTGAATGGTTTGGATAACGATCTTTCTCGCTTCACTTTTAGCATTCAGCTGAGCTTCTTCCATGATGCTCTGAACATGTGCCTGAGCTCTGGTTTTAGCCTCTGCTCTCATGGTTTCCACCAATTCAGCTTTGGCTTCCTCTGCAGTATAATTAGAAATTTTTTCAAGGATCTCAACCTTTTTGGCCGTTGCCGTATCCAATTCCTGTTGTTTTCTCTCTAAAATCTCTGTTTTCTTCGCATAATCTGCAATCTGCTTATCAAGGTCTTTTTCAAGTTTTCCTATCTTGCTAAGCTCATCATTCAGCTTATGCTCCTTGTCTTTCGTTCTTTTTTCAACCTCCTGCATTTTCTTTTCACGAGACTGAATGTCTGCATCATGCTGAGATTTTAATTCAAGAAATTTTTCTTTAGCCTGTAGGTTCTTTTCTTTTTTTATGGATTCAGCTTGTACGTTAGCTTTTTCTATAAGGTTTTCGGCATTCTTTTTTGCATCATCTATAATAAATTTCCCCTTAGTATTCAGTGAGCTTTTAGAGAAAAGTATCCCTATCACTGCACCGATTACAAGGCAAATAACGCCGACTATAATGGCTGTTGTCATAATCTATATTGAGTTTTAATTGTCTTTACAATGTTAATAAAAAAAGCCTACAACAATTCAGTGATATAGAGTAAACTCCTAATCAACACGATTTGAACTGATTTCCACTGTCTGTAATCCGGAGAACCGGCGCGCCATTCAATGGACATTTGTTCGGTAATTGTTTAGCGTTGAGTTTACCTTTAATGTGTTAGAATTATTGTAGGCAGGTTTTTTCGGGAAAAAAATCTATTTCCCAATTTCATTCAGCGACTGATTAATCTGTATTAATCTTTCGTTGGTAGAATTTATATTTTTTTCGTAGTTCATAGACGTCACTTCAGCATTCGTTCCCAATTTCAGGGCACACATCGCCAAAGCATCTTGTTTGTCTCTCACATCGAAGTTCTGTTCAAAATCTTTAATCATATTCTCTATCTGCTTCCCCACTTTACGCAAAGTCTCTTCCTCTGCTGCCGGTACGTTCAGCGGATATACTCTTCCGGCAATGTTGATGGTTATTCTTCTTACCTCCATTATAATCCACTGTTTTGAAGCTGTGCAATACAGAAATCTATTTCTTTTACCAATCTGTTGATGTGGTTTTTCATCAATCTGTTATGTTCAGGATTTCCTGATATTGCTGAATAAAGTTTTATATTTTTTTGTTCTTCTGCTAATACCTGAGTTCTTTTTCTTTCGTCATCATACCTCTTCTTCAGCTCTTCATGTTCAATACTTAATTCTGAGAACTTTTCAGTAAGATTTTTATAATTTTTTTGTAAAAGCAAAATCTTTTTCTCTAATTCTGAAAAATTGTTTTCTAAATCTTGAAGCATTTCAGGTTTGTATATTCTAACTATTAGCAAAAATAACAAAATATTAATACTAACAAAAATAAAACTCCCTATATTTTAATAGTGCAACAAAAAAGGAGATACAAAAGCATCTCCCGTTTATCTTTAAAAAGTATTTTCTTATTCAAATTTCAATACGAAAAATACCGCTCTTGTCTGTAATGTAGACATTGCAGAGGCCCAATAAGGCGGTGTATTGGCATTATCAGCCACTTTCTCATTATTCATGATAAATGTGCCTCTGATTGCCGGTGTCAATTTAAATTTGTTGAAATAAAACTGAACACCCATTTCCGCAGACCAAGCAAAATTGTGTGTTGTAGATCTGAAAACCTGCTGCATATTGTCATCCGTAGAATCCGAATTTGACTGAAGGTTTACAATATAGTTTACCCCACCCGCAATATAAGGTCTTGAGTTATACCATCTTTGCCCATGGAACTCCAGCAACACAGGAATATCCACCAAAGTAGACTTCACCTCTCTTACTTTATCTTTTTCGGTCAATGGAATTGGAATAAACGGATCATTCGTTAAAGAACCTGCCGCGTATTTATCATTTGATTGGGTATTAAAAGTCAACTGCCTCTGAGCAAATTGCAAGCCTGGTTCCAATCTTAAATCTAAATAATCGTTAAGTCTCCATTTACCGATCAATCCGGCTCCGAAACTATAACTTTCTTTAGAAGTAACAAGATTTTGGTTACCTTCCATACCGTATCTTGGATCTAAAACAATACGGTAGTCTAGTTTGTTCCCGTTCAAATAAAAACCCCAACTGAATGTCTGTTGATCAAACTCCTCCAACTTATCCATTCTGTTTCGGGTTCTGAATTGCGCATCTGCAAAAAACGCAATATTTACTGAGGCTAAAACCAGTGCTTTTAATAAAAATTTATTCATAGGTTACTTTGTTGCTTTATAAATTGTGGCTATACCTAAACTTAGTTTTTTATATTCAACTTTTTTAAATCCTGTATCTAAAAGAATTTGCTTCATCTTTTCCCCGAAAGGAAACGCATTTACAGAATCCGGAAGGTATGTATACGCCCTATTATCTTTAGAAACCAGTCTGCCGATGGCAGGTAATATATTTTTGAAATAAAACATATAAAATGGCCCCAAGAACCCCTCAACCTTTGAAAACTCCAGTATATAAACACTCTTGTTATCTTTAACTACTCTTCTTAACTCTGCTAAACCTTTTTTAAGATTTTCAAAATTCCTTACTCCAAATGCAACGGAAACAGCATCGAATCTATTGTCCTCGAAAGGTAAATTTTCTGCATCTCCCTTTTGCATGGAAATTTTGCCGTCTAAATTAAGTTTTTTTATTTTAATAACGCCAACATTTAACATTTGTTGCGATAAATCTAAACCAATTACTTTTGCATTGGTTCCTTTTTCAATCGTGATGGCAAGATCTCCCGTTCCAGTAGCCACATCCAGCACTTCCTGAGGGTTGTCATTTTTCATCATTTTCACCAATGTATTTCTCCATAAAACATCAATTTTCATGGATAAAACATGATTCAGTAGATCATATTTTGGTGCAATATTGTCGAACATATCCTCTACCTGACTCTTCTTCGTCGCCTCAGAATTGTAGGGAGTAACTTTGGTAATATCTTTTGTCAAAACTTAAAACTTGTAATATTCTTTATAATAATTAAGGTAATCCTGTTTTCTGAAGATCTTAGACCTTGATTCAACCTGCTGTATATTTTTGATCATTTTATCATAATCTTCATCTACATTATAGTAAAAATCATCCGTGTACAGCTTGTTAAAATGTCTGGCTCCTCCTAAATACGGTTTCCCGTCAATAATGGTTTTATCCAACGCCAAAAGTAATGAATCTTTTTTAAGATTGTATCCATAATATTGATCGTTGATATAGTAATCCTGATGGGCAATATTAATAAGCCCACGAATTTTTTTCACTTCGAATGCAGAATCAAACAGCATCTTTTTATTCTGATCAAAAACTTTGATAGAGTTTTTGCCGGTGTTCAGATCTACCGAAACGGTCTGCCCTGCTGCGATCGTCCCCTCAGATCCGTTATTAATTTTATAGTAATATGTATTGGGAGTAGGATTATCTACTACATAATAGTTTTTTTTGGCTAAAAAAAAGAAGTAAATCCCAAAAGCGACGATAAACGCCACAACTGCAATGAGTAAGCCCTTTAAAGAAGGATTGTTTTTCATAAGACTGTAAAGTACAATTTTTGCAAATTTAATAATATTTTTAATTCTTTCTTATTAAGATTAATTATTAACTTTGCATCTTTAAAAAAATCATTTAAACGAATGCCGAATACGATCATAATTGGTTCTGGATCTTATCTTCCTAATAGGGTTATTGGTAGAGACTTTTTCTTAGGTTCAGAGTTTTATTCAGAAGACGGGGTAAAGATTGAGAAACCTGCCGAAGAAACTATTGCAAAGTTTGTAGAAATTACAGAGATAGAAAACAGGAGATTCATTGAGGACGACCTTTCAAATTCACAAATCGGTTACGAAGCTGCAAAAATTGCTATCGAAGACGCAAAAATAGATCAGGAAGAATTAGACTATATTATCTACGCCAGTAATTTCGGAGAAGTTACGGTAAACGGATACGCTGATTTTATGCCGACTATGGCTGCAAGAGTGAAAAATAAACTGGGTATTAAAAACAGAAAATGCATTACTTATGATATGCTTTTCGGATGCCCGGGCTGGGTAGAAGCTATGATCTTAGCGGATACTTTAATTAAAGCCAAATCTGCAAAAACTATCCTGGTAATCGGAGGTGAAACATTAAGCAGAGTGACAGATCCTTATGACAGAAACAGAATGATTTTTGCTGACGGAGCCGGAGCTGTAGTGGTAAAAGCTACTGACGAAGAAAATGTGGGTATTATCTCTCATAATACAATCTGTGACAATGGTCCCGAGCTGGATTATCTTGCCAATGGCTCATCGATCAATAAAGAATCTGACCAGACCCGTTTATTCGTAAGAATGCAGGGAAGAAAAATTTATGAGTATGCGTTGAAAAACGTTCCTGCTGCTATTAAAGAAACCATTGATAAAGCAGGTCTTTCTCTTGAAGATATCAATAAAATTTTAATACACCAGGCGAATGCCAAGATGGATTACGCCATGATCGACAGACTTCATAAGCTTTATGATGTCAAAGATTATGACCATAACGTATCTCCTATGACTGTTCAGGACTTAGGAAATACTTCTGTAGCAACGATTCCTACCATGTTTGATTTAATAATTAAAGGAAAAATGCAGGGTCAATCGTTTAAAGATAAAGGTAACATTGTGATGACTTCGGTAGGTGCCGGAATGAACATTAATGCTATCGTTTACAGATTTCCTTAATTAATATTTAATTTAAAATATAAAAAAGCACAGGGAAACTATTCTTTGTGCTTTTTTTACACTTAATTATGCAAAGAAATTTTTTAATTATTGCAGCGATCTTTTTGTTTTTAGAAATCTATATCTATCAGGCAATAAGAACCTTAACAGACAATTTCTGGATCAGAATCGGCTATTGGACGGTTTCACTGATTATTTACGGAGTTTTCGCTTATGAAGTCACGCATTTCAACCGAGCGGACAAAAGCATGGTGAGAGCACAAATCATGATCTCATTATTTTTGGTTTTCATTTTACCCAAAATATTCGTAGTCTTATTTCTGCTGATTGATGACATTTTCAGAACCGGAGGCTACTTAATCGGATTAACACGCCCGACAGAGAACTTTTTCCCGGAGAGAAGGAAATTCTTAAGCTTGGTAGGCTTAGGATTGGGAGGTGTTCTTTCTGCCCTTTTTATCGATGGAATTACATTTGGAAAATACCGCCACAAAGTAAGAAGAGTAAGAATCAATTTTGCCAATCTTCCCAAAAGCTTTAAAGGCTATAAAATCGTACAGATTTCAGACGTTCACAGCGGCAGTTTTTCGGATCCTAGCAAATTGGAGCACGCAATCAACCTGATCAACGAACAAAATCCCGATCTTGTTTTATTTACAGGAGATATGGTGAATAATGTAGCGGATGAGTTCAAGCCTTTCATTCCTTTATTTTCAAAAATAAAGGCCAAGGATGGTAAGTTTGCGGTACTCGGAAATCATGATTATGCAGATTATGTAACCTGGACTTCATTAGATGCCAAAAAGAAAAATCTTGACACATTAATAGATTACGAGAAACAGGCCGGTTTTGACATGCTTCGAAACGAGCACAGAGTAATAGAAAAAAACGGTGAAAAATTATATATTCTAGGAGTTGAAAACTGGGGCTTAAAGCCTTTTCCGCAATTCGGAAGACTGGATGATGCCCTTAAAGGAGTGCCTGAATCGGCAACTAAAATTTTGATGAGCCACGATCCTACCCATTTCGATTACGTGGTAAAAAAACACCCTGGAAATGTTCATTTAACTCTTTCAGGACATACACACGGAATGCAGTTTGGTCTGGATCTGAAAAACGTAAAGTGGTCGCCCGTACAGTATAAATATCCAAAATGGGCCGATTTGTATGAAAGCGAAGGAAAAATGCTGTATGTCAACAGAGGCTTTGGTGTATTGGGATACCCAGGAAGAGTGGGTGTATTGCCGGAAATTACGCTTTTTGAATTGGCTTAATTTTTTATCTCACAGATTTACACAGATGTTCGTGGAATAATTTATAGATAGGTTTTTGGAATTTATGTTGAA
Source organism: Chryseobacterium sp. JUb7 (assembly GCF_024806495.1). Classification (GTDB taxonomy): domain Bacteria; phylum Bacteroidota; class Bacteroidia; order Flavobacteriales; family Weeksellaceae; genus Chryseobacterium. The sequence goes on from NZ_JANUFF010000002.1 coordinate 9,147, forward strand.
ATTATTTCTCGCAGATTTTGCAGATTAAGCGGATTTTCATCATATCAATCTGAAAAATACACACAATCATCTGTGTAAATCCGTGAAATCCGCAGGAGAAAAAACCTAAAAAATATAATCTTTCATACGGGAAGTAGCCATTTCTTTCTCGTTGATCCAAGTAAGGAGGGCATCCAATTTGTCCTCCATTTTTTTACCCGAATTCATCCTTCGGTAAAAAGGAATTTCAAAGGCATATTTACTGAAGTCCGTGAATTGCCATGTGTTGAGATAAATCAGCACAAAGTCATCATTCTTTAATGTTTCAAAAACCATATTCTGGTAGTATTTCATTGGCAGAAGCTGAAATACAAAATCGTTATACGGCAACTGGCTGTACGGAGAAATACTTTCGGGAACGACACTCAATCCATCCTCTTCAGTGATTTCCGTATCTCGTTTTAAACGCTTAAAAGGAAAAAGAATATTGGCATTGTCAATATTCGACACGTAATTAAATTCCAGAAGCTTTAAATCCTCCTGTGGAAGTTTATGATCCTTCTGGCGAATTCCTCTGATTTGTTTTTCTAACAATTCCTGAATGAATTTCTTTGAATCATCAATTTCCTGAAGACTCGAATTTTTGTTGTAAAAAGCAATTTCATGCCCTTTGGATGAAATTGCTTTTATAAGATTCTGAAGTTTTTGAGCGATAGAAATTTCAACAAAAAAACTTCCTTTAACATCATGAATATCTAAAATTCTCAAAATTGCTTTTGTATTACCTTCTGAAATCTTCAGTCTTTCTTCATCGGAAATCTGAACCTCATTTTTAGTATCAGCTTCAATATTTACGATGTTAAAAGTGAATAATATCATTTAAATTAAGTTTTAGATAAATTTTATAAAAAATTAAAAATCAGATGTTAATAAGTATTTTAATTAAAGTTTAACTTTAGATAAATTAATTTTTATCCAATTTTACTTTAAGATTCTTAATCATATCTTTTGTCATTTCAGAAATTCCAAAATCATAGGTCAATCCCCAGTCTTTCTTTGCTACAGAATCGTCAATTGATGCCGGCCATGAATCTGCAATTTGCTGTCTGAAATCAGGCTTATAATCAATCTCAAATTCAGGAATTTCTTTCTTAATTTCTTCCGCCAGTTCTTTTGGAGTGAAAGACATTCCACCCAAATTATAAGACGAACGAACCGTCAGGCTTTCCTTCGGAGCTTCCATTAATTTTAATGTTGCATTAATTGCATCATCCATATACAACATCGGCATTCCTGTATCCTCAGAAATAAAACTTGTATATTTCCCCTCCTCTATCGCTTCGTAGAAAATCTCTACGGCATAATCTGTTGTTCCACCACCTGCAGGTGTTTTCCATGAAATAAGTCCCGGATATCTGATACTTCTTACATCTACTCCATACTTGTCAAAATAGTATTCACACCATTTTTCACCAGCCATTTTAGAAATTCCGTAAACAGTAGTAGGATTCAATACAACATCCTGTTCTACATTTTCTTTTGGAATTCCTTTTCCAAAGACAGCGATTGAACTTGGCCAGAAAATCTTTTGAATAAGTCCTTCTTTTGCCATTTCACAAAAATGAAGCAAGGGCTCAAGATTTAATTTCCAGGCGAAAATAGGCTGCTTTTCTGAAGTTCCTGATAATAATGACGCTAAGTGATAAACTGTGGTGATTTCATAATCTTTTATAACCTGCTTAACCAGTTGAGTATTGGTAACGTCCATTCTTTCGTAGTGTCCTGCGGAAGTGATTCCTTTTTGCCATCTGTCAAGCCCTGAAGCCACCACATTATCGGCTCCGTGAATTTCAACAAGTCTGTTTGTAAGTTCGGTGCCTATTTGTCCCAAAGCACCGGTAATGAGTATTCTTTCCGTATAAGATTCCATTTTGTCTTATTATTAAATTGATCAAAAGCAAAAATAAATATTTTAGACCCCATATTAAAACAAAATTGTAAATTCGACTGTAAATTTTGCAGATGAAAAAGATTATTATTTCGCTTGTACTGTTTTCACAGTCGTTTTCAGCACAATACACAGATATCAATATTGTAAAAGAAGTTAAAGTAAAAAACAAAGGTGTCGTAGTTTCTGCACATCCGCTTGCCAGTGAAGCCGGAGCCAAAATTCTTAAAATGGGCGGAAATGCCTATGATGCAATTACAGCAACACAGTATGCACTCGCTGTTGTTTATCCTCAGGCCGGAAATATTGGTGGTGGTGGTTTTTTAGTCGGTGTAAAAAATACCGGTGAAAAATTCACTATTGATTATCGTGAAACAGCCCCAAAAAAGGCTTCAAGAGATATGTATCTCGATAAAAACGGTAAAGCCAATACCGATTTATCCCAAAACGGAAGACTGGCAGTAGGTATTCCGGGAAGTATTGCAGGTTTTTATGCTACTTTAAAATATGGTAAGCTTCCGATGGATCAGCTAATCCAGCCTGCTATTGATCTTGCGGAAAAAGGGTTTGCGATTACCGAACTGGAAGCTGAAATGTTAAATTCCCAAAAAGAGAAGTTTCAGAGACATAATAAATCAGCTATTGTTTTTGTAAAAGATACACCTTGGAAAGCAGGCGATATTTTAATTCAGAAAGAATTGGCTGAAACCTTAAAATTAATTCAAAAACAAGGGTTAAAGGGATTTTATGAAGGAAAAACAGCAGATCTTCTGGTTTCTGAAATGAAAAAAGGAAACGGAATCATCACTCTGGAAGATCTGAAAAACTATAAGGTTGCAGAAAGAAAAGCCTTAGAATTCGATTATAAAGGGAGCCATGTTGTTTCTATGCCGTTACCTTCCAGCGGAGGAATTCTTCTGGCCCAAATGCTGAAAATGGCCAGCTATGAAAATCTAGAAAAATATCAGCAAAATTCTACTCAGGCAGTTCAGATCATGGTAGAAGCAGAGCGAAGAGCTTATGCAGACCGGGCAGAATATATGGGAGATCCTGATTTCATTAAGGATAAAACGACTTATTTACTATCGGATGATTATTTAAAAAACAGATGGAAAAGTTTCAGTTTTAACAAAGCAACTCCAAGTTCTGAAGTCGGAAAGATCATTAAACAACCTAACGAATCAACAGAGACAACTCACATTTCTGTTCTTGACAAGGATGGAAATGCGGCAGCAGTAACGACTACTCTTAACGGTTTATACGGAAGCAAAGTGGTAGTTTCCGGTGCAGGATTCTTTTTAAATAATGAAATGGACGATTTTTCCATAAAACCGGGTGTTCCGAATATGTTTGGAGCTGTAGGCGGGGAAGCCAATGCTATCCAGCCTAATAAAAGAATGCTATCATCGATGACTCCAACGATCATCCTGAAAAACGGAAAACCTTATATGGTTGTCGGGACACCGGGCGGAACAACAATCCCAACGTCTGTTTATCAGTCGATTGTAGATGTTGTTGATTTTAAACTGAATACCAATATTTCTGTTAATGCTCCAAAATTTCATCACCAATGGCTTCCCGAAACAGTAGCTTTTGAAAAGAATTTCCCAGAAGCAACCATTAAAGATTTGGAAAAACTAGGATATAAAGCCGAAAGATGGGATCGTATCGGAAAAACAGAAATGATTACCATTGATGACAACGGAACCATCCATGCAGTTGCAGACGGCCGTGGGGATGATTCTGTGGCGGTAGAATAATTTATCTTCATTCTAAATGGTCATTTAATAAATGACCATTTTCACTACATACTCATTTGCCTTTTTGCTTTCAAATTATTAAGTTTGTTCCATGTTCAGTAAACAAGAAGCACAGCAATTAAAAAAAGAATTTTGGACGGCTTTTGGAAAGTCATTTCCGAGAAAGTGGTTATTATATGACACCAAGATAAAAGATTTTTCATTCAAGTTTTATGCAGATAATAAAAAAGCTGAAGTTTCTTTGGATATCGAAATGAAAGATGAAATTTTCAGAGATGCTTATTATAACAAAATCTGGTCGCTGGAAGATATACTGAAAGATTTTATAGGAGACTTCAACAAGGAAGAATCTTATACATTGGAAAGTGGAAAAGTAATCAGTAGAATCTGGGTTGAAAAATACGGAGTTTCGATCTTCAATAAAAATACCTGGCAGGAAACTTTTGAATTTTTTGTTGAAAAAATGGATGGATTTGAGAGGTTCTATTATGAGTATGAAGACTTTATAAAAGATATTTAAATAATAAAGATTGTAATACCTTTTTAATTTTAGTTTCTTAAGATAAATTTCCCAATCAAAATCTATAGTGTTCATCCATTAAAAGCACGACAAATCGAGCTTGATTCTTTTTTAAAAGAATTTAAGAATTCATAAAAATTAAAAAATACATCATGGAAATCAAATATTGCTGGCGATGCAGAATGGATGTTCCTATGCTTGACAAAAAAGAAGGGGAAATTGCGTCAAATCTATTAGCGGAAGGGTTTCAGGAAGCAAAAAAAATGATGAAAAACCCAATTTCTGAAAACTTCAGGAAACTACTCGATTATTACAAAGATGTAACAGGTTTTGAAGAAACCAACCCAAATGCAATTATGCATCATTTTATAGATCTTTATGGTCCTGACTGTGAAAACTGTGGCAAGCCCTACAGAACAAAAGCAGCTACCTACTGCCCAAAATGTGGCAATAAAAGAAAACTTTAAGAATATTTTACACAATATTCAAACCCTTGTTTAAATATTTTCCGTATTTTAGTCAAACCAAAAGTATCAGATCCTGTTTATTCATCATGCTTTTAGCAAAATAATTCTGATATTTTCTTTAAAACTAAATCACAAAATATTTAAATACAATGGAAAACAATCCAATATTTTTTGCGGATGGTGCAGATTCAAAAATGATTGCAGCTTATCAAAAAGCTCAGGAAACATTCAAATATTTCTGGAGAGAACAGTCTTGGGAATACAGAAGAATTATCCCGGGGCTGAATGTTTCATGTGTAAAAATTGCTTTTACTCAGGAAGATTCAGGATCCGAACATCCAATCGTTGAACATATGTGGATCAATAAAATAGATTTTGACGGAGATCATATAAAAGGCTACCTTATCAATGAACCTAATGAACTGACGAATATTCAGGTTGGAGATTATGTAGAAGTTCCTCTGAATGAGATCAGCGACTGGCTTTTTGCCATCACTCCAAGTACAAAAAAAGCAACCGGGCTTTCAAAATTATTTTCATCTTCTGCAGATCCTTTACCAAAAACGTACGGTGGATTTACCATTCAGAAAATGCGATCCGATATGTCTCCGTCAGAGAAAAAAGACCATGATAATGCCTGGCAGCTTGATTTTGGTGATTTTAATGACATTGAAGTCGTTCACGAGCAAAAAGAAAACCCCGAAAATCTGTTGGAACATCCGATGAGTAAAAACATGCAAGAAAATTTAGTTAAGTTTTTACAGGATCATCCTGATGAACTTATCAATGCTGACGATAACGGATTAACCTTACTTCACAAAGAAACGATTGCCGGAAACAGGAGCTGTGTAGAGACTATTCTGGCGGCAGGAGCTGATAAAAACAAGCAGACAAACAAAGGAAAAACGGCTTTAGATTTTGCGAAACAACTGAACTGGGAACATCTTATTCCCATTCTGGAAAATTAATTATACGGAGAAACTTCACGGTTTCTCTTTTTTATTGTTCTTTTTTACCAAATGGCAAATGATCTACTGCTAACTTTAATTAAATTGCGTTCATGAAAGAACTATTTGATTTTATTTTACGATTCGGGAATCTGAATCAACAGCAGATAGATTTTATTGCAAGCAAAACAACAGAACTGAACCTTTCTAAGGAAGAGTACTTTTCTGAAGCCGGAAAAATTGCAAAACAGGTAGGATTTGTAGTCGACGGGATTCTTAGAGTTTGCTATTACAACAACAAAAGCGAAGAAATTACAAAATATTTTATCGAAGAAAATAATTTGGTGGTAGATCTTGAAAGTTTTGATAATCAAATTTGTTCAAGTGCTTATGTTCAGGCTGTGACAGATTGTAAGATGATCATCTTTCAAAGAAAAGACTGGCTGGAGCTTTTACAAACCATTGTTGGTTTTGATGCGATTGTTCATAAAATTATTTCACGGGCTTTAATGCAAAAAGTGGAAAGAAGAAGTCCACTTGTTTCGGAAGACGGAACAACCCGTTATCTTAAGTTTCTGGAGATCTACCCTACTGCAGTGAACAGAATCCCACTCTCTTATGTTGCTTCTTATTTGGGAGTTACGCAATCTTCGTTAAGCAGAATCAGGAAAAACATTAAATAGTTTGACTGGAAGATAGAAGTTTGAAGTCAATTCTAACTGCATATTTTCCGATCAGTAGTAAACTTCCAGCATCCATCTTCCAACTTCCTTCCAAAAAGCTCTCTTTTTGCCAAATGACAAATGCCACCTTATTTAATTGATGCAATTTTACATCATCAATTAAAACAAAAAATGAAAACAGTATTAATTACAGGAGCCAACAGAAGTATTGGCCTTGAAACAGTAAAACAGCTTTCAGCAAAAGGATTATTCGTTTATTTGGGAAGCCGTAATCTTGAAAATGGAGAAACCGTCGTAAGAGATCTTAAGAAAGACGGATTTCAGAATATTAAGGCAGTTGAAATAGACGTTACCAATCCTGAATCTATTTCAAATGCTAAAAATATCATTGAAAAAGAACAGGGAAAACTGGACATTTTAATCAATAATGCCGGAATTTTAGGTATAAATCCACAAACTGCATCTGAAACTTCCATTAAAGACATTCAACAGGTCTTTGACACCAATTTTTTTGGAGTAATCAGCGTAACCCAGACTTTTTTAGATTTACTTAAAAAATCAGACAGCCCAAGAATCAGCAATATTACTTCAGGTCTCGGATCTTTAACCCTACACAGCGATCCCAACTGGAAATATTATCATGTAAAAGGAGCAGCTTACGGCCCGTCAAAATCAGCTTTAAATGCCTATACCATTGTTTTAGCTTATGAATTACGAGAACTGCCGTTCAAAGTAAATGTAATAGACCCTGGTTATACCGCAACAGATTTCAATGGTCACAACGGACCGGGTTCTGTAGAAAGTGCGGCATCTTTCATCATTAAACATACTCTGACAGATGAAAACGGGCCTACAGGACAATATTTCAGTAATGATATTGAGGATGAAAACGGAATCAGTCCGTGGTAAATTTTGTAAAGCAATCAAAGGATTTAAATATCATTGATTATACATAGAGAAACTTTAAGGTTTCTCTTTTCTTTTTTAGTAGTCACGATTCAGTTACATCATTCGTTGATTGGGCTACTTTTACCTCATGTCATCTTGCCATCTTTGTATCATCATTTAAACCAATAAAAAAATGGAAACAAAAAAAGTATGGTTCGTGACAGGAGCTTCAAAAGGTTTGGGATTAGCCTTAATTAAAAAATTGCTAGAACAGAATTATCGTGTAGCTGCAACAACAAGAAATACAAAGTCTTTACTTTCTGAAATCGGAGAAAGTTCGGATGCATTTTTGCCTCTTGAAGTAAATCTAACAGATCCTGAAAATGTAAAATCGGCGATCGTAAAAACAATTGAACATTTCGGGCAGCTGGATGTCGTGGTCAATAATGCAGGTTACGGACAAATCGGTACTCTGGAAGAGCTTTCCGACAAAGAAGCAAGAGCCAATTTCGACATCAATGTTTTCGGAACACTGAATGTAATCAGAAATGCAATGCCTTATCTGCGTCAGCAAAAATCAGGACATATTTTCAATATTTCTTCAATTGGAGGGTATTCAGGAAATTTTCCGGGTTGGGGAATTTATTGTGCTACCAAATTTGCCGTTGCAGGATTGACAGAATCGTTAGCGGAAGAAATTAAGGGTTTCGGAGTGAAAGCTACAGTTGTTTATCCCGGATATTTCAGAACAGACTTCTTAAGTAAAGACTCTGTAAAAACACCTGAAAATGTTATTGAAGAATATGAAACAGCAAGAAATTCCGAACAGGCTCACCTTGATGAAATCAACGGAAACCAACCGAACGATCCTCAAAAAGGAGCAGAAGCTCTGATCGCAATCAGTGAAGTGGAAAATCCACCGGTGCATTTCTTATTAGGAAGCGGAACTGATGAATTTCTAAATAATAAGATTAAAACGATCACAGGGGACGCTGAGAAATGGAGTAAACTGACGTTTTCTACTGTAATCTAATTCTTTTAACTGAAAAATCCTTCGAGAACCTCAGGATGACTAACCGTTATAATTTATACACAAAGTTTAAACAGTGTCATCCTGAGCCTGTCGAAGGATCTTTTAATCATTTTTCAAGTATTCGATTTTATTAAAAGTATTCCTAACCATCATAAATCCTTCGACTGCTTCGCGCTCAGGATGACAACCATAATACTATTTTTGCAATTGATGCTGAGAAATGAGTGAGTTGATATATTCTGCTATAATCTAATTTTCTTAACTGAAAATCCTTCGAGAACCTCAGGATGACAGACTCTAATACTAATTGTTATAATTTATACGCAAAGTTTCAACAGTGTCAGGCTAAGGCTCTCGAAGCCTTTTCCACTATAATCATTTTTACATTTATACTTTTACAAAAAAACATTTAACTTAGTCATTATGAAAAAGGCATTTCGTTTTAATTCACTTTCTGAGTTTCATATTTTCTGCAATCTTCCGAACCCTGAACATCCTTTGATCAGCCTGATAGATTACAGTAAGGTCAACTATCCTACTGATGATACCGAGTTGAGATGGATTCAGAATTTCTATTCAATTGGCCTGAAAAGGAATGTCAATGCTAAGTTCAATTACGGGCAGCAGGAATATGATTTTGATTCCGGAGTCTTATGTTTTGTTTCTCCGCTTCAGTTTTTGAGCCTTGAAATGAAACCTGATGTTGAAGTAGAGCCCACCGGGTACTTATTGCTGATTCATCCCGATTTTCTCTGGGGAACTTCCCTGATTAAAAAAATAAAGTCTTATGAATTTTTCAGTTATCAGATCAATGAAGCGCTTTTCCTTTCGGATAAAGAAGAGAATATTATTGTTGATTTGTTTAAAAATATTGAAAAAGAATATCAGACAAATATCGATAAGTTCACACAGGAATTGATTGTTGCCCAACTGGAACTGTTCCTGATTTATGCCGAACGTTTTTATGAACGTCAGTTTTTCACGCGAAAAAAATCCAGCCACGAACTTTTAGAAAGATTTGAGGAAGTTCTTTCCCAATATTTTGAAAACGGAAACCTCATCGAAAATGGAATTCCTTCGGTGAAAACCATCGCTGAACAAATAAATATTTCACCCAATTATTTGGGAAGTTTACTACGAATTCACACGCAACAAAATACCCAACAGCATATTCAGAATAAAATCATCGACACCGCAAAAGAACGTTTGAGTACAACGAATCTTTCTGTAAGTGAGATTGCTTATGAACTGGGATTTGAGCATCCGCAGTCTTTTAGCAAGTTGTTTAAGCAGAAGGTGAAGCAGTCGCCAGGGGAGTTTAGGAGGTTGTTTAATTGAGGAAAAATACTTATGTTTAATCTTTAATAAAACTATTATATGTCAATTAAAATTAAACAAATTGATCTATTTAAAGATTGGGTAGGATTAAAGAAAGTTGAACTAGAATCAAAAAATTTCATCACTGATGATCTTGATGACGATATGATATCAATCTTATATTTTACACTTCAGAATAGAATAATTCCTAAAAAAAGAAGAAATATATTTAAATCAAATATCTTTCATTGTCCTGATGTGTTAATTAATAATTTAAGTTTTTTAGAGGAAAAGATTAGAAACGGTGAAGAGCTCCTACCTCATCAGAGTAAAAGATTAGAAAATCTCGAAGATAAAGATGGACTTCTTTTTGACTGGAATATCTTTCATTTACATCTTGGAACTACATTAGAAAGTGATGGATTTGTACAGAGAACAGGTCCTTTACTATATTGTATTTTTGATGACCAAAATGCATATTTTATTCAGATCTTAAATCATGGGCAATGGACTAATCAAGGCTTATTAAAAATAATTCATGAAAACTGGCCACAAACAATTAAAAACTTCAGAATCTGTGAAGGGCAAAATGTAACGTTAACACATAATCCTAGTGATAGTGAAATAAACGATTTTAGAAAAGCAAATATTAATACTTTGATTAAAGTTGATGAGAATGTAATATATTTGGGCCCTGGATTCGGGTTCACATCTTCAGGACATAGTGCTAAGGCAGTACAAAATCATATACGTAACAAAAATGCATTAAACGATTTTCAAGAGTTATTAGTTAAAAATACAGAACAAGAATTGTTAAAATTATTTGGAAGCTTGGAAGTTATCAAAATAAAAGAGTTAGAATTATCAATGATGAATCATCAAGAAGGTTTTAAATTAGTTGAAAAAAATAATAATCTAGAATTGTTTTTGAAACAATAAGTAATACAAAATAAAAAAGAGAAGCCAAAAACTTCTCTTTTTCTATATCTTATCCAAACTTCTTCTTTCTCAACCAGAAGAACAAACCTCCCAAAATACCGATAATCGCTAAAGGAAGCAGCAAATTAAACCATTGCCAGTTGTTTTTCTCTTCTGTAATTCTCTGTCGGTCGAGAAGACGCTCTTCGATGTTTCTGTTTCGAAGTTCCATCAGGTTGCTGTCATCCAAAAGATAGTCGAGAGCATTTCTTAAGAACTGTTCGTTTCCGAATTGTTCGTTGGTTAGCATATCAACTCCTAAAGGTAATGGCTGCCCTTTGATCACTTTATTTCTTCCTACATCTCCGTCTGCAATGACGATCATTTTATTTTCAGGGCTTGTTCCTTTAAAACCAGGATATGATTTTCTCTCAATTCTTGAAGCATAAGCAGAATTAAATTTCCCTTCCAAAGCTACCGCATAGATTTTTGGAGTGCTTGGTTTTTCCATTTGTCCAAGACTGTCAACACTAGCGATTTCTTTAAGATCAACATAATTCGGAACCTGTTTCAACAATGTTCTTTCACTCGATTCAAAAAGAACTCTGGTCTTTATATTTTTTCTTCCGCCCAAGGTATCAATAGAAGTCGGAAATTCGAATTTTACAGGATTGATATTTTTCGTGATCGGATCATTCTTTTCAGCAATTCCTAGCGGGAAATAAGGCCACGGAAGACTTGTATATTGTGGGTTTCCGCCAACTTCACCAGTCACCAGTCTCAATAAAGCAAATTTCTTCACATCTTTCACCAGTGCAGGATTGATTCTGATACCGTAGTTAAAGAAAAAGTCCGTCATATTAATGTCTACAGGGAAAGGCATTACTTTCTTAGATCGAGTCAGTGTATCCATTTCAGCATTTACAGCATCGATCATCCAAAGTGTCTTTCCTCCACCCATGATGTATTGATCAAGAATCACTTTCTCATTATCCGTGAAAGCTTTTCTAGGTTTTGCAATGACTAAAGCATTCATTTGCTTTAACAATGGTACATCAGCTAAGCTCAGTTCGGTTTGATTTTTAGGAATAATAGGACCTGCATCATAATTTTCAGTGGCCAGATGCATAAATCCCTGGAATTCTTCAGGACTCAGCTCATCGTGATTCACTAAAATTCCGATTTTCTTTCTTTTGTCAACCGCAATATTTTTGATGTTTGAAACCAGGTTATATTCTAAGTTTTCAATGGATTTTGTCAACTGCTGATCTGCATCAATTCCGGTCTGCTGAACCACCAATGGAATAGATACTCCTCGGTCACGGTACTTCACAACCGCATAAGGAAACAGATAAATCTGAGAAACTTTCCCGTCCTTTACATCTGGAAGAACAGAGGGCTGCATTCCCATAGCCATCAGGGTATCCTGAGGAATTTTACTTTTGATGGGATCGATGAATTTAAAATCAATTTTTGGATTAATTTTTCTGAATTCTTCCAGCATAAATTTCGTTTCACTCTGCAGCTGCTTAAAACTGGCGGGAAAATCTCCTTCCAGATAAACATCTACGGTCACCGGTTTTTTTATGGATTCCAAAACCTTCACCGTATTATCAGAAAGGGTGTATCTTTTTTCTTTGGTTAGGTCTAATCTGATTCCTGAAATAGCAAGAATAACAACCAACGGTAAAATAACAAACAGTAAAATTCCGAATGGCGATTTGAATGATATCTTCTTCATAATTCTACTTCTTTTTATTGATAAAATGGTTGGACAAAACTAGAGTAACCCCAATGATTAAAACAAAATAAGCCACATCTTTAAAGTCGATAAGACCTCTTGTAAAGCCTAGGAAATGTTGATAAAAACCAAAATTCTGTAAAATAAAATCGGCACCTCCCAATAATTTGTAGCTTGCCAGCTGCTCGATTCCGAAATACATGATAAAACACATGAAAACACCCAACAGGTAAGCCATGATCTGATTTTGAGAAAGCGAAGAAGCCAAAATTCCAACTCCTGAGAATGATGCAATTAAAATAATTAATCCAAAATAGCTTCCGAAGGTCATTCCAAGATCGATATTTCCTTCCGGAACACCTAAAACATAAACGGTATAAAGGTAAATCAATGATGGAATCAAGCATAAGATTCCAACAACCCAAACAGATAAAAATTTACCCAGAACCAGATCTGAGATTTTCAAAGGTTGAGAAAACAGCCAGTTTAATGTTCCTGTTTGCTGTTCTTCCGCAAAAGTTTTCATTGAAAGTGCCGGAATGATAAACATCAATAACCAAGGTACTAAAACGAAATAACTTTGTAAAGAAGCCAGTCCGATGTCAAAAATATTGGAATCATTCTCGAAAAAAAATAAAAACAGTGTCGCTATCAAACTGAAAGCCGCAATGATAATCCAAGCGCTCCAATTTCCAAAATAGCTCCAAAGTTCCTTTTTAAAAATTGCAAACATGTTTTGTAGTTATGAGTTATACGTTTTTAGTTATGAGTTCCTTAGTTACTTGTTGAGTGTTGCTTCAACCAACTCATAACTCATCATTCATAACTTATAACTTTATTTATTTTTCTTGTTTTTATTAACCAGTTTAACAGTCATCATGATTAAAAATACCAAAACGAAAAATCCGGCAATTAATTGCCACCAGTATTCAATTACCTGAGTTTTTAAAATGACCGTGAAGACCACCAGAAACAAAATAAAGGTTGCGATTTCGTTGGCCTGTCTCAGCTTGATATTAGCTGTTTCCAGAGTATTTCCGTTGAGTTCTTTTAACTGTAAAACTTTTTTCCAGCACCAGTAATGATAAACCGCCAATCCGATCAGGAAAGTAAGTTTTAAATGAAACCAGGGCATTTTCATTAATCCTGTATTTAAGAAAATCATGACCAATCCGCAAACTGTCATGATGACCCCGGCCGGAACAGTAATAATATTCCAAAGCCTCCGAGCCATAAAGGTATACTGTTCTCTTAAAATTTTCTTTTTATCCTCAGCAAATTCATCGGTATCTTTATAGTAAACAAAAATTCTCACGAGATAAAAAATACCCGCAAAATAGCTTACCATGAATATAATGTGTAGTGCTTTTATTATCGTGTAAAGCATTCAGAAAAAATTATTGGCAAAGATAAGTTTTTATATATTCTTTAAGAATAAAAATTCTTTTATAAGAAAAATATAATTTATGTAAAAAATGCTTCGACTTCGCTCATCATGATACCGCGAATACTAACTGTTTTAGAGTCAATTTGTAGCGGTGTCATGCTGAGCCTGTCGAAGCATCTCAATATTATTTTAAATCAGATTAAAATTAAGAAATAACACCTAATTCCTTTCCTACTTTTTCAAAAGCTACAATTGCTTTATCCAAATGTTCTCTGCTATGTGCTGCAGAAAGCTGAACTCTGATTCTCGCTTTTCCTTTCGGTACCACAGGATAGAAGAATCCGATCACATAAATTCCTTCATCCATCAGTTTTTCAGCCATTTTCTGAGCCAAAGGTGCATCGTAAAGCATTACCGGAACAATCGCAGCATCACCGTCAGGAATATCAAAACCTTTAGCTTTCATCTCTGTTCTGAAATATTCTGCATTTTCCATTACTTTGTCACGAAGAGATGTATCTTCAGAAATCATATCCAATACCTTTAAAGCAGCACCTACGATTCCCGGAGCTAAAGAGTTTGAGAATAAATAAGGTCTTGAACGCTGTCTCAACATATCGATAATCTCTTTTTTACCTGAAGTAAATCCTCCTAAAGCACCTCCAAGAGCTTTCCCTAGTGTAGAAGTGATGATATCTACTCTACCCATTACCTCATTTGCTTCATGAGTTCCACGACCTGTTTTACCGATGAAACCCGTTGCGTGAGAATCGTCAACCATTACCAAGGCATCATATTTATCTGCCAAATCGCAGACACCTTTCAAGTCTGCAACAATTCCGTCCATTGAGAAAACGCCGTCTGTCACAATAATTTTGAAACGGTGATTTTTTTCAGAAGCAGCAATCAGCTGAGCTTCAAGATCTGCCATATTATTGTTTTTGTAACGGTATCTTGCAGCCTTACAAAGACGAACTCCATCGATGATTGAAGCGTGGTTCAGTTCGTCAGAAATAATTGCATCTTCTTCTGTAAATAGCGGTTCGAAAACACCTCCGTTGGCATCGAAACAAGCCGCATAAAGAATAGTATCCTCTAATCCTAAAAAGTCCGCAATTTTTTGTTCCAACTGCTTGTGAATATCCTGAGTTCCGCAGATAAAACGTACTGAAGACATTCCATAACCATGAGATTCGATCATATCCTGAGAAGCTTTCATTACTTCAGGATTGTTTGATAATCCCAGATAATTGTTGGCACAGAAGTTCAGAAGCTTTTTTCCATTGGCTTCTATTTCTGCACTCTGCTGAGAAGTAATGATTCTTTCTCTTTTATAAAGCCCGTCGTTATCAATATTTTGTAGTTCGTTCTGTAAATTTTCAAGATACTTTTTAGAGATCATTTTAGATAATTTTTTTGATGTGCTAATTTAGTAAAATCACCGTAAAGTATCCGCTTTTATGATTTTTATTCTGGTCTGTTTAAATAAATATCTTAATTTTTAATCAATAGTCTATAATTTAAGTAGACTAATTACTATATTTGTTTCTTTAAAATCAGGAAAATGATATTATCACCAGTACAAAAAATTAAAAATATATCATCACGCGAATTTCTTAATACTTATCTGAAACCGGCAAAACCAGTAGTTTTAAAAGATTTTGTAGACCCTGAAAGTCCGGCTTTTAAAAAATGGAATTACGACTATTTTAAGGAAATTGCCGGAGAACACAAGGTCAATATTTACGGAAGCGAAATTGAATCGCTGGACAGAGTTGCCAGCAAACCTATCGGACAAAGTACATTCTCAGATTATCTCGACTTAATCACTTCTTCTCCTACTGAACACCGTTTATTTTTATTTAATTTATTAAGTATCAAACCTGAGCTTAAAAATGATATTCATTATAATGATGTTACCAAAGGAAAAATATTAAAATGGCTGCCTTTTATGTTTTTCGGAGGTGAAGGTTCTATTACAAGAAACCACGTTGATATTGACATGTCTCATGTTTTTATCACTCAATTTCAAGGAATTAAGAGGATTTGGCTTTTTCCCTTGGAACAATCTGATTTACTTTATAAGCTTCCCTATAATTTCCACAGCATCACCAATATAAAAGAACCCGATTACAATGAATTTCCGGGTCTGAAATATATCAATGGCTACGAAGCTGTTATCGAACCCGGAGAAACCCTTTATATCCCTTCCGGCTGGTGGCATTACATTCAATATGAAACCGAAGGTTATTCTGTTTCCATCAGAGCTTTGCCATCAAGCTGGCTTGAAAAATGGAGAGGATTTAAAAACCTTGTCCTCATCAGACATTTTGATAATGTGATGAGAAATCTATTTAAGGAAAAATGGTTCAGTTTTAAAGTAAGAAAAGCGACAAGAAAAGCCAACCGCGCTATTAAAAGACAAAAAAGTTTTCAGATATAAATTCAGAATATTAATCATAAAAACAAATTACAATGGAATTATTTTATGCAATGATCTCAGCAGAACGGTCACTTCTTTCGTTCTATCCTATCGTATAACATTTGAAAACGGGCAACTTTAAGTTGCCCGTTTTTATTTATTTCTTTAAAAATTTAATTTTTTTGCCTTTTATACTGAAAATATAAGTCCCAGGAATTAATTCTGAAATATCAATCGGTTTTCCCGGTTTGTACATTTCTTTTCTAACCAATTTACCATCAGTAAAATGAATGGTAAATTCTGCTGACCTGCCAACTCCTCTCAGATACAATTCATTTCTGGCCGGATTCGGGTACAAGGAAAATTCATCAGCGTTGAACTCTGTGGTAGATAATGTATTATCCTGAATAACCGTTGAATTTTTCTCAAGCATCTGGTATTCATAATTAAACTCAACACTTGCTACTGTAAAAGGTATCGTTTCTGTAAAGTATTGGTTATTTGATGTATTGTTTAACGCAAAGTAAGCCACCTGACCGCCTGTTCCGTTTACTTTTATCGGCAAAGGCATTTCAAAAAAGCTTACACTTGAGCTGCTCTGAGTCTGAGAAGCTTTAAATGCAATCTGATTTCCAACCTGCCTCCATCGGATATCATAGGTAGGATACCCTTCACCATACACCCAATCATTAAAAAATCCGGTAAAATCTTTTCCTGTTGACTGTAGTAAAGAAGCATTAAGATCAGCCGTTCTGGCATAATTATAGGCTAAATTCGGTCTTGCATGGTAATCTTTAATCGCCTGATAAAAAGCAGTTTCGCCCAGCACCCACTTCATCATTCTTACAATATAGCCTCCTTTTGAGTAAGATAATCTGCCGCTAAAAATAGCTCCGATATTTCCTAAATTGGCATCAGCAACATATGTACTTCCACCCGGAACACTTGTTATATAATTTTTTTCACCTAATAAATAATTCAGAAATTCGGTGTTGGTCATTAACAGTTTTTCATTGGCCAGATGCTGTCCGAAAGTAGCAAAACCTTCATTCAGCCAGATATCATTCCAGGCTCCGCAGGTTACTTTATCGCCAAACCACTGATGGGCCAGTTCGTGGGCAATCACCGTTTTACTCCAGGCACTCATTGATGAGATCGTCTGATGCTCCATACAGACACCGTTATACTGAAACTCCATATGACCATATTTTTCATTTCTGAACGGATACGGACCGAAATAGGTTTCAAATGTATTCATGATTTGTTTGGTCCAGTCAATATCTGCCATAACAGAGGCATTAGTAACAGTTGTCGGATATACATAATTTACAAAAGGAAATGGCGGACTTCCCATCGTGTCATTAAGTTTAACAAAATTCGTGATAGAAAGCGCAATCAAGTAAGCAGTTGTCGGGTACATTGTTCTCCAGAACGTCAGTTTCTGTCCGTTTGGCAGAGCCGTTTCCGACATCAGCTTCCCATTCGCTGCCACACTATACTGAGAAGGTGTGGTAATTTTAAAATCAAATCTGTCGATTTTATCGTTCATACTTTGTTTGGTCGGAAACCAATCCTGCGCACCATAGGGTTCATTTAAAGTAGAGAGAATTGCTGTTCCGTTTTGAGAACCTGTAGAAAAAGCATTATTATCTAAAGCTGGAGCTCCTGAGTAATGAATAGTGAGTGAATCGAGAACATTTGCCGGAAGAGCAGACTGAAAATCAATTTTGAGCTCCTTTGTCGGAAGCTGTTGAAAAACCAATGAAGTTCCATGATACTGTACCTGTGAAACTGTTAAGGCATTGGCCAGATCAAAATAGATACTACTCATACTCTGATTGGGTTTAAAATGGGAAGTCACCGATCCTGATATATTATAAACAGAAGGATTTAAGCTAACGTCCATTCTCTGGTACTGCAAATCGTAGTTCAGCGTATTGGGATTAATATTATAGGTGATCATCTTATTGGTAAAAGACTTCATTTCCTTTGCAATAAGTCCTTTTTTTTCAATATTATGATCCTGACTGTAGAATTGCTGAATGAAAAGCGTGCTTAAAACTAAAAGATAAAATTTTCTCATATTCAGGTATATATAATCAAAGATAAAAAAAACCTTCTAATCATTGATTAAAAGGTTTTTATAATATTAAAATAAATATTTTTAAAGGTCTAAAGCCGGCTCAAGAATTTTTTCCATTCTCTTTTTTACCATATCTACAGATCCTGCATAATTGTTTACCATCAGAGAGAAAACCAGCGTTTTTCCGGAGTTTGTTTTCATATATCCCGCTAATGTTTTTACTTTATTCAAAGTACCTGTTTTAGCAAAAACCTGTCCGTTTCCTGTTCCGTTGAACATTCTTTTCAATGTTCCGGACTGACCTCCAACCGGTAATGATGTAAAATAAGACTTATAATATTTCTCATCCATTAAAGATGTCAGAAATTTCACCTGAGAAATGGGAGTTACGTTATTGGCTCTCGACAAACCGCTTCCGTCCATATAATTTAAGCCCATCATATCAAATCCTTCATTTTTCAAATGCTCAGTAACTACTTTTCTACCCGATTCTGACGTCTGATCTCCTAGAGTCTGGAATCCTACCGTCTTCAATAAAGCTTCTGCCAAAGAGTTATCACTGTGTTGGTTGGTATAAAAAACGATATCACTTAAAGTCGGGGATTTATACGCTGAAACCAGTTTTCTGCTCTCCGGGCTCGCATCTGTCATTTTAGGTGTTACTTTTCCGGTAACAGCGACTCCGCTTTTCACGAGTGTTGTTCTGAAAGAATTGGCTAAAAAAGCCGGCGCGTCAGGTAATTTTGTTGTTAAAGTTCCCGGACCGTCATATTTTTCAGCATACACCATCTGGTTCATATAAGGAGAAACATAGAAAAATTTCTTGTCCCCTGAGAAGCTGTTTCCTTTCTTTACGATCAGTTTTTCATTTGCCGGATTGATCTCACGGGTTGTACCTGCCGGTAAGTAGTAATTATTATTTTCCAACCAAACAACATTTTCCGGAAGTCTTGAAATATTACCTTTGAAAAGCGCTGTCTGAATTATAATATCACCATTTACCTTTTTGATTCCCTCGCGAGAAATTCCACTTACGAAATCTGAAACGATATCTCTGTAAGGAGCAGCTCCTGCCTTATTGGTTCCCAAAGACGGGTCTCCGCTTCCTACAATATACAGATTACCATTCAGTACTCCGTTTTCATCTATATTTCCGGAGTATTCCAACTGGGTCATCCAACGATAATTTTCACCCAAAACATTCAAAGCCGTTTCGGTAGTTAATAATTTCGTTGTAGAAGCCGGAACCAAAGGAGTATTTTCGTTGTACGAAGAAATGACCTTCTTCGTTTTAGGGTCATACACTACGAATCCCCAGGTCGCATTTTTCAGCACCGGGTCGCTCATCATTGTGTTTACATTAATATCTACAAGTTCTTTTGGCGACAAAACTGTCTTTTCTACCATTGAAGTAATGGGAGAAGGTAAGTTTAAAGAATTTCTTTGATTGTCATATGCCTGAGAATATAGAACTGTAGAAACGGTAGACTGTGCAAGGAAAAATCCTGAAGCCAATACCGCTGCGCTGGAAATATATTTTCTGAAATTTACCATCTATTTTTTCATTTTCTTACACTTTGGATAGGTTAAAAATCAATGGGTTAAATTGAAAGTTAAAAATCCAAACATATAATCAACGTTCAAAAGTAGAAAATATTGCTATAAGTAGGTTCACGGGACTCTTATAAAAGGCTATAAAGTTTGTTAAAAATTGTTAAAAATCCACAAAAACGTCTTTTTTAATACTTTGGTAAGCAATAATTTCATCGAATTCTTTTAGACTTATCAAAACCTGCTTTTTATATTCTTCATATTTTTTCCCACGCGGAAGCTTCAGCATGATCTGAAACTGATACAAATTATTAAGCCTTGCGATCTGTGCCTTTTCCGGACCTAAAACACAATCTTCAGGAAGATATTTTCTTAAAATTGAACCTAAAAACTGAGAGGCCCGGTTTACTTTATCCTCTTTCCTGTGCTTAAGCTCAATCATAATTAATTTTGTAAAAGGAGGATAATGAAATTTCTGACGTTCAGTTAAAATATATTTATAAACCTTTGCCGGATTATTCATTTTAATTAACTGAAAAACAGAATGATCAGGATTATAGGTCTGAATTAAAATTTTTCCTTTTCCGGAAACTCTTCCCGCTCTTCCGGAAACCTGAGTGATTAGCTGATAGGCCCTTTCCTCCGCTCTGAAATCCTGAACATACAGTAAAGAATCTGCTTTGGGTATTCCGACCAGCTCGATATGATCAAAATCCAGTCCTTTGGAAATCATCTGAGTTCCCACAACAATATCGGTCTCCTGATCTTCAATTTTCTCGTATAATTTTTCGTAGGCAAATTTCTTTCGCATAGAGTCTACATCCATCCTGTCTACCTCATTATCCGGAAATAATTTAGAAACCTCTTCGTGAATTTGTTCCACTCCTACTCCTCTTTCATTCAGGTTTTCAGAATAACATTTCGGACAGGTCTTCGGTTTTGAAGCTCTTTGGCCACAGTAATGGCATTTCATTTCATTGGCAGCCTTGTGATAAGTCATCACAACATCACAATTGGAGCAGTAATTTACATATCCACAGCTCTCACATTCTATTACATTTGCATACCCCCGACGGTTATGAAGAACAATAGCCTGATTTTTTTCTTCTAGAGTTTTCTTAATTGCATCAATGAGCTGTAAAGAAAAATTTCCGGAAACTTTTTTGGAATCCTGAGCTTCTTTAAAATTAATTAACTCATATTCAGGAAGATTTACATTTCCAAAACGCTCTTCAAGAAAAATGTATTTCATTTTATCCTTTCTGGCGTTATAGTAACTTTCGACAGAAGGTGTTGCAGAACCTAAAATGGCTCTTGCATTATAAAATCCCGCCAAAACCAGGGCAGCATCTTTGGCATTAAAAGAAGGTGAAACTTCTCTGGGTCTGTACGCAGAATCATGCTCTTCATCAACAATAATCAACCCTAAATTCTGAAAAGGTAAAAACAAAGAATTACGGGTTCCGATGAGGATTTTAATATCATTTTGCCTCATTCTTCTCCAAACCTCAACACGTTCAAAATCTGTCAGCTTCTGGTGATAAAATCCCAGCTGCCGGCCGTATTTTTTTTCCAGTCTTTGGGTAATCTGCTTCGTCAGTGAAATTTCAGGAAGTAAAAACAGAACGTTTCTTCCTTCCTGGATGGATTCTTCGATTTTATCTAAATAAAGATGTGTTTTCCCTGAAGAAGTTACTCCGTGAAGAAGGACATTTTTTCCTTCATCAAATGCTTCATCAATTTCACTTTTTGCCGTTTTCTGGGCTTCTGAAAGTTCCTCGATCTCTTCAATCTCTCCATCATAGCTTTCAATACGGTCTTTCTGCATATAATATTCTTCTACAAGATCTTTATCTGCTAAAGATTTGAAATGTGAACTTCCAAAATATCCGTCTTCAAACAATTCAGACTTTTTGATATGATGATCCGGATTTTCTGTCTGCTTCTCTAAAATATGAAGGAAAAGGTCTTTTTGTTTTCGGGCCTTATTCAATTTTAAAAGAATTTCTGTAAGATTCTGATTGCTTAAAACGCCATCTCTGATCTTAACATAAGCAACTTCTTTCGCTTTATATTTTTCAGCAATTTTTTCATCGATTTCAATATACTGCAGATCAATCAATGAATTAATCGTTTTGATGATATCTTTCTTGGCAATAAAAGCCTCAATATCACTAAGATTAATAAGCTGACGAACCTCCAGTGCCTGAACAAGATACATTTCATTTACATCAAGGTTTTCGAAATCAATCGTGACATTTGGTTTTAATTTTAAGTACGTTTCACTTTCCAGTTTCAAGGAAGAAGGAAATGCAAAACGGTAAATTTCACCTAAACCACACAAATAGTAATCTGCAAGCCAGTTCCAAAATTTAAGCTGTTCCTGCGGAACTATCGGTTTATCGTCCAAAAGGCTGATTACTTCTTTTACAACAAAATTTTCCGGAACGTTGTCATGAAGTTCAAAAACAATTCCGGTATAGATTTTCTTCCCTCCGAACGGAACCAAAACACGCATTCCGGCCTGAATTTCGGATAATAATTCTTCTGGAACTTTATATGTGAAAGAACCTTTTAAATTAAGTGGTAAAATTATTTGAGCGTATTGCAAAGGAAATATTTAAAGTGTAAAATTAGATTTTTCTTTAGAGAACTGCAATATTTTCTATATTTATCGTTCTTGTATCAACTTAATTTTTACCATTTAAACTGACCATGAAAAAAACTTTTGTATTGCTATTTTTATTTTTGCTGATCATTACTCAAGCTCAGGAAAAAACGTCTTTAAACAAAGGGGAAATTATTATTCCTATTGGTAAAAAGCTCTTTCTTAAACCAGAAATCAAAAATGATAAAATCGTAAACTTTGAAATTGTCAAAGAAGAAAATGTAACCGAAAAAATAGATCTCTTTGGTATAATGAAAAATTTTAAAAAAGATAATATCAAAGATAACAGTATTAAACTTACATTTTCTGAGGCCCAAATGATGACATCCTCTATTTATGCATTATTTATCATCCAAAAAACAGGAAAAAAAATGATCTTTAAAGCCAGAATAAGACTGAAAGGAGACCCTCAATATCATCCAACTTCTATTTTGCCATCTGTAAGCAACTCTGCACACGTAGAGCAATGGCGGGATAATATTGACTCAATTATCCTATCTGATTTTGAATTAAATTAAAATATTGATTCAATAATTTGATACCAGACTGCTGAAGTAAAAAGTCCTACGATGATGCTGAAACCAATCGTCAGATTCGCCAGTTTGGTATTGAGCCTGAATTGTTCTGCGATAATACTGGCCGTAACAACGGTGGGCATAGCAGATTCAAAAATGGTAATTTTTGCGATATTCCCTTTTATTCCCAGCAAAAAAGCTAGACCTAAAGTGATTGCAGGAGCTACAATCAGTTTGTAAAACATTGATGCCGACATTTGAGGAATCAGTTTTTTCCAGCCACTGAATTTTAATTGTAACCCGACAGAAAATAAAGCCAGCGGACTTACTGTTGCTGACAATTTATCAAAAAAAGGCTCTGCCAAAGTGAAATCTATAAACTGAGATAAGGCTAATGCTGCAATACATCCGACCAGTGGAGGAAATGTAATTAATCTTTTCAGTATAAAGATAGCACTTACTTTTCCGGACTTGCTTCCCCCTTTTACAGCAGCTATAATTCCCATTGTTGAAAGAGAGAAAAACATGGTCTGATCACAGATAATCGCAATACTGAGAAGGCTTTCTCCGTAGAATGCTAAAATCAACGGAAAGCCTATGAATGACGTATTACTATAACCGCTTACCAATTCCAAAGTGCTTCTCGATCGTCTTGAATATCCTTTGCTTTTGCTGTAAAACATCATAAAAAAAAAGCAAAAAACAGACGTTAAAAATGTGGCCACAATCGGAAAAAGCATTTCCGTTGTCCAGTGAACTTTTGGGAGATATTTAAAAGAAACAGCCGGAAGGGCAAGATAAAGAATCCAGGTATTAATGCCTTTATGAGCATCGGGATGGATAGATTTTGTTGCCTTGAAAACCATTCCTGCGATAATACACACTGCAATCAGAACAAAATTTACCATAATGATGAGAAAATATGCTGCAAATTTACGGCTGATTTTTCAGTTAAGCATGAAAACTGATATTTTTTACATAGTTTTTGTATTCCAGCGAAGAAAAAGCTTAAGCTTTGCTCAGACTGGTAATGTTTAAATCTTTATTTTATTAAAAATTTTCAGGCTGAGCAGATTGAAAAGTCCTTATTAAAGTATTTATTTTGTTAATTCATCGCATCCCAAAGGCTCATCACCTCAATCTTCTCCAATGGTTTTGAAAGTGTAATTCTTTTAGAAGTTTTAGGAAGCAGATCAAAGAAGTTATCGCTAAAATGAGTATCTCCAAGCAAATAAACATCTTTCGCCAGGATATCTGTGGAAACTTCAATTTCTGTTGCAGAAATCTTTTTGATTTTAAGATTAGGTTTCGTGAGTTTTAAATCCTTTGGTTTGGTAAAAAAATGAATGTTTTGAGCAATGACTTTTCCTTTTCCATCTTTCAAAATTAAACTTAAAAAAACTTCACTTTTATCTTTATGTTCAATCAGGTTTTCAATTTCAATCGGGTCTAATTTTACAAATCCATCCAATGTTTTTCCATTTGAAACAGAAGATATTTCGGTTAAAATTTCGCCATTGAATCTAATAACCTGTGTTTCTAAATAAATATCATTATATTTTTTCAAGTCATCATTCACTGCGTAAAAATTTAAAACTCCATCCTTTTCTTCAGTCAAAATCATCTGATTTTCAAAACTCCTTTTGATCTGATAATGCAAGGCTTTCCAGTTACCTAAATAATCAATTGAAGACCAGGAAACCACCGGCCAGCAGTCATTGAGCTGCCAATACAACGTCCCCATATTATAAGGTTTTGTACGACGGTGTGCTTCAATGGCAATCTGCATTCCACGTGCCTGAAGCAATTGGGAGATATAATTGTATTTCACAAAATCTGCAGGAATTTTGTAATCCCTTTTCATGTAATTATCAATGATTTCCCAACCCCGGGAGTGTTTTTCATGAGCTTTTATTGTTCCGTTCTGTACATTAAGATCCGGACTCCCTGAAAACATAGATTTTGTAGTTTCCAGCGTTGGCATTCCCTGAAACCCATATTCAGACATGAAACGCCCCACTTTTTCATTATATATTTCAAACGGCTGCTCTCCCCACCAGACTCCCCAATAATGAGAATCTCCTTCAGTCAGACTTTCTTTATGCCCCCAGCCGATAGATGGTGAACTTGGCCAGTAAATCGTTTTATCACTGGTCGCATATTTTTTTATCGCATCGGGTATAACCTGATGAAAAACTTTATTATAATCCTTCCAAACCTGTAAAGAATCTTCTTTTGAATACTTGAACTGTTTTTGGTATCCCCAGTTGACAATTGCTTCATCAACTTCATTATTTCCGCACCATAAAGCAACTGAAGGGTGATTTTGAAGGCGGTTGATCTGATCTTTTACTTCTTGTTGTACATTATTCAGAAAATGCTCATCTGCCGGATAAAAGCTTCCTGCAAACATAAAGTCCTGCCATACTAAAATTCCGTTTTCATCACAAGCTTTATAAAATTCGTCATCTTCATAAATTCCGCCACCCCAGATCCGGATCATATTCATATGTGCATCCTTCGAATCTTTGATAAGTTTCTGATATTTTTCTTTTGTAATTCTTGGTGAAAAGCTATCAGCAGGAATCCAGTTTGTTCCTCTCACATACATCGGATTTCCATTAACTTTAAAATAAAATGACTTTCCTTTCGAGTCTTTTTTCTGAATTAATTCAACTGTTCTCAATCCTATTCTTTCACTTTTTTCAGCTATAATTTTGGAATCCTTCTGCAGAGAAATCTTCAGATTATACAAATTCGGATCTCCCCATCCGTTGGGCTGCCATAGTTTTGGGTTTTTAATCTGATAAGGAATTGAAATTTTATTTAACCCGGATTTTAGAGAAATATTTTGAGATTTATCATTAATTAAAATAGAATATTTCCCTTCTTTGTCAGCAAAAATTTCTGCGTGAATATTTAAATCAGCATTTTGCCTGGTGATATTTTTCTGTTCAATTTTCAGATTTTCCAGTTTCGCCTGATTCCAAAAATTCAATTCAACCTCTTTCCATATTCCTGACGTCACCAATCTGGGTCCCCAATCCCATCCAAACTGATACTGTGCTTTTCTCACAAAGCTTCTTGGAGATTCCGGCATGGTGAAAGGAACTTTTTTGGCTAGTTCTTTTCCTACATTTACCGCAGATTTGAATTTAATCTGTAAAATATTTTCCCCAGCATTTAACTTTCGCTTCACTGGAATTGTCCATTTTCTGAACATATTATCTGTAGACTGTAACAGTTTCCCATTTAAGTAAATTTCAGAAAAAGTATCCAGACCATTAAAAACCAAATCGATATTCTGATTCTCAAGCTCTTTAGCCGAAATCATAAACGAAGTCTGATAATCCCAGTTCTCATTTTCTACCCATTGAACTTTCTTCTCATTTTCATCTTTATAAGGATCGGGAATTATTTTGTTATTCATCAGATCCAAATGGACTGTTCCCGGTACCGATGCTTTGAGCCATTTGTTGTCTTTTGAATTTTTGAATTGCCATTTTTCCGAGGATAAATTCCGCTCAGAAAATTGAGCGAATACTATATTTTGAATAAAAAAGAAAGAAAAAAGTAGAGTTTTGTTCATTATAATTATTTAATTCAGCATAATATCTAAGCACCACCTTTGTCATCCTGAGCGCGAAGCAGTCGAAGGATTTCAGCTATAAAATGAAACCTCATCCAGAGTTCTAATACTAAGTTTAGATCCTCTCAATGACAAAGGAGATGAATATTTTATAATTAAGACTTATTTATTCTTCAAAGCAACCACCTCATCGGCATTTGCAAAAGCACCTCCATCAGTAATCGCGGAAGAATGAAAATAAACAGCTTTTGTAAATGCTCTCAGCTCTTCAATATTCGTAGAGCGCAATCCGCCACCTACAAGGATTTCGATTCTTCCATCAGATAAGTCAACCAGTTTTTTCAGATTCTCTTTACCTTCCGAAACATTGGGTTTCTGACCTGAAGTAAGGATTGTTTTAAAACCACATTCTATTACTTTTTCCAGAGAATTCTCCAAATCGTCAGCTCTGTCAAAAGCGCGGTGAAAAGTACACGGATAAGGTTTAGCCAATTCTACCAGCACTTTATTCTGTTCAATATTCACCTCATCATTTTCATTTAAAATTCCAAAGACAAAACCATCGACCTGTAAAGATTTTAACTGAACCAGTTCAGATTTCATTTGTTCGAATTCTTCATCAGAATAGGTAAAATCACCACCACGGGGACGTATCATGACGAAAATCGGGATATTTATTTTTTCTCTAATCTGCTTTGCTGTTTCAAAGTCTGGTGTTGTTCCACCTTCACTCAATCCGTCACAAAGTTCTATCCTGTCGGCTCCATTTTCAAAAGCGATCATTGCGGACTCAGGATTGAAACATGCTATTTCTATTTTTGACATTTAGGGTTTAGGGTTTAGGGTTTAGGGTTTAGGGTTTAGGGTTTAGGGTTTAGCAAAAATAATATCTAATATCTAATATCTAATATCTAATATCTAATATCTAATTTTTTACACCTTATTTCAAAGCAAACTCAGGTTTCTCAAGACGGTTTCCTTTTTGGTCATACACGGCGAAATTAAATCCGTCCTGAATACAGTATGAACCGTATTCACCCTTTTTGTTGATCGCAATAAAACCAACCTGAATATCTTTTAAGTTTTTATTTCTTCTCTTGGTAATCTGTACAATCCTTTCCACGGCTTCTTTACAGGCCTGTTGTGGCTTTCTTCCCTGTCGCATCAGTTCAACAACCAAATGAGTACCTACCGTCCTGATCACTTCTTCCCCATGACCTGTTGCTGTAGCTGCGCCCACCTCATTATCTACAAATAAACCGGCTCCTATGATTGGAGAATCGCCTACTCTGCCATGCATTTTGAAAGCCATTCCACTGGTTGTACATGCTCCGGAAAGATTTCCCTGTGCATCCAGAGCGATCATTCCGATGGTATCATGATTTTCAATATTGACGATAGGCTGATATTTACTGTCTTTCAGCCATTCTTGCCACTCTTTTTCAGATTCGGGAGTGAGAATATTTTCTTTTTTAAAACCTTGAGAAACCGCAAACTGTAAAGCTCCGTCACCCACCAGCATCACATGCGGTGTTTTTTCCATCACGGCTCTTGCAACGGAAATCGGATTTTTAATGTTTTCAAGACAGGCAACAGATCCTATATTATAATTCTCATCCATAATACAGGCATCCAATGTCACTCTTCCGTCTCTATCGGGGCGACCACCATAGCCAACACTTCTTTCACTCGGATCATTTTCAACCAGACGAACTCCTTTCTCCACAGCATCCAAAGCCCTTCCTCCTTTCCCAAGGATTGTCCAGGCTTCTTCATTGGCTTTCAAACCAAAATTCCATGTGGAAAGAACAATTGGTTTATTGATTATTTTTGTATTGTTTTCAGGTAAATCTTTAGCAATTAGATCCAACGGATTCAATAATAATGCAGATGATGCTAAAGCTGTATGTTTTAGAAATTTTCTACGTGAAGACATTTTGTTTAAAGTTTAAAGTTTTGGGGTTAAAAGTTTTAGTTTGCTCCGATTTCATCTACGAAAAGCCATGCTTTTGAGTCTGCTCCCGGATTTCCAGCCGGAATAATTCCTGCATTTTCTATTTTAACTTTTATATATTTTGAATTTTGATTTCCTACGTTAAGTTTAATTTTTCCTTTTGCATTTTTAATTTCTTCTCCACCGATCTGTTTAATCATTTTGAAATTCTTATTATCATCAGAAACAAATACCTTTGCTGATTTCGCCAGATGAATCCAGCTTCCTTTATTTTCTAATGTATTAAAATAGATCTCATTAAATTGAGTTTTCTGCCCCAGATCAATCGTTGCCACAACATCTTTCCCCTGAAAGCCAAGCCAGGTTGTTCCCAATTGTCTCTGATTTCCAATAATACCATCAACTAAATTGAAAGCACCATTATAAGAATAATTTTCGCTAGGTTGCTGCTCTAATGTTATTTTCTTCCCTGTCGTTTTTGACACGATAAACTGTTGTGATGAAATGGCACTTTTTAAGTCTCCATTTTCAAAATAGGCAGATTTTATTCCCATAGATTTTGTAACAGGAACCGGATTCTGATAAACCTGAGAATTTGAACGGGGATCTGTTCCATCTAAAGTATATCTTATACCATTTGCGTTTTGTGACGTTTTTAGCTCGTAGACAACGGAATTATTTTCTGAAACAGCTTTTCCGGTAATATTATAAATACTTTTCGCGTAATTTACGCCCATTTTATCCAATACTTTGAATTGAGAAATCACTCTTTCCTCAAATTCTTTATAATTTTTGGGATCTGAGGTTCCCCATCCAACCTCTGACAAAGCCATCATTCTTGGCAAAACCATATATTGAACCTGTTTAAAATCAAGAATATATTCCGTCCATAAATTCGCCTGAACCCCTAAAATGTATTTCGCCTGTTCTGCATTCAGTTCTTCAGGAATCGGGTTGTAAGAATATACTTTTTCTAAAGGTACAAAACCTCCGAAAGCAGGTGGTTCAGTCTGTGGATCTCCCTGATAATAATCAAAATAACAATAGGAAGTTGGGGTCATTACAGCAAAATGTCCTGTTTTTGCAGCTTCCACTCCACCTTTAATTCCTGTCCAGCTCATCACAGCTGCATTGGGAGCCAATCCGCCTTCGAGAATCTCATCCCAGCCGATAATTTTCCGCCCTTTTTTATTGACATATTTTTCTATCCTGTGGATGAAGTAACTTTGAAGACCGTGTTCATCTTTTAAATTATTTTTCTTAATTAATTCCTGACAGTGAGCACATTCTTTCCATCTTGTCTTCGGACATTCATCCCCACCGATATGGATATACTGAGAAGGAAAAAGCGTCATTACTTCATCCAAAACATTTTCAAGAAATTTGAACGTTTCATCTTTCGGACAAAAAACATCATCGAAAACACCCCATTTTGTTGCCGGCTCGAATGGACCTTTTGTGCATGCTAACTCTGGATAAGCCGTCAAAGCAGCTAAAGCATGGCCAGGCATTTCAATCTCAGGAACCACGGTAATATGTCTTTCTGTAGCGTATTTTACAACATCTTTGATCTGGTCCTGAGTATAAAAATATGGCCCGTATGGTTTTCCGTCAAAAGTATTGTCTACGTAAGCTCCGATCATTGATTCTTTGCGCTTTGAACCCACCTGTGTCAGTTTCGGATATTTTTTAATTTCAATTCTCCAGCCCTGATCGTCTGTTAAATGCCAATGAAAAGTATTCAATTTATACATGGCTAAATAATCAATGTATTGCTTCACCTCTTCAACTGTGAAAAAATGACGGCAAACATCCAAATGCATTCCTCTCCATGCGAATTTCGGCTGATCTTCGATTTTCATTGCAGGGATCTTTCCTGCATCTTTATATTGATTAATAATTTGGATTAATGTTTGAAGTGCCAAAAAGTAACCCTGTTTAGTGTAAGATTTGATAGAAATTTGTTTGGGAGTTATTTCTAAAACATAAAACTCCTTATTCTGATCAACATTATTTGCTTTTGGAAGCTGAGAATATACCAAATGTGCTTCTGATTTTCCGGAATTCTGAAATTTCAGATTTGCACCTGCCTTCTTTTTAAAATATTCCGTTTCTTCTTTTGGCAAATCGTTATTTAACATAATAACATTAGAAATAGTAAAATTTCCTTCATTTATTTGCACTTTTTGAGGATAAGGAATTAGATTCAGTTTTTTTTGGGAAAAAACTGAAGTTGAGACTAGTATAAAAAATAGTAAAAAGGCTCGTATCATGGGATTTGATTAAGGTTTTAGCTAATATAATTATTTTCTGAAAACTTCAACAATCTTTTTAACTTATTAAAAAATAAAACATCTAATTTTGCATAAAAATAGACGATGAAAAAAACTTTTTTTCTGGCAGCCGGATTATTAATTTCGGTATCCACACAAGCACAAATTTTTGATGTTATAAAATCTACTGTTAAAGATAAAACCGGAATAGATCTCAATACTCCTGTAAAAAATAACAGTACAACCAATACTGCTACTCCAAAATCCAATACAACTTCTCCTGTAAATCTTGGAAGTCTGACTTCTACTCAAATTTCATCAGGACTCAAAGAAGCTTTAAACCTTGGAGTATCTGAAGGAGTAAAGAAACTGGGCGTTACCGACGGCTTTTTAAAAAATGAAGCTGTGAAAATATTAATGCCTGAAAAATTAAGAAAAGTAGATACGACCTTACGTTCTTTAGGTTTGGGAAGCTTGGCAGATCAGGGGGTAAAACTATTAAACAGAGCTGCTGAAGATGCAGTAACGGAAGCCACTCCTATTTTTACAAATGCGATTACTTCCATGACGATTACAGATGCAAAAAACATTCTGCTGGGCACCGATAATGCTGCAACAAGTTATCTGCAGGGAAAAACCCAGAGCCAGTTATTTACAGCGTTTCAGCCTAAAGTAAAAGCATCGTTAGGAAAAGTAGGTGCAGATTCGGTCTGGAAAACAATAATTTCCAAATACAATACATTGACAGGGCAATCTGTAACCACAGACCTTAATGAATATGTAACTACAGAAACCATCAACGGGGTATTTAAAATGGTAGCTCAAAAAGAAAGCGGTCTTAGAAACACACCCGCCATGAGAACAACAAGTATTCTACAAAAGGTTTTTGGCGCGCAGGACAGTAAATAGTATTTAGAATCTACATACCATATTTAAACTCTGCTGTTATCACGGCAGAGTTTATTTTTTGAATAACAACAAATTGTTAAAAAAGTCTTAAAAAAAGCCCATTACCAGAAGTGTTTAATAAACTTTAACATAATAATATTTCACTTTATATTGAATACTTTTCAATCATTCATTCATTTTAACAGAATAACGATATTATATAATGTTAAATCATCAAATAATTTCTGAAGAAAGCTTTTTATCATTTACAAGTTAACAACCACAAAATCAATTAGAAAAACTACTGTTTTCCATAAGTTTATTATCCTTTATTATTTATTTTTGTAAAAACTAATATATATGACATTTAATGAGGCATTAAAATGCAAGAAAAAATTCATCACCGATTCCAGTAATTATACTCAAAGTCTTTATTACTGTTTAATAATTCCAACGAAAGAAGAGGAAGCGGAAAGATACATTCATGACTTTAAACAATTACCTTCTAATTTTATCGATGAAAGTTGTAAAAAATACACAAAGGATACAGAATTCAGAGTAAAGATAATTTCTAAAAAAGACTGCCAGCCAATTCAAGAAGAAATACTTGTCGGCAGTTTAGCTAAATAAGCTGTTTAACAATTAAAATAAAAAAACCTTGTCAGTGACAAGGTTTTTATTTTATTAAAACTGCATCTCAGGAATTTCACCTTCGATAATCAGATCTGCTTCTGTAGATTGGATAATGTGTTCCACTGAAACTCCCGGTGCTCTTTCCACCAGTCTGAAACCTGCAGGAGTAACATCCAGAACCGCCAGTTCGGTAACCACTCTCTTTACACAGTTAACTCCCGTTAAAGGAAGTGAACATTTTTTCAGAATCTTACTCTCTCCGGCTTTATTTACATGCATCATCGCAACGATAATATTTTCTGCAGAAGCCACCAAGTCCATGGCTCCACCCATACCTTTTACCATTTTTCCCGGAATTTTCCAGTTGGCAATGTCTCCGTTTTCAGAAACTTCCATAGCTCCAAGAATGGTAAGATCTACTTTCTGGCTTCTGATCATTCCGAAACTGAAAGCTGAATCGAAGAACGATCCCCCTTCCAATATGGTAATAGTCTGTTTTCCGGCGTTGATGATATCTGCATCTTCTTCTCCTTCAAAAGGGAAAGGTCCCATTCCCAACACTCCGTTTTCACTTTGAAATTCTACTGAAAGATTATCCGGAACGTAATTCGCAACCAATGTTGGAATTCCGATTCCTAAATTTACATAATATCCGTCTTTAACTTCTTTGGAAATTCTTTGTGCAATTTGTTCTTTAGTTAGCATAGCTTAATCTTATCCTGCCAAATTAGCCATTTTTTCAGAATTACGAAATACTTTCTTTCTTAACCTATGATAAATTTTGCTTCTCAATTTGTCGTAAATTTGTGGACTTTTTAATTTTACAAATGAAAATTCTATTATACTATCTAAAACCTTATAAATGGCTAATCATCGCTTCGCTTTTATTAGCTTCTGTAAATCAAGTTTTCTCACTGTTTGCGCCTGCTATTACAGGAAATATACTGGATAAACTGGTTACTCATCCCAATTTTTTTGATAAAGAGAAACTCCTTCCGAGAAATATGAATGAATACCTCTATGGGACTGATATCTATCATGGTGTTTTTTATTTCCTGGGTCTGCTCGTAGGTACGGCAATGATAAGCAGGATTGCAAAAGCATTTCAGGATTATGTAGTGAATGTAATCATTCAAAAATTCGGTGCTAAAATTTTCACTGATGGGTTAAAACATTCTATGAGATTACCCTTTCAGGAGTTTGAAGACCAAAGAAGTGGTGAAACACTTTCAATTTTGACTAAAGTACGTGAAGATTCAGTGAAATTCATTAATAATTTCATCAATGTATTTTTTGGAATTCTGGTAAGCATCATCTTTGTTTCAGTTTATGCAATACGTCTGCATTGGTCGATCATGCCTGTTTATGTGGTCGGTATTATCTTTATTGCTGTTGTAACCAATTTATTAAGCAAGAGAATAAAAACCATCCAGAAAAATATCGTAACCGAGACGACCAATCTTGCAGGAAGTACTACAGAAAGTCTTAGGAACATCGAAATTGTGAAAAGTCTGGGTCTTACCAATCAGGAAGTGGAACGTCTGAATAACAACACTTATAAAATTCTGAATCTCGAACTGAGAAAAGTGAAAAGCATTCGTTCTTTAAGCTTTGTACAGGGGACTTTGGTTAATTTTTTACAGCAAACGATTACTTTCACCCTATTGTTGCTTATTTTCAAAAATGTGGTAACGCCGGGACAATATTTATCATTGATGTTTTACGGATTCTTTATTTTCGGTCCGATGCAGGAAATCGGAAACATTATCATTTCATATCGTGAAGCACAGGCATCACTATTCAACTTCGACAGAGTGATGAAAAAAGAAATAGAGCCTAAACCTGATAACCCAAAACGAATCGGTGCTATTGAAGAACTGGAATTTCAAGACATCTCATTCCAGCATCAGACCGCTCATTATAAAGCGCTCAGCTCGATTTCTTTTAATGTAAAAAACGGTGAAACAATTGCATTTGTAGGCCCGAGTGGTTCCGGTAAAAGTACATTGGTAAAACTGCTTGTCGGCTTATACAGACCTCAGGAAGGTTCAATTTTTTACAATAAAATTAATGGAAAAGAGTTTGATTTTGATGAATTGAGAAATCAAATTGGATTTGTAACCCAGGATACTCAGCTTTTTGCGGGAACGATAAAAGAAAACCTTCTGTTTGTTAATCCTTCGGCAACAGACGAAGATTTACAATTAGCCCTAAAAAAGTCAAGCTGTACAGGTCTTTTAGAGCGTGCTGAAAACGGAATAGAAACTGTTATAGGTGAAGGCGGATTAAAACTAAGTGGTGGTGAAAAACAAAGAATTGCCATTGCCCGAGCATTATTGAGAAAACCTCATCTTCTTATTTTTGATGAAGCTACGTCTGCGCTAGACAGTATCACTGAAGAAGAAATTACAATGACGATAAAAGAAATTTCTAAAGAAAAAGAGCAAATTACGGTTCTTATCGCCCATAGATTAAGTACAATCATGCATGCTGACCGGATTTTTGTTCTGGAACGCGGACAGATTGTAGAAACCGGTTCGCATTTACAGTTAATTGAAGAGAAGGGACTGTATTATGCGATGTGGAGACAGCAAATCGGAGAAAGGAAAATCGCAGAAACTTTGATTTAAGCTAAAACTAATTTCCATGAAAAAACTTTTAACCATTCTCATCTTAGCATTTTCTCCTTTGATTTTTGCTCAGGGATCAAAGGAGCGTAACTGGATTTTAAAACTGAACGCAGCCCAGCTGGTTGACGCCGTTTCTTATCCAACCCTATAAATCTCCGCTGAAAGAAAACTTAACCCTTATTTCGGTGTAAATGCCGAGATTGGGTATCAATTATATGATTTCAGCAAACCGGATACCATATTATTGAAATCAAAAGGTTTTAAAGCTAATATTGAAGGTCGGGTTTATTTATTCAAACTGCTCCAATCAAGAATTCAGTCTAAACGCAACGAATTTTATGTCGGATTACAATTATTTTACAGAGAAAATGAAAGTACAAATTCTGTAGATTACTCGCCAAGAGAGGATGAAACAAAGCTGTATGCTGATTATTTCGGAACAAAAAGAACAGCCAGAGGATTTAATATTACTTTTGGAAATCAAATTTCAGTGTCGGAGAAAATAATTCTGGAACCGTTTATCGGATTGGGAATGATGAATCGAAAGATAAATAACAGCGATATTGAATATAATGAAACAGAGGATACCAGAAACGGAACAGGTTTAAAACCGCTTTTTCAAAAATTAAATCTTGAAGAAAGCTCCGGAAATCTTTTTAATTTCTGTTTTGGATTGAGGATCGGATATAGATTGTAGAGGATGGAAGTTGGATGATGGATGCTGAAGGTTTACATGATTGCGGATAAGATTTCTCATCACGTTACTTTTCTTCAGAAGAACAAATTTGGTCATTATAAAAAATTACCCCGAAATCAATTTTCGGGGTATTATTTTTTAAGAAAACTGTTTAAAGATTAGTCTCTTTTTCTAACAGTTCTTTGTTCTATTCTTTTTTCAAACTTCTCGCCCTGGAAAATTCTCTGAATCATAATTCCAGGAATATGAATCTGGTTTGGATCCAATTCTCCCGGTTCTACTAATTCTTCCACTTCAGCAATGGTAATTTTTCCTGCTCCGGCCATCGGATGATTAAAATTTCTTGCAGATCCTTTAAAAATAAGATTTCCTGCGTGATCTCCTTTCCATGCTTTTACAATTGCAAAATCTGCTTCGTAAGCATGCTCCAGAATGTGAGGTTTTCCTTTAAAATCTTTTACTTCTTTCCCTTCAGCAACTTCAGTTCCAAAGCCTGCAGGTGTATAAAAAGCAGGAATTCCGGCTTGTGCTGCTCTGCATTTCTCTGCCAAAGTTCCCTGTGGTGTAAGCTCAACTTCCAATTCCCCTGAAAGCATCTGTCTTTCAAATTCTGCATTTTCTCCTACATAAGACGAAATCATCTTCTTAATTTGTCTTTTATGAAGCAGTAATCCCAATCCGAAATCATCAACTCCCGCATTATTTGAAATACAGGTAAGATCTTTTACATCACTCTCTACCAATGCATTAATTGAATTTTCAGGAATTCCGCAAAGACCAAACCCGCCCAACATTAATGTCATTCCGTCATTAATTCCTTCAATGGCTTCCTTTGCATTTTTTACTCTTTTATCTATCATGAAATATTAGATTTTCTGTTGGCTTAAATTTAATAATTTTTCTCATATTATCCGATATTCAGTCTTTTTTGACATGATTAAATTAACTTTTTCTATTTTTGGCCATCTATAGAATACACAAGTATTGAATAATTTCAACCCGTAAAAGATTTAACCCTCATAAATTTTATACAAATGCAAAAAGAAAATTTTAACAAAATTGGAGATGTTTTTTATGTAATCTGCAGAATCAGTATCGGATTATTTTTTTTTATAACAGGCTTCAATAAATTATTCCATCCCGTTTTTCAGGGCTATATGCTAAAAACAATTACAAGTCTGGGATTCAGTAACCCTCAGTTTATGGCACACTTTGTTGCTGCGAATGAAATGATTTGGGGATTGTTTTTATTAATAGGTTTATTCACCAGATTCAGCTCTTTAGCCTTAATTGTGGTTATGCTGGTTGCCCTTATTTCAAAAGACATCCATTCTATTCCTACAGAACTGATCCCGATTGATCCCAAAGTAGGAACCCGACCGATGGATAGCTTTACATGGCTCAGCTATTTCTTTTATTTACCACAGGTTTTGTATATTATGATACTGGGACTCTTTTCCTTATATGGTTATAAAGCGTTTGGAATTGATCGGTTTTTAAAGAAAAAGGTTAATCCTTATCAATAAAATAAAATCGGGAGGAAATTTAATTTCCCCCCGATTTTTTTAATATTCCTTCATCTATTGGATCGCATCCAATCCTGTTTTAAATCTTTCGGGATCCCGTTCTAAATTTATATATTTTAATTCATCGTGGTCTGATTTTGGTTTAATGCTACTTACACCATCACAAATATTTAACATTATGGAAACGAAAGAGATTTCAAGAATTGCTCTTGGGGCATTTCTTATTACTGCAGGAATTGGCCATTTAACTTTTGCCAGAAAAGAATTTCAGGCTCAGGTTCCGGAATGGGTTCCTTTAAAAAAAGATGATACTGTAGTTTACTCGGGAATTGCAGAAATAGCACTGGGCGCCGCATTGATTGCTGCTCCTAAAAAATATCGAAAAAGAATGGGACAATTTGTGGCAGGATTTTTTGCGGCTGTACTTCCCGGAAATATTGCTCAATACCAAAACCGAAGAGATTCATTTGGTCTTAATACCGACAACCAGAGATTGGCAAGACTTTTTATGCAGGCTCCGCTGATCGGTTGGGCTTTAAAATCAACTGATGATTAATATAGATCGGGAAAATGAAACTTTCCCGATTTTTGTTTGTGAAAGTATTCGTGTTATAATTGGATTGCCGTGTATCCCTGCTTTAAATGGTTCCTTCAGTGCTTTTTTTATATTTTATTTCTTCCCTATTATTGAGCTGAAAATTCCAGTCGGAAAATGAGTATTAAAAACTACACTAAAGTGTAAAGTATATTCAAAATTATTTGTCTTGTTTTGCTCTCAAAACTGACTTAAATATGAGTGAAGAATTTTGTTCAAACTGTAAGCAAACTGTAAAACCCAAAAGAATCGATGGCCGCTACATCATCCACGAAATTGAACATGTTTTGCATTTTGAAAGAGGCATTTTATATACAATAAGAGAATTACTGATAAGACCGGGAGAAAATATTAAAAATTTTATTACTGAGAACCGAAGCAGATTGGTAAAACCCATTATATTCATTATTGTAACGTCACTAATTTATACTTTAATCAGTAAATTCTTTCACATAGAGGAAGGCTATATCAAACTTGATGCAGAAGGATCTCAAATGCAGTCCATTAATAATTGGGTTCAGAGCCATTATGGGTATTCAAATATTATAATGGGCGGCTTTATTGCTTTCTGGCTAAAAATATTTTTCAGGAAATATGATTACAATTTTTTTGAAATATTGATTTTACTTTGTTTTATCCTGGGTATGGAGATGTTGATATTTTCTGTTTTCGCTCTTTTTGAAGGATTAATTAAATTCCCTTTGATGCAGATTGCGGCAGTTATTGTCTTTATATACTTTTCCTGGGCAGTCGGGCAATTTTTTGATAAAACAAAAGTATCAAGTTATGCAAAAGCTCTGGTTTCCTATATATTAGGAATGATAACATTTGGACTTTCAATAGGCATTGTAGGGCTTCTAGCCGGTTTAGTGATGAAAAATTAGAAAGACAAGAATTTCGATTTATTATTTATTCGATTTTATTGCCTGTTAAAAAAATAGAAAAGAGGCTGTCTCAAAAGGTAAACCAACGCTCTGAGAATTCCTTAAATGACAAAAGTTGTCAGATAGGAGTCCGAGAGAAGGGGTACTTTTGAGACAGCCTCTTCGTGTTTTTGAAAATATCTGTTATGGTTTGATTGGATTGCTATCCAACCCTGTTTTAAATCATTCCTTCAGGACTCTTCTTTCTTATTAATTTATTGAATAATTAATTTTAAAGTAAATAATTTTCTTGAATGAACTTTCACAAAATAGACTCCTTTCGGAAGATTTTCATTCACCAGAGAGAATCTTTGATTTTGTACGTTTTCAGATTTGTACAATAGATCTCCGTTGGCTGAAAGTAATTCTATTTTTTCGATTGGATAATCACTTTTGATGAATGTCGGTTGTCCCGGTTTTGTCGGATTTGGATATAAAACAACACTTTTTTCATTGGGATTTTTCACCTCACCTGTCCCTAAAGTTGCTCCCTGAACCTGAAACTGAACTCTGTTTGAAACCTCAGTATAAGAGTCATTAGTAAACATTACCATATAATAATTTCCGGGAGTTGTAGGAACTGCAGAACCTGTAATTGCTTTTGTTCCCTGTGCAACACCGTCAAAATAGGTGTACGAAACAAAGTTATCATCCGGAATCTGAATATTCTGAGGATAAATTCCCAGCCAATCCTTAATAATTCCCGGCGAATCCGTCCACGAAGCTGTAATATTTTCGCCCAATGTATAAACCGGTTTATTGATCCAAAGTTCTGTTACAATATCTCCGACTTTGAAAAACACTTTTTCCCCTACCGTTGTATATCCATCTTCTAAAAAA
The DNA here is from genome assembly GCF_024806495.1 of Chryseobacterium sp. JUb7. Taxonomy (GTDB): domain Bacteria; phylum Bacteroidota; class Bacteroidia; order Flavobacteriales; family Weeksellaceae; genus Chryseobacterium. The sequence continues at coordinate 48,522 of NZ_JANUFF010000002.1, forward strand.
TACTGAGCATAATAATATCCTTTTGGAAGACCTGTAAAATTCAGGGTTCCTGTAGCCGTTGTTACATAATCCCACTTAACAGAAGGTGTTGGTCCGGGAACCTGCCCCATTTTATAAATTCCGATCCAGTCTTTTGATAAATTGGGTCCGTTATTGAAATTCACAACTACCGTTCCGCCTACAGGATAGGTATCTGAAGATGTATTTAATACCACTTTCGGTCCTACATAAAAATTCTTTCTCGGTGTAATTTCCGTATAGCCGTTATTGGCAAAAAATCCTGCAAAATACTGTCCTTTATTAGCTATCCCATTTGGAAAAGTCGCCGTACCGGAAGTTTGTCCGTTGGTATAAAGAAATCCTTGAGACGTTACAGAAGTTGGGTTCTGACCTTTTTTGTAAATTCCAACCCAATCCTGCTGATTTCCGGGACCGTCTGTAAATGTAGCCACAATAGGTTCATTTTGCGTGTATTCGGTTTTACTTAAATTAAAAGTAGGATTTGAAACCACACTTCCTGTCACTTCAAACTGTTTAGGGTCACTCCAGTCACTCCACTCCAAATTTCTGTCTCTGTAACGAACTTTCACGTAATAAATCCCGTTTGTAATTGAGTTTGAAGCAATGGTCGCTTTTGTAATATCAACCCCTGCATTTAAATTTTTGGTCTTGTCAGGATTCCCGCTCCCTTCTTTTCCAAACCAGTTTTCATAATCACGATACAGTTCTTTTTCAATCACTGAAAAATCGGCAGCTTTACTGATTAAGAACTGAGTTGTATTGAGCAGTTCTCCGTTTGTCGTGGAAAAAGCACTCCCATTTAAAGTTAACGGTAATGTAACCGGTGCCGAAAAAGTATTGGTAATAGAAGGTTTTACAGGTTTCGGCTGATTTTTATATCTGTGGAAACTATCGATCAGTTCATTATTTTTTTTAGTATAAATTCCTCCGATCGAGTAACATTCTACATCTACTTTTGCGGTAGCAACATCTACTTCTACAATTTGATAGGTCCAGTCTGTTAATGTTTTCTGAACATCATCAAAATCCTGCTCGTTTGACATTCCCCAATACTGGTCCCATGCTACTCCACCAGAAATAATCTGATAATTTGGAGATTCTTTCAACTGTCCTCTATGATACAAATGATGGTGTGCCCCTACATGCATCAGATATTTACCTGAGCTTGTCAAAAGAGGAACAGCATTATTTCTAACCCAGGTTGAGATATCCCCGACATATTGCTCTGCCTGATAAGGTCTGTGGCTTAAAGAAATAATCCAGTCTACGGTAGGATCATTGTTTGCTTCATTTAAAATCTGCTGAAGCCATGTTTGCTGTGCTGAACCTGTATGTTCTGAGCTCAAACTTACAAACAGTACATTTCCGGCTTGCTGTGCATAATAATTCTCATTTCCCGAGGAAATATTTTTATATTTAATTTCATCAATATAGAAGTGTGCATAATAAGAATTCATTCCCAAACTTCCATATGTTTCGTGATTTCCAACTGTGGTCTGGATCGGAAGATATGGTGACAGTTTAATATTCTTTTTAAAATGAACGTTTTCATAATGATCCAGAGTTCCTACATCCACCTGGTCTCCCACCATAAAAGTCAAGGCAATATTATCAGAAGGATCCGATGTAGGTCCGAATTTTTCCTTTAATTTCTTGTATGCATTTAAAGTTAGGGTATCATATCTTGGTTCTGCCTTGATTTGGTTGTCGCCCATAATCAAGAAACGGATTTTCCCATCGGCAGTAACAGGCTGCCCCGGTAAAGGAAGCGTTCTGAAATTGTAAACCGCAGATTCGCTTGTTCCTGTTTTTATCTTATAATAATACTTTGTATTTGGCTGTAAATTGGTGATTTTAGCTGTGTGGTAATAATAATTGTTATTATATCCTGTATCTGAAAAAATATTGGTTGTTCCGGTTACGGTAACATTCAAATTAGCAGGAGTAGTTCCATAAGTAACTGTGGTTTCGTTGTTTGACGACGTTTTCCAGTTTACGATCATTGAACTTGGCGTCGGATTTTGCAAATAGGGAAACAAAGTCTGCCCAAATGCCATCTGGACGGCAAAACAAAAAAAGAATAATACATGTTTCATTGTAGTACAGTTTAAGTGGTATAAATGTTTTAAAATTGTGTATTGATCATTTGAAAAGCATTGATTGATTGCTTTTTATCATCGGGCAAAAGTAGACTTCCCATATAAACTGTATCTGATGGGAACTTAAAAGAAGTGTTAAGTTTTAAGACCAAATCGGACAAAAAAATTATTGTTTTTAGTATATCATTTGTTTGGAATATTTAAAAACTATTTCATATATTTGCAACCTGTTATTCAACCTCTGACGAAGTCCGTGTAAGTTGCTTAGCCTTAACATTTTATTTATTAATAATGGATTTATTAAAGTACGTACAAGACAAGTACATTACAAAAAAAGAATTCCCTGAATTCAAAGCTGGTGATACCATCACTGTGTATTACGAGATTAAGGAAGGTCAAAAAACCAGAACTCAGTTCTTCAAAGGAACAGTTATCCAGTTGAGAGGTACAGGTTCTACAAAAACTTTCACAATCAGAAAAATGTCTGGTGATGTAGGTGTAGAAAGAGTATTCCCTATCAACATGCCAGCTCTTCAAAAAATTGAAGTTGACAGAAGAGGTAAAGTTAGAAGATCTAGAATCTACTACTTCAGAGACCTTAGAGGTAAAAAAGCGAGAATTAAAGACGCTGCTTACAAGAAGAAATAATTCAGACAACAATACATACGAAAAGAGACTGCTAATTTTTAGCGGTCTCTTTTTATTGGGGAGCTTATGAATTATTGAAGGGCTTCATCAGGCTAAGCCTGACAAATAAAAAGTTGGTATTAGAGATGCCAGGCTAAGCCTGTCGAAGTCTATTTTTCATAGAACTTATAAACTTCCTTTATTCTCGATTTTTAGCAACTCCATCAAAAATTCTTTGAATTTTCGCCACTCCTTCAAAGGATGGGAGATTCATATTCAACCCTTTAAACTTCCAACATCTGCTTTCCCACTTTCCTACTTTATAAATTCATATAACGCATTCCAGAATTTATCGTAGACTTCGATGTGCGGAAGATGTCCTGTATTCTCAATTTCAACTAATTTGGATCCTGCAATCTGTTGCTGTGTTTTCTTACCCAATTCCTGATATTGTCCCATTTTCGGCTGCAGTTCTTTTGGAGCTCTGTCTTTTCCGATTGCCGTTCGGTCTCTTGTTCCGATAATTAATAAGGTAGGGATTTTGATATTTTTAAACTCATAGCAAACCGGCTGATTGTAGATCATATCTGAAGTCAGGGCAGCATCCCATGCCACTTTCGGATAATCAGCATGTAAAGTCCAGCCTGCAATTAAATCCAGCCACGGCTGATATTCTGATTTCCATTTATTGTCGTAGTAGAACTTTAACTGGTAGTTTTTGTAAGACTCAGATGTATTTTTTAATTCTGACTGGTAAGCCTGATCAATCGTCTGGTAAGCAGCGAAAGTCTTATAATCTTCTAATCCTATAGGATTTTCTAAGATTAATTTTTCAACTTTTTCCGGATAGAGCAATGTAAATCTGGTTGCCACCATTCCTCCCATCGAATGTCCCAGTACAATTAATTTATTTATTTTCAGATCATCCAATATAGCTTTGGTATTGTCTGCCAATTGAGAAAATGAAAATTGATAATGTTCAGGTTTTGAAGATTTTCCAAACCCGATCTGATCAGGAATAATCACTCTGAAACCCTTATCTGATAAATCTTTCGCTGTTTTCTCCCAATACGCTCCGTTGAAATTTTTTCCATGAAGAAGCATTATAGTTTTTCCGTTTGACTTTTTGGGCCGCACATCCATATAAGCCATTTTAAGATCATTATTCTGAGATTTAAAATTAAGAAAATGAACTTCGTAAGGATATTGATAATTGGTAAGTTCTGCATCCAAAGGTTTTACCTGAGAAAACATCATACCAGGCGCAATCGATAGCATTAAAACCGCAACAGCATTTTTAAAATATTTCATGAAATTTATTTTATTTATTAAAATTAAAAAAACCGCTTCAAAAGAAACGGTTTTTACTATTATTTTTAATTTAAATACTGTTTTTTATGATACTTCTGCTACTACAAGCTCTTTTTTGGAAGGTAAATTCATTAAAACAATGGCAAAAAGAATCAAAGCAATTCCTACCCATTGAATAAAAATAACTTTCTCACCCAACAACACAAAAGCCATCGTTACTGAAACCGGAAGCTCCAGCGACGAAACGATACTCCCCAATCCCAGTCCTGCATTCGGAAAACCTACATTGAATAAAATAGGCGGTATAATCGTTCCGAACAGTGATAAAATCAATCCATATTTCCAAAGGATCGAATAATTAAAAGAATGGATATGCTCTGTATTTTCTGTGAAATTCATATAAAATGACTTTAATCCGTCAGAATATAAAGGTCCGATCTGTGCAAAAAATAAAAATACAAATACAACAATTGAACCTCCACACAACATAATAAAACTCTTTCTGAAAACAGGAAGATGCGTGGCCAAAGTATTGGATGTGAACATCGTCAATGTGTATGATCCGGCTGCCATTAATCCCCAGAAGATTCCATGCCAATCGATTTCTATACTTTCATTGACAAGATTTGTTGCCAGAACAGTTCCTATCAAAACGATAATAACAGAAATGACTTTTCTGGCATTGGGTAATTTTTTAGTGATAAAACTTTCTACCACCACACTAAACCAAACCGACTGCATTAAAAGAACAATCGCTATCGAAACATTAATATACTGAACAGCAATATAATAAAATAAACTTGTACACCCTAAAGATGTTCCGGCAAGCATTAGCGTTCTTACTTCTTTAGCCGTTGGTGATGACAGTTTTTGTTTTGAAGTCACCGTCTGTATGAAATTCAGAATTAAAAGACCTGCCAGACCCAATATAAATTGTGATGTCGTCACTTCTGAAGTAGTGTAACCATCATGGTAAGCCAACTTTACAAAAGTTGCCAACATCCCATATATACTCGCACCAATTCCTACAAATAAAACTCCTTTTAGTATATTTTTCTTCTTCATAATTATTTTTCAGAGCCTGCAAAGGTACAATATATTCGGTAAACTACTATACAGCATGGATATGATAGATAAATAGAATCGGCGCGAGCTTTGCTCGCGCCGATTCTATTTGGAATTGTATGTATTATATTTATTATTTTTTCACAATAACTTTAGAGGTAGCATCAAAACCTAAGCCTTTTACTTTTACCATATACGTTCCGTTGATCAGCTTATCCGTAGAAATAGCTTTTTTAGCATCCGGAGAAATTTTATCTTCTGAAGAAACTAATTTTCCTGACATATCGTAAATTTCAACACTTACTTTTCCTAGTGTGCTGCTTGGGAAATTGATGAAGAATTCATTTTTCGCAGGATTTGGATAGATTGAAACTGTATTTTTTACAGCTTTCACTTCATTCGTAGATAATGAAGCACAATCATCCGGAATATCAAAGCTTTCAACCTGATCATTAATATTGGTTTTAACTCCCGCAGAAGCATTCACCCCTAAACCTCTTTTTGCAAAAGTATTCCAGATCATACATCTGTCTGCTCCACCGGTTGTTACCTGATCAGCAGCAATGATTGCATTTCTTCCGTCAATAAATGTCGGATTACAAATCTGAAGTTTCAAGGCGTCAGTAACCAATTGTAAAACTCTTGAGCTTCCATTTGTAGCATTAGCCGTCACATCAGAAGCGTATCCGTATTTTTCTACATATTTCCAGTGAAGATCCCACAGCATTGAGGCCCAGACAAACCCGATAGAATGTACATCCGGAACAATAGCAGATCCGTTATTATACTCCATTCCGTTCGTATCACCATATGTAAAATTATTAATGGTAAAATCAGGTGAATATTTCGCAGGTCTTATTCCACCTCCTGTGATCGCCTGCCCGGCTGCGTATGTTCCCATACCTCTTGCAACAGATGCATTATCTCCCGGCTTATTTGTTAACATTAAAGCAAAGAAATCCGACCATCCTTCTCCCATCTGCTCTTTATCTGCAGATGAACTTAGGCAGCCATAGCCTGTCCCTGTCAATCGGTTAGAAATACCGTGTCCATATTCATGAGTTACGATACCATTATCAAAACTTCCATCCGGAGTTACACTTGTCGCAGGATCATTCTTTAAGGTTACGTTCACTGTTCCTGAAGTTAACTGTGATTTGATATAATTTCCTTCTGCATAACTAATCAATACTGAAGGAATGGTAACCGTAGGATCATTTCCTGCCATATTGCCAATCGTAGATCCGTTAGCAGCATTATTATAAATAACAGCAGCTGTAGCACCAGCATCCTGCAGGTTTTTGGATTTGATAACGAAAGAGCAGGTTCCTCTTTCAACCAAACCAATTTTTCCGGTAAGCGATCCAGCCGGTAAAGCTGTACATCCGTCTAAAACAGAAGACAACTGCACATCTCCTGTTACTCCTGTTGCATTTAAAGCCATACCATATTGAGCTGTTCCTGCACCTGGAGTACGGGTAACGGCTGCTCCCGGAGCATTATAAAAGAACAATCTGTTAACAGTAGACCACATATACATCTGCATTCTTGGATTATAGTAATCCGGTGGAGAAGCAAAATTCGCATTATTGGTTCCACCTCCATCCTGAGCTTCCGCGAAAACTCCGTCATCATCTAAACCTCCTTTTCCAAAATTATTCCATTGGAAATTTCTTGCTGATTCTGTAAATCCAAACTGATAGAAAACATCGTGGATTCTATTATTTAAGTAAAATAAATTGGTAATTGATGCATTTTGGTTGTAAGCTGAGTTTCCATTTATACTAAAAGGAAAGTCAAAACTTCTTGTAGCTCCTCCATCCGGAGACAAACCGGGATTATTGGTATTTGCCGTATCTTCATATGCATATACATTATTTCCTCTGGTATTGGTATAATGGGTAGTACCGTCAGAATGCCATCCTTCAGGTGACGCATTCAGCATCCAGGGATTTGAAATCACTGATCTTGGTCCAAATGTAGCAGCTTCAAGAGGTAACGGAAATACATTGTATGATGCGTTATCCGGAGCAAAGAATACGAAATTCTGCTGAGCTTTATTTTCAGCTCCCACAAGCTGATGAGTATCTGTAAAATGCTGGTGAGTAAGGTCCGAAGAGTAAGCATCAGCATTGAAATTACATGATAATGTTAAATTATTTTTTTCAAGTATTCTACCATCATTAGCGTCGACAAGAATATTCCAGTAATTTGCAGATTTTGGTTCTCTCAAAATGTATTCATATGCCAAACGTAATTTATCATTGGCATCATAATGATATACAAGTCTTTGTTTTGCCGATTTACTGTCGCTTCCGGATTTTTCCAGAAAGCCTAAAATAGTAAAGCCGGAAATCTCTGTATTTCCAAGTTCTTCTGCAATTTTTTGAAGAGCTGCACTTCTTGTTACTGTAGCATTGCCGGGTCCTGCTTCCTGATAGTTTTTCACAAAATTATCAGAGAAGTAAGTAACTTTATTATTCTTAATAAGAGCTGTTCCTACAGAACTGTACACAGGAAATCCTTTATAAGTCTGCTGAAATTTAACAACATCACTGTTTAAAGATTTTGACTGATCAACATTATCAATGATAAAATTGGTAAGGTCTGATTTTTTATATTCTCTGATTTTATTTTGAGAAATATATTCCTTAATTAATTTATCGTTGTCCTGAGAAAACAAAGTTGAAGGAAACACTGCGAATGCCGCAAATAAAAGAGGTAGAATTATCTTTTTCATATAAACTAATAAAGGCGCTAATTTACAAATTATTAACAATCAGGAAACATATAATTTATAAAATTAAATAACATTTTAATTTATTTTTAATAATTCTAAAAATACCCTCTGTAAAATAATTCTAAAAACTGAACATATTAAAAAAAAGACTGTCTCTGGGACAGTCTTTAGTGTTATTTTTTAATCAATTTCTCAGAATAGATTTCGTTTTTATCTGTAAGAATATTAACGATATATATTCCTTCTTTGCTAGAGCTGATATCAATATCAATTTCTTTTTCATTCCTTATTATTGCTGTATAAACAGTTGTACCAGAAACATCTACAACCTGAATTTTTCCGGATTTAACAGCTTCTTTCAGGATTACTCTAAATAATCCCGTAGTAGGATTTGGTGTAATTTTCAAAGATGTATTTTCAATTTTAGGAGGTGTGCTTGCTGCAGCTTTCGTACAGGCACCCAAATCAATATCCCAGTCAAGGAAAGGAAAATTATTCCAACTCATAGCTTCAACAGCACCGTTAGCAGTTTGATACTGAATAGACATAACAAATTTATATTTTCCTGTAGCACCAGGAGGTAAACCATAATTTGACGGATAAATTACATAGTTAAAACTTCCTGCAGCCCCAAAAACAGGTGTCGCAGAAATACTATAATCATTTCCTGTGTCAATACTCCTTAAAACTAATTTACTATTGATATAAGTGGCTCCGGCCGGAAGTGAAATACTGCCGCCTATATGAGCCTCCGGTGGCATTCCGCACCCTGAAGGTTCATAAAAAAACATGACTTTGCCAACAGAAGAATTACACAAGCCATTGACTACTCTTTCAAAATCCTCTTCGATGGTATTACCCCCATATAAATAAAGGAAAAACTGGGGTCTTGGAAAATATAATTTAGGTAATATCCCGAATTCAGGATCACCGGTATTTGTTTCAACGGAACCTGTATAGAATCCACCTGCACTGGCAATAGCAGCTCCCGCAGCACTAGATTGTGCGTCAGGGCTCAAATGCATTACAGCAAATTTTGCATTTCTAACGGTCTTAAATTGATTGACATTATCAAATGCTGCAGGAGTATTTGGTATTGCATTATTATAATCCACAAGATGAGAGCCAAAAGCTAAGTTTCCGGTATTTCTCGAGCCATCGGTAATAAGAACTACAAACAATTCAGAACTTGGATCAGGAGCCAATGTAGTTTGTGAACTTACAATTCCAAAGTTCGGATTACCATCTATGGCATCTCCTATCATACCTAATGATTCATGAAAAGCCTGACCTCCGATCAATCTTCTTTCTATAAACTTCTCAACAAAAGTATCATTTGTAAAATCACTCTCTATATAGATTCTTGGTATATAATTAAAATTTACGGCATTATGTAAACCTGTTCCATAATGAACTACCGCAAACCTATTTCTAAGATCACAAGCTAGCAGGCGCTGTATCAAATTTACAGTAGTTGTTTTCATCTCTGCCCAGCGAACGTCATCCATTGTGGATCCATCATCTATTACAAACAGATAATCTCTTTGAGCTTTCAGTGAATTCCAGGATACGAGGAATGTAAAAAGGAAAAATAAAAATGTTTTTTTCATAGTTAAAAGTTTGTTATTTAAATCGATTAAAAATAATAAATTTTTCTTTATATGGTGATATATTAAAAAAATAAATCATTATTAATGAAAACTAAAAATCCAACCATAAAAAAAGCCACTCAAACGAGTGGCTCAATATTATAATGAATTAAGGATTATTTACCTTCTTCCATTTTTCTTTTCAATTCTGCTAAAGCATCGATATCTCCAAGAGTTGATCTTTCTTCGTTGTTTGAAGAAGAAGATACATTTCTAGAAGAAGAGTCTTTCACATTTTTCTTCTCTTCATCTCTGAAGATTCCTGTGTGAGAAACTACTACTCTTTTGAATTCTTTGTTGAATTCGATTACTTTAAACTGAGCTTCTTCACCTTTTTTGATTTTAGATCCATCTTCTTTCTCTAATAATCTTGATGGGCAGAAAGCTTCAACTTCAGCATCTTCGAACTGTACAGAAGCACCTTTATCGTGTACTTCTACCGCTTTACCAGCGTGGATAGTTCCTTCAGCATATTTAGTTTCGAATGCATCCCAAGGGTTGTCAGTCAATTGCTTGTGACCTAGAGATAATCTTCTAGCCTGGATGTCTAATTCAAGAACTACAACATCTAGTTTATCACCTACTGCACAGAACTCAGATGGGTGCTTGATTTTCTTAGTCCAAGAAAGATCAGAGATGTAGATTAAACCGTCGATACCTTCTTCTAACTCTACGAATACACCAAAGTTTGTGAAGTTTCTTACAGTTCCTACATGCTTAGATCCTACAGGGTACTTAGTTTCGATGTTCTCCCATGGATCTTTAGATAATTGCTTGATACCAAGAGAGATTTTTCTGTCTTCTCTATCTAAAGTTAATACTTCAGCTTCAACTTCATCACCTACTTTCACAAAGTCACCAGCAGATCTCAAGTGAGTAGACCAAGACATTTCAGAAACGTGGATTAATCCTTCTACACCTGGAGCGATTTCTACGAATGCACCATAGTCAGCAAGAACTACTACTTTTCCTTTTACTTTGTCTCCAACTTTCATGTCAGCAGAAAGAGCATCCCAAGGGTGAGCTTCTAATTGCTTCATACCCAATTGGATTCTTGTTTTCTCATCATCGAAATCAAGGATAACAACTTTTACAGTCTGTCCGTCCTCAAGGATTTCAGATGGGTGGTTCACTCTAGACCAAGAAAGGTCTGTAATGTGGATCAATCCATCAACACCTCCTAAGTCAATGAATACACCGTAAGAAGTGATATTCTTAACAGTACCTTCAAGAACCTGACCTTTTTCAAGCTGAGCGATGATTTCTTTTTTCTGACCTTCGATATCTGCTTCGATCAATGCTTTGTGAGATACAACTACGTTTTTGAACTCAGGGTTGATTTTCACAACTTTGAACTCCATAGTTTTACCTACGAACTGATCGTAATCTTTAATTGGCTTAACGTCAATTTGAGAACCAGGTAAGAATGCTTCGATTCCGTGTACGTCAACGATCATACCACCTTTAGTTCTAGATTTTACAAAACCGTTAACGATTTCTCCAGTTTCGTGAAGTTCGTTTACTTTATCCCAAGCTTTAAGCGTTCTTGCTTTTCTGTGAGATAACTGTAATTGACCAGTTTTGTCTTCTCTTCTGTCAACCATTACTTCTACCTCGTCACCTACACTTAGGCCTTGGTTGTAACGGAATTCGTTAAGAGAAATAACACCTTCTGATTTGAAGTTGATGTCTACGATAGCTTCTTTGTCAGTTAATCTTACTACTCTACCAACTAAAACGTCGTTATCGTTTAGGCTGTTAAGAGATCCGTTGTAGATTTCTTCTAAATCGCTTTTTTCTTTTCTCGCATCTGCATCAAGACCTGATTCGAAAGAATCCCAATCAAATTGTTCTGGTGCTACGTTTTGGTTTAAAATAACCTCTGCTGAATTTGTCTCTTTTGACATTTTCTAATAAAATTTGTATTCCTTCTTTTTTAACGGTTTGAATAAATGCGGATTAAAAAATACGGAAGTAATTAATTATAAGTAATTTACTCGTCAAACCTTTTCGCCACAAAAGTGGGTGCAAAGATATAAATTTTATTTCAGATAAACAATAATTACCATCATTCTCAAAACAAGCACAACTCACTGAAAATCAAACACTATTAAAAGCCGTTAGGAGTAGAGATGTCATGCTGAGCCTGTAGAAGCATTCATTATTAAGAAAAAAAGAGAGTTCAAAGCCCAGACAAAAATAGATGGTATTGCAGACCACTGCTATCACAAACCTAAATCCTAGCCCGGATTGCAACGGCATCCTTTTGGTTTGCGGCCGGAGCGAAGCGGAGGCTGTAACCCAAAAGATATAGTGAAAAGCCGGAAAAGCTTCAAAATAGTTGCTGGTTTATAGATTCTTTACTTTCGTTGCCCTTTATTGTAGATGACATCCAAAAAACATTAAATTTAGAACTAAGAACGAGTAACCAGCAACCATCAACTAAATCCTTATCTTTGCACCATGGAACTACAATCAATTTATCAAAAACTGCAGATTCAGGATATGAATCAGATGCAGAAATCTACATATAAAGCAACAGAAAATCAGCAGGATGTTGTTTTACTCTCTCCTACCGGTTCGGGGAAAACACTGGCTTTTTTATTTCCTGTTCTTCGAAATCTGAAAAAAGATGCGTCTGGAATTCAGGCTCTGATTTTGGTTCCGGCGAGAGAATTGGCTTTGCAAATCGAGCAGGTTTTCAAAGCGATGGGAACAGATTTTAAAGTTTCTGTTTGCTATGGAGGTCATGATAAAAAAATTGAAGTTAATAATTTAATTGAAGCACCAGCTGTTTTAATCGGAACTCCGGGAAGAGTCGTTTATCACTTAAGAAACAACAATTTTGATCCGAAAACGATTCAGACTTTGGTTTTGGATGAGTTTGATAAAGCTTTGGAGCTTGGTTTTCATGATGATATGGAATTTATTTCCAATTCATTGAAAGATTTATCACAACGAATTTTAACCTCTGCAACAGCGATGGATGAAATTCCGAAGTTTACAGGATTAAAAAATGAAAAACTGGTTGATTTTCTAAAATTAAGTGACGTAAAACCGGATATTCAGTTGCGAAAAGTAATGACTATTTCTGAGGAAAAACTGGATACTTTATTTAATTTGATTTGTAAAATAGGAAATAAAAGAACCTTGATTTTCTGCAATCACCGTGAAGCCGTTGACCGTATTTCCGATCTTTTAGCTGAAAAAGGAATTGACAGAGAAACATTCCACGGCGGAATGGAACAGGACGAAAGAGAACGTGCATTACTGAAATTCAGAAATGATTCTGCGAGAATTTTAATTACAACCGATCTTGCATCAAGAGGATTGGATGTTCCCGAGGTTGAATCAATCGTTCATTATCAGCTGCCTCCAAAAGAAGATGCTTTTATTCACAGAAACGGTCGTACCGCAAGAATGAATGCGAAAGGATTTGCCTATTTAATTATGAAAGCAGAAGATAATTTCCCTTTCATTAAAAATGATACTCCGGAAGAAAGTGTTATCGGATTCAATAAAATTCCTGAGAAAACACCTTTCCAAACGATTTACATCAGTGCCGGAAAAAAAGACAAAGTGAATAAAGTAGATATTGTTGGATATTTACTTAAAAAAGGTGATCTTCAAAAAGAAGAACTTGGGCTGATAGAAGTAAAAGACAACACTTCTTATGTTGCCGTTGCAAGAAATAGAGTGAACGATGTTTTGAAAAGATTGAGTCACGAAAAATTAAAAGGCAAGAAAGTGAAAATGGAAGTGGCCTATTAATAAAGAAAATTGTCATTGCGAACCGAAGGTGAAGCAATCTCAAAAAATAAATTAGTCTTTAATAAATTGAGATTGCTTCGTCGCTTTGCTTCTCGCAATGACATTTAATATTATTTCACTCCCTTTACTTTAGTCGGCAAAGTATACACCGATTTTGATGCCGTAATAAATAAAATATCATTATGTTTTCCTCCGAAAGTCACGTTTGAAGTCCATTCTTCTTCAATCGGGATATGATAAATTTTCTTTCCCTCTCTATTAAAAATATGAACTCCTTTTCCGGTAAGATACAGATTTCCGTGCTTATCTAAAGCCATTCCATCTGAACCCATTTCACAGAAAAGTCTTTTTTCGGACAGTTTTCCCTCGCCAAGAATATCATATACATAAGTTTTTCCAGCATCAATATCCGAAACATATAATTTTTTAAACTTCTCGCTGCCTACAATGCCGTTAGGCTGAGTAAAAGTTTCCAATTTAACGACATTCCCGGCTTTATTTCTGTAATACAAACTCTTGTTGGGAGTTTCTTTTTTGAAATTCACCCAATAATCCCTTTCATAAAGAGGATCGGTGAAGTACATTCCTCCGAATTCGTCATTCCATACATCATTAGGGCCATTTAATCTTTTCCCTTCGAAGTTTTTTAAAAGAATCTGAACTTTTTTATCTTTCGATATCTTCCAGATTTCACCGTTGTCATCAGAGCAGGTGATCAGGTTGTCATCTTTGTCGAAATGAGTCCCATTAGCCCTTCCGGTTTTGTTCAAAAATTCAACAACCTTATTGGTTTTCCAATCCCAATAATAAATTTTATCATTCGGTTGGTCTGTAAAATATACATTCCCTTCTTTATCCGAAGACGGCCCTTCCGTAAAACTAAATTTATCCGAAACTTTCTCCGGTTTTATTCCATCATAAAACATTGTGTTATAATTTACTGATTTGCAATTTACTAATGCGAAAACCAAACCAACTAAACTTATTTTTAGGATATTCTTCATTCTGTATCAATTAGCGGACGCAATTTACGATAAGAAAATCCGGTTTCAAAGATTATTTTCTCATTTTGAAACATTAAAATACAAAAATACAAATGTCTCAATTGTACTATTTAAGAAGTAGATAATATTAGTAAATAAAGCATTTAATAAAGAGCTTTGCAGAGGAATAGATAAGAAATAAATATCAATTCCAAAACACATTAAAATGAGTATTTATTCAAAATAAAAGTATTCATTTTACAACTTTCAATTAAAACTCTAAGACGATGAGCGTACAGTCCGATAATTTTCAAACTTCAGAAATAGATTATGAAGATTTCAGAAACTCGGTGGGCACAATGGATCAGGCCGGAAAAAGAAAATGGGTATTTCCCCGAAAACCAAAAGGAAAATACACCAACTACAGAAACTATACAAGTTATGCTCTGCTGATTTTATTTTTTGGGCTGCCTTTTATAAAAATCAATAATAATCCTTTCTTTTTATTTAATGTTATAGATAGAAAGTTTTTCTTACTGGGTCAGCCGTTTTATCTTCAGGATTTTTTTATTCTGGCTCTGGGAGCAGTCACTTCAGTAATATTCGTCATGCTTTTTACGGTCGTTTTTGGAAGAATTTTCTGCGGCTGGCTTTGTCCGCAAACTATCTTTATGGAAAATGTTTTCAGAAAAATTGAATATTGGATCGAAGGGGACCGAAATAAACAGATGAAACTCGACAGACAGGAATGGGATGCTGAAAAAGTCAGAAAAAGAGTGACTAAATGGTCGGTATTTGCACTAATTTCGGTTATAATTACTCATTTCATGTTTATCTATATTGTCGGATATGAAGAAGTTTTCAGAATAATGATAGAAGGACCTGTCGATAATTCTTTAAAATTTTTAGGAATGATTGGCTTTGCCATGACTTTTTATTTTGTTTTTGCATGGCTTCGTGAGCAGGTTTGTACACTCATCTGTCCATACGGAAGACTTCAGGGAGTGCTAATAGACAAGCAAACCATCAATGTACACTATGATTTCAAAAGAGGTGAAGGGCGTTCGAAATGGAGAAATAATGAAGACCGAAAAGCTGTTGGAAAAGGAGATTGCATCGATTGCCATCAGTGCGTCGTAGTTTGTCCCACTGGTATTGACATCAGAAACGGACAACAGCTGGAATGCGTCAACTGCACCGCCTGTATCGATGCCTGCGACGAGGTAATGGAAAAAGTAGGGCTCCCTAAAGGTCTAATCCGATATGCTACAGAAGCTGAAATTGAAAATCAGGAGAATTTCAAATTTACTTCAAGAATGAAAGCTACTGCCGCTTTTCTAGTTCTGTTAATCGGTTTTCTTGGATTTTTAATGTACGACAGAGGTTCTATGGAAGCCAAATTTATAAAACCTGCCGGATCTACATTTTTCATCAAAGACGGAAAAATAACCAATACATTTATCTATACTCTACTCAACAAAACCAATGAGAAAAAGGTATTAACCATCAAAGTTTTACACCCCAATAATGCAGAGATCAATTATTTCGGTTCGGATAAAATTATTTTAAAAGGTGATGAAATGCTGAAAGGAAATATCAACATTACATTTCCTGAAAAAGATATGAAACTATCAAAACAGAATATGGAGATTGGTGTGTTTGATGAAAAGGGGGAAATGCTCGATTCTTTCGAAACGGTATTTGAAGGACCATTCAAACTTTTACTATAATGATAAACTAATAGCCAAAACTAAGCCTTATATTTCCTTATAAATTGCGTGGGAGTCATTCCGGAAGTTTTTCGGAATACTCTCACAAAATAAGAATATTCTTCATACCCCAATCTGAATGCAATTTCCACAAGACTTTCATCAAGATACATCAGCATTCTTTTTGCTTCCAAAACAACCCTTTCTGTAATAACATCAGTCGCCGTTTTCTGAACAACAGTCTGAATAATTCTATTGAGATGCTTGGCCGAGATCCCCATCATCGAAGCATAAAATGCGATTGATTTTTCAGCAGTAAAATATTGTTCAACCAGATTTTCAAAATCCTGATAATGCTTAAAGTAAGAAAGGCTTGCTGATGAAGCAAGATGATCAAAATCTTTTGAAAACTGTCTTGCCGAGTGAATGAAAATCTGAGACATCAATGAAAGAATCAAACCATTCCTCATGATACCCTGAGAAAGATATTCATTTTGAAGCTCCAGAAACAGAGACAGTTTTTCGTTTAACTCATCTGCATTTAGCTGAAGTTTCCTGGGGGAAGTTACAGAACCGAAAAAAGGAAAATTCCTCAATTTCTGATTGACATAATGTATTTCATAAAACTGCTGCGAGCAAAAGAAAATATATCCTTCAATATCTTCCGAAAGCTCCCAACTGTGAATCTGCCCGGGAGACATAAAAAACAGACTTCCTTTAGAAACATTATATCTTTGAAAATCTATTTCGTGAACACCCGTTCCTTCAGTGAATAGAATAGTCGCATAAAAATCATGACGATGCGGCTTTTCAAGATGACGATGTCCCACTACCAGATGGTTTCTCATCGTGTTAAAATAAAAATCAGAAGTATCCTTACCCGCCTTAAAAAGATCAATATGAAGCACCGAGATAGAATCCATTTTTTTATTTTTAATTTAAATCAAAATTAACGAAAATAATATTGTCAAAAATCCTTTATAATAAACAGTTTAAAAGCATAATACCGCTCTATATATTTGTTGTGTTTTTTAAAAATTTTTATCTTTGAACATTAGGATTCTAAAAATGAAAATAAACTTACCCGATAAACTGTATTATTCAATAGGAGAAGTAGCAAAAGCTTTCGATGTAAACACCTCACTGATACGTTATTGGGAACAGGAATTCCCTATTATTAAGCCTAAAAAAAATAAGAAAGGAAACCGATATTTCACACCTGAAGACATTAAAAATCTCCAGATGATCTATCACCTGGTAAAAGAAAAAGGCTACACTCTTGATGGCGCCCGTATTGCACTGACCACAAACAGTAAAATTTCCGAAACAGTAACGATAATAGACAGACTTGAGTTTATCCGGGCCGAGCTTTTAAAACTTAAAGATTCTCTGGCTGAGAAAGACACTGAATAATTTCTACATTAAATAATATAAAAAGCATCCGAACGGATGCTTTTTTTGCAGTGTACAGTATTTGACATCCTGATTATGTTTACTATGATGATAATTAAGATGACTTTTCGCCTTATTAAATCTCATTACTTCAAAATTTACTTACATAGATAGCAATAAAGATTTTTTTTCAATCAAAAGTGAATAATTTCATTTTAAAATAAAGCAATATCATTATTGATATTGCAATAATAATTAATTATAATTACCTTTGTTTCAACCAAAATATAATATGTTATGAAAAATACAATTAATATGATAATAAATTTATCAATAATGCTATTCTCAACCTGTGCGTTTTCACAAGTAGGCATCAACACCTTAACACCTACTTCCACACTTGATATTAATGGAACTTTAAGAGTTAGAGATATCCCTGATGGAGATATTAATGATAGCCTTGTTGTAAAAGACAGCAACGGTAATATAAAAAAAATCGGAACGATAGCTGAATTTTATAATTACCATGTTCCGAATGCAGTGAACACTTATACTTTAGGATATGAACCCGTACCGGTAGCAGACAGAGATCTTACCGCGACAACTCCTAACGGAGGTGCAATCACAGAACTAGGCTGTAAACAATTTAGTGATAATGATCATTATTATTGTGCTTACAGATATACACAGTCACTTAGTTGGCCCCAGGCATTTCTATTAGCGGCAGAAATCGGTGGCTATATGACTACACTAACTTCAGATGCGGAAAGAGTCTGGGTAAATCAAAACATCGTTAATGCCTCAACAGGTTATAATTTAGACAGAAGCATATGGATTGGCTACCGAAAAATACAAACCCCTGGAAACCCTGTTATATTTCAATGGATAACCGGAGAAGATTTCATTGGAAACTGGGATGCTAATGCAAACTTTCCATTTGTAGAACACTGGTTTAGCCCAGGTGAACCTAATAATGCCAGCAACACTGAGGGAGCCACTGAAGTATTGCCCTTAGCATCAGATGTAAACAGAAGGTGGAACGACCGTGCTTATACTCCGGCAAGTACAACTTCTCACGTTCAACTAATTGTAGAATTTGATGAATAAAAAACAACATCCTATCTCACACATATTTATATTTAATGGGCAGTATTTATTTACTGCCTGTTTTTTTTAGATTACACCACACCTTTTTGTTCTTTAAAGAATCTTTATTATACATTTTTTCAGTTTATTTTTTTAACGATAGAGCTTAAATTATAGTTCAAAACAATTTAAACGTAACTCACTCATTGCTAATAAATCATATTATCATTAAGTTTACTCTATGATGAAAAAAGCTATTACCAAAAAGTTGCATTTCTAGGAATGCTGTTGATTATTTTATTTGTTTTTCAAAAATTCACAGGCAAAGAAAAAGAAGATTTTTCCGGTGTGAAATTTATCTCTGAAAATAATATTCGTATAAATCTAGCCGAATTTAACCCCAATGACCTTGATAATACACAATGGGAACAATTAGGATTTACAGAAAAACAGATATCTACGATCCTTAATTATAAAAAAATTGTCGGAGGAAAATTCATTTCCAAAGAGCAGTTCAAAAAATGTTTCGCTGTATCTTCTGAGAAATATTCAGAATTGGAAGCTTACATTCTGCTTCCTGAGACCAATAAAGAAGCAAAATCTTCCGGTTTTAAAAATTTCGACGGCAAATCTTTAATCATTAGAAATAGTTTTAACCCTGATCATTATTCCCAAAACGACTGGATAAAATTGGGATTCAGTGAACGCCAAGCAGAGGCTATTTTAAAATATAAAAATTATCTGGGCGGAAGTTTTGTAAGCAAGGAAAAATTTAGAGAATGCTTCATCATTAATGACGAAAATTATATAAAGCTCGCTCCTTATTTAATTCTTCAGGAAAAAACACCGGAGCATTTTAAAAATTATACTAAAAATACAAATGTCGGAAAAAACAAAATCCGATATCATGTGTTTGATCCAAACACATTGGATATTGAGGGGTGGCAAAGCTTAGGATTTTCACAAGGACAATCAAAAGTGATTGTTAATTATCGGGATCGAAACCTGAAAGGAAGCTTTAAAAATATAGAAGATATCCAAAAGTGTTTCGTCATCTCCGCTGAAAAATTTGAAGAAATAAAGCCTTATATCCAACTTAATCCCTCAACTTTGACAAAAACTGAAAATGAAAAGTCTGAAATGAAACAGGAAAAAACAGACTTTTCAAAAGTTGATTTGAATACAGTGACCTTTAAACAACTCTTAGAATTCGGATTTGATGAAAAAGCTGCCGGATCAATGCTTGGTTTTAGAAAAAAACTCGGTGGATTCGTTAATAAAGATCAAATTTTAACGACTTATAATATTGATAAAGAATTAATGCAAAAACTATTATCTACGGCTCAACTTAACACCTCAAACGTCATCAAATATACATTATCTGAAGCTCCTGAAGAGTGGCTGAAAAACCATCCTTATTTCAAATATTCAGCAGATAGAATTATTTTTTACAGAATCAGCGAAAAGGATGAAAAGAAAATCTGGAAATTGCTGAAAATAAAACCTGAATATGAACTTAGAATGAAATGGTATCTGAAATGATCCGTCTATCATTTTTAATTTCAAAAATGCTTCGAGAGCCTCAGCATGACACCGTTATACTTACTCTTTAAAAATTAAAGTAGATATAATGTCCATGAGATTCCCGAAGCATAAATCGTTATAGCAGTATTTTGAAAATCAAAAAAACAGCTCGCATATTCAATGTCAGTTTGAAATTTCAAAGTGTAAAATTTTGACCGTTGCTTTAAAAATTTCAAGCAGTTCGTATTCGCAATGTCATACTGAAGCTCTCCAAGCATTATTAACGAAAAATACAAATCAATACACTTTTGCTAATATCATCCTGCTTTTAATCAAAAGTTTTGCTTGACCCTTCAAGAAGTTTATTTAGCTGGGAAAGTTCCTCATCTGTCAAGTCCCTCCATTTTCCTACCGGGACATCAAGTTTAATATTCAGAACACGAATCCGTTTCAGTTTTTTCACTTCATATCCGAGATGTTCACACATTCTTCGAATCTGTCTGTTTAACCCTTGGGTAAGAACAATTCTGAAGTTCATATCATCTATTTTTTCCACTTCACATTTTTTTGTGACAGTGTCTAAAATAGGAACTCCATTTCGCATTTTTTCAAGAAATCTTGGATTAATAGGCTTATCAACCCTTACAATATATTCTTTTCCGTGATTATTTCTAGATCTCAGTATTTTATTTACAATATCTCCATCGCTGGTCAGCAGAATAAGTCCTTCACTCGGCTTATCCAATCTTCCGATCGGAAATATTCTTTTGGGATGGTTGATGTACTCAATGATATTATTTTGCTCCCGTTTTGTATCTGTGGTACAAACAATACCTACAGGTTTATTAAAAGCAATATATACATGATCTTCTTCCGGTTCACGGATCGGCTTTCCGTCAACTTCAATTACATCTTCATCGGAAACCTTTGTTCCCAGCTCAGGAATAGTACCATTTATTGTTATTCTGCCTTCTTCCAAAAGTTTATCGGCAGCTCTCCTCGAGCAATATCCAACTTCTGATAAATACTTATTAATACGTGTTTTTTCCATTAATCTTCTCCGTAACCTGTATAATTTTTATTGCTGAAAATAGTCACTCCATAACTTAATCCAATAAAGAATGGATTTGAATTTCCTAATTTGTGGTTTTCAAAAACGAGACCTCCTTCCTGACTCAATCTTTTTGAATAAGATACCTGCATCCCTAGTCTCAAGCCCCAAAATTCAGAATCGGACACTACAGAATTATTGATTTGTTTTCCATAATTAACATCTATATAAAAAGGGCGGTCACCGGGTGCAAAAATAAACTTCGGCTGAATAACCCAATAAACCAAATGATAATTATCTTCAATAAAGCTATATCTTAAACCTGTTCCAAGTGCAAAGTTAGGAAGAAAATTATAACCTCCCACTGCTGTAATTCCATATGTGAGTTTATGAGGCGCTTTAGGCTGAATATATTGAGAATTATTGGGTATTTCTTTTTCCTTCGCCAGATTGAAACCCATATGTAAAGAAGGATTGAAATAGAAATCCATCTTCTGCTTTTTTGTTTCTTTATCTTGTGAAAAAGTAAACACAGAAATACTGAAAGTCATTAGAAAAAGTAACTTTTTCATCATAAGCTTTCAAATCTGAATTCGCTTTCCAAAAACTGATCTGTTGCATTTTCGATGGTATAATCACCGATCTTTGTTCTTCTTAATTGTGTAAGATAGGCGCCAACACCCAATTCCTGGCCAATATCATGAGCAAGACTGCGAATGTAAGTTCCCTTTGAACATCCTACGGTAAAACTTACCAATGGAAAATTAATTTCAATATCTTTAATATAAAAAATAGTGGTTTTTCTGGATTTCATTTCTACCTCTTCTCCTGCCCTTGCCAGATTATAAGCCCTTTGTCCATCAATTTTTATCGCTGAAAATACGGGTGGCTTCTGATCTATCTCTCCTACAAATTTTTCCAAAGCTTCTTTAACCAATTCCTCGGTAACCTTTGAAATATCCTGTTGCAGGATTTCAGGCTTTTCGGTGTCATAAGATTCTGTCTGAACTCCAATTTTTATTTCAGTCCAGTATTCTTTTGGCGCATCCTGAATTTCGGAAATCTTTTTGGTGAATTTTCCACAACAAACAATAAGGAGTCCTGTGGCTCTCGGATCTAAAGTTCCGGCATGACCGATTTTGAATTTTTTAGGCAGATTAAACTCTCTCTTGAGTTTATATTTCATTTTATTGACTGCCTGAAAAGAAGTCCAGTCCAAAGGTTTGTCTAATAAAAATATGTATCCTGATTGCAGATCTTCAGCTGTCATGAATTTATAGGTAATGGGTAATTAGTAATTTTTTAATCTGATTATTTGAAAAAATAAAAGTAAATCAATAAAGCAATTCCTACAAAAATACGATACCATCCCCAAGGTTTGAAACCATACTTGTTAAGCACTTCAATGAAAGCTTTAATTGCAATTAAAGCAACAATAAACGCCACTACATTTCCAACAATAAAAATTGTAATGTGATCCTGTGAAGCCATAATCATTTCATATCCTTTCTGAGGATTAGCTGTTTCCTTACCCCATGTTTTCACAAAAACCGAATATACCGTCACCGCCAACATGGTAGGTACTGCCAGAAAAAATGAAAACTCAGCCGCAGCTTTTCTTGTTAATCCCTGTGCCATACCTCCAATGATAGAAGCTGCACTTCTACTCGTTCCCGGCATCATCGCAAGACACTGCCAGAAGCCTATAGTGACTGCATTTTTAATGGAGATTCCTTTTTCATCATTAATTTTAGGGTTTTTGAACCATTTATCGGCAAATAAAAGAACCACTCCTCCCAATACCAAAACAGATGAAATAGCAATCTGATTTCCAAGAACCGCTTCAATTTTATCATCCAGTAAATATCCTAAAACCAATGCAGGAATCACCGCAAAAGCTAATTTATAATAAAACTTAAGATTATTAAGATCAAAGAATTTTTTCCAATACGCTACCACGACCGAAAGGATGGCTCCAAACTGAATGGAAACCTGAAACATCTTTAAAAACTCATCTTCGGGTAAGCCCATTAAATTGGCTGTAAAGCCCATGTGTGCCGTTGAAGAAATTGGCAGATATTCTGTTAGTCCTTCAATGATGGCAATAATAATTGCTTTGATTAAATCCATAGTCTATCTAAAAATTTAAAGATTAAGAGATTTTGAAATTCAGATGATTCTAAATTTCGCCATTTCTTAATCTTCAAAATAAGTTTATTGTTATTTTCTTTTTAAAATCGCATAGCCTTCAATCACAAATCCTATGACCACAAATAGCGGAGCAATTCTGATTCTTCGGATTGAGAAGATACCGTCATTCCAGGAATTCGGGTCAAATTTACCATCTACAGTGTTGGCATCAGATCCCATCATCAGTAGAAAACCTACCACAATAAAAGCAAGACCGATAAGCATCCACTTAAAGTTTTGCTGTCCGAAATAGAACGTGTTCTCCTGTGGAGTTTCAGTAGTTTCCTTACCAAAACTTGCGGCGGAAAATTTATTTGTTTTTTTGCTCATTTTTAAGAGTAATATAAATCGTCAACGTTTGATTTTAAGAATCTCCAGGTTGCCACAATTGTACTGAGTACAGAAATAAATATTCCCACTCCGAATACCAATATCACCAACCAGAAATACTGCTGATTATCCTGAACGAATGCTGAACCGATCTGGCTTGTAAAATAATACCAGATTCCACATAATGCCAGAAGTCCGATAGCAGAACCAATGGCTCCCAAAATAACCGCTTCGATAATGAAAGGCTTAAGAATAAATCTTCTCTTTGCTCCTACCAGCTGCATGGTTTTAATGATAAATCTTTTAGAGAATATCTTCAGCCTGATTGAATTATTAATCAGAACCACAGCCAATACCAGGAACAGGATAGAAAATCCTAAGATCCATTTTAAAATTCTGCTCAGGTTGTTATAAACATCCACCATCAGGGTGCTGTCGTTTTTAACATCAATAATCCCCGGAACAGATTTGATCGCTTTTATAGCCTGATCAATTTTTGCAGGATCTACAAATTCAGGTTTTAGGGCAATTTCTATGGAAGATGGAAAAATATTTTCTTCGAAAAGTGCATCACTATCGATTCCCATACTTTTTTTAGCTTCTTTGGCAGCCATTTCTCTTGTGATGTAAGTGGCTTTTTTTACCGGAGCTAAAGTCTGTACCTCTTTGAAGGTCTCGGCCTCCATTTTTGCGATTTTTAAAGAATCTTTAGCATCATAATTTTCATCAAAGTACGCATTCACAACAAGCTGTTCTTTGATATAGTCGGAATATTTCTGAGCATTAATTAAAATAAGTCCCATTAATCCCAACAAAAATAACACTAAGGCAATACTTATTACTACAGTAATATTGCTAGACCGAAGTCTTTTCTTATTAAATTCATCTACAGATTTAGCCATTAATATTAAAATTTTTGGCTAAAATAGAAAAAAACTTCCGAAATTTGGGAACGAAAAAGAGAAAATCACTGTTAATAAAATCATAAAAAACTTTGAGTGTAAAAGCAAAAAAACATCTTGGTCAACACTTTTTGACGGATGAAAACATCGCAAGAAAAATCGTAGAAGGTCTTAGTTTTGAAGGCTATAAGAATGTCATGGAAGTAGGTCCCGGAATGGGAGTTCTTACCAAATATCTTTTGGAAAAAGACCAGAACATCTATCTTGCAGAAATAGATAACGAATCTATTGAATACTTGAAAAACAACTATTCGAGCATTACTGAAAACACATTTTCAGGAGATTTCTTAAAGCAGGATTTCAACTTTATTAATGAAGAACAGATTGCTATTATTGGTAATTTCCCGTATAATATTTCTTCACAGATTTTATTTAAAATCATCGATTATTACGAACTGATCCCTGAAATGGTGGGTATGTTTCAAAAGGAAGTAGCCGAGAGAACAGCTGCCGTTCCGAGAACAAAAGACTACGGAATTCTTTCGGTTTTAATACAGGCCTATTATGATACCTCGTATTTATTTACGGTTCATGAAAATGTTTTTAACCCTCCTCCAAAGGTAAAATCAGGGGTAATAAGACTGACAAGAAATCCTAAAGAAGGCTTGGCCGGAAATGAAGTTCTGTTTAAACAAATTGTAAAAGCAGGATTTAATCAAAGAAGAAAAAAGCTGTCTAATGCTTTAAAAATCCTGAACATTCCTGAAGCTTTGAAAACTCATGAATTCATGGATAAAAGAGCTGAAGAGTTAAGTGTTGCGGATTTTATCAACTTTACCATACTTTGGAAAGAAAATCAATAATAATTTATTCCTGATTTAACTTCCAATTTAATAAAAAAGCCTTTCAAATCAAATTGAAAGGCTTTTTTGTTTTGCATTATCTGAATTATATTATTCTCTGTTTTTTAGCATAATCCATCCGGACCAGTTCATCTGAGCTTTTGATTTTGGATATTCAAAATTGAACTTGTACCAGTACGTTGCGGTAGAAAGTTTCTTACCACCAAGCGTACCATCCCAGATCGGAGTATCTTTTGTAAATCTGAAAATTTCAGATCCGTATCTGTCGTAAACAGATCCTTTAAAGTTTTTGAAACTGCCTAAAGCCGTAAGATCAAGCACATCGTTGATACCATCCTGATTTGGCGTGATGATATTCGAAATATTGAAGGTATAGAAATCCAGAGTCCCCACGCAATGTGTCCCTACTCTTCTCACCTGAATATTGTAATTGGTATTATTTTGTAATCCATTAAATACATTTGAATCCTGCCACGTTACTCCTCCATCAACAGAATATTCTAATGTAGTAGGTGTATTATTCATTGGAGGGTTTTCTGCTGTAACGGTTAAAGTATTACTTCCATAATCTATGTTTGTAATAAAAGGAAGAGCCGGTGCTGCAACCTTAGCTTCAAAAGTTCTTGTACAATATCCGTTATCAATCGCTACGGTATACAGTCCCCACTGATCTACTACGATCGTCTGAGTGGTTTCTCCTGTACTCCATAAATATTTATAGTTAGGTCCTGCTCCGGCATCTAAAACTACTCTGTCTCCCAAACATACCTGAACATCTTTTAGTGAAGAAACAATTTCCGGAACCACCTCAACAGTAATGGTAGCAGGCTGTAAAGATTTACATCCTTTCGGTCCGATTGCATATACCGTAAATGTAGTGGTATTGTATAAAGTCACAGTCTGAGCATTTACCGTTCCCAGGAAGTTACTCCATAAATAAGTCGTTCCTCCGGTCGCTGTTAAATCCACTGATTCTCCCGGACAGATTTTTAATTTTGAAGCCACTACATGCGCTGTAGGGGTTTGTTCTTTCTGTAGGGTTAATTCTATCGTTTTACTACAGAAGCCTCCATTAGAAACTACTACATAAAGGATCTGACCATCATTGCCATTATAATTTAAAATATTCTGAATGTAATTTGCATTTTGAGCCACAGCATCTGCCTGGTTGACGTAAAAACGGAATATAGCTCCCGGCGTTGTGCTGATTAACGGCATCGCCCCTGAAAGGTCATAAGTTGTAATATCAGGAGTTGTACACAGCAGATATGTCGCGTCGTTGGCAACAGGAGTTTCGCCTCCGTTTATTTTGATGGTTGCCTCTCCCGGACATGGACTTCCCGGATAAGTCACCTGAATTTTATAATTTCCTGATTGAGTAGCGGTAATGACATTGGTAGTTGCTCCTGGTATTAGTGTACCATTGAAAAACCACTGATAAGACATATTCGGGTCGCTTACAGAAGCCGTAATCACCTGAGGAACATTATCACAGACATTGATCTGATCGGGTAAAGTAGCTCCTGTAGGATCTAATAACTCTACCCCAATATTGAAAGATCCTCCTTCCAGAAATACTGCAGAATCATAACTTCTGTCGGTAGCATCGGCAAGAACCATCTTGAAATGGTAAGATTGCCCTGGCGTTACTGTAGCCGTAGCAGTAAGAGGAATTGTTCTACCACTAAAATTGGTTTCTATATTTGCGGTATTATATCCTGCAAAAAATGCTGGATTTACAGCAGCACAGTTGAGAGGATTTCCGCTAAACTGAGTTGACGGACGAATATTGGTTACACTCACCGGACCGGCCCCACTTGGCAAAACGGCCATATTTTGATAAGGACCTCCTGTAGATGGTCTTAATAACAGCGCAAATGCATCCGAATAGTTACAAGGGAAATTTCCGGTATACTCTTCGGAAGCAAATAGATAATTAAATCTAACCTGAGATGACGTAGGTACGAAGTCAAACTCTAATATTACCGCATCCTGTAAGGGAACTATAGGATTGGTCGCAGCAACCAGATCCGGATCACTTCCGGTTCCTACATTGAAACCACCGGTACTGATAGGTGTATTTACATCAATATATGTATTTCCCGCTTCGGCAGCTTTACCGGTCATCAGGATAATACCATCTTTAAAAGGAAAATTGGTAGTTCCTTTATGAAAATATCCCCAGGCTCTGTCGTTATTACTTGCCGCCAGCCCCGGCGTTACCACTACGTTGGAAACATTGGGTGTCACACAAGAGTTGGTACCTGATGAAATCAGTATATCTTTCACCAATTGGGTGATATTATAACTTGTTGCAGCGTAAGAAGGAGCATTAACATCGATAAAAGCACCTGCTTTTTTATCTAAGCCGGGTCTTGGCTTCATGTTAACTTTTCTGGGTGGAAGATTTTGTGAAAAAAGAAAATTGGACGAGACTAAAAATAAGGAAAGTAGTAGTAGATATCTCTTCATAATATTTTTGTTTCAACAAATTTAATTTTTTTTTATACATCCCACATAGATATTTAACTTTTTTTATCATAAAAAACAAAAGTCTCCCAAATATGAGAGACTTTAGAATTATATAAATTTTATTTTTAATTTTTCGTTAATTTTCGAATTAATTTCTATTCTTTAATAAAATCCATCCTGTTCTTAATTCAAGTTTCTTGCTGGCAGGGTTTTCCCATTGAACTCTGTACCAATAAGTAGCCGTAGGTAAATTAACACCTCTGATACTGCCTCGCCATACTGCATCAGACTTGGTAGCTTTAAACATTTCCTGGCCATATCGGTTAAAAACAGAAGCCGCAAAATTATTATAGTTGCTTATTCCTGAGAAGTCTACCACATCATTTTTACCGTCTGCATTTGGCGTAATTACATTAATAACAAAGAATGTATAGAAATCCAATGATGTATCACAGTTAGCGTCTTTTACTCTTACTTTAAGATTATAATTCGTGTTGTTCAATACATTATAGAAAACGTTTGATGCCTGCCATGTCACTCCTCCATCAATAGAAAACTCAAGAACTCCTCCTGTAGGATTCGTTGTGGTTAAGGTAAGTACATGATCGAGATAGGTAACATTTGTAAACTTAGGCAGATCAGGGTTCAATAGCTGTGCAGTGTATACTTTAGAACACACTCCATTGCTTATCGTCACTGAGTAAGTTCCTACAACATTTGTAGATATTGTCTGTGTCGTTGCTCCCGTACTCCATACATAAGTATAATTAGGTCCTGCTCCGGCGTCTAAAACACCAGTATCTCCTTCGCATACATATACATCCTCCAATGTAGATTCAATAGCAGGCACTACTTCAATCGTAAGAGTAGCCGGATTAACAGAACTACATCCGTTTCCTCCCAATGCATACACAGAATAGATAGTTGTTATTGTAGGAGAAACAATTTGGGTATTCCCATTTCCTGTAAGACCTATCCAGTTATAGGTAATTCCTCCTGAAGCTGTTAAAGTAACCGATTCTCCCGCACAGATTTTTGTTTTTGAGGCAGCTATCACAGCAACAGGTGGTCCGACAAGTACGGTTACCGTAGCAGGATTAGCAGATACACATCCGTTAGCACCTACTGCATATACCGTGTAAGTAGTTGTATTCGTAGGAGAAACAGTTTGGGTATTTCCATTTCCTGTCAATCCTACCCAGTTGTAAGTTACTCCTCCTGAAGCTGTTAATGTAAGAGATTCTCCCACACAAATTCTTGGAACTGAAGAAACAACCGTAGCTACAGGCAGCGTTGTATCCTGAGCAACATTTACTGTAGCAGTATAAGTACAGTTTAAGTTTCCTGGCTGGGTTACATTTGAAACTGTTAAAGTATAAGCTCCGCCAGCATTTACAACCGGAGTTAATGTATTTGCCCCGGAGACAATATTTCCTCCTGTAGTCGTCCATGTAATAGTAGAGCCAGTAGGAACAACAGATGCCGATGCATTTAAAGTGACCTGATTTGTAGTACAGGTTATTGTTTGTGGCGTCGCTATTGTTAATGTTGTCTGAGGGGTTGATAATAGCTGCAGGGTAACTACATAACTACATCCTCCGTTTTTCACCAATACATAGATCGTCTGATTCCCTGCACTTACATAAGCTGTAGGTATTGGAATAGTATTCGTATTTGCGGCGTTGGCATCTGCCTGAAGTACATAATAAGCAAACGTGGCAGTACCCGCTGAAGTTATCTGTGACTGAGCTGAAGTCAAATCATAAGTGATTCCTCCCTGCTCATAACATTTTAATAATGTTGCATTCTGAACGGTAATCGGCTGAGAAACTTCAATCGTAATTGTTGCCGGATTCTGAGAAACGCAACCATTGGCTCCAACGGCAGTTACGGTGTACGTTGTCGTAGCTGTTGGAGAAACGGTCTGTGTATTTCCTGTTCCGGTTAACCCTGTCCAATTATATGTTGCTCCTCCGGAAGCAGTCAGGGTAACTGATTCTCCGTTACAGATTAATATTTTTGTTGCAGTCAGACCTGTTGTAGGCGGCGCACTGTCTCCAGTCACCGTGACAGTTGCCGTCGCATTACAAATCACATTACCCGGTTGATAAGTATTTGAAATAGTAAGTGTATATGTTCCTGCTACATTCACTACAGGGTTTAAAGTATTTCCTCCTGAAACAATATTTCCTCCTACTGTTGTCCAGTTAAATGTAGATCCCGTGGGATATACAGATGTAGAGGCATTTAAAGTTATCTGTGAATTAGTACAGGTTAAAGCAGTCGGCGGAGCAATGGTGGCTGTCACCTGGGGTGCTTTTACCAGTTGCAACTGAGCTACTTTTGAACAGAAACCCGTTCTTACCCGTACATACACGGTCTGCCCACCCGCACTTGAATAAGCGGTAGGAGTAGCAATAGTACTCGTATTTCCTGCGTTGGCATCCGCCAGGTTGGCATAATAAGAAAATATTGCGCCCGGCGTTGTACTTATGGCCGATTGTGCAGATGTTAAATCATAGGTAGCATTCCCCGGAGTATAACACGCTGTTAATGTTGCATTCTGAACTGTAGGACTTGTTCCGCCTACGACAGTTATACTTGCGCTACCCGGACACGTATTTCCAGCAATAAAAACCTGAACGGTATATACACCGGGCTGTGTTGCCGTATAGCTTGCTCCAGTTGCTCCGGGAATAGGAGTTCCGTTCAGAGACCAGATATATGTTGCACTTGCAAACTGGGTAGAAGCAGTGAACGTCTGAGGCGCATTATCACAAACATTAATAGATGACGGAAGAGCTACTCCTGCCGGATCTAAAATCTGAACACCGATATCAAAAGATCCCGCTTCCAAAAATACTGCAGAGTCAAAATTTGTATCATCATAATCAGCCAATACCATTTTAAAATGATAGGTCTGACCAGGTATTACTGTAGCTTTTGCTGTCAACGGTACAGTACGCCCGTTAAAGTTGGTTTCAATCTGAGGGCTGTTTAAACCTCCGAAATATTGTGCATTTTTGGGTCCGCAGGCCATTCCTGCTGGAATAATATTGGTAACACTTACCGGTCCGGCATTATTGGGAAGAACCGCTAAGTTGGTATATGTAGGATCTGTTGATCTTTTAAGCAATAAAGCAAAACCATCTGAAATATTACATGTAAAATTATTCTGATACTCTTTTGAGGCAAATAAATATCTGAAAGTTACTTCTGTAGAGTTCGGAACGAAATCAAATTCTATAGAAGTAGCATCTTTTAACATGCTGATAGGAACATTTAAAGCCGCCGCAAGATCAGCATCTCCGCCACTTGGCAAAACATCACTCAGAGTTCCCTGAAATGTATTTCCTGCTTTTGAGGCATATCCTGTTGTAAGCACAATTCCTTCTGCAAAAGGGAAATTGGTGGCTGCTTTATTAAAATACCCCCAACTTCTGTTGGTAGCACCTACTGCTAAATTAGGAGAAACAGTGATATTACTTACATTCGCATTGGAACAGGCTGATCCACCGGAGATCAAAATATCTTTTACCAATTGTGAAATATTATAGTTTGATGCCGGATATCCTGCTGCATTCACATCTATAAATGCTCCAGCTTTCATAGACTGAGATGAAGGTCTCTGAACCGTTCCCACCCTATCTCTACTTTGCGAAAAAGTAAAGGTACCGATGAAAGCAAAAAACAAAGCCAAAAATAAACTTCTTGTCCTCCTATTTAACATTTTATATTATTTTAAACAAAAATACTATTTTTTTTGATTGAAATTTACGTCTTAACAATTTACATTGTTATTAATATAATCTTATTAATAGTAAAATATCAATTCTACTTTTCCTCTATATACGAAAAAAGGCTAACAAATCGTTAGCCTTTTTATCTATACTTATTATTTTATTCAAAATTTTTCAGTAAAATCCATCCTGTTTTTACAACAATCTGTTTTGTTGCCGGATCTTCAAATGCAATCTGATACCAATAAGATGCCGTAGGAAGACGTTTCCCCTGGAAGTGCCCGTCCCAATACGGTGTTATTTTTTCAGCTTTAAAAACCTCTCTTCCATACCGGTCGAATATTGAAGCTTTGAAATCCTTATACATATTAATTCCCCTGAAATCGATGATATCGTTTTTGTTATCACCATTCGGAGTAATTACATTCTGCATTACAAAAGTGAAATACTCTAAAAATCCTTCACAACTTGTATTTTTAACTCTCACTCTGATGGTAATCAGTTTATTTTTAGGAATATTGGTGAATATATTCGAATTCTGCCAGGTCATTCCGTTGTCTGCTGAATATTCAAGAGGTCCGTTACTTGGATTGCTCGCCGTAAGCACCATATTACCGTTGTTGTTGTAGTCTACTTTGGTAATTTGAGGAACCACTGCCTGAATAACCTGCACGGTATATATTTTTGAACATACTCCATTATCAATCGTTACAGAATAAGCTCCCGGTGTTGCCACAGTAATAGTCTGAGTCGTTGCCCCTGTATTCCATACATATTTATAATTTGGACCTGTACCTGCGTCAAGAGTAATATTATCTCCGACACAGATATGCACTCCTTTTACATTTGAAACGATAGCCGGTACCACTTCAATCGTAACTGTCGCAGGAACCGCAGCCTGACATCCGTTTGCCGCTGTTCCAGTAACGGTATAAGTTGTTGTTGTATTCGGGCTCACGGTCTGTGTACCTCCGTTTCCTGTAAGTCCGGACCAGGCATAAGTAACAGCTCCGGTTGCAGTAATGATCACAGATTCGCCCTGACAGATTTTATATCTCGGAGCAACTGCTGTAATAACAGGCTTCACTTTATCTTCCAAAACAGTTACAGAGGTTGTAGCCGTACATGTTCCGCCAGGCTGATAAGACTTCGTAATCGTTAAAGTATATGTTCCTACCGAATTTACAACAGGGGTCAGCGTATTTCCGCCTGAAACAATATTTCCTCCTGCAGAAGCAGCCCAGGTAAATGTAGAACCTGCAGCATATACCGATGTAGAAGCATTCAATGTGATCTGTGGGCTTGCACAGGTAATTTTTTCAGGAGCAGCGATAGTAGCTGTCATTTGTGCTGCTTTCACCAATTGAAGCTGTGCTACTTTAGAGCAGAAACCTTTGGAAACATTCACATAAATAGTCTGTGCTCCTGCACTTGAAAATGATGTCGGAGCAGCAATATTGGAAGTATTTCCGGCAACAGCATCCGCCTGATTCACATAATATTTAAATACAGCACCTGAAGTAGTACTGATAA
Source organism: Chryseobacterium sp. JUb7 (assembly GCF_024806495.1). Lineage (GTDB taxonomy): Bacteria > Bacteroidota > Bacteroidia > Flavobacteriales > Weeksellaceae > Chryseobacterium. The sequence continues at coordinate 81,580 of NZ_JANUFF010000002.1, forward strand.
ATGACTGAGCCGAAGTAAGGTCGAAAATAGCATTTCCAGTCGTATAACAAGCTGTTAATGTCGCATTCTGAACCGTAGGGCTTGTTCCTCCCACAATCGTAATTGTTGCTGATCCCGGACACTGGCTTCCCGGTACTGAAACTTTGACTTCATATACTCCGGGCTGTGTAGCTGTATACGTTATATTAGTCGCTCCCGGAATTGCAACTCCGTCTTTGTACCACTGGAAAGTCATTCCCGGAACGGTAGAAACCTGTGCTTTCAATAACTGCGGAGTATTGTCGCACATATTGATCGTATTAGGCAGTAAAACACCGTTGCCATCTGTAATTTTGATCCCGATATCAAACGATCCTCCTTCCAGGAAAACAGCCGTATCATAAGACGGGTCTTTTGCATCGGCCAATACCATTTTAAAGTGATAGGTCTGACCAGGAATTACATCCGCCACCGCTGTTAAAGGAACCGTTCTTCCCTCATAGTTTGTTTCAATATTGGGATTACTGTTATATCCTGCAAAGTAATTTTGATTGATTGCGTTACATCCTCCAAAACCTGTAATTTCCGGGTGAATATTCGTCATACTCACAGGACCTGCATTATTCGGAAGAATTGCCATATTTACATAAGGACCACCCGCAGCAGGTCTCAGTAAAAGAGCAAAACCATCTGAATAACTACATGGGTAATTACTTGTATACTCCTCCGAAGCAAATATATAGTTAAATTTTATCTGATTGGAGTTCGGTACAAAATCAAATTCTAAAGAAACCGCATCCTGCGTTGTAACCGTAGGATTAATCGCTGCTATAAGATCTGCATCACTTCCTGTCCCAATTGTTGAACTCGCAAATACTGCAGTATTCCCTCCGTCTTTTGCTTTCCCCGTAGATAAGATAATTCCGTCTTTAAAAGGAAAATTGGTAGAAGCCTTATGAAAATATCCCCAGAATCTGTTATTATTCGTGACCAAATGATCTGGAGACACTGTAACATTACTTACATTGGGAGTCGAGCAGCTCGTTCCTCCGTTGATAAGAATATCTTTCACCAGCTGTTCAGGTGTAAAGCCAGAAGGAGCGTAAGAAGCAGCATTCACATCAATATACACTCCTGATTTTTTATTGAACGTTGCTGAGACATTTTTCGGTGGTTTTCTGGGAGCTTCCTGAGAAAATAAAGACCCTGAAACCAACACAAATACTAATAAGAAAAAGTAGTTTTTCAACATAAATTTTAACATTTTATTGTTGTTTGTTCAAAAATACTATTTTTTTGAATTAAAAATTGAATACAAACCCTCTAATTATCAATAATAATTTAATTTATTTCAAATCTTAACAAATAGCAGATAATCTATCTAAGAAATAATAAAAGAAGACCAAAAATATCAGTCTTCTCCTATTAAAAATTCTATTTTATATTTTTCAGTAAAATCCAGCCGGTCTTTAAAACGGTGCTTTTACTCACGGGATCCTGATACTCCAATTGATACCAGTAAGATGCTGTCGGGAGAGGTCGTCCCAGAAGAAAACCATTCCAACGGGTTTCTTTTTTATCAGCATTAAATATTTCTTTTCCATAACGGTCAAAAATCACTGCTTTAAAATTTTTATAATCACTGACTCCTTTAAAATCAATAAAATCATTGACTCCATCACTATTGGGAGTAATTATATTCTGCATTGCAAAAGTAAAATAAGCCACATATACTTCACAGCTTGTACGCACTACACGAACACGGATAGGAATCTCCGTATTTTTCATAACATTCGTAAAAACATTTGATGACTGCCACGTAAAACCATTATCTATAGAGTACTCCAGCTCTCCGTTGCTTGGATTTGTTGCAGTGACAGTCATTACTCCATGATTGTAATCTATCTTTACAATCTCCGGAACAAGAGCCTGTATCACTTGTGTTGTAAAAGTTTTGGAACAGATTCCATTGCTTATTGTCACCGTATAAGTCCCGGGAGTATTTACAGTAATGGTCTGGGTAGTCGCTCCCGTGCTCCACAAATAGGTATAATTTGTTCCTGATCCGGCATCCAGCAGAATTTGATCTCCGGAACATATCTGACCACCCTGAAGATTGGAATAAATCCCCGAAACAGTATTCACAGTAATACTTGCCGATTGGCATTCACTACCAGACACGAAAGTTTTCACCTCATAAAAACCTGCCTGATCTGCCATATAAGTTGTATTATTTGCCCCTGGAATGGGATTTCCGTTAAAGTACCACTGAATAACCGCACCGGGAACATTACTTGCTCCCTGAGCGACTAAAGCTTTAGGAACATTATCACAGATATCAATGGTATCAGAAAGCGGATTTCCATTGGCATCCACTATCCCCAGTCCAATTTCGAAAGAACCGCCTTCTATAAATACGGCAGAATCTTCAAACCAATCTCCAACATCCCCTATTACCATTTTAAAATGGTATGTTTCACCAGGCACAACCGCAGCCGTAGCAGTTAAAGGAACCGTCCTGCCGCGATAGTTGGTTTCCGTCATTGCTGTGTTTAAACCTCCAAAAAACTGTTCGTTAACAGGACCGCAGGCAAAATCGGAAGGAAGAATATTCTTAATACTTACCGGACCTGCCCCGCCTGGCAGAATCGCCATATTGGTATAAGCCGGATCACCGTTCTTCTTGATCAGTAAAGCAAATCCATCTGTATAATTTCCACATGCATAATATGGACTGTACTCTCTGGAGGCGAAAATATAATTAAACGTCAGCTGACTGTTCGTTGGTACAAAATCAAATTCAAGAAAAACAACATCACGGATTGGAGCTCCCGGATTGATTGCCGTCTGTAAATCAGCATCAGTACCCGAAAACAATCCCGTGCTTACTGTCTGCTGAAAAGAATTACCTCCCATTCGGGCATTACCATTCGTTATCACAATTCCGTCTTCAAAAGGAAAATTGGTAGTTCCCCGATGGAAATATCCCCATGCCCTGTTGTTATTTGAAACCAGATGATTAGGATATAACGCAACATTTGAAACATTAGGAATAAAACAGTTCGAACCTCCCGCAATTAATATTTTTTTGACAAGATCATCAATAGTATAGGCAGAAGGAGCATACGAAGGATCATTAATATCTATAAATGCTCCCGCCATCAAACTTGCTTCTGTAGGCTTTTCCGGGATTAACTTCCGGGATATTTTTTGTGAAAAAACTGAAACTGAAACCATCAGGAACAATAAGAGTAAAAGATAATTTTTCAATCTATAATTCATCATTTTTGTTATTATTTTCACATAAATACTAAAAATATTTATTTATGATTAAATTATAATTAATGAAGCCAATCACCCTTTAATGTGTAATATTTTATATAAAAAAAAAGAAAACAATATTTTAATAAAGCTCATATGAAGTTTATTAAAATATTATTTTCAAATATTAAATTATTTAGAAAGTCTCTAAAATAGTGAATTATAAATTTTGAAGAAAATTTTAATTAAAATAACAAAAGACATATTTAATTTATACTACAATAAATCAATATGATATAATATATTAATCTTTATTCAGTTCTTCAATTTTATTTTGAAGTTCTAAAATTTTATCCTTTAATGTCTTAATCTCGTTTTTATTTGAATTGATATTGCTTTTTAGCATAACATTTTTCGCTCTCTCGATATGATCTTCATCTTCTTCATCTTCATTAATTTCTTCAATATCCTCCTGAATATCCTCAATATCTTCGTTGATCTCTTCAATATCCTCGCTGATTTCTTCGATATCCTCCTGAATGTCTTCAATATCTTCACTGATTTCCTCAATATCTTCCTGGATATCTTCAATTTTCTCATGGCTTTTATTGACTGACATCTGAATAAATATCGCCAGATAAATAGCCTCAAGAGAAACTACTGTTGTAAGAATAAGAAGCATTTTATCAAATTCTACAATCTTAAGTAAGGGTAATAAAAAAGAAGTAATAAAAAATATTGTATGTGCAATCAATGATGGAATCGAACCGATCCACCAAGTAATGCCATTCGCAATTCTTTCTAAGACATCTATTTTTTCTTCGTTTTTTTTCATCGTGTTTATTTATAATAATTCTTTTGTCACTCCCAATCCAAACAATGCAAAATCATATTTCGCAGGATCTTTTTCATCAAGCTTTCTGATAGCCAGATCCAGTTCTTCCACCGTTTTCCAGTCATTTTGGGTTCTGGAAACCAAGCCTAATTTTCTTGAAATATTTCCTGTGTGTACATCCAGTGGAATAGATAAATATTTCTGATCTATATTTTCCCAAATTCCAAAATCAACTCCTCGCTTATCTTTGCGGACCATCCAGCGAAGAAACATGATAATTCTTTTTGCCGAAGAGTTTTTATAAGGTGAACTTACATGCTTATGGCTCCTGTGTTTTTCAGTTTCCAAAAAACTGCCTCTGAATCTCTCAATAGCATGCTGAAAATTCGTTTCTGTGTCACTAACTGTAAACAGGCTTTCAAGACTATCATTTTCTTTATAAATTCTACTGAACTGTCTGATAAAATAAGTAAAATCTTCCCCGTTAAATGTCCGGTGTATACTTTTATCCTGTATATTTTTAAGATCATTTTCCGAATAATTCATTACAAAATCATAGGGAGAATCCCCCATAATCGCCAACATTTTTTCAGCCGAATTGATGATAGATTTTCGGTTTCCCCAAGAAATGGTAGCCGCCAGAAAACCCGCAATTTCAATATCCTGCTTCAGCGAAAAACGATGCGGAATCTGGATAGGATCATTTTCTATAAAATCGGGCCTATTGTACAGATCTGCCTTTTCGTCTAAGAAGCCTTTCAGCTCTTCAAAATTCAACATACAAATTTTAAATTTTCACAGGCTCCAGAGCCTTTGGTAAAAATGAATTCGGAAAGACCGTTCTGGCTTCATCCGTAAATACCGTCAAATCTCCGTACCGGTTTGAAAAATGTCCCAGAATTAATTTTCCGACCTCAGCTTTCCTCGCTATTCTTGCTGCTTCCAATGCCGTTGTATGGCCTGTATAATCTGCCATTTCCTTCAAATCGTGTAAAAATGTAGACTCATGATAGAGAACCGTCACATTTTTAATAATCGGAATGACACTTTCCAAATATCTCGTATCGCTGCAGAAGGCATAAGACACCGATGGTTCCGGATTTGTCGTCAGCTTCTCATTTTTAAGAATATAACCGTCACTTAAGACAAAATCTTTCCCAGCCTTGATATTATGATAATCACAGGTTTCAATCTCATCGTATTTAGAAATTTCTTTCATATTCAGATGTCTGTCTTTTGGTTTTTCTCTGAAAAGATAACCGTTACAGTAGATTCTGTGATCCAACGGAATGGTATATACTTCTAACCTGTTGTCTTCATAAATTTTTTCTGAATAATTTTTATCCAGTTCATGATAAACAACTTCAAAACCACGGTGTGTTTCCGTGATGGTAAAGATGGTTTCCAACATATTTTTAATTCCTTTCGGACCGTAAACATGAAGCGGTGTATCTCTTCCCAACAATCTGAAAGACGCAATAAGCCCCGGCAAGCCGAAACAGTGATCTCCATGAAGGTGAGAGATAAAAATATGATTGATTCTTGAAAATTTTGCTTTTGCTTTTCTCAACTGAACTTGAGTTCCCTCACCACAATCGATAAGAAAATGTCTTTCTTCCATCTCCAGCAGCTGTGCAGTCGGTGAAGAATTGATCGTGGGAATCGCTGAATTAAAGCCTAATATAGTTAAATAAGTACTCAAATCAAAAGTTTATTATAATGACAAATGTACGGATTTAGGTTAAGGTTAAAAATAAGATTTCTGTTTAGGCTGATATTAAAATTAAATTTAAGATCGTAAAATTACAATCTATTAACCTCAGCCTTCAGCTATTTTTTATCTTTTAAAAAATCTAAAAATAAATCCAGAGCCTGTTTTCTGTGGCTTATTTTGTTTTTATCCTCAGGATTCATTTCTGCGAAAGTCATTTCATGTCCTTCAGGAACAAAAATAGGATCATAACCAAAGCCTTTGAAACCTCTATTCTCAGTCAATAAATTTCCATGAGCTCTCCCGTCAAAATATTGGGCTCCATTTTCATCATAATAGCATAAAACAGTGATGAAATAAGCCTTTCTGTTTTCCACACCTTCCATTTCGCTCAGGACTTTTTCAATGTTCTTTGCAAAATCATGATCTCCGGCATAGCGCGCCGAGAAAATTCCGGGTCTTCCGTCCAAAGACTCTACCACCAAACCGCTGTCGTCTCCCAAGCTTGGAATTCCTGTTTTCTCAAAGCAGTATTTAGCCTTAATTAATGCATTCGCATTGAATGAATCTCCATCTTCCACGATTTCTTCGTGAATATTATAATCGGTAAGACTTTTTACGATAAATCCGTTGCCTAAAATCTGTTGTATCTCTTCTTTTTTGTGTTCGTTGTGGGTTGCCACCAGTAATTCCATATCCAATTTCATTTTTTTTATTTAACATGAGATTCACAAATATTTTTCACGAACCGCACCAATCTCAATTTGTGATCAGTACAGGCAGTATTATTTGTGTTTAAAATTAAACTTCGGAGTAATGCACCTTGTATTTCTTCATAAAAAGATAGTAGAACAAAGAAAAAAGTACAATTCCGATAAGTAATATAATCCATTCAGATACTTTAAACGCATCTGCAAAACTTTCATTTTTAGTGTAAGTAATCAATAACGATGAGCACAGATTGTTGAAACCGTGCAGCAACATGGGTAATAAAAGAGATTTTGTTTTATAATACACCAACCCTAAAACACAGCCCAGTAAAACAGCTCCAACAAATTGCCACGGATTCCCGTGAACCAATCCAAAGATCACCGATGAAAAAACAATAGCCTTCCAAGGTTCTATACCTTTATTCATTAAACCTTTCTGAATAATTCCTCTAAAGATAATTTCTTCAAAAACAGGCGCCATGATAACTGCTGTAATAATCATCACTACAGGATCATCCGTCAGCTGACCCATTAATCGATTAAAAAACTCGTAATATTCTCCGAAAAAAGGTCCTGTTGTCGGAATTTGGGAAGTAATAAATTCTGCAATAAACATCATCCCGATCATCATCGGAAAAATCAACAGATAGGTGTAAAAATTGGTGGGTGAGAAATTGAAGTTAAGTCTCTTCTTTGTAGTCGGTCTTACAATGAAAAAATCGAAAAAAGCAATCGCCGTTGAAAACCCGACCGCATTGGCAACCGTGAGATACCATTCTTTGATAGACAGGTTTTCACCGAAAACAATTTTCCAAAAAGTACTGAAAAAAGATACGAACATTGTTCCTATGAATAATCCTCCTAACAGAACAACTCCGCCGATCCATGTGAATGTAAATTTGGGATATTTACTGTTTTCCATGTTATTTCTTGTAAAAATTTATTGAAAACAAAGGTAATTTTTTTGAAAGCTTTAGACAACTAAAAACGGAAATACTTATTTTCGCCTATTCATCACAATCACATAAAAAAATGAATCCGGAAACACCATTTCCAAGTATAAAATCCGAAATCAATCAATGGGGAGCTTGGCTTATTCAAATAACACTGCTCGGATTACTGCTGTTCAGTTTTGTATTATTTTTTTTGCTGCCCATCTACGGTATTTATAAAAGAGGAATTACAGTGATGTTGTGGCCTTCTGTCATCTGTTTTTCTATATCCTTTTTAATTTTAATACCGGCACTTAGATATTATTTTTTTAAAAGACATCAGCTTGCCCGTGAAATTACAGTAACTGAAAAAGGACTTCTGTTTTATAATACCAAAAAAGAAGTCACCGAAAAAATACTATATTCGGAGCTCTGCTCATCCGGTCAGGCTTTTGACATCAAAACAGTAAATACAATGAACTCAGGAATTATTCCGCTCCTTGAAGTTTATGTTCAGCCAGAAAGCCATGAACCTAAAATGATACGCCTTGATATGAACCTTCCGTTACATGTTGTGAACAATAAATATGAGCTATATGCTCATTTTCTTCAGGGAATCTCTGTTTTCAGACCGGATCTCAAAATTGATCCGATAGTATTACATAATTATTTAATTGACAAAGACTCTTGGAAAACCTCTCCAAACGGGAAAATATCCTGGGTTTTAATTCTTGGTTTACTTATCTTTTTAACTGCCATCATTATAGGAATTATATTTTTAACATCAAACGGTTGATATGAAGGAGAAATTTCCAATAATAGAGTCTGAAATTAATTCCACTCTTACTTTTACAGCAAGAGTTGCCACTTTTATTTTCTTTTCAATCATCATATTTACCATTGTCGTATTTCCAATCTATGATATTTTCCAAAAAGGAGTTTTGTATCAACTGAAACACAGAACAAGTATGTTTATGATCCTTATGATCATTGAAATCGGGACCATTTCGGGATTGTATGCACTTGTTAAATTTTATTTTAAAACCAGACATCTGAGATCCCATAAAATAATAGTGAATGAAAAAGGAGTTGTACATTACGACTCAAACGATGAGATCATAAAAACAATTGCCTATGCTGATCTTACGTATGCTGAAAAAATTTCTTTTAGAAAAGATGTTTATTCAGAACATGCAAACCAAAAAACACTGGCTAAAAAATTAGTTGTACATATCAAAGATCCAAAAAACACTGTTTTACAAATGGTTATAGATATGAATTTGGATTTAACGGTGCTTAAAAACAAACATTTACTGTATGCCCATTTTATAAACGGAATACGAATATTCCGTCCTGATTTACAAATTGATCCGATTGTATATTCTGACTATTACATTAATGAAAAAACGTTTCAATATGACAGAACCATTCGAAAAGGATATCTAGGGGGAATGATTATTCTGGGGATCATCACTTTTGGACTGATATTTCTTCTTTTTATTATCTTAAAAATATTGGTGTAAGATCACATGACCATTACTTTTCCTTCGCTTATTTAAATTTTATATTTTTTTAAGGTAAAATTTCCGTGTAAGCTATTTTTATGAAGTAACTTTGCACCTTAATTTTTTCAACATGGATAGTTTAGTAAATCGGTCAGAGAATGTTAACTTATCCTTGCTTACTTATGTGTGTTTTACTTTTGTAGGATATTTCATCATAGGATTATCTCTGTCTGTTCTTCCGATTTTTATTAATAAAAATTTAGGTTTTAGTTTGGTCGTTGCCGGCTTAGTCATCAGTTTACAATATGTATCTACATTTTTCCTGAGGGCATATTCCGGAAAAATCATTGATGGGAAAGGTCCGAAACCTGCAGTATTGTTTAGTATGCTGAGTTTTTCTTTAACCGGTATTTTCTTAATAATAGCCTATTATTTTAAGCTTTCACCCTTTATCAGTCTTTCTTTTTTGGTGGTTACACGTTTACTCACCGGCTGTGCCGAAGGGATGATTGGTGCCAGTCCTATCAACTGGGCGATTATGGCAGTTGGTGAAAAACATACTGCAAAAATCATTTCATATAATGGTGTTGCCTGCTATGGTGCTCTTGCCATTGGCGCTTCGCTGGGAGTAACAATTGAGCACGAATTCAGCCTTTACGGAATTGGAATTCTTTCCATCCTGTTAGGAATCCTTGGCTTTCTTTTTGCAAAAACCAAAGAAAATAAAACCAATACCAATCCTCAGGAAGCTCAGTCGTTCTGGAAAGTACTGGGAAAAGTTGCCCCTTTTGGGGTTTGCTTAGCGTTGGGCGGAATTGGATTTGCAAGTATTTCAACTTTTATTACATTATATTACAATTATTTTCATTGGAATAACGGAGCTTTATGTCTTAGTATTTTCGGAGGACTATTTGTCGCAGGAAGATTGGTTTTCAGCAATGTGATCAATAATTATGGTGGAATTAAAGTAGCGATAGCCTGTCTGTTCGTAGAAACCATTGGGCTTTTAATTATTGCCTTTGCAACAAATTCTCAGATGGCACTTTTGGGGGCCGGAGTTACAGGTTTGGGATTTTCATTGATTTTTCCTGCATTGGGGGTTGTTGCCATCAAAAGTGTTTCTCCTTCAAGTCAGGGCTCTGCATTGGCCGGATATGGGCTTTTCATCGATCTTTCGCTAGGTGTCGCCGGTCCGTTAATTGGGGGGGTTGCAGACATTTACGGAATGAGCTATATTTTCCCTTTTAGTGCTGCCATGGTGTTTATTGGGCTCGGATTGGCCTATTTGCTTAAAATGAAAACTTTAAAGCACTGATTGCAAGAATATTTATAAAAATTAAATAAACGCTTTATTTAGACTACAAAAGTCGCAAAAGATATTTTTTAAGCCTATTCTCAGGTTGACAAAAACGAACTAAATAAAAAATCATTTTTTATTAAACAAATGTGCACTTCTATACGTAAAGAATTTGATCTTAAATTGCTAATGTGTTAAAAACTTTTGTGCCCTTTGCGGTTAAAACAAATTCAATTTTCAGGATTCGACAAAATTCACGATTTTTGCAACTTCAATACACGATATGTCAGACTTAATCAAAGAAATAGAAAAAAGAAAAACCTTCGGAATTATCTCCCACCCCGATGCCGGAAAAACCACTCTTACAGAAAAGCTGCTGCTTTTTGGAGGGGCTATTCAGGAAGCTGGTGCGGTAAAATCCAATAAAATAAAAAAAGGAGCCACCTCCGACTTTATGGAAATTGAAAGACAGAGAGGGATCTCTGTGGCTACTTCCGTATTGGCTTTTGAATACAGAGACCACAAAATCAACATCCTGGATACTCCGGGTCACAAGGATTTTGCTGAAGATACCTACAGAACCTTAACTGCGGTTGATTCTGTAATCGTTGTAATCGATGTTGCCAAAGGGGTTGAGGAACAGACTGAAAAGTTGGTTCAGGTTTGTAGAATGAGAAACATTCCGATGTTGGTTTTCATTAATAAACTGGACCGTGAAGGTAAAGACGCTTTCGATTTGCTGGATGAAGTTGAGCAAAAATTAGGATTAACGGTTTGTCCGCTTTCATTACCAATTGGTATGGGAAGTGATTTTCAGGGAATTTACAACATCTGGGAAGACAATATCCAGTTGTTCCTTGAAGAAAAAAAGCAGAAAGTAGGTGAAGCGATCAAGTTTGATGATATTAATGATCCTACCATTGATGAGATTATTGGTGAAAAAGCAGCCGCCACTTTAAGAGAAGAGCTTGATCTGGTACAGTCTGTTTATCCTGAATTTAATCGTGAAGATTATATGAAAGGAGATTTGCAGCCAGTTTTCTTTGGTTCGGCTTTAAATAATTTTGGAGTTCGCGAATTACTGGATGCTTTCATCGATATTGCACCTATGCCACAGCCTAAGGAAAGTGATATACGTTTGGTGAAGCCTGAAGAAAACACTTTCACAGGATTTGTTTTCAAAATTCACGCGAATATGGATCCTAAGCACAGAGACCGTTTAGCTTTCGTTAAAATTGTTTCAGGGGTATTTAAAAGAAATGAAAATTACCTGTTGGTAAGAGAAGGTAAAAAAATGAAATTCTCTTCTCCGAATGCATTTTTCGCAGATAAAAAAGAAGTGGTAGACGAAAGTTTCCCGGGAGATATTGTGGGTCTTCATGATACCGGAAGTTTCAGAATCGGTGATACACTGACTGGTGGTGAAAAACTGAGCTTCAAAGGAGTTCCTAGTTTCTCTCCTGAACATTTCAGATATATCAACAACAATGATCCGTTAAAAGCTAAGCAATTGGCCAAAGGTATCGATCAGCTGATGGATGAAGGGGTTGCACAGCTCTTTACTCTTGAAATGAACAATAGAAAAATCATCGGAACGGTAGGAGCACTTCAGTATGAAGTTATCCAATACCGTCTGGAGCATGAATATGGAGCAAAATGTACATACGAACCTCTTTCCATGCACAAGGCATGCTGGGTCGAGGCCGATGAAAAATCTGAAGAATTTAAAGAATTTGCAAGACTAAAACAGAGATTTTTAGCAAGAGATAAATACAATCAATTGGTATTCCTGGCAGATTCATCATTTACAATTCACATGACTCAGGAAAAATTCCCGAATGTGAAGCTTCATTTCATCAGTGAATTCCAGAATAGCTAATTAAACAGTTTAAAATAAACAGCAATCCGTTGAAAATTTCAACGGATTTTTTATTTTAATAAATCAATAAATTTTCTGATAAAACAAACACTCTTTTTAAAACTTTGTATATTTGATATCAACAGAATACAATGAATAACTTCAATATTTATTAATTCTGTAAAAAACATCAAACTACATCACCATGGAAAAACAAACGATTATCTCAGGCTTTCAACAAGTCGACAGTTCCGAATATGAGTATTTAATACAGTTTCTTGAAAATGTTGCAGCCTATCCCATTGTTAAAGAAAGTCTGGAATTACAAATAAAACTGCTGAACCTAAAACCGGGTGAGCATGTACTTGACGTTGGCTGTGGCATCGGTATTCAGGCACTGGAAATGGCAAAACAGGTAAATCCTACGGGAAAAGTAACCGGTACGGATATCAGTTCTGTAATGATTGAATTCGCAAAAAGTAAAGCATCTGATTCTGATCTGCCTCTTGATTTTTTTGTAGCAGAAGCAGACACTCAGCCTTTTCCGGATCAAACATTTGACGCTGTAAGAACTGAAAGGGTTTTAATGTATATTAAAGATACGCAAAAAGTACTTAAAGAATTTAAAAGACTTCTTAAGCCAGGTGGACGGCTTGTAATATTTGACCTGCACTGGGACGGAACTCTGCTGTCTCATAAAGATAAAGCACTTACAAGGAGAATTATCCATTACGTTACAGATCATCTTCCCAACGGTAATGTAGGCACAGATATATATTTTCACTTAAAAAATAATGGCTTTAAAAATGTAGAAGTAAAGCCATATGCTTATTTCGGCAATGATGAGATACTTCTGAAAATTGTAGAGAAAGCCTATATAGGAATATTACAAAAAGGCATTTCAGACGGAGTATTTACAGAAACAGAGATTAATAACTGGTGGAAGTCTTTATATGAAGATGTAGAAGCCGGAACGTTTTATATATCTTTTCCTGGATTAATCGGATATGGAACAAATGACTAAACAGTCATTTTAAAACTCAAAATAAAACCGTTCAACTTTCGCTGAACGGTTTATTTTTTATTGGTGAGTTCAATTATTTATTGATCAATAATTTTTTAGAGATTTTCTGATCATCTTTATCCACCTGAATGATATAAACTCCTGATGGAAGATCTGATAAATTCACTTTTTCCAGAATTTTGCCTCCATTACGGGAAACTTCTTTTTTAGGATTTACCAATTTTCCATCCATTGCGAATACCGTGTAAGAAATATTGGTTTTAGAATCTGATTCTATGGTAAATATTCCTTTAGAAGGATTCGGATAAATTTTCAATCCGTCTTCTTTTTCAAGTTCGTTTGTAGACAGGTTAGAATTGATGGTAAAGTTGGTTGTATTAACATTTAAAAATACATTGTCCACTGCTTTAATCATAATTCTGGCATTAGAAGAATTTCCCAGTCCATTTGGAACTGTAAATGTATAAGAGCCATTATTTGGAGTACTTGCTACCAATGTATTAGGGAATGTAAGACCGCCATCCATTGAAATAAGAATACTTACGTTGGCCGTATTTACAGGAGCAGCATTGGTATTAGCTACATTCCAGGTAATGGTCTGCTGCTGACCGGCTGTCCATGTAATACCTGCAGTATTCTGAGAGCTTACCGTAAAAGGTCCTGCAGCGGCTGAAACAGTAAGCTGAATATCATCACGTCCGGTCTGCCCGCCTACCGGATTATTATCTCTTACCAACAATGAGAAATTAAGCGTTCTCGCTGCAGTAGATAATTTTTCCCATGATCTGTAATTTGAAGCTGTTAAAATAGAAGGGTCATAGCCTTCAATAATTGTTGACAGCCTAGGGAAATATCTCGTCGGCGAAGTTGTTGCCCACATTGATCTGAACATAGGCCCTACTGTATTGGTAGGTCTTGGCGGCATTAAAGCAGCTCCAGCATCAATTTGTTCCCAGTTGTAGGTAATGGCATTCCCATCAGGATCCGAACCTGCTCCCGTTAATGCAAACGGTGTTCCGATAGGAATCGTTCTGTCGGGTCCGGCATTGGCAGTTGGCTCATTATTTCCTGTAGCTGTATTTACTCCGCAGTTTCCTGCTCCTGTAATTCTGAGATACATCTCACGAATGCTTACACTGTGAAAATAGGCATCACTGTTGTTTTGTACATTGGGCGGACAAATTCCGGCATATCCCATAATCGAACTTGCACTTCCCGGTTCTATCGATGTCGCCGTGTTTCTGTTGCAGGCATTATTCTGAGTATGGTTGGCTCCAAACTGATGTCCCATTTCGTGAGCTACATAATCAATAACAAAAGGGTCTCCCACTGGGGCAGCAGATCCTGTAACTCCACCTGCTTTTACGTTGTTATTACAAACGGCCGGCGTATATGCCAATCCGTTATCATTCCCTTGTGAAGCCTGGAAAAACACATGTCCGATATCGTAATTATTTACTCCGATTGCATTATTGGTCACTGTAATATTTTCATCGATCATTTGCCCTGCATCGAGTGCATCAAAAGTATCTGTATTAATGAAAAACAATGCATCTGTATTCGCGATCAGCTGAAGGGTTACTGAAATATCATTTTCAAAAACCTGATTAAGGCGTGCTACTGCAAGGTTCACAGCAGCAAGTACTGCTGCTTTTTTCTGAGCATCTGTTCCGGCACCTACTCCGGCCTGTTGGGCAATATAAGCTGTATATTCTGTAGTGGTGGTAATAGCAAGCCTGTATCTTCGCAATAAACCGTCGATAACCGTTTTATTCTGTAGCCCTCCGTTTGATGCCTGCTTAAGAATCTCATCTTCTTTAAATAAGCATTCGAATCTGTTTTGAGAAGATGCATTTTTACGGTCATACACCATATAAATCTTATTATCATGAGAATGAGAATCTATATAATATATTCCTTTGGTATTTTTTACGACCGCATTAAGTCCGAAATAAGGATCATATGTAAATCTTATGTTGCTTGTCGGTTCTCCGATTTTAGTTCCGATATATGATTTAATGTCCGAATATCTTGACTGAAGCTCAGGATGCATAGTAGAAGCTTCATATACTTCATAGGTATCAAACGTTCCCTGATCATTAGGAAATTTTATCAATACTCCTTTTGCTGATGATATCTTGGATCTGTCCGGAGCTGTGGATAACTGATATTTAAGTTCGTTCGTATTAAGGCTTAAAAGCTCATATCCTGAAACTTTTATACTCCTTTCTCTTGAATCTCTGACATTTTTTTCAGAAACTTTTGTCCATTGATTCTGCTGTGCTAATGCAGACCCCGATATCACGAGAAAGCCTGCCAGAAATAATAGTTTTTTTTTCATAAATTCAGTGTATTAGGTTCAATTTTATTTTTTGTGGTTTATTTAAAATTTTAATAATAAGAATGGGATTCAATTGTTTATTTTCTTTATACTCATCATTTTCAACTTCTTTATAGGTAACCCATAACGTTGAGCCGTCAGATTCTATTTTTTCTACCTCAATGTCTCCATTTTTTAGTGTTTTCATTCGCGGCTTTAATACCAGAAAAAATTCATTCTCATTTTCCAATACAGGAATCGGAGTCGATCTGGAATATTTTGAATCATTCAGCTTTTTGTATAGCTCTTTGATCTCTTTTGTGGTTTTAACAACTGTTGATTCTTTTAAACCACTGCTGGCATTCAGTCTTCTTATTTCTACAAACTCTATCTTTTTCAAATTTTGTTTTTGTTGATTAAAAGACGAAACACTTTTCAAATTAACACAAGAAAAGAACAATACAACAGAAAAAAACGATAAACAAAAAATTTTCCTTATCATATTCATAATAAACAAATATATTAATTATTTAAGTAAAACTTCTTAAACTAAGTTAAGTTCTTATAAACAAAGAATTCATTGAATTATTTATTTGAAAAATTCAATTTTTGGTGATGATATGCATATTTTAATTATATATCCTTTTATTAATTATAATAAACGGGTATTAAAATTTTTCTAAATCAATAGAAATAATTTGTAAAACAATTGTAAAACAATTACAAAAAACTGATTTAAAACCATTTACAAATTTACCAATACAATACATTTCTTTTACAATCGGTACAAGAAGTTCACTGCTAATTTTACTTCATCAAAAAATTAATCTTATGAAAAAGTTCATACTTATCGCCGCAGTTTCCTGCACTTTCGTGATGTGTAAAAAAGGAGAAACTACCCATTCTCAATTTGAAAAAGCTATAAACTCCGCAGACAGTGCCGCAACAGAGGCATCTCAAACCATAAATAAGGTAAGTGATCAAGCCCATAAAGCTTTAGACTCTGCGAATATTAAAATAAAAGAATTTGAAACGGTAAAAGATGATGTTAAGGAAAAGATAGAAAATACCTCCAAAAGTATTGATTCATTATCCAGTAAAATCTCGTCAACAAAGCTGGAGTCTAAAACAGAAAAGAAAGATTCTGCGGAAAAAAAGAACGAAAAAATTTTTGTCAATGTTCCCGCTCCGAAAGTGATCAAAGAAACCAAAATCATTTACAAAGATCAGCCTAAAAAGGAAAATTACGAGATCACTGCTGCAAAAAACAGAATGGTAAAATCCGGATTCATTTCCATCAATACAGACAATGTAGACACCGCAAAAGAAATTATTAAAGACGAAGTAAAAAGAAACAATGGCTTTATCAAAAGTGAAAATCTTTCTTATGCTGTCACCGAGCCTGTAAGAAATACGCCTTCATCCTATTCCGGAACCGACCAGAAAATCTATGAGATACAGGTAAAAATTCCTATTCAGAATTTTGATGATCTTATGAATGATCTAAGCAAGATCGGGGATGTTGAAAATAAAAATGTAGAAGTTTTTGGAAATAATTATGCGGAAAATTCGATCTGCAGTGTATCAATTACCTTATCCGACAAAACAGAACTTCAGAAAGAGCCCAATACCTTTGGTGAAAAATCTCTGGCTGCCCTATCTTCCGGATGGGAAGTGATTACTTCTATTTTCCTGTTTATCCTCCCTTTGTGGCCGCTGCTGTTAATTGCCGGAATCGGATATTACTTTTACAAAAAAAGGAATAAAAAACTACCTGACAACGATACTAAATAAAATTTTAAAGTAAATCGCAGTGATTTATTTTATTTTAATAATATTTTAATCAAAATTTCAGATTTATAAAAAGTCTTATTTCTAATTTTATAGTAGTCTTAAAAGTACTAAACATCAAACTCATTATATCCTGAGGATATTTTTAGAATTGATAATAAGACTTCAGCTTTCCAAACTGTTTATGACTAAATAATATTATATATTTTGTGGTTCGTGTGAATGTAAAAAGGCTCCCAAAACTGAGAGCCTTTTACTATTTCAAATAAAGTAAGCAGTTACTTTGCAATGCTTCTTGAGATAACGATCTTCTGAATTTCAGAAGTTCCTTCATAGATCTGAGTGATTTTGGCATCTCTCATTAATCTTTCTACGTGATATTCTTTCACATATCCGTATCCACCGTGGATCTGTACCGCTTCAATAGTGGTATCCATTGCTACCTGAGAAGCGTATAATTTCGCCATAGCTCCGCTTTCAGAGATATCTTTTCCTGCATCTTTTTCACACGCAGCTTTAAAGCAAAGCATTCTTGCCGCTGTAATCTGAGTTGCCATATCTGCCAATTTGAACGCAATAGCCTGGTGATTGATAATTTCTGTTTTGAAAGCCTTTCTTGTTTTAGCATATTTCAGAGCCAATTCATAAGCTCCGGAAGCAATACCTAATGCCTGAGAAGCAATACCTATTCTACCTCCATTTAAAACTGCCATTGCAAAATTAAATCCGAAACCATCTTCTCCGATTCTGTTTTCTTTTGGTACTTTTACGTTGTTGAAGATCAAAGAGTGCGTATCACTTCCTCTGATACCCAACTTATCTTCTTTAGTACCTACTTCGAAACCTTCCCAGCTTCTTTCAACGATAAATGCGTTAATCCCTTTGTGTTTTTTCTCAGGATCTGTTTGCGCAATGACGATATAATACGTTGCTGTTCCACCGTTTGTGATCCAGTTTTTGATCCCGTTTAAAAGGTAATAATCTCCTTTATCTTCTGCAGTTGTTTTCTGAGAAGTAGCATCAGAACCAGCTTCAGGCTCAGAAAGAGCAAAAGCTCCGATAACCTGTCCGCTTGCCAAAGGAGTAAGATATTTCACTTTTTGTTCTTCAGAAGCGAATTTTTCAAGACCCGCACAAACCAATGAATTGTTTACAGACATTACAACAGCTGCAGAAGCATCTATTTTTGCAATCTCCTCCATCGCCAAAACATAAGAAACACTATCCATTCCGGCACCGCCGTATTTAGGATCCACCATCATTCCCAAAAGCCCCATTTCTCCCATTTTCTTTACCTGTTCAGTAGGAAATTTCTGGTCGCGGTCTCTTTCGATTACTTCGGGTAATAGTTCGTTTTGTGCAAAATCCCTTGCAGCCTGCTGAATCATCAGCTGTTCTTCCGATAAATTAAAGTCCATAAAAATT
Organism: Chryseobacterium sp. JUb7; assembly: GCF_024806495.1. Lineage (GTDB taxonomy): Bacteria > Bacteroidota > Bacteroidia > Flavobacteriales > Weeksellaceae > Chryseobacterium. Next base: position 100,228 of record NZ_JANUFF010000002.1, read on the forward strand.
AATAATTAGATGGTCGCTAATTTACACTTTTTGAGCAAATCTGAAAATAGAATTAAAACTTAGTCACGAGAGCTCTTAAACCGGCAACCAGAAGGCTGTTCAAAGGTTTGTTGTAATTTTTAAATTATCTTTAAAATATCATTCAAACCACAATTATTATCCAATATATTATGGCAAACATTTAAGTATTTTCTAATTAATAACTTCTGATTTCATCAATTAAAAAAAATGCTTATATTTAAAATCCTTTAACTATTACTTAAAAAATCATGACAATCAAAAGATTATTCGATATACCTCATTATGCCCTGGAAAAATATCCTAAATCGGATATGTTTGTAACCAAATATCATGGCGAGTGGAAAAAAACATCTACTCAGGAATTTATTAACCAAGGGAATAAAATATCAAGAGGACTTTTAAAATTAGGAATAAAACCTGGTGACAAAATTGCTCTTATTACAACCAATTCCCGTACAGAATGGGCTGTAATGGATCTTGGGCTTTCTCAGATCGGTGTCGTTTCTGTGCCGGTATATCCAAGTATTTCTCCGGAAGATTATGAATTCATCTTTACAAACGCTGAAATACAGTATTGTTTTGTTTCTGATAAAGAGCTTTTCAACAAAGTAATGAAGGTGAAACATAATATCCCTACTCTACAGGGAATTTTCACTTTTGATAATGTAAGCGGAGCCGCTAACTGGAAGGAAATTCTTGATCTTGGTGAAGATGATTCTACCCAAATCGAAGTGGAAGACCTTTCAAAAGCTATAAATCCTGAAGATCTTGCTACCATTATCTATACTTCGGGAACAACAGGAAGACCTAAAGGGGTAATGTTGACCCATCATAATATCGTCTCGAATGTTCTGGGTTCTATTCCAAGAATTCCGAAAAAAAGAAGCCTGGATTATAAAGATACAAGAGTGTTAAGCTTTTTACCCATCTGCCATATTTTTGAAAGAATGCTTTTTTATCTTTTCCAGTACAATGGCTTTTCGATTTATTTCGCTGAAAGCATAGAAAAAATGGGTGAAAACGTAAAAGAAGTGAAGCCTCACTATATGAGCGTTGTGCCTAGACTTGTAGAAAAAGTATACGATAAAATCTATAACACAGGATCTTCTGCAGGCGGCTTGAAATCAAAAATATTTTTCTGGGCTTTAAATTTAATTTCCAAAAAGAAAACCGTAACCGGACCTTCAGGTTTAATGGAAATAATTGCTGATAAATTGGTTTTCAAAAAATGGCGAGAAGGTCTGGGAGGAGAAATCATTACATTGGTTTCCGGTTCGGCAGCATTATCAACAAGGCTAAATTTAATGTTCCAAAATGCGGGAATTCCTATTCTGGAAGGCTATGGCTTAACAGAAACATCCCCGGTTATTTCGGTTAATACCTTTGGAAAAATGAAAATCGGAACCGTTGGCTTACCTTTGGATAACCTAAGCGTAAAAATCCAGGAGGATGGCGAAATTACGGTAAAAGGACCTTCTGTTTTTAAAGGGTATTTCAAAAATGAAGATATGACCAAGGAAGTATTTACGGAAGACGGATACTTTAAAACCGGAGATATAGGGCATGTTGACAGCGACGGATTTTTACAGATCACAGACCGTAAAAAGGAAATGTTTAAAACTTCCGGCGGTAAATATATTGCTCCTCAAACGATTGAAAATTTAGCAAAAGCTTCTAAATTTATCGAACAGATCATGGTGGTTGGTGATGGTGAAAAGATGCCTTGTGCACTGGTGCAGCCTGATTTTGAATTTGCAAAAAGCTGGGCGATGAGAAATAATTTAAATGTTGGCTCTACTCCGCAGGAAATCGCAAAAAGTACCGAATTAAAGGAAAGAATTGAGAAAGAAATTGACGGAATCAACGAACACCTTGGAAACTGGGAAAAAATCAAAAAAATAGAACTTACCCCTGAAGTCTGGAGTATCGATGCGGGACTTTTGACCCCAACTCTAAAACTGAAGAGAAAAGCGATTAAAGAAAAATTCATTGCTCTTTACAATAAGATGTACGAACATCACGAATCATAAAACATACGCTGCTTCACACCGAAGCAGCTTTTTTATTGAAAGCAAAAGATAATGCTGTATATTTGATCATTACATTTTTTAAATAACTAATACCTTCCTATTTTTCAATAAATGAAAAAAAATATTCTCTCCGTAAAGTTTATTTCATTGGCTTTTATCAACCTGGCCGTTTTTTCATATTCTCAAAAGAAACTGGAAACCGATAAAAACGGAAACCTCATCAAATCAGAATATTCAAAACTTCAAAAAGAAAAAGGGTATGATGGCATCAGCCAGTTTGATACCATCAGCCTTCATCCTGTCTTGGTATATGCTTCTACATTAAAGAACAATCAATTCGGGATTATTGATATTTATGGTAAGGAAATACTCAAAAATGAGTATCAAGCTATTACAGGAATGTATAAATCAACCAGTCCTTTACCTGAATTTCATGATCATTTTTTCCTTCAGAAAGATTACAAATGGGCCATTGCTGACAATTACGGAAAAATAATAACACCATTCATTTACGAGACGCTCATCTATGAAGAGCATGAATATATTGAAAGACCTGCTTCTTCAAAAAGATATCGTGTTTCTATATATAAAGATTCTATTTTTAAAGCCAGAACTGATGCCAGTTATATATTTTTAAATACAAAAGGAGAAAAAATACAGCACACTCAGCGGCAAGGCAATGACCGGCTTCAATTCAGGACAAAAAAGAATCCTGATAACTATGGAGTTCCTAAAAATTACGGAATTGCAAAGCCTTTATCTGACAATTTATTTGAAGTCAGTAAAGACGAAAAATTATTCGGCCTTTATGATAAATCTTTGAAAAAACTTATCCTTCCCGTAGAATTCACATACGTTGCCTTAGGAAAAAATGTACCGTTTTTATCTGCGAATAAAGCTGAAGGCACTTATGCCTATGATATGAAAGGCAACTTAATTTTAAAAGAACCAACCGGTTATTTTTTAGAGGGTGGAAATAAGAATACACCTATTATTATTGTTAATAATCTAAATAAAAAGGCAGCTATTTATTCAAAAAGTTTCAAGCCGCTAACGGATTTTATTTATGACAGAGTTTCACCTTACAACTATTTTTTAAAAGGAACGATAGAAGGAAAAACTCCAAAAGAGACCAAGACTGTTTTAATGAATCTGGAAGGAAAGCCTATTAAATTCAATGTTGCTCCTGAAGATGTAATTTTCAGAAACAACAGCTACGACGATGTAAATGAAGCGTTTATAACTTTACGAAAAACCAATAAACTGGCCATTGTCAACAACCAGGGCAAAGTGATTTCGGATTTTATTTATGACGAAATTATTCCTGAATGTTTCGTAGCCCCGGGCAAATCAGGAATATATGAAGAATATTTTATGACAGCCAATCATCCCAATCATTTTATTTACTTTAAAAAGGACAATAAATATGGGATTATGGATAATGATTACAATGTTATTCTCAACAATACATATGACATGATTACAGAGTCTATGATTGATAATTTTATATATATTGCAAAAAGAACTTCTACAGGATTAAAATGGGGTGTTTATAATGTAGCTGAAAGAAAAGAGATCATCGCCCCACAATTTGATGATATGATTAAAAATTCTGAAAACTTTTTTATCGTCAATGCCAATGGAAAATATGGGATTTACAATATTCAGGGAAAAGAAGTTCTGCCGGTTCAGTACAGCAGCAGACTGAGTGTCGATAAATTATTTAACGGAATGTATTCTTTTTACGAGGTTTACAAGCAGCCTTTTGCTTATCTGGATTCTCTGGAAAATATTATTAAAGTGCATGTACAGTCCGCCGATATTCATTAATTGAATATTCAGATCACGTACATCACCATAAAAAAAGCTGCTTCAACGATGAAGCAGCTTTTATATTTTTATAAAAACAATAATTAGAATTTAATTACCGTTTTCATTCTTTCGTTTTCTTCCATTACCAATTCATCATCAACAAGGATTTTTCCTGAATGTTCATCGATAATAATTTTCTTTCTCTGAGCAATTTCCATTTGCTTCTGAGGCGGGATCGTGAAGAAAGATCCTTTCGGAGCTCCTCTTTCCAATCCTACAACTGCAAGACCAGTTGGAGAACTCGTTCTGATTCTGTTATAAGAAGCTAATAATCTCTCATCGATTTTACCAGCATATTCTTTAGACTGCTCAATCAGATAATCTTCTTCTTTCTGAGTTTCAGAGATAAGACCTTCTAATTCTTCTTTCTTGAATTTCAAGTGATTCTTAAGATCGTTGATTTTTGAGTTCAACTCATCCAGAGTTTCGTTTTTGTGAGCAATTTTAGCACCGAATTCTTTGATTCTCTTCTCAGAAAGTTGAATTTCAAGTTCCTGATATTCAATTTCTTTACCTAAAGCTTCAAATTCTTTATTGTTTCTTACGCTATCCTGTTGAGACTTGTATTTTTCAATTAAAGATTTTGCATGGTTAATTACTTCATGCTTCGTTTTGATCTGATCGTCCTGATCTTTGATGTCTGCATGAAATTTTTCAGCTCTTTTTTCAAGACCTTCGATTTCAATCTCAAGATCCTCTACTTCGATTGGCAATTCTCCTCTTGTATTTCGGATTTCGTCCAATCTAGAATCAATGATCTGCAAATCGTATAAAGCTCTTAACTTCTCTTCAACTGAAATATCGTTGGTTTTTGCCATATTTTAAATGAAATAATTTACCGGGTTTGTTTTCTCAATAGATTTTGAGATTGCAAATGTACTAAATTTTTGTGATAAAATTTCAAATAATTGTTGAGTAACAAATTGTTCTGATTCAAAATGTCCTATATCACAGATCAGCATTTTGGATTCTGCGAGAAAAAAATCGTGGTATTTGATATCTCCGGTAAGGTAAACGTCACATTTTTTGGAAATTGCAGATCGGATCCCACTTGCTCCGGAACCTCCCAAAACACCTACTCTTTTAATTTTTTTATGAGTAAAATCAGAATGCCTTATGATTTCAAGGTTGAATTTTTCCTTTACGAATTTCAGAAAATCTTTTTCATCCATCTCTTCTTCAAGTTCACCATAGATTCCCAATCCTGAATATTGATTTTCATTATCCAGACTGTGAATCTGATGGGCAACTTCTTCGTAAGGGTGTGCCGATTTCATTGCTGCAACAATCTGTCCTTGTTTATAGCTTTCAAAAATAACAGAAATCATATCTTCATCAGCATTTTCACGGATATTTTGCTGTCCTGAAAAAGGATTTGACCCTTCTGTCGGTCTGAAAGTTCCTTTTCCATTGATGGTAAAACTACATTCATCATAGAAACCAATATTTCCCGCTCCTGCTGAAAACAAAGCTTCCTTTACCTGTTCGGACTGATCTTTCGGGACAAAAACCGTTAATTGTTTTAAGTTGTTTTTTTTAGGCTGAAGAATTTTTAGATCTTTCAGTCCCAACTGATGACAGATTCCTGCATTGACTCCAAAAAAATCATTATCCCAGGCTGTATGAATGGCATAGATGGCTACTTTATTTTCAATAGCCTTTAAGACTGCCCTTTCAACATAATTTTTTCCCGTTAACGATTTTAATCCTGAAAAGATAATAGGATGAAAACATACTATTAAATTACAATTTTTCTGAATGGCCTCATCTACAACATTTTCCAAAGCGTCATGACACACCAGAATTCCACTCACATTGCGCGTCGGAACTCCACATAATAATCCTACGTTATCAAAATCTTCTGCCTGCTGAAGCGGAATACGCTTTTCTATTTTTGAAATTACTTCACTTATTGTCATTTTATTCTGTATGTTTGTTACGAAAATAGGGATAATTTGTTAATTTTAAAAAAACATTAAAAATGGAAAGAGAGCACAACCTTGTTCCCGAAGATGTCCTTTGGAAAAGGTTTCTTTACCGAATTATTTATCGTTCCGACACCAAACTCGGAAAATTATTTGACATTATTTTATTAGCCCTGATCCTTATCAGCACACTCATCATCATGATGGAAAGTGTTCCCCAACTGGATAAGAGATTTCATTATACTTTTATTATTCTTGAATGGATTATTTCTGTATTTTTCACTGCCGAATACTGGAGCAGAATCGCGGTATTAAAAAATAAAAAACATTATATATTCAGTTTTTTCGGAATTATTGATTTTCTGGCTCTGGTTCCTTTTTATTTAAGTTTCTTTTTCCCTGTTACCAAATATTTTTTGATTTTCAGAATGCTGAGAATGCTCCGGGTTTTCAGAGTTTTTAATCTTCTGGATTTTATGAATGACGGTACTGTCATTGTAAGAGCTTTAAAAAACAGTTCAAGAAAAATCTATATTTTCCTATTGTTTTTAATCATTTTCTCCGTCATTGTAGGCTCACTGATGTTTATGGTAGAAGGAGGAAGACCCGGATTCGAAACGATTCCCCAATCGATTTACTGGGCCGTAGTGACTGTAACTACCGTGGGCTATGGTGACGTATCACCCATTACTCCGATGGGAAAATTCTTTGCGGTGGTTTTAATGCTTGCCGGTTATTCCATTATTGCCGTTCCTACGGGAATTGTAACTGCGGAAATGAGAAACAAAAGGCAAAACCTCGAAAAAATATGTGAGCGTTGCGGAAATGAAGATATTGATGATGATGCAAGGTATTGCAAACAATGTGGCAAGAAATTAGCTTAGTTTAAAATATCAATTCAATCTATTAACTAAAATATCACAAAATCATGGAACCAAAAAAGAAAAATAAGCCAAACAGTTTAGTTATTATACTTTTTGCTTTAATTGTATTAATGATCATCATTTATTTTATACTTGCAATGTTTTTCCCTACCGTCTTCGAGCATATGAACACGGGAGACATACAACCCGTTCCTAATAAATAAATAAATAATGGCTGTCTCAACATTGAGACAGCCATTTTATTCATCAGATTTCAGATGAATTATTTTTTGATTGCTTTAACAGACTGTTTAGTGCCGTCCTTCATGAATAAGGTTACAATATACATTCCGGTTTTTAATTCATTCAAATAAATTGCAGAGCCCGGTTTATCTACCGTCTTTACTAATCTTCCTGAAATATCATTTATAGAAACAGATTTTACACGATCTGCATCTGAAATATGAAGTACCTCTGTGAACGGATTAGGATAAACTTTAATAAGATCTTTATCTTTCACTGTTTCTGAAGTTCCCAATGAATTATTATTGATGTTAATCGTAAATGTACCTTCAGCTTCATCTGTATAGCCACTGAAATTTCCGACATTAATATAGTAAGTAGTTCCTGCTGCTGTAGCAATGGAAATTGTTTCGGTATCACCTCCTCCGGCATTGTCTACGGTGCCTTCACACACCAGATTATTGCAATTTCCGGTGTAAACTCCGATCTGAGAATCAAAATCACTTCCTGAAGGCAATGAAACGCTGATATCATATGTATTTCCGTCTCCTACAAACGTAAACCATGTTCCGTCATTCATTCCGTCACTACAAGCTGTAATAAATCCGTTATTATTTGTTGCTCCTCCTCCATCAGACTGTGTATAAGTATATGGAAATGCAGAAGCCATTATTGCTCCGGAACACGCATCATTCACTGGCGGTGGCGGGAATGATCCGATACAGATATCAAAACTCTGATTCGATCCGTCCCCATAATAACTGTATACTCTGACGTAATAGGTATTTCCCGGTGTTAATCCGGAAACCGTTCCTGATGCCGGATCAGAACATAAAATACTGTTTAAGCTGCTGCAAGAGCCTCCCAGTACCTGAAAATACGTATCTGTATCATTTGTAGTTGTACCTATAGAAACGATATTGCTAAGTGATATTTTGTGAGTAGCTGCTGTTGCCACAAATTTAAACCAAACATCGTCATCAGGATTACCAAAACAAGGATCCGGTAGCTGTCCCGAGTCTGTAGCACCGATTGTATACCCTGAAGTGACAGTTCCACAATTGAGATCAGGATTTACCGTTAATGTAATAGCCCCTGCGCAATCATCGTTTGAAGGAACAGGTGGCATCGTTTCAAAAACATTTTCAAAACATCCGGAAGATTCTCCTGCTGATCCTACAGCTACCACTTTAACATAATGCAGGGTAGACGGAGCAAAAGGGACAGACGGAGTAAAGCTATTGGTGGCTACAGCCTGTTGATTGACAACATCAGTTCCTCCGGGAGTCGTTCCTATAGAAATTTTATAACCTGTAGCCCCACTTGAAGCATTCCATGTGATGGGAGAAGATAAAGGAACAAAAGCAGCATTATTTGCAGGCGAGGTAATCACAGGACATCCCGGAATAGCGCTGGCTGCAAGACCTTCAAAAGTGATAACCGATTTATAATCTACAAGGTTTCCCATCTCCGGAACCGCAGGATCAGGATCTAAAGAATCATCTCTGAAATAAATAGCTGAGTTTGAAGCCCCACTGTACACATACATCGCTTCATCATTACCATCATATCCCTGGGAGTTTTCCTCTGCAGCTACGACAATATTTTTCAGATTATCATACGGAAAAGGAGTTGCAAATGTAATTGCCACTACTCCGTTATTATTGCTTACGCTTCCCGCATATACCTGAGTAAGCTGAGAAAGCGGAACCCAGTCTGATTCTGAAGAAAAGGTACTTTTGGTAGTAAGTCCCAGATAAACCACCCAATCCGAAGAGCTTGCAATAGAAGACGAAGGATCCAGATAGAATTTCAATCCTGTTATATTACCTGCTGCATTCGCATTGATTTCCTGTTTTGTGAAAATCTGCTGTACATAGGAATATCCATAATACGTACTTATCGGAGCAACTCCGACATCAGTACTTCCTGTACCCAGACTTATCTGAGCACTCAAAGTCATGCCTAGTGTGAGCAGGCACGAGAGTAAAAATTTTGTCATAAACTAATTAATTTGCTGTGAAGCCTAAAATTAGCAATAAACTCTTAATATTTCTCAAAAATTTGAAATATTATAAAAAAATAGCGGCTAAATTAGCCGCTATTCATTAATTTATAAATAATTATGAATTAAATTTATTTTTTAATTACTTTAATAGTTTGTTTAGAACCATCTTTCATTTCTAAAGTAACTAAATACATTCCTGATTTCAATTCCCCTAAATGAAGTGTAGAATCCGGATTAGAAACTGTTTTCACCAATCTTCCTGCGATATCTGAAATAGATGCAGATTTCACTTTAGAAATATCTGAAATATTCAATACATCAGCGAAAGGATTCGGATACACTTTAATGGTGCTTTTAGAAGCAGAAGTTTCGTTGGTAGCCAAGCTGCTTGCGTCATATGCAGAAACCTGGAACTGACCGTCTAAGTTACTTGTGTTTCCGGAATATTTCCAAACACTTACATATACTGTAGACCCTGGAGTCTGGCCTGTTAACGTAACTCTTGAGAATCTGTTTGATGCACCATTGATATCATCATTACATCCTAAAGATGTAAAGCTTCCACAAGTTCCTGAATACACTTCCATCACAGAATCAATAAATGGTGATCCGGCAACTGCCGCTGTCTCAATCACAACGTTACCACTTGCAGGGATTACTACAGAATACCAAACATTATTATTTATATTAGAAGCAGCTGAAATACAGCTTGCAGATCCATCGTTAGTAGCTCCAATGTTTGATGCATTTATTGCTGTAGAAGCAAAAGTTGTTCCTACCGTTAACGCTAACGGAGAAGCACAGTTATCATTCGTAATTGATGTAGCCAACACATAAGGACCAGTCCAAGCACTCTGATCAGAGCTGCTGCAACGAGATCTTACCCAAACATTATATGATGTAGAAGCAGAAAGATTTGCAAGAGACTGTGAAGTTCCATTAATCGCAGTATAATTTGGCGAAGTTGTGGAAACCGGTGCCGTACTGCTTGTGCTGTAATAAAGATCGTATCCGTTTGCAGGAGCTGTTGCAGGAGCTGTCCATGAAATATCAGCTGATGAAGTTGTGATATTAGCACCTGTAATATTTGAAGGCTCAATACAAGATGGAGCAACCTGCATTTTGAAGTCATCAACTCCTAAATACCAAGGCGAACCTGTAGAAGAAACGTTTACAGCAAAATAATAGTTCCCTGTAGTTGCAGGCGTATAAACCACTTTATACTGAGTATAGGCAGTTGTACCCTGAGTAGATGTAATAAACGAACCGATAGAAGTAGCTCCGTTAATAGACGGTGTGTTATTCACCTGAACATCTCCTGTGAAACCTGTATATGAACTTGAAGTACCGTTGGTATTATAATAGAACGAGAATTCATAAGCAGTTCCTGCTGTTAAAGCAAAACCAGGAGTCCAAAGCTGACTTGCCGTTGTATTACTATACGGAATAGTCATATAGTTTGGTGCAGACTTCGGTGCATTATATGTTGTAGACGAAGTACTCATTGAGCTCCAGTTTGTCGTACCAGCAACTGCAGACCAACATGTCGGAACAATTCCTGAACCTACTGATGATAAAGCATCAAAGTTTTCTGTCCAAGGAAGTGTAGTGATCGCATTTGTACATAATGTGGTGAAATTTCTTTCTGTACAGCTAGCAGAAGTATTAGTTGCAGTATAAGCATTAACCGTGTAATAGTATTTCGTTGCTGCAGCTAATGATGTCGGGAACGTGTAAGAAGTAACGTTTCCTAAATCTACATTATTCAAAATGTTTGTACCTCCGGCAGTTGTTCCCACAGAAACTCTGTATCCTGTAGCATCAGTTACAGCTCCCCACGTAATCGTAGGCGTTAAAGCAACACCCGTTGCATTATTTGCAGGTGCAGATACCGTAGGACATCCGATATTTTTCGTCGTAAAATTCATTTCAGAACATCCTGAAGACGATCCGTTTGTATTATATGAGCTTAACGTGTAAAAATACTGCTTACCATACAATAAAGATGAAGCAAATGCATAAGAAGTAACGTTCCCAAGATCTACGTTATTCATAACGTCTGTTCCTCCTGAAGTTGTTCCCACAGAAAGTCTGTAACCTGTAGCATTTGATATTGCAGTCCATGAAACTGTAGGTGTTACAGAAGTTCCGGTTGCACTATTTGCAGGTGATGAAACTGTAGGACAGTTAGGATAAAGACTTGCTGCCAATCCCAGGAAAGTAACATTGGATTTTCTTGCTGTTCTGCTGGTGGCTGCCGGCGGAGCAAAAGGATCCGGATTCGTCGAATCACTGGCATAATAGATACTCGTGTTAGACGTTGACGAGTAAGAATAGAAATTCCCTGAAGATCCGCTGTCATATCCGGATTTGTTCTCATCTACAGCTACCACTAAGTTATTGATGTTATCATAACTGAATGGCGTTGCAAAAGTAATTTCCACTACTCCGGCATTGTTTGTTACCGTTCCTGTAAAGACCTGAGTAAGAGCAGACGGAGCAACCCAATCTGTACTTGAGCTAAAACTAGTTTTCGTAGTCGTTCCCAGGTATACAGTCCAATCATTGGAATTTGCCAAACTTACTGTTGACGCACAGTAAAATTTCAATCCGGTAATATTTCCGGCCGCATTCGCATTAATTTCCGATTTTGGAAATATTTGTTGAGAATAAGTATATCCGTAGTAAGGATACACGGGGTAATAGCTTGTAGTAGTGCCACTACCCAAAGTGATTTGTGCAGACGCGCCCATCCCAAGCGCCATCATGCACATTAGTAGAAGTTTTTTCATACTTAGTAAAAAATAAAATTAGGAAGGCTAATGTATGAATTTATTTAATATAATTTACTATTTATGGTATTTTTTTATTTATTAAACAAGCATTTAACTTATTTTAATATTAATTTGAAATAAAAAATAGCGGCTAAAATTTAGCCGCTATCTCATTACTTAAAAGTATTTAAAAATTATTTTTTAATCGCTTTAATCGTTTGTTTTGAACCATCTTTAAGCTCAAGAGTGATTAAATAAAGTCCTGAATTCAGCTCACCCAATTGAAGCTCCGAAGAAGGATTTGCAATTGTTTTCACCAATCTTCCGGCAATATCCGTCACAGAAACCGACTTCACTTTTGAAATATCAGAGATATTCAAGACATCCACAAATGGATTCGGATATACTTTAATGGTATTTTTAGCTCCCGAAACCTCACCTGTTGCAAGCAATGAACTATCATAAGCCCCAACCTGAATAGGACCGTCAGAACCTGTAGGATTATATCTCCATACACTTACATAAATCACTTCGCCAGGCGTTCTTCCCGTTAAAGTAACTCTTGAGAACAGATTTGAACCGGATGTGATATCGTCGTTACAAGAAATCTGAGTTAAAGATCCACAAGTTCCGCTATAAGCAGCCAATAAAGAATCTGTAAACGGAGACCCTGAAACAGCACCCGTTTCAATCGTCACACTTCCTGAAGCCGGAACAACTACTGTAAACCAGATATTGTTTACAGAGTTTGTACTTTGACAGGTTGATGTAACATTCGTAGTAGCACCAGCGTTAGTCGTATTGATCGCAGCAGTCGCAAAGCTTCCTGCTACCGTAAGAGAAGTAGCTCCTGCACATTCATCATTTGACGGCGGCGGCGGTGGCGTACCTACACAGATATTAAAGTTGTTATTATATCCGGCACCATTGCTGTTATATACTCTCACAAGATAGGTTTCACCTACTGTAAGTCCCGTTAAAGAAGTACTGTTTGTTGTTCCGCATTTAATACTTGTAGGTGTTGCACAAGATCCGCTAAACACCTGAGTGTATAAACTTGTAGATGAAGAACTGCCTGTAGACACAACATTTGACAGAGTAATCAAGTGCGAAGTACTCGTTGCTACGAATTTATACCACACATCATCATCAGGGTTCCCCGTACAAGTTCCCACGGGAATATTTGAAGCAGTTGCTCCCAACGTGGTACCGGCTGTTGTAGCCCCACACGAAAGATCAGGATTTACTGTTAAAGTAACTGCTGTAGCACAATCTTCGTTTGAAGGCATCAGTGCAAACGATACCGGTCCTACCCAAGAGCTCTGATCATTTGCTGAACAACGTGATCTCACCCATACATAATAGGTATTTCCCTGGCTTATATTAGAATTAATTACATAATTGGTTGCTAAAACCCCAGTTGCATTAGGCGTTGAAATTGATGTAGGCACTGTACTTGAAGCACTGTAATATACATCATAACCATTGGCAGGAGCAGCCGTCGGAGCTGTCCAGCTAACTCCGGAAGTAAGATTGGTAGTCCCTGTAATCACTGGTGAAACAGGCACTGCACAGGTAGGAGCGTTTTTAATCTCAACATCATCCAATAATACATTGTCATAGAAATATCCGTTTCCGGCTACATCTTTATCAACCACAAATCTCACCTGCACTGTCGTACCGATATAAGCAGCCGGTAATACAACACCTTCCGTTCTCCATAAAGAACTATTTGTGGAAGAAGTAAATATTGTTTCCCACGTTGTTCCCGCAAGTGTTTTAACCTGTACGGTCAATTGGTTATTATCATATGCAGGCTGAGTAGTTCCCGTTGCAGTTGACAAATGATTTTTAAACCATTTAAACTGAACATAAGGAGCTGATAAACCTGCAATATCGACCTGAGGAGAAGTTAAAGTAACATCATGTACTCCTGTATATGGTGAAGAAGCATCTACCCAGGCAAAAGTACCGGCAGCTGCTCCATTATTTGTTGTCCCATAATCCGGAGTTCCGCTAAATAACCATAAAGCATATCCTGTATTATTTGTACTTGAAGTAGACCAACAGGCAGGCAGAGCTCCACCACTAAACGTTTCAAGGAACGGTGCCGGTAAAGTTCCACAAACTGTTGTGAAATTTCTTTCCGTACAGGTTGCAGAATTACTTGATGCACTGTAAGAAGATACAGAATAGTAATATTTTGTAGACGTTGCCAAAGGAGTCGGCAGCGTATATGTTGTTACATTTCCTAAATCAAAATTATTGACAACATCAGTTCCTCCTGCTGTAGTCCCCACTCTTAATCTATATCCTGTTGCCTGCGGTGCCGCCGTCCACGTAAAAGTAGGAGTCAGAGAAACTCCTGTTGCATTAGAAGCCGGAGCTGACACTGACGGACAAGGAATTGTAGTCGTTGTAAATGCCGTACTCGTACATCCCGTTGCAGATCCCACTGCATTTTTAGGGATTACTGTTAAGTAATATTGTGTGGAATAGGCTAATGGAGTTCCTGCAGGAACAGCATATGTAGTAACATTACCCACATCTACATTATTCATAACATCTGTACCTCCAGGCGTTGTCCCTACACTGATTGCATAGCTTGATGTAATCGCTGTTGAAGCCCATGTAAAAGTAGGGGTAACAGACACTGCAGTAGCATTATTAGCCGGAGCTGAAACCGTAGTACAAGAAGGAGGTGTTGTTGGCGGAGGCACTGTAGCATCAAATGCTATTACAGGTCTTCTGTAATTTGAAGTTGTAAGAGTTGCTCCAAATGCACTGGAAGTGTTTAAATACTTCGTAGTATTGCTGTTCGAAGTGTTGATACAGCTTGAACCGTATTCATAATCCCAGGCAATAGTAGCAGCCTGTGCTGTTGTCTGTACATATTCCAGATAAACAGCAAGATTACTGCCTGAAGTATATACAAAATTGGTAGCATGCTGAAATTGCTTAAAACCGGCAGAACTTCCCACAGCCACATCCGGATTGGAATCATACACCAATGTTGCCGTTCCGGTTTCTGTTGCCCAGTCCGGTGTTCCGGATCCAAAATCGGTAACTGATGTATTTTTCAGATAGATTTTGAAAGTTGTGGTAGCATTAAGGGTCCCTGAAGCAGTCAACCTTTTAAAATAAGTAGACGTAATAGTCCCGTTAGCGATATTAACCAACTGTGAAGCCGGAATAATAAATGCCGTTCTGTTTTTGTTATTCGCAGTAGTGGTACTGTTCATAGGACCATATGTATTCGAAGAGAGTCCCGAGGAGCACGTAGTCAATGTAAAACTTTGCGCCAGATACATTTGACAGGTAAACAACCCTATCAATAGCAGAAAGAGTAGATTTCGTTTTTTCATACTTAGTAAGAATATAGATTAGGCGGTAAATGTAAAAAAATATTTAAAACAAAATCATAAAATATTATAAAATTTTAAACATATAAAATGAAATAAGTTAAAATAATATAAAAATTAAACATTTATTTAATATAAATTAAACATATCACAATACCACAACCTAAAAATAAATGCCTAAAAATCAAGCAACTGAACAAATAACTCTACTATTAAATCTGTTTTCAAAACAGAAAAAGTGACCCGAAAGCCACTTTATTTATAAGAAATCATTCATTTTAATTCAGATAAAACTCATATTTATTAAGGAGTTGAATTTCCTTAATCAGATCACCATTCAGATTCACTGTATGCTTCATCGACTGCACTTCTATATGAGAATCATCTTCAATATTTTTGATAAAAAACTTCAGCTTCTGATTTCCTTGATTTCTTTCAAGAACCGTTCTGAAAAATGACAGATCTTCGGGTCTTACATCCATCACATCCATCACCAGAGAAATACTCTTTGCAAATCTTTCAAAAGCTTCCTGAAGCTCAATGACATCATTCACGTTCACAAAAACACGTCCGTCTTTAACCTGAGCAAATTTTATTTTAAAAATAACAAATCGCTGTACTTCAAGCTTTTCCTTCAATTTCATATAATCACGATCCCCCAACCTGAAAGAATACGATCCCGAATAGTCCTCCAGCGTTACAAAAGCAACCTTTTCGCCACTTCTGAAACCATCTTTCACTACATATTCAGTGATCAATCCGGCTACCGTATATTCTTTTCCTGCACCACCATTTTCTCTTTCTTTCTGTAATGTTTTCCAGTCTTTTTTCTTTTCTTCAAACAGCTCTTCCTGCTTATTAGAAAAAGCCTGCTCTTTATAAGCATCCACCTCATCTAGGTTTAAGAACATAAAATTACCTTTTGGCTCAGCCTTTTTAGTAACTTCTTCAATAATCTCCTCTTCTCCGGCTAATGGATCATCAGAAACAATTTCTATAAGATCTGCGACTTCATCCACAGAATCTTTTTCCAGAATAGGAACTTCATCGGTAACTATTTTTTCTTCTTCCTCTTTTTCAAGTACAGATTTTTTCGAAAGATTTCCAGCCATAAACTGGAACTGATATTTAAATTCATCCAGCGGGTGAGCAGAAAGATAGAATCCGATAATTTCTTTTTCCTTGTTAAGCTTATGCATATTCGGCCATTCCGGGCACGGAGCCAATTTGGGCTGCTCAATCTGAACCTCATCAGCAAAATCAGCAAAAAGAGAAAATTCCATCTCATTTTTACTTTCCTGGAAACTCTGTCCGTATCTTATCAGTCTTTCAAGGTTGGTTCTTCCGGCCATATCAATATCAAAATACTGACCTCTGTGAAAAGAATCCAGTTCATCAAAAGCACCAGCCAAAACCAAACTTTCCGCAACACGTTTATTCATCTGAGAAGGCAGAATTCTTTCGAAGAAATCATAAATATTTTTAAACCTTCCGTTAGATCTCTCTTTTGTAATTCCTTCACTCGGACCTTCACCAATTCCTTTAATCGCTCCCAAACCAAAACGGATCTGCCCTTTTTCGTTTACTGAGAATTTATATTGGGATTCGTTAACATCCGGACCTAAAACATCTACTCCAATACTTTTGCAATCCTCCATAAACATGGTAATTGAATCCGTATTGTTAATGTTATTACTCATAACACTCGCCATATATTCTGCAGGATAATTTGCCTTTAGATACGCTGTCTGATAAGCAATTAACGCATAACAGGTCGAGTGAGATTTGTTAAAGGCATATTCCGCAAAGGCTTTCCAGTCATTCCAGATTTTCTCCAGTCTTTCTTCATTCAGATTATTTTTACGCCCTCCTTCAATGAATTTCGGGTACATCTTATTCAAAACATCGATCTGCTTTTTACCCATTGCCTTTCTCAACGTATCCGCCTCACCTTTTGTAAAGTTGGCCAGTTTTTGAGAAAGAAGCATTACCTGCTCCTGATATACCGTAATCCCGTATGTTTCTTTTAAATACTCTTCCGTTTCCGGTAAATCATAGACAATTTCTTCAATCCCGTGTTTTCTGTTAATGAAATTCGGGATATATTTTATCGGACCCGGACGGTAAAGCGCATTCATGGCAATAAGATCGGCAAAAACCGTTGGCTTAAGCTCTCTCATATATTTCTGCATTCCCGGACTTTCATATTGGAAAATCCCGACCGTTCTGCCTTCTTTAAACAGCTGATAAGTCTTTGTATCATCCAGAGGAATCAAATCCGGATTAATATCCACTCCATGCCTTGCCTTAACCAGTTTTAATGCATCTTTAATAATCGTCAGCGTCCTAAGACCCAGGAAGTCCATTTTCAGAAGACCCGCACTTTCCGCCACCGAGTTATCAAACTGCGAAACTAAAATATCTGCATCTTTAGCAGCAATCGTTACCGGAACTAAATTACTCACATCCTCCGGTGTAATGATCACCCCACAGGCATGAATCCCTGTATTTCTGATACAGCCTTCCATTTTTTTAGCACTCGCCAGCACGCCATGACGTGCATCATCCGGACTGCTTAAAACATATCTCATTTCATCAACGAGCATCTGTTCTTCAGGCTTTAATTTGTCATATTTTGCTAAAGCTTTTGCAATATTCATCCCCGGACTCGGAGGAATAAGCTTTGCAATATTATTGGTATCAGGAATCGGGACATCCAGTACTCTTCCCGCATCTTTGATCGCCGATTTACCACCCAAAACCGAGTAAGTGATAATCTGGGCTACCTGATTTTTTCCGTATTTTTCAACTACCCATTTGATGATTTTATCACGACCTTCATCATCAAAGTCAATATCAATATCGGGCATGGAAACCCTTTCAGGATTTAGGAATCTCTCAAAAAGGAGGTCATATTTAATTGGGTCAACATTGGTAATTCCGATGGTATAAGCTACTGCTGAACCCGCGGCAGAACCACGCCCCGGACCTACCCAAACACCCATATTTCGGGCTTCGTTACAGAAATCCTGTACAATCAGGAAATACCCCGGGTAACCTGTATTGGCAATTACATCCAGTTCGAAATCAAGACGTTCTTTAATCTCGTCTGTAATTCCCGTTTCTGCATATCTTTTTCTTGCTCCTTCGTATGTTAAATGAGTAAGATAAGCCATCTCACCACGTTTACCGCCATCAATTTCATCTTCCGCATGAATAAATTCTTCAGGAATATCAAATTTCGGAAGGAGAACATCTCTTTTCAGAGTGTAGGGCTTAAATTTCGCCGTAAACTCTTCATAGGCATCAAAGGCATCAGGATACGCCAGAAAAGTTTCTTTGATTTCATCAGAATTCTTAATGAAATATTCTCCTGTTGCCAGACCTCTTCTCTTCCCAAACCCTTTTCCTACAGGCGTTGTCAGCTTTTCACCATCTTTGATACAGCTTACAATATCCTGAATATTGGAATCATCTTTATTGGTATAAAAAGTTTCGTTCTGCGCTAAAATCTTAACATTATATTTATCTGCAAAATGCAGCAAGACATCGTTTAAATGCTCTTCCTCCGGAAGTTTATGGTTTTGAATCTGAACATAAAAATCATCATCAAAAGTATCTTTCCACCATTTGAAAAGCTCCTCCCCTTTCTGCTCTCCGGTATTTAAAATAGCATCAGGAATATCTCCAAGAATACCTGAAGTTAAAGCAATAAGACCTTCTTTATATTCAGCAATCAATTCTCGGCTGATCCTCGGAACACCAAAATAAAATCCTTTTAAAAATCCTATACTTGAAAGTTTTGCCAGATTTTTATAGCCATTGAAATCTTTCGCTAAAAGAACAACCTGCGTTCTTCTGTCCGGATCATCTTTTGTAAATTGTTTCTGCTCGTAACGGTCTGAAATATAAAATTCACATCCAACTACCGGAATCAGCGGTTCCGAAACAGGCTCTTCTTCATTGAATTCAGTTCCGTTTTCTTCTGCTTCCTGTTTTTTTGTCAGATATTCTTTATGTTTTTTTGCTCTGTCACCATTCGCTCCCTCAACTGCAGATACGAACTTGAAAGCTCCCATCATATTCCCAAGATCCACCATTCCGACCGCTGGAAAATTATCATCAGTCGCTTTTTTGATCAGGTCGTTAATGCTTGAAGTAGCAGACAAAGTAGAAAAAACACTATGATTATCGAAATTGAAATACCTTCCAAGATCAATCTCATCAATACTTCCGAAATCCTGCTGCTTTTTCTTATTGTTAAAGTCCGCAACCTGCCTTCTGATAACAATACTGAAAGGCTTGATCGGATCCGGATACAATGTTTTGAAATAGGCAAGCTGATCTTCAGAAGTTTTCAGCACTTCAGCAGGAATAACTCCGATTCTCATCATTTCGAAGAAAACCTGAGCAGTGGCATTCACGTCGGCAGCCGCATTGTGGGCTTCATCGAACTTATGTCCGTATAATTTCTCGTAAAGCTCTTCCAGTTTCGGAGGTTTGAATCTTCCTCCACGGCCTCCTCCCAGTTTACAGAAATCTGTCCCAAGAATCATCGTATCAGCCTTAGGTTTCTCCTGAAGATGATCTTCTATATTTTTTCTGTAAAACTCTGCTCCGACAATATTGTAATCAAATTCAACATTGTGCCCGGAAACAACTCTTACTTTTTCAAGTACTTTAGAAAATTCCTTTAAAATCTCTTCCAGATCACGCCCTTCTTCATTGGCAATTTTTGTTGTAATTCCGTGAATTCTGGCCGCGTTAAAAGGAATATCATACCCTTCAGGTTTTATAATATAATCCTGATTTTCAATAAGTGTCCCATCGTCATTGTGTAACTGCCATGCAATCTGAACCATTCTTGGCCAGTTGTCTGAGTCTGAAAGCGGAGCATTGAAATTCTTTGGTAAACCTGTGGTTTCAGTGTCAAAAACTAAATACATGTAATTTTTTCCAGCTTTTAATTAAAAGTGAATGTAAAGTTACTTCATTTTTTCGGAAAATTCACACCGCCTTCCTTATTACCTCCACCAAACTAATATAAAATTTACGAAATAGTTTTCATAATACCTCAACCTTAAACTAAGAGTTAAAATGAAAAACACACAAACATTTAAGAAAATATTTAAAGACAAAAACACAAAAGCATCAATTATTTAAATTAAAACTACTGAGCAATAAAAATTTTATATATATTTGCTACTTATACCGTTTTTAATATATTACTAAGCTGTTATGAAGAAACATTTACTTTTAATCAGCACATTGGCGATAACTTTAGTAAGTGCGCAAAGCAATGATGCCTTAAAAAGAGAATTTGAAAAGCAAAACAATAAGAACAACGAGAAGTTTGATTCTTATGTTGCAAAACGTTACGGAGCCAACAGGTCTCCGGAGGTTTTAAAAGAGATTGAAGAGCAAAGAAGAAACTTATCAGGCTTTGACCCTAGTGGCAAACCATACTTTTTACAGCCTGAGGACATGGATCAGATTAAAAACTCTAATTCTGATTTTCTCCAAAATGGAACAATTACAGGACTAACCGGGTCATTTAACGGTGAAAACATCAAATTTACAATTTTTGATGGTGGCAGAGTATTTGGAGGACATGCGTTTTTCGACAACCTTCCAAACAGAATCACGAACAAAGAAGCCAGCACTATGAATTACAGTGCTCACTCAACTTCTGTAGCAGGATTTATAGGAGCAAGAGCGCACACACAAACAGTAACTTTTACCAACGGATCTACAAGAACGATAAATTTCCAGGGTATTGCTAAAAACTCTACTATGGACTCGTATGCTTTTGGTACAACTACTTTGCCAGGAAATACAACACCTAGTACAGTATTCCAAAAAATCATCACTGCTCAGCCAAAAATTTCCAACCACTCTTATGGTAGTAATCAAGGCTGGACAAATGCTACAGTAGCCGGAGCCGCTGCATGGGTTTGGAACGGCGCCTTTGGAAGCCCTTCCACAGCCATGGACTTACAGGGAACCTATTTCACCAATGATCAAAACTATGACAACATAGTATATAGTAATCCATCTTATATTATTGTAAAATCTTCTGGTAATTACTTCGGTTTTGGACCTGACTATCCAGGTACATCAGATTTCCCTAAATACTACACTGATAACAATGGTAATTTAGTACAATTTGCTGCAACCGACACCCTTCCAACAACAAACTGCAGCAATGGTGGTGACTGTATAGGACCTGGTTCTTTGGCTAAAAACATCATCGTTGTAGGTGCAACTGATATTATTACTGCAAACAATGGCAGATATCTAGCAGCTACTGACGTTGTACACTCTGATTACAGCAGTGCAGGACCAAGAGATGACGGTGGTATCAAACCAGATATTACAGCGGTAGGAACTAGCGTTGGTAGTGCCTCAACAGCAGAAAACACTACAGGAAGTAATAGCCTTACAGTAGGTGATGGAACATCATATTCTGCTCCGGTTGTTACTGGTGTCATCGGTTTATGGACTCAAATTAATAAGCAATTATTTAATAACGCTGAACTGAATGCTGCTTCAGCAAAAACTTTAATGATTCATTCTGCTGCTGAAGCCGGAAATATCGGACCGGATGCATTATTCGGATGGGGATTCATCGATGCTAAAAAAGGAGCAGAACTTCTTGTAGGAAAATCTAACAACACTGTTATTTTTAACGACGAATCATTAGCAAGCGGAACCCCTAATAACAAAACTGTAGTAGCTTCAGGAACTGAGCCGTTAAAGGTAACCATTTCTTGGATTGATCCTGCTTATCAAGTTCCAGCTAACTTAACTTGGAATGACGCTTATAACAACAGATCTTCAAGATTGGTAAATGATTTGGATTTAAGAATCGTTGATACTTCAAACAATACAGTTTATTATCCTTGGAAACTAAATCCTGTAACACCATCAGCACCTGCTACTAAAGCAGACAACACTGTAGATAACGTAGAACAAGTAGTCATTGACGCTCCTGTTGCAGGAAGACAGTACAGAATTGAAGTGACCAATAAAGGAACTTTAACTACTGCTCAAAACTACTCTATCGCCGTTACCGGATATACGCAGCAAGTTTTGGCAACTGGTGAAGTTACTAAAGACAACGGAATCGTTATCGCTCCAACTATTACAAAAGATATCGTAAACGTATTGAAAGCTCCTAAAAAGTCATCTTTCACTATTTATGATTTATCTGGTAAGAGATTACAGACTGGTGTCATTAACAGTGATAAAGAAGTTATCGACATATCTTCTTACACTAAAGGAATTTACATCATTGAAGTGAAATCTGATAAAGATGTAGTTACTAAGAAAGTGATCAAAGAATAATGATCCTAAACATATAATTTAAGACAAAATACTAACGCTTGTTAGTATTTTGTTTTTTTATGTATATTTGCTTTCTATGGAAAATACACTTCACGAAAAAGTTTCTCAAGATATTTTGCTTAAGGCTTATAACCACATGATGCTTGCGAAGGCTATGGCAGACATTTACGAAGAAAACAGAAATGTTTGCAAATACGTTCATAGTACATCAAGAGGCCATGAAGCGATTCAGCTGGCAACCGCTTATCAGTTAAAAAAAGAAGACTGGGTTTCTCCTTATTACAGAGACGAAAGCATCCTTCTAGGTATCGGTTTTGAACCCTATCAATTAATGTTGCAGCTATTGGCAAAAGCAGAAGATCCTTTTTCAGGAGGTAGATCTTATTATTCTCACCCTTCAAGCAGAGATGAAAATAAACCGAAGATTATTCATCAAAGTTCAGCAACAGGAATGCAGACCATTCCGACAACAGGAGTTGCACAGGGGATAAAATATATTCAGGATTTTGAATTACAGCAATTCGAAAACAACCCGGTTGTAATATGCAGCCTTGGAGACAATTCTGTAACTGAAGGTGAAGTAAGTGAAGCTTTACAGTTTGCAGCTTTGCATCAGCTTCCCATTATTTTTCTGGTTCAGGATAACGAATGGGGAATATCGGTAACAAAAGAAGAGGCCAGAACTTGTGATGCTTATGATTTTGTAGCAGGATTTACAGGATTAAGCAGAATGAGAGTTGACGGAACAGATTTCGTTGAAAGCTTTGAAGTGATGAAAAAAGCTGTTGATTTTGTAAGAACTGAAAGAAAACCTTTAGTTGTATGTGCAAAAACAGTTTTAATTGGTCATCATACTTCAGGAGTGAGAAGAGAATTCTATAGAGATGAAGAAGATTTAACAAAGCACAGAGCCAAGGATCCGGGAGAAATTCTTCGAAAGCAACTGCTTGAAGCAGGCGCTGATGAGGAATTATTAAAGCAAATCACTAAAAAAGCCCGCCTTGAAGCTGAAGAAGCCTTCGAAAAAGCTAAAAATGCAGCAGATCCTACTCCCGACACCGTAATGCAGCACGTTTTCGCTCCTACTCCAATTACAGAAGAAGTGGGAACACGCGAACCGGCAGGTGGAGAAAAAATCGTGATGGTAGATGCTGCTATTCACGCTATCCAGGAGCTGATGTGGAAACATCCGGAAGCCCTTCTTTACGGACAGGACGTAGGTGAAAGAATTGGCGGTGTTTTCCGTGAAACAGTGACTCTAGGAAAAAAATTCGGAAGTAAAAGAGTATTCAATACTGCTATTCAGGAAGCTTATATTATCGGTTCTACAGCAGGCATGAGTGCTGTTGGCTTAAAGCCAATCGTTGAAGTACAGTTTGCGGACTATATTTATCCGGGAATCAATCAATTGATTACAGAAATATCAAAATCTAGCTACTTAAGCCAGGGAAAATTTCCGGTAAGTAATATTATCAGAGTTCCAATCGGAGCATACGGTGGAGGCGGCCCTTACCATAGTGGAAGCGTTGAAAGCATCTTAGCGAATATTAAAGGAATTAAGATCGCCTATCCAAGTAACGCTGCCGATTTTAAAGGTTTATTGAAAGCGGCCTATTACGATCCCAATCCAGTTGTTATGTTGGAGCATAAAGGTCTTTACTGGAGCAAAGTTCCAGGAACTGAAGATGCCAAAACCATTGAACCTGCGGAAGATTACATCCTACCTTTCGGAAAAGGAAAAATCATCATTGAAGCTGATAAAAATGAAACTGAAAAAGGAAGAACTTTATTGGTTGTAACCTATGGAATGGGAGTTTACTGGGCTAAAGAGGCAGCTAAAAACTTTAATGGAAGAGTGGAAGTTATTGATTTAAGAACCCTTATTCCTCTGGATGAAGAACTTGTTTTCGAAAGAGTAAAAGCTCACGGAAAATGCATCGTTCTGACAGAAGAACAACTGAACAATTCATTCGCTGAAGCCTTTGCACACAGAATTTCGAAGAACTGCTTCAAATATCTTGATGCACCGGTTGAAACAATGGGATCTTTAGACGTTCCTGCTGTTCCGATCAATTTAATTCTGGAAAAAGAAATGCTTCCGAACGCTGAAAAACTCAGCAACAAAATTGAAGAAATGTTACAATACTAAACATACCTTAAGCCTCTAATTTTTTAGAGGTTTTTTTATGAGCTGTTTGTCATTAAATCTTATAACCTATTTAAATTATTAATCAAATAATACTATTTCCGGAACAAAAATTATTTCATAGATTTATTATAAAATTCAATTGGTATTCATTTTGCTTAAGTCATAACTTTCATTATAACCCTCAACACAAATCATGATTACAACAAAGTATTTTAACTACAGACAGGTTCTCAACTTATCCGGTTTTCATTTAATCTGGATATCCCTTTGGTGTACACTGATCGCCGTTTTATTTCACTTTTTTCACTGGCAGTGGATGACTATTCCATGGGTACCGGTTGCATTAATTGGTACTGCAGAAGCTTTTTTGGTTGGTTTTAAAAATAATCAGGCTTATGACAGATTATGGGAAGCCAGAAAAATATGGGGCGGAATTGTCAATTCAAGTCGATCATTCGCCTCAATGGTATATGCTTTTGATGTTAAAAATGAAGAAGTAGGAACTTTTGATCTGGAAGACAGAAGAAAAAAAATTGTCCACCGTCATATTGCCTGGCTGTATGCCTTTCGTGAGCAGCTTTTGGTCCCGACAGAATGGGAACATATAAGCACGGAAGAATCTCATCACCACTACAACATCAATCACAGAAGAAACAGACTGATAAAAGCAGGCTTCCCTGACTACGGAAGAACGTCTCTTTTCCTTAACAAATACCTTTCGGAAGAAGAAGCTGAATTACAATCAAAATATAAAAATTTTGCAACTTATTTGATTTCCCAGCAGGCGAAAGATGTTAATGATTTAAAAAATACCAAAGCGATCTCCGATTTCAATCAGGTCCAGTTGCAGACCGCACTCAACGAGTTTTATGGTTTTCAGGGGCAGGCTGAAAGAATTAAAAAATTTCCTTCTCCGAGGCAGTTTGCCAGTACTGCATTTATCTTCAATGTACTTTTTATCATGTTGCTTCCCTTGGGATTGGTTAATGAATTTGAAAAATTAGGCGACTGGGGAATCTGGACATCTATCCCCTTCTGTATCACGATTGGCTGGATCTACATTATCATGGAACTGGTAGGAGATTATTCCGAAAACCCTTTTGCAGGCTTAATGTTTGATGTTCCGATGCTTTCTATCTGCAGAACGATAGAAATTGATCTTTTGCAAATGACAGGAGAAACAGATCTTCCGGATCCTATTTCCTCTAAAAATGGAGTTCTGATTTAAAAAGTTAAAGAACTATAGCTGTTGTATTCTTCACCTCAGAAATCATAAACGAACTGTGAGTGCTTGCAATATGCTGTAAGGTTGTCAGTTTTGTCAGCATAAAATTTCTGTAGTCGGCGATATCTCTCACTCCTATTTTAAGAATATAGTCATAATCACCACTTACATGGAAACATTCTGTGACTTCGTGTAAGTTCATAATTTCTTTTTCAAAATGAAGCACATATTCTTTTTTATGCTGCAAAAGCTTTACATGGCATAAAACGATAAAATCCCTGTTAATTTTCTGTTTGTCAAGCAAGGCAACATATTTTGATATTACACCATTATTTTCAAGCTTTTTAATGCGTTCATATACTGCAGTAATCGACAAACCTAACTTATAAGACAGTTCTTTGGTCGTTTGTTTGGAATCTTCCTGCAAAAAAAGGAGCAGTTTTTTATCAACATCATCAAAGTCCATAGATAATTTTTTGGTCAAAATTTACATTTATCAAATATAACAAACTTTTTATCTATTAAATAAACAAAGTATAGTTTTATATTCTAATATATTAAAAATTAATTGTAATAGTTTCGGAATTATTTCATATTTAACCCAACAAAAGGTAAAAACATTTATGGAAAATTTTAATGCAGCAAATGAAATACAGGATCTACAATATTTTGGAGAATTCGGTGGTGTAAATCCATCTATTTCAGACAGTTCAACCTATACTTTTCTCTCTGCAAAAACGATGTTCGACACATTTGAGGGAAATGCAGACGGATGTTATTTATATTCAAGACATTCATCTCCTATGAATCTGTATCTTTCACAGGCTTTGGCCAAAATGGAAAATACGGAGACAGCCAATGTAACCGCTTCCGGAATGGGAGCTATCACATCGGTTTTAATGCAAATCTGCAAAGCCGGAAACCACATCATTTCAAGCAGAACAATTTATGGAGGAACCTATGCTTTCCTTAAAAACTTCCTTCCTCCTTTTAACATTGACACTACATTTTTAGATATTAATAATTTTGAAGCCATCGAAGCTTCAATACAGCCAAATACAAAGGTTATCTATTGTGAAAGTGTAAGCAATCCGCTTTTAGAGGTGGCTGACCTGAGAAAACTTTCTGCAATCTGCAAAAAACACAATTTAAAACTGATTGTTGACAATACTTTTTCACCTTTAAATATATCGCCAACCTTACTTGGAGCTGATGTTGTGATTCATTCACTGACAAAGTTTATCAACGGAAGCAGCGATACCGTAGGAGGCGTTTATTGTGCCAGCCAGGAATTCATTAATGACACCAAAAATGTTAACAACGGCGCATGCATGCTCCTTGGTCCTACCATGGACAGTTTCCGTTCGGCAAGTATTTTAAAAAACCTTAGAACCTTACATATCAGAATCAAGCAGCATAGCCATAATGCCTTATATCTTGCAGAAAGATTTGAAAAAGATGGCTTAAAAGTTTCTTATCCGGGATTACCGTCTCATAAAGATCATGAATTAATGAAAAGCATGATGCATGAGGAATACGGATTCGGAGGATTACTGACTTTAGACGCCGGAACCACAGAAAAAGCCAATGAGCTTATGGAATTGATGCAGCAGGAAAACTTAGGTTATCTGGCGGTAAGCTTAGGCTTTTATAAAACTTTATTCTCATGCTCCGGAAGCTCAACTTCATCCGAAATTCCTGAAGAAGAACGTGAAGCTATGGGAATTTCCGATGGATTGATCAGATTTTCAATAGGGCTTGATCATGACATCGAACGAACATACGAGAAAATGAAAGAATGCATGCTGAAAGTAGGTGTTCTCAACCATGAAACCATTTCCATATTCTAATTTTATTGTAATAAAAGCCGTTGTTATCAATGGCTTTTGTTTTTTCTAATCTTTTTTATGAAAATGTTTTGGAAATGCGTCTTCAGGCTTCATTCTGAAAATATTCAGCAATACCCACGATTTCAGAAATCCGTATCCGTAGGAAAACATCTGAATATAGGTCGATATAACAGCCATCCCTGCAATACTTATATTTTTAGTCACCCATAAAGCGTGGAATAAGACCATAAAAGTATACAATCCATAAAAAGCCAGAATAATCCCTCTTCCCAAAATAAAATACTCTATAAACCCTAAAATATAACCTAACATAAACAACGTAGGGAAAGCAAAAGAAATTTTCACATAATTCGGATGCCTCTGATTAAGAATAGGTCTTGCACAGCCAAACTGATAGACCTGTTTTGAAAATTTCCCAAAATCTACCCTGCGTTTATGATACACAGCAATAGTATCAAAAAAAGCGGTAGTATAGCCATTTTCCCAGAGTGTCATCGAAAGATCCGGATCCTCTCCTATTCTCATTTCTGAAAAACCACCGACTTTATCAAAAACTTCTTTTTTCACACCCATATTGAAACTTCTGGGCTGAAATTTGGAAACTGCTTTTTTATTTCCTCTGATTCCTCCGGTTGTAAAAACGGACGTCATCGAATAAGAAATTGCTTTCTGCATCAGGTTAAAACCTTTATGTGCCTTATCTGCACCTCCAAAAGCATCACAAGGAATTTCAACAATACTTTTTTTGATATTTTCAATATAATCTTTCTCCACAATCACATCACTGTCAACAAATACAAGCCATTCGTTCTGAGCTTTTCCTGCTCCAAAATTTCTTGTCAGCCCCGGTCCGGAATTTTCTTTCCTGAAATATTTAATATCTAATATCGTATTAAAATTATTGATCGTAGGCTTAAGATCTACAAAAGATCCGTCATCGACAATAATGATTTCAAATGCTCTATCGGACTGAACTGTAAGGGAGTTCAACAATTCGAAAAGCTCGTCTTTTCGATTAAAAATAGCAACGACTATGGAGATTGTAGGATTCAAATTGAAAATTTCTCAAAATTACTTATTCAGAAATGAACTTACAAACAGTTTATGATAATTTTTGATTTCTGAATCTTTAAAAGCAGATGAGCACACCTATAATTTCAAATGAACAAAATTGCCCCCTGATTCATCAATTATAAAAATATTTATTTAAACAAATTATATTAAAAATATACACAAGAAAAACAACACAATACTAGTATATCCTTATTATTTTTAAGATATAAACCAAAGCCTATATAATGAATGTAACTTTTAATTATGATGTACTTATTAAAATTTTATCCTTAAAGGAAATAATGATTTTAATTTAATAATTAATTTATCATCTATTTAGAATTTAATTAACATTTATCGTATACTACTTTCATACTACTTTTATCTAACACCCTATAAATCAAATACTATATAGATACCATTATTGTCTTTTCCTTCATTTGTATTCGTTTTAAAATTTAGAGATATCCTAAGTTTGCATCAACAAAAAAACAAACAAATGAAAAAAATATTAATTCTTGTTGGTACGATAAGTGCATCATTTGCCATGGCTCAGGTAGGAGTAAATACCCCAAATCCTCAAACGACACTTGACGTAACTGCTAAAAATGCTACTGGTACCACCACAAATGTTGATGGGTTTTTAGCTCCCAGAGTTACCAGACAAAGAGCTCAAAATATGACGGGTGTTCCTACCTCAACAATGATTTACATCAACAACGTTTCCACAGGGACTCAAACAGGAACAACCATTAATGTAGATGCAGTAGGCTACTATTATTTTAATGGGACAATTTGGGTAAAACTAGATAACCCAAGTAATAAGTCAAGCTCTGTAAATATTTACAATTCCAATGGGACTCTTGAAAGCAACAGAACCGTTGCTCAAGATAATAATACATTAGCGTTTACAAGTACGGCTACTACCGGAACGAATCATTTCTCCGTAGACGGGAATACTTTTTCTGTCAACGCAGCTAATCATAGAATAGGTTTAGGTACAACAAACCCTCAAAATAAACTTGATCTAGGAACAGACGCGGGGCCAACTGTTACAGATGCAGCCGGTAAAAAACTAGCTGTGTACAATAACGCAGGCGGAACATCATTTTATGGTCTGGGGGTAAGCCCTGCAAGATTACAGTTTCACGCTTCATCAGCAGCCACAGATGCACCAGGAGCTGTATTGGCTTCCAATGGTAATTTCGGGATAGGAACAACAGATCCCACTAACAGGCTGGATGTAAGATCTACTTCTTCAGGAGCTGTAAAAATTGTAGACGGTACACAGGGAGCAAGCAAAGTACTTACGTCTGATGCCAATGGTGTAGCAACATGGCAGAATGTTCCCGCCACTACAAATACCAATATATATAATTCTAACGGCACCCTCGAAAGCAACAGAACTGTCGCTCAAGCTAATAATACCTTGGCATTTACAAGCACAGCTACTACAGGAACGAATCATTTCTCTGTAGATGGGAATACATTTTCTGTCAACGCAGCTAATCACAGAATAGGTTTGGGTACAACAAACCCTCAAAATAAACTTGATCTAGGAACAGATGTAGGATTAGCTGCTACTGATGCAGCCGCTAAAAAACTGGCTGTTTATAATAACGCAGGCGGAACATCATTTTATGGTCTGGGAGTAAGTCCAACCAGATTACAATTCCATGCTTCATCAGCAGCTACAGATGCACCGGGAGCAGTATTATTAACGAATGGTAATTTCGGGATAGGAACACCAGATCCCACTAACAGACTGGACGTAAGATCTACAACTTCCGGAGCAGTAAAAATTGTAGATGGTACACAGGGTGCCAACAAAGTATTAACATCAGATGCTAACGGTGTTGCAACATGGCAGAATGCTCCTGCATCCGCAAGCACCAATATTTATAACTCAAACGGGACACTTACCGGAAACCGTGTGGTGACACAAAATGCCAATACTTTAGCTTTTGTAGGATCAGCCGTTAATTCATTCTCTGTAGACGGTACTACACTATCAGTAGATGGTGCCAATGACCGAGTAGGTTTAGGAACATCCTCACCTCAGACAAAACTTCATGTAGTATCTGCAAATACACCTAATTCTTACCGATATAACTTGATTGATGCTCCTGCAACAACTGGTAACGGTGTTATTCTGGCGTTAAGAAACACTTCTCCAATAGCATCCGGAAATATGTCTCTTTTAGGCTTTACTAACAGTGGTACAACTTCCGGAGGAGCCAACTGGGCTATCGGATCAAGCCGTACAGCAAATTCTGAGGATTTTTATTTTGGAAATTCTACGGGAGGAGCGTTAATTGAACGAGTGAGAATCAAAGGAGATACCGGAAATGTTGGGATAGGAACCAATGCTCCTACTACAAAATTACACGTCAATTCATCGAGTCCTGCCGTAAGAATTGTTGACGGTACACAAGGTGCAGGAAAAGTTTTAACTTCTGACGCTAACGGGAATGCATCGTGGGTAACAAATAATACTTCCAATCCTGTTGTGATGTCTTCAATGGGTCCCGGAGTTACGTTAAATGCTTCTATCGCAGGAACCCAAGGAACCAATACAGGAACCACAATTACACTCCCTGCAAACAGTAAATATGTTGTCATATGTTATATGTTAGTAGGTACTAAAAATCAGGTTCCCTCAAATGGATATGGATGGATACAAAGTACCTTTACAGAATCTCCTTCAAGTAATACCCATAGTTCTGATATCCAGGGGTCATACTTCATTAGTGGAGCCATTATACCGAATCAAAACACTTTTAGTATGATAACCGGCTCTATTATTATTAACAATACCACTTCTTCACCAAAAACTTATTATTATAGAGTAAGAATTGCCAATTCAACTAATCTGGGTGCAGGTAATGAGATTGTTAATTTTGGAGGTACAGCATGGGGAGAAAACAACCTATACGCAGTTCCGATTAACTAAAAATAAAACCACACAACCAATTTAATAAGCTTTAAAGGTTTCATATATTTTATGAAGCCTTTTTTGTTTTACTAAATTTATCTTTTTAAATAAATAGCCCTGACTTGAAATAAATTCCCATAACAGCCGATATAAAAAATAATATGGCAGAAAAACTGAACAGCAACAACTGAAAGAAACTTTTAAAATAATAAAGCTCCAGAACATGGAGGATAAAAAAGAAAACAAAGGCAATCCCCAATCCAATCAACGAACTGACAACAAGAGTCTGTATGTAATTTCCAGTGGGTAAAGGATCTTTAAAAACAATATAAAACAAAACTGAAGTAATTGCTAAAAATGCAATACTTACTTTTTCAACAATATATTTTACTTTTTTGTTCTCTTTAGGTTTCTCATCATCCCCTATATTTTTGGAGGACGAATTATCATTTCCAAAGACAGTCAGAAAATCCACTATTCCTTCCAGAGCATCAAGAAAATCAAATGGCATATGTATTAGTTTGAATTTTCCAAATATAAAATAAATCCTACCAGATTCAATCTTCATTTTTTCATTTAAAATAAAAAAGCTCAACAACCTAAAAAAAATATCGCCACGCTAAGCCGCATGATCTTTTTCGGATCTATAACAGCTCAGCATGGCAACTTTTATAGTAATCTGAATCTTTATGATTCTCTACCTTCTATTTTATGAATTTTCTTTGTTCCTTCATACATTTCATACTGTAAAAATCTTGTTTCCAACTTTCCGTTGAAAAGTTTTATTTTTCTTGACGGACGAAGACCAATTTTCTTTACCGCTTCAAGATCCGATGAAATCAACCAGGCTAATGTATTTGGATAATGTGTTTTGAAAGTATCTCCTACTTTCTTATAAAAATCGTCATCATTAATAGAAATTCTCTCATCATAAGGAGGATTAAATACCATTAATAAAGGGAAAAGATCTTTCTTCGATTCAAAGAAATTCTGCTTTCTTACCTCGATCACATCTTCCATTTCGACAGCTTCGATATTGGTTCTTGCTGCATTCAGCATTCTTGCATCGATATCGTAACCTACAATCTTTCCGGTAAATTCCTTAACCCTTCCGATTCTTACTTCTTTAATTTTTGCAAACAAATCGGCATCGTAATTGTTCCAGTTCTGGAAAGCAAATCTTTTTCTGAAAATCTGCGCCGGAAGATCCAGAGCAATCATCGCCGCTTCAATCAATAAAGTTCCGGAACCGCACATCGGATCAAGAAAATTCCCTTTTCCGTCCCAGCCTGCCAGCTGCAGCATACCACTCGCTAACACTTCGTTGATAGGCGCTTCACCCTGCTCTTTTCTATAGCCTCTTTTAAACAAAGCATCCCCCGAAGAATCCATAGAAATCGTCACCAATTCTCTGTCGATATGCAAATGGAACTTAATATCCGGAGATCGGGTTTCAATATTCGGACGTTTTTTAAATTTTTCCTGAAAATAATCAACAATAGCATCCTTCATTTTCAGGGTTACAAACTGAGAATGCTTGAATGTTTCAGAGTTTACGGTAGCATCAATAGCAAAAGTCTGATCAACATCTAAATAATCTTCCCATGCAAACTGGAAAAGCTTATTATAAAACTGCTGCTGATTAAAAGCTTTAAACTCAAAAACAGGAATTAAAATTTTCAATGCTGTTCTTGCAGAATAATTAATCTTGTATAAAAAGCCAAGATCACCCTCACAGTTTACAGCCCTGTTTTTAATCTCAACGTTTCTACCACCCAATTTTTTAATCTCTCCTGCTAAAATATCCTCTAATCCGAAAAATGTTTTTATCTGAATTTTCAAGTTTTCTGTATCCATTTTGCAAAAATACAATTTTAGTTGTTGGTTCTCAGCCTATAGTTGACAGAAATAATTATAACTGATAAAAACCATCACCCAACAACGGTGAACTGTCGGCTAAAAAACACTATTTTTGCACTATGGAATGGTTTGAATCTTGGTTTGATACCCCTTATTATCATTTACTTTATAGCAACAGAGACTATACGGAGGCAGAAAATTTTATCACCAAGCTCACTTCAGAGCTTGAACTTTCGCCCAACTCAAAAATTATCGACTTAGCATGCGGGAAAGGAAGACATTCTGTTTTTCTTAACAAACTTGGGTATGATGTTTTGGGATTGGATCTTTCCAGACAGAGTATTGAGCATAATAAACAATTTGAAAATCAGACATTGATGTTTGATGTTCATGATATGAGAAATCCCATTGATGCCGATCCTATGGACGCCGTTTTCAATCTTTTTACAAGCTTCGGATATTTTGATAACGAGAATGATGATAAAAAGGTTTTCCAATCGGTATATGATGCTTTAAAACCCGGAGGTTATTTTGTACTGGATTATCTCAATGAAGTCTATGTACGTCACGGAATTATTCCGGAATCAACCATCATACGAGGTGATATTGAGTTTAAAATACTGAAAAAAATAGAAGGGAGACATATCATAAAAGATATTCGTTTTGAAGATAAAGGACAATCTTTTCATTTCTTTGAAAAAGTAAAACTTCATTCATTGGAAGCGATTAATTCTTATGCATCAGACTGTGGTTTTGAAAGAATAAAAATCTGGGGAGACTATCAGCTGAACGAATTTCAAAGCACTTCTCCCCGTTGCATTAATTTATTTAAGAAAAACTAATGATCACTGTACTTTTACTGATTTTAAGTGTTGTTGCCGGTGTATTTCTAGGAAAACATTTTGGAAAAAAAGAAAAGCTGGCTAAAAATTTACTGATTTTAAGTGCCGGATTTTTAATTACGATCTGCTTAAATGAAGTTTTCCCACAGGTTTATACTGCCGAATCCGGTAGCAGCCTTGGAATTTTTGTTATCGCCGGAGTTTTACTGCAAATGATTCTGGAAGCATTAACCAAAGGATTTGAGCACGGCCATTTCCATCATCACAGCGAGCACAATATTCTCCCCGTGGCATTAATGGTAGGTTTATTTGTTCATGCTTTTATTGAAGGAATCCCTTTAGCCAATGAAGAACATGCACTTTCGCCTTATCTTTTAGGGATCGTATTTCACAATCTCCCGATTTCATTCATTTTGGGAGCCTTTTTATTCAACAGAAAAGAAGGATCAAAAGGAAATTCATATCCTTCATTATTGATTGTTGCCTTATTCGCTTTGGCATCACCCATGGGTATGCTGTTAGGAAATTATTTCAATCCGGATCTGCAGCCTTATTTCCTGGCGATCGTGGGCGGAATTTTCTTACACATCTCTTCCGTAATTATTTTTGAGAGCAATAAAAACCATAATATTGACTGGGTGAAAATAGGATTGGTAATTTTAGGCGTTTCATTAGCGCTTCTTATGCACCTTTTTCATGACCATTCGCATGTTGGACATCAACATTAAGCAGTTTTTTCACTCCTCAAAAAGTTCAAATTTACATTGATAATATTCTACTTATATTAAATCTGATTATTTAATATAAGTAGAATATGTCAATCATCATTAATATTTTTCGAAAATTCTGTTATTTTTTTTCTTCTAAAAAATATCTTCAATATAAATACAATAGATAACGAAAATTTTAGCCATTTAATTTATCAAAAAGTTTGAATTTTACCATTTATAATTTATTTTTAATAATATTTTACATTTACAAATATATTTAATTTAATATTTTAACATAATTTAAGATAAATAAAATAAAACAAATGACATTTTTTGTACATTAGCAGCAATAGAACTCGCTTATGTATGAAAAAACAAACTAACACTTTAAAAAAGGCAGGCGTATGCTTTTTTTTAATGTCCGGGCTCATATCGGCCCAGACGATCAAGGAAAAAGATTCTTTGAAAGAAACCGCAATTGAAGACGTTGTTATTGTAGGATATAAGGTTCAGAAAAAATCCAGTCTTACCGCAGCTGTTTCAATCATTTCTGATAAGAAATTAAAGGATGCCAGCACTTCAGATGTTTCCAGTTTATTACAGGGTAAAGCTGCAGGAGCTCAAATTATGCAAGGAGGAGGAGGTCCCGGATCAGCCGCTACTGTAAGAATTCGAGGGACTGCTACAATCAATGGTCCCAGCCAAGCTCTTTGGGTTGTGGATGGCGTAATGATGCCAGACGTTCCCAATCTGGATCCCAATCAAATTGAAAGTATCAACATCCTAAAAGATGCAACCTCAACTGCACTATATGGCTCCCGCGGGGCCAATGGGATTGTTCAGGTATTTACAAAAACAGGAACCTCAGGAAAAGGCAGCCTGAATGTCTCCATGAATAACTCATTCAACACCTTCAACAACGGCCGTTTTAAATTAATGGACGGTGTGCAACTATATGATTATTTCACTTCATTAAAAAATGCTCCTGCTATTCCAAAAGAATTGAGAGCACCCGGCTACGACTGGCTGAAAAATGGTACACAAACAGGAATGGTACAAAACTATACCGTCGATTTCAGGGGCGGCTCACCTACTTCCAAAACCTATGTTTCAGGAAACTATTATAATGAAACCGGAACTATTCAAGGTACCGACTTCAACAGATTATCTTTTAGAATCAATCACGAACAAACAATAAAACCATGGCTGATCATAAAACCCAAGGTCAGCTTATCATATACAGCAAAAAAAGATACGCAAGGTTCTCTTTTTGAAATGTATCTCAATAATCCCTGGGACAACCCAAGAGATGCCGATGGAAACTTAAAAAGACTTGATGACAAATTCACAGGAGCCTGGTATGGAAGGGATTACACCAACTATTTATATGATTTACAGTGGAATTACGGAAAAAGCAATCAATTAGACCTTATCGGAAATCTTGATGCCGAAATCAAAATCACAGATTACCTGAAGTTTATTACAACCAATAATGTTACATATAAAAACTATGATGATTTTTATTATACAGACCCAAGATCCATATCCGGGAATAGTAACAAAGGAGGTTTAAGAGAATCTAACTTACGAGACATCAGTAAGTTTTTTAACCAGATGTTGAGATTTGATAAAGATTTTGGAGTTCATAATGTAAACGCACTAGCAGCATATGAATACAGTGACAGATTTTATAAATCATCCAATGCAGGCGTATACGGTATTGTGCCCGGGACTGAACTTTTTGACACCGGTGCCGCCTCCGGAGCAATACCACGAGGTACAAAATTCGACAGAGCATACAATGCCCTTTTGTTTAATGCAGAATATGTTTATGATAAAAAATATTTTATTCAAGGATCTTTAAGAAGTGAATCTTCCTCAGCATTCGGTGCAAGCCAAAGGAATGGTTTATTTTACTCTTACAGCTTGGGGTGGAATGTTCATAAAGAAAAATTCTTTAGTATAAAAGCCATCAACGAATGGAAGCTAAGAGCAAGCAGAGGTCTTGTAGGAAATACACCAAGCCCTAATTACGGATGGCAGGATTTATATGCATTGGTTCAAAAGTATGATGGGCAAATTGGGGCAACATGGAGCCAGCTGGGAAATCCTAATTTAACCTGGGAATCAATCTATCAAAACAATATTGGTACAGATATTAAAGCTTTTGACAACCGATTAAGCTTAAATATCGATTACTTTAATAATAAAACGAAAAACTTACTGATGCTGGTAACCCTTCCGGCATTAACGGGTGTCGACAAACAATATTTAAATGTAGGAGATGTAAAAAATAAGGGTTGGGAATTTAATTTCAACTACTCCATTATCAGAAATAATAATGTCACCTGGGATTTAGGATTCAACATCAGTACTTATAAAAACAATGTAATATCAACGAGAAACAACAGCATACAAGTGCTTGATAATTATCATGTAGCAATACCGGACTACGATGTAAATTCTTTCTATATGAGAAAATGGATGGGAGTAGACTCTAATACAGGTTCAGCCCAGTGGGAGGTCATCAATCCCGATGGAAGCAGAGGTTTAACAACAAGTTACAACCAGGCCACAGTACAGGTCGTGGGGACAACTACACCGGATTATTACGGATCCGTAACAACCAATCTGACCATTAAAAACTTCTATCTTAATGCTAATGTTTATTTTTCACAAGGAGGACAAATCTATAATTTTTACAGAGAATTCTTTGATTCTGACGGTGCTTACCCCTATTACAACCAAATGGTTCTAAAAAACGGCTGGAACAGGTGGGAAAAACCAGGAGACATCGCTACACATCCTGTGGCCAATTATGACAGTAACAGCTTAAGCAACAGACCATCATCACGTTATCTGGAAGATGCCAGCTATGTCAAATTAAGATCCGTAAGACTGGGATATAATTTCCCAACATCTTTAACTGAAAAAATTCACATCAAATCTGCAGGTATTTACATCATGGCAGAAAATTTATTTACAATTACCAGATTCTCAGGTGTAGACCCGGAAATTGGAGCAGCAGATAGACAAACCTCCCATTCAGGGCTTGCAGGAGCTATTTATCCTATCCCTAGAAGATTTTCTTTAGGTTTTAATTTCTCATTTTAAAATTTAAACAATTATGAAAAAATTATTTATCCCATTACTATTATTATCATTAGCTTCATGCAATATAGATCGATCCCCCTATGATTCTAAGGAGTCTGAAGTCATACTGGGTGACGCAACAGGATTACAGACAATAACCCTCGGAAATTATGCTTTATTAAAAGGTGATGCAGAGGGCGGTGGCTTTTTCAACAACCTATACCGGGTAGGCGAATACGCAGGAGATAATATAGACATCAGCGGAACAACATCCGATCAATTTTTCTACTATTATAATTACAGAGGAATCAAAAACAACAGCCGTACCAATATCATCTGGAGTTCAGGCTACAAAGCCATAGTAGGCTGCAACAGGGTTATATCTAAAGTTCCTGAAGGAAAAGATGCTGCAACTGACCAACTGATAGGTGAAAACTATTTTTTAAGAGCTTATGTATATTTCTCATTAGTAAATGTATTTGGAAGACCTTATAATCAAGGGACCAGTAATCTTGGAATACCATTGAAAACCACTGATGATGTAAACGATCTTCCCCCAAGGGCTACTGTTGGGGCAATATATGACCAGGTAGTCAGTGATCTGAAAAAAGCAGAACAATTAATGACCCTCGATAAGAAAAATATATATGCTTCTAAAGAATCTGCACAGGCCCTGCTCTCAAGAGTATATCTGTATATGGAGAACAATGACAAAGCAATTGAATATGCCGATAAGGTTATCAGTTCCGGAAAATACATGATGCTGCCCAGAACAGAATTGCCTTCTTACGCAACTAAAGCCCCTGAAAATAATACGGAAACTATTTTTGCATTTAAATACAATAAAGACGGTGACTATAGCGATGGCTGGAACACGATAGGATCTATGTATGTAAATATCCAGAGTGTGGGTTGGGGTGAGATGTATCCCTCATCTACTTATCTGGATCTTATTAATGAACATCCGGAAGACGCCAGATTAAAGTTTATATCACCCAAATACAAAACACCATTGATCCCCGTTGCTTATTGGGCTCAGAAAGAAAACAACGCATCCGGAAACATCACTTATAACTATAAGTATCAGCCTACATTTCAGCAAAATGGAAATACTTTTTTCACATGGAATAATGTGAACTATCAGGTGATGACAGAAGTAACACCTAATAAAACCAGCTATTATTTTATCAATTCCGGCGGTACTAAAACCTATGTATATCTTGATAATGACATGGAAAAAAGAAATGGCTATCCTAAATTTTATGTTTTAAAATGTTCAATGCAGGAGGGCGTTCCTCAATTATGGTCTCCCGTTGTTATAAGATTAGCAGAAATATATCTTAACAGGGCTGAAGCTTATGCTAAAAAAGGAAATACAATGTCAGCACTTGCAGACGTAAATGTTATCAGAACAAGAGCCGGTATACCGATATATAATTCTGTACCAACGGGTCAAACCGCTTTGAATGTCGTACTTCAGGAAAGAAGACTTGAACTTGCTTTTGAAGCCCATAGAAAGTATGATGTCTTTAGAAACAAATTAGATCTCGACAGAAACTATCCTGGCACACACTTAAACGGAACTAACCCGTTCTATACTGTCCCATATAACCACAACAGAACGATAGAATATATTCCTGAACAGCAAATACAAATTCAACCCAACCTGATTCAAAATCCGGATTAATAAAAACAAAAAAGCTCTGCATCAATCTGATACAGAGCTTTTTATTTATGACTTATTACATTATCCGAAATTTAGAACTTCCAGCCAAATGTAAGAAAGAAATTATTTCTGTTATTTTTCACATCCGATACCGCGTAAGAATCACTCGATATAAGATTATTTGGAGAATAATAGCCTGCTTCAACATTATCGTTCACAACTCCTCTTAAGAAAGGATTGGTATATTTAGAACTGATATTCTGATAAGCCGCATCGATATAGAATGATTTGAAATCATATCCAAGACCGAAAGACAGAGCATTTCTGTTATTCAGCATAAGATTGCTATATGATCTGTCTGACGCAGAACCATCATTATTGAAACTACTGATCGTCAATGCATCAAGAGGATTCGATGTGAAAGCATAACCTCCTCTCAATCTGAACTGTTTTAATCTGTATTCAGCTCCCAATCTTAATTCAGATACATTTTTATAATTTTCTTTAAAGAAATCATTCAGTTCTGTTTCAGCAACACCGTATACTTTATATTTAGGAGTTGTCAATCCAAGACTGTAGTCAACATTTAAAGAAAAACTTTTACTTGCAATGAACGCAGCACTCACAGTCGCCTTAAGCGGAGATGTGAATTTTCTGTTTTCAATAGCATAGTCGTCTCCATAAATCGCATCATTATAAAAATTATAACTTCTGTCGATATTCCAGAAAGTAGGCGTTTCCAAAGCAGCACCCACTCTGAAGTTAGGACTTAGCTTTCCAATCACCCCTAAGGAAGCTGAAAAACCATTTCCTCTTTCATAAAAAGGAGTATTCTGTTTACTGAAATATTCTGAAGCTCCCGTCTGAAGAGAAGTAAAAGCTGCAGTATCAGACTGATCAATAGATGAATTAAAGAAATTCAATCCGGCTCCAATATATAAATTATGATTATAGTTAGCTCCTACCCCAACACTTGTTTTTGACATATATCCGTATCGGTCGTAGGCATGTCTTCCTAATGATGAACTGTTTCCATTGTTGAAATCGTAGATCAAATTACTGTTTCCCGGAGTTTCTATATAATTTTCAATAGACTGATTTGAATAGTTAACTCCGACATTGATAAACTTCCATGCACTTTCCGTCATCAACTGGAAAGTCATTACAGCACCTACATTTCCAAGATCTCCTTTATTGGTTTTATATCCAAAAGAAGAACCAGCCAAAGAAGAGGTATTCTTATTGCTCAAAATGGATAATGTTCCCGAGATCTCTCCTGAAATAGCAACCCCTAAACCTGCGGGGTTTGTCAGCAAAGAATTTGCATCACCTCCTAAAGCTCCGTTAGAGCCTCCCATCGCATTGAATTTAGCAGACCCAATATTTGGAGAGCTGGAATAAACATCGATAGAATTTCTTATCACAGAAACATCCTGAGCCTGCGCAAAAAATGCGGCAGAAATACTCATTAATACTAAAGATTTTTTTAACATTATTTTTTTGAATAGTTATTAAATTTGATAATTATCTTCTGAAGCCGCCTCCGCCGCCTCCACCGCCGGATCTGAAGCCACCGCCTCCACCAGATGAACCGCCGCTTCTAAAGCCACCGCCTCCAGAGTTGTTGAAGCCGCCATTTGATCTGAAACCACTGTTGCTGTCATTTGATCTGAAGCCCTCGTTTCTGTATCGCGGTTGTGATTGCTGTTGATAATTGTAGTTAGGTCTGGTCTGAGGGTTCTGATTTCTGAAACCTTGGTTTCTGTAACCTCCGTTCATATTACCTTGCTGTCTGAATCCTCCGTTTGAATTTCCCTGTCTGAAACCTCCGGTATTGTTAGATCCTCTGAATCCTGAAGCTCCTGAAGTATTACTGTTTCTAAAGCCGCCACTATTTCTGATGATCGTATTGTTGCTATTATTTCTGAAACCTGCTACATTACTATAGCTGTTAAATCCTCTGCCATCGGAGCCGCTTCTTCTGTACATTGGTCTGTTGTAATAGCCATTACCCCAGTATCCACCTCCCCAGTATCCGCCGCCATACCAGCCACCATATCCATAACCTCCCCAGAAAGGATCATACATTCCTCCCCAATAAGGTGAGTATCCCCAGCCCATATTCCAGCCTCCGCCCCAGCCCCAGGAATTACCCCAGCCCCAAGACATGCCAAGACCCCAGCCCCAGCCTCTGTTCATTCCCCAGTACGGACTATAGTAGCCACCACCCCAACCCCAAGGAGATCCCCATCCCCAAGAATTATCGTAGTAGTTTGTCTGAGATCCTGCAAAATTTCCCCAGTCAGAATCCGTAGCTGTTCCATTGGTATTATAATCATTCCAAGAATCATATCTGTTTTCTCTTGAGTTTGCTTCAGCATTCTGAATAACGTTTGAGTCCTGATAATAATCGTAGTATTGACCTACTCTGTTTCCGCCATCATTAATAATCACGCCTTCCGGTAGTGTATCCTTGTTGGGATCATAGTAAACCCCATCGGTCTCGCTATACCCACCCATCTGAGCACCACAAGACATAAGCAGTAATCCACTTGATATTGCTAAAATCCCTTTAGACTTTAACATACCGAGTAAATTTTTATGTATATTTCTTTTCATGATAACGTAAAGATTTTTAATTTAAATTATATTTGCAATCTGTACCAAAAATGTACCAAACACCGGTACAAAAAATCTATCAAAAATAGATTTTTATTTTTAGATAACAATAATAGGAAAAAGTTAAAAAAATTAAAAAAAATAATGGCAAAATTAACCTCAAGAAGCGAAGATTACAGCAAATGGTATAATGAGTTGGTTGTTAAGGCTGACTTAGCTGAAAACTCAGGAGTAAGAGGATGCATGGTTATCAAACCATATGGCTATGCAATCTGGGAGAAAATGCGTGACGAAATGGATAAAAAATTCAAAGAAACAGGTCACGTTAATGCTTATTTCCCGCTTTTTGTACCCAAGAGCTTGTTTGAGGCTGAAGAAAAAAATGCAGAAGGTTTTGCTAAAGAATGCGCAGTAGTTACTCACTACAGATTAAAAACAGATCCGAACAACCCATCAAAACTTATTGTAGATCCGGATGCGAAACTTGAAGAAGAACTGATTGTACGTCCTACTTCAGAAGCAATTATCTGGAATACCTATAAAAACTGGATTCAGTCTTACAGAGATTTACCGATATTGATCAACCAGTGGGCAAATGTTGTCCGTTGGGAAATGAGAACCCGTTTATTCCTCAGAACAGCAGAGTTTTTATGG
This sequence comes from Chryseobacterium sp. JUb7, assembly GCF_024806495.1. Lineage (GTDB taxonomy): Bacteria > Bacteroidota > Bacteroidia > Flavobacteriales > Weeksellaceae > Chryseobacterium. The sequence goes on from NZ_JANUFF010000002.1 coordinate 143,329, forward strand.
CAGGAAGGGCACACCGCTCATGCAACTAAAGATGAAGCTGTAGAAGAAGCAGAAAAAATGAATAAAGTATACGCAGATTTTGCAGAAAACTTTATGGCAATGCCGGTAATTCAAGGGTTAAAAACACCTTCTGAAAGATTTGCAGGAGCTGATGAAACCTATTGTATTGAAGCATTAATGCAGGATGGAAAGGCTCTTCAGGCAGGAACTTCTCACTTCTTAGGTCAGAATTTCGCAAAAGCATTTGACGTAAAATTCACCAATAAAGAAGGAAAAATAGAGCACGCTTGGGCAACATCTTGGGGAACATCAACTCGTTTGATGGGAGCTTTGATCATGACACACTCGGATGATTTCGGATTGGTATTGCCTCCAACTTTGGCTCCGATTCAGGTGGTAATTGTTCCTATCTTCAAAGGTGAAGAGCAATTAAACCAGATCAGTGAAGTAGCATTGGATATTCAGGCTAAGCTGAGAGCAAAAGGAATTTCTGTGAAATTCGATAATGATACACAGAACAAACCAGGCTGGAAATTCGCGGAATACGAATTAAAAGGTGTTCCTGTAAGAATTGCAATGGGACCAAGAGATTTAGAAAACAAATCTGTAGAAATTGCAAGAAGAGATAATTTAACGAAAGAAGTGCGTTCAATCGACGGATTAGATTCTTATATCGAAGAATTATTAAAGACTATTCAAAACGATCTTTATACGAAAGCAGCAAACTTCAGAGAAGACAACATCACAAGAGTTGACACTTACGAAGAGTTCAAAAACGTTTTAGAAGAGAAAGGTGGATTTATCTATGCTCATTGGGACGGAACAGCAGAAGAAGAAGAGCAGATAAAGGATGAAACCAAGGCAACGATCAGATGTATTCCTTTAGATGACGATATTGAAGAAGGCGTTTCTTTAATTTCAGGAAAACCTTCAAAAAGACGAGTTTTATTCGCTAAAGCATACTAAAATTCAACTTAATAAAATTAACAAATCTTTAAAAATTCATGTAATTTTTAAAGATTTTTTTTTGATATTAAATATTTGGAAGAATTTTTGATTAAATTTATACAACATTAATCTCAAAATAATTTATTATGTCTTTAAACGTCATTGATTTAATTAAAGGACAATTAGGTCCCGCTTTAGTATCTCAGGCTGCCTCTCAGTTTGGAGAAAGTGAATCAGGTATTTCCAAAGCAATCAGTGGTCTGTTGCCTGCTGTTGTCGGAGGATTAGCCAACAATTCCAATAACCCCGGAGTACTTGATGCCATCACCAATGCTTCATCCAGTGGAATTTTAGGAAATTTATTAGGAGGATCTTCTGATAATTCCATTATTTCAACTTTGTTATCCTCTATTTTTGGTGACAAACTTAGCGGATTGGTAAATTCTATTGCATCTTTTGCAGGAATCAGTAATAATTCATCAAGCTCTTTATTAAATCTGGTAACAGGAGCTACGGTAGGCTCTATCGGAAAATATGCTGCAGACAATAATTTGGACAAATCCGGAATTTCAAGCTTATTGAGTGACCAAAAAGGGATTGTTTCCACACTATTACCAGCCGGACTCTCTTTAGCCTCCTTAAATATCGGAGACTGGGCCAAAGGTTACAAATTTGACAATGATAATGATGCGATAAAAACAACTCCTCATGAAGAGCCGAAAGTAGAAGTAACAAGAAGTACAACCTCTAACGGAACTTTTCCTGAACGAAATAATGACAGCGGGGGCTCGATCTGGAAATGGTTGCTTCCGCTTTTACTTTTAATCGCTGCAGGCTATTTTCTATGGAAACAGTGTGAAAAGAAAGAAACCACCACTACAACTACTGTAGCTACAGACTCTACAGGAACCTCTTCTGACACCACTGTCACTTCCGATACAAGTACAGCAGCGGCACCAACCTCTAAAGTAGATGAAAATATTGATCTGAACGGTACAGCACTGAAAGGTTACAAAGGCGGACTTGAAGATCAAATGATTGCCTTCCTGAAATCCGATGGTTATAAAAATGCTGCAAATGACGCTGCTTTAAAGGATAAATGGTATGATTTCGATCACGTAAATTTCAAAACAGGAAGTGGAAATCAACTTGAAGCCGGATCTGAAGGTCAGTTGCAAAATTTGGTTGCTATTTTAAAGGCTTATCCTGAAGCAAAAATTAAAATCGGCGGTTATACTGATAAGACAGGAAATGAAGCTGTAAACCTAAAAATATCTAAAGAAAGAGCAGCTTTCATCAAAGACTGGCTAGGTAAGCAGGGAGTGGGAGCTCAGGTTTTAGATGCTGAAGGATACGGAAGCCAATTTGCTAAAGTAGATGCAAAAGCTTCTGATGCAGAAAGAGCTACAGACAGAAAGATGTCGGTAAGATTTGCAAAATAAATTACTGACAACCCATAAAATTAAGTCCCGGAAAGTTATTTTTCGGGATTTTTCTTTTTGAGTGTTTTGTGGTTTTCATTTATTTAATTACATTTGTTAGTCATTTCTAACATTTATGAATTTGAATTTAAAAAACGCCTGGCGTAAAGATAAAACATCTCATTCCTTATCAGAAGTCTATTCATCGGTAAAAGTTCCTAAAAACGCAAGTTTTTGGCGAAAATATCTTGCTTTTGCCGGCCCGGGACTGATGGTAGCTGTCGGCTATATGGATCCGGGAAACTGGGCTACAGATATTGCGGGAGGAGCACAATTCGGGTATACCCTGCTTTCGGTTATTTTAATTTCCAATATTTTTGCGATGGTTTTACAGCATTTGTCGGTAAAACTGGGCGTGGTGGCAGAAAGAGATTTGGCTCAGGCCTGCAGAGATCATTTTGGTCCTAAAACCAATTTTATGCTCTGGGTTTTCTGTGAAATAGCCATCGCTGCCTGTGATCTCGCAGAAGTTATCGGATCTGCAATTGCTCTGAACCTGCTTTTCCATATTCCACTCACCTGGGGAATTGTGATTACCACCGTAGATGTGCTTATTATTCTTTTGCTGCAATCCAAAGGTTTCAGATGGATAGAAAGTATTGTGGGCGGATTAATTTTTATTATTCTTGCCTGTTTTATTTACGAAATCGTGATTTCTCAACCAGCCTTTAACGAAATTCTGGGCGGGTTGGTTCCAAAAGCAGAAATCATTCAAAATCCGGCAATGCTTTATATTGCGATCGGAATTCTGGGAGCAACCGTAATGCCCCACAACCTTTATCTACACAGCAGTATCGTACAAACAAGAGACTATACCCGTGATAAAGAAGGGAAAAAAGAAGCTATAAAATTTGCGACTTTAGACAGTACAGTTTCATTAATGCTTGCCTTTTTTATTAACGGAGCTATTTTAATCCTTGCAGCAGCAACTTTTCACGTCACAGGAAATAAACACGTGGCGGATATTCATGATGCCTATAAAATGTTAACGCCTATTCTGGGCGCTTCTATGGCGAGTATTGCATTTGCGATTGCTTTACTGGCATCCGGCCAAAATTCGACATTAACAGGAACTTTAGCCGGCCAGATTGTGATGGAAGGTTTTTTAAATATCAGGTTAAAACCATGGCTGAGACGTCTTATTACAAGATTGATTGCTGTAATTCCTGCGTTAATTGTGGCCATTCTGTATGGTGAAGAAGGTACAACTGAATTATTGGTTTTAAGTCAGGTAATTTTGTCAATGCAGCTGAGCTTTGCCGTAGTTCCACTTGTTATGTTCACAAATGATAAAGCTAAAATGGGAGAATTCGTAAATAAGCCTATTTTAAAAATCTCTGTGTGGATTATTTCTGTCATTATTATCATTTTAAATCTTTACTTACTGTATCAGACATTTTTTGGAGAATAGTCAATGGTGAATTTTATACATTGAAAAATACCGTTGGTTATTCGTGTATTTAAACCACTTCTTCAAAAATTTTCAGAATGTTTTCCGCCCTCCGATGGAAGGGAATTCTTCATGGTTTATTATAAGTCAAAAAAACAGCAATGATAAACCAAGAACGAAATTCTGCCTAAATGTCATTATTTTTTCTTTGGCAGAATCTTTGTCAAACAATAATGAAAATAAATATTGAATTATGGAAAATCAGGATATTAACGAAGAAAGCATCAATAATCAAGAAGATACAAATATTCATAACGAAGCGGTAGCTGAAGAAAATGTGACAGCAAAACCTTCTGCGGAGGAACTTTTGGCAGAAGAGAAAGACCGTTACATCAGATTATACGCTGAGTTTGAAAACTATAAAAAAAGAACTTCAAAAGAGAAAATGGAATTCTTTCAGTATGCCAATCAGGATATGATGATCTCTATGCTTGGAGTATTGGATGATTTTGAAAGAGCGATTAAAGAAATTGCTAAAAACGGAAATTCTGCAGATCTTCAGGGTGTTGAATTAATTTATAATAAATTCAAAAACAAACTGACTGAAAAAGGGTTGCAAACAATGGAAGTAAAAGCCGGAGACAGCTTTAACGTAGATTTCCATGAAGCGATCACTCAAATTCCTGCACCATCAGATGATCTGAAGGGCAAAATTGTAGATGTAATTGAAACCGGATATACTTTAGGTGATAAGGTAATTCGTTTTGCAAAAGTAGTAACGGGTAATTAATATTAATAAATGATAAATGCTATAAGCTACGGCTTAAGGTAACCACTTCATTTATCAATAACAATTATAAAGACATGTCAAAAAGAGATTATTACGAGGTTCTTGAGATCAGCAAATCTGCCTCAGCCGACGAAATAAAGAAAGCTTACCGTAAAATGGCGATCAAGTTTCACCCAGATAAAAATCCGGGTGATAAAGAAGCTGAAGAAAAATTTAAAGAAGCAGCAGAAGCCTACGAAGTATTGAGTGACGAACAAAAACGTGCAAGATACGACCAGTTCGGTCATGCCGGAGTTGGCGGAAACGGAGGCTTTGGTGGCGGAGGTTTCGGAGGCGGAATGAACATGGAAGATATTTTCAGCCAGTTTGGAGATATTTTCGGTGGCGGTTTCGGAGGATTCGGAGGTGGCGGCGGAGGCCGTCAGCAGGTAAAAGGTTCTAATTTAAGAATCAGAATCAAGCTGAACCTTGAGGAAATGGTAAACGGAACTCAAAAAACCATTAAAGTAAAAAAAATGAAGATGGCAGAAGGAGCCACTTCAAAAACCTGTCCTACATGTAACGGTTCAGGGGTTCAGGTGAAAGTAATGAACACGATGTTTGGGCAGATGCAGACTCAGACAACCTGCGGAACTTGTCAGGGAATCGGAAAAGTTGCAGATAAAATTCCTGCCGGAGCGAATGCTCAGGGTCTGGTAAAAGATGAGGAGGAAATTACCATTAATATTCCTGCCGGAGCAAGAGACGGTATTCAGCTTAATGTAAGAGGAAAAGGGAATGATGCTCCTTTTGGAGGAATAGCAGGAGATTTGCTGGTTATTGTAGAGGAAGAAGTAGATAAAGTAATTAAGAGAGAAGGCGATAATCTTCATCAGGAATTATATGTTTCATTCGCTGAAGCAGCTTTGGGAACTAAGAAAGAAGTTCCAACTGTAGGTGGTAAAGTGAAAATCACGGTTGATCCGGGAACTCAATCCGGAAAGATATTAAGGCTGGCCGGAAAAGGTCTTCCAAGTATCGACAGCTATGGAAAGGGTGATATGTTTATTCATATCAATGTCTGGACTCCGCAGAAGCTGACGAAAGATCAAAAAGATTTCTTCGAAAAGCAAATGGCAAGCGGAGAAATGGTTGCAGAACCATCCGGAAAAGAAAAAACTTTCTTCGATAAAGTGAAAGATTTATTCAACTAAATATATAAAGGATTCTTACGGGAATCCTTTTTTTATGCTCAATTATGTCGTTTAATTTTGAAAAATAAATTAAACTATGAAATCAATATTCTCATTTATTTCTCTATTAATTCTATTTATTTCCTGTAAAAAAGAAAAGCAAAATTTATGGAATCAAGGAATTAAGACTGAAGTAAAAGATATATCAAATAATTCATTTCGTGAAAAAATTCTTCCTAGAATAGAACATGAAAATGATCGAAAAAAATTAACCATTCTTTTAGATCGTTTAGATAAGCAGAATTTAAGTCTTTGCGATTTTATTAGAAGAGAGTTCGAAATCGATGATTCGTGTTTTGCTATAGCGAAAGAAACATATCCCGATCCAGAAATGCAGATTAAATTTATGGAAGTTCATGATAATGTTTACGAAATAGCCCATAGAAAATTTTTAAAGCAAACCAATTTCACTGAACATGATGCATTATTTCTAACTGTTGTCTACTCTTTTGATGATAATGTTAAAAAATTCTGTGGCAAATATTAATTAATGCTACTTTTTCAAGCCCCCATTTTATTTATCCATAAATTTTCTTTTATATTTGCTTAAACACCAAAATATTTACAGAAATTAATGGATTCAAAAACCATACTCTTAAACGCCTGCAACGCGGTAGCCAATCACCTCGAAGGTTTTGAAATTTTCAGAAAAGGACAACGGCTCAAAAAAATAGCAGCAGACAAAGATATCTTCTTTGAAATCACTTTTGAAACGAGTTTTATCAACCATTCGTCTCATATTATGATAATTCCGAATATCGCTGTTTATTCCAAAAGATTAAAGAAATGGCAAATAGAGCATACCAAAAATGAATTCTCTTCCGGATTGATTTACGGAAACCATCTGGGCTACCTTACTCCCCTTCAGACATGGAAAAGATGGAATCTGGCGGGTCTTTCTTTTGAAAATTCCGTGAATGAAATTACTAAAAATATTCAGAAATATGCACTGCCGGTTTTCGATCTGTTTAATTCTAAAGAAGACGCCATTGAATTTCTTAAACATAACGGAACACAATTTAACCGGTATTCCGGACATTCTTTAAGTCCTCTCGATTTTTTATTATGTTTTGCAGATCAGGATACGTCTGAAATCTTTTTTAATAACTTTATCAGAAATTGTGGATACAAAGGGAAAATTCTAAGCCTTTACGATAAATTAAAAACAGAAAATGAGATTGATCTCAATCATTCGGAGTTCGTTGACGCCGCCAAAATAAAACTTGCTTATGTCAACGGCATTTCAATACAATAATTCAGTTCATAACTTTTACTCATGAAGAAAATTTTTACGTTCTTATTATTTTCACAAATTTCTTATGCTCAGGAAGCACCAAGATATTTATTTGATGATCTATATTTTGCCGATCCTTCTGCTCATGTTTTTAATAATAAAATTTACCTCTATCCTTCTCATGATATTGATACCGAAGTAAAAGATCCTACTAATGGTGGGCATTACAATATGAAAGATTATCATGTCCTTTCACTCGATCATATAGGTCAGAAAAAGACAAAAGATCACGGGACAGTTTTAAAGTTAGAAGATATTCCATGGGCAGAAAAACAACTCTGGGCACCCGATGTTGCTGAGAAAAACGGTAAGTTTTATCTTTATTTTCCGGCAAAAGATAAAGAAGGTAATTTTAAAATTGGAGTTGCCGTTTCCAATAAACCGGAGGGTCCTTTTACAGCAGAAAAAAAACCCATTAAAGGAAGTTACAGTATAGATCCTGCTGTTTTTAAAGATAACGGCAAATACTATATTTATTTTGGAGGACTGAAAGGCGGTCAGTTAGAAAAATACAGAGATAATGAACCTTTAGCTCAGGCTAAAGAACCGAATGATCAGGAAAATGCATTGTCTCCGAAAATTGCTTTATTAAGTCAAAATATGCTTGAGTTTGCTGAAAAGCCTAGGGATATTCAGATCTTAGACGAAAAAGGAAACCCATTGAAAGCCGGAGATCATGACCGTCGTTTTTTCGAAGGGGTTTGGATACATACCTACAATAAGAAATATTATCTTTCCTACTCTACCGGCGATACTCACAAGCTTGTTTATGCAATCGGTTACAATCCTTACGGGCCATTTACATATCAGGGTGAAATTTTAACTCCTGTTACAGGCTGGACAACCCATCACAGTATTGTTGAGATTGATCATAAATGGTATTTATTTTATCACGACAGTAAACCTTCCGGGGGCAAAAATCATCTGAGAAGCCTTAAAGTCCGGAAACTTGAATATGATGAAAAAGGTTTTATCAAAACAATGAACGGACAGGATTAGTACCATTTAAAACTTAAGGTTAAGATAAAAAAATTGGCGGCTTCAATTCTTGAAGCCGCCAATTTTTCATTATTTATCAAATTTCTATTTACTTTTTAACCAAAGAAACAACACCTTTTCCCATTGTGAAAATAGCTACGGCAATCAAACCGCCTCCAAGTCCCAGGATCATTTCTTTTAAGATCGTAAGTATCTCATTTGAAGACCAGGACTCCAGAAAATGGTGAAGAAACTCTATTCTATGGGCAAAAATACCTCCCGCTACCATGATCAAAGCAATGGTTCCGATTACTCCCAATGCCTTAATAACAATAGGTAATGCTTTTACCAATAAATGACCAAGTTTTCCGAAAAACCCTTTATCATTACTTTTTTTGATTAATTTAAATCCGGCATCATCCATTCTTACGATTAAAGCCACAATTCCATAAACCCCGACAGTAGCAATAAATGCAACCAAACTCGTCACTAAAATCTGAGTAATAAATGGATGGCTCTCTTCCAATACAGTCCCTAAAGCAATAATTACAATCTCAATTGATAAAATAAAATCTGTCGTAATTGCTGATTTTACTTTCGCTTTTTCTATCTCTTCAGAACTTTTTTCATCTTCCTTAATCTCTTCCGCTACCTCATGACCTTCTTTATCACGGTGAAAAAGAAACTCTATAATTTTTTCAACTCCTTCAAAAGCTAAATACAGCCCTCCCAGAATCAATACATAATTAATGGCAGGAGCGTACAGCCAGTTGAGCAGAAAAACGACAGGCAAAATGATCAATTTGTTAATAAAAGATCCTTTTGTAATCGCCCACAACACCGGTAATTCTCTTGAAGAAAGAAAACCGGTCGCTTTTTCAGCATTTACTGCAAGGTCATCTCCTAAAATCCCTGCTGTTTTCTGAGTTGCTATTTTACTTGTAACCGCCACATCATCCATTAAAGCAGCGATATCATCCAAAATTGCAAAAAAACCAGATGCCATAAATTTTAATATTTTTTTAATATTTGTTAAGTTGAGCAAAAATAGCTATTTAATTCGATTTTTAAGATGATTATATTCCATTTTAAAACAACTTATTTTTATTTTAAAATGATTTTAACAAACCCTTCATTATTCCATCAAAAGAGAGACTTTTACTTATTATTATGAAAATTCTTGCTTTACTCGTTTCCTTTTTTATTTCGAATTTCATTTTTGGACAGACCCAATATATTTTAGCTTTATCCAAAGCAGATCATAAAATGGTTGTTCTGGATTACAATTCTCTTAAAATAATCACCAGAATTCCTGTGGGAGAAGATCCGCACGAAGTCACCACTTCAGATGACGGCTCTATTGCTTATGTTGCCAACACCGCAGGCGGTACTGCTCATGAAATCAATGTTATTGATCTCAGGAATTTAAAGCCTCTTAAAAATATAGACACCAGACCTCTATATGGTTCACACGGTTTAGCTTATTTAAAGGATAAATTATGGTTTACAGCCCAGGGTTCAAAAGCCGTAGGAAGGTATGATGTAAAAGAAAATCAACTCGAATGGTCGATGGGAACAGGGCAAAATACGACTCATCTTTTATATGTAACTCCTGATGCTGAACATTTTTATACGACGAATACAGATTCCGGGACGGTAAGTATTTTTGATCATGTTTTACTGCAGCCTACCGTTCCTCCGACAGGAATTTTACCCCCGAATGCCAAGCCCAGATGGGATTGGGTTCAGACCTTAATTCCGGTTGGAACAGGTGCTGAAGGGTTTGATGTCTCAGCAGACGGAAAAGAACTATGGACAGCAAGACCGGACGGGCATATTATTGTTATTGATCTGGAAAAAAGAAAAATCAAAAATGATATTGATACTAAAGTTTTAGGACTTCATCGCTTAAAATTTACTCCCGATGGTAAATCTGTATGCATTGTGAGTGTAAAGACCGGAGAGCTTCTTTTTTATGATGTCTCCACAGAAAAAGAAATAAAAAGAATCAATGCGGGGCAGGGAGCTGCCATGTTTATGGATCGTGGGAAAAACAGACTTTTTATGTCCTGTACCCCAAATCATTTTGTTGCTGTAATCGATTTGAATACCATGGAGGTTATCAACAAATTAGATATAGGCGGAAGACCGGATGGATTGGCAATGGCAATAATAAAGTAATTCTAGAATAATTATCAAAAATATTCGTGAGATTTATATAATCCAAAGCAAAGGAATTCATTAGAAAACCTCTGCTTTTGGGTGTAAAAACAAACATATCTTATTTCTCAATAAGATCTTAAAAATCTTTCATAATAACATACCATCTGGCACCGAATGTATTTGATGCCAAAAGGGTAACTCTTTTTCCCGCCGGGATTTGAGATATAGACTGACTATCTGTTATATAAAGAGGCTGATTAACCTTAACAGGATAATTATCCGATCCATCTCCTGCGGCTATAATATTTATTGTTCTTCGTTGTTGAGTCTCCGGAGCTGGTAAATTAACATCAGTACCGCTTGATCTTGGGCGAGAAACCCAAATTGTATAATTTGGACCATTAGTTGCGTCTAATGTATAAGTTCCATTGTCTCTACTATTAACGTTAATATAATGGAATTTTACATCTGCTATATTTACTTCGGACTGAGCAGCAGCAGCATCTTTCCAGACAGGAGCTGCTCCGGCACCGCTGGAAGTAAGAATCTGTCCTGCATTTCCTGCATTTCCAGCCGTCGTTGCATTGCCTCCAACATTTAATTCGTTCGTTATCTGAAGTCCGCCATTTACATGTAATCTTCTTTGTGGTGTAGAGGTTCCTACTCCCATATTTCCTGTATCTCCTTTGATTCTAAAACGCTCAACTAAAGTTCCTCCTGTAGAGTTCCCAAAATAAAAGTCTTCCAGATTACCATTCGTTGTTGAAGTACCGGTACGGATTGAACCAATAGCCCAGTTGGCACCTCCGGATGTTGTCCCGCTATTGGTAAAGCCTAAAAGAGACATATTTCCGGTAGCTAATGGAGAGGTATTCCTCAATGCCAGAATAACACCATTGCCATTTGTTGAAGGTGCATCTATCAAATTATATCTGTAAGAATTAGGGGTATTTGCAGAAATAACATGCAGCTTTGTTTGTGGTGAACTGGTTCCTACTCCTACATTTCCATTTTCATCAATTCTTAATCTTTCCTGATTTGACGTTCTCAATGATAAATCTGTAAGTACTGTTATACCATTCCCACGATACTTAGATATAATACCAGATCCGAAAGTAGTATTGAAATTACCGTTTGCTCTTGGAGCAAAATAGATTGAACCAATATCATCATCCATATTCAAATTGCCGGGAGCAGCCTCTGTTCCGCTTGCAGATCTAAATATCATAGCTGGATTTTTAGAAGTTCCATATCCTCCGAAGTAGAAATCATTTTCCGTATTTTCTCCTTTGTTATCTACTGAAATATCAACAATTCCGTTTGGATTCGTTGTACCGAATCCTATTCTGTTATTTACTGTATTTACCGACAAAGTATTATCATCTATAGAAAAATGGTTAGTTCCTGTTGTCGCAGTACTGGTAAAAGCTAATGTTTTGTCAGCCTGGCTTACAGTTCTGTTACCTGTAAGGGTACCGTTTGAATTATATATGTTTAAAGAATTACCGATTGGAGCTACATTATCCGGACTATGTAACTTTACCCAGGCTGCACCATCATAGAAATAATATCCTACTGCATCCACATAAATCGCTGTTCCTGTCTGTGTACCCGTAGAAATATTATTAATGTAGATTAAAGTAGAAGTCTGAATACTTTTCATACTCTGAGCCCTTTGCCTGTCCACTCTCGGGACTAAAAGTCCATCAACGGAAGTTGTACTACCCGTCGCATTTTTAGCAGTAATATCAAGTGTACTTTGAGGATTGGAAGTACTTATACCCACTTGGGCAATGGCAATTGATGAACTCAGCACACCAATAATAAGAGATAATTTTTTCATTTTTGTGTTTGTTAATTAATATTTTTTAAGTTGAATGATCTTCTGTCTGGCTTCAAATGAAATCTTTGAAAAAGAAATTAAAATCTATTGAGGGAAAGACTAAAATTTCTCGGCACAAAGAGAAATAAAATTAAAGCGTCGTGCAAATAAACGGGTATACCATTGATATACTACTTCACATAAATAGATAAATATCAAAACTTTAACTAATAAATTATTAAAAACAGTTACTTTAATGGTATACTGTTATTTACTTTTGATTAAAAAAAATAAATCATTAATCTGTGATAACAAACTATTATTCAATGAATAGGAGTTAAAATTTTCATTTACATTCTGAAAGCAAACCATTTCTTGTTTTTGTTTTTTTAATATTTACTAATTTAGCGTATGAAAAAATTAATTCTCAGATATCATTTTTTCGTTTTGGGAAGTATCAGTTTTATACTCAATTCATGTAATACAAGATTCAGAGTTTGGGTAGGTACAAACAATGATCAAAAAATCTATAACCTCAACTACGGAGAGCACAAAAGACAGAAGATGGATGTTTTTCTACCTTCCGAGTATGCAGAAAATTCTCCTGTTGTTTTGATCGTACATGGTGGTGCGTGGAAGTATGGAAGAAAAGAGCATATGATACAAATTCAGAAAATGCTTTTTAAGAATAATATTCCGAGCATTAATATGAACTATAGGCTTGTATCAAAATCTAAAAAAATAACCTACAAAGAACAGCTGGATGATATTGCCGCGGTTATTGATAAATTCAATTCTCTGGCCAAGAAAGCCGAATTGCAGGCTGATAATTATATTCTTCTTGGAGAAAGTGCCGGAGGACATTTAGCGTTATTGTACGGCTACCAGCATCCTGATCAAATAAAAAAAATCATCTCGCTAAGCGGACCCACCGATTTTTATTCTAAAGAGTATCTGGATTCTTTTTATTCAAAATATACCTCTCCTACTATTCAAAAAGTAGTGGGAACCAAATTTGACAGAAAACAATTATCCGACGACTTCCAAAAAGCAAGTCCCATTGCCAATATTTCGAATGTTCCGACATTATTATTTCAGGGAAATCAGGATTTTCTGGTGAATCAGCATCAGGGATTGGCTTTGGACTCAGCACTGGAAGCAAGAAATATTCCCCACAAATTAATTTTTATGAAAAACACGGGGCATGCACCCCGCTTTTTCAGTAAAAAGAAAAGAGACAGCATTATATATCCGAATATCCTGGAATGGATAAAAAAATAACCTGCTTAAAAAAGCAGGTTAAAAATATTGTAAATAGTAAGCTTACTTATCTTCTTCTTTATTTTCGAAATGATTTTCATATTTGGAAAAATCTTCTTTTTTACCAAATAAAAATTTAATAACGATAGGCAGTGTTGTAACAAGTACGATGACGATAATAATAAGTTCCAGTTTCTTTTTAAGATCAATGCCAAACTGGTCCATAAATAATTTATCTAAATAATGTCCCGCAAAAATCAATAAAAAAGACCATAAAACAGCGCCGATAACATTATCTCTTAAAAATTCTTTCTTATCCATCTTTACAATCCCTGCAACGATAGGGGTGAAAGTTCTTACCACCGGTAAAAATCTTGCCATAATTACAGCTAAGGCACCGTGTTTTTCAAAAAAATCATGCGCCTGATACAAATACTTTTTCTTGAAAAGCATGGTATCCTGTTTTTTGTAAAGAGCAGGTCCGGTTTTCACTCCGAAATAATATCCTATTTCATTACCTATAATAGCAGCAAGTGCGACAGCAGATGCTAAAATCGTGGTGTCTAAAAGATCGCTCCCTGTTGAGCCAAAAGTCTCTTTGATAATATCTACGGCATAAATTCCCGAAACGAACAAGAGAGAATCTCCTGGTAAAAAAAAGCCTACAAAAAGACCGGTTTCAGCAAAAATAATAAACAAAATCAACCAAAATCCTCCTAATTTAATGTAAAATTCTGGGTTTAATAAATCCTTCCAACTTGTGAAATCTTCCATACGTATTGATAAGTAACAAAAATAAGCTTAATAAAATTCAAAAGAAAATTAATTATAAGTTTTTAACTAAATCTTCACATGATTTTTATAGGTCGAAGTCATCGTCGGAAACAGCCGTTCCATCAGCCATCAGAAATGCTTTAAGGAATGGAGTAAGGTTTCCGTTCATCACAGCATCTACATCTGAAGTTTCATGCCCCGAACGTACATCTTTCACCAATTTATAAGGATGCATTACGTAATTTCTGATCTGACTTCCCCACTCGATCTTCATCTTATTGGCTTCGATCTCGTTACGGGCTTTCATACGTTCTTCCAGCTCCATTTCGTATAGTCTGGAACGAAGCAACTGCATCGCTTTTTCTTTATTCTGAAGCTGCGAACGCGATTCTGAGTTTTCAATAATAATTCCTGTTGGTGCGTGACGAAGACGAACAGCCGTTTCAACTTTGTTTACGTTCTGACCTCCGGCTCCGGAAGACCTCATCGTTTCAAATGAAATATCAGCAGGATTGATGTTAATTTCAATCGTATCATCCACTAAAGGATACACATACACAGAAACGAAACTCGTATGGCGTTTTGCGTTAGAATCAAAAGGTGAGATTCTTACTAGTCGGTGAACCCCGTTTTCCCCTCTTAAATAACCAAAAGCAAATTCACCGTCGATTTCCAGAGTAACAGTTTTCACCCCTGCCACATCACCTTCCTGAAAGTTGAGCTCACGGATTTTATACCCCTGTTTCTCAGACCACATCGTATACATCCTCATCAGCATGGCAGCCCAGTCACAACTTTCTGTACCTCCGGCTCCGGCTGTAATCTGGAGAACTGCAGAAAGCTCATCTCCTTCGTTGGACAGCATGTTTTTGAACTCAAGATTTTCGATTTTTTCAAGTAATAGCGGAAAGGTTTCATCCAGTTCTTTTTCAGAATCAGGATCTTCTTTCGCAAAATCTGCCAATACCTGCAGATCTTCAAACTGAGTATTGATTTCGTCATAATCTTCCACCCATTTTTTCTTGGAACGCAGCTGCTTTAAAAATACTTCTGCCGTTTTAGGATTATCCCAAAACTCAGGAGCAGCAGTTTTTTCATCATCATTGGCTATTTCTATCTTCTTTTTATCAATCTGAAGATATTTATGGAGATCGTCAATTCTGGATTGAACTTCTTTTATCTGGTCGTTGTTGATCACGAATGTTTATTTTTGCAAAAATAAGGATATTTGTTTTATGACGCTAGATATTGTCGTTGCGGATTTTAATGAATTGGACAAGTTATTAAGTTGACCTGAGTTCGGGTTAAGAAACTAATATGGAAAAGGGAAGATAGAATTTACTGTTAGTCTTTTTGACAGGATTGTTATGGACTTAAAATTTTCTTATTGCTTGATTTTTGTCTCAATAACTTCCAGCTTCGAGCTTCAAATTTCTCCACATCATAAATGTCTATCCAAGGCTGTTGTTACATTAGATCATTTCCGCAACCATCTCTCCGATTTTGGGAGCCAGTGCAACCCCCATTCCCGAAAGTCGGACCGCACAAAACTGCCTGTCGGAAATTTGTTTTACAATAGGAGTTTTTTCTGAACCCATCGCCATAATCCCTGACCATCTCAGATAAATTTCAATATTCTGATTGGGCAAAATAACCTCTTTCAAAAAGTTCTCCAAATGATTTTGCAAAAATACGGTTGTTTCAAAAGCTGTGGTTTCCTCTGTTTTAAAATCCTGATTTCTTCCGCCACCCAGCAAAATCCGGTTTCCCAGATTCCGAAAATAATAAAATCCTTCATCATAATGGAAAGTTCCTTTCAGTTTTAAGTTTTCTATTGGTTCAGTTAAAATAATCTGTCCCCGGGCAGGAATTATTTCTTCTTTTTCTAAAAATTTTGGTGCAAAAGCATTAGTACAGTGAATAATTTGTTGGCAACAGATGGAAGTATCTCTGGCAAGCTGAACTTCAATTTCATTTGGACCTTCAGCAACGCTTTCTACTTCAGTTCCGAAAAGAAATTCTATTTTTAGCTCATAACATTTTTTAAGTAGCTGTTGTAGTAACTTCCCGGAATGAAGGCTTCCTTCCAAAGGATTTTCAATTAAAAATTCAGATTTTCCGAGCCCAAATTCTGTGATTTTTTGTTGATGCAAAAAATACGTTTTTTCAACTCCGGTAATGATTTTTAATTTTTGATTGACCTCATCAAGTTTTTGTAAAGGACCTTCATTATTGAGAATTTCATAGCCGCCGTTCAGTTCAAAATCAATTTCAGGATTTTTAAAATAAGACTGGATTTTCTTTAAGCCCTCAAATCTCATTTTCACAAGCTGCAAAGTTTTATCCCAACCCATCTTCTCAGCATCAGCAATGACCTCTGTTAAACTTCCAAAACATGCAAATCCGGCATTTCTCATTGAAGCACCTAACGGAACGGAATTTCTTTCAATAATCAATATCGATTTTTCAGGATATTTCTCTTTAATAGAAATGGCAGTCCATAATCCTGTAAAACCAGCACCAATAATAATGACCTCCCGTTTTCTGTAAAATGTTTCAAGCTCCCAAATGCTGTTCATAATGTTCTGAGTTTAGAGTTATGAATTATAAGTTATATGCAAAGTTTGTCATTGAAACGATCGCTATGGCTCACAATTTATAACTCATAATTTTTATCCCTGACTTCCCTCTTCGTCTCCTCCATTATGCTGGAAACCGATTTCTCTTGGCGGTTGCTCTATGATTCTGTAACTGTCTAATTCTTTTTTTAAAGCCTGAATTCTGAATTGAAAATCATCAAAATTATTAATGATGGCATCACCCAGAAATCTCGCAATCTGGTCCAGATATTCTTCGGTAAGTTTTCCGGCTGCATCTCGTAGCGCTCTCTCCAAAATATTCTGATCGATCTTCAGATTTTCATTTTTCGTCTTCTGATACAGGTTTTTGATTCTTTTCTTCAGACTTTGGGTAAAATCAATCAGCATTGTATTGCTGAACACCTTCATCTGGGAAGCAATATTATGCCAGAAAGGAATTTTATCCGCTTTATTGTTTTTAAGGATTTTATAGAGCAAAGAATCTTTCTCTAAATCTTTTGTCATCGCATACAGGATAATTTCAGACCTTTCAGCTGCATTGGGTGGGAACACAGGAATCATCACGTCAAATCTTCCCGGTGCCAGAATCTCCTCATCAATTTCAGAAACGCTATTGGCTGATCCTACCATCAGGAGATCTTCTTTTTCAAATTTTCCGATGTAATGGAGAATAATTTCCTGGGTTTCCAGATTACAGGAAGCAACATCTGTTTCAGCCTTTCTCTCCATCATGATTTCATCAAAATCATCCAGGAAAAGTAAAACTTTATCTTCTTTCATCATGGTCAGCAGAAAATCGTTGAAATTGGTTTTATTACCATCTACAAAGGAAGTTCCTAGATAATGTTTCTTCACTTCTTTAAACTGGTAGCCTATAATTTCCGCAATTTTATTGGCCCAGAAAATTTTTCCGCTTCCGGGGGGACCGTACAGAACAATTCCGGCAGGTTTATTAATTCCCCAGTCTTTAATCTGCTGAGGATTTAAAAATGGTTCCAGAACACTTGAAATATAGAAAAACAAATCCCTGTACCCGATAAAATCTCTGTGCTGAAGACTTGTTTTGTGACCGAAATAATTGTAAACAAACTGGTAATTTCCGCCTAATTTTTGATCAATTCCATAGCTTGAAATGGAAGATTTAAAAAAACCGTTATCAAAAATATTAGGATCCGTTTCTTTGATTGCTTTTTCGATTTTATCTTTAGGCTTATTAATGGTTTCTGCAATTTGTTCCAATGTTTTATTTTTATCAAGATCTTTTTCGTAGAGCCTCAAAAAATCGAGATTTTCACGTGCGAATTTTTCAAAATCATCCTTCACTTCGAAATTTGTACTGATGCAAACACCCAATTCAAGATCAAAATCCTGAATAAATTGTTTTATAGCTTCTGCTGAAACGTTAAGCTCTTTTGCCAATTCGATTAACTTCATAACTATCGATTAATTCTATCAAATTTAATATATTTAAGATTAATTTGAATTGATTTATGATAATTCTGTAACATTTTCTAATCTATATAGACTACTACTATGTAAAACAAATTACATGGAAAAAATTTTATCAGTAAAGAATCTGACAAAAAAATTCAAAAGAGTGGTTGTAAACAATATTTCTTTTGATGTAGAAAAAGGAAATGTTTATGGACTTCTGGGACCCAACGGAAGTGGAAAATCCACTACTTTCGGAATGTTACTTTCAACCATTAACCCTACCAGTGGAGACTGGTACTGGTTTGGAAAAAAAGGAACAGACCCTGATACTTTAAAAAGAATAGGAGCCATTATTGAGCAACCCAATTTTTATCCTTATCTGAGCGCTGAAACCAATCTTAAAATTGTTGCAGAGATCAAAGGAACCCCATACTCAAGGATTGAGGAGGTTTTAAAAATCGTCAATCTGTACGAAAGAAGAAAAGATACCTTCAAAACCTTTTCTTTAGGGATGAAACAACGTCTTGCTATCGCTTCAGCCATGCTGAATAATCCTGAAGTTTTAATTTTGGACGAACCTACCAACGGTCTGGACCCTGAAGGGATTATCCAGATCCGGGACATCATTAACAATATCGCCAAACAGGGCATTACCATTATTATTGCAAGCCATCTTCTGGATGAGATTGAAAAAATCTGCAGCCATGTGATTGTGTTAAAAGAAGGAAATTCAATCTATTCGGGAAGAGTGGATGAGATGACCGCCAACAACGGATATTTTGAATTAAAAGCAGATAACAACACCTTGCTTTTAAGCGCTTTGAATGAACTCCAGTGGTTTACAATCATCAATCAGGATGGTGACCTTATTAAAGCCCAGATCCGTGATGATGCATCGATCTCAGCATCGGCATTAAATCAAAAACTGGCAGAAAAAGGTGTTTTCCTGTCTCATTTGACCAAGAAAAAACTGTCTCTTGAAACCCAATTCCTTGAACTTGTAAAAAACACAAATTAACCATGACTAAATTATTAAAATTAGAATATTATAAAAACCTGAATTATAAACCATTCAAGGTTTTCACTATCCTTTATTTTGTGATTCTTATTGCTTTACTTTTTATAGGATTAATTGATTTTGACCTTTTTGGAGGAACCATCAATCTAAAAGAACAAGGCATTTACAACTTTCCTGAAATATGGAATTTCACCACCTGGATTGTCGGTTTACTGAAAATTTTCTTAGGATTAATCATTGTTTTCTCAATTTCACAGGAATTCAGTGACCGAATGTTTAAGCAAAATACGATTGACGGGTTAAGCAGAAAAGAATTTATCGGTTCAAAATTACTGACGATCAGTATTTTTACGATTATTTCAACTCTTATTGTATTTGCAATTACCTTGTTTCTGGGATATCAATATTCTACTGTAACATCATCTGACAGGGTATTTGAGGAAATTTTCTTTATTGGAAATTACTTTGTGAAACTGTTTACCTTCTTTTGCTTCCTGATGTTTCTTTCTATTTTGTTGAGAAAATCGGTTTTTGTATTTCTGGCATTTTTCATTTTCTGGATTGTCGAAAGCATTCTATCCACGGTTGAGGTTTTTCTAAAAGTAAAAGGAATGCAGGGACCTCAGCGAAATGAAATACTGCAAAATGATTTTTTTGTGTCTCATCTTTTACCATTAGAAAGTATGTCGAGCCTTATTCCCAATCCAATGATGAGGTTGAATATGGCTAAAATGATGGGCTTAAAATACGAGTTCCACTACCCTACAGAAAGTCTTATCGCCTGTCTGGTCTGGTGTGGGATTTTTATTTTCGGATCGTACTGGATCCTGAGAAAAAGAGATTGGTAAGCTTTTAACCGAAAGGTTAGATTTAAAAAATTAAAGTGATTCAAAACGAATCACTTTTTTTGTGTATGTTAAAGAGTATTTATGAATTGATTTTTTTATTAATTTTATCCTAATGATATCGATGAGAAAAATATACTACGTTCCGGGATTGATCAGTGCTTTGATTATTCCTGTTTTATTTTGGTATTACATCAATCCGTATGTTGATGAAACTAAATATAATGTAATAGACATTGGACTTCCTGCAAAATTAGAAAAAGATAAGAGTAATTTAAATTCAACTTTTGAGCCTTTAAGAAATTGGGATTATAAAAAAATAAAAATTGATCACAATAAGGCAAAAGAAAATTCAAAATTATATGTTTCTGAAATTAAATCTCTTCAAAAAAAAAATCAAAAGGAAACTGGGATTGAATTTATTTTAGATAAAAATAATAGTTATGGCGATTTTGTTTCTGTTTTGAATAATATGACAATAGCTAAACATGATACTTATTGCATAGATTTAGAAAAAACAGGGCATTTTTTCGCTACCGTAAATTACAAAAATCCAAATGCTAAGGAAGAAAAATTCGAATGCCTTTTGTGTGATGATGTAATTTATACTTATGAAAAACCTACTTTTAAGGATAAATTTTCCGATTTCTTCAATGGAAAATACTATCAAATACTTTTCGAAAGTATTCCCAAACTTCCAAGAAGCGCTTTGTTCCTCATTTTCGGGTTTTTATTATTTTTAAATATATCCATGTTCAGTATTAAAGAGAGATTTCAACTTCAGAGGCTTCATTATTAAGTGAAACCAGATTTTTGACTCTGCTTTGTTGTGAGTGAAAGTACGGATAAAATTTAAAACAAAAAAGACTGCCTTTCGACAGTCTTCAAATCACTTCATCTTTATATTTATTTCTTATCTTTTTCAAGTAAAGAAATGTATTCTCCATAACCTTTTTTCTGCATTTCTGCTTTCGGAATAAATTTTAACGAAGCAGAATTGATACAGTAGCGAAGTCCGCCTTTGTCCGCGGGTCCGTCATTGAAAACATGTCCCAAATGCGCATCTCCGGTTTTACTTCTTACCTCAACTCTTGTCATTCCTGCAGATTTGTCTAATTTTTCATCGATCAGTTTTTTAGTAATCGGTTTCGAAAAACTTGGCCATCCACAACCGGATTCAAACTTATCGGTTGAAATAAATAAAGGCTCTCCTGTTGTGATATCAACATAAATTCCTTCACGGGTCTCGTCCCAATATTCATTTTTAAAAGGCATTTCAGTACCGTTTTCCTGCGTTACTTTATATTGTTCTGCAGTTAATTCTTTCTTTAAGACAGCTTTATCCTGTTTTTGATATTTCATTTCTTTTGTTTCTTTTTTTGGAAGTGAGTTCGCATTTTTTGCCATTTCAAATAATCCGGGTTCAATATGACAATAACCTCCAGGGTTTTTATCCAGATAATCCTGATGATAATCTTCCGCTTTGTAGAAGTTTTTTAAAGGAATGGTCTCTACAACAACCGGTTTGCTATAATTTTTAGCTAATTTTTCAACTTCAGCTTTTACAACCGCCTCTGTTTCTTTATCTGTGGAATAAATTCCTGTTCTGTACTGATCTCCTCTGTCGTTGCCTTGTTTATTAACACTTGTAGGATCAATAGTTTTAAAATATAAATCAACTAAAAGTTTCAAATCTACCTGTTCCGGATCATATTTCACTTTTACCGTTTCCGCAAAACCCGTGGTATGGCTGATCACTTCTTCATAGGTGGGATTGGTTTTATTTCCGTTGGCATATCCGACTTCCGTTCCTACCACTCCCCGAATTTGTTGAAAAAAATGCTCTGTTCCCCAAAAGCATCCTCCTGCAAAATAAACTTCTTTTACATTTTTACTGTCCATAGTGGTCTCATTTTCTTTATTAGTTCCTGTTGTTTTCATCTTTCTCGAATCTCCGCAACTTCTCGCAAATACTGCTATTCCCAGAAACATTCCGAGTAATATTAATATGTTCTTCATTTTTATTTTGTTATTTGTATTCATTTTTTCCATTTAAAATCATTAAACCAAATCCTAAAAACATTAAATCTTTAAGGATAAAAAAATCTGTAACCGGAATTCCGTCCACTACTTTCCAGATTCCCGAAGTCGTAAATAAATAGCTCAAAGTGGTAAGGAAAGTCACAATCATTCCGATCGCAGCGTATTTTCTCAGTGATGCAAATTTCACACTAAAAAGTAATAGTAAAGCAATGATAATTTCTATCGCTCCGATAGCATTTGACACTGTTTGAACACTTACAATATCATATACGAAAAAGGTGAGAAAATGGTTTTCTACCAAGTTTTTTATTCCTGCAGCTTCGGTTGGTGTGAATTTGAAAATTCCGATCCAAAGCAGAATTAATGCAGTTCCGAAAAGCGAAATGTAATATCCAATCCTGCCCGTTCGGTTTTTGGTGTTGATTTCTAATGTAGTTCCGTTCATTTTTAATGATTTTGAATTAATACTTTGTTATTTTCAAAAGTATAGTCGGAACAATTTCAAAATCCTGACAAAGATTTTTCTAAATATCTAGATTTTTAAGCACTTTATCTTTAAACGACTGAATTTCAGAATCATTAATTTCAATTTTTTCTTCCTGGGCAAGCTTTCTTTTTAAAATATCATCTAAAATTTCCAGTTTTTCTTTGTAGGCTCTGCACCATTTGCAGATTTTAAGGTGCAGGTTGAGTTTCCAGTTCTCTCTTGGAGATATGTTTTCTGCGTTACGCTTTTCCATCAGTAAAGTTGCTTCACTGCATGGTAAAAAGATAATATGTATTAGTTTTTTTAACATTTTTCGATCCCTTATGATTTGGCAAACCAGTTAAATTCCAGACACTCCCGCAACTGCATTCGACTTCGCTGCAAAATCTTCCAAAGATTAGTCGTAGAAATATTTAATTCCTGACTCACTTCGGGTGCTTTTTTTTCTTCAAGATAATACATTTTCATCGGAATCTTCCATCTGGAGGGCAAATCTTCAATACAATCTTCCAATGTTTTATTAAAATCTCCGTCGTCGAGAAGCTCGGTTTCTTTGTTGGAAGCATCCCAATCATTAAGGACATCATCATTTCTCCACGAACCGGTTTCATCAAAAAAATGGTCTAGTTTTATTTGTGGTTCAGTTTTATATTTTTTGCGGTAAAAATCCGCAACTTTTCTGTTTAAAATAGTCATCAGCCAGGTCAGTGGCTTACTTTTTCCTTCAAATGAATCATACGACGAAAAAGCCGAAATAAATACTTCCTGAACCACATCTTCTGCCTCGGTTTTATCCGAAAGCAGATAAACCGCTCTTCTCAATAATGATTCTGAGTACTGTTCTATCCAGTTTTTGATTGTTTCGTTTTTTGTCATATTAAAACTTTATCTTTTCAGATAATCACGAATATAGTAAGTTAAACGGAAAAGTACAAAGTTTTGTTTATTATATTAAAAAACGCTCTGTTTGTCATCCTGAAAGGATCTCAACAATAGTATTAGAAAGCGAATTTAGGTCATTGCGAGAAGCGAAGCGACGAAGCAATCTCAAAAAAACAAAATTGAATTTTTCATCTTTTGACCGTTGAGATCCTTCCAGGATGAAAAACTTGATGAATGATTAATACTTCTAATTTTGAAAATAATGGCTGCAACCCTAGCCCCGATTGAAGAGAAAATCCTTTTTGAAAAAAAGATTGCAACGGAAAGCGGGAAATAGCTCCTAAAAACATATCTAATTTTAGACAAAAATCTTCTCAAAATGTCAAATATTTGACATTACATCACCCAAAAACATTAAATTTGCATCTTATCGAAAATTTGTAAAAGCAAAGCAATATATATCATTATGACATCACAAGAGATTCGTCAAAAATTTTTAGATTATTTTAAAAGTAAAGACCACCTTATCGTTCCTTCTGCACCAATTGTGCTGAAAGACGACCCTACTCTAATGTTTTCCAACTCAGGAATGACCCAGTTCAAAGATTTTTTCTTAGGCTATAAAACGCCTACCGCCCCAAGAATTGCCGATACACAGAAGTGTCTGAGAGTTTCGGGAAAGCATAATGATTTGGATGATGTAGGTAGAGATACTTATCACCACACCATGTTTGAAATGTTGGGGAACTGGTCTTTTGGTGATTATTTCAAAAAAGATGCTATTGCTTTTGCCTGGGAATTGCTGACGGAAGTGTACGGGATTCCGAAAGAAAACTTATATGTAACCATTTTTGAAGGAGATGCTTCCGAAAATTTGGAAAGAGACCAAGCTGCTTACGACTATTGGAAAGCAGTAATTTCTGAAGACAGAATCATCAACGGAAATAAAAAAGATAACTTTTGGGAAATGGGAGCAAGCGGACCTTGCGGACCTTGTTCTGAAATCCATGTTGATTTGAGAACTCCGGAAGAAAAAGCTAAAGTTTCAGGACTTGAATTAGTAAACAATGACCATCCTCAAGTTGTGGAAGTCTGGAATCTCGTTTTCATGGAATTCAACAGAAAAGCTGACGGTTCTTTGGAGAAACTTCCTGCTCAACACGTAGATACAGGAATGGGCTTCGAACGTCTTTGTATGGCGCTTCAAGGGAAATCTTCGAACTATGACACCGATGTTTTCACGCCTTTAATTGCTAAGGTTGAAGAACTTTCAGGTAAAAAATATACAGGAATTTTAGAAGACGAAAAAGATATCGCGATTCGTGTTGTGGTAGACCACATCAGAGCAGTTTCTTTTGCCATTGCAGACGGACAACTACCTTCAAACGGAGGAGCTGGATATGTAATCAGAAGAATTTTAAGAAGAGGAATTTCTTATTCTTACCGATTCTTAGATATGAAAGAACCTTTCCTTTATAAATTGGTTGCTGTTTTACAGGAACAAATGGGAGCTTTCTTCCCTGAATTGGAAAAACAAGGAACTTTGGTAACTGAAGTTATTAAAAGTGAAGAAGAGTCTTTCCTAAGAACGATTGAAACCGGATTAATCCGAGTTGATAAATTAATTCAGCAGACCATTTCGGAAGGTAAAAAAGTATTGCCAACAGAAGAAGTTTTTGAACTATATGACACTTACGGTTTCCCTGATGATTTAACGAGAATTATCGCTGAGGAAAAAGGTTTAACGATCGATGAAAAAGGTTTTGAAGTTGCTTTAAATGAACAAAAACAACGTTCTAAAGCAGATTCTGCTCAGAAAGTATACGACTGGGTAACTTTAGAAGAAAGAGAAGAAAACTTCGTGGGTTACGACCAAATCGAAGCGGAAACTTATATTACAAGATACAGAAAAGTAGAAAATAAAGACGGTGAATTTTATCAGGTTGTACTGAGCAACTCCCCTTTCTACCCTGAAGGCGGTGGACAGGTTG
Source organism: Chryseobacterium sp. JUb7 (assembly GCF_024806495.1). Classification (GTDB taxonomy): domain Bacteria; phylum Bacteroidota; class Bacteroidia; order Flavobacteriales; family Weeksellaceae; genus Chryseobacterium. The sequence goes on from NZ_JANUFF010000002.1 coordinate 168,761, forward strand.
GTGATAAAGGTGTTCTTGAAAATGCTACCGAAAGTTTGGAAGTGTTAGAAACGAAAAAGGAAAACGGATTGATTATTTCTTTAATCAATGGACTTCCAAAAGATGCAAGCGCTCTTTTCTATGCTAAAGTAAATGCAACCGACAGAAAAAATTCTCAGGCCAATCACTCTGTAACGCACTTGTTGCACGAAGCTTTGAGAGATGTTTTAGGAACTCACGTTGAACAGAAAGGTTCATTCGTTGGTCCGGATTATCTGCGTTTCGACTTCTCTCATTTCAATAAAATGACGGAGGAAGAATTGGCATTAATTGAAGAAAAAGTAAATGCAAAAATCAAAGAAAGTATTGCATTGCAGGAATTCAGAAATATTCCGATCCAGGAAGCGATTGACAAAGGTGCGATGGCTTTGTTTGGTGAAAAATATGGTGACAGTGTGAGAATGATCCAGTTTGGAAGTTCAAAAGAACTTTGCGGGGGAACTCACGTGAAAAACACAAGTGAAATCGGTCATTTCAAAATCAATTCTGAAAGTTCTGCAGCTGCGGGAATCAGAAGGATTGAAGCGATTTCAGGAGATAAATCTGAAGAATATTTCAAAGGTTTAGAAAAACAGATTACTGAGCTTTCTCAATTGTTGAAATCTAAAGATGTTGTACGTTCTATCGAGAAATTAATCGAAGAAAATGCATCATTGAAAGCAGAAGTTGAAGCATTCAAAAAAGAAAAAGCAAAAGGCGAAATCGGTGACTGGAAAGGTGCTTATGAGCAAAAAGGTGATAAATTACTTTTAGTGAAAAGAACTTCTTTGGATTCCGGTTCAGTAAAAGACATCGTCTTCCAGTTGAAGAAAGAAATCCCGACTTCTATTACGATTATCTTGTCCGACGCAGACGGGAAACCAATGATTACTGTTGGCGTTTCTGATGATTTGGCAGGAATTTATCAGGCTGGAGCGCTTATTAAAGACTTAGCTAAAGAAATCCAAGGCGGTGGTGGTGGAAATCCAGGTTTCGCAACTGCAGGAGGAAAAAATCTTGATGGGTTGGAGAATGCTTATCAGAAGGCGTTGAATATTTAATTGTTTTTGAATGTTTTTGAAAAATTTATTTTTATTTTTTCTCACCTTTCTCTGTATAGATTTATCTGCACAGCAAATATCTTATATAGTTCCAGAGAATTATAAAAATGAATTCAATTCAAAGAATTACAAAGCGATTATCGACCGTGCACTTCTGGAAATTTCTCATCATGAAAAAGTTACTTCTTTAGAAGATGGGATTATTAAAACAGAATCAGGCTTTCAGATGGGTCTGGACAATTTACTTTATAAGTGTAAAAGCGAAAATGATGTAAATGTTTTAAATAATATTGTAAAAGAACATGTCGATAATCTTTTTAGCTCAATGGATTTATCAAAATCACTCGACTTAAAACAATTTGATAAGGTAAAACAATATTTAAGCATTCGTATTTATCCAAAAGAGTATTTTGAGCAATACATTAAACCTGAAAATTCTGTTTATAAAATAGATCTGGAAGGTACTTATACAGTATTAATGCTCGATCTGCCAACAGCATTTACAAATGTTCAACGAGGAACAATGTTTAAATTTTGGAATAAAAGCGAACAAGAAGTTTTCTCTTTGGCTCAGAAAAATATCAACAGTCAAAAAGTTAATAAGCTAACACAGGAATTTGATTTGGGAGGAACCAAAATTGAAGTAAGCTTTATTGATGACGAAACTTATGCAGGTAGTTATGCGTTAGATTTAATCAACAATTCAAAAGATTTTGTTGGTGAATTAGGTTCAGTTGTTGCTTTTCCAAATAAAGGAATTATCAATATCTGTAAAATAACAAAAGAAAAACCGCTTGATTTTGTAAAGTTTATTCAGGGTACAAAAGGTTTAGTTCAAAAATTTCATGATGAACATCCTTATCCTATTTCAACTGATTTTTTCTGGTATTATAATGGAAAGTTTAAGAAAATAGATGTGAATCAGGATATTGACGGAAAAATAAACGTTATATCACCATTAGAATTATCCAAACTTTTATTAAAGTTAAAGACTTAAAAAAATCTTAAATAAAATCCATTTTTCATATAATTGAGAATTGAGCATACTAAAAAATCGTCTGTATCTCCATGAAATACAGACGATTTTATTTTTAACAAAACATTATATTTTTCCTTGCACTTTTGTAACTTTCTTATCAATAGTTTTGTCTAACTAATAAACAAGATTAATGACCAAACTTCTATTTTCACTGTTTTTATTCTCGACAACCTTATTTTTTGGACAGATTCAGCTTAAAATAATCAATAAATCTAATAAGCAACCCATTCATAATGCAGCGGTTTATTGCGATGATGAACTTCTTGGAAAGACAGATTTTAACGGAAGTTTATCCTTCAAAACCAAATGTAAAAAAGTTGAAATTCTGGCCAGCAATTTTCAGGATGTCTTGGCTGATGTGAGAAAATCAATGGAGATTTCGATGCAACCATTGTCTGAAAAAATGGATAATATCGACAAAATTGTTATTAATGATAAAAGCGATCCACGAGCATTGAGAATTTTGGATGAACTGAATAAAAGAGCCAAAGAAAACTCACCAAAGTCTTTGGATTCTTACAATTTTAAATCTTACACTAAATTTTCTATTGATGTTGATAAAGATTCGATTGATACCTACAAAAATTTCTTAGCGGTAAGAAAAGATTCGCTTTCAAAAGTGGATAAAAAAGATCTTAAACAAACAGAAAAAGATAAAAAAGATTCTTTAACGACAGAAGATTTCATCAGTGCAACAGAGGAAAGTCAGATGTTTCTTTGGGAAAAGGCAACTGAGTACAAATATTCAAAAAGTTTTGGTGAAAAAACAAATATTATCGACAACAGAATGTCTGGTTTTAAAAATCCGATTTATGAGGCTTTGGCGATTAATATTTCAAATTTAGACAGAGTTCCGAGACAGCTTAGACCAGAAAACAGAAAGCTTTTTAACTTTTATCTTTCTGATACTTTGCAGCTTGACGGAAGAAAAACTTACGTCATTAAATTCAAAGAAATCACCGACAAAAAGAAACAAAATCCAAGAAAATTCAACGGAAAAATTTATGTTGATTCCCAAACTTATGCGTTGAAAAAGTTTGAAAGTGTCAATAAAAAACAAAACGAAGGAAATATCGTTTCCGTCTGGAAACCAATCGACGGAAAATGGTTTTTGGATTATGAAGATATCAAACTGAAAATGGGAAGCCAAAGTTTTGATACTTCAAAAAAAGACAGCTTAAAACCCGGTGAAAAGGCAAAATACAATAAAAAGAAGTTCGGAAATTATCTGTACGTGAAAAACCATTTCTTCGATTTTGATTTAAATAAAGAACAAAAAGCATCAGAATTTAAAGGCTATTCTTTGGAAATGAAAAATTCCGACGGAAGCCTTTTAGATAAATACAGAACAGACAGTTTGTCGACAAGAGAAAGCGCAACCTACACAAAAATAGACAGCTTCGTACAAAAGCATGATTTTGAGAAAAAACTAAACACTTTAACCCAATTGTTGCGTGGAAATATTCGCTACAAAATGATCGATTTTGATATTACTAAACTTTTTAGCTACGATAAATATCAAGGTGTGCGTTTGGGAGCAGGTTTGAAATTAAACGAAAAATTCAGCAAGACTTTTTCTCCTGATGGATATTTTGGGTATGGATTTAAAGATCATACTTGGAAATATGGTTTGGGTCTGGATGTAAAATTGTCAGACAAAAGAACTTCCGTTTTTAGAATCGATTATGTAGACGATGTCTTTGCTGCAGGACGATTCAACAATAATATGTGGGATATGATGATGAAAGTTTCGGATATTAATCTGGATCTTCACAACGGAACTTTTTACAAAAATCAAAAATGGGGAGCTTCGTTTTTGTATGATATTTCCAATTCATTAAGCATGAAAATCGCCGTGAATAAAGAAAAACAGCAGGCTCTTTTTGATTATCAGTACAAAAATTTAGGAAATAGTTTCGACAACACAAGCGCAACACTATCTTTAAAATTTTCTCCGAATGATAAAAATATCATGACGCCAAGTGGAAAATATACTTACGAAAAAGGTTATCCTCAAATCTTCATGAATTATGAAAAAGGCTTCGAAAATTTGGGTGGAGATTTGGATTATAACCGATTGGATGCGTTGATTATTCATCAATTCAGATCAAAATTGGGATACACCAACATCAAACTTTTTGGTGGAATTTCTTCCGGAAACGCTCCGATTTGGAAGAATTTTGAAATTGCAGGGCAAAGTGATGCGAATGTAGATAAATGGTATTCTAATATCACCACGCCTTCCAATTTAGGATTTACAACGATGCCTTCGGGAACTTTCTTCGTTGATAAATTTGTGGCATTTAAGGTTTCGCAATCGCTTCCTTTCAGATTTAAATTTTTAGGTGATCGATATTCCAGCATCGAACTCGAATATCAATCTGCAATCGGAAATATGAAAAACAGGACAGATCATCAATTCCAATTTCAGGTTTTGGATCATTATTATCAGGAAGCAGGATTTATTTGGAACAGATTTTTGGGAACAAGTTTAGGAGTCGGATTTTCTTACAGATTAGGCTATTATCAAACTTCGCAGTTTAAAGATAATTTCGGAATAAAATTCAGGTTAAATCTTTTAAATTAAAATAAATGTTTTCTAAAGCTCTCAATTTTTTTTGGAGCTTTTCCTTTATATTGAAAGATAATTCCAATTAATCTCCTTCATTAATATCAATTAACAAAACTTTTCTGTACCGATAAATATTACTAATTTTGGCGTAGTTTTTTAAATGAAAAAGGCCTTATTATTTTTATTTTTCTTGATGTATGTTTTTGGTTTCTCACAATCGAAAGTTACAAGCATTGAGGCTGTTGTCATAGAAGATAAAAGTGATCCAAGAGCCCTTGAAATCTTGAAAAAAGTCAATCAGTTATTCCGAGAAAATTCGCCTAAAACCCTCCACTCCTATTCCTATAAATCATACGAAAAAATATCTTTAGACATTGATGAAGACAGCATTTCGCAGTTCAATCAGTTTTTTGAAGACAAAACTATTTTTAAAAAAAAGAGAGAAAAAGATTCTTTAAATAATATCTCGGCGCGACAAATTTTTTCCAAAAGCAAACTGTTCCTGTGGGAAAGAGCTCAGGAGTTTTTATACTCAAAAAAATATGGCGAAAAGATCAATATTCTCGACAACAGAATTTCCGGTCTCAAGCAGCCTATTTATGAGATGATCGCCATGCAGCAAAGCAACAGAGACAAGCTTCCCAACCAACTCAAGCAGGAAAACAGAGGATTGTACCGTTTTTTCCTGACCGACACAATTGAACTGGACGGAAGAAAAAATTTCGTCATCCGTTTCCGTGAAGTTAATTACCGAAAACAGGATAAAAAAAGAAAATACAACGGTGCCATTTATATTGATACCGAAACCTACGGAATCAAGAAAATCGAAAACTTCAGCAAAGTAAAAAACGACGGTATCATCACCAGTACCTGGATATTTTACAATAACAAATGGTTTCTTTCCAATGAAACTGTAAAACTGAGAATGAGCAGAATGGCAATGGAGGAAGATCCGAAAGAAAATCCGGAAACCGAAGGTCATAAAAAAGATAAAAAGAGCTTCGGAACCTACGCTTTCCTGACTTCAAAATACTTCGATTTTCAGTCACCCATTGAAGAAGGCCGTGATTCCTTTAAAGGCTATACTTTTTCTGTAAAAAATGCTGACGGAAAAACACTTGATCAGTACAGAACCGATCCCCTCACAGAAAGAGAAAGAAATACATATACCACAATAGACAGCCTTGGAAAAATCTATAATATCGATAATAAAGCCCGTGTTTTAACAGGATTAATCAACGGACAGATCCGGACGGGAATTGTTGATTTTGCCGTAGATGAAATTGTAAACTTCAACTCGTACGAAGGCTTCAGAGTCGGTTTAAAGGCTAAGCTGAATGAAACATTCAATCCTTATTTTTCTCCGGATTATTACTTCGCATACGGATTTAAGGATGATAAATGGAAATACGGAATCGGACTGGATATAAAAACCACTCTCGATAAAAACTCTTTTTTCAGAGTTGACTACTATAATGATGTAATGGCTTCCGGAGAGTTCTACCGAAGACTCTGGAACTTCAAAATGAGAATGTCAAATTATGGGAATAACATTAATAACGACAGATATTATCACATCCGGGGTGCCTCCGTATCATATCTGAATGATGTCACAAACGGATTGACACTGGTATTCGCAGCCAGAAGAAATTTTGAAGAAGCGATGTTCGATTATCAGTTCAGGGAGAGAGGTGCTGCGTTTGAAAATTTCAATACCCTTTTCACCTTAAAATATTCTCCAAATTCCACGAATATTATGACTCCTCAGGGAAAATCTCTGATCGATCAGAAATACCCGGAGCTTTATTTTAACTATGAACAGAGTTATAAAGTTTTTGGCGGTGATTTCAATTATACGCGTTTTGATGCTCTATTTGTTCACAATTTCAAGACCATGCTGGGAACTACAGGATTCAGATTATACGGAGGAATGGTTTTCGGTGACGCTCCTATATGGAAAAATTTCACCATGAACGGGCTTGCTTCACCAAGTAAAGATTTTAATTTCAACCTTACTTCATTCCTTGGTTTTGCAACCCTGGAAGGTGGTAAATACTATAATGATAAGTTTGTAGCCTATTATTTCACCCATAAGCTTCCTTTCTATTTTAAGAGTTTCGGAAAAAATGTTTCAAGCTTTGATTTTGTACTGAGAGGAACGATAGGTGATATGAAGCATCCGGAATACCATCAGTTCAGATACCGCAAACTCGATCATCTTTATCAGGAAGTAGGTCTGGAGTGGAATAATTTCCTTTCGACTTATTTTAATTTAGGGTTATTTTACAGGGTCGGATACTATACCACTCCGAATTTTAAGCAGAACTTTGCCATTCAGTTTAAGCTGAAGCTGCTGGAGTTTTAATATGAGTAATTAAAAATAATAAATAATGAAATCGATACAAATACAGGCAGATCAGTTTTTTGAGCTTTTAAAACTAAAAGACACTTCGATGTGGGAGATTTTTGCTCAGATGATTGACGGCGAAGAGAAAGAAATTATCTTTTTAGATAAAGAAGACAAGATTCTTTTCAATTATATCTTACCTTCAAATCCTGAAAAACTGGAAGAAGACCGAAAAGAGTTTTCAAAACAGTTTGCGGATAAATTGACTAACCCTAATTAAATTTTCATGAAAAAGAAATATATCGCAGCTCTCATCGGAATATTTATTTTTGCGGTCGGAAATGCACAGTCGTACAAAAAACCACTGGTTTCCGCGATCAAAGAAACAGATCTCAGAAAGGACATGTACGAAATGGCGGCTGACCAGTTTTGGGGTCGTGAAGCCGGAACACTGGATGAGCTTAAAGTATCCATGTGGCTTGCCGATAAAGCCAAGGAAGCAGGAATGACACCTGCCGGAGATAACGGAACTTTCTTTCAGTATTTTGATATGTACAGACATCAGGTGATTCCCCAGAGTACGTTGAAAATCGGAAATCAGCAGCTTAAAATATGGAAAGACTTTCTGGTAGCCGAGCCTGTAAATGCCAATCTGGAGGCTGATATTATCTACGCAGGAAACGCAGAACCTGATGAACTGTCCAAATTAAATATTAAAGGAAAAATACTTGCCATAAACGCTTCCGATAAGAATATCGACAGAGAGATGACGCTCTTTGTAAGGAGATATCCCGGATTTGTAAGAACAAAATATTATAACAAAGCTTTGGAACTCGGAGCCAAAGGTATTATTTTTATTACCGATGATACTTCCGATAAAAGCTGGGTTGAGGTACTTCCGCAAATGACAAGAGGAAGCTATGGTGTAGAAGGCTTAAGAGAAAAGGTAACGGATAATATTCCTGTTTTGTGGATCAAGAGAGAAAATGCAGCCTGGGTAAAAAACAATCCTGCCGCTTCCCTTCACCTCATCACAGAGACCTATAAATACCCGTCCGTAAATGTAATCGGAAAAATAGAAGGTACAGATCCCAAGCTCAGGAATGAATATGTATTATTAAGCGGACATCAGGATCACGACGGTATCAGACATCCTGTAAAAAATGATACCATTTACAACGGAGCGGATGATAATACAAGCACCTGTGTAGCAATGCTGGCTATGGCAAGAGCTTACAAAAAACAACCCGGCAAGAGAAGCATCCTGTTTGTTTTTCATGGTGCTGAAGAAAGAGGTTTGTTAGGTTCGAGATGGCATGCTGCTCACCCTGTAGTTCCGAAAGAAAATATTGTTGCCGTTTTAAACGGAGATATGATCGGAAGAAATGATAATAATGAAGCCGCTCTTTTAGGAGGAAATGCGCCCCATAAAAACTCTGAAGAACTGGTAAAAATGGCTGAAGATGCCAATAATGAGAGTACTAAATTCACGTATCTTAAAGATTGGGACTCTCCGAACCATGCTGAATACTTCTACTTCCGAAGTGACCATCTTCCGTATGCAAAAGCCGGAATTCCTGCGATATTTTTCACCAGCGTACTACACGATCAATACCACACGCCACAGGATGAGTCTGAAAACATCAATTATAAAAAGCTCTATAAAATGACCGAATGGATGTACAGAACTTCATGGAAAGTAGCCAACGAAACTGCACGTCCGAAAGTCATTTCTAATTTTACTCTGGAAAGATAGATAGGTTGGCTTTATCGTGATAATGTGTATTACGATTAACTTTCTAATTTACAATCCACCATCACAACTCTGTCATGCTGAGGCTCTCGAAACATTCATGAGAAAAAGGACTGATGATAAATCTATTCCGTAAGCTCAACAACCCTTCGAGTGCCTCAGGGTGACAACGCGAATTATGACCGTTATTGTGATAATGTGAATTATGACTATCCTTTTTAATTTACAAACCATCATCGAAACTCTGTCATGCTGAGGCTCTCGAAGCATTCATGAGAAAAAAAGTGATGATAAATCTACTCCGTAAGCTCAACAACCCTTCGAGTACCTCAGGGTGACAGCGCGAATACTAGCTGTTATAATGATAATGCGAATTATGACTACCCTTTTTAATTTACAACTCGTCATTATAACTCTGTCATGCTGAGGCTCTCGAAGCATCCGTAAAAAAAGAACTGATGATTAATCTATTCCGTAAGCTCAACAACCCTTCGAGTACCTCAGGGTGACAGCGCGAATACTAGCTGTTATAATGATAATGTGAATTATGACTATCCTTTTTAATTTACAAACTACCATCACAACTCTGTCATGCTGAGGCTCTCGAAGCATCCGTGAGAAAAAGAAGTGACGATAAATCTATTCCGTAAGCTCAACGACCCTTCGAGAGCCTCAGGGTGACAGTTTTAATTAATTTTAATAGATTTGTGAAAACTCACAAATAATGAATCAATATTATGTTTACATATTGAAATGTTCCGATAATTCCTATTATACCGGCGTTACAAATCATCTTAATCTAAGATTTCAACAACATCAGCAAGGCTCTGAACCGTCATCATACACTTTCCAGCGCAGACCCGTGGAATTGGTTTTCCATACTGAATTCAATGAGATTGAACAGGCTATCGCTTTTGAAAAGCAAGTGAAAGGATGGAGCAGGAAGAAGAAAGAAGCCATCATCAATGATCAATGGGAAAAACTACCTGATCTTTCTAAAAGGAAAAAGGACTCTTCGGCAGGCTCAGAGTAATTGCTATATTTCAATTTACAAACCATCATCGAAACTCTGTCATGCTGAGGCTCTAGAAGCATCCGTGAGGAAAAGGACTGATGATAAATCCTTTTCGTAAGCTCAACAACCCTTCGAGTGCCTCAGGGTGACAGCGCGAATACTAGCTGTTATAATGATAATGTGAATTATGACTATCCTTTTTAATTTACAAACCATCATCGAAACTCTGTCATGCTGAGGCTCTCGAAGCATCCGTGAGAAAAAAAACTGATGATAAATCCTTTTCGTAAGCTCAACAACCCTTCGAGTGCCTCAGGGTGACAATTCTAATTTAAGAATAAAAAGGGTAAGAAAGGGCAGCAACCAATCGCTTAATTCCTTTCTTATGTACACAAATTCAGTCTGTCGGAAATTCCAACAGACTGATAATAAGGTTAAGATTAAAAAAAATTATTCTACTTTATGAATACTCCAAAGAAGTTTATCGGGTATAGAACCATCTGCATTTAATGCATTATTTTGGTAATTTTGTTCTATATCCGGTTGCCCATTTGCTCTGGCTCCTATAAACAATCCGTTAAAAATATTGTTGTTCCTAAAACTAGTATTTTGGTGCATAATGTACAAAGGCTTTCCGTTGACATCATCCTTTACATACATCCAATGAAATCCACAACCATAAGTAATATCTTTTTTCATTAGAGCATTTCCCTCATAAGCATTTCCACAGTTGTTATAAAAGCTCAATGCCCCACTGTCTCCTGGTTCATTAAACTCATAAGAATACACTCTAAAACCTGTAAAGGCTGCCTGAGAAGTTTGAGTCATTATCCTGCCATAGTAATCACTCCATCCAACACCCATAAACTCAGGAAGAGCACTTGACTTTGCGCTGATGTATTCACCCTCCGGTTTAAAAGCATGATTACGGAGATTTACGAGACCGGCATGTTTTCTTCCCGATCCTCTGTCAATCTTAAAAGCAGCAGTAACAGTAAAAAGCTCAAAAACATGATCTGCTTCATTATAGAATGCTAAATACGGAATTCCTCCACTCATATAAGTAGCAAGGTACTTTTGAGAATAATCATTAAATAATCTGAATTGTCCAGATTTATTCTCATTAGAAAACACATTAAACATTACGGAAGGATCACTGACATCCCTTTTATACTGAAGAGGATCATAAGTATCATCCACAGAACCAGTTCTCATATAAGCATATGAGCTACTGCTAGGATGCATAACTCCTCCCATTTTAGCATTGATAAATTTGTAATTCTGAAAGGAAGAACTAGATCTCTTAATAACCATAAAACGATCTGTCGAAAAAGGATAACTTTTACTAAGATAATCCAGGACAATAAATTCCTCATTAATAGGTACACCTGTATCCTGCTTAGACTGTAATGTCCAATAATAATTAGAATAATTATTTTGGCCAACATCTCTTTTCCCACTAATTGCATAAGAGACTCCTTCATATAAAGGAGATTGTAAGTAATAGTTGTTCAATACTTCCTGGGGAGATAGCACTTTAGCAGCATAATTACCTTTTTGAAAAAACATCAGATCATCCACTCCACTTGCTTTAACATCATTACTCCCCGGCCATCCGCCCCATAAAACCAGGGCATTTCCGTTAGGACTTATTTTTTCAAAAGGATAAGCATAAAATGAACGGCAGTACAATCTTCCACCCGGTCTCGAGAAATATATTTTTGTTCGTTTTCCATTAGCCGTATCTTCTGAAGTAATACAGAAGAACAGGTATCCTGCAGTTTCAACTCCCGGATTCGAACCATCACCCGAACCATAATTTATCGGGTAATCCACTTTAATAACAGGAACCAATCGATTCCCACCATCTTTATGAGGGCGATTGGCATAGATCACTATTTGCTTATTTTCGATCTTCGCTATCATCTGAATACCACCGTGTTCTGTTTCCCGTATCGAAAAAAGAATTCCGTTTTTAGTTCCATTATATACTTCTTCTGAATATCGGGCCCAGAATGACATATTAACGACTTTGTTAGAGATCATTTCATGAAACTGCCCAAAAGGTGTTTCCACATACCCATTATCTCCGTTCATAGCAAGTGCTTCGCCGTTGTTTTCAAACCGATCCGGAGCCGAAGCTTCATAGGCAGAAATCATTTTTAATTTGTCAGAAGGACTTTTATTGATAAACTCATTCAAGAGATCCCCACTTCTCATAGGGTAATAATGACTTGGAATAACAGATATTAATTTCTGATCCAAATTATCAAAAAAAACTTCCTGCGCGTGATAAAGACTGTTACTTATTGCAAACAGGATGAGTAATATTGTTTTTATATATGTTTTCATAATTTTGTTATTAGTTGGTAGATCTTTTTCCAATTAAGCTTAAATAGGTTGCCAATGTTTCGGGATCATCTGTAATAATATATCCGTTGGCACCTCTTGTATAATTATTAAAACCTCGTGGATCCAGAAGGTAATTCCAGTCACCCCGCGAGTCATCACCGTCGTTACAGCATTGGTTGACATTGACATTCCCCATATAGCGTCCTTTATAATTATCCGGGTAGGTATTGAAAACATGTACCCTTACCGTCCCTTTGATTCTTATCTGGGTAACAACATCCAAAAGTTTTGGCGCATCGGCATTTTTACGATATCCCAGTTCATAACCTTTTGCTAAAGGCGGACTGCTGTTTTCCCATTCGTTATATGCACCCATAGGATCGCCAGTATGTCCGGGATTGGCCATTCCGATCATGGGAAAGAAAATAACTTTAGATTTCATTTCAGCCGGCAATGGATTATAATACTGGTTGCTATAATCAAGAGGGTTAATACTGGCTGTTTTAAAAATAACACAGTCAAACGCATCTTCCTCCTTCACAATGTCCCAGGTTGCTCTGAAAACATTCATGTCCCCAATGTCAAGATTGATTAAAGAACTGGTGGAATTTTTAAAATACCTGAGAACATCTCTGAATTTAGGCACTTTTCTGTCGGTATATTCAAAATCAGCATTTCTCAATGTAAGGGTACTTACCTGATCCCATGTATAATAGTCATAATTGCCATATTTTTTCTGATCAGCAGACGATCCGCCGACTCCCGGAAATTTATCCAGAAAATCAGTTGTTCTCTGCAGATAATCATCATGCATCACATATACCTCTCCATCAGAAGATTTTTTTATATCTAACTCGACAATATCCGCTCTGTTTCCCGACACAACAGCCTCAATCCCATCCTGGGAGTTTTCAGGCTCCAGACCACCGTTATATTGCGCACGGTGTGAGGCAGTAATGATAAAATCAGGCATATACTTAGCCTCAGTAAGTGCTCTGATAAGCTGAGGTCTCGTTAATGCAGCGGTTGTCATTTTAGAATTTGAAGCTGAGGTCTGAGCATTACCAATCTGTAGCTGGTCATTACTCTGATTGGAAGTCGGTTTTGATACCGCTTGTTCTTTAGGGTTTTCTTTTAAGTCTGAATGGTTCTGAGTACTTATCCCTGAAGCACTTTCCATAGGTTTCGGCCGTTCATCCGGCTTCCCCAGCGGCTCTGATTTTGGGAGATTATCCGTTTTTTCAGGATGCTCTTTAGCCGGCGGAGACAGCGTGTCCTGTGCAGACTGTGGTCTTTCCTTTACCTGACCGTGTATATGCGAAATACACGTTACAAAAAGGATTGAAACTAAAAGTAGTTTTTTCATAATTGTACATATTTGATGATTAATACATCTCAAATATATATAAATTAAACCCTCATATTCTCATTAAAAAAAGACAAAAATAAAAATAAACACAATAATATTTAAATATTATTAATAATTACACAAAAATGATGATATTATTGAATTAATATCATTTAACACAATAATAAATCAATATAAAACTGTTAATCTTCACAAAAAAGTGAAATAAATAACATTTTAATTAAAATCCAACTGATAATAATGTAAAAACATCCATTTTATTCAAACTAAAGTGATTTATATATAAAATCCACTGTTCGAATAGATATGCTTTTTTTGGTTTTGAGGATTCAAAACCAAAAAAAGATGAAAAGTTCTCCCTTCATCTTATTATCAACTGCTGAAATTTGAATATTTATAAAATTTTATTCAAGATAAAAGCCTTCAATTGTTTTTTTGGCTTCGGCAACATCATGTACTCTTAAGATTTTTGCTCCTTGTTTCAAAACTTTTGTGTGCAATTTCTGCGTTTCTTCGGTTATGTCCAATGGGGATTTCCCGAGTGGTTTATAGATAAATGATTTTCTTGAAATACCGATTAACAAAGGAAATCTTCCAAAGCCTAAAAACTCAACCTCATCAATCATTTTCATTTGATCTTCTACCGTTTTCCCGAATCCAAAACCGGGATCAAGAATAATATCATGAACCCCTTTTTTTAAAAGCTCATTGGTCTTTTCAGAAAAATAGCGGTTCACAGAAAGGGTGATATCTGTAAAGTTTATTTTGTCGTGCATCGTTTCATAAGAAGGATTCACATGCATTAAGATATAAGGAAGCCTGGTTTCTGCAGCTGCATCAAACATATTTTTATCATACTGCCCGCCAGAAATATCATTGATAATATCCATCCCTTCATTATATCCAAATTTTACGGTTTCTGCATAAAAAGTATCCACTGAAATCAATGTTTCCGGAAATTCTTTCCTGATATTCGAAATCATAGATCCTATCCTTCTTATTTCTTCATCAGCAGTCAAAAATTCGGCATTCGGGCGGGTAGACTGAGGACCGATATCAATAATCTCTGCACCTTCTTTCAAAAGTTTTTCAGCCTGATCCAGAGCCGCTTTTTCATTGTTAAACTTTCCACCATCAGAAAAAGAATCAGGAGTAAGATTCAGAATTCCCATAATTTTTGGTTCAGATAAATCTACCAGTCTTCCGTTGCAGTTGATTGAATAGGAATGAGAATTGACATTTGAAAGTAGAGGATTCGTTTTGGACATTCGAAATTAGTATTTACGTTTTGCAAAATTAGTAATTGATAAATAAATTGATCCAGTTTTGTACCGACAATATTGAAAACATTAAATACTCAACATCCCTTTCGTCCTGAACCCTCACTTTTAAACTCTCCGAACCTGAAATTCTCTGAATTTATCAACCAAAACCACTGTTTTTAAACCTAAAAACTAAAACCTATTTTGTATATTTGAAAGTTTAAGAGAATTTATGTCAAAAACATCAGTACAGTTCGAGAAAATTATCAGTGAGTGCCGTGAATTATTCAGCAAAAAGCTACAGGATTACGGTCCTGCATGGCGGGTTTTAAGACCTAGTTCTATTACAGATCAGATTTACATTAAGGTCAACAGAATCCGTACGCTGCAGATGACTGATAAAAAAATGGTGGATGAGAGTGAAGAAGGCGAATTCATCGCTGTGGTGAACTACTCTATTATCGGACTGATTCAGCTTGAGAAAGGATTTTCCAATGATTTTAACGAAAATAAAGAGGAAATCATGAAGCTTTATGATCAATATTCTCATGAAGCCAAAGCACTGATGGAAAGGAAAAACCACGACTACGGTGAAGCCTGGAGAGATATGAGAATTTCTTCGATCACCGATCTTATTTATCAGAAAGTCTTGCGAACCAAACAAATTGAAGATAACCAAGGGGTTACCATTGTATCGGAAGGTCTGGATGCCAACTATTTTGATATGCTCAACTATGCCGTTTTCTGCTTAATAAAATTCTCAGAAAAAGAAAACAATTCACATTCCAAAACTAATTAATATGATCAAAGGTTTATTACGTTTCGTTATTGCTGTTATATTCATCCTTTCCGGTTTTGTGAAAGCTGTGGATCTGGTCGGTTTTTCATTCAAAATGGAAGAATATTTTTCGCCTCCGGTTTTCAATATGCCGTTTCTGGAAAAATTTGCACTTCTTTTTTCAATCATCGTAGTGGTTTTGGAGCTCGTGCTGGGATTTATGCTTTTGATAAAGCTGAAGCTTAAATTTACTCTTTCAGCATTAATTGCACTTTGTATATTCTTTGGTTTCCTTACGTTTTATTCGGCCTATTACAATGTGGTAACAGATTGTGGATGTTTTGGAGATGCCATTAAATTTACCCCTTGGCAGAGCTTTGTGAAAGATGTGGTACTGTTGATTGGATTAATCGCTGTATTCATCCTTTACAGAAATGATTTTAAGAAGAAAGATGCCTATACTTTTGACAGCAGAAAAAATTCTTCGGATAAGTTTAAATATTTCGTTTTGGGACTGTTCTCTCTGGGAATGATTTATATTATGGCCCAAGGGATTATGCATGAACCGATGATTGATTTCCGTGATTATAAAATAGGAACCGATTTAAGAGCCGAAAAAGCTAAAATCAATAAAAATCCGTCTGAATATAAAACGTTTTATTCTCTTAAAAATCAGAAAACAGGAGAAGTAAAAAAAGTAAATCAGGATGATTATATCAAAAAAACAGAATACTGGGCAGAAGGTTCTCCATGGAAAATCGAAGACGGAAAAAATGAATCTGTATTAGTAAAAGAAGGTTATAAATCTGAAATTGTAAAATTCAAAATTGAAGATCCTACCGGTCTTGAAGCTACCAATGAAGTGATCAACGCACCAAAAGCCATTCTCGTATTTTCATATCATCCGAAAGATATTTCGCCTGAGCTGCTTCAACAGGTTGAGGCCAAAGTAAAAGCTGAAAAACCGAATGTCGTATATGGCGTTTCTACAGATCCCAATACTTTTAAAACCATTAAAAATATGATGATGGACGGGACTGCCATAAAAACCATCGCAAGAAGTAACCCTTTCGTTTTAGTTTTACAAAACGGAAAAATTGTGAATAAGCAACCTGCAAAAGACTATGTAAAATAGGGAATTACCTGCTTAATCCTGATCAAGAAACAAAAACTTTAAACACTAAACATCTCAACAATGCAAAAATCAAATAAATCAATTGCCGGTTATCACTTATTAATGATCCTTTCTTCCGTAGACGGAGAATTTGTACCTGAAGAAGGAATGGTTATTCAACAATATCTTGCAGATGAATTTCCTTTTAAAATGGATTTGGACAACGAACTTGAAACCATCGCTCTGCTTCAGCCGGAAGAATGGAAGGGACATTTTGAATTCCACGCTAACTGTTTCCATGATGACTCTACGGAAGAAGAGCGTGTAAGTTTTGCTCAGTTTGCCAAAACACTGATAAAAGCTGATAATAAAGTGACTGATGAAGAGCACAATTACTATAAGCACTTGAAGAGTCTTTGGAATCTGGGCTAAGATAAAAAAACAAAAAAATTAAGGAATCTAAAAACACAAAGAATTACAAAATAGACTAATGAAACAGTTTTTTATTTTATCACTCCTATTAATGGGAATAGGGATAACAGCTCAAGAAAAAGAATACGACAAAAAAATCATAGGTTGCTATAAAGGCTCCGAACAAAACCAACAGATTGACGGGCTTTCCAAATACTGGGTTTCGTGCCGGTTAGAAAAAGGAAAAAGCATTTTGATGTTTGTTGCTATCGATAAAGATGGCAGCGTACGCCAGGAAACTGAAAATGGCCAATGGTGGACGAAAGATGGCAAATACTATGAACTTCACAATTATGATAACGTTACAGATGTATACAATTATGAAGTTTTAGGCAGTGGTGATGTCAAGTTTCAGTCGATAGAATTATTAGGTAAAAAAGACAATACCTACACCTTTATTGATACTAAAATAGAAGAAGATTAAATAAATCAAAAAATTATGAGAAGAAAAATCGTTGCAGGAAACTGGAAAATGAACAAAAATGTAATTGATGCTCAACAATTGATGATTCAGTTACTAAGCTATAAAAACAATAATGCAACCAACTGTGAGGTTTGGATCGCTCCCCCATCTTTATATCTGATGATGGCTAAAGACATCTTCGAAAAAGACGAAATCGGAGTATTTTCACAGGATATGAGCGAACACGAAAGCGGAGCTTATACTGGTGAACTTTCTGCAGATATGCTGGAATCTATTGACGCAACAGGATCTCTTATCGGACATTCTGAAAGAAGACAATATCACGGTGAAACAGATTCTCACTGCAACAGAAAAGTAAAACTGGCTTTAGATAAAGGATTGATCCCTGTTTACTGTAATGGTGAAACATTGGAACAGAGAAAAGCAGGACAGCATTTTGATGTAGTGAAAAATCAGACTGAAGTTGCTCTTTTCACGCTTTCTGCAGAAGAAATCAAAAAAGTAGTTATCGCTTATGAACCTGTTTGGGCTATCGGAACCGGAGAAACGGCCACTCCTGAGCAGGCTCAGGAAATCCACGCTCATATCAGAAGCATTATTGCTGCAAAATACGGACAGGAAGTTGCTGATGAGGTTTCTATCCTTTACGGAGGTTCTGTAAAACCGGACAATGCAAAAGAAATTTTCTCTCAGCCTGACATCGACGGAGGTCTGATTGGCGGAGCTGCTTTGAAACTTGAAGATTTCTCTAAAATTATTGAAGGTTTTAACTAAAAAGAATTTTCTTAAACAATATATAACGTGCTCACAGGCACGTTATTTTTTTATATTTACAAAAACTAATTTCTATTGAAATGAAAAAACTAATCATCTCATTTTGTTTTTTATTGTTTACAGTAGGTTTTGCGCAAAATTCTAATTTTAAACAAGACTACAATTCTCTGATAACCTATCTTGAAAAAGAAAACTGGACAGAATCTGAGCAGCTCTCTCAAAAGCTTTTACAATTGGCTGAAGCAGCTCCCAATATGCAAAATGAAAAGATGGTCTTAAGATATATGTACTTATATTCAAACGTAGGACTATTGAACGAAAATAAGATCTCAAAAGAGGAAGCTTTAAAGAAAGTTCAGTTTTTACAGGGAAAAGAAATGATAATGCCATCCCACCCGTTTAAACAAAACTGTTATAATAATTGCACCAGCCTTAAAGATGATGATAAAAACACCTTTTTCACAGGAGTTAACAATAAAAAAATTACTCAAATTTTAAGTTTTGAGTATGTCCATATCCCTAATGGTATAAAAGAAAGCGCAGAGGAACTGGAAGGGAAAATCATCCGCCTGAAAGGAATACTAAAGGAAATAACCGTTGAAGGAAATCTGCTTCCAAGATATAAACTGAGATTTTCAGAAGGTGAATATAAAGTTCGAAACTGAAAATAAATAAAAACTACGGCATCGGAGATGCCGCAGTTTTCGTTAAAAATCTAATTATTGAATATCGACTATGTACATAGTACCTTTATCCTGTTTTCCGGTTTTAGGAAGAATTTTTGTCTTCGGGTTTCCGTTTCCGTCGTCAGCCACTCCAAAATCATCATCATTGAAAACCGCAAGTTTATTATTTCCTAAATAAACGATCCCTTCAAATTTATCATGCTCATACCCTAGTTTTGCCACCAGATCAACTGCCAAAGTTTTTGTAACAGCTTTGTATCCTGCCGCAGTAATTTCGTTCCATGTAGACTGCTCAAGAGTTTTCCCGTTGATTTTCAATCCGTCAACAGCTGACAGATCCGTCCCGGAAACATCAGAAGCTCCGGAAAGACTGATTCTGTAGACTTTTTTAAGTCCGCCAAGAGAACCGAAGTTCCCATCTCTTTCGATCACTAAAAATTCGGTATTGCTGATAGGTGTTATATCACAAACAGAATCCGAAGCTCCTCCATCCTGTTTATATAAATATTGTTTTGTTTGTCCTGTTGCCAGATCAAAAGTTACAATTCTCGTTAATGTTGTATTGGTAGCCAAGGCTTTTGTAGGAACATACATCGTAGACTGCATCGTCCCCACGAGCATTTTCCCGTCCGGGGTCATACACATTCCTTCCATTCCCCTATTGGGTCTTCTCTTTGCAAAAACAGCAGGCAGTTTTCTGGTTCCCGTATTTACTCCAATCGGGCTTATTCTTTCCAATTCAACACCTTCGGCATTATAATGTACGATATGAGGTCCATATTCATCAGAAACCCAAAAAGTTCCGTCTGCCGCAGCAACAATACTTTCGCTGTCGAGTCCGTAATTATCCGTTCCTAAAACACTTCCGTCAGCTGCATATGCAGTTTCACCCGTACTTCCCATCCCTACAGGGTTTGGAAGGCCTGTGATCGGCTGACCTGAAGGGTTTTTAAGTTTAATATATTTAATCACTTCAATATTCCCTTCGGCATTTATTTTAAAATGCATAATAGTCGGGGTAAAACTCGGAACAAGGATTTTTATTCCATTCTGATACGCAACATTGGGACCGCGGTCTGTAATCACATAAAATTCACCTTTTTGAGTGGGATGAGCCGTTGCTCCGGACCCGAAGCCTCCGTTAATAACATTTACTCCGTTCAAAGTCATTAAAGTAGAAAAAGGAAATTCCTGGGGAAGCTTGGAATAATTAATATCCTGGTTATTTACGTTATCATCATTATTACAAGCAGTCAAAGCTATGAAAGCAAGTATAGGTAATAAGATTTTTTTCATATTCACTTTTATGGCTGCGAAAGTAAATATTGAATGTAAACTGATCTTGAATAGAATATTAATTTTAAAACAAATAGAGAAAAGCCAGAAATACAGAAACCTGAAGTTTTTAGATCATTGAGAATAAATTATCTGCCTATGTCGAAATAACCAATCGTTTAATAATAGTATTTTCAAAGATCAATTTACTTTTTCTACACAAAAAACGCGCCAAAATTGACGCGTTCTGTTTTATCTTTTAAATAGACAATTATTTTTTGTCTTTGTTCGCTCTCTGTAAAACTTCATCTACCATTCCGAAATCCTTAGCTTCCGTCGAAGTCATCCAATAATCTCTGTCAGACGCTTTCTCTACCCATTCGTATGTTTGTCCTGAATGTTCAGAAATAATGTCATACAATTCTTTTTTAAGCTTCAGCATCTCTCTCAGGTTGATCTCCATATCTGAAGCTACCCCCTGCGCACCTCCTGAAGGCTGGTGAATCATTACTCTGGAGTGCTTAAGTGCAGAACGTTTTCCTTTTTCACCTGCTACAAGCAATACAGCTCCCATAGAAGCAGCAATACCAGTACAGATTGTTGCTACATCCGGCTTAATGATCTGCATCGTGTCATAGATTCCTAAACCTGCATAAACACTTCCACCCGGAGAGTTGATATAAATCTGAATGTCTTTTGAAGGATCAGCACTTTCCAGAAATAAAAGCTGAGCCGTTACAATATTAGCCACCTGATCATCAATTCCCGTTCCCAGGAAAATGATTCTATCCATCATCAGACGGGAGAAAACGTCCATCTGAGCAACGTTTAATCTTCTTTCTTCCATGATGTACGGTGTAAGATTTGTTGGACCATACATTCCCATATACTGATCGGTCGCCAAACCGCTATTTCCTAAATGCTTTACAGAGAAATCTCTGAATTCTTTTTTAATGTCCATATTTCTATTGTGTATTATTTAATTTTTACAAAGTTTAAATTACAACTTTTATTCCTAAAATTTTATAGGACTTTTTGTCACAGGTGACCAGCCTAATTTTTCGATCAGCTGTATAGAAAACTGATTAAGCATCATGATTTTCTTAATTGATTCAAAATATTTTTCAGTATTGGTGTCACGGTATTCTTCAAGCTCCGCCGTTACCTTTTTAATCATAAAATGAATATAGTAATATTTGTGTATCAATATATTAGACTCTACTTCTTCATCAATATGATCTCCAAGAATAGGCGGATAAATATTTCGGGTAGACCAGTTGCTCAGCTCATCAGGAATCATGAGTGCATCAGCCACTTTTGAAGTAATATCCTGATCCATTAAAGTAATGAAAAAATTTCCGGCACGCAGCTCATCATGTTCTATGCCTTCTTTAATATCCTGAATGATTTTTTTGTTCGTTTCTATCTGGAATTCATACTGTTCATCTTCAAAATGATGCAGAATTTCCTCAATAACAGTAATTTCATAGGCTTCATTCTTCTCATTTTTTCTTTGCAGAACCATGTCACCGAACATCAGCATTGTATCGATCAGTTTATTTTCCTGATGAAGAATATTAAACTGTACAGAATCTATTTCAAGCTCCGGCTGTTTCGGAACAACTTCTAATTTGGCAGGTTTATTATTTTCTTTTTGCTGCTGGATATGCTGATTTTGATTTTGGGTAATCTGTTTCTGAACATCAAGCTCATTAAACAGACTCTGCTCAGACAGCCCGAATTTATTCGAAACTTCTTTTAAATAAACCTCCCTTTTCAGAGCATTCTGTACAAAACCGACAGATTTTACGATATCCCTTATCGCTTCAGCCTTTTTTATAGGATCGTTTCCAACCTCTTTAAGAAGAATTTCAGCTTTAAAATCAATAAAATCCATCGCTTCATTTTCGATGAATTTTTCCACATAATCCTGCGGATGTTTTCTGGCAAAAGAATCCGGGTCATCACCATCGGGAAATAGCATGACACGAATGTTCATTCCTTCCGTCAATAACATATCGATACTTCGGAAACTGGCTTTAATACCGGCATTATCACCATCAAAAAGGATGGTAACGTTTTCGGTAAGCCTTTTGATAAGCTTAATCTGCTCCGTCGTTAAGGAAGTCCCCGAACTCGCCACTACATTTTCGATTCCTGACATATGAAGTGAGATCACATCCATATAGCCCTCTACCAAAAGACAGATATTTTTTCTCGAAATCGCCTGCTTGCTTTGGTTTAACCCATAAAGAACATTCGACTTGTGATAAATTTCAGTCTCAGGGGAATTCAGGTATTTTGCAGTCTTAACATTATTCCTTAAAATTCTTGCTCCAAACCCCAATACCCTTCCCGAAAAACTGTGAATCGGAAAAATTACCCTTTCCCGAAAACGGTCGATTCCGTTCGGAGCATTTTCAGGAAAAATAGAAAGTCCGGATTTTTCCAAAATTTCTTTTGAATATCCTTTATCTATAGCAAACTCTGTAAAAGCATTTTTCTTTTCAGGAGAATAACCTAGCTGAAACTTTTTGATGATGTCATCCCGAAGTTCACGTTCTTTAAAATAAGACAAACCAATAGATTTCCCCTCTTCCGCTTCCCAAAGAAAATTCTGAAAATAATCATTCGCTACTTCATGAATTTTATACAGCAATTCTTTTTCAGACTGCGCATTTTTTGCTTCTTCTGAAAACTCACGCTGATCTTCCTCAATTTCAATTCCGTATTTTTTGGCAGCATGGCGAAGTGCTTCCGGATACGTAAAGTTTTCGATTTCCATTAAAAAAGAAATGGCAGTCCCACCCTTTCCGGTTGAAAAATCTTTCCAGATCTGCTTACTTGGTGACACGATAAAACTTGGAGATTTTTCATCGTGAAACGGGCTCAGCCCTTTATAATTCGACCCTGCTCTCTTCAGCTGCACATATTCTCCGACAATCTCTTCTACGCGGATTGTTGAGAATATCTTATCAATGGTCTGTTTGGAAATCATGCTGTAAAAATAAGAAAATAAGTCTTTTTTATTCCTAAAATAAACTCCTAAAATATCCTATGGTTTATAAAATAATTATTTATCTGGTTCAGTTAAATTATCTATCCCGATGTATCATGAAATCAATAAAAATGATAATACAATAGAAGTCAGCTATTTATATATAATAAACGAAACCAATGTCAACTTGTTTGATTTTTTAGTATAAAATTTAAATATATCTTCACTATAAAATAACAATAAACAGTTATGACTACTTATTAACCAATAAAAACAAACATTAAATAAAAATACAAAAACTTATTAAATAAAAAAAATAAAAAGATGAAAAAAACGGCAGTATTATTAAAAAAATGGGCATTAGCATTGACTTTGTTCGGTATCACGTACAGTATAAATGCCCAAGAGAAAACGCAGCATTCATTAAAAACAATCAATGAATTCAGTAAAGAGCTACAATCACAACTGGATCATAAAATAGGAGAAAAAAGTAAAATAAAACTTTTTGTATCTGATAAGGAAGCATTTGATTCAAGTATTAATTACTTAAATACTGACACAAGCGGAAATATGCATATTGAAGGGGAAATACCAGAAAAAGTGTCAGGCAGCTTCAGTATAACCATCAATAAAGAGCAAATCGCAGGACATATTCTTTTTCCTCATGATAAAAAAGCATATTCTTATTTTTCTGACAACAAAGGAAATGCCTTCATTAAAGAAGTTGATATCAATAAAATCATCTGTATAGACCTTCCAAAACCTCAAACTTCTTTAATAGAAGAAAAATTACATCACACAGGAAAAGCTGCCGTAATCAACACCTCCAATCTGCAAAGCCTGTCCGGAGCTGCAGGATGTATTTTATTGGATTTTAACGGACATACTATTCCTGCGGGCAGCGGCTGGAATGGCGGAAATGCCTTTACTGCAGTCTCTTCCGGTATGGCAGATGATCAAATATTAGAAGCATGGGAAATCGCAGCAGAAGATTTCAGACCTTTTAATATCAATGTAACCACCAATGAAAATGTTTTTAACAGCTATCCTGTAAACAAGAGAACAAGATGCATCATCACTCCCACAGATATTGCAGCCCCCGGAAATGCAGGTATCGCTCTCATCAACAGTTTTTCGGGAAACGATCTTCCATGTTGGGTTTTCACATCAACAGCCGGTACCTGTGGAAAAATTGTCGGAGAAATCGCTTCTCATGAATCCGGACATACATTAGGATTGCATCATGACGGAAAAAGCCAGGAAGTTTATTATACAGGTCACGGACAATGGGCCCCCATTATGGGAGCCGGGTATTATAAAATGGTAACCCAATGGAGCAAAGCAGAATATTCTAACGGCACCAACCATGAAGACGATCTCAGCATCATCAGTAATGCCGTAGGCGGTTTAGGCTATAGAAATGATAATGCAGGAGACACTTTTGCCACTGCAACTCCATTAATCATCACCAACAGCCAGCTTCTTGAAACCCAAAACAATGGAGTTATAGAAAAAACCAATGATATCGACATGTTTTATTTTGATATCCAGGGAGGAAATATTTCACTCACCGTAAAAGCAGCGCCGAGACACAGCAATCTTTTATTAAAAGTAACTTTATACAACAATCAAAATACAATATTAAACACCTTTATGGCATCAAGTACCGATCTCAGTCTCCCGATTACCATCCACAAATACCTGAGCTCCGGCAGATATTACCTTGCCGTTACAGGTGTTGGAGAAGGTAGTCCAGACTCCGGATTTACCAGCTATGCATCACTTGGATATTATGACATTTCCGGAACAATCAATAATCCCAAATCAGGAAAAACTCCGGTACATGAAGAAATAAAAGTGTACCCCAATCCTGTCAAAGATGAACTTACGATACAATTAGGTTCAAGTAATGAGAAATACCAGATCAGTATTCTGAATTTTCAGGGACAAAAAGTATACACCTCAATTTCATCAGAAAAAAAAGTTGTCATCCCTTTTCATGATCAACACCAGGGAATATATCTCGTTATCTTAAAAAACATGCTCACCAATGAAGAAAAAACATTTAAAATACTTAAAAAATAAAATTAATCCCTAAGCTGTTTTCCAATCCTGAAGACAGCTTTTTTGTTTAATCTTTTTTCTTCAAGACTATTTATCTTATTTTTGAACATAAAAAAAACAGGGTAAAATTATTTTTCAAATAAAAGTTATCCTTAAGAAACTTACTAAACTGACTTGACAATGGAGTTTACAATACATAAAATCGAAGACTGGCAGGAAATAGTTAACCAAATTATTCCTCAATTAAAACACAATATATTTCTTTTAAAAGGAAATCTGGGCGCCGGAAAAACAACTTTCACTCAGTTTCTGTTAAAAAATATCGGAAGCACGGACGAAGTAAACTCTCCAACCTACTCTATTGTTAATGAATACAATACACCGAAAGGAAAAATATATCATTTTGATTTATACCGTTTAAAGAACATTGAAGAAGTCTACGATATCGGCATTGAAGAATATCTTGACAACGCTTTCCTTTGCATCATTGAATGGCCCGAAGTGTATGAAGATGAACTGTACGGACTTAACTACCACACCATGAGCATCAACAATACCGGAGACAACAGAGAAATTTTATTCGACTAAATATTATGTATCTTTGCTAATGAATTCAATTGTAAAATAATTATCTGTAAGACATAATTTAATTAAGGATGAGTACTACAAATATTTTTACTCCTTTCACTGAAGAAGAATTAATGCCGAAAGAAGAAAAGCTGGAAGTAATAAGAAAAGGAAAACAGTTCAGTATAGGCGTTCCCAAAGAAACCTGCCTAAATGAAAGAAGAACCTGCATAACACCTGATGCCGTTCAGGTTTTGGTACAGCACGGTCATGAGATCATCATAGAATCCGGAGCGGGACAAGGTTCGTTTTTTACAGATTTACAATATTCTGAATCTGGAGCAAAAATCACAAAAGATCCCAAAGAAGCTTTTGGACAGGATTTAATATTAAAAATCAATCCTCCCACAGAAGAAGAAATTGAATTTATGAAACCTAACAGTTACTTGGTTTCAGCACTTCAGATCAATTTAAGGGATAAGGATTATTTCTTAAAACTAGCGGAGCGAAAAGTTAATGCCATTGCTTTTGAATTTATTGTAGATCAATACAAACAATTGGCTTTAGTAAGGCTTATAGGAGAAATCGCAGGTACAGTTTCTATCTTATATGCTTCTGAATTATTAGCTCTGTCAAACGGCTTAATGCTTGGAGGAATTACAGGAGTAAGACCTGCCGAAGTAGTAATTCTGGGCGCAGGCATCGTTGGTGAATTTGCAACAAAAGCAGCCATTGGTCTGGGCGCCAGCGTAAGAGTTTTTGACAATTCACTTTCAAAATTAAGAAGACTTCACACCCTTGTTGACAGCAGGGTTCCGACATCCATCATCGATCCGAAAGAGTTAAGCAAAGCTTTAAGACGTGCCGATGTTGTGATCGGCGCACTTCCAAGATTGAATATGACCCCTATCGTAACCGAAGAAATGGTTATGAAAATGAAAAAAGGCAGTGTCATCATCGATATTACCATCGACAACGGAAAAGTGATCGAAACTTCTGAACTTACAACCATGGAAGACCCTTATATTATCAAACATGGTGTTATCCACTGTGGACTTCCAAATCTTACCTCAAGAATGCCGAGAACAACCACAAAGGCCATCTCAAATTTCTTCCTTTCCTATATTTTAAATTACGATGAAGAAGGCGGTTTCGAAAACATGTTGGTTCGCAAAAATGATATGAAACAGAGTCTTTACATGTATAAAGGCAGACACACGAAAAAAATCATCTGCGACCGTTTCGGGCTTACTTATCACGATATCAATCTTTTAATTTTCTAATGAAAAAACTGAAATTCTTTTTTATCGGTCTCATTCCGGGACTTGCTATTGTATTTTTTGTATTGAATAAAAAAGGGGCAAGCTGCAGTGGCTATCTTCCCAACAGTCGTGTGATTGCAGAAACCCTTTCTAAAGAATTTAAATATTCTGAAGAATTTAAAGGAGAAATGACAGCATTGAAGATCGATGAAAAATTCCTTAAAGACAGTATTATTACCAATGGAAAAGTAGATTTCGACAAAAGTCATGCACAGAAAAAACCTTGTCCTGATTATCTTTTAGTTTATCCTAAAGAAAATCCTACATACGAAATTACATTTGAAAAATGTGAGGAAACGACAACGTTGAATTCTTTGAAGAAATTGAAATAAATAACTTTACACCAAAAAATCTGTTTGCTTCGCGAAGCATTTATGCCTTTGCTACCCTTGAAATTAGAGTTATCTTTATTAAAACTTTGCGTTTAAATAAAAAAAGATGCTTCGACATGCTCAACATGACATTTTGCTAATACTATAGAAAGAAATAAAACATTTAAATCAATGGAAGGCAATTACTACATGATTCATGATTATCTGATATTCACTGGAGTATTTGCTATTTTCTTTTTTCTTACGGTAAGCATTTATTTATTCAGCCAGAATCAGAAATTTAAGATCCGAAATGCCAAACTTTCAGAAGCCAATAAAATAATAGAACAAAGATTAAATGAAGTTCAGCTCGAACACATCGGAACAAAGCTGAACCCACATTTATTTAAAAACATTTTAAACTCTGTTCAGTCGCATGCCTATCAGACATACATGTCACTGGACAAGCTTGCCAATGTTTTAGACTATATTTTATACGAAAGCAATAATAAATTTGTAAGCCCGAAAGAAGAATTAAACTTTGCATTAAGTCTTATCGAAATCAATAAGATCAAAATTAATCCGCTCTTTGATTTTAGAATTAAATCTAAAATTGATAAATCCGACGCGGTATATGAGGAAAAAGTTTTTGCACCTTTAATTTCTGTTGATTTAATTGAGAATGCCTTTAAGCACACTGATTTTTTAGCCCAGGATTCATTTATAGCGATCCATATGGAACTTGAGAACGGTATTTTCACCATGAAAGTCAGCAATAAAGCTTCTTTAAAAAATGTGCTGGAAAAAGAAAAAAGTGGTTTCGGAAGCCAGTCTTTAGACCAAAGGCTGAAAATGATCTACAACAATTACTATTCGCTTCAAAAAAACTCAAAAAACGGTATCTTCACAGCAGAATTAACAATCAATTTAGGAGAATTTTATGATAAAATGCGTTATTCTTGACGATGAATTACTGGCTATCAGCTACTTAAAACTTCTATGCGAGCAGATTGACCATGTAGAGGTTGTAAAAGCATTCAATGATCCTAAAATATTTTTAAATGAAATAGACAGCCTTGACTGCAACCTTTGCATCTTAGATATTGAAATGCCGGGAATGACCGGATTACAGGTCGCAGAATTGATTTCCGATTCAAAAAAAATCATTTTCACCACTGCTTACAAAGAATACGCCGCTGAAGCTTTCGATTTAAACGTTGTCGATTACGTAAGGAAACCCATTAAAAAAGAACGGCTGATCCAGGCATTTGAAAAAGCCAAACAATTGGTACAGACTCCACAAAAGAAAGATTTTATCGAATGGAATACCAATATCGGAAAAACTGTTATTTTCACTGAACAGATTGCCTATATTAAAACCTCCGAAATAGACAGTCGCGATAAAGACATTATCCTCAATGACGGAACGACCATCGTATTAAAAAATCTAAGCTTTAAAAATCTTCTGGAAATGCTTCCTTCAAAAGATTTTGCTCAGGTCAATAAAAAAGAAATCATTGCATTATCTTCTATCAAAGTTTTTTCAACAAACGAAATTATTACTACAATTTCAATAGAAGGAGAGAATTTTTTAAAGCTACAAATCGGAGAAACTTATAAAAATTCATTAATGGAAATGTTTGGAAAGTAGATTTTTCAAAGGTTTTTGGTTTCATTACAAAATTTAACAGCTTTATTACATCCTCCCATTTTAAAACATTTGGACGGCTTACTTTTGCCCTCTGATTAAATGATTTTATAATGAAAAAACTTCTTTATGCCTGTGGAATTCTCATATCCTGTTTTTGTTTTGCCCAGCAATCAGAAACCAGCATCAAAGCTTCATTTTTTGACGGAATTGCTGTAGCCGGATATGTAGACCATGGAGCTTTCATCAATTTTACAGGTCCAAACGTGAGCCTTAAAAATAAAGATTTGAAATTTATTCTGGGAATGCTCCCTTCGTTACGAATAAAAGAGGACAAATCTGAGGGGACAAAAAACAGTGCCATTACTCCAAATCTGGGAGCAGGCCTTACGGTCGTTTACAAAAAATTAGCCGTACAGATTCCTGTATATTACAACACTAAAACTTCAGCTCAAAACGGAGCCTGGAAAATGGGAATCGGGCTTGGATATTCTTTCAGATAGGTTTTCATTACATTATTTGTAATGCTTATTACATTTTAAAAGTAAAAACAATTATCTTAATTATATTCTTATCAACTTTGCAAAAATTTAGGAATCATGAATTTGGGGAAATATAAAAATATTATTTTTTACGTCTGTACAATTGCATTTTTTTCATGTCTGATGTATTGGTTTTTTGTAGAAGGAAAAACATTGGAAATTGGAGAAAATATCGCTCCGAGTAAAGCAACAGGCTCTACCATGTGGGAGAATTTCACAGACTCATTCTTAACGAACCTTCACCATCCGCTGGCTCTTCTTCTGGCTCAGATCGTTACGATCATTATGGTGGCAAAACTTTTCGGATGGATCTGCGTAAAACTGAAACAACCTTCTGTAATCGGTGAAATGATTGCTGGTATCGTTTTGGGACCTTCCCTTTTTGGGTTGTACTTCCCGGAGCTTTCGGCATTTATTTTTCCGAAAGAATCATTGGGTAATTTACAGTTTCTAAGCCAGATTGGTTTGATCCTGTTTATGTATATCGTAGGAATGGAACTCGACCTGAGTGTTTTGAGAAAAAAAGCTCATGATGCTGTAGTAATAAGCCATGCAAGTATCATTATCCCATTTGCACTGGGAGTTGGGTTATCCTATTTTATCTATAAAGAATTTGCTCCTGAGGGAATCCAGTTCACTTCGTTTGCGTTATTTATAGCCATTGCCATGAGCATTACCGCTTTTCCTGTTTTGGCGAGAATCGTTCAGGAGCGAAACCTTCATAAAACAAAAATAGGAACCGTTGTGATTACCTGTGCCGCTGCGGATGACATTACAGCATGGTGTATTCTGGCCGCAGTTATTGCCATTGTAAAAGCAGGGTCATTCTCAGGATCAATATTTGTTATTTTAATGGCGATTTTATATGTTTTTATTATGATAAAAGCAGTAAGACCGTTTCTTAACAGGATCGCAGAATCACAAAAAGGAAAAGGCTTCATCAGCAAAGCATTAGTAGCCGTATTTTTCTTAATTCTGATCATCTCTTCTTACGCAACAGAAGTGATCGGAATTCATGCGCTTTTTGGAGCATTCATGGCGGGTGCTATTATGCCTGAAAATGTAAAATTCAGAAACCTTTTTGTAGAAAAAGTAGAAGATGTGGCACTGGTTCTTCTCCTTCCTCTTTTCTTTGTATTTACAGGATTGAGAACACAGATCGGATTACTGAACGATCCACATCTATGGAAAATAGGAGGCTTCATTATTCTGACAGCAGTTGTAGGAAAATTTGCAGGAAGTGCATTAACCGCGAGATTCCTGAAGATCAGCTGGAAAGACAGTCTCACCATTGGTGCATTAATGAATACCAGAGGACTTACCGAACTTATTGTCCTGAATATCGGGTATGATCTGGGAGTTTTAGGCCCGGAATTATTTGCAATGCTTGTCATCATGGCGTTATTTACCACCTTCATGACAGGACCTTGTCTTGATCTTATCAACTATCTTTTTAAAGGTAAAAAATCAATGATAGAAGACGAAGAAAATGAGGAGAATGATGCAAAATACAGGGTTCTTTTGTCTTTTGAAACTCCGGAAGCCGGAAGTACATTATTAAAGTTAGCTGATAATCTAACTCATAAAATGAACGGAAATAAAAGCGTAACTGCCATGAACATTGCTCCTGTAGATGAGCTTCACGCCTTTGATATTGATGATTTTGAAAAAGAGCAGTTTAAAGACGTAATCGAAACATCACACGAACTAAAACTGGAAGTTACCACTCTTTTCAAGGCGTCAACAGACGTTGAAAATGATCTTACCAATATCACAAACAAAGGAAACTACGATCTTCTTCTGATCATGCTTGGAAAATCAATGTATGAGGGAAGCTTACTCGGAAGACTGTTAGGATTTACCACAAAAATTATCAATCCTGAAAAATTATTAAATACCGTGAAAGGAAAAGGAAATATTTTCAACAATTCCCCTTTTGACGATATCACTCTTCAGGTTTTAGAAAAAGCGAATATTCCTGTTGGAATTTTGGTTGAAAAAGAATTTCAGTCTGCGGACAGAGTTTTTGTTCCGATCTTTAATTTAAGTGATTTTTATCTTCTTGAATATGCAAAAAGACTGATCAACAACAACAATTCTCAAATCATTATTCTTGATGTTGCAGGACAGATCAGAAGCAATATTGAGGTAAAGGAACTCATCAGAAGTATCGAACAAGTCGCACCCAACCACATCACTTTATATAACGAGAAGAAAATAGAGAAGGAATTTCTGAATTCCCAGGATCTTATGTTAATCAGCAGCAAGAGCTGGAAAAACCTGATAGATACAAAGAGCCTTTGGCTTTCGGATATCCCGTCTACATTGATCATCTCAAATCCATAAAATTTGTTTTTAGAATGTGAATGCGTGAATATTGCTGAGTAAATAAATGGTTAAATTAAATTGATAGGTTAATTGACTTGCACAGCAAAATTCACCATTCCTTTTTTTAATTCAATTAAAAAATATTTCTTACCTTCGCATTGTGATTACAAACAACGGAACATATTATTATAGAATTTTAACCTCAGATTTGGGATAGAGATTCTTATGTATATAAACTAAACCTCGTCCTAGGACGGGGTTTTTTGATTTAAAAAAGCAGTAAAAAAAATGAAAATAAGTATAATTGGAGTAGGTTTGATCGGAGGTTCAATAGCATTAAAATTAAGGGAAAATGGTATTGCCGATTTTATTTACGGAATTGATAACAGTGATAAGTACCTTAATGAAGCATTAGATCTTAAAATAATCGATGCTAAAGTCGATCTGGAATACGGAATCAAAAATTCTGATTTGATTATTCTTGCTATCCCTGTAGACTCTGCAAGAAAAACCCTTCCAGATATCCTTGATTTAATATCTGAAAATCAAACAGTAATGGATGCCGGATCTACAAAAGCAGGAATCGTAAAGGCAGTTGAAAATCATCCAAAACGCTCACGATTCGTTGCTTTTCACCCGATGTGGGGAACGGAAAATAACGGTCCGAAATCTGCTGTTTCAGAAAGCTTTTCCGGGAAAGCCGGCGTTATCTGCAATAAAGAGGATTCTGCTCCGGATGCCTTACAACTGGTTGAAAAAATTGTTGAAACTCTGGGAATGCATTTAATTTATATGAATGCCGAAGACCACGACGTTCACACTGCTTATATTTCACATATTTCACATATTACATCCTATGCTTTAGCCAATACTGTTTTGGAAAAAGAGCGTGAAGAAGAAACTATTTTTCAACTGGCAAGTTCGGGATTTTCGAGCACTGTCCGTCTTGCAAAATCCCATCCCGAAATGTGGGTTCCGATTTTCAAACAGAATAAAGAAAACGTTCTGGATGTATTAAACGAACATATTTCACAGTTAAGAAAATTCAAAGCCGCTTTGGAAAAAGAGAATTTTGAATATCTTGGGGAGTTGATTTCTAATGCGAATAAGATTAGAGGGATTTTGGATAAGTAAAATTATTGTCTTAAGAAAGTTTTAGATAAAATTTAAATTATTAAATGTGGCAAAAGTAATAACTGTTCCAAAAAATAAAGAAACAGAAATTGCATTAGATTATAATTTAGCATCTCCTGAGCAAATTGTAGAACTCAACTTAACAAATATCCAGCTTGAAAAATTGTGGAATGATGGCATCTTTCATTTAATTAATAAAGTATCAAACAGCAATATAGATGATTTTGAAGATGAACACATTACAAATTTAAATGACATTTATAATACATTGAATGAATTAAAGAAAAATCCAAATTGTTCTGGAGATATTATTGAAATGTTTGAACTGGCTTTATCATATAAAACTAGTATCCATTTTTGTTTCTAATTATTAATATAAACTTAAACATCATATTTGTCATTCTTGACGAAGGAAGAATCCAAAGCTTTTTATTTGAAAATAATCGAGTGCTTATTAACAAAAAAGATCCCGAAAATCGAGATCTTTATATTATAAAATTCATTATTACATTAACACTCAGGAACATTGACTGCAATTGCCAATCCACCTTCAGAAGTTTCTTTAAATCGATCATTCATAGAAAGCGCGGTTTCCCACATGGTCTGAATAACTTCATCCAGGGTTACTTTTGCTTTTGCAGGATCGCTTTCAAGAGCAATATTGGCAGCAGTGATTGCTTTTATCGCACCCATCGTATTTCTTTCAATACAGGGAATCTGCACCAAGCCTCTGATCGGATCACACGTTAAGCCCAAATGGTGTTCCATCGCAATTTCGGCGGCCATTAAAACCTGTCCGACACTTCCGCCAAGAATTTCAGTAAGACCGGCAGCAGCCATTGCAGATGAAACTCCTACTTCCGCCTGACAGCCTCCCATTGCTGCAGAAATCGTCGCATTTTTCTTAAATAAAGTTCCGATTTCTCCGGCAACCAACAAAAATCTTGCAATATCATCTTCACTGGTAAAATCCGTGAAGGCCTGAGAGTACATTAAGACAGCAGGAATTACTCCGCTTGCTCCATTGGTAGGCGCTGTAATAATTCTTCCGAAGCTTGCATTTTCTTCATTAACAGCCAGTGCAAAACAGGCAATCCATTTATTAATATTGGTAAAATTTTCTTCGGCATCTACTACCTGCTGAAACCATTCATCTTTATTTTTATAAATCTGTTCTCCTAAAAGCTTACGGTTCATTCCGGCTGCTCTTCGGGTAACATTCAAACCTCCGGGCAAAATCCCTTCTTTATTTACCCCTTTATAAATACATTCTTTGATCTGTTGCCAGATATAAAGCGCTTCCTGTCTTGTTTCTTCCTGAGTTCTCCAGCTTTCTTCATTAATTAAAATTAAATCCGACATTTTTTTAAATCCTAATTTTTCGCAATATTTTGCAATATCTGACGATTTATGACAAGGATATAAAGTACGAACACACTGCTTTTCGATAGAATTTTTTTCCTGGCTTTTGATAAAACCTCCGCCTACAGAATAAAAATCCTGAACAAGCTCGGTACCATTTTCAAAAACGGCTTTAAAAATCATTCCGTTGGGATGAAAATCAAGAGACTTTTGCATATTCAACACCAAATGATGTCCGTAAATAAAAGGAATTTCCTTTTCGCCACCCAAATTAAGAATCTGCGTACTTTTTATTTTTTCTATTTTCTCATCAATCTTTGTTGTATCAATGGTTTTAAAATCTTCACCATTCAGGCCAAGCATTCCGGCAATATCAGTACCATGCCCGATCCCCGTTTTAGCGAGTGAGCCGAAGAATTCGAGAAAAACTTCTTTCACCTCAGCGATTGATCTTTCTCTTTTTATAATTCTGATAAATGCAGACGCTGCATTCCAGGGGCCCATTGTATGCGAACTGGAAGGACCTATTCCTACTTTAATAATCTCAAAAACCGATATTGACTCCATATAAATGATTAATCACATTTCCATTAACAAAGATACATGATAAATCTAATAAATTTTGGATGACTTTCGACCCAGACCGGTAATTTTCATTCAATATAAATAACAATACAAATCTCTTCTTAACACTACTTATTCCGTCCAATTTATTTTAAAATGTTACCATTTGAGACTTTCGCCGTGCTGAGAAAGATCCAGACCTTCATTTTCAGAATCTTCAGAAACCCTCAAAGTAATTAAAGAGTCTGTGATTTTATATAGAACAAGAGAACCAAAGAAAGCAAATAATGATACCAGAATCAAAGCCACCATGTGATGGGCAAACACCTCAATACCTCCGTGAAGAAGGCTCGCATTTTCTCCATGGGCAAAAATTGCCGTTAAAATCATTCCCATAATCCCACCCACTCCATGGCATGCAAAGACATCCAACGTATCATCAATTCTCTTTAAAGCTTTCCAGTTAACCATAAGATTTGAGACAATTGCTGAAATAAATCCAATAAAAAGGCTCTCTGAAATTGAAACAAAGCCGCATCCCGGTGTAATAGCCACCAATCCTACTACTGCACCAATGCAGGCTCCCAAAGCCGAAACTTTTCTCTTATTGATACGGTCAAAAAATATATAGGTCATCATCGCTGATGCAGAAGCAATGGTAGTTGTTCCGAAAGCTGTAGCTGCTGTTGCATTGGCACTTAATGCTGAACCTGCATTAAATCCGAACCATCCAAACCAAAGCATACCGGTTCCTAAAAGAACATACGGAATATTTGAGGGTTCATGATGAGGATTTTTTCTGTTTCCAAGTACCAGAGCCCCCGCCAAAGCAGCAAAACCGGCACTCATATGAACAACTGTACCTCCCGCAAAATCTTTTACTCCGAAATATTTATTCAGAAGCCCATCCGGATGCCATACCATATGACAAAGCGGTGCATAAATGCATAGACTGAAAAGTACCATAAACAGAAGATAAGAGATAAAACGGACTCTTTCCGCAAACGAACCGGTAATTAAGGCCGGCGTTATCACTGCAAATTTCATCTGAAACAAGGCAAAAAGTATAAAAGGAATTGTAGAAGCCATCGCTTTGTGCGGCAACACACTTACTCTACTGAAAAACGGATAACTTAACGGATTTCCGATGATTCCGTAATGCTCACCATCTATTGTAAAACCGATAGAATCTCCAAAAGACAAAGAAAAACCTACGACTACCCACAGTATTGATATGACTCCAAGCGCTATAAAACTTTGCAGCATGGTTGAAATAACATTTTTCTTACCCACCATTCCACCATAAAAGAATGATAACCCCGGAGTCATCAAAAGCACCAAACCTGCTGCTGCCAGAATCCAGGCAACATCAGCACCTACAATTTTATCTTCCGGTAAAAAATCTCCGGTATTCGGAAAATCTGCAATAGGACTCCAAAACAGTCCGCCAACCGCAACGAGCGTAATGATAACAAACGAAACGATCCATTTCAAACCTACAGTCATATAAATTTATGTTTAACCTCGTCAAAATTAAACATAAATTTTATAAAAACATTAAACTTTTAAAACAACCCCTATATTTTTAATATTAAATTAAAAAAATTAATATTTTCAAACAAGTACCTCCCTTAAAATTTTAGACACTTCTTTATATTTTATGGCAGGAAAAAGGTGGGTACCCCCTTTAATAATATAATTAGGTTTTGAATTTCTGATAGGAAAAACAATATCCCGATCTCCTAAAATCTGCACCACACCAGGAGTCTCTTCAAACTTCCAGTCAGAGATTTTTTCAATAGACCATTTCAGATAATAAGGATCTTTTACTCTGAAATACTGTAAAACCCTGGGGTTTTGAGGATCAAAAAACTTTCTGACCACCGAATACACATTTGTTGTCCTATCGTTAAAAAAGCTTACCGGTAAAAGCTTTGGAATTCTTGTAATTTCTCCCGCCCGGATAAGCCGTGATTTTTCTCTGTCTGATTTAATACTTCCCAGAATAACTACTTTCTGAGCCGGTTTTAATTTATTAATCTCCTGAACCATAATCCCACCAAAAGAATAACCCAAAAGGTAAAAAGGTTCGGCTATATTAATTTTTTCCGCCATTCTTTCTACATATTTTGGAAAACTTTCATTTTGTTCGGGTATCAGCCAATCGATAAAAACGATTTCGTGAGCCTCCGGAAATTCCAATCTTTCCAGTACTTTAAAATCCGCACCAAGGCCACTTACAACATAAATTTTCATAAGACTAAAATAAGAAAAAGCCAAATTCCGTCAAAGTTAAAAAACACTAACTATCTATTGAATGGTTATCTGATTCGTTTAATTGGAGACCTTATAAACAGAAAATGAAGTATTGGTATTTGACCCCAACACACTCAGATTCAAAACACTCGACCCCGAAAGACCGAAATACAGCTTATCACCCGCCTGCAGCGTATAAAGAGAGTTTATGACAGATTCAGATACCGTAAGCGCTACAATTCCGAGATTAATACCACTAAATTGTCGGGTATCTAAGGTTGCAAAAGCACCTCCTGAATTTTTTATAATTCCAATTCCTGGATTTCCCGTCAGAACAGAAGACTGCAGCCCATTTCCATAACGGAAATAAAAACTGACCGCATATACTCCAGAAGAAGGGACAACATAAGAATAATCATTCTCTGAAAACAAAGTAGAAATTCCTAAGCGCTTATCCGTAAGGGTAAAATTGATCTGTTTCCAATTTCCAAATAAAGAAAGAGCAAGCAAAGTAATCCCTCCGTTTTTTGCTGCCGAATAAACCGAACTATTTGTATTAGCCGCTGACAACAATACCTGCGGATCTACTTCCGCAACTTCAAAACTACCCTGATTAACAGCCATTATCTGATAACCCGGTAATGCTAAAACCTGCGGCACCTCTCTGATTTTTAAATTCCCGTTAACATCAAGTGTAGCCGTAGGATTTGTGGTGTTTATTCCGACTTGTGCCCTTATTCCAACAAGGGAAGCAAAAGCCAGAACAATAATGAATTTTTGCATAACTGTGTATTTTGTTTTTAATAATTATTTAAAACACTATACACCTGCATCATATTAAGTAAGCTGAAATATACAAAAACATTCCTAATAAACACCTAACAACCTGAAAAACCAATCATTAAAACAATTCTAAAAATCGTGATTTAAAAACAAAAATCAATAGCACTCATTTAAAAACTAATCCACATTAAAATTATAAACCGAAATAACTGATGCTATTTATAAACGAGCATTTTATTTTATCGTAAAATCATCATTTAATTATAAATCCACTTCATGCAATAGAGTTGAAGACCATTCTGAAAAAACAAAAAAACCTCTAGCGAGGTTTAATTCATAATTTCAAGAAGCTGTACGTTTCTCTATCTGACAAAACTTAATTCTTCTGAAATGAAATCCTTGTGATACTGTCTACACTCAGAGAATTCATCGTATCCGAAGCTACCCATTCCAAAACATAACCCGTTCCCGTTCCCACAGGAGCTGGAAGACTTGCCACATCTGCAATTGTCGTAAGATTATACACCAGACTTCCGCTTGTTTTGCTGGAAGGGATCACTCCACTCATTTCTGAAATAAAACCGGAAGTAGGGTTTCTTAAAATTAACCTGACATCCTGACTATAAATATTAGCACTTTTAGTATAATTAACTATAACCCTCCACTGATGCACCTGTCCTTTTACAGCATTTTCCAAAAACCGATTTCCTGCATATACCTTAGAATCAAAATTTGCAGAATTATCAGGCCAGCTTGTCGTAGGAGGCGTCGCATACACCAAAGGCAGATTATAAGTAATCTGTTTCACAGTATTTGCTGAAACATTTGTCCAACTGGGCTTATTTCCGGCTCCGTTTCCTCCTGCATTAATCTTCACCACTCCCTCGTTTGATTTAGTCTGTTCTTTGCTGTAAACCAAAGTACTCCAATTGGCTCCATCATAATACCTTATGGTTTTATTTGTAGAATCATAAGCCAGCATACCCTCTACCGGAGAACTGATACTTTGAGGATTAGGCAGCCGGGGAATAACCATCCCTGATGTTGTAGAATATACATCCAAAGCACCTTGTGGGCTTGTCGTATTGATTCCGACCTGAGCCCCCACTTCTGTTACCACCAACATTGAGAAAGTAGCAATAATCTGTTTTTTCATAACGTGTATTTTGTTTTGATTATTAAACAACATACACCTTTCATAATATTAAGTAAAGCAAATATCTTAAATTAAATTAAAATCAGCAATAAAAACAGATTACATTTAACAATAATAAAACATAATCAATTTATAATTTAATAAAAAATAATTTATTTCATAAAAATAAGGCTATATGCAAATAAGTAGCTTTAAAAAATCAGAAATAATGAATAAAAAAATGAGTAACCATTAAGTTACTCATTCATATATCAA
The DNA here is from genome assembly GCF_024806495.1 of Chryseobacterium sp. JUb7. GTDB lineage: Bacteria > Bacteroidota > Bacteroidia > Flavobacteriales > Weeksellaceae > Chryseobacterium. The sequence continues at coordinate 208,361 of NZ_JANUFF010000002.1, forward strand.
TAAATCTTTGTTGATTATTTTTTCTTTACCGGAGCTCTGTTCTCGTTATCGAGTTTTTCCGTAGAAATCTTGAATTGGAAGTCCATTTCATTTTTAATGAAATAATCTTTCAGAGAAGACTGATAGAATACTTTAAAATCTCTTCTGTTTAATGAGAATTTTGCCGACTCTATAACAACTGTAAACTGTGTGATATATACATTTGCAGGGAAAGAAATTGTTTTTCTTGTTCCTTTGATCGTAATATCACCATAAATCGTTGAGTTGTACTCACTGTTTGCCAATGGGATAATTTTCGTTAAGTGAAATTTCGCAAGCGGAAATTTTTTCACCTCAAAGAAGTTGGTACTTTTAAGATCATTCGTCAGCTTCAGTTGATCCTCATCAGAAACGTCTCCAGCCAGGATTGTTTTCATATCAATAACGAATTCACCGTCTACTAAAACTGTTTTGTCAAAGTTAAATTTTCCACTTTTCAGTTTTACTGTCCCGGAATGTGATGACGCTACAGTTTTTACCACTTTATATCCCCACCATCTGATGTCCGATGAAGTCACCTTTACCACTTTATCTCCTTTCTTTTGAGCAAAAACAAATGATATGCTTACACACATCATAGCAAACAATAGTAATCTTTTCATTCTTTTTTATTTACAATTCAACAAAAATAAAAAAAAGTGTAGAACTTCTACACTTTTAACAATCTTTTTTTGATTAAATTATTTTGCAGTTACTTTTACAAGCATATCGATATCATCTTTCACAAAAACATCCTGCATTGTAGACTTGTATGCTACGTCAAATTTCTGTCTGTCGAAAGAGAATTTATTAGACACTAAGCTTACCACTCCTTTGCTGTAAGAAATTTTCGCAGGGAAAGAAATAACGTTAGTTTTTCCTTTTACAGTAAGATTTCCTGTTACAAGGCTGTTGTAGATTTTATCGTTATTTTTCTTTACAGAAGTAATTTTAAAGCTTGCTGTAGGGAATTTTTCAACTTCGAAGAAATCTCCGTTTTTAAGGTGACCGTTTAGTTTCCCCTGGTATTCTCCGGATAAGTCAGTTGAGTTGATAGAAGTCATATCCAAAACGAAAGAACCTCCAACCAATTGATTTCCTTTCATGATCATATCTCCAGACTTTACCTTTACCGTTCCATCGTGAGAACTAGCTTCAGATTTTGCCACTTTGTATCCCCACCAGTGAACGTCAGATGCTACTACTTTTTTTGACTGACCGAAAGCTAAACCACCAGCTAAAACTGCTAGTAAAAATATTTTTTTCATTGTATAAAGTTATTTACCTTGTTTATTTAACAGTGCAAATGTAGCCAACTTAATTGATAGATTTCATTGATGTATATCAATAAAAGTAATAATTTTCATGAATAATATCATCCAATAAAAAACTCCGAATTTCTTCGGAGTTTTTGTTTATTCTTGATAATAAGCGGTATAAAGCGATACACCGTTTAATGCTGTCTGATTTTGCTTTATCAGGTAGATCGGAATGTTTCTCAACATCTCTTCCATCTTATCACTGATTTTATATTTTTCGTAGAACTTATCCTTATTGATATAATCACTGATCGTCTGCGGAATATCTCCTGAAATAAGAAGACCTCCTGTAGCTTTCAGTTTTAACGTTAAATTATTAGCTTCTCTTGCTAAAAATTCAAGGAACGTGTCTAAGGCAATTTTACAGATTAATACATCATCTTCCACTGCTGCTTTATAGATCTCCTGAACAAAATTTCCATTGGCTAATCTCTCAGACAGCCATTCCGGCTCAGGATGTCTTTTCACGTCTCTTAAAAATCTGTAGATATTAAACAAACCTGTTTTAGAAAGTACATTCTCCCAGCTTACAATTCCGTAAATATTATTAAGGAACTGATAAAACTCAACTTCAACGTTCGTTCTCGGAGAAAACTCTGAATGCCCTCCTTCCGTTGCAAATGGTCTTAAATATTTTCCGTCAAAGAAATATCCTGCTTCTCCCAATCCGTTTCCCGGAGCCAGAATCGCCACATTTCCTTTTTCAAGATGACCACTTGTATAAATAGGATCAAGATCTGCATCTTCCAGAAGCCCCATGCCATATGCAGATGCTTCAAGATCATTAATCATCTCTACTTTTTCAAATCCGAAATCTCTTGTAAATACCTCTACATCAAAACTCCAGCCTATTCTTGCAGGATGACTTTTTCCATTAATTACAGGACCGGGAACTGCTATTCCCAATCTTTTTACATTTTCCAAACCGTTATCCTGGATAAACTTCTTTAAGATTTCTGAAAAAGAAGAATATTCTTTTGTAGGATAATTATTTTGGATCTTTATCTCAAGACCTTCGTTACTGGAAATAAAATAACCTAAGGTTGTAATATCCTCGCGAAGGTTTGCCCCAATGATAGATACATTATCATTATTACTGTTTTTTACTCCCGGTAAATAAAGCGGAAATTTTGGATTCAATATCATAACCTCAAATTTTATCAAATATAATAATACTTTTCGTAAATTCTATAGGGAAGAAAAAAACCTTTCCAATTTTCTGAAAAGGTTTGGCTAATAATTGTTTATATTTAAATCTAACTACTTTCCTAATGGAATATTGTAAGAGAATCCTACCCCAAGGTTACCCACATTGTAGTCTTGGTTTGGTAAATCTCCCTTGTCTCCTACAAATACTTTTTGATACTGCACAAAGAAATTCCAGTCTCTGTTGTGATATCCGATCTCAGGCTTGATGTAGAAACCTCCGTCCGGTCTGTCAAGACTAGAGTTTGAAGCTACTTTCGCATCCCCTACCAAGAAACCATATCCTAAATCTGTTCCGAAATAGAAACCGGTTTGTTTTGGATAAATTCTGATTAAAGCTCCTACAGGTACCACTCCAACATCATTGTTATTATATCCGTTATTGCTTTTTCCGAAATAATGGGTATATCCTGTTGCAATACCTAAACCAAATCCAGGAGTGATAAGGTTCTGATAAGCTACATCTACTCCAACAGCAGCAGAAGTATTATCTGAAGGTACGGCTAATCCAACATTAGCACCTACCTTGATCATATTATTCATCTGTGAGTTTTGAGCACTTAGTACACCCGCCGTCATAATACCTGCAAGTAGAATTGCTTGTTTTAACATTTTCATAACTCTAATTTTAAATTTTACTAACCAGGAAGATGTAAAAATCGTGCCAATAAAGGCTTTAATTTCTATTTTAACACTCATAAAACATTCAAATAAATGTGAATCAATCAATTAAATTTAGTTAAAATTAAATGAGTGTTTAAATAAAATAATCAATCTATCTTTATAATTCATATTTCTATCGTACCGAAAAAATTTCTGAAAAACATAAAAAGTAATATTAACAAATCTTAACCGTTATAATTTTAACCTTTCTTCACCAAAAACATCAAAAAATAAAATATTCTTATGGCTGGTCCATCTTTACTTAACAATAAGCATCTTCTCTGGCGCGCAGGCTTTGGAGCAGGAATCAATCAATTTGAAAGCCTGAAAAATAAAGACATTGCCATTTTAATGAAAGAGCTGTTTACAGAAGAAAATTTTACAGAAGTCAATTATGAAACTCCTGACGTGGAAACGGTCGACTATATGAATGATAAATCTCCTGCTGAAAAGAAAAAAGAAATCCAGAGAATCAACCGTCAGCAAAACGAAGAGCTCAATCTTAATTTTCTTGATAAAATGGTCAACAGCAAAGAGCAGTTAAGAGAAAAAATGGCATTTTTCTGGCACGGACATTTTGCTTCAAGGGTTCAAAACCCAAAATTCAACCGACAGATTTTAAATGTTATCCGAAAAAATGCACTGGGAAGTTTCAAAGACCTTTTATTTGAAGTCAGCCAGGCTCCTGCCATGTTGAATTTTTTGAATAATCAACAAAATAAAAAAGATCATCCCAATGAAAATTTTGCCCGTGAAGTCATGGAATTATTTACCATGGGAAGGGGACATTATACTGAGAAAGATATCAGAGAAGGCGCAAGAGCTTTTACAGGATGGGGTTATGACAAAGAAGGAAATTTTACAGAAAGAATAAAACTTCATGATGGGGGACCAAAAAATTTTCTTGGAAAAACAGGTAATTTCACAGGCACAGATGCTTTGAATATTATTCTTGAACAAAAAGCCACTTCTCAATTTATTACCACTAAAATTTACAAATTCTTTGTTAACGAAAAGGTTGATGACACAATTATAAATAAGCTGAGTGAGGAGTTTTATCAATCCGGTTATGATATCAAAAAGCTCATGACGGGAATATTTTCCAGTTCGTGGTTTTATGACAGAAAAAATATCGGAAACAGAATAAAATCTCCCATAGAGCTCATGGCGGGAATGATGAGAACACTTCCTATGAATATTCAAAACCCTGAAAACCTCATCGTTTATCAGAAACTCTTAGGACAAATGCTTTTATATCCTCCGAATGTAGCAGGCTGGCCCAACGGAAAATCATGGATCGACAGCTCAACATTAATGCTGCGACTTCAGATTCCTCAGATATGGTCGGGTTTGCGCCCACTCGATTATCGTCCGAAAGAAGATGACGATCTCGATATGGGATTAAAAAATAATACGAATACGATTAATAAAAGTTTTAAAAATCCCAACATCACTATTGACTGGTCCCGTATAGAGAATATTTTTAACGGAAAAAAGGTTGAAGATTATTTAATCCAAAACACCACCTCTCTGGATATGAGTTCTGTGAAAAATTTCTCCGACAACAGCATTAAAATGAATGTAATCAATTTAATGTCGACTCCGGAATACCAACTGATGTAATTTGTTAAATGAGCTTAGCCACAAGGCTTATGACAAACCAGAAACTAACCCATGGATCCTAACACCTAAAATCTAGCTTTATGTTAATCAAAAGAAGAGAATTTCTAAAAATAAGTTCACTAGCCACAGCTTCTCTGATGATGCCCAATTTTCTGAAAGCAATGACTTTTGACGAAGCACTGGAACCGAATCAGAAAATCCTGGTTGTCCTTCAGTTTACAGGTGGAAATGACGGACTGAATACGATTATTCCTACAAAAAATGATATTTATTTTAGAGAAAGAAATAAAATTGCCATCACAAACTCCCTGCAACTGAATGATGAAGCGGGAATCAATCCCTCTCTCTCCTATTTTAAAGAACTGTATGACAACGGAGAGCTATCTGTCATGAATAATGTCGGTTACCCGAATCCTGATAAATCACACTTCCGAAGTATGGATATCTGGCATTCGGCAAGTAAAAGTGACGAATATCTGGAAACAGGCTGGCTGGGAAGGTTTTTAGATGAAGAATGTTACCGTTGCGAACATCCTACGCAGGCATTGGAAGTTGATGATATGCTGAGTTTAGCCTTAAAAGGTGAAAACAATAAAGCATTCGCCTTCAAAGATCCTAAAAGACTGTACCAAACCAGTCAGGAAAAATACTTCAAGTCGTTGTATGACCATCATCACGATGATGAAACTGTATCTTATCTATATCAGACTTTGGGATCTACCATCAATAATGCTGACTACATTTTTGAAAAAAGCAAAGCTAAAAAAACCGAGCAAACCTATCCGAATTCTCAGCTCGGAAAAGACTTTAAAACAGTTTCCTCTTTGATAAAATCTGACATCAATACGCGTGTTTATTATCTTTCTGTCGGAAGTTTCGATACCCATGTCAATCAAAATGAGAGACAGCAAAAATTATTCGGAGACATCAATGAAGCCGTAAAATCTTTTGTCGCAGATATGAAGGCAAACGGGCTTTTTGAGAATATTTTGCTAATGACTTTTTCGGAGTTCGGTCGTAGAGTTGCACAAAATGCCAGCAACGGAACCGATCATGGAACGGCCAACCAAATGTTTTTTATCAGCGGAGGTTTAAAAAAGAAAGGACTTCTGAATACTCTTCCTGATTTGACTCACCTGAACGAAGGGGATTTAATTTATACCGAAGATTTCCGGAAAGTTTATGCTACAATCCTTAAAAACTGGCTGAAAGCAGATTCTTCAAAGGTACTGGGCTGGAAAAATGGCATTTATGATTTTGTTTAGTTTTGAATATTTAAAATGCTTAAAAAAAATAAAAAGAGACTGTTTAGCGAAAAACAGTCTCTTTTCTATAATTTTAAATTCTAACTACTTTTAATTTTTTACATTGACGCAGGAAGTTGCTTATCTCCATCTACCTTTTTATCAAGTTTTTCAGAAATTTTTCTGACAACGAATTCGATTACCAAAGGTGCTACAATTGCTATGACTGCTTTTAATATTCTTGATTTCATACTATTTATTTTTCTTAATAATTACAATTTTCAAGCCATTATCTCAATCAGTTATTTTAAAATTTTAATTTTCTGTCGTTGAAAAATCAAAAGGCTAAAATTTTTTTTGACATAAAACCATATTCATATCGATAAACAAAAGCATTTCATTAAAAATTAAACTATAATCCCATTCGGTTTACATCCAAAAAGATCAATTTATTCTTCATCATCTATCATCAGATTATCATAATTTTGAGAGCCCGCCTTAAACTTTTCCTGAAGCCTTAATCTTAATCTTCTTGGCTTATGTACAATAAGACTTTCCCCAAACCCCAGCAAAAGTCTTTCTAATTCATAATTCAGCTGAACACAAATCTTAAACATTGTTCCTTCTGACGTCTCACTGACGATTTCCTGGCTATTATGGAGAGGTTTGGTTTTCACATATGGAGCATTATGAGAATCCACAAAAAAAACAATATTTCTTGGAGCCATTGTAGGAGAAACCGTTACCCCCACAATATCTTTAAAATATTCATCACCATCGAGATTCATATCAACATAAGTAATTTTTTCCTCGGTCTGAATACTCTCCATTCTGTCTAAAGCCAGATTATAGACATACTGTTTATTTGAGCAGATTAAAAACCAGCGGTTATTAAATTCCTTCAACAATTGAGGGTGAACCACATAAGAATCTGATGATCTGGCTTTAAAACTTTTATACGTGATATTTAAAACTTTCTTATGTAAAATTGCATCGTACAGAATATCAATATGTTCCAGACCTTTCAACTGCTCATTTTTATCAAGATGAATAATTGATTTCTGACTGGTAGCATGGATAGAATCTTCCAGCTTCTGGATGACCCCGTTCATTTCTTTAAACATGGAGAAATCTTTAAACTGTTTTAAAATCTGTACCGCATTATTCATCGCTTTCAGGTCACTTTCATTTACAGAAATATTATGAATGCTGTAATCAGGATCACTGTAACGGTAGTATTTTCTTTCGTAAACCTCAATCGGAGCTTCATAGCCAAATTTTTCACTTCGCATATTCTGCAAATCAAGCTGTACCGTACGTTTGCTTACGAAAGATTCTTTGCCTTCAAATTCGAATAATGCTTCGGAACATTCGTCGATCAGATCTTCTAAAGTATATTGTCTGTACTTGTTTTTAAGACATTTATCCAATGTTTTATATCGGATTAAAGCGTTTTTGTTCGATGACATGATTTTTTGATTTTTATTGGGGCGTGTCCCTCCGTTTTCCAGCTGCAAACCTTCTTTTCACTTCGGGCCGGGCTGCTTCAGGCTCCACTTTGTTCCGGTCTCGTCTCAGGACGAGACTCCTCCTTTCAGTCGGACCTTCCGCATCCCTCACGCAGAAAATTGATTTCCTGTTTACCGATTTTTGTCATTCCGTAGAAATCTTAGCATATACAAGATGGCTTCGAGCCTTCATTTCTCGCAATGACCTGAATATTATTTCTTACTCAAAGCCTCTCCTTCGAAAGAAATTCCTTCCCAACCGGACTCTATAAAGTTTCTGATATTCTGATGGTCTGTTCCTTCAGGATTTTTTAATACATCTTCTCTGTAAAAATCTCCGAAAAGGTTTAGTGTATTCTCTTTAGACAAGCCATTTAGTTTTGCAAAACTGAACACTTTACATGAGCCATTATTCTGATCTGCTTCATTCATGGTATTTCCGTTCGTGAATTTTGTGGGTGTAAAATTGTAGTTTTCATCTATATAAGCTATTACCTCTTTAAACTGGATCGTTTCCGGTGAATTTTTCAGCTGTTCTACTAACATATTTTTAAAATTTTATCAAAAATAATTAAAAAAAGCTTATCTACGCAAAAACATTGCATACTTATATCATTACTTTGCATCAACAAAATGAAAGAACACATGGAATTTAATGGAAACAACTTAATCGAATTAGGATATAGATCAGCGAAATGGTTTAAAGAAGCCCTTGCGCATATCAATGAAAATAAATTAGATGATACTCAAATCAGAGAATATTTAGAACAGTTTAAACAGCCCGAACTGATTCCGCTTCATGAAACGGCAAAAGATTTTGTTATCAACATCAGAGCTGAGCATGAAAGTGAAAATGATAATGTGGAAAAAGTAATTAATACCATGAAAGTATTAATGAAAACGCCAACCTTAATTGAAGGAGCCATTATGCCGGATGCCTGTCCGACAGGTCCTGAAGGTCAAATTCCTGTGGGAGGAGTTGTGGTGGCTAAAAATGCTATTCACCCCGGATTTCATAGTGCCGATATCTGCTGTTCGGTGATGCTGACAGATTTTGGAAATGCCAACCCTAAAGATGTTTTGGATGCAGCCCATTCTATCACCCATTTCGGATACGGAGGAAGACCGAGAAGTGAGCAAATGGAGATGTCTCAGGAGCTGATAGGAGCTTTCAGAGAAAATGACTTCCTGAATGATGAAAAACTGATCAGTATTGCCCGTTCACATATGGGAACACAGGGTGACGGGAACCATTTCCTATTTGTCGGAATTTCAAAAAACACAGGAAATACCATGATGGTGACCCACCATGGATCAAGAGCTCCGGGAGCCGCTTTGTATGATAAAGGAATGAAGGTTGCTAATAGATTCAGACTGGAAAACTCACCTGAAACATTGAGAGAAAACGCCTGGATTCCATATGAATCTGAAGAAGGAAAATCATATTGGGAAGCCCTGCAGTTGATCAGAACATGGACAAAAGAAAACCATACTTCGATTCACGATGCCGTTTTAAACAAATTGAAAATCGAAAAGCAGGATAGATACTGGAACGAACATAATTTCGTTTTCAAAGATGGCGATTTATTTTATCATGCTAAAGGTGCAACACCACTGGATGATAAATTTATGCCTGATATTACAGGTCCAAGATTGATTCCGTTGAATATGTCGGAGCCGGTTTTAATTGTTCAGGGAAAGACAAATGAGAGAAATCTTGGTTTTGCCCCACACGGAGCAGGAAGAAATTTCAGCAGAACACAACATAAAAAATCTTTGGCTCATAAGACGATTGAAGAAGTTTTTGAAGAAGAAACCAAAGGATTAGATATCCGTTTCTTCTCCAATGAAATTGATATTTCTGAACTTCCGACTGCTTATAAAAATGCTAAAAATGTACGTGCTCAAATCGAAGAATATGGACTCTGTGAAGTTCTGGATGAGGTGATGCCTTACGGATGTATTATGGCGGGTGACGTTCAGAAAAATGCACCCTGGAAGAGAAAGAAAAAATTCAGAAATGCTTAGTTTTCGGAATCTATTCAAAAATGCCATTTTAGAATTTAGAATAAGGTCTAAGACCCATAAAAATTAATACCCCACCTTGCAGGTTTCACACTGTGAGGTTTTTTGTTGATAAAAATAAAGACTAATTTCGGAATAAGAGTTTTTGTTGGAAAGTGAAAATGATAACACTAAAATAACTTCCAGCCTCCTTCTTCGCGCTTCCAGCCAATTAAATCTTAATTTCCTTATTTTAGTTTTTGAGGTCTCTGTATTTCAAAAGATTAAACCAGGATATCATCTTTTTACTTATATTTGCAGCCGTTTAATTTTAAATAAACTTAATAACTAAAAAAAACAATCATTATGAAAAAATTATTATTTCTTTTTCTTGCTGTTTTTGCCATCTATTCTTGTTCTTCAGGTAGCGACAGTGGCAGCGAGTACAATCCGGGTAACCAGTCGAATGTAAGTGCAAAAGTAGTTACTTCAGCTCCGACCTTTACTCAGGGTGAGATCAAATTTAACGGAAATGTGGTTTCTACAGGATCAGGATACTATTCCAGAGGATTTTGCTGGGGTCTGAACATTAATCCAACCCTGAATAACGGGCAGTCGGTTTCTGAAAGCACCAATACTGTAGGCAGTTATTTCCTGACAAAATCTTTTTCGTATGATTTTTCAACCTCTACCACTTATTATGTAAGAGCATATGTTGTGATGAGCAACGGAGAAGTAGCTTACGGAGACAATGTTACTTTCACCACACCTTCGAAACTGATGTTAAATCCTAAAACAACCAAAGCAATCTATACCACTTCGGCTACCCTGAATGCAGAGATTGCAGTATATTATCTGGATTCTATTACGCCTGATGAAAAAGGATTTTGCTATAGAACAAGTGCCGGTGTGGATATTACCAATGGTCAAAAAGTATTTAATACGGTTCCCAATTATTTCACTCCCAATTTAGAGTTGGAAGTGACTTCATTACTTCCCAATACCACGTACTACGTAAAAGTATATACCAAAGAAGGTTCAAAAGTATACTATTCAGATGAATACACTTTCAAAACAGCTGGGGCAATCGGAGCTTCAGGAGGTTATATCTTTTATGATAAAGGAGAATTTACAGACGGATGGAGATATATGGAAGCGGCACCAGCCAACTTAATGTATAACGGTTCCAACAAAATCAGATGGGGATGCACCGGTACTATGGTCAACCAGACTCAGTCTGTCATGGGATCAGGTCCTGCCAATACCACGAGAATTATGTCTCAGTGTTCAGAAGCCAACTGTGCTGCAAGATTGTGTAAAAACTATACCATCAATGGGTTAAACGACTGGTTCTTACCATCAGAAGAAGAGCTGATGGCATTTTATAAGAGTTCTAAAAACGTTTATAATATTGCTACCAACCCATGGAATGATGTATCTGACAAATATTTCTGGAGTTCTACAGAAGGTCCTAACTCTAACGATGCCAGAATTTTAGACGGATTCGCCGGTTATATGTGGAGTTATACCAAAAGTTACAATATGGTAAGAGTAAGACCATTCAGAAGATTCTAATTATTTCAGTATATATAGAACAAAAACCGCTTTTCAGCGGTTTTTTTTGCTTTCTATTTTAGTTCTTTTTTTTAACGCAAAATTCTATGTTACAGAATAATTATATTTAAGAAATAAAGGAGAATCAACTGTGTTGATGTGATGAAGCAGTAGTTGAAGCTTAGCTATACTCATTTATCTGCTTTAGCTTTTATACGCTCCGAATTACGCTTATACATTCGCAATACGTTTATATATTTAAATTTTTAACCGACACCAGATCATTCTTAATCTCAATTACCGTTTTTTTACCATAGCCAATCTGAATACTGAACATATTCTCCAAAGGAAACTGTAAAACTGACTGAAGAATCAAACGGATGACCCCTGCATGGGTAATCATCAAAACTTTCCTCATGTTTTCTGCAGTAATCAGTTCATTCCAGGATGCTGCAACCCGGGTTTGCATCTCCAACAGATTTTCACCGTTTTTTGTTTTTACATTAATAAAATCCTGATACCAGGGATTGATTTCCTCTTCAGGAATATCCGACCATTTTTTAAGTTCCCAGTCTCCGAAATTCATTTCCCTGACTCTTTCATCAGTTTTATAATTCAACTGAAAATATTTCGCCAGCAACTGACAGCGCTGAGACGGACTTGAAATAATGAGATCGAAATCTTTATCTATTGAAATCGATTTAAAATCCTCATGATTATTCTTTCTCAGTGGCATTTCCGCAAAACCATAACATAGATTATCCGGATTTTCTACGGCTGTATGGCGAATCAGATGAATTTCCATGCGATGATTGTTCCTAAATAAAATAAAACTTCACTCACTTGCTGAACCGTTCCCAAACAATCTCCGGTATATCCTCCGATATGCTTTTTAAAGTACCATCCCAAATATATTTTTCCGATATATGAGACCATAAAAGCGAAAATCAGCCGCCAGTCAGGAATTAAAGAAAAAGCAACCAAAACAGCAATAAAACTTATTAGTAAGGATTCTCCGTCCAAAGCCTTGTTCGCCAGCGGTTTCGACTTGCTGACATCAATATCCGTAACGTACTGATGCGTATAAATCATTGTTCCCGCAATAAACCGGCTTGAAGTATGCGCTAAAACGATAATCGCCAGCGTTTTTATGATCTCTGCATTTCCCAGGTCCTTAAGACTGAAAAACTTTAAAGCAAACAATAAAATAATCCCAATTGCTCCATATGCTCCAACCCGGCTGTCTTTCATAATGGTCATGATTTTTTCTTTGCCATAACCACCGCCAAAGCTGTCACAGACATCTGTAAAACCATCTTCATGAAAAGCCCCCGTTAATAATACATTTGAAATCATCATTAAAACAATGGCAATTTCAAGATTAAAAAGCTTAAATGAAAGATAAAAAACCACCGCATTGATCAAACCGACCACCAATCCTACCCATGAAAAATATTTTTGGGATTTGTTCATGATCTCATTCGAATACGGAACCTTAAATGGAACCGGAATTCTGGTGAAAAACATCATAGCCGTCATAAAATAAACCCACTCATTCTTCAGAATCTTCATTATTCTTTATTTGAAACGTTGGCATCTTCAAAACTTGACATCTCATTCAGGAAATTAACTGCACTTTGGATAATCGGATAGGCCAATGCACAGCCTGTTCCCTCTCCCACCCTTAAATTGAGATTTAAAAGAGCTTTCTGATTCAATAGTTCCAGTAATTTAATGTGCGCATATTCATCACTGACATGACAAAAAATACAGTTATTGAAAATTTCAGGATTTTTTTTCCAGACCACAGAAACGGCCATCGTGGCAATAAATCCGTCAACCATAATCAGCATATTCTGCTGATAAGCTTCTTCCATAGCTCCGATCATCTGCGCAATTTCCAGTCCTCCGAAGGTTTGGGCAATTTCATCAGCTGTTTTAAGATCAGAGTGTTTTTCAATAGCCTTTGATAGAATATTGATTTTATTTTGGAGCTGAGCGTCATTCAGACCTGTTCCACGTCCGACACAGTCAGCAATGGAAATATGAAACAACTGGCTCATCATTAAGGAAGAAGCAGATGTATTTCCGATTCCCATTTCACCAAAACCAATGATATTTGAACCTTCTTCAGCAATTTCTTTAACAACTGATTTTCCGTTTTCCAGCGCCTTAAGATACTCTTTGGGAGTCATTGCCGGCTCGTCTAAAATATTCCTGCTTGATTTTCTGACTTTTTTATCAACCAAATCCAGTCCTTCCGGAAAGTCAAAATTAACTCCAGCATCTACGATTTTTATATTGACAGCATTCTGCTTACAAAATACATTGATTGCGGCTCCACCACCCAAAAAGTTCATCACCATCTGATACGTAACTTCCTGCGGATAAGCACTTACTCCCGCTGTTGCAATTCCATGATCCGCTGCAAAAACAACCATGTAGGGTTTAATTAATTTTGGAGAAATTGTCTGCTGAACCATCCCTATTTTATGAGCCAGATTCTCTAAAAACCCAAGAGCTCCTAATGGCTTTGTTTTGAAATCAATTCTGTGTTGTAATTCGTCTGCTAACATTGATGTAGTGGAAATTTTCGTCTTTTATTATGTTAAATAATTAAATGCAAATTACTAAATTCTATGTATTAAACGCGTATTTAATTTTTCATTTATTTTCTTTTGTCTTAACACAAAAGAAATAAAAAGTCAGGACTTGGAAATTTCCGCTAAAAATCTAACACCCTCAAGCTCTCCGGCTCAAAAATTATTAAACCCAAACCACAACGTAAAAACATTGCGCAGATCCCTTTTTATTTTGCATTATAAATTAAAAACAATGACACCAAAAATATTAGAAAAATTAAAAGAAGTTGAAGAAAGCCGCGGTATAGAGATACTTCTCGCCGTAGAATCAGGAAGCCGGGCATGGGGATTTGCCTCTCCTGACAGTGACTACGATATCCGTTTTATATACCGACATGAAAAAGACTGGTATCTTTCGCCGTGGGATAAAGATGAAACGATAGAATTTATGACCGAAGATGATCTAGATGGCTCCGGCTGGGATCTTCGGAAGACTTTCCATCTTTTGCACAAATCAAATGCTGCCTTGCTGAGTTGGTTTTACTCACCGATCGTCTATCTGAAAAATGACAGGTTTTATGACCTTTTCAAACCTCTTGCTGATGAATGTTTTTCTCCGATAGCGGTTTCTTATCATTATCTGAGCATGAGCAAAAAATATCTGGAAGCCTGCAGAAGCGATGAAGTAAAACTGAAATCCTATTTCTACTGTCTTCGAACAACTTTAACCGGAAAATGGATCCTGGAAAGAGGAACTGTTCCTCCTGTCTTATTCAGTGAATTGCTGGTTTTGGTAGATGATTATACCAAAACGAAAATAGACAATTTGATAGCATTAAAAGCCACCAAAGGAGAATCTTATTACCATCCGAATGATTGGGAATTGTTTGGTTTTTTAGAGAAAATGATATTAGATAATGAAGAAAGAGCGAAGAGTTTAAAGGGTGGAAATACTGATAAAGGTGAAATGGAGAAGGTTTTTAGAGAAATATTAGCTCTATAAAATGAAACCATTATCCGAAAGAGCTTTACAGTTCGTCGAAAAAACAGGCAGAAACAAAGAATATGAAATAGACTCAGATGTTTTAGAAAAACATTTAAGATTTTATCACCTCCGAAATTCTTCCGAAATCTTGAGGTTTCAAGAAAAATTTTCAGGTTTAAATATTCAGAATATTGTTATTTATATTTTTACACCTAAACAAATAAAAGAAAATAAAGGCGTTAATAATTATCTATGGAAGGGACAGACTTTGTTTTCCATAAACGATAGTTTATATATTGCAGAAAATGGAGAAATTGCATTGAGAGATTGTGGTTATGATTCTAAAGACTTTTATTTCTATTTTGAAAGTTTTGAAACGTTTATAGAACAACAGGCTTTTTTTGAAGAATACCGATATTACACGCAATTGCCAGGTCTTGGAAATGAATTAATTGATAATATTGATTCACTTTCAGATTATTTCTCGGAGTATAAATTGATCACCGAATGCTCTGATAGGTATCATCGCATTTGGATCAATGAAGTACATTTAATTCATGCCAGGTTATATCCTGAAGGATGGAGTCTTTTTATTGATAGCCTTTCTGAAAATGAACGTCATAAATTAATAGAAAAATTAAAAGCAGAAAAAATAATCGAATGAAAAATATAGTCGCCTTGTCACCCATGTACACGGAGGACAGCAACAATCTGAAAAAAGCATCAATCAATTCGCCTTACGAGTTGAATCGCTTTAATGCAAAATGGAACGTTCCAGAAGAATTTCGTGAAGATGTAATTGCAGTATATGGCGAAGATATTTATGCGGAAATCGTTGCGGAACAATGTAATCTAACCCTGACAAAACCTGAAGATGACTGGCTTTCCAAGATTTCGGAGGATTTTGTAAAACGTAAAATTCGTTACGGGCATTTGAAAGAGTTTGTTGATGAAGAAAATATATTCATTAAGTGTTCTGATTTTAAAAGCTTTAAAGCCGGAGTTTTTGACAAAGTCACCCATATCAAAGGCTTTGACACATTGGATTTGGAAAGTATGGTCTTCACTTCAGAAGTTGTAAAATGGGAGCTTGAAGTAAGATGTTTTGTAATAAACGATGAAATAAAAACACATTCTTCTTATTGGCGAAACGATCTTTTCGACACCGCTCTGCTTTCTGAAAGAGAGCAAAAAGATCTATTTGAGTTTTTCAACAATTTCATGAAGCAGTATTCTGAAACACTTCCCAAAGCTATTGTTCTTGATTTTGGAATTATCAAAGGAAAGGGCTGGGCTTTGATTGAAGCGAATCCGGCTTGGTGTTCGGGTTTGTATGCCTGTGACGCGGAGAAAGCGTTGGAAGTGATTGTAGGGAGTTGTATGAAAAATTAAAGTATTTTTGAAAGAGATTTTAATGAAATCAATTTAAATTCAGATGAATTATAAAATCATATATAACGAAGAAAAGCTACACAAATTTATTGAATGGCTTCCTGATTTATTACCAAACGAACAATATTATGTAACACTTCTGGCAAGAAAGAAATACAATTCAAAAACCGGCTTAAAAGCTGATAAAGCACAGTTAAAGCGTTTTACCTCAACAAAAGATAGACTTTTGCAGAAAATCAGACAGCTTGAACTTCCTTTAGGTTTGTATGAATCTGGAAATACTATTATTTCCCAAGATAATTTGGCTATTTACATTAGTCCAAATCCACGGGACCTGCATAAATCATCTTTATTTTTACTGAAAGAAATTTCGGAAAAACTGATTAAAAATGATCATGCTATTAATCCTCATGCATTAGCTTTAAATATTATTCAAACCACAACTTCAAGGAAAATTTTCTTCGATCTGGATATTGATTTCAGAATTGATAATCATCAGAAAGCAATTGAAAAATTTAAATCAGATATTTCAGATTGTGTTAATTCTGATTGTCTTACTTTTATAAAAACGAATGGAGGGTTGCACTGCCTTATCAATGTATCTAATATTAAAAAAGAGCATCAGAAAAGTTGGTATTCAAAAATTTTGCAACTTACGTGTAACGAATATGAAGTAACAATGAATGGTGATAATGTTTTACCGATTGTGGGATGTATTCAGGGAATTGATTTTTCACCTTATTTTTTAGATTAAATTATTATGTGTACACCGAATACTGAATTACAATTCTGCACTTGTGTTGAAGGAGATATTTATGAAGTGAAAGATATTTATATCTGGACTTTGAACAACTATGTAGGTTCAAAAGAATCGATGATACGCGGAAAGATAATGCAATCAACCGAAGATTTTGAAAATGGAATTTCTGCAGAAAATATTCTATCAAAACTTAATAATGGAAATATTTTCGACTTTGATTATACTCCTCAAGAAAGAGACACATTAAGCATTAGCTTTAATGCAAAAAACAGGGCAGAATATAAATATTTCTCATTGATAGTGAGAGATGGAATTTGGCAGAATGGAAGAAATCCAGCTTTTGTAAGTATTCATAAGGAAATAGCACAAGGTGAGGTAAAAGTCATTTACAAAGAAGAAAATATATTCTTAAATCATTGTAAACATCTAAAACGAACTTACGGAATTGATATTCCAGAATTAATTAAAGTACGATGTGCCAATTTAAAAGATGATTCTCAAGATCCTATCTATTTAGCATTAATAAATTTCAAAGAATATAAAATATTTTATACACATGAATTTATAAAACATGTTGCCAAAACCTATTTCAAAACTTATCCTGATGAAAATTCTGAGAAATTGCAAATTATAATTGATCATGCACAAAATAAATTTTCATTATTGGAAAAGAAATTTATTTCGGAAACAGAAAACCTTGCTTTTCTTAACAGATGTTTTAAAGATTTAAATAATGATATAAAAAAATGCTTTACAATGGTTATTCCTGTTGGAGATGAAGAATATCTTTTTACAGATGGTTTCTTATCTGGAACAATCGGCTATAAAAGTAAGAGAAAGAATAGTTATTTTAAAAACCATTCTCAAAAATTAAAATTTGAAAGTTTTGAACTTTCTAAAAAGACTATTTAAAAATGACCATTCAAGACATAAAATCCCACAACCATATCCTCTTCGAATCCATCTCCGGAAGCCGCTCCTTCGGGCTCGCAACGGAAAGCTCCGACACCGATATTCGGGGAGTGTATTATATTCCAAAAGAAGATTTTTATGGTTTACATTATATTCCACAAATTTCCAATGAAACGAATGATATTACTTATTACGAGATTGGAAGATTTGTAGAGTTGCTGCAGAAAAACAATCCGAATATTCTGGAAGTTCTGGCAAGTCCGGAAGATTGCATTCAACATAAAAATCCGTTGATGGATTTGCTGAAGCCTGAAGATTTTTTGTCTAAACTATGCAAAGATACGTTTGCGGGTTATGCGATTTCACAGATCAAAAAAGCAAAAGGGCTCAACAAAAAGATCCTGAATCCGATTGATAAAGAAAGAAAATCAATTCTTGATTTTTGTTATATTTTACAGAATCAAGGTTCGATTCCGTTGAAAAAATGGCTTTCTGAAAATGGGAAAGTTCAGGAAAAATGCGGCCTGGTGAGTATTGACAACACCAAAGGAATGTTTGCGCTTTTCTACAACGAACCGGGAGATTTGAATTATAAAGGAATTATCCAAAACGAAGAAGCCAATCAGGTTTCGGTTTCATCCGTTCCGAAAGGTGAAAATTCTGTCGCTTATTTGTTTTGTAACCTGGATGCCTACTCAACATATTGTAAAGACTACCGCGAATATTGGAAGTGGGTTTCAGAGCGAAATGAAGACCGTTATAATGTCAATCAAAATCACGGACAAAATTATGACAGCAAAAATATGATGCACACGATTCGTCTTTTACAGTCGTGTGAGCAGATTTTTAAAACCAATTCGCTGAATATCCGAGTAGAAAACCGTGAAGAATTACTGGATATCAAAGCAGGAAACTGGTCGTATGAAGCGGTGATGAATAAAGCTGAAAGTTTAATCCAGTCGATTGAACATTATCACTCAAGATCTACCCTGCCCGATTTTCCGGATTTGGATAAAACAACCAAAACTCTGGTGAGTATCAGAGAAGAATTATATTAATCCGGGGAAGGAAGTGGGATGCCTGAAATGATGGAAATAATCATAACTCTTTCACATGACTGTTAAAAGCGATCAATCCAACAATAACATCATATTTCTTTTCCTTATTATTTTTCCATTTCTACCATACTCCCTTTTACTTAAAAAATTACTTATTTTTGCAAAAACTATAGAATGAAATTTATATTCTCAAAGAAAACGAGTCTTTTACCTATATTATTTTTGAGTCTCCACTTTTCCGCGCAGGAAATTTATATTCCGTACAGAGACGGAAAATTATGGGGCGTTTCCAATTATGAAGGAACGGAAATTATTGCCCCGAAATACGATTCCATCAGCTTTAATGTGCAGGATGATTATGACTTTAAACTGTTCCATACTTATAAGAACAAAAAAAGAGGAGTTATTCTCGATGGAAAGGAAATTCTTTTACCCGAATACAAAAACATTTTTGCAACCTATCGAGGTTATATCATCGGAGAAATGGATGATGAAAAAAAGCATCAGATGATCATTGATAAATCGGGGGCAAAAATTACAGAGCAGCCTGTCTTAAATATTTTAATGTCTGAACGTTTTGGCAACGAATATGCTGAAAATACTTACAATACACTTTTTCATTTCCTAAATGACAATATGAGAGAAGATCTTTTGGTATGGAATCCTAAAGAACAAAAATCGACTTTCATTTATAAAGATTATTACTCCATAGCTTTAAGAGACGATAAAAAATCCAGAAAACTGGATCTTGCTTTCAGAAAAAATGAAGCAGATCCATTAACGGAAGTTACATTAATTTCCGATGGGAAGAGCCTTGTTCCTTATGTTACCAAAAATAACAGGGAAATGATTGTAAAACGTATTCCGGAAAGATCATCACCTTATTACGGAGGATATCAGGAAGGTGTAAAAGCTCCGAGCTATACTTATCCCCAAACCTATTCAGAGCGGGGAACCTCTTACACTCCACCGCCTCCGCCACCTTCTACGGGAAAAATCAGTACTTTTGAAGTAAAGCCTGCTCAGTCCTCTTCAAATGTGACTGTAACAAAAATGCCGTCTTACGTAAATGTAAGCTATTCTCTGGAAAATGATATTCCTAAAATAATTTATAGTTATGGCTATCAGAAAGATGCTAAAAAAGTAACGAAAAGACTAAAGCTGCCGCGCAAAATAAAAGATCTTAAAGTAGAAAATTTTAAAGGTAACCGACCTGAGAGAAAAACTACTGATTCTATTTATACCTACAGCAATTATATCACGTATACGACCAAAAATAAAAAAGCGATTCTGATCACAGAAGATAAAGCAACGGAATTTGACAGTATCAAAATGTTGAACCCGAGCAGAGACTCAGGATATCAGGGCATTCTTTATCTCTTAGGTCAAAAGGATAAGAAAAACGGAAAAATGAAGTTTTCTTTTATGAATGGGAATCAGCATCAGTTTTCTGCAACAGAATTTGATGAACTGATCGTGAATGATGTATTCGGAAACTATGATTTCAGCTATTGGACTATCAAAAAAGACGGAAAATACGGAGTGATCAATCCTCAGGGAGAGATTATTTTACAGCCTGTATATGATGAAATTATCAATAAAAAAGTAGAATACGGCTACGGAAATTATCTGCGTCTTAAAAAAGACGGAAAATACGGATTTCTAACCCCTACAAGAGTAAAGCCAACTGCAGGGATCAATTTTATAGAGCCTGTTTATGAATATCGCATAAGAAATGTTTATATGCAGTATCCTTACTGGCAAAGTGTATTTTCTTCAACTTCCGGAAGAAACGGAAAAAACGGAACCTTAATCATTGCTTTGGAAGACGAAAAAGGAAATTTATTAGGATACGCAAACAAAAACGGTCAGCTTTACTTTAAAAACTAAACTATGAAATTCAGATATTACAGCATAGCACTTCTTTTAACCGGTATTTCTGTAACAGCACAATACCGTGGAGACAGAGATTATGATTCCGAAGTTTTAAACTATACCGTATTAAACAAGGACAAATCGAAATTATATGAAGATGCTTTTTTCAAAGAAATCGAATTTTCTCCTGAGGAATTTTATACGGACATCACAAAACTTGATAAGAATTATGATGTCATGGCATCACTTCCTCCAAAAGGACAGACCGCAGAACTGATAACCGTTATTTACGATGGTTTTAACAGTATTACGCCCTTTAAAAACAATGTCATTGACGGTGTAAAAAAGATCTATTATCCGGGAGGAATTACCTTTCAGGAAATTCCTTACAAAAACGGAAAAATTGAGGGAATTTACAAAGTCTACGACCAATCCGGAAAACTTTTGTCTGAAGTTCCGTATAAAAACAATCTTAAAAACGGTTTGAAAAAAGTTTATTTCAAAGATCCGAAAGACCGGTATGATGATAAAGAATACATTATTGAAGGAAACTATAAAAACGGAGGTCTTGTCGGTCCTATTACGATCATCAATGATAAGCTTAAAATAGTTTATCCCGGTGATTTTAAAAAAGGGAAAGTAGAACTTTTCTTCGAAGGTGTTTCTCTGGTTAATTACAATATCATCGACAGAGATGTGAGAAATGGAGAATATACGGCCTACAGCATCAGCAATACTGGTGATAAGGATTCAAAAGAACCTAAAAAACGTGTTAAAAGCTATTCTGCAACCTATTTTAATAATGAATTCAACGGTTATGTTGAAAAGTACAGTAAAGACGGTGAGCTTCTATCCAAAAATCTTTACAGCTACGGCAAGCCTGTAGGCACTCATAAAAGTTATTACGCACCAGGAAAAATAAGATCGGAATCTTATTATGACAATTCGGGAAATAAAACCGGAACCTGGAAAAACTACGGTACGGAAGGTGATATAATTGAAATCACTAACTATAAAGATGATAAAAAGGACGGGCTGAGTGAGCTGTATCAAAAGAATATTCTGAAACGTCAGGAGCTCTATCAAAACGATAAAAAAGTATCTACAAAAGTTTTTGATGAAGAGGGCAAACTTCAGGCGGAAGATGTATATGCAAATAATCAATATGTAAAAACCATCGGCTATTTCAAGGATGGCAAAACCCAGTATGTTCACTATTCAAATGCCGATAAAATATTTTATGACGTAAACGGTACTATTATTCATACCAACAAATTCAAAAACGGAAGACAGGTTGGTATTCATAAATCCATCAATTACGAAAAGGACAACAGCTATAAAATTTATTCTGAAACCGAATACAGTAATGAAGGTGTACGATTGAAATATACATGGTATGACGGTAAAGGTTCTGCTAGTGAATCACATTATAAAAATGATAAGCTGCACGGAAAATTAACCAAAACTTCTGCTGACGGAACAAAAACAGTCAGTTATTATTTTGAAGGAAAACCTGTTAAGGAAGAAGAATTCAAAAAACTGTCAGAAGAAACAAAAAAATAAATATTCTGAAACCATCGATGATTCGGTGGTTTTCTTTTTTTATGATCAATTATTTTCAGTGAGCTGTAACAAACTGAAAAGACGCCTCACTAATTAATTGATATATCAATAATTGACAAGTCATTATAAATTAAATATAAAATGGAAAAGTTAGACTCAATCATATTTTACAACATCGACAAAGCGATAAGAGCTTACAGAAATTATGCCCAGCGACAGCTGAAAACAAAAGGATTTAAAATAACTATAGATCAGTGGTTAATCATTAAAGCCATTCTCGAAAATCCCGGAATTACACAAAACGAAATCGGAGATCTTGTTTTTAAAGACAACGCTTCTGTGACCCGTATCATTGATTTAATGGTCAAATCAGAATACATTATTCGCCAGGTTCACGCTAAAGACCGCCGGAAAACGAACCTAGAAGTAACGAAATCCGGAAAAAAAATCATAAAAGATGTTCAAAAACTTGTTGAAGACAATAGAAAAACCGCATTGGAAGGCATCACAAATGAAGAACTTCAAATTATGAATACAGCACTACTTAAAATAACAAAAAATTCCTTAAACCATTAAAAACAAACACAATGGCCAGAATATTTATCCTTATTTTTCTTTGGCTGGTAGCCCTTTTGGGCACAAATCTCTCAGCACAAAGCTTTTCACTTTCCGGAACGATCAATTCTGAAAAAGCGAATCAATTGGAAATCAATCTGTATAACTCTGAAGATAAATTTATTAAAACAGAAGTTACAGATCAGAGTGGAAAATTCAATTTCGATGGCATTAAAAGCGGAAATTATTACGTGAAAATCAATAATAAAGGAGTGGAAGCCTACCAGTCTGAAAATATTTCATTAACAGAAAACAAGATTCTGCCATCAATTGAATTAAGCGAGAAAGCCATTGAAGCCGTTACCATCACCAAAACCAAACCTTATATCGAAAGACAGGAAGGAAAAATGATCCTTAATGTCGAAAACAGCATTGCCAGTACCGGAAATTCGGCATTTGAGGTTTTGGAAAAAGCTCCCGGTGTCAATGTGGACAGCAATGACAATATCAGCCTTCGGGGAAAGGGTAATTTACTGGTTCAGATCGATGGTAAAAACACTCCGATGACAGGAACCGATCTTGCCAATTATTTAAGGGGAATTCCTTCTTCGACCGTAGACAAAATTGAATTTATTACCAATCCTTCTTCAAAATATGATGCCGCAGGGACTTCAATCATTAATATCAAGCTAAAAAAAGATCAGAGAAAAGGAACTAACGGAAGTATATCAACCGCTTTGGGAACCGGCAGATATATTAAAAACAACAATAGCTTCAGCATTAATCACAGAAATAAAAAAGTAAATGTTTTTGCCAATTACAGTTTTGCTTACAGGGAATTTTTTAATCATTTAGTCCTTGACAGAAATTTTTACAATGATGACAATACTTTTGAAAAAGCCTATCTGCAGGATAATTTTTTAAAAATGAATTTCAGGAATCATATAGCAAAAGCTGGTATGGATTATTATCTTAATGATAAAAATATTCTTGGGTTTTCAGTAGGATTTATCAGCAACAGATTTGATCCGAGAGGAGATAATTCAAGTCTTGTATTAGGAAGCGATTACCTTCCACAAAATACCTTTACCACACAAAACCGATCAAAAGATCACTGGAAAAATGCCTCTTTCAATCTGAATCATAAATATGCCATTGATTCTTTAGGCTCCGAATTGACGACCGATTTTGATTATATTAATTATACCAACACATCACTGCAAAACTTTGATACGAGAACCTATGATCTTGCAGGAAACCTTACCCCTGCTGATGGTCCAAATCCTTATCTATTAAAAGGTGATATTGGTGGAAGCCTGAATATTTATTCTTTAAAATCTGATCTGTCCAAGCATTTAAAAAATGACTGGAAACTGGAAGCCGGATTCAAAACAAGCTTTGTAAAAGCGGATAGTGATCTGAAATTTTTTGATACCAGTTCAGGAATCCCGGAGCTTGACCATTCAAAAACCAATCACTATATCTATGAGGAAAACATCAATGCGGCATATGGAAATATTTCTAAAAAATGGAAAAAGTTCAGTACAAATTTTGGATTGAGGCTTGAAAATACCAACGTAACAGGAAATCAGATCACCACCAATCAGGTCAATAAAAAAAATTACACCCAGCTTTTTCCAAGTACTGTTTTTGCCTATGATCTGACTGATACCTCAAATCTGGAAATAAATTTTAGCAGACGAATTACACGACCCAGCTATAATCAGTTGAATCCTTTTAAATTTTATTTAGACCCAACGACATACCGGGCCGGAAATCCGGATCTGAATCCTCAGACAACCATGAACTATGAACTTACTTACAGCTTAAGCAATAAATATTTTGCAACCTTAAGCTACAGCAAAACTTCAGACAATATCACAGATGTTATAAAACCTGTGACAGAGAATGGTCAAAATATTACCGTTCAGACTAATGAAAATTTAAGCTCTGCTTCTTATTTTGGATTAAATCTAATTGCTCCCGTAAAAGTTACCCAATGGTGGGAGATGAACAACAGTGCTAATTTTTATTATGGTTCATATACCGGAAATGTTTCGAATACCCAGATTAACAATCAGGGAAACTTTACATTTAATCTGAACAGTATCAATTCTTTCAAACTTGGAAACGGTTTTACAGCAGAACTTACAGGAAACTACAGAGCCCGGGAAGTTTATGCTTACATGGATGTAAAGCCTAATTGGTATCTCAATATCGGGGCTCAGAAGAAATTTAAGAACAACAGCACTCTGAAACTAGCCTTTAATGATATTTTCTTTACGAGCAATCCGAAAGCAAGAACTACTTTTAATAATTACGTTGAAAATTTCGTAGTGAAAAGGGACAGCAGAGTTTTTACTCTTTCTTACACCTATAATTTCGGCTCAGGAAAATCCGGGCAGCCGAGAAAAACAGGTGGTGCAGACGACTTAAAACAGAGAATCGGAAACGGATAAAAATAAATATTATTAACAAAGAAATCCTCACTTGTGGGGATTTTTCTTTTTTAGAACTACACAAAAGGGTAATTGAATGATTATATAAAAGTTGAGAAATTTGATATATAAAAATAATACCATGAAAGAATTAGTTTTAAAACAAAAAAATCGAGATCTTAAAAGTATATGGGATTTTTTATTGATCTCAATCATCGTAGGCATTGTTATTTGTTTCCTTGTAGGCTTACACAAAATAAATAACAGTTTGACAATTTATCTGGAACTGTCCGGAGCATTTATACTTATTGGAGGTGCCAGTTTTGGGATAGGTGGTTTATCCGGTTTTTTATTTGGTGTTCCAAAAATTCTGAATCCTGAAATCAATCACATTGATATTGAAAAGAAAAGAAAAATCATCAGTCAGAATGACAATCTGGTACAAATCAGCGACTGGCTCACTAAAATAATAGTGGGAGTAGGATTAACACAGCTCAATAATATTCCAGGATATTTAAATAGTCTTGGAAAATATTTTTCCGGAATATTGAAAGATAATACAATAGGACCAGCAATTATCATATCTATTATTTTATATTTTTTAATTATTGGCTTTTTATCTGTGTACTTGTGGACCCGAATTCATTTTATTGGTATGGTAAAAAATGTTGAAGATAATCTGGAAGAAAAATTAGAAGAGCAGGAACAGAAAGTAAAAGCTATTGCTGAAGCTGTAAATGATACTCAGCAGAAAATGACTGATATTGGAGGAGGCAAAAAAATAACTGAAAACATGGAAGCCGTAAAAGCAAATATTAATAGAATTACAGAAAGTGATTCTGATGATCCACAAAAAGGTAAATGGGGTGGCCTGTCAGAAACCAACGAAAGAAAAGTTACTGCAAAAGTGGAATTATCTGATATTCCCACATTATATAAAGTAATACTGGAGGTGATGAGTACCAATCCTAATAATCCATTAACAGGATTCGTGAAATTTCATTTGCATCCTTCATTCAATAATTCTGAACCCATGATTGCAGTTACAGACGGAACAGCTACCTTATTATTAAATACAGTATATGGCGCATTCACAGCCGGTATTGAGGTAGATGAAGGAAAAACACAGCTTGAAATCGATTTAGCCGAGCTTCCAAACATTCCTCAGGAATTTAGAGATCGGTAGTTTTTTGTGTACTAAAAAATAGTTTAAACGTTAAAAATATAGCCGCATAAACATTTGTTTGAGCCAAATTTAAGATTTCGGCGAGCCTTTGGCTCGCCGAAATCTTAAATTTGCGAATGATAAAAGCAGAAAAAAGTTTCAAATAAAAAGTTTAAATATATTTATAAAATAAAATTTTACTCTCAAAATTATTTGAAGACAATTTTAATGACGTTCCTTTGGCATAAAAATAGCAGGTAGAGACTTGTAAAACACACTGCATGAAATTTATTAAAAAGCTACTGAAAGCAATCGCTATCAGTTTAGTACTTCTTATTGGATCAGTACTTCTCTTCATTATTTTAATCAAAAAAATGCCGGAAGGAGAATACAGTAAACTGGATCCTACAGACAAAAAAATGTTTGATGAACTGACCCTTCAATACAAAACTTTTCATGAAAAACCGGACCAGATATGGACTTCATCCTATCATTATGATCAGGAGCCGCTGATTGTTATTCGATCTCAGAAGAATAAATTTATATGGCGGTACATTTACTTGATTAATGCCAGTAAATATATTAACACCAAAAAATTCAAAAAAATAAATTTTCCGGGAAATCCTTATCTCAAAGATGTATATGCTGCTACTTCTTTAGGAAATCTGTCCGGCGAATATTGGTTTCCGGGGGCATTTACCTACAGTTTTTTAAAAGATAAAAATGTACTCGCATTCAAATATTATCCTGAATTATTTGAAAAAGAAGGAAGTTTTCCGGATTTTAAATACTTCTCCATGCATGAAGCCTTTCATATATACGCTCAAAAAGACTGGACTTATGATAAAGAAGGAAAAGATCACATTACCAACTATCCCTTTAATAAAGAGCATTTTGATCTTCTGAGAAAAGAATATTCTTTATTGGATAAAGGATTGAAAACCAGTGACACCACAGAATTAAATATGATTATGAAAGAATGGGTGAAGATTAGGAAAAAAAGATATAAAAAGTGGCCACAACTCATCAACGAAACCAATAGTGAAGCCATAGAAGGAACTGCCAGATATATCGAGTACAAATATTCTGATCTTATCGGAAAAACCAGACCGTTTATTACGGACAACTCAGGGAAAGTAATTTCTTTTTCGCAAGGACTGGAAATGATTCTTAAAGATAAGGCCAATTATTCTTTTTTAACACGAACAGCCTCATACGACAAAGGAGCAGCCTTAGGTTATATTCTGGATAAACTGGATCCTTTATGGAAAAATAAAATTGAAGATTCTCCTTCTCATAAAGGATTAACACCTTACGAAATTTTAAAAATCCGCTATTAGCCTTATATAAAAATCCCTCAAAAATTATTTTGAGGGATTTATTTTATCATAAGAATGAATGTTCTTAAGCTTCAGTTGAAGGATTTTGATCTTCAGCAGGTTTTTCACCTTCTGGCTTTCTCTGCCCTTCCGGTCTCGCCGGTCTTTCAGGTCTACCCTGTCCTTCTGGTCTGCCTTGACCTTCCGGTCTTGGTTTTCCTTCTGGTCTCGGAGGTCTTGGTAAAAGAACTTTTCTTGAAAGTTTCATTTTCTTACGGTCATCATACCCCATGAACTTCACTTCTACTTCATCACCTTCTGCATAAGGAACTTTGTCAAGACGAGCCCACTCAATTTCAGAAATATGAAGAAGACCTTCAGTACCTTTCGCAATGGCTACGAAAGCACCGAAGTCCATTACTTTCACTACTTTACCTTTGTAAACTTCACCAATAACCGGTACGAAAGTAATTTCATTGATCTTAGCAACAGCTGCATTGATTTTTTCTCTGTCTGTTCCTGCAATCTCGATACGTCCGATTTCGCCTTGCTCTTCAATAGCAATAACAGTATCTGTATCTTTCTGTAACTGTTGAATGATTTTTCCACCAGGTCCGATTACAGCACCAATGAAGTCTTTAGAGATCTCCATAACAACCATTTTCGGAGCGTGAGGTTTCACATCTGCTCTTGGTTCAGAAATTGTTTCCGTGATTTTATTTAAGATATGTAATCTTCCGTCTCTTGCCTGCATCAAAGCTTTTTCCATGATATCCATAGAAAGGCCCTGAATTTTGATATCCATCTGACAAGCAGTGATACCGTCTGCAGTTCCTGTTACTTTAAAATCCATATCTCCTAAGTGATCTTCATCTCCTAAGATATCAGAAAGTACAGTGAATTTGCCGGATTTTGTATCTGTAATCAATCCCATTGCAATACCTGAAACAGGTTTTGTAATCTGTACACCCGCATCCATTAAAGCCAATGTTCCTGCACAAACTGTTGCCATTGAAGACGAACCGTTTGATTCCAGGATATCAGAAACGATTCTGATAGTATATGGGTTTTCTTCAGGAATTACAGCCTGTAAAGCTCTTTGAGCTAAGTTTCCGTGTCCTACTTCTCTTCTTGAAGTTCCTCTTAGAGGTCTTGCTTCACCTGTTGAGAATGGAGGGAAGTTATAATGTAGGAAGAATTTTTCGTCGTGCTGAGAAATAACGCTGTCTACCATGTTCGCATCTTTTACAGAACCTAACGTTACAGCCGTTAAAGACTGAGTTTCTCCTCTTGTAAAGATTGCAGAACCGTGAGCTCCGGGAAGATAATCAATTTCTGACCAGATCGGACGGATCGTTTGAGGATCACGGCCATCTAGACGAATGTTGTCTTCAAGGATCATCTGACGCATTGCTTCTTTCTCTACATCATGATAATATACTTTTACGAAAGGCGTTACTCTTTCCAGTTCTTCTGCATCATCTACATATTGAGCAAGGAATTCTTCACGTACTGCTTTGAATTTTTCTCCTCTCTCTTCTTTTCCAGAAGGAGTTCTTGCTACTTCATATACTTTATCGTAAGTTTCTTTCCAAACTTTTTCACGAATAGCTTCATCGTGATTTTCGTGAGAATATTCTCTCTTAGGGAAAGATTTTCCTACTTTTTCTGCCAATCTTTCCTGAGCTTCAATTTGCTTCTTAATTTCCGCATGACCGAAATTAATAGCTTCTAACATTTCCTGCTCAGAAATCTCCTTCATTTCTCCTTCTACCATTACGATTGAGTCTTTAGTAGCTCCAACCATAATATCTAATTCTGAATCTTTTAATGCTTCATAGCTAGGATTAATAGCCAATTCTCCGTTGAATCTTACCACTCTTACTTCAGACATTGGTCCGTTGAAAGGAATATCTGTAATAGCAATCGCAGCAGATGCCGCTAAACCAGCCAAGTCATCAGGAATTGTCTGTCCGTCATAAGAAATCAAAGAAATCATCACCTGAACTTCCGCGTGGAAATCTTCAGGAAAAAGCGGACGTAGAACTCTGTCTACTAAACGCATTGTTAAAATTTCCTGATCAGAAGGTCTTGCTTCTCTACGGAAAAAGTTTCCAGGAATTCTTCCTCCTGCATAAAATTTCTCTCTATAATCTACCGTTAATGGTAAGAAATCCACACCAGGATTTGCTTCTTTATTCGCTACAACAGTTGCTAAAAGCATTGTTCCGCCTAATTTTACGACCACAGATCCATCGGCTTGCTTTGCCAATTTCCCCGTTTCTAAAGTGATTTCTCTGCCGTCTGCAAGAGTAATCGTTTCTGTAAACGCTTGAGGTATACTCATAAATTTTCGTCTCTTGTACTCCGTATTGAGTACGATTATTATTTAAACTCTTTAAATTTTCGTTTGCAAAGGTAATATATTATAATGATTTTTTAAATTTTTAGTACCAAAATATCAAGTCAAAGCCTCAATTTCTGCTACAAAATGAGGTATTTTATGCTCATCTGTCAATATTCTAAAATCTCAATTTGAGAAAAACAAAATATATTTTATTTTATTATTAATTTTTAAACAATATTTAAATTTATCTTATAAATATCTAAATTAATAAGACGATTACACACTATTCAAAAATAAGCCAAATAAAATTTAACATTAAAAACATCATAAAGTTTGCAATAAAAGATGATGTTCCCCTATATTTGCCTGACTTCTTAGAAAAATCTTCATAAAAAGTGTAAACTTTAATGCAAGAACAATTTTAAAAAGAAGATTATCAATCGGTTGTGATGACTTGAATTAAAAAGAGACTAAAAACTCTCTTTTACTAAATATGTGTGTATATGACTAATAATGAAGTAAAATCGCAAAGCAGGAATTATACCATTCCGCTTATTACCATTACTCTTTTATTCTTTATGTGGGGATTCATCACTTGTATGAATGACATTTTGATCCCTTACCTGAAACAACTTTTCAAACTCAGTTTCTTTGAGTCGATGTTGGTTCAGTTTTGTTTCTTCGGAGCTTATTTTATTGGCTCTTTAATTTACTTTTTCATATCAATTTCCAAAGGTGACCCTATTAATAAAGTAGGATACAAAAAAGGAATTTTGTTTGGAATTTTCCTTGCAGCGTTTGGCTGTATTCTGTTTTATCCTGCGGCCACATTCTCTTACTATCCTTTATTTTTGGGAGCCTTATTCATTTTAGGTTTAGGATTTACCGTTTTGCAAATTACAGCAAACGCCTATGTTTCTTTGTTGGGTTCAGAAGAATCAGCATCAAGCCGACTGAATATGACCCAGGCTTTCAACGCTTTCGGTACAACGATCGCACCAGTTTTGGGAGGACATTTGATTTTTGAATTCTTTTCTGCTGCGGACGGTTCTTTCAGTGCTGTAGCCACAAGAATTCCTTATTTAATCTTTGCAGGAATTCTTTTACTGGTCGCTCTCCTGATTTCGAGAGTAAAACTTCCTTCTTTCCAGACACAGGAAGAAGAGGTTGTAAAAGGCTGGGGAGCATTGAAGTACAGCCATCTTAAATTTGGTGTATTTGCAATGTTCTGCTATGTTGGAGGTGAAGTTGCAGTAGGAAGTTTCATCATCAGTTTTCTTGAAGAAACGATGAAATTTAACGAAGCGATCAGTAAAAATTACCTTTCATTATATTGGGGAGGTGCGATGATCGGACGTTTTCTTGGTGCTATTTCATTGAATCAGTCGATCAGTCAGGCTAAAAAAGCAATTTTCATGTTAGGAGCTGCAACGTTGGTTTTCCTTGTTATTTTCAGCATTGTAGACCTTAGTTTCTCACAAATCAGCTTCTTCCTTGTATTTATATTATTAAATTTCATTGCTTTTTTCATTGGAAAAGCTGCGCCGGCGAGAACACTCTCTATCTTTGCAGGAATCAATGTTATTTTATTAATCTCCACAATGGTAAACCATGGAGAAATAGCAATGTACAGTATTTTGGGAATCGGAATTTTCAATTCTATTATGTTCTCAAACATTTATACACTGGCTATTTCAGGATTAGGAAAATATACGAGCCAGGGATCTTCATTGGTTGTAATGGCCATTCTGGGAGGTGCTATTGTCCCTATTTTCCAGGGATACCTTGCAGATCAGTTTGGAGTTCAGCATTCATTTATCATTCCTGTTTTCTGCTATTTGATCATTTTGATTTTCGGGGCGTACTGCACGAAATATCTGGGTCATGTACAGGCTACAGAATCTAAATCGGGACATTAGATTATCTATTATATATCATACAAAACCTGTTATTTCTAACAGGTTTTTTGTTTACCCAAACCAGAATTTATTGACATAATAATATTCATTTCTATGTTCTATAACGAAACAATCATTATAGAAAGTTTTATAAGAAAAAATACGACTGATCTCATTGATAAAAAGTGAATCTATCAGAGTAAAAAATGTATCCGAGAAGATCTTAGAGGTTTCTTCACCAGATGCCGTATCATGTAAAAAATCTTCAATAAATTTTTTCAAAAGTATCTTGTAGTTTGTAACATCCAGTTCAGCGAGACTTTCCCCAATCTCAAGTTTTATTTCAGAAACAGCTTTTCCTTTGTAAAAACCAAAATTTTCAAAATAATTACCTCCGGTAAATTTTCTTTCTATATAAGGATTTATCGCCATCAGAAAACCTTCAATAAGTCCTATTTTATATTCCTCATTCAATGCTGTATTCTTATAACTCTCAGGAATTTCATAATCATATTTTTCAAAATATCTAAAGGCTTTACTGGCTGACCAGATATGGTTGGTACTGATATTTGATCCCTCTTTCAATTCGAGAAGTTTTACAATAAGTTCATTGACATAAAAATTTCTCCCATACCAAAGATCATTTCTCTGAATCATGTCACTCATATCATGATCGGTAATTTCTACAGCATTATCTTTAAAAAACATTTCCTGAAGGTTATCATTAAAGATGACATAGGTATATCCTGCTCTAAGATCTTCCCGTTTTGCCACTACTTTATACTCATCTTTATGCATTTTTGAAGCTATTGCTTTTTGTCTGTTTTTAATACGTATTTTCATATTATTAGTTTTTTATAGAGAACCTTTTGGGCTCTTATTTTTGTTGATACAAAATTAAAAACAAAGTACGCAACCTTATTGCGTAGAATTACTATATCGGAAAAGTTCGGTTCTTTTATGATTAAGAATTATGTTTATTTTAAAACAAAAAAAGCAACCTCTTTCGAGATTGCTTTTATTTTTAAATCTTTGTAGATTATTTTCTTAAACCTAGTTCAGCAATAATTGCTCTATATCTTGCGATATCTTTGTTTTTAAGGTAATCTAGTAAACTTTTTCTCTTACCTACCAATTTCACTAGAGATCTCTCTGTGTTGAAATCGTGACGGTTAGCTTTTAAGTGCTGAGATAAGTGATTGATTCTGAAAGTGAAAAGAGCGATTTGTCCTTCAGCACTTCCTGTGTCTTGTGCAGATTTTCCGTGTTTTGTGAAAATTTCCTGCTTTTTTTCTGTAGTTAAGTACATTCCAATATTGTTTAATGATTATTATGTAACGGCTGCAAAATTACGACTATTTTTTGATTCCGCAAACATTATTGATTTCATATATCAAATTTGATAGAAAAAAATGTTAAAAATTTCTTAATAAAATTATGCCATACCATTAAAAGGCAGTAATTTTGCATACGAAATAAATGATGAAAAAATTATTAACTTTTATTACATTCTCTCTTATTTTATTGATAGGTTTTTCAGTAAAAGCGCAGAAAAACACCGATGATAAAATAAAAAAAATCCTGTACTTCAATCCTGAGGTAGATCCTGATATTGAGGAAATTAAAGAACCTACCAATCATGCTTTCTTTAGCGCTGTTTCTGATAATTTAAGCGAAAGAAGAAATAGAATGCTCCGTACAGAAACACAGATTTCTTTTGATAGCATTGATAAAAAAACAATCACAGATTATTGCAGTAATAACGAAGCGGATTTCGCGGTTGTTCCTAAAGTAAAATACTTCAAGGTAGGCATCGGAAAATATGTTTTTTCCAATCAGGTAATTGTAAGCATGAAACTTTTTGATGCTGATGGTAATCTCCTTACTGAAGCAGATTATGATACATACCGTAAAAATATGAGACTTCTCGGCTCTACCGTAAATTCTGTAAAAATTGGGACCAATGGTGCCATCAAAGACATTCTCAAAAAACTACGAAAAATAAAACCCTCTTCAGAAGCTGGTTTTTAGTTCCAATTCGAGTTTTTCAATTTTCATTTAAATTAAATCCTACTTATTGATTTTCAGAGAATAAACATCTCTCTTTTGTGAATAATTAAATATTTTTTACTAATTTAGATCAACATTAAATCTAAACCTATGAAAAATCTAAAAAAATTAACACGAGACGTTCAAAAAGAAATCAACGGAGGAATAAGACCTCCAAGATGTGAATACCACTTCGAATGCCCGGGAGGTTCTTGCTGCCAGGGTATGTGCGTATATTACAACTGCCCTGAAGTCTAAAATTCTAACTCACTCAATAATTTCTTCAGATACCTGCCGACTTAATCTTGGTGGGTATTTTTATTTATAATTTTAAATAAAAGACTGGCTATTAAAACAATATATTCATCAAATAGTGAATAATATTAAAATTTTTATTATTTTAGTTATCCATTAAAATCAAAATCATATGAAAAATTCAAATCTAAAAAAGTTGTCCCGAAAGGCACAACAGCTTATCAACGGCGGAAGTTTGAAAAAATGTAAAGATCATTCACAATGCAGTATTGGATGGTGCTGTGGTGGTACATGTGTAGAAATTGCCTGTATTGAACCTTAATATGAAAAGAATATGAAAAATCTGAGAAAACTTACCCGAAAAGAGCAGGAGCAAATTAACGGTGGCGCTATTGCCAAAAGATGCAGAACAGATAATGACTGCCTGGGACTATGGTGCTGCTACGACAGATGCTCAAATATTTCCTGTCCTATCAACTAATCTAAAACTAAACTATGAAGAATTTAAAAAAGTTAAACCGACAGCAACAGAAAGAGATCAATGGAGGAGGAAAAATTGTAAAATGCAGTGCAGACGACCAGTGTGGAGTTTTGCAGTGCTGCAAGTACGGAGTATGCATCTATTCGGATATTCCGATCTGTACCCTTCTCGAATAATATGGACCTTTATATATTTTAAATTTAATTTTTTAACACCCGTTTCCCACGGGTGTTTTCTATTTTTCGGATTTCCTATTTAAAGTATTACTTTAAATAAATCTTAATTTTGCTACATTATTGGTCAGTTTTAAAAATTTGAATTATTTTTGCATATCCAAAAAATTTCACGTTTTGAATTCTAGAGACGAACTTATATTTAATCCTGCCGATATTGCCGAAACTCTTAGTGGACTTCCCGCTGATGAGAGGTTGTTGGCATTTTTAAAAGTTCCGAAAGAATATAAAGCAGATGTATTTTCACATCTTGATCCTGATTTTCAGGAAGAAACCATTCGAAGTATCGGAAGTGACGAAGTTTCCGAGATTTTGAATGCGATGACTCCCGATGACCGAACCTCATTGTTTGAGGACTTTCCGGATGAACTGATCAAGTATTCCATCAATCATCTTAATCCTCAGGAAAGAAGAATTGCATTAAAACTTTTAGGCTATGATTCTGACTCTATTGCTCGTCTGATGACTCCTTATTACATCCAGATTCGTAAAGAATGGACCGTAAAAAGATGTCTTCAGCAGATTAAAAAGGTCGGAAGCAAGGTAGAAACAATGAATTATCTGTATGTCGTTGATGAAAGAAACCGACTGATTGATGATATTGCATTGGGAAGTTTATTGCTGGTTGAAGAAGATACATTAATTTCAGATATCACTGACAATCATTTTGTTGCCATTACAACAATCACTTCAAAAGAAGATGCTGTACAATATTTCGAAAAATATGACAGAGCTGCACTTCCCATTATCACAGAAGCCGGGGTTCTGGTAGGAATTGTAACAATCGATGATATCCTCGACCAAATTGAATCACAAAACACTGAAGATATTCAGAAATTCGGGGGATTGGAAGCCTTAGATCTTCCGTATACGCAAACTTCTCTTATTGAAATGGTAAAAAAGAGAGGAATGTGGCTGATTATTCTTTTCTTTTCTGAAATGCTGACAGCATCAGCAATGGGTTATTTTGAAGACGAAATTCAGAAAGCAGTGGTACTGGCTCTGTTTGTCCCATTAATCATCTCCAGTGGAGGAAATTCGGGTTCACAGGCTGCTACATTGATCATCAGAGCAATGGCATTGCAGGAAATCGGTCTTAAGGATTGGTGGTACGTCATGAAAAAAGAAATTTTCACAGGCTTATTTCTCGGTGGAATTCTCGGAATCATCGGATTCCTCAGAATTATGATCTGGCATGAAGCAGGATTTTTCAATTATGGTATTCACTGGGCATTTGTAGGCTTAAGTGTAGGAGTATCTCTGGTATTGATTGTACTTTGGGGAACTCTTTCGGGCTCAATGGTTCCTTTTATTCTTAAAAAACTAAACCTTGACCCTGCTACTTCTTCAGCTCCTTTTGTAGCCACTTTGGTAGATGTTACCGGGCTTATTATTTATTTTTCTGTAGCCGGACTTTTCTTAACCGGTAAACTTTTGTAATTTTAGGCAACATCTAAAATATTGCAATGAAAGTTGTTTCTCTAGTTCCCTCAATTACTGAGGCATTATTTGATTTGGGTCTAACTGAAAATGAAGTGGTCGGAAGGACAAAATTTTGTATTCACCCTGAAGAAAAAGTAAAAAATGTAGCTGTTATCGGCGGAACAAAAAATATCAATATCGATAAAATAAAAGCTCTGCAACCTGATTTAATTTTAGCCAACAAAGAAGAAAATATCAAAGAACAGGTTGAAAGCCTGATGCAGGATTTTAAAGTAATCGTCACGAATGTTGAAAATATTGAAGACAACTATTACCTTCTAAAAAATCTGGGTCTGCTCTTTAATAAGGAAGAAAGAGCTCAACTTTTCAATTTAAAAATTTACGACATCCTGAATCAGTCTAAAGTTGATTCTAAAATAAAAGTCGCCTATCTGATCTGGAAAAATCCATATATGACAATCGGTTCAGATACTTTTATTCATAAAATTTTATCCGAAATCGGTTTCGAAAACATCTTTAAAGATCAAACGCGTTATCCTGAAATAACAATAGAAGATCTGGCTGATGCTGAGATTATCATGCTTTCTTCAGAGCCTTTTCCTTTTAAAGAAAAACATATTGAAGAGTTAGAAGAATTCTATCCTGGCAAAAAAATTATGATTGTAGACGGAGAAGCCTTTTCATGGTATGGAACGCATATTGCGAAATGCGGAGATTATTTTAAAGGTCTGATTTCAGAGGTTAATCTTGTGTGATTCAGATACTTTTCACGAACAATATTGAATTTTTATTTCCTGCTGATTTACACAAATGATACATTTGTTTACAAAAAATTTTCATTGATTAAAATAAAGACTCCGGCTCTTCGAGCCGGAGTTTATAATTATAAAAACCACAAAAGTTTCAAAAAATTTGAAGAAAAAATTTAGCATTAGCTCTTCAAAGACACTCTTAATAAACTATTTACTTTGTAACTTTTGTGGTTAATTTTTTTTTCAGTTATAAAATTTTAGAAACCTCGTTACAAAGCCATTCCAACAATTCTCTGTCTTCGGCAGTAAAAGGATCAATGGTATGAGAATCAATGTCAATCTGGCCAATATTTTTCCCGTCTTTAAAAATAGGAACTACAATTTCCGCCTTTGTATCGATTGAACAACTCAGATAATTACTTTCCTGATGAACATCAGGAACCACAAACGTTTCATTGGAAACTGCTACCTGACCGCAAATTCCTTTTCCGTAAGGAATAATATCATGATCTGTAGGAGCACCTACATAAGGACCTAGCTTCAGCTCATCTTTATCTCCGTTTTTGAAATAAAAACCCGTCCAGTTAAAATAAGCGATTTCCTGATCCAGAAGGTGACAAACTTTCTCAAGCTTCTCTTCTGTATTATGTTTTGGACTTTCAAGAATAGATGAAAGTCTTTTCTTTAATTCTGACATTTTATTTTTGTTTTAAGAGAATTGTTTAAAAGAAAGTTCTTCTTTATAGCCGAACATTCCGCGCTCTTTTATCATTTCTGCAACACCTTCCGGAACCTGAGATTCCCAGCCTTTAAGGTTACAGGCAATTTTTCTTAATATTTCTCGTGAATAAATCTCCAGAAACTCCGGATTATAGTTTTTAATATCTACAATACGGTTATTCAGTTTAAAGTATTTGTATAATTCCTTTAGATTTTCTTCAACCTTTAGATTTTCAGAATCCAGCAGCTCATGAGTCTCAGGATCTTTATAAGGATATAGATACACTCTCATTCCGTTTCTGAAAAACTTACCGAAGGCTTCCAAAATACCTCCTGAAAGATTCTTATAATATTTCTCTTCGAATACCATCAATAGGTTATTAACTCCCATTGCCACTCCAATATTTCCACCCGTATAGGATGCAAAATAATCAATGAGTCGGTAATATTCTGAGAAGTTTGAAATAATAACGGTATATCCCAGTTTTCCGAGGACATCTACTCTATCCAGGAAATCTCTTTCATCGATATCTCCATCAGCCCTAAGGTTTGAAATGGTAATTTCAATTAAAATTTCAGTTTCTTCATGAGTACAGATGGCGTCTTTTAAAAACATATCAATACCATTTTGAAGCATATCGATATTCACCTTCGTTACCGGTCTGAAACTTCCTCTTACTGCGAAAATATTTTTCTTGTAAAGACTGTCTGCCGGAAGCATGTTACTCCCCTCAGAGTTGAAAATAACAGCATCGGTCATACCGTTTTTCACCAATTGTAAAGACATCAGTCTGTTATCTACATAAGCAAAAGCCGGTCCGCTGAAGTCGATCATATCAATCTCAAGATTGTCTGTTGCGACATCATCATACAGAGATTCGATCAGTCTTCTTGGGTTATCGTAGTAGGTAAAAGCTCCGAAAATAAGATTCACCCCCAGATTCCCCAAAGTTTCCTGCTGCAGAGTCGCATCATTTTCTTTGAATTTTACGTGGATTACAATTTCGTTATAATCTTCATTTTCTTTTACCTGAAAACGGATTCCTACCCAGCCGTGACCTTTCACTGTTTTGTCGAAATTAATGGTCGTCACTGTATTCGCGTAGGAAAAA
Source organism: Chryseobacterium sp. JUb7 (assembly GCF_024806495.1). Taxonomy (GTDB): domain Bacteria; phylum Bacteroidota; class Bacteroidia; order Flavobacteriales; family Weeksellaceae; genus Chryseobacterium. The sequence goes on from NZ_JANUFF010000002.1 coordinate 247,394, forward strand.
AACTTTCTGTTGGGGTTGTTTTCTCTGGAAATTCTTTCTTCAATCAAAGCAACTTCATAACGAAGCATTTTGCGAAGTCTGTTTTGGGTAACATACCTGTTTTTTACCTCTTTTCCGTAGATCGCATCACTAAAATCTTTGTCGTAAGCCGACATCGCCTTAGCAATTGTACCCGAAGCGCCCCCTGCTCTAAAAAAGTGTCGAACAGTCTCCTGCCCTGCTCCAATTTCTGCGAAAGTACCATAAATAGTAGGATCTAGATTAATTGTTAATGCTTTTTGTTTAGGAGTTAGTTTCTGATACATTAGGACATTAAATTTTTCGTAAATTTACCAAAATTAAACCAACCTCAAAAGAAAATGAAGTTGAAATTTTTAGGAACGGGAACTTCTCAGGGTGTACCCGTTATTGGCTGCACTTGCGAAGTGTGTACTTCAGAAAATCCAAAAGACAGTCGATTCCGATCTTCTGTGATGGTAACGACGGATGAAAACAAGAAAATATTGATCGATTGTGGTCCGGATTTCAGGCAGCAAATGCTTCTAAACCACGAAACTCACGTTGACATCACCCTCCTTACCCATGAACATAATGATCATGTTATAGGGCTTGACGACATGCGTCCGCTTATTTTTAAAAGTGGAAAAAATATTCCTCTTTATTGCTATCAAAGAGTCGGAAATGAAGTGAAAAACCGTTTTCCCTATGCTTTTTCAGATGTAAAATATCCAGGAGCTCCGGCTTTTGATTTGCACGAAATAGAAAATAAACCTTTCACTGTCTTAGATACTGAAATCACCCCGATCGAGGTGATTCATTTTAAAATTTCTGTTTTTGGATATAAATTTAGAAACTTGGCCTATATTACTGATGCCGGCTTTATTTCTGATACAGAAAAAGAAAAATTAAAGAATCTCGATGTTCTAATTTTAAACTGCATCCGAAAATTTGATCCTCATCCGGCCCATTTTATTCTTCCTGACGTTATCAAATTGTTTGAAGAGCTAAAACCTAAAAAATTATTTTTAACACACATCAGTCATCATTTAGGTTTGCATGACATTGAAGATAAACAACTTCCGCCCGGAATCCACCTTGCCTACGATGGTTTGGAGATATTTTTTTAAAAAAATTATTTAAAAAGCTTTTGGAATATTAAGAAAAGTTCATATATTTGCACACCAATTTGAAACAAACATCAAGCCCAGGTGGCGGAATTGGTAGACGCGCTGGTCTCAAACACCAGTTCTTAGGAGTACCGGTTCGATCCCGGTCCTGGGTACAAAAAACCTCTGAAATCATTTGATTTTCAGAGGTTTTTGATTTTTAGGGGATCAAAAAGGGGATTGTTTTTTAACTACTGTTAATAATATCGCTAACTAATTTACTTCCCTAGAATTATTATTAGTTCTTTTTAATATTACACTAAGCAAAGCACTTCTCTTTATTTTGTATTTTAGCTTAATTGATCTCAATTGAAAAATTAACCCAATAAAAGCCCAAACTACAACTATATATGAAGATATGCATTTGGTGTAGCCGAAACGATAATAATACAAACTTTAATACTATAGCACATACTTTCCCACAATCATTAGGCGGAAAAAACATTTGTTTAAATGTTTGTGATGATTGTAACTTTGCATTCGGAAAAAAGCAAAGCTTTCAACCCTCAGTAGATTTAGCAATTAAGGAGATATTCAACTTATCAAGGTTTCTAATCTCGGATAAAAAAAATATTCGTTCTTACAAAAGATTTAGTTCAGAATATTTTAAGGTTAATCTTGAACAACGTAAGATTGGAATTAAAATGAAATATAAATTTCAAAGCAAATTCCAAGAAAACTTTGCAAGAAGTTTCAAACGTGGCATATACAAAATATTTTTAGAAGAACGAGAACGAATATGTGGGGATTCTCATTCCGAAGAATTTAACTTCATCAGAGAGTTTTCTCGATATAATTTGAACGATATCTCTTTATATTATTTGAAGCCTTTACAACCTATACTATTTATCGACCAGGAACATCTTGATAACCCTCAACTCCATTTCATGCAACCACATATAGAATTACATGAAAAATATAGATTATATGAGTTTTATTATGGAGGATATACATATCTGCTTCACACAAATGTATTCATGCAGGATTTCCATATCAACAATTACAATAATGAAATTGTATCAAATAATAAAAATAGCATGAATTTATCTTCGTTAATTAAGATTAACAAGATGGAGGATTTAGATTTTAGATATAATCTTTTTAATGAAAGATGATAAATGTAGTTAGTAATTTTTTCATTTTCCTTAGCTTAATAATATTTTCTATCAACAGAAATATTGTATTTTTGAAATAAACACATTATAAATGAACTATATAGCAAATGACAACCCATCCTTTTTCAGGGATTTCGTTAATCAAAATTTTGCAGATAAGTCTCTTTATCAATACACTTACTTACAGAATCAATTAGAATCTGTTTTAAATGGGTACGAACAAATTTATTCAGACTCTTTAGTCAATGTAGATAACAATGATCCTTCAAAATGGATCATTATAGTGAATACAGATCGCTTAGTTTCAATCTATGGTAGCAACTGGGATTCAAACCAAATAAATGAGATTTTAGTAGCATTTGATTTTAAGACAGAGAATCACTCTTTTATTTCCGGAACTTCAAAATTAATTCTTGAAATCCTTGATAAAGCAAAAATAAAAGATTATCAAGTAGGAAAAAAAAGAAGCTTCTATAAAAGCTCTTCAGTAAAAGAATTTGACTATTCAACCTACAATATTCAAAGACCTAGCTTTGAAAGGGTTTCTGAATTGGCCAAAATGCTTCAAATGTATTATCATGAAGAATATAAGGGCAACAATGACAAGACAATTCAAGATATGTATATGCGAATTAATGACTTAATTTTATCAGATGAAATTTTCACTATTAACGACATAACAGATAATAGTATCATTTCCTTTTGTTCTATAAAAGGTTCAAGTCCAGGAATATTATTTACTAATAAATCATATCGTAACAAAGGGTATGGACAAATACTTTTAAGTTACTGTTCTAATCTATTATTAAATCAGGAAAAAACTATATACCTAATGACAGATGCCGACCTAATAGAATCAAATGTTCTTTGTCAAAAAATCGGATTTGAAAAATTTTACGATTATATTAGTATTGATACCGCTCAATATTAACGGAATTGTTTAAAAATTTATATTCTAATTTTTAACTCACCTTTTTTATAGGACTCTCCAACGTTAGTCTTATACTTCCTCTTATCATTTTATCATCATTAAATAATATACAATCAAAACCAAATGATTCATAAAACGGAATTAGCCATTCAAAGCTATCTGAATCAACATTTGAAAGATCTCCTGTTATACATTTAACATTCTTTCTTCTTGCTTCTGCAATAACAAAATTCATTAAAGCTCTACCATAGCCCCTATTTTCTGAATCATTTTTGGTTACAAAGTCAGCAATCTTAATCTCACTGCCATAATCCTTAAAACGCATTACAGAATCCCAAAACTTATCATCTCCATTTTCACCTGATAAGTAAATATTATCAAAAATATTTATCTGAGAATAAGTTATTAAAACTATTTCACCATATTTAGTTAAAGAAGCTTCAGTTTTTGAATTATTATTTTTTTCAATAATGTACTTCAATCGTTCAAGCCTTTTAGACAGCTGTTTATTTCTTTCTATCAAGATCTCATTCTCTTTATACAATTCCGTTCTCTTATTCTGGGAAATTTCCAAAAATTTTCGTTCATCCTCAAATTCATTCTTGAGAATTATACGAGCTATCCACTTTATTAATAAGCCCATGGTTGCAATGATTATTCGTAAAAATGTAAAAGGAAGCATCAATATAATCCTAAGTCCTTTAGTAATGTTTTTCATATTTTCCATTTTGAAATAAATATAATAAGAATTTTTCATTCTGATTTTTTAGACATATTTTATTATAAATGGTATTGATTTTTGAAAACAAAAAATTTACATTCACAAAAAATTATTAGTATGAAAAAAACAATTTTAACAATCTGTTTAATGGCTGGAAGCTTAAGTTTTGCAATTTCCCCAGTTAAAACAATCCCCACACATTTTTTAATTTCAAAAGTTGAAACTCTAGAAAAGCAAGTTAAAGCTAGATTAATTACCTCAGGGCAAGTGCAAAATGGAGGAACATTAACCTTTATTCTACTTGAACCTCTTATAATTTCAGGAATGGAAATCAAAAAAGATCAAATAATTTCCGGGATTGTTAATGAAAAAGACGGACGTCTCTTTGTTGAGATTAATACCATTAAGGTTAATGAAAAAATCCACCCTGTAAAAATGAAGATATACTCAGAAAATGGAATTGAAGGATTAGGAATTATTGGAAAGAAAAGAACTTCTAAAAAAGCAATTGAAATTCCAAATGGATTATATGTGAGGGTTATGGCTCAAGAAACAAATTTTGAACAAAGAAGCGACGAATGACAATCGTTTTGAAAAAACGAGCAGTCTGAGGAAGTGACGACTGAGAAAATTGTTTCTTTGAGAAATTGTAATTATATTTACAAAAGGAACAGGATAAATATAATCTGAACAGCTTCGGCAGGATTATAAGTCTGAACAGTTCCTTTATTTGTTAAAAACCTCTATTATACTTTATAATAGAGGTTTTTTTCATTTAAACATCAATTCTAAAATCTTCAATATGTTTATTATAAAAGTCAATGATTAAGCTACTAATAATTTTATATCCAGGAATGCTAGATGAAAATGAAATTCTCTTTAATAAATTATTAGCTTCATTCGAAATTTTTGCATTAGTTGTTTTCGAATAATCTAAAGAGTCTTGTGATAGTAGTATATTTTGAATTTCTAAAGAGAATTTTTCATATTTTTTCAATCTCATTCTCGTTTCAAATTCATCATAAGAATACCAATCTATATTAATGTCAAATGAAAACTCATTATTCGAATTAAAAGAGATGTTATATTTAGGATTTAATTTATTTATCAAAAATCTTTCTTTTATCTTCATATCTTCAGAGGATAAGCATTCATGATAAAGTATATTTGAAATTTCATTAAGACAACTCTCATCTAATCCTGTACTAACAAGCTTAAAATGGTTATCCTCAATCCTTCCTATTAAATTAGTGGTTAAGCCGATATAAAGAGGCTGGTTCTCTTTATTTAAAAACATATATATATAAAATCCTTTCATTTTTTAACTCTTTAAATTATTCCACAACCTTGTTAGTTCATCATCAATATTGCCATTTGAATTATCCGAAGCCTCTGGATGAGAATTGTCTGAATTTTGAGTTTCTTCAACATTCTGATCTTTTTCAATTTTCTCGATCTTTTTAGGTATACTATCAATTGCTTCTGTAGAATGGCTCTTTATACCATTAAAAATATCAGAAATATCAGCTTTAACAGCCTTATAAAAATTTGTGATATCAGTTCTACTATGCTGTGGAAGATTATTAATAGTTTTTTCTTTCTGCCCTGGATTAACTGTTTTAAATTTTTCGTAGAAAAAAGGTTTGGCACTATCTGATATCTTCCCAATAAAAACTCCCACTGGTAAATTCATAAACTCTGAATTTCTAAAGATTTCTCTTTCTTGTACAGCATAAGTTTTACCATAATTTTTAATTAAAATATTCTTTGTGCTACGAGATGTATTTTTACTCTCAAAATATTTATCTTCTTTTCCAAATTGCTTACTTAATATATCCGCAGTATGAGAACTAGCAACTCTACCATAAAAATGATTAAGGCAACTTGCAAATAATACTTCAGCTTTCTCTTTTCCGTAGTTATCATTAAGTTGTGAAAGATCTTGACAAAATAATACTGTTGAAATTTTATTACTTCTTCCTGTATTCGGAACAACCTCAATATTTGGAATAAAAACAGTTGGAGACTCATCCAATAATATAAAAGAACTTTGTCTCTCAGGTGTATTCATTTGCTTGGATGCTACAGTAATAACCAAAGAACATAAAGGAGATAAAGCACCGGCAATGGTTGGGTTACTACCCACTGTTAGGACTATTGGATTATTGGGATCATTAACATCTAAACTAAATTCATCCGCTCCAAAAATGTACATAAATTCAGGTGTATTTATTTGTGATATTGCCCCCTGAAGACTTCCAACTACTCCTGCAATTTGTTCTCCTGCTCCACTCTCTAAAGCTGTAGCCAATGAAATTATCATATCTCTTGTTTCATCATGCTTCGATAATAATTCAATTAATTTCTTATGGTCTGAAGTGATTAAACTAAAGATGTGAGGTAAATCGCAAAAATGAGGATGATTTTGTTTCATATACCAAATACAGGCTGTTAACAGATCAGTCGCTGATCTACTCCAAAAATCTTCCCTTTTGATACTTTCTTTCATTAAGTTTTTTATGATAGCAGTTGCATACTCCCGGGCATAAGCTACATGTGGCATATATTTAGGGTGTAACGGATTTACTCTATGAGTTCTTTCGGCATTGTTAAGATTCAAAACAAAATGCTTTACTGGCTTATTTCTATAGAATGTTTCTACTTCATCAGATAATGCAGGAAATTTAAAATCATAAACAATACCTGTAAAATCAAGTTTAGAAAATTCACGGATTAATGGAACTGCAATACTTTCAGATTTTCCCGATCCTGCTCCACCAATCACTAAAATTCCCCTATAAGGATTAGGAATTGTAAGTTTTCCATCATTCATTAATTCTAAATCAACTGTTATACTATTTTCTTCAATTGTAGATTTCTTTGTAATAACGCTATTTGAAAAATTAAATAATGAAAATTTAGTAAATAAAGGACGGAAAGGATAAAAAATAAAATCCGTGTACTTTTTATAAACAGGTACTAAAGATGGAAAAATCAGTTTAAGAAAAAATAACTCAATCCAATAAATCAATAGTTCCATTACTATGCAAAAAGCCAAATTCCATAATTTTAATAAATTAATATTATTAGGGCTTAATACTATACTTTTTACAATTTTAAATCCATAAATCCAACCACCAAAATTAATTTCATAGAGGATTTTCACGCCATAAAACACTGACAAAACGATAATCATGAGTATAAACAAGATCATCATACTTTTAATAAAACCATTTTCCATTATCTTTTTATTTTTTGAGTGATTATAACAATCTTTTGATTGATTTCTCTAGGTTTGTTTTGCTTTTTTGTATCTTCATTATACTTTATTTCTGCTGCTTTTTGAAAAGCCTTTTGTTTAGATTCAAAAGAGCCATTCTTTAAAGCATTTTTATACTCAAAACTATCTTCAAATTTTCTTTGGTATTGAAACCTTTTATCAAATGAAACTTCACATTTATTCATAAATTCTTTTCTGTTAAATCCACCCTTGACTTTCCCATTTTGAGTATTCTTGTGATTAGTTTGTGGACTAATTTTTATTTTATTATCAATAGTCTTTCTACTAATAATGATATGAGCATGCAAGTCTTCGTTACTCTCGCCACCTCTTTCTCTGTGTATTTTACCATAGAACATGATATCCTCGTTATTTAAATTTTTATTGAAGTTTTCTGCGTAAGACTGCATTACTTCTTGCCGAACAAAGCTTTTTAAATTTTCAATTCTTTCATTTTCGTTATCACCCAGGTTTTTAATCTCATCAGGACTTGGAGAAACAACAACACTAAAGAACTTTGAATCATCTTTGCAAAGCTTTGCTTTGTTCTGATCTATATTAATTTGTACTTCATCGGGAGGCACATTATCGCTTGTCAAAGAAAAAAAATGATTGATAGGCTGATTATCAAAGATCATTTTATAGTCTTCATGTTGTAAGTAATTTACAAGTGCTCCGCAACTTCCTGTGTTAGCATAAGTACTATTACCACCACCGAGAATTTTAATGTGCATTTGGAATTTTTTCATTTACAAAATTCTCAATAAACTCATATCTGCTTTTAAACAATTCTGCAACTTTCGGAATGTTGGATTTCTCGGAATCTTTAATACATAAGATGTATAAAATAATTTTTAAATTAATTTGTTCTTGTTCATTTTCACCCTTTATTGTTTGAAATAATTCTTCAATTCTTTTCAAAAATGGAAGTAAAATTTTTGTTTCCTGGGCTTTCCCAAATGCAAATAAATCTTCAACCCTTTTTAATATTTTTGTGACCTCTGAATGAGGATTTTCATTTATCATAGGATCTATTCCATAACGGCGAAAATAATTTAGAGATAGGCGTATATATTCTTTTTTTGTAATCCCAATTTTTTGACAAAACCTTTCCAAATCTTTACTATCTGCGTGAGAAATTGCAAGTGTGCTATTTTGTGATTTTTTTGATTCCATATAGTGTGTATTATATTATTTACATTTGACAATCAACACATTATAAAAAATACATATTCATAATATGTTAAAAAAAGTGACGAATAAATTGTAAAAAATTGATTATCAATTTTTTAACCCCGTAGGGCAAGACTGAACAGGGCATAAAGCCCAGTTCCGTCTTGCTATTTAACCACCCTAATAATTTGCGGTTTTTCATGAGTTATATACTCATTTAAATCCTTATAGTTTTGATAAATATGAGAGTAATCCAATGCCTCTGGAAAGGAAGTAATAAACTCATTTTTACACTTAATTCCAGCCCTGTCATTATCAAGAAATAAAGAGATCTTATTATAGTTTTTTAAAGTTTCTATTGCTTTATTAATTAATGAAACTGAATTCAAAACAAGTATATCAACATCCAAAAGGTCTTGTTTTTCTATATAAGAAAGCGCATCAATGAACCCCTCAAAAACACAGACATTTTGACATCCATTTTTAATTAGTGAAATATCTTTTTTCAATATCGAACCTTTGAAAAAAGAGTTTCGAAACTCCCATCCTCCTGAGTCATTTTTAAAACCAATGGCATACAATTTTTTACCGTTCATTATAAATTTGACTTCATGCAGATACCTATATATTTTACTTGATAGTCCTCTCTCTTTTAAATATTTCTTAAGATTCCAGTTTTGAAGTTCTGAGACTTCATTTATTTTATATGCTGGCTCAAGAATATCGGTTTGCTGATGAAAAGAAAAAAAATTTCGTTCACCTGCCCATGATAGCACTTCTTTCACAGAGCAATTAAGATATCTCCTTACAAAATCAATGTTATTACCTCCTATTCCATCGGAAAACAGGAACCATTGATTTTTATTAGTATCTATCTTAAAGGAAGCTTGAGTTTCGTCTCCAAAAGGATTTAAAAACCATAATTCTTTTTGGCTTTGTTTGGTGGGATGATATCCCAAGGAAGAAAGAATCTCTTCCAATTTTATTGAGTTAAATTGCTTGCAATTCATAATATTAAAAGCTGGGTTAAATTTTTGTATTTTTTTGATGAACTGATGAAAAACAACTGTAAAAAATTAAAATACAACACTTTACGCTCTCATCAAATTCTCATCAACTCATCAAATTTTAATAGATTATCTCATCATTTCTTCATCAAAAAATCAGGTTTAAAGATTTGATGAGAAGTTTGATGAACAGTAACTTATTGATTTTCTTTTCACTATCAATTAATTCATCAACTCATCAAATTTTTCGGAAATAAATTTTTTGTTTATTGTAAAATACCTACCAATACGGTTTTGCTGATAAAAGCTCCCTCCATGATCGAGATCATATTTAATATAGGCTAAAGAGTTTTTCTGAGGCTCTAGGTTCCAGGATTCTTTAAGTAATTTTCTAACGTCATTTATTACCCAATAAGAATTTTTAAACATCTTATTCAACATATTTATAACATCCGCAGGAATAACGTTAACTTCCAAATCTTCTACAGTTTCAAAAAGTTCATGAAAAAGTTCAATCACTTTGGATTCCAACTTATTATTACTTCTCCAGACAAGTTTCTGCAGGGCTTTTGTTCTTATTTCTTCCTTAGAAAACCACATTCTAGTTTTCTTTTCAGAATGGAACTTCCTTTCAAATAGAAATCTTAGAAAATAAGGTATTTCTTTAATAAGGCTATCAAGAAACTCCGTATTTTCAGATTTAATTGGGCTAATTTTTATAATCCAGAACCTTATCTCATTTTCATCAATTTGTATAAAAGAATCCTCGTTATTCGAACAGAGTACGAACTTTGCAAAAAAATCGACTTCTTCACGGTCTTTTCCTTTAGCTTCTATTTTATCTTTATTCGTTGTTGAAAGGTATTTTAGGCGTTCAGTAATCTCTTTTTTATCAAAGAAAACTTCATCTATTGCTACAAGTAACATCGCCGCCCAATCAGCATTAAATGGACTTGCAAAAGAGTCTCCTTTAATATAAGTCATATTCAATCCAAAGATTGCTTTTAGCCATTTTATAAATGTCGATTTTCCCGTAGATCGCTCCTTACTTACCAGACAAAGAATTGGTAATATTTGTGTAGGACTTTCAAGAAGAATTTTAAGATAATCAAAACCCAATTCAATCTGTTCTGCGAAAATATGTTTCATAAACTCTATTGAAAAGGGAGTTAATCGCTTTAACAATTCAACATCGGTTTCACCCTCAAAAATTTTCACCGGCATTTCATTATATATATTGTAAAATCCTGCAATTATTTTTTGATAACTCAAATGGCTTGGAACACAGCAAAAGCCATCATATTTGGGAACTTTTGCTATATAACTTTTGCCATGATCATTTATAATTGCCTCTCTGGTCCATTTAACCAAAATCGATATAGTATCCCCTGATATAAGAGGTTTTTCAACTGTTTTGTGATATACGGTTCCTATTCTGAGGTAAGGAATTTTTTCATTCATCTTTATAACATTTTAAAATTCTCCTTATCAATAGATTGACTTGAATAATCCTCCTTTGAAACTTCTCCTTTAGCAATTCAATAATATTCTTTCTGTAATACTTTTCTATAAAATTATCCTCTATAAGAATATTACATGCTATTCTTCGATTGTGATGTTTTGGGAGGTTTTTATCTTTTACTAAATCTTCTAAATACTGTTTTCTCTTAAAATTATCAGGCAACGAATCTAATTCTGTAATCAACTGATGTAAATCTTTCATTGCCCTGAATTATTGTTTTCTATTATTTCGACCATATTCTAAAAGCTCTTTTTTAGAATAATAGAACCTCCCACTAAAATTATAATGAGGAAGATTTTTGTTTTTTCTCCAATCTATAATTGTAGGAATTGAGACATGCAAGAATTTCGAAGCTGCTGTTTGAGAAATAAGATCTTCAGGTTGATCTTCTGCTGTCTTTTCAGGAATTATAAAGTTGCTTGCTTTAGAAAGAATAATTTCTACTGCCTTTTCTAAATCTCCTTTTGAATGTGAATAAAGTAATGTTGACATTTTAATTTACTTTTATTGGTTTTTCTAAAGCCAAAGTTCATCATCAAAAGACTGCAAAATAAAAGTCCCATAATTTTGGGACTCTATTTTATACTCAATGTATTTATTTATAAGGGGTTTTAGAATTTTATAAAAATTCTATTGGGACTGTTGAATTTAGTATCCTTATCTTTTCTTTTGTTAATTTAAAGTTTCTTAAATGTGCCTTGTCTATACTAGAGTTTTCAATATGGTCAACCTGATCAGATATGATAAGAAGTAAAGTCTTCAGTTCTTTAATTTTATAGTTGAAAATTTTTCCTTTAAAATAATCAAAAAAGCCCATAAAATGTTTTATATCCTCAATATCCATTTTCTGTATTTTGGGTAATTCAATAGCACTTTCATTTTTTATAAAATAAACTAGTTCTGAAAATACTTTTTTAAATTCCGGTTGCTTTACACCAGAGAATGTTAAATCAATAAATTTATCGAATAATTTTATGACTTCTTTTGTATCTATTATTATTTCCAAATTAGATTTCAGACTTAGATTTCCCAAACTGTTTTCTATTATCTTTATACGAGATTCCGTAGATTCAGTTTTAAATTTTGATGGAAAAGCTTCATTTACAAGCCAAGAATTTTCAATGTTAATTTCTAGGTCAAAATCCTGTAAAAAGTCAATATTAGGTAACTGAAAATCATTCGATATCCTATAGAATGTAATATAATACTCTGCTTCTTTTTGGGGAAAATTAAATCTTTTCAAATATTCTTCTATTACTTCATTTTCATCATATAAATCCAAACCTCTCTTTCTGAATTCAAAGAAATTGAAATATTTTAAATAGTTATGTTTTGTTCTATGAGAAATTTCATCAAGTATATTATTAAATTTATTTTTTAAAATTTCAAATTTGTCATCAAAAACTGTTTCAAACTCTTGCTCTTCAAAAATCCTCTTGATCTCACTTTTTAATTCATCTAAATTCTTAAATAAAAAAGGAAAAATTAAAAGTAATTCTGTATCATTAAAACTTTGAAAGTCTCCCAATAAATTTAATTTTCCATAATAATTAGAACTTTGATATCTCTGAAGTATCAGATTTATTATTCTTAATATTTCTATACTTAGAAATAAATAGATATAACTAATTACATCATTTATATTCTTTATTTCATATTCAAAATTAACTTTGATTGGAAAAGAATAATCTGTAAATGAAATTGGATAATAATATTCACCTTTCTCCAATTTATACTTCGTAAAAACGCCTGAGGCATCCTTATCATAGACTTTGGCTTCATATATGAATAAAAGTCCAAAAACAGATTGTAAATGTTGTAAATTAGAATTTAAAAAGTGACTGTTATTATGGATAAATTTTTCTCTCTCTCGGTATAAGAAAAAAAACTGTGAGGATAAATCTAAATAAGAAATTTCCTCATACTTTTCAAGCATATTTAAAACACCAGCATTCTCATAGAAATATTCATTTAAAATGACTTGAGCCACTTCAGAATTATATAAATATCTCGTAAAATTCAACTTGTTTATTTCCATGCTTTATCCATTTGATCATCAGTAAACGCTTCAGTAACTTTCATATATTTATCCAAAACAGCATCTTTCTTAATATTTGCAATCTTCTTAATTGCTTTTGGCTCCATACCTAATAGAAGAGAGTTGGTTATAAAGGTCTTTCTGGCTGTATGGCTACTGATAAGCTCAAACTTGGGGACTGTTTTGGAAACTTTTTTAGAACCTACAAACCAATTTATAGTTGTCATTGTATCAATCTCTGCCTTTTCACAACATTCCTTTATATAATCGTTAAATTTCTGTTGGGAAATTGAAGGTAATGGCTCATAGATTGTACCCTTATATTTATCAAGAATCGCTTTAGCGTACTTATTTATCTTTATAGCATGATTTTGTGTTTTCGTCTTCTGTATAGATAGTACAATATGATCCTCCGATATATTGGCTAGATGGAGCTTTGCTAAATCAGAAAACCTTAAGCCTGTAAAGCAACCCATACAATAGAAATCACGAACATGGCTTAGTCTATCATTATCGAAATCGTGATTATTTAACTTTAAGAGCTCATCAAATGTTAGGTATATAATATCAATATCATGCTCCGTAGCCTTAAAATCCTCAAAGTCTCTTTTATTATGATATCCTTTCTTAATACTGAATCGGAGCATTGTTTTCAATACAGCAATGATCTTAGCGAAATAATTATTTTTTATTTCTCTTTCAATAAAACAATACCTGGATAATTCTTCAAAAAAACGATCGTTTATTGATTCAAATTCAACTTTGTAATTAGTATCATTTTCAAATTCTTTTAAAAAATTTTTGACAGTAGTCTGTGCTTTCGTTGTATTATAAGCTTTGGATAATTTACCTATCTCAATAAATTCATCAAAACAAGTAAAAAAATCAAAACTAGAAACTACTATGTCTTTGGAATCAAACTTTTCAATAAAAGTCTCTTTATTAAATGGAATTTTATTGGCTCTAAAAAAAAGAAAAACATCATTAATTCTATTCTCAAGAGATTGTAATGTTTCATTAATTTCTAAATGATTATTGTATTTTTCTTTTTTAGAGTTTGGTGAAACTCTAAATCCATTCCAGTATCTAAGCTCACAACTTTCACCAGTATTGCGTTTAATAATTGTCTTCTCATGTTTTATTAAAACACGAATAGGCATTAAGCTATCTTGAGTTACTTTATCCTTTCTTAATTCGAAATAGTACTTCATTTTAAATTTAAAATAGATGAAACAAAATAAAGGGGGAATAAAAAGGGGATCATTTTAAAAATTAAAATCAAAAAAACTGACTAAACTTTAAATAATCAAATTTTATCTAACTCAAATATAACAATATACAAACAATTAAAGCTAATTAAAATTCACTAAAAAAATATAGTAGTTCGGTCCTGGGTACAAAAAACCTCTGAAATCTTTTGATTTTCAGAGGTTTTTGATTTTATATCATTTTTATAAATATTCTATTTTTAAATTCACATTTTTTTAAAGATGTAATATATCTGGTAAACAGAATGTTATACCAGTAATAAAAGTTTTTTGAGCTTACTTCAAATGAGAAACAGCTTATCTAAAACAAAACTGTCAGCGTAAAATTCTTTTAAAATCCTTTATAACGAGCACCGTTGGATCGAAATAAATAAAAACCTACCTTAAATATTTCACATAAAAAAATCTCCGAAAATTAAATTCCGGAGATTCATATTAAATCGTATTCTCTTACCTTCTTGGCGCCATGGAACTTGCTCTGTTGGCAATTTCGGGTAAGCCGGGCTGGCGTACAAAAATTTTGCCTTTCCCTTCCATGATATTGATTTCAATCTCAGATTCTTTATCTCCGTAAGTATCGCTCACTTTATCATAAGAGTTTATTTTAAAGATTAAGTTTGAATTTGAAGGATTTCTGTAGTTACATTTTACAACTTTTGAAATTTTATAGGTAGTCAGTAACTCATCTTTATCCTTCCTCATTTCTTTCACTTCAATAAACCCATCAACAATATTATATTTGAGCGGAAGCCCTTTCCCTCCACTGAATGCATAATATGTTCCACTCGTAACGCATGGTATTTCCTGTCCAAAAACAAAAGAGCCAAGCGTCAGAAAAACAAAACATAAAACTGCCGAAAATTTCTGCAACATAAAAATTAACTTTTAAATGTAAATAATCCTCGAAATTAGTAAAAGTCGGTAATAATCGCGGTACATTAAATAATAAAGTTTTCTAAAAATAATGCTGAGCAGAAAACTATTACCTGGTTAATTCTATATTATATTTTCTAAAAAAATCAAGAATAGTCTTGTAAGGCGCTATTAGCTTTAATTCGCTTTCGCTTAAATGACTGATATTTTGACTGTAATTGTAACTGAAAAACTGATTACCATATTTAATCAAACTGACATACGTGGGGCAATGCAGACATAATCCACAGTTTTGAAGGATTCCTTTTGTTTTAAAATGTACCAATAAGGTTTTCAATTGAGTTTCATCAATAGAAAGTTCCTTTTGTGAACTCAGATTCCCATTGATAAGTTCAGTATAAAACCATTGATTATCCGTCTTATAAATCCTCCTAAGCGTCTTATCCTTTTCCCCAGATACAGCATGATAAAAAATAAAATCAAACTCGTTATTATCGTTATGATAAGCTGCCAATTGTTTTTTATACAAGTCTTCCGCATCATTATTATCGATTTCAAAAACTATATTTTCAGAAACAATCATCAATTCACATTTTTGTTCATCCTTTTTCTGGCAAAAAGAATTCATAAAGGTGAAGCAAATAATTAATACTATTATTTTAGAAAGGATTTTTTTCATGGCAGTTTTCTTAAAGTAAAGATAATTGATAAAAATTTCAAAACAAAAATCCCGAATCAAAAATGACCCGGGACTGATTATCAATTTAATTTTCCTCCTAATGCTTTAAACAGTAAAACATTGTTCCGGGTATTCTGATGTTTAAACTGCAGTAAATCCAACTCTGCCTGCAGCTTGCTTTTCTGAGAATTAATTAATTCAAAATAATTCGCATAGCCCGTTACATACAGATCATTGGAAACCTCAACACCTCGATCAAGAAAACCGACTTCTTCTGCTTTTAATTTTAAAACCTTTTCATAAATTTTGGTCTGCTTCAAAATAGACTGAAGCTCATTAAAAGCCGTTGTCACACTTTTCTGATAATTTAGAAAAGCAATTTCCTGTTCTTTATTGGCCACATTAAACTCATATTTTAATTGTCCTTTATTAAAAACAGGAACCATCAAACCTCCTAAAAGTTGTCCTGCAAGAGAAGCTGGATTGAAAAAAGTACCTGTTGAAAAAGCATTCAAACCAAAACTAGCCCCCAGATCAATTTTAGGATAAAATGCGGCCTTTGCAGCTTTTGCATCCGCCTGAGAAGACTCGAGTACGTAATAATTAGCTGCTACATCCGGTCTGGAATGAATAACTGCTTCTACATTAATATTTTTATTTAAAATTTCCATATTGGTAGGCATCAAAACAGTTCCGCGACTGATTTCTCCGCCATAGCTTCCGGTTAAGGTGGTCATTGCCTGCTCCACTGTGACAATTTCAACTTTAATATGTTCAATTTCTGCGAGCCAGTTATTATTCTGTGCCTTAAACTGCTGTACGGCCAATTCTGTAGCTTTTCCGACTTCCCGCTGAGCCAGAACAATTTCAAAGGCTCTCTGCTGAAGGTTATAATTTTTCTGGTAAATCGCCAATCGGTTATCAAGAGCCACCAACTGGTAATATAAATTTGCAATATCGGTGAACAGTTCTACCTGTAATAACCTCAGTCCTTCTGTGGAAGCCAGATACTTCTTTTGAGCAGCCAGTTTTTTATTCTTCAGCTTTCCCCATGTATCAATTTCCCAACTGCTTCTTGCTCCCAACCAGTAATTAGGTGTAAAATCACGGTTTATTTTCTGATCTTCCGTAATATTGGGAGACAGATTGGTGTCATAATTTCCAACACCTTCCATGGTATATTTTCCGTACCGGTCACCTGAAGCATTCGCTCCAATTTCCAGAGAAGGCAGCAGGTCCATTTTTGAGCGCTGAAGAAAACTGTTCGCAATCTCCACCCGCTGCTGAGCAATCTGAAAATCAGGATTGGCCTGTACCACTTTATCAAAAAGTTCCAGTAAATGCTGATCTGTAAAATATGCTTTTAAATTGATCTGCTGAAATTGAGTAGAATTTTGTTCTGTTTTTATAATTTCATCGGGTAATTCCTTCGCTTTTTTAAGCTCACTGACTTTTGGAGTTGCACATGAAGCCAAACTGAAAACAGCAATTCCGTACAATATATTTCTATGATTTAATCTCTTCATTTTTCTTCTTATTTTCAAGTTTTGCAAAAAATATGTACAGCCCCGGAATAATTACTAATCCGAAAACGGTCCCGATCAACATTCCTCCCGCTGCTGCAGTACCGATGGAGCGGTTTCCTATCGCTCCTGCCCCGGAAGCAATACACAACGGAATCAACCCCGCTACAAAGGCAAAGGAAGTCATCAGAATCGGACGAAGACGCTGTTTCGCCCCTTCAATAGCTGCCGGAACAATATCATAACCCTCTTTATGCCTTGCTACAGCAAATTCTACAATCAAAATAGCATTTTTAGCCAAAAGACCGATCAACATCACCAAGGCTACCTGTGCATAAATATTATTATCAAGACCCGCCAGTACCAACGCGATATAAGATCCGAAAATCCCTGTCGGCAGACTTAATAAAACCGGCATTGGCAGAAGGAAACTTTCATATTGAGCCGCTAATAAGAGGTAGACGAAAAGCAGGCAGATCATAAAAATATAAACCGTCTGATTTCCCGATAAGATTTCCTCTCTGGTCATTCCCGACCATTCGATATCGAACCCTTTGGGAAGTGTTTCTTTGGCCACTCTTTCAACAGCAGCGATAGCATCTCCCGAACTGTATCCATGAGCAGCTTCACCGTTAATCATAGCTGACATATACATATTATACCGGGTCAGAACTTCAGGACCGTATACTTTTTCAATGGTGATAAATGTTGAAAAAGGAACCATTTCACCTTTGTCATTTTTTAGATACAAATTCAGAATACTTTCGGGACGGTCTCTATGCTCAGGACTTGCCTGAACCATCACTTTGTACATCTGACTGAAACGGATAAAGTTGGTGGCATAATAAGACCCCAGCATTGTTTGTAACGTCGACATAGCATTATCCACAGAAATTCCCTTCTTGGCAGCCATATCATAATCAATATTGATCATATATTGCGGGAAGGTAGCATCAAAACTGGTAAAACTGTTTTGTAATTCAGGAGCCGAATTGAGCTTTTTAACAAACTCCTTTGTTATTTTATCTGTATTTTCAACTGTTCCACCGGTTCTGTCGAGTAAACGCAATTCAAAGCCACTCGTATTTCCAAATCCGGGAACAGTAGGTGGTGCAAAAATTTCTATCTGGGCATCGGAGATTCCTTTTGTTTTTTCTGAAAGCTCTGCGATTAAGTCATTCACTGATATATTCCGTTCTTTCCAGTCTTTAAGGTTGATCATTGCCATACCATATGATGAACCCGCTATTTCTGTCACGATACTGTATCCTGCAAGAGTTGTTACATTTTCAACCCCTTTAATCTTTTTAGCAATTACCGTAACCTCATCCAGCACCTTTTCGGTTCGTTCAACAGTTGCGCCTTGTGGAGTGGTAACGCTTACATAAACCATTCCCTGGTCTTCCATTGGGATAAATCCGGTCGGTAAAAATTTACTGGTTACAAAAGTCAGTCCGATAAAAAGAAACAGCAGTCCGAACGTAACCGTTGTTCTTGTTGCAAACTTTGAAAGAATTTCAGTGTATTTATTCGTAAGTCCGTCAAAACCTTCATTAAATTTTTGGAAGAGTTTATCGACAAACGTTTTCTTTTTATCGTGATTGTGAGGTTTTAAAATAATGGCACATAAAGCCGGAGTCAACGTCAGAGCATTGACTCCCGAAATAACAATACTTATCGCCAGCGTTAATGAAAACTGCCTATAAAATACCCCTACAGGTCCTTCTAAAAAAGCTACCGGAATAAATACTGCAGACATCACAATTGTAATTGCAATAACGGCACCTGCTATTTCTTTCATAGCACTGATTGTAGCTTCTAAAGGCTGTAAACCCTCTTCCATTTTTACGTGAACAGCTTCGACAACGACAATGGCATTATCCACGACGATACCAATGGCGAGAACCAATGCGAATAACGTCAGCAAATTCACGGAGAAATCAAGCATATTCATAAATGCAAATGTTCCGACCAGCGCTACAGGAACTGCTAAAACAGGAATTAATGTTGAACGCCAGTCCTGAAGGAAAATAAATACAACAATTCCCACCAAAATAAAAGCTTCAATAAGGGTCATTAAAACCGCACCGATAGAAGCATCCAAAAATCTTGACACGTCATATGCCATATTAAACTCCATACCGGGAGGAAAAGAGGAGCCTTTCAGCTCTTCCATTTTGGCTTTTACATTTTCGATAACTTCAGATGCATTGGAACCCGGTCTCTGCTTCATCATAATAGATGCGGAAGGTCTTCCGTTGGTTTTGGAAACCATTCCGTAGTTCATAGCTCCAAATTCTACTTTAGCAATATCTTTAAGCTTTAAAATTGTCCCGTTTTCATCAGATCGGATAGGAACTTCTTCATATTGCTTAGGCTCAAAAAATTTCCCTTTATATTTTACAACATATTGAAGCTGGCTCGATGTTTTCCCTGAGGTCTCCCCTACTTTTCCGGGAGCAGCGGAAATATTCTGCTTTTGCAAAGAACTCACCACTTCATCCGCAGAAATATTATAGGATGCCATTTTCTGAGGATCAAGCCAAACTCTCATGGAATATTCTTTTTGCCCCATGATTTCAGCACGTCCCACCCCATCGATACGCTTCAACTCCTGAAGAACGTTAATATCCGTAAAGTTATAAATGAACTGCTCATCCTGACTTTCGTCGGTACTGGTGATGTTCAGATACATCAGCATACTGTTCACTTCCTTTTCTGTGGTAACTCCGGCGCGGATCACCTCTTCAGGAAGTTCGTCAAGAATGGTGGTCACTCTGTTCTGAACATTCACAGCCGCCACATCCGGATCGGTACCGACTTCAAAAAACACCTGAATCAAAGTCAGACCATCATTGGAAGTCACTGTTGACATGTATGTCATTCCGGGAACTCCGTTAATTGCGCGTTCTAAAGGCAGCGCCACTGCATTGGCCGAAACCTCAGCATTAGCTCCCGTATATTTTGCTGTCACCGTTACAGAAGGTGGCACAATATCGGGAAATTGGGTAATGGGCATTTTCAACAATGCCATAATTCCCAGTAAAACAAATAATATGGAAATAACCAGCGAAAGAACCTTTCGCCTTATAAACATTTCTACCATCGCTAATTGATTTAAAATTTATGAAAGATTAAAGCTTCTTTTTAATATTAATCCTGTCACCGTCTTTTACAGACTGTGTTCCTTCATAAATGATTAAATCACCATTTTTCAATCCGCCTTCCACGAGATAGGAATCTCTTAAAGTCGTACCTATTTTGATGTTGGTCATCTTCACTTTATTCTGGTCATCAACAGCAAAAACATAGGTCTTATCCTGAATAGAAAAAGTAGATTTCTGAGGAATAATAACTGATTTAGGCTGATATTCTGAAATAACAAGCTTTCCGGAAGTTCCATGTTTTATTAAATGCTCCGGATTCGGGAAAACCACCTTATACTGGATAGATCCTGTGGCACGGTCTATTTCTCCTTCAGCAGTTTTCAGGGTTCCGTTGTATTGATAATTTACACCATTGGGCAGTGTCAATTCAATTTTCTGATGCTTTCCGAGTCGGTCATTTGCCAGCAATTCAAAATACATATTTTCGGGAATAGAAAAATAGGCATAGACTTCGTTCAGTTGTGATAGTGTGGTCAAAAGAGAGCCGTTTTCAACCAGACTCCCGTCTTTATAAGGAATTGTATCGATTACGCCATCAAAAGGGGCTACAAGATTCGTAAAACTGATCTTCTGTAAGACTGTTTTTTTCTCAGCATCAGCATATGAACGCTTTGCACGGGCAGAAGAAAGCCTAGCTTTCACCATTTCCAATTCGTTACTGGCTACAAATTTTTTGGCATAGAGACTTTCAATCTGTTTTAATTCAACTTCAGCAATACGAACATCTGCATCTGCCTGTTTTAAGGCGGCATTAGCTTTTAATAATTCCATTTGAAGTTCAGAATCGCTGATCTTAAATAAAGGTTGTCCTTTTTTCACAAACTGACCTTCATTGACATACATTTTCTGGATAATACCTCCGATTCTGGCACGGATTTCAACATTCTTTTTGGCCTGAATATCCGTTACAAACTGATTGGTAACCAGCGTATCTTTTTCTTTGATTTTCAGAACGGGAACGTCGGTTATTTTTTGATCTTTTATTTTCTCGGCTTTACTGCATGACACAGCGAATAATATTGCCAGACAGCAAATTATTACGTTTTTAAAATACATGTAATATTTTTTTAGTTATAAAAATTTCGTTAAAGTAAACTGGATTTAAATAACTTAGCTAAAAGAGCTGGAGAAGATGGAGAAATGCTTTTACCCCACAAACCACGAATTCCGAAATTACAGAAAGACCTCTTTTCGGAACATCATGAATAGCGGACAGGGCCTCAATGGTTGCCTGACCGTCTTCTTTTCGAATTGAATATTTAAGGATTTTTGAAGCAGCAGGCAGTGCATGAGTATTCATATCTGCCTCCTCATATACATCCAACACCGTAATATTGGTTGGAGGAGGTACACAAGGAATTTTATTTAATGATTTTTCTGCCCAATTCGAATTGAAAAGGGTAAAAACCAACATAAAATAAAAAAAGATAAACGACCTAAGACTTGCCATGCTCAATGTGAACATTTTGTTTTTGAATAAAAACGGTAAATATTCCGCAAAAATAGGCATTTTTTGAGGAGTAGCCGGGCTTTAAAATGTTAAAAAAACTTAATTTTAAAAGTGATACGTTAAAAATAAAAGATTAATACCCGTTATGCATTTTAATTTGTTTTCGTTACTTCGAGTAGATTTTTGAAAAAAATCGTATCGAGAAGTTTGTAATTTTGAAGGTGAATCTTTTCTCGATACATTTTTTCTCCACTTTGTTACAAAAAAACACCCGAACTGACGAATCTAATACCAAAATTTTGCAAAATGCACAACGGGTAGATTAATATATTTTTATCTTAAATTAATTTTCCTTCACTGCTTTACCGTATACTTCAAGAGCCCTCTGTCTCCCCAAAGTATGTTCTACAATAGGCTCTCTATCGATTTCTTTTTCAGAAAGCCAGGTTTTAATATATTTTAAATCTTTATCAAACTTTTTAGTCTGCTCAGAAGGATTAAAAACTCTGAAATAAGGCGCTGCATCGCAACCACAACCTGCTGCCCACTGCCAATTTCCGTTGTTGGATGACAGCTCATAATCCAATAGTTTTTCTGCAAAATAAGCCTCTCCCCATCGCCAGTCGATTAAAAGATGTTTTGTAAGAAAGCTTGCCACAACCATACGCACTCTGTTATGCATAAATCCGGTTTCGTTAAGCTGGCGCATTCCCGCATCTACAATCGGATAGCCAGTTTTTCCTTCACACCAGAGCTTAAACTCTTTTTCATCGTTCCTCCATTTGATATTTTCATATTTCTCTTTAAAACTGTGATGGACAACCTTCGGAAAATTATATAAAATCTGCATAAAAAATTCTCTCCAGATCAGCTCTTTCAGCCAGGTCTGATTATGCTCCGATGCAAATTCTACACACTTTCGAATTGAAATAGTCCCAAACCGCAGCGCAATACCCAGATGAGTTGTATGATCCAAAGCAGGAAAATCTCTGTATTGATCGTAAGTATCAATAATTTTCTTCTGTAAAACCGGCAGTCTGAATTCTAAGTCTGTTTTTATAAAACCAATATCTTCCAGCTTGGGAAAATGAGATCTATAAGAAAGAAACTGGGTGAAATCTGTTCTAACACCTTTTACCTCTTCCTTTTTAAAAATTTCGAGCCATTTTTTTGAGTAGGGAGTAAATACAGTGTAAGGTGTTCCGTCATTTTTCACCACTTCATTCTTTTCAAAAACGACCTGATCTTTATAATCTTTAAAATCAACATTATTTTTCTGAAGAAATTTTTCAACTTCCCCGTCTCGTTTTATCGCTTGAGGTTCGTAATCTCTGTTACAGAATACGGTTTCAATATCATATTTTTCAGTTAATTCTTTAAAAATATCCAAGGGTTTACCATGATGGATGGTAAGGGCGCTTCCATGTGATTTCAGTTCATTATGAATATGCTGTAAAGCCTGATGAATATAATCTACTCTTCTATCGTATTTATTTTCAAGTTTATTTAATATATCTGTATCAAAAATAAAAACAGGCAAAACTTTTTTGTTTGACTTCAAGGCATGATATAATCCGGTATTATCATTCAATCTTAAATCTCTGCGAAACCAGAAAACATTTACTTTCTCCATTTAATTATTATTAAAATATTTTTCTAAAACCTGATAACGATAGTTGAAAATATCTTCAAGTTTCTTTTTTACAATAATTCCGTGAGCAATTTCTCCTAAAAATCCAAACGGTAATTCGTAATCTACAGTATCTTTCATTAAGACGCCATTTTCGTTTTCAATAAATTCATGGAAATGATGCCATAATTTGTAGGGACCTTTCTTTTGAAAATCAGTAAAGCTCTTTTGAAAATCTACGTGGATAATTTCCGTCTGCCATTTCATTTTAATTCCAAATAAAGGGGATACAAAATAGTCAATGATCATTCCTTCATAGATCTCATCATTTTCAAATGTTGTAAGAACCACAAATTTCATGTCTTTCGGAGTAATTTCCGAGAGATTATTTGCAGAAGAAAAGAACTTCCACGCGGTTTTAATATCACAGTTTAGTTGCTGTTCACGATAAAATTGGTGCTTCATTTTTTTAATTTTAATTATAAATCCACATTAAAACAGCTTTTTGAGAATTCTGAATCACAGGATCAATCTCTTTCATCGCATTGTTTGAAATAGTGGGACAACCCCAACCTTCGGGAGAACCTTTTGGAAAAACGTCATCATCACTCATCATATTCCAGGAATGAAAAACAATAAATCTTTTTAAAGCATTATTATTCGTTTCTTCCAGACCGTGCATCAGATATTTGATATTAATTCCCCAATCGCTGTGACCTCTGCCCTGCAGTTTATACTTTCCTAATGATGAAAGATGACTTCCGTCTTCATTACTAAATGACGGATTATCTTTTGAACCGTCCATACTCCACGGATTGTTGCCACAACCATGTCCTACAAGATATTTTTTTGAAATTGAAGCCGTTTTAAAGTCCCAGACCATAAACCTTTTCACCCCTGAATGAAGACTCATATCAATTAAAATACAAAAATCGGTATTCAGATTCTTTGCTTTGCAAAACAACAATGCTTCCTCTGCTTTGGATTTTGTTTTATCAGGATTAATTTCAGGCTTTTTTTCTACTTTTAAGAGTTCATCAACTGGCTGAACATTATTCTTTTTTTCTGTTTTACATGAAGACAACAACAGAAATGCAAAAATCAGACTAAAAATTCTCACTGAAATTATTTATAGTGTAAAAATATTCCATAATCGGAAGGAGTCCATAGGGCGGCTTTCTGATCTGCAGCTTTCAAAGCATCATTTGCCCATGTATTACAGGTATTTAAAAAACTGTATTTTCCTTTTGCATCATAAAATGCATCGTTATCACTGTACACGGCATTGGTAGGAATGAGTATAAAGTTACCGTTGGGATCTCTGTCAAATTTATCATCAACAAATTTCACCAATTTTTTATACTGATTTTTACTGATCATAATCTGCTTACAGTCGCTCCCTTCCTTAATTGTTCTGTAATACGTACAGTGCATGGCTGACTCGCTTAACCAGAAAGCAGCTTTAAAAGCGGTCGAAAATTTCAAATCTGCCCACGTCGGAGTATCCAGATAAAAGCCTTTGTCGCCCCATCCTATTCCCACGTACTGATAATCGGTTTTTTTTGATTTTGTGTTGGTAAAAGGGATTTTAGTACTCCAATCCTGAATGTCGGTTTTTACGGGCATTACAATATCAGTATGAACGCCATTGGTGTAAATATAAACAGGGATTTCTTTCTTCTGCCCATCCTCTTTTGCTGAAACTTCGATAAACGGCAATGCATATCCAGCAGCTACATACAGAACTACAATTCCCAAAATAATCCCTAAAGCTTTCAGTATGAGTAAAATCATCTTTTTCACAATCATGTTTTTAAATGAATTAATAAAATTTAATCTACAATTTTTCGTAAAAGTATTTGTTTTAATCGAAAAATATGCTAAATTTAGTTACGAAACACTCACAAATATGCGTAAAAATATAAAATCCCAAAAAAGATTTAAAATCAGAGTAAAAGTAGCTCCAAAAAGAGTACAGAAAAAACGTTGATTTTCGATGAGATATGTATCTCATGAAAGTCAATTTTTCTTTTTAGGAAAAGACTTTTAGCCCTTTTTATCTGAATAAATCTTCACCTCTTTACAATACAAAATGTAAGGAATGGTCGTTTACCCGCTATGGTTTTGGAACTTGTCAATTCCAAATGAGGATTTGTCACCAAAAATGGGAGCTATTTTTTATCCGAATATTTCTCTAAAAACTCAATATTACGCTTAAGTCCTGCGAACTTAGTCCTTTTCACGGGTGATTTTCTGAAAATTTCCGAGAATAATTCCTGAGTGAGCTCTTTCCATTCTCCTTTTTTAAAACTTTTCAGAGAATCGTTGGGTTTAAACCTGGTCTGATGATGAGGCGCCGAAAAACGGTTCCATGGGCAAACATCCTGACAGACATCACAGCCAAACATCCAGTCGTCCATTTTATCCTGAAAATAATCCGGAATTTCATTTTTTAATTCGATTGTAGCATATGAAATACATTTGCTTCCGTCCACTACTTTTTCTGAGATAATGGCATTAGTAGGACATGCATCGATACATTTCCGACAGGTTCCGCAGTGATCGGTCGTTTCATGATCAGGAACCAGCTCTAAATCACAAATAATTTCTGCTAGAAAATAAAAAGAGCCGTTCTGCTTTGTAATTAGATTAGCATTTTTTCCTACCCAGCCAATTCCCGATTTTTTGGCCCAGCTTCTTTCTAAAATCGGAGCAGAGTCTACAAAAACACGAAAGCCAAACTCCCCGATTTCTTCCTGTAATTCAGCTACCATTTCACGAAGAATCTCCTTGATTACCTCATGATAATCTTCGGCATAAGCATATTTGGAAATTTTAAAATTCTCCAGCGTTGAGATTTTATCTTCAGGAAAATAATTATAAGACAATGAAATCACCGATTTTGAGCCTTCTACCAATAATCTCGGATCGAGTCTTTTATCAAAATGATTTTCCATGTACTTCATTTCGCCATGAAAATTATTTTTCAGCCATTTTTCAAGATGACGGGCATCTTCTTCCAGAAAATCAGCTTTGGAAATACCACAGTTCTGAAACCCAAAACTTTTGGCTTTGGTTTTAATTAGGTGTGAATATTTTTCGGCATTCGGACTCATGATATAACATTGCAAAATTAAGATTATTTTATAATTTTGCCGGCGTTTAAAGACCTCATATTAAAAAAAGGAAAAAACCGCTTATAAAACTGTAAAATTAAAACCATGAAAAAACTAGGTCTGTTTACTGGACTCATTGCTGCTTGCTTCTTTAATGCGCAAATAAAATTCGAAAAAGGCTATATCATCAACAATTCGGGTGAAAGAGCCGAAGTTTTGATCAAAAATCTTGACTGGAAGAATAATCCTACAGAATTTGAATATAAAATTAATGAAGCTTCTGATATAAAAAAAGAAAATATCAAGCATGTACATGAATTCGGAATGGATCATGGTAACAAATACATCAGAAAGACCGTAATGATCGACAAATCGTCTGAACAGCTGAGCCACATGTCTGAAACAGGGGATCCAAAATTTGAAGAAGAAACTGTATTCTTAAAATATCTTGTTGAAGGAAAAGCGGATCTTCTTTACTATGAAAACTCTGATCTGAGAAAATTTTTCTTTAGTACAGATCATTCTGAAGTAAAACAGCTACTTTATAAGCCCTATTACATCAACGAATCTCAGATCACTTATAATCAGGAATACAAGAATCAGCTTGCCGCTCTGAAGTGCGGTATCGAAAAGAAAGAAATACAGAATGCCAGATATGAGCAAAAAGATCTTTCTAAAATATTCATGAAATATAATGAGTGCTCAAGCGGGCAATCGATTAATTACACTCAGTCTCCAGAGAAAAAAGACCTTTTTAATCTTAATATTAGAGCCTGAATCAACTCATCTTCTCTGAAAACTTATTACAGTTCTTACTCTACAACGGATGATACAAAATTTGACAATAAAATAGCTTTCAGAATCGGTGCTGAATTTGAATTTGTTTTACCCTTTAATAAAAATAAATGGGCTCTTTTTGTAGAACCAACTTACAATTATTATAAAACAGAAATAGAAACTACGATGTATCCGGGCACTTATTTTGAGCAAAAATCTAAAAGAAGCGTAGATTACAAATCTCTTGAAGTTCCTTTTGGAATACGTCATTATTTCTTTCTTAACGACAAATCCAAGATATTTGTCAATGCTGCCTATCTTATCGACTTTAATTTTAAATCCAATATAAAATATGATTATCTTGATCTGGAAGTTAATTCAGGAAATAACCTTATTTTGGGAGCCGGATACAAATACAACGACAAATTTGGAGTAGAATTTCGTGTAGGCACGCCAAGAACTTTACTAAGAAATTATATGGTGTGGGATTCTGATTATACAACGATGTCTTTAATCTTTGGCTATACTTTATTTTAATCGAAAGAAAAAATATTTGCTGATAGAAAAAATGATTAAAATTTTGCGTATTTTCGTTAATATTTAATGTTTAAAAATCAAAACAGTTATGTCTTTAACAGAAGTAATAAAATCAGGAAACTATGAATTAATCGATGTTCGTGAGCCAATGGAATTGGAAATGGACGGAAATATAGAAGGAGCTAAAAACATCCCTTTAGGAGAAGTGGAAAACAGACAAGACGAGATTTTGTCTATTGAAAAACCGGTAATTTTGTTCTGCAGAAGTGGTAACAGAAGCGGTAAGGCATTAGATTTTCTTAACTCTCAGGGATTAAAAGACGGCTATAACGGCGGAGGCTGGGCTGAATTGAAAGCAAATCTGGAAGCAAATCAAGGAACTTTTTAAAAGTTCCTTTTTTTATTTAAAAGAATTATTATGAATTTGAAAGAAAGATTTCAGCAAACCTGTTTTTCATTTACTCAGGATAAAAATATTATTGAAAAATCATGGATCGAAATTGAGAAAAAATATGCTGAAAAAGGCAGACATTATCACAATTTGAATCATCTTGAAAATATGTTTGCAGAGCTCGAATCTGTAAAAAATAAAATTGAAAACTTTAATATCCTATCTTTTTCTGTTTTCTATCATGATGTAATTTATAATGCATCCTCAAAAAATAATGAAGAAAACAGTGCCGATTTTGGAAAATTCCAACTTGAAAAACTAAATGTAGACCCTAGTTCTATCGAAAAAACCGTGCAACAAATTATTGCCACAAAATCCCATCAGCAGTCTGATGATTATGATACCAATTATCTTTTGGATGCTGATCTTTCAATCCTGGGAAAAGATCCGGAAACCTATCTGGATTACACAAGAAAGATCCGGAAAGAATATTCTGTGTACCCTGATTTACTCTATAAACCCGGAAGAAAAAAAGTTTTGAAACATTTTTTAGACTTGGAATATATTTTTAAAACCGAATATTTTAGAGAAAAATATGAAGTTCGGGCAAGAAATAATATTCAGATGGAGATGAAGAGTTAAGGATATCTAGAATTTATTTTTCAGAAAAACTTCCAGCTCTTTTGAAGATATATCTTTTGTAATAATTTTTCCTTCAGAATCCAGAAGAAAATTTGTCGGAAATTTTTTAATTTCAAATTTATCTGTTTCCGCGCCATTTTCGTCCAGAATATTTTGCCACTGTAATTTGTTTTCATTAATGATTTTTTTCCAATGGGCTATATCCTGAGTTCTATCAGAAGAAATACCAATATATTCAAAACCACTCTTATTATAGGAATCATATAAAGCTTTATACTTTGGAAGCTCCTCTAAGCATGGCTTACAATAGGAAAACCAGAAATCAACTAATGTATATTTTTTTCCTAAATTTAATGCTACTTTTTTTCCTTTGATATTTAATTGCGGAAAGGTTTTACCCTTTTCAAAATATTTCAGGGACATCAGATGATTATAAAATATATTTCCTACTGCTGATCCGGTTATTATTCTATCAAAGTTTTTGAAAGTATCTTCATAGATTGGCTTGTAAGTATTGGCTTTAAAAACCAGATTCCAAAATAATATGTAAGATCCTGGATTTTTCTTTGCATAATCTTTATATAAATCATCTTCTGTATCCATTATTTTTGCAAATGATTCCTTCAATAATTTTATACTGTCTTCATTTTTTATGCTTTGCTTTATAAGTAAATAATATTGACGATTTAGACTGTTTTTTTCTTCATGTATTGATTTAAAAAATTCATTAAAATTTGAGATATCATCATACAGGAGATTATCTTTTGAAAAATTAATGACTCCATTTTTAGCATTAAAAACGATATTCTGATCAGTCTTATTAAGATAAAAAATTTCTGAATTTATATAGCTTTGATTCTTTTTAATAATAATCCCAAATTTGTAAGGTCTGGGAAAATGATCTTCGATAGATTTTAAATTAAAAGTAAATATCCCATTTTCTATTCCTGCAGAATCCAGTTTTTTATATGTTTCCATATATTTTTGATCACATGCAGGAGCAATCAATAATGTATTGCTATAAGCATCAGATTCATCTTTTGCAACAACTGACAATAAGTTTTGTCCACAAACTGAAGCAAGGGAAAAAGTAAGTATAAAAATGAGAAGTATTTTTTTCATTATACTAATTTAAAAATGTCAGGAAAAAATTCCTGACATTCTATATTATTTTAATTAAGGTTAAAAACTTTTTGGTGGACAAGCACAACATTCTTCTCTTGGTCCGCTTCCCAATCCTAAGTCAATTGTAATAGATCCACATGCACACCATGAAGATCCGCCACATCCGCCAGTACCTAATCCTGGTTCAAGACCTACAGGTAAACGTCCTCCACTAATTTGTTTTAAGTCATCTCTCGAAATTTTCTTTAAATTTTTCATAGTTATAATTTTATTTATGTCACTATTGACATTTCAAAATTAATTATAAATTTTCCATACTATTAAGTATTTTTTTGCGTTTTTTTTGTAATTTTATTGATATTTTGCATTGAAAACGCAAAAAAAACAAAATCACAAACTAATAATGATTCAGGAAAAATTAAGATCCATGAGAAAAAAACAAGGAATATCTCAGGAAAAGATGGCTAAAATACTTTCTATAGATACTTCAAACTATTCCAGAAAAGAGCGTGGAGAAACAAAAATTTATAATGAGGAATGGCAAAAACTAGCTAAAGCGTTACAGGTTTCTATTAATGATATAAAAGCAGATGCAGAGGTAAAAACACCATCAATAGTCCAATTTGAAAACTCTATTACCGAAAAAAATTATTATAAAATTCCAGATTCAATAATAACAAATTTAGAAGATTATATAGATATTCTTAAAGATCAAATATTAAAACTTAAAGAAGAAAATCAAAATTTAAGAAGTAAGATTTTATCTTAATATTTTAATTCAGGATACTTTTTAGGAAAGCTTCACTTTTTGTCAAAACAGCTGAGGGAAGTTCCTTATGCGGAGTATGCCCAACATTTGGAATAATAAATTTTTCTGCAGTTCCACTTACCTGAGAGACTGTTCTTTCAACCTGGCCTAAGGTTCCGTATTCGTCTGCTTCCCCCTGAATGAATAATAAAGGGGAAGTTATATCTTTCAAAAGGTATTCGATATTCCAGCTTTTAAATCTTTCGCTTAACCATATTTCGGTCCATGCTTTTACGATCATTTCCACTTTATCACCGTGATATTTTTGCAAACGTTCCGGAAGATTAGTCGTTTGATATGCTTTTAAAGCATCTGCAACACCTTTTACCGTTATATCTTCCACAAAAATATGTCCGGCTTCGCAAATTAGTGCTTTGATTTTTTCTGGATACTTTGAGGCAGTTATCAATGCAATAGTCCCTCCATCACTATGTCCGAATAAAATGGCATCGTTTATATTTAATTCAGTCAGCAAATCATTCAGGAAATCTGCTTCCTGCTCCATATAATTATTATCACGTTCATGACTAAGCATTGGATACGACTTTCCATATCCCAGACGGTCATACATTAAAAAATTACATTCTGCAGCAGCTGAAAGTTTTTCGGGAAAATCTCTCCAAAGCTGTACCGAACCTAGCGAATCATGTAAAAATACGATCGTAGGTTTATTTTCAAATGAACTATTGTATTCTATATAAAGTTTTTGTCCGTTTACCTCTACTATTCTTCCTTCCATCAATTTAAACGTATATTATAAAGTAGGGTTATTTGCTTGCTGAAACTCTTTTAATAAATTTTCGAAGACCGTTTCTACCGGAAGAACATCATTAATCAATGCTGAAACCTGTCCGATTTCCAGTTCTCCCTCTTCCATATCCCCTTCAAACATTCCGCGTTTGGCTCTTGCCCGACCTAGTGAAGCCACCAGAGCTTCTGTATTTCTTCCAACATTATAAATATCTTCCAACTCACTAAAGAACTTATTTTTCACCATTCTTACGGGTGCCAGCTCTTTCAACGTAAGATGAGTATCTCCTTCATTCAATTCTGTGATTTTCTTTTTCCAGTTGTCGTGGGCACTGGCCTCAACCGTTGCTGCAAAACGGGAACCGATCTGAACACCGTCAGCTCCGAGGATCATTGCTGCTTTCATCTGAGAACCTAAGGCAATTCCTCCTGCGGCAATTAAAGGTTTTGAAATATGGTTTTTAACATTGGGTATTAAACAAAAAGTAGTGGTTTCGTCTCTACCGTTATGCCCACCTGCTTCAAATCCTTCTGCTACTACAGCATCTACACCAGCATCTTCACACTTCATTGCAAATTTTGTAGAAGAAACTACATGAGCAACCTTTAAACCCTCTTTTTGAAGAGTCTCTGTATAGGTCTTGGGATTTCCTGCCGATGTAAAAACAATCTTCACTCCTTCTTCCAAAATAATTTGAATCACCTCATCCAAATTAGGATAAAGCATGGGCACATTTACCCCAAAAGGTTTGTCAGTAGCCTGCTTACACTTCTGAATATTCTCCCTTAAAACATCCGGATACATACTTCCGGCCCCGATCAACCCTAAACCTCCGCAATTGGAAACCGCTGAAGCCAGCCTCCAACCCGAATGCCAGATCATCCCGGCCTGAATAATAGGATACTGTATATTAAAAAGTTGTGTAATTTTATTGTGCTGTGATTGCATGTCTTTAAGCTTTTTCGCTGAATTAAAATCTATAAAATTGCTCATAGCGTAAAAATACTAAAAACAGTTGTTTTCAGTAATAAAAAAATCAAATTAAATCAAGGAATTATTTAGAGATAAAGAGGTTTAAAGTTTCATCAATAACGGGGGCGATTTTAATGAAGTTTTCAACAAGCCCCGATAGATCATTCTGTATTGTGTCCTGTTTTAAGTTGATCCACCCTTCCATTAAGGTCAATGGACCAAACAGTATGCTTACATTATTCCAGTCTTTCTGATGTTTGATAAAACTATTCCTAAAACTTTGTGCAAAGTCTCTTCCTGCTATTTTATAACCTTTGAGCTTTCTAAGCTTTAAGGCGTGAATATTATAATACAAACGTTCTTCTTTGATCGTTTTATCATTGATCCAGACCGAAAAAAATATCCTGCCTGATGCATTTAACGGAGACAGAGGATTATCTGACCATTCCGGTTTATAGACTTTTAATGCTACAGATTCTAAAATAGTCTGCACAGACAGCCGGAGTCCTAAGTTGTCTAGTTCTTTTTGCGAAATACTATTACAAGCTTCTATAAATTCCTTTATATAAAAGTCATGATCCATTTCAGATTATTTCTATTAAAGGTAAGAACTTTCAAGAATCCAGAGCATAAAAAAACCTTCAGAAATCTGAAGGTTTTTATTTTATTTTTTTAGTGCGTCTTTCTTCCAGTTTCCTTTGAATTGGCAAGAATCGTAACGGCCGTCTATTGAGATAAATGTTGTTGAAAGTCTTGAGTTAACAAATTTTTCAATCATTTCATTTTTCTTTTTGTTAAGAGCCATCTGCTTTATTCTGTCGTAATCCGTTTCAAGTTTAATCTGGTGAGCAGGAATCACATCTTCGATTTTAATAATCTTTACAACTTTTCTCTTTCTCTCATCTTCATCATCAAAAGCAGTTGTAATATCTCCCTTATTTAAACCAGCCAATTCATAGCTGATTGTTCCCGGAACACTTTCTCTTTCGATTTTACTTGAACCGTCAGCACCAGGAATCAGACCTGCGTTAAATTTCGTTCTTTTATCGTCAGAAAACTTAAATGTTGCATCTTTAAATGTTATTTTCCCATCACTGATCAAAGTTCTGATACTGTCTAATTTAGTTTTAGCAGCTTTTACTTCATCATCAGTAGGCGTTGCCATCAAAAGAATATGTCTTGCATCATAGATCTTTCCTGATTTTTTCACTAATTGAATAATATGATATCCGAATTCAGTTTCAATAGGATCAGAAATTTCGCCTTCCTGAAGGTTTAAAGCCGCAGCTTCAAATGGCTTAACCATCTGTCCTTTTGAAATATTCTTCATTAAACCACCATTCGAGGCAGAACCCGGATCTTCAGAATAAATTCTGGCCTGGCTTTCAAAAGTTTCTCCTCCGGCAATATCTTGTTTTATTTTCTTAAGCCTGTTGATAAGATCTTGTTTATGAGCCTCTGTAAGCTTAGGATACATCATGATTTGAGCTAAAGATATCTCATCCTTGATCTCCGGAAGCTGCATTTTATAGGTTGTATAAAAATCTGTTACTTCATTTGGAGTAACGTCAGCTTTTTCTGTAACTCTCTGGTATTTTGCCTGTCCGTAATACGTATCAGTATCGATTTTTTCGATTGCATTTTTCATCTCATACCCTGTTCTGAACTTATAAGCCGCCAACATTGATTTTTCATCCGGGAACTGAGAAAGTAACTGTTGATATTTACCATTCGCCTGTTCTTTGATAGCAGCAGAACGGTTTTCAATCAAAGTATCTTTTTTTGCTTCGTATACCAAGAGTTTATTATTAAGAAGATTTTCAAGGAAATCACACTTATCAATATTAGAAGCTCCCTGCTGTTTTGCATAATTCATCTGTTCATTTACATCAGACTCCAAAACAATTTCATCACCGATTACAGCAGCAATACCATCCACTAATTCTCCCGGTTTAACCTGAGCTTTCATGCTATTTGTAGCAAACAACATCACAAAAACTCCAAAAAGAAAAGTGATCTTTAGTTTATTTATCATTTTACTATTTTAAACAAGTTGCAAATTTAGAATTCTTAATGAATTACACTAAATTTTTTATTATAAATATTTCTTAAAAAGAGGTATTTATTGTACTTCTACATCAAAAGTCGTCAATTCTTTAAATTGTCTCAATCTGCTGAACATATCGGCTTCGGTAACTTCTTCGATTCTTTCGGTTCCGAATTTTTCAACGGTGAAAGATGCCATAGCAGATCCTACGATTAAAGCAGACTTCATCGTTTCAAAATCAATCTTTCCTTTTTTAGCTAAATAGGCTGCAAAACCTCCCGCAAAAGTATCTCCGGCTCCGGTAGGATCGAAAACTTCTTCCAGGGGAAGTGCCGGAATTGCAAATACTTTACCGTCATGGAAAAGTAAAGCACCGTGTTCTCCTTTTTTAATGATCACATATTTTGGACCCATTGTATGAATCTTTTTTGCTGCTTTTACTAAAGAATATTCTCCGGAAAGCTGTCTTGCTTCTTCATCATTGATCGTAATCACATCTGTTTTAGCAATCATATCCATCAAAATATCCCAAGCAGAATCCATCCAGAAATTCATCGTATCAAGGATAACCAATTTCGGGCGTTCGTTCATTTTTTCAAGAACTGATAATTGTACACCCGGGTGAAGATTTCCTAATAGCAAAATCTCCGCATCCTGCATAGAATCAGGAATTTTTGGATCAAAGTTTTCTAAAACGTTAACTTCTGTTACTAAAGTATCTCTTGTATTTAAGTCGTTGTGGTATTTTCCTGACCAGAAGAACGTTTTACCTTCTTTTACGATTTCGATACCTTCGATATTTACATCTCTGTCTGTAAACATATCAAGGTGTTCTTGTGGAAAATCTCCTCCTACTACAGAAACGATTCCGGATTTTACGCCTAAAATAGACGAAGTGATCCCGATATACGTAGCAGCACCTCCTAAAATTTTATCTGTTTTTCCAAATGGCGTTTCGATTGCGTCAAATGCAACACTTCCTACAACTAAAAGTTTCATATTTTTTTCAAAGTATATTTTAAAAGTAAATTAATTTTTCCATTCAAAAGTATCCAGCAGATGTTTCATATCTTTTTTGATATAATCTACTGCAGGAGCCAAAGAATCAGGTTTCGGTCTTGTATTAAAGTATAAGTAGGCAGTCACGAAATGTTTCGAACTGTCTGTAATGTAAAATTGAAGATTTGAAGCGCTCTGCCCTTTCAGTTCATAAAAATTCCCGTACACCTTTTTTTCAGGATATTCGAAAGATTTGGTATCTATTGAGCTGGCTTTTATCGTGTGTTCATACACCATTTTCTCCGCCTCCTGAATGTGTGATGCAAAATCATTCTGTATCGGGTAATATGTTACAAAGATTTTGGCCTTCATTTTAGGATAATTCAAATAATACCAACACGGTTTTTTGGCATCTGTAATTTTCGCAAAATCAGAATATTCGAAAGTATAATTACAGTTGTTTTCAAATTTCTGATATTTTGGGGCCGGGTACTCTAAACGAAGCTCACCATACGGCTTCGGAATAGGATCTTTCCCACAAGACACCAAAAATAAGGCTACAAAAATAAAAATGGCGTTTTTAAACATTTTGCAAAAGTACAAATTAGATTTCAGATTTCGGGAGACAAATTTCAGGATTTCAATGGGTTTTATAATTGATTTTGCTGAATTTAAATTTTGTTTTAAAATTTTTGAGAATATTTGTTTTTTAACGCAAAGGACATTGAATTATTTTGACGACTACACGTTTTAATTTTACAAAGGCGTTTCACTTAACTAAGAATACAAAGATTTTAGCCGTTTCCATTCTGAATGAAATGCAGTGAAGAATTTCTATTCATATTCTTATACCCCATCTTCCAGCCTCAAACTTCCATCCCTTTTAAAGAATCCTATACGCCATATCATAATTTTGAATATAATTTTCTAGCGGTTTTGGAAAAGATCTGTCGTGAGAACCTTCAACATCGGTTACAGTAAAATTATTTTCAGTGATAAAACTTTCCCAGATATCTTCAGAATCAACCTCAACATTAAAAATTTCAATGCTTAAATTTTTGTGTGTCAATTTATGATTAACTGTTTTTACACTTTTAATAAAAGGAATCAGTTCTTCGGTAATTTCAGGTGGAAATTCGAATAATTTTTTCCAGATAAAATCATCTTTTCTTTGCTGAATTAAAAACCGTCCGTTTCGGTGAACGAAATAATATTTTAAGTTTAGATCTTCTGCTTTCACCTTTTTGGTCTTAACAGGAAATTCAGAAACTTTATCTAATGAAAATGCCAGACAATCTTCATTCAAAGGACATTCGTTACACAAAGGATTTTTAGGTTTACAAACCTCTGATCCCAAATCCATCATAGCCTGATTAAAATCGCCCACATTTTCAGGTAAAATCAAATGAGCCAGCTCTGAAAAATAACTGAAAGCTCTGGAATTGGAAATATCGAAATCATCTGCAAAAATGCGGCTTAAAACTCGATAGAAATTTCCGTCAACAGCAGGAATTTTGCCATCAAAACAGATACTTGAGACTGCCGCAGCTGTATATTTCCCTACTCCTTTCAGCTGTAAAATATCATCATACTGCTTCGGAAAACGGCCATGATAGTCATTCATAATCTGTTGCGCTGCCTTATGAATATTAATCGCTCTGGAATAATATCCCAACCCTTTCCAATACAGCAAAACCTCATTTTCTTCAGCTTCTGCCAACGTTTTTACATCCGGAAATCTTTTAATGAAATTGTTGTAGTGCCCTAGCCCCTGACTGATTCTTGTCTGCTGAAAAACGATCTCGCAAATCCAGATTTTATAAGGATCTTTTGTTTGTCTGAAGGGCAAATCACGCGCATTTTTTTTATACCAAATCAGGAGTTTGCTGCCAATGTGTCTGAGGTTTGAATCTTGTTTTGTCTTTTCCAAAGGTTTGTCTGCTACATTTTTTTAGTGTTTCTACAAGCTCAGCATGACATCGCTAATACTAACTGTTTCTATTCGTATATTGTAACGCCGTCATGCTAAGCCTGCCGAAGCATCTATTGATATGCAAAGATAAAACTTTATTATCTAGGTTTAAAAACCTGTAAGGTTTCCACATATTCTGATTAAGATTATTTTTTCACCGGATAAACCGAAGCGCCCTTCAGCCATTGATATTTAAGATGCTTTTCTTCTGCGATAAAGCGATATCCCTGTAATTTTTTCAGATATACATACATAGGATCCTTTTTTAATTTTAACCGCTGGGCTGACACAATCTGAAAAGGAAAATTAACGATT
Source organism: Chryseobacterium sp. JUb7 (assembly GCF_024806495.1). Classification (GTDB taxonomy): domain Bacteria; phylum Bacteroidota; class Bacteroidia; order Flavobacteriales; family Weeksellaceae; genus Chryseobacterium. The sequence continues at coordinate 285,389 of NZ_JANUFF010000002.1, forward strand.
GAGTCCCGGGTTGTTTTCAGCACTTCACCTGAATTAATTTTATAAATAAAAAAAGATTTTCCACGACCTGAAGAGCTGTCTACAAGTTTCATACCGGCTGTTGAAACCACCATATCGCTTGCATTGAAACACTCCTGTTCATTCATTACATATGCTTTTCCTTCCTGTCTTTCATCTGCAAAAAGATCAATTTCGTGCTCTGTCCGGATTTCTTTTTTTTCACAGCTAAAAATCACAAGAAATATCGGCAAAAAGTACAGCAACCTGCCTTTCATATTCATAATTTTAATGATTTGGTAGAAAAAAACCGATGTAAAATCTGCATCGGTTTTATTATTAAAAAATTGGTGTATATTATTCCTGCGTGTATTCTGCATCCCATTCGTTTCCATCATCCCCTTTGTGACCGTCCAGTTTAATAACGAAACTTTTTGTAGGGAAATATGGAGTTAAACGAATATCCAGCCATACTCTGTCTTTATTCACTTTATCCTGTTCGAAACGAACAATTTTGAATTTCTCAATTAATTTATCAGGGCCTTTGATATTATCTAAAAACGTTACAATCTGTCTTCTAAGATCGTCCTCATTTTTAGAGTTCCAGTTTTCGAAAGCTCTTCGGTTTAGGAAATCCAGTAAAACTTTTGTTACATAATCGAATACACGAACTACCGAATAAGTCTGAAGTCCGATATTGTCTCCTGTAAATAATGTTTTTGCAGAAAAAGCCATGATTTTACCATATTCATTAACCATCGGAACCAAGCCCATTTTTTCCAACTGAGAAATTTCACTTTTCTTCAGCTCAAATTTTACGGCATCCACTTCGTTAATATTACCGTGCTTTTTACCTGCTGCTACCTGAGACATTAAGGTTTTATGGATTTTTCCTGCCAATGAAGTTGATGGCGGAAGCTCTACATTATCTTCTTCCCCTACTTCTTCGGCTTTACCGCGACCTACCAGCCAGTTGCACGTCATGATGACATTACTTCTGTGCAATTCACCGCCTGTAAGATTGGCAGAATGGAATAAATCTACCACATCATCCGGTTTATCAAGATTTGCAAAATCCGTAACCATCATTACTTTATTCTCGTTACAGATTTTCGCCCATTTTTCAATGACTTTATTAGATCCTAAATATCCCGGAATAGCAAGAATTGAGTAGTTATCTCTAAGGTCTAAACGGTCGTAATAATTCTTAAATTCTTCAGCAATAGCTTCGATGAAAATAGGATTATCCAAATCTGAAACCTGATCCAGGCTTGCATTAACAATACTTACATTGTCAACTTTATCAAGCTCTGTATTTTTGTAAAACTGAGCAACAGTTCTGTAGTTTGTTTCCAGCTGGCGAACTGCGTCAAGGGTATTTTTTAAGTTTGTCTTTAAGTTTTGGTCTGCCTGTTGTGCTTTAGTTTTGCACGTATCAGCCATTTTATCAGCAGATTCATTACCTTCCAAAAGATTTACCCAAAGGTTTATTTTTTGAAGAAGCTCTTTTCTTTCATCTGATTTATTTCCGTCATTCAGGAAAATTTCTTTTCTAGCTTTTCTTGTCGGGTTCATGTTTGCGATACCGTCTACAACGGATTCTACAAAACCAAAACCACCTATTTTATTGAGTTCGGCAAGCGGATTACCCTTCGGTTGACCTGCATGTTGCTGTTGCCCTTGTTGCTGGCTTTCTGCTGCCTGTAATTTACTATCCATGATTAATGTAAAGTCTTTAGATTATTTTTCAAGTTCTTGTGCCACTTCTTTTAATACTTCTACGAAGGCAGCTCTTGTCTGTTCGTTTTCCAGCATATTACGCAGAATTTTATTTGTTTTCAGCTGGCGAACAATTTTGTTATACTGCTCCTGTTCCATGCTGAGATTCTGTAAATAATCTGATTTCTGAGTAAGATTTTTCGGGGTGAAGTCCGCAAGATTCTGAAAACGGAACTCCTCTTCCACTACATTGCCCTCCTCCGTTTCGTGTTGTACGCTTACAGAAGGTTGGAAATGTTTGAAGACGTCGTCCACAGTCTTTAGTCCTGTTACAATTTCAGGAACATAAGATTCATCCGTTGTAAGCTGGCTCACAATCAGAGACTTATTCTCCTGAATTTCCTGAATAGCTTCATTAGCGTCTACTTTCACTTCGTTTCCGCCAACGCCATAATTAAACATTGCCATATTATTATTATTTTGAGATTTTTTGCTTTGGTGTGAATTGGTTTTATCATCATCAAATAACTGACCAATCCAATGTTTAAATTTAAAAAAAAACTGTAACATACAAAATTTTGTTAAGATTTTTCTTGAAATATTTAATATTACGCATAATTAATAACATAAAGTTATCATTTTATGATGTCACTAAACTAGGAAAAATAAATAAAAAAACGCATCATTTCTGATGCGTTTTTCTTTTCTAACAATTTTTGGCTTGTCTTACCAAATTTTTATTCTGTCCTCAGGTGCTTTGTACATTTTATCCCCCGGTTTAATATCAAATGCTTTTATAAATGCATCCTGATTTACCAATGGGCCAAATGCTCTGAAAACTCCCGGAGAGTGCGGATCTGTTTTCACCTGATTGATCATATACTGATCTGTAGCTTTTGTTCTCCATACAGTTGCCCAGCTCATAAAGAATCTCTGATCCTGAGTGAATCCGCTGATCAGGCCTGGGTTTCCTTTATCCTTAAGATACATTTGAAGCGCATCATAAGCTACGGCTACCCCTCCAAGGTCACCAATATTTTCACCACTTGTGAACTTACCGTTTACAAAACTTCCTTTCACAGGTTCGTAACCGCTGTATTGATTAGCTAGCTGACCTACTTTTGCATCAAAGTTTTTACGATCTTCATCTGTCCACCAGTTATTTAAATTTCCATCTCCGTCGAATCTTGATCCACTGTCATCAAATCCGTGAGAAATTTCGTGACCGATAACAGCACCGATCCCACCGAAATTAACTGCTGCATCAGCTTTTGGATTATAGAAAGGAGGCTGAAGGATAGCTGCCGGGAAAACAATTTCGTTATTTGAACCGCTATAGTAAGCATTTACCGTTTGCGGAGTCATTCCCCATTCTGTTTTATCAACCGGTTTACCCACTTTATCTAAGCTTCTCTGGTATTGCCAAGCTGCAACATTCTGAAGATTAGAATATAAAGTTGCTCCCTGCTTTGGAGATTCTACTTTCATCTGAGTGTAGTCTTTCCATTTGTCAGGATAAGCAATTTTTACAGTGAATTTAGATAATTTTTCCTGAGCCTTCACTTTGGTTGCAGGAGACATCCAGTCCATATCATTAATATGAGTCTTAAATGATCTTAAGATATACTGAATATAAGTCTCCATCTGGGCTTTCGCTTCCGGAGTGAAATATTTCTCAACATATAATTTACCAAAAGCCTCTCCCAAAACGCTGTTTACAAGAGAAAGACCTCTTTTATTCATTGGACGCTGTTCTTTTTGTCCCTGAAGGTATTTAGCATAGAAATCAAATCTGATCTGCTCTAAATTTTCATCTAAATTGCTGGCGTTACCGTTAATTAAATGATATTTCAGATAATCTTTCAGTAAAGGAAGGTTCTTCTGAGTCAGGAACTGATCCATATTCTGGTAATATTTCAATTCCCCGACAATCACCTTATCTGTTTTCACTCCTGCATCTGTCAGATATTTAGCCAAATTTACATTCTTCACCAAAGCAGGTAACTCAGCAGTAGTTTTAGGATTGTATCTTAGATTGGCGTCTCTGTTTTGCTCCAGCGTCAGTAAATAATTAGCCAGCTGTTTTTCGAAATCAACTACATTTTTTGCTGCTGCATCAGAATTTTTATATCCTAAAACTCCGAATAGCTTTCCAACATAGGTCTGATATTCTGCTAAAGTCTTTGTATTGGCTTCATTTACTTTCTGATAGTAATCTCTTCCTAATCCAAGATCCGGACCGCCAAGATATACTGCATTCATCGTAGAATTTTTCATATCGGCACCCACTCTCCATCCGTAGAAAGAGTTGTCACCCAATCGTGTTGCTTCCAACAGATATTTCTGAAGATCATTGAGGTTTTTAATTGCATCGATTTTTGCTAAATCTCCTTTAATGGGAGCTAAACCCTCTGCATTTCTCTTCGATGTATCCATAAACGAGGCATACAGATTCTGAATTTTTTGACCCTCGGAACCTGAAGCATATGATTCGGATAAAATTTTGTTTAAAATATCCAGAGAAGCATCATCTACATTCTCTCTCAATGCATTGAAAGATCCCCAATTTGCTTTATCAGAAGGAATCTGAGTAGTTTTCACCCAATTTCCATTAACGTAGCTAAAAAAGTCATCTTGTGGGCGAACGTTTTTATCCATGTAAGATAAAGTGATCCCCTCCTCTTTTACTTCTTCCTTTTTCACTGGTTCTGCAACCGCCACTGATGTTTCAGTTTTTGTACTGCCGGCTGTTTTTGTTGTACCACACGAGTTTAAAAATACCAGCCCGGAAAAGGCAAGTATCCCAATATTTAGCTTTTTCATTAAAGATAATTTTTGATTTTACACAAACTTACCAAATATACAAATTTTGATTATTATTTTTAAGTTATGAATGAGAAGTTATGAATTATGAATAAAAAAAAGCAGGCTTGAAGTGTAAGTTTTGGCTAAAGTCTTTTATGATACTTTGAATTGAAAACAGGCTAAAGCCCGTTCCTGTTTGATTGAATAATATGTAAAATCTGTTGACAACCTCAGGGTGACACCGCTTATACTATCTCAACAAAATAATAGACGGATTTGCCAGTATCATTTATAGTGAAGTCTAAGAATCTCTTGATCTTAATATTTTCAAAACAAAAAAACCGCTCATTTCTGAACGGTTTCTGTTATTTTTTTGGTATTAATTACCAGATTTTAATTCTGTCTTGAGGAGCTTTATACAATTTATCTCCTTGTTTTACGTCGAATGCTTTATAGAAGGCATCAACGTTTGTTAACGGACCGAAACTTCTGAAATATCCAGGAGAGTGCGGATCTGTTTTTACTTGGTTCACCATATATTTCTCACTCGATAATGTTCTCCAAACTGTTGCCCAGCTTAGGAAGAATCTCTGATCCTGTGTATAACCACTGATTGAACCTGGATTTCCTTTGTCTTTCAAATACATTTGAAGAGCATCATAAGCGATGTTTACACCACCTAAGTCAGCAATATTTTCTCCGTTTGTGAAAGTTCCGTTTACAAACGTTCCTTTTACAGGCTCATATTTGTCATATTGAGAAGCCAAAGCTTTTGTTGCTTTTTCGAAGTTGGCTTTGTCTTCAGGAGTCCACCAGTCTACCAAGTTACCGTCTGCATCGAATTGTGCTCCCGAATCATCAAATCCGTGGCTCATTTCGTGACCGATAACAGCACCGATTCCACCGAAGTTAACGGCTGCATCAGCTTTAGGATTGAAGAAAGGAGGCTGAAGAATTGCAGCCGGGAATACGATTTCGTTGTTTACTGGGTTATAGTAAGCATTTACTGTCTGCGGAGTCATTCCCCATTCTGATTTGTCAACCGGTTTTCCGATTTTAGCCAGATCTTTATTATACTGCCATTCTCCGATGTTCTGAAGGTTTGAATATAAATTTCCACCTTTAGCTTCAGAAACGATATTTAATTTAGAATAATCTTTCCATTTGTCAGGATAAGCCACTTTTACAGTAAATTTGTTCAGCTTTGTTAATGCTTTTTCCTTTGTTGTAGCAGACATCCAGGCTAAACCATTGATGTGAACTGCAAAACTTTTCTTTAAGTAATCAATCAACTCAACCATCTGAGCTTTAGCTTCTGCAGGGAAATATTTTTCAACATATAGCTTTCCGAAAGCCTCACCCAAAGAACCGTTGATCAACTCATAACCTCTTTTGTTTAATGCTCTCTGCTCCTGCTGGCCTCTTAAATATTTACCGTAGAAAGCAAATTTCATATCTCCTAACTTTTGGCTTAGGTAAGAAGCACTTCCATGAATCATGTGGAATTTAAGATAATCTTTAATGACAGGAAGATTCTGCGTACTGATAAATTTATCCAGATTTTTATAATATCCAAGTTCTCCGATGATTACTTTATCTGTAGTTACTCCAACAGCCTTAAGATAAGCCGGAAGATTTACATTTTTTACCAAAGCAGAAAGCTGAGCCATTGTTTCCGGGTTATACTGAAGTGTATTATCACGGCTTTGCTCGTTTGTCAGGTAAGTCTGGGCAATACTTTTCTCATAGTCAACGATACCTTTTGCAGCTGCATCAGCATTTTTGTATCCTAATTCTTTCAGCATAGAAGCTACATATTTCTGATATTCAGCAATAGCTTCCGTATTTTTTTCGTTTACTTTCTGATAATAATCTCTTCCTAACCCCAGAGAAGCATCACCTAAATAAACAGCATTCATTTTAGAATCTTTCAAATCCGCATCTACTCCCCATCCGTAGAAGGTATTTTCTCCTTCTTTCGTTACAGAAGTCAGATAATTCTGAAGATCCGTAAGGTTTTTGATCGCATCGATCTTATTTATATTTTCCTGAATAGGCTTGATTCCATCAGCATTTCTCTTATCCATATTCATGTACGTAGCATACAGATCCTGGATTTTTTTACCTTCAGTTCCCGGCTCAAATTTATCTTTCAGAAGAGAATTCAAGATCGTCATTGAATTATTATCTGTATCATCAGCCAATTTATTGAAACTTCCCCAAGTTGGTTTATCAGAAGGAATTTTGGCTGTTTTCATCCACGTACCGTTTACGTAGTTATAAAAATCATCTTGCGGACGTACAGATTTGTCCATATATTTCAGTTCTAAACCTTTATCTGAAACACCGCTTTTTTCAGCAATAGCCAACGCTGCTTTATTTGATTTAGACTGAGCATTCACCACATTTAGTGAACAAACTCCTGCTAATAAAAACAAGGAAAGAGTTAATTTTTTCATTATGATAACAATTTATACAATAGGTATATTATTTTTTTATTTTGTTACGAGATTAATTCTAATTTTTTCAAATCAATTCCAAACGGAACAACGAAAGCAATATAACATTACTAATCAATTATTTACCGATTAAAACCCCCACCAGATCCTGAATAATTTTCTGAGACACAAAATACATAAAATCCATTCGGTCCAAATGAGGCATATATAATTTTGACGTTACTTCTTTATCATTAATTCTTATGGAGTAAAAAACGGTTCCGATATCTTTTCCGTCTTCCCCTTTTCCTGGACCAGCAACCCCTGTTGTGGACAAAGAGATATTCGTTCCGAATAAATTCTGGCATCCTTTCGCCATTTCCATCGCCACCTGCTCGCTTACCACGGTAAATTCGTCTACGGTTTCTTTTCGAACTTTTAAAATTTCAATTTTCTTTTCCGTGGCATAAGGAACTATTCCGCCTAAAAAATATTTTGAGCTTCCTGAATTTGATGTGATCATCTTTGCCAGTTCACCACCAGTACAGCTTTCTGCTGTGGAAACAGTCATTTTTCTTTCACTTAAAATTTCACCAAGAATTTTCTCTATTTTATCTTCAGAAGTTGCAAAAATATGATCTCCAATGATGGGAAATAATTTCTGAATTTCAGCTTCCAGCTGTTGCTGCAAAACTTTTTCATCATCTCCACTTGCCGTTAATCGTAACTTGACACGGGTTCCCACCGGAAGATAAGATAAGGCAAGATTTTCAGGCAAGGCAAGCTCCCAGTTTTCAATCATATCTGCCAGAATACTCTCAGGAATACCGACAACGGAAACTATCCTCGTTGAAATATAATTAAGATTAAATTTTTCTTTTAAATAAGGAATAATCTGGTCTTTTATCAATGGCTTCACTTCATAAGGAACCCCCGGAAGGCTGAACAGGAGCTTCCCATTCTCTTCCATCATCATGCATGGTGCTGTTCCGAAATGATTTTGGAAGACCGTAGATTTCGTTGGTACAAAAGCCTGTTCACGGTTTCTTTCAAGAATTTCAAGACGCCCCCGTTTTTCCATGTAGGCTTTCAGATGATTGAAGGTAGCTTCATCTAAAGCAATTTCATCATTAAAAAATTCGGCGATTGCTTTTTTTGTTTTATCGTCTCTGGTAGGGCCTAAACCACCTGTTGTGATTATCAAATCACCGATCGCAAGGGCCGATTGTAATGTATTTTTTATGGTTTCAATTTCATCTGAAATGGTCAATATCTGAGAAACTTTTATTCCAATATTCTTAAGTTCAGTGGCAATAAAATTAGAATTGGTGTCTACAGTGTTCCCGGAAAGGATTTCATCACCAATCGTAATTAAAACGGCATTTTCCATATTTTGTTTCGAAAATTTCTCCTGCAAATGACGGCATTTTCCAGATGACGGACAATATAAATTGATTTTTTCTATTTTTGACAGAAATTGTTTAAAACTATGACGAAATATGATGATGCTTCATGGCATTATGGAGGAGATTTTCCTGAAGGACTTCCAATCAGGAATGGCGCGACCCACACCGGAATGTTTCTAAACTGGTGTATTGCCAATGAGCTTATTTCCGATGAGATGAAGGAAGATGCTGCAGAAGAAATTGGAAAATTAAAAAGAAGAGAAATCACAGGTGCAGAGTTTGTGATGGATTTTTGTGACGGAAAGTTTTCAGAGCATGATCTGAATGAAGAAGGAAACAGTTTTGCAAAAGATTATTATGCTGATGATACAGATTTCGGGAATAAATTCAGTTCTTTCGCAGATGACTATATCAATCTTTTCGACGCTAAAGCTGAAGAAAAAGATTTCGAATACGAGACTTTTTATCATATTGAAGATACCTGGGAAAACTACGATCTGATGAAGCAAATGATCGATTACCGCTTTCAGGAGTGGAAGGAATATAAAACTCTGAATTAAAAAACGATCAGACTTATCGTTTTAAAAAACAAAAAAACCTTATAGATTTTTAAAGTCTATAAGGTTTGAATATTCTCATTATTCTATAAGTATTGTGATATATCGAGAATATAAAATTATTGGTTATGTTTTACCCAGATCAATTCCTCAGTATTATATCCAATTTTTCTGGCTTTTTCTAAAAATCGCTGTCTGATACTATCAGGAATATCTTTTGTTCTGGATAGAATCCAAAGATATTTTAAGCTATTTCCTGCTACCAGAGCATACTGATAGTCTTCATCAATATCAATAACATTATAACCGGCCCAGATAGGTTTAAAAAATGAAACTTTTAGTTGGGCTTCATTCTTTTCATTGACAAATTTCGCTTCTCCAACAGACTCTTTCCATTCTTTTTTGACGTAATTATATCCGCGGTTCTGTACTTTAATTGTTCCGTTCGGATTCAATGAATAAGTTGCTGTAACATTATCCATATTTTTTTCAAATTTATAATCGAAACGGGCAATTTCGTACCATTGTCCAAGATATTTATCTGCGTTAAAGTTATTAACGGCTACCGCTCCTTTGGGAATCCCGACCGAACAGGAATTGAAAATCATCAATCCTAAAACGCCTAATGAAACAGGAATGGCAATTTTTTGAAAAGTATTCATAATAATATAAGTTTGTGGTTGTCATGAAATCTTCAAAAATAATGCCTTAAATTACTGTTGGTCATCGACTGATTGTTTTCAGTTTTATGAAAAAACCTTTAAAAAATTATCTTTAAAACTGCCTGAAATCTCAATTTCAGTGCTGTCAGAAAGTGTTGCCGTTCCGCTTTTATGGTAAGATTTCACAAAATTGGTGTTGATAATATGTGAACGGTGAACTCTTACAAACGGGTTTTCCAGTAAGTCATCGAAATGCTTTAAAAATCTACACACCATCTTTTTAGAACCATCCGTAAGATAAACCTGTGTAAAGTTTCCATCGGCCTGCAACCTAAGAATATCTTCCGTTTTCACGACATCAAAACCCTGCAAAGTAGGCAGTATCAATTGCTGTTTTTCGGGTTTCAGCTTTAAATTTTCGAGTAGCACTTTATTCCGGTTAAGCTCTTCTTTGCTTTCAATACTTTCAGCCACTTTATTTACAGCTACAATCAGTTCCTGAATATCAATAGGCTTTAAAATATAATAACTTGCAGATTTATTCAGAGCCTGTAGAGAATATTGTGAAAATGCTGTTATAAAAATTGTTTCGTAAGAAAATTCTTTTGTAGCTTCCAATACATCAAAAGCATTTCCAAACGGCATCTCAACATCCAAAAATACCAGTTGTGGCTGTTTTTCAGCAATTAAAGGAACAGCCTCTTTAATATTTTCGGCTTCTCCTAAAATTTCAATTTGCGGACAGTATTTTGTGAGGTAATTTCTCAAAACATCTCTGGCAATAGCTTCATCATCTACAATGACGGATCTTATTTTCATATCTCTCAGGTTTTTAAGCTTATTTATACATTCCGTTACTGAATTTTAGCACTCGGGAGGTTGTTTTCATTTTTTCAACATCTTTGCAGTCTCCGTCTACCTCTTTATTTACGGTACTGGTCGTCTTTGTTTTGATAATAAGATCAGTAAAACTGTTTGTTTTTGCTTTATCAATCATAATGACAGACGTTTCATCTTCAAATTCTCCAGCACAGTTGGTATCCCATTCCCCATGACTCTGACTTAGATTAAACTCACCAAGAATTTTCTTTAATGTCTGACTGACCGGATAATAAAGAGAAATATCTTCTGATGAATACGGATTGGGTCTGCTGCTGCCTTCAAAATATATCTTTACCCCAAAAGCGCGAATATTCTGACTGATATTATATAAACCCGTATCTATTTTTATACTGCTCAATCTTATGGCGTCCGATGTAACCTCTCTGGGATCAAGATATTTATTTTTAATATTTCCCTTCTCATCGCTAATCAGTATATAATTCTGAACCGTAAAAAAATCTTCTTCATAATCCCCTATTAATACAGGAACCACAACGATATAAGAATCTTCGGCGTACGGCATTTTCTTTTCTGTACAGAAATCATTTTTAATTCTTGACCGATCAATCTTCAAACTTCTTATAATATTTTCAAAACGAGTAGAATTAATTTCCTGAGCATTTAAAACATTCGCCACCAGAAGAACAAAAACGAATAAAATTTTCTTCACTTTAATTTTTTATTTGATGTTAGTTAAATTAATTTTTATTGTAACCTTCACGCCATTATTATTTTCTTTATCATTGATTAAGCATGTGATATCCTTTTTATACAGATCATTCAAAAGCTGAATTCGCTCCAGTGTATTTTTCATCCCACGACCTTCCCTATTTTTTTGATGAACTGTTTTCTGCTTTTTACTTTCCTTGATTCCGATACCGTTATCTTCAATTCTAATTTTCAAATGCTGATTATCCTTTTCAAAGCTTAGTTTTAAAAATCCTTTAGTCGTTCTGTAACGAAGTCCATGCCAGATTGCATTTTCCAAAAATGGCTGTACCAACATTCCGGGAACTTTTAAACTTTGCACATTCAGATCTTCATCAAACGTAATTTCATAATCGAATTTATCTGCAAAACGGGTTTTTTCCAGAGCCAGATAATTTTGCAGCAAATCCAACTCCTGTTGAAACGGAATAAAGTCTTCGGTAGAATTTTCCATTACCCCACGCATTAATTTTGAAAACTTTGTTAAATACTGATTGGCCTCCAGCTCATTATTGGTTGCAATAAAATGATTAACACTATTTAAGCTGTTAAAAATAAAGTGCGGATTCATTTCGCGGCGAAGGGACTGCAAAGCAATTTTTTTATTTTTAATCTGAACTTTCTTTAATGTTCTGAAAATAAAGATCACTAAACACGTTAATATAATCAACACGCCAATCAAACTGTAGTTGAAAACATTTTTCTTTCGGATCAACTCATCTTTTAACGCTCTCTCCTTCTCCAGCTGTGAAATCCGTTCTTCGGTATCTTCCAAAATTTTCTGATCTACAAGACTTTTATCTTTTGATACCAAATCCGGTAATTTCCCAAGAAAATCCCGGTACAGCTGCATCGAAGCATCTATATTCTGTGAAATCGCATAAAGACTGTCAAGCCTTTTTACACTTTTCTGAGCTTCCAGCGTATGCCCTTTCTGCAAGGCTATTCCATATGCATTTTTCAACAAGTTGATGGCTTCATCCGGATCATTTTTTTTGATATAAATATCTGCCAATTCCTGAATCTGATTAACATTTTCCTGAGAATTATCTTTAACAAAATCTTCTTTTAAAACCTTTTTTTTTGCTTCAATAGCTTTATCAAATTTTTTGTTTTCAACATAGAAATTGGTTAACTTCTGATTGATTTCCAATGCCTGTTGCGGAGCCTCTTTTTTGGAAATTTTATAGGCATTTTTTAAATTTTCTTCTGCTTTCGGAATATTTTTCTCCTGAATATTCACATCCGCCATCTGGCTGTAACCTGCTGCCAGATCGCCACTATTATTATCTTTCTGACTTATTTCTATATTATTCTGAATCGCTTCTGCTTTTATTTCCGGTGAAGTAGAAGAAAGCCTTGCTGCATCATTGGAATTTACACTTTTGCTTTTAGAACTTACTTCTGCTGCACGGCTGTAATTGCTTATGGCAGGCGTAATTTTATTCTGTTTTTCCTGAGACTGGGCCAGTTTTCGGCTTACTTTTTCAATATTGGATTTATCATTAAGTTTTTCATAGATATTTTTTGCCCGGGTATAATATTCTTCACTTTTAGAAAAATTTCCATCGTTGAAAAAAGTTTCACCGATATTAAAATAAGAATCGGCCTGCGCAGATTCATTTTTGCTGCTTACTGCCTTTTTCAGTTTTTTACTTTGGGTCTGAACTTCCTGTACAACATTAGCACTCTGAGAATATAAATTATTCACAAAAAGGACGAACAGAAATACAATAAACAGTTGAAACACTTTCATAAAACAAAGATATACATATATATAGTTTGCCCAAAAACTATTCACCAAGTGAAAGAATGCATTCACCAAGTTCAGATATTCTCGCCTGTTCTGAGGACTAATTTTGTAGAATCATTCAAACTTAATCATCATGAAAAACATTTTATGCTTGGCTTCGGCTTTACTATTTCAATTTTCCTATTCGCAAATGTCGGGGAACATTAATTACAGAAACCAGGTTCAATATTCCGACAGCAATATCAATGTAGCAACTCCCGTCGTAAATCCTGTTGCCAATGAAAATATCATCAGTGTAAAAGCATTGGCCAATGTAAAAGCCGAGCAGTATGTTGCTATTTTCAGCATTACTCAAGTTGGCGAAAATGCAGAGGAAGTCAATGATTTAATCGATAAGCGCATCAATACTTCACTGGCTCAGATAAAATCAACGAAAGGCGTCGAGACGTATATTGATATGATTTCTTTTGTTCCCGTCTATCAATATAATGTTGAGAAAAAAATATTCAGTAAAAAAACATACAATGAAGTTCCTGCCGGATTTGAATTAAAGAAAAACCTGCACATTAAATTTACAGATCCTTCTCAGATGAATGAATTTATTTCTATCCTATCCAAAAATGAAATTTACGACCTCGTTCGGGTAGACTATTTCTCCACAACAATGGAAGCAATCCGAAAAGAGCTGATGAATAAGGCTAAAATTGCACTCCAGGAAAAAGTAAAAAATTTTGAAGTCATTCTTGGTGAAAGCTTTACCACTGCCACAAAAAATATCAGTGATGGGTACAGAGTTTCCCTTCCCACAGAGATGTATAAATCTTATGAAGCCTACAACAGCTCCTCAATGGCATTAAGCAAATTTTCGAATGTCAATCAGGTCAACAAATCCACGACCTCCTATTATCAGCCGATTTTAGATAAAGAATTTGATTTTGTCATTAATCCGGTGATTCATGAACCCGTTATTCAGGTGATGTATGAAATAAAACTTACGATCAACAGAGAGAAGGAAAAAGATAAAGACAAGAAGGCTGAAACTAAAGAAATGAAAGAAATCAACCATTATATTTTGATTACTCCCAATGGAGAAGTTAAAAATTTAAATCTCCTCACAAAACCTTAATATAAATTGAGATTCCGTTAACAGTCAACGCATTATAATTAATTACATTTGTGAATACACAACTATTACTATGAAAAAGTCTTTACATTTCCTCATTCTATCGGCATTATTGCTTCAGAGCTGTTCGTTTCTCGAGCAAAACAGGTTTATTGAAACCAAAATTATTTCCAACACTTTGAATGAGCAGATTATTTACAAATACTATCAGACTGGTCTGGACAATTATAAAGTTGATTTTTATTCTGTCAATCAATCGGATTCTGTAAAACTGTTCGAGCATTTTGTCCATGATGCTCTTTTCAGCTCCAATACCTACCGGATTTCCGAAAATGAAAATGAGATCATTATAAGAACCAAATTATTTTCCAAAGAAAAAAAGCTCATTACCCGAAACGGAAAATCAATTATAATGACTAACCGATAAATATCCAAACAGTTCTCAGGAACTGTTTTTTTATGTACCGAAGATTCACCAAGTCAAACTTCCCTTTCACCAAGTCTCCAAAATTCCATGCTTAATTCTGGGTAATTTTACTCTAGAAGTTTAAAATTTAAAACAAAATAGTATGAAATTGAAACATTTTTTATTGATCGGATTATTAACATTTGGAAGTCTGATCAATGCACAGGAAATCAAGAAAAATGCAATCGAAGTAACAGGTGTTGCTGAAATGGAAGTAGAACCGGATGAAATTATCTTTAATATCGGAATAAAAGCAGATAACAAAAATGATCTGGCTGACAATGAAAAGAAATTATTTGAAACACTCAAAAATAACGGTGTTAAAAATGAAGATATCAAGTTTAAATCCATGTATCAGAATCTGTACTCAAAGACCACAAAGTTTACGAAAAACTTTCAGTTTAAAGTGAATGCAAAAACCAATGTAAGTAAGCTTTTTGAAGATTTAAATCAAAAATGGGTCACCAATCTGAATATTTCGGAAGTTAAAAATACGAAGATTGCAGATTTTAGAAAAACGGTTAAAATCAATGCTTTAAAAGCAGCAAGAGAAAAAGCTGATTATCTTCTTGAAAGTATTGGTAAAAAAACAGGAAACCCGATTGAGATTGTAGAAATTGAAGATTATATGAGTGATACAATTGTTCCTATGGCTTATAAATCTGCAAAAATGAGCAATGTTCAGCTGGAATCTGCGGATGCAGGAGTAGATTATTCTTTTGATAATATCGAAAATATCAAACTGAAATACAGCATCAAAACAAGATATGAAATCCTATAAACACAAAAGATCATGACAACTATTAAAATTTTAGCATTGACGTTGGGAGCTACTGCTTTTTTTAATGCTCAGGGTCCTATTCATCATGGTAAGCCATTGGTAAGAAGAGATATTGTTCAAAATGAATCTTCCAGATCATCGGGTAAAGAAAATAAAATTCAGGTCGCTTTGCTTTTAGACACCTCAAACAGTATGGATGGCTTGATTGATCAGGCAAAATCCAGACTCTGGAATATCGTAAATACGCTGACAACCTTGAAATATAACGGACAGTCTCCTCAGGTGGAAATAGCGCTCTATGAATACGGAAATGACGGATTGAAAGACGAAAATTACATCAGGGAGGTTACACCGCTTACCCAGGATCTTGATTTGGTTTCAGAGAAATTATTTGCTTTAAGAACCAACGGAGGAAGTGAATATTGTGGAGCTGTAATCCGTGATGCCTCAAATAATCTAAATTGGGACAGCAATGAAAAAAGCATGAAATTAATCTATATTGCCGGAAATGAACCTTTCGATCAGGGAAAAATCAATTATAAGGAAGTTATTTCGAATGCCAAAAGAAAAAACATTTATACCAACACTATTTTCTGCGGAAACAGAGAGGAAGGTATTCAAACATTCTGGCAAAACGGAGCCGCCGTAGGAGATGGAAAATTTTTCAATATAGACAGTGACAGAAAAGTAATCTATATTGAAACGCCTTATGACATCAGAATCTCCGAATGCAATGCAAAACTTAATGATACCTATATTTATTATGGAAGCCGGGGTTCGGAATATAAAACCAAGCAAATAGCCCAAGACAGGAACGCAGAAGTTCAGTCTGCAGCCAACGCTGTTGAAAGAACGGTCGCTAAGTCTAAAAAAAATGCTTATAAAAATGACCATTGGGATCTGGTAGATAAAGCCGAAAAAGATAAAGGCTACATTTCAGGCATTAAACAGGAAGAATTACCTTCCGAACTGAAAGGGAAAAGTAATACTGAAATTCAGAAAATTGTAGCTCAAAAATCATCTGACCGCGAGAAAATTCAACGAGAAATTGAAGAACTCTCTAAAAAACGTCAGGATTTTATTGATACCGAGATAAAAAAAAGAGGAAGTAATGAGGCTGACGACCTTGGAAAAGCGATTGAAAAATCAATCCACGAACTGGGAAAGAAAAACGGATACCGTTTTTCTATATAAGAAATATCAATTGAAGACTCAGTTTTTCAAAGTCTCAATTTTTAAATATCTAAAAGTGATTTCTAAAATTAATAACCATTGAAAACCATTTTTTAGTTAAAAATTTTTGACAGAACCAATAGTTTATGTAAATGTGATAGAACTTGTGATGATATGATCACAAGTTTTTTGTTTCCAGTTTCGGCGGCGAAGCCGCCGAAACTGGAAACTTACCTTCCAAACTTAAAATATTCGCTAAGCAGATGCTTTTTATTTTTCATAAATGCAGAAGCCATTTCCATCCCGGTTACTGAAAAAGTAATTCCGTTTCCTCCAAACCCTAAAACGAAGTAAGAATTTTTAAACTTCTCATGTTCTCCGATATAAGGCAGTCCATCCTTCGTTTCCCCGAAAGTTCCGGCCCAGACAAAATCGGTATAAAATTTTAAATCAGGTTTTATCCTTTTCAGTGTTCGCAAAATTTCTTTTTCTTTTTTATTAAGCAGATCATCGCGTTTTTCGGGATTTACAAAATCTTCATCACCACCACCGATCAAAAGTCTGTTATCATCGGTAGTTCTCATATAAATGTAGGGATCATCGGTATTCCAGACCATTGTATTTTCAATATTTTTAAAAATATCAACATCTATTTCCGAAACTGTGGCAAACGTACTTTTAAGATCAACGAAATGTTCTTTGATAAGGCTTGTACTTTCATAACCAACGCAATAAATAATTTTTTTAGCCTTAATATTAAAGCCGTGTTCTGTAAGTGCAAAATTATATCCTTTGAGGTATTTTACAGACTTCATTTCTGTTTTATCAAAAATTTTCAATCCCTTTTTTTCATTAAATCTCAGTAATTCATGAGCAAATTTAAAGGCATCAATACTTGCCCCCTGTTTAGATAAAATACCACCATATGTATTATGCAGGGTAAATTTTTCTTCAATCTCTTTGGGTTCAAGCCAACTTACTTCAAAACCAGCTTTTTTTCTTGTTTCATATTCTTTAATCAGCCATGAAACATCTTTCTTTTTAGAAGCAAAATACAAAGACTGTTTTCTCTTAAATCCCGCTCTGGATTTCACTTCTTTGGTAAGTTTTTCAAGATCATCAATCGATTTTGAACATGCTTTGTAACTTTCAGCAGCTCCTTTCTCACCGATCAGTTCGATCAGCTCATACAGAGGAACATCAATTTCATACTGCAACATCGAGGTTGTAGCAGAAGTACTGCCGTTGCAGATTTCACGTTTATCGATAATGATTGTTTTGTAGCCGTCTTTTATCATTTGATGAGCAACAAGACTTCCTGTAATTCCTCCTCCGATAATAAGGACATCACATTCTTCGTCAGATTTTAATGAGGGATATGAAGTAACAAGCCCGTTTTTGAGTAACCAAAAAGGTTCGTTTGATTTAAGATCCATAGTAATATTTTTACTACATATGATCAATAATCACGCCTTTTATTCATTAAAATTTAAATATTGGTTTAATTTTTGTTATCTCACTACCACCAAAACCACCTTAAAATATACACTATGATAACGATTATTCCAGAGGCTCCGGAAAATGTTGCTGCATTTAATGCAACGGGAGAAGTGACGAGAGAAGATTTTGAAAATCTTGTTGTTCCACGTGTAAATGAGAAAGTAGATCAATATGATGAGCTTAATTACTTATTATATCTGGATACAGACCTGGATCAATTTACGATGGGGGCATGGCTGCAGGATGCGCTTTTGGGATTGAAAAATCTTACCAAATGGAATCGCGCAGCGATTGTTACAGACAAACAAGGGGTACAGAATTTCACTGACATTTTCAGTGTTCTGATGCCGGGAGAATTTAAATCTTTCCCAAAAGAAAATTTATACAATGCCCTTTATTGGTGTAAAAACGGCAATGAAGTAGAGGCATAACCGTTATTATTTTATAACAGAAAAGAGAAGCTTTTAGCTTCTCTTTTTTTATTTATCACAAGTAACACATTCTACATCCATATTTTCGTCCGGAGATTGTGAACCGTATACATATTTATATCGTACTGCGATAATGAGACCGATAAACGTCATGACCACTCCCACCAGTGAAGGATAATTATAAGAATACCCTTTTTCCAAAGGAATTCCTCCTAAAAATGCCCCCATTGCATTCGCAATATTAAAAGCTGCCTGCATAAATGCTGCTGCCATCATTTCGCTTTTGGGAGCTGCTTTCATCATCATAATATTGATCGGAGCTGCCACAGACATTGATAGTGCTCCGCAAATGAAAGTTAAAGTCAGAGATACATTTTGATATTCCGAAAGCAAAAATACACCTGTCAAAGAAATCATCATAAGGAAAAGTAATAAAGCACATGTCTTTTCCGGACTTAATCTGTCTGATAAATAACCGCCTACCAAATTTCCAACAACCATTCCGGCACCTGCAAGAATCATTACGTAGGCCATATGACTTTCTTTAATTCCTGAAACAACTGTCATTAAAGGAGTAATATAACTGAACCAGGTGAAAAGCCCTCCAAATCCAATTGCTGTAATCATCAACACCAGCCATGCCTGTTTTTTCTTAAGAAACTTCAGCTCTTCCATAAAATGGGTATCCTGATTGGTTTCCATAGCCGGAAGCCAAAGTTTTAAAAATAATAAAGCAAATAATCCGATCACTCCGACAATGGCAAAATACCATCTCCAATGGAACGTATGCCCGATATAGGTAACCAGAGGAACCATCGCGAGATTAGCAATAGTAAGCCCCGTAAACATTAATGAAATATAAAATGCTTCTTTTCCCTTCCCTGCCATTCTAGCAGCAACCACAGTACCTACACCGAAAAAGGCACCATGAGGTAATCCGGAAAGAAATCTGATAACCAGCATTAATGTATAATCAGGAGCAATGGCAGACAATGCATTGAATATGGTGAAAATCATCATCAGGGCAATCAAAACTTTTTTAGGAGCAAATTTCACAGAATATCCGATCAGAAGAGGAGCTCCAATGACCACTCCCAATGCGTATGCGGAGATAAGATGTCCTGCTTCGGGAATAGAAATCTGCAGTGATTTTGCAATATCCGGCAGCAATCCCATGACGGTAAATTCTGTCGTTCCAATTCCTAAACCACCTATTGCCAGTGGTATTATTCTTTTATCAATCCCCATTTTAAATTCTTTTTTGTGTAATGATACTGTAACAACCAGCATCTTCTTAGAAAATGCAAAAATCGTCAGAAAAAATCATTTATACTTTAACAAAAATGATATAAATTTGCTCTGTATTAACCTTTTTAATTAATTTTAAAACTATAATTAATCAAAATAAGACGCAATGAAAATTCAGAAGGAAATCATAGAATTTGAAGAAGGAAAATCTTTTAAGCTTTTTTCGCCTTCCATGAAAAATTGTTTTTTCTGGCATTATCATCCTGAAATAGAACTTGTGTACGTAGAAGCATCCAACGGCATCCGTCATGTCGGTAAAAATATTTCCGACTTTACCGAAAGTGATTTATTGCTCATTGGCTCCAATGTTCCTCATCTCAATTTTGATTACCGGATTCAGACAGAATGCAGGCAGCTGGTTTTACAAATGCGCGAAAACTTTCTTCAGGAGCTTATTTTCCCAATTCCTGAATTTAACAATATTAAAAAATTATTGGAACGGTCATATCTCGGATTGTCATTTTCAGGAGGAACAAAAAAAACGGTTGTTGAAAAACTACATATCCTGAAAGATAAAAACTCTTTTGATTCTTTTATTGGTTTAATTGAAATTTTACAGATTCTCGCCAGTTCCGAAGAAGTAAAAGAATTAAATATTGAAGACACACGAATCAAATGGTTTTTAAACGATAAAATTCGGATGGGCACCATCTATGATTATATCAATGAAAATTATGATAAAAGTCCGAATGTCAATATCATTGCTGAAAATGTCAATTTGAGTACTCCCGCTTTCTGTCGTTATTTTAAGAAGCAGACCAATATGACGTTTACTGATTTTGTCAATAATTACAGAATCAATCAGGCAAAATTATTACTGCTGCAAAACTCGTGTGTGACAGAAGTTTGTTTTCAGGTGGGATTTGAAAGCCTTTCTTATTTTAATAAACTTTTTAAAAAATATATTGGCGAAACACCTTCCGCATTCAAGAAAAAACACTTGAGTAAGGTAGAATAGTTTTACATTATTATTTTTCTCAATGAACTCAAAAAAAATCGCTCCAGAATCTGAAGCGATTTATAATTTTTAGTGAATATGTTTTTCCGCGTGGTAAGAACTTCTCACCAAAGGCGAGCTTTCAACATGTCTGAAACCTAAGCTTCTTGCAAAATCTCCAAATTCATCAAACTCTTCCGGTGTAATGAATTTTTTCACAGGCAAATGTTTCTTTGTTGGCTGCAAATACTGACCTAGCGTAATGACGTCCACATTTGCATTTCTAATATCTTCAATCGTCTGGAAAACCTCATGTTTTTCTTCTCCCAAACCAAGCATTACTCCGGTTTTGGTTCTTCTCTGTCCCGCTTCTTTCAGATATCTCAAAACCTCAAGGCTTCTTTCATATTTTGCCTGGATTCTTACTTCTCTTGTTAAACGTTTTACGGTTTCCATATTATGCGAAATCACTTCCGGAGCCACCTCTACCAACCTGTCAAGATGTTTTGTTAATCCCTGAAAATCGGGAATTAATGTTTCCATGGTTGTTCCCGGAGAGATTCTTCTTACGGCATTTACCGTTTCTCCCCAAAGGATTGACCCCATATCTTTCAGATCATCTCGGTCAACAGAAGTCAGAACAGCATGTTTAATCTTCATTAACTTGATTGAACGTGCTACTTTTTCAGGCTCATCCCAGTTTACATCAAGTGGTTTTCCGGTTTTCACCCCACAAAACCCGCAGCTTCTGGTACAGATATTTCCTAAAATCATGAAAGTTGCTGTTCCTTCTCCCCAGCATTCACCCATATTCGGGCAGCTTCCACTCTGGCAAATCGTATTTAATTTATATTTATCAACCAAAGTTCTCAATTCTCTGTAATTTTTCCCGGTAGGAAGTTTTACACGAATCCATTTTGGTTTTTGAACGGTAGTATCTTGAACTAAATTTTCCATTTATTTCTCAAATTGAGGTTCAAAGTTAAGGATTTTTTTATCGAAACAATCAAAGACAGACATTGATGAAACATATAATTTCGTAATTTTAAGCATCAAAATTTTTTATGAAGACTACATTTTGCTTTCTAGCCATTATTTTCAGTACATTTTGTTTTTCCCAGAAAGAATTTCAGCCGAAAGGTTCAACAATTAACGAAACCATTGACGGTGATCTGGATGGTGATAAAATTCCGGAGAAGGTAATTATCTATGACATCCCTTCTAATGATGATTCCGGGGACATCCGAGAAATTCAGATTTTAAAGAAAGTTAATAATAAATGGACAATTTTAGAGAAATCCAGAAATGCAGTTTTGGGGAGTAAAGCCGGTGGAATGATGGGCGATCCTTATCAGGGAACACAAATTGAAAAAGGAATTTTAATCATAATTCAGGCTGGGGGAAGCAGCTGGAAATGGGGCTATACTGATAAATACAGATTCCAGAACGGGCATTTTGAATTAATTGGCTCTTCTTCCGAAAGCGGAAAACCAGAGGAATACTGGACTACTGTAGATTTTAATCTTTCAACAGGAAAATTAATTTTTAATAAAGATGTTGAAAATACCAAAGAATATGGAAAATCTAAAAATGAAATTTACATCAAAAAAGGGTTAAATATTAATCTTCAAAATAGAAATCAGGGTAAACAAAGAGAAATTCTGCTTCCACAGACTAAGGAAAAAGTTTATTTATAGTCTTCTAATAAGCTTGGTTAAGGCTTATTAATTATCTTCAAACTCATTATTTTTCAACAACTCGGCTAAGACCTTTTTCGCACGCATTACACGTACTTTTGTATTCGCCACAGAAATTCCTAATTCTTCGGCGATTTCTTTGATGCTTTTCTCTTCAAAAAATCTTAACTTGATAATATCCTGATAATTAGCATCCAGAGATTCGATTGTTTTAATGATTTTCTTTTGCTCCTCGGCTGAAATCATCAATTCTTCAGGAGATTTTGCAAATTGGTTTTTCACTTCATCCAGATTTTCCGTAGGATCTTGATTTTCTCTGCTTTTTCTTCTCCAAAAATCAATAATTGTATTTTGAGCTATCGTTAAAACCCATGTCTTAAACTGAAAATGAGGATCATACATATCCAGCTTCGATAAAACTTTCGAAAAAACATTTACCGTGATCTCATCTGCATCATTTTCATCTCTCACTTTTTTCATCACAAAAGAAAAAACATCAACCCAAAAAACATTAATGAGTTTTGTCTGAGCTTTCTGGTCTTTGTCTTTTGCCTTCTGAATGAGGGTGAATAATTGTTCGTCGTTCATTATTAACAAATATAATTGATTTTGGTGAAAAAGCAAACAGTATTAAAAGCATGAAAATATAGGCTAGAACATAAAAGTTCCACAGCTTTTAAAATAATAAATTCATTCTTTGTTATCAACTGCATTTGTAGATATTCAAATGATGATTACTTGTTTATAAATCTGATAATTTACTTTTTTACCTGTCGACAACTTATCCACTTAACTTCGAATTTATTATCTTTGCACCTTAAATTTTAAAGCAAAAAATAATGAACTCTTTTATTGAAGAACTGAAATGGCGCGGGCTTTTTGCCGACATGATGCCCGGAACGGACGAACAGCTGAATAAGGAAATGACAACTGCCTATATCGGTTTTGATCCTACCGCAGATTCTTTACATATCGGGAGTCTTATTCAGATAAAAATTTTAGCTCACTTTCAACAGCATGGTCATAAGCCGATTGCCTTGGTAGGTGGTGCTACAGGAATGATTGGTGACCCTTCGGGAAAATCTGCAGAAAGAAACCTTTTAGATGAAGCTACTCTTCTACACTATGTTGATTGTCTGAAAAACCAGCTTTCAAGATTTTTAAATTTTGAAGGAAATGAAACCAATAAAGCAGAATTGGTGAACAATTACGACTGGATGAAAAATATTTCTTTCCTTGATTTTGCTAAAAACGTAGGAAAAAATATTACGGTCAACTATATGATGGCAAAAGATTCTGTGAAGAAGAGATTTTCTGGAGAATCCGGTGCCGATGGAATGAGTTTTACAGAATTTACATATCAGTTAATACAGGGATATGATTTTTTACATTTATATCAAAATAATAATGTAAAACTTCAGATGGGAGGTTCTGATCAGTGGGGAAATATCACGACCGGTACAGAATTGATCCGTAGAAAAGCTCAGGGCGAAGCATTTGCACTGACGGTTCCTTTAATTACGAAAGCTGACGGTTCCAAATTCGGAAAGTCTGAAAGCGGAGAAAATTATTGGCTGGACAAAAATAAAACATCGCCTTACAAATTTTATCAATTCTGGCTGAATGCTACAGATTTGGATGCTGAGAGATTCATCAAATTCTATACTTTCTTGGGAAAAGAAGAAATTGAAGCATTAATTGAAGAACATAAAACAGCTCCACACGAAAGAAAACTTCAAAAGAAACTGGCTGAGGAAGTAACAGTTTGGGTACACGGAAGAGAAGAATATGAAAAAGCTTTGAAAGCTTCCGAAATTCTTTTTGGCCGCTCAACAGCTGAAGATTTAGTAAGTCTTGATGAAGAAATTTTCCTTGAAATTTTTGACGGTGTCCCTCAAAAAGAAGTTGCCAAAGCTGATGTTTTAGGAATCAACATCGTTGATTTGCTTTCAGAAAAATCAGGATTTTTAAAATCTAAGAGTGAGGCTACAAGAGAATTGAAAGGAAATGCAATCTCTGTGAACAAAGAAAAGGTGAATGAGGTGTATACCGCTAATGAAATGGACCTGATAGACGGAAAATTCCTTTTGTTACAGAAAGGTAAAAAAAGCTACTTTATTGTAAAAGTAATTTAAGTAATAAGTTTAGTTCGGGCTCGTCTTCGACGAGCCCGAACTAAACTCCATATAAAATAAATCGCGGCAAGATAAATCTTGCCGCGATTTTATTAATACAACTATTTCGAAAGTTATTAATTTTTTAGAATACGTAAGAAGCCGATGCCGACAGGTACTGACCGCTTGAAGTTCCTTCTTTTTTCAACTCTCCGTCTACCCAAATCTGAACCTTTAATGTTGATGAAGCATTCGGTCCTATTGCATTTACAGCTACGTTAGCATTGTAGGCACCTGCTTCAGAGGTTACTTCCGGACTTGACCATGTAGTTCCGCTCAGACTGCTTGCTGTGGTCGGGTTTCCATCAATTCCGTATACTGCTACATCAATATTACTTCCTGAAGAAGCTATTGCTTTGAAAACAACTTTATGAGTCTTACTTGCTCCGTTTACAGGATTATCATCGTCGTCGCTGCTACAAGAGCTGACGAAACCGAAAAGTAAGGTTGCTGCTAACATTAAAAATGTTCCTTTAAATACTTGATTCAACTTCATTTTTTTCATAATCTTTTTGTTTAAATTTGACTACTATTGTTTATAATTCTATGATTTGATTGATTTGGTATCTGCAAAACTACCAGAGTATCACCCCGGTATCAATCCTAAAAAAAGAGTATTTTTTTATACCTAAATTCAGGTATTTTTTTATACTGGAAATTTTAATTAAATTGACTGTTTTATAATAAAAACTACTTATTTATTTTGATTTGACGATAATGAAGAAACTAACCGTTGTAATTTTCATTTTACTTTCATTTACCCTACAGTCTCAGCAGATTATTCCGCTTAACGAAAAGCCTTATCTTGATAGTTTACAAAACATCACAATAAGCCGTTCTGATAATGATTCTAAAGCGAATGCTTATTTTTTATTATCCAATTACTACAGAAATACAGACAGTCTTTCAAGTAAAAAATATCTGGAAAACGGTAAAACACTGGTGGAGACAAAGAAAACTTTTATTTCTGCTAAGTATTATTATTATGAAGGTCAGTATTATCTTGAAAAAAATAAAACTAAAGCTGCAGCAGCCTATCAGCAGGCTATCAGCGCTTTGAGTAAATTTAAGACAGAAGAATCTTATTTTTTTCAGTCGCTGGCGTGGTATAACTATGGAGTATCTCTAAAAAACAAAGAAGGATATCCTTTTTTAGTTAAAACTATTCTTGAAAAAAGCATTCCTTTAGTTGAAAAATATGAAAATAACAGAAATTTAGGATTCTTATATTCTCAGCTGGCTCTTATTCTCACCTACAATGCAGAATTTGAGAAAGCAGGAAATTATAATAAAAAGGCATTAAAAATTCTTGAAAAAAATTATCCTAATTCAGCAGAGCTATTTTATACCTACCTGAATACCGCCAGTAATTATTGTTATCAGGCCAAAGGCGATGAAGCAAAAAAATTTCTTGACAAGGCAGAAAAATTAATTCAGCTTTATCCGGATTCCTCATCAAATGCTTTCTTTTATTATGGAAAGACCCTTTTTTTTATAACTAAACAGAAAAACGAAGAAGCTTTACCCGTCATAGAAAAAGGCTTGTTTTACACTAAAAAATTTAATCAGAATCTATTAGCTCAAATGTTCTACTTCAATAAGTTTGACATTCTAAAGAAATTAAAAAGATATTCCGAAGCTAAAGCCGTTCTGGAAAACATTTTAACAGAAAAATCTCTTGTTTTGGATCTCAACAACAGGAAAACAATATATAAACAGCTTTCCGGGCTAAATGAAGAAATGGGAAACCCAGAAGGAGCATTAACGTGGGAGAAAAAATATTCTAAACTTAATGACAGTCTCAGTACGGAAAATACAAAGCTCGAAATCAATAAACTTGAAACGAAATATAACACCGCTGAAAAAGAAAGAAAAATCGCTAATCTTGATGCTGAAAAAGCTCAGAAACAGCTTGAAATAAATCAAAAAAATCAATATCTGTGGCTACTTGGTTTTGCGTCTGTATTTTTAATGATTTTAGTTATTTTTATTTATTTCTATACCAAAAAACTGGCAAAACAAAGAAAAATCAACCTTCAGCAAAAATTAAAAGAAATCCAGCAAAAAGAAGAGTTAAATATTACAAAAGCAATTCTTGAAAGTGAAGAACGAGAAAGAGAACGTATTGCAAAAGACCTACACGATGGACTTGGAGGAATGCTGGCAGGGGTTAAAATCAATTTTTCAACCTGGTCTTCCACTCATTTAAGCACAAATGATCAGGAGTTTAATAAAATCTTAGGACAGCTGGATAATTCGGTAAGTGAATTAAGGCATGTTGCCAGAAACTTAATGCCCGAATCTCTTCTCAATTTCGGACTGGAAACCGCATTGCATGATCTTTGTGAGTTCTACATCAGAAAAGATCTCAGCATTGATTTCCAAGCGATTAATATCGAAAAAAATATTCCACTTACCATACAGTTAAATATTTACAGAATTGCTCAGGAACTGTTGGCAAATGCTGTAAAACATTCACAGGCTTCAAGCATTTTATTACAATGCTCTCAATCTGAAGAAAATTTCTTTATCACCATTGAAGACAATGGAAAAGGGTTTGAGAAAGATATTGAAAAAACAACCAAGAGTATGGGACTTCGAAATCTTAAAAACCGTGTCAATTATCTTAAGGGAAAAATGGAGATCAACTCCGACCATGAAGGAACAACTATTAACATTGAACTAAATACCCATGCAGTCTGATAAAATAAATATCGTCATTGTAGATGACCATCCGATCGTTATTGAAGGATTGAAAATAATGCTTAAGAATCAGTCATTTTTCAATGTTCTAGAAAGTTTTACACTGGGTTCGGAGATTGTTGATTTTGTAAGATCTAATGAAGTTGATATTATTCTGTTAGACATCACCCTACCCGATGCCAATGGAATTGAATTGTGTAAAGAGATAAAAAAAATATCGCCCCATACATCCGTAATTATGTTCAGTAATCGCTCTGAACGAAGTATTATGATGCAATCTATTCAAAATGGAGCAAGTGGATATCTGCTTAAAAACACGTCAATCGAAGAATTGATAGAATGCATCAGAGGTGCACTTTCGGGGAATATTGTATTTTGTAACGAAACAAAACAGATCATCAGTAAGCCATCTCAAAACGAGCTGACAATTCCCAGATTAACAAAGCGGGAAAAACAGATTTTACAATTGGTCGCTAAAGGGAAAACCAGTGGAATGATTGCCGATGAATTATTCCTAAGCCCATTAACCGTAGATACTCACAGAAAAAACCTGCTTCAGAAATTTCAGGCAAAAAATTCTTCAGAGCTCATCACGATTGCTTTACAGCACCATATGATTGAGGAGTAAAACAAAAAAACCGTCAAATTGACGGTTTTTTTTATATGTATTGTTTATTTTTTACAATTCCAAGAAGCTGTGAGCAATTGATGTACTTTGAATTCCTGAAAGGTTTTTAATTGTATCTGTTTCTGCAACTTCACCGTCAACCCAAATATTCAAGATAAGTTTTGCGTTCGCGTCAGGAAGTAATGCATTGGCTGCAAGATTCAACTGAGACTGGCTAGAATTAACAAACATCTCACCACTGTTCCAACTAATACCCGGCTGATCAAAAAGTTGATTCTGGCTGGTTCCCACTTGTGTTACAATCGTTTTAAACTCTACACCTGTAGTTCCTTTTACTTCAAACTTTACGATATGATCTTTAAACTCATCTTCGTCGTCGTCATCTTTACAAGAATGAGCCACAGAAACTACTGAAAATAATACGATGAATAAAAAAGAAAGTCTAAATAAACTTTTTGATTTGTAAAATTGCTTCATTTCTCCAAATAGATTTTTAATGTTTCAAATATAGGTTTTTTATCAATATAAAAATAACTTTTATGAAAATTTTCTAATAAAGATTTCCAAATAATATCAAATCTATAAAAATATTGCATCTGCCGGATTTATGATTTCCAATGGTCCTTAACATTAATTAAACATTTAGTTTTCAATAAGTAAACATTATCTGTTGTTTTATTTAAAACTCAATCGGCAAAGATTTTACAATATGATTTATTATTTATCTTTGCTTTATGAATTTAGATTACATCGTAAGAGAACCTGAGAATATTACCTCCCAAACCACTATTCTATTTATGCTTCACGGCTATGGAAGCAATGAGCAAGACCTTTTCAGCTTTAGAGAAACTCTTCCGGAAGACTGGATCATTGTGAGTTTCAGAGCTCCGAAAGCAACCCAGTTTGAGGGTTTTTCATGGTATGATATAGATTTTAATGATCCTGAAAATTTCATTAATGTAGAACAGGCCAATGAATCATTAAATGCCGTTTTGGAAAATATTCTGAAAATAGTTAATCATTATGGATTGACAGAAGCAAAGACTCACCTTTGCGGCTTCAGTCAGGGGGGAATTTTATGTTATGCACTGGCTTTAAAGTACCCTGAAATGTTCAATTATGTAGCTTGCTTAAGTGCATATCCTGAAGAGAAACTTCTGAAAGATATTGTAAAAGATAAGAAAAAGCTGGAAAGACTTCGTTTCTTCGTGTCTCACGGCACAGATGACGCTGTGATCCCAATGGAATGGGGAAGAAAAGCGGCTGATCTACTGTATGATTTAAGTTGTTATTTTACATTTAGAGAATACATGAGCGGTCACGGAGTCAATCAAAAAAATTATATGGACCTGATGGAATTCTTTTCAAAGTAAAATTACGGGAAGAAAAACATTTCTTTTAATTCATTACAAATTATACAGACATTCTCAACTTTGAGAATGTTTTTTGTTTCCTATACAAATAAATTCAGTAAATTCAGTAAATGAAATTACGCCATTTTATATTATTTTTTTTCTTCAGCATTTTCATTAATGCACAAAATTCATTTGAAATAAAAGATGTAAAAAAAACAGTTATTCCTTTTAAATTAATCAATAATTTAATTTTTATTCCTATCAATATTAATGGTGTTAATCTCACTTTTTTATTAGATACCGGTGTTGCGGAAACCTTACTTTTCAGTTTAGAGAATCAGGAGGTGAAGTTAAGTGAGGTAGAAAAGATTAAGTTCTCCGGATTAGGTGGAGACTTAAGTATTGACGGGTTTAAATCTGATAATAATATCGGAAAAATCGGAGATCATATGATCAATAATTCTATGTCTATTTTTCTCATTCTTAATCAGGAATTTAATATCTCTTCACATGTTGGAATTCCCGTCAATGGTGTGATAGGCTATCATTTGTTTAAAAACCATCCGATTTCAATTGATTATTCTTCTAAAAAAATTACAGTTTATAATGATCGTGAATTGTTTAAGAGAAAAACAAGAAAATTCGAAGAACTTCCTGTCAGCATAGAAAAAAGTAAGCCTTATCTCTACACCGATGTAGAGATGACGAATGAAAAAAAGAGTTCAAAATTATTAATCGATCTTGGAAACAGTGATCCTATCTGGTTATTTCCTGCATTAATTAAAGATTTTGTTTATAATCGTCCGAATATTGAAGACTTCTTAGGTAGAGGGTTTAATGGGGATATTTATGGTAAAAGAAGCAGAATTCACAATTTTTACATTGGTAATTTTAAGTTTGAGAAACCCCTCACAGCTATGCCTGATGAGTTCTCTATTCAGCATGTACATTTGGTAGAAGACAGAAAAGGCTCTGTAGGAGGTGAGATTATGCGTCGTTTTACCGTAGTATTTGATTATCCCAATGAAAAGCTATACCTGAGACCTAACAGAAATTTTGATGATCCTTTTCATTTTAATATGAGTGGCTTAGATTTTAAACAGGATGGAATGCAATGGCAGGAAGATCTTGTAAAAATTGAAACTAAGAAAGCCAATAAAGCCAGCAGTGAATTTTCAACAGCCACCGACAAGTTTCAGTATAAATTTGTGCTGAAACCCATATTCTCCATTTCAGGAGTCCGGAAAGATTCTCCGGCTGACAAAGCAGGGTTAAAAAAAGATGATCAGATCATTTTCATTAACGGAAGCAAAACCTCAGATATGAGTTTAGAAAAAATTATGGAGATGATGAAATCTTATGAAGGAAGAAGTATTACAATGATCATACAGAGAAAAACTCAGCAGCTGACTATAAAATTTCAGCTGGAAGATCCAATACCTTATCAAGAATAATATGAATACAGAAGAAACTACTTTAGATAAAATAAGAACGCGGCCGAGGTTTAAAATGTTCACCGATCTCAGCAAGGAAGAATACGCCGAACATTTAAAAATATATCTTGCCGAACACAAGGATGAGTTTTCAGGAAATATCAATAAAGAAGTGGCTACAATATGCGTGGAAACCGAATATGACAATTACTGGAAACCCAGATTATCTTTAAGAATAGAAACTGAAGACGAAAAAACTGCTGTCAGAGGTATTTTCGGACCCAGTTCAGCAGTTTGGACATTCTTTATGTTTCTGTATTTTTCTTTTTCTATTCTATGGATGACTTTCTTTTCCATGTATTATGTGGAAAATCAAATCAACAGTTCTGAATTTCCCTGGGCATTAAACGCCTCTTTTGTGATGCTTTTCTGCATTGCACTGACCTATGCAGCTGCAAGATTCGGGCAACATAAAGGAAAAGATGAAATGCTCAAATTAAGGAAATTTGCAGAGGAATCAACTTTACATTTTGAAAAGAAGGATTAATTAAGGGGCTACCGTTTTGGGAGTTTGCGGCATTTGTTCAATCTGAGCTCTTGCTGCTTTTATAGAATCTACCACTTTCTCTCTGTTATCCTGCTCCTTCAGTATTTTTTCAATATTAGGTTCTATCATCTTTGTCATTTCTTCTACCGAAACATTATTTGAATTAGGATCATCCAACAATTTTCTCCAAGGCTTTCTTGCACCCCATTTATAGTCTCCGAACACCATTACTGCTGTCCCTCTCGCTTTTGTAGTAGCACCTCCCGGATTCAGAACCCAGGTATCAGCATAAGAATAAAGCCATTTTGCATCATTTTTCAATAATCTTAAGCAAGAGTGCGACGCAGGATATCCCGGAAGATCATACTGGTGCCATCCGATTCCGTCTAAATTGAATATATTAAAATTGTATGGGAGCTTCCATTCGCTGCTTACCGTAGAAATAGCTAATTGCTTTTTCCAGTTGGCAAATGTTAAACCTGTTTTTGTCTTTGCCGTCTTTTTCCCCATACTGGTAGGTCCCCATTTTACAAGGCTACCATTAGAGTACACTCCATAAGCCTGAATAGGATATGAAAAAATCACAAACTTTTTCACACCGCTCAATACATCCAACTGCATAGGGAAAGGCGAATATTCCATTAATGTAGTATCAATTTTAGCAGGAACAACCAATGTATCGGCGTTCCATTTATTTTTTGAATCGAGTCTGTTCAGTGCTAAGATGGCATAACGTTCCTTCTCCGTATATTTTTTATTAAATATAGAGAACAGAGAATCTTTAAGCTTTTTGTCTTTAGGAAAAATAAATGCATTGTAAAAACCATCCTCCTGCATTGCCGGCGGCATAGATTCTTTCTGCACTATTGAATCTTTTTTTATAGAGTCCTGCTCCACAACCGGAGTTTCACTCATTGAAGTCGTTGTATCTTTTAAGGTATCACTTATCTTTTCAATTTCTTTTTTACAAGAAACCAAAAGTAAAGAGAATAATAATGTACATAGAAATGCTTTTTTCACAGATATGTTTTTCATAAAATAAAATGGTTCATCTAGTTTTGCTACTCAATACAAATATCAGACCTAAAATTGAATAATAAAAATCATTAATGAAAATACCGTAAAAAAACGGATATCCTTTTATAACCTCACCAATATTAATACAAAAACTACACTAAAGTGTAGTGGCTAAAAAATATAACCTGCGTATTTTTAACACCAACAAAAAATAACACAATTTCTGATTGAAAAATTTAAATATAGGGTAATCACAATACCAGACCATGAATCACTTTTAACATAGATCAGATCTTCAAATACCATCAAGTTGATGGTATTTTTATTTTATAGTAAAGTGGTAATAAGAATAAATTAAAAATAGAAATTACTGAAATCGAATACACTTTCGTTTTTCGACATCTTCTGAAAAACCTTTGTAATAAACATCTCTACTTGGAGAATATAAGATATAAACGTAAAACATAATAAAAACAAAAGAATCCTACAAAATATTTGTAGGATTCTTTTTGCGATCCGGACGGGACTCGAACCCGCGACCTCCGCCGTGACAGGGCGGCATTCTAACCAGCTGAACTACCGGATCAATTTTTTTAAAGTAAATTGATAAAACTTCTGCGATCCGGACGGGACTCGAACCCGCGACCTCCGCCGTGACAGGGCGGCATTCTAACCAGCTGAACTACCGGATCAATTTTTTAAAAAGAAATTGATAAAACTTCTGCGATCCGGACGGGACTCGAACCCGCGACCTCCGCCGTGACAGGGCGGCATTCTAACCAGCTGAACTACCGGATCTAATTTTTTTAAAGTAAATTGAAAAACTTTTGCGATCCGGACGGGACTCGAACCCGCGACCTCCGCCGTGACAGGGCGGCATTCTAACCAGCTGAACTACCGGATCAATTTTGTTTTCTTTTAAAGAACGTTGTTTCTTTTTTGTGATTGCAAAAGTACGACTTTTTTCTTTACATGCAAATTATTTCGTAAAAAAATGCCTTCCAAAACCGGAAGGCATTCATTATCAAATTTATTATTTTTATAAGTGTGCGCTTAATTTCTCTGCGATCACTTCTTTTGGAGCTACTCCAACGATTTTATCAACAACCTCACCGCCCTTAAAAATTAGAACTGTAGGGATATTTCTGATACCATATTGCATAGAAATTTCCTGATTGTTGTCAACATCTACTTTTCCTACTACTGCTTTTCCTTCGAAATCAGTTGCAACTTCTTCAATGATTGGTCCCAGTGTTCTACAAGGTCCGCACCATACTGCCCAAAAGTCTACTAATACCGGTTTATCTGATTTTAAAACCTCCTGAAATGAGCTATCTGTAATTTCTAAAGCCATTTTGTTTCTTTTATTTAAATTAATATTATATTCTTGTTTTTATCTTTAATTAGACTCCCAAAATTACGCCATTTAAGTAATATTGTTATCTATGCTCAACATTTGTATTTTCTATAACAAAATCGCCGGAAATTTCTTTCAAAGCAGTAACGAATGTATCAATATCTTCTTTTGTCGTCATGTGACTGAAAGAAATACGCAGCGGTGTACAGTGATCCATTTCATCTTCCGACAGAACCATCATCATTACCATTGAAGGTTTTGAAGCTCCGGAAGAGCAAGCACTCCCCTGAGAAATTGCGATTCCTTTCATATCCAGCTGAAGTCCGATCAATGGATTTTTATAAGGCAATAAGGCACTTAAAACCGTATAAAGGCTATTTTCCTTCTCTGCGCTCCTTCCGTTAAATTTAACCCCCGGAATCTCTGCAGAAAGCCTTTCAGCGGTATAGCTTTTAATTTCCTGCATATGGTTCGTGTAAGCCTCCATATTATCTAAAGAAAGTTCTAAAGCTTTTCCTAGTCCAACAATACCAGCCACATTCTCAGTTCCTGCTCTCAGACTTCTTTCCTGAGGACCACCTGTAATAATTCCTTTTAAGCCGCTTGATTTTCTGATAAAAGCAAAACCTACTCCTTTCGGTCCATGAAATTTATGAGCACTGCAAGAAGCAAAATCGACCTGAATATCAGACAAATCAAGATTCATATGAGCCATTGTCTGCACAGTATCAGAATGGAAAAGTGCATTATTGGCTTTGCACAATTCCGAGATCTTTTTAATATCGATAATATTTCCGATCTCATTGTTGGCATGCATTAAACTTACCAACGTTTTTTTATCGGAAGATTTTAATAATTCTTCTAATTTATTTAAATCAATATCGCCTTTTTCATTCGGGCGGATATAGTTTACTTCTACTCCTTTTCTGCTTTTCATATCAAGGATACTCTCAGAAACACATTTATGTTCTAAAGGAGAACTGATGATTCTTTCAACTCCAAGATGTTCAACACTGGATTTGATGATCATATTATTGGACTCCGTACCGCATGATGTGAAAATAATCTCAGCCGGAGTTACGTGTAGATAATCAGCAACCTGCCTTCTTACATTCTCAATAAGAATCTTAGCTTCCTGACCAAAGCTGTGTGTTGAAGAAGGATTTCCGAAATTCATTTTCATGGTACCTACCATGGCATCGATAACTTCTTCTGAAATAGGCGTAGTTGCAGCGTTATCTAAATATATTTTATTCATTTTATTTTGAATATTTTAATTCTACGGACTTGAATTGATAATCTGAAGGAACAGTAAAAATAATATAAGGATTGGAAATCACCTGAATTTCCATTCCTCCATGCTCTACATAAGGAACCTCAACATACAGAATATCATTTTTTACTGAAACAGTCTTAATTTCTGAAATTCTATGATCACCTGATCTGAACATTCCTAAATTATATAAAACCACTTTTTTATCATTAGGAAATTTATGGGCAGGAGTACCAGAATCATTTCCCATCTCAACGATCATTGAATTTCCTTTGACAGCACGCTGAAAATCCTGATCATTTTTAATAATGCTGAAACCAGCCTGTTCCGCACCACCCTGTGATTCGGAAACAATAATTTTCGCGTTGTTTTGCATGTCTGATGACTTTTGAAACGGAGTACTCGTGCAACTCATAATAGTTGCCGAACACAAAATAAGCAGTCTTTTCATTTTTACATTTTTACCACTCAAAATTAGTGAAAAAATTGATAATGACCTTCATTTGCCCATTTCAGCATCGGCTTGTCTCCGGAAGTGTCTCCGAAAGCGATGATTTTATCGTATTTATTGTTAATAATTTCAGATTTTATCCGCACCAGTTTTTCTTTTCCGTTGCAGTTTTTACCAATAAAGTTTCCTGTGAAAACTCCGTTTTTAAACTCTGCACGGGTAGAAACCAGCTGCATTTTAAAGGCATCGGCAAAAGGTTTTGCCCAAATATCCAGAGAAGCAGTTACCAATAGACTTTGCGTATGATCTCTATCAATATTATTAATAAAGTCAAGTGCATTCTCTCTTACAATCTTTGGATAGTGCTCTTCAAAAAATTCTTTAGATTTTTTTTCTATTTTCTCCTGAGTCTGTCCTTTCAGAATAGATCCTATAAAACTTTTTTTCACCTTTTCGGTTTCAGCAAGTTTCAATTTTAATAAAATAAAAAGCGGTACATGTCTCAAAAACTGTAATCGGAATTTTGTAGGATCATAAAATTTAAGATACATAAACATGGTATCTTTATACGTTAGAGTTCCGTCAAAATCAAAACAATACAGTTTTTTCATTGGAATTTTTTATCTTATTTAATTTTTTTTTTATTCTTTTAACGCAAAGATTACACGGATATTTTATATAATAAAAAACTTAGCGAATCGTACGTTTAAACTTTCCACTAAATTTAAAAAAAATTTTACAGTTTTAATTTTTTAAATATAAATTCAGGAATATTTCTGATAATCATCATAATAACAGCCCAAATCGGTAAAACATAAGCTACATTTTTCTGCTTTTTGTAAGCTTTATAAATGCAGGTCGCTGCCTGTTTTGGGGTAGCTGTCAATTTCGGATTCAAAGGTAAGCCTTCTGTCATTTTGGTTGCCATGAATCCCGGTTTTATTGTAAGCACATGAACTTTTTTATCAAAAAGATAATTTCTCAAACCACTCAAATAAGCAGTAAAAGCAGCTTTCGCACTTCCATAAATAAAATTGCTCTGCCTTCCCCTGTCACCGGCAACAGATGATAATCCGATAATAGTTCCGGATCTTCTGCTTTCAAATTTCTGAGCAAAATAGTTCATTACGGGAACCAATTTTGAGTAATTAATATCTATAATCCGTTCTGTATTTTTATTATCATACAATCCTTCTTCCGTTCCTTCACCTAAATATCCTGTAGCACAAAATAACAGGTTTGAATTAATATTTTCAAATTTATTATAATCAATTTCCTTGGTAAGATCAAGTTCAATGATTTCAGATTGCTGTACAAACTTCACATCAATATGTCTTGCAAACCTTTCGGTAGTTTCTTTATTTGAGGTAAAAA
Organism: Chryseobacterium sp. JUb7; assembly: GCF_024806495.1. Taxonomy (GTDB): domain Bacteria; phylum Bacteroidota; class Bacteroidia; order Flavobacteriales; family Weeksellaceae; genus Chryseobacterium. Next base: position 322,044 of record NZ_JANUFF010000002.1, read on the forward strand.
GATAGATTTTTTCAAACTTTTCTCCTTCCTGCAGAGTTTTTTCCACAAAAGCCTGCGCTACTTCCGATGTACTTCCTAAAACGATCATTTTCCTCTAGTTATTATTTATAATTCTTTTGTGCTGTAGAGACACGAATTTTGGGTTTTGGATATTCTTAAGATAATTGGTTAATGAAGATCTGCTCATGCTGTCTTTGGTAAGGTAAATTCTACCTCCGAATTCCTGAACAATTTCATCCAGCTGATCAACCAGCTTTTTAAGTTTTGAATTCACTTTAAAATCAAGAGCCAGTGTATAGCCCTCAACCGGAAAGGAATTATAAGCCTGAGGATTATTTTTCCCAAACAGCTTTAAAACCGCAAGAAAAGATCCGTTGCCACTATTGGCAATTGTTTCCAGAATTTTCTTCATTCCTTCTTTCCCCGTTTCTTTGGGTATCACCATCTGATATTGAATAAATCCTGATTTCCCATAAATCCTGTTCCATTCATGAACGGCATCCAAAGGATAAAAAAATGTTTCGTAATCTATAAAACTCTTAACTTCTTTTTTGGCTTGTTTTTTATAATATAATAGATTAAAGATCTTAACCGTCAATGCATTCAATACAAAATTCGGAAAATAAAAAGGTACAGTAGGCTCAAATTTACCTTTTAACCTTAATGGATTTTTCTTAAGATTTTCGGGTAATTCATGCTGAAAAGCATGCTCTCCCCGCATCAGGATACTTCTTCCTATATCTTTTCCTTTTTGGAGACAATCAATCCAGGCAACCGTATAGGTCCAGCTTTCACTTTCATCGAATAATCTGAAAATTTCATCCAGATTTTCCGCTTTAATGCTTTCCTGTCGAATATAGGAGGATTCAATATTTTTTAATTTAAATTTTGCGGTAAGAATAATTCCCGTCAATCCCATACCACCAATGGTAGCCCAGAATTTATCCGAATTTTCTTCTCTTGAACACGTAATAATATTCCCATTCTCCGTCATTAATTTAAATTCAATGACATATTCTGAGAAGCATCCTTCTGCATGATGATTTTTACCATGAACATCTGACGCAATAGCGCCTCCCACAGAAACAAATTTTGTTCCTGGAGTTACATATAAAAAATACCCCTGCGGAACAGAAATTTCCAGGACTTCTGAAAGCAAAACACCAGATTCGCACTCTATAATTCCGTTCAGGCGGTCGAAACTGATGAATTTATTTAATTTTTTTGTTGAAAATATATGTTCTCCTAATGAAGCATCGCCATAGCATCTTCCATTTCCTCTTGCGATAACTTCATTATGATCAAGTACAAATTCTTTTATTTTTTTGAAGCTGTCTTCAGACTTCATTTCTTTTTCCACTATAGGAAAGTTGCCCCAATTGGTGACTTTTTGTATAAAATTCGGCTTCATTTTTTAAAATAAATTTGGATTAAAAATGCAGCAACCCACAATAATAAAGTGATTTGGATATATCTGTCTCTATATACAATTTTTGTAGGAGACTCTGTTCTGTTGTATACCAAGGTCTGCTGTAAATACCTTAAAAAGGCAAATACTACAAAAATTACGGTATAAAAGACTCTTTCGTGAAATCTTGCCTGTACCTCCGGAGATAATGTGAACATCAAATAGCAAACAATCGCTAATGTAACTGAAATGGAAAGAGCAATGTCTGCAAACTGAACATTATATCCGTCCAGTGCTCTTCTTGTTTTTCCGGAAACCTGAGCATTAATCAACTCTCCTCTTCTCTTCCCTATCGCCAGCACCAGTGCCAAAACGAAAGTTAACAGGATAGCCCATTGGGAAATACTGATCCCTGTGATATAACCTCCCGACAAAACCCTTAAAACAAAACCTATTGCAATAATTGAAATATCAATAATAGGCACATGTTTTAATTTGAATGTGTACGCAATATTCATCACAAAATAAAACGCAATGATGGTTGCAAATTTCCATAAGCTCTGATGAAAGTATGTCTGCGCAATAAAGACCAAAGCAACATCTAAAATAATCAGTCCGATAAGAATCCCGACAGCTTTAGATTTTGAGATTGCTCCACTAGCCAGTGGTCTTCTTCTTTTTTCAGGATGTTTTCTGTCTGCCTCAATGTCGTTATAATCATTCAGGATATAAACAACGCTTGCTGCCAATGAAAAGATGATAAAAGCGAAAATGCTTTTTGAAAGCAAATCAATATTGGTGGTATTACCAGAAAAAAATAGAGGGACAAAAACAAAAAGGTTCTTTACCCATTGCTCTACACGGAGCAGTTTAAAATATTTCTTCATTTATGTGGTTTCAAATGCAAAAGTAAGAATTTCAAAAATATCTTGCATAAAAATACAAAAATAACCGCAATAGCGGTTATTTACGAAAATATTTATATGTTAATTAATTATTGCCCTTGTTTGGCTTCATTAATCATTTTTTCATTTGCAGTAATGGCAAACTCCACTCTTCTATTTTTAGCTCTTCCTTCATCTGTATCATTGCTGGCCACTGGCATAGCTTCACCTTCACCTTTTGCAAATAATCTGCTTGAAGCAATTCCTTTTCCAGATAGGTAAGATTTTACTGAATTGGCTCTTCTTTCAGAAAGACTCATATTGTATGAATCTGATCCTTTGCTATCTGTATGTCCATAGATATTAATATTGGTATCCGGGTTATTTGTTAATACCTGTGCCAATTTATCCAAGTTAGTTTTTGCCGTAGTTGTAAGAGTTGATGAGTCAAAATCAAAGTTTACAATACTTTCGTTCAAAGTAATTTTAATACCGTCACCTACTCTTTCTACCTGAGCACCTGGCAATGTTTCTTTGATCTCTTTAGCCTGTTTATCCATTTTATTACCGATAACGTTACCTGCAACACCACCGATGATACCACCTAAAACAGCGCCTAAAGCTCCATTCCCTCCTTTACCTACATTGTTACCCAAGATACCTCCCAATACTGCACCTGAAGCAGCACCTACTGCTGTACCTCTTTGTTGGTGGTTAGAATTCTGTACTGCCTCACAACTTGTCAATAATAATGCTGATGACAAGAAAAGAGCTCCTATATATGTTTTGCTAAATTTCATTTTTTTATTCTTTAAAGTTTAATTATTTCATTCCAGTTCTTTCAAAGTTGTAAACAACTTTTACATTTCCACCATCAAAAGGAACGTTTTGTTCTAGTGAGAACTGATCAGTAGTCTGATTGATTACATCAAGGCTGTATCCTGCAATATTTTGTTTTGCTTTGGTACCGTCAGCAATTTTTTTGAAGACAAAAGTGCTTCCATTTTTTATTTCAAACTTGATAGGTTGTGTAAATCCACCTCCACAGTTTCCTCCTCCATTCACAGTATATGCACCTGTCCAGTTATTTGGAATTAATCTCCAATGACTTCCTACGAAACACTGAGCATCGATCCCATCATCAAAAGGCTTAATTTTATATCCTTTTTCATAATTCACGCTCACAATCTGCCAGTCTCCTTTCATTTTAAGAAATTCAGATCTCTGACCTTGTGCTGTTTGTGCATTTTTTACTCCGGAACAAGACACTGCAAAAAGTGATGTTCCCAACAACCCTGCAAGTAGTAACTTTTTCATTTTTGTATTGTTTATTATTTTGTTACTATAAAGTTACAAAAAACCGTGCCAAAATTGAAAAATAAAAATAAAAAAAGTCCGAAAAATTCGGACTCTTTATCTTTTACTCTTAAAAACAGGAATTTATACTATTTTTTAACAGTCTTTTTTACGGATTTCGTAGCCTTTTTCACATTGGTATTTTTACCATTATAAAAATTTGTATAAGCGTATTCTGCTGCTTTTTTCACATCAATTACTCCTCCAGCCTGAGATAAATCATTAAATCCATTACCTGTACTTGAATTGCTGGATTTTACTAATGATTCAATAACCTGAGCTGGTGTAAGTCCCGGCATATAAGCAAGCAATACAGCTGCTGCTCCCGCTACTACCGGAGAAGCCATAGACGTTCCCTGAAGATACTTGTATTCGTTGTGAGGAACAGTAGAATAAATCTCCTGTCCAGGAGCGAAAACGTTAACCATTTTTTTGTTAAAGTTTGAGAAACCAGCTCTCAAAGCATCATTTTCATTTGTACTTGCACCTACTACCAACACATTATCTACAAAAGGTTTCTCATCTGTGATATTTTTAAAATTGGTAGGATAAGCAATATGTTCTGCTACATCTTCATTTTCGTTTCCTGCCGCTTTAACAAGAAGTACTCCTTTATCCTGTGCATATTTGAAGGCATCCCAAACCACATTCTTCCCTGGAGAAACCGGTTTACCAAAGCTCATATTCAAAACTTTAGCTCCGTTATCTACTGCATACTTTATTGCATTAGCTACATCTTTGTCTCTCTCATCTCCGTTAGGGACTGTTCTTACAGACATAATCTTGGCAACTTTTGAAGCAACACCATATTGTATTTCCTTCCCCTGTGGTGATCCTGCGATGATACCTGCAACGTGCGTTCCGTGCATTGCATCCGGACCTTCATAATGATTATTCCCATAATTTTTTTCAGAATAATCATCATAATTATCGCCTACGATTTCTTTTCGGGGATCATAATTAAGGTCATATTGCTTGGCTTTAGGACCATACTCGTCTAAAGCTTCTTTAACTAGATCTTTCGCTGCTTTTTCAAACTCTGCAGAAGATTTTCCTTTGAACTCAGGAGCCTGAGAAAAATCTTTTAAGACCTGAAGAGCAATAGCATCTCTCTGGTCCGTAGGAGTTTTGATGGCTGCAATATTTTCAGCAGTCACTGATTTTCCACCCAATAATTTAACCATATTAGGAACCAGCTCGCTGATCATTGAATAGGTCTGAAAACCCTGTCTTCCTTCTGTACTGTTTTTAGCAAAAAGCTCTTTTGCTTTCATATACATTGCAAAATCTTCAGGCATTTTTGCTTGGTTTGCTTTATTCTTTGTAGAATCGTCGCCTTCGAAAATAGGTTTATATTTTGCCACCACTCTCGTTACTTCCATGTTATCTACATCAATGTCGCCATTTTTGCCACCAATAAAATTCCATCCGTGAACATCATCAATATATCCGTTTCCATCATCATCTTTACCATTTCCGGGAACTTCATTAGGATTAGTCCATATATTTTTCACTAATCCAGGGTGATCAACCTGAACTCCGCTGTCTAAGACCCCTACCACAACAGTTGTGGGTTTAAGACCTTTAGATTCCAAATATTTATACGCATTTTCCGTATTGACACCATATACTTTTGAAGTAGAGAAATCTTTATGATACCAAGTCATAAGATCTTTATCTTCATTCTGACCTCCATTTTTCGCTTGTGCTTCCTGAGCAGAAGTAAAACTGAAACCAGCTAAAAAAACAGCAGCTAATAATACCTTTTTCATATTAGTATAATTGTTTAATATTTTTAATATATGTCAGAGATTCAGGACCTTTGTTACAAATAAGATCCAAAACTGACAAATCTTTCAAAAATCCCAATTTATCTGAAAAAGTTTGATAATACTCTTCCATCTCAAATTCAGAAGGCGATTTTGCAGAAAATTTTTCTCTGAAATTGGTCGCTTCAGGATTTTTGATATATTCTTCATTCAAAGAGTGTGCCTTTTCTGTTTTAAGGATCTGCTGAAGAACTTCAAGGCCTTTAATATTAAAATCTAACAAATATTTTTCTTTCATATCGAATATTTTTCTGAATTTATCTTCATAATATTCGAAGTACGGAGAGCTTTGATAGGCTGTTTTTATGGATTTCCAGTGAAGATTTGCCCAATCTTCTCTGTAAGAGATTTCGATATCTTTGAATTCTCTCTTTCCATTATGATTTATAGGAATTATTAATGAAAGTTTACCATTAGCTCCATAAATATTAGCTCTGTTTCTGTACGTTTGCTTCGGGAAATTTTCAAACTGCTCGAATAAAATTTCACTTTCAGGATTTAAAAACACTGAAAACCAAGAAACTGGAGGTAAATAAAATACCGGTAATAATACATTATTCATATTCATAATAATACAAAAATGAAGTATTCTTTCAAATACTTCATTCTATTTATAGTTTAATTTTAATTATAATTCTTCTTCTGTATTCTTCTTTTTGAATAGTTTCATAAAATACTCCCATCCAAAAAATAAGATCAAAATCATTGCTGCAATCCACCAGTATGAAGTTTTGTTGGCTTCACCTGTGTTGGTAGCTTTAAACATTCTATCCCAACGAACTTTGAACGGAGCCTGATAAGAAGAACTGGCATCCTTGAAAGCTCCTTGTAAACTCATCCAGGTAAACATCGGCTTTCCTACGATATTTTCTTCAGGAACGAAACCAAAGAATCTTGCATCCAGAGAAGCATCTCTGTTATCTCCCACCATCATATAATAATCCTGCTTGATCGTATACTGGTTCGTTTCTTTTCCGTTAACGAAAATTTTTCCGTTTTTATTTTCCAAGCTGTTGTGCTCGTATTCAGAAATAATCCACTGATACATTGGAAGACTTTCCTGATTAAGAGCTACGACATCTCCTTTTTTAGGAATTCTAACCGGACCGTACCAATCCTGATTCCAAGGTTTGTTAATCGGGAAGATTGACTGAGTCGTATCAATACTTTTTGTATAATCTGTTTTATCAGCATTTAATTTATATGAAATAGCCCCTACTCCTTTTTCCAAAACATCTTCCTTCATATCTATGACCTGAGGAAGCTGTTTGATTTCAGCAGCTGTTTGATCCGTTAATCCTTGAAACCAATAAACAAAGCCTTTATCAGTCTGCTGTTCCTGTACCGGAAGGAAACCGTTTGTATTGTAAAGTCCCGGAATATCCAGCTGGCTTCCTGTTGTTACCATATACCTGTGCTGAACCTCCTGGTCACCCAATACTTTTTCAGGCTGCCCATTTACGAAAAGCCTACCGGCTCTCATCTCAAAAGTATCACCTGCAGCGGCCACACATCTTTTAACATAAGGATCTTTTCTGTCAATTGCTGTATGCACGGAATCCTGAGGGTAGTTGAAAACAACTACGTCATTTCTCTGCGGCTTATTAAACTGAAGAATTCTTGAATAAGGCAAAGCAACTCCGTCTACATAAGATTTTGGATCATCTTTAGGATTTCCGGGCTGTCCTGTATCCATAATTGTTCCCTGTAAGAAAGGAATTGCTAATGGACGCATTGGCATTCTGTATCCGTAACTCCATTTATTAACGAAAAGGAAATCTCCAACCAGTAAAGTTCTTTCCATAGACCCTGTCGGAATTCCGAAAGGCTGAGTTACAAAAACGTGAATAATGGTTGCGAAAACTACTGCAAAAGTTATAGATCCTATAAAAGAATCTTTCTTCTTTGCATTCTTTTCTTCATCGGTTAAGAACAATTCATTTTCATCTTCTAACTCTACGTTCTTTGAATAGTTAACCGTTGCCATATAGATAAACGGAAGAATCGCCGTAAGAAGCTGGTGCTGGAAAAGACTTTTCCCAAACTTTTTCATCAAATAAATATGAAAAACCGTCATCATGATAGGGCCTACAATCGGTAAATACGATAAAATAGCCCACCACTTAGGATGTTTTGTCTCTTTAAGAATAATGAAATAGTTGTAAAAAGGTATAAATGCAAATAATGGATTATACCCTAATTTTTTGAACAGCTTCCAAGTGGAAATCCCCATCAACACGGATAAAATGAGAACATATACTGTGTAAGTTAAAAAATAATTCATAAATTTTTTGTGCCTAATCTATAATATGAGTAATAGGTAATGGATAATGAGTCATAAAATCTCCTGTCCATTTTTATTATTAGTTTGCAATGTAGGAAATTTGTTACAAAATTAAAGACCTAAAACGTCTTTCATTCCGAAATTTCCTTTTTTATCCCTGATCCATTCAGCAGCTACTACAGCTCCCAGTGCAAAACCATTTCTGTTGAAGGCTGTATGTTTGATCTCAATTTCATCCACTTCACTTCTGTAAAAAACACTGTGTGTTCCGGGAACCTCATCTTCACGAATCGCAAAGATACCCAACTGATTCCCCTGCGTTTCTTCTAATTTCCAGGCTTCAAATTTCGGATTGTGTTTAAAGATACCTTCTGCTATGGAAATAGCAGTTCCACTTGGAGCATCAAGCTTATGGATATGGTGAATTTCTTCCAGCTGGCAAGAATATTCATCTACATTTTTCATTAAATCGGCTAACTTTTCATTGAGTGCAAAAAATAAATTCACCCCTAAACTAAAGTTAGAACCATATAAAAATGCCGTTTCGTTTTCAACAGCTATTCTTTCTATTTCTTCTTTTTTCTCCAGCCAGCCGGTTGTACCGCAAATGACCGGAATTTTGTTTTCCAGACAGGCTCTGATGTTGCTATACGCTACTTCCGGTAAAGAAAATTCGATAACGACATCCGGATGGTTAAGATTTTCAGCAGTTGGGGTTTCTTTTAATCTGGCTACAACTTCATGTCCTCTTTTCGTGGCAATTTCATCAATGATTTTGCCCATTTTACCATATCCAACTAATGCTATTTTCATAAATATCTATATTATTGAACATATGAATTTACTTCACATGCATTTTATTAAAATCTAAAACTTAAGCTTAAACCCGTTTTTGGTGGATTTATTCCATATTGATCCTGAATAACCGCGGGACTGAAAGTCAAGTCCGGATCATGACGGCTTTCGTAAAGATGTGCATCAACTACAGCATCTACGATATTTAAAATATAAATTAACCCCGTAATGGCAATTGCATAATCTCTTTGTCTTTTTGCTCTGTCCTGAGCATTTCCCAATGCAACCTTATCCAAGAACGGATGATTATCGACAAACTCGTTAGGTGTTCCGTTAAGCTTTGCGATATAATATTCTCTGTACTTTTTGTACTGATTGTCATTCCAGATCGCAATACCGACTCCGGCGCCCACCGCTCCCCAAACAATAGGAACTTTCCAGTATTTTTTATTGTAATACTGCCCCAGCCCGGGTAATACTGCAGAATAAAGTCCCGCCCTGGTAGGATTAAGTTTTAATGTTTTTTTTGTGGGACCGTTTGCTTTTTCAAGATCCGAAATCACTTTAGACTCAGATTTTATTGGTTTTGCAGCAGGAATGCTGTCCTTCGGATGGTATTCCACCCGAATGGTATCATTAGGATTCACTTGTGAATATGCAAAAGCAAACAGACACAGGAAAAATGTGAAAAGTATTTTCTTCATTTATTTAATATGAGATAAAATATATTCCAGCTCATCTTCATTTTTGAAATCAAGAACAATTTTACCTTTTTTACCATTGGGAGAAGCTTTGATCTCCACTTTTACTTCTAAAATATCTGCAATTGTTTTCTGGGCTCTCTTATAACTGTTAGAAAGCTCAGCCTTTACTTTTTTTGCAGCCGGTGATTTTGGATTCTTTAATGCAGTAGCAGCTTGCTCGGCCTGACGTACATTCAGTTTTTCCTGAATAATTAAATCAAATAAAGCCTGCTGATGCTCTTCAGTTTCAAGACTGATAATTGCTCTACCGTGTCCTGCAGAAATCTCTCCACTTCTGATAGCGTTCTGAATATCCGGATTTAATCTCAATAATCTGATGGAATTGGTGATCGTACTTCTGTCCTTTCCAACTCTCTGACTCAGATTTTCCTGTGTAAGGCCAATCTCGTCCATCAGTCTTTGATAGGTTAATGCAATCTCAATCGCATCAAGATCTTCTCTCTGGATATTTTCAACAAGAGCCATCTCAAGAAGCTCCTGATCATTAACAAGACGAATATAAGCAGGAATAGATGTTAAACCTGCAAGCTTTGTTGCTCTGAAACGTCTTTCTCCAGATATAATTTCGAAATTCTCGCCATCTTTTCTTAACGTAATCGGTTGGATTACCCCAAGATTTTTAATCGATTGAGCGAGTTCGTTTAATGATTTTTCGTCAAAATAAGTTCTTGGCTGAGTCGGATTGGGATAGATATCCTCAAGGGCAACTTCTACGATATTCCCTACAAATTTGTCTGCCCCTTCATCAGTCGCTGAATTAACCGTTGCTTTGGATTCTGCACTTAAAATTGCGCCTAAACCACGTCCCATCGCTCTTTTTTTGTCCTTCATAGTTTGCTTTACGCTGTTTGTTTATGGCTATTAATTTTTTATTAACTTCTCGTTTCTCAACAAAACTTCTTCTGCCAGCTGAATATACTGGATAGCTCCTTTACTTTCAGCATCGTAGTTTAAAATACTTTCCCCAAAACTTGGAGCTTCACTTAATCTTACATTTCTACTGATAATGGTATCAAAAACCATTTCCGGGAAATGCGAGTTTACTTCTTCCACCACTTGATTCGATAATCTTAATCTGCTGTCATACATTGTAAGAAGCAATCCTTCGATATCCAAATCTTTGTTATGTATTTTCTGAACATTTTTAATGGTATTCAGTAATTTCCCAAGACCTTCCAGAGCAAAATACTCACACTGGATAGGAATAATTACAGAATCTGCTGCAGTAAGAGCATTCACGGTAATCAAACCTAAACTTGGAGCACAGTCGATGATAATATAATCGTAGCTGTCTCTCACGCTTGCCAATGCTTTTTTAAGCATATATTCACGGTCTTCCTTATCTACCAATTCAATTTCCGCAGCAACAAGGTCGATGTGAGAAGGAACGATATCCAAATTGGGTGTAGCCGTTTGTTTGATACATTTTTCTGTTTCAACGCTGTGTTCTAATAGATTGTAGGTAGAATACTGAACATACTCCACTCCAAGACCAGACGTCGCATTCGCCTGAGGATCAGCATCAATGATCAATATTTTTTTTTCCAATACTCCTAATGCAGCTGCAAGATTTACAGCTGTTGTAGTTTTACCTACTCCACCTTTTTGGTTAGCGATACCTATGATTTTTGCCATTATTAGAACTTTAAGTTTCAAAAATACACTTTTTTCTTTGCTCTCAATGGATGCGGAAAACGAAAATTGAGTTAAAATACTGTTAATAAACATTTTAACAATAAAAAAAATTATCCACAAAAAAAATTCTTTGTGGATAACTATTTAAAAATTTGTTTGGAGATTAATTTTCAAACTTCATGGAGATCGGAAATTTGAAGTAACTTCTTACCGCTTGCCCTTGTTTATTTTTACCGGGCTTCCAGCTCCCTTTAATTTGTTTAATTACTCTTGCTGCTTCACTGTTGAAAGAGGCATCTTTACCATCGGTTTTGATTCCTGAGATCGTTCCGTTGGTCTCAACAATAAAAGTAACGGTTGTTTTAACAACACCATTGTTGTCTTCAAAGCCTGAAGTATCAAATTTGTTCATTACTTTATCTCTAAAAGCGTTAATTCCGCCTTCATAGCTTGCTTCAACGCTTAATTCGGAACCTTCTACAATTTTAGAAGGATCTTCTTTTGGAATTTCTACTTTTGGAATCGTTGGAATGGTTCCTGTACCAATAGTTGGAGCTGCAGGTACATAACTTGTATTTGGAGCAGGATCTGCTTTAAAATTATCTTTCAAACCCGCTATAGCATCACTTGGAATCTCTTCTTTTTTTGTATCCGGAGCTGTTCTTGATGGCGTAGGAACAGTATTATCAAAAGTTTTCACAACAGGAGCTGTTGTTTGTTGTAATGGCTGAACCTTTGGTGGAAGTATTACATCATCTGGAATTACCGGATCTTTAAGATTAATTTCAACTCCGCCATCGCTTAGTACTATTGTATCGCTTTTAAATGCATTGATAACAAAAGGAGTAACAGAAATAGCAGCCAGTAAACTCACGCCCACAAAAAGAGCTTTAGTAAGTATTTTATCTGATTCATTTCTTAAAACATAGGCGCCATATTCTTTGTTACGGTGCTCAAAAAGAACTTCGTTAAAACGAAACTCTTTATTTTCTAGTAGGTGTTTCATCACTATTAAATATTTAAACTGTTATATAAGGTGATTATTAGTTTTAATAGCTCTTATCGATAAGCATTGTTTCAATATCAAAACATTTGCCAAATTTTTGTTAAAATCACAATATTTTAAAAATAATTATAACAATCTACAAAATTAACTATGCTAAAAATAACAACTGTCTATATATAAGTGAGATGCAATTTTCCATTTTTCTCTAAAATCTTCCATTTAATTATAAAAATCAATTCAAAAATAAAAAACAGTAAAAACCACACTCCAAAATCGGAAATACACTGACTAATCCCTTGTGAATGTGACAGATATTTGTACCATACAAAAAATACAAAATCGGGGAACGCTGAAAACCGAAACAGAGTAAGCAAGAAAATCTTAAAAAAACTTATAATTATGCCTACATTAACTCAAGAAGCAAGATCAAACTCATTAATGAGTATGCTTTTAAAACAAGTTTACGATTCTATTACCAATGGCGGAGATCCGGATTCTATTGGACCGAACGACTTTATTGCATTCGACCCGATCGGAATTACTTTAACAGAAGATACTTTCGATTATGCATTAAACGGGCTTTTCGGAAATGCACCGGCTCCAAAACCATTATTGGACGGAACAGGAAAACCAATTTTGGATGCGAACGGAAATCCTAAAACAAACCTTGAAGAGTTCCAAAATGCAATGAAAGACAGCAAATTCCGTAAATATCTTCAAATGGAGCAGTTTTCTGCAATGGTAGACGCGATTCCTTCTACTCTTCCACCATTGACGGATAACGGAAACGGAAGAATGATCACCATCTTTAATGATTCTTCTAAAAGAGTTTCTAAAGTATACGAAGATTTGATGCAATGGTCTGTGGTAGTCGACACTCCAATGGATCCTAAGGTTGAAAAAAATCTTGAAAAACTGAGAGATAAGCTTTTCAAAATTAAAGTCGTAAAAAACCCTGATTTTGATGAAAATGCTCCGGTTGACGATCTTAACAAACCTGAATTACACCAAACTTTCGTTGCACCGATGTATTCTAAATATATCGAATACCAAATGAAATATTACGATATCGTGGATGCCAATAATTCTATCAGAATCGATGCTGACAACGGTGATCCCGATGCAATGGCAACTTTATCTATCGACGGTAAAAACATGAAAAAAAGAGAAGATGCAGCTTTAAAAGCATGGCAATCTCTTGGATACAAAGAAGCAGTGGAAAGAATTCAGAATTACCTAAGTGAAATTGAAGAAAAACACATGCTTGTCATTAAAAAACGTCTTCAGTCTGAATTCAGAAACAGTCAGAGAACAAGAGTGATCGATTATATCAACTATTCTCCGTCGATTCCGATTTCGGCAAATGCATTGAAAGAATCTAAAAACTGGCCGACAATTTCTATGTATGAAGGAAGTGCGCACAGCGATTATTCGAAATCTATCCACAATTGGAGCGCGGGTGCAGGATTCAGCATGGGATTGTTCAGTATTGGTGCGAGAAACAGCGGAAATACGACGAGAACATCGATGAATACTGATTTCAGTAACCTTAAAATTTCATTTAAACTTGGAAAAGTAAGAGTGGAAAGAGGATGGTTCAGCGAAGAATTTGTTGAATCTAAATACTGGAAACTTCACGAAACTTCACCACAATCTTTAAACGGAGACATCATCAGTGACGGTAAAGGAAAAGGACTGATGCCAATGATCGTAACCGAATTGATCATTGCAAGAGATGTAATGCTTGATTTCGGTGAAAACAGTACGGCTTACAAAGCTGCAAGTACAAAAATCAGTTCTGGAGCTGCAGTGGGAATCGGACCTTTCGTATTTGGTGGAAGTCATAATTATGAAAATCAAAATTCTCAAAGTGATGCAAAATGGAGTGGTAAAAAATTGCAGTCCAATGGAATTTACATCATCGGATACAAATGTCACGTGATTCCAAAATCACCGAATCCAAATCCTGACATCAAAGTTTGGACAGACGGAAAATCATAATATTCTTCTCATAATAGGGGTAACCGGCAGATCTTTTTCTGTCGGTTATTTCAAAAAACCATGATGTAACCTAAGCTCTAGAACACAACGTCACTTCGAGTAGATTTTTGAAAAAAAATTGTATCGAGAAGTTGATCTAGGTAAAAGTTCTCGATACATTTTTCTTCATTTCATTACGAAAAACACTCGAACTGACGTAAAAACTTCAATTGCTGGTTTTACATAAAACTTAAAAAAACTGAAAATTAAAAACCCAACAGCCAGCAACAATCAACTAATAACCAAAAACCAATTGCCATGAAATATTTTGTTGCCGTTTACCAAAAATTGAGAAACATTTACACTTCTCAAAGTTCGATGGAAAATGATTTACCGATGATATGCCCTTCTCTAAGAGTGTATGAAAACGAGGAACTGGAATTGCTGAAACCTCCAAGTTTATTAAATGATGATCAGAAAAAAGCACTTTCCATCATTAAAAAACAAAATGTGGCGTATGAACTCAATTCTGTTCCGATTTCTCCGAATTTCTGGGATCTGAATCCGAATAACGCTTTGTTTGATATTTACAGAGATATTCTGGATAAAAACAGTCTAAAAAATTTAGAGGAAAGTCTGGATAAAGTTGTTGCCAATCAGAGTGCTATTTTATTTGATGCAAAAGGAGCTGATACGAAAGAATTAAAAGCTTATAAAAAATATCGGGATACACATGAAACGACAGTCAATAATGTTGCTACTCACCTCGAATTATTCGACGGATTGGATACTGATGACGAAAAAACAAATTGGAATGATCAATTAATCAACCTTAATAATCTGAAAGCTCTCGCATTTTCTGAATGGAAAGTGAAAGGCAGTAAAGATTTAATTGAAAAAGAACTTTCAAGAGTTAATAAAAATTCTGATGCCGATTTATATCTCGCCATGGCTCAAAATGCAAAAAATACTTTTGAAGCTGCGGAAAAAACTGATGTCATCAATAATTCTTCGATTCATGATATTAATTTTATTCCTTACGATTTCATGGAAAATGAATCGGGCTGGAATAATATGAGACTTGAAAAAAACGAACTTGAAAATTTACATACTGAAGCCAAGAATTCCAATGAAAATCTGCCTTCCGAAATTCTTTCGATTGATTACGATGAAAGTGTGATTTTGGCTGTAGAATTCGATTATTCATTTGTTCATTTAAAAAGAAACTGGTTTAATAAAAACTTCATGCTTTCTCAAATGTTTGAATGGAAAGAACCTAAAAAAATATCCGACGGGCAGACGATTTCGAGTGATTTTAAATTATCGGCATTTCCAAAAACGATGATTTTGATTAAAAATTTAAAAATCGTTTTAGACCCATCAATAACAAACGATACGGTAAACAATCCAAATCAACTGATCTATTTTGGTCCATTGATTATGAAACAACAGCTTTTCGTCAACAAAACCAATAACCAGAAATTCCTGAAAGCTGTAACCAACGTAAGAACTATAAAATCTGATCAATTAAATACCTTAACCAGAAAAACAGCGAATCCTGATGCTGCAAAATTCACAATTCCTGATCCGGCACCAAAACCAGTTGCTCAACCCGTAACGGAATCTCCGAAAGTAAATCCTGTTTTTAATAATAGAATAAACGTGGGCATGATGGGAGGTGTAAGAACAATGCGACCTGTGACGCCTGTTGCTACGCCAGTTCAACCTCAACCCACACTTGTAAAACCAGTCACTCCCATTATTGCAACACCGATAAGAACTCCCGGAATCTTTGTTCCTATCCGACTTCCGATTCAGGTTCAACCGACTGCTGCGAATGTCCAATTCAAGGTTTTTGACAAAATAAATAATGATCCTATTTATAAATGTGCAATTTCCATTAAAGGAACGAATAACAGCCGTATTTTCGAAATTGAAACCAATGAAATCGGAATGATCAGCCAAATGATCCCGGTCGGCGAATATAGCATTGAGCTGAGAGTAGATGATTACGCTGTTTTAAATCAGAATTTCAGTGTTACAAATACAAATCCTGTGAATCTGGAATACAGGCTTCAAAGAGAAGAAGTGAAATTTAAATCATTCTTTTTGATTGGAATGATTTGTGAGAGAATGCCGAGGATTCCTATGAATTAAATTCTTTTCAAAAATTATCCATTATTCAAAAATCCTTCGACTGCTTCGCGCTCAGGATGACATCGCTAGTACTAACAGTTTGTATTCAGCAGAATAATTGGCCAGTGTCATGCTGAGCTTGTCGAAGCACCTCACGCAAACACTTAAAAACCTCAAAATAAATTAAAACACATCACACTTAAATTTTAAACAACCAAAAACTAACAGCCATGAAACTTTTAAAATATTATACAAAATCTTCGGAAGTCACTACACTTTGTGAGCTTCTTTACAAACAAGGATACAACATCAAAATTTCGGATTCTTTTTCTCTGGAAGTTGATGCAGCTGTAAAGGATTTTCAGCGAAAAAATTCTTTAGTAGTTGATGGAATTGTCGGAATGAAGACCTGGACAGTTTTATTACAAAAAAGTTCTGCTCCAGCTCCGACAAATTCGACCGATAAATTTTTAAAAGAAAGTGATCTGGTGAATTTTGCCAATCAGTATTCTTTGGAATTAGCTGCCGTAAAAGCCGTAAACGAAATTGAAAGCAGTGGAAAAGGATTTTTATTAAACAACAAGCCTAAAATATTATTTGAAGGACATATTTTCTGGAGTGAACTAAAAAAACGAGGAATTGATCCAAATGCTTATTACAATTCCAATCATAAAGATGTTTTATATCCGAAATGGACGAAAATTTATTATCAGGGCGGTGTAAAAGAATACGACAGACTGAATGAAGCCATGACTTTGGGCGCTGATCCGAAATTTAAAGATGCCGCATTGTCTTCGGCTTCGTGGGGAAGTTTTCAGATCATGGGATTTCATGCAAAACCGCTTGGTTACATTGATACTGCTGATTTTGTTGCTAAAATGGAAATGAATGAAGGAGAACATTTGAAAGCTTTTGGAAAGTTCCTTGAGAAAAACGGACTTTTAGTTCATTTAAGAAATAAAAGCTGGGCAAATTTCGCCAAAGGCTATAACGGCAGCGGTTACAGGCTTAATAAATATGATGAAAAGCTAGCCAAAGCGTATGCTAAATATTCTAAAAACTAATTAACCAATTCATATTTTACCAACGCATTGATTTTATCCTTAAAGTTCCCTTTGCGTTGAGACCTACTTTTTTCTCCTGCAATTTTTGTGGGAGATTTTTTGTTTTTTCCCGCAGATTTCACGGATTTACACAGACGTTTGCGTCCGAGAATTTTATATAATGAAGCTTCTTTTAACATAAAGACTGTGAAGCTTTTCTTTAAAATTGTCATTCATACTTTTCGTTCGCAAAGGCGTTTGAATACGTCGAATCTTAGATTTCACTCAGCAAAGGTTTTATGTTGTTTAATTCCCCTCCAATGGAGGGATGGCGAAAATTTCAAAGAAATTTTTGACGGGGTGGTTTTCAACAGTATACTTCTCCTAGCCGCGATTGCAACGACATCCTTTTTCTGAAATGGCTTTTAAAAAAAACGTTGGCGAAAAAGATATAGTGGAAAGCGGGAAAAAGCTCCTAAAAAGAAAGGAAGTTCGAAGATGGAATGTTGGAAGTTTGCATGATTGAGAATAAAGATTGCTTCGTCGCTTTGCTCCTCGCAATGGCACAAAAAAAGAGACTATCAAAAACCGACAGTCTCTTTTAATTATTTAAAAATATTCCTTAGAATAATTCTTTTCTGATAATGTTCTGACTTCTTTCAGGACCAACAGAAACTAAGTAAACGTTGATTCCTAAATACTTTTCAATAAACTCGATGTATTTCTGAGCGTTGTCAGGAAGTTCATCGTAGCTTCTTGCTTTTGTAATATCTTCGCTCCAACCTGGTAAATCTTGGTAGATTGGTTCGTAGTTGTATAATTTCTCTGTTGAAGAAGTGAAATAATCAATGATTTTTCCATCTTCAGTTTTGTAATGAGTGACGATTTTAAGGTTTTCAATTCCTGTCAGAACGTCTAATTTTGTAATCACTAAATTATTGATACCATTAATCATACAAGCATGCTTCAAAGAAACAAGGTCTAACCAACCTGTTCTTCTTGGTCTACCTGTAGTCGCTCCGAATTCACCTCCGATCTGTCTGATTTTCTCACCCAGCTCGTTGTCTAATTCAGATGGGAAAGGTCCGTTTCCAACTCTTGTACAGTATGCTTTTGCAACACCGATCAGGTTTTGAAGAGAGGTTGGCGGAACACCTGCTCCTGTACAAACTCCCCCTGTTGACGGAGAAGATGAAGTTACATATGGATAAGTTCCGAAGTCGATATCAAGCATCAAAGCCTGAGCTCCTTCGAATAAAACATTTTTACCGTCTCTGATTGCTTCGTTTAATTCCAGTTCCGTATCAACGATTCTGTCCTGAAGCTGTTTTCCGATTTCTAAATATTCGTTGTAAATTTCTTCAACGTCTAATGTCGGTTTTCCGTAATATTTTTCAAAAAGAGAATTCTTAATTTTTAAGTTTTTCTCGATTTTGTCTCTTAAAATCTCAGGATTCAGAAGATCGATCATTCTGATACCTACTCTTGCAATTTTATCTTCATAGCAAGGTCCAATTCCTTTTTTAGTCGTTCCGATCTGCGTTCCTCCGTGTTCTTCTTCACGGTAAGTATCCAAAAGAATGTGGTAAGGCATGATCACATGCGCTCTTCTGCTGATGAAAATGTGATCAGTTCTCATGTTTTTGCTTTCGATCTGATTCACCTCCTTAATGAAAGATTTAGGATTTACCACTACTCCATTGGCAATGATACACTTCCCTTTGCACTGAAGAACTCCCGATGGAAGAAGGTGCAAAACGAATTTCTCTTCACCTACATAAACCGTGTGACCAGCGTTGTCCCCACCTTGGAAACGTACAACGTAATCCGATTTTGCCGATAAAACATCCGTGATTTTTCCTTTACCTTCATCTCCATATTGAAGACCTACAACTACGTAAGTTGACATATTTTACTTTTATTTTAGATTCATGCAAAATTACTTTTAAAAAATTGGGTGCGCAAATTTGTGGTGGATTTTATTTTTGATGAAATTAAAATCGTTACGGTTTCCCTTTTTTTTCAATTCATTATTATTACATATATTTGATTATTAACTAAAAACAATATAATCGTGAAAGTCTTAGGAATTAGAAATAGTCCAACAGAAATAAGATTTGCTATTGCTGAAAAAGTCAATGGTAATATTAAAATTTTAAACAAAGATCAAGAGAATAAATTAGTTTTCCCAAAACACTTACATGATTTAAGCCAAAAAGTTGGATGGCTATTTCAAGAATTAGAAAATATTATTGCAAACAATCCTGAAATCCAAGTAATTGCTTTAAAGCAGAATGAAAATGTTTCCACTAAATATTCAACAGTAAAAGAGACAGCATTTTATGATTCTATAGCATATTTAATAGGCAATAATAAAGGTATTAAGGTGAATAGTTATGTCTACACTAATATTGGAACCAATAGAAAGGATGTTTCAAATTTTGCTGAAACGAATGCTGAAAAAACAGATAAGTATTGGGATTCTAGAATGGCGGATGCAATTTCTGTAACAATAAAAGAATTAAAATAGTAATTATGTCATTCAACAAAGGAGATACAATTTATAAATATACTCTCATTCAAAAATTAGGTAGTGGAAATTTTAGTTCAGTATGGTTAGCAAATGACATTTCTATAGATTCTATTACTGCACTAAAAATTTTAAATCCATCTTTTCAAACAGTAGCAGAATTATTAGAAGAGGCAAGAATAGGAAATAAACTAAACCACCCAAATCTCTTAAAAATTCTTTATGCTGATGTTGTACCTAGTGGAACCGATCAATTAACTTTGATTGCCCAAGAGTATCATCCAAAAGGTTCTATAATAGGTTTACTTAATAGTGGGAATTTTTTAGATCTTCCGATTTCAATTAGATTATTTACAGATATATTAAGAGGATTAGAACATCTACATTCTCAAAATTTCTTCCATAATGATATTAAACCCTCTAACATTTTAATTGGAAATAAGAATGAAGGAATTCTCGCAGATTATGGAATCACAGGAGCTTCTACATCAAATGGCACTGCAATTCCAAAAGATGCATACATATTACATAGAGCTCCAGAAACTCTAAAGAGTAATTATATAAGTGTTCAAACCGACATTTATCAAGTAGGAGTTTCTTTTTATCGCCTCGTAAATGGAATTGGCAATATTAAGGACGATTTAATAAAGCAAGGAGTACCAGAATTTGAACGTTTAAAAGCAAGTGGAAAAATTCCAGATCCCACAAAGTATGAATTGTTTATTCCGGCACGAATAAAAAAAATTATCAATACTGCGATAAATCCAGATCCTAATAAACGATACTCTTCTGCTTTAGAAATGCGTAGAGAATTAGAAAAGTGCTTTTACCCAGGATATTGGTCAATGGATCCAAATGGGAAACTACTAGGTTATGGAAAAAAATATAGTTACTCATTTGAAATTTTACCAAAAAAAAATTCTCTATTTGATTTCGTGTCTTGCAAAAAAAATATTTCTACTGGAGTAGAAAATAAAATAGGGGCTTTTGCACAAAAAAACATTGACAATAAACAGTTAAACAAAGTAAAACAGCAATTTATAAATTGGGTTATTGAAAATGCCATTTAAAAAGTAATTTTTCAGATAGTAAATTACAAATCTGAAAAACTACTTTTTTTATATTTATTTATCCCAACAAGAACTCATTCCTCACCCCAATCTCCTCCAAAAAAACCTCATCATGCGAAATCACCATCAAAGTTCCATGATAATCCTTAATAGAATTCGTCAGAATTTCCACATTTTGAAGGTCTAAATTATTCGTCGGTTCATCGAGAATAATCATATCGGGCGCTTTATTGCTGATGGAAAGTCCGCACAGAAGAAGTCGCAGTCTTTCTCCGCCACTCAGAACATCACACTTTTTATCCCAGGTTTCCTTTCCAAATAAAAATCTTGACAATAAGGTTTTCACTTCAGATTCCTGCAATGCATTGTCGTTGAACTGTTGGGCAAAATCATAAACCGTCGACTGTTTATCGATTAAAGAATACTCCTGATCAATATATATCGTCTGAAAATCTGCTCTCAAAATTGTTCCGACAGAAGGCTGTAAATCTCCCAACAAAAGCTTAATCAAAGTCGTTTTTCCCGAACCGTTCGAACCTTTTATCGAAATCCTGTCACCGCTTCGGATTTCAAAATTGAGGTTTTCTTTCCAAAGATTTTCTTCATCATACTTAAAATTAATTTCCTCCGCAGAAATCAAAATTTTTCCCGAATGCAGATTCGAATCATTAAAATTCACTTTCATCTGATCCGCATTTCTCACCGACGAACGCAAATCCCGCAAATCAACGGAGATATCATTGATTTTCTCGGCATGAACAGACTTTAATTTCGAAGAATTTTTCTCAGCATTATTTTTCAACGTGTTCATCATAATTCTCGCCACACCCGATTTTTCCTGCTTTCCTTTTCCGCGTGCATCGAGTTTTTGCTTTCGTTCGATCGTTTCGCGTTCCTTTTCTTTCGCTTTTTTCAGTGCCCGTTCTTTGGAATGAATATCGTTTTGCAACGCTTCATTTTCAATTTCTTTTTGTTCGGCATAAAAATCATAATTTCCGCCATACGTCGAAATTCCCTGATTACTCAATTCGAAAATAGTATCCACCAAATTCAACAAAGCTCGGTCATGACTGACAATCACAACCGTTGAACTTGTTTTTTCAATAAAATCATATAACAGATTTCGACCTTCCAGATCGAGATGATTCGTCGGTTCGTCCAGCAAAATAATGTCAGGCTGATTGATTTGAATTCCTGCCAGAAAAACCTTTGTTTTTTGTCCGCCACTCAGGCTTTCCAATTTTTGATTGAGATCTAAATTTTCAAGTTTCCAATACTGTAAAGCTTGTTGGCAACGTTCTTCAATGTCCCAGTTGTCATTTAAAATTTCAAAATAAATTTCATCCACTTCACCATTTATAATTTTTTGCAGCGCATCGAGTTTTTTATCGATTTTCAGACATTCAGCCACCGTGAGATCATTAAAATTCCCAAACATTTGCGGAACATAAAATAAATCACCTTTAATATTAACGTTTCCTTCCAAAGGTTCAATTTCATTTGCCATAATTTTCAACAAGGTAGATTTTCCCATGCCGTTGCTTCCGACTAGAGCCGATTTTGTATGTGATGATATCGTTAAATTGATAGAATTAAACAGCAGATTCCCCGCCGGAAACCCAAAGGATATATTGTGTAGAAAAAGCATAATTTCTTTCTGTAATTAAAGTTAAAACTGCAACAACATTTTCTGTTATTGTTTATTAAATCTGAAAGAAATGGTATCCTACATCCTGGTATTTCGGGTTTTGTGAATGGCAAAGGTAAGAAAAAATATTTTTAAGCATTTAATCGGTAGGGTTGTCATTTCGCCGAAAGAAAAATCTAATATCCTCAATCTTGTAAACCTCCAGCACCCATCCCCAACTTCCTTTCTTTCAGTAGCTTTTTCCAGCTTTCCGCTGTATCTTTTGGGTCACGGTCTCCGCTTTGCTCCGACCGCAACCCAAAAGGATGTCGCTGCAATCCGGGCTAGGAGAAGGATGCTGTAGAAAACCACCCCGTCAAAAATTTCTTTGAAATTTTCGACATCCCTTCACAGGAGGGGAATTTTCACTAAGCTTCATATACTTATCTAAGATGCTTCGACAGGCTCAGCATGACATTCGTAATACTAATCGCTCATATTAAACAGGATATTTTAACGCTGTCATGCTGAGCTTGTCTAAGCATCTATTACATTTTAATAAAACTGTCTCTGCCAAATGTTTTTATTAAACAATACAGCCTTCAAAAAACTTTCATCAAAAATCCGTAACTTTGCCGCCTACTAAAAATTTTATGGAAAGTATTAAAGTTCACGACAAAACTTTTGTTCCTTATTTGGAGGACGCCGAGATTCAGGAGATTGTAAAAGCTACGGCTTTAAAAATTTATGAAGATTATAAAGATGAAGTTCCTGTATTTATTGGTGTTCTGAACGGAGTGATCATGTTCTTCTCAGATCTTTTGAAGCATTATCCGGGAGAATGTGAAATCGCATTTATCCAGATGAGTTCTTATTCCGGAACAGAATCTACAGGAATCGTTTACCAGAAAATGGAATTAACAAAGGATGTAAAAGACCGTCACATTATCTTGGTAGAAGATATCGTGGATACCGGAAATACCGTTGAAAGTCTTTTCAAATATTTCAATGAAACGCAACGTCCGAAATCTGTAAAAATTGCTTCATTCCTATTAAAACCTGAAGTGTATAAGAAAGATTTCAATCTGGATTACATCGGAAAAGAAATTCCAAACAAATTTGTTTTAGGATACGGATTGGATTACGATGAATTAGGGAGAAACTTACCGAATTTGTACCAACTGGAAGAAGGACAAATCAACCATTAGATTGCCGATAGCTATTAGCTGCTGGCTTTTAGCTTTAAATATTAAATCGAAATAAAAAGTAAAATATTAACTAAACAAAGCTAAAAGCAAGAAGCCTAATTGCCAATTGCCGGAAGCGAAACAACATTATGATAAACATTGTTCTGTTCGGCCCTCCAGGAAGTGGAAAAGGAACTCAAGCACAAAACTTAATCGAGAAATTTAATTTAAAGCAAATCTCAACCGGTGATCTTTTCAGATACAACATGAAAAACGACACTGAGCTTGGGAAATTAGCAAAATCATTTATCGATAAAGGAGAATTGGTTCCGGATCAGGTAACAACAGATATGCTGGTTGATGAAATCAGAAAGCCAACCGATGCTGCAGGATTTATTTTCGACGGATATCCTAGAACTGCTGTTCAGACAGAAGCATTGGAGAAAATCGTAAAAGAAGAACTGAATGATAAGATCAACGTTTGTCTTTCATTGGTCGTTGAAGATACAATTTTGGTTGAAAGATTACTAAAAAGAGGAGAAATCAGCGGAAGATCAGACGACAGCAATGTTGAGATTATCGAAAATAGAATTAAAGAATACTACGCAAAAACAGCAGAAGTTGCCGAGCTTTACAAGCAACAAGGCAAATATGTAGAGATCAACGGTGTAGGAGATATCAACGAGATCTCTGAAAAACTTTTCGCTGAAGTAGAAAAAGTAAAATAGTTAAAAGTTATGAGTGATGAGTTATAAGTTTTTAAAATTCATACTCATAATTCATAACTCATAACTCATAATTATAAGAAATGTCAAATTTTGTAGATTACGTAAAAATTCATTGTAAAAGCGGTCACGGAGGTGCGGGTTCTGCCCATCTTCGCCGTGAAAAGTATATCCCTAAAGGTGGTCCTGATGGTGGAGACGGAGGTCGGGGCGGTCACGTTATCATGAAGGGAAATGCTCAGGAATGGACTTTACTACCCCTTCGTTACACGCGTCACATTAAAGCTGAACGCGGTCAGAACGGGGCTAAAAACCAGCTTACAGGAGCTTACGGTGAGGATGTTTATATCAATGTTCCCATCGGAACTATCGCTAAAAATGAAGAAGGCGAAATCATTGGTGAAATCATGGAAGACGGTCAGGAAATCATCCTGATGGAAGGTGGAATGGGAGGAAAAGGAAATGAGCATTTCAAATCTTCCACCAACCAGACTCCGAGATTTGCACAACCGGGAATGGACGGGCAGGAAGGCTACGTAGTTTTTGAGCTTAAAATATTAGCAGATGTAGGTCTTGTTGGTTTCCCGAATGCCGGAAAATCTACTTTACTGGCTTCTGTTTCTGCTGCAAAACCCAAAATTGCCAATTATGCTTTTACCACATTAACGCCCAACTTAGGAATTGTGGATTACAGAAATTACAAATCTTTTGTAATGGCTGATATTCCGGGAATTATTGAAGGTGCTGCGGAAGGTAAAGGTTTAGGTCACAGATTCCTAAGACATATCGAAAGGAATTCAATCTTATTATTCCTTATTCCCGCAGATTCTGAAAGTCATTTTCAGGAGTTTAAAATTTTAGAAAATGAATTGAAAGAATATAATCCGGAGCTATTGGATAAAGATTTCATCATTTCTGTTTCAAAATCTGATTTATTAGATGATGAATTAAAGAAAGAAATTTCGAAAGAATTTCCTGAAAACAAACAGCCTTTATTTTTCTCAGGCGTTACAGGCGAAGGTCTTGTAGAATTGAAAGATGCGATCTGGAAACAGCTTCACGGATAAAATTTAAACATTTATCAAAACATATTAAAGTACACTTTTTGTGTACTTTTTTATTATCAATAAAATAATAACCATGTACATTATCAAAAAGAACTTAGCAGTTGCTCTGTTACTATCAGCTGCTGCAAATGCACAGAACACACAGGAAAAAATAAATTTAGAGCCTACATCGGATTCAAAAGTAAGTTTCGGTATCAAAGGAGGATATTCATTATCTCAAATGAAATTTTTCGATAGCAAATTAGACTCAAAATCCTATTTCTATGCAGGAATCGTTGCCGAACAACCTGTATCTTCAAAGGTAAGTATACAGGCAGAAGCACTTTGTACACAGTTGGGCGGAAAACAGGCTTATTCTTACCTATATATTAACGATCCTGATATGTCAATAGTGGATAACACTATAGAGTTTGACTATCAATTGACCCAGATTCAGATTCCGGTCTCTGTAAAGTATTATTTTATTCCTAATCTTTCTGCTTCTGTCGGGATGAATTTCGGAATCAATATCTCTGAAAAAGTAAAAACCGATGAAATAGTGAACGGATCAACTTCCAGAAATTATGAAAACATCAAAACCCTGAATTTGTTTCCGTTCTTAGGCGCAGAATATAAACTTACCGATAACTTTTTCGTTGATGCAAGATATCACTTTAATTTTATTGAAGTTAATAAAGGAGCGCTTCCTACAAAAATCGGATTTTTACAGGCTGGTGTAGGATATCGATTTAAATAAGTTGATTTTGGAACAATTGTTGAAAGACTCCAACAAAGATAAAAAACTATGAAATATTTACTGGGACTTTGTGCCTTTATATTTTTATTTTCATGCAATACGCAGAAAATACAATCGAAATATTCTAAAATCGAATATGAGGCAACACCGTGTTTTGGATTTTGTCCTGTTTTTAAAATGACTATTAATGCAGACAGAACCGCTATTTTTGAAGCTGAACATTTTAATTTCACAAAAACACCGTCAAAAGATGAGTTTTCAAAGCCTCGTGAGGGAACTTTTAAAGGAACAATCACAGAAGCAGATTACCAAAAATTAGTAGCCCTTCTTGATGGTTTAGACGTGAAAAATTTAAAGGATAAATATGGTGAAAGAAATATTTCCGATATGCCTACTTCTTATTTAAGAGTTAATATGGCTGACGGAACTTCAAAAAATATAGAAGATTACGGAAAACGAGGAACCGAAAAGTTATCAGAAATTTATAAATTCTTTGAAGAATTAAGACATAACCAGAAATGGACAAAAGTGAAATAATTCACTTAAAAATATTTAAACTACCTTTGTAAATTGAATTCCTTCAAAATGAGGGAATTTTTATTTAAATTAAAAATATTCATTTGAATTTTACAGACTTACAATTAATAGATCCTATTGCAAAAGCAATTGAGGAACAAGGATATACCAACCCAACACCAATTCAGGAAAGATCAATTCCTGAAATTTTAAAAGGTCGTGACTTTTTGGGTTGCGCGCAGACAGGAACCGGAAAAACAGCCGCTTTTTCCATCCCCATTTTACAGAATCTAGCTAAAAATAAAACGCCAAACAGACATATTAAAGCTTTAATATTAACTCCTACAAGAGAATTGGCGATTCAGATTGAAGAAAATATTAACGATTACGGAAAATATTTACCATTAAAACAATTGGTTATTTTCGGAGGTGTAAAACAGGGAAATCAGGAAGCAGCTTTGAGAAAGGGAGTTGATATTCTGGTAGCCACTCCGGGAAGACTGCTTGATTTTATCGCTCAGGGAATTATCAGCTTAAAAAATCTTGAAATATTTGTACTTGACGAAGCCGACAGAATGTTGGATATGGGTTTTGTACATGATGTAAAAAGAGTGATCAAGCTTTTACCACCAAGAAGACAGACTTTATTTTTCTCTGCAACAATGCCTGCTGAAATTCAGAAATTGGCTGATTCGATCCTGAATAATCCTGTAAAAGTAGAAGTTACACCTGTTTCTTCAACTGCAGATACCATCAAACAATCAGTTTATTTCGTTGAAAAAGAGAATAAATTAAACCTTCTGGCACATATCTTAAAAAATGATATTTCAGATTCTGTTCTGGTATTTTCAAGAACAAAACATGGTGCTGATAAAATTGCAAGAAAACTTCAGGGTGATCAAATTACAACAGAAGCTATTCACGGGAATAAATCTCAGAATGCAAGACAAAATGCATTAAACAACTTCAAATCCGGAAAAACAAGAGTTCTGGTAGCAACAGACATCGCAGCAAGAGGAATTGATATAGATGAATTGAAATACGTCATCAATTTTGAACTTTCCGATGTTTCTGAAACGTATGTTCACAGAATCGGAAGAACCGGAAGAGCAGGTGCTGAAGGAAGCTCTATTTCTTTTGTTGACGGTCTTGATTTACTGAATTTAAAAAATACGGAAAAACTTATCGGTAAAAAAATTCCGGTGGTGAAGAGCCATCCTTTCCATACTGATAATTTAGTTGCTCAGAAAAGAGATTCTAATAATAAACCAGCTGCTCCGGGTAGTGGAAGACCAAAAACATCAAGCCCTTCAGGATCCGGAAATTCAAACAATAAAAAGAAACCTTCCGCAACAGCTGCTGTTGGATACAAAAAGCCAAAAAACAAAAGCTTTTTTAGAAAAAAGTAAATAAATTTGTCTCTTAAATACGTTTGATTTATTCAAAAATCCTTTCTTGCATGAGAATTTTAACCATTGAAGATTTAAAAGATATTTATATTAAATTTCATCAAAGAGGGCTGCCTTTTCTTTTATCCAAATTAAGTTTTAATTCTTATAAAAGAACCCAGAGTGCTTTTAACGAGAAGGAAATACAAACGTCTAACTTCTGGATCATTCCCGAGGTCAGAAAAAGATGGAATAAACTCATCACAGGAGACGAAAATACAACGTATGAGGAGTATTTAACAAATTCTTTTTTCAAAGACAAAAGCAATATAAAAATTCTTGCTTTGGGAACCGGCGTCTGCAGTCATGAAATAAGACTTGCAGAGCTTAATCCCAATATAGAAATCCACTGTTACGATTTTTCTGATGAATTATTAAACAAAGCGAAAAATATTTCTGATCAGAAAAATCTTAACAACATTTACTATTTTGCTGAAAATGTTTTAACGTATTCCTTTAAGCCTGAAGAATACGATATTGTCTTTTTTCACGCGTCTCTGCATCATTTCGATAACATTCCGCAGTTTTTAAATGATGTGGTGATAAAGAGCCTTAAGCCCGACGGATACATTATCATTAACGAGTTTGTGGGCAATAACAGGCTGCAATATTCAAAGATTCAGCTTCAATATATCAATAAGGCTTTACTAGAGATCCCTAAGAAATTCAGAAAAATCTTTAAAACGGAGATTTATAAAAATAAATACTATGGTTCCGGTGTCATCAGAATGATTGTGGCTGACCCTTCCGAATGTGTAGATTCTAAAAGTATTATTCCGGCAATCCATCAAAAATTTGATATTATTGATGAGAAATCTTACGGAAATAATATTCTTCAAAGTGCATTTAAAGACATAGCCCATCATTTCGTAGACGTAGATGCAGAAAAAAAAATCATCCTCGAAAACGTTTTTGCTTTGGAGGATGAATTATTACGTAATCACCCGAGTGATTTTGTTTTTGGTATCTATAAACTTAAAAAATAATTAATTAGGGTCTTCGACAGGCTCAGACTGACAAATCTAATACTAAATGTATGATTTAGCGGCGTCAGATTGAGCTTAACCTGTAGTGATCTTTTATCGTTTTTTAAAGCTAAATTTAAACAGACTCAAGATTGTGCGTTAAAAATTCTTTTGGCGTTTTCAGTTGTGATTTTATCTATTTCTGAAAAATCTTTGCCATAGATATCCACCAGTTTTCCCGCTACCAGATCAAGGTAAGAACTTTCATTTCTCTTTCCTCTGTGCGGAACAGGTGCAAGGTATGGTGAATCGGTTTCCAGAACGATTTTATTAAGTGGGATCTCATTTAAAAACTGATCAATTTTACCGTTTTTAAAGGTAACTACTCCACCGATACCCAATATAAAATTAAGATCAACAGCATGTTTTGCCTGCTCCAGATTCCCTGAAAAGCAATGAAAAATACCTCTTAATTTAGGATGCTTTTTTCTTTCCAGCACCTCAAAAGTTTCATCAAAACTTTCTCTCGTATGGATCACAATAGGCAAATCTTTTTCAATAGCCCAGTCGATCTGC
The DNA here is from genome assembly GCF_024806495.1 of Chryseobacterium sp. JUb7. Taxonomy (GTDB): domain Bacteria; phylum Bacteroidota; class Bacteroidia; order Flavobacteriales; family Weeksellaceae; genus Chryseobacterium. Next base: position 351,611 of record NZ_JANUFF010000002.1, read on the forward strand.
TGCTCAAAAGCTTTAACCTGAATATCTAAAGTAGTTTTATCCCAATACAGATCAATTCCAATCTCCCCTATCGCCGGAAAGGCTCTCTGATCCAGATAATTCTTAACAATTTCCAATTCTTTTTCCCAGGACTCCGGTTTTACATAGCACGGATGTAAACCCATCATTGAGAAAATATGATTGGGATATTCCGCTTCCAGCTGTAACATTTTTTCATGAGATCCGGAATCTATAGCCGGAAGATAAAAGTCTGTAATGCCCTTATCTAAAGCTCTCTGAATCGCTTCTTTTCTGTCTTCATCAAATTCTTCCGAATAGAGATGTGTATGTGTATCAATCATTCTTCTAAAATTTTAATAGATCTTCATAAGGGTTTTCCAAATGTAACAGCATCCCAAAAGCAGGTTCTGTTTTAATCCCTTTTTTCTTTAATTCTATTATTTTTTGTTTAAAATCTTCTCCTTTTTCCTGTAATATTTTGTATTCAGAGATCATATGGCGATAAGCATTCTGTTGTTCTGTCGGCCTATTCTGACCGAAAATTTCGATCGGAAATTCTTCCAGCATGAAACTTAAGACAATGCATTTTTCACCATTTACAATCGGATATTCAACGTCAACTTTTGCGTCATCAGGGATCAATTTACTGAACATTAAATCATCTAAAAAATCTTCTTCAAACTTCAAATCGACTTCGCATATTATATCCAGATCACTTCCTTCAATATCAATTTCAATAGGAACTGTTCCCGCTAAAAGCGGTGCATAATAACTTAATTTTTCGAATACTTTATATTGGGTAAGAACTTCATAAGCTCTTTTTTGCCTTTCATTTCCGATTTTCAGATAATCAATAACTGTAAAATCAATCATTTAAAAATATTTTATGTTTTACTTTTTGTTGCTGACTTTCAATTCTCTGATTTAATTTATCTCTGAACTCAATATATTTCGGATCTTTTTCGTCATTTGTCCTGTGCTCCAGAGATTTATATATCTTAAAATTTTCTTTGATAAAACTTTTGGTATTCTCAGAAAAATAAGCCTCCCCAAACTTATCAAAAATATAATTAACAGCTTGATTATTAGGATGAATCATATCTTCTTTATAGAACCGATAATCTCTGAGATCGTCCATCAAGATTTCATAAACCGGAAGATAATGGCAGTATTCCAGCTCATCAATCATTTCATGAATTGCCGTAATTAATTTTGACTTACTCAATTGGTTTTCAACCATTCCATCCTTTGTGTGACGAACGGGTGAAACAGTAAATAAAATCTGAACATCATCCACGCAGATATCTTTCAGATTCATGATCGTATCATAAATCGAATCCGTTAATTCCTGATAAGTCAGCAATCTTTTTTCAAAAAATTTTTGTGGAATTTTATGACAGTTGGCGACCAGTTTCTGCTTGGGAACAAACTCATATATAAATGATGTTCCGTAAGTAATAATCACCCAGTTGGTTGTCTGAAGAAACAGATTTCCCTTCTCAATATCACCATTTATTTTCTGTAGTGTCTGATGGATATACCGGCTGTCGAAACTCGTGTGATGGTCTAAAGAAATAAATTCATCATTAAAAGTGATCAGTTCATCTTCAGTATAAAATTCTGAATCATGAAGCCTTTTGATTGAATTACTGATCGAAAACGGGTTAAAAATAGTTCCAAACGGATTATTTACTGTCTGTAACTGTCCCTGAGAGAAAAGATCTGACATTTCTGAAGCAAAACAGGACCCAATTGAAAATATTTTATCTTCAACTTCAATTTTCTTTCCCGATGCTTTAATATCAACTTCTGTCCTGAATTTCATGTTTTTAGAGATAATGGTTTAGGACTTAGGGCTTAGTTTAAACCTTTTAAAGGAGCTAATTCCTAAGCCCTACATTCTGTTACCTCAATTAACTTTCTCTTCTCAATAAATAATTGGCAAGTTCTGCGAATGGTTTTTTCTTTTCCTCAGGAATATCTATTTTCTGAAGGTAGCTTTGTCCAATTTCATTGTGCTTTTCAATTAAACGCAATGCTTTTTCGTCAACTTTAGTTCTTCTGAAAATCTTTTCGACATTATATACTTTGTCGATATTATCTGTTTTTTTAGAATACCAGTAGTCCAGCTCTTTTCTTTCTTCATCGGTTGCATGTTCTCTTGCCAATAGATAAAGTACTGTTTTTTTGTTTTCGTAAATATCTCCGGCATGTTTTTTTCCAAACTGCGCCTGATCTCCGAATACATCCAGATAATCATCCATAATCTGGAAGGCAATACCGATATGTTTTCCGAAGTTGAAAATTGCCTTGGCATCTTTGAAATTTGCCTTTGCAATTAAAGCTCCGATTTCAAAAGAAGATGCACTTAAAACCCCGGTTTTGTAAGTAATCATTCTGATATAATCATCATAATTTACATTTTCCTGCGTTTCAAAATTGATATCGTACTGCTGACCTTCACATAACAGAAGACCTGTGTGGGTAAAGATTCTGATACAGGCTTTAAAAATTTCCGGTTCAAGATCTTCAAAAAATTTATAGGCTTTCAGCATCAAGCCGTCTCCGGAAAGAATTCCCACATTGATTCCATGTAAGGTATGAATCGTAGGTTTATTTCTTCTTAAAGGAGCCTCATCCATAATGTCATCATGGATCAATGTGAAATTATGGAAAAATTCGATAGCCAAAGAAGGCTTAATCGCTTCATTAAGATCACCACCGAATAAATCACATGCCATTAAAACCATAATCGGACGAAGACGTTTCCCACCATGTGAAATGATGTAGTTCATCGGATCATATAATTCTGAAGGCTTGTCTTTAAAAGTATATTTAGTAATGGCATCAGCAACAATCTGTTGGTATCGGTCTAAAAATTCCATAAATTCTAATAGTTTGGGCAAAAATACAATTTTTCAATTCTTTATAAAACAAAAACCTTGCCCAAAAACAGGTAAAGATCTAATATATTAATTATAATTATGAAATAATATCATCAGTAAAATTTCAAACTAAATTTTTCTAGTATTTAGTGAAGGTTAATTACTAAATTCAAACTCCAAAATGCTATATTTTTAATAAAAAAAACTTTGCCCGAACGGACAAAGTTTATATTTTTAAATTAATTTCTTAATTCTATTATGTAAGAAATGTTACGATAAGATATGTAATTCCCGCTACAATTGCTGAGATAGGAATCGTTAATACCCAAGCCCAAAGAAGACTTACGGTAATTCCCCATCTTACAGCAGAAATTCTTTTCGTTAAACCAACACCAATGATTGATCCTGTGATCGTATGTGTTGTAGAAACAGGAATACCGAAGTGGTCTGTAATAAACAAAGTGATAGCCCCTGCAGTTTCAGCACTTACCCCTTCCAAAGAAGTTACTTTTGTAATCTTCGTACCCATTGTTTTAATAATCTTCCAACCACCGCTCATTGTTCCCAAACCGATGGCTAAGAACGACACCAAAGGAACCCAAAGATAATGCTCTGCAAAGTAGTCGAAACGTCCTGCAGAAGGTATGTTTAAATACACAGGATCCTGTAGCATATTTACATGATAATAAATCAATGCTGCTCCGATGATCCCCATTACTTTCTGTGCATCATTCAAACCGTGTCCTAAACTGAATAGCGCTGAAGAAGCCAACTGCAATCTTTTGAAAGACTGATCTGCTTTATGCGGATTTGATCTTTTGTATAGATGAACAATAATTAATGTAATGATAATTGAGATGATCATCCCGATAATCGGTGCCATGAAAATGAACAGGAAAATAGGGATTACTTTATCAAACTTTACAACACTTTGTGTAGTCACCTGATAAGCAGCCTCTTTAAATGTTGCCCACAATCCTAAATTAGGTTGTGCAGCCACTACATCATGATAATCCATCATAAAAGCATGCATCAGTGCCGCTCCCAGAAATCCTCCGATCAAAGTATGTGATGATGAGGAAGGAATTCCAAACCACCATGTCAAAAGATTCCACAGAATAGCTGCTACTAAGCCTGAAAATATTACCTCAAGGGTGATAAAGTTCTCATTAACTGTTTTGGCAATTGTGTTACCGATTTTAAATTCTCCAATGATATATGCCGCGATAAAGAAAGCTGCAAAATTCCAGAGTGCTGCCCAAAGTACAGCCTGGAATGGAGTTAAAACTTTTGTAGAAACAATAGTTGCAATTGAATTGGCCGCATCATGGAAACCATTGATATAATCGAAGATTAAAGCCAGTGCAATAATAACTATAAGTAAAATAGGAAATTCCATTTTTGTTAATTATTGTTTAAGCGTATTTAATCATGATGTTCTCAATCGTGTTGGCAACATCCTCTGCTTTGTCAGTTACTACTTCAAGATAATTAAGTACCGATGAAACTTTAATAATATTGATTGCATCGTTTGTTTCAAATAATTCTACCATTGAGTTTGAAAGCAAATCATCAGCAATATTTTCAATAGAATTCACTTTAATACAAGCTTCTTTTACCTGATCCATATTCTTAAATCCTTTAAGATTTTTCATTGCATTCTGAATTTCAAGACATGCTTTGTGGATCAATAGGGAGAAATCTGAATAGGCCTTCATTTCAGGCGACTTGTATAAGAAAATATATTTTGTAGAAGCGTAGATATAATCTGCGATATCGTCTAATCCTGTTGCTAACGTGTGGATATCTTCTCTATCGAACGGAGTAATAAAGTTTTTCCCCAGTTCTACGAAGATCTCGTGCGTTAATTCATCATTTTTGTGTTCATAGTCGCTCATCTTTTTCAACATAGAATCGTCGTTAAGATCGAAATCTTTGATCCCGTGATTGAATTCCTCAGACATTGCTACAAGGTTTTCTGTTACTTTTTCGAACAGTACGAAGAAGATTTTATCTTTTGGTTGAAAAGCGTGGAAAATATTACCAATTCCCATTTTTAAGTATTTATAATTCGACTGCAAATTTCCTAAAAAAGGACCTTACCTGAAACTATATAACATTAAGTTTTGTTAACATACGCTTAACTCCTGATTATCAAACAAAAAAACCGACTTTACAGCCGGTTTTCAATATCATTTGGAATGAGTTTAGTTAGCCTCTTCAGCTCTCATATCTTTACCTCTGAATTTCATCGTAGAGATGTTGCTCAAAAGATCTCCTTTGAACGATTTTTCAATTTCAAAGAAAGAGAATTTCTCTAAAATTTCAATATCGCCGATTTCAGCTCTTTTTTTGCTTTTTCCGTTCGATGTAGCTTTGTTGATGATATCTAACACATCTAATTTCTTCAACTGATCTTTTTTACCAAGATTGAAGAAGAATCTTACCATGTTTTCATCCTTTTTTCTTGGTTTTCCACCACGCTCTCTTCCTCTGTCATTTCTTTCTCCTCTTTCACCTCTGTCGCGGTCTCTACCTCTGTCACGATCTCTTCTGTCTCCTCTTCTTGATGAATAGTCGTCATCTCTGCTGCTTAGTTTCTGCTCGATAAGATCATGTCTGTCTTTGTAGTACAATGCAAGATCTTTCAACTGGAACTGAAGTAACTTGTGAACCAATTCTTCTTTTGTAAAGGCTGATAAATCAGGAATTAAAGAATCATCAAATTCAAAGAAATCTTCGTGTACTTCGAAAAGACTTTCAAAAACACCACCTACCTGAGCTTTGATAACTTCTTCCCCAGTAGGGATTCTAGCTTCATTAATCTCAATTTTGGTAACTGATTTTATCTGCTTCAGTTTTCTGCTCTCTTCAGGTTTAATTAAAGCGATAGAAATACCGTCTTTTCCTGCTCTACCCGTTCTACCACTTCTGTGAACGAATACTTCCGGATCATCAGGTAAAGAGTAATGGATAACGTGAGTCAGAGAGTTTACATCCAGTCCTCTAGCGGCAACGTCTGTTGCAACAAGGATATCGATGTTTTTCAATCTGAATTTTTTCATTACCGTATCTCTCTGAGCCTGAGAAAGATCACCATGAAGTGCATCAGCTGCATAGCCATTCTGCATCAGGAAATCAGCAACTTCCTGAGTTTCCATTCTTGTTCTACAGAAGATAATTGAGTACTGATTCGGGTTTGAATCAATTAATCTTTTTAGAGCTTCTTTTTTCTGACGGTATCCAGCCACATAATATTCGTGCTTAATGTTCTTCTTAACTTCGTTAATAGAACCAACAGAAATTCTGTGAGGTTTTGTCAGGTAATTTTTAGAAATTCTCTCTACCTCCTTACTCATCGTAGCCGAGAATAAGAAAGTTTGTTTTGTTTCAGGAGTTTCGCTTAAAATTGTTTCCAATTCGTCTTTGAAACCCATTGAAAGCATTTCATCGGCTTCGTCTAATACTAACCAGTGAATTGCTGAAAAGTCAAGAGCTTTTCTGTTGATAAGATCGATTACTCTTCCCGGAGTTCCCACAATAATTTGCGGTTTATCCTTCAAAGATCTTATTTGTTCCATAATACTACTTCCACCATAAACTGCAGTCGTTTTGATGTCTTTCATATATTTAGAATAGTTTTTTATGTCTTTAGTAATCTGAAGACATAATTCTCGTGTCGGGCAAAGCACCAAAAATTGGATTTTGCGACTCGTTGCGTCAATCATATCCAAAATCGGAAGCGAAAATGCTGCTGTTTTGCCTGTCCCCGTCTGCGCAAGTGCGATCAAGTCGCGAATATCTGAAAGAATAAAAGGGATAGTCTGTTTTTGGATTTCTGTCGGGCTTTCGTAACCCAGTTCGCCAATTGCCTTAAGGATATCAGGACTTAAATTGGTTTCCGTAAATAAATTCATTAAATATTTTAAAATTTTTGCAAAGATACAACTAATATTTGAATTTTCTTTTAAACAATATTACGAATTTAATAATTTTATTTTATAAAACCATAATCATTTTTAAATTTCAACAGAAATACCACAATTTTTTTATTTTTAATTTAATAATTTTTCAAATAGAATTTATATTATCAAAAAAATCAATTTTAATACTTAAAATTATGAATTACTAAAAATAATTAAAATTTGGAGTCTGAATAGTTTTAATTATTTTTGATTAAAATAAAAATTATGTCGGCTATCTTATCTCCCAAAACTTTTGAATTTTTAAAGAAATTAAATAAAAACAACAATCGCGAATGGTTCAATGAAAATAAGGATCTTTATACCGAGTCGCAGCAAAATGTGATTATTTTTCTGGAAGAATTAATCAAAGAAATGGCAGAATTCGATGAAGAGCTTGCAAAAATTGATGCTAAAAAATCATTATTCAGAATTTACAGAGATACCCGGTTCTCAAAAGATAAAATTCCTTACAAAACAAATTTCGGAGCATCTTTGGGAATGGGAAAAGGAAGTCAGAAAGGAGGCTACTACCTTCATTTGGAACCCGGAAAATCATTTATAGCCGGCGGAATCTATATGCCCGAATCTTCGGTCCTGAAAGAGCTGCGAAAAGAAATCTCGTTGTACGGGGAAGATTTTATTAAAATTTTAAACAATAAAGACTTCAAAAAATATTTTCCCGAACTGGATCAGGAAGGCAAGTTAAAAAAAATACCGCAGGGGTTTGAAAAAGAAGATCCGATGGCGGAATATCTGAAACTTAAAAACTTCATCGTGGTCTACCCTGTAAAAGATGAAGAAATCTTAGATAAAAATGCACCTGAAAATCTATCAAAAATTTTCAGACTGATGAAACCTCTCAATGATTTTTTAAATACACCGTTTCAATAGATTTTAAACTTGCAGTAAATATATAAACAAACTTTTTTTAAACCATTTCAAATTCAATTCACTAGAAAAAACACATCATACTTACCTTCTGTAAATCAAAACATTACAATTGAATTAATTTAACATTAGTTTAACATTTTTGCTTATCTTTGCTGGTCGTCAAAAAATCTAAGGATGTCTCTATACCAAAGAATTGCAGAAAAACTACAATACATAAGCCCGAGTTTTTATAAGAAAAGATATTTTAAAAATCTTAATAATCTTACCAAAGAAAACTTTTCAAAGCGTAATGTAGAACCGGAATTGGTCTGGATCAAAGACTATTTGTCTAAAAATGCAATCATACTGGATATTGGCGCCAATGTAGGATCTTTTCTTTATCAGCTGGAGAATAAACTGAATCATGAGCATATTTATGCCTTTGAGCCTAATAAAAAACTGTACCACAGACTGAAAAGACTTTTTCCGGGAATGAGAATCCTTCCTTTGGCTCTTTCTGATGAAAATACAACAGCAGAATTTAAAGTACCTATCATCAATGGAAAAGCTATTGCTTCCAGGGGAACTCTGAAAACTTCTTACAAAGAAAAAGGCGAAGAAAAAAGCTATACTGAAAAAGTAAAGGTGATCAAGCTGGATGATTGGGCAGCGATTGAACATTTTACCAGACTGGATTTCATCAAAATTGATGTAGAAGGCAACGAAATGAAAACACTGTATGGTGCCAGAGAAATCATCAGACAGTTTTTCCCGACCTTAATGGTAGAAATGGAGCAAAGACACCACGACACCCCGATCTGGAATGAAATATCTGAAGTTGAATCCTGGGGATATGAAGCCAATTATCTGAACAGAAATACGTTTAAAACAGAAAGACTGACTGAAAAAATCATCTCAGGAAATACCAATGATGAAAAAAATAAAACCGACTACATCAACAATATCATCTTCATCCCTAAAAATCTTTAAAACAAAAATATGAGTGTAGTAGCAAGGCAAGGCTTCAAATATTCCATTATTGGATACATTGGTTTTTTGTTGGGTACTGTGTCGGCGATATTTATTTTCCCTAATGATTTTGAATTTTACGGAAAACTTCGCTACATTCTTCCCAGCGCAGAATTTCTGGTTCCGTTTGTAGTGATGGGAATCTCCTATTCCAATGTGAAGTTTTTCCATGCGGTGGATAAAGACGGCAAAAAACAGAATATGCTCTCCTTGTCCCTGCTTGCCGTTTTTATTAATTTTTTAATTTTTACTGTCGTTTTTTTTATTCTGCCTCATATTTACCCGAAATTTAAACACTCGGAAGCCTGGAAAGCCAAGGAAATTATCTTACCACTGGTCATTATCCTATCATTCTGTGCTGTTTTCAATAAATACATTTCAAACTACAAAAGAATCGTTGTTTCTAATATTTTTGACAATCTCATTCCAAAAATAGCCAATTTAGGCGCTTTCTGCCTGGTTATTTATTTTTCTCTATCACAAAACATTGCTTTTGCCTTCTTCTTCGGAATGTTTGCTTTAATGCTCTTCGGTTATATTTATTACACCAATAAATTAGAAAAGATAAATCTGGATTTCAGCACTGATTATTTCAAGAAAGACGGCTTCTGGAAAGAGTTTTTTAATTATAGTTTCTTTGGATTTCTGGGAACTTTTGGAAACTATCTGGCCATTAACAGTCTTATGATCGGCGAATTTATGGGAATGGAAGAAAATGGAATTTATGCGGTTCTATATGCTTTAATTTCGCTAATTTCGATTCCTCAACTGGGATTATTCAATGTTTCAGCTCCCATTATCAGCAAAAATCTTGCAGACGGAGATATGGAGGGACTGGATAAATTCCACAAGAAAACCTCTCTTACATTATATTTTTTAGGCGCTGTTTTATTTTCGTGTATTATGGTAGGGTTTCCTTATCTGACACAGTTTATGCCTAAAAACGGTACAATGCTGAGAGAATACGAACCTGTGGTATGGATTTGGGGATCAGCGGTTTTACTGGATTTGGCAACAGGATTCAACGGGAATATTATTTCACTTTCAAAGTATTATAAATTCAATATTCTGGTCATGCTTTTATTGGCGGGGCTAACGATCGGGTTAAATCTTTATTTCATTAAAAATACAGACTTAAAACTCATTGGAATCGCTTTATCCACTGCCATCTCTTTAACCACTTACAATGTCGTGAAAATCATTTTCAACTACATTATGTTTAAAGTTTCACCATTGACTATTGAAATGATTTTTGTTTCTATTATCTGCACACTAGCCATTACGGTGGCCATTGTTTTGCCTAATTTTGATAATAATTTCATTAATCTTTTTTACAAACCGGCAGTTGTTCTGATCCTGATCTATATTGGGAATTATTTCACTAAAATCTTTCCGATTGAGGATTATTTGAATAAGAATTTCATCAAAAGTATGTTTAAATTTAAATAGAAATCAAGCCTTCCAAAATTTTTTCGAGCTTAGCCTGTACTGTTGCTTTATTATAGTCAGTCTGAAAATCAAAACTACTGGTCTTCAGTTTCTGAAACTGTGTCATCACGTCCTTCTGTTCAGGAACAATAAAGCCTAGCTCTGAATGATAATCAGCAGGAAAAACAGCCATTTTACCATACTTAATGGCATCGCCTATATTACCCGTCATTTTTGTAAGTCCATACACTTCTTTTTGACTGAAAAACCTGGTATTGCGTTGAATAGGACACCACAGAACATCTGCTTTATTCATCCATTTTTCAAAATCAGTCTGAGAAACTCTTTCTGTAAAATAAGTGATGTTAACATATTCAAGAGCCCGCTCCAAATCAGTTATTTCCTTTAACTCATCCTTTTCAACAACTTTTCCTAAAAATACGAATTCAATTAATTTATTTTCAAGAACCTCCCCCACTTTAAACTGATTTTCAAGCTCTTTTATTTTTGAGATCACTTTTTTATAATCTCTTCGTTTCTGAGAAACTCCCCCAGGAATAACAACAGTAAGAACTTCATCATTCGTTTTATCAAAATTTTTGTTGTAAAAAATAGGCAAAAACTGATATTCCTCGGATAAAAGTGACTCATCGAGTACCAGAAGTTTTGCCGTTTCATATACTTTTGGCACACAAAACAAACCTTCTTTCAGCCATAACTTAAGCCTGTAAATCATATCTTCTTTGAAAATATTTTTAAATAACCCGAATTTGGAAGCCTTTACAAAATTCAGATTATGGGCAATAACTGCCGTATTATAACGCTGAACAATAGCCTGAAAAGTATTGAAAAAACGATGTACAGTTCCGATAACAATAAGATCATATTTCTTTTCCTTTAACTGATCTATAATCATTGAACTGTCAGAAACAAAAATATAACCTTCTCTTCCCACTTGTTTTTTTATTTTTTCGGAGAAATAATAATCCACTGAAAACTGCTGGGAGCCCTCCATAATTTCCATGAATGACAAAGCAACTTCCGCATGATGGTTATCTATTTCTATGTAGGCTATTTTTTTCAAATGTTGAAATTTTAACTAAATCTATTGAATTCTGTGAAAAAGTCAGCCTTCAAAAGGTTCAGGATGACTTATAGGTCTCTATTTACAGCAGAAATTATAATTTCAGCCACTTCTTTTTCAGTAGTTGCCAACGCTTGTTATTGACAATCTTTTGCTCTTCTTTTGATATCTTCAGTTCGAGTTTATTTGAACGGCAATTTTCGTAAGATTTCACAATCTGAATAAAGAAATCAGGCGACTTACTTTTCATGGCTTCCTTTGAAGCCGCAATATAAGTTAAGAATCTGTTTAACCCTAAAAAATAGAAATATCTTCCGTAATAATCGGCAGGTTTTATCGTATAATCAGCTCCTTTTACCTTGATTAACTTCACATGCAACTCAGGAAAAACGATCTCTTTCCAGCCCAGATTATCCAACAAAACAGAATCTATATTATCCCAGCCAAGGGTTTCGCGCAGCCCTCCCATAGCAAGAAAGCATTCTTTTCGATAGGCTTTCATCGGTCCTCTTACATGATGCTTATTGGAATTTCCTTCATATACCCAATCTCCATTTTTTTCAATATACAGCAATCCTCCTATCAGCCCATATGTCGGATTTTCCTGAAAAGCATTTTCTATCGTTTTAAGATAATTTTCAGGCAGGATAATATCTGCATCAAATTTACAAATGACATTAAACTCGTTGATATTCTGAGTTTTTAAACCATTATTAAAGGCGCTTACGACTTTTGACCCTGGTTGATGAGCTGATTTTTCAAGGTTAACAGTTTCAAAACGTGAATCTCTTGCCATAAAACCTCTGATAATATCCGGCGTTTTATCAACAGATCCATCATTAACAACAACAACTTTAAAATCTTTAAAACTTTGATTTTCTAAAGATTCCAATGTGTAGGAAAGATTATTTTCTTCGTTATGAGCAGGAATGATAATTAAAAACCTCACCTTATTTTTTTATTTTCAAATTTACTTCAAATAAAAATTCGGGCTCATTTAAATTTTCAAATTTCTTTGTTTTAAAGCTGCCTTTAATGAAGACTGCACAAATTGAATTGGCCACATGATATAGATTTTGGTGAAACTCTCCGGGCAGACCGTCCAGAATCCCCTGAAAAACTTCATAACGGATTTTTTCCGGGTTAAAAGCATAATCATGCCACACAACAACCGTATTCTCATGAACAAGATGCTGGAAAACTTTCTCTGTATCATTTTTCACCATTTCATACGAATGGTCCCCGTCAATAAAAATAAAGTCGTATTTTTTATTTAAACCCGCAAAATCATAATTTTTTGAATTGCCCTCCAAATGAAGGATTGCAGGATTTTTCTTAGAAACAATTCCGTGAAGATCTGCATATTTTCTGTCGATACCCAATTCCAGAATTTCCTGATGCGAAAGATTTAATGTTGTACAGTCATCAATTACCTTAGCCACATTCCAGACACTTTCTCCTCTCCATGTTCCGATCTCAAAATACGATTCTTTTCCTTTCGCCAGAGTTTTTAACAGGGCTAAATCCGTAGGAAGAGAAGCTCCGTCTAAGAAACAGATATCAATATTTTCCTCAAAATCCTCACTCAGATCAAAAAAACTGATCTGAGGAAGGGTTTCTAAATGAGGATATTTTTTAAGAAATTCTTTTTTCCTTACTTCCCGGTCATTAAGCACAAGATTGAGCAAACTAGGCTCCTGAGCTATATTTTGTAATGCCTGAACTGTTTTTTTTATTTTACTCACGAAATATTATTTGCTATGAGGTTTCAACATGTTTTTAGGATCAAGAATCTCGTCCAGCTTTTCCTGAGAGAGAATTCCCTTTTCCAACACCAGGTTATAGACACTTTTTCCTGTTTCCAAAGCCTCTTTTGCAATCTGGGTAGACTGTTTATAACCAATGTATGGGTTAAGTGCCGTTACAATTCCGATGCTGTGCTTCACCATGTTTAAACAAACTTCTTTATTGGCCGTAATACCTGTTACACATTTATCACGAAGCGTATCCAAAGCATTGCAAAGAAAATTGATATTTTCCATAATTGCATGCGAAAGTACCGGCTCCATTACGTTAAGCTGTAATTGTCCTGCTTCGGCAGCAAAAGTTACCGTCAGATCATTTCCAATTACTTTAAAACATACCTGATTCACTACTTCCGGGATTACAGGATTTACTTTTCCCGGCATAATAGATGATCCCGGCTGCATTGGAGGAAGATTGATTTCAAAAAGTCCGGCTCTTGGCCCTGAAGAAAGCAATCTTAAATCATTGCATATTTTCGATAATTTCAAAGCCAGACGCTTCATCGCTGAAGAATAAATCACATAAGAACCTGTATCAGGTGTTGCCTCAACCAAATCCGGAGCGGAAATCACAGGAAAACCTGTTAGTTGAGCCAGATTTTTCGCGCACAAGGCAGCATATCCAACTGGTGCATTCAAACCTGTTCCGATCGCTGTAGCTCCCATGTTAACTTCTACAAAAAGATCTGCGTTGTTATTTAATTTAGAAATATCTTCTTCTAACGTTGCTGCAAATGCTTCAAATTCCTGCCCCAATGTCATCGGAACAGCGTCCTGAAGCTGTGTTCTTCCCATTTTAATAACATCCTGAAATTCCTGTCCTTTTGCACGGAAAGCAGCAACGATTTTTTTAAGTCTTTCCACCAAACCGATGTTCATATGCAATAATCCCATCTTGATTGCGGTAGGATATGCATCGTTTGTAGATTGTGAAAGATTGATATGATCATTGGGTGAGCAAAATTCGTACTCCCCTTTATGTTTACCTAATTTCTCCAGTACTCTGTTGGCAATTACCTCATTGGCATTCATATTAATTGAAGTACCAGCCCCACCCTGAATCATATCTACAGGGAATTGCTCATGAAGTTTACCATCAATAAGCTCATCGCAGGTTTCTGCAATTTTGAAATATAAACTTTCATCCAGTAATCCCAATTCATAATTTGTTTTTGCAGCTGCTTTTTTTACAAAAGCCAGCCCTTTGATAAAATCGGGATATGAAGACAGCAGCTGTCCTGAAATTTTAAAATTATTGATTGCTCTTTGAGTCTGAACTCCATAATAAGCATTTACCGGAACTTCCAGTTCACCCAGTAGATCGCTTTCTTTTCTGAAATTTTCCATTACAGATTTTTTTAATGTGTTTTATTTTGAACAGTAAAAACGCATCCTTTACGAATGCGCTTCAAAATTACTTATTTTACGGGATATTTCTGATTTAAAGATTGCAATATTGCCCATGTTTCTATATCCATGATCCCGTCATAGTTTTGAGGGCGGAAATGATACTGAAAGGCTTCAATTGTTTTTTTGGTCATGTCATCCCATTTTCCGCTTAGGTCAAGGGCGTATCCGAATTTCTGTAATGCGGTCTGTACACTGTATACAAAAGAAGGCTCGTTGTATTTTGCAGCAAAGTCAACCTGTCCGAGACTTACAAAGTTTTGTTTCGAAGCTTCATCATACCACATTCCGATCTGGTATTCATCATACAACTTCTTCCATGGAAACATAGGTCCCGGATCCTGCTTTCTTGTCGGAGCAATATCCGAATGTGCCAGAACATTTGTCGGAGGAATATTATATCTTGTAATAATATCTTTGGCTAAAGCTGCCACTTTTTTTACCTGATCATCATTAAAGACTGCAAATATTCTTTTTCCGGTAGCATCAGCAGTGTACCCTGCATTTACAATTTCAATTCCGATAGAAGTATCGTTAAGATTTTTATCGTTTCTCCAGGCACTTACTCCTGCGTGATACGAACGTTTGTTTTCGTCAACCAACTGGTAGATTTCATTATCTCCTGTATTATTTACAAGATAATGTGCACTCACCGACTGCTGAGTAAGAACAGTGATTGACTTATCATCCGGAAGCGCCGTATAATGTAAGATCAAATATCTCTGTCTGAAATTCTGAGCAATGGCCGGAAAATAGGTTTTTACCACTTTATATCCTGCAGGTTTTGCAGAGACTATTGAACCATAACTTGCCGTATTATCATTTTTTGCAGGATCTGCTATATTGGTAGTATAAAATTCTACTCCATGATCATTTGTAATTTGCGTTTTGGGCTTTTCCGGAGTCTGAGGTTTTACAGCAGTTTTTGGCTGTGTCACTGGGTTTTTAGGCTTATATGAACTTTTCGTAATATTTTTTTGTGGAGTACACGAAAAAACAAAAGCGCTTAATCCGATGATATATAATGTCTTACGCATTAGTTTAATTTTTTAATCATTTATTACCTCAAAAATACACAAATTTTTCTTGAAAAATATTTGGTAAATAAAGAAATCTGTTCTATATTTGCACTCGCAATAACGGAACAACGATCATTAAAAAACAAGATAAACAGGAGGGTTGCCAGAGTGGTTAATGGAGCAGTTTGCTAAACTGTCGACGCGAAAGTGTCGCAAGGGTTCGAATCCCTTACCCTCCGCTTTTTCTATATATCTTTTCGGGGCGTAGCGTAGTCCGGTCATCGCGCCTGGTTTGGGACCAGGAGGTCGCAGGTTCGAATCCTGCCGCCCCGACTTTTTTAACGCGCTTATTTTAACTAAGCGAGAATCAACCCTAATGGGTGCGTAGCTCAGCTGGATAGAGCATCTGCCTTCTAAGCAGACGGTCAAAGGTTCGAATCCTTTCGCGCTCACATAAACCTTGCAACTTTTGTTGTGAGGTTTTTTGTTTTTTTAAACTAAATTATTCTTAAAAATTAAATATTCTCTTACATTTTTAATTGTCTATTTCAATTTTTCAGCTTTCATTTTTATTCTAATTCAGTTTTTAATAAAACTTCCCGTAAATTCAAGCAATTCCTGATCGTCAATTCCTTTAACCGCCAAAATAATAACCTCAGTCATTTTGATTTATTCTTAAGCAATTTCAGACCTCTTTTTTGATCTGCATACGTATCACTTTTG
The DNA here is from genome assembly GCF_024806495.1 of Chryseobacterium sp. JUb7. Taxonomy (GTDB): domain Bacteria; phylum Bacteroidota; class Bacteroidia; order Flavobacteriales; family Weeksellaceae; genus Chryseobacterium. Next base: position 367,826 of record NZ_JANUFF010000002.1, read on the forward strand.
TATTTCAATCCATTTTTGTTTTTAAGCAGTTACATCTATCTTCATAATATTGTAAATTTACGTTTTCCACTCCTATTTTAGTCTCATTATTTTTCCCGAATAAACTCTTAAGTTTAAAATATACGATATGATTATCTCTTAATCTAAAATATTAAAAATCCTTGAAATCGCCATTAACAAAGAAAATATGGATAAAACTTCAATTTTTTATTGTTAAAATAATTCACTCTAACACCATGGTTATTAACCTTATAAATTCAATAAAAAAATATCCTGAAATATTAATTAAAATTATTTCACATTTTATTTTCACAATTCAAAAAAACATTATATATTTGCAACCACAAAAAACAAGGTAATACACACTGTTTTAGATGACCTCAATCGGGGCGTAGCGTAGTCCGGTCATCGCGCCTGGTTTGGGACCAGGAGGTCGCAGGTTCGAATCCTGCCGCCCCGACAACAAAAGCCTTTAGGGTGCGTAGCTCAGCTGGATAGAGCATCTGCCTTCTAAGCAGACGGTCAAAGGTTCGAATCCTTTCGCGCTCACGAAAACTCACAATTCATTGTGAGTTTTTTTGTTTTTATTACAAACCTTTAAATAAGCATAAACCTAGCCCCGAATACAACGACATCCTTTTATGTAGCGAAGCGAAAGATATAGTGAAAAGCTGAAAAAACTTAAAACTCATTGTGATTTTTTCAGATCATTTTCAGACATTATCCAAATCCCGAGCTCCATTGCCAATCATTTAGCAAAATTTCACTAACTATAAAATCATTCGGATATTTATTAAAACCTTCTTTTTGTTTAAGAAAATCGACTACATCATTGGCCATTTTTTCATCGGAGAAAACACCTATCTCTCTTTCGTCATCTAAAAATGTATGAATTGTATAAACATGACTTACCTTAAAAACCTTTTTTAAATTGAGTTTTTTAATTATTTGGCTGTAATCAGGAACACAATCATCTTCCGGTAAATAATCCCGTCCTATTTCTCCAACAACTTCTGTAAATCCATTTTGCCAATGAATTTTATTCAATCCTACTTTTTTCAAATAAAAATCATTGGGATAATCTGAAAAGCCCCGAAAATGTAGTAATCTTTGTTTTTCTTTTTCCGCTTTTTCAGGATCGTCAAAATAGCCCAAAAACTTACTGTCACGGTGAGTTTCATCAATATAAGTATGTTCTAAAGCGTAAACAAAACAATCCATACCTTTTTAACTATTTAAATATAAATGTCCTCAGATTTATTTAAGTATAAATTTATAAACTCTGTAAAGCTATTTGCTATGATTTTAAAATTTTTTCCACAAAAAATAAAAACTTTGTTTTCAGAAGAAAAATCCTGAAACAATTCAATTCCAAAAGCATAAAAATTAAATTCATATTCTCCGAATACGTAAATATTTTCCATTCCGTCGAAATTTAATTTACTGTAATCAGGAATTCCAGTCCAATTGATTAATTCTTCATTAACCTTCTTGATTCGGTTAATATTATAAAATTCATAAAGATTGTTTAAGGTTTCATTTCCACTTCCATTAATTTTCAAATAATAATCCTGCAAATCCTGTGGAATTTCAACATTATATTTATTTTGAAAAGCTTTGATTTCATCCAAATCAGAAGGAAACAGCTTAACACCATTTTCTTCGAAGTTCTTTCTTAATAAGCTAAAATCAATATTTTCTTTCACTACCATCATAAAAATTAAAAATTTTTATTTCAATTTATATGAATTTCCGTCCCATAGATAGATTTTTGAGGACTTTTTCTTTTTCTCACGATCTTTATCATCTCTTTCCATTTCCTCCATTTTAAAGATGAAAGCATTTTGAATTCCGCCTTTATCATTAGGGAAAACAAATTCTTCTGAATGATAGTATACATCTGCATCTCCAACATTCATCAGCTGAGGCAGAGCAACCAGTTTTTTGTCCTTAAAAAGAACATACTGATCATAGCTCGCAATTCCGCAAGCCTCGCCGGAAACCATCGCTTTTAAGGTTAATTCAACATTCTGCAATTTATGATTGCTTTCAATGAAAAATGTTCCATAACTCAAGCTTTCACCCGAACCGGTATCAAAAGAAACCTCATCAACCAAGGTATTTCCTTCAACAACTTTAATGGATGCTATATTTTGCTGAATAATAATATCCGGATACTGTTTATCCTTTTTATTAATGGTCTTGGTGAGACCGAAAAGAAAATCATAGCCGTTTTTATTTCTGTATCCGACACAAAGGTTTCCACCCCAAATATAACCTTCGGAGGTTTTATCGCCTTTCTGATAAGATACTTTATACCAGTTTGACCTTCTCTCGCCCAATTTTAAGATGGTTTCATCCTGCTTAACGATCAGAACCTGCTGATTGGTGGGTAAAGAGTCCAGAATCTGTGCATCGACTTTCGGTGACTGCCTTACTCTCGTCCAATCTGTAAAAATTTTTTGGGTTTTATTCTCTTCGAAATTAAAAATTCCGTTCGCATATTCCATTTCTTCTTCCTGAGCAGAGAAAACCTGAATGACAAATAAAAATAAAACAGTAAATAGAGATTTCATATTAATATTTTGCAGTGTTTTATTTCTCAAGTAATAAACTTACCCACTCTTCTCTCTGAAGCTTCTTTTTCAATTCCAGTCCGTTTTCTTTGCAGACTTCTAAAATATCGTCTACATCAAAGAAACACAATCCTGAAAGTAATAATTTACCCCCATTATTTAAAACAGAAACATAAGTCGGAATATCGGAAATCAGAATATTTCTATTGATATTAGCCAAAATAATATCGTAATTTTCTTTTCCTAAATTCTCAGCAGTTCCCTGTTCAATATCCAGCTCAACATTATTTCTTGCTGCATTCTCCTTTGAGTTTTCTACAGACCACTCATCGATATCAATTGCTTTTGTATCGCCTGCTCCCTGCTGTTTTGCATAGATTGCCAACACAGAAGTTCCGCACCCCATGTCAAGGACTTTTTTTCCATTAAAATCAATATCCATCATCTGCTGAATCATCAAGTGCGTCGTTGGGTGATGTCCCGTTCCGAAAGACATTTTTGGCTGAATAACAATCTCATGCATTCCGGGAACAGATTCATGAAACTCGGCTCTGATTAATACTTTATCATCAATATTAATGGGTTCAAAATTCTTCTCCCATTCTTCATTCCAGTTGATGTTAGGCATTTCCTGAAAAGTATATTCTATCTTCACTTCTTCATTCTGAAAAAGCGGAAGTGCTTTTAACTCTTCTTCATTAAATAAATCTTTCTGAATATATCCTAAAATGCCCTCCAGTTCTTCTGTGAAGCTGTCAAAACCTATTTCAATAAGCTCTGCCATTAATATATCACTCCAGGGCTGAAGCGGAGAAATTTTAAAATCGAATTCTAAATAATTTTGCATGTGAATAATTTGTTGCAAAAATAAAACTTGTTTTTTGATTTACCGGAAAATTGTGCTTTTGTTTTCAAACCTATCCGGAATGATCTATTTTCACGTAAAAAAGCGGGCTAACCCGCTTTCATTATATATTTCCGATACTTTTCCGTATTATTTTTTGATGACTTTAAACGTTTTTGCTGTTTTATCTGCAGTGATCAGAGAAATAACATAAGATCCGGCGGTTAAGTCCGACAGATTAATTTCATAAGCAGGATTTAAATTTTTAATTTGTCTGCCTGACATATCGGAAACAATTATATTTTTAATCCCTTTAATATCAGAAAAATTCAATAAATCTGTAAAAGGATTAGGATATACTGAAAAGTTATTTTTCACAGATTCTGAAACTGCCAGAATTGATGAAAATTCATCAGCTCCTATATCTGGACTAGCAGTATTTCTTATCTCATTATCAATATCTGTAACAACTGATGGTATAGGAGTTCCTGAATTATCCAATCCTGAGTTGACAGAAGAGTTTATTAAATGTAAATCTGTAGCTGACACAAAATTCGGAGCGATATTTTTAGAATTTATATTTCCACCAAAAGAGGTTTGCATACCCGATAATGAAGATGCAACAGAGCCCACTATATATCCTAAATTACCCGAACTGTAATAATTATTATAATCAATATTTGAAAAAATATTGTTAGCCGACACAGAATAGACAGAGTATCTTGTTCCTGTAGTCTGTGAATTTACCAAAATATTATTTCTCAAATCCAGTGCTCCTACTGTAGTCACAAAGTCATCAACATAAAAAGCAGAGGTAATTCCCGCATTAGTCTGGTTGATATTCAGATTTACAGTATTGTTATAAATTTTGTAATCTTTCCCGATAATAACATAAATTCCATGCCCATTGGCCCTGGCATTTGAAGTACTACCCACTGAAATAACATTTGATACAAAGTTATTATACACATAACCTGCAGCATCTGAAACAGGATATGCCAAACAAATGCCTGAAGCCGGAGCTACAGAAGTATTTTGCACAGAAGTGATTTTATTGGAGAAAGTTCTGGTATTGGCAGCAGCCACTCCTATACCACATATACTATCCCAATATAATCCCGGAGATACAATATCAGAAACAATATTTCCACTAATCTCTATATTGGTTGCAGTCACACCACTGGAGACATATATTCCACGGGTAATGGTATTTATACCCGCTCCTGTATTGGAGATGTTAGAGATCGTATTGTTTTTAACAGCCGTATTATTGGTATCTGTTGAAAGCCAGATGCCCATCTGATACGTTGTACTATTTGATGTTCCGGGAATTGAGTTGGTAATATTAGAAATCGTATTCCCTGAAATAACAGCTGCTCCGCCTACCCCCTGAAAATAAATTCCGATATTTCTAATCCCGGCAGTCAACGTATTATCTTTAACAAAAAGTCCTGTTCCGACCGTTTTATCTGTTTGATTTCCGTAAATGTAGACTCCTATATCAGCGGTACGAATATCATTGTTTTCCAGAGTAATATTTTTAAAATATCCGCTACTCACCGCCGATCCATTACCTAAGACAATAGCAGAACTTGTATTGGCTCCATTGATAAAGATTGTATTTTTAAAAATAACATTATCCAGTGGAGCTGTACCTGTTGATGATCCCAAATAGACAACGACAGGAGATGTCGCAGAAGTATTATTAATCGTTAAATCCCGACTTGCCCCTTCAATGGTATTAGAACCATCAATCGTCACATTATTTCCTAAAATTTTTATCAAAGCCCCGGATTCTACTGCTCCGGAGATTACAGGAGTTACAGAGGGAGCCGGTTTTATTAAAACTGATGTATAAGTGGGTACAGCATTTAATTGTGCTGTAGCTGTTTCCGCTGTATTACCCGTAATACTGATATTGATCATTCCTTGATGTACCCCTGAATTAATAGCATCAAAAGCGCTTTTAAGGGTTGTATAACTTGTTGAAGCTGTTCCTGATGTTGCCGTAACATTTACTTGCGAATAAGCAACATTAGCGAGAAAACAACTTAACAGAATAAATATTCTTCTCATTTTTGACATGGTGTTAATAGTTCAGGCATAAACATACAAAAAAACCACATAACAACCATTAAACAAATCAATACATCAATAAAAAACCCGTTTATTAAAAAATAACGGCAATTTAAGTTCTCAATAATTGACCGGATGATAAATAACAAAAAATCAAACAGGCACTATACTTTTATAGAGTTTCAGCGGGCCTTTGGCTAGTCGAAACTATATAAACAATTCTCAAACCTTACAAAAAAAGCGGACCAAAGTCCGCTATCATTAATATTATTCATTTAAAGTTTATTGAACCCCCAAAAATTTAAAGTACATTAAGGATTTGTAGAGAAAATAGAACCATTTGCAATCAATGCTCTTCTGTTCATTTTCAGGATATCTCTTACCCATTCTGCGAAATCTTCAGGCTGAAGAACCTTATCCGGGTTTCCGTCTGTCAATCCACCCTGAATAGACATATCAGAAGCAATTGTACTAGGCGTCAATGTGATCACACGGATGTTTTGTTTTCTCCATTCCGCCATCATAGACTGAGACAGAGAAACCACCGCTGCTTTGGAAGCCGCATATGCCGACATATTAGGACCGCCTTTCAAACCGGCTGTTGATGCTACATTAACGATATCCCCTTCTCCTTTTGCTTTCATAAAAGGATGTACTGCTTTTGCTGCATAATACACTCCGAAAAGATTGGTTTTAATCACCTGTTCCCAAGTTTCAGAAGGCATTTCTTCGATACTTCCGAAATCACCGATTCCGGCATTATTGATTAAGATATCAACCCCTCCCAATTGTTCTGCCAAAGATTCGATTCCCGCTTTTACCTGTATTTCGTTATCAACTGTGAAAACAGCATAAGCTGCATTTACACCAGTGTTTTTGATTTCTTCAACGGTCATTTTAAGATTTTCCTCGTTTCTTCCCGTGATCCCAACGTTCACTCCTTCATTAGCCAGTGCCAAAGCCACTGCTTTACCAAGTCCTCTTCCACCACCTGTAACAATGGCATTCTTTCCGTTTATGTTCATATTAATAGAATTTTATTTTTGGCAAATTTACGAAAGAAGATTTCTAAACACCTGATTAATCCGTGATTTTAATCAAAACTTAACCATAGATATAAATTATAGAATCAAAACAAAACCGACTTCAAATAAAGTCGGTTTCTATTGAAAGTATAGTAAAAAAAATGAAAAACTTAAGGAATAAGAATCGGGTTTTGAACCTCAAATTCTTCAGAGGATGAAAACTGATTTCCATACATATCTGTTGCTCTTACCTCAACTTTATGTTTTCCTACAGAAAGTTTTTTAGAGAAATCCCCTGTCCAGATATGTTTTGACATTTCGGGATTCGAAGGTCTTCTGCCCGGGAAAAGATTCTTAGTTGTATCCCATTTGAATACTGACATTGCAAAGCTAGGATCTACTGTTTCGTCATACTGCATATCCTCCCACTTCTCATTATCGATTCTGTATTCTACTTTATCTTTTTTGCTGCCCATGAAAAAATTGGCCATGATTTTTGCGGAAGTTTTTCCAGGATGCGGAACTGCTTTCGGAACATATAAATTGATCTGATAATCTTCTGATTTTCCGGCCGTTTTGTATTTAACTTTATATTGATTATCATTAAAACTGATGAAAGAATATCCTTTTGCTGTACCGTCCCTCATTGTAGAAGTCGGCAACCCCGCGTCATCTGAAGTTCCGGACCACCAATCCCCACAGGTTGTTCCAACATTATATTCGTGTAAATCTTTTGAACCGTTCCAACCCGCTGCTTTTCCGTAAAAAAGCTGTTGCTGAATGTGGGTATGTGCCGATAAAATCAAAGCATTCTGAAAAGGAGCCAGATAATCAAATAATTTCTGACGGTCTGAGTTTCTGAAATTATCTTCATTTTTATGCTCCAGCGGAATATGGAAAGAAACGACAATCAGTTTATTTTTATCCACTAATTTTAAATCATTTTCAACAAATTTCAACTGATCTTCACGGAAACCTCCCCAATACCCTTTTCCGTCTCTCGGATCCGGATATAAGATATCGTCCAATACAATGAAGTGAATATTTCCGTAATTGAAAGAATAATTAGCAGGTCCAAAGTTCGATTCAAAAGTTTCGTCTGAAAGATGGTCTTCTTTTGCATCATAATTCATGTCGTGGTTACCCATTACATTGTACCACGGCAATCCGATCTCTTTCATCACATCCGCATAAGGTTTCTGCAAACTTAGATTGTCTCCAACCAAATCTCCCAAGCTGATTCCCAATACTGCATTTTTTTTGGTATTTTTCACCTCATTGACAATGGCTCTTTTAAAATAATCCAGCTGTTTTTCTGTGTAAGGCTGAGGATCTCCGAAAACCAGAATATCGAAATTTTTACTTTCGTTTTGTTTGTTTAAAGCAAAATTAACTTCTTTTGGAAGTGCTCCTGTCGGCGCCGTTCCTTTATATTTAAAATCTGCCGGTGAACCTTGTGGTTTGTACGGATAATAATACTGAGGCAGATTGTTACCATTAACAGGTGTCATATATCCTGAAGGTTTGATCACAAAAACGGTCTGTCCATCCTGAATAGGAAGGCTATATCTTCCGTTTTTATCGGTAAGAATGACCTGTACTCCATTGGAAACCGCCACTCCCTCGATCCCTTTTTCTTTATTCTCTTTTTTCTGATTTTTGTTGATATCTTCAAACACATATCCTGAAACTGAAGTTTGAGAAAACGCCATTGCTGAAACCAACAAACATGGCATTAAAAATTTTATATTCATTTTACTTTTTGCTTAAATTTGTTTTGATTTTTCGATTTTAAAACTTTCGTCAGCTCGAGTGTTTTTCGTCATAAAATGAAGAAAAATATATCGGGAGTTTTTTAATTTAAATAAACTTCTCGATACTATTTTTTCAAAACCTACTCGAAGTGACGGCGGATTGTTATTAGAATTCTCCGAAATTTATTGTATTATTGGTTCCACCAGGTTTTGACATTAATATCATCGCCACCCATTTGCTGAACTGCTGCCTGATAATTTGTCGTATTCAAAACTTTAGGATTCGGAGGATACATCAATCTTTGAGGCAGATTCCCATTATTCAGAAGCCCTCCGTTGTTAGGAAGCACAGGAAAACCTGTTCGCCTTTTCTCAAACCACTGCTGCTGATCCACAAAGAACAGTGCCACATATTTCTGCAGCATAATTCTTTCTAAAGTTCCATTGTAAGCTACACTGGTATTTGTAAAATAATTGGCTGGCATGGTAGAACCCCATTGTTCAATGGTAGCTTTTACACCGCTTTCGTAATACGTCTGTGCACTTCCGGAAATAATTCCTTTAAGAGCAAGTTCGGATAAGGTGAACTGCAATTCAGCATAAGGATACAGTAAAATATTCAGAGGTGCTTTTGCCAGATTCTGATTCATATTGGACGGCTGATAATCGAACGTTGTTCCGTAGGCATACCCTGAAGGAGCTCCTTTATATCCAATATTGGCATTAGCAGGGATACTCTTAGCCTGACCAAAAAACAAAGCCATTCTCGGGTCATTATTAGCCTTCAGCGTTTCAACAAAAAATGCTGAAGCCGCTCTTCCCGTTGTAAAATCCTGAGGTCTTGCAATCGGCGGAAGAAGTGGCGCAACTCCCGTTACGTTTAATTTTGCAGTTTCATTATTATTTTGAAAAATAGGGTAAACAGTAGGATTATTGATGATCTCCTGAATTCTTTCATGAACATTTACTTCCCCGTTTTTCTTTAAAATCCTTGTAAGAAGTCTTAATGAAAGAGAATTACAGAATTTTTTCCAGTTGGTAATTCCATTGACATCACTTTCCGCTTTATAAAAAAGATCAGGTCCGGTAAGAAGTTTCGTTGTAACGAAGAGTGAGTTTGCCGTTTTTAAATCGTCCAGTAGCTGAAGATAAATATTCTTCTGCTGATCAAATTTAGGCTGAGAAATCCCTTCATCCATCCTTGATGCTTCATTAAAAGGCACATCCCCATAAGTATCTGTAAGATTTGAATACATCAAAGCATTCAAAACCATTGCAATAGCCTGATAATTTACATCATTATCTCTTATCGCCGCTTTTTTCATATCCTGAATCTGCATGATCCATTTGTAGCTGTTATTCCAAAAACCGGCTCCTGTATTTTCCGTCATATAATAACGGCTCAATGAATTTCCTTCATTAGGAAAATCAAGAGAAACCTGCATGATATCAAATGTGAAATCATTGGCTCTCATATAATTCACAGCCGAAATATTATACTCGATCGGCACTAATAATTTTGAAGCTACAGGTTCACTGATTCTGCTTTCGTCAACATTTACCTCATCCAAGCTTCTGCCACACGATATTGAAACTAGCCCAATTCCTGCAGTTAATACTATATTTAACAATAATTTTTTCATGATTTTACATTTTAGAATTTAACATTAAGCTGAATACCTACTGTTCTCGCTGTCGGCAACTGCCCCATTTCCACTCCCGGAGTGATCTGGTTGTCGTTCAGGGTAGCTGCTTCCGGATCGAATAATGGAAACTTCGTCCACATCCAAAGATTTCTTCCGAATACCGCTAAAGTCAGATCTGTGATTTTAAGCTGTTCGGTAATGCTTCTTGGGAAAGAATATGAAATTCGGGCATCTCTTAATTTAATAAAAGAGGTATCGAATGTATTCGTTTCTACGTTGGCTCTTCTGTAATAATCGGCATAATACGCTGACGCCAAAACTCCTTTCGTATTAGGTGAGAAAGAACCGTCAGGATTCTGTACCACTCCTTCTCCGATGATCAAACCGCCAGGGTTATCTCTTCCTATTAAAGTATGTTCCAATTTCCCCTGCTCCGTCATTTTGTGATGAGACTGTGAGTAGGCCATCCCTTTGTACTGACCGTCAAATGAGAAACTCACCGTAACATTTTTATACCTGAACTCATTTTGAAGACCTGCCCTCCATTTTGGATAAGCATTTCCTATCTTTTTCATCTGAGTAGGCTTTGCCGTCAATCCATCAGTTGCATTAAAAATAACCTGTCCATCAGGAGAATACATCAATCCATATCCATACATATCACCTAATGAACCTCCTACAAATGCATTATAATACACCACTCCTCCCACGCTTGCCATAGTGTAAGGCTCACCGTTGAATTCTTCAGGAAGAGAAAGAATTTTATTTCTGTTCATCGACCAGTTGGCGTTTACGCTCCATGAGAAATTTTTATTTTTAACCGGATATGTATTTAAAGTCATTTCAATCCCTCTGTTTCTTACTTCTCCTGCATTGATCACTCTTGTGCTGTAGCCCGTTTCCCACAACGTAGGAATTTTCACGATCTGATCTTTGGAATTGTTTTGATACGCTGTAATGGTATAATTAATTCTGTTTTTAAGAATACTGAAATCCATCCCAGCTTCCATATTTGTGATCATATTCGGTCGTAAATTCGGATTGGGATACATCGACGGTATTTCTATAGATCCATTAAAATCACTATTGTTATAATATTTAATCAACTGGTAAGGATCGGTATCGTTGCCCACTTTAGACCATGAAGCCCTTAGTTTCCAGTAATTAAATTTATCCGATGTCAACTTGAAAATATCTGAAAGAATAAATGATGTCGCTACCGAAGGGTAAAAATAAGAACGGTTGGCTTTCGGAAGTGTGCTGCTCCAGTCATTTCTCGCTGTAACATCTAAGAACACTTTGTTTTTATAACCCAAAGTAGCCAAAGCATAGGTACTGTTCACCTGCTTATCACTTGGTTTCGCAAACTTCATGATGGTTGAAATTCCGTTTGGCATGGTGTACACTCCCGGTTTCAGAAGCCCTTCTGCCAGATAATCATTCATTGTGTATTCTGTGTAACGGATATTTCCTCCGACGGATGCACTGAAATCAAAATCATTAAATTTATTTCTGTACGTGAACAGGACATCGTTATTCAGGTCCATCAATCTGATATGCTGTTCTCTGTACATCCCCTGAAGGTAATTTGCAGAACTCCAGGGTCTTTTTTGGGTACGCAGTTCATTGGTTAATTCCATTCCCGATCTCACCATGACATCAAGATTTTTGGTGATCTTATAATTAAGATTTACGTTTCCTGTGATGAAGTTTTTATCAACCCCATTCAGCATTTCGTAAGCAATCAGATAAGGATTATCGATAAACGAACTGAAAGGGTGAACCTGATCTACCTGCTCTTTCCCGGATTTCCAGATCGGCGCATACCATGACAAATCAACATTCGGATTCTGGAAGATCATGAAATAAGAGATCGACTGGTTGCTGTAACCGGTAGCCGGTAAATTGTCGCTCTTTGTTTTATTATAATTCAGCTTAATCCCTACTTTCAGTTTTTCATTGACTTTATGATCTACTGAAAAAGCGGCATTAAATCTGTCGAAACCTGTATTCGGCATCATCCATTCATTCTTCAGATATGTTAAAGATGATCTGAATGATGTATTTTCATTAGAAGCCTCTATGGCGATATTGTTGGAGAAAGTTGTTCCGGTTTGCCAGAACCCTTTGATATTGTCTTTGTACGGCTGCCACAATTGTCTTGTTGCACTTTGTCCTTCTGTAGCAGGATCATACTGGAAATAATACTGTCCATCGAATTTCGGTCCGAAAGCACTGCTCGTCCCTCCCGTATTTACCCCATCAGCAGAAGCCTGATAGGAATAGAAATAATTTCCGCTGGTGTCTTTCTGCATTGTTCCCTGACCGTACTGGTACTGATAATCGGGCCATTTCAGAACAGTATCGTAGCTAGAATAAGAATTTAAAGTAATCTGTACTTTTCCTTTTTTGCTTTTTCCGGATTTTGTAGTAATCATGATTGCTCCGCCTGCTCCTCTTGAACCATACAGTGCTGACGCTGTAGAACCTTTCAGAACGGTGATTGATTCAATATCATCTGGATTAATGGTATTGATCCCGTTACCGTAATCAATCGGAAGATCCGCCTTTGAACCAGCACCATAAGCTGAAAAGCCCGTTCCGGTTGTATTATTATTCATCGGAACACCGTCTACCACAATAAGGGCGTTATTCTGATCGGCATTCATGGAAATATCGCCACGAAGCTTGATGACAGAACTTCCTAACGGTCCCGCTCCCGCAGTCTGAATTTTCAACCCTGCCACTTTTCCTTCCAAAGCCTGCGACCAGTTATTGTTCTGAGTCTTCAGCAATTCGTCTGATTTTATGGTTTCAGCAACATATCCTAAAGATCTATCCTGCCTTTTGATACCCAAAGCAGTCACCACGACCTCATCAATGGATTTAATAGTATCTTTTTTAGCTTTTTGCTGAGCCGCCAGATTGACACTGACTAATCCCAGAAGTGATAAGATCAACAGCTTTTGTGTCTCTTTACGCATATCCTTTTTTGTTTGCGCAAAATTAAAACGACATTATGATTACAGTTTTAACACCATTTTAACATTTATTAAAGAATTATTAAACACCATATTAATTTAATCTTAACAAAAACACATACACATTTGGTTAACAACAGGTTAAAACAATTAAGCATTTTTAATACAAATAGCGTATAATATTTGCTTAACTTTATTGTCTTTCTCTGAGAAAATAAAAAAACATCTGCAAAAAAAAGAGCTTAACCATATCCGGCAAGCTCTATTTATTATCTTTTTATGATTTTTTCAGTATGTACTTTTCCATTTTTCAGGATCATCCGTATAAAATATATTCCGGGCTCCAAATCGTGTACATCAATAGTCTCAGATTGCTTATAATGTCCGGTCTTAATTAACTTTCCTGACAGGTCTGTTATTTTGAAATCTATATTTTCCGTCTCACTTTTAAGGTTTTTAAGTCTGATAAAATCATTAGCAGGATTTGGGTACAGCTTAATCTCGTCTGTTATTATTGAGTTTCCCTGAATTCCGAGTGTTTCGTTTCCGATATTGAATCGGGTTAACGTAAACTGACGGTCAACAAGTTTAGAATCACCTGCCACAATGAGTCTTTTTTTATCATCAAATTTAATTTTAGCAACTCTTCTCATCATTTGATCCGCTCCAAAAAAATTATAGAATCCATTATTACCAAAACTTAAATCCGGGGTTCCATCGAGATTGAATTTAGATAAAAAACCAGAAGCATACTGCTCATAATAAAAACTGGTCTCAAACATATAGCCTCCCACATAAATTCCATTGGAGCCTATTGCTATAGACTTGATCATTTCGTCTTTATAACCATTGATATTTAAGAAAGAATAATTTGCCACCCCGTTATCTCCGAATGCAGAGTCCAGAGCGCCCTCCGGCGTTACTTTCATAATTCTCGTAGAAGTCGTTGTACTGGCAGGAGTTGCTTTACACCACCCACCGATATATATATTACCAGAGTCATCCCTGGCAGCATCTACATAACTGGTATTATCATTGGTAAAAGTTTTCATAATTCTACCATTATTCCCGAAAGCAGTATCAAAAGCACCGTCTAAATTGAGTCTTGCTACATAAAAAGTTCTTGTCGGAGGGGTTACAGCAATTCCATCTGCTCCTGTCAGTATCAATTTATTATTGGAAAGGAAAATATTATGTGCAACACTGCCGGTATCATTTGTATTAAGATAGATAAATTTCTTACCATTAATTCCAAAAGATGTATCCAGAGTACCGTTGGTATTGATTCTCAGTAAAACGGTTCTCAGCTTGTTATCGGTATCTGTCCCGGCGCCGGCTACTATCAGCTGACCATTAGCCAGTTCGATAACACCGTTCGGAATATAATAACCACTGGCATTATTCATATCGATACCTTCCATTGTCCCGTTATTACCAAAAGCAGTATCAAATGTACCATCCGCATTGAACTTTTGAATATTAAGCCCAAAGTGCCTTCCCATGGTTATAAATTTTCCGTCACTCAACCTCAGAATATGATCCTGATTCACCATAATGGAAGTCGGACTGGCACCAGCTGTACCAAATGATGTATCCATCGTTCCGTTTTCAGCCGTTTTATAAATCATCCTGAAAGTAGTAAAGCCCATACCGCCAGAACCCATACCCGGGCTTCCCAGCACTACCATACTGTGATCCGGATTGGTGAAAAAATTGAACGCAATATCTCTTGTACTAGGTGTATTGACGAAAGTAGTTCCGGATCCTCCAAATGAGACATCCTTTGTTTGGGATAACAATAATCCGGATGCGAATAAAGCAATTAATAGAGTTTTCTTCATGTCTTAGTTTTAAGAATTATCAGTGTATTATAATGAGTTGCAAATTTAAATGAATACAATCATAAAACCTATGTTTTCAGAATAATCGGATAAAAAAACCTGCCTCATTGGAGACAGGTTCTAATAATATATAAAGACCTAAGTAAAAAATTGCAAATTATTATCTGCTTTTCAGCTGATCCGGAATATTGGTCGTTACAAACTTAATATTCTGCTTCTTCAGCTCATCAAATACAGCCGTATCATTCACCGTCCAGGCATTAGTAATTAAACCTAAAGCATTTCCTTCGGCAATCCATGTCGGGTTTTTCTGGAAAACACTGTAGTGATAGTCCAATCCGTCCAAACCTTCGTTTTTGATCTGCTCAGGTGACAATTCTCCGTTCAGATACTGTACTTTGAATTTCGGATCTACTTTTTTGATTTCTTTACAAATATTTAAGCTGAAAGAAATAAACTGACTCTTGGATTCAAGCTTCATATCCTTCACCATTTTAATGGTTTTTGCTACCAGCTCATCTTCTTTTTCTTTCGTCTTAGCTGGTTTGATCTCAATAATCAATGCTAAATCAGCATCTTTTTTTCCCTGTTTTAAATAATCTTTCAGGGTAGGAAATTTTTCACCGTTTGATAATTTCAGTTTTTCCAATTCTTTGAAATCGGTTTCAGAAATTTCCATTTTTCCGTGATGTTCATCGTGATTGATTACCAATACACCATCTTTTGTCATTCTTACATCAAATTCCGCCCCATAAATCTTCAATTTCTGAGCATTCTCTAATGATTTAATTGAATTTTCCGTTGTCGGAGGTTGCGACTGGAAGTATCCTCTGTGCGCAACAATCTGGGTTTGTGCCTTCATTGCAACTGTACTTAAAACTGCTAACCCTAAGATAAAATTTTTCATAATATAATTAGATAATTAATATAAAAGCCGTGAAACTTTTAGATAAAGATAATGTTTAATTGTTAAAAACTATATTTGGCTCCGACCTGAATCTGATACGGATTTCCTCCCAATGGCTGCAGACCACTGTTATTCAAACTATATTTAAACTCTTTAGCTACCGGATCAAATCCTGTAATTCTGTAAAGCGATGCATTGTTATAAGATTTATTCACGCCCCACTCTTTATTCAGTAAGTTGGCCACATTGAAAATATCAACAGACAATTCAAAAGCTCCGATTTTTTCAAATTTAATTTTTTTCGCCACACGTACATCCCAAACACCGTAGAATCCATTTTTACCACCATTACGTTCAGCCACTCTGTTACTATTTTCGATAATATAATCCTTTAAGGCCTGTCCGGCTTCCGGATTATCAAGCAAAGTCTGGGTAAGATTCGGGAAAATATAAGCTAAATCATTAGAATCAACAAAATCTCCGTTAACATTACCTCCTGCGGTCAATGAAAAACGTGTTCCTCCAATTCCTGAATACCTAAGTCCTAGAGTAAATCCGGCAATCGTCGGCGAGTTTCCGTAAAGCACCACTTTATTTCTGAACTGGTTATCCGAATAAGACATTCTCAAATCTCTCGGATCGCTCTGCACCAGAGTAGATAGTGTCGCCGAGTTGGCCACGTTCCCGTTGTAAGAAGTATTATCCCTGATGTCGGACCACGTATAACTTGCCGTGATTTCCCCATCTTTCCAGTAACGGTAACTTGTGTCTACCACGAAAGAGAACTGATTTACCTTACCATCACTTACCAACTCAAGAACTCTTCCGAAATTAGTATTGTTTCTTCCTGCTTTCCAGTCCAGTGTTCCGTTGGCATTAATAGCGGTTACCGGAACAAAAACACCTCTTCCCCCTTCATTAGCAAGCGTAAATAAAGGATCCGCTTTCATGTTTCTGTCATAGTAGAAATAATTGTTTCTTCCCAATGCCATATATCCTGCGATTCCTGCTCTGAATCTCTCGTTGAAAAAGTGAGTATAGGAAATATTCGCTTTGTAAACGATCGGAATTTTTGCATCTTTTCCTGTGTAGTTGATTGTCGGAAGCTGATACTGCTGAAGTGTAGGAACCGTTCCGTAATCATTTCTGTAGCTGTTGAAATCCGGAGTCAGACCGACCTGAGCCGGGTTAACGTCTACAGTTGCCAAATGATTCCCATCAAACACCAAGTTATTAATAACCATATAATTATTGATATCCGAAGAGAAAATCCCTGCTCCGAATTTCAGGAAATCTTTGTTGGCTTC
Organism: Chryseobacterium sp. JUb7; assembly: GCF_024806495.1. Lineage (GTDB taxonomy): Bacteria > Bacteroidota > Bacteroidia > Flavobacteriales > Weeksellaceae > Chryseobacterium. The sequence goes on from NZ_JANUFF010000002.1 coordinate 384,783, forward strand.
ATTCATATTCCATTCAAACTGGAATCTCGGCTGAATCACAAATGATTTGATCTGATTATCTGTTCGGATTCCCATTTCATCAAATAACTTCTGATTAAACTGCGCTTTCGGATACCCTCCGTAATCCAATCTTAAACCCGCCATTAAATCAAGGCCTTTGGCAATTTTTGTCTGAAACTGTCCGTAAACACCAACATTCCAGATATTTGATTTTACAGAAGGATCATCCATCAAGGGAACTTCTCTGTAAAACCTGTACGGTGTAAGATTTTCGAAGTTGAAATAAGGACTTGCATTGGTAGAGTTTTCCCTGAAATGGAACCTTCCGTTCACCTCACTTCCGTATACCGATTTTGCCTTGGTATACATGATATCAGCTCCGAAAGTATATTTTACTTTATCTGTATTGTAGTATAAATTATCAACTAGCTGTAAAACATTATTTCTGAAGCTTTCCTGTGCAAAACGGTGTCCCCCGATCTGAATATTCGTAGCTCCGACGCTTGAAATCACATTTTCCACAATAGCTCTCGGAACCGGACGTCCCAGCTCATCATTCTGATAACTATCCTGGAATGTATATAAATACTGAGCTTTTAATTCGTTGGTAATATTGGGTTTTATGTTTGACCTTAACGTTAACAATAAACTGTTGTCCATATTTTTGTCATTCCCGTAAGATTCAAAGAAATTGATGGACGTATTATCTGCCAAACCGTTTTTATTTAAATCGTACGTAAAATTATTTCTTAAGGTCAATAAGTTTTTATCATTAATCTGCCAGTCTAAACGTAAAAATGCGGCATCAGAGTTTCTCACCTTATCAAAAGCTCCGAACTGCGGGGTATTTCCTACTCCATATTTTGCTCTTGCAATATCCAGAAATTGATTTAGCGTTTCATTAGTCGTATTCAGCCTCAGCTCATCTTCTCTCGACTTGATATCAGCGATCAGCAATGGTCTTGAATCCAGCTGATGGTCCCAAGCCATAAAAAAGTGTAATTTATTCTTAATCACCGGACCTCCTAATGAAAATCCAAACTGGGAAGTTGAGAAGTCATTGGTTCTTTTATTCCCTCTGATATCATAAGGACTCGAAAGCCAGTTGGTTCTTAAGTATTCCCAGGCACTTCCGGAGAATTTATTGGTTCCTGATTTTGTTACGGCACTTACTGTTCCGCCACCACTTCTTCCCAACGTCACATCATACTGGTTGGTTGTGATTTTAAACTCACGAACCGCTTCAATCGAAATAGAGAAAGGTGCATTGCTTCGGCTCGTGGTAGCCCCTGCTGAAGTCGGGTTTTTTGCAGTCATTCCATCAATGGTAAAATTGGTAGAAGAACCAAGCTGTCCGGATAAATTTCCACCTTTTCCACTTAAAGGAGAAAGCTCGGAAAGACTCACAAAATTTCGCCCATTTACAGGAAGAATCCCAATATTCTTTGCAGTAACAGCTGTTGCAGCTCCTAAGTTTCCGATTTTATTTTTCAGGTTTCCGGTAACAATAACTTCTTCAATGGCTTTTTCTTTACCATCACCCAAATTCATATTTACAGTAACCTGATCTCCGAAATTGACATTATACCCCTCTTTTTTCTCATTATTCACAATCACGGTGTAAGGTCCGCCTAAAGGGATTTCTTTAAAAATATATTCTCCTTTTGAATTGGTTTCCGTTTCGGTTTTAAAACCGGTCGATTCGTTGACAATCGTTACTTTCACCTTTTCCTGGCCTGCATTCCCAATGGTTGTTACCTTTCCTACAATCGAGGCCTGCGTAGTCTGTGCATACGCCATTGTCCCAAAACTCAGAAATAATAATCCCAATACAATCTTTACTTTTCTCATATCTTCAAATTAGCTGAGTGCAAAGGTATTGCGACTTTCCCCCGTTCCCCTTTACGTGAATTTTAACATTTTTTAAATTAAATTATAACATTATGTTAAATAAACTTAAACAGGTAATTTATCCTATGGATAATCAGTTTATTGGGATGTGTTACGCCTTTTTAATATTATCAAAATATTTAATTCTCATATTTTTTAAATGAAATTAGTTTAGTTATTTTTGCTCAAAAGATAAAAATACAATGTCCGACAACATTCAACAAAAAATAGAAGATCTCCGTAAAGAGCTTCATCAGCATAACGAAAACTATTACCTTCTGGATACTCCTACCATTTCAGATTATGATTTTGACATGCTGCTGGAAGAGCTTCGGGATCTGGAAGCCCAATATCCTGAATTTTATGATGAAAACTCTCCCAGCGTACGTGTGGGCGGTGGAATTACAAAAGTTTTCCCTACAATTCAGCATAAATTCAGAATGTATTCTCTGGACAATTCTTATGATTTTGATGATCTTGAAGACTGGGAAAAAAGGATCATTAAAACCATTGATGATCCTGTAGAATTTGTCGCTGAATTAAAATATGACGGTGCTTCAATTTCTATTTTATATGAAAACGGAAAACTGGTTCAGGCTGTGACCCGTGGAGACGGGTTCCAGGGTGATGAAATTACAGCGAACGTAAGAACCATTTCGGATATTCCGTTAAAGTTAAAGGGTGATTTCCCGGAGCACTTCTTTATGCGTGGTGAGATTTATTTAACCAGAAAAAATTTCGACAAGATCAATAAACTGCGTGAGGAAGAAGGTTTAGACCCATTCATGAATCCAAGAAATACAGCAAGCGGAAGTTTGAAAATGCAGGACAGTGGAGAGGTGAGAAAAAGATCTTTATCATCGGTTTTGTACCAGTATATTTCAGAAGAAGTACCTGCAGAAAGCCATTGGGAGCTGCTTCAGAAAGCTCAGGGCTGGGGTTTCAAAACATCTCAGCAGGCAAAATTGTGCAAAACATTAGATGAGGTTAAGGAGTTTATTAATTTCTGGGATGTTGAAAGACACAATCTGCCTTTTGAAATCGACGGTATTGTTTTAAAAGTCAATTCATTAAAACAGCAAAGACAGCTAGGCTACACGGCCAAATCTCCGCGTTGGGCAATGGCTTATAAATTTAAGGCTGAAAAAGTGGAAACTGAATTACAAAGTGTTTCTTATCAGGTCGGAAGAACCGGAGCAATCACTCCTGTTGCCAACTTGAAGCCCATTTTACTGGCCGGTACCATTGTAAAAAGAGCCTCTCTGCATAATGAGGATATTATCAAAAAACTCGATCTTCATGAAAACGACTTCGTCTATGTAGAAAAAGGCGGCGAAATTATCCCCAAAATTGTTGGCGTAAACACAGAAAAAAGAACGGAAGAAAGCAAAGAAATTGAATACATCAAAAACTGTCCTGAATGTGGCACAGAGCTTATAAAAATTGTAGATCAGGCGATTCATTTCTGTTCCAACGATCTTCACTGCCCGCCTCAGGTTGTGGGAAGAATGATCCATTATGTTTCAAGAAAAGCATTAAATATTGAAAATTTAGGAAGTGAAACGATCGAACAGCTTTACAGAGAGCGACTGATTGAAAATCCGGCAGATTTTTATGTTTTAACGAAAGAGCAGCTTCTACCTTTGGAAAGAATGGCTGAAAAGTCGGCACAGAATATCATTTCAGGGATCGAAAAATCAAAAGAGATAGCTTTTGAAAAAGTTTTATACGGAATCGGAATAAAACATGTCGGCGAAACGGTAGCTAAGAAGTTAGTGAAAAACTTTGCAACAATAGATGACCTGAAAGCTGCAACAGTTGAGGAACTTTGTCAGGTGGAAGATATCGGAGCTAAAATTGCGGTAAGCATCGTTGATTTCTTTGCAAATTCTGAGAATATCTTAATGCTTGAACGATTAAAATCTTACGGTGTTCAGCTTGAAAAAGGTGAAAATACGAATGAAGTACTGTCTAATGTTCTTGAAGGAAAAACCTTCCTTTTTACAGGGAAATTATCTTTATTCACAAGAGAATCAGCAGAAGATATGGTGGAAAAACACGGTGGTAAAAATATATCTGCCGTTTCTAAAAACCTCAACTTCCTTGTAGTGGGCGAAAAAGCAGGAAGCAAACTGAAAAAAGCACAGGATATCGGAACAATTGAAATTCTTGACGAACAGCAGTTTTTGGATCTGATAGAAAAACAATAAAATTTTTGAAAATATTTAACATATTAAACCATTGAGATACACTTTCAATGGTTTATTTTTGCTTTCAATAAAAAAATAAAAATAATACAACTAATAATACATGAAAAAAATCTACCTCATCATCTGCATGGTTTTGCTTGCTTTATTTCAGGCGCAAAATGTGAATATTCCGGATGCAGCTTTTAAGAATTTTTTGTTAACAGCTAATTTCAGTAATGGCTATGCAAAAAATCAATATGGCATCAGTATTACTATTGATACCAATAATGATGGCATTATACAGCAAAGTGAAGCTGATAATGTCGTAAAACTTTCTGATCTTAATTATGGAAATAGAGCCAACATCCAATCTATTGAAGGGATTAAAGGCTTTACCAATTTAGATGAATTATATTTATTTGGAACTTCTGTAAGTACTATTGATGTAAGTACCATGACTCATTTAGCTGCTCTGAGAATGAATTATAATTCACAATTAACCTCTCTGAATATCGCAGGATGTACTTCTTTAACAGGTATTTTTTCTGAACACAACCATATTACCGATTATAATCTGCAAAGCAACTCACTGATAAATTTGATTATTAATAATCAAAATTCTGCTCAGCCTATCAATAATATCAATCTTACTCAGTGTCCCAACTTAGAGTTTCTGGAAATTAACAGCACTAATATCCAGTCTTTAAATTTCAGTAACATGAGTTCTCTGGAATGGCTTCAGATCAGAAACAGTACTCTAACAAATAATATCAATTTAACAGGTTGTACGAATCTGAATAATCTGGGAGTTTTTAACTGTCCATCTCTAACAGCGCTTCAATTAAATAATTTACAAAATTTAGACACTGTTTACCTTTCAAACAGTCCGATCTCGACCTTATCTATGATTAATACGACCAACATAGAATCTTTTGGTTTAATGTCTACAAGTTTAGCAGCTATAGATCTTTCAATCTTCCCGTCTTTAAGACAATTTGCTAGCACGAACAACTATTTTACAACATTGAACTTAAGCATGAATCCTTTGTTGGAAAATATTACAATCTATGACAATCAGTTTCTAAAAGATATTAATCTGAAAAGCGGAGGAACTGCTTTAAATGTTTTATCCTGGTTTCATATTAACAATAATAACCCTAGTCTTAAATATATCTGCTGTGATAATGAAGATTTTGCACCGATCAGCAATTATTTATCTTCTTATTCGCTTAATAATATCACTCTGAACTCTTATTGCTCATTCACACCAGGTGGTACGTACTATAAAGTGATGGGTAATACAAAATATGATATTAACAACAATGGCTGTGATATCAATGACACCTACAAACCTTTACAAAAATTTTCAGTAACAAGCGGATCTGTTTCCGGAAATATACTTGCCGATTCGTCAGGAAATTATTCTATTCCATTACAGGCGGGCACTCATACAATTACTCCAATTTCGGAAAACCCAGCTTATTGGACAATATCTCCAAGTACTTTAACCGTTAACTTTCCGGCACAAACAAGTCCATTGACTCAGAATTTCTGCTTAACTGCCAACGGGAATCATAATGATCTTGAGGTATTAATTATTCCGACTACAAGTGCCATTCCGGGGTTTGATGCACAATATAAAATTATATACAAAAACAAAGGAACCACTTCTCAATCAGGAAATGTTGCTTTGAGTTTCGATGATAATGTAATGAACTATTTAACATCTACAGTTACTCCAAATACTCAATCTACAGGCAGTTTAACCTGGAATTTCACAAACCTTCTTCCATTGGAGTCTAAGGAAATTATTGTAACATTCAAACTGAATACTCCTACCGCAACGCCTCCTCTACACGGCGGAGACCTATTGCATTACACCGCCCAAATCACTGGAGCAGCCGATGAAACACCTTTGGATAACATTTTTACGTTAAATCAAACCGTAGTCAACTCTTTTGACCCGAATGATAAAACATGTCTTGAAGGAACTTCTATTACTCAGGCAAAAGTTGGAGATTATGTTCATTATTTAATCAGATTTGAAAATACAGGAACAGCCAACGCTCAGAATATTGTGGTAAAAGATGTGATTGACACTTCAAAATTCGACATTTCAAGTTTGATAGCCCTAACCGGAAGTCATAATTTTGTTACTAAGATTACCAATCCCAATACGGTAGAATTTATTTTTGAAAATATCCAATTGCCATTTGATGATGCAAATAACGACGGATATGTTTCATTTAAAATTAAAACAAAATCTACTTTAAATATTGGGGACAGCTTCAGCAATACAGCTAATATCTACTTCGATTACAATGCTCCGATCATTACCAATACGTATACAACAACGGTTCAGAATGTATTGGCAGCCGCCGAAATCAGTAAAGAAAACAATGCGGTTTCTATTTATCCGAACCCTGTACAGGATGTTTTATTCATCAAATCAAAAGATCAGGTGATAAAAGCTGAAATTTACGATGAAGCAGGAAGAGTTTTAAAATCTGTAAGCGTGACAGATCATTCGATCAATGTTTCTGAGCTTTCTAAAGGAAACTATATCATCAAATTATCTGCAAAAGATAAAACGACGACTCAGAAGTTTATGAAAAAATAAATTCAAGCTTATATAAAATCAAGACTGTCTTCAAAGGCAGTCTTTTTTGATTCCAGATCGTATAAACTTTCATAAACAGTGTAACCTAGCAATAAAAACGACATCATATCATTACAATAAATATTTAACGAAAATACCCATTGAAATATAAGCTTAATGATTTATTTTTGCTCATTGACAACAACTTAACTAATAATACATGAAAAAAATCTATTTCATCATTTCTATGATGATTTTTGCAGTGTTTCAGGCGCAAATTATTAATATTCCGGATGCTAACTTTAAGGCGAAGCTTCTTGCCGCTGATACGACCAATGGCATCGCATCAACAAGTTCCGGCAATTTTAATATAAAAATTGACACCAATAATAATGGAGAAATTGAAGTATCTGAAGCCCTTCAGGTCGGAACATTGAGACTCTATGGAGGTGGAATATCAGACCTAACCGGAATCGCTGCTTTCACCAATTTAGGATCATTGGAGATATCCGGGAACAACCTTACTTCTCTTAATTTAAGTTCCAATACCAAACTCGGACAACTAACCTTTGACGGGACTACCCAATTAAGTTCTGTGAATCTTACCAATTGTAACCAGCTCAACAGAATTCATTTTTCCAATACAGCCATTACTTCATTAGACTTGCAGAACAGACCTTCTCTAAAAACACTGTATCTTTTTAACAGTCCGCTAACCAGTGTAAATATCTCCGGATCTACACAAATTGAAGAACTGGATATTGAGAATACCCAACTTACCTCATTTGATGCTTCCAATCTGCAGAATATTTTTGTTTTCTACCTAAGGAATAATCCTTTGCTTTCTTCCATTAATTTCACCAATTCAAACATGCAGATTATAGATGTCAGCAAAAACAACCTGTCAACGCTGAACATTCAGAATCAGAGTAATCTTCGTGTTATATATTGTGGTGAGAATCATTTAACCAATTTAAGCGCTCCGGGATGCCCTGATATGAGAATGCTCTATTGTAATAATAATTTACTGACAAATCTTAACCTTTCTATATATCCTCTTCTAACTACGCTGGATTGCCATAATAATTCAATTCAGTCATTAGATTTATCTCAAAATCCTGAATTCTACAGCATCAACTGCAGTACGAACGGAATGAGCTTTCTGAATCTGAAGAATGGTAAACTCAGCACCACGACCAATGCCGTTTATAACCCTAACCTGGTTATCTGCTGTGACGACAATGAGCTGAATACGTTTCAGAGTATGATTACCAATTCTCCGTTTTTTTACTCAACTTATCAGGCAACTACGTATTGTTCCTTTACCCCCGGCGGCACATTTTATACCGTCTTAGGAAATACGAAATATGACAGTGATAATAATGGCTGCGATACCAATGATCTTAACAAAGCATTTCAAAAATTCAGCATTACCAGCGGAAGTACGTCCGGAAATGTTATTGCCAACCATTCAGGAAACTATTCAATTCCGTTGCAGGCGGGAACACACACCATTACACCGGTTATGGAAAATCCGACATATTTTACCATTTCACCGGCTAATATCATTGCTAGCTTTCCGGCACAATCTAGTCCACTAACACAGAACTTCTGTCTTACGGCAAACGGAATCCATCATGATCTTGAAGCCGTTATCATTCCGATAGTGGCTGCCAGACCAGGGTTTGATGCACAATATAAAATCATTTACAAAAACAAAGGAACGAGCACTCAATCCGGAACACTGGCATTTAATTATAATGATGATGTCATGAATTATCTGGGTTCGACGCTATCTCCAAACTCTCAGGCAACAGGAGTTTTAAACTGGAATTTCACCAATCTTCTTCCATTGGAGTCTAGGGAAATTACCGTAACTTTAAAATTAAATACTCCAACGGCCAACCCTTCTCTGAACAGTGGTGATGTACTTCATTATACTGCTCAAATCATGGGAAGCGTTGATGAAACACCTTCTGACAATATATTTGCATTACATCAAACGGTTGTTAATTCTTTTGATCCGAATGATAAAACCTGTCTGGAAGGAGCGACCATTTCACAGACCAATGTTGGAGATTATGTTCATTATCTGATCAGATTCGAAAATACGGGAACAGCAAACGCTCAGAATATTGTGGTAAAAGATGAAATTGATACTTCAAAATTTGATGTATCCACTTTGGTTCCTCTTACTGCAAGTCATAATTTTAACACAAAAATCTCAGGAAATATAATAGAATTTATTTTTGAAAATATTCAGCTTCCTTTTGATGATGCGAATAACGATGGATATATTTCATTTAAAATCAAAACTAAATCTACACTAAATCTTGGTGACAGTTTCAGCAATACAGCTAAGATTTATTTTGATTACAATTTCCCGATCATTACCAATACATATACAACAACCGTTCAGAATGTATTGGCAACAGCCGAAATTAGTAAAGAAAACAATACGGTATCTATCTATCCGAACCCTGTACAGGATATTTTATTCATCAAATCGAAAGATCAGGTGATAAAAGCTGAAATTTATGATACAGCAGGAAGAATTTTAAAATCTGTGAGCATAACTGATCGCTCCATCAATGTTTCTGAAGTTTCTAGAGGAAACTATATCATCAAACTATTTACAAAAGATAAAACGGTGACTCAGAAGTTTGTGAAAAACTAAATTCAATTAAAAGGTATAAAATCAAAGACTGTCTTCAAAGGCAGTCTTTTTTGTTAATCTAAATTCATTCTTATATTATTCAAAAAACAGTTAAAATTTTAAAAAATACGCACCCATAGATCGATTTAAGTCTATAATTAAAATTAAAAAGTAAATATTTTTCAGAATCATATTTTTTGTATATTTAACAATCAAAATCACTAAACCATGAGAAATTTTTACCTATTCGTGCTATTCTTAGCACAAATTTCACTCAGTGCACAAATTGTCAATATCCCCGATCCTTATTTTAAGACCAAATTATTGTCCGCAACCCCAGCAACTCAGATTGCGAAAGATTTAAATGGTAACTGGACCACCATTGACGCTAATAACGATGGCGAAATACAGCTTTCCGAAGCTTTGGCCATCAGCGATATCGGAATTTACAATAACAGCAATCAAACATCCGTTTCTACCTATCAGATTCAGTCTGTGGAAGGGATAAAGGCATTCGCCAATCTTATTTATCTGGACCTTTCCAATTTTGCCAATCTTACTTCTATTGACGTAAGCGGAATGCAAAAACTGAGATTGGTGGGTTTTGATGACGATCCTAAACTAGCTTCCGTCAATTTCACCAATTGTAACTTATTAGAAACAATTTACGTAAGAAGAGCCAATATCGTCAATCTTAATGTTTCGAATTTACCAAAACTTAATATTCTTGACTGTTCAGGAGGAAGTATCCAGACGATCAATTACGCAGGAAGTACTACATTAAAATTATTTTTCTGCGATGATAATAACATTACGAGCATTAATGTAGCACCTCTTACCAATCTTGTAAGATTTACAATTACACAAAATGCATTAACTTCTCTTGATGTAAGCAACCACCTATTTCTTGAAAGACTTTCATGTTCTTCCAATCAGCTTACTTCTCTAAATCTGCAAAATACCCCAAAACTTAATAATCTTGAAGCCAGCTTTAATAATCTTACTTCTCTGAATGTAAGCCAGAGTCCATTATTAAATTATATAAGAGCTGTGAACAACCAAATAACAAGCATCGATGTTTCGGCTCTTCCTGCGCTTCAGACTCTTAAACTTGAAAATAATCAACTTACCACCCTTAATATTGCCAACAATTATCAATTGACCTATCCAACCGTTCAGAATAATAATCTTCAGACGTTATTTCTCAAAAACGGAAAGATTCAAAGTATCAATTATGCCAATAATCCCAACCTTACATACATTTGTTGTGATGAAGGCGAAATCAATCAGATGATTACCAGTAACAACGGCTATGGATATAATAATGTTGTAGTCAATTCTTACTGTAATTTCACCCCGGGAGGAACCTACTTTACCATTCAGGGAAATACAAAATATGACGAAAACAGCAATGGCTGCGATCCCAACGACATTAATAAACCTCTTCAGAAATTCAATATTTCAGGAAACGGATCAAGCGGAAGTTTCACAGCCAATGGGTCAGGAGATTTTTCAATTCCTGTAGTTGCCGGCAGCCATACTATAGTTCCAGTTCTTGAAAATCCCGCTTATTTTAATATCTCACCTTCAAGTATTACCGCTTCATTCCCAAGCCAGACAAGTCCGCTTACACAAAACTTCTGCTTAACAGCCAACGGGACACATCATGATCTGGAAGTACTGATTATTCCTACTACTGTTGCAGTTCCGGGATTCGACGCAAAATATAAAATCGTATATAAAAACAAAGGAAATACAACACAGTCCGGAACACTTACCCTTGCTTACAATGATAATTTAATGGATTATCAGACCTCAACGGTCACTCCCAATGCACAGTCAACAGGTCTTTTAACCTGGAATTTCACCAATCTTCATCCGTTTGAAACAAAGGAAATTACTGTAACGCAGAAAATGAATACACCAACAGCAACCCCACCTTTAAACGGCGGTGATATCCTTCATCACACAGTTCAGATTAATGGGGCGAGTGATGACACACCAGCTGATAATACTTTCACACTGAATCAAACTGTTGTCAACTCTTTTGATCCGAATGATAAAACCTGTCTGGAAGGCACTTCAATTACCCAGACTCAAGTTGGAGATTATGTTCATTATCTGATCCGATTTGAAAATACAGGAAGTGCCAATGCACAGAATATCGTTGTGAAAGATGAAATTGATATCTCAAAATATGACCTTTCAACATTAATTGCTCTTAACGGAAGTCATAATTTTGTAACAAAAACAACAGGTCCGAATGTAATAGAATTTATCTTTGAAAACATTCAGCTTCCTTTTGATGATGCCCATAATGACGGTTATGTTTCTTTCAAAATAAAAACCAAATCTACCTTAACCTCAGGAGACAGCTTCAGCAATACTGCTAAAATTTATTTTGATTACAACCACCCTATTATTACAAATACCTACACGACAACCGTTGAAAATAAACTGGGTACCTCAGACATCAAAAACGATAAATCTGATATCAGCATCTATCCGAATCCTGTACAAGATGTTGTTTACATAAAATCAAAAACAGAAGTTTTGAAAGCTGAAATATTTGATGCTACAGGAAGAATTGTAAGAATAACATCTGTAAAAGATAACTCAATCAATGTTGTTGACCTTCCTAAAGGCAATTATATCATCAGACTGTTCACAAAAGAAAAAACAGCAGCACAAAAATTCATCAAACACTAATATTAATATCTGATACATTATTTTTTTTAGGACCGTCTCTTCTGAGGCGGTCTTTTTACAAACCGGAAAATCAAACTCATCATTTCAGTTATTGGTCATAATGAATGAGGAAATATTTACAAAGAAACGACAGGCCTTAACCCCTACAATAAAATGAAGTTCTATCTGAAAACTAAAATTTTTAATTCCCAAATTTCCACCTTCATCTCCAGGCCTCAAACCTACACCTACCTGTACTTTTTCATTGAAAATTTTATCGTATTTTTATATAAGTAAGTTTAAAATACAAAACATGGAATTTTTACAGGATCATTCAATTCAAAATGAATTGCTGCTGATATTCATTTCCGTTATTCTGGGTTTATTCATTGGAACAGAAAGAGAATACCGGAACAAATCTGCAGGGTTGCGTACTTTTATTTTGGTATGCTTCGGATCTTGTCTGTTTACAATACTTTCTATTAAAATCGGTGTTAATGATCCCGATCGTATTGCCGCCAATATCATCACAGGAATCGGTTTTTTAGGTGCCGGTGTCATTTTTAAAGGAGATAATAAAATTGACGGAATCACAACAGCCACCACAATTTGGGCCACAGCATCCATCGGAATGGCAGTAGGCTCAGGGTATGTCTATTTATCTTTATTGGGAACTGTTTTGGTATTACTGATCTTGAGTTCGCTTACTTTTTTCGAGAAATTTATTGACAAAATACATAAGATCCGAGAATATAAAATTGCCGTTACAGACTACCATGATATTCCCCATTGTGAAGAGCTTTTTAAAAAATATCAATTACGATTTATGATGTCAAAACAACAATATACCCAGGGAAATCTTGCTACTACCTGGATTCTTACCGGTAAAAATTCACATCATGAGGCCTTAATGAAAAACCTGATGATCGACGAAAAAATAATAGCCTACCAGTTTTAAAATAAAAACAGAGGCTTCGAAAAACCTCTATTCTATTATTTATTTCTTTTTGAAGACGTACAAATCTTTATTCGGACCATCGATCGGCTGACCACTCATATCCAGCTGTGTCAGGCTATTTTCGCCAACTTTATACTTATATTTTGCGCTTTTACCGTTTAATGTAATTACACTTCCTGAGGCATCCCATTCGAAATTACCCTTATCTTCATTTTTAGATTTTCTTTCAAGATATTCTTCAGAAATCGTAAATGTTTTATCCTTATTTAAAGTCAGAACCGTTTTTATTCCAGGACAGTCTGCACAAGGCACTACTGCTTCATAAGTTCCGTTCCAGTCTAAAGAATTTGCAGAGTTGTGAGCCGTGGCTGCAGTATCTGTTTTTGTAGTATCCATAGGCGTCTGAATAGCCATCGGATCAGTTTTAGGATTGACTTCCTGTGGTTTTTCTTTTGGTGAACATGATGCGAGGAAAGCAATTCCTAAAATCCCTAAAATTTGAATTTGGTGTTTCATAATAGTGATGATTTAATGTTTATTTTTAATAGTAAACTGTTATTTAGGCAACAAAAATCAAGCCGACAAAGAGTTTCAGAGCCCGGGATTTGAATTTCGGTTTCAGGAACTCAAAACACATCATCCACAATTCCTATTTTCTTTGTAAATTAGGGCAAAATTTTGATTATGACAAAAAAGATACTTTTATCTGTATTTCTTTTGCCAGCTGCAATGGCTTTTGCACAGCAATACGGAGGAATGTGGATCCCTACAGAGCTTAATGAGAAGGAAATGAAAGATTTGGGAATGAAAATCTCTGCTAAAGACATCTTCAATCCTCAAAAAGCAAGTATAAAAGATGCTGTAGTTCAGTTCAACGGAGGTTGTACTGCCGAAATCATTTCTCCTAAAGGATTATTATTGACCAACCACCACTGTGGTTACGGGCAGATTCAGGCGCACTCTACTGTTCAGAACGATTTATTATCAAATGGTTTCTGGGCTAAAAACATGAGTGGGGAGCTTGCGAATCCTGGGGTAACCGTAGATTTCATTGTAGACATCAAAGAAGTTTCGAATCAGATTTTAGAAGGTACAGACAACCTTACAGAACCTGAGCTTTCGAAGAAAATAGCCAACAATATTGAGATTTACAAAAACTCTCAAAAAACAGAACAGTTTCAGTCTATTTCTGTAAAACCGATGTACTACGGAAATAAGTATTATGCTTATACAATAGAAACTTTCAAAGATATCCGTTTGGTAGGTGCACCACCACAAAGCATCGGAAAATTTGGTTCTGATACCGATAACTGGGTTTGGCCAAGACATACGGGAGATTTCTCTATGTTCAGAATCTATGCTGATAAAAACAACAAGCCTGCAGAATATTCAAAAGACAACGTTCCTTACGTTCCGAAGCACTACCTTCCGGTGTCCATCAAAGATAAAAATGAAAATGACTTCACTTTTGTATTTGGTTTCCCGGGAAGAACAACGGAATATCTTCCGGCAATCGCTGTTGAAAAGATCATGAAAGAAATTGATCCTGCAAGAATCGCCGTGAGAGATGTTGCTTTAAAAACACTTGACGAAAAAATGCGTGCAGACGATGCTACCCGTATCAAATATGCTTCAAAATATGCTTCAGTAGCCAATTACTGGAAAAAATGGATCGGTGAAGTGGAAGGTTTGAAAAAATCTAATGCTGTCGAGAAAAAAGTAATGTATGAAGGTTCATTAGTTGCTAAAAATCATGAGATTAAATCTACTTTAGATCAAATCAACAAATTATACAATGACCAGGCGCCTTTTGCTTTAAATAATGCTTATTACACCGAAGTAATCAGAAATGCGGAAACGCTGAAACTGGCAAGTGACTATTACACCTACATCGCTTCTGTAGAAGCAGGAAGAATGAACGACAGTGAGCTGGCTAAACTGAAGACTAAGCTTTCATCATTCTATAAAGATTACAGTGGCGAGCTTGATGCAAAAGTAACCGCTAAATTATTAGCTTTATATGCCAACAAAACTGCTCCGCAATTTTTGCCTGCAGGTTTTGAAAAATATAAAAATGAAACTCAGAATATTCAGACGATAGAAGAGATTTCTAAAAACTCAATCATCTCCGGAAGAGCCGAAGTAAACGGAACTTCTTTGAATAAAGATATCGACAAAGCATTCTCCAATCAGGACAAACTGATCAAAACATTGAAAAAAGATCCTGTATATCAGCTCTATGTTGCCATGAGAGATACCTATATGACCAAAGCTGATCCTCAGTTTGCTTCAATGCAAAACAAAATCGATGCATTACAGAAAACATTTATGGCTCAGCAAATGTCGACGGATAAAGACAGAAAATTCTTCCCGGATGCCAACTCAACATTGAGAGTTACCTACGGAAAAGTGAAGGGATCTTCTCCAAGAGATGCAGTGTCTTACAGCTATCAGACGCATTTGGCAGGAGTAATGGAAAAATATATTCCGGGAGATTATGAATTTGATGTTCCTAAAAAACTGATTGACCTTTACAGCAAAAAAGATTTCGGAAATTATAAAGATAAAACCGGTGATGTTCCTGTAGGATTTACAGCGACCAACCATACCACAGGAGGAAACTCAGGAAGCCCAGCCCTAGATGCCTACGGAAACCTGGTAGGACTAAACTTCGACAGACAGTGGGAAGGAACAATGAGTGATATCAATTACGACCCGCGTTTCAGCCGAAATATCATGGTTGACACCAAATATATCCTTTTCATCATCGATAAATTTGCCGATTCCAAATGGCTTATCGATGAAATGAAAGTGATCAAGTAATTTTTAACCCATAAAATATTTGAATCTATTTAAATTTTACATGAATTTAAATAGATTCTTTTTTTATTTTTGATCTGCAATGAAAGATAGTATCATTAATTTTTTAGCAGGATTTGAAAAGGAAAACATTGAAAAATCATTTCCTTTACCATATTGTCTGCCCGTTTATCATTGTGTTTCTGATGAGAGCTTGCCTCACATAAAAAATGTCATTAAGTATAAAAATGTAAGGCAGTTTGAAGAAGATCTGGATGAGTTTTCAAAGCATTTTCAATTTGTTAACTGGGATGAGTTTAAAGAATTTGTCAATGGAAATTTTAAACCTAAAAAGAAAATTGCGCTATTAACATTTGATGATGGTTTCAGAGAATTTTATGATATTGTTGTCCCTATTTTAGAAAGAAAAGGTATTTATGCCGTCAACTTTATCAATCCCGCTTTTATTGATAATCAGGATCTCATGTTTCGCTGTAAAGCCAGTCTGATCGTGGATCGGTTGGAAAAAACGACAACGGTAAATCCAGAAATTCACAAAATTTTCAGTTCAAAAGAAGATATCAAAACTCAGCTTCTTAAAATCAGGTATGCTGAAAGAGAAAAATTGGATCAGGCTGCAAAAATACTGGATATTGATTTTAGTGCTTTTTTAAAAGAGCAAAAGCCTTATTTAAGTTTCGATCAATTAAATATTTTAACTCAGAAAGGATTCGGAATTTCCTCTCACAGCTGGGACCATCCGCGCTATCACGAGCTAAGTCTTCAGCATCAGCTGGAAACAACCCACAGAACTTTTGAATATTTGAAAGAGCATCATTTTCTATACGAAAGTTTTGCATTTCCATTTACCGATTTTGGTGTTTCAAAAGCTTTTTTTAATGAGGTATTTAAAAACAAGGAGATGTTCTGTATTTTCGGAAGTGCAGGAATAAAACTTGACAGCGTAGACAAAATTTTCCATAGAATTCCAATGGAAACGGTTGAAAATGCAGCAAAAATCTTAAAAAAAGAAATCATTTATTTTAAGTTAAAGAAATTTTTAAACAAAAATAAAATTATCAGAAGATGATCTATTTGCAGACCTTGAATAAAAAACAGCTTGAAGAATTTGTATCATCGGGTGATTTCAAAAAACACGATTTTCTGCCGATCAGTGAGCACAGGGCAAAATCCCAGATTAAAAATCCGAAAGCTGATGATGATCAACCCTTATTGATTCTCGCATATGATGATGACCAGCTTGCCGGTTACCTTGGATGCCTTCCCGATAACTTCAATATTGACGGGAAAACATTCTCCTACGCCTGGCTGAGTACTTTATATGTAAGTCATAAATTTCGGGGAAAAAGAATTGCACAAAGTCTTTTAAACAGAGCTTTTGAAGAATACAATGGCAATATTGCCATCACTGAATTTACGCCGGAAGCCGAAAGTTTATATAACAAAATCGGAGTCTTTAAATACATTCAGCCCAAAAACGGAAAAAGATTTTACTTCAGAACAGAGCTGGCGACGATCATTCCTCTGAAAAAGCCTAAAACAAAGTCATTTCAGCCACTGTTTTCAGTCGGAGACCGTTTGTTGAATGCATTCGTAAGTTTAAAAAACAGTCTGATTAAAAAACCCGATTTTAAGTTTGAAATTCTCAGTGCTGTAGATCCGGAAAGTTCAATATTTATTTCACAGTTTCATACTAACCGAACTGGTGAAGAAATAAAGTGGATAATGCAAAATCCATGGATTCTTGAAGGTCAGATTAAAGAAAAAAAATATTTATTTTCAAGCTTCTCCGAAAGTTTCAGATATTTCTGGATAAAAGTTTTTGATGCTAAAAATAACATGACAAGCTGTGCTCTTCTTCTTGAAAGAGACGGTTATGTGAAAATCCCCTATTTTTTTTCAGCATCGGATTCTGATCAATTTACAGATTTTTTAAGCTATTTTATTGTCAAACACAAAGTTAAAGTATTGGTGAGCTATCAGGCAGAGCTTAATAAAAAGCTGGAAAACTCTCACCACTTTCCTAAAATCCATCAAAGAAATATGGAAAGAAGATATATGTTTCACGAACAGATGCTACAACATCTTCCTGATGATTTTGATCCGAAATTTCAGGACGGAGATGGTGACTGTGCAATGACATAATTATAAAGCACTGATGCCAGAAGAGGAAAGCCGGAAGTTTATTTGTAAATATTGTTTAAACCTTATAAACTTCCAGCTTTATTTCTTCAAACTTCTGTTTAATGTCCGAAAATATCCTTTAAACTAACCTCAGTAAAGGTGCCCATCTGATCTACAGCTTCCCTGTTCAGGTTTTCTTTTTTCCCGATAATGGCTGTATTAAAATGAATCGGTTTAATTTCCGTCTTATAAAATTGTTTTACATCTTCAAAACTAAGATTTTGAATCTGCTCATAAATATTTTTTCTAAAATCATGAGAAACACCTAATCTTTTCAATCGCAATGTATTGAAGAAAGTATTGGTTCTCGTGATTCTGGTTGAAGCAATCTGCTTTAAAGCCGAGTTTTTAGCATTTTCAAACTGAGTCGGAACCTCCGGAAGCTCTGCCATAAGTTCTGCCATTGTATCAACAGCCAGCTGAAGTTTATCCGGCTGTGTCCCAATATAAGTCGTCACATAATCCGGATGCCCGGACTCCGCGTTGGCAGCATAAGATACATAAGCTGAATATGCCAGACTCTTACTTTCACGGATTTCCTGGAAAACAATGGATGACAATCCTCTTCCAAAATATTCGTTAAAGACATTTACCTTACCAAAATTATTAGTATTTACGGCATTTCCCTTCCCTACTTTGGTCATTTCCATCTGAACCATGTCATAATCTGTAAAGTATACCTTGCCATTGGTTTCAGGCTCAGGATATTCTTTAGCCTTAGGAATCTCTAAGCTTGTTTCTTCAACATATTTTCCGATATAATGATTGAAATTTTTGAAATCTTTACCATAGAAAAATATCTGATAAGGATATTTGAACAGTTTTCTCATTCTGTCTGTAAATACCTCTACACTGCTGGATTCAAGTTCTTCTTTTGAAATAATATCTGTAAAACGCGAGTATTTTCCAAGCTTCGTATAATTTGTCAAAGCTGTCATGATTCGGTTTTTATCTTTTTTAGTTGCCGCGCGGTTTTCCAGCACCGTTTCTACAAATTGTTTATATATTTCCTGGTCAGGGTCTACCTGATACATCCAGTGTTGAAGCAGTTCAATTCCTTTTTCAATATTTTCTTCCAATCCGCTTAGGGAAATTAAAAGCTGATTATTAGTTGTTTTAAAATCATTGCTGACCCCGATTTTGAAAAATTCTTTTTTAAGATCTTCAGGAGAAAGCTGATCAGTTCCCAAATACTGGAGTACTTGCGTAGAAACACCTAAATCTCTGTCGTTATCGATTCCAAAAGGAAAAATAAAGTGTACCTGAGCAATATCGTTGTACTTATTTTTAACAAAATTCACTTTTTTATCTTTAATCAGATCCGTTTGAATTTCTTTCTGATAATCAATAAATTCCGGCTTAATATCTGTTGTTTTTTCGGCCAGTATCTGCAGTAAAAACTCGGACTGAGCCTCACGGTTGATTTTTACGGGTGTAATTCCCGGATTTTCCACTCTCAGCAGCTTGTCATTCGTTCCTTTTTCTTTGTAAACAATGACATAGTTTTCTTTGAAAAACTCATTCGAAAAAGCAATTACATCCTCTTTTGTAATAGCTGCATACTGATCCATCTCATTCAGCTCTTCTTCCCAGGTTCTTCCTTTGATATACGTATCATATAAATTGGTGGCTAAACCGTCAGCCGTTTCCAGACCTTTCATTCTCTGCAGTTTGAAATCGTTGATAATGGCAGGAAGCATCCAATCTGGAAATTCTCCTTTTTTAAGCAGCTCAATTTGCTCCAAAACCATATCTTTGGCTTCATCCAGTGTTTGGTTTTCTTTCGGGACAGCGACGATAGAAAAATATCCATACTGCCTTAAGCCTACTGAAAAAGCCTGTGCCCAAAGCATCTTCTGAGTCTGATTGATGTTGAGATCCAATAATCCGGCTTCTCCCCTGTTGCTTAAAATATTGGCAACAATATCTGCCAGCATAGCTTCTCTGGAACCATAATCATCTGTTCTCCAGGCAAGCTGAACCCTTGGTGTTGTAGGACTTTTTACTGTTCTTTTAATAATTTCAGTAAGAGGTTGCTCTTTAATGGCCGTTTTCTCAGGAAGTTCTTTATAAGGAATCGCTCCAAAATACTGATCAATTAACTCAATCGTGGCTTCGAAATCGAAATCTCCCACCAAAACCATCGCGTAATTATTAGGAACATAATATTCATCAAAATATTTATGAATCGCCTTCATAGAAGGGTTTTTCAAATGTTCCGGTTTTCCAAGAGTGGTTTGCTGCCCATTAGGATGGGTTGGAAAAAGAGCATCCATCAATTCATAATTCACCAATCTCGAGTCATTATCCTGCGCTCTGTTGAATTCTTCGTAAACCGATTCCAACTCGGTATGAAAAAGCCTTAAAACGATTTCTGAAAATCTCTCTTTTTCAACTTTCAGCCATTTTTCAAGCTCATTATTAGGAATATTATTTTTATAGACCGTTTCATCAAACCAGGTGTGTGCATTGGTTCCGGTAGCTCCTAATGAAGAAATAATTTTATCATATTCATTCGGAATTGTAAACTGGCTTGCCTCCTGGGAAACATCATCTATTTTTTTATAAATTTCTTTCTTTTGATTAGCATCAGTCTCAGCTTTATGCTGCTCATAAAGTTCTGAAATCTGTTCTAAAAGCTCCTTTTCTTTTGCCCAGTTCTGCGTTCCGATTTTCGATGTTCCTTTAAACATCATATGTTCAAGGTAATGTGCCAGCCCCGTATTGTCAGCAGGGTCATTATTACTTCCAGTTCTTACAGGAATGTAAGTCTGAATTCTCGGAGCATCAAAATTTTGGGCAAGAAAAACTTTTAAACCATTTTTCAGGGTATAGATTCTTACTTTATTTTCATCATTAGAAATTGTGATATATTCGTTGTTATTTTTGTCTTTATAAATCGTCTCGTTGTATCTTTTATTCGTCATAAATAAATTCATTTTCATTCTTTAAAAACCTGAATGTATACAAATGTAAGCAATCAAAAAGGAACAAATAATAATTTCCCTATTATTACATCTATAGTTTTGATTTATATTAAAATTTAACCTAATTTAAGTCTAATACCCAGCAAATGAATATTCAATATAGAAAACTGGGATTTATTGAAATAAAAAAAGTGAAAATAACTCCGTAATCATAATGAAATACTTTAAAACACTCCAATCCTAAAGTTCTCAGCCCCTCAAACGAAGTTTTCTTCATTTTTATCCAAAATAATTCTATAAGTTTGCAGTAGTTTTCCAAAAATTACTACCATGCACGGAAACATTCTGATCATCGATGACGAGATCAAGCTCCTGAAATTACTAGGAATGATCCTTTCCCAAGAAAATTTTACCGTAAAAGAAGCTTCAACAGCACGTTCAGGAATGATGATGCTCGAACAGTACGAGTTTGATGTTGTGTTGAGCGACGTCCGGCTTCCCGATGCTTTCGGAATTGACCTGATAAAATCGATTAAAGCAAAATATCCTCATCTGGAAATTATTTTAATGACCGCTTTTGGCAATATTACGGATGCTGTTCAGGCGATGAAAAACGGAGCGTATGATTATTTGGTGAAAGGCGATGATAACGAGAAAATTATTCCGTTGGTATATAAAGCACTGGAAAAAGTAAAGGACAATAAATCTAAAATCGTCCAAAAAAGCTCCTATCAAAAAGGATTTGAATCGATTATCGGGAATTCTCCATTAATTCTTCAGGCTAAAAAACTGGCAGAAAAAGTAGCTTTAACAGATGCAACAGTCCTTCTGACAGGCGAAACAGGAACCGGAAAAGAAGTTTTTGCTAATGCTATTCATGAAGGAAGTGACAGAAAGAAAAACAGTTTTGTAGCCATCAATTGTTCTGCTTTCAGTAAAGAAATTTTAGAAAGTGAGCTTTTCGGGCATAAAGCAGGAGCTTTCACTGGAGCGATAAAGGATAAAAAAGGATTGATTGAAGAAGCCAACGGCGGAACTTTATTTCTCGACGAAATCGGAGAAATGCCCATCGAACTTCAGGCTAAATTACTCCGCGTTCTGGAAACCAAGGAATTTATCAAAATGGGAGAAACGAAAGTTTCAAAATCCGATTTCAGATTGATTGCTGCTACCAACAGACATTTGGAAGATGAAATAAAACTGGGTCATTTCCGCGAAGATCTATATTTCAGGTTAAATGTTTTTGAGATTACCCTTCCTGCACTTCGCGAACGAAAAGAAGATTTAAAAGCTTTGGCTAAAAATTTTGTCACTAGCTTTTCTCAAAAATTACATTTATCTTCTGTTCAGGTTGCTCCCGAATATTATAAGACATTGGAAAAAAATGACTGGAAAGGAAATATCCGTGAACTACGAAACACCGTTGAAAGGAGTTTAATTTTGATGAATGACAATACTTTAGACGCCGAAAGTCTCCCCTTATATTCTGAAAAAACTACAGCCGGAAAAGATTCGTTAAGCATAAGATCATTAGAAAAAGAACATATTTTAAAAGTTTTACAATATACCAAAGGCAATAAAGCCGAAGCCGCAAGATTGCTGGAAATCGGGATTGCAACGCTGTATCGCAAATTGGAAGAATACGAGTTACGGTAAGAGTTATGAGTTATGAGTTACAAGTTGCTTATATCTTATTGTTTTTAACCTAACACATCTTATCATTTTAATAATGAGCCTATCATTTTGATAGGCTTTGTTGTTTTCTGATATCCCCACAAAAACGCACAACTTACTATTAACAAATAACTTAATTCAAAAATTAACAGATTGGACTTTCTTTTGGCATTATGGTATTAGAATAAAATATTTTAAAAATGACAATTTCAAGAAAAACGTTCAAAAAACGGGAGCACTCAAAATGGAGTGCATTGATGGTATCGTATGTAGTTCTCACTATTCTAATTCTGGTTGCTACGATATGATGTCGATATGTTTAATCGTATTATGCGTAGTACTGTTTTGGATGTTATACAAATCTGTTGAATTTTTTGATAAAATATAAAAATTATGTGGAGTTTATTTTTCCTTTCAATATTGGCCTTTGTGTACATCTGTTATGTCTTAATGAAACCTGAAAAATTTTAATCAAAAAATTATGAATACAGAAATTTTAGGTATTATAGCAATGTTCACCATTACATTAGTGATCGGGATTTTCTTAGGAAAATATATTGCTAATGTGTATGGCTATAAAAAGACTTTTTTAGATACAATTTTTCAACCTGTTGAAAATTTAATTTATAAAATATCAGGCATCAATCCGAACAAACAAATGACTTGGAAACAGAATATGTTTGCCATGCTGACCATCAATGTGGTTTGGTTTATCATCGGATTTTTACTTTTATTAAATCAGTCATGGCTTCCATTAAATCCTGACAGAAACCCGGATATGTCACCCGATCTGGCCTTTAATACGGCAATATCTTTCTTAGTAAATTGTAATCTGCAGCATTATTCGGGCGAAACGGGAGTCAGTTATTTGAGTCAGCTGTATTTAATGTTTCTGCAGTTTGTAACCGCAGCAACAGGAATGGCAGCAATGGCGGTACTTTTCAAAGCTTTTAAAGATAAAACAACTACAGAATTAGGTAATTTCTATGATTTTTTCACCAAATCTATGATCAGAATTTTGGTGCCGATCAGTATCGTTGTTGCATTGATTCTTTCTGCAAATGGAAGTACCATGACTTTTGAAGGTAAAGACCATATTACAACCCTGGAAGGACAAAAAGCTGATGTTTCAAGAGGTCCGGCTGCTGCATTTATCGCTATTAAGCATTTAGGAACAAATGGCGGCGGATTTTTCGGAGCCAACTCGGCACATCCGCTTGAAAATCCAAATTATGTGACGAATATGACCGAAATGGTCACACAGATGATTATTCCGTTTGCCATGGTTTTCGCCCTTGGATTTTATCTGAAGAAAAGAAAACTGTCCTGGACGATTTTCACAGTAATGACCATTGGGTTCTTAGCATTAACGATTCCCAATGTTATTAATGAAACTCACGGAAATCCGTTAATTACCCAAATGGGAACT
Source organism: Chryseobacterium sp. JUb7 (assembly GCF_024806495.1). GTDB lineage: Bacteria > Bacteroidota > Bacteroidia > Flavobacteriales > Weeksellaceae > Chryseobacterium. The sequence goes on from NZ_JANUFF010000002.1 coordinate 408,797, forward strand.
AATCCACATCTCGGCGCTATGGAAGGCAAAGAAATCCGTTTCGGAAGTACTGCTTCAGCGTATTGGAGTATTGCTACAACGGTCATTTCAACAGGTTCGGTGAATGCGATGCACGACAGCACCATGCCGCTTTCAGGAATGAATCAATTGTTGGCCATGATGATTAATTGTTTCTACGGAGGCTGCGGAGTCGGAATTCTGAATTACTTTATTTTCATTATTCTCGCAGTATTCATAAGCGGTTTGATGGTCGGAAGAACCCCTGAATTTTTAGGTAAAAAAATTGAAGCCAAAGAAATGAAAATTGCCATGATTGTGGCTTTATTTCACCCGTTTTTAATCTTGGTAGGAACAGCTTTAACAGCTTATTTACCGGAATTCGGAGCCAAATCATTGAACAATCCCGGATTTCACGGATTCAGTGAAATGTTATATGAATTTACCTCATCTTCCGCCAACAACGGTTCCGGATTTGAAGGACTGGGAGACAATACTCCCTGGTGGAATATCTCAACAGGAATCGTTTTACTTCTGTCAAGATTTATCCCAATTATTGGCCCAATCGCAATTGCAGGATTATTAGCACAGAAAAAATATATCCCTGAAAGCTCAGGAACACTCAAAACAGATACTGCAACCTTTGGATTTATGACTTTAGCTGTTATTCTTCTGATTGCTGCGCTGTCATTCTTCCCGGCGTTGACTTTGGGACCGATTGCGGAACAACTTCAATATTTTTCAAAATAATTAAAATTCATTTAAATCAATAAAGATGCTTCGACAGGCTCAGCATGACATTGCTAATATTATTGGGGTATTGTGGTGAGCACTGTTAAAAATAACTTGATGATTTATGATCAAAAATAACTTTTCAAAAAATGAAAAATCAATCACAAACATTGTTTCAAAAAGATTTGGTGAACGAAGCCATTAAACAGTCTTTCGTTAAACTGAATCCGAAAATCATGTTTAAAAATCCTGTCATGTTTCTGGTAGAAATCGGAACAGTGGTCATGCTTATCGTAAGCTTATTCAGCTTAACAGGAAACCAGTCACAAGGCAGTTTTACATATAATTTCCTGGTGTTTATCATTTTATTTTTCACTGTTTTATTTGCCAATTTCGCAGAAGCCATCGCAGAAGCAAGAGGAAAAGCTCAGGCAGACACCTTGAGAAAAACCCGTGAAGAAACTCCTGCAAAAGTAGTTGTAGACAACAAACAGGGATTTCAGGTAGAAACCGTTTTAAAAAAATCTGCCGACATGAAACTGGGCGATATCTTCCTTTGCGAATCCGGCGACCAAATCCCGATGGATGGAGAAATTATCGAGGGTTTAGCTACTATCGACGAATCGGCCATCACCGGAGAAAGTGCTCCCGTAATTCGTGAAGCAGGAGGTGACAAAAGCTCAGTAACAGGCGGAACAAAAGTACTTTCCGACAGAATCAAGGTAAAAGTAACAACCAAACCCGGAGAATCTTTCCTTGATAAAATGATTGCCCTTGTAGAAGGTGCTTCCAGACAGAAAACACCTAATGAAATCGCATTAACCATACTTTTAGCAGGGTTCACCCTCACATTCATAATAGTTACAGTTACTCTTAAACCTTTTGCAGATTATTCGCAGACGCCGATCACCATTGCGGCATTTATATCACTTTTCGTTTGTTTGATTCCCACAACGATTGGCGGTCTGCTTTCTGCAATCGGAATCGCTGGGATGGACAGAGCCCTGAGAGCCAACGTCATCACAAAAAGTGGTAAGGCCGTTGAAACAGCCGGAGATATTGATGTTTTGCTGCTTGATAAAACAGGAACTATCACGATTGGAAACCGTAAAGCCACACAATTTCACCCTTCCAACGGAATTCAGATTGATGAATTTATAAAAGCTTCGGCATTGAGTTCTGTAGCCGATGAAACGCCGGAAGGGAAATCCATTATAGAATTAAGCCAGTTAAAATCTGAAGATTTACTCGTTCCCAACCCTGTTTATATCGATTTTACGGCTGAAACCAGAACTTCAGGTATTGATTTTGAAAACACAAGAATTCGAAAAGGAGCTTACGACACGATTAAAAAACTGACTGAAAAAGCAGGAAATATTTTCCCTCCTGAAACCCAGGAAGCCACAACAAAAATTTCTGAAAATGGCGGAACTCCGTTAGTTGTTTCCGTAAATGAAAAAGTCTGGGGCGTGATTGAACTTCAGGATATCATCAAAACCGGGATTCAGGAACGTTTCCAAAGATTGAGAAAAATGGGTGTGAAAACAGTAATGGTGACGGGTGACAATCCTTTAACTGCAAAATTTATCGCTGAAAAAGCAGGAGTGGACGATTTTATCGCAGAAGCCAAGCCTGAAGATAAGATGAACTACATCAAAAAAGAACAGCAGGAAGGAAAATTGGTTGCGATGATGGGTGACGGAACGAATGACGCTCCTGCTCTTGCTCAAGCCGACGTTGGTGTTGCCATGAACAGCGGAACTCAGGCTGCCAAAGAAGCCGGAAACATGGTGGATCTGGATAATGATCCAACAAAATTAATTGAGATTGTGGAAATCGGAAAACAATTATTGATGACTCGCGGAACATTGACAACTTTCAGTATTGCGAATGATGTTGCTAAATATTTTGCCATTATTCCGGCGTTGTTTATCACCTTTATTCCAGCCCTTCAAAAGCTGAATATTATGAATCTTCACAGTCCGGAATCAGCGATTTTATCAGCGATTATCTTTAATGCGATTATTATTCCTTTCCTGATTCCACTAGCTTTGAAAGGCGTTGCTTACAAACCGATCGGAGCAAGTGCATTATTAAGAAGAAATCTTTTAATCTACGGTTTAGGCGGAATTATCGTTCCATTCATCGGAATAAAATTAATTGACTTATTGATCAGTTTGTTCTTTTAGGCTGGGAGTTTGAAGCTGGAGGCGGGAAGTTTAAAACACACTGCAAAACTTCCATCATCCCTCTCCTATCTTCCATCCGTTTAACTTAAAAATTTTAATTCAAAATGAAAAATCATATTCTATCAGCACTAAGATTATCTCTTGTCATGCTCGTTATCGTTGGAATTTATTTAGGTATTGTTTACGCGGGTTCTAAAGTTTTACCAACGCAGGGCAATGCAGAAATTATCAATTATAAAGGTCAAAAATTCTATGCTAATATCGGACAGAATTTTACATCTCCAAAATATTTTCACGGCCGTCCGTCTGCAGTAGATTACAATGCAGCAGGAAGCGCGGGAAGTAACAAAGGACCAAGCAATGAAGAATACTTACACGTGGTTCAGAAAAGAATTGACACGTTGAAAATGCAAAATCCTGAGATGGAAAATGTAAAAGTTCCTGTGGAATTGGTGACTGCAAGCGGAAGTGGTCTCGATCCGGATATTTCTCCGGAAGGTGCTTCTTATCAAGTGAAAAGAATTGCGAAAGTGAGAAATATTTCTGTTGAAAAAATCGAAAATTTAATTAAAAATCAAACGGAAACTTCACTTTTTGGACCTTCTAAAGTCAATGTTTTGAAATTGAATATTGCTTTGGATCAACTTCAATAATTTCTTTTGTCTTGAAACAAAAGAAACAAAAGTTCAAGACTTGGATTTGTCGGCTAAAAATTATTTCTGTTCTCTAAAAATTCTAAAACTCGCGCGGATTGCATATTTGGTTTAGTAACAATTTTTTGTCCCGCGCTCAAACAATAGAATTTTCTTAACGTTCACAGAATTAATTTTCTTAACGCCTCCAACTCCTAAGTCATTAAAAAAAACTCTTTCCAATTAACATCACACATTGTTATCAATTTATATAATGAAATCAAAAACTATTCAAGCCGTTCTTTTATTAGGATTATTTGCTTTAAAGCCTATGAAAGCTCAGGAAATAAAACAAGATTCTATCTCCTTGACACCTAAAGATTCTTTAAAGACAAATGATTCTAAAATTCCTTTTGACGGCTATGACCTGACTTGGATCAACGGGCAAAACCGACAGACAGACTTTCCTTTAACTTTAAAAGATAAGGATGGAGAAACAATTTTAACGGGTGTAACTTACGTTGACGCATACTACAACTACGATTTCCGAAATCCGAAAGATAATACCCATACTGTTTCTTCCGCCATCGGTCGTTCCAACGAATTTACAATTAATATGGCAAGTATCGGATTAGAAACTAATTACAAAAATATGATCGGCCGTTTGTGGCTTCAATTCGGACAGATGGGTTCAATAGTTCAGGATCTTGACGGAACTTTAAACCACGGTAAAAATACCAGTGGAAGCAATTTAAAATATATCAGAGAAGCGGCGGCAGGTTATCATTTCAACGTCATGCATGGTTTGAATGTAGAAGCCGGAATTTTTATGAGCTACATCGGCTTAGAAAGTTATGTTTTAGGCGAAAACTGGAATTATCAGAGAAGTTTGCCGTGTGATTTTACACCTTTCTATTTTCAGGGAGCGAGAATTCAGGCCTATCCTTCGAAGAAATACAAGGTCGAACTTTGGGTTTTAAATGGGTGGCAAACCTACAATTCCTGGAACAAAGGTCTTGGGTTGGGTGTTTCCAATTACTACCGTCCTAATGAAAATCTACAATTGGTTGCCAATTTTTATTTAAACGGAAAAGATACAAGAAATAATCCCGATATTCGTCGTTTTCACCATGATCACAGTGTTGTTGCAAGATATTTCCACAATAAAGAAAGCAATGGCTTGTCACAGGCTGCATTCAGTATCAACAACCATTACGGATTCCAAAACGGTGGCGGTTTGAAGGCTAAAGACAATTACATGATCGGAACTTCAGTTGCCAACAGACTTTGGTTTCATCATAATAAAATTGCCTTAACACTGCGAGGTGATGCGATCTCAAATCCAGGAGCATATTTAGCATTTTCTCCTTCTCCGGTTCCTAATAATGATTTTAATGATGCTTTAGCAAAAGGTGAAAAATTGAAAATGTTTCAAGGGACAGCAACGATTGACTTAATGCCCAACCAATTTGTAACTTTCAGATTAGAATACGGATTCAGAAAAAGTAACATCCCATACTTTGCAGGGCCACAAGGAACAACCAGCCCCGATGGATGGGTAGATACACCTGTTGATTCGTGGAGACCGGATCTTCGAAAATCAGACAGCAGATTGACGCTAGCTGTAATGTTCAGACTTTAAAGCATGTATGTGATTAAATTTTGATACTCTAAATAAGCTCGAAATGATTAATTTTTAATTGTTTCGGGCTATTAAAACAAACTTATATTAGAAATTTGAAAATGAGAAACACTATTGTCATAGGAATCATGTTAGGGATATTTTTTCCGAAGGCTCAATCTTCGGATTCACTGAAAATTGGCAATAAATTTACCTTTTCTGCTTATGCAGAATTATTTTACACCTACGATTTTAATGAACCTGCCAATCATCACCGTCAGGATTTTTTGTACTCATACAACCGTCACAATGAGCTTAATCTGAATCTTGGTTTGATTAAAGGTTCTTATCAGAATGATCGCTTTCGGGCAAATCTGGCCTTGATGGCCGGAACTTATGCTCAGGACAATATGACTTCCGAGCAGGCAGCTTTACGATATGTAAACGAAGCCAATATTGGAATTAAAATTTCAAAAACAAAAAATATTTGGATCGATGCCGGCATCATGCCTTCCCATATTGGTTGGGAAAGCGCAATCGGAAAAGATAACTTTAACCTTACCAGAAGTTTTGCGGCAGAAAATTCGCCATACTTTGAAACGGGAGCCAAAATTTCATACACTTCTGGTAATGGAAAATGGTTTTTAAGCGGGCTGGTTTTAAACGGATGGCAGCGGGTCGCTAAAGCTGAGGGCAACCAAAGCCTTTCTTTTGGACATCAGGTTACTTACAAACCTAATAACAAAATCACCCTTAACAGCAGTTCATTCATTGGAAATGATAAAACCAAAGAAGAGAAAAGAATGCGTTATTTTCATGATTTACATGGAAATTTTCAACTGACAGAGCAATTTTCAACCCTGCTTGGTTTCGATATCGGAGCTGAACAGAAAGAAAAAGGAAGTAAAAGCTACAATATTTGGTATTCACCGAATATTTTAATGAAATATCAATTGAATAATAAATGGACTTTAGCCGGAAGACTGGAATATTACAATGATAAAAACGGAGTAATCATAAAAACAGAAACACCCAACGGATTTCAGACTTTTGGATATTCTTTGAATGTGGATTATGCGATTTTTAAAAACGTGATTTTCCGTACAGAAGCCAGAGGATTTTCCTCTAAAGATGCCATTTTTATGAAAAACAATGAATATAAACAGGGAAACTTTTTTATTACAACAAGTTTAGCAGCCTGGTTTTAATAAGCTGGAAGCCAGAGGCAGGAAGCTGAAAGTCACAATAAAGAACCTTTTTAACTTCCAAAACTCAAACTTCCAGCCATAATTATGTTTCAGAAAATTAAATTAAAAAGAATAAAATCAATGTCATCAGCAACCGATTTTTTAGAACTGATTCAAAAATCCCGAAAAGGAAAATTTAAAATTTACATCGGAATGAGCGCCGGCGTAGGAAAAACTTTTCGTATGCTTCAGGAAGCTCAGGCTCTTTTGCGAAACGGCATTGATGTGAAGATTGGTTATATCGAAACCCACAAAAGAGAAGAAACCGAAGCTTTGGTTGAAGGAATTCCGGAAATTCCGAGAAGATCGTCTTTTTATAAGGGGAAAAATCTGGAGGAAATGGATCTTCAAGCCATTATTAACGCTCATCCAGAGGTTGTTTTAGTGGACGAATTGGCTCATACCAATATTGAAGGTTCTAAGAATAAAAAAAGATGGCAGGATGTTCTGGAAATTCTCGACAACGGAATCAACGTGATCAGTGCGATGAATATTCAGCATATTGAAAGTTTAAATGAAGAAGTCAAGAAAATAACAGGAATTGAAGTAGCAGAAAGAGTTCCCGATAAAATTTTAGCTCTTGCGGATGAAGTGGTGAATATTGATTTAACCGCTGATGAACTTTTAACAAGATTGAAAGAAGGGAAAATTTATAAAAAAGAAAAAATTCAAACAGCTTTAAATAATTTCTTCCAAAGCGGGCATATTTTGCAACTCCGTGAATTAGCGTTAAAAGAGGTTGCCACTCACGTTGAAAGAAAAGTAGAAACGGAAATTAAAACTGAAAATTTTAAACCTATAAAATTTCTTGCCTGTATAAGCAGTAACGATAAAATTGCGAAAAATATCATTCGGAAAACCGCAAGATTAGCAAGCTATTACAACAGCCCGTGGACGGTTTTGTATATTCAGCGACCTGCAGAAAATCCTGAAAAAATAGCATTGAACAAACAACGTTATTTAATTAATAATTTTAATTTAGCACAAGAATTGGGAGCAAAAGTGATCCGGCTGAAGGAAAACAGTGTCCATAAAGGAATTTTAGATTACGTCATCGAGCACAATATTACAACAGTCTGTATCGGAAAACCTCACGCCCATTTACTACAGAGGATTTTTGGCTACAGCTGGATTTACACCCTGATGAACCGATTGAATGAGAGACAGATTGACATTATTATTTTATCTTAAAACACAATGAAATTAAAAACTAAACTCACCTTAGGAGTCGGTCTTCTGTTTGTTCTGATTGTTTTACTGTCAGTAATCGGGTCTGTGTACATCAACAAATTAAAATCTGACACAGAGAAAATTCTTACCGCCAATTATAACAGTATAGAATTCTCCAAAAATATGCTTTTGGCTTTAGATAAGATCAAAACCGACAGCAGTGTTGCCATTAAGGATTTTCAGAAAAACAGTATTTTACAGGAAAAAAATCTAACTGAATTCGGAGAGAAAGAAGCCACCCAGAATCTTAATTTACATTTTAAAAGTTATCTGAAGCAACCTACAGAAGAGAAAGAAAAACTTATCCGTGAAGATTTGGTAACGATCATGTCTTTAAATATGAAAGGTATTGAACGAAAGAGTGATATTGCCATTATTACAGCAGAAAATGCCACTTTCTGGATTGTAAGTCTGGGTACCGTTTGTTTTTTAATTGCTTTCATTCTGTTATTCAATCTTCCTCAAACCATTGCGGAACCAATCAACCAATTGACTTTCAGTATCCGACAGATTGCGAATAAAAATTATAACGAAAGAGTTCATTTTAAAGGCAGTGAAGAGTTCAATGATCTTGCGAATTCATTTAATATTATGGCCGAAAAGCTTCAGGAATATGAAAGCAGCACCCTATCCAAACAACTGATGGATAAAAAGCGTATTGAAACGCTGGTGAATAATATGCATGATGCTGTGATTGGTCTGGATGAAAATCATTTCATTTATATGATCAATGATGAAGCATTGAAAATCACCAATCTGAACAAAGAAGAAATCATTGGAAAAACAGTTCATGAAGTTGCCGTAAACAATGATCTGGTAAGAGAATTATTAAAAAATATAGATCATCCGCAAAAAGATCCTATTAAAATTGTTTCTGATAATAAAGAAAATTATTTTGAACAGGATATTATTCCGATTAATATTGTCAAGACCGGGGAAAAAGAAAAAAAATACATCGGAAAAGTTATTTTACTAAGAAATATTACGCCTTTCAAAGAACTTGATTTTGCAAAAACCAATTTCATTGCCACCATTTCCCACGAATTAAAAACGCCGATTTCTGCCATAAAAATGGGAGTTCAACTGCTCGGAAATCAAAAATTCGGAGCATTAAACGATCAGCAGCAGGAATTATTGAAAAGCATTAATGAAGACGGGCAGCGTTTGTTGAACATCACTGGAGAACTATTAAACCTATCACAGGTCGAAACCGGAAATATCCGTTTGAATATTGAAAACTGTTCACCAAAAGAGATCGTTCAGACGGCAGTAAAAAATGTTGAAAAACTGGCGGAGCAGAAAAATATTTCAATCAGTACTCAATTTTTATTGAATGATGGCGATTTTGTTTCTGCAGATTTTGATAAAACCGTTTGGGTAATGAATAATTTTCTAAGCAATGCCATAAAACATTCTTTTCAGGATGAAAAAATAGAAATCTTAGTTGAAAAATTTGATTCAGACATAAAATTCAGCATTACGGATACCGGAAAAGGAATTGATGAAAAATATCACCGTCAGATCTTTGACCGCTATTTTCAGGTTCCTGGAGAACATCAGAACGGAACTGGGCTCGGGCTGGCTATTTCCAAAAATTTCATTGAAAAACAACATGGTAAAATTGGGGTAAAAAGCACATTGAATCAAGGTAGTACTTTTTATTTTACATTAAATTCAGCATCATAAATATTTGATAAGTCTTTTAATTAAATTTGCGAAAATTAAAAACAAAAATGAAGTTCAAAATTTTCGTTATCATTCTATTTATAGGTATATTAAATTTAAAAGCACAGCAAAAAAACTATATCGTTGATGAAATTGGTTGGGAATTGAATGTTCCGGACGGATTTAAAGTTATTCCGGAGCCTAAAAAAGCTGCAAAAAAATCGCCCAATGGCAGAGTTGAAAAAATGATTTTTAAAAATGACAAACAAACTTCACTTTCGATACTTTATATCAACTCACCACAAGATGTAAGTAAATTCAAAGACCACATTGAAGCTTTTGAGCAAAATTTCATTCAGAAAATTAAGGAAAAAGCTTCTGATATTTACACCGAAAAAACAATTTCTGAAGAAAATTTTCAGGGATTAGATTTTCACAAATCTGCTTTTAAATTCGAGGGTGGAAATGATACGAAGCAATATTTCATTTTTTATTTCACTCAAATCAACCACCGGTATGTAATTTTTAATATTATTGCAGGAACTGATGAAGAAGTAAATAAAATGATGAAAATATTTGAGAATGAATCGAAATTTAAACAACAGACTAAAAGTTAATTTAAATTCAGCTTGCTTGTTTTTAAACAGTTTTATTATAAGTATCTTCGATTCATTAAAACTAATCGATACTTATGAAAAGAATTTTTCTCTTCATCCTGTTTAGCTTATTTCTTTTTACAGGCAAAATATACTCACAGGAAACTCCGACCTCATATGTTGAAAAAGCCATTCAGCTCATGGAACAAAATTCTGTTAATAAAAAGAGCATCGACTGGACTGCAATAAAAGAAACGCATTTAAAACAAGCTAACGAAAAGAAGACCATTAGAGAAACCTACCCTATCATTAGGAATATTTTAGGAAAATTAGGCGATCAGCATTCAAAATTTTATGAACCAGAGGTTATTGAGGCTTATCTAAAAAGATTTAAAGAAGTAGGAGCCGAATTTCCTTATCCAAAAGACAGCCTGATCGATCGCAACATAGCATATATCACCGTGCCCGCCATTGGAAACATGAATCAGGATGACTGGAATGAATATGTACAGACATTTTTCGATAAGGTAAAAAAACTGGATCAAAATAATCCAAAACTTTGGATCATTGATCTTAGGGATAATGAAGGCGGAATGTTTTCTCCCATGCTAAAATCAATCCGTCCTTTTTTAGATACCGATAATGCATCAGGATCTATGGACAATTCAGGTGCGATAAGTTTTTTTATGAGTAAAAACGACGGTATTTATTTTGGAAAACAAAAAATAGGCACAATTCCTATTCCGGATATCAAGATCAAAAATAAAAATAAGCCTATTTATATTTTAACCAATAAGAAAACGGCAAGTTCGGGAGAATTTGTTGTAGCTAGTTTTAAGGGACAAAAAAACGTGAAAATTATAGGTTGTAATACGCAGGGGTTAACTTCAGATAATTCTGAATTTAAATTGCCGGACAATGCCTTTTTGGTGATTACAACAGGAACTTTAATCGACAGAACAAAATATCCTTATAAAGAAGTTGGAAGAGGAATTCATCCTGATATTGAAATTAAAAGTGATCAATTAAATGATTATATCAGCAAAATAAAAGCCCTATAAACCTCAACCCGAAATATTAATATGAATCAATTCAAAATTTCCTTAACACTTATACTAATTTTAGGCCTTTATTTTCAAGGATTTGGACAGGCTTTTTCACTGGAACAGCTGGAAAAATTCAACAAAATGGATATGCCAACATTTAAAGCTGAAATTAAAAAACTGAAATATTCCTATTATGATAAAACTGAAAGTTCAGAATTCAATTTATACGAATATGATAGTTCTGATTTTCAATATAAGATCGGAAAATTTGAGTATATAAATGAGAAATCAGCAGATCGGGTCGAGTTTCAGTTTAAAAATAAACGTGAATATGATCAATATCTAAAAACAATTACCAATTTGGGCTACAAAAAAACCGAAACAGGAAAAATTCCCGGAGGAGAAACTTTTGTAGACTATTTTAAAAATAAATCTCAAATAAGGTTCATCTTCCCACGGACAGGACAAGAAAACGAACCTTTTACCATATTAGTTTTTAAGTAAATTTGCTTGATGAGCAGTTTTATTTATCAATCCAGTCAATCAGATCCATCACTTCGGGATTTTGTCGAGAGTTTCTGGATGCTAGATAATCCGTCGGAAAATAAAGAAGTCATTCTTTTACCTGACGGAAGGATCGATCTGATCTTTTCTGAATCTTCAACAGAACCTTTTCATGTGGTTTTATTAGGAATCGGAACGCATCCTGAGCAGGTTATTATTGCAGAAAAAACTAAGATTTTTGCAGTTAGTTTTAATTTACTGGCAACGGAATATATTCTTCATCAAAGTGTTTCAGAATTATTAAATAATGCAAAAATTTTACCGTCTGATTATTGGGGCTTTACTATTGATGATCTACATGATTTTGAAAAGTTCTGCGAAAAAATTTCAGCTAAAATTAATACAGAACTTTCCACTCAAAAAACTGATGATAGAAAACTTAAATTATTTGATTTGATTTATGCTTCCAAAGGTTCATTATCGGTGAAAGAGCTTTCAGAGAAAGTAATTTGGAGCGAAAGACAAATCAACCGATATTTTAACCAGCAATTTGGAATTTCTTTGAAATCATATTGCGGAATTTTGCGTTTCAGAGCTTCTTTTCAGCATATCAAAGAAGGAAAATTATTTCCTGAAGAAAATTTTTCTGACCAGCCTCATTTTATTAAAGAGATCAAAAAGCTTTCGGGATTTCTTCCGAAAGAATTAAGTCAAAATAAAAACGACCGATTTATACAATTTTCCGTTCTGCCCAAAAAGTAATTTTGTACCATAAAATTTAAATTATGGTCATAAAAAATAAAAAAATAGCAATCGTTGGCGGAGGTCCCGGAGGATTAACATTAGCCAGGCTTTTACAATTGAAAAATGCTGCTGTAAAAGTATATGAAAGGGATGAAAATAAAGATGTTCGCGTACAAGGTGCAACATTGGATCTTCATGAAGAATCGGGACTTGAAGCACTTCGCAGAGCCGGTTTAATCGAAAAATTCAAAGAAAATTACCGCCCGGGGGCTGGAAAATTAAAAGTTTTAGATAAAAATTTAAATATTTATTTAGACGATCACACTTCCGAAAACTCTCACGATGAAGACCGCCCTGAAATCGACAGAGCACCGCTCAGAAAAATTTTGCTGGAATCTTTAGATCCTGAAACAGTGGTTTGGGACAGTCAGTTTGTTTCCATGGAAAAAGAAGGGGAAGGCTGGCTTCTTTATTTCAAAAATGGAAATTCTTATTACGCCGACATTGTGATAGCAGCAGATGGAGCCAATTCAAAAATCCGACCTTATCTTACGGATATTAAACCTATGTATTCCGGAGTTACAATAGTAGAAGGTAATATTTATAATGCTGAAATCAATGCTCCGAAACTTTGGAAACTGGTAAATGGCGGAAAGATTTTTGCTTTAGATCATAATCAGTCGTTACTTTTCAGCACAAAAGGTGACGGAACACTGACCTTTTATACCGGATGTAAAACTGACGAAAACTGGATAAAGGATTCCGGAATTGATTTTCATAATAAGCAAGAGGTTTTTGAGTGGTTTAAAAAAGAATTTTCGTCCTGGGATAAAACATGGCAGGAATTATTTGAAAGTAAAGAAATATCTATTATTCCGCGTGCCCAATACCACTTCCCTCTCGATCAATACTGGAAAACTTCATCTAATTTAACCTTATTGGGTGATGCCGCTCACAGAATGCCGCCTTATGCCGGAGAAGGAGTAAACATGGCCATGCAGGATGCTTACGAATTGGCTGAATGCCTCACGAACGACAGATTCAAAGATCTAAAATCCGCGATTTCAGAATATGAACAGAATATGCTGAAACGTTCATCTGAGATTACAGAAATCACTTTATTCAATACTGAAATGCTTCACGCACCGAATGCAATTGAAAATCTGCTGGAAATGTTTCAGGGAGAGGAAATCCAATAGTTCCTGGAATTTGAGATTAGATGTTTTGAGGTTGAGGTTAGAATGATATTAGGTTTCAGGCGGGAGCTTTGCTCCCGCCTGAAACTTTTTAGTGAAAATAATTTAAATATCAGGAAAATAACTAATTTAGTTTCTCTATTATAAAAACAAATGATTACAAATCTTAATCAACAATTAACAGATATCTGTAAAAAATTTAAACTCAGGGAAAAAACATTCGAAAGTTTTGAAGAGCTTTTTTCTGAAAATTCTGAAGAAAATAATGATCTTCTAAATGGATTTGATAAAAGTGAAATCAATCCGGTTTTTGATGGATATGAATTTAATATTCAACACTCATTTCTTTCCCCTACAATAGATACAAGGATCAGCCTCTATACTTCTGAAAGTTTAATTCCGATTGGATATTACAAATTACAAGTGAATTTTGATGGAGAAATCGTTGATGATTTTTTTGTTATTGAAAGAGAAAAACATTCAATTAATATAATAAACCATATTCAATATTTAAATAAAAACCTTCCGAACAGTTATTTAAGAAGAAATCACATTCAATACACCTTTGTTTCATACATTTCTTTAGTTGGCACTTTATTTATAAGTAAAAATTATGAAGGTTCCGGTCGTTTTATACATCGAGCTCATATAAATCTTACAGAAGTTGGTGAAGAAAATTTCGAAAAAGATTTCCTCAAAAAAGCTAAGAATTTTTTGAAAATGATGATGAATTATTTAATTGAAGAAAATTTAATTTCAGAAATATTGCAATCAGATTTTGAGAAATTCAATTCCAAAAAATAAAAACTAATGAATATTCAGGATATTTATCAAAACACCATAAAATTTGCAGCTCAACTGCATACCGATAAAAAACAAACCATTCCGGGGACCAATCTTCCGTATGTTGTTCATCTCAGCAATGTCGCCATGGAAATTCTGCTTGCTTCGGAAAAGTCAGAAAATTTCGACACAGAATTTGCTGTTCAACTGGCTTTGCTGCATGATACTTTGGAAGATACAGATGTGACTTCTGAACAACTTGAAAAGGCATTTGGAAAAAAAATCACTGAGGGAGTTTTAGCATTAACTAAAAATTCGGATCTCGAAAAATCTGAAAAAATGCAGGACAGCTTGAAAAGAATTAAGTTACAGCCAAAAGAAGTTTGGGCCGTAAAACTGGCAGACAGAATTACAAATCTACAAACTCCGCCGCATTTCTGGACTTCAGAAAAAATCAAAAAATATAAAGAAGAGGCTCAAACTATTCTTGAAGAACTCCGTGGTGGAAATGAATACCTGGAAAACAGATTGAAAGATAAAATTGAAACTTATAATCAGTAAAAAATGAATGCAACTTTTTTTGAAACTCAGGAAGATTTCAGAGACTGGTTTGAAAAAAATCACGCTACAGAAAAAGAACTGCTCGTAGGATTTTATAAAGTAGGAACAAAAAAAATATCCATGACCTGGCCGCAATCTGTAGATCAGGCATTATGTTTTGGATGGATCGACGGGATTAGAAAATCTATTGATCATGAAAGTTACAGCATCCGTTTTACGCCTCGAAAACCGACCAGTATCTGGAGCGCTATTAACATCAAAAAAGTTGAAGATCTTTCGAAAGCGGGATTAATGAAACCTGAAGGATTAAAAGCCTTTGAACTCAGAAAGGAAGAAAAATCTGCAATTTATTCTCATGAAAAAGAACCGGCAATGCTTGATCCTGCTTATGAAAAACAATTTAAAACCAATAAAAAAGCTTGGGAATTTTTTAATAACCAAGCGCCTTCTTATAAAAAGGTGATTTTGCATTGGATTACGAGTGCGAAACAGGAAAAAACGAGGTTGTCGAGGTTGGAGAAGACGATTATTGAAAGTGAATTAGGGAAAAGAGTTTTGTGATATGAAATATCTTCCATTAGTTTTAATCATATTTTCAATCACATCTTGTTCAAAACAAGAAAATATTTCTATACATCACTTTGAAATAGGAAAAGTAAAATTTAACTATCCTTCAGATTGGACATTTACAGAAATGGAAGGCATTGATACCTATATTTCTTATCTGTCAAAAAATGGTGATACCATTTGGATCGAATATGGAAGGTATAATCCTAAAATATATAAAAATCCGTTACAAAATAATCTTTTCAGACAAATTACAATTGATGGAAAAGAAGCTATTTTTGAAACCTCTAAAAACAAACAAGCTGGCCTTGCATCAGTTTATATTCCCAAAACAGATTCCACAAGCGGTTTATACATGTATAATAAAAAAGGAAATACTCAGGATGTTTTAGATATTTATAAGACGATTAAACTTGGAAAATCTATACGAAAGGAGTCGTTAATAATTAATCAATTTAAAGATAAAAAATCCCCACCAGGAATTGTTTTTTATGAAAACAACTGTTTAAGTTGCCATTCTGAATATCGATTTGAAATAGGTCCCCAACTTGATCAAAAGTTCATACAATCAAAAGGAAAATTATGGCTTAAAAATTACATTTATTCTAAAAAGCAATCTATGGAATATGGTATTCAATGTTCTCAAATCGAAAAACAAGATTCATCGTCCGTTAATCAAATGCTGAAATATTTATTTCAAAAATAGTTCTGTCCATTTTGTTTTTAATTTAAAATATTAAATGATAACTTTGAATTTCCCCATCAAAAAATAAGGGCTTACAATTAAATTATGAATACAGACGTACTAGATTTCTGGATAGGAAATTTCAACAGTGAGGAAGATTTTTATGAATTTGTAGAAGAGGATGAAAATTTCTATTTGGAAGAAGAATCTGATGAAAAATATGTTTCAAAATTTGCAGAATCTCAGGACACTATCTGGCTTGATCACGATTTTGTAGAATATGGTTTTGATGACAGAAATATTGGTCTTTATGAGAAGTTTTCAGAATATTCATTCGCAGAACAATGGCTTCCTATTTTAATCAACAGAATTAATGAGCTGAACCTGAATATGAATATCAACTCCATTATTTTTCTAAATAAGCAAGTTCCCAAACCTGTTTCTGTAGAAAATGATTTCTTTTCTCTGGTATATATCGGTGGTATTGAATACAGTGCCTAAAAAGTTTGAGATAATCTTTTAATTCTTTTAAAGGATTATCTTAAATTAAAAAAAGATAACCTATTTTAAATCAATTCGATGAGCAAATCTTTCAAAATTACCGGAGGAGCCCGAATCGGACGTGCTAATGCTACCTATCCTTTTGCAGATTTATATGTTGACGAAAACATCCTTAAAATCAATGCTTCACTGATTGGAAATCTTATTTTTCAGCCACAGGATATTATTAGCATTAAAGCTTATTCTTCACTTCCATTAATTGGGCAGGGGATTAAAATTGTTCATAAAGTATCCAACTATAATGAAAATATAATTTTCTGGACCATAAAAGATCCGAATATTGTCATTGATGAGATTCAAAATACCGGTTTTTTAGAAAAACGAAATTCAGTAGAAATAAAAAACGATCCTAAGATTATTACCTGGCAAAAGCAAGGCGGATTTCCTCTGAAACCTTTTCTGCCAATCACTTTTATTGTGATCTGGAATCTTTTATTTTTATATGATTTCCTGTCTCTTTTTAATGAAGGTTCAAAATCAAAGCCGTTTGGATTTGGAATTGCAGCAGCTTTGGGGTTACTTTTTTTGATCACTTTGCTTTTTCTGATGTCGGAAGGTTTCAGAAGTTTTATTTTAAAAGAAGGACGAGGCTTAAGTGACATTAAAAAAGCCGCATTATTTATTATGTTTTTAAGTTTGGTGATGTTCACCGCATTTTTAACTTTTGCTCTATCATAAATCATGAACATTTATTCCACATTACAAATCGGTGACTATCATCTTAATCATTGTGAAGATGCATTAGTAATTAAAAATATAGGTAGTGACCGCATCATAGCTGCTGTGATGGATGGCTGCTCTACAGCAATGGAAAGTCATTTCGCATCTACGTTAGTAGCAAAAATATTACGCAAAACTGCCATTGAAACCGGATATCGGGAACTGTATGAACCCGGTTCAGCTCATTTTGACCCAGACACTGAACTTAAAGCTATTCTTCAAAATGTCTTCACTGAGCTTAATTTAATTAAAAATCAGTTAATGCTTGACGAGAAAGAGCTGTTAACAACATTAATTATTGTTCTTTATCACAAAAAGGAAAAACAAGGTATTGTATTAACAGTCGGTGACGGTGTTATCTGCATTGATGGTGAAATTTATGATTATGATCGTGATAATAAACCGGATTACTTTGCCTTTCATCTAAAAGATAACTTTAATGACTGGTATGCCAGCCAAACTCAAAAACTATATTTCAATAATATTCATGATTTTTCAGTCGCAACCGATGGAATTTTCACATTAACCAGGCTTAAAAGCCTGGAACACGAAGAGAAAATTGATGTGTTCCATTATCTTCTCAAAGAACAATCCGGTCATGAAACGGATGAAATGCTCAATAAAAAAATGAAAAAACTGGAGAATCAATTTGGAATGAAGCCTACCGATGATCT
Source organism: Chryseobacterium sp. JUb7 (assembly GCF_024806495.1). Taxonomy (GTDB): domain Bacteria; phylum Bacteroidota; class Bacteroidia; order Flavobacteriales; family Weeksellaceae; genus Chryseobacterium. The sequence continues at coordinate 426,747 of NZ_JANUFF010000002.1, forward strand.
GGCCATTATAAGAATAATAGAAAATATTTCATAAAAAAACTCCCACTACAAAAGCGGAAGTTGAGGTGTCAAAACCAAAAAAGATGCTCCTGTGTTAAAAGGGCACATGTTCTACTGTCAGTTTTTGTCCGTTTATTGTAATGGTATAGACAAAAGACTTGGGTGTCAGCGTAATAATATCTACGATTCTTGTGAAAATAATTTCGCCATTTCCATTTAAGTTTTTACCCACTAATATTCTACGCTTTCCATCGGCAGTAATAGACCAGTCTCCTATTGATCTTACAGAACCGTCGAAATTGGTAATGGTATAGGTTCCATCCATATTGTATTGTGCATTTCCTACGAACTGCATATTTTGATTGGTAACATCCTGCCCGTTGGCATCTTTCACCAAAGTGGTTTTCCACTTTACAGAAGCCAGGGTCTGGGAAGGTGTAGTCTCTGTGATATACTCCGTATGACTGTTGTCACAGGAAGTTACCATCGCTGAAATAGCCGAGAGACTAAGCACCAGCAGAAGTGCAATTTTCAGAATTCTCATTTGTGTTGTTTTTGTTATTGCAAACATAACATTTTTCTGTAAGGCATCAAACCTTGTTGAAAATCTGAAACTTATGGTAACAATTAAAATATTAAACATAAAAACATTATTCAGTTAATAATATACCAACAACAAAATAATAAACCTTTTAAAAACAAGAAAACTTTCGCATGACACGAAAGTTTTCAACAATTATTTTTTTGAAAATTTTAATATTATTTAATATTATTAACAAAAAATTAAAACTAAAAATTCTTAATTTATAAATTTAATGGGCTTCAAGCCAGTTATTTCCGACCCCTAATTCTACCAGCAGAGGAACCTGAGTTTCCAGTGCACTTTCCATTTCAGTTTTAATTAATTTTGAAGCGATTTCAATTTCATTAAGAGGAGATTCAAAGACCAATTCGTCATGAACCTGAAGCAGCATTTTTGTCTGAAGATTCTGATCTTCCAGCTGTTTCTGAATTTTGATCATTGCCATCTTTACCACATCGGCAGCACTTCCCTGAACAGGTGCATTTACCGCATTTCGTTCGGCATGACCTCTTACAACAAAATTATTGGAATTGATATCTTTTAAATGACGTTTTCTACCCAGAATAGTTTCTACGTAACCCATTTCACGGGCTTTGCTCACCTGTCCGGCCATATATTCCTTTAACTTCGGATAGGTTTCAAAATAGGCTTCGATCATTTGCTTGGCCTCAGTTCTCGAAAGCCCTGTCTGTTCTGCCAATGCAAAAGCTCCCTGTCCGTAAATGATTCCGAAATTTACTGTTTTGGCCTGGCTTCTCTGGGTTTTTGAAACTTCCTCCAAAGGAATTTTAAATAATTTGGCAGCGGTAGAAGCGTGAATATCCTCTCCATCCTGGAAAGCTTTAATCATATTATCTTCTCCTGAAATTTCAGCAATCAAACGAAGTTCAATCTGCGAATAATCCGCTGAAATAATCTTCTTTCCTTCTGCTGAAACAAAAGCTCCACGGATCTGCTGCCCTCTGAGCGTTCTGATCGGGATATTCTGTAAATTCGGGTTTACACTTGCCAGACGGCCTGTTGCCGCTGTAGTCTGCGAAAAATTGGTATGAACACGGTTATCTGTCTTTTCAATCTGTGAAGGCAGAGCATCCACATAGGTCGACTTTAACTTCTGATAGGTTCTGTATTCAAGAATATGTTGAATAATTTCGTGCTTTGAAGCTAATTTCTGAAGAACATCTTCTGAGGTCGCATACTGACCTGTTTTTGTTTTTTTGGCCTTCGGATCAAGCTGCATTTTATCAAACAGAATATCTCCCAACTGTCTTGGTGAGTTCATATTGAATTCTTCCCCTGAAAATTCAAATATTTTAGCTTCCAGTTTTCGTAAATCGTTATCAAGATCGATACTTTCCTGAGCCAGCCATTTTTCGTCAAGAGAAATTCCGGCTAATTCCATTTTAGCTAAAACTTCCATTAACGGCATTTCTATATTGAAAAATAAATCTTCAAGGTTTTCCTTTTTTAACTGAGGGGCAAAGAGCTCATACAGCTGGAACGTTACATCAGCATCTTCCGCAGCATAATCGGTCTGCGTTCTAAGATCAGCATCTCTGAAAGTTCCCTGATTTTTTCCTTTTTTACCGATTATTGTTTCAATGGAAACCGGTTTATAATTTAAATAAACTTCTGAAAGATAATCCATTCCGTGTCTTCCGTCAGGATTTAAAAGATAATGAGCGATCATCGTGTCAAACATGGCTCCTTTAACGGTAATTTGATAGCGCTGAAGAATTTTATAATCAAATTTAAGATTGTGGGCAATTTTCAGCAAATCTTCTTTTTCGAAAAAAGGTCTGAAAATCTCCAATATCTGTAGAACTTCACCCTGATCTTCCGGTAGAGGAATGTAATAAGCCAGTCCTTTTTTATAGGAAAAACTCATTCCCACCAATTCTGCTTCCAGCTCATTCAGGGAGGTTGTTTCTGTATCAAAACAAACCGCTTTCTGTTTTAACAAGTTATTGACCAGAACTTTCTGAGCTTTCGGGTTATCAACAAATTGATATAAATGATCATTGTGCTCAATTGTTGATTTTGAGGAAGTTGCCTGATCCAGTTCTTCATACGTTGCGAAAAGATCCAGCTGGCCAACTGCCTGCGCTACTTTTTGTTGAGGTGTTGTTTCCTCAACCGTGACTTCAACCTCAGCAACGACCGTCGTTGTGGTAACAGCTGGAGCAAAAGCACGGTAAAGGTTTTCGTATAATCTTGTAAATTCTATTTCTTCAAAAACTTTTTTGGCCTGCTCAAAATCAGGTGTCTCAAGATCGTATTGTTCCTGATGGAACTCAATTGGAACATCACATATAATCGTCGCTAATTTTTTAGATAAAATTCCAAGTTCGGCAGAAGCTTCAATTTTCTCCTTAATTTTTCCTTTCAGCTCATGAGTATTGGCTAAAAGATTTTCTATACTGCCATATTCTTTAAGAAATTTCATGGCTGTTTTTTCACCAACGCCCTGCAATCCGGGGATATTATCTACCGCATCCCCCATCATCGCTAAATAATCAATAACCTGTTTAGGGTCTTCGATTTCATATTTAGCTTTCACCTCTTCTACACCTAAAATTTCAATATCTCCACCTTTCAGACCTGGTTTATAGATTTTAATTTTATCTGTAACCAATTGTGCAAAATCTTTATCCGGAGTTACCATAAAAGTAGTATAACCTTCTTTTTCAGCTTTACACGCAATGGTTCCGATCACATCGTCCGCTTCATAGCCTTCAACCCCTAAATACGGGATGTGCATCGCTTCTAAAATTTTATGAATGTATGGAACAGCAATCTTAATAGCTTCAGGAGTCTCACTTCTGTTAGCCTTATAGTCTGCAAAATCATCGGTTCTTACACTCGCCTGTCCCACATCAAAAACAACAGCTAAATGGGTAGGTCTTTCTCTTCTGATCAATTCGATCAAAGAATTTGTAAAACCAAAAATAGCAGATGTGTCTAATCCTTTACTGGTAAGTCTAGGATTTCTGATCAATGCGTAATATCCCCTGAAAATCATCGCATAAGCATCGATGAGAAATAATCTTTTATCTTGAGTCGCGTCCATATTTTGTATAATGAACAAATATAAGAAAAAGAGTTCTTTTTTGTGTTGAAAGATATTCAGACTAAGAGAAAAGTCATTTAGAAACAGCTGCTTTAATTTTACAGTTTTTTAACTGTAAAATTAAAAAAGACCTCATTTCTGAGATCTTTTGAAAAATATAAACTGATGTTAATCTAATTCTGCTTTTGAAAATAAATCCTGGATTACCATTTCGTCGTCACAGGTTTTTTTGAAATCTGAAATAAATTCTTTCAAGCTCTCCGGTTTTTCAGAATAGGCGCAAAACATGTCGGCTTCAGGATCAAATTTAATATCATTGGCAAGATGCGGCTTCTTTTCGCTTATAAAAACTATTGCCAGCGAAGTCCAGTCGTAACCGTTGCCTTCAAAACCTTCATCTTTTCTCCATTCAAAAATATCAGGTTTGTAAGTTCCTGCATTTAAACAAACTGAAGAAGTTTTTTCGGAGGATACCCAGAAAAAGGGTTTAATCGTTGTTTCAAAATTGTAGGCTTCCATACTGTTTTTTATTAATTTTAATTGGATATTAAAGATAATAAATTTCTGTTTTGGAAAGTTTTTTATAACATATATTAACTTTTTAGTCTTCAATCGGAATTGCCATATCCTCTATACAATTTTTTAGAATTGTACTCATATAATTCCCTTTTTTTCTTGAAATACAAGCTGTTGCAAATGTAAGCGGTGCAATATATCTTTCACCTTTATAATCTGGGCTGGTAAGGACAGGCATCATATAATAAGCATTTGCCTTATCTTCAGTATCCATGAACCATTTTCCACCAATATATTTACGAAAAGTTTCTCCTATATAAATAATGAGTAAATCTAAAAGCTCCTGATTTTCTTTTAATTCAAATCGATCATTGAAAGTGTTGATAATCCAAGTTTCTAACTCATCTAATGATTTTATGGTGTTATCTAAATCCAAATTATTTTCCTGTGCAAAGTCTCCTGTGAATATATCCATTTTATCATCAATATGAAATATCCAATCTTGAAAATTTTCCTGTGTGTATGACATATAATAATTTTAACAATATGACCCAGTTCACTGCTTTATAAGTTCCACAAATATGTATTAGATTTTATTTAGAACATCATCTAAGGATTCTCTTCTGATATCGACCAGTCTCATTGGTGATAAAACCTCTATAGCATTTTTCTGATAGATTTCTTTAATGATATCAACCGACTGTTCAAAATTTGCAAACATCTGATGATTGACCAGATTAGTATTTATAATTTCTACTAAAATTCTGTCTTCATTTTCTTTGTAGAATTGTAATGTTTTTTCATGAACAGATATTCCAAATGAATTGTCTGTATATTTCATCACCTCTAAAAATAATTGATAACATTTTTCAAAATCATATGCGAGATTCTTTAATGTCAAATTATTAAAATTATCATTAAAAAAAATTGTAATCATTTAAACCGAGTATTCATTAATTAAATCAATAAGTTCCGGGAACTTCATGATGTACACTAAATCATATGGTGTCTTCCCTGCGCTGTTCGCTGATTTTAAATCAGCCTGGTTTTCCAAAAGGAGCTTTACAAGATCATACTCTCCTCTAGCATTAAAGATAGATGTCCATAATGCTGAATTTCCAAATTTATCTTTAATATCGATATCAGCTCCATTCTGGATAATAGATCTTGCAACTTTTAAATCATTTTTGTAAACAGCAATATAATGTAAAGCAATCTGTCCTTGATAATCTTGATTATTGACATTGATTCCTTTTTCAATTAAATAGAGAGCTATGTCGTCTTGCTTATTTTTAAGAGCTTCCTGCAAAAGAGACATATTATTTACATTTAATACATTTATATTTGATTCATTAATTGCTTCTTTTACAGCATCTAAATTACCATCTGTAATAATTTTGAATAGGTTTTCCATTAATTTTAGTTTTCAATCAGAGAAGTTTTTGTAAAGCTCTTATTCTATTTACCCATATCAATCTTCACCTGAGAATTATTTTGAGTTATAATTCTTATTTACATAAATTTCTATTAATCAGTAGAATATCATTTTTAAACTAGTCCTTAATTGGAATTGCCATATCCTCCATACAATTTTTTAGAATTGTGCTAATATAATTCCCTTTTTTTCTTGAAATACAAGCTGTTGCAAATGTAAGTGGTGCAATATATTTTTCACCTTTATAATCTGGGCTGGTAAGGACAGGCATCATATAATAAGCATTTGCTTTATCTTCAGTATCCATGAACCATTTACCACCAATATGTTTACGAAAAGTTTCACCTATATAAATAGTGAGTAAATCTAAAAGTTCCGGATTTTCTTTTAATTCAAATCGATCATTGAAAGTATTGATAATCCAAGATTCTAACTCATCTAATGATTTTATAGTGTAATTAAGATTTAAATTGTTCTTTTTTGCAAATTCTTCTATAAAAGAATCCATTTTATCATCAATATAAAATATCCAATCCTGAAAGTTTTCTTGTGTATATGACATATTTAATTATTTAAGGTTTATGTGAGACTGTAATTCCTGCTGCTTTTAATTCATCAAGTAGTGGTTGGCTTGCTCCTCCTTCAATTCTCCATTCAATATCCCAGCCCTTCCTTACTAACTCTTTATCTCTATTAATTTCGTACATAATTTCTTCTGTCCTTGAAAAATAGTTACCAGATTTAACCTCAACTCCCATTTTATTTTCAACATCTGCAATATCTAATCTTCGGTTAACAGTTTGTCCGTCTAAATCTACTTTTACCGTTACTTCACGTGTACCCCACCCAATCTGTTCATGGTAGGCATCTGCTGCCGCATTTCCTTTGTTAGCATTTTGAATGGCAACATCATATCTTTTACTCCAGTCATCATAATCCAATTCTCCTCCTCTTGCCTGATAATCTTCCCATCTTTGGGCTTTATGTTCAGGAGTTCCAGCTTCAAGTTTATACCCATTATGTACCAAAATTCCATCTTCGGTCACATAATAATTTTCATTTCCTTCAATATCAAAATTAAAAACTTTTTCGTAATGCGGCAATGTTTCTACACTTATTACTGTGGTATAATCACCTCCTTTCAAATGAAGCAGGTCACCTGCCTGTAATGCTCTGGCTTCAATCCATTCATCATTACAAAAAAAACGGTGTTCTGGGGTTACCTGTACAAACTCTCCTGTCGGCAATTCGATGGAAAGCATCTGTAAAGTAAATCTTTCGTGTTTTTTAAGAATCGGTTTAAACTCCTGTTCTTTTGTTAATTCATTATACGTAAGCACAAAATCTCCTTCAAAAAGATCTTCAATATTGGCTAAACCGTTCTGTGTATGCACTTTTGTTCCGGCCGGAAAACAGACCAGACTGGCTCCTTTCGCAGCAAAAACACTTAAAATTAAAGCAACACTGCTTTCTTTTAGTTTATCCAACGTATCCTGATCACTGCTCCATATGCTGTATTGCTCATAATAAGCGCCTCCGATTCCGAGTCCTCTCATAATTTTACAGAACATGGGTGCTTTCATAAAGCCTTTAAACGTAAACTGTTCTATTAATTCCGTTTTGGCTGTATTCACAAACTGCCTTCCGAATTCTCTTCCGAATGTTGCAGCTCCCTGCCTTGTGGCTAACGCTGAAACCCCTCCTGCAGCCGAAGTCGCACCTACCGTCATTCCACCCAGACCTCTTCCTGCCAGAAAACCAAATGCAAAATTGGCAACATGTCCCAAATTTGTCAGTGCAGCACTTCCCCAGGCTTCCCAGACCGTTTCTTTTGGGGTGATGGTTCCCCCTTCAGCAGGACACATCATAACTGAGGATAAAGAGAGTGCTTTTTTCCCCTGAATTTCTAACACAGGAGATTGGTTTGTCCAGACTCTCTGAACAGCAGCTGCTTTACATTTAAAATACCCTATGGCTACAGCCGCAATAAGGGCTGCCGCAATAATGGCAGCAACCAGCCATCCCGGCCCCGGAATACAACAGCAGACTCCGGCGACTGCTCCTGCCATAAAAGCAACGCTTCCCAGACACAGAAAATTATTGTCTTTTAAAGTATCTTTTTCTGTAGCTGCCAGATGGCCACTCATGTACGTCATTTTCTGGCTCGTTACTTTCATCTGTTTGGGAGCCATCCCTTTGGTACAAACCAGATAATGTTTTTCGGTAAGATACTGTTCTTCCATAATCTTATTCTTCCAAGGTTAATTGAAGGTATGAATGGTTGTAGTAAAACTCTCCCAATTCTTCGGTAATGGTAAAATCAGACTCTAATAATGTGATATTATCATAGATATACTTCCCGGTCATTTTATATTCGGGGTGCATATAATTATCTTTCGCAAAAGTTCTCAGGCGCTCAATAACTTTATTGTCGCGAACCATTTTTCCTTCATAATTTCGTTCTGTTGTTCCGTCTTCCAACTCATTTTCTTTTAGGTTGATATTAACGGGAATGACAATTCCGGCTCCGAACCTGTCCATTTCATTTTTCTTGATATATTTTGTTCCTCCGTTTTCTACGCTTTGCCTGAAAATGAAAAAATACTGGTGTAAAAAATGAATAAAGCGGATGTTCTTGATTTCCATTTCTTCATTGCTCAATTCAAATTCTTTGGCACGGATCACTTCATAGGATTCCAGCGGGTGAGCATTTGTAAGCCATTCTTTTACTTTCTGCCATTGATTACGGATTTCGTCTCTGTTAAAGATCTTTTCGATAACTCCTTCTGCATTGATTCCCAATTCTATTTCTTTGTAAATACTGCAGATCCTGTTGGTCATTTCAGCAATCTGAGTCATAATAGGATCTTCATAATCATCCAGCTCATATAATGTTTCTACGATGTTGAAACGATACAGCCCGTCTTCAAGACCTTTATAAGTCACCTCATTTTTAATCCTGATTTTGTAATCGCTTTTTACACTGTGAACTTTTGTAGTTCCTACAATTTCTGTATTATATTTAAAGGTTTTGTCCTTTTCCATTCTGTGTTTTACGTATTGATTTTCACTTTCGGACCGCCAATATTCACTTCTGTTTTACCGGCGATATTAGTTTTTTTACTTCCTATATTAAATTCACTGGAACCTGAAGCCGTAATTTTTTCCGTGGCATCCATAATGATTTCTTTACCATTGATGGTAATCTTTCCGTCTTTATTAATAACTATCGTGCTGGCACCGACTACAATTTTGAATTCTGTATTAGCGGTAAGAGAGACATTTCCTGCCTTATCCATCTGAAGAATTGAGGCATCTCCCACATTGATCATACTGGTATTTCCGGCTTTTACGGTATTGTTATTTCCTACGGTTACGGTTTTATCGTTATTGGCATTGGTCGTAGCATTTCCTGCACCATCAAATTTCATATTGGCACCACCCTGATCGGTAAGAAATACGGAACCCGCTCCATCATCCAATTCCAGTTTATTTCCGCTTCGGCTGCTTAAGCTTTTAATATTATTTCCAGCCCCACCTCCTGCACCAATTCCGCCATGAAACATTCCGCCCATTACAAAAGGACGATCAGGATGCTGATGAACAAAATTGACAATCACCTGGTCTCCAACTTCCGGAATTGCCATAAATCCGCGGTTTTTATTCACCTTATCACTGCTTCCGGCATCAGGAGTCATTACCCTGATAAATTCTGTCGTTGTTGAACCATTCTGCCAGTCAAACTGCACCTGTACACGACCCTGATTCATAGGATCTGTGTTTGACATAACTTTTGCAAACTGAGATTCAGCTCTTGGCTGCTCAAATTCAGGACGCGGAATAAATCCGGTATCTGAAGCAATAGCTTCAAATGTTCCGTCATAATAACCTCTTGCATCGACTTCATGCGTCACCTCAATGATCATTAATTTGGTGAAATAAGACGTTTCGTTAGTCTCTGTTTTACGCATTTCAATATCAGCTACACATCCCGGATATAAAAACGGAACTGTAGTCGTAGCAGATGTTACAAATACATCAGCCGCTTTGCTTCCTGCTGTTCCTTTTTGGGAAGCGTCAATATCCATAAATGAAGATGCCTTAATGGGGGCAACCCTTAAAGATGGAGTCTGAAATGTTTTTTCTGAGATTTCGTACGCTCTTTTTGCGATATCTGAAGTATGGTTTATTTTTGAATTTCCGGTGGTGAGTTTTTCGTTCTTACTGCTGTTATAACCATAAAAAGTAGGGTTAACATGCTGGGCTTTCATTTTGATCTTTACATCATTCACACTGCTTCCGTAGGTAAGCCTTACCGGTTTTTCCTGAGGCGGAAGTTTTCCGAAATGGAGCACCTCCCCATCATAATAAAACTGCTCACCATACGCTTCAGCTATTCTTGCCAGATAATTATAGTGCGTCTCTTCATACTGCGAACTGTAAGAAACATTTCCGTGTTGAGAATCTACACGGAAATCGAATTTATTTTGCCCCAGGCCTTCTTTTATAACCTGGTCGGCAATGCTGTTTAAGCTGATTTCCTGTGCTCCTCCAAAACTCTGAATATGGGGAGCTGCATCTAAAAGAACCGTTGGACTGAAACCTGTAAGTACAATATTTCCTAAGCTTCCTTTTTCCTGACTGAAACCTACTTCAGTGATAACACCTACAAAATTTCTTTCGGGGCCGTCTTCCACATCTTTATATTTAAAAACTACGGTAATTCTTTTTCCCAGAAAGTTCTGAGCTTCTTCAAGATTATGATTTTCAGCATTTCCCAAACTGTCGTACGCCAACATGAGGCTGAATTCATGATGTTTCACGGCGCTTTGGGTGAGTTTAAAATGCTTAAAGTGTTTTATTGTTTTTCCTTCAATTACTATTTCGAGCTTTACCACCCGATTGATCCCCATAATCTGGTTTTCCGGAATCGCAGCAGCATTATGTATTTTGGAAGTAGGCTGTTTAGACCAAACTTTATCTTCTGTGATTGAAGGATTATTGTTTCCGGTAAGCTGATTCATAAACATATTAGGTGCATTCTGAGCAACTCCTGAATAGATCTGCTGAGCTTTAGCAACTTTTTGAGTTGTTTTCTGCACTGCTCCGTTTACCTTCTGCAATTTTTCTTCGGCTGCTTTCGCAACTTCTTCTTTAGCCACATTCTGTACATTCTTCAGAGAGTCATTGACAGAATCGGGACTTTGTATTTTTGTTGATTTTTTATCCTGAAACATGGTGCCTTGTGTTTTGTTTTTTTATGATATAAGATTAACTACTTAAAGCGTATATCGAACCAAAATATTTTCAATTAATACCAAGAATCAATTGAAAATTATTTCTAATAAAAAATGAAAGAAGAATATTTAATTTAGTAACAATTCAATATCCAATAATTTTATTTCATTATTCCAACAAAGAAAAAAACAGAATAGTTTACCCGCAATGAGTCCACTATTCTGTACCAATTTTATTTTTACTAAGATGATTGATTTAATTATTTATTTCCGTCACCTCCAGGCCATACCCCTTCGTAAGCAGAATTACCATAATCGATCTTTTCAGCACTTACGATGAAGCTGATCAGCATGCTGTTTTCATCTACGGCGTCGAAGTCTACTTCGTGCTGGATAACATATCCGTTATTCCATGTTAAAGTGATCAGAGTACCTTCTTCGTGTGATTTGTTGAACGTGATTTCACCTGTTGTAGGCTTATACTTTCCGTTCAATAAGCTTTCTAAGATGTCTGATTTTTCAGTAGCTTCTACTGTAACTTTGATTAGTGCGTTGGAAGGATCTGATGCTACTCTACCTGATACGTCTGTAGATCTTGATACGCTGTAGTTAAGCTTTAATAGTTTTTGACCTTCGCCTCCGTTGAATTTTAAAATTCCTCTAGAATTTGCTGCCATGATTTGTAAATTTTAATCGTTAATATTTTGTGATTTGGTGATTGTGTTTAGCAAAGATATACCCCTTTGATGTGAAATGAAAGTTTTTTAATTGCAATTTAAATTTTTGTAGTAATTCTACGATTTGGTGTAGTAATTCTACGACATCGGGATATAATGGTTAAAATATTTAATTGAAAAACAAACAATTATGAACAATAAAAATATAAAAAATTTAATTATAATCCACACCAAAAAGGGAAATATTATGATTTTTTAACAGAATTTCCATCAAAAAAAACAATATTTTCAGTACTAAAATAAAAAACAATGACAACATTTCTGCTGTCATTGTTTTTTTAAACTGAGGATATTTTACTGGTAAGAATCTTTAAACGTAAAATTACTTTTATAGATTCTTGTACTGTCAATTTTTACAGGATCATCATCAAGAAGAATCTCACATGAATTATTATCGGGTGAGATTTTTATATTTAATTTAAAATTCTTACCCGCTTTTTTGAATTGATTATTGAGTTTTTCCCAATTAAAAAATGCTCTTCCTTCAAAAGCTTCACCTTTTCCGGTTTCCCAGAAGAAGGTAATTTCTTTGGGAATCGCTCTTTCTTTAGATGCCGGATTTTCTACCCAGGGACGAAGCATTACTTCCCGTTCTCCATTATAGTATTCGGTTTGAATATTAAAAATTTTAAAACCTTTATTTTCAGAATGAACCACTGGAGCCCAATCGTAACGGGTTCTGTAATTATCCCAAAGCTCCGGAGAAGCATTGCTTATAAACATATCTTTTTTAATACTCTCTCTTGTCTGAGAAATTTTTGAAAAAAGCTGATCTGCATATTTTTTATCATCTTTCACTACCTCTGCCTGAAACCTGCCCAGCTCTTTTTGTACATATCCGAACCGAAGCCAGACAACAACCATTCCTTTCGGTGCAAATCCAAGGACCAGATCTCCTAACTTTTTGTAAGCACCACAATATTTTTCTTTATCGGTGTACACAAATTCTTTTAATACACCACAGTCAGTATCCTCTTCATCAGCATAAGCCCTTCGAACCATATCTTTGATTTCATTTTCAGGAAAATTGGTCTTCAGGTGATAAAAAGTATCTTCATATCTTGAAAAATAGACAATATCAACCCCTTTTGGAGTTCCTGTTCTTTCTGTAAAAGTTTTCCCGGAATCCCCCCAGCTTCCTGACGAACTTCCATAAGGCAGACTTGAATCATTTCCTTCGAATGTAATAATCTTATCCTCAACAGGAGTGATTAAATAAGCATTATCGGGATGCGAAATTTCTACATTATAAACGGGTACAGATTCTTTTTTAGACATAGATTCTTTTTTTGTTTGCTGACAGCTGATAAGCTGCGATAATCCCAGCAGGCAGGTTAATATTTTGATTTTCAAATTCATATTTTTTATCCGGGAATGATGTATCTTTTCCTTTTATCTGCGGTAGCTACGCTGGTTATATTCGGTCCCATTCCTGTGGAAGCAATATTTACCGACCAATGGAAAAATCCGTTCCTTAGTTTTTTTAATAATTCTTCATCAATACTTGAAAGGTAAGATAATGCTTTTACCTCTTTAATATATTGTGACACCGAAACTTTCTCCCCTTTATTGCTTTTTGCAACATAGCCATTTCTGATCTGGTTACACTGGTTCATATACGAAGCCAGCTGATTAAAAGCATTCTGAATATCCGGATTTGTAATCTCATGATCCTTTACAAGGCCATCAACATACTCCACTTCAAACGATTTTGAATAATGAAACATTTGTTTTAAAGGTATTTTATCATAATGATTGGATAAGTTTCTGACTCCTCTCAATTCATATACCGTACTGTAATTGTATCCGAGAAATGTTTTTTCTATTTCATAAATCTTTAACTGTCCGGTTGAAAACCAGCCTTCATCTTCCAAAATCTTTTTCATTTCCTCACATTCTGATTTACTGCCTTTAAAAAGATTTGATTTTTCCTCGTAATCATCTTTATAAGAACCTCCAATATCGGAATGAACTCCCGGCAGCGTAAATTCAAGCCCGTTAATGCCTGTGCTTCCAATATCAGTGAGACTGAAATTGTCTCTGTATTCATTATCTGAAGCAATCTGCAGTACAAATCTAGCCTGTCTTACTGCATTTAAACCTAGTTCTTCAGCATCACTATCGATGACACTCAACGGACCGACTTTAAAGCCTCTGTGATTCATCCCAAATGAGGCTACTGTATCATAAAGTCCTATAAAATTGAAAACAACCCGCTTTACTTTAATTTTATTTTTCAGAAGGCACGCTCCAAAATATCCATAACTCTGCAGAAAAGTGTGTTTTCTGTCTTCAGCAGTAATTTCGATATTTTGTTCATTATGAGATCCTGCATCTTTTTCCTGCTTCGACTGCTCAAACCATCGGTGGGCATAGACGTAATATTTATTGGTATCTTCATCCAGAACTACTCTCGCAGAGGATGTGGCAACATGTACAAAATGTCTGGCAGCCGCAGCTCCACGACTGAATCCGTAAACATTGATCCTTAAAATATCAATTTCTTTTCCTTTAAATTTTTTGGCAATAGCTTCTGCTCCGGTCTTGCATCCTTTGGTCACCTTTGCTTCAACTCCCCTCTCTCCCTGTCCTAAGGGAGAACCTACATTATTAGGATAATCGTTGAACCACTTCATGGTATCTCTGCTGCCATCCACTGTTCCTATCCCTTCGATATAAACAGTGACCTGTTTTGCAGCACTCGTATTAATGGCGTCATATCCTCTTGCCACATTGCTGAAATCATTGGCATAACTGTCGCTACCGTTGGAAGAGGCATTTTTTTCACCAAGATCTGTATTCGTCTTATTATTTTGGGTTCCGTCAAAAAAAAGATTAAGGTTTACATCAATGGTATTAACAGGCTTATCATTAGGATTTACCTTTTCTGCTTTATTGTAGCTTACGCCATTACTGTTTCCCTTTTGCTCTACAGCGACTCCACTATTATGATCAATACCTTCTTTAGCATAGATTTTGTAATTCCCGCCTGTCTGAGTAGTGGTTTTACCTTCTACAAAATATTCGATGCTCATTTTTAGTGATTTTTAGATTTCTCCCCACTATTGTTCTGAACTTCTTTTTCTGCGTGATGTTCAACTTTTCCCTGACTGTTTACTTCAACACCTTTAAGGCTTGTTAATTTATGTTCCTTTTCACCATATACCTCCATATCTCCTTTTACATAATGGCTCATTTTTCCGACAACATTCGTCATAAAATCAGCGCCGGTAGTAAGATATTTCATCGATCCTACACTTTCGGTATGGTTTGCAATGATGGTATCGGATTTATTCATTCCGACATTGGTCGTCATATTCATTCCGACGTTGATGTTCATATTTTTACAATTCAGAGTCATGGTTTCAGGAGCAGTAATGGTAATATTGCTTCCTGTCGTATCCAAATGAATTTCGTTTCCGGATTTATCGGTAATGATGATGCTTTCATCTTCAGTAAAGACTACTCTGTGACCACTTCGGGTCTGGATAGATTTTACCCTGTTATTTGCTCCGCCTCCAAGACCAACTCCTCCATGGAACATACCTCCCATTACAAAAGGTCTGTCGGGGTGACTGTGAACAAAATTCACCATCACCTGATCCCCCACTTCCGGAATCGCCACATAACCTCTGTTTTGGCTGATCTGATCTGTTCCTCCTGCATCAGGGCTCATCATTCTGATAAAATGAGTGGTATCACTATTTTGCCAGTCAAATCTTACCTGAACCCTTCCCTGTCCTGCAGGATCAGCGTTGGAGATAACCGTGGCAATCTGAGGTTCCGCTTTCGGAATTTTAAACTCCGGTTTCGGTAAAAATCCAGTATCAGAAGCTATTCCTTCAAAACTTCCGGAATAATGCCCTATCGTATCAATCTCATGGACTGCTTCTGTGATCATAATTTTAGTGAAATAATCACTTTCATTAGTATCAATTTTTCTCATCTGAATATCCACAATACAGCCCGGATGTAAAAATGGAACCGTGGTGTTTCCAGATAGAGAAAAAACATTCACCGCTTCGCTTCCGGAGGCGCTTTTCTGAGAATATTCCACATCAAGATGCGTTGTCGCTTTAATGGGAGCAACCTGTAAAGCCGGAGTCTTATAAATTTTGTCGTTATGGGAATATGCTGTCTTTGCTAAATCACTTACATGCTGAACAGGTGTTTCTCCGGAAGTCAGTTTTTCATTTTTATTGCTGTTATATCCGTAGAACTGAGGCTTTGTGTGCACTGCCTTCAATTCAACTTTAATGTCATTCGCACTGCTTCCGTAAGTAAGTGTTATCGGTTTATTCTGAGCCGGAAGCTTTCCGAAATGCAGAACTTCACCGTCGTAGTAGAACTGTTCACCATATGCTTCAGCCATTCTGGCCAGATAATTATAGTGGGTCTCATCATATTGACTGCTGTAGATAATCTGAGAATAGTCATTCGTATCAATTCTTACATCAAAACGGCTTTTATCAATTCCCTGTTTAATCACTTCCTCTGCAATAATTCCCATATTGACAGGCTGCCCGCCTCCAAAACTCTGGATATGAGGAGCTCCGTCCAATAAAATTGTCGGGCTGTATCCTGACAGAACAATATTACCCAGACTCATTCTTTCCTGGCTGAACCCAACACCTGTGATAACTCCCACAAAAGTTCTTTCAGGACTGTCATCGATATCTTTATAAGAAATTACGGCTGTAAGACGTTTTCCCAGAAATTTATTGGCTTCCTCCAGGGTATGGGTCTGGCGGTCGCCAAGGGTATCATGAGCCAGCGTAAGGGTAAACTCATGATGGCGTTTTGAGCTTTGTTTTAACTTAAAATGCTTGTAGTACTTGATCACCTTACCTTCGATGACCAAAGATAATTTCACCAGCCTGTTGATGCCTGCGTGGTGATTTTCCGACACTCCGTCTGCATTTTGTGATGGACGGAATGAAGGGCTTTTTAGTATATTTTGTGATTCTGTTTTCATATTACCTTGTGTTTGGATCGATTAAACATTATCGCTTAGTGTTAATATTATTTGGTGTTGTTTGGTATTATTTTACTCCTTCTTTGATCGATCGGGAGAGAATTTTTGTTTTTCTTAATAAAAAATCCGGCATTAAATCTGTCGGTAGATAAAGAGTACTTTCTCCTTTATTCTGAAGTTCTTCATTGATTCCGGGATTCCAGGAAAGCAGTTTTTCTTCATCTACTTTAAGTTCGTCAGCGATCACTTTTAAATTGAACCCCGCATTAATTTCGGTTTCAGACAAATCACCGTTGTTGATTTTACTTCCTCCGTTAACAAAGAAAACGGTATTCATCCTTGAAGAATTATAGTTGCTTAAAACACTTTGTAATTCCCCTGTTGCATAACATGCATTCAGATATTTTTTAACGTGATTAATGGTTTCTGCAGGAAGATATTTGTAAAAAACATGATACTGTGAAGATCCTGCTGTCTGCATCGCTTTAGCAACATTTCCTTCACCGCAGTTATAAGCGGCTACTACTGTGACCCAGTTATTGTACTTCTTGTAAAGATTGGCCAGAGACACAGCTGCCGTTTTGGTGCTTTTATATAAATCATTACGATCCTGCTCTGATAAACCATATTGGTTGGCATGAGAAGTCATAAACTGCCAGACGCCTACTGCTCCGGCTCCTGAAGTGATATTCCTGTTGAAATGCGATTCAATTAATGCTAAATTCCTGAGGTGTCTCGGCAATCCTCTTTCGGAGAGTGAATATTCAATAAACTCAACGATTTCTTTATTGGAATTAATGATCGCTTTATATCTTTTCACACTATTTTCTGACGTATCCGATGCAGAAAGAAACTGCCCGCTTACCAGCTGAGAAGTCAGTATTATAAGTATGGGTAAGATATTTTTGAGATTTGGTTTCATTGTTTTTTATTTTTTGAATAAGGCTAATTTGCTGATTAGTTTTATTCTACTTTCCAGTTCAGTTTTTCTTCCTCAGAATTCCAGTCTACATGAATGGTCTGTCCGGATTTCACTTCCTCTCTTACGATCATTTTTGAAATCGGTCTTGCCAGCTGAGATCTGATCACTCCTGAAATCTGTCTGGCCCCATATTTACTGCTGAACCCGCCTAAAGCAAGATGCCTGACTGCTTCATCACTTATTTTAAGGCTCATTCCCAGTCGGGTCAATGAAGTATGAAGTGATTTCAGCTGAATATTAAAGATCCTTTCGGCAATAGATTCGGTGATTGGGGCAAAAGGAATAATCTCTGTGATTCTAGCTAAAAATTCCGGTCTGAATCGTCCCGAATTTGACATAATCTGCATTAATGAAGAAGATTCCGGTATTTTTCCTTCTTCAAACTGCTTTACAATTTCTTCACTTCCTATATTGGACGTAAATAAAATTAAGGCATTGCTGAAATCTCCTTCTTTTCCAAGCTTATCATGCACTTTTCCTTCGTCCATGATCTGCAAAAACACATCAAAAACCGAATGATGGGCTTTTTCTATCTCATCAAACAGCACCACTGTATAAGGCTGCTGTCTGATTTTATTGACCAGCATACCTCCTTCCTCGTATCCTACATATCCAGGAGGCGCACCGTATAAAAGTGCTGCTGAATGTTCTTCTTTAAATTCTGACATATCAAAACGCACCATTGCTTTTTCGTCATTGAAAAGCAATTCTGCCATCGACTTTGCCAGCTCTGTTTTACCGGTTCCGGTAGGTCCCAAAAGGAAAAATGAACCAATAGGCTGCCCGGGCTTATTCAGTCCGCTTCGATTTTCAACAATGGCATCAGAAAGGATTTTTAATGCATGATCCTGTCCCACGACTCTGTTCATCAGAAGCCCTTCCATATTCAGTAATTTTTCTTTTTCCTGAGCCTGAATTTTTCCGATCGGGATATTGGTCTTTGCCGCCATTACTGCTGCCAGTTCCAGACGGTCTACTTTTTCTCTTTTTACTGCTGCGTGCTGTAAAAGCTCTGTGTATGTTTCTTCAATAATTTTCTGAATAGCATCAACAGGCATAGAATTATCAATTTGCGGCTGTTCGCTCAGAGAGCCCCACAAAATAGGACTGATTTTATCCCTTAACAAATTATAAGTCCAGATCAATTCGTCGGCTTTATCTTTTTCGTCAAAAAATTCTTCCTGCAGAATTTCATCATATCTGCTTTTCCAGCTCTCCAGTTCTTTTTCCGAAAGCTCGTCAAGCATTTTTATCGCTGCCATTGTTCTGTCCAGCAAATCGATTGCTGCATCCGGAAGTTTTTTACCTTTTGCATATCTTTTTGCTAAACGTACACATTCAGGGAGAGCCTTTTTCTCGACTTCGATGCCGTGGTGCTTTTTATAACCTTCCAGTAGAACATCGATCATTTTGACACATGTTTTCTCATCAGGTTCATTTACCGTCAGGACTTCAAAGCGTCTGTTGAAAGCCTGTTCCGGCTCTATAATTTTTCTGTATTCTTCCTGGGTTGTAGCACCGATTACCGTAATTTCTCCTCTTGCCAATTCAGGTTTCAGAAGATTGGCAACATTTCCAATGCTTCCTTTCGGGTCTAAAAGGGTATGAATTTCATCAATGAAGAGAATGGCTTTCTCTATTTTTTTACATTCATTAATTACTTTTTTAAGACGGTCTTCAATTTCGCCTTTGTAAGAAGTTCCTGCCAGCAAAGCGCCTGTATCCAGTTCTAACAGGGTTCCGTTTTTCAACATTTCAGGAACATTTCCTTTTATAATTTCTGTAGCGAACCCTTCTACCAGAGCAGTTTTTCCAACTCCGGGCTCACCGATGATAATGACATTCGGTTTACTCCTTCTGCAAAGGATTTCAACAAGCATTCTCAATTCTTTATCTCTTCCGATAATATTCTCGAGTTCACCTTTTCTGGCCTGTGCCGTTCTGTCAGTACAATAACTTTTAATAGAAGGAAAAGAAGTATCCGAATAATCTGAACCATTTGAAAAAATGGAAGAAAATTCTCCGTTGTCCGAAGTTTCGTAAGGAGTATCTTTTCTGTATAAATTAAAAATTTCGTGTTCTCTGAGAGGCAATGACTTTAACTGTTGCAGTGTAAAAGCTACCTGAGGCTTTACAATAGCCGTTAAAATACAGATCGGAGTAATTTCGTCCAAACCCAGTTTTAAACGGATGTCATCAGCTTCTTCAACGATATTGTCAACAAATTCATCTTCTCCCACTTCATTCGGAAGATGGGTTGTTTTCGGATAATCCTCTATGCGAACGTCTGCCCATTCATAGAAATATCCGGGATCTTTATCAATACTTTTTAAAAATTCGTTAAGCCCGATATCTTTATGCATCAAAGCCTGCAGAATATGCGGACCGCCATAGGTTGCATTATAATTTTCTCTGGCAATTGACTGTGAGATATGAAAAAGTTGCTTTACTGTTTCGTTGGTTACTAGTACTCCCATTTTACAATTTTTCTCAAATTAATACTATATCTGATGTGGTGTGATTTTTATTCTGATTTGGTTTTCATTAATTTTCAACAACAATTAAACCATAATCATTAAAAATTTTAATTCTTTACTAAGATATTAGTTTTTTTTATAATGTAAAAATAGGTCTTGAGAATGTGACATATTCATACTATTTCATGCATAGCAAATTAAAAAACAGATATATTTTCTAATGGTAAAAAAAGACCGTCTTGGATGGACAGTCTTTCTTTATCTTTATGAATGTTAGTTAAACCCTGATTATGCTCCAGGCCATAAACCTGCGTATTCTGAATTACCATAGTTGATGGTTTCAGCACTTACGATGAAGCTGATCAGCATGCTGTTTTCATCTACGGCGTCGAAGTCTACTTCGTGTTGGATAACATACCCGTTATTCCAGTTTAAAGTAATCAGAGTACCTTCTTCGTGTGATTTGTTGAACGTGATTTCACCTGTTGTAGGCTTATACTTTCCGTTCAATAAGCTTTCTAAAATATCTGATTTTTCAGTAGCTTCTACTGTAACTTTGATT
Source organism: Chryseobacterium sp. JUb7 (assembly GCF_024806495.1). Classification (GTDB taxonomy): domain Bacteria; phylum Bacteroidota; class Bacteroidia; order Flavobacteriales; family Weeksellaceae; genus Chryseobacterium. The sequence continues at coordinate 447,321 of NZ_JANUFF010000002.1, forward strand.
AGTGCGTTGGAAGGATCTGATGCTACTCTACCTGATACGTCTGTAGATCTTGATACGCTGTAGTTAAGCTTTAATAGTTTTTGACCTTCGCCTCCGTTGAATTTTAAAATTCCTCTAGAATTTGCTGCCATGATTGTAAATTTTAATCGTTAATAATATTTTGTGATTCAGTGATTGTGAAACAAAGATAAAACGGTTAAAATTTTTCTGAAAGTAATTTAGTTTAAATCTTAAATTTTGTCGTAGTTCTACGATTTGATGTCGTAATTCTACGACTTTTGACTTAAACTACCTGACCAAACCTTTTGTTATAAAGGCTTAGGAAAGATGTTTAATAATTATTTTAGTTTTATTTTCTACACTGTAGCGGGAAATAAAATAATCGATTTCCACTTTATTAATTACAGAATTCTCAGTATAAAGCGAATAATTGCCCGAATAGCTGATGTCTTTTTCCAGAGAATTTAAGCCTTGAAAAAGTACAATTTCATCCGAATACTGATCGTTTGAAACAGTTTGCTGAATATGAACAGAAAGATTCTCTTCACCAATTGTCTGATAAAAAAAAGATTTTCCGTTAATAAATTTATTTCTTATTGCCGCAAAATAAGCTTTAATAAAGCTGTCTTCTTTCATTCTCCGATCGAAAAGTTCTTTATCACGAACAATAAATTCGAACTCCTCAATATAAATGCCGGCATATTTATCAGGAAATAGATCGAAAAGTTTTTCTTTTTTATCATTAAAATCATTGAGAATCTCATCCAATACTTCAATTTTCATCACTTCTCCCTGCAGGTTGGTATAGATCAGCATAGGATAAATAAAATTCATACATTCTCTTGCCAGATCAGCCATTTTGCTGCCATCCATATTGAAAAAATTAGTTTTAGACAGTTCAAAAATATGATGATCACCGTCTTTTCCGATCCATTTTATATGAGCAGTATACGTAATAAAATTGCGTCCGATATTTTCACCTTCTCTTTCTGCGGATTCTATAATTTCCACGAAATACTTCATATCAAGATTTTCAGGATTAAAAACCAGTGCAGGATTTAACTTAAGTGCTTTAAAAGGAGCGTCATTTCTGTTATTATATTCATTAATCTCCTTAATTCCGGGAATCAGCAGTTTTTTTCGCGGCACCAGCCTGTCATGAATATAATCTTCTCTTGCACAACGCTGGTTGTGGTATTCTTTAAGATATTTAGGATTTTCAAGTTGTATTTCTTCAGATATACTTTCCAGTGTTTCTCCGGAAAGGATAAAATGAACAATCATATCATATTTTTTTTGGCGGAACCCAATTTAGTTTAAAATATTTATTTTACAAATTATTCTGCATTATTATTTTAATTAAATCAGATATTTAAATTTATTTAAGCAAACAGGCAACGAAAATAATCCGCTGCCTGTTTATTATTTGATTTCTGAAATCATCTTACAAAGTTCAGATATTTATCTGCACACTGACCAAAATGATCAAACTGATTCATTGAATTTCCATAATTCTGTATCGTAAGCGTGTCACCTTTCAGGATCCCACCCATAGCACCTATGGAAAGATTAAATTCGTTTTCTTTATCCGTTTTTAAAATATCTGCTCTTCCTGAAGCAAATACCTTCTTTTTATCAAAAATTTTGTAACCTATTTTATTCCCTTTATTTTCAAGCATAATGGAAAATCTTCCGTCTTCACAGGTCTTAGCTGTAAATTTCCCTTCGATCATTGTCATTTCACCGGCAGTAAGAGAATCAGATTTTTTTTCAGTCTGTACAACTTTGGGAGTCTGAGGCTTTATAGCACTTGCTTTTTGTGCTGAAACAGAATCGTTGTCTACATGGGATATCATTTTTTCAGTCTCTTTGCAGGAATAAAATAACAGACAGGCAAGGAGACCTAAACTAATAATTTTTTTTTCAATCATAAATTTAACATTTGTTAACGTTCCTGAAGCAATTGTAGTGCCAAAACTCTCTATAAAAAGTAATCTTAATCTTCTGATAAAAAACAGGTTATAGAATATTCTACAACCTGTTTTTTATTTTAATTGAAATTATTTTATGGGCATTTATATAAAGTGACCGGATTTTTTCCCGCATTTTCTTTAATCATGATGAAATTATCTTTAAAATCAAATTTCTGATTTTTGTTGTTATATAAGCCAAACCACTCCAATTTAAGATTATTTTGGCTGGAAGATAATTTTCCTATTGGCTTATCTTTCGAAATTTCTGCATCATTGACATTCGGTTTGTCTTTATAAAATCTTTTTTGCGAATCGGTATTTTTAAAATAAATTAAAAAATCAGGACTGTCGGGTGATTTTTTGACGGTAACATTGATATAAATCGCATTATCAGAATACAGCGTCATAAATCCGTCACTTTTATCAATGGACAATTCTGTAAGTCCGTTTTCGCAGTTTACGGCCCAGCTCCCTTTTAGATCTACAACAGAAACCTCATCTTTATCCGTATTTGGTTTGGATTCAGGCACAGGAGCTGTTTCTTTCTGATCGATTGATATACTTGCATTGACTGTTGAAAATTTTGTTTTTTCAGCATATTCATTTTTTGCAGTTGCCCGATTCTTTGTACAGCCTGTCAGCATAAAAGCCAACAGGAGGAAAGAATAAAAGCAAAAGTTTTTTATGATCTTTATATTACTCATATTCAATCTGTTTTTATTATTTAATCTTCTTTTCAAGATAAAGATACTGATTATCGGATTTAAGATCTTCAGAAACACTGGAATATCCAGCGATTTTTTCTTTATTAAATTTAAAAACAAGCGTTTTATTTTCTAAAGAAATACTGATAAAATCTTTAATATCTGTAGTTTCAGAATTACTCCTGGGTTCATTAATATAAAATTGATCAGCCAGATTTTCATTTTTTAGTACAACGGCATAATACCATGCTGTTCCTATATCTGCCTGACCTTCAATAATGATAATTTCCAATGCTTTATCTTTTTTGGACTGATAAGAATACACTGAAAAACCAGGTCCTTCAAAATCTGAAAAATCGATATGGGTCAGCTTCTTATTCTTCTTATGGATATCAAATCCGCCATCTTTTGTGCCCATCAATTTGGTTGTATGATGCGCAAAAGAGTTTTTGGCTTTGTTAAACGTAAAGGCACTGATCAGATCAAAAGAAATTTCCTTTGACTTACTTCCATACGAAATGTCACCAGAGACTTCGGAAGACTCTCCTTCTAGGAACTGGCCGTTATACGGGCAGATCCAAAAGAATAATCCGAAAAGAAAAAATATCTTTAAAAATCTGTGCATTGCGTTAGTTATTATCCGTTATATCAGTTTATTAAAAAAATTATGATCTTGCATTTTTCACGGTTTCCTGAGCTGGCTGATCAATCGCCGTTAATCTTACAAAATAAGCAGGATTGTATCGGTTTTGAAGCCCTGTTCCGTTTCCTGTAGCTTTCATGGCAACTTCAAAATGGAGGTGAGGATTCGGAACTCCACTGGCATTTCCTGAATCTCCCGAATGAGCAATTAGTTCGCCGGCAGTTACCTGTCCGCTGGTTTTTTCTGCTGATTTTAAGTGAGCGTAACGAAGATAAAACTTCTCTGCATTGATATCAAATCCGGTTCCATTTTCCACTTCGGCTGTAAACTCATGAGCATATGCCCGTTTTGCATTTCGCAGATCTTCTCCGCTTACTTCCAGAACCAGCACATTACCGTAACCATTGGCTCCTTCGTTGCTGTAACTCACAATGGTTCCATCGAGACAGGCTTTACAAGGTGTGTCTACATCGGCAAAAATATCAAGACCCTGATGATTTTTCGGAACTGCTACTCCATTTTCAATTTTGGTTCTTACAGGTCCGAAAGCTCCGTTTTGTTCTTTGTGAACTCCGGCTGAGTTATAATATGTTCTCTGTGGATTATCAATAGGATCGTGCCATGTAGAGTCTCCCTCTACAGGAGAACAGGAATTTACCTTAAACACATCGATTCCTTTTTCGAAATATTCCTTAGCCTTTTTCCAGCCTGCTGTTCCTCCGTTTACTTTTTTTCTTATTTTTTTGATATTATCATCGGTAGACACTTTTATTGTATCTGCTGTTTTCCAGACTTCAACACTTTCCCAATAGGCGATGGCAGAAAGTACCGCATACTTAGCCTCCTTCACTTTGTCGGGGTTGGCTTCAAGATCGATATATTCATCAGGGAAAATCTCTTTTAAATAAGTGGAAGCTTCTTTATAGTTACCACGCCCCGTCAACTGCTTCAGTCCACGTCCTCTGAAAGTATATCCATCACCACTCGCTTCATTTCCGTTTCCGTTTCCAAAACCGTTTTCAGCGGCGTATAAAAAACTCAGTAATTTTTTCTGAGGTCTTTCGGCACAATATTCATTTATTTTCCCGTCATTGCTCAGTTTTGTTGCTCTTTCCCCAAATAAACTTGTCGTAATATTGGAAGCTCCGTAAGGAACAGCATCTGTTTCCACCATCCAGTCGGGATTTATTCCTGATGTTTCTGCACCTACCTGAGCAAAGAAATGGGCTTTTCTTAAGCAGGTATCAATATGGATTTCTTTTCCGGAATCGAAAATATATTTATTTAAATTATCTACGATTTCCTGTCTAAAAGTCTTATGATTCGGAAGTACGCCAAATAAGGATTCAATTTGCTCAAGAGTGATTTTTTCTTTGCATCTCGGGCATTTTTTACCGATTTCGAAATAGGCTCCTTCTTTTTTAAGAAATTCGCCTTCATGTTTTTTAAGATTACCCTGACAATCGGCTTTTAACCAAAGATATTCGATAACACTTTTGTAAATATCAAAGGTCACCTGCTCATCTTTATTGTAGACCTCTTTTGTCAGAGCAGCCTCAATCGTTTCAACCTTTGCAAACTTTTTCAGTTCGCCAAGTTCGGCTTTAATTTTATTTAAAATGATCCCTGCGATCTTTTTTTTCTGAGCCTCCGTTCCGGTATTGTTTCCATTGCCTCCGAAAGTATACGTATGGGTTCCGTCTTTGATGCCACTCAGCTTATCTCTCCAGGTTTTTAAGGTGTCATCAGACTTCGGACGGAGCTTAATTTTCACTTTTGCAATACCATTTTGGGCGGTTGCCTTTAAAGTAGTCAGCTCATTTCCGTTTTCCTTAGCTTCCAGTACGGGAAGATTGGCATCTTTTTCTACAAGGATAGGTTCTTTTTCTCTGATATTAATATTCACCTCCTTACCATCCAGCAACATGGTAGTGGCGACTATATACACCTCGTCTTCCAACGGTGCATTATTAATTCTGACATATGCAGGTCCCAGCTTATTGAGAGCAAAAGAAACAGATTCGCCTTTTGCATATGATGTTTTGGTAAGTGCTGCTTTTATAGTGTCGAGCTTAGCATATTTTTTATCTTTTTTAACGGAAGCATCCACTTTCGTCTTAATGATATTGGCCACACTATCTTTATTGATATTATTGTTGTTGCCCTGAAAAGTGTACGTATGCTGCCCATCGGTTTCATCAGTCTGTACTGTAAATTCTTCTTTGGCAAAATAGGCATCAAGAAGACTTTCCGTTTTCAATTCTTCCACTACGCTGGTACTTTTTCCTTCAGGAGTCTGTTGGGTTGGCTTTTGCTCGGGTTCTACTGTTCCTTTCGCTTCCTGATAGTCGACCGGTTTTTCGGCAGTATCTCCGACTCCGCTTTCTTCTTTTTTGGAAGCCGGTTTTTCGGAGGCGGATTCATCTGCTTTTACAGGAGGATTATTATTTTGAGAAGATACAGGCTCTTCTTTATTTGGTTCTGCAGCAGGCCGGGCAGGCTCTTTATATTCCGGATTCTGAATATCCACATTATTTGTTGCATGTTTCCTGTTTTCATAATATTCTACAGTAACATAAAACTCCAGTTTCTGAGGATCTCTTTCTCCATTAATTGCTTTTTGCATTAAGGCCTTTGTCAGTATAAATTCGGCTGTGGCAGTCCCATTATTTTCAACGATGACCTGTTTGCTGTCTACAAATAAATTAGTCGCATGATGACCATCCCCTGCTGTACTGTCTTCCCAAAGCGTAAATAATAATTTTTCACCTCTAAGATTAACACATTGAGCCTTGGCAATCAGTTTTTCGTTATAACTGAAAACCGTCCCTACAGAATCATCAACATAATGCAGTTCTACTTTATTGATTTTCGGAACACCAGCCTGTTTCGGGGTAATATCAATGGTGGTAGGACCTTTACCTTCCGAAGTATGAAGATAAGCTTCAAGGCGGTACGTATGCTTTGAGGCTACCTCTCCGAATGTAAAATCTCCATTTCCTACTTTTTTAATATTGGTCGTCGTATAGCTTCCGTTGGAACGTCTTTTAAAGAGTTCCCAGGTTACTAAAGCCGGATTTTTTTTATTTTCAGGGGTCGCCGGATACCATTCCTCAATAGTGTATGATGTTTTTTCACCCACTTTCGGATTAGGATTTCCGGTAATTTTTGAAACGCCTTGTTTTGACATAAAGAAAATGATTAAAGGTTAATAAGCATCTATTTCACTTTCTTCAACAAGCTCTTTAAAGTTCTGCATTTTTACCAGCGGATTGATATGCTGTACGGTTTTACTGTCTGCCGTTTTTACATTCTGCTTGCTCATTTGCCCTCGCTGTCCGTGATCATTAATTGTGATCATTCCTCCGATACAGCATTGCAGTTCGGAAATTTCGGTAACGATACTTTTCCCAATGATATTCACTTTATTATAGGTTTTCTGCCATTTTCCTGCAGGTGCATAGGAACACGGTAAATATCCACCGGGAGTAGGTTTCAGTTTGCATTGTCCAAAACTGGGTCCGGGAGGATTAAACTGCAGGTCATCTTCCGTTACGGCAAGGAAATCTGCATTGCCATCTGAATCATTCCAATAATGATGCTGATGGGCTGTCACTTTATGCTGTGGCAACTGATCACCCTGATTGCACTGGGCTTTGCCTTTTTGGACGACAAAATGTTTGCCGTCGTGAGGGGATGATTGAGTAGACATATTTTATGATTTGGTAACATAAAGATAAAAAATTTACATGAAAAAATAAAAAAAGCAGAAATTTATTTCTGCTTTTCAATATTATAGATTATTAATGTTTGGTATACTGGGGTTCTTCAACAGGTAACATTGTTGGCATAAAATACTCATTAAGCCAGTAAAATGTTTGTCCGTTCTGCTGAATTTTCACTGCCGGATCATTTCTGTGGCTCAACATTCTTTCTGCCAAATCTTTATAGTGTCTGAAATAAGTCCTTACCGTTTCGTTGGTCACTATTTTAGATTTTTTCCAGCCTTTAAGTTTGTATTTAGACATCAACTCTTCTTCAGAATTATCAAATCCTGTACTTACCCCAACCGAATAAGACATTGGCTGGTCGTATAAATCACCTTTATCAAGGAACTTTATGGTAGGATTGTATTTTTTAAGAAGATTTACATACTCTCTGATGGCTCTCGACTGACTGAAATCTGATCTTTCCGCCCCTGTTTTCATATATACCTCAGTGTAGAAAGCCTTTAAATTATCATATTCGGTTTCAGAAATTAAAATTCCTTTTTCCAATCCCGGTTTGAAGTCTTTCAGCTCTTTTGGAATATATCCTTTCACCAAAAACGGGTTTCCATAATTGATCAACTGTGCTGCAATACCTGCAGGAACAGGGTTTGTAAGTCCCGGATAAAGATATTTATACTTCAGATCCACATCAGTTCTTCCCGCTCCTACCGAAGAATGGAAATAATCATTCAGTGATTTGTCTAATGTTTCATTATCCAAAGTTACCTGTGCAATTAAGCTGTCAACAGATTTTTTAAGATATCCGGGAGTTCCGATATCTCCTTTTTTAGGAAATATAACAAAGCCCTGAGACATACTCTGCTTAGGATAATCTAAAGAGAAAAATCCGGCATCACCTTCGATCAGGCTAAAGTTATTTTTTGTCAGAACATCATTCTGATTGATAATTTTCTGTTTCTTCAGCTCAGCAATATTTTTAGCAGTATTGGTGACTACATTTTCAGAAAGCAATACAAAATCATTATAGGTATCAGACGATCTTGCACTGGTCTGGAACATGATCATTCTCGCCTGAGCCTGCGTAAGGGAATTAATGACTCCATACATATTTCCGCTCTGATTGGCAGATGTTCCTACTGTAATGACAATATTCGTTTCATCAGGAACATTGGAAAGAAGATTTCCGGCAGCCATTAATCCTTCATTGACCGGCTGATTTCCGATATTGCTAGGGCAATTCATCTCATTGGTCTTCTGATCGATAAATGTTGTTATTTTACTGTAATCTGTACTTAAATTAGATACTGCAACATTATCTCCGCAAGAATTATTTTTATATAAAACTACGCCGTATTTTACGGTATTAAAATAAGAAGGTTTCTCAAATCTCAACTGAAGATCCTGAAGCAAAGATTTCACAATCGGTGCATACGGTGCGTTCGGAGCACTGATATCCAATGCAAAAACGATATTTATTTTTTTATTTCTTTCTGTAATCTCTCTGTAGCGGTCAAAATAAATTGGTTCTCCCAGTACATTGAAAACATAATTTTTACTGTAATCTAAAATATTTGTAAAATATTTTGTCTTCGAATCCGGAGTTGGTGCTTCATTAAGGGGCAAACTTACCGGATAAATATTTTCCAGGGGTGATCTTTTATTAACATCAGTAAGAAGAACAGCTGTTCTGTTTTCAGTATCATTTCCTCCGGGATGTCCTTCGTGAAGTCCTAAAGCTGACTCCGAAATTCCGGTTGTATTTTTCATTTTAAGGGCAGAACGCTCACCCCAGGCCGAAATAACATTAGAGCTCACCCATCCGTACAGGCTTGTATTGATGCTGTCGATATCTACAGAAGGTTTTTTCCCGACCAAGAATCTTTTATTATTTTCAGCCTGTTTGTATACGTAAACAATCTGTCCGTTTGGAATTTTCACATTGGCCTGTTCAATCAGACTTGGAGAATTAAACACCATGATCGAATCATTTTTGTAATATCTCTCAGAACTTCTGATCACCTCACTGTTGCTCGGAAGAACTGCTACCCTTACCGGAAAACCTGTTTTTTCGCTTTTCAGAGAGTTGCTCCAAAGAAGTAGATCGGACTCCGGAATCCAGCCGTATGTCTTGATAGATTTTGAAGAGACCTTTTTCATCAAAGCATCAGGAACATATTCTGCTACTTTCACCATCCCGTCTCTGTGTTTTAAAACCATTAACGGCTCTAAAAATTTAACTTCCTTATATGATTTTTCATCATTTTTATCAAGATAAGCCGTATTTCTGGATCGGTCTGAAATAGCAATCCACGGAACTGATTTTCTTGGAAATCCATTGACGACAGGTGAGTTATCAACCTGACCATATTGTGACGGCTCAGGAGTTTTTTTGGAGGGCAGTTTGACCTGGCAACTCGTTAATAATACCGAAACTCCTATATAATATGCTGCTAGAGGAAATTTATTTCTCATCCTTATTTTCTTTTATGATTGGTGTGCTCAAAAAGCTGAGCAAATACATTATTTACTTTGATTGATATCCACTTTGGTTACACAGTTCTGTGTATCATCAAAATTCACTTTTACAGTCTGAATGACATTATTCTTATCAAACTGAAGCCCTGCACAATACATATAGAAGTTATTGGCTTTACTGTCATTAACTTTCACTACCGTATTTTCATTGTTACACAGATATGTTCTCAGTAAATAATTGTAATGGGTATTGAAACTATTCCCGTTGGCAATCTGCTGCAGGTGATATTTAAAATCATTATCAATTTTAGCATAAGCATCTTCTACGCTCACTTCTTCTTCCATTGCATCATAAGCCGGAAGAATCTTGATGTGGTGCAAAATAGGCTCTTCTCCTTCATCTGTAAACAAGGTCACCACGTAGTCACCCGGTTTTTTGTAAGAGTAAATAGCCATCTTATCTTTAGAGTCGATATTTCCGGTTTCTCCAAACTTCCATGTAAACTGTTTGGCATCAGAAATAGCACGAAACTGCACATTGATAAACTGCATCGCCTGAGAAGGTCCGTCAATAGTCGTTTTGATCTTCATTGTGTCTTTAGGTTTCGGAAGACTTCTTGCAGAAACCATCACGGGGAATGATTTAGAATACTTGCTGTCAACAATCAATGTTACCTGATAGTATCCGGGCTTGTTATAAAAATGTATTCCGCTGCTTTTGTCTGATGTGGTACCATCACCGAAGCTCCATCTTTTAGTTTTTGCAAATTGAGTTTTGTCTTCAAATAAAAGGGTATCCCCTACCGCTACCGAAGACGGATATACGACCCCTACAATATCATCGGCAGAGTGTATAACTTTCTTCTGCAACCACAATACGACTAAAGCTGCAATGAGCAGCGTCGCAATGACACCGATAATAATGTTTTTCTTGTTCTTTTGAAAGTAATTCATAGTTAATGATTGTGTGATGTGTTTTGTTTTCTGTAATTCTCCTTTGATCTGACTATTGGCTTCTTGCTTTTAGGGCATTTTCACGCTGAAAAAGCTGGCTTTTCTTTTCTTTAAAACCTATTGAGCAATCTTCAAACTGTTTTTCGAGCTTCTTGATATTCTCAGTTTTACTTGAAATAATTTTTTTATCATCGAAGTACATCTTATAAAAATTAGCAATCTGAGGATATGCCTCTTTTCTGATATCCAATGTATTATTACGTGCATAATAATTAGCAACATCATTGATCCCATTCATGATCCGGTCTTCTTCAAAAGGAGAAGGCGCTTCATCGGTAAGCCTTTTTATCTGTGAAAAAGTACTGTCTAATAATTTATATGTAAATTTTTGTTGCTGATCAAATTTTGATTTTTCTTCAAGATTACGGATAGAAATCACATCTTCATCAGAAAATGGTGATTCAAAACCTTTTAAAAAGATTACACTTAAAAAAACTATCGCGGCGGCAAGCATTAATATTAAATAAATAAACTGGTAATGCTTTTCTTTTTTTGATAACGAAATGTGTCCCTGCATAATTTGTGTATTTATTTTCTTCTTTTACTTCCAGTAAATTTTCTGGTAGGATCTACTTTCAGTTCGTTATTCGCAATTCCTATCTTTCCCCGGCATTCGCTGAGATCTCTCAAAGCAATCTGCTCTTTGTAGGAAACACCTACGATCTGGTTTTTTAAAGCCAGCATAGGTTCTATATGCTTCATTAAGATAGAATAATGCTTAAAATTATCCACACTGTCCTTACCCATGATGTTTTTGGCATCCTGAACATTATCCATAATATAATTTTTAAGGATAATATCATTATTGACCTTGCCGATATCCAGCTGGTCCATTCTGTATAAAATGCTGTCTACATGGGTTCTGAGAAGATCGCCACGGGTGAGCAACTCTCTGTAAGCATCCGCTTCTTTTTTAATTCCCTCTCTCTGAGCATCATAGCTCTTAAAGAAAAAGAAAACGCAGCAAAAAGAAACCGCCGATAAAACGATAAATGATAGAACAAACTTCCAAATGCCTATCCTGACGTCTGATTTATTTAATTTTTTCTCCCTGTTCGAAGACATATTATTGTGATTTGTTTGGCCTGTGAAATTATAAAAAAATAATTTATGCACAAAATTTAACTTTTTTAGTTAAAAAACACCACACTATTAATTAATTTAAGATTAATTTTCATTTTCGCTAGATTTTCATAACTTAGGCCTCTAAATTTTAAATATCATACACCAAATCGATATTAAAATGAGTAAATCATTAACTAATACTGTGAGATTTTCTATTGCAGACAGTGATTTTTATTTTAAAAAAATAATGATCAGGACGCTTACCGAAAATCCGTTCTTTATGCTTCTTAATGACTGTAATAATGGGCACGAGCTCATCAGCAGAAATTACAGAAGACAGGAAGACGTTTTCATCATAGAACTTTTCATGCCGGTATTAAGCGGAATTGAAGCTATAAAATACATCAGAAAAAGCAATCCTGAGACCCCTATCATTACTTATTCCAGCACCTATCAGGAAGATATGGCGGAAATACTTTCTAAACTGCCTAATATCTATTACTGTCAGAAAAAAAGCAACATTATTAAAGATATCATTAAAGGAAAAATCGTTTCCGATACATTTGATTATACAGCCTACACTCAGGAATGGGAACAGCAGCCTCTGGCCGTACAGGATTATATGGAAAGGCAGAAAAAAAGTCAGGAAGAGCTGTCTTCAACCGAAATTCAGCTCATGAAATTTTGTTATGAAGGCTTTAGTAATAAAGAAATCGGAGAAAAATTAAACCTGAGTACAAGGACGATTGACACCTATATCAACAGGCTTACAGAAAAGCTTGGATTGAAGACAAAACTGCATCTCATCCGCTTCTGCGTGGAAAATGGATATTACAATTCCAGCATGTAAAGTCTTTTTAATGTAATATTAATACAGAGTAAACACTAATATCTCAACATTTTAAATAAAAATAATTTGCCACTAATTTGCTAGTATTCAATTTTTTTAACTAAATTTGCACACCTAAAATTTAAAATTAAAAAAGGAAATGACAAAGGCAGAATTGGTAAACACCATCTCAAATAAGTTGGGAACAGAAAAGAATGAAACACAGAAAGTTGTAGAAGCTTTTATGCAGGAGATCAGAACTTCTATGTATAATGGGGATAACGTTTATTTAAGAGGTTTCGGTTCTTTTATCATTAAAACGAGAGCTGCTAAAACAGGGAGAAATATTTCTAAAAACACTGCAATTGAGATTCCTGCTCACAACATTCCTGCTTTCAAACCTTCAAAATCTTTTGTTGAGAAAGTAAAAACGAAAGTTGCAGTAAAATAAAAATTAACTGAATATTAACTAGTTACTAAAAAATTAAAATTATGCCAAGCGGAAAGAAAAGAAAAAGACACAAGGTTGCAACACACAAGAGAAAGAAAAGAAGAAGAGCGAACAGACATAAGAAAAAATAATCTCTTTTTCTCGAGATTTACAATATAATAATATAGTTGGTGATTTTAAGTTTTAAAGGTTCACCGACTATATTTTTGTTTTGCAACTATAGGATTCCGTGGAAATAAGGAGTTTTTTATAGATTTTTTTAAAGAAATCACGAATGTTTTAATTTAATTCTTAAATTTAAGATTCATTCAACACCCAAAAAACAGACCTATTTCCTTTAATCTTAACAATTTTACCTTATAACAAAATGAAGAAAGAACTAATAGTTTCGCATGAGGATGATCTTACAAAGATTGCATTGCTGGAAGACGGAAGACTATGTGAACTTCATGAGCAAGAGGACAAAAGCGAATTTATAGTTGGAGATTTGTTTGTAGGAAAAGTAAAAAAACTGGCACCTAACCTTAATGCCGCATTCGTAAATATAGGATATGAGAAGGATGCATTCCTGCATTATCAGGATCTGGGACCACAATATCTTACCTATCGAAAGTTTTTAAGAGATACGATTTCTAAAAAACAAAGTTCTTCAAGCTTAAAAAATTTCGAAATACAACCCGAAATAGACAAAAACGGAACCGTAGACAAAGTGATCGCCAAAGATGACCTTGTTCTGCTGCAAATTACCAAAGAACCCATTTCCACAAAAGGACCCCGAATTTCTACTCAGGTTTCTTTAACAGGGCGTTTTTTGGTATTAATACCTTTCGACAACAAAGTTTCAATTTCTAAGAAAGTCAAAAGTTTCGAAGAAAAAGAGCGACTGAGAACATTGATTGAAAGTATTAAACCTGAAGGATTCGGAGTGATTATCAGAACCGTAGCCGAAGGTAAAAAAGTAGCCGACCTGCACAATGACATGAATCAGCTGATTCAGAAATGGGAAACTACTTTTAAAAACATCCAAAAAAATAAAGTTCCGTCCAGAGTTTTAAGCGAAGAAGACAAAGCTTCAGCTATTCTTAGAGACAATTTCAACCAGGATTTCGTAAGCATTACGTGTGATGACGAACAAATGGTGGAAGAAATGAAAAACTATGTGGAAGTTATCGCTCCGGAAAGAAAGAATATTGTCCATTTTTACAATTCCCACATTCCTCTACTCGAATATTACAACGTTGAAAAACAGCTTAAACAAAGCTTTGGAAAACACGTTAATATTCCAAGTTCAAAAGGTGCTTATCTTGTCATAGAACATACAGAAGCCCTTCACGTCGTCGACGTCAACTCCGGAAACAATATTACAGCCGGAAATACAGCCAATAAGGAGCATGCCCTAAATGTAAACAAAATGGCATCCACAGAGATCGCAAGACAACTTCGTCTCCGCGATATGGGAGGGATTATCGTGATCGATTTTATCGACATGCCCAACCCTGAACACCGAAGAGATCTGTACGAACACCTTAAGGAAGAAATGAAACGTGACAAAGCGCGTCACAAAATTCTACCCCCGAGCAAGTTCGGATTGATACAAATTACCAGACAGAGAAACCGTCCGGAAAAACAGATCGAAACTAAAGAAGAAAACCCTAATAAAGACGGAGAAATTGTAGCTCCGATCGTTATTGTGGAAAGAATGGGAGAAACCCTGAGAACGATTATGCAAAAGGAAAAAGGAAAACTTTACCTGCACGTTCATCCTTTCGTGGAAGCGTTCCTTACTAAAGGAATCAACAGCATCCAGATGAAATGGTTTATAAAATACAAAAAATGGGTAACCATTATTCCAAGGGATTCTTTTAAATACTTAGAATATAGAATTTATAATGCCAACAAAGAAGAGCTGATTGGATATTCTAATTAATACAAAAAATTTAAACCTTCAGTTTACTGGAGGTTTTTTTATATATTTGCTAAATATTACAAATAGATTTTCTTTTTTTAATTTTCTACTTGTACTATTTAAACACAATAATTTCGAACACAATGAAAAAAAATTTATTTCTTGTGCTACTTTTTGTAGTACAGTCTGCTTTTGCACAGATCGTTTCTTATGACAACACCTTTGCTTCAAATGGGAAATACACCGTAACAGCAAGTATCAACACATCCTATCGGAAAAGAATTGTTCAGAATACGGACGGAAGCATCTATTTTACCTATGCCAGAGAAAATGCGTCTTTAAACAGCCCGGAATGTGTTATTTCAAAACTCACTCCTGCCGGAGCTCTGGATTCTTCCTTTGGAAACAATGGCGAAACTATCATCAGCAATTATTATGCAGGTGTAGACAGCTTTTTAACAAAACTGGCAGACGGTAAACTTCTTATTTATGGTTTTGACTCAGACGGAACCGTTATTGCCAGACTTCTTCCCAACGGACAGCCTGATACCAGCTTTGGTACTAATGGAATCGCAAAAATTTCAAACGTTTATACTGATTTTAACAGCTATGGATATGGACTGTACCTTCAAAATAATAAGATAATTATTTACGGTATGTCGTCTGACGGACCCGGGGATTTTTATAAAAGTATTTACAGATTAAATACGGACGGAAGTATTGACACGACTTTTGGGAACAATGGTTCTATACGTACTATGGGGAATTTTGTATTCTTAGACAGTCAGTTAAATATCATAAGCCTTATCAGTGATCATAGCCATCCGGGATCAAGTACTGCCTACCCCAACGGAGGGTTGGAAAAATACAACAGCAACGGGCAACCTCTTACAAGCTTTGGGAACAACGGAGTTTCAGTATTCACAACCAGCCCGGGGATGATCGGAAGTGCCATCATGGATAAAAATAATAATATTGTTTGTTATAATATGAACAATGAAATCTTCAGACTTAATTCTAATGGTCTCCATAATAGTTCATTTACATTCAACAGCAGCTCTTACCCTTTTACAATCAGCAGCTTATCTTTAGTAACCGAAAATAATAACAATTATTATATAGCAGGACAGACGGGTTCAATGGGGGAAACATTTTTTATCTCCAGACTCACTCAGACAGGAGCTGTAGATCCTGTTTTCAATTATTATTCGGAAGCCACAGCCACCTCAGACGGAATCGGTGAAATGATCATAAATAATGACAATATCATCGCAGAAAGAGGAACTCAGATTTTAAAATTCCTGTTAAGTAATCCTACTTTAGGAACAGCAAACAACCTCAAACTTACTCATGATATCGCATTTGAAAACCCCATACAACAAGATCTGGTTTACCAAACGAAAGAAAAAGTAACCAAA
The DNA here is from genome assembly GCF_024806495.1 of Chryseobacterium sp. JUb7. Lineage (GTDB taxonomy): Bacteria > Bacteroidota > Bacteroidia > Flavobacteriales > Weeksellaceae > Chryseobacterium. The sequence continues at coordinate 463,530 of NZ_JANUFF010000002.1, forward strand.
ATTGAAATATATTCTGCTGATGGCAAATTTGTAAAAACAGTAAAAGAAAACAATTCCGCAGTTTCAGAATTATCAAAAGGATTATATTTTCTAAAAGTTAGTTTTGAAAATGGTAAAACCGTTCATAAAAAGGTACTGAAGAACTAATCCAAATGAGTCTTCATTCTTTATCAAAAAAGGATTTGCTTATCTTTAGCAGATACTTTTTTAATACCATTAAAGAAATGAGTAAAGAGCATCATTACAAAACGACAATTCAATGGACAGGCAACAAAGGTACGGGAACCAGCAATTACAGAAACTATGAAAGAAGCCATGAAATTCTGACCGATCAGAAAGTAAAAATTGAAGCTTCTTCAGATCCTGCGTTCCGGGGTGATAAAACCAAGCACAATCCTGAAGATCTTTTTTTATCTTCTGTTTCTTCCTGCCATATGCTCTGGTATCTTCATTTTTGTTCTGAAGCCGGTATTATCGTGACAGATTACATTGATCATGCAACCGGAATTATGGAAGAAAAAGCTAATGGCAGCGGTCATTTTACAGAAATCACCCTAAACCCTACCGTAACGGTAACAGAAGAATCAATGATCGAAAAAGCTAAAGAGCTTCATCACAAAGCCAATGAATTTTGTTTCATTGCCAACTCTGTTAACTTTCCTGTAAAACATATCCCTATTGTGTTAGTTAAATAATTTTAACATTAATTAAAAACATCAAAAAATACCATAAATAGACATCATACATTAAAATAACTCCAATTTTCATAAACAAAACTCCACAAAAAGGGATTTATTTAGCAAAAAACCAACAAAACAAGGTTTAAATTATCAATTAAATCAATAAATTTTGTTATTTTTTACATATTTATATAAAATGTAACGTTTTTTTTACTATTTTTATATAAATAAAACTAATCATGATGAAGCCTAGATTGACCATCTTTGATGAACCCATGTTATACACTGAAGGATTATCAAAACTTCTTACCCAGAGTAAGATTTTTAATTCAATAGACATTTGTAATTCTTACGAAAACCTTTCAACACAGCTCAATACATCACCTCCGGAGTTTCTGATGATAAGCTCAAATATGCTTATGCTGACGGAGCTTTGCAAATCTGTAGAAAGTATAACCTCTCAGAATAAAAACATCAAAATCATCATTATAGGAAACAGTTATGATGTTATCGATATCCGGAAGTTATTCAATAAGGGAATTAAAAGCTATCTTGATAAAAACAGCAGGTATGATGAATTCATGAGATCGATTCAGTCTTTGCTTTCCAATGAAATTTATATTTGTGATTATGCCAAAGAGAGGATGCTCAATTTTATCAGTCATGATCAGGGGCAGCACAAAATCCACATCAAAGATCCTCTCACCAAACGTGAAATGGAAATCTTAAAACTGATCTGCGACGGGCTCAGCAGTAAAGATATCTCTGAAAAACTTTTCATCAGCATTAATACTGTAGAAACCCACCGTAAAAGAATTCTTTTAAAACTTAATGTAAAAAACTCCGTAGGGGTCGTAAAATATGCACTTGAAAATCATATCATTGACTAAAGTAACCAACCTTAATTAATCGAAAATTCCAAACCTTAAAGGTTTGGAATTTTCTTATACCATGAAAAAAATCTGAAAATATTTTAATATTATTGATAAACAGTTAAATAAAAGTCAATGAATGATTTTTCACCATTGACTTTTACTGTTCATATAAAATCATTCATAATCCGGCATTTCACCGTTACTGAAAAGAGCAGCTCTCGAAAGATCAGTCAGAGAGCTGTTCAGATCAATCACCGTAACATTTCGCTGGGAAATATTATCATTTGAAGTATTCATGAAAATAACCTGTGCATTATTGGGCGAAAATCTTGGATCCAAATCATTTGTTCCTGCTGGCTTATCACTTTCCAAGGAAATGTCTGTATTGACATCATTCGTTAAGTTATACATAAAAATATGGGAATCCAGCTGGCGATAATTTCCGCTCCCATCCTGATAACCGGAAATATCACGGGTGTACAAAAGAAGCTGACCGTCAACAGAAAAATTAAGGCCTCCACTTGCCCCGGGAGAGCCTGTGAGAACATTTTTCAGCGTATTCCCTACCATATCAATAATGTAAATTTTTGTATTATAACCATTAAAATCATTGGTTTTAAGAGCAACTTTACTTCCGTCATAGCTCCAGTCACATTCAGAAATCATACTTCCGTCGGGAGTCGTATATACGAGATTCAAACCGCTTCCATCCTTATTGATACGATATAGTTTATTAAAATTTGAATACAGAAGCTCCTGACCGTTTGTACTCCATGCAAAATCCATCTCATAAGCATTAAAACCAGCCACCGGAACTGTTGTTACTTTAAAAGTATTGGAACCATCCGGATTAGCCGTATAAAGATGCGTACTTCCTCCTTCTGTTCTTAAAAAAGCAATCAGTCCTGCATTATTATTTTTTCGCGGCCGCCAGCTGTTATAGGATGAATTGGTGAATTGGAAATTATTTCCCAACTGATCGCTTGATAAGATCACAAAGTTTCCGTTTTGCTTTTGAACGTAATGATAACGGTTGGCAGGAACCGTATTGGTGGTAAATTTACTGATTGAGCTTAAAACTGGCGGGTGAATGCCGTCCGAAACAGACACCTGCCAGAAGTAACTTACACCAAACTTTAAATTTGAAAGCGTATAGTGTTTCGCCGTCAAATCATTAACCTGAATCACGTTAGTGTCAAGATTATTCTTAATTGTCAAACTATATTTCAAAACATCGATTGTATCTGCATCTGTGGCATTCCACGTCAGCTCAACATTTAATGGCTGATTCACCGCGTTATCAACCGGACTTAGCAACTGCGGTGTAGTAGGTGGAGAGTTTAATGATTCATCATCATCCATCTCAAATACAACGGTTACAACCTGATTCTGATTCTGTATATTAACCCCTTGGAAATTGGTAACATACCCTGATAATTCTGCTTTTACAGAATAATTTCCAACAGGCATTTCGCTTATTTCAAATGTACCATCGGTACCGCTGAACACAGTTTTTGTCGTGGGTGCTGTGAAGATCTTCACATTGGAAATAGGTTCATTTGTTCCTCTCTTCACCACTTTTCCTTTTAAAATTCCAGTCTGTGCCTGATCTACGAGATCTTCATCACAGGAAAATAGACATAGAGAAAAGATAAATATGCTGAGTATTTTTAGTAGAGTTTTCATAGTTTATGTTTTATTTGTTTCCGATATAAAAATTGATCCCCAATGCAAATCTGATCGCCTGATCTTTTCTTTTTCCGTTCACCATCCCTTCCCAGTCATCTTTAAAACCAAGATCATATTGTGAGGATACCCTGATGGCCATATTTTTGTCGATAACATACTCCAGTCCACCTCCGAACTGACCTTTATACTGCGGTTTCACTTCAGAATACAATGCTCCTGCACCACCATAAATAAACGGACTAAGCTTGTATTTAGGAAGAATAAGATATTCGAGATTAAGCTCTGGACCGTAATAATTACGCTTGATGATGTTTTCATTTTCAAGAGTAAAATAATTACCATTAACTTCAATATTGAAATTAGGATTTAGGAAGTATTTAAAACCTACTTTTCCCCCTATATTCATTTTGGGATTTACATAATCGTCTTTTATTTTTTGCGCTTCAACCTGCCCAAATACTGAAAATTTCTGTCTGTAATTATTGGGAAATTTATTGCCTATTACCCGGTTTTCATTATCGTTCTGTTCTTCATTATATTCTTTAAGTACGGCCTGGTAACCTGCCCCGTTATCTTCTACAGATTTACCCCATATTTTATCTCTGATCCCTTCTACAATTAATGATTTTACCGCTTTTTCAATCGCTTCAGTTACAGCAAGCTGAACAGGCTCATTTTGAGTCAGTCCAACCTCAGCTTCCAAAAGTCTTTCTGTATCAATATATCTGAAAAAACTTCCGTTAACGCTTGTTGAAAGAATGGTTTTTGAAGTATAAACAGTTTTAAGGATTTCCCCGTTTAAGGTAGATACAGCACGCAGATAAATCGTAATTCTGTCCTGGCGATACTGTGTAGATGCCCCGATTCCGAAATATCTCGCTCCAAGACCACCTGTCATAATATTGCTGTCATAGGAAATCACCCCGCCTTCCAAAAGAATTCCGGCGTATAAAAGTGGCGGCAGAGCCTGACTGTTTTTATCAGCTTCTTTTAAATATTCCTGTCTTGTGGAACGGATAATCTGTCTTTCATTCAGAAGATTGGCAATATTTTCTCTTTCAATCGGAATAAACCAGCGGCTGTCTTCAAGCGCTTTTATAAGTATCGTTGTCGTACCCTGCGGAACAGCAGTACTCCAGTTATTTCCGTTTTCAGAGGGTTTATATTGTCCTGTCTGATCCCTGAATTTATAAACTCCTATTACAATTTTTTCTTTGGGTAAAGGCAGATTTTTCAGTTCGGTAGTATAGGAGGTATTTTCTCCCATGGTCGATTTTTCCGGATTGGAAGGCAATCCGAACAGAGAGCTGCAGGCTTGTATAATACACAACAAGGCAGCACAGAAAAAGATTCTAGTGTAAGTGTAGACTCTCATGATAAGTTTGGTTTTTAGTTACTTTTTTTATTTCGGAATCACGATCTCGGACTGATCGCCTGTACTGGTATCCAAAATATTAATAAGAAGTCCCTTAGAGGTCGTGGTCACCTGTAAATAAAGTGATCCGAAAAGATAGTTTCCGGGTTGTATACTTCCCTCTCCGAATTGATCTTCAAACAATTTTCTTGACAATTCGCTAAGCACCTGTCGGTTTAAGCTTTGGCTGAAACTGTCTACGGAATTCAGATTATCCAGCAAATCACTGTAAGAATTTTTTTCATCAAACTGGTTTTGTGCATTTGCTGAACTTAAAAGCCATTGATAATTGAACGTATCTCCGCCAAAGGCAGGATTTATCGGCTTATAAACGAGCTGTTGAGATTTTCCGAAGAACATCCCTGCAGCGAGGCTCAGAATAATTAAAAAAGTTTTCATGGCGGACGTTTTTAATATATAAATTCATTTTTTATGAGATTTTTCCTGGCATTAAATTCTTTGATATATTTTAAACTGTTGACCAACTGCTCTTTCAGATAATCTTCACTGGGATTGGTCATAAAACTGTAGATCACTTTATCATCTATTTCTATTGTAATCTGTCCGGAATTCCCTCTAGTAGGAAGCTCCGTAATAGTGATCGCTGCATTGCTTTTATCAGGAAGCTGGCTATACTGTAAATAAAACAAATCATAAAAATCTTTTCCTATCTTACTTTTTGTTTCGTCTATCGTGAGACCTTTAAGCTCAAAAACCACATCTTCTTCCACCTTGCTCACCTTTTGTCTGAAGAGATCATGATTGATTTCCAGACTGTCTTTTGCCACAAGCTTTTGAGTTTCTTCATCCTTTACATAAAGAAAAACCTTTAAGGCATCTTTTTTTTCGTAATTAACATTGATCTCGGATAAAGCTTTTACTTCATTGGGATTGATAGAAAACTTTCCGCTTTGCTGATTGTTTGAGAGATTTCCGCTGTCTCCTTTTTTTATGGATACCAAAAGATAATTGAGCTCTTTATAGATAGACGTATTATTGGTAACAACAGCTTTTAGTTTGATCTGATTTTCGAGAATGCTGCTTTCAATTTTCGCAGATACTTTTTTATCTTCCTGTCCGTAACACAAGACAGACAGGAAGAATAAAATTGTACACAAATTCAAAGAGCATAATTTTTTCATTATTCCTGTTTTTAATAATTTCTCATGAAAATCGTTTTGTTATCTCCTTTCACTTTAATCTCCATACCATCTGATATGCTGTTGCTTCCTGTGATATCAATGATATTATTGTTACCTTGGGCGGCAACCGTTGCTTTTGTTTCTGTATCAGTAAATGAATTAATAAAATAAAGTGTGTTATAATCTCCCGCCTGCATTACTGAAATATTAGTTTTTGCATTAAGGGACAATTCAGTATTATTAAAATCACCTACCTGGATAACAGTAGAGAAAGAATCATTCTGATCAGGATTTTGTTGAGCTATAACAGAAAGAACTGTCTGGCTGTTCACCTTATCCCAGTCAACCTGCTGTGCATTGACAGACAGAGAAAAAACAAGTGTAAGAGCACTGTATCCCAGCTTAAACATGGCATTAATTTTACTTAAAGGTACATCAATAAAGGGCTGAAGAAAACACGTCTGGCAGGTAGAAATTAAAAATCACGGTTTTCAGGTACTCTTTTTTTTAAGACAAAAAAAAGGGGAAGCAAAAGCCTCTCCCTTTAGAATAAAAATTTATAGTTTACCTCTTAAGCGATTAGTTAGACTGAGTAATGGTCATCGAATTGCTGTTACCCATCTGAACTCCTAAATGCATATGAGCGTCACCACTTTGACTTACCCAGGTAAAGTTATCATTACCCATTTGTACATCAAGAGCAGTATTAGAATTTCCTACCTGAATTTGATACAACTGGTTATCTGATCCCATTTGTAATCCGGCAGCAGTGTTATCATTTCCGACCTGAGCTGCCACTGCAAGGTTATCATCTCCTAACTGTACGTGAGCCGCTACGTTGTCATTACCATCCTGATACTGAACAAGAGCATTTCCAGAGCCTACCTGTAAAGCAGTAGCTTCATTTCTTCGGCCAAGCTGTACCTGAGCTGCCCAGTTATCATCTCCTACCTGAATAGCGGTAGCACTATTTCTTCTACCATCCTGATACTGAATAATCGTATTGTCTACTCCTAGCTGTATAGCCGTAGCTTCATTTCTTCTTCCTATCTGCCATTGATCTACTTCATTAGTAAGACCGATCTGTAATGTCTGAGCTTCATTACGGTTACCCACCTGGCTTACTTCATTGGAGTTTCCTATTCCCAACTGATCTACATCTATTGAGTTTCTGTTTCCAATACTTTCGGCAGTATTGCTGTTTAAAATACCCACCTGATCGATATCAGCGGTATTACGATTCCCATCTTGTGTCAAAGAGTTCATGTTCAAAAGACCGGTTTGGTCTACAGTAGCAACATTTAAGTTTCCGGTTTGAGTAGTTACATCAATATTTGCTTGTGCAAATGTGAAACCCATGGCCATTAGTGTAAATACACCTGTAATAAAGTTTTTCATCTTAGTAAAAATTAATTGGTTAATAGTAAGACAAAGGTAGCTTCTGAAGGTACTTGAGAAACCACTGCAAAAGTGCAAATTTTAAAAATCATGGTTTGCAGTATCAAATGTCACTGTTTACCGTTTTTGTCGTATCACGGAAAATAATTACGTAGAAATACATAAAAACTTTACATAATTAATCCCATAACCCATTTGGTGAATTATGATTAATTAACATGCTGTGCTCTTCTTTTCTTCGGGATATATTACTAAATTTGAAGTATGAGTTTTGGAAAAGATTTATTACGAAAAATAAAAACCGCGGAACTGCCTGGTATAAATGCTCATGGAGTATTTTCACCACCGTCCCGTCCCGTATTTACTTATGATGAGGTTTTGGAAAAAAATCCAAAATTTGCTGCCGTGAACATTGTTTTGTACCTGAAAAATGATGAGTGGCATTTTCCGCTGATCCAAAGAACGATCAATGAACATGACAGACACAGCGGGCAAATCTCTTTGCCTGGTGGGAAGCGCGAAGAAATGGATAAAGATTTTGCTGAAACCGCAGTCCGCGAAACTTCAGAAGAAATCGGTATCGAAAAACATTATGTAAGAATTATCCGGGAGATGTCACCAATCTATATTCCCCCGAGCAACTTCTATGTGTATACTTATATTTCGTATACCAAAAAAAATCCTGAATTCATTTTACAGCAGAGTGAAGCCGTAGAAGTGATTGAGTTTCCGATTACGTCCTTCTTAAATCTTCCTGATCAACCTGAAATAATGGCACTTCCAAGTGCTGCCGGACATGAAGTACCGGTTATCAATTTCAACGGATATATTATCTGGGGAGCTACAGCAATGATTTTAAGTGAATTCAGCCAGTTGCTGAAAAAAATGTAACTTTGCACAATCGTGTTTAATTGAAAGATGGCGAAGAAAAATATTTTCACTGATGCATTCGGTACACCCTATTTTTTAAAAAGGGTAATCATTTTTATTTTAGGATTTGTTTCTTACAGAAGATTCAATGGCTTTAATAAATTGAAAATAACAGGTACTGAGCACCTTGTGGATCTTCCGGATTCCAATGTATTATTTGTATCAAACCATCAAACTTATTTTGCTGATGTTGCCGCAATGTACCATGCATTCTGTGCAGTTAACAACGGATATTTAAATACGATCAAAAACCCGATTTATCTACTGAATCCGAAGATTGATTTTTACTATGTGGCTGCTGAAGAAACCATGAATAAAGGTATTCTTCCAAAAATTTTTAAAATTGCAGGTGCTGTAACAGTAAAAAGAACCTGGAGAGCTGAAGGCAAAAATGTCAACAGAATGGTAGATCTTACTGAGGTTGATAATATTATGAAAGCCTTAGACAATGGCTGGGTAGCTACTTTCCCTCAAGGTACTACATCTGCTTTTGCCCAAGGAAGAAGAGGCACAGCGAAACTGGTAAAAAACCAGCGTCCGATTGTAATTCCCATTAAGATCAATGGGTTCCGAAGAGCATTTGATAAAAAAGGGCTTCGTGTAAAAGTAACGGGCGTAAAACCTACCATGGAGTTTAAACAGCCTCTCGATATCGATTACGATAAAGAAAACGCACATGAAATTTTGTTGAAAATTATGACTGCCATTGAGCAGACAGAAGATTTCAATTTATTACACAGTTATGATGAAGAACTTAAAGCTAAAAAATTAGAACAAAAGGACTCAGATAATTAAAGTAAAATATATGAAAAGAATAATAGGGATCTTATTCGCAATCATAGTATTAGTTTCATGCAATAGCCAAAAAGTATATTCAGATTTTGACGTAAGTTATTCTAAAAGCGGAGGTTATGCTCCTATTTATGAAAATTTACTGATAAAAGGTAACAATGCCCATTATTCTTTTGAAGGTCAGGGGAAAAAGTACAAACAGGATTTTAAAGTTTCTGATGAAGATTTAAAAAAAATAACAACTACTCTTTCTCAAAATAACTTCAGAAGAATACAGGAAGATCGTAAAAAGATCTATGATATTGTAGCGACCACGATCAATATAAAGACAGGTCCGAATGAAGGCAGTAAAACCGATGCCAGCTCGATCATGCCTAACTATAAAACGAACTGGAAAAACATCACCACTGTCTTTCAGGAGATCATTAATAATAATGTAAAAAACAGTAAATAAAGTTGAAGACCCATTTTATCGCTATCGGCGGAAGCGCGATGCATAATCTTGCGATTGCATTAAAAGACAAAGGATATCAGGTTACAGGTTCAGATGATGCTATTTTTGAACCTTCAAAATCAAGGTTGGAAAAAAAGGGAATTTTACCCGCAGAATTGGGCTGGTTTCCTGAAAAAATCACTTCCGATATTGATGCTGTCATTCTTGGAATGCATGCTCATCAGGACAATCCTGAGCTGGCAAGAGCAAAAGAACTGGGTTTAAAAATTTATTCCTATCCTGAATTTCTTTACGAACAGTCTAAAAATAAAACGAGAGTTGTGATCGCCGGTTCTCACGGAAAAACAACAATTACATCAATGATTCTTCATGTTCTGAATTTTCATCAGAAAGATGTTGATTTTATGGTGGGGGCTCAGCTGGAAGGCTTCGACTGTATGGTAAAACTGACGCAGGACAACGATTTTATGGTGCTGGAAGGTGACGAATATCTGTCTTCCCCTATTGATCTTCGTTCAAAGTTTTTATTGTATCAGCCCAATATCGCTTTAATAAGCGGCATCGCCTGGGATCATATCAATGTTTTCAAAACATTTGACGATTATATAGAACAGTTCAGAAGATTTGTTGCAAGCATTACTCCGGGCGGAATTCTGGTATACAATGAAGAAGATGCTGAAGTAGTGAAAGTTGTGGAGGCTGCTGAAAATTATTTCAGAAAAATCCCTTACAACACTCCCGAATATGAAATCATGAATGGAAAAGTTCATTTAAAAACAGAAATGGGTGATGTACCGCTTTCTGTTTTCGGAGCTCACAACCTGTTGAATCTGGAGGGAGCAAGACATATCTGCCAGCATTTGGGGATTATGGATGAAGATTTCTATGAAGCGATTATAAGTTTTAAAGGAGCTTCTAAGCGTCTTGAAAAAGTAGAAAGAGAAGATCAAGGAACACTTTATAAAGACTTTGCACATGCTCCAAGCAAAGTGAAAGCAGCTGTAAAAGCCTTTCAAGAGCAGTTTAAAAAAGATAAAAAATACGGTTTCCTGGAACTTCATACTTATTCAAGCTTAAATCCTGCATTTTTAGAACAGTACGATCATGCAATGGATGGCTTGGATGAAGCCATTGTCTTCTATTCTGAAGATGCCTTGAAGATCAAAAGAATGGAACCCATTTCTCCTGAGTTGATTAAAGAGAAATTCAAAAATGAAAACTTAAAAGTTTTTACCAGTGCTGAAGAACTTCACGCATACTGGGAACTATTGGACAAAACACAGGGAGTATTTCTGATGATGAGCTCTGGTAACTTTGGAGGTCTTGATTTAACAAAATAAATATTTACATAAAAATATAAGAGCTGTATTCATACGTGAATGCAGCTCTTTTTTATTGACTTCATTTTTCTGTGTGTATTTATTCCGTAGAATTTTCTCCGTTTGTTGGGATGCCGTTTTGATTCACTTTTTCTTGCTCCTGCGTACTTTTTTCATCTTCCGTACTCTCTGATGCCTCAGCAGAATGGAGTATATTTTGATAAATACTTTCTAAAGTTTCTGCAGAAGTTTCTTCTTTAGCACCTTCATCAGGGTGTGCAATGGGATCTGTAATTTCTGTTGGATTTTTAGAAATCATAACTTATTTTTTTGTGATTATTATATTTAAAGATAAACTTATTTTTTGATTTCTTGTATCCAAATTCATAAAAAAAGGAAGCTCTCATTAAAGCTTCCTTATAATATTTGTAAAAAATTCTGATTAAATATCTGCTACAGAATTCAACATTTTTTCTTCCCAAGCCGGATCTTTAGGATCAAAGAATAATCTTTTCCCAGTGTCTAAAGAACGAACCACATTCATTTCATCTTCTGTAAGCTCAAAATCAAAAACATTGAAATTTTCTTCAATTCTTGAGGGAGTTACAGATTTAGGTATTACACAGAACCCTTCCTGCAAGTGCCATCTCAGGATCACCTGAGCCACCGTTTTGTTATATTTGGAAGCAATATTTTTCAGCTCTGCATTATCCAGAAGCCCTGCATTTCCGTTTCCAAGCGGGCTCCATGGCTGAGTAATGATATTATTTTCTCTGTCGTATACCTGAAGCTCTTTTTGCTGGAAAATCGGATGTAGTTCTATTTGATTAATTACCGGAAGAACCGTAGAATTTGCTTTTAATTCCTCCATTTTCTCAACCGTAAAATTACAAACTCCTATTGCTTTTATTTTTCCTTCATTGTAAAGTTCTTCCAATGCCTTCCACGCTCCTGTAAAATCCGAATACGGCCAGTGAATCAAATACATATCCAGATAATCCAGCTGTAATCTGTCCAACGTTCTCTGAAAAGCACTTTTCGCTTTGTCATAGGTAGTATCCTGAACCCATAATTTTGAAGTGACAAACAAATCTTCTCTGTCTACTCCACTGTTTTTAATCGCATTTCCAACTGCTGTTTCATTTTGGTAAATAGAAGCCGTATCGATCATTCTGTACCCTGTTTCAATGGCTTTGATCACAGCATTTTCACATTCCTGTAAATTTTCCATCTGCCAAACTCCGAAACCTAAAGCCGGGATGTCAACTCCGTTATTTAAAGTAATCACAGGCTGCCCTGTGTATGTTTTTTGTTGCATACTATTTAGTTTAATTATTATTAAGGTTAAACAAATTTGCAACAAAATTTTGGAATTCCGGGCTACCAATTTTACTTAAAATTAAGTTTCATCTGAAGATTCCTAATTCAAGAAATTTACATTTTCATTTCCACAAAACTAAGGTCTAAAGTCTAGCTTCTAATTTCTATTTTTTACTTTTGTTCAAAATTTAAAATTATGCCACACCCAATCAGAATTGCTACTTCAGAAGATTATCCAAGAATCATGGAAATCTGGGAATCTGCTGTAAAAGCGACGCACGATTTTCTTGCTAAAGATGATTTCGATTATTTTAAAGAAATTATTCCGAGAGATTATTTGCCGAATCTGGAAGTATATTTAATTTCTGACAACAATAATCTGCAAGGTTTCGCATCTGTTGCTGAAGGAAATTTAGAAATGCTTTTCATTCATAATGATGCGCGTGGAAAAGGTTTGGGTAAAGAACTATATCAATTTATGAAAGAGAAAACGAATCTAATAAAAGTTGATGTAAATGAACAAAATCCACAAGCCATTGGCTTTTACGAAAAGCTAGGATTCAAACAGGTCGGAAGATCTGAAAAAGATGGTTCAGGAAAAAATTATCCGATTATTCATATGAGTTTATAGATGGAAAATTTCATTTTTTATAAGATAAGATCAAAATCGGAAATCCCTTATGAATTACTTTTATTAGCGGATGAGACGAAAGAGGCAATTGACAAATATATTTTTGAATCTGATATTTACATTTTGAATGATGGGCATCAGGATATTGCTGTCTTAGCTTTATACCCGATAGATGAAACCCAATTGGAAGTAAAAAATATAGCCGTTATTGAAGCTCACCGAAGCCAGGGAATCGGAAGTATTTTAATTGATAAAGCCAAAGAAATTGCTAGACAAAATCATTATACTCGTTTAATCGTCGGAACTTCAGATACCGGGTTTCAGCAAATAAAGTTTTATGAAAAGAATGATTTTATAAAAAGTGGAGTCAGTAAAAACTTTTTTGTAGAAAATTACCCATTCCCTATTTTTGAAAACGGCTTACAGATGCAAGACATGATCATCCTTACTCATCATCTTTCTGAATAAGCCTTTGATATGATCGATTTCTTCCTGATACATTGTTTTTTTCCGGCATCCGAAATATAATGTATTTTCTAATTTTTGTTCTCCTTCCCAAATTAATTTCACGTCACCGTTTTCGATTTCATTTTTGCATAAAAAATCAGGAACGACCGCCAATCCTGTTCCGCCCTTCAGACAACGGATAATAGAGTTTAGATTCGGAACAATATAATTCGGTCGGAAATTCGGTTTATGTCCAAAATTCAAAATCCAGAATTGAAAAAGGTGCTCCATATCTCCGGTTGTTCCGTACCATTTTTCCTGTTTCAGCCATTCTTCGATATGTTCGGTACTTTTTGTATTCGCTACTTTATTGAAACTTTCCGTATCGACATCTTTTCCGCCAACCAGAATAATTTGTTCAGAAGAAAACGCTTCATGCAAAATATTAGGTGAAGTCCCTTTTTTAGGAGTAATAATTAAATCTAAAATCCCTTTATCCAGTTGATCCAGCATTTCAGGATATTCTCCGAAACTGATAATTAAATTAAAAGGTAAGGTTGAAACATACTGCTCCAAAGTCGTCTGAAAAGTTTCAAAACACATTCCCACGCTTATGGTTGGAGTATGTTTTTCTGTAGATTTCTGGAAGTTTTTCTCTACATCTTCCAATTTGGTCAATGGTTCAGAAATCGCGTTGAATAAAACCTTTCCTCTTTCAGTAGGAATCATTTTCCTTCCTGTCCTGTCAAATAATTTATATCCGACATAGGCTTCCAGAGAACTAAGATGCAGACTGACTCCCGGCTGCGAAATAAACAGAGAATCAGCAGCTCCCGTTAAAGTTCCTGTTTTATAAATCGCTTTAAAAGTTCGGTACCATTCTAAATTGACCATGATTTTACTTATTAATATTCTGATACAAATTTACAAAATAATCAGATTACTAATAATTTTTCATTCCTCAGAAAAGAGGCATAATAATCAGGAATTTCACTTTTCTCGATTTCAAGGGCAACTTTTTCAATTGGATAATTTAGCTGAACAATTTCAGGAATAATTTTTTCTTCATTTAAAGTCAGAATAACATAAGAAGCTAATCTGTTTTTTTCACGTGAACGCCCGACAGAACCTCCGTTAATCGCCCATTTACCATCAAAATGTTTTGTAAAAGACATGTGAGTGTGTCCCATAATAATTACATCTGACTGAGATTCTTCCAGCATATTTTGAAAAACCTCATCTGTTTCATCTTCATACAGATAAGTATCATTGCTTTCCAGGCTGGAATGAACCAGTTGAATATCCCAGTGTTTACTACCCACCTTATAGTTTAATTTTAAGTGAAATGGCAATTCTGATAAAAATGCTTTATTTTCCTCTGTGATATGTTTTTTTGAATGATCAATGGCAATAAACCTGGCTTCGGTTTCTTCTTGTGAATGCTTACTTAGAGGAATAACAGGAATATCAAAAGCAATTCTTTCATCATGATTTCCCATGAGACAGGGAATATTCAGGCTCTTTATTTTTCCAATGACTTCATTTCCCCAGGGTGCAAAATCCACAAGATCTCCTAAACAAAATTTCTGCTGTATTCCTCTATTCTCGATATCATTCAATACTGTTTCCAATGCTGGGAGATTCCCGTGCACATCACTAAAAACTGCAATCTTTATCATTTATCCTTCAATTTTAATAACAAAGTTAGGAGACAGAAAATTATTCTGTTTGAATGGGAATATGATTTTGAACATAAAACAGAAATTTAATATAGGCTGCAAGAAGGAAGCAAGAAGTCGAGGTTACAGCAATGAAATTTATAAATAATAATTTTTTTACGAAATTTCGCCATCTTAATAACAATTGAAACAAACTTCCTTGCTGCTGCTTTCAAAACTAAAAGATAATTTTAACTTAATTTCAAATCGAAGCGCTCCTCCACAAGCAATTGCCCCCACTGTAAAGATTCTACAGATTTTGTTTTTGTAAAACCTGCTTTTTCGTACATCGTAATAGCTTTCTTCTGCACGTCGGTTGTTAATAAATATAGATTTTTATATTTTCTTTCTTGACAATATTTCAATGCATTATTTAACAGTTTTTTACCGATACCTGTTCCCCGAAACATCGGTAATGTAAGAAACCATCTCAATTGAGCCTCTTCATCAGATCGTTGTAATATAGCTATACATCCTACAATTTGCTGATTGTACTCAGCCAACCAGATTTTATCATTTTCGGGAGAATAGTTGTCTAGAAATTCAGAAAAAGTTTTTATCACATATTTTTCAAAATCCTGGCTGTATCCGGATTCTTCACTGTAAAGTTTACCGTGAAGATAAATCAAATAACCAATATCTCCAGGTTTTAAACCTTCCCTAAATTCAATATTTTCCGCAAGGCTAGATTTATTATAGTCTGCAACCAATAACTTTTTAATACTTCGCATGGAATTTTTAAGCAATTCTTTTTCATCAGAATTTAGTTTCTGTACGATTTCTTCAATCTGTTTATCCGATTTTAACTGTAATATTTCCAATAAGCGGCTGCCACTTTCTGTAAGCTTAATATAAAAAGCCCTCCGGTCTTTTTCAGATTGAATTTTTTCTATGATTTCATCTTTTAAGAATAATTTTAAAACACGGCTTACATAGCCTTTATCAAGGTTTAAAGACTCTCCAAGCTGTTGGGAAGTTATAGGTGAATGCTCTCCGATCTCATACAACAGTCTTACTTCTGCCAAAGTATAACGGCTATCCAAAAAGTTGCTTTTAAGCATTCCGATATGTGCAGTATAGAATCTGTTAAAACCTCTAATTTGTTGAATTATATTTTCCATATAACAAAAGTAACAATTAGTTGACTTAGTCAACTAATTTAAATTCAGTTTTAACATCTATCATTTTTATAATACTTAACTATAATTTACATTATTTTTATTATACAAACTACCACCATAACTTTGCATCATAAAATTTAAACAATCATACAACAATGAAAAAAGTATTAATCATTAACGGTGGACAAAACTTCGGGCATTCCGGAGGAAAATATAATCAAACAATCGCAGACAATACTCTGGAAGCTCTGAAAGAATTCGGAAACGTAGAAATTAAAATAACCAATGTAGGAGATGGCTATGATAAAAATGAAGAGGTTGAAAAATTTGTCTGGGCCGATTACATTATTTATCACACTCCAATCTGGTGGTTTCAGCTTCCGAATGGCTTAAAAAAATATATTGATGAAGTTTTCACGGCAGGACACGCTAAAGGAATTTATATGAGTGACGGAAGAACTGCTGAAAATCCAAAAATTAATTATGGAACTGGAGGAATGCTTGGTGGAAGAAAATATATGGTAACAACAAGCTGGAATGCCCCGGAAACTGCATTTACGCTGCCCGGAGAATTTTTTAATGAAACAAGTGTAGATAATGGACCATTATTCGGGTTCCATAGAATGAATGCCTTCGTTTCATTAGAAAAAATGGAAAGTTTTCATTTCCACGATGTCGAAAAAAATGCAAATATTGACCGTGATATGAAACTTTACAGAGAGCATCTTACTACAGTTTTCGAAAAAGAATTAAAACCAGAATTAGCCTAATGAAAATTTATCTTACTGCAATTATAAAAACCAAAGAAGAACACAGAACCGAAGTACTGGAGGTTCTTCAGAATATGGTTAAGGAAACTCAAAAAGAGGAAGCCAACGAATTATACGCCCTTCATCAAGGAATTGAAGACAAGAATCAATTTGTATTTTATGAAATATGGAAAAGTGAAGAGGGATTAGCTTTACATAATCAGCAATCATATATTCAGGCTTTTGGAGGTTTGGCTGATGAAAAATTACAGGAAAAACCACAGATTTATTTAACTGAAATTATCTAATAATTTTCTTCAATTACAATTGATTCAAAAATGAAAAAAATAGCATTTTTAATTTTAGCCATTTTCACCATTGGATTTGTTCAGGCGCAAACCAAAAAATCTAAAGATATGAAGAAGAAAATTCTATTTGTCGTGACCAGCCATGATCAAAAAGGAGATACAGGCGAAAAAACCGGATATTATCTTGGTGAGGTTTCGCATCCCTGGGAAGTTCTTCATAATGCCGATTTTGAAATAGATTTTGTAAGTCCGAAAGGAGGTACTCCTCCGGTTGACGGGTTCGACCTGAAAGACCCGGTCAACAAAAAATTCTGGGAAAATAAGACGTATAAAAACAAAATTGACCATTCCTTAAAGCCTTCTCAGATCAATCCGGATGATTATTCAGCCATTTTCTATGCAGGAGGTCACGGTGCGATGTGGGATTTTGCAGATAATTCTGAATTGGCTGCTATTGCTTCAAAAATTTATGAAAACGGAGGAATTGTTGCCGGTGTTTGCCATGGCCCAGCAGGTTTGGTTAATATTAAACTGAATAACGGCAAATATTTAGTCGATGGTAAAAAAATAAGTGCTTTCACCAATGAAGAAGAATCTGAAGTAAAATTGACAAATGTCGTCCCTTTCCTTCTGGAAGACCAACTGAAAGAAAGAGGAGCAGAATTTGAAAAATCTGGACTTTGGCAGAATCATGTCGTGACAGATCAAAAAGTCATTACCGGACAAAATCCTCAGTCTGCAAAAAGTGTTGGTGAGGCTATTCTAAAAGAATTAAATAAATAAAACAAAAATGGAATATAGAAAATTAGGAAACACTGATTTAGAACTTTCAGTGATTACTCACGGAGCGTTTGCAATCGGCGGAAATATGTGGGGTGGAAATGAAAAAAAAGACTCTATAGATTCTATTCATGCATCTATTGACAATGGGGTCACTTCTATTGATACCGCTCCGTTCTACGGTTTTGGACTGAGTGAAGAAATGATCGGAGAAGCCATTAAAGGGAAAGACCGTTCAAAAATCCAGTTACTGACAAAATTCGGTTTGGTTTGGGATGGCAGCAATAAAGGAAAAGGTGAATTTTTCTTTGATGCAGAAGAGGATGGTGTAAAAATTACTGTTTACAAATTAGCTTCAAAAGAGAATATCATCAAAGAAGTTGAAGAAAGTTTAAAAAGATTGGGCACAGATTACATAGACCTTTTACAACTTCACTGGCCGGATGCCACAACACCGATAAGCGAAACAATGGAAGCGTTGGAATTATTAATTCAACAGGGAAAAATAAGAACTGCCGGAGTAAGCAATTATTCTGTTGAGCAAATGGCAGAAGCAGAACAGACCCTAGAATTAGCAAGTAATCAGGTTTCTTACAGCATGCTGAATCGTGCCATTGAAAATGATCTCGTACCTTATTCTTTAGAAAACAATTCCGGCATTATCGTTTACAGTCCCATGGAAAGAGGATTGTTGACCGGAAAATATTTTAAACAAGATCAATTAAAAGAAGCAGATCACAGAAATGGATATTTTTCTCAGTTTGATCTAAATAAAGTAAAAAATTTCTTAGATAAAATCGAACCGATCGCTCAGGAAAAAGGGGCTACTCTTTCACAACTGGTATTGCGATGGACAACTTTACAGCCTGCGATTACTGTAGTTTTAGCTGGAGCCCGAAATGCACAGCAGGCGATTGAAAATGCAAAAGCGATGTCGTTTGATTTATCTGCAAAAGAATTAAGTTTTATCAATGCTGAATTAGCTAAACTTTGATAAGTATCTAATTTTTGTGAACGTAATGACGTAATATCAGGTTTAAAATAAAAGAGCTTCCCAAAAATTTGAGAAGCTCTTTTCGTAGATAACTTTAAAATAGATTGTTGTTTATTTCGCGATCGGTAAATGTGTACTGATTCCGATTCTGTTCCATGCATTGATTGTAATAATGGCCATAATAATCTGCGCAATGGTAGCTTCGTCAAAAAGCTGCTTTGCTTTATAATATGTTTCTTCAGTCAGTCCTTTTTGACTGATCAGTGTGATTTCCTCAGTCATTTCCAGCAATACCTGTTCTTCTTTTGTGAACAATTCTTTCGCTTCTCTCCAGGCATTTAAAAGAAAAATTCTTTGTGGCGTTTCTCCATATTTTAGGGCGTCTTTAGTATGCATATCAAGGCAGAAGGCACATCCGTTGATCTGGGAAGCTCTTATTTTGATCAGTTCTTTTTGAATATGGTTTAAAGAAATCGTCTGAAGGTATCCTTCCAATCCTAACATTGCTTTATAGGCAGCCTTATCGGTTGTTGCCATATCAAATCTTGTACTCATAATATTTTATATTTTTAGTTGAATGATTTATTATTTATCTGTCAGCTTTCTATTGTCCATTGCAAACGAGTATTTCTCCTGATTTGCCAATAAAAATGCGGCTGCACTACCCACCCAAACCGAATAGTCCAGAGGAGCCTTAACGCCTAATGCCAGAGTCATCGATAAAGCAAAGATGAGTAATAAAAATCCTGCTCCAAACGCTCCGATTTTAGTTTTAAACCCTAGAATCAGCATCAACGGAAAAAGAATTTCTAAAAATGTCGCGGCATAAGCAGAAAACACACTTAAACTTTCAGGAAGAAAAAAAGTAAGCTGCCTGGTATATTTTTCAAAATTCTCCCAGTTTCCCCAAGCAGAATTTTTGCCCCAAAATCCGAATCGGTCAGCGACAGCAGAAAGCATCGTTACTGAGATTGCCAATCTTAAAAATAACTGTGGAAATTGAATATTTTTGCCTGTCATTGCATTTGTTTTTATGAACAGGACAAAGTTGCGATTTCTAAATTGTAAAAATCTTAAACTGGTTTAAGAACGTAATTTCGCTCTTATTTCACTCAGATATTCCGGGGTAAAACCAAGGAAAGATGCGATCAGATACTGAGGAATTCTCTGTATAAACCAAGGATATAGCGTGCTGAAGTGGATATAGTATTCTTCCTTCGTCATTTCATAAATAAAACGGATCCTTTTCTCAGCTGCTGCGTAAGCTGTTTGATAGACCATTCTGAAGTAACGCTCCATAACAGGATGTTTTTGCAGTAAAAGTTCCTGAGACGGAAAATCAATCGCCAAAAGGCTGGAATTTTCCACAGACTGAATATTAAAACTCGATTTCATCTGCTTTTCGAAAGCAAAAGTATCCGTCATCCACCAATTTTCTATAGCAAATTCGGTAGTCTGCTCTACTCCTTTTTCGTTGATAAAAAACTTTCTCAGACAACCTTCCAAAACAAAGTATTTGAATTGACAGATATTACCTTCAAGCATTAGATTTTCTTTCTTTTTAACTTTTAAAACCTGAAAAAAAGAAAGAATAGAAACAAACTCCTCATCGTTTATTGTAATAAATTTATCTAAATGTGCCTTGAAAGTTTCCATTTTTGAAATTGTGTAACCAAACTTAACTTTATTTTTTTAGTTTTACAATGACAAAACATTAAATCATGGAAATTGTAGCAAAAATTTTAATCGCAGTTGTTGCCATCGAACATCTTTATATTCTCTGGATGGAAATGTTTGCATGGGAAACGAAAGGAAAAGAGGTTTTCAAAGCAGCCTTACCTGCAGAAATGTTTAAACCTACAAAAGGATTAGCAGCCAATCAAGGACTTTATAACGGCTTTCTTGCCGCCGGACTTATTTGGTCTTTTCTAATTGAAAATCTGCAATGGCAAACTAATATTGCTTTATTTTTCTTAGGATGTGTTGCTGTAGCAGGAATTTATGGTGCAATTTCAGCCACTAAGAAAATATTTTTCGTTCAGGCACTTCCTGCTATTTTAGCAATCATAGCTGTTTTGTTGAAATAATTCAGATTTAATTTTACTCAATATCGTTTAATTAATATCGTAATTAGAAATGCTTATTATTCCCTTTTCCAAAGAATAATATTTTTTTTAACGCAGAGAATATATTTTAGATCCTGTATTATTTTAGAAGGCAAAATAAGACTTCATCAAATCAACTTTTTGATTCTTCTTTACTCACTCAAATTATATTTAATAAAAATAAAACTTTGCGTTAAAAAAATAAGTAGTGTTTTTCAAAACTTTCAAATCAAATTCAAACATAATTCATGTTTTTATTTACAAACTTTCTTGATTTTTAAATAAAAATTAACCTAAAAAGAGTATTTATCTTAACTATTGATATCCAATATTTTACATCCAAAAAAATCCATTTAATATTAAATTCGTAAATTTGCACCGCTGATAAGAAATGAAAGCATTGCTTTTTTATATTGGCCTGCATTTTGATAAAATGTAGAAATTCAAGTTGTTCAGTACAAATACCTGTAATTATCTTTTAGAGATAATTTATTTTTGAAATCTATTTAAAAGATTAATTTCTTTTTTCATGATACGCTCTTCATCAAGAGTACCATCTATATGAATATTTAAATATAACATGAGGCTTTGGGTCTTTGGTTTATTTTTATTTTCATGTATCATTTTTTCATTGAAACCCAATGCAGGCTGTGCTTTTCGACATTACAGAACAATGTAGATTATACGTTTAATCCACATTATTTAATAATGAGTAAATTTATGTCACTAACTAACAAAAAACGCTGAATATGGATAAAATTGAAAACAGAAAAGTAAAACTTAAAGTAGAAGACCTGACCATTGTCTTTGGAAAACACAAAGAAAAAGCACTGGAACTTCTAGACAAAGGCTTTTCCAAAAAAGAGATTCTTGAAAAAACAGGCTGTACCGTAGGGATCAATAAGGCCAATTTTGAAATCTATGAAGGTGAATTCTTCGTTATTATGGGTTTATCAGGAAGTGGAAAATCGACTTTACTTCGCTGTCTTAACAGATTGAATGAGCCTACTTCAGGAAAAGTATACATCAATGATGATAATATTACCGATAAAAATAATAAAGATCTGCTTGAAGTAAGAAGAACAGAGATGAGCATGGTATTTCAGAAATTTGGACTACTTCCCCATCATACCGTATTAAGTAATGCTGCTTTCGGCTTGGAAATACGAGGTGAAGATAAAACTTCCCGTGAAGAAAAAGCGCAGAAAGCATTAGATATTGTCGGATTAAATGGCTTCGAAAATCAGTTTCCTTCTCAACTTTCCGGAGGAATGCAGCAAAGAGTGGGTCTGGCAAGAGCGTTAGCCAATGATCCTGAAGTATTGCTGATGGATGAAGCTTTCTCTGCACTTGACCCTCTGATAAAATCTGAAATGCAGGATCAGATGCTCGAACTGCAGGATACGCTACAAAAAACCATCGTTTTCATTACCCATGATTTGGATGAAGCCATCAAAATTGGCGATCGTATCGTGATTATGAAAGACGGGGTGATCGAACAAATAGGAACAGCTGAAGATATTTTAACTAATCCGGCAAGCGATTATGTAAAAGCTTTCGTAGAAAAAGTAGACCGTAAAACCATTATCACGGCAAAATCTCTGATGTTTGATAAACCGACTGTCGTTCGTTTCAGAAAAGACGGTCCTGAAGGTGCTTTAAGAAAAATGAGGACTACAGGATTGGAAAATTTACCCGTGGTTGATTTTCAGAATAAATTTCTTGGTTTTGTAACCCTCAGTGATATCATGATGATTGCCCGAAGAAAAGAACCTACTGTAGAATCTGTCATCAACAGTAATGTGCCTTCTGTATATCCGGAAGCTACCGTTGAAGAAATGTTACCGCTGATTTCCGGAAGCAAATCTTCCATTGCTGTTGTAGATCAAAACAATAAATTTTTAGGGCTTATCAGCCAGTTATCCCTTGTAATAGAAGCTACAAAATTTAACGAAGAAGAAATTATTGAATTAAAAGAAATCGCAAACAACCAATAAGATGAATAAAATTATAGATATAGGTCAATATGTAGAAACTGCTATTAATTGGCTCACAGAACACGGAAAACCTTTATTTGATGTTATAAAAAATGTAGGAAACTCCTCGATCATGGGACTTGAATGGGTTTTGGTAAATACTCCTTTTTATGTTATAATTCTCCTTTTTACATTATTAGCCTGGTGGAAAGCCGGAAAAGGCACTGCTATTATGACCGTAACCGGACTTACATTAATATTTTTGATGGGATTCTGGAGAGAAACCATGGAAACGCTGTCGCTTATTTTTGTATCAACGCTTACCGCACTTGTATTATCGGTTCCGTTAGGAATCTGGGCTGCAAAAAATAAATTTGCCGCGAAAATTATTCGTCCGATGCTCGATTTAATGCAAACCATGCCTGCCTTCGTTTATTTAATTCCTGCCGTTTTATTTTTCAGTATCGGTAAAGTTCCGGGAGCTTTTGCTACCATTATTTTTGCCATGCCGCCAGCGGTAAGATTAACAACATTAGGAATTGAAGCGGTCCCGAAAGATATTGTCGAAGCAGCAAGGGCCTTTGGAGCCACCAACCGTCAGATTTTATTTAAAGTAGAACTTCCTTTAGCCACCCAAACTATTCTGGCAGGAGTAAACCAAACCATATTATTATCATTATCAATGGTGGTAATTGCGGGGATGATTGCCGCAGGAGGCCTGGGAGAAAAAGTATTGGAAGGAATTAATAATCTTGATATCGGGTTAGGATTTGAAAGTGGTTTATCTGTTGTGATCTTAGCCATTATTCTCGACCGGATTACTCAGGGATTTGTAAAGAAAAAACAATAATATGAAGAAAATAAAATACCTGATCTTTGCCGCTTTAATTGCCGTTTTAGGAGTATTTAATTCATGTGAAAAACTAAAAAATTCTAAATACATCACCATCGGAATGGTAGACGGCTGGGCCGAAGATGTGGCCATGACCCATGTTGCCAAAGCTATTTTGGATGAGCAGGGATATCATGTCATTATTCAGAAAGCATCCACAGATATGATTCTGGCGTCGATGAATAATGAAGATACCGACCTTTTTATGGGCGTTTGGCTACCTTACACGCACGCTGCAAAAGTGGCAAGATTCCCGGAATTAATTAATCTTGGAACCAATTATGATACCGGCCGTATTGGCTTGGTTGTTCCGGACTATGTTCCCGTTAAATCCATTGAAGAACTGAATCAGCACAAAGATCAATTCAATCACAGGATTATTGGGATTGAAAAAGGAGCCGGAATGACGACTGCTACAGATAAAACCATTGTTGAATATAAACTGGATTATAAACAGATTAATTCATCTACCATTGCCATGATCACTGAGCTCCAAAATGCGATCAAACGTAAAGAATGGATTGTAGTCGCCGGATGGCAACCGCATTGGATGTTCGGAAAGATGAAACTTAAATTTTTGGAAGACCCGAAGAAAACATTTGGTGAAGCCGAACAAATAAAAACGTACAGCAGAAAAAGCTTTGGAAAAGATCATCCCGAATTGGCGAAATTCTTTTCTAAAGTACATTTCGACGATGCCCATATGACGGATCTTCTAACTAAAATGGAAGACAGCAAAGATAAAGAAACTACCGCAAAAAAATGGGTAGAAGACCATCCTGAGCTGGTAAAATTATGGCTGGATAAAAATTAATGGAATCAATTCGTATAAAAATCCTCTGCTCTTCTTGAGTTTGAGGATTTTTTATTGAATTAAACTTAAGCGGATGTCATTGAACATTTAATTTTCTCTCTGTGAATCAATCCCCAATTTACTAATGTTTCTGTCACCGGAAATACAGATTTCCCATATTCTGTCACCGCATACGTCACTGTAATTGGCTTGGTATCCTGAATGGTTCTTGTAATTAATAAATTCATTTCCAGCTCTTTAAGCTCTTTACTCAGCATTTTTGCAGAAATTCCTTCAATTCCTCTTTCAAGCTTTTTAAAATGAATCTGCTGATCCGTTCTGTTTGTTAAATAACGTAAAATCATCAGCTTCCACTTTCCACCCAACACATCCAGACTGTCGCGCATCGCAAACAATTCTTCATTGCAGGTTGCATGTCTTTCTATGCCGTTTTCTATAATATTTGCCATCAATAGTTACTTTAAAGTTACTAGTTACCAATAGTTAACTAGTAGCAAATATAAACTATTCTGTTTTTACCTTTGTTTCAAATGAATGATATGAAAGCAGTGATTTTAAATGAAAACTTTCAATTAAAAGATGGATTTACCGATACATCTCATCCAAAAGAAAATGAAGTTTTAGTACAGATTAAAGCCAGCGGTTTCAATCCTATCGATTATCAGATGCTCGAAAATGAATTGGAAAGAAAACTCATCAGTTCCCCCATTTTAGGACGTGAATTTTCCGGAATTGTAGTTGAAAAAGGAACCAAAGCAACCCAATTCAATATTGGAGATGAAGTTTTTTGTGGAAGCGGTTCTATGGGAAGTAACGGAACGTATGCTGAATTTATAGCAGTTCCGGAAGCGATTGTAGCTTTAAAACCTAACCACATTTCTTTCGAACAGGCTGCTGCCATTCCTTCTGTGGGATTAACAGCTCTTCAGGTTTTCAACCGATTAACTCTTGATAAAAAAAGTACAATTCTAATCACCGGAGCGGCGGGAGGTGTGGGTTCTTTTTTAATTAAACTTTTAACAGCCTATCATTTTCAGAATATTATTGCAACGGTTGGAAATGAAGAGAACCGGCAACTTTTAGTTAAAATCGGATTGAAAAATCATCAAATCATCAATTATAAAGAGAAAGATTTGGTTGAAAATATTTTAAAAGCCAATGATCATCAATCTTTTGACATAGGAATTGATTTGGTTGGAAATAAGATGTCCGAAATTACCGCCGAAGTTCTGAAAATAAATGGAACCTATGTTGACGTTACCGCTTTAACGACAAAAGAATCGCGGGAAATACTTTTCAATAAAGGAAATATCATCATGAATATTTCAAATTACGCATACAGCATGACCAAAAGTTATGATTACTACAAAAATAATTTAAATGAAATCTCAAGATTGATTGAAAACGAAATCATCAGTCCGCCAAATTACAAAACAATAGGAAATCTATCTCTAGAAACAGTTTTGAAAGCACATTATATATTAAAAAATAATCAAACTAAAGGAAATAAATTAATAATGACTCATGAATAAAATACCAAGAAGAATTGTCACAGGAATCAAAGACGGAAAATCGACCATCGTTGAAGACGGAATTGTACAAAATGCCGTAGAGCACTTTCCAAATCTCATTATTTCCGACGTTTGGAATACCCAGCAAATGCCCGCAAACTTAAATTATGAAACCCAGATTCCCAACACAGGCTTTCCGCAAACCCCTAAAAACGGAACCTATTTTCGATATGTTTCTATTCCGCCAGATAAAGAGTTGGGTGTTGAAGTAAAAATTGGAGAACCTCATCCGATGATGCATCAGACACAGACTTTAGACTATATTATTATTCTTTCCGGAGAACTGTATTTAATCATGGAAGAAGGAGAAACGTTGCTAAAACCCGGAGACATTGTAATCCAAAGAGGCACTAATCACGCCTGGAGCAACCGTTCGGATGAGCCTTGTATTCAACTGGCCGTTTTAATTGATGCTGAAGGAAATTAAAAAATCGAAAAATTAGAGATTTAGAAATTATCATTTTCTATAGATCATAAAGCAGAAATTTCCAACAGTTTCTGCTTTAATTTTTCAGGCTTAAATTGTCCTTCATGATAATCAATTAAATTCTGGTTTTCATCCAAGATAATCCACAGCGGATAAACCGGCTGATTTTTATTTTTCGATAAAGCCAAAATCAACTCATGAATTCCGGAATTTCCATTCGGCAGATAATTGAATTCTTTCCCTTGAAAATAAATTTTATCTTTTGTTTTTTCTGCTTCAAAATTGATGAAATAAAATTTCTCATTAATTAATGAAACCAAATCCCGGTCCTTATTTAATTGAAAAAATTCAATCTTACATACAGAGCACCAGCTTGTATAAATATGAATAATAGTAGGTTTAGGATCGTTCTTTTGCTGAATTTCAAGGTCAGAAAAAGTGCCTGTCTTTATCTGTGAAAGATAAAAACAAGGCACCAACATTAAAAATAAAAATATTATTAAAACTTTCATTTATTTTATAAATATATTTTTATCACAAAAGAGACAAAAGATTTCAAACTTTTTAAATGCATTAAAAGTTAACAAAGCATTAAGTTTGAAATTTTATATTTTGTAAACTTTTGACAATCTATTTTTTTATTCTTTCTTTTGCATCTTTTGCTGTAAAAACATTACTTTAAAGTATATTTTACACCCAAAAACCCTCGGATTCTCTGCATCGGAGCATATCCGTACGTAGTATCAAAAGTATAATGGTAAGGATTGTTAACGGGGTCATCAACATTTTTATCAAAAGGATCAAACGGTCTCATCAAAGGATCTTTCGGGGTAAAATTGAAAAGATTTTTAATTCCGCAATATACTTCAAGTCCTGATTTGAAACTTTTAGAAACCTGAATATTGGCCAACGTGTAAAATGGTGAATACTCAGGTCGGTAATCATTCGGCAATACAGGCAATCGCATCGGCCCGTAAAATTGACCTGTAAAATCTATGGTCAGATTATTCTGAAATTTGTAGGTTAAATTATAAGTTCCACTCCATTTTGGAGCGTGAAGCTGCTGAACTTTTCCATCTTCACCATCAAATTTCTGATAAACATCCAAATAGGTGACTCCTAAATTTACACTTAAAGGAAAGTTGAAATTATAATCCAAATTCAGAGAAGCACCTCTTGAAATCCCATAACCATGAAGATTATCGTAAATAATTTTTTCAGGATCCGTATCAAAATCACCGACAATTTTATTGCTGAAATACGTGTAAAATACTGAAGCATCCAAATTAATTAACTTATCACCAACAGGTATTTTCCATACATAATTTAAATTTCCGTTGATTGATTTTTCAGGTTTTAAATCTGATTTAATCACCACATCACGCGATCCTGTTAAAGCGGCATGATCTTCCGTGAATAAATTTACGACTCTGAAACCTGTTCCAAAATTAAACCGCAGCGTATGATAAGGATTGGGAGAATACTTCCATGCAAAACGTGGAGAATGCACCGCATGATGTATTTTATCATAATCAAATCTATATCCCAGCAATAATGTATTTTTTTCATTAATCTCCCACTGATCCTGAATAAATGCCCCAAAAATAGGCGACTTCATTGGCTCATTAACAAGTCCGTCACTCGATAAAGTTCCCGGTGTATTGTCGTCATAATATGTTTTTTTGAAAGTCAGTCCCACAATCAAATCATGGCTTCCCAGTTTTTTATCCCAATATGTCTGAGTAAAAGCGACTTTTTGAGTTGCTTCAAAAGGATTGCTTCCATAAAATGAATTCTGATCATGAAAATTATACGAAAACTGAGTGATTATATTTTCTTTCATAGGCCATTGATATACCCCGAAAACCTCTACTCTATTAGTATAAATGCTTTCACCATAGACCTCATCACTTCCGCGATATGATTTATTCCACTGCATTTCGCCACCAAAGCGGTCTTCATACAGATATCTTAATGCAAAACTTGCCAGTCGGTTTTCCTTTCTCTGAAAATTCCATTTATTAAAAATCGAAATTCTGTTTTGCAAGGCAGCATCTGTAAAATTATCTTTGTTCTGATCTATCCTTTTTTCATAATTGAAATAATTCAAACTTAATAATGAAGCGACATTTTTTCCGAAATTAAATTTTGTTGACAGGTCTACATTATTTTCGCTCCAGGTGCTGGTCATTACATCTACACTTAATCTTGGGGCAGTCAGCGCATTTTTAGTGATAATATTGATCACACCACCCATTGCTTCAGATCCATAAATTGAAGAAGCGGGACCTTTCACTACTTCAATTCTGTCAACCAGACTGTTGGGAATCCCACTCAATCCATAAACTGTCGAAAGCGAACTTACTATCGGCATTCCGTCAATCAAAATCATTGTATAAGGACCTTCCAAACCATTGATATGAATATCTCCGGTGTTACAAACTGAGCAATTCAGCTGAGGTTTGACCCCATTTACCATAGCTATGGCTTCAAAAATATTCGGTGTAGGGTTTTTCTGGAAAAACTTTTGGCTGTAAATCTCTACAGCCACCGGACTTTTTGATTTGCTAATTGGCTTAATGGTACCGGTAACTACCACATCATCGATATCTTTTGTGCTTATGTTGTCTTTTAAGATTTTAACCGAATCCTTTTTTACAGGTTGGTTTAAACGCAAACTATCAGCTTCTTGCGAAAAACAATACCCGGAAAAAAAGATGGCAGAAAATAATATTCGCTTCATGAAATTAAAATTGTTAGACAAAACTAACAATTATTTTTAGAATAGCAAAACTTAGCGAAAAAATGTTTTTAATTTGAATTCGTGAAAAAATATTAAATTTGAGAGTCAACATATAAAAGTAAAATGAGATATCATCAGTCGGGAAATATCCCACAAAAAAGGCATACGATTTTCAAATCTCCTGAAGATAAATTTTACTATGAACAGCTTTTCGGAACAGAGGGTTTTCATGGGATTTCTTCTTTATTGTATCACATTCACCGCCCCACTCAGATCAAGTCTATTGGTGAGCCTAAAGATGTGAGCCCGAAAATTGCCATTGATAAGAATGTAACACCTAGAATGTTTAAAGGAATGAATGTCACTCCTGAAGATGATTTTATGTACAGCCGTAAATTTTTAATGGTAAACAATGACTTGAAAATGGGATTGTCAAAGCCTAGAAAATCAATGGATTATTTTTACAAAAATGCTGAATGTGACGAACTTTTATACGCTCACAGCGGAAGCGGAATATTAAAAACCTTTGTAGGAAATCTGGAATTTTCTGTTGGTGATTATTTAATTATTCCAAGAGGAACAATTTATCAGGTCGAATTACATTCTGATGATACCGTTTTCTTTGTGGTAGAAAGTCATTCTCCGATTTATACACCAAAGAGATACAGAAATGAGTTTGGGCAATTATTGGAACATTCGCCATTCTGCGAAAGAGACATCATCGCTCCTACTTTTGTTGAGCCAAAGGATGAAAAAGGAGAATTCTTAATTAAGGTAAAAAAGGAGAATCAAATCACCGATTTTATCTACGCAACGCATCCATTCGATGTTGTAGGCTGGGACGGGTATTTTTATCCTTATAAATTCAATATCAAAAATTTTGAACCCATTACAGGAAGAATTCACCAACCTCCTCCGGTGCATCAGACTTTTGAGGCACATAACTTTGTGGTTTGTTCGTTCTGTGCAAGAATGTATGACTATCATCCACAGGCGATTCCGGCACCTTATAATCACTCCAACATAGATTCTGATGAAGTTTTATTCTATACTGAAGGTGATTTTATGAGCCGTAACCACATTGATTTAATGGACTTCACGCTTCACCCGGGAGGAATCGTTCACGGGCCTCATCCAGGAGCTATGGAAAGAAGTATCGGGAAAAAATTCACTGAAGAATATGCGGTAATGGTCGATCCTTTCCGTCCTTTAAAAATCACAGAAGAAGCATTGAAAGTTGAAGATCCGTCTTACAAAACTTCATGGCTGGAGGAATAATGATATTCAAAAAATAACCTAGCGGTTTTAAAAACTGACCAGGATTTAAATATAAAAAAGGACTAATTGCTAAGCATTTAGTCCTTTTATTTTAAAATCTGCTTGATATAAATGTAAGCAGTTTAATTACATCGAAAATTAATTTTAGATTTTTATCTGAAGCTTTTTCTCACTTTTGCTAGGCGCTGTTTTTATTAGTTTACAGCTGCGGCGGCGAAGCCGCCGCAGCTGTAAACTAATAAAACTTAAATATGTCTTTCAATCGGCCTTATGATTGCAGCCAGCTACTTAAAGACTTCCAGAATATGACAAATGTTTTAAAAAAAGCAGGTCAGTTTTATGGTAAATAAACGCAATATGAAGTATCTTTAAGAGATTAAAATTTAAAACTTTAATATGCATAATTATATTAGCGCAGAAGAAGCCATTTATACGATCAAAAGTGGAAACCGCGTGTTTTTTCATGGAAGTGCATGTACTCCGAATTACTTAATTGATGAATTGGCGAGGCAATCTCACCGACTGGATAATGTAGAAATGGTTTCTATTACCCAACAGGGAAATGTAGAAATCGCAAAACCCGAATACCAGGACAAATTCTTTGTGAATTCATTATTCGTTTCTACACCCGTGCGTGATGCCGTAAACTCGGACAGAGGAGATTTTGTTCCTGTCTTTTTAAGTGAGATTCCTATTTTATTCAGGAAAAATATTTTGCCGCTGGATGTAGCGCTAATTACCGTTTCTCCTCCGGACAAACATGGTTTCTGTACATTGGGAACTTCGGTAGATGTAGCAAGATCTGCTGTTGATACAGCAAAAATAATTGTTGCCATCGTTAATCCTTTGATGCCCCGAACTCATGGTGACGGTATGCTTCATATCAGCAAAATTCATAAACTGGTTTGGCATGAAGAAGAGCTTCCGACAGTAGATTATGGAGCAAAAGTAGGTCCTGAGGAAATGGAAGTAGGAAAGAATGTAGCTGAATTAATTGAAGACAGATCTACCCTTCAGATGGGAATCGGAACTATTCCTGATGCTGTTTTAAAATGTTTAGGAAATCACAAGGATCTTGGGGTTCACACCGAAATGTTAAGTGACGGGGTGGTTGATTTGATTCAGAATGATGTCATCAATAACAAATATAAAGGATATCATAACAACAAGACCATTACAAGTTTCTGCTTTGGAACGAGAAAATTATATGATTATGTAGATGACAATACTGTTTTTGCATTCAATGATGTAAGTGCTGTCAATTTTCCTATCAATATCATGAGAAATAAAAAAATGGTCGCCATCAATTCTGCCATTGAAATTGATTTGACAGGTCAGGTGTGCGCTGATTCTATCGGAACAATGCAATACAGCGGAATTGGTGGTCAGATGGACTTTATGAGAGGCGCTGCATTAAGCGAAGACGGAAAACCAATTATCGCCATCACTTCTAGAACGAAAAGAGGAGTTTCCAGAATCGTTCCTTTTCTTAAACAGGGAGCCGGGGTAGTAACAACAAGAGGACATATTCACTGGGTGGTTACAGAATACGGAACAGCTTATTTATATGGAAAAAATCTTCGACAGAGAGCTCAGGAATTAATCAGTATTGCGCATCCTGATGACAGAGAAATGCTTGAGAGAGCAGCTTATGAGAGATTCAAGCATTAGTCATAAGATTATTTTTCGCCATTACTTAATATGAACTTAAAAAAACGTAAATTTAACTTAACATAAAAAAATCGCAAATATAGCTTAAGGTTTTGGCAATATTTTTGATAAAACCTTTTAAACATTGGAAATTGAAGACTATATATAATTCTATAAGAGAGGAGGTTGTAAAACATTCTAAAGTGAAAAATTCTGTTTTGGGGAATGTTAAGGAGTGGAAAAGAAGCCATTATATAATTCTTTCCGAAATCATAAAAGATGAATTGTCTGAAGCTGAAGAATTAAAAGGCGGAAAAAAATTTGAGATAGGAAATACAATTTCACATGTTACCTTACAGCGGTTTTTTGAAAATGATTATCAGGATAAAACGCACAATGATCTGAGGTTTCTAAAGACACTCGATAAGATCTGCATATTTTTAGGGTATAAAGATCTTAATGCATACATCCAATTTGTAAAAGAAAAGATGAAAGTGACTGAAGAAAATGACCATCAGTTTTTTTTACAGATTGTCTATGATTACTGTGCGCTGGCTTTCGAATTTTATAAAGAATTCCCGAACCACAAGACGGACTTATTAAAAGATCTTGTCTTTAATGATTCGCCTTTTTTAGAGAGAGCATCACAATTCAGTAAAGAACTGTGCGACAGAGATTTTCATTTAGTTACAAAAAATAACCGTTCCAATTATGAAGTTTTTGATATTCATATGGTAACAGATGAGCCCGAAAAAAAGATCTTAGAATCTCAGGAATTCTGGAATCTTTTATTTAAAGTCGGAGAATCCGGTGAAGAACATTTTGTCAATCAGTTAAACACTCAGATTTACTTTCTACGAAAAATCGATAACGTCTGGAAGATCTGGGATAATTATAATCCTGATGCAGGAAGATTGAACAAAAAAGTTGAAATTATATAAGAAAGCCGTAGAATATTCTACGGCTTTCTTGTTTCGAAATACTTTTTTCTCACTTGTCTTTGATACAAATATATAGATAATTAAACACCGCATAGTGAACTTAAGCATACTTAAATGAACTCTTCTTTATCTTGAGATAATCGATAACTAACGATTGTTTGGTTATATTTTTCGTATTTGTAAGAAATTCGTAATTTGCATACCCAGAATATAAAAGTAAAAATAGAAAATATGTCAACACTTACATTTGCCGAAAAAATTGCTCAAGCAGAGAATTTTTTACCTATTAACGGTACAGATTATATTGAGTTTTATGTAGGAAATGCAAAACAGGCTGCACACTATTACAAAACCGCTTTCGGTTTTCAGTCTGTAGCATATGCAGGTCCTGAAACAGGAGTGAGAGATCGTGCATCTTATGTTCTTCAACAAGGAAAAATAAGATTGATTTTAACTACAGGTCTTAAGTCTGATTCACCGATCAATGAGCACGTAAAAAAACACGGTGATGGAGTGAAGATTTTGGCACTTTGGGTAGATGATGCTTACAAAGCTTTTGAAGAAACTACAAAAAGAGGTGGAAAACCTTATTTAGAGCCTGTAACACTTACCGATGAGCATGGTGAAGTAAGAATGTCCGGAATTTATACGTACGGAGAAACAGTACACATGTTTGTAGAAAGAAAAAACTATACAGGTCCGTTCATGCCAGGTTATGAAAAGTGGGAAAGCGCTTATCAGCCGGAAGAAGCAGGATTATTATACGTGGATCACTGTGTAGGAAACGTAGATTGGGACAGAATGATTCCAACTGTAGAATGGTACGAAAAAGTAATGGGCTTTGTAAATATTCTTTCTTTTGATGATAAACAGATCAATACAGAATATTCTGCTTTGATGTCTAAAGTAATGTCAAACGGAAACGGATTTGCAAAATTCCCGATCAATGAGCCTGCAGAAGGTAAAAAGAAATCTCAGGTTGAAGAATATCTTGATTTCTACGAAGGTGAAGGTGTACAACATATCGCTGTGGCAACAAAAGATATTATCCACACAGTAACCGAACTTAAAAAACGTGGTGTAGAATTCCTTTCTGCTCCGCCAGAGGCATATTATGATATGGTTCCAGAGAGAGTGGGCCATATTGATGAAGATCTTAAGAAACTTCAGGATTTAGGTATACTTATTGATCATGATGAAGAAGGATACTTATTACAGATCTTTACGAAGCCTGTAGAAGACCGTCCTACTCTATTCTTCGAAATTATTGAAAGACACGGTGCACAGAGTTTCGGTGCCGGTAACTTCAAAGCATTGTTCGAAGCATTGGAAAGAGAGCAGGAAAGAAGAGGAAATCTTTAATTTTAACAACAATACAGAGTTTTGTCAGGATGAAAAATCTTGACAAAACTTTTTTTATGAAACACATTATTATGAAAAAAATTATTATCGGAATTTCATTTTTTGGAGCGACATTGGGTTTAAAAGCGCAATACGGAACATTAAATGATATCCTTACCAGACTTGAAGAAAGAAAAGGAGTTAATCAGAATCTGGAAAATGTAAACATTGATAACAAAAAATTTGTTTACATAAAAGACGAAGCAGATCATACAGAAAGAGATTTTATTGTCATTAAAGGAAACAAAGTCACTTATGTGGAAGTTTTTGATGATAAAGCTACCGGAGAAACAAGTTCTAATGTCTTTTCGGGTGATATTATAAGAAATAAAAAAAATATCTTTTCTTTGAGAGCAGATGTGCTTGAAAATAAAAAAGTGCCAATTCCGGTTACTAAGACTTTATTGCTGACCAAGCAGGATGATATTTTATACCTTATCGATATCAACACAAGAGCCAGATGGATCGATGAAGCCTCTTATTCAAAGGTGAAAAAAAAATAAATATTACGGATTTGTCATTGCGGTAAGCAAAACAGTCTCCTGAACACAAATACTCAGCTTTTTTCAGAATATCACCAATAATCTATTCGTGTATGCAGAAAAATTAGTGAATAGTCGTGTTTCGAGAAGTCCGAAATATTTGAAAAGTAAATTGTAACGGATTATTTTAATTCAAATTAAATTCTAAACTTATGAAATCATTTGTAGAGTATTCCTCAAATTCGGATTTTTCAATACATAATATCCCGTTCGGAGTAGCGGTTTTCAACAAAGAATATATCGGATGTTGTACAAGAATCGGAGATCAGGTCGTTGATCTTGCGACCTTATATGATCTTGGATATTTTGAAGAAATAGAAGGTCTTGATGACAATATTTTTGAAGCCTACACTCTAAACGAGTTTATCGAACTTGGAAAGCCTGTAACGAATGCTGTTCGTTTAAAAATTCAGGAATTATTACAGGAAGGCTCCACATTGTCAAAGGATGAAAAAACAATCGAAGATGCATTCTACGATTTAGACAAAGTGAAAATGATGATGCCTGTGCACATTCCGAACTATACCGATTTTTACAGCAGTATCGAACACGCGACTAATGTCGGAAAAATGTTCAGAGATCCTGCCAATGCATTGCTTCCCAACTGGAAACATCTTCCTGTAGGTTACCATGGCAGAGCTTCATCAATTGTGGTATCAGGTACTGAAATCAACCGCCCGAAAGGTCAGACAAAACCAGCAGATGTAGAAAAACCTATTTTCGGACCTTCTAAACAATTGGATTTTGAATTGGAAATGGCTTTTATCATCAACAAAAATACAGAGATGGGCGAAAGTATTTCTACAAAAGATGCGGAAGACGCAATTTTCGGAATGGTCGTTTTCAATGACTGGTCTGCAAGAGATATCCAATCTTGGGAATATGTTCCACTGGGGCCATTCCTTGCTAAAAACTTCGGTTCATCAGTTTCTCCATGGGTGGTAACTTTAGAAGCACTGGAGCCATTCAGAACAGCTTCTCCTACTCAGGATCCGGAAGTTTTAGATTATCTGAAATTTGAAGGAGATAAAAATTACGATATCAATCTTGAAGTATATTTACAGCCTGAAAATGGGGAAGAAAACCTTATTTCAGAAAGTAACTACAAGTTTATGTACTGGAATATGACCCAACAATTGGCTCATCACACGGTAAACGGCTGTAACGTTGAAGTTGGAGATATCTATGCAAGCGGAACTATTTCCGGAAGTGATCCAAAATCTTTCGGCTCAATGCTTGAGTTAACCTGGAGAGGTCAGAACCCAATACAATTAAGCAACGGACAGGAAAGAAAATTCATCGATGACAACGATACAGTAACAATGAAAGCCTGGGCTGAAAAAGATGGAGTAAGAGTTGGGTTTGGTGAAGTAAGTGGAAAAATTATTCCAACGAAATAATTATAATTTTAAATTAAACAAATAACTGAGATGCTTTGACTTCGCTCAGCATGACATTTCTAATATTAACTGAGATAAGCGCAATGTTTTAACAGTCTATTTTTAGCGATGATGTCATGCAGAGCTTGTCGAAGCATCTTTTTTCAATTTATATTTTTTAGTATTCAACAAACATGAAAACAGTAATCCCCTCCGAAATAACTTCCGTACAATTACAAACCATTATGCAGACTGCCGTTTCACCGCGTCCGATTGCTTTGGCTTCAACCGTCGATAAAAATGGTAATATCAATTTATCGCCTTTCAGTTTTTTCAATATGTTCAGTACCGTTCCTCCGATTTTGATTTTTTCACCATCAAGGAGAGTTCGTGATAATACCACGAAGCACACGCTGGAAAATGTTTTGGAAACTTCAGAAGTAGTCATAGGAACAGTAAATTTTCCGATCGTGCAGCAAATTTCATTGGCGTCAACAGAGTATGAAGGTGGCGTAAATGAATTCATAAAATCTGGCCTTACAATGAAAGATGCAGATCTTGTTAAGCCTAAATTAATTGAAGAGTGCCCTGTAAACTTTGAGTGTAAAGTTTTAGAAGTAAAATCTTTAGGAGATCAGGGCGGAGCAGGAAATCTGGTCATTTGTGAAGTTCAGAAAATCCATATCAGAGAAGAATATTTAAACGCAGAAGGAAATCTTGATCAGAAAAAACTGGATATGGTAGCCCGTTTAGGAGGAAACTGGTATTCGAGAAGCAACGAAAACAACCTTTTTGAAGTACCTAAACCTTTGGTAACAAAAGGAATTGGTTTTGATCTTCTGCCGGATGCTATAAAGTATAGCAAAGTTTTTACCGGAAATGATTTGGGAATGCTGGCCAATGTAGAAGTCTTACCATCAGAAAACTGTCACGAAGATGAAAATATTCATCAGGATGCTCAGAAACTACTGCTTGAAAGTAAAATTGAAGAAGCCTGGAAGGTTTTAACTAAATAATTTTGGATGGAAGTCAGAAGTGGGAAGATGGAAGTTTTCAAACTGTGAAAATATCCGGAACAATTGTAGCCTCCGCCTTCCCACTTCCTTCTTCCAGTCTTTATTCATTCACAATTTTATCGTTGATAAATTCAATTGATTTTTCTACCACTTTACTCAGGTCACCAGGTAAATTCTCTTCTTCCCAAGGTTCTTTCGCGCCAAAAGTATGATTCGCATTTTCGATTAAAAACAATTCCGAATTTGGATGCAAAATATGAAGATGTTCTGCGTTTTTCACCCCTACACTTTCATCATTTGTACCATGAATAATTAAAAAGTGAGCTTTTGCCATTTCAGTTGCTCTTTCGACATCAAAACGGTGTTCATTTTTTTCAAAGTCTTCAAAAAACTGATAATAATGAGGCATTTCCTGTTTTGTCCGTCCGTTTACAACATAATAAACACCGGCTTTCTTCCAATTCTCGAAAGCTTCATTTTTAGGAAAACGTTCCAGAGAATCAACACTTGCTAAGGTAATCAATCCGTTAATTCTTTCATCTTCATAAGTATTAACAATAGAAATCCCTCCTCCTCTGCTGTGTCCGATTAAAATAATTTTCTGGTCATCAACCTTAGCATCTTTAACGAAATAGTTGATCACTGCCAGCAAATCAGAAAGTTCTTTAGAATAATTATTATTTCCGAAAGCTTCCAGATCAGCAAAATTGTGAGGATCCTCAACAGTTGTTCCATTGTGGGAAAAATTAAACTTTACAAAGAAAAATCCTGCTTCTGCAAATTTTTCGGCCATTAGATTCCATGCTCCCCAGTCCTTGTAACCTTTATAGCCATGAACAAAAACGATCAACGGTAACTTTTTTTCTGTTTCAGGGTAAAATGCGTCCGCCAAAAAATTTCTGGTTTCCGGATTTGAAATGATAATATTTTGCTTTTTTGTGATTTTCATATTTTATACTTAATTATATTTTTCAAACCTCTGTATACTTTGTCATTCCATGAGAATTTCTGTGATGACAATTCACAGCAGAATCCCAAAATTATCTGTAAAGGTTTTTATTAATTTAATCAAATTTGATTTTTCACTTAAAAATATTAAAAATACAGATAAACACAAAGTAAAATCTTATTTTTGCTGTATGTTGGATTTAAGAACAATAACCGTCATGCGTTACATTTTGCCACTTCGTGAAGGAGGTTCGCTTCCGGCTTTGGCAGAGGCTGATGATGATTTTAAATATGTTTTAAAATTTCGTGGTGCAGGTCACGGAGTTAAAATGTTGATTTCTGAATTATTAGGTGGAAAAATAACGGAAGCTTTGGGATTAAAAATTCCTGAACTTGTTTTTATCAACCTAGATGTAGATTTTGGAAGAGCCGAAGCTGATGAAGAGATTCAGGATTTATTAAAAAATTCCGAAGGTCTGAATTTGGGACTGCACTATCTTTCCGGCTCAATAACTTATGATCCCAGCATTACCATTGACCCTCTTCTGGCGTCAAAAATCGTTTGGCTTGATGCGTTTATCACCAATATTGACCGTACCTTTAAGAACACCAATATGCTGATGTGGAATAAAGAATTGTGGATCATAGACAATGGTGCTTCTTTTTATTTCCATCATTCCTGGCAAAATTTTGATACGGCTGCTAAAACGCCGTTCAAATATGTAAAAGACCATGTTTTGCTTCCACAGGCGAAAATGCTGGATGAAGCAGATCACTTTGCAAAAAAAGTTTTAAACGAAGAGCTTTTCAGAGAAATCGTCAATTTGATTCCTGAAGATTGGTTGCACTGGAATGATGCTGATGAAACCCCGGAAGAAATCCGTGAGATCTATTTCAACTTCCTTAAGACAAGGTTAGAAAATTCTGAAATCTTTTTAAACGAAGCCAAAAATGCAAGAGGATAAAATATACGAATATGCTGTAATACGCCTGGTGCCGAAAGTTGAAAGAGAAGAGTTTTTCAACATAGGATTGGTGATGTTTTCTAAAAAGGAAAAATTCATCAAAGTGGAATTTTATTTATGTCCGGATAAATTTAAGTTGATGCACAGCAAGCTGGATTATGATGACATTATTCAAAACCTGGAAAGTTTCAAAAAAATAGCCGAAGGAACTAAAGATGGCGGACCGATTGCGCAATTTGAAATTCCTGAACGTTTCCGCTGGCTGACAGCTGTAAGAAGCTCAGTCGTTCAGACTTCCAGACCTCATCCTGGAAAATCCAAAGATCTTGAAAAGACTTTTGGTAAACTTTTTGAGGAGTTAGTAAAATAACAACACTTCAAAAAATATTCTATGAAATCAATGAATCACAATATAATTTACAGGTTTTCTATAAACCTGTTTTTTGTGTTTTTTCTGGGCTTATTTAATTTCGGATTTTCTCAAAACCAAATTGAGTCGAAAACTCCAAAGAGTATACTTCTTCCGGAAAAAACCTCTTTTTCAGAAAATGTAGTTTATAAAACCGATGACAAAGGAAACTCTTTACATCTAGATATTTACAAACCTAAAAATACATCTTCTGAAAAGCTGCCTGTAGTCATTTATGTACATGGTGGCGGCTGGGTTGGCGGCGATAAAATCATTCATGCAGATACCTATATTGAAAATACGATTCTGAAACTGGTTGAAAAAAACTATGCTGTCATCAGTATAGATTATACTCTGGTAAGCAAAGACGTTCATTTTCCGGCTCCAGTCAATGACACCAAAGATGCAGTAAGATGGGTAAGAAAGAATGCTGATCAGTATCATTTTGACCCTAATAACATTGGGTTATTCGGAGCATCTGCCGGTTCTCATCTATCAATGCTTGCTGCTTATACCCAGGATAATGAATTTGTAGGAGCTCCGGAACTTTCCGGCTATTCTGCAAAAGTAAATTATGTTGTCAATAATTTCGGACCGACAGATTTAAACAAACTTTTGCTTACCCGAATCGGAAGATTTCCGGTATTTATTGTCGGGCTATTTTCTAAAAAAATTGTTAGCCTGAGAGAAAATCTGATTCGCGGAATGTCCGGCTATGAAATTAAAGATGACAAGAGAAAAGTAGTAGATTATTTTAAAACGATCTCTCCGATCACTTATGTTGACCATGCAGTTCCAACGCTTATTTTACAGGGAAATAAAGATAAGATTGTCCCTTTAAAACAATCCAAAAAACTTCAGAAAGCACTTCAGAATGAGAATATGAAAAACTCATTAACTGTTGTGGAAGGTGGAAATCACGGTTTCAGAACCACAGATAAGGCTTATCTTGATCAGCTTGTTGATGAAATGGTAGATTTTATTGTTGCACAGAAAAAATAATCAATTGTCTGGCTCTTCGTACAGCTGGCTTCCCCAAAACTGAACATCTCTTTCTACCAGATTCGAATGGTAAAAGATCTCTTTTACCTCTTCTATAATTTTGGAAACAGCATTAGGATCCGAAGTTCTGATTCTTGTTTCATGGTTGTCCTTTACGCCACTACCCGTAAAATTAAGAGAACCCATATAAGCAATTTCATCATCAATAATGTAAATCTTACTATGAATGAATGTTTTATTGAAAGAATTTCCACTATTCGGAGAAACAAATACTTTAAAAGGAAAAAGCTGTTTGTAGGTATAATGATAAACTTTTGTTCTTTTTATTTTTTTAACGACAGAATCCCTTACAAAAAACATTAAAGCAATAAGAATAAAACCATATGCAAATTTAAAATTGTTTAAAAGATATATTAAAGGAATCAAAACAACTCCAAGTCCGATCATTGCAAAAAGCAAGGTTCCTGATAAACTGACAAGACTGTCTCGTGTTTCCTTTGCCTTTTCATCTACATGTTTATGCTGAATAATCAACTTATGAATATTTTTGTCATAACCGTAAAAATCTTCGATTTCATCACTTGTAATAAGCCTGATATTGATCCCTCTGGAATGAAGATCAATTAATTCTTTGATCAAAAAAGGAGAAAGATAAGGAGATACAATTTTCACATTTCTCTTTGCATTTCTTATATCCTGCATCAGCTTTGCGCCTGCACTTTTCCCTATATAAATATCACAGATTGCATTATTATAAAATACTCCCATTGTTCGAACTCAATTTAATTTTCATCAAAAGTTTAAAATAAAAAACTTTGCAAAAGTAAATCCTGCAAAGCGATAATCAATACTGTTTTATAAATAACTGAGAATCTTTTTATTTTTTCAGCTTTTCCACTCTTTTAATTTCATTCAGAAGCAAAGGAAATGCGGGTTGAGCCATTCCTCCATGATCAAAACCATCCAGTTCATACAAAGTTGTTTGCTTATGCCCTTTTAATTTCATCATTCTTGCCATGTAGGCATTTTCTTCATACCTTCCGAATAATTCTTTTTCACGATCACCTGCTATCAGTAATAATGGAGGAGCATCGGCACGGATAAAATGAAGGGGTGCAAAATCATCAATTCTTGCATCCAGTTCGTCAATTCCTTTTTCTTTTCTGGCTGTAAAATGAGAAATCATCTGTCCGCTGAAAGGGATAATTCCGGCAAGTTTATCAGCATCAATTCCATAGATATTCAGATAAGATTTGTTGAGGCCAACCATAGCTGCAAGATAACCACCTGCAGAATGTCCTGAAATAAAAATCAAATCTTCACTTCCACCGTATTTTTTTATATTTTTAAAAGCCCAGGCCGTAGCAGCCGCAGCATCTTCAATATATTTGGGTGCGTTTACTTTTGGTGAAAGCCTGTAATTAACACCAATTACTGCAATTCCTTTATTTTTCAGAGCTTCAGGTATTTCTTTTTGCCCGCCTGTCAAACCACCGCCGTGAAACCAGATTACCGTAGGAAAATTCTTTACATCTTTGGGCACATACAGATCAAGAACACATCTTTCATTAATGTAAACATCCGATCTATTTGTTTTTTCATCATAATAATGAATGTTGTTAACTGTATTATAATTCTGAGAAAATACGTTAAGGGAAAATAATGTAAGTGTCAAACAGGTAAGAATCCGAAGCATAATGAATAGTTTTAAGGTTTAAATATACAAATTTACTATTGTCTCATTTTGATAAATATTTAAATTTTATCTGATCATCCTAGAAGTAAATTTATTTTTTAAATCATTTATAAATATTTTAATTACAATTTATAATCACAAACAAAATACATTTATTAACTATTTAATATTCAACCATAACTGATTATATTTATTAAACAAAATATCAGTATGATGAAATTAAATTTGTTAGAAGAAACCCGCTTCGAAAAACTTCCGGTTTCCGTATTTGAAAATCCTCAAACTGCATCCATTGCCGTTGCTAATCGTATCGCTGACATCATTAAAAAAAAGCAATCCGAAAATCAGCCTGCCGTACTCGGTCTTGCTACAGGAGTTACACCTATTGCGGTATATGCAGAGCTCGTAAGACTCCATAAACAGGAAGGATTGAGTTTTCATAATGTCATCACATTTAATCTCGATGAATATTACCCTATGCAGCCCAATGCTGCGCAGAGTTATGTCACCTTTATGAAAGAAAATCTTTTCGATCATATTAATATCGAAAAAAGCAATATCTATATTCCTAACGGCACCATTGCTCTGGAAGGCATTCCCGCTTTCTGTTTAGAATATGAAAAGAAAATTGAAAGCCTGGGCGGACTGGACATACAAATTCTGGGGATAGGCCGGACGGGACATATCGGATTTAATGAGCCCGGTTCCGCTCCCAATTCAGGAACACGACTGGTGACTTTAGATGATCTTACCCGAAGAGATGCTGCGAAAGACTTTGGAGGCAAAAGTTTTGTTCCTACGAAAGCCGTTACCATGGGGATAGGTACTATTTTCAAGGCCCGGGAAATTATTCTGATGGCATGGAGCGGTAAGAAAGCATCTATTATAAAAAAGGCTGTTGAAGGTGAAATTTCAGGAGAAGTTCCTGCAACCTACCTGCAATTGTCCAATAATGTTGAATTTATCCTTGATGATCCTGCCGCTTCCGAACTTACCCGATTCAACACACCCTGGCTGGTAAAAGACTGTATATGGACTGACGAGTTGATTCATAAAGCCGTTATCTGGCTGGCCAATACGCTT
Source organism: Chryseobacterium sp. JUb7 (assembly GCF_024806495.1). Classification (GTDB taxonomy): domain Bacteria; phylum Bacteroidota; class Bacteroidia; order Flavobacteriales; family Weeksellaceae; genus Chryseobacterium. Next base: position 507,129 of record NZ_JANUFF010000002.1, read on the forward strand.
CGAAAGCCCGTTTTAAAACTCACCGAAGATGATTACAACAATAACGGAATGGCACAGTTGGCCACAGAAAAAGGTCCTGTCTATAATATTAACATCAAAATTTTCAATAAACTGCAACATACTATCACAGGCTGGCCGGGAGGAAAACCTAATGCTGATGACTCCCAGCGTCCCGAAAGAGCAGAACCTGCAAAAAAGAGAGTCCTTATCTTTTCTCCGCATCCTGATGACGATGTTATTTCTATGGGAGGAACTTTTATCCGGCTGGTAGATCAGAAACATGATGTACATGTTGCCTATCAGACTTCCGGAAATACTGCAGTCTGGGATGATGATGCACTTCGTTTTATAGAATTCAATGTTGATTTTTCGAAAAAAATGGGCATAGGCAGTACCGAAATGCAGGCACTTTATCAAAAGATGAGAACCTTTATTGATCATAAAAAACCCAACGACGTAGATTCTCCTGAAATACAGTCCGTAAAGGGATTGATCAGAAAAGGAGAAGCTATAGCAGGAGCCCGTTATTGCGGACTGAGCGATGATCATATTCATTTTCAGTCGCTTCCATTTTATGAAACCGGCAAAAAGCAGAAAAATCCGGTCACCGAAAAAGACATTCAGTTAACGATTGAATTATTACAAAAAATTAAACCTCATCAGATTTTTTCAGCGGGAGATTTTGAAGATCCCCACGGCACCCATATTATTTGTTTTACGATCATTCTGGAAGCAATGAAACAGTTACGCAAAACAGAAAGCTGGGCAAAAGACTGTTGGTTATGGATGTATCGTGGCGCCTGGCATGAATTCGAAACTCATGAAATCGAAATGGCAGTTCCGATAAGCCCACAGGAGCTCGAAAGAAAAAAACAAGCCATCTTTAAGCACCAAAGCCAGAAAGACAAAGCCGTTTTTCCGGGCGATGATTCCCGTGAGTTTTGGCAGCGTGCAGAAGACCGGAATCGTGAAACAGCGAAAGCATATGACCAGTTAGGTCTTGCCGAGTATGAAGCAATGGAAGCTTTTGTGAGATGGAAGTTTTAGTTTTCTTATAATTTTTTATTCCCACAGATCTCGCAGATTTGCACAGATATTTATGTCTATTTTATTATTATTTTAAAAAAAAATTATGCGCAATCATCCGTGCAAATCTGCGAGATCTGTGGGGAAATATTTTCGAGATAGCTTCGTCGCTTTACTCCTTCGCAATGACGGTTTATATTTTCGTCAGTTTAGCGTATTTTAAAATTAAGTTCTTTTCACCTTCATGCATGAAAATGACTTTGGCTTTAATATTTTGAGGATCCGTACCATCAAGGAATGTGACTTCTCCGATCCCGAAACGGTCGTGTCTCACCTTATCTCCCACTTCAATATCCTGTGATGAGGCACCACTTGGATTAATAATTTTTGCGGTAGCGACAGGTTTAAGCTTGCGAGGCTCAGCAATAGGTTTTGAGCCTTCTGCTCTTTCGATGGTCTTTTTTTCTACTCTTTTAAAGCTTTTCATCTCCGAAGGATGCTCATCAAAAATATTGGATTTCACTCCGGAATTGTTAATGAAACGCTTTTCAATAGCCGGATTCACAAATTCTATATATTGATCATCAATTTCACTTAAGAATCTTGAAGGTTCTGCATCTGTAATTTTACCCCATTGGAAACGCGAAACTGCATATGAGAAAAATGCCTGTTTTTCTGCTCTCGTTAAAGCTACATAGAACAATCTTCTTTCTTCTTCCAGATCTTCTCTCGTTGCCGAACTCATAAAGCTTGGAAAAAGATTTTCTTCCAGACCAACCAGGTGAACCACCGGAAACTCCAGTCCTTTTGAAAGGTGAATGGTCATTAATGAAACCATCTCCTCTTCATCATCATCCTTATTCTGCGTATCTGCAGAAAGAGCGATATTTTCAAGGAAGTTCGGTAAGCTAGGATCTCCGTCTTCAAGCTGCATCTGCTCTTCAATAAATCCCTGCATAGAATTCATCAATTCCTGAATATTTTCTACACGGGAAATCCCTTCCGGAGTCTGATCATCTTTTAAAAACTTGATTAATCCACTGCGCTTTGCCACTTCCATCGCAACATCATAAGCCGTTTCTGTTTTAAGCAATACCTTAAATGCTTTGATCATGGACCAGAAATCATTCAGTTTATTTAAAACACCATTATTCAGTCCTAACTGCGGAGCATACATCGGCAGACTGTCTAAAACTTTCGACACAGAAATATTGTGAGCATCAGCAAAAACAATGACTTTATTCTGAGTGGTTTCTCCTATTCCTCTGGCAGGATAGTTAATAATCCTCATTAATGCTTCAGAATCATTCTCATTGATCAAAAGACGCAGATAAGCAATTAAATCCTTAACTTCTTTTCTTTGGTAGAAAGACAGACCTCCGTATACTTTGTACGGAATATTTTTACGTCTCAAAGCATCTTCAAAAGCACGCGTTTGAGAATTTGTCCGGTATAAAATAGCGAAATCGCTGTATTTTCTCTGTTCCCTGTTTCTGGTTTCCCAGATATTTCCCGCCACGAAATTCGCTTCATCAGCATCAGAAAGTGAGCGGTAGACTTTTATCTTCTCCCCTTCTTCATTTTCACTGAAAACATTTTTCTTAAACTGTTGTAAGTTTTTAGCAATTACAACATTCGCTGCGTTTACGATATTTTGTGTAGAACGGTAATTTTGTTCCAACGAAACTGTAATAGCATCGGGATAATCTTTTTTGAAATTTAATATGTTGTAAATATTGGCACCACGGAAAGAGTAAATAGACTGTGCATCATCACCTACCACACAGATATTTTCAAACTTTGAAGCCAGAGCTTTGACAATCAGATACTGAGAATGGTTGGTATCCTGGTACTCATCCACCAGAATATATCTGAATCTGTCCTGATATTTTGCCAGCACCTCAGGAAAACGGGTTAATAACTCATTGGTTTTCAAAAGCAAATCATCAAAATCCATGGCTCCGTTTCTGAAACATGCCTCAACATATTTCTGATAAATCTGTCCGATGAATTTCATGTTCGCTTTTTCATCAGCTTCCATTAATTCCGGATTGTTGTAATATGCCTTTACCGTGATCAGATTATTTTTATAGGTCGAAATTCTGGACTGAACTTTTTTAGGTTTATATAAATCTGCATCAATGTTCATGTCTTTGATCACCTTTCTGATAACATTCAGGGCATCCTGCTGATCATAGATTGTAAAGTTCGAAGGATAACCGAGATTATGAGCTTCCCCTCTCAGAATTCTCGCAAATACCGAGTGAAAAGTCCCCATCCAAAGGCTTCTTGCATTACTTTGTCCTACCACCTTTGCAATACGTTCTTTCATTTCTTTCGCCGCTTTGTTGGTAAAAGTTAACGCCAGAATATTGAAAGGGTCTACTCCATTGGTGATCAAATGCGCAATACGCATTGTCAACACACGTGTTTTTCCCGAACCCGCCCCTGCAAGCACCATTAATGGTCCCTGTAATGTGGTAACGGCTTCAAATTGTGATTCATTAAGTCCTTTCAGATAATCCTCCATGCTGCAAAAAATTTTGGGAACACAAAATTAGTGTATTATATGGAGAATTCAAATTTTAGATTGATGCTGAATATTTTTTAAAAATCACCGATTACCTTCTAAGTTTTATATTATTCAAAAACGCGGCTGAAAAACCACTTTCCGTCATTGAAGCGATAATACTTAGTCAAAGCTCTTCTATCACCTTGTTTATCATCAGAAAAAGTAAGCTGTACCAAATATTCTATGTCAGAATCATTGTAAAACTGAGGAAGTACAGCAATAGAAAAACTTGCATAGTCTAACCCTGTCATATTATTACCTTTTTGAGTAATCGCCAATTCCCTGACCGGTTTTTGAGGTGCTGTATAGTAAATATTCCCGATTTTTCCGTTATCATTGAATCTGCCTTTATAGAAAGGAGTTATTTTATTAGTTAGAAAATAATTTTCATGATCATTTTCCTCAAAATGAGAATATCCGTCTGTACCATAAGATATGAGAGGAATGATCGTTTTATTGCCTAATTTTTTCCTGATTTTATTAAAATTATCTTTATTCCAAAGCTTCACGAATACGTCATTGTTATTATTTTTTTCAAAATGTTTACAATCGTAATAAGGATCATTTCCGCATTCCGCACCTACGGTACCAATGATTTTTTTGATAAAAATATATTTTTTGGGCTGAGCTAAAAATGTTTTAAAATCCTGTTCTTCAAATAACAGATCAATAAGTCCTGAAAAATCTGTTTTACTAAGTTCCTCTACAGTTTTTTCATAACATACTTTTTCTGTTGCATAAATTTTTTCACATTCTTTGCCATTCTTATTGGGGTTTGTCGGATAAGGATCATCTTTATCTAAAACTCCGTCACCATCTGTATCCGGCCATGGGCAGCCATTATTTTCCATAGGACCTGCGACTTCCGGGCAGCTATCATCTTTATCAATGACGTCATCTTTATCCATGTCTGGCCAGGGGCAACCGTTATTTTCTTCCGGACCGGCTTTCTCAGGGCATTTATCCTGGTAAAATGGTATTTTATCTTCATCATAATCCGAAAGACATTTCTTTTTACTGAATTCTTTTCTACATTTTTTTAAAACTTCATTTTGTAAATTTTCCTGTGCCTGACAGGCAATTGAAAGCAAAAACAGAGGCAAAAAGAAAGAATATTTCATATTTTGGATCATGTATCATTGATCTGACAAAAGTCGGAAAAAAAACTTCGGGAAATTGTAACAATTAAAGTATTTTTGGAACTAATTGACAAAACAATTTCTACTTTATGAAAAAGCGACTTCTTTCTGTTGCTGCAGCGGCTTTCTTCGGAATGGCTCTGAATGCACAACAAATTAAATTCGAAGAATATGACTTACCAAATGGTCTTCACGTAATCCTTCATCAAGATAATTCTGCACCGGTAGTTACAACAGGAGTAATGTACCATGTAGGTGCTAAAGATGAAGTAAAAGGAAGAACCGGTTTTGCTCACTTCTTCGAGCACCTTTTATTTGAGGGAACACCAAACATCAAAAGAGGTGACTGGTTCAAGATCGTTTCATCAAACGGAGGGCAAAACAACGCTAACACGACCAATGACAGAACGTATTACTATGAAACTTTCCCATCCAATAACGAGCAACTGGGACTTTGGATGGAAGCAGAAAGATTACGTCACGCTGTTATCAACCAAGTAGGTGTAGATACACAGAGAGAGGTTGTAAAAGAAGAAAAAAGACTGAGAATGGATAACCAGCCTTATGGAAATCTTTTCACAACAATTCAGAAAAATCTTTTCACAAATCACCCATACAATTGGCCTACAATCGGGTCTATGGAAGATTTAAATGCTGCAAAACTAGAAGAGTTTCAGGCATTTTATAAAAAATTCTATGTTCCGAACAATGCTACTTTAGTGGTTGCAGGAGATATCAAACCTGAGCAGACTAAAAAATGGATTCAGGAATATTACGGAGGAATTCCAAAAGGAACGGTAACTCCTAAAGACTTCCCGAAAGATGCGCCAATTACTCAGGAAAAAGAAGTAACCGCTACGGACCCGAACATTCAGCTTCCTGCTTATGTTTTCGCCTACAGAACTCCGGGAAATAAAGAAAAAGATGCTTATATTTTAGATATGCTTTCTTCTTATTTAAGCAATGGTAAATCTTCAGTTTTATATAAAAAATTGGTTGATCAGGAGAAAAAAGCACTTCAGGTAGCTGCTTTCAACCAGGGTCTTGAAGATTACGGTATTTTTGCATTCTTTGCAATTCCAATGGGACAAACTACTAAAGCAACTTTACAGGCTGACATTGATGCAGAGATCAAAAAACTTCAGACCAGTTTAATTTCTGAAGAAGACTATCAGAAACTTCAGAACCAGTATGAAAACCAATTTGTAAATGCGAATTCAAGCATTCAGGGAATTGCTGCTTCATTGGCAACAAATCACGTATTGATGGGTGATACCAATCTTATCAATAAAGAAATTGACATCTACAGATCTGTAACAAGACAGGATCTTCAGAACGCTGCTAAAAAGTACCTGAATTCTAATCAAAGAGTAATCATTAATTACGTACCTGAAAAAAAATAATTCTAAAAACAGATACAAGATAATAGACTTTAATACATTATCAATTGTTAAAAAAGAATTATTAAAAATTAAATTTTTACAAATGAAAAAGCAATTAACATATATAGCTGCAGCGTTTTTATTCGCAGGAACGATTTCAGCACAAAAAATAGATCTTAATGCAATGCCAAAACCGGGACCTACTCCGGCTATTAATATTGCTAAGCCAAAAACTTTCCAACTGAGCAATGGTCTTACAGTAATGGTGGTTGAAAACAACAAATTACCAAGAGTAAATGCCAACCTTTCTATGGACAGACCTCCTTATTATGAAGGAGCAGTTTCTGGGGTAAGCTCTATCATGGCAGAACAGTTCGAAAACGGAACAACGAACATGAGCAAGGATGATTTCAATAAAAAAGTTGATTATCTTGGAGCTAATTTAAGCTTCTCATCCAATGGTGCTTTTGCCAATTCTCTTTCAAAATATTTTCCTGAAGTTTTAGGCTTGATGGCCGATGCTATCATCAACCCTAAGTTCTCTGCTGAAGAAATTCAGAGTTCTAAAGAAAGAACAATTGAAGCATTGAAATCTGATGAGAAGAATGCTTCTTCTATCGCATCAAGAGTTTCTAATGCTTTGATGTACGGAAAAAACACGTCAAGAGGAGAATTTGAAACCGTAGAATCGGTTAACAAAATCCAATTATCTGACGTACAAAATGTATACAAAAAATATTATGCTCCGGACAATGCTTATTTAGTAATCGTTGGAGATGTAAAATTTGATCAGGTAAAATCATTAGTTGAAAAAGCTTTCAACGGATGGAAAAAAGCCAATACTCCGATTTCTCAATTGGAACCTGCTTCCAATGTTGCTAAAACGGAAATTAATGTGGTAGACGTTCCTTCTGCCGTACAGTCGGTTGTTTCTTTAAATAACCTGAATACGCTTAAGATGAAAGATGCCAACTACTTCCCTGCAACAATAGCCAACTACATCTTAGGTGGAGGTGGTGAAGCAAGACTTTTCATGAATCTTCGTGAAAAAAACGGTTTCACATATGGCGCCTATTCCAGTATGAGTGCAAGCAAATATTCTCCGGAATTTTCTGCTGAAGCAAGTGTAAGAAATGAAGTAACAGATAAGGCCGTTAAGGAATTCATGAATGAACTTAATGCAATTTCTACAGTAAAACCTGAAGAATTGGCCAACGCTAAAGCGAAGCTGAAAGGTTCTTTCATCATGTCTTTAGAAAAACCGGAAACAATTGCAAGATTTGCATTAAACCAAAAAGTTCAGGATCTTCCTGCTGATTTTTATACCAATTACTTAAAATCTATTGATAAAGTAACAGCAGCAGATGTTACCAATGCTGTAAAAGCTACTATTTTACCAAATCAAAGCAGAATTTTCATTGCCGGAAAAGCGTCTGATATTTCTGAAGGTTTAGAGAAATTGGGTTACCCTGTAAAGTATTTTGATAAAGATGCTAATCCTGTTGCTAAACCTGCAGCTCAAAAAGTTGACGCAAGCGTAACAATCGGATCTGTTGCTGACAAATACATCAATGCTATCGGAGGAGCTGCTGCCGTTCAGAAAATCACTTCTATCTCTACTGATGCCACTACAAAAGTGCAGGGAATGGATATGAGTATGAAAATGGTTCAGGCAAAAGGCGGAAAAATGTCTATGAACATCAGCATGATGGGAAATACCGTTCAGAAAATCGTTTTTGACGGTAAAGAAGGCTATATGGAAGCTCAGGGACAGAAAAATCCTTTAAGCGACAAGCAAAAAGCTGAAATGTCTAAAGATACTGAGCTTTTCCCGGAATTAACTTTCGCAAAATCTGCTGAATACAAATTAGCAGGAATCGAAAAATATAACAATGAAGACTCTTATGTAGTAAAAGGAGCAAAAGAAACGTACTATTACAGTGTAAAAACTGGTCTTAAAACCGGAGAAGTAAAAACTGGAGAAGGCGGTTCTATCCCTACAAGCTATGCAGATTACAAAGAGGTTTCAGGAGTGAAATTACCATTCACTATCATTCAGAATATGGGTGGAATGGATATTAACCTGGCTGTAAAATCTTACGTGGTTAATCAGGCTAAAGATTCAGATTTCAAATAAGAATATCTCTATTTCATAGAAAAAACGGCAACAATTGTTGTCGTTTTTATTTTTATTAACATTTGCACACATCTTTTTTTGCTATTCGGTAAAAAAAGATTAAATTTGCCCATTCAAAAAGATATCAAATTAATGGATACAATATTTATATTATTGATGGTTCTTATTATGATTGCTAGCGTTTTACTGGTAATCGTTGTTATGGCTCAAAACCCGAAAGGTGGAGGTCTTTCAAGTACATTCGGAGGTGCGTCTTCTGCGCAATTTGGAGTACAAAGAACCAATGACTTTATGGAAAAAGCAACATGGAGTCTGGGTGCAGTCATTATTGTTCTTATTCTTATAAGTGTTGTTATTACAGGTAAGCCATCATTGGCAGCTCCGGCTCAAAAACAACCTGTACAGAAAGAAGCTCCGGCAAAACAGTCATCTGCTCCGGCTCAAGCTCCGGCAACACCAGCTAAATAAGTAAATACATTTTTACATATAAGAAAAGCAACTCAATTGAGTTGCTTTTTTATTTTGTTTAATTTTTTCTGAATGAATTCCAATAGGAATGCTGATCTTCAAAAAACAGACAGTGAATAAAAGAATCAAGGGACATCATCTGAAGAACCTGATGATCCAATTCCTGAAAATCAGATTTAAAAAAATCAGTATCCAGCTGAATATTTTCCCGATCTAGAATTAAAATATTGTCCGGACTGTAAAAAGGATAATTTCTGATATCCGTATTGGTTGTAATTAATTTTCTTCCGGCAGCCAAAACCTCAAAGGTCCTTATCGTTAAACCATTCTGAAAAGGTTTATTAATATCCAGTACCGACTTTGTTTTTTGATAAAATGAAATAATCTGCTGATGATTTAGTTTCTCAAAGCTTAGTTTTTTACTGTCAAACTGTTCCAGGCTTTTATCTACTATTTTCTTTAATCTAAAAGCAATTTTCCCCATTGCATAATAATAAAAGAAGGTTTTTAATCTCAGTTTATCAGCGATAGATTTCACTTTTTCCCCTACAATATAACGATCGGTGTGTGCGCTTCCTATAAAAACAATATCATAGTCGAATGAAGAAACCTGTTGATTCAGATTTTTGTATTCGTCTACGTAAAATAAAGGTCGGAAACTTAAATTATATGCAACAGAATCTTCATACTCAAATGTAAATTTTCTATCGAAATACTTTAGGTGTGAAATCAGCGTGGGATATTCCGTAAGCGGATCAAAATTATAATAGATCATTTCCATATCAGGTCGATCCTGCTTGATCTTTTCAAGAAAAAAAGTGGGAATAGCCTCTCCTTTAATGAGCAGAAAATAATCATATGGCTTATTTCCTATTTCATTTAAAATTCTCTTATAATATGAACTGATTTTTGACTGATAGAGCTTTTTATTGAAACGAATGATTCCCTTAGAAAAATTCGAATTGGAGGGTCTTTCATCATAGAAATCGACCTCAGCACCCATTTCACAAAGCCTGTTGGCAATTGCTCTTTCATATTTAAAAAAGCTAACTGACAGAAAAAGTATTTTTTTCCCTTTTAAACTCATTATTTCAAAAGGCCTTTAATTTTCATCTCCTCCAGTGATTCTTTAAACTTCACATCCTGAATATTTTGTTGTAATACCCAACTTGTAAATTTGCACATGCCCTCTTCAAAAGATATCTGTGGCTGAAAATTCAGTTTTGTCTTGATCTTACTGATATCAGCAAAATTATGCCTGATATCCCCTAAGCGGAACTGACCTGAAACATTAATTTCAAAATCTATACTATAAAACTTTCTAAGACTTTCCGCAACAGTCGTAACTGCCGTGGAAACCCCTGTTCCAATATTAAATACCTCACCATTCGCAGCATCATTTTCAATACATTTTATCGTTGCTTCAACGGCATCATCAACATGAATAAAATCCCGCGACTCTTTACCGTCTTCAAAAACATTGATATCATTTCCATTAAGGATCTGCGATGAAAAAATAGACAAAATTCCGGTGTATGGATTAAGCAGCGACTGCCCTTCTCCATATACATTCTGAAAACGTAAAGCCACCGGTGCAACACCCATCGACGAACAGGCTGTCATGACCATTTGCTCCTGGGTATATTTGGTAATTCCGTAAATAGAAGTCGGATGAATTTTCGATTCTTCGTCCGTAGGAAGTGCAGTAAGCGTCTGTCCGTCCGGATAGATAATCTCAAACTTACCGTCTCGCATCGTTTCTACATTTCGGGGCTTAGGATAGATCAATCCCAATTCCGGATGCAGGTATTTCCCTTCACCGTAAACAGCTCTGGAAGAAGCGATAATCACTTTTTTAACTTTATGCGGCTGGTTAACCAAAATATCCAGCATAATAGCTGTTCCGGAGACATTTACTTCTGTATATTTTTCAATCTGATACATCGACTGACCGGTCCCTGTTTCTGCCGCAAAGTGTACAACGACATCCTGATCTTCAAGTGCTTTTTCCCAGTCTCCAAAATTGGCAACATCACCTTTGATGAAGTTTACTTTTCCTAAAACACTTCTGTATAAAGGAGAATCAGATTCAGGATCTTCTCCGTGAATCTGTGAAGAAAGATTATCTAATATTGTTACTTCATAGCCTTTCTGTTTAAGTTCCAGAGAAAGCTTACTTCCTATAAAACCTGCTCCACCCGTTATTAGAATCTTCTTCATAGTATTAGTTTATTTTTTCCCATTTCTGAGTTTCAAAATTATATGTTTTTACAATTTTTGCAGGAGCTCCTACAATCACACAATAGTCAGGAAATTCACCTCTTACTACAGAATTTGCGCCTACAATACATTGTTTGCCGAGTATAGTTCCTGCCATGATCGCCGATCCCATACCAATATAACAGTTCTCTCCTATGATTGTGTCTTTGATCAGGTATTCCTGTTTTACCACGTGTTTATTAATTTCTTCATAATCGTGATCAATATTGGTAATAAAAACATTTGCCAATATCAGAGAACTTTTACCAATGATGAGATTTCCGGCGGATGTAATGTGTACATTTTGTGAAATCACCACATCATCCTGAATATGTATATTTCCCGACCGATGAACTTCCATTCTCAGATGCGGAAAAATTCTTACTTTTTTTCCTATAAAAACTTTTCTGATTCCCATTAAAAACAATGGTCTGCCCAAATATGACGGAAAACCGAATTTTCCAAAAAAAGGCGCATATAACACCGCTCTTAATGCCCAAAAGATTTTATAGATCATAGTTTCGTTTTAAAAATGCGAATAAAATATTTCACTTTCGAAAATATAAAAAACAAAATATACTCAAAATAATTAATTCTATTCATTTTATACATTTCCAATATATTCTTCTGAATTCCTTTTTCCATTTCAGGAATATTTGCAGAGAGTCCTGAAGCCCCGAAAGATCTTTTTCCTCCACCTGTAAATACCAGTTCTTCCCCCAGAATATACATTGCGTTGTTTTTAGAAATTTTCATCCAGTAATTGGCATCTTCAGAATATCTTTGATTTTCATCGAAAAAACCTGTATTTTCAACGATTTTTCTTTTAAACAAAGCCGTTGAAGTTTGGCCATCTACTCTTATCAGTAATTTTTTAAGGCTAATGGGTGCCAGATTATGCTCATTCGCGACATACGGAAACCAGATTTTTTCGCCATTCCTAAGACTTGTAATAAAGTCTACATTAAGATTTTTATCTGTAAGTAGCTTCATCTGCTTTTCCGTTTTATCCGGAAGCCATTCATCATCAGAATCCAAAAATGCAATATAATCTCCTTTTGCAATACTCAAACCTTTGTTTCTTGCTTTTGAAACGCCTCCATTTGGCTGATCAACAATTATAATACAGATGTCCGGATGAGTATTTTTATAATGCTCGACGACATTTTTACTTTGATCTTCAGAACCGTCATTAATCACAATCACTTCAAATTCATCCAGATTATAATTTTGATGAACAACAGAATCTAAAGCTTTAACAATAGTCTCTTCAGCATTATACATTGGAATTATTACGGAAATCATGATTTGGTTTTTAGGATGACAGAAAAAGAATCAGGAATTGCTTTCATTATAGGGAAGCCTGTTCATGATAGACCTCCCCAGAGATATTTCGTCAGCATATTCCAGTTCGTCACCCACAGAAATACCTCTGGCAATACTGGAAAAATTAACATTAAAACCTTTAAATTTCTTATAAATATAATAGGCTGTGGTATCCCCTTCCATCGTAGCACTCAAAGCAAAGATAAATTCTTTTACTTTACCTTCATTAAGCTTCTTTTCAATGCTCGAAATATTCAGTTGGTTAGGTCCTACTCCTTCCATTGGAGAAATTTTACCTCCCAAGATCAAATATTTCCCTGTATATTTCCCTGTATTTTCAATAGCAATAACATCACGAACATCCTCAACAATGCAGATCAACTGATCATTTCTCTTTTCATTGCTGCATATTTCACAAATCTCAAAATCCGAAAAATTATGACATTCTTTACAGTATTTTATCTCATTAACAAGATTAATCACTGAATTCCCCAAAGTTACCGCTCGGGAATTGGGTTGTTTTAATAAATGTAATGCCAAACGCAAAGCCGTTTTCCTGCCAATCCCGGGCAGTCCCGAGATTTCATCTACTGCTTTTGCTAAAACTTTACTAGGATAATCCATAGCTACAAAAATAGCGATAATAGTTGTAAAGTGTAAATAGTCACTTTACAATTATAAAACAATTCATGATTCATTTATAAAATAAATTCAATGTTTCTGTTTTCTGTTATCATTATCCCAACATAAGTGCTCATCAACGTAACTTATCATTGTATCTTTAAAAAAACTTCTATCTTTGCTCCTCCTAAATATTAATTGAAAATTTAAACTAAATGGTACTTAACAATTTAAATTATCCTCTGGATTTTAAATTCAAAATCACGACTCTTGCCAGTGATTTCAACATTACAGACAGGAACGGAAACTATGTGGCTTACGTTCGTCAGAAAATGTTTAAACTAAAAGAAGATGTCATCGTTTTCAATGACGAAAGCAAATCAAAAGAACTTTTCAGAATCCGTGCTAACAAATGGATTGATTTTAACGCTTCTTATGCATTAACTGAAGTAAACACCGGAAAAAACTACGGCAGACTGGCAAGAAAAGGAATGCGTTCTATCTGGAAAGCCAGCTATGATATTCTGGATGCTCAGGATCAGCCTAAGTTTAAAGTTCAGGAAAACAGTGCATGGGTAAGATTCTGGGATAATTTCGTAGGTGAAATACCAATCATCGGCATGTTTACAGGATATTTTCTTAATCCTACTTACACGGTAACAGGAATTGACGGAAAAGCCTATTTTAAACTTAAAAAAATGCCTTCTTTCTTTGGAAGAAGATTTCAGCTGGACAGACTTATTGATATTGACGATGAGGAAGAAAGCTTAGTAATCCTTTCATTATTAATGATGACCCTTCTTGAAAGATCAAGAGGATAAAATAACACAAAACCACAAACAATGAAATACCTAATTATTTTCTTTTCGGCGTTCCTTTTGGTCGCTTGTAAAAAAGACAAAACAACTGTTTCTGATAAAGGAACCGCAGATTCCATTAACATCGTTCAGGATTCTGCAAAAACAGAGGCTTCCTTAGGAAAAATTTTAGTGGAAACTTTTCCGTTTCCTACTGAAATTAAAGAATGTTCATGCTATTTTGCCAAAAATAAAGCTGATTTTGAAGCTGAAAAATACATTTACGCTGATGATGCCGGTAAAACAGCTTATATGAAACTGGACGGTAAAAGAATAGCCATGAAGCTGATCTCATCCAGCGACATGGAAGTGGATGAAGAATTAACCAAAGAAATTGAAAGTGACAACTATAAAATTTCAGTAAAAGGTAAAAAAATAAAACATGAAGAGGCCCTCCTGTTTGAAGGGACGCTGACGATTGAAAAACCTGACGGAACTGTAGAAACAATGCCTATCTACGGAGAATGCGGATGCTAATCCCGTTTCCAACAAAAATAATGCTCCTGAATTTACGGGAGCATTTTTTATTTCGTAATTTTGAGAAAAATAAATTTCATGGAATTATCTAATATAGAACCGCAGATAATATGGAAAAATTTCTCCAAATTAAATGCTGTTCCAAGACCATCAAAAAAAGAGGAAAAAGTAATTGCTTTCATCAAAGAATTTGGTGAAAATCTAGGATTGGAAACAACAGTAGATGAAGTAGGAAATGTGATCATCAGAAAACCCGCCACGGCAGGTATGGAAAATCGTAAATCGGTGGTTCTTCAGTCTCACCTGGACATGGTTTGCCAGAAAAACAATGACGTTAATTTTGATTTTGAAACAGAAGGTATCAAGATGGAAGTTGACGGTGACTGGGTAAAAGCTAAAGGAACAACTCTTGGAGCTGACAACGGTTTGGGAGTTGCTACTATTATGTCGATTCTTGAAAGCTCAGATATTGCTCACCCCGCTTTGGAAGCACTTTTCACTATTGATGAAGAAACAGGTATGACAGGAGCTCTAGGATTAAAGCCTGGTCAATTAACCGGACAAATTTTATTAAATCTTGATACTGAAGAAGACGATGAAATTGATATCGGCTGTGCCGGTGGAATTGATGTAACGATTACACAAAACTATGAAACTGAAGCTCCCAAAGGTCAAATCGTAAGAATTGAAGTAAAAGGATTACAAGGAGGTCACTCCGGAATGGATATCCACAAAGGTTTCGGAAATGCCAATATGATCTTAGGAAGACTTCTTTACAAGGGTCTGGAAAAAGAAAACATTCAGTTGATCTCTATTGATGGTGGCGGATTGAGAAATGCGATTCCAAGAGAAGCTGTAGCTATTGTTTCAGTAAGAAATGCTCAGGAATTCATCGAAGAGGCAACTACCGGACTTAAAAAAGAAATTTTAGAAGAATTTGCAACGGTAGAACCTAATATTCATATTAATATTGAAAACTCCACAAGTTCTGATCAAGCTGTTTCGGAAACTGATTCTAAAAAAATCATCCTGACATTAAAGTCTCTTCACAACGGAGTTTACAGAATGAGCCCTGATGTAAAAGATCTTGTTGAATCTTCAAATAACGTAGCAAGAGTTGAGTTAAAAGGTGGAGCGCTTAAAATTTTAAACCTTTCAAGATCATCTGTAGATTCATCTAAAGATTCTGTAGCAGAGCAATTAAAATCTGTTGCGGAACTAGCAGGAATGAATACAGAATTCAGCGGTTCTTATCCTGGATGGAAACCGAAGCCGGGGTCTGAAATTGTTCAGCTGATGGAAAAAATCTATGTTGAAAAATTCACAGAAAAGCCTCATGTTGTAGCTTGTCACGCTGGTCTTGAATGTGGAATTATTGGCGCCAATTATCCGGAAATGGAGATGGTAAGCTTTGGTCCAACGATCAGAGGAGCTCACTCTCCCGATGAAAAAGCAAATATTTCTTCAACGCAGAAATTCTGGAGTTTCACTAAAGATATTTTAGCGAATATTCCTCAAAAATAAACTGCAAAAATTTATATTTGGATATCCAGAGTCATTTGATTTTGGATATTCTTTTTTTTAATAAAGTAAGAAACGATACACCAATTATGAAACTCAAAACATTATTCGTTTTATTTTTAATTTCCTTTAAAGCATACAGTCAGGAGAAAGTAGCCGGTGATGCACTCTATTTTGAAAATTAAACTGCTTACACTCAGGCAGATCATAAAAAGTTTACCGGAATTTCACAGTATAAAAAGAAAAACGGGAATCTCAGCTATGAGACTATTTATGAAAACGGGAATCTTATAAAAGCATTGGCTTATTATAGATTTAAAGACAAACAGATGGTATCGGATGAATTTATTTATGATCCTAAAACATCTAAAAAGGTAAAACATTTCCGCTATAGTTCAGACGGATTGCAGTATTGGGAAACGCAATTTGATGAGAATGAAACCAAAACAGCTTACGATATATACAAAAATAAAATACTGATTGTGCACCAGGAATTCAAAAATAAAAAAAAGCATGGAAGTTGGCTCTGCATCAATAAGAATGGGGCAAAATGTGTAACGGAATACAATAACGGAAAAAAAATAAAACCAGAAACAAGATTATAAATTATTATGAAAAGTATCACTGTATTTTGCGGTTCAAGTTTCGGTTCTGATGATCTCTTTAAAGATCAGGCTACTTTACTTGGGCAAACCTTGGCAAAACAAAATATTCAATTGATTTATGGCGGCGCAAATGTTGGTTTAATGGGAGCTGTCGCAGACGGAGCATTAAATTCAGGAGGAAAAGTTACAGGAGTCCTTCCCCACTTTTTACAATCCAAAGAAATCGCACACAAAGAACTGACCGAGCTCATTCTTGTCGAAACCATGCATGAAAGAAAAACCAAAATGAATGAGCTCTGTGATGGAGTGATCGTTCTGCCAGGAGGGTACGGAACACTGGAAGAGTTTTTCGAAATGATCACCTGGGCACAGCTCGGACTTCATAAAAAACCAATTGCTGTTTTAAATATTGACGGGTTTTATGATGATTTGATCAAACTCGTTCAAACTATGGTTGACAAAGGGTTTTTAAAGCAAATCAATCGTGATATGCTATTAATAAGCAATACCATTGATGAATTATTAGAAATGATGAAAAATTATCAGGCTCCGAGTGTAGGAAAATGGATTTCGAAGGAGGAATTATAGTACATTTGTAATATCACAAAGAAAAGAAATATACAATCATGAAAAATATTATTTTATCTGCCAGTTTATTTGCAAGTCATTTATTTTTAGCACAGTATAATTATCCTAAGACTCCGGAAAAGCCCGTTACAGATGATTATTTCGGAACTAAAATTACAGATAACTACAGATGGCTGGAAGACATTAAAAATCCTGAAGTGGAAAAATGGTTTAAGGCTCAGTCAGATTTCAGCCATAGCGTTATTGATAAAATTCCACATCGTGAGGATCTTTATAAACGCATGAAAGAAGTGCAGGAAATGAACGGTGATTCTTTCAGTACAGTATTTCAGAGGGAAAATAAATATTTTTACACTAAGACCAGAAAAAATGAAAGCCTTTCTAAACTCTATTCGAGAGATCTTTCCACTGGAAAAGAAACATTAATATTTGATCCTGAAACTCTTGGTAATAAAACTCAAATTACCAGTTTCGCAATTGACTCCAAAGCCAAAAAAATTGCCCTTTTATTATCAAAATCCGGAGGGGAAATTTGTCATTTAAGAATTTTAGATCTTGGTACAAAAAAACTACTGAATGATGAGATCGGTCCGATATGGAGCGAATTTGCATTCGAATTTACCCCGGATGACAAGGCAATTACGTATACCAAAATGAGTACCGCAGATCCAAACAGCAATATGCTTCTAAAAGATATGAAAGCGATGCTGCATGTACTTGGTACTGATACAAAAACAGATAAAATATTAGCATCAAGAGAGGATTATCCCGGACTGAATGCTTTAACGGAACAATTTCCTATGATCAATTTCACGGACGATTACCAACATATTGTTCTTCGGTTAGGCTCTGTAAAATCCGAAAGCCCTATTTTTGTCGCTCCTTATTCAGAATTAAAAAATAAAAAAATAAATTGGCGACAGATTGTGAAGCCATCAGATGATATCACTGATGTATTTATTTCCGGAGATCAACTTTTCCTGCTGACTCACAAAGATTCTCCAAACTATAAAATTACACTAACAAGCTTATCAAAGCCTGATTTTAATAACGCAAAAGTCGTTGTCCCGGAAAATAAAGACAAAGTAATTATCAGTATTCACAATTCCAAAAACTATCTTTATTATTCATTAGGAGATGGTATTGTAAGAGATAAGTATCAGGTAAATATCAATACACTGGCTGGAAAAAAAGTTGATCTTCCGACTGGAGTTAATAGTTCACTATCGCTCAATCAGCGTGAAAATGATAATATTTTCTGTAATAATGTCAACTGGCTGACTCCTTTAACGACCTATGAGTATAATCCGGAAAAAGGCAGTCCTGTAAAAAGTAAATTTCTTAATTCTGAGACCAATTTTCCTGACTATAATAAATTGTATGCTGTAAAGGAAGTTGAAATTAAAAGCCACGATGGGGTTATGGTTCCCCTTTCTATTATCTACCCTAAAAACATAAAAATGGATGGTAATAATCCTGCGTATATTACAGGGTATGGCGGATATGGATTTTCTTATGAGCCTCGTTTTTCAACAAGACTTTCGGTACTGCTGGAACAGGGAGTTGTACTTGCCATTGCCCATGTAAGAGGAGGTGGTGAAAAAGGTGAAAAATGGCACGAGGCAGGCATGAAAGCTACGAAGCCAAACACCTGGAAAGACTTTATTGCCTGTTCAGAATATTTAGTAAACCAAAAGTATACGTCTCCGTCAAAATTAATCGGAAACGGAGTAAGTGCAGGAGGAATCCTTATTGGCAGGGCGATTACTGAAAGACCGGATCTTTTTGCTGTGGCAATTGCGGAAGTTGGATTAACCAATGCTATAAGAACAGAAGTAACCGCAAATGGCCCCAACCAAATCCCCGAAATAGGCACCTTAAAAAGTGAAGAAGATACAAAGTATTTACTTGAAATGGACGCCCAGAGTAAAGTGAAAAAGGGCGCGAAATATCCTGCAGTAATTATACGAGTAGGAATGAACGATTCCAGAGTAGTTCCCTGGATGCCTGGTAAATTTGCAGGAATTCTGCAAAATAATTCAGCTTCAGGAAAGCCAGTTTTACTGTATGCAAACTATGATAATGGTCACTTTACCAGCGATTTTGATGTAGTCTTTAAAGAATATGCAGATATTTATTCATTTGCTTTGTGGCAGGTAGGACATCCGAAGTTTCAACCTTCAAAGAACTAAAATAGATGAAAGGTTTGTTAATAAAACACAAAAATTTAGATATCTTATTTGTGGAAATTATAAAATCATTTACTATACCTGCACAAAAACAAATAAAATTATCATTTCAAATACTTTTGATGCAAGATAAAATCCTTTAAAATAAAACAAAATAATTTTTTGACTAAAAACAAAAAACTCCCGAAGACAATCTTCGGGAGTTTTTATATAATGTAAATAAAACTTCTAAGGATAAGGAGCGATTTCCACTTCAAGCCCTTCCATTTCCATCACCATATGCAACTGACAACCCAGTCTGCTGTTTTCTTTCACATGGAAAGCTTCAGCAAGCATAGCGTCTTCTTCATCTCCCATCGGCTCAAGCCCGGGATCATTGGTTACATATACCTGGCACGAAGCGCACATCGCCATTCCTCCACAAACTCCGATGGTTCCTTCTTCTGCCAATTCATATGAACGGATGATTTCCATTAAATTCATGGACATATCCGTTGGGGCAACAACCTCGTGAGTTACACCTTCTCTATCGGTGATTTTTATATTTATATCGCTCATTTTAATTGATAGTTGATCTTTTGTAGTTGATGGTAAAAGCAAGTTTTAACTTTCAACTCATAACCGTCAACTGGCAACAAATTTAGTCAATTTTTTTAACAACAGCTTTCTCTGCTTCTTTTCTACTTCCGTCGAAACCATCTACACCACTCACGGTTGTATATTTCAGCACGAATTTTTTACCCGGATTCAATCTGTTATAAACACTCTGGCACATTAAAGTCGCCTCATGGAAACCACAAAGAATAAGCTTTAGTTTTCCCGGATACGTATTGATATCTCCGATGGCGTAGATTCCGTCAATATTTGTCTGATAATCCAAAGCGTTATTTACAACGATTGCATTTTTTTCAATATTTAATCCCCAGTTTCCAATTTCACCCAATTTCGGAGTCAGACCGAATAACGGAATAAAATAATCAGTTTCAATATCGTAAGCATCCTGACCATCAACCTGTACTGTGATAGCCTCCACTTTTCCATCCCCTTTAATAGCAGTAACTTCAGCTGGAGTAATTAATTTAATTTTTCCTTGATTTTTCAGCTCCTGAACCTTTTCTACAGAATCCAAAGCTCCTCTGAACTCATTTCTTCTGTGAATCAATGTTACTTCACTTGCAACATTTGATAAAAATACACTCCAGTCAAGCGCAGAATCCCCACCTCCGGCGATTACCACTTTTTTGTTTCTGAAATGTTCAGGTTCTTTTACGAAATATTCAAGACCTTTTTCTTCATAATCAGCAACATTGTCCATCGTAGGTTTTCTAGGCTCGAAAGTTCCCAAACCACCTGCAATAGCGATCGCTTTAGCTCTGTGAACCGTTCCTTTGTTGGTAACAACTTCAAACCATTCATCATCTACTTTTGTATAAGAAACAGCTGTTTCTCCCAATGTAAATCCAGGCTGAAACTGCTTGATCTGCTCCATTAAGTTATCTACCAATTCTCCTGCATTTACAGAAGGATAACCCGGAATATCGAAAATAGGTTTTTTAGGATACAATTCTGCCAGCTGCCCTCCAGGTTGAGGAAGTGCATCGATAATGTGGCATTTCATTTTAAGCAAACCTGCTTCAAATACAGCAAAAAGTCCCGTTGGTCCTGCTCCTATAATCAATATGTCTGTAGTTATCATAATTTTAAAGATAATTTAATTATATATGTAGCCGCAAATTTACTAATTTTAATGCGAAGCATATTTAATTCAGTCTAAATAAAAAACTGAGATTTATCAAATACCATGAAAATTTAAATTTGGCAACCTTTTTGTAAACCACTTAACATGAAGAAAATATTTGTTATTTTAACTTTATTTCTATTCTGTTTGGGTACAGCCCAGATAGATAACATAGCTAACGGCGAATCCATAACCCTCAGGATTCATTATGGTTTTTTAAACGCCGGCACCGCTAATCTAACCACAAAAACCACAACCTATCAGGGCGTTCCACACCTTTATGTAAAAGGTACAGGGGCAACCACAGGTGCTGTAAAAGCATTCTTTAAGGTAGAAGATTTATACGAAAGTTTTATCAATATACAAACTGGGCTTCCTAGCTTTTATGTAAGAAATGTCAAAGAAGGCAGCTATCGTCAACACTTTGAAACGGTTTTTAATCATGATAATAATACGTTAATCTTAACGGATAAAAAAACGCCTGCCAACGGTTCTAAGGTCATAAAATCTGTAAAAGGAGTTCAGGATATGCTTTCCTGCTTTTATTATTTAAGAAGCAAAAGCCCCTCGGAGTTAAAAGTAGGGACCATTATCAATATGAATGTATGGATTGACGATGAGATGTTTCCTTTTCAGCTGAAAGTAGTGGGAACAGAAAATTTAAAAACAAAATTCGGAACAATTAATTGTTTAAAAATTATTCCGTCTGTAAAGAGCGGAAGAGTCTTTAAAGAAAAGGAAGGGGTAACAATGTGGGTATCCAATGATGCCAACCATATTCCGATGCTTTTGAAGGCCGAATTGGCTGTAGGTTCTCTGAAAGCAAGTATTGATGATTATAAAAATGTGAAATATCCTTTAAAATTCACAAATTAAAAATATAGTTAGTTTTAAATAAAGATGTCTGCAGTTTTTTTGCAGGCATTTTTTATTTAAAATTCTTTGTATCTATTATTTTATTGCTTTGCTGAAAATCTTAATTTTCTTGTGCCTTAAAGGTGCTCGGATAAAATACGTCGCGCTTTTGCAATCTCCAACAAAATATTTTCTATTTTTTATAAAAGCAAACCGTCTTTCATGTAATATATTTCAAATCTAGATTGTCTTAATAGTAACGATATCCAACATCCTGAAAACTCAATGACTTATATTACAATAAGCGTATCGCTATATATTGAATGTTTTTATTGTAGACGCTTCGAAAATGAAATCGGAGCGTCTTTTATTGACACAGTGTAAATTTTTAATATAGTTACTTCGTTTTTAATTACGTTTTGTTTCTAAGGTCAGTAATTAAAAACAAAAAGCTCCGAAAATTTTCGGAGCTTTGATTTTCTATCATCTGTGTTAGTGTGTGTGTATAGGATTCTGAATCCTTTTTAATCTTTTATGTCTGTCAAAACCAAAGATTTTTTATTTGTTGTTTTTGTTATTACAAATGTACCAACATATGGGTATAAAACCATCATACATGCTGTAGATATATATCTTTCAGATTGTAGATATTTTTCTACAAATCAAGTTAATATCCTTTAATTAAATAAGGCATATTACTTTCTTCGCATTTTTTTATAATCCTATTTTATATTTATAGGTAATAGAATAAATTAAATAACAAATCTGAAATCATATACCCAATAAAAAAACCTCTGAATTGATCAGAGGTTTTGGCTTTTCTATCATCTGTATTTGTGGAGTCTTTGATTCTTTCTCATCATTTGTGTTACAAGGAGAACCAAAGGTTATTTTTTTAATAGTTTGTCTTATTTGACTGTACAAATGTACCAACATCAAAGCATATTATCACATCAAAGTCTGTAGATATATATCGTTCTGCTTGTAGATATTTATCTACAGTTATAGGATTTCTTTTATAATAAAATAAAACCTACAACATACTTTTGTTTTTGAATAAGGACTAGTCACAAAAAGAAAAAACCTCCGATCGTTTCGGAGGTTTCTTTTCTGATCATTTGTGTGTGTTTGTGTTGAGAAGTTTTACTTCCTTTTCATCATATGTGTTTTTTATAGAAATCAAAAGGTTAATTAAAAATATCTTGTTCTTTTTTCTATTACAAATGTACCAACATCTCAACATACTATCATACTAAATAATGTAGATATATATCGTTTTATTATAGATATTTTTCTACAAAACAACTAATTATATTATTTAAAAATAGTTAAAGTATATTTTATCGGAAAAATTTTCAAACTTTTAGCTAACAATTATTTCAGCAATATCTCTGATAATAAAAACAAAAAAACCTCTGGTCAATTTC
The DNA here is from genome assembly GCF_024806495.1 of Chryseobacterium sp. JUb7. Lineage (GTDB taxonomy): Bacteria > Bacteroidota > Bacteroidia > Flavobacteriales > Weeksellaceae > Chryseobacterium. Next base: position 530,316 of record NZ_JANUFF010000002.1, read on the forward strand.
AGAGGTTTTGGATTTTTCGATCATCTGTGTTTGTGTAGGAACTTTAACTTTTTTAAATCATCTGTGTTGTATCGACTTTGATTCTTTCTCATCATTTGTGTTTGTAAGCAGAACCAAAGTCTTTTGTAAATAACTTGTCTTGTTTGTAATACAAATGTACCAACATATAAGCTTATCATCATCTTAATTCTTGTAGATATAGATCGTACAGTCTGTAGATATTTTTCTACTAATCATATCAATTACACCCATGCAATCAGTTAAAATAATAATTATGTGAAAAATATTCTAATTTCTATCTATAATGAAAATCTAATTAGAATGATGGATCTCATTACTGTATAAGCAAAACAAAAACCTCTGGTCAATTTCAGAGGTTTTGGATTTTTCGATCATCTGTGTTTGTGTAGGAACTTTAACTTTTTTAAATCATCTGTGTTGTATCGACTTTGATTCTTTCTCATCATTTGTGTTTGTAAGCAGAACCAAAGTCTTTTGTAAATAACTTGTCTTGTTTGTAATACAAATGTACCAACATATAAGCTTATCATCATCTTAATTCTTGTAGATATAGATCGTACAGTATGTAGATATTTTTCTACTAATCATATCAATTACACCCATGCAATCAGTTAAAATAATAATTATGTGAAAAATATTCTAATTTCTATCTATAATGAAAATCTAATTAGAATGATGGATCTCATTACTGTATAAGCAAAACAAAAACCTCTGGTCAATTTCAGAGGTTTTGGATTTTTCGATCATCTGTGTTTGTGTAGGAACTTTAACTTTTTTAAATCATCTGTGTTGTATCGACTTTGATTCTTTCTCATCATTTGTGTTTGTAAGCAGAACCAAAGTCTTCTTTAAATAACTTGTCTTGTTTGTATTACAAATATACCAACATAAAGAAATAGAATTACCACAAATGATGTAGATATATATCGGCAGGTCTGTAGATATTTATCTACAATTTTATTATTTATTTTTAATAAGCTCAATAAGCTCTACAATATTTTCTATTCCAAGTTTATCAAATATCCTTCTTTTAATAGTGCTTACTGTATTTTGTTTAACGTCCAGTCTGTTGGCAATTTCAAGGTTTCCATATCCTTCTGCATACATTTCTGCAATTTGCAGTTCTCGCTCAGTTAGAGATGATAATGGATTGATAAGAGTAGGATTTTTCATTGAATTCATCAACAAGGCCTGTGTCGTAGGTGAGATGTATTCTCCTTTTTCCAGCATTTTAAGAATTGCCTGTTTTATTTCTTCCTCTTCACTCATTTTGCTTAGAAAGCCATTGGCACCAGCATTTATAAACTTAAGCGCATATTTATCTTCTTCAATTCCCGTAAAAACCAGAATTTTAGTCTCCGGACTTATTTTTTTTATTTCCGGTAAAATAGTCATGCTGTTTCCATCAGGAAAATGAGCATCTATTATTGTAATGTCTATAGACTGATTTTTTACAGTTTCCAATGCCTGCTGCAGATTTGAAGCCTGAAAAATTTCACAATCAAGCTCAATATCTTCCAATAGAAAAACAATCCCCTGTCTTATCAGACTATGATCATCTGCAAGCAGAATCTGTATCGTTTTATTATTTATCTGATTCATTTATTACGATTTAAATTTATCGAAAAAATTACGGTCGTTCCTTTGTTCACTTCGCTGGATACTGATATGTTGCCATCATATAGCTCTACAATTTCCTTACATAAACTTAATCCCAGACCAGCTCCCAGGTTTTCTATATCTTCTGATAATATTCCCTGATAGTAAGGTTCAAATATTTTTTCCAAATCGGATTTGGAAATTCCAATTCCGGTATCACTTATTTTTGTTGTAAAAGAAATTATATTGTCATCGATAGTTTCCGTGGTTATGTTTACATTAATCTCTCCATTTTCAGTAAACTTATTGGCATTACCGAGAATATTCATAAAGACCTGATTTATTTTCTTATTGTCCGAATACACAGTAAGATCAGGATGTATATTTTCGGTAATGATAAATCTGTTATTTCTTGTTTCTATATAAGGTTCAATAGAATTCAGGATTGATCGGGTCTCGTCTTTCAGATTAAAGACCACAGGAATCAGTTTATTTTCCACTGCCTGATTTTTGGTATATTCCAGAATCTGGTTTGCCTGTATCAATAACGTATCGTTTGTGAAACTTATGGATTTAAGATATTCCTTAATTTTCTCATCATCTGTTTTCTTATTAATTCGATTGATGAAAAGACCTATAATTTTTAACGGTGATCGCAATTCGTGACTCAGCATTCCCAAAATCCTGTTTTTAAAATTCAGGTTTTCTTTAATTTGTGTGTTGGCAGCATTCAGTTTCTTCTCGTAAATAAATGCTATTCTGGTTAATAGCATGATCAGTATGGATACGACAAACATCAGAATCATCGATCCGAATATTAAATACGTCCTGATCCTGTTATTTTTTGAATTCTGTTTATTATATTCTTTTTCAAGATCGGCTTTAGATTCTTTGATAGCAGATTCATAAATATTCATCAATCCATCACTGTAAATCAATAGATTACTGAACATTTTATAAATTTCACTGTTATTATTCTGTTTTTCGGTAGCGTTTATCTGTATTTTTTTAACCTCGCCTGAATAATGATTATTCACCAATTTAAAAATACTGTCCAATTCTTTACGGATAACAGAAGCATCGGGAGTTTTCCCTTGTTTCAGAGTAATAACAGTACTTTCTTTGCGTACATTTTCCTTTCCTGATATTGCGTCCCCCAAACGCCCAAACAGTCCCTTTTTCTTAACCGTATCAGAATAGGTTTTCGTTTCAACATTGAAATTAAATTTATCTAAGCTATTTCCAAAATCATATTTCTCAAGCTTAGGAACATCATTGCGGATTTTAAAATTCGGTTTAGTTGAAAACTGATACGTAGAATCAATTAATAATTTTAATTTTTTAATTTCTAATGAATCTTTTTTTTGAGAGGCCAAAGTCGTTTTCAGCTTTGGATATTTATTTTTATAATGACTGATACTGTCTAAATTATTGCCCAGTTTGTTTAAAGACTGAAAGTAAGATGCCAGATATTGATCATCCTCACTCATGACATATTTCTGAAGATAGGTCTGGGCATTGATCAGTTCTTTTCTGGAATTATCTGTCAAATTTTCCAACGAGTGCACCTCTTTCAATTGTTGTTCAATAAAAGTTAAGTTTTTCCTATTGATAAATTCATTATAAAAAAAAGCAGCTATGATGATTTGTATCAATAAAATACAGATAATGAGAGAATAATGAACAATTTTTCTTAATTTAAAATTCAACAGTTTTCCAAACATTTTTTTCTCTGATTTATTATAAAATTAATAAAAAATCCTGTAAATTAAATTTTTACAGGATTTGATTTATTTAAGTTTAACTTTTTTTATAAAGTTTTAAACTGTTCTAAGGTTCTGATATCATTTTCAAAGAACATTCTGATGTCGCTCATTTGATAAAGAAGCATTACAATTCTTTCAATTCCCATTCCAAAAGCATATCCGGAATATTTCTCAGCGTCAATATTTACATTTTTCAGAACAGCAGGATCTACCATACCGCAACCCATAATTTCAAGCCAGCCTGTTCCTTTTGTAATTCTGTAATCTGTCTCTGAATTTAATCCCCAATATACGTCAATTTCTGCACTTGGCTCTGTAAAAGGGAAGTAAGAAGGTCTCATTCTGATTTTAGATTTTCCGAAAAGTTCAGTCGTAAAAAACTGAATCGTCTGTTTTAAATCTGCAAAACTTACATTCTCATCAATATACAATCCTTCAATCTGATGAAAAATACAGTGTGAACGTGAAGAAACCGCTTCATTTCTAAACACTCTTCCCGGAGATAAAATCCTGATCGGAGGTTTATTCTCCTCCATATAACGGATCTGTACCGAAGAAGTATGGGTTCTCAACAGAATATCTGGGTTTTGTTCAATAAAGAAAGTATCCTGCATATCTCTTGCCGGATGATATTCAGGAAGATTCAAGGCGGTAAAGTTGTGCCAGTCGTCTTCAATTTCTGGTCCGTCTGCTACTGCGAATCCGATAGATTTGAAAATTTCAATGATTCTGTTTTTCACTAAATTAATAGGATGTCTGGAACCCAAATCCAACGGAAAAGCCGGTTTCGTAAGATCTTCTTTTTCTAAGATAATAGAAGATTCGGAAGAATTTTTCAAATCCTCCAATTTAACGTTAACAGCCTGCTTCAAGGTATTGATTTTCTGACCGAATTCTTTCTTCTGATCGTTAGGAACTTCTTTGAATTTTTCAAAAAAATCATTCAGAATTCCTTTCTTACCATTATACTTGATGCGGAAGTTTTCGATCTCTTCCTTAGATGTAGTACTGAAGCTGTTTACCTCAACCAGTAGTTCTTCTATCTTTTCTATCATTGTTTTACCCTTTCTAAATGTTTTGCAAAAATACGGTTTTTCAATGGAATAATTTTCCTTAATCTGTTAAAAAAAATCTGCCTCTTATTCGGAGGCAGACTTCAATCACTTATTTCACTTAAATAAAAAAATTATTTTTTTTCTAAAGCTTTAACGTTTATCTGAAGAGTTACCTCATCTTTAATGACTCCGTTTTCAGCAGGAGCCTGGAATTTTACACCAAACTCTTCTCTTTTGATATCTTTGGGTTCAGTATTAATGCTTACTTCACCATCTTTCAAAGCTACATTTGCTTTAAACTGTACAGGCTTTGTAATTCCTTTTACCGTTAAATTTCCATCCAGAGTTGTATTATAATCACCTTCCATAGCAGGGGTAACTTTTGTAATTTCATAAGAAGCTGTAGGAAACTTTTCAACTTCAAAGAAATCTCCACTTTTAAGATGACCATTTAGTTTTCCTAATTGTTCAGCATCATTCTTAAGATCCTCAGAAGTTAAAGAATTCATATCAGCAACAAATTTTCCGCTTTCAAGCTTTCCTTCTTTCACTGTAACATCACCACTTTCAAACTTTATCGTTCCAAAATGGCTGGTGCTTTCAGATTTAAAAATTTTATATCCTTTCCACTCTACTCTACTGTTTAAAGTATCCAGTACATATTGAATCCCATCTTTTGTAGTAGCCACTTCATTGCTTTCACTGGTAAGAGGTTTTTCTTTTTTACAGGAAACCACTACAACAGCAGCAAAAAGAGCCGGAATAGCTATCGAAAACAGTCTTTTTTTCATATTTATATTAATTTTATTACTAGTGCTAATATAATAAAAAATTCCATTGCTTCCTAAAAACGTAACATTTCATTACATTTGTAATATGCTATTAGAAATAAACAATTTATACTTCTCTCACACAAAGGAAAAACCTCTGTTTCAGAACCTGAATCTAAGGTTTGAGGAAGGTAAAATTATTGCATTAGCTGGGGAAAGCGGATGCGGAAAATCGACTTTATTGAATCTAATTTACGGGCTTCTCGATTGGGAAAGCGGGCAGATTATTTTTAAAGAAACACCCCTTTTGGGGCCTAAAGGAAATCTTGTTCCGGGAGAAGCGGACATGAAATTTGTAGCTCAGAATTTTGATTTAATGCCTTATGCTACAGTAGCTGAAAATGTAGGAAAATTCATTTCAAATATTAATCTGACTCAGAAAAAGGAAACCGTTACAGAGCTTCTTGAAGTCGTAGGGTTATCAGAATACGCAAATATTCTGCCTAAATATCTAAGTGGTGGGCAACAGCAGAGAGTAGCCATTGCCAGAGCTCTTTCTGTACTTCCGAAACTTTTGATCCTTGATGAACCTTTCAGTAATCTTGATTTTTCAAGAAAAATTGAATTGCGCGAAAAGCTGTTCAAATATGTCAAACAGAATAATATTTCGCTGCTTATTTCTACTCATGAGCTACAGGATGTCATTCCATGGCTGGATCAGATTGTTATTCTACAAGATGGAAGACTCATCCAGAATGAAAATCCGGAAGAAATATATAGAAATCCCTACAATCCTTACGTGGCAAAACTTTTTGGTGAGGTAAATATTTTCAGTGAGGATGAAATAGCATATTTTAATCTTTCAAAATTCTGCTATTACCCTAAAGAGATAAAAATCTCTGAAACCGGCTTTGAAACAGAAGTTTTAGAAAGCAGGTTTGCAGGCAACCATTATTGGAATAAATTAAAAGTGAAGGAAAAAGAGCTGATAATTTATACGGATCACAAAATCCAGGGAATAGTTAAAATTTCTTTTACGTAAATTAAATTATCCACAATTTGTGATCTTTCAATAATTCAAAAAAGTAAAAAAAATAGTTGGAGAGCATTCACCTACAGAGTCTTTCAATACGGTAAAATTCATATTCATTCCTACTATTAAGAAGTTAATTTTGTCATCTTAACTATAACATAACCTACACATTTACTAACACTTATTGTAAATTTGTGGATAAAAAAAAAATACAAACATAAGATTTGTGTTTAAAACTTTTTCTTACATTTGTATTTCCACAGCATAAGGAAATTTTTGGTTAATTCTCTTTCTGCCTTAAAGACGGACATTAGTCATGTTGAAAAACGAGACAATCAAGTTTTTGAAAGATTACACTGTCCAATTTTTTCCTTTTTTTTATGCTTTTTTCACAAATTCTGATTTCAGAGCCATTGAACCGAAACCATCAATTTTACAATCAATATTATGGTCGCTGTCTGGTCTCAAACGAATATTTTTAACTTTGGTTCCTGCTTTCACCGGTTTTGGAGCACCTTTTACAGGAAGATCTTTAATAACCACCACAGAATCTCCATCTTGCAGCTCATTACCATTCGAATCTAAAATTTTTCCTGAATTTAAGGCTTCTGTAGTAATTTCTTCCGGATTCCATTCATAGAAGCATTGGGAACACACCATCATATCATCACTCGGATAGGTAAATTCGGAACTACATTTCGGACAAAGTACAGTATCACTCATATTTTTAATTTTTTGCAAAGGTAGGATTTTTGAGTTATGAGTTTGAAATTATCAGTTATTAGATTGTAAGTAAATTTAATTTTAACATGATATTTATTATGTATTTTAACGAGTTCCCACTATTTATTTTAAATTAAAACAAGAATTAACTCATAATTCATAACTTACAATTTATAACTAAAAAACGTTTAAAATTTCGTATTTTTGCAGATTCAAAATAGCAGAACCCAATTTTATGGAACTTATTCACAGAAATTTAGCAATCGGAATTCACGATGCTTTACAAGAAACATTTTTCGAGAAAAATAAATATGCCGATAAAGTCATTGAAAGACTTTTAAAAGCACACAGAAAATGGGGAAGCCAAGACAGAGCGGTTGTTTCTGAGATTTTCTATAATATCATCCGTTGGAAAAAACGTCTTGAATACTATATGGGTGAAGGGGTAAAACCTAATAATATTTACAAATTGATCATTGCTTATCTTCTTTGGAGCAAGACAAATTATAAAAAATTTGAAGAATTTGACGGAATAAAAATCGCTGATATCCTTACAAAGCTTAAAAAAAATACAGTTCCTACCAAAGCTATTGAACATTCTATTCCTGAATGGCTTGCTGAAACTTTGGAAAAAGAATTAGGAGACCAATGGGAAAAGGAAATGCTAGCTTTAAACGAGCAGGCTCCGACAGTTTTAAGAGCAAACTCTTTAAGGACGACTCCAAGAGAGCTTATTTCTGATCTTTCTGATGAAAATATTGTAGCTTATCCTATCAAAAACTATCCTGATGCGGTACAGTTAGAAGAAAAAAAGAACGTTTTTCTTACAACTGCATTTAAAGAAGGATTATTTGAAGTTCAGGATGCTTCATCTCAAAAAATCGGATATTTTCTTGATGTAAAAGAAGGTCAGAGAGTTGTTGACGCTTGTGCAGGTGCAGGAGGAAAAACCCTTCACTTGGCTGCTTTGATGGGAAACAAAGGACAGATCATTGCCTTAGATATTTTCGAATGGAAACTGGCAGAGTTGAAGCGTCGTGCAAAAAGAGCCGGAGCCCACAACATCGAAACACGTATGATTTCTGATAATAAAGTAATCAAAAGACTGCATGAAAAAGCAGACAGATTATTGATCGATGCCCCATGTTCAGGTCTTGGAGTTTTGAAAAGAAATCCGGACAGCAAATGGAAAATCGATCAGGATTTTATTGACAGAATTAAAAAAGAGCAGCAACAGATTCTTCAGGATTACTCTAAAATGCTAAAAAAAGGAGGACAGATGGTTTATGCAACATGTTCAATCCTTCCTTCAGAAAATAGCGGACAGGTTGAGGAATTCATTAAAAACAATCCGAATTTCAGAATGCTTAAGGATGAGAAAGTAATGCCTAGTCAGGGCTACGATGGATTCTATATGGCTTTAATTGAAAGAGTTTCTTAAATAATATAATAGCATTTATATCAAAATATCAAGACTACTCTATTTCAGGGTAGTCTTTTTGTTGACCGTTGATTCAGTAATTTAATTCTAATCATCTGGAATTAATATTGGCAAATGATATTTTCAATTCGTAAGAGTAACCTTCAAATAAAGTTTTACACTTATCCTCTAAAAACTATTTTAAAATTCACAAAGTTGATAGTCTGTTAACTAAAATTTATCTTTGTGAAAAACCATTTTCTATTATGCGTCAAAGAATTTTAGTAAGTTTCTTTAGCTTTTTATTCTGCCTGAATTTTGCGCAGACCTATGAAGTTCAATACATCAGTTCATACAACGGAAAAGTACTGACCGAACAAACTCCTACGCTGGTTTGGGCTAATGACAAAGAAAATTTCATTCTCAACAATAAAATCAGAGAACAAAAAGCAGAATATCCTTTCGAAATAACAAAAGTTGAGAAACCGTCAAATGCGGTCATTTCTTTTGCTTTCTTAAAACCAAACGAGATAATCTCAGCTTCAGATACGGAATCTGTCGGAAAACAAACTTTCGAGCTCACGAATGAAACAAAAAAAATCTTAGGCTATAACTGTAAAAAAGCAGTTACTAAAATCAACTCAAATACTATTGAAGTATGGTATACCAATGACTTAAAAATCAAAGGCGGACCATCCAGCCTTGGACAAAACCTGGGCTTTGTACTGGAAATTGAAAGGAATAAAAATTCAGTGATTACAGCCAATTCCATTAAAAAAGTAAAAAAAACAGATATTGAAAATCTAATAAAAGGATCGATCAACCCTACCGATCAGTTAGGATATAAAGATCTTCTGTGGAAAAGCAGATTCACAACATTACCCGTTTTTGACAACGAAACCATTAATTTTTCAGACCAGTCAAAATCTGACCAGAACATAAAAAGATTCGCCAACGGAACAATTATTCTTAAAAAAATTAAGTTTCCTAAAATCTCAGAAGGCGAACTTATTTTCGCAGAACTGAAGCAACAGTCAAATGGTGACGCTTATGACAGAACAGGAACTGTTTTTGTTGTTCCGCAGGATAAATCCCAATCTTTCTTCGACGGACTGGAAAAAGGTGCTAAAACACTTCCTACCTATGACAATGGAAACGGAAAACAGTATTACGGAATAACTGCTACAGAAAAATACAGTCCTTCCATTGAAATGATGCGTTTTTTTACCGCATTCGGGATTAATAAATTTAATCATATTCAATTAAAAGATAAAAACTGGCAAAGCATAAGTCCTTACCGTCAGGATATCACAGAACTTAAACCTTCTCTTTCTGAAAAAGAACTTTGGGTAGGTGTATTTATCGGAAATTATGATAAAGGCGGGCACAAAGTGAGTTTAGAAATTACCATTCACAAAAGCGATCAGACCGTCAGTAAAAACAATACAGTTATTCCTTTATTCAATAGCTTAAACATTATGGAAATGGACGGACAGGATTATTCTACCATGTTTAATCAGGACAAAGGTTTGTTTGTAGAGTTTACATTAAAAAAAGATTTAAAAAATGCGCAGCTGAGATACATCACCACAGGTCATGGCGGTTGGGAAAACGGAGACGAATTCGTTCCTAAAGCCAATTCTATTTTTCTGGACGGAAAAATGACGTACTCTTTTGTACCGTGGAGATCAGACTGCGGCTCTTACCGTCTTTACAATCCTGCATCAGGAAATTTTCCGGACGGACTTTCATCATCGGACCTGAGCAGATCAAACTGGTGTCCGGGAACAGTTACCAATCCGAACTTTATTCAATTGGGAGATTTAAAAGCGGGAAAACACACCATCCAGGTGATAATTCCACAAGGTCCTACAGAAGGAACGAGCTTTAGTTCCTGGAATGTTTCAGGAGTATTACTAGGGTCTGAATAAAAACAAAACCTTCTCGCAAACTGAATTGCAAGAAGGTAAAAACACAAATGATGAAAAAAAATTATTTCGAGCCACAAAGTAAAGCCAAAAATTCCAATTATTAATTAACATAGATTAATAAATATTTCATTTTTATTTCGTATACAGATAATGATTTCGATTGCACAGCGAAAAAAATCAACCAAAATCATGTTTTTCATTGAAAATAATTAAAATTTTACTTTAAAATAAATTATTACATTAAAAATTTAAACTTAATTAAAATTTTTATTGTTAATTTTAAACTACAGTTATACTTTTGTTTCAAATAAATGATAAAAAATGTGCGGAATTGTATGCTTGTTTGATGCCAAACAAAAAACAGAAATATTAAGACCTCAGGTCTTGGAAATGTCAAAAAAAATTCGTCATAGAGGACCGGATTGGAGCGGCGTATTTCAAAATGAAAAAGTAATTTTCTCTCACGAAAGACTGGCAATTGTAGATCCTACTTCAGGAAAACAGCCGTTATTTTCTAAAGACGGCACTCTTGTTTTAGCCGTAAACGGAGAAATATATAACCATAGAGAATTAAAAGAAGAGTTTCCTGATTATGAATTTCAGACTCAATCTGACTGTGAAGTTATTTTAGCACTTTATGAGAAATACGGAAAAGATTTTATAGAAAAACTTAACGGAATTTTCGCTTTTTCACTCTACGATATCAAAAATGACACCTATTTAATTGCCCGCGACCATATGGGAATCTGCCCTCTTTATCACGGGTGGGATAAAAACGGAAATTATTATGTTGCTTCTGAACTGAAAGCATTAGAAGGAATCTGCAAAACGATTGAAACATTTTTACCAGGACACCTTGTGCACAGTAAAGACGGAAACCAGCTTCAACAATGGTATAAAAGAGACTGGGAAAGTTTTGATCATGTAAAAGATAACGAGACTGATATTTCAAAAATTAGAAAAGGCCTTGAAGATGCCGTTCACAGACAATTAATGAGTGATGTTCCTTATGGTGTTCTTCTTTCTGGAGGATTGGATTCGTCGGTCATTTCTGCGATCACGGCGAAGTTTGCAAGACAAAGAATTGAAAGCGGGGATACTCAGGAAGCCTGGTATCCAAGGTTACACAGTTTTGCCGTTGGACTGGTTGGTTCTCCGGATCTTGCCGCTGCTCAAAAAGCAGCAGAACATATCGGATCTGTCCACCACGAAGTTAACTTTACGGTTCAGGAAGGTCTTGATGCTATCCGGGATGTAATTTATCATTTAGAAACCTATGACGTAACGACAATCAGAGCATCTACCCCGATGTACCTTTTAGCAAGAGTTATCAAATCAATGGGGATCAAAATGGTACTTTCCGGAGAAGGATCCGATGAGCTGTTTGGTGGATATCTGTATTTCCATAAGGCACCGAATGCAAAAGAATTTCACGATGAAACCGTAAGAAAATTAGGAAAACTCCATCTTTACGATTGTCTGAGGGCTAATAAGGCTTTAATGAGCTGGGGAATTGAGGGCCGTGTCCCTTTCCTCGATAAAGAATTCATGGATATCGCGATGGCAGTAAATCCTCAGGATAAAATGATCAGTATTTCTGAAGGAAAAATTGAAAAATGGGTCTTAAGAAAAGCTTTTGAAGATATGCTTCCGGATTCTATTGTCTGGAGACAAAAAGAACAGTTTTCAGATGGTGTCGGGTATTCCTGGATTGATACCTTAAAAGAAGTTGCTGAAAAAGAAGTCACTGATGAGATGATGGCTAATGCTAAATTCAGATTTCCGCTCAATACTCCACAGAATAAAGAAGAATATCGTTACCGAACCATTTTTGAAGAACATTTTCCAAGTGAAACCGCTGCTGCAACAGTTCCTTCTGTACCCTCAGTAGCCTGCTCCACTCCTATCGCGCTGGAATGGGACGAAGCCTTCAAAAAAATGAATGATCCAAGCGGAAGAGCGGTAAAAGTACATGAAACGTCTTATGAATAAAGGATTTAGAGACCGGGGTTTATGGCTTATTTTAAATGAGTTATAATTAATTTTAATTCACAATCTGAACCAAATCCTACGCCCTAAAACCTATTACCTGAAAAATAATTTTATTAATCCTGTAGCGATACAGGATTTTCTTTTGAATTAACGATAATAATATTGTCAGATTTTAACCGTTAATCAAAAATAATATCTAATAAATAATTATATTTGGAAAACGAAAATATCAATTATAAGAAAATGAGAAGAAACCTTACTATTTTATTTGCCTTATTATCTATATCTTTTGCTTTTGGACAAGGAAAATATGGCAAATATCTTAATTCAAGAAAGCTTGCTTTATCCTATAAAAGTGTGAAGGATGCTGATAAAGATGACTACTATCAACAATATTATTGGTTAGTAAAAGCTGAGCAGCTAAAAACTTACCCCCACCTTAAAGATGTAAAACCTGTGGTTTTATACGAATTCGTAAAGAAGGTAAACCCTCAGAATACTACTAAAAAATTAGATGACAGAGGAAAAGAACTTAGAAAAACTGCAGAATTATCATTGGATCAGTATTTTAAAAATAAAAATTTCGAGAATAATTCTGTATTGATGTATAATCTTGAAACCTATGTAGATCCTTCTAAAGGTCAGTATTATACTAAAGTAGATGCTGAAAAAATTAAGGAGCTCGTTCCGAAAGAATTGTTTGCTTTCAATTCCAATAACAGAAATACAGGTGAAGATAAAACATTCTATCTTTGGATTGACAAGAAAAAAGACGGTTTCAATATTGTAGATATTATTCCAAACGAAAAGGACAATAAGGATTTCTATGCAAGAGTAAAACAATATCTTCCAACATATAAATTCTCCAAATATGTTCCTTCAGTGAAAAAAGGTAATAAAACAGACAAAACAGACGTAAACTTTTACTACATCATGCCTTTTGAACAAAACACTGATAATATAGAATACAAAACAGAGGACTTCAAAACTTTTTATTTAAGCCAGTACAGAAAAGCCGGTGACGAATGGAAAGGAGTAGAAAAATCCAGAAAATAAAACTAAAAGTCTTGTGAAATTTCGCAAGACTTTTTTAATTTTATATGGATTTCTTTATCTAAAAGAATGGACTGTTTTTTGAACAGTAGTCTTTGAACAAAAAAAATCTGGAACTTTTTGGTTTCAGTGAATAAAAAATGTCAGAAGTAATCTCACAACCCAATTCAATTAAAAAAATTCTCCCGTTGATTCTTGCAACCGCTATTTTTATGCAAATGCTGGATTCAACAATCCTTAACACCTCTTTACCATCTATCGCAAGAGATCTTCAGGAATCTCCGCTCAATATGCAGAATGCAATCATCAGCTATGTATTGACATTGGCAGTATTTATGCCGGCAAGCGGATTTCTGGCAGACAGGTTCGGAACCCAAAAGATCTTTATTTTTTCTTTAATTCTTTTCAGTTTGGGATCGTTGTTTTGTGCAATGTCCCAAAACCTTACCCACCTTGTAATTTCCAGAGTTATTCAGGGTGTTGGAGGAAGTTTAATGACCCCTGTCGGAAAATTAGCTTTGATCAAAACCTTCGATAAAAATGAATTATTAAAAGCTATGAATTTCGCCATTATCCCTGCGCTGATTGGACCCGTTTTAGGGCCTTTAGTGGGTGGATATATGGTAGATTATCTTTCCTGGCACTGGATTTTTTTAATTAATATTCCCATCGGAATTCTTGGAATTGTTTTAGGATTAAAATTTATGCCCAATTATAAATCTGAAAATGTAGATTTTGATTTAAAAGGCTTTCTTATTTTTGCAGCTGCCTCTCTCCTGCTTTCTGTTTCTCTGGAACTATTCGGGGATCTTCAGAATACCACTCCGGTTTTAGTGGTTTTCATTCTGGGTTTCCTTTTTATGTATTATTATTACAGACATGCAAAAAGAGATAACAGCCCGATTTTTCCGCTCAACTTGTTTCAGGTAAGAACTTTCAGAGTAGGAATTGTAGGAAACCTGGCTACCAGACTGGGAATCAGTGCTATTCCACTGTTACTTCCTTTAATGATTCAGATTGCTTATAAACAATCGGCTGTCACTTCAGGATGGATTATCGCTCCGATGGCTATCACTGCGATGTTCGGAAAATCTTACGTCATTAAAATCTTAAATAAATTCGGGTACCGACAGACTTTAATGACCAATACTTTCATTATCGGAACTTTGATCTGTCTTCTTGCTATTCCTGATGTTCACACGTCTTTATATTGGTTTATCCCGATTATTGCCATCTTAGGATTTTTCAACTCAATTCAGTTCACCTCTATGAATACCATCTCCATTGCCGATCTGAGAAATTTTCAAACCAGCAGCGGAAATTCCCTATTGGCCGTAAATCAGCAGCTTGCCATTGGTTTCGGAATCGCTTTCGGACTGATTGTTTTAAAAATATTTGAAAACTCAGATTTTATAAAAGGGGAAGTTCATAATGCTTTCAGATATACATTCCTTACGGTCGGAATCTTAACTATTTTTTCAGGTTTTGTATTCAGAAGACTTCACATTTCTGACGGAAAAAACATGAAATCGAAAGAAGATTAATAAAAATAGTGTAGATCATTTGCAGCAGTTGTTTATTAAACCATTTATCAAACCATTCACATAAAATCCTCGTCCCTTAATTATCACAGATCAATGGATCTGATTTTCCTGTGTCGTAATTTTGCTCTATTAATACCACACTATTATGGCAACTAAAAAAGTAGAAAAAATAATACCTCCAAAGCCTGCTCATTTTGTGGGTGACGGTTTTAGAGTTCATAATTTTATTCCGGGCATTCATGGATTGGATATGAAAAGAATGGATCCTTTCATCATGCTTGATTATAATTCAAAATTTCATTTTAACGGAACAGATCAGCCCCGAGGGGTCGGCGTACACCCTCACAGAGGTTTTGAAACCGTAACCATCGCTTATCAGGGTCGCGTTCAGCATCATGACAGTGCCGGCGGTGGCGGAATTATCGGAGAAGGAGATGTACAGTGGATGACTGCCGCAAAAGGTGTTCTTCACAAAGAATACCATGAAACGGAGTGGGCAAAAACAGGCGGAATCTTCCAGATGGTTCAGCTTTGGGTCAATCTTCCTTCTGTTTATAAAATGAGCTGTCCGAAATATCAGGCTATTAAAAAAGCTGATATGAAAAAAATTGATCTTGACGAAAATGGTTTCATCGAATTGATTTCCGGCCAGTATCAGGATCAAAAAGGTCCCGCTTTCACTTTCAGTCCGGTTCATATGATGAATGCAAAACTGAAGAAAGGCGGAAAAGCAAATTTTAATTTCCCTGCAAACTTTAATACGGGAGCGCTGATTGTAGAAGGAAATATCATCATCAACGGAGAGGAAAAAGCGCCCACCAATAATTTTGTTTTATTCAAAAATGAAGGAGAGCAGTTCACTATTGAAGCAACAGAAGATTCAGTCGTTTTAATCATCAGCGGGATGCCTTTGGAAGAACCTATTTATCCACATGGACCCTTTGTAATGAATTCCAGAGAAGAAATTATGCAGGCTTTTGAAGATTATAATCTGGGAAGATTCGGATATCTGGCAGATTAATATAGATTTTAATTATTTCTTTTTTCTTAATTTTATTTAGCTGGATTTTGCAAAGACACAAAGTTTATTGATAAGCATCATGCTTTAATTTATCTTTGATAAAATTGTTAGCTTAACTTTTGTCATACCGAGCTAACTCAAAGAATTTGTGTCTTTGTGAACATCCAACATAATTAAAAAAAATTATGAAACAGGAATTTGAAAATATACCTCTAATAAATACAGGCAGCCGATTTGAAATTGAGTTCAACGGGCATTTAGCCTTCATCGATTATCGCGAAATGGGAAGCCAGATCGCTTTAAATCATACCGAAGCAGATTTACTTATCTCAGGAACAGTGGTCGAAAAGACATTACACTACATCGAAGACCATCAAAAGAAAGCACTCCCCTTTTGTCCGTACGTCGCCTCATTCATTAAAAAAAATCCCGAATGGAAACGCGTTGTCGATGAAAGGTTTCATGGATACGATCAACTTTAAATTTCATTAAAGTACCATAAATAGTAGAAAATTTACCTACATTAGCTTAAACAAAAATTGAAAAACCACTTTATACACCATGTCAAACATAGGACTTATCATTGAAGAAAAATCGGCAGATATAGGAAACTTTTTAGTGGGAAGACTATTGCCTTTCCGTGAAAAAAGAGCAGTCGGACCATTTGTTTTTATCGATCATATGGGACCTTCTGATTTAAAAGATTATCAGAATCTTGACGTTCCTCCACATCCGCATATCGGACTTTCAACATTAACTTATCTTCTGGAAGGATCGATATTTCACAGAGACAGTATTGGCAGTGCCCTAGAAATCCAGCCGGGAGCTGTAAACTGGATGACAGCCGGAAAAGGTGTTGTACATTCAGAAAGGACTCCCGAATATCTGAGACATTCCGATAAAAGACTTCACGGCTTTCAGATCTGGGTAGGACTACCGAAGCATCTGGAACAGTCTGAACCCACTTTTCATCATATCGAATCCAACGAGATTCCGGTTTGGGAAGAAGACGGAATTCAATATAAATTAATCGCAGGAGAGGCATTCGGAAAAAAATCTCCGGTTCCGGTCCACAGCAAATTATTTTTTATTGAAATTAAAACAAAAGAAGCTAAAAAAATAAGCATCGGAAAGGATCTTTATGGCGAAGCTGCCATGTATGTTTTGGATGGCACAGTTTCCACAGACGGAAATTCTTATGGTTCAAAACAATTAATGATTGCCAAAGATACCAAACTCTGCGAATTTGATATGAGCGAAAACGGAACCGTTTATCTTTTTGGCGGTGAGCCTTTCGATGAAGAACGTTTTATATTCTGGAATTTTGTAAATTCAGACAAAGAACTGATCGACCAGGCAAAAGTAAACTGGAATGATCAGAATCATGAGGCTTTTCCTCTTGTTCCAGGAGATGAAGAAGAATATGTTCCGCTTCCGAAAGCAATTTTAAACAGAAAACCATAGAGTATTATAAAAATATAAACGATGAAAATATTAGCATTTGCAGGAAGTACATCTTCCACATCTATTAACAGGGAACTGGTAAAATTTGTTTTAAAAGATTTTCAGGATGAAGAAATTAATTTAATTGATTTAAATGATTTCGATATGCCCGTTTTTTCTGTAGACCGCGAAAAGAAAGGTTTTCCGGATGAAGCTCATCATTTTCTCAAAGTAATTGAAGAATGCGACATCATTATATGTTCTCTGGCTGAGCACAACAGGTCTTACAGTGCAGCATTCAAAAATGTTTTCGACTGGGCCTCGAGGATTAATGTTAAGGTTTTTCAAAACAAACCCATGCTTTTATTATCAACCTCTCCGGGAGGCTATGGTGGCGGAAATGTAATGAATACCGCAAAAACATTTTTCCCTCAATTCGGAGCCGATATTAAAGATACTTTTTCGATTTCTAAATTTTATGAAAATTTCGATTTGGAAAGTGGTATTATTAACCCGGAAATGCTGAAAGAACTGAAAGATAAAATTGCGAATTTTAAAAATCAAATCAAAAACTGAACATTAATTATATCAAACTAAAAAAATGGCAGTAACCGTAAAAGCAAGTTTAGGAAGAGAAAAATATTATACAGAAGTTATCGCAGGTGAAAACAAACTGATAACCGATGAGCCTATTGATAAAGGCGGTCAAAACAAAGGGTTCAACCCGTTTGAAATCCTGGCAACTTCTTTGGCCAGCTGTACAGCAGCAACATTGAGAATGTATATCGACAGAAAAGAATGGAATGTGGAAAAAATAGATGTAGAAGTGGAACTTGAAAATTTTCCGTTAACAAAACTTGCTGTTTTCAAAAGAAACATTAGCTTTGAAGGAACGAATCTTGATGAAGAACAAATGAAAAGACTTCATACTATCGCGGATGCATGCCCGGTACATAAAATGTTAACAAACGAAATAGAAATTCAAACCAAATTTTCATAATATGACAGAAGTAAAACAAAACAACGACGAGAAACACGGAAGTTTTGAAGCTTTCATAGACGGAACCCGCGCAGGATTAATGACTTATACCTGGGCCGGAGAGGAGAGATTTATTATAGACCATACGGAAGTAGGTGACGAATATAATGGTAAGGGCGTAGGCAAAGATATGCTTTTAGCTGCGGTAGATTTCGCAAGAAAAAATGGAAAAACAATCATTCCGCTTTGTCCTTTTGCAAAAGCTACCTTTCAGAAACATGAAGAACTTCAGGATGTTTTAGTTAATCAGACTCAGGCTTAGTTTTAAACTAAGATTAAGGTTGAAATTCAGAATATTTTTTTCAATCTTACTCTTAGACTCAACCTTAATATATACAAACCTTTCGGAATACAGATCCGGAAGGTTTTTTCTTTTCTGAACAGAACATAAAAAAACTATATTTGTAAAATTTTAATCGAGTAAATATGTCTCCAATTGTATTATTATCCATCATTATCATCTATTTCGCATTGCTGCTTTGGGTAGCTTACAGAACCGGAAAAGGAAGTGATAATGAAAGTTTCTTCATCGGAAACCGTAAAAGTAATTGGATGCTCGTAGCCTTCGGAATGATCGGAACATCTCTTTCAGGAGTTACTTTTGTGAGTGTTCCGGGTGCTGTGGGAAATGATAAATTTGCCTATTTGCAGATTACTTTAGGCTATCTTATTGGATATATTGTCATAGCCTATGTTCTCCTTCCTTTATATTATCGATTAAAACTGACATCAATTTACGGTTATCTTCAACAAAGAATGGGACAGCTTTCTTACAAATCAGGAGCCTGGATTTTCATTGTTTCAAGATTGGTGGGAGCTACAGCAAGACTCTACCTTGTTGTCAATATATTACAGGTTTCCATTTTAGACAGCTTGGGAGTTCCGTTTATTGTGACTACACTGATCATCCTCTCAATGATCATTCTTTACACTTATGAGGGCGGAGTGAAAACTATCGTATGGACTGATACACTGCAGACTTCATGCATGCTTTTAGGATTGATTATCTGTACCGTTTACATGCTGAATCATTTAGGATTGAATGTTGGAGAAAGTTTAACTGCCATGAATGAAAAAGGATACACCAGAATCTTTGATTTTGATCCTAATCAAAAAAGTTTCTTTATCAAACAAGTATTGGCAGGGGCATTCATTACCATTACCATGACCGGAATCGATCAGGAAATGATGCAGAAGAGTTTATCTGTTACCAAACTGAAAGATTCACAGAAAAATATGGTTACCCTGGGCTTCATTCTGCTTGGAGTAATTTCATTGTTTCTTTATATGGGCGGGCTTCTGCACCTTTATGGAGCTGAAGAACATGTAGCGAGCGCAGGAGATCAGTTATTTCCTGATATTGCATTAAATCATATGCCGCCATTTATTTCGATTATTTTTATCATTGCTTTGATTTCGGCTTTATTCCCAAGTGCAGACGGTGCGATGACCGCTCTAACCTCCTCTTTATGCATCGATGTTTTCGGAATGAAAGAAAAAAAAGACTGGGATGATAAGAAAAAAGAAAGGTTCAGAAAAAATATACATTTGATTGTAGCATTTTCTTTCCTGATTATGGTTGTTATTTTCAAACTGATTAACGATAATTCCATGATTGGATTGATCCTGAAACTGGCAGGATTTACGTACGGACCTTTATTAGGACTTTTTGCTTTCGGAATTTTCACGAAATATAAAGTTCAGGATAAATTAGTACCTTTTGTCTGTATCGCCTCTCCTATTGCTTCTTATTTTATTGACAAATATCAGGAAGTCCTTTTCGGAGAATTCAAAATAGGATTGGAATTATTAATAATTAATGGACTACTTACCTTCATCGGATTGTGGATGATAAGAGATAAATCACGTTAGTATCTATAAATTTATTAAATGAAATATTTATTAATTCTTACTTTTCTGTTTATAAAATGTAATTCTCAAAATAAAAATATCATCCCTGTAACTAAAAGTTTCAAAGTTGTACATTCGAATCTGATTAATGAGAATGATTTAGATAAATATGAATTAGCCGATTATGGAAAAATCAGAAATGAACAGGCTCCAATTGGTGATCAGATATCAAGAATGTGGCAAAATTTTGGCAAGCCTGAAACAATAATGTTTGAAGGATTTGATTATTATATTCAAGATGAAAAAAGTGGAGTTATATTTATTGCTTATTTTGGAGCCGGAGGCCCGGCTTATGCTTCGTCAAAAGATGATATTCCAAAAATAAATGCAATAATTAAAGATTTTGAAAATCTGTTAGATAATTCCATAAATGCAGATTGTGAAATTGAAATTCAGAATGATTTTGGAACTTTTTTGTGTGGAGCAAAGAATGGAATTCCATATGACAGAGAAAAATAATATATTTAGTTTGATCTAATTTTATCATAACAAATCAATTAAAAGATTGCTTCTACGCTCGAAGTATTTATCATAAAAATTCAAAATCCGGGTTTCTAATCCGGATTTTTGCATTTCCGTAAGCCAGTAAAAAATTGTAAATTCGCGTGCAAATAAATCTTATATAATGAGTAAAAGTATCGAAGAGTTAAAATCTCTTACTACGCAAATCAGAAGAGACATTTTAAGAATGGTTCACGCTGTAAATTCTGGTCACCCGGGTGGAAGTTTAGGTTGTACAGAATACTTCACAGCCCTTTATGGAAAGGTAATGAACTACAAACTTCCTTTCACGATGGAAGGTAAAAATGAAGATCATTTCTATCTTTCAAACGGACACATTTCTCCGGTTTACTATTCGACTTTAGCTAGATTCGACTTTTTCCCGGTAGATGAGTTGAGAACTTTCAGAAAATTAAATTCAAGATTGCAAGGTCACCCGACTACTCACGAAGGGCTTGAAGGAATCAGAATAGCTTCAGGATCTCTTGGTCAGGGGCTTTCTGTAGCTCTTGGTGTAGCTCAGGGTAAAAAATTAGATGGTGACACATCTCTTGTTTATACACTTCACGGAGATGGTGAATTACAAGAAGGACAGGTTTGGGAAGCATTTATGTATGCTGCTGCTAAAAAAGTTGATAATATCATTTCAACAATTGACTACAATGGCCGCCAGATTGACGGAGATACCGATGATGTATTAAGCTTAGGCAATCTTCATGCAAAATTAGAAGCATTCGGGTGGATCGTTTTGGAAGAGAAAAACGGAAATGATCTTGAGGCTGTCATTGCTATTTTAGAAAAAGCGAAAACAGAAACCGGAAAAGGAAAACCTGTTGTGATCATCCTTCATACAGAGATGGGATTCGGAGTAGATTATATGATGGGAAGCCATGCTTGGCACGGAAAAGCTCCTAATGACGAGCAATTGGAGACTGCATTCAAACAATTATATTTAGAAGCTCCGGCTGATTACTAATATCTTTTATCATTTTTTTAAGTTACCATGAAAAAGCTTTTATTCATCTGTTTATTTTTCAGTTTCTTTCTGGGGATTTCTCAGGAAAAGAAAATTAATTTCGACAAGGAAATTGATTATAAGATAATGGATAAAAATAAGTTTGATGGTTTTCTGAAAACATACACCAGCAAAAGCGGTGAGTTTTTAACTAAAATAACGATTAAAAATTTACCCGTATATTTTTTTACAGACAAGATCGGAACCTCTTCGGTAGGTTTAGAAATGAACAATCGTCTTGAAGGTTCTGATATATTAAATTCATCAATGTATTATGGATTTAATAATTATTCTTACCTCTCAGACGATAAAAAAGAATACCGTCTTGAAAGTAAAAAAATGGATACCAAAGAAACCATACTGGGAATTCCGTGTTCTCATTATTTATTGAATTTTAAACAGAAAGACAGTGATGAAAGGAAGGAATCTTTTAAGGTATGCATTGATGATCACTCATCATACAATAATGTTCCTGTTCTGAGCGGACTGATTAATTTCTTTGATAAAAATACAAAGATTAAAAGTTCGGGGCTGAAAGGACTTATCTTAAAAGGTGGTCCGGAGAAAACGTATGATACAGAGTATTTTGTAGCATCTTCTATGAAAGACTCTAAAGACTTTGTTTATTTTGATCATCTGAAAACGATGATGAAACAACAAAGGAAGCAGGACTCTATCATGCTGGCTCATCAAAAGGAAGAAGAAGATATGGTAACAGATACAGTAGCTTATGCAGATTCTTCATTTGTAGAGATAGATTCTACTACTGCTTTAGCTAGTCCTACACATTACGTTCAAGTTGATTCTTACATTCCGAATTATGTTTCTGAATATAAAAAAATTCAAAGTGATGCTTCTGACTTAGCAATAAACAATACGATCAATAAGAATCTTCTGAAGGGAATTCCAAAACACTGTAAAAACTTTGAAGCAGAAATTCCTTCATTTAATCATAAAGGTCTTAAAGGTCATTTGAAAAATTATGTCGGTCAGATGTGTGATATGTATCTTACCCAATCCGATAACCATTCAGTGGGAATCAAAATCACATTGGATGAAATAAGAAGAGAGGTTCTGTATCTCAATGAAATTCAGGAAAAACTTGATCAATCTGATAAAAAGAAATTAAACAATTATTTAAAAAATCTCGATTAAAAAAATAAAAATGAAATATACATATACAGAAAAAAAGGATACTCGTTCAGGATTCGGAGCCGGATTAGCTGAGCTTGCTGATAAAAATCCTAATGTAGTAGCACTTTGTGCAGACCTTATCGGTTCTTTGAAAATGGAGAAATTCATTGAAAAAGCTCCGGAAAGATTCTTTCAGGTAGGTATCGCAGAAGCCAATATGATAGGACTTGCTGCAGGTCTTAGCATTACAGGAAAAATTCCTTTCACAGGAACTTTCGCGAACTTCTCTACTTCAAGAGTATATGACCAGATCCGTCAGTCTGTTGCCTATTCAGGTAAAAATGTAAAAATCTGTGCATCTCACGCAGGTCTTACACTAGGAGAAGACGGAGCAACCCACCAGGTACTGGAAGATATCGGTATGATGAAAATGCTACCTGGAATGACGGTAATCAATCCTTGTGACTACAACCAGACAAAAGCTGCTACTATTGCCATTGCTGATCACGAAGGTCCTGTATATTTAAGATTCGGAAGACCTACAGTTCCGGTTTTCATTCCTGAAGATATGCCTTTCGAAATCGGAAAAGGGATTCTTTTACAGGAAGGTACAGATGTGACAATTGTTGCAACTGGTCACCTTGTTTGGGAATCTTTAGTTGCTGCTGACGAACTTGAAAAAGAAGGTATTTCTTGTGAGGTAATCAACATCCACACAATTAAGCCTCTTGACGAAGAAATCATCTTAAAATCGGTTGAAAAAACCGGTAAAATCGTAACGGCTGAAGAACACAACTATCTTGGTGGTTTAGGAGAATCTGTTGCGGGAATGCTTGCGAGAAAGAGACCGACAAGACAGGAATTCGTAGCTGTAAACGATTCTTTCGGAGAATCTGCGACACCTGCTGAATTAATGAAAAAATATAAAATCGACTCTACTGCTGTAAAAGAAGCAATAAAGAGAATTTTAGAAAAATAATTCTTTGCATCGATACAAAGCAAAAGCATCCAATTTCTGGATGCTTTTTTGTTTATTTACGTTTTTTAAAATGAAAAATGAAAAAAGCTACCAGCCAGGACAGAGAAATTGCGGTTGATATATTATGCCGTGCTTTTATTAATATTATGGTCCCGAATTCAATTAATTATGTCATAAAAAAATCCGGTAACAGATATAAAACACTTAAAATATTAATGGAGTATCAATTTGATCTTTCTTTACTGTACGGAAGTATATTTTTGAGTGATGATAATAATGGTTGTATTTTATATTTAGATCAGCCTAAATTCAGCCCAAAACGATTCATTCTTGAGCTTAAATTACTTTTCTGCTGTATTGGATTTGAAAATATATTTAAGGTCTTAAAAAGAGAGAAACTTCTGAAGAGTTTTCATCCTGAAGAAAAATTCATTCACCTTTGGTTAATGGCCGTTTGTCCTGATGAACAGGGAAAGGGAATTGGAACTAAGCTGTTGCAGGAATCTTTGGCAATGTACAGAGGTGAGCTCATATATGTAGAAACGACCACTCCTGAAAATCGTACTTTTTACAGTCAAAATGGTTTCAAAATTTTTCATGAAACTTTTGAACTGGATTACCCTCTTTATTTTTTAAATAAAACAGAACATTAATTTAAATAAAAAAACGGACCGAAGCCCGTTTGCATTATCTTGTTGTGATTGATTGACTATTTAAAAAATTTCCATTTCGGAATAATTGCCAGCATTCCGAATCCCGTAAAAAGGAAAAGATTGGTAACATCCGTGTATAAAAATGTCGATAAATAATAATTATGCATAAAGAAATGCAGAACCAACAAAGCCGGAAAAGTAAAAATGCCTGCTTTTTTATAAAAGAACATCAGCACAAGGCTTACAACCATCAGGAAATCTATTGAGAAAATGATATAGAAATACCATCTCGGAATATTAAGAAACTCATGTTGCAAATATTCATCAAAATCAATTCCCAGTCCCATAATGGTAAACAACATCAAAGAAGCAAATGCCAAAATAAAGCCCCATCCTTTCTTCGGATCCTCGTCAAAATAACTGTATTCTTCCATAGGTACAAAAATAAAGAACTTATGAGAGATTTCATAAGTTCTTTTGTATAATATTCGTTTAAAATTTGAATTAAATAGAAATAGCGTTGATCAATCTATTTTTGTCACTTAAGTATTCTTCCATAGAAATCATACTTTCAGTTCTCATTACATCTTGAATGTCGTCTATTTGATAAATAATTCTCTTAGCATCATCAGTATTCTTAGCTCTTACTTTACAGAAAATGTTATATTTTCCTGAAATAACGCTTGCTTCAATAACGTTAGGAATTGTTGAAAGTTCTTTCAATACCTCCTGCGTTCTGTTTGATTTTGTTAAAAGAATCCCGATGAAAGCTGTAAAGTGATAGTCCAGCTTGCCATAATCGATATTAAGAGATGATCCCAAAATAATACCCGCATCTTCCATTTTCTTCACTCTTACGTGAATTGTTCCAGCAGAAACATCCATCTGCTTTGCAATCTCTGTAAAAGGCATTCTTGTGTTCTCTACCAAGAAATCAAGAATTTTCTTGTCTATTTCGTCCAGTTGATAGTTCATATTAGTTAAATTACAATTTTCTTAAAAAATATAAGTATTTTTTGCAAATTTATAAAAAATAATTTAACTAAAAAAATTATATCAAACATTAACAATAATTAACACGGATGATAAAAATCATTAAAATATTCAGATTATTTACCCCCTGATTTTGTAGAATCTGTTTTTATTTCAGTTTTGGCATCTGCCTGTTTTTTATCTTTTTTCTTCTTTTTAAACAAAGAATTGAAGCTCTTCGTCCATACAATACCTCCACCATAGGCTTGATTAGCAGTTCCGTTTGACCCTGCTCCATTTACCATACCGATGTTTGAAGGCTTTGAATATCCTCTTAAAATTAAACCTCCGTCATTCTTTTTAGAAATGTCATACTCAATTGACCCTTCACCTGAGAGGTAATTTGTCTCCGTATTTTCAGTTTTTGTCAAAGGAATTCCAAGTCCAGTTTTCACCTTAATACGTGGTGAAAGCGCAAAGCTAACCCCTGCATTGGCACGGTCTCCTGTATTGGAATACTGATCTCCCTTTACATAATTAAGGTCAATCTGAAATTCGTTACTCATTGTATTAAGAACTGAGCCTAGCTGTTTCAACAGCATATTGTAACCAGAAGATTCGGCTACACCGGCCACATCTACATCTACTCCACCCGTATTGGAAACATTGAAACTATTCAGTAACAGAATAGATCCGAACTGAAGAACTTTTTCCCCTTCCTGACTCATTTTTGCAGCCAGTGTTTCTTTCACCTGACTGGAAACATCCAGCGCAGAAACATTAAGATCCACTTTTGGATCTATCAGTGACTGTGTGATATTAGCCTGCAGCAAAATACTGATCGGCTGAAGACTTCCCATATTCAGATATTCTCCTGCATTGGAAACCATTCTTACATAATTTGCACTGATATCAAGAGCAGGCTTCATCGCATCACCATCCCAGCGGATACTGCTTCCTTTCTCAATCTGGAATGTTTTATTAAGGATCGCTTTGGATACGAATGTTCCGTTATCCACTTTATAAGTACCGCCCATGGCAATATTCCCCTGTCTGCTCATCTGGAATCTCAAATCGTCAGCAACCCCTTTTACAGTAATATTTCCAACATCATCTCCGACCAAGACATTTACCGTTGTCCCCTTATCAACATCAAGATTGAAATCGATATTCATATTGGCGCCTGTTTTTTTCTTTTCTTCAAGGGTGATCAATCCGTCTTTTCCTTCTTTTAAGAACCTCAGCATTTTAAACTCTTCAACATTTGAAGTCGACCCTGAATTAAAAGTAAAGGTACTTCCATTCAGCGCTTTCATATTTGGTGTTGAAATACTTAATCCGGAAACAGGTCCGTCCACATATAAATCTCCCTGCCCATATACCCTTCCCCAGAAAAGATCATAATCTTTTTGGGTTGTATTAAGCATCAGTAAATTATCCGCCCTCATTACAAGGTTGACGCCCATCGAAGAAAGAGTTTCAAACTGTATCGCTCCTGAAATATTTCCTTTGGAGTTTGATCTTCCGTCATGTACTTCAATATTGTTAAGAATTGCAAGACCTTTTGTTAAAGGAATAACAGTATCATCAAATGAATAATCAACTCCGGTGAATAAAAGTTTCAGACCAAAACCTTTCAAAGCAATATCTCCACTGTAATCAAGATCATTAAACTTACCTGTAACTTTAAGATCTCCGGTTGCCTTACCTCTTAAATTTCCAAAAATGGTGTGTACAAACTGCTGTGCAAAAGCAACATCAAAATCCCGCATTTCAGCAGTCAAATCAATGGTTGGAGAAGCCGTATTATTATTGATTGTTCCGATAACACTCAGATTATTATTACCCAGAACTCCTGCAGAAGCGACTTTGATATCAATATCATAAACATTTAATGAAAAACCATTGGTTGCCGAGATGGTGATATTTCCCATATCATTTCCATTCATTTTAATGTCATCAATCGTCATATCCACCAAAGGCTGAAGCGTACTTTTGTCCATTTTGATCTTCACACTCCCATTGGCAAGCCCCTTGATATCCATAGAATTTCCACCGGACTGCATGTCCAGAAGCTTTTCAATGGCAAAATTGTCGATATCGGCATCTACATAAAAATCTTTTGCCGATTTAAACTGTGCATCTTTTATCAAAAGAGCACTGTTATCAGAATAGATTCTCAGGTTATGAATATCAAAATCTGCTGTTTTCTTCCGGTACGTAATAGAATGATCCAATTCAGGGCTGGTATCAATTGCCCAGGTAACATTATTAAATTTTACTTCTGTGGGTTCAAATCTGAATACATAATCACCTATCGTATTGGTAGATTGATTGACGTTAATAGCATACTCTTTCAGATTATCATTCGTTTCATCTTCCTGGTTACCATGCTTGAATTTCGTAGCCAGATGGAGAATAGAATTATTCTCGTTTCTGCCACTCAGTGTAATATCTTTAAGGATATTTTTATTGTATTCTATCCTGTTTATTTTTGCAAAAATCTGTTCGTCAAGATTGGCGGTATTAATTCTCACCATGACACTATCGACCATCGCACTGTCTTTGGAGATATTCCCCCTTTCGTTAATTTTATACTCAGGGTTTGCTGCTGCCAAAGCTTTATCTGCCTCTGTGATTTCTTCTTTTTTGGTCATCAGATACTTTAGAGAAGCTGCATCCAGATTTAATACTAAATTATTAGAATTCCCATCATACTTCCCTTCCACTTTAGCTCCCTGCGGAAGTTTGAGATCTGGCAGAAAATAACTTACCAGCCCCTGCTGAACATCAAAATTCATATCAAATTCCTGTCCTCGGTACAGTTTTCTGGGTGGCGGACCTACCAGTATTTTACCCAGCCCGTTCTGAACCATTCCTGATAAATCTGCAAGGCTGTATCTTCCCGAAATTTTACCATTAACAGCTCCCGGAGCATCAACATCAATCACACGGTTTCCTCCTTCAACAAAAGTCTTAAGCTTAGCATTCGGAATAATATATTTTTGATCAGCTGTTGCAAAGTTCACCTGATTAGCCTCTATATCCAGAATAAGATCATTAATCGTAGACATAGACATTTTACCAACCACCTGACCGCTTACAATCTGATTTCCGGGCTTATCTGTGAAATAATTCATATTCAGATAGCTCACATCAGCATCCACATCCATTGAAATCCTTGGAGTACTGAAATCAATCAGCCCTTTTACAGTGGCTTTTGCCTGTTCATCATTTACCGTAATCAGTCCATTATATTTTTTATGATCCAGTAAACCGTCCAGATTAAGATTATTGATCTCCTTATTCATAATCTCAATACTTGAAATTTGAGATTTTGTAGTAAGGCGCATCGTATTAACGTCAAAACTCTGTCCGTTAACATCAAAATTTCCGGAGATTAAACCTACCGATTTATTTTTTGTAATAACTGAAGTATTCAGATCTCTTACCTCCAGATATCCGCTGTATTTTGGAAGTGTTGTGCTGTATCCTGTAAGAGAAAACTTGGTAATTTTTGCCTGTCCTATTCCTGTCATCAGATTACCCGCTGACACATATACCTGTTGGGGAGTCACTCGCGCAGCTCCATTGTACTTTAATTTTCCAAAATCATCAGCAAAATTCTTCATTTTTGTAGAAATAAATGAAGGCATCATTGCTTTCAGATCTTTATATGTGAAATCTGTTGAAAGATTATTCGTCTCAATTAAAAAATTTCCTTTTAATAAATTGTCAACCCTCATTGTTTTGGTTGCAATATTTACATCAGGATTTCGGATCAGAAAATTTTCAAGATGGAACTTATTCAAAGGCCCGGTCATTTTTCCGGAGACATTGAAAGGTTTAAAATTATCCCAGTTAGTCACAAAATAGCTGATATCATAACCACTCAGCTGGCTTCCCTGCTGAAGGTTCATATCCCAGCGCACTCTGTCTGCAAAATCGGCCCATGATCCTTTATTAAGGTTAAATTTAATATCTCCCTGTAAAAGGGTGTGATCCGTATTTAATGTCAAATCTTTCAGAGACAGAAAATCCTGAGTCATCGAAAGTTCAGTTGAAAAAGTATCTACTGTATGAGATTTTCCCCATCTGGTGGTGACAAAGGACATATTATTAATCAAAGCAGAAATATTAGCTCCGTTTACTTTAACATTCGGAGCTTTTAAGTTGAACTTTGTAGCAGTCAACCACTTCCCTGCTTCTCCAGGCGAATTCTGATTAACAATAGAAACTTTGGAATCAAGAATCTGAAGTCTTGAGTTTAACTGAAAAGGAGGTTTGTTCGGATCTCTTTTTTTTCCACTGTCGAATAATTGTGTAAAACGGATAAAGTTTGAAATACTGTCACCTTTATAAGTAATAACTTTTACATCCGCATTTTTAAGAGTAAGAGAATTAAAGCTTAAAGAGTTATTTTTTCCGATATTAGTGGCTAGGGAAAACCAGTCGGAATTAGCTGTGAATTCCTTTGCGGTAATAAAATCAAGTCCTTTATAATCTTTAATTTTTAAGCCTTTGATTTTTACATTTCCAAAAAAATTAACTTCCACACTCTCCGTAGACATTTTAGCCTTAAAATCTCTGTTTACGATTTGTAAAGCCTGATTGGCAGCCCATTGCTTGGTAACCGGAAGATTGATGATGATGATTATGGCGGTGGTAAGAAAAAATCCGAGCCAGAAAATAATCAATAACAATTTTGCCCACCACGAATAGCTCGTAACATCTTTTACGGCCTGTTTTCCGAATTCTTCAGCAGTTTCTACGGGATGATGAATAGCATCTGAAGCCAGCTCAGATGCTTCTTTCACTGTTTCCTTCACTACCCCTTCAGCATTTTCAACAGCTTTTTGTACCTGATCACCTAAGTTGCCAGCTACTGATTTTTTGTTCTCATTCTCGTTATTATTCTCTAACTTTGCCATTATTATGAGCGACTCTATAATTTTAGGTATTGAATCGTCTTGCGACGACACATCAGCAGCTATCATCAAGGGAAATTCTATTCTGTCTAATATTGCAGCGAATCAGGCTATCCATAAAGAATATGGAGGCGTTGTTCCCGAGTTGGCATCGCGTGCACATCAGCAAAATATCATCCCCGTTGTTGAAAAATCTTTAACTAAAGCAAATATACAACAAAATGCAATTTCTGCTATAGGATTTACACGTGGACCCGGACTTTTAGGATCACTTCTTGTAGGAACATCATTTGCTAAGTCTTTGGCAATGAGTTTGGATGTTCCGTTAATTGAAGTAAACCACCTCCAGGCGCACATTTTAGCGCATTTCATTGAGGATGCAAATCCTATGCCGCCCAAATTTCCTTTTTTGTGCCTTACCGTAAGTGGTGGGCATACCATGATTGTTTTGGTGAAGGACTATTTTGATATGGAAATCATTGGAAAAACCATTGATGATGCCGCAGGAGAAGCATTTGACAAGATTGGAAAAATCTTTGATCTGGATTATCCTGCAGGTCCGATTATCGATAAACTGGCTAAAGAGGGAAATCCTGATACTTTTAAATTTAATAAACCAAAACTGGAGAATTACGATTATTCTTTCAGCGGAGTAAAGACTTCTGTATTATATTTTATACAAAAAGAAGTTAAAAAAGATCCGGATTTTATTAAAAATAATTTAATTGATCTGTGTGCCTCAGTTCAGAAAACCATTATTGAAATTCTGATGACCAAACTGGAAAAAGCGGCAAAAGATTTAGAGATAAGAGAAGTAGCAATTGCCGGTGGAGTTTCTGCCAATTCGGCTTTGAGAAAAGCCATGCAGGACAATCATGAAAAATTAAACTGGAATATTTACATTCCAAAATTTGAATATACGACAGACAATGCCGCAATGATTGCCATGGTAGCTCAGCTGAAATATGAAAGAGGAGAATTTACGGATCTGAGAACTTCCGCAACCGCAAAATATGATTTATGAAAATACTGCTAGAAGAAAAAATACTAGGAACACAATCTAAGAAGAATTCAAAATATTATTGGGTACTGGAAACCATAACAGGAAAAAACGAAGTTGTAGCTGAAGCTGAAGAAGATGATTTTCTGATGAGCAGTTCTGAAATAGGATATATTCAGAATATAAAAGAAGAAATTATTGAAAAAATAAATTCAGAGAATGTTTTTAGTTTTGCGTATGAGCCGAAAGAAGGAGATTATTTATCTATTAAAAACAATTTGAGAAAAAATG
This sequence comes from Chryseobacterium sp. JUb7, assembly GCF_024806495.1. GTDB lineage: Bacteria > Bacteroidota > Bacteroidia > Flavobacteriales > Weeksellaceae > Chryseobacterium. Next base: position 562,110 of record NZ_JANUFF010000002.1, read on the forward strand.
AATATCTGAATATGATTTTCATGAATAATGTTTGGGTTGAAGAAATTTATTTATGCTCATACCGTGATTGCGAAGGTGATATTTATACTACCATAAAAACCGGAGTAGCATTTTTGAGCGAGAATGAAATTTACTTTTAATAATCATTTATAAATAAAATTCAGGCAGATTTTAAATATCAATATATGAAACTTTTTTTTGGCGAAATAAATAACGGACAAGTAATAATTAATGACGAAGAACAGCAACACATTGTAAAAGTCCTTCGAATGAAAAATGGTGAAGAAATTCACGTAACCGATGGTAAAGGAAGTTTAGCATCCGGCACATTGATTATTGAAGGTAAAAAAGCCAATATTACCGTATCTGAAATAAAAACAGATTATCCGGACTTCAGCCCGAAACTTCATATTGCGATAGCTCCCACAAAAAATATAGACCGTATTGAGTTTTTCGCAGAAAAGGCTGTAGAAATGGGGATTTCTGAGATCACCATTTTACAAACTGAAAAAACAGAACGTAAAAATATCAATATCGACAAGCTCAGAAAACAGGCTGTCGCTGCTTCAAAACAAAGTCTGAGATTTCATTTTCCGATCATCAATGATTCTGTTAAATTACAGGATTTTCTGAAAAATATTAATTCTTCAACTACGTTTGTTGCCCACTGCCATGAGAATTTGGAGAGAATAGAGTTGCAAAAAATACCAAAATCTGAAGAAATTACGTTCTTAATCGGTCCTGAGGGAGATTTTTCGGAGAAAGAAATCAACTATTTATCCGACCAAAAAGTAAGAGCTGTATCACTTGGGAGCCAAAGACTTAGAACCGAAACGGCCGGAATATTCGTTGCTGCATGGAATTACTTAACTTAAAATTAATCACTTATAATTGAATAACTTAGTATATTTTTAATAATTTTGCGCACCAAATTAACATACCGTGAAGCGCATTTATCTATTTTTAGTATTTTTTTTATTTCAATTTTATTTTTCTCAACTCGACAACACGCACTATTTACAGCCTATTATTTTTGGAGGGTATGATACAACGACCATTACCGAAGAATATATTTATCTGTCGACTCCATCAACATCCAATATCACTGTTACCGTGAAAATGGCAGACGAAACAACCATTCCAAGGTTGTCTGTCTTAAATATCAACAGCAATACCACTACCATTGTGACCAATGGTACTGTGACATTTAATAATGGAACCCCGCTAAGAATATCCGTAGTCAATGCATCCAACGCTATTCTGGCTCCCGGAGCAACTCCCATGACAGTAGCTACAACCAGAGCAGGAACAATTATTCCCGCCAATATCGGAGGGATGGTATTTCGCTCAGCAGATAATTTCTTTGTTAATTACAGAGGATTATCCGGCTCTCAGGCAGGTTCTGTACTTACAAAAGGGAAAGTTGCTTTAGGAAAAACCTTTTTTTGGGGAGGTACTCCTAATGAATTTACGACCAGTGTAGCGGAAGTAGGAAACATGGTTTCTATTATGGCTACTGAAAATAACACTGTAGTCACCATTAATAATATTGATGCAGGTACACAATTTATTAACGGGTCCAGCGCCACTCCACTTACAGGAACCACTTTTACAAGAACATTAAATAAAGGTGAGTCTTTTGTGTTATATGCAAAAGTAAAAACCGGAGCTTTCAGTTTACAGGATACCGGCTGGCTGGGAGCCAAAATAACTTCTGATAAAAATATAGCGGTTACCGTAGGAGGTTTAATGCAGCAAGGAAGTGTAGAATCAGGAACTGTTTCTGACGGCAGAGACTTTGCTGTTGATCAGCTTGTCCCTGTTGAACAGCTCGGAAACGAATATGTTGTCATGCAGGGAAATGGCGGAGCTTATGAAAGAGTAATCGTAGTAGCTACCCAAGCCAATACAACCATAAGCCTGAACGGAAATACAGCAGCGAATTATACACTGACAAATATTGGTGATTATCAGATTATTCCGGCCTCATTCTTCACCAGCAAAAATATGTACATCAAATCCAATAAGGCAGTATATGTTTTTCATAAAATCTTCGGAAGCTCAGCCCTTAATACCAACAGCTTTATGTTTATCCCTCCGTTATCATGTTTCGGGCAGACCGAAGTGAATATGATCCCTGACGGTAAACGTATCGGAGCTACAGTTTATCCGAATACCGAACTTGCCGTTCTGGCAGCAAGCGGAACAGCGAATGCGCCCGTTGTCACAGTCGGAGGAACAGCTTTAGCAGCTACAGTTGCAGCAGGAACAGCAGTACCCGGAAATGCCAACTGGAGAAGCTACAGATACAATATTGCAGATGCAGCAGGAGGAACAGCCACGATTAAAAACGTGAAAATAAGCTCTGCGGGAACAATACAGGCAGAATTAGTGGGAGCCAGCGGTGCAGCAGGATTCGGAGGATATTATTCAGGATTTGGAACATCTCCTATTGTCAATGTAAATGTTACCAACAGTCCGACCTCAAGACCTTGTACAGGTAATACCGGAACTTCATCGTTATCTGTAACATCAGGTTTAGGAACATATCAATGGTATAAAAACAATGTAATCATAGCCGGAGCGACCAGCAATACCTATGCGATACCGGCAGGCGATACGACCTCAGCAGAATACAACGTTATCATAAACGTTCCGGGAGGTTGTACCCTATATTCAAACGTCGTTAAATCCTATCCTTGCCCATGTTACAAACCCGGAGCTACAGGAACACCCGAAATCACAAAAATAGGAATCTCAACAAGAGCTTCTAAAAGTACGGCAAACTGGCCTGCAGATGCTAATAATGCATTTTTTGCTCTTGAATCTAATGATAAAGGATTTGTGATCACCAGAATTCCTGATCCGGAAACAGCAATCACCAATCCTATAGACGGAATGATGGTATTTGATACCGACGATGTATGTCTAAAAATATACAACGGAACAAAATGGAGCTGTATTAACCAAACATGTAACTAATTATGACGACTAAAATAAACACCCTTATTATATTTCTTTTTATTTCCATTGCTGCTCATGCACAAATCGGATTCGAAAAACCTACTGTAGACGGAAGCGGATTACTAGATTTTCCGACCGGAACAACGAAAGGAATTATACTTCCACAAGTCAACAACAGTGCTAATATGACCGATACCTCAGCGGGAACGCTGGTTTTCGACGGTACTACTTCAAAAGTAAAATATTACAACGGAACTGCATGGGTAGATCTTACCGGACAGGTGGGAACTTCAAGATCTTTGCTTGCCGGAACCGAACAAAACAGATCGAAAGGAGTCATCATAGGAGCTCCCGATTCCACAGCGAAAGGAGTTATGGTATTGGAATCACAAAATAAAGCATTAATTCTTCCCAAAATCATCAATCCGGCTGCCAATGTAAAGTCACCAAGCGCAGGGATGATGTGCTATGACCCCGTTGCCAAGCTCGTTTGCTTTTACAACGGATCCAATTGGGCCTTTTGGGGAAATATAGAATAATAAAAAATAAGACAGCTGATTGAGCTGTCTTATTTTTTTATCTATAAATTGAAACTTCTAAAAAGTAAGGTTTTGATCTTTCAGATATTTGTCGAAAATCTGCTGTCCGCTTCTTATCGAGTTGACTGCCCAACGGATTTTCATTCTTAAAAGTTTTTCTTCGTCAAGTTTATAATCAATATCCGACTTCAGAAGCTTTTGTTTTAATTCGTACATACAAATCGAAGCCGCCACAGAAACATTAAAACTCCTTGTAAAGCCATACATCGGAATAGCCAGTGTTTCATCTGCAAAATCTAAAATCTCCTGAGAAACCCCTTCCATCTCTGTACCGAAAACTAATGCAATAGGCTCTGTAATTTCATATTCAGGAAGCATTTTCGCATTATTTTCCAATGAAACAGCAACTATTTTATAGCCTCTGTCTTTAATCTTCTGAAAAGATTCCATACTTCGGGGAAGCTTTTCAACCTCAACCCAAGTGTCGGCACCTTTTGTCACACGAAGATTAGGTTCAAAACTGTATTCTTCCTGCAAAGCCACCACTTTATGAAATCCACACGCCTCCACAGAACGCACAATCGCTGCTGCATTTCGGAACTGATAAACATCTTCCACCACAGGCAGGATAAAATCTGAACTTTCAGGCGAGAAATGTTCGATTTTCTGTAATCTTTCTTCTGTTAAAAACTGTTTTAAATACTCAAAAGTTTGTGCTAAATCTTCCATTCATTTTCAAATCTTTGCAAATTAACGTAATTTTGAGGAATGAACCTTAACTGAGATTCATTTTACTTAATACAAACTGCTACATGAAACGAAAAGTACTGCTCATCTACACCGGAGGTACCATCGGTATGGAAAAAGATTATGAAACCGGAAGCCTTCGTGCTTTTGATTTTGGCAATATCTTCGAAAAAATGCCTGAAATGAAGCTGATGGAATGTGAAGTTTTCGTGCATCCTTTCGCAAAACCCCTCGACTCTTCAGATATGGGACCGGAAGAATGGAAAATCATTGCTAATTATATTCATGAAAATTATAAAAAATATGATGGTTTTTTAATCCTTCATGGTACAGATACGATGTCTTATACGGCTTCTGCATTGAGTTTTATGTTAAAAGGCTTAACAAAACCTGTGATCTTAACCGGCTCACAGCTTCCGATCGGAGATTTAAGAACAGATGCTAAAGAAAATCTTCTGACCAGCTTGTATTATGCAAGTTTATATGAGCAAAACGAAGCCGTTATTCAGGAAGTGGCGATTTATTTTGAATATAAATTACTGAGGGGAAACAGAACCCTTAAATATTCTGCTGAGTATTTTGATGCCTATTCAAGTCCGAATTACCCTATTCTAGGGCAATCGGGAGTACATTTAAATATTATTAAAGATAATTTATACCGGTGTGATCCGCGAATCGAATTTCATGTAGATGAAAATGTATGTGAAGATGTACTGTTCTGGAGAATTTTTCCAGGGATGAAGCTGAATCACTTCAAAGAAATTCCGAAAATGAAAGTTCTGATTCTTCAGGTTTTTGGTTCAGGGACAATCTTCAGCAGCGAAAAAACTCAGGAAACCCTTCAGCAGATCCGAAACAACGGAACTGAAATCGTAGTGGTAAGTCAGTGTATTTCAGGAGGAATATCGTTTGGAAAATATGAAAACAGTAATATTTTCTCAAGAATCGGTGCTATCAGCGGGAAAGATATGACTGCCGAATCTGCAATTACCAAAGCCATGCATTTAATTGACAATCCAAATTACAGAGGGAGTTTCGCAGATAATTTCTCGAGAAGCCTTTGTGGAGAAATTACTGAGTAATTCGCATTAATAATTTGCTAATTCAATAAATTACCTTATTTTTGCAATCTCAATTAGAGAGGTGTCCGAGTGGTTGAAGGAGCTACCCTGGAAAGGTAGTATGCGGGTAACTGTATCGAGGGTTCGAATCCCTTCCTCTCTGCTGAAAATCAAAGTCTTAAGTTATAAAACTTAAGACTTTTTTTATTTAAAAAAAACTGTGTGAATTCCCGATATTCTGTCCGGGAGTTTTTTGTTCCTAAAATATTCCTAAATCCAGGGTTTACTTTGTCTTGATTTTAAACAGTATTAAAAACATTTCAGTAAACGATCAATTGACAACCCTATTAAATTTGTTCCAATGAAGAAAGTCTTATGCCTCTTATTACCATTCCTGTTTTTCGGCAGTTTTTTACAAGCACAGATAAGCCCACCGGGTTTGGGAGACGCAAACACCGCTTTTTGGTCAGCGTTTGGAGTAAAACATAAGCTGGATTCCCTAGGCACGAAAGAATCTTTAAGCTATGTAGCGATAGGAAGAAAAAGCAGTCCTGATCAAGATAACTTATTTTCGAAACAGGCCATTTTTGTATTAAATCATGAGGTCTATAACTCTTTTGCTCCTCACCAGCAGTACAGCTATGCCGTGAGCTACCGTCGACAGCCTGAGTATGAAAGCCGGGAACCTTACGAAAAAGAAGGGATGGAACAGGAATTCAGACTGTATGGAAGATATGCATATACTTTTAATCTTGGTGAAAAATGGAAGCTTAAAAATACCATCCGTCAGGAATTCAGAAAGTTTTTTGATGCTGACTTTCATGAAACCGATGAAAATTTTCAATTAAGAACCCGCATTAAAAGTCAGGTAACCTATAGTTTATCCAAGAAAAATAATCAGAAGCTGGCTTTGAGCGTCGAAGAATTGTTTTCGGTAAGTTATCTGAATACCCCCAACACACAATGGACCTCTTTCGGATATCGGGAAATGCGTATTGCAGCTTACTATATGTTTGCTATTCCGAAATCCCCTTTCACCGTTGATATCGGCTATATGGATGATCTGATCAGAGGAAGCAGAAGCATCCATAACGGAGGTGTACATTATCTGGCTGCTGATCTTATCTGGAATTTACCTTACAGAAATCATTAATTCCTTGTCATCTTGTTAATAGAAACCACCTGATCAAAAATTGTTCAGGTGGTTTTGTTTGAAAATACTAACTAACAATTTTCAAACTATAATTTAGTAATGAATGGTGGTGTATTATTTAGTTACAGATCGTCAGAAACTGATGGCTCATCTGGACTTTAAATCTGGCATCGGACTTCAGTTTTGAATAAATACTGTATTCGGAAGCGTTTATTTCTTTTAATTTGTGATCGATATATTCTGCAATCTGCACAATTGAGAAGATAAAATCTCTGTACGCTGCCATATCAACAGTTTGCCCATAGACAGGAAGGTAAGCCTTCAAAAAAGGAATCGTTGACTGATGCTGATTATAATTAACACAGTATCCGGCACCTTCTCTGGGTAGAATAATCTGATAATCATTGATGGAATCTAAGATACTTTTGTTTTCGTCAATTCTGTTCTTCGAATGATGTTTGTTGATTTTATCTAAAATATGCTGTGCATATTCCATCATGGTAATGTTTTTCCATTCGAAGATATGGTTCATGCTTTTTGTATTTTTGAAACGTTTCCCGCCTTCATCTTCACAAGACGTGCAGAAAGCGATCCCTATTTTGTCGTAATATGGAAAAAAGCAGTCTTTAATCTGGAGGGTGGCATCTGCCATAAGCCTGTCATTCGCAAAATTATAATACAGATAAGGGCTGTATAAATCTGTAAGAGCTTTCAGATAATCAATCTCGCTTGTATTATAATATTCTTCGAACCATTTTTCAAGATTGTTGTAATATGCACTCTCGAATTCTGTAAAACTTAAATAAAATGGCAGTTCCATAGCTTTGTAATTTTGATAATACAAATCTAGGAGCGTAATGCGTCAAAACTTGACGCTTAAAAAATTATTTCAAATATTTTTTACGATAAAAAACTGAAGTCCTTTCCGACAAAGTAATCAAAACAGAACCTTAAATCAACTTACTTTTTACTTTTTACTTTTTACTTTTTACTTTTTATTTATCATAATTCATCATAATATATTCGAAATAATGAATCATCTTCATATAGTTTTCGATGCTGATATATTCGTTGGTGCTATGGATAGACTGCTGCTCAGTGTTATTGATTTTAACAGGCATAAATCTATAGATATTTTTACTTACAATCTGATATTTATAGGCATCTGTACCTCCAACCGTGAGATAAGGCGTGGCAATTGCCGTAGGGTAAATTTCTTTAATTCCGGCTTCTATTAATCTGAAAGCTTTTGTATTGGTAGGGGAAACTGCAGATGCTTCTCTCGTATTGTCAATTTCCTCAACTTCAACATCGAATCCTTCCGTTGCTTTTGCAATATGATCTTTCACTTCTTTCACCGTATTGCCCGGAAGCAATCTGAAATTAACCACAAACTCAACTTCCGGAGAAAGTACATTCGTCCCGTCGCTTCCCTTCATCATGGTAAGTGCTGTTGTGGTACGGACTAATGCATTGGTAGAATTATTTTTAGTCAGCTGTGACAAAAGTAAAGGTTTCAGCAGCCACTGATTGGAAATAGCGAGTCTGTTGGCAAATGGCATAGAGCCACCAATATTATCAAAGAAATTTTTAATCAATGGAGTAATCACCGGTTTCATCTGATGATCTTCCAGTCGCTGCATAATCACTGCCGCTTTTCCGATCGCACTTTCTGTAGGAGGCATAGATGAATGTCCGCCCAAGCCTTTTACTTTGATTTTTGCGGAAAGAAAACCTTTTTCAGCACAGCCAATGACCGCTACATCAGAATCTATTCCTGCTACACTCCCCTTTCTTAAAATTAATCCGCCTTCATCATAAACTGCATCAAACTTTAATCCTTTTTTTCTGAAATCAGCAGCAATCTGAGCCGCTCCTTTCTGTCCGCCTACCTCTTCATCAAAACCAAAAGCCAGATAAATATCACGTTGCGGAACATGACCGCTTTTCATGATATTCGACATTGATTCCATTAATGAAAAAAGCATTCCCTTCATATCAATCGTACCTCTTCCATAGATCCTGCCATTCGCTACCGCCCCTGAAAAAGGAGCATATTCCCAATCTTCAGCAATTTTGGAAACGGGAGGTAAAGCTTTCTCATCGGGTCTGAAAATATTTTCATCTTTTGATATAATATCCGCCTCCCCAGGAGGAACGACATCAATATGGGAAAGAAATAAAATAGGATCAAGATTGGAATTACTCCCTTTTAGTTTAAAAACCAATCCATACGTATTAACTTCATAATGCTCGGTATTCTGATATACCAGAGGATACGATTTTATAAGATATTCTTTAAAAGTCTCAAACGTTGAATAATCAAAATCGCCCAACTCTCCTGTAGAAACCGTTGGTATTTTTATGCCCCCAGAAAGCCGCTGCAGCGCGGAGTCATTTTTCACAAATTTCCAGCCTTCAATATCTCCCGAAGCAATTTTCTTAAAGGGATAGGTAAAGTTTTTGATTAAAACTACTGCAATGAGGATGATAAGAATACCTAGCAGGAGAAAGAGGATTTTTTTCATGGTGATTGGGTTTGTTATACAAATATAAAAATAAAGAGACTACTTTTTCAAGCAGTCCCTTCTATATAATCTCTATTTTTTTTTTAAAGTATCTTTTTTTTCAAAATTGTTATAATACCAAAGTTTTATTTTTCCTTCTAAGGATTTTGGTTTTTTATTTGGATTAAAAGCTTCTACACCATTATTTTCTATCAATTCTTTACTAAAACCCTTCTCAGTAAAAAATCGTTTCCTATTTATATTAGCAATTGTTACATAGAAAACGGCAGTTAGTATAATTATCAGAAAAAAAAACATAAAATATTTTTTGTTATAATTACTATTTCTATTGAAATCACTAAATTTTTCACTATACAAATAATAGCCTAGAAAAATACTTACAATAATGGCTAAGCTAACGTATACTATAGGCCCCTCATGAAATGCTTTTTTACTTATTAGCAAATGTAATAAAGCATAAAATGTATATACATTAATAAGGAGAATAATCCCAAAAATAATGAAAATAGTAAATTTTGCCAATTTAATATTTCCATTATCTTGCTTAATATAATGCAAATAGATATTGTAAATTATTAACCTAAAAAATTTAATCATATTATTGTTTATTTGGTTTATCAAAAAGAGTATCTCCTGAATAGTATTCATACAAAGCTTTTCCTCCAAAATATGTAAGCGATGCAGCCGCTCCCCAAGGTCCCAAAAAGCCAACAACCCCCATTACTGTATCTACAGTAAATTCAGTTCCAGATATACTATCTTGTCCTAAATATTGATATGTAGTAATTCCAAGCCCAACTCCTCCGGCTATTCTTCCTAACCATTTTAATCCAGTTGCTCCTTTGCTTAATGCACTAGCAGAAAAAATACTACCCGTAGAAGCTTTTCCTGCAAGCATTGTAGCTTTCGTCATTAGTGGAGCTTCCCAACCAGAATTCCATTTTGCTAATCCTTTTCCGATTAGAAAACTACTTGTTTCTATTACCCCAGTCGACTTTACAAGATCATTTGAATGGCTTGTAGCAAAATCACCATACTCACTTAATTCTTTTAAAAGTTTCCCAAGCCAATCAGTCTTTTTAGCTGTAAGAAAAATTTCTGGTACTTCAACATCTATGGTCTCACCAATATTAAGACCTGTGCCTACATCATTACTTTTTGCTTTTAAAGCTTTCATTAACGAACTATAAGCCTGTGTATCCCCAAATGGTATACACCCTATTCAAACTGATTATCAGTTAGTTACATCTAATAATTATGTATATCTTGCTCTTGCACTTATTCCTGTCGTTGCTCTTCATGAAATATCAATATTCCCTGTTTCATCTACCCTTCTTCCATCTACGATAATTACTATCTTCAAATTGAATAACTCCGAATTTTGGTATAAGCTACAAGATCAGATTCTTTATCCTATAAAATTCAACTGCCGGGATTATCTAATCACGGATTTTAAATATTAAGTCTAATATTAAGGAAATTTTCTGAAAGTATACTTTAAAATAGCTCCATTTTTTTTCTTTAATAGTAAGGTATCTCCATATGGCTTTTTAATTATACTATCACCTTTTTCTGCGGTAGAAAGGAAAATACTATTATTATTTAAATCACTGGTTATCGGATAAAAAACATATTGTTTATCAGAGAATATTATCTTGATTCCTTTTGCATAATAATCAACATCTTTAACTTCTTCATGTAAATTACTTTCATTAAATTCTAAAAAATTTTCATTAGCCGTTTTCTGTAAATTATCTCCAGTTGAAAAATAATATACGATAATTATAACTAAAAAAATAATAATTGGTATATATTTTTTTATCATTTGCTATCTTGTTCTTAAATCTTTAATCATATATGTATTCGAAAAACCAGCAGCAGCATTTACAGGAACAGGTCCTGCTGGAGCACCCACACCAATATTTATTCGTCCTCTTATTAGTTAATTTCCAGAAGAAGTAATATCTCCTGTTACACCAAGCTCTCCATCTGCTGGACGTGAGGATGACCCCAGATAGTAAGGAAATCAGTGCTTTTAAGCTAATAGAAACAGTTATTATAATAGCTAGTGACTTGCTTGAAGACCATGCAACACCCAACTATAACCTGCTCCAAGACCTGAAATTCCAGATTCTTTATCATTAAATATCAAATTTTATCTTATGGAAATTTTAAAAAAGTATATTTAAAAATATTACCATTTTTTTTCTTTAGTATTAAGGTATCTTGAATTGTTTTTTTTATAATACTTTCACCTTTTTCTACTGTGTAAAGAAAAATATTATTATTATTTAATTTACTAGTTCTAGGGTAAAAAATAACAGTATCCTTTTCCAGTTGTAACATAGTACCTCTAGCATATTCCTTTACTCCAATTAACGGTCCTTTCAAATTACTTTTAGCAAAATTAATATAATTAATTTCATTTCTTTTATCCATGTAATTACCCCATTAATAAAAATTAATTACAGCTAATAATATTATTAATATCAAAAAAAATATTTTATCATAAATGTGTTTAAAATACCTACAGAAGCTGTAGCTGTTAAAAACTGGCTTAAAGTTAGTAACTCGGTTTAGCTCCTAACTTATTCCAGCATCCACTCCAGCAATTCAGGAGAACCTAATGCCTAGGAATCTTTATACCAATCTGATAAATCAATAAATGTACCCATGTAGAGTTTTTTCATATCTAGAGTTTAAATTATTATTAGTTTAAATTCGCTGCAAAAATAATCATTTTACATCACTGTATTAAGACTTATTAAAAAGATTTAATGTGAATATGAACATTATTTCATATCATCTATGCAAAGCTAATAACACACTGCGACAAAACCTGTCGTAATATATCTGATGCAAAAATTTATCTAATGGTTGGAAATTAAAAAGCTTAATCCCTCTCAGAATTAAGCTTAAAAATATCCGTTTTTACTTCAATATTATTTTTAAACAGGATTCAATCCCGAAAAATTATTCTTATTATCCAATTCCTGTTTTCTTTTTCTGATAAAATCTGTCGGACGGATTCCGTTGAGCTCATAGAAAAGATCAGAAAAATTTTGTCTGGATGCAATTCCGCATTCTTTGGCTAAGGTTTCTATTCCATATTTAAGGTATTCTTTGTTTTCGAATAAAAGAGTGGTGATGTAATTTATTCTTAGCTCACTTAAGTATTTATTGAAATTCATTCCTTTATATTCGTTGATAACCTGAGACAGATAATTTGTATTGGTTCCCAGCTGGGTTGATAATTTATTAATTGTCAGTCCTTTTTGTGTAAATTCTTTTTTATCTTCAAATATTTTCAGTTTTCTTAGCAGCTCCTCTACGATATTTTCATCAAGATTGGTTTTCTTCTCCTCAGAAACAGGATAAGATTTTTCATCTAACTGATCTTGTTGCTGTGAAAACTTTTCTTCCAGTAGAACATATTTTTGTTGAATATCTTTCTCTCTTTTATATCTTATAATCAATAAAACGATTAAAGCTATTGCAAAGACAATCAATCCAATAATGATAACACTTCCCCATGAGTTGGCTCTTTCAAGTTGTTTTTTTTCGTCAATTAATGTTTTTGTATCATATTCTTTATGAATTTTAGGCGCTAAATAAATAAAATCCTTTGAAATAATACTATCAGCCTTTAAAAGCTGGCTCGTATAATATAATTGTAACTCCTGATCTCTTTCTTTTTTATAATGATTGATCAGGATTTCATAATTTTCTCTCAATTCAGGAAGAATAAACTGATGCTTCTGAAAAATAGAATCTACTTTTTTGAAATAGACGATAGATTCTGTCTGATTTCTTAGGCTCTGAAAGCTTTTTCCTATATAAAAATAATCCACCGAAAGCCATGCAAAATCATTAGTATTTTTGATAAAATGCATAGACAGGTTTAAATTTTCAATTGCCAATGCATATTGATTCCTTGTATAATCTGAAATTCCTTTACTTAATAAAAAATATCCTTTTTCCTGAGCATAATCTGTATTGTTTTCCGTTTCACTTAATCCTTTTCGGATAGCAGCATCTGCTTCATCATATTTTTCTAAATGCCTATAACAAATAACCAATTGGCGTAAACTGTTCAGATAGCCTTTTTTATTATTATAGATTTCGTTGGGATGTAAATTAGATTTTGTTCGAGCACCGTAATATTCAATACATTTTTGAAATAGTTCCGAAGCTTCCTGATAATATCCGAGATAACTTTTAACTACCCCTATATGATATAAATTCTGGTATTTTAAAAAATCATTTTTAGTATTTTTAGAATATTCGTAGGCTTTCAGGTATTCATTGAGTGCCGGCTGGAATTTTTTATAGTGGTAATAATACACAACCCCCTTTTCAATATAAGCAGTACTGATAAGGTCTTTGTCAGCAGACTGTTTAGCAGCCCAAATCGTACTGTCGGCATAAATCAGTTTCTGTTCCTTTAAAGAAGAATAAAAAACACCGTCTTTATATCCCTGAACGAGTCTTTCAAAGTTCTTCTCCTTTTTTGCTTTATTAATATAAGCTTGTATATAAGGAAGTGCTTTGGGATTATTTTCTTCAAAATTTTCGTATTTCGTCCTCAGTTTAAAATAGTCGCTGTAACCTTCCTGAGAAAAGAAAAGTTTAAAAAATATCAAAAATGATATAATAATTAGTTTTTTAATCACTTTAAAGAGTTAGATAGGTGTAAGTTTTACACCAAAAATACATAAAATCCGTTGAATTTTATCATGCAATGATGAATTAATAACAATATTTGAAATTAAAAAAACAAAACATTTAAAAAACTGAAAATCAATTATTTAAATATGTCCTAATTCATAAATTAGGACGTCTTAATTTCCCAATAGAGACAACAAGTGTTTTTTTTTATGGCTTTATGCCTATAATTTCGAATCCAGAATTATAAACGTAAACCTGGCCGGGATAACCTTTAAAATCATAAGATGATATGAAAAAGTTTATCTCTTTTAAAATTATAGCTTTGGGATTTTTAGCATTGAGCTTACAGTCCTGCAGACAAGATGATGAGAATAATCTGTCAAATTTTGAAGAAAATAGTATAAATAATAAAAATACAGAACAGCAAATAACGTCGAGAGACACCCTGAAAAATCCGGAATCCGGATATGAAGATCCACCGGTAAAAAACGGGACCCATTGGAAAAACAACAAATGAATTAATATAAATATCCTTTTTAAAATTTTATATAATTAAAAAAAACACTAAATCATTCTATATAAAATACCATCCTTTTAGCAGTCATGTTACCAGGATGGTTTAAATCCAATTGTTATTGAAAAAAAACTAATACCCATGTAGATATAATTTAGTTGTTATCATTTCCTGCAAGTAATTGCGAAAGGTTCAGTGATTGTATTGAACCTTTTTTATTTTGAAACTTCTCAATTATTATAATCGAAAAGAGACTATCCGTTTGGGTAGCCTCTTTTCTTTTTTAAAACATTAAGGATTTACAATCACTTCCAGCCTCCGCCTAAGCTCTTATAAATATCCACAACTGTACTCAGTTGTTTTTGTTTAGCCTCAACCAGTTCCATTTTTGCATCCAGTGCATCTCTTTGGTTCAGAAGAACTTCAAGATAATCTGCTCTGGAGTTTCGGAATAACTGGTTGGCAATATCGATTGATTGTTCCAAAGCCTTGGTTTCATCAGACTTTAGTTTATAATACTGATCTATGTTTTTCACTTTAGACATCAGATTTGCAACATCCAAATACGCGTTCAGAATCGTTTTATCATATTCATACAGCGCCTGAATCTGTCTGGCATCGGCCGTCTGAAAATTCGCTTTTATTGCACTTTTATTAATCAGCGGACCTGCCAGATCTCCAACCAGACTATACGCAATAGATTCCGGCATTTTCACCAAATAAGAAGGTTTAAATGCTTCCAGTCCCAAAGTTGTGGAGATTTCCAACGTAGGATAAAACTCTTTTCTGGCTGCTTCTACATCCAGTTTTGATGATTTTAATTCCAATTCAGCCTGTTTGATATCAGGACGATTCGCCAATAACTGTGACGGAATTCCCGTATAAACCGTTTGAGGAATCGTGGTCATAAAATCATCCTTAGATCTTACAATAGGCTGAGGATAACGGCCGCAAAGCGCATTAATCTCATTCTCTTTTTCTGTAATCTGCTGACGGATTGTATATTCTGTAGCTTTTGATTTTGCCAGCTCCGCTTCAAATTTTTTCACAGCCAGCTCAGTAGCTGCAGCAGCTTCTTTCTGAATTTTTGAGATCTCCAAGGCTTTTTGCTGAAGCTTGATATATTGCTGAATAATATCCAGCTGATTGTCCAGAGCCAATAATTCATAATAGCTGTCCGCCACCTCTTCAATGAGGTTTGAAAGGACAAAATTCTTGCCTTCAACCGTTGACAGGTAATGAGCAACAGCAGATTCTTTCTCTGTTCTCAGCTTCTTCCAAATATCGATTTCCCAGTTGGCCATTAATCCACCTTCGAAATTTCCCAGCGGATCAGGCATTTTTTTACCGTCTTCAATTTCTGTAGAGGCATCTCCGGCACCTTCGCTTGTATATCGTCCTGCTTTACGCATTCCGGCTCCAATTCCCGCAGAAACAGTAGGGCTCAATTTTTCTTTTTTTGCTAAAACACCACTTTTTGCAATTTCAATTTCCTGCAAAGTGATCATTAGCTCCTGATTGTTCTTTAATGATGTTTCAATTAAAGCTACCAGATTCGGATCAGTAAAGAATTGTCTCCAGGGTGTCATTCCGCTATTGGTGTTGGCATCTGACTGTTCTTCCTGATTAAAATTCTGAGGGATATTTTCTTTTACCTCATCTTTTATAACGGTCGCCATGGGTGCCTTACAACTTGCTAAAACAAGTGATAAGGCAATGGCTGCTATATATTTATTATAAATCTTCATGTTTGTCATCGTGTTGATAAGGTTCTGTTTGTTCTGTTAAAGGATTTTCTTCTTCATATCTTGCCAGCTTCGATTTTTCTGCAATCGTTCCAAAGATGTAATATAATCCCGGAATGATCATTAATCCGAATATAGTTCCGATCAACATTCCTCCTGCCGCAGCTGTACCGATCGTTCGGTTACCAATTGCTCCCGGTCCTGTTGCCATTACCAGCGGAATTAAACCTGCAATGAATGCAAATGAGGTCATTAAAATCGGACGGAAACGGATGGCCGCTCCTTCAATGGCTGCCTGTGCCACCGGAATACCTTCTTCAGCCTTCTTCTGTACCGCAAACTCTACGATCAATACGGCATTTTTTCCTAATAGACCAATCAACATGACCATGGCCACCTGAGCATAAATATTATTTTCTAATCCTAATAGTTTCAGGCATAAAAATGCTCCGAAAATACCTGTCGGCAATGATAAAATTACCGGTAACGGAAGAATAAAACTCTCATATTGTGCCGCAAGAATTAAATAAACGAATCCTAAACACACCAAGAAAATAAATATAGCTTCGTTTCCACGGCTTACTTCATCTTTGGAAATACCTGCCCAGTCTATCCCGAAACCTCTTGGAAGTGTCTTATCAGCAACTTCCTGTATCGCTTTAATCGCCTGTCCGGAACTGTACCCCGGCGCAGGAGTTCCACTTACCTCAGAAGAATTATACATATTATGTCTTGTAATCTCGGACAGACCATATACTTTTTCCAGGTGCATGAAATCCGAGTACGGAACCATTTGTTCTTTATCATTTTTAACGTATAATTTCAGTAGGTCCGATGGTAATGCACGATATTGCGGTCCAGCCTGAACAATAACTTTATACGGTCTGTCGAAACGAATGAAACTCGTCTCATAATTGGATCCGATTAAAGTTGATAAATTATCCATGGCATTTTCAATCGTAACACCTTTCTGTTCGGCAAGCTCATTATCCACTCTTAGCATATATTGAGGAAAACTTGCAGAATAGAAGGTAAACGCAGAACCCAATTCGGGACGCTTTTTAAGTTCTTTTACAAAGTCATTACTTACTTTTTCCATTTTCTGATAATCTCCACTTCCTGCTTTATCCAGCAAACGGAGCTCGAAACCACCTGCAGCACCATAGCCAGGAATTGACGGAGGCTGGAAGAATTCAATATTCGCACCCGGAATATTCTTCGCTTTTTCTTCTAGTTTTTCAATGATTTCGGAAGCCGATTCTTTACGTTCGTCCCAACTTTTAAGGTTGATCAGACAAGTTCCGGAATTGGAACCTGTACCCTCTGTTAAGATTTCGTAACCTGCTAATGAAGAAACAGACTGCACACCATCAATATCTTCAGATTCTCTTAATAACTCTTTAGCAATCTGGTTTGTTCTTTCTAATGTTGAACCCGGAGGAGTCTGAATAATGGCGTAAATCATCCCCTGGTCTTCCGCCGGAATAAATCCTGAAGGAAGGGAGTTGCTTAAAAAGAAAGTACATGCACAAAATGCCAGTAATAAAGGAAGCGTAACGGTTTTCTTCTTCACCGTTTTATTCAGTAACTTCTCATATTTCCCGGCTCCTTTTGTAAATAAATTGTTGAATTTATCTAAGAATATCGTGATTGGCGTTCTCTTTTTAGCTTTTCCGTGATTATTTTTTAAGATCAGTGCACATAAAGCCGGAGTCAATGTCAAAGCGACTACTCCGGAAAGGATAATAGCAGAAGCCATGGTAATAGAGAACTGACGATAGAATACCCCAACCGGACCGGACATAAAAGCAATAGGAATAAATACCGACGCCATGACCAGCGTGATGGCAATAATCGCCCCACTGATTTCATGCATCGCTTCTTCCGTAGCTTTCAATGGTGAAAGTCCTTTTTCTTCCATCTTGGCATGAACGGCCTCAATGACTACGATCGCATCATCGACGACGACCCCAATTGCCATTACCAAAGCAAAGAGTGAAATCATATTCAACGTAATTCCAAAGGCAGACATAATAGCGAATGTACCAATCAAAGACACCGGAACCGCAATGGCAGGAATCAATGTTGATCTCCAGTCTCCCAAGAAAAGAAACACCACAATAGCCACCAGAATAAACGCTTCAAACAAGGTATGAATAACCTTTTCAATAGAAGCGTCTAAGAACCTTGAAACGTCATAACTGATGTCATAATGCATTCCTTTCGGGAAGCTGGTTTTCTGCAATTCGGCCATCAAAGATTTTACGTTTTTGATAACGTCACTTGCGTTGGAACCGTATGACTGCTTTACCGTAATCGCTGCAGAAGGTTTTCCATTCAATGTTGAATAGATATCATACATGGAAGAACCGAATTCAATATCTGCAACATCTTTCAATCTGATAAATTCTCCATCCGGTTTTGCTTTCAGAATAATATTACCATATTCTTTTTCATTACTGAAACGTCCCGGATATTTTAAAATATATTCAAATGACTGAGATCTTTTTCCTGAGCTTTCCCCCGTTTTACCAGGAGATGCTTCTAAACTCTGAGCATTTAATGCTTCCATCACCTCATCTGCCGAAATGCTGTAAGCTGTTAACCTGTCAGGTTTTAACCAAACACGCATAGCATATTCTCTTGTTCCCAGGATATCGGCAAAACCAACTCCACTTACCCTTCTCAATTCAGACATCACGTTGATATCTGCATAGTTGAACAGGAATTTCTGATCGGCTTTCGGATCATCACTGTACAGGTTAATATACATCAACATATTGGGCTCTTCACGGGTGATTTTCACCCCTTCACGAACTACCAATGGCGGAAGTTTATTCACTACCGATGATACACGGTTCTGAACGTTTACTGCGGCTACGTTCGGGTCAGTTCCCAAATCGAAAACCACCTGAATAGACGCTTCCCCGTCGTTTCCGGCATCGGAAGTCATATATTTCATTCCCGGCACTCCATTTAATCCTCTTTCCAGCGGAATAACTACGGATTTGATCAACAATTCATTGTTGGCACCCGGATATTCTGCGGTGATATTTACTTTTGGAGGTGAAATGGAAGGGAATTGCGTTACGGGAAGCTTTACCAGTGATAAAACTCCCATAAATACTATAATCAATGAGATTACGATAGACAGAACAGGTCTGCGAATGAATTTCTTAAACATACTGCTTCATTTATAGAGTCCTACTCTGCTTTTAATTTCAATGATTGAAGAACTTTTTTCGGATCCTGGAATTTTGTCTGAACTTTCTGATCATCTTTCACTTTCTGAACACCTTCTAGTAAGATTTTATCTCCCGTAGCAAGTCCGGAACCTACCACATAGACATCAGGAAGCTCATAAGCAATTTTAATATTTTTAGACTTTACGGTTCCGTTTTTATCTACTACAAATACGTATTTCTGATCCTGAATCTCATACGTTGCTTTTTGAGGAATGATCAAAGCGCTTTTCAATGGCAGTGTCATTTTCACTTTACCCGTCTGGCCGTTTCTCAGCAATTTATCAGGATTTGGAAATTTCGCTCTGAAGGCAATATTTCCGGTTTCATTATCAAATTCACCTTCTATGGTCTGAACTTCTCCAGTTTGAGGGAATGGAGTTCCGTTCGCCATAATTAACGATACCTGATTGCTGCCTCTTGAGGCTACATTGGTCTGATAGTTCAAATATTCAGGCTCTGAAACATTGAAATACGTATAAACATTGGTATTATCAGACAGTGATGTCAATAAATCCCCTTCATTGATCAGACTACCCAATTTCAAAGGAATTCTGTTGATAATCCCTGAGAACGGCGCCTTGATATCTGTAAAAGACAAATGGATCTGAGCCAGCTTCATTTCAGCATTGGCACCGTCTAATTTGGCCTTCGCCATTGCTCTTTCATTTTTGGAAACAATGTTGTTACTGGCTAAAGTACTTGCGTTTTTCAACTCGATGGAAGCCTGCTCTACTTCAGCTTTGGCTTTCAACAATTCTGCCTGATACAATTGAGGCATAATCCGGAACAAGGTCTGCCCCTGGTGAACATACTGTCCTTCGTCTACATAGATTTTCTCAAGAAAACCCTTTTCCTGTGCACGAACTTCAATGTTCTTTACAGACTGGATCTGAGCTACATATTCTTTATCAATTACCGTATCCATTACTACTGGAGAGGTAACAGGATAAACTGCAGCTTCTTCTTTTTCTTCTTTTTTCTTGTTGCAACTTGTGAACAAAAAAAGACTGCTTAGCGCAATGCTTGCGACAACTCTTTTCATCATAATTCTAGAGTGTATATAAATCGTTAATGTTTTAAAATTAAATAAAAAAAGGTAATGAAAGTATTAACGCTGTGACAATTACATAAAACACAACGCATACAGCTCCCAACTCAGGATTGAGATGGAAAATAAATCGAAAAATGAAATCTTATATTCTGATAGAACGGATCAGAATGAACCTTTTTATAGAGGAAAAGTGAGATAAAAAGCCATGAATGACCGGCTTTGATCTTTTAAAGCTTTTTAAACCGAAAATATAAACCAGTGTAAAGACACTTGCAAAAAATACAACTGCCTGAAAGGTATCTGACAATTGAAAATCATCTTCTGTAAGCTCTAATGAATAAGCATTTCCCGGATCATCAGAAGATTGCTGTACAGAAAGTTTTTCGTAGGTCTGGTTTAAGCGGTTTGCTCTTTTGGGTAAATTATGAGAAGTATGACTATTGTAGTCATTGCGTAACGTTTTGACATTGATCTTACTTTCCACTACGAATAGCAGAAAAAGGCTCGTCAAAAAGTATACTATATAATTTCTCATAATGAAGGTGCAAAGGTAAGCTTTAGATTAAATACGATTCTAACTAATTTTATGATTATTACACATATTAACAATATTTAACTCTCCTTTAAATAAGCTGAAAAGGTTTTTAAATAACGTTTTTTATTAAAATCGACCTTTGTTTTTGTTTCATAATCAAATCATTATTAAAGATAATACCCCTTTCTCGTTTGTCAGAATAAATTTAAATAATCGTCAATAAACGCGTTGAATACCTTTAATATTCACATATCGGTCATACATTTCCTACTTAAAATCATTATTTAGAGAATTCTGATACTCCTAATTTGATTGTAAACAAATATAAAAATGATATTAAAAATTAATTTCATATAACATTAATATAAATTATTATGAATTATTAACATTGATATGATAATATATCTTATATTTACATTAAATTAATCCCTCAGATGTGATATTACATTACAGAGATTGATCCTAAAAAACGACCGTAACCCCGAAACCAATATCAAACTATGAAAAAAATTTCTTTTATGGCAGGGCTTTTTTTTGTCTCGACCTTCGGATTTGCCCAAGTCGGCATTGGAACCGCTTCTCCAAACCCTTCCTCAATTTTAGATATCGAATCTACCAATAAGGGAATTTTGGGACCTCGTATCAGTCTTACATCAGCCAGTATGCAATTAGGAACAGCTCCAAATGCCACTGGGCTACTGATCTATAACACCGGACCTGTTCTAACTCCAGGCTATTATTTCTGGAACGGCACCGAATGGAGAGTGTTTAACACTTCTGGAGGTGGTGGAGGCGGAAACACAAATATTGCCAGTATTGAAAGCATTGCCGTAATGGGACCTCTGGTCTCAACTACGGATAACGGACGAGCCGGATATGCACTTTCTATAAACACTCCAGACGGAAAGTTTTCTGTAAGAACTTTTATTCCTGCGAGTTCTGCATTTTCACAGGTAAATTTACAGATCAGAAATAACAGTGCTGCCAATGTAGAAATTATTTCCAACGGACATTACCTTTGGAGCGGAGCAGGAGGTTATCAGCAAAACCAGTTGAGACTTCCACCCAATGCCTGGGCCGGTGATAACGCTACATCTAGTTCCGGTTTAATAGATGCCACAACCGGAGCCAGAATTCAAACCGCTACTACCAACCCTTATTGGGGAGATCCGGAAACTTACGCAGGCGGAATGCCCGAGCAGCGTCTATATTCCTGGACATCCAATGACGGAAATGATAAAACATTCTATAAATTATATTATATGATGGGATCTTCTTCTCCCGCCAGTGCCGGAAATGCAACCACCTGTCCCTCAGGAACGTGCAATACCACTAAAGCATTCTTTACAATTGATCAAATCAAAGCACCATAGATTCTAGAAACACAGCCTATTAAAAAAGGAACAGATTTATTTTTGTTCCTTTTTATATTTCAGAAGGTACAAATTAATAATCCAGGGATCTTGGATTATTTAAAGAAAAAAATACATATTTCAACAATCAATGATTATATGATATTTTAATTAATTTATCTAAAATTAACAGATTTAAATTTATTTTTTTCGTAAATTTAAAGAATATTAATATCACCATTCATGCAACACATAAAAATCACTTATCACTATGAAAAAATTATTACTAACCTTTGTAATGGGATTTTTGGTCCTGTCCGTAGTAGCGTGTAAGCATTCAAGCAAGGAAACAGAAACTATCATTACAACTCCTGTAGATACTGAAAATGAAATAACCAAAGATATTTTCACTGATGAATCGGGAGAACAAATGGAGGTATCCATTAACCATACAAAAAATACAGCCACTATACGTCTTGACGGTAAAACCTACGAGCTTAAAAAAAGCGAAGACCTTCCAGATTATACCGCAAATAATTCCGAATATCAATACTCTAATATCAGAGGAAGTGTTTCTTTCCTGAAAAAAGATTACGATATGGTTTTATTCCACTCTAAAAAAAGTCATTCTTCAGGTTCTACAAAGATGGCATCCTATTAGCATATCCCTTTTTTAATTACTTAATTAAAATAACAGACTATGAAAAATTTATTCAGTTACCTATCTATTTTATTTTTAGGTATCGCACTTACTTCTTGTATGAGCAAGCCGGTAACAGTAAAGCCGACACAACCTACCAATGATATTACCGGAAAAACCTGGAAGCTCACAGAGATCAACGGAAAACCTATTGCTTTGGTAAATCAAAAAAGCAATCCTTATTTTAAACTGAACATGTCCGACATGAGATATGAAGGAAACGGAGGATGCAACGGTGTAGGCGGAACTTTTGAAATCCAACCGGAAGTTATGCGTATAAAATTCAATCAGGGAATGTCTACTATGATGGCCTGTGAAGACCTCGCAACAGAACAATTATTTACGAAAGCGCTGTTGACTGCTGACAATTATTCTGTAAATGGTAATACGCTGACTCTTAACAAAGCCAGAATGGCTCCGTTAGCAAAATTTGTATTACAGAATTAACAGATTCTACTAACCATTCTACATAAACAAAAAGCCGAAACAGATAAGTGTCTGCTTCGGCTTTTTCTTTTTCCAATAAAAAAGCAGAGGTATTAAAAATACCCCCACTCACTATAAATAAACCAAATCTTTTTTATTAATTATTTTTACTTAATCGCTGTAGCATAAATTGAGCTCTCACTCCATCCACCTCCATACTGTCTGATGATAGTAGCAGAATTGGGACTTCCACCTGTCACCGTACTTCCCGCGATATATCGATACGTTTTATTTCCTCCGGATGTATTATTAATAAAAATAGTCCCCTGAAATACCGAAAACTGCTGAGGATTAGTAGCTGTAGCCGGCCCCTGTACTTTAAAACTCATTAGAGTCGGTCCTCCTGTAACATCTCCTGATCTTGTTCCCACTGCATTAATTGCCAGGTTTTCTTCTGAAAATGTACTTCTTACAAACATCCAGTCATCGTTATCCAATGCTCCGGAAATTTGAGCCAACTGAGTAATGGTAACCGCCCATCTTCCAGGAGGCAAAGTAATGTATCTTCCCGTATATTTATAAACACCATCTGCATTTGTAAACGGGATATCTATTCCGGCACCTGCAATATTCTGACCTACGACAGCTTCTGCAACAGGTGTCTTCCATTCTGCTGTACCGTTGTTATCAACAGCCGTCATTACAGCACCTACAGCAACCGAATTGGGCGTAGCATTTTCAAATCTTCTTGTTCCCAAAGTATGAAAAGTAGCCTGAGGAATCGTTGTTCCCACTCCTACTCTTCCATTATTTCTTAAAACCATACCCGCCTGCTCATTTGCTGCAGTAGTCCCGGCACGGAACTCTAAAGTATTTGCAGATGTCCCCAATCCATAAAAATCCGTCCCTGAAGCATTATTATAAACTGACAGTTTTTTAATACTTGAGGTACTTCCCAAATCCAGCTTACTATTCGGTGATGTGGTCCCGATCCCCATATTACCATTATTAGTAATAACAATATCATTTGAAGCCTGAGCAGCCGTAGGAGCAGTATTGATATTATTATCTCTGTTGGCATCAATATGAAAAACCTGCTGAGGCGTGGAAGTTCCGAAACCTACACTTTGATTATCTGAGATAAAAACACCTGGTTTTGCCGGAGCAAAGGAGTATTTACCAGCCTGTGACGCTCCAATTGCCAGACCATCCATTCCGTAAACTGCACCTGCTTCTGTATTGTGTCTTATATAATATCCATAATTAGGATCATTTTCACTGAATAACAAAGAACCTCCCGAAGCATCTTTATTGGCATTCGAATGAATCCTCATCACCGGATTGGCTGTACTTCCGGATTGTGTTGCAGGTCCTCCCAATCTCATTTCTGTACCCATAATCTGTAAGTCTGCGTTTGGAGCAATAGTTCCGATTCCCACTCTTTTATTAGCGGCATCTACAGACAAAATATTTCCAGCTCCCGTACCTGTTTTATTAATGGAAAAAGCATTTATAGCTTCAGCATTAAAAGATAATGAGCTTGAATTCTGAGTAACAATACGATTTCCTGAAAGAGTACCATTAATGTTATAAAGATTATTATCCTGATCAACATTGAGCTTCACCCACTCTTTTCCATTGAAATAATAATATCCTTCCGCATCTATATTAACTGCAATTCCGGTTTTCGATCCGGTTAAAATACTGTTTACATAAATTAACGTAGAAGTGGCAATATTTGTCATTGATTGAGCTCTTTCTCTGTCAACCCTCGGAATAAGAAGACCTTCAGCTGCAGTGGCCTTTCCGGTTGAGGCTTTCGCACTAATATCTAATGTAGCTTTAGGAGTTGCAAGATTAATCCCAATCTGTGCGTAAGTAAGCCCCACCATTCCGAGAGCAAAAATAAAAGTAATTCTGTTTTTCATTTTCTTAGTGTTTATTAACTCATATTTATCTGCATATCGCTCTAAATAAGCCATATGTACAGAACATGAAGTTAAATTTTGATTGTTAAAGTGTGAGAATTTTGACGTTCAGTAGAAATTTGTCTGTGTTTTTAGAATCGTTATCTTAAATAAATCAAAATAATTGACAGGCAATGCAGATACTCTGAGATATTCGGACGCTTAAATTTGTTTTCCATTTTTTTTCTTAATTTTTAGTGTTTTGTTTTTCAATCCGGATTTATCGGTTGCAAATGTAGAACCAAGAACACAAAAAACACATACTGCAAATCCACTCCACCAATATAAAATATTGATATACAATATTTTAAAATAAATCAAGAGTAGAAATAAAGTAGAGTTAAAAAATAAAAAAGCGAGACTGATTATTAGAGTTATTCTAAGAAAAAAATAATGATGAGACATTAATGATTCGAAAAATGTTTTATTTAAAATTATGATTTTTTATAAATGATATAGCAGATCAGTAAAGAAATATTTAAAAGTACAGCGAAAATATTGGACAGAATAATAGGAAGTTCATCTTTAATAAATCCATACCAAACCCAGAGAGAAAGCCCTGAAATAAGCACTAAAAGCATAAGCCATGAAATATCGTCTACATTTTTTTTCCTCAAAACTTTAACAAGCTGGGGAACTGAAGCGGCAGAGGTAAGAACCCCTGCTATAATTCCTAAAATGTTTTCATTCATAGTTTAAAATTAATTCAAATCATTGTTGAAGATAAGAAATTTCGTGACAATCTGTAATGGAATTATTATTTTATTGAATTTAAAAAAACAGAAAGATCTTCTTCTCTGCTTAGCTTCATTTTAGATTTCACTTTTGTTTTATAAACCCTGACACTTCCGGGCGTAATATTCTCCAGTAAAGAAATCTCTTTTGAACTCAGGTTTAACCTAAAATAAACACATAATTTGACTTCATGTTCCGTAAGACCGGAAAACATTCCGGAAAGCTTTTTCATGAATTTATCATTCTCTACACTACTCTCATTCATTAAGTTATGATTTTTCTCATCGATCTGGAGTAAGTTATTAATTTTAAAAAAGAGATCTTTAACTGTTTCTTCGGCATCAATATTTTTTGATTTTTTAATTTTTTTCAAATGTTCAAGAAATGCTTTTTCGGTTTCCATCTTCAGATTGAGATTCAGATGCAGGTTTTCAATCTTACCTCTATGCATCTCGATATTTTTTTCAAGATCTTCTTTATTATTTTCAAGAATGATATTTTGGGTTTCCAGTTTGTATTTTTCTTCACGATTCTTTTTTCTGATGTTTAATAGGGCTCTGGCAAAAATGACCACGAGAACCATTACCAGAACAATTAAAAATATACTCTTTCTTCTCTGGTATTCAATCTGATAATCATATTCCTGATTGATATTTTTAATAATATATCCATTTAAGATATCAGAAACATTATCTAAATCTTTAATAATTTCCTTATTCCGTTTTTTGTTTAAAATTAAAAGTTCATTAGAATATTTTTTAAGGTTTTCCAAATCATTCGTTTTAGAATAATATTTCTGTAATATGGCACAAGCCATGATCTTTTGGGTCGTAATATTCAGTTTAGGATAAATTGCAAGGATAGTATGTATTATTTCTTTTTCTTTTTCATCCTCCATTTTCTTATTGCCCCAAATTCTATATAAATTAATAAGGGTTGATAGATTCTGAATGACGTTCAGAGAATATTTATCTCTGGTTTTATAAAACTCAATTTCTATATTCAAATATCTTTCAGCATCCGGAAAGTTTTTTTTAGATACATAATAATCACCCAGATTGCCTTTCATATCATATAAAAAAAACAACTCTTCTTCAGTTAAATTTTTTACGCTTTCTAAAATTTTAATGCCATAGCGGGTTTCCTCTATTGCCCGATCAATATCCCCCATATTAAAATCACACAACCCGAAGTTATTGTGCATGGATGCGATATATAACTTATCTTCTTTTTTAAAACTCTGTAATGCTCTATTGAAATATTGCTTAGCCACTGAATAATTACCGTGATTTAAATACCATCTGCCCTTCATATGATATATATGAGGTAAAAACATATTCGTAGGTTCTTTTTCTTCTATTTTTATAGCCTCATTTAAAAACTGAAGGCTTAGTTTCGGAGATGTCGTTTCAAGTTCCAGACCCAGAAAAAAATTACATGCAACCGTAATATATGTATATTCATCATCATTAATTCTGAGCATTTCATAGATAATAGATATCTTTTTCAACTTATCATCAGAGTACAAAGAGTTTTCAACATATTTACTGCTTAACAGATATTTAAGCTCGTGTGTTTTTTTGTATTTGTCGAACTCCCGGCGGTATAAAGATTTTAGTTTCTCTTTATTATGATTAATTGGAGTAATCTCTTTGTCAATTCCATAAAAATATTCATTATCATTTTTAGCATGACAAGAATAAATAGAGCTTAAAGCAATAAAGATGTAGATTAAAGTACGAAACATCTTGTAATTTAGAAAAATAACACTCCTGTTTCACGATTCAGGTTGATTAATTGGCTGTTTAACTATAAACATAAATTAAAAATCAAAAAGCACTTATTTAACATCTATAAAAAAAAACTTTTAGTTAAATATATTCTCAGGGAAATACGAAAAATGAAGCCTTCAAAAGTGAAAATTTTATAAAAAAATATCCAAAATAAGCACTTGGAAGTATTTTATTCCGAAACAATACATCAATGTTTAATATTTCGCAGTGAATAATACATCATAAGCAACTTAAGTTAAGCAATTGATTAAGCAGTATAATAAATTAACACAATAAAAAAATTAAAAACCTAACAACCAACTATTTAAAAAATTAAAAATTAACGATTAACACATAAATTAATACATATCATTAACGTCAATTAACACTCTGAATTGGTTATTATTTAGATCAGTCGCCTAGATTTGTTTAACAATTCGCGATAAGGAATAAATTAATCTAATCTCAAAAAAATTGTTATGAAGACTTTTAAAAATATAAATGCAGGAGCTTTAATAAAGCAAAGAGTTTTAGAATCCGATATTGACATCTCTAGAATCTGTAATTTTTTCAGTTGTACAGAAGTAGAGATTGAATACATGTATGAGCAGAAAAATATAGATACCGATATCCTTTTAAAATGGAGTAAACTTTTAGAATATGATTTCTTCAGAATATACTCTCAGCATCTCATTCTTTTTTCGCCACAAAGTAATGTTTACACCAATCAAAAGGAAAAAAATACTTCATTACCACAGTTTAGAAAAAATATTTACACAAAAGAAGTGATTGACTTCATTGTAGAACTTATACAAACCGGAGAGAAAAATATTAACCAGGTAGTTGATAAATATGGGATTCCCAAAACAACACTTCACAGATGGACTGTAAAATACCGCAAACATGAAAATAATAAAACAAAACTAAAAACACTGAATAAATAATACACAAAATCAACAAAATATGGAAAAGTCTAGCCCAAACTATAAGCAAATCTATTGTGACATCATCAACAGGAAGCATCCCAATAAAAAAATTGCCTGTGAGACCATTTTAAAAAAAGAAGAAGTCTCCATACTAGATGTCATAAAACTAAATAATATCATCTTTGGAATGAAAGATCGGGAGACCAATACTTTTGATCAGCAGCATCGATCGTATGACGAACAGTCTATTAAAGAAATTTTAGAATACCAAGAAAAAAATGATTTGAACAATACCCAATTGGCTAATCATTTTAAGCTTAGCAGAAATACAGTGGCCAAATGGAAAAAACATTTTAAACACTGGAGTTACTCTTCTACAAGCTATTGAATTTATGGCACCTACACATGATCTAAAAATACAAATGTGCAAGAAGTTTCTTTATATTAACCAAAAGTGGGGTGCCAAAATTCATTTTTAAATTAAATATTACACCAAAATCATGAGTTCATATAGTATTGTTATTAAGTGAAGAGGAAGTGCAAATAATCCGGTTTTTAGAGCTCATCCCAATCTTTAACTGGTTATTTGCCTCCCCTTTTAAGTCAAAGAAAATACACCTTCATAATATTAAGTAAAAAGAAGCAGGATCCGCAAGTCTGCTAACTTTAACAAACTAAACTGTTAGCAGCTTGTGTCCTCTTTAAAAAAGATTTTTTTCAGTTTTAAATATGTGTGTTTAAATCAATGATAAAGTTGATTTATCTTTAGTTTCTACATTTTGTAGAAACTTTTGTTTTATAAAAGGTGTTGTGGATTAGTTAATTTAAAAAATTTTAAATAATTTTCAAATATGAATAAATAAAACAATCATTTTATTAATTAACTTTATATTATTCAAAACAATGAGGATTAAAAATTTAAATAAGTGAAAGCAATGAAAATTACCGTCATTTTTAACACATTAATAACTAATACTTTAAGCTTAAAGACCAATTGTTTATATTAAGAATAAATACATAATGATATTATTAAAATACTTAGTTAATCATAATAATAATCTTATCATCTAATTTTGCATTTAAATACATAAATATGTTAAATAATTATTTCAGGCAAATAGTATATGCAATATTGTTCCTATTTATTGTGCCATTCTATGCACAAACATATTCCATTAAAAAACTTGATAGTTTAACCGATAAATACAGAATAGAAGGAAATATAGCCAAAAGTATTTCATTAAATGAAAACGCGCTTCAGCAATATAAAAAAAGTGATAATAAAGAAGGAATAATTGCCGCTCAAATCAATCTTGGAGGCCTTTCATGGTTTCTTCATGAATATAAACAAAGTCTGAAATATCTGGAAGATGCAGAAAATAATCTCAGGAAAATAAAAAACTTCACTTTGTGCGCAAAACTCTACGGTGAGTATGGACGAAACTATGCTTCATTAGGACTTCTTGAACAATCCAACAACAACCTTGACTGGTCTATTATTTTTGCCAAGCAAATTTCAGAGAGAAAAGAAAGAGAAAGATTACTGTATTTTTATTACACCTGGAAAATAGGAAATTTTGAAGAGTTGAGAAATACTGATTCCTTGAATTTTTACCAAAGAAAACGTCTTGAGCTTACAGCACAGCCTTTAACATTCGTTTATATCGCAGAAAAACATCTTAAAAATAAAAAATTAGATACCGCTGAGTATTATCTGAATAAGGCTGCTAATTTAGCCGGAGACTTCAGTCTCTATCAAAAATCAATTACCTTATTTACTTTTGGAAAATTATATACAGAAAAACAGGAATATGAAAAAGCATTAAGCTATTATCAGCAATCTCTCGAAATATCAGAACAGTTATCCCGAAAAACAGATATTAAAAGTGCTTATAAAGTAATTTCTGACACCTATAAGCATCTCAATAATGTTGAGAAAAAAAACGAATATCTTGAAAAATATTCAGACATAAAAGACAGCATAGATGCTGCTGAAAGAGAAGCATTAAGTATTCCTATCGATAAAATTATTAAGCAGGAAAATGAAAAGGAAAAAAATGAAAGAATAAAATATTTCATTGCTATATCTGCTATCATCATTGCATCTGTCATTATCGTAGCCTATATTGTAAGAAAATACATCAAAAAGCAAAAAGAAACTGAAGAAATCATCAGTGAAACATTGCATGAGACTGATGAATTGAAAAGTAAGCTAAATGAAGCCTTTGAGGAATTATCAAAATTAGCCATGACAAACGATCCGTTTTTTCTTACCCGTTTTAAAGAAGTTTATCCGGAATTTTATGAAACACTCACCTCCAGATATCCGAATTTAACGGCAAATGATATTAAGTTTTCAGCATTTTTAAGATTAAATCTTTCTACAAAAACAATTGCTCAGTATAAAAATATATCGGTACGTACGATAGAATCGAGAAAATATAGATTACGAAAAAAATTAGATCTCTCATCAGATATTGATCTCAATAAGTGGATGATGGACCTTTAATATCTGTTAATTAAAAAAAACCTTTAAGTTCTTAAAGGTTTTTTTATGTTTTCTTTTCAAATTTTTTACTATAAAAATAAATATAGGTACTTAAAAAACACTTCAACAATATTTTAAATAATTAAAATTCAAACAATTAAATTATCCGAGTAGTATTGTAGTAATAAATTTTCAAAGGAATGAGTCTATATTTGTACCATCATTCTCAAGTTAGTAAAACACAAATTTGTTCCCGAATAAGGATTTAAATAATGAGTGTAATACAATTATACTCATTTTTTCTAATTATTAATAATTTACAATTTAAAATTAGAGTGAAGTGGAAAATAGGAATGTAAATATGCTGTTTATAGAGACTCATCCCAATCTATTTGCAGGTATTTGCTTCCTATTTTATTTTTTATTTAAATCTATTCGATGAAATTTCTTCGTGCAAAGGAATATTAATTTCAATAAAATCAAATAAGCTTTTTGAAAAATAGCAGCCATTTAAGATACCTCTTGCCCCTAAACCGTTAAATACATACAAATTAACATACTCAGAATGTCTTCCAATAATAGGTCTTCTATCTTTTACGGTAGGTCTGAAACCGAAATTGACTTCTTTTACTTCAAAATAATAAGGATAAAACTCTGATAAGCCTTTAACCAGTTGATCTACCGCATAATCATCTATATTATGATGAAGCTGTTCCCTGTCATAGGTTCCGCCATAAAAATAAAGTCCATTATTGGTAGGAAATAAAAAGTGTTTCTTTTTAATCGTAATATTTTGAGGAAGGTCTTTAGAAAGCTTTACTTTAATATGATGACCTTTATTAGCATTTACTTCAATGTCAGAAAAAAAAGGATTCTCTTTTACTCCCATTCCTTCACAGAAAATAATATTTTTAAAATTAAAATCTTTATATATGGAATTTTCAGTATCAATTTTCGAATAATCGAATTTTTCATTAATAAAATTTGAATTTCTTTTTAGAAAACTAAATAAACCCATGAAAAATCCACTTACATTAAGTCTGGCAGACTGATTAACCTTTCCCGAATTAAAATCATTTTTTACTACCTCTAAATGATCGAATTTTTTGTCTAAAAATTGAACAAGGTCATTATTATCTGATTTTTTAAGCCAAAGCTTCTGTTCATTTTCATCATGAAAAATTCTGTGAATAGGAGCTTCTATTAAATAATTTTCTCCGGTATAAGATTCAATTTCTTTCAAAGAATCTTTAAGAAAGTCGATCTGTTCCTGAGCCTTCCAGAATGTTGTGAATTTCTTAAGAACAACAGGATTTATAATTCCTGCAGAAACCTGCGAAGCATTTTTTTTGTCTTCCGAAAACAGAACAAAAGACTTATTATTTTTAATCAACTGATGGGCAAAAAACAATGCTGCATAGCCATCTCCTACTATAATATAATCTACATTTTTCATAATAAAAAAACCTGAGTAAAAGTACTCAGGTTTTCTATAATTATCAAGTGAAATCTAGTAATTCCACATATCATTTTCCATTTGAAGGATTTGAGCTTTAATTCTGTCGCTCTCTTCGATCTGGTCATCAGCATCTCTAGGAATGTAGTCTTTAATAACGCCATCACCTAAACCTGTTGAAGATTTGAATATTACAGAAGAAAATCTTCTTGCATTGATCAAGTCATCAAAAGATAAATCAGCAGATGTATTCTTTCTGTTATAAACAAAATTATTAGCTAAGATATCTCTTGCGTTTGGATAATATACCCAGAAAAGATCGATCAAATCATTAGCACCAGCAAGCGGCTGCCCATCAGGACCTAATCTACCGATCATCTGAGGATCCGGACCCATTGCAGCAATACCCAAAGGTCTGTACTTCATTTGTCCGTCTCTCTTATCGATAAACCACATACCGAACACTTTTAAAACTCTAACTTTATCAGTTGTTGTTTCATAAACGTCAGTAAGCTCTTTCTTCTCCTGTTCAGTCAATTGACGTCCACTGTTTAAGATATTTACAGCTTCGTCATCAACACGTACACTCACCAATCTGTCCTTAATTTGTTGAGGAGTAAGTCTTTGAACAAAATTTTCATCATCATAAACTTCAGCGATCTGACCGCTTAAAGCACCATCTAATAGAAGTTTGTATAGAGATACTGTTTGTGTAGCTAATAATCCATCCGGGTTATTGTAATAGAATGGCTGATTGATCTTGTCATTCATATCAATAACTTCCCAAACAAACATACTTTTCATGATATCTTTATCATCAACAAACCCATATTCTAAAGGCTTAACTTTTTTGTCAATGACTGTATCTCCAACTTTCATTTTGTTTTCAGCTCTCATTTTTCTAAACTCTTCCGGAGAAGAAGCGTTTAGGATAGTCTGGGAAAACATAAAACCAGAAACTAAAACTAAAAAACTGCTAATATATTTTTTCATAATACTTTTATTGGATATTAATTAATACAGGTGATATATTTCCAACTTGTTGGGTACCTAAACCAGTAGCCGACGCTTTAATTTCAAATATATAAACACCATCTCCAGGTCTTAAATTTTTGAACATACCTGCAGCACCTTGTAACGAATTACCCTGTACCTGCATTGCTGCTCTACCCGGAACTCTAACCATGAACGATGTTACATTGAAAGATACTGGGAAGTCAAAGTCTGGAATTGTAGCTGATAATGACTGGTTTTCAACTGAAGTTGCAGGCATTGTCAACATATTTTTCCCTCTGATCTGACCTTGCGGCGGTGGTACATTTTTAATTCTGTATTCAAATACCTGAGATAAAGCTTTACCATAAGGATCTGTTCCTGATAAAGTAATCTTTAAGATATTTCCTGCACCTGGTTTTACATCCCATTTACCTGGACCTGTACTCTTAACAACAGCTCCCGGAGCAGATAATGAAAGTTTAGCATTATCAGCACCTAAGATAGAACCTGTAACCGGGTTATCAAGATTTCTATACATTACGTTCATCTTATCAGCAGAAAGTAATAAACCTTTTTGAAGTTTTACTTCTTGCGGACCAGCAATAACATTATAAGTATGAGTGAAAGGGAAGCTTTGTGCTTTACCTGTCGCATCAGTTAATGTAATATTACCACTTAAAGTATGAGGACCAATTCCACCAGTATTAAGTGAAGCATATCCTTTTCCGTTTTCCTGTCTGCTAACTCCTGACATTACAATTTTATTACTGTTAGAATAGTTTCCTAACATAATAACTGCTTCAGCCGGTTTTCCAGCTACTACATCTACCGGAGCAGAAACAATAGCTTCATAGCTTGAGAACTTGATACTAGCATCTACTTTTTCCTGAAGCATTAAAGCTAGTGCATCAGATTGTACGTTTCTTGCATCATTTTGAATAATTTCTAAATTCGAAATCGCTGCAATTAGCGGCTGATGGTAGAATTTATTCTGGAACCAAGTTTTCTCATTTGGAGATTTTCCTTTTGGATATTCAGCAATTAAAGATTTATTAGCTCTTTCCACTAAATCTTTTAACTGAGGATTATTACCAAAAGTACTGTTGATATAATTTCTTACATCATCAATTTTAGCTTTTAAATCATTAGCACCTTTCGAAGGGCTATTTTCATCTCCTTCTTTAAAGAAGTATTCAGTAGTTGCTTCATTATTATTTAATGCGGCAAAATTTTCACTTACATCGATATCTTTTCCTGTTTTAGGATCTTTATCGTGAAATTCTGATTTCTTTTTTAATTGGTCTTTAATTTTTTGAGCATGATCTACCAGGCTGTTGATCTTATCTCTCAAAACTTTATACTGTTCCCAAGGCTGAGCATAAGTATCTGGTACCTGCTGTGCTTTTGCTTCAAGGGTTTTCTCGAAAATCTTTTCGTTTTTCTTTTCAGTTAAAGTTCTTGTTTCATTAAGAGCTTTGGTAGAATCATAATATGATCTGATGATTTCTGCATCAATGTTTAGGGCCATCATAGCGATGAACACCAGATACATTAGGTTGATCATCTTCTGACGAGGGGTCTGTTTTCCTGCTGCCATTCTTTTTCTTTGTTTTTTTGATTAAGTAGTTAAATTTAGAAAATGGGTCAGGAAATTAAGATTTCATCGCAGTTAACATACCACCATAAACTCTGTTTAAGTTATTTAAGTTAGATGTTAGACCTTGTAACTCTTGATTGAATTTTTCTGATTGTTCAGCAGATTTTTGCATATCTGCTACGTATTTGTTAGCAAATTCTGATTGTTTTTTACCGCTTTCCAACTGCATTGCATATAAAGCATTCATGCTTTCCATGTGAGTTGCAGCCTTATTAAGCTGATCATTATATTTATGAGTAGAAGCAGAAACATCTACTGTTTGATTGATCTGATCAACAGAATTTGAAAATTTATCGATACCTGTTCTTAATCTTTCGAATAATTGAACGTCTAACTTAGCGTCTTCAAGCATTTTGTCTAATTTAGTTGAAAGAGAATTCTCTAATTCAGCAAATTGAGCAGCAGCATTATTATTTCTAGAAGATACATTAGAATGTAAAGGATTTGGGTTAGCATGCTTATCTAATAATTCAGGATAAACATTTTCCCAAGCATAAGACTCTTCAGATTTTGGAGGGTCAAATGCGAAGATGATGAAGATAATTGCTTCAGTAATAAGTCCCACAGTAAGAGCTATGTTACCATTAATAGGCCCCAAAGTAATGTGAGTAATTTTAAGCCAAGCTCCAAGAATTACAATTGCAGCACCGAATGAATAGAAGAAATTCATCCAAGCATCTTTAGTCTTAAACATATAAGTTAGTTTTTTTTAATGTTAAATAAAATTGTTATTGAAAAATAGTTGTGCGAAGATTATCTGTTAACTCTCCTTGGTTTAACAGCTGCTTCAGGAATATCCTGTACAGTTCTGAATCCAATATAACTTCTAGCTGAATCTTTTCTTTCCCAATCTCTAGAACCAGTCATCAACATATATCCTACATCTTTCCAAGAACCACCTCTTACAGATTTTCTTGTATCCGTCTGCCCTTTAGTAGTAGGGTTTAGAGTAGATGAGAATCCGTATGAAGAGTTGTTATAATCGGATACAGTCCATTCAGAAACGTTTCCAGCCATGTCATATAACCCAAATCCATTTTTCTTAAATTTCTTTACTGGAGCTGCATATGTATAAGTACCTTTTTTCTCGTCTTCCATGTAGTTACCTCTCTTTGGTTTAAAGTTTGCAAGGTAGCAACCTCTGTCATCCATCAAGTAAGGACCTCCCCAAGGGTAAGTAGCATTTTGCATACCTCCTTTTGCAGCGTACTCCCACTCAAATTCTGTAGGTAAACGGAACACTAATGGTCTTTGTTTTTTTCTTTTTAAACTTTCGTTGTAGTCAGATTTCAATTTTGATCTGAAGTTACAGTAAGCTCTTGCCTGATCCCAAGTAACTCCTACAACAGGATAATCTTTATAAGCCTTGTGCCAGAAATATTGCTCAAATAATGGCTCATTATAAGCGAAGTGGAAATCTTTAACCCAAACAGTTGTATCAGGATAAATAGCAATACTAGAACTTCTAAGGTAGTTTACACCTCTTTCTTTCTCAGCAAGCGCAGCATCCATATCTCCCCATCTGTACGTATATTTCAATTTACTAACATCAAGAATTCTTTCATTAGATACTCTTGAAGAAGCTGGTAAATACATAGATTCTAACACTTCTGCGTATTCTACATCAGGATATTTAGATGTAGACCAGTGCAAAGGAACTTTCCAATCCAATTTCTTGGTTGCATCGTATCCGTCATCTTCTCTACCTCCTTGTCCTTCTAAATATTCTTGATATGGTGTTAAATTTTCTTCTTTTTGAGCCAGGTATGCATAATCTCCTATGTTTGTCCCTCTTCCTTTACCTTCGCCCCCTTCACCGGCAGCTTCAGCAAGTAAAGTTCTAGCGATAGAATCTCTTACATAATTAATGAATACTCTGTACTCTGCATTAGTAGTTTCTGCTTCATCCATGAAGAATGCGGAAACAGTAACTGTTTTCAAAGCTGCTTTCTCAGGGGTATTTGTAGGGTCCTGATCTGCTAAACCTGCAACAAATGATCCTGCAGGGATTGCAACCATTCCGTATGGTCTTTCTGCAACAAATGATTTAGTTTTTTCTCTTGGTATCAACTCTCCTTTTGTTCCGGGTTTCCCTACTGAAGAAGATCCCCCACCTGAACAAGATACCGATGCTACTGACGCAGACAATAATAAAAGAAATATCCTTTTCATGTTAATTTTTATAATTAAGCCG
The DNA here is from genome assembly GCF_024806495.1 of Chryseobacterium sp. JUb7. Taxonomy (GTDB): domain Bacteria; phylum Bacteroidota; class Bacteroidia; order Flavobacteriales; family Weeksellaceae; genus Chryseobacterium. The sequence continues at coordinate 599,529 of NZ_JANUFF010000002.1, forward strand.
TAAATATATAATTTTTTTAAGAAACTTTTAAGATTTTTTTTGAAATAACGGAAGAAATCTAAATTTATTTTATTTCCAACAAATAATTATTCCACCGTTACCGACTTTGCAAGGTTTCTCGGCTGATCTACATTAGCTCCTCTATACACTGCAATATAGTATGCTAGCAGCTGTAAAGGCACTGACGCGACGATTGGTGAGAAACATTCCGAAGTCTCAGGAATCTCAATAACATAATCTGCCATTGCGCTTACCTGTTTGTCTCCTTTATTTACAACAGCAATAATTTTCCCTTTTCTGGCTTTAATTTCCTGAACATTGCTTACAATCTTATCATAATGTCCTTTTTTAGGAGCAATAATTACGATTGGCATATTTTCATCAATTAAAGCGATAGGTCCGTGCTTCATTTCTGCAGCCGGATATCCTTCAGCATGAATATAAGAGATTTCTTTTAATTTTAAAGCACCTTCCAATGCTGCAGGATAATTGTATCCTCTTCCTAAATAAAGGAAATTGGTAGCACTGATAAAGTCTTTTGCGATGCTTTGAGTCAATTCGTGAGTAGAATTTAACACATCTTCAATTTTCTTAGGAATAGCATCAAGCTCAGCAATTAAGCTCATAAATTCAGCATTTCCTAAGTTACCATTATGTTTACCTAATTTAAAAGCAATTAAAGTAAGAATAGTAAGCTGCGCTGTAAACGCTTTTGTAGACGCTACACCAATTTCAGGACCGGCGTGCGTATATGAACCTGCATCGGTAATTCTTGCAATAGAAGAATCCACCACATTACAGATACCATATATAAATGCTCCTTTCTCTTTTGCTAATTTTAAAGCAGCCATCGTATCTGCAGTTTCTCCCGATTGAGAAATAGCAATCACAACATCTTTATCTGTAATAATCGGGTTTCTGTATCTGAATTCTGAAGCATATTCTACTTCTACAGGAATTCTTGCGTACTCCTCGATAAGATATTCACCGATAAGACCGGCATGCCATGAAGTTCCACAAGCAATAATAATGATTCTGTTTGCGTTTTTGAATTTCTCGATATGATCCCAGATTCCGGCCATTTTAATAACACCCTCATCTACAATCAGTCTACCTCTCATGGTATCGTGTACAGATTTTGGCTGTTCAAAAATTTCCTTAAGCATAAAATGCTCATATCCACCTTTCTCAATCTGTTCTAAACTCAACTTAAGCTCCTGAATTTCAGCTTCTATTTTAGAATTATCATTGATTGTTCTGATGTCTACTCCATTTTCCAATGAAATGGTAGCCATATGACCTTCTTCAAGATAAATGGCTTCTTTTGTAAACTCCACAAACGGAGAAGCATCAGAAGCAATAAAATATTCCTTTTCTCCGATACCGATTGCCAATGGAGAGCCTAATCTTCCCACTACCAATACTCCCGGATAATCTTCATGCATTACAGTAATTGCATAAGCTCCGTAAACTTCGTTAAGGGCGTATCTGACTGCTGTAGGGAAATCCATTTCGGTATTTAAATCCATAAAATACTGAACAAGATTTACCAATACCTCGGTATCAGTTTCAGATTTAAAGCTGAAACCTTTTTCTGTAAGCATTGTTTTTATGGTATCATAATTTTCGATGATACCATTATGAACAAGTGCTATTTTTCCGTTATTTGATAAATGCGGGTGAGAATTTCTATCACTTGGTACTCCGTGAGTTGCCCAACGCGTGTGCCCCATCCCTATTTTTGCTATACCTTTTAGTTGTTTAGAGATATTAACAAGATCATCTACTTTCCCTTTTGTTTTTTCAACTTCCAATTTATTATTTTCTGTTTCCAAAACAATACCGGCACTGTCGTAGCCTCTGTATTCTAATCTTCTAAGACCATTAATAACTATATCGTAAGCGTCCTGAAATCCTGTATATCCTACAATTCCGCACATAATTTAATCAAGTGTTTTTAATTTTTTTACTTTGTCCCGTAGATAACTCTAAGGCTGACTTTTTTGTTAGTTCCATCATTTCCAATAAACACAGCTCTATCTCTTATATATGCTCTGGATGTATATTGGAATCCTGCTAAAGTTCCTGTCGTTGTTGTCAGGAAGCTTCCAAGATCTATTTTAAAATATTTATCAGCATTGCTCTTTCCTGCTTCTACAAGGTCCTTCACGGATTTTGTAACCGTAAACTCATAATAAGCCTGTTCTTCGTCCAATTTAAATGCTCTGTAAATGGCAAAGTTATTTGAACCGGCTATCTCCGTAAGGTCTGTTGTGAAAGTCGATTTTGTTACTCCATCTACTTTATCCTTTTGAATAATAGTAAATGCCGTTGGTTTTGCATAAGTATTTTTATTCCAATCATTTTTGTCTGTATAAATTCTCACTTTTGCACTAATAATCGCAGCTTTATTATTTTGATATAAATTTTTAAGACTGTCAACTGTAGTAGAAGGAATCTTAATACCGATTGAGTTTCCACCCATACCTTGTGTATAAAGCTTTTCATCTCCAGTCACTTTATTTCCTATAGAGGCTGAAGCTACTGCAGATCCCGTTCTGTCATATTCGTATTGACCAATGTGTGCGTTCGCAGAACCTAACGCAAATGTATAAGTAGTTTGTGGTCTTGTTGTCGTACCGTTCTCCGTTTTATCCGATTTATAATACATGATCAATTCCATATCATTAGGACTGATCTGCATTAAATATCCATCATCTTCCAAAACAGAAATTCTTAATCCTCTGAAATGTCTGATGAAGTTTGAAGCATCCTGAAGTTCAGGCTTTCCTTTCATCGCTATAATTTTCGATTGGAAAACCGAAGGAGTTAATTGAAGTCTGATGGCAGGAGTAGTTGTTGCAAATAACGAAGATGCATCAGAATCTTTAGTGATTGTGACTGTATTTACCTTTCCGTCAAATACTTTAGAAGCAAGCGGTGTTGGGTTAACAGCATAAGTTTTATTAGACTTTACACTATCAGAAGGACTGTTTAAGAAGTCAAGAACCTCATGAACCTGAAGAGTCATTTGTTTTTTGGCTCTACCATATTTATTAACAGGATAAGTATTGACTACTTTTTTAGCATCAACATTCCCATCAGGATACACATAATTTTCATCTGTAGTTGTTGTCAGAGAGTCGGAAGCGTAAGTAGGCTTTATTACTAAAACCACTGAGTCTACCTGAGCATTCGTTCCAAAATCAGGGTTGTATGTTGATAATCTTAATTGTGTAAGATAAGAAGCTCTCTGCATACCAAACTGCCCTTCTTTAAAAGCTCCCAGTACGGCACTTGTCAATTTAGAAGCATCACTTCTGATACTGTCATGATTGTCAATATTAAAAGCAATCACACTAAAGGATTTTTCATTACCCTGCGCAGCATCGTCTAAATGCAGCTGTTCTCCTAAAGTATCCGGATCAGGTTCGCAATTATACAGTAATGCACTTCCAAAAATCGCTAAAAAAAGTATAGCGAATGTCCTTTTAATTGTATAAGTCATTAAAAATGTGTTTTTTTAATAAATTTGATTTATAGAATCTACATCGAGATATTCCGATTTAGAAGTTGTTGTCTCATTGAAGGCTTTATCCAAGTCTCCATCCAGAAATTCATCTCCTTTTATCACAGCGTCAACATATTTCATACTTTCAATTACAAAACTCTGAGTTGTTGGATTATCTAACGCTTTTAATCCCGAAATATTATCAAATGCTAATTTTTCAGCAATATTTTTATCTAAAGGTGCTTCTTTTTCATTGTATAATGAAAGTACGATTTTTGCATCTTTGAAATAAGTATCGGATTCGTAATATGTTTTAAGATAAACAGGAACGAAGGAAGACATCCATCCGTTCAAATGAATCACATCAGGAACCCAGTTTAGTTTTTTAATCGTTTCAATAACCCCTCTGGCAAAGAAAATCGCTCTTTCATCGTTATCATCAAAAGGATTCCCTTCATCATCAACGTAGTATTGTTTTCTTTTGAAATATTCTTCATTATCTATAAAGTAGACCTGAAGTCTTTCCCCCGGAAGAGACGCTACTTTAATAATTAGAGGCTGATCAAGATCATTAATAATAATATTCATCCCTGAAAGACGAATTACCTCATGAAGCTGGAATTTTCGCTCACTTATTTGTCCAAATCTTGGCATAAAAACTCTTACATCATTACCCTCATTGTGCATCTTAAGTGCCATTTTGTTTACTACGGTAGCCATATTTGTGTCTTCTTGATATGGAAACATCTCTGTAGTAATGTACAGTATCTTTTGATTCGGCATAAACTTCTATCTAATTTTTGTAAAATTGCTTTAATGTGCAAAATTACAAAAAAACATCCAACATTATTTTAATTAACATTTTTTTACGATAATTCCCTTTTCCAAATTATCAAAACGACACTTTATTATATGATATTTTTAGTATTTTTGAATTACTATTAATATAAACTATGGAAGTTTTAAAAAATAAAAAAACGTTACAGGATTTCGTTGAAAGACAGAAAGAAATGGGTAAAAAGATAGGTTTTGCACCTACAATGGGAGCCCTGCATAATGGGCATCTTTCTTTATATGAAGAGGCAAGAAAAGAAAATGATCTGGTTGTTTCATCAATTTTTGTTAATCCTACTCAATTTAATAATCCGGAAGACCTTGAAAAATATCCAAGAGACATCAATAGAGATATTTTAATTCTTCAGAATTCGGAGTTAGTAGATGCTGTTTACATCCCAGAAGTGACTGATATCTATCCTGAAAAAGCAGAAAGCCAACATTATGATTTTGACGGACTGGAAAATGAAATGGAAGGAAAATCAAGACCCGGGCATTTTGATGGGGTAGGAACCGTCGTTGAAGAGCTTTTCAGACAGGTAAAGCCGGACAATGCTTATTTTGGGGAAAAAGATTTCCAGCAACTGGCTATTATTAAAAAAATGGTTGAAAAGAAAAATCTGCCGGTAAAAATTAAAGGAGTCCCTATTTACAGAGCTGAAAATGGCTTGGCACTGAGCTCAAGAAATCAAAGACTTCATGAAGACAGAAAAGAAGCATCAAAAGTCATTTATGAAACTTTAAAAAAAGTAAACAGTTGGTTTAAGGATATTACAGTTTCTGAAATTAAAGAAAAAGTACAAGATATATTCGATGATCAAAAGGGTATGCATCTGGAATATTTTATGATCGCGAACGAAGAAACATTAAAAGAGACTGATTTTTTCTACAAAGATAAAAACTACAGAGCTTTTATTGTAGTCGTAGTTGATGGTGTGCGACTGATCGATAACATGCATTTGGCTTAGTCTGAATTTAACTTTAATATTCTCTGTGAAATCTTAAAGTTAAATACTTTATATAAAAAAAATCAAAGGCTTCTTGAGGAAGCCTTTGAAACACCAAATCACAAAATATTAATATGAAAAAAATTTACTTTTCAGTAAACTTGTGACCCGGCTGGGATTCGAACCCAGGACCCATACATTAAAAGTGTATTGCTCTACCAGCTGAGCTACCGAGTCGGTCACTTATTCACGATACATTAAAAATGAATTTCGTTTTTTAAGCGGTGCAAAGATACAATTTTTTTTGTACTTGCAAAATTTATTTTTCAAAATCAAAGGCTTCTTTTGGAAGCCTTTGAAACACCAAATCACAAAATATTAATATGAAAAAAATTTACTTTTCAGTAAACTTTGTGACCCGGCTGGGATTCGAACCCAGGACCCATACATTAAAAGTGTATTGCTCTACCAGCTGAGCTACCGAGTCGGTCACAATTGTAATGATAATATAAACTAATTCTAGTTATCGTATCAATTATTTCAATTTTCTGCAGTGTGCCTGCGACTGGATTCGAACCAGCACATCCTTAGGAAACCACCCCCTCAAGATGGCGTGTCTACCAATTTCACCACGCAGGCAATTAAATTACAAAATCTAGTAATTTTCTTGCTAGTGACCCGGCTGGGATTCGAACCCAGGACCCATACATTAAAAGTGTATTGCTCTACCAGCTGAGCTACCGAGTCGGTCACTTATTAGCGATTAACACTGTGATAATGTCTCTCGTTTTTAGTGGTGCAAAGATATGAGTTTTTTCTTTATCTCAAAACTTTTTCGCAAATTTGTTTAAAAAAAATTCATGATAATTTCACTGGTTGGATACATGGGAAGTGGCAAATCTCACATTTCCAAAATATTAAGCGAAAAAATAAATTTTAAATTAATTGACCTCGATAAAGAGATTTCAAGGAGAAATAAATTAACCATTCCTGAAATCTTCGAGAAAAAGGGGGAAATCTACTTTAGAAAGCTGGAAAGAGAGACCTTGGAAGAGATTCTCGCTTCGGAAGAAAATGTAATTTTAAGTCTTGGTGGAGGTACTCCTGTTTATTATAATAACATGGAAATTATAAATCTTAACTCAAAAAGTATTTTTTTGAGGGCTTCTATCGGAACTTTAGCGGAAAGAATTTCAAAGCAAAAAGAAAAAAGACCATTAATTGCAAAAATTTCGGATGAAGACCTTCCTGAATTTATAGCAAAACATTTATTCGAAAGAAATGAGTTTTACGGAAAAGCTCAATACAGTATCAACACAGATTCTCGCGAACCTCAAGACATTGTACAGGAAATAATAGAAAAGCTCTATCTCTAGAGCTTTTCATATGATCGATTAATCTTCGTTTTCAGGATTTTCGGAGTCACCACCACTTTCACCAAAGAAATCATCCCAGTCGGTAAAGTCTGTTTCAACATCATTTCCGGAATAATCATCAATATCACGTCTGTCTTTTTTGGTAGGCCTTCCCTCACCTTTTATTCTGTAATAATTCTGAGAAGCTTTACGAAGTTTTAATAACTCATACTGTTCCTTATCTGTCACATCTTTGATATGGAGCGGAACAAGCTTGGCTCCCATCCTGCTTTTCGGAATCTGGAGAACTTTAATTTTATAATCAATCTGATTTTTTCTGATCTTAATAACATCTCCTTCTTTGACCTCTTTTGACGACTTTACGGCAGATGTTCCAATAGAAACTCTGTTCTTCTTAATCTCCTCTGTTGCAATACTTCTGGTTTTATAAAAACGAATGCACCACAAAAATTTATCTATTCTCATAATTTTTTATACTTTTGCCGTTATATTATTTGTAAAGTAATTAAAGTTTTTTGAAATGAAAAAAATATTTTTATATATCCTTGCGGGTTCATTGTGCTTCACTGCATGTAAAAAAGATGATGATGATACTTCTACTTATGTAGAGCCGGAAGATATTACAGTACAGAATTCGTATGATGACCAGTCTATTGATAAATTTTTAGATGCCAATTATCTAGACGCCCAAGGGAATATAAAAGCATTCAGTTCTACGGATACAGCAGATGATCATCAGACAAAATTAAGTGCAATGATCCCTGCACCAGTAAAACTTCCTTCCGGAGTTGTATATATCGTAAGAGCAGGTGCACAACCGGAAGATTCTACGCCACCGGTAACCGGTACTACAATCGGTAACAGAGATATTGTAAAAATGATGCTGAGATCTAAGACATATCTTGCGGCTAACACCGATGGTAATGTAGCGTTTATTTCAGGAAGTGATTTTGTTAATGTCATTGACGGAGGAGGATCTCCAGTTCTGGATCCAACATATTATTATATAGCTGACGAAAATTTGCTGATAAAAAATGCCACTACTGATGTGGCTAAAACAAAAGGATATTACATGATCGAAGGATTTAATGAAGCCTTACAAAAATTCAAAGCTTTTGACCTTCCAAACGGAGCTAATTATAATTTACAGGGAGTAATCATTGTACCTTCAAGAGCAGCGTTTGCCAGAGACCCTCATTATAATTATACAGGATATTCATTCAGAAACAGAAGTTTTGTATTTAATTTCCAGGTTTATAAAACTGAAGCTAGACCTATAAATCAAAATTAATTTTAGATAAAAAAATAAAAACCACTTCTCATTGAAGTGGTTTTTATTTTTTTTAATATCTTGCTTTCTGCTTTACATTCCCTAAAATATCTGGGAAATAGAGATCCGCTAAATGATCAAATTCATCTCCTCTCATAAACATAGTAGCATCAACTTCTTCATAAGAACTTTTTCCTGCCGCAGCAATTAATTCGTTGCAGGTATGAAGCGTATTTTTATGGAAATGATAAACTCTTTCTGCTTTATCCGTCACATCAAGACCTTTAATCAACATTTTATCCTGCGTAGCAACTCCCGTAGGACATTTATTATTATTACATCTCAATGCCTGAATGCAGCCTAAGGAAAACATAAATCCTCTCGCATTATTACACATATCTGCACCCATCGCTACAGCTCTCAGAATATCAAGGCTCGTCAAAACTTTTCCGCTGGCAATCACTCTTAATTTACTTCTAAGATTATAATTGTTAAGGGTTCTGTTTACAAAAATCAAAGCTGGCTCCAAAGGCATTCCTACCCCATCAGAAAATTCAGGTGGAGCAGCTCCTGTTCCTCCTTCTGCCCCATCAATTGTGATAAAATCAGGATAAATTTTCAGCACGTTCATCTGAACGCAGATATCTTCAAATTCTCGGGTATCACCGATACAAAGCTTAAATCCTATTGGTTTTCCTCCTGAAAGCTCTCTTAAATGCTGTACAAACCTCAACAGTTCCGCAGCATTAGAAAAAGCTGAATGGGATGGCGGAGAAATGATCGTCATTCCAGGGGTTACGTGACGGATTTTTGCAATTTCAGGTGTATTTTTAACTCCCGGTAATACACCTCCGTGACCTGGTTTTGCACCCTGAGATAATTTAATCTCAATCATCTTTACATTGGGAAGATTGGAGTATTTTGTAAATAATTCAGGATTGAACTTTCCTTCATCATCTCTACAGCCAAAATATCCGGTCCCGATTTGCCAGCAAAGATCCCCTCCTTCCAAGTGATGCGGAGAAATACCTCCTTCACCTGTATTATGGTAAAAACCACCTTTTTTAGCACCTCTGTTTAATGAAATTTGTGCTCTGTCGCTCAAGGCTCCAAAGCTCATCGCCGAAATATTGAATATAGAAGCATGATAAGGCTGTGTACACTGCTCTCCCCCTACCCAAACTCTCGGAAGTTCTTCTGATGGAGATTTAGCATAAATAGAATGCTTAATTCCTTCATATTTTCTATGATTAACTTCTAACTGCGTCCCGAAAGGAACCGTATCGCTCAAGTTTTTTGAACGTCTGTAAACGGCAGACCGCTGATTTCTTGGAAAAGGCTTACCATCTGTTTCTCTTTCGATGAAATACTGCTGCATTTCGGGAGAAATACTTTCAAAAAAGTACCTGAAGTACCCGATAACAGGAAAGTTCCTCAAAATAGCATGTTTCGACTGGTAAGCGTTGTACACGCCCAATGCATAGAAAGCGGATAACAGAATAGGTATCCAATAATGCGCTCTGATTAGCAGTGCTACAATCCACGTAGCAATGACTAATACAATTCCCCAAGATAAAAACTTATCTCTCATGAATGTAGTATTTAAAAGTTAAAATAAATTTAGTAGAATTTTTGCAAAGAGCCTATGCTTTTGCTAAAAAACTTTCGTAAGAAGATTGCACAGAAACTGTGCCATCTGACAGGATTTTTTCTAAATTCAGAAATTCTATTTGGTTTACTGACGCCTGGTCAAAATCTTTTTGTACTCTCACATAATTTTCTGTGAAGCCATACATTTTGCCGTCTTTATTTTCATGCTCCCAAAGAACAGGAAGCGTTTTACCCAATTGAGTCTGATAAAATGCCATTTTTTTCTTTTCAGAAAGAATTCTAAGCATTTTGTTGCGTTTTTTTCTTTCAGGAATCGGAACAACGCCTTCCATTCCCACAGCTTCCGTATTTTCTCTCTCGGAATACGTGAAAACGTGTAAATAAGTAATAGGAAGTTCGTTCAGGAAATTATAGGTTTCCATGAATCTTTCCTCAGTTTCTCCGGGAAATCCAACGATTACGTCTACACCAATAGCCGCATCAGGCATTACCTCGCGGATTTTGTTTACTCTATCATTATAAAGCTTCGTCAGATAACGTCGCTTCATTTTTTTCAATAAATCATCACTTCCCGATTGCAGCGGAATATGAAAATGCGGAACAAAGCTTTTACTTTTAGAAACCAGTTCGATACTTTCATCTTTCAAAAGATTCGGTTCGATGGAAGAAATACGAATTCTTTCGATTCCCTCCACTTTATTAAGTTCGGAAATTAAATCTAAGAAAGTATGCTCGTGTCTTTTGTTTCCAAATTCACCTTTACCGTAATCACCAATATTGACACCCGTTAAAACAATTTCCTTGATGTCTCTGTCAGCAATTTCTTTGGCGTTTCTCAATACATTTTCGATGGTATCAGAACGGGAAATCCCTCTTGCTAAAGGAATTGTACAGTACGTACATTTATAATCACAACCATCCTGAACTTTCAGGAAAGCTCTGGTTCTGTCTCCGATGGAGTAACTTCCGATAAAAAAATCGGTTTCTTCAATTTCACAAGAATGAACGATCCCCTCACTTTCAGATTTCTCCAGATCATCAAGGTAACTTAAGATATTGAACTTTTCTTTGGCTCCTAACACCAAATCAACACCTTCAATTTGTGAAATTTCTTCAGGCTTCAACTGTGCGTAACATCCTACAATTACCACCAAACCTTCAGGATTGGCTTTCATAGCTCTTTTCACGTGAAGTTTACATTCACGGTCTGCATTTTCTGTTACTGAACACGTATTGATTACATAAATGTTTGCTTTATCATCAAAACTCACCTTATCATAACCGGCATCTGTCAATTGACGGGCAATAGTAGATGTTTCCGCAAAATTTAATTTGCAGCCCAGGGTGTGAAATGCGGCTGTTCGTTGAAAAGTTGACATTTATATACTCCTATTTTTTCTGGGTGCAAAGATAGTAATTTTAATATTATTTCTAAATTGATTCAGTCTATTGATTATATTCATCCCTAACTTCTGGACTATTTTGGAAGCAGACCGGCGAAGAATTTAAATTAAAATCTTTTTCTGAAAGTTTATTTTTCATTTCATTATTAAACTCTTGAGACTTGTTTCTGGCAATAGAAAGCGTTTCCCAATTATTATTTTTTATCATTTTTGCGATATAAACAATTTGTCCGATATGATACGGATAATGAGCCAACTGTCTGAAAACTGCATCCAAAACAGTATGTGCTTCACCTCTTATATATATTGTTGACTGTAAATTTTTATCATTCATCTGATCTAAAGCTCCGAAAAGGCATTTCCAGCCTTTTTCCCAATAATTAAGAACTTCCTGTTTGCTTTTAAAAGTATTTATAAATTCATCATCCCGGTTTCGCCAGATTTTTTCTCCATCCTCAGTTAAAAAATTCGTCCATCTCGACAACATGTTTCCTGCTATATGCTTCACAATAATTGCAATCGAATTGCTTTCTTCATTCTGCTTCCAAAATATTTGCTCTTCGGAGAGCTGCTGAAATACCTTGTCACCAAGATTTTTATAATATTCAAAACGTTTTATCAATAAATCTTTCATGATTGAAAATTGAATATCTAAGTTAAAAAATTTCGGGTAATTTTTAGAGGAAAGGAAAATGGAAATTTATGCTACTTGAGACCAATAAAAACAGAAAAACCGCCACAATTGCGACGGTTTTCTATTTTAAGTATAAAATTATTCTCTGTTTTTTACTAATATCCAGCCTGTATATTTAAATGGGGTATTCTTTTTATCATTTTCATTCCATGTTACAGAGTACCAATAAGTACCTGTAGGGACCTTTTTCCCGGCAATAGTACCGTCCCATTTGTACCCTCTCAGTTTATCTGCCTGAAAAATCTTAGTTCCGTATCTGTCAAAAATATTGAATATTAAATTTTGTTTACTTGCTAAAGCCGAATAGTCAATAACATCATTCATTCCATCACCGTTCGGCGTAATCACATTGATTAAATTGGGAACAACAATCGTAATATCAATAGGTTCACAATCATAGGCATCTTTCACGAAAACCTGATGATCTCCCCTCGTTACATTGGTAAACTGGTTTGAGTCCTGCCAGTTGATACCATCCATAGAATATTTATAAGGCGGAGTTCCGCCGTTTACATTTACGGTAAAAGAATTATTGGAAATATCCACACTTGAGATGACAGGCTGTTCGGAAGCATAAATTTTCACATATTGCGTTGTAATACATTCTCCGGTTTTCAGTTTTACCCAATAGGTGCCAACCCCTACGTTGGTTATCGTCTGGGTAGTAGCACCCGTACTCCATTCATAGCTTGCAAATCCCGATCCGGCATCAAGAGTGGTTTTATCTTCCATACAGATTGTTTTATCTTTCAGAATATCGGAATATACCGGAGCGAGAACGACCAGTGTTACTTTAGCAATAGCATAGCATCCGTTTCCGTTGGTCACTTTTATATAAACAACCCCGTTTGGTGCAATATGAGCGGCCGGACTTGCAATTTCATTGGTTCCGTTTTCAGCATCGGTAAGAGAAGGATAATATGTTTTAGTAATCCCTCCTTGTATCGTGACACCGGCTGCTGTAAGATTGAAAGAAGCAGTTGAAGGATTGCTTTCAATAAAACATGATCTTAAAGTAGCATCATTTACAACCACTATCGGATAAAATTTCAGTGTAATTGTTGCTATTGCCGTACATCCGAATTGCGAAGTTATTTTGACATAAATAATCCCTTCTGCAGAAACAAATGCTGCCGGAGTTGAAATCTCATTTATCCCCGCATTAAGATCGCTCATCGAATTATAATACTTTTTGGTAGCAGTAGGATCACCAAATACCGCCGCAGCTGTAAGATCAAATGTTGCAACTCCGGCATTGTTGTTATTACATTTATATAATGTGATATTGGTTCCTGTAATATTTCCCTGTTTAAATTTAAAAGCTCCTACCTGCCTGCAGGAATTAATAGGATTATTAGGATTCGAAGGGTCCTGATAATGTATGCTGTAATAATAAGTAGCTGTTGTACTTACTGTCTGCGGAGTTACAATAGGATTGGCTCCTGAAAGAGCATTATTCTGTGTTGTATGATAGCTTATTACAAAGTTTGGATTATTATTAAGGATACCTGCCGTTAAAGTGCTGAAATCAAAAATAGCAGGATTAGTGCATATAATAATCTCTCTTGGATCTGCAGGATTCACCGCAGGAATTCCGGGAGGCACAAACGGATGAGGCTGTATCGCAGGATCTGTAAATGGCGATGCTAATGTTGCAGTACCGCCCCAGGTTAACGAAAACGGAGCTGTTGTAGGATTAAATATATCCACCCAGTTGTCTATGTACAGGTAGTAAGTCTGTCCTGGCAAAACATCCAGGTATCTGCAATATGGAGTAAGGGATCCTCCGGGAGCAGAGGTGATCGTGCTTGTCATATTTAATCCTGTAGATGCTCCGACACCGTTTACAGTCGCTGCATTACAGCGTATCGGAGAACCAAGACTTCCACACGCTACATTGGGACCATAAATTGCCCAGTCATAATCTGCATCAGGATCTGTGGGAATCAGGTCGAAAGTAAGAGTCCCTCCGGTAGCAATCGTTATTTTATACCATATTGAATTATGCTCACCTGTCGTTAAGCACCCTCCCAAATTTTCATTAACTGCTCCAATTCCTGATGGAGAATAGGTAATATTCGAATTTCCACAAACCGTTAATGCAGTTGCACAATCCTCTTGTGAGAAAAATGTTTGGGAAATGAAAAAAAGAATAAGTAGTAAAGTTTTTTTCATATGGTTATCAGTTTAAGAAAGTGTATATCAAATATAAACATTTCACACCAATAACAATTGATTTAAAATAATTAATTCATTAAAAAAGGAATAATGATGAATTTTTAACAACAAATCACTTTATACTCGTAATATTTCCGCAAAGATTTTCCAGGTGAAAAATCTTATGAAAAGGACTTTTTACCTGCTGCAGATGTTCTTTATCCTGAATAAAAGTATATCGGGAAGCAATAGAATTCATGTCTGAGACAATAACCAGCCAGCATTCATCTACCGAAGTATCATAATATGGAAATTTCTCATTCTTCTTTTCAATAAGTTCCAGAATTTTTTCAGAACACAGTTCATCAAAAAGATTCATATTATATTCATGGGTGATGAAAACATTTCTTCGGTGAGACGATTTTCTGATACTTTTTACACATCCTACCGGTTTTCCTTTGGCAATGCTTTTATAAATATTGAGAATAATTTCTTCATGACTTTCCAGAGTATCAAATCTGATATTCGGATGGAATGATAAAAAATAAACACCACGATATTTCGTAGTGTCCTCTTGTTCCAATAATATTTCAGCCTGACGGAAAATTTTGTTTAAATTGCTCTCAACCTTCTTCATTTCCAGATGGTTGATCACTTCAGTCAATTCGATTCCGATCTTTTTGTCGTTGAATTTGGCGATAAAGTCCGGACTTTCGCAGGTTAGGTTTTCAAATTGTACTTCCGGAAAATGATGCATAAAAGAATTAAGGAGAAGAATTTCGGCTTTCTTTTTATATTTTTCACGATCGTGCAGAGGAGACTCGTCTATTTTACGATGATACTTCTCGATCGGCTTTTTTTTCAAATGTCGATTCAGGTAATATAAACTAAGATTTTTAATTAAATCTTCATCAGAAAATGCCTTTTTCATGTGCTTATTTTTATTATCGTTATGGAACACATAAAACCGTTGGTTTCACATCATGAACTTTTTGATTTTCAAAAATTTACACATTAAAGGTAAACAAAAAAACACATTCAAAATGTACTTTTAAAGTTAATTTATAAAATAATTAACGTAGAGTTTACTTTCATTATTAATACCTTTAACCCTTCAAATATAAAACGATACATATGGATTTTAAAAACTTTAAAATACCTTTTAGCGTAAATCCACAATATTCTAAAAAAGTAGCCTATTTTTCAATGGAATTTGCCATTGAACAGGTTTTAAAAATATATTCCGGAGGTCTTGGATTTTTAGCAGGATCTCACATGAGAAGTGCATACAATCTTAAACAGGACCTTGTAGGAATCGGAATTCTCTGGAAGTTCGGATACTATGATCAGGCAAGAAACCATGATCAGACATTGCAGCCGACATGGACAAAAAAAATGTACAGCTTTCTTGAAGATACGGGTATAAAATTTCAGATAGAGATTCACAGTGCTCCGGTTTGGGTAAAAGTATGGTATCTTGATCCTGAGATTTTCAATACAGCTCCGATGTTCTTTTTATCAACAGACGTACCGGAAAATGATCATATTTCAAAAACAATCTGCCACAGGCTTTACGATGCCAATGAATCTACGAAACTGGCTCAGTATATTTTATTGGGAAAAGGAGGTGCGAAATTATTGGATGAAATAAGCCTTGAAAGAGATATTTATCATTTAAACGAAGCTCATGGACTTCCTGCAGCTTTTCATTTATTGAAAAAATATAACGGAGATTTAAACAGAGTTAAGGAAAAATTAGTTTTCACAACCCATACTCCGGAAGAAGCAGGAAATGAAAAGCACAACATGAAATTATGCTATGATATGTCGTATTTCTCAGGATTTAGCATGCAGGATGTAAAAAGTATAGAAGGTTCTGATGACGACCGTTTCAATCACTCCCTTTGTGCACTGAAAATGGCAAAAGTTGCCAACGGTGTTTCCCAGCTTCATGGAGTTGTTTCAAGAGCCATGTGGAGCAAATATTCTGGCATTTGCGAAATTACTTCTATTACCAATGCTCAGGAATTTAAATATTGGGCAGATAAACCCCTATATAATGCAAAAGACGAAAATGATGAAACCGTTTTTGACTATCGTAAAAAACATTTAAAGAAAAGACTCTTCAAAATTGTAGCCGATCAGACAGGAAACTTATTTAATCCTAATGTTTTCACCATTGTCTGGGCAAGAAGATTTGCAGGCTATAAGCGTGCTGACCTTCTTTTACATGATAAAGACCGTTTTTATAAATTACTGAATCACCCTAAATATCCTGTTCAGATTATCTGGGCCGGAAAACCTTATCCGATGGATTATTCTGCGATCTCCACATTTAATTCTTTAGTTGAAGAAAGCAAAAATCATAAAAATATGGCTGTTCTTACAGGTTATGAACTGGCTTTGAGCAAATCACTAAAACAGGGTTCAGATTTATGGTTAAATAATCCCAGAGTTCCAAGAGAAGCATCAGGAACTTCAGGAATGACTGCCGCAATGAATGGCTCAGTAAATCTTTCAACAGATGACGGATGGATTCCTGAATTTGCAAAACACGGCGAAAATTCTTTCGTTGTCCCAAAAGCTGATTACCACAATATGAGTATTTACGAGCAGGATAATTATGATTTGAATAAGCTGTACGAAATTCTTGAAGACGAAATTCTTCCTGCGTATTATGACAATCAAAATAAATGGCGAAAAATACAGTATAATTCAATGAATGATGTAAAAGACCAATTCAACAGCGATAGAATGGCTGATGAATATTATAAAGTGCTTTACAATTATAATGGATAACTTTTTGCTAAAAAGGTAAATAACTTAAGTTTTATTCGTCCCGTCATTTCGAGTAGACTTTGAAAAAAATCGTATCGAGAAATTTATTAAAATTAAAAGTTCTCGATATATTTTCTTCATTTCATTTCGAAAATTACTCGAGCTGACGATGTGAATATTACAATCGTCATAAAACAATAAAATCGGTTTGAAAATATTTTTCAGACCGATTTTATCTTTAATGTATTAATCAATTTTTCTTTTTTGGGACTTTCAAACCAGCTTCTCTGGCTTCAGAAATACCTATAGCAACAGCTTGTTTTCTGCTCGTTACTTTCTTTCCTGAAGAAGATTTAAGTTTTCCTTCTTTAAACTCGTGCATTACTTTTCCTACTTTGTCCTGAGCTTTGTCTGAATATTTTGTTTTGCTCATGATAAAAAAATTTAAGGTTTTGGCAGGGATACTCCCAATTCATAAACTTGTGCATGTTTCAAATATTTTGAACGCTCTCTTGAAGTCACCGATTCTAAATGGTCATTTTTTAGGACAATAATCGGGTCTTCTGTATTTTCAATTTCAAAATTGGCAAAATATCTTTCGTCGGGGCTCGTTTTATCATTACTGGCTTTTATTTTTTGTAATTCGTCAGCATATTTTCTAAATCCGGGATCAGATGAATGAATAAATTTATATTCATCTCCGGCATCTACATAATAATGAAGTTTTTTTTCTATTAATTTAGCTTCATCCGTAATTTGGGGATTATCATTTCCGTCTTTGAAACCAACTTCTACCAGAGTTCCTCCTTTTTTACCAGCACATTCTTCAGCATCTTTAAAGCTTGAAAAACCTGTATATACGATTTGGTCATCTAAAACATAACGGTTCAGTTTCTGATTATAAGCATTCGTTTCCATAATTATTATTCGGTTTGATTATATTTATTACTATTCAATTTTTTTGCCAAAACCCTTTCTTAAAAAGCTTATTTATGCATTTAATAAAATTATTATCTTTGGAATCCATTAAAATTAGAAATGAAAAAATTCTTACTAACGCTTACCGTTGCTGCTGCATTTCAAAGTTTGTCGGCACAAGAAATCACTTTAGATAAAATATATTCAGGATATTACCGTGGAAAAGGCATTGCCGGAATCACATCCATGAAAAACGGTGAAAATTATTTAGTCATCGAACCTACGGGAATTGCTAAATATTCTTACAAAACCTCTCAGAAGGAAGGAAATATTGTGGACGGACAGTTTCAGAGTTATGAATTTTCGGATGATGAGTCTAAAATTTTGTTGTTAAAGGAAAGTCAGCCCATTTACAGACATTCATTCTTAGGAAAATTTGATGTTAAAGATTTAAAATCAGGAAAAGTAATCAGTTTAAATGACGGAAAGCCTGTGCAGGAACCAAGATTTTCTCCTGATGCAACAAAAGTAGCCTTCATTTCTGAAAATAATTTATACTATCAGGATTTAAATTCGGGGAAAATCACCCAAATAACAGAACATGGGGTTAAAAATAAAATATTAAATGGTCTTGCAGATTGGGTGTATGAAGAAGAATTCGGGCACGCAAGATTGTATGAGTGGACAAAAAATTCGGATGCCATTGTTTTCGTTAAATTAGATGAAACTGAAGTTCCGGAAATCTATATTCCAATCTATGGAAAATCTTTGTATCCACAGGAAATGCGTTACAAATATCCAAAAGCAGGGGAGAAAAACTCTGTTGTTTCAGCGCATATTTATCAATTAAGCGATGGTAAAAAAACGAAAGTTAATTTAGACAATTTCAAGCATTACTATATTCCAAACGTAGTTCAGACCGCAAAACCGGATGAGATTGTTCTGATCACTTCCGAAAGGGTTCAAAATGCTTCTGATGTCTTAAAAGTGAACACCAAAACGGGAGCTGCTCAGAAATTATTTACTGAAACTGATGATAAATGGATCGACACAGACAGCCCTACTTTAGAATTTCTAGAAGATAATTCTTTCCTTTGGGGTTCCGAAAGAGATGGAAACCGCCATTTGTATTGGTATGACAAAGACGGAAAACTGAAAAAACAGGTTACAAAAGGAAACTGGGAAGTAACTGATTATTATGGATTTAATCCAAAATCAAAAGAAATTTACGTTCAGACCACAGAAAAAGGTAGCATCAATAAAGTAGTTTCCAAAATCAATATAGAAAACGGAAAATCTCAGTTGATTTCAAACGGAGAAGGAAATAACTCAGCCAACTTTAGCAAAAACTACAATTATTTCATCGAAACCTCTTCTACAGCTTCGAAACCTTATACTTTTGTTTTAAAAGACGGAAACGGAAAAGCAGTAAAAGAACTTCAAAATAATAATGACCAACTTCAGAAATTAAAAGCTGATAATTTTACTGAAAAAGAATTCATCACCATACCAAACTCTGCTGGTGATCAAATGAATGCCTGGATTATTAAGCCCAAAAACTTTGATAAAAACAAGAAGTATCCATTGTTCATGTTCCAGTATTCGGGACCGGGTTCTCAACAGGTTGCCAACTCTTGGGACAACGGAAATGCCATTTGGTTTGAAATGCTGGCACAGAAAGGCTATATCGTAGCTTGTGTTGACGGGCGTGGAACAGGTTATAAAGGTGCTAAGTTCAAGAAAGTAACATACATGAATTTAGGAAAATACGAGATTGAAGATCAAATTACTGCTGCAAAATGGCTTGGAAATCAATCATATATCGATAAATCAAGAATCGGTATGTTTGGATGGAGCTTTGGAGGTTATATGACCAGTTTGGCTATGACCAAAGGAGCAGATGTTTTCAAGGCAGGAATCGCAGTTGCACCGGTGACAAACTGGAGATATTATGATTCTGTTTACACGGAAAGATTCATGAGAACGCCTCAGGAAAATGCTGATGGATACGATAAAAACTCTCCAACTGAATACGCAAATTTACTGAAAGGAAAATTCCTACTAATTCACGGAACTGCCGATGATAACGTACATTTCCAAAATTCCATGGAATTCTCAGAAGCCTTGATTCAAAACAAAAAGCAGTTTGATTTCATGGCTTATCCAGATAAAAACCACGGAATTTACGGTGGACAGACAAGACCGCAATTATATCAGAAAATGACTGATTTTATTTTGGAGAATTTGTAATCCTAAATAAAATTTAAACATAAAAAAATCCGAATCTGTTTTTTAGATTCGGATTTTTTATTAGTAAAAATGAAAACTTCGGTTATCAATAATTGTTACAAGAAAAATTTTATTATTTACTTCCTGATAAATTAGAGAATTGTTTTCATCAATAATACATTTTCTTAAATTCAGAATTTTAGATCTTAGACAAATCGCAATATGATTTTTCAGATTATCAATTAATTTATTGAAATGATTTTCAAATCTTTCGATTTCTTTTATTGTCCAATTTTCAAACAAATAATCAATTACCTTTAAATAATTCTTTAAAGTTTCTTCAGATCAAATAATTTCCATCATTATTTCTTTGAAGCAATATAATCTTTGATTTTCTTTTGGGCAGATTCATGACTTATCGTTCTGTCATTTTCTATATCATCCAATCCTTTCTTCAATGATTCTCTCTGAGGTTCAGATAACATTTCTGACCAATCTTCATTATTTGTTCTGGTATATTTTGTCTTCAAAAAATCAATAAAATCGTTCACTTCCTCGTAAAAATTTTCAGGAAGCGTTCTGATATTGTTTTCTAAATCTTTTAATGTGATTTCCATTTTCGTCACCTTTATATGAGTCAAAGTTAAGAAAATTCGATTATTATTTTTAAAATTCTATATTTGTGAAATTTGAAATTTATCAACTATGAAGACTAAACATCCTAAGGGATTGCCTTTCCTCTTCTTTACGGAAATGTGGGAACGTTTCGGGTATTATTTGATTCTCGGAATTTTTGTTTTGTATGTAATTGAACCAACAGGTTTAAAAGGTGGTCTCGGACTCCCGGATAAAACTGCAGACGACATTTTCGGAACGTATATCGCTTTAACGTATCTTACCCCTTTTATCGGAGGATTTTTGGCGGACAGAGTTTTAGGATATATAAAATCTATTTATTTAGGGGGAATTTTAATGGCAGCCGGATATATCGGAATGGGTATTTTTAAAGATCTTACTCTGTTTTATTCTTCATTAGCCTTAATTATTATTGGAAATGGATTCTTCAAACCTACCATCTCAACTTTATTAGGAAATTTATACTCCGAAGAACCTTACAAAGCCAATAAAGATTCAGGATACAATATTTTTTACATGGGAATTAATATTGGAGCATTTATCTGTAATATTATTGCCGCCTTTATGCGAAATAAATTCGGTTGGGGTGAAGCATTTATCACTGCCGGAGTCGGGATGTTGATTGGTATGGTTATTTTTACCATCGGTAGAAAGCATTATATCCATGCAGCACAAATGAAACCTGTACAGGAAGGCGATACAAAGCTTTCTGAGATTATGCTTAAAGTTTTTTTACCTGCTATTATTGCTGGAGTTATCGGTTGGCTTATTCCTAATAATATTTTTGGAAGTGACAGTACAGATGCATTTATTTTTGCCTGTGTACCTGTTATTTACTTCTATGCTTCTCTATATTTCAAAGCAAAACCGGAAGAAAAATCTTCCATCGGAGCTTTGTTATCCGTATTTTTGATCAGTATGTTTTTCTGGGCAGTTTTCAAACAAAACGGAACAGCCTTG
The DNA here is from genome assembly GCF_024806495.1 of Chryseobacterium sp. JUb7. Taxonomy (GTDB): domain Bacteria; phylum Bacteroidota; class Bacteroidia; order Flavobacteriales; family Weeksellaceae; genus Chryseobacterium. Next base: position 620,853 of record NZ_JANUFF010000002.1, read on the forward strand.
ACAAGATGGGCCAATTATTATACAGACAGAAGTGTTCCTGCAGCTTTAGAAAAACCATTAGAGGGAATTTATATGGTTGACGGGAAAGGTTATGAAGACAAAGAGGTGTCTGTTTATGACGATCAATACCAATCTCAAAAAGACAAAGACGGAAATACTATTAAAGAAAAAGGAAAAGATGTTTATTTTAAAAACATTTCACCTGAACAACGTGCAGAATTAGAAAAAAATCCTGAGAAAAAAGTTTATCTATACAATACAGAATTATTCCAATCGATCAATCCGTTTTGGGTAATTGCTTTAACGCCGCTTGTTGTCGGATTTTGGGCGTTATTGAGAAGAAAAGGCAAAGAACCTCTGACACCTACAAAAATTGTTCTGGGACTTTTCATTTCAGGGCTATCCTGCCTGGTTATGGTACTGGCAGTTTGGGCCGGAGATAATGGTGCTGTAAAAGTTTCGCCCTGGTGGCTGGTTGCCAGCTACGGAGTGATTACCGTCGGTGAGCTTTGCCTCTCGCCAATGGGACTGTCATTTGTTTCAAAACTTTCTCCTGCAAGAATTACGGCTTTAATGATGGGAGGTTTTTTCCTGGCAAACTCAGTGGGTAATAAACTTTCTGGGATTCTGGCAAGTACATGGTACAGTTATGACAATAAGATGAATTACTTCCTGGTTAACTTTGCATTGTTGATATTTGCGACATTATTAGGGCTTTCTATGTTAAAAAGGCTCAATAAAATTATGCAGGAAAAAGGTCATTAATCCTTATTTATAATAAAGAAAATCAAGCTGTAGAGTTATTCTGCAGCTTTTTTATTTAAATATAAAATTAAAATCTTGCTGAAAACACAAAAAAAACTATATTTGTCAGTCTTAACAAAAATTAACAATAAAAATGGATAATACTCAAGCATTAGGTCCAAAGCCGGATGAAATTGTAGAAAGAAGTGGTTCCAGACACCCAAAAGGATTATGGGTACTTTTCGGAACAGAAATGTGGGAGCGTTTCAACTTTTATGGAATGAGAGCTCTTTTGACGCTTTTCATGGTAAATTCCTTATTAATAAAAGAAGCTGATGCGGCGATCATCTATGGTGGATTTTTAGCTTTATGTTATCTTACTCCACTTTTGGGAGGTTTCATTGCTGATAAATATATCGGAAACAGAAACGCGATCTTAATCGGAGGTTCATTAATGGCCATTGGTCAATTCTTACTGTTCATCAGTGCATCAAGCTTTTCCGCGGACTTAGGAAGTGCAAAAATGATCATGTGGCTGGCTTTATTCGTTATTATTTTCGGTAACGGATTCTTTAAGCCAAACATTTCCTCAATGGTAGGAAGCCTTTATCCTAAACAGGAAAAATCAAAACTAGACTCTGCTTTCACGATTTTCTACATGGGGATCAACATTGGAGCATTTTTAGGCCAGTTTATTTGTCCATACGTAGGAGACGTAAAAGATGCTGCAACGGGAGTGAGAGATATTTTTGCTTTCAAATGGGGATTCTTAGCGGCTTCCATTGCAATGGTAATCGGAACAGTAACATTCTTTATCCTTAAAAATAAATATGTAGTAACACCGGAAGGAAGACCTATCGGTGGGCTACCAAAAAACAATACAAGTGCAGATTTCGAAGAAGGTGAAACTCAAACAGCAAAATTCTCCGGAGCATCATTAGCTATTACAGGAGGTATTTTTGTTATTTTATTCTTTGCTTTCAGATATTTACTAGTAGGTGAATTTGGGTTTAAAGCGGTAGAAATGGGGCAATTAATCAAAGGAATTATCTATCCTTTCATTTATGCTGCAGGTATTGCTTTGGCATTCTTAATTATGAGTTCTGCTGAAAATAAGATAGAAAAACAAAGAATTTGGGTAATCTATATCGTATCATTCTTTATTATTTTCTTCTGGGCAGCATTCGAACAGGCTGGTTCTTCATTAACATTTATTGCAGATAACCAAACAGACAGAAGCATCTTCGGATGGAATATGCCGCCTTCGATGGTACAGATTTTCAATGGTATCTTCGTTGTATTGTTGGCAGTTCCTTTCAGTTTGTGTTGGGATAAATTAAGAGCAAAAGGAAAAGAGCCGGTTTCTCCAATGAAGCAGGCAATTGGTTTAGCTTTAATTGCTTTAAGTTATTTCATCATTGCACACAACGTAAAAGATCTAGGAAACTCAGGTTTATTGGCTATTAAATGGTTAATGCTATTATATTTCATCCAGACGTGCGGTGAGCTTTGTTTATCACCAATCGGTTTATCATTGGTAGGTAAATTAGCTCCTAAAAGATTCGCATCTTTATTATATGGTGTATTCTTTATTTCTAACGCTGCCGGTTATGCATTGGCTGGTTCATTAGGAGCATTGATTCCTGCAACTGGTGATAAGTTCACTAAAGCACAGGAAATCGGAGTAAATCTTCAGGATGTTTTAGACAAGAAAGTAACTTTAAATGCTGATCAGGTTGCAGCTTTTGAAAAGGCTCAGCTACCTTTAGTAAACCCTACTTTCGCAGGATTTGAAATCCATAACTTATTCGAATTTTTCATGGTATTCGTAGTTCTTTGTGGTATTGCTGCTGTAATTTTAGCTTTAATTTCTCCAATTTTAAAGAAAATGATGCACGGTGTAAACTAATCCGCATCAATAAAATATAAGTAAAACCTCTGCTAAGTCGGAGGTTTTTTTTATTTTCGTATGTTCATTATTAAATTCTCAATTCTTGAGACAATGTTTCGACAATTGAAAGAACCCTTAATTAAATTTATTCATATACAATTATGAGCTTAACTTTAGACGAAATACAAAATTTCAAAGGAAAATATCCAAGGCAAATCTGGAGTCTGTTTTTCTCTGAAATGTGGGAACGTTTTTGTTTCTACGGAATGAGAGGAATGTTGGTATTCTTCATGATTTCACAACTTAACTTTCACGAAAGTGAAGCCAATCTTCAATATGGTGCGACACAAGCTTTTGTGTATGCTTTTACATTTATCGGAGGATTATTTGCCGATAAAATTCTAGGTTTCAGAAAATCTTTGTTCTGGGGCGGACTTTTAATGATTGTGGGAAGTTTAATTCTCGCAACAGATCCACACAAGTTTTTCTTTCTGGGAATTGCATTTACGGTTGTAGGAACCGGTTTTTTTAAGCCCAATATTTCTTCGATGGTTGGTCAACTTTATAAACCAAACGATTCAAGAGCGGATGCCGGCTTCTCACTTTTCTATGCCGGAATCAACCTTGGAGCATTACTTGGTGGATATTTGTGTATCGCCATTGGAAAAGGAGAACTTCTTGCAAGCTATATTCCTGAAGAATTAAGATGGCATCTTGCTTTTGGATTTGCTGCCATTGTTATGGTAATAAGCTTAATTAATTTTGTTTTTACCCAAAGAAGCTTAGGTACAATAGGTCTTCAGCCTGGACATCCTGATAACGAAATAAAATCCGCACCCATCCCAAAATGGCAGGAATACGGAGTTTATGTTTTATCATTAATCTTCGTTCCTATCATCATGACAATGGTCGCTAAAACCCAATATACAAATTATTTTATGGCGATAGTTGGTCCATTGACTTTAATTTATCTATTCTATGAAATGACGAAAGTAACTGCCGCTGAACGTAAAAAACTTTGGGCAGCTCTAATATTTATCATATTTTCTATTATTTTCTGGGGAATCTATGAACAAAGTGGTGGTTCACTAAGCATTTTTGCAGCGAAAAATTTAAATAAAGATCTTTTAGGTTTAGACCCTAATGGTGTAAACAATTCCGGAGGAGCTTTCTTTATCATCTTCCTTGCCCCGTTAATTGGATTGCTTTGGATTTGGTTAAATAAAAGAAAAATAGAACCCAATACGATCATCAAATTCGGACTAGGATTTATTTTTCTGGGATTAGGGTACTATGTTTTATTTGCCACAAGACTTTTTGTAAATCTTCAGGGAATTACTTCGCTGAATTTTTTCACCATTGCCTTATTGGTTATTACACTGGGAGAGCTATGCCTGTCGCCGATCGGATTATCAATTATGACCAAACTTTCCACCAAAAATCTTCAGGGAATGATGATGGGAATGTGGTTTTTGGCCTCAGCATACGGACAGTATGTTGCCGGAATTATTGGTGCCGGATTGGCTACTGCTAAAGAAGGATCGACCAATTATGATGCTTTTATCACTTATACCGATGGATATAAACAATTGGGTTTATATGCGGTAATTGCTGGTGTAGTCTTAATTTTGATCTCTCCTTTTGTTAAAAAATTAATGCAGGATGTAAAATAAAAGTAAGTAAATTATGCTTATTTTTACTCAAATATCAAATCATGAAGAAAATTATAAGCATAATCTGCCTATTTTGGTTAAGCCTCAGTTTTGCTCAGGTAAAATGGATGACGATTGAAGAAGCTTTACAGGCGCAGAAAGAAAATCCAAAAAAAATATTGATCGATTTCTATGCAGACTGGTGCGGACCCTGTAAAATAATGGATAAGAAAACCTACGGACATCAGGTGATTGCCGACTTTCTAAATGAAAATTATTATCCTGTAAAATTCAATGCAGAAGAAAAAAAATCTGTTGATATTTTCGGAAGAACTTTCTCCAATCCGGATACAGAACAGAAGAAAGGTAAAAACTCACTCCACGAATTCACTCAATACATGAACGTAGGAGCTGTTCCAAGCACTGTTTTTCTTGATGAAAACGGCGGACCGATTACCATTCTTCAGGGCGAATTATCAGCAAAGGAACTGGAGCCTTATTTGGAACTGATTTCTAAAAACCTTTATAAAAAAATTAAAACAAGACAACAGTGGGAAGACTACCAGAAGAAATTCAAATCTAAAATTAAAGATTAACCGTAATTTTTTTCAGATTTTGTTTTTAAAAATATAACGAAGACTTTCAATTTTTTTGGAAGTCTTTTTTATTTTACCGAAATTCGAGCTTTTATTTTTCCCATTCAAAACTTAGATCTGAAATCTCAGATCTCAGATAAAAATGACTTTAGAAACCTCCATAGAATATGTAAAGGGCATCGGCCCGGACAGAGCCAAACTTATCAAAAGTGTACTGGCCATTTCCAATGTAGAAGATCTTCTGAACTTCTACCCTATCCGTTATCTGGATAAAAATAAAGTATACAAAGTTTCCCAGCTTCAGGAAACTAATCTCGACATTCAGTTAAAAGGAAAAATTACAAGTATTCAGGAAATCCAAACCGGCAAAACAAAAAGGCTTGCCGCTAAATTCAATGATGACACCGGAACGATGGATTTGGTGTGGTTTCAGTATTCAAAATGGCTGAAGGAGCAAATTCCTGTCAATAAGGAAATTTTTATTTTTGGGAAAATCAATGTCTTTAATAATCAATATTCAATGCCGCATCCGGAAATTGAAATTGAAGAAAAAAAAGAAAGCGACAACCGCTTAAAACCTATTTATCCAAGTTCTGAAAAGCTGACCAAAAGAGGATTAAATCAAAAGTTTTTTCAAACTGTCTTAAGAAATATCTGCAAAGAAATTCCCAATCTTATTGAGGAAAATATGCCAGATTATTTAATGAAACATTTTAAATTTCTATCACGGCAGCACACTTTTCTAAATATTCATTTTCCAAAAGATATGGAGTATTTTGAAAAGGCCAATTACAGATTAAAGTTTGAAGAATCATTCTTTTTTCAACTGGGATACGGACTGAAAAAACTTCATCATAAAACCCACAATTACGGAAACCCTTTTCCTATTGTTGGTGACTATTTTACCGGTTTTTATGAAAATCATCTGCCTTTTGAACTTACCGGTGCCCAGAAGCGAGTGTTGAAAGAAATTCGTCTGGATATGAAAAGACCTGTCCAGATGAACAGACTTTTACAGGGTGATGTAGGTTCCGGAAAAACTATGGTTGCTTTATTAACTATGCTTATTGCCATGGATAACGGTTTTCAGAGCTGTATGATGGCTCCGACCGAAATTCTCGCTCAACAGCATTATAACGGAATTAAAGATCTTTTGGCGAATACCAATATCAATGTCCGTTTATTAACCGGTTCTACAAAAGCTTCGCAACGAAAAATTATCCATCAGGAGCTTGAAAATGGTGAACTTTCTATTTTGGTAGGTACACATGCTATTTTGGAGGATAAGGTTAAGTTTAAAAATCTGGGACTGGCTATTATTGATGAGCAGCATAGATTCGGGGTAGCGCAAAGAGCTAAACTATGGGCAAAAAATAAAATCCCCCCACACATTCTGGTCATGACGGCAACCCCTATTCCAAGGACATTGGCAATGAGTTTTTATTCAGATCTTGATGTTTCTGTAATTGACGAAATGCCGGTGGGAAGAAAACCTATTATCACAGCTCACAGAAGAGAAAAAGACCGGGCTTATGTCTATGATTTCTGTCGTGAAGAGATTCAGAAAGGGCGGCAGGTTTATTTTGTATATCCTTTAATTGAAGAATCTGAAACATTAGATTATCGAAACCTAATGGAAGGGATGGATAATGTTATGGATAATTTCTCAAAATATAATGTCACCATGCTTCACGGCAAAATGAAACCTGATGAAAAAGATGCAGCCATGAATTATTTTGCATCCGGGAAAGCCGAAATTATGGTTGCTACAACGGTAATTGAAGTAGGCGTTAATGTTCCGAATGCTTCTGTAATGGTGATCGAAAGTGCCGAAAGATTTGGCTTGTCTCAGCTTCATCAGCTTCGCGGTCGTGTGGGCCGTGGTGCAGAACAGAGCTATTGTATTCTGATGACTTCAGACAAATTATCTTCAGACAGCAGAACCCGGATTAAAACCATGACAGAAACCAATGATGGGTTTAAAATTTCTGAAGTTGATATGCAGCTTCGTGGCCCGGGAGATATTCTGGGAACTCAGCAAAGTGGTGTCGTCGATTTTAAAAGGCTGGACCTTGTCAATGATTCCGCTATTATAAAACTGACTAAAAAAACAGTAGAAAAAATTCTTGAAAATGATCCGCTCCTGGCCAAACCGGATAATATGGCGATTAAAAATTATTACCTGAAATATTATAAAGGCAAAAATAAATGGAGTAAGATTTCTTAAAATAAAAAACCGCGCAAAGAATATCTTTACGCGGCCCCCTTATAAAACTGTTATTTAGAAGAAATTACTTTTTAAAATTTACTTTAGTAGTCATTGATCAATATTCTGTGAGATTGGTGTGAAAATATTTATGATATTATTTGAATAAAATTCTCAATAACTATTAAAATAAATAAAAAACAAAATGAATTATGTTTCCAATTGCTTATTATAAAAACTAACTGGTTTTCGTTAAAGGATTTTTTAAAATGAAACGAATTTAATGTCCTTTACCTACTTTTCGAGTTTTCATGATTGTACCGTTTTGTTTAAAGATCTTCTGCGCTTATAAATTGGAAATTGATATAATTCATTTTGTTTAACTAACATTGTGATTTATATAATTTAGTTTCAATACTGAAACAATTATCTTTCATTCATTTACTGCTTTTATATGCTTTCTTTGTGTTGCTTGTTTGTCGTTACAAAAATGATGATACCGGGCTAAATAATTTTTATATGATTTCAATTTTTAATTACAAAATTTTCACCTTTATGTGAATATTATGTAACAAATACATTCCTACCTGATGAGATAAAATGCTAAAAATACCTTTATCCATCATATTTTCAGAATAAAATTATCTTTATTTAATCCTGAAGTATGATATTGCCAGGTTATTGTAACCACCTCTGAAACGATCTTTTTAAGACCTGGATAATTATCGGGTTTTCTGATAAAAACATTAGCACCCAGTATAAAAAAATCTTCTATTTCGTTATCAGGAAGATTTTCACCATAAACAGCGATTACTATATTTCCCAACCTCGACTCAGATTTTATCTCCTGAATACATTCCCGGATATTTTTCCCGGATATTTTACTATTCATAAATAAAACCTCGGGAATATGACCTTCTTTGCTGTTCAGATAATCCAATAATTGTAATCCACTATTGAAACACTGAACCTTGATATCTATTTTTAATTCTTTAAATATATTTTTCAGAAGAATCTGATTGGCTTCGTCGTCATCTGCAAGAATGACATTCAGAAATTCCTTATTCATAATGCATTTTAGTATTAATCATAAGGCTCGTTACCTTTCTTCTCTTCATCACAATTTTTTGAAACTGTGAAGGTGTGATTCCCGTTGTGTTTTTAAATTGTGTACTTAAATGAGCAACACTTGAATAGTTAAGCTTATGGGCAATTTCCGTAAGACTTTGCTTATTTCCAATGATCAGTTCTTTAGCATGTTCAATTTTTTGAAGAATAATAAAATTCTCAATTGATGTATGCGTAACTTCAGAAAATAAATTCGACAGATAACCGTAGCTGTGATTTAATTTTTCCGCGATATAAATAGAAGCCTTTACCGGAATAATTTCTCCGGAAAATACCAATTCTACAATAGTATCTTTTATCTTTTGTACCAAAGTAGTTTTCTGATTTTCGATAATCTCAATACCGTAATCTTCAAGATTTTTTTTAAAAGTCTTATGCTGTTCCTGGGTCAGAGTTTCATAAAATTCTACTTCTCCAAAATTCAGCAGACGGTATTTTAAGCCGTGTTCTTTAAGCTTTTCATCCAATATCTTTTTGCAAAGAGCATTGAAATCAAATTTCACATACATTTTCATCCTGATAGCGTGTCTCAAATTTCTACGTAAATATAGTAATTTATTTCATATAAAAGTGAAATAGAATATTTTTTTACGTTTTTTCCTAGCAAACGCAAAAAACTCCTGCATTATTGAATACAGGAATTTAAACACTAAGGATGAAAAAAATATACTGATAAAAAGCTATAAAGCTTAAAACCAAGCATATGAATGTATTGTTATAAGTGATTTGGTTCTGATGCAAATATCAAACAAAACTAAATATCACTTGTTATAGAATTACAGGATAATGTTACAGAATTTTAAGTCAATTACTTGTGAATTATGAATTCCATTAGGTAATCGTCCATCACAAAGTTGTTTCCGATATCAAAAACTCCTTCATCATATACTGTATAACCTTGAGACTCGTAAAACTGTCTTGCCGAATTGTATTTATTCACATTCAGAATAATTCTTTTATCATAATTTTCAGAAACTTTCTGATTCAAAAACCGCAAAGCTTCCTTACCCAAACCTTTCCCTTTACTTTCAGGAATCAGATAAATACGGTGAAGCTTCGTAGTAGATTCTTCATAATGGTTTTCATATCCGATAAAACCTTCAAAAGAATCGTTATCATCCTGAATTAAATAATAATGGTAGTTCGGTTGTTGCAAGTGATTTTTTATCTCTTCTGCAGAATACATTGTAGACAGCATATATTCCATTTGTTCGCCGGAAAGTATTTCTGCATAAGCATTTTCCCATGACCTTCTCGCCAAATCCTGAATCAAAGGAATATCGTTTTTTGTAGCTTCTATAAACTTCATTATTTTAGTTTTTTAATTAAAAAAAGTGAAAAGCACTGAGCCTTTCACTTTTATATTTGTTTATTGTAAATCTGAAATGTTACTTAGAACTCACTAAATTTTTGCCATTTCAGCTTTAATTTTAGCATAAAGTCCTTCTGAAGCAGGAACTAAAGGAAGTCTTAAGTAATTCTTAATAATTCCTTTTTCGGCTAAAACCACTTTAATTCCGCAAGGATTTCCTTCAGCAAAAATCAATCTTGTAATTTCAACCAATTTATTGTGGATTTCATATGCTTCTTTCACTTTTCCGTCAAAAGCCAGCTGTACCATTGTAGAAAATTCTTTAGGATACCCCTGTCCAATCACAGAGATTACACCATCACCACCTGCCAAAGTCACAGGAAGTGTAAATTCATCATCTCCGGAAACCAGAGAAAAACCTTCCGGCTTCTTTCTCAGAATATCAAAATACTGAAGAATATTTGGTGAAGCCTCTTTAATCAGAAATAAATTCGGAAATTCATTAGCTAAACGTAAAGTCGTTTCCGCTTCAACATTTTGCCCTGTTCTTGAAGGAACATTATAAATAATAATATTCTTTCCTGTGGAAGCTAATGCCTTATAGTGCTGATAAAGACCTTCCTGATTTGGTTTGTTGTAATAGGGAGACACAGAAAGTACCGCTTCAAATTCTGATAAATCTGTTTCCTCGATCTGTTTTTTAACTTCAAGCGTATTATTCCCTCCAATTCCCAACACCAAAGGCAAGCGTTTACTGTTAACCTTAATGATATGATCTACCACCTGTTTCTTCTCTTCATCAGAAAGCGTTGCCGCTTCTGCTGTAGTTCCCAAAACAACTAAATAATTGGTTCCGTTTTCGATATTATATTCCACAAGTTTTGTCAAACTGTCGAAATCAACGGATAAATCTTCATTAAAGGGCGTTACCAACGCAACACCTACTCCTTTTAAAATGCTCATCTGTTAAAATTATTTTTGTCAAATTTAATAATTTACGATAAGAATTTATAATAAATAAGAATGTTTTATTATACATATAATTATATTTGCATATACTAAAAGATATTATCACATCGCTATGGTTCAAAATTGTTCATAAAAACACTATAAGTACCGGCGATTGCATATGACCTTAAAAAAATAATAATTTGCAGCATATGAAAAATAAATTCTTGTTACTAGGAATTGCTCTGGCTACACTTTCCGCTTGTAAGACGGCTTCATCTGCCTCTTCAATGCAACTTGCGAATGTGAAGACTCAGAAAAACATTTCTATTAATAATGAGCTAAAGAATGATGATGAGTTTGTAAAATTTATAGAACCCTATAAGCAAAAGTTGGATAAAGAGATGAATCAGAAGATTTCTCATACCAATGTAGATCTTACAAAACAAGGGGACAACAGTAATCTGGGCAATCTTTTAGCAGACTATACATTCGATGGAGCTGATGAATGGGCGAAAAAAAATCTTCAAAAAAACGTTGACGCAGCATTGATAAACATCGGAGGAATCCGAACAACTATCGGGCAGGGCGATATTTTACTTAAAAACGTGTTTGAAGTAATGCCTTTTGAAAATGAAGTCGTTATTGTAAAAATGAAAGGAGCAGATTTACAGGGACTTTTTGATTATTATGCAAAAACTCAGGTAAATAATCCGGTTTCTCATTTATACATTGAAACTAATAACGGACAATCAGCAAAATCTTTAATCAACGGAAAAGCAGTAAACCCTAATCAGGATTACTATATCGCGACGTCTGATTATCTGGCTTTGGGTGGTGACAACATGAAATTCTTCGCAAAAGGAGAATCTATTCCTACAGGATTAAAAATGAGAGATTTATTTATTGATTATTTTAAGAAAAATCCTGAAGTGGTTGTAAATACAGATGTTCGTTTAAATTTTATCGGTAAGAAGTAATGGATAGAAAAAAGTTTTTAAAAGCAATAGGTGGCGGAACTTTGGCAATGGCTTTAGCTCCGAATATGATGATGGCGGAAGAATTAAAAGTTCTTAATTTAAAATCGGCTAATAAACTCACTATTCTTCACACCAATGATCAGCACAGCAGAATAGAACCTTTTGACGCAAGCTATACCAAAAATCCTAATCAGGGCGGTTTTGCAAGAAGGGCAAGTTTAATTCAGCAAATCAGAAATCAGGAAAATAATGTATTACTTCTTGATTCAGGTGATATTTTTCAGGGAACTCCCTATTTCAATTTCTTTGGAGGTGAGCTGGAGTTTAAATTAATGTCCATGATGAAGTATGATGCTTCAACGATGGGAAATCATGATTTTGATAATGGGTTGGATGGGTTTTTAAAGGTTTTGCCGAATGCACAATTCCCTTTCATCTGCTCGAATTATGATTTTAAAAATACAATTCTAGACGGAAAGACTTCCCAATACAAGATTTTCAATAAAAACGGAATCAAAGTAGGACTTTTCGGTGTAGGAATTCAACTGGACGGATTGGTTGGCAAAAAACAATACGGGGAAATGGTATATTCAGACCCTGTTGAAATAGCTCAACATTACTCAAACTTCCTGAAAAACGAACAAAAATGTGATCTTGTGATCTGCCTTTCTCACATCGGTTATGATTACAGGGACGAACCCAATAAAATAAGTGATAAAATCTTAGCTGCCAAAACTGAAAACATCGACATCATTTTAGGTGGACATACCCACACTTTCCTTCCGGAACCTCAAACTTTTACCAACAGACAAGGTAAAAATGTTTTGGTGAATCAGGTAGGCTGGGCCGGGCTTCTTTTGGGCAGAATAGATTTCTTCTTTGATTCTAATAAAAACGTAAAACATATTTCCTGGAATAATCAGGTAATTGACAGCAGCATAATAGCATAACATGAAAAAACTTTTAATCTCTCTTGGTATTTTGGCATCCCTGCAGTTGGTAAATGCACAAATTATTTCTTCTAAAAAGTGGCAGGATCTTTTTTCCTACAATAATGTTTTGGCGATGAAGGAAGATAACGGAAAAATCGTTGCCGCTACAGAGAACGGAATATTTTATTATACAATTTCATCAGGAGAAATTACAAAGTTATCCAAAGCCAATGGCTTGCATGAAGTGAAGATTTCAGCTTTTGACTATAATCCACAGACAAAAATAGGATTGGTAGGATATCAGAACGGATCCCTGGATGTCATCACTCCGGATGGGGTCACTTATGTTGTTGATATTCCTATCGCAACTGGATACAGCGGATCAAAAAAAATCAATCATATCTCTATTACCGGTGATCAGGCGATTGTTTCTGTAGGATATGGTGTTTCTATTTTTGACTTAAAGAAAAAAGAATTTAAGGATTCTGCATTCTTTCTTACCGGAGGTGTATATGAGGCCAGCAATGAAGCAACAATTCTTGGAAATAAAGTATTTGCAGTTACCAATACCGGTTTAAAAAGCCATGAACTGAATACAACCTTCCCGGTATTTACTACCTGGACTACAGAAATGCCCGGAAATTTCAAGCATATCGATTCCGAATCTGCGCTAGTATTTTCTTCGGCGACAACAGCCTATTTATATAACAGCGGAGGATCGACTCCTCTTTCGCAAACTTTCACCAACGTTCATGATATTGTTATTAATTCAAGCAATATTATCGTAACAGATCAAAACAGAACCTACAGCTTCAATACCAACGGAAACTTTATTTCGGCAGCTAGCTTTGGTGAAGAATGCAACACTTCTACAACGGTAGGCGGAAGACTGTATGCCGGGACCATATTGTCAGGAATTAAAGATGAAACCAATAATCTTTTCAAACCTGACGGACCCTATAAAAATACAGCCTATAAAATTTCATTGTTAAATGATCAAATATGGCTTTCCACAGGCAGTATGGAGAGCTATAATGCTCCGAGTTACAGAAACTTAGGCTATTATCATTTTGACGGTGGAAAATGGAACTATCCTGATTATTTTATCAATAACCCTATTGTTTTCAATATTCTTGATGTAGCACCGAATCCATCGAATGCAAGTGAAGTTTTCTTTGTCAATTACTCTTTACGTCCGAACGAAAAGGGGATTTACCGAATGGAAAATAATACTTTCAAAAAAGTATATAAAAATAACGATTCCGACAGCAACTATAATCGTCCGGGAGGTTTGACTTTTGACGAAAACAACCAGCTTTTTGTATCACTGGGAGTTATCGAAAATCAGACAGCAAATACCGGATATTATTTCTATAATCGAAGTGGAGACGATTTTACAGCAGTTCCTGTCATTGCTGGTGGAAACGTACTAAAACCGTTGGCCAAAGATGGCATTCTTTATATTCCAAGTCCGTTTTTTGATCCAGGAGGTCTGATTATGAAGCAGTATGGTAACAATCCTACTTCTACATCCACCCCTTTAAAGATGATCAATAAAAGTAATAATTTACCGGCCAGTGGAACTGTTTCCGCTTCCATAGATAAAGATGACAATGTCTGGATCGGAACAAGAGGAGGATTAAGAATTCTCTCCAATCCAAAATCAGCTATTACAGAAGCTTCACCTCAGACAGAAGCTATCGTCATCGAACAAAACGGTATTGCCGAAGAATTGTTCAGAGATAATACGATTTTACAGATTGAAACCGATTCCGGAAATCACAAATGGGTTTCTGTAGATGGTGGTGGTGTTTATTATATGTCTTCTACAGGAGAACAGACGATCAAACATTTCACGAAAGAAAACTCACCTTTACCTACCAATAGTGTAACAGACATTAAAGTAGACAGCAAAACCGGAAAAGTATATTTTGTAACACTGGATGGCGTCATGGTCTATCAGGGAGACGTTGCAGATGTAACTTCAGGTTTTGGCAACGTATTGGTATATCCGAACCCTGTAGTTTATTCAAACTTCAAAGGAAAAGTTACGATCAAAGGTTTAGCTGAAAAAACCAATATCAGAATCGCTGATGCTGCAGGAAATGTTGTGCATTCAGCAGTTGCAAGAGGCGGATATTATGAGTGGGATCTTAACAATAATAAAGGAAAAAGAGTGGCATCAGGAATTTATTTTGTACTGATGACAAATGAAGATGCTTCCGATAAAGCTACTGCAAAAATAGCTGTGGTCAATTAATGAATTCACAAGACAGTTTTTTACTATCTTATATAAAATATGGTGAAAATGATGCCGTTCTCCATTGCTTTTCGGAAGAAGATGGCTATCAGACCTATTTTTTAAAAGGAATCTATTCCAAGAGAAATAAGAAAAAAGCATTACTGTTGCCTTTAAACAAGCTTAACTTTTCGGTTAATCTGGGTAAAGGCAATGGTATTCAATCTGTTTCAAAACTTGAACTGGTAAAAAGCAATGATATTTATAATGATATTAAAAGCAATACCGTTATTTTTTTTATCTCTGACTTTCTGAATCAGGTTTTAAGAAATGAAAACAAAAATTTAAATGTTTTTTTCAGGATTGAAGAGTTTATTGAAGAATTGTCACATCAAAATTATCAGGCTCATTTAGTTTTTCTCATTATCATTTTAAAAATCCAGGGAGTAGCCCCTCTGATCAACCATGGAAATTTTCTGGATCCTGAAACCGGTACTTTCTCACAAACTACAACGCACCAGCTGTTCACTGAAAATATTTCAATGATCTGGAAAAATATTCTTACCACCGATAATCCTTATCAGATAAAAATACATTCTTCTTTCAGAAAAGATTTCTTAGACAGTCTTTTGGTTTATTATCATTATCATATTACCGATTTTAAAATCCCGACATCCCTCGAAATCATTCAGCAGATATTTGAGTAAGATAAACAGGCCGAAAGTATGAAGAAAGAATCTGAAGGTTTTACCGAAAATAGATCCTAGAACTCAAGACCCAAACCGTTTTCAATCTACTACGGTCTATTTAGCATCATCCGGCATTTCCGTTTCTGCTTCCGCAATTTCTTTTTTAGTAAATCTAGGCTGAAGGATTTTTGCAATGAGCCCTGTCCATCCAGTCTGATGGGAAGCCCCTACTCCACGTCCATTATCACCATGGAAATATTCATAAAATAAAATATAATCTCTGAAATCAGGATCAGTCTGAAATCTCGAATACTGGCCGTTTACAGGACGGTTTCCATTTTCATCTCTCAGAAATATTGAAGAAAGTCTTTTGCTTAAGGCATCTGCTATCTGATCTAGGTTTAAATAATTTCCACTTCCTGTCGGATATTCTACCATAAAATCGGGGCTGTAGTAAAAGAAAAACCGCTGCAGACTTTCAATAATTAAAAAATTAATCGGAAACCAAATCGGGCCGCGCCAATTGCTGTTGCCACCAAAAAGACCACTGTCGCTTTCTGCCGGAGTATATTTTACGGAATAATCCGTTCCGTTTAAATTTAAAGTATATGGATTATTTTCATATTCTTTCGATAAAGCACGAATCCCATACTCACTCAGAAATTCATCAGGATTCAACATTCTGTGGAGTAACCTTTTCAAGCGGTGCCCCCGTAAAAGGGAAAGCAGATGTTTAGAATCCTGGCCCTTTACTTCCCAGTGAGAAACCAGAGCGGCTAATTCAGGTTTATTTTCAAGAATCCATGTCATTCTTGCCTTAAAATTCGGAAGATTTTCAATCATCTCATCATCAATAACTTCAACGGCAAACATCGGAATCAGTCCTACAATAGTTCTCAACTTCAAATACATATGGCTTCCATCGCTGGAAGAAATGGCATCATAAAAAAATTCGTCCTCTTCATCCCAAAGGCTGAAACATTCATCTCCCATATTATCAAGAGAATTGGCAATAGAAAGGAAATGTTCAAAAAATTTCATTGCCATTTCTTCGTACACATTATTATATTGAGCCAATTCCAGTGCTATTCGCATCATATTGAGTGCAAACATCGCCATCCAGCTTGTTCCGTCTGACTGTTCCAGCTGCTCACCATTCGGAAGCGGCGTATTTCTATCGAAAACCCCTACATTATCAAGTCCTAAAAAACCACCTTCAAAAATATTATTTCCGTTGCTGTCTTTTTTATTCACCCACCAGGTGAAGTTCATCAACAGCTTCTGGAAAGCACTTTCCAGAAATTCTAGATCAGCCTTTTCTTTAAAATATTCATCAATCTTAAAAACCCGGAAAACGGCCCAGGCATGGACCGGAGGATTTACATCACTGAAATTCCATTCGTAAGCAGGAAGCTGCCCGTTGGGGTGCATATACCATTCAAAAAGAAAAAGTTTCAGCTGTTGCTTTGCAAAATCAGGATCGATTAAAGAAAAACTGATGGTATGAAAAGCAAGATCCCAGGTTGCATACCAAGGATATTCCCATTTATCGGGCATTGAAATGATATGTTCGTTGTTGAGATGCTTCCATTCATAATTTCTGATTTTTTCTCTGGATTTTGAAGGCATTACCTCTCCAGGATCACCTTTCAGCCATTTTTCCACATTATAATGATAAAACATTTTATTCCATAGCATTCCTGCAAAAGCCTGTCTTTGAATCAGTTTTTCATCTTCAGTTTTAATTCCTTCCTGAATTTCAGCATAAAATTCATCCGATTCTTGCTTTCTTAAGTCAAAAACCTCATCAAAATCTTTAAAAGGTTCTTTTATATTCTTATCAGAAATTCTGAACTCAAATATTTTAGATTCTCCGGCAGCAAAATTTTCATCGATCAAGAAAGAGGCTTTTGTTCCGATATCTTTCGGATTGACAGCCTGAGAATTACCGTTAATGATAAATTCATTGATTCCGTCTTTTGTATATCCTGACGTATTGGGTGACTGATAAAGCTTTTCATTATTCGTTTCATTATTACAAAACAAAGTTTTCAGAGATTGTCTGGCGTATATATTTTTACATTCTAATTCTTTATGATGTATTTGAATTGAAGTAGCTTCTTCGGAGCTTAATTGCGGTTTATAATCATCATATCCCCAATTCCAGGTATTTCTGAACCAGACTGTCGGAAGAATAATCAGGGAAGTTTCCTTTTCGGATTTATTGACAACAGTCAGTTTTACTAAAATATCATTTTGACTTTCTTTCGCATACTCAATAAAAATATCGAAATATTCATTTTGATCAAAAATCCCCGTATCTATCAGTTCATATTCAGGTTCATCCTTACTTCTCCCTGCATTCGTTTCTACAAGATCTTCATATGGAAAGGCATTTTGCGGATACTTGTACAGCATTCTCATGTATGAATGAGTAGGTGTAGCATCAAGGTAATAAAAATACTCTTTAACATCTTCCCCATGATTCCCCTGTCCGTTTGACAGACCGAAGAAACGCTCTTTCACCATTTTATCCTTTTTGTTCCAGAAGCCCACAGAAAACACCAATTTCTGAAAATCATCGCAAATACCGCATATTCCCTCTTCGCCCCAGCGATACGCTTTGGCTTCAGCAGAATCATGATTGGTATAATTCCAGGCATCTCCATTTTCGCTGTAGTCTTCACGTACCAGTCCCCATTCGCGATTGCTGACGTAAGGGCCCCATTTTTTCCATGAAATATCTGATAGTCTTTCTTTTTCTTTCATATTTTTTATAAACAAAGATTGGTTGGTGATAAATGATTAAAAATGAATATCTAATTTCTTTGAGAAACCTTATAGGTTTGTATACGTATAAAATTTTCCTATTTACATTAAATTGACAAGTAAACCATTCACAATTGACATTCAAAAGACTTTCTCTTCAACGTCGACTGATTCGCGCCCCGGATTGAACGGTATGTCTGAGCTCTTTTTGTAAGAAATGGACAGGCAAGGCACAAAAAAGCGAGTAGTGAAAGCCGGAAATGTGCGCCCAAGACTTAGCCTCCTGTTGAAAAGCTTTCAAAAGTTGTCATTCCTCCATCCACAAAAATACTGGCTCCGGTAATATAATCCGAGAGATCGCTTGCCAAAAAAGCAGCCAGATTTCCGATATCTTCCGGCTGTCCGATTCTGTTGTAAGGAATTAAGTTAAGAAGAGAGTTCAAGGCTTCAGGAGTGCCCCATGCGTCTTTATTGATCGGCGTCTGAATAGCACCGGGACAAATTGAATTAACCCGGATTTTGTCTGCACCATATTCCTGCGCCAGCGTCTGCATCAACATTCTTATGGCTCCTTTACTTGAAGCATAATTGGCGTGGCCTGCCCAAGGAATAATTTCGTGAACCGAACTGATATGAATAATTTTTCCACAGGCAACGGAACGTGAAGTATCGATTCCGCGGCGAAGAAATTCTTTAATAGCTTCTCTGGCACATAGAAACTGACCTGTAAGGTTGATACCAATTACCGCATTCCACTGATCAAGCGTCATTTCTGTGAATTTTGCATCTTTTTGAACACCAGCATTATTTACGAGAATATCGAACGTTCCGAATTCAGAAACTACATCCTGAAACATCCTGATCACCTGATCTTCTTTGGAAACATCACATTGATATGTCATGCCTTTCCCTCCGGCATCTGTAATTTCTTTTAAAACAGCTTTAGCTTCGTCTGTGGACCTTTCTGATGAATGATTCACAATAACTGTTGCCCCCGCTGAAGCAAGCGATTTTGCAATTCCCGAACCAATTCCACTGGAGGCTCCTGTGACTATAGCGACCTGATTATGAAGTGATATTTCCATGTTTAATTATTTGATGTTACTCAAATTTATGGAAGAATCAAGCCAAACGGGAACTTTGCAATTAAAAATTTCTTAAAGTTTTTTATACATCAGATATTGCGGACCAATTCTACCAATCTTTGTTTTACCTTCATATAAATACCCAACCTGAATATAAAGATTATAGGCCAAAGGGTTATTTTGATTGACCGTAAGTACAATTTCGTCACAGTTTATAAAATTGTTTTTAACAAAATCATCTACCAGAATCATCGCCGATTTTCCGATTCCCTTTCCCTGTGCATTTGGATTAACTGATAAAGAACGAAGTAAAACAGCATTTTTATTGTCTGTGATATCCAATTTATCCTCACCGAAATCCAGTGTAAAAAATCCAACAGGTTTGTCATCATCAAAAATAGTTACCGGATGTTCCAATCCTGTATTTCTGTCTTTAATCCTTTGCAAAGCAAATGCAGCTGTTGATGTATATTTAGACTGAATGTCATCCAAAGTATAATTGACTTCAGAAAAATATTCCTGTTTGAAAAATTCTAAGCGGATCATATCTTAATGATGATAAATATCTTCATACATGACACCGGCACGAATTTCGACCGGCAGTTTATTTTCCTCAGGAACGATCGGACAGTTGTAATCGTAGGCATTGTAAGCACAGAAAGGCTGATAAGATTTATTAAAATCCAATATGATGGTATTCCCTTTAGGAATAGTAAGATCCATATATTTTCCACCTCCGTAAGTTTCTTTTTCATTAGTAGCATCACGGAAAGGCAGAAACAGATAGTTCCTGTATTTCTTCTGTTTTATTAAATCCAGACTTTGATATAATGTTAAAGTATATTTTTTCCCATCAAGATCAAAACTTGCTTTTCCATATTCTCTATAAGACTTCGTTTTCCCCGAAGAAGTAGGAAGGTCAAAAGGTTTTGGGTTCTTCGTTTTTACAAATGTAGCCGTTATTCTATATTTTAAATCGAACGGAAAAAAAGGATGTCCTTTAAAGTTAGTTAAATTATCACCTCTTAAAGGCGTTTCTTTTGGATTTAGATATTCAGCATTAAGATCTTCCTGAAATTTCTTCACTTCCATGATTTCTTTAGAAACCATTTTTTGAGAGAAAAAAAACAATGGAAACAGCATTAATATCAGTATAAATTTCTTCATAAATCTGTTTAAAAGTTTAAAACTATGAATTTTTGATGGTATTCGTGTTAAAAAATAATTACAAAAAACCAGCCAATAATAAGAATAAATATTTTCCTACATTTAAATTGAACAAGCATAAATTTTCAATGAAAGATCAATAGTTTTAAATTTCAAAATATAAATATTCATAATTAAGTTTAAATACTATTAACGTTTTATTTTGTAGCATATTTTTTGGACAGGCTGATTAAAAATCATCAATGGACAGAAAAAGTTTCATTAGAAACAGCCTTCTTGCAGTCGGAGGCTTTTACTTTTTACAAACCAACCTATTTGAAGCAGCTCAACCCAAATTTAAGGATAAAAAAGATATAAACGCTCCTATCATCATCATTGGTTCCGGATATGGAGGTGCTGTTTCCGCTTTACGTCTTTGTCAGGCCGGAAAAAAAGTTGTTATGCTTGAAATGGGCATGAACTGGAAAAGTTCCGGACTTCCCTATTCAAATTTATTAAAGCCCGGACCAAGTTCAGCGTGGCTAAAAACAAAAACCATTGCACCATTTTTTAATATTTTCTCATTAAAACTTTTTACGGGAGTTCTGGACCGCCTTGATTTTGAAAACATCAATATCTGGGTAGGAAGAGGTGTTGGCGGAGGTTCACTGGTAAACGGCGGAATGGCTGTAACTCCCAAAAGAAACTATTTTGAAGAAGTTTTCCCTCATTTAGATTCTGATAAATTTTATAATATCTATTTTCCTAAAGCAAAAGAAGAGCTAAAAGTAAACGTTATTAATGAAACTTTCTTACAGGAATGTCCTTTTTATAAATTTACGAGAGTCGGTGAAGCTGAAGCTCATAAAGCAGGTTTTAAAACAGTAAGAGTTCCGAATGTCTATGATTTCAGCTACATGGAAAGAGAATATAAAAATGAAGTTCCCCGTTCAGCTTTTAATACAGAGGTCATTTATGGAAACAACCATGGGAAAAACAGTCTCGACAAAACTTATCTTCAAAAAGCACTCGATACAGGAAATCTGGAAATAATAGATCTCCATCACGTTGACAGTATACAGCTTAATGATGATCAATCCTATACCCTGAAAGTTAACCAGATTGATACTTCAGGAAAAAGCATTGCAGAAAAAACATTCAGCTGTAAAAAACTTATTCTTGCAGCAGGGACGATGGGCACTTTACAATTATTATTACGTTCCCATGCATTGCATCATTTTCCTATTAATGATTATGTAGGAAAAAACTGGGGAAACAATGGAAATTTTATGACCGGAAGAAACTGGGTAAAGCCAATGACCGGAGGAACCGGAAGCAAGCAGTCAACCATTCCGGTAGGCGGTGTAGACAATTGGGAAGATCCCGAGCATCCTTTCTTCGCTGAAATTGCTCCTCTTCCTATGGGTATGGACGTCGCAACAGCCTTATATCTCCAGATCAACAGGGTTGACAAAAAAGGAGAAGTTTCCTATAAAAACAATCAGCTTGTCTTGGACTGGAATGAAAGCCATACTCAAAAGATGAAAGAAAATGCTGACTTTTTCATCAAAAAAATGAATAAAGCAAATGGCGGAACAAGAGCCCATTTATTATTCAAAAATGGTTTTGGGGCTAATATTTGTTACCATCCTTTGGGCGGATGCGTTTTAGGAGAAGCGACTGATGAATTCGGAAAACTGAAAAATCACGATAATCTTTTTGTTTTAGACGGCTCATTAATTCCCGGTACAATTGGTGTTAACCCTTTTGTAACAATCGTTGCCATTACAGAATATTGCATTGAAAACCTGATTTCCACCAATCAATTTGCTTAGCATCCGAGCTAATTTATACTCCAGCAGCATAGCAAAAAAAATAAATCAGTATGATTCTGAAATTTTCACCCGATAGACATCTGAAGAATTTCTTTTGATAGATTCTACATAAAATCCACCTTCTTCAGGAATAACTTCTTTCAGATCGAAACTTTTACAGTCTTTGGGAAGTCCGGAAAAAATTAATGTAAACCAAAAGTCACGCATAAAAGGAACAGGTGTCCAGTTCGGAAATACAGTGATGTTCTCCGTATGAATTAACTGGCTTTTATGCTCCGACTGATTATCAAAAAGATATGTTGAATGCCAGATTCTGATCAGATTTCCTAAAAACGGAGATGCAGGAAAACAGCAATGTACAATCACCTGTTTCTCCTCTTCTACTTTTGTCTGAAGAGATTCCAGCAATTCTTTTGCAATAACAGGTTTAATAACGACTTCTTCCACTTTTTATGAGATAACAGGTAATGAGTAATAAGTAATTGGCAAAGATAATCCATTATTACTTATTACTCACTGCTTATTATTTATAGCTAATAGTCAAGTTCTAATTTTTCTTTTGTATAATTTCTTACCTGATCAGTAAGCTCAGGATTTACAGCCAGTTTCTGACCATAAGACGGGATCATTTCCAATAGCTTATCTTTCCATTCTCCGTTAAGTTTTTCAGGAAAGCATTTTTCAAGAACATTCAGCATAGCGTATACAGCTGTCGAAGCTCCCGGAGAAGCACCTAATAAAGATGCAATTGTTCCTGTTTTATTAACAACAACCTCGGTTCCGAACTCCAGTTTTCCACCGTCTTTTTCGTCTTTCTTGATAATCTGAACTCTTTGCCCTGCTACTTTCAATTCCCAATCTTCTTCCTTAGCATCTTTAATAAACTCTCTCAAATGCTGCATTCTTTGAGTTTTGTTCATCGCAACCTGCTGAATAAGGTATTTCGTTAATGGAATGTTATGCCACCATGCCCCGAATAGAGATTTGATGTTTTTTGTATTAACACTTTCCGGGAGATCCAGATAGCTTCCTTCTTTTAAAAACTTAGTTGAAAATCCTGCAAACGGACCAAACAGAAGTGCTTTTTGACCATCGATAATTCTAAGATCAAGGTGAGGAACAGACATTGGCGGTGCATCTACCGTTGCCTGTGTATATACTTTTGCCTGATGTTTTTCTACGAGCTCCTGGTTATGACTTACCAGCCACTGTCCGGAAACAGGGAAACCTCCATACCCTTCACTTTCTTTGATATCGGAGCTATCCAGTAAAGGAAGCGCATATCCACCAGCACCGATGAACATAAAATCTGCTACGACTTCCTGTTTATGTTTGTTGATTCTGTCTTTTATTTTCATGCCCCATTTTCCATCATTTCTGGGATCTATATCTTTTACTTCATGGTATAGGAAAACATCCACATTAGAATCTTCCAACAGGTGTCTACCCATTTTTCTGGTCAGGGTTCCGAAATTTACATCTGTTCCCATTTCCATTTTTGTGGCAGCCATTACTTCAGATTCTTTTCTTTTGCTCATCACCAAAGGAATCCATTCTCTCAGTGTATCGTGATCTGTAGCAAACTCCATTCCTTTAAAAAGAACAGATTCGCTCATTTTATCATGACGTTTTTTCAGGTATTCAGCATCTTTTTCACCAAATACCAAACTCATATGAGGGCAAGAATTAATAAAATCTTTAGGTTCCTGGATGTATCCTTTATTCACAAGATAAGCCCAAAACTGTTTTGAAATTTCGAACTGTTCTGCGATGCTTTCTGCTTTGGAAATATCAATGCTTCCGTCCGGTTTTTCCGGAGTATAATTTAGTTCGCAAAAAGCCGAATGTCCCGTTCCTGCATTATTCCAAGCGGCTGTACTTTCCTTGGCAAACCTGCCCAGTCTTTCGAAGATTGCGATCTCCAGATTGGGATCAAATTCGTGAAGCAGCGTAGCTAAAGTGGCACTCATGATTCCGCCACCTACCAGTACAACGTCATATTTTGGTTTCGGTGTTCTGCTTATAAGCGATTGTGACATAATTCTAAATTTTACATCAAATTTCGGGAAAAGTTTTAAAAATAAGAACGTGTTTAACGATTTTAACAGGTTTATTTTTGAGAAAAATTAAAGTTTTTATTATGCTAAAAAATACGATCGAAATAATCAATTATTGGGAATTGAAACGATTAATCAAATTGAATAAAATGAGGCTTCGACAAACTTAGTGTGTAAACGTTTGAATCTCCAATATAAATAATTAATATCAGAGAGGTCACGTTAAGCTTGTCGAAGCACCTATTAATAGGCTTAATTTAATTTTGCAGTCAGTTTTTTAAACTGTTTTTCTGCATTTTTTCCTTCATAAAGGATTGCATAAATGGTATCTACGATAGGCAGTTCAAGACCTTTTTGCTTAGCCGTTTTATAAATAGAATCTGCTGCATAATATCCTTCTGCGACCATGTTCATCGACTGGATTGCTGATTTTACAGTGTATCCTTTTCCGATCAGATTCCCTAAGTTTCTGTTTCTTGAAAATAAAGAATAGGCTGTAACCAGTAAATCTCCCAGATAGGCACTTTCGTTGACATCTCTAGGCGCTTCATAAATAGCTTCCAGAAAGATTTCCATTTCGCGGATCGCATTAGACACAAATACAGCTGTAAAGTTATCTCCATAACCCAGTCCGCTTGCTATTCCAGCTCCGATGGCAAAAATATTTTTCAGAATGGCACTGTATTCATTTCCCAAAATATCTTTACTTGAATGTACTTTTATAAAATCAGAATTAAAGATATCTACCAGTTTTTTAGATGTTTCTTCTTCAACCGTTGCCACCGTAAGGTAAGAAAGTCTTTCCATCGCTACCTCTTCAGCATGACAGGGTCCGGCAATGACAGCCTGATTTCTGAAACCTATTTTAAATTCGTCTCTCAGATAGTGCGCCACCACATCATTGACTTTAGGAATGATTCCTTTAATGGCGGAAACAAAGATTTTATCTTTATACTCACACTTCATTTTATCCAGAGTATCAGATAAATAAATGGAAGGAGTTGCCAGAACGATAACATCACAAGCTGAAACCAGCTCATTGATATCTGTTGTCAGCTTTAGATTTTTAAGATTGAAGTTTACTGCTGTAAGATAAGTAGGATTGTGACCGCGAAGCTCTATGGCTCCTTTTACAAACTCATTTCTTACACACCAGTGCACCACTTTACAGTTTTCAACAAGCATTTTTACAATTGCCGTTGCAAAACTTCCGCTCCCTACAACACCTACAGAAATACTATTTTTATTCTTTTTTGGATTCGAAGATTCCGAATTCGTTTTCTTTTTAGCCATAAAACAAAATGTGAATTGCAAATATATTAAAACAAAGGTTGAGAAGGGCTTTTGCCGGCATGATAAAACCCAATTTTAGATAAAATTAACACTTCCAGACAATTAAATATCTAATTAACCGTTAAATACAGAAATAACTAAAGTTTTGTTAAAAATAATGCTAAAAGTTTATTTTTAATTAATTTTGCAAGCTTAAACCGTTTTGTTTAATACTAAGAAAAGAAAAATGAAGAAATTTCTAAGCAGCAAAAAGAACGTGAATTTCCTTTTGGGAGGACTTTTGCTTATCATTTTTGCACAAGGTATATTTATAACCACTTTATTTTCTAAAAAAGATGATAAAACCTATGAGGTGAATCTTGTAAAAATAAACACTGAGAAAGACAGTGTAGATTACTTAAAAATGAAAACAGATCTTACTTTAGTAGATCAGACTGTAGTTCAACTGAATACGTTTTTGAAATCCAAAGACGTGCCTAGTGAAAAAATAACAGTATTGAGTAAAGACAGTATTTCAAACTCTATCTATCTGGCTAAACAGGCCAACCGCTACAGCCAGTATTTGATGGATCTTCAGAAAAAATTGATGCAGGTTCCTTTGGGAATGCCTACAGATGGCTATATTTCATCTAATTTTGGAATCAGAAAAAATCCTATTCCTTTTAAAACCGTTTATGCATCGGTAAAAGGAAATACTTCCACTGAAGCAAAACCATCCGTTGCTGCTGCTCCGAAGCCTGAAGTAAAGGCAGAACCTATTGAAAAGATTATTGAAATCACCGACAGCTACGGAGAAAAAAGACAGGTAAAAGTAATGGTAACACCAAAAGCCAGTCCAGCCCCGGTTGCTTCTGCTCCGGCTACAAGCTCATCGCCAAAAAACATAGCCACTGCCACAAAACCTGCAGAAAAAAATAATCCCCCTGCCGAAGCTGACCAGATGCAGTTTCATAAAGGACTTGATATTGCTGTTCCTTTTGGATCTGATGTCATAGCTACTGCCGCAGGAACCGTAATTTTCTCAGGACAAAAAGGAGGCTATGGAAACTGTGTCATCGTTTCTCACGGGAATGGTCTCGCAACCCTTTACGGACATTTATCACAATTGGTCGCTAAAGTGAATGATAAAATAAAAGTAGGCCAGGTAATTGCGAAGTCCGGTAACTCCGGTCGCTCCACAGGCCCACACCTCCACTATGAGGTGCATAAAAATAATACTCCGGTAAATCCGAAGTTATTTATGAATTTATAAGAGATTTTTAGTTAATAAACAGGCTGCGGCACCAAAGGTGCCGCAGCCTGTTTATTAAAATCCCATTTATCATTCCAAAAAGCTTAATTTACCTTCCAAGTGAATCAGGTTTCCTTCTTTGGATGTAAAATTTGAATACACTATATTTTTGTTATAATCTTCTATATGCGTTATGTTGTATCCGTTTTTAGGTTCGTGCCAGTAAACAAGAAAAACATTCTTAGCAACTTCCACCACAGAATATTTAACGGTATCCGAAGCGCCTTTTGATGATCCTTCTGTTTTAACGAAAGTCATTGTTTCATGATCCTTGAATTCTTCAACAAATTTTGTATCATTAAAATCAACCAAGACTTTTCTTCCGATCGCCGGGTAAGGTGATTTCAGATCCCAGTTCATTTCACCCAGGAAAACTTTCACCCCCATTTCCAGCTCATCTTTTCCTGAAAGCTTTGGATATTTGCTAACCATAAAATTTACAATCGCATCTGAAGTTTTATTTTCAGTGACTGCTTTTTTATAGTTTTCAAGATAGTTTCCGACAAAATCCAAAGACTTTGGAGAAAGATCCAACGTTGCATAATGTGAAGGCACAACCTGTACGGGATGTAATGCTTTCATTGCATTAATCTGTCTGATCCATTGATCAATAGCTTCTTTGTTTTGGGTGTCTGCCATCCAGATGTACGAATCTACGGTTACTGAAATCCCTCCTACAATTGTTTTTATCGAAGGAATCCAAAGAAAACTATGAGCAGAATCATCTAAGTTCTGTTTAAGTTCAATTTTATTTCCTTCCAAATCAGGGACCGAATTTACAGCTTCCGGAATGATAATTTCCGAAGGTGCATTTTCTTTTAATTTGGGTCCCCAAACATTTAATTTTCCATCTTTCGAAGCCGAAATAAGATAAGCCGTCTGGGCAGTGGAAATAATTTTCACATCAGGAAATGCTTTTTTAATAACATCAAGACCAAAATAAAAATCAGGATCACTGTGAGAAATAAAAACTGTTTTCAGGTTTTTTCCGGTAGATTTTATTTCTTTTACCAATTCTAAGGCAAAATTCTTCTCAAACTGAGCATCAACCAGCATGGCATCTTTTTCACCATAAATAATCGTTGAAGTAATAGGGAAAATTGCTTTCGAACCAGGATTATAAACCTTTATTTTTAAATCTCCGGCCAGCAGAACCGTTGTACAACTTAACAGCAGGATTAATGATAAAAATTGCTTTTTAAACATCATTTTAGTTTAATATTAATTAGTAAGCTGCTGTAAAACGTTCGCGGATGTGGTTATTCTGCTCCAGTTCGTCTACTAAAACCACCGCAACATCTTCTACTGAAAGAATACTTCTACCGTTTTCATCAAAAACAGGGTTCTCAAGAGCGGTTCTGTATTTTCCGGTTCTTACTCCTGCAGTTCCCTGATGCATTTCTATAGCCGGGCTGAAGAATGTCCAGTCTAGCGTATTGTTCTCTTTAATTTTATTTAAATAGTCCCTTGCCGCTGTAGCTCCGGGTTTGATCTCTGCCGGAAAATCAGGACCGTCTACCAATTGCTTTCCGTCAATATAAAGACTTCCTGCACCACCTACAGTGATGAATCTTTTTATTCCTGAATTTTCAACTGCTTTTTCGATATTAACAGATCCGTTTAAAAAGTCATCATACAAATTAGGATTTGTCCAACCTGCATTAAAGGCATTGATCACAGCATCATTCCCTTTCACAGCGTCAGCCAGTTGGTCCACATTATTTACATCAACACTTTTTGCCGTTACATTATCATTTTGCTGAACTTTTGAAGCATCTCTTACAATAGCTTCCACTTCATACCCTCTGTTTACTAATTCTTTTACGATTTGTGTTCCTACAAATCCAGTTGCACCTATTACTGCTACTTTTTTCATAATATTTTATTTTAAATTAAATTAAATTGTAATAAATATTGTTACATTTATAGTCAAAAAAAATTTACTCGAATTGATCTGTAAATTCTTTCAAACTTTTGTTTCCTAAAAAATTGAGGACCAATTTATCTGTTTCTGTAAATAAATTATTCAAATGATCGTTAATATCTCTTCCTACACTACAAACAGGGTTAGGATTTTGATTTTTCTTACCCAGAACGTCTGTATTTTTTACTGCTGAATAAATTTCTGAAATGGTAATTTCCTCTGCATTTCTTGAAAGCTGAGCCCCACCTTCTTTTCCCTGTCTGCTGACAATTAACCCCGCCTCTCTGAGTACACTCAGTTCTTTACGCACAATCACCGGATTAATATTGATACTGCCCGCCATCCACTCAGAAGTAAGCCACTCCTGAGGACTTTTTGCCAGTAAGGTCATAATATGTACTGCCGTAGCAAATCTTGTATTGTTCATTGTAATTACATGGCAAAGATAGATAAAAATTCAACTGTAACAAATTTTATTACAGTTAAATTTTTCTTAAAGGATTAGTTTATCCAAATCGAGCAGTAAATAATTAATGTTCTGGTTAATTGTTCTTGTAGCAGACTGCATCTGATTAAGCATTGCAGCGCGATTATGAAGATCATCAGCACGGTAAAAACCTCCGTCGCTGAAAATTACAGATTGATCTGCAGCGGCTTTATCATCTTCAAACTGATAATGAAGCCATCTTTCTCTCATACTGCTGATAATGGAATGTTTTTCTTTATTGGAAAATTTTTTCTCAGTATACATATACCAGATAAAAGGTGGAAAATTGGGCGATTCCAGTTTATCTTTCCAAATATCCCGTAAAAGATTTCTAGAGTGTATAAATTCTACTTTTCGCCCTTTCGGATTAAGCGTTGCAAGACCAAATCCTGCTCCCAAAGCACCCCCGCCAATATCAATCGCATTGCTCCAGCCGTTGTCCTTCACGATACCTCCGGCAATGGAAGCAGCTGCACCAGCTACAATAGAATATAGAATGAGTTTATTATTTCTGGAATCATTTAAGTTATCAACATAATTTCCGATCTGTGCTACTCTTTCTCCTTCACAGTCAAATTCTGCAGCTACAGCATCCAACTCGGTTAATGCAATCGTAATTTTGCTATTGATGACACTTTTAAGCTGTAAGACTTTAACCTGAGAATTTAGTGTTGAGTCTTTTTTAAGCTCAACAATTTTATGTACCTCATCAAGATTTCCCAAGGCATTCAAAATCAGAATACTCTGATCGGAAAACATCCCTTTAAGCTCCTGATTGGCAGCAACAATAGAATCTGAATTATAGGAAGGCAGTTTCTTACTGTAATTATATAAAAACGGAGCCTTACAGTAACTGTCTTTTAAAGTAAGAATATTCTGCTTAATGACCTGGTTTTTCTTTGAAACACAGGACGTAAGCAAGCTAAAAATAGCAATCAGATAAAATATTTTTTTCATTTATGTATGTTTTTAATTCTGGTATTAAACCATTTTATTCTGAATAACTTTGTGTACGGTATTCAAGTCTGTTATAAATACTAAGATACATAAATAAAAAAATTTACCCGAAAATCAGGTAAATTTTTAAGTTATTTTTAAGGATAAAATTATTTGATATCCAACAGCTCCACTTCAAAAACCAGTGTACTGTTTGGTCCGATTTCTTTACTGATCTGCTGATCTCCGTAAGCAAGATGTGGAGGAATAATTAATCTCCATTTGCTTCCAACCGACATTAGCTGAAGAGCTTCTGTCCATCCTTTAATCACTTTATTCAAAGGAAAAGATGCCGGAGTGCCTCTTTTCACAGAACTGTCGAAAACTTTTCCGGAAATTGTTGTGCCGTGATAATGGCATTTTACGGTAGACTTCGGACCCGGTTTTGCCCCTTCTCCTTCCGTCATAATTTCATACTGCAATCCACTTGGTAATTCTACTACACTTTCTCTTTTTCCGTATTCCAGCATGTAATCCTGACCATCTTTCAGGTTTTTCTCTGCCAATTCTTTTTTACGCTTAAATAACATATCTGCTACTCCCATAATTGATAATTTTTACAAAGATAGGATTTTGAAGTTGGAAGACAGAGGCATGAGAAAGGAAGTTTTTTGATGATTAAAAAGAAACATCTATTTAAAAAACTCATCTTCAGCAGTTTAAACTGTTCATTTTCTACATTCATTTTCCACCCTAAAAAAGTTCAAATAACATTAATACTCCGTTAACACCGTTCTCGAAACTTGGCGTTATAATTGAATTTAAAAACTAAATGCCAGATCCAGTAAAATATAATAAGAAATTTGATAAGCTTAGCGATGAGGAAAAGGAACTACTCGAAATCACAAAAAAAAGCATTGCCGATTTTGTGGAGCAGTCTCCTTCTGTAAGTGATGTAAATTATGCCACCAGAAATGCTCATGCAAAAACTTATGCCGTAGCTAAAGGTGAATTTTTAATCAGTAAAAATATTCCGGAACAGTTTCAGAAATTCTTTGACAAGGAAAAATATGATTTAAAAATCCGCTTTTCAAATGCGCATCTTAAAATTGATCCTCAAAAAAAAGATATTCCTGCTTACGGGTTTTCTGTAAAAATAAAAGATGAAAATGGAGATGTAATTGCCAATTATCCGTTGGTGAATTTCCCTCTGTTCCCTATCAATTCTGTAAGTATCTTTCTGAAATTATTCACTTCAATCAATCGTTTTTTTGTAAAAAAATGGAGTTCATTTTCATTAATGATACAAATACTGAAAGTAATTCCTTCCACTTTTACAGGTTCATTTTTAAAGAATATTTTTAAACTCTGGGCGAAGAGAAACGACTTTTTACTGTCTTTTGATTATCATTCTGTGGGTGCTTACCGATTGGGGGAAAATATGATTAAGATAAAATTAAGTCCAAAATCTGTAGATAAAAACTTTGGTAAAAAGCTGAAAGCAAAAGAGGCTCTTGAAAATTATCTGAAAACAACCGATTTTACAGCGGAAGTATTGATTCAAGTCTGTTATAATCTGAGAAATCAACCCATTAACAAACTTAATGTAGAGTGGAAAAAATCACCATTTATAAAAATCGGTGAGGTAAAAATTAATAAAAATGAGCTTTTAGATGCCAGAGCATGTGAAAATGAGCTGCTGTCTTTTAACCCTTTTGAAAGTAAACCATTTTTCCAACCGGTCGGCAGAATACAGAGATTAAGAGATGAAACCTATAAAGTCTCTATGCAGACTAGAAATAAGATTAATAAGTTATTGAAATATAAATAGCAATATTCTTATTCCGGGTTTGTATTTTTATTTTTTTAAAACCATAAAAAAGGCTTTACAGTGATCTGCAAAGCCTTATTATTTAATTATAATTGATATTATTCTTCAATTTTTTCTTTCTCATCTTCCTCTTTTTTGTCAGGGAAAATAATTGATAAAAGAACTGAAATTACCAAGACTCCACCTACAATTCCTAATGAAACCGGTGAAGAAATATGAATCCATGGTGCAATTAACATTTTCACTCCGATGAATGAAAGAATAATTGCCAGTCCATAAGGAAGTTTGCTGAACATATGAATAAAATTCGCCAATAGGAAATACAAAGATCTTAACCCTAAAATTGCAAAAATATTCGATGTATAAAGGATGAACGGATCGTCTGAAATAGCAAAGATCGCAGGAATAGAATCCACTGCAAAAAGTACATCTGTAAATTCAATAACTGCCACTACCACTAGGAGCGGCGTTGCCATTTTAATTCCGTTCTGAACCGTGAAGAATTTATCTCCAACATAGTTATCAGAAACCTTCCAGAATCTTTTGATCAGCTTCGCTCCCGCTGTATTGCTATAATCTTCATCATCATCATCGTCACCATCGCCCCACGACTTAATCCCTGCATAAACGAGGAAAAGACCGAAAAGAACCATCACAATATTAATCTGAACTGCTTTTCCAAAAACATTCATTTCAGGTAAATATGTCAAATTAATTAATCCAACTCCTGCAAAAATGAAAATAGCTCTGAAAATCAGTGCTCCGATAATTCCCCAGAAAAGAACTTTATGGTGAAGATATTTTGGAACTTTAAAGAAGCCGAAAACAAGGATGAATACAAATAAATTATCCACCGACAGTGCTTTCTCAACCCAATATGCTGCCTGATACTGTGTGAATTTTTCAACTGCTATGGCATGGCTCATCGGAGAACCGTCTGTATTGAAAACCCAATACACCACCCCCGAGAAGATCATAGACAGCGAGATCCAGACAACTGACCAGATAGTAGCTTCTTTGGAAGAAACTTCATGACTTTTTTTATTGAAAACCCCTAAGTCAAGAAGGAGCATGATAACTACTGTTACCGCAAATCCCCAAACCAATCCTGGATGAAGATCTAAAATACCTTGATGTTTGTCCACGTTTAATATTATGTTATTATACTACAAAAGCAATAGCTGCACGATGTACAATTATTGCTAGTTTTTTATTTTTAAAAATACAATTTTCAACAATAAATAAGTTTTAACGAAAAAAAATCACAACTTATTTATTCTGAACAGACTAAGATCCGTTGCTGTTGAAGATTAAATTTTACAAATATTTTTGCTTAACAGTTTCAATAGTTTCCTGTAATTTTTTATCAGCTGTCGGATCTCCGATAGCATTGAATTTCCATTCATTATTTCTCTTATAGAAAACTCCCATTACCATAGAAACATGCCCCTTGAAAGAAGCATCATTAGCGATGTCATATTTTGCAAAAACTTCTTTTACATTGGTTGGAGAGCCTTCAAAAATACGGATAGACGCAAAAGGAATTGTTCCGAAGTCCTGACCTCTGTAGCTGTTCAAAACCATTGCAACATACTCTACATTTGAATCCAGGTTGCTGAAGTCTACCGTAATAACCTCATTGTCAAGACCGTCATTTCCGTTTACATCACCTGTCAAATCATCTCCACTGTGTCTTACAGATCCATTTTTTGATTTTAGGTTTCCGAAATAAATTACTTCAGTCGAATTTTTGTTTGAATCATACAAAATGCAGCTTCCATCCAAATCTACCGCTTCTCTTGTCACCCCTCCGAAGAAACCTTTTTTCTCGATTGCTCCCCAGTTTATCCCTACACATGCCTGCGTAAGAGTGGTTCCATTTTCCTTCGTAAGGTTTATTCTTTGACCTTTTTGTAAGTTAATAGCCATCTTTTTATGTTTAGTTTTGTTTATATTTTGTGATGAAAATCAATAAGCTAATAAGCCTATTTCCTTTTCGTTTAATTATTATTCAAATTTAAATTAAGCATTGCACGCAGAATATTTGTTTCTTCATTGATATCAAATATCTTGCTCATAATATCTACATTTTCAAGGTTTTTCAGGTAATCTGCTAACACACTGATGACCTGATCGGGCAATGTCCGTTTTCTCTCATTGATGGTATCTTCCAGCTGCTCATTTTTTCTTTTCAGCTGATGCACAATCGTTCCCTGATTTGATTCATTAGGCATTGTATCCAGTTTTTCCAATTTTTTCGGATCAATTAAATACATTTTTCTGCCTTCAATATCAAAAATAAACTGGTCATCCGACTGAAAAATTTTAAAAAGTTCATATTCATTTCCCGTAATCACGTAACCACAGACAAAACGGACTTTAAAGTTCTGGATATTAAGCCTTCCCAATAATTTCCTTTCTATCTGATAATCCTGATACTGATATGCAGGAAACGAACCTGATTTTAATAATTCCTCATCTACATTCGATCTGTAAAACTCAGTTGCATATTTTTTATAAAAATACAGAACATTATCCCAGTTCACCCGAAATTTATCTTCCGTAAGATCTTTATAAAGACTTTTTAGCTGATTGGAAAACACCCCGCTGTACATTTTCCTGTCCGTTTCAAAACCATCTACCCTTTTTTCCTCAAAACCGGAAATATATTTATTATTAACATCAATTTCATTAATAACAGCCAGCAGATCATTTTCTTTCTGACGCTTGATTTTCGTCAGCAATTCGATCAGACTATCGGTATACTGAAGATGAAAAAGCTCAAGTTTACTGTAATCCAATCCTTTATTTTCCTGAAAAAGATTATGGATAATATCTGTCTTGATGTAAATCGATATTATATCAACATTTTCAAAAAAATTTGCAAGAAGTTTAAGCTTTGTTAATCTTCTTTTGCTTTGAGATAGTATGGTTACAGCTTCATCATCCACCTTTATACTCTATTATTTATCCTCTGACGTTTGCTTTTAATTCGTGCTCTAAAGTCATCAAATCCTGATCCAGTTTTCTTCTGCCTTCAGCTCCTTGTTTCTGAATTTGCTTCACTTCGTTTAATGTACTGATCAATTTTGATGTAGTTTCTCTTAATGTATCAATAGAAACAATAGTCTGCTCGTTGGCTCTGGCAACGTTGATTGAATTCTGTCCCAGACGCTCTGCATTTTTTCTCAAAATTTCTTCTGTTGTAGCCGAAACCTTCTGCTGGATTTCAATATTCTGCTGCTGTCTGTACATAGCCACCGCAAGAGACAACTGATTTTTCCAAAGAGGTAATGTAGTTGTCAAAATAGTCTGTGCCTTTTCAGCAATAGAAACGTTGTTATTCTGAACCAATCTGATCTGCGGAAGCGACTGCATCATGATCACACGAACCACTTTAAGGTCAGCCAGTCTTCTGTCTAATCTCGCAATAAAATCTCTTTTATCCGCAATCTGATAATCCTGATAATTTTGTGGGGTAGCCTCCATTCCGGCAAGTTCTACACCAGCCTTTTCCATTCTCATATGTCCGGCGATCACAAGACCTTCGATTTGCTTGATTGCATTAACGTTACTTTCAAAAATAGTCTGTAAAACAGCATTATCTTTCGTAGAAGTAATAATTCCTGCGTTTACTTTATAAGCAATCTGATCAATATTGTTAACGATCTTATCGTATTTTGTAAATAAATTCTCAATCTGCGTCACAATACTTTTCATGAAAGGCAGTTTGCTTAAGAAGCTTTTGAATTTATTCTGATTTAATTCATCTACGTCTACATAGTTAAGTTCGATCAATAAATTATTAATAAGTTCTCCTACTTCTCCGGAATTTGATCTTCTTACATTTCCCAGGAAACTGTCACTCTGATTCGATAATGTCCTTTGAAGATCGGCACCGAAATTTACAATAGATCCCGGATTAGATTCGTCAATAGAATCTGCAAGAACCTCGTATTTCTGGCGCTCCTCTGCCTGTAGCTGAGCCAAGTTTACATTTCCTTCTCTGTCTACAAGAACAGCCGGAGCTGCATTCTGAGCAGGCTGATTCATCGTAGGTGAAGGAATTGGAGTTGGCTCGAATGTTTTAAGAGGTTCAATCGATCCAAGTGGATCTATAGGTTGATTTTCTTGATTATCCATGGTAAATTATTGATAAATTGATACAAATTTCTCAAGACCGTCTCTCTGCCCCGCTCCTACTGCTTCGAATTTCCATTCTCCGTTTCTGTTATAAATTCTTCCGAATTCTACAGCCGTTTCGATCGAGAAATCCTCATCCAATTCATATTTTAAAATTTCCTCATTCGTATCGGTATTGAAAATTCTGATGAAAGAATTTCTTACCTGTCCAAAGTTTTGTCTTCTTGCATCTGCATCGTGAATCGTTACGACTACTGTAATTTCTTTTACAGCGTCATCAATTTTAGTCAAATCAATTCTGATTTGCTCATCATCTCCAGCTCCGTCCCCCGTCAGGTTATCACCTGAATGAATCACAGCTTTATCCGGAGATTCAAGATTGTTATAAAAAATAAAATGATTATCAGAAACTAACTTTTTATTCTCGCCCAATAAAAATAAAGACGCATCTAAGTCAAATCCTGTTCCTGTAGAAGTATTATTGGTATCCCAACCTAAACCTACAGTGAATTTAGGTGCATTTATATTTTCTCTTTGTCCTTTTTGTAAGTTAATAGCCATAATATAATTCTGTTTTCGTTAAAGTGTTAATGTTATTTTCGTACTCCTTAATTAAATGATAATTGTTGCTGATTGCCAGTTCCAACAAGTTATCCATTTGTTCCTTTGTTACTTTAGACGTAAGATACTCAAAATTACTTGAATCTAAGCCTAAAATATATTTCACAATCCTTGTATTAAACTGGAAACTAGGCTTCGTCATTACTTCTGTGATGTGTTCAACATTTTTCACAGCGTAATAATTAAAGTAATTCTCAATTTTAGGATCCAGATCAAAATTCATCAGTTCTGCGTAATACATGAATAAAAAATCTGCTTCTACATCGTATTCAGCGAGAATTTTATTCACCGTATATTCATGGCTTCCGGTAATTTTGATATCGTCTATAAAAATACAAAGTTTTCCTCTTAAATAATCTTTATCCAGATAATAAGTATCATTGGCAATCAGATTTTTACGATCTTCAAAACTTAGATTTCCATAATCTGTGGTATAAGTATGATTTCTATTGATTTTTGATAAAATACTGGATTTTTTTCCTTTTTGAAATAAATAAAAATCCAAATATTTTTTAAAATAAAAACATAGAAAATTAGAAGCCGTCGGAATTGCCATATATGGACTTGGCAGTACGACAATCTCCTTATCTGTATTTAAAATTTCTTCATGTTCAGAAATAAATCCTTCAAACAATTCTTTTGCGAATTTTTCAGCAAATGACTTATCTCCGTATTTGAAATAACTATATTCTGCAGGTGAAAAAGTAAATTCATCCGCTGAATGAATGTGGTGTAAGCTATACCTTTTATTCATCTTTTATACGTGTTTCAATAAGTGTGCGTTGAACCCAAAATCTTTTGCTCCTTTATAATCAGCAACCGGATTGTCACCTATATGTAAAATCTGATTCATCTGCAATTCCGGATTCCGGATTTTATTTTTAACCTCCTGAAAAATAAGCGGATTGGGTTTTGAACAATTACTCTCATCGGAATAAATATGAAAATCAATATACTGATCCAAATTTTCATTGATCAGGAATTTACGCATGGTTTTTCCCTTGATAAATCCGGTATTGCTTAAAATATTTATCGTCTTACCCTGATTTTTAATTTCTTCAAAAAACTGATGCAAATTTTCGAAAATCACAATCGGTTTATAATCTAAAAACAAATCTTCACTCTTTTGATAAAAATCACTTAATTTATCTCTATTTAATTGTTTTAAATCTACTTCCAAAGCATTAAGAATTAATAAATAGATCTCAAAAGTATCTACATTACCACCAATTATTTCATTGATTGTATTGCAAAGATCATCATAATACTTTACGACTTTCGCAACTTCTCCTATAGGTTTTCTGACATCAAAAAATGAGGAGAACAGCTCAACTCTTTTTGCTTTAAATTCAGGATGAGATTTTATTAAGGTAAGCCACAGATCAAAAGAAAAATGTGAGTGATTGTGGATGTCGATATCTGTTTTCAAAATAGTTTAAGTTAAAAGTTTTTATTTAGCTTTTCTTGAAAAAGATTTTTAAATGGTTATTATTTGCTGTCATCAATTCGTGTTTAAAATTTTTCAGTTCT
Organism: Chryseobacterium sp. JUb7; assembly: GCF_024806495.1. Lineage (GTDB taxonomy): Bacteria > Bacteroidota > Bacteroidia > Flavobacteriales > Weeksellaceae > Chryseobacterium. Next base: position 659,118 of record NZ_JANUFF010000002.1, read on the forward strand.
CCCAAAGATAGAATTTTTCTTATTAATGAATAAATGTAGGGGTATGTTTTAAGATATTTTTATGATTTCCCGTAATTTTATTTTATTTTTATGTTCAAGCAAAATTTTAGTTTTTTAAGCTATTCAAAAAAATTAAAAAAAGTTTTTGTCATTTAAATATTTTTTCTAATTTCGCAACCGATTAACAATCAACAATGTCAACAAAAATGATAAATATTATAACTTTAAACCATCCTATCAGAGCTGTGTACTTTGGTAGCACTGAATATTTATCTGAATAACGATCGACCTTTATAAAACAAACAACATATTGAAGGCCTATCTGTTCAGATAGGTCTTTTTTGCTACCCTACTTTCAGCTTTTACATTCGAAAAGGTTGTCTAAAATTTTTAACGAAAATAAAAATGAACTTCTTACGGAATACATTGTAAGATCATGGAATTTTCGTGCCTAAAATTTCACAATACAACCTTAAAATCAACAATTTAAATTAAACAAAATGAAATACAACACACGAAATATAGGGATTATAGCACATGTCGATGCAGGAAAAACTACACTCACGGAAAGATTGCTTTATTACACAGGAATGATTCACAAAATCGGAAATGTAGACGATGGTAATACCACTATGGATAAGGACATTCAGGAGAAAAACCGAGGAATTACAATTTCATCGGCTGCAATTTCCACTCAATGGAAAAAAGATCATACTATTTTCAATATCAACATTATTGATACGCCAGGACACATTGATTTTGCAGTAGAAGTAGAACGTTCTCTTCGGGTTTTAGACAGCGTCGTTGCCGTTTTCTGCGCTTCTTCGGGAGTTCAGCCACAAACGGAAAATGTATGGTTCCAAGCAGAAAAACATGGAATTGCCAAGATTTGTTTTATCAATAAAATGGACAGAACCGGAGCCGATTTCTTTGCTGTTTTAAAAGAAATTGAAACTAAATTAGATACAACGCCTTTAGCATTGCAAATACCTATAGGTTCTGAAGATCATTTTGAAGGAGTTATTGATTTAATCAAACAGAAAGCACTGTACTGGGTTGATGAAAACGGAGAAACCATTATTGAAAAGGAAATTCCTGAAAATTATATCAAAGAAGCTTCTGAATGGAGAATGAAATTAATGGAAACAGTGGCAGAATTCGATGAAACATTTTTTGAAACATTTATGAATTCTGAATATCAAATTTCTGAAGAAATGATTACTGAAGCCATAAAAAGGGTCTGTCAATCAAGAACTCTTGTTCCAGTTTTATGTGGTTCTGCATTTAAAAATAAAGGAGTTCAGCCTTTACTCGATGCGATTGTAGGTTACTTTCCTTCACCCAATCAATTACCTCCTATCAAAGGAAAAGATGTAAAAACGGAGGAAACGGCTGAACTGGAAAGAAATGAAGCAGAAACTTTTTCCGGACTGGTTTTCAAGGTGATGATTGATAAACATATGGGAAAACTGGCAATGCTCAGGATATATTCAGGAAAGATAGAATCCGGAGATACTGTTTTGAATGTGAGAACAGGGGAACAATTCAGGATTTCCAGAATTTTGCAGATGCAGTCCGACAAAACGTTAACTATCGACATGGGAAAAGCGGGAGATATCGTTGCTTTAACAGGAATAAAAGATGCAAAAACAGGAGACTCTTTATCATCCATTGAAAAACCTGTCTTGCTTGAATCCATTACAATTCCTGCTCCGGTTATCAGAGTTTCGATTGAACCTAAAACAAATGCTGATGAGAAATCTTTTGGATTGGTCTTAGCGAAAATTCAGGAAGAAGATCCTTCTTTAGTTGTTGAAAGAGACAAACAGACTGGTGAAACACTCTTAAGTGGATTAGGAGAATTGCATCTTGAGGTAACTTTAGAAAAAATCCGACTGAACCACGGAATTGAAATCAATCAGGGAAAACCTAAAGTTTCGTATCGGGAAATTTTAACTGAAACGAGAAAACACAGGGAAAAACTTTCAAAACAAAACGGCGGAAGCGGACAATTCGCAGACATCACTTTTGAAATCGGACCTCGTGAAGATTCTGAAATCGGCCTGGAGTTTATTAATCAGATTAAAGGAGGAGTAATTCCTAGTGAATTTATCCCCGCTATTGAAAAAGGTTTCAGAGAAGCCATGGAAAACGGAGCTTTGAGTGGAAATCCTTTAGAAAGTATGAAAATTACCCTATTAGACGGATCCACTCACAGTAAAGATTCTCACGCTTTAGATTTTGAAATTGCTGCAAGAGACGGTTTCAGAGAAATTGCAAAACACTGCAGTCCAAGATTACTGGAACCGATTATGCAGATTGAGATCCAAAGTATTGAAGAGTATACAGGTGCCGTTACTGCCGATATCAACAAGCGAAGAGGAATTATCACTTCGATTGATGAAAAATCTGGAAGAAAAATCTTCACAGCTGAAGTTCCTCTGGCTTCTACATTTGGATATATTTCTGATCTCAGAACGTTGACAAGCGGCAGAGCTTCCATCAGTATGAAATTATCGCATTATGCTTTAGTGCCTGATTTCATCGCCAATACATTAATGACCTAAAAACGAGGGCTGTAAATTTTATTTTACAGTCCTTGTTTGGGTTAATGATGAGTTTTTCTTTCCTGAATTGTACTTTTTTCTCCCACAGATTTTGCTGATCATGCAGATTTTTCATATTATATCTTAACCATGATCCCTGCTCCAACCTTATTGTTTCCCACAGATTTCTCAGATTTACACAGATGTTTACGCGTTATTTTATACTTCCTGCATACGGCTTCCTACCTTCAACCTTATTACTTCCTGCAGATTTCTCAGATTTACACAGATGTTTAGGTATTATTTTAAACTTCCGGCTTCCTACCTCCAAACTCTCCTATCCTTCAGGCATAACTTTGTATGTTGGATCATCCTGAATATTTACTTCTATTACTGCTTCGGCATTTTTCAGCATTTTTCGGCAGTCTTCACTCAGATGTTTCAAATGTAATTTTTTATTTTGCTGAGCATATCTTTTTGAAAGTTTATCCAAAGCATCTATCGCACTCATATCAACAATTCTGCTTTCTTTAAAATCGACAATCACTTGCCCGGGGTCTTTTGCAGGATCAAATTTATCTGTAAAAGCCGTGACAGAGCCAAAGAATAATGGTCCAAAAATTTCATAATATTTAATTCCATTTTCATCAACATACTTTCTTGCACGAATTCTTTTAGCATTGTCCCAGGCAAAAACTAATGCCGAAATAATAACACCTACCAAAACGGCCAACGCTAGATTATGCAAAACAATAGTAATTAAGGCTACCGTCATTCCTACAAAAATATCTGACTTAGGCATTTTATTGACAATTCTGATCGAAACCCACTGAAAAGTACTGATGGCCACCATCATCATTACTCCCACCAAAGCTGCCATCGGAATTTTCTCAATAAATGGTGCTCCCACTAAAATGATAATTAAAATGGTAACAGATGCAATAATTCCTGATAATCTCGCCCTTGAGCCCGCATTAAGATTCACCAAGGTCTGGGCGACCATTGCACAGCCTCCCATTCCTCCAAAAAAGCCATTAGTTATATTCGCAATTCCCTGCGCTACAGATTCTTTATTTGCATTTCCTTTCGAATTGGTGATTTCATCGACCATTGATAGTGTTAAAAGAGATTCAATCAAGCCAACACCCGCCATAATTAATGCATAAGGAAAAATAATCTTTAAAGTTTCCAGAGAAAAAGGAATTCCCGGAATATGAAAAACCGGAAGGCTTCCACTGATATGAGCAATATCTGCAACTGTTTTTGTGTTGATATTAAAGCCTAAAACGACTGCAAAAACGATCACAATAGCAATTAATGAAGCCGGAACAGCTTTTGTTATTTTTGGAAAAAAATAAACGATGGCAATGGTAAGTGCCGTTAATCCAAGCATTATATATAATGACATGCCCTGAAGCCAGCTTACTGCTCCATTTGCATCGATAATTTTAAACTGTTCGACCTGGGCCATAAAAATAATGACAGCCAATCCATTTAAAAAACCGTACATTACCGGTTGAGGAATTAACCGTACAAATTTTCCGAGTTTAAAAATACCAACCAGTAACTGAAAAACTCCTGCGAGGACAACTGTTGCAAATAGATATTCTATGCCATGTGTTTTTATTAATGCGATCAAAACTACAATTGTAGCGCCTGCCCCGCCGGAAACCATTCCGGGGCGGCCACCTAAAATTGCCGTGACCAATCCCATCATAAAAGCGGCATATAATCCGGTTAAAGGAGAAAGTCCTGCCAGAATTGCAAACGAAAGTGACTCGGGAATCATCGTCATTGCGACGGTAAAACCTGCCAGGAGCTCATTTTTGTAATTTATTTTTTTCGAAAAATCGAATAAAGTAAGAGTATTTTTCATTGAATCGCAAAGGTATGGACTTGAAAAATACCGTACAATATTTTCTTGGTGATAACATAATTCACCTGCAAATTTAGCCTGAAAAAGGAGAATTTTCATGATCTTTAGGAGAATAATATATTTCACTTAATAGACCATTTATTTTGGAAAATTTTCATTGATTTTAATTTTTAACAAAAAATTTCAAGTCATTTCTTTGGATTAACTTCTATTTTTTTTAATTTTGAATGCTAACAAGTTGATTTTTTTCTAAGACTTCCACTATTTCCTTAGAGATTGTGCCTAATAATTACGAAAATCGACAGATAACTTACAAAAAGAATTGCATGAAAGAGCTTTAGGAGTAATATTTTTCGTACTTAAACATTAATAAAGTTTAAAGTAGATATTTTTACCACGCGAAATTAGGATAACAATAAAGATGATCGCTAAAAAGCAGGAAGGTATTTGAATGCGCAAGAAATTCTTTAGATACTACTTACACGTACATTAATTTTATTAGAATTTACAAGGCATTATAAAATGAATATTTGCTATATAAACACGGATAAAAATAGCAAATCAATATTTTTGATAACTTAACGAAGAATTTACTAAAAAAACTCATATTCAGGCGATATTGTTTAACACACAAAAATATTTTATTTAATAAAATGTTATATAAAGACATACATATAGGTCAATTTATCAAAGAAAGGGTGAATGATATGGAAATTACGATTGACAGAATCTGTAATTTTTTGAATAAAGACGAAGAATTTGTTGAGAACATTTACAGCAGCAAATCAATAGATACAGATCTTCTTTTAAGGTGCTGTAAACTGTTAGAATATGATTTTTTCAGACTTTACAGTTCGCACCTTATATTGTATTCTCCACCTTCAGCGATTGATAAATCTACAAAAACAAAAACGAGTAATATTCCTTATTTCAGGAAAAATATTTACACTCAGGAAATTAAGAACTTTATTATCAGCAGAATTCTGTCTGGTGAAATGACTCATAATGAAATCATTAAGGAATATTCGATTCCTAAAAGCACGCTTCACCGCTGGTTACAGAAAAATAATAATAACGGATAAATCAAAATGTAATGCGCCCTAATTATACTAAAATTTATCATGATATGCTTCAGCAGGATCATCCTGATAAATTAAAAGACCCTAAAATAAAAGAGCTTTTAAAGAAACTCAATACCACAGAAGATGTATTGAATTTTAACGAAAAAATCTTTAAACAATCTAAAGAAAGTCAGCAAAATAACCAAAAACTGAAGACTTACGATAAGAAAACAATGCTTAAGCTTTTGCAATATCAAAAAAAGCATGAGCTTTCTACAAGTTTTATGTCTAAAAAATATAAAATAAGCAGAACGACAATTGCAAAATGGAAAAAAACTTTTGAAGAAGAAATAGAATTAGCATCCGGTGAATAATTTCACCGGATTTTTTTATTCAGTTTTTATAATTACTTTTATGAAAATTAATGATCATCATTATAATAACTTTAAGGGGCGAAAGTTATGAGTATTCCAACTAAAACTATTAGAATTCTATTCTTATTGTTTCTATTTCTTGCATCAGGCTACGCAGCTTCTCAGGAAAAGAAATTCAATGAGATTGAAAATTTATTAAAAAAATCAGATCAGTCATATGAAAATTATGACAATATAAAAGCGATCCATTACGCTTTAAAAGCCAAAGGTTTAGCTTTTAAAGATAATGATTCAAAATATTTGGCAGAAAGTTACTACCAGCTTTCTTTAATATTATCGGATCTTACCCTTACAAAAGAGAGTCTCTATTACGTAGATAAAGCTTTTCAGCAAAAGTATACCCAAAAAGATAAATTGCTTCAGGCTAAACTGACTGAGGTAAAATCTTACAACTATTATATCAGTGATCTTTCTCAAACTATAAAAGAAAGCTTTAAATCCTTAAAGCTTATTGAAAACGATAAAACGACTGAAGCCAGTAAATTCAGAGGAGAATTATATGTCGGAATTGCCGGTTATTATGAAAACACTAAAATCAATTTTGATTCGGCCTACATCTTTTACAAACTGGCTGAAAATGAATATAAAAAAGTACCGGAACGGCAAAATTATGAGAACTTAGGCGATTTTTACATACGATTAGGAGGAATTTCTATAAAAACGAATGATGAAAACCCTGAACTTTCAAAAGATGCCCGCAAAAAAAATTATGACCGCGGTCTTGATTATTATCAGAAATCTTTCAATCTTGTAAAAAGATACAACCCACCAACGCTGCAACCTCAATATCAAGCATTTGCAGATTACTATTACAGTACAGACCAATACCCTCAGGCATTAGAGTTTTATTTAAAATCAATTAAAGAAAAAAACTCGGTCAACAATCCTTATAATATCAGAACTTACAGAAATATTTCTGAGCTCTATGAAATCTTAGGAGATAAGGAAAACCACGCAAAATATAAAAATATTTTTGATCAAAAAATTGCAGAAGCTGATGTAAGAAAATCAAAAAATATAGATCATGTCATAAAAATGATCATTAATGATAAACAAGCCGAATATGAAGCTAATCAAACGAAAAAGAATACCTGGATTATTATCGGAATTGTTATCTTATTAATTCTTTTTTTCCTGATTTACAGAATCTTACATAAAAAACTAAAACATACAAAAAGTGTTATTAGTGAAGTGACCAATACACTACAGGCAAAAGAGGAAATTCTCGTTCAGAAACATATCGAAACCGAAGAGTTACAACTGAAAGTAAACGACGCCTATAACGAAGTCATAGAACTTGCCAAAAAAAATGATCCTTCATTTTATCTGCGCTTTCAGGAAGTCTATCCTGAGTTTCACAGAAAACTATTGGAAGTGATTCCGGATTTAAGAACATCGGAACTGATTCTTTATGCTTATACTTTTTTAGGCTTCAGCATTAAAGATGTTGCAGAGTATACCTATAAATCTGTAAATACAATTCGTAACAGAAAACAAAATTTAAGGAAAAAATTCAGTATCCCAACAGAACAGGATATGGGAATATGGTTAAGAAAACTTATCGATACAAAGGAGCAGTGAAAACATAACAATTTGTCTATCATTTAATTAACTAAAAGTAGTATATCAATAGTATGCTACTTTTTTTGTATTCTCACGAAATTTGTTTCAATTTGCATCAGTAAGTCAGTCGAAACATTTGATGAAATTAATTAACACAAATGAAATAAAAAGTAAAAATGAAAAACACAGATGATGACATCAGATAAGAGAAAGATTTACTAAAAACACAAATGATAAAACAGTACCGGGTATTTTTTTGCCCCCAATATTTATCCGGTATTTTTTTTAAAACACACAAATAATGAAAGCATCATATTGCCCCAATATATGATACAACATTAAATCCTCAATGATGAAAAAATTAATAACAGAATCCGGGATAGTGCTATATTATAGTATCATCCCTACTGTTATTGGTTACATTTATTTTAAAAAAAATCATTAATTAATCATAATAATAATTAAAAATAAAGTTTTCGATTATTATTAAGAAAATCTGGCTTATTTTTGCCTTCATTTAAATAGTAAGCCACATTCACAAATAGCTTTAAGGGGCGAAAGTTAGCATATGATTATTAATAATTTCATAAGGAAAAATATTTTCTTATTTATTCTACTATTATCAAATTTCGTAATTTGTCAGAATTCCAGTATAAGGGAAATTGATGACCTGCTTAAAAAAGCAGAACACAGCCATCAGTCATATAAAGATCGTGAAGAATTAGAATTAGCTCAAAAAGCAAACATTATAGCCCAAAAAGAAGGTAATTCGGAAAAAATAGCAGAAAGTTATTATATCATTGCTCGCTCATTCGCATGTTTAGAACTTCAAAAACAAAGCTTATATTTTGTAAATAAAGCTCAGAAAGAAAACTACAGTCTTAAAAATCCTTTGATTCAGGCTAAGCTGAAAGAGATAAAAGCTAATGATTATTTTACGTTATCTCTTCAATCTCAAGGAAAAAAAGAGCTGTTTGACATTATAAAACTTCTAAAAGAGAAAAAAGACACGTCCTCTATTAAACTTTTATCCAGGACATATGAATATATAGGGAACTTGCATTTTGATCAAAACAATTTAGATTCCTCATTTATCTATTACAAACGTTCTTATAAAGAAATTAAGAAACTTCCTGCCAGTAGTTCCACGAGTCGATTATTCAGTTATTACACTGCTATTGGTAATGCCTATTTAAAAAGAAAAAAATATGACTCGGCTTTATATTATTATGTTAAAAGTTCTGAAATAGATAAAAAACATAGATTTACTACAGGTTTTATATCTTCTATTTCATTAGGAAATTACTATAAAGAACAAAAACAGTATGAAAAGGCTTTGCAATTTTATTTAAAAGCTAATGAAGATTTAGAGAAAAATAACATTAACAATTATCCTTTTAATTATATCAACAAAAATATCGATCAACTCTACGCTCAGCTTGGTAATAAGGAAAAAGAAAGTGAATATAACTCAATACATTATGAGACCGACAGAAAATTAGCGACCGAGAGAGCCCGAAATGTGGACTATGCTCTTAATCTAATTTTAAAAGATCAGGATGATGAGTATAATGAGTCTCAGAAGAAAAAATACATCTGGATTATAATAAGCATCTCAGTTATTATTATTCTGTTTGTTATCATTTATAATATTCTCAGAAAGAATCTGAAGCACAAGGAAAATACAATAACAGAAGTTACAAAAACACTCCAAACAAAAGACGAGATTATTTCCAAAAAAAATATAGAAACAGAAGAGCTGCAGCTAAAAGTAAATGATGCTTATAGTGAAGTCATTGAACTTGCACAAAAAAATGATCCTTCTTTTTACTTTCGTTTTCAGGAAGTGTATCCTGAATTCCATAAAAAACTATTAGAAATCATTCCAACTTTAAGAACATCTGAGTTGACTCTCTGTGCTTACACATTTTTGGGATTGAATATTAAAGATATTGCTGAATACACTTATAAATCTCCCAATACAATTCGAAACAGAAAACAAAGTTTAAGAAAAAAATTCAGTATTCCGACTGAAATAGATATGGAAAAATGGTTAAAAGATTTACTTAATGAAGATACAGTACAAAAATAAAACAAACTTATAATCAATAACTTAAACAAAAGTAGTATGCAGATGGTATACTACTTTTTTCTTTTTTTCATCTTTTTTGTTTCAATTTGTACAAATGAATTAATTTAAATTATTTGATGAAAAAAATACTAAATTTTATCAAAAACAATTAAATTAATATTTATAAAATAATTGAACAATTTTAAAATCGAACTTATAAAAAGAGTTTAACAGCCTATTAAAATAATCTTCAAAACACAAATGATGAAAATTTATTCAGCAAAGAATAACTAAAAACAAGTACAGGATGAAAAATAATATCGGCTAATATGCCCCCAAATTATCCGATATCTTTAACACAAATGATGAAAAAATTTATTAAAAAGTAAAAGCACAAATGAAAAATAATACCGGGTAAAATGATCCGGTATTTTTTATTACAATTTAAGAAATTTCTATGCAGCATTCCAAAGCCGCTGACAATCGCGATATCTGAAAATTACAATTCTCTATTAGAAGTATAAACTTTTATAGCCGAATGAAAAATAACCTCTGAAAAAATATTTGCCTTACTATTTTCAATAAAAACACTAAAAAGCACAATAGTTCATGTATTTTTCTGACAAGTTAATTGAAAACTGCATGATGACTTATTTTACAATATTAATCAATACTTAATAAAATAGTTAATTTCAAGTAAAAAATAATAATAAATACGGAAATTCATTTAAATTTTTCGCAACACCTTTATTATAAGATCAACTGTTATATTTTTGTATTAATTAAAAAACACTTAATGATGAAATTAATATGAATAAAAAATCAAGCTATACTAAAAAATATATTCTTTTTTTATTTCTTATACTATCAAATCTTTTTATTTGTCAAAATGGTAAGTTTAAGGAAATCGATGAATTATTAGAAAAAGCAGAATACAGTCATAAAACCTATCAAGATTTAAAACAATTAGAATATGGGGAACAAGCAAATCTTTTAGCTATAAAAATCAATAACTCAGAAAGAATAACGAAAAGTTATTACTACATGGCGCGTGCTTTATTCAATTTAGATTTACAGAAGAAAAGCCTTTATTACATTCAAAAAGCTACAGAAGAAAAGTTCTATCAAAAAGATATTAAATGGGAAGCATTAATAATGGAAATCAAAGCTTATAATTACGGTTCCTTAAATCTAATATCCCAACAAAGAAAAGAATTATATAATATTCTAAAAATATTAAAAAATAGTAAAGACAATGAATCGATTGAAATACAGGCCAGAACTTATGCCAACATAGGACAAAAAGAAAAAGATTCGATATTATATTTTTACAAAGAACAAGGAAAGCTTTTAAAAACCTTGCCTGAAAAACAGTACTTTTCTGCCATGAGTGAGCATTATTCTTTTTTAGCATATATATATCTTGAAAAAAAAATAATGGATTCGTCTTTTTATTACATAAAGAAAAGTTATGATATAAAAAGAAAATACAATGACCCCGTTCTCTATATGCAGCATTCAGCCCTGGGTGAATATTATTTCCAGGAAAAACAATATCAGAAAGCTTTAGATTACTTCTTAAAGTCATTTGAAAATATGCAAAATTTTTCATCCAGAGCAAATGAAAAAAAATACGTGTATGAACGTATTATTAAAATCTATTCTATATTAGGAGATCAGGAAAATCAAAAAAAATATACAATCCTTAATAGCAAAATACAGACTGAAGCTGAAACAGAAAAGAGCAAAAGTATAGATTATGCTCTTAACGTTATTCTAAAGGATAGAGATAATCAGTATAAAAATTCCCGACAGAAAAGCTATTATTGGATTTTTTTAGGGATCTCCAGTTTAATAATTTGTTTCTTTCTGATATATAAATTATTAAGGAAAAATTTAAGACACAAAGAGGTCATTATTTTAGAAAAAACAAACATTTTACAGCAAAAGGAAGACATTATTTCTCAGAAAAATACAGAAACTGAAGAATTACAGCTAAAAGTAAATGACGCCTACAATGAAGTGATCGCATTAGCAAAGGCGAATGATCCCTCTTTTTATTTCCGGTTTCAGGAAGTATACCCTGAGTTTCAGAAAATATTACTGAATAATCATCCGGGGTTAAGAAATACAGAATTAACCTTATGTGCTTATACATTTTTAGGTTTTACCATTAAAGACATTGCTGAATATACTTACAAATCTGTGAATACAATCCGTAACAGAAAGCAGAATCTGCGTAGAAAATTCAGTATTCCTACTGAAAAAGATATGGGAATATGGCTGAGAGAGCTTACCCATCCTACCATTACTATTTAAGTCGAAAAATATCTGAGGATAAAATGATTTGAAATTCATAAAAACTCTGATTAACAAATCATTACAAAAAACTAGTATACAGATGGTAGCCTAAATCTTTTGATCTTTAAATAATTAACCGTCTATTTGAAATAGTAAAAAGTAAGAATTAGAAATAATAGAACTATGGCAATATTAATTTCATCCGATATTGCCTTCTATTATTAATATCGTTTAAGATTCTACATTTTATTTGCAATATAAATTAGTTTAATTCAATCTTCATAACAATCATCCACGAAGGTCTAAGATTCATTTCTTAGATCTTTTTTATTTAAAACTGTATGATCATTTTGAGAATAAAAAGAAAATATTTAAAATTAAATCAGGATCAGTGATCATAGTAATAAACTTACCCCATAAAAAATAAACAAATGATAATCAAATACTTGAATAAAAATAGTATATAAATAGTATACTGTTTTTTTTGTTTTTAAGTGAATTTTCTTTCTCTTTGCATCAGTAAAATTAATCAGGTATCTGAATAATTAAAAACCTTAAACACAAATGATGAAAAATTTATATCTGCAGGTAAGCCCCAATACCGATGATATAAAATGTATTAAACACAAAGACACAAGATGAAAAAAGTACTGTAAAACCAGTATAGATATTTAGATTTAAATTTTACTAAAAACACAAACAAATGATGAAATTTTGATTTCTGCAAATTCCGTAAAATTTCTGATTTCAAAAATGAAAAACACAAAATGAAAAAAAATTCAGTTAATGGTAAAAAAGGGCAGTATCTTAAAAAATATTGCCTTTTTATTTCTCCCTCAATCTAACATTCTATTTTAATATCTTTAATAAAAAATCCGATGAAAGTTTATTCATCGGATTTTTGCAAGGTAACTATCGAAAAAAGTAATGGGGCAGCGTTATGCCGGAGTCGAATCGGATAATCTTGCCGGAATTACCGGCTTCATTATTCCTCCCCTTCAAATGGTAACGAAGTAACTTTTTTCTACGACACCCACATATTTTTAAACAAGACAACAATCAAAAAGCGTATTGTCGTGCTCTAACCAACTGAGCTACTTTTCCTATTTAGATTTTGTGTTTTTGGACTGTGGAAAAGGCGGGACTCGAACCCGCGCCCCCGTCGTAATGAGCGAAGTAACACTATTCTACGGCACTTGTTTATATTTTTAAGGCAAATAAGGCAACAGGCGAAAAAGGTGTGCTCTTTTCAGAGCGCCGCTCTTACCCATTTTGGGCAGTGAGCCGGCAATTCTACATCTGCGAGAGACTTGCGTTTTCTTCAGAAAACTTTTGCCCGGTTGGTTTTCAACCCAACTTCGCCAGTTCGGTCGCCCGAATTACGCTACCTTAGGACCGTTATATTTACGAAGGAACCCTTCTCTACGGCACTTATTTGCATAAGTTTTAAATAAAAAGAGGCAAAAGACGAAAAAACTCTTTATATAAATCATTTTCAGATTTATTCTGGAGTCGAACCAACATCATAAGATTAACCGAAGTAAGTTTTCTCTAACGGCACTCTTCTTTTTTCTAAAATCAAGGTAATAATTACAGAATCTTTCGTGCATTTGCTCTACCTTCTGAGCTACCTCTCCTTTTCGAGGGAAAAGGCAGGAATCGAACCCGCGACCCAATGTTTACTCAATCTCGAAGTATGATTCTAAAACGACACTTGATTTTTTTTTATTTTGTATAAACTTAATTGTTGTATTATTCATAAAACTTTTCTTTAAATTTCGAAGTCCGTGCCTGACTCAAAACTAATTTTTTCCAGACACTCCTTCCTATATTTTTTAAATCAAGGTAATAATTGCAGAATCCTTTCTTTATCATTTGCTCTACCATCTGAGCTACATCTCGTTTACAACAGAAAAGGCAGGAATCGAACCTGCGACCTAATGAGCCACAATCGAAGTATGATTCTAAAACGACACTTGATTTTTTTATTTTTTTTAAGATCGAGCAATATGGCGAAAAGGCTCATATTCAATTAGAATTCGAAGGATTCCTTTTCTTACGGCATCGATTATTTTAAAGTAAGGTAAAAAATCAAACAGAGACCTGACCGCGACGTGATAACCAATTACACTATCCTGAATTTTCAGGAGCAGGATTTGAACCTGCAAAACCGCCCTTTAACGAAGTAACTCTATTTTACGACACTTACTTTTTTAAATTTTCATAGTTATTGTTTTTTGTTGAAGCAAAATTATTGCATTAGTGCGCATTCTTTTTACGCAATTAAATATTTTTAATTAAAAACCAAGTAACAGGTTATAAGAGTTTTTGAATATTGTTCAAATTGGAAGTTTGACGATGGAGCTCTTAAGATAACGACATTGGTTAGTTTAAACCGAGCAAAATAGCGAAAAGACTCTAGTTCAAGTGGAAATCGAAGGAATTCTTTTCTTACGGCATCGATTATTTTTAAAAAAGGTAAAAATCAAACAGAGACTTATCGACAGAGCGATACCATTACGCCATTCCCAAATAGGAAACAGGATTCTAACCTGTATTGCTGCCCCCTGAAGTAACTCTGTTTTACGACACTTCTTTTTTTAATTTTTTATGGTTATTGTTTTTTGTTGAAGCAAAATTATTGCGTTAGTACGTATTCTTTTTACGCAGTTATTTTTTTCTTTAATATTTTATGTTTTGTTCGTTTTGCCTTGAAGCAAAAGAACCAAAAATTCAAGACTTGGAAATTCCAGCTAAAAATTTTAAAAACTTCCTAAAATCTAAAAAATCAAGACTTTATATTTCCAACGCTTGTTCAAACAGTGGATATTTTTTAACGGAATTTTCCAAATTTTCTTAACGCCTCCATTTCCTAGGTCGCTTTTTACTACTGTTCTTTTTTAGGTCATTGCGAGAAATGAAATGACGAAGCAATCTCAACATCACATTCCTGTCATTAATTCTGAAATTTTTCCTGCATTTTCAATATTCATTTTTTTAAGAATTTCTGTGATCTTATTTTTAAATTTTATCTGATGTTGCATTACTTTTTCAAATTCAATTTTTAATTCAGATTCCTTAACCTCAAAAATTGGCTGTATGTCTATGGTATCTTTTATATTTAATTCAGAATAATCTGAAAATTGAATTTTTCCATTTTCTTTTTTATAGAAAATCCACGGATGCCCAATCCATATTTCTGACCAATCGGAAGTTTTATTATCAAAAATTTTCTTCCATTCTTTTATATTTCGAATATCTCCACAGCAAGTTGGAGTTATCAAAACCTGATCATTATCTTTTAAAACAATACCTCCATCAAAAGCTATAATTTGATCTTCAAATTCTTCCAAATCAATCTCCTGAAGATTTGTTTCTAAAATCATTTGTAAATTTTCATCATCAATAGTTTCTATATCAACTAAATAGGAATCTTTCTGGATCGTATGAAAGCCAAGATCTAATTTAGAAACTGTTTCTTCCCATTTTCGATACCATTCATTATGATCTGGGTAGTCAGAGGGTTCGGGCAGTTCATATTCTTCTTTAGAATATTTTAATGGACTGACTTCTATTGCATTAATGAGTTTCATCATAATTTATTGTTTTTCCTAGCCCCGATTGCAACGGTATCCTTTTGTGTAGCGAAGCATAATAAAAGATATAGCACTTCGACAAGCTCAGTGTAAATTCCAAGCGGGAAATAGCTCCTAAAAAAATTAATGGTTATTAGTTTTTATTTTTAAAAGCAGTGCCTTTTACAGCACTACTTTTTTTATCATTGCTACCGCTGATTTTCGGTCTTCCAAAGCATTCAGTACATCGAAAATTTTGTCGGACCAACCTGCGATAAGGTATACATCATTTTTTCTGATATCCAGCGGTTGTTTTCCGTAACCTGCCAAATCAAAAATATACAATTTTGCATTCGGATTGAAACTTTTGTATTGATTCCACGAGTTTTCGAAAGAATTCCTACCGCCATTGCTATCCCAAAGCTGAGTGTCGGTGAACAACATTACTTTATCCACTTTTTCATTTTTTCTGATCAAATCTTCAATCACAAGATAACCGTTTGTGGAGTAACCTACTTCACCTTCTCTTTTGTAGAACGCATCCACGTTTCTCAGAATACCGTTTTTAGGCATCGGGACTCTCTTCCAGGTGTCTCCAAACATACCGGAAACCACATTTTTGCACTGTGACTGCAACATCATTGACATCAACAGTCCAATATCGTACAATAACACTTTAGATTTCGGAGAAACAGGCTGTTGCATCGAACCTGAAACGTCTGCCGCGATCACCACCGAAGTATCAAAACCAAAACCTTTGATATTTTTTGCACTCACCATCACGGCATCTTCCAATGCTTCAAGGATTGATGAAGTATATTTTGAATCGATCGTTTTCAGTTCTCTGTACGCCGCTAAAAATCTGAATGGCAATTGTTTTGAATTTCTTACCGCTTTTTCGTTCGACAGATAATTACATACTTTGTACATTGCATCTGATGAAACGTCGGCTTCCATAATATTTCTTAGGTTTCGCAAGGTTGCCATATAGCCCAGTTTATTACTATAAATCAGTTCTTCCCATTTATTTTTGAAAGCTGACTTTCTTTCCGCATCATTGGTAAATTTTGTCTGACCCAGCACCGAAAGTTCAACTTCCCAAGTGTATGGAGTTTCCAACGAATCGTTTACGATTTTATTGAAAATAGCTTGTTGATTTTCATCTTTTGCTTTTGGGTGAACCAAAAACAAAGCATCTTTCAAGGTTACTTCAGCTTTTCTGTTGTATTTTGCAAACTGGTATTCATCAAATTTGTTGAAAGATTTTACCAAACCTTTTTGAATTTGTTTTGAAAGCTTATTCAGTTTTTTCAAATCCGTTCTTTCGTTGGCCAATTGGTAATACGCCAGCAACTCTGTGATTTCATCTGCTCTCTGGATCACTCCGTCAACCGTTCTGCTCACCAGGTCTGTACCTGAGGTCTGTTTTGCCAATTCGGTCGTTAAAACCAATGGAATTGAACGCAAATACATGTCTTTTCTCGCATAAATTGCCAATTTTGCAACAAATTCAGGATCGTTTTTCTTAATCAGAGACTGGATTCTTACTAATCTGTCATTTCCTTTTTCATAGGTTGTGTTTGATAATCCTGTTGTAACAACAGCACTATATAGTTCTTCTGCAAGTGTCATTGTAAATGCTTTTGCACCTTGGTAATTCATTACTACGTTATTTGATTTTCTTAAAAAATTAAATTTCATGGTTACTGTTTTTAGTTAAACATTTTTGGAGGATTATCATTTCCTCTCTGATTTCTTATGCAAAGTAAGGATGCTTTTACGCAATCTTTTTGCGTAGTGTAAATTTTTATGAAAAAGTTTTTATTTTTTTGTTGGAAAATCGCAAAGACAAAATGTTTTTTCTTTATTGAGGATGTTTTTAAAACGCAAGGATTTTTATCTGCGATAAAAATTTTGTTGCTCCATTCTTGAGAGAAGCTTAGTGAAAAGAAAATCTAAAAATAAATATTCACAAAGTTTGTCTTTTCGTAGAAATTCTAATCGGTTTTTAATTACTGAGATTCCACACTCCACTTCGTTTCGCTCTAAATGACAAACATAACGCTGAACAAAAAACAATCAGCAAACAACCAAATACAATCTGTCTATCATTCATTTTAAATAAGGAAATTGCTAATTTGGAGTTTTTGGAAATCCGTTGTGTAGCTTTGTTTCATTAAAATTAAAACTATGATTAAAGGATTATATGAAACCCATGTTCAGGTAAGTGATTTGGAAAATGCTATAGAATTTTATACTGACATTTTAGGATTGGAATTAGCCCACAGAGACGAAACCCGCCCGATTGCATTTTTATGGATTGGAAAAAATAAAGAAGCCATGTTGGGTTTGTGGGAACAAAAAGAAAATTTACAAACCAGACATTTAGCTTTTACAGCCGATAAAGAAGATATTCTGAATTATTCTGTTGAATTTCTGAAAAATAAAAATTTAAAGCCTTATAATTTTTTGAAAGACGGAATCGACAGACCCATGGTTTTTGCCTGGATGCCGGCTTTGGCCATTTATTTTAATGATCCGGATGGAAATCAACTGGAGTTTATTTCGATTTTGGAAGGCGATGGAAAACCTGAGTTGGGCGTGCTTTCTTATGAAAATTGGTTGGAAAGGAAATAAATAAAAAAGACAAGTTTACAATGTAAACTTGTCTTTTTGTAGTCTCGATGAGATTCGAACTCACATTCCCTATCGGCATTGCGGCTGTAAATACGCTTCCCTACTTCTCCTAAGATTTTCGGTGCATCTGTAAACTCTACCCATTAGTCCGCGCAGGTCTAACCGGAATATCCGCAAACTCTACGGTTACGAAATTTTACCGTAGGCTTTTCCTTTTAAGCTACGAGACTGGTTTCTAATTTTTTAAAACAAGACGGGCTCTGCATTCACAAAACCCGTCTCTATAATGATAGTTATTAGTTTCTATTTTGTAAAGATTTCTTTCAGCTGAGAAACAATATTGCTGTTTCCGGAAACGGTGATATCTCCAATTTTGTCGGCGATTTTCTCCATATATTCCATTTCTTTCAGCTTCCAAAGAACTTCGTTTTCTTCCATTAATTTCGCTGTGTTTAGCAAACTTCTTGTGGAAGCAGTTTCTTCACGTCTCATAATGCTGTTGGCCTGAGCTTTTTTCTCCGCAATCAATACCTGATTCATGATTTCTTTCATTTCGCCTGTCAAAATCACGTCTCTGATTCCTGCATCAGATGCTTTCAAGCCTAACTCTTCAGCTTTATTTCCAAGATTTTCCAGGATTTCTTTTCCTACAGAATCTTTTTTCACAAGCAACTCATCTAATGTCAACGCTCCAACGAATTCACGCAAAGCCAACTGCATCAAGATATATAATTGCTTATCATATTCTTTATTTTCCATCAATGCTTTTTCGATGTTTTCCACCTGAAAACGCACATAGAAATTGATACGCAGCATCGCTTTATCTTTCGTCAGCAATTCCTGACCTGCAATTTCCATTTGCTGCATACGCATATCTGCGGATTTTATTTCGATTAAAATTTCATTGTTCCAGAAATAATACGTTCCGGCATCCAAAACTTTGGTCAGTTTTCCGTCAATCAGCAATATTCCTTTATATTGATTTGTGACCACAAACTTTCTGGTGAAATTTTTCAACTTCATATTTTCCAGTATTGTTTTAGAAATTTTTTCTGTGATTTCAACTTTCGTCAAGTCGATTTTTTGAAATTCTCTCTTTACAATATCTTTCCAGAAAGCATACTGACCAACATTTAAAACTTCCTTGAATATTCCGTTTTCATGTACCAAAACAATTTCACCATCTTTCACCTCAATCACTTCAAGCATTGAATTCAAACCTTCATTTTTCAATAAAAGATTGAGATCTTCATTTGTTTTAAACTGGCTTTTCATCTCATGAATTTCAACAGTTTTATTTCCGAAAATCCATTGATTCCCTTCTTTTAAGATTTCAACCAGGTTTCTGTTTTTAAAAACCAAACCAACCTGATATGCTTTAATTTGTACATTTTTAAACATCATATTTTATTTTAAGTGTTATTATTATTAATTTTAATAAAAAAGGAAAATCCAAGAATCTTCTTCCAAAATGGCGGAAGAAAAGTTTTTCATGAAATTCCATTCAATTCAGAATCGTATTTTAAACTTATTTTCTAATTAATCAGATCTTGGGCGTGTCCCTTTCCATCGCTGAAAGCAGCAACTCGGGTCGCTGTGAACTTTCGTTCGTAAGCTTCATCAAAAGCAATATTTAATTGCTTTCAATTCACTTATGCTTCTATCTTTTTTGCTAACAAAAAAGGATATCCGTTACCATCGCTCACGCGGAAAACCGTCCTTCTCAGAAAATTCAATTCAACTATTGACTATTCATCATTCAAATTTTATTTTCAGAAAAATCTTTTCTTACAGGCTTTTTCAAAATGTCGATTTAACGACTGAAAAAACTTAGACTTTCCTATAAAAGAGATATTTTTTTAATGAGAAACATTCAAAACTCTAATAAAAAATAGATTTTGAGTCTATTTTCAACCTACAGTGAAAGTGTAGTGCTCTAACCAACTGAGCTACCTCATTCGAAGTGAGGGAGGGAGTCGAACCCTCGCATCCAAAAAAGCTATTACTCTAACCAAACTGAGTTATATTCCCTCACGGAAATAGAAGGATTCGAACCTTCGACCTATAGCGCGTGGTAGAAGTTTTTTGGCAAACTCCTCAAACCTTCAGGTCAAGCTGAACAGAATAAAATAAATGTCTCTCAACAAATTTTTCTGCAATGGTGCTATACAGAAACACTCAACATGACCTGCCTGATATCTTGACTAAAATCTGTTTTTCAAAATTTTAGTGTCATTTCATTTTTGATAATGCAAAGTAAGAAGCTAATTACGCAATGATTTTGCGTAATTTATTTTAATGCAAAAAAAAGACATTTTTGATTTAAAAATGTCTTCATTATGTATTGTAAGAATTGTAAATTCTATTTTGCTTTGAAAATTAGCCCATTGCTTCCTATATAAAACCAGTCTTTTGGATTATCAGTATAAACAGGGATAAGCTCAAAATTTCTAACAGGACCAGATTGATAAAGAGTCTGGTTCCAGGAAAGTAATTGATATTTGGGTTCTACATACTTTTGGGTATCGATAAAATAAAACCCTTTTCTATTATCTTTTGTAAAGGTCAGCGTGTTATATCGGTCTTCTATTTCCTGAAAATCAACAGGAATCAACGAATTACCCAGCTCATCTATAAGAAGGTTTTTCCCATTTTTTGTTGCTAACAGGTATGTTTGATCACGGTATGGTTTTAGAATTTTCAGACTTTCATATTCTGGTCTGGTCTTTTTATTCAGCTCAAAATCATAAAATCCATATTTATTATTTTGTCTGTAAATACATTTTTCTTTGTAATAATTATCACATTTTGATAAATAATATTTGGACTTAAGCTTTTCAATTGCTGCAGCATCACTAGTTTTGGTGGTACCGGACATGTAAATTCCTCCATCCTCATAAATCGCCTGCATTGACCTGTCGGAAGTTTTCGCTGCCGGGGTGATTATATATTTTGTTTCTTTTTCATTCGAAACCATCCATTTTACTTCTTTAGAATCACCGTCAATATAGTTGATCTGTTTATATTCTACAGGAATAACCATGTGCCCAAGATTATTATAAACACCTATCTTTTGGTTCTTTTTAACTAAAAAAGAATAATTTCTTATATATTCAATTTTATCAAATTCTTCAGGAATGAAAGATTTATTAAAATCATATACTCCAAATTTTCCATTTTCATTTTGTACAATGATAAACAGACTGTACTTATCGCTATCTATATTGATATCTTTGTATGTTGTATTAAACAAAATTCCACCTTTTTCATCAATTAACCCATATTTCCCATTGGATAAAACTTTCGCAAAACGATAATTTTCGTTATTATATTTCGAATCAAAAAGTGCAACACTGTCGTATTTCGGGGTAATTTTCACATTTCCCGACTCGTCGCTGTATCCCCATACATTCTTGTCACGATAAGGAACAAGAGTCTGCGCATTAAATAAGGACCATAAAAAGAGAAAAAAGATTGATATATAGTATCTCATTATTTTTTTTCGAATATTATTTTAGTATTTGATTTCTTAAACTCGGCATTGAAGCTGTACTCGTCTAATTCGCTATTTAAGCTTTTAATAGACTTTAGAAAACCTGTTGTTTTCAATTCATCATATAAAAATTTAGGAGCATTTTTTTTCTGAATTTCATACACTACAAGTTCATATTTTCCAGTCTTAGGATATTTTAAAATCAAAACATGATCATCATTTTCTTCTATTTTTTTATATTCACTCCCCTTACAGTCATCATTAATTTTGTAAGCTTCACTATAAAAAAAAGTATCATCTTTCAAATTTCCTATTAAAACTGAATTATTGGAGTAATCATAATAATAGGCTTTATTTTCATTAGTTTTTTTATCATTCACTAATCGAATAAAAGTACTTCTTGTATCATCTGAAAATTCGAATTGTTCACCGTTTACTTCTTTACCTTTATATTTTTCCGAAATCTCATACGTGAAGTTTTTCTCTTTAGGTATTGATAATGATTCCAAATCCAATTTTCGGTTTTCTTCGAAGTTTTTCATACATTTTCTATACTCCGAACTTCCACTGCTCCAAACGAAATTTTCAAGACTGCTTTTCACGAAACTTTTTTTCTGTTTACCCGCTGTACTATTATCAAAATCAATATCCTGGAGACTTACTCCTACAAGTTTTTTGTTTTTAGGTATTTTTTCAAGCACATTAAGGCTTTTCAAATAACTGTACATTTCATTTTCAGTCTGGATTCCGTCTGCAAACCACAATTTAATTGGAGAAGTATCATTATCTAAATCGTATTCTTCGGCCTTTTCTCCCAGGAAATTTTTTGTTATACCTGTTTTATAGAAACCTTTTTTAGGGAAAAGTTCATTGAAACCATAAAAATCAACCTGTCTTCTGTTACTGACAGCATAAATATTCAGAAATTTTATGTACAATAAAGACTTTGCAGTTTTATTATCAAAAAGCAAACGGTTCATTACATAAAATTTATTTTCATAATTATTGAACTGAAACTTCATTTTATAATCTTTATCTCTCTTTGGAACATCTGCTAAATAGATATTCTCAGTATTTGGATAAAAAACTTCAAAACTTTGAGCTAAAGCAAGGTTTGAAATAATTAAAAATAATAATCCCTTAATTTTCATATCGACAAAGATAAAATAAATCATAATCTGAATATAAATAAAAACTCCCTTTTGAAAGGGAGCAGTTGTCGTATTTTTACATGCTAAATTAATATTGTGCTAAACACCAATGCAAAATCTTCGCAATATTTTTAGCATCATCCACACCTCTGTGATGCGTACCTTCAAGCTTGAGATTCAATTCACCTAAAGCTCTTGCCATGCCCACACTCTTACGAACCGTCGGATGCAATTCTCCAAATAATGTTTTTACATTAATATGGTCATCACTTAAAGGATAATCGACACTGAATCTTCTTGCCTGATCTCTAAGCATATTCAAATCGTAGTTTCCGTAACTTGCCCAAGTTAGATCTTCAGAATCATACTCTGCTCTCAGAATATCCAATGCATCTTCGAGTAAAACCCCTTCATCATCAAGCATTTGCTGAGTAATGGAAGTCAGTTCCGTACAAAACGGGCTCACTTTTGAAAATTGAGGCTTCACTAGAATCCCCTCATTTTGTGAAATCTCACCGGTTTTTGCATTCATTATACAAACTCCGATTTCTATAATTTCACTTTCCTGACCTCTCGGCGGGCGGTCATTCCAACACGTAGCTTCGAGGTCTATAATTAATATATTGTCTGTTGTTTTCATTTGTTTTAAAAATTTATTTTTTGTGGCTGGAAGTTTGAAGCTGGAGGCTGTAGGTAAATTTCGCACTGCAAAAACTTCCCGCTTCCATCATCCATCTTCCTGACCCAATTATCCCCTCAAAATTTCTCTTAAAATTCTGGCGGCATTGTAAGCATCATCTGCTCCACTGTGATGATTTCCTTCAAAATCCATATTCAGGAACTTTAAGGCCCTTTTCAAACCCATCATTTTAAAAAGTCCGTTATAATTTTTGAACTGATGCATCACATTTATATAATTTTCAGAAAAAGGATTTTCGATTCCGAGATAATCACATTGTTCCATAATCTGCTCTTTATCAAAATTTCCGAAACCTGCCCAGGTAAGTGGTGTTGAATGATACTCATCTTTAATTTTCTCACAGGCTTCTTCAAAATAGATTCCTTTTTCTTCAATTAACTGTGGCGTAATTCCGGTCAGCTCTGTACAAAATTTACTTATTTTGGACCTTTCAGGAAGTACATAAATGCTTTGTTTTTTGGAAATTGCTTTTGTTGTTTTGTTTAATTCGCAAATTCCTATCTCTATAATATCGACTTTCTGACCAGCTGGGATTCTGTCGTTTTCCCAACATGTGGCTTCCAGATCGACGATTAATATTTCATTGGTTGTTTTCATAATTTTTGGTTTAATGGATGGAAGCACGAAGTTGGAGGCGGGAAGTAAATCACGCTCTGCAAAAACTTCCGGCATCTCGCATCAAGTTTCCATCTTATTAATTTCTAGGCGCAAACGGTGGCGTCCATTTTTTCTTCTTCATTAATTCCCTGACTTCTTCATAAGAAATCGGATAAAAATTATGACAGTCTACTCCGACATCAATACTTAAAGCCATTTCATCATCAGATAAAGTTCCGTGTGAATGACCGTAGAGTTGCCAAACTCCATGATGTGAGGCATTCCAGGTACGCATTGCGTAGTGAAAAAGAACAATTTTCTGTTTGCCATGAGTGGCTTCTTCATCTTCAACGGAAAGCTCGTGATAATCCTTAATCCATTCAAATCTATCTGAGACACGAAGTGCAGAATATTCATGATTGCCTTTTATTAAATGAATTTTACCATTCAATCTATCTAAAATATCTCTTGTAATATCCGGCTTTCCTAAACTCACATCACCTAAATGGTAGACAACATCATTTTCGCTGATTTTTTCATTCCATCTGTTAATAAGTTCTTCATTCATATGTTCCAAAGACTCAAAAGGCCTTTCGGAGAATTTTATAATATTTTCGTGACCAAAATGATGGTCTGCTGTAAAAAATATATTGGATTTCATTTTTTTTAATTTTTAATTGTTTGTTTTAAGGTTTAATCACCATCCACAGATCTTTTAAATCTGGAATGTGAGTCGTAATCAGTGATGAATTCTGTCCTGAATTCTCTTCTATTTTCCGGGAACCCCACTCACCGCGTTGTCTGTAAGGAATTACTTCTGCCCAAACTGCTTTTGAAGGATCTATAGCCAACAAAGCTGCCACGGTATCATGAAGTGCTTTTTCTTTAAGCTCAACTGCTTTAAGAAATAACTTCAATCCTTTATTGTCATTTTGAAATGGGATCAACATTTCTGCATCTTTTTTAGTAAAAACCGCAGCGTGACATACATTTTTACTGATCAATCGTCTTTCAGTTATGGGTATTGAGAACAATTTTTCTGCAGCCAATGGATTTCCGTTTAGGTTAAATGTTGCACAGGTAGTTTTTCCGTCAAATTTTTCCAGTCGGTTTTCTTTTGGAATAATATTATCCCCTGCAAAACCTCCCTGACAAAACCAACGGTCAAAGAAAATTCCAGTTTCCAAGAGAGCATGCGGGTTTGTAAGTGCGGCTCCCGTTAATAAAGTACAATCGGGAAATTGACGAAGTGTTTCAGTCATAATTTTTGCAGCCGTATCATCTGCTTCTGAATCCTCAAATTTTCCAACCCAGCCTCGGTAAAAATTCGAAACACGAGTCGCTGAAGATTTCGGAGTTCCAGATCCAATACGAACATCTTCCCTGTCCAAAATTTGCAAGACTCGTCTTACAAAACCTATCTGATCTTTTCCTCCCGGATGTATAGAAACGCTTGCCAAATGAACTTTCGGATGCGTTGCCAAAATAGCCAACGTCATAGAATCATCAGGATCAGCCGTTTCCATATCGAAATGAAAAGGTATTTTAAATTGCATGATTATTTTTAGTTTTTTTAATTTTAGTTTAATAAATATTTTAATTAATTTCCTCGAAATGCTTTATAAAAAGCAGTTTCAATTTCCAGTTGATCACTTTCTATATATCTTCGTGAAAAGTGAATTGGGATTGCTTCTTTCACTTCACATTCATTCATGATTTTTCCTGATGCAGACGCGAAACTGTGATAATTCAACTTTGCAAATCCCTGATCTTCATCTTTATAAAACGTTTCGATGTAAACCATATCTGCCCCTTTGAAAACCTTTTTTATTTTTTCATAATTGTCTTCACAAACAGCATGATCCATGATCATTCCTAATTTATAACCTTCATTTTTTGACAAAAAATGAAATAAATCTGAAGCTTTATAAACTGTTTCTTCAACCAGGATTTCTTTGTCTGAATTGTTGTTTTCTAAAGCGGTTTTCAATTCACTGATCCATTTTCCTTTTTTGAATTCAGAAGCATTTTCATTAAAAGTAAATGAATCTTTTTCCTTAAATAAATAAGCAATGGAATCTGTTTTGTGATCGAGAATAGCAAAATCAACATTCACATAGTCATCTTCGAAAAGAAAATTCTGAGTTGTTATCAATTCAAGATTCCAATGTGGTGGATGAATTTTATAAATATTAATTTCTTCTTTTGAAACAATTTCCCGAATTTCATATTCAATTGCATTTTCGTCAATTAAATTCCAAGTGTAAGATTTTAATCTGGATTCAACTTGTTGGTGAATATTTTTTGGTCCGCAAATCACTATTTTTTCTCCGCTTCCAATTTGGTGTCTGAAAATTCCGTCAAAATTTGAAAAATGATCAATATGCGTATGACTAATGAATACCGCCGAAACGGATTGAACTTCTTTCACTGTCAACAAACTAGCTTCACCACAATCACATAAATAATGCTTTGCTGAGTTTGGAATTTTTATTAATATACTAATGTCTTCTCTCAAAAGACTTTTTATTTCTGCCTGTAACATTTTTTTTAATTTTTCATAACCACTTTTGTTCTTTCATTACTTAGATTCCTAAGGAATCACAAACTGAATAGAAAATTTTATGGCTTAATTTAACGTAAAAAAGTTTCGATAAAATGAATTACCGAAACTTAATCTTTATTTTAAACAATGAGTTCTTTTACTGTTTTTCTGCGTACACCAAAATCAGATTTTCTGATCTTACACATACGGTTATCAGCAATATGATGGAAAACTATACCTTCCATATCATTCTCTGTATTGCTAAGAAAACCTTTGATAAAATCAAAATCAAGACTTTCTAAACCAAGAACTTGAGTTCCGTGTTTTACTAACAAATGACCTGTAATATTCTCAGGATTGTTTCTCACCTTTTCGCCAATAAGCTCGTAAGTGCCATCTTCTACCTTGCATGATTCCGCAAGAGTATTGAATCCTTCCCAGAAATATTTATCCTCTTTTTTAGTAATATCACATTCTACCCAATGCGGATGATGACCGGTAATAAAATCTGCTTCCTGACACGGAATTGCACCTTCAGGGGCTGTTTTACCCTTCTTCGCATCGTATCTTTTGTATAATTTACCGTTAATCACTGCGCATGCAGAACCATCAAACTTTTGCGTAGCAATAGCTTCACCGTCAAAAACCCAATTGTTTTCAGGATTAATTTCGTTAATAACTCTTCCTAAATTATGTATATCTTTTTTGAATAATGTGCTTATCTTTTTCATTTTTAATTGTTTTTTAACAGCAAAAGCTTTTATTCATCGGATAATTACCGAAACTATGCCTTTGCTGAAATTAATTCTTCTTTTACTAAATCAATAACCAAAGAATTCAATTTTTTGTTGATCCTTTTCTGTTCTTCTTTTTCTATAGTTGTAAAAACTTCCGGAAAATCTTTTTCAAAATCCTCCAAAATATCCTGTGCAAAAAGGCCGATCACCTTCCCAATCATTTTGGGATCAAACTCACCAATCTTACTGACAACGTTATTCAACCTGTTTACAGTTGCATATTTTTGGATTTCTTCCCAAATATGCTGAGCTTTTTCACTAAAGTTGATTTGTTTTTGAACCGTTTTATCCTGTTTTCTCACAACCTTAGATTTCTCGACCCATTTTTCATTTTTATTTTTCAAAATGACTCTCGATCCATTTCCAAAATATTTGGTTTTTAACGTTTTGATAATCGTTCCTTCACACATATTGTTCTCGATTTCAGGTAATCCCAACCAAGTCGGAATTTTAGAATCAAAAACATTCGGATAATTTAAAGCTTCATCCAAAGTCCCTTGAAATAAGATTTTTGCATAGAAAAATCCGGTTTCTTCAAAAATTTGGTTGACTAAATCTGTATCCAAATAAGTTGTACCATTCAGTTTAATATCGAATGCATAAAATTCGTTGTAAGGTGCATATTCAACACCTTTTTGAACTTTTATCGCATCTTTTACAGGTTCAACTTTTTTATGTTTGTAACCACCACCGAACAGTTCACCGTAGATTACTACAGTTTCTAAATTCGGGTAAATAGTTTTCACTTTTTCGAAGATATCAATTACGTTTTTTCTGTAACGTTCTAAAATTTGATGTGCATTGTAGAATTTTTCATCCTTCTCGATAAAAGCGGTTCTTTTAGCGATCTTAATTTCCTTTCCATCGGTAAAGAAAGAGAAATTAGCGCCGTGAACCTTTTCCTGTACAATGAAAACCTCATCCCCAAAACCCTGTAACTTGATCTGATCGATCACGCGGGTTTGGTAAGCATTTTCTATAGAGTTATATGTTTTGAAAATCATTTTTTTAATTTTTAATAGTTTTTGAAATTCTTTAAAAGGCTCTCAATATTTTCCTTTCCAACAGGATTCATCGAGTGGCAATAGAATTTTGGTAAGTCCAAATAGTTATCCATACAATATTCTACGAGCCATTTTGCACAATCGTAACCTGTTTTTTCAACAAATTCCTGAGAATTAGGTTCTAAATAATGTTCATCAGCAAGGTCGTGATCAAAAGAAATCATTTCCGGAAGCCCTTTTTGCAAAATCCTGTTGACAAACTGCTCGTAATTACGGACAATGTGCCAGTCTTTTCTGAGAAAAATATCCTGTTTGGTATAATGATATGCTTCGTTTGGATATCTTATATCATCCAGAAACAGTAATCTTTTTGTGCGCTCCATTGCTTTATTTTTTTTAATTTGAAAAGTAAATATTCAATGCTTTGATAATACTTTTCACATTGGTATTCGGATAAAATCCCGAGCTGTTGATGCAGTTTATTTCAACAATTTTCCAGCCTTCATCTGTTAAACAAATATCCATTACAAAAGCTTCTTCAAGATTGAAAAGTTGAATCATTTCATTGGCGAAATTCAATCCGTCTTCTGAGACTTTTTCTTCGAAAGGAGCATTATCATTAAATTTATAATATCCTCCATCGATAATCTGTCCGCCAACAATCCAAAGTCTTGCTTCTTTTATCGTTCGTTTTGCTTTAGAAATCTGAATCAAGGAATCTTCTGTAATTCTGTTGGATTTATTTTCCAACCCTTCAAAAACAAAATCTTTCCATTCAGTTTCGTTGAAAACTTTTCCAGTGAAAATTTTCGCTTCATTATAAGGTTTAATGAATTTTATTTCACCTTTTTTCCAAATCAATTCTTCTGAAATTTTGTGAACGGAAATTTTATGATTAAGAAGGTTTTCACCATAATATTGAGAATACACTTCATACAGGTGATTGCCTCCGTAAAAAGAACCGGGAAACCAATCGGTATTTTGTTTTGCCAGTCTTGCAATCGTTACCGAACCATATACGAAAACATCTTTTCTGTCTGTTTCGAAGTCGATTTTTTCTACAGTTGGAGTAATATTAATTACATGATAATCAATATTTAATTCTTCCAAAGCATCAAAAATTTTATAATGATCGGGATCTAAATATACATTAGCCTGAACTAAAAAATACATGGTTATTAGTTTTTAAAATTCTTTTATTTACTTTTTTTGGATAGAGGCTAGAAGCTGGACGCAGGAAGTTAATTGATCTTTTCAAAAACTCCCATCTCCCATCATCCCGCTTCCAGCTTATTTCTTACACCATCATATCAGCACAATTTGAACTTGCGAATGCGTAAGGTTTTGCTTTAAACACATATCCCATTCCCAGAATATAGCCCATTGCATCTTTCAAAGCGACGTTGGATTTAAAATCCGGATCGGTGTTAATGTCTGCATGTACCTCCATTTCCACATCATAAGTTTCCAGAATAGAGCAAATGGCATAGGCGATTTCTACGGATTTGTTGACCTCGTTCAACATACGCTCTTTGATACTGATATTCTGTATTTCTCTTTCTTTTCTAATAAAGGTAAACGCTCCTTTTCCCTCACGAATAAAGACAACTGCCGTGGCATAATTAATGGCATCACCATAAACGTGAGAGTCTGAACCTACACATACTTTCAGTCGATGTCCATTTGCCTGTTCGCGGATGATGGCTTCTTCTACCAGCTGTATGATAGAATGTTGGAAAATTTTTCCAGTCATATTTTGCCATGTTTGTTGTTGCGTTTCCATTTTTTCTACATGTTTTAAATTTGTTTTATTTAAATTTTAATTTGTTAGTTACGTATCATCAATTTTTTAATTATTGACTATTCACCGTTTTGCACTCCGAACTGGATTCGAACCAATACCATCAGTTTTGGAGACTGAGATGCTGCCATTACACTATCGAAGCAATTTTTTTAGTTATAAGTTATTAATTATGAGTTATAAGTTATTTCTTACTGCATATTACTGTTTGCTTATATTTTCGTGGAGCAGACAGGAATCGAACCTGTACCTTTAGTTTTTCAGACTAACGTGCAGACCTGCTACACCATTCTTCCAATTTTTTACAGGTAATAAATAAATCATACTTCATAACCTGCGATTACGATAATTACTCATTGCTTATTACCTATTATTCATGTTTTGTTCTGTACGGAAAGAGGGACTCGAACCCCCAAAACCTTGAGCCTAAATCAAGCGTGTCTACCATTTCCACCATTCCCGCGGTTTGATGAGCAATAAGTAATGGGTAATTAGTAATGTATTAATTTTACTATTCACAATTTCAGCATTGGCAGAATTACTCATTACCCATTGCTCACTACTCATCTTTTAGGTCTGAGAAAAGCTTGTCTATATTTATAAACTATGCCTGTTATATTTTGTAAAGAACTTCTGCGCTCGACAAACTTTTCTATTTCCATTTAACCTGGTACTCTATAAGGGAATCGAACCCTTATTTTCTGCTCGAAAGGCAGGCGTCCTGAACCGTTAGACGAATAGAGCAATTAACCAACTGACCAGGAGTTGAACCTGAACAACAAGAGTACATTTCCTGCATGCTGCCATTACATTATCAGCGGTTTTGTGGAAGTAGTAGGATTCGAACCTACTCAGCAATGAAGCAACAGATTTACAGTCTGCCCCGACTCTCCAACTTCGGCGTACTTCCGGTTTTTAGTTGATAGTTGTTGGTTGATAGTTTTTGGATAATTTTATATCTCTAATTTCTAGCTTCTAACATCTAACTTCTTTATTGTGAAGAAAACAAAGCCTGTCTTTTATTTTTAGTTTGATGTAAGAACTTCTTCGCTCGACAAACTTTTTTTTCTTCGGAACTAATCTCATTTTAGTTATTTGAGATGGTTATGGGAGTCAAACCCACTCAGCTCACGCAACGGTTTTGCAGACCGCCCCGACTCTTCCACTTCGGCGAACCATCGTTTTTGCAACCAATTGTTGGTTGCTAATTGATCGTTTTTAGATCATATCTCTAACTTCTAATCAAAAAAATAAAGCCTGTCTTAATTTTTGTTTGATATAAGAACTTCTGCGCTTTGACAAACTTTATTTTACCTAAAAATTTATATTATGTTTAAAACTTTCCTCATCTGTTTTCCAGCCTCAAGTGAGTTAAGAAAAAGCCTGTCTATATTGTGTTTTTGGCGTAAAGATCTTCTGCTCCCGACAAGCTTTTTCTTTTTCTCTTTTGAAACAATTAACATTTAGTTTTTGCGATTCCGGAAAGGCTCGAACTTTCAACTTCTGGTTTAACAGACCAGCGCTCTACCATTGAGCTACAGAATCTTTTTGTAATTTCGGAAGGACTCGAACCTTCAACCTTCGGTGTATCAGACCGATGCTCTAACCTATTGAACTACGAAATCAATTGTACTCCATAAGGGAATCGAACCCTTGTCGTTCGGTAGAAAGCCGAATGCACTCACCTCTATGCTAATGGAGCAAATAGTCTGGAAAATAGGATTCGAACCTATGGCCTCCCGCGTCCAAGACGGGTAAACAACCACCGTTATCTTTCCAGTTTTGCAGATTCACTTTAAAAATCTTCTCCGAGAGACAGTCGGATCTGAAATTTTCCGTGAATCTTTGCGGTCTATGCGAGAATCGAACTCGCAGTTCCTGAGCGACAGTCAGGCAGGTTAGCCATTACCTCAATAGACCTTTTTTGCGGAGAGCAAAGGAATCGAACCTTCACTACTGTCGTAGAACTCATTAGCAGTAAGCCGCAACAAACCAATATTTGCCTACTCTCCTCTTTTTGTGATTCCGACAGGACTCGAACCTGTAGCCCTGGGTTTAGAAAACCCATGCTCTATCCAATTGAGCCACGGAACCGTTAAATGTGAATTGTGAATAGTCAATTTGCTTTGCTTGTCAATTTTAAATTCATTTGTGAAACAAATTCACCATTGACTTATTCACTTTTCTGTAATCCCAGAAGGATTCGAACCTTCAACCTTCAGTTTCGTAAACCGACGCTCTATCCAATTGAGCCATGAGATTGTTTTAATTTTTAAAATAAAAAACATAAAAAAGCGCCTCTTTTCGGGAGGCGCTTTATATTTTTAGACGTGTCAGTTTATTAGCTGACCCATTTATATAAGCACCTTTTATCCACAAATTCACTATCAAGAAGAATAATACAAGCATATCCTTGCCCCATCGGTTCTACACCGCGTTGTCTTGAAGATAAATTAGATATGTTATGTAATTGTTTCATTATATTCTTGTTATTTAAAAATTGTTTTTGTTGAAAGATTAAAAACTAGTTGCTTTCAATTTTCGGTTGCAAAGTAAAGATGATTTTTTTTAATCCGCAAATTTATTTTCAACACAACTAATTGTAAATCAATAAATTAAACCTAATATTTAGAGTAGAGGATTTCCGTCCGCAATATTTCGCAGATGTCTTAAATACCTAAATGACTGTCTCTCATCGGGTTATTGATCACGCTTTATTTTCTTATTAATTGTTCATTTGTTATTAAATAATTTTCACTTTTATGGTTATTTTTTTTCATTCTAAATAATTTCTGCCCTAAAAACACAAAAAACGCCCCGATCATCGAGGCGTTTCTGCAGTATTTTGATTAAATTTTTACGAGTTTACAGTAAATAATTTTCAAAGCAAGCACATTTCGCCTCATCCGATATCATCCATTCATATCCAAACGATCCCTTTAGTACAGGGCGATCGCATAGATTTAAACTGATATGTGCTCTTTGTATTGTCATAATTTTATTGGTGCAAAGATAAATGTTTTTCTTACTATTTTAATATATTTTGTGATTGACGAATAAAAAACTGGTAGCTTCGAGAACCTCAGCCTCCAAATTTTTCACGGATTTTTATTTTCATTTTCTTCATTCATAAATCTATCTAATTCTTCAAGATCGACAAACAAATTTTCTTGATAAGCTCCTAAATTTTTGTGTTCAGAAGTTCTGATAATAACAATTTCTTTTGCCTCTGCTAATCCCAGATCAGGAAAAATTTCTTTTATTTTCTTTATTACAAAGATTGGAGACTTATATTTTTCCATTATTTCATCTACAATTTCATATGCACTTTTTCCTGCATGTTTTAAATGAAGATATTTGAATGTATTATCCATTTCGTGATTTTAGATATTTTTATTTTATAACAAATCAATTCCTGAACATTCTATTCCTTCCTGTTTTATATCTGGAAATATCTTTTAAAATTACCTGGTCATCAGGATTAAAATGTTTCAGTTCATTGACGATTTCAGAGCGCGTTGACACTTTTTCCGCAATGATATCATAGGCTACATTTCTTGATGCTTCCTGAAGTTTTGGATCTTTTTTAAACTCGTACTTCATTGCTTCAAGATAGATGATTTTTTTATCAGACGGTGTTTTTTCATACAGCTCCTGAATTTGCTGACTGAGTTTTTTCAGGTCAAAAATATTCGCAAAATAATTATTCAGGCAATTCAATGGATCGGCATTCTCTTCCCAGCCTTTCAGCAAAATTTTCTGTGCCTCATCCGGCATTTCCATTTTTTGACGATAGATAAGAGACCCCTTCACCATTTGATAGTTATTTACATAATCATCAATCACCATCTGATAATATGTATTTGCACTTTCAACATCATTCATTTCTTTATACAGATCCCCGACTTTCTCTTTATGTTGAAGTTCCTTATAAAGATCGATTGCTTTTCTGTATTGTTTTGCATGTACATAACAGTCGGCAGCTTCCACTTTACTGTTGAGTCTTTTTAAGAAAACTGCGGCAGCTTCATTATAAAGTCCTCCTTCTTTTAATGTTTGTGCAGCACGGTAATCATTTTTAAGTAAATTCATATACACTATTGCCGCTTTTTTATATTCCTTTTCAGCAATATGTTTTTGAGCAATCTCTTCGTATATACTTCTAAGCTTATCAAACAATGTAGTATCCAAATAAATTCCATTTCCCATCCCTCCGGAACTTCTGCCGGAAGGTGGTGGCACTGTATCTTTTTGCTTATCCTGTAAAACGACAATGATAAAAAATACAATAGCTCCTATGATAAGAAATAATACAAGGTTGCCCAAAACGCTGACAAGATCAGTCCTGGAAAGCTGTACCAATATTCCCACAAATTTAAGGGCTGCGAGAATAAAAAAAACAGTCAAAAACTTATCTAAAAATTTTTGTTTATTCATTTTTTCCAGATTTTAAAATTGTTTCATCTTCGTTGAACAAACGGTAAAGAACCACAGCAATGAATACTACCAGAATCCATATCAGCCAGTTGTATCCGAACATCGAAATCAAGGGATAAAAAATATACAATATCATTCCTGCAAGCAGCGTCATCAAAAGTATTTTAATTCCCTGCGGCATATTATTTCCACCTATATCCAAGGGTTTATCTTTCACAAAATAAATATAAAACCCTACAGCTCCTCCTATTGAAAGCAGCAATAAAATAATTCCAGGAAAAGAAGCTCCTGATTCTCCAGAAGAATTATCATTGACTTTAAACATTTTTTTAAAAGAATTATCTTTATAAACAACAATGGGATCGATAGTATTGGCCGTTCCGTATATATTCATCAGAGAATCTGTGATCGCCATTCTCCGTTTTTCCAATATCTCATCAATTAACAGTCTTCTCGAATCTTTGGAAATAGTATTATATTTTTTAATAGAATCTGAGATTTTTTTTCTATAAAATTTTGTTTTTCTGTCGACATATTCTGTAATTTTTTCATTGTAAATTACTTTAAGTGAGTCTCGTGACTGTTTTTCCCTGATTCTGTATCCTTCAATTTCCCAATTTAATGCAGAAGGGATTTCTCCCGAAGAATTTTTTGCCATTGCAGCATTATAGGCGGCTATCAGTTTTCCACGCTCTTTCCGGTACAAAGAATCAATTTTTAAATCAATTTCCGTAAATCCTGATTCAAATGCCAATGTTGCCATCTTCTCATCGTTAGTGGGAGCTGTTTCAACGGTAGAATCACTGTAAAGATCAACTGATTCAGATCTTATTCTGCTTTTATTATCCGAACCAATAGCAAATCCCACCACAATAATCAGAAGCAGTAATGCCACAAGAATTTTATGATAATCCTTTGATTTTCTTTTCGGCGGATCATTTTGTACCGGCTGAATACTATCTCCATCCGAAAGTCCGTTTCCAAAAAGACCAGCAAACCAACTTGGATCGAAATTAAAATTACCGAACCCATCCCCTCTGAAAGTTCCGCCGATATCTAAAGGAATTCCAAGATATACCGCCCGTTCAGGGTATTTGGTAATATAAGCAAGATATTTTTCAATTTCTTCCTGGTTACCGGCCATAAGCTTCTTTTTATCGAACGGCAGATTCTTCATCCATTCTTCATCAGTCTGAGGCTTTTGAAGCTCCTCCAACAGGCTGTCATCATTCATCTCAACCAAAAAAGTTTTGATATGCTGAGGAATGGTGACTCCGTTCAGGGGTTTTCTTACCCTCTCTTCAGCTTTCGGAGATTCCTGCAATACAGATACCCAGTCTATGGCTTCTTTTAACTTCACCAATCCAAATTTAGGATGAATGATTAAAAATTCCGCATTTATATGTTGCCAGTCTTCTGCGTTTATTTTAGGATAAAAATCAGTGTTTTCAGGGATAAACAACTTATTATCAAAACACTGAAAATAAGCATTTTTTCCAACCTCTGTCGGAACATTCTGATTAAAAATCAAAAAACAGCCATACAGAATATTCGATTCATTGGACGGAACAGCAAAAGACTTTACCGCATTGATATCAATCCCCAGAGCATCGATTTCCCTAAACCACACCAACGGAGAAGAGCCTTTGATTAAAAGTCCTTTTCTCGGATATCTATTTTTTGGAAATGGTTTAATTCTCAACTCCATAACTCAATACCTGATCTATAAATTTATGTAAATAATCTTCTGACATTTCCTGTATTGTTTTCACTTTTAGCAATGTGCTTTCCGGTAAATAATATTCAGATCCTCCAAACTCAGTTTCCGTTGCCAGAGCGGCAGCACTAAACTCTACAGTCGGCATATAAAATATAGGAATATTAGCATTAATACTTCTAAAAGTGAGCATTCCCCTGGCATCAGCAATAATTTCGCTTCCGTCTGAAAAAGTAAATTTATTTTTATTCTGACTGGCAGTTAATTTCATCGGCGATTTATTCCTGTATAAACAGATCGAATTGTTATACATTGTTATCAGCTCACTTTTTGAAATCACCAGATTATCGTTTTTATTAATTCCTATCTGAGTAAAATTGCTTAAAATATTATGTTTATTATTCAGTAATTTTTCAACTTCAATTTTTACTTTAGCAGCATTTTTTTCAATTTCCGGATCGTTATCAACTAACTCCACAGCAACATCTCCTTCCACATTAATTTCAAAGAACCGATCTGATTTATCACCATATAAATAGAAATGCTTATTGAAATAGATCAATTCAAAATGAGCAGGAATGTGCTGCCCCGTCATATTCATTTCAGAATATTCCTTTGTATTCAAGTTAAGTTTCGAAAGCAGTTTTTTATCCGATTGATATTGGCATAGAATAAATTCGTGTTGCTTGTTTCTTGCCAGCGCAAACTTTCCTTTATCTTTTACTGAAATTTCATCAAACAGCACGGAACATCCCCGGAATGTCCTGTAATTGTCATAGTAACTTTTGTTATAATAATTATCTGATAAATAAGTTCTTAAGAGCTGTTTTTTACTACTCAGAATAAAATACTCTCCTTCATACAGTAACCTTGCAATCTGATTCTGAGGAGAAGGAAATAATATCGGATAATTTTGAGGAACGTCGGTCTTATCTCCTTTCTGAGTCGGATTATTGGTTCTCTTTTGTTTATTCTTAGGTGGATTTGCCCACAATTCCTGTAACGGGAGTACAATTTTCTGAATATGTTTTCTTGCTCCCTGATGATGTTTATAAAAATTCAGCTCACCATCAGATGATGTGGTGATTAAAAATTTAAGTTTATCCCTGTTTTGCTGAATTACTTTCTGTAATTTTTCATGAGCCAAATTCTCATGATGGGTTATAAAAAATACTTCCAGATCTTTTTGGGTATGTATTTTTTGAAAAAAAGTCTCCAAAGTCTCCGAAATATCTAAAATTCCGCTTACGAGATTCAGATTTTCTATAACTTCGCTTACGTTATTCAGAGAAATGGGAATACTGGTCTGTCCCAATGCAAAAACTTTACATTCTGAATGTGCTTTCGGATGTTTGATCACCGAAATTGCCGATGCAAAGGCCAAAACCTTTGGTGTCCCCCAGTTTTTCAGAGAAGTATCTATTAAAATTATCCTTTCAAAAACATTCTCTTCAGGCGGAATTTCCCGTTGAATATACAATGCTTCATTATTCGCAACACGGTTCATGAAAACGTCATCTTCATTGGCAAATTCAGACAGAAGCATCCTGTGAAACTCGCCTTTATTTGCCATATCCGAAATTCCTCCAATCGGTTGTTCGCCAGGTGAAAGATGGCGCATGGGGATTTTCAGACCGCTCCAGATTCTTTTAATTAAGCTTCCTACCTGAAAAGTTTTAGGCTCTTCAGTCAATTCTTCAATAAAATCTCCGTTGGATTCTGCTGTCACCACTTCATCTGCGATTTCCTCATCAAGCTCCGGCTCACCGACAATTCCCTGCATGGCATGGACGATAGATTCTGTTGTAGGATATTTTTTATATAGTAAAGACAGCGTACGGATATCTTTTGATATCACAGAATCAGTCAGCGGAACTTTGATGGCAGCATGAAATAGTTCCTGAGGACCTCTGTTGAAAACTTTTATGATGTATTCAGATTTTTCAGCAGACAGCAAATAATGTGAATCTTTAAAAATGGTCTGAAAAAGATTGACTCTGTTTTGACCTTTTTTAAGGGATTTCCCTATTTTACTGATATTTTCTAAAAACAGACAGGCATCCCTGATATTATCATTGATCTGGTTTTCTCCATCTTTTTTTAAATTTCTTAAAAAATAAAAAACTCCATCAAGGTTTAAGTATCCTTCCTGAGTAGCATATATCACTAAAAGTAAAGAACCTAAAGGCGGAATTCCCTGGCTCTGCAATTCTTTTAAAATCTCAATAATATAAGGTCTGTAGGCAATCGTCCCTACATTCGGAATTGAAATAAGGTTATTTTCATGATACCCGGAATTATCACGGATATCATTATCCGTCACCCATTCCCAGAAATAATTTTCATACGATTGGAAATATTCTATCAGTTCCATTCTCTTGCTTTTTCAGTCAGGCGAAACGAGCTTACGGACAATTTTCGGAAATCATTTTTACTAAGCTGTAAAACACTTCCGTCTTCGTTCCATAAAAGCCAATGTTCCTGATTTGCATTATATTTTCTCTGTAATAAAGCGCTTAGATTTTTAAATTCAAAATCAAAACCTGTTGGTAAAAGATGTCCGTCTTTCGTCCAGTATGTTTTTCCGGGAAAGCTTAACAGTGGAGTTCCCAGGAATAGTGCTTTATCATTAATCACGATCCAGCTCATTTTTTCTGCTTTGAATTTGGGTAAAGCTATAATGGTTTCTTTAATTTCAACTATTGAACTTAGCAAAGCATTTGCAGGTCGTTCCTCTTCACTTGGCTGTAATCTGACTTCAATTTTCTCATCGATTCCAAAAAAATTCTGATTGGAGGGAGGAAAAGTTAATCTTAAAGCTCTGTCAATTGGTGTCCAAAACAACGCTGTCCGCACTTTTTGGCTCGGCACCAGGGCATCCTTCCGAAATAAAAGTCCCTCTCTTAACTCGTACAATAAAAAATCAGGAAACTGCCTGATTTGAGACGAAGCAGCCTGTTCATCAGTAAAACCTTTCATCCAGATCACTTCTTCTTCCAAAGCAATCTGAATGTTTTTCCAGTCACGAATCGAGCCTAAAAAATCTTCATTAGCCCTGGGAAGTTCTGCCCAAAACTCTTTTATACCGTTTGAAGAATCTTTTGCCATAGACTTTCGATTTCCTGTTGAATATATTGTTTCTGTTCAGGATTTTTGATCCAGTCGCAGCGCGTCTGAAGATATCTTAATTTATCTTTAATTACATTTTGTTCTTCAAAACTCAAGGTCTCACTGTTCCATTTTTCCACTAAAATTTTAACATCTTTCATCACCTCTTCCGGATTCGGGGTTTTGTTTTGTAAAGCCTGTGGATGAGATTTTGGGTTATCATCTTTTTCGATCGTTCTGTTGATCATTCCTTCAAGAATCTCAATTTGCTCTTCGGTATCCCAAATATGCTTCAATACCCATAAATCAGAAAGAATAGCTTCATTCCGTCCACAAATTAAAGCACTTGCAGCGATTAAATTCTGAAGCTTTACAGCTCTACGGTCTGAAATAGCAATTCCTGTATTCCGAAGACTGATAATCGTGTTAAGATAAACTTCATAAATAGGTCTGAGATCAATTGTTTTACACTTATTCTGAAGTTCCCTGATCTCCTGTGAAAGAATTTCAGGTGTTTCTGTATCTACACTATTTTCAAGCTTTCTACCTGCTAAAAGAACCTGCTGAAGAAGATCCGGATTCACATAATCGACATTAATTCTGATCAGAAAACGGTCAAACAAAGCGTTCAGTGTTTCATCTTCAGGAAGAACGTTACTTGCTCCCACAAACATTAATGCCGGAAGATGTTTTGTCTCTTTTCCTCTCTTAAAAATCTTTTCGTTTAAAGCCATTAAAAGCGAATTCAAAATGGCAGAATTTGCATTGAAAATCTCATCCAGAAAAACCATTGACGCTTCCGGCATCATTCCTTCTGTATTGGTCAGCAATTCACCTTCTTTTAATTTTCTGATATCGAAAGGTCCGAAAATTTCATTCGGTTCTGTGAAACGGGTTAAAAGATATTCAAAGTTTTTGCCGTCTTTTACGGTTTTTGCCAAGGTCCTTACAATGGCAGATTTTGCGGTTCCGGGAGGGCCGTATAAAAAGGCATTTTCTCTTGCCAGTAAGCATATTCCCAATAAATCGACTACGTCATTTTTACCTATAAAAGTATCTTTAACGTACGTAAGAACTGCATTTAATTTTTCTATATTTTGAGTCATTAGTTACATTTTAAAATTTCCACCATTTTTTCTTTTCCGGTTTTTCTTCTTTATTTTCTGCGGTCTCATTTCTTTTTTTAGAAGAAAAGGAGATTCTCTGATAAGCATCGGTAATATCAAAATACAATTCAGATCCGTCTTCTAATGTTAAAACATCCAGATATTTACCTTCATTTTGCATTAACTTCTGCTGAGTATACTTTTTTCTTAAATGGAGCTGTAGAAAATCAGCTTCATCAGAAATTCTAATCACAATATATGGATTCTGTAATGTTCCGTCTCCTGTCTTTTCAATACCGCTCAGAATATTATGACAGATGAACATCACACTGTCTGCTGCTTTCGTATTTCCAGCTTGCTTTAAAGAAAAGTATTTTATAAAATGAGCCCTTGGACTTAACAGTACATTAATGTTAACATAATAATTAAGTTTTTCATACTCTTTATTTTCAAACAACTGTTCCATGATTTCTAAATCATCAGAATAAGGATTGTAATCCGGGTTGGTTACAATCAATTCTCTTGATTTCAGAAAATTTTCTTTTGTAGGGTCTTTTATAAAATCAAATACTGTTTCCTGGCTCATTATCCTGTATTTTATTTATTTTTAATTCTCTCCAGAAAATATCTTTATATATTCCGAATTCTGCGATCAGCAATTGATAGATATAAGGTATTTCTGCCAACTGATAGGCTTTTTTTTCTACAATCCTTTCGAGATATAATTTCCGGTAGGTTTTATCTTTTAATTCTTCTTCCCAATTGATATTCTTCAGATCCAGATCAACTCCAATCCCTGAATAATGAAACTGCTTTAAGATATTTTCCAATATCATTATCAAAGGATCCTGCGAATCCGCAATTTGTAAGACAGAGATAATCTGAGGCAAAAATCTTAACGAAAGATCAGCAGATAATAGGGAAGAAACATCTCTTTTCCCTTTAAATGCCGGAACCAGTTTATTTAAATCTTTTGCCGTATTTCCTCTGATTAAATGCAATTGTGCACTATGATATAATACTTTCGCTGCCCAGACCGCCGTTTCGGTATCACAATTAATCCGATCAGAGAAAAATTCAAGTTTTTCTTTCTGAAATTCGGATTCAAAATATGCTGCTGCATCCAGTTCTTCCTTTCGGGAAATCTCCTGAATTTCTGAAAATACAGTCATGCACTCCTCCTTCCGAAGCAGAAATAAAGTATCTAAAAATGGGGATTCGGTTTGCATCATATAACAAAAATAAAATTATTTCTCAGAGAATAAAATTTTTAATTAAATGATTAAGAATTAAATAATATTTTGTTTCATTTATTGCATAAAAAAATGATCATTTTAAAAATTACCCGGTTATTATTAATTTAAATGTATCGGCTCAGATCTTTGATCTGAGCCGATACAAACAGCAAATTTTTTTTTGCTTTTTGAGAATTAAAATAAACTATTTTTGAAGACCTCACTTACTTTGAAATCAATTTCTTATTCAGCCATTTTCTCACCGGAATATCATAAAATCTCATGAAGCAATATGCAGAAATTATCGAAATACCTACCGTCATCAATCCGAAAATCCATGACTGAGGCTCTTCCAAAGTATGTTTTCCGTTGACAACCCAAGCCATATAAACGTAGACCAGCGGAAAGTGAGTAATATAAATCGGATAAGAGATATCACCTAAAAACTTACAGAACTGATTTGCCTTTTCGCCCCCTACTTTACCTCCGGCTCCCAATAAAATAACAATCGGAAACATGATCATTAATGTAAAACATTCATAAAAAGCATTCTGCCAATGATTTGCGTTTCCTCCTAAACGCGGAAATGCAAACAGGATTATTAATAAAATACTTGTTGTAAAAAAAGCATTTTTTGTGAATTTTAATGTAACCGTTCTTGCTAAAAAAATTCCCATTAAAAAAGGAAAGGCTAATCTTGTAAAGCCTATTTTCAGTTGCGTTGCATCATCTACAGACCAACCCCCGATGATATCCCCATTTGGATTTGTAAAAGCAAAATAAATCGTAAATCCTGCTGAAATCAAGACTAAAATTCCCAATACAATTTTAGAAACTTTTCTTAAAACCAAAGCATAAACAATATTGGCGATATATTCAAAAAACAGTGACCATGCAGGTCCGTTTAATGGATGCATTTCATTCCAGCCTCTGATGTCAAGGCTTTTTCCTACCGGAATCACCGTCATTCCGATAAACATAACCAATAATACCTTCCAGACCGGCGTTGTGGAAATACCGCCCCAACCCAAACCTTCAGACTGCTGAAAATAAAAAAGAACTGCGCCCACCAAAGAGCCTATAATAATCATCGGCTGCAGCCTCACCAAACGGCGGATGAAAAAATCTTTCAATGACATTTTTTCCCATCGGTTATCATATGCATAACTGATAACATAGCCCGAAAGCATAAAGAAAAAATCGACAGCCAAATAACCGTGATTGATAATCTGTTTGGTGTGATCTCCATTTGAAAATGTTTCAAAAACATGAAAAAACACTACCATAATGGCGGCAACACCACGCAGCCCATCAAGAATTTCGTAATGTGGTTTTGATTGAGAAATATTTACAGTTGAATTCATATATTGACTAAAAGTTTAGTGCAAAAATAGAAGCTATTGTCTCAAAAAGATTGTTGTATATTTTTTTATTATTGTCTTATATTTACATTATCCTGATTGTAATTCTTTAAATGAAGCAAAATTTAAAATATTATCCAAAAGCAAGAACCAAAACTTTCCATTTCGATCACGTTCATATTCAATGGAATCAGCAGGTCCCGCTCCATCAGCAGGAAACCTGGGAGTTGTCTTATATTATCACCGGAAGTGGTGCCAGAATCATTGGAGATGTTGTAGAAAATTTCTCAAAAGGTGAGGTTATTCTGATTCCCCCGAATATTCCGCATTGCTGGTCTTTTGATGAGTCTGTACATGACAGTGAGGGTAAGATTGAGAATATTACTATTGTTTTCGAAAATGCTTTTTTAGAAAGTTGTAAAAATCTTTTTCCAGAACTTTTTCCAGCCATTTCTGAACTTCAGACGAATGAAAATGCAATTTCTTTTAAAAATGAATTATTAGGACGAATACAGGTTTTAATGACTTCCATGATTCACCAAAATGGTATTGAAAGGCTTTCTTCATTTATTAAATTATTGGAGGTAATTTCTTACTGTAAAGAAATGCTGGTTGTCGGAAGACCTGTGACTGAAAATAAAAAAGAAAAAAAATTACAGGAAGTATACCTTTTTATTTTAAGTAATTTTCAGCGAAATATTAGTCTGGAAGAG
The DNA here is from genome assembly GCF_024806495.1 of Chryseobacterium sp. JUb7. Taxonomy (GTDB): domain Bacteria; phylum Bacteroidota; class Bacteroidia; order Flavobacteriales; family Weeksellaceae; genus Chryseobacterium. Next base: position 702,947 of record NZ_JANUFF010000002.1, read on the forward strand.
ATTTCAAAGTCGGCCGGAATGCAGAAATCTTCATTTTGCGTTTTCTTTAAAAAAATGACGGGTAAATCATTCTTCACCTACCTGACAGAATTCAGAATTGAGTCTTCATGTCAGATGTTATCAAAAACTAAATTATCTGTTGCAGAGATCTGTATTGCTTCGGGATTTAGCGATATTCCTTATTATAACAGGGTTTTTAAGAGGGTTAAAAATATGACGCCGACTCAATTCAGAAAGAAATCTTCTGAAAAGGTCTTTCCTAGCCCTGATCGAGCGATTGTTTGAGCTCATTTTCTATATATTTCGGGGCGGGGGGGGGGGGGGGGGGGCCCCCCCCCCAAGAATTAAAAAAATAGAGTGGGGGGGGCTGATGATAAAATAAAAAAAAA
>NZ_JANUFF010000003.1 GCF_024806495.1 Chryseobacterium sp. JUb7
CCCCCCCCCCCCCCCCCCCCCCCCCCCCCCCCCCCCCCCCCCCCCCCCCCCCCCCCCCCCCCCCCCCCCCCCCCCCCCCCCGAAACTCAAAAAATAGCGAGTAGTGAAAGCAGGTTCCCGGCTCCTAAACTACACGAATATAAAAACTTCCATCTTCCCGCATCCATCTTCCTACATTTTCACTATTTTTGCACTTCAGACGTTAAAAAAATTATGGCAAAGCAAGAAGATGTTTTCAAGAAAGTGATTTCTCACGCTAAAGAATATGGTTTTATTTTCCCTTCGAGTGAGATCTATGACGGTTTATCCGCTGTTTATGATTATGGACAGAATGGGGCTGAACTAAAAAATAATATCAAACAATATTGGTGGAAAGCGATGGTACAGCTTAACGAAAATATTGTGGGTATTGATTCGGCAATTTTGATGCACCCAACAACCTGGAAGGCATCGGGCCACGTAGACGCTTTCAACGATCCATTGATTGATAATAAGGATTCTAAAAAACGTTTCAGAGCAGACGTTTTGGTGGAAGATTACTGCTTAAAAATCGAAGATAAAGAGAAAAAAGAAATCGAAAAGGCAGCGAAAAGATTCGGTGAGTCTTTCGATAAAGCTCAGTTTGAAGCGACGAATCCAAAAGTTTTAGAATACAGAGCAAAAAGAGAAGCTATTCTTTCAAGATTAGCAAAATCTCTTGAAAATGAAGATCTTGCTGATGTAAAAGCTTTAATTGAAGAATTGGAAATTGCTGATCCAGATACAGGATCTAAAAACTGGACGGAAGTAAGACAGTTTAACCTGATGTTCGGAACAAAATTAGGTGCTTCTGCAGATTCTGCAATGGACCTTTATTTAAGACCGGAAACAGCTCAGGGTATTTTTGTTAATTTCTTAAACGTACAAAAAACATCCCGTCACAGACTTCCTTTTGGTATCGCTCAAATCGGTAAAGCGTTTAGAAATGAAATCGTTGCAAGACAGTTTATTTTCAGAATGCGTGAATTCGAACAAATGGAAATGCAATTCTTCGTTGCTCCGGGAACTGAATTGGAATTCTACGAACAATGGAAAACAAAACGTCTGAACTGGCACCTTGCTTTAGGTTTAGGAAACGAAAATTACAGATTCCACGATCATGAGAAATTGGCGCACTATGCAAATGCAGCGGCTGATATTGAGTTTAATTTCCCATTTGGATTCAAAGAATTGGAAGGTATTCACTCAAGAACAGATTTCGATTTAAAAGCTCATGAGAAGCATTCAGGAAGAAAACTTCAGTTCTTCGATCCTGAAAGAAATGAAAACTATGTACCTTATGTTGTGGAAACTTCAGTTGGTTTAGACAGATTATTCCTTTCCCTTTTCGCTCATTGCTTAAAAGACGAAACATTGGAGGACGGTTCAGAAAGAACAGTATTATCATTACCACCAGCTTTAGCACCAATAAAAGCAGCTATTCTTCCATTAATGAAGAAAGACGGTTTGGCAGAATACGCAGAGCAGATATTTAATGATTTAAAATACGATTTCAACTTATTCTACGAAGAAAAAGATGCGATCGGAAAACGTTACAGAAGACAGGATGCGATCGGTACTCCTTACTGTATCACAATCGACCACGATTCATTGACGGATCACACGGTGACGATCAGAGACAGAGACACGATGCAGCAGGAAAGAGTTCCGGTTTCAGAACTGAGACGAATTATCGACGAAAAAACAAACTTCAGAAATTTACTTTCTAAACTATAGATCAAAAGCCTTGAGAAATCAGGGCTTTTTTTTATTAAAAAAGTAAAAAGAGAATAAGCCAAATAATTGAGATTTTAAGAATTAATAATTATCTGATATGGCATCTAATGACCGATTAAGAGACTTACTAATAATCGGTATTCGTCAAAACTTCCCACTTAAGCCTATCATCTCCCATCTGAGCGATCTTATTTTTATGAAGAGTTTATGATAAAATATGAGTTAATTTATTACTTTTGAGATTCAAATTTCAACCATGAAAAAAATACTCTTACTGGCATTTGGTTTAGTTCAGACTTTATATTTTTCCCAGACACAGGATTTGGCGGCTTTAGCTACCGGAGAGCACGTGGGTATGAATGCTTTATTTGATGAACAGGATAATCTTTATGGCTATGTATCTCTTTATTCTTATGGAAAATCCGGAGACAAAACAAAAAAATTCGAATATGTCATTCTGGATAAGAATCTAAATCCCGTCGCCAATAAAGAATTTGAAGGAGATATTACGGCAGGTTCCTATATGGGATATGTAGACTTCAGAAAAAAAGTAATTCTGCGCCCCAGTTCATTAGATTATTCTAAAGTCAAGATGGGTGAATTGTTTACGCCCCGTTCTATGGAAATTGACTTAGCGAATAATTCTGTTCAACCAAAGACTTATTACGACTACGACAACGGAACTTTTAAAATTATAAGTCAACCCAAAAACTGGAAAGATGCCCGCAAGGAAAACAGAGAAGAGAAAAAAACCAAAGGCTATAATTACTACTCTACCGTTTTTGAAATCAAAGAAGGTGGTTTTTTAGCTATTGAACTTAATGACTATGGGAAATATGTCAACAACAATTCTCTGATAAAGTTTGATGAAAATAAAAACGAAGTCTGGAGATACAGATATAATGAAAATGGTGATAAAAAAAACACCGAAGAACTTGCATTGGTAGAAAAGGATGCCAAAAATATCTATTTCATCAAACAGAAAAAGACCAATGACACCAAGGAATTCACGTTGCTTGTTTTAGATATGAAAACAGGAAAAGAAGTGATCAGCAAACCTATTTCCGGGCTTTCTGATGATACTGTTGATCATATCACGTCTTTTTCTTCTACGACAAGAAGTTTAGATAACGACAAAACGTTCGATGATAAAATTGTCATTGTCGGAAGAAATTATGAAAATAAAAAAGGAGTCGGCTTTGCAAGACTGATCATTGATAAAAACACCTTTGAAGTGACTACCAAAAAGATCAATTACGTTACCGATTTGTCTTCCTATATTCCAAGAATTGATGAATTCGGGTATGTGGAAAAAAGCTATCACCTTCAGCCTCGGGATGTCTTTTTCTTAAAAGACGGAAGTGTAGGAATTCTCCTTGAAAAATATAAAATAGACTTCAATTACGGAGTTCCTAAAACAACAGATTTGGTTTATATTTTTACAGATAAAGATTTTAAAGTAAGAGGAACTAAAATATTCACCAAAGAAAAGTCTTTATCAACAAGTGATTATTTATTTTCACAATATATTAATGATGGCAATGATGTTGTTTTCTTTTACAGAGATTTACAAAAAGACAAAGAAACCAGAGAGAAGAACTGGAAACTATTCATCAACACTCTTATTAACGGGACATTTAAGCAAGAGATAGTTCCTATTTCAGAAAAAGATTCTTATACTGTGATTCCTTATATTGGAAAAGAAGGTTATATCCTTCTCCGGGAGTTTAATGAAAAAGAAAAATTCAATAAAATACGTCTTGAAAGACTAAATTACTGATAAAACAAAGAATCCTGATCATATGATTAGGATTCTTTGTTTTGATAATATTCTGAAATATTTTTAATTTCTTCAAGACTCAGATTCCACATAAAGCTTAAAAACTGCTGATAGCTGTCGCTCTGTTTTTTAGGCTCAACTCTGTCGAGATATCTATTGAGATTATAATTTTTCCGGGCTTCATAAATTTTTGCAAAGTATTTTCCAAGCCAGTTTTTATGATAGGCTTCATCTTCTCCATCCTGTAAAAACTGCAGCGAAACATAAATTCCCAATCCATAATCTTCGGAATGATAATAGTTGGACAAAACTTCCATTCTTGCCGCTTTTTCCAAGGTCATATAAGCAACCGAAGGTTTAAGAGTTTCAGCAGCCTGACTGAGCTCCGGGAAAACTTTCTTTATATTCTCTATTCTTTTAGCCATCTCAGGATGCGACGCCAAAGAATCTTTATTGAATTTTTCTTTATAAAAATCATAATTATAGAGTGAGAAATCTTCTTTTTTAAGCCACTGATCTTTAAAATGCTGATTAGGAAGCTCAAAAAACTTTTTATAGGTTTCCACTTTTAATGCTCGGGGGGATATGGTATCAAAATCCTGAAGTCTTTTTAACATATTTACAAATTCACCCTTTTTGAAATCTCCTTTTGTGAAAATTGTATATCCCAAAGAATCAGCTTCCATTTCCTGATGTCTTTTTTCAGCACCTTTTTTATACATTCTGTTTTTAAGAATATCAAAAGCTCTTTGATTAAGCCCGTTTTGCTCAATTTTCAGGTTTTTGACGGCTACCTTATCTTTTTCATTATTTTCAACAAATTCCATAAACAGCTTAAAAGAATGTTCTTTAATTCTATGTCCCAGTTCATGAGAAATTACAGCAGCAATCTGTTCTTCATTATCAAGCCAGTTAAAAAGCCCCATATTAATCACAAAAGTTCCGTCCAAAAGACAATATGCGTTGGGGGTATTATCTTTAGCTATTAATATTTTTAAATTCTGAGGAATTTGCGGATTATTTTTTCTTAACCTCTGAATCAGCGATTTCACGTGGATATCGTAATCTGATTTAAAGATAAAATCTTTATTTTTCACCTGCTTCACAAAGTCAGTGCCGAATTCCTTATAAATTTTGGCAAGATCAGCCCCGGTTTTACCTGGATATTGTGATTTTATCTTTTTTATAAACAGATCATTATTTGTATTGAAATTTTGTATAAATTCTTTTCGCTGCGCATAATCTGCGGTATCTATTGTTTTATTTATCTGACTGAAAGACAATCCGAAAAAAAAGATAAATAACCCGTTAATAAGTCTAAAATTCATATTTTTTATCAAATAATCACAAAAATAGTTTATTTACATATCCATTTTAATTTTCGTATCAATTTTATTTTAAATTTGTTTTACACTAATCATTCAAAATATGTGGTTAATCATTTTACAAAGCTTTTTAATAATTCTCATTATTGCCATTATCCTCGTTTATATTTTCGGGTACGGTTATCTTTTTAACGGGATCTCGAAAACCTACTTAAAAGGTAAATCGAGCGCCAATATTGATGATGGCAAGCTCTTTTCAAGCAATATCATTGCCACGGAAAATCCTGTTCTGTGGGAAGAAGCTCCCGGCTATAACACCACTGAACTTCCTCAAAATATAGTGGATGATCTGACCCATTCTCATACCGCTTCTTTTATTGTCATTAAAAGTGGAAAACTGATTCACGAACAATATTTTAACGGTTATAATCAGTTATCAAAAACCAATTCTTTCTCGATGGCCAAAGCAGTTACTGTAATGCTTTTAGGAAAAGCTTTGGAGGAAGGAAAGATTAAAAATATTGATGATAAATTATCCGATTATTTTGATGAATTTAAACAAAAGGAGTTTGGAAAAGAGGTAACATTAAAAAACCTTGCCCAGATGGAAGCCGGCTTAAACTGGGATGAAGACTACAAAAATCCCTTTCTTCCAAATGCTAAAGCCTACTATGGAAGAAGCCTTATAAAAGCTACTTTTTCAAGAAAATTCAAAGAAAATCCAGGCAAAAAATTTGAATATCAAAGTGGTTCAACACAACTGCTTGGGTTTGCTGTCCGAAAAGCTGTTAATCAATCTTTAGCCAGTTATTTATCTGAAAAATTCTGGACGCCTTTGGGAATGGAACAAAACGCAGAATGGAGCACCGATGAAAGCGGAATGGAAAAAACCTATTGTTGCATTCATTCTAATGGAAGGGATTTTGCAAAATTGGGACAGCTATTTCTGGATGACGGAAAAGTTGGAGATCAGCAAATTTTAAATCTTGATTTTATTAATCAAATGAGGACTCCCACTCAGAAATCTGAAGAAATTTACGGCATGGGCTTCTGGATCAATCACGACAACCCCGTTAAACATTATTATTTTCTTGGATTACAGGGGCAATATATTATTATAGTTCCTGAGCATCAAATGGTCATTGTAAGAACGGGAAGCTATAATAATCTTCCTAAAAATGACCGGGGAAGGCCTGATCAGGTAAAATTTCTAGTAAATGAAACGGTGAAATTATTTCAATAAAATATGGAAAAACACAGCTCAAAAGTTGATGAATATATTGAAAAGTCTCAGGATTTTGCGAAACCGGTCTTAAATTATCTCCGCGAACTTGTTCATAAATACTGCCCTGATGCGGAAGAAGCAATGAAATGGAGCTTTCCAAATTTCACCTACAAAGGTAAAATACTTTGTTCAATGGCGTCGTTTAAACAACACTGCACCTTTGGATTCTGGCTGGAAGAGGAAATGAAAACCATGCAGGAGATCACAAAAGATATTGAGAAAAATTCTATGTTCAGCTTAGGAAAAATTTCTAAAATCGAAGATCTTCCTTCAAAACCTCAGCTTAAGAATGCCATAAAAGAGGCTATGGAGCTTACAGATATGGGAATTACGTTGAAAAAAGCAGCTCCCTCTAAAACTGAAAACGAAATTCCAAATGAGCTTCAAAATGCACTAAATATCAGTAAAAAAGCTCTCGCTATTTTTGAAAAAGGGTCGCCTTCGTTTCGTAAAGAATATATCAACTGGATCACGGAAGCAAAAACTGAAACTACCAGAAATAAAAGAATAGAACAGGCTTTGGAATGGATTTCTGAAGGCAAAGGAAGAAACTGGAAATATGAGAAAAAGTAAGTTTTGAGTTATAAATGATGAGTTATAAGTTTTGAATTTCATTAAATTTGAAATAACGTTTTAGTGGAAACGAAAATTTGCTTCAGGAAGGGTATTATTCTTTAAAAAAGCTTCATATTCGGGAGACAACTGTGCCCGTCCGAAAGTATTTTGTCCGCTCATACTTCCTAAACGCACTTTATCCTTCCCGAATTTTTTGTTCATCGCATCCATTGCTTTCATTACCGGTAAATGTTGATTTTGTGTATCTTCCTCAAAAAGATTAATCAGCCTTTGATCTTCAGGAACAAAATCATTAACAATCACACCTGCTTTTTTGTAATAAAAACCTTCTTTAAAAATTGCCTCAAAAAGCTCATTCACAACCCTTCCGATAAGAATTGAAGAGTTGGTAGGATTGGGAAGAACCCGGGTCACAGCATTTCTGTATTCCGGCAAATCTTTTCGAAAACGGTTGGTCTGCACAAAAACAGTGATCATTTTACAACATGTATTTTGTTTTCTCAGCCTCTCCGAACAATACATTCCAAAAGTTTCCACACGCTCCCGGACCTCCTCTTTTTTTGTAAGCATTGTCATGAAGCTTCGGGTAACGGCAATCGACTTTTTGGGTGAAGGGGCATCCAGTTCCAATTGACGGATTCCTTTTAACTCATTGATCATTCTTACCCCATGAATCCCCATAATTTTGCGAACCCACATTTCAGGCTTCTGAAGAAGATCCCAGGCTTTATACACCCCGTTATCCTGCATTTTTACAGCAAGCCTTCTCCCAATTCCCCATACGTCACCAATGTTAAGCCATTTCAAAGCTTTTTCAATTTTTTCAGGAGTATCTAAAATATACACTCCCTCAAACTTGTCGGGGAAATCTTTAACAATTCTATTGGCAACTTTACACAAGGTTTTAGTGGGAGCAATTCCGATGCTTACCGGAATATTCGCTTCAACATTGATTTTATTACGGATTTCAAGGCAGTAATCATAAATATTGACATATTTAAATCCTGTAAGATTTAAAAATAACTCATCAATATTATCAAAAGCTTTCGATAACGTTGATTATCAAAACTTAAAAATAATCATAAGCCTAAAATACAAAGTATTAATTATCAATTATTTAAATCATCAACTTTCTATTTAGGCTTTTGATTATAATATATTAGCTCAGACTTTTGAGAAAGTCTTTCAGTTTAGGATTCTTTTCCCAAGATCTTTCTGTATTACTTTCAGGAAGAACATTTACATAAACGGATTCTAACGCTTCTCTTTTTTGCTTTGAATCAGCACGGGCATAAATTTCTGTGGTCTGTATGCTTTTGTGTCCCAGAAAGTCTCTAATATAAACTAGGTTAACACCACCTTGTAATAAATGCATTGCTTTTGAATGTCTTATAATGTGAGGACTAATTTTTGATGGTATCAAATCTTCATTTTGCAATCTAGCTGACAATGCATATTTCTTTAAAATATATGTTATTCCAGCGGTTGTCAATTTTTCGCCTATTCGATTAGAAAATAAAGGACTTTTTTCTCTTCCAAATTTATTCAACCCAAAGTCCTGTATATAATTTTTTAAAAGATCCGTTTGTTCTTTTTGTAATGGAACAATTCGTTGCTTATTTCCTTTCCCAACTAATCTAATTGTATTTGGATTATCAAATCTTATAGAATCTGGTGTTAAGTCAGCAATTTCTTGGACACGAGCGCCACTGTCATAGAGCAGTGCAAGAAGAGCCAAATCCCTTCTAGAACTTCGTGAATTTAGTGGAACTTGATCTAAAAGTAATTTTATTGCATCTATTGATAGGTAAGAGAAACTTCCGCTTTTATCTTTCTTTAGTCTGATAGAGCGGATATTCTGCCATTCTGAAATTCTCATTGGCTCCTCATATTGTAGATACTTACAAAAAGATTTAATAGCTGCATATCTTTGGTTTCTAGTTGAAATTTCATTTCTATGTTCGTACTCAAGCCATTGTAAAAAATCTAAAACAACATTTCTATTTAAATGTTTTAATTGTAGATTGTCGGCATTAATATTTTTTTCGTCTTTCATGAATATTAATAGAAGAGTGAAAGCATCCCTATAAGCTCTAATAGTATGTTTTGACGAATTACATTCTCCAATTAGATATTTTATGAAGAAATTTTCCAAATGTTTAGCAAAATCTGTCATGACTATTTGTTTTTATTATATTTCATATCGGGAAAAACAAAAGACGTTATGCTTCCTTTCTTAATTAAATCTGGAAACATTTCATTTGTTAGTTTAACATATGCTTCAGTAGATTTTATATTTTTATGTCCTAAAAAGACAGAAATCATAGGTAAAGCACAATAAATATCTTCCCCATTTCTTACAAGTTTTTCTAAAGTGTGTACCGCTGCTGTGTGTCTAATATCATGTATTCTGGGTCTATTAAAATATGCTTGTTTAGGAACATCGCTATATTCCAATAGTCTTCTAAACCATGCATGAATATTATTTGGCAAACAGGGTTTTCCTTTCTGTGTGACAAAAAAATTTTTGTGCGCATCACATATTCCTTTTACAGGTATTGTTTCTTTAAATTTTTGATATTGGAAAAGAACTTCGTAAAGAGAATGATTTATTGCAACTATTCTATTTTTATCATTCTTAGTATCGCTAATTTCAATGATTTTTTTATCAAAGTTAACATTATCATTAGTGATACTTAACGCTTCCCCAATCCTTATCCCGGTGCTATAAAGTAAGCGTAGAAATGCTGGCAAAACAAACATTGGAGTATCATTATGATGCTTTCCAATTCTTAATTGATCAGCACTGGAAAATATTAATATTATTTCCTCATGTGTATAGATATATGGAATATAATCATTTTGTCTACCTCCTTTAGGAGTATGTGGAATATAGCATTCGACACCAATACTACACAGATATCTACAAAAATGTATCCACGCAACATACTTATGATATAAATTGCGAGGATTATCATTAATACGTGTTGATTTCCATTCTAAAATAAGCTCTTTTGTTATATTTAAACTAGTTATATTGTATTCAATAAAGAATCTATCAAATTCAAGCATAAAACATTTTAACATCAGACCTCGGAGCAGACCTTTACGTTCCTTTTCGAGTAGAAAACCCTCAATATGTGCAGAGAATACACTTCTGTATGTAAAATATCCATTCATCTTATCCATGACAAACCTTTTCCTTTTTGTGAATAAAAGTCAATATTTACATTAGGTACATCTAATGTACATTTCAATAGATTTTTAATACTTATGTGGAGATAATGCATAGTCGTCCCTGAACTTTGATGCCCGAGAGTATCTGCAATTATAGGTAACGCAGTACCATTATTTAGAAGATTGGTAGCAAGACTATGCCGCAAAGAATGTGGACCATGCTTTTTTTTACTATAATCTATATTCGCTTTTTGGAAATATTTATTAATTATAACATTAAGCCCTCCCTCTGTCATTGGTATATATGGAGCATTACCCCGTAAAAAGATGTATTTGGAATCTGACTTAGCCCTACCATTTTTTATATAATCTATTATCGCTTCACCAACATCTATTAATAATGGCAATTCTATCTTATTCTTTGTCTTATATTGTTCAAATACTATTAAATTATTATCCCAATCAATGTTAGAAAATTGTAAAAATCTTATATCTGATGATCTTATTCCTAATCTAGTAGCTAATAGCATCATTGCATAATCTCTCTTGCCCATTGCATATTTCCTGTTAACTGAAGATTCTATACATAGAATTTCTTCTAAAGAATAATGCGATGTTGACTTTATTGTCTTCCTAACTTTTACACCATCAAGAATATGTGTAGTACTATAACTGATGAGTTTTTTATTATATAAATAACGTAATAAAGCTCTCAAAATAATTGCTGCATGATCTTTTCCTGTTTCCACAGAACTAATGAACGTCAATATAGCTTCTGATGAGATTTCAGAAAGAGAAGATAAATTTTTCTCCTCCATTCTGTGACAAAATTTTTCTAAAGCAATATAATAGTTTCGACGTGTTTTTATATCTAACCTTCTCTCAACTGCATACTTGTTTAAAAAATTAAAAAGTAGAGGACCTAGTTGTGTCGGTAGAATTTCATTGTAGTCTTTTTTACTTTTTTTAATAATCCATATTTCTTGAAGCATCCCATTGATAAGATCTACATACCTACTATCCATTCTAAATTTACAATTTTTTATCATCCTACTATTGCTGGGTTCTTCTCTAAATTTTAAGTATTTCATCCCAACATCCTCACTGTAAAATTCAATTGAATAATCTTGCATAAATTTTTGAAGTTTTATAAATTCAAACGAAAGCTTTTTCTGAAGATCACTTGAGTTGATATGCTCTTTCATATACTTTTCAAGTTTAGCATGAAGTTTAGTAAGATCTTGTTCCATAATATTTATATTTAATGTTTATAAAAGAATCAACTTTAATCATAAAGATGGAAGTAAACAATGTATTAAATACAAAATTTAAATATAAAGTTACTGATATTTAAATATTTAAACATTAATCTTTAAAACTTTCGATAATTTATTTTTGAAATTTTATCTTTGCTTAGAAAATAATTTAACGTAAAGCGTAAGCTATCGTTTTGGTACAAGAAAACTGCGAATCTTCTTATGATAACCAAATCCGATAGACTTACGCCCGTGCCTTATATCGGCGTGGGCTAAGTCTTCCTTCTGGTTATCGGGTTCTTCGCAGTACCTCTTGTACGGATTGAGATTAGTACCACGCTTTTTTATTTTATAATGATAAATTATATAAAATATGAATATAACGCAGTTTTTACATTCTGAAAAAAAATTTTACGAGGGATTGATAGATAGACTGGATATTTTGATAAGCTTATGCGACGATTCTAAAAATATTGAATCCCTAAATAATGCTACTGACAATTTCACTTCAGGTAATTTTAATGTGTAAATCGTCAGCAAAAAGAGGACATTTGATATTAGAAATTTAAGGAGTGTTTTCATAAAAAGAGTAATTTTAATTATGGCAACACCGAAAAAGAAACCAACCGAAAAATTTGTAAAAGATATTCGGCAAAACACCCGCAGAATATTTACCGCAGAGCAAAAGATTCTAATCGTGATGGAAGGTCTTCGAGCTGAGACCTCCGTAGCCGAACTTTGCAGGAACCATAATATTGCACAGTCGCAGTTTTATGCCTGGAACAAGGAGTTTATGGAAGCAGGAAAGAAGCGCTTAAATGGAGATGTCGCTCGCGAGGCTACGAGTGATGACGTATCAGACCTGAAGAAGGAAAACGCACGTTTGAAAGAGATAGTGGCTGATCTGGTTGTTCGTTATGACATTGTAAAAAAAAGTTTAGACAGGCTGGATTAATCGATAAATATAGGAAATATATGAGATTATCAGCAGCCGAGAAATACGAAATCATTCAAACGGTGACCAGGAGTGAAATCGGTGTGAAGCGAACCTTGGAAAGTTTTGGAATCGCTAGAAGTAGTTTTTACAAATGGTATCAAAGCTACCTCGAATACGGCTATGATGGCTTGGAAACTACGAAAAGGGCAAACACAAGACAATGGAACAGCATTCCTGAAAGACAGAAAGATTTGGTGGTAGAAATCGCTTTGGAACACACCGAATTGTCTGCAAGGGAACTGGCCTACAAAATTACCGATGAGCAAGGTGTTTTTATTTCAGAATCCAGTGTTTACCGTATTTTGAAGCAAAGAGACTTAATCCCGGCCCCGAATCATTTTCTTCTTTCGGCAGCAAATGAGTTCAAAGACAAAACGGAATTTGTGCATCAAATGTGGCAGACAGATTTTACTTATTTCAAGATCATTGGCTGGGGATGGTACTATCTGAGTACGATTTTGGACGATTACAGCCGCTACATCATTCACTGGGAGCTATGCGATTCTATGAAAGCCGAAGATGTGAAACGAACGGTGGACACAGCCATTAAAAAAGCCAAATTAAAGACCAAAGTCAAACCGAAACTGCTATCAGACAACGGTTCCTGCTACGTCTCCAATGAGTTGAAAAGCTATCTGAAAGACGATTTAAGGATGAAACAGGTTCACGGAAAACCGATGCATCCGCAGACCCAGGGCAAGATCGAGCGTTATCACAGAACGATGAAAAATGTAGTGAAACTAAATCATTTTTATCACCCCGAGGAACTCATCCAGGCACTGGAAAAATTTGTAGAAAACTACAATAACAAGCGCTATCACGAGTCGATAAATAACCTAACTCCGAGGGATGTATACTTCGGAAGATCAGAACAGATTTTGGAAAAAAGAAAGCAGATAAAAGAAGAATCCATCCGAAAAAGAAGACAAATATATAATCAACAAAAATTAGTAAGTTTATAAACCGAAAATCCTCCTTAAGGATTTAAACCAAAATGTCTAAGTTGGTTTGAAGACGTACAATTTTAATGCTCAAATCTTGTTTATAATTAATAAGGAGAAAAGATTTTTACATAATAAAGAGATTGCTATAGCTATGCTAGATCACTTTAACAATAAATTTGATATCATCCAATTGCAGAATAAAATTTCTATTGTATTAAATAGAAAGCTGCCCCAATTTGAGGAACTTATTAAATATAAATATTCTAATGCTTACAAAGATACCGTATGGGGTAAAAAAGAATGGCTAGACAAAAATGGTATTCCTAAGTCTTTATACATGTATAAAATTAGATAAATTAGTCCCGCTACAGAGTGGGTGACTATAATTATTACTATAACATTAAATAATATTTCATAATAATAAATTTGCAGCATGATTACAGAGCATTCAATAAATAGCATTGCTAGCTAAATTTTTTCCTTGGTAATCCAATCTCATGCGAATGAGAGTAAGGTTTTCTATGAGTCCGCTCAAATCTTCTTTTATACGTTATTGACGATTTTGACGTCCTAAAGAATAGCATTCCTTCTATTTTCTATTTTCTCTCACAAGGCTGGAAAAATCATTTTAGGAGAACTAGAAGAAAATCCTGAATACAATTGCTGACATAATCCGCAGTTGCATTTAATTTTTTATATAACAACTTCATAAAAATTATATTATGTCAGCTATTTCAAATAAACCCAGAATTTTTATTACAGGTGCGACAGGCTATATTGGTGGCACCTTCCTTCACATAATGTTGGAGCTCGGGTACTTGGAGAACTTTACGATTTCATCATTAGTGAGACGACAACAAGACACGCAATCGATGCTCGATCTGGGAATTATTCCCATACTTGGAATATTGGCTAATTCTAAACTTATTAAGCAAAATGCTTCCGAATCGGACATTGTGTTCAATACTGCAAACTGCGATCATTTGGTAAGTGTCAAAGCTATTACTCAGGGTTTAATTGAATGATAGTATCAATAATTTTTTCCATCGTATCGTTTTTTGAGATTACTTTTTGTAGTTTAAAACTTCAACATATTTAAAATTGTCAACATCAATATCGGGATTAAATCTCTTAAATCCATTTATATCAGCGCTGGTTTAACCAATACTTTTCAGTGCAACAGTGGTACCCGTACTACTGGACCAACCATGCGGAAGCCCACGAAAAAAAAAACTACTTAGACCTCCTTGAAGCTGAAAAAATCAAGTATCTACAGCAAGTAATCAATAAAGGAATAGCATATTATTCTTATAATAGCAAGGCTGGTATTCCTATTAAATAGTGAGCTATTTAATAACTGATTTTTTTAATCAAAAATAAAATCCAAAATAAGGAAGGTTGAGCTCATTAATTTAAATATAGATTTAAATAGTACCACTTTTTGGGAGTCATGCTAAAAAAATAAATTCAAGACGTAGTAATTTGATTACTTCGCTATAGCATAAAAATCCCAAATCTCTTTAGAAATTGCTGCAATTACATTGATCCCACGGTCTAGCGGCCCTTGAAAATCAGAAAGAAAGACGGAAATAGCGAGATGTTTACCATTAGGTAAAGTAACGATCCCCATATCATTAAAAGCGGCCATCATCCCTTGTTTATTCATTCCCGAATAGCCAGTTTTATGAAATAATTCAGTTTCTGCTGGCAATTGCACCGTTATCCTTTTACTCCCATCCGGTAACTCGCGCATGATCTGAAACAGAAAATCATTGTTTGATTTAGAAAGCAATTTCTGGTCAAATAGCAACTGTAATAATTGCAACGAGCCGCCAGGCTTAAGCCAGTTTTTGTACTGCAATGACTTGTCTTTTTCCATTGCACCTTCTGTATACGCGATAGCAATATCTTTTACACCAGCACGGTGAAGATATTTATTTATAGCGGCCGGGCCACCAGCAACCTTTGTGATCAGAAAATCACAGGCATTGTTATCACTCTTTGTAACCATATACATAAGCAGATCGGCTAAGGTCACGTCCAGATCCTGATTCGGAAAATCTTTGATCATCGGACTATAGGTATTGATATCCAGGGATTCTTTAGGCATATGAAATTTTTGGTTGAGCTTAAGTTCACCTTTATCCACCTTGTCCAATACCGCAAAGGCAATCGGAAATTTAAACACGCTCATCATCGGGTACTCATGGTTCCCGTTAATCACAAAACCGGTTTTAAAATCCATTCCCATAACACCCACGCCAATTTTCCCTCCTGCAGTATCGATAATGTGGTTGATCTTTTCCTGTAACTGCACGAGAGATTTGTTTTCTTGACCGAACATAACTTGCGGGATAAGTATTAACGCTACGATAATGTACTTCATATTTTGGAATTTAATCATGTCATAAAAATATAAAAAATATGATACTTTGAACAACGTATAAATGTTAAAAAACCATAAAAAAGAACGTTAGTCAATCGGTAATTGTAAATCATCTAATCCATTCATTGACAACATCTAATCACTTTCCCTACTTAAACATAAGCAACTTAAGTCATGAACATTTTTTGATACAATGCGCAGCAATTGATCTTAAAATAAGATCAAGGTTTATGATGTAATAGTAAGAAAATTCTCATTTTTACAAACCTAGTAAACCCGCAATAATTACTAATAATACATCGTTCATACCCATTGTTAATTTTTACTTAGTACAAAATAACATCAATTTTTTGTCAAAATCAGTTTATTAATCAAAAATAATTAAACTATTTATTATTAATAACTTATTAGCCATTGAAAAAATGTATTTACAATCATTTTTAGTCGGTTATATTCTGAAATAAACGTAATTAGATTTAAATTCATTATAGCTTTTATAAAATTGATATTAGAATATTATTTTTTTTTATCGTTTTGTGAGATTTTTGTTCACCTTTCCATTAATTAGTATATGGATCGAATGGACATTGATTTAATTTTTTCCAAGAGGAATTACTAAATTCAAGATCAAAATTATCCATGCAGATATAACGAAATTGCCATTTTTTACTGTAATCATACTCAATAATCTTTTTCTAATTTTTATGCTCGTAATAGATTTTTTTCTATATTTACAATACAAATAATTACCTATGAAAAATATCAAACTTCCTCCACTATTTTCAATAGAATATCTCTTAATAATCAAGTAGATATTAATTTCCAGAGTATATAAAAACAGATTCAAAAAAACTAGTGTACTATTCTTTATTGTTGATGTATAAAAAGTGGAATATGCCTAAAGTTAATCTTGATAATGGAGATTATTATTTACTAAAATTGTATATAATAAGTCACACACTTTATAAAATTATTAAACTTAAAACGATATTACAATGAAAAAAGTAATCTTATCTTCCCTTTTATTATTGGGTGCTTACTCCTTCGCTCAAGTAGGGGTTAACACCAACACACCTTCCTCCACGTTAGATATAACAGCTAAAAATGCGACGGGTACCACAGATAATGTTGACGGCCTTTTAGTTCCTCGCGTAGACCGACAAAGAGCGCAAAGCATGACAACAATTCCGACTTCTACAATTATCTATGTAAATAGTATTGCGACAGGAGCAGCAACAGGTATAGCCACCAATATAGATGCTGTAGGCTACTATTTTTATAATGGCACAACGTGGATTAAAATGCCTGTGAATATTTACAATTCAGACGGTACTTTAACAGGAAACAGAACAGTAACTCAAGGGGCAAATACTTTAGCTTTTACGGGAACAGCTGTTAATGCTTTTTCGGTAGACGGAACTTCACTATCTGTAGATGCTACCAATCATAGGGTGGGTATTGGCACGAATTCTCCGGACGGACCTCTTCATATCGTAAGTACAGGATCAAATGCACTTATTAATGAGAGATTTGCTACAGGTACGGGTAGCCCTGCTTATCTTGCCTTAAGACGAAATGGAGCAACAGCTATTGGATCAAACGCAGCAGTACAATCAGGCTATTATCTAGGGGCTATTACATTTAATGGAAACTCAGGGACTGGATATACTACTAATGCTATTAATGGTAATAGTATGGTAGTATCTTCCGCTACAGAAAATTACACAGCAACTGCACAAGGTTCTAATTTAAGTTTCTGGACTGTACCTAGCGGAACAACCACCAATGTTCAAGCAATGATTATTACTGATACTGGAAATGTAGGAATAGCAACAGCTAGCCCTCAAACCAAATTGGATGTACAAACACCAACTCAACAATATGGATTTCAGCATACCGACGGAGCGGTAAGAGTAAGATCTTACATTGGAATTGGAAACAATGCGGGAGCCGGACTTTCTGGTTGGTTAGGTACTAATTCCAATCATCCACTAGATCTTATGACAAATGATCTTTTTAGAATGAGGATTACCACTAGCGGAAATGTCGGTATAAATACTGTAGCTCCTACATCTACTCTTTCAGTCAACGGATCAGCAGATAAACCCGGAGGAGGAAGCTGGGGAACGTTCTCTGATAAAAGAGTTAAAAAAGAGATTGTAGAGTTTAGAGACGGATTAAATGTTATTACACAACTAAGACCTGTTACCTATAAATACAATGAAAAGTCCGGATATAAAGATCTAGATAAACAATATGTTGGTTTCATTGCTCAGGAAGTAGAAAAAGCAGCACCATATATGGTAAATATTATAGACGATTCTGCAAAAAGTGGGTTGAAAGACAAAAGAGAGCTAGACGAAAGTGCATTGACTAAAATATTGGTGAATGCCGTAAGAGAGCAACAAAAGGAAATTGAAGATCTGAAATTGCAAGTAAAAGAAATGCAAAAATTATTGAAGAAATAATAAATTAATGTAAAATAATTTCAATACTCCCTCAAATGAGGATGTGAATAAAAAAATAAGGACTTTGATTTTTGTAATCTGAGCCTTTATTTTGTAAAAAAAAAAGAAAATCAGTCTGAAATACATTAAAATTTATATGTATATCCGTTTTCACGCATATTCTTGTAATACCTGCTATTAAAGGCCTTTTGAAGGTTCTATTACCAGAATATGTTTGATTTAGTATGTAAAATAAACTCATCTACATAGAATTAAAAATATTTTCGTTTAATTCCAGAGGCAATATCTTTAAAACAATACAAATAACTAACTGTTTAACAGTGTGTTATTTGTATTGTTGCCAATTACGGATATATATAAATTTATCTCAAAAAAAGTGAAAATTCAAAATTTCTTCTAAATCGTTACTCAATATTGTATAAAAGTTTAAAGACTAACATTATTACGGGTAACGACTATTCATTTATAAGTTGAATTAAAACATAAAAAAGGTTATTTCAAGTATATATGCATGATTATGATCTAATCACTTAGCCTAAGTGCACAACAGGTTAATCTATATATTATTCTCTTTGTGATTCACTGACTGTATTTTTACCAAATTGGCTATTACTAATTTAAGGGATCAACATATAATATAGTGATTTTAATAGATATGATCAATCAGAAAAGTTTTCGATTTTGCATCATATTCCTAAAACAATCATGTGTCGAAAAATTTTATAGTATAATTTGACCTTGCAACTATTTTTGAGACAAAATTTATATACTTTTCTTTAAGCTACATTTTTAGATTGATTAGACATTAAATTTTGATACTCTCGTATGGTTAAATTTCCTAAAGCTGAATGCCTTCTTTGGGTGTTGTAAAATGTTTCTATATATTCAAACACAGAGTTTTTGGCATGGTCTCTAGTTTCATATTTATTTTGATAAATAAGTTCCGTTTTTAAGGTCTTGAAAAAACTCTCCGCTACTGCATTATCATAGCAATTTCCTTTTCCGCTCATACTTCGAGTAATGTTTTTTCCGACTATTGACGTAAATTCTGTGCAGGCATACTGTATCCCTCTGTCCGAATGAAAAATTAAACTATCATGATCCTGTAAAGGACGGTGAAGTCGTGCCATTTTCAAGGCAGCAATACTGGTGTCCTGAGCTTTCATCGTCTCACTTAACGACCACCCTATAATCTTTCTGTCAAATAAGTCAATAACTGTAGTGAGATATAACCAGCCCTGACCTGTACGGATATAGGTAATATCAGAAACCCATACTTCTCTGCTGTTTTTAACCCGAAAATTCTGATTTAAATAATTTCTGGCAACAGGGTATCGATGAGATGAATTGGTAGTCTTCTTAAATTTTTTCTTTACAATACTTCTCAGGTCACCCTCTCTCATCAGTTTGGCAACAAAAGGGCGAGAAGCTCTTATTCCTTTTGATTCAAGTTCCCTTACAATCCGGGGGCTTCCATATCTGCCACGGCTCCAATGATAGATACTGAAGATCTCCGCAGATAAAACAGCTCTTCTTTCTGATCTCATAGTAGGTTTTCTTTTCTTCCAATGATAGAAACTGCTCCTGCTTACCTTTAATACCTCATACATCTTCCCGACAGGAAACACACTAGCGTGTTCTTTGATAAATTTATATCTTACCCGTCTCTCTTGGAGAAGATGCCTACCGCCTTTTTTAAGATGTCACGCTCAAGCTTTGTTTCTTCATGTTCCTTGCGAAGCCTTAGTAACTCTTCTCTTATGGGATCGGAGGAAATTTGTTTTTCCTTGGTAAGCCTACCTTCTTTGTGAAGCTTTAGCTTTCTCCAATTGACTAGACTTTCTTTGCAAATCCCCAATTCTTGAGCCACCAAAGAGACATTGCCTCGCTGTTAACTTAAAGATACTGCTTAGATTTTAAACTCTAAACTGTAATTTTTTCTGATCTTTTTCATACTCTTAAAGTTAAAGAGTATAAGAATTGTGTCCTAACAAAGTTAGCAACTCCACCTTTTGATTATGACAATTTAAAGCACATAATATTAAATATTGTGATAGTAGCTCGTCATTTTTACTTAATTATAAATTCTCTAAATGTTATATATTATAGAAAAAAAAACAACTTAATTAATATTTTTAACATATTTTTTTTAAATATAAACTAATAAAATGTACTTTTTTTTAGAAAAACAATTTTATATTAAAATTTTAGTACTTTTGTATATAAATATTAACACATTCAAAATGAAAAAATTACAATTTATGTCCATCATCATGGTAGGGTTTTTAAATGCACAAGTTGGAGTTGGAACTCCTAATCCAAAAACGTCTTTTCACGTTGATTCATCGAAAAATAATCCCACAGCAACTGATCCTTCAGCAGCTCAACAGACGGACGATGTAGCATTTACTAATATATCTGGAAATGCGGCCATAGGTATTGGTACAATAACACCTACACAAAGTATAGATGTGGTAAATGGTAATGTGCGAGTGCGTAGTATAGCGGCAAGTACAACTGGATCGACGGATAGATTGGTAGTTACGGATACCAACGGGATTCTAAGAACAGCCTCAGGTAGTAGCTTCTCCACAACAGATAGTGGAAATAGAGTTCTAAGAGTAACAGGAGGCACAGCACTTAATGCACAGACCAGTTGGACTAATAATACTTGGACAACCCTTATCCTAAATCCTGCCTATAATCCACTAAATTCTTACAATGCATCAACAGGTGAATTTACAGTTCCATCAGATGGTTTCTATTTAATTTATGGGGTGATTACATATAATCTACCATCTGCAGGATCCGGAACTTTTGATGGAACTCAAGGAATTGCTTATGGCGCTATTACGATAGATGGAGGCCGTATATCGACAACTACACTTCCTATTATTAGAGGAGTTAAGTCTCCCTCGGCTGTTAATAATTTAACATTAGCCTGTAATGCAGGAGTTTGGCTAAAAGCAGGAGAGAAGATTGCTCTTCAATTTCTAACTTACGGGACACCAAATATGGTTGCAAACCTTTCTGACCTCACAGTTGATAGAAATAGTTCCAGAATGGAGGTAAATAGAATATTTTAATGTTTTTCTATATAAAAATTTAAATTTATTACCATTTATAAGTTCTCTTACAAGTGAAAAGGCTACCCCAAGGGGCAGCCTTTTCTGTATCAATAAATTGCAATGTTTAATTATTTTTCCAACTCTCAGTATTGTCTGATTTATAATAGTAAGATCGGTCTTATCGCTTTTATCTTTCGAGATGTTTCTCTGTTCAACAACGAAAATATACTGAAAAAGAAATAAAAAGAGTTGTAAAGTAATTTTCAAAGAAATTACATGAAACCGACCGTATTTCTGTAATAATAAATAGCAATAGGTCTAACAATATTTGGTAATTCTTCCACAAGTTCTATATTTTGTTACACTCTAATCCTTCTACTTCACCGAATAATATACTAAAACCTATTATGGATGGACTCTCTGATCATAATGGAGTATTATTGATGATTGTCAAGTCCAAACAATACGTAACTATGGGATTGATTGGACAAAAGGAGAACACGAAATAAATGTTTCGATTCAATATGTTCCAGACGATTATGTTTCCAAAGCAAATCTT
This sequence comes from Chryseobacterium sp. JUb7, assembly GCF_024806495.1. Lineage (GTDB taxonomy): Bacteria > Bacteroidota > Bacteroidia > Flavobacteriales > Weeksellaceae > Chryseobacterium. Next base: position 21,577 of record NZ_JANUFF010000003.1, read on the forward strand.
GTTTTTGTTAGACTTGACGGTAATTTATATTTTCCAATACAGGCTGATCTACCTCTAGAAGCTAAAAAACTTATCATTGAATATTTTGAAAATGAAATGAAATTTAGAAATAAGATCTTAGAACAAACCAATGATTATCATCAAGCAAAAATGTTTATGTCAATTCAAAGACTCTTTCACAAATCAAGAATAAATAAATCTTATAATCTATTAGAGACAGAAGAGTGTTTAAACTAAAATCATAGGTGAAAATAATATGGCTGCGAACAACTTCTATTAACATTTTTAAATATTTAAAAATATCAACTTATAACAATGATGACTACTAAATTTTGTTTTTATTTAAATATAATTATCGAAAGTTATAGGTAATATCACATTCTCAAGTAACTTTTTCATTTTAGCTTTCGATTAAAATTAACTTTGGATAATCAATACTGTAGGTTTCAAATTCCAATACATACGAACTGGCAATACGGATAACCTGCTGGCTTTTAAAATTATATAATTCAAATTTTGCAGAAAAACTTTTCACGTCATGTTGTTTGAACAACTCTTTGTACTTAAAAGCAGGTGCAGCCATCGGAATGCCGAGATCTTTTGCTTCTTTGCTTCGGGACACAACACAGCCATCGTTGTTGGAGAGCACCACAACGGGTTTGTTTTCAAGCGAAGGATCCAAAGTCCTTTCACACGAAACAAAAAAATTATTGCAATCTACCAGCGCATACATAATCTGATCACGGACATTTTATAGGACAAAATTATAACTTTTAAAATAGAAATTTATGTTTCTAAAAAACTTTAACATTATATTAATCAAATAATTACAATAGGTTGATTTTATTCAAAACACGTCGAGTTTTGACGCCAACTTGGTATAATTTTGCTTTTCAAAAACATACAAACTTATAATTATGGACAAAGTCAGCTTACAAAGAATCGAAAAACTTCACCCCGTCGTAAGAGAGGAAGTGAAGCAAATTATTAAAGAATGTGATGGTGCATTGACCGGAAGAGCAAAAATAAGAATTACCCAAGGTTTAAGGAGTTTTGAAGAACAGGAAAAACTCTACGCGATCGGAAGGCTTACCACAGGAAAAAAAGTAACGAATGCCAAAGCCGGACAAAGCATTCATAACTACGGTCTTGCAGTAGATATATGTTTAATGATTGACGGAAAAGTCGCAAGTTGGGATACTGCCAAAGACTGGGACAATGATGGCGTTGCCGATTGGTATGAATGTGTAAAAATTTTCGCAAAACATGGCTGGGACTGGGGGGGGAACTGGAAAACCTTTAAAGATCTGCCTCACTTTGAAAAGAAAGCCATTACGACCAAAAAGGGGTTGGTAAAAACCAGTTGGAGGACATTGTTAAAAATGGGCAGGGACAAAGATGGATACGTCATCCTATAAGCCTGCGAAATATTTTTATGCAAAATGATTTAGAAGAAATTATTAAAAAATTAATTTTCTACAGCAACGATTATGATGATCTTCCTGATTTCTTAGCTCATAAGAAAAATAAAAAAAACTTATGGAAGCTTCATTTCATTATTTCAGATTTACTATTATGGCAGAAGACTTTATTCAAAGAAAATAGTACAGACGTACCTTGTATCTTTAGCTGTAATCAATATTATATGCAGGATTACGAAATAACTGATTACAAAAATGTTATAGAAGATTCAGAGGAACTAAGCTTAATTTTCATTATAAAAAATGATATTATACAATTAAATCCTTCATTAACTTCGTTACAGATTATCGAAATCCGACAATTAATTGAAAATTTGATGGCAACATCATTCAGAGTCAAAAACTTAGAAAAAATAATGAAATAAATTCTCTAAAAAGAGAAATTTATTTTTAATACGACAAGTTCTGTCGCTTCCCACTCCTATCTTTGTATATCAGAAAGCACCAAAAGCAATATCAATAGAAAGCTAAAACCAATAGTAAAATTCATAACACTATTGGTTTTACTTGTCTAAAGTTGCCAAGTCTTTCTCTAAAAAAAGCAAAAAAATAACATGAAAAAAACAACTATTCTTTCTTTAGACGGTGGCGGAATAAGAGGGATTATTACCTGTATTATTCTACGCTACATAGAAGAGCAATTGCAGATTCATGATAAACCAAGCGCTAAACTTGGTGATTATTTTGATCTGGTAGCCGGAAGCAGCACAGGAGGACTTATTGCGTCTATTATTCTCTGCCCGGATGAACACCGAAAAGCAAAATACTCTATCCAAAAAGGATTAGAGTTATATGCCGAAAAAGGTGGTGACATATTTCAGGTATCTTTTTGGGAGAGATTAGTAAATCCTTTTGGATTGTTGAATGAAAAAATTTCTCAAGAAGCCCTTGAAAAAAATTTAAATGACTTTTTTGGAAATTTAGAATTAAAAGAATTAATAAAACCCTGCTTAATAACAAGTTATGATATAGAAAACAGAAGAGCAAAACTTTTCAACTCATGGAAAGCCAATTTGAGCACAGACAATTTTTATGTAAAAGATGTCTGCAGAGCAACCTCAGCGGCTCCGACGTATTTCAGTCCGGTTCAGATAAAATCGATGTACGGACAGATTTTCAGCTTAATAGACGGAGGAATGTTTGCGAATAATCCGGCACTTTGTGCTTACGCCGAAGCCCGAAAAACCTCTTTTGCGGAAGTTTTGAAAAATCATCAGAAAGCGAATCATCCTACTGTTAATGATATGATTATCATTTCTATCGGTACCGGTATTGAGTCCAGGAGCTATTCATTTAAAAAAATGGAAAAATCCGGAAAATTGGGATGGGTAAATCCTATCATTGATATTTTAATGTCTGCCAATGCAGAAACAGTTGATTATCAGCTTTGTCAAATGTTTCAGACACTAGGTCTGCGAAATCAGAAAAATTACTATCGACTAAATCCTTCGTTGAAAAACGCTTCTCCTGCGATGGATAACGTAAGAAGATCAAATATTGAGAATCTGATTCAGGCCGGATTAAGTTATATTGATGACAACAGAGATACTCTTAACCAAATTGTACAAAAACTCATTAAAAACAAAATATAAGCAATTTAACTTATAACTGGATCATATAAGCAATTTAGCTAATATTTTAAATTTAAAAATCTTTTCTAAACACGTCAAGTTTTGACGTTCTCCGCTTCTATCTTTGAAATAGAAACAAAGACACAAAAACAGACCATTAAAAACTTTTAAACTCTATTGAATTCAACATTTATAAATGCTGGACAGCCCGAAATATGTTCAACTTTTAAAACACCAAACATGGAAACACCAAATCACAAATCAGATATACTTTTCGATGAAGAGCTCTACACTATTGAGTGGAGCGACATCGAAAATGCAGAGATAGACTATGAAAACTATCTCAATGATATTGAAAATTTCTTCCGACAAGATTTTGAGAGTGATATTCTTGAAGAAGATATTTATTAAATACAATTTTTAAACACAATCCGTTCTGTGCTGTTCAGCATATCCTCAAAAACCAATAATCCTTTTTTATGTCTCACAACCTTTGAACTCACCATTCACACGATGTTGAACAGCCAGAACTGTGTTTAAATTAAAGATAAACCAATCAATTTTATTAAAACTACTAATAACAAAAATATATTATGACAACTAGAGAAAAACTAAAAAAATATTTTGAAGCCGGAGATAAACCTACCCAGCAAGAGTTTGAAGAGTGGCTGGATTCTTACTGGCATATGGAGGACTTAATTCCTCAGGATTCTGTTGATTTAATAGAAAAAGCCGTACCATGGATCATGGACGGTGTACTTTATAGTAATTCGTTATCAATCACAATTCCATCCAATGTGAAAAAAGTTGCAGATGAAGCATTTATGAACAAAGGTACTGGTCGTTATATCAGTGAAATCAAATTTAAAGAAGGAGTGGAAGAAATTGGAATCCGTTCTTTTAATGGCCAACCCGTAACTAAGGTAAAAACACCATCAACCCTGAAAAAAATTGGCGAAGGAGCGTTCACTTTCTATCTTTTTGAAGAGATAACTTTAAATGAAGGATTGGAATACATTGGAAAAGTTGCCTTTGCCACTTTCGTATCGTCAATTAAAAGTTTATACATCCCTAGCACTGTAACCTATGTAGGAGAAGATGCTTTCAAAATTTCTTCCCTTGAGACAGTTTCTGCCCCTGCAGGATTAGATTTAAGTATTTCAGGTATTCCGGCATCAAAAATAATCTATCGATAAAATCATGACAACAAGAAATCAACTAAAACAATATTTTAAAGCCAATAAAAAACCGACTCAACAAGAATTTTGGGAATGGCTGGATTCCTATTGGCATCAGGAGGAAGACTTAATCCCACAAGATTCTGTTAATTTAATAGAAAAAACTATACCCTGGATTTTAGATGGTGTACTTCATAGCACTGGATTATCCATCACATTTCCACCAAATGTTAAAAAAATTGCTGATGAAGCATTTATGAATAAAAACAATGGCCGCTATGTTCTGGAAATTAAATTGAATGAAGGATTAGAAGAAATTGGGATTCGCGCTTTTAATGGGCAGTTTGCAACCAGAGTAAAAACACCATCAACCCTGAAAAAAATTGGAGAAGGAGCGTTCTCTTATTTCCTTTTTGAAGAGATAACTTTAAATGAAGGATTAGAATATATTGGAAATGATGCATTCGGTACCTTCATATCTCCAATTAAAAATTTATACATCCCAAGTACAGTAACATTTGTTGGTCAGGATGCACTAAGGCTTCCCTCTCTCCAAACAGTTTCTGCTCCGTCAGGATTGAATTTAAGCATCTCAGGTATTCCGTCTTCTGCAGTAATAACTTATCGATAAAATCATGACAACAAGAGAGAAACTAAAACAATATTTTAAAGCTAATAAAAAACCTACTCAACAAGAATTTGAGGAATGGCTGGATTCCTATTGGCATCAGGCGGAAGACTTAATTCCACAAGATTCTGTTAACTTAATTGAAAAAGTAATTCCATATATATCAGGTGATGTGATGTATGGCTATGGATTGTCCATTACCATTCCTTCCAATATCAGAAAGATAAATGATCAAGCTTTTGTGTATCAACAAAATTCCCGTTATATTCTTGAGATTAAATTTAGTGAGGGACTGGAAGAAATAGGAACTTATGCTTTTTTTGGACAAATGGCAGGCAAGATTAAGACGCCTTCAACGCTGAAAAGAATTGAAGAAGGAGCATTCAGTTATTTGTTTTTCGAAGAAATCATATTAAATGAAGGATTAGAATACATTGGAAAAGATGCATTTAGAACGGTTATAAATTCAATCTCGACCTTATATATCCCTAACAGCGTGACATTTGTAGGAGAAAACGCATTTCTCCTGTCACATCTTCAATCAGTTTCTGCCCCTGCAGGACTAGATTTAAGTAACTCAGGTATTCCGGCATCAATAATTACTTATAGATAAGAGATAGAAATCAACAACTTTTATAAAAGGATATAATTAAAAGTTTTAGTTAAAAAATAAAACACGACACTTTTTGTCGCATTAAGCTCATATATTTGTAATAGAAACTTTTACCATGAAACGTAGCAAAGCTACATCATAAATATATCCGAATGAAAAAAGATTTTTATCTGACAAGATATGCCTTAATTATAAAAAGATTAGAAAGTTCTCCGGCTACCTATTCGCAGCTGGAGGACTATCTTCTCAACTCTTTCGAATTTCAGGATGCAGGGATCAAGAGCTACTCTATCCGCACACTGCAGAGAGATATTCGTGAGATTTCTGATCTTTTTAACCTTTCTATTCACAACAAAAAAAAGGGTGACAACCGGTATTATATTGAGAGCCGCCCCATTATGGAAGTAGATGAATACAATCAAAAATTATTGGAATCTTTTCAGGTAAGTAATGCTCTGAATCTTCATCCGGATTTCTCAAATTTCATCTTTTTTGAAAACCGAAAACCTACAGGTGTAGATCATTTCTACGACCTTTTCTTTGCCATCCGTAATAAAAGAATTGTAAGTTTCGAGCATTACAATTATAAAAATAAACTGATGACTTCGAGAAAAGTTCATCCGTTAGCTTTAAAAGAATCAAAAGGCCGGTGGTATCTTATTGCCATCGACACCAAAGATCAGATGTTGAAATCTTTCGGACTCGACAGGATCAATTATCTGGATGTAGATAAAAATAAATTTCGAGAAAAATACAAATACAACCTGAGAGAACATTTTAAAAACGCTTTTGGGGTTATGAATCTTGCCGAACAGAAACCTCAGCAGATCGTTATCAAGTGCAGCAAGCATCAGGGTGAATATATTAAAAGCTTCCCGCTTCACCAATCTCAAAAGGAAACCAAAGAAACCCTCACAGAGACCTTTTTCGAGTTTTTCTTACATCCTACTTACGATTTTATGCAGGAGATTCTTTCGTACGGAAAGGAGGTGCAGGTTTTAGAACCGAAAGGTTTAGTTGATGATATCCGCAATCACCTGCAGGAATCTCTGAACAAATATTTTGAAAACTAATTGTTCCGAAAATTTCAGTTTTTTTTATTACATTTACATAAATAACATGTCGTGAAATCTCTATTTCTTTACTTTTTTTGTTTGACCCCTTTTTTCTGTTTTTCACAGCAGACAGAAGAATTTAAGAATGTAAAGAACTATTACAACCAGCATCGTGTTTTGCTCAATAACGAATTTCGAAAGAAATATGAGGCCGAAACCAATGTTCTGAATAAAGATGCTATAAAAAGAGATTTCGTTTTTTTTATGAAAAAAATGGACAGTATCGAAAATACAGCATTAGTAGGTGCTTTATTAAAGGTTAAAAACCTGGAAGATCTGAATAGCATTAAGAATAAGACGGCTACACTTCCTGAAACCTCCCCAGATATTACATCATCAACAGGTCAGATGGCCGAATATCCCGGCGGCATGAATACCCTTAGACAGCAAGTCGCTAATCTTTTTTATACAGAAGGCGTACATTCTGAAATGAAAACTGCCAAAGCTCTTGTTGCATTTATTGTGGAAAAAGACGGAACCATAAGCAACGTACAGGCTTCAGGAGATAATTTCACTTTCAACAGACAAGCTGAAATCGCCTTATATTCCGTTCCTCAAAAATTTACCCCTGCTGTTTTTAATGGCGGACCTGTAAGATATCGCTTCAAGCTTCCTTTAACGATGACTATTGAATAAAAACATTAATGTTTACAGACGAATATTACATGAAAATGGCTTTACAGGAAGCCGAAATTGCTCTTGAAAAAGATGAGGTTCCCATCGGTTGTATTGTGGTTTCTAATAACCGCGTGATTGCAAGAGCACATAACCTTACAGAAACTCTGAATGATGTGACTGCCCATGCCGAAATGCAGGCCATCACTTCAGCTGCTAATTTTTTGGGTGGAAAATATTTGATCAACTGCACGCTGTATGTCACCATGGAACCTTGCGTGATGTGTTCCGGAGCACTTTCCTGGTCTCAGATTTCAAAGGTAGTCATTGGAGCCAGAGATGAGCACAGAGGATTTATCAATAAACACCTCTCCTTACATCCAAAAACAGAAATTGTTACGGGAATTATGGAAAACGAATGTTCAACGATTGTAAAAGATTTTTTTAAGTCAAAACGCTAATCTTGATCCCTGAAAACAGAATACATCGGAATATCATAGTATTTACCGTCTTTCTTCAGATGCTGTTTTAAAATAGCCTCCTCCTCCATTCCTATTTTCTGCATTATTTTTCCGGAAGCCGGGTTATGAGGGAAGTAGGTTGCGTAAATTTTATTAAAACCCAATTCTTTGAATCCAAAATCAACAACCGATTTTGCAGCTTCAGTCACGTATCCCTTGTTCCAGAAAGGCTTTGCGAGCCAGTAGCCCATTTCAGCTTTATCAGAACCTTCATCATGAAGTCCGATGGCCCCGATCATCTGCTCATTTTTATCCCGAATAGCAAATGTAAAGCCTTTTCTTTTATCAAAAGCCTCTCTCGAAATTTTAAACCAAAACTCAGCATCTTCTTTGCGGTAAGGATAAGGAATATTGGAAGTAAGCTCCGAAAAAACTTTATCCTGAAGATATTGAGTTACAAGAGGCAGATCTTCTTCTTTTAATTCGGAAAGGATCAATCTTTCCGTTTCTATTCTAGGGAATTTTGTCATGGTTTTGTGGTTGAGATTGAGGTTGAGGTTTTTAAACTGATCCCTAACCTCAGCCTGATTTATAAATCTTTTCCTAAAAAATAAAGACCTTTTAATGTGTGAAGCCTGTCCATCACATGGATTTTGTCTGTCAGAGGTTTGTAAACGTGGGAAACGCCTCCGGTAGCTACAACAAAGCAGTCATCATTCACCTCATCGTTTATTCGGTCAATAAAACCTTCTACCATTCCTAAAAACCCATATACCATACCACTTTGCATGCAGGTTACCGTATCAAGTCCCAAAACTGTTTTTGGCTTTTTCAATTCAATATCCGGAAGCTGTGCCGTTTGATTGATCAGAGAATTTAAAGCAGTAACAATCCCAGGAGCAATGATAACACCCAATGTCTCACCGTTTTCTGCTACGCAGCTTGCCGTAAGTGCTGTACCGAAATCAAGAACAATTTTTTTCCGGTCTGTATACATATTATGTGCAGCCACAAGATTGGCATAAATATCCGTTCCCATCTGTTTAGATTTTGCCACGACGCCTGAAGGTGTACTCCTATCAACAATTACAGGAAGGATTCCATGGATTTTTTTGATCGCCGAACTTATCACCTTGGTCAGCTGAGGGACAACCGATCCGATAATCACTTTTGTGATCTGCTCGGGTTCAACTTTATAAGTCTGATATAACATCAGCATCTGAACGTATAATTCATCTGCTGTTCTGTAAGGTTTTGTATTGATCACCCACGAAATATCACAATTGTCATCATCAAAAAGACCAAATCTGATATTACTGTTTCCTACGTTGATTACGATTGAATTCATTGACTTATTTTTCAAAAGGATATGCTTTATAATAGAAATCCTTGATTTATTTTCAGGGGATAAATTTAATGATTTTAATAAAAAACTATGTCTCAATCTCCCATAAATTGATCCTATCCTTAAAAAAACTTAAACAATTCATGCCAACAAAAAATCCTACAGACTATCTGTAGGATTTTGACATTTATTTTTAATGCGATTATTTTACTTCTACGAAATTATCATCCATATTGACATCTGCAATTCTCTGACTGAAATCGATTCCTAAAACAGACAGCTGATCTTTTGTGTAAGGCACCGTCACTACATATTCCTTCTGTGTCCATGGCCAGTAAGGCATCGTTTTGAAATCTCCATAGGCATCTTTTGTTTTCCAGGTATGCGTCATATTTAACGGAATCTGGTAGGTCATCACTTTTTTATCCTTAGTCAGTACACTGAAGTCAATTGGCATTGGTACCTGCCCTTTGTTGACTAAAGTAATTGTTGTCGATTTTGCATCATACTTCACATCCTTGATTCCATAATCAATTGTTTTTGTGGTATAGATCCAATAGTTCTGAAACCATTTCAGATCCATTCCGGAAACTTTCTGGGCAATATGCAAAAAGTCTCTGTCTGAAGGATGTTTCATACTCCACTGTTCATAATATTGCTTCAGGGTTTCTGCTAAATTCTGCTCACCCATAATGTATCCCAACTGCACCAGATACAATTCTCCTTTTACATAAGAAGCATATGAATATGAGGTTCCGTTATCATGATGGTCACCAAACCATATCGCAGGCTCCTCAATTCCTTTTTTGATAAAACTTCTGTAGGCATTTAATTTATCGGTAAACGGATTCGGAAGTTCCTCCGGAAAAAGCTGATGCATAACAAAACTTTCAGCATAGCTTGTAAAACCTTCATCCATCCATGGGCGCATAGGCTCATTGGTTGCCAACATCTGCTGGTACCAGGAATGAGAGCCTTCGTGAGCCATTAATCCCATTAAGTCTTTAATATTTTTTGATTCACCCAAAATCATCGTACACATTCCGTACTCCATTCCACCATCTCCCCCTTGAATAAAGGCATAGGTTGGATAGACATATTTTCCGAAATGAGAATTCATAATCTGGAAATATTTAGTTATATACGGCTGAGCCTGTTCCCAGACTTTCGTTTTATCATTATTCTGGTATACAAAAAATACTTTCGGACCTTGTGAAACATCAAAACTTTTCACAATATAATCCCGGTCTGCGCTCCAGGCGAAGTCGAGAATATTTTTTGCAGTCCATTTCCAGGTGGCTTTTTTATTTTTCTCAGCTTTAATTTTTGCATTGGTATCGTATCCTTTTACTTCTGTAGGATTTTCAAGAATTCCTCCCGCTCCGATGACGTAGTCTTTATCAATTTTAATAGTCACATCAAAATCTGAAAATGGAGCATGAAACTCTCTTCCGATATAGTCAAATGTTGCCCAACCGTCATAATCGTATTCCGCAATTTTCGGATACCACTGTGTCATGGTCATATCAACACCTTCTCTATTATTTCTTCCGCTTCTTCGAATCTGCTGAGGAATTACAGCATCCCATTCCATTGTGAAAATAGTTGTTGAATTAGGTTTAATAGGTTCTGCCAAATATACCTTCATTACTGTTTCCTGAATCTCAAACTTTACGTCTTTTCCGTTTTGTTTAAGCCAGTGAATATTTTGAGCTCCTTCTTCATTTTTCGGAATCGAGGCCAATCTTGAAATCCCATCTTTTTGCAATCTTGAGTCTCCATTTTTCCCTTGGGCAGCCACTCTCTGATCCATCATAGAGTTAGGTTTAAAAGCATTCCAGTACAAATGGAAATAAACCACATTCAGTTCATCCGGTGAGTTATTGGTATATTCTAAGGTCTGATTCCCTTGGTAAGTAAATTTTTCAGCGTTCACATCAATATCCATCTTGTACTTCGCACTCTGCTGATAGTAAGCTCCTTGCTGAGCCTGAAATTGAGAAATGATAAACGCAAAAATGATTGCAACCGATTTTTTCATTTAAAATTTTATTTTTTTTAAAGATAAGTAATTAAAATAAGACCTCAAATGTAGACTTATGTTGAGGTTTTATCTGTGTGATATGGTTTTAGATGGAGTTTTGAGGAGTTTGTTAAAAAGATTATTCCAATTCAAATTCTTTTCCCACCAAGCTTAGCTTTTCAAATAATTGAGATGAGAAGTTTTTAATAAAAATACTTTTAGATTGCTTTTTATTTCCTTTGAAATTTTGAAACTCTATTTTATTAGTTTTCATATTATAAACATCGTTTGTCACGGTATAATCTCCTGTCAGCAAGTTATATGTTTTACTGCAATGACCACTCGGAGTTCTGTAGCTGTAATCATAACCAATAAGCTGTATTTCTTTTACTTTTTGGTTAAATCTTAATTTCAGACCGTGTCCGTATACACCTGTTCCTTCCTGATAAACCAAGAAATCTACCACATCATTTTTATATTTTAAGGGAATAACAAAAACTCCGTTAAATAAATCAAAATCGATGTAAAAAGTTTTATTCTTCGACGAAAGATAGAGGATCAGATACTTTTTAGCAGAATGCAATTCGTACTCTGATTGATAAATTAACGTAATCACATCATCTTTCTTATCCTTATCAAAATCCACAACAATCCTTTTCATTTCCTTTCCGTTTGAAGGACTTTCTTTAAATTCTGAAAAACCATCAGGAATTTTGAATTGTGAAAAACAATAAGAAGAAATAAGCAGCATAAAAAGAAAATATATTTTTCTCATTTTCAAATCGGCAATAATTTTTTAATCAAAGTAATCTGTCCCAAATGATAATATGCATGCTCAATCATTCCATCAATATTTCTTAAATAGGTTCCGTATTTTTCATCGACAAAAACTTCACTCATTTTGGAATCAGGCATTTGCTCTAATAAATGGGCAAACTTTTCAGAATCGCTCCAAAGCTTATTCAATAATCCTTCCCATTCTTCCTGAGATTCAATTGACGGAAGATCAAAGCTAAATTGATCTCTGATTTCCAAATCACCACCTTCAAAAACATTCATAAGTCCCGCGATATAATAATCGATGTGAAAAGTGAGCATTGCGATTGTGTTCAAAGAACCGACTTTCGTGCTTGCTTTTTTCCAAGTGATATCTTTTAATTGATCCTTAAAATTGGTATTTGCAATCCAAAGTCCATCAAGCAAAACCTCTCGGAATCTTTTTGCTAATTGTGAAGTTGAACTCATTGTTTTTAATTTTTTTAAAGATAATTATTTTTTAAATTTTCTCACAAAAACCTTGACAAGGATGATTATTAAAAAAAATCCTTCAAGGCTTTTGAAACCTTAAAGGATTAGATGGATTCTTAATCGAGATTAAAAATTATTTTTTAGCTGAAACTTCTTTTTTTCCGCTTTGTAAAATCTTTTCTAAGATTCTTAACGTAATCAGATATGTTGGTTTTACACCTGTCAGCCCTAAACCACCTGAAGAAAGTGTGCTTCCCGTTTCCAAAGGATTATCCGAAGCGTAATAAGCATACATTACAAATAAATCAGGTGAAATATGATGTCTGATTTTAGATGCTACCTGAATGGCTTTTTGATAATGTGCACCTTCCATCTCCAGTCCAATTGCCTTCCAAGAAGTATTCATAAAATAAGAAAGAATATCTCTGTTTTGAAGCGATGTTCCTAAAACGGTAATCATAGGTCCTTCGAAAGCTTTTAATTCATCATCGTGAAAATCTTCAAGCTTTAAAGCATTTTCAAAAGGATAATTATCTGCCGTTCCTTCAAATATATGTGAAGTAGGAATCATAATATCTCCTTTTGCACCGGCAAGAATTCCGGCTTTACCCATGATGGAAACAGATTTCACTTTCATCATGTAAACCTCTCCTTTGTGTTCGAAAGGTCTCAACAACTCATCCATCACCTCAAAAGCCTGTTCACCAAAAGCATAATCGAAAACCATAATCACATCATCTCCACCATATTTTATATCGTTGAAAGGCGTGTTTTTAAGATTTGTTTTGCTCAAATCAATGATCTGAACATCGATATTACTTCCGCTTTTATCGTTAATATAGATCAAACCTTCTTCCAAAGCATATTTAGAAACTTTATCACGAAGTTCTTTCTTATCAGAAATTTCGCCGTACAGTTTATAATCTACTTCCTTGGTATCTTTTTTCTTTAAGGCATCATTTCCATACAACATGTTTTTTACAGAGTGCATATTGGCAGAAATAATATGAAGCGGTCTCATATGAAGGTTGTTTTCAAATAAAACTTCTTTCACTTTATTGGCCCATTTTTCACCAAAATAGTGATGTCCCACTCTTTCCTTTAATATCGCACTGAAATGAATTTCTCTTTCTCTTGTCTGTTTTGCATCTTCCAAACTAACTTTTGCCAAGTTATAGATGATTTTGAATAAACGGTCAGGATTGCTGTCGTCCCCAAAAGTATTGTAAGCGTTTAATGTCTCATCAAAAGTTCTTCCTATTAAAGAAGATAAATGAATAAGAGCAACTTCTTTTTCTTTTCTGCTGAATTTTTTTTCACCTTTTACTACCTCTTCGATAATTTTAAAAGCACGTGTCGGTTTCCAGTTTTCATCCTGGATGAACGCCAGATTTCTAACTTTATCTGCTTCTATAAATAAAAATGTAAGGTGAGTAAGGATATCATAGATCTCAGAACGTCCCAAAAGAACTTCAATATTCATCTGGTGTTCGTCTATTCTGTAACAGTTTCTTCTTCTCTTTTTAGGTACAATTGGCTCGAAACTTCCTTTATCAAAACCCTCATCTGATGTCAGATGAATAAAAGCACATTCTTCAATTCCCTCAGGAAGCCTGTCTAAAACATACATCAAACCATCCAGTTCCAATTTACTTGGAATATTCATACTTCCATAAATCTCCGGATTGATGGTCTTCAACAAACTTCTGATGCTCTCCCCCGAAACACCGGCAGGTTTAAAAAAACCTCTGTAAAAGAGGTGTCTCATAGAAATATACAATCTTTCAATTGCTTCCGTTGTTTCTCTTGCTCTAGAATTTGTCATAAAATAAATTTCACACAAATATACAAAATCTCCGCTCAACTTATTTTAAGTATCTTTTAATAAACGATTTAACATAATATATAAATTCAATGATGTTATTGCTATGAATAAAGCAAAAAAGCAAAAGTATATCGTGGAAATTTATATAAGAAAATGATCGTTTTTAAGACCACCCCGTCAAAAATTTCAAAGAAATTTTTGATACCACTCCATTGGTGAGGAATTTTCTTCCTTTTAGAAATATTATTTATGAAAAATGGGCTTCGGTCATCACAAACAAAATAATTACTATGTATATGCTGTTTTAAATTCGTAAATTGTATAACAATAGTATGTATCCATTATTAATGGTTTTCAAAAAAAGATTCAATTTAAAACTTTGAATTCATTTCACCCCTTTAAAAAATCAAATCAACGTTTGAAATTTAGTTAAAATTAAATTTACCCCTTAATTTTTTAGGGTAAAAATATTTTCAATTCATTTTTTTTGTAAATTTGCCCCGTAAAAATTAACCTAATATGTCAACTTTAAGATTCAAAGCGTTAGAAACTTTACCATTCAAGGACTTTAGAAAAGATAACTCTATTGAAGTTCCTGCAAAATTGTCAGAATTATTCTGTCAGAATGTTTTCTCAGAAGAAACAATGAGAGAATATTTAACGAAAGAAGCATTCCAGTCTATTTTGGATGCAATGAAAAAAGGAACAAAAATCCAGAGACACATTGCAGACCAAGTAGCTGTAGCCATGAAAGACTGGGCAATGAGCAAAGGGGTAACTCACTACACTCACTGGTTTCAGCCTTTGACAGGTACAACTGCAGAAAAACACGATTCTTTCTTCACTCCAATTGAAGGAGGCAGAGCTATCGAAAGATTCAGCGGAAACTTATTGATCCAGCAGGAGCCGGATGCATCTTCTTTCCCGAACGGTGGTATCAGAAACACTTTCGAGGCAAGAGGTTATACAGCTTGGGACCCTACATCTCCGGCATTCATTATGGGAACTACATTATGTATTCCTTCAATTTTCATCTCTTACACAGGAGAAACTTTAGATTATAAAGCCCCTCTTTTAAGAGCTTTGAACGCTGTAGACGAAGCTGCAACCAATGTAATGCAGTATTTCGATAAAAACGTAACAAAAGTAACTCCTACTTTAGGTTGGGAGCAAGAATATTTCCTGGTAGATTCAGCATTATATCAATCTCGCCCGGACCTTGTATTAACAGGGAAAACTTTGCTTGGACACTCTCCTGCAAAAGGACAGCAGCTGGATGACCACTATTTCGGTTCAATTCCTACCAGAGTAATGAACTTCATGAAAGAGTTGGAAATCGAATGTATGAAATTAGGTATTCCCGTAACAACAAGACACAACGAGGTAGCACCAAACCAATTTGAGCTGGCTCCAATGTTTGAGGAAGTAAATGTTGCCGTTGACCACAACTCTTTGTTGATGGACATTATGGCAAGAATTGCTCACAAACACCATTTCCATATTTTATTCCACGAAAAACCATTCGCAGGCGTAAACGGAAGCGGAAAACACAACAACTGGTCTTTAGCAACAGATACTGGTGAAAACCTATTAAGCCCTGGAAAAAATCCTAAGAAAAACTTACAGTTCTTAACGTTCTTCGTTAACACAATTAAAGCTGTTCACGAATACGCTGATCTTTTAAGAGCTAGTATTGCATCTGCAAGCAACGACCACAGATTGGGTGCTAATGAAGCTCCACCGGCAATTATTTCTGTATTTATCGGTAGCCAGTTATTCAGAGTTTTGGAAGAGCTTGAAAAAGTAACGGAAGGAAAACTTTCTCCGGACGAAAAAACAGATTTAAAATTAAATGTAGTTGGAAAAATCCCTGAGATCCTGTTGGATAACACCGACAGAAACAGAACTTCTCCATTTGCATTTACAGGAAATAAATTCGAGATCAGAGCGGTAGGTTCTTCTGCAAACTGCGCGGAATCTATGACAGTAATGAACACGATTGCTGCAAAACAATTAAACGATTTCAAAAAAGAAGTTGATGCATTGGTAGAAACAGGTCTTAAAAAAGACGAAGCCATATTCAATGTATTAAGAGAGTACATCAAACAGTGTAAAAACATCATGTTTGAAGGGGACGGATATTCTGATGACTGGGCTAAGGAAGCTAAAAAGAGAGGTTTGAACAACTTAAAAACAACTCCGGAGGCTCTTAAACAGGAAATGGACAAAAAATTCGTTGATCTTTATGAAGAAATCGGAGTTTTCACTCACAGAGAGGTTGAGGCAAGAAACGAAATTAAATTAGAAAAATATTCTACCGTTATCGATATTGAAGCCAGAGTTTTAAGTGACATCGCAAGAAATCACATTATTCCTTCAGCTTTAAATTATCAAAACAGATTAATTGAAAACGTAAAAGGTCTTAAAGAGATTTTCGGAGACAAAGAATTCAAAACATTAGCGAAAGAGCAAATGAGCCTGATTACTAATATTTCTGAGAATGTTTCTAAAATCAAATTAGGTGTTGAAGACCTTATCAAAGCCAGAGAAGCTGCAAAAGCTGTATCTGACAGTCAGAAGCAGGCAGAAACTTACTGCAACAAAGTAAAACCTTTATTTGATATCATCAGAGATGCTTCTGACGATCTTGAGATGATGGTGGATGATGAACTTTGGCCAATGACAAAATACAGAGAAATGTTGTTTACAAAATAACATTTGTAAAGTTCCATATTAGTGAAACTCCTCGATTTATCGGGGAGTTTTTTTTGTTTTATTAACAGTCCTGAAAATTAGAGTTTTAAAACTGAATGCTTGATTAATAAAGGAAATACGATTTATTTTGTTAAAGAATCTTAATAAAAAAAACCGCACACTCACCTAAAACAGGCGGTTGCGGTTTGTTTTTCTTTAACATACTTAAATAATATGTTAAAATGTGTTAAAATAAGAACCTGACAATTATCATATCGGGGCTCTTTTAGACGGAATACATACTTTTGTAATGCTTTTGAAAAATACTATTCCTTTTTAACACGGTTAATCAAATTTATATGAAGAAAAGAGTTTTGTTTTATTTAGTTGCTTTAGTTTCTACAGTTTCATTACAATCGTGCGCTACAAATTATGTAGTTTCAAAACCAGCAACTTATAGTAAAGAATACAAAACAGATGCCAAACTAGCTTCTCTTGATACGAAGAAAATGGAGCTAGACAAGCAAAGATTAATTGATTCTTTCCTTGCAGAAAAAGCGGCATCTTTAGTCAATGCTAAAAACGCAGTTAAGAATTCTGAAATTGCAAAAGCAATCAGACATAACAAAACAATCGACAATATCCTAACAGAAGCTGAAACATACCTAGGAACGCCTTACAGATATGGAGGAATGACAAGAAACGGTATTGATTGTTCAGCTTTCGTTCTTTCTGTATTTGGTGCTGCAGCAGGCCTTAGCTTACCAAGAGTAGCGGCTTCTCAGTCTCAGGAAGGAGAAAAAATTGAAAAAGAAAACCTACAGAAAGGAGATTTAATTTTCTTTTCTCATGGAAGAAGAATTTCTCACGTAGGTATTGTAGAAAGTGTTACAGAAGATGGGGAGGTTAAATTCATTCACGCTGCCACGTCGAAAGGAGTGATGGTTTCTTCACTGAATGACTCTTATTGGGGACCTAAATACAGATTCGGAAAAAGAGTGATCAACGAAAACGGAGAGGCCTTCAATAACCTGGCAACTACGACTCCAGCATCAAACGCAACAAGTTTTTAATTTTAAATAATTGATTTAAATAATGAAACCATCAATATTTTTTGATGGTTTTTTTATTTTTAGTGATTAATTATACCTCTTGTTCTCTCACTTACACTCATTACGAAACTTCAAAAATCCGGCTTCGGACTCCTAGCCATTCTTATCAATTTCAATATCGAATTTATAAAGAAGCCCATAAATCTCAGACAACGAAAATTTAGCTTTTTTAAGCCTGTTCTGAGAAGGATCTATTGAATAGTTGACCGATGTTCTGAAATCTGCTTTTTCAAGGTTTGTATTATCGAAAACAGCGCCTGAAAAGTCGCAATGGCTAAATGCAGCATTAGAAAGATCACACTCGGCGAAATCAACTTCTATGAGCTTTGAATTTTTAAATAGGGTCTTTTTGATTTTTGTTCTGTAGAAAATTGAATTATGCAATAAACAGCCGTCAAATTTAAAAGACATTCCGAACTCATTGCAGTCATCAAAATGAAGCCCGAACATTTTACATTCTTTAAAAATAACATCACGAAAAGCCGTTGAGACAAGCTTTGCCATACTCAGGTTGCAGCTAATAAACTCACAGTCGTTGAAACTGAAGCCCGAAAGATCCGCATATTCAAAATTACAATGACGGAAAGTACAATTTTCGTATTCACCCCTTTGAAATTTAGAAAAATCTGTGTTTTCGAAAGTTTGGTCCAGAACGTATGCTTCTTTCATAAGATTATAGTTTTGCTCGTAGATTTAAATCAAGAAATTAATCGGAAAATACTTTCACCAGCCTTTTCTACTTCAAACTGTTAAACCAGGCTGTTTTTATCTGCATAATTAAGTTTAAAGAAAATAAAAGTCATGATTGAAAAAGCCAATAAAGAACTCCCTCCATAACTGAAATACGGCAAAGGAATACCCACTGTAGGAAAAAGCCCCATAACCATCCCTAAATTGATCGTAAAGTGCATTAAAAGAATGGAAGCAAAGCAATATCCAAAAACCCTGTTAAAGGTTGATTTCTGCTTTTCTGCGAGATAGTAAATCCTTCCGATGTATACCATGTAGCACAAAACAAGAATTGCACTTCCTAAAAAGCCCCATTCTTCTCCCACCGTACAGAAAATATAATCGGTTTCCTGCTCAGGAACGAATTTACCCTGAGTCACAGAACCTTCCCGATATCCTTTTCCTAAAAGTCCTCCGGAACCAATTGCCGTCTTTGAATACAGCAAATTATAACCGGAAGTATCTCTAAAAGCTTTTTCACCTTTAAAAAGAACCTCAATTCTTTCTCTCTGGTGTTTCGGCAGTTTTTCTAAAATATAAGGTGATCCGAAAGCCAGTCCGCATAAAATCAGAATAGATCCGGCAATACTTGAAATGGAAATAACATTCCATGACATTTTATAGTAATTCATGGCAATCCAGCCTCCCGCAATCAATAAAATCGTGATCACAACATATACCGGAGGAATAGCCAATGAAACAAGAAATACACCTGCAAAAAGAAATCCAACGCCAAAAAGTAAACCACTCAGACCTTCACGGTACAAGGCAATGAAAAAGGCAATAAATACCAACATAGACCCAACATCGGGAATAGCAAGCACAACAACTGCCGGAATACCTATAATTCCAAGTGCCGTTAAAAGTGATTTTCTGTTTTTTAAATTAAAGTCAGGTCCGGAAACATAATTGGACACCATAAGCGCCGTTCCTATTTTCGCAAACTCAACAGGCTGCATGGTAAAACTTCCGAACTTATACCAGTTTTTCTGGCCCAAAATCTCTTTACCAAAAGGGAAAAGACCAATAAGCAATAAAACACCGCCTATATAAATGATCCCTGACATATTTTCGAAAAACTTACTTCTCCCGACAAAAATAATAAGACCTACAAACAGGGAAATACCGAAAAAAACCAATTGCTTTTCTCCTAATTTCTGATCCACACTGTAAATATTTGCAATCGCAAAAATGCAAAGCAGGAAATATAAGCCAAGACCTAATTTATCTATTCCTTCTGTCCATTTCATTGCTTAGCAGGTTTTGTATTTTTATTATTTTTTGTTTCTTCTTCTATCTTTTTCTGCAGTTTTATTTTCTGCTCTTTAATAAAGTTTAAGCTATCCTTAATTCTTTTTTGCTTCACAGAATCCTGAGTTGGATCTTTATAAAGTCCTTTACGTTTCAGATCAGCAACCCATTGTCTTTTATATTCAGGCATGAAACTCGCGCCGGTCATTTTTTTATAAAGATTTTCTCTTTTTAAATCACCGGTAATATATTTTTCGGCGATGACAGCAGAAGCAGGACCGGCCCAGGTAGCACCGAATCCGGCATGTTCCATAACAGCAACCACAACAATTTTAGGTTTATCTGCAGGAGCAATCAGTACAAAGATTGAGTTATCCTTTCCTTGTGGCACCTGTGCTGTACCCGTTTTTGCCAGCATAGTAAAATCATTAGATTTTAAACTTCTTGCTGTTCCTCTTAACACCACAGCCTCCATACCTTTCAGTACAGGCTCAAAATGTTTGGGGTCCACCAACGTCTGATGCTTCTTTTTGAATCTCGGATCAGGATTTGGTTTACCATCAATAGATTTTACAATATGAGGCGTATAGTACCATCCTTTATTCGCAATTGCCCCTACATAATTAGCAAGCTGAAGAGGCGTAATCATGATATCTCCCTGCCCCATTCCGTTGAAAACGGCACCGGTAGCCAAAGGGTCCCAGTTTTTATAATCTTTTTTACCGCTATATTTATTAAGAGTTTTCTGTCTTTTTTCATAGAATTCTCCAGACGGAATTCTTCCTTTCGCACCAACAGCAAGGTCATTGTTTAAAAATTCTCCAACCCCGAAGCTGTTCATGATTTTTTTCCATTCATCAACCCCTTTGGAAGGATTTCCCGGATATTTATTAATAATAGCAAGATAAGCGTATGAAAAATAGCAGTTACTGGAAATTTGAATAGAAGGAATCAAAGGATCGGCTCCGCCATGACCTTTAATTCTTAATCCTCTGTAATTAAAACCTCCGCCACAAGGAAATATCGTATTTTCCGTCATCACCCCCATCTGCATTGCAGAAAGAGCCGTTAACAGTTTAAAAGTAGACCCTGGAGGATAAGCAGCCTGAGCAGATCTGTCAAAGGTTGGTTTATTCTCATAGATCGTATCTTTTGATAATGCGTATAAGTTTTTAGATTTATTAGGACCTGTAAATAAGTTGGGATCAATATCCGGACCGGTTGCCATCGTTAAGATTTCACCATTATTAGGATCAATGGCAACAATAGCTCCGTGCTTATCCACAAGCATTTCTTCGGCCATTCTCTGCAGATCGTAATCAATCGTTAAAGTAATATCTTTTCCGGTGATTACATCTTTATCCAATGTCCCGTTTTTATAAGATCCGATATTTCGGAGCCTGATATCCTTTTGGATATATTTCATTCCTTTTACCCCACGAAGCTCTTTTTCATAAGATTTTTCAACACCTGTTTTTCCGATAAAATCTCCCGGCAAATAATAGGTTGAATCTTTTTTAATTTCTTTTTCATTGACCTCACTGGTGTAGCCTAAAAGGTTTCCGGAAGTCGAAACTTCATATTGACGCTGTGGTCTTGAAACAATACTGAATGCCGGATATTTAAATATAATTTCCTGAACTCTTGCAATATCTTCTCTGCTGAGGTCTTTAATAAAAGTCATCGGCGTCAGCTTCGAATAATATTTCTCTTTCTTTATGGTATTAACTTTATTGATGAAATCCGATTTGCTGATCTTCATTAAATTACAAAACCCAAGAGTATCAAAATCAGGTTTCATTAAAGCTTGCGTAAAAGAAATCTCGTAGGCAGGCTGATTTCCAACCATAATTTTTCCATTTCTGTCGAAAATGACTCCTCGTTGGGGAATAACATATTCAATTTTAATAGAAGTATTCGCAGCATTCAATGCATAACGATCTGTAAACAATTGTAAATAAGCAAGTCTCGCCACGAAAATCAAGGCGATAACAGCAAGAGCGGAAAAAATTTTTAAATAACGTGTGTTCAAACTTTTTGTTTGATTTTAAATATTAATGCGTAAACAACGATAAAGATAAATGAAATTATACTCGTCACCAATACATTAATTAATATTTCAAAAAATCTACTAAACTTAAAGAACTCTATATATTGTACTAAAAGCTGATGTAAAAAGATACTTGAAAATAAAAACAGCAAAAACTGCGCCCATTGAAGGGACTGAAATGAGAAAAAGTCTGTGGAAGTATCTGTAGACGTTCTGAAAATTAAGGTTCTGAAGTAGGCAATCAGAGTGGTCGCAAATGCATTGATTCCCCATGAATAAAGGAATGCATCAACCGAAAGGCCGATCAGAAAACTTAAAGCCAGAAATTGAAATTTATTTCTGAAAAAAGGATAAAACATAACGAACACAGGATATAGTACCGGCGTATATTTTCCGAAAATCGTGATCCTGTTCAAAACAAATATTTGTAATGCAACCAGAAAAATCATGATTAATATGTCCGTAAATAAAGTCCTGCTAATCATTTTCTTTTTTTATTACAGCTTGCATTGTATCTTGAATCTTTTGTACTTCAGCTTTTTTAAGGTTTTTAACCACGAAAACTTTATTCAAAGCTCCCATTTTTTCACTTAATTCAACTGAAATATCCCAGAAACCTGTTTTATTATCAACAGAATATCCCGCGATGGTACCGATCTGAACTCCTTTGGGGAAGATCGCCGATTTACCGTCAGTAACAACAGTATCCCCTATTTTAAGGGCAACATATTTAGGAATATCTGCCAGGTGCATCACTCTCGAATTATCTCCGTTCCATGTTAAGGTACCAAAATATCCTGAGTTTTTTAAGGCGGCATTAATTCTGATTCTGTTTACACTTAAAACAGACTGAACCAACGCATAACTATCAGTAGAATTGATGACAATTCCGGCAATTCCCTTTGGAGCCATTACGCCCATCTGTGGAAAAACCCCGTCTCTTCTACCTCTGTTTATTGTAAAGTAATTATTTCTTCTGTTGATACTGTTGAAAACAATTTCACCGTCGACGAATGTATAAATCTGTCCGCCACCTAACGTATCATGAACTTTTCTGAACTGAGGATTTGCAGCGCCCTGTTTTCCGTAAAGCTCAACCATCAAAGCCTTATTCTGAGTAACCAGGTCATCATTGATCTGTTTAAGCTTCAGATAAGAAACCCCCTCATCAATATATCCTGAAACCCAAGAATTCAAAGCAGCAGATTGACCTGCAATCCAGGATTTCTGCATGGCATTTTTAGAGAATATCAGAACCAGAGCAATAATTTGCAGGAATATAAAGAAGACAAAAAGTGCGTTCTTCGAAAATAATCTCAGCAAAAATCCCATTCAGATGTGTTCGTAAAAAGTTAAAATTATTTAATTAAGAAATTGAATTTATCCATATTCTTAAGAGCGATACCTGTTCCGCGAACTACAGCTCTCAACGGATCCTCTGCAACAAATACAGGAAGACCTGTTTTTTTGTGTAGTCTATCCGCAAGACCTCTCAACAATGCACCACCACCAGCAAGATAAATACCTGTTTTGTAGATATCAGCAGCCAATTCAGGAGGAGTAAGAGAAAGAGTTTCCATTACAGCATCTTCAATTCTGATAATTGATTTGTCTAATGCACGGGCAATCTCTTTGTATCCAACCATGATTTCTTTTGGTTTTCCAGTGATAAGGTCTCTACCCTGTACCGGAATATCTTCAATATCAACGTCAAGATCTTCAACAGCAGAACCCACTTCGATTTTAATTCTCTCGGCAGTTCTCTCCCCGATGTAAAGATTGTGGTGTGTTCTTAAGTAATAAGCAATGTCATTTGTAAATACATCACCTGCAATTTTCACAGATTTATCACAAACAATACCTCCTAAAGCAACCACAGCAATTTCTGTAGTACCGCCACCTATGTCGATAATCATATTACCTTCAGGTTTCTGTACATCGATCCCGACTCCTATAGCAGCAGCCATTGGTTCATAAATCAAACGTACTTCTTTAGCATTTACTTTCTGTGCAGAATCTCTTACCGCTCTCTTTTCAACCTCAGTGATTCCGGAAGGAATACAAATCACAATTCTTAATGCAGGCTGAATAAATTTACCCTTAATTCCAGGAATTTTTTTGATAAATTCTTTAATCATGTGTTCAGAAGCGTGGAAATCTGCAATAACCCCATCTTTCAGTGGGCGAATTGTTTTGATATCCTCGTGAGTTTTACCCTGCATATGCTTCGCCTGCTCGCCGACGGCAATCGGCCTACCCGTAGAACGCTCAATTGCAACAATTGACGGCTGATCTATAACAATTTTATTATTATGGATGATAAGGGTGTTGGCAGTACCAAGGTCTATCGCAATTTCTTGCGTAAACATATCGAATAAACTCATATTTTCCTTCTGATTTTTTAAAGAGTTACAAAGATATAAATTTAAGACAACCAAAGAAATTCCGCAAGCATATAATTTGGTTAAAATTTTATTAAAATTTTCAATAATCTATTAACTTTTACTTTAATCAATTACAGACTTTAACCTAAACCAGATTTAAGTCAATTCTCGGCTGGAAGCGGGAAGATTGAAGGTTGAGGTTTTCATAATCAGACAAAGGGTCGTTTTTTAATGAATTGATAATCTTCAAACCGTTAAAATTGGATTAAAAAATTTAACTTTTCATATTATTTGGAAAGCTTATTTAGAAGCAAACCAAAATAGTTTTTTACGATAATTATCATATACATTATCAGAAAGTGATTAATGAAAAAAAACGTAAATTTGCTGCGCTTATGTTACAGTATTCCAATATACATCAAACGTCGAATTTCGCCGTACTTTCTATAAGCTTTGAAAAGGCAGATGTAGAAACAAGGGGAAAATTTGCATTCTTTGATGAAAATATCAAAAACTTTGTTACCCGAATTCACAATGAAGATTTAGGGGATGCTTTCGTGGTATCGACATGTAACAGGACCGAAATTTACACAACTTCGCCCAATTATCTTTTAGTGGCTGAAGAATACTGCAAAACAATCGGTGTTCATTTTACCGATTTCATCAGATTTGCAAATATCCACACCAAAGAAGAAGCGCTGACTCACCTGTTCAGAGTAGCGGCAGGTCTGGAAAGTCAGATTATCGGTGACTTTGAAATTATCGGTCAGATAAAAAAAGCATATAACCGTTTCAAAAAAGAAAGAAAAAATTCTAATCCTTTTTTGGAGAGATCAATTAATTCTGCCATTCAGATTTCAAAAAGAATCAAAAACGAAACAGGAATTTCCAATGGGGCAGCGTCAGTTTCTTATGCGGCGGTGCATTATATTTTAAATAATCAAAAAAGGATTACGGAGAAAAATATTCTTCTGTTGGGAGTTGGAGAAATCGGACAGAACACGGTTGAGAATCTGGTAAAACATGTTTATCAGCCCAAAATTAAAATCGCCAACAGAACTCAGGAAACAGCAGCCAAGATATCTGAAAAATACAGTATTCCTCATATTGACTATTCTGATTTTGACAAAGAATTAAGTGGCACCGATATCCTGATCGTGGCAACCGGAGCAAGACATCCGATTGTTGATAAATCTCACTTCCCGAACGGAAAAGAAACTTTGGTCATCGATCTTTCCATTCCAAATAACGTTGACAAAAACGTCATGGAAAACGAAAATGTAACCCTGATTGATGTCGATGAGCTTTCAAAACAAATTCAGGAAACCATTCAACAGAGAGAAAAAGAAATCCCGAAAGCTGAAAAAATCATCAAGGAAATGACAAAAGATTTTCTTGAATGGGAAAAGAAGAGAAGACTGGCTCCCAATATTCATCATTTCAAAGCGGTTTTAAAAAATATGGAACGTAACGAAATGCATAATTTTTACAGAAAAAATAAATATATAAATATCACGGATATGGAACTTTCTGATAAAATGATTCAGAAAATCACCAACCGGTTTGCAAAATATATCATCGATAATCCTTTAAAAGCCGAAGAAATTAGTAAATTAATGCACGAAATATTAGTTGAACAACCAAACAACGAATTCAATGAAAAGCATTAGAATCGGAACCAGAAATTCCGCACTTGCACTTTGGCAGGCGAGAGAAGTTGCGAGGCATCTTCAAAACAACAACTATTTAACGGAAATTGTTCCTATTGTATCTTCGGGTGATAAAAATCTTAATCAGCCGCTTTATTCTTTAGGAATTACAGGTGTCTTTACAAGAGATCTGGATGTTGCATTATTAAATGATGAGATCGACATTGCGGTACATTCATTAAAGGATGTTCCGACCAAACTTCCTGAAAACCTTGAAATCATTGCTTATCTGGAGAGAGACTTTCCTCAGGATGTTTTAATCCGTAAAGAATCTGCAAAAACTAAAGAATTTCATGAACTGAAATTGGCAACGAGCAGTTTAAGAAGAAGAGCATTTTGGCTTAAAAATTATCCAAATGCAGAATTTTCTGACATCCGGGGAAATATACAAACCCGTCTTCAAAAGCTGGAAGACGGTGATTTTGATGCGACAATTTTATCTTTAGCAGGAATCAAGAGAATGAAAATGGAAATCGATTATGAAATGCTTCCATTTTTAATTCCAGCTCCTTCACAAGGAGTAATTTCTGTTGCAGGACATTCTGAAAAAACAGATATCAACGAAATCTTAAGTTCTATCAATCATAAACCCACCCAGATCTGTGTAGAAATGGAAAGAAATTTCCTAAACACCCTGGAAGGAGGTTGTACAGCTCCTATTGGCGCATTTGCAGAAATCTTCGGGGATCAGATTCGTTTCAAAGCAGGACTTTGCTCATTAGATGGTAAAAACTGTATCTTGACTGACGAAAGTTTTGTTTATAATGAAGAAGAGAACTTTGGAAAAAAATTCGCAAAAATAGTTCTTGAAAATGGTGGAAAAGAACTGATGGCAGAAATTAAAAGCCAGATTTAAAAAACACCCTTTATCTTTTAGCTCCAGGCTCTAAAAAATGAAAATCTTATTTACCAAAAATATAGACCCATCTGTTATATCCAAAGAATTAGGAGAGCATATTGCGGTCGATTGTGTTGAGGTAATTAAGACAAATCCTCTTATAGTTCGCTCCTTTGACCTGAAAGACCATTCATTAATTTTCACCAGTGTCAATGGCATAAATTCTTTTTTTAAAAACGGATTTAAGCCTAATGAAGATTTTACGGCAAAAAATTATAACAAAATCTACTGTGTCGGTGAAAAAACAAAACGAGCATTAAGAAAAAACGGCTTCGGAACCTTTAAAGTTCTGAAAAATGCAGATACCCTCTCAAGATTCATCATTGGCCATTGCCAACATGAAAACTTTTTACACTTTTGCGGCAATCTGGCGATCAGCGTTCTCGACCAGGAGCTTCCACTGCAAAATATTAAATATAAAAAGGTTACCGTCTACAATACTGAAGAAATGAATCCCATGATACCTGAAAAATATCATGCTGCCGTTTTTTTTAGTCCGAGTGGAGTTCGTAGTTTTGCAAAAAAAAATTCATTGGAAAACATGAAGCTTTTTTCGATTGGGGAAACTACTTCTAATGAATTAAAAAAGTATACTTCTGAAAAGATTTTTACTTCTGAAGAAAATAATTTAATCTCTGTTTTTGGATTGATTAAAAGGTTTCTTTAAGCTTCATAACAACAATATTGGCAAATTATAGTCTAAATAAATTATGATCAAAAACGACCTATATCTAAAGGCTCTGCGTGGTGAAACCGTAGAAAGACCGCCTGTTTGGATGATGAGACAAGCCGGAAGATATTTACCGGAATTCATTGCTCTTCGTGATAAATATGACTTCTTTACAAGATGTCAGACTCCCGAGCTAGCTTCTGAAATTACAGTACAGCCTATCAGAAGATATCCTTTGGATGCTGCTATTTTGTTTTCCGACATTTTAGTAGTTCCTCAAGCGATGGGAATTGATTTCAAAATGAAAGAAAATGTAGGTCCTTGGCTAGATAATCCGATCAGAACAATGGAAGATGTACAGAATGTGATCGTTCCGGATGTGAATGATACATTAGGATACGTTTTTGACGCCATTGAACTTACTTTACAAAAGCTTGACAATGAAATCCCATTGATTGGTTTTGCAGGTTCTCCCTGGACAATTCTTTGCTATTGCGTAGAAGGCAAAGGAAGTAAGGCTTTTGACATTGCTAAATCTTTCTGTTTCCAACAACCGGAAGCGGCTCATCTGTTATTACAGAAAATCACTGATACCACGATTGCATATTTGAAGAGAAAAGTAGAAAAAGGTGTTTCTGCTGTTCAGGTTTTTGATTCTTGGGGAGGTATGCTATCTCCGGCAGATTATCAGGAATTTTCATGGAAATATATTAACCAGATTGTTGAAGCGCTAAGTCCGTTAACCCATGTAGTAGTATTCGGAAAAGGATGCTGGTTTGCTTTGGAAGAGATGGTTCAATCACCAGTTTCGGCTTTAGGAGTTGACTGGACAATCAAACCGGAATTCGCGAGAACACTAACCAATCACACGATGACTCTTCAGGGGAACTTTGATCCGGCAAGACTGCATTCCACACCTGAAACGATTAAAAAGATGGTGAATGAAATGATCAACCGTTTTGGAAAAGACAGATATATTGCCAATCTTGGTCATGGAATTTTACCTAATATTCCTCTGGAAAATGCAGAAGCATTTATAAGAGCGGTAGTGGATTGGAAACCGAATACTCAGTTTTAATTTCCCCTAAGATTTTCACTGATATTATGATAAACTTTATGTGAAATTTTAGTTTAAATAAAATACAAATACCCTTTCAGTGATTGAAAGGGTATTTTTTATGAGTAAAATAATTAATTAACTTCAGTAATGAAATCTTCTTTTGGTTTTCTGACTTTCGTAAGGTTTACCAACCAGTCATTGGATGCATCTCTGTAACCTATTGGCAATAGCAGAACACTCTTTAAACCTTTTTCTTTTAAGTTTAAAACTTCGTCCACCGCTTCAGGAGAAAACCCTTCCATTGGCGTAGAATCTACTTCCTCAAAAGCTGCCGCAATAATCGCTGCTCCGAAAGAAATATAAGCCTGTTTTGCAGCATGCGTAAAATTTTCTTCAGCAGACCTTTGAGGATAAGTTCCTAACAACATCTGTCTGTAATTTTCCCAGCCTTCATTTTTGAATCCTCTGATATCATTGGTCAAATCAAACATTTTATTGATTCTTTCTTCTGTGTAATTATCCCAGGCTGCAAAAACCAAAAGATGTGAACAATCCGTAATCTGTGGCTGATTCCAAGCATGAGGTTTGATCTGTTCTTTGATTTCCTGATTGGTAATCACAATGATTTCAAAAGGCTGAAGACCACTAGATGTGGGTGCCAACCTTGCTGCTTCTAATATTTTGTCCACTTTTTCCTGTGGCACTTTCTGACCGTTCATTGCTTTTGTTGCAAATCTCCAGTTCAGTTTTTCAATTAATTCCATATTTTAAAATTTAACTACGCAAAATTACTTCAAGTGTCCTATATAAAAGACACTGATTTTTAAATTTGATTCATTGTTAATATCTATATTTTAATCAATACAACCCGATTAACACAAATCAAGAGTCCGGTAAAATAAAAAAGCTCCTGAAATTCAGAAGCTATCAACCATCATTGTTTTATAATTTTCTTTCTTACCGTGTTCTTACCATCGTCGATTGAAATTATATAATTTCCCTTTGGAAGATCAGATAAATCGTATGTTTGAGATTTTCCTGAAAAAGTTTTCACTCGTTTTCCGGACATATCCATAACTGTAATTTTAGTATCGTTTTTTATATCAGATTTAATATAAAAACTATCTTTAACAGGGTTTGGATAAAGCTCCAGCCCTTTTCCTAAAAAGGCATCTGAAGTTGCCAACACTCCTGTTGAGGTAATTGTCACATCATCAATTGCCGCTCCGTAAGAATAATCCCCTACATCATCGTAAATAAATCTAAGCTGGAAATTGGCATTAGCATAAGGTGCTAAATCTATATTTGCAGCATCTGCATACACCTGAAGAACATAAGTAAGTGTATTAAAATCAATATTCCAGGTTCCCGAACTTCCGGCAGAAGAAAACACCTGAACCCAAGAAGTTCCGTTGAATGCTTCGACCTTTATCACAGAATCCAGATCATAGATCATATTTGCATATTTAAATGACAGCTTCGGGTTTGCAACTCCCGCAAGGTTAATAACCGGTGAAACCAGCCTTGCATTTGAATTAACACCTGAAGGTCCGGCATCATCATCATCAAAAAAAGCGGCTCCGTTTGGAAATGAAGCAAAGCCAGCCTGGCCGCCTACTGCCCAATTGTAAGTCGTATCAGGATTATTTACCGTCCATCCTGAAGGAAGACTCCCTCCATTAAAATTTTCAGAAAACACTTGTGCATTACTAAGCCCACAAGCCAGCAAGAATAAAAGCAATTGTTTTCTCATGGTATAGTTTTTTAGGATATTTAAATTTAAGAAATTATTTTCAATAAAAAATCAATATTAAATAAATAAAATATTCAATATCAATACTTTTAAATAAAAAAGCACTCCAGATATGCTGGAGTGCTTAAAAGTTATATATTATAAATATTAGCTTAACATTCGCTGGGCTTTTTTCACCCCTTCAATCAATGCATCGATTTCCTCAAAAGTATTGTAAACCGCAAAACTGGCTCTTACCGTTCCTGCAATATTAAAGAAATCCATGATCGGCTGTGTACAATGATGGCCAGTTCTTACAGCAACTCCCATTTTATCCAGAATCATTCCTACATCAGAAGCAATCCCTATTCCTTCCAGATTAAAAGAAACTACTCCGGTTCTATTGGCTTTTTCACCATAAATTTTAATTCCCTCTAATTCCAGAAGGTGTCTTTGAGCATATTCTAATAACGCATTTTCGTGATTCTGAATATTCTCCTGCCCTACTTTCTGAATAAAATCAATTGCCGCACCTAAAGCAATATTTCCACCTACATTTGGTGTTCCGGCTTCAAATTTAAAAGGTAGCCCTGCATATGTTGTTCCATCAAACGAGCATGTTGCAATCATCTCACCTCCTCCATGGAATGGTGGCAAATCTTCCAGAATTTCCTGTTTTCCGTATAAAATACCGGTTCCCATAGGTGCATACATTTTATGCCCCGAAAACACGAAGAAATCACAATCCATTTTCTGAACATCAATTGTAAAATGCGGAGCCGACTGAGCACCATCAATAACAATATAGGCATCTGAATTCTTTCTTGTCTTTGCAATAATTTCTTCAATAGGATTTACAATTCCCAAAGCATTTGAAACCTGATTAACAGAAACCACTTTTGTTTTTTCGCTTAAAAATTCATCCAGATAATTAAGCTGAAGAATTCCATTTTCATCAATAGGAATCACTCTTAATTTTGCTCCAGTTCTCTCACAAAGTAACTGCCAGGGAACAATATTTGAGTGATGCTCAAGATAAGAGATAATAATTTCATCATCTTTTTTCAGCTTTTGCGTCAGAATATAAGCGATAAGATTCAACCCTTCTGTAGTTCCTTTTGTAAAAATCACTTCAAAATCATGCTCAGCATTAATGAATTTCTGGATTTTCCTTCTTGAAAGCTCCATTTCTTCCGTTGCTAACTGACTCAATGTATGGATTCCTCTATGCACATTGGCATTAAGCTCTGTATAGTATTTGTTCCAAACTTCTAAAACAGAGTTGGGTTTTTGCGATGTTGCTGCATTATCTAAATAAACCAATGGTTTCCCGTTCACCTTCTGATCTAATATAGAAAACTGACTTCTTATTTCCTGAATGTCAAACATTTATTAAAATTTTAAATTAAAACGTTCTTATTTAGAACACTTCAAATTTACGGCTTTTTTTCGGATTCTTGCTGAGGCCAAATTGTTGCCAGCTGATAGAAAGGATTCGATGAATAATATTGCAGACAAAAAAACCTGTCAAATAAAATTGACAGGTTCTTATATTGTTTAAATAAGCAATTCTTATTCTGCTGCAGTTTCTGCTGCCGGAGCTTCTCCTTCAGCTGCAACTTCTTCTTCATCTTCATCATCCATTGCTGCTGCACCTCCTTTCATTGCATTTCTAGACATCTTAACAGCAACTACTACTGCATTGTCCGGGTGAACGAAAGAATATCCCTCAGTTTTGATACCTCCAACATAAAGTTTGTTACCAATTCTTAATGGAGTAACATCAACAACGATCTCATCAGGTAAGTTAGCAGGAATAGCTTTTACTTTCAATTTTCTGAAAGACTGACGTAAAACACCACCAGCTACAACACCTTTAGAACGACCTGTAATTCTTACAGGAACCTCCATAACTACTGGCTTATCATCAGATAACTGATAGAAGTCAGCGTGAAGAATTTTGTCTGTAATTGGGTGAAACTGAATATCCTGAAGAACAGCAGGAATTACCTGTCCGTCGATTTCAATAGATACCGTGTGTGCTTCAGGAGTATATACCAAACCTTTGAAAGCTCTCTCTTCTGCAGAGAAGTTCAATGGCTCACCACCTCCGTAAACAACACAAGGAACTAGTTCAGCATCACGTAGAGCTTTTGTAGATTTTTTACCCACGCTTTCTCTTTTTGTACCTTGAATTGTAATAGATTTCATTTATAAAAATTTAAAAAATTGTTTTAATTTTAATTGCAAACTTCATGATAATCAATTAAATAACAAACTTACTGCTAATTGATTGATGCTCATGAACCATCTTCATAACGTCCGCAAATAATGGGGCGCAAGATAGCACTTTTATTTTAGTTGACAAATTATTTTTAACAGGAATTGAGTCAGTTACAATCACTTCCAATAATTTTGAGTTCTCAATATTATCATAAGCTTTTCCTGAAAGCACTCCGTGAGTAGCCATTGCTCTTACAGATTTTGCTCCTTTCTCAATCAGAATATCTGCTGCTTTGCAAAGTGTTCCTGCCGTATCGATCATATCATCAATAAGAATCACATTCTTACCTTCTACATCACCGATAAGGAACATTTCTTCTACAACGTTTGCTTTTTTTCTTTCTTTGTAAGCAATTACTACTTCTGCGCCTAAGTGACCAGCATAGTTTTTTGCTCTTTTTGCACCTCCCATATCCGGAGAAGCAATGGTAAGGTCTTCAAGATTCAGGTTTCTGATATAATCTACGAAAATCGTAGACGCATATAAGTGGTCCACCGGAATTTCGAAGAATCCTTGAATCTGGTCTGCGTGAAGATCCATTGTCATTACTCTTGTCGCTCCCGCAGCTGTTAAAAGATTAGCAACCAATTTTGCACCGATCGGTGCTCTTGGTTTGTCTTTTCTGTCTTGTCTTGCAAGTCCGAAGTACGGAAGTACGACAGTAATGCTTTTTGCAGAAGCTCTTTTCGCAGCATCAATCATTAGAAGAAGCTCCAAAAGATTGTCCGCCGGCGGGAATGTAGATCCGATTAGGAATACTCTTCCCCCTCTTACAGATTCGTCCAAAACAGGTTCAAATTCCCCGTCGCTGAACTCCTGAAAGTTGATTTTTCCTAATTCTTTCCCATAATGCTGGGCAATTTTCTCTGCCAAGTCCTTACTCGTCCTTGTACAAAATAGATAACTTAACTGATCGGCCATTTTTACTTTTTAAAAGATTTTGCAAATTTAAAAAAAAACCACAAGAATCTGTCTTGTGGTTTCTAAGTTTTTATTTATTCCGATTTTATTGAGGGAATTTTACTCCTGAATATTTATTCGGATCTACCTGTGGTAAAGTAGATTTGTATTTTGCATTAATTGATTTAATAAATTCATTAGCAATGATTGCGTACCCTCTTCCGGTTAAGTGAACGCCATCCAGAGAGAAAGCTCCCCCGGTAACAAAAGTTGCTGTATACTTCACTCCGTTCCAGGTAATTCCTGCTTTTGAATCCAGTTCTTTCATTTTAGTATTTGCATCTACAAATGCAAGATTGTAAGAATCTGCCAGTCCTTTAATAGCAACATTATACGCCTTAACAGCTGTAGAAATATTGCTTACCTCATCTGCTGTAAGAGAAAGCTGATCTCCAATCGGGAAGCTGGCCCCATAAATAAACTGAGAACTTGCTGTAGGAGGCTGATTTGTGATCGCATCCAATCCCAAAACCTTACTTGCCGTAAGAAGAATAAGCTCTCCCTGTTTTGCCTGACGCGTCTGACCGAAAGCATTACCTATAAAAGTCGCCTGATCTAAAGGATATCCTGCAGTTGTCAAAGCTGCGGTAAGCTGAGCAGAAAGGTTTGTAAGCTTATTATCTTTAATTAAAACCGGGTTATTTCCAGCTGCAACAGGGTTAATTCTATCTCCCTGACCAAAGAAAGTAAGCGCAGATTTTAACGGACCATAAAGAGTCGTATTCAACTTCTGAGCAGTTGCTGCATCCAGAGGAATTGCATTATAAGGTACTCTTGTAAAGAACGGAATACTGGTAACATCAGGAATATTTCCGATGATTCCTTTTGTAGCTCCTACACTTTTAAGACCATCCAATACTCCTTTTATAGAACCCGCCAATACATTAGGATCTGAAATATCATTAGATTTATAAGTTGCAGGATTTAAGTTTCCGTTTTGCACTGTTGCTGCAGAGTATGTTGTAACTGTCCCTACAGTCTGAGAATTCGTCCCTCCATTGGTCGCATAAGAAAGTACATCGTTATTTCCGATCCAAAGAGAGAAAAATGTAGGAGCCTGAGACATTGCATCCGCTAAAACCGTAGTTGTTGCTGAAGAAGCAAATCGTACGAAATAAGGATTAGCCGTTCCTGTAGCCAGCCCTGCAAGACTTCCGTAATTAGGAGCTACCAAATGGAAAGACTTAGCACCCGGAACTCCCATATTTCTATACGGCCTTCCGGCTGAAATATTATCTAAGGCAGTAGTAGTCGGCAAATTATCCGGAGAAAGGGCCCCGTTAACAACTTTTAGTTCAAGCTTTCCAGGAAATAATAAATTCCCCGCTGCATCTTTCAAGTTATTAAACCCTCCGATATCGTTAGGCATCATTGGCTGATTAAAATCACCACCTCCTGCAAGTTTCATTTGTCCTGCAATCATACTTGGATAAGATTCATTCTGTCCTGAGCTGTAAAGAGCTCCGTCTCTGTACCCTGAAGTCAAAGAGTTCCCTAAGGAAACATATCTTGAAAAATCAGCTTCACCACTTGTTACAGGAATATCTTTTACATCCGTATCAAAATCGTGTTCGCAGCTTGTCGTTAAAAAAAGTGCAGAAACAGCTAATGTTGAAATTATAATTTTTTTCATAGTCTTTTCAATTAAAAAGGATTATAAGATAAACCTAGACCTACATAGAATGCAGTAGCTGTAGATTGCCCATAAAACTGCAAATAGTCATTTTTCACATCTCTAGCCTGAGGCATCGCGTATCCACCAGCTATATCAACTCCGAATTTTTTCAGTTTAAATCCTACCCCACCAGTCACTACATAAGTATTATAAGAAGGCGTTTCGGGAATAAAGTTGTCATCAGAATAAGGAGATTCATCATAGTAAGCCCCAAGACGACCATAGATCATGTTGGTGAAAGCATACTGTGTACCCAATCTGAATGTTTTTGTATTTTTAAAATTCTTAGGAGCAACCAAAATGGTAGGATCTGCCTGGTTTCCAACAGGAGCATTAGCAAAATCCAACGTCAGCTTGCTGTATCTTTCCCATCCATGGTAGTTGAAATCTGCTGAAATCAACCACTTTGGTGTAATTTTATACGTTAAACCAATCGTATATTCTTCTACCAATGGTAACATCGCTGTGAAACTGTCTTGTCCCTGAGCATTTAAACCAAGTTGAGAATATACTGCCGGTGATATATCAAAAGTAGCTTTCCCGTTTTTAGCTTTCATATCTACTGGTGAACGGTACGCAATACTCACATCCAATTTTGGATCAGGTCTGAAGTAGAAACCGAAACCATACCCGCTTCCGCTGGCTTTTTCATCCTTAATATTAAGGTTTCCGCTGAATTGTGTAACTGCCTTATCCCAGTTCACCTGGCCTCTTGCATAGATATAACTTGCACCAAATGCAAACCAGTCGTTAAATTTATATGAAATCATTGGCTGGAAGTAGAAACTCTTAAGCTCCAGCTTTTGTACCATTTCTTTCCCTTCCCAGTCGTAAGGATATTTAATTGTACTTCCGAAAGGAGTAGAAAAACTGAAACCAACAGATAATTTTTCCAATGGTTTATAAGTAATCGCTCCATAAAGAGGAGTTCCGATAGGATTATCCGTTTCTGTGCTCTGCAAAGTATTTAAGTTCTGGAATGTAACTTTATTACCTGCTGCGAAACCTCCAATTGCTATACTCAGCTTCGAAGGAATAAATGACATACCTGCCGGGTTAAAGAATGCCACACTTGCATCTTCAGCATGCGCACTGGTATGTGCCATTGCCAATTGCTTTACCCCCTGCAAAGACACTCTGAAGCCTCCCGCATAAGATAGAACACCCGCCAATAAAGCAGTTGATACTAAGATTTTTTTCATAGACTATTATTATATAACCCAAATATAAAATTATTTTAGTTACGTCTGTTAATAAATCTTAAAATTTTAAACATTATGCTAAAAGAAAATTATGTTTAAAATAGCACTTTAAGAAATACCCGATTTAAATACATCGTTGTTAAGTACTTAATAAACCTTTCAGTAATAAACTAATTTAAAGTTTAATGTTAAACACACAGATTAGGAATATTTGCTTATTTTACAATCGCATAAAGATAAAAATATATAAATTTGCAAGATTAAATATATACAATATGAGTTGTGGATGTAAAACATCCGGCGATTCTGCACATTCTTGCGGACCCAAGAAAACCGCGAATGGCTGTGAAAGTGTAAATACCTGTGGTAATAGTTATAAATTAAGTGTTTTCGACTGGCTTTCTAACATAAACAATCCCGCCCCTAATAGGTGTGATTATGTAGAAGTTAGATTTAAAAATGACAGAAAATCGTTTTATAAAAATGTAAATAATGTTCCTTTACATATAGGTAGCGTAGTAACAGTAGAATCAAGTCCCGGACATGATGTAGGTGTGGTAAGTCTCACCGGCGAACTGGTAAAGATTCAGATGAAAAAGAAGAAATTTTCAGAAGAATCTGTCCTTAAAATATACAGACAGGCCAACCAGAAAGATCTGGAAGTTTGGCAGGAAGCAAGAAAGAAAGAAGACGGCATAAAGCTGGAGGCGAGAAAAATCGCCCAGAGACTAGGTCTCGAAATGAAAGTTACAGACGTTGAGTATCAGGGAGATGCCTCAAAAGTAACATTTTATTATACCGCTGACAATCGCATAGATTTCAGACAGTTAATTAAAGATTATGCAGGCGCCTTCAGAACTAAAATCGATATGAAACAAATCGGTTTCAGACAGGAAGCTGCAAAAGTCGGAGGTATCGGTTCTTGCGGAAGAGAACTTTGCTGTTCAACATGGTTAACGGATTTCAGATCTGTAAATACCAATGTTGCCAGATATCAGCAGCTCAGCATTAATCCTCAGAAACTGGCGGGACAATGCGGTAAGCTTAAATGTTGTCTTAACTATGAACTAGACAGCTATCTTGATGCGCTAAGCAACTTTCCTTCTTCTTCAACGATGTTGGATACGGAAAAAGGAAGAGCTTTTTGTATCAAAATTGATGTTTTCAAAAAGAAAATGTGGTTTGCTTACGTAGACAGCTCTATGGCATGGTACGACTTTGATATTGATTTAGTTAAAAAGTTGATCTCTAAAAATAAGCGTGGCGAGAAAATCTTACCTCTTGAAGAATTAAAACAACCTGAAGGACCATTACAGACGATTGATCTTATTCAGGAAAACAATGTTGACCGATTCGAAAAGAAAAACAGAGGTCCTAAAAACAGGAATCAGAATCAGAACCAGAACAGACCAAACAACAATCAGAGCAATCAAAATCAGCAAGGTCCGAAGAAAAACACCAACAGACCTGAAAGACAAGATCGCCCTGAGAGAAGTGAGAGACCGGAAAGATCTGAAAAACCTCAAAAACAGGAAAGACCGCAAAACCCAAATGCCAATTCAAATAACCAACCAAGACAACAGAAGCCTCAACAGCCTAAAGTTCAGTTGGAAAAAGTAGAAGCAGCAGGTTCTGATCAGGAAAAAAAACCACAACAAAATCCGAATAAGAAAAAGTTTAAAAAGAAATTTCCTCCAAAAAAAGACAATAATGCGTAAAATTTTAGGATTACTTACTCTTATCCTTTTCTTTAGTTGTAATTCTTCTTCTGAAGGAGAAGTTATCATGAATTCCGTTAATAATAAATGGAGTAAGAAAAGTGAACAAAAATTTAATCTTGAAATTTCAGATCCGCAAAATCCTAAAAATATTATATTTGTTGTAAGAAATAATAACAATTTTCCTTACAGCAACATAAGATTTATTGTCAATTTTACAGATCTTCAGACCAAGAAAAAGGAAACAGACACTCTAAACTATGTTTTAGCAAAACCAAATGGAGAATGGCTTGGTACAGGATTTGGTGACACGAAGGAAACTCTTTTTCAGTATAAACTGAATTATAAATTTCCGAAGGAAGGCAAATATCAGATTGGCTTAACCCAGGCCATGAGAAATGACAATCTTCCGGGGATTGAAGATATCGGAGTAAAAATAGAAACGGCTAAACCGTAATCATAAATGGAACAAAACAAGCAAAACGCTGGAAGTAAAGGAAAAACATTTCCGCTTCCTCCTAAAAAAAAGAAAGATACCTCTTGGAAAAGGTGGGTTAAATTCATTTGGATTGGGCTTATCGCGGTAGTTTTAGGTATTTCAGGGCTTTTCTTTGCCGTTTCCCAAGGATTTCTTGGTGAAATGCCTGATGTAAAAGAGCTCGAAAATCCTGATATTTATGTAGCCTCCGAAATTATTTCTTCAGACGGAGTACTTTTAGGAAAATTCGAAAAAGAGAAAACACAACCTATCTTTTATAAAGACCTTCCCCCTTATCTTATCTATGCTTTACAAGCGAAAGAAGATGAGCGTTTCAAAGAACATTCGGGAATTGATTTACAATCTGTTGCCAGAGCTGTTGTTTATGGAGGAAAAAGAGGTGGTGGATCTACGATTACCCAGCAGCTTGCAAAGCTACTTTTCACTGGGAATGCCTCTCAAAATAAAGTTCAGAGAGCCTTTCAGAAACTGAAAGAATGGATCGTAGCGGTAAGTCTTGAAAAAAGATATACTAAAGAAGAAATTATCACTTTATATTTCAATAAATTCGATTTCCTATTCAATGCGAATGGTGTTGAAATGGCTTCTAAGGTATACTTTAACAAAAAAACTTCTGAACTTACCCTTCCGGAAGCTGCTACGTTTGTAGCCATGCTTGAAAATCCCAGAAAAAACAATCCTTATAGAAACCCGGAAAAAGCGAAAGAAAGAAGAAACGTTGTATTGGAACAAATGCTTAAAACCGGTTATATTGACCAAGCAACGTATGACAAAGCTACCAGTACACCTATCGAAGTTGACTTTCATCCAATCAAAAATATTTCGGATGGATATTCAGCTTACTATAAGTTTTATCTAAGAAAAGAAATTGATAAATACCTTACTGATTACGAAAAGGAAACCGGCAAAAAATTAAACCTTTATAAGGACGGTTTAAAAATATATGTTACTCTTGATTCAAAAATGCAAAAATATGCAGAAGATGCAATCAGAGAACATTTAACAGATCTTCAGAAAAGATTTGATGCAGAACAGAGAGGTAGAAAAAACAGACCGTTCTATTACCTGAATGATAAGCAGATCAATAGCGTAATGATGCAGGCGGTAAGAAGAACAGGTCGCTACAAAATGCTGAAAGCAGATAAGATGCCTGAAGATTCCATTATGATGGAGTTCAAAAAACCTATCAAAACATCCCGTTTCACATGGAATGGTGAAGAAGAGGTAGAAATGTCTCCTTGGGATTCTATCAGATATCATAAACAAATTGCACAGGCAGGATTGATGTCTATGGTTCCTGGAACAGGTGAAATTAAAGCCTGGGTTGGAGGTATTGACTGGCAGCATTTCCAATATGATCATATCAAGCAAGGTAAGAGACAGGTAGGGTCGACATTTAAACCATTCGTATACGCTACAGCTATTATGAAATTGGGAATGACTCCTTGTTCAGCCGTATCCAACGCAACCTATGATCACAAAGGATGGCACGTCCCGGGCCGAGGAGGAATGCTAACACTTAAAGACGGCTTAGCTCATTCTCAAAACCCTATTGCAGCTCGTCTTATTGAAATGACAGGTGTAGACGCAGTTATTCAGACTGCAAGAGATTTGGGAGTAACAGAAGATATTCCAAGAAACAATACAATCGCCTTAGGTTCATCTGATATTACAATTTTTGAGATGTTAGGTGCTTACAGTACTTTTGCTAACTACGGAAATCACAACAAACCGGAAATGATCTGGAGAATTGAAGATGCCAATGGTAGAGTCATCAAAGAGGTAAATGTAGAACCAAAAGAAGTTATGAACCCTATGTATGCTTACACCATGATTGAACTGATGAAAGGAGTAGCACAATATGGTACAGCATCTGGTGAATTAGGAAGAAGAGGAGTTTCAAAAGATATTGACATTGCCGCTAAAACAGGTACTACTCAGAATAACTCAGACGGTTGGTTTATGGGAATTACACCAAAATTAGCAACCGGTGCATGGGTTGGATGGGAAGACAGAGCGACCCACTTCTACGGAACCGGCGAAGGTCAGGGTGCAAAAATGGCATTACCAATCTGGGCTATATTCATGAAAAAAGTATGGGCCGACAAAAGTTTAGGGGTTTCACCTGATGACAAGTTTGTAAAACCTTCCGACTGGAAAGACGGCTGCTCAAACCTTAAAGGCATTGGCGGTGGTTACGGAGACGACGGTGGACTTCAAACAATCGATGAGATTAAAAATCCTAAACCTGTAGATCCTACTCCAAAGAATACAGATAAAAAAGAAGAAAACATTAATGAAAATCTTCATTCTTCAGATGAGGTAGATTTCAATAAATAAATTCTCTTTTAGAAATACACAAGACCTTTCAATTTATTTGAAAGGTCTTTCTTTTATAATTAATACCTTTGAATTATGAAAATCGAGAACATTAAACAACCTTTTATTGATATATTTCCCGGGGATTTTTCACGCAACACCATGCAAAGAAATACTCCCAAAGTTTTGTTTTCCACTACTGAACCAGCAGGCTTTACGACTCCAGAATTAATTATATTTAATAATGAACTTTCTGAAGAAATAGGTCTTGGAAAATTTGAAGAAAACGATTTGAACTTTCTTGCCGGCACAAATCTTCCGAAAAATATTCAATCATATGCAACAGCTTACGCAGGCCATCAGTTTGGAAACTGGGCAGGACAGCTTGGTGATGGAAGAGCTATTCTGGCAGGAGAAATCACTAACAAAGACGGAAAGAAAACCGAAATACAATGGAAAGGAGCCGGAGCGACTCCCTACTCAAGACATGCGGACGGCAGAGCAGTTTTAAGATCCTCCCTCAGAGAATATTTAATGAGTGAAGCCATGTACCATCTGGGAATTCCTACTACCCGAGCATTAAGCTTAAGCCTCACCGGAGAAAATGTAGTCCGGGACATGATGTACGATGGGAATCCACAAGAAGAAAAAGGAGCTGTAGTGATCCGAACAGCAGAAAGCTTTCTTCGTTTTGGGCACTTCGAATTAATGTCTGCTCAACGAGAATACAGTACTTTACAGGATCTTGTTGATTTTACAATAGAGAACTACTTTACGGAAATCAACTCTGAAGGAGCTCAAAAATATAAAGACTTTTTTGAAAACATTTCAAAACGAACAGCAGATTTAATGGTAGAATGGTTTAGAGTAGGCTTTGTTCATGGTGTAATGAATACAGATAATATGTCTGTTCTGGGATTAACAATAGACTACGGTCCTTTTTCAATGATGGATGAATATGATTTAAACTTCACCCCAAACACTACAGATCTGCCCGGAAGAAGATATGCTTTTGGAAAACAAGGTCAAATTTCACAGTGGAATCTTTGGCAGCTCGCAAATGCTCTTCATCCTTTAATAAAAGATGAAAAATTTTTGGAAGAAACATTAAATAATTATGGAAATTACTTCTGGGAGCAGCATGATAAAATGCTTTGCCGAAAATTTGGATTCGACCAGCTTCTTGATGGGGATGAAGAATTCTTCACCAACTGGCAAGGTCTGATGCAGGAATTACAACTTGATTACACTTTATTCTTCAGCCAGATTGAGAAATTTGACAAAGAAACAGATCTAAGAAAGCAATTTGAAAATATTTCTTATCATTCTTTAAATAATCAGAATTTAGATAAAATTGCAAATTTCATAAATTCATACAACCTTCGATTAGAGAAAAATATTATCTCAAAAGCAGAATCTATTGTTTTAATGAAAATAACAAATCCCAAATTCACATTAAGAAATTATTTACTTTACGAATGTATAGAAGAAATTAATTTAGGAAAAACCGAAAAATTAAACATTTTAATTAATGCTTTAAAAAATCCGTATGAAGAAACACATCCTGATTTATCCAAGAAAAGACCTTTAAAATATGATGATATTTCCGGATCTTCCACACTTTCTTGCAGCTCATAATAATTAT
The DNA here is from genome assembly GCF_024806495.1 of Chryseobacterium sp. JUb7. GTDB lineage: Bacteria > Bacteroidota > Bacteroidia > Flavobacteriales > Weeksellaceae > Chryseobacterium. The sequence goes on from NZ_JANUFF010000003.1 coordinate 64,271, forward strand.
TAATTTTTTAACAATATAACTTTTAACTTAAAAATTTATGCATAATTGAGTTTTTTCATTACTTTTACGAAAAAATAAAGTATCATGAAAAAACTTCTACTTTCTCTAAGCTTATTATTTACTGCTGCAGCTACCCAAGCTCAGACGGTATTATTAAATGAAGACTTTGAGTCTTATACAAACTTTGCAATTACTGGCTTTGGAGGCTGGCTAACATTAGACCTCGACCAATTAGGAACCTACACTGGAGGAAGCGATAACCCAGATTGGGATAACGCAGGTGCCGCAATGGCATTTCAAATTTTCAACCCCTCTGTGGCAGGCGTTACAAACAACGCAACTGCAACAATAAGCGATCCTGAAACAAGAAATTTCGACCCACATAGTGGTCTAAAATACGCTGCTTCTTGGGCCGCTGTTCCCGCAGCTCCCATCACAGCAAACAATGACTGGTTAATTTCTCCAGCAGTTACATTAGGCGCAACAGCTAACCTCGTATCACTATGGGTTAAGGCTTTATCAAACACATACACCCCAGAAAGATACAGAGTGGGAGTATATGTAGGAAGTGGAGCTCCTACTTCCGCAGCTGATTTTACTATAATCTCCGGAGCAACTCCTTTAAACGCTCCTTACCCAAACTGGGGAAGAGTATCTTACGCACTTGACGCATACGCTGGGCAAACTGTAAGAATCGGAATCCAATGTATCTCAGCAGACAAATACATGTTTATGGTAGATGACGTCAGAATTACAACCGGATCACTTGCCACAGATGAGGTTTCTGCTTCAAAATCAAAAACAAGTATCTACCCTAACCCTACTAAAGGAGAGCTTAACATCAAAACTGATAAAAAAATAAAAACTTCAACAGTTTTAGATGTTTCCGGAAGAGCAGTATTAAGCTCTACAACTCAAAAAGTAGATCTTTCTTCTTTACCAAAAGGATCATATCTGGTAAAAGTTGAATTCACGGACGGAACAGCTTCTACAGAAAAAGTAATTAAAGAATAATTTTAATTATAACAATATATAAAACTCACCAAATCTGGTGAGTTTTTTTATTCTATTTTTGCAAAAAAACTTAACACGTGGCAATCAAATCAAAGATTCTAAACGTTTTTAGACTCATCTTCCCTTCAACACCTATCGAATTAGGCCTATTTTTCGCATTTCTTACAGCTTATGGAATTTTAGGATCATATATCGCAATCAATTATACCGTTATTTTTGACAGCAGAATACCTTGGGATGCTTATTTTAGTTTCGATAACAAATCAATAGTGATGTCCGGAGGAAGCTTTGAAAGACACCCTCTATCTTATTATTTCTTCAATTGGCTAAGAGAATTAGCCTTATTGGTTTCTAGTGGTAAAACCGATACAACTTTCAGATTAACACTCGCGTGGTTCAGCAATCTTGCAGTAAGCTTAAGTGTACTTCAAATTTTCAAATACTTAAAAAACATCATCAAGCTGCCTCTCCATATCAATTTGCTTTTGGTTGTTTTTTTTAGTTTTTTTTCAACCAGCATCCTACTCTCTTTTACTCCTGAAAATTTCACCTACACCCTATTTTTATTGACTTTATTTAACCATTATTCCGCTATAAAGATTCAAAAAGAACAGCAAATACCCGCTTTAGCATTAATTTTCGCTGGAGTTTCAGTTGGAGGTTTAACCGTGACAAATATTGTAAAAGTATTTATTCCTGTCGGTTTCCAGAAAGGCCTTTTCAAGAGCTGGAGAAAAATCGGTTACGCCATCTTTAGCATAATCCTTACCTGCATTTGCTTCATTGTTTTGTATTTAAACAGGATCAACTTCAAATACGAAAATATATTTAACAGAACCAATGAGCAATATGAAAAATTCTCCAATGTAAGATCAACTCCAATATGGGACGCTGTTTTATCCTATTTTTTTGGCGAAAATATTCTATTCTCAAACTTCATCATTCGTGACAAACACAACATGCAGGGGTTCCATTATAAAGGTCTAATTATGGACGTTTATTCTTCATTGGTTCCTTATGTATTTATATGTACTTTACTGCTACTTGTTTTGTGGAGTTATTTCAAAAATGTAAAGAATAAATTAGTTCAGATTTTGATGATTTCCTTTTCCATAGACATCATTATTCACTGCCTTTTAAAGTTCGGAATACACACTTCATACATTTACGGAGGACACTTTATTTTCGTTTATCCATTACTGTTGGGATGGCTTTTCTACTCTTACAAAAGGTCTTCAAACGCATTTTCATTTTTAACTATAACGATCACTTTTCTCTTCGCTTATTTAGCCATCAACAACATCATTAGAATGTCAGAATTTTTTGTTTTTTTAGACCAGAATTATCAATAAAAAAAGCTGAGAATTTTCACCCTCAGCCCTATACTTATTTATATCAAATATTATTATTTTGCTTCTGCGCAGAAAATTCTGTATTGCACCGCAATCGCAGATTTAAAATATTCTCTGATTCGCGAAAGATCAGCCGCGGCACTCTGTTTTGTAAAATAACTTCCTGCCAGAATTTTATAGTTAGGCCTTAAAGAAGCATCTGTTTCAACTTTTAAGCTTGGAAACCTTTTTCTAAAATACGATTTCACCTCATTGGCTTCCTCATTGCTTTTCACTGTAGTAATTTGAATCTTGAATCCTAAGATTCTTGGATTTTTTCTACAGATTTCAGCATTGGTAAGCTCTCTGCTGGGAACATATATTTTTGCAGGCCTCGTGTAGGTCTCCCCGTCACCACTGTCTCTTACCGATGTATTATTAGCCACTTTAGCACATTTGCCTTCAATATTTTCTAAAGCACTGTTCACCTTAGAATCCATGGTAATTACCAGCTCCGTACCATCCAACGTATCTCTTTTTACAACCTGCTGTGCTTCAGCAGTATAAAACCCTAGAAGAGACAATACCGAAAATATTTTGATCAATTTTCTCATTTAAACTTGTTTCCGCAAATTTATACAAATTAAAAAATTATACCAAACTGAGTTATTTAGAATAATTACAAATTAAACGTAAATGATATTTTCCCCTTTGCATATACCGTTAAATTCCTGTTAAAAATATTATTTTTGCGGAATTGATTGGTTCAATATTTTACTAACATAAGATAATTTAAATGATTAGTTGGAGAAAGCATTATAAACAAACGTTGATCGCGATAGGCTTATTGCTATCAACCAGTGCTTCAATTTACGGGCAAGACGGCGATCCTAAAAATGGTGAGAAACTTTTCAAAGCGAATTGTACTGCATGCCACGCGCTGGACAAACAAGTTGTAGGACCGCCTCTGAAAGGGGTTGTAGAACGAGTAAAGACAGAAGGTGGTGTAGACAAAGATTGGCTTCACAAGTGGATCAAGGACAACAAAGCTCTTAGGGCTTCTGGGGACAAATACGCCAATGAAATTTTCGAAAAGTTTAACAAGACTGAGATGCAGGTCTTTCCAAATCTTACCGATAAGGATATAGACGACATCTTGGCTTTTACGACTAATCCTCCGGCACCAGAACCGGAAAAAACAGCAGATACTGCGACTGCAACAGACGCTACAGCAGCGGCTGCACCAGCAGACAAGACAACGACAAGCGTTGTAATTATTTCACTTCTAGCGATTGCAGCCCTATTGGTTTGGATCTTAATTAAACTGAGACAATTGGTTAAATTAGGTCAATCTGAAGATTTAGCAGGGCTTAATGCAACAAGAGTGAAATCTTTCAGTGAAATCTATGAAAAATACCACTATGTAGGTAAAGGATTAATTGCAATCCTTGCGCTATTAGCAACTTATGGCGTTTGGAACTGGATCATGTGGATCGGGGTTTACAAAGGATATAAGCCTGAGCAGCCTATCTATTTCTCTCACAAAATCCACGCTGGAGAAAACAAAATTGACTGTCAATTGTGTCACTCTAGTGCTAAATACGGTAAGGTTTCTGAGATCCCTTCAATGAATGTTTGTATGAACTGTCACAAAGCTATTTCTGAATACAACGGAAAATACCTTGAGCCAGGAAAAGACAAAGCATTCTACGATGGAGAAATCCAGAAGATTTATGCGGCAACAGGTTGGGATCCTGCAAAAGCTCAGTATACAGGCAAAACACAGCCGGTAGAATGGACAAGAATCCACAACATGCCTGATTTCGTATATTTCAACCACTCACAACACGTAGTAGCAGGTGAACAGGCGATTATCAATTCTTTCAATAAAAAGAACCCAACAAACAAAATTGATGTTGTTTGTAAAGCTTGTCATGGAAAAATTGACACGATGAATGTTGTTCAGATGGCAAATGACTTCACTATGGGATGGTGTATCGAATGTCACAGAACTACAGAAGTTGATATGAACAACGGTTATAATAAAGAATACTTCAAGAATCTACATGACAAGCTTAAGAAGCAATACCCTAAAGATGGTGGTAAGATTACTGTAGATGCGATTGGAGGTCTTGAGTGTGGTAAATGTCATTATTAATAACTAAAAAATTAGAAGTATAAATGGCTTCAAACAAAATACAATTTAGAAGTATTCATGAACTTAAAGACCCGGCTTTAAACAATAAGCTGGCTCAAAAAGAGTTTCAGGAAGAAATTCCGGTAGAAGATTTCCTTGGAGATGCTGAACAAAACGGATCAAGTACTTCAAGAAGAGATTTCTTAAAGTTACTAGGATTCTCTACAGCTGCGGTAACGCTTGCTGCTTGTGAAGCTCCGGTAATTAAAACGATTCCTTACGTAGTAAAACCTCACGATATTATCCCTGGGGTTCCTAACTACTACGCTTCAACATATTTTGATGGTTTCGATTTCGCTAGCGTTTTAGTAAAAACCCGTGAAGGTAGACCTATCAAAATTGATCCGAACCCGGCAGCTGGTGATTTAGGTAAAACTAATGCCAGAGCTCAGGCAGCTGTACTTTCTCTTTATGATAATGATAAAGTAAAACAACCTAAGCTAGACGGTAAAGATGAAACTTTCGATAAAGTAGATGATTTCGTAATTAAAGGATTAACTGAAGCTAAGGCTGGAAACAAAAGAATTGTACTATTATCTCAATCTTTTGCTTCACCTACATTCAAAAAATTATTTGCTGAATTTAAAGCAAAATATCCTACAGCTGAATTAGTAACTTATGATGCTTTCCCTTACTCTGCAGCCTTAGATGCAGCTCAGGAAGTATTCGGAACAAGAGCATTACCGGTTTACGATCTTAAAGGAACTGAATTGGTAGTATCTTTCCAGGCAGATTTCTTAGGAGATTACAATGCTGCAAGCTTAGAAACATCTTATGCTACAGCAAGAACTCCGGGAGCAAGCATGTTGAGACACATTCAGGTGGAATCAAATATGTCTTTAACAGGTGCTAATGCCGACTCAAGATATAGATTAAAACCAAGTGCTGTAAACAAAACATTAGTTGAAGTTTATAACGCAATCGTAGGAGGTGCTGCTCCGGCTGATCAATCTGCAGCTGAAATCGTAAAAGAAATTCAGGCTAAAGGTAACAAAGCTGTTGTATTTGCTGACGGTTCTAAAGGAGCTCAGGTTTTAGCACACTTAATTAACCAAAAATTGGGATCTGTTGCTTTCACTGGTAAAGCAAACTTCTTAAAAGAATTTGACAAAGCAAGATATAATGAATTCTTAGGATGGGTAACTGCAGGACAGGTTGGTGTATTGATTACAAACAATGTAGATCCTATTTACTCTCACTATAAAGGTGCTGAATTCGAAAAAGCAATCAAAAACGTACCTTACGTAGTTGCTGTTGCTGATAAGAAAAATGCAATGTATAAAGCAGCGAAAGCTGTAATTCCTGTAGCTAACTGGCTAGAATCTTGGGGTGATATGGAACCTCAGACCGGAGTTTATACATTGATGCAGCCAACAATCCAGAAAATCTACAAGTCAAGACAGATCGAAGAATCTCTATTGGTTTGGAAAAATGGAAAAAATAACGCTGCTAATAACTATTATGATTATTTAAAAGCTAGTGCAGCTTCTATTTTAGGAGCTACATCTTTCAATAAAGCTTTATATAACGGTATCACTACTTCTAATAATGCTACAACGTTATCTTATGCAGGAGGAAATGGTGCTCAGGCTGCTGCGGAACTAAGTGGTTTCAAAGCTTCTGAATTAGAATTGGTACTATATACGAAGACTTCTATTGGTGACGGTACTCAGGCAAACAACCCTTGGTTGCAGGAATTACCGGATCCATTGACAAGAATGTCTTGGGATAACTACTTGACAATTTCTCCTAAAGATGCAGAGAAGTTTGAAATAGACAATGATCTTAATGCTAGAATGCAGTTGGATGGTTCTATTGTAAATCTTACTGTAAACGGAGTAAAAATAGAAAACGTTCCTGTATTTATTCAACCGGGACAAGCTGAAGGATCTGTAGGTCTTGCACTTGGTTATGGTAAGAAAAACTCAGGAGCTACAGCCGATACAGGTGTAAATGCTTATCCTCTATTTGATGGTTCTAACCTGGTTGTTTCCGGTGTTAAAATCGAGAAAACAGGAGAAGATCACGAATTTGCAGGTATCCAGCTTCAAAACACGTTAATGGGTCGTTATGAAATCGCGAAGGAAGTTCCTTTGGCTGAATTCATCAACGTAGCATTTGACGATGAGCACAAAGGATGGAACAAGCCTTTGGAATATCATACAATCAGCGGTGCATTGCCAGCAAGAAAAATTGATCTTTGGGATGCATTTGATGATACTGACGGACCTCACTTTAACTTATCAATCGACTTGAACTCATGTACTGGTTGTGGAGCATGTATCATTGCTTGTCAGGCAGAAAACAACGTTCCTGTTGTAGGTAAAGAGGAAATCAGAATGTCAAGAGATATGTATTGGTTAAGAATTGACCGTTACTATTCTTCAAGACAAAAAGTAGAAGTATACGAAGGATTAAAAGACGGATTGGCTGTTCCTGAATTGTATGGAACTGCTTTCGGTGACGGAGGTGCATTAAACCACCCTGCTGATAATCCGGATGTAATCTTCCAGCCGGTAATGTGTCAGCACTGTAACCACGCTCCTTGTGAAACTGTATGTCCGGTTGCGGCTACTTCACACGGTAAGCAAGGTCAAAACCACATGGCTTACAACAGATGTATCGGTACTAGATATTGTGCAAACAACTGTCCTTACAAAGTAAGACGTTTCAACTGGTTTACTTATAACCTGAATGACAAGTTCGATTTCAACATGAATAACGACCTTGGAAGAATGGTTCTAAATCCAGATGTAGTTGTAAGAACGAGAGGGGTAATGGAGAAATGTTCAATGTGTATCCAGGAAACTCAGGCTACAATCTTAGCTGCTAAGAGAGAAAACAGAAAAGTAACAGACAACGAATTCAAAAATTCTTGTGCTTGTGCTGCTGCTTGTTCTACCGGAGCAATGACGTTTGGAGACATGAATGACAAAGAATCTGAAGTGAGAGAATTGTATTCTAGCAACAGAAGATATTATTTACTTGAAGAGATCGGAACAAAACCAAATGTGTTCTATCACGCTAAAGTAAGAAACAGAGTAGAAAAATAAAGTTTAAATAATAAATAGGTAAAAAATGTCAGGACATTACGAAGCTCCGATAAGGGAACCTCTAATTATTGGTCACAAAACTTATCACGATATCACAGAAGATATTGCACGACCTATCGAAGAAAGAGCAGGTAAATTATGGTGGATTTCATTATATGCAGCCTTAGTTCTATTCCTCTATGGATTTGGGTGTATCGCTTATACTATCGGGACAGGTATTGGAGCATGGGGGCTTAACAGAACTATTAACTGGGGTTGGGATATTACCAACTTCGTATGGTGGGTAGGTATCGGTCACGCCGGAACACTTATCTCCGCAGTATTATTATTATTTAGACAGAGATGGAGAATGTCTGTAAACCGTTCAGCTGAGGCGATGACTATCTTCGCAGTTGTACAGGCGGCAATCTTCCCTGTAATCCACATGGGTAGAGTTTGGGTAGGTTATTGGGTATTCCCTTTACCAAACCAGTTCGGTTCTCTTTGGGGGAACTTCAACTCTCCTCTACTTTGGGACGTATTCGCGATCTCAACGTATTTCTCAGTATCAACTGTATTCTGGTTTATGGGATTGATCCCTGACTTTGCAATGATCAGAGATAGAGCAAAAACTCCTTGGACTAAGAAAATTTATACATTCCTGGCTTTCGGTTGGGGTGGTAAAGCAAAACACTGGCAGAGATTCGAAGAGCTTTCTTTGGTCCTTGCAGGTTTAGCAACTCCACTAGTATTCTCGGTACACACTACCGTATCTTTTGACTTCGCGACTTCAGTAATTAAAGGATGGCACTCTACGATCTATCCTCCTTACTTCGTTGCAGGAGCAATCTTCTCAGGATTCGCAATGGTACAGACACTATTGTTGATCGCTAGAAAAGTGTGTCACTTAGAAGACTATATTACAATGTATCATATCGAAATTATGAACATCGTAATCATCTTAACAGGTGGTATGGTAACCGTAGCTTATGCTACTGAATATTTCATCGGATGGTATTCTGGATCTAGATTTGAAGATTTTACTTATCTATCTCCGGGTGCTGCTGTTGGACCTTACTGGTGGGCTTTCTGGGCATTGATTAGTTGTAACTTGATTATTCCGGCATTGTTCTGGTTCAAGAGAGTAAGAACAAATATCATTGCAACATTTATTATTGCATTAATCATCAACATCGGTATGTGGTTTGAGCGTTTTGATATCATCGTTATCAACCTTTCTAGAGACTACTTACCTGGATCTTGGACAATGTTTAAGCCAACGATCATTGATGTGGGTGTATATTTAGGAACAATCGGATTCTTCTCTGTATTATTCTTACTATACGCAAGAACATTCCCTGTAATTGCACAGGCCGAATTAAAATCGATTTTGAAAATCTCAGGTGAAACTTATAAAGCAAAAGAAGGAGATGAGCACCACTAAAATTGTATACGGACTTTATGCTGACGACGACGATTTAATGAACGGCGTTAAGGCATTCAACGATAAAGGGATTGCGATAAACGAAGTTTATACTCCATTCCCGGTTCACGGACTAGATAAAGCTTTAGGGTTAAAGAAAACCAGAATTTCTGATGCTGCATTCATCTACGCTCTTTATGGAGTTACCATTGGTGCTACTGTAACTTGGTATGTGATGAATCATGACTGGCCTCAAAACATTGGTGGTAAACCTGCTTTTGACTGGGCACACAACATGCCGGCATTCGTAGTTCCAATGTTCGAATTAATGGTATTCTGTGCCGCTCACATGATGTCTTTGACTTTCTTGGTAAGAAATAAAATGTATCCTGGAGCACCAGCTCAGAACCCAGATCCTAGAACTACCGATGATAAATTCATGATGGAATTTGTAACTGAAGATGTAGAATCTGTAAAACAGTTGCTTATTGAAACTGGAGTTGAAGAAATAACTGTTAAAGACGCTTAAAATGAAAAAGAATGTATTAAAAATTACAGCAGTTTTAGGTTTAACAACAGTTTTACTTAATTCTTGCGGACCGAAAGAAAATACTCCGTTGGTTTATTTCCCTGATATGTACTTTCCAGTAGCTTATGATCCATTGATGAAAGCTCAAGATGCATATTCGGATCATGAAAACGAAATTCCTGCGTTTGTTAAAAATAATGGTGCAACAGGACTTTCTCCAGTAGAAGGAAGTGTCGCTCAAAATAAAGATGGTGTTTTTGAAGAAACACTACTTCCTAAAAATGTAGACGAATACAATGCAGGATATGACGCTTCTAAAAAAATGACAGCTTCTCCTTTAAATCCGGCTAATGCAGCAAAGGATATCGAAAGAGGAAAAATGTTATTTGATAAAACGTGTGCTGCTTGTCACGGAACAGGAGGAGATGGACAGGGACCAATCGTACAGAGTGGTGCATATAGCGGAGTTCCGAATTATGCTGACAGAGAAATTACTGTAGGATCTGTTCATTATGTATTAACAAACGGTAGAAACAACATGGGATCTTATGCAGGTCAATTGAATGCAGGAGATAGATGGAGAGTAGCAATGTATGTGATGAATGCTTTCAAAAAAGGAGCAGCAGCACCGGCAGCAGCTACAGCGACGGCAACAACTGAAACTACTACCGAAACTAAAAAATAAGAAAAGAAATGTATAGTTTTTCACCAAAATTAAAATCAACTTCTATAATACTTCTTGTTGTAGGTTTAGTTCTATTTGGTATTGGTTTCTTTTTAAACAAAGGAATTTCTACTGAAAAAATCGAACACATGATGGAAGCAGTACATGCTGCCGGTCATAATGCTCCTACACACTCGAGTGAAATGGTAGGTCCTCAGGATCACCAATCTCATTTAGAGCATGCAACGTTACAAGTTCACAATCAACCGTTGGCATCTCTACACTTTGTGGCTGTATTTTTCTTTGGAATTAGTTGTGCTGTATTGTTTTTTTACTGTATTCAGCACGCTGCACACGCAGGTTGGCCAATTATTATTACAAGAGTAATGGAGGCTATTGCTTCTTATATTCCATACGGAGGAGCTATATTAGTTATCTTAATGCTTTTAAATATCTTCCACCAAGGTCACCTTTTCCATTGGATGGATCCGGATTTGACAGACCCTAACTCTGCTCATTTCGATGTGATCTTATTCGAAAAGAAAAGATTCCTGAACATTCCTTTCTACGCGATCAGAACGATCATTTATGTAGTGGGAGCATCTTTCTTCGCTTGGAAGCTTAAAGCTCAATCTAAGAAAGTAGATGAAACTAAGTCTAAAGTAGAGTATCAAATGCTTTACAGATGGGCAGTAGGATATATCGCATTCTTCGGATTTGCTTCTGCAGCTTGGGCTTGGGACTGGTTGATGTCTATTGACCCTCACTGGTATTCTACAATGTATATCTGGTATTCAATGGTTAGCTGCCTTTCAAGTGGTATTGCGGTAATCATCCTTTTAAGTGTTTACTTAAAGAAAAATGGATTCTTACCTCAGTTCAATGATAATCACTTGCATGATTTAGGAGTATTCCTTTTTGCTACAAGTATGCTTTGGACATATACATGGTTTGCTCAGTTTATGTTATACTGGTATGCCAACGTACCGGAAGAGGTTAACTACTTCTTCGGAAGATTCCAACACTATGGTACAACATTCTTACCAATGCTGATCGTAAACTTCTTATTACCTTTATTGGTATTAGTAAGTAGCAGCATCAAGAGAAACTACAAAGTTGTTACGACAATGGCGGTAGTTGTAATCCTTGGACACCTTTTAGATTACTTCAACATGGTAATGCCAGGAACAGTAGGACCATACTGGAACACTCCTGAAGTATTCGTATTAATATTAGGTGCTGTTTTATTCATCGTTGGATTATTTATGTTTACAGTGCTTACAGCATTATCTAAACTTAAACTTATTCCTACAGGTAACCCTTACCTACACGAATCTGAAATTTATGAGTATCCTTTCTAAGGACTTGTAACAAAATAAAATTGTAAAAGACTGATTAGTAAAATAATCAGTCTTTTTTTATGGCTATACCTCAAATTCTGAAAACGAGGCAACCTTTTCAGAAATGACAGGTCTTAGTATTGTAGAATCACTTAAATAAAGTATTATGAAAAGAAATTACTTAGTCTACCTTCTCTTTATTCTTGCTGTTCAGCTATTCAATGGGCAGTCCATTACTTTTATTTCAGAAAACAGTGGAAAGCCTTTACCCAAAGTTTCCGTATTTGGAAAAGACGGGAGTATTTTAGCCTATTCAGATATTGATGGGAAAATAGATAAGAAAGTAATAATTCCTGAGCAGGAAAAATTTCAGCTTATTTATGACAACTACCCTATCGCAACTTTATCTTATACCGATTTTAATAATGGCATTGTTAAACTAAATGATGTTGTAAAGGAAATCGAAACCATTGTTCTCAAAAATGGAAAACCCACAAAATACATTTTTGTAAAAGGAAACTTTAATGCATATGTAACCGTCAACAACAAATTAAATTGCTATGCCGACGGAATCGTAACTTATATTTTCGATAACAAAACAAAGAAACTTAAAAACACTTATGTAGAACAATATCGAATGTTTAGATTGGAAGATCCTAAAAACGAAAGAAAACAGACCTCTTCATGGGATTATGATTCTTCACTGGAAATTCCGAATATTAAAGATGTAGGAAATATTCTGGATTATAAAACAAAAAAGAATACCGTAATCAAAGAATTAAAGGGTTCTCAAAAAGACCAGATGGAAATTAGCGGCGAAGCATTACAGAAAAAAGAATTCGCTTTCTTAGGATATCGTTTTTTTGACGCAAAAAGTATCCTTAATGTTTCTTATGAAAAAGATTCGAAAAAGACCTTGAAAGATTTTGTAGAGTTTAACGAAATATCATTTTTGAAACTAAAACATAAAAGTGAACCGGATTATAACCAGCTAATACTTTATACCAACTTTTACCCTGCCGAACTTAATTTCAGCAATGAAAAAGATATTGAAAAAGTAAAATTCAGTACCGGTAACAGCAACTACAAAACAAACTATTGGGAGGATGCCTCGTTTCCAAATATGCAGAAAGTCTTCAGCTCATTTTTTAAAGATGATTTGAAAGAACAACAAAATAAAAAATAAAACTCTCTATTAATAAAGGTTTTATTAAATTTGTAGCAAATCATTAAAAATGAAAAAGTTTTCTTTTCTACTCGTTTTCAGCTTATTGCTTTTTACAGCATGTAAGAAAGACCACGTAGATGCAACGAATACTCAAACACTACAGTCAAGTATCAATGATATGACTTCCAGCCTCACTACAATTAAACAGATTAAGTTTAATGAGGCTCTTTATATTCTTAAAACTTTTGGCGTAGAAGCAGACGGCGATGTTGCAGAATTAAAAGCTCTTGGTCAGCTGATTAACGGTAAAAAAGTTCCTGAAGTTTTGGCACTGGCCGATCAGGTAGCACAGAAAAACGGGATCGAATGGGCAAGTACAGCGCCTCCTTCATTAGGAGAAATGAATATCTTTGGTGATGATAAAGCAAAAGAAAGTGATCCAAATGATGTTAAGGCAAGCTCATTAAGCATCATGACAAAACCTACCGGAGACGATGGATCCGGTGCAGCAACAGCTATTCAGATTGTACCAAGACTTGTGGATGCCGCAGGAAACCCGGTTTCATTTACAGGTGCTGGTCTGGAAGCTACTCTTGAAGTTTTCAGCAATGGTGTAAAGCTTGCAACGGCCAAAAACCTAATGCAGGATAATAATTTTAAAGGTTTTAATTTAAAATTCTCATCAATCCCTGCTGCAAAAGTAGTTGATAATAAAATTGACATCACTGTTTCTGTAAAAACAACAGCAAAAACGTTCAAAATGTCTAAGATCGGTTTAGATGTAAACCCTTCTGCACTGAAAGTTCCTGCTCCACCAAAAGTAGATTCTACATCTGTAAACCAGAATCCGGCAGTGATTGATCCAAATAATACTGGAACTACAACACCTGCAGATCCAAATGCAACTCCAAATACACCAGCGACAACTGCTCCGGCAACTCCAAAACAGCCGACTGCAGATCCAAAAAATACGGTGTCAAGCTTTTTAAATAATGTAAGCTCTCAGAATCTTAAAGCAGCTTATAATGCATCGAGCAATCCAAGCTGGGGAAGTTATGAATCTTTCTCAAACCCTAATTCAGGTTTTGGTTCTGTAAAAAATGTAAGTGTAAAAAATCTTACCACCAATGCTACCAACCCTAATGTAGCAAGTGTAAATGCAACTTATGACGTTACTGATAAAAGTGGAAAAACAACCTCTCTGAAAGTAACTTTCGGTCTTAAAAATGTAAATGGTGACTGGAAAATTTCCAGCTACAAAATCAATTAATAAAAATAAATGACTTCACCAGAACTTATCAAAAAACTAGAAGAAACTATTGAAAATATCCCTGACTTTCCTATTCCGGGAATTCAGTTTAAGGATATCTCTCCTATTTTTTTAAATCCAAAACTTTACGAGGAAGTTATTGAAGACCTTGTAAAGTTCAGTAAAGGAAAAGTAGATGCCGTTTGCGGAATCGAGAGCAGAGGTTATCTTTTCGGGATTGCCATCGCTGTGGCTCTTGAAGTTCCTTTTATTTTAATCAGAAAAGCCGGAAAACTTCCTCCACCTGTTATTTCAGAAAAATATGATCTTGAATACGGAAGTGCTATCATTGAAACCCGTGAAGGGCAGATCAAACCAGGACAGAGAATTTTAATTCATGATGATCTTCTGGCAACCGGAGGAACGACAGAAGCCGCTGCAAAATTAGTTGAAAAACAAGGCGCAACAGTTTCACAGTTCAGTTTTCTTATTGGACTGAAAGGATTAAACGGAGAAGAAAAATTAAATAAATTCAATGCAGAAGTCTATCATATTCTAGAATATTAAACTTCTCAAAATAAAATTCAAAAATGCTTTGTGATTCATTTCATAAAGCATTTTTTATGTTCCATAATTAATAATTGTATTACTCTTTGTAAGAATTATTCCACTTTTATTAATAATACAAACAAAGTATTTTGTAAATCACTCAGAAACAATTAAATTTGCAATTCAATTTTTAAGAATTTATGGCAAAATTGGGAAAGAATGCTCAGAATGAGCAAGAAGGTAAAGAAACAGTGGAATTTTTTAAAGACCTTGACAGAGAGGCTTTAAACACAGAAAGATTCCTAGAAAAATATTCAAAACCGATAGGTATTGTTTTTGGAGTACTTATTTTAGGCGTACTAGGATTTTTTGCTTACAAGCAATTCGTTGTTGCTCCTCAAAATGCTGAGGCGGTAAAAAGCTTCCTTGCTGCTCAAAAAAACCTTACTGAAGGTAAAGATAAAGAAGCTTTAGGCGGAAAATCTGCTGCTAACCCAGGATTCCTGGGAACGGCAAATGAATATTCTTCTACTAATATTGGTAAACTTTCTGCTTACAATGCTGGTTTGCTAAAATTCAAAGAAGGAAAATTCCAGGAAGCTTATGATCTTTTAGATAAATTCTCATCAGATAATAAGACTATGGTTGCAATGAAATTCGGAGCAATGGCTGATGCTAAATCTGGTCTTAACAAAAATGATGAAGCTTTACAGTTATTAGACAAAGCAGCTTCTGCTTCCAGCGATCCTTATACAACCTACTACTTTACAAGAAAAGCAGGTATTTTAGCTTTAGGATTAAAGAAAAATGCGGATGCTAAAAAATATTTTGCTACAATTGACGAAAAATATCAGGACTACGACAACGGAATGTCTGATTCTTATATTGAAATGACTAAATATTACTAAAAAATGGCAACAGTTAATCTTTCCGATTACAAGCCACTTAATATAACCAATGCCGATGAGTTTTCTATCGGCATTGTTTTTTCTGAGTGGAATGACTTTGTAACCTACAATCTTCGTGATGCAGCTCTGGAAATCCTTCAAAAAGAAGGTGTAAAATCTGAAAATATAAAACTTTTTCCGGTTCCGGGAGCTTTTGAACTGAACTATGCAAGCATGCAGCTTTGTAAAGAACGTAAATATGATGCAGTAATTTCAATCGGATGTGTCATCCGTGGAGAAACGCCTCATTTTGATTATGTTTGTTCGGCAGTAGCACAAGGAATCAAAGATTGTAATATCTTAACGGATACTCCTACTATCTTCTGCGTTTTAACTGATGATACTAAAGAACAATCTATTGCAAGAAGTGGTGGTGATTTAGGAAATAAAGGAGTTGAGGCAGCAGTTACAGCATTAAGAATGATCGATTTCAAAAAGAATCTTTCTGATAAAAAAGGAAATATTGGTTTTGGACATTCATAATTTTAACAAATTTTATAAAATTCAAATAAAAAAAGAGCTATACACTAGCTCTTTTTTTATTTGTAAAATAGGCTAAGCAATAGGAATAAAGTTATTTATTGAGAATACAAATGTTTTAAGCATAAACTTAAAAATCATAAAATTTCCTATAAAAACTAAGTTTTGATTTTTTATATCAAAAAATTTAGCATAAAAACTATCTTTGCGGGAAATTTAATATACAGTTAAAACAAATGTTCCCAAAAAAAATAAAACCTTTTCTTTACTTAGGAGTTTTTTATCTTCTTATTTCGTTTATCCTAAGAATCATATTCCTTTTTCATCCTATTACAACGGCACACTTAGGATTTTTACATATTCTGAAGGTTTTATCCATTGGTATGGTAAATGATTCCTTTGTATTCGTTTTGACCTGTCCGTTTCTGGCATTTTATTTTTTATTTCTATCTAATTCAAAATATCAAAAACCTTACGGATATATAATTTTAGGGATATTATCATTACTATTTTTATACATTCTTTTAATTCCAAATAATATCTTCAAACAATATGGCGGCTCTATTGCTGAGATTGCATTAGCATTTATCGGGTTAAAAATTATTTTCTTCGGACTGATGCTATTTCTACCTGAAAAAAGGCTCAAAATCAGAAACATTCTTTATTTCATTACCCTATTTTTATATGTTTTATTGATCGTTTTCAATGCCGTTAGCGAATACTTCTTTTATAATGAATTTGGACTGCGATATAATTTCATTGCCGTAGATTATCTTATCTATACCAATGAAGTTATCGGCAATATTATGGAGAGCTACCCGGTCGTTCCTTTATTTTTGACCATCCTTGCTGTGACAAGCGCTATAACCCTTTATATTTATAGAAAAACAAGACAAGAACTTCTTGATCTACCTAATATAAAACAAAAGATTTTATTGCTTGGTTCATTCGTTATCTTAATGGCAATCAGTTTATTTGCTTTAAGTTTTACTACAAAAATCAAATCATGTAACGTTTTTGAAGAAGAAATTCAGGCCAACGGGCTGCCAAAATTTTACTGGGCCTTCACGCATAATGAACTTGACTATTTCCAATTTTACCCGGTATCAGATCAGAAAACTGCAGAAAAACAATTTTTACAACAGTATTCTCCTTCAGCTTTAAGCAGAGAAGTTACCGCTGATCAGCCTGAAATAAAGAAAAATGTAGTTCTTATTTCCGTGGAAAGTTTATCTGCCGATTATCTTGAACATTATGGCAATACAGAAAAGATCACTCCTTTTTTAGATAGCCTAGCAGATCGTTCATTGCTATTTACCAATCTGTATGCTACAGGGAACAGAACAGTTCGTGGTCTGGAAGCATTAACGCTTTGTATTCCTCCAACAGCAGGCGAAAGTATTATTAAAAGAGAAAATAATAAGAAGAAATTTACTACGGGCAGCGTATTCAAATCAAAAGGTTATGATGTAAAGTTCCTGTACGGCGGGTACAGTTATTTTGACAATATGCAGGATTTCTACGCCGGAAACGGATATGGAATTGTTGATCGTAATAATTTCAAACCGGAAGAAATTAGTTTTGCAAATGTTTGGGGCGTTGCCGATGAAGATATGGCAAAAAAAGCGATTCAAACCATGAATACCGAAGCTAAAAGCGGAAAACCGTTCTTCAATCATTGGATGACTGTTTCCAATCACCGCCCGTTCACATATCCGGAAGGCAGAATAGATATTCCCGGAAATGTAAAATCAAGAGAGGGAGGTGTAAAATACACCGATTATTCCCTGAGAAAGTTTTTTGAAATGGCAAAAAAGCAGGAATGGTACAAGAATACAGTCTTCATTATCATTGCAGACCATTGTGCTTCTAGTGCAGGAGATACAGAATTACCAATGGATAAATACAGAATTCCGGCTCTTATTTTTTCTGAAGGATTTATTAAACCTCAAAAATTCACAAAACTGATGTCACAGATAGATGTTATGCCTACTCTTTTTGGCTTGCTGAATTTTAATTATCAATCCAAATTTTTAGGACAGGATGTTTTCAGTAAAGAATTTCAGCCAAAAGCCTACGTGGCCACCTATGAGGATCTTGGGTTTATAAAAGACAATTATTTAACGGTCATTTCTCCTGTAAAAAAGGTGAAGCAGTATTCATTATCTCAACAGCCATCGAAATTGTCCCCGGATTTCAATATATATTATGATGAGAAATATCTGAAAAAACAAAACCAGAATCTGGTCAATGAAACAATATCTGCTTATCAGTCTACATCATATTGGGTGAAAACCAACCAGCTTAATCGCTAATTTCTTGTAAAAATTATTTTGTCCTTTCGAAAAAAGTAAGCATTAAATTTTTAAATTTACATACAAAAATTACAAACTATGAAATGGACAGACGACAGAAGCGGTAATGTAGAAGACAGGCGAGGCTTGGGCGGCGGTGCCGTTGTAGGTGGAGGTCTTGGAACTCTTATTATTGCTGCCATTATATTTTTTCTCGGAGGAGATCCATCTTCGATTCTTTCTTCGGGCAATGCAGGAAGTAATACTGCCAGTACTGAGCAAAGAGATTTAACGCCGGACGAGCTTAAAATCCGGGAATTTGTACAGATGATCACTGCCGAAAACGAAGAGACCTGGACAAAAATTTTTGCTGAAAACGGAATGAAATACAGTCCCGCAAAGGTGGTCTTATTCGAAAGTACGACACAGTCCGGTTGTGGAACCGCTCAGTCAGCAATGGGACCATTCTACTGTCCGGCAGATCATAAAGTGTATATGGATATGAGCTTCTTTAAAGAACTTCAGTCAAGATTCGGAGCTAAGGTTACGGAATTTACCATTGCCTATGTTATGGCTCATGAGATGGGACATCATGTTCAGAATCTTTTAGGCGTTTTAGAAGAAACCAATAAAGCTAGAACAAGCGGAAATTATTCTGAAGCACAGCTCAATAAAGTATCAGTAGCTACAGAATTACAGGCTGACTTCTACGCCGGAGTATGGGCAAAGCAAACAGACAGCAGAGAACATTTTCTGGAGCCCGGAGACATCGATGCAGCTATTAACGCTGCTGAAGCTGTGGGAGATGACAATATCCAGAAAAGATCCCAAGGATATGTAAATCAGGAAAGCTTTACACACGGTTCATCTGCTCAGCGTAAAGAATGGTTCATGAAAGGATATAACTCTGGAGACATCAGACAAGGTGATACTTTCAACCAGCTTTTGAAATAATAAGAAAATAATATATCACAAACCCCCGAAGAGATCTTCAGGGGTTTATTTTTTATTGCAATTCGATGGGGTTACTGTTTTTCTTTGCTTCATCTTTCACCCTCTCTTCCATTCTTTTTTTCATATCTGCCGGATTTTGATTTCCTCCGCGGCCTCCGCCTCCACGGTTTCCACCACTACCCATAACCCGGGTTTGAGAAAAACCTCCTCCGCCACCTTGGCTCATAAAAGACATTGGATCTTTTTTAAATTTTTCCTGTTGTTTTATAAAATCTGTTCTTTTTACTTTGATGGTATTTCCAAACTGATTCAAACCAGCTATTTCCGGAATTTTATAATTTTTCATTAAATCAAAAGAATAATCTCCCTGAGCATCCTCCACTTTTACAATTAATCCCGGAAGACCTCCAAACTTATACGGTCCATCCTGATAGGGCAGATCTGTTGTAAACCATGCGGTCCATTTTCTCCCTCCAAAGTCTGTTTCTGCTTTCTGAACTTTATATTCACCGATTTTTGTTGTTTCAGAAGAAATTTTCCAATTAAGAGGTCTGTCTTCTTCATAAGTATAAACGTCTCTGCCGATTCTGTCTTTAAAAAGAGTTTTTTGATTAGTTCTGTCTTTTTCAACAGAATAATTAATATTAGATCTTAACTCTTCCATTTGTTCCCTGTTGAAACCTCTTCCTCCTCCACTCTGAAAATTTTTCTGCATAATGGAATCTCTTTTAAATCTGTTTTCAGAATAAAAAAGAGATTTTTCCTGTGAAATATCTAAATAAGCATTTTCTGTTTTTATATCATTCTTATTTGCTGCATCCGATTTCATCGTAACCTGATACACAAACCTGTTTGTTTGTGCAAAAGCAGTCTGTATGAATAATGCTAGAGCAATGATTCCTATTTTTTTCATTATATATATTTTATTTTAATTCAATTGGATTTTCGCTCATACTAACTCTCATCGAAGTATTTTTCGAGCCCATATTTGGCATTGACATCATATCATTTCCGTCCGTTCCCATTCCTCTATCATTCATTCCTGCTCCGCCCCGATGACTATCGCCCTGCATACCTCCCATGCCACCAACATGTTTTCCCTGTCCACCTCTGAAACCGGACATCCCGTTTCCGGACATGCTTCTTGTATTTTTTGCAAATTCAAGTTCTAAAGCTGCTTTATCTCCGTTAAAACCAAGTCTTGTACTTTGCTTTGCATCAGGACTTATCGGTTCTTCAAAAGCATTCGGAATGATTATTTTTTTAATAAGATCGAATTTATAATCTCCTTTATCGTCTTCCAGTTTCACAATCAGTCCCGGTAATCCCGAGAATTTATAGGGTCCGTCGGAAATATTGATATCTTTTGTAAACCAGGCTGTCCAAAGTCTGCCTCCGAAATCAGCAACAGCTTTTTGGGCAGGATAACCATTTTGCTTTTCAACATCATTTGTTATTTTCCACGATATCGGACGGTCCTCCTGATAATAAATTTGCTTTCCTGCAACTCTGTCATAGTAATAAACCTTCTGCTCAGGAATATGTTTAGTGATAAAATATTCGAAAAAAGTAGGCTCAGTATATTTTTTTCTGCCTGGCCCTGAGAAATCCTTCTCTCTTTTTTTATTTTCTTTTTTTTCTTCAGGTTTAAAAGATGCAAACAAAGAATCTTTTATTAATTTATTTTCACTGATAAATAATGATCTGCTTCCTTTAATATCCAGAAATGTTTTTTCCGTTTTAAGACTCACCAGATTAATGGAATCCGGATTTACAGAAGTCTCATAAATATACCTTGTCGTCTGCCCGTAGGAGCTTGTTAATAAAAACAATACAAAAAAAATAATCAATTTCTGTTTCACAGTTAATTTTTTTAAATAGATAAAAAATACCCCTCAAAGTTAAATCAAAAACGGAGTTTGCAGATTTCAAGAGGAAAATTTATATAAAATTAACATTAACAATCATCTTTATGATAATCTTACTATGAACAGAATCATTAAAATAGATATCTTCAATTTGAGATTGCGGAAATTAGTTCGTATTTTTGCATAATTAAATCATTCTAAATAAATACAATGATAAAAGTATCTGATCAAGCAAAAGCAAAAGCCATCCAACTGATGACAGAAGATGGGTTTAAGCCTTTTGAAGACTATATAAGAGTTGGGGTAAAAAGTGGAGGATGCTCTGGATTAGAATATGTTTTGAAGTTTGACAACGAAAAAACAGACACTGATCAAATTTTTGAAGACAATGACATCAAAATTATTGTAGATAAAAAATCTATCCTCTATCTGGCAGGAACAGTTCTTGAATATTCAGGAGGTTTAAATGGGAAAGGATTTGTTTTTAACAATCCTAATGCATCCAGAACATGTGGATGTGGAGAAAGTTTTTCTTTGTAGAAAAGACATTAGATGCCGGATCTCAGAGGTCGGAACCAATCTGAAATCTGAGATCTATCATCTGAAATCTAAAAAAAAATAATGAGTAAATATACTGAAGACGATTTAAGAGTCGATCTAGAAAATAAAAAATACGAATTCGGCTGGGAAACCAAAATTGATTACGAAGATTTCCCGACGGGTTTAAATGAAGATATTGTCCGTGCGATTTCCGCTAAAAAAGAGGAGCCGGAATGGATGACAGAATGGCGTTTGGAATCTTTCAAGATCTGGAAAAAAATGGTGGAGCCGGAATGGGCAAATATCAAATATGAAAAACCGGATTTCCAGGCAATTAAATATTACGCTGCTCCAAAAGCAAAACCAGAGCTGGAAAGCTTAGATGAGGTGGATCCTGAATTATTGGCAACTTTTGCAAAATTAGGAATCAATATCGAGGAACAAAAAAGACTTTCAGGAGTTGCTGTGGATATCGTAATAGACTCAGTTTCTGTAAAGACAACTTTTCAGGACACATTAATGGAAAAAGGAATTATTTTCTGTTCCATTTCCGAGGCTATTAAAAACCACCCTGATTTAGTAAGAAAATATCTTGGAAAAGTAGTTCCTAGAGGAGATAATTTTTATTCAGCACTTAATTCCGCAGTATTTTCTGACGGAAGTTTCTGCTATATTCCAAAAGGCGTAAGATGTCCTATGGAACTTTCTACTTATTTCCGTATCAATCAAGCAGGTACAGGTCAGTTTGAGAGAACACTTGTGATTGCAGATGAAGGAAGTTATGTTTCTTATTTAGAAGGCTGTACAGCACCATCGAGAGACGAAAACCAGCTTCACGCTGCCGTTGTTGAGTTAATTGCGATGGATAATGCTGAAATTAAATATTCAACAGTACAAAACTGGTATCCGGGGAATGAAGAAGGAAAAGGTGGAGTTTTCAATTTTGTAACGAAAAGAGGACTTTGTGAAAGAAACGCCAAAATCTCCTGGACTCAGGTGGAAACAGGTTCTGCTGTAACCTGGAAATATCCGTCTTGTATTTTGAAAGGTGATAACTCAATCGGTGAGTTCTACTCTATCGCTGTGACGAACAATCACCAATATGCAGATACAGGAACAAAAATGATCCACATCGGAAAAAATACGAAATCAACAATTATTTCTAAAGGTATTTCTGCCGGAAAATCTCAGAATTCATACAGAGGTCTGGTAAAAGTGATGCCGACTGCAAAAGGAGCAAGAAACTTCTCCCAGTGTGATTCTTTGTTGATGGGTAATGAATGTGGAGCACATACTTTCCCTTATATCGAAATCAAAGACCCGACTGCTCAGCTGGAGCATGAAGCAACAACTTCAAAAATCGGAGAAGATCAGATTTTCTACTGTAACCAAAGAGGAATCGATACGGAAAGAGCAATTGCTTTGATCGTAAATGGTTTCAGTAAAGAAGTTTTAAATAAACTACCAATGGAATTTGCTATTGAAGCTCAGAAGTTATTGGAAATTTCATTAGAAGGCTCTGTAGGATAATTTAAATAAAAATGATGAAGACGGCGATGAAAAAATTTTTAGTAGTATTTTTTGGAGTTTTATTTTTGAGTCTTTCGGCTCAGGAAAAAGGGAGTTTTCAGGTTTCCAGCCATATTTTAGATATTTCTGAGGGGCATCCTGCAGGAAATGTAAATGTAGAATTGGAAAAATATAATGAAAGTACCAGACAATGGGTTTCTTTAAGTAAAAAACAAACCGACAGCAATGGCAGAATTGGGGATTTTTTACCTTATTCAAAAGGAACCGAAAACAACGGAAAATACAAACTGATTTTCTTCACAGGAGATTATTATAAAAGTAAAAAAATAGATAGCTTCTATCCGTATATTGAGATTATATTCCAGATCAAAGATAATCAGCATTATCATGTGCCCATTTCTTTATCACCTTTTGGATACTCTACATACAGAGGAAGTTAATAAAATTTAAAAAGAAAAAGTTTTAACGAATGTTAGAAATAAAAAACTTGCACGCCAAAATTGAAGATGGCGCAGAAATTTTAAAAGGTATCAATCTTGAAATAAAGCCAGGTGAAGTTCATGCCATTATGGGACCGAACGGAGCCGGAAAATCTACACTTTCTTCTGTTATTGCAGGAAAAGAAGATTATGAGGTTACAGACGGAGAAATCATTTTCGGAGGTGAAAATATCATCGAGGATGCTCCTGAAGACAGAGCTCACAAAGGAATTTTCCTTTCTTTTCAATATCCGGTAGAAATTCCGGGAGTTTCTGTGACGAATTTCATCAAAGCTGCGATGAACGAAAACAGAAAAGCAAAAGGATTATCCGAAATGCCTGCAAAAGAGATGCTGGCTTTAATTCGTGAGAAATCCGAGCAATTGGGGATCAAAAAAGACTTCCTTTCAAGATCATTAAACGAAGGTTTTTCGGGAGGTGAAAAGAAAAGAAACGAGATTTTCCAGATGATGATGCTAGATCCAAAACTGGCTATTCTTGATGAAACAGATTCAGGATTGGACATCGATGCATTGAGAATCGTTGCAGACGGCGTAAATGCTTTCAAAAATGAAGGAAATGCAGTTCTTTTGATTACGCACTATCAGAGATTGCTTAATTATATTCAACCTGACTTCGTTCACGTTTTAGCAAATGGAAAAATCATCAAGACCGGTGATAAATCTCTTGCCTTAGAGCTTGAAGAAAAAGGGTACGACTGGCTTCTTAACTAAGGAGAAATCCGATTATTTCAGAGATTAAAAATGTCTCGTTGTCATTCTGAATGAGACGAGATGAATGAAGAATCTCTAATAATAAAAATTAGATTCCTCGTTCATGGGAATGACAATATTTTAGCTCAAATAAAAAGAAAAAATGGTGCAAACCACAGATATACCAGTAATGGCATTAAAAGAACAAATTATAGAAAATCACAGTGAATTTTTGGAGAGTCTTCGTCACAGATTTCTGGATGATGATAGAACAGCCGCTCTTCAAAGGTTTGAAAAACTTGGTTTTCCGACAAAAAAAGACGAAGAATATAAATATACCAACCTAAAGGAGATTACTGAAAAAGGATATAACTTTTTTCCAAAAGAAAGTCATAATATCACCAAAGAACAATTGGAAGAACTACACCTTGGTGAAGAGAACTTTGACTGGATTACTTTTGTGAATGGTAAACTTCGTAAAGAGTTATCAAAAGTTTCGATTGAAAATGTTGAGTTTCTTTCATTTAATTATGCTTTGAATGACGAGAAACACAGAGATATTTTTGATCAGTATTTTAATACAATTGCTTCTGATAAATCTGCTTTTACAAACTTAAATCAGGCGTATTGCAAATATGGTTTCTTTTTGAAAGTTCCAAAAAACGTTGTGATTGAAAAACCAATCCATGTTTTCTATATTTCTCAGAATCAAGAAGAAAACACGTTCTATAATACAAGAAATTTATTAATTGTAGATGAAGGAGCAAAAGTGGAAATCATTGAAAGTCACCACAATTTTGACAGTACGTATGTGCTGACCAATTCCGTGACGGAAATTTTCACATACCCAAATGCAAAAGCAGACTGGCACAAAGTTCAGAACGATAACGATACTTCTTATTTAATTGACAATACTTTTGCAAAACAGGAAAAAGACAGTTTAACGACTGTTAATACATTCTCTTTCGGAGGTAAATTGGTAAGAAATAATCTGGATTTCATTCAAAATGGATCAAACATCAATTCATTCATGAACGGAATCACGATTATCGGAAAAGATCAGTTGGTAGACCACCACACGGCAGTACACCACAATCAGCCAAACTGTGAAAGCTATCAAAACTACAAAGGTATTTTCAGCGGAAATTCTCACGGAGTTTTCAACGGAAAGGTTTTTGTAGATAAAATTGCTCAGAAAACGAATGCTTATCAGCAAAATAACAACGTATTATTAAGCGAAGGTGCTACTATTGATACAAAACCTCAGTTGGAAATTTTTGCAGACGATGTGAAGTGTTCTCACGGTTGTACAGTAGGACAGCTAAACGAAGATGCATTGTTCTATTTGAGAGCAAGGGGTATTTCTAAAAAAGAAGCTCAGGCTTTATTATTATACGCTTTTGCAAACGATGCGATGCAGAATATCGATATTGAACCTTTAAAAGAAAAAATTTCAAAGCTTCTGGCTGAGAAATTAGAAGTTGATATAGAGTTTTAACAATATATATAATTGATAATAAAAAGCACTTCTCAAAATGAAGTGCTTTTATTTTTTCTTTAATTTGATAGACCTAAAGCCTATTCTCTGTATATTAAAAAGTGAGCTAAAGCTCACTCCTATTGATTTTGATAAAATTTTACATCTATTTCTGTGGCATTATTTTTTAATCCACCACTGGCTGTCTTTTCTTTCAGAGCGCTTCACACCATTATTCAAAGTATAAGCCACACCTATTCCCAAAGTCTGTTTAAGCTGTGTTTTTTGAATCTGATTATGGTCATACAACACATCAACTGTGATATTGGAAGAGATGAATTTATTAACCTTTAAATTTAAAACCATTCCATATGCTAAAACCAATCTTTCCGGATGATCCAAGTAGTTGGAAAAGACAGAAGCATTGTTGGTCATATGTACATTTTCCATGATTTTAAATTTATACGAAGCCGTTCCCAGAAAACCGAATTGCAGCAAAGAAGAATCTCCATCTGCCTTAAGACCATAATTTCCTGCCACCTGTAAATCTTTATCCAATACAAAAGCCCATCTCGCGTTACTTGGTCTTAATGTTACATTCAGATTATCATTCGGTCTGTAGGTAATACCAATACCTACATTCACATATCCCGGAGCCATAAAGTTGGATATTTTCTTCGCTTCAGGGTTATTTCCGTCTTCATACCCTGCTGAAAACTGTGAAAGAAGACCTGCTCCTACCGAAAGATACCAACTTTTTGAAACTTTTCTTCCATAATTGGTAGAAACATTAATCACGTCCTGTGTTTTTCTGACACCGATGCCCTGGGTATCATTTTGACCATAGTTTAAAAGGATAATGTTCTCCCAAAGGTCTTTGTCATTTTCATACGTAATATTATAATCCAACGCAGCCAGCCAACCCACATTGTTGGCTCCACCGCCAACCCAATTTGAGAAAGCAGCCTGATTGATCATTAATGATTGTTTTCCTAAAACTGACCAATGCTTAATGGTATCTACCACTTTTATCGGTTGTTTTACAGTCGGCGTATCCACAATTACGACCTGTGCATTACTAAAAATCCCGAAAGAAAGGGAAATAAACAATAGAAACTTCTTCATTATTCAAAAATTTTCATTTGCAAAAATATTAAATATAATTTTTTTGATTAAAAACAAGAAATAATCTCACTGAATATTTTCAACAATATGTTTTTTTTGCATTTGAATACTAAAACCAAGCCACTTTAATCAATTAAGTGACAAAATATTAAGTGTAAAAATTAAAACCTGATGAAAATCATAACCTTTTGTCTCAAAATAATAATGAACTATTAAAATCATCGACATTTTTTCCGAAATTTATCATTGGCGTTTCATTTGACGTACCACCATCATGTTTAAAAATGTAATTTCCAAAAAAGCCATTATCAACCCTTTGTTGATGCTTTCTGCAATGTGGCTGGGCTATTTCTTACAGTTACAGGGCTTTTTTGAAAGTTGCTTTGGTGCAATTATTCCTTTAATGCCTGAAGGTTTATTAGGAATTATCACCTCGCCTCTTTTACATGGAAACTTTGATCATATTGTGGGAAACTCAATTCCAATTGCTGTATTAATGTTTCTGCTTTACCAGTTTTATCCGTTAGTCGCCAATAAAGTTTTTGTACTCGGCTGGCTGGCCACAGGTTTATTGGTTTGGCTACTGCCTCCGGTTGACATCCTTACAGGTGAATATATGTACACCTGTACCATAGGCGCCAGTGGCGTTGTCTACGTTTTGGCTTTCTTTCTTTTTTTCAGTGGGGTCTTTAAATGGAATATGAAGCTTCTGACCATCTCTCTGTTGGTGGTTCTGTATTATGGAAGTTTAATTTGGGGGATGTTTCCTGAAGAGTTTTTTTATAATCTTAATGAGCCCAGCAAAATCTCCTGGCAAGCCCACCTTTCGGGCGCTGTGGTAGGAAGTATTATTGCATTTATGTTTAAAAAAGTTGGTGAGAGAAAGAAAAGATACATCTGGGAATTTCCAAATTATTACAATGAAAAGGATGACAAATTATGGCAGGAATACAAAGAAAACCATCCTGAAGACTTTTTGGAACTGCCTTACAAAAAAAAGGATGATATCTGGGATCATTTGGAAGAATTAAGAAAAAAGTAAAACTTAATTCTCTACATTTGTGAAAACAAAAAGACACAAATGTATTCTGAAGAACATCTATACGCAATCGCCCTGCGTGAATGTAAACTCATTGGCGATATCAATTTTTATAAACTGGTAAGAATTTTCGGCAGCGCAAAAAAAGCATGGGAAAATGCAAAAAAAGAATACCGTAAAGTTGACGGCATCGGTCGTAAAGCCGTTTCTGAAATTGGTCATCCTGAGTATCTGAAATTTGCAGAAAAAGAACTTCATTTTTGCGAAAAGAATAATATTCAGATAAAATTAAGACATCTGAATGAGCTTCCATTTCTTTTGAACGAATGTGATGATGCTCCCGCTATCCTTTATCAAAAGGGAACATTTGATGATTCAAAACAAAAAGTAAGTCTTGTAGGAACCCGAAATATGACCCTTTATGGGAAACAGTTTATCCACGATTTTTTTGAGGAAACCAAAAACTGTAATTTCATTTCCGTGAGCGGTCTGGCCTTAGGTGTAGATAAAGAGGTTCATGAGCAATCTATTCATAATAAAATATCTACAGTTGCTGTCCTCGCGCATGGCTTTCACCTTCTGTACCCTTCAAAAAACAAAACTCTTTCAGAGAAAATACTTCAGGAAGAAGGTGCCTTATTTACAGAATTTAATTCATCCCGAAAGCCCGACAGAGAAAATTTTATTCAGAGAAATAGAATTGTCGCAGGAATTTCACCTTCTACGATCGTAGTTGAAACAGGGTTTGGCGGAGGTTCCGTAAGTACCGCAACATTTGCCAACAATTACAATCGGGAAGTTTTTGCCCTACCCGGGAAAATCACAGATAAATACAGTCAGGGATGTAACCATCTGATTTTTCAGAACAAAGCGTCTGCTATTTCGACCCTGAAAGATCTTATTGATTCTTTAGATTTTAATAAACTTCAAAGTAAAATTCACGAGCTTTTTCCTGAAAGCAAATCAACAATACAATTATCTGAAAATCAAACATTAATATATACATCAATTACAAATCTACCATACATTTCTTTGGATGATTTATCCGAAAAAATTTCACTCCCCTCTTATAGAATTTTACCAATAATTTTGGAATTGGAACTTTTGGGGAAAATTAAATCGCTTTCTGGGAGACAATTTGTGGCAATCTAAGAATTAATGATTTCTTAATATTTCATTATTTCAGAGATAACATTTAATTTTTAATAATATTTAATCATAAATTATCAATTCAATAATATTTCGACACATTATTATTAAATTTTTAACAATCAACAAATAAGGTATTGTGAATCTTGAAAAAAAAATTAAATTTGTTGACAATAATATTCAACCTTAATATATGGAACAATATAATATTGACCAGAAAATCCAGGAGTTTATTGCAAAAATTGAGGCAAAAAACCCTAATGAGCCAGAATTTTTACAAGCCGTAAAAGAAGTTGCTGTAACTGTAATCCCTTTCATTATGACGAAAAAGGAGTATACAGGAATGAAGCTTCTTGAGAGAATGGCGGAAGCTGAAAGAATTATTATTTTCAGAGTTCCATGGGTTGATGACAAAGGAGAAATCCAGGTAAACAGAGGTTTCAGAATTCAGATGAACTCTGCGATCGGACCATACAAAGGAGGAATCCGTTTCCACCCTACTGTAAACCTTTCGGTTCTTAAATTCTTGGCATTCGAGCAGGTATTTAAAAACTCTTTAACGACTCTTCCAATGGGAGGTGGTAAAGGAGGTTCAGATTTTGATCCACAAGGTAAATCTGATATGGAAGTAATGCGTTTCTGCCAGGCTTTCATGACAGAGCTTTGCAAGCACGTAGGTCCTGAGACCGACGTTCCTGCCGGAGACATCGGTGTTGGAGCAAGAGAAATCGGATATCTATTCGGGCAATACAAGAAAATCAAAAATGAATTTACAGGTGTACTGACAGGTAAAGGTCTTGCATACGGAGGTTCATTAATCCGTCCTGAAGCGACAGGATATGGCGTTGTGTACTTTGCAGAACAGATGCTTAAAACAATCGGACAAACTTTTAAAGATAAAACAGTAACGGTTTCAGGTTTCGGAAACGTAGCATGGGGAGTTATAAAAAAAGTATCTGAACTAGGAGGAAAAGTAGTAACACTTTCCGGACCAGACGGATACGTTTATGACAAAGACGGAATTGATGGTGAAAAGATCGATTATTTATTAGAATTAAGATCTTCTGGAAACAACAGAGCTGAAGATTATGCTAAAAAATATCCTTCTGCAGAATTCCATGCCGGAAAACGTCCTTGGGAAGTGAAATGTGATGTTGCCATTCCATCTGCTACCCAAAACGAACTTGATCTTGAGGATGCTAAAGTTTTGGTTGAAAACGGATGTCTTTGTGTAACTGAAGCAGCAAATATGCCATCAACTCTAGATGCCATCAACTATTTCTTAGATAACAAAGTATTATTCTCACCTGGTAAAGCGTCAAACGCTGGTGGGGTAGCTACTTCAGGATTGGAGATGACCCAAAACTCTATTCGTCTTAACTGGACTTCTGAAGAAGTTGATGCAAGACTAAAAGAGATCATGATCGGAATCCACAAAGCGTGTAGAGACTACGGAAAAGAGGAAGACGGCTATGTAAACTATGTAAAGGGAGCGAATATCGCCGGCTTTGTAAAGGTTGCAGAAGCAATGTTGGCTCAAGGAGTCGTATAAAATATAAAGGTTGGGAAGTTTTCCCGACCTTTTTTGATATAACCTGTTCCCGGGATTATAAATGGGAAAAAAGTAAAAAGTGAAAGGAGAAAGCGTTGATATATTCAACGCTTTTTTTATTTTTAATCCATGAAAAACACCTTTAAAAATATTGATGAATACCTTCTTTTGTTTTCCGAAGATATCCGGAAAAAGCTTAAAGCATTAAGGCAGAATATACACAGACATGATTCTGAAATCGAAGAATATATAGGCTATCAGATGCCCGCTTTCAGATATAGAGGGAAACCGCTAATTTATTTTGCAGGATATAAAAAACATATTGGTTTTTACCCCGGAGCTGAGGGCATTAAAAATTTTGAAAAAGACTTTCTTGAGAAAAAATATAAGTTTTCAAAAGGAGCCGTACAATTTCCTGTTAACGGAGAGCTTCCTATTGATCTAATCGACAAAATAATAAAATTCAGGATGGCAGAAATTGATCAAAAGAAATCCTGAAACATTACATTTCAGGATTACCATTTCTACTTTGTTAAATATTTACTTTGACTTTTTCTTTTTAGTTTTTTTTGTTTCGGCTGTAGCATCTGCTGGCTTAGTGGTTTCTGTAGTTGCTGTAGCTTCAGTTACTGTCGATGCATCAGTTGCTGTAGTTGCAGCCGGATCTACAGTCGTGGTTGTAGAGCCTTGTGTTTGTCCGCTCGTTCCTGAAGCTGTTCCCCAGCCTGCAGTCCCCTGTGTAGTTTGCTGCTGCCCTTGTTGGGTTGCTGTCTGATTACCTGGAGTTTGCTGTTGGGTTGTCGTTTGATTTTGTGATTGAGCTGATACTGCACCTGCACCTGCTAATGAAAATACGGCAGTTAAAATTAACTTTTTCATAATATAATATTTTAGTTGTTTACTTCTTTCAGAACGAAGCTCCAATCACTAATATTATATGTAAAGTACTTATTTAACGTACTTTATAACACTTTAAGACGATTTGGGATTATCATCTACTTTCCTAAATTTTTCATAATTCTTTCAAC
This sequence comes from Chryseobacterium sp. JUb7, assembly GCF_024806495.1. Lineage (GTDB taxonomy): Bacteria > Bacteroidota > Bacteroidia > Flavobacteriales > Weeksellaceae > Chryseobacterium. The sequence goes on from NZ_JANUFF010000003.1 coordinate 95,942, forward strand.
GAATTCAAATGCTGCAGGGCAGATAAGTGTATTTTTTACCATCAAATTATTTATCTGATAGATTTTTTTCCGATCTGTGTGTGGATATTCTCGGCATGCCTTTGGACGCACTTCATAGATTGAACAGGTGTTGTCTTCATTCAGAAAAAAACATGGAAGATTTTGCAGAACTTTGTCATTATCTTCATCGACTCTCAGAAATTTTGCTTCAAAATCAGCAGATTTCATCCGTAAATGCTTTGAAATACGTTCTATATCTTTCTCCGTATACAATGGCCCGGTAGTTTTACAACAGTTGGCACATTGCAAACAATCTATCTTCTCAAAAACCTCCTCATGAGTTTCCTGAACGATATAATCGAGATTTTTGGGCGGTTTTTTCTTTAATCCGTCCAGAAATTTTTTATGTTCTTTCTGCTTTTGTAAAGCCTGTTTTTTGTAAAATTCTAAATTCATTTATTCTTCCTCCACTAAAATAGGCATCTCTACTGCCTTATATTCATTGATTTTATCTAAATCCAGTACGGTAAACGCATTATCTTTCGCCGGATAATACATCGGAATAAATTTTGCGCCGTATGTAATTTCTTTCGAAACATAGGACGAGCGCTGCACTACCGTATTTGAATACACTTCATCAAAAGCCCGTACATGAACAATAATTTCAATCGGTGTATTCTTAAAATCATCCTCTGTAAAGCCATAAAACGGTGAATCTTCATCTATTTTATGAACCACTGTCCAGTTCAGAGCCAATGTATTAATATGATTCAAATGTGTTTTTAAGGTATAAAAATTGGTTTTTGATTCCCCATTTTCACTGACTTCAATTGCTGTAGAAACCACAACTTCCGCACTCGTCAATGCATTATTTTTATAAGGAGCCAGCCTGAACATCAATCCTGTGACTTCCTGAAAAGGAGCAATGACCGCCACATCTGAAAATCTAAGATAAGCTCTCGGACGAGAAAACCGCCCATAAAACAATCCCGTTGCAATGGCAAAGGTAAGCAATCCCAGAAATGCTTCAAAAGTAGCTACAAGGCTTGCCATAAAACCAACAGGTGCTATCCTGCCATAACCTACCGTAGTAAAGGTTTGTGAACTGAAGAAAAAGACATCGATAAATTCATTTAACGGATCGCTTTTATCAATTCCGGTAAGATGCTCTACCCCAATTAAGTAATAAATAAAGGCAAAAATCAAATTTATCACAATGTAGGCCGTCACCAGGTAAGTAAGAAACTGAACAGTCGATAAATCGAGCATCGTATGATACCAACTGAACCGGTTAAGAATATTTACTCCTTTCCGTTCTACGTTCGGAAGACCATCTTTTTTGATAAATCTCCCTGAAGCACTGGCTCCGAAACCACTATTTTCAGTATTCTTCTGACGGATTCTTTTTCTAAAACCTCTTGCCATTTTTTATCTCATTTGTTTTTATCTGTCCATACGAAAGGCTAATCCTTTTCCCGGCTCATCATCTCTTTCGTATTTTCCGATATGTAAAGATAAAATATTGTTTTCATGAAATTTATCAAGCCTGCGATTGAATTTCTCATTTGATTTTAAATTAACTTTGAAGTATGAAAAAATTGGAATCAAAAGAGGACATTGAACACCTTGTTAATTCATTTTATGCTAAAGTAGTTAAGGATGAAACGATTAGTTTTTTCTTTACAGATATTGCAAAAGTAGATTGGGAAAAACATCTTCCTAAAATGTATTCTTTTTGGGAATCCATTCTTTTCGGCCAAATGACCTATAAAGGCAATCCGATGGGCGTTCATTTTCCGGTCAACGAAATAGAAGCAATGGAGCAGAAACACTTTAACAAGTGGCTTGAATTATGGAGAACAACCATTGAAGAAAATTTTGTAGGCGAAAATGCAGAAATGGCTATCTATAAATCTGAGAATATTGCCAAACTGATGGCTTTTAAAATGGAATTGGCGAGAAGATTATAATCGATAAAATCCCGAATTAAAAATTGATCCGTGTTTCTAAAGTTTGCAATTAAGGAACAATCACCGTAAAAATATAAGCCGCCAGATTGACCAGCAGAACTGTTCCGTAAAGAACATTTGTCTTTCCCCTGCTCAATGAAAGCATTACGATAAATACCGATAAGGAAAGAAGAATAATATCTTTTTTATCCAATCCTAAAACCAGTGGGATATCATACATAATACAAACCACTGAAACTGCAGGAATACTAAGCCCTATACTTGCTAAAGCAGATCCTAAAGCCAGATTTAAACTGGACTGAATCTGGTTGCTTCTAGCCGCTCTGATCGCAGCAACACCCTCCGGAAGCAGTACAACTGCCGCAATGATTACTCCTACTAAAGACTTTGGAGCTCCGAAGCTCTGTACCATATTTTCAATCGTTGTAGAAAGTCCTTTTGCCATCATAACTACTATGGCAAGACACACAACCAGAAAGACAAAACTCACGAGTGTTTTGGTTAAAGATGGAATATAATGTTCTTCAGGATGCTCATCAGGAACGATAAAATAACTTCTGTGTCTTACCGTCTGAACCATAAGAAATATCCCATAAATGACCAGACAGGCAATGGAGACGAAGATCAACTGTGCCTGATTATAAAAAGGACCGTTCACACTCGATGTAAAATTGGGAAGAACCAATGTAAGTACCAAAATAGAGATAATACTTACCAGGTAGGTTGTCGCAGATGTTCTTGCAAAAAACTGCTCGTGATATTTAACCCCTCCTACCAAAATACAGATTCCCAGAATACCATTAAGAATAAGCATTACTGCTGCAAAAACGGTATCTCTTGCCAGCGTGATCGCCTGATCTCCGCCGGCCACCATCAGTGAGATGATTAACGCAACTTCAATAATGGTGATACAGAGAGCCAGAATAATTGTTCCGAACGGCTCCCCTACTTTATGAGCAACAACCTCTGCATGATGTACTGCCGATAAAACACTTCCCGTGAGTAAAAGACCTGCAATTATATCATAAACAACTCCACCGCCCATTAAACCGGAAAAGTAATAAACTACCGCTAAAACAGGGAAAATATACGTGTAATGCAAAAATTCTTTTAATCTCATAAAGTGTCTACAAAATACAAAAAATCTATGGTTTTTACAATTCTAAAAGAAAATATTAATAATATTTTAATGACTCCAGAAATAAAAATCCTGAAAATCTGTGAGCATATGAAATAATAATCCAACGCCGATAATCCTGATATTGCCTTTAAAAAATAACATCAAAAAATACACCGCAATGGCATAATAGGAATGTAAAAAATGAAAACCTATACTTCCTCTGTTGGGATCAAAGATTGGGTTTGCAAACAGATGGTCCAGATCCACAAGCATTGTAGCCAATAAAATAAGATAGACTTTTTTCCAGTTTTCACGATAGAAAACCCAAGCAATAAATAGCGGGAAAACAAAATGCAAAAAGTAATGGGTGCATGTTTTAAGCAAAGCAATATGTGAAGAATCCATCAATATTTATTTTTTGTCACCTTAGAATTAAAGGCAATTCATCTTTTTTAAATTTTAATTGTACATAATAATCCTGATCTCGATTTCCATAGAAAATATAATCCAATGACGAAATCATTCTTTTTTCATTTAACGTCAAAGTTTTCAAAGATGATAAAAGCAGTTCATTATTTCTTACAAAAATATAGTTTTCATTCAGCTTTTGAAAAGGCTGCATTTTTTTGCGGGTAGATTTTATTTCAAAGCTATTTTCTTTTTTTTCAATAGAATTGGGCTGAAAAGGAATAGCTGTAAACTGATTTTGCGCATTAATCCATTTTTTATTCCGGAAATATTCTTCTGTTTTCTCTGAATTTACACTTTCAATACTAACGATATAGTTGGGCTGGATAATTTTTTGAAAAGTTTTTTTCTCAATCTCATTAAAGTCGTCATCATAGCTATAAGTGATCACAGTATCATTTACCTGCTCAAGATGGGCTGTTGCTCTAAGATGATTAATTTTAGAAGAATCTAAGGATTTCCGGTCAAAAATAAAATCAAAATTATTGATATTCTGAGCATCTAATTCGGTTTCAAAAAATGACTTTGTCTTTAACAATTTAGAAATAACAGAAGTCGGAGGATTAAAATATATGTTATTTTTAATTTCAATATCATCATTATTCAGGCTGATAGAAAGGTTCTGGCTGTTTTCTTCAGAATGGATCAGAATACTTCCAATACCGTTTGTAATAAGTTCATCTGCATCAAGAATATCAATCTTAGCGGAAGGAAGCAGCTGGTAGTTTATATTTTTAAAATCTCTGTCAGAAGTTCCCAGAATAAGATTCTCCTTTTCTATTTTAACAAAAATCTGATCTTTTCTGAAAATATTATCTCCCTGATCTGTAAATTTTTTCTGCTTTAAAAAAGTGATCAGCTTCTGCTTATCCTTTATTTCAAAAACGCTGTACCAATCTGAAAATTTAGAATTTTTGAGGTGAAAAACCTGCAAAAAATCGGGAATTTTCACTCCCGATTTTTCTAAAGAAATTACCTTTCCTTTTTTATTCCCAAACCATTGTGAAGGATGGCTGAGAAAGCTAGAAATATATTGCCTTTTGATTTTTTTCACATCCAGTAAAATCACTACATCCGCATTGGCCGGAGCAATTGTAAACGTTTTTTCTTTATGATAAAACATCAGATAAACAGTCACCGCGATAAGAAAAACCGCAAGAGCAATCAATTTCTTTTTCATTTATAGTACTTGTGGTTTTTTCTCAGATTCATTGATTTTATAAATCTCATCAAACAGATCGAAGAAGTACATCAGGCTGTTTTCAGAAGAAGTTTTAATATTATAATCAATTTCAGTTTCAACTTTATCGCCTTTTACTTCAGATTTAAAATACATTTCACCTACATTTTTCTTTACAAAATCCAGAGTCTTTCTTTCCGAAGGGCTCTTAAATTCTTTTTCCATTCCTATCAGCAGTTTTTGTATATCAAACCTGCCCGATGCCGGATATCCGGATGCATCTTTTGCCCACTTTTTAGAAATTTCTGATTGATTTTTAGGAATAACATTATCCGATGAAGTGGTAACATACACGATTCCGTCTTTCACCGCAAACAACAGCTGATCAAAATAACCGTCATTTTTTTCTTCCTTGAATGAATAAAATTCTCCTTTTTTAATAAATTTTTTCGCCGTCTTTTTGTTTGTCGTCAGCAAATTAAAAATACGATTCCAATAGCCTTCATTTTCTGTAGCAAAAGCAAATATAAAGTTAGGCATAGCCACTTCTTTTGTTTTTTTAACTTCCTTTTCATTATAGTCAGCATCGTAATCGTAATCTGTGTATTCCACTGTTTTTGTTTTCAGTTCGTTTAACACAAAAATCCCGTTACCCGGTGCTATTTTAGCAATGGCTTCTTCATCAAGAACAATTTTCATCGTTTCCATCATCAGCTCCATTTCTTTTTGATAATCTCCTTCTCCTGAATTTTTAAGCAGACTGTACATCAGATCAAAATATTTACTTCCGTCAACATTTATAGAATAGTATCCGATACTTTTATCATTAATTAGGGCTGTCAGTTTTTTATTTTTCTTTCCTTTATATAATGACGAAATATTCTTCTGCACTTCCCCATCCTTGTGCTGATAGCTGCTGACAAGTTTTACTTTATCCTGATCAAAATATAAGTTATACGAAGAGTTGGAGTTATAAGCCTTCTCAAAAAAGCTTCCGAACTCATATCTTTTCATCATCTTTCCGTAGATTCCGTCATTCACGATTCTGCCATAATCTGTATAGACGAAAACATCAGAATTGGAATCCCTAAAAGCAAGAACATCTTTTGATACTTCCAGTTCTAAATTTGAATTGAAATACTGGTCAAAAGAATCTTCCGCCAGTTTTTTTACGATTTTAAATTTTTCTATTTTCAGCGAATCCATTTGTTTCTGGAAAGCTAAATCTTCTTCCGAGTCTTCCTCTTCCATATTTTCATTCTGAGAAGGCGGCAGAATTTCGGTATTTTTTTCAGAATAATCCTGATCTGTAGAATCTTTTTTCTCTTTTGGATACTCGTGATGTTTTTCGAGATACTTAATATCTTTCTGCATTCTTGCGATCTCAGCATTATTATCTTTTATACTCTCTTTCAGATATTTTATATCATCCTTCAGATACTGTATTTCTTCCTTATAATTGAATGGTTTTTCCGGCTCTTCTGCATATGCACTGTCTACTACAACAGCCGCACTATCTGCTACTATTGCAATACTGTCAGTATCTTCATCCGTCCATGTATTTTTGTATGGTTTGTTGTAACTGATCATTTTAAGAACCGCCTTATTACCATTCCACGCTACGAAAATATCATCGTCTATATCGACATACGAATAATTTTTTTTCCTTGTAATTTCAAGCCCTTTTTTCTTGGCAGAGTTGATAAACTCCTGAAATTTATCTTTATTATCCAGAATAAAATGCGCAGTATACATCTTTACAGAATCATTAAAACCTGCATAATGATACTGCGTAGCATCATATTTAATTCCCGTTTTAGAATAATCTGTCCACGAAGGTTTTTCCTTTCCTTTTTTCGTTACTTCCTGTAAAAAAGGGTTAAACTTCTGCCAGTTGACTTTTTTGTTCAGCTGCTTCCCGTTAATTTCCATATAGAATACAGCATCATTTGGTATTTTCATACTTTGCTGAGCAAAAACAAAGGCAAAGCCAAAGAGAAGGAAGATAATTGTTTGTGTTTTTTTTAGGATCAATTTCATGGTTTAAAATTAGAATTATTGGAAAAGGATATTATTTTGAATCTGTTTTTTCTGGAGAATGAAATCGAGAAGATTAGCTTCTATTTTCACGGCTTTTCTGTTTGGAGAAAGCATATACGAAGTATTAGACTGAGACTTTATCGTATTTTCAAATTGCAGAACGGAAGTGTATCTGGCATCATTAAAGATTTCTTTATCTGCCTTACTCATCTTATCGTAATCGCTTTTAAATGTGTTGACTTTGTTTTTGGAAAACAGTTTTTTTTCAAGGCTCTGACTGTAAATCTGCGTCGGAATCATTTTACCGATAATATTTCTGGTTTTCAGCTGCTCCAGACCTGCGTTTACATTTTCAATTTTTTTGAAATTACAACTCAGTTTAATGATATAATTATCAAAATCCAACGAAGTTTTTACATTACTGATGCCGGGAGTTGCTCTGAATATTTTGGCAGCTTCATTAATTTTATTCTCAATTTCAGATTTTTTCGGAACTTTTTTTCCGTTAATTGTTTCCATTTTAGAGATCGAAGCCAGTCTGGTTTTGCTTTTACTGGCATTCAGTATAATGGTATATTCGCCGCTACCGTCAGCTTTAACATTGACTTTATCTAATATATCGAAACAACTTGTAAGCAATAACATAGGAAGAAGCAAAATAAGCTTCCTGAGAAAAATTTTCATGATTCAGGTTTAAAAAACAAAAATACGATCTTATTTTCTAAATCCTGCCTTTTAAATAATCCTGTCGTACCTCTTCATCCAGTTTTTCAATTGCATACCGCAAACACGTACGGGGCATTTCTTTGTAATGGAGATTCAGATAGCTGATTAATTCATCTTCATTCTTCTGCCCCATTTCTCTCAACAGCCAGCCGTTTGCCTTATGCATGAGATCATGAGTGTGTTTTAAATTAGCCGTAACAAATTCTTTGGTTAAGTCAAATGATCCTTTTTTCACATAATACATCGTTCCTACAACAGCGATTCTTTTATGCCACATTTCTTCAGAATCCGAAAGGTTCCTTAGCAAATCTTCTCTTTGATTTTCAAAAGCATATCTTCCTAAAATCTTATAACAACTTGAATCTACAAGATCCCAATTATTCACATATTGTAAATGATTTAGGTAAAATAATACGATTTCATCTTTTACCGCCTTATCTTTTGTTTTTTCAAATTTTGAAATCAACATAAAAAGAGCCGTTAAGCGATGTTCATGATATTTTGACGAAAGCAGTTCGCTTAATTCATGCAATGAAATTTTAGCATAATATTCTTTCGCAACAGATCTTTGATCCGGAACTTTTACTCCCAAAAACAAATCTCCTTCGCCATATTCTCCTTTTCCGGTTTTGAAAAATTTTGGGAAAAATGCCGCTTTTTCCGGAACGGAGAGGATGGCTAATGCTTCCTGGATTTCTTTTATCATATTCATCTTTGTTTAATTTGTATTTTACAGACTTACCAAGCTCACAATAATAAAGTTTTTTCGAGCATAAAAAAAGAGCAAACCGTTACAGTATGCTCCATTTTTTTATATTAATGTTACTAATGTTTCTCTTCCAGAACAATGCTTTCCAGCTCCTCTTCTTCTTTTGCAATTTTCTTAGGATTCGCCACTTTAGCAATGGTAAGCCCCTGAACTATAATAGAAAATACAACGACACAGTATGTGATGCTTAAAATAATTTCGCTGTATTCGCTTTTAGGAATTGACATCGCCAGGGCAATAGAAACTCCACCCCGTATTCCACCCCAAACCAATACTTTCACAGTTTGCGGACTGAAGGTTGTTCGCATAAACTTCGTCGGTCCCCAGATTGAAATTACTCTTGCCAGTAAAACAATGACAATGGCTACCAATCCCGGAACGATAAAGTGTCTCAGATCTTTTATCATTAAAAGTTCAAACCCGATAAACAGGAATAAAACAGCATTCAGGATTTCATCAATTAACTCCCAGAATTTGATCAGATAATCCTGAGTAATAGATTTCATTTTAAATTTAACATTAAAATTCCCCATAAACAATCCTGCTGCTACCATTGTCAACGGCCCCGAAATATGCATTTGTCTGGCAATCAGATAACCACCCATCACCACCGAAAGTGTTACTAAAACAGAAATGATATAGTCATCCACTTCCCGCATCAGTCTTGAGGTGATCCAACCCAGAATGACTCCAAGCAGTATTCCTCCACCGGCTTCTTTTAATAGTAATATTCCTATACTTTCAACCCCGAGATCTACCTCTTTACCAATAGCCAGCTGCAATACTACAGAGAATACAACCACCGCCATACCGTCGTTGAAAAGTGACTCTCCTGCTACTTTAGTTTCCAAAGATTTCGAAACATTAGCCTGCTTCAAAATACTTAAAACCGCCACAGGATCAGTCGGAGAAATCAAGGCTCCAAAAAGAAGACAGTAAATAAACGGTAGGTTAATCCCTAAAAACGGTAATAGATAAAACATCCCAAAACCAACAACAAAAGTCGAGATAACAACTCCCAGTGTTGAAAATATCACCACAGGTCTGAGCTGTTCTTTGAGATCATTGATATTAATGTGAATTCCCCCTGCAAAGAGCAGAAAATTTAACATTGCTCCCATCAGTACCTCCGTAAAATCGATGCTGCTCATCAGATTATGAAGATGTCCGAAAGTTCTGGGTAAAATAGTCTCTCCGAAAGAAACCAGAAATATAGAAACTACAATGGCAATCACCATGATTCCGATCGTACTCGGAAGTTTAAGAAATCTGTAATTAAGATATGCGAATATTGATGCTAATACGATTAAAGCTGAAAATGAATAATATAACTCCACTAAGCTGTTTTTTTATGATTTGATTTATAGATTTAAATATAATACTTTGATGTAAATTTTGTTGCCTTCTTTTTCCCAGATATCATACATCCCGTCTTTTGCAGCTTTTGAACCGCGCGTATAATCCTGACCAATATTGAGAATATTCAGTAAGATATATTCATCACCTACAGAGTTCACGAGGTAAGCTGTTTTCTCAGATTTTCCGTCACCGGAAGACTTTATAGCGTCCGTAAGTGTGCGAAACTGACTGATGTGATGCATAAAATTATCCCCATCTTTTTTACTGTCATAGGCACGAAGCAAGATCAGAAGAATATCCAGATTGGTAGGATCTTTTTCATATAGAATCTTTCCCTGCTTAATACAGTCTTCAAAATTGTTATCTTTAAAAGCTTCCGCAAGGATTTTAAAATCATCATCGTTAGTAGAGACTTTAGGATTTATAAAATTCCTTCCGTAGTATAAATACTGTGCTTCTATGCTATCTAATGATTTTGGATATCCTTTATACTTGAAAATGAGCTTTTCGTAATTGTAAGTAGATTTGGAATTGGTAAGATTTTTTTCAATACCCTTGAAATCAATTTTTGATTTCTGAGCAAAACCAAAAATTGACATCAACACGAATAGGAAAAAGTAATATTTCATTAGTCGTTATTTTCTTCCTCGTCGTTATCGAAATATTCGAAAAGGAAATCGTTATAAGGGAATCTCGAAATATGAATTTTCATGACCTCATCATAGATCATTTTTTTCATTTCGGGAAAATTCTCTTTTGTAAGAGCCGAAATAAACACCGTTGGATATTTTGATTTTGCCATCCATGTTTTTTTCCATTCTTCAAGAGAGATGTTCTTTTTTGTAGACGGAGTAAGATCATCTTCGTCCTTTTTTTCATAGCTGAAGTCATCAATTTTATTGAAAACCATTACCATCGGTTTTTGATGTGCGTTGATTTCCATTAAAATCTGATTCACAGAATCAATATGATCTTCAAAACTTTCGTGAGAAATATCTACCACGTGAATCAGCAAATCGGCTTCGCGTACCTCATCCAGTGTAGATTTAAAAGATTCTACCAGCTGAGTCGGTAATTTTCTGATGAATCCAACCGTATCCGTCAACAGAAACGGTAAATTTCCGATCACCACCTTTCTTACCGTCGTATCAAGGGTTGCAAACAACTTATTTTCAGCGAAAACTTCCGATTTTGAAAGCGCATTCATTAAAGTCGATTTTCCAACATTGGTATATCCTACCAACGCTGCACGCACCACTTTTCCACGGTTGTTTCGCTGTGTTGCCATTTGCTTATCAATCGTCTTCAGCTTATCTTTCAATAATGATATTCTGTCACGAATGATACGTCTGTCGGTTTCGATCTCTGTTTCTCCAGGCCCCCTCATCCCGATTCCCCCTTTCTGACGCTCAAGGTGAGTCCACATTCTGGTCAGTCGGGGTAAAAGATATTGGTACTGAGCCAATTCTACCTGTGTTCTTGCATAAGAAGTCTGAGCTCTTTGAGCAAAAATATCAAGAATAAGATTCGTTCTGTCGAGAATTTTAACTTCAATTTCTCTTTCCAGATTTTTAAGCTGCGAAGGCGACAATTCATCATCAAAAATGATGGTTCCTATTTCATTTTCCTTTGCATATTCTTTTATTTCTTGAGCCTTTCCGCTTCCAATAAAGGTTTTGGAGTCAGGCTGAGTTAATTTTTGAGTAAAACGTCTGTCCACTGAAGCACCGGCCGTATAGGCCAAAAACTCCAGCTCATCCATATATTCCTGAAGCTTTTCCTCATCCTGATGCTGCGTAACAACACCTACCAAAACCACTTTTTCGTAATTATGTTCTTTCTTTTCTAGCATTAAGTTCTATCTATGTTTGTGAGATTTACAAGTTACCATTTTTCGGTAAAAAATGCAAAACAATCTTTAAGCCAATTATTATTAAATATTAACTTTAATTAATCATATTGTTGATTTATAGAATTTTAATAACTTTATAATGCTAATTTTTGAATTTTAATCATAAAATTTGCTTTTTATTATAAAAACCAACAACCGGGAGAATCATGATTACCAATATTAAATGTATCATTGTTGATAATGACGAACTGGATAAGCTGGTTCTTCATCATCATCTTAAACAATATGAGAACATAGAGGTGGTAGGCTCTTTTGATTCTGCAGAAAAAGCAATTTCCTGTCTCGATCTTCCTATTGACCTTCTATTCATTGAAACCCAACTGAAAGGGATGAGCGGCATGGCATTCCGAAAACTTGCCCATAAAATTCCGGCGTGTATTTTTATCAGCTCCCATCCGGAATTCGCTGTTGAGACTTTTGAGCTCGACACTTTCGATTTTATTGCAAAACCTTTGAAAACAGAGCGCTTTCACTATTCGATGCAAAAGCTTTTTGATTATTTCGAAATGAAAGAAAAATCAGAATGTTTTGATATGTTACTTGGAGAAAACAGCATTAAAATTAAAGAGAGCGGAAATATTCATCAGGTCAAAATTACAGATATCCTTTATCTTGAAGCATTAAAAGATTACACCAGAATCATCACATCAGAAAAGAAACATTGCATTCTCGATTCGCTTGGAAATTTACTCCACAAATCCTATTTTGATTCTTTTATCCGGATACACAAAAGCTATGCAGTTCCCAGACATCTCATCCGAAGCAAAAACACTCATGAAGTAGAACTTGTACATCATATCAAACTTCCTATCGGAAGAGCTTACAAAGATAATTTATCCTTTTTTGGCCCTAAAATCTGATTTTTAAAAAACACCGTCAATATTATATTTAAACCACAAACAACACAAATATCTCCACTTTTTGTCGTTTGTCGATTATTCTTGTCGTTTGTCTATTTTCTCAATTTTCAGTGACGATATGTGGTAATTTAGTCTTCCAAAATTCTTATAGATATTTTGGATAAACCAATTAATAACCACAAATTTATTTTATATGAAAAGAACATCTATTCACTGCTTCTTTTTCATTCTGCTCCTTATTCCCGTCAGCCTGCTCAAAGCCCAATCTGCAGTTCTGGCCACAGGAGGAAATGCGACAGGAGGTAACGGTTCGGTTTCTTATAGTGTAGGGCAAGTAGCCTATCTCACAAAAGGCAGTAATCAAATTCTGGAAGGCGTACAACAAGCCTTTGAAATTTCAACACTTGCTACAACAGAAACCTCATCAGCTGAAAAAGACATTTTACTTTATCCTAACCCCTTTAAAGACTATTTGTATTTAGATTTTACGACAAACAGCTATAAAGATTCCGAATACCAGTTATTCGATGCTCAGGGTAAACTGATAAAAAAGGATAAAATCACTCAATCCAAATCTGAGTTTAATTTTTCCTCGCTTCCATCCGCCATGTATATCATCCGGATTAATCAGGAAGGCAAAAACATAAAAACATTTAAAATCATTAAAAAATAAGCACCATGAAAAAAATATTATTCTCTGTGGGTATCTTACTCGGGACCTTTCTCTCCTATGCACAAGTACCCGAAAAAATGAGCTATCAGGCTGTTGTAAGAAATAATTCCGGCCAGATACTGGCCAATCAAAGCATAGGAATAAGAGCCAGCATCTTACAGGGTTCTCCTGCGGGAGCAGCCGTATATTCTGAAAGGCTTGTCGGAAATACCAATATCAACGGATTAATCACTCTTGAAATAGGTTCAGGTACAGTACTTTCAGGTACATTTAATGCAATCAACTGGTCTACAGGAAACTATTATTTAAAAACAGAAACAGATCCGTCAGGTGGTACAACCTATACTATCACAGGAACAAGCCAGCTATTAAGCGTTCCGTACGCGATGTATGCCAAAACAGCCGGTGGCGGCGGTGGTGGCTTCGCAATTCCTTATACCAATACCGTTAATAATGCCGGAAATCTTTTTTCTTTAATCAATGATGGCGACGGAACTTCTATTGAAGGTATTAACAACACGACTACTTCAAGCGTCGCTTCTGTACGCGGTATCGTAAGCAATACAGCACCCGGAGGTTTTTCTTCAGGAGTTCGGGGAATCAATAACGGAACCGGAGGTTTGGGGATAGGCATGTGGGGAAGCCAGGCCGGAAGTGGCTGGGGAGTTTACGGAGTTACTCCTGCCGGAATAGGAGTTTACGGAAATGCTTCAGGGAACGGATACGGAGTTTTTGCAAACAGCAATACCGGAACGGGTCTTAATGCAACAAGCAACAATGGTATTGCAGCTAATTTTGCAATATCCAACAATGCTAACAGTAATAATGTAATCAATGCCAACACTTTGGGTAACGGAACCGTCATCAATGTTTCTACAACAGGAACCGGAGCAGGGGTTTTCAGTTCTACAGGATCCGGATTTGCCATTCATGGGATTACCAGCCAGCAGACATCAGCCGGTATTATCGGAGACAATAGTGGCGCAGGAGAAGCAGTTGTAGGACGAACAACCAGTGATATTGCAGGAGCAGTAGTCGGAAGAAATGATGGTGGAGGGTATGGAGTAAGAGGTTTTGTGGCTACCAATACAACAGGAACTGGTATTGGTGTTTACGGTCAAGTGGGAATAAACAGTAGTAAAGGACGCGCCGGGCGTTTTGAAAACACCAATGCTTCAAATGATATAAATAATACTTTCGAGGTTGAAACCAACGGTAACGGAAATATTCCTGACAATACACAGGGTAACGCCGCATCTTTCTTAGTTGACAATACAAACAGTGTGGGTGCAGCAGTAAGAGGGGAAGTTAATACCATCTTCGGAAACTTCGGTGCCGCAGGTATTTTTGGTATTTCTTCAGGAACAGGAGGACGTGCCGGATTATTTTATGCATCAAATCCAAGTGGAAATGGAGCAGCATTAATTTCCTTAACAGATGGTAATGGTGATGCTATTGTTGCCAATGCCGGAAAAGACGGTGATGCGGTAGAAGCTAATGTTGATGGAGCCGGTCGCGCAATCTATGGCTGGACTCCAACATTCAGTTTAGGAAAGCCCGCGGAATTCCAAAATTTCAATACCTCAAATACAAATTCTGTAGTTACGGCAAAAACAGTCGGAAACGGTATGGCCGGAGATTTTTTCGTAGACAACACGAATGGTACTTCTGCAGCATTACATGGCAAAGTAAATTCAATATTTGCCAATTTCGGAACTGCGGGAGTTTACGGTGAATCTATTGGTACCGGAGGTTATGGCGGTTTATTCTATCAAAGAAATCCATCAGGAAACGGGCCCGCATTAATTGCACTGTCAGAAGGCGCCGGAAATGGGATTACCGCAAATGCCGGAGGAAATGGAGATGGTGTTGAAGCTACAGTAGACGGAACAGGTTCCGCTATTTATGGCTGGATTCCGAATTTCGGGACTGGTAGAGCCGGATATTTCAGAAACTTTAATAATGCCAACGGTCAGCCGGTAGTACATATAACCACAACCGGAACAGGATCTACTTTACTCGTTAATCATCAAGGTCCGTCTGGTAATATTGCTGTATATCAGAGTGCATCGACTAACGTGGCCCGTATCAACAAAACAGGAACAGGATTCTTTAATGGAGGAACACAAAATAGCGGCGCCGATTTAGCTGAAGCCTTCGATGTTGAAGGAAATACTTCTGAATATGAGCCAGGTGATATTTTAGTGATCTCAACTGATACAGACAGAACCGTAGAAAAATCTTCAAAACCATATTCCACTCTTGTTGCCGGAGTTTACGCTACAAAACCGGGAGTTCTTTTAACAGAAGAAAATATTGATTCTGAATTAATCGGAAAAGTTCCGATGGGGGTCATCGGGGTTATTCCTACTAAAGTTTGTCTTGAGGGTGGAAAAATTAAAAGAGGAGATCTTCTGGTAACCTCATCAAAATCCGGAGTTGCTATGAAAGCCAATATCAAAAAAGTGAAAATCGGACAGGTAATTGGTAAAGCGCTTCAGGATTATGATCAAAACTCAGTCGGAAAAATAAAAGTATTGGTAAACATTAAATAAACTATCATGAAATCATTATACATCATCGCATTTATAGCATTAAGTATCAATCTATATGCTCAGGAAAGTAAAAAAGCTTCTGAAGCAGAAGATCAGGCACAGGTCGTAAAACTGGCTAAAGAGAGAGAAATCCAAATGGCAAAAACCTCACAGGAAAATGCACCAAAGAAACAGGCTTCAAACATTTTAGCATCAGAACAAGGCCTGGAAGTAAAAAAACAGGAATCGAAGGTTCAGGCAAAAGCTGATAATTCCGGAAAACTATTGCCAAACACTTCCAGTCTTGAAGAAATTAAAGCAAGTATCCCCAACAGACAGGCATCAACACATACAGCACATTCTAGGAACACGAATAATGTCAGAGGTTTACCCAATACAGCCACATTAGAAGAAATAAAAAAAACAATTCCTAAAAACTAATAACAAAACTAGATTTTTCAACCAAAAAGAAAGTCCGCCAAGCAAGCGGACTTTTTATATTTGAATTTATTTTAAGATTAATCCCAATCGGCTGCAACAAATTTCATTTGATTACCCTTATCATCCGACAGTGTCAAAAAATGTCCTTCCACCGAATATTTGGTCATTTTTTCAAAATTTGTACTAAAATATGTTTCCAGATCCATATTCTGACAGGCCATCATCGTACTGCCCAGACCTGAAATACTTACTTTTCCATTGCTTTTAAATTCGGAAGTAAAAAACATTTTATTACACCCCATAAAAGCACCTCCTTTGATTTTCTGACCTTCTTTGGAAGCTGTTAAATTAATTCCTGCTTTATTCTTAATCAACTGATCTTTAGTAAATCCGTTTAAAGAAACCAACATCCATTCTCTCTGAATATGCGGATTTTTTGTCTGTACAGAAGCACAGTTGATGAGGATCCCCAAGCATAAAACAGTAAAAATTGAAACTAATATTTTTTTCATAACGCACACAATTCCATTTTCGTACCAATCCCAAACAGAATACCGTAAAAATTAGTAAATTAGCGACACAAAAATTATTTTATAAAATGAAAAGACTATTTCTACTATTCACTTTCTTGTTGGGCTTTGCTCAGATGAGGGCGGATGAGGGTATGTGGCTGTTGATGCTCATCAAAAGGCTAAACGGTGTTGATATGCAAAAAGAAGGTTTGCATTTGACTCCGGAAGAAATTTATTCAGTAAACAATTCGAGCATGAAGGACGCTATCGTAAGTTTCGGTGGCTTCTGTACGGGTGAGATTGTTTCTAATCAGGGACTTATTTTCACAAACCACCACTGTGGTTACGGTGCTGTTGCAGCAGCTTCTACTCCGGAAAAAGACTATTTAAAGAATGGTTTCTGGGCAATGAAGCAGAAAGACGAGTTCAATGCTAAAGATCTCTATGTAAGATTTTTAGTAAGAATGGATGATGCTACACAAAGAATCAATTCTAAATTGAATAACAGCATGACTCCTGAACAGAGAAAAGCTGTCATCGATGCTGAAACTAAGGCTATCCAGTCTGAAAACTCTGAAAACGGAAAATATACAGTTGTAGTAAGAGATTTCTTCAACGGAAATGAATTTTATTATTTTGTATACCAAGATTATAAAGACATCAGATTAGTAGGTGCTCCACCTTCATCATTAGGAAAATTCGGAGGTGATACAGATAACTGGGAATGGCCAAGACACACAGCTGACTTCACTGTTTTCAGAGTATACGCTGATGCTGCCGGAAATCCTGCAGAATTTGCACCTACGAACGTTCCTTTGAAGCCTAAGCATTTCTTACCGGTTTCTCTTAAAGGAATCAAGCCAGGTGACTTCTCCATGATCATGGGATACCCAGGAAGAACAAACCGTTATTTAACATCTTACGGTATTCAGCAGATGGTTAACAAAGATTATCCGGCTTGGGTTGAATCTTCTAAGCTGGCAATGGATATTATGAAGAAGTACATGGATAAAGATAAAGCGACTCAGCTTAACTATGCTTCTCAATATGCTTCTGTAGCTAACTATTGGAAAAACAGACAGGGAACAATAGACGCTGTTGATAAAAACGGTACTATTACTGATAAACAAAAAATTGAAGATATCTACAGAAAATGGTCTGTACAGCCAGGTAATACTGAATATGACGGAGTTTTAGAAGATATTGATGCTTATTACAAGCAAGTTTCTGACAGAAACGTTGAAAGAAACTACTCTTCTCAGTTTTCAAGAAATGCTAAATACATCAGCCTGGCAATTCAGGTAGGTTCTGTATTAAAGGCTTATGCAGCACAGGACATGCAGGGAAGACTGGCTATGAAACCAAAAGTAGATGCTGCTATTAAAGCTGCTTACGAAAACTTCAACCCTCAGTTGGAAGGCGAAATGTTAAGCGGAATGGCAAAACTTTATAAAGCCAGAGTAAACCAGAATGTTGCTTCTGCTACTATTTTAGGAATTGATCCGGCTACAGTATCAAACGTTGCTTATTCTTCAATTTTTGCGAACAAAACATCAGCAACAAACTTTATCCTGAATCCTGATGCATTAAAATTAGATGCAGATCCACTTTGGAAACTGGCTAACGGAATCGTTGCTGATCAGAAAATGAGTGCTGAAAGATTCTCGAAAGTAGATGATAATTTTGCTAAAAACAACAGATTATTCTTAGCTGGATTAATGAAAGCTATGCCTGAGAAAAAATTCTATCCGGATGCTAACTCAACAATGAGATTAACATATGGAACGGTAGATAAATTACCGATCAGACAAGACAGAAACTACTTCGGTGTTACAGATAACTATTATACAGACATGACAGGTCTTGTAGGTAAATACAAGAAAGGCGACGAAGAATTTGATCTTCCACAGAGAGTGATCGATCTTTACAATATGAAAGATTTCGGTCAGTATGCTGATGCTAAAGGATATATGCCTGTTAACTTCTTATCAAACAACGATATTACAGGTGGTAACTCAGGATCTCCGGTAATTGATGGTGACGGTAACCTTATCGGTATCGCATTCGACGGAAACAGTGAAGCTTTAAGTGGTGACATCGTATTCGAACCTGAATGGCAAAAAACAATCAACGTAGACGTTCGTTTTGTTCTTTGGACAATCGACAAATATGCTGGTGCAAGAAGATTGATCGACGAATTACAATTGGTAAGAGACGAAAATACTCCTGCAGATACAAAAACAAAAGCTCCAAAAGCAGAGCCTAAAAAGAAAAAATAATCTTCTTTGATTTATTTTTAAAACCGTGAAAGTTTTCTTTCGCGGTTTTTTATTTTTGAAAATTTAAGATATCTTCAAATAAGAATGTTTCACCCAAGACGATTTTTATTCTAAAATTCCGCTTACCCTTATTTGAATAATGCTAATATCTCTATTTTAATTTTTTAAATCTGCCTCAAGATATTGCTCCACTCCACCGTTTGTGATCGCAATAATGCCATCATGGTGGGCAACAGTAGCTCCCAAGTCATTTTTTATTTCTTTAAAATATCCTTTTGATGCATAGCTTACATTTTTTTGCCATAAAAACTGGGCAGATAGACCCGTATTGTTTTCAATGGTTAAGATTCCCAGATCATCTCCAAGACCTAGTGACTCAATATTAACAACTACACTTTCATTGGCCGCAAAAGTTTTGCTTAATAAGCGGACTGATTCATTTATATCTGTAGTATTCATTTATCTGTTTTTTTTGATTTGATTTCATTATTACTTTACAAACATCAACCTATAAAGCGACAAAACTTGACGTATTATTTTTTTATAATTAAAGAACCAGACAAAAACTGTCTGGTTCATCACTTTCAGTTAATCTATGAAATAGGAACTCCCAGATAATTTAAATAGGAATCCAACATTTTTTTATCAAAAACAGGCTCTTTAATATCAGAATTTTTAAGAAAATTAACAATATTAGAATTGTCCCACACGTACGTATTCTGGTAAAGCTCCACCGTGGATAAACCCTCATGCATATTATCTTTAAAAAGGCTGGTTAATGGATAAAGTCTGTTTTTACTGTCGTTTTCCCAATATTTTCGCCAATCTTTATAAGATTGAGGATTGAGAGTATGTGGATAGTATTTTTTGAGCAGACCAAAGAAATCTTCCAAAGTAAGATTTGTTTCAGGACTTGCGATGAGGTTAAATTTCTTCCCAACAGCTTGTTTGTTTTTTGTGATATGTCCCATAGCCTGAGTCATATAGTCAACGGTTATGAGCCCTTCTCTTAATTCCTTCAATGCGGGATAAGCTTTAAATTCAATACAGTTTTTAACTAATCCTGACCACCACTGATATGGTGCACTGGCTCCTGTTTTACTGTGACACATGGCATACCCCAAACGGTAAGTAATTAATGGCAATCCTTCTTTTGCTGCAAGGTCCGCAATGGCTTCCATTACGTATTTACTTCTTACATAGCCTATATCCTTGCTTACAGACATCACATTTTGTTCAATATCATCAGATTCCATCATAACAGTTTTTCCGGTGAACACATGCCCCCAGCTATATACAGAAATAGTAGATAATAACGCCAGGCATTTTGTTCTTTCTGCCCCCGCCAACCGTATGATTTCTCTTAAACCTTCTACATTAGGAGCTTTCATATAAGAATAAGGCTCGATAAAGTTAACAGAACTTCCTGAATGATAAATAAGATCAATACTATGGGCCAGCTGAGTAAAAACTTCATCAGACAACCCCAATGAAGGCACGGCCAAATCACCAATTACAGGAATAATTCTTGATATCTGCTGTTGATTTTTAGGGATATTAAATTGTTTAAAAGATGTATCTATTTTTTCCAGCGCATGAAAATTATCCTGAGCCCTTACCAGACAATAAATATCTGCATCCGTTGTATCCAGAAGCTCCTGAAGCAAGTGAATTCCAACAAATCCTGTTACTCCCGTTAAAAATATTTGTTTCGGATTTTCAATTTGTTTCGGATCAAAACCTCCGGCAAATACAGTCCCCGGATTAAGATAAACATCATTCTGCAGTTCTACATAAGGCTCCATATCTTCCACAGGAATCGCTTCTCTTTCATCTTTTGCTCTCGAAATCAGAACATTTGAAAGATCTTTCAGAACCGGAAACTGATAAATATCCCTCATATAAACCTTTACACTGAGTTTTTCCTGTAATGCAGTGGTTACAATAGCTACAAAAAGGGAATTTCCTCCAATATCAAAGAAATTGTCTGTCATGTTAATCACTGGGCGTTCCAGTTCTTCTGCCCAGATATCCGCAATTATTTTTTCTGTTTCGTTGGCGGGTGGTTCATGAGACACCAGATCTCTGGCTTCTTTATCAGCAAGCTCTTTTAATACTGTAACATCGGTTTTCCCATTTGACGTCAAGGGAATTTTGTCAATGAAAATAATCTGAGCCGGAATCATATATCCTGGCAATTCTTCTTTTAACTGATTCCTGATTGATGAAATATTTTTATCGACTCCATCTTCAAGAATAAGATAGGCAACAAGGTATTTATTTTTTCCGGCATGGTCATTTGTGATAACTACAGCCTCACAAACACTATCCAATTGTATAAGGGTTCGCTCGATTTCTCCAAGCTCAACACGGAATCCGCGGATCTTGACCTGGTTGTCTATTCTTCCTAAAAATTCAATCTCACCATCTGAAGACCATTTTGCAAGATCTCCGGTACGGTATATTTTTTCACTTTCTTTAAATGGATTGGCTACAAATTTTGCGGAAGAAAGCTCTTGATTATTTAAGTATCCTTCCGCCAAGAGAATACCTCCGATGTATAATTCTCCTGTAGCTCCTATTGGCAATAATTCCATATGATCTCCCAGAATATAAGCCTGAGCATTAGCAATCGGTTTTCCAATAGAAGAAACATATTGCCCTGCCACATCTTTTACTTTTTTAAATGTAGCATATACCGTACATTCTGTAGGTCCGTAATAATCCACCAATTCATAACTTAAACCTTCTGTAGAAACAGGCTTAAGTTTTTCACCAGCAGTAAAAAGATATTTAAGTTCCAGGTCATTCCTGTTTTTTGTATCTGCAATAAACGCAGGAACCAACACTGTAGGAACAAAACCATGGGTAATTTTATGTTTTCTATAAAAATTAACTAAAGCTGAAGCATCAGTTCGTTCTTCATTATCCGCAATAAAAAGAGTGGCACCGGAAATAAGCGCCGACCAGATTTCCCATACCGATATATCAAAGGCCAAGCCTGCCACCAATGTTAATTTTGACTTTTGATTAACCTCAAAATATTGATTATGCCAACTTACCAGATGCTGAATGCTTTGATGTTTTACCATAACTCCTTTTGGCTTCCCGGTAGATCCTGAGGTATAAATAGTATATGCCACTGAATCTTTGTGAGGAGGTATAACTTCAGGTCCCAGCAACGAAAAATCTTTCGTATGAGCAATATAAAGTACATCTGTTTTTTCATTTTTGCTCAGAGCGTTCCCAAGTGCACGATTTGTAATAATTACAGAAGCGGAAATATCGGACAGGATATATTCAACACGTTTTGAAGGATATGAAGAATCTATTGGGACATAAGTAGCCCCAGTTTTCAGGACTCCAATCATGGCTATAACAAAATCTAGAGAACGGTCGAGCCATATTGGAACATACGTCCCTCCTCTCGTCCCTTTTGAAAGTAAAGCATGAGCAATCTGATTGCTTTTTTGGTCTAATTCTCTGTATGTAAGCTGTTGGTTTCCAAATACAGCAGCCGGATGGTCTGCATGTAATACAACTTGTTTTTTGAACAGGGAAATCAGAGTTTCCTCTTTATCATAATCCCAATTTGTTTTATTGAACTCAATCAGAATTTTCTCTCTATCTTCTGCTGATAAAGATACTGACGCAATTGTTGGCTGCAAATTTGGCGTTGTGTTTGGCATTTTAAATGATATTTGGATTTGGTTAAATATAAAACAGCAACGTTTATACTGTAAAGCAGTAAAACATTGACGTTGTGATGTTAAGGTTTGTGATATTTTATGTTTGATGAATTAACTCAAAACATAAAGTGACAGCTTAGCAAAGAAAAGCCAGGCAGGTTTGTTACATGTGTTTTCATATCAGTTTTTAGTTTTTTTGAGATAATTATATACTTGAAAAATTGAATCCTTAACTAGATTGATCTAGTAAAAAACGTTCAAACAATCGGCTCAATTACTTTATTTTTTTTAATTTGTAGAGTAAGAACCATAGGATATCGGGTCTTTTTTCTTCCATGAGTTAATGTTTTAATGATTGTGGTAATCAAATTTAACATAATAAAATCAAGGATTCAAAACATTTCCTTTAATTTTTCGAAATTAAAGCATAACAAATTGTATATCAAATAATAAAATACATTAATATATCCCATAAAAGAGATTAAATAGATTTAAAATTCGAAATTTTAAAAATAATAAGCTTAAACATTCCAGAATTCCCTGTCTAAACTTCTGTATTGTATTGCCTCAGAGACATGCTGTGATAAGATATTTTCAGACTGTTCTAGATCAGCAATGGTACGGGAAACTTTTAATATTCTGTCGTAGGCTCTTGCGGAAAGATTGAGTTTTTCCATCGCTAATTTGATAAGATTAAATGAAGCACTATCCAGTTCACAGAATTTTTCTAATTCTCTCGACCCTATTTGAGCATTATAACTGATTTTCAAATCTTTATATCGTTCATTCTGTATTTCACGGGCTATTAAAACACGCTTTCTGATATCTTCACTCTTTTCACCTTTTCTTTTTTCAGCAAGCTGTTCAAACTCAACTTTCTGAACTTCTATATGAATATCAATCCGATCCAAAAGAGGTCCTGAAAGTTTATTCATATAGCGCTGCATCTCAAAAACCGATGACGTGTTATTAGGATCATCCGGAAAATATCCGCTTGGACTAGGGTTCATGGATGCGACCAACATGAAGCTTGAAGGATAGTTTACCGTAAATTTGGCTCTGGAAATCGTTACTTCGCGATCTTCAAGAGGCTGTCTCATCACTTCGAGAACGGTTCTTTTAAATTCCGGCATTTCATCTAAAAATAAAACACCGTTATGAGCTAATGAAATTTCTCCCGGTTGAGGGTAACTTCCGCCTCCAACCAATGCCACATCTGATATGGTATGATGTGGAGCCCTGTAGGGACGAGTTGTCATGAGTGATGTCTCCAGACCCATTTTTCCGGCTACAGAATGTATCTTCGTTGTTTCCAATGCTTCCTTCAAGGTCAATGGAGGCAGAATACTGGGAACTCTTTTAGCAAGCATTGTTTTTCCACTACCTGGCGGGCCTATTAAAATAATATTATGACCACCTGCAGCAGCGACTTCCATTGCTCTTTTAGCAGCCTCCTGTCCTTTCACTTCTGAAAAATCAAACGGAAAATCATTTATTCTCTCCTGAAATTCTTTCCGTGTATCAATTATAAATTTCTCAAGAGGCTTCCCTTCATTAAAAAAATCTATAACTTCTTTGATGTTCTCAACTCCATATACATCAATATTATTGACAATAGCCGCTTCCCGTGTATTTTGTTTTGGTAAGATAATTCCTTTAAATCCTTCTTCCCGGGCCTGAATAGCAATGGGCAAAACACCTTTTATAGGCTGCAGCGTTCCGTCCAAAGAAAGCTCACCCATAATAATATAATCGTGAATGTTTTCAGCTGAGATCTGATCTGAAGCAGCCAAAA
Organism: Chryseobacterium sp. JUb7; assembly: GCF_024806495.1. Lineage (GTDB taxonomy): Bacteria > Bacteroidota > Bacteroidia > Flavobacteriales > Weeksellaceae > Chryseobacterium. The sequence goes on from NZ_JANUFF010000003.1 coordinate 120,269, forward strand.
TTCCGATAGCAATACTCAGATCATAGGCTGCACCTTCTTTCCGCAGGTCAGCAGGAGCCATATTAATGGTAATCTTTTTTCCAGGAATTTTATATCCCACATTTTTAAGAGCTGCAGAAATTCTGTAGCTGCTTTCTTTAATAGCATTATCTGCAAGACCTACAAGATGATAGCCTACTCCTCCGGTATCTATATTAACTTCAATAGTAATCGTCTGGGCCGACACTCCGAATATGGCACTTCCGTAAATTTTAATCAGCATGATTGATTGTGTTTTGCCGTAAAAATAATTAATATTTCTTTCTACAAAATTCAACTTCAGGATGGATAAAATTCAATAAAAAACTATTTTAAAAACATGAATTATAAGTATTTTTGAAAATATAAATCTGCGCAAACAAGGTCTGCGCAGATCAGATAAACATTGAAAAAACCAAAATAACTTAGGATCGACTTAATTGTTATTTTTTAATGAATTTATTTTTATAAATTTTACCTTCAGAGCTTTTAGAAACGATCATATAATTTCCGGGAACCAGTTCACTTACATCAATCGCTTCATTATATCTATGATTTGATTTCTGCTTGATCAGTTTTCCGGACATATCGATAATTGAAATATGATAGTTTTTGTCAGATTCTTTGCCTACATACAAAAGCTGAGTGGTTGGATTTGGATAAACTTTCAAATTATTTTCTTTAGTTTTTGTTTCACCGGTCCCTAAAGTACAGAACGAAAAGTTTCCAAAATTAAGCTGAACAAAACCTGCCATTCCTAAGAACTCGCACTGATCAGGACAATATTCGGTACAGGCATAAAAACCATAATACCCTGAGGTTGTTGCATCGTAAGAATCTCCCGTGGCACCTCCTATGATACACGGATCTCCCGGAACCGGAGGAATATTGCTGGGAGTGCATTTATACCAGGTATGAACTCCATACACTGCAGGATAAATATTTTCAAACCTTACTGTAGCTCCTTCACACACATTGTATGTATCAGCATCGGTCTGTTCATAAGTACCGGGAGTAAGCGTGGTCATCATAGCCGGAAGACCGTATGCATAACCGTCTGCAAGAATTTCCGGACTTTCAGCATTACAGTCATTCTGAGTGACCGCTACTTTAAAATAATACAGCATATCATTAGTTCCGTCAATCGTCAAAGTCTGAGATGTTGCTCCGGAAATCGCCACCCACGGATTGTTATTCGGAGTCTGCCAGTCCCATTCCTGTTTATACCACTGATAAGAATCATATATTTGAGTCGTCGATAATGTCTCAGACTCACTGTTACAAAAAACAACTTTATCAGGAAACATTGCGCCCAACCGTGGGCTTGTAATCGTTGGATTACACTGTGCTTTCAAAATAAAAAAGCTAAACAGCAGAGCTGTCAAAAAAATTAGTTTTGTTTTCATATTCTAATATTTAAATAGTTGATTTCGTGGTTGTTTTTTTCATGATATCGTCTAAAAATAAAAAACACTTTCCTAAGACCTATACAATATAAGTCTTAACATATTTGCTATTTCTGCTGATAATTTTTATTAATCGATCAGGATTCTGATCCCGAATTTTACATTAAAGTTTAAAGGTTTTTCTTTATAAATCGTATTTAGCGAACTGTTATCTTTAAAATGATATCCAGCTCCCGGTTCTGCATACAGCCCTACTTTACTGATGATCTTATACTGGACACCCACCGCAGAGTTTACAGAAAACTGAAAAGGTTTTTCCTCTATTTTTTCGGTAGTATTCTCTTTTACCACATCATTTACAACATATTTTGTCCTAAGGTCAGCAGCAACTGCTTTTTCAATCATTGCCCCGCCTGTAACATACCCTGTAAACTTTCCTTTTTGGATAACATTATAATTTACCTGTACCGGAATTCCGATATAATGGATTGTCTGTTCGCTTTTAATAAAATTGGACTGACTTCCCGAGCGAACTTCCGAAGACAGTTTTGTATAATTAACACCGGTTCCGATTCCCCATTTTCCTTTTTTTCCTAAGCTGTGGTATACAGAAGCACCTAAAGTAAAGGGCATTTTATGCACAAATTTAGCATCCACGTTTTTATCCTGATTGGCAACCAAAACTGCCACCAGAGGATTTTCTTCAGTTCCGGAACTTTGATAAATCTCATCCACTTTCATCGGAGCACCACTTATTGTAGCATATCCCGGGATTTGTTGGGCAGAAGAAGCTGCATTACCGGCAAGCATACTCACCATCCAAAATTTTCTTGATGTCCGCTTTTTTACTTTCTTAGTTTCAGCCGTTTTATTCTTTATTTCATTATTGGAAAGAAGTTCTGTAAAACCTTTTTTATCATTAAGATTTTCGTTGTCAATAACGGTATTCTGTTTTTGCTCAGTATCTTCATTTTTATGAGGTAAACTCGCAATACCCTCACTACTATCATCTCTAACAATATGACTATCAAAATTTTTTAAATCTTCAGAACCTTTTTTACTTACTTTTTTTGAAAAAACATCTGTGTACCCAGTTTCTTGTGATCCAATATGTTGCACTGTCTTTTTTTGATATAAATCCCTTGTCCCTTGCGCATCATCTGACTTCAAATCAATCTGCTTTTCAAAAGATTGAACCGTATTTTTCTCACCAGTTCTTACAATATGTTCTGAAGATTTATTTCCTGTAAAATGATCAAAAATCTGATTTCCCACCACAAAAAATAAAGCAATGGCTGCTGCCACTCCTGCAGTACGGTACAAAGATTTAAGTTTAAAAGCAGAAGCTTCTTTCTTTACATTTGCTTTCGCCGCATCACTTCCTACAGCTAAACCAACCGCTCTATTTTCCTCCTCTTTATGGAATAGCTCATCATTGATATCATCCCACAGTCCGTCCGGAACATCCTCTGTGTGATCTTCCATTTTTATGCGCAGATCATCTAACCAGTCATTATTCATAGTGCGCTGTTTTTGACATTTTATATTCTTTAATTTTCTGAGCTAACATTGCTTTTGCTCTGTGAAATTGTGATGCCGAAGAATTCTCTGCAATTCCCAAAAGCACCGCGATCTCTTTATGACTTTTATTTTCAAATACATACAGGTTAAAAACCGTCCTGTAACCATCCGGAAGAGATCTGATCATTTTCATAATTGTTGCCTGAGAAACTTCATTCAGGTCTGGTTCTTCTTCATGAGGAACATCAGGAATTTCAACATCGGCAACCATTTTAAAATCAGGATTCTGTTTAATATGTTTCAATGATTCATTGACAACAATACGGGTTATCCAGGCTTTCAAAGAACCATTTCCTCTATACTCAAATGAATCTATCGAACGGAACATCTTAATAAAGCTGTTTTGTAAGACATCATGCACATCGTCCTTACTGATGATATATCGTGAGCAGACATAGGTAAGCATTCCGGAATAAGCACCAAAAAGCTCTTTCCAGGCAGACTCTTCTTTTGACAGAAGGCGTTTCACTAAAATCTGTTCTTTAGTTTCTTCCATACATTCTACAATACCATCCCGATGATCAATCCTTAAAAATTTATGCAAAAATAGATTGCATCTTATAAAAGCACAACCTATTTTGCATAATAAAACTAACTATTCTACTTCTTCAGACAATATGGAAAATCATATTTAATCACTTCATACGGCGTCAACTGAACGCCATCTACTTCTATTTTTTCTGCAATCAAACCAAATCTCAATGACCAATCCTGCCCTACATAAAATCCTCTCTGATTATCCTTAAATGTTACTTTCGTATTTTTATTTGTTCCGTCTACAGGGATGTTTAGTTCCAGCACCTTTGGAGCAAAGGTTAATTCCACAACATTATTTTGGGTATCAATTTTTGAAGTATAATTAAGGTTATATTTCACTTTTCCTATTGCAACAATTGCTGCTTCTGCTTTTACAGGATCCGCAATTACTGTTTTTACAATCCTTTCAACTTGAAAATCATCAAACTTAATCGTATCCTTTTTTGCTTCAAAATCCGTAATTTTCTCTGTTTTTTTATTTCCCTGAGTCGTAATCAGCTTGGCTTTATAATTTCCGGGAACATCTTCCAGTTTAACCGGAATAGGTTCATAATCATCATTACAAGACACCAAAGAAAGTCCTACCAATGCTACCAAAACAGCCATACAGGCTTTAAGTATTAATTTTCTCTTCATTACTTTAAAATTTTCATTAAACATTAACTATTTTGAGCACTCATTTATATAAACCCTGTTTTTTCAGAATCTTGCACCATTTTTAATAAAAAGTTTAAAAAAAATTCATAACTAATTGATTTTAAAAAGGAAAAAAATCTGTTAATTAAATCCTTTTTCTATTTTTCATTATTTTAATACATTTGTTAAAACCTATTTCGGGATGAATTTCGAGAATATCAACTTCCATCTTAACGCTTACAAAGAGCACGATCAAATTATTGATGCTGCCAGATACCTAATCAGTTCATTTAATCTTGAACATGAGAATTTTGCCGGATTTGGCTTCCGGGAAGAGCTTTCTCCCACTTCTATGTTGCTTACTGCAGAAGGAGAACTGGGAAAGCCTCAGAAAGTAATGATTCCTAGGAACTTATTTGATTTTGATCTGAATCTTGTTTTAAATATGATCGCCCATGAAATGCTTCATGTAAGACAAAAAGCTCCCGAAAATGTAGTTGAAGATAAAAATGAGCGCGAATTTCAGGCTTATTACGAAATGCTTTTTCATAAAGTTTTTCCACAGATTCCTGACGTTTCAGATTTTCATAAAAAGTTTTTTGGAAATAAAGCCCTGGAATATTATAAAAGAATGGATGAAAACTCCGATCTTCAACAAAAGTATGCAGACCAGAAAAAAGAAGTAGAACAATTAATTAATACATTATCATGACCATAAAACCCGAGATCACCTGGGCAGATTTTGAAAAACTGGATATAAGAACCGGAACAATAATTTCAGTAAACGATTTTGAAAAAGCCAGAAACCCATCTTATCAACTGGAAATAGATTTCGGAGATCTTGGTATAAAAAAATCTTCGGCACAAATCACGTCTTTATACACAAAAGAAGAATTAACAGGTAAACAAATCTTAGCAGTCGTTAATTTTCCTAAGAAACAGATTGCTAATTTCTTTAGTGAATGTCTGGTTTTGGGAGTATATGGTGAAAATTCCAAAGATGTTACGCTTTTATCAACTTCCCTTCCTACAAAAAACGGAATGCAGGTGGGGTAAACTTTACAACCAATTTAATTTTATGAGCATTAAATCTTATAGACATTGAAAACCTATGAGGCCAAATCCCATTACATAAAGAAGTAAAAAACAAATGATACAACACATTCCACTAGAAAGAGTCTTATTCATTGATATTGAAACAGTTCCCGGCACAGGAAACTGGGATAATCTTCCCGAAACAGAGCAAAAACTTTGGGATAAAAAAACAAGATTTCAGCGAAAAGAAGAAGTTTCTGCTGAAGAATTTTATCCGGAAAGAGCTGGAATTATGGCCGAATTCGGAAAAATAATCTGCATCACCATAGGTATGATCGAGAAAAATGATACCCTGAAGATCAAAAGTTTTGCAGATGATGACGAGAAAAAAATGTTGATTGAATTTGGTGAAATTTTTAACAGTCCAAGACTTAGGGACGTTATTCTCTGTGCTCATAACGGGAAAGAATTTGACTTCCCGTGGATTGCCAGAAGATTCTTAATCAACGGCATGCAACCTCCTGTTCCGTTTCAGATGTTTGGGAAAAAACCTTGGGAAATCCCTCATATCGATACGATGGAACTCTGGAAATTCGGAGACTATAAAAGCTTTGTGTCTCTGGAATTATTAGCTCATGTTTTCGGAATTCCTACGCCAAAAGATGATATCGACGGCTCAATGGTTTCATCAATCTACTACATAGAAAAAGACTTGCAAAGAATAGTTGACTATTGTGAAAAAGATGTCTTAACTTTGGCGAATATTTTCCGACGAATGCGTCAGGAAGATTTGTTGAAAAGGTACATCAATTTAGATTAAAAAATGAAATTTACAGACGATCAGATTGCTGACATTGGTGAAGAAATCATCAGTGTCTTAAAAACCGTTTATGACCCTGAAATTCCGGTAGATATCTACGAATTGGGGTTGGTTTATGATGTTCAGATTTCCGACGATGCGGATGTTAAAATCATAATGACACTTACAACTCCCAACTGCCCTGTTGCTGAAACTCTTCCTCAAGAAGTGAAAGATAAGGTGGCAGAAGTGGAAAGTGTAAAAAGCGTTGATTTGGAGCTTACTTTCGAGCCGAGCTGGAACAAGGATATGATGAGTGAAGAAGCGAAATTTGAGCTGGGAATGCTTTAAATTCGGATTAAATAAAATAGGCTGTCAGTTTTGGCAGCCTTTTATTTTTTATTTTATGGATTTTCTAACCTTCTCTCGCAATCTCTTTCCCTTCTCTTCTACTCCATTCGCTCCAAGATCCTACATATAAATTCGGAATTGGAAAACCTGCATAATCCAAAGCCAAAATCGTGTGACAAGCCGTCACTCCGGAACCACAATGAATGATTAAATTCTGAGATTTATCCTTTAAAAGCTCTGCATATTTTTCTTTTAAAATTTCCGGCTTCAGAAAATTTCCATTTTCATCCAGATTTTCAGAAAAAGGGATATTGATAGCTCCGGGAATATGTCCTGCCACCAAATCAATGGGTTCTGATTCTCCACGATAACGGTAAGCATCTCTTACGTCGATTACTGTTGCAGAATTGTTTAACAATTCATTTTCAATATCTTCCAGCCTAGAAATTGGAAGAAGCCAATCATTTTTTTTGATAATTTCTGCTTTCTCAAAGGTTTCTTCACCTGATGAAAATTCCAGATTTTCTTTTTCAGCATTTTGGAATCCGCCATCCAGAATCTGAACATTATTTAATCCAAAAGATTTTAACATCCACCAGGCTCTTGCTCCCGCATTTGCTCCGTTTTTATCATCGTAAATTACAACTTGAGAGTTTTCTGAAATTCCAAGATTGGCAAGTGTCACTGCAAATTTTTCAACGCTTGGTAAGGGATGTCTTCCTCCAAAAGCAGCATCTTCTCCTATTTCTGCCAAATCTTTATCTAAATCGACAAATCTTGCCCCATTAATATGCTTATTCAGATAATTTTGATGAACTTCTTTACCTACTCTGGCATCGAGAATGATAAGATTTTCGGTTGATATTTTTTTTAATTCGGATGGACTGATTATTGGTGACATTTTTTTGATTTTTTGGATTGGTTTAAATCTATTTTGGCTAATGCTGAATTGAGTTCTGAATAGTAAAGCGGGCTAAAGCCCGCTCTCCTGATATTTTTTGAAGCCTTTTTGTAGATAACCCTTCGACAAGCTCAGGGTGACAATGCTAATACTAACCATTAATTAATATTATGCTTAATGATTAAAAATGAAAAATATCTTTCGCTTTATTATAAGAACTTTCGAAATTTAAAAGATTCAATTTGTGATCGGCTTTTTCGACACTCATAAAGTTGATGACCTGCTCCGTCGGCATATTTCCTACCAGATCATCTTTTGCCATTGGGCAACCTCCTATTCCTTTAATGGCGCTGTCAAATCTTCGGCACCCCTGATCGTAAGCCGCCTTTAATTTAACATAAGAATCTTCATATCGGTTATGAAAATGACCTCCGAAATTAATTCCGGGATATTTTGACGGTATTTTATCAAATAAAAGAGCAATCGTTTCCGGTGTCGCAACTCCCGTCGTATCAGAAAGTAAGATATCTGTAACTCCAATTTCCGAAAATCTTTGTGCCCAGAAATCTACATCTTCCCATTTCCACATCTCACCGTAAGGATTTCCAAAAGCCATTGAGAAATAAATATTCAATTGCTTACCTTCGGTTTTCACCAGCTCAAGCATTTTAACAACTTCCTGAAAGGCTTCATCCTGACTTTTGTTGGTATTTCTGTGCTGGAACGTTTCGGAGATAGAAAATGGAAATCCAAGAATATCCACAGACTGATGTTTTAATGCCTTTTCGGCACCTCTATAGTTTCCGATAATCGCAGAAACTTTCGTATTGGATCTGGATTTATCTATATTTTCGGCTACCTCATCAGAGTCTGCCATTTGGGGGATTGCTTTTGGGGACACAAAACTCAGACAGTCTAATACATCAAACCCAACATCCATCAAGGAGTTGATATAATCTATTTTTTGATCTGTGGGAATAAATTCTCCCCAACCCTGCATTGCATCACGCGGACATTCAGTAAGAAACATTTTACTTTTAGATTTTCTCAAATATAATAAAACTAAACAAGTTTATATAAGATTTACACAAAGCTAACATTATTTTGATTTTCAATCTTTTATATCTGATTAATAATTTCAATAACTTATATTCAAGTACAAATAACGTATTCTGAGCATCAAATTTGTTAACTTTGTTAAAATTTAATACTAATAATGAGTGCTATAGAATTCAACCAATTGTGGAAAGAAAAGTTACTGAACCGTTTTCTTAATTATGTAAAAATATATTCAACAAGTGATGCTGAAAGCGAAACAACACCATCTACCGAAAGACAGTGGGACATTGCGAATTATATTGTTGAGGAACTGAAAACGATAGGTCTTGAAAATGTATCGATAGATGACAACGGTTATATCATGGGGTATGTGCCTTCTAACCTTGAAAATGATGACAAACCTACCATTGGATTTATTTCCCATTATGATACTTCACCCGACTTCAGTGGTGAAAACGTGAAACCTCAGGTTTGGGAAAATTATGACGGAAGTGATCTGGTACTGAATCAGACGACGGGCTTCACTCTATCACCTTCAAAATTTGAAAGTTTAAAAAAATACATCGGGCAGACTTTAATTACGACTGATGGAAATACCCTTCTTGGGGCTGATGACAAAGCGGGTTGTGCGGAAATCGTAACAGCCGCGGAATATTTAGTTGCTCATCCTGAAATCAAGCACGGAAGAATTGCCATTGGCTTTACCCCTGATGAAGAAATCGGAAGAGGCGCACATAAATTTGATGTTGCTAAATTCGGAGCTGAATTTGCCTACACAATGGACGGTGGAGAGGTTGGAGAATTGGAATATGAAAACTTCAATGCGGCCGGAGCTGTCGTGAAAATTCACGGACTGAGCGTTCACCCTGGTTATGCATACGGAAAAATGGTTAATGCCGCTTTACTGGCCTCTGAATTTGCCCAGATGCTTCCTGCCAATGAAACTCCGGCTACGACAAAAGGATTTGATGGATTTTATCATTTAATGGATTTAAATGCTGATATTTCTGAGGCTAAATTACAATATATCATCCGTGATCATGATGCTGATAAATTTGAAATCAGAAAAAAGTTTATGGAGGAAAAAGTAGCCGAATTTAATCAAAAACACGGTGAAAGAACCGCTGAAATTGAGATTAAGGAGCAATACAGAAACATGAAGCAGCAGTTTGAAGGAAAAATGCACATCATTGATATTGCTGCGGCGGCAATGAAAGAAGCAGGAATTGAGCCTAAAATCAAAGCGATCAGAGGCGGAACAGACGGTGCACAACTATCTTATATGGGATTACCATGTCCGAATATTTTTGCCGGAGGAATCAATTTTCATGGACCTTACGAATATGTTGCATTGGAAAGTATGGAGAAAGCAACTGAAGTGATTATTAATATTGTAAAAGCTTAAGCTCATGAAAAAAATTTCGGTTTTATTTTTTCTGTTATGTTTTTTATTCAGTTATTCTCAAACGGATGAATTTCAGAAAGCGGATGAACAGTATAATAAAAGAATGAGTTCTTTTCTGAAAAAGAATCCAGAAAAAACAACCGCAAGACTCCAGCAAGAAAGAATAATTCTTGAAGAAAAACTCGTTTCCTATAGAAGCACACTGGAAAAAATTCGTGTAGAAGAACAGAAACTTGTGACTGAGGTTCCTGCTCCTTCGGTACCTCCTGTTTCAAAAAAACCGGAATTTGAACTGGGTGAAAGCAAATTTAAAGAACTTTTAACCTCAGCTTATAAGGATAATATAGCATCTTTACATTATACCCAAAATGTTGTATACTCGGCAAAACTGAGCTGTGCTGTAGACTCAAAAGGGTATGTATATGATGTGAAAGTAAAGGGTAAAAATGCAGATATTAATACATTTATACTAGCAGCCTTTTATCAAATAAAGGATAAAGGAAAATGGAAACCTGCAGAAGTGAATGGTCATCCTATATTATATGTATTTTCTTATCCCGTTACAATAATATTTGATCAAAAAGAATCAGATTCCAACGAATAATTTTAAACCCATTGCAACTGCGATGGGTTTTTATTTTTCCTGAAGATTAATTTTAATTTTTTATCTTTAAGTGATGTAAATATTTACATTTAAACCCAATACAAAACTTTTAATTATGAAAAACATTAAAAAACTAATGAGACAGGATTTATCAATAATTCTTGGTGGTGCCGGATCAGGCTGCCATATGAACGGAGATTCGGCTTATTGCTGGACCGATTGCGAATGCACATTTGGAAAAGCATGCGAAATGAATGATGACGGAAATCCGGGACAATGCATCGCTGTTGGAGGTGGCGGCGGAGGTGGCGGAACACCTTGCTTCCCTGGGGATGACCGCTGTACTGAACAACCCTTTTAAAAACTATAGAATCTCTGCAAAACTGCAGAGATTTTTTTTCGATTATAAAGTAATTATGCTTATCCAAATTTTTTATAGAAAATTAATTTCCAACCAGCAGAGTCTTTACTTAAGCATCAAACGCTCCTCTTCGAAACTTATTTTCAGGATTTTTTTCAACATCTATTGTAAATCTTTCTTCACAAGCTCCAAATTTTGCAAAGTTTTTTCTTCCCTCTTCTAAAGTCATATAATTTGGTCCGCTTTCTTCATCTAAGATATTACTTCCATCATCTTCCCAAAAACAAACATCACAGATTTCATAATGTCCTCTTTCTTCGATTGTGAAATATCCACAACAATAACACTGAAATTCATATTTTTCTATCACTTTTTTCATTTGTCTAAATTAAAAAACCACCGCAAAAGCGATGGCTACAATATTTCAAAATTAATAAATAATTTATCCTTGCTGATTTCCTAAAAAAGCATCCCAGCCCTGTGCCGTTAAAGCGACTAGTTGATTGGAACCTCTTGCTACCATGAAATTTCCGTCTTCTTTCTCCACGGCATGTCCAATAATTGTAAAATCCGGATGATTTTTAATCTTATCAAAATCATTCGGAGAAATGGTGAACAACAATTCATAATCTTCACCACCGCTCAAGGCCGTCATTACAGGATTCAAATTGAACTCATCTGCCGTAGTGATCGTTAAATTATCCATTGGTACCTTCTCTTCATATAATCTGAAACCAACTTTCGACTGATCTGAAAGATGCAGAATTTCAGAAGCTAAACCGTCTGAAATATCAATCATTGAAGTAGGTTTGATATCCAACTGTTCCAGGATCCCTTTCACATCCGTTCTTGCTTCAGGCTTCAACTGTCTTTCCAAAATATAGTCGTATCCTTCCATTTCAGGTTGCATATTAGGATCAGCCAGGAAAACAGCATGCTCTCTTTCCAAAATCTGAAGTCCCATATATGCGCCTCCTAAATCTCCGGTTACCACAAGAAGATCATTAGCCTTTGCTGTACTTCTCTTAACGATATTCTCATCATTTTCAAGACCGATTGCTGTAATACTCATAACAAGCCCGGCGTTCGAGCTCGTAGTATCTCCACCCACCAAATCTACTTTATAACGACTGCAAGCCGCCTGAATTCCGGAATAAATTTCTTCTAAAGCCTCTACCGGAAAACGGTTTGAAACAGCCAAAGAAACCAAAATCTGTGTAGGTGTCGCATTCATCGCGGCAATATCACTTAGGTTAACAACCACAGCTTTATATCCTAAATGCTTCAATGGAACATAGCCCAAATTGAAATGCACTCCTTCAGCCAGAACATCAGTTGTAAGAACAACTTTTTTATTTTCAGGGTTAATAACTGCGGCATCATCTCCTACTCCAAGCTCCGAAGATTCATTGGCTAGAGGAAAAAATTCCGTAAGGTGTTTAATTAACCCAAATTCTCCTAATTTGGAAATCGGGGTCAATTCAGGTTCTTTATCTTCAAACATATCTTTTAATTATAAATAATGAGTAATTGATCATAGCCATCTTTGAACTTTAAATTCAAATCATTAAACATAGACCTATTTTAAGCAAATACCGATGGATCAATGTTTTCCGGACGGAAAGGAAGCTTTTTAAAGTCTTCTCTCGTCAAAACAATCGTATCCGGAGTTTTATATTTATTAATTGCCTCTACCACGTCATCCGGCGGCGTTGTCATTTTTCTCAGCATAGTATCAATCCATACACCTGTAGCTTCTGAAGTGGCACAATGTTCTCCTTGCGGAGTATAAAACTTATGTACAAAACGGTAAATAGAACAGTCTTCTGCACAAGCATCAACTTCCAGACTTACAATCACGGTCTGATCCGCAAATATTTCCTTAAAAAAAGAAAATCTTTCATGCATAATGACAGGACCGATTCCCCATCGGCTCATCTGTGTAACACCCATCTTTTCCTGCTTCATAAAAGCCATCCTGGTCTGAGCGCAATATTGAACGTAAGATGAATTGGCTAAATGTTTGTTGGCATCAAGATCACTCCAACGTACTTCGAATTTATGGTAAAAAATCATTTAAGTATCGGTTTTAGAATAATTAAATTATATTCTTCAAAATTACTCAAATAAGATGGTTTATAAAAATTGTACTTTTGGAAAAATAATCTTGAGCATAAGATTAAAATAGTTATGAAGCGAATTATCATTATCGGAGGAGGTGCGGCAGGATTTTTCTGCGCATCCAATCTTGACGAAACAAAATATAAAATTACCATTCTCGAGCAGAATTCGGATGTCCTTCAGAAAGTTAAAATTTCGGGAGGCGGACGATGCAATGTAACCCATGCCTGTTTTGACCCAAGAGAGCTGGTTCAGTTCTACCCTCGTGGAAACAAGGAATTATTGAGTGTCTTTACAAAATTTCAGCCTGGTGATACGATGGATTGGTTTGATCAGCGAAAAGTGCCGTTGAAAATAGAAAATGACAACAGAGTTTTCCCGGAAAGCAATTCATCACAAACGATTATCAATACTTTCCTGAACGAAATTCAACAGAAAAAAGTCGAAGTAAAAACTAAATGCTCCGTCAAAGAAATTCAAAAACAGGATGAAAAGTACCTTGTAAAAACAAGTTTAGGAGATTTTGAAGCTGATTTTGTGATTTATACGACCGGAAGTTCTCCGAAATCATTAAAAATGATTGAAAGCCTAGGTCATAAAATCATTGACCTTGTACCATCCCTTTTTACATTTAATATCAAAGATGATTTATTGAAAGACATTGCCGGAACCAGTTTTGAAATGGCTGAAACATCCATTCCGAAGCTGAAAACCGAGGAAAGCGGACCAATGATCATTACGCACTGGGGGCTTTCGGGGCCTGCTATTTTGAAAATTTCGGCTTGGGAAGCTATTAATTTGGCTAAAGTGAAATATAACTTTGATATTCAGGTTAATTTCATTTCAAAAGATATTGATGATGCTGAAGAATTATTTCAAAACTTCAAACAGTCGAATCCGAAGAAAACCATCGGACAATCGAAAATTTTTGACATAACGAATCGTTTTTGGCAGAGAATTCTTGAAGTTTCAAAAGTTGATCTCAATAAACAGGTCGCCCAGATTTCAGGAAAGGAAATGCAGACGATTCTTGAGAATTTATGCAAAAAGAAATTTCAGGTTACCGGAAAGTCTACTTTTAAAGACGAATTTGTAACTGCCGGAGGTGTTGATTTAAAGGAAATTAACTTTAAAAATATGTCTTCAAAAATTTTGTCTAACTTTTATATAGCCGGAGAAGTTTTGAATATCGATGCAGTAACAGGCGGATTTAATTTTCAGGCATGCTGGAGTGAAGCATGGCTGATAGCACAGGATTTAAATCAATTATAAAATAACTAACCATGAAAAAAATTATTCTTTTTATTTTCCTTTTAGGATCTACTTTAGCTTTTTCTCAAATACAGGAAGGCGTAAAAGCCTCTCCAACAGATCAGTCTTCCAGAGATCAGTATGTCCCTGGGGCAGACATAGCTCCTGTTTTTCCAGGTGGAATCACAGAATTTAGAAATATTGTTGCCAAAAAAATAAATGCAAGCAAAATAAAAGGAGTAAAAGGTAAGTTAACTTCTTCCGCTAAATTTGCTGTTAGCGCAAAAGGAGAAATAGAGCAAGTTTCCGTTACAGGAGACAATTCAGTTTTGAATCACGAAGTAGAAAAAGCAATAAAATCAACAAAAACAAAATGGGCCCCTGCCACTTATAAAAATAACCCCGTAAAATACTGGTTTACAATTCCTTTTTCCATCGTTTTTGAATAAAACTAAGATGCTTTCAGTCAAAAAAAATAGCTCTATCTTATTTAAAACCCTTTTAATCATAGGGTTTGGATATTTTTTTTGGCTGATGCTTAAAATTACTTTGGAATACATTCCATTAAAGCCAAATGTAAGCTTTTTAATGATCAAGCAGTCTGAGGTTACTGCCAGAAAAGAATATCTATGGTTTTTCTATACCCACGTTTACACAAGTATTTTCGTTTTACTTTCGGGCTTTTTGGCCATTCTCAGAAAAGATTTCGGATTAAAAAATTTCCATAGAAATATGGGGAAAGTTTATATCTTTTTAATTCTGATTTTTGCCGCCTCTTCAGGAATTTACATGGGATTTTTTGCCAATGGCGATTTTTATTCTAAAATTTCATTTATCATTTTAGGAGGGCTCTGGTGGATTTCCACTTTTAAAGCTTATCAGTTTGCCCGGCAGAAGAAATTTAAAGAACATAAGCAATGGATGTGGCGCAGTTTTGCTCTTACGGTTTCTGCCATTACATTGAGAATGTGGAAAGTAATTATTGTATATTTATTTCACCCGAATCCGATGGATGTATATCAGATCATTGCCTGGATGGGATGGATTCCCAATATTATTTTAATTGAATATTTAATCACCAAAAAAGCAATATAAATTACAGGAAGTCAGACATTAAGTAAGTTTATCATCCTTCGATAATCATTAAAATCAACAAAAACTACATATGAAAATTTTAAAATTAACACTTATCTCCTTATTTACCATCGGTTTAGTTGCCTGTAAAAAAGATGCAAAAACCACTGATTCTTCAAAAGACAGTCTTACCGCCAAGAAGGATTCGGTAGTGGTTCCTGAAATTTATAAGGAATATTACGGAATTTATACCGGTGAATTTGCAGGTAAAGGTAAGATTTACGACAACGAAACAGATGAGTATTACGACGGAACGGATTATAAAAAAATATCGTTAAAAATCAATAAAATCACGAAAGACAGTGTTTACGGACAAAGTATTGTGAACGGAAACCAAAGACCCTTCCGGGGTATTTTCAATGAAAGCACAAAATCTTTTGTTCTGGATGAGCCCGGAAATGATAAAACCGACGGAAGATTTGAGGTGAAATTAACTCAGGACAGCTTAACGGGAAACTGGAATGCATTCAATAAATCTGCAGTAAAGGCACCGTCTAAAAGCCTGAAACTGATCAAAAAAACTTTTGCTTACAATCCCAACTTTATGTTGGATGAGAATTCTGATCTGATCGATTGGGAAAACCCGAAGAAATTTGTCGAAAAATATATTGATGAAGAAACCGGGAAATCTGAAAGCTATACCGCTTCGAAAAACAGAATTGCCTCTGATGCCGTTTTTAAACTCAATGCTTCAAAACAGAAACTTACAGAAAAAGATCTGAAAAACCTCAGAAAACTGGATATGGAAATCATTAAGAATTCAGTTTTTGCAAGACACGGATATTCCTTTAAAAAAGCAACTTACAGAAACTTCTTTGAACAGACAGACTGGTATATTCCTGTTTCCAACAATGTAGATAATGATCTCTCGCCAATGGAAAAGGAAAATGTAGCACTGCTGAACCGTTTTATAAAATACGCGGAAGATAAATATGACAGTTTTGGAAGGTAATTAGTTAGCACCAGCTTCTCCTTTTGAATGATTCAATTTCACAAAAAAAGAAAGCAGTAAACATCCTACCAAATAGCACAAAATATCGATCCAGGAAAAAGAATTCCCCACAATTATATACATCAGGCTTCCTTCCGGGAAGCCTAATTGGTCTGCAATTTTAAAATACTGGGCAAGCTCTACAAGACAGGAGAACATAAAAATCCCGAAAATGACTTTCTGATCATTTTTGGTCTTAACAAAACTTTTAATAAAGGTGTAGATCAGCATTACAACAATTACATCACCCAAATAAGCCCGCACAAAGAAAATATCTTTTAAGCTGGTTGCAATCAAGACCTCAACCAAGAAAATAAACAGGGTTAGCAGGAAATATTTCAGATTAAATTTTAAGTTTATCATTTGAATTTATATTTTAGCCGGAATTCTAAAAAACAATAATCAATTCCGATTTTTATGGCAGATTTTATATTTCTTATTTTCATTCCTCCGGTTTTATTATTCGTTTACTACGTAGGTTTTGTGACGATGACAAAAGTAAAGATAAAACAGGTAGACAATGATATGAAAACTCATGTATTGAGAATTCTTTTTGGGCTGATTACCTTTTCCGTTATTGCCCTTTTTATTCTGCTGATTAAATGGATTATAACTTCTTCAGCGGCATTAAACCCATAATATATAAAGGCTCCGGCGTCCTTCGGACGCCGGAGCCCAATATTCTTCTTATCTTTATTTTTTAACTTTAACCGTACATCCGATGGCAACGGTCTTAGTCATTTTTATCGGTTCATTTTTAATCAACGCATTTACAGCATCCTGAACATAATATTCTGAAACATCGTTTGGGTTTTCGTAATTATTGTCTATAGCTCCGATGTATTTGACGATATTTTTCCCGTTTTCTTTTTGCAGCAGGAAAACATGCGGTGTTTTGGTAGCACCGTAGAGAGGGAAAATTTTTTGGCCTTCATCTACCATATAAGGAAATGAAAAGCTTTTCTGTTTTGCCCGGTCAATCATCTGCTTATAGCCATCTTCAGGCTGCACAGCCGGATCATTTGGATTGATTGCGATCACAGGATATCCTTGAGATTTGTACTTTTTATCAAGCTCAATAATTCTGTCTTCATATTTTTTGGCATAGGGACAGTGATTACAGGTAAAAACAACAATAAAGCCTTTCGCTGATTTAAAGTCGCTCAATGAAACCATCTTTCCGTCGACATTTTTTAATTTAAAATCTGTAGCTTCATCACCGATCTCATAGCCTTTTGCAGATGAGGTTCTGTGTTTGGAATCCCCATTCTCATCTTTACTTACCGATGTAAAACTTAAAAGTCCCAGACCGACCAGTAAGCTCATCATTAAAATTTTCAGATTTTTCATACTATTTTGTTTAATTAAAATTCTTTGTAATTGTATTTTCCAGTTCTTCTTTACTCATTTCGCCGTCATTGAAATGTATTTTCTCGCCGTTTTTATAGAAAATCGTTACCGGAATATTTCCATCCCAATCTTTTTCGAAGCGAGGAATCCAGGTATTCATTCGCTTGATATCGTCTAATAAAATTACTTCGGCAGTCAGATTTTTATTTTTGATAAATTTAATGACTCTTTCCTTATCTACCAGCCTGTCCAGCGAAACCAAAATCATTTTAAAATTCGGATTATCAGCATATTTTTTATTGATTTCCATAAAATGCGGAAGCTCTTTCACACAAGGGGCACAGGTAGTTGCCCAAAAATTGACAACAAGAAATTTATCTTTTTCTTCCTGAATTCTTTTTTCAAGTTCTTCATATTTTATAGCAGACACGTTTGTTTGCTGAGCATTGAAAAGAGTCATACCCAGGAACATAAATAAAATATTAATCAGATTCTTCATGCTCAAAATTAACAATAAATGTAATTCAAATTGCTGTTAATGGAATTTTATATTTTATACTTAAAACAGTAAACTTATCATTAAAATTAAATATTTGCCTTATTTTTGACTCTTAAAACCTTTTTTAAGAAAAAATACATGAAAAAACTTTACTTACTATTACCTTTTTTTGCGCTGATGTCTTGTGAAAAAACAATAGATCAGGATACTTCAGAATTCGACAACCCTATTTTGGTGACAAAAATGGTTCAGAATGGAGACGATTTTACGTTCAGCTATAGTGGAGCAAAAATTACTGAGATGAAAAACACCACAGATGGATGGAAAAGAGCTTTTTCTTATACAGGAGATCTGATTACAAAGTATATAGATACTCACGCGGATAATTCTACTGAAATAACGACGATTACTTATAACAGCAATCACAAAATCACTAAAAAAACAACTATTTTCAGTGCTTTTCCCGGCTCTACAAATACAACTACGTATTCTTATATCGGAGGTGATAAAATCAAAATCACCGCAACGCTGGCTTCCCCGGGCTCTACAAAAACATACACTAAAGATGCTTTTATCAATACTAACGGATCTCTGAAAAACTGGACAGAGACCGTATCTGAAGTTGTAGGAGCAGGAACCACAAACGGGACAGGGATATTAAAAGACGTAAAGTATGATGGCGGAAGCTTTCCTTTCAAAAATATCACAGGATATACCAAAATGCTTGAAAGTGAAGACATGAACGGCTCTGAAAGAAATGTCGTAGACTATTATAACCTTATCACCTATCCTGGCGGAGAAGAATCTACAATTTTCAAATCGACCTATGAATATCATACAAACGGATACCCGAAAAAAGATGTCCGCGATTATTATCATGGAAACGGACTTGGTTATAAAACTGAAATGACGACTTACGAATACAATCACTTATAATGGAAAGAGAGCTTCGGCTCTCTTTTTGCTGTTCTGAAAAATAAAGGTTTTTAATATTAATGATTAAAAATCACTTTGTGTATAAACATATTTACGTAATAACACTTAAAAATTAACCTAAATAAGGTTTATTAAATAAATTATGCAAAAAAGAATTACTCTGTTCATAGGCATACTTATCAATTTCATAGTTTTCGCACAGACCCCTTCAGGAGTCTGGAGATCATCAGTAATCATCCCTGAAGAAATTTTTCAAAAATTCGGCTTTACTGAAGCTCAGCTTAAAACAGATACAGAACCTCAGTTTCCGGGAGGAATTCACATTTTAAGAATGACTGTTGCAGATAAAATAGACTTAGGAAACGTCAAATCATCCAAAGACAGACTTAAAACAACCCTATATTTTGTCATAGAAAGTGACGGTAAAATCTCAGACGTTATCTCTATTGGCGATAATGACGATTTTAATAAAGAAGGGGAAAGAATTATTAAGAGCATTAAAAATATATGGACTCCCGCAAAATTAAATGGTGAACCTGTACGTTTTATATATGCACTTCCTCTGACAATGGCATTTGAATAATTTTAAAATATTAACTAAAACCCGTTGGTAATGAAAAGGATAACTCTATTTATAGGAATATTTCTGAATATTCTTCTTTTTGCACAGGAAGCATCAACCTATACAAGCGTAACCAATGTTCCTGATTATGCTGTTTTAAAAACAAAAATGAAGCTGGATGACGCAGTAACCAAAGCCGATGTTCCTCCGGAATATCCGGGTGGAAAGGAAGTTTTTAAAAGAACATTCGCCGAAAAAATGGATGTCATTGATGTCAAAACCAATAAAATCAATACGACAGTATATTTTATCGTTGAAAAAACGGGATATGTCCGGTATGTAACAGCCATAAGTGACAATAAACAACACGCTCAAGCTGCTGAAGTAGCCATCAGAAGAATGTTTATAAAATGGAAACCCGCAACGATCAACGGTGAACCTGTACGGTATTTATATAGTTTTCCTTTAACCCTGAAGAAATATTAAATATTGTTTTTGTAAAAATTTTATTCAGGTGAGAAAATTCTTTGAAGATTAAGCTTATCAAATCCGTAAGCTTTAGTGCAATTCATTTTGTAAATCCATTTTTTATTGTAATTTTCAGTAAAATAGAAATGATGACCCATCCTGTTTTAGAAACCGAAAGACTCCTTTTAAGACAATTGACTATTCTGGACACTGAAGATCTGTTTGAATACTTTTCTTTAGATGAAGTCATGGAATATTATGATCTCAATACCTTTGAAGATAAAAAAGAGGCTAAAAATATTATCCTTCATTTTAATAACGAGTTTGAATCAAGAAAAGGGTTTCGATGGGCCATAGAACTGAAATCTGAAAAAAAAGTTATTGGAACCTGTGGCTATCACAACTGGTTTCATGATCATTTTAAAGCCGAAATCGGCTATGAGCTCAATCCCAAATACTGGAGAAAAGGTTATATGAAAGAAGCCATTCTACCCATTGTAACATTCGGTTTTGAAACGATGAATCTTCATCGAGTGGAAGCTTTCATCGATCCTGCGAATATCTCCTCAGAAAAATTACTTATTTCATGCGGTTTTAAAGAAGAAGGTACAATGCACGATTTTTTCTTTGAAAAAGGGAGGTTTGTAGATGCTAAAATCTTTGGAATTATTAATGAATAAAATTTCTTTTTTTCAGCGTTTCCGAACTTTTTACATAAGCTCATTTTTGCTTATTCTTTAACTTTTTTAATATCACATTCGAATAATAAAAAAGCCTCAGAGTTTCTGAGACTTTTATTTTTTTATCCTCCAATCATTTTCTTGATCGCATTCAGCTTCATTAAAGCTTCAATCGGAGTCAATGTATTGATATCTATTTTTGTGAGCTCTTCACGGATATTCTCCAGAACAGGATCATCGAGCTGGAAGAATGAAAGCTGCATATTTTCTTCGGTTACCCTCTTAATACTTTCTGAGGAACTTCCTCCCTGCGTACGGCTTGCTTCCAGTGTTTTCAATATTTCATTGGCTCTGTTGACCACTTTTGAAGGCATTCCCGCCAGTTTTGCCACATGAATACCAAAGCTATGCTCACTTCCCCCCGGAATTAATTTTCTTAAAAAGATGATATTTCCTTTATTTTCCTGAATAGAAACGTGGAAATTTTTCACCCTTTCAAAATTCACGGTCATTTCATTCAACTCATGGTAGTGTGTAGCAAATAAGGTTTTAGCCTGAGTCGGATGCTGGTGAAGATATTCTGCAATAGCCCATGCAATGGAAACTCCATCATAGGTAGAAGTTCCACGTCCTATTTCATCTAATAAAATCAAACTTCGATCGGAAATATTATTTAGAATATTGGCGGCTTCATTCATTTCAACCATAAAAGTAGATTCACCTGCGGAAATATTATCGCTGGCGCCTACTCTTGTGAATATTTTATCCAAAACTCCGATTTCAGCATGTTTTGCGGGTACAAAACTTCCAATTTGAGCTAAAAGACAAACAATAGCCGTCTGGCGCAGAATCGCCGATTTACCCGCCATGTTCGGTCCTGTCACCATGATAATTTGTTGAGAATCTTTATCTAAAAAGATATCATTCGGAATATATTTTTCTCCTAAAGGGAGTGCATTTTCAATAATAGGATGTCTTGCTTCTTTTAAATCAATCGAAAAGGTTTCTGTTAATACAGGTTTTGTATAACTTTCTGAAACCGCCAGTTCCGATAATCCTACGGCCACATCCAGCTGGGCAATGATATTGGAATTTTCCTGAATCTGATCTATATAAATCATCGTTTCAGCACAAACTTTTCTGTATAATTCATATTCCAAAACAGAGATCTTTTCCTCCGCTCCCAGAATCTGACTTTCATATTCTTTAAGCTCTTCGGTGATATATCGTTCTGCATTTACCAAAGTTTGCTTTCTCAGCCAATCACCCGGAACTTTATCTTTATGGGTATTCCGAACTTCAATATAATACCCGAAAACATTGTTGAAATCAATTTTAAGGCTTGTAATTCCTGTCCTTTCAATTTCTCTCTGACACATTTCGTCCAGAAAACCACGTCCTTTAGACTGAAGACCTCTTAATCTGTCAAGCTCTTCAGAAATATTTTCTTTAATAACATTTCCCTTTGCAAGGCTCACCGGAAGCTCTTCGTTCAAATGATTTTGAAGGGTGTCAATCAGTCCTTTCTGGTCATATAACGGGTCAAGCCAGGCTAAAACATCAGCAAACGGATGCAATAAGGCTTTGATTTTATGAATATTAATTAAACTCTGACGTAAATATCCCAGTTCTTTTGGCGAAATTTTCTCAGCCGCCAGTTTTCCCATTAACCGGTCTAAATCTGAAATAGATTTTAGAAGTTGGGAAATCTCGTATTTTAAATGGTCATTCTCGTTTAAGAAATCAATTAATGACAGTCTTCTTCCAATTTCACTCACAGACTTTAAAGGAAGAATAATCCTTCTTCTCAGCAGTCTTCCTCCCATCGGTGTGGAAGTTTTATCAATGATATCCAGTAAAGACTTCCCTTTTGGATGGCTTGGATACACTATTTCCAGATTTCTCAATGTGAAATGATCCATCATCAGAAAGTCTTCCTGAGGAATAATCTGAATTTTGGTAATATGAGCCAGTAAATTATGGTGGGTATCTTCAACAAGATACGCGAAAATAGCACCTGCAGCCGTAATGGCCAATGGTAAGCTTTCAACACCAAAACCTTTCAGTGAATTGGTTTTAAACTGGTTTGTCAGCTTTTCGTAAGCAAAATTATACTGATAAGCCCAGTCTTCAAGTTTGAAAGCGTTTTTATTTTTAAGCTGCTCCGGCATCTGCACACTTCTCTGATAAATAATTTCGCTCGGATCAAACGTATTGACAATATGAAGAAGTTTTTCAAGATTTCCCTCACTTACCAGAAACTCACCGGTAGAGACATCTACCAGAGCAATTCCGTATTTTTCTTTTTCTTTATGCAGAGAAAGTAAAAAATTGTTCTTTTTTGAGGTTAAAACCTGATCATTGAATGTAACGCCCGGCGTAACAAGCTCTGTTACTCCACGCTTCACAATTCCTTTGACCATTTTGGGATCTTCCAGCTGATCACAAATTGCAACACGAAGCCCGGCTCTCACCAGCTTTGGCAAATACGAATCTACCGAATGGTGAGGAAATCCAGCCAGCTCAATATGGCCGTCACCATTAGCTCGCTTGGTCAAGACAATACCTAAAATCTGGGAAGTTCTAACGGCATCCTGCCCGAAAGTCTCATAAAAGTCCCCTACCCTGAATAATAAAAGCGCATCCGGATATTTTGCTTTTATCGTATTGTACTGCGTCATTAACGGGGTTTCTTTCTTCGCTTTTGCCATTAAAATATATCTTTAAAAAATTAGGGATGGTAAAAATATGAAATAAATATAAAGATTAAAAAATACACACAGTTTAAAAAAACTATTTTTAAAAAGCCGTGTAAAGCGTAAATACTATAATTATTTCAACTTCTCAGATTGAGAAAACACCTTAAGATATATTTAAATAGAAACCACTTTTTATACTTAAATTTTTAACAAAATTTAAAATTTACTATCAATCCTAATATTTATTTTTGCAGTCTTAACACAAACAAATGAAAAAAAAAATCTGGATACTGGCCTCTGCAGTATTTCTTACATCATGCTCACAGGAAAGCATCGATGAAACAAAGCTTTTGATACAAAATGGAAAAAGCTCTCCCACTTTATACCTAACTCTTGAACTAGAAGACAGAAAAACGTATGATAAAACATTGTGGCTGAATAAGGACCGTGATAATGGTATCGAACTCCTTTACAAGCCCGACATAAGAAAATACACGTATCTGGGATCACCTATAAAAAAAATACATCTTGGAAAAAAGAATTATATCCTGTTCAAAGAAGATAACATTGTATACGCCGCCGGCACCGGACAGATAGAGTCTGTTTTAATACGAAATTACAACACTTCTACATGGGGACTTTCTAACACTACAGATTTTAATGGAATTGATGGAGGTGGACCAATATTTATTGAAACCTTCAGAGATATGAACCAAAAAAAGATTATCAAAATACGTCCCTATAACTAATTTATAAAAGCAAAGAAACTTAAAATTTTCTTTGCTTTTATTTAAATATGAAATAGTTAAAGTTTATTAAGCACTTTTGAACTTCTTTTATAAGCCCATTTTTGTTTATAGTCTACCCATTTTGCCTTAAAAATTTTTCGCATCAGCTTATCTGTATAACGCATGATAAAAACATGATACAGCATATTGGCAAAAACATTCGGTTTATTCGGAAGTGCACGAAGTGACATTGAAAAACCCGGCTCTAAATAACGGTTGAAATGCCAGAAAGCTCCCGGAATAAAAAGCGCATCACCATGTTCCATAAAGATTTCAAAACCTTTGGCATGTTTCAAAGCCGGAAATTTTTCATAATCCGGATTTTCATAATCCACCTCATACATCGTATGAACAGAAAGCGGTACCTTATATAAAAAGGGAGACTGCTTTTGATCAAACAATAAAATCCTCTTTTTTCCTTCAAAATGGATGTGAAGAAAATCGCCCAGATCTACATCATAATGCATCAGAACATGAGCTTCATTTCCACCAAAGAATAAGGTAGGAAGCCTTTTAAAAAACTTCATTCCCAAATCCGGATATGTAAAATTCTTTAGCAGTTCAGGAAGCTTATCTGTGATTATATAAAAGAAAATACGAAGGTCTGAAGGCTTATTTTTGATTGTATCGATATAATCTTTCATTTTCATGTGGGTCACCGGAGCATCTGTACTCTTGGATGCATCCGCTGGTTTATTATCATACAGCGGAACGTTCTGCTCTCCTGCCTTTTCACGGATAAAATCAAAATTCCATTTGTCGAAAGCTTCCCAACGGCTCGCAAAATTTTTGATTAAAAGAGGTTTATGTTTCTTGAAATAATTTTTCTGAAAATCTTCTTTACTAATATCTGTTACAACATCTACGTTTTCGAGGATCATTTTGGTGTGGTATTTAATGCGAAATAAAAATAGTGTTTTTTTGAAATTCAGGAAAATATTGGGATTAATTTTAAAGATTCTATCCCGTCAGGGTAAAACGAAAATTTTATCTTTGTAAGACTAACTTCATTTATGAGAGCCTACAATACCAAACATTTCCTTAAAATCCTTTTCAGTTTACATAAAAGTGATACCCTGAAGATCCTCTTTCCGAGCATGGTTCTCATCGGACTGTATTCCTGGGGAATTCAATATCTGGAAGTGGAATATCTGCATCTTACTTCAAAATCCGGAATCAGTAATGTGGGAATGATTCATTCTTTACTTGGGTTTGTTTTATCTTTATTACTGGTTTTCAGAACTAATACTGCGTACGACAGATGGTGGGAAGGTCGAAAGCTATGGGGAAAATTGGTCAATGACACCCGAAATTTTGCCATAAAAATCAATAATATTCTGATTGATGACCGACAGGATGCCGAACAGATTGCACGATATTTAAAGTTTTTTCCTCACTTTCTGGCCAAGCATCTTTCAAAAGAATCCACACGTCTGGCTTTGGATGAAGACTATTCTGAAATTGAAAAATCTTTGAAAAATCACGGTCCCAGTGAAATTATTATCCTGCTCACCCATAAACTGAACCAACTTAAAAAAGAAGGGAAAATTTCAGAAGTTGAAATCCTTTATCTGGACACCCAGATTTCCGGTTTTCTGGAAGTTTGCGGAGGCTGTGAACGAATTAAAAACACACCGATTCCCTATTCTTATTCTTCATTTATTAAGAAATTCATTATTCTTTATGTTTTTGCCTTACCCATCGCTTATGTCATTACGATCGGGCTTTTTATGATTCCGCTGACCGTTTTTGTATATTACGTACTCATGAGTCTGGAATTGATTGCTGAAGAAATTGAAGATCCTTTTAACAACGATGAGAATGACATCCCAATGGAGGCTTTGGCTCAGAATATTGAGAAAAATGTTCATCAGATTATGCTGAAAAAATAAAATCAACCTTTTACAGATTGATTTCTTTAAGTTCGCCGTCTTGTTTTATTTCTACAAATTTGCTTTCCCGGTTTCCCGCGGAATAGCCGTAGAAAAACGTCTGGTATATTGGAGTAGAGTATAAATACCCTCCGTAAGCGTTATAAGCATCAGACTGCCCTGTTTTCTGCTGATAACTTGCTGTTGCTGTAAAATTAACGATTGTTTCCAGATAGTATTTTCCGGGTTTCAGCTTTTCAAATTTGAATCTTCCGCGGTCATCTGTCAATGCCTCAATTCTGTATTTAAAAGCTTCTTCAGACATATAAACGGTCGTTTTTTTATTCTCATACTTCTTCCTCATACTGTAAAACTCTTCAAAATAAGGCGTTACAGGAAAAAGCATCACCACCGTTCCTTTTTTAGCATAATGCTTTTCAGCCAGTAAAGGCTTGATTCCCCAATTGTTTTTCTGTTTTGTGGAAGCAACTCCCTCAATGGTAGAATTTCCGAAACCAATCATTTGCTGGGCCTGTTTTTTATCAAAGAAAGCTTGTGGATAGTAAGTATTCTGCGCTTTTGCAAAAGTAAAAGCCGACGCCATAGTGATCAGAACGAGTGCATTTTTCATAGCTTATATTTTAACCAAATATAGGTATTTTGTAAAACAGAATAAATACCCATATTTGGGGATTAAAATGTTAAAAAATTATTTGTATAAATCGATATCAGATTACATTTTACATCATTAAATCTAATTTTAAACAAAATAACAACTATGAAATTTCCACTTTTAATCGCCGTTTTTTCTTTTTCGATAATCACGGCACAAAAGCCGTGCGGCTTTAAAGACGGCTTACAGGAAGGAAGCTGCAAACAGTTTTTTGACAACGGACAGGTAAAAGAAATTGCCGAATGGAAAAAAGGAAAACTGGAAGGTGATGCTACTTTTTATTTTGAAAACGGAAAAATACAGGCCAAAGGCGAGTACAAAAAAGATTATAAAGTAAAAGAATGGCAATATTTTGATAAAAACGGAGTTTTAACTTCAAAAGAAGTTTTCAGAAACGGAGAAAAAAACATTTACGACAATAGCCTTACAGCAACTTTTTATAATTCTTCGGGTGTAATTACTGAGATTTCAAATTTTAAATTTGGTAAATTGCATGGCGAAAGTAAACTTTTCTATGAAAACGGAAAATCTGTAAAACAAATCGGAAATTACGACAACGGATTGGCTACAGGAAAATGGAAAATGCTTTACCCGTCAGGAAAAATCCAAAGGGAAACAGAATTCGTAAATGATAAATGGAACGGAACCAGAGTTCATTACCGCGAAGACGGAAGCATTGAGAAAACAGAAGTTTACAAAGACGGAAAATTAATCTCAACAAAATAAAACATTGGTACACAAATTAAAACTGGAAGAACTCAACAGAATAGACGTAGAAACTTTTAAAGCTGTTGAAAAAATCCCTTTAATCGTAGTTTTAGACAATATAAGAAGCATGCACAACGTGGGTGCCACATTCAGGACGGCCGATGCTTTTCTGGTTCAGAAGATCATTCTTTGCGGAATTACACCCCAGCCTCCTCACCGTGAAATTCATAAAGCGGCTTTAGGAGCTACAGAAAGCGTAGACTGGAGTCATGAAAGTGATATTAATATGACCATTACTGATTTAAAGAGTCAGGGATTTGAAATTATCGGAATCGAACAGACTTCAAACAGTCAGATGATTACAGATTTTACGGTTGACAAATCTAAAAAATATGCTGTAATTTTAGGGAATGAAGTAGAAGGAATCAGCGATGAAGCATTACCAAACATTGATTCTTTTTTAGAAATTCCACAACTGGGAACAAAACATTCTTTAAATGTAAGTGTATGCGGAGGAATCGTAATGTGGGAGTTTGCAAAAGCCCTAAAATAAAAAAACTGCATATGTCTAATAGACAGTGCAGTTTGAAATAAATCTAATAAAAAGTAAAAATGAAAGGCGACAAAGATACTTTTTTTTTAAACACAAACAAATTTTGGAGCCCATTTTTTCTTTTTTAAGAAAAAAAACTTTAATATTACAAATCGGATTCGTTTAATTTTTTATAAATTAGCACAATGTTTATCAAGGACTATATCTCAAAAGATTTCCCGTGTTTTAGCTTGACTGACTCGATAGAATCAGCAAGAAACATGTTAGAGGACTTTGGATATTCCCATGTTTTCATCAAAAAATCCCATCATTTTTACGGAGCACTTGCACAGGATTTCCTTTATGAAGAAGAAGGAACCCTGAAAGATCTGGAACGCCAGATTGAGCGGTTCGCCATTGCCGAAGACAGCAATATCATGGATAGCATTCGCTTGTTTCATACATTCAATGCCAACGTGATTCCTGTTATCAATAAGGCTGAAAAATACCTGGGATACATAAGCTGTGAAGATATTTTCCAGGACCTTTCAAAATATCCCCTATTTTCGGAATCAGGAGCCATTCTCACGGTGGAAGTTCCTTCCAGAAAATACTCAATGACGGAGATTGCGAATATTGTGGAAAGCAATAATTCTAAATTTTACGGTGCATTTATCAGTTTCATGTCCGATGAGGTGATTCATGTGACGATAAAGATCAGCAACGAAAACCTGAGTTCTATTGATGAAACATTTGACCGATACGATTATAGAATTGTACAGAAGTATTACTCTGATGAGAAATCAGATCTGTTTCAGGACAGGTTCGGTTTTTTTCAAAAATTCATAGAAATATAAAAACTAATGAAGGCAGCCATATATTCTCAGAAAAAAGATCTAGACACTTTTTTATATTTAAGCAAATTTGTTTCAGAGCTTGAAAACAGAGGCGTAAAATCTGTTTTATATGATGAAATGGCTGAAGCACTTCAGTTTTCAAAAATTTTCGAAACCTTTAATAACAAACAGGATCTTCTGGATAAAGAAGTTGATCTTTTCTTCACCTTCGGAGGAGACGGAACGATTGTCAACTCTTTAACCTTTATTGAAGATCTGGAGATCCCTATCGTTGGTGTCAATACCGGAAGATTAGGATTTTTGGCAAGTTTCACCAAAGAAGAAGCCTTCAAAGAGTTGGATTCTATCTTAAAAGGAGATGTAAAAACGAGCCGCCGTTCTGTCATTCAGGTAGTATCGCCACCGCTGGAAGATTTTTTCCCATACGCTTTAAACGATGTTACCGTTTCGAGAAAAGAAACAACATCAATGGTAACGGTAGATTCTTATATCAATGACGAATTTTTAAATGTGTTCTGGGGAGACGGTGTTATCGTTTCTACCCCGACAGGTTCCACTGCTTACTCGTTAAGCTGTGGCGGACCGATCATTTCTCCGAATAACGAAAACTTTGTCATCACTCCTATCGCTCCTCACAATCTGAATGTAAGACCTCTGGTTGTGAATGACCGCGTTGAAATTAAATTTAAAGTGGAGAGCAGGGTTTCACAATACTCTCTTTCTCTGGACTCACGATTGATACACATAGAAACAGATAAAGAAATTATCATCAGAAAAGCCAGTTTCCAGATTCTTCTGGTACAGCCCAATAATCTGAGCTTCTATGAGACCATCCGCCAGAAGCTACTTTGGGGAAGGGACAAAAGAAATTAACAATATCCTAAAAATTATTACCTTTACAGGAATTTTAAAAACACCCTAATAATTTATATTAAAAAGTAAAACATGAGCAGAATTTTCCCGGCAGGAGTTGCCACAGGTCAATTAGTTACTGATATTTTTCAGCACGCTAAAGAAAATAAGTTTGCATTACCAGCAGTAAACGTAATTGGTTCAAGCAACATCAATGCGGTTATGGAAACTGCAGCAAAACTAAACTCACCTGTTATTATTCAGTTCTCTAATGGTGGAGCTGCTTACAACGCAGGAAAAGGATTAAGCAATGACGGACAAAAAGCTGCTATCTTAGGAGCAATTGCCGGAGCAAAACATATTCACACCCTTGCAGAAGCTTACGGAGCTACTGTAATTCTTCACACAGATCACGCTGCAAAAAAATTATTGCCTTGGATCGACGGATTACTGGATGCCAGCGAAGAGCACTTCAAGCAGACAGGAAAAACTCTTTATTCTTCTCACATGCTGGATCTTTCTGAAGAATCTTTAGAAGAAAACTTAGAGATTTCAGCTCAATACTTCGAGAGAATGGCTAAAATGCAGATGACATTAGAGGTTGAGATCGGAGTTACAGGAGGTGAAGAAGATGGTGTTGACAATTCAGATGTTGATAATTCTAAATTATATACTCAACCGGAAGACATCGCTTATACTTACGAAAAACTGAAAGCTATTTCTGACAACTTTACCGTTGCTGCAGCTTTTGGAAACGTACACGGTGTATACAAGCCAGGAAACGTAGTTCTTACTCCAAAAATTCTTGACAATTCTCAGAAATATGTTCAGGAGAAATTCGGAACTGGTGAAAAACCTGTTAACTTCGTATTCCACGGAGGTTCTGGATCTACTGTAGAAGAAATCAGAGAAGCGATCGACTATGGTGTGATTAAAATGAACATTGATACTGACCTTCAGTTTGCTTACACAGAAGGAATCAGAGATTATATGGTTAACAATATCGATTATTTAAGAACTCAAATCGGAAACCCTGAAGGAGAAGAGAAACCAAACAAGAAATTCTACGACCCAAGAGGTTGGATGAGAAAAGGTGAGGAAACTTTCTCTGCAAGACTGGTAAAAGCGTTTGAAGATTTAAATAACGTAAATACACTTAAATAAATTATAAATTTTAGATTATAGATTTTTAAATCACTACAAACTAATGATTTAAATAAAAACAGGCTTGCTTGCTTTTGAAATTTATAATCTAAAATTCAAAATCTAAAATTTTATACATGGCATTCGAGTGGTTTAAAAGACAGGCAAAAAACATAACAACCTCTACTGATGAAAAAAAGGATGTTCCCAAAGGTCTTTGGCATCAGACTCCGTCAGGAAAAGTAGTTGAGCATGAAGAACTTAAAAGAAACAACTATGTTTCTCCTGAAGACGGATTTCATGTGAGAATAGGAAGTGCAGAATTTTTTGATATCCTTTTTGATGAAGGTAAATTTACTGAACTGGATGCTAATGTTGAAAGTATAGATATCCTTACTTTCAAAGACACAAAGGCTTACGCTGACCGTTTGAAAGAAGTAAAGGCAAAAACAAAATTAACTGATTCTATCAGAAACGCTGTAGGAACTGTAAACGGAACTAAAATGGTTGTTTCTTGTATGGATTTCGCTTTTATCGGAGGATCTTTAGGTTCTGTAATGGGTGAAAAAATCAGAAGAGCAATTGATTACTGTATCGAAAACAAGCTTCCTTATATGATTATTTGTCAGTCCGGAGGTGCAAGAATGCAGGAAGCTACTTATTCTTTGATGCAGCTGGCAAAAGTACAGGCAAAATTGGCTCAGCTTTCAGAAGCGGGACTTTTATACATCGCTTATCTTTGTGATCCTACATTTGGAGGAATTACAGCTTCTTTTGCAATGACAGCAGATATCATCATGGCTGAACCAAAAGCATTGATCGGTTTTGCGGGACCAAGAGTTATCCGCGAGACAATCGGTAGAGATTTACCGGAAGGTTTCCAGACCTCAGAATTCTTACAGGAAAAAGGATTCGTAGATTTCATCGTGAAAAGAACTGAAATTAAGGAAACTGTATCTAAAACAGTAAATTTATTGGCAGTACATGCTTAATATTTGTAACAAATACAATACAATCTCTCTCTAATTGGGGAGAGATTTTTATTTATGAGGACTTTCAAAATATTTTTCAATACCATCAGAAGTATGAACTTTAAAAAGATAATGCGTCTTTTATCTCTTGTACTTCCCCATCCTATATTTTCTTTATTAAGTTTTCATGCGACAGTTCAGGCTTTCACCATCGCACAGAAAAAATTTCCGAAAACAGCGTCCAACAACGGTATCGGGAATGCTTTCAGACATGCATTATGGTGCTGTTTCATTTCGATGTATTGTTCTAAGGTTTCCTCCCCTGAAAAAGCGCTGGATTTCTGTAAAAAAATCACCGATATGCACGAGGAACTGTTTCCCAACAAGCCTTTAGAGACTAAAATGGATCTTCATAACAATAAATTCGGAATGGATTATTTTAAAGAATTATTACCTGGAATCCACCGCCAGTTTTTTGAAAAAAGTTTCTTCATTGATGGTTTAGAGAAAAAAATGAAAGACGCCAAAGTGCTGAAAAACCTGGACGATGATTTTGACGGATTTTTAGTTTACCTAAATGAATAAAATTATGAGTGCTTCGACTATGCTCAGCATGACACCGCTTAAAAATTACCGCTTAAAAGCGTTTGGTATTAGACATGTCATGCTAAGCTCGTCGAAGCATCTCCATATATATTTCTAAAAAATCAATTGGCCTTACAAAGAATATTTCTCACTTTTCCTTTTAATTTATTATCTTTTCTAAAATTTTTAATTTAATCAGATGGTTCTCAGCAGAATTTGGTCGGCTTTTATTATCATAGCTATTGCCATTGCAAGTATAAAATACGTTTCATCAAGCCATTACAAAACCATTTTCAATGATATGGTAGTAGGAAAAGGCGGTGATACTGTGCAGATTGCAACCCAGAATATCAACATGCTCTCCCCTGTTGTCCGAGACAGCTTGATGAAAAAACCTGATTTTGCAGACAGCAGAATTCACTATAAAACCGATTCTTTACGACAGGATGTAAAAGTTTACCGTGTTCAGGAAGCTGACGGCGTCATCGGAACTTCGGAAACAGCCGTAAAAATATGCCTTGGCCTAATAGGAATCATGACCTTGTTCATGGGGTTCATGAGTATTGCTGAAAAAGCAGGTGGAATCAACCTTTTAAGTCGATTAATTCAACCTTTTTTCTCAAAATTATTTCCCGATATTCCTAAAAACCATCCCGCTTTTGGACATATGCTGATGAATTTCAGTGCCAATCTTTTAGGCTTGGACAATGCTGCAACACCTTTTGGACTAAAAGCTATGGAAAGCCTTCAGACTTTAAATCCGAATAAAGACACCGCCAGTAATTCGCAGATTATGTTTCTGTGCCTTCATGCCGGAGGGATGACATTAATTCCGGTTTCAATTATTGCAATTCGGGCTTCAATGGGATCAAAAACACCGACAGATATTTTTCTCCCGTGTATGATCGCCACTTTTGCAGCGACTTTAGCAGCGATGATTATCGTCTCTTTATATCAGAAAATCAATTTATTAAGACCTGTTGTCATTGCTTATGTGGGAGGGATTTCTGCCGTGATCGCTTTACTGGTTTTATATTTAACTAAATTAAGCAAAGATGAGCTCGATGATTTCAGCAAAGTTTTAAGCAATGGGTTGATTCTTTTTATATTCTTAGCGATCGTTCTTGGCGCCGTTTACAAAAAGATCAATGTTTTTGACGCTTTTATTGAAGGAGCCAAAGAAGGTTTTACGACTTGTGTGAAGATTATTCCTTATTTAGTAGGAATGTTGATTGCAATCTCTTTGTTGAGAACTTCAGGCGTTTTTGATGTTATTATTGACGGAATGAAATGGGTAGCAAACGTTGCTCAATTTGATCCAAGATTCGTTGATGGACTTCCAACGGCTTTAATTAAGCCATTATCCGGTTCCGGAGCTCGTGGAATGATGGTTGATACAATGTCAACTTTTGGAGCAGATAGTTTTCAGGGGAAATTGGCAGCTGTTCTTCAGGGAAGCTCAGACACTACGTTTTATGTGATTGCAGTATATTTTGGAGCTGTAGCTGTGAAGAATACAAGATATACGGTAATCGCCATGCTTTTGGCAGATTTGGTAGGTGTTATTACTTCGATTGCGCTGGCTTATTTGTTTTTTGCATAAAAGTTACTAGTTGTTGGTTGCTTGTTAATTGTTCTAACAGCAAAACACATATGAGCTATACAAAACTTGACATTTACAACACTTCGTTTTCTAATTTATTCACAAGGAAGTTGTGATGAAACCGTCTGTCATTTATCAAAATTATCAAGACTTTATCCTGAACTAAATTCAGATTTTGAAAATAAAGCACAACAATACAAACTTTTAGGAGGAAAAATAAATAACTTTATAAAATATGTTCAACTCAACTGGCGCACATAAACAAGCAACCAGAAACGAACAACAAGCAAAAAATTATGATCACAGATAAAGAATTCACATTAAGATTAATACGTCAGTTAACTCAAGCATTAGAAAAACTGATTTTAGACAAACCCGAAGAAAGTTTAATGCAGAAAGAATTGGATTTCGATACATTGATGAAGGATATTTTTAAATTTGATTTTACCACACTTTCATCGAAATCAAAAGAAGAGATCATCGAAATCGTTAACGAAAGACAGGAAAGAGATCACAAAGATTATTACGAAATGCTGGGAAATCTTTTCTATTTCAACGGAAAAGTAACTCAAAATAATGACTTTTTAGACAAAGCAAAAACGTTCTATGAATTGTACCTTCAAACCAGCGGAATATTTGCACTACCTGTCATCAACAGAATTTCAGAAATAAAAAAAGCACTTGAATAAAGTGCTTTTGTATTTTTAGAATGTAATTTTATAAGTTCCTGTGGAAGATGTATTGGCTTTTTCAGCTTTTACATACTTCTTAACCCATGCCACTGCATTTGAACTGATACAGGGGTCTGAAGTTCCCCCCGAACGCCTGGCAGACACCACATTTCCGGCTTTGTCTACCGTGTAGGCTACGGTAATCGTTCCGCTTGCAGTACAGCTATTGTTGGGCTGTGCTCCGCCTCTTCCCATCGTTCCCGGGATATATGCGATTAATTTTCGGTCGATTCCCACTTTACTGTCTCCATTTCCGTCACCACCTAAAGGATCGCCTGCATTTCCTGTTCCTTTTCCATCCCCTTGATTTCCGGGATTTTTCCCCCTTCCGGCAAGTAGATTTCCAATAGCAGCATTCCCTTTTCCGTCGCCGTTGCCGGCTTTAGAATTTCCTGTTGCAGCACCGGATTTCTTAGTATTTTTAGTTGCTGAAGTACTCGTAGCAGCCTTTTTATCTGTTTTCTTAGCTTCCTCTTTCTTAGGAGCTGTTACCTTAGAGTTATTTCCCGTGATAATCTTCTCTTTCGCTTCCGTTTTTTTCGGTTCAGGAATGGGTTCAGGTTTTATGACGGTTTTTGTTTCCGGAACAGCTGCTTCTACAGGTTCAGGAGCAACTTCCTCTGTTGCGGCAGCTAAACTTCCCGGCTGTTCGGCCGGTTCTTCAATACCTTCCCCATTTCTGTTGTCCCCGAAATTAACAAGCATTGTCGTTACCACTTCAGGTTCCTGTTCGATTTCCGGCTTCAGTTTATAGATAAAAACAAAAAGCAGGATGGCAGACCAAATCAGGATGGAAAGCAATGCACTTTTGATCCTGTCTCTGTTTTCCTCTTCTTTGTTTACAATATGGCTTCTCATCTTAAAATGATCTTTACCGGAAGTTCCGGAGCTGCTATTTATCTTTAATCGTTGCAATGGCGATATTAAATTTATGTTTTTCTGCTATTTCCATCACAAAAACAACATCTTTATGCATTGTATTTTCATCCGCACGTATTGTGAAAGACTTATTGGTCTGATTGGTCAGTTTATCGACAATAATTTGCTCCAGCTGTACTCTGTCAACAGGATTATCATCCACAAAATATGTTCCGTCCGGCTTAATACTTACCGTTAACGGATTCGGAATATTATCGTCAACAGCTCCTGCTTTTGGCAATTTCACATCAATTGCACTTTGATTGGCAGCTGATGATGTGATCATGAAAAAGATCAGCATCAGCAAGATAACGTCTGTCATCGCCGCCAAACTGAACTCAGGATTTGCTTTATTTCTTCTTTGAATTTTCATATCGAAGATTTATAAAGGTTTGTTGATAAGGTCTAAAAATTCACCAGACATATTCTGAGCTTTCAGGACAAACTTATCTATTCTCGTCAAAAGAATATTATAGAAAAAATTAGCCGGAATTGCTACTGCAAGACCTACAGCCGTTTGACCTAGAGCCGTATAAATACCTTCTGACAATGTTTTAGGAGAGAAAGAACCACTCGCATGAGACAAATTAAAGAATGCAATAATCATCCCGATAACCGTTCCTAAAAGTCCTAACATCGGAGCGATACTTGGCACTACAGCCAAAAGGTTCAGGTTTTTCTCCATATTGGCAACTTCTACCTGAGCCTGAGATTCCATAGCGCTTACGATATCAGATACCGGACGTCCCAGTCTTGAAATTCCCTTTTCAAGGATTCTGCCCTCGGGAGAGTTTTGTCTTTTACAATAATCGGCTGCGGATTCTATTTTCCCTTCTTTAATAAAGTCTTCAATATTATCCATAAAATTGGAGTCTGTTTTTGAGGTTAATCTTTTAATAAAGAAAAACCGTTCAAAAAACAGGTATACAGAAAATACACCCAGCGCCAACACGGTTACCATCACTATTTTAGCGAAAGCTCCTCCGTGGAACATGATCTTCCAAAATGAAAATTCTAAATCTTCTGCAGCCACTGCAGGGGTAGCAACCTGTGCAAATAAAATCTGAGTAAGTTCCGTTAACAGCATTAATGTGTATTTTTATAAAAGTTTTAACGACAAATGTAGTGGAATATTATCAATTGATATCTTAAAAATTGCTTAAAAACAACTTAAAAATTTGTTATTATGCATAAACAGCAAATTTCTTTCCAAAAAGAATTCTGAAAAGAAATTTGATATAAAAAGTGATGGTGAAGATTAATCCTAATCTTCGTCTACCACAATATCATCTTGTTTAAATTCGCATTTTAACCTGAATGGAATCGGTGTATCCGATCCCGTGTAGAAATCATCAATGGTTCCCTTCCAGATTACCTGAAGCTCTCCTTCTTCATTTTTTTCGAAGAGAAGCTCATTATCATAAATAAAAGCTTCCTCATCATCAAAAAGATCCACCTCTGTATAAGTCTCCTCATCGGAATCATTAATGGTAATTGATTTTCCTTCAATCTCACCCGAATCTATAGGGAAATCGAAAACTTCAAAAGAAAGTTGCGGAAAATTGTATTGTAGTGAATCATCATCTACATGATCCAAACCGTCATCCGTTATGATTTCAACCTCAAGAAGGTGTTGCTGGTTGCTGTAAACTGCCTTACAATAAGTATTTCTAATATTGTACTTTAGCGTTTCGTCCGGATGGTAAATTTTTAAAATCCCTTTCATTATTTCTTAAAAAAGAACTGTAATAATATGATTGTTAAACGTTTTCAGCAAAGATAAAAAATAGATTGAAAGTGAAAAATATTTTGAATGTTATTTTTTCAATCAATTTCATAAGACAATTCAGCTTATTCTAAATATTACTTACTTTTGTTACTCTAAAGATTCTGATAATGAAAAACATTTTATCGAAAAGTTTTATCGCTGCAAGCTTAGCAATAAGCTTAATTTCCTGCAAAAAATCTGATTCACCTTTAACGAAAGTAACACCCAGTAATTTGGACTCTATCGCGTCTAACTATTACGAACAGTATCTTAAAATGTATCCTCTGGAAGCTACTTCTCAAGGTGATACAAGATATAATGACCAATTACCTATCAATATTGATAAAGATTTTATTTCAGGGGAGATCGCTTTTTACAACTCGGTTCAGAAACAGCTTGGAAATGTAGATTATAAAAGTCTGTCAGACGATGATAAAGTCGTGTATGATGTTTTGGATTACACCTTAAAAGACAGAATCGAAGTGTATGCCTATCATCCTGAATATATTCCGTTTACTCAGTTTGGAGGACTGCCCTTAACTTTTCCGCTGTATGGAAGTGGTGAAGGAAGCCAGCCCTTTAAAACAGAAAAAGACTACAGCGACTGGTTCAAAAGAATGGAAAAATTTCCTGACTGGATGAATGCTGCCACTGAAAATTTTCGCGATGGAATCAATAATAAAATTGTTTTGCCCAAAAAGCTGGTCGTGAAAATAATTCCTCAGATGAGAGCTGAAGAAATCACATCATCCGATATGGATAAAAATATCTTCTACGGTCCTATCAGAAAATTTCCTAAAAATTTCACACAGGCTCAAAAAGATAAATTCTCAAGGCTTTACAAAGATGTTATTACTCAAAAAGTAATTCCTGCTTATTCCAAAATGGGAGATTTTTTAGAAAAAGAATACTTACCAAAAGCAAGAGATACAGACGGATACAACAGTCTGCCTAATGGAAAAGAGATTTATCAGTATTATACTAAAAGCTGGACAACCACTAATCTTTCTCCGGATGAAATTAATAAAACTGGTATTCAGCAGGTGGCCATGCTGCGTGCTGAAATGGAAAAAGTAAAACAACAGGTTGGCTTTACCGGAACACTTGAAGAGTTCATCAATTTTATAAAAACCGATCCGAAAGCAATGCCTTATAAAACGTCAAAAGAAGTTTTAGCAGGATTTAACGGAATTTTAGCGAAGATCAGTCCGAAGCTTAAAACCATGTTCAGCGTAACTCCAAAAACAAAGTTTGAAATCAGACAAACTGAAAAATTCAGAGAAGCAAGTGCCAGTGCAGAATATATTCAGGGAACTCCTGATGGGAAAAGGCCAGGAATTTTCTACGTTCCCCTTCCTGACCCCTCAAAGTTTAATGTAACCTCCGGCATGGAATCTTTATTCCTACATGAAGCAATTCCCGGGCATCATTATCAGGTTTCGCTTCAACAGGAAAACACAAAGCTTCCGAAGTTTATGAGATTTGGCTGGTTCGGAGCTTATGGTGAAGGCTGGGCTCATTACTGTGAGACATTAGGTCCGGAATTCGGATTGTATACCGATCCTTATCAGAAAATGGGTTATCTAAGTGACCAGATGCTGAGAGCTGTGAGACTGGTAGTAGACACCGGTCTGCATACCGGAAAAATGAGCAGAGAAGAAGCCATCAAATATTTTTTAAGCAATATTTCTTATGATGAAGCAGGAGCAACTGCCGAGGTGGAAAGATATATGGCAATGCCCGGACAGGCTTTAGGATATAAAATCGGTTCTTTGAGAATCCGTGAGCTGAGAGAAAAGTACCAAAAAGAACTTGGAAGCAAGTTTAATCTGGCGAGCTTCCATGACGAAGTTTTAAGTCAGGGATGCCTTCCGTTGAATGTATTAAACAGAAAAATGGAGCTTTGGGCGAAGAAGCAGAAATAATTTTAAACAGTAAAACTTTATGAGATCCTTCGACTTGGCTCAGGATGACAATGCTAATACTAAGTGCAGAATAAATTCCTTAATGAAGTCGGATGATCTTTACTTTAAATAAAAAATACAACGAAAAAATGTTTACAGTAGAACAAATCGAAACTGCCCACGATAAAGTAAAAACGGGTGCAGATTTTCCAAATTATATTCAGGAAATTAAGCAAATGGGTGTAAAATCTTTTGAAACCTGGGTAAAAGACAGTCATACTGAATATTTTGGTGAAAATGATTTTAAAACAACCTCAGAGTCTCAATATGAAGATTTGATCATTGCTGATAATTCTGATAAAGAAAAGTTTGCCCAGCAACTTAAAAGTCATCAAAAAGGAGAAACAGATTACATGAAATTTTGCAAGGATTGCGCAGAAACAGGCATTGAAAAATGGTTTGTTGATTTGAATAAATTCACCTGTACTTATTATGACAAATTAGGAAACGAAATTTTAGAGGAAGAAATTCCACATTAAATATTGAAGTCACAAATTAATTTTTGTGGCTTTTTTATTAGTTTTATACTTTAAATTAAACCATGATAAAAACGCTTCATTTCATTATAATTTTCGTTTTGGGATTGAGTTTTTTAAGCTGTAAATCAGAAAGCAAGAAAATCGAACAGTTTGAAAAAATCACGGTTGATGAAAATTTAAGCAAAAGTGATTCGTTTAAAATTTTTTCAAAATATCCAGAACTCAAATTATTTAATAGTGAAAAAGTTGAAAGCCCAACAAAGACTGCTTATATCGTGCAGGAAGATAGATTTTATACAAATTTTTATTCTCAGGAAAAAACATATAGGTTTTATCAATTCTATGATTATAAATGTAAAGCGGAATACAAAGGAGATACCATCAATATTTGGCTTAACAATTACAACGGATATTTTGGAAACGGTATTTTAGTAAAGATTTTTAATGGTCAATTTTTAATTAAAGATATTAACCCGAAAACATTAAAGAATGAAGTTAAATTTATTGAAACTCACTCTAATTCTCAAAAATTGGTTCTCAATAAAGCTAATTTTCAAAAAAATGACAGCATTTATGGGTTTATAGATTATAGCACAAATCTGGATTCATTAGTCACAAAAAACTTTAGAGGATATTTTAAAACAAAAATTAAATAGAAAAAATGATAACAGAAAGTCTAAAATTGCTTTTTACGAGAGATTTAAATAAGTTAAAATTAGAAATTGAGTCTTATCAGAATGAAGAAAATTTGTGGAAAATTGATAAAAATATTTTAAATTCTGCAGGAAACCTGGCTCTTCATTTGGTTGGAAATATTAGTCATTTTGTAGGTGCAATTCTTGGAAATTCAGGGTATGTCAGAAATCGTGAACTTGAATTTTCATTAAAAAATATCCCCAGAACAGAGTTGATTCAGCAGATTGAAGTAACATTGGAAAGTGTAATTTTAACTTTTGATAAATTATCTGCAGAAGATATGGAAAAGGAATATCCTCTTGAGCCTTTGGGATATACAATGACCACAGAATATTTTCTGATTCATCTGATTGGACACTTAAATTATCATTTGGGGCAGATCAATTACCACAGGAGGTTGTTGGATGTTAAATAGTCTCTAACTTCATTTCTTTATTGACCACCCCGTCAAAAATTCTTTGAATTTTCGCCACCCCTCCATTGGAGGGGAATTTTGCGACTGTTTATTGAGATAGTTTATTTTTCAAACAACATTTTTGTAATAAAATCTTTCTCTCCCTTTCCTCTCGCCGGAGAATATTCTCTCCCATAAAATATAATCTGCAAATGAAGCTTATTCCACACATCTTCTTTCCAAAGGTTCTTTGCGTCTTTTTCAGTTTCCACAACATTTTTTCCTGAAGTAAGCTTCCACTGTATCATCAGTCTGTGAATGTGTGTATCAACAGGGAAAGCAGGAAATCCGAACCCCTGGCTCATTACGACAGAAGCTGTTTTATGACCGACTCCGGGTAAGGCTTCTAATTCCTCATAAGTTTGGGGAACTATTCCATTGTGCCTTTCAAGTAAAAGCTCAGCCATTCTTTTCAGATTTTTGGCCTTGGTATTGGATAATCCTATTTCTTTAATCAGTTCTTTTATCTGAAATTCCTCCAACTTTGCCATCCTTTGAGGTGTTCCTGCCACAGCAAAAAGCTCAGGGGTAACCTGATTTACTTTTTTATCTGTTGTTTGTGCAGACAATGCTACAGCTACCATTAATGTATAGGCATCGGTGTGATCCAAAGGAATAGGTACTTCCGGATATAATTTTTCTAATTCTATTTGAACGAGCTCAGCTCTTTGCTTTTTTGTCATGTAACCACTAAATTTGAACAAAATTAATTTATTATGCTGAAAGTCGGTGACAAATTACCAGAATTTGAAGGAATCAATCAAGATGGAGAGCCCATAGATTCGTCAAAATTATTAGGAAAAAAACTTATTATTTTCTTTTATCCTCAGGCGAGCACCCCTACATGTACGGTAGAAGCCTGTAATTTGAGCGACAACTATTCTCAACTGGAAAAAGCAGGATTCCAGTTATTGGGAGTAAGCGGAGACAGTATGAAAAAGCAGAAAAACTTTCACAGTAAGTTTGCATTTCCATATGATCTGATTGCAGATGAAAACCGTGATATCATTGAAAAATTCGGGGTCTGGAAGGAGAAAAAAACCTTTGGAAAAACTTATATGGGAATTGTAAGAACAACGTTTATTTTCAATGAAAAAGGAATCTGTGAAAGAGTTATTGAAAAGGTGACTTCAAAAACGGCTGCTGCACAGATTTTGGAAGG
Source organism: Chryseobacterium sp. JUb7 (assembly GCF_024806495.1). Classification (GTDB taxonomy): domain Bacteria; phylum Bacteroidota; class Bacteroidia; order Flavobacteriales; family Weeksellaceae; genus Chryseobacterium. Next base: position 162,408 of record NZ_JANUFF010000003.1, read on the forward strand.
TTAATCCAGTTTCATTCCCTATTTTTCATTCAGTATTTAATGAAAAATAGGTTTTTAATATCCATTTGTTATGCTGAAAACATCTTTCATATAAGTATAGATCCTTTCAGCATGGCAAACTCGGTTATTTTATTTCAGACTTTCCTTTCAGAATACTGAAAAACGTAAAACTATTCAGTTTCGTAATACATCAATTCTTCATCTTCATTAGGAAGAGTGACATATTTCTGAAATTTAAGCCCTAATTTTTCAATGAGCTTTTGAGAAGAAAAATTATTTTTTGAGGTGATCGCAGAAATCTTTGATAATCCAAAATCATCCATACCGATTGATTTTACTTTTGAAGCAGCTTCATAAGCATATCCCTTACCTTCAAACTCATCGAGAAAAGAAAAACCTATGTCTACAATATCCAAACCTTCCCGTTCGAATATTCCTACTCCTCCAATCTTTTCGTTCTGATCTTTTGTCAGGATCAGATAGTTCCCAAATCCCAGTCTTTCAAATTGAGGCAGAAACTTATTCCTGATATAGTTTTCAGCATCAGCAACGGTATTAATACCCCGATTACCAATAAATTCTATAAATTTGGGTCTGTTGTAAAGGTCAAAAATAAATTCTCTGTCCTCCAATGACATTGGACGAATGATCAATCTTTCAGTTTCGTAAAACTTATCTGCGTTTAGTGGATTTTTTAGGCTCATCTTTGGGTTCTTCTTTTTTTTCAAGTTTTAAAAGCCTTGGATTGTTGGTGCATTTTTTATTGTAAAGCTCAATATAGGTCCCATTATCCTTTACATCTGTTACATTTCCTGAAGATTTGCTTACCGTTAATGTATAATGTGTTTTTTGATAAGGGCACTCCGTGGAAGTCAGTTTTCCAAGTTCCAAATAATAATTGGATTTATCTTCGTAATAATTTCCGGCCATGTCTTTAAACTCTTCATCTACAAAATATCCTTCTATCGTTGCATCAATAGCAGCCTCTTCTACATTATCAATCTTTCCCATAAATGTTTTAAGGCTTGGCAGATCCAGCACATAATTTATCTTTCCTGCCTGAGAATAAGCGATATAATAAAAGCTGTCTTCACTTGGGAACAGGTCAAATCCTGAAAATTGAGGGGTATAACTCTTTTTACCTCCTGAAGTTCTTATTTCTTTATCTTTTCCGTAAGAATTATACACCAAAACCCAAAAATCTACCTTACTGTTGGGTTCTATTCTTTGCAGAATATTCGGAATACTCGAAAATTTCATTTTCTCCTGGGAGAATAAAAACATACTTAAAAGCATGAAAAAAAGCACCGAAAATTTAAATTTTGAATTTTTCATAGTTCAGAATTAGCAGAAAGTGTACCGTTTATTACATGAACTTTTCTCCTTTTTTGAAATTTTTAAGATCTAATACATAATCTTTTATCAGCTGATCATGCTCTCTCGGGCAAATAAGAAGGACCTTATCCGTATCTACCACAATATAATCTTTAAGTCCATCGATCACTACCATTTTATTATTGGTTTTAATATGAACGATATTTCCTTCTGAATTGTATGTTAAAAGATATTTTTGATTGATCGCATTTTGATTTTCATCCTTTTCTGTATTTTCATAAACAGAAGTCCAGGTTCCAAGATCGCTCCACCCCAGATCTGCCGGAATTACATACACATTTTTGGCTTTTTCAAGAATGCCGTTGTCAATTGATATCTTCTGAACTTTAGGATAAATAATTTCTATACAGCTGTTTTCGCTTTCAGAATTGTATTCACAGGACATAAACTGCTGTGTCATCTCCGGAAGATGCATTTCAAAAGCATGCTTTATCGATTTCACATTCCAGATAAAAATCCCTGCGTTCCAGATAAAATCCCCACTTTCAAGAAAATTCTGAGCAAGTTCCAGAATAGGTTTTTCCGTAAATGTTTTTACTTTAAAATAATCGGATCCTTTCTTTTCTACAAACTGAATATATCCGTAACCGGTATCCGGTCTTGTAGGCGTAATTCCTAATGTAACTAAATAATCGTGCTTTGATGCCAGATCAAAAGCGATCTCTGCCTTTTGCAGAAAAATATCCTCTTTCAGAATAAGATGATCTGCAGGAAGAACAATCATGGTAGCATCTGGGTCTATTTCCGCAATTTTATTGGCCATATAGAGATTACAGGCAGCTGTATTCTTTACCATCGGTTCTCCCACTACATTTTCCTCAGGAATTTCAGGAAGCTGTTGATGAGAAAGCGTAACATACTCTTTATTAGTAATTACAAATATATTCTCATTAGGAATTATTTTACTAATTCTATCATAGGTCTGTTGTATCATTGTACGTCCTGTCCCTAAAATATCCTGAAATTGTTTTGGAAATTTTTGCGTACTCATGGGCCAGAATCTGCTACCGATTCCTCCAGCCATAATCACACAGTATTTATCTGATTTTGACATGTTTAACTACATTTTTCTACCCTCGCCAATGGTTTGAAAGAATACTTCCTTCCTGTAGCCAGGTTCTTACAAAGATAGTTTTTTTTAATCAGACCCTCTAATAAATACTTTTCATTTCGATAGATAAAGAAATCTCCTTTCTGAAGAGTTTCAATAAACTGAAGGGTATCATCTTGTTTTTCAATATGAAAATATTTAACCAAATCCGGGCTGGCCATAAAATTAGCCTTTGGTGATTTCGAAAATCTTACGATGATGGGTCTAAGCTTTTCATCATAAACACTGAGACTTTCCAGCAGCATTTCTCTGAATGTCAGTTTCCATTCGTTTCCATGGGGAGAAATTCTTCTGCCATACTTTTCAAAAGCAATCAAATGAGCAAGCTCATGGGTAAGCACGAAGAAAAAAAGCTCCGGTACAAGCGTCGAATTTATGGTAATTTCGTGAGACTTATCCTGAAGTTTCCGATAATCTCCTAATTTGGAATTCCTGTTTCTCGTAATCTTTATATGAATATAATGATCAGCAAACCAGAGTTTTAAATATTGTAATGTATTGGGTGGTAAATATTTTTCTAACGATTGAATTGACATTTTATAAACTTAACGGAATTCCCGCATAGAAATTCAACAATTTAAGACTGAAAATATAGTTAAACCTTGCCTGTGCTACAGAACCCTGAGCATTAGCATAATTATTTCTTGCTACATTGACATCATAGATGGTAGATCTTCCTGCAGCATAACTTTTATCTGCAAAATCCAACGCCAGTTTGGTGCTTTTTTCGGTTTCCACAGACGACAGATAAATTTCATAGTTGGCATCTACATCAAACTGAGCTTTCTGCACATTCTGTCTTACCGTTTGTCTCTGTTGTTCTAAAGTTGTTTTGGCGATACTTTCATTAATTTTAGACTGCTCTACCTGCAGTTTGGTAATTCCTTTATTGAAAATCGGAATATTCAAAGATAAAGCCGCCTGCTGACCAAAGTTATCTTTATACTGACCGAATAAATTTCTTTCCTTGACGATATTTCCAAAGGCATCTATCCCTGTTGTATTGGTTGTCAAAAGGTTATTGTAGAAAGATCCTATTCCTACACTTGCTGTAAGAGTCGGCCAAAAAGAAGTTTTAGTAACCTCTGTCTGCGCTTCTGCAGATTTGATTCTGCTTTCTGCCGCTTTTATCTGAGGTTGAGTATCGTAAGCCGTCGTTAAAACCTCTTCCACAGATTTCAACTGAGGAGCCAGCTGATCCGGAACATTTACATCTTCTACATCAAAATCTTTATATTCTTCCAATTGTAAAAGCTGAACAAGCGCAAATAAGCTGCGTCCAACATTAATTTCAGCAGTTTTACGGTTTTGCTTCTCTCTTGCCAAGGCTGCTTCTGCTTCTGCCAAAACAGTCTGTGCCGTAGTTCCCACCTGCGTTGTTATTTTAGCTCTGTCATATTGTTTTTGAGCATTTTCAACAGCTGCTTCTGATATTTTTACAATTTCTTTATTCAGTAAAGTTGTTAAATACTGCTGAGCAATCTGTAGAGAAATATCATTTTTAATGGTTTCAATATCGTATTGGCTGGCTTCTACATCAAACTCTGTCTTTCTGACTGTTTTATCCAGTCTTCCATTGTTATACACCAATACATCAGCTCCAAGATTGGCACTGTTACTGAACCTGTCATTTCTCAAACTTCCTGTACCAAATGATGTCTGACCAAAACTCACCGTATTTCCAACACTGGCAGATACAGACGGAAGATAGTTTTTCTTCGCCATTTTGAGATTAGAGTCCTGGACTTGTTTTGAGTATTCATTTTGGATTACCTGAAGATTGTGCTTCACAGCATAGTCTACACATTCTCTCAGAGACCATTTTTTTTGGGCGCTGATTCCCAAGCAAGATAATCCCAAAATAATAGTCAAAACTTTTTTCATATTAGATTTTTCCATGATTAGACGTGCCAAATATAAAAAAGTTACAGTTTCAAAAAATTAATATTTTATTTTAAAAACTTTTAAGAATTTTGCATCATGACAAACGAACAATATCAGGAAGCTGTTGAATGGCTTTTCGTACAGGCTCCGAATTATCAGATTGATGGTGAAAAGGCTTATAAGCCTGGTTTAGATAATATTAAAAAACTGTGTGATTTCTTTGACAATCCTCAGGAAAAAATTAAATGCATCCACATAGGCGGAACAAACGGCAAAGGCTCTTCTAGCAATATGCTGTCTTCTATTCTGCAGGAAGAAGGTTATACAGTAGGTTTATATAACTCACCCCATCTTATTGATTTTACGGAACGTATAAAAAAAAATGGCGAAAACTGTGATAAAGAATTCGTGTATGAATTTATTCAGAAGCTTAAAAATCTTCCAAATGATATCCTTCCCTCTTTTTTCGAATTTACAACCATCATGGCTTTTGAATATTTCTACCAAAAACAGGTAGATTTTGCAATCATTGAAGTAGGCTTGGGAGGCCGGCTGGATTCCACCAATATTATTACACCTCTGGTAGCTGCCATTACCAATGTACAGCTCGATCATCAAAATATTCTGGGCAATACTATTGAAGAAATTGCGGGAGAGAAAGCAGGAATTATAAAAAGTAATATTCCAATCGTATCAGGAGATGAGAATGAAATTGTAAAAAATATCATCAAAAACAAAGCAATTAAAGAAAATGCTCTCTTTATCGATGCTACTCTACTGACGACAAATTTAACATCAGATTTAAAAGGAAATTATCAGAAGAAAAACATTAGAGTCGTCTTAGGCTTAGTTGAAGAATTAAGAAAATTAAATATTTCTATTTCCGATAAAAATATTGAAGAAGGCCTCTTGCATGTTCATCAAAACACAAAATTTATCGGTCGTTGGTTTCAGTTTTCAAAAAGTCCTCTGATCATTTGTGATACCGGACACAATCAGGCAGGTCTGGAGTATGTTTTTGATCAATTAAACTCTATTGACAAACATAAACATGTTGTTTTAGGCTTTGTCAATGACAAAAAAATAGATGAAGTGATGAATTTATTACCTGAAAATTCTGAATTTTATTTTGCAAAACCAGCCATTCATAGGGGCAGACACCCTAAAGACTATGAGAATTTACTGATGGAAGCAAAAATTTTTTATAAAATTTTCGATTCTGTACAGGAAGCGTATCTTTCTGCAAAAGAGGAATCTACAAACGATGAAATGATTTTTATCGGCGGAAGTAACTTTGTAGTGGGAGAATTTTTAGAAAAAAATTTGGAGATTTCTAAATAAGTCGTATATTTGCACCACTCTAATCGAGGAAACAACGATAAAGAGGGTTCTTAGCTCAGTTGGTTCAGAGCATCTGGTTTACACCCAGAGGGTCGGGGGTTCGAATCCCTCAGGACCCACAGAAAAGGAAACGAAACCTTTTTAAAAAAAATTCGGGCTCTTAGCTCAGTTGGTTCAGAGCATCTGGTTTACACCCAGAGGGTCGGGGGTTCGAATCCCTCAGGGCCCACAAAATCTCTCAGAAATCTGAGAGATTTTTTTATTTCTAATAACCTAATTAAAAACTCATGAAAAATTTATTTTTACTTTCTTTATTTACATCTGTTTTTCTCAACAGCCAAACTCCGGGAACTCAGGATATGTCTTTTGGAACCAATGGCTCTACAGAATTTGTGTTAAGCCAAAGCCCATTTAAGGGATTTCAAGGATATGGTATTAATGTTCTTCCAAACGGTTCTTTTTTTGTTGGCGGAGTTTCAAACTGGGGATGCAGTGCTGACCAATACTACACCGGAGTGCTAACAAAATTTTCGCAAAACGGAATTCTTGACACATCTTTTAATCAGACAGGATATATCGATAACATAGGAATCGTACAAAAAATAAATCCTTCAAACGATGGAAATTATTTCAGCGTAAGCCAATATTCAACACTTGTAAAAATAGATATTAACGGCAACCGTATCAACTCATGGGGAAACAACGGTGCTATTTTAATGCCCGATTCTTATGACATTCGCGATTGGAAACAAGCCGCCAACGGAGATATTATTGTAGCCGCTGTCAAAAGGGATTATGCCAACAAATATTATTCTGCCATACTAAAATACGATCAAAATGGTATTTTACAAACCTCTTTTGGTACAAACGGAATGATTGATCTGTCCGCTAATGTAAATTGGCTTTTCACTAATGTAAATATTGACAACAACGGAAATTTTTTATTTACAGGGAAGAAAAGAACAAGCCCTGTATATGACGACGCACAAATCGTTGTATTAAAAACAGATACCAACGGAGTACCTTTTGCTAATTTTGGGACCAATGGAATTTACACCATTACAAATTTCTCTTCCTACTATAATAATAATTCTTTTACGTTTATCACCCCGGACAATGGTTTAGTAATAAGCACAGCGGGATCATCAAACAGATATTTAATTGTAAAGGTTTCACCAGATGCAACATTGCCGGCATCTTTCAACAGTGGGTTCAAATATACATCAAGCGTAATTGACCCGATAAATACATTTTATATCAATGACAGCTTCTATGTTTTTGGACAGTTTAATGGCTCAAGCTTTGTCATTGGAAAAATAAACAGCAACGGAAATGTTGATACCACTTATAATACGAATGGCTATATCAATATTACCAGACTACCGGGCAACCATAATGCTACAAGAGCCATACTTCAGGACAATAAAATCATTATTGCAGAAACAATGGATAATTTTTATTGCGCTCAGGCTAACTGGAAGCTTGTAATGAGAAGGTTTAGCTTTGATGCTTCGTCTACCCTTTCAACAAATGAAAACCCAGTCATTAAAGACATCAAAATTTATCCAAATCCTGCCGATAAAGAAATTTTCGCAGAAGGTTTTACTAAAGAAATCCAGATTGCAACAATCGATGGCAGAAAAATCGACACAGAAATCAGCTCCAACGAAGATAAATTATCAATAGATATCCGACACCTTACTAAAGGAACTTATCTTATAAAAGGAAAAACCCCGGATGGAAAATTTATCTCCAGAAAGTTTATAAAAAAATAAATTTAAAATTTTTATCAATTAAAATAGAACCTTTTTTAAATCGGTTCTATTTTTGTTTTTAATCTTTTGTGAACAAATTATTAAATTTGACAACCAAATTTTAATGTTGAATGGAAAAAATGAACCGACCATGGACATACTAATGTCAAAAAAGGAAATACTAAGGAGACTCAATACGTTAAGAATAAAACCTTCAGGCTTAAAAGAAAGGAAATACGGTATTTCTGTAAAGTATTTTTCGGGAAATGAACAAATCCCATCAAAAAGGATAGATTATGATGTGAATGTAAATTTAAGTCTTGAATACAACAAAGGCACTTTAACCATTCATAAAGAAAACATTTATTATAATCAGCATCAGCCTGACAGTATCAACGAAATATTGGGAGATTCAATCTCAAAAGCGTTATACCCTCTTCAAATTTCTATCAACGAAAAAGGATTGACCACCAATGAAATTCTTAATCACAAAGAAATTATTTCCCGCTGGGAGCTTGAAAAACAAAAAATTCTTCAAAACCATCAAAGTGACTCATTATATGATTTTTTTGTCACCGCTGATCAAAGATTTTCTGACAAAACAGGTTTACAAAGATCACTGAAGAACGACTGGTTCTGGAATTTGTTCTTCCATTCCAAGTTTATCAACTATGGTGATACCCGAAACACCGAAACTTCGTTCCATTTATCTGTTGTTCCTTACAGGCCACCTTTAAAATTCACAGGAACCCAGTTAATTCATAAAATACCTACGAAATATCATTCTTTTATTATTGAATTTAACAGTGTTGAAATGGCTGCTCATCATTATTTTACTCAAAAAAAACATACTGGTCAGGAATATTTCATGTCTTTAAAAGTCATTTATGATATGGATATATACCATCACTTCCCAATGCATATCCAGGCCTACTTTGAGGTGTATTCAAAAGACTGGGTCGGAAACAAGATTTTTATCAAAAGAATAAATTACACTCAATTTCAGGAAAACACAGAAGAATATAAAGACCAAGAACTCGACAAAACAAGCCCCTTCATCACTGGCGGAGTTGTCGTTTCTGAGCCTAACAAATGGGGGTTTTATAAAAATACTTATGAAAACGACTGGTAAAATCCCGTTTGAATAAAAAACACTAAATTTACCCACCACACAAAATTATATTAATATGTCTTTAAAACAAAAAGTAGTACAGGGAGCCTTGTGCCAATGTCAGTTTGGTACTACTCCGGACAAATTAAAGGTGCTTACCCAGCAAAAATACTTCATTAATGACTTTAATGGCAGTTCAAAATTAGCTGCTACTCATAAAGATATAGGTCCCACCTTCGAAAAAAATACGTTTGGCTCCTGCAAGAAAATGAACAACAGCCCCTGTGCAGCCACGGTTACAGAATGGAGCGGTTATTATGAAAAAGAGAAATATTCTCCCCCTGACGGCTATATTTTACTGGAAAACAGTAAAGCCACCTGCCCCATTGGCGGAAAAGACTGCATAAGCATTACGAAAACCGGTCAGATTGGTGAGCCCTCAGAAAGCAGTATTCAAAATGGAGATGAAGAATTACAATCCCACATCAGCCCTGTCCTGAATTTAAAAAATCATGCCCTTACCTATCCTTATGATCTCCTAAATGCAAGATAAAATGGAAGATATTTTAAAAGGAATAAAAGCCTGCTATCATGAGATAGACGGAAGAAAAGAATTTACCGTGGTTCCTGATGTCGTTGTTTATCTTCTCAGCGGAAAAACCCATCGATTTGTATTGGAAAACAATACTAATATTCTTGGCGCAAAAACAACCAACCCACAGACCACAGTAGATGGTGCAAAATGGGCTTTCATTTTATCGTATCTATATGGTGAAGCTTTAAAAACTCCTGAAAACGAAAAACTTCCTCTCTGGGCAGACTTAGGCGGCGGAGATATTTCTGTGAAATATCTGGGAATTGACGACCAGTATAAGCAAGGCTCTGCGATAGAGATTACTCCGAATGCCCATGACGTATGGCTTGGGAATTACCACAGAATGGAGGTTTTTAGCCATATTCCGGGAAAAGGCTTAAATTTTCACTTTCTGACGATTGATAAACCGAAAGTTTATTTAGCTTATTTCGACAAACAGAACGTAGATCCTGAAATCAAAGAATTTAAAATCAATGATGGTTATTATTCTTACGGGGAGGTCATAAAATTTCATGTAGCGACCCATATGCTGCCTTTGAAAATCAGCGATCAATACAAAAAAAAATATGGAAAAATAGAAGAAGAACCATCTTTTGAACATCTGGAAGTTGAAATCCAGCTTACGGATGAAAATCATAAAATCTTACTGGAAGAGCCTATTATAAAAGGCAAACTTGTAGATTACTCCCCTACTGTAAAAGACGCAGACAGCATTCATATCAGTCTGGGAACAGCCAATATTGCTTATGAATTTCCTATTTTCATCAATCCCGAATGGAAAGACAGCATCCATACCAAAGACAAAAAAATAAAAGCATACTCTGTAGATATAAAAATCACCAATACCAAAACAAAAAAAGAATACACCTATCAGCCGGACAGCAGCCAGATCAGGAGAGTTTCCGAATCCAAAAGAGATTTTGATGATCTCGATGTTTCCCCTGTTTTTTGGGTGAAATATGAGGAAATGGAAACCGTGATGGCCAGACTGGAACAGAAAAAAGCCAATATGATACAGTATATCGGCGATATTGATTATAATTTTAAAGAGAAAAATCCTTGTGCCTATTCCAAAATTATTATTAATGACGGTGAAACCGATCATGAGATTTTCAACGAATACAGCACAGGAGACCAGGTAAAAGACAGCACCAAAAGATGGGTGGATATTGTAGCGGGAGATAAAGAAGCTAAAGACGTAAAAATTACAGCAAAATATCTTCAGTCTAAAGATGCTTCTCCTGAAAATGTACGAACTGCAAAAAATGGCTATATGTGCCAGATGATCCTGAATGATGACAAACCTCATGACGGAATAAAGGACGTTTTTAAAATGGATTGGATTGTCGGGCAATACCGCCCTTCTCAGGATCCCACATTATTCATACAAAGAGTTTTAGACCTTGCAAAGTCCCCTTCTCCAAGCGGCCCTCTGGTTTATCACCCCTCCAACAGCCAGAAAGCCCCGAAACTAAACAGTCAGAAAGTACCTACCGATCAGGAAATGAAAGGTACTCCACAACCCAAAGAAGTTCAGGAAGCCTTTAAGGGAATTTCCGTTTCAGGAATTCAGGGACTTCAGGAAGGAACTGATTTTATTATTGACGAAGGCAATGATTCGATTACCTTAAAACTTAAATATAAATACAATAAATCCTACGACGATAAAATCAATAATTACCTGTACGGAAAGCAGGAGTACATGTCAAAAGGTCTTTTAAATGATAATTTTAAAAATGCCTGGGTCGTAAGATACTTATTGAAATTTTACAACAAAGAACAAATTCATCAAACGTACTTCGTCCCCGTCACTACCTGCAGATACCCCAATCAAATTGCTGGCGTAAGGGTATTTCCGGATATGAAGTGGGTTATTAATTTTAATTATAATATTGATACCCCTCTTTATTATAATACCACCACTCCTTTGGATGAGTACTACAGCGGTTTCAATGAGGGAAAAATCAATACTCAAAACAACAGTACGAGAAAAGATATTCTTGATAAGAAAGTTGCCAATCATTTACAGCATTATGTAGGTAGAAAAACATCTTTCGGGCTCTATGTGGAGTGTGAAGTAAGCGGAGAGGATGATGTTATAAAATTAGGGAATGATTTTGCTGAAAAGTACAGAAACATGCTTAAGCCACTTTTCTGGATCGTCAGTAAAGTAGATGGAGATTTGGGGGTTTCCGATGCTCAGGCAGAAAACAGAAGACTTCAGACTTCTCCTGCCACTCAAAAAGGATTAATGGCAAGGCTTAATGCCCTCCCTATGAGCTTTGAACTCAGTCCTCCAAGCATTGGCGTCGGTTTGGGTATAGGATATGGTGTTTCCAAAACGGGTCATATTACAGCAGAGCTGGAAGGCAGAATTGTCGCAGATCCAATTATTGGTGCTAAAGTAAAATTGGATATCTTAGCATTAGGAAGTAAATTTAAGCCTTGGGGCGCTACTATTGATGCACTGGATTTGGTATCCTGGCTTGCCAATCTATTTAGTGGAGGCCGTGTGGAAGTTAATTATGAACTGTATTTTGAACTTTCTGCAGCAATAACACTGGTCGGAGCAGATTCTAAAGACGGAGAATCTACCCCTGCAAATATTAAATATAATTTTGCGGACGAAGCATTCAGTGGAAGTATTGCCCTACAGGGAGAACTTAAAGGAGTCCTGCATGCCAGCTTTTCACTTAAAATATATGTAAAAACAGAGAAAAACAAATCTTTTGATGCCGAAGAGAACAAAAAGAAGTCTCTGGGAGCGGGTATCGGAGCAGAAGCCAGTACAAGCGTCACTCTTACCCTAGGGAAAAACTTCGGAAAAAATAATGACTGGGATGCTGATTTTTATTTTGCCGGCGTTACTTTAAAAGTATGGGCAGAAGCAGGATATTCCGATAAAAGTGATGCTAAAACAGTAAAATTGATTCCAGATTACGAAGACAAGATTAATATTTTTAAAAATAAAGGAGAAATAAAATAATGAGACATTTTTTATTAACAATCACTTCTTGTACTTTATTGTTTGTATGCTGCAGCAATGAAAAAAAAGGCAATAACGAGCACAAAAAAAACGAACAAAATATCACAAAAAAAACATCTTCAATGAAATCATATCTTCTTAATCATGAAATAAGAAATGTAGACTACGAAATATATGTCAATGATTTTTTGGTGGGCCAATCACACGAAAACAACGGAATTCCGGGACCTTATAAACTGAATCAATATATTTTCTCCAACGGAAAACAAGAAGTAAGAATAAAGATTTCAGCCAATAGAAATCAGAAAGAAATAACTTCAGAAATCTTAGGTGAAATAGGCAGGAACACAGGCATCTACCTTCTTCAAAACAAAGACTACAGCAATATTCAGGAGTTAAAAAAACTTGAATTTCCAAAGCTTGAAAAACCTGTTTCTTCTTACGAGTTTAAATGGGAGTTTGACGCAGAAGCAACTCCTGGAATTACCAACCTCAATAATTCTCAGGATATATCCAAAATGGACAAAAGTAAACTGCACGATGAGGTATTTGCAAAATATGATGAACTGAGAAACCTTCTGCATTCAGGAAACGGAGATCAATTTATGAAAGAAATTTCTAAGGCTAAAAATGACCTTTTTATAGCAGACGGACTTTCTGAGGAAGGCCAGAAAAAATATAATGAAAATCTTAAAAATTATTTCTCATCTCATAAAGATCTACTCCCAGATTTTAAAGAGTTTACCATAAAAATATTAGGCCACGGAAGAGCAGTCGCTCTTGAGAATATTTCTCAAAACAAAGGCATGGGTGTATTATCTGCAGAAGATAAAAAAGAGGGAATGCTGAATTCTAACTATATTATTTTACACAAACCAAAAGGCTCTGATTCCTTTGAAGTATTTCGATACAGCAGCTCTTTTTCAGAGCTTAAGTAAATTTTAACCCTCAGATCATGATGAAACAATTATGCATACTGCTGATTACATGGATAACTTTTACCAATTATTATTCTCAGGAAAAAGTAGTAAAGGTTCCGGAAGTTTTGAAACCTTCAAAATTTACTGATCTTGATTTTAATGACGCAAAGGCCTATGAATACAATGCGACAAGCAAAAGTGCTATCAAACCTCAGCAAACTCATTCAAAAGTTTTAGTTTTTCTAAATAATGAAGAAGCTTTCCATCAAATGAATTTGGGAAGCGGTAAAGAGATAAAAAAAATAATTTTAAAAACTAAGATTAAAGACGACATCATTACGCTTACCAACCCTAAAAACAATGAGAAAACAATTTTAAAAATAGACCGGTCAGCAGATTATATCAAACTGACGGATACAAAAACAAAAGAAGTATATCTCGCTAAGCAGAAAAGGATAAAAAACAATATTGTTATACCCGTTCAATAAAGAAACCTCTCAAATTTGAGAGGTTTTTATTTTAAATTTTCTGAATAATCTTTTGAATATCAAGCTCTTCCAAGCAAGCCCAGTCGCCCCGATAACACTCCTTATCTCCAAAAACAGAACAAGGTCTGCAGGTAAGGTCTTTTACCTGAACCACATCATCTTCACTTTGTCCGAAGCCCAAAAATCCGGCGTAAGGATGTGTAGATCCCCAAATAGAAACACATCTTGTTCCCATTAAGCTCGCCAAATGCATATTGGCAGAATCCATAGAGATCATTAATTCCAGTTCCGAGATTTTATTAAGTTCTTCCTTAAGGCTTAACTTTCCTGACAAACTTTGGGTATTCGGAATTTCTCTCTCCCATCTTTCGAGGGTTTCAGTTTCCTGTTTTCCACCACCGAAGAAGTAAATCTTATGCTTTTGAGACAATATTCTCACCATTTCGTAAGACTTTTCCAATGGCAGCATTTTTCCTTTGTGCTGAGCAAAAGGAGCAAAGCCAATTCCCGATTTATTCTTTGAAGTAGGCCTCAACTGATGAGACAACTTCACTTTAAAACCCATTTCACGAAAAACATCTGCATACCGTTCTGTTGTTTTTTTCAACTGAACTTTATTCAGGTTCCAGATGTCGGTTAAATGTTCTTTCTCCTCTTTTCCTTTATTTATTTTAAATACCTTAAAACCTTTTCTCCGATAAATTTTATCTAAAATCTTGGTTCTGATGACATCATGAAGATTGGCAATCAGATCTGGTCTGAACTCTTTGATAAGCTCATTCGCAAGCCTGTTTAAACCAAAGAAGCCTTTATAATCATCTAAGTTAATTCCTTTGAATATGACATTAGGTATATCTGCAAATAGATTCTCAAAATTACTTCTGGAAACCATTACAATCTCCACATCAGGATTTTGTTCCAAAAATTCACGGAAAACAGGTGCCGTCATCGCAACGTCACCAAAAGCGGAAAAACGATATGCTAAAATTCTGGTCACAATTACGATTTCAGTTGGTACGCAACTGCATAAAACTTAATTTGTTTTGTCATGGCCATCAATCCGTTGGCTCTGGAAGGAGATAGAAACTCCTGCAGTCCGATTTCGGAAATAAATTCAAAATCAGAATCTAAAATTTCCTGCGTAGAATGACCGCTGTAAATACTTACGAGTAAAGAAACGATTCCTTTGGGTAAAATTCCGTCAGAATCGGCCTCGAAAAACAATTTTCCATCCTTAAACTCAGCATCAATCCAAACTTTACTCTGGCAGCCTTTGATTAGATTTCCATCAGTCTTTCTATCCTCAGCAAGCCCTTTCAGCTCCTTTCCAAGATCGATGATGTATTCATATTTCTGCTCCCAGTCTTCAAGAAACGCAAATTCGTCAATAAGTTCCTGCTGTTTTTCTTTAATGGTCATTTCTATACTTTCTTTGTGCAAAGATACTAAAATATGCTTTAGGCTTTATCCGGTAAGCGGTCAGGAAATATATAATAACGGGCATTGCCTGTCCCGCCTATTGTTGAAAGCTTATAACGAAGCTGAAGCTTTTTCAAAAACCTGAAGTAGTTTAATTTCTTCATTTTCCCAGCAAAGAAAATTCGCTGCTTTTTCAAGTTCAGGCTGGTAATTTTTTCTTCCTTTATTTAAAATTGACCGAACAGCTTCTGCAATACTTTTCGGCTGATGATCTTTAATAATCTCTCCAATGTCAAATTGTCGTTTAATATTCTGCATTTCAGGAAGATTTGACAGAATTAATGGAATCCGCGCCTGAATACCATCCAAAACTTTATTCGGTAAGGAATAAAAATAACTTTCACCCCCATTTTCTTCGATGCTCATGCCACAGTCGACCGTCGGAGTCATTTTTCTTAAATCTTCGGGTAGTAATTTTCCTAAAAACTGAACTTTATCCTGAAGGTTTTCTTTGATCACAAGCTCTTCATATTCCTTTTTCATGGGTCCGTCACCAGCAACCTTAAAGATAACACCGTCCAAATGGTGCATTGCCAAAATTGCCTTATCAATTCCACGAAACGGGTTGATTACTCCCTGATATAAAAGAATTTTTGGATTATTTTCCGGAATTTCAATCTTAAAATCTAATTTTCTCGGAGCATTTTGAATGACAGTCGCGTTAATCCCGTATTTAGTTTTAAACCAGTTGGCATATCCTGCACTGGCCGTAATCATGAATTGTATGTCAGGAACCAGCTTCTTTTCAAGATAACGCCATAGTTTTTGTGACATTTTGCCCTGAATCGCCGGCATTTCTGAAAAAATTTCATGACTGTCAAAAACTAAAGGAATATTTAATTTTTTAGCCAGTAAATAATTCGGAAGCAGCGCATCCAGATCATTGGCATGCAGAATCGTGTTTTCATCTGCCTTTTTCTTTAATTCATGGTATAATTTCCAATTGAATTCAAAATAGGCAGTTTTTAAACTTTTTGAAATTAAAGGTATTCTTGAAAACGGGTAAGGTCGTGACATTTTTTCGGCACCACCCCAGTTATTCCCTATCAGTTCAACAGTATAGCTATTCTCATACAAAGTCCTGCAAACCTTTTCTATACGCTGGTCTGTATATAAATTACTGAATGCAGAAGTAATGATTTTTTTACGCATCAGCCTTTCTTTCCGTTCATCAAATGGTAAATCTGAATAAAGCAGATCAATCCGTTAGGAATAATTACCGGCCAGAGCATTCCGCTGAAGATACCATAAATGACAAAACAGATACAGCCTATCATGTTTACAATTCTGATTTTTCTTACATCTTTCAGTATAAAGCTCAACACGATAAAAAGTGAAGCGGAATATCCGATATAAGTAGCAATTTCGGGATTCATGAGAGAAATTTTGAAGACAACAAACTTAATCATTTTCAATAAGATAATAAAATTTTTTCTGCCATATCGTCATTTATTGATTTTTGGTAAAATATTTGTAATTTAGATAATGAATAAATGGCAATGTTGCTTTTATTCTAATGAGATATATTATGGATTATAAGTTTTCACAAGGTTTGAGCCAAGTGTTCAAACAAAGCAAAAGCGAAGCTAAACGGCTGAAAAGTGAATTTCTTAATACAGAACATCTACTTTTAGGTATTATAAAAACGGAAAACTCTGCAAAAGAAATCCTTCAAAACCTTAATGCGGATTTAACACAAATCAGAAGAAAAATTGAAACTCTAAATACAGCAAGTCTTAATCCTATTTCTGAGGAGGTTACTAATATTTCTTTCACCAAGATGGCAGATCACGCGATCAAACGTGCGGAGTTAGAATGCAGACAATATAAAAGTAATGAGATTAATACCGTTCATTTACTTTTAGGCATTCTTTATAAATATGAAGACCCGACCTCAAGTATATTAGGAGCTTACGATATCGACTATGAAGGTGTTTCAAAAGAGTACCAGACGATGCTTAAAAACTCAGGACAGGCACCACAGATGAGTGCTTATGATGACGATGACGAGAGAGAGGAATTTGAGCAAATGAGAAAGCCTACAGGAAATTTAGGTTCTGCCAAAAGTAAAACTCCAACTTTGGACAACTTTGGTAGAGATTTAACTTCGTTGGCTAGAGACGGGAAATTGGACCCTGTAATTGGTCGTGAAAAAGAAATTGAGAGAGTTTCTCAAATTTTATCGCGAAGAAAAAAGAACAATCCTCTGCTTATTGGTGAACCGGGAGTTGGTAAATCTGCCATCGCAGAAGGTTTGGCTTTAAGAATTCAGCAGAAGAAAGTGTCAAGAGTTCTTTACGGTAAAAGAGTGATCACCTTGGATCTGGCGAGTTTAGTTGCCGGAACAAAATACCGTGGTCAGTTTGAGGAAAGAATGAAGGCGATCATGACGGAGCTGGAGAAAAACAGAGATGTCATCTTATTTATTGATGAGCTTCACACCATTGTTGGCGCAGGAAGTTCAACAGGAAGTTTAGATGCTTCAAATATGTTTAAACCTGCTTTGGCAAGAGGCGAAATCCAATGTATTGGTGCTACTACTCTTGATGAATACCGTCAGTACATCGAAAAAGACGGTGCCTTAGAGAGAAGATTCCAGAAAGTAATGGTGGAACCGACTTCAATCGAAGAAACCGTTCAGATTTTGAATCAGATTAAAGATAAATACGAAGAACACCACAATGTAGTATATACTCCGGAAGCAATTTTGGCTTGTGTCAACCTGACATCAAGATATATTACAGACCGTTTCTTACCGGACAAAGCAATTGATGCGATGGATGAAGCGGGATCTCGTGTTTATATTAAAAATATGAAAGTTCCTACTGAGATCATTGATTTCGAAAAGAAAATCGAAGATATCAAAGAAATGAAACAGAAGGCTGTAAAAGCTCAGGATTATCTTGAAGCCAGAAAGCTTAAAGATGAAGAAGAAAGACTTCAGATGGAACTGAATGCTGCTCAGGATAAATGGGACAAAGATGTGAAGGAGAAAAAAGAAACCGTAACAGACGAAAATGTGGCAGAAGTGGTTTCTATGATGAGCGGAGTTCCCGTAACAAAGGTTGGCAAGAATGAGCTTGATAAATTGGCTCAGATGGATGAAAAGCTAAACGGAAAAGTAATTGGTCAGGAAGACGCTGTGAAAAAAGTTGTGAAAGCAATTCAAAGAAACAGAGCTGGTCTTAAAGATCCGAATCGCCCGATTGGTACATTCATTTTCTTAGGAACAACTGGAGTTGGTAAAACAGAGCTTGCCAAAGTGATGGCAAGAGAACTTTTCGAATCTGATGAATCTTTGATCAGAATCGATATGAGTGAATACATGGAAAAATTTGCCGTTTCAAGATTGGTTGGAGCGCCTCCGGGATACGTTGGATACGAAGAAGGCGGACAGCTAACAGAAGCTGTAAGAAGAAAACCTTATGCTGTGGTTCTTTTGGATGAGATTGAAAAAGCTCACCCGGATGTATTCAATATCTTGCTGCAGATCTTAGATGAAGGTCACGTTACAGACAGTTTAGGCAGAAAAATTGACTTTAGAAATACAATTATCATCCTTACTTCAAACATCGGAACCAGAGATCTTAAAGATTTCGGAGATGGTGTAGGATTCGGAACTTCGGCTAAGAAAACAAATACAGATTCCAGAGCCAGAAGTACTATTGAAAATGCGCTTAAAAAAGCATTTGCTCCTGAATTCTTAAACAGAATTGATGATATTGTTATTTTCAACTCTCTTGAACAAAGTGATATCAAGAAAATTATTGATCTTGAATTAAACAAACTGTACAGCAGACTTGAAAAATTAGGATATAAAGTTGAATTAACTGAAGAAGCGAAAGACTTTATCTCTGAAAAAGGCTGGGACAAAGACTTCGGAGCAAGACCATTGAAACGTGCTATCCAGAAATATATTGAAGATTTATTGGCAGAAATGCTCGTAAACAAACAATTGAATGAAGGAGAAACTGTAATTCTTGATCTGAACGAAGCAAAAGA
Source organism: Chryseobacterium sp. JUb7 (assembly GCF_024806495.1). GTDB lineage: Bacteria > Bacteroidota > Bacteroidia > Flavobacteriales > Weeksellaceae > Chryseobacterium. The sequence continues at coordinate 181,474 of NZ_JANUFF010000003.1, forward strand.
CGCTTTAGCAGGAAAGGCTTCAAAAACCAAAAAATCGGCTGAAAAGTCTTCTCAATCATAAGTAAATAATTTAATCATCATAAAAAGCATCGGGAATTATCTCGATGCTTTTTTGTTTTTTATTGATTTAACTATATTTTGTATATAATCTTTTCCCACAGATTTCACTGATATACACAGAGGATTTCGCATAAAATCTGTGTGAAATAAAAAATTACAATCCCACCACAAAACCAATATTAGGAACCAGACCACTCGAAAAAATACTGGAGTTTTCTTTCCAGAGAATATTATACATCACCCCTATCTGCATAAAGGAATTGTTTCCGATTCTCTGCATATATCCTCCACCGAGATATAAAGCATCTTCTTCCGTATTCATTTTATAGTCATAATATTTGTCTTTATAATTGATGAAATAATGCTGATAATTAGCACTTAAGTAAAAAGTCCTTGCAATATAATAATTCAGAAACGGGCCCACTCCAAACATCGTTGAACGATAATAATCCGATGTCTGCCAGGAAACACTTCCGAGTACTCCACCTTCCAGATCTTCCGTAAGTCTGTAACCCACTCTTGGGGAAGCCTGCAGATAAAATGAGCTCTGACTTCCAAAGCCAACCCCAATTCCTCCTCCAAAAGTCCAACGGTTGGTATTTTCCGGTGCTGCTCCTACAGAAATCTGGGAAAATATTGACGCTGAAATCAAGAGCATCAAAGAAATAAAAAGCTTTTTCATATTAATATTGTTTTTGTCAATGTTTAAAATTATGGTTTTTTTGCGAATTTATTTAGTTGTATTTTTGCCGGGTCAAACTAAGAACTCCCGTTAAGAGTTTCGTAAAATTGAAATAAAATGAAAGTAGTTGTAGGCCTCTCAGGAGGTGTAGATTCCAGTGTGACCGCTTATTTGCTTCAGCAGCAAGGTCATGAAGTTGTAGCTTTATTTATGAGAAACTGGAATGATGCGTCGGTGACGCTGGAAGATGAATGTCCATGGATTGAGGACAGTAATGATGCTCTGATGGTTGCTCAAAAGCTTGGAATTCCTTTTCAGGTGATCGATATGAGCGAATTATACAAAGAAAGAATCGTTGATTATATGTTCGATGAATATCAGAAAGGAAGAACTCCGAATCCTGATGTTTTGTGCAACAGAGAGGTAAAATTTGATGTTTTCATGAAGACCGCAATGTCTTTGGGTGCTGACAAAGTAGCCACAGGACATTATGCAAGAGTGAATTCAACAATTGATGAAAACGGAAAGGAAATTTTTCATTTGCTGGCAGGAAAAGATAATAATAAAGATCAGTCTTATTTCTTGTGTCAGCTAAGTCAGGATCAGTTATCAAAAGCATTGTTTCCGATTGGAGAGCTGACAAAACCCCAGGTAAGAGAAATTGCAAAGGAAATCGGATTGGTAACAGCTGATAAAAAAGATTCTCAGGGACTGTGTTTTATCGGTAAAGTGAGCCTTCCACAATTTTTACAACAACAGTTGGTTCCGAAAGAAGGTGAAATTGTTGAAATTTTCAAAGATTCTCCTCTTTTTGCTCAGGAAAAGCCCGAATTCTCATCAAAAAAGGAGGAATTAGAATATTTAAGTCAGAAAATCAATTATAAAAGAGCTGACGGAAAAGTTATCGGGAAGCATCAGGGGGCTCAATTTTTCACGATTGGTCAAAGCAAAGGATTAGGAATCGGCGGACACAAAGAAAGTTGTTTTATCGTCTCCAGAGACATGGAAAATAATATTATTTTCGTTGGCGAAGGGCACAGTTTCCCTGGTTTGCATAAAAAAGCCTTGAAAGTTGATAATACTGAACTTCATTGGGTTCGTGAAGACTTAAGGCTTAAAAATGGTGAATCTATGGATGTGATGGCGAGGTTCCGTTACAGACAGGCATTACAATCCGCAAAAATTTTCCAGTTCGAGGATGCTTTTTATATGGAATTTGAAGAGCCTCAGTCCGCTATTGCTGAAGGACAGTTTGCATCTTGGTATATTGATGACGAACTTATTGGAAGCGGTGTGATTGCTTAGTTTTTCAACTTAAATTTTTTGTCATTTTGATGGCAATCCTTATAAAATTTAAACGTCATAGGTTTTGAAACCTATGACGTTTTTTATGCGGTTGCAACTTCCTAGCCCCGATTGAGCGGCATGTTTGAGCTCTTTTCTGGATTCGGCCCGGCGGCTTCGCCGCCGAGCCGAATCCAGAAAAAGCGAGTAGCGAAAGCGGGAAATTGCTCCAAAAAAATAAAAAATGACAATCGTCGATTAAATTTCAACGTTTATCTATAAAAATGGCTCATACTTCCATAACCCTCTGTTTATGGCTTTTTCAGGCATATCTATTGTTTAATCTTAAGTAAGAATAACAAAATAGAATATCAATTTAAAATTTAATTATTATGAAAAAGTTAGTTTTAGTAGCAAGTATATTTATCACATTCGCTGCCAATGCACAACATAGAAACGATGACAGAAGAAATGATAAAGTAGAATTTCATCAAGGTAAAAGAGGTTTTGAAGGCCTGAGGCTGACTCCTTCTCAGGAAAGACAAATCAGTGCCCTTTCAAAGCAGAGATTTAGCCCTAGAGAATATGACATTCGTGTCAGAAAAATTCTGAGCAGAGCACAATATGCGCAATATCAGAAACACGATTTCAAAAAAGACAAAAGAGTGGCTGTAAACCGAGGTTTCAGAAATTAAAGCGACTCAATAATTTAAGTCTGAAAATTAATTTTCAGACTTTTTTATTTTTTGTAATCCAAAGGAAATAGAGTTTTCATGTAACATATTTTGAATGGGTATACTTACTTCATAAATAACAATTTAACATATTAATTATGAAAACTACTTTAAAAAATCAGTATGCCCAAACCAACCAGGTTTTAATCTTTCTGGTCTCTATTGTTTTAGGATATAATGTATACCAGGTTATTGTAAATCCTGAAAAATCACATCTGGTATTGAGTATTATTTTGTTGGCTATTACTTATTATACCTGTAAAAAGTATGGCTATAAAACGACAAAAAATAATTCGGATTCAAAATAAAAAACCTGTCTAAAGCTTATAAACAACAAATGATCTAAAGTTTTAGATCATTTGTTGTTTATTGAAAGTTTACTAATTCTCTTTACTGAATAATAATCCCGTCAAAAGATGAAGTATGAGCAGAAAAATACCCCAATGCACCATTGCTGAAATTACTTGGAGGGTTGGTAGGTGTTACACTTTCTCCTAACGTATCCAACGTTACATTCGGCAAAGCTTTTAAATAATTATATACCGGAGCATCTATACACATCATTTTTACAACGACTGTATCACTTTTCATTAAATATCCTGTTTTAATTGGTTTTTTATTAACCTCTCCATTATCTGAATAGTCTGAAAAAACAGTATAGCCTATCTTATTTGAAGAATTAATGTGGCTTTTAAAAAGATAATAATTACCTGCCATCTGAGGATCCTTAAAAACAGGAACAATTCCGGTGTCGTCCTCATAACCGTTGTATACTGTCGTTTGTTTTAAACCACTCAAAGGAACACTCTCAGGCATCTGACTTACAGCTTTATATTCAACACCATCTACAGTAACGGATAAAGTATAAATGTCTCCACTCTTTGTTTCAAACGAATTGGTTTCATATACTCCGTCTTTGTATATAAGCATCTCAGACTACCCATGATTGTCACTAATGACAACCTTTGCGTTTGAAATAGGTTTATATTCCGATTTTACATCCGAAATTTTTACAGATCGGGTAACTTTCACGATACCATGATCTCCATCATCGGTAATATTCCCTTCGATAACAATCTTTCCGCTCCCGTCATTCATTGGAAGATCAATCACACTATCCTCACCACAGCTTACCAGGAATGCCAGAAATGAACAGGCAATCAGTTTTTTTATTTTTATCATCATCTTTATTTTAAAATTTGAAATTGTAACTTATGTTGGGTACAAGAGAAAGTATCGATGTTTGTACAGTATTAATCTTATCCGGATTATTAGAATCCTGCTCAAAGGTAACAGCATAAGGATTTTTTCTTCCATAAACATTGTAAACACCCATTGACCAAGAGCTTTTGAAACGTTTGGTCGTATTGGGTTCATAAGTAAGATTAACATCCAACCTGTTGTACGCCGGCATTCGGTTGCTGTTTCTGGCACCATACTGAAGAATTGTTTCGCCTCCTATCTCATATTTTCCAATCGGAAAAGTAGCCGCACTTCCAGTACTGTACACAAAGGCTCCCGATAACGTCCAGGATGGGGCCAGCTGATAATTGGCAACTATAGAAAAATTATGGGTTTTATCCTGGCTGGCATTATACCAATTGCTATTGTTTATTCCATCAATTCTCCTTTCTGTTTTAGATAAAGTATAGGAAAACCAACCGGTAAATCTCCCTTTTGTTTTTTTAGCTAATAACTCAAGGCCATACGCTCTCCCTTTTCCATTGTACAAAAGATTACTTTCCACATTATCCAGCACATTCATTTCAACCCCGTCTTTATAATCGACAAGATTTGACATTTTTTTATAAAATACTTCTCCTGTAAATTCGTATCCGTTATTTAATTTTCTGGTATAAGCTAAATTTAACTGATCTCCTACCTGTGGTTTTTTTAGGTTTATCCAAACATCATTATTTGCTATACCTCCTCCTGCACTGCTGTTCAAAGTTTGAATACTCTGAGTGTTTCTGGAATACCCGAACCTTATATTGTTATTTTTATTAAATGCATAATTAACCATTACCCTGGGCTCAAGATTGACATAACTTTTAGATTCAGCTGCTTTATTTTTACCTTGGGAAAGCATTGATAGCCGCAATCCGAAATTCATAAAGAGTTTATCTGAAATTTTGAAATCATCATCCGCATACACAGCATTTTCCCACATAGATCTAGGAGTTCTCAAAAAATCTGAATGAATAGATTCGGATAAATTTGGCGTAAAAAAATCATAGTAAGAAGTCTGTAGCCCATAATGCAGTGTATGATTCAAACCTGCATAATGAGAAAAATCCTGTTTAAACTGCCAGTTTCTGATGGTAGGATTCACATCAGAAACGTCACCTTTGTCATTTAAGACTGTTGCTTTATAATCATATCCGCTATAGATGAGTGAGGTATTTGAGAATAACTTGCTGCTGATAATACTGTTCCATCTTAATGAAGCAGCCGTATTGCCCCAGTTATTTTTAAATTTGTCCACAGACATAATATCTCTACCAAAATAGCTTGTAAGATAAATTGAGTTATTTTTATTGATCTGGTAATTGAGTTTCGCATTCAAATCATAGAAATACAATTTATTTTTTGATTCTTCATCTTTCGGCAAAAAAATATCTGCATAAGTTCTCCTCGCAGATACTATAAAAGAAGATTTACCTTTTTGTAGAGGTCCTTCAACGCTCACCCTGCTGCTGATCAAACCTATTCCTCCTGCTACTCCAAAGTTTTGGTTATTGCCATCTTTCATTTTAACATCCACGACTGATGATAAACGACCTCCATACTGAGCAGGAATATTTCCCTTGTAAAGTGTTACATTCCTTAAAGCATCACTATTAAATGTACTAAAAAATCCCAATAAATGAGAATTATTAAAAATAGGCGCTTCATCCAGCAGAATAAGATTTTGATCTAAATTTCGCCTCTTACACTAAATCCTGAACTTCCTTCCTGAGAAGATATACCGGGCAAAAACTGTAATGTTTTAATTACATCCCTTTCTCCAAATAAGACCGGTAGTTTTGAAATTCCCTGGATGTCAAGAACTTCTGCACCAGCCCGGGTCTGAGTAGAGAAAGCTTTATTTTTCCTGGGATCTTTAATCGTAATTTCTTCAATTTCAATCCCTTCATCTTTTTCAAGCTCCCAATCCATTTTTTTTTCTGCATCAAGATGTACATTTTGAGTTTCGGGTCTGTGTTTATTGTGGCTGATAATCAAAGTATAATCATTCTCAGGAAGAGATAAAGAATAAAAACCATAGTCATTGGTTTCAATAGATATTTCAGGATTGTCTTTGACCCGGATCGTAGCTCCGGCGATCACTTCTCCTGTATTCTGGTCTTTTACGACTCCATTAATAGAGTAACTTTTCTGGGCATAACAACCTACTGACAAACATATTGCCATAGTAGTAATTCGCATCATCTGTGTTGTGTTTTGTATATTTTTGCGCAAATATAAAAACAATTCCAACTGATTTTAAGCTACTGTTTTACAACCAGAATGATGGTAGAATGAAAAATATCTACATTACAATAAAAAAATGTTTAAATTTTATTTTCTAAATATTTTAATTAATTAAAAAACAGCCTCTATTAACTTTATTTTATAATTAATATTTTTCAACAAAATAAATAAACTTTAATATAAAATTAACTTACATAGCTATATTTTAGCATTAAAAGTTAATAATTTTAAGAATATCAAAAACGTAATAATCATCTCTAAAATGATGATCGTTAATAAATATCCAAATGGTTTATGTAGAGAAATGCCTACCATCAATTTTATAACTCCTAAGAATAAGATGGAAATCATAAGGCAAAATGTCAATTTGGAAATCTTTTCTCTGAAATATATTAATATGACCGTTGAAGTATAGAACCCGAAAAGGAGAATCAGATAAAATGTAAGAAAGTAAGGTCCTTTTAAAGAAATCGGATTCAAAGTTTGATGATTGATAAAAAGCCAGATCAGGCTTATCAAAACAGGAATGGTATATAAGATGATTTTCTTCATAACTTTTTTTTTAATCTCCACCACCACACCCACCGCAACCTCCACCACAGGAGCTTCCGCAAGAACTGCTGCAACCCGAAGAACTTCCGCCACAACCACTCGAGCTCCCTCCGCCATCATTTTGATTTTTATTTCGGTCTTTACTTTTTCCTAAAGCCCATGAAAGAAAAAAGATAAAAGCAAAGGCAGCTGATACATTTCCGAGGCCATCGGAGCAAGAACTCAAAATAAGCAGTACTGAAATAACTGTCAGCCAATTCATTTTTGATCCTTTTTTTCCTATTTTACCCATCCAGATATCAGCAGGAGGCTGTTGTCCGAAAATTTCCTGATAATTTTTCAATGTGCTATCAAACCATATTTTATGCTTCTGCTTTTCATTTGAACCTCCTTTTGAAGGATGATGGTGAAGCTTGGTCTGAAGAATATTCGGACAGAATTCTTCCCAATAATTCTGAGTATAGATCAGATGCATATGCCAGACTTTATCTACAACCTCACTCGGAGAGGCTCCGTTTGGTAAAATACAGCACAGATAAACAAATTTTTTATATTCTTCTATGGCTTTTTTTGTAAAACGCGGAGTCCATTTTTCTTCCTGGGCCAATTTTTTTGAGAAAGGGAAATCAGCCTCGTTGTCTAAAGGAAAAGATTGAAGCCTGTTCCAGAGCGGATCATTGTGTAATAAGATTTTTGCTTCCATTGTTTTAAACTTTTAGTTTCTACTCAAATATCATTCGATTTAAAAATATAAAAGTCTTACAACAGTATTTTTTAGTTTTAAAATAATCTTAAATTAGTCTTATGAAAAAAGAAGATATTCAGCATCTTGAGAAATTGATGAATTTTTTAGCTCAGCATTTTTTAAAGAAACATCATTGGGAAGACGTTTCAAAAACTGAATGGTCATATATTGTCACTGAAATTAATGATTTGATTATCAATCAAAATAATGAAAATACCAGCAAGAAAACACCGGATATTCTGGGGTCAAACTATCTATACGAGCATTTGATAATTAATAAATTAAAAAAATATTTTCATAATAATAATGCTGTTCTAAGTAAGCCTAATCTGGCAAAATTAAGTCTGATCGTCAGAGTTTTAGGATATTCTAGTTATATTGATTTTATCAATTCAAATACAGAATCGTTCAATTTTAGTGATCTAAGAATTGAAATGAACAAGGTGCAGCAGAATACAAATTTGCTGGACCGGCTCGTAGGCTGTTGGTATTCCTACAACAGAAACCTTCCGGAAAGTCCGTTACAGGCTAAAGAAGACCGGATCTGGCGTTCGGCAACGGAAATCTATAAGTCTGAAACGACAGGAGAATACTTCATTGAAAGGAGCGGTGGTGACCGTCACAAATATTTCGGAAAAGTAACTGCGTATTCAGATTATGTTTTTATCATCATGAACAGCAATACATTTATCCGTCAACGCCATTTTATTTCAAGAATAAAAGACATCAAGGAAAAGTTGAAAAATCCAGAATATAAGCTCCATGAGTTGCATTTTATAAGTACATGTATCAGTTTTAACCAAGAGCCGATTGCCCTTTTTGAAATCTTCCAGAAAGCAGACAGAAAAACCTTTATTTCCGACTCTCTCAGCTATCCCATAGACAGTGAAGAAATACCAAAATCTATTGTAAAACAGCTTGAAGATACAGAGTCTAACAGAATTGATTACAGATAATTGGAATAGGAGTAACTATTATTGATTGGCAAGCATAAACCCTTTGTCTGGATCTAAATTTTTTGATTCAGTCCCTTCTTAGAATACAACGTTTTTCGCTGTTCTGTATGATCTCAACTCTGAAATTAACTTACCAACCAGTCTTTAAAATCCTTCACGCGATCACGGCTTACCGTTATCTCTTCTTCAGGCTGAAAATCTAATTCCACTTTATAATTCGGTGAAGTGTGGATGTTTTTTATATAATCTGAACTGATTATAAACTGTCGGTTCACGCGGAAAAATTTTTTTTCATCCAATACCTCAGCCAATTCATCCAAAGTAAAATCCGAAGGGTAAGTTCTATCCTGAGTCTGTAGATAAACGATTTTATTTTCACTAAAAAAACAGCTGACTTCATTCGTCTGAACAATCTTAAGATTATAACCTATTTTCACCAAAATTCTGGAGAGAGTCGTTTTATCTTTTTTAATTAACTGCTTAATTTCCTGTGAAGTGACCGAGTTATCTGAAGGAATAAATGACTTAAACTTTTCAATCGCTCCAGACAGATCTTCATCCAAAATAGGCTTGAGAAGGTAGTCGATACTGTTTAATTTAAAAGCCTTTAAAGTATACTGATCAAATGCTGTGGTATAAATGATAAAACCTTTTGTAGGAATTTTCTCAAAAATATCGAATGACAGACCGTCGCCCAATACAATATCTGAAAATATAAGCTGAGGATGCTCATTATTTGAAAACCACTCCACTCCTTCTTCTACAGATTCTATTTTCGCAACTACTTCTATTTCTGGAAATTCATTCAACATTCTTTCTAACTTCCTTGAAGCCGGCTTTTCATCTTCGATAATAACAGTTCTGATCATTGAGTATTAGTTTTTACTTTAAATTTGAATAAAAATACTTAAAAGTTACTAGCTGTTAAAATTAATCGGTTCTTTTGATTTTTTAACTTCCCTTTCGATGATTTCATTTTCCCACTCGCTGTCAAATACAAATAATTTTACGGCCTTTACAGTCAAAATAATTCCCCAGATCAGAAATATAATTGATCCGTCGTATAGTGAAAAATCAATTCTCCCTTTTTCAAAAATATCATCGAAATACACGATTGCCGCAACGATTCCGAACCAAAGTAAGCTTTTGTAGAATCTTTTTAATTCTTTTACTCTCTTTACTGCCTGATTATAGTCCATTGTTTCTAGTTTTTTAGGTATTGTAAATTATTTTAAAGTGTTTTTGTGTTTTTTCTCTCTTCTTCCATCAATTCTCTGATCTTTTTCTCTTCCCAGTTCTTTCCGATACCGAACGTATTTACTGCATGTGCTGCAAGCCCTAATCCCCATCCTAACATTGGCCAGAAGAACCATAAGTGATTAGGAGACGTCAGTAAATTCAATACGACTAAAAAAGGAATTACCAGACAGTAAGAAGTAAGATTTCCATAAAATCCTTTTAATTCTTTTACTCTCTTAGAAGCTTTTCTGTAGGCTAAGTCTTCTTTTCTGATTATTGTTTCCATAATTTTTAAGTTTAAAAAAGTTAATTTGTTTGTTTTTGTTGAGACAAATGTAGGTCAACAATGATCCTCAAATCAATTTTATCTTACCGAACCGTAGAAAATAACAACTGAGTTGTAAAAAATATCAGGTAGCCGAAAAATAAGCCTCTTTCCCCAGTCGTTTTTCTTGATAAAAAACCTTGTAATCAGCTTTATCTATGTCAACAGCTAGTAGATAAAGGGAATCAGTTTTTTAGTTTTTCTTCTGTATTCCAGATATTCATCTCCAAACTGCTCAATCAGAGCCTGCTCTTCTATTTTAATTCTATAAATAAAAGCAGTGAATGGAGGAATAAATGCCAGAAACAATGATATCCAATTATTTAAATATAACCCAAGCCCAAGAGAAGTAAGAAGTGAAAAAGCATAAGACGGATGTCTCAGATATCTGTAAAAACCTTCTTTCTTAATCTGATGGTCTTGTTTTATCGTAACATCTACAGTAAAATATCTTCCTAATGATCTGATAATAATAAATCTAAAGATAATTCCGATCAAAATGAAACTCTCTCCTATATAAAAAATCCAAGACCGATGCACTATCGGAAACTTGGTAAAATAAGAGAGCGTAACCGAAGCAGCAATGGAAAAAAGAATCGCAATCCAAAGAATATTAAGGGTAAATTTATCTTTATTTTTTGGGTCCTTTTCTCCAGATTTCAAGAGTCTTTTGTAAAGAAATTCACTTAAAAACCATACGAACATGGAAAAAGTGAAAAACAGTTCTAATATTTTCATTTCCAATAATTTTCTTAAATAAAAATTACTTGTTAATTGCTATTTTTCTCTTTATCCATTAGTTCTTTGATTTTCTTTTCTTCCCAGTCATTTCCCAAAAGGAATTTAGGTAAAAAGACATTCATTCCATAAATAATTAATCCTACGCCCCAAAAGAAAGGTAAAGCAAAGTATTGCCATCTCCAGATCGTTTCTCCCGGTTTTAAATCCTGATAATTAAGAAATAAAATAAAAATATTTACGGCAAGATAAACGAAGGAGAAAACATAAAAATTTTTAATCTTTTTCACTCTCCTTTCGGCTTCTTTATAACGAAAGTCATTTTCATCAATATTTTCCATGATTGTATGTTTTTAAATTATTGTCTGTTGTGTTTTTCCAAAATTTCTCGGATTTTCTTTTCTTCCCAGTTTTTACCGATCGCGAAAACGTTCATTCCATGGGCAATCAAACCAATTCCCCATCCTAACATCGGAAAATAGAACCAGATATGTTTAGGATTTGTCACTAAGTTGATAATGATTAAAAAAGGGATGATAATGCAGTATGAAATCAGATTCCCGTAGAAGCTTTTTATTTCCTTTACCCTTTTTTTTGCTCTTTCGTAAGCTTTGTCCGTATCGTCAATTTTTATACTGACAACATTAGGTTTAGCCGATAATACCGGAAGCTTTACTTTAAAATAATCTTCTGATTTCTCAATAAAAACATTTCGCTTGGTAAGCAATGAATACCGCTGTACAATATTCGAAAGTCCAATTCCGGAACTTTCTTTCATCTGCTCTCTTACCTGCAGATTATTTTCAATACATAAAGTATCATTTTCCGAAAATATTCTGATCATTAAAGGTCTCGAAGAAGTTGCAAAATTGTGCTTGATACAGTTTTCCAAAAGCAGTTGTAAAGATAAAGGAACAACAAATCTTCGGTAGTCTTCTTTTTCAACATCAAAAACAAAATCCACACTGTCTTCAAATCTGGTTTTCAGCAGATCACAATAGGTTTTTGCAAATTCTATTTCATCTTCTACAGTTACCAGTTCTTTATCTTTCTGTTCCAGTACATATCTGTAAATCTTTGACATAGAAGCAGTAAACTTTTGAGCCTGTTTTGGGTTTTCATCTATTAATGAACTTAAAACATTTAAAGAATTAAAGAGAAAATGAGGATCAAGCTGGTTCTTTAAGCTCTCAAACTGTGCATTGGCAGATTTTGCAATTAATTTTTGCTCAACAACCTCTTTTTTGGAAGTTTTTTTTAGCTCTTCCATAAAGCTTTTTGCGTGCAGAAATGTAGAAATAAGCAAGGCTATATTAATCGTAAACCAGTTGATAAAATTATATCTTCCCGAAAAGTATTCCTGGGTCGTCACAGCCTTCTGAAAAACTACAAAATTCATATAATTGCAGAAGTATACCAAAATAACATTGGCGATAAGGATAGAAACAATGCTTATAACCGTTCTTTTTGTCGTCGCTTCGGACCAAGGAAACTTTTTATTAAGAAAATCATTTATCAAGCCGTTTCCTATTCCCAGAAGAAAGGAATACATTGTAGAGATCAGCAGTGTGCGCATAAAGTTTTCAATCGTCATCTCATCCGTAAAAACGAAAAAGAAAAATAACGATGTAGCCACTGTGATCCAAAGTAAGGTGATCAGATTTTTACGTTTCATGAGTAAGTTTCTTGGTTCAAAATTAGTCGATATTAAAGGTATCAAAAAAAAATTCTGTCCGAACAGTATTTTTTTGTACCCGAACCGCATAAAAAAACCTTCCGTTGAAAGGAAGGTTTGGATATAAATGTCTGGATAATTATTTTTTAGCAGTCTGGCTTGCAAAATATTCTGCTTCTGCTTTTCCCCAGTTTGGATCAAGTGCAGATTTCGGTTTGTAAGTTTTGAATTTTTCCAAAGCTTGCTTAAACATCTCGATTCCTTTTGCTTCACTTCCTCCGTATTGTTTTGGTGTAAAGTACATATCTTCAGCTTCAATTAAAGCAATTCTTGGGTTATTCGGATCTAATTTTTTAGCTTCATTAAGAGCTTCTGTAGCTTTAGCTCCATCCGTTGCATATCTCACCTGCGGATTTTCCATCATACTTAATGAATAAGCCATTTTTCTCAGCAGCTGAACCTCAGCATTATCTAATCCGCCAAGCTTTCCTACGTTATCAAGATATTTTCTTGCAGCTCCTGCATATGTCAATAACTCATCTTTTTTACCTGCCGTCATTTGTGCTCTTCCTTTTTGAATATAAGCATAAGCTGCATAGTAAAATGGTAGCCATTGGTTTCCTTCTTTCACACCGATTCTATTAAACTCCTGTCCTAAAATTTCAAATTCTTCCGGAGTCTTCGCATTTTCAATTTTAGTTATTTTTTCAGCCATTACTTTCTCATAACTGTTCTGAGCAAAAGCCGTTAAGCTCATAAAAGCTAAAGCAAAACTTAATAGATATTTCTTCATTTTATTTCTATTTTTAGGGTTAGTTATATTTTATTCAAAGATATGTATTTAATCTATATAATTAAATCATGAAAAGTTCCGATTAATTAGATTTTTATAAATTATTGTTAATCGCATCCTGTGTTTTATCAACTCCGAAACTGATGAAAGCACCGATAAAAATAAAGGTATTAACAGGCGGAACTACTGCCGATCTTCTTGCCCCATCATCTGACGCTGAAAAATTATATCCATAGACATTTTTTGATCCCAATACATTTGAAATACTTAAAACGAAAATAGTAAAAGCCTTCGCATCTTTTTTACCGAGATTAGGAAGATAATTAAAACTAAGGTTCAGTGCGTTATAATCTTTCAGCCTTCCTTCATGCCTTACGTAATAAGCTGAATTCCCGTTAATGTCCTGAGCTGCAATATCATAATAAGGACGTCCTTTTGCATAAGTATAAGAAAGGTTAACGCCCGTTTTCCATTTTGGAATAAATCTTTTGGCAACTGCAGAAAGGGTATGCTCAGAAGCAAAATTAGGTTTTAAACTCACCGGATAGTTCATAAAATCTCTTTTAGAATCGAGAAAAGAATAACTGATCCAATAGTCTATATTTTCAAACGTTTTTTTATCTCTCCAGAACAGCTCAAGTCCTTTTGCATAGCCGTAGCCACTGTTATTATCTGCTGTCTGAATATATTGGTTCTGCCCGTCTTTAAAATCCAGATTTTTTACTTTTAAAAGCTGATCATATTGCTTATAAAAAGCTTCAAATCTCAAACTTCTTCCTTCTGTAGTTCTCTGCACCTGAAAAATATAGTGTTGAGACTTTTGAAAATCTAAACTTGACGGTCCGTTAATATATCTGCTTTCAGGATTCTGATAGAAAAGACCATATGCGAATGAGGTGGTCCAGTTGGTTGCCAGTCGGTAAGCCAAGGCCAAACGGGGTGCAATATTGCTTTTTTCAAGGAATGAAGAATGCTCTCCCCTCACTCCTATTTTTGCTGAAAGCTGATTGCTGAAACCAAGATCAGTTTCCACGAATGCAGAAGAAATAAGGTCTTTATAATTTTTATTGATATCTTCTCCAAAATTCAGCTTTTCGCTGGTGCTGTTCAGTTCCAACCCTGCTCTTAAAGCACTGATTTTATTTATTTTCCGTTCCAAAACGGTTTTAAAGTTTATATAATTTCCATCCGTTAATATTCCTGTATTACCAGATTCTTCGGCATTATTTTCTGTTGAAAAATTAAGATCCGATCTGTTGAAAGAATAGGAAGCTCCGGCATTCAGAAGATATTTCCCGAATTTCTGTTTAAAGGATAAATTATGATAAGTATTCTTGCCCTTCAGCCTTATTAAACTGAACTCACTATCCGTTTCCAGACTTTCGGTTTTCACACCCATCCGATTGGAATCGTACATTCCGTAATATTTAAAAAAACCTCCTGATTTTGTTTTAAATCTGAAATTAAAATCAGCATTCAGACCTTGAGGAGCATCTATAAAATTGGTATTAAAATTTAAAGCTTCCTGCATCAATTTTAAGTTAGAATATCCCAAAGTAGCTCCGTAAGAATAATTTTTCTGATCGCTCAGCTTCTGAAAACCTGCATTCAAAAATATCGGTGACACTCCAAAGTCATACGAACTCTGATCCGGCAGATCTACACTTTCCAGCATGAGTGCTCCGGAAAGAGCCTGTCCATACAATGCAGAATATCCTCCACTTGAGAAAATATTTCCTTTAAAAAGAGAGGTATTAAAGCGGTCTCTTCCCGCAATTCCCGGAACAGAGCTGGAAAAATAATTGTTGATCAAACTTCCGTCCATGAAAATTTTAGATTCAGTTCCTGTTCCTCCACGGATAAAAAGGCCTTCTGTTTCGCCTACTTTCTGTACTCCGGGAAGATAAGTCAGTGCCGAAGAAATCTGTCCGTCAGCACCCGCTGTCGTATAAATATCAATTGGGGTCAGCAATGCTGTTGCTCTTTTTTTATCACTGGCCTCTATGGATCCCGCGGACACCACCACGGCATCGATTTCACTGATCTGTTCTTTTAATTCCGAATTAATAGTAAGATTTTGATTATCAATAATAATTGATTTTTCAACTTCTTCATATTTAGGATGCGAAAAAACCAGAATATGATTTCCTTTTTCAGAGGTCTCAAAAGAGAAATTTCCGTTGATATCCGTCGTAGCGCCATCATAAGTATCCTTTAACGTAATACTCACCTCATTTATTCCTTTATTTTTAAACGTTACTTTTCCGGAAACCTTCACCTGGGCAAAGCTGAAAGCAAAAAGCAGTAAAATGAGTAAGAATAATAATTTTTGTCCCTGTGTTTTCATGGATGTTAATTTTTCGATTCAAAAATAACACTCTAAATCATTTGCTCTAAAAAATTCTTACCGAAAGGTAAACTTTGAGCACTGAACTGCAAAAAACCATCTATTTAACATAAAAAGAACCGGAATCATAAAGAGGTTTGAAAAATGTTTTTTAATTTTAACGTAAAATCACTTTAAATCATTTAAAAATGAAGGGACAAACATTAGCATTGCTAGCGGGATGTGCGTTATTTGCAGTTTCTTGCGGAACGACAAAGACGTATTCTGTACTCGCTAAAAGCAACACACAAACAGGAGGAACTGCAAAGTTTACTCAAAAAGGAGAAGACGTCATCATGAAACTTGATGTTACGAATCTTACACCCGGAATTCACGCGGTACATATCCATGAAAAAGGAGACTGTTCTGCTGCAGACGGAACTTCAACAGGAGGACACTGGAACCCATCTAAAAACGATCATGGAAAATGGGGAGCTGAGCATTTCCACATGGGAGATATCGGGAATTTAGTCGCTGATCAAAACGGAAATGCAACCTTAACATTCAAAACTGACAAATGGTGTCTTGGATGTACAGATGAATCTAAAAACATTATCGGAAAAGGAATGATTGTGCACGCTGCTGCTGACGACTTCCATACTCAGCCTACAGGAAATGCAGGGGGACGAGTCGGATGTGTAGAAATAAAATAATCCTTTTATTTAAAATAAAAATACCGCTAATTTTCATTAGCGGTATTTTTATGTTTATGATTTTACATTCATGTCTGCAATGATATTCATTGCTTCCTGAAGATAAAGATCTTTTTTAAGGTTCTTAACCCAGATTTCAGATTTCTTTTTGAAGGCTTCATCTTTTTTCTCTCTTTCAATCTCATTAGGATACATGATAAATTGAAGACCATTTTCAAATTTCGTCAATGACTTGAATTTTTCAATCTGAGATTTTCTCTGTTTCATGAGCTCATTGAATTTATTGATATTAAGAGTAATTGTCTCTTCTTTATCCAATTTTTCTCTCCATTGAGCAGATTCCAGAAGCAATTGATATTTAGCATTTTTAGCCATTCTGTCATTGCTTGCTTTTTCAAGAGCCTGAATATTGAAATAGTTCAGTTTTTTGAAGTTTGTACTTGGAATTTTATCCCAAGCCAGAGCAAAGTCATCATATCGTTCTCCAATTTCAGCATACGTAAAGAAGTCTTTCATCTGAATATCAGAAACAATCCCTTTTCTCTGAGTAGATTCTCCCGTAATTCTGTAAAACTTCTGAATCGTAAGTTTTAAAGATCCGAAATCATCTTCTGTGTTTAAAAATCTGTTTAAATCAACAAATGTCTGAACCGTTCCTTTTCCGAATGACTGTGGCGAACCGATAATCATCGCTCTGCCATAATCCTGCATTACCCCTGCCAAAATTTCTGAAGCTGAAGCCGAAAGCTCATTTTGCATGATAACCAACGGTCCTGTCCAGATTGGGGTTTCGTTTTTATTCTTTAGTGTCTGGATTTTTCCGTTTCCGTCTTTCACCTGAACATATGGTCCTGCTTCCATGAAAAGCCCCATGATATCACCCACTTCCGTAAGTGAACCACCTCCGTTATTTCTAAGATCTAAAATAATTCCTTCGATATTCTGAGCCTTTAATTTAATGATCTCATTTTTGATATCATCAGAAGCATTTCTTCCTTTTGCATCTTCAAAATCAGCATTAAAGCTTGGGAGATTGATAAATCCATATTTTTTACCATTCGGAGAATTTACGACAATACTTCTTGCAAATGTATCTTCAATCGCAACTTCTTCACGGATCATCGTTACATCTTTAGTCGTTCCGTCTTTCTTCTGAACCGTTAAAGTTACCGGAGTTCCTTTCTCCCCTCTGATCAGACGTACTGCTTCATCAGCAAGCATTCCCACAACATTTACAGCATCTTCTTTAGGTTTAGATTTTACCTTTAAGATCTTATCGCCTTCGGAAAGCTGCTTTGATTTCCAAGCCGGAGCTCCAATCGTAAGTGCGCCCAGGTAAAGATTTCCTTTTTTCTCCTGAATAAGGGCTCCGATACCAATTACTTTTCCGACAAACTGAGTATCAAAATCTTCTTTATCCTTCGGAGAATAATAGTTGGTATGCGGATCAAAAACTTCAGTGTAAGAATTCATATACACTGTAAACCAGTCCATTTTCTTTCTCTTCTTAAATCTTGTAAAAGTTTCCTTTACCAGGTCTTTAACTTCGTCCGTAGCCTTTGCTCTTTTTTGTTCAGGAGTAAGAATTTTAAGTTTAATTGTATCTTTTAAATTAAATTTCTGAACAGAATCCTTTTTCTCTTTCTGAGCTTCTTCTTTACTGTTCATTGATTCAATTTCCTGAAGAATATTGTATTTAATGAATTTTTTCCACTCATTATACTGCTCCTGCTTATTGGCAGGAACTTTCTTAAGCTTAGGCTCAAGAGTCAATGTTTCATCTTCTTCAAGATTGATGGGCTTGCTGAAAATATCCTGAGTGATTTTATCGATTTCATCTACCCTTTGGTAAAGTCTGTCTATGGTAAGTTTATAAAACGTAAGATCACCCACATTCAGATAATCATCAAGCTTTGTTTCATGCTTTCCGAATTCATCCATATCTGACTGAAGGAAATATCTCTTAGCAGGATCTACCATCTCGAAATAATGCTTATAAACATCTTTTGAATAAGCATCATTGATCGGTTTTGGACTGTAATGCAAATATGAAAGAGTATTTTTTACGCTCACCATTATCGTCTGCATCTTTTCATCATCATTTTTAGGCGAATTGAAACAAAACATTAGACTTGTTAATGGAATTAGGAGTAAAAATTTATTTAGCTTAAAATTTTTCCACATAAATCTGTAATGTATTTTTATTAAATTTTAAAAAAGTATTTTAATTAGTAGTAAATTTTAATTTACTGTTACAAACTATCAAATTTAATACCTTATTTACAAATATCAATTAGTTTTAAGAGTTTTTATTACTAGAAATATGCTGCTTTATTTTTCGATCTTTAATTCGTATTAAAATGTACAGAGTAAAGAACGAAACAATGATTCTCGAAGCCAGTCCGAATTTATGCTCATCATATTTTCCGCCATCGATAAAGAAAAAACAGACTGAGATAAAAATCACCAAAAAACTGCATGAATAAGTAATAGGGTAATCAGAATTTTTATTGAGTCCATAAATAACATACGTAAAACCAAATCCAAGATAACTGAACATCATAAAACAAGCGGTAAGTGTATTCATTTCTCCTTTAAACCCGAGAAAATCAAGATTGCTCAAACCTATTAAAATTTATATTCTCAAAAGAAAATTTACCACAAGTCTATTCTTCTTCCAGGAGTAAATTATAGTTACAATTACTATCAATAAAACCGTCAATTGAAAAAAATTCAGCCGAAATTAGTTTTCTGCAAAAATGAATAAAAAAAGCATTTAAAAATTCAAATAATATTTAAACATAAAGGTTTTTAAAGAAATCCAATTATAGTATATTTGTTAAAATTAAAAATTTTATATGGAAAAACCACTTATTCTGGTTACTAATGATGACGGAATCACAGCACCTGGTATCAGAAATCTTATCAGTTTCATGAACGAAATCGGAGAAGTAGTTGTAGTAGCTCCAAACTCTCCCCAAAGCGGTAAAGGTCATGCCATTACCATCAATTCTACCCTAAGTTACGAGGAAGTACAGCTAGACGGTCCGCAAAGAGATTTTTCTTGCAGCGGAACTCCTGTTGACTGCGTAAAAATGGCTCTTGACAAAATTTTACCAAGAAGACCGGATATCGTGGTTTCAGGAATCAATCACGGAGCCAATTCTTCAATCAATGTTATTTATTCCGGGACGATGTCTGCAGCCGTGGAAGCTGGTGTAGAAAACCTTCCTGCTATCGGATTTTCTTTACTGGATTTCAGCTGGGAAGCAGATTTCACTCAGGCAAAAGAACATATTCAGAATATCGTAAGAAGAACGTTGGAAAACCCAATGCCAAAAGGAATTGTTCTCAATGTAAACATCCCAAAACTCGCTAAGGAAGAAATTAAAGGCATCAAAGTCTGCAAACAGGCCAAAGCCAAATGGGAAGAAAGTTTTGACGAAAGAATAAATCCACATGGAAAAAAATATTACTGGTTAACGGGATATTTCAATAATATGGATGAATCTCCGGATGCGGATGAAACAGCTTTGGCCAACGGATATATTTCAATTGTTCCTGTAAAATTCGACTTAACGGCTTATGAATATATGGCAACATTGGAAGAGGTAATGAATTTTGATTAATGTACCAGAAATTAGACAATCCTGTTTATCATTCACTTAATGAATCTCATAAAAAGTTTTGCTTAAACTTCGGCGATACAAAATTTTATAATCCTGAAGTCGCTGCTTTTGGAGGCTCAGCTCATATGTCAACAGAAAAAGACATCACAGAATATTCAAAAATCTGTGATGATTTTCTTATTTTCGGAAAACAACCTGATTTAGGAAATTTCAAGACAAATCTTTCGCAACTCATTTGTGATCAATACGTTTTAGAAAATAAAATTGAAATAGATTATACTGAAAACATTATTCAGCTTCAGGAAGAAAATCACGATGAGCTACTGGCTTTTATTCAAAAGTTTTATCCTTTTTATTTTAAAAACAGAACCCCGGAATTAGGTCGTTATTTTGGTATTTTTAAAGATGATAAACTCGTGGCAGTCACCGGCGAAAGAATGCAGATGAACGATATGACCGAAGTAAGCGCCGTAATTACGGACACAGACTACCTCGGAAAAGGTCTTGCCAAACAATTGGTTGCTTTTGTTTCAGGAAAAATTTTTGAAGACCATAAAACTCCGTTTCTGCATGTTGCGGAAAGCAATGTAGGCGCGAAAAAACTCTATGAAAAGCTTGGCTTTAATTTGAGAGGAAAAATAAATTTATGGGGTGTAAAAATTTAAATTACACCCTTTTATTTTATGATTTTTTAAAATAGAACCTTGTCCTCTTTTCTTAACTCTTCCAAATATTTGCTCTTATCATCACGATAAAAAAGATTCATTGTTTCAAAAGGAATTAGTTTTAAGTCTTTATTTACGATATGAACGCACGACTTTTTTACAGCACGCACATCAAAATCATGGGCGTCCATAAAATTCATAATAATGATTCTGAAAAGATTATCATAATCTAAATCCGGTGCAGAAACTTCAGGAAGACAGCACAATAACTGATTGACTTTAGGTTTTACTTTATCTACAGAAATTCCTGTACTGAAAATATCCAGAAGCTGCATCTGAAGACCGGTATCCTGTTCGTAAACAATTGTATTACGCGTTTCATTATTCAGTAAATCAGCAGGGTTGATGTAACGTGTTAAAGGAATAATTTCACCTTCCAATTTCAGAATATATCCCATCGCCAATGCATCCGGATTACACGGAACCGGAATAATATCATCAGAATTTAGAATCGGAAACTGGTTCAAAATTTCCTGTCTCACTTCTGTTAACGTAATTTTCTCATGTGTGGAATCTTCTCTGTTTCTTCCTGCAATCTCTACAGGCTGGAAAGTAATTCCACGCACACATTTCTGTTTTAAAGCAAAATCAATAATCTTCCCTATTTCATCAACATTTTTACCTTGCTGAAGAACAATAACAAGAGTTGTCGAAAGATTTAAAGCATTTAATTTTTCCAAAGCTTTCATTCTGATATCTGTAAGGTCTTTTCCTCTGAAATCTGTCAAAACCTCAGGCTTAAAAGAGTCAAACTGAAGATAAATTTCAAACTCAGGAGCATAAGCTGCTAATTTTTCTGCAAAACCGGGATCATTGGCAATTCGTACTCCATTGGTATTCAACATCAAATGCTTGATGGGTTTTGATTTCGCAATATCCATTATTTTGAAAAATTCCGGATGAATAGTCGGTTCACCGCCACTGATTTGTACAACATCAGGCTCTCCTTCGTTTTTCACAATGATATCAAACATTGCTTCAATTTCTTCCAGGCTTCTGTGACTTCCATAATGGGGTGAAGACATCGCATAACAGGTAGGACAAGTCAAATTACATCGATCCGTAACTTCAACAATTGACAAACAGCTATGTTGTTCATGATCCACACAAAGTCCACAGTCATAAGGGCATCCGTATTCTACATCGGTTCCAAAATGCAGAGGCATTTCAGAGGCTTTATTATAATTTCTGATATTTTTATAATAATGAACATCAGAAGCAATTTTAGTCTTAAAAAAGCCGTGATCCGGGCATCTTTTCGTCATAAAAACGGCTTCATCTTCTATAATAATCTTCGCTCCTACCCTTTTCAGGCATTCCGGACAAAGGCTGATCGTATAATCGTAATAGGTATAATTTCTTATTGGCATCTTTTTATTTTAAATTCCTCCTCCACAAATATATCCGCTGATTAGACCACAGATTAACAAGCAGATAATCATCGTCTGAATAAACTGTTTTTTTGAAAACTTTCTTCCGTCTTTCAATTCATAAACCAATTTTATAAATGATGTAACAATCGCTGAAATCAATAAGGCCCCGAATAGCATGATAAGAATGATCATTATAACCAAACCTCCAAGATCGCCGACTTCCAAAAGTGTTAAAAGTTTCA
Source organism: Chryseobacterium sp. JUb7 (assembly GCF_024806495.1). GTDB lineage: Bacteria > Bacteroidota > Bacteroidia > Flavobacteriales > Weeksellaceae > Chryseobacterium. The sequence goes on from NZ_JANUFF010000003.1 coordinate 203,739, forward strand.
TGTTTTGAATATTTTATAGTAGGATAAAGTGTTTTTAATTGTATAAATGTAATAAATAATTACACACATACATACCATCTGAATAGTTCCCAGATTTCCTATAATTTCCACTCTTGGTTTTATAAAATCCAGAAAAAACCTGAATGTGAAATAGCTCAGCATAAATAGCTGAAATACAAAACCTGAAGGATAGTTTTTCTTCTGAATCTGTTTCAGTCCGATCCAGAGCATAGTCAAAAATACAATTTCATACAATGCTACAGGATGCCTCAGATATTCATCACCCAGATGCATTCCAAAAACTGAATGGGTTGGAAGACCGTAGGTTTCTTCATAAATTCCGGTAAGGAAACAGCCTATTCGACCGATTATAATCGCCAACATCAATGGAAAAACAATTAAATCTCCTGTACTTTCTTTATGACTGACAATTTTCTTGGCCAATTCTACTCCTATTAAACCAAAAGCCAGCCCACCGACAATTGTATTATTTGACCAAATGGTTTTTAAATCAAAGTTCTCAAAAAGTTTATGCGGATTTTCCAGATTCCCGATTAATTTTGAACCGATTAAGGCTCCAGCAGTAGCCCCTATCAAAACAGCCGCAGAAGTATTGAATGAAAGTTTTTCTACAGATTTTCGTTTTAAATAAAAATAATATCGCATCCCGATAAACATCCCTAATGCTTCAAAAAGAGGATGCGCAAGAATTGTTTTACCAAAAATATGAAATGTAACAGGAAAATCCATTATTTCAAAAGTAAGATATTTAATATTATTTGCTAATTTTATTTAGTAAACAATTTAAAATAATTTACCCAAATGCGAATAGAATATGATATAAAACTGGGATTCAAGGATGTAATGTTTCGTCCGAAACGTTCAACATTGAAATCCCGTTCAGAAGTTAGTCTTGAAAGAGAATTTACTTTTAAACATACCAAAAAAAAATGGACAGGCACGCCCATTATTGCTGCTAATATGGATACGGTCGGAACTTTCGAAATGGCTGTGGAGCTGGCAAAAGATAAAATCATCACAGCCGTTCATAAGCATTATTCCGTCGAAGAATGGAGTGTTTTTTTAAACAGTCAGCCGGAAATTATTCATCAATATATTGCTTTAAGTACAGGAACCGGAAAATCAGATGAGGAAAAGATAAAAACAATCCTCGGAAAGCATCCAAAAATCGAGTTTTTATGCATTGATGTGGCCAATGGTTATTCTGAGCATTTTGTGGATTTCGTAAAGAAAGCAAGAGCTAATTTTCCTGATAAAATTATCATTGCAGGAAACGTTGTAACGGGCGAAATGGTAGAAGAGCTACTTTTGGTGGGTGCAGACATTATCAAAGTTGGAATCGGACCTGGATCCGTCTGTACTACCCGTGTGAAAACAGGTGTTGGCTATCCTCAGCTTTCCGCAATTATTGAATGTTCTGATGCGGCTCATGGTTTGGGCGGCCATATCATTGCAGACGGTGGCTGTAAAGTTCCTGGAGATGTAGCAAAAGCTTTCGGTGGCGGTGCTGATTTTGTAATGCTTGGCGGAATGTTTGCCGGTCATGACGAAAGTGGTGGTGAAATTATTGAAGAAAATGGTAAAAAATACCGTTCATTTTACGGAATGAGCTCAAAAACAGCTATGGATAAACATTCCGGAGGTGTGGCAGAATACAGAGCTTCGGAAGGGAAAACAGTAAAAGTTCCGTATAAAGGTCCGGTTTCAGAAACGGTGAAAGATATTCTGGGCGGCGTTCGCTCTACATGTACTTATGTCGGGGCTTCAAAATTAAAAGAATTGTCAAAAAGAACGACTTTCATCAGAGTTCAGGAACAGGAAAATCAGGTTTTTAAAGATTAAGATTTGGAAAAGATTTTTCACATAACCAACGGAGATTATCTGACCGAAGATTTGAAAACAACATCAATCGGAGGAGAATTTATTGTTTGTAGAGAAGCTTTAGTTACAGGTCCTCTACAAACTGATAATCTGGATGATTTCTGGAAAATAAGATCTGAATTTATTTTAAAGAATTACAGTGCCTCACAAACCAGCTATTACAAAAAAGTAGTTGCAGAGTTTGATAAAATACTGAATATTCCAGAAAATGCTGAAGTGAATCTTTGGTTTGAAGATGACTTGTTTTGTCAGGTAAATATGTGGTTTTGTATTTCTTTACTTTCCACAATTAAGGGATTAAAAATTTACAGAATCTTTCCAGCAACATCTGAAAATAATCACTGGCGAGGATTTTCTGTGTCCCATAGTTCAGATTTGGAAACGTCTTTACAGTCAAGAATTTTGTTTAATGAAAATGATATTGAATTAGCCATACAACTTTGGAAATCTTTTCAAAATCAGGATACAAATTCTTTGCAACAACTTTCTGAAAAACAATCAGATTGCTTTCATTTTTTACCGGAAGTGATTCATCTTTATTCAGATAAAAATCCGGATAATTTTGTTCAGAACTTAATTGAAAACGGAATAACCGATTTTAATATCATCTTTGAAAAATTTCAAAAGGAATTTGAAATGCTCGGTTTTGGAGATCTTCAGGTAAAGATAATTCATGATCATATTTTAAAAGAAAAACAATAAAAAAATCCGTCGCAATGACGGATTTTTATCTATATTTTAAACTTAGCGCTTAATTAAGGCATCAACATTCCACCGTCAACATTCAATGTCTGACCAGTAATGTAAGCTGACATATCGCTTCCTAAAAATACACAAGCATTGGCAATATCTTCCGGCTGTCCTCCTCTTTTCAAAGGAATACCGTCTCTCCAAGCCTGAACGGTTTTTTCATCCAAAGCAGCCGTCATTTCAGTTTCAATAAATCCTGGAGCCACTGCATTGCAACGAATCCCTCTAGAACCTAATTCCAACGCGACAGATTTTGTAAATCCTAAAACTCCCGCTTTTGTTGCTGCATAGTTTGCCTGTCCTGCATTCCCTTTTAAACCAACTACAGAGCTCATATTGATAATCGACCCCGATTTTGCCTTCATCATCGGCTTAATAACCGCTTTTGTAAGGTTGAATACAGAATCTAAATTTACTTTGATAATAGTATCCCAATCGTCTTTAGACATTCTCAAAAGTAGGTTGTCTTTTGTAATTCCTGCGTTGTTTACCAAGATATCAATCTTACCAAACTCGGCCATTACATCATCTACAAGTTTTTGAGCAGCATCGTAGTCTGATGCATCAGATTGGTAACCTTTAATTTGAGTTACAGAACTTAAAGTCGCTTCTAATTCTTTCGCTTTGTCTACAGAACCAGCATAAGTAAATGCCACCTTTGCCCCTTGTTGAGCGAAAATTTCAGCAATTCCTTTTCCGATTCCTCTTGTAGCTCCCGTTATTAGCGCTACTTTTCCTTCTAATAGTTTCATATTTATGACAATTATTTTTCTTTATAACTAATTAGCTTTTTGAAAGTTGGCTAATTTAGTATATTTAATTTTATCCAGAATTAATGGTCCGCAAAGATATTATAAAATGTTATTCAAAGCATTTTAAATCATTATTTTAGTAAAATTTTAAGACTGTTTTTTGTCATATAGAGCTTACTGTGAACCTTTCTCACCTATCGAGTCTGTAAAATACAGATAATCTTCTATCTTATCTTTGAAGAGTTTGATGCCTTGTTTATCTGTTGAATATTTATCATAAACTACCTCCTTGAGTGGTTCATTCTGATAATTGATAACTCCATACTTATCTCCTTTCTGCACAACAATTTCATTATCAGAAAGAAACGTGGTAATATCATCATAGATAAATGGAATGATCTCTTTTCCGTTTTCATCAATCATTCCGTAAAGCCCCTCATTATTTCGGCAAATCATCGCAGGAAATATGGTTTGAGGATAATAAAAAACGCCGTTTTCTTTTATGGTTGCTACCTTTTTTAATTCCTCGTATTTTTTATCCTTAATAGTATATCTGTAATAAGTATTATCTTTTCGAAGAACCAGACTATTGGGAAAAATCCTTTCAATCTGATAACCGGGCTCAAGAACATCTTTTAAATCTTTGTCCAAAAATCTTTGTTCATTTCCTTTAATCAGATAAATAAAATCTTCTCCTGAAATTTTTATGCCTTCAATATTATCATATTCTTTAGGAACCACCAATTCACCATTTACTCGGATTACTGCCATTTTAGGACTTTTAAGTGTCTTCTGAGTGGTGAATAAATTTCCGAATAATGATTTTACGTAACTGAATTCAGTTGGGAAAACCTGTTTCGCTTCTTTGGAAAAAATACTTACCTTCTCATTCTTAATCAGATAAATATATCTTGTTCCCAGAAAAACTTCATCATATATTTCTTCAGCAATACGCTTTTCTTCAGCATCGATAATTCCGTATTTTCCTTTTTTATTTTTGGTTATTAAATAAGGATAAGCACCGATGTTATCAATATTACTATCCGAAATTGTATTTAATACATTCCCGTTATTATCGATAATTTCTCCCTTTCTGGCTTCAGAACTTATATAGGCTCTGTTTTTATAAAAGTAGAGGTTTTCATCAAATTTTCTATCGGAAATCTGCTTTCCGTCGGCATCATAAATATACCATCCACCTTCTTTTTTAACAAAAAATCTATTTTGTCCGGCAAATTTTATTTTGTCAGAAAAAGGAATAATTTCTTTACCATTAAAATCATAAACACATTCCTTCCCTTCTTTGGTAGAAATTATTCTTTCATTAATACTCCAGGATGCATCTAGTTTTTGAATATCAAGGGGAATTAATTGTTTCCCTTTTTCGTCAATTAAAGCGGTTTTTATCTTTGAATCTGCGTCTTTAACCTTTAGCATGAACCTGTTTTTCAGCAAATGAATAATTTCATTTTTATCTGCAGGATCGAAAGTAACTGTCCCTAAAGAATCTACAATTCCGGATTTTTCAGTTTCGGGATCAACAATTATTCCGTATCCATTAGCGTAAGACCGAACTTCTTTTCCAAGCTTTTTGGATAAAAGTATCTGAGTGTACTGATCGGTCTGCTGTGCAATACAAACCGACGAAATCAATACAAAAACTAGTTTTTTCAATTAAAATTAAATAGCATTATTTACAATCAGAACAATCTCTCCTTTTAAAGTTTTACTTTTGGAGAATTCAATTAATTCATTGATTGTTCCTCGTTTAGTTTCTTCGAATTTCTTCGATATTTCTCTGCTTAAGCTTACTTTAGTTTCTTCACCAAAAAACTCTTTGATCTGTTCTAAAGTAGTGTTGATTTTATGTGGACTTTCGTATAAAACAATGGTCTTTTTTTCTTCAGCAAGTTGTTTTAGTTTTGTTTGTCGCCCCTTTTTTTGTGGAAGGAAACCAGCAAATAAAAACTCATTATTCGGCAACCCCGACACCACTAAAGCCGGTACAAAAGCTGTTGCTCCCGGCAAACAGATCATTTCGATATTATTATCAGAACCTGCTTTGGCCAATAAATATCCGGGATCCGAGATTCCGGGAGTTCCGGCATCAGTGATAATGGCTATGTTCTGTCCGCTTTTAAGGTCAGTAATCACTTTTTCTGTAGCCTGGTGCTCATTATGTAAATGATAAGATTTTAAAGGCTTAGAAATCTCGAAATGCTTTAAAAGAATTCCGGAAGTTCTGGTGTCTTCACATAAAATATAATCTGCTTCTTTCAGTACATTTACCGCCCTGAAAGTCATGTCATCTAAGTTCCCGATCGGTGTAGGAACAAAATAAAGAATTCCGCTCAAAATTTAATTTATAAAAATTTGTTTTCTACCAATATCCAAAGTCTTTGAGCGTACTCATCCACTCCACTCCATTGTCTTTCATAATACAGGTCACTCAGATATTCTTTGGCCTCTTCCAGTGTTCTAAAACTGTTCAGATTTCCGACAACTTCATTCAGGTCTGCCTGACTTCCGCCAAACAGCGTTTTTGTAAATGCAATCCTGTCATTCAGATCAAGCTTAAAACCAGGTTTTGGTTTTTCAGCTTCCATAAAATTTGTCGGTATATTGGTTTTCAGAATACTTCCTGTTTCCTCTTTTTCCGGAATTTCTGTTTTGTGTTCCGGAAAATCTCTTTCCAAAGGATCATCATCAAATAATGACTGAATAGATTTTAATCCTTTAATATTGGCTAATTTTATTTTTTTATCCTGGTTATATTGATCCAGATTCTCAAAACTTTCATCCGAAGGATGAATTTCTTTTTCAATCTGAGGCTTATCAATCTCTACAATTTTTCTTCGCTCGTTTGTTTCCGCACTGATCAGCTCTTCGGCAGAACTTTCATGCTTGATATCCGTCAGAATATGTTCTACATTAGAAGTTTCTGTCACCATTTCACCCTGCTCAATCGTTACATTCGAAGCAATATATTCTTCTTCAAGTTCCTCTACCAGAATTTCTTCTTCATCGATCACTTCACTGTCAAAAATGCTCGGAATTGTTTCGGAAGTAAGATATTTTTTATCTTCAGCCTTTATTTCTGACTGAAAAACATCCTGAATTTTTTCTTCTTCATCAAAATCATTCAGATTTCCCTGATCATCAGAAACCAGATTTTCAAATTCATCAATTTCATTAAGCTGGTTATTGAAAATAGCCTCTTCTTCTGTTACTTCATTAGAAAAAATTCCCTCATGGATGCCTTCATCATTATCCGGTTCAGAATCTGCTAAAATTCTTTCTTCATCAACAAAATTTAACGCCGATCCGCTGTATTCAGAAAGCTCCGTTTCATCAATTTCATTCAATTGATTGTTAAATATTGCTTCATCTTCTGTGACTTGATTTCTGGAAACTTTTTCTTCCGTATTTTCAATTCTTTCAGGTGCATTTTCTTCAGCAAAATTCACAACCGTTTCATGAAGTTCACTTTCGACAATTTCATTTAACTGATTATTGAATACGGCTTCTTCCTCATTGGACTCATTCTCAATAACATCATTCGGATGTTCGCCGATTTCATTCAATTCGTTATTAAAAATAGCTTCCTCTTCTGTGACTTCATGATTTTGGTCATGAAATTCAAATTGAGGCGCATTTGACGAAAAAAACGCTTGGTTTTCAGAATTTTCAACAGGAATTTCTGTGCTGAAATACTCTATATTTTTTTCCAGCAACCTCAAAAATGAGATCCTGTTTCCAAGTTCATCCACAAGATCCTGCTTGGAAAGTAACTCGTCTACGTTGCTTATTTTATCCAAAATACCAATGATATTCTTGGATTCAAAAAAAATCTTTTCCTTTAAATCTTGGATGTTCTGCATATAAGAATCTTGTTAAAATTGCTTACTTTTGATGATAAAAATATACGGCTAATTTAACAAATGTTTTTAGAAAATACAATTAATCATTCCAAACAAAGCGGTTGGATGGAAGTTATTTGTGGCTCAATGTTTTCCGGAAAAACCGAAGAGTTGATCAGAAGGCTTAGAAGAGCAGAAATGGCAGGACAAAATGTAGAGATTTTTAAACCCAAACTGGATACACGATATTCCGATGAAGATGTTGTGTCTCACAATCAAAATAAAATCCGAAGTACAGCAGTAGAAAACCCTAATGAGATACTACTATTGGCTTCGAATTGTGATGTGGTGGGAATTGATGAAGCGCAGTTTTTTGACGAAAGTATTGTTGAAATTGCCAATCAGCTAGCCAACAGCGGCGTTAGAGTTGTAGTAGCAGGTCTGGATATGGATTTCTTAGGGAGACCTTTCGGACCAATGCCTAATTTGATGGCCACTGCAGAATATGTAACAAAAGTACATGCCATCTGCAGAAGAACTGGAAATTTGGCTAATTATTCAATGAGAACATCTGCAGGAAAGGATCTTGTAGAACTGGGAGAGACAGAATCTTATGATGCAGTAAGCAGAAGAGTTTTTGTAGATGAAGTTTTAAATAAAAAAGAAAAGTAGTTTATGAACTACACAATAGAACATATTGCAGAAGTTACCAATTCACAGATTATTGGTGATGATAAATTGATTGTCAAAAACATAGCTTTCGACAGCAGAATTATTTATTCTACCAAAAATACGGCATTTATAGCCATTAATACTCAAAAAAATTCCGGTGAAAAATTCATTGAATCTGCGATTGACAGAGGAATAAATATTATTATTTCCGAACATCAGTATCCTCAGTTTGAGAATATAACATGGATTATTGTTGAAAACGCCATAGATTTTCTTCAAAAATTAGCCAAATATCATTTTGAAAATTCTCATTTAAAATCTATTGGCATTACGGGAAGTAATGGAAAAACTATTTTAAAAGAATGGCTTTACCAATGCCTTTGGAATGAATTTCCTACGGTTAAAAGCCCCAAAAGTTTTAATTCACAAATAGGCCTTCCTCTTTCTCTGCTTCAGATTAACGATTCTCATCAGCTTGGAATTTTTGAAGTCGGAATTTCCAAGCCTCATGAAATGGAAAAGCTCTCTGCTATTTTCCATCCCCAAATCGGTTTGCTGACTCATATCGGGACTGCCCATCTTGCCAATTTTACTTCAGAAGAAGAACTTATTGATGAAAAAATAAAGCTTTTCAAAGAATCTGAAGTTATTGTTTATAATGGAGATAACCTTTTGGTTGACAAAAAAATAAAAGAATTATATTCTGATAAAAAATTAATATCATATGGTTTTAAAGAACAGAATCATGTTTTTTTTAAAGCTAATCGTTCTAAAAACGAAGATGTAACTGTATGTTATTTTAAAGAAGAAATATCCTTCCCTGTTCATCAAAGAGATGAAGCGACATTAACAAATGCTTTGGCACTTGTAACTGTTTTAAAGGAACTGAATATTGAAAATCATAAAATAGTCGAAAAAATCAATGCTCTGAAGGCTGTTGAAATGAGACTTGAAGCGATTGAGGGAATTAAAAATAATATTGTTATCAATGATTCTTTCAATCTCGATCTGGATTCTTTGAAAACGGCTCTACAATTTCTGAATGAATATAATAAACCGAAAAAGTCTTTGGTCCTAACCGACATTGTAGGAGTCAATTCAAATTCAAAAGAATTGTATGATGAAGTTTCAGAACTGGTCAATGAGCAAAAATTTGATTCTATCTTTTTAATCGGTGAAGAAATATCAAAATTTAGTGAATTATTTAAATCTAAAATATATACTTTCATTAACACTCAGGAGTTAATTGATAGTAAATACCTTACAGAACTTGAAAACCAGATTGTTTTATTGAAGGGAGCAAGAAAATATGAGATTGACAGGCTTAAAGATATACTTGAACTCCGAAAGCATGACACTGTTTTAGAGATTAATCTGAATGCTATTCAGCATAATATTAATTATCATAAATCTTTACTCAATCCATCTACAAAAATGATGGCAATGGTAAAAGCAAATGCTTATGGACTAGGCAGTTACGAAATATCAGAATTTTTACAACATCATCATATCGATTATCTGGGTGTTGCTTTTGTAGATGAAGGAGTTGAGCTGCGTAAAAAAGGAATTACGGTCCCTATCGTTGTCATGAATCCTGAACAGCATAGCTACGAAACGGTGATTCAATATAATCTGGAGCCTGAGATTTACAGTTTCAGAGTATTAGAATTATTTTATGAAGCGGTTCAGAAATCTGGTTATGATAAAAAATATCCTATCCACATCAAGCTTGAAACGGGAATGCATCGCCTTGGTTTTAAGAATTCTGAATTAGATGAATTAATTGAAATTTTAGCTCATAAAAATTTAAAAGTTCAAAGTATTTTCAGCCATCTTTCGTCTTCAGATGTACCGGCTGAAAAAGAATTTACGATGGCTCAGCTGGAAACTTTTGAAAAAAATTCAACTTATTTGATTAAAAATTTAGGCTACACTCCTATCCGACATATTCTAAATTCGTCAGGAATTACGAGCTATACCGATCATCAATATGATATGGTACGAATTGGCATCGGAATGTTGGGTGAATCACCAAATAGTGAAATACAAAAACAATTACAATCTGTGGTAAGTTTTAAAACCGTAATTTCACAAATATCACAGGTAGAAAACGGGGAATCTGTAGGCTACAGCAGAAAATATAAAACAGATCATTTAACAAAAATAGCCACCATTCCTGTTGGCTATGCAGATGGAATTCCAAGGCTCATCGGTAACCAGATCGGAAATGTTGGCGTAAATAAAACACTGGCTCCTATTGTAGGAAATATCTGTATGGATATGATGATGATCAATGTAGATCAAATTTCAAATGTCAAAGAAGGCGACACTGTCACAATTTTTAATGCGAAACCGAGTTTAAAAGAGTTCGCAGATTATTGCAAAACTATAACTTACGAAGTATTAACGTCCATTTCACCCAGAGTGAAACGGATTTATATAAAAGATTAAACTATGAGAAAACTCCTGATTCTTTTATTTACATTTCAATTACTTTTGATTCAATCTCAGGTAAAAAAAGATCTAGTGATTCCTAAAAATCCTAAAATAGGACTTTCACTTGCAGGAGGCGGAGCTAAGGGTTTTGCTCATGTGGGCGTCCTTAAAGTTTTAGATTCTTTAGGTATCAAAGTTGACTATATTGCCGGAACCAGTATGGGTGCGATAGTCGGAGGTCTTTATTCTTCGGGATATTCAGGAAAAGAAATTGAAAAAATTGTAATGGATACAGATTTCTATTCTTTAATCATGGATCCAAAATCAAGACAGGAAAGTTCATTTTTTAATAAGTCTGTTGACAAATATCTTTTATCTATTCCTCTAAAAAATGGTAAAATAACACTACCCTCTTCCATCAGTACCGGACAGAAAAATGTATATCTTTTAAAAGAACTTTTTAAGAATGTCTCCAATATAGATGATTTTTCAAAATTGCCTATCCCTTTTATGTGTGTAGCCACGAATCTTGAGAGTGGAAATATGCAAATTTTTGAAAAGGGAGATCTTGTGCAATCCATCATGGCGAGTTCAGCTTTTCCTTCGCTGATGGATCCCGTAAAAATAGGTGACAGTATTTACATCGACGGTGCGATGACCGTAAATTATCCATCGAAACCTTTAAAAGATAAAGGAATCGATATCGTCATTGGAGTAGATCTTAATCAGGATCTTTCTAAAAGAGAAGATTTAAATAATATCATCGCTATTCTGAATCAGGTGATCGATATGAATATCCATAAAGATACCAAGCAACAGTATAAATACACCGATATAAATATTAAACCTGATCTGAAAGGAATGACTGCCACAAGCTATGATGACAAGAAAAAAATTCTTGATAATGGCTATAAAGAAGGGTTAAAATATACCGATATCTTAGAACAGCTTCCCAAGCGTTCATTCGACCGTCTTAGACAACGCACAAATCCAATATATTCTAACGTTTATAAGATTGACAGCCTTTCTTTGGAAGGAAGCAAAATATACGGTAAAAACTACGTTCTCGGGAAAATGGGACTACGCCTCCCCTCTCTTCAAACATATGGCAGCGTTAATAAAATGATAGATAAACTTGTCGCTACAAATAACTACCGTTTTATCAATTACGATATCATTCCTGAAAATGATGCAAATTATCTGAAACTGTATGTCACGGAAGACGAAGCCCGACATTTTCTAAAATTCGGACTTCATTATGATGATGTTTTTAAAACGGGGCTCCTTTTAAATTATTCAGCAAAACGTCTTCTTTTTAAAAATACAAACCTTTCATTGGATGTTATTGTTGGAGATAAACCCAGATATTACTTAAACTATTTTATCGATAACGGTTATATTCCCGGTTTTGGAATCTATTCCTCCGGAATGAGTTTCGATTTAAAAGATGTCAATAACAATACCGTTGACAGATGGGAATGGTTCCGAAACGAAATGTACATCCAATCGGTCTGGAAAGATAAATTTGCCATTGGCGGAGGGATCAGTCATGATTACTTTAAAGCAGAAATTAATGACTCCAATAAAAGATACAGCCGATTCTTGAATCCGTATGTTTTCATTAAAAGCGATACGCAGAATGACAAAGATTTTCCTACAAAAGGAATTTACATTTCGGCAGAAGGAAAAGTTGTGGATCTTTTAAAATCTGAAGTTGATAAAAGAATCGTTCAGGTGAAAGCAGACATCAGAATAAATGTTCCTTTAACCAAACAATTTACTTACCGACTAAACCTTTACGGAGGAATCACAATCGGCGAAAATCTACCTCCTTTCTATGAATACAGGCTGGGAGGTATTTTTGAACAGAATGTTGTCAATTTCAAAAGATTCGGAGGCTTCTATTTTGCTCAGCTCAACACCAATAATGTGGTTTTAATTTCCAATGATCTTCAGTTTAAGTTTAACAAGAACTACTTTGTAAGCGGAAACTTTTCTTTTGCAAATTTATCCAACGATTTAACTTTTGAAGATGCTGTAAAACTAAATTATAGTTCGTTAGGAATTACAGCAGGATACAAATCTCCTTTCGGACAGATTAAAGTTAACTTTAGTCACTCACTTAAAAATAATCAAAAAGGCATATTCAGTGTTATTTTAGGACACTGGTTTTAAAACAATGATACAATTCTTTTACGAAAACTTACCGGAATCTGTAAATACAGAATATACAAAATGGCTGAAAGATATTATTCTTTCAGAAGGAAAAAAACTTGGTGAAATCAATTATATTTTCTGCGATGACGAATATTTATTGAAAGTAAATCAAGATTATTTACAGCATGACTATTATACTGATATCATAACATTTGACTATGTAAAAGGCAAGACAATAAGCGGAGAGATTTTTGTATCTTTGCAGCGCATTTCTGACAACGCTTCTACTCTATCCAAAGAATACGAAGAAGAACTGAGAAGAGTTTTAGCTCACGGTATTCTTCATCTTTCAGGATACAAGGATAAAACCGAAGAAGAAGAGCAGTTAATGAGAAGCAAAGAAGATTTTTATTTAGCTCAATATAATTAAGATTCAAAACTTTTTAAAGAATCTATAATGCCGCACACCGCACTCAATATTCTCTTCTACTAAAAGAAAATACATGTAGACAAAATGTTGCGATCGGGCCTAAAATAAAAAGTACGGAACAAGCAGTTTAGACTTGTAAATTCAAACAATGTTTCACGTGAAACATTTGTAAAATAGACTAAAAATATAAGGCTTTAAATAAGCAGTAAAAAAATGATATCAGAAATATATGATGTAATCGTAGTTGGTGCCGGTCACGCAGGATGTGAAGCAGCAGCTGCAGCAGCCAATTTGGGTTCGAAAACTCTGCTCGTTACCATGAACATGCAGACGATCGGACAGATGAGTTGCAACCCCGCGATGGGAGGAATTGCAAAAGGACAGATCGTAAGAGAGATCGATTCAATGGGAGGTTATTCAGGAATTATAGCGGATAAATCTGCTATTCAGTTCAAAATGCTGAACCTTTCAAAAGGTCCTGCAATGTGGTCTCCAAGAACACAAAATGACAGAATGCTTTTCGCAGAAGAATGGCGCCTGGCATTAGAAAATACTCCTAATCTTGATTTCTTTCAGGATATGGTAAAACAATTAATTATCGAAAATAATAAAGTAGCAGGAGTTGTTACTTCATTAGGAATCGAAATAAGATCCAAATCCGTAGTGCTTACAAACGGAACTTTCCTGAACGGTTTAATCCATGTTGGAGATAAACAATTAGGAGGAGGAAGAATGGGTGAGCCGAGAGCTTTTGGTATAACAGAACAATTGGTTTCTTTAGGCTTTGAAGCTGGAAGAATGAAGACAGGTACTCCACCGAGAGTAGACGGGAGAAGCCTGGATTATTCTAAAATGGAAGAACAGAAAGGAGATGAAAATCCACAAAAATTCAGCTATTTAGATACCCCAAAATTAACCAAACAATTAAGCTGTCATATCGTTTATACGAATGAAACGGTACACGATATTCTACGTGAAGGTTTCGATAGGAGCCCAATGTTTAATGGTACAATCCAAAGCTTAGGACCAAGATATTGTCCAAGTATTGAAGATAAAATCAACCGCTTTGCAGAAAGAACGAGACATCAATTATTTGTAGAACCTGAAGGCTGGAGAACAGTAGAGATCTATGTAAATGGATTCAGTTCTTCTCTTCCGGAAGATGTTCAGATCAAAGCTATGAAGCATATCCCAGGATTTGAGAACGTAAAAGTATTCCGTCCAGGCTACGCCATTGAATATGACTACTTCCCTCCTACCCAATTGAAGCATACTTTAGAAACAAAATTGATCGACAATTTATACTTTGCAGGACAGATTAATGGGACAACAGGATATGAAGAAGCAGCAGGACAAGGTCTGATTGCCGGTATCAATGCACACAATAAAGTTAAAGAAAAAGAAGAATTTATCCTTAACAGAGATGAAGCTTATATTGGAGTTTTAGTAGATGATTTAATTACTAAAGGAACAGAAGAGCCTTACAGAATGTTTACTTCAAGAGCGGAATACAGACTTCTTTTAAGACAAGATAATGCTGATATCAGACTTACAGAAAAAGCTTTTGACTTAGGTTTAGCAAAAGAAGAAAGATTAAAAAGAGTTCAGGAGAAAGTATCTAAAAGTCAGGAACTTGAAGACTTTTTACGAGAAACTTCTTTAAAACCTGGAGTTATTAACCCTATCTTAGAAAGTATTGAAAGTAACCCTGTAGATCAGGCTTACAGAGCTTCACAATTTCTAACAAGACCAAATATTACACTAGATAAATTAGATAATATTGATGTTATTAAAGAATTTACGTCTCAATTTGACGATGAAGTAAGAGAACAGGCAGAAGTAAATATTAAATATAGAGGCTATATTGAAAAGGAAAAAGAAAATGTTGCCAAACTAAATCGTTTAGAAAACATTAAAATTCCTGAGGATTTTGATTATAAAGCTATATCAAGTCTATCTTCCGAAGCAAAACAAAAAATGTCTAATGTGAGACCAAAAACAATTGCTCAGGCTGGAAGAATCAGCGGGGTTTCTCCTGCTGATATTAATGTTTTACTAGTCTATTTAGGACGTTAAATTGAAAATGTTTCACGTGAAACATTTATAAAATAAAAGCAAAAATTAAGGTATCTATGAATGTATAATATGCTAGTAGATATCTTAATTTTTAATTTAAAAGAAACAATTCAATGAAAATAAAAGATCATTTTCTATCCCAGGAAATATTTGAAATTAAAGAAACAGATACAAAAGGAGTTTTCAAGACCTCCCCTATTCCATCAAATATTTCCAAATATTATGAAAGTGAAGATTATATTTCCCATCATCAGGATTCAGGAAGCTTAAAAGAAAAGTTATATAAATTTTTACAATCATTCAATTTACAGTATAAAAAAACAATTCTTCAGGACAGAATACCAAAAGGCTCAAGAGTATTAGACTACGGCTGCGGTGCAGGAGAATTTGTAAAATATATAGAAAATGATTTTGAGACTTTCGGTTTTGAGCCGGATTCAGATGCTCGAAAAGCAGCGAAAAGTAAAATTACAAAAGCAAAAATTTTAGATAATATCAATTTAATTGAAGATAAAAGTTTAAATGCAATTACCCTCTGGCATGTTTTCGAGCATGTAGAAAACCAGGATGAAATGCTTGAAATTTTTAACAGCAAATTAAAAGAAAAAGGATTGTTAATTATCGCTGTTCCCAATCCTACTTCGTTTGATGCAAAACATTATAAAGAATATTGGGCAGCTTATGATGTACCAAGACATATTTATCATTTTTCAAAAAACGGAATGGAAAATTTAATTTCTAAAAAACCAAACTGGAAAATGAGAAAAATCAAACCTTTGATGCTTGACTCTTATTACATCTCCATGTTGAGCGAAAAATATAAGAAATCTCCTCTTTTTTGGTTAAAAGCCACGATCTACGGAACGATTTCTAACGTAAAAGCCCTTTTTTCGAACGAATTTTCAAGTTTGATATACATTATCGAAAAAAAGTAGAAAATCGAAATTAAAGCCATTTCTGAAGGTCAATTTTCAGCATTTTCATCATAAAAATCTAAAAACTCTGGAATTCTTCCCGAGTTTTATTTTTTTTACTTCTCCCCTATCTTAAAAATTTATACCCTTTTTATTCAAAAAACTAAATTTCTGAAAAAATCACTTCTTTCAACTGTAATTTTGTTAGTAAAAAGTTAGTAACCTTAAAAATGAGACAGAAATTTCAAACGCATTAGAAATTTGAGATTTTTTATAAAAACGAAATTATGTTTTAGGGCAAAATAATTAGATACTACTAGACTCATAGTATTGAGTAAGAAACAAAAATTTGAACTTTTACAAAACCTATAATCAAAGATTCATATACCTATAGATTGACAAACTTTTTAAACAAATAAAATTTTAAAATTATTTTCCCGGAAAATTGAAGGCAAATAAAAATACATGGATAATCTAAATTTTAATAATCATCTCAAAAACGATTTCCATCTCTTTTTTAGAAAGACGAATTTTTTATGATTTTCAAAATGTAAAGATTTATGAAAAATAAAAAGTCCACTGAAAAATTTCAGCGGACTCAAAATTTATAAAAATTTTAATTTTCTTATTTATTAATAGCAGCAACTCCCGGGAGTTCCAAACCTTCTAAACTTTCAAGCATTGCTCCACCTCCGGTAGAAACATAACTTACTTTTTCGCCATAACCGAATTGCTTAACAAAAGCTACACTGTCTCCTCCCCCAACTAAAGAGAAAGCACCTTGTTTTGTAGCTTCAGCAATACTGTCTCCAAGAGCAATAGTTCCCGCAGCAAAGTTTGACATTTCGAAAACTCCGATCGGACCGTTCCAAAGAATTGTTCTGGAATTTAAAAGAACATCGTTAAACTGATCTCTGGATTTTGGCCCAGCATCCAATCCCATCCACCCTTCAGGAATTTCGTAAATATCTGCTTCTCTTCTGTCAGCATCATTACTGAAACTTTCAGCAATAATTGTGTCAGACGGAAGATAAACTTTTACATTATGCTCTTTAGCTTTTCCTAAAATTTCCAATGCCAACGGTAGCTTGTCTTCCTCCACCAATGAAGTTCCGATTTTGCCACCCAAAGCTTTAATAAAAGTAAATGCCATACCTCCTCCGATAATTAAATTATCAACTGCAGGAAGGATATTTTCTATAATGGTAATTTTAGTTGAAACCTTAGATCCACCAAGAATAGCAGTAACAGGGCGTTCTCCAGATTTTAATACTTTATCAATAGCTTTTAGTTCATTAGCCATTAATAAACCGAAAAACTTAGTTGACGGAAAGTATTCAGCGATTACAGCTGTTGAAGCATGAGCTCGGTGAGCAGTTCCAAAAGCATCATTCACATAAGCATCTCCCAATTTGGAAAGTTGCTCAGCAAAACCTTCATCACCCTTTTCCTCTTCATTATGAAAACGTAGATTTTCTAACAAAAGAATTTCTCCGGGCTTAAGATCATTGGCAGCCTGTACAGCCTTCTCTCCTACACATTCATCAACGAATTTTACTTCCTTGCCAAGAACATTAGATACTTCTTCAACAATGTGCTTAAGAGAAAATTTATCATTCACCTCTCCTTTTGGTCTTCCGAGGTGAGCCATCAGGATCACAGAACCACCATCATTAAGAATTTTATCCACGGTAGGCTTTACAGCTACGATTCTCGTATTATCTGTAACTTTAAGCTGATCATCTTGCGGAACATTGAAATCAACTCTTACAAGAGCTTTCTTTTCATTAAAATTGAAATCATTGATTGTTTTCATATGTACATTTATATTATTTCTTCGGGCATCAGGAGTCGACTTCGTTTAAAGCCTGGCAAGAAAATGCGGGCAAGTCGGCTTCCTGAATATTTTTGAATTTTCGTTTCACAAATGTAAGATTTTAAAATTTTTGAAAAGACGCAACCCTTCAAAAGTTTTCAAAAAGTTTCCCCCAACCCAGTCATTCAATAATCAACATATTCTCTTCTCTTTAAAAAAAGAAATAATGTATATGTTGTTGAGTCTTGTTAGTAACGGGGATAAGTTTTGTCTTAAAACTTGGTAACAAATAATTTTTATTCAATTCACATTTTATCTACATTATAATTTGCTGTGAATGTGATTCTTCAAACACTTATTAACAAATATGGATAACTTTTCCCCAATTCCCTTTATTAATAAGTGTTTTATGGAAAACCTAAAGATTACTCCCCAAAAACTTTTTGAAAATTGTGAGCAAAAAATTTGGACTTAAATTCCATTACAAATTTTTCTAATGTTACGAAACATTTAATTCAGGATACTTTTCCACAGTTACTAACAATGCATTTCACAAATTACTCCCGAAAATTTAAGACTTATCCACATTATACTTACATTTGTGTGGAAATAAATCTAAAAAGACTTAATACAAGAATTATGAAAAGAAAAATCGCTATTGCCGCTGACCATGCAGGTTACGAGTATAAGGAGATTGTTAAGAACTATTTATCAGAAAACTTTGAGGTTCAGGATTTTGGAACGTTTTCCACAGACAGTGTGGATTATCCGGACTTTGTACACCCTGCAGCAACATCTGTAGAGAATGGAGAGAATGAATTGGGAATATTGATCTGCGGAAGTGGAAACGGTGTTCAGATCACTGCCAACAAACATCAGAAAATCCGTTGTGCTCTTTGCTGGATGCCTGAGATTGCAAGCCTGGCGAGACAACATAATGATGCCAATATGATTTCGATGCCGGCAAGGTTTATATCTAAGGAATTGGCTATAGAAATAGTAGATAAATTTCTATCAACAGACTTCGAAGGTGGCAGACACCAGAACAGAGTTGATAAAATTGCATTTTGCTAAATATATAAAGGCTTGTAAATCAATTTACAAGCCTTATTTGTTTTTTATTTAGTATCTTTGCGATGTCCAATAGAAAATACAAGTCTATTATTTCCATTTACCGATTTGATATTTAAAAGATATTTATAAAAGGTTTTTCTCTCCTCTTCTCCATATTTGTAGTATTTTTATAAAACTAAACTCCCAGTTGTAAAATATTTGGAAGGAAAATTGATATTAGAATTAAGTAAAAAATTAATAAGTTCATGAAGATAAAGGCATCTCTGATCCTGCTTTTTGTATTGAGTTGTTTCCAGGCCCAGGAAATACAAGATAAAGATGCTTTTAAAAAATGTAAGAAAGAATTCGGTAAAAAGATTTGTCTTTCTGATGAAGATAAAGACAGAATTTTATTTTATTTAGATCAATGTCCAAAAGAGACAGGTACCATTGAAAATAAAGGGTGTCCGTGGCCAGATTCTGACAGTGACGGTGCTATTGATAAAGATGATTTGTGTCTCAATGTTTCCGGACCTCCAGAAAATAAAGGCTGTCCTTGGCCGGATACCGATGGTGACGGAATTTTAGATAAAGATGATGCCTGTCCTACAGTTCCCGGTGTTTCAAGCGAGAATGGTTGTCCGATTACAAGAACAGTAAATACCAAAATATTTTCTGCAGAAGAATTGGAAAAAATTAAATCTGACTTTCTTGAGAATAATAAAAATGTAAATTATCATCTGTTAGCAGATTATATATTTAGCAAACTAGAAAGAAATGATTTTAAAAATAAAGTTTTATATATCAATCTGATACACATTTTGAGGCAAGGGTGCGGAAGAGATATGAATGATTATTCAGACAAGAATGTAATCAATGTATTAAAGTTTAAATCTTTTTGGGACAACAGAAATTTCAAAAAATTTGTAAATGTCTTTCCCAATACAATCATAGTGCCCCTTCCCTATGAATTGAATAAAGAGTATTCTGAGGTATTTGCACAAACGGGAGGTACAAATTATAAAGGAATTCCAAAGTCTAAAATAAAAAGCTATGATGCTTATAACGCCAGAGGAAAATTCATGACAGATCAGGAAATAAAAAAGACTAAATTTTATGATTATGAAAGAGTTTTATACAGCGATATATTGAATATAGACTTTGAAATAAAGAAAAACAAAGTAAAATTCTCATTCGGAAGAGAAAATTTTTATACAGAATATACAGATTCTAAATATATAGAAATCTCAGAACCGGAATATATGAGAGATTAATAATAAGAAAATTAACATGCCAAAAAAAAGAAAATATATAAGCCACAAAAATGATCATAAACTTCAGGAAATCGGAAGACTGATCCTGCGTTTTATGAACGAAAATTCTACGAAGATCTATAATTATAAGCAGATCTCAGACGGAATAGATTATAAGAATCCAAGACAGAGAGAGCTTGTGATTCAGGCTTTGCATAAACTTCAGTCTTCCGAAAGAATTAAGGAAACTGAAAAAGGAAAATATATCATTAATCTTAATATCAAAGGTACACTTACAGGTATTATCGACTTTAATCAGTCAGGAAATGCTTATGTAAATGTTGAAGGATTGGAAGATGATGTCTTTATCCATTCAAAAAATGTAAAAGATGCGTTGCAGGGCGATAAAGTTTTAATTGTAACGTATACCTACAAAGGGAAAAAAATTGAAGGTTCTGTACTGGAAGTTCTGGAAAGAACCAGAACCGAATTTGTAGGAACTTTACAAGTAGTTGCCCATAAGGATTTTGGGTTTGTAGTGTGTGATAAAAAATCAATTAATACTGATATTTTTATTCCTAAAGGAAAATTCGGGGGTGCAGAAGACGGTGATAAAGTTATTGTAAAAATGACAGAATGGAAACCCGGAGATAAGAATCCTGAAGGCGAAATTATTCAGGTTTTAGGTGCTCCTGGAGAACATGAAACTGAGATCCACTCTATTCTTGCTGAATATGGTTTACCTTACAGTTTCCCTGAAGAAGTGGAAAGAGATGCTGATAAAATTGACAGAAGTATCAATGAAGCGGAGGTTGCAAAACGCTGGGATATGCGTGATGTGCTTACATTTACCATTGACCCTAAAGATGCCAAAGATTTCGATGATGCCTTATCAATGAGGAAGTTAGATAATGGAAATTGGGAAATAGGAGTTCATATTGCAGATGTTTCCCATTATGTAGTGCCGGGAACTATTCTGGATGATGAAGCTTATCAAAGAGCGACTTCTGTTTATTTGGTAGACCGCGTTGTACCGATGCTTCCGGAAGTTTTGAGTAACGATGTATGTTCGCTTCGTCCACATGAAGATAAGTTTACATTTTCAGCCGTTTTCGAACTTAATGACAATGCTGAAATTCAGAAACAGTGGTTTGGAAGAACAGTTATTCATTCCGACAGAAGATTCACATATGAAGAAGCTCAGGAAAGAATAGAAACTCAGGAAGGTGATCTGGCAGAAGAAATTTTGGTTCTGGATAAACTGGCCAAAATTATGCGTCAGAAAAGGATCAAAAACGGTGCAATTACCTTTGACCGAAGCGAAGTTCGATTCAATTTAGATGAAAATAATCAGCCGATTGGGGTTTACTTTAAAATAAGCAAAGATTCTAATCATTTGATTGAAGAATTTATGTTGTTGGCAAACAAAAAAGTATCTGAATTTGTTTCATTAAATAAAAGAGGAGAAATCACTCAGAATACTTTTATTTACAGGGTTCACGACGATCCGGATCCTGCGAAATTAGAATCTTTAAGAGATTTTGTTTCTACATTCGGATACAAAATGGATCTGGCCAATACCAAAAAAGTAGCAGAATCTTTAAACAGATTATTGCACGATGTAAAAGGTAAAGGCGAAGAAAATATGATTGAAACATTAGCAATGCGAAGTATGAGTAAGGCGGTGTATTCTACAGAACCGATTGGTCACTATGGTCTGGGGTTTGACTATTACAGCCACTTCACCTCTCCTATCCGTCGTTATCCGGATTTGCTTGCCCACAGATTATTGCAGCATTATCTGGATGGAGGAAAATCTCCTAGCAAGCAGGAATTGGAAGATAAAGCTAAACATTGCAGTTCAATGGAAAGACTCGCTGCAGATGCAGAAAGAGATTCTATCAAATATATGCAGGTGAAATTCATGGAAAAACATTTGGGCGAAACGTTCAATGGAGTAATTTCCGGAGTTGCAGAATTTGGTTTTTGGGTAGAAATTCCTGAAAACGGCGCCGAAGGTTTGATTAAACTGAGAGATCTTATAGATGATTCTTATACTTATGATGCAAAGACACATGCGGTATACGGATCCAGACATGGAAAAAGATACCAGTTGGGAGATAATGTTCAGATCAAAGTAGTAAAAGCCAACTTAATTCAAAAACAGCTGGATTTCAAGATTGTTGAATAATGACTAAAATTGATAAGTATATTGTTTTTAGTATACTTAATGCCGTCTTGGTTTTCACAGTAATATTCAAGACGGTAGTTAATTTTTATTGGTTTATTACCATTATTGGTATCCTCGCTGTGATAAGTAATATTTTAATCAATAGAAATATTCTTAAAATAGGAAGTTTAGGCAAAAATTATTTCTTTGGAATTACTTTTCCAATGATAATTAATGCCTTTTTTCTTATTAATTATATGACAGGAATGAATCCAGTCAAGGAAACTTACTGTTACAAAAATATGATTGCAGAAGTTGGGGGAAAGTATAGTCACCAAAAAGGAAAAACTACTTACATATACTTGAGTGATAATGCTTACGAGTATTCATATATGACTCGTAGTTTTTTTATTGATTATAAAAGAATGCTATTTAAAAACCAGATTACCTATACTTTCAAGAGAGGAATATTTGGATTGAAAATTAGAAAAGATTACCAATTTACATACAGCGAAAATTGTCAGGATAACTAATACTAAAATAATTGCATTTCAAGATTGTTGATTTATTAAATCATAAAGTATAAATTTGTATAAAACGGGATGAAAACTTGTTTTCATTTTAAAACACTACTGAATGTTTGAACTTATATTATCTGCTATCGTATTAGGATTCATGTTGAGTCTGGTTTTCATAGGACCTATCTTTTTCCTGCTTATTGAAACCAGCTTTTCCAGAGGTCCGAGGCATGCCTTAGCATTGGATATTGGGGTTATTTCCGCAGATCTTTTGTGTATTCTGGCTGCTTATTATGCAAGTGCAGATATTGTAACTTTAATTGATAAACATCCTGGTTTTTACAGGATCACCTCTATCCTCATCTTTGTTTATGGGATTGTCATGATGGTCACAAAAACCAAAATGCATATGCCGGGTGAAGATAAAATCATCAATCAAAACTATTTTAAAACGTTTATTAATGGTTTTTTCTTTAATCTTTTAAACGTTGGGGTTATTCTTTTCTGGCTCGTAACAGTTATTTCTGTCAGAAATCAATATCCTGATACCGGCAGTTTTATATTATACATTGGGATCGTGATTGCTACATATCTTTGTATCGATCTTGCCAAGATATTTTTAGCCAAGCAGTTCCATGATAAACTTACTCAGTCATTAGCTAATAAAATCAGAAGAATTGTAGGGGGTATTCTTATCGTCTTCAGTTTCTTTATCTTTTTACAAAGCTTTAAAAAATTCAATCAGTTTGACAAACGACTGGAAGAAGCAGAAAAAAAAGAAGTTAAATATCAAAAAACAAAATGAAAAAAATAATCTTTCCAAAGCCACTTAAAAAAGGGGCTAAAATAGCTGTAATTTCCCCTGCAGGATCTGTAGAAGCCTCTCAGTTGGAAAAGGGAATTAAACTGATTAAAAGTAAAGGTTTTGAACCTGTTCTGGGTAAAAATCTTTATTCCAAATATTCGAACGGTTACAATTATGCAGGGACAGAACAGGAAAGAATAAAAGATATCAACTGGGCTCTAAATGATAAGGAAATTTCTGCAGTATGGGCCTCCAGAGGTGGTTATGGATGCCAGCATCTGATCGAACATATAAAACTGAAAAATTTTACAGAAAATCCTAAATGGTACATCGGGTATTCTGATAACACAGTGATCCAGAGTTATTTGCTGAAAAAAGGTTTTGCTTCGATTCACGGACAAACTATTAAAACATCGAGTTTTGGAGTTACAGACGAAAGTTATGATCTGATTTTTGATACTTTGAAAGGCAAAATGCCAAAATACAGCCTTAAATCATACCAATTAAATAAAAAAGGGAATATTGAAGGAGAATTGATTGGAGGTAATCTAGCCCTTATTTATGCCCTTCTGGGAACAAAATATTCTTTTGACTTTAGAGATAAAATTTTATTTATTGAAGATATAGGTGAAAATTTTTATGCGTTAGACAGAATGATCATGAGTCTGGAACTGGCAGGAGTTTTCAATAAAATTTCAGGTTTGATTATTGGTGGGATGACCAATATGGGCGACGAAAAGGAGAATAAGCAATACGCAGAAAGCTTCGATAAATTTGCTTATAAATTAATTTCAGACAGAATTTCAAAGTATAAATTTCCTGTAGTTTTTGGTTTTCCAAACGGTCATATCAAAGACAACCGACCTTTGATTATAGGAAGTAAAATAAAAATGAAAGTTGCTGATAAGGTAAAAATAGAGTTTTAATTTTTTAACATAAAAATGTCTGGGTATACCCTATCTGAAAATGGCAACTCACAATGATTTCGGAAAAAAAGCAGAAGATTTTGCAGTAGAGTTTCTATTGAAGCATCACTATAAAATCCTTGTAAGGAATTTCCGTTTTCAAAAAGCTGAGATTGATATTATTACTGAAAAAGATAACCTGATTGTTATTGTAGAAGTAAAAGCACGCTCTACAGACGCGTTTATACTGCCTCAGGAAGCAGTTACAAAAACTAAAATCCGCTCGATTGTTTCTGCAGCCAATCATTATCTGGAGGAATTTAGTAAAAATCAGGAAGTAAGATTTGATATTATATCAGTTCTTCCTGATGAAAAAGGGAGATTAACTGTTGAACATATTATTGATGCTTTTGAAGCATTTGATGCCAATTAATCATGCAAAATATAGACTGGGAAATTATTTATTCTATCGTAGTTTATGTATTAAAAAATTATCCTTTTAAAATAATTTTGTACTCATCTATAAGTTTAGTTATAAGCTTTGTGATAAGTATCATGACTACTCTACTGCTTAGAAAATATAAATTGATTTCCCGTGAACAGAAATATTACAATTGGTTGGTTAAGCTTTACATTCCTCTTATTTTCATTGTCAATATTATTTTTTCTATTAAAATAGGATTGTTTTGGGGTGTTTATGAAGCCCTTAAAAAAGACAGTTATTCTGTTTCTGAGCAGGTTTATTATTCGGGTTCGCAATATATTTTTAAGGATGAAAAATCTAAGGCAGTATTTATTGCTGATCTTAAATCCATTGTTTCAGAATTGAGCAGAAATAATAAGAATATAAAAGTTGAGATCGTAGACATTGCAAAGATTTATGAAACGAAATATAAATTGGTAAATCGTCCTAAAAACTGGCTGGCCTCCTTATTTGCAGATCATTATGGAGACAGGATTCATACCCTGGTGCTCTATGGGATACTGAATTCTATTCCTCATGTAGATATTAGCGGAAACCTTTCTTATAATGAATTTGATCAATTATCTGGAAAACTATTAGAGTTAAATCCTGAAAATGTAGAGAAGTCTATTATAGAGAAAATTCAGAATCTGTTTTTAATGATCTTAAAGTCTCAGTTTAGATTAATTATAAAAGGAATTTTTATTATCTGGGGGCTTCTTATGTTAGTTCCCTGGCTTGAATTCGGAATTTACAAATACATGATGAGAAGAAATTTAAAAAATCAAAAAATCAACAGCGAAAAGCAATAAATTATGAAGACAATATTGATAACCGGAGCTACTTCCGGAATAGGAAAATCAACGGCAGAACTTTTTGCAAAGCAAGGTAACAGAATTATTATCTGTGGAAGAAGAATAGAAGTCTTAGAATCTCTGAAAACAGAATTATCTGATTTTACCGAAGTTTTTAGTTTGGTGTTTGATGTCAGAAATTTGAAAGAAGTTGAAGCAGCGGTAAACTCTCTTCCTGAAGAATGGAAAAATATAGATGTTCTTATCAATAATGCAGGGAATGCTCATGGTTTGGAACCTCTTTCTAACGGGAATACAGATGATTGGGATTCTATGATCGACGGGAATGTGAAAGGACTACTCTATGTATCCAAAACGATTATTCCAATGATGAAAGACAAGAATTCGGGACATATCGTAAACATTAGTTCAGTCGCAGCAAGACAGACTTATGCAAATGGTGTTGTTTACTGTTCAACTAAAAAAGCAGTTGATGTAATTTCTGAAGGAATGAGGCTTGAGCTGACAGAATTCGGAATCAGAGTAACGAATATTCAGCCGGGTGCTGTAGAGACAGATTTTTCATTAGTAAGATTTAAAGGAGATCGTGAAAGGGCAGCAACTGTTTATGCCGGCTATGAACCTTTAAAGGCTGAAGATATTGCAGATTCGATTGCGTACTGTGTAAATGCTCCCAAGCATGTGTGTGTGTCTGATATGACTATTTATCCGACTGCTCAGGCAGAACCGAGAACGATTTACAGAAAGTAGTTTTTAGAAAAGAATTAAATTTGCAGAAACAATTAAAAAGCATTTTGTCTTTTTTGTAAATTTAAAAATCTTAAAATTTAAAAATGAAAATTCTATATATTGAAACTTCTTCAAAAAACTGTTCGGTGGCTATATCAGATGATGAAAAGCTGTTGTGCCTTACAGAAGAAGTTTCAGAAAACTATAAACAGTCCGAAAGCCTTCACACTTTTGTGGAATGGGCTTTGGAAGGGGCAGGGATATCTATGAAAGATATTGAGATGGTTTCTTTGGGCAAAGGTCCGGGTTCTTATACCGGACTAAGGATTGGTGCCGCATCTGCAAAAGGATTTTGTTACGGACTAAAGGTTCCTTTGATTGCCATAAATTCTCTTGAAAGCATGATAGAGCCTTTTTTAGGCAAAAACTATGACTTTATAATCCCTTTGATAGATGCAAGAAGAATGGAGGTTTATACAGCTGTTTATGACGGAACAACAGGAGAGGAGATATTACAGACGGAAGCCAAAATTTTAGATGAAACTTCTTTTGAAGAATTTAAAGATAAAAAAATAGTATTTGTAGGAGACGGAGCAAAGAAAGCCCGAGAAATTTTACAGCTTTCGGATGCCGGTTTTGATGAAACTGTTTATCCTTCTGCACAGTATTTAATTAAGAAAACCTTGGAGAAAATAGAAAATAATGACTTTGAGGATATAGCTTATTTCGAACCATTTTACCTTAAAGATTTTCATGGAGTAAAGAAAAAGAAATCGTCGGATTCTATCTAATCATAAAATATAAACTACATAAAAAAGCGAAGATTAATCATCTTCGCTTTTTATTTTATTTCGTTTTTGCAGGTGCTGCATTAGGATTTTGCGGTTTCATATCCATTTGGACTCCGTTTTCACCAGGCATTTTAGGTGGTTTTCCGGATTGTGGAGTAGAAGGCTGCGAATTCATATTCCCGTTTGGCTGCTGCTGGTTCATCTGATTTTGTTGAGGCTGTTCCGGTTGGCCGGGTTGTCCCGGAACTGAATTTTGAGGGATGGTATTTCCCTTATTATCAGTGGCCTGGAAACTAAGGTCGCTTTTCAGGTAATTGAGCATTTCCTTAGCCTTTAAGCCTTCCGGTGTTTTAGCATAATTAAGAACGATTTGCTCCAATTGAAGAATCATGACTTCTTTTCCACTCATTTTCCCTGAATTAAAGGCATTTAATAAATAGAATTTGGGAATTAAAGCATCTTTCGGATATTTCTGAATAGCCTGGTCCAATAAATATTTACTCTCCTGAAATTTCTCAGATTCAAATAAAGCATAAGCCTGTTTATATTGATTTTCTACTTCTTCCGAAGACTTTACAAACGTGTTATTCTTAGGATTTCTGGCGAATTCAGCATAAGAGGTGTACGGATAATCTTTGATAAGAATTTGTTTGGCTCTTTCTGCAGCTTGCGGTGTTTTTTCATAGTTCATCGCAAATATTTCATATAAAGCCTGGAGCATTACTTTTTCTTCAGGCTTCACATCGATCAGATCATAAAGCGTTTTTGTGGCTAGGGGAGTGTTAGTGAAATAATTCTGATACATAATTCCCAAGCCCAGAGAAGCAGTATCTCTGTCTTTCTTAAGCTGATCCAGCTTTGAGGCATCACTCGGTATTTGTTCAATATAAAAAGCAGGCTCAAAACGTCTTGGGTTAGGAGCTGTCGTTACTCCCAGCGCTTCATTTTTCATATCTTCCAAAGAAGTCATTTTCTTAGAAAAACGCCAGTTGTCTACCAATGCTCTGTCACCCCATACCTGCTTAAAGGTTGATGTTCCCTTAGCAACAGTATTAGTATTCGCAAAATAAAATCCTTTGGTAGTTGTTCCAAAATCTGCAAAAGAATTTGGACCATTCGCAAAAAGTGAGTTCTGGCTGTAATCACCCGTGTCAAAACCTTTGCTTCTCTCGGCACGTCTTCTTTCCAGCTCTTCTTTTTCTTCTTTCAGTTTTAATTTAGCAATATATTTTGTGAAAAAATCTGTTTTCTGTTCAGGAGTCATCTTTGCTAATGAAAGAATACTGTCATTTTTCTTGATTAAATAGTAGTTTCTTGAGATTTTTTTTATGTTGATAGACTGTTCCTTCAAAAGCTCTTTTGAGGGCTCATAGGTCATCGATACAAGTGCCGAATCATAATAGCTGCCCGCTCCGATATAGTCATTTTTTTCAAGATAGCTGTTCCCAATTTCATAGTATGCCAATCCGCGAACCTGTGGATCAGAAACGTTTTCTTTAAGGGACTTTCTGAAAAACTGTTGTGCTTCCTCTTTTTTGCCAGCTTTATTGGCCATTAAGCCTAATGCATAATAAAACTCGTTCTTTCTTGAGCCGTAAGTTCCTTTTTTACTGATTCCTTCAAGATAATTTTTAGCGCCGTTATAGTCTCCTTTTCCGTTGAAAGTTTTGGCGATTTCTATCTGGGATTTAACCTCAAATTCAAAGTCATTGGCATATTTATATGCAGCAGCAAAGCTTTCTCTCGCTTTTTCATTCTGATTAAGACCTTCTAAAATTTGTCCTCTCAGATAGGCAATTCTGCTTTTCTGTTTTCTGTTGGAATTCAGTTCAAATGCCAGGTCGAGTTCTTTGGCGGCTTCTTCTTTTTTTCCGGCATCCAGATAGGTTTCCGCAGTATAGATACTTAATAATTTGCCGTAAGTCTTACTGACTCCGTCACTTTTAAGCTTTGCGAAAATATCCTGAGCTCTATGATAGTCCTTGATTTTAGCATAAGCAACTCCCTGATAGACTCTTGCCAGAGGAAGTCTTTTATCATCTTTCATATGGGTAAAGACATAATTCAGGGCGTCTAAAGCTTCAAGAGGTTTATTCTGATAAATTCTCGATTGGGCAAGGATAATATACGCGTCAAAGATCTTTTTATTCTGTTCTTCTCCGTGTTTTATCACTGAGTATTTGTTAATAGCCTTTAGTGCCTTAGCTTCAGCGATTTCCAGGGTTGTAGCTCCTTTAGGCTGACTCGGATCTGCAGCGTTGCCGTTTCCTTGTGGATTCTGCTGATTGTTTTGCTGGTTTTCACCTGGCATGCCGGGTGGCATTCCCGGAGCACTTCTTCCGGACGGTTTATTCACCTCTGCCATTTTCAGCGTGTTTTCAGCAAAAGCCGAAGACTGTCCTAGATCACTCCCTAAAGGCTGATCTTCGAAGGTAAGAATAGGGATGTAAGGCGCATAAAAATTGTCTTTATGGGCTTTATCTCTGGTTTCAAACTCCGTGGTCAATGCATCTTTAGCATTAAACAAAGTGTTGTAATATGTGGAAAACCCTTTCATAAACTTGGATCGCTGCTCAGGTCTCTTGGGTTTTGAAACACAAGAAAGCAGGAAACACGCTACTAAAAGGAATAAAATATTCTTTTTCATTTACTCAATATAACTCGCTAATCTACTTTTTATTATCAGTAGTTTGATCATTTTGTAAAAATAATAAAAATTTATATTGAAAAAATTTATATTTCTTTCAAAATTTTGTAAACCAAATGGGTTGGAAGACCCATAATGGTGTAAAAGCTACCATTCATTCTTCTGATTTTTGCCATTCCCAGCCATTCCTGTATTCCGTAGCTTCCGGCTTTGTCAAAAGGTTTGTATTGCTGGATATAATAATCTATTTCGGAATCTGTAATCACATCAAATTCTACATCTGCCACGTCTGTTTCAGTAATAGTTTTGTCTACAGTTTTTATGGTAATTCCTGTATATACCTGATGGGTTTTCCCGGATAAAAGTTTAAGCATGTTTAGAGCATCACGTTTATCTTTAGGTTTTCCAAGGAATTGGTTATCAATGGCTACTACAGTATCAGCCGTAAGTAAAACTTCTCCTTCTTCCAGTTTTCTGAACGCATCAGCTTTCAATTCAGAAAGATAGGCAGCAGAATCACTTACTGTTATATGCTCAGGTACAATTTCTTCACAATCAATTTTCACGACTTCAAATTCAAAGCCTAAACTAGACAAAAGTTCTTTTCGCCTGGGAGATTGAGAGGCTAGTAATATTTTCATTATCAGTTAATTAGATAGATTGTGTGTTGTCGTCATGCCAGTTACCCTGAACCTTCATTACCTGTTCTATAACATCACGTACAGCGCCGCTTCCTCCTTTTACCGGAGAAATATAAGTTGCCACTCCTTTTACTTCAGGAACTGCATTTTCAGGACATGCCGCAATAGCTGAGTTTTCCATGATGTGAATGTCCGGTAAATCGTCTCCCATGGTCAGGATCTCCTCATTTTTAAGATTATATTTGGCTTTAAAATCTTCAAAATCTTCAATTTTGTTATGAGATTTAGGATAATAATCCTGAATTCCGAGATAATTGATCCTGTGTTTTACCATTTCATCATTCCCCCCGGTAATAACTCCGATTAAATAATTGTTTTTAAGTGCTTTAACGACTGCATATCCGTCTAAGACATTCATGACTCTGCACATATTTCCACCAGGCATAAGATAAACGCTTCCATCGGTAAAAACACCGTCTACATCGAATACAAATGCCTTAATATCTTTTAATTTCTCTTTATAACTCATACATTTTTTGAATTGAGTGATTCATTGTTTTGTAAATTTCAAGACTTTCGTCTTTTAATAACTGCTCATGTAATTCGAGAATTCTTCTGTCGTTCCTTACCGCAGGCCCGGTTTGGGCTGCTTTAGGCTCAATCTCATAAATTTTTTGTACCGTTTCATCAATTAACGGTAAAAAATAATCGAACGGAATTTCCTGAGAATCCGAAATTTCTTTGGCCCTTGAAAAAAGATGATTGACAAAGTTGCAGGCAAATACAGCCGTCAGATGGATATATTTTCTTTTTTCATGGGTACTTTCCATGACCTTTTTTGATATTTTAGATGCCAGCTCAAAAAGAATTTTCTTATCACCTTCATTTTCTGTTTCTATAAAAAAAGGAATATTGGCATAATCCAGATCTTTTGATTTTGAAAAAGTCTGTAAAGGATAAAAGCTTGATTTTCTATATTCTCCGGTTAAGATTTCTTTGGGTAAAGAGCCGGAGGTATGAGCCACTAGACAGTCTTTTTTAGTAATTAAAGCAGAAACCTTTTCCACAGAATTGTCACTTACGCAAATGAGATACAGATTTGCGTCTTCCAGCTTTTCCGTTGAATAAGGAACTTTTAATTCTTCAGAAATTTTATTTAATTCTTTTTCATTCCTTCCAAAAATCTGAGCTAAAGAAATATTATTTAAAATAAATGCTTTTGCCAGATGATAGGCTACATTTCCGGAACCGATAATTACAATTTGCATAAAACAAAGATAAGATTTTGTGCTGAGTTCGGAAAGAAAGGCGGATGAGGATGAAAGAAGTTTTTTTTAATTGGGGTATAGCCTTCGAATGGGAAGCTCAGAGCGTAACTATCTGATATTATTTTTAATATTTGGACTGAAAATTGAATAAGTAATTTAACTTTCCATTATTTTTGTAATCCAAAACAATGAAAGCATCTTATGAAGATTAAGGACGCGGAAATTATTACGCTGATGCAAAACCCACGAACTCAGGAGAAAGGAGTTCGTGCTTTGATGGACGCTTATCAAAGCAGACTGTATTGGCATATCAGAAGAATTATTGTGGACGGAGATCTTGCTCAGGACACTTTGCAGGAGACCTTTATAAAAGCTTATCAGAATTTTCATCAGTTTAAAAACGATAGCCAGTTGTATACGTGGCTGTATAGAATTGCTACCAATGAAGCATTACAGCAGGTCAACAAGATGAAGAAAATGCAGAAAACTGATGAAGACCCGGAATATCACATGCAAAATCTGGTGGCAGACAATACGGAAGGAGATGCCGAAGAAATACAGATCTTGCTGCAGAATGCTATACAAAGCCTGCCGGAAAAGCAGAAACTGGTATTTATGATGCGGTATTATGATGATTTGCCCTACGAAGAGATATCAAAAATTGTAGATATGTCTGTAGGTACTTTAAAAACAAATTATCATTATGCCAAACAAAAAATAGAAGAATATATCAAAGAGAATTACGAAAGATAATTTTTGAGAAACAACAACATGAAAGATTTTGATCTAGAAAAATTAGAACGCAAGAACATCTATAAAGTTTCTGAAAACATGTTTGAATGTATTCAGAACAAGGTATTGAGCGAGATAAATGATTTTGATCTGGAAAAATTAGAACGTAAAAATATTTACAAAGTTCCTGATAATTTGTTTGAGAATATTCAGGAAAGAGTAATGAATGATGTAAAAGCTAATAAAAAAGCACCTATATTTAAACTAAATTGGGCATACGCTGCGGCGGCATCATTGGCGTTGATTTTTGGAGCAAATTTTGTTTTCAATTCTACCAACGAATCAACAAAAGACAATGGAAATTCTACGACAGCATATGCCGTGAATAACCAGGAACCGAAGACGGAAAGTGAGAAGGCTTATGAAACATTGAAATCTGATTTAACTTCTGTGGAAAATAATAATCAAACAGTTGGAAATCAAGAAAGTAAATCAGGTGTTTATTCTCAGGTAACTGAAGAAAAAAATACAGAAACTAAACAAGTGGCAAAGCCTGCCTCAAAGAAACAGGAAACTCAAATGAATGAATATTTGGATTCTTTTTCAAACTCTGAAATCGCAGAGTTGGCGAGTAATTCAACACAGGATGTTTATTTGGATTTATACAATTAATAAAGAACGATGAAAAAGATATTATTTACACTTTTTATTATTTATGGTTTTGGCTTAAATGCCCAGCGAACGGATTATGACTGGAAGAAGATGGACCCTAAGCAAAGAAAAGAGGTAATAAACAATCTTTCTCCAGAAGAAAGAAAATCACTTCTTACCAAGTTCAGGAATAATATGGTGATGGATAATCTTGAGATTGATCCTAGTGATAAGGCTGAATTTACAGAGATTTATAACGAATATCTGGAAAGTCAGAAGCATATCAAAAGCCAGTTTAATTCAAACTTTAATCCTGAAACCCTCTCTGAAGACGAGGCGAAGGCCAAGTTGCAACAGAGTTTTGAAGTGGGACAAAAATTGTTAGATAACAGGAAAAAGTATGCTGATAAAATGCAGCAGGTGATTCCCTGTCAAAAAGTTTTGAAGTTATTCCAATCTGAGAAAATGATGAAAGATAAGATGGATGAAAGAAAGCCTCACGGAAATCAAAATACTTCGAGACAAAAACAAAACCCATAATAGTTTATTTTTTTAATGTTGGACGACTCTTACAAATCTTTTTTGTGAGAGTCGTTTAATTTTTAAACTAATCTTATATTTTGTGAGAAATTTCTAAATGATGAAAAAAATATTCCTGTTTCTTTTGTTCGCGGTAGGTTTATCTGCTCAGAAAACTGAAACCATTGAGCTAAAGCAAAATATTAAAGACAGAAATTCGCGTACAAAGTCTCTTACATTAATCGATAACAGGACAGATAAAGAAATAGGAAAGGTATCCGATAAAAAAGAAATTACAGAAGTAAAACTTCCAACCGACGATCTGAATACTTTTGTTCAGAATTGGTTTGCAGATGATAATAAAACAAAAGGCAATAATGATATTGTTCTGGTGCTTGAAGAATTAAAAGTTTATGATGAGCAGGCTCCCAATGATAAATTTATGTTTGGAAAAGCCAAGCTTAAAATATCCAGTTTTATTAAGAGAAAGGATAGATATTATTTCATCAACCGTTTTGACAATGTTATCGTTTGTGATCCGAAGAGAGTCGCCCATGTTTCGAGGTATCTGTCTCAAAATATATCTGATGCTGTTGCACAGTTTGTCAATGCTTCTTATACAAACTCTGTTGTGAGTCAATATATCCCTGAAAATGAGATTAGCAATTATGATTCTTATTTAGGAAAAAATAACAAATCTTTGCAGCAGGAATTAAAAGATGGAGTTTATTTAAATTTCAAAAATTTTTCTGATCAGGAACCCGCCTTTGGATACTATATTGAGAAAAATAAAAAGGGTAGAGTAGTAAGATTAAAACAAAAAGAAGAAACCCTTTCTTTGAGTGAAGTTTTCTGTTATGTAGAGGCCGGAAAAGCGTATCGATTCACACCGGTCGGCTTTCTCGAAATGATAAAAGATGATAAAGGATTTTATATTATTTCGGCGAGAACTGAACTTTTTGCTGAAACTAAATCAGGCGGAATAGTAATTGGAGCTATAGCCGGTGGACTGGTAGGAGCAGCTATCGGAGCAGCTATTGAGTCGGGATCGAATAAAGGTGCGATGAATGGCTTCGGTTTTAGATCATCAACTTACACAAATGTATACATCGATTCTTTAACAGGATCTTTCAATTTTCAACAATAATTTATAAAAAGTAAGTTAATATCTTTTACAAAATTTGTAGGAGGCATTTTATATTGTTCCAAATTCATATTTTTGATTGAAATCTATTAATACATGAAAAAAATACTTCAAATTACATTCATTCTTATATCAATCATATCTTTTGCCCAAGGTCAGGAGATTATTAAAGAAAGAGGAAACCTGTCAAATCCTAAAGGGAATATCTATAAATCATTGGACGTAATTGATCAGAGAGAAGACCAGAAAATAGGCCAAATGCCTTTTGGAGATCAGAAAGAAATGAAAGAGATTGTTTTTCCTACTACGGTAAATAATTTTTTAAGTCAATGGTATACAGATAGCAACCATAAAGGAGGGAAGCATGAAATGGTCTTAGTTTTAAAAAAATTAAAGACTTCAGTTGGAGAAACTGTCGGAAAAGAAACTGAAGCAGATATTGACTTCTCGGCGCAAACTTTTCTAAAAGAAGGGGAGAATTATAGATTTTTATATAAAAAAGATACGGTATTCAGCTTTAAAAATAAGAATATCTCTGATGCAGTCGTTAAAAATATTCCTGTGATCATTGCGATGTTTATGAAGAAGACTTATACGATGAAACCTTCTGAAAATAAAGTGACAATTGAGGCACTTACAGATTATGAAACTTATGTGAAAAATAATTCAGAAGCTTATAAAAATACCCAGTTGAAGGATGGAATTTATTTAAATCATATGTCATTTTTGAACCAGACTCCGGAATCGGGCTACATTTTGGAAAAAAATGAGAAAGGGCAGGTTCTGAAGGCTGTTAAAGAAGAAAACGGAAAGAAAGATAAGATTTCCGCGAACGAAATGTTTGCATATGTTGAAAACGGAAAAGCGTATAAAAAGACCTATTCAGGATTTTTGGAGATCAACAGAAATGAAAATGGATTTTATATTGTCAGTAACAGAGGTTTTATTTTGCCAGTGCGAAACTCAGCAGTATTTGTAAGCGTTGGAGGTGCTCAGGGAGGAATGTATGGAGGTATTGCTGTAGGTTTGGTAGGTATATTTGAGCGGAGTCTCAGACAGAATAAAATGAAGAAAGATGAAATGACTGAGATTTATATTGATCCGCTGACCGGAGAATATGATTTTTCAAATGAATAATAAGACAGCTAAAAAGAGAGACAATTTGTCTCTCTTTTGCTTTATTTTTTATCTGTAGAATAAGAATAAGGAAAGCTTTTTTCGTCCGTTCCCCGACTTTTATTCGGCTTATTATCCATATTGAACTGTAAAGCTGCTCCTTTCATGAGTTCTGCATGGCTGAGCCAATTTTTAGAGTAAGGCTTTCCATTCATGTTTAATGATTTTACATAGCGGTTTTCCTCACTGTTATTATCCGCTTTAATTTCCAGAGTTTTGCCGTTTTCCAGATGAATAATAGCTTTTTTAAATAAAGGTGCCCCCAAAACATATTGATCCGTTGCTGGAGTTACCGGATAGAACCCCAACGCAGAGAAAATATACCATGCGGAAGTCTGTCCGTTATCTTCATCACCGCAATATCCATCCGGAGTAGGCTGATAGAGACGATTCATCGTTTCGCGAACCCAATATTGTGTTTTCCACGGCTCTCCTGAATAATTGTATAAATAAATAATATGCTGTGCCGGCTGATTTCCGTGAGCATATTGTCCCATATTCGCATTCACCATTTCCTGAATTTCATGAATGGTAGAACCATAATATGAATCATCGAAAACAGGCGGCATTTCAAAAATCTGGTCCAGTTTTTTCGAAAATTCTTTCTTTCCGCCCATCATTTTTGCTAATCCGTCAATATCCTGAAATACCGACCAGGTGTAGTGCCACGAATTTCCTTCTGTAAAAGCATCGCCCCATTTAAAAGGATTAAAAGGACTCTGAAAACTTCCGTCCTGATTTCTACCGCGAGCCAATTTAGTCTCAGGATCAATCACTTTTTGGAAATTTTGAGAGCGTCTATAATATTCACCCCATTCGGATTCCGGTTTTCCCAATGCTTTTCCGAGCTGTGCAATGGCAAAATCGTCATAAGCATATTCCAAAGTTCTCGCCGCGTTTTCGTTGATTTTTACATCGTAAGGAACGTAGCCCAATTTTTTATAATATTCAATTCCTAATCTTCCTGTTGCCTGCGGACCTTCATTATTGGCTCCGTGAAGTAAAGCCTGATATAATGTTTCAATATCATAACCTCTCAAACCTTTCATATAAGCGTCGGCAACCACCGAAGCCGAATTATTTCCAATCATAATGTCAGAGTAAGAAGGACTCGACCATTCCGGAAGCCAGCCGCCTTCTTTATAATCATTAATTAATCCTTTCTGCATTTCAACATTGATGCTTGGATAAACTAAATTTAAGAAAGGATAGAGTGCCCTGAAAGTATCCCAAAAACCAGTTCCGGCAAAACGATATCCAACCTCTGTTTTCCCTGAATAAGGACTGTAATGCACAACTTCTCCGGTTTTATTGATCTCATACATTTTATGCGGAAAGCATAACATTCTGTACAATGAAGAGTAAAAAGTTCTCATCTGATCGATTGTTCCTCCCGCAACTTCAACTTTCTTTAATTTTTCATTCCATGCGGATTTTGCTTTCTTAAAAGTGTCATCGAATGAATCTTTATTGAGTTCTCTTTGTAAATTTAATTCGGCCTGTTCTAAGCTGATAAATGAAGAAGCTACTTTTAAATTTACTTTCTCACCTTTTTTAGTGGCAAAACCAACTATAGCACCACAATGATCTCCTGTAATTTCCAAGGCATCTTTTACAAAATCTTTATCCTTCCAGGTAGAATATTTCGTGAAAGGTTTATCAGCATGAATCACAAAATAATTTTTAAATCCTACTAATTTTCCTCTCGAGTATTTTGTTGAATAACCCACAATTTTATTCTGAGAAGGAATGATAGTAATGCTCGAACCTTTATCAAAAGCATCGACCACAAACCAAGAGCTTTCAGAATCCGGATAGGTTAAACGCAACTGAGCAGCTCTTTCAGTAGGAGTAACTTCCGCCGTTACATTATGATCAGCGAGATAAACACTGTAATAATAAGGTTTAGAAACTTCTGATTTATGAGAAAACCAACTCGCTCTTTCTTCTTCATCAAAACGCATTTTTCCCGTCACAGGCATTATGGAAAACATTCCGTAATCGTTCATCCAGGGTGAAGGTTGGTGCGTCTGCTTAATTCCTCGAATTTTATCGGCATCATAAGTATATTGCCATCCGTTTCCGTTTTTTCCTGTTTGGGGCGTCCAGAGATTCATACCATGAGGAACAGCAACTGCTGGATAGGTATTTCCATTGGAAAGGGAAGGTTTTGAAAGTGAGCCGATCAACGGATTCACAAATTCTTCAGGATTTTCGGGTGTCTTTTCAATCCACTGCGATTGGAATTGTGTAAAAGGAATGATGAAAAGGAGTAAAAAAGCTTTTTTCATGACTTAATATAAGTTTTGGCTTCTATAAATTTTTTGATGTGAAAAGGTAAGATTTTATTATGAACTACATGGCACGTATACACAAAGTTTGTCATTCAGAGTGGAACATGGAATCTAGGCAAAATGGTGAATGCAGAAAGCTGAATAGAGCTTCGAAATATTCAAATCAAAAGATGAATGAAAATTAAATTTTTGCACTATAAAATTAAGAATGAGGAATTATGCTGCATTTTGTTATCTTTGCAAATTACAAGGTTCTTAAATGAAAAACATACGAAATTTTTGCATAATCGCCCATATCGACCACGGTAAAAGTACTTTGGCGGATCGTCTTTTGGAGTATACCAATACGGTAACCCAGAGAGAATTACAGTCTCAGACGTTGGATGATATGGATTTGGAGAAAGAACGTGGGATCACGATTAAATCTCACGCAATCCAGATGGATTATGAATATCAAGGAGAAAAATATATTTTAAATCTGATTGATACACCGGGACACGTTGACTTTTCTTATGAAGTTTCCCGTTCAATTGCTGCTTGTGAAGGAGCACTTCTTATTGTAGATGCTGCTCAAAGTATTCAGGCACAAACAATTAGTAATTTATATTTAGCATTGGAAAATGATCTTGAGATCATTCCTATTCTGAATAAAATAGATCTTCCATCTGCAAATCCGGAAGAGGTTACCGATGAGATCATGGGGCTTTTGGGATGTAAATATGAAGATGTTCTTAGAGTTTCCGGGAAAACGGGAGAAGGTGTTCATGATTTGCTTGAGCAGATTGTGAAAAGGGTTCCGCCGCCGGTTGGAGATCCAAATGCGCCACTTCAGGCTTTGATTTTTGATTCTGTGTACAATCCTTTCAGAGGAATTGAAGCATATTTTAAAATCGTAAACGGGAGTATTTCTAAAAATGAGAAAATCAAATTTTTCGCAACAGGAAAAGAATACGGCGCTGATGAGGTAGGAACTCTGAAATTAAAACAGGTTCCGAAGAAAACAATTGAATGTGGGGATGTGGGGTATCTTATTTCCGGGATCAAAGATGCTCGTGAAGTAAAAGTTGGTGATACCATTACTTCTTTCGTAAATCCTGCAGATGCTCCGATTGACGGTTTTGAAGAAGTAAAACCAATGGTTTTTGCCGGTATTTATCCTATTGAATCTGAAGATTTTGAAGAACTTAGATTCTCATTGGAAAAATTAAGACTGAATGATGCTTCCTTGGTTTTCGAGCCGGAAAGTTCTGCAGCACTTGGTTTCGGTTTCCGTTGCGGATTCTTGGGAATGCTTCACATGGAAATCGTACAGGAACGTCTGGAAAGAGAATTTGCAATGAACGTTATTACTACGGTTCCCAACGTTTCTTATCACGGATATTCTAAAAAAGAACCTGAAACTGCAATTTTAATCAACAACCCATCTGAAATGATTGATCCCAATCTTTTAGACCGAGTTGAAGAACCTTATATCAAAGCTTCTATCATTACTAAATCTGATTTTGTGGGTGCTGTAATGACGCTTTGTATCGAAAAAAGAGGTGAAATTGTGAACCAAAGTTATTTAACGGCAGACCGAGTGGAATTAACATTCAATATGCCACTGGCTGAGGTTGTTTTTGACTTTTATGACCGTCTGAAATCTATTTCTAAAGGATATGCGTCTTTTGATTATTCTCCGATCGGAATGCGTTCTTCCAAACTGGTAAAAATGGATATCCTGATCAATGGTGATATGGTAGATGCCTTGTCTTCATTAATTCATGATTCTAACGCTTATTATATTGGTAAAAAAATGTGTGAAAAGCTTCGTGAGCTGATTCCTAGACAGCAGTTTGATATTGCGGTTCAGGCAGCATTGGGAGCAAAAGTTATCGCAAGAGAGACCATTAAAGCATTAAGAAAAGACGTTACCGCAAAATGTTATGGAGGAGATATTTCCAGAAAGAGAAAACTTTTGGAAAAGCAGAAGGAAGGTAAGAAGAAAATGAAGCAGATTGGTCGTGTAGAAGTACCACAGTCAGCGTTTATGGCTGTTTTGAAGCTTAATGATTAAGAAATCAAATGATATAAATGATATAAAATGCCGGAATAGTCCGGCATTTTTCTTTTCCTAAGATGCTCATGGAAAATATATTTAACATAAAATATATTTTTAAAAAGATAGCATTCTTTAGTTTAAATTTGCCCAAAATTAATTTCCATGAAAAAACTTTATGCTCTGGCGGGCTTTCTTATATCTGCCACCTTCTATTCCCAAAGTCTCATGGGAAATGTAAACTCAGGGGGAGTATCCAACCAAGATCTTATGTATACGGTAGGTGAAATCTATGTGATACCCGATGATCCGGATCAGCAGAATTCAGGGACACTCGGAATGCTTTATCAAACGACTTTAAATGTTTTAGGAGCTACAGAGGTTATTGTAAAACAAAATAAAATAAGTGTTTATCCCAATCCTACTGCAGATTATATTACCCTTCAGATTTCTTCAAAAGAAAAACCGCGGGAAGTTTCTGTTTATGACCTTTCCGGAAAACTCGTTATGAAACAAGAAATTAACAACGACCGTGTTGATCTTTCTTCTCTGATTAAAGGGGTGTATCTCCTTACCTTTAAAAATTCAGATTTAAAACCTGTTAAAATCATTAAAAAATAAAACAAACATCATGAAAAGATTATACACTTTTTTACTTGCATTAACGACAGCGGTGGTATTTGCACAGGTTCCTCAGGGATTTACTTATCAGGCTATTGCTTTTAATGCTTCGGGAAATCCTGTGACTAACGGAAATGTCTCTGTGCGAATCAGTATCTTAAATAATGCCGTTTCAGGAGCTAACCTTTATACGGAAACACATACCAAAACCACAAATTCAAAAGGATTAATAAATTTAAACATAGGGCAGGGAACACCGGTTTCAGGAACATTTTCCGGAATCAATTGGGCCGTCAATTCTAAATTTATTAAAGTGGAAATAGACCCGAC
Organism: Chryseobacterium sp. JUb7; assembly: GCF_024806495.1. GTDB lineage: Bacteria > Bacteroidota > Bacteroidia > Flavobacteriales > Weeksellaceae > Chryseobacterium. The sequence goes on from NZ_JANUFF010000003.1 coordinate 245,067, forward strand.
CGGCGGAACCAATTATACCAGTGTCGGAACCAACCAGCTTATGAGCGTTCCTTATGCAATGACGGCATCTAAAGTTGATATTTCTTCTCCCAGTTCTTCTATCGGGGATGATATCGTTGAAGGGAAAAGTACCAATCATTTTTTTACAGATAAATATGACAGTAAAGTCTATGTTTTGAATTCCAGGACAGGGAATTGGTCTTCTCAGATATATAACGTTGCATATACCAATAATAATATCACTCCTGAAGTAACAGCGAAGAATGGAAATATTATGTTTATAGATAAATATGACGGTAAAGTTTACATATTTAGTTCCAGAGCTGGAGTCTGGTCTTCACAGACGTACAGTGCAGGATATACTAATAATAGCATAATTCCTTCAATATTTGCTTTATCCAATGGAAGTACACTATTTATTGACAAATATGATCACAAAATGTATGTTTTTAATTATGCGAACGGAACGTGGTCGGGGCAGGAATTTAATATAGGCTATACCAATAACAATATAGTACCTACAGCCGTTGCTTCAGGAAGTAACTTTGCATTTGTTGATAAATACGAGCATAAAGTAAATGTTTATAATACTAAAACAATGGAGTGGAAATCACAGACGTTTAATATTGCTTACTACAACAATAATTTAAGTGCTCCTGACGTTACTGCTTCCAACGGAAACTTCATATTTACAGACAGATATGATCACAAAATATATGTTTTTAATTCAAAAACAGGAAACTGGACTTCTCAGGAATATAATGTAGGGTACTTAAATAATAATATTGTCCCTGGCATTGCAGGTTCTGAAACCAACTAAATAAAAAACGCTTCTGATGAAGCGTTTTTTTATTATTGACGAGTACATTGAATACCTGCATAATTTTATGTAAGTTATTAATATGTGTCTGGAAGTATAAATTATTTTTTACGCGTGAACTTTATTTCCATAGTTTTAAATTCTTTTCCGGTTTTAGAATCTGGCCCGTACATTTCCAGTTTTTGGGTATTATCATCAACGAATGTGTAAATTTCTCTTACGTCACAATTTTTTCCGGGTCTTGCCGGATCGGTCATTTTTCCTTTAAACTCGATTGATTTTGTTGAACTATTCCATTCACCTTCCATATTCATAATTCCCGTTCCCATATTGTCGATCCAGTTACTTATGAATTTCTTTTTGGCGTTGTCATAACCTGTAATGCTCATTCCTTCGAAAGGCATTCCCATGAAATTTCCTTTGTGCTCACTTACCTGATAACGTCCTCCAAAAATTGTTTTATTGGTCACTTCCGAAGTGCTTGTCATTGGTTTTCCGCCGTTTTCCATCCACATCGTGTTTTCGCCGGCCCATGCTCCGTCGGATTTCGCCAACATTTTGTGCATTTCTCCCGGAGTTGCAAAATCCATCCAAGCTTTAGTTGTGGTTGCAGAATCTACGGGTTTCCACTCTTCGGATTTTGTTGTTTTTACATCCATTTTCACTTTATCGCAAGCTACCAACAGAAAAACAGTGCAAACTGCAAATAATAAATTTTTCATAATCGTTTAGTTTTAAGTTGATTATAAATTTAATGAAAATAATAAAGCAAAGTTTTTTTATTTTAAATTTGATATTGATGGTTCTAAAGCTTAACTTTGTGTATTCATAACGCAAATTAATACAATGGAGTCTCCAAAAAAATTACAGGATATAAAAGTTGCTGTAGACGCAGTTATTTTCGGCTATTTTGATAAAAAAGATCTGCAGCTTTTGTTGATTCAAAGAAAAATTGAACCTTTCAAAGGAGGTTGGGCGCTTCCGGGTGGACTTGTTCTTGATGATGAAAATCTTGATGATGCTGTAAAAAGAGAACTGCACGAAGAAGCCGGCATAAAACCCGATTTTCTGGAACAACTCTATACTTTTGGGAACGTAGGTCGTGATCCGAGAAACAGGGTTGTTTCGATAGCTTATTTGGGTCTTGTGAATCCGTCTTATCATGAGCTTTTTGCTGATTCCGATGCTGAGGATGCGCAATGGTTCAGCGTCAATCAACTTCCGAAACTGGCTTTTGATCATCAAACAATTATTGATATTGCGTTAAAAAGACTTCGAACAAAAATCCAGTATCAGCCGATTGGCTTTAATCTTCTCAACGACGAATTTGCTTTTTCAGATTTAGAAAATTTATATAAAACGATTATCGGAAAAGAAATCGACCGCCGGAATTTCCGTAAAAAAATCATGAGCTACGGATTGTTGAATGACACAAATACTTTAAAAAAAGAAGGCAGCGGCAGACCCGGCAAATTATTTACTTTCAATGAAGAAAAATATAAAGAATTGGAAGAACAGGGCTTTTATTTTGAAATTAAATAGTTTTATTAAAACAAATTTCGCGAGTTTTTTATAAATTTCTACCAATGGATTGCTTCTCCACTGCCATCCAAAATGAAGTGAAGTGGAATGAAGAATCAATAAATTTAAGTTGAGATTCTTCCTGCTTCGTGAAAACAAAATTATATTTTCATCTAAATTTTAACAATAAATATTTAAGTTCGTATCATTTGTAAAAAACATTTGAGCAATTGATATTTCAGGATAGTAATTTTAGTCACTGTAAATCAAAAGTTTGTAATAATTAGTGTAAAATTAACACAAATATATTTGGATGATAAAACTATAATATTTTACATTTGTGTAATAATAACGCAATCATGAAATACACGATAGAAAATACCATTGCAAGATTTCAGAAAAAAGAAAAGCTAGATTTTTTATTTTTCTGGGGACATACAATGAAAGATGAAATTACAAAGGCATGTTTCAGCCAGTGGTTTCCATTTGAGTTTAAAGAAGATGGAATAAGCTATAAAACTGCCGAGCATTATATGATGGCCGGAAAGGCTAAATTATTTAATGATAACGAAATTTTAGAACGAATTTTAATTGCAGAAACTCCCAACCAGGCAAAAAGTTTAGGAAGAAAAGTCAAAAACTTTGATCCTCAACGTTGGAATGAACATAAATATGAAATCGTAAAACAGGGAAATCTGTTGAAGTTTTCACAACATGAAAAGTTTAGAGAATTTTTGCTTTCAACAAATAATAGAATTTTGATAGAAGCAAGTCCATACGATACAATTTGGGGAATCGGAATGTTGGAAACTGATCCAAGAGCAGAAGATCCATCGCAATGGAACGGAGAAAATCTGTTGGGATTTGCTTTGATGGAAGTTAGGGATGAATTAAGAGGGTAAAAACACAAGACCAAACACAAAATATTAATATTAAAAAGAATCTTAGCTAATCTTTATTATTGAAATTCGAAAAGAATCAAAGCAAAACCATGCAGTTTTTAATTAGCGTAAAAACAACACAAATAAAAATGAATTATGGAAGAAGACTTAAAACCCAGATTCATCGAGTCGTTACAAAGAAATAATGACCAGATAAGAGAAGACCGTGCCCGAATTATCGGAGAAGATGCAGAGCTGATTTACAAGCGGAGAGTAGAAGATATCGAACTGAAAATCAAAAGACTGGAAAGAGAGCAGGAAGGCTTGATCGACATCAGTCCTTTAGACAAAAACAGTTTGACATTCGCTGATTTTCAGCCGGAAGCATTCGTTCAGAGAGACATTGAATTATCATTAATCATCAGAAATTTAAATATTCAATTGGAATTAACAAGAACAAGATTCGAATATTTATTTGGTAAAAAATTTTAAGTTATGGGAGGTACAAGATACGACATGGACGCTCGTTTTGACAGAGCAAAGAAAGCAGGATATGCATCAAAATCTGCAAGTGAAATTTTCACTCAGAATGCAAAAAGAAAGGCACATGAATCTATGAATCCACATGGTATTTCTTTCAGAGAATCAAGAGATTCTGCGGTTCATCCAAATTCAGTTCCTATTATTTTAGGACTGGACGTAACGGGAAGTATGGGACATATTCCTTATGATTTGATTAAAGAAGGTCTTCCAAAATTAATGGGCGGAATTATCCAGGGTGGTGTTCCGGATCCGGCACTTTTATTCTTGGGAATCGGAGATCATGAATGTGACGGTTATCCTTTACAGGTTGGTCAGTTTGAATCGGGAGATGAAGAGCTTGATATGTGGTTAACAAGAACTTACATAGAGTCCGGGGGTGGAGGAAATGCAGGAGAAAGTTATTTATTGGCTTGGTATTTTGCGGCTTTTCACACAAGAACAGATGCTTTTGAAAAGAGAAACCAAAAAGGATTATTGTTCACTGTTGGTGACGAACCTTGTTTGAAAACACTTCCTGCTTCTGCGATCCGAGAATTAATGGGAACGGGTCAACAGACTTTCAAACATACGGAACTGTTGGCGGAAGCTCAGAAGAAATATGAAGTTTTTCACATCAGCGTTTTGCATTCCGGACAAGCGGTGAATGCAGATAAAGGCTGGAAAGATTTACTAGGACAAAACTGTTTATCTATCGAGGATTACAGAGATGTTCCGAAAGTGATTAAAGATGTGGTTTGTAGTAAATTTAAAGATAGCTTTACGAAAACCACAGAGAATTTAGGATTAGATAATATTCAAATGTATTAAAAATGAAAACAGCACAAATAATTATAGGCTTGGGATTTGGGGATGAAGGTAAAGGCATCACAACCGATTTTCTGGCTCAGCAACATCCTGAGTCTGTAGTTATTCGGTTTTCAGGAGGTCAGCAGGCGGCGCATACGGTGATAATTGATGATAAAAAGCACGTTCATTCCAGCTTTGCGAGTGGTGCGCTGCGTGGTTTGCCTTCGTATTTTACAGAACATTGCACGATTCACCCGACGTTTTTATTCAACGAAAGGGAAGAATTAATTCAGAAAAATGGAAATATTGAATTGACAATCCATCCTTTGGCAAAAGTAACGACACCTTTTGATGTTTTATATAACAGAAAAAATATCAAAAATTTAGAACACGGAACATGCGGAAAAGGAGTGGGTGCAACGATGAAGAGAAATGAAAGTCCGTTTAAATTATTTGCCATCGATTTAATTGCTCCAAGAACGATGTTGATTGAAAAATTAAAAGGAATTGCCAATTATTACGGTTTTGAAGAAGGAGAAGAAATTGAAAATGCGTTGCAGGATTTTTTAGAAGCGATTGATGATATTGACTGGAAAATAGAAGGTTATGAGTATTTAAAATCATTTAATCATCTTATTTTTGAAGGCAGCCAAGGAATTTTATTGGATATGGATCACGGGGTTTTTCCAAATGTGACTTTTGCAAATACCACTTCAAAAAATGCCTATGAAATCTGTCAGTTATTAAAAGTTGAAGACATCGAAATGTTTTACGTGACGAGGAGCTACTCAACACGACACGGAAGCGGATGGATGAGCAATGAAAAATCATTAAACCTGAAAAATAATGAAGAAGAAACCTGTACTTTTAATGAATTTCAAAAGGATTTGCGTTTCGGAGAGTTGGATTATGATTTGTTAAACTACGCTTTGAAATTAGATGAAGCTTATGTTGTTACTCAAAAGAAAAATCTGGTGGTAACTTGTCTGGATCAATTGGATGAAACATTTAAAATAGAAAATCTAAAGGTGAAATTTGATTCTGTTTTTGGATCTTATTCACCTTATTCTAAGGATTTTAAAAGAATTAATTGAAATCTAATATCATGAAAACTCTTTGAGATCTTAATTCAGTGAAATCGAAGATTCGACGTAGTCAAACGCCTTTGCGTTAAAAATAAATTGAAAGGCTTTAGCCAAAACTTAAATAAAAAGAATATAAAAAACACAACGATGAAAAAAATATATGTATCTGGAAATGGGAATTTGTCGTGGGAAAATTTTCATCAATTTTATCTCGAACCAATAAAAAAATTAAACCTTTCCGAATGTGAATTTATTATTGGGGATTTTTCAGGAACTGATACTTTAATGATGGAATTTTTAAAGGATAAAACTGAAAACGTAACGATTCTTCATGTCGGAAAAAGACCAAGATATTTTGCTAATGCTTTTAAAACAAAGGCGGAAAAATGGAATGTAATTGGAGGATTTATGACGAATTATGAAAGAGACATGTTCGGAATTGATCTTTGTACTCATTTTTTAGCGATTGATTTTAATACCGATGAAAAAAGAAAAAGCGGAACATTAAAAAACATTGAAAAGTGTCTCAGTTTGGGTAAACTAAAAATCACATAAACATGAAAACGATTAAATATTTAAAAGGCGACGCAACAAATCCGAAAACTGAAGGAAATAAGATCATTACCCATATCTGCAATGATATTGGAGGTTGGGGAAAAGGTTTTGTTTTAGCCATTTCAAATCGATGGAAGAAGCCTGAAAATGAATATAGAAAATGGTTTCAAAACGGTGAAAACTTTAACCTTGGAGAAATTCAAATGGTTAAAGTTGAAGATGATCTTTGGGTTTGTAATATGATCGGTCAGCATAAAACGATTTCTAATTCGAAAGGAATTCCGCCTATCAGATATGAAGAAGTTGAAAAGTGTCTTGAAAAATTAGCAGACGAAGCGTTAAAATTAAATGCAAGTATTCATATGCCGAGAATTGGTTGTGGTTTAGCAGGTGGAAAATGGGAAGAAATTGAACCAATTATCGAAAGAACTTTGCTAACAAATAACTTGGAAGTATATGTTTATGATTTTGAATAAAATAATTACTTGAAATTTGACAACATAAAGAATCCTTTGCGAGCTTCGTTAAGTGAAATCGAAGATTCGACGTAGTCAAACGCCTTTCCGAACTTAAAAATCAACAGAATAATTTACAAAAAACTTTGCGCCCCTTGAGTTAAAAAACAAATTAAAAATATAAAAAAAGCACAACCATGAAAACAAGAACACTATACAGACCCGTCGGAGAAAAAGAAATGCTTTTAATTATAGAAAACAATTTCAAAAAATTTCCTCCAAGATTGGAATGGCAACCCATTTTCTATCCCGTTTTAAATGAAGACTACGCTTCCGAAATCGCAGAAAAATGGAACACGAGAGATGAAGCTGGAAATTATCTCGGTTTTGTAACCAAATTTGAAGTGCTGGAAGATGAAGTGAATAAATATCCTGCCCAAAATGTCGGAGCCAAAAATCACAACGAATTATGGATTCCTTCGGAAGAATTGGATATTTTTAATCAGGCAATTGTAGGAAATATTAAAGTGACAAAAGTATTTATAGGGAAAGATTTTAAAGAACCTGCGAATGCTGATGTAGAAAATTTACTATTAAACATAAAAAAACTAACGATGACCAATAAAGGAATGGCAAAAGATACACTAGAAATCCTTGCCAAGAAATATTATATAAACGAACACAACGAAAAAATAAATATAGAAAACGAACTGGAAATTTCCACAAAAGGAACCATTTTGTTTTCACCGGAGGAACTTTCAAAAATAACAAAAAATGAACTTCCGGAAACCAGTTTTGAAACTCAGTTTGAAGTCTGGAGATGCAGTTCTTTAAAAGCAATTTTACAATTAGCCGAAGAAGAAAATCAGGAGAAATTGATGTGTCTGAATTTCGCATCAGCGAAAAATCCGGGCGGAGGTTTCATCAACGGAGCCGAAGCTCAGGAAGAAAGTTTGGCGAGAACTTCCGGGTTGCATGAAAGCTTGCTTCAGGGTTGGGATTATTACAAAATTCATCGCGAAATGGAATCTTGTTTTTATACAGATACGATGATTTACAGCCCGAAAGTTCCGGTTTTCAGAAAAGATAAAGGCGAATTGTTACCGAAACCTGTTCTATGTAATTTTATAACGTCTCCCGCTGTAAATGCAGGTGTTGTAAAACGTCAGGAACCGGAAAGAGCTCATGAGATTTTCGGGGCAATGGATGTGAGAACAGATAAAATGTTGGCTTTGGCTTTAAATCAGGGAAATGAAACCTTGATTTTAGGAGCTTGGGGATGTGGAGTTTTCAAGAATGATCCGAAAGAAATTGCGGAATTATTTAAAAAACACCTTCACGGAAAATATAAAAATAAATTTAAAAGAGTGGTTTTTGCGATTCTCTCGAAGAAGGAGGAAATGATACAGCCATTCGAAGAAATATAATGGAAGTCAAATTAAAAAAATATAAAGAACAATTACTGGATTGGCCTGAAAAAGGGCATCACATCATGGCGCAATATGATGATGAAAAAATCATTGTTTATCAGTCGTATCGAAAAGAAATTGGTGAATTTGCAGTTAAAAATCAATATTTTGGCGGCGCATTCAGCTTAGGAAGAATGACTTGGATAAAACCAAATTTTCTTTGGATGATATACCGAAATGGTTGGGGAACGAAGGAAGGTCAGGAATATGTTTTGGCAATTCACTTAAAAATAGATGCTTTTAAAAAGTATCTTGAAAATGCTGTTTATTCTTCATACAACGACAGATTGGGAATCTCCAGAGAAGAATGGCAAAATCAGGTGAAAGAATCTTCTGCGAGACTGCAATGGGATCCGGATCACGATCCTTTTGGCGGAAAACTGGAAAGAAGAGCGATTCAGATTGGATTGAGAAATGAATTTACCCGTTCTTTTGCTAAAGATGATTTAATTTTAATTGAAAATATTTCAGATTTTGTAAAAGAACAGCATCAATTTGTATTGAATGATGATTTAGATAGTCTGATGATTCCTGAAGAAAAAGCATTGCTTTTTGATGATGAAGATTTAAATAAGAAATTAAGGTTAAAATAATGAAAGATAAACTCTTACTGCCTTCAATGTCACTTATGGGAATTTCCATAGGCGATGCTTTTGGAGAATGTTTTTTCGGGGAAGAAAGTTTGATGAAATCTTATATTCATCAAAGAATCATTCCTGAAAGTTCTTTAGATTTTACTGACGATACGATTATGGCGATTGCTGTTTTCAAATCTTTGGAAAAATTTGGAGAAATCAATCAGGATTTTTTAGCAGAAGAGTTTACAAGAAATTATTATTTAGATATCAACAGAGGGTATGGACCTTCGATGCATCAATATTTCAGAGCGATAAAAAGTGGAGAAAACTGGAAAGAAGTTTCTTACTCAAAGTTTGAAGGACAAGGTTCGATGGGAAATGGTGGTGCGATGAGAGCTTCGGTGATTGGAGCTTATTTTTATAATGATTTTGATAAGCTTAAATTGAATGCAGAGCTTTCCTGTGAAGTAACTCATGCGAACAGAGAAGCGATCGAAGGAACAAAAGCAATAGCATTGGCTGCAGCTTTTGCCGTTCTGGAGAAATTAGGATTATTAAAACTTAATCAGCAGGATTTTATTCGGAAAATTCAGGATGAATTAATTGATTCTGATATGAAAAGTAAGCTGAACAAAGCCTTATATTTAGATGGAAATCCAAGTATTGAATTATTGGTTAAAACCTTAGGAAACGGAATTAAAATGACCGCTCAGGATACTGTTCCGCTTGTTATCTGGATGCTTTCGAGATACAGAAACAATTTTGAAGAATGTCTTTGGAATACCGTTTCTGCGTTGGGTGACAGAGATACAACCTGTGCGATGGCTGGAGGAATAAGCATTTTATGCTGCGATGAAAATTCAGTTCAGGATTGGACGAAAAATGTTGAACAACCATTTAAAACTAAATATTATGAAAATTGAAGTAACCTTAGGAGACATCACCAAAATTAAAGCAGACGCTATTGTGAACGCTGCGAATTCATCCTTATTGGGTGGCGGCGGAGTGGATGGAGCGATTCACCGAGCGGGTGGTGACGCCATTTTGGAAGAATGCAGAGCGATCAGAAACCGACAGGGAAAATGTAAAACAGGAGAAGCTGTTGTAACCACAGCCGGAAATCTTCCTGCAAAGTATGTCATTCACACCGTCGGTCCGGTTTGGAATGATAATGAAGAAGAAAGCTCCGAATTGTTGGCGAATTGCTATAAAAATTCATTACAACTGGCCGATAGTTTAGAGGTGAAAACAATTTCTTTTCCCGGAATCAGTACCGGAGTTTATGGCTTTCCAAAAGAACTGGCCGCAAAAATTGCTGTTGATGAGGTGCGAAAATTTCAGTCGAACAACATTGAAAAAGTAATTTTTGTCTGTTTTGGAGATGAAAATGAAGAGATTTATAAAAAATTATTGGAATAAATTCAAGTATTTCGATTTTAAATATTTCAAAGATGGATTTAATTTTCAGATTAAAAATCTGCATAATTTGCTAAATCTGCGAGAGATTAAAAATTAAACAAATGAAAAAATTAACCATATTAACCGGCGCAGGAATCAGTGCCGAAAGCGGAATAAAAACATTCAGAGACGGAGATGGTCTTTGGGAAAATCATAGTATAACGGATGTAGCAAGTCCGGAAGGATGGCGAAAAGACAGAGCTTTGGTATTGGAATTTTATAACCAGAGACGTCGCCAGCTTCATGAAGTGGAGCCGAATGATGCGCACAAATTAATTGCCGATTTGGAGAAACATTTCGATGTTCAGATTATCACACAAAATATTGATGATCTGCACGAAAGAGCGGGTTCCACGAATATCATACATGTTCACGGAGAACTGTTCAAATCATGTTCTTGTAATAATAAAGGATTGATTTACGAACAAAAAGGAGATATCAATATCGGTGATAAAGCGGAAGACGGTGCTCAGTTAAGACCTTTCATTGTTTGGTTCGGAGAAGATGTTCCATTAATGAAGGAGGCAACCAAAAAAGCTAAAGAAGCCGATATTTTCTTAGTTATTGGAACCTCTTTGCAGGTATATCCGGCTGCGGGATTGCTTCATGATATTAAAGATGATTGTCTTTTAATTGTCATCAATCCCAACGAAACAGGTTTCGGGTACGGACAAAGAGCGGTTGTGATGAAAGAAACGGCAACAAAAGGAATGAAATTATTGTACGATAAATTGTTAAATCTTGCCTAATGGAAAACATTGTAAAAGCAGGAATCTTCGGAGTTTGTATCGGTGATGCGTTGGGTGTTCCGGTGGAATTCAGAAGTAGAGAACAGTTAAAACGTTCACCTGTTACAAAAATGAGAGCTTTAGGAACCCATCGTCAACCTGCAGGAACGTGGAGTGATGATGGTTCTTTAACATTATGTCTGGCAGATAGTCTTTGCAATGGATATTATCTGGAAGATATGGCTCTGAAATTCCTGCAATGGTATAATGCGGAAATTTGGACACCGCATGGACACGTTTTCGATATTGGAATTGCAACTTCACAAGCGATTCAAAGAATCAGTAAAGGAATTTCTCCGACTTTATGTGGAGGAACTTCGGAATTTGATAATGGAAACGGTTCTCTGATGAGGATTTTGCCTTTATTATTTTACATTAAAGATTTTCCGATTGAAAAACGTTTCGATATTGTAAAAGATGTTTCCAGCATCACCCACGGACATATACGTTCTGTTTTGGCATGTTTTATATATTTGGAATTTGCTTTGGAAATTCTGAAAGGAAAAGATAAATGGGAAGCTTATGAAGTAATGCAGAAAACAGTTCGTGAATTTTTGGATAACAATCCTATCTGTTCCCAAGAGGAAATGGATAAATTCCACAGAATTTTAGAATTAAGAATTGGTGAATATGATTTAGTTCCCTTACATACTTTGGAGGAAGAGGAAATAAGCTCTTCGGGTTACGTTCTTCATAGTCTGGAAGCCTCATTATGGTGTTTTCTAAATTCTGATAGCTATTCTGAAGCTGTGTTGAAAGCTGTCAATTTAGGAGAAGATACCGATACTACCGGAGCGATCACAGGCGGAATTGCCGGAATTTATTATGGGGTTGAAGATATTCCTGAGGAATGGGTTTCCGTGCTTGCTAGAAAAGAAGATATAGAAGAACTCTGTATTATATTAGATAGAAAATTAATGAAATAAAAAAACATAAACCATGAACGAACAACAAAAGAAAAAAATAAGCAAATTTATCAGTTTAGTTCTAAGACATAAACCAGAAATCATCAATCTAAATTTAGATGAAAATGGCTGGACAGATGTTGACGAATTAATCACAAAATCAAAAAGAGATGCCCATCAGGGTCTTACCTTTGAAGAACTCGAAGAAATTGTAGAAACCAACGATAAAAAACGTTTTATTTTTAATGAAGATAAAACAAGGATCAGGGCAAATCAGGGGCATTCAATTGATATTGATCTGGCCTTGAAACCGCAACAACCACCGGAATTTCTCTATCATGGAACGGCTCAAAGTAATATCGATTCCATTTTAGAAAATGGGATTGAAAAAAGAAATCGGCAGCACGTTCATCTAAGTCAGGACAAAGAAACCGCAACCAAAGTCGGAATGCGCCACGGAAAACCAGTTATTCTGATTATTAAAACAAAGGAAATGTCTGAAGACGGAATCGAGTTTTATCTATCAGAAAATAATGTCTGGCTTACCGATTTTGTTGATGCAAAATATATTTCAAATTAAATGAAAAGAACATTCGCAATAGGAGATATTCACGGAGGATTTAAAGCACTGAAACAGGTTTGGGAAAGAGCCAACGTCACTGAAAATGATAAATTAATTTTCCTCGGAGATTATGTCGATGGCTGGAGTGAATCTTCCCAAATCATTCAGTTTTTAATCGAACTTTCCGAAAAACAGGAATGTATTTTCATCAAAGGAAATCATGATGCATGGACGGAAGACTGGCTTTCTTTGGGAACCGCCCCTGATGTCTGGCTTTTTAATGGTGGACAAAGCACAGTTGACAGTTATTCTGATTACAGTTTAGAAGAGTTGGAAACTCATCTGGAGTTTTTTCAACGGATGCAAAACTATTACGTTGATGAAGAAAACCGCTTGTTTATACATGCCGGTTATTCTTCTATGCATGGTCCTGAAAAAGAGGTGTATTCCAGCAATTACCGTTGGGACAGAACTTTATGGGAAACTGCAGTCGCTATGGATAGAAAACTGTCTAAAAACTCCGAATTATATCCGAAAAGATTGCTCTTGTACAAAGAAATTTTCATCGGTCATACACCAACTTTACATTTGGGAATCAAAGAGCCTGTCAACAAAGCCAATGTCTGGAATTTAGATACAGGCGCTGCTTTTATGGGTTCTCTTACGATGATGGATGTTGAAACCAAAGAATTCTGGCAAAGCGACCCGCTTCCGGCTTTGTATCCTGACGAAAAAGGAAGGAATAATTAAATTGAAATAATTTCCACAAATTTCACAGATCTTTATGTTTTAACTGTAAAAATATGCATAATCATCTGTGTAAATCAGTGAAATCTGTGGAAAATAAATTATACATCAAGTTTGTCATTCCGTTAGGGATCCAGGCAGAAAAAATAGCTTAGATTCCACGCTCCACTTTGCTCCGCTCTGAATGACAAACATTGTGTTTATTTTTCTTTGCTAAGTGAAGCGCCTTTGCGAACGAAAAATATGCAGAACAACTTTAAATAAAATCTTTGCCACCTCTGCGTTAAAAAAATTCATTGATTTTTCAGTTTTAGAAAAAGAAAGTAATTTTGAAGCTTGAAATATCATCTCAATGAAACTGAAATATCTTTTACTTTTCCTTAGTTCATCATTATTTTTTGCACAAACTCAATTCCAGACACCTTTCGAAAAAGGAAATGGAAATCAGACCGTTATTTACGACGAGATGAATGCGTATTATCAAAATTTAGCGAAAAATTTTAATACCATTCAATATTTAAAAAAAGGAGAAGATGACAATGGAAAACCAATGTATGTGGTTATTTACAATCCATTTCCGGAAAAAGATTTAAATCAGCTAAGAAAAGAAAAAGCAATTCTCTTCGTCAACAACGGAATTCATCCGGGTGAACCTGACGGCATTGATGCAACGATGATGTTGATGCGCGATCTGGCAACAAAGAAAATCAAAACGCCACAGAATTTTGTAATTGCAGCCATTTCTGCATACAATGTAAGCGGAATGCTGAATCGTGGTTCGTTTTCCAGAGCCAATCAAAACGGCCCGGAACAATATGGTTTCCGTGGAAATGCAAGAAATTACGATTTAAACCGAGATTTCATTAAAGCAGATACAAAAAATGCAAGAAGCTTTCAGGAAATTTATCAATGGCTGAAACCGGATGTTTTCATTGATAATCACGTGAGTAACGGCGCAGATTATCAGTACACTTTTACTTATATTTCCACTTTCAAAGAACGTTTGGGAAATGTATTGGGTGAATATTTCTACAATAATTACCAGGCTAAAAATCTTGAAGATTTAAAGAAACTAGGTTACGAAAGTACGCCTTATGTCAATATTCATGGGGATGTTCCTGAGGTTGGTTTTGCTTCTTTCGAAGATTCACCAAGATATTCAACGGGCTACACGACTTTGTTTAATTCTCTGGGAACCGTTCCTGAAACGCACATGTTGAAACCTTACGAGAAAAGGGTAGATGCAACGTACAAATATATGTTGGTGAATCTTCAGAATTTAGATAAAGATTACAAAAAGATAAAACAGCTCCGAATTGAAAATTTAAAACAATATCAAGCCGGAAAACAGTACGGAATTCGCTGGAAAATCGATTCTACAAAATATTCTACGATGGATTTCAAAGGTTTTGAAGGAAAATATAAACCGAGTGACATTTCAGGAAAACCAAGATTGTATTATGACAGAAATAAGCCTTTTACAAAGAACATAAAACTCTTTACAACCGCGGTTCCGACAGGTTATATCACCATTCCGAAATATTATGTAATTCCGCAGTCACAATATCGCGTGATTGAAGAATTTAAAAGAAATCAGATTCAGATGAAAATGATTCAGAAAGACAGTACTATTGGGGTGGAATCGTATAAAATCAATGATTTTAAAACCGTGAAAAATCCTTATGAAGGACACTATCTGCATTTTGAAACAACGGTAGACAAATCAAATAAAAATCTGACTTTCTCTGCCGGCGATTATATTATTCCTACAAATCAAGATGGGGTAAAATATATCATTGAAACTTTAGAACCTGAAGCGTTGGATTCTTTCTTCAACTGGAATTTCTTCGACGGAATTTTAGCACAAAAAGAATATTATTCTGCCTATATTTTTGAAGACACGGCAGCAGAATTATTAAAAAAAGATAAAGATTTAAAACAAAAGTTCGATGCTAAAAAAGCATCCGATAAAAAGTTTGCAGACGACGGAACAGCTCAGCTGGATTGGGTGTACAGAAACTCACCGTATTTCGAAGAAAAAACGCTCAGACAATACCCGATTTACAGAATTTTGTAAGCTTACAGAAGTTTAATAAAAAAATAAGCTACAATGTGCAGCTTATTTTTTATGGTGGATCTAGTTGATGAAATTGGGATTTCCCGTTGCTCCCTGGGGCAGAAAAACAACTTTTCTTTTGATGTTTTTTGCCTTTTCCAGTGCTTTGATTGCTTTTTGCCTCTCAATTTCCCTGTTGAAATGGGAGTTGTTGTTTTCAGATTGTGTAGATGAATTCATATATAATATTTTTTGGTGTGTTAAAATCATCTAATCTAAAAGTGTACCATTTTTAAGACAAAAATTAAAGTGTGGTATCTAAAATAAAAAAGACGTTTCCAGGTGAAACGTCTTTCATTTTATTTTGGTAAGCCTCTTTTTAAAGCTAATTCAGCTCGTTTGATGGCTACTTTTTCTTTCCAGTCCATGTATTTCTTTTTGAAATTGGACTTCATAATATCGTCGAACTTACGCTGAACCGTAAGATTCCATAAAGAATGTGCTTTTACGGCCCACGACTTGTCCCAGGCTCTCAGAGACAGAGAGAAGCTGCCGTCCAGATATTTCATCCAGTGCCACCAGCCTGTCGGCATAAACAGGGTGTCACCGTGCTCAAGATAACAGTCGATACCTTCTATCCCATCCAGTGCAGGGAATTTTTCGAAGTCAGGATTTTCAATATCATAATCTTCCAGTGCGTAGGTTGCGTAGGGAAGCTGATAAAGCCTTTCTTTCCACTTATTCTCAAATAGCATCACATGCTTTCTTCCATTGAAATGAGTATGGAAAATATGAGCTAAATCGATATCAAAATGTAAGAAAGTAACTGAACTCTGGCCTCCGAAAAACATACTTGGGTATTTATCTAAAAACCCTCCCATAAGAGCCTTTGGCGAAATATATTCTTCAAGCAGTTTTGGAGCATGTTTTATAGGGTCAAAAAAGAAAATTCTAAGATCAGTAGGCTCTCTTTGGATGAGATCAATATAATCTGCAAATTTCATTTTTGTGGTAGGCGTGTTAATGGGAGCGGCAGGATCGGCCTTTTTAGAATCATAAAGAGGTACTTCTACATCCCCGACTACCTCCTTCATATATTCCATTGTCCATTTCTGGTAAGCAGGCCATTTTCTTGCCATGTTTTTGATCACAACAGGCTTTCTTGGCTTTAGATATTTTTCGATAAACTCTTCCTGAGTAATATCATCTACAACATCTATAGGCTTTAAGTTAATTCCCATTTTATAAATTTTATGTTACAAAATTATTAAATAAAAGATTATGATACAGAGTTTAAGTTTATTTTAATCTATGATTCAAATCATTATTTTGAATATTTAGACTAAATAAAAAATATTTGAATAAAAGTTTTTGTATTAAATATAGAAATACCCTGTAAGAATATTACAGGGCAAAAACACAAATTGATTGAATAAAAATTCATTCTGTTGCTAAGATAAAACTTTTATTTTATTGAAAAATTTTGTAAAAGTTGATATTATAGGGTGTTATGTGTGCTTCATATTTATTTTTTTCTAATAAATGACTTTGAATGAAATACACTTTAAGAAGAAGATATTTTTTGTAGTATTTTTTTAGGAACAATTAAAAAAAGCAAATTTTTTCAATAATTTATAACTATGTTTGTAGTGATAAGTGGGCTTTAACTTTTTATCCTAAAATACATCTCTATAAAAGTGTAACAAAAAATGGTTAGTATTAACTAATTAGGCAAATAATAAATTATGAAAAAGAATATTTCTTTATTTCTGATGCTTCTTTTCTCTGTGCTCACTTTCGCACAAAAAACGGTTTCGGGGAAAATTACAGACTCAGATGGAGAAGCTGTGCCGAGTGCAAGTGTCACGATTGAAGAACCTGGAAAAGATGCTATTCTGGCTTATGGAATTTCTAATTCCAAAGGAGAATATAAAGTAACTTTTACATCATCAGAGGCTAAAGTAGATTTGAAAGTGAAAGCTTTCAACCAAAAACCTCTGACCCAGCAGATATCAAACAGCGACCAGACGCTAAGCTTTAAAATGCAGTCTGAAACAACAGAAATAAAGGAAGTTCAGTTAAAAACAAAAATGATCACCTCAAGAGGGGATACCATTGCTTATGATCTGAAGGCGTTCGACAGTAAAAATGACAGAACACTTGCTGATGTTATGAAGAAAATTCCTGGTATTGAAGTGAATACAGACGGAACCATTCTTTATCAGGGAAATGCGATTAATAAATTCTATGTCAACGGAAAAGACCTGATGGAAGGAGGATACGGAACAATCAACAACTCTCTTCCGAAAGATGCCGTATCGAAAGTTGAAGTACTGGAAAATCACCAGCCTGTAAAAATTCTTCAGGATAAAGTGCCTTCTGATCAGGCAGCCATCAATATCAAACTGAAAAACTCAGTGACCATGACAGGACGTGGTGAGGTCGGAATAGGCGCAGATCCTTTACTTTGGAATATAAAACTAACCCCAATGTTCTTCGGACAGAAAAGTCAATGGGTGGTTAATTACAAAGCTAATAATGTGGGTGAGCAGGTGGAAAATGAAGGGAACATTCTAGCTTTCGGAAGTGGCTGGGAAGGAAGAAGAATCAATGCTTCCCAAAATGACTGGCTGAATGTGGAAACGGCAAGTACACCGAATACCCCGGTAAAAAGATATTTGATGAATAATGTTCATTATTTGTCTGCAAATTATCTGACGAATATCGACAGTAAAAAAGAATGGGAGCTGAAAGCAAACGCCAATTATACAAACAACGCTGTAGAAAGAGAAGATTATAGAGAAACAACTTATTCAGATGGTTCCAAAGTAATCAATAGCACAAGAAATAATTTCTATACAGATAAAATAAAAGGTGAATTAATTTTTACCAAGAATGCAAAAAAAGGATTCTTTAAAAATACAACAAGTTTCAGCCAGTTTTGGAACGGAGACAGAGCGCTTGCCATAAGAGAGGGAAGAACAGGAAACGAATCTGTACAGTCTCCAACTTCATCTTTTCAGAATTCATTAAGTACAATCATTCCGTGGAAAGAAAAAATGGTGAATTTTAAGTCATTTATTAATTATCAGGATGACAGCCAGACGCTTCAGGTTTCTCCTGCCAGCTATATGCAGATTCCTTTTAAAGTAAGTGCAGATTTAATCGGAAGAATCAATTTTGCACCGGGATCTATCGCCGAACAAAGATTCAGACTGAAAACTTTAGACACTTCTCATTCTGCAAATATTAGTTTTTCAACAAAAGGCTGGACTTTTACTCCACAAGTAGGATTTGATTTTTCATCAGATCAGTTAAATACAAATTTTGACGGATTAGCTGTTCCTTTGAATACGGGAGATATACAACCCGACTTCAATAGCTCTGCTTATGAAAATGATTTAAGATTTACAGAAATCAATCCTAATGCATCATTAGGGGTTAACTATAAATCTGAAAACTGGAGTTTATTTGCCAACTTCCCTGTAAATTTCAACAATATTAAAGCCGAAGATGAGCTTAGAGGTGTTTCAAAATCTCTGAATAAAACGACTTTTACCCCTAACGTTTTTGCTCAGTATTCATTTGCATCTTTCTGGAAAGCAAGTGTAAACGGAAGTATCAGCAATAACTTCGGAGACATTAAATCAGCTTATGCAGGATACATGTTACTTTCACCAACAGGTTTTAACGTAATGGATCCGAATAACCCGATCCCTCAAACGACTACGTCAGCTGCAGGATCAAGAATTGAATACAGAAACCCGTTAAACAATCTATTCTTTAATGTGAATTACTCATTAAGTGACAGCAAAAGAAACCTGCTTGGAGCTCCGATCCTTGATCCTACAACAGGATTTACATTAATGCAGTATAAAAACCAGGAAAATCATTCAAAAAGCAACAGATTCAGTGTTGAGGTTGGAAAATATTTTCCAAAGTTCAAAACAAACGCATCACTTAGCTATGGTAATACAACATCAGTTTCAGATGCATTTTTAGATGATGAAGAATTTAAAAATAAAAACAATGCTCAGACCTATGGTTTCAAGCTTAATAATACATATTTCAGCTGGATGAGTCTGGATTATAATATGAGTCTTTCAAGAACTAAGCAGGACAGCCGTGGGGGAACATTGGGTACAAATAAGGGATACAATCATAATTTAGGAGTATTCTTTTATCCGATTGAAAACCATACTATAGGATTCAACTGGGATCAGGTGAATACAACGAACGGTTCTGCTAAATATAATAATCCGTTCTACGATATATCTTATCAGTTCTCATGGGCTAAAAAGAAAATTGATTTTGAACTGAAGTGGATGAATGTCGGAAACCGCAGAGTATTTGAAACGTATGATCTGGACGGACAGTATAATGCTATTCGATACACCAGAATCCAGCTTCGACCTAGCCAAGTTATGTTCACTGTAAAATTTAACTTTAAATAAAAGCAAACCCAACCTCACTGAGGTTGGGTTTTTAATTATAGATAATGAGAATTATATTAAGTTAAAATCCGGGATGATCAGCAGACGGACCGTAACTTCCCGGTAACGGAATATCATTAAGACGGTAATAAACACCTAGCTGTGCTCTGTGATGGGTGATTTGGTTCAGACTATGGCGTATTGATCCGTATTTGGTCCATTTTGCGAGTTCTTCACCATTATTTTTCAAAGCCCAATATTGATTGAGGTCATCTTCATTGGCATTGCTTAAAGCATTCTGGCTTGATTGATGGTTTTCATCCAAAACTTTTAGTAAGTCATCTTTTGTTGAAAGTTGTTTGGGTTTATAATCTGTGTTTGCAAAATCCAGATCAGAAGTGTTGAGCATTGTATCTGCCCAGCCGAAAACTTCCCCGATATGGGTGGCAAGAGGCATCATTTTCATGCTTTTTTCGTGAGGAGCAAAGTCATTTTTGGTGTCAGGATAGATTTCAAAAAACTTTCTGGTCGTCTGATACTCTTCTTGAAGTTCATTTTTTAATTGAGATAAAGTGTCCATATAATTTTGTTTTTTAGGTATCTTAAAGATAAAATTTTTAGGAATGAAATTTTTTAAAAGAATCATAAATTTTAATTGATCTATAGTTTTTAAGAGACGTTTCAAATGGACTGTCACAAAAAAAATAAAAAAAATCTGTAACAAAATCTACAAACTATAAACTAATAACAATAAACATTAAATAAAAATGAAAAAACTATTCTCTTTATTTTTTATCGTTGTTCTGGTTTTTGCAAATGCCCAGGAGTCTAAAGAAACAGCCAACCGCTTTTTTTATGAACTGACTTTTAAGCCCAAGAAAGATTCTGCAAAACTGGATAAAGTAATTGCGATATTAGATATCACAGGAAAAAAATCAATTTATCAGGATTATACAGTCCCTGCACAGGACTCAATTATTAAAGCTGCCGTGGAGGAAATGGAAAAAACCAAATCTTTTAAGGATATGAGCAAACTGATAAAAATGCCGAAATTTTCTTACAAAATCATAAAAACATATCCGGGAATGAAACAACAATATATTGATAGAATCAGTATGAATTTGTTTGGATTTGATGATGATGTTAAATTAAACTGGAATATTTTACCTGAAAAAGAAAAGGTAGGAGAATATAACACTCAAAAGGCAACAACAGAATTCGGAGGAAGAAAATGGACGGCATGGTTCAGTACAGATATTCCATTTCAGGACGGGCCGTATAAATTCTATGGTCTTCCGGGGTTAATTGTTAAGGTTGAAGACTCTGAGAAAAATTATTCTTGGAAATTAAGCGGAAACAAGAAAATTGAAAACTATGAAGAATTGACTTATTCTGATAAGATCAATGCAAAGTATGGAATTCCTACAACGGTTACTCCAACAACGAAAGAAAAATTTGATAAAGCTTATGTAGGATTTAAGCAGGATCCAATGGCAGAATTCCGCCAGAAAGTGACGCCGGAAAT
This sequence comes from Chryseobacterium sp. JUb7, assembly GCF_024806495.1. Lineage (GTDB taxonomy): Bacteria > Bacteroidota > Bacteroidia > Flavobacteriales > Weeksellaceae > Chryseobacterium. Next base: position 266,234 of record NZ_JANUFF010000003.1, read on the forward strand.
GATGAGTATGAAAATGCCGGGCTCAGATCTTACCATCGGAGATTTTGCTAAGAAACAGGAAAAAATGGCGAAAGATTTTTTCAACGCTAACGACAATCCTATTGAAAAAAATCAGGCTCAGGATAAAAAGAAAAAATAGCATTCATATCAACTAAATTATATTTAAGTCACCCCAAATGCATTTTGTGTTTGGGGTGATTTTTTTCTCAATTAGTATATTTAACATAATATGATAAAAACGCAGAAAAACACCATGAATAAAGAATAAATTGATGAAAAATATGTCGAAATATTTGGATACTTATTTAAATTAGTTTATTTTTGATAAAAACATTTTAAAAAAATTATTTCGTCATGAAAAAACTCATTTTCGGATCATTACTAATGATCTCTATGGTTACATTTGCAAAAACTGCAGAAACAAATCCAACATCAGATTTCTTAAAAAAAGAAGACAAAGTTTTAGTTGCTAAAAAAACAATTCAAAGCGAGGGCAATGAAGTTAAAAAAATTACGGTAACGGCAAAAAAAGCGATTGACCCTTGCGTGATTGCTGTTGTAGTTCCGCCACCAACAAATTTGGATGCTTTATTAGCCTGTCTTAAATCAATATCTGATTCTGTACAGCCGTAAAATATAAAGAACTATAGAACAAATTTAAGAGACTGGATATTTATATTCAGTCTTTGTTCATTTAAACCGTTATTTAGATTAAATTTAAATAACGTATATTTGCAGACACAAAAAGTAGGCTTTGAAAGAGAAGGATTTACATAAGTTGAGCGGATTTCCCAAAAACAAAATGGGAAAAATTTTGGGGTATGATAACGATCATCTGAAGATGCCCAATAAGATCATTGAAATGGGTCTTCTTCCGGAGACATCGTTCAGGATTTTGTATCAGGCGCCCTTTAATGGACCAATGTATGTAGAGTTCGGAGATGAGAAAAGCCGTATCGCCCTTCGTGAAGAAGAAGGAGATTTTATTATTGTTGAAGAATTGAATTAATGCAGGAAAACAAGAAAAAACAGGTACTTTTAGTCGGAAATCCTAATGTAGGAAAGTCAACGGTTTTCAATGCGCTTTGCAACAAAAAACAGAAAACCGGAAATTATGCGGGTGTTACTGTGGCGAGCCATTCGGGACATTATGCATATAAAAATGAGGAAGTTGAGGTAGTCGACTTACCGGGCTCTTACAGTTTGTATCCAAGTTCGGAAGATGAAGCCATTTTTTCTAAATTTCTTATTGATAACCAGAAGGACTATGCTGGTGTTATCTATATTCTTGAAGCATTAAGTTTAAAAAGAGGCTTGCTTTTATTTCAACAGATTCAGGATCTTGGAATTCCGATGATTTTGGTGGTAAACCAGATTGACCAGGCGGAAAGAAGGGGAATCACAATTGATATTCAGAAATTTTCAGAGTCTTTAGGGATAAAAATCATTCAGACCAATGCCAAGGAACAGATTGGTATTGATGAAATTAAAGAGGCTGTTTTAAAAAATAATTTTGTAAAAACCGATAAAGCTTCATTCGAAACCCCGGATGAACATAAAGATTTTATACGAAAAGTAGCAGCTCATAAAGGGCTTGATAATGAGTATAAAGCCTGGATGAGTCTTTCTTTGGGAACAGATTTGGGAAGAATAGGGGCTGTTGTTGAGCAGATGAATGAGCCGGATTCTAAAAGTCTTGTTCCGAAAAGATTACAGGTTCAGGAGACTGTTAGGAGATATCAGAACGTTGATAAAATTCTATCTAATGTCATTACCAAAAAACCACAGTTCAAAGAGTTATTAACAGAGAAGCTTGATAAGGTTTTAGTACATAAATTCTGGGGATATATTATTTTTATGATGATTTTACTCATCATTTTCCAAAGTGTTTTCTTTCTGGCGGAATATCCGATGAACTGGATTGATGATTTATTCGCATGGCTCTCAGCTTTTACAGGTGAGCATTTGCCGGAAGGTCCGTTGAATTCATTGATTTCAAACGGAATCATTCCCGGGCTGGGCGGAATTATTGTCTTCGCTCCTCAGATCGGGATTCTACTATATTTTCTTTATTTGCTGGAGGATTCCGGATATATGGCAAGGGTCGTTTTTCTTATGGACAGGCTTTTGAGACCATTCGGATTAAACGGAAAAAGTATTGTTCCGTTGGTTTCAGGGACGGCTTGTGCGATTCCGGCGGTAATTTCTACAAGAAATATTGAAAATTTAAAAGAAAGATTGTTAACCATACTCGTGACGCCGTTTATGACATGTTCTGCAAGGCTTCCTGTGTACAGTATCATTATTGGGTTAATTATTTCAGATAAAACTTTTTTAGGAATACAGTATAAAGCCTTGGTCCTGATGGGAATGTATTTATTAGGATTCTTTGTGGCCCTGCTTTCTGCAGCTATTCTTAATAAATTTATTAAAAGTAAAGGTAAAACGTATCTGGTAATGGATTTGCCAACTTATAAAAAACCACTTTTCGGATATGATCTGAAAATGGTTTTAGGAAAAGTTTGGGACTTTATTACAGGAGCGGGAAAAATTATTTTCATTGTAAGTATCATCATCTGGTTTTTGAGCTATTTTGGTCCGAAACAAAAGCCGGATCAGTTTGTGGCAACAAATGTGGAACTTGATCATTCTTATCTCGCTAAAATGGGGAAAGGAATAGAACCGGTAATTGCTCCTTTGGGGTACGACTGGAAAATGGGGGTCGGAATCCTAACAAGCTTCGTGGCACGAGAAGTTTTTGTAGGAACAATGTCAACTTTGTACAGTTTGGATGATGATGCTCCGGAAGTGAAAGTGATTGATAAAATGAGACACGACGTAAAGCCAAATGGAGAAAAAGTCTTCAATTTTGCAACGGGGGTGTCAGTGCTTTTATTTTATGCATTTGCAATGCAGTGTGTTTCTACACTTGCAGTAGTCTACAGAGAAACCAAAAGCTGGAAATGGACCGCTTTTCAGGTTGTGATGATGACAGGTTTGGCATATTTTGTGTCGATGTTTGCTTATCAAATATTAAAATAATGGACTCTTCATTAATTTTACAGTACGTAATTGTTTTACTGATCGTTGGATTTGCCTGCTATTCTTTATTCAGAATATTGAGAAAGAATTTTGCGCCGAAAAAATTCAGTTCAAAAAGAACCAATTGCGATAAAGATTGCGGGTGCTCGTAATTTACCCTCACTAAGTCTGTATTAAAAAAAAATGTGGTATTTTCATTTTCTGAAATTTAAACACATTTGGATTGATATCAGAAAAAATACCTTTTATCTTTACTTTTTCTGTGGGCTATCCATGGAAAAGCACAACAGGATACTGCTCGGATCAGGTCTTACGCAGACCGGGTGATGGTTCGTGTCAATTTAGATACCAATATAGAGAACTATACATTTTATGAAGGAGAAGAAGGAAATCAGAAGGAAACGGTACTTTCTATCAATAATAAAATAAAAACATCTGTTTCTATAGATTACAGAATTATAAGTGCCACCCTGTCTTTTACCCCTAAATTCATTTCCTGGAATAAATACAATCCTCTGAAAGGAAACAGTTCTTACACCGATTTTACCTTCAGGTTTTTCCCTAAAAGATTTATCCAGACTCTGTATTATAAAAATGTAAAAGGTTTTTATATTGAAAATATGCAGGATATTCTTCCGGGATGGCAAAAAGATAAAGATGCTTATATTCAGTTTCCGGATCTGCGGGTACAAACTTTCGGAGGGTCCACAGCTTATGCGCTCAATAAAGATTTTTCCGTAAAAAGTATTTATACCCAAGGTGAATGGCAAACGAAGAGCAAAGGAAGCTGGACGCCTTTTTTAGATTACGATTATACTATTTTCAGCAATACCATAGAAGGACAGAAAAGCAAAGAAACTCAGTTTAATATTGGAGCCAATATGGGCTATTTTTACAATTGGGTAATTGCTGAGAAAGTTAATATTGCTCCTTATGTTGCCTTAGGATTTGGAGGAAAATTTTCGAGTTTCAGAGATACATTAACGGATGGGTCAAAAGGGGCTAAAGAAAATACTCAATTTGTAACCGTAAAATTTGCCAGTGGTCTTCACGTAGGATACAATACAGATCATTTCCTGTTTGGCGGAAAGCTCAATTTTAATGCAAATGCCTACAATCAGGAAGAGAATTATACGGTTGAAAACAGCAATTATTTCGGTCTGATTTATGTAGGATATCGTTTTGCTCCTCCAAAGGTGGTAAAAAGCAATTATGATAAGCTTCAGAAAAAAATCCCCATCTTATAAGTAAAGTCTTTTTAAGTATCTTTGCTACGGAAAAAATAATACATAAACCAATTAAATATATATAAAAACATAATGTCGTTAATCAAGTCTATTTCAGGGATAAGAGGAACAATAGGTGGAAAAGTGAATGATAACTTGACGCCTCTTGATGTGGTAAAATTCGCTTCGGCGTTCGGAACCTGGCTTCAAAATAATAAAAATAAAAAAGATTTAACCTTAATTATCGGAAGAGATGCCAGAATTTCGGGTCAGATGGTTTCTTCTTTGGTAACAGCAACGTTACAGGGACTGGGAATCAATGTTGTTGATCTGGGACTTTCTACAACACCTACTGTTGAGATTATGGTACCGGAACTGAAAGCTGACGGAGGGATTATCCTTACTGCTTCTCATAATCCAAAGCAATGGAACGCACTGAAGTTATTAAATGAAAAAGGAGAGTTTATCACCGGAGAAAATGGAGCGGAAGTTTTAGCGCTGGCTGAAAATGAAGATTTCAACTATGCAGAAGTAGATGATTTGGGTCAATATGAAACAAGAGATGATGCTTTTGATATCCATATTCAGCAGATTCTGGACCTGCCAATGGTAGATGTCGAAGCAATTAAAGCGAAAAACTTCAAAGTCGTTTTAGACGCCGTAAATTCTACAGGAGGGATTGCAATTCCGATGTTATTGGATAAACTAGGTTGCGAAACCGTAAAATTATATTGCGAGCCGACAGGTCATTTTCCTCACAATCCTGAGCCATTGAAAGAGCATTTAGGAGATATCTGTGAATTGGTGAAGAAAGAAAATGCTGACTTAGGAGTGGTAGTAGATCCTGACGTTGACAGATTGGCTTTGATTGATGAAAAGGGCGAAATGTTCGGGGAAGAATATACTCTGGTTGCTGTAGCAGATTATTTACTGAAAAATAAAAATGGGGCAGCTATTTCAAATCTTTCTTCAAGCCGTGCGTTGAGAGACGTTGCACATACTCACAATTCAGAATATTTTGCAAGTGCAGTTGGAGAAGTGAATGTGGTTACTTTAATGAAAGAAAAAAATGCCGTAATCGGAGGTGAAGGAAACGGAGGAATTATCTATCCTGATTTGCACTACGGAAGAGATTCTTTAGTTGGTGTTGCCTTATTTCTGACTCATCTTGCCAAAGAAAATAAAACTGTTTCCGAATTGAGAGCGGGGTATCCAAGCTATTTTATGGGTAAAAAGAAAATCGAACTGACTCCGGAGATCAATGTAGATGATATTTTGGCTCAAATGGAAAAAGAATATCAAAATGAAGAAGTTTCTACGGTAGACGGTGTAAAAATAGATTTTGAAAACAACTGGGTTCATCTTCGTAAATCGAATACCGAGCCGATTATCAGAATTTATACTGAAGCTAAATCACAGGAAGAAGCAGACAGGCTAGGAGACGATATCATTGCAAAAATCAAAAGTTTGATTTAAAAAATATAACAGGAACGGGACTTTTGGTCTCGTTCTTTTTTTACAATATGTTTGAACACTTACAAAACAGATTTTCTTTCCCGAAAGATACCTGGGGAAAATACAGAAAGAACTTCACGCGTCTGGAAGTCCCTGCAAGGACAATCCTTTTAAAAGAGCATGAAATCTCACAAAATGCCTATTTTATTGAGAAGGGAATTGTAAGAGCCTGGTATAATAATGACGGGAAAGATATTACGTTTCAGTTTTTCATGGAAAATACAATGTTTTCATCACTCGAAAGCTTTCGTAAAGGATTACCCAGCATGGTTTCGTTTGAGACCATAGAATCTTGTGTTTTGTGGCAGATTGATAAGCCGACTGCAGATAAAATTTTAGAAGAAGTCTACGAAGACCCAAAATTGAGAGCTGAATTTATGGATTCTGTTTTTGAGCGGGTTTTCGACTATATGAAACATTTTTTTTCGTTTATTAAAGAAAGCCCACAGGAGCGTTATCTCAATCTTTGCAGAGAAAAACCCAATATTATCAAAAGAGTTCCCCAGCATTATATTGCATCTTATCTGGGTATTACAACCGTTCATTTAAGCCGAATTAAAAGCAAGATTTTGAAAGACAGGCTTTGAAAAGATGGAAGATGGAGGTTTCTTTGCGACTGCAATATAATTGAATGAATAAAGAACTTCTTCATTTTTAAAAGCAAAGTTTAAAAGCCTGTTTAAATTTAGTTCAAAAAATATCTAAGATTTCGACAAGCTCAGTCTGACACCGCCAAATTATACATCTAGTATCAGGATTGTCAGTCTGAGCCTGTAGAAGACTAAAGTTATTATTTGCTAAAAATCAGGATACTAAAAATATTAGAAAGAAATTTAAACAGGCTCTAATTCAAAATAAAAATACATTCAAGTGAGCAAGATCAATCAACAAGTTGATTTGATAAAGCGATGTTTTCAAGCTTCGTGAAGCAAATTTATTTGCCTTGGCCTTCTAAAAAATAATACAGAAAGAGTCACAATCTTTGCGGCAAAAAATTATTATTTCCTAAATCTTCAACTCTCAACTTCCAACAACTCATAACAAATGTTATTGCACTTTGAGTCGCTTTCAAAATAATTTTGTATTAAAATATAAAACAAATGAAAGCAGCAGTAGTATTTGAAAAAGGAGGTATTCCACAATATGCAGATTTCCCTGATCCGATAATTAATGATGATCATGAGGCTCAGATTTTTGTAAAAGCAGCATCTATCAAACACCTCGACAGAGCCCGGGCCAGTGGTAAACATTATTCCACAGAAAATAAAGAACATCAGCCAGCTATCATCGGCAGCGATGGAGTAGGATTTCTCGAAAATGGATCTAAAGTTTATTTTTTTAGTAAAAAAGGTACTGTTGCCGAAAAAGCAGTGGCTGATAAAAAGATGATCGTTCCCATTCCCGAAGAACTTGATTTTGCGGTTGCGGCAGCATTGCCGAATGCTGTGATGGGATCAGCAATGGGGCTGAAGTTTAAAACGAAATTAAAGGCCGGAGAAACGGTTCTTATCAATGGGGCAACCGGAATAACAGGGAAAGTAGCGATACAGATCGCTAAGTTATATGGTGCTGAAAAGGTGATTGCTACAGGAAGAAATAAGGAAGCTCTGCAATCTTTACTTGATTTGGGAGCAGATGAGGTGATCTCTTTGGAGTTAAATGAGGAAGAATTTAAGCGAAAAATTAAAGAGATACATGATAATACACCTATTGATGTGATCGTAGATTATATCTGGGGTCGTTCCGTAGAAAATATTTTATCCGCTTTAAAAGGTGACGGCACTTTTTCTCATAAAACGCGTTTGGTTTCAGTAGGAGGAATGAGTGGTGATACCATTCAGCTGTCATCACAGATTTTAAGAGGCACAGATATTCAGATTTCAGGTTCGGGGTTGGGAAGCTGGACTCAGGAAGAGATGAAATTACTCCTTTCGGAGACTATTCCCGAGATGTTTCAGGCTGCCGTTAACGGAAAATTAAAAATAGATACAGAAACAGTTTACTTAAAAGATATTGAAAGAGTTTGGGAAAGCGAAATTCCGAACAGAAAACGATTAATTGTGTTAATTTAATGATAACTCCTCTTTTTTTATCCACAATGGTTTGATTATAATCTTCTTTTCACTATCTTTAAGATAGAAATTTACGAAGATGAATGTCAAAAAAAATTCGCAACTTTGCATACATTTTGAATTATAAATTTCAGAAGTAATATTAATTTAAACAAGTTTGTCGAGGTTTGTAAGCATATTCAAACATTGGCTGACGAAGGATAAAAGTATTGGAAGAATATTTTGGAAATGAACTTGTAAAAAAGTTCGAGGAAATGATGGAAAATAATGATGAATTCTACTTTGATACAGAAGAGTTAGAAGACATTATTGTTTATTATCTGGAGCTGGGTGACTTTAATTACGCTGATACAGCGGTGAATTATGGTCTGAAGCTTCATCCCAATTCTCTGGATATCAAGATTAAAAAACTTGAAATTCTTCTGGAGTGGGAAGACTATAATACGGCAAAAGAGCTTATCGATGAGTTGAAGGGTTCGTCAATGGAGAATACCGACTTCCTGGTTTGCTATGCGAAGTATTATTCGAATTTAGGAAATCCTAAAAGATCCATAGAAATTTGTAAAAAAGCATTGGAACTGAAAGAAGAAGAAAACTTCCTTCACAACTTCATTGCGGATGAATATGTAAATTTAGGAGATCCTTTTAACGCTCTTAAACATTATAAAAAAGCTTTGAAAGAAGATCCAACGGATGAATATTCGCTGGAGAACAGTATGATCTGCTTTGCCGATTTGAATAAGAGTGACGAGGCCATTGCGTTTCTTAACGAATATCTGGATGAATTTGCCTATTCGGAAGTCGCATGGTTTGAATATGGACAGTTTTATTTCAACAGAAAGAATTATGAAGAGGCTATAAAAGGGTACGATTACCTGTTGGCCATTAACTCGAGTTCTGTTGGAGTATATGCGAATAAAGCAGCTTGCTATGAAGCATTAGGACAATACCAAAAAGCGATTGAAGTTTATGAAGAAATGCTGGAGCTTGAATATACTAAAGCTTTCACATTTTATAAAATCGGTCTTTGTTATAAAGCATTAAAACAGCCGATTGTAGCTTTAAATGCTTTCCAGAAATCATTGAGGGAAGATCCTCAGTTTTATCTGGCGATGATGGAGCAGTCTTATCTTTATGAAGAGATGGGCGGAATGTCTGAGGCATTACACTTTGCAAAAGAAGCCACTCATTTGAATGAAAATAATCTTGATTATCAAAAAAGATTAGCATTTTTATTCATTGATTCAGGGAAATTTGAAGAAAGCCTTTCTTGTCTGAAGAAATTGGTTGATGCAGAACCCTCAAGGTTCTATAACTGGTATGCTTTTTCAGAAGTACTCATGTTATTGGGTGAGTATGAAGAGGCTGTTACGATCTTAAACAGAGCTTTAAGAGCGCACGACAGGGCAGAATTGTACTATCAGCTTAGCAATTGCTATTTTAATTTAAAAGATCAGGAAAAAGGGATCGAATCTCTTCAGAAAGCTTTAGAACTGGATCCTTCTCTGGCTACGGATATGCAGAAAAAATATCCTTACATCAAAGATGAGGTGAAAAAGGTTAAGGCGAAAGTGAAAAAGAAAAACTAAAGGGTTGTAAGCTTGTGACGGAAGTCTGAAATTTTACAGCTAGACTGTTTTTTTTAAATTTAACTTAAATTTGACTCACATAAAAATCCTGCAGCAATGCAGGATTTATTTTTTTATAGTGCTTGGCTTACTTCTTAAAAAGATCAATCCTGCGATAATAATACCGGCGCCGACAAATTGCAGGATACTGAGTTTTTCACCATCCAGGAATCCCCAAATAATAGCTACAATAGGCATCAATAGAGTAACGGTCGATGCAAAAAGAGGCGTGGATACTTTTAAAAGTCTATAATTCATCATCATCGCCAGCCCTGTTCCGAAAACAGAAAGCAAACCGACAAACATAAGTCCGGTTAAATTATTTTCACTAAAACTAAAGGTTGAAAAGAAGCCCGTAAAGCTTAAAGCAATTAATGAGGGAAAAAATAATACGAAAGAAAAGACAAAGGCAGATAAAACCGTTGATGAGACTTCCATTAATTTAGATTTTACGGTGGTTGTACTTAAAGCATAGCATAAAGTGGCCAGCAGTAATAATAAAATCGGAATCAGTTTGAATTTTCCGCCTTCCCCGTCGCCTCCAAAAGCTAATAAACATACTCCGGTAAAGCTTATCATGGTCCCGATAATCTGTTGTTTCGTGGTTTCAAATTTCCATATCAAAGCACCGACAATAATCACAAAAATAGGCATCATGGAGTTGATAATTCCGGCGATGCTGCTACTCACTTCTGTTTCGGCAATCGGAAATAAAAACATAGGAATAAAGTTCCCTGTAAACGCTGCAAGCAGAAGCCATTTTAGATGCTTTTTCGGGAATAATTTATACTTTGAAATCGCAACTGGCATTAAAATAATTCCTGCAATTAAGACCCTTAAAGCGCCAACCTGATACGGGCTGAAATGCTCAAGTGATTTTTTAATCAAAATAAATGATGATCCCCAAATAATACTCAGGACGACCAAAAGAATCCATTTTTCTTTATCTGCGTTCATTGTTTTTATGTAAAATTTTTAAAAACTCCATTTTAGGAATCATTCTGGCGCCCAGACTTTCTAGGTGCTCTGTATGAGATTGACAATCAATTAACTCTATGTTGTTTTTGTTACTTTCAACAAAGTGTATAAATCCTGCTTTTGAGGCATTACTCACTTTTGCAAACATACTTTCACCGCAGAAAACATTACCGATCTGAAGCCCGTAAAATCCACCTACCAGTTCGTCATTTTGCCAGACTTCAATACTTCGTGCCAGTCCATATTCGTGTAACTGAATGAAAGTTTCCATCAATTCATCCGAAAGCCAGGTTCCTGTTTGTCCTTTTCTGTTGGTCTGCTGGCAGTTTTTAATGACTTCTCTGAAGTTTTTGTTTTCAGAAAAGGTAAATACATTGCGCTGCAGTATTTTTTTCATCGATTTTGAGATCTTCAATTCCTCCGGATGCAGTACAAATCGCGGATCCGGGCACCACCAAAGAATTTCTTCCCCGGGATTATACCAAGGAAAAATTCCCAACTGATAAGCAAACCAGATTCTTTCTATTGACAGATCACCGCCAAAAGCGATCAGGCCTTCATGGCCATCATAAATTTCCGGATCGGGGAATGAAATCTCGTTTTCGTCTAATCGAACCATTTTTTAAGGAAAAAAAATCCCACTTAAGAAAGCAGGATTAATATTTCAAGTATTATCTTTTAATTAAAAAGGTAAATCGTCGTCATCGTCTCCGGCAAACGGATTTTCGTTGGATACTGGAGATGCCGATTGTGAATGGGCAGCCTGTGTAGGTTCTGAACCGTTATCAAACACCTTTTCTACTCTCCAACCTGTAATTGAGTTGAAGTATTTAGTTTCACCTTGAGGAGAAACCCATTCTCTTCCTCTGATGTTGATTCCCACCTTTACATTCTCTCCTTCTTTTAAATTATCCAATAAATTGATCTTATCAGACAAAAATTCTATGTTTATCGGCTGAGGATACTGCTCCTGCGTCAAAATCACCATTTCTCTTTTCTGGAAACCGCTCGCAAAAGTCTGAGCATCAAATATTTTCTTTACCGTTCCTTGTAATTCCATATCATAATAATTAACGATGTAAAAGTAAGAAAATGAATCGTAATAAAGGCTACGAGAGAAAAAAAATGTAAAAATTTTAATTTTTTTTGCTAAAAAGTTTGGAGGTAAAAGAATTTATCCTATCTTTGCACCACTGAAAACGGAAAAACGAAACAAGTTCTTTTAAAAAATAAGTTTTCAGAATTAGCAACGCGGATGTGGTGTAATTGGTAGCCACGCCAGACTTAGGATCTGGTGCCGAGAGGCGTGGGGGTTCGAGTCCCTTCATCCGCACAGTATGCGAAAATAGCTCAGCTGGTAGAGCACAACCTTGCCAAGGTTGGGGTCGCGGGTTCGAATCCCGTTTTTCGCTCCACTCCATGCCCTGGTGGTGGAACTGGTAGACACGCAGGACTTAAAATCCTGTGCCTCTTTTGGCGTGCGGGTTCAAGTCCCGCCCGGGGTACTAAAACCCTCTGTAATTTTTTACGGAGGGTTTTTTGTTTTTAAGCAGGTTAAAAACAGGTGAATCTATTTCATTATCAATACCGGTTTTCTATGGTATTCCTTCATTAATAATTCAATGAAAATCTATATAAAAAAGAGAAGATATAAAATCAATGAGATTTTGTAGATTGATTGAAATAATTTTTTAAAATTTATTCTATTTCCACATGTATCCTGACTTTAAGAATTATAAATAGAATGATGGAAGTACATCTTTTATACTTCATGTGTTTTGTAAGCTGTTGTAATTGAGTATTTTGTATTTTTAAAGTGTAATTGCAGTAGTATATTTTTAATCTATCTGCAGTAAATTTGCTAAATATTTAATACAAGTAATATATATCTATTGATAATATCATTCTTGTTGTTTCGATGGATATTTCTATTAATCTACACTCAATATTTATGCAACATTTAAAAGACATCCATATGGGTTCTTTGATCCGACAGAGGGTCATTGAATGTGAGCTCGATATTTTAAGAATTTGTAATTTCCTTAAATGTGATGAAAAAGCCATAGACGAAATGTATGTAAGCAGCTCACTGGATTGCGATCTGCTCTTGCAGTGGAGTAAGCTTCTTGAGTATGATTTTTTTAGAATATATTCTCAACATCTGATCTTTTACGCGCCCCAGGCGTCTTTCAAAAATAATACTTCTACATCGGCTAATACAGCTTTACCGCAATTTCGAAAAAATATTTATACAAAAGAAATGATCGATTTTATTATAGATCTTATTCAGACCAACAGGAAGACAAAAATTCAGGTTATAAGAGAATATAAGATTCCTAAAACCACCCTTTATAAGTGGATGAACAAATACAATCTATCTGAAAATTTTGAAAAAGTAAATTCGTGATAAAAAAATCAAATCTATGATAAAACAAGACCCGAATCATAAAACGACTTCGCCGGATTATAAAAGGATTTTTAAGGATATGATAGAAATGAAGTATCCTGAAAAAAAAGAGATATGCAAAAATATACTCAGTAAAAAAGAACTGTCAAGTTTGGATATTTTAAGCCTTAACAGAAAAATATTTGGGAATGAAGATAAAGAAACGGAACAGTTTAATCAGTCTCATCGTTCATATGACAAGGAAACTATTCTTGAAATTCTTGATCATCAGAAAAAAAACAAACTGAATAATTCTGAGCTGGCAAGAGATCTCAAAATGAGTAGAAATACGATTGCCAAATGGAAAAAATTATTTTGTTCGAATTAAATATTCAGTCGAAATAATGATTAGATTAAATTTTATAGGATAAGATCTCTCAGATTTGAGGGATCTTTTATTTTTACCCATTTTCTTGTTTTCTATTAAAAAAATAAATTCTGTACCCATAAAAATACAAACTTCTGTATCTGTATCCTAGATTAATTAGGTTTTACCTTTGTTTACATAAAAGCAGGTAATATGGAAACGACTCTTCAATATCAGGATCGGCTTCAATTTGCTGAAGTCTATATATCAGACATGTCGGAGCTGAAAACTATTTTTCTTCAAAAGTTCAATGTCAGTAAGGTTAATGAAAACTTTGGAATTCCTTTTCTATTGGTGAAAAAGAATCATAAAACGGTGGCTTTTGCCAGTTTAGTGATTAATCAGGATGATGAAATTGATTTTGAAATTTATGAAACCGAACGCTGTACAAAAGAAGAAACGGATAAATTAAAAGATCAGGCAAAGACTTATTTTGAAAGAAAGGATTCAGAGAATTTTACAAACAGAGAGCAGCTTATAAGCAGTATTGCCAGAATGATTCACTGGCTGAATTCCTGATGGTATAAATCTGATCTGATTTTGTTAAATTGTACATGTACTTAAAAAGAATTGTATGTCAAGGGATGTTTTATATCTTAAAATTGCAAAATCCGTAACGGAGCAGATCCAGAGTGAGACTCTTCAGTTTGGAGACCGGCTGCCATCACTCAGAAGTGCGCAGAAACTCTATAATGTAAGCTTAAACACTGTTAAACAAGCCTATATGGAGCTTGAAAGCAGGTCTCTGGTAGAATCAAGACCCAAGTACGGTTATTTCGTGAGTCAGACTTCTCAACGTAAGTTAGAGCTTCCTTCTGTTGCTAAAATGAAAATATCTGAAGGGAAAAATACGCCTCAGGATTTAGTGGATAAAGTATTCGGAACAATTGCCGGAACAGATGTGACTCAGTTTGCCCTGGGAATTCCCGGGAAAAGTTTTCTGCCTTTAGCCAAGCTTAAGAAATCGATCGTCAATGTTATAAAAAATAAAAATGACAGCGGTACCGATTACGAACCCGTGCAGGGAAGTGTGCATCTTCGACGCGAAATGGCAAAATGGGCATTGGTTTTAGAAGGTAAAATTACGGAGGATGATCTGGTGATCACTTCCGGAGCAATGAATGCAGTGTATAACTGTCTGATGGCTGTTACCAAACCCGGAGATTCTGTAGCCGTGGAAAGCCCTGCATATTTTGGGATATTGCAGGCTATTCAGTTGTTGGGATTAAAGGTGGTGGAAATTCCTACTCACCCTATTTTGGGTGTAGATTTGGATGAATTAAAGAAAGTTCTTCCCACATTATCGGCATGCTGTTTTGTGACCAATTTCAACAATCCGTTAGGCTTTCAGATGCCGGATGATAACAAGAAAGAGCTGGTAAGGCTGATTACAGAATATAATGTTCCTCTGATTGAGGATGATATTTACGGAAATCTTTATTTCGGGGCAGAAAGACCCAAACCATGCAAATATTATGATGAAGCAGGTCTTGTCATGTGGATAGGATCTGTTTCAAAGGCTTTGGCGCCGGGATATCGGGTCGGGTGGGTAGCTCCCGGAAAATTTAAAGAGAAAATAATCCGTCAGAAAATTGTACAGACGGTTTGCAGCCCTTCACTGTATTCTGATGTAATTGCAGATTTTCTTGAGCATGGCCGTTATGATCATCATTTACGAACTTTCAGAAATAAATTATACGCCAATTATCTTCAGATTCAAAAGTCTGTAGCGGCTTATTTTCCTGATAACACAAAGGTTTCAGGACCAAAAGGTGGGTTTATGCTCTGGCTGGAGCTTGATAAAAGAATCTGCACAGAAGATCTTTATGATGAAGCCTTCAGTCAGAAAATTAATTTTGCCCCCGGGAGAATGTTTTCTCAATACAACCAATATCAGAATTGTATGCGTCTTAACTATGCCTTAGAATGGACAGATCGCGTAGAAAGTGATCTTGAAAAACTGGGTAAAATGATAAAAAACAGAATTTAATATAAAAAACAAAGCAATGAGTGATTCTAATAATGAAGTGATAATTGTGGAATATGAATCAGGATATCAAAAGGATTTCAGAAGATTGAATGAAGAATGGATCAGTAAATTCTTTAAAATGGAGGCAAGTGATTATAAGGCACTGGATCATCCTCAGGAATATATTCTCGATAAAGGAGGAAGAATTGTTTTTGCTCTTCTGAATAATGAAGTAGTGGGAACCTGTGCATTGATAAAGTCCTCTGCTGAACCCTTGATATTTGAATTGGCGAAAATGGCAGTAAGCCCGAAAGCGCAGGGTAAAAAGATTGGATATTTAATCGGTGATGCATTAATTGATAGGGCTGAAAAGATGAATGCTAAAGAAATTTTTCTTGAAACAAATTCTTCTCTTGTTCCGGCTATAAAACTCTACGAGAAACTGGGATTTAAACATGTTCCTACGGTAGACTCACCTTATGAGCGCTGCGATACAAGAATGCTTTTGAAGCTGGACCAATAGAAACAAAAAAAGATATTAGAACTTGGACCGGATGATCTTTGTTCTAATATCAAAAATGTAAATCTAATAATTACTTTAATGCGATGTATCTATTTTTTAATAAAAGTTTTTGAAAGAGATTTTGATGCCCCGATGATTTTGATAAAATAAAGACCGTTTGATAGCCCGTTGATGTCAATTTTTTCATCATAACTTCCATTGGAAGACTTTACTTTTTTTGATAAAACCAATGATCCTTTTGCGTCAATAATTTCAGCTTTCATTTCCTTTTCTTCAGATTTGAATTGAATATTGATGTTCTGAGAAGCAGGATTGGGATAAATTTTAAAATCATTAGCTGTAGCCTTGATGTCGCCGGTAGATAAGCTTCCGTTTTGACAAACAGGAATTCTATTGACTCCATCTATACCCCATGAAGACTGAACGGGGATGCACAACCAGTTTAATACCGTTGGGAAATGATCTGTTTCTCTTGTTGTGGTCAGATAATTATAAATTTTAAAAGTATTTGCAGTATTGGCACTATAAGTTGGAGATCCAGTGATTGCTGCATTATTGTTATTTGGACTAGAGTCAACCAATGTGTTTCCGGAAGTCTGATCGCACTTATAATTGGCCAGTAACTGATTATAATAAGGATGTGAAGAAGTAACATCCTGGTTGGCCCAGTTGATAATCACATCATTCGGAAGTGCTGAATTCCAGATTCTGATATCTTTAAAAGAAGCTGCTAAATTTAGATTGTAAGTATTCGTTCCATCCTGATTGATGGTTAATGGCAGCCCAGAGTCAATATTTCCGATCATATTCATTTTAGCAAAAGTTACCGGAACACCGTCTTCGTACATTGTTACCAATCCGTCTCTGTCAAAGCTTACAGCGATATGTTTCCATTGGTTGGTTTCTACTTTTCCGCCTACCAGATCTATTCTGTTGGTTCCGTCACCGATATTCATTTTAAAAGTTTGCCCTGAATATCCTGAAATGACAAAACCTTTATTTTTTCCGTTAGCCCAGTTTTTATTGCTCAGCATCACCGGATCGCTTGAATAGGCTGCATTCGGTTTTACCCAGAATTCAATCGTGAAATCCTGACCAGCCCCAAAATTGAAAGGTGTCTGATTAGCAGGCTTTGCGTAGGTTCCTGCCGGAAAGCTCAGTTGGCTGAATGTTTTGCTGGATTCTAAAACCGTTTTACTGATCTGCTGAGGCGTAAATCCGGGATTGGAATATACTGTGAAAATATCTCTTTCAGAAAGGCTTCCTCCACCATGTGAAGAATCTGTAGCTCCGTGGTCTGTCGTTAAAACAACCAGCCAGTCTTCATTATTATAAGTAGATCTTGCTTTCATAGCATTTACAATTTCACCGATATAAGTGTCTGTGGTCTGCATAGATGATACATATTGAGGCGTATTCGCATTAAATCCATAGGAGTGTCCCGCATGGTCTACATCATCAAAATCAACGAATAAAATATCAGGATTGTCATTTTGTAAAGCATTTACAGCTGCATTTTTTACCGCCAGATCACTTGCTAAATTGGTCTGTATGTCTGCATTTTGAATAATCTGGTCATTGATCGGAGCCCAATGAGCCAAAGAGATCGTTTTTAAATTCGGATTGTACGTTTCTGCTCTTGTCAGAAAATCGGGATAGTTTGTATAGTTTGGACTGGTAAAATTATTGTCCTGAACATTGTGTTTCGTATGCCAGACTCCTGTCAGCATGGTACTCCAGCCGTTTCCGCTCCAGGTTGTAGCGGCACAAAGCCCATCCAGAGAATAAATAGATTGATTGATCAGATTGTGAATGTTGGGTGTATTGGAAGACATCATGACATCCGCGCGGCAACCATCAATACCGATAAAAAGAACTTTTTTAGTCTGAGCTCCAAAAAAGCAGCTCATTAAAACAGCCATTGAGAATAGTTTTGTTTTCATAAAGTAAGAGTTTTGAAAAAAGAAAAAGTTTACAAATAGTAATTTTAATTTAATAATTGTAAAATTAATTTACTATTTGTAAACATGTGTGAACCCAATATTAATTATTTGATAATTAAATAGTTCTGATATATAAACTAAAATTGAGGCTGAATAAGTAAGCTAAAATTGAAAGAAGTAGTTTAAAGAATGTCTTCAGCCTCAGAAATTGTATTTAAAATATAATCGGGATTTGATTTTTCGAGTTCCGTTCGGGTTTGAGCTCCCGATAATACGGCGATAGTAAGCCCGCAGCCTGCATTTTTCCCTTCTTCAATATCTATGACGGAATCTCCGGCCTTTAAAACCGATTCGGGTCTAGTGATATTAAATTTCTCCATTGCAAGATGGATCATGGCGGGGCTTGGGCGGCTTTCTGAAACATCATCTGCAGTGATCATAGCATCAAAATGGACATTTTCTTTCCAGTTTAATCTATCTAAAAGTTGCTGTGCGATTTCACCGGTATATCCTGTATTCAGCACCACTTTTTTATTTTTTGACCTCATGCTCAGCAAGAAATTTTCAACTCCATCGATTGGTTTTACATCAAGATTCTGATAGGAAAGTTTTAACTGATCTGAAAAATTTTCAAAAATAGCGGATGCATCTTCTTCGTTTCCTCCAATTTCCTTTAATAAGCTGGTAATAGCTTCCAGTTTTTCCATACCGGCACAGACAGATAAAACTTTTTCTAAAGTGACATGGTAACCATAATCATTTACAGAATTCATCACTGTTTTATACACCACATTATCTTCATCGATCGTTGTTCCGGCCATATCCAGAACCAATAATTCTATATTTTTCATTTAATTTATGCGTAAATTTTATCTATATTAAATTTTGAAAAGCCTCCGCTTCCTGTCATTCCTTTCCCTCCGATCCCGGTTATAATGTGAATATTCGGAGAAGGCATATGTTCAAAAATATCCTGGGTTTTGCATTGTGAATAAATTCCAAACCATCTTCTCTGAATTTCGTAAGTAGGTAAATCGATAATTTTTTTGGCTTCATTGATCATAAATTCATCAATTTCCATATTAAGATCATAGCCAAGGTCATCAGCGTTTTTTGCATCAGCATATTCGTGTGAGTCGCCCAAAATAATTGATCCGTCAAGTGCCTGTTTGAAAAGAATATGAATTCCGAACTTCTTCTCGAAAGAATTTTTTTCCTCTGAAGCTTTAATGGGATGAAAAGAAGGACATTCTTCAAAAGCCTCGTATCTTCTGATGGAAAGACCTGTTAAAATATTTCCAGGAAGAGAATAAATTCCCTGTGGTTTTGTCTGCAACATCTGTAGCTTGCTGACTTCCAGATCACTTTCATTAAATACAGTTGGGTACAATGTTTTAAACTCATGACCGCCGCAGATGATGATTTTTGAAGCATTAAATTCGGTTCCGTCTGACGCGATAGCTATACATCCGTTATCATTTTCATAAGTTTCGGAAACAGTGGTATTGTAGAAAATTTTTAATCCTGATTTTTCCTGCAAAAGGCTGTGGAGTTTTACAATCATTTCTGCAGAATCCACGGATATTTCGTTTGGAAAAAACAGGCCTCCTTTGCAATAGTCAGAGCGTAAGCCATCATATTTTTGAATACAGTCGTTTTTTGATAAAAGAATTGATTTGTAATCGTTGTTCTTATTCATTTCATAAAGCTCTTCAATAAGCTGAAGTTCTTCATCGTTGGAGGCAATATACACAGAACCGTTTTTTCTTATCGTTAAATCTGCCTGAGCATGAAGTTCATCATAAATTTTTAAACTTTCTTTTCCGAAATTCTGCCATTTAATGTCCATTCCGGAAGGGACAACCTGTCCGAAATTTCTAACCGTTGCTCCCTGAGGTACAGAATTTCTTTCCAGCAAGGCTACTTTAAGATTTTTCTTCAGCGCATGATAGGCATGGAATGTTCCTAATATTCCGCCTCCTACAACGATTAAGTCAAATTTTGTTGTCATTTTTTAACTATAATTTTTAATTTTCGATGAATCGAAATTGATATATTGATTATTACCCGATTTGGGTTTTGCTTTTCTTCGGAATGCCAGAAAAGCAATAACCGAAGACGTTAATACAATGGCTACAATGATATAATTCAGTTTAATATAAAAATTAAGCCATGAAGTATGGGCAAATCCGAAGTTTTTGTACAGTAAAATTAAAACGCTTCCCAGATAACCAAAAGAATCCACGACGTACACCAGAAAGCCTACATTTCCTTTAATATCAAAAGCGGCGATCATTCTGTCAAAATAAATTCCGTTAAAAGGAACATAACAGATATACATCCCAAATCCGGAAAGAACCATCCACATAAACGGTGAAACCGACCCCGTCTGAAAAAGATAGGTTGAAAAGCCAACCAGAGAAACTCCTGCAAAAAGAATATAATGGTAATAAGCGAAAGCTTTTTTATTGTTTTTAACTTTCACCATGAAGCTCAAAATAAGGAGAACCATAATTGCAATGGGAATTTCCGTGAGGGTGAAGATTGAACTGTCGAATTTGATGTGCAGCCCATCCCAGATTTCACGGTTGAAATTGTCTCTGAAATCTCTTAAAATAGTTAAGCTCACATATAAAAAAGTAATGCACACGATCGGAATAAAAAACTGTTTGATGAGCTCTTTCCTGCCTTTTTTATCAAGTGGTTGTCTCTTATTTTTCAGTAAAATGTCCTCTTCCGTCGGCTGAGGGATTTTCTCAATAAGAAAACCAAATAATATTAACGGGATAATGAAAATCAATCCGGCAGAAAATGGCATCCAGAATTCTGAAATATTAAAGGTATCCATTAAAAATTTCCCGACAGATTTTGTAAACCCCGAAGAAACTACAAAGCTTGAGCATAAAAACAATCCGATAATTTCAGTGGTTTTTCTTCCTTCGATATAGGAGAAAACAATTCCCCAGATCATTCCGAGTGGTACACCATTAATAAACATAAAAATAATGTTGTAAGGAGCCGGAACTACAGCAAATCCTAATAGGGAAAGCTCTGCAACCGCAATGAAGGTGAATAAATAGAAGATTCTTTTTTCAGGTTTTAATTCTGAAATAAATTTTATTCCGATAAATTTTGAAATAAAATAGCCGACCGCCTGAGCAATTATAATTAAAATCTTATAATCGATCCCGAAATAAGAAAGACTTTCAAAAGAAGCTACTGTAAATGGTTTTCTAAAGCCATACATGCAAAAGTAGATCCCAAAAGCAGCGAATGCTGCTTTCAGGGTTACCTGTGATTTTTTATTAATGGATTGGGCCATTTTTAATTAATTTAGAAATTTAATTTTATTCCCAGATTACATCTTACACCATAATATTCAACCTGTTCCGGGCGCGTTTCATCTTTTCCGAAATGATAAATCAATGGTTTGTTCAGGATGTTATTGACATCAGCGTACAGCATCAAGTGTTTTGTAAACTGGTAAGATCCTCCAAAGTCTAAGCTGCTGTATTTACCATAATAAGAATCGTTTAAATCTTCTTCGGCATATTCAACTGCGTATTTCCCTTTATGGTTATAGGCCAGTCTGGCATTGAATCCCTTTTTCTCAAAGAATAGCTGAATATTATACAATTCTTTCGCCTGATAGGGCAGTTTTACCTTTCTTCCACTTGGTTTTTCCATTTCTGAGGTCATGAAAGTGGCGTTAAGCTGTGTTCCGAAATATTGTAAGAAGCCAGGCAGGAAATCAAATCTTCTGTTGATCCCCAGCTCAATTCCTCCCAACCAGGCTGCTTTACCATTATTCGGAGCGGTAAACTGTACTCCGTTCATTCCGTTATATGTCCCGATAAAAGAATCCTGAAAAATAGGATCTGTAATCGATTTGTAGAAAACACCACCACTTAAAATCCCGACATTTGAGAAATAATATTCGCCCATCAAATCAAAATTCAAAGAATAGGTGGGATTAAGGTTAGGATTTCCTCCTTTAAATTCGTTATCAGCTTCTATATAAGTTCCTCCCGGAGTCAAATCTCCAAAATTGGGTCTTGAGAACGTTCTGGTTGCTGCAAAACGAAGGTTTGTTTTATCGTTTAAAGCATACTTAAGGTGTAACATCGGCAACACGGCAAGATAATTTTTAGTGTTTTCAACCGGAGTTAAAACATCATCAATTACACTATAGCCTTTTACTTTTGTATGGGTATTTGATAATCTGATTCCTCCCAAGATGGTAATTTTCTCATTCACTTTGTAGGTTCCCATACCATAAGCGTCAGCATGTTTTTCGAATACGTCAAAATTTCGTCCTAATGCTTTGTTGTATTCCAGTGCTTCTGAATCTGCGGTGTTTATTTTCAAACTTCCGTTATTCTGAAACCAGAACTGATCCATTCCTCCGGTTGAGAGTACAGGTCCGAACGTATTGCCGATGTGGGCGTTCATTTCGCTTAAATATTTCGTTCCGTTCGGTTGTGAGGTGATGTATTGAGAATAGTCTGATAAAAGTGGGGCAGTTCCATTCGCCCAGGTATAGAAAATATCGGAGAATCTTGCATTACGTTCTTTGTCACGATATTTAAAACCATATTTTAAAGTTAATTTGTCGGATGCATTAATTTCGTGATTGAAAGCAGCTACAATTTTATCTTTTTCTTCAACGAAAACTTTGTAAAATTCAAGATCGGTGAATCTCATTTGTGAAGCATCCATTTTGAAATTAGGATCGCTGTAGAAACCAAATAATGCATCAGGATCTTTATAATCCAGTTTTCCGCCATCAGCTTTCCAATAAGCTCTCGGTCCGTTTCCATGATCTGCAATATAATCAGGATTGATACCGACACCAGATTGAGTATATTTAATGACATAATAGGAATTGTTCTGCTTATCAGGAATATTTCCATACTTAAACCGGTTATCGTAATAAGACAGGTCCCAGTCTATTTTTCCTTTCTTTACGGTGTGAATTCCGCCTAATGAAATAGACGTCAATTCTGTAATTAATAAGTTGTGAATATTTTGCAGCTCCACTCTTGCTGTGCCATTTCCGGCATTGAATTTATCAAATCTTATTCTGTGCTTGTAGTGGGTTTCATCATCAGAGAGAGTTCCGTACATTCCTTTTAAATATATTGTGCTCTTGGGTGACAGCACATATTCGAATGCTGTATTGATTCCTGTTGTTTTTCTTACCCCGTTATAATCCCGGAGTTCCAGTCTGAATACTCCTTCATCACCACTTCTTCTTGCTTCAAAGTTATCCGTCGACCAGTTTCTGGTGAAATGTGCAAAGTTGAATAAATAGCCGAATTTTTTATCCTTTGTCCTGCCTCCGTAAAGCAATCCGATGTTGTAAACTCCTTTATCAGATTTTGCATTATAGCCACTTCCCAAAGTTGCTTTGAATTCGGTTTTCATGGGTGGTGTTTTGGTGATGAAATTTACACCTCCACCTATTCCGTCTGCCTCCATATCGGGCGTGAAAGATTTATTAACATGAACGTAAGAAATCAGCTCTGTAGGAAAAAAGTCAAAAGCTGTAGCTCTGGAGGTGGTTTCCTCTTCTGCGGTTGGCAGCCTGTTTCCGTTAATAGTTGTCGATGCCCAAAATGGAGGAAGTCCTCTTAGAGAAACAAATCTTCCCTCTCCCTGATCTCTTTCAATTGAAACTCCCTGGACTCTCTGAACGGTTTCTGCAGCATTTCTGTCCGGTAACTTTCCGATTCCGTCTGAAGCAATGACATTGGAAATATTGATTGCATTTTTCTGAATGTTTAATGCTCTGGCTTCCGTATTTTTCATCGTTCCGGAAACAACTACTTCATCGATGTTTTTTTGTTTCTGGGAAAGCCTTATACTTCCTAAATCTACTGTTTCTCCTGTTTTTATATCTAGATCGATATTTGAGGGCTCATAACCAATATAACTTATCTGTAGAATATATTTTCCTGTTTCCAGGTCGTTGATTGTGAATTTTCCGTCAACGTCTGTCGATGTATTTTTGGAAGTTCCGTTGATTTTTATGGAAGCTCCCGGAAGAGGCTGGCTGTCATCCAGCACAGTTCCTATGATTAATTGTTTTTGTGCTGATATAAAGGTGATGCAACAGACAAAAACAAGGATAAGCAAATTCTCTAAATTTGTTTTCATTTTTACAAATATTAAATTTTTTATGCAAATCAACTTAATAATTTTAATATATGTAATAATTTTATGTTAAGTAATGATTAATAATTGATAAGAGTTTGTTAAGCAGATTTTACGGACGAATTTTATCTGTAAAAATTAAAAATCCATATCAAATGGGCATTTAAAAGGGGTTTTGGTGAATTTTAAGAATAGCTTTTACGTTTAAGTAGTGTATCGCTTTTATTGAAAATAGTAGAATTTTTGATTAACGATACGTTAATTTTAACCTTGCTCAAAAATGAGAAAGTTGAATATTTGTAAACTTTTATGCTAAAACAAAGTTTAGTTATTGTAAAAAATGAAAGGAATTAAAGATCAAAAAATTACTTTGAGTACATTATTAATTTTGATTGGAATAGAAATAAAGAACAAGCATGACACAGCTTTCTTCACTTATGCTAACTGGGACATGTGGAAATTTTCCGTTAAAATATAAAGAATCGCCTTCTTTTAAAATAACCTCCTCATTGTCAATGATGTATTTAACTTCGCCTTTTAAGATGTATTTAAATTCCCAGGCATCGGTGATTACTTTTTCTCTTTTAGAATTCGGTTCAAGAGTTAATAAAACAGCTTCGAATCCCAATGAGTGCAGGCTTTTGCTGAAGATATGCATGTATTTAAATCCTTCAGCTTCCACTTCTTTTTCGATGAGCTGCTGATTTTCTTTGGGAAGATGGATGAATTTGGCATTTGATTTTTTTTCAACGCCTTCAAAAAAATAGCTGGCATCAATTTCCAGAGACTGAATTAAATCCAAAAGTACAGGAAGAGAAGGGATGGTCCTTCCGTTTTCAATCCGCGAAACTAAACCGTTGCTTACATTGGCTCTGAAAGCCAGTTCATTGATGGTTAAATTATTCTTTTTTCTGATGTCTTTTAATCTTTTGCCGATACCTATTAAAAAATCATTCATAATATTCTATAATTTAACCAAGTGTTTCACTTATTTTTATTACTGACAAATGTAATATTATTCTCAATAGGTTTACAAAGATTAAAATCAATTAATAAAAATTTATTGCAGCGGAAACGGATAGAGTAAAGGCTAAAAAGGGATGGTGAAGAATTAATAAATGATATTTTGTAAGTTTCCGTCACCCGGCTTCCTTCTACCGGTAACTCTCTAACCCAAATAATTTTTCTATTTTTGTCTAATTCCTTATTTCAATGAAAAAAATTATTCTGATCGAAGACGAAACGAGCGTTGTCTCTTTTATAAAAAAAGGACTTCAGGAAAACGGCTATGAAATTTCTGTTGCTTTTGACGGACGTACCGGTGTACAATTGGTGCAGTCAAATGATTTCGATCTTGTAATTTTGGATATCATGCTTCCTGAAATGAATGGACTGGATGTCTGTAAAGAGATCCGAAAAACCAATAAGCATGTTCCTATTTTGTTTTTAACGGCTTTGGGAACTTCAGAAAATATCGTTCTCGGACTGGAAAGCGGAGGCGATGACTATCTGGTAAAACCTTTTAAGTTTATAGAATTGGTAGCCCGCGTAAAATCCTTATTGAGGAGAAGTAATGGAAGTGGAAATATTCAGGAAGTTGCAGAGCCGGAAATTGATAATGAACATGTTTTTCAGTTTTCAGATCTTATACTGAATGATTATACAAAAAAAGTGACCCGTGGAGGAGAAGAGATTTCCCTGACTTCTACAGAATATAAACTTCTGATGTATTTTCTTAATAACCCTGAAAAAGTAATTTCAAGGGCTGAAATTCTAGATGCTGTTTGGGGGGTGAATTATGAACTGGGAACTAATGTCGTGGATGTATATGTCAATTACCTAAGAAAGAAATTAGATCATCAGGACGATAATAAATTGATTCATACGGTGATAGGGATGGGCTACGTGTTGAAAAAACCATAATGGATGTTTAATAAAGTGATCACAAATCAGACCAAAACGATGGTGCTTTTGATGTTGGTTTTTACCGCCATCATATTGTTGTTTAGCGGATTGGTTTATTTCTCGATCGTTAATTTTTCGCATCAGAGGTTTTATGAGTTGCTGAAAATCCGTACGACTACGATTGTACAGATTGAAAAAAGCAAAGAAGATCTTGATTTGCCTGAAAACTACGTCTTAAACAGTCTTAATGATGAGGAGCTTCCGATGGAAAAAGACTATGTTTTTGCCGTTCCTACCGATTCCAATTTTAAAAAAATCTCCCATGAGGTTCATATTCCCGATTATTTTTTCAAAAGCATTGTAAAAAATGGGGAAGCCAATTATAATGACAAAGAGTTCTATTATATCGGGCAGACTTTTAAATATGATGATAAAGATTATATTGCCATAGCCTCGGCCAAAAACCATTATGTGGTTTATTATTTGGGATTTTTAAAGAGAACATTGATTACCTGTATTGTGCTTTCACTCTTCTTTAGTATGATTTTTTCTTTTTATTTGTCTAAAACTTTATTCAGACCGATTTTAAAAATTACCGGGAAGGTAAAAGAGATAAGCTCGGAAAATCTCCATTTAAGACTTGAAGCTCAACCGGATAATAAAGAACTTAATGAGTTGGTAGATACCTTTAATGATATGTTGAATCGTATCGAAACCTCTTTTGAAACTCAAAATCACCTGATTGGAAATGTGTCTCACGAGCTGAGAACACCGCTTACTTCTATCATGGGCGAAGCAGATGTTGCACTTTCTATCAGCAGAACCGCTGATGAATATAAAGAAACTCTGGAAGTCATTCTGGATGAAGCGGAAAAGCTTGATAAGAAAATCAAAGCATTATTAATGATCGCCCAAACCGGTTTTGACGGAAAGATTCAGAAAATTGACAAGGTAAGAATCGATCAGCTGCTTTGGGATGTTATTGAAACTTTAAGAAGGCTGGATTCAAGAAACAATATCTATCTGGATATAAGTATGTTGCCGGATAACCCCAAAAAACTTAAAGTTCAGGGAAATGAACAGTTGCTGCATCTTGCCGTGACCAATATTATTAACAATGGCTGCAAGTATTCTAATTTTCAGCAGGTTAAAGTTTCATTGGGAGCGACAGATACCGATGTATACATCATTATAAAAGATAATGGCATCGGAATTCCGGAAGTGGAAATGAATAAAATTTATGATCCTTTCTTCCGGGCCTCGAATACCAAAAACTACGAAGGCTACGGAATCGGTCTTCCTTTGGCGAGAAATATTGTGAGGATGCACCATGGTGAATTGATTGTAAGTTCTCATGAAAATCAGGGGACAACGGTTCAGATGCGTTTTCCGAATTTTTACAGTATGATGATGCAGGAAGGAAAAGAAGTCTGATTTGGCTTCATTATCCCGATTTTAGGGCAAAACTTATTATTGCAGTATAGATAAACGGCTTTTCTTGGCTGTATTAACTGCTGTTAACAATTTTCTAATCTCATTTTAATCTCTTTAATCACATTTTAATTCTATTCCAAAGAGCTTCTAATTTGGTCAGTATAGTTTTGTATTATCAAAATAAGATAACACGAAACTAAATATTACATCATATGACCAGAAAAATTTTAATTGCCACAGAT
Source organism: Chryseobacterium sp. JUb7 (assembly GCF_024806495.1). Classification (GTDB taxonomy): domain Bacteria; phylum Bacteroidota; class Bacteroidia; order Flavobacteriales; family Weeksellaceae; genus Chryseobacterium. Next base: position 293,680 of record NZ_JANUFF010000003.1, read on the forward strand.
TACTCTCTTGAGTCATTGAATATATTGAAAAAAGTACTTAAAGAGAAAGATGCGAATGAAGACCCGAATCAGTATGACATTCTTTTGGTTTCGGGATATGATATGGGAGATTCTATCAGAGATCTTCTGTTTACAACTAAAAGTACCGTCTTTAATAAAATAAGACCACAGGAATTTAACGATGCTTTTGGAATTATAAAAAATAAATACCCTCATTTAATTAATAAAATCATCTGCGATATTTTTACAGGAAGCTTCCAGAGAACTTTTAATAATTATGTAAAAGCAGAAAATATTGAAGAGGCTTATTATTCGCCTTCCATTAAAAGCAGAGGTAAAGGGAAATTCGATATTATTCCTTATGTCAAAAAATGCAAAGACCTTCCATCTCACGAAATTAAAGTTGAGATTCCTGAAAGACTTCCTGAAAGAGGAAGATTGGCCGAGATCTTTGTTGAGGTCTAGAAAATAAACCCACTATTAAAAATTAAAAAATGTTAAGAAATTATAGTAACAGCAGGACGTTGGGAGACAACATTAGACTGGGAACGCTGACTGCCTTCACGGCAGGTACTATAAATATAGCATCCTTGTTAATATTTCTCTCTTTTACGTCAAACGTAACAGGACACTATGCCATTTTAGCGGCAGAAATCAGTAAAGGAAACTGGACACAGGTAGCCGTTGTAGGACTTTGGATTTTCCTTTTCTTCTTCGGAAGCTTCGTATCAAATTTTATTGTGATTAATTTCAATAAAAAGAGTAAATATTTCGCGCACGCCATGCCTATTGTGTTGGAGATCATCTGTTTATTATTTGTAGGGGTGTACGGACAGTTTTTTTATCAGAAAACCCTTGAAGAAACAGAATATTTAGTAGCCTTAATGCTATTTGCGACAGGTCTTCAGAATGGTTTGACGGCAAGTATCTCGAACTTCTCCGTGAAGACCACCCACCTTACGGGTACCACGACCGATTTGGGGATTTTATTTTCCATGTTTACCCAGAAAAAATTTAGAAAAAACGGGGAGCTGATCGGAAGAGCAAAACTCTTGTCAAGTATCATGGTGGCCTATGTTTTGGGTGCGGTGTTCTCAGGATTAACGTATTATTATCTGGAATTCAGAGTGTTTTATGTTATCAGCTTTTGTTTGTTGGTCGTTATTGGTTATGATGCCTATAAAATTCATATCAGACACTTCAATACGCAGTACAGATACAGTAAAATTTATAAGAAGCCGAATTTAATGGCATACTTATATGATAAAATCCATGGGATTCCTGAAATTAAACCCAAAAGAGAAAAGAAGCGAAAGCTTGTATTTGATGAATAAATATTCTGATGATAATAATCTGAAGAATATATTTTAAAAAGACAATGTTAAATAAGAGATATAAATATCAGTATTAATTTTGTGTAAACTAGCTGTGAAACACCTCTTTTCTGTCATGGGAAAGGGGTGTTCTTTTAAAACAGGGCGATGAGTAGTGATCATCTTTTAAACTCAGGCTGATCATGGTAATGGGGATAAAGTGGCAGAATTGTTGATAATTAAATTTTAATTCACGGTTTTATTGTTTTAATTCCCGTTTTCATTAACTATTTTTGTAAGTTGATTTACTTATTTTATGTCAGATATTATTCAGCTTTTACCGGATCATGTAGCCAACCAAATTGCGGCAGGAGAGGTGGTGCAGAGACCAGCATCTATCGTGAAAGAACTTTTGGAAAATGCTATTGATGCAGAAGCTACCAAAATAGAGTTGATCCTTAGAGATGCCGGAAAAAATCTGATACAGGTTGTAGATGATGGGAAGGGGATGTCTGAAACAGATGCCAGAATGGCGTTTGAAAGACATGCGACATCCAAAATCCGAGGTACAGAAGATATTTTTAAGATTATAACGAAAGGATTTCGTGGTGAGGCACTGGCTTCTATTGCCGCGGTTTCTCAGGTTGAATTACGAACAAAACAGAAAACTGCTACAATTGGCACCAATATCTATATTGAAGGAGGTGTTTTTCAGTTTCAGGATCCGATACAAACTGCAGAAGGTTCTAATTTTTTAGTTAAAAATCTGTTTTATAATGTTCCTGCCAGAAGGAAGTTTCTTAAAAATAATAATGTCGAATTCAGACATGTAATTGATGAATTTCAGCGTATTGCATTAGCTCATGAAAGTCTTGAGTTTTCTTTGTTTCATGATGACGAAGCGATTTTCAGACTGAGAAAAGGAAGCTTAATGCAGCGTATTGTAGATGTTTTCGGAAGAAAATTACAACCGCAGTTAATTCCTATTAAAGAAGATATTATCTGGTGTAAGCTTCAGGGATTTGTCGCCAAGCCGGAAGGTGCTAAAAAGACCCGGGGAGAGCAGTTTCTTTTTGTAAACGGCAGGTATTTTAAAAGTCCATATTTTAATAAAGCGGTTCAGGAAGCTTTTGAAGGATTATTGTTGCCGGGCTATGTTCCGACATTTTTCCTTTATTTAGATCTTGATCCTGAAAAAATAGATGTTAATATTCATCCGCAGAAAACGGAAGTAAAATTTGAGGATGAGCACCTTATTTTTGCTTTAATCCGTTCTACGATAAAAAGATCTTTAGGGATTTATAATGTAGCTCCAAGTCTTGATTTTGAGAGAGATCCTGAATTGGACAGCATGATGAATTCTTCTCCAAGTAAAAGCAATGGTGGAGGAATGATCAAAATGCCTGAGATTATCGTCGATAAAGATTACAATCCGTTTTTGGAAGAAAGAGAGGTTTTTAATCAGGGAGAAATTCAGAACCTGACAGAGATGTACCATACCAATATCACGGCCGAGCCTTCAAAAATCAATCTTTTTGAAGATGAAGATTTTGATGAAGATCTGATGAGGTTGCCCAATGGATATTGGTTATTCAATAAAGGGGACAGAACGTTGATGCTGGATTTAGGAAGAATGCACAGACTGATGGTTTCTGAAAGCAGTAAGCCTACTAAAAAAAGTGCGACAGGCAGTCATGCACTGCTATTTTCTTTGGAATACCACATGAATGAGATTGAGAATACAAAGTATAAATCGATCAAGAAATATCTTCCGGAGCTGGGCTTTGAGATGAGTGTGGCTCATGAAAGCGTATTGAGAATAGATGCCGTTCCTGAAGGATTGAAAGAGACTCAGGTAATGAAATTCCTTGAAAATCTTTTTGAGATTCTGGAGTACAAAACGGAAGAAGAGTTTATGCAGTTTTATCAAAATCAATGGGGTAAGCTGCAGTCGAAATCGAGATTTGATTTTATTTATAAAAAAGATGCGGAACAGCTTATCAAAGATTTTACGGCATTAGGTTTCCCGGAGTTTTTACCCAACGGAAAAAGATGCTTCTTTGAAGTTCCTTTTAATGATTTTAAAAATAAATTTTAAAAGATGTTTAATAATATACCACCGGTTACAAGAAATATCATCATTCTTAATGTTATTGTTTTTATAATAGCAAATTTCTTGTTTCCGCAATTATATAATTCACTTTCCGGATTTTATCCATTTTCACCGAATTTCAAATCATGGCAGATTATTACCCATATGTTTATGCATGGTGGGTTTATGCATATTTTGTTTAATATGTTTACGCTTTGGAGCTTTGGGCCGATTTTGGAGCAAACATTAGGTGAGAAAAAATATTTAATACTTTATTTTGCAAGTGGGTTAGGGGCATTCTTTTTGTTTAACCTTTGGAATTTTATTGAGGTACAGCAAATTGTTTCTACTCTGGACAGCTTAGGAATTAATGCTGCTGAAATTTATCCTAAAGCAGCAATTGGATATTCTGGAAATTTAAATATTAGTGCGACAACACAGGAAGGACAAGAATTGTCTCAACAGCTGTATATTGCATTAAGAACGCCGATGGTGGGTGCTTCTGGAGCTATTTTTGGTGTAGTGACTGCTTTTGCAACATTGTATCCAGATTCTAAGATTGCGATGATGTTTATCCCTGTTCCTATTAAAGTTAAATACCTGATGCCGGTTGTCATTGCTGTTTCTGTATATTTAGGAGTATCAGGAAACGGAGGTGGAATTGCGCATCTTGCGCACGTAGGTGGTGCTCTGGTCGGCTGGGTTTTAGCAAGAATCTGGAAGAAACATTTATACCGATTTAATCCGTAACAGATATTCATGAAGGTTCTTCGACTTGTATTTTTAATATTCCATATAGGTATTTTTCTGCTTCTGTTAGGAATGTTGATGAATGCCTATGTTCCGCCGAAGATATTCCCATGGTTTAATTTGCTTTCTCTGGGCTTTCCTGTTTTGGTGATAGGATATGTTCTGCTTACTTTTTTCTGGATTTTCAGCTGGAAAAAGAGAGCATTTCTATTTATGTTTCTGGGATTAATCTTTATAGGTCCTGTTAAGAGATGGGTCAATTATTCGTCGGATAAAAAACAAAGTGCCGATTTAAAAATTGTTTCTTTTAACATAAAGGCAGGAGGTTTCGGTGTTGAAAATATTGAGAAATATATAAATAGCCTTAATGCTGATGTTGTTTTGCTGCAGGAATACGGAGGTGATAAAAAATATGAATTCACAGGATTGAAAAGTGGCCAGGAAACCCAATTGATTTCAATCTATTCAAAATATAAGATTATTGATCAAAAACAGCTGATCGACAGCAATTATGAATACAATAATGCCTATGCCAATCAGACTGATATTGAGATAAAAGGAAAGATTTACCGCTTTATCAATGTATATCTGCAGCCTTTTAAGTTTGAAAAAAGCATGGTAAAGCTGAATGGAAATAGTGATGCCGATGAGGAAAAGCTAAAAAATATCGTCAAAAGATTAATTCCTACCTTTAAAATGCATCAGGAACAGGTAGAAAAAGTCCGAAAAGGAATAGATAATTCACCTTATCCTGTGATCTTAGTGGGTGATTTTAATTCGGTTCCCAATTCTTATGAATATTATCATTTATCTGAAGGTTTGAAAGATGCATTTGTTGAAGTTGGAAAAGGAAGTGCTACAAGTTTTCACGATTATAAATTTCCAATTAGAATTGACTATGTTTTTTCGTCAAAAACAATAGAGCCAATAAGTTATAAAGTAGACCGCTCTGTAAAGCTTTCAGACCATTATCCTGTTATTTCGACCTTTAAACTCAATCCTTAAACTCATAAAAAAACGTTAAAATATTGATCTTGGTAGGGTTTTTGCTTAAAAATCAAAGTACCTAGACTGTTTTTTCATGAAGTTTCGCCAGATTCTGTTATTTGTTCATATTACCGTTGCTGTATTACTGTTGTGTACACTCGGAAATGCATGGGTTCCTCCTAATCTTTTGGGGGCTCTGAATCTGTTGTCACTAGGTTTTCCTTATTTAATATCATTATATATCCTATTAACTTTAGTCTGGGTCGTTAAGCGGAAAAAAATTGCCATTGCTTTTGTCTTAGGAATATTTCTTTTTTACAATCCGATCAGAAGATGGGTAAATTTTACCCCCAAAACAGCTAATGTTAAAAGTATAAGAGATATCAAAGTACTTACTTTTAATGTAAAGTATGGAGATTTTGGATGGGACAAGGTTAAAAAATATATCACAGATCAAAATGCAGATATTATTCTGGTACAGGAGCGTGATACCAACAGGGCTTTAAGACAGGATCTCGTAAAATATCCTTCGGTTATTCTAAAAACAAAACATAAAATCGTAAGACAGGAAGAGTTGATCACAGATAATTCCCGTGGAAATTCCTTTTATGCTGATGTAGATATCAATGGTAAGATCATAAGAATTGTAAATGTATATCTGGAACCATTCAGACTGCATAAATCAATGCTTCAGTTTAATGGTTTCGGAAAACAGGCGGGGAAAATTAATGATCTTCTCTCTCACATGATTCCTACTTTTAAGGCGCATGAAGAGCAGATCAGAAAAATCAGAAAGGTAGTGGACCTTTCACCTTATCCTGTAATTCTTGCGGGAGATTTCAACTCTGTTCCCAATTCTTATGAATATTATAATTTAGGGAAGGATCTTCAGGATGCTTTTTTAGAAGCCGGAAACGGAAGTTCTACAAGTTTCCACGATTATAAAGTCCCTTTAAGAATTGATTATATTTTCAGTTCAAAATCCATCATTCCACTAAGCTATAAAGTAGATCAGTCTGTAAAATTATCGGATCACTATCCTGTAATTGCAGAATTTCTGCTAAATTAGTTCCATGAAAAATTTTCTGTTTTTAATTATTACTTTTTCTCTTTTTACCCTTTCCTGTTCGAAAAAAGAACCGGATGATTTCTACCCTACGGATACGGCGAAGGCGAGCTATGATACTGTACCAAAAGATTCTTTTTCAGCGGGTGCCACTTCTGTTGATATCGTGCGCCAGATAAGAATGTCTTCACAGAAGTACAAGGATTCTTTAAAAGAGGCCTTAAAAGCTCAGGAGCAGGAGAAAAAGCTAAAAGAAGAATTAGAAAAAGAAAACAAAAAGAAGCAGGAAGAGGAAAAGAAAAAAACTGAACAGGAAAAGAAGCCGCAAAAATCTGAAACACCAACTTCTTCTGAAACAAAAACGGAATAAATTATTTTAAATTATATAGTATGAAAAAACACATTTTAACAGCAGGTATCATTTCTTTTTTAATTGTATCATGCACGAAATCAACAACCAAAACCGAGCAGACTGAAAGTCCGGATGGATCAGTTACGACAACTACAACCACGGTGTCAGAAAGTGGGGTAAATGTAGATACTTCAAAAATTAGCAAGACCAAAGAAGAAGTACAGACGAAAGTAGATGAAGCAGGAAACAAGATCGATGATGCTGCTCAGAAGGCAAAAGATAAAATAGATGCTACGGCAGATAAAACAAAACAGGACCTTCACAAAGCAGGACAGGATATAAAAACAGAAGCCAATAAAGTGGGCAAAGATGCGAAAGCCGCCGCTGCAAAAGGGGCTTCAAAGGTAGAAGATGCTGCTAAAAAATTAAAAGACGATTTAAGTAAATAAAAGTAAAACCGCAGATTTCTCTGCGGTTTTTTTTATTTGTTGAGCTCCAGTAAAGGATCAATATATTCTCTGTCGTTGCTTAATCTCGGAACTTTATTCTGACCACCGAGTTTTCCTTTAGATTCCAGCCAGTGGTAAAAAAGATTGGGCTTTGCAATATGGACAATAGGCCTTTTTAAGGTCATGTTGTTGTATCTCTTTGCTTCGTAGTCTGAATTGATAGACTTTAAATGCTGATCAAAAATATCAACAAAACGCTCTAAGCTATCCGGTTTTTCACAGAATTCAAAAATCCACTCATGAGCTCCGCCTTCATTTTCTTTCATGAAAACTGGTGCTCCTGTGAAGTCAGAGACCAATGCATTGGTTTCTTCACAAGCTTTTGAAAGTGCAGATTCTACATTGGTGATCATCAGCTCTTCTCCAAAAGCGTTAATATAATGCTTGGTTCTTCCTGTAATTTTAATTCGGAATGGACTGATAGACGTGAAAACCACTGTATCGCCAATTAAATATCTCCATAGACCGCCATTGGTTGTAATAACCATTGCGTAGTTTTTTCCGATTTCCACATCTTCCAGGCTTACTACTTTAGGATTTGAAAAGTGGAATTGATCCATTGGAATAAACTCATAAAAAATGCCGTAATCGAGCATTAAAAGCATTTCATCACTGTTTGACCTGTCCTGGATTCCGAAAAACCCCTCAGAAGCATTGTAAATTTCGTAATAATTGATGTTTTTTCCGATGATTTGTTTGTATTGCTCTTTGTATGGTTTAAAGCTGATACCGCCATGGAAAAAAACTTCGAGATTAGGCCAGAGCTCGGAAATATTTTTAACATCAGTTTCTTTTAAAACCTTTTGCAAAAGCACCATCATCCAGCTGGGGACACCTAAAATACTTCCGACATCTTCATTTTTAACCTCCGAAACGATTGCTTTTAGCTTGCTTTCCCATTCACCCATTAAAGAGACCTTTTTACTTGGAGTGGTGGTAATTTCTACCCAAAACGGAAGATTGTCAATCAGGATGGCGGATAAATCCCCAAATTTTGTGTTGAAATCCGCATACAGCTCCGAGCTACCGCCCAAACGTAGATTTTTATTGGTGAAAAGTTGATTTTCAGGATGGTTATTGGCATAAATGGAAACCATATCTTTTCCTGCCTTCATGTGACAGTATTCAAGACTTTCTGCCGAAATAGGGATGAATTTACTTCTTGCATTTGTTGTCCCTGAAGACTTGGCAAAATGTTTAATATATCCCGGCCAGCTTACGTCTTTGTACCCCTGTCTTGCTCTTTCAATATAAGGTTCAAAATCTTCATAAGTAACAATAGGAACCTTATTTTTAAAGTCCTGATAACTTGATATAGAATTAAAGCCATTCTTCCTCCCATACTCGGTATCTTCCGCATGAAAAAGTTGTGAAAATAGAATACCTTTCTGAGTTTCAATAGGATGGTCTATGAAATTCTGGATCTGATCTATTCTCTGACGAATAAACCAGTTTACCACAGTATTGAAAAGTGCTTTCGTTGCCATTTCAACAAATATAACAATATTTGGATTTTCAGAGAATTTTTTATTCTGTTAAATAAAAAAACCGCTACAATTTGTAACGGTTTAGTATGTCGATTTATTGTTTCTTAGCAATACTCATCATAAGCAGCCTGAAGATTCGCAGCAATAGCTCCTGCAGGATTTCCTTCAATGTGGTGTCTTTCAAGCATATGAACCAATTCTCCGTCTTTAAAAAGTGCTACACACGGTGAGCTTGGAGGGAATGGTGCTAAATGCTTTCTTGCCTCTACCACAGCTTCCGTATCAAAACCTGCGAAAACAGTCGTTAAATGATCCGGCTTTTTATCTCCTGTTAAAGAATATACAACTCCCGGTCTTGCAGCTCCTGCAGCACATCCGCATACAGAATTGATCACCAATAGAGTAGTTCCTGATTGTTTTAAAGCTTCTTCTACCTGAGCAGGTGATGTTAAATCTTCGAAACCTTTATCTGTAAGTTCTGCCTTCATTGGCAGTACTAAATCTGTTGGATACATATTTTTGTTTTTTAATCTATGCAAAGTTAAACAATTCTTGTCGTTTGTTCAATACATAAAAACTATCAGAAGATTTAGAAAATAGAATTAATTGAATATTAATAATTTAAATATATTCAAAAAAAAGTGAATTAAAAACGTTAATATTGAAAAATTATTATTAAATTTGAAATGATTCTGAAAAACAAACGACCATGAAAAAAAGATTTACAACCTTCCCTCTTCAAAATGAAGCATTGAGCTCTGTATAAAAGCAGATTGGATGAAAGTAAAATAAAATGAAGCCCGAAACGTATACGTTTCGGGCTTCTTTAATCAAATCGATATGCAAAGGATGAATATCCTGGTAAAATAGTTTGTTTGGGTTGCTTATTGATGCTAAAAAATAGCCAACAATCAACCAACAGCTACGAAAGCAGCTTTTTCGCCATTTCGGAAATACTTTTTCCGTCAGACTTTCCAGCAAATGCTTTGGAAGCAACCCCCATTACTTTTCCTAAATCTTTCATAGATTCAGCTCCGGTTTCTGCGATAATCTGCTTCATTTCAGCCTCCAGTTCTTCCGGTGAAAGCTGTTTTGGTAAAAACTGCTCGATCACTTTCATCTGAGCTTCTTCCACTTCAGCAAGATCGTTTCTTCCCTGAGCCGTAAATTGCTCATAAGAATCTTTACGCTGCTTGATCATTCTCTGAACAATGGCAATTTCCTGCTCTGCAGAAACTTCAGCGCCTCTGGCTTCCGTTTTTAATAATAATATCTGGGATTTTACAGCACGGAGAGAGTCCAAAGCAACTTTATCTTTTGCTCTCATTGCTGTTTTTATAGCTTCGCTTATTGTATTTTCTAAACTCATGGTTTTTTTCTTTAGGCTTTAGGCAATAAGCAGTAGGCTTTTAAATATTGTTTTCAAGGCATTTATGCCTATAACTTACTGCTTATCGCTTATTGCAATTTAATCAACATCTTTATTTAAAAATCTATTCTCTCTGATCTGCATGTTTCCATTGTTGTCAGAAAGATAGGTATTGATGTTCTGTTCTGAAGCATTATTTCCATCAATAGAAATATTTTTTCTTTTGAATGCCGGAACAGATTCGAATTCACTTGTGCTGTCAAAGCTCTGATAGCGAGAGTTGAATTCCTTTAATTTATTTCTTCTTTCAATGACTCTTTCCTGATCTACAGTTTTATTAACAAACGTAAATTCTGTATCTGCAGGTTTTGAAGTTTCAATTTCTGCTTTGGCTTCAAAAGCGGGTTTGGTCTCTTCTTTTGCCTGAAAGAAAGTTTCTACTTTTTGAGTTGTTTCTTCTGTTGTCTGAACTGCAGTATTGGTCGGAGTCTGAAACTCAGCTTTTGGCTGTCCATAATCAGATTTAGGCTCATTGGTAGTATCGTTTACAAAGAAACTGAATTCCACAGGTTTTGATTCTGAAAAAGTATTGCTTGGCGTATTATCTGTCCTAGGCTCTTCTTTTTTATCAAAATCAAATGTGAAAGACTGAATTTCCAAATCGTTCGGATCCTCACCTTCGTCTTCGTCTGAAGAAAACAGACTGTATGATTCTTCCTGCTCCTCTTCCTGTCTCCAGTTCTGAGCTGGTGTATCTTCTTCGTTATCAAAGAATTTTATTTCAGCTTTTTTCTCTTCGTTGTCAATAATCATTTTTTTTTCAGTAGATGTCATACCAAACTGAGGACTGTCGTTGTCTTCGTCATCCAATCTGAAATGATTTTTATCTCCGAAATTGTAATTATATTCTGGGGCAGCAGATCCTCTTTCCTCTCTTGTCTTAAAAGGAGATTCTTTTGGAGTATCAAAGCTGTCGTTTAAGCTGATCTTGATTTTTTCTGTAGGTCCTGCAAATTTTTTGTCTTCGTTTGAAAAACCTGTTGCGATGACAAGAACACTTACTGCGTCTCCTAATTCGTCATCTGCTCCAACCCCGAAAATAATATCAGCAGTATGTCCCGCTTCTTTCTGGATATGATCCATGATGATACCGATTTCGTCCATGGTTACTTCTTCAGCACCACTTCTGATCAATAACAGAACGTTTTTAGCACCTGTGATCTTATTATCATTCAACAATGGAGAGTCAAGTGCCTTTCTTACCGCTTCTTCTGCTTTATTTTCGCCAGAAGCTGTTCCTGTAGACATTAATGCTGTACCCGAATTCTGAAGTACAGATTTCGCATCTCTAAAGTCAATGTTTACATCGAAATACCCGGTAATAACTTCCGCCATCCCTTTGGCAGCATTCGTTAAAACTTCATCGGCTTTTGAGAAGCCCTGTTTGAATCCAAGGTTTCCAAATTGTTGTCTTAATTTATCATTATTAATGACAATTAATGAATCAACATTATTTCTTAATTTATCAAGACCGTTTTCGGCTTGTTCTAGTCTTCTTTTACCTTCAAAGCTGAAAGGAACAGTAACGATCCCCACCGTTAAAATTCCCATGTCTTTTGCTACTTTAGCAATAACAGGAGCTGCACCGGTACCGGTTCCACCACCCATTCCGGCAGTAATGAAAACCATTTTGGTGTTTTGTCCCATCGCAGCCTTGATATCTTCGATGCTTTCGATAGCTGATTTTTCACCAACTTCCGGATCGGCACCTGCTCCAAGACCTTCTGTGATGGTAGTTCCCAACTGTACTTTGTTGGCAACGGGGTTATTATCTAAAGTTTGAGCATCCGTATTACAAATTACGAAATCTACTCCGTGTATCCCTTTCTCGTACATGTGCTTCAGGGCGTTGTTTCCACCGCCTCCTACACCGATTACTTTGATGATGGATGAATTTCCCTTTGGCAAATCAAATGAAAATCCTTGTGTTCCTATATTTTCCATACTTATATTTTTAATAATTGATAACCGACTTATGATAATAGATAAGAAAGTCATTTATCGATTACCATTCATCATTTATAATTTTACTCTACTTCTTCAAAGAATTTTTTTACTTTTTCCATCAGCGACTGACCAAATGTTAATCTTGCCGCTTTTTTACTCTCTTGCTGTTCGTTCACAATTTCTTGCTGCTGAATAGGCGCTGCCTGCTGAATCGGCTGAACGGTTTCTGCCGGGGTAGTAGCTTTTACAGCTTCCGGCTGAGGTTTTTCCTGAACAATTTCTTCTTCTTCGACAATAATAAGTTTTTTATCTCTAATTTTTAAACTTTCCATTAATAAACCAATAGAAGTCGCAAATTCAGGTCCTTTAAGATACTGATTTTTATCATTCGCAATGTATTCGTTTGCAAATCCGATTCTGCTGTCGAAACCAGTTGTATAATTAGCAAGCTGACGAAGATGCTTCAAGTTTGAACCACCACCTGTCAGAACAATTCCTGCGATCAGTTTTTTCTTCTGTTCGAAAGCTCCGTAAGCTTTTAATTCAGTATTGACCATTTCAAGAATTTCTTCCACTCTAGCATTGATAATCTGTGCTAAAGTTTTTAAAGAAATTTCTTTATCCGGTCTTCCGTGAAGTCCCGGGATGGTAACATAGGTACTGTCTTTTTCAAGCTCAGGAACCGCAGATCCGAATTTTACTTTCAGTTGCTCTGCATGTTTTTCGATAATTGAACAGCCTTCTTTGATGTCTTCCGTAATAATCCCGCCTCCGTAAGGAATTACACAAGTATGACGGATGATATTATCTTTAAAGATTGCGATATCCGTAGTACCGCCACCAATGTCAACAATAGCGACTCCGGCTTCTTTTTCTTCTTTTGTAAGCACTGCTTCAGATGATGCCAATGGCTCTAAAGTAAGGGCTTCCATTTCTAATCCAGCTTCTCTTACACACCTTGCAATGTTTCGGATGCTTCCCATTTGGCCTACAACGACGTGGAAATTAGCTTCCAGACGTTTTCCGTGCATCCCAACGGGTTCTTGAATTTCACCTTCTGAATCCACCTTATATTCTTGTGGCAGAACGTGAATAATTTCTTCTCCAGGAAGCATGACCAGCTTTTTTACCTGATCTTTTAGTGCTTCAATGTCGTCGTCCGTGATGAATTTATCAGGATGTTCACGCATAATATAATCAGAGTGCTGCAAAGAACGGATATGTTTTCCTGCAATCCCCACCGTGACTTTACGGATGGGTACTCCTGCGCTTGACTGTGCCTCAGACACAGCTGCTTTGATTGAATTAATGGTTTGTGAAATATTATTCACGATACCTTTGTGAACCCCAAGACTTTTCGCCTTTCCTACACCGAGAACTTCTATTTTCCCGTGTGCATTCCTCCTTCCGACAATCGCAACAATCTTTGTTGTCCCGATGTCCAGACCTACTGAATACTCTTGATTATCCATTTTTATGTCGATTTGATTTTTTTTCTGTTTATCCCTGTTTTACTATTTAATAAGTTTAATAGGATTTTACCCTTCATATAGCTGCCCGTACGGACTCTTTTTCATTATTCTATTTTGACTTTTGCTTTTGTTTTCGGTTTTGACGCCGTCTGTTTCTCTGTTTTTTTTGTGTCTTTGGGTTTGGCTACTGTTTTTGGCTTTGTACTTTCCTTTGGTTTTGGTGGTGTGGAGCTTGCTTTTTTTACCTCAGTTGTTTTCTTCGGTTTTACTTCCGTTTTCTTTACAACTGCTGGAGCCAAGGGCTTTGCCAATACTTTATTTCCTGCTTTTAAGATACTGTCGTTTTCTTTAAAATAAGGATTTAGAGTCGCTACAATCTGGTTCTGATATTTTATAGATACCATATTGTATTTTTGAGGATCCTGATATACAAGATATTTTTCTACAAATGCTTTAAAACCTTTTACTTTTAAATCAATATTATCCAAATCTCCCAATTCTACTTTATAATTTCCTTCGCTCGTCAGAAGATTATAATCACCATTGTTATCTTTCGATATTCCAATGAAATATTTTTTACTGAAATCGTCTTTATCAATTTTTTCAACGAGCTCTGCCAGTTTTTCATATTCATCTTTTTTTACATTTCCCGTCACCAGCATGCAGGGATGTGAATATGTTCTTGAAATGGGAAATTCAATTCCTTTTTCATCCACATAAAAGTCTTTTCCATCTTTATTTAACCTGAAAACAGGAACTCTCTGTTTGATGTCTAAATTTAATTTTCCATTTAAGTTCAGATAAACATTGGCACTGTCAATAGCCGGCAATGCATTAATTCGTTTTTCCAAAGCCGGAATATCGAGATCACCTACTTTTTCTGAAGGGTTTTCTTTTTTTACAATCTCTCTGATATCTTTTTCGTCAACAAAATATACCGGAGTTTTTTCATTCATTTTTACAGAAATCTTATTATCCGTAATCTTCTGACTGTTGAATCTCTTCAAAGAGAAACTCAACAGAAACCCAAGGAGGATTACTGTGATAGCAATTTTTAATATTCTGTATTTATTTTTCATTATTTTAATTAATTTCCAAGCCACTCACAAATAGGGTCGTACAGCGTATCAATATTTCCGGCACCTACTGTGAGAATGATATCAAAATCTTTTTCTTTTATTTTATTAAAAGCATCAGCTAAAGTGGATACTTCCTTTTTATCTAATGCTACTTTTTCCAATAACCAACTTGAGTTTATTCCTTCAAAGTTTTCCTGAAGCTCTCTAGCCGGATAAATATCTAGCAAAATCAGTTCATCAGACTGGCTTAAGCTTTCTGCAAATCCGTCTGCAAAATCTCTCGTTCTGCTGAAAAGATGAGGCTGAAAAACCACCAATAATTTTTTTTCAGGGTAAAAAGTCCTGATAGAGCTCATCACCACGTTAATTTCTGTAGGATGGTGAGCATAATCATCAATGTAAATTTTACCGCTTTGGTATCTGTGCTTGGTATATCTTCTTTTAATTCCTTTAAAATTGGCAATTGCTTTTTTCAAAGTTTCAAAATCCACCCCTAAATTGTTTAAAATCGCCAGTGCAACCGTTGCGTTTTCAACATTATGGATTCCCGGAATTTCCCAGATAACATCTTTTACAGTCTCTCTTGGAGTGTGAAAATCAAAATAGATCTTATCATTTTCCATTCTAAGATTATCAGAATAGTAATCAGCAACTTCATTCACGGCATACGTGATATGAGGTCTACCTATATCAATTCCTTTTCTTACAAAAAGCTGTTTATCACTTGGGACCAGCCCTGCAAATTGTTTGAATCCTTCTTCAATGGTATTTTTATCACCATAAATATCCAGATGATCTGCATCTGTAGAGGTGATCACCGCCCAGTCCGGAGAAAGATTCAGGAAACTTCTGTCGTATTCATCTGCTTCCACTACAGAATACTGTGATCCATTATACAGAAAATTCGACTTGAAATTTTCTGAGATACCTCCTAAAAAGCATGAGAAGGGCAAATCGGCCTCTTTGCATAAATGGGCAACCAAGGTAGACGTTGTTGTCTTTCCGTGAGTTCCTGCAACGGCAATACAATCTGTGTTTTCTGTAATTAAACCTAACACTTTTGCACGCTTCAACACTTCAAACTCATGAGCATTAAAATAATCCAAAATCTCCAATTTTTTAATAGCCGGAGTATAAATTACCAAAGTATTTTCTTTCTGAAGAGAAGTGATTCTTTCATCAATGATATCTTCAAAAACAATATCAATTCCCTCGTTCATCAGAGCCGTCGTCAATTTTGTGTTGGTTTTATCGTAGCCCAAAACTTTTTTGCCCGAAGCATGGAAATAACGTGCCAGAGCACTCATTCCTATACCTCCGATTCCAACGAAGTAAAAATTTTGATATGTTTCTAAATTGTTCATTTTATATTTAATCTTAATGCTTCTATAAAAAAATTTCGTTTTGATGCCTTTCTATAAGCTCAGGGTGACATTGTTAATACTATTCGCTTATCTTCTTATTTTGTCAGGCTGAGCCTGTCGAAGCCTTTTTAATTATTTTATTACTTTAAAAATCTCGTCTACAATCTCTTTTGCAGCATTTGGCTTGGCAAAATATTTCAGATTTTCAGACATTTCTTTTCTTACACTTTCATTTTCGCAGATTTCTGAAAGAGTATTCCAGAATTTTTCCTGCATTTCAGAGTCTTTTACCATTCTGGCTGCATTTTTTTCAACCAGATTCATAGCATTCTTGGTTTGATGATCTTCCGCTGCAAAAGGGAAGGGAACCAATAAAACAGGCTTCTGTGCTACGGCCAACTCTGAAATGGCAATCGCACCTGCTCTGGAAACAATCACATCCGCTGCAGAATAGGCTGTTTCCATATCTTTGATGAATTCTTTCAGTTGTACGGAAGCTGGAAGCTGGAGGCTGGAAGATAATTCGTTGTAATCCAGCTTTCCGGTCTGCCAGACCAATTGATAACCTTTTTCCTTAAGGTTTTCTAAATTGTCTTTCCAACCATTATTTAATGTTCTTGACCCTAGAGATCCACCGACAGATAAAATGGTCAGTTTATCTTTGTCAAGTCCCATTTTTTCTTTTGCTTGAGTGGTCTCCTGCATTCCTGAAATGATATTCTCGCGAATAGGATTTCCCAGAAATTTTATTTTTTCAGCCGGAAAACCTTCCACTTTCGGATAGGCCGTAAATACAGCTTTTGCTTTTTTACTTAAGATCTTATTCGTTACGCCTGCGTGTGCATTCTGCTCCTGAATAAAAATCGGAATTCCCATTTTGCTTGCTTCATATAAAGCCGGACCACTTGCAAAACCTCCTGTCCCAACAGCGAAATCCGGAGCAAAGTTTTTAATGATCTTTTTAGATTTAGATAAACTCTTTAAGATCTTAAATGGCAATCCCAAATTAGATAACATATTTCCTCTGTCGATTCCGGCGATATCAATACCTTCGATTTTATAGCCTGCCTGCGGAACCTTTTCCATTTCCATTTTTCCGTTGGCACCAATGAACAAAAACTCTGCATCAGGAAATCTCTTTCTGATTTCATCTGCAATAGCGATGGCAGGGAAGATGTGACCTCCTGTACCTCCGCCGGATAATAATATTTTCAGTTTTTTGTTCATTTTAAAATCATTTTTCTTAAAAAATAATAGTGCTTTGTCATTTCATTGTTCGAAATGGCCTAAGCGATATCGTTTATTTCGGCTATGCTTTGTTTTTTTCCCATTCCTTCTTCATCATAAATCTGGATCCTGGAGCTGATATTTAAGATAATTCCTAACTGCAAATATGTTACCAGCATTGATGTACCTCCATAACTTATCAACGGCAGCGGTTGCCCTGTAACAGGGATTAAATTCACTGCAACTGCAATATTTACAGCAAGTTGTATGAAAATCATCACTCCGAGACTGAGAACGAGTAAAGACCCGAAAAAAGCGGGCATCTTACTGGCTATCATCACGATACGGATCATCATAATTAAATATAAACTTATGAGAAAAGCGGCACCAATTACTCCATATTCTTCAACAATTACGGCGAAAATAAAGTCGGATGCAGACTGTGGAAGCATTTGTTTTAAGGCGCTTTTTCCTGGTCCCATTCCTGTAATTCCACCATGTACAATGGCAGCTTTTGCCTGCATTACCTGATAATTTTTTGCTTTCAGGCTTTCATCGTCGGTATCTGCTGATTTGGCTTTCGTTGATGTAAAAGTTTCAATACGGCTCATCCATGTGTGAACACGGTTTCCTCCGATCATATTTGTATTCAGGGCAATCAGTAAGAAGAAAACAATGGCGATGAATGAGGCTGAAATAAAGCCTGCAATATATTTCCAGTGTAGCTGTCCTATAATCAAAACCACCACGGAAACCATTAAAATCATTAATGCTGTAGAACCGTTATCTTTTGCTACCAGTACAAAAACCAATAAAATAGGCCCGAAAATGTACATAATATTCTCAATCGGAAGCCTTTCTCTCGTGATTTTCTTGGTCAGATATCTGCAGAGGTAAATAATCAACATTAAAAAGGCAAATGAAGAAGGCTGGAATGAGATAGGGGTTCCCGGGATTTTCAGCCATCGGGAAGCACTCGCCCCGTCAATGGTTTGTCCTGTAAACATGGTGACAATCAATAGAACTACCATCAAACCGAGCAAAATACTGCTGAGCTTTCCGATATATTCGTACTTCACCATTCCGACCACTCTCATGATTCCCAAACCTAAGACTACAAAGAACATATGCTTGATAACGTGACCGGTCGTGGTCCCGTTATTTACAATGTATTCCAGATTCGAACTTGCAGAATATACAGGGAAGATAGAGAAAATGGAGATCACAAGAATGACCATCCAAAGTACTTTATCGCCCTTTAGAAATTCAAATCTGTTTTCTGTGTCTTGTTCGTTCATATTATTTAATGAATAATGAAAAATTAATAATGAAAAAATAGAATTTCACTTTTAATTATTCATTGTTAACTCTTAATTTTTCAGCACCTGTTCTTTAAACTGATGGCCTCTGTCTTCGTAGCTTTTGAATAAGTCAAAACTCGCACAACAAGGAGAAAGTAAAACGGTATCTCCTTTTTTAGCTAATGATTTTGAAATCTCAACCGCTTTTTCCATGCTTGAGGTATCATAAATAAACTCTTTTTTATCTTTAAAGAAATTGATAATTTTTTCATTATCAATTCCTAAGCAGACAATTGCTTTTACTTTTCTTTTGACTAATTCTTCAATTTCAGTATAGTCATTTCCTTTATCTAAACCTCCAACAATCCAAACGGTCGGAGTTTTCATACTTTCCAGTGCGTAATAGGTTGCATTGACGTTGGTTGCCTTACTGTCATTGATGTATTTGACACCTTCAATTTCAGTTACAAGCTCTAATCTGTGCTCAACAGCCTGAAAAGTCATTAATGAATTTCTGATACTTTCATTATTGATCTGTAATATTTTACCGGCAATTGATGCCGCTAAACTGTTGGCTACATTATGCGTTCCTAAAAGAGACAATTCTTCAATTTTCATGGAGAAATCATCCTTTAGCTTCACTTCAATCTTATCCTGATCTATGAACCCCCCTTCGGACAACTTTTCTTTTGTTGAAAAAGGAATCATTTTGGCTTTGATCTCTAATTTTTCAAGAATGTTTTTGCTCATTTCGTCATCTTTATTATAGATGAAGAAATTATCATTTTCCTGATTTTCAGCAATCCTGAACTTTGCTAATGCATATTCTTCATAGTTGTAATTGTACTGGTCCAGGTGATCCTGCGACAAATTCAACAATAAAGAAATATAAGGTCTGAAATTCTGAATATCATCCAACTGGAAGGAACTTACCTCCAATACGTAATATTCGTGGTTTTCATCAGCAACCTGCTTGGCAAAGCTGTAGCCTATATTTCCGCCTAAACCTACATTTAGTCCATCATTTTTCAGGATGTAATAGATCAAAGACGTAGTTGTTGTTTTTCCGTTGCTTCCTGTGATGGCTATTATTTTTGCATCGGTAAATTCTGAGGCAAATTCAATTTCAGAAGAAAGTCTGATTCCTTTCTCATGAATTTTATGAATAATTTCTGCCTTTTTAGGAATTCCCGGGCTTTTTACAATCCAGTCGGCATTTAAAATTTTTTCTTCGTTGTGGTTTTCTTCTTCAAATTCAATTTCATTTTCAACAAGAAACTGCTTATAGTTATCCTTAATGGCTCCTTTGTCTGAAAGAAAAACTTCCAGACCCTGTTTTTTAGCCAAATAAGCAGCTCCGCAACCGCTTTCTCCTCCTCCTAAAACAACTATTTTCATATAATTTTTGATTTAATGATTGAAATATTTAATAATTCAAAATGTTTAAATGCTTAAATAATTCAATTTTTTAAATTAATTTTTATCTCATCTTCAACGTAATCAAGCATACAATGGCCAGCATTACTCCGATGATAATCATTCTGTTAACTATTTTACTCTCATGAAAGCCTCCCTTCTGATAATGGTGATGTAAAGGGGACATTCTGAATAGTCTATTATTTTGAGCATATTCCAGCCCGTATTTTCTTTTTCTATATTTGAAAACTACAACCTGCAGCATCACAGATAGGTTTTCGATTAAAAAGATTCCACATAAAACAGGAATCATTAATTCTTTTCTTAAAATAATGGCTAAGACAGCAATAACACCGCCTAGCATCAAACTTCCGGTATCACCCATAAAAACCTGCGCCGGATAGGTGTTGTACCAGAAAAAACCAATAACAGCACCCACCATGGCCACTACAAAAATGGTGGTTTCACCCATATTGGGGAGGAACATGATGTTGAGATAATCTGCAAAAATAATATTCCCGGAAAGGTAAGCGAACAAACCTAAGGTGAGCAAAATGACGGTACTTGTTCCGGCAGCGAGGCCATCAATTCCATCGGTAATATTGGCTCCGTTGGATACCGCTGTTACAATAAAAATAACGATAGGGATGAAGACAACCCAAGCCCATTCATGAGCATCTTTATCATTCATCCAAAAAAGCATTCCACTGTAATCAAATTCATTATTTTTGGTGAATGGAACGGTAGAAACAGTGATTTTCTCAGTAGGCATAAAGTTTTGTTCTACATTATTTCTGTTGACTACTTTTGCGTCCGCATATTTTCTTTTAACAGTAATGTCCGGGTGGAAATACATTGTAACTCCGATAATTAACCCTAGCCCGACTTGTCCTACAATCTTAAATTTACCGCTTAAGCCATCTTTATTTTTTTTGATTTTCTTTAAATAATCATCTAAGAAACCAATGGCACCCATCCAGATCACAGAAACAATCAGAAGGACTATATAAACATTTGTAATTCTTGTAAATAACAGAACAGGAATAAGAGTCGCCAAAATAATGATAAGACCTCCCATCGTAGGAGTTCCTTCTTTTTGTTTTTGTCCGTCTAATCCAAGATCGCGAACCAATTCACCCATCTGTTTTGCTCTCAGGTAGTTGATGATTCTTTTTCCGTATACAAGAGCAATGGTTAAAGAAAACAAAACTGCCATTCCTGCACGGAAAGAAATGTATTTCAACAGTCCTAATCCGGGAACATGTATTCCATGGGCGGTTAAATATTCGTATAGATAGTATAACATTTTCTATTTAATTTAAAGGTTAATAATTTAGAGATTATACATCTTCATAAATACATCCCTTCTATATTTACATATTGTATCAATTTTGCTTCCTTTATTTTTTATAATTGATTCAGGAATCATTTTATATTTATGTTTTTGATACAGCTTTAAAATTTCATTTTCATAAAGAGGGCTTTTATTTTTCATATATTTTTCACAAAGGCAGATTCCAATTTTCGCTTCTGTATTATTATATACCAAACTTTCCGGCTCTTTAAATAATTTTGAATAGTAAACCCCTTCACAATCCAAAATTTTATATTTTTTTTCAAATACATTTGTGAAAATATAGAGCATAAATATTCCCAGACCAATTATTAAAAGTATGATGGCGGATATATTTATTGCTTTCATTTTCCCATTTATTTACTCATAAGCTTCCAAAGCTCATTAATTACTTCTTTGTCATCAAAATGATGTTTTACACCATTGATCTCCTGATAGTTTTCGTGACCTTTTCCGGCTACGAGAACGATATCTTTCGGTTCTGAGAATTTTATTGCCATTTTGATGGCTTCTCTTCTATCTGGTATTGAAGTGTATTTGCTGAAGTTCTGAGGTTCAACGCCTGCTTCAATTTCTTTTATAATAACTGCAGGATCTTCCGTTCTCGGATTATCTGAAGTGATGATGGCCAACGTAGATTTCTTCGTGGCAATATTTCCCATTTCAGGTCTTTTTGAATGATCTCTGTCGCCTCCGCAACCAAAAACAGTGATTAATCTTTCATTTTTTGTTCTGATATCATTAATGCTGTCCAGAATGTTTTCCAACGCATCGGGAGTATGTGCATAATCTACGATGAAGAAAATCCCTCCATCTGATTTGAATGTTTCAAACCTTCCTGAAACTCTTTTAAGCTTACTGATGGCCTGTAAAATTTCATCCTGTTCAAAATCAAGCTCCGCAGCAATTCCGTAAACCAGCAATAAATTGTAAACATTGAATTTTCCCGTCAGTGTTGTCCAGAATTCTTTTCCGTTAAAGTTCAGCAGCATTCCGTTAAAATCAACTTCCAGAAGTTTTCCATGAAAATCTGCCATTGTTTTCAAGGCATAAGATTTTTTTACCGCCTTTGTATTCTGAAGCATTACATTTCCGTTTTTGTCATCAACATTAGTGATGGCTACAGCTGTATCCTGAAGTTGATCAAAAAATCTTTTTTTGGTTTTTAAATACTCATCAAAAGTTTTATGATAATCAAGATGATCATGTGTCAAATTGGTAAATCCGGCTATTTTAAAATGAAGACCTTCAATTCTGTTTTGGGCAATTCCGTGAGAGCTTACCTCCATAAAAGCAAAATCACAACCTTCTTCAACCGCCTGAGCTAAAATTTTATTAATGGTGATCACATCCGGAGTTGTGTGTGTTGCCGGAATGATTTTGTCTCCAATTCTGATTTCTACTGTAGAAAGTAAAGCGGAATCGTAGCCTAAATTTTTGAAAACATCAAAAAGCAGCGTTGAAACGGAAGTTTTCCCATTTGTTCCTGTTACACCAATTAATTTTAATTTTTCAGAAGGATTACCATAAAAATTGGATGCTAACTGGCCTAAGGCTTTAGAAGAATCTTTTACTTTAACATAGGTGATATATTCATCTAAATGTTCAGGAAATTCTTCACAAATGATTGTTTTTGCTCCTTTTTCAACTGAAGATGCAATAAATGAATGTCCATCTACAACCGTTCCTCTCATTGCGATATACAAAGAGTTTTCCGTAACCTTTCGGCTGTCGAATGTCAATTCTGAAACGTCACGAGTGTCATCACCGTGAATTTCTAATACTGGAATTCTGTTTAATAATTCAATTAATTGCATTTCTTTGATGCTTTATATTTTAATCTTTGACATGGTTTTATCCTGTCGTTATTCATATTATATTTTCGGATTCCATAAGTTTCACTTATGGCTATTAATATTGAACCCTTCGGGTTCTTTTCTTCCTTTAATTCTGCAGAGATAAATAAATTCTCTGATTCTTACTAATTGTTGTGCCTTCCAGTGGGAATTGTTCTGTAATTCTTCCAACACCCTTAAAATCAACACGGTATCCTAGGTTTTCCAGTTGCGGGATCACGTTTTTACCGATCAATCCTACTACACTTGGCATTTGTTTATTATTTACTTCTATTTTTACATTAGGCTCAACCATTTTATTTAAGTTGACCTTTTTGTCTACAAGCATTTCTTTTTCAACATTTTGAGGAGTCTTTAAGAATGTTTTTCCTGCAATTTCCTTAAAAACCGGAGCGGAAACTGTTCCTCCATAAAATCCTTTCGCTGTATTCGGTTCACTGATCATTACATAACAAGTATATTTCGGATTATCAGCCGGATAGAATCCTGCGAACGATGCTCGATACTTCATCGGACCAGGCAACCAATATTCAAATCTAGCCGTTCCTGTTTTTCCTGCCATTTTTAGATTTGGGGTAAAAATACTTCGTCCTGTTCCTTTTTCAACGGCCTTTGTTAAGGCATTGGTCATCATTTTAATGGCTTTTTCAGAAGCCATTCTGTTGACCATTACTTCTGGTTTTGCATTATACATTACCTTGCCGTCTTTCATGATTTTATCGATGAATAAAGGCTTAAGCATTTTTCCGCCGTTAGCAACCCCATTATAAAAGGTCGTTAACTGTAATAAATTAATGTTTGATGAATATCCGTAAGCGATTGAAGCCAGTGTTGCAGCATTCCATCTTTTGTTCTGAGGCGTTACAATTTTAGGTTTTGTAATCCCCGGAAGCTCAATATCCATTTTGTCAAATAACTTCCAGCGTTTCAGGTGGTCCAGGAATATCTGAGGTTTTTCGGCATAATACTTTGTAATCAGTTTTGCTGTTCCTACGTTACTGGATTTTGCCAAAACATCACTAATGTCGTAGGTCCCACCGCCGTGTCCGTCTGAAATTCTTTGCTTTGCATATACCCAAACTCCGTTTCCTACATTTACCGTTGTATTTTCGTCAATAAAACCATCATCCATTGCCGCCAGAAGCGAAATAGTTTTAAAGGTAGATCCGGGTTCGATATTATCTTTTAGAGCATAGTTGTAAGAATCTTCGTAATCTCCATCTTCAGTTCTGCGCAGGTTAACCATTGCACGAACTTTTCCTGTTTCAACCTCCATCACAATCACGGTTCCGTGTTTTGCTTCAAAATTGATCAGTTGTTTTTCCAAAGCTGAGTGTGCAATATCCTGAATTCTAAGGTCTAATGTCGTATAAACATCTTCACCGTCAACGGGTTCCTGAACTTTCCAGAAGTCAATAGGTTTCCATTGAGAAGAATTGATTCTCTGTTCCAATCTTTTGCCATCAGTTCCTCTGAGATATTTTGAGAAAGCACCTTCAAGTCCGGCTGTATGTTCTCCGTCATCCATACCAATGGTTCCTGCTCCGATTTCTGAAGTGGCAAGCTCTCGCTTATAATTTCTGTCGACAATAAAGCCTCCTTTATTTTTACCTCTTTTAAAAATCGGAAACTGTCTGATTCTGTCGTACTGATCAAAATCAAGACCTTTTACCAAAGTGTAATACTGGTTTTTCTTTCCTCTCTGTTCGTCAAATTTCTTTCTGAATTCACCTCTTGGCTTTCCAAACATTTTGCTTAAAGAATCTGTTAATGCGCCAATGTTGTTGGTGTAAACAGTGTCCTTCATTGTTTTGAAATCAAGATAGATGTCGTAGCGCATCACGGTTGTTGCGAGAATAGAACCGTCTGAAGCGAATAAATTTCCACGGGCAGCTTTTAAAGTAGCCTCGCGATAGTTTTTATTAATGTAGTCGTCTTTAATTTCCTGAACATTAGTGTTTTGTAAGATTACAATTCTCGCAAGGAACATTACAAATACGCACAAAGCCACCACTGCGAAGAGGTAGCCCCACCTTAACGTTTTTTTACGTTTGTTATCGTATTCATTTTGCTTTTGCATCTGTGCTGTCCAGTTTTATTAGCAGTTTATGAGGATGATTTTCCAGGGTCATTAAAGAATCCCTTGCTACTTCTTTCCCCAACTCCGATTCCATTTTTACTTTGATCAGCTTACTTTGGGCGTAAGCGTTTCGTGATTTATATTCTTCTGTTTCTTCTTTTAAGGCGTTAACAATTTTAATCTTCTTGTTGACGAGATGATTGCTGTAAATCATGGCCATCATTAAGATAAACAACAGGAGAAAATACTTGTAATGTATTTTGATCTCATCACGGTTCAGAAAATTCCCTTTTATAATATCTATAAAAGTTAATCTCTTCTGGGGACGATTTGTTGTTACTCTTTTTGCCACAGACTTTGTCTGATTTATTATTTATTTAATTGTAGTTTTTATAACCACCCCGTCAAAAATTCTTTGAATTTTCGCCACCCCTCCAAAGGAGGGGAATTTGTGGGTGGAAAATTTATCCTACCTTAATTCCTGTTCTCATTTTAGCACTTCTGGCTCTTGAGTTTTCTTCGATTTCCTTGTCGTCAGGAATAATCGCTTTACTCTTTACCAGTTCAAATGCTTTGGTATAATTTCCGTAAATGTCTCTTTGAGGTTCTCCTTCAAACATTCCGTTTTTCAAAAATCTTTTTACCAGTCTGTCTTCTAAAGAATGGTAAGAAATAACAACCAATCTGCCTTCAGGTCTTAAGACATTATATGCCTGAACAAGCATTTCTTTTAAAACTTCCAGTTCCTGGTTGACCTCAATTCTTATCGCCTGAAAAAGCTGAGCATAAAATTTATTAACCTTATGCGGAGGAAGATAGCTGAATAATTTTTTCAAATCTTCCGTGGTATTAATGCTTTTATTTTTTCTGTGATGAACGATGTCTCTTGCAAGTTTTCTTGCTTCTCTGAGTTCACCGTAGTAATAAAAAATATCAGCAAGCTGCTCTTCTTCGTAATCATTGATCACTCTTTTGGCATCAAGACCCTGCATGACATTCATCCTCATGTCCAAAGGTGCATCGCTTCTCGTTGAAAAACCTCTCTCAGCTTCGTCAAACTGATGCGATGAAACACCAAGATCTGCCAGAACGCCATCAATCTGAGAAATCCCATACATTAGCAGAGAGTTTTCCAGAAATCTGAAATTCTGATTAATCAATGTGAATCTCGGGTCATCAATTGTATTTTTAAGAGCATCTAAATCCTGGTCAAAACTGAACAGTCTTCCTTTTTCCGAAAGTCTGCTCAATATTTCTCTTGAGTGGCCACCGCCACCAAAAGTACAGTCCACGTATGTTCCGTCTGGATTCGTCACCAAATCATCAACACTTTGCTTCAACAAAACGGGGTTATGATACATGTCTAAATTGTGTTTTTTTACGCTTTTTATCAGCGTGGTTATTCTTCATCGAAAGCGCCCATTACATCTTCAGCCAGGCTTGCAAAATCAAGTTCATTGGTGGAAATTACCTTTTCATAGGCTTCTTTATCCCAAATTTCAAACAGTTCTCCTGCGCTTGTAATCACAATGTCCTTCTGAAGGGTTGCGAAATGCATGAGGTCTTTTGAAATCTGTAATCTTCCAGCATTATCCAATTCTACCGTTTTTACTCCTGCCGTAAACATTCTAATGAAATCAGCATTCTTTTTAATGAATCTGTTTAGCTTATTAATTTTGCCCATCATTTTGTCCCATGCATTCATAGGATAAACTTCCAGACAAGGTTGGAACACAGATCTCTTGACTACAAACGCCTTATCATCGAAGTTCTCCATCTGTTTAATTAAAGATGAAGGAACTTTTAAGCGGCCTTTGTCGTCAATTTTACACTCATATGTCCCAATGAAACTTTTCATTTGGAGCAAATTTATATAATAATTTCCAAAAATTCCCACTTTTTCCCACTTTTTGACTCAATGTTAATAAGTTTTATTAAAGATTTAGATTTTAAGGTGTAAAATACTGATATGTTGTAGTTTGTGAAATGTGTTGTTTAAGCCATAATAAAGAGATTTTCAAAAAAAGAGTTAAAAAAACGGTTATTATATTATTTTTATTTTAAATTAGGGTAATCAAAATATTTTTGAGGTTTAATTTGTATTTTTGCAAGGCTTTATTAAGGCATTTTATGATATTTAGTACAAAAAAAGAAAAGAAATATACCTTTGTAGAAGCGGGGGAAGGACATCCATTGGTGCTATTGCACGGTTTAATGGGTGGTTTGAGTAATTTCGATAAGATGGTGAATTTTTTTTCAGAGAAAGGATTTAAGGTCTATGTACCTCAATTACCGATCTATGATTTGCCGGTACTCAATACGAATCTTACCACGATTGCAAAATATATTATAAAGTTTATTGAAAGCCATATTGAAGGGCCTGTTACCATTGTCGGAAATTCGATGGGTGGTCATGTAGGGCTTATTTTAACATTGGCGAGACCCGATTTGGTCAAGAATCTTGTCCTTACGGGAAGTTCCGGTTTATATGAAAGAACTTTCGGAGACAGCTTTCCGAGAAAAAATGACCGTTCTTATATAAGGAAGAAAACGGAAGAGGTTTTTTATGACCCTTCTGTGGCTACTGAAGACCTGGTAGATGAAGTTTTTGGTGTTGTGAATGACAGGATGAAAGGTATAAAAACGGTAATGCTGGCAAGAAGTGCCATCAAACACAATATGCTGAATGATCTTCCGAAAATCTTAACACCAACGTGTCTGATCTGGGGGAAACAGGATAATGTAACGCCTCCTGAAGTTGCGGAAGATATGCACAAGTTTATTCCGAATTCAGACTTGTTCTGGATTGATAAATGCGGTCATGCTGCGATGATGGAAAAGCCGGATGAATTTAATGAAATTCTCTACAGCTGGTTAAAAGATAAAGTTTAAAACAAAATATAAATGAACCATTAAGAGCTTTTCTTAATGGTTTGTTTTTCTAAAAAATTTTCTAAAAAATGGTTATTAAAACTGCAAATTTTGTAAAGAGTAGCGGAAAATGGCAAGACTGCCCGGAACCTACAATTCCCGAATATGCTTTTATCGGAAGGTCCAACGTGGGAAAATCTTCATTGATTAATGCAATGATGAATCACAAAGATTTGGCTAAAACGTCTGGAACTCCCGGAAAAACTCAGCTTATTAATCATTTTTTAGTGAATGAAAATTGGTATTTAACCGATTTGCCGGGTTACGGATATGCGAAAGTCTCTAAATCAATTAGAAAAGATTTTGAAAAACTGATCACAAATTATATCTTAAACAGACGAAATTTAGTGAATCTTTTTGTTTTGGTAGATTCAAGACATACACCTCAAAAGATTGATCTGGAATTTATTCAGTGGTGTGGTGAAAGTGGGGTGCCATTCTCTATTGTATTTACGAAAGTAGATAAGCTGAAACCGAATATCGCCATTAAAAATGTAGAGAACTATAAAGCGGAGCTTCACAAAACATGGGAGGATCTTCCGGAGATTTATGTGACTTCTGCGGAAAAGAAAGTGGGTGGAGAAGAGATCCTGAATTTTATACAAAAAACCAACGAATTTTTAATCAATAATAATGTAAGTTTCGATGAGTAATATTATCTGGAAGATTAAGAGCTTCGAAGAATTCACTGTTCCTGAGCTTTATGCTGTTTTAAAAGCCCGTATTGATGTTTTTGTCATCGAACAGAATTGTCCGTATCCTGATTTAGATAATTATGATCAGAAAGCCCTTCATATCTGGGCAGAAGAAGATGGTGAGATACTGGCTTACTGCAGAGTTTTTGATAAAAGGATAAAATACGATGAAACCTCTCTTGGAAGAGTATTGACAACGGAAAAAGCAAGAGGAAAGAGCCTTGGAAAACTGCTGATAAAATATGCTGTTGATACCATAGAAAACAGGTTTCAGACTTCCGAAATCAGAATTTCTGCACAGGATTATTTATTGAGATTCTATTCAGGTTTTGGATTTGTAGATACCGGGAAGAAATATTTGGAAGACGACATTCCTCATACGGAAATGTTGAGAAAATAAAGAAAAGCGAAGAACTCAGTTCTTCGCTTTTTTAGTTATATGTGGAGTGTTTTTATGGTTTTAGTTATTTTACATCCTTATAAAATACGTATCCTATTTTACCTGTTGTTTTGATTTGCACTTTAATCCAAGAACCTTGTTTGGAAAGTTGGATCAATTTTTCGCTTTTAGGGACTGCTGCTATTATTTTGGATTTTACGGTTGGTTTTTCGTAAATATTTGTTGTTGCAATTCCAGCAATGTATTTGGGAGAGTTGATATTTACATTTACTTCATCTATTGAAACCTTTGGAGTCTTGGTAGACTTTCCTTTTGGGGATTTATAGGATTCCGAAGTTGACGTTTTTTTAGAAGTATTTTTTTTCTTAAAATATCCCGAAGATCCTCCTCCACAGACCCCACATGTTCCACCGCTACTGCAATGCCCACAACGTGAGCAATTTGAGCAAGCAGAGCAATTTGCAGAACCAGTACATCTTCCGCCATGACCCACATTATCGTTGGCTTTAAAACAAGAATTCAATATAAATGAGCTGAATGTAAGTATGATGAATAGTATTAATTTTTTCATGAGAGTTAATTATAATTTTCTAATGTTTGGTGAAGTTGATTTCTAAAGTTATAGATTTCGTCAAGGCTGTTTAATAGAACTTTTTCTCCAGCTTCTTTTCCGTTATGGAAGGTTTCCAGATATTTATTAGATGTATTAAAGTGAAGTCTGCAAAGCGGTTTTCTGTTATTATCGTCTAATAAGATTCCAAAGTAGGATAAGGTATCTCTATAAGCAATTCTTGCAGAAGGAATTCTTTCTCTTAAGATAGCTTTTACAATTTGGAAGCCCTCAAGTTCCTCTTCGGTAGTTACAATTTTGGAATCGTTATTTTCATCAATAGGTTGAGCTGTTTTTATATCTTCATCTTGTTTTTCAATCTGCTCGTTAATACTTAATGCAGATTTTAGTCTGAAGCTGATGGATTCATTGATCGATGTTGTTAAAGCTTTTTTGGTATATTCTTTAAATGAAACCAATCTGTTGGCGGTCATTGGTTTTTCGAAAAATCTACTCACCAAAAGTTTTACTAGTTCATCAGAAGGATTTTCAATTTCTTTTTCGAACTCTTTTCTGACTGCTTTGATGTATTTTAAAGCTTCTGCTGAGTCCAGAATGCTTTCCAGATTATAATCCTTTTTAGTAAAACTTTCCAGAATTTTGATTGAACTATCCTTTAAATCTTCAATATTAATCGTGAAAAAAGGCTTTTCATCCATAATATTGGGTTTCTCAAGATCGGTGTAGAAATTATAAATAATTCCGTTGGTGAGAACTCCAAATCTCGTTTTAGAAACATGATAATATCTGTGAAGCTGAGAATTATGAGCATCAGCACTTTCTTTCCAGTGTTTGCACTCGATAATGAAAATTGGCTCATCATTATTCTTGATGACATAATCTACCTTTTCTCCTTTTTTTGTACCGATGTCGCAAACATGTTCGGGAATAACTTCGGTCGGGTTGAAAATATCATACCCTAAAATTTGTATAAAAGGCATTACAAAAGCATTTTTCGTTGCTTCTTCTGTTCCGATTTGTTCTTTTAAGCCTACGACCTTTTGGTGTAGTTGTTCAAGTTTTATTTTAAGATCCATGATTTTTTATTTAGCAAAATCTCTCCGAAATTTCTTGTTCATCGAGAATTTGATTATTGGGTAAAATGATTTGAAGTTTTCCTGTTATTGGATTTTCAATGAGATGAGCTTCTGATCTGCAGTTTTAAAACCTATATCGAAAAGCTTTCAACCCTGAAATAAAACCATCATTCATTGTTTTTTCATAAACATGCTTTGAGCAACTTTGTCTGAAAATACATTTCCTCCTTTTTTGGGGAGGAGTGGTAATCCAATAGATTTTAATTAGAAAAATTAATAGTTTTTTCATTTTCTTCTCTGCTAAAGACAACCATTTGATAAGAAGTCATATAGCCCGGTTGGGTTGTATTTCCAAAACAACCTTCAACAGGTTGTATGTATGTAGATATACTTTCTACTCTTATATATATTCAACCATTATTTGTATGAACTTTTATTAAGTTGTCAAGTTGTTCTGCAATATTTTTTGCTCTCATATTTTGTTGATTTGCGGTAGCTACAAATGGGATTACTTTATACTCCATGATTTCGTTTTTATTTAACACTCCAAAAATAGATCTATAAAAAATCCAATCCTTACGGCTTTCCGTAAAAACAATAAAACCTCTCAAAATTGAAAGGTTTTTATTGAAGAATATTTTTATAGGGTTTAGATGATTCCCAGATCTTTACAAAATGCAACCAATTGCTCATTGCTGGTGACTTCCAGATCTTCTTTTAAGCTGTTGAGCTTTTTCTCTACGCTGCTTAAACTATTAGGTCTGATGTCTTTTTCCTGAAGGTGCGTAGGAATATTTTTCTGCAGAATCCCTTTAGAAAGAAGAGATACTAAGGTAATATCGTAGGCGGAAAATTCATAACTGTTGAGTTTTTTGACTTCCTGTTTCAGATCAAGGGATAAATAATTCTCATTGATAAAAACAGAGGCTATGGATTTTTTTAGTTCCTTGGAATCATTTCGGGCTTTACGTACGTACCCGTTGATTTTATAATCAGAAAAAAGAGAATCTATAACTCCGGATTTATGCTCTGCTGAAAAAACAATTACTTTCAGAGAAGGCTGTAATTCTTTTACTTTTTCGATCAGATCTCTTCCGTCTTTAAGGTTTTGTTCACGGTGATCTTCTTCATAATAAAGATCGGTAATCAAAAGATCATAAGGTGAATTTTCGCGAATGGATTTTTGAACTTTTGCTAAGGCATCATCACAGTAGTACACATAATCAACATCCGGAATATGAAGTTCTTCCAATGTTTTCTGAACAGAAATACTGATACTTTCGTGGTCTTCGGCTATTAAAATTTTTTTGAACATTCTTTTTTCTTTTTTTTATGAAGCAGGAAATGAAATAATAATTCTCAACCCTTTTTCGGTTTCGGTGTCAAAAATAATTTTCCCACGGATGTTTTCTATACGGGAAACCGTAGATTTAAGGCCATTGTTAAAAATAGGTTCACCGGAAATTCCAATTCCATTATCTGTATATTGGACTGTAACGGTATCGTTAATTCGCTCAAATTTAAATGCGACTCTGTCTGCTTTGCTGTGTTTTTTCATATTCACGAGCAATTCACGGGTGATCTGAAAAATTTCCTCCTGTATTGAAGATTTAAGATCTTTCCAGATTTCATGATCATTTCCGGCAATATAAGTATTCACGGAATCATTTTTAAATGAAGCGATAAGATCCGAAATTTTCTTACCAAACTGTAGATCTCCATGTTTAGAATCTTCTTTTTCGTAAGAGATATCTCTTGATTTTTCATACACAAATTCCAGTTCGTCAAGTGCCTCGTTTTTGTCGAAATGTTCCTTATTTTCAATCTTCGTCATTACCTGATAAATTCCGTTGGCAACGACATCATGAACTTTTTTGGATAGCTTGAGTTGCGTGTTTTTGACTTCCAGTTCTTTTTCCTGTTCTAGTCTTTTCTTTCTTTTTTTATACAGGAAAAAGCCACCGATTAAGAGAAAAAACAATGTGACAATACCAATATTACGTAGGATAATGTGGTTTTCTCTTTCAGCTACATCGGCTTTTAAGCTTAAGTTTTCAGTTTTTTCTTTTTCAATACCATAGCGGAAATAGGCAAATTGATTTTTTGCTTTGTTTCTAGAAATAAGAAGACTATCATTAAGAAACTGATATTCCTTAAAATATTTTGAAATATTATCTGGATTAAGCTCTATCAGCTTAATTAATGCCTGAAGTTTATCTTCTGGATTTTTCACGGCTATAGCAGTTTGTAGCATTTTTTTTGTATAGAAAAGTGCTTTGTTTTTATCTTTTGTTTTAAAATATTCAGATAATGTGTAATAGCTCGCATTTAACCCTTCTGTATCATTGTTTTCCTCTCTTATTTTTAATGCTTTGTAAAATTCAGGAAGAGGGTTGTAATTGTTATCTCTCATGTACTTAGCCTTAGCTAAGTTATTTAAAGCTCTTGAGTATTCCGTACGATCTCTAATAGCAATAGCTTGTTTGAGATATAAAATAGCATTTTTCGGATCATTTTTTTTTAAGAAAGCAACACCCAAGTTATTGTAATAGGTAAATTTTGTTTTATTGTTAATAGCATAGTTAATAGCATTTTTATAAAAAATAATAGCATTATCATATTCGTACATAAAACCATAAGCCACTCCCATATTATTATAACTAGAAGCTAAATCTCTTTTGTTGATACTATCTTTTATATTGGTAAGAAACTTATTTGCCTCTAGAGAAGTTTCAATTGAACCGTAAAAATCTCCTTTTCCAGTTTCAATAATAGCCATATTGACTAAACACTGTCCGACTCTTAATGAATCGTAGCTTTTAATATATTCATCTTTAGCTAAAACATAATAATAGAAGGCTGAATCAGTTATTTTTGAATTTCTGAAAGCTCTTGCTTTTTCATGAAATAAATTTTCTTTTTTAGTACTTTCTGATAATAGTTCCTGTTTAGAGCAGGAATAGAGAATGAATAATATTATTAAAAATAGTATTTTTTTCATGGATCAAAATATTAGTTTGTAGTGCAAAGTAAGAAAAAGGACAGATTTATGCAATCTGTCCTTTATATGATTAAGGATTTGTGTATGGAGGAGGTGTTTGTCCCGTATCACCTGTTGTTCCTCCGCCAGGACCTCCTTCGCCGGTTCCCGTTCCACCACCTGGATTACTCGGTCCGCTTTGAACGGTTACCGGATTTTGGTTATTATGACATGCTGCTGTATTTGCGTTATTATTCCCGAATGCTAGTGAAATTAGCATCAATATTAAGTTTAACATTTTTAAAAAATTTTGAAGTTGAAATTGTTTTTCTTCCTCTCGTAATCTTGATCACGAGCTGTACACGATTTGAAATTTCGAAGCGCTTCTTAAATTTTTTGGGAAGTAGAACCTTCAAAAACGGAAGAGAAACATCTGCTTCCCAACCCGGAGTTTTCTTCCGTTTTATCTGGTGATTTTTGAAATCAGTTTTGTAAATTTGTTTTTGTCTTTTGTTTTAATTGTTTGTTTATCAACTGATTTCTGAGTACAAATTTCTAGGAATTTTAGGAGTCAATTGCAGACAAAACATTGACATCGATTGACAAAATATGGACAGGAACTTGTTACGGAAACCCGTAATGCGACACGATAGAAAATCAAGTATTTTGTAATTGCTTTAAAAACTAATTATGTCCAAAAGAAAACTACTAATTCATGAGGTATTCGAACAAGCGAAAAGAGAGTCCGGAAGAGACACAAAAAGTGGAATAGCAACTTATTTATGGACTTATTTTGAAGAACATCTGAACTATATTATTTCGGATAGGACTTTTATTAGGTATTATGAGACTTTTATAGAAAATAATAGAGAGACTAATATTAGCCCTGATAGGCTAGATAAGTTAAGTCAATATATAGGATATGAGAATTTTAGTGACTTTAATCCAACATTTGAAAAGAAAATAGAAAATGAAGAAGAGAGTACAACTTCAGTTAAGTTTCTTTTAGATGGTGAAGAGGTCTCTGTACCGGAAAAGATTTTTAATATCATTATTAAAATTACCAATAATCCCAATTTTAATGTTCCCGACTTTATGAAGAAAAATGGTTTGGGTGTATTGGAATTTGTGTTTGTTGCACTACTTGTAACTGGTGGCGTTGTTTTTTCAAATCCTATAGATAAGAATAAAAGCAATATCTTTAGTTTTACGAGTTCAATAAAACAAACAAATAAGAATTATATGTATTGGGATGGAGAACAGTATAATGAAACGGACAGTAGTTATATTGGGCCTGAATATGAAGTTATTGCAATTGATGAAAAATTAGTTAAACATTTTAAAAGAATCACAAGAAAAGATACAATGACAGTTGATAACTCTCTTGGAAGAACTTGGTATTCTAAATATTATGGAAATGTTGAATTTTTTACATCAGACGGAATTGATCCTGACAATAAAAGAGAATTAAAAAAATCTACTGCTACCATGATTGAAAAATATGCAGGAAAAAATGCAGATTCAATCCAAGCACAATAATTTTCCTTCACAATAATTTAAAGTTCAATTAAAACGATTCACGTGATATTCCTTTACTTTCGTCTTATTTTAAGATGAATAAAGGAATATTCTCATTTTTACTAATTACGTTTTCGTTGTTTTCAGCTCAGCAAAAACCGACGCAGATTGCTTTTCTTTCAGATGTGCATTTTCAGGATTTGTATGGAAGTTTTTCGGATCATGATTTTAAAGGGATCATCAATCCTAAAACTGGAAAGCCAACTATTTTGAGAACGATGGATTCTCAGCTGTATTCGACCAGAATTTTTAATGAAAACTATTTTGCTTTTCTGAAAGCATTGGATGATATTGCCGCAAAAGGAATTAAAATTGTCGCCATGCCTGGTGATTTTTCGGATGATGGACAAGCGTATAATCTTCGGGGACTTCACAAAATTTTGGATCAGTATCATACAAAATATGGAATTGATTTTTACATCACAACAGGCAATCACGATCCTGTGGGACCATTTCGACAGGATGCCGGAAAAGATGATTTTTTAGGAGAAGATGGAAGCCCGTTAGGAATTTACAGCCAAGAGAAGCTTGGGAAAACAAAACATAAAATCATTACAAAAGACATTGCAGAATCTGGTTATCTGGAAATTTTGGAGGAATTGAAGAGTTTTGGTTTTTATCCCAAAAAAGGGAACATGTATTGGAGCACTCCATTTGACTCTAACTCATTTAAAGACTATTCTTTCGAAAAAGCACTTCATAATGCTGATTATTCAAGGAGGATGTATGAAGTTTCAGAAGGATTTTCTGTTCCGGATTTAAGTTATGTGGTTGAGCCCGTGAAAGGAGTCTGGATGATGGCAATTGATGGTAATACATATATCCCCAAAAGCCTTAAAGAACATTCCGGTGATCCTGGCAACTACCGTGGGGCAAGTATAGGATACAATAATGTTTTAACCCATAAAAAGCATCTGATCGATTGGGTGAAAAAAATTACTCAGGAAGCCAAAATTAACGGAAAAATAGTCATTGCATTTACTCATTATCCCATGATAGATTTTAATGATGGCGCAACAGGAGAAATAAAAAATCTGTTGGGTGAGAAAAAATGGCAACTGGAAAGAGTCCCTGATGAACAGGTTGCGAAAGTTTTTGCAGAAGCCGGTTTACAAATCCATTTTGCTGGGCATATGCATATTAATGACACTGGAATTCGGTCAGTTGACGATCATATGCTGGTAAACGTTCAGGTTCCTTCATTGGCGGCATATCTTCCGGCATATAAAATTCTTACTGTAAAATCTCCTGACATTATGGAAGTTCAAACGGAAGTTTTAAATGATGTTCCCCGTTTTGATGAGCTGTTTCCACTATACGAAAAGGAATATAAGACCTTACAAAAAGCTAAAAACAAAGTGATCTGGAATAAAGATATTTTGAAGTCGAAATCATACCATGATTTTATGTTGTTTCATTTAAAAGAGCTCGTTCGTCTGAGAATGATTCCCGACGACTGGCCAAAAGATTTCATCGAAAAAGCAGAGAAATTGAATGGTGAAGATTTGTTATTATTAGTTCAAAGTAAAGAACAACTAAGGGAAAAAGGAATTAACTCAAAAGCCTTTAAAAATTGGAATTTTGAAGATCTTTTATTGGATTTATACAAGTTTCAATCTGCGGATGAATTAGCGAAAAAAGATATTTCAAAAGAAAGATTACAACAATATCAAGCTTTAGAAAAACTCTATCAAGAAAATGAACCGCAAGATCTGTTGATTTTACAAATAAAATCTGTTTTTAAAATTCTCTCTTTGCTTTCGAACAGCGATCCGGCAGACCATTTTGAAGTTAATTTAGAAAAACAAGAAATTAAAAGATTGTAATTTTTTTTATTTCCCACGCAGATCTGCACAGATGTTTGAGTATTAAGTTAAACGCAAAGATTTTATTATTGAATTTTTGATTTTTAGAATAGCAAAGGCAAATAAATTTATTTCGCGAAGCTTGAAAATACAGCTTCATCTTTGCTTCTTAAAGTATTAATTACAATAAAATAGATCTTTGCGTTAAGAAAATTTCTCATAGATTTGGCGGATTAAGCAGGTGTTTTTTGTATTATTTTTCCGTGTTTATTCGTGAAAAATATTTGTGATAAAAAAATTAAAAAAACAGAAAAGACCATCAATATTCTGACAGCCTTTTCTTATCAATCTAATCGTAAAAAATGTTCTATTTTCCGTTCACAGGATTTTTTCTTTCGTAAGTATTATTATCAAAACTAATTTTATAGTTCGATTTAAACAAATTACTTGGCTGATAATAATCCGTTGTAATCACCTGTGCACCGCTTTCTTTTGCTTTTTCAAATCTTGAATAATCTTCTTTTCTCGCTTCCATCGTATCCGCATCGGCTCTTGTTCGGATGATGTAACCTTGCTTCACCAAATCATTGATTTTCGGACTTGGATCGTTCATAAATAAAACCGCAGACTCAGGAGTTCCTGGCACTGAGTTGGTGAAAATCATTCTTCCTTTCAAAGACGGGTGATCTTTAATGTATAAATCTCTGTTTTCACTGTTGTTATCGAGTACAAAAAGAAATTTACCTTTAGCATCTTTCACTTTTGGCCAATTTTGATGTAAAACAGCTTCATGTAACGTTTTATAATTACCGCGGATATCATCAGGAGTGATGATTTTACTTTTTCCTAAATACTTTTTAAGCTCGTTATCCAGTTGATCAAAAAGCACGGATGTATAATGCTCAGGTTCTGTTCCGAATTGATTGGCCTTTCCGTCTTTGGGTTCGAGTGTAATAAATACAGGGTCGTGGTCGGGATGTGCATCAGACCATTTTTTCAGATCTTTCAGACAGTCCTCTAATGTATAGTACCAGGTCTGATAATCAATATCCGTAATATGAATCATTTTATAACCCGGCTTTTTCATTTTTCCTTCGGGATCAAAAGGCTGTGTTGTTTTTACCAGATCCAAAATTTTCGGATGAGCATATTTTCCGCCTTTACTGTCTGCATAGACATCAATTTCAAGATTTCTTAGCCCCAGGTCCAGTTGCTGGGGAATAGGGATATGTTCATATTGAATTCTCGGAAGAAGATTCAGCGTGTCTTTTTGGGACAGATAGCTGTAAACTTCCGGAAGAATAGCCTTTTTATAAGAGTTGTGTGAGCCGATCACCTGAATCTGGTTGATCTTAAGATCATTTAACTGCTGAGCCTGTAACCAGGAAACTGAGAATGAAGATAAATATAAACCGAATAAAACTGCCTTTTTCATGCTATCAAATTTGTATCTGCGAAATTAATGAGTCCGGACCGCTTGCAAATTATATATTATGTTAAGTGTTTTTTAAGATTATGTAACGGATGAAAAATTT
Organism: Chryseobacterium sp. JUb7; assembly: GCF_024806495.1. GTDB lineage: Bacteria > Bacteroidota > Bacteroidia > Flavobacteriales > Weeksellaceae > Chryseobacterium. The sequence goes on from NZ_JANUFF010000003.1 coordinate 332,332, forward strand.
AAACTTATAACTTATTGATAATTAATTATATTCTATTTTCTCGATTTGGGATATTTATATTTTGTTGATTTTAACATAATACTCTGTTAAAATGATTTCAGTATAAACGAATTTACTTTGTATGCCGAAAAACTAACAATGTGCTGAAATGAAAAACCACTGTTGCGGGAACAACAGCGGCTTTTATCAAGCAATGTAATGTCTTGCAATTACTTTACTTAATGATATGTACCACAAAATTAATTTTTTTAAGTTTAAAAAGCTAATTCCAATTGCATTAATCTTTCTCGTATCGGGAAATGTTTACGCAGAAGAATTTACTAAAAATGCCCCTGTGCACTCACAGGTCAATGAAACGATCACCGGAAAGATCCTGGATCAGGAAGGTAAGGGTATTAAAGGAGCTGTTATCACCGTTGTTGAAAGCGGAGTGACAGCCACTACTGATGCTGAAGGAAACTTTACGGTCGAGGCATCTATCGGTCAGAATTTAATGATTTCCTACGATGGATTCGAAGATCAGAAAGTCAGAATTTCCAACACGACTATTTCCATTAATCTGCAGTCAAAAAAGGATACTTCTATTGCTGAGGTGACTTTAGTGGGGTATGGATCTCAGAAAAAATCGGATTTAACAGGAGCAGTAAGCCAGTTAAAGGCTGAAAATTTTAAAGATGGAATGAATATCTCCGTAGATAATCTGATGCAGGGTAAAATCGCAGGTGTCCGTATCGTTCAGTCGAGTGGAGAGCCGGGAGCGGGAGTGAATGTTACCATCAGAGGGATCGGATCGATCAGGAGTGGGAGTACTCCTCTGTTTGTCGTAGACGGCGTTCCTTTGAGTAATGATGCAGTAAGTGCACAAAGTCCAAACGTTGGTTTAGGAAATGCACAGGCAAAAAACCCATTAAACTTCCTGAATACATCGGATATAGAATCAATCACAGTGTTGAAAGATGCTTCTGCAGCTGCCATTTATGGAGCCAGAGGTTCCAACGGTGTTGTCTTGGTAACAACAAAAAGAGGAAAAAAGGGCGAGCCGATGTTTACATATGACACGTATTTAGGATTTTCTTCTGTAATTAAAAAATTGGATTTAATGACGGCCGATGAATACAGAGCGGCAGGAATCAATAAATTATATGACCACGGGGGAAGCACAGACTGGCAGGATGAACTTTACAGAAATGCCGTTTCATCAAACCACTCGGTTTCATTCTCAAAAGCTACAGAAACCGGAAACTATTTTGCATCCCTTTCTCATATGGATCAGGATGGTATTGTGCTGAACAGTGGTTTCAAAAGAACGACGGCCCGTTTGAACGCAGAAGAGTCTTTTTTTGATAATAAAAGATTAAAAGTTAAGGTAAATCTTACCGCAAGTGATATTAAAGAAACCGGAATTCCGAACGGTGGTAACGCAGGATCGGACGGTCAGGTAATTATCCACGCTTTAATGGCCAATCCTACCCGTTCTGTATATGATGAAAATGGAAGTTATACCAATTTCAACATGAATGCTCACTATAATCCTTTGTATTTATTAAGTGTTTATAATGATAAAACCAATACCTTCAGAGTATTAGGGAATACAGAAGCTACGTTGAGAATCTTACCGGGACTAAATTATAAATTCAATTTAGGAATAGACAAAACAATGTCGGAAAGGAATACAACGATGTATCCGAATGTTACCGACAGAACGCCAAAAGGGATGTACGTTCAGGCAAATCTTGATTCTTATAATGTGCTTCTGGAACATTATTTAACATATGACCTTAGCTTAAATAAGCATAATTTCAGCTTATTGGGAGGTTTTTCTTACCAGAAATTCAAATCTACAGGAACTTATTTCGGAGTAAAAGATATTGCCGCTCAGGGAGCAGGAATCGCACCGGAAATTAATCCTGGATATTCAGGAACGGCATTTGTTCCGGGGGCAGGATATGCTCAGGAAAATGAGTTGCAGTCATATTTCGGAAGGGTAAATTATAATTTCGACAAAAAATATTTAATAACCGCTTCATTAAGAGCTGATGGTTCTACGCGCTTCGGTCTGAACAACAAATACGGATATTTCCCTTCAGTTGCTGTGGGATGGACGATGTCTAATGAAAATTTCCTGAAGGATTCTCAGATTGTCAATGAGTTGAAACTGAGAGGAAGCTGGGGGCAGACCGGTAACCAGGAAGTAACCAATAAGATTACTCAGGCAAGTTCTTCATTGGCACAGTCTGCAGGCTATTATTTATATGAAAACTTAAATCTGATCAATGGAGTAATCATCAACAGAACCGCTAACCCGGACCTTAAGTGGGAGGTTGTGGAACAAACCAATGTTGGAGCAGATTTCAGCTTATTTAAAAACAAACTGTACGGATCATTGGAATATTATCATAAAACAACAAAAGATCCGATCTTATTTATTACTGCCCCTCCATTGAGCCCGACCGAAAAATATTGGGTAAACGCAGCGGGGGAAATTGTTAACAAAGGTTTTGAATTCTCGTTGGGTTCAGAAATTATTAAAAATGAAAATTTTACATGGAATCTTGATGTCAACGGAGCAACAGTAAATAACGTTGTTAAAAATCTTCCGGTTTCAGCAATTTATTCCGGTGAGGTTTCCGGTCCCGGACTTTCAGGGGTTACCGCTAATATTTATAAAAACGGATATGAAGCGGGATCTTTCTATATGCTTAATTATCAGGGGATCGATGCCAACGGAAAATATATCTATGAAGATATCAACGGTGACGGAAGAATTGATCAGAATGACAGAAAAATTTTTGAAGGAGCTGTTCCCAATTTCACGTTCGGAATCAATTCTTATATGAAATACAAGAAGTTTGATTTTTCATTCTCGTTTATCGGTCAGACAGGAGGTTATTTAGTTAATAATACGGCTCTGAATTTAAATATCAACAATTTAGCTTCGGACAGAAACGTGTTGAAAAACTTCTACGATTCGGGAGCGAGCTTTACCAATCAGCCACAGCTATCTTCTTTATATCTTGAGAAGTCAGACTTTTTACGCTTGAATAACGTAAGATTAGGATACACTTTCGATATCAATCAGCTGAAATTTCTTAGAAGCATCAATCTGTATGTAAGTGCACAGAATTTATTTACCATTACCAATTATACAGGCTATGATCCACTTGTGGATACCAACAAACAGGTTGGGGGGAATCAGTCTCTGGGAATTGATTATACAACGTATCCGTCTGCGAAGACATTTATTTTGGGAGCAACCGTTAAATTTTAATTAAGTTAAAAGAAATTATGAGATCTAAATTTTTAAATATAAATAGAATCGTTTTATCTGTTGCTACATTGGCTTTAGTAGGATGTACCAACCTGGATGAAAAAGTAATTGATGAGGTATTAGGATCTGAAAATATAGATCCTGAAGCGGCGCTGACTGCTGCTTACAGTCAGTTGGGAGAAGGAACTTTTGTAGACCACGGAAACGTGTTTGCGTTACAGGAATATTCTACTGATGAGGCGATGTTGCCAACAAGAGGAAGCGATTGGGGTGATGGTGGAAAATGGAGAGCGATGCACGAATTTACCTGGGATGCAGGTAACGATGTGGTAAAAACAACCTGGAACAACCTTAATTTCGGTATTACCAAGTCTTTGACAGCAATTTCCAGCATTGAAAGGAGTTCTATTGCTAATAAATCCCTGTTTTTAGCAGAAGCAAAAGGATTGCTTGTTTATTATACCTATACAACGCTCGACCTTTTCGGACAGGCTCCTTACAGAGATCCGGGAAATCTCAGCGCACCGATTGAGATCCGAAAAGCAGAGACCACTATTGATGCTTTAATTACGGAGGTTGAGGGTCTTATTCCGTCATTGGCAGATATTAAAACTCAAAATACACATGCCGGAAGGTTTACAAAACAGGCAGCTTACGCTTTATTGGCGGATATGTATCTGAACAGGGCTGTTTTGAAGAATAAAACAGGAAGCAGCTTCAATTTTACGGAACCGGCTGTGAATGGAGGTGGAACGGATATGGATAAGGTGATTGAATATTCTAATTTACTGATCAACAATCCGAATTTCAGCTTAGAATCAAATTATTTCCACAATTTTGATATTAATAACGACACGAGTAAAGAAATGATCTTTACGGTTGTCCAGAAGAAAATTGCGAATTCAGACAAAGGTTCAGATAATGATCTGGCTTATATGTCAATGGAAAGAATTCAAAAGCCGTCGCCTGATAACAGGGGAACAAATGCCAATTGTGTTACTCCTGAATTTTATTATTCATGGACCGGAAATTTTAATGATCCCCGTTTCCAAAGAACATATCAATATGAAGACGGAACATGGTTCAGAAATGACGGAACAGATATTAGTGTACCCTCAACAAGTAAAGTGGAAGGAACAGGGAAGCCTTGGTTCCATTTCAACAGAGGACTGCAGGTTGGTCAGCAATATGGTCCTAAAATTCTTGCGAGCGGAAATTTTGATATGACCGCAGACGGAAGAATTAAAGTCTATAAATTATTCACAGAAAAAAATACAACACTTGCTGCTGATTTTACCCCTGAATTAAACTTTGATAATCCTGCAGAAGCGGTACTTACACAGGCTCAGATCAACAGAGGAGTAAGGAATTTCAAGTTTGAATTTGATCCTGGGTACGGAAACAACGGAACCAGCGGGATGGATGTTCCTTTGTACAGACTGGGAACAGTTTATATGATGAGAGCAGAAGCGTATTTCAGAAACGGAAATGTTGGAGCGGCTTTAGCTGATGTCAATAAACTGAGAACGAGCAGAACGAATGATTCATTAAAGGGTAATACCTCTGGTGTTGCTATCGGTTCTCTGGATGCCAATACATTATTTAAAGAAAGTGGGTATGAGCTGTACTGGGAAATGTACAGAAGAAAGGCGATGATCAGATTCGGAAAGTTTGATCTTCCGGGAACTGCAAAACCTGCTTCTCAGCCTTACAGAAGAATTTTTCCGATTCCTCAGGCGACAATCGATGCTTCAACAGATTTCAAGCAGAACCCAGGATATTAAGTTACTTTATATCAAATTAATTTTTGTACACAGAAGCGAAGAGATATTCTCTTCGCTTCATTTTTTGTCTTGAAATTATAAGTTTTGCTTACATCCGCACCTGACCAATGAAGAATAAATCTAGTCTTCATTCAGCATACCCAATTCTCCGAAATATTTTTTAAATTTCTGGATTTTCGGACCTACAACAGCACTGCAATAAGGCTGTGTCGGATTTTCGTTGTAATATCCCTGATGGTATTGTTCTGCAGCCCAGAATTTTTCGAACTTTGTTAATTCTGTTACATATGTTCCTGCCCATCTTCCGGATTCCTGAGAAGTTTTAATGGCTTCTTCAGCTTTTGCTTTTTCAGCATCATCTTTATAATAAATGACAGAACGATATTGAGTTCCGATGTCATTTCCCTGTCTGTTTAATTGAGTAGGATCATGAAGGAAGAAAAATACATCCATTAACTGCTTGTAAGAAATAATTGCCGGATCATACGTGATCTGTACCACTTCTGCATGGCCTGTTTCTCCTGTGCAGACCTCTTCATAAGTAGGATTGTCTTTATGACCTCCAGAATATCCTGAAATTGCAGACTGTATACCTTTAAGCATATTGAAACAGCTTTCCACACACCAGAAACATCCGCCTCCGAAAGTGATCTGTTCTAATTTATTGTTATCCATTCTAAGTTGATTATTGTATTTAAATATTTTCTCTTTTGAGGAATAATTTATGGAGAAAAAACTAATCAAAAATATGAAAAACTTTTTCAAATAAGGTCTTCTAAACTCGTCTAAACGCAAATTATGATGATAGATGAGACAAATTAATTTATGCATAATCATGTGCATAATATGAAATATAAATTTCCAGATGAAATTAGGGAGATAGTATTAGGAATGTCATCCTGAGCGCGCAGCAGTCGAAGGATTTCAACAAAGCTACATCTTATATGGAAGACTTTAAATATTCTCAAAGATCCTTCGAGAGCCTCAGGATGACAGCGTTATAAATTTCCAGATGAAATTAGAGAGATAGTATTAGGAATGTCATCCTGAGCGCGCAGCAGTCGAAGGATTTCAACAAAGCTGAATCTTATACAGAAGACTTTAAATATTCTAAGATCCTTCGAGAGCCTCAGGATGACAGTGTTATAATTAAAACGTAAAAATGAAAAAAGCACCCTAAAAAAAAGGATGCTCAATATGATTCAATATTACTCTCAGTTATTTTTCCCAAACCAAAGCACTTGCTCCCAAAATAGCAGCATCTGCTTCGTCCAGTTCACTGAAAACCAATTTTACTTTATTTCTGAAAATAGGAAGAAGGTTTCTTTCCATATGAAGTTTTGTAGGCTTTAAGATAAAATCTCCGGCTTTAATTACTCCTCCAAATAAAAGAATCGCTTCCGGCGAAGAAAACATCACAAAGTTAGCCAATGCTTCTCCTAATTTCTGCCCTGTATATCTGAAAACCTCAATCGAAATCGGGTCTCCTTTTAAAGCACATTCGTGTACTGTTTTAGAATTAATTTCCTCTTCAGGAAACTGGCTCAGCATAGATTCAGGAAACTCGGCTCTCATTTTCTTAGCAGTGATTGCGATTCCTGTTGCAGATGCATACGCTTCAAGACTTCCTTCAGAACCTGTGCTCCAGTGTTTTCTTCCGCCTGGTTTTACAATGGTGTGTCCCAGTTCTCCGGCAAATCCGTCATGTCCGTAGATCAATTTTCCGCTGGCTACAATTCCGCTTCCGACGCCTGTTCCCAGAGTGATCATGATAAAATCTTTCATGCCACGCGCTGCTCCGAAAAGCATCTCCCCAAAAGCTGCTGCATTAGCATCATTGGTGATTGTACACGGCATGCCAAATTTATTGGTCATCATCTCCCCGAAAGGAATAACGCCTTTCCAGGGTAAATTGGGAGCCTGCTCGATGGTTCCTTTATAATAGTTTCCGTTGGGTGCACCCACTCCAATTCCGTCAAAATTTTTTTCGGTACCGTGGCTTTCAATGAGAGGGTTTACCTTTTCATATAAAGCATCGATAAAATCCTCAACCTTTTCATAGGCGTCTGTTCTTAAGTTTCCTTTTTCAAGAACTTCTCCGCGGTGGTTTACTACTCCAAATTTGGTATTTGTACCACCAATATCAATTCCAAGGGCAACGTGTTTTGATAAATCTATTAATGACATTTCTATTCTTAAATTCTAAAAGGTTAAAATTATAAAAAAGATTGGGATTAATGGATTATTAACTAAACATTTATTTAAAAAAAAATTAAGCAGCTTTTACCGTTTTCTTTTTTCTTCTTCCCCACCAAACCAGAAAGCCAGTAACTGGTAATGAAGCACATATGATACTTACGACGAAAGCAATGATCTTTGTTGGAAGCCCTAAAATAGATCCTACGTGAATATCATAATTGGCTCCCACCGTTTTTTCACCAAAATTTTTGTCTTTCATGTCGTGAGTATGAAGCAGCTCTCCTGAATTTTCATCGAAAATTAAACTGCTGCTTTTGTGATAAGAATATGATAAGTGTTTCACATAAACTTCAAAATTCGGATGTTCGTGATCATCCATATGTTCGTGTCCCAAATCAATGGAGAATCCATAAGAATCAGGATACTTTGCCTTAACGGTATTGCTTATTTTATCTAATGTACCTTCTGTTCTCAATTCAATGGGAGCTTTTGTCTTAATGGATGAGAAGTCCGGATATTGAGTGCTTCCGCCCGAGAAGATAAAATAGAATGCTGCCTGAACTGCAAAAAACGCATAAAATAGTCCCGTTAATGAAAAGATTAATGCAAAAATCGAAGCATAAAACCCTAATACATTATGAAGGTCATAGTTTTTTCTTTTCCAGCTTTTTACATTTTGCCATTTGAAAGAGAAACGCTGCTTCCTGGCTGCTTTATTTTTCGGCCACCACAAAATAATCCCCGAAATCAGCATAATAACAAAAATAATCACAGGAATTCCCACCAGATAAGTTCCCCAATCCTGCTTTAAAAGATAGCTCCAGTGGATCATTTTTACAATCTGAAAGAAGCCGTTTTTCTCATCGTAAGTTCTTAGGACCTTGCCATTATAAGGATTTACATAAGCGACTTTATAGATTGGGAATTCATCAAAATAATTCCAGCCTTTCGGATCATGCTCATACCAGTAAAAAAGATAAGACATTTTTTTATCAATCGGGATATTGACCCAGTGAATAGGATATTTTTCCTTTACCTGCTCATCGACCGCTTTTTCTAAGGTACGAATCGGAAGAATATGCTTCTGATCGATATTTTGCTCGTTGTGATAGATAACATCTTTTCTTGTGAAATTTTCAACCTCATCTTTGAATACGTACAATGCTCCGGTAATGGAAATGATAAAAATCAAAAATCCAATGCCCAGACCAAACCACAAATGCAGTTTTCCGGTCCATTTTTTAAATGCGCTCGGTTTTTTCTTCTGGTGATGCTTTTTCTTCATGTTTTCCTTAAGTTCGGCAAAGATAAGCCTTTAATTTTTATTTAGAATGCTTATAAATTGATTGTTTGATTAGTCAATAATTTAACTGAAAAAAGGCACCTCATTTAATTCTCAAATACCAATTGCATTATCTTATTAAATGAAACGCCTTGTTTAATCTAATCCTGAAAGTTTTAGATTTAATTAAAATTTATATTCAACCATAAATGTTCCTCTCATTCCCAGAGAATTCGTAAAGTCGGCATCTCTTGCTCCCCACCACGCAATTGCGGGCTGATACATTTTGTTGAAAACATTTTCAATACCTAAAGAAAGCTTCCAGTTTTTGTTTACATCATAGCTTGATTTGAAATTGAAAACGGTGTATTCAGGAACTTCGCCTTCTCCATAAACATAGAGGCCTGTTTTTACATTCGGATCGAATCGGTCCTGCTTAAAGGCATGAAGCATATCCAATCCTACAGACAGACTTTTTATTGGTTTTATCTGAACATAGGCTAAAACTTTCGGTGCTGAAATTCTGCTGTTGTTGATTCTGGTAGAATAATCTCCATCGTCTTTTGGTGATGTAATCCCTTCCATCCAGCTGTAGCTTCCTCCAAAATTGATCCATTTTGTGGGATTGAAATGTAAGAATCCTTCCACACCGTACACCACTTCGGGTGCCCTCTGAATGGTTAAAGCTCTGTCGGGGCTCTGAATAAACGTGGCTCCCAATTTTGATGTACTTACATAGGAAGTCACTTCATAATTCAGCCATTTTGTGATATTTCCAGTAGCCCCCAATTCGTAATTGTTGACGATGATTGGCTTGGTTTCAAGGTTGTTGATCGTATCGGCAGTTGAAGTTCTTAATATTCGTCCCAGTTCATTGATAGAGTAGGCTTGAGAAAAACTTCCGAAAAGATTGATCATCGGGTTGATGTTGTAACGAAGGCCTAAATTGGCAACTAATGCATTGTATTCCAGCTCTCCGCCCGTTACAAAAATACTTTTGGTGAATGTTCCGTCAGATTTAATAGTTGAAAGTGTGTTGAAATCTCCAACTTTTACTTTCATATTTTCATAACGGAGACCTCCTTTAATAGTTAATTTTTTTAATAAATCAATTTTAACCAACATAAAAGGGGCAATGTTTGTCATATCCATATCCGGAGTCCAGTATCGGCCGTCTTCCAGCTTCTGAACGGTTTGATCATTCAGAATGTCCACTCCGTAGATTACTTCTCCCTGAGAGTTTTGAGCATTCCATAGTTGGGTATCAAGATTGATTCTTGCTCCTTTTTTATTGGAGATTACGTTTGACTGACCTCCGTTCAGGAAAGTGTCACTGTAACCGTATACGGTTCTGAAATCCTGTACATAGAGGTTTACGTTTAATGAAGTTCCCTTCCAAAGATTTCTGTTGTCGTAGCTGATTTTGAAATTATGATTTCTCGGCGTTCCCTGGGGAGTTGTTTCAAGATTTTTTCCTTCTCCTTCCCCAATGGTTGGTGTTAAACCGTACTTTCCTGTTTTTAACCCTAAATTTAGATCAGATTTTGAAGCGTAGCCAATATAAGAGGCCTCAATTCTTTGATTATCGTTGATGTTGTAGCCCAGCTTCAACATACCGTTGTAGTTGTCCATTTTTGCTGTGCTGTAAGTAGGGCTAAGATTTACCCCGTCAGCATCTTTCATATAGCCTGTTCTCTCGTAAGCCAATGATACTACATAATCAAACTTATTTGTAATTTTTCCTGAAAGTAACTGACTTGCTCTGAACCCAAGTGTTCCTCCGTAAGGCTGTCCTGTGATGCCAAATTGGGAAATCCCTGAGATCTTTTTATCAGAATTGCTCTTTCGGGTAATATAATTGATAATTCCCCCATCGGCACCATTTCCATAGATAGAAGAAGCTCCTTTGATGACTTCAATTCTTTCAATAACGGATGGATCAATAGATCTTAAATCTCTTGCACCGTTTCGAAGAGGTGTCGATTGCGGAATACCGTCTATTAATACCAATACCTGGCGTCCTCTCAAGGTTTGCCCCGTATTTGAAGTCTGCCCCGAACTTGTCGCCAAACTCGGAACCGTATATTGCAGAATACTGGTTATATCTGAGTTTACCGTTAATTGTGACTGAACCTGTTTTTCGCCCACAATGGTCACGGAGCTTGGAATTTCTTTGATGCTTTCCCTTTTTCTGGAAGCTGTAAGCACAACTTCGTCTACATTCTTGGTATCTACGCTGTCTTTAACCTGAGCAAAAACAGTAACTGTTCCGAGACAAGCTACTGATAAAAGAGCCTTTTTCATTATATTTTCTTTCCTTGTTTATTACGTTTTCCCCACCAGATTAAAAATCCTGTTACGGGTAGTGAGGTACAGATCAATCCGGTAATGAACCAGATAATTTTTCCGAATAATCCAAAATATGATCCTGTGTGGATGTCATAGTTGGCATTGGCATATTTCTCTGCGTTGTTGAGTTCCTGATGAGGCTTATTCGATAAGAGCTTCCCTGAATATTTATCAAAAGCCAGCTGATTTCTGATGGCAAATTTCCCCTCTTCACCATAAACGGATACAGGAATGTTTTTTAATTCTTTCCCTTTTTTATTTTTTCCGTTTAAAGGAATTCTGAAACTTGAGGATGTGGAATAAAGTTTTCGGGTTTCGGCTGCAGTAAGATCAAAAACCGAATTGTTCTTTGCTAAAAGAGAATCGGGAGATTTGATTTCTTTTTCTTTAGGCAGTTCGGCAGATCCGGATAAAGTAAGATTAAAAGCATTTTTTACCCATGGATATGCGAAATATATTCCCGAAATGCTCATTAGCAGAGCGATAAATGATGCATAGAAACCTAAAACATTATGAAGGTCATAGTTTTTGCGTTTCCATGTTTTCACGTTTTTCCAGTCGAATGAAAATCGACCTTTCCTCATTTTTTTGTTCTTCGGCCACCAAAGAATGATCCCGGTGATCAGCATGATGATAAACAGGACAACAGGAATTCCCACGACATATTTTCCCCAGTCTGTCTTTAATAATAAACTCCAGTGAATGGATTTAAGAATAGGGAAGAGGTCATACTTTTCATTATAAATACCCAGAATCTCACCGGTGTATTGATTGACATAAACCAGTTTATTGATTTTGACCTCATCAAAATAATTCCATGCCTTTTTATCTTTTTCATAATAAAGAAATTCATAGGATTTATTTTTATCCAAAGGGATTTCAACAGAGCTTATCGGAAATTTTTCATTGATTTCCAATGTAACTTTTTCACGTAGAACCACAATTGATAATGGTTGCTCGGTAATGGTTTCCTTTTGCACATAAATGGCATCTTTGCGAAGCTGATTTTGAATCTCATCTTTAAAAACGTACATCGTTCCTGTTAATGAAACAATAAACACAATAATACCAACGGACAAGCCAAACCACAAATGCAGTTTGGCAGACCATTTTTTTGTTGAAGAAACTTTCTTCTTATGATGATGTTTTTTCTTCATAGTAAAAAGTTAACCTTTTAAGGGGTTAACTTTTGTATATTAAAATTTGTATCCTATTGAAAGTCTGAAGTTTCTTGGTGCATTATAGATCCATGCATAAGAACCATCATCAGATCTGTAGCCACTGTATAATTTTCTGTTTAAAGCATTGTTTAAAAGTAAATTAACATCGAATTTTCTAGCGGTATACGAAATTCCAAAATTGGTGTCGAAATAATCTTCTAAGCGTTGATCGTATTTTGCTGTAGTTCCGAACCATGATTGTCTACCTCCCTGATATTGATATCCTGCTGAAATTCCGAATCCTTTTAATGTTCCATTCTCGAATCTGTAGCTTACCCAAGTATTTTGAACATTTTTAGCATTCCCCGGAGATTGAACTCCAATTCTTGTAGGATCTGTATCTTCTACAGTTTTAGCATCTGTATATGCATAATTGATAACTACATTCAAACCTTTTACGATTTCTCCTTTGATATCAGTTTCAAAACCTCTCGCTCTCTGTTCGCCAGTAGCAATTTGGAAAGCATTTCCATCATTTTCATTAGGATTTCCTGCAACAAGTATATTTTTTCTTCTGATTTCATATACCGCAAATGTGGAATTCCATTTTCCTCCAAACCAATCTTTTTTCAATCCAAATTCAATATTCTGACCTTTAAAAGGATCTGTTATTGAAATTTTGTTCTTACCAATTCCAGATTGAGGAGCAAAAGTTTTATCATACACTCCATATGCTGAAAAATCATCTTTTATCGAGTAGCTGACGCCTACTCTTGGTGTAAATTCTCCAGCTTTATCTTTTTGAACGATATTATTTTCTGAATAAAATGGATATCCCGCGTAAGTGGTACCGTTAGTATATCTTCCAGCTAATGTTACACGTAATTTATTGTTGAACATTTCTATTTGATCTTGAGCATAATAAGAAGTATATTTTACTCCCTGATCATTATAAAAAGGTGCAGACGGATTTAAAGTGTAAAAATCACCAGATGGCAATGTAGAAGGATCTACGCCATATTGAGGATTATAAATATCTATTGGATAAACACCGCTGGCATATCCTGAAAAATCTGCATTATATTTTCTGTCTCCGTAATCGAATCCTCCAATAATTTTGTGAACGATATTTCCGGTTTTTAAACTACCTCTGACATAAGTTTGAAAAATGTGGTTTTTTCCAACTGCCTGCCAGTTGCTTAATGTTCTGTTGAATATGTTGCTGTTATTTGTGTCAAAACTTCCCCACCAAGAACCACCATCGTAGTTCATGTCCATATAAGCATACTGTGTGCTCCAAACCCAGTCTTTAAACAATTTCTGATCTAATGTTAAGAATAAGCTCTGGTCTTTGACTTCTGTTTCTTTAAAGTTTTTATCATTAAAGTTGGTATGAACATTTAATGATGCATAACCGTCCTGAGACATTAAATAGGCTCCAGGCTGAGAAAATTTTAAGAACTGATAATTATATTGAGCCGTTAATGTCGTAGTTTTTGTTGGTCTGAATGTTAATGAGGGGGCAACAATAATTTTTTTTGTCTTATCATTTTCGGTCCAAGACCCGTTTGTACTTCCCATTAAGTTTAAACGATAATCCAATACGCCGTTTTTAATAATAACACCATCAAGATCTGCCTCACCTCTGAATAGATTGTAACTTCCTGTTGTAAATCTTACAGAATTCTGGAATTTTCCGGTTGGTTTTTTAGTCACAACATTATAAAAACCAGCAGGATCTCCCATTGATCCCATAAAACCGGCAGGTCCTTTTACAAATTCTATTCTGTCGATAATTGATGCATCTGGATTGATTGGTCCCCAGGTTGAAGAAACATTCATCCCGTTCATATAAGTTGCAATACTTGCACCTCTCATGAATACGTTAGAATATACGTTATCCCAATGTTCTACTTTTCTGGCACCACTTACGTTTCTTACAATACCCTCAGACATGTTTAGTGTAATCTGATCTGCCAGTACTTGTGAGCTGATCGATTGTACGTTCTGTGGCAGCTCCATAATTGGAGTTTGTAGTCTTAAAGAACCTGAAACTTCGTTCAGTTTATATTTTTGATAATATTTTCCGTTTACTACAACTTCTTCGATATTATTAGATTTAATGCTGTCTTTTTCCTGAGCAAATGTTAGCATTGTTGTAAGTAATGCGGCTCCTACTGTTATCTTTTTCATAGTTTATAAAATGAATTAAGATTAGAATTTATAAGCAATTGTTCCTAGGAAGTTTGCCAGTTTTTGTGGATTCGCCGTGGAATATCCTGTCCAATAATGTTCATTGGTGAAGTTATCCACCTTAACTCCGATTCTGAATTTCTTGGCATCGTAAAATGCATTGGCATTCAAAACGAAATATTTTGGTAAAATGAAATCTCCTGTTACATTATTGTCACTGGCATAGTTTCCGCCAAATCCGAATCCCAGGCCTTTTACTTTTCCATCGACAAATTGATATGCCAGGTTGAAGTTTGCATTCCAGAAAGAACCTGCTGTTGTTGGTCTTGTTTTAGTAGCTTCATCAACAGTATCGTTGTAAGCCAAACCTCCTACTAAAGAGAAGCCTTTTACAAGATATGCGTTAACTTCCAACTCGAAACCTTTGCTAAGGGTAGAAGCGGCTTGTTTCTGAACTGATCCTCCATTCGTGGCGAGTTCTCCGGTGTAAAGCAATTGGTTTTTCACATGGATATTGTAGTAAGAAACCGTTGCATTGAATCTGTTTTTAAATAAACTTGTTTTAAAACCTCCTTCAAACTGATTTCCTCTTTCAGGGTCTGATAAAGTAGTATTTCCGGCTACATCAGAAGTATAATATCCGTTGGACTTGAAAGAGTTTTGGTAATTTCCGAAAACCGAGAATTTATCTTTCACAATTTCATAAACAATTCCGGCTTTTGGGGAAAGCGCAGATTGGTTGAATGCTTCTTCAGGTTTTGCTCCTATTGCTGGTCCTACAAGTCCTCCCAAGTAATCATTATTTTCATAACGAAGCCCTGCCATAATATGCAAGTTGGCAATCGGAGTAAATAAGTTGGAAATATATCCAGAGTATGTATTTTGATCTCTCAAATAATCCCAAGTTGAAAATTTATTTGTATCCGCATACAGTGCAGACAAAGCAGCGGCATTCATTCCTGAATAATCTGCTCCTGAAGCTGCTACAGTATCAAAATCACCGTTCAGATATTTGTATTTCAATCTTTCTGTTGTTCTCATATAATCAAAACCGACAACTGTTTTGTTTTTCATGCCGTTGGAGAAATCATAATTGAAGTTGAAGTTTTGCTGAACCTGAAACAAAGATTTTTTACTGTCGTTTGTAGATTGGTCGGCTCTGTTAACCAAATATTGTCCTCCTGTGTAAGAAATTGAAAAATATGGATTGTAACCGTCTGAATAAGAATCAGAATTATTGATATAAGTATTTGAGGTGATGTTATTGTTGATTTTCCATTTCACGTTTCCGAAAACATTGGAATTTCTTGCCGTCATATACAAATCATTTCCGGTGTAAGATTCTTTATAATCCAGGCCTGCCGCTTTTTCCAAATCTTTCATATTGTTGATTTGGTTCAAAGATTTCGGAGTAAGATAGAAGAAATAAGGATTTGCCGCTACTCGGTTGTCGAATAATTCATAATCTACATTCAATTGTAGCTTGTCGGAAACATTCCATGTCAAACTCGGAGCGAATGTGGTATATTGATTTTTAGCATCGGTTTTTGTAAAATTTCCTTCGTTTGTGTAAGCTGTATTGATACGGAAAAGTAAGTCTTTTGTAATCGGAGCATTAATATCCGCAGTGGCTCTATACGTATTATAGCTTCCCGCAGAAGCTGAAACTGCACCAAAGAAATTTTGCTGAGGCTTTTTGGTGACTCTATTAATCAGACCTCCGTAAGATGCTACTGTACTTCCGTAAAGTGTTCCTACTGGACCTTTCAGAAATTCCAATGTTTCCACATTTATGGCATCAATGGTGGAAGTAACGGGAGCAACTACACCGTTTCTTGTAGAAGCTTGCGAAGGAAAGCCTCTCAAAACGAAGAAAGAACCACCATCTCCGGCTCTTCCTGTCGGGTTCCACATTTTCTGCAAACCGGTTACGTTTCTATAAGCATCATCAACAGTGAAAATGTTTTCATTTTCCAAAATCCCTTTATCAATAGAAGAATAGACTTGTGGATTTTCAATGAATTTCACTGGCATTTTGTTGGAGGATTCGGTATCAAGTTTTTTCACCATTCTATTGATGATAACCTCTTCTATACTTTTAGTATTTGCAGAATCTTTTTTCTCTTGCGCAAATGTTAGCATAGAACCCAACAAAGAGGCACAGATCAGTACATTTTTCATGAAAGTCAAATTTTTTGCAAATATATTGTTTTTAATTATTCTAAATAAATTACTGGATTGATATTTATCATACAAATGGTATACAATGAATAACAAAAAGCCGCTCCAATGAGTATTGAAGCGGCTTTTGTAGTATAATTAATTATTTCTTAAGCAGGAATTTCTCCTTTGTATAGGAAAGAAATAATTTCTTTGTTTAATTTGTCGATCATTTCGCTGAATAAGTGGAAAGATTCCTGTTTGTAAATTACAAGAGGGTCTTTCTGCTCGTAAACAGCTCCCTGAGAAGATCTTCTTAAGTCATCCATCTCACGAAGGTGAAGTTTCCAGTTTTCATCGATAATCGATAAAGTGATATTCTTTTCAAAATCGTTAACCAAACTTTCACATTTCGTATCAAAAGCTTCTTTTAAATCAGCTACGATTGTCATTGTTTTATGACCATCTGTGAAAGGAACCTGAATCATTTTAAACATTGAACCCTGGTTTTGATATACATTCTCAATGATTGGGAATGATTTTTCTTTCAATAGGTTCAATTTCATCTGATAATCTTCCTGAGCAGCTTTAAACAAGATGTTTGTCAATTCCGGAATTTGTTTGTTTCCAAAGTCACTTTCTGAAACCGGAGATTCCATGGTGAAAGTTTTGATAATCTCGTATTCAAAATCCTTATAACTTCCGTTTGCTTTTCCTTTCGTAACGATAGAATTGGCAACATCAAAAATCATATTGGTGATATCATATTTCAGGTGATCTCCGAATAAAGCATTCTTTCTTCTCTTGTAGATTACATCACGCTGTTTGTTCATTACGTCATCATACTCAAGAAGTCTTTTTCTTGTTCCGAAGTTGTTTTCTTCTACTTTTTTCTGTGCTCTTTCAATAGACTTGCTGATCATAGAGTGCTGAATAACTTCCCCTTCTTTATGACCCATTCTGTCCATCATCTTAGCAATTCTTTCAGAACCGAATAGACGCATCAGATTATCTTCCAAAGACACATAGAACTGAGAACTTCCCGGATCTCCCTGACGTCCTGCTCTACCTCTCAACTGTCTGTCAACACGTCTTGAATCGTGTCTTTCTGTACCGATGATGGCCAAACCTCCGGCTTCTTTTACTTCCTTAGAAAGCTTAATGTCGGTACCACGACCCGCCATGTTGGTTGCGATAGTCACAACTCCCGGCTGTCCTGCTCCGGCTACAATTTCAGCTTCCTTCTTGTGAAGTTTAGCATTCAATACCTGGTGAGGGATTTTTCTTAATTGAAGTGCTTTAGAAAGTAACTGAGAGATTTCAACAGAAGTCGTACCCACCAAAACAGGTCTTTTTGCTGCTGTTAATCTTTCGATTTCTTCAATTACAGCGTTATATTTTTCTCGGTTAGTTTTGAAAACTAAATCTTGTTTGTCGTCTCTTAAAATAACACGGTTTGTAGGAATTACCACAACATCTAATTTGTAGATTTCCCAAAGCTCACCCGCTTCCGTTTCTGCAGTACCGGTCATCCCTGCAAGCTTGTTGTACATACGGAAATAATTCTGTAGTGTAACAGTTGCAAAAGTTTGGGTTGCAGCTTCGATTTTTACGTTTTCTTTAGCTTCAATCGCCTGGTGAAGACCATCTGAGTAACGTCTTCCTTCCATAATACGACCTGTCTGCTCATCAACGATTTTTACTTCACCGTCAATTACCACATATTCATCATCTTTTTCGAATAAGGTGTAAGCTTTAAGCAATTGGCTCATCGTGTGAACACGCTCAGATTTTTCAGCAAATTCAGCGAAAAGTTTTTCTTTAGCTTCGAACTCTTCTTCTTTAGATAAGTTTTTAGCTTCAACTTCCGCGATTTCTGTTCCGATATCCGGAAGAACAAAGAAATTGTTGTCTTCATTTCCTTGAGACATGTATTCAACACCTTTGTCTGTCAGATCAACCTGATTGTTTTTCTCTTCGATAACGAAGTAAAGATCTTTATCTACAATCGGCATATCACGGTTGTTGTCCTGCATGTATTGAGCTTCAACTTTCTGAAGCAATGCGCGGTTTCCGCTTTCCGATAAGAATTTTATTAATTGTCTGTTTTTCGGAAGACCTCTGTAAGCCTGAAGCAATTTAAATCCTCCTTCTTTTGTATTTCCTGCAGCGATTAATTTTTTAGCTTCATTAAAAATTGCAGAAACAGTTTTTCTCTGTACCTCAACGATTCTGTCGATAGAAGGCTTCAGAACATCGAATTCCTGTCTGTCTCCCTGAGGAACCGGACCAGAAATAATCAAAGGTGTTCTCGCATCATCTACCAAAACAGAGTCAACCTCATCCACGATAGCAAAGTTCAATTCTCTTTGTACCAGTTCTGAAGGTGAAGTTACCATGTTATCTCTCAAATAATCGAAACCGAATTCGTTATTTGTTCCGTAAGTGATATCTGAATTGTATGCTTTTCTTCTTCCGTCTGAGTTCGGTTGGTGATTATCGATACAGTCGATACTCATTCCGTGGAATTGGTACAATGGTCCCATCCACGCCGAGTCTCTTTTTGCAAGATAGTCATTCACTGTTACCACGTGAACTCCTCTTGCCGGAAGTGCATTTAAGAAAATAGGAAGCGTACCTACCAAAGTTTTACCTTCACCGGTTGCCATTTCGGCAATTTTACCGCTGTGAAGAATAACCCCTCCGATAAACTGCACATCATAATGTACCATGTCCCAGTTTACAGGTGTTCCGGCAGCGTCCCATGAGTTTTTCCAAACAGCTTGATCTCCCTGAATTTCTACGAAATCTTTCCCGATACCAGCCAGTTGTCTGTCCCAGTCCGATGCTTTTACACGGATTTCTCCGTTTTGAGCCCATCTTCTTGCTGTTTCTTTTACGAGTGCAAAAACTTCAGGAAGAATTTGAAGAAGAACTTTTTCTTCAATTTCGTATGATTCTTTTTTTAGAGTCTCAATTTTTGAAAAAAGAGCTTCTTTTTCATCTACGTTGGTAGAGTTTTTTATCTGCTCTTTAATCTGTTCTATTTGAGCTGTGATTTTGCTGGTTGCAGATTTAATATTTTCTTTAAACTCAGCAGTTTTCTCTCTTAAACCATCATCAGACAATTGCTGAATGTTTGGTTCAACAGCTTTGATTTTTGTTACAACTTTTTTTACTTCTTTTAGGTCCTGCGCTTTCTTGTCTCCCAAAAACCCCTTAAGAACTTTGTTTAAAAAACTCATAAATTTTTTACTTTATGCCTAAAGCGATATACTTTAAGCGTTTTTAATAACACTTAACGTGCAAAATTGATATTTAAAAAGGGCAAAAAAGCTCTAAGCTATTGCTTAAAGCTTAATGCTTTAATTAATATTCGTCTTCGTTCCAAAGATAATCTTCGTCCGTAGGATAGTCACTCCAAATCTCATCAATTGCATCATAGATTTCTCCTTCATCTTCGATCGCCTGAAGATTTTCTACCACTTCCATTGGTGCACCAGTTCTGATTGCATAGTCGATAAGCTCTGCTTTTGTCATTGGCCAAGGTGCGTCACTTAGGTATGAAGCTAATTCTAATGTCCAGTACATAATTTTCTAATTTTTTGCAAAAGTATAAAAATAGCTTATATTATATGCTTTTTTATACTTGATTTTCAACTCTTTTTATTAAATTTTGTTCATTATGGGTTATAAAAAGCCTTGCGGCAGTGTTCTATAACACACTTGATGTCATTTTCTCAAAAACCATTCCACAAATTTTTTTATGCCATTTTGGAAGTTTGTGTCAGGTTTGTAGCCAATTAATGTCTTAGCTTTTGTAATATCTGCATTGGTTTTCTGGACATCTCCGGGTTGTAGTGGCAGATTTTTTCGGATGGCAGATTTTCCCAATGTGTTTTCAATGGTCGAAAGCATTTCATTTAAAGTAATGACTTGGCTTTCTCCCAAATTAATAATTTCATACACATCAGAATTATTTTCCAGATAGGTGATGGATTTTGTGATTCCGTCGATGATATCGTCAACATATGTGTAATCTCTGGCTGTCGTTCCGTCACCATAAAAAGGGATTTCCTGATCTTCGGAAATCAATTTTGTGAATTTGTGAATAGCCAGATCCGGTCTTTGTCTCGGTCCGTAGACGGTGAAGAATCTCAGCTGGATCATATCAATAGCATATAGCTGATGATAGACATGGCCTAAAATCTCACCACATTTTTTTGTTGCAGCATAAGGTGAGATAGGATTGTCAACATTGTCGGTTTCTGCAAAAGGAACTTTTTCATTGTTCCCATAAACGCTTGAGGAAGATGCACAAACGAATTTTTTAATATTGAATTGATGACAAAGCTCCCAAAGGTTCATTGTGCCCCGGATATTCACTTCTTCGTATTCCAGAGGTCTTTCGATAGAAGGGCGAACTCCGGCTAAAGCAGCCAGGTGAATCACCAAATCGATTTTATGATTTTTAAAAATTTCTTCAAGCCCTTTTTTATCACGGATATCCTGATGATAAAGAGTATAATTAATTGATTTTGATAGCAAAACAAGTTTTTGAATGTCATTCCCCTTATCAGAATACTCAAAATCCGAATTTACATCAATAGATTCTAATGTATTTTTGATTTTGATCTGATAACTGTAGAAATTATCAAAATTGTCAATGTTAATGACAGAATGTCCATTTTTTAATAATTGTTCAACTAAATGGGAACCAATAAAACCGCTTCCGCCGGTCACAAGATAATTCATCTGTATTTTTTTCTTAGTACAAAAATATAAATTTACTTTTTGAAAAATATAATCATTAAATTTACTTAAAAAAGTAATACAAAATTAATATGCAGTTTCAAGGGCAAATTTTAAAGATGATCAGTTTCGATGATCAACCTATTCAGTATTATCTTAATCTTTCCGGAGATCTGATTCATATGAACGAATTGTTTGGAAAAGAATTAACGGTAAAGCATACAGGGTTTCAGTGTGTGAATTGCGGGGAGGAAAAACCTATTTACAGAATGGGATTTTGTAAAAGCTGCTTTTTTGAAAGTCCATATGCCAGTGACACCATCATTCGCCCTGAGCTTTCCACAGCACATTTGGGAGTTGCAGAACGTAATCTGGAAGTTGAAAAAGAAATACAGCTTCAGCCGCATACGGTTTATTTGGCCTACACAGGGGAGGTAAAAGTGGGTGTGACAAGAAATACTCAGATCCCTACACGATGGATCGATCAGGGGGCGACTTTCGCTTTACCAATTGCCAGAACCGAAAACCGTTATGAAGCAGGAATGATAGAAGTTGCTTTAAAACAGCATGTTCCGGATAAAACAAACTGGAGAAAAATGCTTCAGGATGATTTTGAAAATGAAATTGATTTGATTGATTTTCAGCAAAAAATAAAAGAATATTTTCCTGAAGATTTCCAAAAATTTTACAGCGAGGGTGAAGATGTATGGAAATTTGATTTCCCTTATGAAAAACCTGAGAAGATAACGTCATTTACTTTGGATAAAAAGCCTGAATTTACAGGTAAATTAGTCGGGATAAAAGGTCAGTATCTTAGTTTCGAAGGTGGAAATTTTATGAATGTGAGAGGACATGAAGGGTACGTGATTGAGTTGCATGTGAAAAATTAATCCTATATTTAGGTGTATAATAAGAAACCAAATCACAAAAATGAAAAAATGGGTTAAAAAGCTTCTGATAAGTCTGGGGATTTTGTTTGTCATTGTATTGATGGCAAACTTTGGACTTAATATATGGCTTAAAACTCAGCTTCCTGATTATATAAAGAAAAATACAGATTATAAGGTTTCTTACAAATTGTTGGAGGTAGATCTGATGTCCGGAAATATTCTTTCAACCGGAATTACAGTAAATAGTAAAAATCCTCAAAATACTAACGTAATTGGACTTCAGGGAACTATTGATGCCTTGAAGATCAGTCGTTTTGGGATTTATGATGCTGTTTTTAATAAACAGATCAGCTCGTCTGATCTATTACTGTCAAAACCCAATCTGAATGTTGTTCTTGCCAAACCGATTGATCAGAAGACAGGAAAAAAAAGAAATCCTGTTTTGTTTGAAAATATCAGGATTAGTAAAGGTTCAATCAGCATTTTCAGGCATACCAAGCAAAAATTACTGTCGGTTCAGGAACTCGATTTATTTGTTGAGAATTTACAGATGACAGAAGAGTCTGTAGAAAATAAATTGCCCGTTGTTTTTGATAAATATGATATTAAAGGACAGAATTTCTTCTTTCGTCCGGATCCTGTTTATGCCTTAACCATCAATAAAATATCAACGAAAAATGGTCAGATGCTTGTTGAGGATTTCAAACTGATTCCTCTGCTGAATATCGATCAGCTTAAAAGATTTTATCCAAAGAAAACAAAGCTTTTTCAGTTTGATATACCAAGAATGGAATTTAAAGATATTGTTCTGAATAAAAATAAGGTTTCTCTTGCCAATGTTAATTTTCAACGTCCTAATCTTTTAATTTACAATACCAATGCTGTTCCCGTGAAATCCGGAAAGCCCCTGGATTTTGAAGCTGATCTGGATGATATTAAATTAAATAATGCAACGGTGCAGATTGTAAAACCTGATGGAAATAAGCTTCTGTATGCAAAGAGTCTTACATTAAATATTAATCAGCTAAAGTTTGATAAGCAAACAAGAGATCAGGTTATTCCGGTTGGATATAAAAGTTTTCAGTTTTCAGGAAAAGATATTTTATACTCCAATCATCAGAATTTTACGATTGGAAGTATTGCATTGAATCAGAAAAGTGGAGAGCTGAGAAATATATCTGTAGTTCCCAACACGGCTGATCCCGGAAAAAGATCAATGGATTTAAAAACAAATCTCGTTGCATTTAATATCAATAAAATAGAGCTTATTGATAAAAAACTGAATCTTGATATCAAGGATGTTTTAGTTGATAACGTGCATGGGATTGTAAAAGCAATAGAGCGTAAAGGAAAAAAAGTACCCAGGGAGAATAAAATAAATTCTATTCTGGTGAGAAAAATATCGGTTAAAAACTCAAATATTATTTATGATAAAGAGAATGAGCCTCTTGTTTTTAATGATTTGAATGCGACGGTTAATGACCTTCAGTTTACAGCCAGGCCTAACAACCATGGGCATACGGTTAAAGTCAGAGACTATTCGTTAACGACCCGAAATTTTGCTTACAAAACGCAGTTTTATAATATGAGCGTAGGACTTCTTGCATTAAGTAAAAATAAAGTTCAGATTACTGATTTTGCTATGAAGCCTCTTGTTTCGAGAGCTCAGTTTATAAAAATGATTCCTGTAGAACGGGATTTGTACGATATAAAAGCCCATCAGATCACCGCAGAAGGAAACTGGGACTTATTTTCGGCAAATAAATCCATCAGTGCTACTCATGTGACCGTGCAGGGAGCAGATGCTAATATTTTCAGAAGTAAAATTCCTAATGACGACCCGAAAGAAAAACCATTGTATTCCAGAATGCTGCGTTCAATAAAAATTCCGATGTTTATTAATAATCTGGATCTGAAAAATTCTATTCTGGTGTATGAAGAAGATACTCCTGAGAGTGCAGGCCCTGGGAAACTGACATTCGGTAACTTCAATATGAATGTTAAAAATCTGAACTCAGCAAAAATGAAGGGAAAACCTACACGTGTGGATATTAAGATCAATTGTTCTTTTATGAATCTGGCACCGTTGTCGGTCAACTGGAGTTTTGATGTTGCAGACCAGCGCGATTTATTTGCTATCTCCGGACGGGCTTCCAATCTTCCGGCGCAGGGAATCAACCCATTTATTCGTCCTTATCTTCATGTAACAGCTACCGGAACGATCAATGAAATGCTCTTTAATTTTAAAGGAAACCCTGCCGGTTTAAACGGGACATTTAATCTTAAGCATAGGGATCTTAAAATAACAATTCTTGATAAAAATAACCGTGAAAAGAAAGGCTTTCTGACGGCTATTGCTAATTTAGTCGTGAAATCGGATTCCGGGAGTCTACCGGAATCGGTAATGGTGGAAGGAGTTGAGCGCGATCCTACGAAATCTTTTTTCAATTTATTCTGGAAGGGAATTCAGGATGGATTAAAGAAAACATTAATCGGGATCAATGTTAAAAAAACGGAGAAGGCGGTGAAAAATACCGTTTCTGCAGTGAAAGATATGAAACAGTCTGTAAAGGAACTGAAACAGGAAATAAAAGGTCCGGATACCAAAAAAGAACAGCCACAACCTAAAGAAGAAAAGAAGGGATTCTTAAAAGGTATTTTCAAGAAAAAAGAAAAGTCCGAAACTGAATAATTTCGAACTGAATATATATATGTTTTTCACTTTAAAAATTGAATTCTTCACTTTCCTGAACCGGAATGTCTCTTAAAAATTTATCAAATTCTTCGCCGGGATAATTACTGTCTGCCCCGTAAGAGTCGATAATCATTCCTATATTTCCTGAAGTATCTTTTAAAACGTACAATACAGCGTTGTCATCAGGGTTGCTGTCACCTTCAAAACGATATGTTTTTAAGATGGTCAATTCATCAGGATGATAGTTTTTTTCAGAATTTTCAAACTTCATTTCGCAATGCTCATTCATTCTGAATTCCCTGTGTATGCCTCTTTCTGCTAGTTTTGACATGACTTGGCTTAAGGTGGTCATTCTGTCAAGATTATCTGTATTTTCCATAATAATATTTTTCTTAGTTACAACAATAATTAAACCATTACCATTAAAAACAGGGCATTTTGATTAATAATATTGACCCTAAAAAGATTTTCAATGTTAACAAAAATTATAATGTTAAAAAATAAATTGGGTATACTTTTTGCAATAGACAAATTATTAAATCGGACAAAATATGAAAAAAGAAGTTGGCGTTTTACTGGCAGGAGGAGTTGGTCTTTTGGCAGTATTAAGTATCATCGGAATCAAGAAAATATTACACAAAAAGGATAAAAAATATAGTGATGCCTATTCGGATTATCACAGACACTTTGATGATAAAAATCACGACGATGAATATCACGGAGTAGAATTTTACGCACTGAAGTAGTAAAAAAATATATTCAATTATGTTTGAATCCGGCACTATCACAGTGTTGGATTTTTTTGTGGAAAACTTTAATGTTAAAACTCATTATTTTATAAAAAATCCGTTCTAATTTTACATTATTATGCAGAACGAAAATATCATAAAAGGTCAGGGTGCTCAGCGAAATGTTATCAACCGTTTCGATAAGTATGCGTACGAGCCTGAAGATGAGGATTTCGAAACTGTAAAAACGACTTTCACTGAAGTTTTTCCGAAAACAATTGTCAATCAGGTGAAAAGTGAGGATTTGCCTATGGAATATTCAATGAATCCGTATCAGGGTTGTGAGCATGGATGTTCTTATTGTTTTGCAAGACCCACTCATGAATATTGGGGATACAGTGCCGGAATTGATTTCGAAAGAAAAATTATGGTGAAAAAAAATGCCCCTGAGCTTTTAGAGAAATTTTTTCAGAAAAGAGGCTATCAGCCGGCTTCTATTTTGCTTTCCGGAAATACAGATTGTTATCAGCCGGCAGAACGGCAATTTGAAATTACAAGAAAACTGCTGCAGGTTTGTCTTGATTACAGACATCCTGTCAATATTCTCACGAAAAATGCAATGGTTCTAAGAGATGTCGATATTCTTAAACCCATGGCGGAGCAGAATCTGGTTTCTGTATCATTAAGTATTCCCACTATTAATGAAGATTTGAGACGAAAAATGGAGCCTCGGACAAGCTCTGCAAAAAACAAGTTAAAAGCTATAGAAATACTCTCTGAAAATAAAATTCCCGTACACGTAATGGTAGCACCGATCATTCCGGGATTAAATAGTGATGAGCCATTATCTATTTTGAAAGAGATTTCAGATGCGGGGGCAAAAAGTTTTGGGTATACGCTGGTAAGGTTAAACGATACGGTAGAACCTGTTTTTGTAAAATGGATTGAAAACAGCTTTCCGGACAGGGCACAGAAAGTCTTAAACCTGATCCGGTCAATGAGAGGCGGGAAGTTAGGTGAAAAAAGGTATTTTGACAGGCAAAAAGGGGAAGGGAATATCGCGGAAATGATTCATAATACATTCAAAATAGGAAGAAAGAAATTTTTTGAAGGAAAAGAGTTTCCGAAATTGTCTACCGCTAATTTTACAGGGGCCAAAGATCAGCAATTGAGATTGTTTGATTGATTCTACTCTGCTGAGTTGCCTGGTTTTCAAAGGTGTTAGTGAAAAATATTTTACAGTTTGAAAATTTTAATTAAATAAAAAACCGTCTTTTCAGGACGGTTTTTTATATAGGTATTTTTAATTTTCAATTACATTGAATCATCCGGACATTTGAAATCGTCACTGCAGGCTGCACAGATTACAACTCCGTTACATGCGTACATGCAAAATTCCGGCTCCGGAAGTTTTACACCTCCTGCTCCTTTAATGCTTTTTAACTGGCCTTTGTTTAGTTTTTTTAGATTTTTCATATTGTTTTAATTAAAATTTTGATAGTATGGTAAATATAATTAAAATTTTATTCACTCAATTGATTGTGGTATTTATTTGTGAAAATTATTTTTTAAAGGTTGAAATTTTGTTTTAATGTCAAATTTAAAATCGTTTTATTAAGGATAAAATTATATAAAAGTTTGATTGTTAATTGAAAATGAATTATTTTTAAATACTAAAAAATACCAAAAAAACAAAAAACTATGAAAAACATCAGAAAATTATCAAGAGAAGAAAAGAAGGGAATTGCTGCTGGAGATTTGTCTCCTGCTTTCTGTATTGAGGGTGGAGGTCCCGGAACAGGAGGGTGCTCAGTCAATCATATTTGTTCCGGAGGAAGATGTATTCCATATGTTGATCCGGGAAATGGAGGGGGTGGAAGTGGAGGCGGAGGAGATACATATACCTGTATCTGCCCTTGGGGAACATTTACCCAATCTACTCCGTGTCCGGAATTTTATTGTATTACAGGATAAAAGAAGAGAATATTATTTAGCTTAAAACAAATAATGACATTATTCAGACATTACAAAAATGTAAAACAAAACGGGAGGGTATTGATTGTTCTCCTGTTTTCATGTTTTTATCCGGGCCAAAATATTACAGTTGATAATGAAAATGATTATCCGGTTATTGTTAAATATTCTCAGAAGAAAGCAGAAATTGGGGCTGGTCAAAAGAAAGAAATTAAGGAAAACGGATTGAAAAGTATTTCAGTACTTAATAAAAAAGATGAAAAACTGATAAAAGATATTCCCGTGTTTTTGAACCTTAGAGAATCCCTGGCAATAAGTATAGATAATAATACAATTAAATTTAAAGGAGATAAAGATCTGCTTCATCATTATGTCTATCAAGAGGTTGGGTCTTATCTTAGGCTTAAGATTGGAGAGTATCAAAAATATGATCAAAAAAATGATCCTCAGGGCTTTATTCGCACATCGGAAATGTATTTGGGTGATGTTCTCACAAAGGTTGAAAAATTGAATAATTCTCCGCAGGCAAGACAGGATATTCACTATAAAGAAATTGAAAAGCTTGTAAAAGAAGACTGGCTTTTTACCGTTTTCTCCAGTTTTGGAAGTGTAAAGTTGGGGAATACCGAAAAAAGCTTAATGCTTTATTATTTTGAAAAGTATTTTAAAAAAGATATTGATAACTATTCATGTAGTTCATGGGTTGACTATGATATTATTCGGAGATATGCGCTACACCAAAAAGTTTTAGGACTCAGTCTTCCAAAATATGAAATTGTAGAGCATTCTGACGATGACGATGTCAACCAATACTTGCCTTCAAAATGTCAGGAGCAATATTTCAGAAACTCGTATAAATTTTTGATTGGAAAAAAAGACCCGGTGAGAGCGGAAAAGTATAAAAAGATTTTAACAGAAAAGTTTCACGTGAAACTATGATACTAAATAAAAAACCGGGCAATGTACCCGGTTTTCACTTATTTTATTTCTTGATTAATCCTAATTCAATCAATCTTTCATGTAAAAATTCTCCTGCTGTTGTGTCGTCATACAATTTAGGATTGTTTTCATCTACACAATTTTCAAGAGCGTTTAAAGACATTCCGCTTACCGGGTGCATAAAGAAAGGAATTGAATACCTTGAAGTTCCCCATAATTCTCTTGGAGGGTTTACCACTCGGTGAATTGTAGATTTCAGTTTGTTATTGGTATGTCTCGAAAGCATATCTCCAACATTAATCATTAATTCATCCGGTTCTGCAATGGCATCAATCCAGTCTCCATTGTGATTCTGTACCTGGAGACCTTTTCCCTGAGAGCCCATTAAAAGGGTAATCAGGTTAATGTCGCCATGAGCTGCTGCTCTTACTGCATCATTCGGTTCTTCTGTGATTGGCGGATAATGAATAGGTCTTAAAATAGAATTTCCTTCTGCAATTTTATCATCAAAATAAAATTCATCAAGACCTAAATAAATAGCTAATGCTCTTAAAACATACTGTCCTGTTTTTTCAAGCATCTGGTAAGCTTCCTTACCTACTTCGTTGAATTTTGGAAGTTCATCAACGATTACGTTGTCCGGATACTCACTTTTGTATTGGGAATCATCAGACACATACTGTCCGAAATGCCAAAACTCTTTCAAGTCTCCTTTTTTGAAACCTTTTGCAGTCTCTTTACCGAATCCTACATACCCTCTTTGGCCTCCAATTCCGGGAATCTCATACTTCTGTTTCGTTTCCGTTGGAAGTTCAAAAAAGTTTTTTACCTCTCCATACAATTCACTCACCAGCTTATCATCAAGGAAATGGCCTTTTAAGGCTACAAATCCGATTTCTTCGTAAGCTTTTCCGATTTCATTTACAAATTTCTGTTTGCGTTCCGGGTCACCCGAAAGGAAATCACGCAGGTCTACACTAGGTATTTTATCCATTTTTAGAAATTTAACGTGGCTGCAAAATTACATTTTTTTTAAATTAAATGTTTTTAGAATTAAGGATTTATAAACTAAATTTGTCATATGAAAAAATATTCTTCTAAGAGAAGTATTCAAATACTTGCACATCTTCTCCAGCAGTACGGGATTTCAGATATTATTATTTCACCGGGATCCAGAAATGCTCCTTTGGCAATCCATTTTTCAGAAATGGCAGGTGTTTTTAATTCTTTTAGTATTGTAGACGAGAGAAGTGCGGCTTTTGTAGGAATGGGAATGGCGCTTAGTGAGAAAAAACCGGTTGCGATTACTTGTACCAGTGGCTCTGCAGCGGCGAATTATTATCCTGCTGTTACAGAAGCATTTTATCAGAATATTCCTCTTTTGATTTTGACGGCAGACCGACCTATGGACTATGTAGATCTTTTTGACGGACAAACGATCAGACAGAATAATATTTTTCATCAGCATTCTTACGGAGATTTCCAACTTTTGGAAGATAGCAAAGAAAATGCGGAAGACATTAATTTTGAGACGATAAAAAAAGCAATAGAACTTTGTTTTGAAAAGCAGGGTCCTGTGCATATTAATATTCCTTTGGAAGAGCCTCTTTATGAGCTGGTTTCAGAACTTCCCACTTTTCCGACCGTTGAAAAAACGATCAAGCATAAAGAATATGAAATTCCGTCCAACCTTGTGGCTGACTGGAATACATCTCAGAGAATTATGATTCTTGTCGGAACAAAAGACTACAGCCCTGAGCTTGAAAATCAATTGACGCAATTGGTTAAAAATCATTCTGTAGTTGTTTTAAGTGAAGCGAACTCAAATCTGTATCACGAGAAGTTTTTTAAACATATTGACCGTTATATTTATAATTTCACAGAAGAAGATTATAAAACCTATGCTCCGGATTTATTAATTACCGTTGGGCAGAATGTCGTTTCAAAAAAAGTAAAACAGTTTTTAAGAAAGGCACATCCAAAGCAGCATTGGCACCTTGATGAAGTTTGGCAGCCTGATACTTATTTTGCATTAACAGAGAAAATCGAGATCAAGCCGGAGGTTTTCTTTTCTAAGCTTCTGAAATTTGTAACTCTTGAGCCAAAGCCTTATTTTAATCTGTGGGATGTTTTACGAGACAAAAAAGATGCAAAACACGAGCTGTTTTTGAATACAATAGAGTTTTCTGACTTTTATTTTTTCAATAAAGCGGCACAGACAATACCGGAAAATTATAATATCCATTTCAGTAATAGCTCAGCGATTCGATATGCTCAGCTTTTTGACTTTGGAAAAAATAGAATCTACTGCAACAGAGGGACGAGCGGAATTGACGGTGCAACCTCCACAGCAATGGGGTTCGCAATTAAAAATGCGCATCCTACCTTGTTGATTACCGGGGATTTAAGCTTCCTTTATGATATCAACGGACTTTGGAATCAATATATTCCTCCATTTGTAAGAATTATCATTTTTAATAATGGAGAAGGGAATATTTTTAAAATTATTCCGGGACCCGGAAATGCCAATCCAAATACACTGGATGAATTTATCGCGACAAAACACCGCAAAAATGCAGAGCATTTAGCGAAACATTTTGGATTCTCTTATATAAAAGTAGAAGATGAACCTACTCTTGACAGGGTTATGGAAAACTTCTATAAACCGGATGTTCAGCCTAAAATATTAGAGGTGAATACTTACGGGAAAAATAGTGCTGACGTATTGAAAGCCTATTTTGAATTTATGAAAGAGAACTAAAGGTCTAAATATTCATCACTTCCCGGCAAATTAATAATTTTGGCAATAGGATAAATAAAGTTTTCATCAAAGTCATTTAAAGAGTTAATGAGTTGAAAATGAGAAAATTGCTTTATGTTTTGTAAAGTGATTTCAGTTTCTTTAATCTCTTTTTCCTTTAAAAGGCTTTGTCTTTGAACTCCATTCAGAAGATAGGTAGATGGGGTATACCATTCTTTCCCTTTTAAAAATAAAAGATTGGAGAAAGAGGTATCCGTAATGTGATTGTTTTTTACAATGATGATTTCTTCCGACTTGGACTTCATCTTCATTTTTTCAAGCTCTTTGCGGTCTTCAAACTTAAAAGAGTAATCAAAACTGTTGTTTTCAACCAACTGGAAGTCCACAATTTCAGGAATAGCATACGGAATCATCTGCGTGCGGAATTTTTTGTCCAGATCATAGACAATTCTTAATTTGAAAAGACCATCTTCGTCATGTTCTAAGTTTTTATAGATTTTGGCCAGATCTATAGAGCCTTCTTTTCCAAAATGGGCAAAAGTCTGATTAACTCGTTTTTGATGATATTCTATCAAGAAAACTTCCTGATCTTCTACTTTAATACTTTCAATGAATTGGGACATAAATTTTATTTTTCATTTCCTGATATTCGTCTTCTAACTTACTCATGTGTGTGATTCCGCCACCGCTTTTGAAATAAAGCTCATCGCCCTCTTTTTCAATAAAACGGATCATAACGCAGCTGTCTAGATTTTCACCGTCAAACCAACCGCAGACTCCGGTGTAATATCCTCGGTCGTACCCTTCTGCTTCAAGAATAATCTCTAGGGTCTTGGGTTTGGGAGCCCCTAAAATAGATCCGGCAGGAAGCAGTTTTTTCATGATGCTTCCCACTTTTCCATCAAATTCAGGTTTTAAAATCCCTGATATTTCGGAACTCATGGCATACAAATCCTTTTGCTGTGTTTTGATGAAATCAATATGCTGAAATTTATCAACTTTCACATCGTCTGCAACCATGCTAAGATCATTTCGGAGTAAATCTACCACCGTGTAATGTTCGGCTTTTTCTTTCTTATCATTTTTCAGGATTTCCGCGGCATTATCTAGCGATGCATCAATCGTTCCTTTCATCGGATAGGTCAAAATTTTACCGTCGATGATCTTTACAAAAGTTTCAGGAGAAAAAAATACGAAAAAATCTTTATAAAAAACTTTATATTTTGCAGTAGAATGATAAAAAATTTCTTCAAGGGAGAGATTGGTCTCTATTTTCGTTTTTCGGGTATAATTGACCAGATAAGAGTTTCCAAGGTGAATGTTTTTCTGAACTTTATCGAAGCCTGTTTTAAAATTTTCTAATGTTTCAGGAAATGATTTCCATTCTGTTTTTTTTGTGAGTTCTTGTGTGTGTGTGTTCGTTGAAAAGTTTTGAAAATCAATATGTAAACCTGATTTTTCAATCTCGTTTTGTCTGAAGATTTCAACATTTTCTGTAAGGAAGTCGATAATAAAGAAAAAGGGAACCTTCTGAAGAGAAAGTTCGTCCATTTCCATAAATTTTTGATGATTCATTGAAAACATTCGACAAAAGTAATTATTGATGTTTACTTTTGCACAAAATATTTTTTCAAAATGCAGAATAATTATCCACAGAAGCCGGGAATAAATTTAATGCTGAAGCAGGCGTTTTTCTATTGGAATAAAACATTGCTCTTCCAATTGATGTTTTCCATCGTCTATTTCGGAGTTTTTTTTACATCGATCTTTTTCTTCGCTTCAAAATACGGAATCTGGGATCAGCAGCAGGAATTGATGGAGGCCCTTAAGGTAAGTACGGAAGCCTATGTTCAGAAAGCCACGGAGCTGGGACAGACAGAGAATTCCCGTTATTTCAGTTATGCATTTTTGGGAACTATGGTTTTTTTATACCCATTGAATCTGGGATTTTTTCAAATTTTCAGAAAGGTAGATCTAAATGAAAAAATTGAACTCGGAGATCTTTTTGTAGGGTATAACGGATTCAATTTTTTTAAATATATCGGGTATGCATTGTTTTGGTTCTTGGTATATATGATGATTTTCAGAACGGTGCTATTGCCTGTTGTCTGGGTTATGGTAACCGTTTTTGTTGCTCCGTTGATGTTTTTCATGGATAAAAGAATCTTCGAAGCTATTTCATTAAACTTTAAAGCTTTGAGGATGTTTTTTATTGAAATATTTGTCTGTGTAATGGTGGCTTTCTTATTTAAATATTTGGGATTTGCTCTTTTTTTAATCGGAGGGCTGTTTACTTTCCCTTTTTGGAATGCGATTATTTATTCTATGTACAAAACTATTTTTTCTGAGAAAAATTAAATTTATGGATGTTTTAATGCTTTTTCTGCCAAAAAAAGTTAATTTTGGTAGTAACATTAAAAAATAAACACCATGTCAGAATTTAATGAATTTGACCAACAAGGGTCAGTCCCGAGTAAAGATACGGGATCTATCATTTCTCATGCCTTTGAAATGTATAAAGGAGTTTTCCTTTACGCGATCGTAGCTATGATCGTTTACCTTGTAGGAGGTTTCGTAATCCAGTCTCTAAGTGGCTTTAATTCTGCGGAGATGGCAGAAGAAATGCGAGGAGGTAACTATGATTATAATATTTGGGGAGCTCCCGGATTTACAGCGTATATGTCTTTATCGTGGCTTTTCGGGCTTTTGCTTGCACCTTTATATGTAGGATTAATCTACATTGTCAATAAATACAACACGAAAAACACTGTTGAGTTTTCAGATTTGTTTATTGGGTACCGACAGAATTTTGTAAATATTTTGATTTACAGTATTCTTTCCGGGATTATTTCTACTGTTGCGGCAGCACTTTGTTTCTTCCCTTTCTTCTTCGTATATCCATTGTTAATGTTGGGGTATCCTATCTTGCTTTTCGAAAATGCTTCTGCAACGGAGGCTTTAGGAAAGTCTTTTAATGTAGCTAAAGAGAATTATGGTACATTTTTAGGTGTAACGTTGCTAGGATTTATAATTTCTGTTGCAGGAGTTATCCTTTGCGGTATTGGGATTATCCTTACGGCTCCATTTATCATGATTGTAATGTACTCTTTGTATTGCGCTTTTTTAGGAAAACCAAGACAAATACTATTGAATAAATAATGAATAAAGATAAGCAGATAAGCAGTGTGGCAATAAAGCAGGTTTCTTTACTTGCGATTATTTTGGTGTTGACGGGATTGATCTGTTTTAACCTGGCGCTGTTTATACCTTCAGTATTAGGAGCGATTACCATTTATGTCGTGTGTAGAAGGTATAACTTTTACCTTCAGGAAGAAAAAAAATGGAAACCCTGGTTGTCATCACTGGTGCTGATGCTTGCGAGTCTTATTATTCTTATTCTACCTATTTATTTCATTGGAGATCTTTTAATTGCGAAGCTCGGAAATGCACAGGCCTATATGGCTAAGTTTAATGTATTTCTGGAAAAGATTCATACCTATATTTATTCAAAAACCGGATTTGATATCTTGAGTAAAGAAAATATGGACAAGCTTAAGAGTTCTGTGGGGCAGTTTTCGACGAAAGCGCTTAGCAGTACATTCAATACGCTTACTGTGATTATGTCCATGTATTTTATTCTTTACTTCATGCTGAATCAGCCAAGACTTTTTGAAAGAATTCTTGCTTCTTCAGCTCCATTAAAAAGATCGAATGTTTCTTTAATTGGAGAGAAGATGCGAAAGCTGATCATGGCCAATGCGATAGGAATCCCTGTTGTAGCTTTAGGTCAGGGGTTGGTAGGCTTGGTCGGATATTTTATTTTCGGAGCTCCGAGTCCTGTTTTGCTGTTTGCTCTTACAGCAGCGGCTTCTATGATTCCAGTGGTGGGTGCAGCGATTGTTTATATTCCGGTTTGTGTTTTTATGATTGCAGAAGGAGATACTGGTCACGGGCTTGGTCTGGCGGCTTATTGCTTGGTTGTAGTCGGATTAACGGATAATTTGCTTCGTTTTACACTTTTAAAAAAGCTGGAAGATATTCATCCTCTGAATACGGTCTTCGGAATTATTATGGGAATGAATTTATTTGGTTTTATGGGGTTGATCTTCGGGCCGATTTTGATTTCTCTTACCCTTCTGTTAATTCAGGTGTACAGAAATGAATTTTCAGATGAAGATACTCCGGAACTGATGCTGCCGGATAATAAAGATGATGCAGAAAGTAAAACTGATTTAATTGTATAAAATGGAAGGGATAAATCCGGAAATATTAAAAGAAATTTGTGTAGTAAAGATGCCGTTCGGTAAATATAAAGATACCATTCTGGCTGATTTACCAATAAGTTACCTGGAGTGGTTTCATAGAAAAGGAATGCCTCCCGGAAAACTGGGTATGCAACTCTCAACAATCTATGAAATCAAACTGAACGGTTTAATGGACCTTTTAGCTCCGATTCGGTCAGGGGTAGTAAGTTATGAAAAGCCTAAAACAAAAATATATAAGTTTTAATAAAAAGTTTCGGCGATCTCGTATTAACGAGATCGCCGAAACTTTTTTATCTGATAAGGTTAAAGAATTATTTAGGTTCCCAAAGCTCAACTTTGTTTCCTTCAAGATCAAGAATATGAATGAACTTTCCGAAATCATAGACTGCTATTTCATCCAGAATTTCAACATTTTCTTTTTTTAATTCTTCAACCAGTGCTTCCAGATTATCTACTGTATAGTTAATCATGAATTCTCTGGCAGAGGGTTCAAAATATTTTGTTGTTTCAGGAGAAGGGCTCCATGTTAAAGATCCTTTCGCATTGGATTCAGCGACTGCTTTCCATTCGAATGTTGCTCCATATTCATTAACATCGATGCCCAGATGTGTTTTATACCATTCTTTCAATGCTTTAGGGTCTTTGCATTTAAAGAAAATTCCTCCGATGCCGGTTACTTTTTTCATTTGTCGTTCCGTTTTTATTTGTTGATGTTTTAAAAAATAATTATTCTTTTAAAGCCGCAATTTCATCTCTCAGTTTGGCTGCTTTAAT
This sequence comes from Chryseobacterium sp. JUb7, assembly GCF_024806495.1. Taxonomy (GTDB): domain Bacteria; phylum Bacteroidota; class Bacteroidia; order Flavobacteriales; family Weeksellaceae; genus Chryseobacterium. Next base: position 368,505 of record NZ_JANUFF010000003.1, read on the forward strand.
AAAGTCAAGGTTCTTTGCAGCAGCTTCCATTTCTTTTTGTTTTTGAGCGACGACTTTTTCTATGTCTTCATTGCTGTAGCTTGCTTTTGTTTCTGCCACTTTCTGCAGAATCTCTTTCTGGGTGTATCTTTCATCCGGAAAGTCCTTGCTTCTTCCAACCAGGTTTTCAGATATTTTTTTATTTAATGCTTGAGGCACCTGTCCGTGTTCTTCATTATATTGCATCTGTTTGGCACGACGGTACTCAGTCTCGTCTAAAGTTGCCTGCATGGATTTTGTAATCTTATCGGCATACATGATTGCTTTTCCGTTAATGTTTCTTGCGGCACGGCCGACCGTTTGAATCATAGATCGTCGGCTTCTAAGCATTCCTTCTTTATCAGCGTCAAGGATGGCAACCAGCGAAACTTCAGGTAAATCCAGACCCTCTCTTAAAAGGTTTACCCCGATTAAAACATCAAAAAGGCCAAGACGCAAATCCTGCATGATCTGAATACGTTCCAGGGTTTCAACATCAGAGTGAATATATCTCGTTCTGATGCCGAATTTGGTGAAATATTTGGTTAGCTCTTCTGCCATCTTTTTCGTCAGGGTTGTTACCAGAACTCTTTCATCGACATCGGATCTTTTCTGAATTTCCTCCATTAAATCATCGATCTGATTTAAAGACGGTCTTACCTCAATAATAGGATCCAGAAGTCCGGTCGGACGGATAATCTGTTCAATATAGGCACCGCCTGTTTTTTCCAGTTCATAGTCAGCTGGAGTTGCAGAGACATAAATTACCTGATTCTGAATGCTTTCAAACTCCTCAAACTTCAAAGGTCTGTTGTCCATAGCTGCAGGAAGTCTGAATCCATATTCTACCAAAGATTCTTTTCTGCTTCGGTCACCTCCGTACATCGCATGAACCTGAGGTACTGTAACGTGACTTTCATCAATAACCATTAAAAAATCTTTTGGAAAATAATCCAGCAGACAGAAAGGTCTTGAGCCCGGAAGTCTGCCGTCGAGATATCTTGAATAGTTTTCAATTCCGGAGCAGTAACCGAGCTCTTTGATCATTTCAAGGTCAAGTTCGGTTCTTTCCTGTAGTCTTTTCGCTTCTAAAGGTTTTCCGACTTCGCTGAAGAAATCCACCTGTTTTACCATGTCATCCTGAATGTTTTTAATGGCTCCGTTCAGGGTTTCTTTAGATGTAACAAAAAGATTGGCTGGATAGATCTGAATCTGTTCAAAGCTCGATGTAACGTTTCCGCTTACAGGATCAAAACTTTGGATTTTTTCAATTTCATCACCAAAAAACTGAATTCGGACAGCATTATCGGCATAAGCAGGAAATACATCAATAACATCTCCTTTTACACGAAACGTTCCTCTTTGAAATTCACTCAGTGTTCTTGAATAAAGAGCATTAACTAATGAATGGAGAAGTGCCGTTCGCGTAACTTTTTCGCCAATGGCAATTGAAATTAATGATTTATGAAACTCTGTAGGGTTTCCAATACCATAGATACAGGAAACAGATGCCACGATCAGCACATCCCTCCTTCCGGAAAGTAAGCTTGCTGTGGCAGAAAGACGGAGTTTTTCTACTTCCTCGTTGATACTCAGGTCTTTTTCAATATATGTTCCGGTAGTGGCAATATAAGCTTCCGGCTGATAGTAATCATAGTAACTTACAAAATATTCTACGGCATTTTCAGGAAAAAATTCCTTAAATTCCATAAAAAGCTGAGCCGCCAATGTTTTATTATGAGCTAAAACTAAGGTCGGTTTCTGAACATTCTGAACAACATTGGCTACCGTAAATGTTTTACCGGAACCTGTTACCCCCAATAAAGTCTGATACTTTTCGCCGATTTCCACTCCTTCGGTGAGTTTTTCGATGGCTTTTGGCTGGTCACCGGTAGGTTTATATTCTGATTGAAGTTTGAATTGCATAAGAAAATGATGTTGTATAACAAAAGTACAAAAGAAATGACAGACATCAGAAGTATTTGATGTCGCAAAACGGAGATTAAATATTTTATCTGTTAATCAATGAACTGCAGAGTGTTTTTCTTTTATTGTTTGAATTTGATAAAATAGATTGTTAAATTTTTCTTATTTTGTTTATTTTGTAATAATAGTGGTTTTTTAAAGGTTTATTTATAATGTATTATTCTTAATTTTGGATTATATTTGTTTTTAAATCAATAAAATTAATAATGAAACAAAATTTACTCTATCTTTTTCTAGTGTGCTTTTTTGGAACTTTTTATGGTAAGGATTCAGAATTGCCATTGCCTCCAAGCACAATTTTAATGTATGATGAAGCTGTTTTTTATGATATGTATGCCACTACGGTTAATCAGCCGTTACCAGCAGGAGCTACCCGACTTAGCAACAGCACATATACAAAAAAAATGACAGATGCTCAATTGGATTCTTTTGGAAATCAGGTTACTATGAACATTACGATTGGCGCTTTGTGTGATAATTATGACCGACTTGCCCATGTTTTTCTGGCATTTGCACCTAAAGGAGCAACAGCATATGACACAAATACGGTTACAAAAATAGAATTAGGGAGGTTTATTACTCCTTTTATGAACAAAAATATTTCCCCGACAAGCGTACCCTATATTTTTCAGATTGATAATGCGGGGGCGATTTTTAAAGATGCTTCATTGAGAAGCCAATATGATTTTTGGATAGAATTTACCGTATTAGGAGTTCCTTATGCTGCGCAGACCCAGGTTTCGGGGTGTGCCTCAAGAATTGATACATTTAAAGGTTCTTTAAGTTTTGTGACGGATAACAACACTTCTATTCCTGCTGTAAACAATTTGTTGATTCCTATGGCGGCGATTAAAAGTCTGAATAATTATGCCGCAACAGATGAGCCTGGGCAGACCATCAGAATTTTATCTTTTGCTTTAAATAGTACACTTAATAACGCAACGTTTAATTTGATAACTTCTAACCACGGAGCCAATTCCGGAGGGGAAGAATATGTTAGGAGACAGCATTATATTTATCTTAATGATCAGCAGATTTTCACCTATAAACCTGGAGGGGTTTCGTGTGAACCTTACAGACAGTATAATACTCAGGGAAACGGAATTTATGGAGCAAGTCCTCAGTCGGCTGCATGGTGGGCGTCCTGGAATAATTGGTGTCCCGGTAGCGCTATTCCGATCAGAAAAATAAGCGTGGGAACACTGCTTCCCGGAAACCATGCTTTTATGATCAGTGTTCCGGATGCTCAGTTTGTAGGGCAGCAGGGGGATTTTCCTTTGTCGGTTTATTTACAGGGTGATGCCGTAAATGTTTTAGGGGTAAAAGATGTTTCCGTAGCAGAAGTAAAAGTGTACCCAAATCCTGTGGTAAATGTTGTTAAGATATCAAGTTCTAAGAAAATCCGGGAAACTGAAATATATTCTATAGACGGAAGGTTTATAAAGAAATTTAATGGGAACGAAGCTGATGTGAGTGATCTTTTATCTGGAACCTATATTTTAAAAGTATCATTTGAAGATGGGGTTTCATTTAAACATAAGATTATTAAAAAATAATATACAAAGCACTATAATATCTATGGTGCTTTTTTTATGGCATTATTTTTCCATTCATATTTTTAACCTCAAATCCTATTTACTATGAAATTTAATCACTACTATGTTCCGTTTCTAAGCTTATTTTTAGTTTTAACATCTTGTAAAAAGAACAATGCGCAGGCTCAGCAGGTGGGCAAAGATGGAAGTGTCGAAACAGAAAAGCCCAATTCTCCGGAGTATAAACCAGCTTTTGCAGGGCAGACAAGGATTAAAGCTGCAAAAACAACGACGCCTTATAATGTTGAAATTCTAAGTAAAGATCTGGGAAAACCATGGGGAATTATCAATCTACCGGATGGCCAATTTTTAATTACAGATAAAAGAGGTCATATGAATGTAGTCTCTGCAGACGGAAAGCAGATTTCCAAAATTGAAGGTTTTCCAAAAGTTGATGCAAAAGGACAGGGAGGAATGCTCGATGTAGCGCTGGATCCTGATTTTAAAGCCAATAATATTATTTATTTCAGTTTTTCAGAGCCTTTTGGTAAAGGAAACCTTACTTCTGTTGCCAAGGGAAAACTTTCGGCAGATTTAAAAAATATTTCAGAGGTTAAAGTTATTTTCCGTGCAGAGCCTTCTTACGATGGTGATAAGCATTACGGAAGCAGATTGTCCTTTGATAAAGACGGAAATCTCTTTGTAAGTACGGGGGAAAGATCTGATAAAGAAACCAGGGTATACGCCCAGAGAACAGATAATTTTCTGGGGAAAATATTAAAAATCACAAAAGAAGGGAAACCTGCTCCGGGAAATCCATTCATTGGAAAAGCTGGATTTAAGCCGGAGATTTATGCCTATGGAATCAGAAATCCTCAAGGAATGGCCATTGATCCGAACGGCACACTCTGGGATGTTGAAATGGGCCCGCGTGGAGGGGATGAAATCAATTTAATTCAGCCCGGAAAAAATTACGGATGGGGTGATGTAACCTATGGAATTGAATATTCCGGAGATAAAATTAATAACGGAACGACCCAGAAAGCAGGAACAGAACAACCTGTTTACTATTGGGATCCTGTGATCTCTCCGAGTGGAGTGACATTCTACACTGGAAGTATAGAAGAATGGAAAGGAAATTTGATGATCGGATGTCTGAGTGGTGAGCACATTAACCGAATTGTGATGAAAGATAACAAAGTGATAGGGGAGGAGCGTCTTTTGGCTGATCAGAAAGAAAGATTCAGGGATGTTCTTAATGGTTCGGATGGAAATCTTTACGCTGTCACAGATAGTGGAAAATTGTATAAAGTCTCAAAAAAATAAGTCTTTTTTATATATCAAGGCTCGGGCTCAAAACAACGTTTTGAGCCCGAGCCGCTTTTAAATGTTGTTCAAGTAATTTTTTTTAAAATCGAAAATTAAACCTTGCAAAAGCCTGCCTTCCTGCAAAACCCATCTGAACGGGATCAAAAATACCTCCACTTTCTGTATTACCGTCAGATACAGCGCTCTTTTGTAAGGTAGGATATCTGTTAAACAAATTTTTGCTTCCGAGTGTCAGGCTGATGTTTTTGGTGAATTCATATCCGAATGACAGGTCGGTCGTCACTTTAGGATTATACGTCTGATAGTCGTCAGGTCCGTTATAGCCAATCAAAGTGATTTTGTCAAATCTTACAAGCTGTATATTGGCATTGAACTTATTGATTTTATAATTTAAGTTTAAATTAATCTTGGTTTTCGGAGCTGATGCCAAAATAAAAGCTCTCTCTCGTGGGCTTAAATAAACATCTTCTTTTCCTTTTAATTTTTCGGACGTATTCACTTTTGTGATTTCCATTTCGTTGTAGTTTCCTGCCAATGTTGCTGTAAGCTTTCCTTTTCCGATGTTTTCATTATAACTTAAGATCACATCAATGCCTTTCGTTCTGGTATCCATAGCATTAGTGAAAAACTGTGCCTGATCAATATGATTATCTATTAAAATCTGTCCGATAGCATCGTCATCCTGTGAAAAATTTCCGGTTAACACAATCCGGTCTTTCACTTTGATGTAGTACCCGTCAACAGTGGCTGTGAATTTTCCGGTATTAAAGGTAAATCCCGCGCTTCCATTGACAGAAGTTTCCTGCTTTAGCTGAGGGATTCCCACTTCTTTTGCGAGATCACTGTCGTTAGAAGCGAGTTGTATGGTAACTAAATTTCCGCCCTGAAAATTGGTAAACTGTAAACTGTAATATTTCTGAGCCAGGGAAGGAGCTCTGAAGCCCGTTGATACCGACCCTCTGAAAGCTAATTGTGGCGTTATTTTATACCTTGTTGAGAATTTCCCGTTGATGGTACTTCCAAAATCATTATAATTTTCAAATCTTCCGGCAATGCTGATCATCCAGTTTTTGGTGATGTCCAGCTCTGTATCGATATAAGCTGCAAAATTATTCCTGCTTTTATTGACTTCTTGCGAATATCCTGGAAAACCCTGAGATCCGCCCGGTCTTATTTCTCCGCTTAACGGGTTGGTAACCAGTAAGCTTTGATCTGTATTCGCGGTTACGATATTTCCATTGATATCATACATGGCATAAGAAGCTTCCTCTCCTTTGATGATGTTGAATTTCTCATATCTGAATTCTGATCCGAATGCAACATTTAAGCCTTCCAGAATATTAAACTGTTTGGCGGCATTGAAACCTGTTGTATTTTGTAATAGAGAATGGCCTCCTGCGCTAAAACTTGTCGGAGAATTCATTCCTAAAGTTGCATTGATGGTATTGTCGATCTGGTAATTAAATCTGTTGCTTCCAAAAGCATTATAGAAATCGACATCCCAATCTGCAATTTTAAATTTTAAGCCATTGTCAAAGGTAAAATCTGTAATATTTGTATTTTGAACGGGATTGAATCCATTGGGATAAACTTCAGGAATGTTCCCGTCTGCATCTGCACTTCTTGTCCATGCGTAAGCGTCTGTTTTCCGCTGTGAAAACCCTTGTCTTGAATAAAATTTCAAATTATCTGTCAAAGGAACTTCAATATTTCCGAAGAAATAAAAATTCTGTGATTTTGCATCACCAAATCTTTGTCTCGGTGCATCATATTTTTCAGGATTGGCATTTCTGATAGCATATTCTTTGTTAATGAATTCTGCTGTAAAGTTTCCGAAGCCTCCTTTTGAGCCAATTTTTGTTCCGAAATTTCCGCTGAAATCAAATGTGTTTCCGTCTATTTTACGATCTGAAACCACATCTTTATTTCCCGGACTTTTAAAAAGATTCATCCCATAAAAGGCATTTCCTTCAAAACCTTTGTCGCGGTCATTCAGAATAACATTGATGACGCCTGCAATAGCATCTGAACCATATTGTGCAGCAGCTCCGTCCCGGAGAACTTCGACTCTTTTTATGGCTCCAATCGGAATGGTATTCATGTCGGAACCGGTGTTTCCTCTTCCTTTGGTTCCAAAAAGATTGATTAATGAAGATTGGTGATATCTTTTTCCGTTAAGTAAAAGTAAAGTCTGATCCGGCCCTAATCCTCTTAGTGTTGCTGGGTCCACGGCATCGGCACCATCTGATCCCGATTGCTTGTTTGAGTTGAACGAAGGGGCTGAAAACTGTAAAAGCTGATTAACATCTATCTGCCCCGTGGCCTGACTTACCTGTTTTATATCAATGACATCAATAGGTACGGGAGTATCGATGACTGTTCTTTTCTTGTTTCGGCTTCCGGTAATGGTGACTTCATCAATTTTTTTTTCTTTTGAAATCGTATCATTTATTTCCTGCGAATACAACATAGAGGTTGCGCCAAGAAAAGCAGCACTTAAATACTTTATTTTCATATCTATTGAATTTTGATTTGGGATTTAAATCAAAAATATTAAAATTTGATTTCAAATCAGTATAAAAATACTTGAATGTTTGAAAAGTATTATGCGGTATCCTTAAATATTTAAAGATTAGTAAATTTTGTATTGGTTATCTTGTATTTGTTAATTATTTTTTTGATAAGGATATGAATAAAAAAAACCGAGAACAAATCTCGGTTTAAGTTTTATGCTTCTTCCAGCTGAACAGTGAAGTGTCTCAACAAATCCGGTTCCCATGTAATTTTATAGCCTTTTGCAATTTCATCACGTCTTTCATATACGTTTTTGATCGCTGCAGCAATATAATCCATGTGGTTGTTTGTATACGTTCTTCTAGGAATCGCCAAACGTACCAATTCCAGTTTAGGATAACGGTTTTCTCTTGTCTCAGGATCTCTGTCTGCTAATAATGTCCCGATTTCAACGGTTCTTATTCCTGCTTCTTTATAAATCTCAAGACCTAAAGTCTGTGCAGGGTATTCTGAACGGTCAACTTTTGGCAAGAAATTCAAAGAATCAATGAAAACAGCGTGTCCTCCGATTGGCTTCTGAACAGGAATTCCATATTCAATTAATTTATGACCCAGATATTCAACCTGAGAAATTCTGCTTTCCAGATAAGCAAATTCAGTCGCTTCATCAAGACCTACTGCCAAAGCAGCCATATCTCTTCCCGCCATACCTCCGTAAGTAATGAAACCTTCGTAGATAATCGTAAAATTAGATGCCTTTCTGAACACTTCTTCACTGTTTAAAGCAATGAAACCTCCGATGTTTACCAGACCGTCTTTTTTAGAACTCATTGTCATTCCGTCTCCGTAAGAGAAAATTTCTTTACAGATATCTTTAATGGTTCTGTTTTCCTGTCCGGCTTCTCTTTTCTTAATGAAATATGCATTTTCAGCGAATCTTGCAGAATCGAAAAATACAGGAACTCCATATTTATCAGAAAGCTCTTTTACGGCTTTCATGTTTTCCAAAGAAACAGGCTGTCCTCCTGAAGAGTTACAAGTGATTGTAATTAAACAAAAAGGAATATTCTCTTTAGGATGGCTTTTATAAACTTCTTCCAGTTTTTCAAGGTTGATGTTTCCTTTGAATGGGTGAAGGTCATTAATGTCAAAAGCTTCATCGATAGTACAGTCGATTGCGTGCGCTTTTCTGAATTCGATGTGCCCTTTTGTAGTGTCGAAGTGAGAGTTCCCCGGAACTACATCACCCTCTTTTACTAAAACTGAAAATAATACGTTTTCAGCGGCTCTGCCCTGGTGTGTTGGCAGAAGATATTTGAATCCTGTAATATTCTGTACGGTTTGGTGCAGCTGCTCGAATGAACGGGAACCTGCATAGCTTTCGTCACCTGTCATTAAAGCGCCCCACTGTCTGTCAGACATTGCTCCGGTTCCGGAATCTGTTAACAGATCGATAAAAACCTGTGAAGATTTTAAGTTGAATAAGTTATAGTTTGCGTCTTTTAGCCACTGTTCTCTTTCTTCTCTTGTTGATTGACGGATCTCTTCAATCATTTTAATACGGAAAGGTTCCGCGTACGGTAAATTCATGATATTTATATTAGATTGTTTATAAAGAAAATTTTATTTGAAATAAATTCAAATTCATCAAGTATATTTAAAGGAGTAAGATGGTATTACTCAGGAGCTTTAAATATATTATCATCTGAATGGAAGCCTGCTACACCGCCGCTTACTGCAAATTTCATTGCCGAAGCTGCCGTCATTCCCACTACAGGTTTGATGTTTTTTTCTTCAGTAACAATTACCCAACCTGAAATAGCATAAGAATGAGGAAGGTAAACCGCAACATAATTGTGTTTATCCACATCCGCCATTTCTTTTTGAGTTAAAAAACCGATTCTCCAGATTTCCGGATTTGAGTTTGTTTTTACCCAAACAGGATCGTTGAATTTTTTCTTATCTCCAACAAATGATGACATAACGTCTTTGGTGGGAGTATAGATATGTTTTACGCCGGGTGTTTTTTCCAGTAAGCTGTCCATAGTATCGAAAAAGAATTTCCCGACCACGAACTTATTTCCCAGAAACCCTAAAAGTGCTGTAATTAAAATGGTAGAAATAAAAACCAACCCCGGAATTTCTTTTGCAACAGAAGGAATGATGTTATCAATGGATGTTACAACATACCAGATGACAAAAATAGTAAGCCCAATAGGCCCAATAATTACCAATCCCTGAAAGAAATTTTTCAGAAAGAAATTTGCAATATTTTCGAAAGTCAGTTTTTTCACTGTGTTTTTAAAGGTATTTTTTAACCGTGTATTGATTCTTTGTTTCCGTACGACTGAATGATTTTAGCTTCATATTCAAGCCATTCTTCCCAACGTTTGTTTACTTTTTCTTCGTCTCCCAATTGTCTTGCAAAACCGATGAATGTGGTGTAATGATTAGCTTCTGAAATCATTAATTCTCTATAGAAAATCTTAAGTTCTTCATCTTTAATGTTTTCGGTAAGAACTTTAAATCTTTCACAGCTTCTTGCTTCAATCATAGCAGCGAAAAGCATTTTGTCAACAATCAGATCGTCTCTGTTGCCTCCTTTTTGGATGAAATTCACAAGCTCATTCACGTAATCATCTTTTCTGGTACGTCCAAAAGTGTAGCCTCTTTTTTTAATAATCTCATGAACCTGATTGAAGTGATCAAGCTCCTCCTGCGCAATAGCAAGAAGCTCGGTCACGATTTCCGGATATTCAGGAAGCATGGTAATCAGTCCAATCGCATTGGTAGCTGCTTTCTGCTCGCACCACGCGTGATCCGTTAAAATTTCTCCAATGTTTTCCTCTGCAATATTTGCCCACCTTGGATCGGTAGGAAGTTTCAACTTAAACATAGTTTAAAAATTTTCTGTAAAATTAAAATAATTTGTGAGAAGATAGGTTATTTTGTTTTAAATTGATAATTATAAACTTAAGATGCTGTTTTTCTTCTCAAAAATTCTAAAATATTCCATCCCAGGGCATCTGTTTTTTTCAATCCGGCGGAGATCACAAATGCCAGTAAAATATTGACAGGATAAATGATGATCATTAAAACCCACCAAGGCATACTCTGTTTTAAAGGATCTACAAGAAAATAAACTAAAGAAGAGCTTATTCCCTGCCCGAAATAAAAAAATATGGCGTTCTTTCCAATGTAAGTGACGGCATTTTCTTTTGTAATTTTTAACCTGTTATAAAAAACAAATAACGTAACCAGTGAAAATAAAGTCCAAATGATATAAGGAATTTTAGGAGGGAATTTATTTTTATTGATTTTAAAGAAAATTTCACTGCCATAGTACCAAAACATCCAGCATAAAGCCACGGCAACAATTCCGTAAAGTACAGGAATCATTTTTGCAGGAATGGTTTTGCCGCGCATTCTGTTGGCAACTAAGAAAACAGCCATGTAAAAAGCAACGTACCCAACCTGACCTGAAGGATAAATTTCAGGAAAAATATTGAACAGAAGGGTGAGTGCAATGCATATCCCGATGAACCAATTGATATGTCTTGGGAAAAATCTTAAAATTAAAACACCGAAAACGGTTAATATAAAATATACTTTAAGATACCAGAAACTTCCCATTACAACAGGAAAAGTATCTGCATTCGTGTATTGATGCAGATACCAGTTTCCGAGGTTTTGCCATTCGGGAACTGTTGAAATACTTGTAGCCGCATATTTTGATCCGAATGTTAAATAAAAATTCTGAAGCCATTCTAATGAAAAGAAGGTGAGTCCAAAAACTTTAAAAAAGTAATCCAGGAAAAAAAGCAATGTTACAAAGATCATATAAGTGATCTGCAGTTTTAAAAGCCGGTAGAATGTTTTTTCAATGTTAGTGCCAGAAGTTATTCCGCTCAATGCATAAAATAAGGCCACATCAAATACAAGAGAAAAAACTCTTATTTCTGCCGGAATGTATAGCTGTCCCGACCAGAAAGCCGTGTGTATAAATATAATGGAAAGAGTGGCCAGCCCTTTTGCAAAGTCAATGTAGAGATCTCTGTTCATATATGATGCAATAAAGATCAAAAGTAAATAAACTTTGTGAATTTTGAACAAATGAAAAAAAGAGGTAAAACGTATCGCTTACCTCCTTTTTTTAAATATGCTAAAAATGAATGTTTATTTAAGCTGCTTAAATTCTTCTGCAGAAATTTCTCCAGTCTGAATTTGTCTTAATTCTTCCAGATATTGACTCATGTAAGCATCAATTTCAGGATATTTTGAATTTTTGTTCATTTTATAAGTTCCGTTCAGAACACCTTGATAATAATAGAAGAAATTATAATCAAAGTCTGCAGCGGAAAGACTATACTGACCCAAAAGGAAACCTAAACGAACGGCAGATCTTCTTTGTGGCGGGGTTCCGTGGTGTCCCGGGCTTGTTGTCTGATAGTCGCCAATGCTTTGTGCAAATTCATAAGCTGCTGCAATTTGTGCAAACGTTGTCTGATTGTAGCCGTTGGGTCTCCTCAGATAATATCCTGCGAAACCATCAGCTTCCAATTCATTTGGTCTTGCAGTAGACTCATTTACAGAAGGTAAATTGAAAATGTACTGTAGCTGGTGACCATATTCATGGGCAAGAATCATCGCATTTACAATATCTCCCCCTTTTGCTTTGGCATCATAATAAATTGCAAATCCGTAATAAATTTTTCCGGTGGAATACGAAATAGCATTGTAGGTTGAGTTGTAGTTTGAGGGATCGTTGACAAATCGCAGGGTAGGATTGCTTCTTCCCCACATACTCGCAATTTTTGTCATTTGAGTATTCATGAAATTGGTGTCGGTGGTGTTTTGAAGAGAAGTGGTGAGAACTGCTGTTGAGCTCCAGTACTGATCTACATACGCACAGATTTTTTCAATTTCACCCGGCTGTTCGATTTTTGCATTTTCGGTTTGCGGGTCTTGGGAAGTTGTTTCGAAGTTGTCGTCATTACAGGCTGTTAGGGAAAGCACAGCCATTGCTCCTGCTAGTAAGCAGAAATTAAAGTTTCTTTTCATATAAAATATTTTAGGTGTAAACGAAGGTATAAAATAAAATGTTACGTGTTATCACTTTTGTGTGAAAAATTATTCAAAACATAGTTAATTTTTTTATTGTAAAAAAAGATGGGTTTGATTGTAAGCTATTTAGAAATTTATTCTTATATTTGCACCTCGAAATAACTAAAAATTTATAAACAATGTTTGCAATTGTAGAAATAGCAGGGCTTCAATATAAAGTTGAGCAAGACCAGAAGTTGTTTGTAAACCGTTTAAAAGGAGATAAAGGAGGAAAAGTATCTTTTGATAAAGTACTTCTTACTGTAAACGGAGCAATCACTGTAGGCGCCCCAGCTGTAAACGGAATCACTGTAGAAGCAGAGATCCTAGACCACGTAAAAGCTGATAAAGTAATCGTTTTCAAAAAGAAAAGAAGAAAAGGTTACAAAGTAAAAAATGGTCACAGACAATCTTTAACTCAAATTCAGATCACTGGTATCACAGGTTTTGAAGGAGCACCAAAGAAAGCTGCTAAAAAAGAAACTGCTAAAGCAGAAGTTCTTTCTGACAACGCAACTGTTAACTTCAGCGAAGATCACGAGTTGAACTATCACTTGAAGAAAAACGGATTGTCTCAGTCTAAAGAAAACAGAGATGCTTTAATTCTTTTAGGAAAAGCAGTTAAAGTTGAACTAGAAAAAACTGTTCTTACTCACGAAGAAGTAGATGCTGCTATCGTTAAGAACATTGACACTTTCAAAGCATTAAACAAATAATAATAATCCACTAATAAAATGGCACACAAGAAAGGGGTTGGTAGCTCCAAGAACGGTAGAGAATCTCACTCTAAAAGATTAGGTGTGAAGATTTTCGGAGGACAAGACGCTATTGCCGGAAATATTATTGTTAGACAAAGAGGTACTCAACACCACCCAGGTGCAAACGTGGGAATCGGTAAAGACCACACTTTGTTTGCTCTAGTAGACGGTAAAGTAGTTTTTAGAAAAAAAGCAAATAACAGATCTTTCGTATCTGTAGAAGCAAACGCATAATTAAGCGTTTTATAAAAATTAAATCCTCGGCCCTGGCTGGGGATTTTTTTTGCGTTATGCTCTATTGTCGTTATGCTATTTTGTTTTTACTGGAAGCTTTTTCCTGCTTTCGATACTCACTATTTTTTATATTTCAGGCTGCGACATCGTCGCAGCCTGAAATATAAAATACACTTAAATATTCACCTTAATCGGGAATAGGGTTGTTGTTTTATTTCAATATTTGTAGACACCGATGGGGTTGTATTTTTATAAGAGTTTGATTATTAATTAATCTATATTGCTTTTCAATATTTTTTGCCGCTTATGTAAAGAATAATTTTCTTAAATTTCCAATGCTTAATCAAACATCAAACTAAAACTTAATCATTATGAAAAATTTAAAGAAAATCAATCGTGAAGAATTGAAAAACGTAATGGGAGGAGCACTTCCTCCGAAAGAATGTCTGCCTTGCGAAATCTACTGTAGTATCCCTGAAGGAGAAAGGCCTTCTTGCTTTCAAATCAATATTGTGGCTCACTGTAATAGCTGCAAAGATTATCCGTCAGAATCATAGTAAAATAAAAATCTCCTTTATCATAACAATAAAGGAGATTTGTTTTTTAAAACCCAACCTGGAATCCTGCTTTGACTCCGAAGGTTGAAATGTCGGGCCTGTCAAGATAATTTCCTCGCCAGTTGAAATCTACCCTGAAGATTCTAAGGTTTCCGAAGCCTATATTTTCGATTCCTACACCATATTCGTAATAAACATGTTCGCTGGGAGCAGAATATTTGAATCCTTCTACATTAATTGCTTTTGAAGCGTCGCTTAATGTTCCGTAAGCGGCTCTTAGGAATGCTATTTCTCTTAATTTTAGTTTTTTAATCAAAGGGATGTATGATAATATTTTCCCGTTAAAATGATGTTCTAAATGAAGTGTTGTATAGGTGTCTGCCACAAATTCATAATAATTAAGCTGGGCAAAGGTATTTTGCGCTAAACTGTAAGACTGGTTACCCGGAATCACATTCTGTAAAGCCAAAGGAACGGTGTCGAAGTTTTTTCCTGCTTCAAAATTGATAAGGGTTTTTCCCCAGCTTCCGATCAGCACGGGCTTATAAAACATGAACTGTAGTTTATTATAATTAAAATCTGATCCAAATATACCTTCAATACCTCTCGTATACTTTAAAACAATCGTTGGGGCTAATGTTCCGTGTTCGTATCTGTCGATACCGGTTTGTGAGAATTTCGCCCCGGGTCTAGCGATTAAACTCAATGTAAAATGAGAGTCATTGGTTGTTTTTCTTAAATCTCCGTTTTTATAATACATTAAATTAAATCCGTCAGGATTCGCAGATTTAATACTTTGCATTGTGCCGTCTAATCTGATCTGGAAGTTTTTCCATGGTTCAATGGATGTGAAAACATTGGTTTGATTAACAGAGCTTAATGATGCATTTTCTCCTCTTGCAAAAAGTGTTGAAGAAGCAAATGTACGGGCCATAATTCCGTCATCATTGGTCAGCTGAACTCCCAATTGCAAAACATCTCTTCTTGTTCCGGCACCTACAGTAAATCTGTTGACTCTGTTAAACATGAATCGTGCTTCAGCACCATATTTTAATTGTTGATCTTTAAATCCATAAGCAGTATAAAACTGAACTCTCCAGGGGTCGTTTCTTGTGAAATAAGTTCGTGCACCCAATCGTATTCTGTCACCTTCCACTTCATTCTTTCCGTAAATAGAGAATATCGGACCCAGATCAATGCCTTTTACAACATTGTAATATCCGGAACCCAGCGTTTCGTATAATTTTACCAATCGGTTGAACTTAGGGGTCTGCTGTAGCTTATCAAGCATATCATAGACTCCCTGTTCGGTTTTTGATAGAGAGTCGGGCCTTGCTTTTACCCAGAATGTGTCGTCTTTATCCACAAATTTATCATCATATTCTTCTTCCTGTCTTTTGAAAATTTTGTCTTCTAAAGGTTTATTGAATTGATAGTCAGAATAGTCAACGGATCTTCGTGCGATGATGCTTTTTGCTGTTTTCTTTTTCGAAAACGGCGTCATTTCAATCTCAGTGGCAAATTTTCTCGGAAGAAATGTGCTCTCATCAGGATTGTCGTATTCTAATTCGGTTGAAATTCCATTGATGAAATTAACATTAATTTTCTGTGTGGATTTTAGAGTAGCTCCAAGAACCGCATAAGTATCCGTGTCGATGTAAAGGTAGCCCTGAAATGCTAATACTTCTGTTCTTTTAGGCTGATAGCGAATTTTATAGGCGTTTTCTCCTCTTACCGAAACGGTGTCAATTAGATTATAATCATAGGTGCTGAACCCGGTATTGCCTACGGGACTTGGAAAACCAATATCAAAATAATTTAATGTGTTATCATAAATGTTAATATCACGATAAAGGTTTTTTGCCGTTAACGTAATAATCTGATTATCCTGAAATCCGGAGGTTTTTTGAGCTGTTAAAAGTCTTTTTGTTTTTTTATTCGGTCTGTTTTCTCCGTAGTTTTCGTAAATGGCTTCATTTAAAAAAATAGGCAGTGCCATTTTTCCGTTGGCTGTGGAGTCGGCGTAATCAAATATAAAGTCGAGCTTGTTGAATATCTTTTTTTTCATGAATGTGCTGTCAAGATTATTGGCATCAAACTGAATTTTTTCGTATTCTTTGTAAGTGTAGGTATCGAACTTGTCTAGACCATTGTTTCTTTTTCTCTTCCAGACCTCCTGCATAATGGCATAGGCGGGATTTTCTTTTTTGTTCTTATATTTTGGCTTTTCGTTATGGATGACTACCTCTTTGATTTCGTTTGTTTTCTCCTGGGTAAGATCTACCATAAGGTTACCTGTATTTTCAGGGGTAATATCAATGGTTTCGGAAGTATATGTTTTTTTTACAAATTTTAGTTTTGTAATAATACTGTCAGACTGAACAGAAAAAGTTCCTGTAGTAGTTGTTAAAACAGGCTTTTCGTTATCATTTACAAATATTGCGACCCCACTGATCTCTTTGTTTGTTTTTGCGTCAGTAATTTTACCGTTTACTGTATTTTGGGCGTAAATAATATTTGTAAAAAATAATAGAAAAAATAGAGGGTAATATTTAGAGTTGTTAATTAACATTTGTAGTTTCTTCAAGCTATTAGCATAAACAAAAAGTATGCACTTTTATTGTCAAAATTTAAATTTATTTAAACTTAAGTACAAAACTGCAAATGTAATGAAATAACACCATCAAAATGACGGTGTTATATATAAATATTTCATAAAATAATGATATTTTCTAAATAATTATTTCTGAAGTTCTGCAAAAATGTATCCTTGTGCTCCTGCTCCGGGTAAGCTGTCTCCGTCTGCAACATGAATATTGATTCGGTAAAACGTTTTATCCGTATAAGAAAAGTAATTAAACTGAGCGTGACCGTCCTGTACGCAGTTGACAGGAATGTTGGCAATATCAGCGAAGGCGGTCGTGATTGTGAGTGGGGCTGTAGGTATTAAAACATTGCTGGCCGCAGCTTGGGACGAAGTGCTTGTAGCATGCATGATCCCGATATTGTTTGCTCCTGTTGTTGATCTTATTTGTACAAATGTATTGGTGCTTGTGCAGGTTGTTGTATTGTATCTTAGCTGAATTCCGCCTATTGTTACCAAGGAATTTGTACCGGAATTTGTGTCTACATTAAAAGATTTAAAACTTGTAGTGAGAGAACTCTGTACTACCACATTTCCGCTGGCATCGATTCCTAAAGGAGATGTATTGGAGGTTGGGGGAGTTGTGCTGTTGATGTTGGTGAATTTTAAACCTGAAGCATTAGCGGTACCGGATGCTATTTCTAGCCTGGCTCCCGGTGCCGAAGTTCCGATGCCGACGTATCCGGTATCTGGTTTTATTCTTAAACGTTCAAACAGACTTCCTCCTGTAGAGTTGCCGACATAAAAATCTTCTTCAGACCCGTTAGTCGCTGTGGCGCCGGTTCTGATTGATCCTATTTGCCAGTTTGCGCCACCTGAAGTAGGTCCACTGTTTGTGAAACCTAAGAGAGAGTAGTTTCCTGTGGCTAGTGCTGAAGTATTTCTTAGAGCTATAATTGCGTATTGATTTGTTCCTGCGGTGGCATCAAAAAGATTATAGCGATTGGAGTTATTGGCATTGGCGACTACGTGTAGTCTTGTAGTGGGTGTAGCGGTTCCGATGCCGATATTTGCGGTAAGATTACCGATATCACTGCTTAAATTACTACCAAAAATAGCATTTCCGATATTCATCTGATTGTTGGCTGTAGAAGTCAAAAAAGCAGAATTAGATCCAATTAAAATATTTCTGCTTCCTGAGATAAGTGCGGTACCTCCTGTTCCAGATCCTGGGTTTCCTGTATTGTCCCCAATGGCGGTGTTAGCTGTACCTGTGGTAAGGGTTCCCAATGCGTCCGTACCCACTGCTACATTAAAGCCGGCTGTTCCTGTGAGAGCATCAAGAGAATTGTATCCAATAGCTACGTTATCGCTTCCATTGCTGGCTTTCAGAGTTCCGCTTCCAATAGCGGTTGTTCTTCCTCCTGTCGTATTGTTCTGTAATGATTGATAACCAAATGCAGCGTTTTGTGTACCGGTTGTGTTTGCTGTAAGTGATTGGTATCCAAATGCGGAATTGGCAATACTTCCTGCAGTGGAAGCTGCTAAGGCACCAGAGCCAAAAGCAGAGCTTAGTGCTGTTGCTGATGTGGATGGTAAAGAACCGGATCCAAAAGAAGTATTTATTGGACCTAGAACCCCGGAATCAACGTTATTTCTTTTGAAAACAAGATTTTGATTGTCTGTTGTTCCTATAAAATTGACAGCGGCATTGGTTCCTGTATTACCTTCAGTTCGCCAGTCGTTATTGTTGGGTGTAGTAACGATAGCGGTCCATTTTGAGCCGTCAAAATAATAAAAACCTGTTGATGTTACATTTTCTGTTGTTCCCGCAGCTGTTCCTGTGGATATATCATTTATATACACTAGTGTGGAAATCGGTGTTCCGGTCATAATTTGAGCTCTTGCCCGGTCGACTCTTGGGATGGTGATTCCGTCTACGGTAGTTTCTGTGCCGGTGGAATGCTTTGCGGTGATGTCTAAAGTAGAGGTGGGTGTTGGTGTGTTAATTCCTGTTTGAGCAGATAATGCTAAGGGAAGTAAACCAGAAAGTAAAAAAATCTTTTTCATATTAAAAATTTAAGAATAATTCCTAAATTTATGAAATAATTATGCAGAGTCAATGTTATTTTGTTGTAAAATAGATTGAATATGAATTAAATACGAAAAATTTTACGAAAAATTAAAAAGAATTACTTTGTAACAAGACCGCATAAAAAAAGACCTACATTTCTGTAAGTCTTTTTTGGCTCCTCCTGCTGGGCTCGAACCAGCGACCCTCTGATTAACAGTCAGATGCTCTAACCAACTGAGCTAAGGAGGAATGTCCTTCTTTTAAGGTGATGCAAATATAATATGAATATTAATAACAAGCAAGTTTTGTGAGTGATTATCGGCATTTTTTGATTAAAAAGATTGAATTTCAGCGAGAAAATTTTTGTTTTTTTTCTGAGTTTAATTTAGAAACTCAAATTTTAAAAAAAATTAGAGCCTAAAATCTTGAATTTATTCTCCTTTTTTTAAGCTGATTATTTAAATTTTCCTGAATTTCTTTTTATGTATATTTGATATGGGTAAAAAAAGGATGATATCATGATGTTTTAGTTAATTATTATTTAAGCCCACTTGTTTTTCAGATGGGTTTTTAAAATTAAAAAATAATAACCTAATTATAAATAAAATGAAAAGCAAATTACTTATGTGCGCGGTTTTCGCGATCAATCTTTCAATGAATGCTCAGCTTGGAATTAGTACAAGCAATCCTAAGGCAGTTCTTCATATAGATGGAGGTAAGAATAATGAAATAACAGGAAATGTGAGTGCTGCCAATCAGGTAGATGACGTGGTTGTGGATTCAAACGGCTTTGTAGGTATAGGAAACAATACTCCTGCTGTAAGTTTGGATATTAAAACTCAGGGAACTCAAGTTGCTCCTATTTCTGGAATTAAAGTTCAGGATGGTGCACAAAATGAAAATTACGTAATGACTTCTGATGCTAGTGGAAATGGCTTATGGAAACCAGTGGCATTAACATTGACAAGAGGAGTGAACGGAGCAGGTATAAATTTTCCTTGGGTACAGACCGGATTATTTACTTATACCGGGACGTATATAGATTTGACCCCCGGAAAATGGCTTGTGACTATTATTCAGCTTATTGCTCCGATTGGAACTGCTCTTACGGCTAATGACTGGATGTGGTTGAGAAGTTCATTTTCTGATGATGTGGGTCTTGCTGTTGGAGGGAATGGTACTATATCAACGGATATTTCTTCAGGACCTGGTCCTAGACTAATGAGTGCTTTGATTCAGGGGCCAACAAGTATGGTAGGAGCGAATTCCAGATATAGCATGACGACAGGCTATATTTATCTTAATAATACGTCTGGATCGACCAGGAGGTATAAATATATTGTAGGAAATACTTTGGTTGCGGGAACAACAACCGGAACAACAATTAATTCATATGGAGGAGGTTGGTCAGAAAATCTCATTTATGCTGTACCAACTAATTAAAAATAAAAAAGACTTACAAAATGTAAGTCTTTTTTTGGCTCCTCCTGCTGGGCTCGAACCAGCGACCCTCTGATTAACAGTCAGATGCTCTAACCAACTGAGCTAAGGAGGAATGTCCTTTGTTTTAAGTGGTGCAAATATAGGACGAATATTTATACCCTACAAATATTTTTATTAAAAAATTTAAAAAAAATTATAAACTCCCCGTGATTGCTTTAAAGATGTCGCTTCCGAAGATTAATAACATCAAGCCTAACAGGAAGATAACTCCCACCATCTGAGCATTCTCAAGAACTTTTTGAGGAACAGGTTTTCCGACAATCATCTCATATAATGTAAAAATTACGTGTCCGCCATCCAATCCCGGGATAGGAATTAGGTTCAAAAATGCTAACCAAACCGAGAACATTGCTGTGAAACTCCAGAAAGCAGTCCAGTTTATGGAAACGCTTCCGTCTTTTGCCTGATCTACCGGCATGTTTTTAATAATAGCAATCGGTCCGCCTACTTTTTTATAACCCTGAACTTTTTTATTGAAAATTAATTTAAATTGCTTAATCTGATATGTTAAACTCTCAATACTTCTCGTAAATCCTCTTCCGATAGATTCTCCAAAAGTGAAATGCTGAGTTTGTGCATATTTCTGTAACTGTTTGTATGAAGCGATACCAATAGTTCCTTCCTTAGAAACAGGAATACTTAAAGTTTGCAGGTTTCCGTTTCTCATTACTTCAAGAGCAAGAGGTTTTCCTGCGCTTTTTCCGACAGCTGTCTGAAATTCGTCATAATAATTGATCTTCTGACCATCTGCAGAAACTACCTGGTCTCCGATTTTCAAACCTGCTTCTGCTGTTTTAGGATTAATGATCGTATCGATTACAGCTGCATATCTCGGGGTAAGAAATGCTTTAGGGTTTTCATCTTTAAAAGCCAGTGCTTTACCGTCATCATTGGTATTGAAAGTAACTTCTTTTCCGTTTCTTAAAACAGTAATCTGATCACTTAAAAGGATGTCTAAAGATAACTTATCTAAATTATTCTGAACTTTTCCGTCTACTTTAAGGATTTTATCTCCATCTTCAAAACCCATCGCTTTTGCAATGTGAGTATAATGCATCGGAGCATTTACCTTTGTGGAATCAAAAGAAGTTTCACCATTAAAAAATGAAAGACATCCATAGATGATCCAGGCTAAGAAAAAGTTTACAGTAACACCTCCCAACATGATGATTAGTCGCTGCCAAGCCGGCTTAGCTCTGAATTCCCAAGGCTGGGCAGGTTGTTTCAGCTGCTCGGTATCCATACTTTCGTCTACCATACCGGCAATTTTCACATAACCTCCGAAAGGAAGCCACCCAATACCATATTCTGTCTCACCAATTTTCTTTTTGGCCAAAGAAAACCACGGATCAAAAAACAGATAGAATTTTTCTACTTTGGTTTTAAACCATTTTGCAGGTAAAAAGTGCCCAAGTTCATGAAGAACTACTAAAATAGAGATGCTTAATATAAACTGGAAAATCTTGATTGCTAATTCCATTAATAAAATTTAGATTTAATTTGCAAAGGTAACAATTATCAAAACTATGCCAAATAAAAAAGCCCCTCAAAATGAGAAGCTTTGTCATATATTATAGCATTGTTTACAAATTGAAAGACACACCAAGACTGCCATTGTTTCCAACTTCTGCAAAAACGCCGATTTTCTCTGTGAAAAAATATCTTGCCCCAATGTGAGCCCCAATTCCAAAGTCTTTTCCGATAACTCCTACATCAACCCCGGGATAAATATCTAATTTCTCCGGCAATTCTAAAGCATCTTTTAAATGAAAATTGAGCCTTCCGAAAACGAAAACCCTGTTGTCTTTATCATGATCTTTATATCCTCCGAAATAGGCATTCAAACCTGCTCCTACAGATATCAGTTTATTTAAACCATAGTCATAAGTTCCTGTCACTCCCGTTCCATATCCCCAAGCGCTTAATCCAAGCTGGATTTTCTGATCTCCTTTTCCGGTCCAGGCCTGAGCATTGGCTGCGGTTCCTATAAAAATCAACATGAACATAAAAACCAATTTCTTCATAAATTTTACATTTTTAGGGTTAATAATAGAAAATATCCGCATCAAAAATGAAACCGAAATCAATTAAAAATCTTATTTTTATGGAAGTTTTTGAATATAGAGTATGAAAATCGCAGGACTTAATTTAGATATTATCTGGAAAAATAAAAATGAAAATTTTCAATTAATTGAAAGTCATTTTAAGAATGTTGAAGCCGATATTTTTCTTTTGCCTGAAATGTTTTCAACGGGGTTTTGTATGGATGCAGCTGAAGTTTCGGATAGAAATGAAGAGTCTTTAATTTTTTTAAAAAAGCTCTCAAAAGAAAAAAATGCGGCAGTCTGCGGGAGTGCTCCTGTAGAGCAAGGAGGTCATTTTTATAATAGAATGTACTTTGTACAACCCGATTCCAACGTAAGTTTTTATGACAAAAGGCATTTATTTTCTTTCTCAGGAGAAGATAAAGTATATACTCCGGGAAAAGAAAGAGTGATTGTCAATTATAAGGGAATGAGAATTTTGCTGCAGGTTTGTTACGATCTTCGTTTTCCGGTTTTTGCAAGAAATAATGACGATTATGATGCAATCTTATATGTTGCCAACTGGCCTGAAAAAAGAGTAGGTGCCTGGGAACATCTGTTGAAAGCCAGAGCCATTGAAAATCTATCTTTTGTTTTTGGATTAAACAGAATCGGGACGGATGGGAATAATCTGTTTTATCAGGAAAGTTCACACTGCTTTTTTGCAGACGGAACCGAAATCTCTGAAAAGAAAGGAAATATTGTTTCTGCGGAGTTGAATTTAGAAGAATTAAAAGACTTCAGACATCATTTTCAGTTTTTAAATGATCGTGATTCTTATTCAATTCACCTTTAAAAGGTTGAGGTTAAGATTAAGGTTGAAAAACTTAGCCTTCATCTTAACCTTAAATTTTAAACATATTCTTTTAAAAGTTGGGTCAGTGTATTTACATCATGAACACCACTTTCTTTCCAAAGCATTTCTCCCTGTTTGAAAATGGCCAGTGTAGGAACGCCTCGAACGCCGTACTGGGCTGCCAAAGCAGGATACTGGTCAACGTCCACTTTTATAATTCTGGCCCCTTCACCTATATTTTCTTTTACAGTTGTTAAAACTGAGGACTGTACTTTGCAGGGTTGACACCATGTAGCAAAGAAATCAATTAAAACAGGTCGTTCGGATTCAATAATTTCCTGAAATTTTTGTGACATAGTTTTGTTTTTTTATGAAAAACACTTTAGTTTAAAAAGCTTATAACTTATTTAAAATCACTGAAAAGAAAAATCGAAATAGATCGAAACTTTGTGTTTTTTAAATAAGTCTATGAATGTTAAACTGAATAAACTAAAGTGTAATATTTTTAATTAATCGCTCTATCCTGAATGGCTTTTACATTTTGTAAACTGGTACCGTCATAAACATCAACACCTTTTTTCTTCAAAATCTTAAAAGCTTCATCTGCCTGTATACCTTTGTTACAGAAAACAACTACTTTTTTGCCTTTTAAAGACTCAGCTTTAGCCTGAATATCAGCTAAAGGAATGTTGATCGCATTATCTGCAGTTCCTTGTGAATACTGTTCCGGAGTTCTTACATCTACTAAAACCACATCTGAGCTGCTGATCGCTTTTTTGACATTAGTGTAAGACGTATCCGCAGTCGTTGATGTTTTGCATGCACTCAATACGAAAGTTGCAGCAAGAATAATTCCAAAAATTTTAGTTCTCATTATTTCTATCTTACAATGTTTTAGACTGGCATACAAAATCGGAAGTAGGGAATTTTTCTGTTTTTTTAATTCCGTTAAATCCGCCTTCTATTTCTGTAAAGTTTCTGATTCCGTGTGAATTAAGGATGCTTGCTGCGATCATACTTCTGTAACCGCCTGCACAGTGTAAGAAGAAATGTTCCGAATCATCAATTGTTTTTACCCAGTCGCTGATTAAATCCAATGGCTTATTGTAAGCGTTGTCTATATGTTCAGCAGAATACTCTGAAATTTTACGTACGTCAATTACTTTTGAAGATTCATTAAACTGCTCTGCAAACTCAGCAGGAGAAATTCTTTCAATTTCGTCGATTTCCTTACCTGAATTTTTCCAGGCTTCAAAACCTCCTTTCAGATATCCTAAAACATTATCAAACCCAACTCTGCTTAATCTTGTAATGGCTTCTTCTTCTGTTCCCTCATCAACGATTAAAAGCAGAGGGTGCTTTACATCAACGATCAAAGTTCCCACCCAAGGGGCAAAGTCTCCTTTGAGCCCGATATTGATAGAATTTGGGATAAATCCTTTATGAAACTCTACAGGACTTCTTGTGTCCAAAATTAAAGCTCCCGTATCTTCTGCATAAGCTTCAAAATCTTCTGCAGAAACCTTATTCAGACCCTTGTTCATTACAATATCTAAACTTTCATAACCTCCTTTGTTTAAAGCTACGTTCATTCCAAAATATTTTGGAGGAGCTGTAAGGCCATCCAGTACTTCTCTGATAAAAGATTCTTTATCCGGTTGATTCAGTGCGTAGTTAGTTCTCTTTTGATTCCCTAAAAGATCTACAGTTTCTTTCTGCATGTTTTTTCCACAGGCAGAACCAGCTCCATGGGCCGGATAAACCGTAATACTGTCATCTAGAGGTAAAATTTTAGCATGAAGACTTTCATATAAGATTCCGGCTAGATCTTCCTGAGTAAGATTCGTTGCTTTCTGAGCAAGATCAGGTCTTCCTACATCTCCTAAAAATAAGGTGTCTCCTGTAAAAATAGCTGTTTCAACTCCGTTTTCATCAATCAGAAGGTATGTTGTACTTTCCATGGTGTGCCCCGGAGTGTGAAGCGCTTTTATTTTAACTTTTCCAATTTCAAATATTTGGTTGTCTTCTGCAATAATTGCCTCAAAGTCAGGTTGTGCAGTTGGTCCGTATACAATCGGAGCCCCAGTTTTTTTGCTTAAATCCAAGTGTCCCGAGACAAAGTCTGCATGAAAATGCGTTTCAAAAATATATTTTAAAGTTACATTATCTTTCTCCAAACGATCCAGATAAGGCTTCACTTCCCTTAGCGGATCTATAATTACTGCTTCATTTTCTGATACGATGTAATAGGCGCCCTGTGCAAGACAGCCTGTATATATTTGTTCAACTTTCATTTCTTCTGTAACAGTTTGTTGTTATTTTAATATACAAAAATCGTGTTTATTTTTTTAAAACCGGCTAAAATATAAAATCTATACTAATAGAATAAATCAATAAAGTGTTTATTTATTCTAATTTATTAAAAATAATTTCAAAAATGTTAAAGACTATTATTGACGTTATTTTCAAACACTAATGTAAGGATATTTATAAAAATCTGATGGCTGAAATTAATCATGGCTTTTTTGATGGCCGAATATTTTATAAAAACTTTTATATTTATAAGTTAAAAAATATAGATGGCAGATAAAACACAATTTATTGAAGAGCTGAATACAAAGTATACTCCAAAAGGAGAACATATTATATTGGGGAAAGGAATGTTTAATGGAGAGGTGGTACCTGAAGTGAATGTTACGATTCCGTTAAAAACAATCAACCGTCACGGTCTTATTGCAGGAGCTACAGGAACAGGGAAAACAAAGACTCTGCAGGTTTTTGCAGAACAGCTTTCTCATAAGGGAATTCCTTCTTTGGTGCTGGATATCAAAGGAGATTTTTCAGGAATTGCAGAAGCGGGTGTGCAAAATGCTGTTATTGATGAAAGATATGCAAAAACACAGTTGCCTTATAATCCACAGCCATTTCCAGTTGAGTTAATGACTATTTCCGGTGAGAAAGGTGTGAAATTAAGAGCTACGGTCACTGAATTTGGCCCTGTGTTATTAAGCAAAATTCTTGAACTGAATGATACTCAGCAGAGTATTATGTCAATTGTTTTTAAATATTGTGATGATAAAGGACTTCCTTTGATTGATTTAAATGATCTGAAGAAGGTTTTACAATATGTCACCGAAAACGCACAGGGGAAAGCCGAGCTGTCAGCAAATTATGGATCTATAGCTTCTGCTTCTTTAGGGGCAATATTAAGATCTATTGTAGCTTTGGAGCAACAGGGAGCAGGAAGTTTTTTTGGTGAACTGAGTTTTGATGTTCAGGATTTACTTGAAACGAGAGACGGAAAAGGAGTGGTAAATATTTTAAGAGTAGCTGATATTCAAAATAAACCACAATTATTTTCAACATTTATGCTTTCTCTTTTTGCAGAAATCTATATGACCTTTCCTGAAGAAGGGGATAGTGGCAGACCAAAATTGGTTCTTTTCATTGATGAGGCCCATTTAATTTTCGACGAATCTTCGAAGGCATTGCTCTCCCAGATCGAAACCATGGTGAAATTAATTCGTTCAAAAGGGGTAGGAATTTATTTTATTACACAGATTCCTGGTGACGTTCCTGAAGCAGTTTTGTCTCAACTGGGGCTCAAAATTCAGCATGCATTGAGAGGGTTTACGGCAAAAGATAAAAAAGAGATCACCAAAGCGGTTGAGAATTATCCGACAACGGAGTATTACAATGCTTCAAGTTTAATTCAGAACTTAGGAATAGGAGAAGCTTTTGTGACGGCTTTGGACGAAAAAGGGATTCCGACACCGCTGGTTCATACCTATCTTATATCTCCGGAATCGAGAATGGATGTTCTAAATGATGCGGAAATTTCGGATTTGACAAGTAAATCAGCCTTAGTCGCTAAATATGAGAAGGTTGTGGATAACGAATCTGCCTACGAAATATTAGTCAAAAGAATGGAGCAGGCTGCGCAAAATCCGGTATCGAATCAAAAATCCAAGCCAGTTAAGGAAGAGCCTGGAATGTTCGAACAGGTGCTGCAAAGCAAGGCAGGAAGAACATTTACAAGCACTTTGATGCGGGAAGGAGCAAAAGCAATTCTGGGCATGCTGGGATTAGGAGGCAGAAAAAGATAAAATTTATATATTTTTTGCTATTTTAGCAGGATTACCTTTGTAAATTAACAAAATAGTAGTTAATCCTGTTGCTTTATGGCATAAGTTATGTAGTTGACTGATTGACACGATATTCAACTTTACGAAGAGTATCCAAAAATTAATTTAAAGCTAGTTGTAGAAATTTAAATGTATTCAATAATTGATATAGAAAGCAATGGTGCAGGTTACAGGAAAGAATGCATTATAGATATTGCCATTTACAGATATGATGGGCAAAAAATTGTCGATCAGTTTATTTCATTGGTCAATCCTGAAAGTGATATCACACCTTTCGTACAGAAACTGACCAATATTACCCCGAAAATGGTCAAAACAGCTCCGAAATTTCATGAAATAGCCAAAAGAGTGGTGGAAATTACTCAAAATACAACATTGGTAGGTCATAATATTGATTTTGATTACAGGATGCTTCGTCAGTCTTTTAATCGGCTTGGTTATGAGTTTACAATCAATACGTTAGATACCATTCCATTAGCAAAAAAATTGATTCCTGAAGAAGTAAGTTATTCGCTTGGGAAGTTGGTGAAATCGCTCGGAATTCCATTGACTAAT
This sequence comes from Chryseobacterium sp. JUb7, assembly GCF_024806495.1. Lineage (GTDB taxonomy): Bacteria > Bacteroidota > Bacteroidia > Flavobacteriales > Weeksellaceae > Chryseobacterium. Next base: position 396,280 of record NZ_JANUFF010000003.1, read on the forward strand.
CATCACAGGGCTGAAGGGGATGCCCGCGCAACATTAGAATTGTTTAAACTTTTAGTGTCGAAAGATACTGAAAATGAGATTATTCAAAAGCAGCATGATGAGACAAATGCTAAAACTTATATCAATAAAATAAAACAGTTAACACAGGATCTGCCTAACGAAAAAGGTTTTGTGTATTTTCAAAATGAGGCCGGAAAAATTATTTTTTCTGATTATGTTCAGGATATTAATAAGTTTTCTAAAAAAGTTTTTAACTCCAAATCCAAAAAATGGGAAGGAATTCAGAAAGCGGTGGAGCAAATCAATTTTGAGCTTACCGGAACTGATATTATTGCGAAACTTATTTTAAATTCTAAAAATGTAAAGAAAAGAGAAATTTTGCCTTTCGGTCTTTATTTTAGAAATGGTAAATATATTGTTGAAAAAAATACATTGAACAAAGTAGAAAAACCTATTCTGAAGTTCAGGTCTTTCACGCAAGGGTCAAAAGCAGTTCAGTTTATTGGAAATATTGAAGAATATAATGACCTCAATGCTTTCAAAAGTAAAATAGATTTCAGAAAAAGAAATGAGCTCTGGCTGGGACAGGGAAGAAAATTAGGTGAAAAATTATTTTTAATTATCGAAAACGGGAAGGTGGTTTCCTATGGCTTTTATGAGCTTTTTACGCAGATACAAACGATCAGTAAAATTTCAAAGTTAAAAATAGATCTTCTTTTTCAGTCAACGGATTTAAATAATGATTTACAGCTGGCACTTCTTCGAGGTGATTTCGAAACTTTGCCATTGCCAAAATGATTTAATATTCAATAGATTATGGGTTACTCAGATGGAAATTCAGCCCACTGGAAACTAGGGCTTTTTTATTTTAATAAGGAAGATAAAAGACTGTTTCCGCCAAAAAGATTTGGATTGGGATGGACCATAAATTTTGCCAATCCATGGTCTGTCTCTGCATTTTTACTGATATTAATTGCTTTTGGACTTATTTCGATGTGTTTTTGAGACTGAAATAAGAAAATGTTTTTACAAATTATCTTAATTATTAAGAAAACACTTTGTAAATCAATTTTCTCGAAATAAAAAAGAATTAGTATTTTTGCAAAAAATAAAACGAAGCAATGCAAAATTTTAAACAAAATAAAACTGGAAAAAAGGGAACTGTAAAGTTCTCTAAGGTTTGGAATATTTAAAAGAGCTGCCTTGCATAAAAATAATTATTGTGGCAGACTCTTTTCGAAGAATCTGCCCTTTTTATGCCAAAATAAAATTATGAATTCAAAAGAATTATTAAAGATTGCCAACGAATTTGGCACCCCGGTGTATGTTTACGATGCTGAATCTATTAAAACTCAATACGAAAAACTTACATCTTCTTTTTTAAAACACACAAGATTCTTCTATGCTGCTAAGGCATTGACAAACATTAATATCCTTAAGTATGTCAAGAACTTGGGTGCTTCTTTGGATTGTGTATCAATTAATGAGGTAAAACTTGGTCTGAAGGCCGGGTTTCCGAAAGAAAAAATATTATTTACTCCAAACTGTGTTGACTTGGCTGAAATCGAGGAAGCAATGACATTCGGAGTGCACATTAATATCGATAATATCTCTATTCTTGAGCAGTTCGGAAACAAATACGGAAATACTTATCCTATTTTAGTAAGGATTAATCCACACATTTTTGCAGGAGGAAACTATAAAATTTCAACAGGACATATCGACAGCAAATTCGGTATTTCTATTCACCAGGTTCGTCATATCGAAAGGGTGATGAAGTCTACAAATTTGAATGTGGAAGGTCTTCACATGCATACGGGAAGTGAGATCAAAGATCCGGACGTTTTCTTACAGGCTTTGGATATTATGCTGGAGCTTTCTGAGCATTTTCCAAACCTGAAATATCTTGATATGGGAAGTGGTTTCAAAATTCCTTATCAGGACAGCGAAGAGGAAACTGATGTAAAGACTTTGGGTAAGAAAGTAGAAAAAGTAATTGCAGAATTTACAAAATCAACAGGAAAAAAATTCGAACTTTGGTTTGAACCAGGGAAATTTCTGGTTGGAAAAAGTGGATATTTATTAGTGAAAGCTAACGTGATTAAACAGACGACAGCAACGGTTTTCGTAGGGGTGAATTCAGGATTTAACCATCTGATTCGTCCGATGTTCTATGATTCTTACCACACGATTGAAAACTTATCCAATCCAAAAGGAGCAGAGAGAATTTATACAGTCGTTGGAAATATTTGCGAAACAGATACTTTCGCTTGGGACAGAAAGCTTAATGAAGTACGTGAAGGTGATATTTTGGCTTTCCATAACGCTGGAGCTTATGGTTTTGAGATGAGTTCAAACTTTAATTCAAGACTGAAGCCGGCTGAGGTTCTTTTATTAGACGGAAAAGCTCACCTAATCAGAAAAAGAGATGAATTTGAAGATTTATTGAGAAATCAAATCGAAGTAATCAACTAAAATACAAGAACTCCGCAGAAAATAGCGGAGTTTTTTTATGGACTTAAGCTAATTTTAATACTAAAGAATCTTTGAAATATTTATTATTCCCTAAATTTGATAGAGGCTTAATCTTAATAAGAAGTCTTGTTAATCCATATTCACATCCGTTTTTTTCGAATACATATAACCACCAAAAATATTAATTATGGCTAAAAACATAGCTGAGCAAATTGTTGAAATGCTCGAAAACGCAAATGTGAAAAGAATTTATGCAGTAACCGGCGACAGTCTTAATCATTTAAATATTGCCGTAAAAAAAAGCAGTATCGAATGGATTCATGTAAGGCATGAAGAGGTAGGAGCTTATGCGGCGGCGGCAGAAGCAGAGCTTGATGGCTTTGCGGTTTGTGCAGGAAGCTGCGGACCGGGACACGTTCATTTGATTAACGGGGTATATGAGGCACATCGTTCTCATGTTCCAATGTTGGTAATTGCTTCTACAATTCCAAGCGAAGAAATGGGGATGGACTATTTCCAGGAAACAAATACCATCAAGTTATTTGACGACTGCAGTCATTATAACCAGATGATTACAAGACCGGAGCAGGTTCAAAGGACTTTGCAGACTGCGATTCAGCATGCTTTTTCTAAAAAGGGAGTTGCGGTAATCGGTCTTCCGGGAGATGTTTCTGAACTGGATGCTGAAGAAGCTACGACTTCGAATAAAATATTTAAAACAAATCCGGTTATTCGCCCTTCTGATGATGAATTGAATCAATTGGCGAATTTAATTAACGAAAGCGAAAAAGTAACCATCTACTGCGGAATTGGAGCGGAACATTCCAATGCTGAGGTGGTGGCGTTATCAAAATATTTAAAAGCTCCTATTGGATATTCTTTCCGTGGAAAAATGGCTATTCAGCCAAATAATCCTAATGAGGTGGGGTTAACGGGGCTTTTGGGACTTCCTTCAGCCTATCACGCAATGCATGAAGCCGATTTGCTGATTCTTCTGGGAACAGATTTTCCGTATCAGAAATTCATGCCTGTTAAAAATAAAATCGTTCAGATTGATGAAAGTCCTGAAAGATTAGGCAGAAGAGCTAAGCTCGAGTTGGGATTGACAGGTGATGTGAAAGAAACGATCAAAGCTTTATTGCCATTACTAAAAGAGAAAACAGAAATTCATTTCCTGAATCAACAATTGGAATTTTATGAAAAAGTAAAAGAAACCCAATTGACGTATGTGAAAGATTTCGGAAAAGAAAATGCTATCCAGCCGGAATTTGTGGCTCATACTTTAGATCAGTTGGCTAAGAAAGATGCGATTTTTACAGTAGATACAGGAATGTGCTGTGTATGGGGAGCAAGATATATTACAGGAACAGGAGAACGTAAAATGCTGGGTTCATTCAATCATGGATCCATGGCGAACGCAATGCCAATGGCAATTGGTGCTTCTCTGGCTCATCCGGACAAACAGGTAATTGCAATGTGTGGGGACGGTGGTTTATCAATGTTGCTGGGAGATATGGCGACGATTTTCCAATATAAACTGCCTATAAAGCTCATTGTTTTTAATAACAGAGCGTTGGGGATGGTAAAACTGGAAATGGAAGTCGGCGGGATGCCTGACAATGAAACGGATATGATCAACCCGGACTTTGGAATGATTGCTCAGGCAATGGGATACCCGGGCAAAAATGTTCATAAGCCTGAAGAAGTTGAAGCAGCGATCAAAGAGTGTCTGAATTATAACGGACCTTATTTATTAAACATTTTTACCAATCCGAATGCATTGGCCCTGCCTCCTAAAATTGAATTCGATCAGGTTGTCGGAATGACAAAATCTATGGCACAGCTGATGCTTGGAGGGAAAATGGAAGAAGCATTAGATACTGTAAAAACAAACTATAAACATATTAAAGGATTGCTATAATGAGTGCATCTTTGAAGAAATTCTATATCATAGCCTGGGTATTCGGGCTTGTTTTTTACTTTTTGGATTACGTCATCAGATCTGCTCCGGCAGTGATGATTCCTGAACTGGTAAGTAATTTTAACACGACTGAACTGAAGCTGATCAGCATGGTCGGAACCTATTATTATACCTATTCGACCTGCAGTCTGATTGCGGGAATTGCTCTGGACAAATTCGGAGGTAAAAAATCTCTTTTTGTAGGAACATTGATTTTAGGAATCGGATGTTTGTTATTTTTAATTTCAAGTCAGGTTGCTGGAGTTTCCGGAAGATTGTTACAAGGGGCGGGTTGCGCTTTTGCATTTCCCGGCTGTGTCTATCTGGCGAGTAAAGGTTTTTCTTCAAAGTCTTTGGCTACGGCAATCGGTTTTACGCAGTGTATCGGAATGTTGGGTGGAACTGCAGGTCAGTTTATTGTAGGTCCATGGGTGGAGCAAGGAGTAAATATTGATACTTTTTGGCTTTGGTCAGGAATAATAACGATTATTACGGCTTTTGCTTTATTTTTAGTTATTCCGAAAGAAAATAAATCTGAAGATTCAAAAGAAAATAAAACACATCATTTAGGATACTTAGAACCTTATAAGATTGTTTTTAAAAATCCTCAGTCATGGCTTTGCGGAATTATTTCCGGATTGTTATTTGCGCCTACCACAATATTTGCGATGACATGGGCGGTTGCATTTTTTCAGAAAGATAAGCAGTTTGTTTTTCATGAAGCGGCAATTACCAGTGCGATGGTTGCTTTTGGATGGGTTTTTGGATGTCCGCTGTTGGGATTTATTACCGATAAAATAGGACGGAGAAAGCCTGTTTTAGTTGCCGGCGCAGTATTAATGATCATCAGTTTGCTTCAGCTAATCTATCTTCCGGATTTATATCCTGCAAAAATAAGTATGTTTATTCTTGGATTGGGTTCAGGAGCAGCTATGATTCCTTATTCTGTTATTAAAGAGGCAAACCCTGATTTTGTGAAAGGAAGCGCAACAGGAGCAATTAATTTCATCACTTTTGGAGTGACAACTTTATTGAGTCCGGTTTTCAGCAGATGGTTTGGAAAAAGCCTGGATGTTTCAGCAGGAGCACTTCATTTTCAACATTCAATTTTATTTTGGATCGTAGGAATCGTTTTGGCAATTTTGGTTTCATTAATGTTGAAAGAAACAGGTAGTAAAGCTCAGCCGAGCCTTTAAACAGGACAATTATTAAATAAAATATTTCAATGAAACTTCACTTTTTAGTGGAGTTTTTTTTGTTTTTTGGCGTAATTTTGGATTTTGTAAACTTGAACAAAAAAATATACTATGAAAGCAATAGCATTATTTATAGGGCTTTTTGTGGCAAATTTTATATTTGCCCAAACAGATTTAGAAGACAGGGATGATTCTTTTATCATAGAGAACAATAAAAATCTTTTAAAAATAGATATTAAAGAGCCGTTTTTACAGGTTGCTGTAAAGGGGTGTAATGATTTTAAACCTGCGGCTTTTGAAGGTGGAGCAGCTGCCTATAAAGAACTGTTAAGAAAGTATATGTACACTTATCTTAATTCAGATTTTTATACGCTGACAGGAGATTTTACCTTTACCTTAACTATTGATGCTACAGGAAAAGTGATCGATATTGCGGGAGATCCAAAAGTTTTAAACAGTGATGTTTTTTTTGATGACATGCAATATGTGGTCAGAAGAATTAAGAAAAACTGGTCTCCGGCATCCTGCAATGGTCATCCTGTAAAATCTGAAATGAAAATGAAAATGAGTTTCTCTTCAATGTCTGCTGATATGTAATTTATGATAAAAACTATTTTAACCTTATGTATGTTCTTTATTGGTTTTAAAGGATATTCTCAAGAAAATCAAACTCAAAACGAACAGGTTTCCACATCTCAAAACGCGGAATTCCCTGGAGGAGATGATGCTTTTGCAAAAGAGTTCTTAAAAATGATTCATGCCTATATTGATATGAATAAATATGCTGCGAACGGACAGTTCGTTTTTGTGTTTGATATAGGTCCGAATGGTAAAATCGGAAATCTTGATGTGCTTCCAAAAGTAAAAAACAGTGAAATGTTCATCGAAGATATGGAGTTTGCCATTAAAAGAGTAAAGAAAAAATGGAAACCAGCTACCCAAAACGGGAAACCTGTCGTTTCTAAAAAAGTGATTAAAATTAATTTTACGTCAGACCATTTTGATCATGATTAAAAGGTTGTTGCTACTGTTTGGTTTTTTATTTGCTGGCTTTTTTAATGCACAGTTTTTAGATGCATATCCAGAAAAGCAGGATTTTTATGAAGGAGGTTTAGCTAATTTTTATCAAGAGGCGCATGATTATTTGACTAAAAATAATAGCAAAGAATGTGATGCTAAAGAAATTTACCAACCGAGATTTGTAATTGCAAAAGACTCATCTGTAAAATTGATTAAAGATTCTGATACAGCAAACATTTCAAAAAATAAATGTGCATATAATTTATCCATCGAAATTATCAAAAATCTTAAAAAATGGAAACCTGCAGAGGTGAAAGGTCTTAAAATTGGTGCTTTAACAGAGTTTATCTTTTACCCTAAAGATGTGATGGGCAATTATAAAATGGGATATAATGCAGAGAATTTTGTGACTTCTGCTCAGTATCCGAAGGGATATGATATATTTAGAAAGGATTTTTACAATGAATTTATGACTCTTTTTGATGATTATAGTATAAATGGAGATATAAATTTAGAATTTTATATTAATAAAGAAGGGCAAATTTCTAATCCAAGAATTTATCCTGAAATTAGCGACCAAAGGTTTAATATAGAATTTTTAAGAACCTTATCAAGGCTTAAAAAAGTTTGGAAGCCCGCATTATATAATAATATTCCAATTAAACAAAAAATTCTTTATCCTATGAATTTTTCAACAAGATACTATGAAAGATAATCTGCCATTCTGTCATAAGATTTTGTATCTTTGCAAATTCAACAAGTTCAAAGTTTAAAAAATTCAAAGTCGGAAAACCTTGAGCTTTAAATATTGAATTTTAAACAGACACTACAGTGCAAGAAAAATATATAGACGAAACAAAACAAGGAGAGGCATTTGCAATCGCTGAGAAAGACGGAAACTCTAAGAAATTATTCTTGGAGAGCTACGGTTGTCAGATGAACTTTTCTGATTCTGAAATCGTTGCATCAATCCTTAACGAACAAGGATACAATACCACTCTTAAAGTTGAAGAAGCAGATCTTATTCTTTTAAATACATGTTCAATCCGTGAAAAAGCTGAACAAACCGTAAGAATGCGACTTTCTCAGTTTAAAAATCTGAAAAAAGAAAGACCGAATATGACGGTGGGAGTTTTGGGCTGTATGGCTGAAAGGCTGAAAACCAAATTTCTAGAAGAAGAACAGTTGGTCGACCTAGTGGTTGGTCCTGATGCATATAGAGATTTGCCGAATCTTTTGAAAGAAACGGAAGACGGAAGAGATGCAATCAATGTAATCCTTTCAAAAGAAGAAACGTATGCAGATATTAATCCCGTTCGTTTAGGTGGAAATGGTGTTACTGCTTTTGTAACCATTACGAGAGGATGTGATAATATGTGTACATTCTGTGTAGTTCCTTTTACGAGAGGTAGAGAAAGAAGCCGTGATCCACACTCTATTTTGGAAGAATGTAAAAGCCTTTGGGAGAGTGGATATAAAGAAATTACTTTGCTGGGACAAAATGTAGATTCCTATCTCTGGTATGGAGGAGGTCCTAAAAAAGATTTTGCAAAAGCATCAGAAATGCAGAAAGCTACCGCAGTAGATTTTGCACAATTGCTTGATTTAGTGGCTAAGGCTATTCCTGAAATGAGAATCCGTTTCTCTACATCCAATCCTCAGGATATGAGTCTTGATGTATTCAGAATGATGGCTAAACATGATAATATCTGTAAATATGTGCACCTTCCGGTTCAGAGTGGAAGCAACAAGATGTTGGAAGCGATGAACAGGCAGCATACGCGAGAAGAGTATTTGGATTTAATTAAAAAAGCTAAAGAAATTGTTCCGGACATTTCTTTTTCTCAGGATATGATTATCGGTTTCTGCAACGAAACGGAGGAAGATCATCAGGATACCTTAAGTCTGATGAGAGAGGTTGAATATGACTACGGTTATATGTTTGCGTATTCAGAAAGGCCCGGCACTCCGGCACATAAGAAAATGGAAGATAATATTCCGGCAGATGTTAAACAGAGACGTTTGGCAGAAGTAATTGCGTTACAGGGAGAATTGTCCAGAAACCGAATGAAATCTTATGTCGGAAAAAACCACCAGATTCTGATTGAAGGGATATCAAAAAAGAATAAAAATCAGTGGAAAGGAAGAAACTCTCAAAATGCTGTTTGTGTATTTGATATGCTGGAAGGACAAAAAATAGGTGACATTGTGGACGTTTTTGTATTTGATAACACACAAGGCACACTTTTAGGGGAAACAGTAAAAAGCTAATTTGCCTGTATATATCCTGCTGCAAATTAATAAGTAATAAAAATGATCAATAATAACCTGTAAAAAGACAATGGAAAAGCTTCAGAAATATTGCCTCAGTGTTTTATTGGTGATCATATGCAGTAATGTTTCGGCACAGATCGGTCACGGATGTGTTGAAAACGAGGATTATAGGAGGCTTTATGAAGTTTATACTAAATTTTTAACCTCGCAGGGCTGTCAGGAAACTCAGGAAATTTCGCCTAAGAAAAAAATCAATCATTTTGCCATACACCAAAAGCAAAATGCTATTGATCTTATTGAAAATACCTTTCCAAATCGTCAGAATGACCATGGTTTTTATAAGCTTTGGCTAAACAATTTCAGCGAAGAAAGGCATAATCAGATTTTATCTAATTTTGAAAAACTAAGCAAAGAAAATCACTTTGCTGAAATGATATACTTTAAAAGTAAAGTTTCAAAAGTCAGAAACAAAGATTATTTAGAGGTAATTAGTTAATTTTTTAAACAAATTTTTAACTAATTAAAAGATCTTCAGTTTATTATGAGGATCAAATTCAAATCAATAATCTAAAATTTACTTATGAGTATCGAATTACAAAATATAAAAAACCGTTTCGGAATTATCGGAAACTTTCCGGCATTAAACCGTGCCCTGGAAAAATCTATTCAGGTTGCCCCGACAGATATTTCCGTTCTGGTAATCGGAGAAAGTGGGGTCGGGAAAGAATTTATTCCGAAAATCATCCATTCAGAATCTAAAAGAAAACATCAGCCTTATATCGTTGTCAATTGCGGAGCTATTCCAGAAGGAACTATCGATTCAGAATTATTCGGTCATGAAAAAGGTGCTTTTACTGGTGCTACAGCAACAAGAAAGGGATATTTTGAAGTGGCAGATGGCGGAACTATTTTTCTGGACGAGGTTGGAGAGCTCCCTTTGCAGACACAGGTTCGTCTGTTGAGAGTACTAGAGAGTGGTGAATTTATGAAAGTAGGTTCTTCACAGGTTCAAAAAACAAACGTAAGAATTGTAGCGGCTACTAATGTGAATATGATGAAGGCAATTCATGACGGAAGATTCCGTGAAGACTTGTACTATCGACTAAATACCGTGCAAATTGATATGCCTCCTTTGAGAGAAAGAAAAGGTGATATTCATTTGCTGTTCAGGAAGTTTGCTATAGATTTTGCAGAAAAATACAGAATGCCTGAGCTTGAACTTGATCCGAGCGCTGTGCATTATGTTGAAAATTATACATTTCCGGGAAATGTCAGACAACTGAGAAATCTGGTTGAGCAAATGACGGTTGTGGAGCGAAACAGACATGTCACGGTAGAAAAGCTGGCTGAATATATTCCTATGGAGACCCATCTGCCAATGGTGGTTAATCAGCCTAATAATTCGAAGCAGACAGATTTTGGGAGCGAAAGAGAAATTATGTATAAAATTCTCTTCGATATGAGAAACGATATTAATGATTTAAAATCATTAACTTCGGAATTAATTAAAAATCGCGGTGCGGGGGATCTTAGTAATCATGAAAAAAGCTTGATTAACAGGATTTATACTCCTGAGCCACAGCAAAATGCTGTCCCAAGTTCTTTAGTATATTTTGAAGAGAATCATCATCCGGCAGTGCAGACTCCCACTATTATTTCAAACCCTGAAGAAAGTTATGAGGATTTTGAAGATATTGAAATTGAGGAAAACAGACCCGAATCTTTGTCTCTTCAGAATAACGAGAAGGATTTGATTATCAAGGCGTTGGAAAAGCATAAGGGACGCAGGAATAAAGCTGCTGATGAGTTGGGGATTTCGCAACGAACATTATACAGAAAAATAAAACAATATAACTTAGAAGAATAAAAAACACATGGGGAACTTTGATTTAATTACAAACAAAAGATATAATTTTAACATAGGAAAGTATATTTCCGAAGGAATTGATCTGTTCAAAAAAGATATCGGAGGTTTTGTATTGGCGACCTTTTTGGCTGTTATTATGAGTATTATCCCTTTTTGCGGAATATTGGCAATGGGAAATTTTTATAAGATCTGTAAGAAAGCTGATGAAGGTAGACCGGTACAGGCGGGTGATATTTTTGATTTTACAGATTTCTGGGTGTACTTTAAATTTTTTGTATTACTTCTGGTTGTAGTTTTTGTATTAATGATCCCGGTGCAGATCACATTAATTCCATTATTTGCTGCCGCACAGTATGGAGATGATCCCAGCGATATAGGAACAGCCTTATTTGCAGGAGGATTGGGAATCTGGTTCTGCTTATTTATATTATTGATGTTTGCATTTTCTGTATCATTTTATTTTGTGCAGCCACTTATTTCAATTTACAGAATACAGAGTGTAAGACAGGCATATTCTCTATCATGGAAAATTGCTAAGAAAAATTTCTGGATGATTCTTATTTTTATGATTCTTGCAGGAATTATTTCAGAAATTGGAATATTTGCATGTGGTATTGGTATTTTTCTGACGGCTCCTTTGGGCCTGTGCATTAAATACATGAGTTTTAAAGACGTTTTAGAAACGCAAAATCAAAAGGTAGGTTTATGAATAAAATAAAAATAATTTTCGGATTTATTATTCTTACATTGTTTCATCAGTGTTATTCCTTTACGGGATCTTCTCTTACGGATGAAAAAACCGTGCAGATTAATGAATTTCCAAACAATGCTGCGTTGGTGAATCCTGCTTTATCTCAGCAGTTTTCAACGGATATTCAAAACCGATTTTTACAAAGAACAACCTTAAAAGGAACTAAAGAAAACCCTGATATTCTGGTTGAAGGAGAGATTACAGACTACTCAATTTCGCCGACAACGATCAGCTCGACAACGACCACGACTACAACGGGAGGAGTGATCAATGAGTCTCAGAATAAATTAACAATTACAGTGAAGGTGCATTATGAAAACAAAATTCATCCGGATTCCAGTTTCGACAGAACTTATTCCGATGAGGCGGTTTTCAACAATAACTTGTCTCAGACAGATATAGAAACTTCACAGGTAAAAATTGTAACAGATAGAATTATCAATAAGATTTTTAACGATATTGTAGCAAACTGGTAAAATGAATCCTAGAGTTTTAGAATTATTAAAGAACCCAAAAAATATTCAGTCAGAAGACCTCAATCTTTTGAAAGAAGAGATTGATTCTTTTCCTTTTATTCAAAATATCAGGGCATTGCATTTGTATGGTATTCACCTTTATGATAAAGCGAATTACCAAAAAGAGCTTTCCATAACTGCCGCTTACACAACAGATAAAAAAATACTTTATCAGTTGATCAATGGTAAAATTCAACAAAAACAGAAGCCTAAAGTAGAAATTGCTGTTGAAGAAAAAATACCTGAATTCCCTAAAAATACATTTAATTACACCTATAAAAGAAGTAATTTTCCTCTAAAAAGAGAGGATAAAGAAACTTCTGCTGAAAATATAATGATTCCCGTTCGACAGCCTGAATCTTCCATAAATCCGGAAAAGGAAATTATAGAAGAATCTGTAACGGAAAATAAATACGCAGAAGCATCATGTCTGGTTCAAAACAATACACCAGAAATCAAACATGTTTATGTAGATGGTGAAAGAAACAGGATTTTATTTGAAGGGGAAGAAAATTTCCTTAACGAAGAAAACTCTGAAACTATTGATCTGGAATCCACCTTAGAATCAGGATCTATTGTTACCCATAAACAGGATTTGGGACAGCTTCAAAATAGTACAGAGAAAGTTTCAGAAATCCCTGCCGAGCCTGAAATTACTGAAGAGTTGAATTCTGAAGTACCTATTGAATCTGAAAATATTTCGGATGAGAAAATTGCAGAGAGTAAGGAAAATGCAGCCATCAGTGAAGTAGAACCTTTTATGGAAGAGGTAAATATTCCTGCAAATGATATTCCGGAAGAAAATACGGAAGAAAGTGCTTCGATTGAAGGTTCAGAAATCCTTCAGGAAGAAGGTGTTGAGTTTACTCCTGAAACTATTATTAATGAGGATAAAATTTCCTCAGAAAAAATGGAGGATGAAGTTAAGGATGAGTCTGACATAAGCTTTCATGAAACACAGTCTTTCATGCCGGATGTGAATATTCCATCTGAAAAATTAGAAGCAACGGAAATTGCCTCCGAAAATAAAGAGTCTGCTGAAGGAAATTCTGATGTTGAATTAAATGACGTGCAGAAAGACCAGTTGAAAGCATCTGAGGATACTCAAAATGAGGAAGTTGCTGTGGCTGGATCCAATAAGCATGAAGATGAAATGAGACGTCTGATTGAGCGGGTTGAAAAGAAAATGAAAGAAAGCAAGAAAGTTTCTGATGATCAAAAAACAGAGGAGACTGATGCTGCCAACAATGATATCAGTTTTGCTGAAACTCAAAGTTTTGAGGTCATTTCTGCTGATGAAAAAACGGCTGAAGATAAACAAGAGGTATCTGACCCCACTGAAGAAGCTCAGGAAGTTGCAGAAGAACCTGTAGAAACCAATCAGGAATCTGAAACAGAGAAAGAAATTATAAAAGAATGGAAACCGATGAGTTTTGAGGCTCATGTTCCTGATTCTCTTATTAATAAAGAACAAAACAGTCCTCAGTCTGAAGCTGTCAGTAATGAAACTGAAATTTCAGAAAAAGAAAATACCTTACCGGAGCAAGAAGATGTTCAGGAAATCAAAGAAGATCAATCTTCAGAACCTGAAATAAATGATGAAGGTTCTGGAAAGCAGGAAATAACAATGATAGAAGAACAGAAAGATGATGAAGCGCCCGTAATGAATGTTTCTTTCTTTAGTTCTGATATTTCAAGCTGGTCTGCGGAAAAATCTCAACCTGTGTCTGAGCCGGATGCCAAAGAAGAAATGAAAGAGATTCCGGAAAAAGAAGTGAAAACTCAAAGCGATATAGACAGCAATGTTCCAGGATTTATCAACACTTGGCAAAGCTGGCTGAAAATTGACAGAGAAGAGGAAGAAGAGCCTGTAGAAGAAAAGAAAGAAATTATAGAGATTAAGAATAAAGTGATTGAAACCTTTATCGAAAATAACCCGAAAATTTCTCAACTTAAAGAAGAGTCTGCTTACGTTATAAAGGAAAGAAATGATGATATTTCACACTTAATGACCGAGACGTTGGCTACTTTATACTTCGAACAGAAATTGTATACAAAAGCGATCAAGGCATTTGAAATATTAATTAAAAAGACACCTGAAAAGAAAGCTTATTTTGAAGAGAAAATTCAGAACATAAAAGATTTTAGAAGTAAAAACTAAATCTATCTGGAAGACAAGCACTTTTGTGAGGGTATATAATAATGCTTTTCCTTTTGCATATGGAGTTTTATCAGCAAATATAATCGAGCATAAAAATAGCAAAAAAGACTGAGTGATAAACTTAGTCTTTTTTTATGTGTAATGAACTGGCTTTTTCCTGTTCCTTAATTTTTTCCATGCCTTTCTTCCCAGAATGACAATGCATACAATGGTTAAAATCGCGAGAATGACAGCAATTATAGGTGCAGCCATTGCCAAAATAGACATAATCCCTGCTCCGGCGGTTTCGGTTGTTCCTACCACAGAATTTCCTAATCCTCCTGTTGTTGCGGTAGAGGCAGCACGGATTCCTGCAAAACCGGAACTTATCGTAGCCGCAGTTCCGCCCCCTGCAATTAATGCCAGTCCCCATTGTGCAAATGATCCGATATCAGCAAACTGGCTCGCAAATAATACGGAACCGGCAATCGTTGCCAGCGGAACCGATAAGGTATCCAACAGATGATCAATAAATGGAATGTAATAGGCTAGGACTTCAACAACCATTGCTATTGCAGTCGTAATAAGAGTGGGAAGCCCGGCAAGCCATTCGAACTGTTCACTCATCGGGATCCAGTTAAAATAAGACGCTAGACTGACGGCAAATAAAGGTAGGAAAACCCTGAAACCTGTTGCTGCAGCCAAACCGATACCTATAAAGGCACTTAAGATATAGGGTAAATAGGGAATATTGTCTAACATATTAATTTTCAGATTATTTGTTTCCTTTAAAGTTACAAAAAATAATATTCTTAAAAATTAATCTGTAGAACTACCGGAAAATATCCACAATTGACCAGTGAAAACTTATATAATTAAAATAAAAATTAAGACTTTTTCTGGACCTGGCAAAGCTTAATAAACTGAGCCTCCACATCCTGAAACTTTTGAGGCAATTCCGGAGAAGCCCAAAAAAGCATTGCCATTGTTTTTTCTCCGAAGGCTTCTTTAAAAAGGTCCTTGTTCAGACGGTAACATTCACGTAGAAGTCTTTTTATACGATTTCTGTGAACTGCCTTTTTAAAATATCTTTTAGAAACTGAAACCGTAAATTTTGTAGATGCCACAGGAAAACGGGGCTTGTCTTTCAGTATAATTATTCTCAAATTTCCATGAGTTCTCCATTTACCTTTTTCAAAAAGTAAGGTGATTTCAGTTTTGGCTTTTAGCTTTTCTGCTCTGGGATATTTAGAATCTGTCATTTACGGGCTGTAAATATAGTATTTGTTTTTATGTTTTTCCCACAGGTTTCAAAAATCTATGACGAAAATATTCTCCGTCATTTGTGAAAACCTGTGAAATCTGTGGGAAAATTTTTAGTCTTTATTCAATAAATGATTAATAACTTCCGAAGCGGTGTACAGACCGAAAATTGCGGGCATATAACTTATGGTCCCGTAAAAAGATCTTTTATAATTGGTTCCGTCAGTCATTTTCAGACTTTCTTCATCCTGAATGTCATTGGCAAAAACACAACGTACTCCCTTATCGATTTTTTCTTTCTTCAATCTCTTTCTTACCTGTCTTGCAAGGTGGCAGTGTTCAGTCTTGCTGATGTCTCTTACCATTACCTTGCTGGGATCGGTTTTTCCACCAGCACCCATGGAGCTTACAATTTTTATTCTTCTTCTTTTGGCAGCGATAATAAGACAAAGCTTCGGCGTTACACTGTCAATACAATCCAGAACATAATCAAATTTTGCAGAATCCAATACTTCATCCATTCTTTCAGGATTTAGAAATTCATTGATTTTAACTAAATTAAGCGTTGGATTAATGTCTAAAAGTCTCTCTGCAACAACATCTACTTTGTGCTTTCCAACGGTGGAATGTAATGCAGGTAACTGCCTGTTAATGTTTGTGATGTCAACAGTATCTCCGTCCACAATTGTCATGTTGCCGACTCCGGCTCTTGCAAGAAATTCGGCTGCAAAAGAACCGACTCCACCTAAACCAACTACCAAGACGGTCGCCTTATTAAGTTTTTCCAATCCTTCTTCTTTTATCAGAAGCTCCGTTCTTTCCAACCAGTACTTATCCATTTTGTATTGTCTCTAAATTTTCTAAAATTTGTTCGTTTAACCTTTCCAAAGAAATTCCTTTGATTTCCGCAGCTTTCTGATACAGTTCTTCAATTATAAAATCATCATTATCTGTTTCCAAAAAGACTTTATCCAAAGGAGTCATTTTCAAAGTATTTTGCAAAGATAAATTATACAAAACTGCTTTTCCAAAACTCAGATAAAAATTATTTTTAAGTAAATCCTCTGCGATGCCCTGTTTTTTATTAAAACCATGAATAATCATAGCTTGTTCAGCGTATTTTTTAAAGGAAATGACCTCGTAAAATTTTCTTACGCAATGGATGATTAAGGGTTTTTTCACGTCATTAGATATTTTTATCTGTCTTAAAAAAACGTCTTCCTGGGTTTTTTGATCTACGTTGGAAAAAGAATCCAGCCCGCATTCTCCAATGGCAAAACATCGATCATTTATATTGGATTGCAGCCAGTGGAATTGAGAGTCCAGCATATCAATATTGATTTCTTTAGGATGAATTCCTACAGAAAACGCGAAATCAGGCGGAATGTTTTCCGGGTTTACATTATAAATTCCGTACCCGATATATTTCTTATGGTGATGAAAATCAAAAAAATCCATTTGTCAAAAATAAGATTATTTAGAATTAATGTAAAATTCTTAAACGAACGTTTATAAATTTGTTAAAAATTTCTTAACTTTACCTGAAAGCAACACTTCATGAAAAAAAAATTTACGGAAAAACAAATTCATATTTTAGACATTGCAGAAGAGCTTATCGCAAAAAAAGGCTATGAGGGAACATCGGTGAGAGATATCTGTTCCAAAGCCAATATCAATGTAGCGATGATCTCCTATTATTTCGGATCTAAGGAGAAAATGATGTCTTACCTTTACCAATACAGAGTTTTAAAAACCAGAGAAAATTTTTCTGAATTTGCAGATACCATTAAAGATGGTAAGCCCGAAATGCAGATGAAGGAAATTATAAAGTACATTGTTTCTCAGTTATTTAAATATAATTATTTCCACGGATTTGTGACTCAGGAACTTCGTCATACAGAAAATCTGAAAGATGAATTGTTGGATTTCTATCAGTTATTTGTCAAAAAACTGGATGAGGTGATTAAAAAAGGGGTCACATCAGGAGTTTTTACTTTTACTCCGAAACCTGAAGATATTCTGACCACGATTATCGGGTCTACTTTATTTGTTATCCGAAACAAAAATTTTTACGAATTATATGTTCCGAGCAAAAATGAGGAAACTTACTCCAAAGAAGCCGAAAAAAAGGTAAGAATGAATCTCTTACTCAGTGTTTTTGCAATTTTGGGATACGCTGCGGACTAAAATTACGTTAAATAATCATAAAAAAAAATCTATTGGCAAAAAAGTTATATTTTTGCAAATTAGTAAATCGGTGGTATAGTCCGAAAACTGTTGAATTTTTTATATGAAAAAATATATTTTAGGTCTTTTTGCTGTAGCAGTGGTAACATCATGCGTGAGTCAGCAGGAAAAAGCAATGAAAAGTGCTGATAAAAATTTCATTTTAAAAGCAGCGAATGACAACTTTGCTAAAAAGAAGTGGAAGAACGCTTTGGCTCTTTATGACAGGCTTGCCAATCTTGTTGCCGGTACTGATGATTTTCCGAATGTAGGTTTTAATACGGCCTATGCGAATTATTACGATAAAAACTTTAAACTCGCGGGGCATCAGTTCAAAAACTTTGCGGTAAGTTTTCCAAAAGATCCGAGAGCAGAAGAGGCGGCTTATATGTCGGCTTTATGTTACTATGAAGGATCTATGGATTATAACCTGGACCAGACAAGTACTGAATTGGCGATTAATGAGCTTCAGGATTTCCTGAACAATTATCCGAATTCCGAGAGATCTAAGAATATCACGACATTAATCGATGAACTGTCTTATAAGCTTGAATTTAAAGCATATGAAAATGCAAGACAGTATTTCAATATGGGAGATTATAAAGCGGCAAACGTTGCTTTAGAAAATGTATTGGAAGATTTCCCAAGTACAAAGCTTCGTCCGAAAATTTATGATTATATGATGAAGTCTCGCTACGAACTGGCTGCGAAATCTATTTATGATCTTAAAGACGAACGTATTGAAAGCGCATTGTCATTTACAAGACAGGTAGAAAAAGATCTTCCAAATACGGAATATTCTAAAGCTGCTTTGGACTTGAGACAGAAACTGGAAAAAGAGAAGAAGGATTTTGTTATTGTAAAAAAGAATACAGAAGCTAGAATTGCTGCATTAACGGCAAGACAGAAAAAAGAAGCAGATAAGCTGGCTACGCAGAATAAAACGGAGCAGCAAATGAAGGATCAGCTAGATGCACAGAAGAAAGCAATGCAGATCCAGAGGGATAGTGCGGCACTTCAGACACCTCCTCCCGCTGCGACTTTCAAAATTCAAAGATAATTCGTAAATTTGCCATCTTAAAATAATTTAATTTTCTCAAAATGAGTGTAAAAGATACAAAAGCAGAAGTAAATACTATCACTTACGATAAGGATAAGATTGAAGATAAAGTAGGTTCAATCTATGAAGCTATTGTTATCATGGGAAAGAGAGCAGAGCAGATCAATGCTGAAATTCGTACTGAGTTACACAACAAGTTAGACGAGTTTGCTGTTCACAATTCTACATTAGAAGAAGTTTTCGAAAACAGAGAACAGATTGAGATCTCTAAACATTACGAAAAACTTCCGAAACCAACTTCTATCGCTGTTGAAGAATGGCTGAATGAAGATATCTATTTCAGAAAAACAGAAGATAGAAAATAAACATTCGTGTTTTTTATATATGAAGGTCATAAGAGAATCATTTCTTTTATGACCTTTGTTGTTTAAGAAACGGGTTTGTGGGAAAAAATAAGTAATTTAGTATTTTAAAAATTTAAACTACATGAGTCTTTCCGGGAAAAAAATTCTCATTGCTGTTTCTGGAGGTATTGCAGCATACAAAATTCATTTTCTGATAAGAGATTTTGTCAAAAAAAATGCTGACGTACAGGTGATCATGACACCGGATGCAGAAAATTTTGTCACAAAATTAAGCCTGTCTACATTGTCTAAAAAACCTGTTTATTCAGATTTTTATAGTGATAACGGAACATGGAACAGTCATGTGGAATTGGGTTTATGGGCTGATGTACTTGTAGTGGCACCTTGTACGGCAAATACGCTGGCTAAAATGACTCATGGGATCTGTGATAATCTGGTTATAGCAACCTATATGTCTGCAAAGTGTCCTGTTTTTATCGCTCCTGCAATGGATCTGGACATGTATGCACATCCGTCGACAAAGAAAAATTTAGAATGGGCAGAAAGCTTCGGACATATGATCATTCCTGCAGAAAAGGGTGAACTGGCGAGCGGTCTGGTTGGTCAGGGAAGAATGGCAGAACCGGAAACCATTGCAAAGGCTGTAGAAGATTTTTTTGATAAAGAATATAAAAAAACACTGGAAGGAAAAGTCGTTTTAATTACCGCTGGACCTACTTATGAATCTATTGACCCTGTGAGATTTATAGGAAATCATTCCTCAGGGAAAATGGGGTTTTCTTTGGCTGAAGAAGCTTCAAAACGAGGGGCAAAAGTAATTCTGATTTCAGGACCTAGTGCTCAGGTTATCAATGACCAAAATGTAACCCTGCATAAAGTCACTTCTGCAAAAGAAATGCTGGCAAAAGTTTTTGAATTTTATGAAAATGTAGACATTGCTATTGCAAGTGCAGCCGTTGCTGATTATGCTCCGAAAGAAGTGGCGAAGGAAAAAATCAAAAAGAATGATGAGAATTTAACGATTGAGTTGGTTAAAAATCCGGATATTCTGAAAACGATGGGTGAGCAAAAAAATCACCAGTTTTTGGTTGGTTTTGCTTTGGAAACTCAAAATGAAGAGGAAAATGCAAAAGGAAAGCTTCAAAAGAAAAATCTTGATATGATTGTTCTGAACTCTCTCCGTGATGAAGGTGCCGGTTTTAAAAATGATACCAACAAAATAAAAATATTCACAAAAACGGAAAAGAAAGAATTTGATCTGAAATCAAAAGATGAAGTCGCAACAGATATTCTCAATTTCGTTGAGGATCAACTTTTAAAATAATTTTAATAAATTTCCGTTCTCAATTTTTAATCAATAATGAAAAAGATCATAAGTTTATTTTTACTGCTTTTCATATATACGACAAGTTTTTCTCAGGAATTACTGGCTACCGTGCAGGTAAATTCTCAACTGTTGGGTGGTAGTAACCAATCCGCTTATAAAGCATTGGAGAAAAGTCTGAGAGATTTTATTAACAATACAAGCTGGACCGGAAAGAAGCTTCAGAATTTTGAGAAGATAAAATGTGGTTTTGCCCTTGTTATTAAAGAAAGAGAAGGTAACCGATTCAGAGGTGAGATGGTGATTCAGGCGGTAAGACCTGTCTATAATTCATCATACGAATCTCCGTTGCTTAACGTTCAGGATAATAAAATTTCTTTTGATTATGTTGAAAATGAAAACCTTATTTTCAATGAAAGACAGTTTTCAGGTAAAAATTTAGTTGATATAGTAGGCTTTTATGTATATACCATTTTAGGATATGATGCAGATAGTTTTCAATCAATGGGAGGAACACAATGGTTTCAGAAAGCTCAGCAAATTGCTCAAAACGGAGAGTCTCAGAATACCTACGACGGCTGGAAACAGATTAATGAACCCAGAAGCCGTTCTATTTTAATTAAAGAAATTATGAGCCCGAACTGGAGCCAGACCCGCGCTACTGCTTACACCTATTATAGAGCCGGATTGGATAATTTATTTAATCAGGATCAGACACAGGCCAAAAGAGCGATTTATGATGCGCTTACCCAGTTGAAAAACTACGAAAATACTTTCCAGCAAAGCTATTTCTTCAATACATTTATGGATAATAAGAGTGATGAAATTTTTAATATTTTCAATTCAGGAAATAATGGAAATATTCCTATGACTGATCTTAAGCAGCTCATGAATACGATTTCACCGAAATATTCTGAAAAATGGAATAAGTGGAAATAAATTCATTCTTGAATTCTGACATCTAAAGTTCTATATTTGCCATAGCCAAATAATTTGCTATTATCCATGCTTTCGAGAATTTACATTAAAAATTTTGCCCTTATTGATACGCTTGAAGTATCGTTAAACAATGGTCTACAGGTGATCACTGGTGAAACCGGTGCCGGAAAATCTATCATCTTGGGTGCTCTTAGGTTGATCTTGGGAGAAAGAGCAGATGTAAAGTCAATTTCAAAAGCAGAAGAAAAA
This sequence comes from Chryseobacterium sp. JUb7, assembly GCF_024806495.1. GTDB lineage: Bacteria > Bacteroidota > Bacteroidia > Flavobacteriales > Weeksellaceae > Chryseobacterium. Next base: position 417,904 of record NZ_JANUFF010000003.1, read on the forward strand.
AGTGTTGTAGAAACTGAATTTGCATTAAATAACCAGTTCAAAAAATTCTTTATAGAAAATGATCTGGATTATGAGCACCAGACGATCATCAGACGGGAAATTTTGCCTTCCGGTAAATCGAGAGCCTTCATCAATGATGTTCCGGTAACATTGGATATTCTAAGAGAACTGTCTTCCAAACTTATTGATATTCATTCCCAGTTTGAAACTTCGAATTTATTTACATCAGAATATCAGTTTAAAATTATAGACGGACTTTCGGAAAATAAAAAACTGGTTGAAGACTATCAAAATGAGTTTTCAGATTTTCAAAGTTTAAAAACCCAGCTTAAAAAATATCAGACTCAGCTTTTAGAAAATAATAAAGAAAGTGATTACAAGCAGTTCCTGCTTAATGAGCTGGAAGAACTGCAGTTGGATGATGTAGATTATGAAGAGCTCCAAAATCAGCTCTCTATTCAGGAAAATGCCGAAATGATTTCTGAGAATCTTGCACAGGTGCTGTCGAGATTTCATCAGGAAGAAGTAGGGATTTTATCTTTCTTTAATGAGGCTAAAAATAAACTGTCCAAAATTGCAGAAGTTTCAACCAGTTTTGCAGAACTTGATGAAAGACTGGAAACATCTTTTGTGGATTTGAAAGATATTATCTCCGAACTTGAGAACGAATCTGAAAAAATTGAGATCAACCCGGCCAATCTGGCTTTACTCTCTGAGTTAAATAATAAAATTAACAGCTTACTGATTAAGCATAACGTTTCTGATGTTAATGAGCTAAAAGAAATCAGAGATCAGTTATCGGGAGATCAAAAAGAAGCTTCGGAATTGGAAGAGACAATTGCTGAAATTGAAGAAAACATTTCCGCGAAAGAAAAAATACTTCAGTCTCTTGCCGAAAAACTTTCAAAAAACAGAAAGAAAAGTATTCCCATTTTTATTAAAAAAGCCGAAAACTTACTAAAACAGTTAGGTCTGGAAAAAGCAAAAGTAGATATTGAGTTACAGGATTCATCAGAATTCAATCCTTTCGGAAAAGAAAATATTCAGCTTTTATTTCAGGCTAATTCAGGTTTTCCTTTAAAACCTATTCAGACCGCAATTTCAGGAGGTGAAAGGTCAAGAGTAATGTTGGCTGTTAAAAAGATTATTGCTGAAAGTGATGATCTTCCAACGCTTATTTTAGACGAAATTGATACCGGAGTTTCAGGAAAAGTAGCCGAAGAAATAGGAAATCTGATGCGCGAAATGTCAAAAGATATGCAGTTAATCGTTATTTCTCACCTGGCACAGGTCGCAGCAAAAGGAAACGACAATTATAAAGTGGTAAAACAGGATATCGCGGGCAAGACCCAATCTACTATTATTCCTTTAAGTGATCAGGAAAAGCTGAACGAAATTGCCCAATTACTTTCCGGAAGTAAAATTACGGAGGCGGCTTTGGCACAGGCTAAGGAGCTGATTGGCTAGAAAATTTCTCAATGGAATACGCGAAATTTTTGAAATCTATCGAAAGACTTCGAGAGCTTCAGTCTGGCAGGCTTAAATGATCCATCCGATCTCATTTAGTTTGATGAATATAATATTGTTATGAAATTAATTAGAATTTTTAATTAATGTTTTAAGTCTGTTCCTACATGATGTCATCAAAAGCTTGTTGAGGATTGATAAAACAAAAATTATCTTTTTTAGCTGGATTTTAATTAAAAATGTGTAACATACTTTGCTATATCCTTACTAATGTAAAAAAGATAACTATGTTTTTAAAATTCCTCAGATTAGAATTCAAAAGTTTTTTTCGGGGCAGCTCTTTAGGAATCAATCTGGCAATGAAGATTTTTCGGTTTATCGGGATTCTTTATTTCATGGGATGTTTGATTGCGGGTGCATTTATTGCATTTTTTTATATTCAGGAAGAGATGCACGAAAATCCTTTAAAAATTGTTTCTAAATTTTTAATTGCAGCCTGGGCAGTTGATCTGATTTTAAAATATATGTGGCAGGAAATGCCAACGCAGAATATTAAGCCATTTCTTACTTTAAACATACCTAAGAAAACATTGGTGAATTACATGCTGAGCAAGACTTTTCTGTCTGCTTTCAGCTGGCTGAATTCTCTGTTTTTTATTACTTTTTCGGGGATTGCGCTCTTTAACGGTTATGATCCTGTGGGGGTTATAACCTGGCTTATTGGTGTGTCTTTATTGTTTTATCTCAATAATTTTATCAATATACTTTTTAATGATAAAGAAACAGTAGCCATTGTTATTGGCTGTATTTTCGCTGTTGTTGCAGCACTTAACTATTACGAAATAGTGCCGGTACTGGAATATTCAGAAAGATTCTTCTTTAATTTTTATGAAAGACCTTACTTCGCAGTTATTTCGATCGTAGTGTTCGCGGGCTTGTGGAAGATTTGTTTTAACCATGTACGGAAGGTATTTTATCTTGATCAGGGTCTGGAAGCTAAGAAAACAGTTGGTAAAACAGAAAATATTGCTTTCCTGAATAAATATGGAGCAATAGGAACGTTCATCAATAACGATATCAAAATGTTGAAACGAAATAAAGTTACAAAAGGGATTTTATTGGGAAGTGTGTTGTTTTTGTTCTATGGGATGCTGATGTTTTCTTCTCCGATATATAAAACTCCTGCAATGACCATGTTTATGGGATTATTTGTGACGGGAGGATTTCAGTTTCTGTTTGGGCAGAGAGTTCCAGCATTCGACAGCTCGTATTATCCTTTGATGATGACGCTGAATGTTCCTTACAAAGAATATTTAAAAGCAAAATGGTGGCTGATGAATATTGTAACGGCAGCATCTATGGTTTTGGCGGTTTGTTATGCTTATTTTGGCTGGGAAATGTATGTGACTTTCTTTGCAGCGGGAATTTATAATATTGGAGTTAATTCTCAGTTTACATTGTGGTCCGGAGCTTTTAATAAAATGCAGATCGATTTAAATTCCAAGGAAAAAAGATTCGGGCAGAAAAATAGCTTTAACATAAAATCTTTATTGCTCCTGATCCCTAAAATGTTTTTACCAATGGGTGTTTTCGGGATTGTACAACATTTTTTTGGAATTACTGCCGGAGTTATAAGTGTCGCAATCATGGGATTGGTCGGGTTTTTATTAAGAGAAAGAATCTTCGATATCATCGTAAAGCATTATAAAGTAGAGAAATACAGTACACTGGAAGCATTCAAAAACAAAGACTAATATGATCACTATAAACAATTTATCAAAAACATACGGAACAGCGACTGTTCTCAATATCGAAAATCTTGAAATTCCGAACGGAGAAACTTTTGGACTGGTAGGAAACAATGGTGCCGGAAAAACAACGCTTTTTAGCTTGATGCTTGATCTTATTCAGCCAACAACAGGTTCGGTAAGTATTGAAGGAATAAAAGTAAATGAATCCGAAGACTGGAAAAAGAAAGTTTCGGCCTTTGTAGACGATACTTTTTTAATAGGATATCTTACTCCGGAAGAATATTTTTATTTCATCGGAGAGTTGAGAGGTCAGAATAAAGCTTCTGTGGATGAATTTTTAAAGCAGTTTCATGATCTTTTTAATGGAGAAATTTTAAATTCGGGAAAATATGTTAGAGATCTTTCAAAAGGAAATCAGAAAAAAGTAGGCATCGTTGGAGCAATTATCGGAAATCCTGAAATTATTATTCTGGATGAACCTTTTGCTAATCTGGACCCTTCTACTCAGATTAAACTGAAGAATTTAATTAAAGAACTGTCAAAACATGATGGCGTGACTTTTTTGATCTCCAGCCATGATCTTTCGCATACAACAGAAGTTTGCAACAGAATTGTAGTCGTGAATAAAGGCCTGCTCGTAAAAGATATCCAAACCAATCCGGAAACATTGAAAGATCTGGAACAATATTTTGCGGATCAGGTTTCTAAGCCAGCAGAAACTGCAGATATGGGTGAATTGAAATAATTGATTAAAAAAAATTAAACCTGTAAGGTTTGGATATTACACTTTAATTTAAAAACGAATAATGATGAATATAGAATCCCAAAATGTCACCGATTATCCTAACAGCAATACCATTTTTATGGTTTGGAGACTGATGGATGATCTGAAGTTGAAGGAGACCTTTCAACAATTGTGCGCTTTGGTATTGAATCTCAATAACTCAGCTTTTAATAGATTTCCAGACAGCAGATCAAGCTGTGTAATGGGAATCGGATATGAAGCCTGGAAAAAACTGGAACTTCCCGAGCCTCTTCCCAAAGAGCTGGTTAATTTTGAGGAGATTAAGGGTGAGAAACATACTGCCGTGTCTACGCCAGGAGATCTGCATTTTCATCTGAGAGCCGATGATAAAAGTATTATTTTCGACATGGCTGTTGAAATTTCAAAATTATTAGCTCCTGTTGCAGAAAGCGTTCTGGAAATTCATGGCTTTAAATATTGGGATGACCGTTCAATTCTCGGGTTTGTAGACGGAACGGAGAATCCGCACAATGAAGACCGTGATTTTTTCGCTAAAATTGGTGATGAAGATGAGGTTTATAAAGGAGGAAGTTATCTTTTTACTCAAAAATACCTTCACAATATGAATGCGTGGCGAAGTCTGTCCACGGAGGATCAGGAAAAAGTAATCGGAAGATCAAAAGAAAATGATATTGAAATGTCTGATGATGTAAAACCATCAAATTCTCATATCGCATTAGCCAATATCGAAGGTGAAAATGGCGAAGAATTAAAAATTGTAAGAGATAATATGCCTTTTGGAAGTCCTTCAGCAGGAGAATTTGGAACCTATTTTATTTCTTACGCAAATACATTTTCCACAACAAAAAAGATGCTGACGAATATGTTCATTGGTAATCCTGTCGGAAATTATGATCGGATTTTAGATTTCAGTACAGCAGTTACAGGAAGTCTTTTCTTTGTCCCGACCAGAAATATGCTGGATGATTTTTCAGGATAAAATATAAAGACAGAAATTTTTCTGTCTTTTTTAATGTAAATGAAAAGTTTTTAACATCATGTTTGTTATACTATAGGGATTGAAATTTATTTTATTTAAAATGAGTGTGTTATATTTCTATTAGACGACAACAGGAATGTTGAATTTTAAACAGATAAGCAATATAAATTGCTTTTTTTTCTAAAAAATATTTTTTTGTGTAACCTTTTTCAATTTTTGTTGTCTTTACAATAGAAACAGTTTTAAGAATGAAAATTTTGTTCGGAAATAAAAAAGAAGATTTGATAAGCCGTCTTAAGAAACAGGACCCGGCCGCTCAGAAAATTTTTTATGAGCAGAACGTTAAGAAATTTCTGAGTGTAGGGAAGAGCTACATCAGTGATCTGTATCAGGCTGAAGACTGCGTTATCAAAGCTTTCTGTAAAATTTTCAAGCATGTCGAAAGTTTTCGTGGTGAAGGTAATTTTGAAGGCTGGGCAAGAAGAATCGTAGTGAATGAATGTCTGAATTTTATAAAGACGCATAAGACTGTTTTTTATATCGATGACATCAATCCGTCTTTTATGGTGGAGGTTCAGGAGGAAGAAATTGTCTATGATTTTAATGCTCAGGAACTTTTGGATCAGCTTCCGGATGCTTACAGAATGGTTTTTAACCTTTATGTTTTGGAAGGCTATTCACACCAGGAAATTTCCGATACGCTGCAAATTTCGACGGCGGTAAGCAAAACGCAGCTGTTTCGTGCAAAAGAGAAGTTAAGAGTGCTTTATCTTCAACAACAAAAAACAATGAAAAATGAACACGCTCAAAGATAATTTAGAAGACAAGATCAGACAGCAGATTGAAGAAAGAGAGATTGCTCCTTCACGAGATCTTTGGTCTGAAATAGAATTGCAGAAAGAGACTGCAAATTCCAAGTCAAATAGAAGCTGGCTTTTGGCTGCAGCGTGTGTTGTTCTGGCTTTCGGATTGTGGGTTATCCTTTTTTCAAATTCTTCGGAAAAGAATACGACTCAGAATGTAGAGATTGCTGAAGTTAAAGAACAGCCTTTTCAGGAAAAAGTTTCAGAAAAATCTACGGAGAATAGAACTTCTGAACCTGTTTACGCAGAAAAAAATGTAATTCAGAAAAATAAAACAGTTTCAGCTAAGGTTACCAGTGAAATTCCTCAAACGCCTGAAGTTTTAGCAGAACAGACAAAAGAACTTCCCAAAAAAGAAGAAGCTCAGGTGATTGTTCCTGAAACGCCTAAAGTATTGGCTCCCGCCGAAAAAATTATGGCTCAGTCAAAAGATACGTCCAAGATTCCGGCTAAAAGAAAAAAATATGTAGATCCTGCTACTTTGCTTTTCTCAGTAGAGCATAAGGATGTGATTGAAAAAACCAAAGAAAGCAATGTTGCTACCGTTGATCTTAACGGAAGATAAATAATCTGTTTAACAAATAAAAAATTAATAATATGATTAAGAAAATTATCATGATGGGATTCGTATGCCTAGTTTCCACATCAGTGTATGCACAAAGAAAACCATTACTCAATCTGCAGTCTAAAGAAGATACAGAGGTAAGCCCGATTGTAAAGGAAAAAGTGGATGAGTACGCAAAAAAAATAGACGCAATCATTCAGGAGGAAAAGAAAATGATGGAAGCTGAACTGCTTACCCTTCAGGCAAAAAATCTTGATAAAGCAGAATTTGATAAGCAAAAATCAATGATTGCGGATCGTTTTTCTGAAAAAATAGATCAGAGAATTGAAGATCTGGGATTTGATCTGGATACGGTGATTCAAAAGCAGGTAAGATATTCATTGTTGAACTCTGATGTAACTTCCAATGAGGAACTGAAAGCAAACTTGTTGAAAAAATTCAGACCGACAAAAGATTTAAGTGGATATATTTCTTACGGAATTATGACACTTACCAACAATAAAACGGATAACACTTTAGATAAAAATTTAAAGTATGCAGGAAATTTTGAATTTGGCTTAAAGTTTAACTATCAGTTTAGCAGAACAAGTCCGTTAGGATTGATTACCGGTATTGGTTTCTCTTGGAGAACATTAAGTATTGATAATAATATGTATTTTTCAAAAGATGCCAACTCAGATGTTGTCTTAGCTAATTATGAAAAAGGTTTAGAGAAAAGTAAATTGAGAACAGGATATATCGTTGTTCCTTTAGGACTGCAGTATAATTTTTCAAGATTGAAGAATGCTGGAATGGACATTCAATACAGAGACTATCAAAAAGGATTTAAAGTAGGCGCAAATGTTTACGGAGGTGTAAAAATGTCTACCAACAATATTGTAAAAGGTGAAGGAATAAGTGATAGGGAAAGAAGTAATTATGAGGTGAGCCCTTTTATTTATGGTGGTCAGTTCACTGTTTCTTACAATGATTTTAGTATTTTCGTGAAAAAGGATTTTGGAAATTTCTTTAAAAGCGGAAATTTTGAAAATGATAAAGCATTGATTTTTGGGGCATCGCTTTGGTGGTAGACCTTTCAATATTTTATCCGAAAGCCATGAACTTAATATTGATATTGAAATGATTTTGAGAAACAAAGGTAAAAGCATACTCATTCTGTTTTCTATTCTGGGAATGTCGGTTCATCTGAATGCACAAAAGGCGAAAACATCACAAGACAGCATTAATGTGTTCTATAATCAATTGTTTTTCAATTTAAAAAAAGCCTATCTTCTTAGGAAATCGGTTGACTGGAAATCTGTTGAATCTGATACTAAAGAGAATTTAAAAAAGTATAATAGTTTTAAAAATTCTTTAGACGAGATAAAAGTTTTATTTGGCAAAATCGATGCAACTCATTGTACTGTATTTAAAGGTAATAAAAGATATTCATTGGCTGCAAATATCCCTTTAGGTGATCAGTTTAGCGAACAATGGAAGAGAAAAAATAGTACTAAGCCAGGTTTTGAAGTCAAAGTAATCGACGGAAAATATGGATATATTCTGATGCCAAAAATAGCTTATATTGATCAGACCCCAGAAAATACTCATAAAATAGCACAACCTTTATATGACCAGATAACAGAATTAAAAGCTAAGAATAAACTGGAAGGCTGGATTGTAGATTTGCGTTTTAATACCGGTGGAAATTCTGAGCCGATGCTTCTGGCCTTGTATGATTTTCTGGGTAATAATGTCGTCTGGGGATCTCTAGATGTGAACAAAAAGCCGACAGATAAAATGAAGCTGTCAAATGGGACATATATTTATAATTCTAAAAAATTATCTTATATAAATCCCAAAGGAGAATTGCTGGATAATGCAAAAGTGTCTGTGATTACCGGATTGATGACTGCAAGTTCCGGAGAAATAACAGCTCTAGCATTCAGAGGCAGACCGAATACTTTATTAATCGGAGAAACGACACTGGGCTATACCACAGGAAATATGCAGGTAAAATTACCTTTTGATTTTGATATGGCTTTAACGAGTTCTTATAACAGTGACAGAAATGGAATATATTACGAGAGAATCGTTCCGGACATTAGTGTTTCAAAAGGAGATAATTTCGATGATTTGCTATTAGACAAAAATATTCAGAAAGCCATAAAATTCTTTCAGAAGCCAAATTAGATACAATTTAACATTCATAGATCAATTGATGAAAGGCCGGAAAATTTATGTTCCGGCCTTTTCCTGTTTTTGAATTTTATTGATCTGTTAATTAGTTAAGACCTCCGTCACACATATCAACAGGAATCAGACATGATGTTCCGTTGCAAGGGTTTCCACCTGGAGGAGGCGTGATACAGCAGGCATGATACCCATTCCATGTAAGGTGGATTAAGTTTCCGGGACAGGTATGGCCTCCTAAAACCTGCTTCAGATTTTGTCTTGTGATTTTCTTTAGATTTTTCATAATGTTTTGTAATTAATCACTAAAGTATGAAAAATTTTAACTCTAAAAAAATGTTATCATAAAAATCATAAGGAGATCGTTATGAAAATAGAAAACCTCAGAATTTCTCTGAGGCTTTCTAACATTTAATCTATAATTTATTTTAAATCATTATTTCAGACTTCCGACCATGTCTTCAGGTTTTACCCACTCATCAAACTGTTCGGCAGTTAAAAGTCCAAGATTTACAGCTTCTTGTTTTAAAGTTGTTCCGTTTTTATGAGCAGTTTTTGCAATTTTCGCCGCATTTTCATAGCCGATATGTGTATTCAAGGCTGTTACCAGCATCAGAGATTTATCAACAAGTTCTTGGATTCTCTCATGGTTCGGCTCGATTCCCACAGCACAGTGATCATTAAATGAGATGCATGCATCAGCAATCAGCTGGGCAGATTGCAGGAAGTTGTAAGCCATCACGGGCTTGAAAACATTAAGTTCATAATTTCCCTGAGTTCCTGCAAATGAAATAGTAGTGTCATTTCCTAAAACCTGGGCACACACCATTGTCATTGCTTCGTTTTGTGTAGGATTCACTTTTCCGGGCATAATGGATGATCCCGGTTCATTTTCCGGAATATGAATTTCTCCGATTCCGGAGCGAGGTCCTGAAGCCATTAACCTTATATCCTGAGCGATTTTATATAAAGAGACTGCCAGTTGTTTTAAAGCTCCGTGAGTTTCTACAATAGCATCATGCGCAGCCAATGCTTCGAATTTATTTTCTGCGGTTACAAAAGGAAGATTGGTGAATTTTGAAATATATTCCGCCACTTTTACATCATATCCCTGGGGTGTATTTAATCCTGTGCCAACTGCCGTTCCTCCCAATGCCAATTCAGAAAGATGAGGTAATGTATTTTTTAATGCTCTAATTCCGTAATTCAGTTGAGCCACATATCCTGAAAATTCCTGACCTAGAGTCAAAGGTGTTGCATCCATTAAATGGGTTCTTCCGATTTTAACGATATCTTTAAACGCAGCTGATTTTTCAGCTAAAGTATCTCTTAGTTTTTCAACTGCAGGAATTGTAGTTTCCACTACTTTTTTGTAAGCAGCGATATGCATTGCCGTAGGATAGGTATCGTTGGAAGATTGAGATTTATTGACATCGTCATTTGGATGAATTTCCGATTTATCGCCCAAAGTCCCGCCATTGTTTACGTGAGCCCTGTTGGAAACCACTTCATTTACATTCATATTAGACTGTGTTCCCGAACCGGTTTGCCAGATCACCAAAGGAAATTGATCATTCAGCTTTCCTTCAAGAATTTCTTCACATACTTTTGCGATCATATCTCTTTTTTCGGCAGGAAGAACTCCCAAATCGGTATTGGTGAAGGCTGCTGCTTTTTTTAAATAAGCAAAAGCTTCGATAATTTCGTGCGGCATCGAACCTTCAGGTCCGATTTTGAAATTGTTTCTTGAACGTTCTGTCTGCGCGCCCCAAAACTTATCAGCAGGAACCTGCACTTCACCCATGGTGTCTTTTTCTATTCTGTAATTCATTGTGATTGAAATTTTTATTTAGTATTTAAGGTTAAGATGGAGGCTTAGTTTAAGATAAAATTTTTAACCTAAATCTTAACCTCAATCTTAGATTATAAAATTACTCAATAATCAAAAACCTCACAATTTATAATCATTATAAATATCAATCTAAATCACTGATTTTGCTCATGTTTTTTTGTGTAAGCCGTATTTTTGCACCAAGAAAAAATTGAAATGGAATTTAGATATCAGGATCCGTATCCGATTCAGAAAGATGATACGGTGTATAAGAAGCTTACATCAGATTATGTAAAAATTGAACAATTAGGAGACAGAGAAATCTTAACGGTAGATCCGAAGGGGCTTGAGCTATTGGCTGAAGAAGCGATGGCAGATGTTTCTTTCATGCTTCGTTCTTCGCACCTGGAAAGTCTTAGAAAAATCATTGATGATCCTGAAGCTACAGATAACGACAGATTCGTTGCTTATAACTTGTTACAGAATGCTGCGGTGGCTGCGGAAGGAGCTTTACCTTCTTGTCAGGATACAGGAACAGCGATTGTAATGGGTAAAAAAGGGGAAAATGTTTACACTGGAGTAGATGATGGTGAATATTTAAGTAAAGGAATATACAATACCTACCAAAAAAGAAACTTAAGATATTCTCAGGTGGTTCCTTTGACGATGTTTGATGAAAAAAACTCGGGTTCAAATCTTCCTGCACAGATTGATATTTATGCTAAAAAAGGAGATTATTACGAATTTTTATTTTTAACAAAAGGAGGCGGTTCTGCCAACAAAACTTTTCTTTATCAGAAAACAAAATCTTTACTGAACGAAAAATCTTTGGAAGCTTTCGTAAAAGAAAGAATTTCAGATTTGGGAACAGCTGCCTGCCCGCCTTATCACTTGGCTTTGGTTATCGGTGGAACTTCCGCTGAAGCGAATCTGGCAGCGGTAAAAAAAGCATCAGCAAAATATTACGATAACCTTCCGACAGAAGGAAACGAAGCAGGTCAAGCTTTCAGAGACCTTGAATGGGAGGCAAAAGTTCAGAAAATCTGTCAGGAAAGTTCTATTGGGGCTCAGTTTGGAGGAAAATATTTGACACACGATGTTCGGGTAATCAGACTTCCTCGTCACGCGGCTTCTTGTCCTGTGGGAATGGGAGTTTCCTGTTCGGCAGACAGAAATATTAAAGGAAAAATTACAAAAGAAGGAATTTTCCTGGAGCAGCTGGAGCAGAACCCTAAAAGATTTTTACCTGCTACACCGCCACATTTGGAAGAAGCAGTTGAGATTAATTTAAATCAGCCGATGTCTGAAATTCAGGCAGAACTTTCTAAATATCCGATCAAAACAAGATTAAAATTAAACGGAACGTTGATCGTTGCAAGAGATATTGCTCACGCAAAAATCAAAGAACTGTTGGATGCAGGACAGCCAATGCCGGAATATTTCAAAAACCACCCGATTTATTATGCGGGACCTGCGAAAACTCCGGAAGGAATGGCTTCAGGAAGTTTCGGACCTACAACGGCAGGAAGAATGGACGTTTATGTGGATGAATTCCAGAGTCACGGCGGAAGTATGGTGATGCTGGCAAAAGGAAATAGAACAGCAGATGTAACCAATGCTTGTGGAAAATATGGAGGCTTTTATCTTGGTTCAATCGGCGGACCCGCTGCCATCCTGGCAAAAGACAATATTTTGTCTGTTGAGGTGGTGGACTTTCCGGAATTAGGAATGGAAGCAGTAAGAAAAATTGAAGTAAAAGATTTCCCTGCATTCATCATTACAGATGATAAAGGGAACGATTTCTTCGCAAATCTTGCGCATTAAGAAAGATAGAAAATAGACAAAAAGAGTAAGCCATCTATTATCTATCCGTCTATCATCTTTTTGTCTTTTTAATTAAAATCAAAATAAATTACAAAATAGGACTTGTATCTTTTGTGTAAAAAAATAAAAAGTCCTATTTTTGCCTAAAATCTTTAAGAAAATGATAACGATTTTATCAGCATTTTGGCCGTTTTACCAGTTCCTATGGACGATCTTCTTTGTAACGATGTTCCTAGTGGGATTCTGGTGTATCTTTATGTTCTTCGGGTTGGTAATCCCAATGTGGTTGACAGAAGGTTTAAAAGAATATTTCGGAAAAGTAAAACCTTTTGATCCTGAGCAGATTAGAAGCAAAATGATCTATGAGCAGGAAGGTGTGGAAGTTATCTACAACGAGCCTAAAGGTCACGGTCCTTTTATTCATGACCACGGTCACGATAGTCACGGACATCATTAATTGATTGTCATTGCTTTTTCACCTGAATTCTGAAAAAGTAATATCAAAGCAAAACAACATATACGAAACCACTTAATTTATTAGGTGGTTTTTTTTATTTATTCAGTTCTTAATTTTTCTGGAGATACGCCGAATTTTTTCTTAAATGCCCGGGTAAAATTTTGTACATATTCGTATCCGCATTCGATGGCTATTTCTTTGATCATCATATTTTTATCGATGATCAGTTTTTTTGCCTTCAGCATTCTCAGCTCAAAAATATAATCGGTTACTGTAATGTGATAATGGGCTTTGAATTCTTTCCGGATTTTATTTTGATTGATACCGATTAATTTCCCGATTTCTTCAGCTTTAATATTCTTATGGTAATTTTCGTCAATGAATTTTTTAATGATGGATGGTGCTTTTGGGGTGGCATCTATCATATTTTTTTCGTTAAACTGCTCAAAAATAAGAATGAGAAGTTTAATCACTTTAGCTTCTATAAATAACTTCTGCATGACCCCCTTTTTAGAATAACTGATGATTTCTCTGAGAATCATATGCATTTCTACGGTCATATCCGGAGGGGTTTCTTTGTGAAGAAAAATATAATTGTTTTTAATCATACCTTCCAGAATATCAGCATTTTCTTTATTAGATTCTGGATTGATCAGGTTAAAAATATACTGGTAATTGATTTGAACCTGAAGATATTTTAAAACTTCCTGATTTTCCGCCCAAAGTTCTGCGGTACTTTCTTCGGGGGAGTAATGAAGTATATACTGATTTTTTTTAAATGAAAATTTAGTTCCGCAGTCATGAGCTTCCAGATTTATATTCGGACTCAGCAAAAAAAGCAGATTAAAGCTCGACTTGCCTTCAATCATATTTGATTTCGATATATTTTCAGGGCATGAGTCTTCCTGCATTAAGATTTTGATATCTTCAGACCTGAACAATAATCCTTTTTTAGATTGATTCTTCATACGAAACGTTTTACGGGCATGGTACAAATTGAAATAAAAGCTTCGCATAGGATAACAAAAAGTTTGAAAATGATAACTTGAGGTTAATAATGTGAAGTATTTTTGCGCAAAATTAAATATAATTTAGAATAAATAAAAATAATATTAGTTATGTTCGAACATTTACATTTTGCGATGCGAAAAATTGGTGCAGGATTAGGATTGCTGACCATCGCGGGGAGTTTTGCATATGCCCAGCAATGGGAAGATGTTGGAGGCGTGCAAACGGTTTCAGCGGGAGGCAGCAGCTACAATAATCTTGTAGTAAATACAGCGGGAAAATATTATCTTTCTTATTATGATACATCGGTAGCTAAAGGTTCTGTTCAGACTTTTGACGGAGCTGCATGGTCTTATGTAGGCGGTTCGGCAGGAATCACAACGGGTACGGCTACTTTCAATTCTCTGTCTATTGACGGCTTGGGAAATATTTATTATACTAATCAGTTGGGATATCCGGGATCCGGAATGGAGGTTCGACAGTTCAACGGGACGGCTTGGAATCAGTTGCCCAATGCAACCAATACTTCGATAAATTATCATGCTTCGGCAGTTTCACCTTCCAATGTGTTGTTTACATTTGGTGGTCAGGACTCCGGAACGGTGATGCGTTATGTAAACGGAGTCTGGGAGCAGGTTGGAAATAAAGGATTTTCAAGTGGTGCATCGTATGCAGAAATGGCAATAGGAACAAATGGTAAAGTATATACATGTAATATTTCAAGCGGATTAAGAGTTTACGAAAACCTAACAACGGCAGGTTCTTCAGATAACTGGACTTTAGTAGGGGGAAGCATCGTGGATGCCGCTTCTAATTCGGAGCAGTATAATTGTGACATTGCTCTTGACGCTAATAATAATATTTATGTTGCCTATGTTTCCAATTCTGCAGGCGGACAAAAATTAAATGTTAAAAAGTTTGACGGAACATCTTGGGTGCAGTTAGGGGCGGCTAATTTTTCAGACGGAAAAGTGCAGCATGTATCTATTGCTGTTACCCCATCTGGTCAGCCTTATGTAGCGGCAAGCCGTTGGGAAAATGACAACCTGTTGAAAAATATGGTTTATAAATTTGATACGGCAACTCAGAACTGGGCAACTTTCGGAGGAGCTTTCGTGTCAGACGGACAGGCAACTTATAATGATATTGCTATTGATAATGCCAATAATTATCTGGTGCTGGCTTATTCACAGTCAGGAACAAAAGTAAAGAGAATTGCGATTACAAATTCATCTCAAAATACATGTAATAATAACGATCCGGGAAGCAATCCGGGGGATTTAGGATGTGTTACATTTACATACAGAGGGCAGTCGGTTTCTTATACTACGGTAAGAGGTGGTGATGGGAAAATCTGGTTACAGCAGAACTTAGGAAGCTCAAAAGTAGCAACAGCTATGACGGATGCAGATTCTTATGGAGACTTATTCCAGTGGGGAAGATGGGACGATGGTCACCAGTTGAGAAACTCGGCGACATCATCAGCGCCATCTCCAAACTCACCAGATGGTCTGGCAGGCAGCAGCTCTTTTGTTATCGGAACAGGTTCGAGCTCTTGGTGGGCAACTAATGCAACAAGTGATGCGTGGACTGCAAAAGATAATACAGCGGTAACAACAGCAATCGGAGCAGATCCTTGTAAAGCAGTCGGACAGGATTGGAAGATGCCATCTCAGGCAGACTGGACATTGTTGGTAGGCTCTGAAACAATCATGAATCCTGCATCAGCATATGCCAGTACATTAAAAATGCCGGCTTCAGGATATAGAAGCAATACAACGGGAGGATTTACTTTTGTTGACCAGAGAGGCTATTACTGGAGTGCAGATACGGCCAGTACAGGAGGAAAATATTTATACATCGGAAGCACGCTTGCCAATCCTTCTTCCGGAGCACCGAGAGGACAGGGGGCAGCAATAAGATGTATTAAGGAAACGACCTCATTAAGTACATCAGATATTAAATTAAATACCATCGGAATTTATCCAAATCCAACAAATGGTATTCTGAACATTAAAGCAGATTCTAAAGTAGAAAATGTAAATGTTACCAATATTGTAGGTCAAAAAATAAACGTTAGAATTTCTGATAACCAGATTGATATGCAGGGACTTCCAAAAGGAATTTACATTGTAGAATTAAAATTAAAGAACGGGCAGACATTCTCTAAGAAAATTATTAAAAACTAATGTCCATAAACATTTGATTGATGAACAAAAAGGCTTTATTAGTGTAAAGCCTTTTGTTTTTCCCTGATTTAGATAAAATATATTATGAAAAAGTTTTTACTAACAATTTTAGTTGTTTTATTATGTGTCTGTGGCAATTTCAATGCTCAAACTTACCAGTTATCCGGAAACCCGGTGAATACGACGGGATGGAGTTTAGTTCCTTCTGCTACCGTAAATACTGATTTTATCCAGCTTACGGGAGATCAGATCAGTCAGGTAGGAGGAATTAAGCTTGATGATCCTATCAATCTGAAATACTGTGATAAATGGAAAGTGGAGTTTGATTTCAGAATAGACGGAAACGGAACAACAAGCTATGGAAGAGGGGATGGTTTTGCATTTTGGTATTTGGCTAACCCTCCGGCTGCGTATGTTCAGGGTGGCGGATTGGGAATTCCTGGTAATGCAAGCGGTCTGATGGTTGCTTTTGATATTTTTAATAACAGCACAGAAGGTCAGATGAGTAAAGTTCATGTATTGTACGGAACCAATCCTACCGGAGGAAATATTGAGTTTAACAATACTGCCGGAAGTACCTATCATACGCCGGATCTTATTTCTACGATTCCTTTTGTAGGAGCCAGCTACAGACATGTCGAGGTGAATGGAGAAATAGATCCGAATAACACGGCAATCTGGAACATTACTATAAAAATTGATAATACAACGGTTGTTGTGCAATCGTTTACCTCGACAGGTGGAGCTGTAAATATGACGCAGGGATATTTTGGATTTTCAGCTTCTACAGGAGCTGCAAGTGCAAGGCATTCCATTAAAAATGTAAAGATTTATGTAGATAAAGTTCCTTTGCTCCAGGCTACGGTAACGCCTGCTGAAACCTGTCCAAATGCATTGACTGGTATTGTTTCTACTGACCTTACTTCATATAATGCTCAGTTTGTAAATAACCCGGGCAATTATACTTTTACTTATGCTGTAAACGGGACTGTGATTTCCAATCCTGCCAATTTTCAGTTCACGGCAAATACAACAGTGAATGTTACGGTGAGAGATAACAGCGGAACTTTTTGTGATAATCCTGATGCCAGAATTATTTTAGTGCCGAAAGCAGTTCAGAAAACAGATGCCGCTTTATTTGGTTGCCCCATCAATGGTCTGGCTTTGTTTAATCTGACGCAGGCTAATGTGACCACGCTGACCAATGTTACCAAGCAGTATTATCCCACATTGGCAGCTCTGAATGCAGGAACAAGTGAAATTACCAATCCTGCGGCTTATTCATCGGTTCAGGGAGATGTTTTTGTTAAAATTAATACTTCAACCGGTTGTGTAGGAATCGCGAAAATAACACTGACTTTTTATCCGGTTCCTGCTGTGACAGACGCGGCTTTGAGAATTTGTTTTAATGCCGGTGATATTTCTACCGGAACGTTCAACTTAACAACGGCTTCGGTTACATCAGCAACGGGAATTTCTAAAAAGTATTTTACTAATTACAATGATGCTCTTGCGGAAACGAATGAAATACCCAATCCTGCGGCTTATATTTCTACAACAGGGTTTGCTTATGTCAAAGTTTTAAATGCACAGGGCTGCGGAAGTATTGCTAAAGTAACATTGACTGTGATTCCTCCAGTGTATTCAACAATATTAAAAGATAAAACAATCTGTATCGAAGACCGTACAACACTGGATGCCGGAGCGGGTTTTACGAGTTATCTCTGGAGTACGGGAGCGACAACGCAGACTGTCAGTAATGCAGGAGTTGGCTCCTATTGGGTTGATCTTACCAGTGGAGGATGTACATTGAGACAGGAAGTGACAGTTTATGCGGCAGAATCTCCTGTGGTTAAAGAAATTCATATTGACAGTAAAACGGCTACAGTTGAGGTTAAAGGAGGACAACCGGCTTATCAATATTCTTTGGATGGTATTCAGTGGCAGGATTCAAATGTATTTTCCGGATTGACAAGAGGCGAAAATACTTTTTATGTAAGAGATGCTTACAGCTGCGAGCCAGTTCGGATAACGGTAACGGTTCCCGGTTTGGTTAATGTCATTACTCCTAATGGAGACGGCTATAATGACGTGATTGATTATTCTGCTCTAGGATATAAAAAGAATCTTCGGTTTACTGTTTCAGACCGATATGGAAACCAAATTTTTGATGGCACCAAATTCAATAATTATAAATGGGACGGAACAATTCAGGGAAGAAAAGTTCCTACGCAAACCTATTGGTATGAACTGAGGTGGGACGAAGATTCAAAATACAAAACTGAAGTGAAATTCAACGGCTGGATTCTGGTGAAGAATAGAGATTGATTCATTTTTTTATTATATAAGTCCCCGCAGTGTATTGTAAACAATTTTCGTCCAGAATTTGTTTTGTCTACACTGCGGGTTTTTTATTGAGAAAATATAAGCTGAATTTTAAAGGATACTAATTTTTACATTGATATTTCCGCGAGTGGCTTTAGAATAAGGACATGTGCGGTGTGCCTCTTCTGTTAAAAGTCTTACAGTCTTTTTGTCAATATTCGGAATACTTACATTAAGACGGGCTTGTAAAAAATAAGCATCATCTTCTATGCAGAGATCTACTTCGGCGTCAACAAAAGTTTCTGCAGGCAGCTTAATTCTTAATTTTCTGGCAGCGATTCCCAATGCCCCTATGTAACAGGCTGACCATCCTGCCGCAAAAAGCTGCTCCGGATTGGTTCCTGGTTCAGTTCCTCCAGGTGTTGAAAGTTTGATGTTGAGATTTCCGTCAGAGCTTTCTGATGCTCCTTCACGACCTCCTGTTGTGCGGGTTTTTCCGGTATATAACACTTTTTCTGCTTCTGAAATGTTTGTATCTTCCATGATGTAAATATTTTAAATTGTTGATAGTATTTTCCTTGCTTTATTTAATGAGATTGATAGTATTTCCGGCTTCCTGTACCTACTTTTTTGAATAGCCGTCGACTTCGATAATTGCGTCTGCGAATGCTTTAGGATCTTCCTGAGGAACATTATGTCCGATTCCTTTTAAAATTTTATGTGAATATTTTCCTGTAAATTTATCTGCATATGCCTTCCCGTCGATAGCAGCTCCGTCAAAATCACTGCTTATGGTTATGGTAGGAACTTTGATGGCAGGTCTCGCCGATAAAAGCTTTTCCATTTGATCGTATTTTGCTTCCCCACTGGCCAGTGATAGTCTCCAGCGATAATTGTGAATAACAATAGCTACATGATCAGGATTTTTGAAAGATTCTGCTGTTCTGTTATAAGTTTCTGTATCAAAATTCCATGTGGGGGACGCTGTTTTCCAAATAAGTTTATTGAAATCGTACGTATTGTCAGCATACCCTTTCAAGCCGCGTTCGGTTGAAAAATAGTATTGGTACCACCATCCCAGTTCTGCTGAGGGAAGAAGAGGTTTTTTATTGGCTTCTAGGTTGGTAATTAAATATCCGCTTACTGAAACTAAACCTTGTACGCGTTCAGGCCAGAGAGCAGCCATCACATCTGCCGTTCTTGCTCCCCAGTCAAAACCGCCGATAATGGCTTTTTTAATTTTAAGAGCATCCATCAGAGCGATAATATCACTTGCTACTGCTGCCTGCTGACCGTTTCTCATTGTTTTTTCAGAAAGAAAACGGGTTGTCCCGGATCCTCTTAAATAAGGAGTGATTACTCTGTATCCTTTTGCGGTTAATAAAGGAACTACTTCTTCATAACTGTGAATATCATAAGGCCATCCGTGAAGCAGAATTACTGGAGTTCCGGTTGAAGGACCTGCCTCGGTGTATCCGATATTGAGAACGCCTGCGTCAATCTGTTTTAGTTTTCCTAATGAATTTTCTGTGTTTTGAGCCTTCACAGATCCGATGCTGAGAAGTATAAGCACGATAGTGCTGATTACATATTTTTTGAGAGAAAAATAATGCTGAGGTAAGATATTCTGGATCATAATTATTAAGATTTTATATTGTTTTTTTAATTGATGATCCAAAGGTAGTGTGGCTATTTACTGTATGAAATGATAGAATAGGTGAAGAGGGCAAAATACACGGTGAAATAGACATGGCTTCATGCGAAAAGTGATCGTTGTCGCATAATATATAGATGTTTACATAATGGTTTTTGGCTAAAAAAATTAATATTTTTCAAAAAATAAACTACATTCGTATAGATACTAACTGAAAAAGCAAAATTTTATGAAGAAATTTTATTTCGGTGTTTTATTGTTTATCATGACTCTGGCCTTTGGGCAGATTAGTTATACAATTACACCCAATCCGTTCAATGAGACGGATCAGATTACTCTTTCTGTGCCAGGCAGTCAAATTGATGAGTCGGCATGGGGAGTTTCGAATAATGCGATTTACTTTTGGTCGTGGTCGTTGGATGCTAATTATCAGAACAGTCAGGATTGTCCTACCAATGGGAGTTGGAACAGTTCCAGTGAGGTTAATAAGCTAGCCTATAATTCTGTCACGGACACTTATTCATTAACATTTACACCTGCTGCTTTCTATGCAAGAACCGGAATCGGGAGGTTTGGATTTTTATTAAAAGATAAAACAGGGGCTCATCAGACCTCTCCGGATATTTTTGTGAATGTAGGAGTGCTAACTTTAAATATGACCAATCCTGCGGCCAACAGTCTGACTTCAGTTCCTGCGGGAAGCTCAATTGCAGTCACTGCTACGACGAATGTGAATGCTACTTTCCAGCTTAAAGCTAACGGAACGGTTGTTAATTCAACAACCACACCGTCTGCTTCTTATTCTTATAATTATACCGTCACGGAAGATGCTAATATGGAGTTGATTGCTACCCAGGGGTCAACTTCCAAAAATTCGACATTTATCCTGCAGGTTCCACGAAGTGTTGTTTCTGAAGCAGTTCCGGCTTGGATTAAACAAGGAATAAATTACCATCCTACAGATAATACAAAAGTTGGACTGGCATTATATGCTCCATCTAAAAATTTCGTTCATATAATCGGAAGTTTTAATAACTGGGCGGTGAATGATGCTTATCTGATGAAAAAAGACACTGCAAATCCAGATTTGTACTGGTTGGAACTGTCGGGGCTGACTCCTCAACAGCTGTATACATTTCAATACAGAACAAATGATCTGAAAAAAGTTGCAGATCCTTATTCACCACAGATCTTATCTTCTTATGATGATCAGTGGATTTCACAGGCTACTTATCCGAATCTGCCCCAGTTTCCGGCAGGGCAGGAATTTGAAGTTTCAATGTTCAAAACGGGCCAGACTCCTTATAACTGGCAGATAACCAGCTTCCAGAGACCTCCGAAGGATAATCTGGTAGTGTATGAGTTGTTATTAAGAGATTTTACCCAGGAAAAAAACTGGCAGTCGCTGATTAATAAAATCACTTATTTAAAAGGATTAAATATCAATGCCATTGAGCTTCTTCCTATTATGGAGTTTGAGGGAAATCTTTCATGGGGTTACAATACATCTTTCCATTATGCATTGGATAAGGCGTACGGAACACCGGAAAAATTTAAAGAGTTTGTTGATCTTTGCCATCAGAATGGTATTGCTGTGATTCTTGATGTGGCTTTTAATCATGCTACAGGCCGTTCTCCTCTGGTGAGGCTTTGGAATGTAGACCCTGATGGAGATGGCTATGGAGATGTGGCTTCAGATAATCCTTATTTTAATACGGTTCCGAAGCATTCATACAATGTTTTCAATGATTTTAACCATACCAGTTATTCAACTAAGTATTACGTTGAAAGATGCCTGAAACAGTGGTTGACGGAATATAAGATTGATGGTTTCCGTTGGGATCTGACTAAAGGCTTTACGCAAAACTGCTCTGAAAGCGATGAGGCTTGTACGAATGCTTATCAGCAGGACAGGGTAGAGATCTTAAAATATTATGCAGACAGACAATGGGCTATTGATCCTAATTCTTATATGATTTTTGAACATTTGGGAACGGATCAGGAAGAGCAGGAGTGGGCGAATTACAGAATTGCAGAAGGAAAAGGGGTGATGCTTTGGAATAAACAGACGGAACCTTATAATCAAAATACCATGGGATATAAGGAGAATAGCAATTATGACAGAATGAGTCATGCATTGCACGGCTTTACAAATATGCATGCTGTAGGCTATGGAGAAAGTCATGATGAGGAAAGGTTGATGTTTAAAAACCTTGAATATGGTGCTGTAAACGGACCTTATAGTGTAAAAGATCTTAATACGGCGCTTTCCAGAATGAAAACCTTTGGAGCAACTTT
Organism: Chryseobacterium sp. JUb7; assembly: GCF_024806495.1. Taxonomy (GTDB): domain Bacteria; phylum Bacteroidota; class Bacteroidia; order Flavobacteriales; family Weeksellaceae; genus Chryseobacterium. The sequence goes on from NZ_JANUFF010000003.1 coordinate 440,053, forward strand.
CTTTACGATTCCCGGACCTAAAATGATTTGGCAGTTTGGGGAGCTTGGATATGAATTCAGCATCAACAGGTGTGCGGACGGATCTGTAAATAACGGTTGCAGAACTGATGAAAAGCCGGTTGCTTTCACATTAGGATATGATACCAATGTCAATAGAAAGTCGGTGTACGATACCTGGGCACAAATTATTAACCTTAGAAACACGTATCCCGTATTTAAATCTAAAACCTATACTGTAGAGTCTAATAATCTGGCGAACGATCCGAACGGTCTGATTACCAGGATTTATGTATATGATAACATGATTAATGGTGTGAAAAACGTTGTGGTACTGGCGAATTACAATACCTCATCGCAAAATGTAGTTCCTTATTTTCCGTATGCAGGCCAATGGAAAAATTTAATGGATAATACGGTTTCTGACATTACTTCAACTACGGCTCCGATTACACTTCAGCCAGGCGAATTCAGAATTTTTGGGAATAATTCTTCTACTTTATCCACAATAGATGAAAATGTGGGCAATAAGTTATCGATTCAGATTGTGGATAACCCGGTGAAAAATGGTTCAGCAAAATTAATCTACCATAAAGTAAAGAATGGAGAGATTGTAATTTATGATATAAGCGGAAAAAAAATGGACTCGTTTAAGCTTACCCATGAAAACGGGACTTATGAAATGAAGATAAATTATCCTACTGGAATCTATTTGGTTCATTTAAAATCAGATACAGGGGTTTCGATTCAGAAAATGATTGTAAAATAAACTGTGGATAAGTCTGCGGATTAAAGATGAAAGAGGTCATGCGAGTGATCTCTTTTTTGTTTGTCCATATTTTATCCGCAGCGGAAGATAGGCTTATCCACGCGTTATTAATATTTTTTCAATACTTTATTCACAGATTTATCCGCATGTAAATGATGGTTTATCCATGTCTTATTAATAGCTTATTAAGAAGTTTTCCATAGGTTATCCACGATTTTAAAGTTGAAAATTTTTAATGATTTATACTTATTAATAAGCAATTCACAAGCTGCTAATAGGCAACTAACAGCTTATCCACAAGTTATTCACAATCAGAAAAACGATGAATATATCCGGAAAATTGATATTTTTTGCTATATAAAATTATTAGTCTACCTTTGCAGTAGATTTATCAAGAAAGGTGGAGGGATTTGGCCCTGTGAAACCTTAGCAACCGACACCATTCATAGATGTAAAGGTGCTAATTCCAACCCGTTTGGGGGAAGATAAGTGAAGTCAATATTCTTATATTTATTCCATTTCTTGAACAATCTTTGTTGGCGGGTTTTGTCCGTTCGGGTATATTATTAATTTTGCAAAAAACAAAAGATGAAAAAACTAAGCATATCTGTATTATTGCTTGGAGCGGTTTTCGTATCGGCTCAGGAACAGGAAAAAGAAAAACAAATTGAAGATGTAGTCATTGTCGGTAACCGAAATGTTAAAAGAACAAAACTGGAAACTCCTGTTCCGGTAGATGTCATCAATATTGAAAAAATTCAGCAGTCTGCACCACAGACAACGGTTCAGGATCTCTTAAATTATGTCATTCCATCCTTTAATTCTGTCAGACAATCGGCTTCTGACGGCACCGAACATATTGATCCGGTGACGCTGCGAGGGATGGGTCCCGATCAGGTTTTAGTTCTGGTCAATGGTAAAAGACGCCATACGACTTCATTAGTCAATTATCAGAATACTGTAGGAAATGGATCTGTAGGAACGGATTTAAGCACTATTCCTGTGATTGCGATCGACAGGATAGAGGTTTTGAGAGACGGAGCTGCAGCTCAATATGGTTCTGATGCTATTGCCGGAGTTATTAACATTATTCTTAAAAAAAATATAGGCGCTTCTGCCAGCCTCAATTATGGAATTACAGGGAGAAATGATGGTGAAACTTATCAGGGAGGTGTTAACTACGGAGCTTCATTAGGAAAAGATAAAAGTTATATCAACCTTTCTCTTCAGCTGAACTACCGTGGAAAAACAACAAGAACCCAGAACCATAACCTGGATATTTACGGAGATAATTTTGCATATGATTTTGCGGATAATCCGGATAAAGCACGAGCTGATGATGATGCTTTGATTGCTCAAAACGGGTTAACGCGGGATGATTTTAATTTCCAGATCGGAGATGCCCAGATAAAGCAGGCTCAGTTATTTTTTAATTCAGAATATCCTGTCAATGATCAGTTCAAAATCTACTCTTTCGGAGGTTTCAGTATAAAAGAAGGACAGGGTTTCGGATTCAGAAGGCTTCCTAATGAAAAATCAAATATTGTAGAATCCATTTATCCAAATGGGTTTCAACCTACTTTAGGCTCTAAGGTGTATGATTTTTCTTATGCTGTAGGAGCGAAATATGATGTTAATAACTGGCTGTTTGATTTAAGCAATACTTTTGGAAGCAATACCTTCAATTATGATGTAAGTAATACCGTGAATGCTTCATTAGGTTCAAAGTCTCCGACAAGTTTCTATGCCGGTGCCCATAATTTCCTTCAGAATACAATTAATCTTGATGTGTCTAAGAACCTTAATAAGTTTAATATTGCTTTTGGTGGTGAATTCAGATTTGAACAATATGAAATCAAAGCAGGAGAAGAAGCTTCCTATGCGAGATATGATGTGAACGGTAATATAGCGGTGCCGGGAGCTACAGTAGAAGGCAATGGTGGTGCTCAGTCTTTCATTGGTTTTTCGCCAGAGAATGCTTTGAGAAAATCCAGAAATTCGACAGCGGTGTATGCAGATGTTTCTTATGATTTAGATAAAAAGTTGAATATCGATGCCGCCGCAAGATTTGAAAATTATTCAGATTTTGGAAGTACACTGAACGGAAAGCTGGCTATCAGATATGAATTTCTGAAAAATTATGCTATTCGTGGTTCTGTGGGAACTGGTTTCAGGGCACCTTCCTTGCAACAGCAATATTTTAATAATTCTTATGCTGACATTGCTACAGACGGAAATGGGATTGTTACAAAAGGGATTTTTACCAATGATAGTAAAGCCGCTCAGGTTCTTGGTTTTGATAAATTAAAACAGGAGACGTCTGTCAACGGAAGTGTAGGATTTACTTTAAAACCTGCAAAAGGATTATTTATAACTTTAGATGGATATTTGATTAAAGTGAAAGATCGAATTGTCATCACAAGTAATATTACTGATGACCGATTAAAAAATCCGGATATTGTAGGTGTTGGAAATGAAGTTGAAAGCGCAAGGTTTTTTGCCAATGCTATTGATACAGAGACAAAAGGAGTAGATCTTGTAGTTTCTTACGACTGGAAATTAGGAAAAGGAAACTTAAATGTGAACCTTGCCGGAAATTATACGGAAACAAAAATTACGGATTTCCATTTTCCCGCAAACTTACAGACGCCTCAGGAAGAGTTTTTCGGACCGGACCAGGTCAATATAATCGAAACATTATCTCCGAAAACAAAAGCGACATTAGGTCTGAATTATGGAATCGGGAAATTTAATTTTCTGGTAAGAAATACATATTTTGGAAAAGTGACGAGGGATGGATATCCGTTTGGCGGAGTTCAGGAATTTGCTCCCAAAGTGGTAACGGATGTAAGTGTAGGGTATAATCTTACAAAAAATGTTAACTTGACCGTCGGAGCAAATAATGTGTTCGATGTATTTCCGGATTTACAGATTTATGAAAATTCATATTATGGAGTATTTAAATATGCGCCAGTTCAGATGGGAACATTGGGAAGTTATTTCTTCGGAAGACTTAATTTTAATTTTTAGTAAAGCTGAATGATGATCAATAAAATTTTTGAAAACATAATGATCCGAATGCGCGTTTCGATGCCTCATTTTTTATTTTTAAAATCTGAATAATGAGTGCGCCTTCACATCAGATCGGCTGGAAAACTGCCGTTGCTATTGTTGTTTCGAGTATGATTGGTACCGGAATTTTTACGACCTTAGGATTTCAGCTGGTAGATATTACAAACACCTACAGTATATTTTTACTCTGGATTATTGGTGGGATGTTGGCCTTATTTGGTGCTTTTTGTTATGCCGAATTGGGCTCTCATTTTAAAGGTAACGGAGGCGATTATCTTTATTTAAAAGAAACATACCATCCTATTCTGGGCTATCTGGTCAGTTGGGTTTCTCTGATTATCGGCTTTTCGTCTCCAGTAGCTTTGGCTGCGCTGGCAATGTCGAAATATCTTTCTGTTTTTGATTATACTTTCGGAACAGGCTTTTCGATAGCGATTATTATTTTGGTATCGATGTCTTTGTCGTTTAGCTTAAAATCATCGAGTAAATTTCATAATTTTTTCACCTTTATCAAAGTCGCTTTTGTTATCGTCCTGATTATTTTGGGAGTTGTGCTTTCAGGTCCTGAAACGGGAAACAGTCTTAGTTTTGGAGAAGGCTGGCAGAAAGAAATGATGCTGCCGGCGTTTGCTACTTCATTGGTTTTTGTGACCTATTCTTATACGGGATGGAACTCAGCTTCTTATATTGCAGGGGAAATTAAAGACGTTCAGAAAAACTTGCCGAAATCTTTAATTATAGGAACTGTTTTTGTGACGGTTTGCTATGTTTTAATTAACTATATTATGCTAAAACATGCGTCTCTGGATCAGCTGGTCGGCAAAGAAGACGTGATGGACAAAGCAGCTAATAATATGCTTGGACTAAGCTTTGGAAAGGTGGTGAATATTTTTATTGCATTGCAGCTGGTGGCAACGATCAGCGGATATTTATGGGTAGGTTCGAGACTTACTCAGGCTTTTGCAAAAGAAAATCATCTGTGGAAAACGTTGTCTGTTAATAACAAAAAAGGAATTCCGGTACGTGCTATTTTTGCCCATACCGTCATTGCTATCTTAATTATTCTTACCGGGACTTTTAAAGAAATTTTTGTATATACTGCTTTTTTATTACAGCTGTTTGCGAGTCTTTCAGTATCTACGGTTTTCTTTCTGAAAAAGAAAGACCGGAAGATTTTTAAGTCGGATCTGTTTTATATTTTCCCTACGGTTTTCTTATTGTTCAGTATTTACATATTGTATTTTACATTTATTCATAATCCCAGAGAAAGTGTTATCGGGCTCGGAATTGTAGCGTTTGGAATTGTTCTGTACCTGATTGATAAAAGACTTTCTAAGCCTGAATCTTAATCTTCTTTAATATTCATTGTGCTCAGAGTATCTCTAAACAAATACTTTTACGAAAGAAAACCAACACCGATAGTTTAAAAAAATTAGCCTGAAAATATTCTTTATTATGCTTTAGAATCCGGATTATCGACCTGTGATCTGTATTCGGAATAATAAACTGCGAAATTTGTAACTAAAGAATAATGTAATGAGATGGGTTATTGAGTTTTGAATTAATTATTCTTATCTTTGCAGCCACAAAAATTCCATAATGTCTAAATCATTAATTCCAAAACTAGAAGCTATAAAACAAAGATATAATGAGGTGGCAGACCTTATTATTCAGCCTGATATCATTTCAGATCAGAAAAGATATTCTTCTCTGAACAAAGAATATAGCGATTTGGGAAAAATTGTAAGAGTATACGATCAATATAAAGGAGCTTTGGATACGATCGAAGAATCTGATGAAATCATTGCTGATGGTTCAGATAAAGATTTTGTTGAATTGGCAAAAATCGAAAAAAACGAAGCTTTAGATAAAATTCCGGGACTGGAAGATGAGCTAAAAGTGTTATTAATTCCGAAAGATCCTGCTGATGATAAAAACGTCATCGTAGAATTACGTGCCGGAACTGGTGGTGATGAGGCTGCTATTTTCGTAGAAGATGTTTACAGAATGTACACCATGTATTTCAAAACGAAAGGCTGGAGACATGAAGTGACAGATTCCAACGAAGCAGCTAAAGGCTACAAAGAATTAATCATGAAGGTGGAAGGTGAAGGCGTATACGGAATCATGAAATTCGAATCCGGAGTTCACCGTGTACAGCGTGTTCCTGAAACAGAGTCTCAAGGTAGAGTTCACACTTCTGCCATTACAATTGCCGTTTTACCGGAAGCTGAGGAAGTAGATTTTGAACTGAATCCTGCAGATATTGAAATGCAGACTTCGCGTTCAGGTGGAGCCGGAGGTCAGAACGTTAACAAGGTTGAAACGAAAGTACAGCTTACCCACAAGCCTTCAGGAATGGTAGTGGTTTGTCAGCAGGCACGTTCCCAGCTGGCTAACCGTGAACTGGCAATGGAAATGCTGAGAACAAAATTGTATGATATAGAACTGCAAAAAGTTCAGGGCGATATTGCCGCACAGCGTAAATCTATGGTATCTACCGGTGACCGTTCTGCAAAGATTAAAACCTACAATTATCCTCAGGGAAGGGTAACCGATCACAGGATCAATAAATCAATGTACAACCTCGATGCCTATATGAATGGTGATATCTCCGAAATGATCGATGCCGTGATCATGGCTGAGAATGCCGAGAAGATGAAAGGTGAGGAAGATAACTACTAATACGAATCTAAAATAAATCAAGCTCTTGTGAATCAAGGGCTTTTTTTGGCGATAAAAACTATGGAAATGTAACAATTTTTTTAAACTATGGGACGAATTAAAAGTATGCTGTTTTTGATGCTAATTTTTTGTGTTGAAAACCTAAATGCACAATCAACTGTTTTAAAACCTGAAAAAGTATTCGGTTTATACTTTAATACTTTCGTGAAGCATGATGAAACTTCTCTTGGAGAGCTTAATGGCTATCTGAAAAACTTTGTTGAGGCTGACGCTGTTTACAATAATAACATAAAAGCAACTTATGAGCAGGAAATAACAAGCTTAACGAATCTTTTCCTTTCCGGATTTTCTGAAAATATCGGGAAAGAATGCAGCGAGGATGTTAAAAATTATTTTACGGCTTTATTCGACCGTTTTAAAACAGCCAGCTATACCATAAAAAATATTGAGACCATGAGAAATGATTATTCTCAGAGTCAGGATGTGTCGGAAGTATTTTATGATGTTGTGATTAAAATTCCGGGTAAAGTTTCTGTCATAGATTTTAAAAACGGAAAAAAAATTAATGCCAAAGAATTAAAAAGTTATTTAAAAAATTTGACGAAAGAGCTTTTGAACGCCAATAAAGAAGTATCTTTTGGAGAAAAGTTTAATTTATACCAGATTTACAAAGGAAATAATGTTTTTTACTGGAATGGAGGCCCTCAGGAGCTTTTGTGGAAATTGAATAATTTTTATTTTAAAAATATTAACTCGGGTAATTAATTATTTTATAAAAAACTATGAAGCAGCCAATATTGGCTTCTTTTTTTGATCTAAATTCGAATCTATGTTTCGGTTATATCCTTTCTGAAAATAATGTTTTGTTTTAAGCTTTATATTTTTGAATGAAAAGCCTTTTTTTTATTTAACACAGATTACGTATTTTTGATAAAATCGAATTTGATATGAACTTTAAACCGATCTTGTTAACAGCCGGGGTTTTATTCTCGGCATCATTTTACTCTCAAAAGATGAATTATCCTAAACCTTTAAAAGGAAATCAGACAGATACTTATTTCGGAACTGCGGTGGCGGACCCGTTCAGAGATCTGGAAAACGATTCTGAAGCTACCAAAAAGTGGGTGGATGAAGAAGTAGCGTTTACGCAGAACTATCTTTCAAAAATACCTTTCAGAGATCAGATCAAAAAACAATTGACAGATATCTGGAATTATGAAAAAATTTCAGCTCCTTTCAAAGAAGGGGATTATACGTATTATTATAAGAACAACGGTCTTCAGGCTCAGTCTGTTTTATACAGAACCCATAACAAAACAAAAGCAACAGAAGTTTTCCTGGATCCCAATAAGTTTTCGGAAAAAGGAACGACTTCTTTAGCCAACCTGTCTTTCAATAAAAAAGGAAATCTGGCAGCTTATTCTATCTCAGAAGGAGGTAGCGACTGGAATAAGATTATCATCATCGACGCAGTTTCAAAAAAACAGATCGACGAAACTATAATTGATGTAAAATTCAGCGGAATTTCCTGGCAGGGAGATGACGGTTTCTACTATTCAAGCTACGACAAGCCAAAAGAAGGAACTGTACTTTCCGGAATGACAGATAAGCACAAAGTGTATTACCACAAACTGGGAACGAAGCAGTCTGAAGATAAATTAATTTTCGGAGGTGAAAAAACACCGAGAAGATATTTAGGGGCTGGTGTTACAGAAGATCAGAGATATTTAATTATTTCTGCAGCAAATGCTACCAACGGAAATGAATTGTACATTAAAGATTTAAAAAACGGAGGTGACTTTGTTCAGATCAACAAAGGTTTTGATATCAACGCCCATATTGTAGATACAGAAGGTGATGATATCTTCATCTACACAGATAAAGACGCTCCAAACGGACGTCTGGTAAAAACAACGATTAAAAACCCGGCTCCGGAAACCTGGAAAAATGTAATTCCTGAAACTGCAAACGTATTGTCTGTTTCTTCAGGAGGCGGATCTTTCTTTGCGACCTATATGGTTGACGCTATCGATCAGGTTAAACAATATGATAAATCCGGAAAACTGATCAGAGATATTGCTCTTCCCGGAAAAGGAAATGTCGGTGGTTTCGGTGGTAAAGAAGAAGAAAAAGATCTTTATTTCTCTTTCAGTAATTATATCATGCCGGGAACGACTTATAAATTTAATGTAGACTCGGGAAAATCAGAAGTATACCAAAAACCAAAAGTAAAATTCAATCCTGAAGATTATGTTTCAGAACAGGTATTTTACACTTCAAAAGACGGAACAAAAGTTCCTATGATGATCAATTATAAGAAAGGAACAAAACTTGACGGGAAGAACCCTACGATTCTTTATGCCTATGGAGGTTTTAATGTAAGTTTACAGCCAGGTTTCTCTGTTACCAATGCCATCTGGATGGAAAATGGCGGTATATATGCCGTTCCAAACATTCGTGGAGGTGGAGAATATGGTAAAAAATGGTATGATGCAGGAACGAAGCTTCAGAAGAAAAATGTGTTTAATGATTTCATTGCTGCAGGAGAATATCTACAGAGCAAAGGATACACTTCTAAAGATTATATGGCTATTTCGGGAGGTTCAAACGGGGGTCTTCTGGTAGGAGCAACCATGACGATGCGTCCTGATTTGGCAAGAGTGGCATTCCCGGCAGTGGGTGTATTGGATATGTTGAGATACAATAAGTTTACTGCAGGTGCAGGATGGGCATATGATTACGGAACAGCTGAAGACAGCAAAGAAATGTTTGAATACTTAAAATCTTACTCACCTTTGCACAATGTAAAAAAAGGAACTTGCTATCCTTCAACTATGGTGACGACAAGTGATCATGATGACAGAGTAGTTCCTGCGCATTCATTCAAATTCGGTGCAGAATTGCAGGAAAAACAAAGCTGTGATAAACCTGTATTGCTGAGAATTGAAAAAAATGCAGGACATGGAGCAGGAAGATCAACCGAACAGGTTATTGGTGAAAGTGCCGATAAATTATCTTTCGCTTTATACGAAATGGGAATTAAGAAATTAGGTAAATAATATTTAAATATCTTTTAAATACAAAGAGGCAGCTTTTTTTGGCTGCCTCTTTTTTTATTTTTAAATGTGAATTAATTCTTTGTAAACTTCGAACTCAATTCTCCTATTTTGTAAATATAAATTCCTTTTGGAAGACTTTCAACGTCAATAGAGATTTTAGAATCTGATACCGAAAAAGACTGAGCCGAAACCAGTTTTCCGGTGATGTCATAAACCTGTACCTTATTGGCTCCGTTTCCGGGATTCATAATGTGTAATATTTTGCTGGTGGGAACAGGAAATGCCGACAACTTACTTGCTGCCTGGATTTCTTTTGCGGCTAATACAGAGGTTGGCAATACATACACATCAGACTGCAAAACAGGATTAAGACCAAGGGTATTGCTATAAACGATTATTTTATTAATATTGGTTACCGAATCATGGAAAATTTCAAAATTTAGTCCATAAGGTAAAGTCGAATTTTGATGGAAATCTTTTAATAAATTTCCGTCTTCATCTATTAATAGTAGCTTTCTGTCCGGGTTTTGTGTGGGGCCATAAGCTTCTACCAGAAATTCGAACTTATTATCCGTATTGAAAACATGTTTTGAAATCGTCAGCAAATTATTCTCAGGATAAAAGATCATATTGTAATTGGCCGGAACGGGAACATTTACTGTTTTATAAAGGGAATAATCAGAATTATAAATTTTTAAGTTATTGTTATTTGATTTGGCAATATAGTAAGTTTCAGTTGATGTTATGTAAGGATATGCTTTTTCATTCGTAAATGTATGCTCCAGTGTAATTTGTCCAAAAACAAGATTGGCGGAAACTAATGCTGCAGAAAATAATAATTTTTTCATGGTTTTTATTAATTAAGAATTAAATAAATCGAATTCGCAAAAGTACTGAAATTTATATTGGGAAAAGAGCTGAAATGACTATTGGTAAATGCTTAATAATCGTTTTAAAAGAAATTTGATGAGCATTGATTATGATTTAAAATGCACTTATTCATTAAATTATAAAGATGAATCTGTTATTTCAAAAATGCTTAATTTTAGCCATCTAATAAATCTGAAAGTATGAGACGGGAAGTTCAAAATAAAACTCCTCAATTTAACATCACTGAAAAACAGACTGAAGTTTATCCATTTGAAAAAGACGGACTACAGCTGAAATCTTCTTACAAAAAAGAAGATGTGAAAAATGAAACGTTAACACAAACTTCTCCGGGGATTGCTCCTTATTTAAGAGGCCCGTATTCTACCATGTATGTTCAGAAGCCTTGGACAGTCCGTCAGTATGCCGGATTTTCAACGGCAGAAGAATCCAATGCTTTTTACAGAAGAAATCTGGCAGCAGGACAGAAAGGTCTTTCAGTGGCATTCGATCTGGCAACGCACAGGGGTTATGATTCAGATCACGGAAGAGTGGTAGGAGATGTTGGGAAAGCTGGAGTTGCTATCGATTCTGTGGAGGATATGAAGATTCTGTTTAATGAGATTCCATTAGATCAGATTTCGGTGTCAATGACTATGAATGGGGCCGTTTTACCGATTTTATCTTTCTACATTGTTGCTGCAGAAGAGCAGGGTGTTTCTCAGGAATTGCTTTCAGGAACGATTCAGAATGACATTCTGAAAGAATTCATGGTGAGAAATACCTATATCTATCCACCGGCACCTTCCATGAAGATTATTGCTGATATTTTTGAATATACTTCTAAGAATATCCCGAAGTTCAATTCAATTTCGATTTCAGGATACCACATGCAGGAAGCAGGAGCGACTCCGGTCCTGGAAATGGCATATACGCTGGCAGACGGTCTTGAATATGTGAGAACAGGGATAAAAGCAGGGATGAATGTTGATGATTTTGCCCCTAGATTATCGTTTTTCTGGGCCATTGGAATGAATCATTTCATGGAAATTGCAAAAATGAGAGCGGCAAGATATATCTGGGCTGAGCTTTTAAAGCAATTCAATCCTCAGAATCCAAAATCTTTAGCATTAAGAACGCATTCTCAAACATCAGGATGGTCTTTAACGGAGCAGGAACCATTTAATAATATTACCAGAACGGCTATTGAGGCTTTATCTTCTGCTTTAGGAGGAACTCAGTCTCTTCATACGAATGCTTTGGATGAAGCGATTGCCTTGCCTACAGATTATTCAGCGAAAATTGCCAGAAATACTCAGATTATCCTTCAGCAGGAAAGTGGTATTTGTGATGTTGTAGATCCGATGGGCGGAAGCAATCTTGTGGAAAGTCTTACGCAGCAGATGATCGAAGAAGCGATGAAATACATCGATGAGGTAGAGCAGGAAGGCGGAATGACAAAAGCTATTGAAGCCGGAATTCCAAAAATGAGAATTGAGGAAGCAGCAGCAAGAAAGCAGGCTAAAATTGATAGTGGTGAAGAGTTTATTATCGGAGTCAATTCTTTTAAATCAGATTTAAAACAGGATCAGATTGAGATTCTGGATATTGATAATACAGAAGTTCGAAGAAAACAAATCGAAAGATTAGACTCTATAAAATTAAATAGAAATACCGAAGCGGTAAACCAAATTCTGGATGAAATCCGTGAAAGTGCAAAGTCTGGAAAAGGAAATCTTCTGGCATTGTGTATCGAAGCAGCCCGCAGAAGAGTCACGCTGGGAGAAATGAGTGATGCCATGGAAGAAAGTTTCGGCAGGTATAAAGCTAATATCAGAACAATTTCTGGAGTATATGCGATGAATGCAGGAAAAAATGAATATTTCGAAAAAGCCCTGAATCTGACTCAGAAATTTGAGGAAGAAGAAGGCCGCCGTCCAAGATTGATGGTTGCAAAAATGGGACAGGACGGGCATGACAGAGGGGCCAAAGTAGTAGCAACGGCATTTGCCGATATGGGATTTGATGTAGATGTTGCCCCATTATTCCAGACTCCGGAAGAAGTGGCAAAACAGGCGGTGGAAAATGATATTCATATTTTAGGGGTTTCTTCTTTAGCGGCCGGTCATAAAACACTGGTTCCGCAAGTGGTTGAAGAATTGAAGAAACTAGGTGCCGACGATATTACCATCGTTGTCGGTGGAGTAATTCCTCAGCAGGATTATGAGTTTTTATATGCCAACGGAGCTGATTTTATTTTCGGCCCCGGAACAAACCTTCCTAAGTGTGCTGTAGATATTTTAGAGAAATTTTTAAACTAAATTAATCTTTTTAACGAATAAATTGCATGGCATTTGTACTGTAGACCATAACCAAAACAAAATATTATGGCTTATACAGTAGTTTCAGTATTTCCACAAACTGTAGACACAGAGGAAATAAAAAAAGATTTAAGAGAAAAAGGTTTTAGTGAAGCAAATATTATTGTTTCAAAATCAAATGTTGAAGCAGGGCTCAACCATTATCAGGAAGACGAAAAAACAAGAGGATTCTTTGATTATGTCTTTGCCCACGATGCAGAAATGTTGGATGCTTACAGAACACACAGCGTAGGAAAAAATAATGTTGTTGTATATACTGATGATCTTGATAAGGCCAGATTGGCAAAATCTGTTCTTAATGAAAAAGGTGCTCTTGAAGTATACAGAAAACCATCAGATCAGCAGAAAGATATTCCTGAGGGGATGACTGAGCAGGAATATGACGGTATTATCGCAAAGGCGAAACACAATATTTATTTTCTTGATCCGGAAAGAACCTATAGCCCAAACAGCAGAGGAATGGGAGATACAATGGATGATTTGGGATCCAAGGATTAAAAATAATTTCCAGTTGAAATAAAAACGACCATCAATCTGATGGTCGTTTTGTTATATTAGATTTTCCATGACCTTATCAGCCATCGGTAGATCAGTTCTTTTACAAAGAAATAAACCAATATCGGAATGACAACAATAGCCAGCCAAAGCAACGGATTGATATAAGCAGATAATAATCCGTTGGAAACACTTGATTTTGCTACAAAATATTGCCCGGCAGCAATTAAGCCCAAACTTAACGTCAAAACAATCATTAAATTGATGCTGAAACGTCTGCTGATATCGCTTACCATCTTTTTAGGAGAATAACCCAGACTGTTTTTAATAGAAACTTCTTCCTGTGTTTCCAGAAACTGGATTTTAATGAAGCTTACAATAATATAAAGGCAAAGAGCAAAAATGAAAATCCCCAGAACTGCAATTACTTTTAAAACAAGAAACAGTTTAGATTTGATCTTCGCAGAGCGCAGACTTTCCTGATTGGATTCATAATTGTTTTCTTTCATTTTAGCGATCAAACCTTCATCACCGGAATCTTTGACCTGTACCAAAACTCTGTTGTAGATTTTTGGCTGGTTGGCCAATTCAGGTTTTGCAGCTAAATTCAGAGAATCAAGAAATTTTTTCGGAATCAGAACAGAATGAATTCTATCCGAAAGCCCTACCATTCGTCCTTTATAGCTTTTATTCTCTTTGTTGACAACAATATTGATGTTTACATCAATTTTTTTTGCAAAATCTTCCGAAATCTGCGGCAGACCTTGGTTTAAAGCAAATCCGTAATTATAAAGATTCAGATATTCTCTTGAAATAATAATCGGAATTTCATCACCTCTTACCTGGAAATCTTCCTCAGTTAAAGGAACGTCAATGGCTTTGATATCAACACCTTCAAAATAAAGATCCGTGTAAAAAGGAATAAAATCTCCCCCATTGGCAGATGCTTTAAATTCGTTGGCTGAGAAAGGATAAATGCTCTTTACTTCTTCCCATTGTTTCAGCTTTGCAATATCATTTTCATTAAACCCGAGAAGCTCTTTTCTTCCAATATTATCAGGCGTAATTTTCTTGCTGAAAGTCAGCCAGTAATTACTGTCACTGCTTTTACTTCCAAAAAGCCTGTTGGCATTTTCATACAACTGCAGACAGGAAAGCACTAAAATAAATGCTATAAATAATCCTGCATACAATATCATTGAATTAAAAATTTTCTTCATACGCTTTATAAATGAAGAATTTGGTATTCATGCTCAAAAGGGAATTCATTCAGTTCAAAAAATATCACTGAGCTTCCGCTTTCCTGAGACACTTCGTTAATGAGTGAAAACGCAATTTTTTTGTTGTTTAAATCCAGATGACTGAAACATTCATCATAGATCAGAAAATGAGTAGGATTTACTAAACTTCTTACAATAGCGCTTCTCTGTCTTTCACCATACGAACAGTTTTCCGCTTTTTTATGAAGCAGATTTTCTATTCCTAATCTTGTTGCATACTCTTCCATTTTAGGAATGAATTTTTTTCGGTCTTTATTAAAAACCCGAAGCAGTATATTCTCAGAAATTGTAAGATTTTTAATCAGTCTTACATCCTGAAAAAGTAAGCTCACGCCGTCTTTTCTATTCTCTACAATTTTTTCGAGATGAAGTTTTTTTACAACCTGTTGGTCATATTTTATATCTCCGTCATATTGAAAGTGGGTACCGAGAATAGCGGTAGCCAGTGTAGATTTTCCACTCCCGGAAGGGGCGACAATCAGGAATTTATTCCCTTTCCGGAAAGAGATATTCTTTTTCCAGATCTCAGATTGCTCGATATTTCTGGGAGTGAAATATTTAGGTGAAATATTTTCTAAAACAATATTATCCATTCATTATTAAATAATACAGTGCGTTTTCATCTTTTTTATCTAAAGTGAATACGGTTTTTGAAACCAGATTTCCTCCTTCCTCTTTAGATTCATTAACCATATCTACAACTTTTACACTCGCTTTTTCTCTCTGATTATAGTCATTTCCATCAGACCATGAATAAGCTGTGATTCCGGATTTTTTATCAAGCTTGGCATTTTTTCCGGCTTTCTTGTTCTGAAACTGATAAATCACATTGTTGTCATCAGAGAAAATTACCTGATTGTCACCAATCATATATTTTTTGCTGGCACCTAGCGGTCCTTGTAATAATGAAGTAATATTATCTTTTTTCTTTGGATTAAATCCTAAAACAACAGCATTGTTAGCTCTGTAATATTCCAAAGAATCAGCAGGATTAGCCTTAAAGTCTACAAAAGCATAATCACCTGTGAAAGTAGATGTAATGTCTTCCAGTGTTTTGTTGGTAGAAGCTAAATAATGGTTAACCGTAGCTTCAAAACCTGCTTCTTTTACCAGATATCTCATGAAATCTAAGCTGAAGAATCCGATCGTGAAAGATTTGGCATTATCCAATTCTACATTTTTTACAAGATCATAATCTACCTTGTTTTTGTCGTAATATTTTTCAACCACTTTCTTCATATCTGCATTAAAGAAAGTTTTCGTATCCATTTCAGCTTTTCCTTTATCAAAATTGAAATCAAAACCTACTCCGGAATCTTTAATTAGTTTATTCACAGCAAGAGTTTCGATATATCCTTTGGATGCATAACTCGCTACGGCAGCAAGATTTATCCATCCACTGATGTCTTTATTGTCTACCAAAGATTGATTGACCTGGTCTTTAATTGCTGCATTAGTTGTTCCTTTTCTTCCCCAGAAATCTGTGAAATATTTTTCATTAAGCTTTGCGGATGGCTCAGGAGTATTGTAAGAATTGTATCCTGCATAAGGGTTGTATGACTTTTCGCTGGAAACAATAGCCATGTCTCCTTTGATGCTTCCTGTTAATTTTCCGTCAGCATAGATGTAATCTTTTTTGTCAACGGTAATTTTACTTTTTGTAAGATCAGACATACTTTTCTGGAACTTCGCTTTGTCGCTGATCCAGAAAAAAGCTTTTGCATCAGGATCTGAAGTAGATTTTCCCTGATCAATAATAAAATAAAGAGGCTTATCTGTATCGATACCCGATTCTTGTGGTTTGTTTACCAGTTGCAGAAAAAATTTTTCATCCTCTTTCAGATCTTTTTTTTCCTTTAAAATTTTGTCGACAGGAATTTTGCCGGAAATTGTTTTCAGATTCACTCTTGACAACCCTAAGGTAGCATCTGTAGTGTACGTTAAAACTTCGTCATTATTCTTGTTGGAATTACAGGAAAAAAGAATGGCCAATGTAAATACGTAAAATAACGATTTCATTAAAGTGTTTTTCATAATTATTTAGTATAAGAAAGCAAATATAGCATTTTGTCTTGAATGACAACCAATTGGAAAAAAATAGAAATCAATAAAAAAGTTTTCATTTTAAGAAAAATTTATATATTTGCACCAGAAAATAAAGTTTAACCATTTAAAAAAACAACGAAGCAATGTTCAAATTCAATCTACATTCAACAGTAGGATTGCCTTTTGCAAAGGCGAGGCTTCGTGGTATGGTACATTCTTAGAATAATAGTATAATGATATATCAAAACCCGAAGTCGTAGAGATTTCGGGTTTTTTATTGCGCAATATTTCAAAACTCAAATCAAGTTTTCCCGAAATCTTTTTTTATAAAATTTAGGAGCTTATCCGAAGAGTAGTTTTTAGGAGCTGTTTCCCGCTATCCACTGTATCTTTTTTATTACGGCCGCAACAAAAAAGGATGCCGTTTCTATCGGGGCTAGGAGAAGGTTACCGCTAAACGAAACCTCATAGGTTTCAAAAATCTATGAGGTTTAAATAGAAAGTCAACTAAAAGTTAAGTTGATAAAGATTTAATACAAAAATACAGTTTCAGAAAATCTGAAATCTGATGTCTTGTATCTAAGATCTAATTAATAAATGGAAAAAGATAACCTTCTGTTTTCAAGATTGAGAAATCTGAGAAGCAGAAAAAGAGCAATTAAAAAAGATGTAGAAAAACAGATCAGGAAAAAGTATAAGCGTAGTAGCAGGCTTTGGAAATTAAGAAGGGAAATTCCGTTGCTTCCTTTAGAAAAGCCTTATCAGAAGGGATTTGTAAGATCCTTTGTGGTAAGAGATGAAGTGATGAGAACAAAAGACGGAGAATTTTTCAACAGCATTTTGAATAAAATCAACACGAAAATGTATTCTGAAACCCGAAAGTTCTTAAAAAAGAAAAGAAAATCCGGACGAAGAATTTATGTTGAGAGAGAACAAAAAATGGCCAGCCTTTCAACCTATCAGTGGAATGATCCAAAATTGGGATTGACGGCTAGAGACAGACAGTATTTTCTGAAAAGAGAAGAGTATTGCCCCATCAGAAAAGCAACAAATATCTACTACGAATTTATTGAACCATGGAGGTTTGTATTGAGGGTAAAGCCTTATATGATCACTCATTATAAACCTTTAGACTCAGATTTGGAAAAAGAAATTGATGAACTCGATTATTTTTTAAGTCAGTATAAAGTGGCGGGAATTATTCATAAAACGATTTATGGAAAACGCAATCCATGGAAAGAAAAATACAAGCGTGATCAGAAGAAAAGCAGAAAATGCTTTCACTACAATGGGTCTGCAACAGAGATTGCAGAAAATTCAGAGGACGAAAATGTCCTGAAATTTTAAAACAGAAACAATGGGAAATTTAAAACTTAAAGGTAAAGATATATTAAAAATAGGCTATCCAAATAATCAGAGTGTCAATATTGCTTTGGAAGTCATGAAAAGAAATTTTGCAACGAAAAATATTCATCATGTAAAATCTCTTTTAAAAGAAATTCTGACTAATCCGCAACAATTCGAAAATGATTTAACGTTCGGACAAATTGCAGAAGCTTTGCTTTCATCAAAGAAAACAGAAAAAAGATTGCTCAATACAAACAGAGCGACGTTCAATATTTTTGGGAATAATATTTCAGAGGAAGCAAAAAACCAGTTGTACACGGCTTTAAAACTTCCAATTTCGACGCAGGGCGCTTTAATGCCCGATGCGCATAGCGGTTACGGGCTTCCGATCGGTGGAGTTCTGGCGGTAGAAAATGCCGTGATTCCTTATGGGGTCGGTATGGATATAGGCTGTAGAATGTCACTCAGTATTTTGGATACTCCGGTTTCATATCTTGACGGAGCGAGAGATAAATATGAAAAAGCTCTTGCTGAGCATACCAAATTCGGAATGTACGAAACGCATAAATCTCATGTCGAACACGAAATTTTCGACAGGGATACTTTTGATCTGATTCCGATTTTGAGAAGATTAAAAGGAAAAGCGATCAAACAAATGGGTAGTTCCGGAGGTGGAAATCACTTCGTAGAATTCGGAGAGGTTGAAATTACAGAAGAAGATGTACAGATCGGACTTCCAAAAGGAAAATATCTCGGAATATTATCACACAGCGGTTCGCGTGGTTTGGGTGCAGAAATCGCACAATATTATTCAAGAGTGGCAACAGAGCAGTGTCCGTTGCCAAAAGAGGCGCAGCAATTTGCGTGGCTGGATTTGAGTACACATCTCGGTTTAGAATATTGGACCGCCATGAATTTAGCCGGAGATTATGCTTCAGCCTGTCATGATGATATTCACCGAAGATTGGTAAAAGCGGTTGGAGGACGAGTAAAAGCCAGAATCGAAAACCATCACAATTTTGCATGGAAGGAAATTCACAATGGAAAAGAAGTGATTGTCCACAGAAAAGGAGCCACTCCTGCCAATGAAAATGAATTGGGAATGATTCCCGGTTCAATGACGGCAAAAGGATTCATTGTTCGTGGAAAAGGAAATCCGGATTCTTTGAATTCGGCTTCACACGGAGCCGGAAGAGCTCATTCGAGAGGAGAATGCAGAAATCTTTTCACTCAAAATGATATTAAAAAGGAATTAAAACTCAAGAATGTCACGTTGATGGGTGGAAATACCGAAGAAGCACCCATGGCGTACAAAGATATCAACGAGGTGATGAATGCCCAAAGTGAATTGGTCGATATCCTTGGAACTTTTCAGCCTAGAATTGTAAGAATGGATAGGTAAATGAGTTGAAAGGCTGGAGTTGTTGGTTGATAGATTTTGATTAACAACTACCAGCCATCAACAATCAACAAAAATTAACAAAAATGGGAGCACCACACAATATAAAAAGATACGGTGAAGTCTGGCCGGAATTTAGAATTGAACACGGACTGGAAATTTTAGAAAAATTAAAAGATAAAGTTATTTTATCAGGAGGATGGGCGTGGCATTTTATGTCTGAAATCGGGCATACAGAATATAAGCATGCTCATGACCACAAGGATATTGATGTTTTTGTAAGGAAAGAAAATGTGGCTGAAGTGGTTATGATTCTTCAGCAGGAAGGGTTTCAGAAAGTTTGGACACGCTATGATCATTTACCAAGTAAAGAGAACTTTCGCAGATATGAGAAGACAATCGAATTGGGAAGCGGAAAATTTCACAGAATTACAATTGATTTTTTTGAAAGAAATGATTTAGAAACTGTTGAAACAAACGGATTTACTGTTGTAAAACCTGATGTTTTACTTTCGTTTTACAGAAATATTCATTCCAGCGATAAATGTTGGGCGGTGATGGCTGCAAAAAATTTATTACAAAAGGGAATTGATCCTGTAGGTCATCCGCGATTAAGTGAAATGCCAAAATAGAAATGAAAAAAATATACAAACAAGAATATTTCAATTATCATGAAAGCATTCTCGTTGTCTGTCAGGATTGCGAGAACGATGCAACTGTGAAAAATGAATATTGTCATAAACAGACAACTTTAGAATGCAGGCATTGTGATTTGAAGAAAACGGGATTGGATTTAATTGCTTATAAAGCTTTTATCAATCTTTATTGTCCGGTTTGTGCACATCAAATTCGTTATGAGCAAGGAAATTTTAAAGAAAAGCCTAAGAATATTAATGTAAAGTGTGATGAGTGTGATTCTTCATTTCAAATTCAGCCAAAAACAGAGAAATATTTGAACTCTTATCCGAAAGAAGAGGGCTTGATCCATGATCCTGTTTTCGGATGCCCGTATTATTTTCAGACAGATTTTAAAGGAAAATTATTCTGGGCAAAAAATATGGAACATCTGTTGGAAATGGAAAATTATGTTTCGTCGGATCTTAGGATAAGGCTGCCTTACAAAATGCGGATGGTAGAAAAATTACCAACATTTATTAAAGATGCTAAAAACAGAGAAGCCATCTTAAAAATTTTACAAAAATGGAAAAACTTATACAAATAACTTCAGGAAGAGGACCTTTAGAGTGCCAGTGGGTAGTCGCTAAAGTTCTGAAGGTCTTTCTTGAGGAAGCAAAAGATAACAATATAGACTACGAAATTATTCATCGTGAAAATGGTGATGAAAACCTGACCTTAAAATCTGTGACTCTGCTTTTAAAAGGAAAAAAAGTAAGCGAATTTTTAAAAACCTGGCTGGGAAGTATTTCCTGGACAGGGAAAAGCACATTCCGAAAGCTGCATAAAAGAAGTAATTGGTTTATCGGAATTTTTGAACTGGAAGGTTTGGAGAAAGTTGGTTTTAATGAAAAAGATATTCAGTTTCAAACAACAAGAAGTCAGGGAAGTGGCGGACAGAATGTGAATAAAGTGAATACGGCTGTTCGTGCGACGCATATTCCCACAGGACACAGTGTTTTCGTACAGGATTCCCGTTCACAATTGGAAAATAAGAAACTGTCGGTCACAAGATTGAAAGAAAGGGTTTTGGAACAGAATATTATCCGGCTTCAGAAAAGAATGCAGGAAACCTGGAACAACCATCTCCAGGTACAAAGAGGAAACCCGATCCGTACATTTTCGGGAACAGATTTTAAAAAGAATTATCAGGAAAAATCTTTTAAAAAACAGAGAAATATCCTGAAAAACGAATTAAAAAACTACAAAAATGACCTTAACTAAAAGTAAATATTACTTCGAGGCTTTAGATAATTATCCCTATAGTTTACCGGATTGTCTGGAAGCGCTAAATTATGCATTGTCCTATGATCCCGAAGATGCAGACAGTCTGTGTCTGATGGGAAGGATCTACAGCGAGATGCTCATCGATTATGAAAAAGCAAAGCTGTATTTTGAAGAAGCGATGCTGTGCGATGTAACGAATTTAAATGTTCCTCAATATTATATCAAATGTCTGTTAGACAATGAGGATTTTAGGGAAGCTGAGAAGCTGATCCAATATTCATTGAAAATAAAAGGAATTGATAAAGCAACATTATGGTTTTACAGATCTTTGCTTTCAGAAAAAAGAGGAAGTTTTGCGAATGCTTTGAAATTTTTAGATGATGCAGAAAAGTTTTGCTTTACCGAATATAGCTTGAATGTTATAAAGGACCGCAAGAAATTTATCAAATCAAAAATGCCCAGAAAAAAGCAAAATGACTAGTCCTAAAATAGGTTTACAAGTTATCAATTACAATATTAATCCGGAAGATGTTAATTTTCCGGATTTTTTATGCATTGTTTCCGGGGTTTTCATCTTCAGACTCAGATGTGGTCTTTTGTTGTTGTAAATATAAATACTTTCTTTAACCATTTGTTTTAAATCATGAATATTTTTGCATTTAT
>NZ_JANUFF010000004.1 GCF_024806495.1 Chryseobacterium sp. JUb7
ATTATTTTTATAAAAATTTTTTTTTTTTTTTATCAAAATAAAAAAAAAAAAAAAACCCCAAAAAAAAAAAAAAATTTTTTTTTTTTTTTTTTTTTTTTTTTTTACCGGCGCCCCCCCCCCCCCCCCCCCCCGAAACCTGAAAATAAATTCAAAAAAAAAAAAAATACTTTAATCAGTAATTGGGTGATAATTTTTCTTTTCAAGAATTGAAAAGAAATCATCAAAATTTGTCATCATATAAAGATCCATACGAAAACGAACTATATACTGTATTTAGACACGGAAGTAACAAACTTAATGAAAGAGAAATAAAAAATCCCCGGACTTCTCCGAGGATAAAAACTAATAACCATGAAAACTCAAATTAAACATGAGTTACTTTTTTATATTGAAATATTGTGCCAATATTTAACGCAAATTTCATTTTAACTTTATTTTAATAGTTTAAAATTTTACAAGAAAACAAGGTCAATAAGTGAAAGAAGTTATAAACAATTGTCTTTTAGGAGAAATAAAAAAATAAGTTCTAAAGAGCATATGAAATCAGCATATAGAATGTTAAAAAGAATTAAGAAAATCTACTATCGTCGCTGAAATTTGAAAACCCCTCTTACGGGAGGGGGCAACTTTACTGAGATATTAATAACACTTATTAATTGAAATCAAATATAAAAATTTAATTATCAAACATTTATGACCACAATCACAAAGAGAATAAATTAAAATAAATCGTAAACATTCTACTGCCAAAGAGAATTACTTCAGAACTTGTTGATAATATAGTAACAGACTCTATTTTATCTTTATCCCGACAGTTTAAATTCCCAAATCCTTTTATACTAAATATTTTTGATTTAATAGTATGACCACAGTCAGGTATTGATAATAATTATCCAAATAAATACTCACCAAACAGTGACTTTAATTTAACGGTGAAAATTCATTAAAATCAGATTTTCAACATATTATATATTTTTGATTCAAAAAATAACGCTAAAATTAAAAATTTAACAAAAAAGAAAACTTATTTTAACGAAAACCATATTATTTTTTTATACCTTTATACTATAATTCTTTTAAAAGTGAATAAAATATCAATCCTTATCGCCAATTATAACAATGGCAGATACTTCAAAGAATGCTATGATTCTATCATTAGCCAGTCGCATGCGAGTTGGGAAGTTATCATTGTGGATGATGCTTCTACAGATAATTCTTTAGAGATTATTCATAACATCATTAAAGAAGATCCGAGATTTAAAGTGTATGAAAATTCATCAAACAAAGGATGTGGATACACAAAAAGAAGGTGTGCCGAACTTGCCACTGGGGATTATTGCGCTTATTTGGATCCGGATGATGCACTCTATCCTCATGCCTTAGAATGGTCTCTGGAAGAACTTGATGATAATGACAAAATTATAGCCACCTACTCTCAACTTAAATTTTGCGATGAAAAGCTTAAGCCAAAAAATATCTTTAACAAGATAAAACAGGTTCACAATAATAAATATTTCTTTAACTGCCCTATTCAGATTTCTGCATTTTTTGTATTTAAAAGAAGTGCTTATTTAAAAACAGAAGGTATCAATCCTGAACTCACAAGTGCAGTAGATCAGGATCTGTATCTCAAGCTTTTGGAAGTAGGTGATGCACTATTTATTAAAGAGCCATTATATAAATACAGATTGCACCCTAACGGAATCTCACAATCCAGATCTAAACAGAAAGCAAAAGATTCATTTTCAAAGGTCATTCATGATGCCATGAAGAGAAGAGGAATCCAGGAAATAAATAACAAATCTGTTCCTCAAACTTACACCAATGCAGAGGAAATTTATAAACTTCTAGAATATCAGACAAGAATTTTATACCGATTAAAAACTAAAGCTACGTTATTTTTAACCATGTAAATGTATTCAATTTGATTTTCATATTTAACTTAGTAATTATAAAAAAATAAGCTCTCATTTCTGAGAGCTTATTCTATTTTAAGATAATATCAAACTTTTATTCTTTGATAAATTTCTTTTGTGCCGTACCTTCTGTATCTTCGATGTCTATTACATAAACACCATTCGTTAATGCGTGTACATCAATTTTATTATTTAAGATAATCCCATTAGATACTATTTGACCCGCAGCATTGTAGATCTTATAATTAGCTCTTTTGCTGATATTCTTAACATTTAAAACTGTTTTAACCGGGTTTGGATAAATTGTGATTTCATCCTGGTTAACAGCATTAGGAACCGGTTGCTTAGAAATTCTTACGGTATAGTCTTCTACTTCACCATTATCGAAGTTTGTACAATTTACAGGGATCCCGTCTCTCTGCATTGCCACTCTCATCACTACATACTTATAGTCTGTCATACTGATGAATGCATCTGTAGGCACACTGAACGTTCCTTTAACAGGAGTCGTTGTATTAGGAGAAGAAACTAGAATTCTTTCATCGATATCAAAATATCCATTTCTGTTAAAGTCGATCCAGACCGCAATTCCTTCTTTATTGTTTGTGCCTACCCAAGATTTTTCAATCGTGATTTCGTTTCCTGTAGAACCTTGAACTAACTCAATAAACTTAGCAGGAATTCCTGTATAATCAGTATATGTAGAAGCTCCCGATGTATTTGTCATTTCCGGTTTACCGTTTGGCTTCACAGAAACTTTAGAAATATATTCATCTGCTGAATTTGTAGAAGACATATTACAATACATCACTGTTGGTGTTGTAAATACGTATGGTAATGTATATGTACCCGGAGTACCGCTACAAACATTCGCTACCATCATTTCATACTGAACCAACTCCTGTAAACCTGTAATAGTGTAAGTATTTGTATTAACAGCAACTGTTGTCCAGCTCGGAATACCTACTTTTCTGTATCTGATAAGATAAGAAGCTCCCGGGAATGGATCCCAAGCCACAACAGCTGTTGTAGTAGTAAGGTTGGTAATCGTTAATCCCGGAGGAGGTAAATCACATGTTCTTTCCGTAGTGAATACTTTTGGATTCGACCATGGATTAAGTGTGGTAGATCCGTCACATTTGTTTGCAATCTGCACTTCGTATGAAGTATACACACTTAAATTATTAAGAACATACGTATTGGCAGGAGCAACCGGTAAGTTGATATCAGCACTCCATCCTGCAGTACCGCTTCCTACTACTCTATATCTCATTACGTAAGTTGAGCTTGCCGCAAGAGGTGTCCAAGAGATTAATGCAGAAGTTGTTGTAATATTAGTGGCATTAACATTTGGAGGTGTAGGATCACACTTCGTAGTAAATTGGCTGTGAGAATATGCTCCAGGTGTCGTATTACAAACTGCAGCTACCTCAACCTCATATAAAGTTGCTGATAAAAGGTTTGTTAAATTAGTTGTATTGGTTGTTGTAGGGTAAGGGGCTGCTGCCACATTTACGGTCTGCCAAGCTCCACCACCACCTACTGGTCTGTATCTTACAATATAAGAAGCTCCTCCTAAATCTTGTCCCCATGTAACAGTAGCCGAATTATGAGTAACAGCACTTACAGTAGGCGTTGGAGTTGCATTGCTACAGATAAGAATTTTCACGTTATCAATAGCTGCTGGCGGTTGAGTTCCCCCAGATCCGTCATTTCTCCATTCGAATACAAGACGCATGGTCTGTCCTGCAAAACTGCTTATATTTAAGTTCGGATTAAGATAACTTTGCCAAGTACCTTGCTGGTTATAAGTTGTTCCTAACTGAATTCTACCTGTTCCTGCAGTAATCAGTGCACCGGAAGTGGGTGTAAATGAAACCGGAACCAACCATACTCTTAAATAATCCCAAGTAGATTCACCTTCAGCTTTCCAATCAAAAGATAAAGTAGCTGTAGTAGTACCCGCAGGAACTGTTACATCTCTGTATGCATGAACTGTACTGATTGCAGATGATATCGTATAGGCATTGCTCGTTCCGTTATCATTAGAAATATAGATTGACTTTCCTGTATTACCGGTAGCCGCACCATAGAACCATTTATTAACCTGTGTTCCGTTTGTAAATCCAAAATCATTGATTGTGGTGAAATCCTGAACATAAGGAATCGTTGCAGGAACCTGTCCTGTAGTAAAGCTAGGACCAGCTACCCAGAAGCTTCTGTCTGTACCCACACAAACTGAACGTACCCACCAGAAATAATTGGTGTTTGGTGCTAAAGTAGAAACAATAACAGATGTACCTGTTGGTACTGCTGTTCCAACAGTAGCCGCAGTTGGCGGTGTATTGGTTGTTGTAATATAATATTGATATCCGCTTGCAGGAGCAGGAGTTGGGCCTGTCCATCCTAATGTTGCAGTGTTTGTTCCGATTGCTGAAACAGCCAGTGCAGAAGGCACTTTACAAGTAGGAATTGTTAAACTGATATTATCAATTGCTCCCGGAGGTTGCGTACCCCCTGATCCATCATTTTTCCATTCGAAAACAAGACGCATCGTCTGTCCTGCAAAACTGCTTAAGTTTAAAGTCGTATTTAAATAATTTTGCCATGTCGTTTGCTGATTGAAGTTTCCTCCAACCTGAATTCTTCCTGTACCAGCAACAATCTGAGTCCCTGCTGTAGGTAAGTAACTTGTAGGAACCAACCATACTCTGATAAAATCGAAAGTACTTTCTCCATCACCTTTCCAGTCGAAAGATAATGCAGCTTCTGTAGTTCCAGCAGGAATCGTAATATCTCTGAATGCATGAACACTGCTCGTATTTGTAATCGAATATGCATTGGCAACTCCATTATTATTTGAAATATAAAGAGCCTGAGCAGGGTTTCCTGTTACTGTTCCTCTGAACCATTTATTAGTCTGAGTTCCGTTTGCAATCTCAAGATCATTCCCTACAGTAAAATCCTGAGTATAAGGCACTGTAGCCGGAACCTGAGTCGTAATAAAACTAGGACCCGCAACCCACACACTTTTATCTGTTGCTCCGCAAGAAGAACGTACCCACCAATAATAAGTGGTAAGTGGCGCTAAACCTCCCGGGTTTGCAGAAGTACCTGCTACTGGCGTTCCAGCTGTAGCAGCGGTAGGTGCTGTATTGGTTGTACTGATATAATATTCATATCCGCTTCCTGGTGCAGGAGCTGGTGCAGTCCAGGCTAAAGTAGCCGAGTTTGCTCCAACAGTAGGAGTAGCCATTGCAGAAGGCGGAATACAAGAAGGAATCGTTACATTGATATTATCAATAGCAGCAGCAGGCTGCGTTCCTCCTGAATTATCATTTCTCCACTCAAATACCAATCGCATGGTCTGTCCTGCAAAACTGCTTACATTTAATGTAGGATTCACATAGTTCTGCCAGCTACTCTGTAAAGTAAACTGACCTACCTGAATTCTTCCTGCAGCTGCAGTAATCAAAGTTCCTGCGGTTGGTGTAAATGTAGCAGGTACCAACCAAACTTTAAAATAGTCGTAAATAGTAGTAGTACCTTCTCCTCCTGACTTCCAATCAAATGCAAGATTGGCAATGGTAGCTCCTGCAGGAATTGCGATATCTCTATATGCCTGCACGGTACTCGCCGTGTTAATGGTGTAGGCATTACTCACACCATTGTCATTGGAGACATAAATAGAGCCTGCAGGATTTCCGGTAAATGTACCGTAAACCCATTTGTTGATCTGCGTACCATTAACAAACGTAAAATCATTCGCTGCCGAAAAATCTTGCGTATAAGGTAATGTTGCAGGTGCCTGACCATAAACGACGGGCATGACTCCGACGTTAATCAAACACAGAAGAAGTACTAAAAAAGTAGAAATTTTCTTCATAAGTTATTATTATTTATATTAATCGTGCAAATCTAAACCGTTTTTTAATAATACATAGTATATATCACGATGTTTTTTATAGAATTTTGAAATAGATAATAGTTTTCATATTCCATGTGATCAACTCATTACTTTATCCTTAATATTAAAACGAACGTTTAATAGTAACAATTACAAAAGTATAAACATTTATTTTTGAATTTTATTATTTGAAAATAAACATTTAACACTAATCAAATAAATAAACAATTAACAATCAATACGTTAAAAAAATGCAGTAGAAATGCAGTAGCCGTAATCTTGTATATTTCTTCTAATTTTGCAAACAAGGAATTAATAAAATTCTACTTCAAAAAACTCCATCTGATAACAATTGTATCTGATCTTAATAAGTTGATTATACTCAAAATGATCGCAACGATTTATTCAAATCTTTTCATGTTCCTTTTAATCAAAAGATACTTTCAGAATTCGGGTTTCGTGTAAATAAGAATTACAAACACTTAAGACTGAAAAAATGAAGAAAGTTTCAATTCTGATTGCTAATTATAATAATGGCAAATATTTTAAAGCCTGCTATGATTCACTTATTGCTCAAAAATATGAAAACTGGGAAGCCATTATAGTTGATGATGATTCGAAAGACAACTCAGTAGAAATAATTAAAGATATTATAAAAGACGACCCAAGATTTATTTTTTACAAAAACGAGATCAATCAAGGATGTGGATTTTCAAAAAGAAAATGTGCAGAACTTGCAACCGGAGATTTTTATGCATACTTAGATCCGGATGATGCCCTCCTTCCGGATTCAATCAGTCGATCATTAGAAGAATTCGACAAAAACAAAGACCTTATTGCTACCTATTCCCAATTATTTTTCTGTGATGAAAATCTTAAGCCTGATAAGATTTTTGACAAAATCAAACAGGTTCACAATAATAAATACTTCTTTAATTGTCCTATACAGATTTCCGCTTTTTTTGTTTTTAAAAAAGAAGCATATCTGAAAACATCAGGAATAAATGCAAACTTAAGAACTGCAGTAGATCAGGATTTATATTTAAAATTACTTGAATTTGGAGATGCCAAATTCATCAAAGAACCTTTATATAAATACAGACTACATTCAAGAGGGATATCTCAGGAATCTTCTAAGCAAAATGCCAAAGATTCTTTTGCCCGAGTAATTTATGAGACCATGCAAAGAAGAGGCATTAAAAGTATCAACAATAATAAGGTACCTGATCACTATACCAATTCTGAAGAAATCTACAGTCTGTTAGAATATCAGACAAAACCTTTATTCAGATTAATAAATAAAATAAAAATCATTATTTGTGCTTAAAAACAAAGACCTCCTGATGAGGGAGGTCAAAAAAACACAAATGATGAAAAAAAACTTTTTTATATTAGAAATATATTTTTGTCGTATTATATGTACAAAAATAGAATATCAAATCTCCTGATTTTATGCGCTCAGTCATAAAAAGATTATTCCTTATTATTTTCCAACAATCTGTGTTACATAAAATGGCCTCCCGATGAAAGGAGGCCGTAAAAACACAAATGATGAAAAAAATCTATTCAGAATGAACTGAACAGAATATCTTGAATAGCAAGAGCTATTATATTTTAAGAATATTCTTTTTTCTTTAAAATTCTAAATCTAAATATTCTAAAAAAGAACAAAATAGATGTCTAAGATAACAAGCATTATCGAAACAAACAAAATACTTTCAAAATAAATGAATAATTAGATATATCATTTTATTTTGAGTGGCAAATTTACTATTTATTTCTAAATACAGTGAATAAAAACATAAATTATTTGCTTTTATTTAAAAATTTTACTCAAAGTCATCAATAAATATTAATAATACTCAACTTCTTTTCTTTGGTTCAAAACCTGAGCAATAACCGGACCATCTTCCATTCTTATCAAGCTTCAATTTAAACTGTAAATTTTTGTGCTAAAATAAAGATTTAATGAATCAAAATTAATCATTTTACATCAACTAAATGAAAATCAGTCATTAAATTAAATTTATATTTAAATATTTTTTATTTAATTGAAAATTTACTTCTGGTTTCATACATCCTACTCTGACCAAACTACTAAACTTTTAAGTGTTTTTTATATTATTTAACATTACTTAACTAAAATTTGGCTTCATAATTGAAAATACATATAATGTTAAAGTCATTCGGCAGTAACAATCCTTTAAAATTTGAGTTATGAAAAATATAGTGTTAACAGGTATTTTGTCAGTTTTTTTAATGACAGCCTGTAAAAAAGATGATCAGGTAGCAGAAAAGTCTCTGGAACAGCAGAAAATGGAGTTCCAGATGAGACAGCTAGATATAGAGAAACAAAAATTGGCTATTGAAAAAGAAAAAATGGCCTATGAAGCTCAGAAAAAAGCAGACAGCATTGTGGAAGCAAAAAAAACAAAAAGTGAAGCCACCGCCAATGCCAAGCCCCAGGTGATCAGAGAAACACATACTGTCTACAGAGACAGACCAAGTTCCAGCTCGAATGGAAATTACGCAGACAACGGAAGCAGTGCATCTCAGGGAACCACTAAGAAAAAAGGAATGAGTAAAGCCGCTAAGGGTACTATTATCGGTACCGTAGGTGGTGCAGCAGCCGGAGCCATTATTGCCAAGAAAAACAGAGGTCTTGGTGCCGTGATTGGTGGTGTTGTAGGTGGAGCAACCGGTTATACAATTGGTAGAGCCGGAGACCGAAAAGACGGAAGAGTACAGCCAAAATAATTAATATATTTTCAAAAAGAATAAAAGATTGCTTATTTTTAAGCAATCTTTTTTTATGATTTTGATACTTCTTTCTACAATTTTTCTTATTCCTGCCTTAATGGGTTGGGGGAAAATTATGGAAAATATACTAGGTCCGATGTTTGAGGGAATCTCTGCAAAGATACTTTCCGGAATTTTGGGAATCAGTCTGATCTGGACCGTTCTTTCATTTTTTATTCCTTTAAATATATCTGTAGAAATTCCAACTCTTCTATTGGGGTTTTTTAATTTTTTCAGAAATAGATTATATCATAGTTTTTATTCATTTTCAAAAACAGATTTTTCATTAATTTTAATTGCTTCAGGAGTTATTTTATTTTCAGGATCATTTTATCCTTATATATTAGATCATTTTGGATATTATGTTCCGACTGTACAATGGCTTAGAGAATTTGGACTGGTTAAAGGGATTTCAAATTTAGATCTCACACTTGGTCAAATGTCGGTCTGGCATATTTTTCAGGCAGGATTTTCTAATTTTTCTGATCCTTTTTTAAGAATAAATAGCATTCTTCTGATTGTTTACTCCGTATACAGTCTCGAAAGAAAAAGTTGGATACAACTCTGTTTTGTTCCTGTGATGCTTTTATTTTCCCAGTCTCCAAGCCCCGATTTACCGGTAATCGTTTTTTCACTGATTATTTTAAATGAAATTATCCACAACAATAAAAATACTTCTCTCCTATTTGCTTTTTCAGTTTTTGTACTGGTCATAAAACCCACCATGATCTGGGTGCCTATTTTGAGTTTTCTCTACTCTGTATTTATAGTAAGGCCAAATTTCAAACATTTGATTCCTGGAATATTCATCATTGCATTATTTTTCATTAAAAATATATGGACCTTTGGATATCCTGTTTTCCCTGTGGCAATCGGAGATTTAGGAATATATTGGAAACCCGCTCCGGAAGTTTTAAAAACCTCCTCACAATATGCCATTCAGAAAACATATGATATGCAATATTCTTATGCCGAAATTCAAAAATTTTCAACATTGGATTATATCAGAAACTGGATTTTTCTGGATGGAATAAAATCAAAAATAAATATCCTGTTTATTCTAAGTTTGTTATTATTTACCGTTTTTACATTTATTAAAAAAAGCAGGATCATTACTTTCATCTGGATTTCTTTACTCATAAAAACAATTTTAGTATTATTATTTTCAGCACAATACCGATTTTTCACAGATGTATTTTTTGTCATTTTTTTCTTAATGTTCCTGAGCTATTTTAATCAAAAGAAATCCGTAATTGTATTTTCAAGCTTAAGCTTGTTTTTTATTGTGTTGCTGTCTTTCCCCAAGCTTGTTAAAACTTATCTGCCAAGCTTCAACCCCGGAAATTTCATGGGAACATTTAAAACTGATCAACTCTATCAACCTTCAGTCTATGAACCAACGGATTATGATACTTTCAGGGTCGGAAATCTAAAATTCAATGTTTCAAGAAAATATCCATATAATTATAAAACACCGGTGCCCGCTATTTCATCAAGTTTTATTTTTGATGATGAAAAAGCAGGTATTTTTCCACAATTAATAAATGAACATAACATAAAAGAAGGCTTTATCTGGAAAAATCTGAATTCCAAAGAAAAAAAAGAAGCTCAAAGCATCATCAATTCTATCAACAATTCATATCAATAGAACAAATTTCCAAGCCTTATTATCTGAATAAAAAGCTGTAAATTTGTGCTATGTTAAATACTCTAGGTAATCTTCTCAGTCTTACAACATTTGGGGAAAGCCACGGTCTGGCTTATGGTGGAATAATCAATAATTTTCCGGCAGGTTTAGCGCTTGATTTTGATAAAGTTCAATACGAACTGGATCGAAGAAAGCCCGGTCAGTCGGCAATTGTTACACAAAGAAAAGAAAGTGACACTGTAAAATTTCTTTCAGGAATTTTTGAAGGAAAAACAACCGGAACTCCCATTGGTTTTATCATCGAAAACGAAAATCAGAAATCAAAAGATTATGATCATATCGCCAATTCTTATCGTCCAAGTCACGCAGACTTTACGTACGATCAAAAATATGGTTTAAGAGATTATCGCGGCGGAGGAAAATCTTCTGCCAGAGAAACGATGAACTGGGTGGTAGCCGGAGCTTTAGCCAAACAGCTTTTATCAGATATTGAGATTAACGCATACGTTTCGTCTGTAGGTGATATCTTCTGTGAAAAACCCTACCAGGCATTAGATTTTTCAAAAACTGAAAGCAATGAAGTTCGTTGTCCTGATGCAGAAACTGCCAAAAAAATGATCGAAAGAATCAAAGAGATCAAAAAAGAAGGCAACACCATTGGCGGAACCATTACCTGCGTGATTAAAAATGTTCCTGTAGGAATTGGGGAACCTGTCTTTTCAAAGCTTCAGGCAGAACTGGGAAAAGCCATGTTAAATATCAATGCTGCAAAAGGTTTTGAATACGGAAGCGGATTCTGTGGGGCTAAAATGACAGGAAAAGAACATAATGATCTTTTTAACGAAGATTTTACTACCAAATCTAATCTTTCAGGCGGAATTCAGGGTGGAATTTCAAACGGAATGGATATTTATTTCCGTGTAGCTTTTAAACCCGTAGCCACTATTTTAAGACCTCAGGAAAGCATTGACAAATATGGAAATCCTGCTATTGTAGAAGGAAAAGGACGTCACGATCCATGTGTACTTCCAAGAGCGGTACCTGTTGTGGAAAGTCTGGCAGCTTTCGTTTTGGCGGATTTATTTTTGATCAACAAAACAAGAAATATCAATAATTTTTAATATAAATTTTAAGTAATGAAAAATTACTGGGATAAAGGGATTTCTTTCGAAGAATATGTACACATAGGAAGAGAAAGACTTGAAAATCCTTCTAATCAACAAGAAATTGATTACAAACAATATTACGAATTGGGACTTCAGAGAATGGACAGAACATTAAAAAAATATGTTCCGGATGAAGAGCAATTAAAAGAACTAGCTTCAAAAAACTTTGACGGAAAAATTTTAATTATTTCAGAAGCATGGTGCGGCGATGCAAGCGCTACTGTTCCCGCATTGGTTAAATTTTTTGAAGGTAGAAATGAAGTGAAAATATTCCTTAGAGACAGTGACAAAAGTTTAATCAGTCAGTTTCTTACCAACGGTACAGAATCTATTCCGAAAATTATTATCCTTGACGAGGATTTTAATGTAAAAAATTCATGGGGTCCACGTCCAAAATACGGCAAAGACCTATTATTAAAATATAAAGCTAATCCTGAAGAATATACAAAAGATCAGTTTTACAACGATCTACAGCTGTATTATGCTAAAAACAGAGGAAAAGATGCGGTTCAGGAAATATTAGAATTGCTTTAATTCAATAACTTCAATAACTATAAAATCCTTCGACTGCTTCACATTCAGGATGACAGCTGAAAATTTACAAAGAATAAATTAATAATAGCAATGTTATCGTATACGAAGTGAAAATCTCAATATTTTTCAGTTAAAATATACAGATTAAAACAATTTTTATCAAAAAAGTAAAAATGAAAAAAAATATAATTTATCTTGTACTGATAGTCATCATTGGAGTGATCGCCTTCGTTCCGGGAGTGAAAGACAAGCTTAAAGATATGTTCTTTCCCATTGCAACGATTGAAAATGCCGTTCATATCAGTGATGAAGATTATGATGTTGAACTAAAAGGAATCAATGCCCCGAGCACCAATCTTAAAAATTTCAAGGATAAAGCAATTTTTCTGAACTTTTGGGGAACGTGGTGTCCTCCATGCAGAAAAGAATGGCCTTCTATTCAGAAATTATATGATACCAGAAAGGATCATGTCGATTTTGTATTAATTGCAATGAATGATCAGGAAGATGCTGTGAGAAAGTTTTTGAAAGAAAATAACTACACTGTCCCTGTCTATATTGCACAGAGTCCTATCTCGGAAAAGATACTTCCAAAGGTATTCCCTACTACCTTTCTTTTAGATAAAAACGGAAGAATCCTGATCAAAGAAGATGCTTCAAGAGACTGGAATACAGAATCTACCCATCAATTTATTGATAATATTATTAAGTAAAGTTTAACTAAATTTTATAGTTAGTTGGTACAGAATTTGCGAAATTTGTATAGTTGAAAAATTATTTAAAACTAAACACAAAATGAAGTATTCAAAATTAAATTTGGCTAAAGAAGCGATCAACCATAAAGGATTTATAAAAAAAATTCCTGATATATTCAGAATGGTAAAAATGTGGCGCAAGGGTGACTACCCTATGAGGTCTATTGATATTATTCTGCCGTTGTTAGGTCTTTTGTATGTGATCTCTCCGATCGATTTACTTCCTGAGGTTGCTGTACCGGTATTAGGCGTTTTGGATGATCTTGCGGTTTTATCCCTGACTATTCCGAAACTAATTAGAGAAGTCGATAAATTTTTACTTTGGGAAGCTGAACGAAAATACAGCTCTGGAGATACTAAAATAATTGATGCGCAAATCATAAAATAATAAAAAACATTCCTTTCTGGAATGTTTTTTTGCTAATAACCTAATATATATTGAGCTCATCAAGGTTGTTCCGACAAAGTTTAAAATTCATCGTTTCCTTAAAATTAACAATAAACCAGGTTCGTTTTTCAGCAACGACGCAAAATTCACTATTGGCAATTGATTTTAACATCAATTTCTTAAATTTGCAACATCTAATAAAAAATAATGGAAAGTAAAAAAGAATTCTTTTTGGAGTGTTACAAGCTCGGTATCATTAAATTCGGAAGATTTACATTAAAAAGCGGTATTGAAAGTCCTTTTTATGTAGATTTAAGACCTCTGGCTTCGGATCCTAAAATTTTAAAAAATCTGGCAAATTATTTACTGGAAATGCTTCCTTTAGATAATTTTGATCTGATCTGCGGAGTTCCTTACGCTGCTCTTCCGATGGCTACAGCTATGTCGTTGGAAAGTTATATTCCATTAATTATTAAGAGAAAAGAAGCCAAAAATTACGGAACCAAAAAGCTAATTGAAGGAATTTACCAGAAAGGACAAAACTGTCTTTTGGTGGAAGATGTGATTACTTCAGGAAAATCTTTGATAGAAACGATTGCAGAAGTTGAGCAGGAGGACCTTAAAGTAGCGGATATCGTGGTTGTTTTGGACAGAGAACAAGGCGGAAAAGAACTTTTGGAAAGCAAAGGCTACAGAGTTCATACCCTTTTCAACATTTCTGAAGTTTGCAAAATTCTTCAGGAAAATGGTGAATTATCGGATGAAGAGGTAAAAAGAATTCAGGACTTCCTACAGGGGAATCACATTCAGTTTGAAGAAAAAGTAAGACCTTCTTATGAGAAAAAATTAGAGGTTTCACAACATTCTGTTTCAAAAAAATTATTAGAAACCGCTTTAGCAAAAAAATCAAATTTAATTGCATCAGCTGATGTTACCACAACTCAGGAATTATTGGATCTTGCTGAAAAAGTAGGTCCGCATGTGATTGCATTAAAAACTCATATTGATATTATTTCTGATTTTGATTATGAGAAAACGATAAGCCCGTTAAAAGCTATAGCTGAAAAACATCAGTTTTTATTAATGGAAGACCGAAAATTTGCTGATATCGGAAATACGCAGGAACTTCAGTTTACAAGTGGAGTTTTTAAAATTACAGATTGGGCAGATTTTGTAACATCGCAGGTAATCGGAGGGTTCGAATCTTTAGACTGTTTCAATAATGTAGGTGTTGTGGCTATCGTGGGAATGTCTTCCAAAGGAACTTTAACCACCAACAGCTATAGAGAAGAAGCATTAAAAATTGCTTTATCACATCCAAATGTTATCGGAGGCGTTTCACAAAATATAATCCCTGAGGATCTTTTACTGTTCACCCCAGGTGTAAATTTGGCAGATTCAGGGGATGGAAAAGGCCAGCAGTACAATACTCCGGAACACGTTTTCAAAACACTTCATACTGACTTTATTATTGTAGGAAGAGGAATTTATAAATCTGATAATCCAGAACAGGCAGCCGTTACTTATAAAAATGAAGGATGGAATGCTTATTTGAATTCTTTAGAGAAAAAGTAACTCAGAATTAACTTTTTCTTTCTTGAATTATATACAAAATAAGTTATATTTGGTACTTTATCAAGAAAGTTGAAAAGAATCAGTATTTGTCTTATTTTGTTTCTGGGGGTTGTAGAGGTTTCTGCACAGAAAGATAGTATTTATATCGAAGCACAATTGTCTTCAGATAAGAAAACGCTGGCTGTGAATCAGGAGCTCGTTTATTATAACAACTCTGAAAAAGACATCAGTTCCATAAAACTTTTAAACTGGGTTTCGGCTTATCATAAAAGAGGAACATCATTAGTTTACAGAAAACTTGAAGACAGAAATACGGATCTGCATTTTGCCAAAACAGAAGAGCTTGGAAAGCTTTTAAGTTTGAGTATTAAAAATTCTGATCAGCTGGAAATTCCGGTCAATAATATTTCTGATGAAAACTTCTTTCTTCCTTTGAGCAATACGTTGAAGCCGGGAGAAAGTATAAAATTACAATTGCAATATCAGATTCAGCTTCCTGATAAAAAATTTACAGGATATGGGACTTCTGATAAAAATATAGCTTTAAAATATTTCTTTATTGTTCCGGATCATTTTGATCCGGACAATATTTCCAAAAGAAATTATCATGATATTGAAGAATCCGTAAGTTTTAATACGTATTGGACTGTCAATTTCGATCTTCCTGTCAATCATTTTATAGAAAGCAACCTGAAACAGATTCAAATGAATTCTTTTAAGGGTTATCTTGATTCTGACCCGGAGTTTTTGATTTCACAAAATGAATACCCATCCATCAATGTTGATACGGAAGGAATTCACACGGAAGTAAAATTTGGTTATAATTTAAAACCTGAAGAAAAACAAAACTTAGAGTTCTACCTTCCGTTACAGTTAAAGTTTATAAAAGAAAGAATCGGTTTTCTGCCTGAACGTCTTTTTATTTCTGAAAAATTCAGGGAAAAAGAAGATTTCTTTGGAAACAATGATATTACCTTCTGGAAATTCAGGTTTCAATTGTTTACCGATGCTGAAAAAACTGATCTGGATTATTTTGGAATTATTGCCAAAAAGATCTTAGACGAAAGTACTATTACTGATAAACAGGATTATCACTGGTTCAAAAACGGATTAAAATCTTACCTTGAAATTCAATATCTGAAAAATTTCTATGCAGATGCAAAGATTTTGGGGCATTTACCGGAAGCTAAAATTTTGGGGGTAAAGCCTTTAAAATTGTTTCATGCGTCGAAAGTTAATCTGATTGACCGCTATGGTCTGACCTATCAATATATTGTTGCTCAAAACCTTGATCAGAAGATTGATGAAAAATATGCCGTTCTAAGTAATTTTAATGACATGGCTATCAGCAGTTTTGAAACCGGAAGCCTATTCAACTACTCTGCCGAAAAAATGGGTTATAAAAAATTCAATACCCTTGTAGAGAGCTTTATTAAAAGAAATACTGACAAGCAGGTGGATCCTAAAGATTTCCTGAAAGAGCTGGCAGAAGTTGATAAAAGAACAGCTTATCTTACAGATTTTATCTCCAGAAAAAACAGAGTTAATTTTAAGCTGAAAAAAATAAAAAAAGAAAACGATTCTTTACACATTAAAATTTATAAAAATACACAGGCATCCATTCCTGTAAAGTTAGAAACACAAACCAAAGAAGGTGAAGAAAAAAACTATTGGGTAGAAACTGAAGAAAATGAAAAAATAAAAACTTTTTCTATTCCGGCGCTGGATGTTTATAAAATCACGCTCAATGATGATTATATTTTCCCTGAATCAAAATACAGGGATAACTTTTTATATGCAAAAGGATTTTTCTCTAATACCAAGAAGATAAAATTTAAACTTATAAAAGATATTCCGAACCCGGAGTTTAATGAAATTTATGTAAGTCCGCGAGTGCGTTTCAACAATACATATGATAAATTTCTCATTGGATTTAATTTCAAAAACCAGTCTTTTTTTGATCAGAAGTTTTTATACTCTGTTACTCCTACTTACAGTACAGGAACAGGAAAACTAACCGGTTCTGCAGGAGTTTCCTATTCATTTTTACCAGCAGAAAGTATCATCAGAAGTTTAACTTTTGGTGTTTCCGGTTCTTATTTTCATTACGATTATGATCTGGCTTACAGAAAAGCTTCTGTTTTTTCAAATATCAATTTCAGGAAAAATCCAAGAAGTACCGTGAGCCGAGGTATTGGTATTTCGTATAATTACCTAGAGAGAGATCTTAGTCCTCTCATGATCGCCAGAAATGATTATGACAAATACGGTCTTTGGAGTGTAGGTTATGGATACAGTGACAATCAAAGCATCCACGAAAAAAGTTTAAGTGTAAGTACGCAGTGGATGGAAGATTTCCATAAAGTGGCAGCAGAAGCCTTCTATCGTTGGGAATTTGCTCCAAAACAAAAATTAAGCGTCAGATTATTCGCTGGATATTTTATAAAAAACAATACCCGTAATAATACTTTTAATTATGGAATTTCCAGAGTTTCAGATTATTCCTTTTCCTATAATCTTTTAGGGCAAAGTGCAACAAGCGGTATTTTATCACAGCAATATATTCTGGCCGATGGTGGTTTTAAATCTTTTCTTCCCGGAAGTGTCAATCACTGGATCGGTTCTGTAAATGTAGATTCCAGTGTATGGAAAATTTTCCATGTCTATGCTGATGCGGGAGTTTATCAAAATAAGAATCAGCCGACAAAATTTATTTGGGACAGTGGTATCAAAGTAAGACTTATCCCGGATTTCCTTGAAATTTATTTCCCGGTTCAGTCTTCATTAGGATTCGAACCTTCTTTCAAAGATTATGCAAAACGAATCAGATACACCCTGGTCCTAAACCTTGGATCAATCATTAATGCTGCAAGAAGAGGTTGGTATTAAAAAAAACAGCTGTACAAAACTGCACACTGTTTTTCATAGTATATACATTTCATTTTTATTAATCTTTTAAAATCTTTTGGGATACAGGCTCATTGTTGATTGTTCCTGTAACGATATAATTTCCTTTTGGTAAATCCGTTACATCCAGATTATATATAGGTCTTGTGGATGATTTTTTCACCATTTGACCAAACATATTGTAAATTTTTACATTTTGAATTTCGCCTCCAAAAATAATTTCATTTTCTTTAACAAAAGAGTTTTGAATAAAATTATATTTAAAGTCATTGAAGTCAGTTTCTGCAATGGCTAATGTTCCGCCTCCTGAATTAACAGGATTAGTAACTCCGGTAGTGAAATCAATCGTATTATCATTTGTATCACCGGAAATTCTTTTAATAGCTGTTGTGGTAGTCGGAGAAGGAGCCGGTCCTGAACCTTCAAACTGATTAGCCGTTAATCCGTATCCTACAAAATCTGCAACATTTGAACTCAAAGGACCTGTAACCTGTACTGCATTATTGGCTAAAACTATTTTCCCGGAAGTAACAGCGATTCCAATTCCTACGGAAGGATTAGAAGATCCGTCAAAATTAATAACTGTGGTAGCAATAAAATCAGGGCTCGGAAGATTTACAGTTCCACCTCCACCTGTTGCCTCTTGAATCAAGTAGCTTTGACCGGGGCTCAAGGTAATATTTGGTAACGTATGATATTGAGTAAACGTAGATGTTGCCGGAGCATATTGGATTGTTGCTCCAACAAGAGAAGCCGTAGATGAACCTATATTTTTTAAAACTACGTAGTCATTCTTCAGAGTAGATCCTGTGTTTCCACCTCCACCATAAATTTCATTAATTACAATTTGGGCATTTGTAAATAGAATTACCGAAACGAATCCGATAAAGGTAAAAATCTTTTTCATAATAAATTATTTGGTGTTTGTAATTAACTGAATACAAAAACAATACCACCTGAACGAATTAATTTCATTCAAAATAACGCTATTATTAATCACAACCACCGAAATATTATATTAAATGAAAAATATTCATTTAATATAAGTCTTATTTATAAGTTTAAACATAAAAAATCCGTCGTTTCTGCGAAACGACGGATTATATTTAAAAAATTCTATAAGAATTAGTCTTTTAAAATTTTCTGAGAAACCAATTCATTGTTAACTGTACCTGTTACGATATAGTTCCCTTTTTGTAATTCAGAAACATTTAAAGTTTCGTTTTCTTTAACAGAAGCAGATTTTACAACCTGTCCGAACATGTTATAAACTTTTACGTCTTTTACGTTGGCTCCAAAAGTGATTCCTTCAGATTTAACAAAAGTATTTTTGATCATTCTATATTTAGATGCCGCTACTTCTCCTGTAGCTAAACTTCCTGCTGCTACAACAGAGAAATCATCAAATGCAGCTACAGTTGCATTATTATAAGCTCTTACAGCTAACTGTAATGTTGTAACATTTGCAGGAGCAGTAACCGTAGTTGTAAACTGAGTCCACGCACCAGAAGTTGCTAAGTATCCATTCTCAGGTCCTCTTAAAGGATCTGTACCTACTGTACTTGCGTTACCTTGCTGATAGATAATATTTGATGATGCATCCTTATAAACTGACCATATTCTTGCGTCAGTACCATCTCCTGTTGCTTTGTACCAGAAAGAAACAGTATAAGACTGTCCTGCACTTACAGGAACATCCTGATAAAATCCTGTAGTTGCTGTTGCATTTTGATACTGAGCTGAATTCGTTCCATTATGACCATCAGCAGCTACCAAATTTGGTAATTGATATGAATTAGTAGGTCCAGCAGTCCATCCTGTCAATCCGTTATTAAAAGTTGGATTAGATACTAAGTTCTGAGCAAATGCACCAGTTGAAATTAATGCTACTGCAATAAGAGAATAAATCTTCTTCATAGTTTAAAAATTTAATTATTAATAATTTACATTACAAAATTACAGGAATTTTTCTTTTCAATACAATAATTGGGTTAATTTTTTGTTAATAATGCTAAAACCCTAATCATTAACATTTTTTAGCTATTTTTACCAATTATTTTTACTGAGGCTTGCGGAATTATATCCTGATATTCGTGTTGTTTTTTATGGGCTTATTCTCAAGTAACGCACAGGTTTTTTCATGGACTAATCCCAATATCCCACAAGACAGTATAAAAAGAGACAGTATACTTGCTGCCAGGCTTGAACAGGACATTTTTGCAAAAGATACTTTAGATTTTGTTAAAACAAGCAACCGAATAGTTGTAGATGAGGCCGTACTTGCTAAAAATGATAAAAAAAGATTTCTTGGAGAGCTAAATTCTAAAGGTTCCATTATTAGGGGAATCACGTTTGGTAACAATCAGGGGCAATCTGTACAGAGCTCTATGGATTTACAGATTTCAGGAAGACTTTCGAAAGATGTTACTATTCTCGCCAGTATTTCAGATCACAATTTACCCATCCAGGCTGATGGATATACGCAAACTTTAGAAGAGTTTGATAAAATCTATATGCAGCTTAATATTAAGGATAAATCGATCTTAAGAGCCGGTCACTTAGACTTGGTAGAATCTAAAAATTATTTCGCCAAATTTCAAAGACGAAGCATGGGTCTTGAATTTCAGACCGAATTCGGCAAAGA
Organism: Chryseobacterium sp. JUb7; assembly: GCF_024806495.1. GTDB lineage: Bacteria > Bacteroidota > Bacteroidia > Flavobacteriales > Weeksellaceae > Chryseobacterium. Next base: position 20,240 of record NZ_JANUFF010000004.1, read on the forward strand.
AAATAAGACATTTGTAGATGTATCCATGGGTGTTGCCCGAAGTGAATTTCACAGGGTTCGTTTTCAAGGGGTTGAGGGAAATCAGGGACCATATCGACTAACAGGTAAAAACGGTGAACAGTTTATCACTCTTATTTCAGGTTCGGAACAGGTTTTTATCGACGGTATTTTAATGAAACGTGGAGAAAACCAGGATTATATCATTAATTACAATACAGGAGAAGTTACCTTTACCAGTTTCCGTCCTATTTTCCAACAAAACTTCATTACTATTTCTTATAACTATACAAATAGAAATTATTCCAGATATTTATTTACCGGAAAAGTAGAGCATAAAAGAGAAAAACTGAAGCTGGGGCTGAACTGGTTTATGGAAAATGATAATAAAAATGCTCCGCTTTCTTTAAATCTTTCTCCTGAAGATGAGCAGATCTTAGCTGATGCCGGGAACAATCCTGATCTGATGTACGCTCCATCGGGAGTCGTTACAGAATATGACGTAAATAAAATACTATACCGATTGGTGCAAAACCCGAGCGGCAATTATTATCAGTTTTCCACTGATCCGAATGAAACTCTTTATACAGTTTCTTATACTTATTTCGGATCAAATCTTGGAGACTATAAAATTACTCAGACTACCAATAACGGTCGTGTTTTTGAATATGCAGGACCTAATTTGGGAGATTACAGAGCAGTAAGAAAATTACCTTCACCTCAGAAGTCTCAGGTATACTCTTTAAATTCGGAGTATTTACTAAAAGATGGAAAAATAGGTGCCGATTTCTCCTTAAGTAATTATGATGTCAATCTTTTCTCATCAAAAGATTCGGATCAGAATGTAGGCTACGCATGGCGTGTATTCGGAAATAAAAAGTTTACAAAAAATAACTGGAACGGTACTCCAAGCTTTGAATATCAGTACATTGACAGACAGTTCCATATTCTGGACCGTATTAATGATGTAGAATTTTCCAGAGATTTTAACCTGGCTCAGGAATTCAGCGGAAGAACACAAAACAGATTTATTTTCAGCTTTTTAAATAAATGGAATAATAAATCAACTTTAAACTACAGAGTCAACTATCTTGATGAGCAGGATTCTTATAAAGGAATTAAAAATGATCTTGATTTCGGATGGATCAAGAAAAAATTTTTCACCAAAGGAAATCTTTCTTACCTAAGTACCAATGCTACTCTTCAGGACACCAAATTCATCAGAGGTGGTGTTTCTACCGAATATACCGGCAAAAAAGGAAGTTGGGCAATCGGTGGTAGTATGGAACACAATGAAAAGAAATACAATGACACCCAGTTGATGGATGTTACAAGTTTCAGCTGGAAAGAAATTTTTGTTCAAAAGAAAATCGGGGACAGTACAAGAACAAAATTATTGGCTAAAGTTTATATGCGAGACAATGATTCCGTTCGTGATAACAGGCTTCAAAGCATGAATAACATTTTAGGATTTATGGCAGAAAGTCAGTTGATTAAAACAGAAAAAACTACATTAAATGCCTTAATTCACTATAGAAAATTCTTCTATCAGAATCAGGATGCCGATATGTCAAGGAATAATGATTTTGTAGTCGGAAATATCCTGTACAACCAACAGCTTTTCCGAAACGGTATGCGTCTGCAGGCATTTTATGAATTAGGAAACGGACAGGAAGCGCAAAGAGAATTTCAGTATATTAAAGTAACAGATGGGCAGGGTGTCTATAAATGGACCGATTATAACGGTGACGGAATTCAGCAGCTTGACGAATTTGAAATTGCCGAGTATTCGGATTTGGCCCAATATATTAGAGTGTACACCAATTCTGTACGCTATTTACCTTCCAATAAAAATAAATTACAGCTGGCTTTATTCGTCAACCCATCTGTCGTTTTCAATTCTGAAAATGCATTTTTAAAACGTTGGAATTTTAATATTTCCTTAAATTCCCAAAACTCTTTCTATAAAAAAGACAAGGTTTTGGTGATTAACCCATTCGAAAAAAATGCAGATCAGATTCTTAAAAATCAAAATATTTTAACATCAGTTCAGTTCAGTCCGACAGAGAAGTCAGGTTGGAACGGAAACTATCGTTTTATCTCTAATGACAACCTCATCAATGCCAATTTCAGTAATGAAGAGCGTGAACAGACTTCTCATTTCCTGAATATCGGATACTGGTTCAACAAAGAATTCAGAGTAGACTGGGAAAATTCCGTTCATGATATTAAAAACTCTTCACAGCTTTTTGCAACACGAGATTACCGTCTGAATAACTTTGAGACCAAGCCTAAAGCGACTTATAAGTTCACAGATGCTATTCAGGCCGAACTATCTTCTGCATACCGACAAAAACAGAGAATGGATGGAGAAGAGCTACTGAAAGCTTTTGATGTTACAGGAACCATTCAGTGGGACCGAAAAAAAACATCCATTAGAGGAAACTTCTCATTTATTAATAATGATTTTAACGGAAACAATTTCAGCATTGTAGGAAACCAGATGCTGGATGGTCTAAAACCTGGAAAAAACCAAGTCTGGAGCGTATTTATTCAACAGGCTATCAACTCATTCCTGCAGCTAAACCTTAACTATGAAGGAAGAAATTCCGGAGACCGAACAATACATATCGGAAGTATGCAGGTGAAAGCAAGTTTTTAGCAGTTCATTATTTTTTTAGCATAAGTCATTTAATATTTCAAAATATTATTCTATATTTAGTGAAATATTAATTATCACCATGAAAAAAATTCTTTTTACACTTTTCAGTGTATTCATTCTTTCTGCATGCCAGACGAATGAAACTGACGATCTTAACAACCATCATGAAGATCTTACATCAAAATCACAACTTTCAAAAAACACTACAGGAACTTTAATGTCTTCTGTAGATAAAAATGTTCTATGTGGTGGTGGAAGCTTTACCAATCCTATTAATGTTAATCCAAATTATCCTTATATCACAGGTTATACTGTAGCATTTTGGGATAACAGTCCTTTAATACAAGGTCCGGATGTAGATAGATATACAGTTGATTTATCACATTTTGTGATCAGAAATCTTTTCCCTTGGGATGAAGTAATCTCTCCGAGTATATTCCCTATTTATTACGGATATAGTAACGAAACTGCTTTTTCTATATTTTCAGAAGGGCACAATTGGGAGACTAAAACGTTTACCATCGGACAAGATGGTGATAATGCCGCCATCTATGGAGATATGTTTAGCGGACCTGGTGGGTTTATGACAAATGATGCTACCAATACCGTTTTACATGGTTTTAAAAGTATGTTGGCTGCTAACAATTTAAATATTTACAACATAAAAGCGATTCATATAAAAACTGATGGCTTATTGTGTATTCCCTCAGTAAATTATATAAAAATTACAATAAAATATTAGCTTGCTATAACAAATAACACTTATAAAATCCTTCAATCAAATTGAGGGATTTTATTTTTTAAGAATTTCGTAAATTTGCGCCATGGTAAAAATAGGCAACATAGAACTGCCGGAATTTCCGCTTTTGCTGGCTCCGATGGAAGACGTGAGTGACCCTCCGTTCAGAAGATTATGTAAAATGCATGGTGCAGACTTAATGTATTCAGAATTTATCTCTTCTGAAGGCTTAATTCGTGATGCGATGAAAAGCAGAAAAAAACTCGATATCTTCGATTATGAGAGACCCGTAGGAATCCAGATCTTCGGTGGTGATGAGGAAGCCATGGCGATGTCAGCCAAAATTGTGGAAACTGTAAATCCTGATTTGGTAGATATTAATTTTGGATGCCCTGTAAAAAAAGTGGTTTGCAAAGGAGCCGGTGCCGGAGTATTAAAAGATATAGATTTAATGGTTCGCCTTACAAAAGCTGTTGTAAGCTCTACTCACCTTCCTGTAACGGTAAAAACTCGTTTGGGTTGGGACAGTACTTCTATCAACATTGATGAAGTTGCAGAACGTCTTCAGGAAACCGGAATCAAGGCATTGACAATTCATGCCAGAACCAGAGCCCAAATGTATAAAGGGGAAGCTGACTGGGAGCACATTTCAAGAATCAAGCAAAATCCTAATATTGAAATTCCAATTTTTGGAAACGGTGATATTGATTCTCCTGAAAAGGCTTTGGAATACAAGCAGAAATATGCCTGCGACGGAATTATGATTGGTCGTGCAGCTATTGGATATCCATGGATTTTTAATGAAATTAAACATTTCTTCGAAACCGGTGAACATTTACCGGAGCCTAATATTTCAGACAGACTACTGGCAGTCCGCCAACATGCTGAATGGAGTGTTGAATGGAAAGGTGAAAGACTTGGACTGGTTGAAATGAGGCAGCATTACAGCAACTATTTCCGCGGGGTACCTCACTTTAAAGAATTCAGAAAGAAATTCCTTGAGGTTTTTACCTTAGAAGAAATGGATACACTTATTAAAGAAACTCAGGCCTTTTATACAGAATATCAGGCACAGTTATAAAAAAAATAAAACCATCAAAATATTTTGATGGTTTCTTTTTATGTATTGAGTGAATTTTATTTTAATATCCTTCTGAAGCGGACTGATTTTTAATCAAAGCCAATGCTGAAGACGTTCCTATTCTTTTAACGCCCATATTAATCATTCTCTCTGCATCCTCTGGAGTTCTAACACCGCCTGCTGCTTTTACAGGAAGTTTTCCGGCATTATCAAGCATAATTTTTACACCTTCAAATGTTGCTCCGTTTGGCTTTCCACCGGTAGTTTCATAAAAGCCTGTAGATGACTTTACAAAGATATTTGACAAGTCGTTATCAGAGAAATTTTCCTCTGCCCAATCAGAAATATTTTTAGTAAGATCTGCAATCTGCTCATCTGTTAAAGCTGCAATTTCGATAATCCATTTCGCAATTTTATGATGCTGTAAGCACAATTGTGTACATTTTACAAATTCATTTTTTACCAGATCCGTATTTCCTTTCAGGTATGCATTATAATTAATAACAAAATCTAATTCGTCTGCTCCGTTTTGTATTGCCTGAGTAGCCTCTGCAAGCTTTTCATCTATGGAATACGTTCCTTCATGAAAACCTATAACAGTGCCTACTACAACATTTGAATTTTTGTCGTTGATGTACTTTTTAATTTCAGATACATAATCCGGACGGATCATTACTGCAAAAATACCATTATCAATAGCTTCCTGTGTAAGTTCTATATCTTTTTCTAAAGTTTCTTCGTTTGACATACCTGATTGTGCGGGCGTTTTCAGATAGGTCGAATCCAAATATTGTGCAATGTTCATAATCTGTTATACTTTCAATTGTCTGTAGATACCTTGTTCCAAAGATATGAAAGTTTCTGTTCTTGTCACGCCTTTTAGCTTTTGAAGTTTGCTAAGAATTTGCATTAAGTGATCATTATCTTTACACAAAACCTTTAAGAAAGTTGTATAATTACCGGTTGTGTAATGAGCTTCCACCACTTCATTGATATCTTTCAGAGACTTTACCACTTCCGGATAGTGACTTGGCTGATCCAAGAATACACCAATATATGATATTACTTTATATCCGATTTTTTTAGGGTTTAAGAAAGAGATTGAGTTTTCAATAACACCTGCATGTTCCAGTTTCTTTATTCTCTGGTGAACAGCTGTAGTTGAGATCCCAACATTTTTTGAAATGTGAGCTAAAGAAGTTTTAGCGTTATCCATCAACATATAGATAATTTCTTTGTCGATTGAATCCAAATGGTAGTTTGCGTTGCTTGAATTTTTCATTTTCTACTTTTTTTTATTATTTATGTTTTTACTAATATTTTATAAACTTTTGAATTTAACAAAAACCGGAAAATGATCGCTATAGCCTCCCAAATATCTCGTACCCGCATACGTTCGAAAGGGTCTGCCTTCAAAATTCCTGTCCCGACTGCTAATTTTCTCAGCGTTAAACACTTCAGCGTCCTGAAATGAGAAACCATCATTATCAAAAAGTGATTTTGACAATATAATCTGATCAAACAGCAGTCCAGATTTATAATGAAAAGTAGAATAATTTCTTGTGGAAAACAACTCTTGAAATGGGTTCTCCAGAACCTTTTCTTGGGCGTTGTCGTAGAGAATTTTTACTAAATTTTCATCATCTGGGTTTTCATTAAAATCACCACACAGAATAACGTGTTCCTTTTCTTCATTCACAATATTCAATATCCGCCCCCGGATTTCGCTCATTATAAAGTCTCTTTTTGGTTTATTAACATCTTTTTCTCGCTTAGAGGGAAGGTGGGCGATAAAAACATTAATAATCTCTCCTTTATATTTCACTCTTGAATAAAGTACATCCCTAGTTGTATCGTAATTTTCTGTGTTTTTGTTTATAATTTCAAAGAAGAAAGTAATAGTTTCTGAATCTATAACTTCTACTTTATTTTTATCATATAACATAGCTACATCTACCTTTCTTTCATCCATAGAATTGTAATGTACAATTCCGTATTCAGAATTAAAAGGATCCATCTGCACAAGATCTTCCAAAACTTTCCTTCCGGAAACTTCGGACAATCCGATCATAAATGGCAGAACGCCATTCTCCTCCTTCATCAATTGAAATACATGAGATATTTTAAAGAGTTTGTTCTTATATCTTTTTTCGTCCCAGTTTCTTAGTCCTGATTTGGTAGGATCTAATTTATGAACTGGCTTCGGATCCGGTAGAAATAAATTTTCTACATTATAAAAAGAGAACAGCTCCATCTACAATCTTTTCAATTCTTTAAAATATACATTCGCTTTCAGAATGTAAATTTATTATTTTTTTTGAAATATGGTTAATTTATTTATAATATATTCATATTAATTTTATATTCAATTCATAACGATGACATTAAATAAACATAACCAAATACTTATATACAGTTTAAAATTTCAGTTAATTAAGAAAATCACTTAATCAAGTAAGATAAAAACAGTATATAAAATTTAAAAAACTTAGAATAAAATATATTATAGATTACATTTACAGCCAAGTATTTAAACCTCAATCCCTTTAATTGCAATTATTGTTCCATTCCGTAAATAGAACCGTAAAAATGTGAAAAAAAAGGTTGAGGTTAACGAATTTCTGCAACTTTTTTTAAAGTAAATCGGGACGTTTTTCTTTAGTAATCCTCACAGCTTCATCATGACGCCATTCTTCAATTTTACCGGAATTACCGCTTAATAGAATTTTTGGCACCTCTAAACCTTTATAAACTTCAGGTCTTGTATAAATAGGTGGTGACAGAAGATCATCCTGGAAACTATCGGTAAGAGCGCTTTGTTCATCATTTAAAACGCCCGGAAGTAAACGGATAATAGAATCTGCAAGAACACATGCTGCCAGCTCTCCACCTGTAAGAACGTAATCTCCTATAGAAATTTCTTTGGTAATATGTAAATCTCTTACACGCTGATCAATCCCTTTATAGTGTCCACACAAGAAGATCAGATTATTTTTGATAGAAAGTGTATTGGCTATTTTTTGATTTAAAGTCACACCATCCGGTGTCAGATAAATGACCTCATCGTACGCTCTCTGAGATTTCAGTTCAGAAATACATTTATCTAAAGGCTCTATCATCATTACCATTCCTGCTCCGCCTCCGTAAGGCTCATCATCAATTTGCCTGTGCTTATTGATTGACCAGTCTCTCAACTGGTGAAAATGTACTTCTACCAACCCTTTATCCATTGCTCTTCTTAAAATAGAAGTCTGAAACGGACTTTCCATCAGCTCAGGAAGTACGCTTATAATATCAATTCTCATTGTACTGTTTCGTTTTTCTTATTTGGCAAAATTATTAATCTTAAAGAAGAATCTTTATTAAAATAGCTCCACATCCAGTTAAAAAATACCGCCAGTTTATTTCTTACACTTAAAATTAACATCAAGTGTAAAAACATCCAGAAATACCATGCCAGAAAGCCCTGGAATTTTATAAACGGTAAATCTACTACTGCCCTGTGTTTCCCGATGGTAGCCAATGAACCCTGATCGTCGTATTCATATTCCTGCCATTCGGCTTCACTCTTCTTTATCAGATTTTTCCCTAAATTTTTCGCCTGATTAATGGCTACATTTGCTACCTGAGGATGCCCCTGAGGATATTTCGGAGTCTCCATATAGGCAATATCTCCTATCGCAAAAATATTATCATAGCCTTTGATTTTATTATATCGATCTACGATGTATCTGTTTCTAATTAATTTTTCTTCAGGAAAACCATCCACAACATTTCCGGTAACTCCGGCTGCCCAGATTACATTATTGGAAGCTATTTCTTTTCCGCTCTTCATGAAGACTTTATCTCCGTCATAATCGGTCACATACTCCTCACTCAGAAAAGTCACGCCCAAATCTTTGAGATATTTTTCAGATTTCTCCTGAGCTTCCGGACTCATGACCGCTAAAGGTTTTTCGGTGGAACTGATCAATATAATTTTAAGGTGATCAAAATTCATATAAGGATAATCTCTCGGCAGGATTTCCTTTTTCATTTCTGCAAAAGCTCCGGCCAGTTCTACCCCGGTGGGACCACTTCCTACAATTACAATATTCCAGTTTCCGTCATCACTTCGGCTTTTTTCAATGATCAGTTTTTCAAAAGTCATCAAAACATGATTTCTGATGCCGATTGCTTCCTGAGTATTTTTCATTCCGAAAGCTTTGCCTTCAAGATCTTTATTACCGAAAAAGTTAGTTTTACAACCTGTTGCAATGACTAATTTATCATACGTAAACTCAGCTTCATCCGTAATCACTTTATTATTAGCCGGATCAATTTCACGAACCTCTGTTAAACGGAATTGAGTATTTCTTGACTGCTGAAAAATTTTCCTGAATGGAAAGGAAATATTGGAAGGTTCTATCCTTCCACACGCTACCTGATAGAAAAGCGGTTGAAACATATGATGATTTACTCGATCCAGAACAATTACTTTTTTATTTTTATTGTTCAATGTTTTTGCAAGTTGCAGTCCCGCAAAACCTCCTCCTATAATGATGATCTTTTCGCGTGTTTCCATAGTATACAAATTTACTGATTTTATTTAGCATTTAGAAGTGAAAAAAGCTAGTTTTGCAAAACTTTATGTCACCAAAAAAGTACACCAAAAAAACTGCCAAAAACATTCACAAAACACGGAGAAAGAATTATTTTTTCCGTAGAAAAGTGGTATTGGCTATTTTGATCATTGCTTTAATAGGAACGGGATTGTACTTAAAACAGTCCATCAGCTATTATTATGCTTTGTACTTTAACAAATTCACTCATAAAAAACTTCACAACTCTGAAAAGGAAACCCTGAGAATTCAAAGAATCATCAGCAGTAATCTCGATAAAACCTATGGCTTTGATATTTCACATTATCAGAACAGAGAAGATATCAAATGGGACAGTTTAAGCATCGGAAACAAAACCATTCCTCTGGAGTTTGTAGTCATGAGAGCCACGATGGGCAACAGAAATGCAGACAAACATTTTGATGAATTCTGGGGTCAGGCAAAAAAATACAATCTGGTCCGCGGTGCCTATCATTTTTACAGAGCCGATGAAGATCCTGTGATTCAGGCAAATAATTTTCTAGAAAATGTAAAACTGGAAAGTGGTGACCTCCCTCCGATTCTGGATATCGAAAAAATCCCAAAAAGAAAAACCAATAAAAAACTGATTGAAGACTTAAAGGTATGGTGTAAAATCGTTGAAGAAACTTATGGTGAAAAACCTATCATTTACACCTACTACCATTACTACAAAGATTTTCTGAAAGGGGAGTTTGATGATTATCCCCTTTGGCTGGCCAATTATAACGATGTCCCTACTCCATCTCCTGATACCGACTGGGATTTCTGGCAGTTTACAGAAAACGGAATCGTTCACGGGATCAACACCAAAGTAGATGTAGATATCTACAATGGAAGTTTGTGGTCTTTAAAGAGACTTACTATCGATTAATTTTTCAGAAAATCGATCACATCTTTATTCAGCTCGTCAGCAATTTCGAAAGGAAGATAATGCGAAGCCTTGGGATAAATTTTCAGTTTTGTATTGGGGATTTCTTTTGCTATCATTTCGGTGTGCTCTTTTTTGATTACGTCATTTTCTCCTACGATAACAAAAACCGGATTTTTTATTTGACTTAAAGACTTCTTATTGATATTCGGTTCGTTCAACATTAAATTCAGCAGCCTTTTTTCAGTATCATGTTCCCTTTGATTGGCAAGATCCATAAATTTCACTTTACTTTTAAAGTTTTTCAACAATTCTACATCAACACCCTCAGGAAAAGTATTGGCTCCTATAATGATCAGTTTATTTAGATTTTGAGGATATTTCAAAGCAAATTCCAATCCTGTATTTCCACCATCACTCCATCCTAAAATATTGATTTTCGTTAGATTTAAATGAGTCATTAGATTGTTAAGATCATCAGCAAAAATTTTATAATTTAAATCACCTTTCGTAAAATCTATGCTTTTACCCTGAGCCCTTGTATCAATAGCAATAATTTTAAACTGTTTGGAAAGTTCAGGAATCTGTTTATAAAATTCCTGTATGCTTCCTCCGTTTCCATGAAGCAAAATAAGAGGCTCACCTTCTCCATACGTTTCATAATACAATTCTGCATCATTTAATTTCACTGTTTTTCCGACAGCATCATTTTTACCGTAAACAGAATTTTCAGATTCAATAGTGTATTGACTGATATCCGGTGTGAGCACAGAAGCTCTGTCGTTATCTTTTACTTCGTCTTTGATATTTTTACCGTTCTTATCCACTTTTACATCAATATTTATAGCAGGAGCAGCAATAGACATCTTCTGCCAGTCTCCATAAAACTCTCTGATAAAACCTGCCCTGAATAGTGCAGCACTGATTCCTATCCTGCCTTCAAATCTTTTCAGAAACTGAATTCCAATAAAAAATTTGCCCTGCACCCAAATATTCTGATCATTAACATCTATTGTAAATGTTCCGTCTTTTATCTTATCCTCCGCCAGTTCAACAGTAATTTCTTCATCCAGAATATTTTTATCCGGCAGCCCGTTTTTTTCACTATAGACACTGTAACGCATTAAAACAGGCTGATCTGATTTATAACTTGCAATATTTAAGTTGATATTTTTGATTTTAGATCTTTTATTCGTGCTAAATTCCAAAGCCGTTTCGCCCAGAAAATTTTCATTATTAAATGATGGATTTACCGAATAGATGACATGTTTCGTTTTTGTATTGACTCCCCAGTTTTTATCTACCAGTTTTTTAGGTTTGATCTTTATTTCCTGAATATTTTTAACCTTTTCGCTTAAAACAATTTTTTGTGGATTATTCTTGATAAATTCTCCAATATTCTGGGTATAAACTTCATATCCGGGTACTTCAATTTTCAGTTTATGAGATGTATTTGCTTTGGAAAGATCAATAGAAAAATTTCCTTTTTCATCAGATATAATCCCTTTTGACTCTCTTTCAACTCCAATTTTCACATAAGGAATCGGTTTATTTTCTTCTTTTGAAAAAACTGTTCCCGAAACAATTTGCGCATTAAAATAAAAAGCTGAGAATAATAGAAATAACGAATTGATTTTTTTCATGTTAAAAGTTTGCAGCAAAAATCAATAATTCCGGTAACAAATACTCATAACAGGATATTAAAATTAATTTCGTTTGTGTTAAAATTATTTTAAAGAATCACCAGACAGTGATCATTGTTATAGGAAACATCTAAAATTTCAAAAACAGCATAGATATTTTATTTAAAAGGTTTCCTTTGGACCCAATCGATTTTTGGAGAAATTGAAGGAAAAACAGAGCTCATGAAAGGATTAATGATAAAACTGTTATGTCTTATTAATCCAAAAATTTCAAAAGGTTCCGCTCCTACAGTAGATTTAATTTCCAATGCTGTTCTTCCGAAAATAACTCTTTTAAATTGATTGGTAACAGCAAACTCAACCATATCAAGCAGCATGTTCAGATATAGCTGTTTTTCTTTTTGAAGTTCTTTATTATATCCTAAAAAATAAGTATCAATATCCTCTGAATTTAGAATTAAAGTATAAAAACCTATTAACTGTCCTTCTAAAAAATATCCAAATATTTTAAAATTTCGTCCCAAATTCTCCTTCATACTTCTAAAATGATTTTCCGGTAAGAAAAAAGTATTGAAGGGTGCATTGTCAGCAACATTCTGATACAATAAATCAAGTTGAGTCTGGTAACGGATAATGTCTGGTAACGAAAGTTCTGACTTTTCAGTTTTCTCGATTTTTTTCCGGGCAGATTTGGCTCTCGTTCTGTATTTTTTAGAAAAGTCATTGAGATAGTCATCAAAACCCTTCCAGTGATCTCTTATTTTCAACATCATATTAGGCTGAACAGAAAATCTGAAATAAGATTTATATTCATTTCCCTTAAAATGGGTAATAAAATTAGCCTGATAATCTTTATAAATTATTAAAGACGTTTTTCTGATTTCGTTTTGCATCTTATCAACAGCGTCATTTAAAAGCGGAATTACCTGCTCAAGATTAATTTTTTCCGGATTAAAGTAAAATCCGTTCTGTCCGGTCAGCATATTATTTCCCAAAATCATCACATCGCGACTTAGTTTCTTTGCAAAGAAATTTCTAATGTTACACCAAACTTCATTTTTCTGAAAAGTCGAATGATAACGAAAACTCAGATATTGAAATAAAGCTCCCCCAATTAATTCTTCATGCTGAAAAAAACCGATCAAATAGCAATCCATGTTCTCAGGAGAGGAAGTTTCCAGAACATGAAAATATTCTTTGGAAAGCATGATATTATGATCTCCAATAATCAAATTCCAGTTCTCCGGCAAAGCTGAAGAACTTTTATATATTGTTAATTTATATGACATAAAAAAGGCCACAAATGTAGCCTTATCTTTTTAAATGAGTTATCTTTTATTTCTGAGTTACCCAATGAAAACCATCAATAGCATACCAGCCACAAATAATCCCACCCATAATGGTAATCGTAACCGTCCAGTAAGCTGTATTGATCATTGTATATTTCCAGGATTTCCTTTCAAACATTGCATTAATTGCAAACATCGGAAAAACGAAGAAAGCTCCCGCCATAAAAGAATGTAAGGCACCATGGCCAAACGAGCGATACGCCATGCCGTAGTCTTTCATAAAAGCAGCATAAGAATCTTTGGCATTCATTTCATCTCCACCAACCATTCCTACAGCTCCAAACTGATGAATTGTAACCATTTGCAGGAAAAAGGCTACCAAAAAAGATAAAATAACCGCGAAAACAAAGACAAACCCCATATTTCCGCCCTGTATTTTCTCTTCAGAAAGTCCAGCTTCCTTCATCCATACACTTCCGAAAACCTTTGGATTATACCAGATAAATCCCACAATTAACGGAATCAAAGCGGCCACAAAAATGGCCCAAAAGTTAATCTGTATCATAGTTTTAATTTTTAAAATAAGCTATATAAAGCTACATTAAAAAACAATACAAAATAAATTTAATATAAAAATACATTCATTTTAATTATAAAATCACAAACAAAATACCATTTAAAGAATAATAATTTAAAACAAACAGATATTTAGTTATAATTTCAATTTAAAATAAGAGATTAAAAACCTGCTGTATAAATCCAAATGACTTTCGAGGCTCACTAATAAAATAATATATCATTTGCGGTAGCGCAGTGGAGACTTCTAAAACCACCGCGAATACAGGAACCATTAAATACAAAATCACAGGAAATTTTCGTTTTAAGGAAAATTCTTTAATCATCGTATTCCAGATAATTTTCATTCTTTCTCTTTCATGCCATAAAATCAGGAAGCAAAGGATAAAATACAGGATAAATCTTTTTACAAAAACCGTTGCGAGATCCTCAGGCATAAAACTGATATCCATCAGCAGAATATTAGCCGCAATAGGGATGAAAAAGAAAACTCCCAAAATCACGGTTCTGTGGAAAAGCAGTAAAAGCCCGGTGATGATCTGAAGTATTCCGACTACAGATTTAAAAGGTTCATGATCAAACAAATACCACATCACCCGGAATAAAGACAAATCTTTAATAGGCATAGACATTTCCTTTGCGGAAATTCCAAACTGTCCGTGCTCAGTTAATTTTCCGGAGCCGTAGAGTATAAAGATTACAGCCAGTAAAAACCTCGCTACCAGAATAAAATATTCCCAATATTTCTCTCTTGGGACAGATCTCAATTTTGTTATCATGATTAATCGTTTTTTAGTATGAGTTTATTTAAAAGTTTTCTTGTTACATTTTCGTACTTTTGCGGCTCAATTGAAATTATAAATCAAACTACTATATTCTAATGAATTACGTTTCTGTCGAAAATCTTACCAAATCCTACGGCATCAAAGTTTTGTTCGAAAATGTCTCTTTTCACGTCAATGAAGGTGACAAAATAGCCATCGTTGCCAAAAACGGAAGCGGAAAATCTACCCTTTTAAAAATATTAATGGGTAAAGAAATTGCAGACAGCGGAAATGTGATGATCAATAAAGATATTCAGGTAGTACTGTTTGATCAGGAAATTGATTTTGATTCTAACCTTACGATTGATGAATTTATGATGACTTTGGATTCAGCGCCTATCCTGGCTTTGAAAAACTACCACAAGTCACTTCATTCCACAGACCATGATTTTATCGAAAAGGCATTACTTGATATGGAGGCCCATAAAGCCTGGGATCTTGAAAATGAAATGAAGCAGATCCTTTCGCAGCTTAAAATCACAGATTTGGACGCCAAAATGGGAACTCTTTCGGGTGGTCAGATCAAACGTGTGGCTTTGGCGAAGTTATTAACAGAAACAAGAGCTGAGCACCGTCATACTTTATTAATTATGGATGAGCCTACCAACCACCTTGATGTAGAAATGGTGGAATGGCTGGAAAGCTACTTAAGCAAAGCAAAAATAACTTTACTTCTGGTAACTCACGACCGTTATTTCCTTGATGCAGTCTGTGGGATAATCTGGGAGATGGAAGATAAAAACCTTTATGTTCACAACGGTTCTTATGCCACGTATCTTGAGAATAAAATGATCCGTGAAGATAATCTGAATGCCACCATCGATAAAGCCAACAACCTTTACAGAAAGGAGCTGGAGTGGATGCGAAGACAGCCTAAAGCAAGAACTACAAAATCTAAATCGAGGCAAGATGACTTTTACGAGACCGAAAAAATAGCCAAAACTGATACCCGAAAAGAATCTTTAGAGCTTGATTTCGAAATGAAAAGGCTTGGAAATAAAATTTTAGAGCTTAGAGATATTTCTAAAAGTTATGGTGATAAATTGTTACTAAAAGATTTCAGTTATCAGTTTCAACGCGGTGAAAAAGTAGGAATTGTAGGAAAAAACGGTGCAGGAAAATCTACCTTACTTAATATTATCCAAGGACTTGAGCCAAAGGATTCCGGGGAAATAGAAACTGGAGAAACGATCAAATTCGGATATTTTTCACAAAAAGGTCTTAAATATAAAGAAGACGAGCGTGTCATCGATTTTATCAAAGAAATTTCTGAAAACTTTCCTCTGGCCAATGGAAGAACCATTTCGGCTTCACAATTTTTGAGATTATTTTTATTTGATGATCAGACACAATATTCTCCAATTTCAAAACTTTCGGGTGGTGAAAAAAGAAGACTGCATCTGATGTATATTTTATATCAGAATCCTAATTTCCTGATATTTGATGAGCCTACGAACGATCTGGACCTTCCGACTCTTACTGTACTGGAGAATTTTCTGCTGAATTTTCAGGGAAGCTTAATTATTGTTTCTCACGACAGATATTTTATGGACAGGATTGTGGATCATATTTTAGCATTTGAGGGAGAAGGAAAAATAAAGGATTTTATCGGTAATTTCTCCGAATACCGTGAAGCAAAAAGCAAAGAAGAAGCGCTAGGAAAAACGACGGCCTCAAAACCTGAACCCATAAAAGAAACGATAACTCCTGCCCAGCCTGTATCTAAAAAGAAAAAGCTTTCTTTTAAAGAGCAGCGCGAACTGGAAATGATCGAAAAAGAAATGCCTGAACTGGAAGAAAAACGTACTAAAATTTTGGATCAGCTTAACAATGAAAGTGATTATGAAAAAATCGCCAAACTTTCAGCTGAATTGGAAAATCTTTCTGAAAGTCTTGAAAATCATGAAATGAGATGGCTTGAACTTCAGGAAGCTTTAGGAGAAGGATAAAAAAGTTATGAGTTATAAATTATGAGTTATGTTTATATTGTAAAAACGGCTCATAATTTATAACTCATAATTCACAATTAAGCTAGACTAATTACTTTTTGAGCATTTGAGCTCTCCATAGCAGCATCTATAATTTTCATATTCTGGATAACCTCTTCCGCAGGTGACGGCAGATAATATCCAAATACAATATGCTCATAGATATTCTGATAATAATTCATATAATTTCCCGGCTCGCTTGAGGTAAGTATTCTTTCTGTTTCTGAATTTTCATTTAAATAGTTTAAAATTCCGTCTGTTCCCTTCAAAGGCTGAGTCCAGTCTTGTCCATAAACAGGAATGGCTCCGGCTACCAGTTCATTTTCTTGATTATCGGTTCTTTCCTGTAAAAAACTTCCTTTATCTCCATGAATAACGTAGGCATAGTGTGCCTCTTTACTAAATACCGAAGACTTTAATCGTACCCTCAGATCATTTTCATAAAACAAAATAATTTCAAAGTAATCATTTGCAAATTCTTTTCCTTTCATTGAAAAAACATCAGCAAACAATTTCTCAGGAAAACCAAAATACTGAACCGCCTGATCTACCAGATGCGCTCCCAAATCATGAAGAGACCCTGAACCTGTAGCTTCCGGATTTTCTTTATGAGCCTTACCACTTGCTGTTGTACGGAATCTGTCAAAACGGATTTCAGCTTCTTTGATATTGCCTAGTTTATTTTCATTAATCACTTTTTGAACCTGCAAAAAGTCTCTGTCAAATCTCCTGTTCTGATAAACACTTAAAAAGAGTCCTTTTTCTTCCGCTAATTTCACAAGCTCTTCTGCTTCTGAGACATTTACAGTAAAAGGTTTTTCAACAATCACATTTTTACCGGCTTCCAAAGCCATTTTTGTATATTCAAAATGCGTCTGAACCGGCGTATTCACAACCACCAATTCAATATCCGCATTTTCCAGCATATCTTCTACAGAACAATATATCGTAGCATCCGGATATTTCTCTTTTGAATCTTCCTTACTTCGTTCTACAACAGCAGACATAAAAAATCCTGGGTGCTCTTTTAAAAATGGAGCGTGAAAAATTTTCCCGCTCATTCCGAAAGCACATAAACCAACTTTTATCAATTGCATAATTTTATTTTTAACAAATATATTTATAAAAAACATTTTAAAGAACAGTCTACCATATTAATAGACATAATTCATTATCTTTTGAATAATATGATAAATATCAGAATTTTATTTTTATTAATTCTAAATTACAAGCTTACATTTGCGCCTTATTTAAATCCACTCTAAATAAAGGTAAAAAATGAAAAAACAGCTAGTTACTTTAGGGTTATTGTTCACTGCAATATCCTTCACCGCACAAATGAAAAACACTGAGACTGATACCATCAGAACTCAAACCATTGAAGATGTCAATCTTCACAAAACCGGAAATCCAAACAAAGCAAAACCGTTCTCTACAAAATCTAACCTTACGGTTATGGAAACGCCGCAGCCTATTGCCATTGTCACACATGAAGTGATTGAGCAGCAACAGGCCAAGCAATTGAGTGATGTCCTACAGAACGTAAACGGTATTTACCTTACATCTTCCAGAGGAAACTCTCAGGATAGTTTTGGAGGTCGAGGATTTATTTTAGGAAATGATAATATTTTCAAAAATGGATCAAGAATCAACAGTGGTGTTTTCCCTGAAGTAAGCGGATTGGAAAGAGTGGAAGTTTTAAAAGGAGCCAACGCCATGCTATATGGAAATACTGCTGCCGGAGGTGTCATCAATATGATTACAAAAAAACCTAAGTTTAATTTCGGTGGAAATATAGGGTTAAATGCTGGAAGCTGGAATTCATATAAGCCCACGGTAGATATATACGGACCTCTTTCTAAAAATATTGCATTCCGAGTAAATGGTGCTTATGAATATGCAGAAAGTTTCCGAGATGTGGTACAGTCGGAAAAGTATTATTTCAATCCTTCGTTTTTATTTAATCTGAGCCCAAAATCTCAATTAATTGTAGAGGCAGATTATCTTAAAAATGATTTTACACCAGATTTTGGGATTGGGTCTATTACCAAACAAGATGGATTAACTTATGAATTAAATAATTTGTTGCCTAGAAATGCATTTTTAGGAACAGATTGGCAATATCAGAATATAGAACAAGTTTCAACAAATGTTACTTTTAATCATCAGTTTAATGAAAAATGGTCTTTAAATTCTACGGCATCATACCAAAACTATACTAAAGACTATTTTTCTACAGAAAGAGTTCAATGGGGATACGCCAGTAACAGATTATCATGGAAAAGACCTTTAAACAGAACGTATAACGAACAAAACTATACTTCTGCACAAATAAACTTAAATGGCGAATTTAATACCGGAAAAATTAATCACAAAGTATTAATTGGAGCTGATGCGGATTACAGCGCTGCAGATTCTTATACTTATTATAACCCTACGAATAATCTGCCTTACGGAAACAGTTATTTATATGGAACAAATGGAAACAGCAATGGAATTCTTTATCTAGACGATCCATCAAGTTGGGCAAGCGGAGCAATACCAGAATCTACAAGATTAGAAAAAAACCGTATTAATACAAGAAGAATAGGTGTGTATGCACAAGATTTCATTAGTCTTACTAAAGAATTCAAAGTAATAGCCGGATTGCGTTGGTCATACATCGAAAATATGCCAACCATAAACACTAAGTTTAAAACAACTAAAAGTGGCGTTGTTTTACCAAATTCAACAACTGGTAAAGGCTTAGTAGATAATACATCATCGTCGGATCAGTCCATTTCACCAAAAGTAGGTTTGATATATGCTCCAAATGATAATTTATCTGTTTTTGCTACTTACACAAATTCTTTCGTTGCCAACACGGGCAGATTAAGAAATGATGAAGCATTAACTCCAACAAATATTGATCAATATGAAGTGGGCGCTAAGAAAAATCTTTGGAACAATGCATTAGCAATCAATCTTACAGTTTATCAAATCTTATATAGAAATTACTACCAGGTAGCATTAAATGATGCGGGGCAGCAATTAGATCCAAATGGCTTAATTAAAGATTTTGCCGGAAAAATGAGAAGCCGTGGCGTAGAATTAGATATCACGGGAAACCCAACTGAAAATCTATCGATAATAGGAGGAGTTTCATATAATAACTCTGTATATCTGGATACGCCGGAAGCCTTCGGATATGTGGAGAATCAAAGATTGGTAAGAACTCCTGCTACAACAGCAAGTGCATCTGTTTTCTATAAATTTACCAATTATGTAAAAGGTCTTAAAATTGGTGCGGGTATCTATTATATTGGAGACAGAATTGCAGGGTGGAATGATACAAAAACCGGGAGTAATAGCTTAGCTTCAAGAAATGGTGTAAGTAGAATGTTTGATTTAAAGGATTACACAACTGTTTCTCTTTCTTTAGGCTACGAATGGAAGAAATTCATGATTCAGGGAAAGGTTGGGAATTTATTTGATGTTGTTAATTACAATGTTCATGAAAACTATTCTGTAAACCCGATTACACCTAGAAACTACTATTTCACATTAACTTATAAACTGTAATATTTTATACAGATAATAATTTCTTTATATAAAGTGGAAGTTGCAAATTTGCAGTTTCCACTTTTGAATTTTAAAATAACAAACTTTTTAGATATGGATAAGATTAAGGATACAAGGAGTTTTATGAGAATCACACACCGTTATCTGGGCTATTTTCTGGCAGGAATTATGGCTGTTTATGCTCTAAGCGGCGTACTGTTAATTTACAGAGATACGGATTTCCTTAAAAAAGAAAAAAAATACGACAAAATCATTGCTAAAGAACTCAATGAAAAAGAACTCGGAAAAGAATTAAAAATTAAAAACCTTGAGGTTGAAAAAACCGAAGGCGCTCTTCTTACCTTTAAACAGGGAACTTACAATGCATCAACCGGACAAGCTCAATACAGCAAGAAAGAACTTCCCTTTGTATTGGATAAAATGACAAAACTTCATAAATCACAGTCAAAGGACAAATTGTCACCTATTAATGCCTTCTTTGGCATATCACTCTTCTTCTTTGTCATATCAAGTTTTTGGATGTTTAACCCAAAATCAAAAATCTTTAAAAGAGGAATAATTTTCACTACTGTTGGGATTATTGTTTCTATTATTTTGCTATTTTTATGATATTATATTTTTTTTAATTAAAATGTTAAAATAACCGAATATTAATTTTGTATAAATTAACATTAATTGTGAGAAATTAGCTAAAATAAAGTATTCTGGCATATTTATTGTTTTTACCCTACTTTAACAAATGATAAACAATTAATTAATAAAATAATTAAATTATGAAAAAACTAATTTTAACAGGAATACTAGCAGTCGCTGGTTTAGCAACAACTGCGAACGCTCAAATTCAAAAAGGCAACTGGCTTGTAGGAAGTAGCTTATTGACTAGTAACTTCGGATTAAATACAGGCGGTGGATATAGTATAGCATTACAACCAAAAGGAGCTTATTTTATTAAAGATAATGTAGCTGTTGGGGGATACGTAAATTTAGGTATTAGTAAAGTTACCAACGGAAGCCCTACAGATTTCACATATGGAGTTGGAGGTTTAGGACGTTATTATCTATCTCCGGGTGAGAAGGGTGTTGATAACTTGTTAAACCACGGACGTTGGTTCGTTGAAGGTAACTTAGGTATAGGAGGTAGATCTGTAGAAGGAGGTAACTCTACAACAGGTTTAGATTTCGGTGTTGGTCCTGGTTATTCTTACTTTATTACTCCAAACATTGGTTTAGAAGGTTTAGTAAAATATCAAGGTCAATCTGGATTCGGTAGCGAAGGATTAAATTCAAACATTACTTTCAATGTAGGATTTAGTATTTATTTGCCAACTTCAAAGGCTAAGCAAGTTGTTAATGATGTAAAGTAATCAATCACTTCACATATACATACACTAGTATAAATTGAAATCGCCTCGAAAAATTTTCGAGGCGATTTTCTTACAAATTAAAACTAAACTATAAAAAATCAAATAAATCATGTATTAGGTTGAGGCGTATATCTTAGATACGGCTTTATTTCTGTAACACCTTTTGGAAATATTTTTCTGGCATCTTCCGTAGAAATCGTCGGAGGCACGATAACATCTTCTCCGTCTTTCCAGTTGACAGGTGTTGCAATTTTATGAGAATCAACAAGCTGAAGAGAATCCAGGACTCTCAGAATTTCATTGAAATTTCTTCCTGTTGATGCAGGATAGGTTATAATCAATCTTACTTTCTTTTGCGGATCTATAATCAATAAAGAACGAACCGTTGCTGTAGCAGAAGCGTTCGGGTGAATAAAATCATATAATTCAGAAACTTTTCTTTCTTTATCTGCAATGATTGGAAATTGCACATCTGTATTTTGAGTTTCGTTAATATCTTTAATCCAATTCTGATGATCTTCTACTCCATCCACACTTAGTGCAATCACTTTCGTTCCTCTTTTATCGAATTCTGATTTCAATTTTGAAGTATAACCTAGCTCTGTAGTGCAAACCGGTGTATAATCGGCAGGGTGCGAAAACAGAATCCCCCAAGAATCTCCTAAATAATTATAAAAATCAATATCACCCAAAGATGATTCGGCTTGAAAGTTTGGTGCTGTGTCCCCAAGTTTAATTGACATAATATTTTGCTTTATTAGTCTACAAATTTAGTAGACTTTTTGAGACTGGCAAAATTTTTGTTTAAATTTTTTTATATTTAATTAAAATAATTTTAGTTCATGCAAAAAAATGGTTTAAGCTACATCGATGTTGTCTATAGGGTTCTTGAAAGTTGGTATGTGAAATTTGCAGAACTTACTCCCAAATTAATTGTTGGAGTTTTAGTTTTTTCGTTTTTCCTGATCTCAAGTAAATATTTAAGTCAGTTCTCCGTTAAGGTTTTTCACAAACTATTTCCCAAGAGTAAAAAAGAAAGCTCACTGGTAACATTAATCAGTATTTTCCGATTTGTAATTATGCTGATGGGAACTTTCATTGCACTGGAAATTATGGGATTCAGTGGTTTTCTTTGGAAGTTTATCGGAAGTTTAGGGGTTGCCGGGGTGATTGCCGGGGTTGCCCTGAAAGATTTAGTTTCAAGTATATTTTCGGGTATGCTGATCGGTATTGATAAAGCTTTTAAGGTCGGAGATTATATCACTATTGGAACCCATTCGGGAACAGTACAGGAAATTGGTTTTTTAACGACAAAAATTATTACTGACGATGGAAAGAAGGCTTACATTCCCAATCAGGTGGTTTTTAATGCTCCTTTTTATAACATAACGGCTTCCCCGCAGCGAAGAATTATTTTAAATTTTGAAATTCCAGCCGATGAAGATATCAACAAAGCTCAGATAGGTATTTTAGATGTTATTAAGAATCTGGAAAATGTAGATAAATTAGATACTGCAGAAGTTATTCTCACTGATTTAAAGCAAGGGGTCTTCAGCCTTCAGACAAAATTCTGGATGAATGTCGGCGCCAATATGCTTCAGCTGAAAAGTGAGGCTTTAATGAAAATTAAAGAACGTCTCGATACAGATCATATTCAGCTGGTCACGCCTACAAGTATTAATATTACGAATGGAGAAAGTCTTATCAACGAAAACCATGACTAACACTAATTAAACCGCTTTATAAGGGCGGTTTGTTTTTATGTAAATTAAAAAAATTATTTCTTCTGATTTTGCTTTAATTGAATACTATCTTTTAATAATCTTTTCGCAGTCTGTTTATCTTCCCGGATTACAGCTTCTCCAATCACATAATTTTTATTTTGAGCTGTATCCAACTCTATGTCTTCGATGACTGTCTCCTCTGTTGTAATACAAACTTCATCTTTGGATTTTGAGCAGCCCGTCCAAAACAAAAGCACTGAAAAAACCGTTAATGCTATTTTATTACTCTGGAGATTTGAAGGGATATATTTAAAAAAATACCTCTTAATCTGCTCAGACATATTAACACGATTGGTTAATTGATGACTATAATATCTTCCACAAATATTTTCCTCCTTTCTTTCAGCGAAAATACTTTTAATTTCGTCCTTATTCTTTTGTGTAAAATCAATCACACATTTATTGCATACAGAGCAGAACCTTCCTTTTTCCTGAAAAGACATGGATTCCCAATTTTCTGAACATGGATTCGGAATATATAATTTTTCCATTAAGCATTATTTAATTCCAAAAAAGAAAAAACCGTTCCAAAAATGAAACGGTTTTTTTTATATAAAAATTTTAGACTAAGCTAAAACTTCTTTTACTTTGTTTGCAGCTTCTTCTAAAGTAATTGCAGAATGTACAGGAAGACCTGAATCATCAATTAATTGTTTAGCTTCAACAGCATTAGTTCCCTGTAATCTTACGATCAATGGAACAGGAAGGCTTCCCATAGCTTTATAAGCATCTACAACCCCTTGAGCAACTCTGTCACATCTTACGATACCTCCGAAGATATTGATCAAAATAGCTTTTACGTTTGGATCTCTCAAGATGATTCCGAAAGCAGTCTGTACTCTCTGAGCATCAGCAGTTCCACCTACGTCTAGGAAGTTTGCAGGGTTACCACCAGATAATTTGATGATATCCATAGTTGCCATTGCAAGACCAGCTCCGTTTACCATACAAGCAACGTTACCGTCTAGTTTCACGAAGTTAAGACCAGCTTCACCAGCTTCAACATCGATAGGATCTTCTTCTCTTGTATCTCTAAGCGCTTCAAGATCTTTGTGACGGAACAATGAGTTACCATCTAAAGTTACTTTAGCATCTACCGCGATAATTTTGTTATCCGAAGTTTTCAACACAGGGTTGATTTCGAAAAGAGAAGCATCAATTCCTGTATAAGCATTGTATAAAGAAGAGATGAATTTTACGAATTCTTTGAAAGCATTCCCTTCAAGACCTAAATTGAAAGCAATTTTTCTAGCCTGGAATCCCTGAAGACCCAAAGCAGGATCAATCAATTCATTGTGGATCAAATGAGGTGTTACTTCAGCAACGTGCTCAATATCCATACCCCCTTCAGTAGAATATACGATTGTATTTTTACCTTCAGCTCTGTCTAAAAGAATAGAAACATAAAATTCTTTAGTTTCAGATTCACCTGGATAATACACATCTTCTGCAACCAAAACAGAATGTACTTTTTTACCTTCTGCAGAAGTTTGTGGAGTTACCAACTGCATTCCGATAATGTTCTGAGCGTTTTCTTTAAGCTTATCCATGTTTGGAGAGAACTTAACACCACCACCTTTACCACGACCACCTGCGTGAATTTGAGCTTTTACAACCCAAGCCTGAGCTCCGGTTTCAGCAGTCAATTTTTCAGCAGCAGCTACAGCTTCGTCAACATTATTAGCTACAAAACCACGTTGGATTGCTACTCCGTACTTTGATAAAATCTCTTTTGATTGATACTCGTGAAGATTCATATTATTTTTATTATTTTATTTTAAAATTTAAAGGTTGACAAATTTACTAAAAATGAACAAGGTTAAAAAGAAAATTATAGAACTTTTAACGCATTCATTAAGTTTAATGTTAATCTTATTCGGATTGAACCTGCCAGAGATAAGAATAATGCCGTAAAGATGGTAAAAAACCCTGAACAACATCTTATATTCTAATCACATTTTAATAGCATTCTAATTCTAGATAAGAATAATCCCCGATCTCATATTTTATCTTTGTTCCACCGAAAAAATAAGGATCTTTTCAGAATTTCCAGCAATTCAAAGGTCATCCAAATCGGTTTTCACACATACCATTCACAAAATAGCGACGAAGTATTTAAAAACATTTAAACTTACAACATAAGAAAATGGAAATAACTGCTAATGAACAGGGAAAAAGATTAATCCGCTACATTACAAAAGAAAAAAAAGACGTTACCAATATTTATTTTTATGCTATTTTGAATGGACTTGTCTCGCTGAGCATTCCGTTGGGAATACAGTCTATTGTGAGTTTTGTAATGGGTGCCACAATGGCCACTTCAATTTATATCTTAATCTTTTTTGTTGTTATCGGAACATGGCTTGTCGGCTATTTCAGACTGAAAGTGATTGAGATCATCGAGAAAATACAGCAGAAAATATATGTTGAGTTTTCAATGGCCATTGCGGAAAAAATTCCTAAAATAAACCTTTCCTACACAAGAAAATATTACCTCCCGGAGCTTGTTAACCGATTTTTTGATATTCAGAATCTTCAGAAAGGTGTTTCAAAAATTTTATTGGAAATTCCGACTGCACTGATCCAGATTTTCTTTGGAATCTTGCTGCTTTCCTTTTATCATCCTTGGTTTTTGGCATTCGGAGCTTTGGTTGTGATTTGTGTGATCATTATTTTCAGATATACCATGGAAAGCGGCATCAAATCAAGTATTGAAGAAAGCAACAAAAAATATGAGACGGCAGCCTGGATAGAAGATATTGCAGGATCTGTAAAGACATTTAAAATGCATTCTGAAAGCAGTGCCCATCTGAAAGGAACCGACGACCGCGTGGTAGAATATCTGGATCACAGAACTTCGCATTTCAAAGTTTTGGTTTTTCAATACAAAACTATTATTGCTTTTAAAGTCATTATTACCTTAGCAATGCTTGCGATAGGAACCTATTTATTGATTAATCAAAAATTAAATATCGGAGCTTTTATCGCCACAGAAATTGTTGTTTTAAGCATTATGGCTGCGGTAGAGAAATTGATTGTAAGCCTTGAAAGTTATTATGATCTTATTGCTTCTTTCGCCAAACTTTCGAAAATTACAGATCTTAAAGAAGAAAAAAACGGAGAAATCATACTTTCTCAAAAAGAAAAAGGAACTGAAATTGAGTTCAAAAATGTTAATTTTTCTTTCAACGACAGCACGCCTATTCTTTCGAATCTTAATTTTAAAATAAAAGAAAACAGCATTACTGTTTTAACCGGAAAACTAGGAACCGGAAAATCTCTTTTGCTGAATATGATCGCCGGTTTCTTTGAACCGAGTTCAGGAACCATTCTTTTTGATAAAATCCCGTTACAGAATATCGATAAACAGAAAATGCGAAACTCCATCGGGTTGTATCTGGAAAATATGAAAGTGATCCAAGGCAATGTAAAAGACAACATCCTGCTGGGAAATACAGAAAGTACGACTGAAGATATCCTTGAACTTTCTGAACACATCGGAACTGAAAATATTTCAAGTCTTTTCAGCAGTGGATTTTTCACAGAAATCAGCGAGACAGATTCTGAAATTACGTTTAGTTCAAAGAAAAAAATATTACTGCTTCGGGCACTTTTAGGCGAAAAAAGGCTTCTCATTTTAGAAAATCCGTTTGCCGGATTACAGCCGGAACATCAGCAAAAAATGATGCAATACCTTCAGGTGAAAAAAGAAAAAACAACTATTATTCTTGTTTCACAGGATAAAAACTTGTTGAAGATCGCAGATCAGCATATTCACATGGAAGAAGGTACTTTAAAAATTCTATCATAAAATTTCACCACAATGGAACTACAGTCATTCGACAAAATATATCATATTCATAAAAAATCAAGGGTAAAAAGATGGTTTTTATTCATTTTTATCGGTGGAATTATCACGTTGTTTCTTCCCTGGACTCAGAATATAAAAGTAAAAGGCAATGTAAGTTCGCTTTATCAGGAACAGAGACCTCAACAGCTGAATTCTCCAATCCCCGGAAGAATTACCAAATGGAACGTAAAAAACGGTGATTATGTAAAAAAAGGAGATACTTTGCTTCAGCTTTCAGAAATAAAAGATGATTATTTAGATCCGCTTTTGGTACAGAGAACACAGGAGCAGGTAAATGCAAAAAAGGGTGTTCGGGATTATTATGAGGCTAAAGTAGGAACTGCAAAAAGTCAGCTTCAGGCTTTGAATTCTGCGAGAGATTTAAAATTAAATCAGTTAAAAATAAAGGCCAGTCAGCTCAACAATAAGCTTACAGGCGAAGAAGCCGAATTGGAAGCCATCCGAAACGAACTGAAACTTTCTGAAGACCAGTTTGCCCGACAGAAGAAAATGTATGATGAGGGTTTGGTTTCTCTTACGCAGTTTCAGCAAAGAAGTATTTCTTATCAAAATGCTGTCGCGAAAAAAACATCTTCTGAAAATAAAGTAGCTCAAACACGTCAGGAAATTGTAAATGTCGGCATCGAACAAAATTCCGTCATTCAGGATTATAATGAAAAATTAAGTAAAACAGAGGGCGACCGTTTTCAAAGTATGGGACAGATTGAAGGCAGCGACGGCGATATTGCCAAACTTGAAAATCAGGTGGCCAATTATAAGGCAAGACAAGGTTTATACTTCATTATTGCATCTCAGGACGGGCAGATTGTTCAGTTAAACAAAGCCGGAATCGGGGAGATTCTGAAAGACGGTGAAAATATCGGCACTATTGTTCCGACCGTTGTAGATCACGCCGTGGAAATTTATATCAAACCGGTTGATCTTCCGCTGGTAAAAGAAGGTCAGCGCGTGATGTGTACTTTCGATGGTTTTCCCGCAATCGTGTTTTCTGGATGGCCGAATTCCAGCTATGGAACATTTGCAGGAAAAGTAATTGCTGTGGAAAGCAACATTAGCATGAACGGGCTTTTCAAAGCATTGGTCATTGAAGATAAAAATGAGAAAAGATGGCCGCCAAAGATCAAAATGGGAACCGGTGTACAAGGAATTGCCATTCTGAATGATGTCCCGATCTGGTATGAATTATGGCGAAACATCAATGGTTTCCCACCCGATTATTACGAAGTGAAAAATGAAAAAGCAGGCAAAGATGAAAAGGCAAAATAAAATTATTTTCACGCTACTCTTATTTTTATTTCATAATAGCTTTGCGCAGGATTCGCTTAAAATTTCGGCTCAGGAATTTATTTCTGTCGTGAAAAATTATCATCCGTTGGCTTTAAAATATCAACTTCAAAACAAAATTGCCGCATCTGAAATTACCAAAGCAAGAGGAAGTTTTGATCCTGTTTTAGGGGCTAAGCTGGGCGAAAAAAATATTGATGGAACAAGATATTACGAACAGAAAAATATTGAATTAGGTATTCCGACCTGGTACGGAATTGAAGTAACCGGAAGTTACAATTATTTGGATGGCGAAAAACTAAATTCAAGTGATACCAAAGGCGGATTGTATCAGATGGGAATTACAGTTCCTTTGGCTAAAAATCTATTGTATGACAAACGAAGAGCAGTTTTGGATCAGGCAAAATTTGCACAGAAAATGACGGAAGCCGAACAGGCTGTTCTTACCAATAATCTTCTTTTGGAAGCTGAAAATATGTATTGGGAGTGGGTTCAGCATTATGAAATTTACAAGCTGAAATCTAAAATCGTCGACATCAACAAAGAGCGTTTGAAGCTTACCAAAAAAACGTTTGAATATGGAGAGAGACCCGCCATAGATACGGTTGAAGCCATTTCTCAGTTACAAAGTTTTGAACTTCAGCAGAGAGATGCTTATCTTAATTTTGTAAAAAGTACACAGCAGCTTCAGGTATTTTTATGGAAAGACGGACAGGAATTATTTGAAATTTCGCAGCTTTTTTATCCTTCAAACCAACTTTCTGACCATGTAGCCTACTCTGATTTTGAATTTCTTTTGCAGGAATTTAGAGGAAAAGAAATTAACAATCATCTATCAGTTTTATATTATAATCAGAAACATAATATATTGGAAAGTGAGCGCAAACTGAAATGGCAAAGCTTTCTTCCCAAGCTTGATTTTACGTATAATTTCTTCAATAAAGAAAATTACCGTGCAGATTATCTTCCGCTTTTTGATAATAATTTTCAATATGGTTTAAAGCTTGAAATTCCCTTATTTCAAAGAGAAGCAAGAGCGAATTATCAGATGGCCAAGATTAAAATCAATCAGAACCAACTGGATACTCAGCTGAAAAAAAGAGAACTGGATACAAAAATTGAGACGTATAAAAATGAGGTGATGAATTATCATATTCAAATTGATCTTTCGGAGAATAATCTGGTCAATTATCAAAGACTTCTATATGCTGAAGAAATGAAATACAATAATGGGGAAAGTTCTCTTTTCCTGATCAATTCAAGGGAAAATAAAGTGATTGATGCGCAGGAAAAATTGATTTCCATTAAAACTAAATTTCTAAAAAGCTTTAATAAACTGAAATGGATGAAGGAAAATTTTTCATTATAACACCCTACCTAAAAATTATTTTTCTTTTGTCTTAACACAAAAGAAACAAAAAGTCAAGACTTGGAAACTGAATGCTAAAAATTAAAATATAATCCTAAAATCCCCAAAACTTGCGCGAATTCATTATTTCTTCTTCGTAGCCAAATTTGCCTCGCGCTTCGAACAGTGGGAATTTTTTAACGGATTACTATTTAATTTTCTTAACGCTTCATTTTCCGAGGTCGATTTAATACATTAAACCCGTTGTGCATTTTGCGAAATTTTGGTATTAGATTCGTCTATTCGAGTGTTTTTCATAACAAAGTAGAGAAAAAATGTATCGAGAACAGATTCATCTTCAAAATTACAAACTTCTCGATACGATTTTTTTCAAAAATCTACTCGAAGTGACGAAAACAAATCAAAATGCACAACGGGTTACATTAATAAAAAACAAAAGTTCAGGCAAAACCTGAACTTTTTTATATCTAACAATTGAATTTATTATTTACTCTTCTTCAGATAATTTCTCTGATTGTGAACCGATGAAAGGAATTTTAGGAGCCAGAAAATAACCTGTTAGGCTCGCAAAAAGTATCGGAACAAAATAGGTAAAGCCAGTTAAAGTTCCTAAGATAATAGTTGTACTCATCGGAGTTCTTGTTACACACGCATTAATGGCAGCCATACAACTTACAATAGCCAAAGTGGTATCAACCGTTGGAAATAAATTATGAATAATTAAACCTAAAGTTGTTCCCACGAAAAACAACGGAATGATAAAACCACCTCTCCAACCAGACGTTACGGTGATCGCAATAGCTAAAATTTTGAAAATTAAAATGATAATTAAAAAATTCAATGCAAAATTCCCGTTGATTAATTGGTTGATTTCGTTATGTCCAAAATATCTGGTCAATGGAAAATAGAAAGCGATAATTCCCAAAACAATTCCGCCCACAAAAGTTTTAATATAAATTGGAAATTTTCTGTATTCAAAAACTTTCTTGAAAAATTTTACCACAAAAATAAAAATCCAGCCAAATAAAGTTCCTACAATCCCAAAAGCAGTCGCATAGGCAAAATCATAAACTCCTGTGTAATGATAAGCCTTCAAATCCCAGGTCGCCCCGATCCCCAAGTGGATGATCAAAGCAAACATCAGATAACTGAAACAGCTCGCTACCAGGGCAGGAATAATAGCTTTGTAATATTCAACGGCATGCTTATGATGCAAAATTTCCAGTGAAAAAAGACTTCCTCCAAGCGGAGCCCCAAAAAGTGCGGTAAAACCAGACGCCATGCCGGCAATACTTAAAGAACGTAATTCTTCTCCTTTTAATCTGAAAATTTTTCCGAGCCAGGTTCCTGTAGAGCCCGTCACCTGAACCAAAGGTGCTTCCGGACCTAAACTTCCTCCCGATGCCACGCAAAAAAGCGATGACAAAATCATGGAAGGGTTATTTTTGGGTTCTAATTTTCCTTTATTAAAGCGGATGTTATTTACAATTAAATGAATTTCTCCGGGATCGCCGATAAAATGAATGACTAATCCCGCCAAAAGACCAGAAATTGCCATGGTAGGAATTACCATCCATCCTTGAAATTCTGCTAAAAACTCAGTGAAATGTTCGAGAACAATCCAGTAAAGTCCTGCAATAATTCCGCCGACCAGACCTGTAAAGGCCCACATGAAAAAAGTCCGGCTGAACACAAAAGGATTGAATCTTATGGGTTGATCCAAAAGATCAAATGTTTTGATTAAGCGTCTTCTTCTATTGATTTTCATTTTAATTTAATTTTTAAAATTACGATCATCATTTGTTGCTAATTTTTCAAGACTTTACGAATGAAAAATTGAGAATAAAAAAGCATTTTAAATGCTTCGACAGGCTCAGCATGACATTCCTAATACTAAGCGTTATAACTCTAACGGTGTCAGCCTGAGCTTGTCGAAGGCTTTATTTTAAATTTTATTTTTCAAAAAATAAAGAATCAACATTCCCCAACTTAAGATCATCAATAAACCTCCTAGCGGAGTGATCGGACCCAAAAATTTCAGGTTTGCCCCCAAATAATCCTGAAGGCTCAAAAAATAAATACTCACAGAAAACATAAAAGCTCCTATAATCATTAAAATAGACGTCCATTTTTCTGAAGATGTTTCAAATTTCAAAATATAGCCCACAATCAATAAAAAGAAGGCAGCATACATTTGGTATCTCACTCCTGTTTCAAAGCTTTCAAGTCTTTCCACAGATAAAATTTTCTTTAAAGCGTGCGCGCCAAATGCACCTAAAATAACGGATAACATTCCGTAAACAGCGCCAAAAACTAAAGTAATTGTTTTCATCTTATAACTCTTCTAATTCTAGTTTTAAATATTTTTTTGTTTTATAATCCTGCCAGGTTCCCAAAATTTTGTTTCCCTGCAGATCTGCTTCTATTAAAGCTTTAAAGATCCACATATGCGTCTCTTCGCTATAATAATCGCTTTCGATAAGCGAAAGGTGATTTCCATCAAGTTTTCCGTGCCATTCGATCAGTTTTTTACTTTTATCGTACCAATATTTTGCAGAAAAAGAACCGTCATCATACACTTTATCGATCAACACCGTGATAGGATATTTTCCATCAATTTTCCCTTTGTAGAGTTTATGACTGAAACTTGTTTTATCAACTTTTTCTGAACCGGACAACAAATTCTTTGCATAAACACTCCAATGCTTATCCAATTCTTTGTAAGGAAACTCCACGACATAATAATCCAGTTCATCCAGCTGTCTCATCGCATGATTAGCACATCTTCCAATAATAAATCTAATTTTATCCTGTGCAAAATAATATTCGACACCATCTAAAGTAAAATCTGTAAAACAATGTTCATAGATAGAAATCTGATCTAAAACTTCTTGTGAAGGATTTTTCTCTGATTTTAGCTGAGTCAGAAAATCACTGATCTCTTTTTTTACACTTTTCTGAATTAAATTTTCAATTATTTTTATTGAATTGGGTTGAAATAAATCTTGTGGATTAATAAGGTTTCCTGTTCTTAAATCAAAGTTTTTACAAATTGAGAAATCTTCAGGATATGCACCTGAAGCCTCACCATCGATCATGATACTCAGAATATTTTTGGGAGCTTCCATCTTTTCCCAACTGTAAAAATAAACGTAGTTGGAGTACGAGGTTTTTCCTGTAGAAACCAATTTTGAAGGACTTCCTTCAGCTCCTGGAACATGCTCTAACTGATCAACCTGTAAAAAAGTATTGATCTTATTTTCTATCACCGGGTTTTGAGAATAGGAAACCATCGGAAAAGCAAAATTTTCAGTATTTGGTAACAGACTCTTTATAATGACATTTTTCTGTTGCGAAAAACTTAATCCAAAAATTAACAGAAAGAATAAGATATTACTTTTCATTATTTCGATGCTAAATACATTAAAATAAATTTCGCCGTCAATGTAGAGATTCCCAAAATAATAAACATTGTGGAAAATCTTTTGGAGCTTCTGAATCCCGGATGATTGGTTTTCTTTAAAAACAATCCGAAGATTAAAAATATGATAGGCAGAATAATCTGTAACATTAGTTTCCTCTCAATCGGTTAAACTCATTGATAACCTCATGATGAGTCACCGTTTTATCTTTAAAGTAGGCTACAAAATGTAGTTTTTCCTCTTCTGTAGCGCCCATTTGGTTTAAAATATTCAATAAGTGCATTTTCATATGCCCTTTCTGAATTCCAGTGGTGATCAGAGAACGTAATGCCCCAAAATTCTGGGCCAACCCTGAAACGGCTAAAATACTCATCAATTCCTGAGCTGAAGGTTTTCCAAGCAGTGCCAAAGAAAATTTTACCAACGGATGAAGATTCGTTAAACCACCCACCACTCCCACAGAAATCGGAAGGTCGATCCAGAATCTGAAAACTCCGTTATCCGTTGTACAATGAGTTAATGAAGCATATTTTCCGTCTTTGGCAGCATAGGCATGCGCACAGGCTTCCGTTGCTCTGAAATCATTTCCGGTTGCAATTACTACCGCATCTACCCCATTCATAATCCCTTTATTATGCGTCGTCGCACGGAAAGGTTCAATTTCAGCAATCGTTACCGCCTGTTTGAATTTCCATGCAAATTCTTCATTAGAAATTCCGCTGTCATCTTTTAAATCATCAATTTTACACGAAACCTCAGCTCTTACGATACAATCCGGCGTAAAATTGGAAAGAATATTCATCACAATCTGCAAAGAATTCTTTTCTTCGTGTGTGAAATTTTCATCAATAGCAACTTCCTGCTTTAATGTTTTTCCAAACTGTTCCAGACATGAATTAATAAAATTTGCCCCCATTGAATCCACCGTGTCAAAACTTGCTTTAAGCTGGTAATAATTGGGCATTTCAGAAGTTTTATCAATTAATTTAATATCTAAAATTCCACCGCCACGATTTCTCATGTTTGCCGTAATATCGTTGGTCGCTTCAATTAATTTTTTCTTTAAATTGAAATTAAAAAAATGAAGAAGTTTGTGAGATTCAACGTTAAATATAAAGTGTGTATGTCCTAATTTTTCGTTGTTGATAATGGTTGTTTTAAAACCACCTTTATCAATCCAGAATTTGGCAGCTTTTGAAGCCGCTGCCACCACTGAACTTTCTTCCACAGCCATTGGAAGAGCGAATAATTTTCCGTCAATCAGAAAATTCGGAGCAATTCCGTAAGGCATATAAAAATTGGAGATTGTGTTTTCAGAAAACTCATCGTGAAGTTTCTGCAAATCAGCATTTTCGTTCCAATATTGGTTTAATATACTTTGATATTCCGAGTTTCCTTCAAGGTATTCGTTAACAAGCCAATCGATTTTCCCCTGTTTTGTCAATTTGGAAAAACCTTCAACGGGTTTATGATTCATATGGATTAGGTTTATTTTTATTATGTAACCGTAAATTTACGATTTCACGCATAAATTAATGTCCGTAAATATACTAATTTTGTCTCTGTAATATGTGGATAACTTCCATTAAAAAAGATTGACATTTATCAATTTTGGACCTACATTTGGATATAATATTATTTTCAATAATTAACAGCTTCAATTAAAAATATGAATTTTGACCGCCTGAAAGAAAAACTCGAAATCCTTGCTGATGCTGCGAAATATGACGTTTCCTGCTCGTCCAGCGGAGGATCGAGAAAGAACAAAAAAGGCGCTTTGGGAGACAGTTCTGCAAGCGGAATTTGCCATACCTATACGGAAGACGGACGATGTGTATCGCTTCTCAAAATTCTGCTGACTAATCATTGTATTTACGATTGTGCTTACTGCGTTTCCAGAAGTTCTAATGATATAAAAAGAGCGGCATTCACCGTTGAAGAAGTCGTTGATTTAACAATAAATTTCTACAGAAGAAATTATATCGAAGGTTTATTTTTAAGTTCAGGAATATTCAAAAATGCTGATACCACGATGGAGCGTTTGGTTCGTGTGGCAAAAAAATTACGTCTGGAAGAAAATTTTAACGGATATATTCATTTAAAATCCATTCCGGGAGCGAGTGACGAACTGATGCAGGAAGCAGCTTTATATGCCGATCGATTATCCATCAATCTTGAAATCCCAACAGAAAGCGGATTGAAATTACTGGCCCCTGAAAAAAATCGACAGGATATGCTGAATCCGATGAAATATATTCAGAACGGAATTGCCCAATATAAAGACGAAAAGAAAATTTTCAGGAAAGTTCCGAAGTTTGCTCCGGCAGGACAATCCACACAAATGATTGTCGGAGCGACCAATGAAAATGATTTACAAATTATCAAAGTTGCAGATCATTTTTATAAAAATTTCAGTCTGAAAAGGGTGTATTATTCAGGTTATGTTCCGGTTTTAGAAGACAAAAGGCTGCCTTCTTTAACAACGGAGGTTCCGATGCTTCGTGAAAACCGTTTGTATCAGTCGGATTGGCTGATGCGTTTTTATGGTTTTAAAGCGGAAGAAATTTTAGATCCTACAATGCCTTTTCTGGATTTGGAAGTTGATCCGAAATTAAGCTGGGCCTTACGACATCTTGATCAGTTTCCTGTGAATTTGCAGACGGCCGATTATCAGATGATTTTAAGAATTCCTGGAATCGGTGTAAAAACAGCTCAGAAAATCGTCAGTGCAAGACGTTTTCAGGTGCTGAATATGGATCATTTAAAAAAACTGGGAGCTGCGGTGAATCGGGCAAAATATTTCATCGATTTTAATGCTGGAAATGCTTATCTGAAATATTTAACAGATCAGAACCTGAAGAAATTATTGATTGGCGGAAGTTCTTCTAAGTTTCATAATCAGTTTTCGCAGCAGCTAACGCTTTTTTAAATACAAATTGCACGTACGGATGCTTACAGCATGACAAACTCAGAAAATTAAAAAATTCAACACTCATTGTTAAATTACTAAATTGTTATACTAATTAAATGACCACTCTACTCTATGACGGCAGTTTCGACGGACTTTTCACTGCGGTATTTGAAGTTTTCGAATACCGTTATCAAGATGTGGAAATTGTAAGCAGAGAGAGATTTCATCAGGAAAATATTTTCGCTGAAATTCATGAAGTAATTACACAAAATGAGAAGTCAGAAAGGGTTTTAAATAAATTAGAGAAAAATATCGGCAAATCAGGAATTCATGAACTATTGAAAGTCTATTTATCTGAAGATCCTGAATTGGAACAACTTATTTTATCTGCTGTAAAGCAATCTATAAAACATCCTGAAGAAAATATTCTGCAAAATTATGCAGACAGTGATATTTTGAAAATTTCAAAAATCTGCAAATCTGTAAGCCGGGAAAGGCACCGTATGACAGCTTTTGTCCGTTTTGAAAAAATGCAGGACGATGTTTTTTTTGCTAAAATTGATCCCGATTTCAATGTACTTCCTTTGATTCGAAAACATTTCAGAGACCGTTATCAGGATCAAAAGTGGATGATTTATGATTTAAGACGAAATTACGGTCTTCTCTATGATCTTGAAAATTGTGATTTCTTTTACCCTGATGAGAAATTGGATTTAAACAGATACCAACAAAAGTTTCATGATGAAGAAACGCAATATCAAACGCTGTGGCAAAGGTATTTTACGAAGACCAACATTGTGGAAAGGAAGAATTTAAAATTGCATATACAGCATGTTCCGAGGAGGTATTGGAAATATTTGACGGAAAAACATTAGATTTTATTTTCCTTTTTCTCATAATCCTTGTCAAGGTTTTGAGCCTTGACAAGGATTACGTACTATTGTAGAAGAATATTCATCGATGAAAAAAATAATATCCCTATTCATTTTAACAACAATCATAAGCTGTAATAAAGAAAAATTGGGCGATAAACTTTTGCCTGAACCTGATAAAAAGGAACATTTAATTTCAGAAAGCTTGGTTCAAATTAATAAAGATAAAAATACGATCAAAGAAAGATTTTCGCCACCAAAAGGTTTTCAATGGGTTGAAGAAAATTCTGATTCTTTCGGGTATTTTATTGAAAATTTTAAGTTAAAATCTTATGGAAGTCCTATTTTAAAATACGACGGAAGTTCAATTTCTACACAGAATCTCCATGAGGCCGTTTTCGATATTGATACGGGAACTCAGGATCTTCAACAATGTGCTGATGCCGTGATTCGTCTTCGGGCTGAATATTTATTTAAATCCAAAAAATTTGATGAGATAAAATTTCATTTCACCAGTGGTGATCTGGTTTCATGGAATGATTATAAAAATGGAATAAGATCTTTTGTAAAAGGAAATTCTGTAAGTTTCAAAAAAGTGGCTGAGCCTGATAGCTCCTATGAAAATTTCAGAAAGTATCTGGATGTAATTTTTAATTATTCGGGAACGATCTCATTAAGTAAAGAAACGAAGAATGTTACGAAAAATTCACATTTAAAAACAGGAGACATTTTAATTACTCCCGGAAGCCCCGGGCATGTTGTCTTTATTGCCGGAGTCTGCAAAAATAAAGATGGGAAAAAGTTATTTTTATTAAGTGAGGGTTTTACTCCTGCACAATCTATTCATCTGCTTTCCAATCCTTTTGAGAAAAATATTTCGCCCTGGTATAATTTGGATGTTGATAATTCTGAGACCAAAACAGCAAGGTATATTTTTAAACCTACAAATTTTAGACAATTTTAATAATTTATATTCAAAACTCTTATAAAGTTACTGCGATTATCTGAACTTGTTTTTGTAGATTTGTGTTCGAAATTTTTTACTAGATGAAAGAGAGTGCTGTAAAAAAAATTGCAGTTCTTACCTCTGGAGGCGACTCTCCAGGTATGAATGCAGCATTAAGGGCGGTAGTAAGAACCGCAAATTACTATAATATCGAATGCTACGGAGTAAGAGAGGGCTACAATGGTCTTATCCACAACGATTTCCTGAAAATGGGACCTCGTTCCGTAAAAAATATAATCAATCAAGGCGGAACCATTCTGAAATCTGCCAGATCCATGGAATTTAGAACCAAAGAAGGTCGCCAGAAAGCTTATGACAATTGTGTAAAGCTTGGCATTGACGGATTGGTTTGTATTGGTGGGGACGGAACTTTCACAGGAGCTAAAATCTTTAACGAAGAATTCGGAATCAGAGTAATCGGCGTTCCGGGAACAATCGATAATGATATTTTCGGAACCGATAACACCATCGGTTACGATACAGCTTTAAATACGGCTATGGAAGCAATTGATAAAATCCGTGATACGGCAACTTCTCACAACAGAGTTTTCTTTGTGGAAGTAATGGGTCGCGATGCAGGTTTTATCGCTCTGAACAGCGGATTGGCAACTGGAGCTCTGGATATTTTAATTCCTGAGCGAAAAGATAGTATTGATGAGCTTTTTGCCAACTTCAGAAATGCTGAAAAAACAGGAAAAGCTTCAAGCATCGTTGTTGTGGCTGAAGGAGAAAAACTGGCCAATATCTACGAATTAGCAGAAAAAACAAAACAGGAATTCCCGGATTATGACATTCGTGTTGCCATTTTAGGACACATCCAGAGAGGCGGTTCTCCCAGCTGTGCTGACAGAGTTTTAGCGAGCAGATTGGGTTATGGTGCTGTAACAGGATTGATGGAAGGACAAACCAACGTAATGGCAGGAATGCGTTCAAATGATATGGTGTACACTCCTATCGAAGAAGCCATTAAAAAACATAACGAAATCAATAAAGATCTTTTATTGATTTCAGAAATCTTAGCAATCTAATATTTTTTAATATAATTTAAAACAAACTATTATGTCAACAATTAAAGTAGGTATCAACGGGTTTGGTAGAATTGGACGTCTTGTTTTCAGAGCAATGACTGAAAGAGACAACATCGAAGTAGTAGGAATCAATGACCTTATCGATGCTACATACATGGCTTACATGTTAAAATATGACTCTGTACACGGTATTTTCCCGGGTGAAGTTTCTGTAGAAGGAAACGATCTTGTGGTAAACGGAAAAAGAATCAGAGTAACTGCAGAAAGAGACCCGAACAACCTGAAATGGAACGAAATCGGAGCTGATTATATTGTGGAATCTACAGGTCTTTTCTTATCTAAAGACTCTGCTCAGGCTCACATCAATGCTGGTGCTAAGAAAGTAATTCTTTCTGCTCCTTCTAAAGATGATACTCCAATGTTTGTAATGGGTGTAAACCACACTGAACTTACTGACGATGTTAAAATCTTATCAAACGCGTCTTGTACAACAAACTGTTTAGCTCCTTTGGCTAAAGTAATCCACGATAACTTCGGAATCGTAGAAGGTTTGATGACAACAGTACACGCTACAACAGCAACTCAGAAAACGGTTGACGGTCCTTCTGCGAAAGACTGGAGAGGTGGTAGAGCTGCTCTAAACAATATTATTCCTTCTTCTACAGGTGCTGCAAAAGCAGTAGGAAAAGTAATTCCTTCATTGAACGGAAAATTAACAGGTATGTCTTTCAGAGTACCAACTGTTGACGTTTCTGTAGTAGATTTAACTGTAAGATTAGAAAAAGCTACTTCTTACGATGAAATCTGTGCTGCTATCAAAGCTGCTTCTGAAGGTGAATTGAAAGGTATCCTAGGATATACTGAAGATGCTGTAGTTTCTCAGGACTTCATCGGAGATAAGAGAACTTCAATCTTTGATAAAGATGCCGGTATTATGCTTTCTCCTAACTTCGTAAAACTTGTTTCTTGGTATGACAACGAAATGGGTTATTCAAACAAGTTAGTTGATATGTTGATCCACGCAGCTTCTTTATCTAACTAATAAAGTATTGGCTTTACATAAAAAAACCTTCCAGTTGGAAGGTTTTTTATTTTTATACAAAATGGGGGAACAATTTTATAAAACAACCTGTTCATAGCTTTTTATAATATCTGTCCAAATTCTCTGATCACTTTCTTTAATATATCTTGTCCCGTTATGAGATGCAATTCCTTCTTTAAATTCTACTCTTTCATTGCTAAAATTATCAGCATTTAAAATAATACTGTTCCCTGCAAAAACATTATCATGAGGATTATTAAAATTATACCATCTTTTAAGGTTTAGTCTTTGAATTGGTATAAAATCAGGAAGCCTCTGAACACCTAGCTGACTTCCTGCCGTAATTAATGTAATATCTTTATAAATCATACCATTATTTTCTGAAAGGAAAAGATCATAGCATATTAATGAACCCAAACTATGCGCATAAATTACATTACAACCACTATTCTGAATTTCTTTTTTCAGAAATTCTTTTAATTTTCTCCTCAACCCCGGATATTGAAAAAATTCTACGACCATATCCAAATAATCATCTTTAAAACTCTCAACACCTTTCATCCGTGATCTTTCGTAAAGAAAATATCTTTCAGAAATTTCCAGTAATCTATTATTCCAGCTTGCTGTTCGTCAAAAAAATGATCAAAAACCGGAAAACTAATATTGACATTCTTAGCTTTACTTTCTATCGCATCCTTCCAGTCTGTTTTCCAGTCTGTTTTTGATTGGCGGTCATCTTTCCCTCCTATGCCGTGAAGACATAATACATTTATTTTATTCATGGTTATTATTTTTTATTAAGTTACTTAAATTCATGATTGCATGTGTTTTTATTTTTAGCAATATTCAAAAACATCCATCAACAATTTGATGTATTACTTTGTATTATTAAGGCAAAGTTTAAAATTTCATGAATACAAAAAAATGGCCCGTTTGGGTGATTTTTGGGATATAAATGATGATTAAGAGTCAATAAATAAAAAAAGCCTCTCAATATTGAGAGGCTATAGTTTATCATTTTCAAACAACTAAAAAGAAAAAGGTAAACTATGATATTTTTTGCAAAATAATTTTAAAGAAGTAAATATAATTTCTCCTCATAATCATTTAATATGCCTATAGTTAAAATTTTTTTGATTTAAAAATAGAATATATGAAAATATCAGCTACAAAATTAAACAGCTAATAAAATTTAAGCTTTCACGGTTATTAGATTTACAAAGTTTCAAATTTTATCGACGCAAAAAAATCCCCCTTTTGTAGTATTTCTTAAGTTAATTTCGTTATTTTTAACATCAAAACTAAGTTTCATGGAAGATGCAGAGAAAAAACATCCTTTAATTGAAGTCTGGAACACTTATCCTGGTGTCCGACAAAGCGGAAAAAAAAATCTTAGTATCCCTCCTATTGAACGTATTATTGGCGAAATGTTTGCTATTGGTGAATATTACTATTATGTGTTAAACCTTACCAACAGTACCCTTTCTCACCATCATGAAAATATTTTAAAGCTCCACGGTTTAAAAAAATACCCTGAGAATTTAAAAGAAGTCATTGATCTTACTCATCCCGATGATATTGAATTCGTCATGAAAGCCGAACAGACTGTCATTCAAAAAATGGTTGAAATTGGCTTAAAACATCAACTGTACACAAAAGCAAGCTATTGTTTCAGAATGAAAACAGCCAGTGGAAAATATGAATTATTCCATCATCAGGCCATTCCGACAATGGAAGATGAACATGGCCAACTAGTGCAATCGATAAATATCCATACCAATATTAACCATATTACAAAAGAGAACCCACATACCGTTTTGGTATCAGGTATCGGGCACAGAAAGGATTTCCATCAGGTCAATCTGGATTGTAAAGTTGATGACGAACTTTTGGAAAGTCTGACAAAAAGAGAAAACGAAATTTTATCGCTGATCGCTAAAGGCTATTCGGGACCAGAAATTGCGAAAATACTTATTCTATCAGAACATACAGTCCGTACACACCGAAAGAATATCTTAAGAAAAACCAAATCCAGAAACAGCAAAGAGCTTTTGAAAAAGGCTTTCGAAAATGGATTAATTTAATTGTAAATTTATATCCTATAAAATAATTTACGTTTAAACTGATAAATCTCACGGCGAAATTTCGGCGTAAAAC
Organism: Chryseobacterium sp. JUb7; assembly: GCF_024806495.1. Classification (GTDB taxonomy): domain Bacteria; phylum Bacteroidota; class Bacteroidia; order Flavobacteriales; family Weeksellaceae; genus Chryseobacterium. The sequence continues at coordinate 62,200 of NZ_JANUFF010000004.1, forward strand.
TTGTACTTTTATAGGTAATGGAAAAAGCAACTTTACAACCGCGTTTTAAAGATTCACAACATTTTAGAGATTTTTGGACAAAAGGCAACGGAAAACAACTCATAGAATTTTCCGGAGCAAAGGTGAGTTTTGATGACTTTGAAAAATTTTCACAAAATTTCTATCATGTTGATGAAATTGGGGATGAAGTTGTAAAAGATGTTTATTTCACTAAAAAATACTCCGAAGCCTCTAGAGAAATTGAAAATTATATTCGAAACGGGATTTCAGATCATGATGATGTGCAAGGCAGTGTAAAAACCCTTTTTATGCAGACCCAGCGTATCCCGGATTGGCTGGATTATGATCTTTTAAAAAGTGGAGCAGAACTTTGTATGAGGAGCAACCTCGATTCTTTAATTTCTCTCAGAGATTACTGCCTGATCGGAGGATATGATTACGCCTATCTCAACAAGCCGCTGATCGCCACCGAAGCCTTAAAAAAAGGGGCTGTAAAACGACTTTCTGAAACTCTGGACTTTTGGGTCAATGTTACCCGATATGATGCTTTGGAAATCCATAAAAAGGGATATGAATTTGCTATAAAAACCCGTTTGATTCATTCCTACGCAAGGCTTTCCATAAAAAAACATTATAAAGACTGGGACACTGAAAACTGGGGCGAGCCCATCAACTCCTGGGATATGATGGCTACTTACATTGGCTTTAGTCTTGTTTTTCTTCACAGTCTTAAAAAATTAGGAAATACTTTTTCTCCTCAAGAAGAAAAAGGACTTTTCCACCTTTGGAAATATGTAGGCTATCTTTTGGGAATTCCCGAAAACTTACTGCCCAATGACAAAAAACAGGCTACAGAATATTTTTATTTATGGACATCCGTTCAACCTTCCTCAGATAAAGATTCTGTTTTACTTGCTCATTCTTTACTGAACGAATCTCTGGAAAATCCTATTTTAAAATACGAGTTTCAGCGAAAAAATCTACGTTATCTGCACATTTGCTGTACATGGTATCTGCTGGATGATGAAGTTTGCAAAAGACTTCAGATTCCGGACGTCAAAAATAAAAATCTTTTCCCGAAAACAAAGTGGCTGATCAATAAAATTTATGACCATACGGTGAGCCGTAAAGCCAGAATTCAAAAAGGAAATAAAGACCAGCTGAAAGTTTTGGAAGATTATTTAAGAATAACAGACAATTCAAATTTCCACTAAATTTATTGATCATTTTTACATCCACATCGATTTCGTTTTGAAGGAATTAAGCCTTTAAATTTTAGAAATTTTTAACTATAAAAACGAATTTCGGTAATAAATAATATTAGTTTTTGATCGTAAATTTCCTTATTTTTGAGAAATTATTATAACAACAGATGAGTAATATTGACGATAAGAAAAAAGCACTTGCATTGGTGCTTGACAAGCTAGATAAAACATACGGAAAAGGAACAGTAATGACATTGGGAGATGATGCTGTAGACAATACTATTGAAGTAATTCCTTCCGGATCTTTAGGGTTAGACATCGCTTTAGGAGTGGGTGGATATCCAAGAGGCAGAATTATCGAGATCTACGGACCTGAATCTTCAGGTAAAACAACTTTAACACTTCATGCTATCGCTGAAGCTCAGAAGGCAGGTGGTATTGCCGCATTTATTGATGCTGAACATGCTTTTGACAGAGGATATGCCGGAAAATTAGGAATCGATTTAGAAAACCTTATTATTTCTCAGCCGGATAATGGTGAGCAGGCTTTGGAAATTGCTGATAACTTAATCCGTTCAGGGGCAATTGACATCGTTGTCATTGACTCTGTGGCTGCTCTTACTCCAAAAGCGGAAATTGAAGGAGAAATGGGTGATTCTAAAATGGGTCTTCATGCAAGATTAATGTCTCAGGCATTGAGAAAACTGACAGCTACCATTTCAAGAACTAAATGTACTGTAATCTTCATCAACCAGTTGAGAGAGAAAATCGGTGTAATGTTCGGAAATCCTGAAACAACAACCGGAGGTAACGCCCTGAAGTTCTATGCTTCTGTAAGGGTAGACATCAGAAAAGCAAGTGCTCCTATTAAAAATGGAGATGAAGCTGTTGGAAGCCGTGTAAAAGTGAAAATTGTGAAAAACAAAGTCGCTCCACCTTTCAAACAGGCAGAATTCGACATCATGTACGGAGAAGGTGTTTCTAAAACAGGAGAAATTCTAGATCAGGCTGTAGAGCAGGGAATCGTGAAAAAAAGTGGTTCTTGGTTCAGTTATGAAGAAACAAAATTAGGACAGGGTCGTGATGCAGTGAAAGATGTACTGAAAGACAATCCTGAGCTTTCTGAGGAATTAGAAAATAAAATCAAAGAAGCAATTGCTAATAAAAAACAGTAATTTCTAAAGATATATTAATAAAACCCGGCGGAGCCTTTGGCTCCGCCGGGTTTTATTTTCTACTAAGGTTTGTCGTCCGTTAACTCAAATCCCCAGTCTTTTCCTTTTTGTGTGGCAGGAACTCCTTTGGTCATCCAGGCCGGAGCTTTAGCACCTTTAAGATAATAATCAAAAAACTGCTGTTCACGGATCTGGATATCTTTTCTGTTCTGACGTTTCATAAGATTATGATCGTCGCCATTATAATTCAGAAGCCAAACCGGTTTTCCTAGACGGCGTAATGCAGTAAACATTTCAATACCCTGATACCAAGGCACTGCCCCATCTTTATCATTACTCATAATGGCCACCGGAGTTTTCACTTTATCAATTGCAAAAAGTGGCGAATTTTTAATATAAAGATCCGGTGCTTCCCATAGATTTTTCCCTAATCTGCTCTGTGATTTTTCATACTGAAACTGACGGTTCATCCCTGAGCTCCAGCGGATTCCTCCATATGCAGAAGTCATATTTACCACAGGAGCACCACTCCACGCTGCGGCATACATATCAGTATGAGCAATAAGATAAGCTACCTGATAGCCACCCCAACTTTGCCCCTGAATTCCTATTTTTGTACCATCTATCCACGGATTTTGTTTTAATTTTTCAACTCCGGAATTAATGTATTCCATAGCAGACTCACCAGGTAAGCCATCAGTGTAAGAAATATCAGGGGTAAAAACCAAATATCCGTTGCTTACAAAATATGAAATATTCAATCTCGAAGGTGTAGGAGCCGGAGCTACATAACGATTCAGATTATCAGAAAGTTTTTCATAGAAATAGACAATCATAGGATATTTCTTGTTCGGATTGAAATCTTCCGGTTTATATAAAACCCCTGTAGATAAGTTTCCTTTTGGCGTCGTCCAGTGCACTAACTCGTCTGTTCCCCAGTTATAACCGTTTTGCTGAGGATTCGTATTACTCAGCTTGTCCTGCTTAGAGAAATCTGATGTTGCAAAAATATTCGGAGAATCGGTATAGGACTCTTTAATCAAAATATATTCCTCTGCATTTTTCGCTTTTTGAAGGCTGCGGTATCCCCAGACATTTTCCATCTGAATTTTTTCAGGATCAGCATTTGAGTGAATGGATGTCTTAAAAATTCCGTTCGATTTGGATGTATTGTCAAATGCCGACAAATAAACAGAAGATTTTCGGTTTAAGCTTTTAATATCTTTATCTAAATTGTATGTATCAAATGTTATTTTATTTCTACGTCCAAATCCATTCGTGATATTTCTTGGCTTTTTTGAGCCGTTAAGGAAAAACTCCCAAAGGTCAAAACGGTCTTTAATAATCACAGATTCATCATTATCCGTCCAGGAGGCGATCCCATAAGGGTCCGGAAAATCCGGCATATCAAACTCTTCATCCACAAAAGAAACAGGTACTTCGTTATTGAGTGCAAGTATTTTCTTTGTTTTCACATTATAGCTGAACCATTTTCCTTTTTCTCTGTCAAAAATAACAGCGAATTTACCTAGCGGCGATACAGCCACTGCACCGTTCAGATTTTGAATAATTTCTGTTCTTTCCCCTGTTTTATTATCAATAAGAAAATAAGTTTTCTTTGTTGAACCTTCCCATTGCGAAGAAATTCTATTATTGAAACTGGTTATACCCAATGTAAATTCGGCATTTCCTTCGTTTACCAATCTTAAAGTATCCAAATCCTCACCATCAATATTCGTGAAGAAATCTGGTTTTTCTGTTTGCATTACTGCTGCATAAGATTTTTTCAGATCATTTTTCAAGTCTTTTAGTTGCACCGTTTGCAGATAATCGTCTTTATAGTTCCAAATATCCACAACCGCATGATCGTTGGCAATCATTGCGGTATCTTTTGCAACAGGTTTTGGAGCAACACCAAAGTACAGTTGTTTTCCATTTTTACTGAATATCGGCAGACGATTTTCGGAAATTACCCAATTCTTTTTCATCTGCGAATGATCATTCGCTACTATTTCCTTTTTATTATTTTTAAAATTAAAATAATACAACTGATACAGTTTCACTAAATCATTCTGTGCAGAAGAAGTTCCTACAAATGCCAGCTGATTTCCTTCCTCATCAAAAGACAGCTGTAAAAAATCGCCTTCCATTTCTGAAATCTTATTGACTGTTCCGGTTTGTAAATCAACTACCTGTACGGTTTGAAGCGTATATTTCTTTGGCTTCGATTTATCTGCAACTTTTTTATCTGCAGATTTATCATCCAATGAATCTTTTTTATCTTTTTTGATTTTCTCTTCAGGTTTTTTGGTTACAAAAACGAGCTGCTTCCCATTATTACTAAATTCGTAACGAGATACATTATCATAGGTTGTACTTTTTCCATTCAAAAGATTTCGTACAACTAACTGCAATGGTTTTGAGTTTTTATCATCATCTTTCTTTTCATCTCCATCATCTTTATCAGAAGCATCATCCGAAGATTTATCTTTCATATTTTCCAGAAGATAAGCAACATATGAAGCTCCTTTTTCAGGAATTTTAAATCCTTTTACATTAGGAATTTTCTCCGTTTTACCACTTGAAAAGTCAACGATAACAAGGCTGTCTTTTGTTAGCTTATTTTGTTTCAGCTTTTTATCCTTTACCGCTTTTATATCTTTATATAAAGGGCGTATCTGGAAAACACCAAACCTGGAATCATTCGTAAACTCCATTTTTGTTCCTCTGGGAAACTTTTTAGAATTTTTGTTTTTAACTGAATACAAAAAAAGATTGGAATTTCCTTCCTGGGCATCTACAGAATAGGCGATCCATTTTCCATCATTTGAGATTTTTCTCGCACCTATATTTTGCCAGCTGTCGTAAACAGAATGGTCTAAAGGCTTTTTCTGTCCATACATAAAACACGTCATGATGAGCAGAATAAAAACTGTACATTTCAACTTCATTATTAAATAATTTAAGGGTTAAAAGTAATGCATTTCATTGAGTAATGGTCATACATTATTCTTACTTTGATGGTAAATAGAAGATAAAAGTTAAAAACAGACCTCTGAATTCAATACTTTCACTAAATGTGATCACCTAACACACTCCCCAACCTTAAGCTTCCGGCAAAACAATGTCAAAATGTCACTTTTCATCAAACGGTATTTTTTTTGAATTAGAGGTAGGAAATTAAAAAACAAAAATTATTATGACTAAAGGAAATATAAATGTATCTGTGGAAAATATTTTCCCGCTTATCAAAAAATTTCTTTACAGTGACCACGAAATATTCTTGAGAGAACTGATATCAAATGCAACGGATGCTACTTTAAAATTAAAGCATTTAACAAGTATTGGAGAAGCGAAGGTAGACTATGGAAATCCAAAACTTGAAGTTAAAATCGACAAAGAAAATAAAACACTTCGTATTATTGACCAGGGGATCGGAATGACGGCTGAAGAGGTTGAAAAATACATCAACCAGGTTGCTTTTTCGGGAGCTGAAGAGTTTCTGGAAAAATATAAAGATTCTGCAAAAGATTCCGGAATTATAGGACATTTCGGACTTGGCTTCTACTCTGCTTTTATGGTAGCTGAAAAAGTTGAAATTTTAACAAAATCTTATAAAGACGAACCCGCAGTTCGTTGGATCTGTGACGGAAGTCCAGAATTTACTTTAGAAGAAACAACCGATAAAACTGACAGAGGAACGGAAATCACCCTTTACATTGCAGAAGATTCAACAGAATTTTTAGAAGAAGGAAAAATTCGTGAATTGTTATTGAAATATAACAAATTCATGCCTGTTCCTATTAAATTCGGAACAAAAACCCACACCCTGCCTTTACCGGAAGACGCTCCTGAAGATGCTGTCGCAGAAACGGAAGAAGTAGATAATATCATTAACAACCCTACTCCGGCATGGACAATTGCTCCCAATGAGCTGACCAATGAGGATTATATGAAATTCTACCACGAATTGTACCCTATGCAATTCGAAGAACCTTTATTTAACATTCACCTGAATGTTGATTATCCGTTTAATTTGACAGGAGTTTTATTCTTTCCGAAACTGAACAATAGCTTAAATATTGATAAAGATAAAATTCAATTATATCAAAATCAGGTTTTTGTAACCGACGAAGTAAAAGGTATTGTTCCGGATTTCTTAATGCTTCTTCGTGGAGTTATTGACTCTCCGGATATTCCATTGAACGTTTCCCGTTCATATTTACAGGCAGACGGTGCTGTGAAGAAAATTTCTTCTTACATCACTAAAAAAGTGGCCGACAAAATGTCTTCTTTAATCAACGAAAACCGTGAAGATTACGAGAAAAAATGGAATGACATCAAAGTTGTTATTGAATACGGAATTGTAACTGAAGAAAAATTTGCCGAAAAATCAGATAAGTTTACACTATATCCTACCACTGACGGAAAATATTTCTTGTGGAATGAATTAGAAGAAAAAATTAAACCTAATCAGACAGATAAAGACGGCAACACAATTGTTCTGTATGCTTCAAATGCTGATGAACAGCACAGCTATATTCAATCTGCAAAAGATAAAGGGTATGAAGTTTTACTTTTAGATTCTCCTATTATTTCTCATGTTATTCAAAAAATTGAAACTTCAAAAGACAAAATTTCTTTTGTAAGAGTAGATGCGGATCATGTGAATAATTTGATTAAAAAAGACGAGCCTATTATTTCCAAATTAAATGATACTGAAAAAGAATCATTGAAAAAAGATGTCGAAGAAACAATTAATGATACAAAATTCACGGTTCAGCTTGAAGATCTGGATAGTTCTGATGCGCCTTTTACCATTACTCAGCCTGAATTTATGAGAAGAATGAAAGAAATGCAGGCTACAGGCGGTGGCGGAATGTTTGGAATGGGTGGCTTCCCGGAAATGTATAATCTTGTTGTGAACTCCAACAGTGAATTTGCCAATCAGATTTTGAAAACAGAAAACACTGAAGAGAAAGAAGGATTGATAAAATATGCTTTGGATCTGGCCAAACTTTCTCAGAATTTGCTGAAAGGAAAAGAACTTACAGAATTTATTCAGAGAAGTTACAAACAGTTAGAAAAATAATTTGACTATTTTATATTGAGAAATCGGAGCTGCGAAAGTAGTTCCGATTTTTTATTTAAATATTTCAATCTTTAAAAGAAACGTTTTAGAAATCAAAAACAACCATTCAGTCATCTATTTTTTTAAACAACTGAAATCTACAATATCTTTGCTTCAACAATTAAAAACAATACCCTATGAAAACCGTTATTACATTCTTTTTTGTATTCATTCTTCAACTTTGCAGTGCACAACTTGATGACAAATTCTATCAACCTAAAAAGGAATTAAAACCAATAGAAAATGTAAAATATGAAAACATTGATTTTCCTGTAGATAAAGATACTATTACAGCTATTTTTTTAAAACCAACCCAGACGAAACCTAAAGTTACTGTTTTATTTTTCCATGGTGCAGGAGGAAATGTGAGTACTTATACTTTTATGACCCAACCATTAGTTGAGAAAGGATTTCAGGTTGTAATGGTAGATTTCCGGGGATATGGAAAGTCAACAGGAACTCCGACTCACCAAAATGTTGCTGAAGACGGACAAAAGTTTTTTGATTTTATTTCTAAAAGGAATGATGTGAAAAACACAAAAATTTTATTTTACGGAGCTTCTTTAGGCTCACAGGTAGCAACTCATTTGGCAAGAACCAATAAAGACAAAATTTCCGGATTAATTATCGATGGTGGGATGTCTTCATTCGCTGATATCGCAGCTGTTTTTGCACCTGACTATAAAAGTATGCTTGAGCAGATGCTGGTATCGGTATATTCGGCTAAAGAAGATATTAAATATACAAAAGGACTTCCTACACTTTTTATTTACAGTAAAAATGATAAAACAGTTCCTTACTCTCAGGGAGAAGTGATTTATGCAAACGCTTCTGAGCCCAAACAGTTTTTAGAATTTTCAGCGGATCATTTGGAAGCTGTAAAAGAAAAGCCTGTCGAAGTAGTGAAAGCTATTGAATCATTACTAAAGTAAAAGTTATAGAGTTTCGGGGCGACTTTGTCGCCCCGAAACTCTATATTGGAATTTTTATTTTTCGTTTAAATATTTTTATTCTCTGGAGCCTCTTTTTTTACTCCAGGCTATAATAGCAAGAATAAGCAATGCTGCTAAGATAATAATCTGAACAAAAAAGTACTTATCTTCCTTATCAAATATTTGAATAGAAATTAATGCTATAAAAAAAATAATAAATACATAATTGAATTTCATAAGCTTAAATTAAGAGTTTTTTCCATTCATACAAGTATGATAATCTGACTCTGCATCGGAATTACAGGCTATCATCACTGCCGTCGCTGCTGCACCAGCTATAACTGCACCTGCTCCAAACGATATTGTACCGCCTACAACAGCAACAGTCATTGACATTAAATAATTTCTCATACACCTTCTACTAGCCGTAGCAAAATTAGCCTGACAATTTGCTCGTGCAGTTCCGAAGATATTGCTTGCATCAAGTTGAGAATCTATCTCATTCGTTAGCAAAGATAGTCTTTCATCTTCCTTGTATTTAGAATAGAAATCCGGATTACTTCCGACAAAAGTCTGCGTATTTGAATTTAGCTCCTGATATAACGTGATAAGCTGATCTATATTTTTTACATTGGCGTTTTTGTAAAGCATTTTAAGATCATCAACCGTTTTCACCTTCTCTAATCCGGTTTGAATCATTGAAAAATCAGCCCCTTTTTCCTGATCTAATAGATCTTTGATTTTAGTACTGATCGTCAACTGATTTTTAATGTAGCCCGATAAAGTTTTAGAATCAGAAGTTAATCTGTTATCCACTTCTTTTTTTGGCTGATCATTTTGAGAAGATAATTCGTCGTTGCTGCTACAGGATTGCGCAACCAGCAGGAAAAGCATTCCTGCTATAAATAATTGTTTTTTCATTTCTTTGTTTTTTACGTTTGATAAAATTATAAAACTCATATATCACACCATGTAGAATTCTATTGTATATTTTTTGCATTTTTTTTGTACACATCTTGTACACATCTTTCTTTTTTATACTTTTGTAAAAAACTGTGATATGCAAAAAGAAAAATTACGTATAGCAAGAAAGAAAAAAGGATACACCCAGCAACAGATTGCTGATGTGATTGCTACGGATGTTTCTAATTATAGCAGAAAAGAAAGTGGAGATGTAAAAATCATCAAAGATGAATGGGAAAAAATCGCACATTTTTTAAATATCCCCCTGGAAGAAATATACGAAGAGGAAGATGCTAAAATTGTTGTAAATAATGATCATCCGGTATATAATGACAATGCATCCTCATCATCCGGAGTTATCACACAATTTAATAATATTTCAACTTCTGTTATTCAGAATCTTCAGGATTATATCTCCTTATTAAAACAAGAAATTGACAGACTGAATGAAGAATTAAAAAATTCAAAAGTAAAAAAATAAAATATTTCGGGGCGACAAAGTCGCCCCGAAATATTTTACCTATTATTATTTATTTTTAGTTTCCCACAGTTATACTTAATCTCTGTATTATTTTTTATCTCATAAATAAATTCCTGTTCTTTTTTTGAGCTCCTGCTGACTTTTACACTTCTTTCAAGTTTGTCATTAATGTAAGTTTTCACAATCCTATTCCTGTAATCAACTATAGAAACTATATTTTCCTTTTTATTCCTGTTTTCGATATTAATTGATTTTACCATAAAAATCCTCGAAATCGAGTCATTTTCAAATGTAACTTTTTGACGAATGCTTACTATCTCTCCATTGCTTTCCAATTTTAGAAATTTCAATTTACACCCTACAAAATAAGAAGATTGGGGAGTCAAAGCATCATATTGAAAATCAAATCTTGTTGCGTTATATTTTTCGATAGAATCTGAAAAATCAGAAGCTAAAGTATCATATACTTTACTTGAATTATCTGAACAGCTGAAAATAAGTATTAGCAGAAGTAAAGATAAAAGTTTAAAAGAGTTTTTCATAGAGCTGATTACAATTCATTCAAAGGATCCCAAAAGATTTTTTTAAAATTCTTAATTCTAAAATTTTCAACAACAATACCTTCTGCTTCCAGTTTTTTCTGAAATTCGGGAACAGATAAAGTCCCTGAACTGGAAATTACACGGTGAGCAGGAACATCTTTCGGGCATCCTCCCATGGCTTTTCCAACATGACGGGAATGATTAGGATATCCTACAGCTTTTGCAATAGCTCCGTAGCTCGTTACTTTCCCTTTAGGAATTAATCTTGTAATTTCCCAAACCTGTTGTTTAAAAATTTCATCCATTTTTATGAATTTATATCGTTCAAAAATATGAAATAAGTTTGGCTTAAAAACAGATTCTAAATACATTCAAATCATTTTTAAATCATGTATAATTATATTTTCAATTCCTTATCATACATCAAGACCTATGAGGTATATATCCCGTAACTTTAATATTATAAAATTCATAAAACTATGGCAAATTTAAAAGGAAAAGTAATCATTGTAACAGGAGCTGCAATGGGACTAGGATTAGCTGCAGCAGAAGTTTTAGCATCCAAAGGAGCTGATCTTACACTTGTAGATTATAATGATGAAGCATTAAATAAAACCAAAGAAGAATTACAGAAAAAATTTCCTGAAATCAAATTTCTGACGGTTGCAGCAGATGTTTCTGTGGAAGAAAATGTAAAAAATTATGTGGATGAAACGGTAAAAGAGTTCGGAAAAGTTGACGGACTTTACAACAATGCAGGAATTGAAGGTAAGCAGGCACCAATGGTTGATTATGACATCAATGTTTTCAAAAAAGTAATTGATATTAATCTTTTAGGAGTATATTACGGAATGAAATATGTAATTCCTGAACTCCAGAAAAACGGAGGTGGAAGAATTGTAAATGTAGCTTCTGTAGGTGGTATCCGAGGCGTTTTAAATCAGACGGCATACGTTGCGACAAAACATGCTGTTGCCGGAATGACAAAAAATGCAGCTTTGGAATATGGCAAAGATAATATTTTAACGAATGCGATTGCTCCGGGTGCGATTTTAACACCGATGGTCGCAGAAGCTTTCAAACAGGTAAATCCTGAAAACCCTGAGGTTGCAGAGAAAGAATATGCATCCAGAAACCCTACCCGAAAATTAGGCGATCCTACAGATGTCGGAAACTTAGTCGCATATTTACTGAGTGATGAAAACGGATATGTTTCCGGGCAAGTGATTGCCATAGACGGCGGTGAGTCTAATATGTACGGAAATCCATAAACATAGAAATAATAAATAATTTAATTTTTGTTAGTGCTGAATTGCCTGTCTTATGATGGGCAATTTTTCTTTTAGATCTATTGATGAAATCCGCCAAAAGCTGATTTATAATCTTTAATTTACAACAACATTCTATTTCGCACAATTTTTGAAGGTTAAATCATAATCACTAAAATATTTTGTTATGAAAAAATCATTTTTCAGCTTTTTGAATAAAGTCAATAAAGCGATATTGCCTAAATTAAGTGATAAAGATCCTAATACACTGACCAAGCTTCAAAAGGGCGTTTTGGCGTATCGATATTTTGTTCTGATCAATTCTATGGACTGACATCATCCAATTATTCCCTAAGTATCTGTCAAAATTTGTGGAAGAGAACAAAAAAACGCTCCAATCGGAGCGTTTATATAACTTCAAGCTTCAGATTTTCACCTTCCTGCTTTATTAATTTTCTAAGATGTATGAGAACATCAATGGCGCACAGATCGTTGCATCACTTTCAACGATAAATTTCGGTGTTGTGATATCCAATTTACCCCAAGTAATTTTCTCATTAGGAACAGCTCCCGAATATGAACCGTAAGAAGTCGTTGAATCTGAAATCTGGCAGAAATAAGACCAGAACGGAATGTCATGCATTTCCATATCCTGATACAACATTGGAACAACACAGATTGGGAAATCTCCTGCGATACCTCCACCAATCTGGAAGAATCCGACTCCTTTTCCACCTGAGTTTTTAGTGTACCAATCTGCCAAATAAGTCATGTATTCGATACCTGATTTCATCGTTGTTGCAGTTAATTCACCTTTGATGCAGTAAGAAGCAAAAATGTTACCCATTGTAGAATCTTCCCATCCCGGAACTACGATTGGTAAGTTTTTTTCTGCCGCTGCAATCATCCATGAATTTTCTCTAGGAATCTCATAATACTGCTCCAAAACTCCTGAAAGAATCATTTTATACATAAATTCGTGAGGGAAATATCTTTCTCCTTTTGCTTCCGCATCTTTCCAGATCTCCACGATATGCTTCTGCAATCTTCTGAAAGCCTCTTCTTCAGGGATACAGGTATCTGTAACTCTGTTAAGACCTCTTTCCAAAAGATCCCACTCGTCCTGAGCTGTTAAATCTCTGTAATGAGGAACTCTTTCATAGTGAGAATGTGCAACAAGGTTCATCAAATCTTCTTCAAGATTCGCTCCTGTACAAGAAATGAAATCTACTTTATCTTGGCGAATCATCTCAGCAAGAATTTTCCCAAGTTCAGCAGTAGACATTGCTCCTGCCAAAGTAATCATCATTTTTCCACCCTCTTTTAGGTGTGCTACATATCCTTTAGAAGCATCTACTAATGCTGCTGCATTGAAGTGCAGATAATATTTTTCTATGAATTCAGTAATCGGCTTGTTCATATTTTTTTTAATTTTTGCAAAGATAAAACTTAAAAACGGAATGAAGCTGCTGCACTTAAAGAAACTCTGTGTAAACCTTCTTTTTGATCATCATCAAAGTGAACTGTCTGCCCGTTGAACGTCATTTTTGATAATGTTCCGGCAGTCAATCCAAGCTTTGGACCTATAAGAATATTCTTTGTTACAGCATACTGATAGGCAAAATCAGCTTCTAATCCTAAACTGTTTCCTTTTCCGGTTACAAAACCGGTCACTGTTTTATAGGAAATTACACCTATTCCAACATCCATAAATAACTTATGCTTCGTTTCTTCGTTGTAGTTGGAATACATTAACGCCGGTCCCCAAAAAGTAATTTGATCTTTAGTACTTACGTTAGCTGAGACTCTGTTTCCATTTTGATCAATAACACTCAATCGTCCGTCACTAGAAGCACTGTAATTGGAATATTTTAAACCAATCCCTACATTTTTCACATTATAATATGCCGAAACATCAAAATTAACCCCGCTTTTCAGTCCTTTAATATAATTTCTTTCTTCATTGCTGATGCCTTTCGGCATTGCTGCGGTCCTCCATGCATATCCTACAGAAGGAATAATGGAAAATTTTTGTTGGGCAAATGATATTGCCGAAATCGAAAATAAGCCTAATGTTATTAGTTTTTTAATCATTATTTAAAATTTCCGGCAAAAATAATATTTTTATTACAATGAATTTTCACTTCTTAATACCTGAACTTCCTGTTTTCTTTTTTATCCGAAAGTTTTTTCTTGGTATCAAGTCTTTTTTGTTTCTGAGCTTTTGAAGGTTTTGTGGCAAATCGTTTTTTAGGAATAATTAAAGACTGAGCCACCATATCCAGAATTTTCTCAATTGCCTTATTTTTGTTCATTAATTGAGTTCTGCTTTCAGAAACAGTGAAAAATAAAAACCCTTCAGAATTGATTCTGTTTTTCAGTTTATTCAGAATTAAATATTTCTGATCTTCATTAAAAAACTCAGATTTCTCAACATTCCACAGAACGGTAACTGCCGTTTCCACTTTATTTACGTTTTGCCCTCCCGCACCACTGCTGCGGGAAGTTTTAAAACTAAGTTCTTTTGAAAAATCTTTCATTTTACTAAATTAAGAGATTAAAGAGTAAAGATAAATGACTTTATAATATATTTTTCAATGCTATTCTATTTACTTTTCCGTTCGGAGTTCTTGGAATTTTTTCTACAAAAACAATTTCTTTGGGTTTATAAAAATTTTTATCAAACTGAACAGATGCCACTTTTTTAATCAGCTCTTCTGATTCTTCTCCTTCTATTATTAATATTAATTTCTGTCCCAAACTTTCATCCGGTTTTCCCAGAAAAACAACCTCATTAGAAATTTCTTTCTTAACAAGAGCTTCCAGCTGCTCAGGAAATATTTTAGCTCCTCCGGAATTAATAACATGATCTATCCGTCCCAAAAATTTGAACTTATTTTCATTTTTAATTTCAACTAAATCATTCGTTTGTAATATTTCTGCATTAAGGTCAGGCGCATAAATTTTAAGACACCCTCTCTCATCTGTAGAAACAGAGACGTTTTCAAAGACTGTAAAATAATCTTCCGCAACAGGAAAAATTTGTTTTAAACCTATATGAGAAAGCGTTTCCGACATTCCGTAGGTTTCGAATATTTTGGTTGATAATTGATGGTTGATGGTTGTTAATTCCTTCTCAATTTTTACTTTCAAATTTTCAGAAACAGCCGCTCCGCCAATAATTAAATTTTTGATCAGATGCAATTGATCTAAAGAGTTTTCTACCTGCAAAGGTGTCATAGCACAAAAATCAATGGGATCATTTAGGCTTTCAAGAGGCTTCAATGAAGGCTCAGCAGTTATTAATTTTAAATGCCTTTCCAAAGAACGTACGATCATCATTTTTCCGGAAATATATTCTACCGGAAGACAAATCAAAGCGGTATCGTCTTTTTTAAGTCCTAAAAAATCACAGGTCATCACCGCAGAATTGATCATTCTCTTTTTTTCAATTTCAAAAACTTTAGGCGTTCCTGTAGATCCTGAAGTCTGAACATTTACATTTTCAGAATCAGAAAACCAATCATCAAGAAAATTTTTGATTTTTTTTTCAAATTCTGTTTCGAATGATAATTTATTAATATTGAGATTATTGAAATCTATGAGCATAATTTCTATGAATAAAATGTGGAGTAAATTTAAAAAAAAGTTTAAAAAGTTCTTGCAGATAATGAAAAAAGCTGTAAATTTGCATCACCAAAATAAAACAGACCTATAGTGTAACGGTAACACTCCGGTTTTTGGTACCGTCATTCGGGGTTCGAATCCCTGTGGGTCTACAAACCATCCTTTTTTAAGGGTGGTTTTTTTATGCTATTTTAAAGTTTATCTGATCAATTTTTTTTCACTTTTTTAGACAAGGTATTTGCAAATAATAAAAAAAACTGTAAATTCGTACTACCAAAATAAAACAGACCTATAGTGTAACGGTAGCACTCCGGTTTTTGGTACCGTCAGTCGGGGTTCGAATCCCTGTGGGTCTACAAACCATCCTTTTTAGGGTGGTTTTTGCTTTTTCAAGCCTGAAAGTTTTTATAATACTTTAATTGGAGTTTTAAATTCTTTCAAAAATAAAACCCGCTAAATGCGGGTCTGACTTATCTGATGGAGGCGTAATGCATCAGGAACAATATTCTTTTCAGTCTTTTTGGAGTGAAAAATGCCTTTTCTGTAGGAGTCAACAATTTATTACATCGACAATCCTGATTTATATGAATCTTCATATTAATAAATATCAACTAAAACAGTAAAAGTCATTTTTTATCACTTTTATTTGCTAATTTTTATCTCTAAAATAAAATTGAAGATTTAGCCATTTCCCAAAAAATCAAATTCCGAATCCTCTTAGGCTTTCAATAAATTAAAAATAAAAAAGGATAGATAAAATCCATCCTTTAATTTATTGTTATTAATTCGATTTAGGTTTGTATAATTTATACATCAAAAATAAAAATACCAGCCACACCGGAATCAAAATTACCTGAATTTCCATTCCTGTTATGCTCATCAGCACTAAAATTAATAATAAAAAAGCAATACAGATATAGTTGGAAACAGGATAAAATATAGAAGGAAACTTTAGCTTAACCCCGGAATTAATATTACTTTTTTTGAATTTCAAATGAGTATAACAAATCATCAGCCAATTGATAATCAATGTAGAAACGACTAAAGCCATTAAATATTCGAAAGCTTTTTCCGGAACCAGTTTATTAATAATGATACAAATCCCTGCAAAACACGATGAAATCAAAATAGCATTTGTCGGAACGCTGCTTTTATTAAGTTTCGTTAAAAATTTCGGTGCATTGCCTTGTTGTGCCAATCCGAACAGCATTCGGCTATTGCTGTAAACGCTACTATTATACACCGACAAAGCAGCTGTCAAAACAATTAAATTAAGTACATTAGCAATCAAAACATTGAATTGAATTACTTTTCCAAACATGGTAAATTCCAATCCATTTAAATTTTGGAAAACCATAACAAACGGGCTTGTCCCTTCTGTAATTTCTCTCCACGGGCTTAAGGAAAATAAAATAACCAAAGCTCCGACATAGAAAATCAATATTCTGTAGATCACCTGATTTGTTGCCTTTGGAATTGTTTTTTCGGGATTTTTGGCTTCTGCAGCGGTAATTCCTATCAGTTCCAATCCTCCGAATGAAAACATGATCATCGCCATTGCCGAAAAAAGTCCTGAATATCCATTAGAATCTTTATTAAAAAAGCCTTTCGGGAAAAAACCGCCGTCATTCCATAAATTGGAAATACCGGCCTTCTCACCTCCCGTTCCGCTTATCAGCAAATAAATTCCAAAGACAATCATCGCAATAATTGCCACCACTTTGATAATGGAAAACCAAAATTCAGTTTCACCATATACCTTTACAGAAGCCAGATTAAGAGCATTGATCACAATAAAAAAGAATAAACTTGAAGCCCAAAGCGGAATATC
Organism: Chryseobacterium sp. JUb7; assembly: GCF_024806495.1. GTDB lineage: Bacteria > Bacteroidota > Bacteroidia > Flavobacteriales > Weeksellaceae > Chryseobacterium. The sequence goes on from NZ_JANUFF010000004.1 coordinate 79,355, forward strand.
AGGCCACCAAAAATGAACATAATGGCCAATCGCCGTAAGCTCGGCCATACTTACTAAAATATAGAGAATCCAATAATTCCAACCGGAAGCAAAACCGGGGAAATTTCCCCAATATTTATAGGCAAAATAACTAAAACTTCCAGAAACGGGCTCCTGAACTACCATTTCACCAAGTTGGCGCATAATAAAAAAAGCGATAATACCCGCCAAAGCGTATCCTAAAATAACTGACGGACCAGCCAATACTGCAGCAGGACCAATTCCCAGGAAAAGCCCTGTACCAATAGCACCACCAAGAGCTATCAGCTGAATATGCCGATTAGTGAGCCCTCTAACCAGAGAATCTTTTTGTTCCTCTTTATTTTCGTTGTTCATAGAATGAAAAATATGGACCTAAATATATAAAAACTTTCGGTCCTTATTTTATGGAATGCTTTATAAAAGTTGATGAACAGAGTGAATAATTTTCATCCTTGACAAACATTTAACAAAGAAATTAAACTTAATAGTCTATTCATATTCCATTAATACTAATATCCTAATCTTGCAAAAATTTTTACAATGAAAAAAATATTCCTTTTTCTTGCACTGGCAACGGGATTAGCGAAAGCTCAAAACAATTCCGACCATGTCGTTTTAATAAGTATTGACGGTTTAAGACCTGAGTTTTATCTGAGTCCTGAATGGTCGATGGTAAACCTGAGACAAATGATGAAAAAAGGGGCTTACGCCAATGGAGTGCGCGGTTCATTTCCAACAGTTACCTACCCATCTCACACGACAATCGTAAGCGGAGTTTTACCAGCGAAACATGGAATTTACTATAATACTCCGGTTCAGCCTTTGGGAATTACCGGAGAATGGTTTTGGTTTTACAAGGACATCAAGGTGCCTACAATTTTCAGTGCTGCAAAAGAAGCGGGACTTACAACTGCCGGGGTGAGCTGGCCGGTAACAGTAGGTGCTCCCATTACCTACAATTTACCGGAATACGTTTATCTTCCGAAGAATAAAGGTGAGAAAAAAGATGAAGTAAAAGCGATGAGCTTAGAATCGACCCCAAAAGAACTTTTTCAGGAAGTTGAAGATTATGCAGTAGGAAAATTCGGAGAATATGGTGCAAGCTTAGATTATGCGGTAACAGATCAGAACAAAGCAAGAATGGCTGCTTATATTCTGAAAAGATACAAACCCTCATTTTTAGCACTTCATATTGCTGCCACCGATCATTTTGAACATGAAGAAGGCAGAGACGGGGATAAAGTTCGTTCTGCTGTAGCAGGGGCAGACGTAGCTATTAAAACGCTTATTGATGCTGCCACTGCAGCAGGAATTGGAGAAAATACGACATTTATTATAACAGGAGATCATGGCTTTGTGGATATTCATACTCAGTTTAATCCCAATGTTATGCTTGCAAAAGCCGGATTATACAACAATGATAAAAAAGAAGACTGGAAAGCTTACTTTCAGGCAAGTGGAGGTTCCGCCTTTTTGCATTTAAAAAATCCTAATGATAAAGCCACATTAAATAAAGTAAATGATCTTCTTAACAATCTTCCTGATGGATACAAAAAACTCTTTCACGTTTTGAATAAGCAACAGGTCGCAGATGCCCAGGGAGATCCGACCGCATCACTGGCACTGGCAGCATATCAGGGAGTAAGTTTCGGAGCGACAGCTGCCGGAGAATTATTAAAGGCAACAGACGGAGGAACACATGGATACTTGCCTACGGATTTTAAAGAAATTCAGACAGGATTCGTTGCTTTTGGTAAAAATATTAAACAAGGAACGGTTTTACCTTTAATGGGACAGGAAGATATCGCTCCTTTAATTGCTTATTTATTAAAACTTAATTTAAAAACAGACGGAGTTCTTTATCCCGGATTGCTGAAGAAATAAAGTACAAGAACTAATATAATGGAAGCTGAAAGTTATCCTTGCCAAGTTTTTTATGCGTTTCAAATTGTTTTATAGTAGTAGTTGGTGAATCGCAAAAGACATAAAATTTCAACTCGATATAACTTTTAAAATAAAAAAAACTTCAACAAGCTCAGTGCGATAGGATACTTATCAACAAAAAATTATATTCAATTAATTCTATAGAAAACAAATTTGTGTCTTTGTGATTAATTCGTAAAATATTCTGGTCTAAATTAAAAGCATATTTTAAAAATGAAAGGCTGTCTCATGATGAAACAGCCTTTCTTGATTTTATATCTAACAAAAAATTTACAAATACTCTTTTGGGATAGCAATATCATTCTTTTTCATATACTCTACAAGATCATGGTATTTATTTTCATATTCATTGTTCCCGCATTTGTGCGAAATACTGCAGATTTCCGAAGGTTTAATTTCCAAAATAGCAGATATTTTAGTTAATATATCCAGATTAATCTTCACTTTGGAGTTTTCAATATCAGAATATGCTTTCTGAGAAATTCCCATCTCAAATGCCATATATTCCTGGGTAAAATCCTTATTTCTTCTGATTTTCCTAATATTTTGACTACATATTTTCATTGTGTTTATTTTAGAAGTTTTCGGTATATTTTAGAAGTATATCTATTAGACTTACACAAAGTTAGTGAATACCTTTGGCAAAACATTATTACGCTACATGATATTTATTTTTTATCAACATTTAAGTTAAAAAAATATTTTAAAATTTTTGTTTTAAAGAAAAATATCACTTCAGTACAACAACTATTGGAATTATGGAGACGCAGAAATTTAGTTATGACAATAATATTGTCAAGGCATTCCTCTATGCTACAATTGCATTTGGTCTTGTGGGGTTTTTATTAGGTCTTACGGCAGCACTGATGCTTTTTTATCCCGAGCTTCCTGAATTTTTATTCGGAACAGACGATACCACCATCAAAAGTCTGTCTTCGGGTAATATTCAGGGTCTGATTAATACACAGGGTGCATTAGGCTTCGGAAGAATAAGAATGCTCCATACCAGTGCGGTTATTTTTGCGTTCGTCTGTAATTCCTTTTTCTGTGGTGCTTATTACAGCATGCAGAGATTACTGAAAACAAGAATGTACAGTGATACCCTTTCCTGGATTCATTTCTGGACATGGCAGATCATGATTATTTCTGTAGTGATCACTTTCTTAATGGGAATTAACACTTCAAAAGAATATGCAGAGCACGAATGGCCTATTGATATTCTGATTACCATCTCATGGGTTGTTTTTGGGATCAATATGTTCGGAACCATTGCCAAGAGAAGAGTAAGACATTTGTATGTAGCCATCTGGTTTTTTATCGGAACCTGGATTGCAGTGGCAATGCTTCATATATTTAATAATCTCGAAGTTCCGTTATCATTCACAAGCTGGAAATCCTACTCCATCTATGCAGGAGCAAAAGATGCTCTGGTACAGTGGTGGTATGGTCACAATGCAGTCGCTTTCGTATTGACAACGCCAGTTCTTGGTCTGATGTATTATTTCTTACCAAAAGCAGCAGACAGACCTGTATTTTCATATAAATTATCCATTATTCACTTCTGGTCTCTGATCTTCGTTTACCTTTGGGCGGGGCCGCATCACTTACAGTATACTGCTTTGCCGGCTTGGGCTCAGGCAGTGGGGACAGGCTTCTCTATTATGCTGATTGCACCCTCATGGGGAGGAATGCTGAACGGTCTTCTTACCTTAAGAGGTGCCTGGGATAAAGTAAGAGAAAACCCCATCTTAAAGTTCTTTGTAGTCGCCGTAACCTGCTATGGAATGGCCACTTTTGAAGGACCTCTATTAGCAACAAAATCATTAAATAAAATCGGGCATTACACAGACTGGGTAATCGGTCACGTACATTTGGGAGCATTGGGATGGAATGGTTTCATGGCCTTTGGCGTAGTGTATTATTTAATTCCTGTGATGTGGAGAACTGAACTTTGGTCTAAAAAACTGGCGAACTGGCATTTCTGGCTGGGAACTTTAGGAATTATTTTCTATGCCGTACCTATGTATATTTCAGGATTCACACAGGGGCTCATGTGGAAACAGTTCAATCCGGACGGAACTTTATTATGGAAAAACTGGTTAGACACTGTCACTGCTATTATTCCTTATTTCAAAATGAGATTTTTAGGAGGTGTTCTTTATCTTTCAGGAGCTGTTTTAATGGTAGTGAATGTCATTAAAACCATCAGACAAGGCTCATTCCAGAAAAATGTTCCTGCAGAAGCACCCGCTTTAGCCAATATCGGAAGTGTAAGGAAAGAAGGAGAAGGGGTCCATCTCTGGATCGAAAGAACTCCAAAATTATTATCAATATTAGCTTTTATAACCATAGCGATCGGCGGTCTGGTGGAAATTATTCCGACCTTAACCTTAAAACAAAGTGTACCAACCATTTCTGCAGTAAAACCTTATTCACCACTGGAACTGGAAGGAAGAGATCTGTATATCCGTGAAGGCTGTAACTCCTGCCATTCGCAAATGATACGACCTTTCAGGGATGAGATTGTAAGATTCGAAGGAAAAAACGGGCAATATTCCAAAGCTGGAGAGTTCATTTACGACAGACCGTTCCTTTGGGGATCAAAAAGAACAGGTCCTGATCTTCACCGAGAGGGAGGTAGAAACCCGGATTCATGGCACTTCAAACATATGTACAACCCAAGAATTACGTCTGCAGGATCTATTATGCCACGTTTTCCATGGCTGATTACCAATAAGCTGAACAGAACACAAATGGTTGACAAAATGAAACTAATGAAAAACTATTTTGATGTTCCGTACACCAAAGCTGAGATAGATTCTGCCAACCAATGGGCAGACAGCCAGTCTAAAGCCATTGTACAAAGAATTTATTCTGAAGCTGCAGATGTAAAAGAGCAGCTAGAAAAAGACAGATCTGCAAAAGGAGCATCATTTGTTCCGCTTGAACAAAGAGAAATTGTAGCCATGATCGCTTACCTGCAGAGACTGGGTACAGATATTAAAACAACACAAATTCAAACTGCAAGTGCTGATTAATTTAAATTGACAGACAAATGAAAACGAGAACCCCATTATTCATCTATATCGCTGTAACAATAGGTTTAACTATTCTAGCATTCGAAATGTTTGCGCACGATACCGCTTATTTTTCATCACCTTTTTTCTGGGGGCTGATCCTTATCACCATCATTCTGCTCTTCATCATGAACTCCATCGGGGATTTGATTGAGAATGAAAACTTCAGAAAATTATCCGAAGAGGAAAAGAATATATTTCTGGAAGAGAAAGATACCCCGTATTTTCAGAAACTCTGGAATTCGGCTTTCAAAAAGCAGTCTGCCACTGAAGAAAAAGATATTTTGATTGATCACGGTTTCGATGGAATTACAGAATTAGACAACTCTTTGCCCAAATGGTGGATCGGTCTGTTCTATTTCGGATGTATATTCTGTGTGGTTTATTTAACAGCCTTTGCCTTCACCGATTATGCACATCCTGAAGCTGAACTTACTCATGAAACGAAAACAATGCTGGCTTCCATTGAAGAATATGAGAAAAATGCTCCGCAGATCAACCTTGAAAATGCCAAATATAGCGCAGACAATATCGCCGAGGGTCAGGAATTATTCAAAACCAATTGCGTAACCTGCCATGGAGACGGTGGAAAAGGAGGAATAGGCCCCAATTTGACAGACACCCATTGGATCAATCATAAAGAAAAAAGTTTATTCAAAAATGTGTTCTGGATGCTTGAAAACGGTTCTCCAAATAACCCTACCATGAGACCTTTCATTAAAGAAGGTACTATCACTGGGCGGGATGCCGAAAAAATAGCCGCTTACATTTATCATATCAATCAGGAAACAGCTCCTATTACTCAAGCTCAGGGCGGTGCCGCTCCTCAGGGCGAAGAAATAAAATGGGAAAACGGAAACGATTAAAAAAATTTATTATCTCAAGTATATGCCTGCCCCCTTTGAAAAACTGAACTAACATTTGAACTTTCATTTTTGCATCCACCTTTTCAACTATTTAAAAATGAGATCAAAGGGGGCATTTTAAAAACAAAAAAATCCAGGCTTTGACTGTCTTCATCAACTGATTCACTTGACTATTCACTAAACTAAATTCCATAATAGGCAGTCAAGGCAGGATTTTTGTATTCACTTGTGGTAACCATAATAAAGAATTAATCTCTAATGATAAATGATTTATTATCTTTGTTAAAACCACCCACATTTGAAACTAAAAATTAATAAAAGAAAACTCCTGAGGCGATCTGCAATAACCGTTATTTCTATATTGGTTTTTCTGATCCTGCTTATATTCAGCTTAAGACTTCCTGTTGTTCAGAATTTCATTAAAGACAAATTAGTCGTTTATTTAGAGAAAAAAATTAAAACAAAAGTAAGCCTTGAAAGGGTTTACATAGGATTTCCAAACAGTCTTGTTATGGAAAATCTCTATTTAAAAGGACAGGATATCGATACCCTGCTGGCTGTAAAAAAACTGGACGTCGGTTTAAATATGCTTAAACTGATCAACTCCACTGCAGACATCACTTCAGTAGATCTTGAGGGGGCGAGAGCCAATGTTGTAAGAAAAAAAGACGGCAAATTTAATTTCGACTATATCATCGATGCATTTGCAACCAGTGATAAAGAAGAAAGCCCGTCTAAACCTTTTATTATTTCTCTGGATAAAATTAAGCTAAAAGATATTGGGGTTACTTTTAATGATCAACAATCAAGAAACGACATTAAATTATATTTCAAATCCTTTGATACAAGGGTCAAAACTTTCGATTTAAGCAACAATAAATACGCTGTCAATGATATTAATCTTGACGGATTAAAACTAAAACTGAAACAGGATCTTGTAGAAGAAGTTTCTAAAAAGGTAGAGAAAAAAGTAGATTCTTTAAATAATCAGAAACCGATGCAGATTGGTTTGAGAGGAATTAAACTGACGAATTTCGATATCGACTACGGTGATGACAATACCAAAACTTTCGCTAAGGTTTTATTTAAAGAATTAAGCACTAAAGTCAACAAGCTTGACCTTGAAAACAATGCTTACAATGTGGCCAATGTTTTCCTTTCGGGAGCAGATATCAATGCCAACCTCTATCTTCCGGCTCAGAATGCCAATCCGAAAAACCCAAAAGAAGAACCTGAAGTTTCAAAAAATTCTGACAAAGAAAAAGCGATGCAGCTTCTTCTTGGGAAATTGGTTTTAAATGATGTAAAAGTAGCCTATAATAACACGGCCATTGCCCCTACAAAACAGGGAATGGACTTCAATCACATGAATTTTTCGAAGATGAATGTGGAAGTAAGAAGTTTCAAAATGCAGGATAATACTTTTGCAGGAACCGTTAATTCCGCAGAAATTCAGGAAGCACGAGGTCTGAATATCCAAAAGTTCAACACAGATTTCGTATATGGCGATAAAGAAGCCTATCTGAAAGATCTTTATCTTCAGACTCCAAAAACACTTTTACGTAATGAGGTTATTTTAAATTATAATTCTATTGATCAATTAACTTCAAATCCGGGGGCCGTAAAAATTTCTGCTAATATTAAAGATTCAAGAATTGGTTTTGCTGATATTTTAAATCTTGTTCCGACTTTAAAGAGTACAGTTCCTTTCAACAAATATCCCAATGCTATTTTAAATGTTAACGCCGATGTCAAAGGAAGCGTTAATGATTTATTGATAAATAATCTTAAGGTTTCTGGCCTTGATCAGCTGAGGGCCGCAGCATCAGGAAGAATTAAAAATGCGATGAATCCTGATAACCTGTATTATGATTTAAGAATTGCAGAACTATCATCTTCGGCAAAAACTATTTTCAATTTAGTTCCTAAAAACACTATTCCTTCAAATATTTCTCTGCCATCACATATGAGTGTCAAAGGAACAGCTAAAGGAACCACAAAGATGGTTAATACCAATCTTAACCTATATTCTACGCTGGGAAATGCCGCTGTTATCGCTAATGTTGACATGCGCAGAAAAAATCACGAATTATATGATGTAAAGGCCAATCTTCAGGGTTTGCAGATCGGAAAAATCATTCAGAATAAAGATATAGGACCTATCAGTGCACAAATTGCAGCTAAAGGAGAAAGTTTCGATTTTAAAAATGCAAAAGCAGACCTCAAAGGACATGTCGCATCGGCTGTCTACAAAGGTTACCGCTATCAGAATATGAATCTGACAGGGAAAATCAATCGTGGTGCGTATAATATTGTTCTGGACTCAAAAGATCCGAACGCCAGCTTACTGTTAACTGCTTCCGGAGTCTATGACGAAAAAAATCCTACTGTTAAGGTTAGCGGGGAAGTTATCAAACTGGATGTCAATAAACTCGGATTCTATGAAAAACCTATGATTATTGCGGGAAAAATTGATGGTGATTTCACAAGTTTAGATCCTGATCATTTGAATGGCTATCTGAATCTTAAAGATTTTGCATTCTCAGATACCAAAGAAGTATATCCTGTTCAGGAACTGAATTTAAAAGCTCGTTCAACGAATGATTCCACACAGATTATTTTCAATTCTCAGGTTGCAGATGTAGAACTTACCGGAAAATATAAACTGACGCAGATTTTTGGTTCTCTGGCGCAGACCGTCAACCAGTATTATCAGTTTCAAAAGCCGGATAAAAGCCAAAAAATTGAAGCCGGGCAGTTTTTCACATTTAATGCAAAGATTAAAAATGATGATATCATCAGAAAATTTGTTCCGGATCTGAAAAGTTTTGAAACCATTAATTTAGTAGGAAACTATGATGCCGATTCCCAAAAAATTGAAGTAAACGGACAGATTCCTCAACTCCTGTACGGTGAAAACACCATTGAGAATGCTTCATTAAAAATTACGAATGAAAACCAGGCTTTACAATATGCCCTAAATGTGGCAGCTTTGAAAAGTTCCAGTTTTGCTTTAAATAAAATTGACATTAATGGTGATGTTGCCAATAACATTATCAATTATAATGTCACCACAAAAGATGAAAAAGATGCTACCCAATTCTTAATTGCAGGGAATGCCAAATCATTGAATGATATCACAGAAATTTCGTTAAATCCAAATGGTTTAAAATTAAATTATACAGACTGGGCGGTTGCTGAAAACAATAAAATTCAGATCAGTGACAAAGGAATTCTGGCTGATAATTTCAGGCTTTCCAATGGAGGAAGCGAGATTTTATTACAGTCAGAAAACAATTCGCCAAGCAGTCCTTTAAATGTTTCGTTGAAAGATTTTAAAATAGAAACCATCACCGAGCTAATAAAAAAAGACACTCTTCTGGCCAAAGGTACCATTAATGGTACAGCTCAGTTACGTGATGTAACTAAAAATATGACCTTCACTTCAGATTTAAATATTTCGGACTTATTTGTCTATGGAAACCCGATTGGGAATCTTGCTGTAAAAGTAAATAATACATCCCCGAATATTCTGAATGCCGATGTTGCTCTTTCAGGAAATAACAATGATGTAAAAATACTGGGTGACTACAACACATCTTCAAGCACATTTGATCTCAATATGGCGATCAATAAACTTCAGATGAAGAGTGTACAGGGATTCTCAATGAATGCGATAACCAATACAGAAGGCTATATTTCAGGAAACCTTAAGATCACCGGAAATACGGATAAACCGAATATTTTAGGAAAAGTAAAATTCAATGATGTAGGAATGGAAATCGCACAGACAGGAAGTGATTTCAGAAAACTAAATGATGAGATTGATTTTACCAACCGTGGAATTGAATTTGACAATTTCAAAATCAACGATAAAGACGGAAATTCTTTGAAGATAAACGGTCAGGTTCTTACACAGACATATCGTGATTTTGCGTTCAATCTTGATCTTAACTCTAAAGGCTTTAAAGTCGTAAATTCTGAAAAATCAAACGACGCCATGATGTATGGAGTTCTTGCCATTGATGCAGCTTTACATATCCGCGGAAATCTTGATCTTCCAAAAGTAGACGGCAGACTGGCTGTTGCAGACAATACCGATTTCACTTTTGTGCTTCCGCAATCTTCTCCTACCTTACAGGAAAGAGACGGAATTGTAGAATTCATCGATCAGGATCAGGTAGTTTTAAATAAAACAGTAAAAGCAGACTCACTGAAAGCACAAAGCCGTATCAAAGGAATGGACGTAAGCGTCAATATCGAGGTCAGCAAAGAAGCAAAAATGTCTATCATCATCGATAAGGCCAACGGAGATTTTGTAAAACTTCAGGGTGAAGCAGAGCTTACAGGCGGTGTAGATCCATCAGGAAAAACAACTTTAGTCGGCGTTTATGAAGTGGAAAAAGGAAGCTATGAAATGTCAGTAAGCATTCTGAAACGTAAGTTTGATATTCAGAAAGGAAGCACCATCACATGGACTGGTGAACCTACCGCTGCCATAATGGATATCACGGCCATTTATAAAACAGATGCCGCGCCGATTGACCTTGTTGAACAGCAGGTAACCGATGCTAGCACGATCAACCAGTTTAAACAGAGAATACCTTTCAATACTTTATTAAAAATGAAGGGTGATCTACTAAAACCGCAGATTACATTCGATATTACTACTGATGAAAAAAACAATGCAGTTTCTTCGACCGTAACAGATTTGGTGGACCAGAAATTAACCCAGCTGAGAACTCAGGAATCTGAAATGAACAAGCAGGTTTTTGCCTTACTGTTACTAAACCGGTTTATTGGTGAAAATCCTTTTGAGTCAGGCGCAGGAATGTCCGGAGAGATGATGGCAAGACAGAGTGTGAGTAAATTACTTTCGCAACAATTGAACAATCTTGCATCCGGTCTTATTAAAGGTGTTGATTTGAATTTCGGACTTGATTCTTCGGAAGATTACTCGACCGGACAGAAAAATACAAGAACAGACCTTAATGTAGATATCAGCAAAAAACTACTGAATGATCGTCTGAAAGTAACGGTAGGAAGTAATTTCGGGCTTGAAGGAGAAGCCCGTCAAAATGAAAACATGACGAATATTGCAGGAGATGTAACCGTAGATTACAGCTTGTCTAAAGACAGCAGATATATGCTTCGAGCCTATCGTAAAAATGAATATCAGGTAGCTCTTCAGGGGCAGATAGTGGAAACAGGACTCGGATTTATCATCACTTTAGATTATGACAAATTCCGTGAAATTTTCCAAAAATCGAAAAACAAAAGACCTAAAAAAGAAAATAAAAACAACCAAGTGGTAGAATTTAAATAAATGAAAAGTAATTTCCATACCTATTTTAAATATTTGTTCGCTTCCGGATTAGCTTCGGCTACCCTGTCATGCAGCAATACGAAGTATTTGAAGCAAGGCCAAATGCTGTATACAGGCGCTGAAGTGAAAATCGAGAACGATACCATTTCAAAAAAAGAAAAAAAAGAACTTCAGGCCGCTCTTGAATCTAAACTGACTCCTAAACCCAATTCTACCGTTTTGGGACTAAGACCTAAATTATACTTTTACAATATTGCCAAAGAGCCTAAAAAAGATAAAGGTTTTAATTATTGGCTGAAATATAAAATGGGGGAAAAACCTGTTTTATTAGGAGATGTTGACCGGGAATTCAATAAAGATATTATTGTCAATTATTCCGAAAACAAAGGGTATTTTAATGCGAAAGCAACCTATGACACGGTTTCTAAAAATAAAAAAGCTCAGGTTATTTACACGTTAAGACCAGGTGCACAATATTTAATCAGCAATGTAAAGTTTCAGAAAGATTCCACTCTTATTAATAAAGAAATTCAGAGTCTGTCTGATAAAACATTCCTTAAAACAGGAAATCCTTTTGATCTTGATGTTATAAAAGCTGAACGGGAAAGAATTGATAACGGACTGAAAGAAAGAGGTTTTTATTATTTCCATCCTGATAATATTATCGCGCAGGCCGACAGTACCGTGAGTAAAAACCACAAAGTAGAACTGAATGTAAAACTTAAAGATGATACCCCTGATCTGGCAACCCAGCAGTTCAGCATCAATAAAGTCATTGTATTTCCCAATTATAATATTCAGGATGTAAAAGACGGAAAATACAGCGTTCCTATGAATCCTGATTCTCTTTCAAAATATACCTATGATCATATTCATGTGGTCGATCCTCAGCATAAATTTAAACCCAGAATTTTTGACAGAGCTCTGTATTTTAAAGAAGGAGATGTATACAACCGTACCAATCATAATCTTTCTTTAAACCGTTTGATAAGTTTAGGGGTTTTTAAATTCGTGAAAAACGAGTTTGTTGTTTCAGACTCTTTAAATCATAAATTTGATGCTTACTATTTGTTGACGCCAAGGGAAATTCAGTCTCTGCGTCTTGAAGCTTTGGGAAGAACCAACTCTGCAAACTATGCAGGTAGTGAACTTAACCTGAACTGGACTCACAGAAATTTTTTCCGCGGAGCAGAACAGTTTAAAGCTTCTGTTTACGGAGCATTTGATGTACAGATGGGAGGTCCTGAAAATGCACAGAATATATTCAGAGCCGGAACGAATGTTCAGCTTTCTATTCCTAGAATTGTAGCACCTTTCCGTTTCAATTCTTCCAGTGCTTTTGTTCCGAGAACCAATATTACGCTAGGCTATGAATTCCAGAACCGTACGCAATATTATACGCTAAACACGTTCAGCGGATCATTCGGTTATTTATGGAAGGAAAATGTAAGGAAAGAACATGAACTAAAAGTATTGGACGTTACGCTGGTTTCTCCTGCTAAGGTGACCCACCTTTATGATTCTCTTGCAGCAAACAGTGATGCTATGCGAAGAGTGGTTCAAAAACAGCTTATTTTCGGTCCTACCTACTCTTACACCTACACCAACACAATGGTGAACAAACCAACGACGTTCTATTACAAAGGAACATTGGATCTGGCAGGAACACTTGCCGGCCTTGTAAGCGGTGCCGATGTAAAAAAAGACAAAGAAAAGAAACTCTTCGGAATCCCTTTCAGTCAATATGCCAAAATTGAAAATGACTTCCGATTATATCATAAATTTACTGAGAAAACCTCTCTGGCCACAAGATTCATTGCTGGTATTGCTTATCCTTACGGAAATTCAGATCATATTCCTTTCTCCAAACAGTTTTTCTCCGGAGGAAGTAACAGTATCCGAGCATTTCGTGCAAGAACTTTAGGTCCGGGAAGTTTTGATCCGAGAACGATTCAGTCTGGATATTATTTTGATCAGTCTGGAGACGTTAAGCTGGAATTAAATGCAGAATATCGCGCCAATATTTATAAATTTTTAAATGTTGCTGTTTTTGCAGATGCCGGAAATATCTGGCTGATCAATGAAGATGAACAAAGACCGGGCGCTAAATTTTCCAAAGAGTTCCTAAGCGAAGTTGCTGTTGGAGCCGGAGTTGGTCTAAGACTTGATTTCTCTATTCTGATTTTAAGATTAGATCTTGCTATGCCTCTAAGAGTTCCTTATTATGAGAAGAATGACCGATGGACTTTTGACAGGATCAATTTTGGAGATCCAAACTGGCGAAAAGACAATCTTATCTTGAATATTGCAATCGGATATCCTTTTTAATATGATCAATAACATAAAATTTTTCTGGGAGGTTTTAAAAGAAACCTTCACCGAATGGAACAATTCCTCTGCATCGAAAGATTCGGCAAGTCTGGCGTATTACGCTATATTCTCCATTCCCGGACTTTTGATTATTATCATCTGGATTGCCGGCTATTTCTTTGGTGAGGAAGCTATTCGAGGACAAATCAGCAGCCAGATCAGTGGCATTATGGGTCCGGATGTTGCCAAAAGTATTCAGAGTATGATTGCCGGTGCATTGATTGACAAGCAAAATATTTTCATGAAAATAGTGGGTGTAGGTGCCTTGGTTTTTGGTTCTACTACCCTATTTTTTCAGTTACAGCATACCTTAAATACACTTTGGGACGTACAGTCTGCTCCCAAAAAAGCATTAATAAAATTCCTTCTGGACAGGGCCAACTCATTGGGAATGATCCTTATTCTCGGGTTTTTATTAATGATCACGATGATTTTATCATCCTTAATCAGTGTTTTCAATAATATTATTACCAAATATTTTGGTTTTGAAACCTATATGCTGGTAGAGCTGGTAAATTTTGGAGTAGGATTCGGATTTGTGATGTTGCTTTTTGCCTTAATGTTTAAAGTACTTCCAGATGTACAGATCAGTTGGAAACCTGTCTGGAAAGGAGCCTTTCTTACAGCAGTTTTATTTACCCTCGGAAAATTTTTACTGAGCCTTTATTTCGGAACGGCAAAACCGACTTCAGCTTTCGGAACTGCGGGAACTGTAATTCTGATTATGATGTGGATCAACTATTCCTGTATGCTGATTTTCTTCGGAGCGGTATATACGAAAGTTTATGCCTATAAAAAAGGATATAAAATCAATCCTTCCAAACATGCAAAATGGAGTAACGCCAAGCTGTATGAAGAAACCCAGAAAAAAAAGGAAACTCAGGATAATCCTTCTTAAAATAAAAAGCCTCCCGAAAATTTTCGGGAGGCTTTATTATTACATTCTGTTTACAGTTCCTATTCCCAGAAGCTGCAACGATTTTTTTATCGTTTTTGCCGTTAGATCTGATATATTCAAACGGAATTGCGTTATATTTTTATCTTCCTGATTTAAGATCGGATTACTCTGATAGAAAGAGTTATATGATTTAACCAAGTCATAAACATAATTGGCTACCAAAGCAGGGCTCAATGCTTCTGCAGATTTTGCCACCACGGGTTTAAAATTAGCAAGCTGCATAATCAGTTCTTTTTCGGACTGATTCAATTCAATATCAGCAACTTCTTTTTGTTCATAACCAGCTTTAGCCAGCAAAGACTGAATACGTGCGTAGGTATATTGAATAAAAGGTCCTGTATTCCCATTAAAATCAATACTTTCTTCCGGATTGAACAGCATTTTTTTCTTAGGATCAACTTTTAGCATAAAATATTTTAACGCTCCTATTCCTACATTTTCGTAGTTATCATTCTTCTCTTCTTCTGTGAAGTTTTCCAGTTTACCCAGTTCTTCTGATTTAGATTTTGCAATATCATACATATCCTGCATCAATTCGTCAGCGTCTACAACAGTACCTTCACGGGATTTCATTTTCCCGTTTGGAAGCTCAACCATTCCATAAGAAAGGTGATACAGCTGATCAGCCCATGAATATCCAAGTTTTCCAAGAATCTTAAATAAAACCTGGAAATGATAATCCTGCTCGTTACCAACAGTATAAATTAACTTTTGTATATTGTTTTGCTTGAAACGTTCTACCGCTGTTCCTAAATCCTGAGTCATATATACTGAAGTTCCGTCTGAACGCAATAAAAGTTTCTGATCCAGTCCTTCGTCCGTAAGATCACACCAAACAGAACCATCTTCTTTCTGGTATAAAATCCCTTTATCCAGTCCCTCCTGAATAAGATCTTTTCCTAAAATATAGGTATTGCTTTCGTATTGTATCTGATCAAAATCTACTCCTAATCTTTGATACGTTTCATTAAAACCTTTATAAACCCAAGAGTTCATTTCAGCCCAAAGATTTCTTACTTTTTCGTCACCATTTTCCCAGTCTAAAAGCATTTTCTGAGCCTCTTTCATCAAAGGAGCTTCTTTTTTTGCCTGATCTTCACTCATTCCCTGTTCTACAAGTTCTGAGATTTCTTTTTTATAGTTTTTATCAAACTCAACGTAGTAGTTTCCTACAAATTTATCTCCTTTGGTATCAGTCGTTTCCGGAGTTTCTCCATGCCCGAATTTTTCCCATGCCAGCATTGACTTACAGATATGAATTCCTCTGTCATTGATGATCTGGCTTTTAATCACATCATATCCTGCTTCTTTAAGAATCTGCGCAACCGAAAAGCCTAATAAATTATTTCTAACGTGTCCTAAATGGAGAGGTTTATTCGTATTGGGAGAAGAATATTCCACCATTACGGCAGAGTTTTTCTTTTCTATAACTGAAAAGCCTTTCGTTACCGTTTTAAACTGGTCAACAAAAAAATGGTTTTTAACTTTAACATTTAAAAAACCTTTTATAACATTGAAGCTTTCCAGCAGCTCCGTTTGCTCTGTTAATGCTTCTCCTAATTCAACTCCAATACTTTCAGGATTTTTTTTCAATTGTTTAACCAATGGAAAAGTGACAATGGTAAAATCCCCTTCAAATTCCGTTTTATTTTCCTGAATTTCCAAATTAATGTCTTTTAATTGATAGACATTTAATATGACTTCAGAAAGTTTATTTTCTATAATATCTTTAATGTTCATTGTAAAATTTTGAAGTACAAATATACGGAAATAAAAAAACCGCCCGAAGGCGGTTTTCATATGAATGTTAAAATATTAAAACTTGTTTTCTAGTATTAGTTGATATCCCAGAATAATTTTGTTGTTGCTTTATCTCCGCCTATTGCACTTGCCGCAGCAGATACATTGGCATTGTTGGTAACATATTCCTGATCAGAATATGGCATTCTGTATGGAATACCTCCAATATATGATGAAGGTGGAGCCGTCAATATAGGGTTATCTAATCTTCTTGTAAAGTTCCAGGCAGCAAATGGATTATTCCACATTGCGATCCAACCTTCATAACCGATAGATTGTTTCCAGTTTGCTGCATTGTACGGATTAGCAGCAATGTATGTAGCCGCATCAGTTGCTGTTACTCCGTTTTCTAACATTGAGGCCGTAATTGCATCCGCATATAAGCTAGCTGCAGTTCCACCGCCAACATTATATCCTCTTTGAGCTGCTTCTGCTTTTAAAAATAATACTTCTGTATAACTTAATAAATTCGCAGGTGCATTTCCAGTTAAGTAACTTGGATTTACATGAGAATTACTTGCAAAAGAGTTAGCAGTTCCGTATGTTCCTCCTTTATAAATACCTCCTACTTGAGTAAAGTAAGCAGCTCTCCTTGGATCGGATTTAGTATTCATTGGATTTACCATAATATTAGATGGAATATAATCATTTCTACCAGACGCTACCAAATCATCAAATAAGGGATTTGTAAAAGTATTTCCATCAAATTTTAATGAATAAGAGTCAGATGCAGAAGCTAATACTCCCCCCGCAATAGCACTTTCTGCTGCTGCTTTAGAAGTAGCCGGATCAACGTCCGCAAGGTTAATTGCTAATCTTAGTTTTATTGAATTGGCAAATTTAATCCATTTTGTCATGTCTCCTTTATACACTAAATCTTCAGGATAACCTTGTTTAGATGAATGAATTTTTGCAATTGCCGCATTTAATCTAGAAATAAGGTCTAAGTAAATGGTTTTTGCATCATCATATTTAGGAGATTTAATTGTTTCTGCCTGTAAAGCTTCTTTATAGGGTACATTTCCAAAAGTATCAACAATATTCTCCCAAGTAAACACAGAAGCAATTTCCAAAGTCGCCCATTTATTGTCTACCACTTCAGGATCTGCATTAATTTCTTTTGGAAGATCTTTTTTTGCCTGCTCAAGCGGAGCTAATGTATACACATACATTCTTCTAAAATGATTTCTAGGCTGGTTTCTAGTCGTCAAATTATAGTTTGTTTCCTGAGTATAAATAGTTTCAGTCCACTGTTGTGTAAAAAAACGATAGTTATTAAAATTTACACTTCCTGTGTACATGTAATAGAAACCTTGGTACATACTTGTCGCCAACATATTTCCAGATGGAACCTCAGATGGGTGCTTTGGGTCCTCGTTCAAAGAAGTAATATCGCTTTGGCATGAATTAAACATGAATAACGAAGCGACCACTCCTCCAGTATATAATAATTTTTTGAAATTTTTCATTTTTAAATAATCTTAAGTTTTAGAATTTAAACGTAAAGTTTACTCCAAGCTCTCTTGTTGTAGGTAAAGATCCCACGGATGATCCGTAAGAATATAAACCTCCCATCTGTGATGATTCAGGATCTGCGTAAGGAAGATTCTTATGAATAATCCAAAGGTTTCTTCCTACAATAGATATTTTGGCATCATTCATGAATGTATTTGCCAATAAACTTTTCGGAAGAGAATACGTAATACTTGCTTCTCTTAATTTTATATAAGATCCATCATATACAAATCTTTTATCTGGAGCGATTGCATATCCATCATTTGGATTGTTACCATATTCATTAGGATCAACACCACTTACAGGAGTTGTATTTACCTGACCGTTTGGATTAACTCCTGCCAATACCGGTATATTTGTTCTATATCCGTCTACAGCTGTTTCTGGGAATAACCCACTGGCAAGTCCGTAATACATATCCGATGAAAATACATCCCCACCGTGACGGACATCAATCAAGAAACTTAATGAAAAATCCTTATATCTGAATGAGTTTCTTAAACCTCCAGTCCATTTCGCCTGAACATTTCCAATCACCTTATTATTTTCAGTTTGGTATAGTCCAGTAGTAGGATCAACCACTTTTTCTCCGTTCAAATACACATAATCACTTCCATAAATATCTCCCCATTGGTTACCAACTGAAGCAACAATAGAAGCACCTCCTACTAAGCCTACTAATTGATATACTTGCAGACCATCAGCCAACTCAACAACTTTACTTCTGTTTCTAGCCCAGTTTGCATCTATATCCCAAGCAAAATCTTTTGTTTTGATTGGGCTAATACCTAAGTGTAGCTCTACTCCTTTATTATTAATCTGTCCCGCATTAATTGCTGCTCCTAAACTTCCTGAACCAGCTGAAATATCTGGAGTAATTAACTGATTTGTTGTTTTCGAATCATAATAAGCTCCATCAAAAACAATTCGATCTCTTAAGAAATGAACTTCAGTACCAAATTCAAACTCTTTAGAACGCTGGGGTTTCAAATTTGGATTGTTTAATATAGTTTGTGGTCTATAAATGTTAATATTGCCATCACCTGTATTAAAATATCCTGATGTATAATAAGTATAATTTAAAAGATAGGAATTAGCAGTTCCTCCAACCTCTGCATAGTTACCTCTTACTTTCCAAAAATTCATAATTGATTTTTGAGATTTCAAGAGTTCTGATAAAATTAATGATCCTGAAACAGACGCATATGTAAATTTATTATTTTCAGCTGGAAGAGTTGAACTAACATCTCTTCTTATAGTTCCATCTAAATAAAACATTTTATTAAAGTCAAATGAAGCTGTAGCATATAAACTATTCGTTTGTGTTGTTGCTTCATATTCAACTGGATTCAAGATTGGAGCTTTAGAGTTATCCAATGAATAAAAACCTGGTTTGATTAAACCCCCTTCAGTTGATGCTTCGATAGTACTAAGATAGTTTCTTCTTACATTCCCTCCTGCAATACCACTTAAATTTAACCAAGGTGCTAGATCATATTTGTAATTAGCAAATACATCATAGTTTGTTTCACTTCTTTTTAAATCATATCTGTGGTAACCAGAACCTACTGCTTTACCTGATACCCCAAAATTCTGAGGATAAGATCCGGGAGCAAGTCTTCTTTCAAAAACTAAATTAGTGTTATCATAGCTTAATTTACCTGTAATATTGATATGGCTATCAACATCATATGTTAATTGTGCATAAGAGAACGTTCTTGTTCTATCATCAGTAGAGTAATTTTGGTAACGCTGAAAATATGGATTGTTCCAGAATGCCGGAGTACCGTCATCATCGGCAGATCTATTCCATGTCACGTTTCCATAATTGTTTGCTAATGTAGGATTACTAACATTATTAAAATAAGCATTTTTCAATGCATTTAAATCAACGTTTGTTTGCCACCATTGTCTGAACCCTCCAACAACATTATCATTATAACCAGTCTCTGTTCTACCAGTAGTCCCTTGAAGAGTCAAGGTCGAATAAACAGTTGCATGTAACTTAGGATTTAAATCATAATTAATTTTTGTCGAAAGGGTATTTTTTCTTAAATCTGAATTAGGCAACAGACCATTAGAAATATTATTATCGTAAGTCAAATTAAAGTTAAACCCTTTGGTACCTTTTGATAAGGAAATAGAGTTAACAAACGACATCGGTGTTTCAAAAAACTTAAGTGGGCCATTTTTTGCGGCTACCCAAGGAGTAGCTTTATTATAGTTAGGTGAAGTTGGGTCAAACGAATCCCACTGATATACCAATAAATTAGGATCATATGCAGGGCCCCAAGATGCATCTTCACCAAAATTAGCATAACTAATACCGTCTGGTGCACTTCCGTAATAGAAGGATGGATCATAGCCACCTCCATATCTATTCTGATACTTTGCAAAAGTGGATTTATCTATAAAACCAGCCTGAACTGAAGAAGATAAAGTAACTCCCCAAGATTTGTCATCTTTTCCTTTACCGTTTTTAGTTGTAATTACAATTACTCCATTAAGTCCTCTCTCTCCGTATAATGCAGAAGCTGCAGCCCCTTTCAAAACGTTTACGGATTCTATATCCTCTTGATTGATATCAGATAAAGCATTTCCTAAGTCGAAACCTCCATTTTGAGTTCCAAAAGAGGTTGCTGAATTATCCACTGGAGATCCATCTATTACAATCAAAGGATTAGTTCCTCCTAAAGATTTTACTCCACGAATAACCAAATTAGCAGACCCCCCAAAGTTAGAGTTTGTATTTACATTAAGACCTGCTACTTTACCGGAAAGCTGAGAAGCTATATTACCAGTATTAGTAGTTCCTTCAAATAATTTATCTGCTTTTACTTCCTGAGAAGCATAACCGAGAGATTTTTTCTCTCTTTTAATACCGAGTGCCGTTACAACGATTCCCTCGATTTCTTGTGTATTCACAGTATCATTCTTCTTCTGCTGAGCATTAGCCACAGCTAGAGATGAAGATAATACTAAGACAAGCACACCAGCTGTTAGTTTCTTCATATCAAATTAATTTATTGTACCCTGCAAATTTGTAAAACTTTCTTAACAAGACAAAACAAAAACCCAAAAAATTGTTATTTCTGTCATAGTTCTTATAATTTTCTTAATTTTGCTTGAAAGAAATTGTTAAAAATTATGGATTTGCTAAAAAAATGGACAGATATTTATATTGAAGCAGGGTGTGATGAGGTAGGAAGAGGGTGTCTCAGTGGTCCGGTGGTTGCAGCAGCTGTTATTTTGGATGATAATTTTAAGCAAAATTTGGTTAATGATTCTAAAAAGTTAAATTTTAAAACCAGAATGGAATTGGATAGTTATATAAAAGATAATGTAAAAAATTATGCAATTGCAGAACTTCCCCCATCTTTCATAGATAAACACAACATACTGAATGCCAGCATACATGCAATGCATCAGGCATTAGATCAGCTTACCATAAGACCAGAACTTATTTTAGTGGATGGAAATAAATTTCATCCTTATAATTACATTCCCCATCAATGTATCATTAAAGGGGACTCAAAAGTTTTATCCATTGCAGCAGCTTCAATTTTAGCTAAAAATTACAGAGATAAACTGATGATTGAGCTTCATAATGAACATCCCGAATATGGATGGAATACCAATTTCGGATATGCTACAAAAAAACACCAAGAAGCCCTGATAAAGCATGGTCCGACAAAACACCACCGCCAGTCTTTCAGATTGAAGTACGATTAAAATCACCACAAATTGAATTATAAAATTTTCAACACAAGGTGATGTAATTTAAAATCTGTCTAAATAAAAAAGGAGAAGCAATATTTGCTTCTCCTTTTCGTTATACTAGATTAATTATCTACTTTTTCTTTTTTTGCTGCTCTTGCGTTTTTTGCTGTTCCTGAGCCTTTTCCATCATTTCTCTCATACGTTTCTGGAATTTCCCTTCAGCTTTTGGCTTTTCTTTATTCGCCTGAATCTGTGCATGAATTTTCTTTTCATCCAAAATCACATATTTAATAACCAGGATAATTAAGATGTTAATCGCATTCGATACAAAATAATACCAAGAAAGACCAGATGCCGACGTATTCAGGAAGAATAAGAATGTAACCGGGAAGATATACATTAACACCTTCATATTTGGCATTCCTTCCTGTTGAGGCTGCTGCATATTTCCTGAAGTCATGATTGTATAAATCAAAATAACAATCGTACATGCAATAGCGAAAACACTTAAATGATCTCCTAAGAAAGGAACTTTAAATGGTAACTTAATCAAGTCATCATAAGCTGTTAAATCTTTTGCAAACCAGAATCCTTGTCCTCTCAAATCAATAAAGTTCGGGAAGAAACGGAACAATGCATAGAAAATAGGAATTTGCACCAAGGCCGGTAAACATCCTGCCATCTGATTGACACCCGCTTTTCGATAGATCTCCATTGTCGCCTGTTGTTTCTTCATCGGATCAGCATCCTTGAACTTGGCATTAGCCTCATCAATCTCAGGACGGATTACTCTCATCATCGCACTTAATTTATGTTGCTTATACATAATTGGCGACAGGATCAGCTTAACAATAATAGTCATGACAAAAATCACCCAACCTGCAGACAATCCCCATCCAGCGATAATACCATACATCCACATAAAGAAATAACGGTTCATCCATCCGATGAAAGACCACCCTAAAGGCAAAATTTCGTCAAAGTTTTTATCATAAGATTTAAGCAAAGGTAAATCAAGAGGCATAAAATACCAGGTAAAATCCTGATTCAGTTCGCTACCTGTCATTTGAACAAAACCTTCATAATTCAGTTTCTTCAAATATTCTCCCTCTTCAATTGTTTCCTGATTCCCTTTACTTTGTGTAAATCCGTTTTTAGCTTCGATCACAGAAGCAAAGAACTGCTGCTTTACACCAATCCAGTTAAGGGTTTCTTTTTCTTCATCCATCGTTGTTCTTCCGTCATAATCATATTTTTTATAATTATCGAAAGCATATGAAAACTCAGAGTGAGACTGCTCCTGAGCTCTACCCTTTTCTAAGTTTCTTACACTGTAATCCCAGATGAAGTCAGCTTTATTATCAGATGTAATTTTAGCTAAACCTTGAGTTCTTACTTTAAAATCAAGAGTATATTTTGGAAGTAATGTATAGATAAACTGAACAACAGCTCCATTATAGTTAGCCGTCATCGTTACTGAATTTCCATTAACAGAAGGAGCAAAAACCAAATCTTTGGTATTGATCACTTTTCCTGTTTTATCTTTAAACTGGAAACCGTAGTTAGAATTATTTTTATTGATCAGATAAAGCGGAAGATCTGCTTTATCACTTTTGTGATCATATGCTTTGTATTCTGCAAGTTCTACTTTAGAAACCTGCCCACCTAAGCTTGCAAATTCAATTTTCAATTCATTATTTGCTAAATTGGCAGTCTGAATTGCGTTAGGAGTTACATTAGGATTGATATTGCTTGCCTGAGTTTGTTTTACGGCATTTTTTGCCTGTTCAGTTTTTTGCTGCTGAGCTTTTACCTCTTCTTCTTTCGATTGTTTGTTTTGGAAATAAAACATAAAACCGAAAAGAACCAAACATAAAACCGCAAAACTAATCATTTGACTTTTATCGAGTCCGTTGTTCTGTTGCATTTTATTTTTATTAAAAATTTTTTACCTATTTATAATATGTAGCCCTGCTACATTTTGAGTCGACAAAAATACTGTTTTTTTATCAAAACTCTATGGTATAATATATTACTATATAATAAACTCAGGCTGAGAATAATCAGTCTGAGTTTATTTATGACGTTTGTAATTAAAAAATTACTTTATTTTGATGTACAGGCTTTGATGAAAGCTCTGAATAATGGATGCGGTGTTGCAACCGTACTTTTATATTCAGGGTGATACTGTACTCCTACATAGAATGGGTGATCCGGCATTTCTAATGCTTCTACCAATCCTGTTTCGGGGTTTGTACCAGTTGCCATGAAGCCGTTTTGTTCAAATTCAGCTATATAATCACTGTTGAATTCGTATCTGTGACGGTGTCTTTCTGTAATATTTTTCGTTCCGTAGATATCATTTAATTTAGAATTGTTTTTCAAAGAACATTTCCAAGCTCCAAGACGCATTGTTCCTCCTTTATCTACAACATTTTTCTGTTCTTCCATTAATGAGATCACAGGATGTTCCGTAGAAGTATCAAATTCCATAGAGTTTGCTTTTGAATATCCTAAAACATTTCTTGCAAATTCAACAGTCATGATCTGCATTCCCAAACAAATTCCCAACATCGGAACTTTATTTTCTCTTGCATACTGAGCTGTTAATACTTTCCCTTCAATTCCTCTGTCGCCAAAACCTGGAGCAACAAGAATTCCGTCTACACCTTGTAAAGTATCTTTAATATTTTCAGACGTAATATCTCCACTGTAAACCCATCTTATTTTCACTTCAGTTTCTACATCTGCTCCGGCATGTTTGAAAGCTTCAGCAATTGAAATATAAGAATCCTGAAGAGAAACATATTTTCCAACCAATGCGATTTCAATAGATTTTTTAGGATTCTGGAATTTTTTCAGGAAGCTTTTCCAGTCTTTAAGATCTGCTTCTTTATCACTTTTAAGATCCAATTCCTTAAGAACTACATCATCAAAGTTTTGCTTTTGAAGGTACATCGGAACTTCATAGATCGTTTCCAAGTCCTTACATTCAATTACATTATCCAAAGGAACATTACAGAACTGAGCCAGTTTTGCTCTCTGATCTTTCGGAATTTTATGTTCTGTACGACAAACCAAAACATCAGCCATAATTCCACTTTCCATCAACTGACGAACGGAATGCTGAGAAGGTTTAGTTTTTAATTCTCCGCTTGATGCCAGGTAAGGCAGCAATGTAAGGTGAATCACCATAGAATTATTCTCCCCCAATTCCCATTTTAACTGACGAACAGTTTCAATGTAAGGCAAAGATTCAATATCTCCTACAGTTCCTCCGATCTCGGTAATAATGATATCGTAGTTCTGTTTTGATAAAATTTTAATTCTGCGTTTGATTTCGTTTGTAATATGAGGAATTACCTGAACTGTTTTTCCAAGGAAGTCTCCTTTTCTTTCTTTTTCGATTACAGTCTGGTAGATTTTCCCTGTCGTAACGTTGTTGTTCTGGGAAGTTGGAGCATCCAAATAACGCTCATAGTGACCTAAATCCAGATCCGTCTCCGCACCATCTTCGGTTACATAGCATTCTCCGTGTTCATAAGGATTCAGTGTTCCTGGGTCGATATTGATGTAAGGATCTAGTTTTTGGATCGTTACATTAAAGCCGCGTGATTTTAGTAGAAGTCCCAGAGAAGCAGAAACGATTCCCTTTCCCAAAGATGAAGTTACACCTCCTGTCACAAAGATGTACTTTGTATTCTTTTTACTCATTAGATTAGGTTTGTGCAAAGTTAGGGGAAAAAGAAATACAAAGCAATTTCATTTTAGAATTTACCTTTTTTAATTATTCGAATTATAAAAAAATGCTTCGACATGCTCAGCATGACACCGCAACCAATTGATGATTAATAAAGCAAAAAAAGTATAAGAATTATTATGTAAAACAAATTCTTAGCATCTTACTTTTTTCTATAAAAAAATAAAAAAGGTTTCCAATACAATTGAAAACCTTCTTTCCTAAACCAAATTATATATGAAAACTATTGTTTAATTAACTCAAAATATAAGTTAACGTCAACGTCTTTAGCCACGCCTGCTCCCGTTGGATCAAATTTGATGTTATAATCTAAACGGTTAATTTTAAATGTTGTCTGAAAGCCCAAGACTTCTTTTCCCTGCTGGTTTTTCGTAATTCCTCCGAAAGTAACCGGAACACTGATATCTTTTGTAACATCTTTAATAGTCAGCTTTCCTTTTAATATATAGGTATTATTCTTATCCTTTGTGATAGAAGTTGATTCAAAGCTCATATTCGGATATTTTTCACCGTCAAAAAAATCAGGGCTTTTCAAATGTTTATCTCTCATATCAACACCGGTATTCACGGCGTTTACATCTACCACGAAAGACATTGTTGCACCATCCAGATTATTTCCTTTAGTGGCCACTTTACCATCGAACTTGTCAAATCTGCCCTGTACAAAGCTGATCCCCATATGTTTAATATTAAAGTTCACAGAAGAATGCATTGGATCTACAGCCCAACCGGTCTGTGCAAATCCTACAATACTTAAGAACGCAAATACAAAAGTTAAAATTCCCTTTTTCATTGTATATATTTTTTAGATTAATCTTGAAACAAATGTAGGTCGTAAAAAATTGCACGACATTGATCTATGTTAGTTTTTTTGATTTTGATGAAATTATTTTTGAATAAAGTATATGAATCAGATATATTATCAAGAAAACAACTATTGAATTTGCATACATTATGATCATCAGAAGATTTTCATTGTTAGCATCTGAAAAATATAAAAACGGATTATTTCCGGAAATTATTAGAAAAAAGAAATAAATGACCTCAAATAAAATTGCTATTCTAAGTATTGAATGATAGCTTTTCCTAAAAATAATTACAGTCACCAAACCTATCAATGTAATGACTGAGCAAAAAATAAGAATCAGATAAGAATACATTCCGAAATTCCCGCCTGGCAAATGTAAAAATCTGACAGACCATTCACTAAACTGAGCATTTAAAAGACTCATTACAATAAATATCATCAGACTTTTAATTAAAATTTTTTCCATAGGCGAAAATTAATTAAAATTCGAAAGAAAAATTCAAAAAAAATTTTGAACTTCGCGGTATGGCAAAATTAAAAACAGCATATTTCTGTCAAAACTGCGGAACCCAATATCCACAATGGCTGGGACAATGCAAAAGCTGCGGAGAATGGAATACTTTAGTGGAAGAAGTGGTAGAAAAAACGACTTCACACAAAACGCCGCCTTTTTCAAAAACGAAACAACACGTCATTAATATTGTAGAGGTTGAAACCAACGAAGAACCGAGAATAAAAACTCCTTCCGAAGAGCTCAACAGAGTTTTAGGGGGCGGAATCGTTCTAGGATCTGTCACTTTAATTGGTGGAGAACCCGGAATCGGAAAATCGACTTTACTTCTTCAGCTAGCCTTAAAAATGAAGAAAAAAGTGTTCTATGTTTCAGGGGAAGAAAGTGCCTCTCAGATTAAAATGAGAGCAGATAGGCTAACAGATATTCAAAATCCGAACTGTTTTCTTTATACTGAAACTTCATTGGAAAAAATTCTTCATGAAGCCAAAAAACTGGAACCCGATTTCGTAATTATCGACTCGATCCAGACTTTACAATCCCAATTGATTGAAAGTTCTCCGGGAACCGTATCTCAAATCCGTGAATGTTCTAATGAGATCATCAAATATGCAAAAGAAAACAGCATTCCTGTTTTTCTGGTTGGACATATCACAAAAGACGGGCAAATTGCCGGACCGAAAGTGCTGGAACATATGGTAGATGTTGTTTTAAATTTCGATGGCGACAGAAATCATCTTTTCAGATTATTGAGAGCCAACAAAAACCGTTTCGGCTCAACTTCCGAGATTGGAATTTATGAAATGATCTCCCAGGGTTTAAAAGAAATTAAAAATCCTTCTGAAATTTTAATTACCAAAAAATTTGAGGAACTTTCCGGAAATTCAGTAGCGGTGACGATTGAAGGAAACCGACCGATGTTACTGGAAATCCAGGCATTGGTAAGTACGGCAGTTTATGGAACTCCTCAAAGAAGCTCTACTGGTTTCGATTCCAAAAGGCTCAACATGCTGCTTGCCGTTCTGGAAAAAAGAGCAGGTTTTCAGTTGGGAGCAAAAGATGTCTTCTTAAATATTACAGGAGGAATCAAAACAGATGATCCGGCTTTAGACCTCGCTGTAGTTGCCTCTATTCTTTCATCCAATGAAGACATTGCTATTTCAGAGCACTACTGCTTTGCAGGAGAAATTGGATTAAGTGGAGAAATTCGCCCGATTGCACAAGCCGAACAAAGAATAACTGAAGCCGAAAAATTAGGTTATGAGAAAATTTTTGTTTCTAATTTAAACAAGCTTCCGAAGAAAAAATTCGGCATTAAAATAGAAGAAGTCAGTAAAATAGAGGATTTTCACGAAAGACTATTTTAACATAAAAAATATTCACTTAAGTTTGAAATATTATGTACATTTGTTACAATAACCCTCAAACTTAAGTGAATATGAAAACAAAATTTATTACCTTGTTCGTTTTCTGTGTTACTTTCTACTCGGCACAGATAAGTGTTTTTCAAAATCCCATTAATGAAAGCAGTTTAAATACTGATCAGAAGATAACAAAAGAGCTCGCTTCAAGCTACATTTCAACAGAATATTATCTTCAGCCTTCCTTCAATCTACAATCTGACTTAAAAATCAATCTGCCGACCCACAAACAGATCACTGCAAAATTCAGCCGCATTTTCAGCTACAGCAATAAGACAGAATCTTACGTTTATACTATTGAAAATGAACCTGAATCAGAATTGGTTTTATCAAAATCCGGTACTGTTGTAACCGGAATGTACGCTCCTGCAACAGGCACAAAAGTAATGTTTCATCAGACGAATGGCGATATTTTTGCGCTTTCGGTGGTGAGTGATCAGAAAATTTTGGATCAGGATTCGAAAGATGATTATATTTTAGATTCATCTATTCCCGGAGCCGGAAAAGTAAATTCAAATGTATGTCTTTCTACTACTCCGGTTTGTGCAGCTTCAACAGTTGACGTCATGGTTGTTTATACCTCAGCAGCAAGAACTGCCTGGGGCGGTGTTTCTCAAAGTAATTCTTTTATTGCTACAGCGATTACGAATTTCAATACCTCATTAATCAATTCCGGAGTTTCTAATGTGAGCATCAATCTGGTATATTCCGGAGAGATTTCCTATACAGAACCAGGAAATATAAGCACTGATTTGACAAGGCTAAGAACCAATAATGATGGTTATATGGACAATGTTCATACATTAAGAACAACTTATGGTGCAGACCTTGTGGCTTTGGTAACAGGAACTCCTACCAATACCTGCGGATTGGGCTATGTGAATACCAACCCTACAAATTATACCGGCACCAGTGGATTTTGTGTAAGCTTATATAACTGTGCGGTTTCCAACTACTCCTTAGCCCACGAATTGGGTCATAATATGGGATTACAGCATGACTGGTACGTCAATACAAGCACCACACCCTGCAGCCATCATCATGGCTATGTCAACAGAACAGCTATTAATCTGGGAACTTCCAGCACTTCGTCACAAAGATGGAGAACAATAATGGCATATAATGATGAGTGCTCAGCAACCGGTTTTAATTGCACAAGAATCAACCGTTGGGCAAACCCAGGAGTTAATTACAACTCTGAACCTACAGGAATTGCCATCGGAAATACAAATCCTTCGAATGAAGCGTATGGCTTCTCAAGATTTGCCTGTGTAGTTTCCAATTTCATGCCGACCGCATCGGATGCTTTGTCCACTGCAGAAATTCTCCCTGACACCAAAGAATTTACTCTATACCCGAATCCTGCAAAAGATTTAATTACGATCTCATTAAATGACCGTGAGAAATATTCTTTCAAAATTTTCAATACGGCAGGACAGTTTATTTTAAATACAACAGAAAGAACGATCAATCTTAAAGGACTCAATTCCGGAGGTTATTTCTTAAGTGTTTATGATGACAAAGGATCTTTGATAGGCAGTAAAAAATTTATCATTAAATAGTTTTCACTAAAGATACATCACTTAAATTCCCTGAATATTTTAATTTTATTCGGGGAATTTTCAATTTTAAGCCTTATCTTGTAGTATGAATTATCTGGCGCATTCTTTTCTTACTTTTACTGACGGACAGATTGTAGGACAGTTTTTGGAAGACTTTATCCGAAATAGAGACCGTTTTTCTTTTCCAAAAGATATTCAGGACGGAATTACTTTGCATCGGGCTATTGATACATTTACAGATTCTCATCCTGCGATTCATGAAGCCAAAAAAATTTTCAGCCCTCTGGTAAGACTGTACGCCGGAGCTTTTGTAGACGTTTCAATGGATTATTTCGTTGCCAATGACTTACAACTTCACTCTTTAGCAGAATGGAAAGCACATTCTCTAAGAGTTTACCGTGTTTTGAATGAACATAAAAAATGGCTTCCTGAAAATTTTAAACTGATGCTAAAAAAAATGGAAGAAGATGACTGGTTATACAATTACAGAGAAGACTGGGGCATCAAATTCAGTATTAAAAATGTTCTGAACAAAGCAAAATACCTTGAAAAAGACATTCCTGTATTTGAGGCTTTTTTAGAAAACAAAGATGCACTTCAGCAATGTTACCATGATTTTTTTCCTGATCTTTTGGATCATGCAAAAGGAGTCAATACTCTTTTACAGCTAGAAAATTAAACATAAAACACTTACCCGAAAGTAAGTGTTTCTTAATATACTTATTTGTGTTATTAGAATGTTTTGTGCCTGAAATAAAGATAAGAGGGGAACTATTATCTTACTGAAATTATTTCAACTTAGCTGGCTGATTTTTGCTGATGATTGAATTTAAGGTTTCAATCTGTTTTTCCTGCTGATTTACTCTTTTAGTAAGCTCAGAGATCATATCCTGCTGTTGCTGTAAAGCTTTTGTGAGTACGACACTCATTTCAGCATAATTTACACCAAGGGTTTTTATTTCATCATCAGCGGTACTTACCAATTCCGGCATTGTCGCTTTTATTTCCTGGGCTATAAATCCTATTTTTTTGTCTTTACTTAGTTTTTCATCTTTATAACGGTAATTGATGGTACGAAGCCCCATTATTTCTTTCAGTCCGTAAGAATTGTCTGTAATATCTTTTTTGATTCTTATATCTGAAGGAGTAATTGTTCCTGACGCCAGAATATTTCCGATAACATGTAATCTTTGGGTTGGAGCGGCAGTTCCTATTCCCACATTACCGTTTGATGTCATTGTAGCAACCGTAGTTAAGGTTTGTCCGTCACCATAAGTACCCGTTAAATTCAGTCCAACTTTAAACTGCAGTCCTATTTCCGCTCCAGACGTATTAATAGCAGGAGCCGAGGAATTTGACAAATCAATCCAAAGATTATCCCAGCTTCCAACCCCCTGACTTCTTCTAACTCCAAAGGTATCTCCTATAATGTCAAGTTTAGATACCGGAGCAGCTGTTCCTATCCCAATAGTGTTATTGGCGGCATCCACAGAAAAAGTAGTCCCGTCAACAGAAAATCCGTTGGTGGCAGTACTGGTAAATGCCAAGGTATTGGCGGCCTGCGTCACTATTCTGTTACCGGTTAAAGAACCATTCGTATTATAAATATTTGTAGATGCCGGTAAAATTTGCCACGTTCCTACCCCATTGGCATCGGAGGTCAAAACATGTCCGGCAGACTGAGTCCCGTCTACCAGTCTTAAAGCTCCCGAAGTAGGAGATACAATATGCATTCTGGCAGTAGGAGCTGCAACTCCAATTCCAACTCTATCATTGGCTGCATCTACAGAAAACGTCGTTCCGTCAACAGAAAATCCGTTGGTCGCCGTAGAGGTAAATGCTAAGGTATTGGCAGCTTGTGCTACGACCCTGTTACCGGTAAGGGAACCATTCGTATTATAAATATTCACAGATGCCGGTGCTGTCTGCCAGGTTCCTACTCCATTCGCATCAGAGGTCAATAAGCGCCCTGCAGATTCTGTTCCGTCTACCAGCCTTAAAGCCCCTGCCGTTGGAGACACCACATGAATTCTGGCAGTAGGAGCCGTCACCCCAACTCCAAAATTTCCGGTATTGGTAAGTACTGCTCCTGGAACATCCGTTGCTGCAGATGCCGCGTGGAACTGAAGTATTCCTGAACTTACTCCAAATCCATAAAATGAAGTTCCTCCGGCATTATTGTACACCGCCAGTTTTTTTCCGACAGCATCTGTAATACTGGAACCAACTGAAGATCCTAAATCCAATCTACTGCTTGGAGCAATAGTACCAATCCCCACTCTGTCATTCGCTGCATCTACAGAAAATGTAGAGCCATCCACTGAAAAACCATTCGTAGCAGTACTTGTAAATGCCAGTGTATTGGCAGCCTGCGTAACGATTCGGTTTCCGGTAAGAGAACCATTTGAATTATAAATATTCACAGAAGGAATGGTTGATCCATAAGCTACCCAAAGGCTGCCATCAAAATAATAATAACCGGTGCTGCTGACCTGCGATACCTGGGCTAAACTCGGTGTCGTTCCGGTAGGAGCAGTCACATCATTTACATATACAGTTGCTCCGGTTTGTGCTGCGGCATAGGTCCCAGACACCTTAGATGCCAATTGCTGTTTAGAGATTCTTGGCGCTATTATACCATCTTTTGCAGAAGTAGTAGCACCATTTCCAACAACATCCAAAGAAGATTGTGGATCAGGTGTATTAATCCCTACTTGTCCAATAGCTAATGAGCTAAAGCTTATAAGGGATAATAAAGAAAGGAGTGTTTTCGATTTCATAACAAGTAATTTAAAGTATTATTTTCTTGGATATTATCCTGATTATATGATAATTTCAATCAGGATTACCTTAATTTTTAAGAATTAATCTTACATAGACTTTATATGTAATTATTGATCTTTAAAACAAAAAAGATATTTTCGGAAATGAGTTGACATTACAGAAGCACAGCATTTGGAGTTGTCTACTTCTTCATCGTTTAATATTTCTGATATTGTTTTAAAGTGAAACAAGCGTGAAAGATCATCAACCTAATTAAATATGATATTCTGAATATTTTTATTTTGAATTTTCATTAACATCAGTATCAAAAATACAAGCAGATCTTTAAAGTTAGATTAAGATTAACTCAATCAATAAATCGCAGGAGATAACAGATATTTTTTCTTTTTTTTCATAGGCTGTGTTTTAATAATATACTAAAAAGAATTATTTATTATTTAAAATAAAATAAGACCCATAAATCATTATTGAAACAAATGTAATATTTTAAATTCAATAATAAAAAATATTTAACATAAATAAAACATTAGTAAAAATAAAACAAATTATTCACCTATTTAAGATTAATTTATTAAAAATAAATCACTATTTAGATAATAAAAAAAATAAACATAAAATAAATATTTTTCATTTCATGAATACTTATAGTTAATTATTTTAATCCGTTTCTTTTATTTCAAACATAAAAAAACACTTACTAAAAAAGTAAGTGTTTACTATATATTGTATTTGTGTTATTTAGAATGTTGTGCCTTATAAATTAAGATAGGTTTGGGAACCATTACCTATTTTTATTTTCTTATAAAAGAATATAAATTAATCACCAATCCTGAACACAAGTACCTGAGTAGAATTAGCTGCCAATGTCATACCAGTACCACCACAATTCCCTGATTGACCTCTTCCCAAACGTAATTGCCATGTAGTACCTGCAGGAATCGTTGTAGCATAAGTAATTGCACCTCCGTGATTTGACAATCCTCCTTCTACATGCGATGCCGTACTATGAATTCTGCTTGTTGTTGCATTTAAAGGAAAATCTACGAAGTATGAACTTATTGTACATCCTGTAATATTATGAGTAGCTTCATATACAAATGTAAGCTGATAAGTCCCGGCAGGAAAAGTAATGATACTTGTCCCTGCATTATAACTCATCCCGGGAATTGTATTTTTAACAACAGACATAGGAACAACCTGTGAACCTCCAGCTCCTTGCCCGTTTAAAAAGTTATTTTGCGCTGTTTCTAATCTGAAAACAGCAGGATTCGGAATTGATAAAGCGCCTAAGGTACCAATTGCCTTTACGACACCAGTAGCATCTATTACCACAAGTTGATCTGTAGTTGTTGTTCCCGCACTAAGCCCCTGAAGACGTAACGGATTAGCACCACTTACATGAAGCCTGTTCGTAGGATCTGTAACCCCAATTCCGATATTTCCGGTATCAGTCAGTACCGCGCCAGGGGTGTCTGTAGTTGCTGAAGCTGCATGAAACTGAAGTCTACCAGAACTTACTCCTAGCCCGTAAAATGAAGTCGCTCCGACATTATTATAAACTGCCAATTTTTTTCCTGCGACATCTGTAATACTCGCTCCTGCAGTAGTCCCCAAGTCCAACCTGCTATTGGGCGCCGTTGTCCCCATCCCGATTCTGTCATTAGCCGCATCTACAGAAAATGTAGAGCCGTCTACAGAAAATCCGTTGGTTACTGTACTGGTAAATGCTAAAGTATTGGCGGCTTGAGTTACTGTTCTGTTACTGGTAAGAGAACCATTAGTATTGTAAATATTGACAGAAGCCGGAGCCGCCTGCCAGGTACCTACTCCATTAGCATCAGAGGTCAAAATTCGTCCTGCAGACTGAGTTCCGTCTACCAGTCTTACAGCTCCCGCGGTGGAAGATACCACATGAAGCCTGTTTAAAGGGTCTGTAATTCCTATCCCCATATTTCCGGTATCTGTAAGTACCGCACCAGGGGTGTCTGCAGCAGCAGATGAAGCATGAAACTGAAGCCTTGCAGGGCTAACTCCTAAACCATAGAAAGATGTACCTGCTGCATTATTATAAACAGCTAATTTTTTCCCTACTACGTCAGTAATGGTAGCACCAACGGAAGCTCCCAAATCTAATTTGCTATTAGGTGCTGCAGTGCCAACACCCACTCTATCATTAGCTGCGTCTACTGAAAAGGTAGAACCGTCCACAGAAAAACCATTCGTTGCAGTACTGGTAAATGCCAAAGTATTCCCTGCCTGTGTAACAATTCTGTTTCCGGTAAGAGAGCCATTGGCATTGTAAATATTAACAGACGCTGGTGCCGCCTGCCAGGTTCCTACTCCATTGGCATCAGAGGTCAATAGACGTCCTGCTGATTCTGTACCATCTACCAGTCTAAGAGCTCCTGCCGTTGAAGATACAATATGCATTCTGGCAGTAGGAGCTGCAACTCCAATTCCAACTCTATCATTAGCTGCATCTACTGAAAAGGTAGAACCGTCCACAGAAAAACCATTCGTTGCAGTACTGGTAAATGCCAAGGTATTCCCTGCCTGCGTAACAATTCTGTTTCCGGTAAGAGAGCCATTTGAATTATAAATATTCACTGAAGGAACTGTAGATCCATAAGCCACCCAAAGAGTTCCATCGAAATAGTAATAACCTATTGTACTTACCTGAGCCACCTGAGCCAAACTGGGTGTTGTACCCGTAGGAGCAGTAATATCATTTACATATACTGCCGAACCGGTTTGCGCTGCTGCATACGTACCTGCAACCTTTGAAGCCAGTTGTTGTTTTGAAACTCTTGGAGCTATAATACCATCTTTTGCAGAGGTAGATGCACCATTGCCTACAACATCTAATGAAGACTGAGGTGTTGAGGTATTGATCCCTACTTGCCCAATAGCTAACGAGCTAAAGCTTACCAGGGACAATAAAGAAAGGATTGTTTTTGATTTCATGACAAGTTATTTAAAGTATTATATGATGTAAATCTATTCTATTAAAAAATCATTTCTTAAAATAGATTTCGATTTATCGATTGATTACCTATACAAGCCATTTCATATACAAAATATAAAATTTTATAAAAAATTAACATTTTGTCAGCAAATCAAATATAATAATTATTTATAACAAAGCAAATATTATTAATGAATATAAATTGGGGGAAATAATCCTTTGTAAATCACCATTTAATGACCTTAAAAATTTCATAAAAACATAGAATTCAAAGCAAAAAATACCATTTAAAGAGAGGGTAAAAATATCAATATTTTACACCAAAATATTCCCCTATTTAAGAAATATACAGAAAGTCCAATTTTCATGGTGAAAATTTAACACATAAAATTCCTGAATTCAAAATTTGACAGAAATTGAAGAGTATTATTGCATTAAAAAGAAGGATCAGAATTGCTGATACAAATAACGGTTGGGGTATACCAGTTTTTCACTTTTTCGCTGCCCATTGATGATGATATGAACGATATTAATCTGATCATCAAATAAATTATACAAAAGACTCACTGCAGCTTCTATTTTTTTAGGATTCTGAACAGGCTCCGACTCCAGATATATATTGACAGATTCCTGATCTTCTTCATATCCTATAAAATTAACCTGCAGGAATTTTGTATTGACCTTTAATTTAAAATACTCCGAACAATAAGCTTTTAAAGCGTCGTTAAGCTGAGACTTGTATTTTGCATCATTGAAATGAAAAGGTTTTCCATACTTTTTAGATAAGCCATTTTCTAAATCATCCAGAAAAAAACGTCCTGTAATCTCAAATGTTTTTGATTTTGCATTGTAATTAATTTCTACTGAACCTACATGATAAGGATGGAAAGTATTGATATCAGCTTTAGCTGAGCCAGGAAAGCCGGCCTGAAATAAAAATACAAGAGCATAAAAAAACGAGATCAGTTTGGAAGGCATTGAATTTATTTTAAACAAATATAAAAAAAGTGGCAGTCATATGACTGCCACTTCACAAAGAGGTACAATAAATTTTAATTTATTCTTTTATTACTTTTTTTACAACTTTCGTATCGTTATTAAGTATTATGTTAAATAGGTAAGTTCCTTTTACCAGTTCAGATACATCTATCTTATTGGAAGTGGCACTCACCTCAGCTTGCTTAATTAATTTTCCTGATGCATCAAAAATAGTCACAGCTGCTTTGCTATATTTTCCAAGAGAGACATTCACCGCGCTTCTGGCCGGGTTAGGATAGATATTGATCTGAGAACCGGCTGCTGATTCTCCGGTTCCTAATGTCGCAGAATTTGTTTTCACAAAATATCCTCCAAATCCCGTTGTCTGGAAAGTCACTTCCCAATATTTATACGTGTCATTCCATACGATATCGGTCACATTCGGAGTGATGGTTGTGGTAAGACCTCCCGAATATGAAGCTACAGTTCCTGTATTTCCTGTACTGGCTCCAGCATATCTTTCAACGATAAGATTGGCTTTATTTGCATTATCTGTAGGAGACATCGGAAGTTTTACAGTACTCGTCTGATTGTAGGCATCAAACTCATCCTGTTTAAAATACAGTGTCACTTTTCCGGTAGACGCTACGGCATTATTTTCAGGATTTATTTCATATCTGCGTGTTACATATGATGGCTGAAGATTATCTGTCCAGACTTTTGAAGTCACATTTCCGGCAACCGTGCTTGCCGTTTCTTTTTCAACTCTGGCAATAAGCTGGCAGTTGTTTGTAAAATAATTATATCCATTAGCAACCGCTGAGGTTTTGTTTTGATTGGCAGTTGCAATATTTTTCACCTCAGCAATATTCTCATAGACCGTAGCTCGCATCTTCAGGTCAAATGTTCTTGAGGTCCATGTCGTCCCATCTGCAGAGGTTTTAGATCTGTTATTCAGAACAGCATTTTCAGCTTTCATAGCGATTCTTCCACCCAAACCGTTCACAACAATATAAAATTCTTTTCCTGTCACAATCTGAAGATTAAGATCAGAAAGATCCAGATAATTCCATGTAAATCTTTGAGTTCCGTTCAGCCATGAAGAAATATTCTTAGTCGCTATAATATCACCGGGATTACCATTGGCATCTACTTTTCGGATCTGAATATCCACTGGAATATTTCCCGGAACCGTACTTCCCGTCAGGAATGAAAAACCGCCAAGTTTCCCTGTTAAGGTAGGTGTATAACGAACAGCCAGGGCTACATTATCAAAATAATAATTAGCTTCTGTATTTGCGATGATATAAGGCTCATCATAAGTAATGGTTTCAAAGTTTGATTCTACACAATTCAGTTCATCAGAAACGGCTTTATAAATATCCAGTTTTCCGGCTCCCCATCTTGTGTTAGGAACAGTTCCCGTTGCTCCGTCCTGTCTTGCATTCAGGGTAAGACGGCTTTTCACCTGTGCGGCAGTAAGAGCAGGATTAGCCTGTAACAATAAAGCAACAGCTCCCGCAACTCCCGGAGAAGACATACTTGTCCCCTGATTTTTCACATAATAGGTCCCGTCTATATTATCTGAGGCTACTACAGTCGCATCGCTTGATCTTGTGGAGATTACATTTTGTCCAGAAGCAGTAATGTCAGGTTTCTGAAAACCATCCACTCTAGGTCCTTGAGAACTGAATGAAGAAATAGATTCCTGCGGAGTCAGTGTATAATAAGATCCTGAAGTGGAAGTCCAGCTTGCTCTTCCCAAATAAGCTGCCACCGTAATCGCATTGGATGCATTTCCAGGTGAACCCACAATATATTCATTATCACCATTCTGTAAAGCAGTAGCAACTCCCTGACTGTAAAGCCATCCGTGAGTATTGATCTGCTGAGTTCCGTTGTTGGTAATTTCTAAAGTATAAGTACCCTGTGCATTGGTCGTTGAACCTGTATTTCTGCTTACAATAAGCTGTATAAAACGTTTGTTATTATCAGTATGCCAATAATTATACATCGTAGCTGAAAGCCCTCCCCCAAGAATACTGTGAGTAGTAGTTGTACTTATATTCTGAATATATTGCTGACCATCAGGAGCTGTTAATTTAGCGGTTACCGGGCTATCATCATTAGCAAACATGATAAATGAAAACACAGAGGCTGCTGATGTATTACTGGCCACTGTAAATGTATAATTCTGTGAAGCAGCCGGTGCAATATCTACTTTTCTGTGAATACTGCCTCCATAATCATTTCCTGCAGAGATCACCACAACTCTTCCGGGACCTGAAGACGTAAAATTATTCACAGCGACCTCATGGGCTCCAGTACCGTCATGTGCATTTCCCTGTCCACCAATACTCATGTTTACCACAATGGGTTTATTAAGTGCTGTCGCTACATTCTGAAAATATGTAACTGCATTAATAGTATTGGTCATTGGGAAAGAACCGTTTCCTCCTTTTACGAAAACAATATCTGCTTCGGGAGCAAAACCTTTATGTCTTTTATCTGTCATGGCAGCTCCGTTTCCTGCTACCGTTCCGGCAACGTGAGTCCCGTGTCCGTTGGTATCTGTTTCACGGACGAAATTGGCGGGCGCGCCATCCAGCTCATCTTCAATCTGCGCTCTGGTATATTCTACACCGGTTGAAAATCCTGTAGGTGAAACTTCAGAACCTTGTGGAGTAAGCGTCTGATCCCAGATAGAATAAATTCTGCTTTTTGTCTGGTCAGTCAGTTTTCTGAAATCCGGATGCTTCCAGTCAATTCCACTATCATAAATTCCTACAAGAACTCCTGTTCCGTTATATGCCGTATTATTAAGCGCACCATCCTGCAGTAAACTTGCTCCGGACTGCGCTCTGCTCACATCATTATGAAGAATATCAAAACCAGGAGCCATCACCGAGGTTACATAAGACAGTTGCATTAATTTCTCAATATCAGCTATCCCAACTAGGGCGGTTGCAAAATTAGGCAGCACAGACTGTACAATAATTCCGTCCTGCTTTAATTTTTCCGGGCTTTTTGTATAAATAATACATGAGTACATCGTTTGAGCACCTTTTGAAGTAACCACCAGATGTTTATCCAGCTGCATTTCCGGTTTTTCAAACTCTTTTAAGCTTACTCCTTTAGCAATAGCTTCTTTGTTTCTCAGTAAAATTTCAAACCGGGAATCCAGTTTTTGGACCTGTCCGAATGCCGTAGCCGAATAAAGCCCGAGAAAAAGTGGAGCTACACTCAAGACAAGCTTCTTTCCTGAATGAGGAATGTGTACTTTTGCAGAAAGTAATTTTTTAATGTTCATATTGCGTATTTTTTAAAATGCAATTATACTATTTTTATTTAAAACAACAGTTTACAAACAAATAAACATAATCAATATCTAATAATTAAAATTAATTCAAAAAATACACCTATTTAAAACAAAAATTCACATTTATGCAGGATTTTCTATTTTATCTAAACCTGGGCTGGGAACACATCATTTCTTTGGATGCTTTGGATCACCAACTTTTTGTATTGGCATTAATAGCAGCTTATTCTTACACTGACTGGAAAAAAATCTTAATTTTAGTCACCGCTTTCACAATTGGGCACTCCATCACTCTGGCATTAAGTATTTTAGACATTGTAAGAGTTTCATCTGCGTGGATAGAGTTTTTAATTCCCTCTACCATCGTTATCACTTCTCTGGATAATATTTTAATGAAGAATAAAAAAAATACGCTGATGAAAATGAATTATTACCTCGCTTTATTTTTCGGTTTAATCCACGGAATGGGTTTCGCCAATACAGCAAGAGTGATGATTGCAAAAAGTCAGAGTATCGCAGTTCCGCTTTTAGGCTTTAATATCGGTTTGGAATTGGGACAGATCGTGATTGTTTTTGCTATTTTAATCCTGTTATTTATTTTACTTAAAATGTTTAAAGTCAATAAAAAAGACTGGGTATTATTTGTATCATCAGGAGTGTTTGCACTGTCCCTGAAAATGGCTCTGGAAAGACTTCCTTTCTAAGGTTGAAACATTTTTAATTTTTCAGCTACTTATTATTATATTTGACAATTCTTAAATCATCTGGCTATGAAACTAAAAATAACTGCCTTATCAGTGTTTTTATACGTAGGAACCTTTGCTCAAAATATTCAGAACAATCCGGGAAGTAACCACGGAAACAGGTTTGAGCAACTAGGAACCATTCTTCCCACACCCAATATTTACAGAACCGCTTCCGGAGCACCCGGGCACGGATACTGGCAAAACAGGGCAGATTACAGTATTACAGCTTATCTGGATGAGGATAAAAGGAATTTAAAAGGTTCTGAAACCATCACCTACTATAACAATTCGCCGGATGACCTCGATTATATCTGGTTACAGCTGGATGAAAACCAACAGTCCACTGTTAAAAAAGCAGATTTTCAGTCTTCTTCTACGATTCCGAAATCGACCAACGATCAACAACTTAAAGTTACAGATTTACCTGTAAAAGATAATGGCTACGGAGTGAATCTTGAAAAAGTAACTGACGCTGCAGGAGCCCCTTTATCTTACACCGTCAATAAAACCATGATGCGTATTGATCTTCCGAAAACTTTAAAGAAAGGAGAAAAACTTATTTTTAAAGTTGACTGGAATTACAACATCCCGAACAGAATCAAAATGGGCGGCCGTGGCGGTTATGAAAATTTCGCAGAAGATGGAAATGATCTTTACACCATGACGCAATGGTACCCGAGAATGTGCGTGTACAGCGATTTCCACGGATGGCAGAATCATCAGTTTACAGGAAGAGGCGAATTTGCACTGGTTTTCGGAAATTTTAAAGTTTCCATGAATGTTCCGGCAGATCATATTGTAGGCGGAACCGGAGAATGTAAAAACTATGATCAGGTTTTAACATCAGATCAAATGTCCAGATACCGAAAAGCTGAAAATGCCAGTGAGCCTATTGAAATTGTAACCCTTGATGAAGCTAAAAAGGCAGAAAAAAATCATTCCAAGCAAAGAAAAACATGGAATTTTGAAGCCAATGATGTAAGAGATTTTGCATGGACCTCATCCAGAAAATTTGTCTGGGACGGAATGCGCGTGACGATTCCTGAAAACAATAACAAAGTAATGGCCATGAGTTTCTATCCTAAAGAAGCTTACAATCTGTACAGAAAATACTCTACAAAAGCAGTGGCTCACACCATTAAAACATATTCTGAATTTACCATTCCATATCCATACCCTGTTGCACAATCTGTAGAAGCTGCCAACGGAATGGAATATCCGATGATCTGTTTCAATTTCGGAAGAACAGAAAAAGACGGAACGTATTCTGAAGGCACAAAAAACGGAATGATCGGCGTAGTTATTCATGAAGTGGGACATAATTTTTTCCCGATGATCGTAAATTCAGACGAAAGACAGTGGAGCTGGATGGATGAAGGACTGAATACCTTTACCGAATATCTTACCGAAGAAAAATGGGACAATAAATTCCCGTCAAAACGTGGTCCGGCATGGACGATCACAGATTATATGAAACTTCCCAAAGATCAGCTGGAACCCATTATGAGTAACTCTGAAAACATCATTCAGTTTGGTCCGAATGCCTATTCAAAACCTGCCACAGGATTGAATATTCTTCGTGAAACCATTATGGGAAGAGAACTTTTTGATAAAGCTTTTAAAACATATGCCAAAAGATGGGCTTTCAAACATCCTGAACCTGCAGATTTTTTCAGAACGATGGAAGACGCAAGCGGTGAAGATCTGGACTGGTTCTGGAGAGGATGGTTTTACGGAACAGATCCTGTAGATATTGCTATTGATAAAGTAACAGTTGCCACCCCGGATCTTAACACTGTTCCATTGGCTGCGGAAACGACCTATACTGTTGAGAAACCATTGCAAAATGAGTTTACAGATATTTCAAAAATCAGAAATAAAGAAGATAAAAATATTAGCTTTCAGGTAGAAAAAGATAAAGATCTTCAGGATTTTTATTACAAATATGACAGAGGTCAGGAAAAAGTAGATGCCAGTAAAGTCTATACTTCTAAATCGGATGAACATGAATCTTTGAACAAGAGTGACAAAGAAAAGTTTAAGAACATTACTGCTTATCAGATTGATTTCACCAACAAAGGCGGTCTGGTAATGCCTATTATCCTTGAATTTACATTTGAGGACGGTTCAAAATTATATGATAAATCCTCTGCACAAATCTGGAGACAGAATGAGCAAAAAGTTTCTAAAACGTTCTATTTTGATAAAAAGTTAAAATCAGTTCAGCTCGATCCGATGAGAGAAACAGCAGATATTGATACTTCCAATAATTTCTGGAGCAATGACGGATCATCTTCTGAAATATCGAAATTCCAGGTATTCAAACAAAAGCAAAACGGACCTGTAAGAGGCGGATCTAACGGAAGAGTAAATCCGATGCAGGCAGCAGGAAAGAAAAACTAAAAATTTAATAAAAAAAGAATCGCTTCAGGCGATTCTTTTTTGTTTGATCTTAATTCAGATAACTCTTCACAGAACTTTTATACGTTCTTCCCAACGGAAGCTTCTCCCCTCCTTCCAGATATACCGAACTGGTGTCATAAGAATTAATATGTGAAGAAAGGACAATATAAGATTTATGAATCCTTATGAATCCGAAGTCCTGAAATTTCTCTTCAAAATTTGACATCCGGTCCAGGATCATATATTTCTTGAAAGCTGTCACCAGAATGATATATTCTCCAAAGCCTTCCACCCATAAAATATCTTTCAGAAACACTTTATTGATCACATAGTTTGATTTAAACATAATAAAATCTTCCTGAGTTTTATTTTCGGTAGATTTTTTAAACTGCAGAAAATCTTTTGCTTTGTTAATTGCTTTTTTAAATGTCTCGAAATCTACCGGCTTAACCAGATAATGTACCACATCCAGTTCAAAAGCCTTCACGGCATGCTGCGTTTCCAATGTCATAAAAATGCACAATGGTTTATATGGTAGGCTTTCAAGAAGTTCGATTCCGTTGATCAAAGGCATATTGATATCTAAAATAACGAGGTCCGGCTTATTGGTTTTTAAATACTCCAAAGCATGAACGGGATTTTGGAAAGACTCCATGATTTCCACATCCTCTATATCGTTACAGTACTGCTTTACCAACTGTAATGCAGGATATTCGTCATCAACGCTTACGATTGTTAAATTAGCCATTATAATTAATTTTTAAAATAGTTCTGTAGTTTTTACGGTCTAAAGCTTCAGAAGAAAAACTGTATTTTTCAGGATAATATTTTTCAAGTATTCCTGTGATTGCTTTATTTCCCAATCCATGATAGCCTATATCCGAAGTATCGTTTTTGTTTTCGGCAATAGAATTTTCAATTTCGAGAATGATTTCATGATGTTCTATAGTACACATCACCTTTACAAAACCTGAAGTTTCCAGCCCGATTGCAGAATGCTTCAGTGAATTCTCAAACAGAGTAAGAAAAACGGATGGCGGAATTTCAATAACATCCCAAACGTCCTCGTTTTGAAGATGAAATGCAATATCCAAGCGGTTATTATATTTCAACTGGTACAATTCAGCAAGGGATTTTAGTGAAGAAAATTCCTGCTCAATGCTTATTTTTTCTTTTCCGCTGTCATAAATAATATATTGCAG
This sequence comes from Chryseobacterium sp. JUb7, assembly GCF_024806495.1. GTDB lineage: Bacteria > Bacteroidota > Bacteroidia > Flavobacteriales > Weeksellaceae > Chryseobacterium. The sequence goes on from NZ_JANUFF010000004.1 coordinate 123,411, forward strand.
CAATTTACTGAGCTGTAAAATCGAATTGGAAGTTTTTTCTGTCGGCACAAAGCTGTTTACATAAATATTATTAAGTGTATTTAATAAAAAATGCGGACTCAGCTTAGACTTCAGTAAGTCGACATACAGCTGTTCTTTCTGCTCTCCAAGATCTGCAACATCCTGTTCGATAAGGAATTTATCTTTTGTAATGCCCAAAAATGAAGCCACAAGAATTACAATCGCCTGCGTAATGTAGACATTATACAGAAAACTGATATTGGAGTCTCCTCTCAAAAAATGCAGGCTGAAAATAGCGGGTTCAGATAAAATCCTGAAAAGACTGGAAATTAAAAAGCAGATCAGCGCATACAAAATAAATTCAGGATACTTATTGGATAAATAAAATTTCGGAACAAGATATTGATATACCCAATAATAAATTCCCAAACTGTATATCGTATTAAAAATAATACTCCAAATAAGATCCGGAGGGTTCAGGAAGTTGTTTTCGGTGAAATAAATGATCAAAACAAACACCAAAAAGAAAAATACATGCTGAAATCCCAACAAGAACTTCCAGCGGTAAGACATCAGCTTATTTAAAATTCTAGGACTAAACAAAACCCTAAAAATCAACAATATAACTACAATATTTAAGAGTAAAAACATTTTTAAAATGTCAGTTTCAATGATTTCAAATATACCATCTTTTTAATGGGAAAATGCAGTTCACTGATAAAAAATGCCATTGATTGAAAAATTCATAAGCCGATATACGGATTGGATATATTTGAGAAATTACAATATTAACCAAATGTTACATGAAAATTATATTTAAATTAATTCCCGTATTGGCCTTATTTGCAGCCCCTATTTTTAAGGCTCAGAGTAAGGATAATTACAATATGTGGTTTCAGTATCTCATGTCTGCAAAACTTACAGACAAGAATACTTTAACAGCTTTGGCGCAATACCGTTCGTTTGATCTGGCTTACGACACCAGGCTCTTTTTGGTGAATGCCTATGTAGATCATGAAGTCGCCAACGGAATAAAGCCGGCAGTCGGTGCCATGTTCCTCGTTCTGGAGTCTTACAATGCGGATGACACCAAAAGAATACGTTATGAGAAAAGACCTTTCCAGCAGGTAACTATGGAAAATAATATCGGACGTACTTCTATTTCCAACCGTTTGCGTGTAGAAGAACGTTTCATCAACAATCCTGATGAATTTGTTGTCAGGCTTCGATATCTGATTTCTGTAAAAATACCCTTCAATAAAAAAGGCGAAAAAGAAAAAATATACGGTATTCTGAAAAATGAAATCAGAATGAATATGGTAAAAGACGAGCCTTTTGACAGCAACCGTATCACTGCCGGAATCGGAGTGAAAACCGGAAAAAATTCGGCACTGGAATTTGCTTTTATCAACCAGCTTGAAACCGGAAAAACAAGCAACTACGGCTATATCGGTTTCAGAAACAGCTTCGACTGGAGAAAAAAAGAGAAACAATAAAATAATCATTAAATCATAATATTATGCTTACAATTCTTGGGTTTTTGATGATCGTCATTTTTATGGTTCTGATTATGAACAAAAAACTGACCCCGCTTACCGCCTTGGTTTTGGTCCCCGTTATCATTGCTGTTGCAGCAGGCTACGGATCCGAACTTGGAGAGATGACAAAAAACGGAATTAAAGAAATTGCAATGACCGGCGTCATGCTTATATTCGCTATTCTTTTTTTCAGTTTAATGATCGACACCGGTCTATTTGAACCATTAGTAAATATCATTTTAAAAGCTGTAGGAGATAATCCGGTCAAAACAACCATCGGAACAGCCATTCTTACCACTTTGGTATCTCTGGACGGCGATGGTTCTTCCACCTATATTATTGTTGTGGCAGCCATGCTTCCTTTATATAAAAAACAGGGAATGAACCCGCTGATTCTTACCTGCATCGTGATGCTTGCCGGAGGAATTATGAATATTCTGCCGTGGGGAGGTCCTACAGCCAGAGTAATGAGCTCACTTAAGCTGAGCCACACAGAAATATTTGTTCCTATGCTTCCTATTATGCTGATCGGTATTTTATGGGTCATATTCGTAGCCTATATTCTTGGGGTACAGGAAAGAAAAAGAATTGCAAAACACGGAAAATATACGAAGTACAGTACAAACGATATTGTAGGAGAAAGTGATCCTAAATTACTGAGGCCAAAACTACTTTGGGTAAATTTTGCCCTTACAATAGTTCTTCTTGTAGTTATGATTCTTGACCTGATTCCTTTAGCCATCGCTTTTATGCTTGCCTTCTGTATTGCCGCGGTGATCAATTATCCACAGCTAAAAGATCAGCAAAAAATTGTAACAAAACATGCCGGAAATGCTTTATCGGTAGCAGGAATGATCTTTGCAGCAGGAATTTTCACCGGAATTATGAACGGTACCGGAATCATGCAGGCCATGGGAAACAGTATCATAGGGATTGTTCCTGAAAGCTGGGGTGGTTTTTTAAATATCATCACCGCTGTATTCAGTGTTCCGCTTACTTTTTTCCTTACCAATGATGCCTACTATTTCGGAATTCTGCCGATTATTACCGCTACCGGAGCGCAAATGGGAATTCCCGCCGATGTATTGGGCAGAGCAAGCCTTGTGGGACAGGCTTCCCACTTATTAAGTCCGCTTGTTCCTTCCACTTACCTGTTGGTTTCTCTGGCTGGGGTAGAATTTTCCGATCATTTAAAATATACTTTAAAATGGGCCATCGGCTCATCAATCATAATGTTGATAAGTGCATTGATTCTCGGAGTGATATAATATCATTCCGGGAACTTTATGACGGCTGTAATTGAATAACATCGAAATAATTGATCTCCATCTCAATATAAATTTTATTTTTGCATCAATAGAAGCACATATTGATGTCACCCTTTCAAACAAAAAAAACATTTACCGGTAAATATCTGAGAAATCTTACCTTATATGTATTTATAGCCATTATCGGCGGGGTGATTTCCGGGCACTATCTTCCTGAATTCAGTAAAAAGCTGGAGCTCATTAATTTTTATTTTTTCACCATTCTGGAGGCACTGATCCTTCCGGTGATATTTATTGCAATCATTTATGGAATTCTGAATCTGTTTGAAACAAAAAATTCAAAAAAAATCATTCTGCACACAGCGGTTTATTTTATTTCCATTACTTCTTTGAGCATCATTTTAGGGCTTTCCTTAGGCTTTCTAATAAAGCCGGGTGCTGATACAGGAATAGATCTTACAAAAATCCACTCCACCATTCCCAAGCGTTTCGAATTTGCTTCGGGAAGTCCGGATTTTTTCTCACTGTATAACAGCAGATACTCCATATTTCTTTTGATTTCCATTATCATCGGAATCATTGCGGGTAAGCTGAAAAGTAAAAAGCTGACCCATATTTTAAACTCAGGAATGGAGCTATTTTATGTTGTTATCAAATATCTGTACATCGTACTTCCCATTATTATTTTCTGCAACATCGCTTACGGTATTTCTGTATATGGTATCAACACTCTTCTTCCTTTAAGTAAAATTGTGGCGACGGTTTATCTGGCGAGTCTCATTTTTATATTTGGAATTTTGGGCTCACTATGTCATTTTTATCAATTGAATTTCAGAGAATTTCTGATCAGTATAAAAGATGAAATCATTCTTGTTATGACAACCTCATCTTCAAAAACGGCATTTCCTATGATTTTTGAAAAGCTCGAAAGTCAGGGCTACGCCAAAAAAGTGATCCGGTTTCTGATTCCGCTGGGATACAATTTTAACCTTGCCGGGGCCTGTATTTACATTTCTGCTTCCTGTATGTTTCTGGTTCAGTTTTATAATATTTCCATGGATTTACAGGACTATTTTATACTCTTCCTGATTATTTCCATCACTTCAAAAACAGCTTCCGGAGTTCCCGGATCAGGTTTTTTAGCATTGATCTTTACCCTTGAGAAGTTTGGAAAAATTCCATTAACAGATATCGCTCTTTTATACAGTGTCGACCGGTTTATGAACGAAGCCAGATCAGTTACCAATTTTATCGGAATAGCTGTTTCAGCCGCTATCATTTCAAAACTGCATCCTCTTCAGGAAGATGAATGATTATATTACACCTCCATACATTCATTTTTTTCTGCCAAAATTTCCACTCCACAAAATAAAAAGTCTGCCATTTCAGTCACAGGCAACCGATGGCACGCATTTAGAGAATTACAACACAGAAATAATTAAAAAATTAAATATATTATGTCAGTAAACTTTAAACCATTAGCAGACAGAGTTTTGATCGAGCCGATCGCTGCAGAAACTAAAACAGCTTCAGGTATTATTATTCCGGACACCGCAAAAGAAAAACCACAAGAAGGTACAGTAGTAGCAGTAGGTCCAGGGAAAAAAGATGAGCCTACAACTGTGAAAGTAGGTGACAAAGTTCTTTATGGAAAATATTCAGGTTCTGAATTGAAATTGGAAGGAAAAGATTTCTTAATCGTAAAAGAGGGAGATCTTTTGGGAATCATTGGTTAAGCAGTAGGCTTTAGGCTATAAGCAATAGGCGTGAGAGATTACAAAAAATATGATACTTGGAAAATTGCCCACGAGTTGGTAATGGAAATTTATATTATTTCTGAAAATTTCCCAAAATCTGAACTTTTTGGGTTAACCTCTCAAATAAGAAGAGCATCAGTCTCTATTCCAACAAATATTGCTGAAGGCTGTGGAAGATCAACCGATAAAGAATTTGCAAGATTTTTAGAAATAAGTCTAGGTTCAACAAACGAAACTGAATATTTACTTCTTCTCTCCTGCGATTTGGGTTTCACATCCGAAGATAAATTATCAAGCCTTAATCCTAAACTGAATTTAATCAGACAAAAACTTATACAACTTAGAAAAAAATTATTAAATAATAATTAACAGCTTAAAGGTTAAAAGCTTACTGCTTATAGCCTAAAGCTTAAAGCTTTAATATTATGGCAAAAGAAATAAAATTCGATATTGAATCAAGAGACGCTTTAAAAAGAGGTGTTGATGCATTGGCTAATGCAGTAAAAGTAACGTTGGGACCAAAAGGTAGAAACGTGGTAATCGAAAAATCTTTCGGTGCACCTCACGTAACTAAAGACGGTGTTTCTGTGGCTAAAGAAATCGAACTTGAAGACAGAGTAGAAAACATGGGAGCGCAAATGGTAAAAGAAGTGGCTTCCAAAACTAATGATATCGCAGGAGACGGTACTACTACTGCTACTGTATTGGCACAGGCTATCGTAAGAGAAGGTCTTAAGAACGTAGCTGCAGGTGCAAACCCAATGGATTTGAAAAGAGGGATCGACAAAGCAGTAACTGCAGTGGTTGAAAACTTAAAATCTCAATCTAAAACAGTTGGTGATTCTACAGAAATGGTGAAGCAGGTTGCTTCAGTTTCTGCTAACAACGACGAAACAATTGGTGCTTTGATCGCTGAAGCTTTCGGAAAAGTTGGTAAAGAAGGAGTTATCACGGTAGAAGAAGCTAAAGGGATCGATACAACGGTTGACGTTGTAGAAGGTATGCAGTTTGACAGAGGGTACCAGTCACCTTATTTCGTGACTAACCCTGAGAAAATGTTGGCTGAACTAGAAAATCCATACATCCTTTTAGTAGAGAAAAAAATCTCTTCAATGAAAGAATTACTTCCTGTTCTTGAACCAATCGCTCAAGGAGGTAAGTCTTTATTAATTATTTCTGAAGAAGTTGAAGGTGAAGCTTTGGCAACTTTAGTGGTAAACAAGTTGAGAGGTTCTCTTAAAATTGCTGCTGTAAAAGCTCCAGGATTCGGAGACAGAAGAAAAGCAATGTTGGAAGATATCGCTATTCTTACAGGAGGTACTGTTATTTCTGAGGAACAAGGTTTCACAATGGAAAACATTACTATTGATATGTTGGGAACTGCTGAGAAAGTATCTATCGACAAAGACAACACAACGATCGTAAACGGTGGTGGTGAAGAAAGCAAAATCAAAGGAAGAGTAGCACAAATCAAAGCTCAGATGGAAACATCTACTTCTGATTACGATAAAGAAAAATTGCAGGAGAGATTGGCTAAATTAGCTGGTGGTGTTGCCGTTCTTTACGTAGGTGCAGCTTCAGAAGTTGAAATGAAGGAGAAAAAAGACAGAGTGGATGATGCACTTCACGCTACAAGAGCAGCAGTTGAAGAAGGTATCGTTGCTGGTGGTGGTGTTGCTTTGGTAAGAGCTATTGCTGCTTTGGAAAACCTTACAGGAATCAATTCTGATGAAACTACAGGGATCAAAATCGTAAAAAGAGCGATCGAAGAGCCATTGAGACAAATCGTTGCTAACGCAGGTGGTGAAGGTTCTGTAATCGTTGCTAAAGTGGCAGAAGGAACTGCAGATTTCGGTTACAACGCTAAAACTGACGAGTATGTAAACATGCTTGAAGCAGGAATTATCGACCCTACGAAAGTAACAAGAGTTGCCCTTGAAAATGCAGCTTCTGTTTCTGGAATGTTGTTAACAACTGAATGTGTTATCACTGAAGTGAAGAGCGCTGAACCAGCTATGCCAATGGGTGGTGGAATGCCAGGAATGATGTAGTAGCGTTTCGCTAAGACAATTTGATATATAATATAAACCGTTCTGCTTTTTGTAGAGCGGTTTTTGTATATTAATTTTTGAAATACTATTTTCAAATATAATTTAAGATAACAGATATGACAAAGAAATTATTACTAATACTTTTTATCCTACAAAATTTTATAAATCTATATTGTCAGCAACACAAGTTTACTGATCTTGGAGAAGCTCTGAAATTCCCTGAAAATGTACATGAACTTAATTTAGATAAAAAAAACCTAACAAAAATTCCACTTGAGCTGAAAAAATTTAAAAATTTAAAAGTATTACGGCTGGTAGAAAATAATATTACTTCAATTCCTAATTGGATAGGCGAGCTGAAAAACTTAAAATATTTAAATCTCGGAGAAAATAAAATAAGTGCATTGCCTAATGAAATAGGAAATCTGGAAAATTTAATAGGTCTTGATTTGACATCAAATAATCTAACCACGCTACCTGATTCATTTGTTAATCTTAAAAATCTTGATTGGTTATGTCTTTATAAAAATAATAATTTCTCACACTTTCCTTCTAATTTTGGGAAGATGACTCAGCTAACCCAATTAAAATTAACAAGAAGTAATATAAAAGAGCTGCCGAAGTCATTTCAAAACCTGACCAATCTGGAGCTTTTGGATTTAGGATATAATCCAAATTTGAAATTCCCTTTAATAATTACAAAGCTTGTAAATCTTGAGTTCCTAAGTTTATATGGAAATGAAATAGAATCTATACCTAATGAAATTGTGAATCTGAAGAAGTTAAGAGAATTAAACCTTTCAAATAATAGAATTCAGACAATTAATGAAAGAATTGGCGAACTCCCAAAATTATACGAATTAAAACTATTTGGGAATGATATCAAAACTGTTCCCAAATCACTTGAAGATAACAAAGATTTAAGTATAAAACTTTAAACCGATGTGCAAACCCGATGTCGCGGATTTATAATCCGTGATTAAATTAATCGGATACAACGCTAAAACAGACGGGTATGTAAACATGCTTGAAGCAGGTATCATAGACTCTACGAAAGTAACAAGAGTTGCTCTTGAAAATGCAGCTTCTGTTTCTGAAATGTTGTTAACAACTGAATGTGTTATCACTGAAGTGAAGAGCGCTGAACCAGCTATGCCAATGGGTGGTGGAATGCCGGGAATGATGTAACAATCAGCGACCGAGGCAAATATATAAACCGTTCTGCTTTTTGTGGGGTGTTTTTTTTGTTAAATTAAAATTATAACAATAAAACAGATTAAGCACATGAATCATTTTTTATTATATTGCAAAAAATAACAAATATGGATGTATTTCAAATTCAACAGAAACAAATCGATCATCTTTTAAATTTAGATGAAGACCATTTCAACGACGTTAAAAGTAAAAGAATTTCACCTTCAAAACTTCAAGAAACATTTGTTGCATTTGCAAATTCAGATGGGGGAGATTTATATGTTGGTATTGAAGATAAAAGCGAAAAAGGAGAAAGGTTAGTAGGTTTAGTCAATCAAGAAGAGGCCAATGATATAATTTCCACTCTACTAGAAGAAACTAATCCAGCTGTCGAAAATGTGACAATTGAATTTTTAGAAACTCATACAAAAGGACTTATTCTTCATATATCTATACCAAAAAGCTCAAAAGTACACTATACTGCTAATGGAGATTGTTTTATTAGAATAAATGCAGCGAAAAGAAAAATAAAAGGAGAAAGAATTACACAGCTTGCTTACTCAAAAGGAGCTGCACCTTATGAAAAAAATCCCATTGATTCGTTAGAAGTAGCTGACATTCTAGAAAGTGAGCATCTTCAATCGTATATGCAAAGAGTTGAAACAATATTAGATGCAGATATTTTTTTAAGAAAACAACGATTATTAACAAAAGTAAAAAATGATTATAAGCCAAATGTTGCCTGTGCATTATTATTCGATGAAGAACCACAAGCTACTGTAGATACTAGATGTGCAGTAAAAATTTATAGACTAAGAACAACTGAAAAAGAATATAAACGAGAACAACTTGAAGAAAAACCAATAACAATAAATGGTCCAATAGAACAATTAATTGTCAAAACAATTTCACAAGTAAAAGAATATATAGATGGTGCATCTTTTCAAGATGGAACTGAATTAATAAAACTAACTTATCCATCAGAAGCTTTAAAAGAAATTTTTGTGAATGCCGTTATTCATCGAGACTATAGTTTGAACGACGACATCCACATAAAAATTTATGATAATAGAATTGAAGTTAAAAGCCCAGGACGTTTACCTGGCTATATGACAATAAATAATTTATACGAAGAACGTTTTTCTAGAAACCCGAATTTAGTTAGAATGCTTCATAATTTACCTGATCCCTTGAATCATGACATTGGTGAAGGATTAGATACAGCAAAAAATGAACTAAAAAAAGCAGGTTTAGTAGATCCGATTTTTGAAGAATTAGAAAATTCATTTGTTGTTACAATCAAACATCAAAAAATTGCATCAATTGAAGATGTAGTAATAAAACATTTAGAAGATAATCCAAAATCAATTATTTCAAATAAACTAGTGCGCCAACTCAGTGGTGAAGATGACATGCAAAAAGTAAAACTTGCACTACAGCGCCTTAGAAGTTTAGGAAAAATTAAACCTGTTGATGAAAAAGCATCAGCCTTTAATTTTAAATATATTAAAAATTAATAAAATATACATGTGGATTTACGCATTTAGTTTTTAATCAATAAGATTTTTTTTTATAGAAATAAACCGCCTCTTTTAAAGGATGATTTATTGTAAAAAGCAGGTTAATATTAATCAGAAATACCAAAAACCTTCCTCAAACATTTTCCCTATCTTTAAAACCAAATCCTACCATCATTGAAAACAAAATTATTCCTCCTGTCATTTTTCGGCCTATTCTTCGCGAATGCACAAACCCTAAATTTTAAATATCTCTCAGATATGTCAATGGGAAGAGGAGCTACAAGCAGTGTCATTGTAGATGATAATATCTATGTGAGCAATGGTTATAAAAGCACTGATGGCAATGCCAACTTTATTGAGAAATACAGTATTAAAGATAACCGCTGGAGTATCATCAACTCTACTCTGCTCCCTAGAAGATTCGCCAATTCGGAGACTTACAATAATAAAATCTATATTTTTAACGGTTGGGGAAATAGCCATCTTGAAATTCTAGACCTTGAAACTCATAAAATAACAAAAGGAGCTGTTAATCGTGCCTACACAGGAAATGCAGGTTCTGCCATCCATAACGGAAAAATATATACGTTCGGCGGCAGCGGACTAAACAATGCTGCAACCACTGTATTTTCCAATAGATTCCAATACTATGATATTGCTTCAGATACATGGCATCCATTACCCGATATGCCCACAGCCAGAGAAGCAAGGGGCAAAATTGTGAATGATAAGCTGTATGTCATTGGTGGTTTTAACGGTACATCATCCCGTCTGGTCAATGTTTACGATCTCAACAAAAATCTTTGGACTGAGCAATACACGATGCCTGCTGCGATATCCGGTCATGCATTAGCGGTATCCGGTCATAAGATTTTTATTGTTGGGGGGTATAATAATCAAACTTTTCTGGCTTATTTCGATACAGAAACCAATAAACTGCATCAGTTATCATCCAACATGATCCCGCGAAGACATGCTGCTGCAGAAGTTTATAACAACAAATTATACATCATGGGTGGAAGTACAACGTCTTCAACCAAATCAGCTATTAGAAGTATTCAGGTTGCGGATATTAGTGAAGAAGCACTTTCCAATGAAGAAACCAATAAAGATGTATTTAAATCAAAAGTGTATACCAATGCCCACAAAGATGGTTTCGTCATCAGCAATAAAAATAACAGCAATCAGTTTGAATACATTGTTTATACAATGGATGGAAAGGAGGTCGGAAAAGGTTTTGCGCATTACAACAAAAATATAGATTTGTCAAAAGTACCGCGTGGAACGTATATTTTTACGTATAAAAACGAGAAAGGAGTATTGCAGAAAGTTAGAGTTATGAGGTAAAATTAATAGGCAGGAAGAAGGAAGCCTGAGGTTAGAAGTTTTAACACTACCGATATCGCATCGCAGATTTACAATCCGTGACTTTTTCCCTATCTTTGTCCCTCAATTTTCTATTGAAGCAAACTCTTCAACAGAAAGTCAAATCAAAAACTAACAATCTTAAAACCAGTGAAAACCAAATTTTTACTTATTCCTTTATTTGCTTCATTCTTAGCAAATGCACAAACCCTAAATTTCCAAAATCTTGTGGATATGTCTGCCGGAAGAGGCGCAATTACAAGCGTAATCGTGAATGATAACATTTATGTAAGCACTGGCTATACCGCAAACGGAGATTCCGGTTACATTGAAAAATATAACATTACGAATAACACTTGGACTGTTCTCGATATGGCTCTGACTCCTAAAAGATTTGCCAGTTCGGAAACGTACAATAATAAAATTTATGTTTTTAACGGTTGGGGAAATAACAATATGGAAATCGTAGATCTTGGCACAAATACGGTAACCAACGGAGCGACCAACCCATTGTATGCCGGAAATCTAGGCTCTGCAATTCATAGCGGAAAAATATACACCTTTGGAGGCAGCGGATTAAATGGTACTTCTCCTTACTCTAATAAATTTCAGTATTACGATATCGCTTTAAATACCTGGACTACATTACCGGATATGCCGACAGCCAAAGAAACGAAAGGCAAAATCGTGAATAATAAATTGTATGTGATCGGTGGTTTTAATGGAACAAACTCTAATCTGATCGATGTGTACGACCTTAATACAAATGCCTGGACCAATCAATATTCAATGCCTGTTGGCGTTTCTGGACATTCGGTCGCTGTATCGAATAATAAGATTTTTATTGTAGGTGATTATGATAATCAAACTTATCTGGCTTATTTTGATACGACCACCAATCAACTGCATCAGTTATCATCCAATATGACTGCCCGAAGACATTCCGCAGCAGAAGTGTATAACAACAAGTTGTACATTATGGGAGGTAATACAACAGCTGTTATCGGTTCATCAATTAAAAGTACACAAGTTGCGGATATCAGTGAAAATATACTTGCCGTAAATGAAAAAAATGTATTTAAAATACAGGCATATCCCAATCCATTCAGAGATCATTTGGTCATCAAAAATAAAAGTGACAGTCGGTTTGAGTACATTATTTTCTCAATGGATGGAAAACAAATTATTAAGGGTTCGGCCAATTTCAATCAACATATAGATTTATCATCTTTAGAAAAGGGAATTTATATTTTTAGTTTTAAAAATGAAAAAGGATTGTTGGAGCAGATTAAGATTATGAAGTAATAAAAAGTAAATAAAAAAACAATGACCAAACAATTAAAATTAGCAGCTGTATTACTCGTGACAGTTGCAAGTATGAGTGTAAATGCTCAAAAGAAAGCACCTGCAAAAGCTGCTAAACCAACCACTGAAAATAAAACCACCAAACCTACCAAACAGGAAACAATGGATTGGATTGGATTGCAGGAAAAATGAAAGAAAATATAGGCACACATCGTGACGAAGCATTTCTTTCTTATAAAGACGGAATTTTTACCTATAGAAGCAATTACGGAATTGATAAGTTTTGTGATTATAGTTTTGACTTAAATAAAGTCACAAAAATGAATAGCGAATATTCAGACGATTTTTATATTCAAGGAAGACAATTAATTTACGTTCAATGTGATTATGACAAAGCAGGCCAAGGTAATTTTTATAACAACCTTTCAATAAGTGGACCCAATTATAATAATTATAGAACACCATTCAGTTTTACACCTGATCAAGCCCTAGTAGATAGATTAAAGAAAGCATTTGCAACATTAGTTGAATATAATTCTACAAAAAAAGAAGCATCAGAAGCTTTTTAACAATACGCATAAAAGCTTAATCATATTTTAAGGCAGGAAAAAGAATAATCATAAATTGATCTTGATCACTTCAAACTCCTGCTTTATATATTTTAATAATTAAACACATTATGAAAATCACCCTTTTTTCCGACATCCACGCCAAAATACTATTACCTTTCAAATTGGTTGATTTGTATCAAAAAGAAACAGGAAATACTATTGATTTCATATTGCAATGCGGCAGGCCTTTAATCAATTATACAACATTTTAAACTACATCAATAACCTACCATTAAGTACATATGAAAAAAAATATACTTTTTTTATTGAGCTTTATATTTTCGGCTTTGTTTTTTGGACAAACGGCAAACCTAGACCTTTCCTTTAATCCTGCAACAAGCAGTTATACCCATATTCGATGCATTGCAATCCAATCCGATAATAAAGTCCTGATAGGAGGTGATGCCTACATTGGACAACCTGTACCAATCGTTGCAATTGCCAGACTCAATGCTAACGGGAGCTTTGATTCTACTTTTAATCCTCCGACTACATTTAATAATTTCATGACCACTTCAATCGTCGTGCAGCCTGATGGAAAAATTCTTGTTGGAGGTTCGGATAACGGCTCTGGAGTCAAAAACTATATTTCCAGATTAAATCCTGACGGCAGCATTGATTCATCCTTTAATACAGGATCCGGGGCAAATGAAATGGTAAGATCAATAGTGCTTCAGCCTGATGGAAAAATTATCATTGCCGGCGATTTTACTTATGTTAACGGTCATTTTGCGAACTACATAACACGTCTCAACGGAGACGGAAGTATTGATACATCTTTCGCACCTCAGTTTGGTCCTAATAATAAAATAAATTCTTGTACACTTCTCCAAAATGGAAAAATTATTATAAATGGTATTTTCAGTGCTTATGACAATGTAACCAGAAATTCCATTGCTCGCCTTAACGCCAATGGAACACTTGATACTTCATTTGATCCTCAGATCACCATCAATGATTTTGTACGTTCAAATGCTGTAGAAGATAATAACGGGAATATTCTTTTCGGAGCTTATTTTTCTATCAACGGGATATCGAAACAGCGACTTATCCGATTGAAAAATGACGGTGCATTAGACACTAATTTTAATTTGGATAATGAAACTGATACTCCGATAGGTTCAATTTGCCTTCAAAGCAATCAGAAAATATTAATTGGAGGAGAATTGAATCAATATAACGGAATACCGATCAAAAAAATTGCCCGTTTAAATAGTGATGGAAGCCTTGATCCATCTTTTAACGTGGGAACAGGACCCAATAGTGCCGTTTCTTCCATAATATCAATTAGTAATGATACCATTTTTATTTACGGGGCATTTTCTAAATATAATAATAACGATAGATTTAGAATTGCAAAAATCATAATAACCGGTAATCTTAGCACTGCCGATGCCGAAAAATTAAAAATCAACGTATATCCTAATCCTGCTCATGATCGATTATTTGTGTCTGAAAAAAACATCAGGACGTATGAAATTTTCAATATGATCGGACAGAAAGTGTCATCGGATACCGTTGACAAATCTTTCATTGATATTTCAAATCTACTGAAAGGAACTTATCTATTGAAATTCAAATTACAAACAGGAGAAACCATGACACAAAAATTTATTAAAGAATAATTTTAAAATAACTAAAGATGAACTCAAAAAGGTGTATCAAGTTTCGGTAAGCTCCTTTAGGTTTGTAGGTATGAAAATAATATCTTTAGAAGAAGAGAAAGCGTTTAATTAAAGGCCCGCTCTGAATAAACTCATAGGTTGATAAAGAATTAAATGCTCTTTCTTTAAAAATAAAATCCAAATTTAAATATGATTTCCACTAAAGACTACACTCTCCTTCCCGACCCCAAAATACTGCAAACCATCTGCAAAGCAATCTCTGTTTTAGATGCTATTCTTTCTCAGGAATGGGAATACCGCTATTATTCTTACAATAATAAATGGTCGGATAATGAAGAGTTTTTCGAAATGCGAGATGGTTCAGGAGATCAAATGCTCGTTTTGTTTTCACCGAAAGGATGTGTCATCAACGGTTTTGCGCACGAATATCCACCGTCTGACAAACATCAATTAACAGCAAATTTACCTTCAGCTTTTAACGAGTTTATTTTTGGAGAACCCGTTAACACAATCGGAACAACATTTTGTCTATGGGCTACCGACAAAGAAAACTGGCAAACAGGGCAGCTTCAAAGTGATGATGACCATTCTGCAGAACTGTTGAGTATTTTTGACGGTAATCCACAAACGTACATCGACTGGGCAACAGAATATTTTGAAGATAGCTATAAAGAACCCGGAATTCCTTTGGAAACCGTTGCAAAAATTTACAATAAAGAGACCCTAACAAAAAACATGGTATTGACTCTTGTTGAAGAACCAGAAGACTGGCAACAACTTGAAGCAGATCTTAAAGAAATCGGTTATCCGTACGATTTCAATTAAAAAAATAGCAGGTAGCGTATGGATAAAAATGAAAAAAAACGGAGAAAGCAAATCCTTGATGAACTGAGACAAAAACAACAGGAAGAATTCGAACTCAATTTGCCTATGGCGCGAGAAGCTTTTGAAAAATTATTTGACGACCTTGATGAGCGTTTAGAAAAAATAGGTTGTGATAATACCAACAGATTAACAATAGAATTTTTAAGGGATAATAAAATACAAAACCCTGAAAATGTTTTAAAATGGTTAGCTGAAAACGGCGGTTATTGTGACTGCGAAATTTTAACAAACGTTGAGGAAAAATTTGAAAATTAAATATGATTCAGATCTGTTACATATACTTACTGATTTAAAATCGAGAAACAATCATTGCTTTTCTTTATTTTTACTGTCACAAAAAGAAAAGTCAGATATGAAGAAAATAGAAACAAAAATTGATGAGGCCTTTAAAAATACTTTCCTTCTGCCCAGAGAAAAAGCAGTAACCGATTTTTTGACTGATGTTTTAAGTTCAAAATATAAATTTCGGGAAGATGATGAAAAAATCGAAGTCATCAGCCTCTACTACTACGCTTCAAGTCCTTTGAGCTTTTTGTTTGCTTTACCTAATTATGAATTTTATTCTCCGGATAAAACCGTCAATATTGCAGAACTGCATTTGAAAGAGCATGCCTTGGAAGACTACTCTTTCATGGATGTTCAGGAATTATGTAAAAAAGTTCTGGATGAAAATAATATTGATTATTCAGCCTATCTTGATGAGAATGATCAATTGGATCCGGCTAATTACTGGGAAAATCAATTCGGTTTGGAATGTGATTTCTTAATGAACTGCTGGAGAAATGCCAAAGAAAAAACGCAGTCTAAAATGATTGGGTTTTTAGAATCTTCAGATTCCGGAGCAGGACTCTATGATTTAGATAACGGTTATGACGTTCCTTTTGATGTGGGCGTTGATGAATACCTTCAATCTAACGGCTTTAGTATTAAGAAGGTAATTTAAAGACACCCGAAAACTATAAATAAAGAAGAATATTTATAAAAAATAGTCTTTTTTCATTTCAATAATAAACCAAAACACTCCAAAGCCTGGAGTGTTTTTTCTTTACAATAAAAACTCATACTTCTTTCGTACTCCTGTAATATTTATAAAATCATTATTCTATAAATATTAATAATTCACTTACTAACAAATCGTTATGTTATTTTTTTTCGTAAATTCACATTAATAAAGTCACCAATAAAAGAAATATTATCATGAAAAATCTACATTTTCCACGAAATAATTTATAACGAAATACAGTACATTATCAAAAATGAAAACAAATTCTATAACCTAAAACATATTCAAATGATAACTAATATCCAAGAAAACATCATTCCTTACATTGGGGAAACCACTCCCTTCTTTTCAATTCCCGAAAACTTAAAATTTAATGATCATATCCTGGAAACAGAAATATTAGATTTCGATTTTCAGAATAAAAACTTTCCTGAGCACTGTAAAGTGTTTTCTTCACTCGGTAGCTGTAATTTATATCGGATTATAAACGATACCTCTCTAAAAAAAATATATTTTCTTGGCGAGACCATAAGATTCAGAAAATTATCCCATAAAACATCAAGTTCCGTTTTTGTTACCTGTGAAAGTTCTTTAGAATCAGAAATGAAAGGGAAATCAGTGATTCTTATCAAAGATATCCACTCCCGTGAAATGTTGTATTCATTCGAGATCAATCATTATATTATTGCAGAAGAAGCATTTAAACATTTTTACAAAAATTTCTATCATGATGATTCAATAACAGCTTATGATAAAAGCCTTCCGGAGAGTAGAATCAGTGAGATAAAAAGCGAGAACCGATTTAATATATCCATAAAACCCTTTACCCCGGAACAATGTAAAGGACATTTTGAAAACTATCCACTGGTCCCTTTTGCTTTTATCGGGGATCGAATTCTAAAGGAGATTTTTACTTTTTTAGGAGATAAATATTCCTATGAAATAGAAAGCATGGACGGCTATGCATCTAACGCAATTCCCACCGGTAAAGAAATTGTTATCGAAGTTTTCCATCAAAAGTTTTTAAAGGATTTATTTTACTTTAAATCAGAAATAAAAGATGCATCGGGCACATCTTACGGAACTTTAATTTTTAATATCAAGTCTAAAATTAAAGAATAAAACAAATTCGCAATAGAAAATCCTTCTTCAAATTAATTTTTAAAGTCGTTCTTCCGGAACGGCTTTTTATTATGAAAACAATTACATAAGTTTACAGGTTGTGAAAAACTCAAATAAACACTTAAAAAATGGAAAATAAAGAAGACATTCTGGATAAAGGACCATTCTACCACGGTACAAAAGCAGATCTTAAAATAGGAGAAATGCTGACTGCAGGATTCGGGTCGAACTATTATCCCGAAATCATAATGAATCATATCTATTTTACAGCTTTACAGAACGGCGCCGGATTGGCTGCTGCACTGGCAAAAGGAGAAGGTAGTGAACGTATTTATATTGTGGAGCCCACAGGAAAATTTGAAGATGACCCGAATGTAACCGATAAAAAATTTCCGGGAAATCCTACCCGATCTTTCCGCAGCAAAGAGCCTTTAAAAATTGTTGGTGAAATAACCGAATGGATAAAACTGACCGATGAAGAGCTCCAAAACTGGAAAGAAAGACTCGCAAAATTAAGAGAAAATCCTGATGCTGAAATTATAAATTAACTGATAGTTGATTATTTTGAGGTTGATTGGATAAGTATCTATAGCTTTATTCTTACGTTAGAAATAAAACAAGCAACTTGAACCCTCCATCTTCCATCTTTCATCTTCCTTTCTCAATTATTTTTCACAAAAGATGTCCAATCCCGAAACTCCGGTTGTCATTAAGATATAAACCCCTAAAAATATATACAATGAAAATCACAGTAATCGGCGGGACAGGATTGATCGGGAGCAAATTGGTCAACAGTCTTAAAAATTCAGAGCATGAAGTATTGGCAGCTTCACCAAATAAAGGTGTGAATACACTTACAGGAGAAGGCTTAGACCAGGCTTTGGAGCATGCAGACGTTGTTGTGGATGTTGCCAACTCCCCTTCTTTTGCGGATGAAGACGTCATGAATTTCTTCAAAACTTCCGGAGAAAATATAATAGCTGCAGAGAAAAAAGCAGGTGTCAGTCATCATATTGCTTTATCTGTTGTAGGAACCACGCGTTTGCAGGACAGCGGATATTTCAGGGCAAAAAAAATACAGGAAGATATTATAAAATCTTCAGGAATTCCTTACACTATTGTACACTCAACACAGTTTTTTGAATTTGTGGGCGGGATTGTTCATTCAAGTACCATAGATAATAAAATTATCGTTTCTCCGGCATTAATTCAACCTATTGCTTCCGATGATGTGGTAACAGCACTGACTGCCATAACCATTGGTGAGCCTAAAAATACAACCGTAGAAATCGGAGGTCCTGATAAAATCAAATTATCTGATTTGGTCAAAAAATACACAACCATCATGAAAAACAAAGATGAAGTAATTTCAGATCCTGATGCAACATAT
Organism: Chryseobacterium sp. JUb7; assembly: GCF_024806495.1. Taxonomy (GTDB): domain Bacteria; phylum Bacteroidota; class Bacteroidia; order Flavobacteriales; family Weeksellaceae; genus Chryseobacterium. The sequence goes on from NZ_JANUFF010000004.1 coordinate 142,045, forward strand.
TTCGGAGCACCCTTGGACGACTCAACTTTAATTCCAAATAACAATGCGAAATTAGGAACAATTCATTACGATGAATGGATTTCCAATCCTGAAAATCAGAGATAAAACAACCGTTTTTATTATTAAATTTATACGATCCAATTACATTTATTAAAACATTAAATAAACATCATGAACGAATTTTTAATTGCCATACACAGAGATATCATCAACAAAGACGCTTCTCCATCTCCGGAACAAATGCAGGCTGCCATTCAGCCTTTTCAGGACTGGCTGGGAGGAATTGCAGCTCAGAATAAATTGGTTGCTCCTCCAAAAAGATGGGATCTAGGCGGAAGAGTGGTAAAAAATAATACCGTAACCAACGGTCCATATGCAGAAATCAAGGAATCAATCGGTGGAATGTTTATCATCAGAGCCAATGATTACGATGAAGCAGTAGAAATCGCAAAAGGATGCCCGATTCTTGAATGGGGAGCAAGTGTGGAAGTGAGAATGGCTATTCCAACAGTAACTGAATAATTTTTTTCATTTAAATTAGATGCACGAAAACGCATTAATACCAAACTTATTCAGAACAGAGTACAGAAAAATAGTTTCTGTGCTCTGTTCTACATTTGGTATTGATCATATCGAAATTGCCGAAGATATTGTAAGTGACACTTTCCTTACTGCCACAGAATACTGGAGCATCAGTGGAATTCCCGAAAATCCAACGGCCTGGTTATACACCGTAGCAAAAAATAAATCTAAAAATTATTTTAAACGAAATTCTCTTTTTCAGCAGAAAATTTCAACTGAAATAAAATATGCTTCCAACGACCGCGAAGAATTTGAAATCGATCTTTCTCAGAAAAATATTGCCGACAGCCAACTGGCGATGATGTTTACCATTTGTAATCCTTCCATTTCAAAGGATTCTCAGATTTCTTTAGCCTTAAACTTACTTTGCGGGTTCGGAACGCAGGAAATTGCAGATGCTTTTTTAATCAATAAAGAAGTGGTTTACAAAAGACTGCAACGTGCCAAGGAAAAATTAAAAACAGAAGGCATTAAAATAGAACAACCCACTGTTTCACAAATTAATACAAATTTAGAAACCGTTCTTACGACTTTATATTTATTATTTTCCGAAGGCTATTATTCCACATCTCAAAATACAATTTTACGACAGGATTTTTGCCTTGAAGCCATTCGGTTGACTACTCTTCTCATTGAAAATAAAATGACCAATACTCCGGCAGCGAATGCTCTGTTATCATTAATGTATTTTCATTCTTCGAGATTTAATGCAAGGTTCAATGAAAAAGGAGAAAGTATTCTGTATGAAGAACAGGATGATAAACTTTGGGATTATGACTTAATCGAAAAAGGAATTGAGTATTTAAATCAAAGTGCCGCCGGAAATCTGTTAACGAAATTCCATCTCGAAGCAGCCATTGCTTTTTGGCATACGAAAAAACAGAATACTGATGAAAAGTGGGAAAATATTCTTCAGTTATACAACCAGCTTTTACAGATCGAGTACTCTCCTATCGCCGCGCTCAACCGCACTTTTGCTTTTTCAAAAGTAAGAGGAAAATCAGCAGCTATTTCCGAAGCTGCAAAATTAAATCTCACAGAAAATCCTTTTTATTATTCTTTGTTAGGGCATCTTTATACAGATATTGATGATGTTAAAGCCATTAAAAATTATGAAAAAGCATTGAAGCTTTCCAATTCAAGCTCGGATTCTGTGTCGAGTACGCTGAAAAAATATATTGATCAGTTGACGGAAAAATAACTAACAATGAATAAAACACCGATGAAATAAGGATTTCCGTAAGGTCAACCTGATGACTTGTTTTACTTTTGATTCTCAAATTTTTGATTTTTAAATATAAAACAATGAAAAAAGTATTACTAATTTTCACACTCGTATTTTTCGGAATGTATTATTCTCAAACGGCTCCAAAATTCGAAAATGATACGTTGACCACCTCAACCGGATTTAAAGTATATGAAGGTTTAGACTTAAAAATCGGAACGGGTTCCATGAATGACGGCGATTTCAAATTTATCCGAACCAATGCAGGTTCTATATTCAATTATTATTCGACGACTGGTTATCAAGGTTTGGCCAATCAGGCTAATTCTTTCAGAAGAAGCAATTCCGGACTGACTTTTAAAGTAAAGAAAATCATGACGCGAGGAAGCAAAAAGAATGGCTTTGTATATTACGTCAAAATCGGCAGCGGATTGATCAACTATGAAATGGATGTGGAAAATGCGATAAAATCAGGCGAAATTATTGTTCCTGATAAATTTTTACCCAAAGAAAAATCTCAAAATCAAAATTCAGAAACGAAATATGACAAATTGAAAAAGATAAAAGAATTGAGGGATTCAGGAGTTTTGTCGGAGGAAGAGTTTCAGAAAGAGAAAGATAAAATTATGAAAGAATAATTTATAAAAATGCTCTGATTTTTAGAGCATTTTTTATTTTTACAAAAAACAAAATAAAAAAATCCAATCATTATGGCCAAAAATAAAACCACCGAAACGACAGTCAGTGTTGAAGATTTCGTCAACTCATATGTAGAAAAAGACGAGAAAAAAGCAGACAGTTTTGAATTAATTAGACTGCTGAGCGAATGGTCAGGATTTGAACCTAAAATGTGGGGACCAACCATCATCGGATTTGGTAGCTATCATTACAAATATGAAAGCGGACATGAAGGCGACATGCCTTTAATTGGGTTTTCTCCACGCAAAGCAGAATTTTCACTATATGTTTATTCGCCAACTAAAGAAAGCGAACCTTTATTAAATGACCTTGGAAAATTTAAAATGGGTAAAGCTTGTATTTATATTAAAAAACTTTCTGATATTAATATTCATACTTTAGAAAAAATTTGCAGAGCAACCATTGCTTATTTAAATGAAAATCATGAATGTGCGTGCAGAGAAAAATAATGCACACGGATTATTCATAAATTTCTTCCCCATTCCAAAAAACTTCCCGAAATTTGCCATCTGTGCGTTAAATAAAAATCAATGAATTAAAAATTTAAATTAAAACATACAGTAAAAACTTAGTATAAGTTTTCTTCGGGGCAGGGTGCAATTCCCTACCGGCGGTTACAGTCCGCGACTCCTTTTTAATTAAAGGACTGATTTGGTGAAATTCCAAAACCGACAGTTAAAGTCTGGATGGGAGAAGAAAATGAAACAATCAGTGAGGCTATTTCAATGGACTCATTGTGTTGTATTTCATTTCCATGTACCGAAGTGTATTTTAACTTTCAAAAAGTAAAATAACATGGAAAAATTATTAGAAAAATTCGGAGCAACACCGAAAGAACGTGTAGAAAAAGCACTTCTAACATTACAACAGGGGAAAGGCATTCTTTTAGTCGATGATGAAAACCGTGAAAACGAAGGCGACATCATTTTCCCCGCATCCACCATTACAGAAAAAGACATGGCACTTTTGATCCGCGAATGCAGCGGAATCGTTTGTCTGTGTATTTCAGAGGAAAAAAGCAGGCATTTGAATCTTCGCCCGATGGTGGAAACCAACAATTCAAAAAACCAAACCGCATTTACGATTTCCATTGAAGCCAAAGAAGGCGTAGAATCTGGAGTTTCCGCAAAAGACCGTGTCACAACCATCAAAACAGCGGTTGCTGAAAATGCAGTGGCAGAGCACATTGCAAGTCCGGGACACGTTTTCCCGTTAATTGCAAGAAGAGACGGTGTTTTTGAAAGACGCGGACACACGGAAGGAAGTGTAGATTTGGTAAAACTCGCCAATCTGGGTCAGGACGCTGTTTTGTGTGAATTAACCAACGAAGACGGAACTATGGCAAGACTTCCGGAAATTGTAGATTTCGCAGAAAAAAGAGAAATGACTGTGGTGACCATCGAAGATATTTATTCATACCGAAAAATGATGATCAGCCAGAATTAGGAATTGAATGGGAAGATGGAGACTGAAAGTTAACATTATTGTAGATATTTTTCTGCATTGAAACTTCTAACACCCAGTTTCCGACTTCAAGTCACAGAGATCAACGCACAGAATAACCGTTCATTTTTTTGAGCGGTTTTTTCATTTTGAATTTCTTATTAAAATTAAGTTATCATTAAATAAAATTTATTTATGAATATGAGTTTTTGATTATCTTTAAGCCAAATTAAGGATTATGAAAAAAACTCTATTTTTTATGCTGACTGCTTATAGCTTATGTTCAGCGCAAACTACGATTACAAAAGCATTTAACGACCCTGTAGCAGGTGAAACTGTCAACAATTCCAATGTAAACGGAACGGTGGATAATTCTGCAACAGGTAACAACGTCACCTTCAGCAACGCTTCCTTAACTCAGGGTGCTGCTGCTCCTTCAGCCTATTCTTTGCCTACTCCCGCTGAAATCTCTACTTATCCGGGAACGACCATAAAAATGGTAAACGGCAGCAATACTATCTTCTATAAAGCAACCGCTTCCAAACTGGAGATCACAGGATTGGTAACACCGGATGCCACTCTGAATTTTTCAACCAATAACGGAACTTATATTTCGTATCCTGCAGCTTTTGGATATTCGGAAAATGATACAGCATCCGGAACATTCTCTTCTTCGGCAGCTTCTGGAAACTTCAGTGGAAACATTGTCATTTCTGCTGATGCCGCAGGAACTTTAATTATCGGAACAAAAACTTATACCGGAGTTTTAAGGATAAAATCTATACAGACTTTTAACTTAACAGTAAGTGGTTTCCCGGTAGGAACTGTTACCAATACAGCTTATATGTATTACAACAGTACGTATAAATTCCCGTTGCTTTCTTCAACAAGTGCGAATATCAACGTACCGGCTTTAGGTATGAATCAAACTACGGTGGGTGCTCAGGCTTTAAATGAAACATTTTTATCGGTTAACGATCATATAGCTAAAAAGCAAAACATTACCATCTATCCGAATCCTGCTCAGGATTTTATAAAATTTAAAGGAGAAACCAGCAAGTATTCTAAAGCAAATATTTACAGTTTAGACGGAAAATTAATCAAAACTTCAGATTTAAAATCAGGAAGAATTCAGGTATCAGAGTTACCGCCAGCTCCTTATTTTATTGAAGTTTCGGGAACAAACACAAAAGAAGCTACAAAATTCATTAAAAAATAGTAGTCACTATAAAAAATACAATCCGCTCAGTTGAATACCGGGCGGATTTTTATTTAATAAGAATAAAAAATTAGAAAGTAGCAGCAGGAGCTGTGGAGTTATTCAGTTTCTTTTGTAATTCAGTTTTCTTTCCTTTAGAAAAATCATAGCTGAGGCCCAGAATAAACATCGATTTGTTATTCATAATCTGATTAACACGACTGTAATTCACTAAACTTTCCTGCAGACTTTTCGTCTTATATTCAGAAGGCATTCCGACCCAGTACATTCCGGCCATAAAAGTCCATTCTTTCTTTTTATAACTGGCAAATACATGATTCTGGTTTTCATTGGTATTTAAAAAAGCTCCATTCAGCGTATAAACAGGAATATTCAACTGATATTGCAGACTGAAAGATTTGTATTCTGAAGACAATACCAAATTATTCGCGAGATAATTATTTTTAATTAAAGCTCCACTACTCGTTCGGATCATTTCTGAAGCAGGAGTTAAGTATAATTTTGCTACCAAAAGACTGTTTCCGAAAGGTTTATAAGAACCCGACAATTGCACACCGAATTGTTGGGAATTTTTAGCATTTTCATAAGTCAAAGCATATCCAAAATCCTGATCCAGCACATAATATTGATTGATCGTTCGATCTGTATATCTGTAAAATATATTTGCATTAAAATCAAAATACTTGTTATTAAATGAATAAATAAAATTATTCGCAAACATCTGCTGAGATTTTAAATAGGGATTTCCTTTCTGTACAATATTTGGAGCCATCTGAACAATATTACTGCTCAAAGCAGAACTCCACGGACCTATAGGTCTGTAGCTGCTCGTTAAACGGAGACTTTGATTATCTTTCAGCTGGTATCCTAAAATAATTTTCGGAGTAAACGACCATTGATCAAAAGTATTCTCTGCACTTTTATTGTGAATATTCGTTAATCCTGCTCCAATACGATAACTGAATTTTTTAACTTTTCCTGAAAATTCCGTGTAAAAATATTGCTCAAGATAATTGACACTGTATTCTGAAAAGCCGGAAAGGTTCTGAAGATCATTAGAAATATTCGTATTTGAAACACGATATCCCGAAGATAATTTTCCTGCGTCGAAAGTATGAACATGAGCCAGTTCACCCACAATTCCTGTTTGCCGGGTCTGAAGATTCATATCATTATCAAAAACCGGATCTCCCGAAGAAACAACCCATTCCTTAGCCAATTCCAAAGTATTTGTTTTAAATGCAGATCCTACAATATTCACGCTTAGCTCATCTTTTTTTCCGATGTTTTTTGAAAAATACAGATCTAAAGTAGGCGTTGTATAATCAGACGACCCGTTTTTCAGCATAGCATGCTCTTCCGACAAATGATCCTGAGTAAAAATACTTTTTCCGTTTCCTTTCACGAAACTTGAATAAATATCTACATTCATTTTAGCCTGAAAAGCGTAATTATCGGGTACCATTCGGGTATATCTTAAGGCTACGTTCTGATAAGTGTATCCGAAATGATCCTTTTTATTTTCATCTGAACGGTAATGGCTGTTATTAAGCTGATAATCGTAAATACTATTGACTTTTCTATTGTCATAATCTCTGAAATTGATAGAATATTCCAAACCTAAATTATTTTTCCCTTTGGTATAATTCGCATAAGCTGCTCCATTAACAAAACCCGTATTTAAAGCAGAACTTACGTCTGTTCCGAAAACATAGCCTGTTTCGGTAGAACGGGTAATAAGATTCACCACAACATCAGCTCGTGTCGCCCATCTTGCAGGCGGAATATCATAATATTCCACTTTTACAACTTCAGAAGGAGCTACACTTCGAATCTGCAGGTCCGTAGCTTCAATTCCGTTGATTAAAAATAAAGTCGTCCCGCCTTTGGTACTTTTTAATGTATTAGCAATCGGATCGATTTGTAATTCCGGTAAAGTACTCAAAAGATCTTTTGCATAGCGGGCTTTTTCCAATGCCTCTTTATCAAAGGTATAGACCGATTTATCAGCAAACTGTTTTTTACGTTGGGATTTCAGGATCACTTCCTGAATCTCTTCCGTTTTAGTCTCATCAATCGTGTCTTTTTTTACATTTTCCTGAGAAAACACCAAAATTCCACATAGAAGAAGCACAGAAAATATAGTTTTTTTCATATCAGCAATAGAATAATATACAGTAATGACAGTCAATATCCGGTATTTGTTACATACGCAGCAAATTGAAATTATAAACACAATCGTAAATAACTCATAAACAGAAATTTATTTTTTCACAAAAAAGTGTTTTTTTTTCACCTTTGCCCGTTTTTTGCTGTTGCCTCAATAACCATCACTTTATATTAATGAAAATTTACGATTATGAAAAAGCATCTCACCTTAGTATTTTGCTCACTTCTCTTATCGGAAGTGAATGCCCAGGAAGCTAATGCTGTTTCTTCAGAAAAGCTCAATATTATTAAGACCAACGTTACAGCTTATGCATTTAGAAATATCAATTTAACGTACGAAAGATCATTCAACAAATGGCTGTCGGTAAATATGGGATTTGGGACGATGCCCGAGGGAAAAGTACCGTTTATCAATTCATTTTTAAATGATGAAGATGAAAAAAGATTTCAGAATCTCGAAGTAAAAGCCTTCAATTTCACCATTGAACCTCGTGTATATATTGGTCACGGCTATGGTAAGGGGTTTTATTTTGCTCCTTATTACCGGTATTCAAAAGTTACTTCGAATACGTTCGACTTTTACTATGATTACAATTTCAGCGGAACAACCTATGAGATTCCCTTAAAGGGTTATGGAGATACCCGTGGGCACAGCGGCGGCTTAATGGTCGGGGTTCAGTTTTTTCTTACAAGAAGCCAGAATCTCGTCCTTGATTTCTGGATTGCAGGAGCTCATTACGGTAGTGGCAATGGTGAGTTTACAATGACCAGCGATGTCGTCCTTACTCCCGACATGCAGGCACAGCTGAAACAGGAAATTGAAAATCTGGATATCCCTGTTGTCAATTATTCTGTAGAAACCAATGCCAATGGTGCTGTCATAAAAGTTGACGGACCGTGGCTGGGCTTCAGAAGCGGATTATCTCTGGGATATCGATTTTAGCATCAAAAAATATATTTAAACATTTTGACAGGTAAGGGAAAAAGAAATATCTTTCCCTTATGAATTCATCACAAATCACCACCGCCCAAAGAATCAAGGCGATTGTCGGCGGATCGATAGGAAATCTTGTAGAATGGTATGACTGGTATGCGTATGCCGCATTTGCCATCTATTTTTCGCATTCTTTTTTTCCGGATTCGGATCTTACGGCGCAATTATTAAATACAGCAGGAATTTTCGCTGTAGGTTTTTTAATGCGACCTGTCGGAGGCTGGCTTTTCGGAAGTATTGCTGACAGAATCGGAAGAAAAAAAGCCATGACCCTTTCCGTTTTACTGATGTCATTCGGATCTCTACTGATTGCGTTGACACCAACATATAAAACAATAGGCGTTCTGGCCCCCCTGTTATTATTAGTAGCACGCCTTTTACAAGGCTTAAGTGTGGGTGGCGAATATGGAGTTTCTGCGACCTACCTCAGCGAGATGGCAACAAGTGAAAGAAGAGGGTTTTATTCGAGTTTTCAATATGTCACCCTGATTGGCGGGCAGCTGATTGCGTTGGGAATTCAGTTGATTTTACAGAAACTATTATTAACGGAAGCTCAACTGGAAGATTGGGGCTGGAGAATTCCTTTTGTCATCGGAGCCTTACTTTCTGTCATTGCATTATATTTAAGAGCCAATCTTCATGAAACCGAAGCTTTTGAAAATAAAAAACAGGTTGATGAAAAGAAAAAAGGATCAATAAAAGAGCTTTTAAAACACCCGAAAGCCTTAATTACAGTAGTTGGATTAACGCTTGGCGGAACACTGGCATTTTATACCTACACCACCTATATGCAAAAATTCCTGGTGAATACGGTTCATCTTACAAAGGAAGAATCTACCTTAATTTCTTTTATTTCATTATTTATTTTTGCCTGTTTACAGCCGGTTTTTGGCGCTTTATCGGATAAAATCGGAAGAAGACCTTTATTATTAAGTTTCGGAATATTAGGAACAGTTTTCACGTATCCGCTTTTAAATGCCTTAAGTACAACGACATCAATGTGGGGCGCTTTCTTTTTAATTATGTCTGCATTAATTATCGTGAGTGGTTATACTTCTATAAACGCTGTGGTAAAAGCAGAACTTTTCCCTTCGGAAGTAAGAGCTCTCGGTGTGGGATTACCGTATGCATTAACGGTTGCTATTTTTGGAGGAACGGCAGAATATATTGCTCTTTGGTTTAAACAGGCTCATGTAGAACATTATTTCTACTGGTATATTACAGCGTGTATTTTCTTTTCATTCATTGTTTATGCAACGATGAAAGATACTAAGAAAAACTCGACACTGGATAAAGACTGATATACTTACTAAAATAAATTGGCGGCTCAGGGAATCTGAGCCGCCAATTTATTTATTTTAATGATAAGCTTGTCTAAACTTTTCAATGATATTATCCAGATTATGACGCTGTACATACACACTCTTCACCTCTTCGTACCGTGGAGATTTGTAAAAAACCTCATGGAAATCCATACTTCCGTTTCCTACTTTTACAACTTTCTGTACTTCGATATTTAATTTTTTCAATTCCTCTTTAAAGCTGTGGAATTCATCTTGAATGTTATTCATTTATATTTTTTGGATTTTAGGGTTAAAAATATCTTTTCATGCAAACACCCTACCAATTTTATAGAGGATGAAGCTTAATTTCCATTAAAATTAATAAATCTTTAACATAAAAACAAGGGTTTAGTGTATTTTTTATGTTATTTTGAAAAAAAATCACTTATTTATTTCTAATCCTTATACAATACGTACATTTGTTGACTATAAAAAAAGCTTGTATTAACCATGAATAGTAAATTTCTTCTCTTTTTTATCATTGTTTTTTCAAATTTTGCCTTCGCGCAGAAAAAAGAATTTCATGCCCCGGATTATACCCTGATAAAAAAGGCTATTACTGATAAAAATTCAGAATTCTATTATCCTCATCTTCTGGAAAGACTGAAAGCGAACGATACTTTGATCACGCCCAATCAATACAGACATTTATATTTTGGACAAACCTTACAAAAAAACTACAATCCTTATAACGGAAGGAAGAAAACGGATGAGCTTAAAAAATATTATCAGGCGACCGTAGAACTTAAGGAAGAGGACCTTCCGAAAGCAATACGGACTTTCCGTGAAGGATTGGAAGAAAACCCGTTAGATATTCGTGCTATGAACTATCTGGCCTATATGTATCATTTATCAGGTGATGAAGCCACCGCCAAAAAAGTTTCAGAGAATTTTCACGGATTATTCGGAGCTATTCTTTCTTCGGGAGACGGACTGAATTGCGAAACAGCTTTCCATGTGATTGCTGTTTCCCATGAATATGTTCTCCTCAATATGTTTCAGCTGGAAAATAAATCTCAGAGTTTTGACGGAACATGCGATTATCTAGAGTTTGAAAAAGGAAAATATAAAGTTCCAGGCATGTATTTTAACGTAAGTAAATTACAGGAAAAGAATCTGGAAATATTGAAAGCTAAATAACTTTAAAAATTCCTTTTCACAGCGGATAAAAAAACAACCTTACGATGGCAAGGTTGTTTTTTATGATGATAGCAAAGAAAAAAGATTTGGAAATTATTCCTAAGAATTATGGCTTTCCTCCTCTACTTCCACTTCATGTCTTAACTGGGCTTTATATAATGTTGCGTAATATCCGTTTTTATCAAGAAGTTCCAGGTGTTTTCCTTCCTCTACAATTTTACCGTGCTCCATTACAATAATCTTATCCGCCTTTTCAATAGTTGAAAGTCGGTGTGCAATGATGATGGAAGTTCTGTTTTTAGTAATTTTTTCTGTCGCTCTCTGGATTAGTTTTTCACTTTCATGATCAATTGAAGAAGTAGCTTCGTCTAAAATTAAAATCTTAGGATCCGATAAATAGGCTCTCAGGAAAGACAATAACTGTCTTTGACCAAGAGAAATTGATGATCCTCTTTCGCTTACCACATAATCATAACCTCCGGGAAGCTGTTCGATAAACTGGTCAACTTCAATTTCTCTGGCACCCGCTTTTATTTTTTCCAGAGTAATAGTTTCATCTCCGAACGCCAGGTTCTCGAAAATACTTCCATGAAACAGAAAAACATCCTGTAAAACAACCCCTATATGACTTCTTAAATTATACAGTTCGTAATCTTTAAGATCTACATCATCGATTAAAATATTTCCTGAATTAATATCATAAAGTCGGGTAATCAAGCTGATGATCGTAGATTTCCCGGCTCCGGTTGCTCCTACAATTGCGACTGTTTCTCCCGGATTTACTTTAAAATCAATCCCTTTCAGTACTTCCTGCTTTTCGTCATATGCAAAATGTACTTTTTTAAATTCGATCTTTCCGTCAAAATGATCTTTCTGTACTTCACCTGTATTCGGCATTGAATTTTCTTCATCCATTAAGCCTAAAACTCTTTCTGCTCCCACAATACCCCTCTGAATGTTGTTAAATCGGTCCGCAATCTGTCTCAAAGGACGAATCAGCATCGAAATATACTGTATAAAAGCAATCACAACTCCTGCACTGATGGTGATATACCCTCCGTAGAAAAGAATAAATCCTATAAAAAGTGAAGAAATTAATTCAACTACCGGAAAGAATAATGAGAAAATAAATACAGTTCTCAATAATGCTCCCTTCAGCGTAATATTAATATCATCAAATTTTTTAAACTCAGATGCCTGTCTGTTGAAAACCTGAATGATAGACATCCCGGCCAATCTTTCCTGAACAAAAGAGTTCTGCGTAGACGTCCAGTTTCTTTCATCACCAAAAGCTTTTTTTAATCTTTTTTGAAAAAACCTTGTAATCATTACCATTAAAGGTAAGATGGCCAATGTGATATAACTCAGATGAACATCGGTACTGAACATCATGATCAACACGAAAATGATTCTCAGAATATCCCCAAAAACCATCAGGAAACCGTCTGTATAAACGGTAGCAATAGTTTCAACATCACCTACTGCTCTTGTGACCAGCTGCCCGATAGGCGTTTTATCAAAGAATGAAGTTTTGAAGTAAATAAGTTTAGCATAAAGCCTTTCCCTGATATCTCTGATTACATTCTGAGAGATGAAATTGGAAAAATACACTAAGAAAAAGTTTAAAATAGTTTCTGCAAACACCAAGCCTACCAAAATGTAGATATGCTTCATCATTAAAGCCTTGTCCTGCAGTTTTGTAATATCATTATCCACCACTTCCATCGTGAGATAAGGTCTGTAAGTAGAAACTATTGACAGTATAATGGAAATTATCAAAGTAAAGATGAACCAAGAACGGAATTTCATCCCGATAAAGAACAGCCTCTTAATAATCCCCCAGGTATCTTGTTTTTTCATTGTACGAATTGAAGAAAGAATTAAAATAAAATTCTCTGCAAAAATAAGACTTTCTAATTTCTCCGCCTTTACAACTTTGTGAATTCCTGATGAAAAATTCAGATCGGTGTTATTTATGAGATAGATGATTTTGATTTTTATTGAATAGTGACTTTGAGCTTTTCCAGTCAATAATAAAGCTTTAATAAAAAGTCCTTCGACTCCGCTCAGGATGACATCGCTACAAATTAATCTCTCATAAAGGCAGTTAGTATTAGAAATATCATACTGAGTGTAGTCGAAGGATCTCTTAAATATAATTCAAATATAAATTTCGACATCCCAAACTCCTCCGTTGACGTCTCGAACCCATCTTACTACATCCAAAACTCCTCTCACGGGGTTATTTACACAAAAAATGACGTTATGCAACCCAAAATTTGACTTCCGAAATATCGAATTTGACGTTCCGAACCCCAATTTTGGGGTTGTACAACCTCAGTCGAGATATCTGAAACCACATCGGAGCACTTCTGGACATCATCAGATATATCAGATAAAAAAAGAGACCTGCTCCGCGAAAGCCGTCTCTTTTCAATTCTATGTAAAGGTATATTAATTGACTTTTGCAAGCCACTCTAATACATATCCTGCAACTTCTTCCCAATTTTTTTCACCTGCAATGAAATGGCTTCTTCCCGGAAATTCTTTAAAATCCACAATGCTGTTTTTGTCTTTGTAAGCTTCCGCAATTTTTCTTGAGAAATTGGCGGCAAAAATATGATCTCTTTCTCCGGCGATGAACAGTAGTGGCTCATGAGCTTTATGTAAGTCCAGTTTTGCAGAAGATTTGAATAACGGATCTCTGGCCAGTTTTCTACTTTCAGGAGCAGCAACCGTTTCATACAATCTGTCGCTTTCTTCTTTTGAATAATTATTGAAAAATGCCTTATGGTACCATTCTTTTGAGCCCATAAATACAGTATTTCCTTTAAAGAAATTCACCACGGGCCAAACAATTTTCACCGTAGAAAAAGGAGCGATCACATTTTTTGGAGGAGCACCGTCAATGCTTACCCCAGCAACAGCTTTTCCCATATCAATTAACTTCTGAACCATCAGCCCGCCAAACGAATGCCCGATCACAATTGGCTTTTCAGGAAGCGTATCGATAAATTTTGATAAATAATCTACCACATCATCGAAGCCTACCTCTTTCAGATCTGACGGAATATTCTTTTTCAGATCTTTAGGATCACCTTTATGTCCGGGATTTGCCGGAGTGTGTACGGTGTAGCCTTGAGCTTCAAAATAAGTTTTCCATTCTTTCCAGCTTGTATTGTTCACAAATAATCCATGAATTAATACGATAGTTTTTGTTTTCATAACTTTTATTTTTATTGGTTTTAAATTATGAGACAAAGTTCCGCGAATAAGATGAGGATAATTTTAACCTTGGTTAAAATCGTATTACTTACCCGAAATTCTTTTTCGGATTCTGCTCAGAGAAGGTCCCTGGATCCCTAAATAAGAAGAAATATGATACAGCGGAACATTATTAAAAATATCAGGATGCTGCTTGATGAGATCTAAATACCGTTCTTCTGGGGATTTCAGGATAAACCCTTCAATTCTTGACATCGTAATATTGAAAGCTTCCTGTGCGAGAAGTCTTCCAAACTTTTCCCATCGGTGCGACTGATGATACAAAGCCAGCAAATCGGTATAACGGATATAGATAATCGAAGCATCCGTCAAAGCCTGCGTATGATAATCACAAGGTATCTGATTAATAAAACTTTTAAAAGAAACGACAAAACCATTGGCTGAATACAAAAAAACATTCTTCTCTTCGCCTGTTTTTTCATCTATCGTATAAGAGCGGAAAACGCCATCCACAATAAATCCGAAATAGGTACAAACGGTTCCCCGAAGATTATAGAAATCTCCTTTTTTGTAATTTTTAGGCAGCCAGCAGTCTTCAGATAATTTAAAATCTTCTTCCGGAAGACCTGCGAAATGATTGAGGGCAAAGGCTAATTTTTCGATCTCATCCATGGTTTATGCTTTATATTGAAAATGAAAATGGTGACTTTGAAACATCAGGTCACCATCATATATTTATCATTCTTTACTTCCTATTTCTTCAATTTCCAGGGAAGGTTTTTTTAAGGTTTCTTTTCGAAATCTGTTTTCCAAAACTCTGTAAAAACCGTAAACAGCACCAATCGCAAATAACCAGCTTATTATATTAACCAAAGAAAAGCCTGTATAATTGTTTTCGTTATAAGTATTGGTAAGCCCCTGATAAATTCCGTAGCAAAAAAGAAATACGATCTGAAAGCCTAAATATATCCCAATAGCCAACAGGCCCAGCTGCCATTTTGTTTTTCCAAACCTCTCGGCAAGTTCTGCATAGTACCTGTAAGCACCAATCAGAATAAAGATTGACATCATAATATTATTAGTTTTATTTAATTAAATTCATAGCCCACATCTACCAGATATAACCCATGCGCCGGCGCAGAGGTTCCTGCAGAATTACGGTGTTTATCTTCAATGACCGTCCGAAGATCTTCCGGCTTCAATTTCCCGGCACCTATTTCTACCATCGTTCCCACAATTGCCCGCACCATATTTCTTAAAAAACGATTCGCTGAAACGGTAAATTTCAGCTCGCTGCCATTTTGCGCCCACTCTGCTTTATACATTTTACAGAGATTGGTTTTGTTGTCGGTATGTAATTTTGCAAAACTTGTAAAATCCTCATATTCAAATAAAATTTTACAGGCTTCATTCATTTTATCAATATCCAGAGGTCTTCTCCAGTGTTGCCATGCCGACTCTTCTGTAAAGGGATTTTTTTCCATTGAAATATAATATTCATATGTTCTGAAAGTTGCATCAAAACGCGCATGAAAATCATCTCTCACCTCAAAAATTCTTTTTACAGCAATATCAGCCGGAAGAAAACTGTTTAATCTGCGGGTAAAATCTTCATTCAATACTTTTTCAGTATCAAAATGGGCAAAAATTTTCTTTGCATGAACACCTGTATCCGTTCTTCCTGCTCCCGTTGTTTTTATTTTCTCTCTTAAAATCGTGGAAAGTGCTTTTTCCAATTCTTCCTGCACAGAAATAGCATTCGGCTGGATCTGATAGCCGAAATAATTTTTACCGTTGTAGGAAAATTCAATAAAATACCTCAATGTAATAAAATAACTCTACAAAAATACTTTAATTTAATGATAATCAATAATCATTTTTTTTAAATAAATGTTGAAAAGTCGCTACCATATTAAGTAAAATCCATGTGAAATTTCCTATTTTTGCAAACGTATGAAAAGATGGTACCTCTATCCTTTTTCCCTCGGTTATCACATGGTAACGGGTATCCGAAACACGATGTATGATCTGGGAATTTTTAAATCAACGAAATTCAAGACTCCGATAATTTGTGTCGGCAACCTTTCTGTGGGCGGAAGCGGAAAATCGCCAATGGTGATGTACCTCGCTCAATACCTGTCTAAACACTACAGAACGGGAGTCCTTTCACGCGGTTACGGAAGACTCACAAAAGGCTATGCTGTAACGAATTACGAAAGTAATTACAAAATGGTAGGCGATGAAGCCATGCAGCTGTTTGAGCGTTTCAAAAACCGCTTTGTGATCGCCGTTTCTGAAGACAGAGTTCCCGGAGCCAAAAAAGTGATTGATGATATGGATCTTGATGTTCTGGTATTGGATGACGCCATGCAGCACAGAGCCATCAAACCAGGATTCAATATTCTGATGACAGATTTTAATGATCCTTATTTTAAAGATCATCTTCTTCCCGGAGGAGATTTAAGAGAATCAAGAGCGGGATCAAGAAGAGCAGATATCATTATGGTCAGCAAATGTCCTGATGAACTGACAGAGGAAACCAAACAGTACTATGTTTCGAGAATAAGACCGGACCGTACTCAAAAAGTATTCTTTTCATCCATCGGATATGACGAAAATGTATACGGAAGAGAAAAAATACTTCCCGACAACAACCTGAATTATTATGATATACTTTTAATTACAGGAATTGCCAATCCAAAACCTTTACTCACCCATCTTGCAAAGTTCTCTCAAAGAGTGAAGCATTTAAAATTCAGGGATCATCACAATTTTACAGATGATGATATCAAAAAAATTATTGCTGAATATAAAAAACTGGGTGAATATAAATTAATCTTAACGACAGAAAAGGATTATGTCCGTCTTAAAACTTTTGACTATCTTAGAGACATTGTTTACTACTGGCCTATCAATGTAATCATTGATAAAAAGGAAGAATTCAATCAAATTATCTTAGATTATGTTAGAAAAAATTAAGCAGACCGCAGATTTTATAAAAAACATCATTAAAGAAACGCCTGATTTTGCGATTGTTCTGGGATCGGGATTAGGAAAATTACAGGATGAAGTAGAAGCCATTCATATCTTAGAATATCCTGAAATTCCGCACTTTCCTCAGACTACTGTTGTGGGGCATGGTGGAAAATTAATTTACGGAATTCTCGAAGGAAAAAAAGTGTTGATGATGAGTGGTCGTTTTCACTATTATGAAGGTCATTCTATAGAAACTGTTGTTTTTCCGGTCAGAGTTTTTCATTTATTAGGAATTAAAAATCTGATTTTATCTAATGCATCCGGGGGGGTCAATCCTCATTACAGTGTTGCTGATATCGTTATTTTGAAAGATCACATCAATATGATGCCCGAGCACCCTCTTCGTGGAAAAAATATCGATTCTTTCGGTCCTCGTTTTGTTGATATGAGCGAACCTTACAACAGGAAAATGATTTCTGTTGCCGGGCAGGTGGCCTCAGAAAATAATATTAAATTTCAACAGGGAACATACGTTGCTCTGCAAGGTCCTACTTTTGAAACCCCCGCAGAATACGGAATGATTAAAGCAATCGGTGGTGATATGGTCGGAATGAGTACTGTTCCTGAAGTAATTGTAGCCAAGCACATGGGAATGGATATTTTTGCGATCTCTATTATTACAGATCTGGGCGGGCCGGATATTGCCTTTGCCGTTTCCCACGAAGAAGTTCTGAATGCTGCCAACAAAGCAATGCCTCAAGTGATTACTCTTGTAAAAGGGCTTGTGAAGAATTATCAGTAATCTTTTATAGAAAACATCAATTTCATAAATTTTCATTAATTCATACGAAATCAATCCCTAATTGCGTTTCATTGTTTAGATTTGCATAAAATGAAATTGAAAATATGAGAAAGTTATTAGTCTTATTAATGATAGGAATCTTTGGAATAAGCTATTCACAAAAGCTTCCGACCGTTCTTAAAACAGGTTTTTCCAAAGAAGCATTAAATCAAAAACTTGAAAATGAAGAGGGAAAAAGTATTACGATACAGCAAATTCTGGATCAGCATAAAGGAAAAGTTTTAGTGATCGATTTTTGGGCCGGATGGTGCAGAGACTGCTTAAAAGCTCTTCCAAAAGCAAAAGAATTGGAGGTAAATAATAAAAATATCGATTTTGTATTTCTTTCATTAGACCGTTCTAAAGAAGGTTTCGATAAAAGTCTGGAAAGATTTGAAATGAAAGACAAAGAAAATTACTGGTTTGCTTCAGGCTGGAAAAACGACTTCAATAATTATATTGATCTTAACTGGATTCCAAGATACATGGTTATTGATCAAAAATCTGCGATTGCAAAATACTATGCTATTTCTCCGGAAGATCCTGAGATTCAGACAACGATTGATAAACTTTTAAAATAGATGATGATCGTAAGAGAAGCTACAGAACAAGATCTGAAAGTCCTTTTAGAATTTGAGCAGGGAATTGTTTCTTCAGAAAGACCTTTCAATGAAACTTTAATTGACGGAGAAATTCACTATTATGATCTTCATGCGCTCATTCTTTCTCCAGATGCAAGTTTAGTGGTGGTTGAAGGGAATAATAATGAAATTATCGCCTCAGGCTATGCCCTTATTAAACAATCTGAAAAAAACTATACTCAATTCAGAGAATACGGCTATCTCGGTTTTATGTTTGTAAAGCCTGAACATCGGGGAAAAGGAATTAATCAGCTGATTATAGACAATTTAACAGACTGGATAAAAGAGAAAGGTATTTCGGAAATCAGACTGGACGTTTACGATCAAAATGAATCTGCAGTAAAAGCTTATGAAAAAGCAGGCTTTGAGCCTCTTCTTCTTACCATGAGACTGAAAGCTTAATAAATTCAATCATTAAAAATACAGGAATCCATATCTTTGCGGTATGGATTCTTCTTTTCCTATCCGCAAAATAATTCATGTTGATATGGATGCATTTTATGCCTCCGTGGAACAGTATGATAATCCTGCACTGAGAGGGAAGCCCATTGCCGTGGGCGGCGGACACCGCGGGGTTGTTTCGGCAGCGAGTTATGAAGCCCGGAAATTTGGTGTTCGTTCTGCCATGCCCAGTAAAACAGCAAAAGAAAAATGCCCGCATCTGATTTTTGTTCCCCCCCGATTTCCACGCTATAAAGAAATTTCGAGAAAAATCCGTGAGATTTTCCATGAATACACAGACCTTGTTGAGCCTCTTTCTTTAGATGAAGCCTATCTTGATGTCACTGAAAATAAAAAAGGAATAGAATCTGCCAATCAGATAGCGAAAGAAATCCGTCAAAAAATTTTTGAAGAGACAGGTCTCACTGCTTCTGCCGGAATTTCAATTAATAAGTTTTTAGCAAAAGTAGCTTCAGATATCAATAAACCGAATGGGCAAAAAACCATTCATCCATATAAAATTGAAGGTTTTCTGGAAGAACTGCCTGTCGAAAAATTTTACGGCGTAGGGAAAGTTACAGCTAACAAAATGTTTAGTTTAGGGATTTATAAAGGAAAAGATTTAAAGAAAAGATCTATTGAGGACCTCACAAGAATGTTTGGAAAATCGGGTGCCTATTATTACAATGTGGTTCGGGGAATTCATAATTCAGAAGTCAAACCTCATCGTATTCAAAAAAGTGTAGCCGTAGAAAGGACTTTCTTTGAAGATCTTTTTGATGAGCAACAGGTTAATGAAAAAATAGAAAGCCTGAGTGAAGAACTTCATCAGAGACTTCAGAAAAATAATATCCTAGGCCGAACTTTAACCTTAAAAATTAAATATAAAGACTTTTCACTCTTTACCAGAAGTATGACTAAGGAAGAATATTTTGCATCACCGCAACAATATTTCAACACCGGAAAAAAACTTTGGGAACTCCGTCCCTTTGATAAACCTGTTCGTCTATTAGGATTATCCCTTTCCCATCTTAATACGGAAGAAAAAAAGCAGGTCTCTGTTCAACTAAAAATTCCGTTCAAAGAATTTGAGGACCAATAAATTGTTTTTTTTCACTACATTGTAGTAACCAAATTCAAAAATTTATGAACCAAACGATGATTCAATTTTTCCACTGGTATTCGGAAGGAGATGGAAAATTATGGAAAGAAGCCGAAAAACAGGCAGAATATTTATCAGAGCTCGGAATCACATCCGTTTGGTTTCCACCAGCATACAAAGGGACAAATGGAGGCTTTTCTATTGGATATGATGCTTATGATCTGTTTGATTTAGGCGAGTTCGATCAAAAAGGGACTACTCCGACAAAATACGGGACCAAGGACGATTATACCAAAGCCATTAAAGCTTTAAAAGAAAAGAATATCCAGATTATTGTTGATATTGTTTTAGGACATAAAGCCGGTGGCGATGAACTGGAAAAATTCAAAGCGGTAAAAGTTGATGAAAATAACCGGGAGAAAGTAATCTCCGATATTATTGAAATAGAATCTTATACTAAATTTACTTTTCCTGGAAGAGGCAAAAAATATTCTGATTTTGAATGGAATTTCACCTGTTTCAGCGGTGTTGATTATGCCGAAGGAATGGATTCCCATATTTTCAAAATCCAGTCTGAATATGGAGATGACTGGGAAGAAATGATTGATGATGAGAAAGGAAATTATGATTATCTGATGTATAACGACATTGAGCACCGCAATCCTCATGTTCGCGAAGAACTTAATAACTGGGCTAAATGGTATTTTGACCAAACAGATTTTGATGGGGTAAGACTCGATGCTTTAAAACATATCTCTTTCGATTTTTATAAAGAATGGCTTACCTTGCTCCGCTCCAATTCAGGGAAAAATATTTTTGCGGTGGGCGAATATTGGGCTCCCGGATATTTGAATCTTCTTCAAAAATATATTGATGTTACGGAAGGCTGTATGAGTCTGTTTGACAGTTCCCTGCAAAATAATTTCCATACCGCCTCTAAGGAAGGAGGATCCTATGACTTAAGACGAATTCTTGAAGAAACGCTGACCCAGGCAGATCCTTTACATTCGGTAAGTTTGGTAGATAATCATGATACTCAGCCTTTACAGGATCTTGAAGCTCCGGTAGAAGAATGGTTTAAGCCTATTGCTTATGCCCTTATTCTGCTGAGAAAAGATGGTTATCCCTGCGTTTTCTATCCCGATCTGTATGGTGCTCATTATATTGATAAAGACAGAGAAGGCAATGATCAGGAGATTTTTTTGAATAAAATAGACGGAATTGAAGAGCTCCTGAAAGCGAGAAAAGATTATGCCTACGGTGAACAAAAAGATTATTTTGAAGACGCCAACTGTCTTGGATGGGTGCGCGAAGGAGATGAAGAACATTCTGGCTGTGCCGTGGTTCTTAGCAATAAAGATGCTTACGAAAAACCTATGGAAATGGGTGAAAAATATATCGGAAAAATCTTTTACGACCTATTAAAAAGATCAGAGGATAAAGTAACTATAGATGAGAAAGGCTGGGGAAATTTCCCTGTTCCTGCCGGAAATGTGAGCGTTTGGATTGCTGAGTAATTTTTGGACTGGAAGACGAAAGTTGGAAGCAGGAAGTTAGATATACACTTATAACAATGTTTGTCTCTCTGTAGGAATCTAAGTAAAGGTTTTATAATTTAATCTGTAATACTACGTCTGGATTCCTACAGGATGATCAACTTCGAGAAGCATTTTTTATGTCAGTTAAATTTTTCGGAGTTCAAGAATCTCTGGTCTTTCCGAATGGTCTGAGATTTTTCCGGTACGGGCAAATTCTGCCCAAAGAGAGCGCATTTTCTTTCCGTTTTCCTGAATATGATTCCATGGGATATCTTTTAACAATCCTGAGTTTTTCCATGCAGATTCGTTTTCGAAAATCAAAGGAAGATCGACGCAATGGGAAGCTCCTATATAATTGTTTTTTAGTTTGGAATGAATTTTAAACTGATAAATATTCCCTCCACCTTCTTTATAGTTTTGAGCAAAAATATCGGTTGGCTTTTCATAAATAGATTCTGTTGTTTTCCGAACGATTTTATTAAGAATTTTTTCGTGAAAATAGGTATACAGTCCTTCTTCTGCAGTTTTTACATAGAAAGCTGTTTCGTCATTATTAAGCCCAATTAATACATCATATTTTTTTGCATTTTCTTTCCATTTTGGGAGGCTTTCCTCTTCTTTGCATAAAGGCGGATATCCATATTGTGTACAAAAAGGCATAGAAGTTTTTAATCCATATTTCATAAATGACGGTAAAAATTCCGCATAGCTTTCGGTCATTTTCAATGCATCAACCTCATCTTTTAATAATTCTGTTTTTTGGAAAAAATCAAGAGACATTTTGCTTCTTTTAAGGCGAAATCCTAGCGGTGCGCTGTGAATAATAGCTCTTTGAAATAAGTTATCCACCCCCTCAGAAATCATTAAATGCGCAATCGCATCGCCCCCGGAAGACTGCCCGAAAAGAGTAATATTTTCAGCATCCCCACCAAAATTAACAATATTTCTTTTTATCCATTTCAGGGATTCTATAATATCAAATAAACCGAGATTGGCAGGTCTGCTTTCATCACCTCCGAGAAATCCGAAAAGTCCGAGACGATAGGAAATGGAGACCACGATAATATTTTGTTCTTTCACCCAAAGTGTAGGATCGGAAGTCGGGAGATCACCACAGCCAATTTCGTACGAACCACCGTGAATCCAAACTACAACGGGTAATTTTTCATTTTCATTAAATTTTTCAGGTCGCGTAATCGTTAAATATTGAGGAGATTCATCAGGCTGGAAGTTTTCGACGTCCGTTTTCCCAATTAATCTTTCCAAAAGCGGACTGATATGTTGTGGACAAACTGGTGTTTTATCTAAAATTTCATATGATTCTAAAGATTCCAGAGGGATTGGCATTTTATATCTTTCCGAACGGGCATAGCGAATACTTTTAGCTTTAATGACTCCATTTTCTCTTAAAGCTAAAATTTTACCGAATGGCGTGTAAAATGTATGAGTTCCTATATTTTGCTGTGTTGTCATCCCAAAACAAAATTTATTTTTTCATATTAAATTTATGAATTTTTTCGTTTCATTTAAACACAATTATTTTATATTTTTTCAAGTACGAAAATCTCAAAGACCAACCCCTTAATCATTTAGGTTTATTATTAAACTGCAAAGTAAGAAAACATAAGTTCTCTACAAATCTATTTTCAGAGTTTCCCATCCCTGCAAAGATCTAAGCATAATATGGAAGGATTCATGCCTGGATTCTTTAAGAATGACAAACTGCCCGAATATTTTTTTTAATATTAAAAATTAATTCAAAGCTTTATACTCACTCGGAGATACGCCTACTTTACTTTTGAACAATCTCGTAAAATGCTGTGGATATTTAAATCCTAAATCATAAGAAATTTCACTGATCGATTTTTTTGCAGGATCGAAAATCTGATCTTTTGCGACATCAATCAGTTTATTGTGAATAAATTCCTGAGCGGAAACGCCCAATTCTTTTTTAATGATATCTCCAAAATAATTCGCCGAAAGGTTAAGCTGTTCAGCAAAATAATTGACCATCGGAAAGCCTATATTTTTAGGTTTGTCAGACTTTAAATAATCATTCAGTAAATTTTCAAATTTTCCGATAACCCCTTGGTTAATATGATCTCTTGTAATAAACTGACGGTCATAAAAACGCATACAATAATTTAGGAACAATTCAATATTGTTGACAATTAACGATTTACTGTGCTTGTCAATCGCTTGCCCGAGCTCATGCTTGATATTCTTAAAACATTCCAGAATAATTTCCCTTTCTTTTTCTGAAAGATGCAGCGCCTCATGAACATCGTAAGAAAAGAAATTATAGTCTTTGATATTTTTGCCCAAATTAGTCCCTTTCAATAAATCCGGATGAAAAATTAAAGCAAAACCTGCGGGTTGTATAAATTTATCTTTATTGTAAATTCCATAGGTCTGTCCGGGCGCAATAAAAACCAACGTCCCTTCCTGATAATCGTAGCTGTTTTTTCCGTAGATCATGTCTCCGCACATCACATCTTTCAAAAAGACGGTATAAAAACCAAACGTTCTTAAATGCTGGCAAATAGGATCTGATTTAGAAAAATCAATCACGCTTACCAGCGGATGCAGGGTTTCATGATTCGCCATTTTATTGTATTCCGAGACACTATTATAAATTTCAACCACCTGATTTTCCATGACGTACATTTTTATTTCTATTCAAAATTACCACTTTCTAAATTGACATTTTAAGGTGTCGGTAAAATTGGTAAATCTTTCCGTAATTTATATAAGTTGAGTTTATCCAAAAGTTTCGACTTTTGTACCCGTGATAGAAATTTTTCATCCGATGAAATCAATTTTAATCGTAAATTCAAAACAACTTGATTTCAAAAAAATTCTTTATCACAAATATATTTCAGACTAAAATTAATTAACACTTAAATTAAAAAAGCAAATGGGCACACTCACAGTAAAAGCTTACGGCGCAGAATCTAAAACAGCAGATTTAGCGGAAATTAATATCGAAAGAAGAGAAGTAACAACGAAAGATGTAGAAATTGAAATTCTATATTGCGGAGTTTGCCACTCGGATCTTCACACAGCGAGAAATGACTGGGGCGGATCTTTGTACCCTGTTGTTCCAGGACACGAAATCGTAGGAAGAATCACGAATGTTGGAAGCGAGGTTTCTAAATTTAAAGTTGGAGATTTAGCAGCAGTTGGCTGTATGGTAGATTCTTGCGGACATTGTGATAGCTGTAAACATGATTTGGAACAATATTGCGAAAACGGATTTACAGGAACTTATAACGGAAAAGACAAACATTTGGGAGGTCATACTTTTGGAGGCTATTCTCAAAAAGTTGTTGTAGACGAAGGATTTGTTCTAAGCGTTCCTGAAAATCTAGATTTGGCAGCAGTTGCCCCCCTTCTTTGTGCAGGAATCACAACTTGGTCACCTTTGAGACACTGGAATGTTGGCCCGAACTCTCAAGTTGCCGTAGTTGGTTTAGGAGGTTTGGGACACATGGCCATCAAATTAGCAAAAGGTTTGGGAGCTGAAGTGACTTTATTTTCAAGAACTCCGGGAAAAACGGAAGATGCGAAGAAATTAGGTGCCGATCACGTGATAATTTCTACTGAACAGGAGCAAATGGATGCTGTGAAAGCGAAATTCGACGTCATTATCGACACTGTTCCTTATGAGCACGACATCAATCCTTATATGCAGACTGTTGCATTGAACGGAACTTTGGTTTTGGTAGGTTTTGTAGGGGAATTCGAAAATGAATTTCCAAGCACAAGACCAATGATTTTCCAACGTCGTTCTGTTGCAGGATCGTTGATCGGAGGTATCGCCGAAACTCAGGAAATGCTAGATTTCTGCGGAAAAAATAATATTGTTTCTGATATTGAATTAATTAAAATTCAGGACATCAACAATGCATATGAAAGAATGCTGAAAAGCGATGTGAAATATCGTTTTGTAATTGATATGAAATCTTTGTAATTCTTCGTATATTTTTAACTAAGACTCTCATTTTTGGGAGTCTTTTTTATTTATTAGGATTTAGGTTTAGGAAAAATAAATTGTCATATTGGTCTATTTTTAAATTGTTACATTAATTCATATTTGCCTTCCATATCTTTAAACGCCCATTCTGCCATTGAATGAATGACCGGGATTAAACCTTTTCCGGCCTCACTTAGCTCATAGGTTACGTGAGGTGGAACAACCGGTTTTGCGGTTCTTATCACCAATCCGTCATTTTCCAGTTGTTTTAAATGCTGAATCAACATCTTTTCTGTTACGGCTGGGATAGCACGTTTCAATTCGCTATATCTTTTATCACCGTTTGAAAGATGATATAAGATAATAGGTTTCCAAAAGCCTCCTATCTTTTCCATCACATACGTTACGGGACAAGAATCGAGCGCATATTTTTTATTTTGCTGGATTGTTGAACTTTCTTTAATTGCTGCCATAATACATACTTTAGGGTAAGTACTTGTATAAAAGTAAGTACAAATATACCTTTGTATCAGGAAATAAAAAATATTTATCAACAAAAAAATAAAAATTATTATGAAAATTATCATCACAGGATCATTAGGAAATGTAGCAAAACCTCTTGCAGAACAATTAATTGCAGAAGGACATGATATCACCGTTATCAGCAGTAATGAATCTAAAAAAAATGAAATTGAAAGTTTAGGCGCAAAAGCAGCAATTGGTTCAATTACAGATCAAAATTTCTTAATTGAAACTTTTAAAGGGAATGACGCCGCATTTTTGATGACTCCACCCAATATGGGATTTGAAAATATTGTCGAAAACACCATTAATGCAGGAAAAAACTATGCTGAAGCTGTTAAACAGACCGGTTTAAAAAAAGTAGTTATGTTAAGCAGTATTGGTGTAGAATCTCCAGTTGAAAACGGTCCAATTAAAGGGCTTCATTTCATTGAAAAATTCTACCATGAATTGGAAAATACATCTGTTACTTTCTTGAGAGCCGGATATTTCTATATTAATTTCTTCAACGATATTCCATTAGTTAAAAACGCAGGAATTATTGGCAGCAATTTCCCTGAAAATGCAGAAATTCCATTGGTTCATCCGAAAGATATTGCGAAAGCCGCAGCTGGAGAGTTAACAAAAATTTCTGAAGGTAAAACGGTAAAATATATCGTGAGTGATGTTCGTTCCGGAAGTGATTTTGCTAAAGTTTTTGGAAATGCTATCGGAAAAACTGAACTTCCATGGGTTGAATTTAAAGATGAAGATTCTTTAAACGGAATGTTACAGGCTGGTCTCCCACAGGAAATTGCAGAATTGTACACGGAAATGGGTCTAGGAATCAGAACAGGTGTCGTACAGAAGGATTTTATTGAGCATGGTTCTGTAGTTAATGGAGAGATTAAGCTGGAAGAGTTTGCAAAGGAATTTGCAGAAAAATTTAATGCTTAATTCTCTTTGTTGAATTTAAAATAAGTTTCGGCGAGCCTTTGGCTCGCCGAAACTTATTTTAAATTCATTTTTTTGATAGGGTTTTCCCTATCCTGTTTTAAGTCGTCCCTTCGGGGCTTCCATTTATTTTTTCAATGTTTCTTTTAAGACTTTTAATTTCCCATCAATTGGTTGGTCTATTTTTAAACCTAAAATTTCTGTAACTAAAGGATAAACATTGATATTTTCAAATTCATCAATAACAAGGTTATTTTTAAATTCTGGCCCCCAGGCAAGGAAAGTAGCTTTCATTTCAGGAACAAGCCTTGGATTATACCCATGTTTTCCTACTGATGTTTTCTTTCCTTTTTCCAAAAATATTTTCGGAGCCTTTGGAATTAATAAAATCTGTCCGATCCTATTATATTTATCGTCCTTAGTTCCAAAGTGAAGATATTTCGGAAGTTTCTTATCCAAATAAACTTCATAGTCATCCGTTTTCTTAGCTTTCAATTCCTTATAGACACTTTTAACCTCATTCTGATTTTTAACATACACTCTCAACAGCGTCTGAGAATTATAATAGTCGAATCTATTTTTATCAAATAAAATAGCAGGAATTTCCAATGGAGCTCCACCATCCACTTTTATCATTCCGTGATCGGAAACAAAAACAAAGTTTACATTTTTTAATCCTAAATCATTTACTTTCTGTACCAGTTCACCAATTGCTTTATCGATTAAATGAACGGCATCTTCTGTTTCTTTTGTATCGGGACCGAAATGATGTCCGCTTCCGTCAACTTCAGGAAAGTATAATGAAATAAAATGAGGTCTCTGATCCATTGGCAGTTTAAGCCAGTTTACGACTTTATCAACTTTCTCTGAAGGTGAAAATTTCTCATGATAAGGATAATAGTAGGTTGGTCTTTTTCCACCAGCGTCACTTGCAGAACCCACCCACATTAAAGAAGCCGAAACCATTCCCTGGCTTTCTGCCAGTCCCCACAATGAAGTTCCGCCATACCAGCTTCCGTCTTCAGCATTTTTCCGGTTGCTCATTGCATAGTTTTCTTTTCTTTTATAATCGTAGAAAAAATTATCGATCAAACCGTGATGAGAAGGATATAGCCCTGTGATTAAGGTCCAGTGATTCGGAAAAGTGATACTCGGATAACTTGGAATCATCGCTTTTGCCTGAACCCCCTGATTTGAATACTTTAAAAGATTTTCGGCATTGTATTTTCTGGCGTAATCATATCTGAAACCATCCGTAGAAATCATGATCACATAAGGTTTAGTCTGAGCTTCAGCAGTATTATGTCTATTGGGAATAATTATCTGGGTCGTATCAACCGCTTCTTTTTGAGCAAAAACTGTCAATGAGAAAACTAACAGTAACAATTGTAATCCTCGCTTCATTATAAAATTTTTCGCAAAGTTACTTCCAGTATTTCTGATTGAAAAGTTTCCTGAGTTAAAAAAACATTAAAAGCATTTTTTAGAATTATTGTAAATAAAAATCCCTGAAAAGCAAAACTTCTCAGGGACAAAAAATAGTACCTTCCTAAACTTATTCTTTAATTAATTTCTCATAAGAAACAGATCCGTCTTTCAATAAAATTTCAAAATAATAGCTTCCCGATCTTAATTCGTTTACAGGAATACTTTCTCCGTCAAGTTTTACAGATTTTACTTTTCTGCCTGTTGATTCATAAATATCTACAGATTTTATTTTATCAGCATTTTTGAAACTTACTGTCTCTTTTGCAGGATTTGGATACAAAATAACTTTCTTCGCATTCGCAGCCACCTCATCTGTTCCTAAAGTAGCTGTCATATTCAATGTGGCATAACCTCTGTTGGCAGGCGTATGATTACTGATTGTCAGCGTATTATTCCCTTTTGCAAAGAAAATCCCGAAAGGTCCTGCTGCATTTGGTATTGGAGTATCTCCGGCACCGCCCGCCAGACTTCGTGTTGCCACTACTGTTCTTGTTCCTGAAGCTGTTGTGTTTGAGGTTACATTCCAGTCCTGAGCACCATCCGCTGAAGGCGTCACCCCAATTCCGTTGAATGTATAATCTCTGTTTGCTGTTGAATTATAGATAAATCCGTCTGCTCCGCCAGCCATTCCGCTGCTTCCGAATCCTATTCCTAAGAATGAATTATCTGCTCCTGTTACCGTTAAGGTAGCCAAAGTTGATGTAGTCTCCAACTTTACGGTCATTCCAGTCGTTCCGAGATTCACTACTCCCGAAGAAAACTGCGCCAATGCAAAATTGGCGATAACTAAACTTAATGTGAGTAAAACTTTTTTCATATTTTAATTTTTTAAGAGGTCAATAATTTCTTTATTGTTTGTTTGTAAGGCATATTCAAATGGGGTCATTCCCATTGAATCCTTTTTAGATTTATCAGCTTTATGCCTGATTAATAGTTCTGCTAATTCTTTGTTTCCAAATTTTACTGCCCAGAATAAAGGAGTAGATCCTGTGGCGTCTGCAATATTAGGATCTGCATTTTTATTGAGTAAATGCTGCACCAGATCTTTATTATATTTCACAGAAAGTCCGGCCAATGCTGTTCCTTCCGGACTTTTGTAATTGACGTCTTTTACATGATCAATGAGAAAATCAGCTACTTCAGTATTCCCACGATAGCATGCCAGAATAAGTGGCGAAAATCCTCCGTCATTATTTTTGTTGATGACATCCGGATCTTTTTTTATAAGCTCCTTAAGCTCTGTTAATGTTCCGCTTCGTGCAATATCGAAAACTGATTTTGCTTTTTCCTGAGCCGAAACAAATGTAAAACTCAAAAAAATACCGATTAATGAAATTAAATTTTTCATTGTTTTACCAGAATATAGTTGTATTCTACATTTACTGACTCAGCGACTTTTTTCATCACCATTTTCGGTATTGTCACTTTATAATCTGCTGCTTTTGCTACAAAACTTCCCTGCATATAGATTTTACCGTCTTTTGAATAAATAACAGCATTAGAAGTCACCGGATTTTCTACTCCATGAAAATTTAATTTTCCCTGAACAGTATATTTCTGAGGTGTTGCCGTAAGCTTTGATTTATCAAAATTTAAAATTTTTCCTGTGAAAGTAGTCTTCGGATATTTTGCTGTTTCTGCATAACTTTCGTTGAAGTGCTCTTCCATTAACTTGGTTTTAAAATGGAAATTTTTCACCATTGAAATAGATGCCAGATCTCCTGTATCTACATTCACAACGATCACATTGTTGTCATCCTTAGCCAATACATCTTCAAATAAAGGTACCGAGGCTTCAAAAGTAATTTTACCCGTCTTAGAGCTATATTTTTGAGCAAAAGCTAAGTTGGTCAATAGCAATGAAGCAGTTATTAATACTAATTTTTTCATATCCAGTTTTTTTTAATTTTCGACAAGCCCATCGGCTTTCCATTTAATAAAAATATTGATCTGAGATTGCGATAAAGATCCTCCCTGCGGCATTTTTCCCGGAACACCATTCGCTCTTTGTATCCTGTCCAGAATACCGTCTATATTCGTTTTTACATCGTTATAGGTCGTCAAAGGCTTAAAGCTCCCTGCAGAATGACATCCTATACAATTATTGTCTACTATGTTTTTCACATCTTTAGTATAGGTTACGGTTTCAGTAATTGGTGTATTATCTGAAATTTCTTCATAGGTTCTACTTTCACAAGCAATAAGCATGGCTGCTGCTGATACGATAAATAATAACTTCTTCATATTAGAAAACTCTGTAAAGGTTAAACCCAAAGAAAATCTGTCCTTTTTCCCACTTTCCCGAAGCATTCGTTAAATAACCGATGTCGGAATTAATCTGAGAATTAGTGAATAACAGCTGAAATACATGCCCTCCCGTTTCTATATCCATTCCTAAAGACAAAGGATTTTTATAAAAGCTATGGTTATCGAAATTCACAAAATATTCAGCGTTAATAGAAATCCTTTTCGAGATTTTATAACGTCCGCCTAATCCTGTTAAAAATTGATTTTTGTCTTCAATGGTTGGTTCGTAAAGATTTTTATGAACGTACGAAGGTGTTAACTGTAGCGAAAACTTATCGCTAAATCTTCTTGAAATCAACGCCTGAGTCAGATAAGAAAGCCTGTCACCAAACTTCAGATAAGGATAGTTATCTTTATCCAGATCTGTATTCAGAGCCATCACATTATAGCCCACAATATCTACCGGAAAGTTTTCATTTTGTCTTACCAGCCTGTATTTGGCTCCTCCTTCAAAGGTTTTCATATTGGTTTCCCGTGAAAGGCTTAATGAAAGCCAGTCTTTAACGCCGTAAATAACCCCTAACTTTGTAGAAGCATCATCAAGGCCGAAGAAGTCTTTAAAGCCTTTGCTTACATCTCCAAAACGGTGTGCCACGACAATATACCATTCATTTTTTGCTGATAATTTCGTGGATTGCCCGGTAACGATCTGTAATGCTTTAAAAGCCGGTGGCTGTATGTTTTCAGTTGTTTGTAAAGTGTCAATATCCTTCAGCAGATCTTCCTGAGAATAGGCAAGACCTGAAGCTAACATTGACAAAAATAAGAGAGTTTTTGTCATATAAATTATTTATTAAAATATTTCTATGACAAACTTATAGACTTATGAATTCAAAAGTGTGTGATAAAAGTCACCGACTAAATTGTTTTTATCAATAACTTTTATTAAAGCTATTAAACTTTTTTATTAGATTCATCTAACACTCTCTTTTACAAGAGTTCCGATCCCACTTTTATTCTGAAAAATCTGACCTTCATTTTCAATTTTTTTCAGCACACGGCTTACCACTTCTCTCGAAGTTCCCAAATTATTGGCAATTTCTTTATGAGTAAGCTTAACGGGATTGTTGCCTGTAATCGAAATCTGTTGTTTAATATAATTTAAGACGCGGATATCCAACTTGTGGAATACCGCATCATTGACCATATTCATGACATCCGAAAATCTTCTGTGATATTCGCTGTAGAATACTCTGTTGATCTCCGGATATTTGATCAGCCATTCATGAATTACCGAAACCGGAATAAGCAGAACCTCGGAATCTTCTTCACACACAGCATATACTCTGCTTGTATAGTCTGTAAAAATCGAAGAAAAAGTCATCAGACAGCTGTCGTTTGGTCTTACATAATAGTAGATCAATTCTCTGCCGTCATTTAATGAAAAAACTTTAATAGAGCCACTGATCAGGAAAGGGACAAATTTATTTTTTTGTCCTTCTCTGATGATTTCAGTCTTTGCTTTTATATTCGTAAGGATCGCGTGTTTTTGAATTTCATCTGAAAAATCGCTACCCAGAAATCCGAATTTATTAAGAATAAATTGATTACTTATCATATCTGTTACCATATCCAATAAGCAAATATATAAAATTGAGCAATTGATCTGATATTTTTTTA
The DNA here is from genome assembly GCF_024806495.1 of Chryseobacterium sp. JUb7. Classification (GTDB taxonomy): domain Bacteria; phylum Bacteroidota; class Bacteroidia; order Flavobacteriales; family Weeksellaceae; genus Chryseobacterium. The sequence continues at coordinate 174,469 of NZ_JANUFF010000004.1, forward strand.
ATCTATTAAAGATATTTAATAATTATTGATATAAATATATATTCAATAAGCTTGGGGAATAAAAAAATGCCCCAAAAATTGGGGCATCTGATTTATTTAAAGAAAAATCTTACGCTTGTACGTTGTTTCCTCCTAATACGAAAGGCTCAACTTCTTTGATTTCTCCAAATTGCTGCTCATAGTTAGCAATATTTTGTTGAAGAGCAGAAAGTACTCTCTTAGCGTGAAGTGGAGCAAGAATAACTCTTGATCTTACTTTAGCTTGTTGTACACCTGGCATTAACTGGATGAAATCTACTACGAATTCAGATGGAGAGTGGTTTACTAAAGCTAAGTTAGCATAGATACCAGCAGCTACCATTTCGTTCAATTCGATGTTGATGTTTCCGTCTTGCGGATTTTGATTATTGTCCATTGTATAAATTATTTTTTTATTTGAAATTTTGAGGTTGTGAAAATATAAAAATAATTTCAAACCTCAAATTTCAAATCATTAATTTTAGTTAAGATCTTCGAATTCTTTTTTAGAACCTACGATCACATTCTGATATTCTTTAAGACCTGTACCTGCAGGGATTCTGTGTCCTACAATTACATTTTCTTTAAGACCATTCAGTTCATCTACTTTACCAGCAACTGCCGCTTCGTTAAGAACTTTAGTTGTTTCCTGGAATGATGCTGCAGACATGAATGACTTAGTCTGAAGAGCTGCTCTTGTAATACCTTGAAGTACAGGCGTTGCTGTAGCCGGTAAAGCTTCTCTTACTTCTACTAAAGCCTGATCTTCACGCTTAAGCTTAGAGTTTTCGTCTCTTAATTCTCTTGCAGTAATCATCTGACCTGGTTTGAATTCTTTAGAATCACCAGCTTCAGTAACTACTTTAAGTCCGAATACTCTGTTGTTTTCTTCTAAGAAATCAAATTTGTGTTCCAATGCTCCTTCAAGGAATTGAGTATCACCTCCATCAACGATAGATACTTTCGTCATCATCTGTCTTACGATAATTTCGAAGTGCTTATCATCAATTTTCACCCCTTGCAGACGGTAAACTTCCTGGATCTCATTTACAAGATATTCCTGAACTGCAGTTGGACCTTTAATTCTTAAGATATCGTCTGGAGTAATTGAACCGTCAGAAAGTGGCGAACCAGCTCTTACGAAGTCATTCTCCTGAACTAAGATCTGGTTTGATAATTTAACCAAGTAAATTTTTCTTTCTCCAGTTTTTGCTTCAACGATCAATTCACGGTTACCTCTCTTAATTTTTCCGTAAGAAACTACCCCGTCGATTTCAGTAACAACCGCTGGGTTTGAAGGATTTCTTGCTTCGAATAGTTCGGTAACTCTCGGAAGACCTCCGGTGATATCCCCTGCTTTTGCAGATTTTCTTGGGATCTTGATTAGGACTTTACCAGCCTTAATTTTTTCACCATCGTTTACCATTAAGTGGGCTCCTACCGGTAAGTTGTATGCTTTCTGCTCAACACCTTTAGAATCTACCACCTTCAGAGTAGGTACGGCTTTCTTATTTCTGGATTCAGAGATTACTTTCTCTTCAAATCCTGTCTGTTCGTCAATTTCTAACTGGAATGAAATACCCTGGATGATATCCTCATATTCTACCTTACCAGCAGTTTCTGCAATGATAACCGCGTTATACGGATCCCATTTACAGATAATATCACCTTTTTTCACTTTATCACCTGGTTTAACAGCTAATATAGATCCGTAAGGTACGTTAGCTACCATTAATGGAGTTCTAGACTCATTATCAGCAACCAATCTGAATTCTGTTGAACGAGAAACTACTACTTCAGCAGTATTACCGTTTTCATCTTCAGAAGTAATTGTTCTTACTTCATCCATTTCAACGATACCGTCTCTTCTTGCAACGATTGAAGGATTTTCAGAAACGTTACCTGCAGTACCCCCTTGGTGGAAAGTTCTCAACGTAAGCTGAGTACCAGGTTCCCCAATTGATTGTGCTGCAATTACCCCTACTGCTTCACCCATGTGGATTACTTTACCAGTAGCAAGGTTTCTACCGTAACATTTCGCACAGATCCCTTTCTTAGTTTCACAAGTAAGTGGCGAACGAACTTCTACTGCTTCTAATCCAGCTTGTTCAATTCTCTTAGCTAATGCTTCGTTAATTACCTGATCTGCTTCAGCGATTAATTCATCACTTTCAGGATCATAAATATTATGTAAAGAAACTCTACCTAAGATTCTTTCGGAGATTCTTTCAACGATCTCATCATTTTTCTTAAGTGCAGTAACTTCTGTACCTCTTAAAGTTCCACAGTCTGCTTCTGTAACGATAACATCCTGTGCAACATCTACCAATCTTCTCGTTAAGTAACCAGCATCGGCTGTCTTAAGAGCGGTATCCGCAAGACCCTTACGAGCACCGTGGGTAGAGATAAAGTACTCTAGAATCGAAAGACCTTCCTTAAAGTTGGCAAGAATCGGGTTTTCAATGATCTCCGCACCGGTAGAACCAGCTTTCTGCGGTTTCGCCATCAAACCTCTCATCCCTGATAACTGACGGATCTGTTCCTTAGAACCCCTCGCTCCAGAGTCAAGCATCATATATACAGAGTTGAACCCACCTTGGTCAGTTTTCATTCTGCTCATGATCATTTCAGTTAATCCAGCGTTGGTGTTTGTCCAAACGTCGATTACCTGGTTATAACGTTCTGTATCGGTAATTAGACCCATGTTATAGTTAGCTCTAATTTCGTCTACAGTTTCAATAGAAGTAGCAATCATCTGCTTTTTCTCAACAGGAACTACAATATCCCCTAATGAGAATGAAAGACCTCCTTTGAATGCATTTGAATACCCTAAGTCTTTCATTGCATCCAAGAACTTCACAGTGGTAGGGAAATCTGTATCAGCAAGGATCTTACCAATAACGTTTCTTAATGATTTCTTAGTAAGAAGCTCATTAATATACCCTGACTGCTTAGGTACGATCTGGTTGAATAAAATTCTACCCACAGAAGTTTCGATCAATCGTGTAACGATTTCTCCGTCTTCTTTAACCGGAAGTCTACATCTTACTTTAGCATTTAAAGATACTCTGCCTTCAGCATAAGCGATTTCCGCTTCTTCAGGAGAATAGAATGCAAGACCTTCACCTTTTACTTTCATTGTCTCAGTAGAGCTTAATTCTTTGGTCATGAAATAAAGACCAAGAACCATGTCCTGAGATGGTACCGTAATTGGAGAACCGTTTGCAGGGTTCAAGATATTTTGAGAACCTAACATCAATAACTGAGCTTCAAGGATCGCTTCTGGTCCTAACGGTAAGTGTACCGCCATCTGGTCGCCATCGAAATCGGCGTTGAAGGCTGTTGTTACTAATGGGTGCAGCTGGATTGCCTTACCTTCGATCATCTTAGGTTGGAAAGCCTGAATACCCAGTCTGTGAAGCGTAGGTGCTCTGTTCAGTAGAACAGGGTGACCTTTCATCACGTTTTCTAGGATATCATATACTACCGGTTCTTTTCTGTCAATAATTCTCTTTGCAGATTTTACTGTTTTTACAATCCCTCTTTCAATTAGTTTTCTAATGATAAATGGTTTGTAAAGTTCCGCAGCCATATCTTTAGGAATACCACATTCGTGAAGCTGTAAGTTTGGACCTACAACAATTACCGAACGCGCCGAGTAATCTACCCTTTTCCCTAGTAAGTTCTGACGGAAACGACCTTGCTTACCTTTCAATGAATCAGAAAGTGATTTTAATGGTCTGTTTGATTCAGATTTTACAGCTGAAGATTTTCTTGTATTATCGAATAATGAATCTACTGATTCCTGAAGCATACGCTTCTCGTTTCTCAAGATTACTTCAGGAGCTTTGATCTCCAATAATCTCTTCAAACGGTTGTTTCTGATAATAACTCTTCTGTAAAGGTCATTCAAATCGGAAGTAGCGAAACGTCCACCATCCAACGGAACCAATGGTCTTAGTTCTGGTGGAATAACTGGAAGCACACGCATAATCATCCACTCCGGTCTGTTGATCATTCTAGTATTAGCACCTCTCAATGCTTCTACAACGTTCAATCTTTTCAGAGCTTCAGTTCTTCTTTGCTTAGAACCTTCGTTGTGAGCTTTGTGTCTCAAATCGAAAGACAATGCATCAAGATCGATTCTTTTCAATAGATCTTCAACAGCTTCAGCACCCATTCTGGCGATGAATTTGTTTGGATCAGAATCATCAAGATATTGGTTTTCTACAGGAAGAGTTTCCATGATATCAAGGTACTCTTCTTCTGTAAGGAATTCCATATTGTCAAAATCAGAACCGTCTAATTTTTTAGCAATACCCTGTTGAATCACTACATATCTTTCGTAGTAGATGATCATATCTAATTTCTTAGAAGGAATTCCTAAAAGGTAACCGATTTTGTTTGGTAAAGAACGGAAATACCAGATGTGAGCGATAGGAACTACCAAATTGATATGTCCGATTCTCTCTCTTCTTACTTTCTTCTCCGTAACTTCTACTCCACAACGGTCACAAACGATCCCTTTGTAACGAATTCTCTTGTATTTACCACAAGCACATTCGTAATCCTTTACAGGACCAAAGATTTTTTCACAGAACAAACCGTCTCTTTCAGGCTTATGCGTTCTGTAGTTAATAGTTTCCGGCTTAAGAACCTCCCCTCTTGAGTCTTGTAAAATAGACTCCGGTGAAGCTAAACCGATGGTTATTTTATTAAATCTACTTGATTTATTTTTATTTGACATTTGTTAGATTTTAGATTTTGGATTATAAACTTTGGGTTATAAATTCTGAACTGATTCAAAACTCACATATCAAAATTTAAAATTATTCCTCAAGTCTTACATCAAGTCCAAGACCTTGTAACTCGTGAAGTAATACATTGAATGATTCCGGAATACCTGGTTCAGGCATAGATTCACCTTTTGCAATAGCTTCATAAGTTTTTGCTCTACCAATCACGTCATCCGACTTCACAGTAAGGATCTCTCTCAGGATATTGGATGCTCCGAATGCTTCAAGAGCCCAAACCTCCATCTCTCCGAATCTCTGACCCCCGAACTGAGCTTTACCTCCTAACGGCTGCTGAGTAATCAATGAGTAAGGTCCGATAGAACGTGCGTGCATTTTGTCATCTACCATGTGTCCTAATTTCAACATATAGATAATACCTACTGTCGCAGCCTGTGTAAATCTTTCTCCGGTACCACCATCATAAAGGTGAGTGTGACCGAATTTAGGAAGACCTGCTTTCTCGGTGTACTCAGTGATCTGATCAAGAGTAGCTCCATCGAAGATTGGCGTAGCGAACTTCATTCCTAATTTCTGACCAGCCCATCCAAGAACTGTTTCATAAATCTGTCCGATGTTCATACGAGAAGGTACCCCTAGTGGATTCAATACGATATCTACCGGTGTTCCGTCTTCAAGGAATGGCATATCTTCTTCACGAACGATTCTCGAAACGATACCTTTGTTACCGTGACGTCCTGCCATTTTATCCCCTACATTTAGTTTACGTTTCTTAGCAATATAAACTTTAGCAAGCTTCATAATACCTGCAGGAAGCTCATCTCCGATAGAAATTGCGAATTTCTCACGGTTTTTAACCCCTTGGATATCGTTGAATTTGATTTTGTAGTTGTGAATTAACTGTTTGATTAATTCATTTTTATCGTTATCAACCGTCCAGTCTGAACCGCTAACGTTTACATAATCTTCAACTGAAGTCAATAATTTATGAGTGAATTTCACACCTTTACCGATGATTTCCTCATCAAGGTCATTGGTAACTCCCTGAGAAGTTTTACCGCTTACCAGTGTATTTAATTTTTCAATTAACGTATTTCTCAACTCATCAAACTTAGCCTTGTAAGTGTTTTCAATCTCTTCAAGTTTAAGTTTTTCTTCAGTTCTTTTCTTTTTATCTTTAATGTTTCTTGAGAACAATTTTTTGTTGATTACAACACCTCTCAATGAAGAGTCTGCTTTCAATGAAGCATCCTTCACATCACCGGCTTTGTCACCAAAGATTGCTCTAAGAAGTTTTTCTTCAGGAGTCGGGTCAGATTCACCTTTTGGAGTGATCTTACCGATCATAATATCTCCAGGCTTCACTTCAGCACCAATTCTGATCATACCGTTTTCGTCAAGATCTTTAGTCGCTTCTTCAGAAACGTTTGGAATATCTGCTGTCAATTCTTCCATACCTAATTTGGTATCACGAACTTCAAGAGAATACTCGTCCACGTGGATTGAAGTAAACCAGTCTTCACGAACAACTTTTTCGTTGATTACGATTGCATCCTCAAAGTTGTATCCTTTCCAAGGCATGAACGCAACCACTAAGTTTCTACCAAGAGCCAATTCTCCTTTTTCAGTAGCATATCCATCGCAAAGTACCTGTCCTTTTTCCACTACATCACCTACTCTTACGTTTGGTCTTAGGGTAATCGTTGTACTCTGGTTGGTTTTTCTAAACTTAGTCAGGTTATATGTTTTAGTAGCAGACTCGAATTGTACTAAATCTTCGTCTTCACTTCTTTCATATTTAATAGTGATCTTATCAGCATCTACATACTCTACAGTACCTGTACCTTCAGCATTGATCAAAATTCTTGAATCTTTCGCAACTTGTTGTTCCAGACCTGTACCTACGATTGGAGCTTGTGGCTTCAATAAAGGAACTGCCTGACGCATCATGTTGGATCCCATCAACGCACGGTTCGCATCATCATGCTCCAAGAATGGAATTAATGAAGCCGAAATACCAGAAATTTGGTTTGGTGCAACGTCGATAAGGTTTACCTGAGATGGCTCAACTACCGGATAGTCACCATCCAATCTTGCAATAATTCTGTCTGTTAAGAATTCACCGTTATCGTTCAATTCAACGTTTGCCTGAGCAATTACTTTGTCTTCTTCGTCTTCAGCATTCAGATAAATAGGATCAGCTACAAGATCAATCTTGCTGTCTTCTACTTTTCTATATGGAGTTTCAATGAAACCTAGTCTGTTGATTTTAGCATAAATACCTAAAGATGAAATCAAACCGATGTTTGGTCCTTCCGGAGTTTCAATCGGACAAATTCTTCCGTAGTGAGTATGGTGAACGTCACGAACCTCGAAACCTGCTCTTTCTCTTGATAGACCTCCAGGCCCTAGTGCAGAAAGTCTACGCTTGTGCGTGATTTCTGAAAGCGGGTTGGTCTGGTCCATAAACTGAGATAGCTGGTTGGTACCGAAGAACGAGTTAATTACTGATGTTAACGTCTTTGCATTTACTAGATCTAAAGGAGTAAAGATTTCGTTATCTCTAACGTTCATTCTTTCCTTAATAGTTCTTGCAATTCTTGAAAGACCTACACCGAACTGTCCTGCTAACTGCTCACCAACAGTTTTAATTCTTCTGTTTGATAAGTGGTCGATATCATCAACTTCAGCTTTAGAGTTAACCAATTCGATCAAGTGTCTTACAATCGCAATGATATCTTCTTTTGTAAGAACCTCAGTTGTAGTCGGGATGTTTAGACCTAACTTTTTGTTTAGTCTGTAACGTCCAACTTCTCCTAATGAATATCTTTGCTCAGAGAAGAATAATTTTTCAATAATTCCTCTTGCAGTTTCCTCATCTGGCGGATCTGCATTTCTTAACTGACGATAAATATACTCTACCGCTTCTTTTTCAGAGTTAGTAGGGTCTTTTTGTAATGTGTTCTGAATGATAGAGAACTCATTGCTGTTTTCTTTGTGAATCAAGATAGATTTCACACCAGCATCCAAGATAAGATCCAAATGTTCTTTTTCAAGAATCGTCTCTCTATCCAAGATGATTTCGTTTCTTTCGATAGAAACTACTTCACCTGTATCTTCGTCTACGAAATCTTCGAACCAAGTGTTTAATACTCTCGCAGCCAATGTTCTTCCTTCTACTTTTTTAAGGGCAGCTTTAGAAACTTTCACTTCTTCAGCAAGGTCAAAGATCTGAAGGATATCCTTATCAGATTCAAAACCGATAGCTCTCAATAAAGTTGTTAATGGTAACTTTTTCTTACGGTCGATATACGCGTACATTACGCTGTTGATATCTGTTGTAAATTCCATCCAAGATCCTTTGAAAGGGATAATTCTTGAATAATAAAGTTTAGTTCCGTTTGCGTGGTAAGTCTGTCCGAAGAATACACCAGGTGAACGGTGAAGCTGCGTAACAATAACTCTCTCAGCACCATTGATGATGAAAGATCCACTAGGTGTCATGTAAGGAACCGGACCTAAATACACATCCTGAACTACAGTCTGGAAATCTTCGTGCTCAGGGTCTGTACAATACAATTTAAGTCTTGCTTTAAGAGGAACTGAATACGTCAATCCTCTTTCCACACACTCATCAATTGAATAACGTGGAGAATCTACCAAATAATCTAAGAATTCCAATACGAACTGGTTTCTTGAATCGGTAATCGGGAAATTTTCTTGGAACGTCTTATAAAGACCTTCACTTCTTCTGTCTTCAGGAAGAGTATCAAGCTGAAAAAACTCACTGAAAGACTCGATTTGGATATCCAAGAAGTCAGGAGTGATAATTTTTCCTTTCGCTGAAGAGAAGTTAATTCTCTGATTTCCCCTAGTTGTTGCTGTTGTTTTACTCATAAAACTTTTAAGAAAGGGTTAAAAAATATTTTGATTTATTACAAAAATATCAGAAAAAAGAACGAGGTCAGAATAGAAGATAAAGACTTTATAATGTTGGCGCTATTAGAAACAGTCTTTATTTTTTTCTCTTGATTCTCAGAATCTTAATCCTAACTGCAACGCTGGTATATCTTTTCACAGCGTAATGCAAAATATTTTTATTACTTTTGAGGCAGAGTCGCCGCAATATCTATAAATACGAAAGCCCTTTCATTTTAATGAAAGAGTTGATATTCAATATTTTATAGATTTACAAACAATTATTCGCGCCAAAAGAGAATGCAAATTTACAAAAATTTTTCCACAATTACAATTTTCTTATAAAAAAGAAGAACGTAAAATGCATTTATGCTTTAACTTACAGAATTCTGTGCGAACAAAAAAATAGATCCGTCTAATATTTCTTTATCCATCAACAAAAAAAGCCTGAGTAAAAACTCAGGCTTCATATTTTTAGGTAAACTAGAATTATTTCAATTCTACTTCAGCACCAGCTTCTTCTAATTGCTTCTTAAGAGCTTCAGCTTCGTCTTTAGAGATTCCTTCCTTGATAGGTGCAGGAGCTCCGTCTACGATATCTTTAGCTTCTTTAAGACCAGCACCAGTTAAATCTTTTACCAATTTAACGATAGCTAATTTAGAAGCACCTGCAGACTTAAGAATTACGTCGAATTCAGTTTTTTCTTCAGCAGCTTCTCCACCACCTGCAGCAACTACTACAGCAGCAGCAGCTGGCTCAATTCCGTACTCATCCTTAAGGATAGTTGCTAATTCGTTTACGTCTTTTACTGTTAAGTTTACTAGCGTTTCAGCTAAATTTTTTAAATCTGACATTGTTGTAATGTTTTTGTTGATTATGTATTTATTTTTTGAGTCTAATTATTCAGCAGCTGGCGTTTCGTCAGTGCTTTCTGCAGCAGGAGCTTCTGGAGCCTCAGCAGCAGGAGTTTCTTCCACAGCAGGTGCAGCTTCTTCAGCTTTAGCTTCTACTGTTTCAGGTTTGTTTTGAAGAGCAGAAACAACTCTTTGAATTGGAGATTGAAGTAATCCGATGATTTCACCGATCATTTCTTCTCTAGACTTGATGTTTGCTAACGCGTCTAGGTTGTTATCACCAACATAGAAAGTTTCCTGAACAAAAGCAGACTTCAAAGCCGGCTTATCTTCTTTCTTTCTGAACCCTTGGATTAATTTAGCCGGACCGTTTGCAGTCTCAGAAATCATTAATGCAGAGTTTCCTTTAAAAGTCTGGAACATTTCAGAGTAATCTACTCCTTCCATTTGCTCCATTGCTTTTTGCAAAAGTGTATTTTTTACAACTTTTACTTTGATATTTTGTTTGAAAGCTTGTCTTCTGAATTCTGAAGACTTAGCAGCGTTCAATCCGTCTAGATCTGCTACGTATACTACTTTTGCATCCTGAAGCAAGTCTTTGATCTCTTGTATTGCTACAACTTTTTGGTCTTTTGTCATTGTCTTAAGGATTTATATTAGTTTACAGATTTAGTATCAATTGCAATACCTGGGCTCATTGTAGAAGACAAATAAATGCTTTTTACATATGTTCCTTTAGCAGCAGTTGGCTTCATTTTGATCAATGTAGAAATTAATTCCTGAGCATTTTCTTTGATCTTAGCAGCATCGAAAGATACTTTACCAATACCAGCATGGATGATACCATACTTATCTACTTTGAAATCAATTTTACCTGCTTTTACTTCAGTTACTGCTTTACCAATTTCCATAGTTACAGTACCTGATTTAGGGTTAGGCATCAAACCTCTTGGTCCTAATACTCTACCCAAAGGTCCTAATTTACCCATAACAGCCGGCATAGTAACGATAACGTCAACATCTGTCCAACCGTCTTTGATTTTTTGTAAATATTCATCAAGACCTACATAGTCAGCACCAGCTTCTTTAGCTTCTGCTTCTTTATCTGGAGTTACTAAAGCCAAAACTTTAACATCTTTACCAGTTCCGTGAGGAAGAGATACAACACCTCTTACCATTTGGTTTGCTTTTCTTGGATCTACTCCTAATCTTACAGCGATATCTACAGAAGCATCAAACTTTGCAGTGTTCACTTCTTTTACAAGAGCTGAACCTTCTTCAAGGTTATAGATTCTTCCTTTTTCTACTTTGCTTAAAGCTTCCTTTTGCTTTTTAGTTAATTTTGCCATTTCTATTAGTTTTAAGCGTTAAAAGTTGGTTTAGTTCCTGTTACTCTTAATCCCATAGATCTAGCAGTACCTGCAACCATAGAAACTGCAGAATCCATTGTAAAGCAGTTAAGATCTGCCATTTTGTCTTCAGCGATTTTCTTCACTTGATCCCAAGATACAGAACCTACTTTGTTTCTGTTTGGTTCTCCGGAACCTCCTTTGATTTTAGCTGCATCCATTAACTGGATCGCTGCAGGTGGAGTTTTAATAACGAATTCAAAAGATTTGTCTTCGTATACTGTAATTACTACAGGTAAAACTTGCCCTGGCTTATCTTGGGTTCTTCCGTTAAATTGCTTACAAAACTCCATGATGTTCACACCTGCAGAACCCAATGCTGGACCTACTGGTGGAGAAGGGTTGGCAGCGCCACCTTTCACCTGAAGTTTTACCATTTTAAAGACTTTTTTAGCCATTTTTTGTTTTTTAAATTTGAATAATTAATGAGTTTGGAAGCATTTATTATTCAGTAGATTACCGACTCACATACAGTAAATCTACTTTTCGGATTGCAAAATTATGAAATATTTTTGAAATAGCAAATGGAATTTATTGATTTTTAGTAAGATTATGCATAAAAAAAATTCTTTGACGTAAAACAAAGGATTTCAATACAGATCCGAATCCATATCCCAGAGTTTTAGTACTAAAAAAATCCTCCCTAAAAGATATTAGAGAGGATAAAAACCACAAACTTAGAAAAAAAACTTCTTTACAGTAGCTTATTAATCAATAAGCGTGAATACTGTTTACTAATTCTTAAATCACTAAGATTCTGTACCATATTCTGTGTTCCGAAGGTCATAAACTGTAATGTTACTTTTTGTCCTGCCTTCAGCCATAAGGTTGCATTACTTATCTGAAAGAAAAGATTAGAATCACTGCTTATAGGCGAAGGATTCTTTGCTCCTCTGTAAATCACCCCGCTGGATGTAGCTACACGACCTCCATCAATAGCCAGAGTTGTAAATGCTGTTCCCGAGGTACCATCAAAAACTCCCGGTGCATTTTGTGGAGTATTAAACCCACACACCCCATACATTGAATACAGTCCGTCTCTTGGAACAGTAAATTCTCCGGTTGTAGCATCGTAGGCATTTAATGGATCATACTGTTCATTTAATTCCAGTGTTGTAAAGACATTATTTGTCCAGTCAGCAGCAGCATTCATATCTGCACCATTGGTAGCATCCAGCACTCTGTTTCCGGAATCATCAATTGAAAATAGATCTCCTCCGGCAGGTTTTATAATCCCTGAAGCATCAGTAACAAGCAATTTGTCTGATCCCGTTCCGGTAACACCGTTAAATAATCCTCTTACTCTAACACTTCCGCTGGCAATATCCAGTCTTTGTGTAGGAGAAGTAGTTCCTATTCCTAAACTTATTGAACCCGATCCCAGTCCGGAAGCAGTAACAACAGTTAAATCATTCGACTGCTGTACAATGGAAGGTGCACCAATCACTGGATTATCTTTTCCTCCATCGATATGGAAAATTCCTTGCGGATTAGTAGTATTAATCCCAACTTGGGCATTAACAAAAGAAACAACTGCTAATGCAGATAATAGTAATAATTTTTTTTTCATCTTTTTCCTTAATATTCGATCTAAAATTATACAGACAAGGAAAAAGAAGCAAAGAAAAAAGTCAGAAAATGAAAAAAAGACCAATTAAATCACAAATAAAAGAAATAAATGTAAAAACAAATTTAACCAAAGAACCCGACCAACATATATCAACAATACATGAATTAAATAAAAAGTTAAAATATATTAAAAATCACAAATAATTGATAAATATTTTTCTACATTCGATGTTTAAGGTGAAAAATAAAATAATTAACTAATACTATATTTTTAACAAAAAATAAACACTGCTTAAACGAAAAATTAATGCATATAAGAAATAAAACAAAAAAGAAAGAGTCTTGAAAAACACAAAAAAATAGCTCAAAGAGTCATATCAAATTATTTTATGCTAAAAAGCGATAATTCATAGCGTTTTATTCCTTAAGAAAAAAGAGATAAAATATTAAATTACAGAAACAGATGGCAAATTATAAAAACAAAAAAAGACCGCTAAAGCGGTCCTGATATTATTTGAGTATAATTGATTATACTTTTTCTACTTGCATATAGCTTAACTCCATTGGAGTCTTTCTACCGAAGATAAGAACAGAAACTTCAATTTTCTTTTTATCTTCAAGAATTTTTTCAATTGTACCATTGAATCCATTGAAAGGTCCGTCAATTACTTTAACGTTTTCACCTACGATATATGGAATCTCAAGGTCACTTGCAAATTCTGAAAGCTCATCCATTCTTCCAAGCATTCTGTTAACCTCAGATTTTCTCATTGGTACAGGATCACCGCCTTTTGTTAGACTTAAGAAAGAAATAACTCCCGGAATATTTTTGATAACGTGAGGAATCTCTCCCATAAGATCAGCTTCAATCATTAAGTATCCAGGATAGTAAGGTCTTTCTTTAGGAACTTTCTTACCGTTTCTAATCTGAATAACCTTTTCCATAGGAATAACCACCTGAGTAACGTACTGCTCAAACCCTAAACGTTTGATTTCTGTCTCAATATAGTTTTTCACTTTATTTTCCTGTCCGCTGATAGCTTTCAGCACATACCATTTCAATTCGCTCATTATGGGAAAATACTTTTATAATTAATTGAACAAGTTGATTAGCATTCCTATTATGTTGCTGATTGCTTTAGAAAACAATTCATCAACTCCAAAAGTAAATAAAGCCAGGATCACTGTTGCAATTGTCACTACAATAGTAGAAGACTGCAGATCAGCCCATTTTGGCCATTCAACTTTATGTCTGAATTCGTTATAAGAACCTTTTAAAAAATCGACAAATGAACTCATAATTTATATTTGCACGGGCACAAGGATTCGAACCCTGATCAACGGTTTTGGAGACCGGTATCCTACCATTGGACGATGCCCGTAGTTAAAAAAGCTTCCGTAAAGAAGTTCCTTACGGAAGCTTAATTTATTTTAAGATATTAATCTAAGATTTCAGTAACCTGACCTGAACCAACTGTTCTACCACCTTCTCTGATCGCAAATCTAAGACCTACGTTAAGAGCGATTGGTTGTAACAATTCTACAGTGATCTCTAAGTTATCACCAGGCATTACCATTTCTACACCTTCTGGTAAGAAGATCTCACCTGTAACGTCAGTAGTTCTTACGTAGAACTGAGGACGGTACTTGTTGTGGAATGGAGTGTGACGTCCTCCTTCTTCCTTAGAAAGGATATAAACAGAAGCTTTGAATTTTTTGTGTGGCTTAACAGAATCTTTCTTAGCGATTACCATACCTCTCTTGATGTCAGTTTTTTCAATACCTCTCAACAATAGACCTACGTTATCACCAGCTTCACCTCTGTCTAGGATTTTTCTGAACATCTCAACCCCTGTAATTGTAGAAGTTAATTTTTCATCACCCATACCAACGATATCAACAGGATCACCTGTATTGATAACACCAGCTTCGATTCTACCAGTTGCTACAGTACCTCTACCTGTAATAGAGAATACGTCTTCGATTGGCATCAAGAATGGCTTATCAGTATCTCTTGGTGGTTGCTCGATCCAAGTATCAACAGCATCCATCAATTCTTCAACGCTTTTGAACCACTTATCTTCAGTATCAGGAGTAGCTGCTGTAGCTGCTGTAAGAGCACCTAATGCAGAACCTTGAATTACTGGAGAGTTGTCTCCGTCAAATTCGTAAGTAGATAATAAGTCTCTAAGCTCCATTTCAACAAGCTCTAATAACTCAGCATCGTCTACCATGTCAACTTTGTTCATGAAAACAACAATTCTAGGTACGTTTACCTGACGGCAAAGTAGGATATGTTCTCTAGTCTGAGGCATAGGACCGTCAGTTGCAGCACATACTACGATAGCTCCGTCCATTTGAGCAGCACCAGTTACCATGTTCTTTACGTAATCCGCGTGACCTGGACAGTCAACGTGAGCATAGTGTCTTTTTTCAGTTTCGTATTCGATGTGAGCAGTATTGATAGTAATACCTCTTTCTTTTTCTTCTGGAGCAGAGTCAATTGCAGAGAAGTCTTTTTTCTCAGCAAGACCTTTGCTAGCTAATACAGCAGAAATAGCAGCTGTAAGAGTAGTTTTACCATGGTCAACGTGACCAATAGTACCAATGTTCAAGTGTGGTTTGTTACGATTAAACGTTTCCTTTGCCATGATTTAAATTATTTATTTATTGTTTATTCAAATTTTCGGTGTGCAAATATAATGAATTTTTAAATACCAAAAATCTTTTTATTAAAAAAAATCAATATTTAAATCCCAAAGAATTACAAACCGTACATTTTAATGTATCGAAGTGCAAATTTACACAAATTTCTTGATTGAAAAAATCCTTAGAACTCCTTTTGTATAAATTAGGGAGTATGTATTTAATTATGAATACCATAAAAAAACAGAAAAAAAAAATTTCCGAAAGAAATATCTGTAAAAAACCGCAATAAATCTTTTCTCGTAAATACTAAGTAAACCATTAAAAAATAATATTATGAGAAAATTACTACACTTGTGTTTAACATTATTTGTTATTACAACAGTTTCATCATGCAATGACTCCGAAGAATTTACCATGACCGAAAATATGGTTCAGGGTCCTGACCTTATGATTTTTGGTCTCACCTCAGCCAATGAGCTCGTTTCTTTTAACTCTAACCAACCTCAGCTGTTTACTTCTAAAACATCGGTTACAGGGATTACATCAGGCGAAAAATTATTGAGTATAGATTTCAGACCTTCTACAGGAGAGCTCTATGCGCTATCCAATGCAAGCAGATTATATATTATCAATACTTCTACGGCATCAGCGAGAGCGATAGGTACTACAGCCTTTTCTCCCTCCATTACAGGAAGTATTGCTTCTATTGACTTTAATCCTACTGTTGACAGAATCCGCTTGGTGAGTAACACCGGACAAAATCTGCGTCTACATCCGGAAACCGGTGCTGTAGCTGCTACCGACCTTAATATCAATGGAACAGGAAGTCCTTCTATAACAGGAATCGCTTATACCAACAGCAAAGCCGGAGCCTCCACCACTCTGTTATATGATATCGATCCTGCTACCGGAAAATTGTTCAAGCAGGATCCTCCCAACAACGGAACATTGGTGGAAGTGGGAAATTTAGGGACTACATTTACAGGACAGGCTGCTTTTGATATTAAACATGATAACAGTGCTGCTTTATTGGTTTTAAATAATAATCTGCATTCAGTAGATCTCAATAATGGTAAAGCCACTCATATAGGAACTCTTCAACAAGCTATTATTGACCTGGCTATTCCTACAGAAGCAGTGGCGTATGCAATTGACAATTCAAATAATCTTCAGATATTCAATCCAAACAGCCCGATGCCGGTTTCAAAAACAGTAACAGGATTGCAAAGTGGTGAAAACATTTTAGGTATTGACTTCCGCCCTCTGAATGGGCAGCTATATGCTTTAGGAAGTTCAAGCAGAATATATACCCTTAATTTAGGAACGGGTGCAGCGACTGCTGTTGGAAGCTCTCCATTTGCAACATTACTGTCCGGAACAGATTTCGGGTTCGACTTTAATCCTGTCGTTGATAAAATACGGGTAGTAAGCAATACAGGACAAAATCTTCGTTTAGATCCCGTTACCGGAGGAATCACAGCAGTCGACACAGTTATTAACCCTGTGGGAGCAATGATCAGCTCGGCAGCTTACACCAATAATTTTGCAGGAACAACAGCCACTACCCTTTTTGTTATTGATCATAATACTGATAAATTATATCAGCAAAACCCACCCAACAACGGAACTTTAGTAGAAACCGGATCTTTAGGAATCAATATTACAAGTACTAATGGTTTCGACATAGGAAGCATGAGCCAAAAAGCGTATCTGATGGCTTCCGTAAGCGGATCAACAAAAATATATTCCGTTAATACTGCCACAGGAACCGCCACGTCTGTTTCTGATTATCCAAATGCTGTAAAAGCCTTTGCAGTAGGATTAGGATTTTAAAAACTCATAATTTATTTTTTTCAAGAAGAAGCCAGAAAAACGAATGTTTTTCTGGCTTCAATTAATATAATATAAATGAAAGAAACTTAAATCTGCTGAGATTTTTTCGTTCTGTTAAAAATCCAGAAGATAATCGGGAAAATCAATAATGTCAATACTGTTGCAGTAATTAATCCACCGATAATTACGATAGCAAGTGGTTTTTGCGATTCTGAACCGATTCCTGTTGACAGGGCTGCCGGCATCAATCCGATAGAAGCCATTAAGGCAGTCATAATTACAGGGCGTGTTCTTGATTTCACTCCATTTAGTATCGCATTGTCCAGGCTCAGTCCGTTCTTAACATTCTGATGGAATTCTGTGATAAGGATCACCCCGTTCTGAATACAGATTCCCAATAGGGCAATCATCCCCACCCCTGCGGAGATTCCGAAATTCATGCGGGTTAAATGCAGTGCAATAATTCCACCGATTAAAGCAAATGGTACATTCGCCAATACCAGGAGAGAATCTTTCATGTTTCCGAAAAGGATAAACAATAAGAAGAAAATTCCCAGAATACTGATTGGTACCACCTGAGCCAGTCTTTTTGAAGCCCTCTGCTGGTTTTCAAACTGACCTGTCCATCCAATAGAATATCCGTCCGGAAGATCTATTTTAGCTACTTTTTTCTGGGCATCGGCAATTGTCCCTCCCAAATCACGATCACGAATAGAAAACTTAACTCCAATATAACGTTTAATATCATCTCTGTAAATAAATGCAGCTCCGTTGTCCTTCTCAATGGTACTGATTTCTTTTAACGGAATTTTCGCGCCGTCCTGGGTAGGAACCATTAATGAAGCAATATCGTTTTCATCTTTTCTGTATTCCTGAGAGTACCTTAATCTGATCGGAAACTTCCTTTCTCCGTCAAACATTTCTGAAGCAGTTTTACCCCCGAAAGCCATTTCCAGAACAGACTGTGCATCATCCGGCATTACTCCGTAAGCGGCCATTTTATCTCTGTCCAGCACCACACTTACTTCCGGCTGACCAATATTTTTAATAATTCCCGGATCTTTTACACCTTCAACTCCTTTTATCTCTTTCAATACTTTCTCTGCTAGTTTATCTAAAGTCTGCAGATTGTCTCCGTAAATTTTAATTCCGTTTTCAGCTTTGAAACCTGCTACTGCTTCGGCAACGTTGTCAGAAATAGGCTGTGAGTAGTTAAAGGTGATTCCCTGATACGTTCTCAGTTTTTTGTCAATTTCTTCAATCAGTTCATCATAGCTGATTTTACGTTTCCAATCATCTTTTGGTTTAAGATTAACGGCAAACTGTACGAATCCGAATCCGTTCGGGTCGGTACCGTCATTACTCCTCCCTGTCTGGGCAAGAACATCCGTAACCTCACCAAAGCTCATGATATCTTTCTTTAAAAGATCTGCGGTTTTTAAAGATTCCTTTAAAGATGAGCTCATAGGCATTTCTGCAGTAATCCACAATGAGCCTTCATTGAGCTGCGGTAAGAATTCTGTTCCTAAAAACTTTCCTGAGAATAAAGTCACCGCCAGAAAAGCAATAGAGACAATTAAACTCATTTTTTTGTGCTTAAAAGTAAAGTTGAAACCCTTTAATACAATTCGGTCCCAGAAATTAACAAAAGGATTGTTTTTTTCTTTTACATTTTTATTTAAAAGGATATGCGAAAGCACAGGAACTAAAGTCAGGGTAAAAATCAAAGCTCCCATCAATGCAAATCCTAAGGTAAAGGCTAATGGCGAGAACATCTTCCCTTCTACTTTCTGGAATGAGAAAATCGGAATTAATGAAGTAATAATAATTAATTTCGAAAAGAAAATAGCTTTTCCTAAACCGGTTCCTGTTTGCTTAATCCAACCTCCCTTAGACATTTTATTGAACTTTTCCTGTCCATATTTCAGCGCCTTATGATCCAGCATTACGAAGAGACCTTCTACCATAACGACGGCTCCGTCAATGATAATTCCAAAATCTACAGCTCCCAAAGAAAGTAAATTGGCACTCATTCCTGCAATTTTCAGACATAAAAATGCAAATAATAAGGATAAAGGAATAATAATGGAAACAATTAAAGTCGTTCTCCAGTCTGCCATGAAAATCAATACAATCACCGTTACCAGTACAATACCTTCCAGTAAGTTATGCATTACGGTTTCTGTTGTAAAGTCCATCAGATTATCACGGTCATAGAAAGTGACCATTTTTACATCTTTTGGAAGAATCTTTTCATTAAGTTCTTTAATTTTAGCTTTTACACCTACCAAAACTTCACGTGGATTTTCCCCTTTTCTCATCACGACAATACCTTCCACTGTATCTTCATGATTATTTAATCCGGCCTGCCCTACTCTAGGAAGCGATCCTTCATGCACATCTGCTACATTTTTAACTAAAACAGGGTTTCCGTTATCGTTCTCAATGGTAATATTTCCAATATCTGCAATAGATTTTACCAAACCGATTCCTCTTACGACATAGGCCTGTCCGTTTTTCTCAATAACATCACCTCCTACATTTAAGTTACTCTTCGTAACAGCATCGTACACCTGAAGCGGTGTCAGATTGTATTTATCCAATGCTCTCGGGTCAATACTTAACTCAAAAACTTTATCCTGACCTCCGAAAACATTGATATCAGCAACTCCGGGAACACCTCTCAAAGCACGGTCAATCACCCAGTTTTGTAAAGTTAATAACTCCCTGGAATCTTTGGTTTTACTTTCCAGTGTATATCGGAAAATCTCTCCGGTAGGTCCGTAGGGTGGCTGAACTTCGGGGTCTACCTCATCAGGAAGGCTTACAGTTCTCAATTGGTTATTGACCTGATTCCTGGCAAACATATCATCCACCCCATCGTCAAAAAGAATTTTCACAATAGAAAGCCCAAACATGGTGGTGCTTCTTACACTCGTTTTCTTCTGAACCGGACTCATCGCCAATTCGATGGGTGTTGTCACAAAGCGTTCTACTTCTTCTGCGCTTCGCCCATTCCATTGGGTAATGATTACAATTTGGGTATTGGTAACATCGGGAAAAGCTTCAATAGGCATGTTTTTGAAACTTATAAAGCCCGCGACCGCAAGAATAGCTACCCAAATAAAGGTAAATGCTTTATTTTTTAACGAAAAAGCAATTATATTTTTTATGAATTTATTCATGATAGATTTTTTGTGACCTAAAAAAGTCGTTGAAAGAAATTTTTAATTCTTCTTATATTAAATGCAAAGGTTCTTCTAATAATTAAATTTTCAATTGTCATCCTGAGCGCGAAGCAGTCGAAGGATCTTTATTAACAAGGCTTCGAGAACCTCAGCCTGACAACATCATTCAAAATAATTCTATTTGAAAAGAACAGTCTTTACATTTTTAAAAGTTTAATCAAATCTTAATGGTATAAATTAACTGTTCAAAGAACGATAGATCAACAACTGATTATTGGTAATTACCTGTTCTCCTTCCATCAGACCTTCAGAAACATAGGTCGTATCTCCTACCTGCTTCAAAACTTTTATTTCTTTCACTTTTACATCTGTGCGTGATTTATAAATCACTACAAAACTTCTGTTATCATCAAAAATAACCGCCTTAGAAGGCACAGTTAATGCCGTAGTATTTTCAGAACTTGACACTTTTATGGTCGCTTTACTTTCAGGAATCAGCAATCCGTTGGCATTATCCAAAACCACTCTTGCCTGCATAGCGTTGGTTTGTGGATCAATGATTTTAAATATTTTATCAATTTTTCCATCAAAAACCTTATCCGGATAGGACAAAGTAGAAACCTGAGCTTTCATTCCCAGACTTATTTTATCAATATCAGATTCATTTACGTTCATAATGGCCCAGACATTCGTTGTATTGGCCACATCAAAGATATTTTCGCTTCTGTCACTTCTGAGCTGCATATCTTTATTGATATTTTTCTGAACGATGTATCCGCTGATCGGAGCTACTACACTGTAAATATTCCCTTTCTTCACATTATAGACCGTACTTACCGCACTTGCTCTCTGCATCTGGTCCTGTGCTTTCTGCAACTGGCTTTTGGCTTCCAAAACATCTCTCTCCGTATTCAGTTTTCCTTCATACATTTCCTTTGCAACACGCAGATTATTTTGAGCAACGACCAAATCTGTTCTCGCATCACTTACATCTTTCTGAACTTCCGCCAGCTCCGTACTTCTGATGGTAGCCAAAACCTGCCCTTTCTTCACATGATCTCCCAACTCTACATTTACACTCAAAACATTTCCTCCAACCAGCGGATAAACATCTATATAACTATTTTTATCAGCCGATATTTTTCCGTAAAAATTATAATCGTCTTCTATATATTTTTTTTCAACTTTTGCTAAAGCAATAGAACTCAGCATCGTATTGCTCAGTTCAAAACCTTTTTTCGCCTGTGGTGCCTTTTCTTCCTGCTTTTTTGAGCATGATAAAATGGACAACGCTACCATTACCGGAATTATATATTTTTTCATTGTTTAAGTTTAATAGAAGATTTTCGTTTGTACTAGTTGATTTAATTGTTCTGCCGACTCCATAAGATCATTTTTCATATCATAAATCTGAAGAGCCGTTTCTCTGTAGCTGTCCATGAAATCTGCAAATTCGATAAGGCTTACATTGCCTTTTCTGAAATTAGTCAGCATTCCGTTGTATACCAGGTCCATATTATTAAGATCTGCAGATTTGATTTCTGCGAGCTGATCATATTGTTCTTTCCAGATTTTATAGGCAGATTGCACTTTGGTTTCAAGCGTTAATTTTTGAAATTCTGCATTTTTTTGATTTTGCTGAATTGCGTAATTGGCTTTTTCAACATTTCCTTTATTAGATTTCCACAAGGGCAGAGGAATTCCAAGCGTTAAATTAACTTCATTTTTAAAAGTTCCGCTGTTTTGATCATATTGCGCTCCAACATTTAAATCGGGAACGTTTAAAGATTTTTGCCACTGAGCATATAGCTTACTATTATCAATTAATTTTAAATTATATTGATAATCTGCATTATTTTCAATTGCTTTTCTTTTTAATTCAGCATCATCTCCAAAAGGCTGGGAAGCTAAAATATCTTTCGCTTCTGTTTCGGTAAGTTTTGGTTCGATATCTTCACCGGATCCTGTTAAAACTTTAAGGTTTTGTTCAAACTCAAGAATATTTTTATTAATTCCGACTTTATCATTCTTTAGCTGGATAAC
This sequence comes from Chryseobacterium sp. JUb7, assembly GCF_024806495.1. Taxonomy (GTDB): domain Bacteria; phylum Bacteroidota; class Bacteroidia; order Flavobacteriales; family Weeksellaceae; genus Chryseobacterium. The sequence goes on from NZ_JANUFF010000004.1 coordinate 196,705, forward strand.
AATACTCTGAAGTCGTACTTCATCTTTAAGCGAAACATTTCCTTTTGCAGACTGTACTTTATAAGCTGCTAAAAGGTCGTTCATATATCCCAATTGTTTATTGGTATTCTCAAATTTCAGTTTTTCGTAATAAAGATTGAAATACGTCGTACGGAGCTGTGCTCTTAAGTCAACGAGAAGTTGGGAAAATTGGAGTTGAGCCAGCTCTTTATTAGATTTTGCAAAAGCAATTTCATTTTTCTTTTTACCGCCCATATAAATCAACTGGCTAATTTCTACTCCTTTTGCCTTTCCAACATCAAAAGCTCTTTTCCCTTCAGGATTATAAGCATTGATATATCCGCTGGCTTGTGGGAGTTCCCAGATTTTGGCCTGCAGAATATCTGCATCAGCCATGTTGATGTTATACTGTTCCGCGAGCAATTGAAGATTGTTGCTCTGAAAAGCCTGCTCACAATCTAAAAGCGACATCTGCTGTTGTGCCGCCATCAGAGAGGAAAAGACAACAAACAGCCCAGCAATTTTGTTTATTTTCTCAATTTTCATGAAACAAAAATGCCCTTCTGCTATTAAAATGCTCTTAAAGAATACTTAAAAAAAAATTAAAATTTGATTTTGGGGAATGATAATATGTTGATTTTATTAACATTGGATAAATATTCAACGTACAAACTGCTAAGTCGTATGAAATAAAATTATCATTATTTAATCGAAAAAATGATGTCTTTGATGAACTTTGTCATTTTATTTATTAAAGATCACACTGAATTTATTCAGCAGATCTCCCGGAGATGAATATCTGATTTTCGCCCCGTGGTATTCCAGAATTCTTTTAACGATTCGGAGGCCAAGTCCGGAACCTGAAATATTCTGAGAATTATTTCCTCTTGCAAAGGCTTCAAATAACTTCGTCTGCTCTTCTTTGGGAATTGTATTTCCGTGAGAAATTACATCTACCGTAAGATAATCATTGGTTTCGGTGATTAAAACATCAACTTCTGTATCATCAGAATATACCGCTGCATTTTTAAATAAGTTAATAAACACGATATCCAGTAAAGACTGAACTCCTTTTATTGTCAGCAAAGCATTTTCAGAAGTATTTTCAGAAATCAGAAAATCCATTTTAAGATTCGGATAGCTTTTTTCAACGGCTTCGAAAGATTCAAAAATAACCTCATCAATTCTTACTTCTTCATAAATAGTCTGAATGTTTTCTTTATCAAACTTGGTTAACAGGATTAATGAATTCGTAAGATCCGACAATTGATACACATCTTTCTGAATTTGCTTTAAAGAAGATAATGTTTTAGGAGAATGCTGCTCGAGTTTGATTAAATTCTCCAATTGAAAAGCCATTCTTGTAATCGGAGTCCTTATTTCATGAGAAGCACTTGCCGTAAAGTCTTTCTGGGACTGGAAAACATCATCGAGTCTTTTGATCATAGTGTTAAAAGACTGGGCAAGCACATTTATTTCATCATTGGAATCACGCACGGGAATCTGGGTCGTTAATTTATGAGCAGTAACTTCCGAAATTTCCTGATTCAACTCTTCTAAAGGTCTTAGAAACTGCCCCATAAAATAATAGCTGAAAAAACCAATCAGAAGCGTACTCATCACATAAGCCGTGATCAAAAGATATTTAAGATATTCCAGTTTTGATTTTCCATTGGTATCAAAGGCGCTTGTAAGAATATAATAGTTTTCCCCGTTGATCGTTCGGAGAGCAGCATATATTTCGGGAACTGTTTTTTCTGTATAGATAATTTTTTTCTCGTCAAGCTCTCTCAATAATGCGGTGTCCCATGTCACATTTCTGTCTTTGATGGTACTGTAGATTAATTCTTTCTGTCCGTTAAAAATTAAGATGGTTTCATTTAAAAGAATATTATCTGAGTTTTCATTAAAAAAAACAGGAGCTTCCTCTTCGAAATCTTTAGACTTAGCAATAAAATGCGATGTAAATTCCAGCCTCTGTCTGAATCTTTCTTTAAATTCATCTCTTCTGAAATCATTAAAAGACATATAGATGATCACCATCACAATACCAAAAAGCAATGAAAAGGCAATACTGAGATTGAGGGCTATCTTCCGTTTTAAAGACATCTTCTATAATGGACTTAAATAATACCCGAAACCGGAACGTGTATGAATCAGCTTCACTTTAAAATCTTTATCGATTTTCTTTCTTAAAAAATTGATGTACACTTCTACTGTATTCGTATTTGTATTAAAGTTATGTTCCCAGACATGTTCTGTGATCTGCTGCTTGGAAACCGTTCTTCCCTGCGCTTCTGCCAGATAAACCAGCAATTGAAATTCTTTCAGGGTAAGAGCAATTTCATTTCCTGCACGAAAAACCTTTTGTTCGGTTTTATTAATAATCAAATCATCGATCCTGATGATATCCTGATCTGTAGAATCCACCGGTGCTTTTCTCCTCAGCAGAGAATTCATACGCAGCAATAATTCTTCAAATTGAAAAGGCTTCACCAGATAGTCATCTGCCAGTCTGGTAAACGCATCTTTTTTATCGGAAAGATCTCCATATGCAGAGATAATAATGATGGGCGTATTTTTATCAAAAGAGCGGATGGTCTGGCAAACATCCAAACCGTTTATTTTCGGAACATTGATGTCAAGCAGATATAAGTCGTAGGTATTATTTTTAATCTGACGAAGAAAGGTCTCACCATCATAAATTTTATCACATGTAAAATTATTTGATTCTAAAAATTTACACAACTCTGCCGAGAGGATAAGGTCATCTTCTAATAAAAGAATATTCATCAATATTTATTTTATACGAATTTAACGAAATTTTCATCATAGTTTATTAAACAAAAGAGTAGTTTTAAGCTAAATTTAAGGTATAAGGTCAAATAAGATCGGGAAATTTTCTAAAGTTATACTTATTTATACGATGACATTTTAAAATCATCAGTTCCTGGTCTTACAATAATCTTCGATAGGCTTTACAGCAGTTTTCACAATATGATCATCAAATCTTATATTAATTATCTGTCTGGACTTTATTTTTAATTGATCCAAAGATTCTTGACGACAGGAATTGGGCTTGATTTTTTCAAGTTCTATCAATAATAAAGGGGTCAAACTGTCCAAAACAGGTCGTACCTGAGTTCCCAAATCAGGTACGGGATTAAATGGCATCTGATTCTGATTTTCCCATTGTTCGAGCAATTGTTTCTGAACAATTTTTCCGGCAGTAAATTGAGCCTGAAAAAAATTCCGTGCAAACTTTTTATCTACCCCAAGTTTTCCAGCTTTAACCTCCACACTATCCAATATATTTTTTTCACGTATAGGATCATCAATAGGAACTTTTGTATTCCATTTACTTTTTGCTACCAATGGAGCCACCTGTAATCTTTTGTCAATAAGTTTTAATAAAATACCTGTGTCGTATGTTTTGGAAATCCGATTTTGATTTGTACAGGAAAAAGCAGAGAAAAATATCCCCAGAGACAGGAAATAGGAAACTACTTTCATAATTTATGTTTGTTTAAAACAAAAATATAAAATATATCCCTCTTATCTCTGAATTGAGATGACGTATAAATAAAAAAAATATTACAACAATGTTGTAATATTTTTTTTGATGAGCCAACTACGGGACTTGAACCCGTGACCTCTTCCTTACCAAGGAAGCACTCTACCGCTGAGCTAAGTCGGCATTAAAACAAAAAATCACACTAAAAAAGCATGATTTTTATTGAGCGGAAGACGAGGGTCGAACTCGCGACATTCAGCTTGGAAGGCTGACGCTCTACCAACTGAGCTACTTCCGCAATTTTGTTTCCAAAACTATTGGTAAACGCTTTGCAAATTTAAGAAAACTTCTCGAAACCTGCAAGATTTTTTTTAATATAAAATGTGGGGAGAGCAGGATTCGAACCTACGAAGCCGAAGCAACTGAGTTACAGTCAGTCCCATTTAGCCACTCTGGAATCTCCCCAGATATTTTATATTAAAATTGAGCCTCCAGAGGGATTCGAACCCACGACCCCGAGATTACAAATCACGTGCTCTGGCCAACTGAGCTATGGAGGCAATTTTAATATTCTGACTGAAAGCTTTTGAGAAAATTCTACTCTGAGCTTTTCAGTAGTTTAAAAAAATTACTCTTTTTGAGTATTTTTTTTGAGCGGAAGACGAGGGTCGAACTCGCGACATTCAGCTTGGAAGGCTGACGCTCTACCAACTGAGCTACTTCCGCAATTTTGTTTCCAAAATCATTGGTAACGGTTTGCAAATCTAAGAAAACTTCTTGAAACCTGCAAGACTTTTTTTTCAAAAAAAACTGTGGGGAGAGCAGGATTCGAACCTACGAAGCCGAAGCAACTGAGTTACAGTCAGTCCCATTTAGCCACTCTGGAATCTCCCCAGGTTTTTATTTTAAAATGAGCCTCCAGAGGGATTCGAACCCACGACCCCGAGATTACAAATCACGTGCTCTGGCCAACTGAGCTATGGAGGCATTTAAATTAAAAAGAATTCAAAAGAACGCTGTTCCCTTTTTGCGAGTGCAAATATAGAACGGTTTTTTTGAATTCTCAAATATTTTAATGACTTTTTTTATCTTTTTTTTCTAAGCCAGTTCTTTTTTCTTGATTAGTAGCTTTTTAGCAGTATCAACGCACATATCCAAACTTTCTTCAAAACTCGAACTTGTCTTCTTTACGACGATATCATCGCCTGGAACCGCCAAAATTATCTCAGCTGTTTTATTCGCTCTATCCGAGTTATTTTCTACTTTTAGAAATATTTTGCATTCTTGAATTTTGTCATAAAAAGTATCAAGTTTACTTACTTTTTTTTCAATGTGTGATTCTAATGGTTCGTGTGGAGTTAAACCAATTGACTGTACTGTGATCTTCATAATTCTTCTTTTTTAGACGCTCTTGGATGAGCAAGATTAAACACTTTTTTCAATTGTTCAATATTAGCATTCGTATAGACTTGAGTACTTGCAAGACTGGAATGCCCTAATATTTTTTTTACTTTGGAGATCTCCGCCCCATTATCCAAAACGTGTGTAGCAAAGCTATGCCGAAGGATGTGAGGACTTCTTTTTTCTTTTGTTGTTATAAGACTAAGGTACTTATTAACTACCACATAAACAAATTTTTCGGTCAGTTTTTTTCCCTTTCTGTTGACAAAAAAATATGATATATCTTCTGTCTGTGGTTTCCTTATTTCTTTATAACTTGTAAGCAGATTTGACAAATCTTCAGATATGGGAATGTATCTTTCTTTATTCCCTTTTCCTATTATTTTCAATTCATTTCCGCCTAAGTTTACATTCTCAAAAGTCATACCACAAAGTTCAGCTTTACGAATCCCGGTTTGGTACAGAACTTCTACGATGCATTTGTCTAAAATATCAGTAACCTGATCAAAAACTTGATCATTAAGCACTTGCATTTCCTCTTTAGACATCGGAATCTGCTTTTCGGAATAAAATTTTAATGAAGAAATACTTTCGGTAGGCGAAATTTTTATTTCACCGATTTTCAAAAGAAAGAGATAAAAGCTCCTAAGTGAAGACAATTTTCGATTGATACTTCTTTTGGAAATATTATTTTCGCTTAATTCAACGATAAAATTCCGGATCACTTTTTTGTCGGCCTTCGCAATATCTTCTGAAGATTCTGTTTTAAGATAGAAATGAGAAAAGTCTTCAAGATCTTTTCTGTAGCTTGTAATCGTGTGAGGAGAATACCTCTTTTCGTGTTGTAAATATTCTAAAAATTTCTCCAGCATCATTTAGGTATAAAAACAAAAATTCATTCTTCAAATATAAACTATTTAAAGAATGAATTAGTATGCGATTTAAGAAAAATTCTTAAGCCTGCTCTTCTTTGCTAAGATTTCTTTGCTTGTGAGCTGCTTTAAGTCTAGCTTGTCTTAAAGTTACAGAAGGCTTAATAAACTGTTGTCTAGCTCTTAATTGACGAACTGTACCCGTTTTATCAAATTTTCTTTTATATTTTTTTAATGCTCTGTCGATGGATTCACCATCCTTTACTGGAATTATTAACATATATTACATCTCATTTTGGATTGCAAAAGTAAGAATTTTTTATTAAAATACAAACATAAATGTTCTTTTTAATGTTATTTCGTCTGAAACCTCCTGAATGAGGAGGCTTATTATTAGGTTATAAAAATACGCTATTGGTATTTTTAAAAACAAATAACAAAAAGATACAATCAATATTAATTGTATTTAAACAAAAGTAGTATCTTTGCATTCACTTTATTCACGGGGTTGACTGGTTTCGACAGCAAGGTCAGTGGGTAAGTAAGCATGCAGAGAACCGTAGCGCGATCTCTTTAATCCCTTGCTACAAAATTTTAACTGGCAACGAAGAGTTCGCTCTTGCAGCTTAATATCGAAGTATAGTAGATCAAGCGTTTTCCCGAAGATTTCAGTAGGGAAGCAAGATATTCCACAAACGCCCTGTTCTGCGGCTTTTGATTCTGGGATATAGGAATGCAGAAATAAGGTTTTAGATGCTTCGGCTAAAACACGAAAATTTAGAAGATAAGTTGGAAGTTGGGTGTCTGCTCTCTGCCTCCAGTCGAAAACCAATAGTAGAATAAGCATGTAGAAATCTTATGTATTGCTTGTTTGGACGAGGGTTCGAATCCCTCCAACTCCACTTTTTAAGCTAAAGAGAATTTGTAAATTACTTTTAAATAATTACAAATTCTCTTTTTTATTTATTAAACATTGTGGTTTCTGATCTTGTTTATAAATCCTAGGAAAATACTAACTTTACCCGGAAATTGTTAAAAAATAAAAATGGAGATTTCCCCGTTTCAGTATATTATAACGAATAAAAAAAATGATTTCCCCATAAACAATGGGGAAATATTTTATCATAACAACCTCAGCATTCAAGTACATCCTTCCAATAAAGAAAACTTAATCTGTAAGGAGGATGTTATCTTTTTTGGTGAATGTTTTGATTTTGAAAATCCAAAATTTTCAAACAAAGAGATCGTAGATTCTTTACTCCATAGAAGTATTGATCAAAAAATTGAAAAATTAAATAAACTTACAGGTTTTTTCACTTTTGTTTTTTTTAACAATGACAATATTTATATCTTCAATGATGCAGCAGGTCAGTTGGAGACTTATATTTTCAATGAGAATAATAAACTATACATCAGTGCACAGCCTAACCTTATTAAAAATGGCGAAAACATTCATGATGATAATGCACCGCGATATATTATTGACCGTAAAATAAACATATTCAGCAAAACACCTTTTAAATACATCAGTAAACTTATTCCGAACTTCTACTACGACGTAAAAAACAAAAAGTTTGTCAGATTTTATCCTGAAGATCCATTACCTCTTTTAGACAACAGCCGGGTAGCCAAAGAAGCTCTTGCCATTTTAGAAGCTTCTATTGAAAGTATGTCTCAAAGGAAAAATATCAGTATTGCCGTTACCGCAGGCTGGGATTCAAGAATTTTATTTGCTTCTTCATTAAAAAGCGCAGATAAAATAAATTATTATGTACTGAATCACAAAACTGAAGACGGAAAGCAGGATGTAAAAATTGCGGGAGAAATTACAGATACTTTCTCAAAAGAATTGAAAGTGATTGACTATGATATATCTTCTATAGAAGTAGAGGAAAAAAATACCAGCCTATGGAAAGATGATATAAAAAGCCGAAAAATGGCTAACCTTATGAATATTCATTTTTCCAACCGTTATCTGATCAACGGAAATATAAGCGAAGTAGCCAGAAATTTCTATGATCCTCTTCCCCGCTATCTTTCATTAAAAGACATCTGTTATATCTTAGGGCTAAAAGACGGAGCCTACGAAAGAGAAGCTATCAGGGAATGGAAAAACACAACTTCTCACAACATACACTTGCTGGACTACATTTACTGGGAACACAAAATGCCAAACTGGGCAGGAAGCTCAAAATCGATATCCAATGTTTACAATATCGTTATTTCACCATTCAATAACAGATATTTGCTCGGCTTATTACTTTCAACAAAAAGAAAAGACAGAGACAAATATTTTCACAAAATCTACGAGCTCATCCTGAAAAATGTAAGTGAAGGCTTAGCAAAAATCCCGATCAACCCTACAAAAAAACATCATCAGATTGAAATGATGAAAAAAGCTGGAATTTATCCGTTATACAGAAATATTTTTTTCAAACTAAGAAAACTTAAATTTTAGGGAGACTTTTCAAAAATAATATGAAACCCTCATTTAGTTTGAGGGTTTATTTATTAGTGAAAACTAAGAAACCTTCTTTTTTCTCTTACTTTTTCTGAAATCCCAAGGAGAAATCGCCTTTTTATCACTCCACAAACCTATTTTTTTTGCTCTAGCCTGAGATTCATAGGTTTTGAGATCCGTATTCTTTGAATACTGATGATACCACCATCCGAAGCCGGATTTTATAATTTCAGCAGACAAATATTTCTCATTATCATAGAAAATTTTAGCAACAGTTCTTTTATAACGGTCTTTTTTAACCCTGTAAAAAGTGATGTTTTTTCCAAAAACCTGTGAACTTGTAAATTGTTTGGCATTTTTCCCGAATGCCTGTTTGTTTTCAGGGCAATCAACATCTGCTAACCTTAGTGTTTCCTGCTTATTATTCGCCAATAAAGCTACCACGGTGTCTCCGTCTTTTACCGCTACAATTTTAGCTTTAGTCTGCGAAAAAATGACAATAGAAGAAAAAAGAAAGCTTACGTAAAAAGTTTTTATCATTATTAATCAAGTCGAAATTATTTTACTCGGTGACAAACCGTAGAGTTTTTTAAAAGCAAATGAGAAATGAGAAAGATCTTCAAAACCAAGATCCAGATAAATATCCGAGGCCATTCGTCCCTTTTCTAAAAGATAATGTGCTTCCTGAAGCCTTTTCTTCAATAACCATTTTCCGGGACTGATCCCGAATATTTTTTCAAAATCACGTTTGAAAGTAGCCAGGCTTCTTCCGGTGAGGTAAGCAAAACGGTCTAAATTGACATTGAAATGATAATTTTTATTCATAAAAGCTTCAATATCCAGTTTTCCGGGTTCATTGAAATCAAATAAAATATCTTTCAATTCAGGTTTTTCCTGAAGAAGTAAAATCAAAGCTTCTTTCACTTTCAGCTCTACAAGACGTGAATCTGAAAGCTGATCCGAAAATTGATAGATCAGTAATGTCTGCATAAAATTCTGCAACAAGGAACTGTCCGTTAACAACAGTAAAGAATGATCAAAGCACTTCTTTTCCGAGGTCAAACCATATTCAAGGCTAAAATCTTTTAAAATCTGCTGGCCAAGGTAGATAGATAATGATTTAAAATCACCACCAACTGCAGGTGGCTGTTTGATAAACTTCAGTAATTGATTTCTTCTTAAAAAACGAATCGTACCATCTGTGGCAGAATAATCATTAATTCCATCATTTAAAACCAAATCTCCGGCGATCTGATAACTCAATACATGATCAGATACAAAATGCTCTCCCTGCCGACTTACCTGTGTATAACAGGAATACACAATATTCCCAAAATCTTCTCTTTTAGATTTCATTTCAATACAAATATAATAAATGAGACTGCATTATCTACAGCCTCATTCGTTGAATTATTCTAAACTTATCCCTTTATGAGCCAAATACTGTTTTCCGTACTCCGTTTCAAAAATATTCACAGCATCGTCATGATCCGTTGAAACCGTCACATCCAGCCATTTTTCAAACTCTTCTTTTCTTTGTTCATCTGTTTTCCTTAAAATCGCCGCCGCTTCACTGCCCAACACCAAATGTAATGGCGGATTTTCATTTTCAACAATTTCAGTCATTACCTTTGCCGCTTTTGCAGGATCACCCATCGGCAGAAATTTCCCTGAGGTTAAATGAGCTTTCACTCCGCCAACAGTCGTTTCATAACCTTCAATATCTTTAGCAAAACTCATTGAAGAACCCGCCCATTCTGTACGGAAGCCTCCAGGTTCAATACAGGTCACTTTTATTCCAAGCGGAGCAACTTCTTTACTTAAAGATTCAGAAAAACCTGCCAGTCCAAATTTGGCAGCCTGATAAATCGTAAGTCCGGCATTCCCTACTCTGCCTCCGATTGAGCTGATCTGTAAAATATGTCCCGAACGTTCTTTTCTCATATAGGGCAATACCGCTCTTGTTATTTCAATAGGAGCATATAAATTAACCTCCAACTGGTTTCTGACCTGCTCTGCCGTAAATGCTTCTGCCGCTCCTGTAATTCCGAAACCGGCATTATTAACCAAGACATCGATTCTACCAAAGCGATTCACTGCTTCATCAACAGCTGAATAAATCTGATCTTTATTCTGAACATCTAGCTCCAGCGCCAGCAATTGATCCGGATACTGGTCCGCAAGATCTTTTAACTGCTTTGGATCTCGTGCTGTCGCGACAACATAATCTCCTTTTAACAATACTGCTTCTGCTAAGCTTTTACCAAGTCCTTTTGAACTTCCTGTGATAAACCAAACGTTTTTCATTTTTCATTGATTTTTATTGAGACAAAGTTCCGCCAAATCGGGAAGCATACGTTTTGTTAAAAAGCTCAAATATACTTTGTTTAAAAAGTCATCTTTCGATTATAAATAATTCTTATTTAATACGTAATTTTATAAATCGTACTTCTGTGCTGTTTTTCAGCTGAAATGAACTAACAGTCTGTTTTGCATGCCTGTAACTTTGCATCATTAATTAAACAAAATTTTAAAATGAGTAAAATAGTTTTTATCACAGGCGCATCCAAAGGATTCGGAAAGTTATGGGCAGAAGCACTTCTTCAGCGAGGAGATAAAGTAGCAGCTACAGCAAGAAATATTTCAGCACTGGCAGATCTGAAAGAAAAATATGGCGATCAGATTCTTCCCTTGAAACTTGATGTAAACAACCGCGAAGAGACATTTGAGGTCGCCGAAAAAATTGAAAAACATTTCGGAGGAATCGATGTTTTAGTCAATAATGCAGGATATGGATTATTCGGTACGACAGAAGAAACGACAGAACAACAGGCCCGGGAGCAAATGGAAACTAATTTTTTTGGTTCTCTTTGGGTAGCACAGGCAGTATTGCCGATTATGCGAAAACAAAAAAGTGGCCATATCATCCAGGTTTCAAGCTTTTTGGGATTAACGACATTACCATTATTAGGTATATATAATGCTTCAAAATTTGCTGTGGAAGGTCTTATTGAAACTATTGGAACAGAAACGGCCCATTTAGGAATCAAAACCACATTAATAGAACCCAACGGCTACGCAACAGATTGGGCAGGTACTTCTGCATTTCAGACTTCAGCAGACATTTCAGATTATAATCCCGTGCGTGAAAGTTTCTCTGAAGCAACAAACAGTCAGGACATTTGGGGGAATCCCGAAGCTACGGTACAGCCTTTTTTAGATATTATTGATACCCAAAACCCACCACAAAGATTATTATTCGGTAAAATTGCTTACCATTCTATTCATGAAATTTATACCAATCGTTTAAAAGATATTGAAAACTGGAAAGAAGTAAGCATTAAAGCCCATGGAGCATAGTATAAAGTGAAATATTACAGATGAAACATTTTAAAAATCTTACAGAATTACATTTACATAATCATTGGGATGCGCCACAGCATCCCCTTTTCAGTATGTTGGGATGCCTTTCAACCTGCACGATGGGTAATCAGGAATTTACAACAGATTGCTATGTAATCGCTTTTAAAAAAATAAAATCCGGTATTTTCATGTATGGAAGAATGCCTTATGATCATGATAACGGCAGTATGTTTTTTGCAAAACCTCGCCAGATTATTGAGATGAAAGACCTTCAGTTTGAAGAAAGAGGTTTTATGTTTTTTATTCATGAAGATTATTTAAATGGTCACCAACTGCATAAAATCATCGATCATTATGGGTATTTTGATTATGAAGTAACGGAGGCTCTTCATCTTTCACCCAAAGAAGAACTTATTATTCTTGACATTCATGATAAAATAGAAAACGAATATCAGAACAACCCTGATGAATACAGCCGCGAGATTATCTTAAGCCATATTTCTTCTATACTAACCTACGCGCAGAGATTTTATAAAAGACAATTTATAGATCGTACACAAATCGTCGGAAAAACAGCTTCTAAATTTAATGATGCTTTAAGAAAATATATTCATGACGGACAATTAAAAGAACATGGACTTCCTAATGTTACTCATCTTGCAGAACAGCTTTTTCTTTCTCCACGCTATTTAAGCGACCTGTTAAAGCAGGAAACAGGAAAAACAGCATTGGAACTCATCCACGTTTATTTGATCTCTGAAGCCAAAAATCTTTTGCGCATCGGTGAAAAAGGAGTTTCTGAAATTGCCTATGAACTGGGATTTGAAAATACATCTTACTTTTCAAGACTCTTTAAAAAACAGACAGGAATGAAACCTTTAGAATTTAGAAATATGAGACTTAATTGATGCTTAAATGCTAAATCTCATTAAATATTTAAATTAATTTCAGATCCGGCATATAAAAATATAATGAATTATCTATCAGACATAAAATCTGACCTATTCTATATTTTCAAATTATTATAAAAATAGACATTTAAAGCATTAAAACCTAACCACCTGAATATGAAAAGACTAAATACCCTGAGCACAAAATAAGGTTAGTCTACCCACAAAAAAGACTAAAAAAATGTTTTATCGTAAAGAATTTTATATATTTGCACCATCTAACAATTAAAAAAAATAATTTACTATGTCAGACATTGCATCAAGAGTAAAAGCTATCATCGCTGATAAGCTTGACGTTGAAGAAACAGAAGTAACTCCTGAAGCTAGCTTCACTAACGATTTAGGAGCTGATTCATTGGATACAGTTGAACTAATTATGGAATTTGAAAAAGAATTCAACATTCAAATCCCTGATGATCAGGCTGAAAAAATTACTACTGTAGGACACGCTATCGCTTATATCGAGGAAGTAGTAAATAAATAATATTCTTCAACAAAAAAGAAATTAAACAAAGTTTATGGAATTAAAAAGAGTAGTTGTAACCGGTTTTGGAGCAATAACACCGATTGGAAATAATGCAAAAGAATACTGGGAAAATCTTCTTAAAGGTGAGAGCGGTGCAGCTCCGATTACTCTTTTTGATGCCACAAACTTCAAAACCAAGTTCGCTTGCGAAGTAAAGGGTTTCAATCCATTAGACCATTTCGATAAGAAAGAAGCTAAAAAAATGGACAGAAATACCCAACTTGGGTTGGTTGCTGCTAAAGAAGCAGTGGCACACTCAAGAATCATGGAAGACAATGTAGACAAAAACAGAGTCGGCGTAATCTGGGGTTCAGGAATCGGAGGTTTAGAGACTTTCGAAACTGAAGTTTTAGGATGGGCTAATACAGACATTCCTAGATTCAACCCTTTCTTTATTCCGAAAATGATTGCGGACATTACTCCGGGACACATTTCTATTGAATATGGTTTCCACGGTCCGAATTATACAACTGTTTCTGCCTGTGCGTCTTCAGCAAATGCTATAATTGATTCCAAAATGCTGATCCAGTTAGGAAAAGCAGACGTGATTGTATGCGGAGGCTCAGAAGCAGCCGTTACAGCAAGTGGTGTCGGTGGATTCAATGCAATGATGGCACTTTCTACAAGAAACGATGATCCTAAAACAGCTTCAAGACCTTTTGACAAAGACAGAGATGGATTTGTGCTGGGTGAAGGTGCAGGATGTATCATTCTTGAAGAATATGAGCACGCTGTAAAACGGGGTGCTACAATTTATGCAGAATTAAAAGGAGGTGGTATGAGTGCAGATGCACATCATATGACTGCACCTCATCCTGAAGGACTGGGAGCTTACCTGGTAATGAAAAATTGTCTGGAAGATGCAGGGTTAACTGCTGATGAAGTAGATCATATCAATATGCATGGTACATCTACTCCATTAGGAGACATTGCAGAATCTAATGCAATTTCGAGATTATTGGGAGAGCACGCTTACGACATTCAAATTAATTCTACAAAATCAATGACAGGTCACCTTTTGGGTGCAGCCGGAGTTATTGAAGCTATTGCTGCGTTGGGAACGATTATTCATGGTATTGTTCCTCCTACCATCAACCATTTTACTGATGATGAAAATATCGACAGCCGACTGAATTTTACATTCAAAGATGCTGTGAAGAAAGATGTAAAAGTAGCCATGAGCAATACTTTTGGGTTTGGTGGGCATAACGCTTGCGTTCTATTTACGAAAATCTAAATTCAATGAATGGAGTTACAGAAATACTTTTCTAAATTCCTTCTCAAAAACAGAAAAAGAAAATTAACGGAGAGAGACCTCTTCCTTAGCACTACGCTTAATAAAATGCTTGGTACTGAGGTACAGAATGTTGCTCTTTACCGTGAAGCTTTTTCATTGAAAAACTCTTCTAAAAATCAAGACAGTAATTACGAAAGGCTTGAATTTTTGGGAGATTCTGTTTTGGGTACAATTATTTCTTGTCATTTGTTTCAGACCTATCCTCAGGCTAATGAAGGATACCTGACGCAGATGAAATCTAAGATTGTTAATAGGAAAAATCTTAATAAATTAGGAGAAGATTTAAAACTTACTGATCTTTTACAGAAATCGAGCGCTGCTGTAGCGCTGGGTGAGAATATCTCCGGAAATTTATTTGAGGCATTAATCGGTGCAGTATATTTAGACTTCCACTATGATACCTGTAAAAGGATCATTCTGGAAAGACTCTTAACGCCTACCGAGATTAATAAACTTGAGAACAAAATAGTAAGCTACAAAGGTCTTCTGCTTGAATGGAGCCAGAAGAAAAAAGTAAGTATAAAGTATGAAACTTGTGAAGAAATCCAGGTGAATAAAGCGATTGTATTCCGATGCCATGTATGGCTGGGAGAAGAAAAAATCGCCAACGCTACGGAGACTTCCAAGAAAAAGGCGGAAGAAAAAGCAGCACAGAGGGCATTTTATATTTTAAACAAAAAAGAAAATATACTTGGAAATCCAAAAACTTTATGATCTAGACGATATAGAATTTGAAGATATTGCCATAGGATTGGTAAGATTAGCAAAACATATACCCGATCATGAGTTTTTTTTTAAAATCAATCAAAATAACGATCTCAAGTTTTCGAGAAAGAAAGATCTGATCTTTCATGGGGATTATTATGATTATTATTTTCCAAGATTTGAAGCGTATCACAAGTTTACAAAAACATGTTTTACCTTCATTTCAAATAAATCTTCTGAAAGTAAACAAAAAAAATTACAGACTGAGCTCTTCACAGAAGAAGAAAACATTAAATTTTTATTAAATAATCAGGTTGAAGTGCAATATATTTTGCATAGTTCGGAACAGTTTCCTGATTTTTCCGTAATTTTGCTCCCTGAAAATCTTGTATTTCCAATTCAAGATTATACACTGAGTTCTGAGGAAGAACTTTATCAAATTATCCAGTATTATGAATAAGTATTTAAAAAAAACAAAAATTATCGCAACACTTGGACCGGCTTCATCGTCGAAGGAAGTGATGTTAGGGTTAATGAGAGCAGGTGTTGATGTTTTTAGAATAAATTTTTCACACGCAGACTACGACTTGGTTCGAACAAATATCGAAATTATCAGAGAACTTAATAAAGAATATGGGTACTCGGTAGGTATTTTGGGAGATTTGCAAGGTCCTAAACTGAGAGTAGGTGTTGTAAAAGAAGGTTCTTATCTAAATCCTGGAGATATTCTTACTTTCACCAACGAAAAGATGGAAGGAGATTCCACAAAGGTTTATATGACTTACCAACAATTTCCTCAGGATGTAAAAGTTGGTGAAAAAATACTAATTGATGACGGAAAACTGATGTTAGAAGTTATCGAGACCAACCAAATTGACACGGTAAAAGCAAAAACAATTCAAGGGGGGCCTCTAAGCTCTAAAAAAGGAGTAAACCTTCCGAATACAAACGTTTCTCTTCCTGCTTTAACGGAAAAAGATATTCAGGATGCCAACTTCATGCTAGACCAGGAAGTTGACTGGATTGCGCTTTCTTTTGTTCGTCATGCTCAGGATATTATTGATTTGAAAGAATTAATTGAAAAACATCCAAACGGTAAATTCAAGACTCCGATTATCGCGAAAATTGAAAAGCCGGAAGGGGTTAAAAATATTGACGAAATTCTAATGGAATGTGATGGACTGATGGTTGCCCGTGGTGACCTGGGTGTTGAAGTTCCAATGGAAGAAGTTCCTGCTATTCAAAAAACATTGGTTGAAAAAGCAAGATATTATTCTAAACCTGTAATTATCGCTACTCAGATGATGGAAACGATGATTAACAGCTTAACGCCAACAAGAGCGGAGGTAAATGACGTTGCCAACTCTGTACTGGATGGTGCTGATGCTGTAATGCTTTCCGGAGAAACTTCTGTAGGTAGATATCCTGTTCAGGTTGTGGAAAATATGGCCAAAATTGTAAAAAACATCGAAATGACCCATTTTTATCAACATAAAAATGAGCCTATTGAAAAAGATTTTGACTGTATCGACGAGAGATTCATTACCAACAGAGTATGTCTTGCTGCAGTAAGAATTGCAAAAACAACAAATGTTTCTGCTATCGTTACACTGACTCATTCAGGATATACGGCTTTCCAGCTGGCAGCTCACAGACCGGATTCTCATATTATCGTTTATAGCGGAAATAAAAGAGTGATTACAATGCTAAATCTTCTTTGGGGAGTTCATGCTTATTATTATGACATGAAAAAACCTACTGATGAGACCATCATTCAGGTGAATATGCTGACTCATAATCACGGTTATATTGAAGCCGGAGATTTTGTAATCAACATCAATGCGACTCCATCTTATGAAGGCGGAAAAACAAATACATTGAGATTGACTACGGTTTAATTAAGTAAAAAAGCAAAAAAGCTTTCTTTATAAAATAAAAAACTCACGAAAATTTTCGTGAGTTTTTTTGTTTTTATAGACTGGAAGCTAGAAGAGTGAAGCAGGAGGTTTATTAAGCAATGCTTTTGTAAACTTCCATCTTCCATCTCCCCTCCTAAAAATTAATAATTTCCTACGATCGTTCTTGCCGTCACAAATTCTTTTAAAGCCAATAAAGAAAGTTCAGTTCCATAACCTGATGCCTTTGAACCTCCAAATGGGAAACGAGGGTCAGAGCTTGTCATTCTGTTGATATTTACCGTTCCTGATTCCAGATTTTCAATGAAAAATAATTGACGGGTTTTATCTGCAGTCCAAACTGAATTTGAAAGACCAAAAGGAATATCATTAGCTATTTGTAAGGCATCTTCATCATCCTTGGCAACCATTACCATTCCAAGAGGCCCAAATAACTCCTCCTGTAAAATGGGATTACCTTTTTCCACTCTGATCAAACCAGGATTAAATTCAGTATCTGAAACTCTTTCCAAAGGAATGATGATTTCCGCGCCGTTTTCTAATGCCCTGTTGAATTGAGCTTCCAGTTCATCAGCTAGATCAGGTCTGGCCATTCCCGCTAATTTAGTTTCCTTATTTAAAGGATCGCCAATCTGATATTTTTTATATTCTTCAATGAATTTCGGTAAAAATTCGTCTTCAATTTTTTCATCTATAATAAATCTTTTTGCTGCAGTACAGGTCTGTCCACAATTCTGAAGTCTTGACTTTACTCCTGATTTTGCCGCTGCATCCAGATCTGCATCTTCGAAAATAATGAAAGCATCACTTCCTCCCAGTTCAAGTAAAGACTTTTTGATATTTAAACCTGCGATTGAAGCCACTTCTCCTCCAGCTTTTCCACTACCTGTCAGGCTTACTCCTTTTACGATATCATGCTCAAGAATTTCTTTTACATCTTTATGTCCCACTTCAAGATTCTGGAAAATTCCTTCCGGAAAACCAGCTTCCAAAAGAACCTCTACAATTGCATTTCCACTTCCGAAACAAATAGAAGCATGCTTTAAAACAACTGTATTTCCGGCCAAAATTGCAGGAACAGCAAATCTTAGTACCTGCCAGAAAGGAAAATTCCACGGCATTACACCTAAAATAACTCCTTTCGGAACATAATGAACTTCAGAATAAGTAAACTCCGAATCGACTTTTTCAGGTTTTAAAATGTTTTCTGCATCTGCATAATAATTCATCATTAAAGCACATTTTTCAACCTCAGCTATAGATTCTGAAATGGGTTTATTCATTTCTGTAGTAATGATTTTTCCAAATTTTTCAGATTGAGTTTTTAAAATTTCAGCGGCTTTTCTGATTAATCCCTGTCTTTCTTCAAACGACACTTTTCTCCACCCCGCGAAGGCCAAATCAGCTTGAATAAGCTTATTTTCAATTAATTGTTCCATAACGTAATTTTCAGTTTAAATTCAAAAAATGAATTTATAAATGCTTTTTTAGTAAAAGCATGATCAAAGCAACAAAATTTGTTCCTTTAAGTTAAATAATATAATGATTTTCTCTATCGGAAAAATATGTTTTTCTGTTTATACCATAAACCATTCATTCACAAGACATGCAGCCAATCTCGCCGTCCTATCCTGTATATCAAATGAAGGATTTACTTCTGCCACATCTAAGGCAATAAGTTTTTCGTTCTGTAAAATATGTCTGTAAAAATGCATAAAAGTAGCATCTGCAAAAATTCCGTTATAAGCAGCTGCCGAAACTCCCGGGGCAATGGAAGCGTTAAAAACGTCCATACAAATGGTCAAATATGCAAAATCCACTTCCTCCAAAAGATCATCAATACGCTGATAAATAGACGGCAGATTTTCGAAGAAAAGTTCATCAGCTAAAATATATTTCATTCCATACTGATGAGCCGTATCAAACAATTTCAAAGTATTTGAATTTCTCTGAATACCAATATGTAAAGAATTTATTTGTCCTTCCTGGGCAATTTGCCAGAATCCCGTTCCCGAGCTTGCTCCTACTCCATTTTCCGGCTGCCTGTTATCAAAATGAGCATCAATATTGATAATTCCTATTTTCTGTTCAGGAAAGGCAGTTTTTACTCCTAAATAATGGGCATAAGTCACTTCATGACCTCCACTGAGCACTAGGGATTTCCCTCCTTTTAATAAAACTTTGGAAACATTTTTGGCAAGATTATTTTGGGTATTTTCCAAATTTCCATCGTCACAGGTAATATTTCCAAAATCCAATAAAGAAAAGTCAGGAAGAATAACCGGAAAATTAGCCATATTTTTCCTGATGACATCGGGAGCATCTTTCGCCCCCAATCGTCCTTTATTTCTGCGTACCCCTTCATCAACAGCAAATCCGTGTAAAACGAAATCATTCGTTGAAATAGAATCGTAATTATTTTCTTCTTTTACTCTTTGAAATATTCTGTGGTAAAGAAGTTCTTCACCGTCTAATCTTCCCTGCCAAATCATTTGTTGTAAATTATTAAAATTATTCTCTAAACCTTCCTCTTAGAGTGGGTAATAATGTTCTGAAAAACAATACCAAAAATACTATTATTGCTGCACTTAATTTTATTCTTAAACTATTGTTATCATTAGAAAAAGTAAGTATTAAGCCCAGAACTATAATAACAATTAAATAAAGTATAGAATATAAATAACCGCCTCTATTTTCATACTTGAACTCTCCACCATTCGCTGAAAACATGTCATCCAGCATATTACTCGCTAAAGTATAATCTACTTTTCTGACATCAGAGGTTAAATTCTTTATGATAATATCTTTTTTAGTACCCGATTTTACAGCATTGAATGCGTAATCAAAATGTTTTTCGGGCAACCCTAAAGACAAATACTTTTCTTTAATTTCGATTAAGTTTTTCATATATAAACTTAATTTTCTTTCCCATCAATATAGATACTCTCTGCTTTCAGACTCCCCTGGTTATAAAGTACATTCTGGAAATTATTTGTCTTAAAAGTCACAAAATCAGCCTTAAAACTTTCTACTAATCTCCCTCTATCTTCGAGCCCTAGCGCAAATGCAGAACGGAAAGTGATTCCGGCCAATACTTCTGCTGTTGTTAATTTTTCAAATGTTGCCAAAATAGATGCCTGTGTAATTAAATTTCCCATCGGTGCAGAACCAGGGTTCCAATCACTTGCAATGGCCAAAATAGCACCCGCGTCCAATAATTTTCTTGCCGGTGTAAACTTTTCACCCAATCCTAAGCTAGCTCCCGGAAGGGCGGTAGCAACTGTATTTGACTGTGCTAAAAACTCAATATCTTCATCTATTGTTGCTTCCAGATGATCTGCAGACTGTGCTCCCGTCTCAACAGCGACTCTTGAGCTTCCCGGAGTGAACTGATCGGCATGAACCGTTATTTCAAAACCCAGTTCTTTAGCTTTAAACAGAAAATTTCTGCTCTCTTCAGGCTGGAATGCTGATTTTTCAATAAAGATATCCACACGGTTGGCAAGTCCCTCTTCTTTTACTTTAGGTAAAATTTCTGATAAAATATAGTGTAGATACTCTTCATTACTGCCTTCAAAATCTCTCGGTTTCAAATGGGCAGAAAGGCATGTCGGAACTAAAGTTGCCTTCGTCTGTTCCTGAGCCTTTTTAATCATTCTAAGCATTTTCAGTTCGTTTTCCACGTCTAAACCATATCCACTTTTCACTTCAATAGTAGTGATTCCCAGAGAAATTAAAAAATCTATTCTTTCCAAAAGGGTTTTTAGCAATTCTTCTTCCGAAGCACCTCTTGTATGCTGCACAGAGCTCCAGATTCCTCCTCCGCTCTCAGCAATTTCAAGATATGTTTTTCCAGCATTACGCATGGCAAAATCATTGGCACGATTTCCACCAAAACAGATATGAGTATGAGAATCTACGAAAGCAGGAAGGGCAATCTGTTCACCTTCAACGGTTTCAATTTCTATATTTTGATTTTCAGATTTTAATATTTCAAAATTTCCGACTTTTTGAATTTTATCATTGTTAATTAAAATTCCGCCGTCCGCGATAATTTCCAGTTGTTCGTCAGAAAGTTTTCCTCTTAAAGGAAGATTGGCAAGTGTTACCACTTGCTTGAAAGGACCAATTAATTTCATTTATTATGTTTAAGATTGAGATTAAGGTTGAGGCTAAGGATTAAGACCGAATATTATTTAGTCGGTTTGTTATTTTATTTAAATCGTGTACAACTTCACCAATCATATTTTTTATTTCTAAACACTCATTCTCTGAAAAATATTTTACCCTGTTTCCGTATATCAAATGGCTTTTCGTCTCAAATGCAGATCCTCTGGAAATATCGTAAAATCTACTTTTATCTTTTGGTGTTCTTCTTCCAAAACCTTCAGCTATATTAGCCGAAATACTTTCTGCAGATCTTCTTAATTGCGAAGCAAGTGCATAATCTTCTTTTTTGGGTAAGTTTTCAGATATATTGAAACATTTCTCAGCAATATCCATTGCTTTTTGCCAAACCGGCATTTCGGTAAAATCTTTTATCATTTGTTATTACTATTTCCCTCTCAAAAATACTTAAAATTTATCAATCTTGTAAATGATAAACTGCCTCGCTTACAATTTCAGTCTAAACCTCAACCTCAGCCTGAAATTAATCTCAACCTCAACCTCAATCTTAACCTAAATTTCCTATCTTTACGGTAAATGAAATAGAATTAATGCCAGATTTTTTACATCCAGATAAAGACAATTACTCCCGCGAAGAGCTCATGCAGGAAGAACAGATTCGTCCCCAGAGTTTTAAGGATTTTGCAGGACAGAGAAAAACTTTGGAAAATCTTGAAGTTTTCGTTACTGCTGCAAAGAAACGTGGCGGAGCTCTTGACCATGTGTTATTGCACGGGCCTCCAGGTTTAGGCAAAACAACATTAGCCAATATTATAGCCAATGAACTTGGGGTAAACTGTAAGATTACTTCGGGACCGGTATTGGATAAACCCGGAAGTCTGGCTGGTTTATTGACTAATCTGGAAGAAAATGACGTGCTTTTCATTGATGAAATTCACCGTTTGTCGCCTGTTGTGGAAGAATATCTTTATTCTGCGATGGAAGATTATAAAATCGACATTATGCTTGAAACAGGCCCGAATGCTCGAAGTGTTCAGATCGGATTAAATCCCTTTACCCTGGTAGGTGCCACTACGAGAAGTGGAATGCTGACAAAGCCAATGCTGGCAAGGTTCGGAATTCAAAGCAGATTAGAATATTATACCATTGAACTTTTGTCGATGATTATTATCAGAAGTGCACGGGTTTTAGGTGTAAAAATTTATGAAGACGCAGCCATTGAAATTGCCCGAAGAAGCCGCGGAACTCCAAGAATAGCAAATGCTCTGTTAAGAAGAGTCCGTGATTTTGCTGAGATTAAAGGAAACGGTGAAATTGAGATCAACATTACAAAATATGCTCTAAACTCATTAAATGTAGATGAATTCGGATTGGATGAAATGGATAATAAGATCATGCGTGTTATGATTGAGAACTTTAAAGGAAAACCTGTAGGGATTTCAGCTTTAGCAACATCCATTGCCGAAAATCCTGAAACATTGGAAGAAGTTTACGAGCCATTTCTTATTCAGGAAGGCTTTATCATCAGAACACCAAGAGGGAGGGAAGTAACTGATAAAGCATACAAGCATTTAAATATTACCATACCTAGAAATCCGGGAGAACTTTTTTAATAAATAATTAAAAATGAATAATTAATATTGGAAAATACAGAGAATTTTCAAGAAAAAGATAATGCTGTTCGAAATAAATCTTTTGATTTTTCAATTAGAATAATCAACTTGTATAAAGTTCTTTACAATGAAAGAAATGAAAAAACTTTATCAAAACAATTGCTTAGAAGTGGAACTTCAATCGGAGCAAATATAGAAGAAGGCATAGCTTCTTTTAGTAAAAAAGAATTCATTTATAAACTTCAAATATCATATAAGGAAGCTTATGAATCTTTTTATTGGATTAAACTTTTACATAAAACAGAATTCATCAATGACACAGAATTTAATTCTTTAAAAATAAATATTGAGGAAATTATAAAACTATTAACTACAATTTTGAAAACTTCCAAACAAAATTATTAATTATTCATTTTCACTTTTTAATTATAAAATGTTTATACCAAAATTATATAAAAGCGAAGATTACAATTTGATGAAAGAAATTATCAAAGAGAATTCTTTTGCATTATTAATTTCTTCTGTAGATAAGATAAGGGCTACTCATGCTATGATGATGCTGAATGAAGACGACAAAGAAAATATATGTATTGAAAGTCATATTTCAAAAGCAAATCCGCAAGCGAAAACCTTGAAAAGCGGAGATGAAGTTCTTTGTGATTTTCTGGGAGCACATACGTATATTTCAAGCAGTTGGTATGACCATATCAATGTTTCAACCTGGAATTATGAAGCAGTACAGATTTATGGAAAAGTTGAATTGATGAGTTCGGAAGAATTGTATCATCATTTAGAAAAACTAACAACTAAATACGAAAAATTTCAGCAATGTCCCATTATGGTAAAAGATATGGGAAGAGATTTTGTGGAAAAAGAAATGAAAGGTGCTTTTGGATTGAAAATCATTCCGACTGAGATTTTCATCAAGCAAAAACTATCTCAAAACAGAAAGGAAAATGATTTCCGGAATATTATTTCCAATCTTGAAAACGGGGATGACAATGGAAAAAAAATTGCTGAGAAAATGAAACTATTAAAAAAATAAATACATTATAAAACTTAATATTATATGAAACTATATCCAATACAATGTGGAAAATTTAAACTGGATGGCGGCGCCATGTTTGGAGTCGTCCCAAAGAGTCTGTGGGAAAAAACAAATCCGGCAGACGAAAAAAACCTGATCGAACTGGGAACACGTTCCCTTCTTGTGGAAGATGGAAAAAAACTTATCTTAATTGACTGTGGTCTTGGAAATAAGCAAGATGACAAATTCTTCGGTCACTATTCTCTTTGGGGTGATGATAATTTAGATAAAAACTTAAAAAAATACGGGTTTGTAAAAGAAGATATCACGGATGTATTCTTAACACACCTTCATTTTGACCATTGTGGCGGAGCCATTGAATGGAATGACGACAGAACAGGTTACAGACCTGCTTTCAAAAACGCACAGTTCTGGACTAATGAAAACCACTGGCAGTGGGCGACAGAGCCTAATGCAAGAGAAAAAGCAAGTTTCTTAAAAGAAAATATTATTCCGATTCAGGAAAGCGGGCAATTGAATTTTTTACCCCTTCCAACTACCGGAAATTATGGTTTTGCTCCAGATTTGAAAATGGATGTTATTTTTGTTGACGGACATACCGAAAAACAAATGTTGCCAGTTCTTCAATATCAGGATAAAACAGTTGTTTTCGCTGCAGATTTGATCCCTACAGCAGGCCATATCAATCAGGTTTATGTAATGGGATATGATACGAGACCACTTTTGACACTGGAAGAAAAAGGAAAATTCCTGAAACAGTGTATAGATAATGAATATTTATTATTCTTTGAACACGATGCTCATCATGAACTGGCCAGTCTTAAAATGACTGAAAAAGGAGTGAGACTAGATGAGACATTTAGTTTTAATGATGTTTTTGGATATTAATTTTTAAGTATGGAAGAATTACATTCGGAGACGCAAAAAGCAGACCCTGATCCGTTATCAACTCCCAAAATCATTGGATTAACGGGGGGAATCGGTTCCGGAAAAACAACAGTAGCAAAATTCATTGAAGAATTCGGATTTCCGGTATATTATTCGGATGACAGAGCGAAAGATATAGTGAATGATGACGACAATTTAAAGGCAAAAATCAAAGAACTTTTAGGTGAAGAAGCTTATGATGAAAATGGTCTTTATAATAGAAAATTTGTTGCTGAAAAAGTTTTTAACAATAAAGATTTACTTCAGCATTTAAATGAAATCATTCATCCGGCTGTTCGAATTGATTTTGAAAACTGGCTGAAGAAGCAGACCAAGTATTTAGTATTTAAAGAAACAGCGCTGTTATTTGAACTGAGACTTCATAAACAATGCTATAAATCTCTTCTGGTAACTGCTGAAGACAATATCAGAACTAAAAGAGTAATGGACAGGGACGGAAAAACCTACCGCGAAGTAGAAGCCGTCATGGAGAAACAGATGCCGGAAAAAGACAAAATAAAACTTGCAGACTGTATCATTTATAACAACACTAATGTAGAAGATTTAAAAGACCAAACGGAAAAAATAATCTTTGATATCGAATAAAAAAAACTCGTTAGAATTTATTTTCTAGCGAGTTTTTTTAGGTCTTTAAGTCTTTGAAAAAAAAATAAGCTCTCATTTCTGAGAGCTTATTCTATTAAAGTTAATTAAGAATTATTATTCTTTAATGAATTTCTTCTGAACAGTGATTTCCTCTCCATCCTGGATGTCTATAACATAAACTCCATTGATTAATGCATGAACGTCAATCTTATTATTCAAAATAATTCCGTTAGATACTAATTGTCCTGCAGAGTTGTAGATCTTATAATTTGCTCTTGGGCTAATATTTTTCACATACAATACTGAGCTAACCGGGTTAGGATAAATTACAATATCCGTCTGGCTGATCGCATTAGGTACAGGATTTTTAGAAATTCTTACTGTGTAGTCTTCAACTTCGCCATCCGGGAAGTTTGTACAGTTTACAGGGATACCGTCTTTCTGTAACGCCACTCTCATTACAACATATTTATAATCTGTCATACTGATGAATGCATCTGCCGGAACATTGAATGTTCCTGTAAGAGGCGTCGTAGAGTTTGCAGGAGAAGTATATACTCTTTCATTGATATCGAAATAGCCATTTCTGTTAAAGTCAATCCAAACTGCAATTCCTGCATTTGTACCAGACGCTAATTTTTTCTCAATCGTAATTTCATTCCCTGTAGATCCCTGGATCATTTCTATAAACTTAGCAGGATTTCCTGTGTAGTCTGTATAAGTAGAAGCTCCGGAAGCATTATCCATTACTGGTTTACCTGTAGGTTTTACAGTAACTTTTGCAATTGATGCACTTGTTGCACTCGCTGAAGACATCTGACAATAGATCACTGTAGGTGTTGTAAAGAAGTAAGGTTGAGTAAACGTACCTGTAGTATTTCCACTACAAACGTTTGCAACCATCATTTCATACTTCGTTAATTCTGTTAAACCTGTAAGTGTCAAAGTATTTGTATTTACAGCTACTGTTGTCCAGCTCGGAATTCCAACTTTTCTGTATCTCAACAAATAAGAAGCTCCCGGGAACGGATCCCAAACCACGACAGCAGATGTAGGCGTAAGGTTTGTAATTGTTAATCCCGGAGGAGGTAAATCACAAGTTCTTTCCGTTGTAAATACTTTTGGATTTGAGTATGGATTAATAACTGTATCTCCGATACATCTGTTAGCTACCTGAACTTCATACGTTGTATAAGGTGTTAAACTTGTCAAAGTATGTGTATTTCCAGGTGCCGCTACAGGATCAATTACTGTCCAAGGTAAAGTAGATCCTACAATTCTATATCTTAAAATATAGTTTGAGCTTGCTGCAATTGGTCCCCAAGATACTACAGCAGAGTTTGTTGTCACATTCGTGATGGTTACAGTCGGAGGAGTCGGATCACATTTTGTTGTGAATGTTCTCACTGCTGTAAATGTACCTGCAGTTCCACCACAAACAGCTGCAATCTGAACTTCGTACGTAGTAGCAGGAATTAATCCTGAAGCCGTAAGAGGAATATTACCCAATTGTGTTGAAGCATAAACCTCTGTCCATGGTCCAGCAGGAGGTCCCTGTACTCTGTATCTTACCAGATAGCTTAAGTTATTCGTTGCTCCGGTCCAGTTGATCACTGCAGAGTTGTGAGTAACAGTAAATGTCGGTAAGTTCGGCGTAGCGCTACTACAAGGTCTTAGCCTTACAGCATAATCTTCAACCTCACCGTTAATAGCATTCTGACACAACACAGGTGCGCTAGTACGTTTTAGTACCACTCTCATTGTTGTTGTCAAAGTACCTGTATACACTCCTGTAGCCGGTACACTGAAAGTATTGGTAACTGGAGTTGTTGTATTTGCAGGAGAGTTTAATATTTGTTCAGTCGCTTCAAAAATTCCGTTTCTATTATAATCTATCCAAGCACTTACTGCTTCATTATAAGTAGCACCAGACCAACCTTTCGCTACTGAAATTGTATTTCCTGTAGAACCAATGTCTAAATTGATCAAAGTAGCCGGTGTCGTATAACTGATATAATTGGTCTGAACTGAAGTATTATTCATTGGAAGTACTCCAGGGTTGGCAGAAGTAACTGTTACATTAGAAATATAATCAGTTGTTCCAGTACCTGTCATATTACAATATGATAATGCCGGAGTTGTAAATGTAGTCGTAGAAGAGAAAGACCCTTGTGTTCCACCACAAACTGTTGCTACCTGAACATCATATGCAGTCTGTTCTGTAAGACCTGTAATATTATAAAGGTTGATTGGCGGCGCAGTAACATTCACTGTAGTCCAAGCTCCACTTGGAGAAAGTCTGTATCTTACAACATACGTAGCACCTGTAGTCGGAATCCAAGATACCGTAGCCGTAGTAGCTGCAAGGTTAGAAATTGTAATGTTTGTAGGCGGCGCACTTGAACAAGGCTGAAGATCTATTAGTTTCACAGCATAGTCTTCTACTTCACCCCATGTGAATGTACCACAAGCTGTAGCTGCTGCAGATTCTCTTAAAACGACACGCATACGTGTTGTAAAAGTTCCTGAGTATGCACCAGCCGGAACAGTAAACGTTGCCGTTACAGGAGATGTCGTATTACTTGGTGAAGTTAATACCTGCTCGCTGGCTTCGAAAGTTCCGTTTCTGTTAAAGTCAATCCAAACACCTGTCCCAAATGAATACTGAGTTCCCGGCCAGGTTTTAGTTACAGAAATCTGATTTCCTGTAGATCCTCTTACCAAAGTCAATAATCTTGTCGCATCCGTACTATAATCTGTATAGTTACTGAAGTTTGAATTACTAGACATTACAATAGAGTTTGTAGGAACTACTGTAACATTACTGATATACCCATCAACAGTAGTACTTGTAGATGCCGCTGAACAATAAGAAATAGCAGGTGTTGTAAAGTTTACACTTGGGGAGAATGCTCCTTGTGTACCTCCACAAATTGTTGCTACCTGAACTTCATATGTTGTCTGCTCTAATAAGCTGGTTAATGTTGTATTATTAACAAGAGGTGTTGTAATATTAATGGTATTCCACGCTCCACTTGGAGCGACTCTGTATCTTACAACATAAGTAGCACCCAAAGCCGGCGTCCAGGATACAAATGCCGTAGTCGCTGTAATATTGCTTACCGCAATGTTTGCTGGTGGTGCTGTTGTACAAGGCTGTAACTGCTCTGCTACGAATTGTACTTTAGGAATAGCTGCATATCTGCTGCTTGCAGTAGGAGGTGCAGCCGGGTCAGGGTTTACACTGTCACTGTAATATAGTATACCTCTGTTTGTCCCTGCATTATAGCTTCCCCAGTATGCAGTACAAGAATAATCCGGAGCATTTTCATCAACAGCAATTACAATATTATCCGTTCCGTTCCATATGAATGGTGTCGTTAAAGGAATTTCTACCCAAGTACCGGCTGTCATAGTCGGCATAGTTCCTGAATAAACTTGTGTTAAAGTTGTTGATGGTACCCAACTCGTTGTTGTTGCGTAATTAGCCTGAGTAGTATTACCCATGTAAACTACCCACTGATTGTAATTAGCCTGAGTAGATGCCGGAGAATCTACATAAAATTTAATTTTTGTAATATAATTATTTGGACCAACAGCAGCTCCCACTTCGGCAGCAGTATAAATCTGTTGAGAATAACTATATCCAAAGCAAGAATAGACAGGAAGGTTACCTGTCGTCGTTGTACCTGTTCCAATTTGTCCCGGTGTAAATGCAGGGCCAGGTACCCAGGTACTTTTATCTGTACCTGAACATACAGATCTTACCCACCAGTAATGAGTTGTCCCTCCAGGCAGACCTCCAACAGTGGCTGTAGTTGCCGCAATTGGCGTTCCTGTCATAGTAGGACTTGGTGTCGTATTGGTTGTTGAAACATAATACTCATATCCATTTGCAGGTGCTGTTGCAGGTGCAGTCCATCCTAATGTTGCACCATTATACGTTACTGTAGGGACTACAGGAGCCGTAGGTACAAAACAGGTCGGAATAAATAATGAAATATTATCAATAGCAATCGGAGGGTTGGTTCCTACGATATCATCATTTCTCCATTCGAAGACAAGACGCATTGGTCCCCCTGCAAATGTACTGATATTCATTGTTGGCGAACTGTAAGTCTGCCATGAGTTCTGCTGGTTAAATTGCCCAACCTGTGTTCTACCCGCTGCAGGAGCAATCTGAACTCCGGGAGTTGGGGTAAAAGTAGCAGGAACTAACCAAACTCTTAAATAATCATAAGTACTTTCCCCGTAACCTTTCCAATCGAATGAAAAGCTTGCTAAAGTTGTACCCGCAGGAATCGTAATATCTCTATAGGCCTGTACCACACTTTCGTTGTTGATACCATAGCTATTAGAGACTCCATTATCATTCGAGATGTAAAGGGAGCCGCCGGGATTTCCTGTTACAGATCCATAGAACCATTGATTGGTCTGACCTGTGTTCAAAAGCGTCAAATCATTACCTGTCGTAAAATTCTGACTATAGGGTAATGTTGCTGGTGTTTGTCCGTAAAGCTTGCTGAGCAGCCCCACACTTAACAAACACAAAAGAAATAATAAAGAAGTAGAGATTTTCTTCATAATGTTCTCAAATATTATATTAATTACACAAATCTAATCATTTTTTATTACTAATTTAATAAATAAACTCATTTTTTTTGAGAAAATTTAACAAAAACAATCTTATGATTTGAAATAAAAAAAATCCCCAGACAAAGCCTGAGGATTCATTATTATTTAAAGTATTTTATTACTTTTTGATAAATTTAGATCTGAATAAATCTTTTCCTTTTTCGTCAACTGTGATAATATATGCTCCTTTGATTAATGAAGAAACATTGATTTTACCATCGTTGATATTTCCACTTCCAATTAATTGACCAGCAGCGCTGTAAATTTTGTAAGAAGCTTTATCTGTAACTTTAGTAACATTTAATACATCAGTTGCAGGGTTTGGATAGATTTGGATACCATCTTTAGGGTTAGCAAGATCACTTGTTCCTAGAGAACCTGTTATAACAACATTGTAATCTTCGAATTCACCGTATGTATTATATGTACCACAAGCAGCTCCAATATATTGTCCAGCAGTAGTAGTATATAATGAACCAACACGTAATCTAAGCCCTAATCCTGTAACAGCATTAGCAGGAACAGTAAACATTGCAGTAACCGGATTCGTAGCTGAAGTCGTTACCGTCATAATTCTTTCAGAATCTTCAAATGTTCCGTTTCTGTTGAAATCGATCCATGCTGAAGTTGCTCCAGGATAAGCAGTTCCGCCTAACCATCCTTTGGTTACTGTTAAAGTATATTGAGTACCTGCTACAAGATTTACCTGCAATGCAGAATTAGCAGCATAACTTGTATATGTACTTGCACTAGAGTTATTATTAACATTTGCTAATGTAACATTTGCGATATAGTCATCTGTAGCATTACCAGAAGCAACTGCACAATAAGTAAGTCCGGCAGTAGTAAAGTTACTTGAAGCTGAGAATGTACCAGTTGTACCTGAACATATTGTAGCTACCTGAACTTCATAAGCCGTTCCGTCAGTAAGGTTTGACAATGTTGCACTATTTGTTGTAACATTCACCTGTTGCCAAGTTGTTTCAGTTACTTTTTTGTAACGAACTACATAAGTAGCACCTGAAACCGGCGCCCAAGTTACAGTAGCACCACTAGTTGTAATATTACTTGTTGCAACACCTGTTGGAGCTGTACCATCACAAGCTGAGAATGTAGTTACCAATACAGATTTAACCGCATAGAATACATTTCCGATAGAAGAAATTCTTAACTTAATTGTCTGACCATTCAATGAAGAAGGGAAAGTAAGACTTTCTGATCCGTCATTAGCTGTAGAAGCTGTTAAAACAGTCCATGTTGTCCCGTTATCAGTTGTATAATCTATTTTAACATTAGCTACACTATAAGGAGCTGCTGCTGTATTTGCAACATCCCACTCTACCGTTGTAGCACTGTTTGAAGATGCAAACTGAGTATTTACTTTAAATGGACCATCATTACCTACAACAATTGTCTGCTCAGCAAACTGACTTTGCTGTTGAGCCGGGTCAGGGTTATTATCTCTAACAGTTACAGCAAACTTAGATGTTCTTGCTACCATAGAAACAGATTCCCAACCATTGTTTGAGTTATCTAAAACTCCTGCCAATACTGAAGATAATTTAGGGAAATATCTTGTAGGGTTTGTAGTCGGAGTAAACGATCTGAAAGAAGCACCATAGGTTGTTGTACCTAAGTTAGTCTTATTAATAGTCTGTGCAGCAGTCGTTCCACTGTCAACTTGTTCCCAAGTGTAAGTTAGAGGGTCATTTTCAGTATCAGTTGCTGATGCCGTTAATACGAATGCCGTTCCTTTAGGAATGTTATAAGTAGGTAAAGCAGCAATTACCGGAGCATTATTGTTCATTGTAGTTTCTACATCACAAGTCTTATTGATAAGGTTAGTCTGAACCTGACTAATACTTGCTTTGTGGAAATAAGCATCAGAGTGTGCCTGTACATCAGTAGTAGCACCAGTAATACCTGCATATCCCATAATTGTAGATCCAGAACCTGGCTCAACATTCACACCAGTTCCTTCGATAGCGTGAGAGAAAGTATGGTTTGCTCCTAACTGGTGACCCAATTCGTGAGCTACATAATCGATATCAAAGTTATCTCCTTGAGGAATTCCGTCAGCTGGAGAAGTGTATCCTGAACCTTTTCCTTTTGGAACAGCAGTAGTGGGGTTTATACAAACACAACCAATACATCCTGCGTTACCACCACCACCGGAAGCTCCGAATAAGTGACCGATATCGTAATTATCGTTACCTACATTGGCAGTAAGAGCCTGTTGCAATTCAAGATTCCAAGCACCCGCTGCACCTGTAGACGCAGCTGAATAAGGATCAGTACTTGCATCGGTATAAATTACATTCGGGAAACTTTGTAAAATTAATTTTAAAGCAAAGTCTTTTTCAAATACACCGTTTACTCTTGTCATGGTAGCATTGATTGCAGAAAGAGCTCCCGCAACAGTTCCTCCATGGTAAGCAGTATATTCACCCGTTACAGACATTACAAGTCTCATTGTTCTGTACTTCTTGTCAGACATTTTTGAGAAATCTGTAGGCTGGTTGGTAAATGATTTACCCTGATCATATAACTGATCAATCTGCTTCGTTGCAGCTACACCTTCATCTGTACTACAAACAAAACTTTTTGTTCCAGTTTGCTTTGTTTTAGGGTGTACACCATATACTGTTTTATCAGCATTCTGAGGTTCAATAAATTCATAGTTTCCATCTTTGATGATCATTGATTGGAAATCTATTGGAGAAACTGAAAATCTTAAATATTTCGTAGGATCATCAACTCCCACCCCAACATAAGATCCTAACTGATATTGATCAGCTAATGATTTTACAACAACCGGAGCACTGTATACAGCAAATTTTTCAATCTTACCATTTAGAGTTGGTAATGAAATTTCAACAGGCTTTGCATTAGGTCCTGTTTCCTGAGCATTCTTAAGCTGCTCTCTGATCTTATTAAGATCTAACTTGTAATAGCCACGCACCAAAGAGAATTCTGTACCTCTCTTAGGAGCCTGTGTAGGTGACCACTGCGCCATGGCAGAAGCACCTATCAAACTACAAAATAAAGTAGTAATGAGTTTTTTCATAAAAGGACTATTTTTTAACTTCTCAAAAATAACCACAGATTATCATAAAAACCAAAAAAAAAACTGATTATTTTACTTTTTTTTAAATAATATACTCAATACACCATCAAATGGACAATTTCACACACAAATAAAGCCCTGAATAATCTCAGGGCTTCATTTAATTTTAATGAAAAATTCACTTCATTTTTCTTATTTCTTTATAAATTTAATACTTTCAGAAATCGTATTATCTTTAATTGTTATAACATAAGTACCTCTTATTAAATCAAATACCATTACCTGATTATTATTAATCATTCCTTTTTTCACCAACTGCCCTACTGCATTATGAATTTCAAAATTAGCCTTAGCGGAAACTTTGCTGATATTTAAAATATCGGAAGTTGGATTTGGATACAACTGAATCTGTGTCTTAGGATTATTTAAATCCGCCGTACCTAATGAACTTGAAACAATTACTTTATAATCTTCAACTTCACCATATGTATACGAAGTACATGCATCCGGTGATGTATTATAACGTAAAGCAACTCTCATCTTTAATGATTTGTTCAATACAGCTGTTGCAGGAACTGTAAATGAAGAGCTTACTGTAGGAGTAGTATTTGCAGGAGAATTCATTACCATTTCACTTGCTTCAAACGTTCCGTTTCTATTAAAGTCTATCCAAACTTTCACTGCTTCTGAATATATTGTACCAGTCCATGTTTTGGTTACAGAAACTGAATTATTAGAAGAACCACTGATAAGGTTTATCGTTTTAGCTGGATCTGTACCATAATCTGTATAAGTTCCCGCTCCAGAAGTACTATTAACATTAGCCAATGTTACATTTGATATAAATTCATCATCTGAGTTTGAAGATGTTAATGAACAATAAGTAACAGATGATAATGTTTTGAACTGACTGTTTGTACTATAGGCCCCAGGTGTTCCTGAACAAACTGCCGCTACCTGTACATCGTACAGAGTTTCATCTTCCAGACCGCTTAAAGTAGCACTGTTAGTCGTAGAAGTTGTCTGCATCCAAGAAGCATCTGTTGATTTTTTATATCTGATTTGATAAGTAGCACCTACTACAATATTCCAACTCACCTCTGCAGATGAAGCTGTGATATTTCCAACCGTTACATTTGTAGGAGCACTTCCATCGCAACTAGAAGCTGTGGTCACTAATATTTGTTTTACGGCATAGAATACATTTCCGATTGAAGATATTCTTAATTTAATATTCTGTCCATTTAAAGCAATCGGAAAATTAAAGTTTTCTGTTCCGTCGTTTGGTGTTGATGCTGATAAAACAGTCCATGTAGTTCCGTTATTTGTAGTGTAATCTATCTTAACATTTGCCGCATTATATGGTG
This sequence comes from Chryseobacterium sp. JUb7, assembly GCF_024806495.1. Lineage (GTDB taxonomy): Bacteria > Bacteroidota > Bacteroidia > Flavobacteriales > Weeksellaceae > Chryseobacterium. The sequence goes on from NZ_JANUFF010000004.1 coordinate 231,101, forward strand.
CTGCGTTTGTATTGGCTACATCCCACGTTACAGGAGATGAAATATTGTGATATACCTGTGTAGTATTGATTTTGAAAGGACCATCGTTACCCACAATAATTTCCTGTGTTTCAAATTCAGTCTGCTGTTGGTTGGCAGCTGGATTATTATCTCTTACTGTTACTGCAAATCCTGTAGTTCTTGGAACCATTGAAACAGATTCCCAGGTATTTCCACTATTATTCAATACCCCGTTTAATACAGATGTAAAATTAGGAAAGTATCTTACAGGGCTAGAATTTGGCACTGCAGATCGAAAAGAAGCTCCACTTGCAGTAGTTCCTAAATTATTTTTATTAACAGTAGTTAATGCGTCATCTATTTCTTCCCATGAATAGCTCAATGGATCATTTTCAGCGTCTGTCGCAGAAGCAGTTAATACAAAAGCAGTTCCTTTAGGAATATTATAACTAGGTAATGCTGCTATCAAAGGAGGATTATTGGTAATCGCAGTTTCAACATCACAGGTTGTGGATGCTAAATTCTGCTGAACCTGTACGATACTGGCAACATGGAAGTATGCATCTGAATGAGCTTGTACATCATTATTTGCACCGGTAATTCCGGCATATCCCATGATAGTAGAACCAGATCCCGGCTCCATATTAACCCCTGTTCCTTCCAGACTCATTGAAAAAGTATGATTAGCTCCAAGCTGATGTCCCATCTCATGGGCTACAAAATCGATATCGAAGTTATCACCTACCGGACTTGTACTTTGAGTAAAAGCAGATCCTTTTCCTTCTGGATCAGCCGCTGTAGGACTGGTACAGACACATCCGATACAACCAGCATTTCCGTTATTTCCGGCCGCATTAAATAAATGTCCGATATCATAGTTTGGCTCACCCACATTTGCTGTAAGTGTTTGTTGCAATTCTGAATTTAAATTAGTCGTATAAGGATCCGAAGCCGCATTGGTATATATAATCCCCGGAAAATTCTGAACATTTAAGTGCAATGCAAAATCTTTTTCAAACACACCGTTAACCCTTGTCATTGTGGCATTAATTGCTGCTAGAGCTCCCGCCACGGTTCCACCATTAAAAGCCGTGTATTCTCCCGTTACAGAAATTGCCAGTCTCATGGTTCTGTATTTCTTATCAGAAGATTTTGCAAAATTGGTAGGTTGATTTTTAAATGAGCTTCCAGCTGTGTAAAGATTTGCAATTTCCTGCTTAGATAACTTATTTTCATCGGTAGTACATACAAAGCCTCCTTTACTTTTATTCGATTTCGGATGTACTCCATATACCGTTTTATCAGTATTCTGGGGTTCTATAAATTCATAATTCCCATCTTTAATAATCATCGACTGAAAATCATTGGGAGCTACTGAGAACCTTAAGAATTTTGAAGGATCATCAATACCTACTCCTACATAAGAGCCCAATTGGTATTGATCAGCTAATTCTTTAACTACAACAGGAAAACTGTATACCGCAAATTTTTCAATTTTCCCATCTAATGTAGGCAATGAAATCTCCACGGGTTTAGCGCTTTTACCTGTTTCCTGAGCATCTTTAAGCTGTGTTCTGATTTTATTAAGATCAAGCCTGTAATAGCTGCGTATGTTGGAAGATTGCTCTGATCTTCCGTTAAATGCAGTAGGTGTCCATTGCGAAAATGCTGAAACACCGATCAAACTGCAAAATAAAGAAATAATAGTTTTTTTCATATAGGCATCATTTTTTTGTACTCAAAAATATCTATATGAAAAATTAAAAGCTAAAAAAAACGAAATAATTTAATATAAAGCATTAATTGATATCGAATAAATCATTTTTAACTAAAATTAATCATTATTAACAAAAAAAATCTTAAGAAAATTCTTAAGATTTAATCGAACATATCAACTGATTGTGAAAAAAGCTGTATTTCTAAAATTTATACCCGATATTCCATGCAAATCCCATATTGAACTTGGAAGAACTTCTTCCGAAACCCGGAATGATCATTGGCTGAATATCATCTTGTTTGGTTGTGAAAACCATATATCTAGGCTGAAGATTGACATCAATATAAAAATTGGACTCAAAAAGCTGAACCCTTCCTCCAAGAGTGCCTTCGAGCCAATAGGAAGACTGTGTAGAAGAAGGAAATGCTATAGAAGAGCTGCTTCCTCCGTATCCCCGAACCGGCACGGACATATACTCCTGTGTGTAAAAAGATCCGCCCAATTTTCCTCCTGCATAAAAACCGTTAAAAGCATTTTCTGCATCTTTTGCCAGCATATAAAATGCACCCAATTTCAAAAAAGGGCCATTCGCTTTGGCATCGTAGCCGTTTTTCTGATAAATGTTTTTATCAAAACCGGCCTCAATAACAGCATGCAAATCACCTTTTACTCTTGAAGAGATAAATCCCTGATACAGTTTTCTGTCGGAAAAGAAAGAAGCACCAAAATTAAGAACATCAAAACCTACCATAAAATTCGGTTCATACTTCCATTGTTCTTTTTTCACTTCTTTTTTATCCTGAGCAAACCCCAGCAGGCTTATAATGCTAAAAAAGAAGGTAAAGATTAGTCTTGTCTTCATTCTCTATTTGATTTAATCCTAATTCCAGCTTCTGAACCGGGCTAGGTGTTACTAATTCTGAACTTAAATTCTCATATGATTTCTTAATTCCACATCCTGGAGATACATAGGTATTTTTGGTGGAATAATTGACTCTTACTTTAGCTTCAGGGCCATTGAGCCTTGTTTTAAAATAAATATCTGTAAAAGGCGAATCGTCAACACGCAATGGTATTAATCTGGACTCATTATTAGCCGTTTTACCCAATGCAACCTTCCCGGATCCATAATCTACCGATACATACAGAGAATCAACAGTAAGAGCCTTTCCCGATTCTGCATTTTTGAAAGATATTTTCATTCTCGGAGTACCTTCTCCACTTTCGCAAATATCATCATCTCCTCCGCAAGAAATCAACATTCCTAAGGTACAGACTAGTAAAAGAAATTTAAAATACTTCATATTAAGATTTGATAAGTTTCAAATTTAAATAAATTATTTTTTAATCAACAACGCAATATTTTCCACGTGGTGTGTTTGCGGGAACATATCTACCGGTAAAATTTTCACCAGCGTATAATGATCTTTCATCAAAGCAAGATCTCTCGCCTGTGTTGCAGAATTACAGCTTACATACACTACTTTTTCCGGAGCGAGTTTTAATATCTGTTCAACTACTTTTTGGTGCATCCCATCTCTTGGCGGATCGGTAATTAAAACATCTGCTTTAGGATGATTTTCCAAAAATTCATCATTAAAGACATTTTTCATGTCTCCACAGTAGAATGTCGTATTGGTAAGACCATTTAATTCAGCATGTTCAATAGCAGCATCGATAGCTTCCTGCACAGATTCGATTCCGATTACCTGTTTTGCATTTCGAGCCACATACTGAGCGATAGTTCCTGTTCCGGTATACAAATCATAAACTACTTCATCGCCTTTCAGATCAGCAAATTCAAGGGTTTTTCTGTACAACTCCAATGCTTGCTTGTAATTGGTCTGAAAGAATGATTTTGGACCTATTTTAAATTTCAGCCCATCCATTTCTTCCATTAAAAACCCTTCTCCAAAATAGATATTCACATCCAAATCGTAGATAGAATCATTCGGCTTTGGATTAATGGCATAGACCAAAGTTTTAATCTGAGGAAATTGTCCTAACAGGAATTCAAAAAGGTTTTCTCTGTTTTCTTTTTCTTCTCTGTAAAGCTGGAAAAGAACCATCCATTCTCCCTTAGAATTCTGTCTCATCATTAGGGTTCTCAAGAATCCTTCCTGATTTTTAACATCAAAGAAATCAAGACCATGATCTACTCCGTATTTTTTTACAGCCAAACGGATTGCATTCGATGGATCTTCCTGAAGAAAACATTCTTTAAGATCCAAAATCTTACTCCACATTCCCGGAATATGAAATCCTAAAGCATCTTTACTTCCGAAATTTTCTTCAGAACTAATCTCATATTTAGTAAGCCAACGAGCGTTTGAAAAAGAAAATTCCATTTTATTTCTGTAAAAATACTGCTCTTCAGACCCTAAAATCGGAACGGTTTCAAAATCATCAATTCCCCCAATTCTTTTAATATTATTGTAAACCTCTTCCTGCTTGAAATCCAATTGTTTTTCATAGCTCATATTCTGCCATTTGCAACCGCCGCAAACGCCAAAGTGAATACATTTTGGTTCTACTCTGTAAGGGGATTTTTCAAGAACTTCAACAGCTTCGCCTTCATAATATTTAGACTTTGCTTTTTTAACTTTTACATTCACAATATCCCCGGGAATAGCTCCGGAAACGATCACAGTTTTACCTTCTTCCGTTCTTCCAACGGCTACACCTTTTGCTCCGGCGCTTAAAAGCTTTATATTTTCAAGAATTAAATCTCTCTTTTTCTTCCTACTCATTCTAAAATTTTCTATTTTTCTAATCGGAATCTTACGATTTCAGTTTGCAAAAATACAATAAAAAAAAACCTTATCCGAAGATAAGGTTTCTATATATAATCAATTTAAATTATTTTGTCTGAGCCGGTTGAGGATTTCCCTGCTGAGGAGCTGGTGCCGGAGCTACCTGAACCGCTGAAGGATCCATTCCCTGCTGCTGTAACTGAGCAGTAGGATCTACTTTCGGAGCTGAAAGCCCTGTCTGCTTATCCAATACCGTTACCAATTCAGGATCACCAAGATTTACAAATGATCTTGCTGCTATTTTTCCGTCTTTGTCTACGATAACAAAACAAGGAAGTTTAAATCCGTAAACACCGTATTTTTTAGCAATATCAGATCCTAATCCTCCATCTGCATATACATTTGTTCCAGGAATTCCTTTCAGTAAAGAATTGCTTGTTTTTGTGAATTGTTCTTTTGTATCATCTAAGTCTACAAAAATAAAATTCATTTTAGACTTATAGAAGTTAACCACTTCTTTCAAAACAGGTACAGTAGCTTCACCGATATAAGGATTCCAAGATGCATAAAATACTAACATGTATGGTTTTCCTTTATTTTCTGAAAGCTTGTATGCTTTTCCGTCTTGTTTAACCAATGATGCATCCTGAGCTAATTCTCCAACTTTAGGACCGTTAACAGCGATTTGAATTTTTTCTAAGTCACTTTTAATCGTAGCATCTTTGATATCCTCAGAAATGATTTTTTTAAGTTTATCTGTAGTTTTCGCCGGAGTTCCAGGGTGAATATCAGACTGAGCCATTACAAAAGCTAAAAGATAGTCTTTAGTAGTCTGAGAAAGATCTTTTTTACCTTTCAAAAATTCATTAAATAATTCTGAAGTGGTAATATCTGTTTTTCCTTTGCTTTTTGCTTCAGCATATTTTTGGAAATCAGGACTCATTTTTGATAAAAGGTAACTTCTGTACGCCGGGTTTTCTTTTACCATCTGATCTTTATTCTCCTGAAGTTTATTTTCATAATCTGTGAAAACTTTAGATACTTTGAAAGAAGGATTACCAGACATTTGACCTTTCATCATCTCATACTGACTCATGATTGAAAGAATAGTACTTGCAATATCATTTTTCTTCCAAGCTACCACTTCACTGTCAGGGCTGAACTTTTTAACATTTTCTTCAATGTTTTTTTCAACATCCTTTTGTACTTTCTCTACTCCCTGAACAAAAGTTTTCTCATCTTTTGTCATCAGCTCTTTCATATTTACTGTCTGAGCATAATTTGTAAGGTATTTTTGAGTAGCTGTGAAGAAATCATTGTTCTTCTTAGCATCACCCGTAATAACATATTCACTTGGGAAAGTCAAACCGTTTCCAGAAATCTCAAGAGTCTGACCACCTTTTAAATACACTAAATTTTGTTTTCCACCATAAGAAATCACATACATTCCATTTTTAGGAGCTTCAAAGCTTCCTGTAAATGTTCCGTCATTTTTCATTCCGATATTTGCCAACGGTAAAGTGGCCACACCTGAAGCTTCAATAAATTCGATTCTCTCTAATGGAGATCCGCCAGTGATTTTTCCTTTTACTTCAACTTTTTTAGAGCAAGACATCGCAAAAATCGCGATGATAAACAATAAAAGATATTTTTTCATTTTGAATTTTATAATTACGCAAAAATAAGTTTTTAGATATACTAAATGCAATTAAATAGCACTTTTATGAAAGATTTAACTAAAAAAAATCGCCATCCGGTGAGGAGACGATTTTTTATGGTATCTCAATATAGATTATCCTCTGTCAGCAAGGGCTGCCATGTATTCTCTATTCATTCTGGCGATGTTCTCAAGAGAGATTCCTTTCGGACATTCCACCTCACAAGCCCCAGTGTTTGAACAGTTACCGAATCCTTCTTCGTCCATAGCTTTCACCATGTTCAGAACTCTTCTCTTCGCTTCTACTCTACCCTGAGGTAAAAGAGCATACTGAGAAACTTTAGCTCCTACGAATAACATTGCAGATCCGTTTTTACAAGTAGCCACACAAGCTCCACATCCGATACAAGCCGCAGCATCCATCGCTTTGTCGGCATCTTCTTTAGGAACCGGAATTGCATTGGCATCCAGCGTATTACCTGAAGTATTAACTGAGATGAAACCACCTGCAGCCATTACTCTGTCGAATGCGCTTCTGTCTACCATTAAATCTTTAATAACCGGGAAAGCAGCACTTCTCCAAGGTTCAATAACGATCGTTTCACCGTCTTTGAACATTCTCATGTGAAGCTGACAAGTCGTGATACCCGTATCAGGACCGTGTGCTCTACCATTGATATAAAGAGAACACATACCGCAGATTCCTTCACGACAGTCGTGGTCGAAAGCGATAGGTTCTTTTCCTTCGTTAATGATATTTTCGTTCAAAATATCTAACATTTCTAAGAAAGAAGAATCTGTAGAAACATCTGATATTTTGTAGGTCTCAAACTGACCTTTAGTTTTGCTATTTTTTTGTCTCCAAATTTTTAGGGTAAGATGAAGGCCTTTTTTTGCACTCATAATGATTTTTTTATAGGTTGGAGATTATTTGTAACTTCTTGCTTTAACTTCAATGTTTTCGTAGATCAAGTCTTCTTTATGCAGAACTTCTGTGGTGATATCATCACTCTGATATTCCCAAGCTCCCACATATTTAAAGTTAACATCATCTCTTTCCGCTTCACCTTCAGGAGTAGCATGATCTTCTCTGAAGTGTCCACCACAAGATTCATTTCTGTGTAATGCATCAATCGCCATTAACTGTCCTAATTCAATGAAATCTGCCACTCTGAAAGCTTTTTCAAGCTCAGTGTTCATTCCATCGGCATCACCAGGAACTTTCACATCTGCCCAGAACTCTTTTTTCACCTGAGCAATTTCAGCAATAGCTTCTTTCAAACCTTCAGGAGTTCTTCCCATTCCCACCTTATTCCACATGATATGTCCTAATTTTTTGTGGAAATGATCTACTGAATGAGTTCCTTTATTATTTAAGAAGAAATCTACTTTATCTTTAATTTCTTTTTCAGCTTTGTCAAAATCTGCAGAGTTTGTAGGAATCGCACCTGTTCTGATGTCTGCAGAAAGATAATCTGCAATCGTGTAAGGAAGTACGAAATATCCGTCTGCCAAACCTTGCATCAAAGCAGAAGCTCCCAATCTGTTAGCTCCGTGATCTGAGAAGTTAGCTTCACCGATTACGAAACATCCCGGAATAGTAGACTGCAAGTTATAATCTACCCAAACACCACCCATTGTATAGTGTACTGCAGGATAAATCTTCATTGGCGTTTTATAAGGATCATCAGCTGTAATTTTCTCGTACATTACGAATAAGTTACCGTATTTCTCCTCAATCCAAGCCTTTCCTAAATCATAGATCTGCTGATCCGTAGGATTGTGAATATGTTTTTCGATAGCGGCTTCTTTACCTTTTTTGATGATCTCTGTAGAGAAATCCAGGTAAACACCTTCTTTAGTATCATTATTTTCGATTCCGAAACCAGCATCACATCTTTCTTTACCCGCTCTAGAAGCAACGTCTCTAGGCACCAAGTTTCCGAATGCAGGATATCTTCTCTCTAAATAATAATCTCTATCTTCTTCTTTGATATTTTCTGGTCTTAATTTACCTTCTCTGATCGCTACAGAATCTTCTTTTTTCTTAGGAACCCAGATTCTTCCTGAGTTTCTAAGAGATTCAGACATCAAAGTCAGTTTAGACTGCTGAGTTCCGTGAACCGGAATACAAGTCGGGTGAATCTGTACATAACAAGGGTTTGCGAAATACGCTCCTTTTTTGTGGATTTTCCAAGCCGCAGAAACGTTTGATCCCATTGCATTTGTAGAAAGGAAATATACGTTTCCGTAACCTCCAGAAGCAATTACAACAGCGTGAGCAGAATGTCTTTCGATTTCACCTGTTACCAGGTTTCTTGCGATAATACCTCTTGCTTTTCCGTCTACAATTACCAATTCCATCATTTCATGACGGTTGTACATTTTAATTCTTCCTTTACCGATCTGACGGCTCATTGAAGAATAGGCACCTAATAATAACTGTTGACCTGTTTGCCCTTTAGCATAAAAAGTTCTTTTTACCTGAACCCCACCAAATGAACGGTTATCTAACTGACCGCCGTAATCTCTACCGAAAGGAACTCCCTGAGAAACACACTGGTCGATAATATTTGCAGAAACTTCAGCTAATCTGTAAACGTTGGCCTCTCTCGCTCTGTAGTCACCACCTTTGATGGTGTCATAGAACAATCTGTAGGTAGAGTCACCGTCTCCCTGATAATTTTTAGCTGCATTGATCCCCCCTTGAGCTGCAATAGAGTGCGCTCTTCTTGGAGAATCCTGATAGCAGAATGCTTTTACATTGTATCCCTGCTCAGCCAGAGTAGCTGCAGCAGAACCACCTGCCAAACCTGTACCAACAACAATAATATCAATCTTATCTCTGTTGTTTGGTGCAACAAGGTTCATATGGTCTTTATGATTTTCCCACTTATCCTTTAAAGGACCCGCCGGAATTTTTGAATCTAATTTACTCATACTGGTATATTGATATTATTGAGTTACAAAGTGAAAAATTGCAATAAAAATAAATCCCGCAGGAACAATGATTGAAAACCATTTCCCGAAAGCTTTAATTACCGGAGTGTATTTAGGATGTCTTGCCCCGATTGACTGGAAAGAAGACTGAAATCCGTGTGCTAAGTGCAATCCTAATAAAACAAAAGAAATTACATACAAAGCCACTCTCCAGATGTCAGCAAACTTTTCGTGAAGCTCAGGCCAAAAACGTTCTGCATCAGGAGCGATTCCTTCTACATACTTATAATTGATTTCGTGTAACCAAAAATCATATAAGTGAAGCGCTAAGAAAGCCAATACAACAGCTCCGGAAATAATCATATTTCTGGACATCCATGATGAATTCACAGAAGGGTTGTTTGCTGCGTACTTTACAGGACGCGCTTTATTATTCTTAATCTCCAGAACAAATCCCATAATGAAATGAAAAAGAACTGCAAAACCAAGAATAGGCTGCATTAAGAACTGCACAAAAGGATTATAGCCCATAAAATCAGATGCCGTATTGAACGCATCCTTATTCAGAACTGATAACAAATTGGTCGTCAAATGCAGTATAAGAAAAACCAGCAAAAATAGAGCTGATAATGCCATAGCATATTTTCTACCTATCGTAGAACTCGTTAAACCTGCCATATAAGTTTAAATTTGAATTTCCCACAAAATTAAGAAATGTTAACTAAATCAAAAAGTGAGAAATCTCACAATTAGTCAGTTTGTAATCTTTCTAAATAAGAGCCCCCAGCTTTGTAAATAAGGGAAAAACAAAAAATATAACAATTAATTTATATCATAAATTTTACTATCATAAATAACCTTTCGAGCTGATTTTGAAAAAGTATTTATTTCAACATGTTTGACTCTTCTCGATGCGCAATACGGATTGATGATAAATTGTTTAATTTTTTGTTTATCAGAATTTTCATTAATCCAGAAACAGACCTTATTGCCTTTCTTCACAGAAAATATTTTACTTTTATGCCCGTTGTGAACCAGAATTTCTGTTTTTTGGTTTTCATAAAAATCAAAACCAATTCTCATGATAAAAAAGCCGAGTATTACCATTATCAATCTTGCAGAATTTTTAACATTAAATTTAATAATGGTAAACCTCAGCAGATAAATTATTAAAAACAGAAGCAGAACCTCAATAAGGTTTATTGAAATATTCTCAAAAAACAATGCATCAAAATCAGAAAACCAATGAATAATTTTCAAAAGCACCTGAATTACAAAATCATAGACCATATTAACGTAGCTAAAATCAAGTTTAAAAGCAATTAATATCGTCATCAAAAAAGAAAAAATGATAATTACTTCAGAAAAAGGAACAATGACAAGATTGGCAACAATAGAAATGAATGAAAACTGATGAAAATAGTATAATACTAACGGTAGCGTGGCTAATTGTGCAGAAACAGAAATAGAGACGGTATTAAAAATCAATTTTTTAAACCAATGATCCTGTTTTGGAAAATATTTTAAAATAGGCTGATTCAACCAGAAAATCCCTAAAACAGCCAGGAAACTTAACTGAAAACCAACATCAAAAATCTGCTGAGTATCAACAATCAAAATAATAAAAGCCGAGAGGGCCAAAGAATGTAATAAATCCGGTTTTCTCTGCAACAGCATGTAAATAAAATATACACTCAGCATAATACAAGATCGGACAACCGAATTTCCAAACCCTATAAATATTGCAAATAACCAGATAAAAAGCAAGCTTAAAACAATTGCATATTTTCTGAATTTTAAAGGTAAAAATCTAATTAGCAAAAAATAAAGCAATCCGTAAATAACAACAATATGCGTCCCCGAAATAGCAAGAAAATGCACCAATCCGGACCTGTTAAAATCCAGCACTGTCTGTGAATCTATTTCCGTACGATCGGCAAGAATAATTCCTTTCAGAAACTCCTGTGTTTTAGAAGATATCCCGGACTTGTTAATATTTTGCAGAACATTCAGTCTTCTTTGAGAAAATTTTTCACTTAAGCTCAGATCATTTCTTACTGCAAAAGAAACCCCATCATTAATATAACATTGGTATTCAATTTTTTTTCTATTTAAATATTTTGAATAGTCAAACTGAAAATTATATTGTGGCGGTTTAGGTTTTGTAATGTAAGCATTGGCTTTGTAATAATGTTTAAAATCTAACTCATCATGATCTTTTGGAATGTACAACACAGCATTAAACTGCTCCTTTCCAGCCTGTCCCAATGCCTCATATTTTTTATTTCTTTCATTTGTATTTAGTTTTTTGGAAATTTTAAACTCTATATTTTCATTTTTAGAAAGCAAGAATTTCTGTGGTGAAAAAGTATTTTGATGGTGAATAAAAATACCCATCAAAAAAAATAGACCCCCCAACAAATAAGGTCTGCTTCTAAATAGGAAATATGACTTTAAAGAAAAAGAAATTAAAATAATGACGCATATAGCCGCCATCAGAAAGTTAATATTTTCATCCAGATCAAACCAATCCTGAAAGAAAATCCCAAAGATAAAGCAGATAACGAGAATGAGAAGTGGTTGTTTATTCAATCGAATGAGTTGTGTTATTCAAAAATATTTATTGAGGCGAATATTTGCACATCAAAATTTCAGAATTTTCAAAACAGGACAACATTCATGATATAAAAGAAAAATCGCAGAAAAAACTTCTACGATTTATATAAATAATTCAATATTTTAAACCTTTAAAATAACCTCAGCGGCATGATCACTTGCCCCGCTTCCGCCAAGTTTCTCTCGTAAAAGCTCGTAATCATTTAATATCTGAGCTCTTTTTCCCCCCTCTATCACTTTCTTCAGTTCATCTACAAGATTCTTTGTATTGAGATCATTCTGAATCAGTTCTTTTACCACTTCACGATCCATAATCAAATTAACCAAAGAAATATAATTAATATTTTTAACCAACCTTTTTGCAATAGCGTAAGAAATTTTACTTCCCCGGTAGCAGACCACTTCCGGAATATTTAATAAAGCAGTTTCCAAAGTAGCTGTTCCTGAAGTTACCAATGCTGCCTTTGAACATCTTAATAAATCATACGTTCGGTTTGAGACAAAATGCACGTTTTCGTCCACATATTTTTGATAAAATTCTTTTGGAAGACTCGGAGCTCCGGCAATGACAAACTGATATTCTTTAAAATAAGGTCTTACGGAAAGCATAATTTCCAGCATCTTTTCCACTTCCTGTTTTCTGGAACCCGGTAAAAGCGCAATAATTTCTTTTTCGTTTAAACCATTTTCTGATTTAAAATCTTCTGTACTGATATCTTTCAGATTGGAGATCGCATCCAATAACGGATGTCCTACAAAATGAGAATGCACTCCATGTTTTTTATAAAAATCTTCTTCAAAAGGAAGAATAACCATCATCTCATCCACGTATTTTTTGATGATCTCGACCCTGCCTTCTTTCCAGGCCCAGAGCTGGGGCGAAATATAATACACCACTTTTATTTCAAGCTCTTTTGCAAACTTTGCAATACGTAAATTAAATCCGGGATAATCAACAAGAATTAAAACATCTGGTCGATGGTTTTTTATATCCTCTTTGCAAAACTTAATATTATTCAGGATCGTCCGCAGATTTTTTGCCACTTCCAAAAACCCCATGAAAGCGAGATCTTTGTAGTGCTTCACCAATGTTCCACCCTGTGCAGCCATCAGATCGCCACCCCAAAAACGAAATTCTGCCTGGGAATCTTTTTGTTTTAAAGCTTTTATCAAATTACTTCCGTGCAAATCTCCGGAAGCTTCACCTGCGATAATGTAATACTTCATTTTTTATGAAATGTCTTATTATTTTTATAGCTACCCAAAAACTCCTTTTTCACATTCATTCCATGAGATTATTTTGAATTATGGGAGGTTTCTATGATAGGAATAGAGAACAAATTAAACCTTTGTAAGATCTTAATTTGTAAATTTGTTCAAAGATAATGATAAAAATGTCAGAAGAATTTGAAATCCGAAATAAAGTTGCAGAAAGCGGTTTAATCAATTTTGATCTTACCGATCTCGTTCCTAAAGGTCCAAGAAAAGGGATAGATCTTAAAGATTTTCTTTTCATGGAAATGATTTTAAAAGAAAAAGATTTCCGCGAAAAAGTAGCAGCGATCAACACTGAAGAATACCAGGGGGCTTATGTTTATATTTACAATTCTGCAGATGCAATCGTTCCGCTTTGGGCTTACTTTTTAATAACAGCACAGCTCACAGGAGTAACTAAAAAAGTAGTTTTCGGAAATCGTGAAGACCTTGAAGTTCTTTTAATGCATAATGCCGTTCAGACGTATGATTTTGAAGAAATGAGAGGTAAAAGAGTCTTGGTAAAAGGCTGTTCTGATAAAGAAATTCCTGAAAATGCTTATATCGAGCTAGTAGAACAACTGCAACCGATTGTAAAGTCATTAATGTTTGGAGAAGCTTGCTCCAATGTCCCGATTTTAAAAAATTAAGCTAAAAATCAATACTTTACAGAAAACATTAAACTTTAACAGTAATTTTTGTTAAAAAAAATTATTCAGGAATATTTTTTGATAACTTTGGTTTGCTTAACAATTAAATAAACACAAAATTATGAGTTTAATCGACCTACTTACAGGAAATACCGGAAATCAGGTTGCTGAAAAGGCTGAAAATAAATTTGGGATCAGCAGAAATCAAATCCTGGCATTATTAGCTGTTGCCGCTCCGCTCATTATTTCTTATCTCAGAAATAAATCTCAGGACACTAAGGAAGCAGAAGCATTAAATAACGCTTTAGACAAAGACCATGACGGAAGTATTTTAGATGATGTTTCCCAGGCGGAATCAAGGGAAGCTGAAGGAGGTTCTATTATAAATCATATTTTCGGAAATGATAAACAAACTGTAGAAAACCAGTTATCATTAACTTCAGGTATTTCTATCGATAAGATAGGACCTATTCTTGCCATGTTAGCGCCTGTAATTATGGGTTATATTGGCAAAGAAAAACAACAGAACAATGTTGGTGCAGGAGGTTTAGGAGATCTATTGGGAGGAATTCTTGGAAACGCTTCTAATCAGGCTCAGACGCAGCAGTCAAATCCTCTGAATGACATTTTAGGCAGTGTTCTCGGCGATAGTGGATCTCAATCTTCAGGAAATCCGTTGAATGACATTTTAGGAAGTGTTCTTGGAGGTAACAACAGTCAGGAGAAGAAACAAGGCGGAGGCGGATTGGGAGATATCCTTGGAGGATTTTTTGGAAAATAATTTAATTTTGTAATATCAAAAAAGACCAAAGATTATCTCTTTGGTCTTTTTTATTTCTGTGCTAATTACTTTGCTTTTTCTTCTGAAGCTGCGTAAGATTTTGAAGCTTTCTTAGGTCTTCTTTTACCATAACTTCCATTGTTGATTTTTCCTCTTCTGGATTTTTTATCTCCTTTTCCCATAGTAATAAATTTTAGTTGATTTAATACGAATTTAGAAAATCCAGTTTAAAATTAAGGTAATTTAGGTGTTAAAATAATTATAAAAATTGGCTTGGAGTTTGAAGATGGAGGCTGGAGGTTTATCATTACACCGCAAATTTTCTTAGGTTTAAAAACTTCAAGCCTCCATCTTCAAACTTCCAGCCTTTAAACCTTCACTGTTTTCCACTTTCCTTTTCTAAACAAAATAAAGGCAACAATCGTAATAAAAGTTTCTGCTGCCGGAATTGATATAAAAACACCTTTCGGTCCCATTTCAAAATGTTTGGAAAGAAAATAAGCCAACGGAATCTGAAAAAGCCAGAACCCGATAAGATTAACCCAAGTCGGCGTCCATGTATCTCCAGCTCCATTAAACGCATTGATCATCACCATTCCGATCCCGTAGAAAATAAAACCTACACTCATGATGTGTAAAGCATTTTTAGCAAAGCTTTTAATCTCAACCTCCTGTGTAAAAAAACTTACAAGAAAATCTCCTAAAAAGAAAAATATAAGGCTTACCGTAAGCATAAAAATAACATTATACTTCACTGTTTTCATCACAGACTGCTCCGCACGCAACATTTCATTCGCTCCCATATTTTGTCCCACCAATGTGGAAGCGGCATTACTTAATCCCCAGGCCGGAAGCATAAAAAACATCATTAAACGGAGAGCCGTCTGATAACCCGCCGAAGCATTTTCACCACCCGTTGTCGCCACAAGCTGTGCCAAAAAAATCCAACTGCAGGATGCAATGACAAATTGAAAAATTCCCGGAGTGGCAATTTTTACGATTGATTTTATCATTTTAAAATCCGGAGTGAAATATTTCTGCTTAATTCTGATTTGCGAGTCGGCAACCAATAAATAATATAACTGGTATAAAACTCCGATACTTCTTCCAATTGTTGTCGCAAGAGCTGCTCCCGTCAATCCCATTGCAGGAATAGGTCCGAAACCTTTTATTAGCAAAGGGCAAAGAATAATGTTGGCAATATTGGCAATCCACAGACTTTTCATAGCAATGGCGGCATTTCCTGCGCCTCTGAAGATTCCGTTGATTAAAAACAACAGCATAATAATCACACTGCTTCCCATCATAATTCTTGTAAAATCTTTCCCAAAAGCGGCAGCTTCAGGTTTTGAACCCATGAGAATTAAAATTTCCTCAGCATATACCACGCCGATTATACTCAGAATAAAAGTCACTGCAAAAGAAACCAATATCACCTGTGCAGCACTTTTTGAAGCTTTTTCAGGATTTTTTTCACCCACCCTTCTGGCAACCAATGCCGTCGCTGCCATGCTCATTCCTATGGCAATGGAATACATGATAGAAAGTACAGATTCAGTCAGCCCAACAGTTTGTATGGCATAGCCGCTTTCTTTTAAGTGTCCCACAAAATAAAGATCTACCAAAGCAAAGACAGATTCCATTGCCATTTCCAGCATCATGGGAATTGCAAGCAAAAGAACAGCATTTCTTATGCTTACTTTGGTATAATCAACATGCTCTCCACTTAACGCTTTCTTTATAAAATCCAGATATTTCTTCATTTTAAATAAATTTTCTCATCGTTTCAAAAGTACAAATTCAAATCTTATTAAAACTTAGCAGGTTGAATCAAAAATTTACTTTAGTTTTGTATATTCATTAAAAATAGGTCATGAAAAAAACAGTATCTACAATTTTAATCTTTGGTATTTCAATTTTTGCTAATCTGTTATTGGCGCAGGAAATTTCAAAAGAACAAATGCAAGCCTTTCAAACAGATAATGTTGAAGCCTTTAAAAAGAATTTTTCGAAAGATGATTTTAATAAATGTTTTGCGGTAAAAGAAAACTCATTCAGCTTATTAAATTTAAGTGTAAAATATGATCGAAAAAACATTTTCAACTATTTACTGAACAACAATGCAGAAGTTAATAAAATTTGTGGCGGACAAAGTCCATTAATGATCGCCGGAAGATATGGAAAAGCTGATCTGGCTAAAACACTTCTAAAAAAAGGAGCCAGTAAAAATCTGAAAAATGAAAAAGGGGAAACGGCAAAAGACTTTGCGGTAAAATACAAACAAGAAGCCCTAACATCGGTTTTAAAATAAGAAAATATTCAAATACAATTTAAAAACTTCCGAAAGGGAGTTTTTTTGTTTCTAAAACCTTCAAAAATCTTATCTTTGCAAACGAAAATTAAAGGCTTAAAACTTTGGGCCTTCAACATTGAACTTTAAACAAATAATTATGTTTCGATCGCACACAAACGGAGAATTATCTCTAAAAAATCTTAATGAAGAAGTTACACTGTCAGGATGGGTACAAACTATCCGTGATAAAGGATTTATGATTTGGATAGATCTTCGAGATCGTTACGGAATTACTCAGTTGGTTTTCGATCAGGACCGTTCTACAGCGGAATTGATGGAAAATGCAAAAAAACTGGGACGTGAATTTGTAATTCAGGTTACGGGACGTGTCATTGAAAGAGTAAGCAAAAACCCTAATATTCCGACTGGAGAAATTGAAATTTTAGTTGAAAAATTAGAAGTTCTTAATGAATCTCAGCTTCCGCCTTTCACCATTGAAGATGAAACGGATGGTGGTGAAGAATTAAGAATGAAATACCGTTATCTGGATATCAGAAGAGCTCCGGTGAGAGATAAACTGATCTTCCGTCACAAAATGGCGCAAAAGGTTAGAAATTATCTTTCAGACGAAGGATTTATCGAGGTTGAAACTCCGGTTTTAATTAAATCTACTCCGGAAGGAGCGAGAGACTTCGTGGTACCAAGCAGAATGAATCCGGGACAGTTTTATGCATTGCCACAGTCTCCACAGACCTTTAAGCAGTTGCTGATGGTAGGCGGAATGGATAAATATTTCCAGATTGTGAAATGTTTCCGTGATGAGGATTTAAGAGCAGACAGACAGCCTGAATTTACACAAATCGACTGTGAAATGGCTTTCGTAGAGCAGGAAGACGTCATGAATGTTTTTGAAGGAATGACGAAAACTTTGATTAAAGATATTACAGGTCAGGAATTCGGAGCATTTCCAAGAATGACTTTCGCAGATGCGATGCAGAAATACGGAAACGACAAACCGGATATCCGTTTCGGAATGGAATTCGTGGAATTGAACGAATTGGTAAAAGGAAAAGATTTCAAAATATTTGATGAGGCTGAATTGGTTGTCGGAATCAATGTTGAAGGATGTGCAGATTATACAAGAAAGCAGATCGATGAGCTTGTTGACTGGGTAAAAAGACCACAGATCGGAGCTTCAGGAATGGTTTGGGCAAAATTCCAGAATGATGGTGTAAAAACTTCTTCTGTAAATAAATTCTACAACGAAGAAGATTTAGCAAAAATTATCGAGAAATTCGGAGCGAAAGAAGGCGATTTAATGCTAATTCTTTCCGGAAACGAACACAAAGTAAGAACTCAACTTTCTGCGCTGAGAATGGAGCTTGGAAACCGTTTGGGATTAAGAAAAGGAGATGTATTTGCTCCGCTTTGGGTAGTTGACTTCCCATTATTGGAATTTGACGAAGAAAGCGGACGTTACCATGCAATGCACCACCCTTTCACCTCTCCAAAACCGGAAGATATCCACTTATTGGAAACTGATCCCGGAAAAGCAAGAGCTAACGCTTACGATATGGTATTGAACGGAAACGAAATCGGTGGAGGTTCTATCAGAATCTTCGATAAAGAATTACAGTCAAGAATGTTTGATCTTTTAGGATTCTCAAAAGAAGAGGCTGAAGCGCAGTTCGGATTCTTAATGAACGCTTTCAAATACGGAGCACCGCCTCATGGAGGTTTAGCATTCGGATTTGACCGTTTGGTAGCTATTTTGGACGGCAATGAGGTGATCAGAGATTATATCGCATTCCCTAAGAATAATTCAGGACGTGATGTGATGATCGATGCGCCTGCAGCTATTGCTGATGAGCAGCTCGATGAATTGGAATTACAATTGAATTTAAAAGCATAAATTAGAAGCGGAGATTTTTTCTCCGCTTTTTTATGATGAGTACACTTATCTCGATACTTTCTGCCTTTGGATATATTTCTGCCGTAATCGGAGCTATATTTTTGTTAATAGCTTTCGCAAAGAAAATGCTTTACTATCCTCCTATCGTAAAAGAAAAAGTTTCAGATAAACTCTCAAAGAACTTTTATGTTGCAGGAGCTTTAATTACAATTAGTCTTACTTGCTTTTCAGGCGGAAAACAACTTATAAAATCCGATTTCAAAAACAGTTTACAGAACAATAAAATTATTTCTGCTGAAGTTAATGGTATATTTTTCAGTCAGGATGATTTGAAAGGTATTTTCAATAACTTTCAAGACACAGAAGGTCGTTACAGATGTGACCATTTTACGGGAGTTATTAATTTTGAACATAATGAAAGTATTCCTGTTGAAATAATCAGGCACTGTTATGAAAAAAACAGATATATCATTATTTCCAAAAAATATGATATGGATACCGACATTGGTGATATAAGAACATCTAAATTTGATTATCTTCAAAAAGATACAATAAAATGAGTAAATCAGAAGATAGGGAAAATTTTCCAATCCTGAAAAGTGAAAAATGGAAAACCTGGCAAATCCCAATAGGCATCCTTTGGTATACCGGACTGTTTATACTTTTTTATGGAATTGGTTATTCAAAAGACAAAGACAGCCTTGATTTTAAGGGTGGTTATTTTGTGATTGGAATTCTGATTGTCGCTCCCATTTATCTTTATATTCGATCGGTTATTGAAAGCGAAAAAGGATTTCCTCTCGAAAATTTCAATAAAAATATTGTTGTTCAGGATATAAAACGGTATAAGATCTTTGAGAATATAGATCTGACTGATGCCATGATAGAAAATTATGTTTTTGGTGTAGGCAAAAATCAAAATGATTATGCTAATATTTTTTATCATAAAAGTGATATTGAATTTGTAAAAACTAAAATCACTATTAAATATTATGATAAATCTTTACCCGCACTCACAGCATTTACAAATATTGATCAATTTAAAGTAAAGGAAATTTTTCAACAGCAAAACTCTACAAAAGTGTATTTTGATAAATATATTGCTACAAATTATTATCTTGATCTGGAGTTTTTGATTGATTTTGAGCTGAATGATAAATCTGAAATAATTTAATCTTACAAATCAAAATACTAGATAAATAAGGCTGTTGAATATACTGATAGGCATTACAAAAATACCCATCAGTATTATAAAACTTTTATTATTCTACATAACAGTCATATTTTGTCCATACTCCCTGAAAATCTCCACAATTTCTAGGTGATACATTCCAGGCTCCGGAATTATAGAACGGCTGAACCATACCAAATGATGTCGCAACTGATGAAACAATTAAATTAGAGATAGGAATTCCTGAAGTCCCAAATCCTATAACAGACGTTGTAAATCCGTGAACTTTAATAGAATTATAGTTTAAAGAAGATAACTCAGACCCTGTTCCTTCTACTCGAATACCTGTCGGATATCCTGTAATGACAGCATCATTTAAAATCAATTTTCCATTCCTTCTGATATGAATCCCATTCTCATAGACAGATCCCCAAGTAGAAGTTATATTGGTACCAGATCCTATTATGGTTAAGTTATTAATAGTCGGTTTAGTGATCAGTGAAGTCACAGTTCCTCCTGCATTATTATCAATCTCGATACCGTTAGTATCTGAAACAAAGCCGTTGTTCATACTGTGATCAGAATTATGATCCGCCAGTGCCAGTGCACAATTGATAGTTCCTGTATATCCACGGTCGAAATCAAAATTATCATCAGTAGGAGCGAAAGAAATCAAATTGGATGCATTGACAGTTCCTCCAAAAAACTCAAATGAATCGTCTAAAGCATAAGAAACCTGAATATGATTCAACGTAGTTCCAAATCCTACACCTCCTAAAGTAAGTCCATTGATTTCATTTCCTGAATTCCCGCCTACAAGATCATATCCTGCATGTTCAATCCGTACATATTTCAGAGTTCCAGCGTTGTGTCCAGGATTGTTGCCTCCAAAATAATAATCAGGACCGGATAATCCTTCTATTGGCATCCCTGCATCTTGATTAACAGGAGCATCGCCCAATATCACCACACCGCCAAAATCTCCTGAAGTAGCCCAGGTATCTTCATTGCCGTCCAACAAAGCATAGCTGGTAAAAATAATAGGTTGATTTTCCGTACCTGCTGCATTGATTCTACCTGTCTTTGCAATAACCAATACGCCTTTCGGGTCATTATTAAAATTAGGCTTCCCTTTGATAAAAGTTCCCGGCAGGATAGTTAATGTAGCTCCGTCCTTCACTGTTACGACCCCATCAAGCTCAATAACACCACTCCATGTTGTATTCGATGTAATCTGGCCACTTACAGTCGTTACAAGGGACATAGAAGCCGTTAAATACTCTCCACAATGAGATTCTCTTTTAGACAATTCAGACGATGAAGGTGAATCTGCTACCCAATCATTCTGATGACAAGATGAAAACAATAAAGTTGTAAAGGCAATTAAAATTAATTTTTTCATGGTTTTTAGATTTTTAATTTTTACAGATATCTGATATGCATACCTGTTTAATTATAAAACCGTTAAATGAAAAAAATTCCCTAAAAATCTTTTAACATTATCTTAATACTAAAAATAAATTATACCTGTTTTCTCACGAATACTCATCTAAACTTATTTTTAGTAATATACATTTAATATTCAGTAAGTTAAAATTCATATAAAAATAATGGACTTCCTTTTTATCCACATAAAAACATTTTATTTCAAAATTTATCAACAATCATAAGGTAAGGACATAAAAAAAGCGGAGAAAAATCTCCGCTTCCTATATTTAAATTTATTCTACAAATAATTATTCTGTACCAACCAAGCGGTAATTCTTTTCAGCGTAAGCAAATTGGGATCTATGCTGGAAGAAACAGAACCTATTTTATCTTTCTGCGGAATCTGAACTACTTTTCGGACACTGTCACGGGCTGTAAATAATTCAAAATTCTGCGCATTATTTCCTCCTGCAAAACTTACTTTAGCAACCATGACACCATCCGGAACGAAAAATTCATACGTATCCTGACCACCCATACTTCCTGTATAGTTAAAGAAACCTATCGTTTCCCCCTGTTCAATAGATCTGTCCTGCTTCAATTCAACCGGCCAGTTTTTATTACGGGCAACCAATGTATAATTAACAGCCGTTCTTGGAGATACTCCTTTTGAAGCAATCAATTCCGTTACTTTATTCGCGTTCAAGGTATTTCCATCAATAATTCCTCCTTTACCAATTAAATTAACGAATCCTTTTTCCATCCCTAATGTGGATAACTTAAAAATTCCAACCTGATTTGTCGGTAAGAAAGTAAAACGGTAATACATGGTCGTATTATCATTTCTGTCTCCTTCGAATTCGGTGCTCAAAACAGCGATGATCAGTTTTTCTCCTTCCATCGAATAAAGATTGAAATTTTTGGTAAGACCTAAATTTTGTTTCTGAACTTCAACTTTCCCTATTTTATTACCATCTACCGCGATGATATTATTTTTGTAATCTACCTTCTGTGCAGATAAAAAGATGTTTATTCCAAGTATAAACAAAAAAGTAAAAACTGTCTTCATTGAGTTATATTTATTTTGGCACAAATTACAAATAATAAGTTTATCCGGCTATGACTTTGTTTGATATATTTTCATCATTTTTCGGTGTTTATTTTTAATATTAATCATAAATACCACATTTAATAAATATTTTTCAATCGGCACAATGATTGCAAGTTCTTATCAAAACGTAAGACAATGAAAGCAATTTGGAACGGTGCCATTGGCTTTGGTTTAGTCAATATTCCCGTAAAAATTTATTCCGCCACAGAAACCAGCAAATTGGATTTGGATATGCTCGACAAATCCGATTTTTCGAATATTAAATTCAAAAGGGTCAACGAAAAAACTGGTAAAGAAGTCAAATGGGAAAATATCGTTAAGGGCTATCTCATGGATGATAAATACATCGTTCTCGATGAAGAAGATTACGAAGCTGCAAGTCCCGAAAAATCAAAAATATTGTCTATCGAACATTTTGTAAAGGAAATAGAAGTTGACAGTGTTTATTTTGAAAATCCTTATTTTTTGGAGCCTCAGAAAAATGGTGAAAATGCATACAGACTTTTACTAAAAGCGTTGTCAGACACCAAAATGGTGGGTGTGGGCACGTTTGTTCTTCGGGAAAGTGAAGCAATTGGGATGATAAGGCCTTATCATGATGAGATTTTAGTTTTAAACAGATTACGATTTGCTCAGGAAATAAGAGATTATAAAGATTTAAAAATTCCTGCAAAAAAATCCCCGAAACCTGCAGAGCTGAAAATGGCAAAGAATCTCATTCAGCAATTGTCTGAGAAATTCGATCCTGATATTTACAAAAATACCTATTCTGAAGAATTGCTTAAGATTATAAAGAAAAAAGCAAAAGGTAAAACAATAAAACTTAAAAAATCAGAACCTGCAAAACAGGGTAAAGTGATCGATCTGATGGCTCAATTAAAAGCCAGTTTACAAAGTCCAAAATCCAAAAATGCATCATAATGGCTCTCAAAGATTATAACGAAAAGCGCCGGTTTGATGAAACCAGTGAACCAAAAGGAAAAACAAGAAAGAGTAAAGACAAACTTATTTTTGTCATCCAAAGACATGCTGCATCGCGGCTTCATTATGATTTCAGATTAGAGATGGAGGGTGTTTTGAAAAGCTGGGCTGTACCGAAAGGACCTTCATTAAATCCAAATGACAAACGTCTGGCCATGATGGTAGAGGACCACCCATATGATTATAAGGATTTCGAAGGAAATATCCCCGAAGGAAATTACGGAGCGGGACAAGTTGAAATTTGGGATAGCGGAACCTATGAGCCTTTGGATGAAACCAGTAAATTATCCGATGAAAAAGAATTGCTGAAAGAACTAAAAGCCGGTTCCTTAAAATTTATTCTACATGGTAAAAAGCTGAAAGGTGAATTCGCATTGGTTAAAATGAAGAATGCTGAAAATAATGCCTGGCTTCTCATTAAACATAAAGACACATTCGCTGAAGAAAAATATGATGCAGAAGAAAATACAGCCAAAAATTCTTTGGTTACCCAATTTTTAGAGGAAAAAAAAAGCCTAAAAAGCAGCAAAAAGAAGTCATAGTTTCAGAAATTAAATCGAAATTTCAACGGTTTAATTCTTTAGGTGACGAAAAAAAGCTGAGAGATTTTATTAGACCGATGCTTGCAAAGCCCTATGAAAAAGCATTCGATGATGAAGAATGGATCTTTGAGATAAAATGGGACGGTTACCGAGCTGTTGCCGATCTCAGCAAAAAACAACCTCTCTTCTATTCCCGAAACGGAATTTCTTTTTTATCAAAATTTGAAAAAATTTCACAGGATTTCAAAAACCAAAAACATAAAATGATTCTCGATGGAGAAATTGTTGCCTATGATGAAAATGGAAAGCCTAATTTTCAATTGTTACAGCAGATTGGTGACAATCCCGATTTGGCTTTAACTTATCAGGTTTTTGACTTATTATGGCTCAATGGGCATTCTACAGAAGAATTGCCATTAATTCAACGGAAAGAACTTTTAAAAGAGGCCTTAACAGAAACTGAAGTTATCAAATATTGCGATCATATTCAGGCAAAAGGGACCGAGTTTTTTAATCAAATGCAAAAAATGAAACTGGAAGGAATGATTGCTAAAAAAGCAGACAGTCTTTATATTGAAAACCACAGAACTTCAGATTGGCTGAAAATAAAATTCACCAACACGGAAGAAGCTGTTATTTGTGGATTCACAGAACCCAGAGGTTCAAGAGAAGGCTTTGGTGCATTGATTTTGGGAAAGTACAGTAATGGAAAACTGATTTATGCAGGTCATACAGGAACCGGATTTAATAAAGAATCAATCGATCAGCTTCATGAAAGATTGAAAAAATTAGTTGTAAAAAATTCACCTTTTGAAACTGTTCCTAAAACCAATACGCCCGTAACATGGACAAAGCCTGAACTCGTCTGCGAAATCAAATATTCTGAAATTACAAAAGACGGAATTTTCAGACATCCTGTTTTTATGGCAATTCGCGAAGATAAAGATCCTGAAGATATTAATGAAAAACCTAGAGAAATGAAAGCTAAAACACCTCTGAAAAACACAAAATCTGCTGAAAAGGAAAAGGAAGTTACGCTGAATAAACATAAAGTAAAACTAACGAATCAGGATAAAATTTATTTTCCAAAAGATGGTATTACGAAAGGTGATGTTATAGAATATTATCAATCTGTAGCAAGTTATATTTTACCTCATCTGAAAAACCGTCCTTTATCATTAAACCGTTTTCCTAACGGAATTGAAGAACAGGGTTTTTATCAGAAAGATGCGGGAGACAGCATTCCTGATTGGATAAAAACGACGCAGGTTTATTCGGAGTCTAATGACAAATACATCGACTATATTTACTGCAATGATAAAGCAACGCTGGCCTACCTGAATAATTTAGGCTGTATTGATTTTAATCCATGGAATTCTTCCCTTCCTGATTTGGAGCATCCCGATTATCTGGTACTGGATCTTGATCCTTCAAAAAAAAATACTTTTGATGAGGTGATTGAAACCGCTTTACAGGTAAATGAAGTATTAAAATCTATAAAAATCAAAGGCTGCTGTAAAACTTCAGGAAGTACCGGAATTCATATATACATCCCAATGGGTGGACAGTATGAATTTGAGCAGGTGAAAGATTTTGCCCATATTTTAATGAAGCAGGTCAATGAAAACTTACCCAAAATAACAACACTGGAAAGAAGCTTGCAAAAACGAAATGATAAAAAAATCTACCTCGATTATCTTCAAAACCGAACCGGACAAACATTGGCAAGTGCTTACAGTTTGCGTCCCAAAGAAGGTGTTTCTGTCTCAATGCCTTTGGAATGGGATGAGTTGAAGTCTGGTGTGAAGCCCACAGATTTTAATATTTATAATGCACTGAAAAGAATTAAAGAAAAAGGAGACCTGTTTAAACCTGTTTTGGGAAAGGGAATTGATATGATGAAGACATTGGAATTATTGGAAAACAACAAATAAAAAAGCGAGAAGAATCCCGCTTTTCTATTATTTATTTCTTTATAATTTTAGTTGTTATATCATCAACTTTCAAGAAGTAAACCCCTTTTTGTAAGTTCTTAACATCTATTTTATTATTTTTAATTTCCGTTGTCAATATTATTCGTCCACTTAAATCAAGTACTTCTGCTTTTAAAAATTTATTATTTCCTGAAGTATTTATATTAATAAAGTCCTCTACCGGATTGGGATGAATCTTGAACGCTTCTTTATTGATATTATTAACAGCCAAAACATTATTATTATTTAAAATTTTAGTAATAATACCTTTATTCGGACTTTGATGATGTCCAAAAGTTATTATTTTATTATCATTTGTAACGAGTGCAGACCTTATATACTCAGAGTAGTTCAATTCAATATCGACCACTCCATTATTTCCAAAATTTTGATCCACAGTCCCGTTTGGTTTAAATTTTTTCACAAAATGATTATAATTTACCGGAGAAGCAGTCGGACTTACATTACAAGCTAAAAAGACATCATTATTTCCATCTAATAATAATTGAGGATAGAGAATATTACTATCAATTACATAATTATTATTGTTATTATAATAAGGCTCATTGACAATACCATTAGTTCCAAAACCACTATCTAATTCCCCATTTTGGTCAAGCTTCATTAGAGTAATAAGTGTCGGATTTGTTGCACTAGATGAAAAACCATATAAATAGACCATATTATTTCTTGCCACTGAAGTAATAAAATAAGTTCCATATCCCGATAAAGGTGTGTATGGAATGGATGAGTTGTTATATGTATTATCTAATACTCCATTTTCAGAATACCTTTTCTTTATAAAAGTAACATATTGCTTCTGGCCCACTATGACTAATTTGTTATCATTTTGAAGCAGCACATCTCCATTAGTACCTTCTTCCAGAATAACTCCATTATTACCAAAAGATGTATCAAATGTACCATTCTCATTTAAACGGATAACTCCAATTCTATCCTCTTGATTTTCTAAAGCAGAAAAACAAATTAAAAGTTTGTTAGAGCTACTTAATACAATATTTTTTACATTAAATGCAGATATATTTCTGGTACTAAAAAATTGGTTAAGGACACTTTTATCAATACTCCCATTACTCCCAAATGCTGTATCATAAATTCCATTTTCGTTTAAACGTATTATTTTATTAAATAACAAATCACAGAGTATGATCTTCTGATCTGATTGAATACACATTTTAGTAAATTGTGAATAGGGATGCATATTGTTTGGCGGCATCACTAATGTACTGAAAGTATTATCTATTGAACCATCGCCATTTAATCTCTGTACAACATTTGTTCTATAATTAGAAGGAGTATTTGGACTCGTATAACTACCACTTACAATTATCTTTTGCTGAGAGGTTAAAGCACCTGCATCATATACAAATCCGTATGTATTGTTTGGAGTGTAGGTAACAACTCCATTTGTTCCAAAAGTTGGGTCTAAAAATTGATTTTGCGCAGCTACTAATACTGTGGCACACGTCATTAAGCAAAGTAAAAATCTTTTCATCATATTATATTTTTTATTTATTGCAAATATAGTTCTAAAAATTTTCTAGGGAAGTTTGGCTACTAAGTTTTCCGGCAACACTTTCAAAATCAGATAAATGATTTTCCACTTAAAATTCGGAACAATCGTAAAAGAATTTCCTGCATTGACAATATGTCTGGCAACATAAGCCGGCTCCATAATTAATGACTTATTCAGCTGTAATCCTTCATTAATTTTTGTTCTTATATAGCCGATTACCAAAGCATTAACTTTAATATTTCTTGAAACCAATTCCTGTCTTAATCCGGCTAAATACGTTGTAAAAGCAGCTTTTGTACTTCCGTAAACAAAATTGCTTTTTCGTCCGCGGACTCCAGAAAGCGAAGATAATCCGATAATTCTTTCTAAATTTTTATTGTTTACATCTGTCGCAATAATATTTAAAATGGAGACAGCTCCCATATAGTTTACCAACATCATTTGCTGAGTTCCTTTAAAATCACTCAAAGCTTTTTCATTATCCACTAAAAAACCAGCAGCGTAAACAACAATATGAGGCTTTACAGGAAGATCATTGTAAAATTTCTGATGAGAATCAAAATCAACCGAATCAAAAGATAAAACCGTAACTTTTGAATTCAAATTATTTTCCTGAACAAAATGATCTAATGATTTTGTATTTCTAGAAGCCGCAATTACAGAAAATCCATTTTGAATATATTGTTTGATACATTGTTTGGCAACATCGGAATTGGCACCCAGAAGGAGAACGGTTTTAGTTGTGTTTTGATTCATAAAAGCAAAGATATTTTATTTTAATTTTTAAACACAGATTTCACAAATATTTTCACTAATTGACACTGATAATATTTATAAAGGTTTCGACTCCTCTCAACCTGGAAAATACTAATACGATCCGCCATTTTTATTCACTATACGGTTTGAGCGAAGTCGAAGCCTCCAATCCCCGATAATAGTATATTTTTACTTGAGAATGACATAAAAAAGTTCGGCGCGGTGAGCTTTGCTCACCGCGCCGAAACGTAATATTTTAAAACTAAAAAATTATTTCTTTTCAGTTTCGATTTCTTTTTTGTCTTCTGTTTTTTCGGCAGCTTTTGCTTTATCTCCAAAACGAGCTTCTGTAAACTCTCTTGAAATAGCCGCTTTCTCGAATTTCAACTTTCCGGATAATGTTTCAATAACAAAACCATCATCCTGAATCTGAGCAATTCTCCCGTGAAGACCTGAAGTAAGAACAACTCTGGTTCCGACTTTTAAAGTCTCCTGAAAGTTTTTTTCCTGCTTCTGCTTTTTCATCTGAGGTCTTATCATTAAAAAATAAAAACCTACAAACATCACCCCCATCATGATAAGCATCATAGGAGACGACGATCCCCCTCCTGGAGCTGCCTGTAAAAATATTGATAGCATATTCATAAATTATGGTTGAATATTCGCAGTGAATGTTAATTTAACAGGAGCTTTATCTACATTAGCAAAAACATCTGCATACTTGCTTACGTTTCCGTCAAAGTTTGAAGAGTCAAAATGTAATGTAATTTTTCCTTTCTTACCTGGTAAAATAGGGTCTTTTGTAAAATCAGGAGCAGTACATCCGCATCCAGGTTTTACTTCAGAAATTACTAAAGGATTAGTCCCTGTATTGGTAACTTCATATACGTGTTCTACTTTGTCTCCTTTTTTGATATTTCCAAAATCGAAATTGCTTTCTGATAATGCAATAGATGTTGTCGGCTGGTTTGAAACCGGAGCAGCACTTGCTTCAGTAGTCGCTGACGCAGCTGATGAATCAGTAGGAGCTAAATTTGTTGCAGCAGCTGTAGAATCTGTAATATTAGCAACTTCTGCACCTGCAGCTTCTTTATTTTCTTTTTTACAAGAAACTAAACCAAGGCCTATGATAGACAAAGCGATAATTGATAACGTCTTTTTCATGTTAAATTCTATTTTGATCTTTACAATATTTATCCAAAATTCCATTAATGAAGATATTAGATCTATCCGTAGCAAATACTTTTGCAACCTCAATATATTCATTAATCACAACTCTTGAAGGGGTGAAAGGAAAATTATCAAGCTCCGTAATAGAAGTAGATAAAATGACTTTATCCATTAACGAAACTCTTTCCAAATCCCAGTTTTCCAATCTTTCTGAAAGTTTTTTCTCATTAGCTTCCCAATTATTCAAAGTATCTCTCAACAATTTGGCTGCAAATGTTTTATCCTCTTCATCTTTAATCATTTTGATTAAAGTTCTGCTTTCTTCATCTTCTTTCAAAAATCCGATAGTCTTTTGTACCATTGAATTGGCAATATGAATATCATCATACCAGGACAATTCCTTATCTTCAAGATATTCATGAAAATCATCATTTTCAGCAATATATCTTAAAAATAGTTTCCCGATAAACTTTTGATCATCTTCAAAAGAATATCCATCTTCTTTCATGAAATCCTGATAGCGCTTTCCTGCAGTAATTCTTTGGAAAGTTTTCACCAATAAATCATCATGCAGATCCCATTTCAATTGCTTGTGCTGACCTGTGAAGAATAATCTTTCAGGATTTTCTTCCAGCTTACGCAAAACCTGGTTGTTGATGAATTTTTGGTTAGGGTTAATATCAGCATCGGTCTTAAGGTATTTGTTTTTCCCTATTTCGATCTGATTTTCTGCTAAATCTTTTAGTGCAACCAAAAAATTAAGCTGATAGATGTATAGATAATAGATTTTTTCTATCCCGGAGAATAGATTTTTCTCTAAAACATCAAACTTTACAGGATTCTGGTAGTAAGAATACACAGTTTGTACTACTTTTTCACGGATTTGTCGTCTTCCTAACATTCAAAGAGCTTTTTTATGGCTGCAAAGATACAAAATTTAAAATTGATGAAATTCTTAGTCTCCTTCTATTTTTGTAATTTTGCAAAACTTTATGAAAGCTTTAAAAACTCTGAACCCTTACTTCTGGAAGCACAAAATATTATTGTTTTGGGGGTTATTATTCATTATCGCCAGCAATTTCTTTAATATTTATAAAGTTCAGTTTGTAGGAAAATCGGTGGACGAACTTACGAAAGGAGGAAACCTCGGATTCAATAAACAGGTATTAATCTATGTGGCCATTATTGTCGGATGTTCCCTTCTGACAGGGTTTTTCACGTTTATGATGAGACAGACGATTATCGTAGCCTCAAGAAGAATTGAATACGAGCTTAAAAATAAAATCTACAGACATTATCAGGATTTATCTTTAACAGATTATAAGCAGACAACTATCGGAGATTTAATGAACAGATTAAGTGAAGATGTTGTGGCCGTAAGAATGTATCTGGGACCAGGTGTCATGTATGTGGTAAACTTAGTTGTTCTTCTTTTAATCACCAGTATTTATATGGTGAAAACAGATGCTTCCATGACGGTCTGGACTTTATTACCGCTACCTATTTTATCATACATCATATTTAAAGTAAGTTCGATTATTAATAAAAAGTCGAAGATCATGCAGAAAAGCCAGTCTGCCATTTCAACTTTTGTACAGGATAGTTTTTCAGGCATACGGGTAGTGAAATTTTTCGCAAAGGAAAAATATATCAAAAAAAATTATGGTATTAAAGTTACCGACTATCAGGACAAAGCTTTAGATTTAGCAAAAACTGAAGCATACTTCTTTACTATTATTTTATTCGTAATCGGATTATTAAACGTTGCTGTCATTTTAATTGGCGGACAAAAATATATTGCCGGAGAATTAAGTGTCGGGAAAATTGCTGATTTTTTCATGTATATCAATATCCTGATCTGGCCGTTTTCTATGGTCGGCTGGGTAACTTCTGTCAACCAAAGAGCCGAAGCTTCCATGCAGAGAATTAATGAGTTTATGGATAAGCAGTCTGAGATCTTCAATAAAAATTTTGAAAAATATCCTATTAAAGGAGATATTGAGTTCAGAAATGTATCTTACGTCTATCCAAATACCGGAATCAAAGCTTTAGATAATTTAAGCTTTACCTTAAAGGCAGGTGAATCTATGGCCATTATGGGGAAAACAGGAAGCGGAAAATCGACTGTAGCCCTGCTTCTTTGCCGGTTAATTGATCCTACCGAAGGTGAAATCTTAATTGATGGTAAGAATCTTAAAGAGCATAATTTGGAAAATTACCGAAATTTCATCGGATATATACCGCAGGAAAGCTATCTGTTCTCAGATTCAATTGAAAATAATATTGGTTTTGCCATTGACAATCCTACTCACGAAAAAGTAGTCGAATATGCTAAAATTGCTGATGTGGATAAAAATATCGTAGAGTTTAAAGAACAGTATAAAACACTCGTTGGTGAACGTGGAGTAATGCTTTCGGGTGGTCAAAAGCAAAGAATCTGTATCGCCAGAGCCTTAATTAAAGACCCAAAAATCATTATTTTCGATGATTCTCTGTCTGCTTTGGACACTGAAACCGAACAGAATATTCTTGAAAATATCGATACAAAAATTCATAATGCGACCTCTATAATTATCACACACAGAGAGTCTAGCGCTCAAAGGGCAGATAAAATTATTAATCTTACCGAAATTACCAATTCTGTAACTGCATAGCTCATTTGTTCACAAATGTTAAATAAATCATAAAAAAAATTTTGTGATTAAAAGAAAACTTTTATATTTGTTCTTAACAAGATTAAAAAATATCTAACAATGAGTGAATACAAGGAACGCCATGAAAATGAAATTTTCACGAAGGTGTTAAAAGCAGGAAGAAGAACTTATTTCTTTGATGTGCGCGAGACGAAAGCAGGAGATTATTATCTTACGATTACCGAAAGTAAAAAGAACTTCGGAGAGAATGGAGAGGCTACATTCGAGAAACACAAAATTTATCTTTACAAAGAGGATTTTAAAAGTTTTCAGGAGATGTTTAATGAATCCACAGATTTCATCATTAACGAAAAGGGTGAGGATGTAATATCAGAAAAACATGACAAGGACTTCAAAAGCAAATCTTTCACAATAGATTCTGACGACGAAGTCTAAGCCAAACAATACTTAAAAACACAAGCATCTGAAAAAGGGTGCTTTTTTTATAGACTAAAAAATAAAGATTCACTTATTATAACAAAACGGTACACTTTCAATAGTGTACCGTTTTTGTTTTTTAGATGGAAGATGGAAGTTTGAGACAGGAAGTGGGTTTAAGTCTTTCGATTAAAAATCAGACACGTCCCACTTCCTTTGATAACCACAATAAACTTCCAGCTTCCTTTCTTCTATCTTCCCGCCTAATATCACACAAATTCTCTCTTAATCTGAGAAAGTATCGTGGGATCCTGTATTTCATTGTCTTTAGCCAATAATAAAACTTTAGACAAAACCTCAGCAGATTTTGGATCATCGTCAGCAAAAGGTAAGAACAATCTTCCTCTATGCTGCGAATGAACAGGCAAAATAGACAGATACTTCCCCGGAACCTGATGAACGACTGCACTTCCCAAATGAACACTGTATTCCGCCATTTGACCTTTCACCAAAACATGAGAACCTTCTATTTTTACATTATCAAGCTTAAACAATCTGGCCGTTTCCTTCATCAGTACAGCGCGCATTTCAATAGATGAATGACTGGCTTCAGGATCTACTCCACCCACATGAGCCACAGAAACAACTAAGTCTATATCACGCATCACCTCCGAAAACAATCTCGGATTAATATCTTCAAAAGGAATATTTTTATAATCTTTCAGCGAATGAAACTCTATGGTTTCAAGCGTCGGGCTTTCCACATCGGCTGGTGAAAACCAATCTGCCAAAGCATATAATTTGACCTGAAAACCTTCTTTATGATATACTTTTTGTAATCCTTCTTCGTAATCGACCTTCCAGCCTCTTGTTTTTAATAGTGCTAATGTCTGCTTCGGCTGAACCTGATGCCCCGCATAACGACGCGAAACAGATTTTTCCTGCAGTTCATCCGGAGTTGGCACATACAGTTCTCTGAAAATCTGTTTAAATGGCTGAACCAATTTTTCCTTAAAGCAATAATGCTGAAAATCACTCCAGACAGAATGCTGATGCAAATCTACACAGTGGGCAATTCTTAGTGTATTATTTTCATGTAATTCATGAATTTCACCCTGAGCATCGACCAAATTTCCATCATGGAAAAATCCTATCTTATCATCGTCTGAAATAAATACCAGTTTCTCCAGATGCTTTACAATAACCGGATGCTCAAAAAGATTTTTGATTTCAGCATATAAAAACTCATCCCCTCTTATCATGGCTTCTTCCAGCCCTTTTCGGGAACGCATCCATTGCTCACGCATGATTTTACGGTTATTTCCCAATTCGATAACAGCTTTATCTTTTTTAATCTTCGGTGGAATAGATTTTAACTGTTTATCATCTCGGAAAACCACCAATTCAGCTTTTCCGTCATCTTCTATGATTAAACCTACCGTTACCCCATCAATTGTAACCTGAGTATCTTTAGACAACAGATTTTGAATTTGCTTCGTTTCCATGGCCCAGGTTAAACGGATCGGGTCCGGATATCCTGCATTTCTGGCCAGGTTTTCCAATGCCACACGAATTGCCAGTGCTTCACTAGCCTGCTTCATTGAGCCAAATTCTTTACTCTCTTTCTTGAATTGCTGAATATATTCGTATCTGCTTAATACGTCTTTTTCAGGATTTGTTTTGCTTAAAGGTACCAATCCGTACACTCGAAGATAATCCTGATCGCGCTTATCTTTTACTTTTGCCGTTACTTCTTTTATTTTCAGGCTGCCCGTTAACGTATCAGAATACAATCTTGCTCTTCGGTGACCATTTCCGTCAGAGATATATTTTGCAGAGTCATACAGCATTTCCCAACGTGTTTTCCCTAGTTCTTTATACGCCTTGGTAAACCAATCTTTATCTACAGCACCATCCTGAAACTCCTGAACATCTACCGAAGAATATTTTGCCACTTCACTTTCAAGACCTGAATTCTGCGCCTGATAAGATCCCGTTTTTGTATGGGCATGCATCCACCAAATTGCCGAATCTAAACCTTTCCAACCTAAATAATTACTGATGAATTTTTGCCATTGTGGAGCATAAACCGCCGCCTGAATTAAACGAAGCTCTGCAATTTTCTCTTTTTTCACCATTTCATTAAATGATTCCTGTGTATCGCTTTCTAACGGATAACAGTTGGATAAAAGATAAGAAAACAGTTTTTGCTTCGTCATACTGTCGCCGCTGTAGCTGTAAATATAATTGGCATACAGATTGGCTTTACCTAATCCTTTTAATATCTGAACAAAACGGTTGGCCCCGTAAATGGACTGAAATTCCTGCACAAAATAGGAAACCGAAGTATTGGCATCACCCCGAATGAGTTCTATATCCAAAAATTTATTCTGAATATCATCAATAATAGGTTTCAGGAAAGGGAAAGTATCCGGATATTTTTGGTTGTTATGATAGAATTTCGTTGTTGTAACTTCTCGGATTGCCCTTTCCGCCGTAAAAATCCCTTCATACAATTCATCTTTAGTAATAATATTAAGCTCATAGGCTTTGCAAAACAGATAAAAACCAGGAACGGTATGCTGAATATTCTCTTCCAGCCCGTTGAACTGCATCCATCGGTATAGATTCCATACTTTTTTAAACTGTTTATCATCGATGTTTTGATGATGAATCCCTTGTAAAAACACATTAAAAAATCCTAACTGCTGCCAACCATTACCATTATTTCCATAATAATATTCAGTTTGTTTTGCCTTATAATTGATGATGTCATCCGGTAGATCAGTAAATAAAGTACTGCAGGCATCAATCAGAAAATCTGTCTTTTCTTCAAATATAAATTTATATTCCAGAGACTGAAGAATGTTTTTAACAGGATTATTCCAGTAATAATCGTTTTTCAGAGGATTAGGAATTATATCTTTATGGTAGAACACATAATTTTCAAGGAAATCCCTGAATTTTTTACGATCGCAGTTATCCACAAATGTTAATAAAAACAAATCTTGAGGCTGCAATCCGGAATCCTTATACCATTGTTCCCAAACTTCATGCAAAGGATAATTGGCAGCTATTTGCTCACCTGTAAAACCATCGGTATTTCTTTTGATCTGGCGAAAACTGTTGCCCATTAATTCCTTGGTTAAAGAACCATTCCAGTCTTCCACTTCATATTCATGATCTTTATGCTGCAGAAAAAGATCATTCAGTTTTTTCAGTTCTTGTTTAATATGAACCTGTGATTGTGTAAAACCGTATTTATCCTTTACCGTTGCTTTTTTATACACTGAATCATCCTCTACTTTTGGTAAACTAAAATCTGATTTAACAGTTATGTCATAAAAACCAAAACCATTTTCAGTGGAAAGAATTTCTTTATCATCGGAAGGATTAAGCTGATCCAACAAGCCTTGCTCTCTTTCTGAAATTTTAGTTTTTTCCGAATATCGCTGTAGCCATTGACCAATCTGAGCCGGAACTCTTTTATCTTTCTGAAGCTGAAGCATGATATCTAATGAAGCGGTTCTTTGCTCCACATCCCCTTTCGTCGTTAATTCATCCACCAACGGTATCACTACTGAATCTTCCTGCTTCATCATCAGTTCAATAAGTTTTTTACGAAGATTTCCGCCTTTTCTTTTAAACAGATCATAGAAAGTCATTACTTCCTCTTTATTCAAAGGATCTTGCTGCAACACATTGATTCCTGAAGCAACTAAAGATTCTCCTCTGTCTTTGATGATTTTAAAAGCAAATTCTTTCTGGAAAGGAGTGACCGCTTTTTGCTTTTTCTCAAAATTGTAGGAGTAAGAATAGCAATAGAAATCACCGAGAAGGTTTCTTGTCAATTGTTCTCTTAAACTTAGTTCAAACTGATCAAAATATGACAGTACTAAATCTAGTTTTTCACTATCCTCACCTACCAGATAGAACATTGAGGCATACAAATCACTCTTCTTAAAGATCGCATTCTGCCATGAAAAAACTTTTCCTTCAAACTTCTTTTCTTTAACCTCTATTTTTTGTGTTAGTTCGTGAAGCTTTTCAAAGAAGTCCGGATAATCCGGATTGTTGATATAAAATTTTGACTTTACGTTGGCGCTTAACAGCGTACTTAGAGCATGACCTGCAAAAGCCAATACTTGTAGATCACCGTCCAGAACTGCTTTATAAAAAAGAGGCATTTGGATATAAGGATCTCTGGTTTCTATAGCAAATTTTACAGCCAGACATTTCTTTT
This sequence comes from Chryseobacterium sp. JUb7, assembly GCF_024806495.1. Lineage (GTDB taxonomy): Bacteria > Bacteroidota > Bacteroidia > Flavobacteriales > Weeksellaceae > Chryseobacterium. The sequence continues at coordinate 267,657 of NZ_JANUFF010000004.1, forward strand.
CTATACTTCCTTTATCAAACAAATCATTCAGATAAGGAACGGTCTGTTCTACATCCCAAACACCCTGAACCCAAAGCGCCATGTAGACTTCATTGTTATTTTTGCTTTTTACCGCTTCGGAAATTTGTTCCGGATGATTAAAATACGTGTTCGCCAGCGAAATAATATTTTTCACGACCGATTCTTTTTCTGATTCCCAGCCAAGGCCTGTCCATGTTCCGATAGATCTTACGACAGATGAAAAACGGGTCAGTTTATTCTCTTCAATGACATTGATCATATACTGTAGTGCTTCAGTACCCGATTCATCCAAGGATTCCAGGATTGTCTGCCGCAAACCTTCCTGCCGTTGTGCCGCAAGCAAAAGTTTTTCCACAAGTTCCCAACAATGTTTTTGTTCACTGTTTAATAATGCTTTGATGATATTTCTCGACACTTTTCCTTCCGGGTGTTTATTGAAAATAATATCTTCAATCAGCTGATAAACTTCTTTATTTCCTGTATCAATAGCCGCAGCCCAAATGTAAGCCTGACTGGAATTGACTGATACCTGACCATCATAAATAATCTGCTCTTCCAATGAAAGATCATAAGACTGATAGCCCGAACCATAAGAATAAATACTTGGAAGTTCCAATAAAGTTCTTATGAAATTCACCTGATTCAGCAAAACAAACCTTTCATTATTCGGGGCACGGAATGAACGGCGATCATAGCCTTGCTGATACATTTTGAAAGGCATTTTGTTCCAGGCATATTTTACCAATTCTGCTCTATCACCAAAAAAATAGATCAGCAATTCATAATAATCTTGGTCTTCCCAAATATTAGTTTTAATATATTCTTTTATTTTTTCAGCTTGTGAAGAACCTAATGTAACTTCTTCGTAATAATCATTTTTACCAAGAAGCAGCAATCCAAATTCTGCAACTTCTTTTTTTAACTTGGATTTAGAAAAAAGTTTGGAAAACAATCCTTTTTCCGCCTGCTCTTTCAGATCTTTCTTTAAATTTTTGTGATAATCGACAACTTTTTTCGATTTTAATTTTTCGATGATATCCATTGATATTGTGATTTAGTATGATTTATGATTTTTTGGCTGGAAGATGGGTGCTGGAAGCTAGTGGTCTAGAAGATGCCTGCACAATTTGAATTTACCAATAACTTCCTGCCAGAAATGTAAGTCTGATGAAAGTAAAAGTATGTTGTGAATTTAAGTCTATGATTTGTGTAAGATTTTCGAGTTGCTCGTCATCGTAAAAGACAGTGAACATTCCATCTTTAAAAGCCTGCAAAGCATTTTCCTGTGCTTTTTCCAGATCAGCTCTTTTTTCATTGTAAATACTTCCGAATCCTGCTTTTCCAGTGTCTGTAAGAATATTTAAATAATTTTCCTGTGGAATTTTAGATACATCTTCGTCCTCAAGCTCAAATGATTTTGCATTGAAAGTCTCCACTTGTTGCTGAACGATCTGTTTTAAAAGATTTTCTAACGAAATATTATTTTCATAATGAGCAATATCAAGAATTTGCTCTGAAAGAACAGGGTGCTTCCTGCCCAGTTGCTTTACGCTAACTTTTATTTCCATATTTTGTTGATTGTGATTAAAAATAAGGAAATATTTTTTCTATTCTAATTGATATTTTTCATGTATTTGTAATAATAAACGAATATCCTAGCCCCGATTGCAGTGAAAATCCTTTTTTGAAAAAAAAGATTGCAACGAAAAGCGGGAAATAGCTTCAAAAATAAAATATAAATAATTTTTTAAGTCCACCGATCCCCAAGTTGATGTGTTGAATTGAAATTATGTCTAAAAAAATTCAGAATATTTGAAAATAAAGAAGTAAAATAAAATCTCAGATGAGTATGAAATAAAAAAGTACACTTTTTATAAAGTGTACTTTTATTGGGTGAATGAGGGGTCTCGAACCCCCGACCTTCGGAACCACAATCCGACGCTCTAACCAACTGAGCTACAATCACCGTTTTGTGAGTGCAAATATAGAGAAGATTTTTTAATTACCAAACAATTCCATCAAAATTTTTCAAAGAAATTAGCTTCTCAGACGTAAATCCCTCAGCATAAGTAACTCCCGAAAGTCTCCCTAAATCCTGAGCACGATAAGTAAGGCTTTCATAAAAGTCTTTTGATGTAATCGGAGTTTCCGGCTCCTTCGACGCTGGATCATAAAACTGAGTTTTGAATGCCATACACGCTTCAATTTTTTTATCAAGATGATTTGAGATGTCAATGACAAATTCCGGTTTAATGTCTTTCCACTGGATATAGTGAAAAATATGCTTCGGTCTCCACACTTCCTGATTCTCTCCTTCCAGAACTGTTTCAATTTTTCTCAATCCAGCTAAAAAGCATGCATCCGACACTAATTTCGCTCCTTTTGCGTGATCCGGATGTCTATCATCAATCGCATTAGCTAAGACGATTTCTGGCCTGTATTTGCGAACCATTTTTACGATCCTCATTTGATATTCTTCAGAATTTTCCAGAAAGCCATCTTTCATTCCGAGATTCTCTCTTGCCGCTACACCCAAAATTTTTGCGGAGTCTGCAGCTTCCAGTCTCCTCGTTTCATCTGTACCTCTCGTTCCAAGTTCTCCTCTTGTGAGATCTACGATAGCACAAATTTTCCCTTCCGAAACCAATTTGGCGATTGTTCCTCCACATCCTAATTCTACATCATCCGGATGAGCGCCAAAAGCAAGTATATCTGTTTTCATATTTTCAAATATAATCATAAAAACAAAAACTCCCCAAACATTACGAATGGGAAGTTTTGATATCTATAATTTAAATTTTAAATTATTTGTTGATTTCTGCATTTAATTTTACAGCATCCTGATAAGTAGGATCTAACTGTAAAGATTTAGCGACATAATCTTTTGCTTTAGCCATGTCTGACTCTTTTGATAAAAATGCTACAGCAAAATATGCATAAGAAAGTGTTTGCTTATTAGCTTCTACCTCTGCCGGTTTTACAGTCGTAATATATTTTTCGTAAGCTACTTTTGCAGCATCATTGTTTCCTGCCTGCTGATAAGCATAGCCCTGACTGTAATAAGCCGGAGCCCAATCAGGAAGAACATTGATCATTTTCTGCCATGTAAGGATTGCTCCATTCCAGTTTTTAGCATCCTGATAAGCAGTTGCCAGTTTATATAATGCATCAGAATCCTGAGCGTTTGCAGCTACCTGCTTTTTCAATGCTTCAATCGTCGGGTTTGTAGGTCCAGAATCAGCAGCAGACTGAGAAGCTCCTCCACCTCCTGCGATGTTTGCCAATTCCATATCCCATTTCATTGTTTCATCTTTTGCTGCTTTTGCAATCGCAACTTTTTGCTGAGCTTCAGTCATTAAAGCAGACTTTTTAGCGGCGTCTTTTTCATCTTTTGCCAAACCTGCAGCGATCAAACCTTGTAATCCCTGATCAGCAGGCTGCACTCTTGTCTTCTCTGCCTGAGAAACGAAAGTATCCATGCTTTGTTTAGCCTCAGCATATTTACCATCAGCATATAACTGGTATGCTCTTAATTTAAATTTAATAGGATCATCTACTTTATCAAAGATCTTATCTAAAACCTCCTTAGAGTTTGCATAATCTTCATTCGTGAAATAAAGTTTAGCAATTTCCAGTAATGTATATGGATCTTCATCAGCATATTTTGTATAGTTGATCAAATCTTTAGTCGCTTCAGCATTTTTCTGATATTTAATATCGAAAGCAGCTAAAGCTTTATATGCAGGAGCATAGGTCGCATCTGCTGCAATTGCCTGATCTATACTTTTTTTCGCCTGCTCCCATCTTTGAGCTGCCATCCATAAAGTACCCATTCTTGTGTAAACAGATGCTTTATTTTTAGCTAAAGGAAGTGCATTTTCGTAAGCACTCATTGCATCCCCAGGGATCTTTTTGATTCTGTATGCATCCCCTAATGTATAATAATAGTTTGCAGGAACTCCTTTTTTCTGAGCTTTTTCAATTGCCTTGTTTAAGAACTGAATAGCAAGGTCCGGAGCATTGTTCTTTTCAAATAATGTTAAAGCTTCTGCTGCTCTGAAAAGTACTTCTGCATCTTTCTCTCTTGAATCAGTTACTATTTTCTGAATTTCAGCAACAGCTGATTTATCCCCTTTACCTAGTTTTACAGCCGCTAAACCAATTTTGTTAAGATAGCTTTTTCCGTCTGCAGCAATACCTTTGTTAAAGCTTTCAGTAGCTTTAGCATAATCCGGCTCTACCTGCTTAAGATACGTATTTCCTAAATAGAAATAATTTTCTGCAGTAGGAGCTGTAGCAATCATATTTGTGAAATTTGTTTTTGCTTGAGCAAACTTATCACTGTCAATACTGTTAATCCCATCTTGCACTGTTTGCGCAAAGGCAAAGTTGGTAAAAAATACCACCGCTGCTCCAAAAGCAATCTTCTTTACATTCATAATCATTATATCTTTCATTTTATATTTTCTAAATCGAATTTTATATTGTACGCAATTTTTAGACCAAAATACTGTATTTATTTGGGGTATAACGTTAATTTAATATTTTTTAACGCATCTGAACCTCTCTTTTGTATATATTATAGGGTTGAAGACCTTCCTTCTGGACAATCATCTGTCCGAGTTGAGTACAAGAATATCTGATAAAACCATTAGCAATATTGAAGTTTCCTTCGTTGGTTAAAAAGTACAGCACTCTGGTAAACGGATATTTCATTTCTCTTAAACCATCCGCATCCGAAGTATATATTTTTCCTTTATCTGAAACAGGAAGAATTTTAACCATATTTCTAAGGTTTTCAGAAGTTTTATCATAAGGACGACTGAAGGTATTAAGTCCTATAACTCCAATTTTATTTGGATATTTTGCTAATTGCTCAATAATATTCTCATTCCCTGAAATTACGGAAAACTTAAGGTCTCCCGGAGCCTTATTCAGTTTTTGAGCCACAAAGTTTATATTACTTGAATTGGCACCATCGAAAATAAAATTTTTATCATCCGACAGTAGTCCGTTTTTGATTTCATCCATAGAAATACTTTCCTTTGGAGAGTCTTTCGGAACAATAAAAACAACAGCATCTGCAGCAAATTTAGCTGGTAAAAACTTTAAATCAACTTGTTCTTCGTAGGCTTTAATTTCTTTCGGAGACAATGTTTTTGACATAACCGCTATTCTCGCCTTGTCGTTGAGCAGATCTAAAAATCCAAGATCTTCTTTTTTCGTAACTACTTTTATCTTAGTTTCCGGATAATTAATCATATATCCATCAGCCAAAGCTTCTATGACGCTCTTAAAAGATTCGTCAGTAAGAATGGTAAGCTCACCTTTATGATAAGATGGTGATTTATCTTCTTTTTTACAGCTCGTGGAGAAAATACTGAAAACTATTACTAGTAAGAGAGCTTTAATACTATTTCTCATCGCTGGAATTTTTAATTTTTGCAACTGCTCTATAAATTCTGAATATTCCATAAAGAATAAGAAGCCCTCCCATTGCATACGCAATTGCAGGTTCCAGAATTGTGAAAAAGAATTTATAAACAATAACTACAATTCCTAAAATAATATAAAATAATCCTGTAACTAAGGATAACCAGTTGAACATCATAATAACAAAAATACCAAAAAAAATAAAAAGAGAAGCGATTGCTTCTCTTTTTTGTAATTATTTAATTATAAATTAATTTTTATTCGAAATTAATTGTAAATGGAACAGAGTAATAAGATCTTACACTTTCACCGTTTTTCTTAGCCGGCTTCCATTTTTTAAGTTTTGTAACAACTCTTTTAGCTTCGTTATCGAAATCTCCGTTTCCTGATTTAGATGTTACCTGAACACCTGAAACCGTTCCGTCTCTTTCTACAACGAATTTCAATTTTGCTGTTAACTTACCTTCTCCTTCAACACTTCCTGTATCAAAGTTATCTCCAAGGTATCTTCTCAATGCATCCATACCACCTGGATATTCTGCTGACTGGTCAACCACATCATATACTTCATTAGTATTCACAGGAGCTTTAACCTCTGCAGTAGAAGTTTTAGTACCTGTATTAGGAGGTGGCGGAGGTGGTGTATAAGCCGGAGCTTTTACCCCTTCCTGATTTTGCAAACCAGTCGTTGTTTCTAATTGCTTAGAAATCGGTGGCGGTGGAGTTTCAATTTTCGGAGCTCTTACAGGCTCTGGAACCACGTTCTGAATAACCTCTATTTTCTCCTCTTCTTTTGGAGGTGGAGGTGGTGGAGGTGGTTCTTCTTCTTTTGGCTGTTCCAAAACTTTATCTTCCTGAAGAATTTCTACCAAATCCGCTTTCACTTCTTGCTTAGGCGGTTCAGTAAGTCTTTTAATGGTAAGATAAATGAACGGAGACAATGCCGCAACTAGGAATAATGCCGTTCCAACAATAAATGATTTTGTCAGAAGCTTCGGATACTGATGTCTCAGATCGTATGCACCATACTCCTTGTTTCTATTTTCAAATACAATCTCGTCTAAGGTTAGATTTTGATTGTATACATTTTCATCTGCCATAGATTAACAAATTTTATGGTTAAATTACTTTGTAGCCGGCGCTGCAGGTGCAGGTCCTCCTACTTTCTTTTTATAAATAGCCAGCTCCCAAGGCTTCACATCGGTAACACCGTACTGTTCGCTTTTGGTAATAGCCATTTCATCAAGCATATCTACAAAGTTTTTATATACTGCATCGTCAGTCGGTTTGATAATAACTGTAAATTTAGTTTTATCTGCCGCATTTGCTCTTGCTTGCTCAATTATTTTTCTGATTCCCTCTCTATCAAAAGTAGTTTCATTAAGATTCTGATCTGTTAAAGATGTATTATCCTGTTGGTGCCAGAAAATCCTGTTGTCTTTACCTAATAATAAAGAAATAGAGTTAGAAAGTTTAATTTCTGTTGGAGGTGGTTTCGGCTGATCCTCTTTAGGTTTTGCCGGAAGCCCCAAATCCATAACATTCGGTTTACTAAATGTGGTTGTGAACATAAAGAAGGTAATCAATAGAAAACCCAAGTCAACCATTGGAGTCATATCTACGCGGGTATTCTGCTTCTTGGAACGAACCTTTCCGCCTTTCCCGCCTTTTTCCTGTACTTGTACTTCTGCCATTTCTAATGATATTAAGGTTTACCTTCTTGTGATGTGATCAACCAAAATTTAAGAAAATCAATATCTCTTAAACCCTCAAACAGGCTTTTAACTTTAGGATACTCAGTTGTAACGTCACCTTTGATTGCTAATTTGTAATCAGGATTTACGCTTAAACTCTGTTGTACCCAGTCAATTAATTGCTTATTTGTACTATCCATAGGAATCCCTTTAGGACTCTTAAAACTCTTCTGCTCCTCATCTGACAAATCAAGATAGCTTTTCAGTTGGTTCATAGGAACCCCAATTGCCTGTACTTTTTGGAATGCAGCTTTTTCTTTGTTATCAAAAGTCAAATTATACTTTTGTCCCATTTTTTCTAGAAGCTGTAATCTCTCTGATGCATTTTCTACCGGTTGGAAATAGAATTTTCCGTCTGGAGTAGCATTAATAGTCATTAAACTAGCATCAGGAAGTAACTTTTCTGATATTGAAGATGGCGGTTTGATCTGCTCCACGTCAGGTTTTTTAAACTGAGTGGTCAAGATAAAGAACGTAAGTAGTAGGAACGCAACGTCACACATTGCCGTCATATCCGTAACTACTCCATGTCTTTTTGGTTTGACTCTCGCCATTATTTTGAATTATTTTTAATTAAACTTCGTTTTACTTAATGCAAATTCCTTGCTAATTCTTAGTTGAATTCAGCGAAAGACTGCTGGATACTCATTGCGATTTCGTCAATCTTGTAAGTTAATCCATCAATTTTAGAAGTAAAGAAGTTATAAAGGATGATAGCGATAGCTGAAGTACCAATACCTAATGCCGTGTTAATCAAGGCTTCAGAGATACCAGTAGAAAGTGCAGCTGCATCCGGAGTACCACCTCCTGAACCTAATGCGAAGAACGCCTTGATCATCCCGATTACTGTACCTAAAAGTGCTACTAACGTTGCAACAGTACCTAAAGTAGAAAGGATCATCATGTTTTTCTCAAGCATTGGCATCTCAAGAGTTGTAGCCTCTTCGATAGCTTTGTTAAGCGCTACCATTTTTTGCTCTTTGTTAAGAGTTGTATCATGAGATAAAGCTTTGTAAGTAGTAAGACCTTCTTTTACTACGTTTCCAACAGAACCTTGTTGTCTGTCACACTCTTCTAAAGCTTCATCAACTTTGTTTTGGTTTAGTAAGCTTCTTACTTGTACAACGAAGTTGTCTAAGTTTCCTTTTCCAGCAGCTTTACCAAGAACGAAATATCTTTCAAAAGAGAATACGATTACAGTAATCATGAAAGTAATCAAGATAGGTACGATAACCCCTCCTTTGTAGATAATACCTAAGAACGATTCTGGGTGAATGTCTTTTCCTTCAACACTTGAGAAAGCTACAGAACCACCACCTAGTTTGTCTGCATCTTTAAAATTTCCTGGGTTACCAAGAACGAATAGATAAATAGCAACTCCTATTAGGAATAAAATAGGAATAATAACAGCTGGATTTAAACCTCCTGCCTTTCTAGCAACTACTTGCTCATCATTTTTTGAAACATTCATTTCCATATTTAACTAAATTATATTGTTTTAAAATTTTACAGGGTGTAAATTAAAGGCAAAATTAATTAAAATGCAAGAGTCTTAAATAAACATTTTGCTTTTTTTTGATAAAGAAATTTTAATACAATTTCGATATTATAATTATTTTCTCTTTTTTTGGCAATATTCCTCAATTTTAACAATTACGTTAAAAAATTAAAAAATTAAGCCCCTTATTTTTTTTAATTTGCCAATGTTAATTTTTTTTTAAATTACTATATTCACAATTCGGTGAGGGACAACAATGATTTTTTTCGGTGCTTTTCCTTCCAAAATCTGTTGCATTTTTTCATCTGCAATCACCAAATCTTCAACTTCTTTAGGAGACAGCTGTGCAGATAGGGATATTTTGAACTTCATTTTACCATTTACGCTCACCGGATACAAGATTTCGTCTTCCACCAGATAATCTTCGTTCAATATAGGGAATTTTTCGAATTCTATAGATTGATCGTGCCCAAGCATATTCCAAAGCTCTTCACAGATGTGAGGTGCATAAGGCGAAATGATAACGGCTAAAGGTTCTAAAATATTGCGTTTGTTACATTTTATTTTCTGTAATTCATTTACGGCAATCATAAATGAAGATACAGAAGTGTTGAAAGAGAAGTTTTCAATGTCATAAACTACCTTCTTTATTAAGGTATGTAACACTTTATACTCTGCTTTCGTTGGCTCTTCATCCGAAACCTCAAAAGTTTCTCCGTTGAAATATAAATTCCAGAATTTTTTCAGGAAGCCATAAACTCCGCTTAGACCTTGCGTATTCCAAGGCTTGGATTGTTCCAGCGGACCTAAGAACATTTCATACAATCTTAACCCGTCTGCTCCATATTCATTACAGATATCATCAGGGTTTACCACATTGTATTTAGACTTAGACATTTTTTCTACTTCACGACCTGTGATGTATTTTCCATCTTCTAAAATAAATTCTGCATCTGCATAGTCTGGTCTCCATGCTTTGAATGCTTCAGTATCCAACTCATCTGAAGTTCCTTTTAATAAAGATACATCAACGTGAATTTCCTGAGTTTTATAATCTTTTGCTAAATTTTTGGATACATATTGATGAGTACCATCAATTCGATATACAAAAGCACTCATCCCCAAAATCATTCCTTGGTTGATCAACTTTTGAAAAGGCTCATCATGATTAATATATCCACGATCTTTCATGAACATATTCCAGAAACGAGAATATAATAAATGACCGGTTGCGTGCTCGCTACCTCCAATATATAAATCAACCTGCCCCCAATAATCTGATAAATCTTTGTTCGTGAAAACATCATCATTATTAGGATCCATATATCTTAAGAAATACCAAGAGCTCCCTGCCCAACCCGGCATGGTAGATAATTCTAATGGGAACACTGTTTTATCATCTATTAAGTCTGTAGCCACTACTTTTTGGTTTGCTTCGTCCCAAGCAAAAGTTTTTGAATTTCCTAATGGCGGATCTCCATCTTCTGTCGGCAAATATTTTTCAACTTCAGGAAGTTCTAAAGGCAATGCTGAAACCGGTAATGTGTAAGGCATTCCTTCTTTATAATATATAGGAACCGGCTCACCCCAATAACGCTGTCTTGAGAAGATAGCATCACGCTGTCTGTAATTTGTCGTACCGTGACCAATTCCTTTTTTCTCAACAGCATCAATAACTAATGCTTTGGCTTCTTCATAGCCTAAACCGTTTAAGAAATCAGAATTTACACAAACACTTGTTTTAGAATCAAAAGATGCTTCCTGAACGTCTTCCTCAGTTTCTACAACTTTCTTAATTTCTAAATTAAATTTCTTTGCAAATCTGTGATCACGCTCATCATGCGCCGGCACAGCCATTACAGCTCCTGTCCCATAACCCATCAATACATAATCTGAAATATAGATCGGCATTTTTTCTCCGCTAAACGGATTGATTGCATAACTTCCTGTGAAAGCACCTGAAACATTTTTCACGTCAGACATTCTGTCTCTTTCAGTTTTTTTGGAAGTTTCTTCTATATAAGTATCTACCTCAACTTTTTGTTCAGCTGTAGTAATTGTTTCCACCAAAGGATTTTCCGGAGCCAATACCATAAATGTAGCACCGAAAATAGTATCGGGTCTTGTCGTGAATACTTCAACGAATTCATCATGACCATCAACATTAAATTTCACCTGCGCTCCCTGAGATTTTCCGATCCAGTATTCCTGAGAATCTTTCAACGGCTGTGGCCAGTCTAAAGTTTTTAGTCCCTGTAATAATCTTTCAGAGTAAGCAGAAATTCTCATGCTCCACTGCATCATTTTCTTTTGAAAAACAGGGAAGCCTCCTCTTTCAGATTTACCGTCTTTTATTTCATCGTTTGCTAAAACTGTTCCTAATGCAGGACACCAGTTTACCGTCGTTTCAGCTCTGTAAGCCAAACGATAGTTTAATAAAATATCTTCTTTATCAATATCAGAAGCACTTTTCCATTCTTCTGCCGTAAAATTTAATTCATCGTTTTGATTGGCATTTAAATCTTCGGTCCCTTTTTCTTCAAAATGTTTGATCAGGGTTTCGATAGATTCAGCCTTATTCGTATCCTTATTATACCAGGAATGGAACAGCTCAATAAAAATCCATTGTGTCCATTTATAATAAGAAACATCAGAAGTTCTTACTTCTCTGCTCCAGTCGAATGAGAAACCTATTTTTCTTAACTGCTCTTCGTATCTGTTGATGTTTTGTTCTGTTGTAATCGCAGGATGCTGCCCTGTCTGAATAGCATACTGTTCAGCAGGAAGTCCGAAGCTGTCATAACCAACCGGGTGGAGCACATTGAAACCCTGGTGTCTTTTATATCTCGCATAAATATCGGAAGCAATATATCCCAGCGGGTGACCTACGTGAAGCCCTGCGCCCGATGGATACGGAAACATATCGAGAACATAAAATTTAGGTTTGTCTGTGTTATTGGAAGTCTTATACGTTTGATTGTCTTCCCAGTATTTCTGCCACTTTTTTTCTATCTGCTGATGATCGTAAAACACTTTATTATAGATATTAGATGATTAGATTTTGATATAAGATTTATTTTAATCTCAATCAAAGATTCACAAATTTAATGATTTTAAAAGAAATGGAAATTTAATTTTTGATTAATTACCATGAAGTTATCAACAAAAAAATCTCATCCGAAGATGAGACCTTTATATTTTGAAAGTACAAACTACTTAGTTGTTATTTCTTTTGAAAGTATACGTTGTAGATTTATATTCTGTGGGATCTGTTTTATCTTCGATCGTGATATTCATTGTATTTTCAGTGAGCGAAGTTACTTTTCCCCTTTCCGGCTCTACAATCCCCTGATACTTGATTTCTATTTCCTTTGTATCTTCATTATAGTTATAGGTAAAGTTACGCTCGTAAGTCGTATCACATTGTCCAGGAGTAGCACTGTCACCTTTTTCAGTTCTTTTCCCAGTGTACTGATCAGGAAACGCCCATCTTGACTCTTTCTGACAGTCCGAATACAAAATCTCGTCTGAAACACCAGCTCCGCCAACCGGAACCGTTGTTCTCACTTCTTTTAAAGGCTGCCAATATCCGACAACGCCAAATTTTCTTTCAGTCTCGTCATCTTTACACCCTGTAAAAGCCAATAATGATAAACCTGCAAATAGTAATACTAATTTCTTCATGTATCAAATTTTTCAAGGGCTAAAATTATAATTTTTTTGATTTATTTAATAATATTTTGTGAAAAATTATTTCAAACTTATTTATTTTCAAAAATATATGAACAATTATCGTCAATATTGCCTTTATTTAACAAATATTGCCAGCGGTAATAAGCCTCTGTTTTATTAAAAAAACTATTTTTGCATAAAACAATGCAAATGCAGATGCAAGACATAACGAAAAATAATTTTGACTTCTTACGTGTTCTCCTCGCCTTTATCGTTTTCGTAGGACATCTGGGAGCTTTAAGCGCTTCTCAGGAGCTTAAAATTTTTGAACACAGCCCCGTAGAAATTGCCGTATTCGGATTTTTTGTTGTCAGCGGCTTCCTAATTGCAAGAAGCTATGACCGGTCTTCCAGCTTAAAGAGTTATTTAAAAAAGAGAATTAAAAGAATTGTTCCTGCGTATTTATTAGTCGTATTTTTATGTGCCATCTTATTAAGTTTAGTCAGCACTTACTCTTTTGCAGATTATTTCAGCAATACACAGGTTTACAAATATCTTTTCTGGAATTCTTTATTCCTTAATTTTAAAGCACCTTGGCTGCCCGGAGTTTTCGGAAATCAGGCTGTGAATGGCGCTTTATGGACACTTAAAATAGAAATGTGCTATTATTTCAGTGTTCCGTTGCTGTTTTTACTTTTTGGCAAGAATAACAAATACAGAAATATAAGCTTAATTATTATTTATTTCTTATCACTTATCTATTTCAATTATTTTGAATCATTGGGTAAAATTTCTCTTGCCAAGCAACTTCCGGGAACGATGTCGTTTTTCATCCCGGGAATGTTGATTTATTTTAATTTTGATAAATTTATTAAACATAAAAATCTACTGTTCATTATTGCCGTTCTTACGGTCTGGATTGATTTAATCACTGGTATTACTTTATTTTCCCCTATGATGATCGGTATTATTACACTTTATATCGCCTATTCATTCAAGTTCTTAAATAATTTCGGGAAATACGGAGATTTCACTTATGGAATTTACATTTTCCACTTCCCTATTATCAGAACATTTACGACATTAGGCTTATTTAAAGATTACAACCCTTACCTGATGGCTTTTGCATGCATGCTGGTAGTTATTGCCGTAGGAATCAGCTCATGGCATTTTTATGAGAAAAAATTTTTATAATTAATTGTTAAGACACAAATGAAAGATCTTGTTTCCATCATCACTCCATCATACAATTCTGCAGAATTTATCGAAGAAACGATACAGTCTGTTTTAAATCAAACCTATCAAAACTGGGAATGGCTGATCACTGATGATCTATCTAAAGACAACACTGTTGAGATTTTAAAAAAATATAACGATCCAAGAATAAAGCTTCAGGTCCTGGAACAAAACGGAGGTGCCGGAAATGCTAGAAATAAAAGCCTTGAAAGAGCCGAGGGAAGATATATTGCCTTTCTCGATTCTGATGATTTCTGGTATCCTGAATATCTGGAAAAAATGACTGGCTATTTACAGGAAAATAATGTAGAACTTGTATATTGTAATTACTCAAGATGTGATGAGCACACCATGGAACCCATCTTAAAAGATTTCATGGCTGATAAAATTGTAACCTTTTCAAATTTACTGAAAACCTGCAGACTGGCTCCGGTTTCCACCATTTACGACACCAAAAGAGTAGGGAAATTTTTCTTCCCGATAAAAAGCAAACGTGAAGACCATGTTATGTGGCTTAATTTACTAAAAGAAATCCCCAAAGGATATCCTTTAAACCAGACACTGGCAAAATACAGGATGCGTGAAAACAGTGTTTCAAGAAAAAAGAAAAACATCATTAAAGATCAATATCTTGTGTATAAAGATTTCATGCAGTTTTCTACCCTAAAGTCTTTGTATTATACCGCGAATTGGGCAGTAAACGGGTTTTTAAAATATTCTAAAATTTTCAACTAATGGAATATTCAAAAGAATTTAAAGCAGCATTAAGTGCTTTTTCGAATGTAGAAAAAGACCGCCTTATTTTCAGACTTCTGAAAAAGGACAAATTATTATCTAAAAAACTTTATTTCGAACTTATCGATCAGGAAACTACTGATAATAAGAGAGATTCAATGGAAGAAATTATTGGCGAGAAAATTCTTTTAGCTTCAGCGTATATTGGAAATCAAAAATATTTTTTAAGTATTATCCGAAAGCTAAGTGCCGAAGTTACAGAACACGTGAAGATCACTACCGATAAATTCGGAGAAGTTTCACTTAATCTTCTGATGGTCAACAAAATTTTAGAACACAACGGCGATCTCACCAGACAGAGGTTTGATAACGTGTACAAGCTTTATCTTTATTTGATCAATAAAATTGTTAAAGCTTTACTTCTAACGAAAAAATTAGACGAAGATTACTGGATGGAAATTGATGAAATACTTGAAAGCATTGAAGAAAAGGTTCATCAAAATACTTATCTGGAAAAATTATTCATCAATAACGGGATTGATTTTAACTGGCTAACCTCCGACAGAATTCCTGAAAACTTCGATCAGATCATTAAGGATATAAAAAGCCAGGGATTTTTACGATAAGATTTTCTGAATAATAAGCGCTGTAGAATTCGGCTTTCCACTTACAAATTCACCTGCATTTTGAGACATTGCCGTTAGCGCTTCATGATCCTCCAAGAGAAAAAGAACAAATCCTGCAGCTTCACCTTCAGTCTCAAAAGCTTTTCCTCCATCTGCAGAAATAAGATCATCCGCTTCAGGATTTTTTCGGTAATGATTTCCAAAAACCACAGGAATTCCAAATGTCGCAGCCTCTAAAATATTATGAAGACCCGCATCATGAAAACCTCCGCCAACTAACGCAATATCTGCATAAGAGTATAATTTTGAAAGCAATCCGATGCTGTCTATAATTAAAACATTCGAATCCGGAAAAGCTGAGTTTTTAATTTGAGAATACAATAAAGCTTCCGGAAAAATCTGTTGTAAATTATGCACTCTTTTCAGGTCATGGGGAGCAATGATTATTTTCGCATCATTTGTTTTCTTCGAAATCATCTCAGCTATTTTTTCTTCAGCCTGCCATGAGCTTCCGAAAACAATCGTTTTTTCAGCTCCGGTAAAATCTTTAATAAAATCTACCTGATTATCTCTTACTTTCAGTTGCTTCACCCTGTCAAATCTTGTATCACCCGTTACAGAAGACTGTATTAAACCAACACTTCTAGCCAGAGCAAAAGACATTTCAGTCTGATGAAAAAACCAATCGATATTTTTCTTCAATTGTTTCACCATCCATTTTCCATATGACGTAAAAAACGCCTGCCTTTCATAAAACAAAGCAGAGATCACGTAGGTCTTAACTTTTTGTTTCTTTAACTCTTCCAACAAGTTATACCAATAATCATACTTCACCGTAAAAAATAGTTCAGGAGTAAACTGAGAAATAAATTCTCTCACATCCTTCTTTCTGTCAAAAGGTAAATAACAGATTTCATCAGCGATATTCTTTTTCTTAATAACATTTTCATATCCCGATGGAGAAAAGAAAGTAACCAGAATTTTATGGGTGGGAAATTTCTCTTTCAGGCTTTCTAATACAGGAAGCCCCTGTTCATATTCTCCCAGACTTGCAGCGTGCATCCAGATGACCTTATCAAGCTTCGAAAAGACCGACTTTACCTTTCGTAAAGACTCCCCCCTTCCCTCAACTCCTTTTTTAGTTTTATCATTAAACAACGAAAAAACTTTCATCCCAAAAATGAGAAGACTGATAAAAATATTATAGAGAAATTTCAATTTTTAGTATTTAATATTTCCGTACGGCTTTCTTTAAGCATTTTGAAGATACAGAATCCCATAACCCCAAACATTAAAGCCAGTAAAACAAAAACAATATTGGTCATTTCCGCTAGTCGCCCCTGAGCGATTAAAATGCTTTCTACAACCGTATCTCCCAGTAAAAGAAGAACAGGAAGCAGCATACTGTACATATACAGCTTTAAAGTTTCTTTATTTCTAAAGCTCTGCGGAACATGCAATAGCGGTGAGTCTGGATTTCGGGAAACTCCTATCAAAGCCAGGAAAACAAATGTAGCAATAGCCGGCAAGAACCAGATTGTATTCTTAGCACTTTCACCATCTACCTTTCCATTAACAGCAAAATGCGATGGAACGATTTCCGGCAATTCCGCATACTTTACCCCTGTAAAAACCCAAATAAAAATAAGTAAAGCTATGTTGA
The DNA here is from genome assembly GCF_024806495.1 of Chryseobacterium sp. JUb7. GTDB lineage: Bacteria > Bacteroidota > Bacteroidia > Flavobacteriales > Weeksellaceae > Chryseobacterium. Next base: position 284,295 of record NZ_JANUFF010000004.1, read on the forward strand.
TAATTAATAAAAAAGTAGAAGTCTTCATATCTAAATAATCTTTTTAATGACTCTTAATTTATGAGTATGCTTATTCATTTCTTTGTTAAAAATACCAGTAGAATCAAGGATATCAATTCGCACCTTCCCGGAAGCATGAATGATTTTCTGATTTTCCAGCATAATTCCCACATGAATAATTTTCCCTTCAGGATTTTCAAAAAAAGCCAAATCTCCGGGCTGACTTTCTTCAACAAAAGTAAGCGACTCTCCCACTTCTACCTGCTGCGAGGCATCTCTGGGAAGCTTAATATTATGAACTTTATAAACCAATTGCGTAAAACCTGAACAGTCTACGGCAAAAAAGCTTTTTCCACCCCATAAATAAGGAACATTAAGAAATTCTCTCGCTGTTAAAGCAACACTTTCACGAACATCATGACTTCTTTGGGATGCTACAGCAGGAAATTCAACCTCAGAACCTATTGATAGTAGAGTTTTACCATCTTTCATTAAAACAGACGAAAAATCTTCAGTCACGACCGTTACTTTTCTGCCGGCTAATTCTTCTTCCGTTACAGGTTTGAGCTGTTTGGTATCCATCCATCCTTCATAGCCGTCATAATGCATTTTTATCTTGGTCCAGTTTTTATTGACTTCCAAAATATCTGCACTTTCGCCAAACAATATTTCCGTAACAATTTCCGCTTTATCAGAACCTTCTGCGCGTACCGGTGCCACTGTAACAATACAAATTCCTTTATTCATTAATTTAAGATTAAAGTTATAGGTTAAGGCTAAGGTTAAGCAATTCAAATATTAAAAAACTTAACCTTAAACTCAGCCTTATTCTATTTCCTTCTCAGAAAATTCACTCCGTCACGCAAAGGTAAAATAAGATTTTCAAAATCATCATCTTTTGCGATCAAATCGTTTAATTCCCTGATCACCTGAGTTGATTTCTGTTTTGAATTTTCTTCCAGTACTTTTCCATACCAAAGTACATTATCAAACATAACGACAGAACCAGATTTCGTGCGTGGCTTAATCAATCTGAAATATTCAGCATAATTTTCTTTATCTGCATCGATAAAAACAAGATCAAAAATCTCATCCGTCTCTCTCAAAAATTCTTTGGCATCCTGAAGTTTAAAATCAATCTGATTTGAATATTCACTTTCTGCAAAATATTTTCTCGGTAAGTACGCTAAATCTTCATTAACATCAAGTGTTGTAATTTTTCCGTCTTTCGCCAGACCAGTCGTTAAACAAAGCGTAGCATATCCCGTAAAAGTTCCGATTTCTAAAATATTTCTCGGCTGCAGCATCTGAGAGATGATCGTTAAAAGCCTTCCCTGCTGATAACCGGAAATCATATGAGGCTGTGTGGTTTTCTGATAGGTCTCTCTTCTTAATTTTTTCAGAATTTCAGGTTCTGAGGAAGCATGTGTCTCCAGATACCTGTCCATTTCAGGATTCTTTTCTTCAAAAAAGCTCATTCTACAATTTTTTATTATTCAAATTTACTTAAATATAAGAAATAAGAACGAATTTCCAAAACCTGGGAAAAACCCCATCTCAATTACCGTAAAAATACGGATGTTTTTCGAAGCAGATAATTCTACCTTTGCATAGAAGGGTAAAAACACTAAGAGAAAACCAAAATGAATGTAGGGGAAAACCAAATTAAAAAGGAGAATCAAACCATTGCTTTGTCAAATGACAAGGCAGATTCTTCTCCCAAAAAAACTAAAAACGAAATATCCAATTCATTTTTACAACGAATTATTTCCTTATTGAAGAAAGAAGAATTAATTTGATGAAAAACAAAATCCCGGACATGTCCGGGATTTTGTTTTTACATCTATTTTTTGAAATTACTTTTTAGGAGCAATATCCATTAACTTCATAAACTCATCCAGCTTAGGCATGATGATAATTTCTGTTCTTCTGTTTTCAGCTCTTCCTGAAACGCTCATATTCGTCGCTTTAGGGTTGTATTCAGAACGTCCACCTGCTGTAATTCTTGCAGGATCAACTCCAAACTGAGACTGTAAGATCTTAGCAATCGCTGTACCTCTTAAAGCAGAAAGATCCCAGTTATCTCGTGGTAAGTTGGCAGAATTTAAAGGTGCATTATCTGTATTTCCTTCGATCAATACTGAATATTTGTCATAATCATTGATTACCTTGGCAACTTTTCCTAAAACTTCCTGAGCAGCAGGCAAGATATTGTAGTCACCCGTTTTATATAACATTTTGTCCGAAAGTGAAATCATCACTACTCCTTTTAAAACTTTCACCTGAACATCATCATCCGCTACATTATCCAAAGATCTTTTCAGTTTGTTTGACAATGCTAAATTTAAACTGTCGTTTTTAGCGTTATTAGAAATCAACTGTTTGATATAAGAATTTGAAGAATTGATTTCACTCACCAATTTATCAATATTGGCTGAACTTTTTCCTGTGTTTGACAAGCAAGCATCAAGTGATGATTTTAAAGCATCATGCTGACTTTTTAGTAAATTATTCTCACCCGACAATGCCGAGTTCTGAGACTTTAAATCCTGGATTTCTCTTTGTCTTTCTCCAATATTCTCAATACATTGTTTGTAATTCGTACTTAAAGCATCGTATTGCTTTTTACTGATACAAGATGTCAATCCCAACACCATTGCAGAAACTGCTAAAATTTTAAAAATCTTCATAAATAATCATTTTTAGACGTTCCAAAGGTAACAAAATTGAATTGAATTATATGGATTATCTTTGTGCAAAAGAAATTCTCAACATAGATGTTGAAAAAATTAAGCGTTAAACAGCAATTAGAAAATCTTATTCAGCAACCTGAAAATCACACCTATCTTTTGGCTGTGAGCGGAGGTGCTGATTCTATGGTTTTGGCTCATCAATACCTTAATTCGGATTTAGTTTTTCAGGTAGGCCATGTCAATTATAAGCTTCGGGGAGAAGATTCTCAATCAGATCAAAAAGTAGTGCAGGATTTTTGTGAGAAAAATCATATTAAATTTCATTTATATGAAGTTTCAGAGAAAGATCAAAAACCTCAAAACTCGATCCAGCTCTGGGCAAGAGAATTGCGCTATAACTTCTTTAAACAAATCCAGAAAAAGGAAAATTTAGAATTTCTGGTTACTGCACATCATCTGAATGATCAACTCGAAACCTTCATCATCAACTTATCAAAGGCTTCAGGCATCAATGGCTTGAGCGGAATTCCGTCTAATGACAATCATATCCTGCGACCTCTTTTAAATTTCACAAAAGAAGAAATTTACACTTTTGCTAAAGAAAACAATATTGAATACCGCGAAGACTTATCCAATAAAAAAAGTGATTATTTAAGAAATAAAATCCGGAATGAGATTGTTCCGAAACTACTGGAGACTAACGATCATTTTCTTGAAAACTTTAAAAAAAGTTCGCTTTATTTAAATCAGACTAAAGATTTTGTACAAAAACAAATTGAAGATATAGAAAATCGTCTTTCCATATTTAACAAGTCGTACAAAATTCTATCAAAGGAAAAGCTGGATCTAGAAAGCGATTTTGTAAAATTTGAAATTTTAAAAAAATACGGCTTCAATCAGGAAGAGGAAATTCCAAAAATTTTCAAAGCAGAAAACGGAAAATCTTTTTTTTCGAAAGAGTATCAATTGATTGTAAATTATGATGAATTGCTTTTGATTAAAAAGGTGGAAGATGGAGGAAGTAATCCTGATCATGAAAAGGAAGAAGAAATTATTTTAATAGAAAATTTTGACTTTTCAGAAAACCAAATCACCATTAATCTCGAAAATAATATTGAAGACATTGAAGAAATCAATAAGACTTTCAAATGGGATTTTGACGCACAGAAACTTCACTTTCCATTACGACTGAGAAGACACCAGGATGGTGATGAATTTTATCCATCAGGGTTTTCGGGGAAAAAGAAAGTTTCTAAATTTTTTAGGGACGAAAAAATCTCTATTTTAGCGAGGCAAAAAATCTGGATTTTGTCTGATCATGAAAATTCCGTGCTAGGAATTATTCCTTTCAGGCAAGACAAACGATATGCGAGGGATGAGAAAACAAAAAATATTCTCAAAATTTTTAATTAAAGTAAAATGAAATTTAGAAACTGGTTTTTATTAGTTCTGCTATTTTTAGCAACAGGAATTAATGCACAAATCAAAAATCCTGTAAAATTTAAATTAACAGTCAACGATTTAGGAAACAATCAATACGAAGCCGTATTGAATGCAACTATGGAAAGCGGCTGGCATATTTATTCCAAAGATATTCCTGAAGACACTGGTATTCCTACAGAATATAAAGTTTCAGGGAAAAATATCGAACTTATTGGAAAGTTCACAGAGGTTGGTAAAAAACATGAAGAATTTTCTGAAGCATTCGGAGGTAAGATTATTTTTTATTCCAACTCTGCCGGTTTTAAACAAAAATTCAAACTGAAAGACGGAACAAAACCTGGAGATGTCGTTGCAGAAATTACTTATCAGACCTGTGATGACAGAGTTTGTTTAGCACCAAATACTTTAGAGTTTAATCAAAAGGTAACTCCAAAAGGAGCTCCTGAAGAAGCGGTAACTGAACCTGCAGAACCTGCAAAAGATTCTGCGAAGACTGTAGAAACTGTTGTAGAAAACCCTGTAAAAGGAGATATTACAGTCACACAAACTGCATCACTGGACCCCAAACAGCTGAAAATAGCGACCATAGATTTTCAAAAACCTTTGACAGATTGTGGAACAGGCTCTACAAAAGTGGAAGAAAACTATTGGACTTATCTGTTCCTAGGATTTATCGGAGGACTGATTGCATTGTTGACACCCTGTGTCTTCCCAATGATTCCGTTAACTGTTTCCTTCTTCACAAAAGGAAATAAAAATAAGGCAAAAGGTAAAAGAGATGCCTTAATCTACGGATTTTTCATTCTTCTCATCTTTGTTTTATTAAGTATCCCTTTCCATATTATTGATGGTATTGCAGGAAACATCTTCAATGAAATTTCGACGAGCGTTTGGCTGAACATCGCTTTCTTTATCATATTCATTTTCTTCGCCGGAAGTTTCTTTGGATATTATGATATTACATTACCCAGTTCTATTGCCAACAAGTCTTCAAAAGCTGAAGAAGCTGGTGGAATCATCGGGATTTTCTTTATGGCCTTAACTCTGGTTATTGTTTCTTTCTCTTGTACAGGTCCTATTTTAGGAAGTTTATTAGGAAGTGCAGTAACAGGTTCTGCTAACGTTCCGATGCTATTAACCTTTGCGCTTGCAGGTTTCGGGTTGGCATGGGCTATTATTTTCGGATTATTGGCTTTATTCCCGCAGGCACTGCAAAGCCTCCCGAAATCAGGAGGATGGATGAATACGGTAAAAGTAGTTTTAGGTTTTGTAGAATTGGCTCTGGCATTAAAATTCTTATCAAAAGCAGACTTAGTTTCAAAAACATTTTTCTTAAAAAGAGAACTTTTCATCGCTATCTGGATCATCGTTGCGATTGGATTGGCATTATACTTATTTGGATTAATCAAATTTCCGCATGATGACAAGAAGCCGAAAATTTCAATGACAAGAAAAATTCTAGGTGTTCTGGGAATTGGATTTGTGGTATATTTAGTTCAGGGATTAATTCCTTCTGAACGTCCGAAGCTGCAGTTATTAAGTGGTATTTTACCTCCGTTAAATGTAAGCTACTTCCATGATGAAAAAGACGGAATTCTAGGAATGCATCCTGAACACGACTTTTTCAAAGCTGTAGAACTGGCCAAAAAAGAAGACAAACCAATCCTGATTGACTTCACCGGTTATGGTTGTGAAAACTGTAGAAAAATGGAAGAATTCGTTTGGAGCGAACCGGATATTCTACCTATTCTTCAAAATGATATTGTTCTTGCGTCTTTATATGTTGATGATAAAGAAGAGCTTCCTGAAGATCAAAAAACTAAAATTGATTTAGGTGACGGGCAGGTGAAAAAGGTAAAAACAATCGGAGACAGATGGAGCTTGTTCCAGCAGGTGAATTTCAATAACAACTCTCAGCCTCATTATGTTTTAATCACTCCTGACGGGAAAGTTATAAACAGTCCGGTTTCTGGGTATATGCCAAAAGAGGACTTCAAGAAATTCCTTGAATGTGGTGTCAATTATTACAAAAAGAATAAATAATTTTTTTAAAATATTACATATAAACTCTCATCTATAAAGGTGAGAGTTTTTTGTTAATTAAATAATTCACAAATCTTTAAAAGCTCATAAAATATTACGAATTTAAACACACATAAACCGACAGAGTGTTAAATTTTCAATTAATTTGATATTTAATCAGCATTGTCGCAATTTAGGTATAAACTTTGTATAGATTCCTCCAAATAAAGAACAAAATCTCAGTCTTTATTGAAAACTGTTTAACATTAAAAAATATTAATTATGGCTGAAGTAATTGCACAAGAGAAATCCGGAGGAAAACAAAAGAAAAAACTGATTCGGGTAGACATGACTCCAATGGTAGATTTAGGGTTTTTATTAATTACCTTTTTCATGTTCACGACCAACTTTACAAAACCCAACGTAATGGACCTGGGACTGCCTGCTAAAGATCCCATTACTCACCCAAGAACAAATGAAGTAATTGACACTCAAAATCAGATTACGTTTATTCTTGGAAAAGACAACAGAGTGTTTTATCATCAACAGTCTGCTGAGGATTTAAATTCAAGCAATTTAAAAGAGACTGATTTTAACGGGTTAAATATTTCAAAAATCATATCTGAAGCCTACAAAAAAGCCCCAAAACAGGAAAACTTCACGGTCATTATAAAACCTACTGATGAAGCCAATTACAAAAATTTTGTAGATATCCTGGATAATCTGGCGATATCAAAAAAAGAACGTTACGGGATCACAGATATCAAACCATGGGAAGAAAAAGTGTATCATGAGGTAACAAAATAAACGAAAGAGCATTATAAAATGCTCTTTTTTATTTACATTTGAGTATATAATTTAAAACTATGCTCAACTTTGAAAGAAAAGGAAACGGAACTGAAACTCTGGTACTCCTCCACGGTTTCATGGAAAATCTTTCTATCTGGAATGATATGACTCCTCACCTTTCTGAAAATTTTTCGCTTTTAAAAATCGACCTTCCCGGACACGGACAGTCTGATACTTTAGCTGAAGTGCAGACCATGCAACTGATGGCTGAGGAGGTGAAAAAAGTTTTGGATCATGAAAATGCAGAAAAAGTACACTTACTGGGGCACTCAATGGGAGGTTACACTTCGTTAGCTTTTGCTGAAAAATACCCTGAGAAACTCAAAAGCTTAACTTTATTCTTCTCGACTTATTTTCCGGATGACGAAGAGAAAAAAGAACAGCGTATAAAAAGCTACAGAATTATCAAAGATGCCTTTCCGCACTATGCAAGAGCCGGAGTTCCCAATTTATTCAACCCGAACGAAAGAGACATCCTTGAAGGAAAAATTGAAACCGCTCTTGAAACCGCTCTTTCTACAAATAATTTAGGAGCCTTAGCATCAGTAAAAGGCATGGTAGAAAGAACAGATAAAAAACACGTTCTCGAAAACCTTGACGTCAAAATTCTTATTATTGCCGGAAAACATGACAATGCCGTAAAAACAGACGTCATGATCAAAAATCTTCCTGACAGAACCAACATCAAATCTTATGTTCTGGATTGCGGACACAACGGACATTGGGAAAAACCTAGCATCTGCGCCGAAATCATCAATACAGAACTCCTTCACAATATGCCAAAACATTTAGTATTTTAAATAATTAATATGAGAATTTGGATCTTTTCAATACTATTGCTATCATTTATAGGTTGCAAAAAAGAAACATTTGTTTCAAAAAAAAACCATCTGAAAGATTCTGTTTCCACAACAGAAAAAACACCAAAAGACAGTTTAAAAAGCAAAGACAAAAAAGAAGAAATCTTTTCTTTTGAAACCGAATTATGCAATAACAAAGGGCACTTTGATGCCAATAAATACTCAAAAGAAGAAATTGAAGGCACTTATAAACTCTGGTTTCAACTTAGCGGGCTTTTACTAAATACACCGCATGTTTTTAAACTGGAAGATCTGCAACAGGTAAGAAGAGACAAAAATCAGATTCTTGCCAAACTGGATAAAGAATTTGCTGAAAAGAAAAGTCTATTTGAGAACCTAAAAGTAGTCAATACTTCTTACTGGCAGAATCTGAAAACCCAGACCTACCAGGCCTTACTTCAGGAATACGAACTGGACAAAATACAGATCATGGCTTATTCTGATCCGTCAGTGTTACTCAGCAGTAAATTCAAAAGCTGCAATCATTTTGCAAGAGTTTTAAACTCCGGAGATAATGAGATTGTTGAAGAATGGCGGAAACTTCGGGAACAAATGAGCAAGAAAAACGGAGATCCACAGAGAATTATGGATGAATTTGAAAGCCATCTCAATTCTTCATACAAAAAAGATTATGCCGTTCTTGATCTGATTGTTTTCGGATGGGGAAACTGCGCCAATGACGAAATCAAGAGACCTCAGCGCGACGAAAAAATGAATAAAGAATTTGATGCACTCTTCTTAAAAATTGATGCCGATTGTGACGAACCATAGTAGATAGTTTATCAAAATCATGTATCTTAGTAGAGATTAATATTCTCAATGAGCTTATTCTCTTTAAAAAAAAAGAAACCTATAATCGGCTTGACTCTATCAGGCGGAGGGATGCGCGGAATCGCCCACATCGCTGTTTTAAAAGCTCTGGAAGAATATAATCTGAAACCGGATATTATTTCAGGAACCAGTGCCGGATCGATTGTAGGAGCTTTCTATTCTTTCGGAAAAACTCCGGATGAAATGATGGATATTGTGAGGCAAACCACTTTTTTTTCGAGATCATATCTGAGATTATCTAAAAACGGGATTTTTAGTTCGAATTTTATTTTAAAACTACTTCGGGATTACTTTCCTGAAGACAACTTTAACATTCTGAAAATTCCTGTATTTGTAACCGCTACCGAAATGACCCACGGAATTGTAGATTTCTTTTCGGAAGGAGAACTTTTTGCTCCATTATTAGCATCATCAAGCGTTCCGTTTGTCCTTCCTCCTGTAAAAATGGGTGAAAAAATATATGTTGATGGTGGGGTATTAGATAATCTTCCCATTGAACCAATTATCGATAAATGTGATTTTCTGATCGCATCCCACGTTAATTCCATCAGTTATGACAGCCTTGAAAATATGAGTTTAATGAAAGAATTTGACAGAATATTACACTTAGCAATAGCAAAGTCGGTATATTCCAAAGCCAGTTCGTGTGATATATTTCTGGATCCTCCTAAAATGACAAAGTTCAGTTTATTCAATAAAAAATCTCTTGACAGTATGTTTCAGCAAGTATATGAATACACCTGTAAAGAACTTGAGGCAAAGGGATATAGGAAAAATTAATTTTATTCTGTTCAAAAAAACAATTAAAAATAGTGCTCCAAAGTAAAATAAAAATTCTGCATTTTTTCTGAACCTGAATAGAAGTTTCCCGTGTATTTTGGGAAGCATAATCCTCCGACACATACCCTTATTACAACATCAGTTCCGTCAACATGGGTTCTATTACCTGCTTCTTCAATAGAATAATAATCACACCAATCAAATCCCTCTATTAAAGAATTCCAAATATTTTTATCGGTTTCTGTTTTTACAACATCCCCTTTAGAATTCTTTGAAATTACAAAATTTTTATCAATTGTCACTTCAGACCAATCTCCGTAAGGTGAGGCATGACTAATAAAAATTTTATCCGGTTTCTTATTATTATCAATTGAATAGTATTTTGAAATAGTCTTATTATCATTAATGAAGTAAATATCATTCCCAATAAAGCCTATATTCACACTTTCTGAAACCTTATCGAATTTAAAATCTTTAAAATCACCATTTTTGTATAGAACACCTAATGTCCCATCTTTTTTTACAGCTCCGATTATTTCACTGGAACCACTTGCGATGACATCAACTTTAAAGGATGTTTTTACCATAAGTTTCCCGCTCCAATCAAAGTAAAACCAATGTTTACCTTTTCTAAAACCTAAAAAAGACTGAATATTTCTCTTATTTTGTTTGTTAAAAGGAATTACTTCATCATACTCATAAGGTACAATAACCTGTGTAGAAAGATCTTCTAAGCCGTATTTCCCATTTATCTTTGCCAAAATAAAATTTTCTGACACAGAAACAACAGTATCATACTTAGCAGGAAACTGAAGTTCCCCCAATCTGTCCTGACAAGTGATTCCGTATTTAGAATTTTTAGATTTATATATACTCAAGGATCTGAGACTTCTGAATTCACTGCTTTCATCCTCCGATCTTTTTTTTATAGCATCATACGAATGAACATACCGATTATTAAGCCTGACTTCATTGGGATAATTGGGATTCAAGTGCGGTTTTCCTTTAATAAAATCAAAAATAGGTTCCTTTATCAAAAAATCACCTTTTCTGTTGATTACATTATATTTATCATCATATTTTACCACGGCTACATCCCGAAAAAAGGGATAAGCTTCCTGAAAATGTATCGGATAAATATTTTTCCCAGAAGAAATATTTATAAAACTAAAACCTCCGTCTTTATAAACCGGTTTTATTGTATCTGCGGTATTTGAATATTGTTCCAGAATATCCAGACTGAACGGAAAACAATTTTGTGCAAAAAAAGTTTCAGAAAATATGATGACAAAAAATAGAAATATCTTTTTCATTCACCAATATATTTAAATTTTACAGAGACTCTTCTTCTACCCTAGCTTTAAAAGTTTCGATTGTTTCCGGTAAGGACTGGTTAGATTTACCTCCTGCAGCATTAATATGCCCACCGCCATTGAAGTACTTTCTTGAAAACTGGTTTACATCCATATCATCTTTACTTCTGAATGAAATTTTCACAAAATCTTCATAAAGATCTTCCATAAAGAATGCAGACATTTTCACGCCCATGATACTTAGCCCATAATTTACAAAACCTTCTGTATCTCCTTTCTGGAAGCCGTATTCTTTAAGTTCATTTCTTGTTAATGATAAAATAGCAACCTTTCCGTCTTTTACCACTTCTATTCTCGCCAATACCAAAGCAAGAAGATGTAAACGGGAAACCGTATTTGTATCCCAAGTACTTGAGGTAATAAACGAAGGATCGGCACCTTTTTCAATCAGGTTTGCAATAATTCTGTGAGTCGCCGCACTGGTGGATCTGAAACGGAAACCTCCGGTATCTGTCATTATTCCTGTATAAAGACATTCTGCAATATCTTTATTGACTAATTTTTCATCACCCATCACTTCGATAAAGTGATAAATCATCTGGCAGGTTGCAGGAATTACAGTATCAGAATATACAAAATCAAATTTTTCAGGCTGCTGATGGTGATCAATTAAGATCTTTTTTGCCTTAGCATGTGTCAGCCAGTCTCCTAAAATTCCGATTCTGGAAGGAGAATTAAAATCTAAACAAAAAATAACATCAGCTTCATTAATAATATCAAAGGCTACTTTTCTTTTATATTCACCAATGATCGCTTTCTTGGATTCCGGCATCCACTTCAGAAATTTCGGAAAATCATTGGGTACAACGATTTCTGCCTCGATCCCTTTTGCTTTCAAATAGTGCTTCAGACCCAGACTGGAACCAATAGCATCACCATCAGGATTGTAATGGGTAAGAATAACTATTTTGTTGTCGGGAGTAAGCAGCGTATTGATTTCTAAAAGTTCCGCAGGTGTAAACATCATTATGTTTATTTTTTTGTTTAATTTTGAGTCTCCAAAGATAGAGCTTTTAAATAAATCATTAATATTATTTTTGAATATAACGGAATTCGTTTTCCAGTGAGGATTTGTAAGAAATTTGATAAAAAACATTCAAAAAAAAAGTATTAAAGTTTGCATCTTCTAAAAAATTCTATATCTTTGCAACCTGAAAATTAATAGATAATTACGATTTAAACATATAGTAATGAGTAAAAGAACATTCCAGCCATCAGAAAGAAAAAGAAGAAACAAACACGGTTTCAGAGAAAGAATGTCTACGCCAAATGGAAGAAGAGTTTTGGCTGCGAGAAGAGCTAAAGGCAGAAAGAGTTTAACTGTAAGTGCTGCACGCGCTAAGAGATAATCTTTTTATTATCATATACAAATCATGCTTGAAAAGAAGTTTTTCAGGCATTTTTTGTTGTTAAAATTTCCTAAAATATACTTTCTTTAGAGTTCTTTTTACTATTTTTAAAAGCTGAAAATATTTTTAGAAATAGTACTTTAAAATTGAATTATGCCACATACAAATATCGCCGGAGATAATATCATAAGTTTACAACACGCAAAAATTGCGCAAAAAAACTTCACTGTTCTTTCTGATGTTAATTTAAACATTAAAAAAGGTAGATTCTGCTATCTTATCGGAAAAACAGGTTCTGGGAAAAGTTCACTTTTAAAGACACTTTACGGACACATCCCATTGGCTGCAGGCCACGGTGCTGTAGTAGGTTTTGATTTGGAAAAAATGAGAACTTCTGACATTCCGAACCTGAGAAGAAAGCTGGGAATTGTATTTCAGGATTTCCAGTTATTATCAGACAGAACGGTAGAGAAGAATTTGAAATTCGTTCTTGAAGCAACCGGCTGGAGCGATAAAATAAAGATGGAAGACCGAATCAATGAAGTTTTATCAAGTGTAAATATGAAAAGCAAAAAGCACAAAATGCCTCACGAACTTTCCGGAGGAGAACAACAGCGTGTTGCCATTGCCAGAGCTTTATTAAACCACCCAGACCTTATTTTAGCAGATGAACCCACAGGAAATTTAGATCCTGAAACTTCAAACGAAATTATGACCCTGCTAAAACAGGTTGCTCTTGAAAACGGAGCTGCCGTAGTAATGGCAACTCACGATTATCATATGATCCAGAACTTTCCAGGTGAAGCAATCCGATGCGAAGATGGAAAGGTTTCCGTGCTGGATACAGCAGAATTATTTGAATAGTTTTTACATACAATCTATATCATAAAAAAAGAGTTGCATTGATCATATCGCAACTCTTTTTATTTTTAGTTTAAACGTTTTCGTTTTAAACGCTATTTTTAAAAACATGAAATTCTTTTGTAAGCTCCAGATATTGATCGGAATACTGCCTTGGGCTTTTTTCTATTATAAACTCCCGCTCCTCGAGCTCTTTAACCATCGAAGAAAATTCCAAAATCAGTCTTTTTATTTTTGAATTTTCAATTCCTTTAATGAAAATTCTTTTACTTAAAAATAAGCGATTTTTTTCAGCAATCTCTACAAAAACATCATCTGCTTCCACAGGAATGATTACAGAAAAAACTCCTTTTTCAGAAAGCAATATCGCTGATTTTGATATTAATTGCTGAAAATTAAGCTCCACTGTCTGCCGGGCAATTTTATCCTTTTCAGAACCAGATTCTTCAAAATAAGGAGGGTTTGAAACAATGAGATCAAATTTATCTTCAGTTTTGAAATTTTTAAAATCCTGAAAAACATTTTTTAATCTTAACTTAAAAGGTGAGTTTTCAAAATTGATCTTGGTCAGATTTGCAGCCTCTTCATTAATGTCAATTCCTAAAAATTCAGCATGAACATTTCTTTGAGCCAACATGAGCGAAATCAAACCTGTTCCTGTCCCTATTTCCAGAACTTTTTCAGCATGATCAATACATGCCAAGGCACCCAGCAAAACACCGTCTGTTCCCACACGGAAAACGTTTTTAGATTGCTGAATCTCGAATTGTTTAAATATAAAAGATTTCACTATAAATTGGTAGGCAGTGTAATCGTAAATGTTGATCCTTTTCCTTCTTCAGATTTTACGGTAATCTCACCTTTATAATCTTCCACCATTTTTCTTACCATTGATAAACCAAGCCCCATTCCACTGTTTTTTGAAGTAAAATTAGGTTCAAAAATCCTTTCATACATATTTTCTGCAATACCAATTCCATTATCCTGAACCGAGATCATAACCCTTCTTTGATGCTGTTCGACATCTACATTAATAATTAATTTACGTTCATCACTTTCTGCCTGCTTGGCATTGGTAACAAGATTTGTAATAATTCTGGACAGATAAATTCTATCCATATTAATCATAATATTACCTTTATTGGAATGCATAAAAATGCTGTCATCATTAAACACCCGCAGAATATCTTCAACTTCAGTATTTAAATTAATAACCTCATTATTCTTTTCAGGAAGCTTGGCAAATTCTGAGAATGCAGATGCAACAGTGGCAATCAAATCAATCTGATCGACCATTGTTTTACTCATCTGTCTTACTTTTTCTTTAATATTCGGGTCTTGAGGATCAAATTTTCTTTCAAAGTTCTGAATGGTGAGCTTCATCGGCGTCAAAGGATTTTTCACCTCATGAGCAACCTGTTTTGCCATTTCACGCCACGCTTCCTCCGAAGCTTTGAAACGAAGCCTTTCTTTCTGATCCTGAATCTGAAGAATCATTCTGTTATACGCTCTCGCCAGTGCGTTAAGCTCATCATTTTTATAGTATCTGATAGGATGCATATCATTTTCAAACAAAGTGATACGGGTAATCATATCAGAAAACTTGGTGATTGTTTTCGCAAGGCTGTTTGAAGTAATCCAGCTGATCCAGACACTAAAAAGAATAAGGAAAAAATCGACAAGTAAAATATACTTCACATACTGATGCAGAACATCATAGTAAGCAGATTCATTATGATAAAGCGGAATATAAATAATAGCAATCGGTTCCAGCTCATTATTTTTAAGAACAAGATAAGAGGAAGTAAAGACAGCATCTTTAGCCTGGTCATATCCTCTGATATCAACTCTCGCATCCGTTGCCAGAATTTTATTAACAATAGTAATCGGAATAGTCTTCTGCTCGATCAGACTTTCATCTTTATTGGAGAGAAGATAGTTTCCTTTTAAATCATAAATAACAATATCATGCTGATTGATGTCTGCAATTTCAAAAATTTTGTTCTCTAAAACTTTTGGAAGATCCTTTGTGTCAATAGTAGATCTGCTGACAGCATAATCCAGATAACGCATAACCGCCATCGTCTTATCCTGCATATCGATCCTGCTTTGCTGCAAAGAATTATTCCTTAGCACAAAATAAGGAACCAAAGAAACCGCAATAACACTTAAAAGACATACCAGCAAGAAACCGAAAAACACCCGATTTCTTAAGCTATATCCTTTATATTTATTAATTGCCATCCTGCTTTTTAATTAACTTAGCAATATACTTACCAATTATATCAAATTCTAAATTAACTTTATCTCCGGATTTTAAATGTTTCATATTGGTGAACTCCCAGGTATATGGAATGATCGCAATTGAAAACTGAGAATCTTCACTTTTTGCTACCGTCAAACTTATTCCGTTTACCGTGATAGATCCCTGAGGAACTGTTACAAAGCTCCCGTTGTCTTCGTACTTGATCGTAATGAAATAACTTCCGTCTTTATTTTCAATACTTACGACCTCTCCCGTCTTGTCAACATGCCCCTGAACAATGTGCCCATCAAGTCTTCCATCCATTTTCATGCAACGTTCAAGATTGACAACGCTTCCAACTTCCCAATTTCCAAGATTGGTTTTTTCAAGGGTTTCGTTGATTGCTGTTACTACATATTGGTCGCCTTCAATTTTCACAACAGTTAAACAACATCCGTTATGAGCAAGACTCTGATCTATTTTTAATTCATTCGTGAACGGGCAGGTAAGAGTAAAATCGATGTTACTTCCATTTTCTTCAATCTTCTCAATAACTCCAACTGCTTCAATAATTCCTGTGAACATATTATTTTTTGCTAAATTTGTAAATTATAATCTTCAAAGATAATCAAAATGAGCCCAAAAAACCATAAAGTACGAGTAGGAATTTCAATCGGAGATTTCAACGGCATCGGTCCCGAAATCATCATGAAATCCCTTGCAGACAAAACCATTACGGATTTTTTCACCCCGGTAATTTTTGGTTCGGGAAAATTATTTACTTATCAGAAAAACATTTTTAAGTTAAATCTTAATTTCAACTATATCAACGAGGCTTCACAGGCACAGGCAGGAAAACTGAATATGGTAAATCTTGTGAAAGACAATGTGACTGTAGAATTGGGAGCTCCCACGGAAGAATCTACCAAAATGGCGATTGATTCTCTGGAGGCGGCAACAGAAGCTTTATTAAAAGGCGAGATAGATGTTATTGTAACCGCTCCGATCAATAAAGACGAGATGGTGAAGATGGGCTTTAAACACACCGGACACACCGGCTATTTTGAAGAAAAATTCAATAAAAAAGGATTAATGTTTCTGGTAACAGAAGATCTTAAAGTGGCAGTTTCAACACACCACATTCCTATTGCAAAAGTAGCCGAAAACATTTCTAAAGAAAAAATAAAAAAACAAATCAGAGTATTAAACCAGACTTTGATTGAAGATTTCAATATTTCAAGACCTAAAATTGCTGTTTTAGGATTAAACCCTCACTCCGGAGACGGAGGTGTGATTGGAAGCGAAGAAATTGAAATCATAGGCCCTGCAATCAAAGAACTTTCAGACAATGGAATTCTTGCTTTTGGCCCATTCCCTGCTGACAGCTTCTTTCAACCGAATAAATACAAAAGTTTCGATGCTGTTTTAGCCATGTATCACGATCAGGGACTGGCTCCTTTTAAAACTCTAGCTTATGAAGAAGGAGTAAATTATACAGCCGGACTTCCATTTATCAGAACTTCTCCGGATCACGGTGTTGCTTATGATATTGCAGGAAAAAATATTGCTGATCCACAAAGTTTTACAGAAGCTATTTTCACTGCTATTAAGATTTTCAAGCACAGAAGTGAATACAATGACCTGATGAGTAACAGACTGCAGCCAAGAAAAATGGCTATGGATAATGGAATCGACGAAGATCTGCCGGATGAAACTGAAGGTTAATTTTTTAAAAGAAATTTTAAAGTAATTTGTTATAAATTTTATTTGTTATTATAAAAAAATTGCATATTTTTGCACACTCATTTTATGGACAAGTTAAGAAACTATGACGTAAGCTTTTCCGGACTTAAAACCGGCAAGCACGAGTTCAGGTTTGAGATAGATAAAGAGTTCTTTCAATTATTTGACACTGAACAGGAATTTACAAATCCTAAAATCACAGTAGATGTCTTATTAGATAAACATTCTACTTTTTTAGAATTTGAGATAAAAGTAAATGGAACGGTAGCATTAGTTTGTGATATTACAAACGAAAACTTCAATCATCCCATTGAAAATCAGATCGGCGTATTAGTAA
This sequence comes from Chryseobacterium sp. JUb7, assembly GCF_024806495.1. Taxonomy (GTDB): domain Bacteria; phylum Bacteroidota; class Bacteroidia; order Flavobacteriales; family Weeksellaceae; genus Chryseobacterium. Next base: position 301,681 of record NZ_JANUFF010000004.1, read on the forward strand.
AATTTGGCGAAGAATATGACGACAGCGAGGAAGATGTTATTACAATTCCTTCTAATGATCATGCTTTCAACATTGCACAACTGATTTACGAAAATGTGGCTCTTTCAATACCTATGAAAAAGATATCACCTAACGTAACTGATGAAGATCTGGAGATTCTTGAAAAATTCAGTCCAAAAGAAACTGAAGAAGAAGAACCTAAAAGTGACCCGAGATGGGATGCACTTAAAAATTTAAAGAATAAAAATTAAAAATAATTTAAAGATGATGAGATGATGAATCTCATCGCTCATCAAATTAAAAAAGTTATTACAAAATGGCACATCCAAAGAGAAGACAGTCGTCTACAAGAAGAGATAAGAGAAGAACTCACTACAAAGCTGTAGTTCCTCAATTAGCTAAAGATGCAACAACAGGAGAAATGCACCTTTACCACAGAGCTCACTGGCATGAAGGAAAACTTTACTACAGAGGTAAAGTAGTATTGGAAAAAGAAGTAGCAACTACTGAAGAAAACTAAGAGTCGTTTTTCATCGAAAAACACCCGTTTTAATACAAAAACCGTCCGATTTTGATAAAATTTGGCGGTTTTTTGTTGTTTTTTATGTTTTTTTGGTATCTTTGAAAAAAATCAAATATCAATTTTATGGACATTAAAGACATACAAAATCTTATCAAGTTTGTATCTAAGGCAGAGGTTTCTGAGGTGAAGTACAAAACTAAAGATTTCGAAATCACTATTAAAACTCCATTAGCTGGAAGCGAAGTTACTTATGCACAACCTGCAGTTTATCACACTGCTCCTCAACAAGTAGCTGCTCCTGCACAAGCTCCTGCCGCTGCTGCTCCGGTTGCTGAAAAAGCTGAAGCTGCATCTGATGACAGCAAATATGTGACGATTAAATCTCCAATGATCGGAACTTTCTACAGAAAGCCATCTCCAGATAAAGACGTATTCGTAAACGTTGGTGACGAAGTTTCTATCGGTAAAACGGTATGTGTAATTGAAGCAATGAAATTATTCAACCAGATTGAATCTGAAGTAAGCGGAAAAATCGTTAAAATTTTAGTTGACGATGCTACTCCGGTAGAATATGACCAACCTTTATTCTTAGTAGATCCATCTTAATTTAGAAGTTAGATGTTAGACATTAGATGTTAGAAGAAGGAGGAGGGAAATCAGATGCTGGAAGTTTACCAGCTTTGATTTTATCCCACTCACATCATCGCATCACCGCATTATCTAATTTTCAAATTATCTAATTTTCAAATTTAAGAAGATGTTCAAAAAAATATTAATTGCCAATCGTGGCGAAATTGCAATGCGTATTTTACGTACTTGTAAAGAAATGGGAATCAAAACTGTTGCGGTATACTCTACTGCCGACAAAGACAGTCTTCATGTAAGATTTGCTGACGAGGCTGTTTGTATTGGTCCTGCAATGAGTAAAGACTCATATCTTAAAATCCCTAACATTATTGCTGCTGCAGAAATTACAAATGCAGACGCCATTCACCCAGGTTACGGATTCCTATCTGAAAATGCTAATTTCTCAAGAATCTGCCAGAAGAACGGTATCAAATTCATTGGTGCTTCTCCTGAACAGATTGAGAAAATGGGAGACAAAGCAAATGCTAAAGCTACCATGAAAGCTGCAGGTGTACCTTGTGTACCTGGTTCTGACGGATTGATCGAGTCTTATGAGCACGCTGTAAAAACGGCTGAAGAAACAGGTTATCCGGTAATGATCAAAGCTACTGCCGGTGGTGGTGGAAAAGGAATGAGAGCTGTCTGGAAAGCTGAAGACCTTAAAGATCACTGGGAATCTGCTATTCAGGAAGCTGTGGCTGCATTCGGAAACGGAGGTATGTACATGGAAAAACTTATTGAAGAGCCTAGACACATCGAAATTCAGGTTGCAGGAGACCAATTCGGTAAAGCTTGCCACCTTTCGGAAAGAGACTGTTCAGTTCAAAGAAGAAATCAGAAGTTAACAGAAGAAACTCCTTCTCCTTTCATGACTGACGAACTTCGTGAGAAAATGGGTGAAGCCGCTGTAAAAGCAGCAGAATTCATTGGGTATGAAGGAGTAGGAACGATTGAGTTTTTGGTTGACAAACACAGAAATTTCTACTTCATGGAAATGAATACGAGAATTCAGGTGGAGCACCCAATTACTGAACAGGTAATCGATTATGATCTGATCAGAGAACAGATTCTTTTGGCTGCAGGAACTCCAATTTCTGGAATCAACTATTATCCGAAATTACACTCCATAGAATGTAGAATCAACGCGGAAGATCCTTATGCTGACTTCAGACCTTCTCCGGGAAAAATCACAGGATTAAACATTCCTGGCGGTCACGGTGTAAGAGTAGATACTCACGTTTATTCAGGATATACAATTCCATCTAACTACGACTCGATGATTGCAAAATTAATCACGACGGCTCAAACCCGTGAGGAAGCGATCGCAAAAATGAGACGTGCTTTGGAAGAGTTCTATATTGAAGGCGTAAAGACAACAATCCCTTTCCACAGACAACTGATGGATAATGAAGATTATCTTGCAGGAAATTACACGACAAAATTCATGGAGGATTTTGTAATGGATAAAAAATATGATAATCACTAAGATTATTTAATATAAAACTTTTTAATAATCCGTCTTACATTTATTTGTACGACGGATTATTTTTTCTTGTTATCTTTGATTTAAATGACCGTCTGTATGAAAAAAATTTACCTTCTTTTTCTATTTATATTCTCCATTTTAACCTATTCTCAATTCAAAAAAATTACACGAATCCATAACGATACAATTTTTAATACCAACAGCAATAAGAAAGAATATCCTTTCGAAGGAAGGTTTCTTCTGACTGGCGAATTCATGCCTGTAAAAAAAGATTCTACAATTAAGCTCGCTAAAGTTCTTACAGCTAATGGCTGGGGCTTGATCAATGAAAAAGGAGAAATCGTACTTGCTCCTCAATATTTTAATATTTCAGAATTTAGAAATGGCTTGATCAACGCAACTCTTCTCGTTCCGAATCAATCAGATAAAAATCAGTTGGACCAATGCCATGCCCTGTTCAACGTTCAAGGAAAAATGGTCACACCCAAATGTTATTACAGAAATGATATGGAAAATGATGGATTTGGAGAACTCCGTATCAAAAACACCTCTGAATTGGCAGAAGGTCTTATCAAAGTCCGTACGAATAAATTTATGAGTATTTATAACGATAAAGGAGAACAAATTATCCCTGCAGAATATTCAGATATAACATTTTCCGGAAAATATTTTTTAGCTCAGAAAGAAACTCCCAAAAGGCATTTCGACATTTATGACAACACAGGGAAAAAGATTAAAACAATAGAATCAGCAGATGTTTATATCACCGGACATCTTGCTCTGATCCGAAACAATTGGAAAACTTATATCGAAAATCTGGTCACCGGCAAAAAATATTTTGAAGATCAGATTAACAGCTTAAGTCCAGTAAGCTATGAACAAGACCGAGACGATGAGAAAATTATACTGTTTGCCACGAATTATGCTGATGGAAAATATGGAGATGTAAAATCTACTTCATACATTAACAAAGATTATGAAATCATACACCATAACATATTTACAAAAACGTTACAAAAAATTGGAAAAGAAAACATCCTTGCCGAGAATCCTGAAAACAAAGATATTGCTCTCTTAGATTATAAAGGAAAAATTGTACAGCAATACAGCTATGAAGAATTTAATAATTACAGTTCTTTAAGCAGTAACGGATATCAAAACGAAAAAAATCTGCAGGAAAATTTATACAAACATTTTCCATTATGGTCGAAATACTCGATGTCATCGCCAGCAACGGAATTAAAAGATTTTTATGTGATTCTGATAAGAAATAAAAACAATCCCAACAATAATGAAAATATATTCATTCAGAAAGAAAGCGGAAAAATTCTCCATCGAATTAAAAGAAACGCATGGTATTATGATACTTTTTCTAAAAGTAAATATCTTATAGCCCAAATCGAAAATTCTTACGCTATTACCGATATCAAAGGAAACATTTTAAAAACTTCAAAAAGCGGACAGGCTTTTCATATTTTTATGGATCAGCTTTTTATTGAAGAAAACGAATACAAATATCCAACAGATCAAAACTTTAATCCAATTTATACTAAAAAGTATTCCAACATCGAACAAATAAAATATTCTACCAATTACATTGCAACCCGATCACAGAAAACAGAAATCTACAATGGTAAAGGAGAAGTAATTCAAACCATTGACGGATCAATGCCGAATTATTCGGATTATTATTTTAACAGAGATTATCTGATCATCCACACCGATAAGAGCAAAGGAATTTTCAATAAAAAAACGATGAAACCTTTGTTGCAATTTAATTTTAAATCAACCTATGACGGTCAGATAGATGCCGGACTTTTCGTTCATGAAGAATACAACGACACATCCGTCATTAAGACTTACATTGATCCCTATATGAATGTGGTTAAAATCACGTATTAATCTTTAGATTTCAGTCTTATGAAATTATTGCACTTTGCTTTTCTTCTTTTATGAAATTGACAAAAAAAGATTATCTTTTGATTTATGACAGAAAAAATATGGATTTATTGATCTTAAAAATAAAAATGACCGATTATCATTATTTACAAAAGATAACAGTACCAAATCACAAAGCCTTAGAGGTGTTTGATATTATAAAAACACTTTTAAAAATACAATTCAAAAAAGATTACTTTAAAACGGGCAATATAGGATTTTATAAAAACGGGCTTTTTGTTTTCACGGAATATAATTTTGTTACCGATCAATATGGAAACCTGATAGATATGAGCCAAACAGAAGTATCTTTTAACTAAAGTAAATTTTAAAATATTTATCCTTAAATTTGTCCAAAACCAAATATATATGTCAACAGTAGAAACAGCAAAAAACTCACAATATTTTATTGACCTTGAAGACCAGTACGGAGCACACAACTATCATCCTTTACCAGTTGTTTTAGACAAAGGAGAAGGTGTTTTTGTATGGGATGTTGAAGGCAAAAAGTATTATGATTTTCTTTCAGCATATTCTGCTGTGAACCAAGGGCATTCTCATCCGAAAATTGTTGACGCTTTAGTTGAGCAGGCAAAAAAATTAGCTTTGACTTCAAGAGCTTTCTACAATTCAAAATTGGGAGAATATGAAAAAAAGATTACTACCCTTTTTGGTTTTGATAAAGTTTTACCGATGAACTCCGGAGCTGAAGCAGTGGAGACCGCTGTAAAATTAGCCAGAAAATGGAGCTACGAAGTAAAAGGAATATCAGAAAACGCGGCGAAAATCGTTGTTTGTGAAAATAATTTTCATGGGAGAACAACGACTATTGTTTCTTTCTCCAATGATCCGGACGCCAATCAGAACTACGGACCTTTTACTCCCGGTTTTATTAAAATTCCTTATAACGATATTACAGCATTAGAAGAAGTTTTGTCCAGAGAAGCCCAAAATATTGCAGCATTTTTGGTAGAACCTATCCAGGGAGAAGCAGGAGTATATGTTCCTGATGAAAATTTCCTAAAAAACGCTTCTGAGCTTTGTAAAAAATATAATGTCCTTTTCATTGCCGATGAAGTACAAACCGGTATTGCAAGAACAGGAAAATTAATAGCATGTCATCATGAAAACGTTCAGCCTGATATTTTAATTTTAGGAAAAGCGCTTTCCGGAGGAATGTATCCTGTATCTGCGGTATTGGCAAATAATGAGATCATGAACGTTATTAAGCCAGGACAACACGGCTCTACTTTCGGTGGAAATCCGATTGCCTGTGCAGTGGCAGTGGCTGCTTTAGATGTTGTTGAGGAAGAGAAATTATCTGAAAGAGCCGAAGAACTGGGACAATTATTCAGATCTGAAATTGACAAACTAATTGAAAAGACTGATTTGATTACGAAAGTAAGAGGTAAAGGCTTACTGAACGCTATTTTGATCAATGATACTCCCGACAGTTCTACAGCCTGGAATCTTTGTTTACAATTAAAAGAAAACGGATTACTGGCAAAACCTACTCACGGAAATATCATCAGATTGGCTCCCCCGTTGGTTATTACGGAAGAACAATTGCTTGACTGTGTAAAAATTATTGAAAAAACTATTTTAGATTTCAAAAAATAAATATGCCTGACCTCACTGAGAAAGTTAGTGGCTTAATTATAACATTCAACGAAGAAAAAAACATTCGGGAAGTACTCGAATGTTTTGATTTTTGTGATGAAATTGTCATTGTCGATTCTTTTAGTACTGATAAAACTTTAGAAATAGCCCAAACCTTTCCCAATGTAAAAATTTTTCAAAATAAATTTGAAGATTTTACAAAACAAAGGAATCTGGCCTTGGACAACGCCAGCTATGACTGGGTTTTATTCCTTGACGGAGATGAGCGAACAACTCCTGAGCTGAGACAGGAAATTATCGAAGAATTGAATAAAACAGATAAAAAGGATGCCTATTATTTTTATAGAAAGTTCTTTTTTGCTAAAAAGCCTATTCATTATTCGGGAACACAGACGGATAAAAACTTCAGGTTATTCAGAAGATCGAAAGCCAGATATATCGCTGAGAAAAAAGTTCATGAAACTTTACATGTGAATGGTACAATCGGAGAACTAAAAAATAAACTCCTTCATTTCTCCGTTAATGATTATGAGTCCTATAAAAAGAAAATGATTCATTATGGAGTTTTAAAAGGACAAGAATTGGCTGCTAGAGGAAAAAAATTCAGTGTAGTAACTCAATATTCCAAAACCACGTTCAAATTCTTTAAGGCATACATTTTGCGTTTAGGTATATTAGACGGAAAAGAAGGCTATCAACTTTCTTATTTGCAATCACTAAGTGTTTTTGAAACTTATGAATCATTAAAAAAGGAGCAAAATTGATTGGATGAAGATTTGTGTAATTAGTTTCGATTTTTGGGGATATGATGAACATATTGTAGAAACACTATGTGCAAAAAGTATTGACGCCCACCACATTAAAATAGGAGATGTAACGCATTCTAATTTTAGTGAAAGGGCGACGAATGCCGTAAGCAAAATTTTTCTTAACAAAAACCTAAAGACCGAAAAGAGACAAAAATTTGTATTGGAATCTCTTGAAAAACTGGGCCATCAGGATCAGATTTTAGTTTTGAATCCTGATACTTTTGATTTATCAACATTAGAAAAAATAAGAAAAAAATCGGACCGACTGATCACTTACCTTTATGATAGTCTCGACAGGTTTCCGGTGGAAAGGGAAAAACTGAATCTTTTTGACAAAATTTTCTCATTCGATATTGCGGATACTAAAAAATATTGTTTTGAAAAGTTAACCAACTATATCTACCTTCCTCATTTAGAAAATAAAGATCAGAAGACTAAAATGGATCTTTTTTATATCACCTCGTATGATAATAAAAGAGTGGCTTTCATTAAACTGCTAACCAAAAGACTATTGGAATTGTCATTAAAATTCCAAATTATTGTCATTGGAAAGAAAGGATGGAAACATCAGCTGAAAAACATTTTCCTTACGGTTCCTGAAAATCTCCATATTATTTTCAGCATTAAAAAAATCGGTCACTCAAAATTGCCGGAATATTATAAAAATTCAAAAGCATTGCTTGACCTTACCCGTGAAAATCAGTATGGGCTCAGCTTCAGAGTTTTTGAAGCAATGGCTTTAGAGAAAAAAATCATTACAGATAATGAGTTTATTAAAACGTATGATTTTTATAATCCCAATAATATTTTGGTTTTAAATGAAACCTGCAGTAATCTTGATAAATCTTTTTTTGAATTACCATATGTCAAAATTCCGGATAATATTTACTATAAATATACTCTTGACAACTGGGTAAATAAGGTTTTTCAGTTATCCTAAACACATTTTTTGAACAGTAACCCATGATTACGTATACGAATCAATCTAAAATTATCATATTTTGTCCACCCAACAGTGTTACAGGTGGGCCGGAAGCATTACATCAGCTGGCTGACAAACTCCATCATCTCGGTATCAGAAATGTATTCATGCATTACATTCCTCAAAGAAAAAATGCAAAGCCTCAAAATTATAATGTTTACACGACAACACAAATAGAAACGATAGAGGATAAATCCGACAATATACTTATCGTTCCCGAATCTATGACTTTCCTGATCAAAAAGTATCCGGAAAGCCAGAAAGTGATTTGGTGGCTGAGTGTAAATTTCTATAAAATCTTAATGGATCACAGAATCCGCAGGCAGAGCTTTTTCACCAGGTTGTTTTATCAGCAAAAAGACAGGGAATACTATTTTGAACATTTCCCGAATGTCTTTCAGTGGGCGCAGTCTTACAGATCATCAATCTATATAAAAGACCACGGAATTCCTGCAAGCCAGATCGATTTTGTTTGTGATTATATCAATCCGAGCTTCTTAAAAAATACAGAAAGAATAGAGAAAGATCTTACTAATAAAACAATCATATACAATCCCCGAAAAGGCATAAAAGAGATCTCTCAGATCATCAAAAGCTCGCCTGAACTTACATGGATTCCTATACAGAATATGAATGCCGGACAAATCCAGGAGATTATGGCCCGATCATTACTGTACGTCGATTTTGGAGAAAATCCGGGTCGTGACAAGATGTTGAGAGAGTCTGTATCTCAGGACTGCTGCATTATTTCGGGCAGAAACGGATCTTCAGCTTACTATGAAGACCTGATGATTCCTGATGAATATAAATTTAATTTCAGTGAAGACAAAATCCCTGAAATTATTGCAAAAATAAAGGACGTTTTAGATAACTATTCAGATCACATTGCACAATTTACTACCTATAAAAAAATGGTTCTGAATGAAGAAATCGCATTTGAAGAAAAACTGAAAGAAATATTTAAAAAATGACGTCAAAGAAAATTACTCTAATTTATCCTTTTGCGTACGGTTATCTTGATTTTGTGGTTCAGGAACTTAGGTCCAACCCTAATATTGAAGTTACTGATATTAAAACAGATACTATAAAATATACCTATCCCAATGTTTTTGTGAAGATATGGAATGGTATCACTAAATTATTTGGCAGTAACATTAAAAAAAAATATTTCAATCAGCAGGTTTTAGGTAAGATTAAGGAGAAGCAGGATATTATTTTTGTGATCAGACCTGATATGCTTGAAGATTCTTTACTGAAAAAATTAAAAGCCAATACGAAAACTTTTACCGCTTATCTATATGACAGTTGTAAAAAATTTCCAAGACAGCTTGATATTGCTCCTATTTTTGATGAAATTTATTCTTACGAAAAAGAGGATATTGCAAAATATAACTTTATTGAGACCTCTAATTTCATTTATGATGAAAGATTAGAGCCTGAAGAAATACAATATGATCTATTCAATGTTTCGTCTTACGATTCAAGGATTGATGAAATAAATGCTGTTTCAAAGATTTTGTCTGAAAGTGGATTAAAAATTCATTTTGTATTATTTTGGTTTGAAAAATTAGTGTACCCTCATTTGATTTCAACCACTCAATATCTTACTCTTGAAGAAACAAAAAAACTGATTGCTCAGTCTAAAGCCATGATTGACATTCAGAGGGAAGATCAGAAAGGCTTATCTTTCAGAACTTTTGAAAGTTTAGGATATCGAAAAAAACTCATCACTACCAATGCAGCGGTGAAAGACTATGCATTCTACCATCCGAATAACATGCTGGTTATCGATAGTCATCATTTAGATCCTGATGTAATTAAAAAATTTTTGGAACTCGACTATGTAGAAATTCCTGAGGACATTATCGATAAATATCGTGTTACCAATTTTACAAAGAAAATATTCAAATTATAAAACATGGGTATTAAAAGAAAAATAAAAAATTATATATACTTAAAAAGGCATTATCCTTTATCCGTAAAAAATATTACTCCCGATCCTGGTAAGAAAAATATACTGATCGTGGACAGCCAGATTCCGACCTTTGATAAAGATTCGGCATCTAACAGGATTACAGAAATTGCAAAATTTCTGGCAAAGCACTATAATGTATATCTGATGGACTGGAGAAAAGCTATTCCAAAGCTTGAATCCAAAAAATATATCCAGAACCTGAATGACCATAACGTAATTGTTTATACACCTTTTATAGGCGAGTATGGTATCATGAAGGGTAAAAAACAGTTTATCAATAATCTTCTTCCAAAACTTGATTTTGTATGGTGTCACAGACCTGAACTTTTTGAGCATTATTTAGGATTTTTCAGAGAAAAAGCTCCTCAGGCTAAGATCGTTTATGATATGGTGGACATCCATTATTTAAGAATGGAAAGAGGTCTTGAAATAAAATATGATAAAAACAGAGCCAAAGAGCTGGTTCATTATAAGCACATAGAAACTGAACTTTGTAAGCAGGCCGATAAAATCGCTGTGATCAGTGATAAAGAAAAAGAATTTATGACTGCTTTTGTAGACAAGTCAAAACTGTTTACCGTGAGCAATGTTCATAATTTAAAGGTTAAACCTGAAGATATGCCACCATTCGAAAAACGAGACGGTATTTTCTTCATCGGAACTTTTTTACATGATCCGAATGTAGATGCCGTAGAGATCTTATATCATCATATTATGCCTTTGGTGTGGAAAGTTTTACCGGATCTGAAAATCACCATTATTGGTTCCGAAGCTCCTGAGACCATTGAAAAAATGAACTCCGACAGGTTTGAAATTGCAGGTTTTGTAGAAAATATTATTCCTTATTACGAAAAATGTTTTGCTTCAGTTTCGCCATTAAGATTTGGAGCCGGAGTAAAAGGTAAAATCGGTCAGGCTTTAGAATATACTCTACCCGTATTAACTACCGAAATCGGTGCTGAAGGAATGTTCTTGGAAAACGGAGTTACCGCACTGATTTCAGGAAACGAAGACTATCAGAAATTCGCAGATAACATTGTTGAAATCTGCACAAATGAATCTACCTGGAATACACTGCATAACAATTCTGAAAAAGCAATTTATCCTTTCTCTATTGAAGCTCAGAAAGAAGAGATTTTCGAATTACTGAAATAATTCTTTTCACATAAAAGAACTGATCAATGTTTCCCATTTTTGGGAAACATTTTCTTTATCATATTGCTTCATTGACAAGTGAGCTTTTTTTCCTAATTTTTGCCTCAGTACATGGTCCTGGATTAACATTTCAAGATTATTGGTCATCTCTGTCTCATCTTTTGATAAAAATCCATTTTCCTGATCCTTTATAAGCTCGTTAACGCCTGAACAGGTTTTAAAACCAATACCCGGCAGTCCAACAGACATTGCTTCTGTTAACGCTAAAGGAAAGCCTTCATACTTACTTGGAAAAATAAATATATCCGCATTTTTCAGCTGCTCTAAAGGGTTATTCGTAAAACCTTTCAGAAATATACGGTCCTGCAGGTCTGCTGTTCTAATTTTATCACTTAAAAAATCATAATCAGTTCCTGTACCCCAGAAATACATATCCCAATCCGGATATTTTTGCGCAACTTTTGCAAAACTATTAATTGCTATATGCTGCTGCTTACAGTCTGTTGCTAATGAAGCGATGTTAATTATCGTATACCTTTTTTTTATTTGTAAATGATCTACAATCTGCTTTTCTTCAAATTGTGGGACAGGATTTGAAATTGTAACAGATTTCCCATGAAAGGTTTCCGGTAAAAAATCATTGTAGCTGTCAAACAGGATCTGAATTGCAGAAAGATGCTTATACGATTCTTTCAAAAGAGACATTTCTTTTTCACTTCTGTACCAAAGGATATCTGAGTAATCATAATCAGGTCTTCCATTGACAGAATTGATGATAGGAATGGTATATTCGTTCTGGTAAGTAATCTCGAGTAGAGAACCGATAGACATTGTAATAATAATGTCTGGCTTTATGGAATCAATATACTTTTTCCATGCTTCTGCTCTTTTTTTAAGATTGAATTCGAACAGACCATCTGCTCCACCCATTTTTTTCAGGAGACTTTTATTAAAAAACTTTGACTGCTTTTTTTTAATCTTAGAACTCAGCCACTGAAAAGGATTGTTTCCTTTATAATTATGAAGCTCTTGTAAATTTTCCTGAACAACATTAGGATCAAATATATTAGTCAGTTTAATCTCATTTGTCAAAGGAAAAACTGCACCTCCGGAAATATTTTCATTGGTAGCGATTTCCACATCATGATGCAATGCAGCAAAATTATTAGCTAAAAAACTGCATATTTTTTCAGTTCCTCCTGAACCGTTGATAAACCCGGAATGCTGTATTAATAAAATCTTCATTTTTTAAAATCTTTCACTGATCGATTTCCTAAGATCTCTTCTTAATTTTTTTAATGGAATCAATTTTATAAAAAACAAGTATAGTTTTTTCTTTGCTAACTGTTGTCTGGAATATTCAATATAAAATTTATCAAAATCAGAAGTATCATCAGTATTGATAAAATAAAGGAAAGGCTTACTAAGCAATCCTTTTTCCTCAGCTGAAAGATAAGGTAAAATTTTCAGCATATAATTTTTAATCAGGGTATGTAAAAAAGTTTTTTGCTGATTATTTAAAGGCATTCCCAAGTATCTGAACTCAAATGGTTCATGTTCCATAAATAAGGCTAAATGAAGCGCCTTTACTTTATAGAGATCATATCTTTCATAAAAATCCTCTAAAATTTGTAGCCAGACAGGAATCTGCTGAAGAACCTTATCTGAATTTTCATTAATTTTTAAATGATTTTGATTTTCGTGATGTCTGTAATGATAAATACCTTTCGGATTGGTACCTATATTCTTAGTGAGTGCAATGAGCTGATGTGAAAATAATCCGTCTTCACAAGGCTGAATGTTCTGAGGAAATTTTATATCCGCATATTTCTTCAAAAAATCCAGACGTAAAAACTGAGCACAAGTAGGCAGCGCCGGAACATTGGGCAGTCTTTTACAAAATTCCTCGCCTATAATTATAATATCACCATCCTTTTCTTTAGCAGCATCATAGGATGTTTTTAAAAATTCCTGATCTATCGTATCGTCAGAATCAAGAAAAAAAACATATTCACCACATGCATGAGACAGCCCAAGATTTCGAGCTACAGAAACTCCCGAATTGGCCTGATCAAAATACTGTATTCTGGTATCTTTTTTTAAATATTCCTCGCAGATTACAGAAGAATTATCAGTACTCCCATCATTGACCAAAATAAGTTCAAAACTATCAAAACTCTGATTCAGAACACTTTCAATGGTTTCTACTAAAAATTTCCCTGCATTATATACAGGGATGATAACAGATACGGAAACATTTTTTTTTTCAGTATTCATAGATATTATTTAGGAAGACATCCATCTAGCTTTGCTTTACTCAGCTGGAATTCTCTATACTTAAAAACACCAGTTTTGTAGGCAATAACAGCACCGAAATTAATATTCTCACTTGTCGTACTCATCGGGAAAATACAAGATCGGTACGTATTTTTTTCAACCAAAGGTTTAGGAAGTACTTTAAAATTAAGCCCATCTTTGGAGAAAGCAAGATAAAGACTTTCCGCAGTATATTTTTTCACCTCTCCCGCAGCGATACACAAAAAGTAATATCCGTCTACATAGGTTGCCTGAATATGCCATGGTGCATACTCGGCATTCACCTGTGTCCAGGGTTTATTGATAAAATTAACGACTTTACTTTCTTTAAATTTCGAAAAATCCAGTCCGTTATTGGATGTCCTCCGTATAATATACGAAGGATCACTCCCCGGAAAATTGGGACTGATATTGTTCTCCACTTCATAACTTATATAGCCCAGACCGTTGTATACAATACTTGGAGAAATAATGTGATTATTTTTTGGAGAATAGGGAGCATCGCTTGTATAAACAGCTTCCAGAGGAGTCCAGTTTATTCCGTCTGCAGAAGTTTGTCTTACAATTGTTCTCTGAGCATTTTTCACCAGTTTTTTGATATTATTCTGGCTTTTTGCACCTCTGCTTTTCAAAGCCACTGCTTTTATAAAACTTCCCCTGTAATACAATGAGAATTTACCATTTTCAAAAGTCCAGTCAACATCTGACCAGAACCCCTGCTTAGGTTCGTCTTTCTTTTCTGAAAAACTTTCGTTTACAGAAGGAGCTCTTTGTAAAGGACTTGCAACGCCATTAGGCCCACTCCAGTTGATTCCGTCATTAGATACCACCACCGTAGGATTTTCATATCTTTTAGACGTTTGAATATTTCCTACCGTCCCAAAATAGGGAGTAAAAACCATCCAATATTTATAGCCGTTAAAACCATTTGGAAAGTACTGAACATCCGGATGGCAATAGGCAAAATTAGGTGTACTTATATTTTTTATAAAAGCCTGATCATTTTTTCCCGGATGATTTCCATTGGCAATCACATTAATATTAAGTGTTCCGATATCTGTCAGATAATCTACGGTCTCACCATATTCGGTTTTATTATCAGGTGTAGTCGGCACATTTTCAGCAAATAAGCTGTCTTCCTGTTGAGAACAAGAAATCGTAAGCGTTATAAGCAGAAGTAATAAAAACTTCGGCTTATTGATATAAAGAGGCATCCTTAGTGTGTATGTATTATTTTTTATTGCCTGTCATAGTCATCCTCTATCCTCACGATGTCATCTTCACCAAAATAAGTTCCGGTCTGAACTTCAATGAAAACAACAGGCTTATCAGATAGATTCATCATTCTGTGTTTTGCGCCTAATGGGATGAAAATGCTTTCTCCATATTGTAAGCTGATTTCTTTATCGTCCAGAACCACAGTAGCATCACCTTCAATAACAGTCCATTGTTCCTGTCTTTTATGGTGATACTGATAAGACAATTTTTGTCCCGGATTTACTTCGATTCTTTTTAATTTGTAATTGGGCTCATCTGCCAATACATAATATTTCCCCCAAGGTCTTTCGCCTATTTCTAACATAATTTTAGTTATAATTAATTTTACAAATGTAAATATTAGAATCAAAAAAGCAATAACCCGTACATTAAAAATACTTAAAACATATAATTTAAGTAAATTTGCATCAAAATTTTAAATTGATATGGGGAAAGTAAGAGTACGTTTTGCTCCAAGTCCTACCGGACCTTTGCATTTAGGAGGCGTAAGAACAGCATTATATGATTATCTTTTTGCTAAGAATCAAGGCGGTGAGTTTGTATTGAGAATTGAAGATACAGACACTGCGAGATATGTAGAAGGAGCAGAAGATTATATTGAAGAAGCCCTGGAATGGTGTGGAATCATCGCTGATGAGAGTCCTAAAAAAGGAGGAAAATTCGCTCCCTACAGACAATCTGAAAGAAGAGATATTTATGACCGATATACAGCACAGATCTTAAAAACAGATTATGCTTATATCGCTTTTGATACAGCTGAAGAACTGGATGCCATCCGTGCTGAGTACGAAGCAAAAGGAGATGTTTTCTCTTACGATAATAAAACAAGAAACCGTTTGAGAAACAGCCTTGCTCTTTCTGAAGAGGAAGTTCAGCAATTGCTGGATGAAAAAACACCATATGTTGTAAGATTCAAAATGCCTGTTGACAGAACATTGAATCTTGAAGATATCATCCGTGGAAATTCGGCAGTGAATACCAATACTTTAGATGATAAAGTTTTGGTAAAAAATGACGGAATGCCAACCTACCATTTTGCCAATATCATCGATGATCATGAAATGGAAATCTCTCACGTAATTCGTGGTGAAGAATGGCTGCCATCTTTAGGTCTGCACACCTTATTATATGAAGCAATGGGTTGGGAAGCGCCTCAGTTTGCTCACCTTTCATTAATTTTAAAACCGGAAGGAAAAGGAAAATTAAGCAAAAGAGACGGTGATAAATTCGGATTTCCGGTATTCCCATTAAATTTTACAGATCCTGCAACCGGAAATATTTCCAAAGGCTATAGAGAAAGCGGTTATCTTCCTGAAGCGTTTATTAATATGGTTGCGCTATTAGGATGGTCTCCTGCAGATGATAAAGAAATTTTACCATTGGAGGAAATGGTTAAAGAATTTGATCTTTATAAAGTTCACAAAGCCGGAGCCCGATTCAGTAAGGAAAAAGCAGAATGGTTCAATCATCAGTATATTCAATTGAAGTCTGATGAAGAATTGCTTCAGATTTTAAAAGCTTCAGACTTAAATTTAACGATTGAAGATGAAAAATTACTGAAGATTATTCATCTGATGAAAGAAAGAGCTACTTTCCCGAAAGACATCTATGAAAATGGAAAGTTTTTCTTTGAAGCACCGACTTCATATGACGAGAAAGCATCGAAAAAAGCGTGGAATGATGAAACTTCTGCAATTTTAGGCGAGCTTGCATTAAAATTAGAATCTGCAGATTTTAAAGCTGAAACTTTAAAACAGACCATGCATGATCTGGCCGAGGAAAAAGGTTTGGGAATGGGGAAAGTAATGATGCCATTACGTTTAGCTTTGGTAGGAGAATTGAAAGGTCCGGACGTTCCGGACATACTGGAACTCATTGGAAAAGAGGAAAGTATCTCCAGAATAAACAATGCTATAAATAATTTTAAATAGGTTTTCATAATTTTTCATAAATTTGAAAGATTTAATTTACTTCAAGAAATGGAATATTTAAGTTTCGAACTTCCTATACAAGAATTGATGGATCAATACCAAACATGTTCTTTAGTAGGAGAAGAAAGTGGTGTTGATGTAAAATTAGCATGCAGCCAGATTGAGGACAAGATCATCGAAAAGAAAAAAGAGATCTATGGCAACCTTACTCCTTGGCAGAGAGTACAACTATCTCGTCACCCAGACCGCCCTTATACATTAGATTATATTAATGGAATGGTAGACAAAGGAAGTTTCCTGGAACTTCACGGAGACAGAAATTTCGCAGACGACCCTGCAATGATCGGTGGTTTAGCTACATTGGATGGTCAGAAAGTAATGATCATAGGAACTCAAAAAGGCAGAACAACTAAAGAAAGACAGCACAGAAGATTCGGAATGCCGAATCCTGAAGGATACAGAAAAGCTCTAAGACTGATGAAGCTTGCTGAAAAATTCAGAATCCCTGTGATCACTTTGGTTGACACACCGGGAGCTTATCCCGGACTGGAAGCTGAAGAAAGAGGTCAAGGTGAGGCTATTGCAAGAAACATTTTCGAAATGACGATGCTTAAAACTCCCATCTTCACTTATATTATTGGTGAAGGAGCAAGTGGTGGTGCATTAGGAATCGGTGTCGGTAACAAAGTATACATGTTAGAAAATACCTGGTATACTGTAATTGCACCGGAAAGCTGTTCTTCTATCCTTTGGAGAAACTGGGATCACAAAGAAGATGCGGCCAATGCTCTGAACCTTACTCCAAAAGATGCTTTAAGAGAGAAATTCATCGATGGAATTATCGAAGAACCCCTTGGAGGAGCACATTATGATCCGGAAACAACCTACTTAAATTTAAAAGCTTCAATATTACAGAATATTAAGGCTTTCTCTAAATTTACAGGAAAAGAACTTGAAACCCAAAGACAAGACAAATTCATTGCAATGGGTCAATTTAAGGGATAAAAAATAAAAAAGCGGTTAAGAAAAATTCTTAGCCGCTTTTTATTTTCAGTAATTGTCTCCTACTCTGCTACGTTCAGTGCAATCTCAATATCTTTATCGATCTTTTTCAGTGAAGAATAGGCAGCGTCGCATACCATTGTGCTTAAAGTATATTCTCCTTTATCTATTAAAATAAAATTCTGACTTTTAGCCGGAATATTCAGGGTATAAGATTTTCTGCCGCTTATTTTTACATTTAACGGGCATTTGGATTTATTCCGGATATTGATATAGGCTTCATTTTTATTGACATCATTATTAAAAAGATGCGTCAGCATAGCAGCCGTTCTTTTAGATTCATCCGAAGGCTCAGCTTTTTTATTTACTCCCGCAGTTTTAGAAGGACTTGAAACAGAAGCAAACTTTACTGTACGTTCAGCTTTTAAAGCAGCAACAGCATCATTTGAAGCTAAGGTTTTACTATTATCTTTCAAGTTATTTCCTTTTACAATACCTTCCGATTTACTTGTACTGACCGATTTACCGGCAAGCTTTACATCAGGAGAAGCATCAGCTAACATAACCTGCATTAGCTTTTTCTTAAAATATTCAGTCTTAGCGTGTCCGGGATTTTGTTTCAGGAATCCGGCGATCACACGGAGTTCTTTAGAATTTTCTGCTTCTTCTTCCGTATAAATGATGACCGTCTCTTTTTCTACAACAGCTTTTGTTTTAGCTTTTTTCTTCTTTTGAGAAAAGCCCAGTGTAAAAATACATAAGAATATAAGGAGAAATATTTTTTTCATTCGTTAAACATTTAAAATTTTTATTAAATATACAAATAACGCAAAAAGTCATTTTTTAGTTTATCATTAAAATCATTATCTTTGCACTGCTTTAAAATTAAGCTAAAAATTAATACTAATACTTACAATAAAAAAATAATAGATATTATGTCTTATACACCAGCTGCTGCAGACGTAGCAAAATTAAGAAACCAAACAGGTGCAGGTATGATGGACTGCAAGAAAGCTTTAGTTGAGGCTGAAGGAGATTTCGAAAAAGCGGTAGATATCCTTAGAAAAAAAGGACAAAAAGTTGCTGCTAACAGAGCTGACAGAGAATCAAGTGAAGGTGCAGTAATTGCAAGAGTAAACGAAGACAACACTTTAGGAGTTGTTATTTCTTTAAACTGTGAAACTGACTTCGTTGCTAAAAACGAAGCGTTCATCGAGCTTGCTTATGAATTAGCTGAAATGGCTATTTTTGCGGCAACTAAAGAAGAGCTTTTAGCTACAGATTTCCACGGACTTACTGTTGCTGATAAATTAATCGAGCAAACAGGTGTTATCGGTGAGAAAATCGAGATCGGAGCATTCGAAAGAATCGAAGGACCTTTCTTGGGAGCTTACATCCACGCTGGAAACAAAATCGCTGCTATCACTGCACTTTCTGCTAAAGTAGAAGGAGCTGACGAAGCTGCTAAAGCTGTTTCTATGCAGGCTGCTGCTATGAACCCGATCGCTCTTGACGAAACTAGAGTTTCTCAGGAAACTATCGATAAAGAATTAGAAATCGAAAGACACAAACTTACTGAAGAAGGTAAGCCTGCAAACATTATCGACAATATCTTGAAAGGTAAAATGCAGAGATTCTACAAAGACAATACTTTGGTACACCAGGATTTCATCAAAGACAGCTCTATTTCTGTAGCTGACTATGTAAAATCTGTAAACGCTGATCTTAAAGTAACAGGATTTGTAAGAGTAAGCTTAGCTTAATTATCTTTCAGATTAAAAATATTGATCCCGGTGAATTTTTCACCGGGATTTTTTTTGTCTGTAACTTAAATTAAATTGTATTCGCATTATCAATTTTTTTCTCCCCATTACAGAATATCTCCCCGACAATATTAACAGTGTATGAAATGAATTTTAATTTTTTAACAAAATAACTCTAAAAATGATTTCAATGAATTTTTTTAGGTAATAATTTGATTATTAATGATTACATTTGCGCCCCCTTATTAAAATTCATGAAAAAAATTCTACTAACTGTTTGTTTATTTATTGGTCTGTTTTTTAAAGCTCAGCTGGATACAGAACACTGGTTTGCTCCTATGTCTGCAAAAGCAGGGATTAATGGATTCGAAGGTTATTTATACCTTTCAACTGATGAAACAACTCCGTTTCCTGTGCAAATTTTCAACAACAATACCCTTTATACTACGGTCAATGTAAGCAAAGGAAGTCCCGTACAGGTCATCATCCCGAATCAGTTTATGGTTACTGCCACTCAATCTCAGCTGTTTACTCAAAACAATATGGGCCTGAATGTGAAAGGATCTAAAAAATTCTTTGCCAATTATAGATTCTCCCTCCCCAACCATGCTGAGATCCTTACTTCTAAAGGTAAAGCAGGATTAGGGACAACATTTTTTGCCGGAGTTGCTCCTATTTCCGGATCTGAAAATCACCTAAGTTCCACTATAGGCGTTACTGCTACTGAAGACAATACCACAGTAGTTATTTCAGGATATAATCCTAATATTACTTTTTCGGATGGGGTTTCTGCTCCTACGAGAACATTTACTTTAAACAAAGGAAAGTCTTACCTGCTAGATGTGGTAAGCTCATGGTCAAATATCAACAGGACAGGTCTGGTAGGTGCTAAGATCGTAGCCACAAAACCTGTAACTGTTACCAACGGAAATTTCAACGGAGCCTATACGAGTGTAAATCTTACCAACAATGACGTTTTAATGGATCAGGCTGTACCTGTGGACAGATTAGGAAAAGATTTCGTGGTTGTAAAAGGTAACGGAACCGTAACTTCCCAAATGGAGACGGCGCTTATTATTGCCACAGAAAACAATACTCAGGTTACATTTAACGGAACCGGAGCTACAACGAACCTTAATGCAGGTCAATATTATTTAGTACCTTCTAACAGATATCTGAATCAGGGAAATGGTCATTACAATATGAATATTTCTTCTTCTAAAAATATTTATGTATATCAATTATTATCGGGCGCAACCAATGGAAATGAATATGCTTCAGGCGGAATGAATTTTATACCACCTTTAAGCTGTTTCATGCCTAATAAAATCGATGAAATAGGTTTTATCAACAGAATTGGAGGGCAGACATTTGCTACCAGACTGAACATCATCACTCAAAGCGGAGCCGTTGTCACTTTAAACGGAAACCCGATCGCTACAACCAACGGACCTTATCCTGTAACAGGAAATCCAAACTGGGTAAGTTATTCTATTCAAAATGTTACCGGAAGTATTACTGTAAACTCTACCAAATCTTTAACCGCAGGAATCGCTGCAGGAAGCGGGGCTGTAGGTTATGGAGGTTATTTTGCAGGATTCTCCTCAGTTCCAGCCATTACAAAAACCGGAGACTGCTATACCGGAATTTTGCTTCAGGTTGATGCCGGATATGATGCTTACCAATGGTATTTCAACGGAGTCGCTATAACAGGAGCTACTTCGAACACAATAAATCCTGAATTATACGGCGCAGGAAGCTATACCTGCTCTATCACTAAAAATAATTGTGAAACAAGACTTACAGCAGAATACAATTACACTTTATGTCCTCCGATTTCTACAACCACTTATACAATAGGGTCTTGTAATACGAAAGTGATTTCTCCGGTTTTCACGAGTTCATCACAAACTATTGTTCCGTCGCTTACGAGTATTATCTCAGCTCCTACTTCAGGAACTGCAACAGTAAACCCTGTTAACGGACAGATCACCTACACTCCTAATGCAGGAACTACTGCGAATACAACCGATACTTTTATTTATTATATTCAGGGAAATGGTAACCCTTTCGATTTTGAATATTTTAAAATCATTATCAATACCAATGTTCTGCAAACCAATAATGCAGCATTGACATCATGCGCCGCTACCAATGGAAACGGAACTTATGATCTGACTTCGGTAAGTTTATCACCGGATGCAGGTACAACCGTACAATATTTCACAAATGCTAATTTAACAGGTCAAATTGCAGCTCCAGCAACCTATAGCGGTCCAGCGGGAACAATTTATGCTAACGTGACTTCACAATATGGCTGTTCAAAACCGGCACAGATTGTTTTGACTGCAACACCTTCACCTAACATCAATACCAGTAATTTCAATGCTACTGTTTGTGATGAAAATTTTGATGGAATTATCAATGTTAATTTCTCAACAATTACCCCTCAGATTGTAATAAATCCAGCCAATTATAATGTAAGATATTATTTAAGTCAAACGGATGCCAACGCAGGAAATACGAATACATTACCTGCCAACTGGACTTATACCTCAAATACTACTGTTTTTGTAAGAGTAGATGCTATTACAGGAACCTGTCCTTCAGTTTTCGGACAGATTAATTTTGCAATTGGCAACAAGGTAACCTTACTTTCCAATACCGTAAATATTGATATTTGTGATAATGACCTTAATGGTTCTGAAAATGCAAATCTTAATGATTATAAAAATGTATTTACAACCAACCCTAACGTTATTCTTTCTTTCTACAATACATTAGCTAATGCACAGGCCGGAACAAATCCGATCTCAAATTCACAGCTGATAACTTCTACAGGAACATTTTATATAAGATTTTCAAGCAATACAGAATGTCCTAGTACAGGGATTTTAACGATATCATTAAAAACACCTAAAAGATCTACAACACTGCGTGATCAGGTAATTTGTTCAAATGAGCATGTTATTTTAGATGCCGGTACAGGATTTACATCTTATTTATGGAGTACCGGAGCAACAACACACAGCATCACTGCAGGAGCGGGAACTTATTTTGTTGATTTAGGATTTAACGGATGTATTTACCGTCAGACCGTACAGGTTACCACTGCTCAGGCTCCAACTATCACTAAAATAGAAGTAACAGGAAAAAATGCAACTGTTTCTGTATCCGGAGGTACGCCACCTTATCAATATTCGTTAAACGGGATTGACTTCCAGACCTCTAATGTGTTCACAGATTTATCCAGAGGAATTCATACTGTTTTTGTACTTGGATCTGATGGATGTCAGCCTGTCACTAAAGAATTTTTAGTCCTTAATCTTATCAATGCCATTACCCCGAATGGAGATGGAAAAAATGATGCTTTAAACTATTCGGATTTAAGAATAAAACAGAATGTTTCCATAGAAGTTGTTGACCGATACGGAGCTCCGGTTTACAAATCTTCAGACAATACTTACCGATGGGACGGAAAGTCTGCAGGAAGACCTCTTGCAACCGGAACTTATTGGTATATACTGAGATGGGTTGAGCCGGACACAAAATTACCAGTTTCATATTCAGGATGGCTATTAATTAAAAATAGAGAATAATTTTTTAACTTTCTTTACAATTTATTAACAATATTTCAAATATTATTTTAATTTTGTAGAAATCCTAATTCCCAACATATGAAAAGATTTCTACTTAGCTTAGTATTAGTTTTTCTGTCAATTAATACTCTGTTTGCACAGAGGGATACAGAGCATTGGATTGCACCGTATTATGATTCTGCTGGCGGATATACTAACAAAATTTATTTATCGACAGATTCATTAACACCTTTTGTTGTAACAGTCTACAATAATAACCTTCCTGTTGGTACTGCTACTATCAGCAAAGGAGCTCCGGCAATTTATGATGTTCCCAACACTCAGATATTAGCCAGCTCAACCACAGAAGGTTTTAAAACAATTACAAAAGGTCTGTATCTGAAAGCTGACAAACCTTTTTACTGTAGTTTAAGATTAGCAACCAGTGTACATGGTGAAATTATTACGAGTAAAGGTAAGGCGGGTATAGGAAAAGAGTTTTATGTAGCTTCTGCTCCTAACACTTCTGCCAGTTCCATTCATAATTTCACAGCTGGTGTTATGGCAACAGAAAATAACACGACGGTTACTGCATCATGGTCTAATGCGGGGGTTACATTTTTCGGAGGCGTTGCTACGCCAGGGAATACGTATACTTTCACATTAAATAAAGGGGAATCTTTTATTTTTGCAGGTACCGGATCCAACAGTGCTAATTTAACCGGATTTATCGGAGCCAAAATAGTTTCAGATAAGCCTATAACCCTTACTAACGGTAGCTGTAACGGAAATTTCGGTATGGTAGGTGTCGGTGGTTCTGACCCCGTTTTAGATCAGTCCGTACCTGTTGAACGTCTTGGAAATACGTTTGCAATTGTAAAATCAAGATCTACCGATCCCGCTCAGAATATGGAAGGTGCGATCGTAATTGCAACACAGGATAATACAGACATATTCTTAAATGGCTCTGGTATTCCTGCTGCTACGATCAATGCAGGACAGTGGTACAGAATTAATGAAAGTAATTATATTACGCAACCTGGTGCAGGTACTCATGCTAATATGTTTATTTCAACATCTAAGAATGTATATTTATATCAATTAGTAGCAGTAGGAGCAAGTAATGCAACCTGCGGATACAATTATATACCACCATTGAACTGTTTCTTACCAAGAAAGATTGATGAGATTGGTAATATTAACCAAATGCCACTTACTCCTAACCCAACTCCTTCTGATTTAATTGTAAAATTAAATATATTAACAGAAGCAGGAGCGACAGTTTTAGTAAGCGGTATGCCAACGACTCCAGCTCAGGGACCGTATCCTCTAACAGGTAATACCAATTGGGTAACTTATGCTATTGAAAGTATTACAGGGAACGTTACGATTACATCTACAAAAGCAGTAACTGCCGGTATCAACGGAGGATTTAGCTCTGCAGGGTACGGTGGATATTTTGCAGGATTCTCTTCAATACCTGTAATTTCTAAAAAAACAGGGGAATGTGCTCCCGGTATTATTTTAGAATTGGATGACGGATATGAAACTTACCAATGGTTCTTAAACGGTGTAGCTATTGCCGGAGCAACGACCAGTACTTTTGCACCAACATTAGCAGGAAACTATACTGTAAAAGTAACAATGGGAACATGCCCACCGGTAACGACTCCTATTTATAAAGTATATTCTTGTTTAAAAGAAACAAATGCGGCTATTAACGCATGCGCATCAAAAGTAATCACTCCTACGTTTACGAGTTCAACTCAAACACCGGTAGGAACTACTTTAACCATTATTACGCCTCCAGCTCACGGAACAATCGGAGCAATCAACCCAACAACAGGAGTATTTACTTATGTTCCGACACCTGGATATACAGGTACAGATGTTATTGTATATCAGTTCTGTGGTAATGGTACAGAGTTTATCGACTGTGAAAAAGTAACTTTAACCTTAACAGTTGTACCTTTTGTACTTACAGATGTTACGATTAAAGCATGTCAGTATAACGGAAAAGGATTCTTTGATTTAACTACTGCGGCAGTTACACTTCTTGATCCGGTAGTTAAGAAATTCTACCCTACTTTGGCAGATCTGAATGCAGATACCAACCAAATCATGAATCCTACCAACTACAACTCTGCAGCAGGAGATGTATACGTAAGAGTAACAACAACTGAGGGCTGTACTGGGGTAGCAAAAATCACATTGGCATTTTTACCTGCACCTGTAGTACAGGAAGCAACATTAAGTGAGTGTTATATTGAAAATAATGAAACTAAAGCTAAATTTGATTTAACACAAGCTAACGTAACCAGCGAAACTCCTGTAACGAAAAGATTCTATCCTACTTTCACAGATGCAAGTAACGGAACGAATGAAATTTTAGTTGCTACAGATTTCATTTCATCAAGCAACACGGTATACGTTAGAGTATATAATGATAAAGGATGTTATACGATTGCTAAAATTACATTGACTGTAATTCCTCCAAAAAGATCGACAGTATTAACGGATAAAATTATCTGTATCGATGCAAGAACAACATTAGATGCAGGACCTGGATATCAGTCTTATTTATGGAATACCGGAGAAACCACTCAGACCATTTCAGCAATGGTAGGTGAATACTGGGTAATCCTTGAAGATAACGGATGTAAAGTAAAACAACTGGTAACTGTCAGAAAAGCACCAGAACCGGTAATCAAAGAAATTGAAATTTCTAACAATACCGCAACTGTAATCATGGCTTCAGGAAAATCACCTTATAAATATGCGGTAGACGGAACAGCAAACTGGCAAGATTCTAATGTCTTTACAGGTCTTTCAAGAGGTCAGCATACATTCTATGTAAAAGACGCTTACGATTGTAACCCTCCGGTTTCTGTGGAAATTACAGTTCCGAATTTAATCAATGCGATTACTCCAAACGGAGATAACAAAAATGATTATATCGATTACAGCGAATTATCATACAAAGAAAACCTTACTTTCACAGTATACGACAGATATGGAAATAAAGTATTCACAGGTGATAAGTTCAATAACTACAGATGGGACGGTAAACATTTTGATAAAAAACTGGTAACCGGTACCTATTGGTTCCATATCAACTGGAACGAACCAAACAAGGAAAAAACAGCAATTAAATACACAGGCTGGATCCTAGTAAAAAACATTAATTAAAATTTTAATTATAAAAATATTTAACCACGATTGCAAAATCGTGGTTTTTTTATGGGTTCACTCTTTTATTTTTTAAAATATTTTCAATACATATGGATTATTCCTTTATTTTTGCAAAATCCTAATTCCACGCTTATGAGAAAATTTCTACTAGGTTTTGTATTAATGCTATTAACCATTAATACACTTTATGCCCAGAGAGATACTGATCATTGGTTTGCCCCCTATTTTGATACTTCGGGGACAACCTATGCACATGGTCTTTATTTCTCGACTGATTCTTTAACACCTTTTGAGGTCAAAATTTACAGCAACAATGTCGTCATTGGCACTGTTAACATTAGTAAAGGAGCCCCACAGGTATTTACATTACCCGCCAACTTTATAAGAACAGCAGCTTCTTCGAGTGCAGCCACCCCCAATAACATGGGAGTTTACACTAAAGGCGAAAAGCCTTATTTTGCTTCTTTAAGAATTTACAACAGTGTACACGGAGAGATCGTAACTTCTAAAGGAAAAGCAGGCATCGGTACAGCATTTTACGCTGCTGCCACTCCGATCACCACCAGCTTATCCGGTGGTAGTTCAATGAATTTTACAACAGGTATCATGGCTACTGAAGATAATACTTCGGTAACAGTTTCAGGTTATGATCCAAACATCCAATTCATTAATAATACGACTCCTCCACTTTCGATTACCTTTACTTTAAATAAAGGACAATCTTACATTCTTGCAGGAATTGGCAATACAGTAGCCAATCAGGCAGGATTCATCGGAGCCAAAATTGTGGCCACAAAACCCATTTCTGTGACCAATGGAAACTCAAACGGGATGTATGCTACAGGAAACACAACATCAGGATCCGATCTTATTTTAGACCAGTCTGTTCCATTAGACCGTCTTGGAAATGAATTTGCTATGGTTCGTAGTTTATCTCCATTAACCAATCATTACGATATGGAAGGAGGTATTATTGTCGCTACGGAAAACAACACTCAGATTTTCCTTAACGATGCGACCACTCCAGTGGCAACGCTTAGTGAAGGAGATTATTACAGAATTCTGAATAGCGCCTATATCAACCAAGGTGGTGGGCATTACAATGTTTACGTACGTACAACTAAAAACGTTTACTTATATCAATTAATCGGATCTACCTCTACAAATACCGGAGGTTATAATTATATCCCACCTTTGAACTGTTTCTTACCAAGAAAAATTGATGAAATCGGTAATATCCAGCAGATGCCTACTTACACAGGTACTCTGACGCTGAAACTTAATATCTTAACAGAAGTAGGTGCCGCAGTA
Source organism: Chryseobacterium sp. JUb7 (assembly GCF_024806495.1). Lineage (GTDB taxonomy): Bacteria > Bacteroidota > Bacteroidia > Flavobacteriales > Weeksellaceae > Chryseobacterium. The sequence continues at coordinate 329,167 of NZ_JANUFF010000004.1, forward strand.
ACGGTAAACGGAATAGCTCCTACTGCTGCTCAGGGACCTTTCCCTTTAACAGGGAATTCTCAATGGGAAACCTATGCGATTACGGGAATCACCGGAAACGTAACCATTACATCAACAAAAGCTGTTACTGCAGGTGTAAACGGAGGATATAGCTCGGCAGGATATGGAGGTTATTTTGCAGGATTCTCGTCAATCCCTCTTATTGCAAAGCAAACCGGAGACTGTATTCCGGGAATCGTTTTGGAAGTAGATGACAGCTACGATACCTATCAATGGTATAATAACGGAATTGCAATTCCAGGAGCAACTACCAATTCTTTCACTCCAACAGTAGCAGGAAATTATACGGTAAGAATTACAGTAGGATCTTGCCCTCCGGCTACAACACCGGTTTATAAAGTATTCACATGTCTTAATGAGACAACACAAAACCTTACTGTATGTGAAGGATATCAGTCGATTGTACCCACCTTTACAAATTCTACCCAGACCTATGTTCCGGGAACAGTAACCATCATTACCCCACCTGCTAACGGAACCGCAAACGTGGATCCTGTAACGGGAGTTATTACCTATATTCCAACTGTTGGATATGTAGGTCCGGACAGTATGGTTTATAAGTTTTGTGGAAATGCACCCGAATTTGTAGATTGTGAGCAGGTAACATTAAGCCTGACGGTATCCGAAAGCCCTGTTGTGAATGATGCAACTTTAAGATCTTGTTTTATTGAAACAAATCCGGCGACAGCATTATTCAATCTTACGGCTGCGGGAGTAACAGTAACACCAGGTATAACGAAAGAATATTACCCTTCTCCTACAGATGCCGTAAACGGAACAAACCAAATTACAACACCTACAGCCTATATCGCTCCAAACGGAGTAGCTTACGTAAAAGTTATTAACGCAAACGGATGTTACAGAGTGGCAAAAGTGACTCTTGTAGTACTTCCTCCGGTTTATTCAAATGTTTTAGAAGATAAAATCATTTGTATCGAAGACAAGACTACATTAGATGCAGGTCCCGGATTTGCATCTTACGAATGGAGCACAGGAGCAACAACCCAGGCGATCAATAATGCAGGTGTTGGAACGTATTGGGTAAAATTGAAAACCGGAGACTGTATCACACTGCAAACTGTAAAAGTATATGCTTCTGAACAACCTGTAATCTCAAGTGTTGATATTACAAACAATACAGTAACAGTATATGCAGTTGGCGGAACAGCTCCTTACAAATATTCAATGGACAATATCAACTGGCAGGATTCTAATATATTTAATGATGTACCGAGAGGAAACGGAATGATATATGTAAAAGATGCTTATGATTGTGAGCCGATAGATGTTGAAATTACAATCCCGAACCTGATCAATGTGATTACACCGAATAATGACGGCGTAAATGATCATATTGATTATTCTGCATTAGCTCACAAACCGAACCTTGTCGTTAGCATTTTTGACCGATATGGTGCCAAAATCTATCAGGCCGATAAAACCAACGGTTACAAATGGGACGGTACGACAAACGGCAGCAAAAAAGTATCTACCGGAAGCTACTGGTACGATATCAGTTGGAATGAGCCTAATAAAAAGAGTACCCCGATAAGATACACAGGATGGATCTTAGTAAAAAACAGAGAATAATCTCTAAAAAATAAATTCTTTAAAGCCACGATTTTACAATCGTGGCTTTTTTATTATTTTTTCGACATAATACTACATTTTATTATTAAATTTGTGATAAAAGCTGATACTAAATGAAGAAAATTCTATCTTTTTTATTTATATTTTGTATTTTCACGTTTACCTTTGCACAATTGGACAGAGAACACTGGTTTGCGCCCATGGTAGACAGAACCGGAAATCCGAATCCATATCAGAAATTATATTTATCAACCAACAGGACAACTCCTTTCCCGGTAAGCATTTATAACAATAATATATTAATAGGTACCGTAAATATCAGTAAAAACAATCCTCAAAAATTTGATGTTTTACGGGATTATATTATTACAACTCTGCAAACAGATGTTTTCACCCCTACTACAAAAGGCTTGTATGTAAAAGCCGACTTTCCATTTTATGCCAACTTAAGATTTTCAGTTTTCAATCACGCTGAAATTATTACTTCGAAAGGAATTCCGTCAACAGGAAAAAACTTCTTCGTCGCCAGTGCTCCTATTACAGTGAGCAACTCAATTCTGAATTTCATGACCAGTGTTCTGGCAACAGAAAATAATACAACGGTTACCATATCAGGATATAAACCTACCGTTCAGTTTTCAAATGGTACTACCGGTGCAACCAATCCCACGATAACTTTCACTTTAAATAAAGGACAGTCTTACATCATTGACGGTAACGGAATCAACACGTCCAATCTCGATGGTATCATCGGCGCAAAAATTACAGCTGATAAACCGGTGAATGTCACCAATGGAAACTTTAACGGACAATATGCAGGAAACTTTCCATCGAGTTCGGATATATTGATGGATCAGTCCGTTCCTGTTGAAAGACTCGGAACTGAATTTGCGTTAGTAAAAGGAAACGGAAATATTGGCGCCAACATGGAAGGAGTCATCGTTATTGCCACACAGGATAACACTCAGATTTATGTGAATGACGAAATTCCACCTATTGCAACCATTAACACCGGACAATATTATGTTGTTTCCGATACAAAATATAAACTACAGGGAAGCAATCATTATAATTTATATTTAAAGACCTCTAAAAATGCCTACGTTTATCAGATATTAGCAGGAGATTCTGCAACGGGCAACGAAACAGCTACAGGTGGTTTTAATTTTATCCCCGCCCTTAACTGTTATTTGCCCAAACAAATTAATGAGTTGGGATTCATTGATGAAAACTTTGTTCATTCTAACAACAACCCTTCCGGAATCCTTAATATCCCTACAAAACTAAACATCATTACGGAAAAAGGAGCTGTTCTTACCGTCAATGGAGGCACACCCCTTGCTTCAACAGGTCCTTTCAATATGACAGGAACCACCAACTGGGTCACTTATGGAATACCCAATACAACAGGAACCATCACCATCGTTTCCAATAAAGCCATCATGGCAGGCATCAGTGCCGGAAGTGATGCTGTAGGATATGGAGGTTTCTTTGCAGGATTCCCTACCCAACCGGTCATTTTAAAATCCGGAGGAGATTGTGTTCCAGGAATAGTCCTTACTGTTGACCCTATTATTTACGATACGTACCAGTGGTATCGAAACGGAATTCAAATTACCGGAGCCACCAACCCTTCCTACACTCCCACTCAGTCAGGATACTATACATGTTCTGTTACGATGGGAAGCTGTGCTCCTTTGGTAACCGAGCAATATAAAGTATTGAATTGCATGAAACAGAGTACTGCTATTTACGATGTCTGTACTTCAAAAACGATCACTCCGGCATTTACCACTTCAACACAAACGCCTGTTGTTTCAACAATAGCTATCACGACACCTCCTACATTAGGAACAGCCATTATTAATCCAACTTCAGGCATTATTACCTATACCGTAAACAATCCGGGAACGACAGGAACCGATACCTTTACGTACACTTTTTGTGGAAATGACCCTGAATTTCCGGACTGCGAAACAGTAACGGTAACCATCAACATCCAGGCTCTGACTACCACAGATGCTACTTTGTCAGCCTGTAATATAAACGGACTTGGGACATTTAATTTAACGACTGCTAATGTGACCAACAATTCTCCTGTAACAATCACTTACTATCCTACATTGGCAGATGCCCAGACAGAAAATCCGGCAGCTCTTATCGGTACTCCGAATACTTACTCAGCAGCTAACGGAACAATAGTTTATGCTGTTGTTAAAAATAATATCGGATGTAAGAATATTGCTAAAATCACGCTTAATCTTTTCAATCTTGCCATTGTTCTGCCTAATTACAACGGAAGTTTCTGTGATGACAATCTTGATGGAACAGTAACGGTAGTTTTATCAAATATAACACCTCTGGTTCTGAATAATCCCACCTATTTTACGAATGTAAGATATTATGCCAGTATCACTGATGCAAACGCGGGGAACAACAATACATTACCTAATAACTGGAGCTATACTGCCAACACCACCATATATATCAGAGTAGAATCTCCGGATGGCTGTGCAGCAGTAGTTCAGCCATTAAACTTCAATATCGGAGCAAAAATACAACTGATCAGAAGCTCTTTAACACTGGATTATTGTGATGATGACCTTGATGGAATAAAATCGGTTGATCTGATGCAGTATATTAATCAGTTTACTTTAGACCCAAATGTTACGGTGAGCTTCCACGGAAGCCTTACAGATGCACAAAATGACTTTGCTGCCATCAGCAATCCGGTAAATTTCACAGGGACACAAACTGTTTATATCCGTTTTGAAAAAATTGGAGAATGTCCACAGGTGGCTTCTATAACCCTTACTATTAAGATACCTAAAAAGTCCGATATTCTTGTTGATAAAATAATTTGTCCCAAGACAAACACAACTTTAGATGCCGGGCCCGGTTTTGACAGCTATTTATGGAGTACGGGAGCTACAACACCTTCCATTACCAATGTTCCTGCCGGAAGTTACTGGGTAGACCTTACATCAAACGGCTGTACTTACAGACAAAATGTAAACGTAACAGAATATCCTGTTCCCGTTATTGCTTCTATAGAAATCAATGATACCACCGTGACTATCGGAGCAAGTGGAGGGACACCTCCTTATGAATATTCTTTAGATGGAATCACCTGGCAGAGTTCCAATGTTTTTCAGAATGTTCCAAGAGGAAATCATTTAATCCATGTAAGAGATTCTCAGAAATGCGAGGAAGTGACAAGAACTTTTGTGATTATCAATTTGATCAATACAATAACCCCGAATTATGACGGGCACAATGATGATATCGACTACTCTGCTCTGATGGGAAGTGACAATCTTGAGTTCAGAATATTTGACCGCTATGGAGCTGAAATATTCCGGGGAACTCCTACCAACCGTTTTACCTGGGATGGCAAAATGGGAGGAAGACCTGTAAACACGGCTACCTACTGGTATTTTCTATCCTGGACGGAATTTGGAGGAACCACAACGGTAAAATATACTAGCTGGCTACTGGTAAAGAACAGATAATTAACTATACTTGAAAAATTTATAACATTCATTAACAATTCTATAATAAAGTTTAATATAACTTTAACCTCTTTACACTATTTAATTAGGTATAAATTGATGTATTTCTGCGTAATTTTGCCTTATTATATGAAGAAACTTATTACTCTATTTTTGTTGATTTTTATCGCAAAAATCAATGCTCAAATATACTCTGGAGAAATTTTTTTAAGAGATAACTCCATTTTATATCTTAATCAGGTTTATGTTACCAATCTGAACAGTCAGAAGACCGTTCTTACCGATTATAATGGTGATTTTAGAATCCAGGCCAATCCGGGCGATGTGATCCGTTTTACATCCATCGTAACAGAAAGAAAAGATGTAAAACTTACACCGCAACTTTTTGGTGTCAAGAACTTAGTAGAACTGAAAATAGCCTATAAAGAAATTCAGGAGATCGTTATTAATAAATTCAAGCCTACCGGAAATCTGAGATATGATGTGAATGCTCTGAAAAAAGATGATAAAGCGTATGCCCTCAAAAAAGTAATCGGGCTTCCGGAACCTAAAGGAGACGGAAATCCACCGGAACTTCCTGTGGCGGGCTTACGTGATGGAGGGCTTACATTTAGTCTAGAAAGTATTTATGATATTTTATCTGGAGAAAGAAAGAAAAAGCAACGCTATGTGGCTTACGAAAAAATGAATTCTTCAGTAACACAGATCCGAAATTATTTAGGAAAAGACTATTTCTTAAGATTTAAGATCCCTGAAAATTTAATTGATAACTTCCTTCAGTTTGTCTATACTTCAGAAAATATTCAGCCTTATATTTCGGCAGGTAATTTTGAAGCTGTAAAAATTCCCATCGAAAAATATCTTCCAATTTATCAGCGAAGACTTAGGAATTCTCATCTTCAGGATGTTATAAAATAATCAACTTTTACTTATAAATTTAAAGGGTGTATGTTATATGAATTTTATAGCATACATCCTTTAAATGTTTAAAAATATGTTTAATTTTAGCCATGCATATGGTGTTTTAAAAATAAAAACATAATTGTTCCGTTATCATTTTATACACCAAAAGTCCGGCACAAGTGAGAAAAGAACTGATGATTACAACTTAATATTAGTTAATGAAAAAGATACTTTTACTCTTTAGTGTGATCTTATTTGCCCATATTTCCGCACAAAGTAAAGGCAAAGATTACAGCAATATCCTGAAAAGCAAAAACATTTATGAGATAAATGCTTTCTTAAGAGATGCTCACCCCGATGATCCCCGCAGATCCGTTCTGAAACCAAGAGTAATGGATATGATGAAGGAGTACATTAAAAATGCAGCTCCCGGAGACCAGAAAGTGAGACAGATGCAGGACTGGCTTGCCATGCTTAAAAGAAGACCTTCCACAAAAATATCTTTCGATGAAATGAATGCAATCATCAGACAAAAACAGATTGCAAAATACCAGAAAGAGTTACAGGTCGGACAAGCCGCGATCGTTTACACTCCGAGTGCTCCCCAAAATGTGTATGCAGCAACAGCTCCTGTTGCCAAAACCGTTACTGCTATTCCGGATACCGAAGCATCAGAATTTAATATGCTGATGGGCGAAAATCCTATGGAGCATAAAAATAAGACAGTCAAAATATTAAATTCTTTATTTGACAATGATCCCAATGCAAAGGAATGCATCGTAATGATAGAAAATAAATCCGACTGCAATATTATCATGAGAATGGAGGGTATAGGAACTACAAAATACAGACTTCCCGTTCCTGCACATGGTGACAATTCAATAGTAGTACAAAAAGGAGATTATCTTTTCACAAGTATTGTCTGCGGTGCTCAGTATGCCTCTCAGAAAACAATACAAAAAGCAATTATTGTAGCCCTGGGAACTTCCAAAGCAAAATAAAATTTCAGTTCCCGTTATTTTAAAATTCGCAATTTATCCTTAAACAGTAAAATCATAAGTCTATTTTTAGTATTTTTGCAGGATTTTAATTATCTCATGGGAAAGAATAAAATAGCAAGATTCACTGAAAATAAAATATTACCGAATGTAATTCAACCTACAAGAGAAGAAGCTTTACAAGGTTTCGAACTTAAAGGAAAATGGAGAACAGAATTCTTTAAAAATGACAATCCCATTGTTCTTGAATTAGGCTGTGGTAAAGGAGAATATTCAGTAGGACTAGCCAAAACATTTCCCGAAAAAAACTTTATCGGAGTAGATATTAAAGGAGCCAGATTCTGGTTTGGAGCTAAAGAAGCAGTACAGAACAACATGTCGAATGTCGCTTTTTTAAGATCTCAGATAGAACTGATTGACAGTTTCTTTGCTGAAGGCGAAGTGGATGAAATATGGATCACATTCCCGGATCCGCAGATCAAATACAGACGTACAAAGCATAGATTAACCCATCCTGATTTTTTAAACAGATATAAAAAATTCTTGAAACCGGGAGGAATTGTTCATTTGAAAACCGATTCCGAATTCTTACACGGTTATACATTAGGATACCTTCAGGGAGCTGGGTACGAAATTGTTTCCGCGCACCATGATATTTACGGAGCCCCGGAATATGACCCTAATACTCCACACTTACGCGATATCAGAACGTACTATGAAGAGCTTTTTTCTGCTAAAGGAAAAACCATAACATATATTAAATTTAAAATTAATTAAAACAGCTATCAAATGATGAAAAAACACACCCTCCTTTTCAAAAAAAATCTCAGATAATCTGTAATATTTCTCAAGAATAAAGAAGCAGAATATGCTTTTTTATCATCAGGACTGTAATCTTTTACGGTCTGCATTTCCTGTATACATAAAAACACAAACCTAGAAAAATTAACCTAAAAATTAATTTAATTCTTACATTATGAAAAAAAATACAGTTATCATTCCCTTTTTTGTTCTTTTAATTTCCAATTTTTCTTATGCTCAAAAAAACAGCAGGCATATTTTGAAAAGCACCAATATCAAAGAAATTGAAGAATATCTGAAAAGCGCACATCCCGAGGATCCTAAAAGAGCTCTATTAAAATCAAAGGTTATTGCCTTAAAAAACGAAGAATGGACAAAAGGTAAAAAAGATGCTAAACCTATGGAAGCAAGGCCTGTTATCACAGAAATACCTAATAAAGTCCTACGAAATCCCAATTCGGAAGAAGCAGAAGAATTTAAAAAGCTGATTGGACTCAGTGCAGACGAGCATAAACAAAAAACAGCAAAAATACTGACAGCCATGTTTGATGAAGATATTACAAGTAAGGAAGCTATTCTTTTATTTAAAAATAATTCAGATTGCAATATTGTCTTAAGAATACAGGGGAAAGACTTTTATAACCTTGCTGTTCCTGCACAGGGAGAAAATTCTATTGTCATCAATAAAGGAGCTTATAACTTTAGCGCAAATGTATGCGATGTAAAATATAATTCGCAAAAAGACATTAAAAAAAGTATATTTGTAGCATTAGACAATCCTTCATATAAAAATACCAAATCCAGCCCTGCTTCAGCCACAGAACCTAAATCAGGCAACGATATAGATGTCAGTAAAGTTGCAGCAAATCCTTTAAAAAAGAAGAAAGGTAAAAAATAGATCGAAATATGAGAAAATTATTTCTTTTCGCCACATTAATTCTCATAACATACAGTTGCAGTGTAAATTACAATAATTACCCTGTAAAGAAAACCTATCCTTCCACCGGAAATACAAACAATTCATCCATCAATACAGAAGGGGAATACAGCGAACTTATTAAGACTTATAAACCCGAGACAACAGAAGTATTGAATGATCTCTTAAATGGCTCATCAGACCACTCTAAAACATCTGTTTCGGTTCATAATAAATCGAGATGCAATATGGTGCTTACGATCAATGGAGGCGGCTATTATAAAAAAATACCCATTACTGCCGGAAAAATAGGATATGCCATGGTACCCAAAAACCAAAACTACACACTTTCCGGAATGGTTTGCAGCTCTGCCTATAATAAGAAAACATTTATATCAAGCTCTTATTCTATTACACTTTCAAATTAGCCAAAAAAATCAAGGCAGATCAAAATAAAAAAACCACTAAGTAATCTTAGTGGTTTTTCTTATATTAAAGAAAATCTTTAATTATTCAGCATCGAAATCAGCATCTTTTTCAGCAGATACTTTTTCTCCTTCTTCTTTAGATTTTTCTTTATCAGCTTTTCTTTGAGACTGCCCTTCTTTGATAGAATCAGAAACAATGTTTAAGATCATATCGATAGATTTAGAAGCATCATCGTTTCCTGGGATAACGAAGTCTACTTTTCTAGGATCAGAGTTTGTATCAACAATACCGAAAACTGGAATACCTAATTTCTTAGCTTCAGTTACAGCAATGTGCTCTCTCATGATATCTACAACGAAGATTGCAGAAGGAAGACGAACCATGTCAGAGATAGAACCTAAGTTTTTCTCTAAGTTAGCTCTTTGTCTGTCAACTTGTAATCTTTCTTTTTTAGATAAAGTTTCGAACGTACCGTCTTTTTTCATTTTGTCGATAGAGTTCATCTTCTTTACAGCCTTTCTGATAGTAACGAAGTTCGTTAACATACCTCCTGGCCATCTTTCTGTAATATAAGGCATATTAAGTTCAGAAGCGTGTTTTGCAACTACTTCTTTCGCTTGCTTTTTAGTAGCTACGAAAAGAACTTTTTTACCTGCAGAAGTTAATTTTTCTAAAGCGCTACAAGCTTCATCCAATTTAACTGCTGTTTTATGTAAGTCTACAATGTGAATACCATTTTTCTCCATAAAAATGTATGGAGCCATATTTGGATTCCACTTTCTAGTCATGTGACCGAAGTGTACACCAGCCTCTAGAAGGTCTTTTACATTTGCTTTTGCCATGTTTTCTGTTTTTGTTAGTTTACTTTCCGTTTCTTAAACAATCAACAACTTCTTTAGATGGGAGAAGTGTTTGGATGCTAAACGTAACGGGCAATTGGCGGTTTGCTTTTTGCTTGTGGCAATTGGCTTTTCGCCGAGATTAAGTTTAAAAAAATTTTAATAAATTCCTGAAGCCAATAGCCAAAAGCCATTCGCCAACAGCAAATCTTAACGTTTTGAGAATTGGAATCTCTTTCTTGCTTTTTTCTGACCTGGCTTCTTTCTTTCCACCATTCTTGCGTCTCTTGTAAGTAAACCAGCTGGTTTCAAAGCTAATCTGAATTCAGCATTGATTTCGCATAAAGCTCTTGAAATACCTAATCTGATAGCTTCTGCCTGACCTGTATTACCACCACCGAAAACATTTACGGTAACGTCATACTGACCAACAGTTTCAGAAAGGATAAACGGTTGGTTCAACTTGTAAACCATCACGTCTGTAGAGAAATAAGTTGCAGCATCTTTACCGTTTACTGTAATGTTACCAGTTCCTGGCTTTACATAAACTCTCGCTACAGAAGTTTTTCTTCTTCCGATTTTGTGAACTATAGACATAATTAATTATTTAAATTCGTTAACATTAATTGTTTTAGGCTGTTGAGCTTCATGTTTGTGCTCAGTTCCTTCATATAAATAAAGGTTCTTTAATAAAGCAGATCCTAATCTGTTTTTAGGCAACATACCTTTTACAGACTTTTCTAATACTTTTAAAGAATCTTTCTTTTGAAGTTCAGCCGCAGTCATAGACTTCTGTCCTCCAGGGTAACCTGTATGCCAGATATAAGTCTTGTCGTTCCACTTGTTTCCAGAAAGAGTAACTTTCCCAGCATTCAAAACGATTACGTTATCACCACAATCTACGTGAGGTGTGTAGTTCGTTTTGTGCTTACCTCTCAAAATCTTTGCAACCGTAGAAGCTAGTCTTCCTAACGGCTGTCCTTCAGCGTCTACCACAACCCATTCTTTATTAGCAGTAGCTTTGTTCGCTGAAACAGTTTTGTAACTTAATGTATTCACACGTTTTAGTTAAAGATTAAACATAATTTCCCCCTAAAAGGGTGTGCAAAGGTACAAATTATTTTTGGATTGCAAAAACTTATTTTATTTAATCCGTAGATCTGTATTTTGATTAAACGATTCGACAGATTTCATCTATAACAATTATTTCTGGCATAAATATTGTAAAAGAAATTTCGATGAAAAAAATATTCTAAAAGATTCTAAAAACACGGTGATAAAGTAAAGAGTTTAGTTTTAAACTCTTTCTTTATTAACTTTTCTTTAATTATTCCAATAAAAGTTTACGAATTACAATATCATATTTAGTTAAATAATTATATTTGCTAAAAACATAAAAGCATGAGCCACGGAAAGTTAAGGGAAAATAAAAACTGTCTTAATTGCAATCATCAGGTTGAAGAAAGATTTTGCCCTCATTGCGGTCAGGAGAATATTGAGACCCGCCAGCCATTCCATTACCTTTTCACTCATTTTATTGAGGATTTTACACATTATGACGGGCAGTTCTGGCAAACGATTAAATATCTTCTGATCCGCCCGGGAAAACTGACTAAAGAATATCTTTCGGGGAAAAGACAAACTTATGTTGCCCCTGTGAAGTTATACATCTTCATCAGCTTCATTACCTTTTTAGTTCCTAATTTTTTCCCTCATTCTGAAAGTGGTGATCATAAAAAAGAAAAAACAATACAAGTAGATTCTAAAACAAAAAAAGAAGAGCAGGCACAAAATACGGAAAAGACTCTTGAAAATCTTACAAAAGAAGGTATCCTGTCTGAAAAGACAGCACAGAAAACAAAAAGCGTTATCGATTCTGCCAAAAAAGCCGATCCTACAGACGACCTTATTGACAGCTCATTATCTGACGAAAGTGCCCCAATTCTAAATGCACATAACATGACAGAATATGAGCAACTTCAAAAAAAAGACGAATCGGGCTTCTACTCGATTATGAAACCTCTGGCGAAGAAAATGTTTGAAATGAAGGAAAAAGGCTTAACTAAAAAACAAATTTGGGAAAAATACGGAGAAACAATTGTTCATACTGTTCCAAAGGCACTTTTTGTATACTTACCTATATTTGCATTTTTTTTATGGATTTTCCACAACAAGAAGAAATGGTGGTATTTTGACCACGGCATTTTCACCTTACATTACTTTTCTTTTTTGCTTCTGGCAATTCTAAGTTTTATTATTTTAAAAAATATAGTGAGCTATCTTCCTGATTACGGAATTATAAACTTACTCTACCTTTTAGCCTATACAGCACTCATTATATACCTGTCGGTTTATTTTTTCATAGCACATCACAGAGTCTATGAGCATTCCAGAACCATGAGTGTATTTAAGGGGATGGCTTTATTTATTGTAAATTGTATCGGGTTAACCTGTATGTTCTTGGTATTATTATATGTAAGTTTAATTACCATGCATTAATTGCGCAGAGACTTTGTTGCCCTGAAACTTGCAATTAAATAATAAGCGACAAAAACAGTAGAAAACTTCAGGATAGAAGGAATCGCCAATTCAATACTGAATAATAAAGTTCCGATCAGCACCAAAATTCCCATGGCCACAAAAGACAATCCAAGCTTTTGCGGTAAGGAAATATTTGGCGTATCAAGATAATAAGCAATTCCCCATGCAATACCGAAAGCCAGAGCATAAAATATATCAAGACCGAGGTTATCTGAGCTGTAAAAAAAATAATTAATTAAAAAACTCAAAACCGTACCCAACGCAAAATATAGCAATGCTTTTTTCATACCTTATATATAATATGGTGCAAAAGTAAAGATTTTAGTTATCATTTCTAAACGAATGTTTGTTATTTCAGGGAAGATTCAATTCATTGAAATCAAATAAACAATTAATAACCAATAAATTAAATATAAAATTCAGGTTCTTATTTTATTATTATATTTGGAATTCAGAAATTCTCTAGATTTTTTATGGAAACCCAAAAATATACTCCTAAAAACAAAGTAAGAATCGTAACAGCTGCGTCTTTATTCGACGGTCACGATGCTGCGATTAATATTATGCGCCGTGTTATTCAGGGAACAGGATGTGAAGTCATCCACCTTGGTCACGACAAGTCTGCTGAAGAAGTTGTAAATACAGCCATTCAGGAAGATGCCAACGCAATTGCCCTAACTTCTTATCAGGGAGGTCACAACGAATATTTTAAATATATCTACGACCTTTTAAGAGAGAAAAACTCCCCGCAGATCAAGATTTTTGGAGGCGGTGGCGGCGTAATCCTGCCTGAAGAAATCGAAGATATTATGTCTTACGGAATCGACAGAATTTATTCTCCGGACGATGGTCGTGAACTTGGTTTACAAGGAATGATCGACGATCTGGTGAAAAGATCGGATTTCGCAACAGGAAAAGATGTAGAGGCAAGTGATTTAGATTCAATTAGTTTTGAAAACTCTACGAGCATTGCAAAAATCATTTCTGCCGTTGAAAACTTCTCAGAAGAAAAACCTGAACTGGTAAAAGCAATTGATGAAAAATCAAAAGATTTAAATATTCCGATCATTGGTATCACAGGTACAGGTGGAGCCGGAAAATCTTCATTAACAGACGAATTGGTAAGACGTTTTATCCGTTCAAATCCGGATAAAAAAATTGCTATTATTTCCATTGACCCCTCTAAAAAGAAAACAGGAGGTGCACTTTTGGGTGACAGAATTCGTATGAACGCGATCAATGATCCGCGAGTTTATATGCGTTCGATGGCGACAAGAGAAAACAACGTTTCTGTTTCTCCGTTTATTCATTCTGCTTTAAATGTATTGAAGTTGGCTCATCCGGATGTAATTATTCTAGAAACTTCAGGTATCGGACAGTCCGGTTCGGAAGTTTCTGATTTTGCTGATGTTTCAATGTACGTAATGACTCCTGAATACGGAGCTTCGACACAGTTGGAAAAAATCGACATGTTGGATTACGCAGATTTAGTTGCTTTAAATAAATCCGATAAAAGAGGTGCTTTGGATGCGCTTCAAGCCGTAAGAAAACAGTTTCAGAGAAACCATTTATTATGGGAAAGCCCATTGGATGACATGCCGGTTTATGCTACAAAAGCATCTCAGTTCAATGATCATGGCACAACGGAATTATACAACAGATTAGTTTCTAAGGTAAATGATAAATTTGCTGATTTAAATTTAAAAGGTTTTGTTGAACAGGAAATTACAGACGAAGTAACGATCATTCCTCCAAAAAGAGTGCGTTACCTTTCTGAAATTGTTGAAAACAACAGACAATACGATGCTAATGTTGAAAAACAGGCTGAATTAGCAAGGAAAATGTATCATATTGAAGGCGTAAGAAACTTCCTTTCGAATGAAACATTGGATGCTGAATATCAAAAAGCTGAAAAAGATCTTCAACAGGAAAATATTGACTTCCTGAAAACCTGGGACGATACGAAAGATGCTTTCAAAGCTGAATTTTATTCCTATTTCGTTCGTGGAAAAGAAATTAAAGTTGAAACTTCAACAGAATCTTTATCACACTTAAGGATTCCAAAAATCTCTTTACCAAAATATACAGATTGGGGGGATTTGATCAAATGGAAAGGTCAGGAAAACCTTCCGGGAGGCTTCCCATATACAGCCGGAATTTACCCTTTCAAAAGAACCGGTGAAGATCCTACAAGAATGTTCGCCGGAGAAGGAGGTCCTGAAAGAACGAACAGAAGATTCCATTATGTTTCTGCGGAAATGCCTGCAAAACGTTTGTCTACCGCTTTTGACTCGGTAACATTGTACGGACAAGATCCAGCTTTACCACCGGATATTTATGGTAAAATCGGAAATGCCGGAGTTTCTATTGCGACTTTAGATGATGCTAAAAAACTATATTCAGGATTTGATCTGGTGAATGCATTGACTTCAGTTTCCATGACAATCAACGGACCGGCTCCGATGTTGTTGGCTTTCTTCATGAATGCTGCCATCGACCAGAATGTTGAGAAATATATTGCTGAAAATAAGCTTGAGGCTAAGGTTGAGGAAGTTTTAAAAGCAAAATTCGACGATAAAGGTCTAGAAAGACCTAAATATAATGGAGAACTTCCTCCTTCAAATAATGGCTTAGGGTTAAAATTATTAGGAATCACGGGAGATGAAGTTATTCCTGCTGAAGCTTATGCTGAAATTAAAGCTAAAACAATTGCGACAGTTCGTGGTACCGTTCAGGCTGATATTTTAAAAGAAGATCAGGCACAAAATACTTGTATTTTCTCTACTGAATTTGCCTTGAGATTGATGGGTGATGTTCAGGAATATTTTATCACAGAAAAAGTAAGAAACTTCTACTCGGTTTCTATTTCAGGATATCACATTGCAGAAGCGGGAGCAAATCCTGTTTCACAGTTGGCATTTACATTGGCAAACGGTTTCACGTATGTTGAATATTATTTGTCAAGAGGAATGGACATCAACGATTTTGCACCCAACTTATCATTCTTCTTCTCCAACGGTATCGACCCTGAATATTCTGTGATCGGACGTGTAGCGAGAAGAATCTGGGCAAAAGCCATGAAAATAAAATACGGGGCAGACGAAAGAAGCCAGATGCTGAAATATCATATTCAGACTTCAGGACGTTCACTTCACGCTCAGGAAATTGATTTTAATGATATCAGAACAACCTTACAGGCACTTTATGCAATTTACGATAACTGTAATTCATTGCACACAAATGCTTATGACGAGGCTATTACAACGCCGACTGAGCAGTCTGTAAGAAGAGCGATGGCAATTCAGTTGATCATCAATAAAGAATTAGGATTAGCGAAAAACGAAAATCCACTTCAAGGTTCATTTATTATTGAAGAATTGACGGATTTAGTTGAAGAAGCTGTGTATGCAGAATTCGACAGAATCACAGAAAGAGGTGGTGTTTTGGGAGCGATGGAAACAATGTACCAACGTTCGAAAATTCAGGAAGAATCAATGCATTACGAATGGTTGAAACACACTGGGGAATATCCGATCATTGGTGTAAATACGTTCTTAGGAAAAGACGGTTCACCAACGGTTCGTCCGGGAGAAGTTATCCGTTCGACTGAGGAAGAAAAGCAGGTTCAGATTGAAACATTGCATAACTTCCAGAGATCTAATGAAGATAAGTCTGAAGAAGCTTTGAAAACATTACAACACGCAGCAATCAATCAGCAAAACTTATTTGCCGTAATGATGGATGCAGTGAAATATTGTTCTCTTGGGCAGATTACCAATGCACTTTTTGAAGTGGGCGGTAAGTACAGAAGAAATATGTAAGTCCGTAGCCGGACTGGCAATTTATAAATTAAGCACCTCAGGGAATTTTCTTTGAGGTGTTTCTTTTTATATGAAAAAACTGAAATATTTCAGTATTGGAATATTTCTGAAAAAATAGCATATCTAATTTCTCGGAGTTTTTTATTTTCGCACCGAAATTAATGATAACTATGAAAAAATTATTTTTTGTTTTTGCAGCACTTAGTTTGTTAACAAGCTGCCTTCCTAAAGTTGCTTTGGCTCCGGAATACTGGAACAAACCCTCTAAAGTCGGAATATTAGTCAATGCTACTCCACCCGCAAAATATAAAGAAGGCTCTCAGGGACTTTTAGATATGGCTGTAACATCTGGAGATAAATACCAGGAAGCCCTGAATTTAATCGGTGAAAAAATACATCCAAAAGAAGAATTAATTGCAATGTATTCTGAAATTTTACAATCAAAAGGGAAAGAAATTGTAATCATTGATGAAAAATTTGATCCTAAGACAGCGACAAAATTTAGTGGGACAAAAGCAGAAGGAAAAAAGTATTCCCGATATGATTTTAGTGATTTAAAATCTAAATATAATGTTGATGAATTATTATTCGTTGATGTAAATCATGGCTTTATGATCTCCTACTATGGAATGATAGAAACCGGAAAAATGGCTCATACGTTTTTGAACACAAGCTTAATCAATCTATCAGATCAGAGTCTTGTAATGTCTAGCCTGAATATGAAAAACGTGGCCCTGAAAAAATGGAAAGACAATAATTACGAATCTTCAATACAGGGAGTGAGATCATCTCTGGATCAGGCGAAGGAAGAAGAAAAGAATATCAATCTGAAATAAACATGCAACAGTAATTAAATACAAAACCTCACAGCGTATTTGCTGTGAGGTTTTTATTTTAAAAAAAAATAAATTCTACTATTTCTTATTAAAATCTCCTGCAAAAACAGAAGTCAGTTTATCTTCACTGATGTATTTTCTAAGAACATCGTTGACCTGATTTACTTTTAAAGCCGAGGCTTTAGCTTCCAGTACATCATAATCCTCCAAAGGAATACCATACTGAAGCTGGCTATTAACAAGACCCATCAAAGTATTTTCACTTCCAAGACTCGTTTTTCTTGAAGTCAGCCATGAATTTAAATTCGATTTTAATTCTTCTTCTGTGAATCCTTCCTTAACTGCTTTATTCACCTCTTCTTTCAAAGCTTTGTTTACTGCATCTTTTTTAGTTGGGTTAAAGAATGCATACCAACCCCAGGATGCCACAGTATTATCAGAAGGAACACTGATATATGAACCCGCTCCATAACTGATTCCTTCTTTTTCACGAAGTCTTGTCGGAATTCTCGATGTAAGGAATCCCCCGCTTCCTAACATTTCGTTTGCAATAACAAACGCAGGATAATCGGGGCTGTTTCGGTCCATAGAGAAGCTGATTTTTCCAACACCAGCTCCATTCTCCTTATCCGGAGTTAAATATTCTTTATCCTGTTTTTTTGTCGCGAAAAGTTCAGGCTTTATTTTTTCGTAATTAGATTTTGAGTTCCATTTTGCAAAAGTAGTCTCCATTAAAGAAGATGCTGTTTTAGCATCCAGATCTCCGATCATTGTTCCTACCCCATTATTACTTCCTAGAATCTTGTTGTAGAAATCAACCAGTTCCTGTCTTTTAATCATCTTATTCGCTTCAATCTGCTCTTTGAAAGATGGTGTATAGAAAATACTTTCTTTAGGATAATTTTCCGTGATTTTTTCAATTTCGGTAAATGCCAGAGCCTGAGGATCATTTAATGAGCCTTCCAGATAAGTATTGTATTCATTGACAGCTTTTACAAGTTCAGTTTCAGGGAAATTAGATTCGGTAAGAATTTCCTTTAACAATCCCATTGCCTTTGGTAAATATTCTTTGTAAGTGCTTACATTCGCATACAAAGTCTGCCCATTAAATGAAAAATTGATACTTGATTTCCATTGATCGAGCATATCCTGAATCTGTTCTTTTGTATGAGACTTGGTTCCAGTTTTCAGGACCTGAGCCATCAAAGAGCCTACCAATGCCTTTCCGCTTAAATCTTTAGCATTACTTACAGGAAAACGGAAACTTCCCAAGACTTTGCCACCTTTAATTTCTTTTTTAATGAAACCATACTTCATTCCGTTGCTTAATTTTCCTTCAGAAAGGTTAGCTTTCAGGTTTTTAATGCTCGCTTCAAAAGGTGCCACTTCTTTTTCTAAAGCTTTCCCTTTGTAATCTTTGGTCAGCGTAGCAATCTGTTCATCGGAAAGTTCATTATTCTTAACCCTTATCTCATCTTTTGTAGGAATAAATACCCCAACTGTTCTGTTATTTGTTTTGAAATATTTATCTGCAACCCTCTGAATATCTGCTAAGGTTAATTTTTCAACATTATCGCGGTATAACATGCCAAGTTTATAATTACCCGCTCCTACAATTTCTGTTAAGCTAATTGCAAAGCCGATTGTATTATTCTTGGTATTTTCTATTTGTTTAAGAATTTTTGCTTTTGCTCTCAGAACATCCTGCTCCGTATATTTGATCGCAGCTACTTTATCCAGCTCTGCCCTGAAGTCATTTTCTATAGCTTTTACATCTTTATCAGCAGGCACTTCAAGACCGAAATACATAAATGCGGCGTCCCTCACAGTCGGCTGATAAGAATAAACCGAAGCAGCTTTATGAGAATCGATCATCGCCTTATACAAATATCCCGAAGGATCCGAAGTTAAAATTTCCGACAGTGCATCCAAAGCAGCATAATCTTTATCTGCATAAGGAGCAGTGTGATATAAAGCACCTACAATTTTACTGTCCCCTGAACGTTTCAGTTCTATCAGACGCTCGCCATCCTGAGCCGGCTCAACGGTATAGGTCTGGTCCAGAATTCTGGAAGGTCTTGGAATCACGGAGAAATATTGAGAAATATAATTTAAAGCCTGCTTTTCATCAAATTTTCCGGCAACGACAAGCGTTGCATTATCAGGCTGATAATGTTTTTCATAGAACTTTCTAAGCGTTGGTGCTTTTACTCTTTCAATATCTTCTTTGCTTCCGATCGTGCTGTTTCCGTAGTTGTACCACAAATAAGCGGTGGAAACAATACGCTCCATCAAAACGCTTCCGGGATTGTTTTCACCAATTTCAAATTCATTTCTTACTACAGAAAACTCCTTATCCAGATCAGACTGAAGAATGGTCGCGTTGATCATACGGTCGGCTTCCATTTCTAGTGACCATTTCAAATTTTCATCACTTGAAGGGAATACTTCATAATAATTGGTTCTGTCATACCAGGTTGTACCATTGGCATTTCCTCCTTTATCAGACAACTGTTTTTTAATATCACCTAATTTTTTAGTGCTCTTAAACAGCATATGCTCAAGCAAATGCGCCATCCCTTTTTCTCCATACCCTTCATGTTTTGAACCTACATTATAGATGATATTTACCACCATATTACTTTGTGAAGCATCAGGAATGAGAAGAACTTTCATCCCGTTACTCAAGGTATACTCCTTTACACCTTCGGTATTACTTACAAATTTTGGAGCTTCTGCTTTTTGCGAAAATACAGGATTAGAAAGACCTGTAAAAAAAAGGACCGCTGTCCCAACGAGTAAATTTTTCATGTGTTTTATTTAATGTTGTCAAATTTAATTGTTTTCATGGTATATTTATTAATTAGACAATTTAAATCACAGAAATGTTACAAATTTTGTCATAAAATTGCAATTCAAAACAGTATTATTTAAAATGAAACCAAAAGCCATCTTCAACTGGAGCAGCGGAAAAGATTCTTCTCTGGCACTGTATAAAATTTTAAAAGAAAATAAATACGAGATAAACTCTTTATTGACGAGCATTAATAAAGAATTTCAGAGGATTTCAATGCACGGAGTTCCGGTTTCGCTTTTAGAAAAACAGGCAGAAAGTCTAAACTTACCATTAATCAAAATGGAGCTTCCAAAAGAACCCTCCATGGAAGAATATTGTGAGATAATGAGCAAAACCATGACCGAAATAAAATCTCAGGGAGTAACTCATTCTATTTTCGGAGATATTTTTCTGGCAGATTTAAGAAAATATAGAGAAGACCAATTAGAGTCTATAGGAATGAAGGGAATCTTTCCTCTTTGGAAAATCAACACGACCAACCTCATCAACGAGTTTTTGGATTTAGACTTTAAAACCATTGTTACGTGTGTAAATGAAACCTATCTTGATAAAAGCTTTGCAGGAAGAGTTATTGATCGTGATTTTATTAAAGATCTACCCAAAAACGTCGACCCCTGCGGAGAAAACGGAGAGTTTCATACTTTTACTTTTGACGGACCTATTTTTGAAAATCCTATTCACTTTGAAGTGGGCGAAATTGTCAGAAAAACATATCCGAAACCGAAATCTGATGAAAGCGAAAAAGATGGAGAATATGCGTTCTGGTTCTGTGATTTGATCTCAAAACAATAACTAAAATTTTACATTTTAAAGCAAACTAATGAAAAGTAAAAGATATTTATATGTATTTGTAAAATAAATCAGATATCATTAAAAATTTCTCATTCACCGACACATTTTTTCTGTTTACCTCAAAATATTTTTTCATTGTGAAGTAGCGATTACTTTTGATTGATAAAAATCAAAATAACAATGAGAATACTAAAACTTTTCAGCCAATCCCTGCAGGTTTTATTATTCCTGTTCAGCATTATATCTTTTGCGCAGACAGGAATAAAAATCACTTACTACAACGGGACATCACAGGATTATACGATAGAAGCTTCCGGAAAATTATACTTTTCGGGAAGTAATTTACTTGTAAAAACGAATACGGCAGCAAGCAATGTTTCTATTCCTACCAGCATCATCCGAAAAATTACATTTGCCAATGCTACTTTAGCCACTCAGGAAATAGGGATCAATCAATCTCAGTTTGCATTATATCCTAATCCTTCCTCCGATTTTATAAGAATAACATCCGGAAAAAAGAAAAAATTAAATGTGAAGATTTACTCCGTAACAGG
Source organism: Chryseobacterium sp. JUb7 (assembly GCF_024806495.1). Taxonomy (GTDB): domain Bacteria; phylum Bacteroidota; class Bacteroidia; order Flavobacteriales; family Weeksellaceae; genus Chryseobacterium. The sequence goes on from NZ_JANUFF010000004.1 coordinate 350,616, forward strand.
AAAACTGGTTCTTCAGGGAACTTATCAACCTGATGAAAATATAGATATCAGCAACCTGAGCTTAGGATTTTATTTTGTTCAGGTCAATCAAACCACTTTAAAACTGATCAAAAAATGAGAAAGTATATTTACATTATAGTGGCAATGCTTTTCTCCTTTGTCACAAAAGCACAGCAGAATATCGTCGTTCACAATTCGGGAAATACAATGTTCGGTTCTTCAACAGCTGTTGTAGACAGTATCACATTTGACACGACCTATTCGAAAATTAAACTTAATGGAAATCCGTCTAGCTTAAACATTCAAAAAGCAGTTATAGACAGTATTACATTTACCTCCAATACTGTAAATCTCGATAAAATTTATATCATTTATAACGGAACGGAAAACGCAACGATTATTAATCCATATTCAGCCCAGGGTGTTAATATTACCGCCAACGGAGGAACGGTTACTGTTGCAGCAACATCCGGAATCAGCAATCTTGAATATAATTTATTAGGAACAAGCAGTACAGGAAGCTTAACCATGAGTTCAGACGTTGCGGCAAAATTTGTCATGAACAACCTGAATATTACCAATGCTTCAGGACCTGCAATTACGATCACCGGAAATCAAACCCATACATTTACCCTTCAGTCCGGAACGACAAATTCTTTGACAGATGGGTCTTCCAGCACCAAAAACGGAACACTGCAGACCGATGGAAAAATTATTTTTGCAGGAACGGGGATTTTAAATATTAAAGGAATTAAAAAACACGGCATCTCCACTTCTTCAGCAATTGAAGTTCAGAACGGAACTGTTAAAGTGATTTCAGCGGCATCGGACGGCTTTCATTCTGAAGGTTATCTGATGAGTGGCGGAACAGTAAATATAACGGCAACTGCCGATGCTATTGATGCGGGAGATACTGCAGTTTCTATTTCGGGAGGTAATATTACAGCGATTTTAGCTTCTGCTGACGTCAAAGCTATTAAAACAGGAACATCTACCATCGGAATATCAGGAGGAACAATTAATCTCACTTTAACAGGTGCTCAATCTAAAGCCATCAGCGCCAAAGGAAATATTACATTCGACGGAGGAAATATCACCGCCAACCTTTCAGGAGCAGCTGTCCTTACGGCTTCAGGAAGTGGCTATGATCCCTCATATTCCACTGCCATAAAAACTGATGCCAGTGTAATCATTAATGCCGGAATTTTAAATCTTAGCTTAGCCTCAACAGCCAATGGAGGAAAAGGAATTTCTACCGATCAGAATATCACCATCAACAATGGAACTGTGACGATTACAACTGCCGGGAACGGCGCAACCTATATCAATACAACAGGGGTTACAGACTCTTATTCTTCTTCAGCGATCTCAGCAGACGGTAATATTTTAATCAATGCAGGATCATTGACGACGACAAGCTCAGGAACAGGGGGAAAAGGAATAAAAGCTGACGGAACGATCACCATCGGAACTGCAACCACTAGCCCTGTCTTAAATATTAAAACAACAGGATCTCGATTTTTAGTTTCAGGAACAGATTACAGCCATCCGAAAACCCTTGTTGCTACAGGAGCCATCATCATTAATAATGGAAATAATACGTTTAATTCAACTGATGACGGAATTCATTCTGACACATCGGTAACAGTAAACGGAGGCGCCAATACTGTTTCCGCTATTTCAATAGTTTCCGGTGTGGGTGAGGGTGTTGAGGCTCCAATCATTACCTTTGCGGGCGGAGTCAATAATATTACAGCATCCAATGACGGGATCAATGCTACTTACGGAACTGTTTCAGGAGGTACAGAAGCTAATGACGGAAGCCATCTTTACATCACCGGAGGTATCGTAATTGTTGCAGGAAGTGATGCAATCGACAGCAACGGGAATATTACCATTACCGGAGGAACCACGATTGTCAACGGACCCACCAGCCAACCCGAAGAAGGTATTGATTATAACGGGACTTTCTTAATGAACGGAGGATTATTAATTTCCGCAGGTTCCAACTCAAACATGACAAAGGCGATGGGTGCTGCTTCTACTCAGGTGGGAATGTACTTAAAATCCAGTTCGCAATTGGCAACATCGTCTATGCTTCATATAGAAAATGCTTCAGGAACAGAAATGGTTACTTTCAAACCTAAAAACGGGGTGTATTACTTTCATTTTTCCAGTCCGAACCTTAATAAAAACACTGCATACAAAGTGTATTTCGGAGGAAGCTATTCAGGTGGAAGCTATGTTGGAGGATCTTCGGGATGGGGATTGTACTCAGGAGGAAGCTACTCTACTTCCGGGGGAACTTTAAAAAGTACATTTACAACCTCAGCAACGAATAATGTCAATACAGTAAGTTTTTAATCGATCTTAAAAAATATTTACCCCTAACCTCTTAAGTAAAATTAAGAGGTTTTTTATATTTTTGATGGATTATTTCACCTATCAATTTAAAACACACTCCTAATGACAAAAAAATTATTTTGCCTTCCTTTGCTATTTTTCATCCTGATAAATTTAATTTCCTGCGAAAAAGAACAACCTGTAAAAGTAGTTGATAAAAAAGTGATTGCAGATTCCGCTGTCGCCGTTTTTGAAAAGAAATTAATTTCAAATCAAATTGATTCTGTCTTCAAAAAATATCATTTTAATGCCAGTGTCGCTGTTTTCAAAGACTCTGTTGAAGTATATAGAAAAAATAATGGATTTTCAGATTTTGAAACTAAAACTAAAATTAATAATCAAACTATTTTTTCCATAGCCTCCATCAGCAAGCAGTTTACGGCAGCACTTATCTTGCTTCAGGCAGAACAGGGAAAGCTTAATATAAATGATAAAGTTTCAAAATATTTAAAAGAATTTCAGACAAAAGACTATGCCTCTATTACTATTCATCAGCTTTTAAATCATACTTCAGGATTAAATATTCTGGGAAACCAGCTGATGTTTAAAAGTGGTAGCGGGTTTTACTATTCCAACGATGGATTTAATGCTTTAGGTAAAATTGTAGAAGCTGTATCAGGGAAATCTTATGATCAGAATGTTAAGGAACTTTTCAATAAAGCAGGAATGAAAAATTCTTCAACCGGAAATCTTTTTAAAGGAAAAAACTTTGCCCAAACCTATCTTGGATCACAAAAAAATCCTGAAAAGATAGAAAATATGCCCAAAAGACTTGCCGGCAATGACATAGGAATTCCCGCGGGAGGAATTCTATCTACCATTGACGATCTTCACCAATGGAATACCATGTTATATGGCGGTAAAATTCTAAACCCTGAGACTTTAAAAAAATTCACTTCAAAAAGCGCTGAAAGACAGCATCCTGTTTTCGGAAAAATGGGTTACGGCTACGGAATTATGATGAATATCGGAAAACCGCTTGCTTACTTCCACAGCGGGTATGTGAAAGGAGCTCCGTCTCTGAATATTTACTATCCAAAAACCAAAACTTCTGTTATTATCTTATCTAATGTTGCCGATCAGGAAAAAGGAACTGCTTTTAAGCCTCATATTGAGATCAAAAAAATAACAGACCTTATGGAAAGTACAGTTGAAAGTATAAAAAGTGATACCTTAAAACCCAAGCTTCTTTAAGCCATGAAAAAATTATACTTCATAGCAATCTATCCACCTCAGCAAATCATTGATGAAGTAAGAATGTTCAAAGAAGATTTTGCACAGAATTATAACAACTCTAAAGCTTTGAAAAATGAGGCACATATTACTTTGTTTCCTCCATTCTCAAGAGAACTGGAATTAGAAAATGACATTATAGAAGCTTTTCGGAAAATCGACACTCATATTTCTCCTTTTGAAATAGTACTGGATGGCTTTGGCAGCTTTCCCAACCCAAAGAATCCTGTGATTTTTGTACATCCCGAAGAGAATGATCCCCTTAAGGATTTACACTCAAAGGTAAAAAAGCAATTCAACTTTATCAACACATCATTCAATCCACATGTGACGGTTGGCTACCGGAATTTAAGTTTCGACAACTACCTCAAAGCATGGGAGATCTACAAGAACAAAGAATATAAAACTAATTTTATAGTTGATAAAATAACACTCCTTCGCCATGATGATAATTGGGTCCCGATTGATGAGAAAAAATTAGCTCCTGTTTAAAATTAAAACAAAAAAATCGACTTATACAGTCGATTTTTTTATGTGGAAAAGATAAATTTTATTCTTTAATAATCTTTTGTGAGATAATCTGTTCTTTATCCTGACTTACATTTAGTATATAAGTTCCCGTTGGCAGATTATTAATGTCTACACGCAATGTCTGAGCGTCTTTAAGCTCAGACTTCACAGGAATAAGTTTTCCGGAGGCATCATACAAAACGACTTCAGTATTTTTTGAGAAATCCTGTTTTCCTTTGATATAAAATTCATTGTTGGCAGGATTAGGATACATGCTGAACCTTCTTTCTGTAGCTTTTATTTCTGATGTTTTCAGTGTTGATGATTTATTTAAAAGCCATGTGATATTGGTAATATGTAATGTGCTGTGGTTATCTACTTTTAACAACGCCGTATTATCGGTAACGGAAAACAGCAGGATATTATTACCCGTATTTAACTGACCCGGAGAAATCGTTATTGCATTTCCTGTAGCTGCAAGAGCAGTACCATTCAGTTTCCAGGTGTTAACCAGAGTATTTGGGATAGGAAGAATTTCATTGACAGTAAAAGTTACACTTGAAGAACCATCTATTGTTGTGTTGTTCGCTGGAGTATATGAGTCTACCGGAGACACCAATGTGTGTATTCTTTCTATGATAGCCTCTTTACATACAGAACAAAACTGCTGGTTAAGATATCTCATTTCACAACTTTGATGAGGACGGAACCAGCTCGGACTTTCGGCATGAGAATATACTCCTACTCCATTCAGGCCTACCCAGTTTTTCCATTTTATCGTTGCCGGATTGGAAGTCTGGGTTTTATTGGGAGACTCACCGGAACCGGAAAACCAATATTCATCAGCCAGTTTTCCAAAAGAATGTCCCAGTTCATGGACTACAATTTCATTAGCCGATCCATTTAACGAAGCAAAAGCATATGCTCCTCCACAACCTCCGTACTCTGTGGAATTTCCTAAAATATAGGTGAGATCATAATCCGGAACATTAGCTGCAAGAACCTGAGCCACTTTGTTGGTAGAATTACTGTATATGCATCTGTGAACTCCGAAGTCGAAAGATGATCCCAAATAATTATTAGGATTTGAAACCGGAATTACCGGCTCAGTAACATCTGTTGCTGTGCCCGGATGCTTTACTCCGCTATCTGTAGAAACTACCTTCACTGCATAGGCATTGAAATAATTTTTATATTCTGTATAAGGACTTTTTGTGAAAAGATAATTGATAGTAGACTGGGCAGAATTTATAAAAGCATCCTGCTGAGCAGTGGTAAAACCATCTCCCAACACGGCTATGTTAAGGCGCTTGTCATTCGATCCGTTTTGCAGAAGAGGAACAGTCTGAAAGACCTGAGCAAAACAGAAACTGCTTATAAAAAGGGAAAATAAAGTTTTTTTCATGATTAAAGTTTTTGTGTGAATAGAAGCTGTCTTCCTGTATTGGTTACTTTTTCAATTTTTACCATCTGAATATTCTCAGAATGTACATATCTTATACTGAATTCGGCATTTTGTAAAGAGACTTTATTTCTGCTGATGGTATCTTCATAGACTTCCATAACCGGATTCAGAGGATCTTCCACAATTTGTTTCACCACCTCCTTACCTCTCGTATCTGTCAAAGAGATTACAAAGTCGCCAACCTTCAACTCTTCTTCATCAAAAACAGGATTTGATTTCAGTTTTCCGCTGACCATTTTTTTATCTTCCAAAATGATTTTTTCAGTATTCGAAGTATTTTTCTCAACTTTAAAAAACAGATAAACGATCTTATCACTTCCTTTTAAATGAAATGTTTCCTTCCCGACATCATTGTTATTTAACAATTTAGTTTGCAGAAAATTACAAAAAACCATAACGGGAACCGTTAATAGAATAAATAAATTTTTCATGATTATTTTTTATTAAAGTTAAAAAAGATTTCAATGCCTTTTTCCTATTTTAACTCTTTTTTTCATCGCTAAGAAAAATTAGAAGCCCTATCTTTGGCGCAATGATTTCAGAAAAAATAATTTTGGGCATAGATCCGGGAACTACCGTAATGGGATTTGGGATTATTTCCGTTAAAAAAGGTAAAATGGAAATGATTTCCATTCATGAACTTTTACTTAAAAAGTACCCGAATCACGAAACGAAGCTTAAATATATCTTTGATAAGACGTTAGCATTAATTGACGAATTTCATCCTGATGAGGTCGCATTGGAGGCTCCTTTTTATGGAAAAAATGTTCAGAGTATGCTTAAGCTTGGGCGCGCACAGGGTGTTGCTATGGCAGCTAGCTTATACCGGAATATTCCTATTACCGAATATTCTCCTAAAAAGATAAAAATGGCGATCACCGGAAACGGAAATGCGAGTAAAGAGCAGGTAGCGGGAATGCTTCAGAATTTATTGGGTCTTAAAGAATTTCCAACAAAATATCTTGATGCCTCCGACGGATTGGCCGTGGCAGTCTGTCATCACTTTAATTCAGGAACGATTTCCGATACAAAAGGATATACAGGCTGGGCAAGCTTTTTAAAACAAAATCCGGATCGTTTAAAATAACATCCGGATTTTTTTATTATTTGGCTTTATATTCTGCAGGAGTAACATTGAAGTCTGCGGTAAGTTTCCCGTTTTTATCGTAATAAGAGTATTTAAGTACAACATCATTATCACGGAACTCCTGTAAATCAGCAGAAGTTTTTACGGCTTGTAAAGCGCCTTCTTTAGCTTCTTTTTTAAAAGTCTCTATTTGCTCCGGCGTTACATTTTCTTTCACATCATCTGTCAGCGTATAATTATATTTAAATACCTTGTTAGGCTCTGTAGAAACACTGTCTAAACGTATTCCGTCATTAAGAATCTGAGGCGTAAGTTTGTTCATGCTTGCGGCGGCTTCTTTAAGCTCATCATCAATTGTTTTTTCTTTTTTACATGAAACTACAATTAATAGAAGTAAAACCAATGAAAACTTTACTACATTTTTCATAATTTAAAGATTTTGAGTTTGATATTTAAAGATAGGATTATTTAAATAAACAGATATTGTACTTTCTTATAAAGTGTTTACTGTTTTTCATAAGTATCTTCAATTTCCCTCACCTTACCATCAAGAATATCACTGTAGCGTATTGAAAATTTATTCTCGGAAAGAATTTCATATTGTTCTGTTTTCTTTAAATCGCCTTCCCAATAAGAAAAACAGCATTCATTTATACTGATCTTTATTGGACCTCCTGAACTCTTGACAGAACAGTCTTTACCCGTAGCATAATTTTTAGTCAGAAACCAGTTTCCGTTTTCTTTCTTAAATACCAGAGTATATTTTTTCATGCAATCATGTGAAGGATATATTTTTTTCTCATTCCCTTCAGAATATTTCTGATCCACAAATCTCCAGCTTCCGGTAAAATAATGCGCATTATTTTTTACAGATATTTCAGGTTTGTTTTTTAATTGTTTTTTGGTCTGCGACTGACAAGAGCATATCAGCAGGCACAATAAGAAACAACTTATTACTTTAGCCATATTTAAAGATATTATCAACAAAAAATAAGCCCTTAGAAAAGGGCTTATTTTATATTAGTTATTAAAAAATTTCTTAGAATCTTTTTTATCTGAATAATTAATAATATATGCTCCTTTTACTAATTCCTGGTTGATCTGAACTTCATTTGTTTTAGAATTCCCCTGTTGAATAAGTTTTCCGCTTAGGTCATATATTTGATAGTTTCCGAATATCTTATTCTTGGCTCCGGCCAGTCTAAGTTTATTCTCGCTCTTTATATATACAATCTTAGTATCCGAATGATCTTTAACCTCAGATGTTCCTAAATTATCCAGAATTTTCACTGCATAATCTTCCATCTGACCATATTGCAACTGAGAACATGCCGTAAAATCAGGAAGCGCAGCTGAACCAAATGTTGCAGCATCTACTGCTATTCTCATTCGTAAATAAGTATTTTTCACAGCCGATGCAGGCGGAGTAATGTTATTGGTAAGCGTTATGGTTGCTCCCGAAGCCATTGCCGTTGCTGATGTATTGTTAACAACCAGTTCAGACTCTTCAAATGCCCCGTTATTATTATAATCTATCCAAACCTTTGTTCTGAACTTATCAGACTGTGAAAAGCCGTTCATATAGGTTACTTTTAGCGGAGTACTTGTATTTGATGCAATATCCGTATAATAAGCAGGTCTTATACAAGTAGCTGTAGAATAATCTGCATAATAAACCGGAGAAGCCTCATCTGAGTCATATCCGTTTGTCATACTGCTGATCGATGCAAAATTAACTTTATAAGGACCTATGGCATAATTATTATTCGTAGGATGAACAATTCCTGCCGGATTACACTGCGCTGCAATAACAGAAACAGGAGAAGGAATAACTACAGAAGGATCTTTTCCTGCAGTGGAATTAAGTAGATTTTTTCTGTATTCCATCATTAACAATACAGCTCTGTCTCTTTGTCCATCAGTAAATTTACGTTCCACATTCGTGTAGTTCATGATATTATACTGAGTTCCGTCATAGTTTTGCCCCGTACAAGGATCTGTTGCAGAATTATTAGGAACCGACATTCCATACATACTTCTTGATGGCGAAGTATCACAAACTCTGTCACCGTCTGTTGCGCAATTATTATTAACAGGACAAGATGTCTGGCTCGTGTAAGAAACTCCTTGGAAGGTATGATAAAGACCGAACGCATGTCCCAACTCGTGCGTCAGCGTCGTATCATTTGAATTTTTTATAGTCGCTACCTTCATGAAACTTTCATAGCTGTAATCATAAGTATCCGGGAACATTGCATATCCCATAAGACCATACGAAAGCTGCTGCTGTCCGTCAAAACCAATCACTACATAGATATTAAAATAAGACGTTTCCGGCCAGTGTGGTGCCAGCTGACTTTTGATTTCGTAATCAGCTGCCCCGCTATTCCCCTGCATTTTCACTCCATAATTATCATAAGAAGGAAGTGTACTCCCGTTATATCTTACAATACCTGTTGTAGGAGTACAGTTTGGAGCCCTTTTTGCCAATACAAGCCTAAACGGCATTACAGCGCCACCCGTAGGCCCCGAACCTTCCGGATAAAAACCGTTACCATACGTAGTCGCATACATTTTGTTGGCTCTGTCGATCCAGTTGATGATTTCCTGATCTGTCAACGCCAAATTAGAATTTGCAGAAGCCTGAGACTCAATCACGTGCACGACAACAGGGATCTCGTAAATTTGTCCTGTATAAAGACCGTTCCATGATGTTGTAGCTCCTACTTTGTTTAGAGAAGACTGTTTGTTGATATTAGCAAGGTTCAAATCAACCTCTTCTCTTTTTTTCTTAAAATCTGGATATCGGTTATCCATTTTCTTCATAACGACATCAAATCCACATTCTTTTTGTTGATTTTGGGAAAATGCATTAATAAAAAACATTAACGTAATAAAAATAATAATTTTCTTCATCTTTTATATTTTTGTTGTTTTATTGTCAGCAAAACTATATTTTTTTTATCAAAATGCAAATTAAAATTTAAAAAAAGAGCCTTAGAAATCACCAAATTTTGACATAAATATATAAATCACTCTATTTCAGTATAATAAAAACAAATTCAATCTTACTTGGTAAAACATAATACTATCTTTAACATTGGTATGATTTTTAGTATTACATTTGTATAAATTTTCTATCATGAAAAACAACCAACAAACTATAAATCAAGTGAATCATCCCATCAATTGGTTCCAAAAATTTCTGCTGATATGCTCTGGCGGAAATGTACATATACTAAGAAAAACGCCAAGTGAATGGAATAAATTTTCGGGCATTGGAGGCATTGTTCTTTTTACGGCGATATTTGCTACACTTTCTGCAGGCTATGCGATGTACACTGTATTTGACAATATCTGGACATCCATCGGTTTTGGAATTTTATGGGGATTAATGATTTTTAATCTGGACCGCTATATCGTTTCCTCTATCAAAAAGACTGGAACCTGGTGGAATCAGATCTTAATGGCAATTCCACGTCTGATTCTGGCCACCTTTTTAGGAATCATTATTTCTAAACCTTTGGAACTTAAAATATTTGAAAAAGAGGTGAACAAACAGTTAAATACCATCATCCAAAGAAACAAAAAACAGCTTCAGGGTGAGATGAGCGGACGAATTCTTCAGCAAAGCGGACCTTTTGAAACCGAAAAAAAGCAGATTTCAGAGAAAATTCTACAATATCAGAAATCTTATGATTCTGCAGCCGTAGAACTTGAAAAAGAAATATTAGGAAAACAATCCGGACTTACCAGTGGGAAGGAAGGCTTTGGACCTAATGCAAAACGTAAGCAGGAGCTCAAAGAACAGCGCAGACAGGATCTTGAAAACTATCAAAAACAGGTTGCTCCAAGAATTGAATATTTAGATAAAGAAATATCGAAAGTCTATACCAATCTGGAAACAGAAAGAAAATCCACAGAAACTTTTGAAGATAAGTTCAATGGATTTGCAGCAAGATTGCAGGCTCTGGATGAGCTCGGTAAAAATTCTGCAATCATCGGACTTGCTGCTACTTTCATTATGGGACTTTTTATCTGTCTGGAAATTTCTCCGGTTCTGGTAAAACTGATCTCACCCGTTGGACCCTATGATTATCTTCTGGAAAAAACTGAAAATGATTTCCGTCTTTATGCTAAAGAAAAAATTGAAAAAGGAAATTTTCTCACCGATTTCAGGATTGAGGATTTTAAAGAAAATTTGAGAAAATAAATACTCTTTGATAGTAGTTACAAAGCTTTCGGAATTCCGAAAGCTTTTTTATTACAACCTTTTACAAAATAATTGCATCTCTATATTTAATACGACACTTTTTGTCGCTTAACAATAATACTTTTGTCATTCAATAGTATGGGGAAGGAACTGCAAGAGACTGGTATGTATGATTATGAGACAAGGTTTTACATGCCGGATATTGGAAGATGGGGTGTTGTTGATGAACTTGCGGAGAAATTTAGTCGTCATAGTCCATATAATTATGTTGTCAATGACCCTATTAATGGTTTTGATCCCGATGGAAGAGATGTAATATTTCTTGCGGATTCTAAGGCTGTTCCTGCAGCAGGGCATGGGGCTGTAATTGTTGGAAACTCACGAGATGGTTGGTACTATTATTCAATGAATGGACAGGAGAAGGGAGTAGTTCATATGGTGACGCAAAAAATGCGGATGTTGGTACTTTTTTAGGAAAAGGATTAAGCCCAAAACAGGCAGTGTTAAAAGCACGTGTTATAAATCCAAAAGAGCAACATCATTATGATAAGTATGTTACCATTAAAACCACTAAGGAAGAAGATGAAAAAATAAAAAGTAAAACAGCAGAAGCTGCCAAAGCAGAAAAATATTGTGTTATTGGGCAGTCATGTGCAAACGTGATGTTAAATGCATTCAATAAAATTATAGAGATCAGGACAGATAATGCGTGGTATCTACCAAAACAAGTAAACCCCGCTCCCAATGCAATTATAGATAACTTTGAACGTGGAATGAATTATTATAATCGTTTTTTATCTCTTCTGAAAATAAAATAGAACCTCGTAAACAACCAATAATAACTGTTGGACCTTTAGTGCCTATCGATGAAAATGGAAAAGAAATAAAAAAATGAAAAAAATAGCAATTGTTTTTACGGGGCTATGCTTGATTGGTATCCTATTATATTATTTATTCGGCTTATTATCTTCTGCTGTTGGATGGTATGGTTACCAAAAATGGAAATATAGAGTCGGAACCGATATAATTAATGAATCAAAAGATAGAAAAATTTTTGTGAAAGCATTAAATTATAAAATTGTTGATTCAAGTAATTTAAAAGGATTTCATTTTAGACCATATATTGAAAAAGGATTTAGATATGGCTATCATTCTATGGAAGAAACAAGAATTGATACTTATACTAAATATCCATACAATTTGAGTTATGAAAGAAATAAAAAAGATTTTATTGTATTAAATATTTTTCCAGAGGATAGAGTGAAATTAGATAGTTCAGATGTAAATTGGGGGTATTTAAAGCAACCATATTTACAAGATACCATTAGAATAAAGATTGAAGGGGTTACAAATCAGAAAGGTATAATAAAAATATGGTAAAATCATTCTGCGACGTATAAGAACTACAAGTATAACGGCAAGGAGTTGCAGGAGACGGGAATGTATATGCCGGATATTGGTAGATGGGCGTTGTAGATCCCAAAAATGAATTATTAGAAAGTTCTTCACCATATGTTTATGCTTTAAATAGTCCGATATTATATCTCGATAAAGATGGGGAATTACCAATTTTAATCAATGGCAGAGTCGAATCAGATTCTGAAAGAGGAAATGCAAGCTATTGGTCGCAGGAAATTATAAATACAATTAAAGGAGCTGGTATTGCAAATCCTGGTGGGCAGTTTCATTTTGTAGATGGAGATAGATATACAGGACAAAACTTATTTGGCGATTGGAGTATGTGAAACGGAAGCAATATAGGAGGAAATACACCTGAAAACAGAATTGCGGCAGGCAGAATCGCTATGAATAATGCTGAATTCCAAAATATTTTATCTAAACTTGCAAGAGATCCTAAAACTGGAAAAATAATAGAAAAAATACAAATATATACTCATAGTAGAGGAGCTGCTTTTGGACAAGGTTATTCAGAGCGTTTAGTTCGCATGATTAAAGAAAATGCTGATCTTTTTGCTGATCCAGATAATGTTGTTGAATTTTCTTACAATATGGCTCCTCACCAATCCGGAAGATTAAAAGCTATTGATGGAATTCCCACCTATACAGAAGATGATCTTTCGGGAAATAGAATGAAAGGTGTTAAAGCTGCTTTTACTTCTGATCAAGGAAAAGGTATAAAAAATGCACATACAATTAAGCCTTTCGGTAAGGATTTGTCAACATTTACAGCATCCTTTAATAAAGGGAAAACTATTCAAAATATCATTAATGATTTTGTAAAAACAATGAAAGCTAAATATAATATAACCGTAACAGTTGTACAATGAAAGCAGTAATAATATTTATATTGAATGCAATGAGTGTTTGGCTAGTTTATTTTTTGTACTCTGTTAATATTTTTTTAATAAACGGATCTGGAGCCAGTTACAATAAAAATATTGAGTATTGGAAAATTGGATTTGGATTAGTGGGGATTTTGCATATTTTGTTAATATGGAAATACTTTAATAGCAAATTGAAATATTTTTCAGTCCCTATCTTAATAATTTTATACTTTTATTTTGGAGTTTACAAGTTGTAAATAGTGTGTCTCTTCGACAATTTTCAAAAGTTAATTTCCTTGCTGCGCAAAGTCTCCCGACTTTGCGCAGATAAAATAAATAAAACCCCATCGCAATTGCGATGAGCTTTGTTTTTTTATAGTACTACAATATTTTTGATGAATATGAGGAAAGGGAAATTGAGTAGTTTTATGCTAAAATGGGGAATTTCAGAGGTAGATTTATGAATTAGCAAAGGACCTCAGGCTAAACATAAATAGTCCCACTACAATGAGTATATTGGAAAATGCAGATAAAACAGTACAAGAGTTTATATCAACACATAGACAAGGAAGTATAAAGTCAGTTTTTCCAGCAGAGCATTTAAATAGCACCGTTAAAGAGGCATTGCAAAGCGGTAATACAACTGTACGTAAACTATTAACAGATAGTAGATTTTTAAAATAATGATAAATAACAAAAGTTCAGAAATAAATCGTTTGATAAATTCTATAGAAGTTGAAAATATAATAGGACTTGAGATTGTAGATTTCTGGGATTCCGATATTACAGCGATAGGATTCCGATTTGGTGAAAAGTTACTTTATATCTCTTCATATAACTATTTTGATACCGAAAATTACAATGTAATTATTGAAAATTTTGACACAGGCGAAATAATAGAACCTGAAAAAGAGGTAGATTTTTATGGCATTTTAGCTAAGATTAAAGAACTTTCAAAATAAGTATATTCGGGATGAGCTTCCGGAATCTACGGGTACGGGTAAGGACCGGGTATGACGTGATCGCAATATCTTATAACTATAAGTCCAACAGTTAGGAATTGTAGGAAACAGGGATATATGATTATGGTGCGAGGTTTTATATGCCGGACTTGGGAAGATGGGGTGTGGTAGACCCAAGAAGTCAATACACTCAAGAAGCATATAGTTAAGTTTGGAATAATCCTATTTTAAATACAGATCCTACAGGTATGCAGGGAATGGTTTTTGGCTTTGACGGTGGACCAGGAGATTCTCCTGATAATCATGTAAAAATAGAAACTATTACGCTTACTGTTTATAAACCCATTAAAACTGAATCTCGTGGTTTTGATTTTTCAGGAACTGGTATCATAAGCGGTATTGCTATGGCAGGAAGTCGCTATCCAAATCCATACACTCTTGCAGTAGCAGGAATAGCAGCTATAATTCTGTGGAATACTCTTCAAATTTATCATGCAACAGAAGCATATAGAAAAGAAGAAATTCCTCTTGATTTATCACCTCAAGCTCTTCCAGTTCATTTTGCCCAAGGACAAGATAAGGAAGAGGAGGAGACGGATGTAAATGATGCCCCAGTTCCTAAAGATGGAAAAAGAAAAAAGAATAGAATACCTGATAAAGGAAAACCTAATACAGTAGAAACAAATAAACCTGGAACCACTTCTAAAAAATATGGTCCAGATGGAAATGTTCAAAAGGAATATAATAAAGGACACGGACCTACTTATCCTGAAAATGCGCAAGATGATCATATTCATGATTATATATACCTAATCCACGAAATCCATCAGGGCTAGGAGATAGACAAACAGGTAGACCACCTAAAAAATGGGAATTGTTAAGAGACTTTGGGATAAAAAAATAATATTTATGGATATAACACAAACAGCAACAGAAACATTTATTAATAATAATTCATTAATAAGTACAATTATAGAAGAAATAAAACTTAGTAAGGATGAATTTGGAGAATTGCAAATACAAATCACAATAAGTAAATTTTCTAAGAAAAGTAATTTTTCCAAAATAAATTTACTATTTAATGATATTGTAGAATTTAATTTTTATTACAATTCCGACTATAATTTTTATAATATTGAAGATTATAAATTATTATATTTTAATAATCAAATTTATTTAAGTTTGGATCCTGATCAGAGTATAAAGGATAAATCAGAACATGATTCTGATTTTATACTGGCTAAAAGTTTAAAATTATTATAATCACCCACCAGTACGAGCATATTTCTTGTATTCGGTATATAAAAATAAACTCACCGCAATTGCGGTGGGTTTATTTTTATAACATTGCAATATTTTTAAATTTGAAAGCTTGTATAAAACCGTCCAGAAGCAGAAGGAACTCATCACACACAGCTTGGTACAAAAGAGGGAGGAAAAGGAAAATACCAAAAAGGGAGAGAATGGAATGGAATGGAATGGAATGGCAACAGCTCCTGCTATGCTGCCTATACCATTATTGTCCGCTGGTACAAAAACAAGTATTCATCTTCATCCTGCAGGGATCTTTGAGCAAGGTAATTTGATTTTTCCTTTAATGCCTTAACTCCGACAGTTGGAGTCGATGATAGAGTTTTTTCACAATATTCAACCAATATTATAGTTGGAAGAATTGAAGTTGCAAATGGTTTAAATGTAACAAAAAATTCAGATGGTAGCTTTAATGATACTAGAGAAATTGGAGCTGCTGTATATAATGGTAATAGCACATTGAGAACGAAATTAAATGTACCAGTAATTAGAAATATTTTAAATAGAAATTCAAAATAGATTATGAAAAAGACAATAATAATATTCTTCACATTCATCGCATTTTTATACAATGCTCAAATAAGAAAAAGTAATTTGCTTATTATGATTGATGAAAAACCTTGTTTAATAGTAAATAATTTACAACTGGAATCTCAGACTATGAAATCAATTAATGCAAACTATGTTGTTGGAACAATTGATATTTCAGAAAATGATTATACTCGGTTACTTACAGATCAATCTATGTCATTTAATCTAAATTTTGAATCAATTTTAGCAAATCACTCTTTATCATCGAAGTATGAAGTTACGATTCCTAAAATTTATTTAAACCAGAAATATATTATAATTAATATTTTTAATATGAATATTAAGAACTATAGAAAAAAATATTCAGAACTAATTAAAAATAACAAAGAATATTATGTAGTTATAGAAACTCCAAATTCTATGAAATTTGATTAAAAACTTGTTTTTATTTTTCTAAGAACAAAATAGAGAAAGCTAAATGTAAACTTATCTAAGTTATATTTAAAGTTTTAAATCTACCTCCAATAGGGCCTTGAAGCGATCTAACCAAGCATTGGCTTTTTCTATTTTTAATCTTCTTTTATATAGCTTTTCATCGAAATAATGGTCAGCTTTCTTATTTTCATTTCGAAAATTTGATTATTCATGTATAATCCTGATTATACTTCTGGTCCCAAAATATCAACTTATAATACAAAACAAGTTACATCTATTAAAAATGGATACTACATAAAATAAATAAAATGGAAAAAATAATAATTTTAATATCATTTTTGATATTTTCTCATTATTCGGCGCAAAATAAAGTAGAAAAATTGGGAAAAATAACGAAAGAAGCAATGAAGCTTTATGTGAAAGATACTTTAAAAAGACCTTTTAAATATGGGGATTATATAGCCATAAGCATATTTTCAGATTCGACTTTTAATAAAATTGGTTTATATATAGAAACATTAGACAAAGACTTTAAACTTTATAGAAATACCATTAATTATAAATGGTTTACATTTCAAAACAAGAACATTATTGTTTTTTGTGGCTTTGATTCAGCAAATAAATGTCAAGAATATTTTGAATCATTAAATTTTAAAGTTGATGAAGAAAACAATACTGAAATATCAGATAAGGAAACCTATTCTGGTAGATTGGACGAAAATACTAATCTTTGGATTATTGGTATAAATAAAGACTATAAAATTACTGATATTAATGGTAAAATGATTGAAGCTGAAATTGCTAATTCTCGAGAATTTAAAAAGTTTTTAAGCAAGTTTTCGTTATTAAAGATGTTTCAATTTTACGAAGGTGGAGAATTAATTGATATTAAAAAATAATATAGATTTAAATGTTTTTCTAATCTCGCGGATTTATAATCCGTGAGCAGATAAAAAATAAGAGGCTGTCTCACTTTTGAGACAGCCTCTTCTGCTATATAGCAATCTAAAAATTACTTAATAATTAATTTAGAAGTTTTGATTTCATTTCCATTAGAAATTTGAACCATATAAACTCCTTTTTCTAAAGTTTGGTTGATTCTGTAGATTCCTGTGTTTTCTTGTGTCAATGAAGGATTGGCAACTAATCTTCCAGACATATCAGAAATAGAAACTTTAAGATTTTTAGCATTTTTAGCTTTAATAAATACCTTATCCCCACTTGCTACCGGATTTGGATAAAGTACTAAGTCATTATTATCAGCTTTTAAATCATTTGTACTAAGATTATTTACGAATGTTACTGAATAATCTTCAATTTGTCCAAAACCTAATTGCCCGCACGGAGAAAAAGAACTTGGGCTATTTCTATCAGCTAATACTCTCATACGAAGAGGAGTATTCATTACAGCTGTTGAAGATGGCGTAAATGTAGCCGTAAAAGTTCCGTAGCCATCAGGATTAGCAGCAACATTATTACCAGAAGCAACCAATTCAGAAGCTTCGAATGTTCCATTGTTATTGTAATCAATCCAAACTCTTAATGATTGATCAGCAGTAGCTGCCTTTAAGAATCCAACCTCTACTGTTTGTTGCTGATTGATATTCAACAAAGTATGAGCGTTTGCCAGACAAGATTTAGTAGTATAATCTACATAAAAAGCTGGTGCTCCCGGCCACGTTGATGCAGAAGCATTATTGATATCTCCCAATTTCACATATGTAGGTCCTGAAAGATAAGCAGAGCCTGTACTTGGATTAGCAATACCTGTAGGGTTACAAGTTGCTGCAATAGGAGTTGTATTTACGGATGTTGATGGAAGTACTGTAGCTCCTTTAGAAGTTGTTAAACTACTTCTGATCAACATAAATAAATCTTCAATTCTATCTCCTTGTCCTGCTGTAAATTTCTGAGCAACAGAGTTAGAATAATTCATCATATTATACTGTACCCCTTGATAATTTGCTCCTGTACAAGGATTTATCTGAGAGTTTGTAGGCACTGGCCAAAGTTGATATCCACTCCCTGCTCTTTCTGTATCACATACCTCATCATCATCATTAGCACAAACACCCGTCGTTGGAGGACAATAGTCTGCTGCCCCCGGCAATGCTGCATAATTTCCACCATCAAAAGTGTGATATAATCCCATTGCATGTCCGAACTCATGAGCAAAAGTAGTATCATAAGGATTGGTAACTACTCCTGACTTCATAAAAGATTCATAGTTTGAATCTAAGTTATTAGGAAATGCAGCAAATCCCATCAGACCTGCATTTGGAGTTGCATCACCATCAAACATACTGATTACATAAATATTAAAATAAGAAGCTTCCGGCCAATGTGGAGCAATTCCCTTAATAGCTGTTCTTGATGCTCCGTTTGCAGACTGATAAGCCATACCAGATTGATTATATCCTGCCAATGTTCCGCCATCATACCTTACAATACCTGTAGTCGCATTACAGTTAGGATCTCTTTTTGCTAAAACCAATCTTATAGGAAATACAGCCGAAGTTCCGAAATCTGCAGGAGTACCTGCTGCCGGCCACGCATATGTTCCTGCATACATTTGGTTTGCATTATCTAACCAAGCCTGAATTTGAGCATCAGTTTTATTATAAGTAGTACCTATTGCTGCTCCCGATGGGTGAACTAAGTGTACAACTACTGGAATCTCATAAACACCATTTACAGTTT
This sequence comes from Chryseobacterium sp. JUb7, assembly GCF_024806495.1. Taxonomy (GTDB): domain Bacteria; phylum Bacteroidota; class Bacteroidia; order Flavobacteriales; family Weeksellaceae; genus Chryseobacterium. The sequence goes on from NZ_JANUFF010000004.1 coordinate 369,751, forward strand.
TTCCGAAAGCAGAAGAAGGACTATTCTTCTTTTGAGCATGAATATTCTTGATAATTTTGTCAAAAGTATCTCTCAAGCCAGGATTCGTTTTATCCTGTACGTCTAAAGTTTGGTCAAAACCACAGTTTCTTAGCTGTTGCTGAGCAGATAGCGAAAGCGAAAATAATACCGCTCCATAAAGGAAAGTTTTCTTCATTTTTTTAATTTTTAAAAAAGTCTTCAAATTTAGGTTCATTTTTAATACTATTAAATTTCATTAAACTGGGCTAATAAGATTAAAAATTTTAGAATATGTCCTTCCAACACCCTATTTGTTACATTAGTTTTAAATTTATTTTAATATTAAATTAAGTAAACGATTACATCTAATTAATTTCTTATTATTAATTTTAATATGAAAATTATTAATTAACACAATCTCAAATCATATGATATTACAAAAAGGAAGTCCGGCACCGGAATTCGACCTTCATTCGACTCCTGATCAAAAGTTAAAACGTTCTGATTTTCTCGGAAAAAATTTAATCCTTGTTTTTTATCCTGCAGACTGGAGTCCTGTTTGTGGGGATCAGGTGACTTTATACAACGAAATGCTCAGTATCTTTCATAAATATAATGCCGATATATTAGGAATTTCTGTTGACAGTGCCTGGTGTCATGATGCTTTTATGGCAGACCGGAAATTGCATTATCCTCTTCTTGCAGATTTTAACCCTAAAGGAGAAATTTCTGAAAAATACGGAGTTTATAATGACGAAAACGGAACTTCAAAAAGAGCCTTATTCGTTATCGATAAAGACGGAATTATCCAGTGGAGCTATCTTTCACCGGACGGAATCAATCCCGGCGCTGATGGGATCATCGATGCACTGGAAAATTTAAATCAATCTGAATAATTATGTCTACTTTAAGAGTTCCTATAGGTCCCAACGACCATGTGAAGGGCAATCCCGATACTGCAAGAATTATTTTGGTGGAATATGGAGATTATCAATGTCCTTATTGCGGGCATGCTTTTCCACTAATCAAAAAATTTACTGAAGAATATGGTGATGATGTCGCTTTTATTTTCAGAAATTTCCCTTTAACTGATGCTCACGAATTTGCAATGGCCGCTGCAACAGTTGCAGAAGGGGCCGGACAACAGGGAAAGTTTTGGGAAATGCATGACCTTATTTATAATAATCAGGATTTATTGAGTGAAGATATGCTGAAAGAATGTGTTGCTGCCTTGCACTTGAATTATAATAAAATTGAAAATGACATCAATACTTCTGATTTACAGGAGAAAATTGAAGCAGACTTTGAAGGAGGAGTACGAAGTGGTGTGAATGGCACACCTTCTTTTTTTGTGAATAATCAAAAGTGGGAAGATTATGACGGAACATACGACTCCTTCGTTGACCTAATTTCTTAGTTGAAGGATTACTACGTAGGTTTGGGCTAAAGGCTCTCCATAAAAAATAAGGCTATCTCAATGTTGAGATAGCCTTATTCACTATATTTAATTTATTATTTACAAAGAATAATTCGGAGCTTCCTGCGTGATGATAACATCATGAGGGTGAGATTCTTTCAATCCGCTTCCTGTAATCATTACCATTTTGGTTTCGGTTTGTAAAGCTTCAATATCTTTAGCGCCACAATACCCCATTCCTGCTCTAAGACCTCCCGTCAACTGGAAGATAACCTCTTCCAAAGATCCTTTACTCGGAACTCTTCCTTCAATTCCTTCCGGAACGAATTTTTTAGCCTCACTTTGGAAATATCTTTCTTTTCCACCTCTCTTCATAGCTGAAAGGCTTCCCATACCTTGATATGTTTTGAATTTTCTACCCTGGAAGATAATTTCCTCACCCGGAGCTTCATCAGTTCCTGCTAAAAGCGAACCCAGCATTACTGCTCCGGCTCCACTTGCGATTGCCTTTACAATATCTCCCGAAAGTTTGATCCCTCCGTCAGCAATTACGGCAACATTTTTAGATTTAGCATATTCGTAAACGTTATAAATAGCAGATAACTGAGGAACACCAACTCCCGCAACAACTCTCGTTGTACAGATGGAACCAGGCCCAACACCTACTTTAAGAACATTAGCACCTGCCTTTATCAAATCTTCAGCTGCTTCAGCCGTTACGATATTTCCACCAACGATATCCAAATCCGGATAAGCTTGTCTGATTTCCCTGATTTTATTTAAAACCCCGATAGAATGACCGTGAGCAGAATCAATACCGATAATATCAACTCCAGCATTTACCAAAGCTTCAATTCTATCCAAAGTATCTTCTCCAACACCTACACCTGCACCTACGATAAGGCGCCCTTTCTGGTCTTTGTTTGAGTTTGGATATTCTAACTGATTGTCGATATCTTTAATCGTGATCAATCCAACTAATTTATTTTCTGAATCTACGATAGGAAGTTTTTCCACACGGCTTTTCAAAAGAATTTCTTTAGCCTTTTCAAGGTTTGTATTTTTATCAGAAGTGATCAGATTTTCTTTCGTCATGATCTCTTCCACCTTCATATCAAGATTTTCCTGATACTTTACATCTCTGTTGGTAATAATTCCGATTAAAACATTATCAGCATCTACTACAGGAAGACCGGAAATTTTATATTTGGCCATTGTTTCCTTAGCCTCAGCCAGTGTATGATCTTTAGAAAGAGTAACAGGGTCAGAGATCATTCCGTTCTCAGAACGTTTTACTCTGTTTACTTGTGCAGCCTGTTCCGCAATCGTCATATTTTTATGAATGAAACCCAAACCACCCACTCTTGCCAGAGCAATTGCCAATTCAGCCTCTGTAACGGTATCCATTGCCGCAGAAACGATCGGAACATTAAGCGTAATTTTGTCGGTAAGTCTTGATTTTAATGAAACCTGGTTAGGTAAAACTTCAGAATAAGAAGGGACTAGAAGCACGTCATCGAAAGTGATGGCTGTCTCTACAATTTTGTTATGAATAGACATCTTTACTTTCTTGCAAAATTAAGACATTTTGACGACATACGAAAATCGATTTTGATAGTTTAAATAAAACTTAACAATCAATAACTTAAATCAAAAAACCGTTCCTTTTCGGAACGGTTTGGTTGTACAAAATAATAAGTTATATGAATATGAAGCTACTTGTCAGTAGCAGAATTGATCATTTTTGAAATGTCATCAGCTGTAAAACTTCCTTTTATATCTACAAAAACAAGCTCTTTATCTGAGTTTACAGTGATCAGCATATTTTTGATGGCATCGCCTTTTTGTTTTACCCGGACATTCACGTTATCGCCATCATGTTTTATCGTTGCCCAGTCTTCATAATTATTATCATTTAAATAACTTGCAAATTCTTTCAGCATAGTCCGATCTCCATTTTCTACCGTCAGAACTTTAATTTTTGAAACTTTTTTAACAATATTAATGACCTCTTCACTTTCACCATCTTCTTTCAACGCTTTTTTAATGTAAGGTTTCGCTAAAAACACCGGCACATTAATACTTACAAACTTCGCGCCTTTAAAATCTCTTCCGGAATCTGAAAAGTAGGCCATATTGGGTTTCTCTGAAACAATACAGGACTGTAGAAGGACCACGGCACAAACGGTCAGAAAAATGTTTTTTAAAGTTTTCATGGTGATTGTTTTAATTGATTGGCTTTAAAGTGCCTCCAGATGTCTTACTGATATTAGCATCGATCTTAGGATTTCCTTTGTATTTTATAGTTCCTCCGGAAGATGCTGTTGCTTTCAACATCTCGCTTGCATGTGCTGAAGTAACTGCTCCTGAAGTAGATTCGGCTTTTAAATTCGTAAACTTAAGACCTTCGGCATTACAGACAGCACCACTGCTTACATCAATAGATCCCATATTGGCTTTTCCGGTAAGATTGGCTGCGGCACCACTTGATCCTTTAATGATAATATCTTTCGAATTGATTTCCGAGTTGATAACTGCTCCTGAACTTAAAGCTACTTCAGCATTATCTGCATTCAAACTTCCATTCACCACAGATCCCGATGAGAGGTCGACCTTGATATTCTTTTCACGTATATCGCTGATACAATTGAAAATAGCACCTGATGAAGTTTTGATGTTATCCATTCTTGGGGAAGAAACATTTACACTGATATTTTTAAACTTCAGTTTTTTCTGTCCTTTATTATCAATATAAACGTTCAGAACTCCATTTTCAACTTTTGTAACGATATATTGAAGCTTGTCTGCATCGGCAATAACCTTCACACTAGTCGGGCTTTCCTGATTGAAATTAACAATTACACCAGTGCTTACCTGAATTCCTGAAAATTCTCCTACATTTCTGGATTCACCGCTTAAATAAGAAGTATTGTCTCCTGAAGTCAGGTTATTTTTAGTATTCGTTGCAGAATTAATCTTGGTCTCACTGGAGCTGATGATCTTATTCACATCATCCATTGATAATCTCCCGTCCAGTTTAACAAGGATATTCTCTTCTCCTCCACTGTCAATACTTAATAAGAGGTCATCTAAAATTCCATCTTTACTGGCTTCCGCTGAAAGAAATTTTATTTTGGCTCCATTACTATTCATGGTCATGATCTCGTTGTAATTCAACGTTTTCAGATAAGAAGAAATATCTTTATTGATTTGAGCCAATTTCTGGCCTTTTGCTGATTTTCCGTCCGCCGATTTTTCAGCGATTAAGACTTTCAAACCATTAATTTTTGCCAATAAAGGTTTGATCTGATCCAATTCAGCATCCCCAAGATCCAGATTGTTCAGCATTCCGAACATGGGTTTTGCGATTTTGATAGAGGTCACCCCTTCCACTTCCTGGTATTTTTCAAAAAGCTGGTCGAGTTTATCTTGCCCGTATGCATTAAAGAAATGAGAGAAAGCAAGGGCGAATATTATGATTATTTTTTTCATGAGTCAATTTTTATTTTCTTTGATTATTAGTGCCTGATCAGGTGCATAATCTTTCTTGAAGGGTTAATTAATAATCGTCATCAACGACTTTTGGCTGTACTATTTTTTCACTGACGTTATTTGCAAATATCTGGAATGAATACTTAGTCACATTAATTGCTTCTTCTACATTTTCAATTCTTTTACCGTTTACAATTACATAAGAATCTTTGTAACCTGTAGAATCTTTTGAAGCTTTTTTATAATTTTTAAAAGTGGAATTATCAGCATACTTCGGCTTTTTTTCCTTTTTCAGTCTTCCTCTTTTAGGTAAAATATCATCTAAAACATCTTTTTCTGCCATTGTATTTTCCTGAAAGATTGAATCTTTTTTAGGATCAGAAATAGAATCATTGATATGATTTATGGCGACCTGAGTCTGATGCTCATTATTTTCCTCAATGAAGTCTTTTTTCTGCTGCTTAATCTGATTTTCGACAAGCTGAGCCTGATCTTTAATACCCGAATTCTGATTAATCATAAAGCCAATCCCGAAAACCAGTACAACACAAGCTGCCATCCAAAACCATTTCGGAAAAGAAGGTTTCGCTTTTGTAGCCAAAGGAATGATCGGACTTTCTCCAGCATCTGGCTCTCCGTCTTCAGCTTTTTTAAGGAAGTCTTCAAAATCCCAGTTCATTTTCTCTTCCTTTATATTCTGGAAGATTTCATCATATTTATCTTGAAATTTGTCTTTGTTCATAATCCATCAATTGTGAGATTTGTTCTTTTACTTTTTGTCTTGCCCTCATAAGATTTACTCTTACTGCATTTTCTTCCATTTCCAGCATTTCAGAAATTTCAGAAACTTCATACTCTTCTACATCTTTCAAATGGATGACCATTTTTTGTTTCTCAGGAAGCTGGTTGATAAAACCGATAATCTGTTCTTTCAAATTATTTACCTCCATGCTGTAGAGCTCAGACCGGTGAAGCTGCAAGTCTGCGAATCCTAATTTTACATCGTGATGCTTCAGCCTGTTGAGACATTCGTTCCGGACGGCTTTCAAAGCATAGGATTTTAAATTCCCGAACGGCTCCAGTTCTTCTTTTTTCTGCCAAAATTTGATCATTAAATCCTGTACTACATCTTCGGCTTCATCACTGCTCATGACAAACCTTTTCGCAAAGCGATACATCTCGTTTTTGAGAATAAATACCGTATTCTTAAAGGTCTCTTGGGTCATAAGTTTTGTTTCTATAAGTAAGACAACCAGATTTTACATTTCATTACATCAAAAACAAAAAAAACTTCAAAAAATTTTTAATTTCTATTTTACATAAAAATTGTTTGATTTTTTTCTGCATATCAAACTCTTTATTCTTCCATACACTGATATCAAAAATACATAATTATTCTTTTTAGAAAAATACTACGGAAATCAGTAATTTTTCACTGTATTCTGCCAAGTTATTTTTCACACCTTTGTAGAGTAATTAAAAAATTAATATCTTTATCCTCTAAAAAACAAATGCTTATGATGAGAAAAACTATTCTCAGGCTTGTTCTACTACTAGCCGTCAGCGTAATGCTGTATTCCTGTGTACATGATGAGATCAATTCATCTACTAATCCTACTAACTCAGAATATTCTTCCAAAACACTATGGAAAGAAGATGAGGTCTACATCAAAAATGTAATGAAAGTCTATCGGGAGCACGAAACCGAAATTAAGAAAATGAGTGGAACTCCTTTCTGGGACTATGCTACGACATTAGAAAACTACGACGAAAGCTTCCTGATGGTACCTATGGTAGAAAACAACAAAGTGATCTCTGTAATACAGGTCCCGAGACGCGGTGAAAAGATTTACTTTTATTATACAAATTACCAAAGCCATCTTGATTTTTTCCAAAACCTGATCTTTTCTAAGTATAAAAAAGTGCTTCCTTCCGAAAAATCACTTGGCAGCAATGGAAAAGGAATGAGTTGTACAAGAACTTTCTATTCTGTATGGATGCCAAATAATGAAGGAAATTATAGCCCCGGAAACGGTGATGGACATTGGAATACCTACTCCGTAGTAAAATGCAGAATGCTTATGGATCAATGCATGGGAACCGTAAATGAGTATGGAGAATGTGGAGGTGGTGGAGGTGGAGACGGCTTTCCTTATCCAGGAGGCGGAGGAGGAGAGAATCCAGAACCCGAAACTCCTGATCCTTGCACTAATACAAAAACTTCAATTAATAACGCTAATATTGTTTTGAAAAATAATGTAATCAAACAAAAAATGGATGCTGTCCTAAAAGGAAAAACTTTAGCACCCAACGAATGGGCTGTAGCGATAGGTCAAAATACCAATGGTATATATGAGGTTACAAATCCTAGAGAAGGAGACTCTCATAGTGTAGTTGTTCCTAATGAGCAAGTCTTAGGAACATATATTGGTGATGGGCACTCTCACGCAGGAGGTTTTGGAACTCCATCAGCTGGCGATTTATATTCTCTACTTACATCAATGGTTACATATACAAATGTAAAATATAAATATGTATATGGAGACTATTTCGGGACTCCTGAGATTTATGTTTTAATAGCTAACGATAGAGATCTGGCGCTTACCTTTCTAGGAGAATATCCAAAACATGAAAATTATAATCCTTCAACCCATTCTTTTTTAGATAATTCTGCAGTTGGAAATGCGTTTATAAGTGTTAGTGATTTATATGGACAAGGAACTTATACAAGCTCTATGGGAGATATCCGAGGATCCACCGCTGGGTTGGCATATATTTTAGACAATTTTAATACTGGAATAAGCTTAGCTAAAGTAGATAACAATGGTAATTTACAAAGAGTTAACGCTAATATAGAAGACATTATAGTACCTGGAGGAAACGGAATGCCTAAATCAGGAATCAAAATTTCTAACTGTCCTTAAATAATTAAATAAAAATATATGAAACTTATACTAAAAATATTATTTATCTCTTTTTCTGTCATGGCATTGCAGATGTGCAAAGCTCAAGAAGCAGAGTATTCAAAATTTTATAATACAATTACTCCTAAACTACAAAATGTAGCTGATACGAAAGCAGAATTTTATAATCAAAGATTTTCAAAATTTTATACTGTTTTACAACATAAAAATATTAATATTTTTATGTTTGCATATGATAGTAAAATGTTTAATAGTAAGGATAATTATATTTTAAGAATATATTTTACAGACAATGAAACTAGATTATATACATCTAATAATCGTTACCAATTTCCAATTGTATCGATACAATTCAAAAACAAAATTCCTAACGAAATAGAAAAATTAACGAAACAATATCATGGAGAATGGAACGAGGAAATGTTTAAGTTTTTCTCAAATATGGAGATTGAAAAAATAGATTTCTATGGAATTAATGGAATGAAGAGCATGAATAGAAAAGCACGATAGCTATAACTAAAGTTCTTTAGAAACAATTAAATTTTTCTTACATTTCTTAAATATTACTAGAGAACATCATAGTTATATCTTATAATTTATTTAGGATTATATAGCTTCCTCAGACTGAAGATTTAATTCCCATAAACAAATAACAAAGCTTCCGAAATTCCGGAAGCTTTTATTTTATTAATACGTATCAAAAATATATTTTAAAATCGCTTTATCATGATCCGTTAAAGCGACTTTTCTTCTTGCCATTGCTCTTTCTGCAACTTCGTAAGCCTTGTCCAGCTTAAATCGCTCATCATCTTTAAAACCACCCCACGAAAAATTTTCTATCAGATTCGGAGGAAAGCCTTCTTTAAAAATATTGGAAGCAACGCCGACTACAGTTCCTGTATTCAATTGAGTATTGATAGCCGTTTTAGAATGGTCTCCCATAATTAAGCCCGCAAACTGTAAACCTGTATCTTCAAAAGACTTGGTTCTGTAATTCCACAGTTTTACATTTCCATAATTATTTTTCATATTGGATGAATTGGAATCTGCACCGAAATTACACCATTCTCCAATCACAGAATTTCCGATAAAACCATCATGTCCTTTACTGGAATAGCCAAATATAATGATATTATTTACCTCACCTCCCACTTTACATTGAGGACCGATTGTGGTTGCTCCGTAAATTTTGGCTCCTAAATTAAATTTAGATCCTTCCCCTAACGAAATAGGGCCACGAAGATGGCAACCTTCCATGACTTCAGTGTTTTTCCCGATATAAATTTTTCCGGTTTTTGTATTGATCGTAGAAAACTCAATAGAAGCTCCCTCTTCAATAAACAGGTCTTTTTTATCTCCTAAAAAACCGTTAGTCGAAGAAAGTCCCTGCGAAATTCTTCCTTTAGTCAATAATTCAAAATCGAAATCTATTGCTTTATCATTAAACGTAAAAAGATCTTTCGGCTTTTTAAAGAAAATAAGCTCTTCTTTAATATCAGTCATTTTTTCGATCTGATGCAAAGAAAAATCTTTCATATTAATTTTAGCTGCCACCAGTTCATCTTCATAAACCAGTGCCTCTCCCTGCTTCAAATCTTTAATCTGTTGAATGACATTCTCAGTCGGTAAAAAATTGGTCACCAAAAACAGGCTTTCTTTCTTTTCCGGTTCGCTGAATTTATCCTGTAGATAAGTTTCTGTAAAATAAGAAACCTCCGTATTCTCTAAAATTTTCTGCCATCTTTCGGAAAATGTAAGAATTCCGCATCGCATTTCTGCAACAGGTCGGGTAAAGGTAAGCGGAAGAAAATCTTCCCAATATTGTGCATCTGAAAATACTAATTGCATTTTTATTGAAGTTAGAAGTTAGGGGCTAAAAGTCAGAAGACGAAGTTCAAAAATCATTTATAAAACTTTTCATCTCAATCTTCTTTTCTAGTTGAAAGCAAAAATACAAATCCTGAAACTAAATTCTAAGCTCTATTATCTAAATTCTATGTTAAATCAATAAAAAAGTCTTCCAAAATTTGGAAGACTTTAAATATTTTTAATGACAAAAAATTATTTCGCGAATTTTTTGTATTTGTTCATGAACTTATCAACTCTACCTGCAGTATCTACTAATTTTACTTTACCAGTGTAGAAAGGGTGAGAAGTTGAAGAGATTTCCATTTTGATCAATGGGTACTCCTGTCCTTCGAACTCGATAGTGTCTTTTGTTTCTGCAGTAGATTTGCAAAGAAACACCTCGTCGTTACTCATATCTTTGAAAACAACAAGTCTATAATTTTCTGGGTGAATTCCGTTTTTCATAATACAATTTTTAAAAAATTAAGGTTTGCTTTCGAAATAGTAATGGATATTTCTCTGCTAATTTTAGGGTGCAAAAATACAATATTTTTTCTAATTTGCAAATACCTGCCCAATATTTTTTTCTTCATAAGAAATTCAAAGTATTTTCGTTAAATTTGAAATCTATTTAAACTTTAATTTCGATGAAATTCAAATTATTACTGGCTTTTTCTTTTTGGATGCTTCTGATGGCGGTATCTTGTAATAAAGACGACATTAGTTTTGATGCACCTTCCCAACAGCTAAGTTTCTCAAGGGACACTGTATTTTGTGATACCGTTTATCATCAGGTCCGCTCTGAAACATATGTTGTAAAAGTATATAATAATGAAGATAAAGATATTCTGATCCCAAGAATTCAATTGGAAAAAGGAGCTGCTTCTTTATATAAGATCAATGTAGACGGAAAACCCGGCTATGATTTTAAAGATGTGCCTTTAAGAAAAAAAGACAGTCTTTATATTTTTGTTGAAATTGCTCCTGAAGCCACAGGACCTGAAGCTATTGCTGAAGATAAAGTTTTGTTTGACAGTCCTGCAGGACAGCAGCATGTAACTTTATTCTCTGTCGTTCAGGATGCAGAGTTTTTTATTCAGACTCCTTCAAATCCAAATGTAATCGCCAATCATACAGTATGGAATAATGATAAAGCTAAAATCATTTATGGCGATCTTACTGTAAATCCAAATGTAGTTCTGGACATTCAACCCGGCACAAAAGTATATTTCCATAAAAACAGTGGAATGAAGGTTGCTTCCGGTGCCACTTTAAATATCAACGGTGCATTAAATAATGAAGTCATCCTTCGTGGAGACCGAAATGATCCTAAATACGACACCATTCCTAAAAACTGGAATTCAATCAAAATGGATGTTAACTCTACCTTGAATATGAATTATGCAAGACTTTTCGGAGGGACAAGAGGATTGGAAATGAAACAGACAAATGCAACCATCAGTAATTCATTTATACACGCTTTTCAGGAGTATGGAATTTATGCTGTAGCTTCTACGGTAAATGCTAAAAATCTTGTAATGAATAATTGTGGAGAATCGTGCATCGGAGTTTTCAAAGGCGGAAACCACAACTATGTGCATTCTACAATTGCCAACTATTCTGACCTATTAAGCAACCTAAACCGCATCGGAATTTTTGCAACCAATGAATGGACCAATGATTCCGGACAGACGGAACAGGGAGCACTGGTACTGAACGTAAGAAACAGTATTATATATTCCGACCGTGATAATTCTATTAATTTTGAACAGACTCCCGGACAGCAGTTTAACTTCCTTCTGCAGAACTGTCTGATAAAATATTCAGGTGCTACAGAAGCTGGATTCACTTTTGATGGAAGCCCAAGTGTTGTTCAGTGTATTAAGAATGACGATCCTTTATTTGTCAATTATTTTGCCGCTCATCAGAATTTGAGAGTAAAACAAAATTCACCCGCTATCAATAAAGGAAGCGTTGCAGTAGCAGGAACAGTGCCTTTTGACATTGTAAATGTATCAAGAACAACCAATCCTACATTAGGAGCTTATCAATATGAATAATGGAAATTACAAATCTGCAGCAGCAAGTTGACGAATGGATCAAGACTATCGGTGTCCGTTATTTTAATGAGCTCACCAATATGGCAATGCTGACCGAAGAAGTAGGTGAAGTAGCCAGAATTATTGCCCGAAGATATGGCGAACAAAGTGAAAAAGAAAGCGATAGAAGTAAAGACCTGGGTGAGGAATTAGCAGATGTTTTGTTTGTAACTTTATGTTTGGCCAACCAAACCGGTGTCAACCTTCAGGAAGCTTTCGATAAAAAAATGAAGATAAAAACTGATCGCGATAAAGACCGTCATCAGAATAATGAAAAATTAAAATAATGCTGGAGGATGGAAGCCGGAAGTTTAGCACAATACAAACTTCCGATTTCCAGCGTCCAGCTTCCCAACCTAGAAGAAATAATGAAGAAGCTAGAAAAATCAAAGTTAACAGCCCATAAAACAGTACAGATCAGCGGTTCGAAAAGCATTTCGAATCGTTTATTGATTTTGGAAAGTTTATTTAAAAATATAAAAATCGGTAACCTTTCAAATTCTCAGGATACTCAATTGCTTAAAAAAGCTCTTTCAGAGAATACGGAAACGGTAGATATTCACCATGCTGGAACTGCCATGCGTTTCCTTACGTCTTATTATTCGATTTTTGAAGGGAAAACGACGATACTGACTGGTTCAAAAAGGATGAAAGAAAGGCCGATCAAGAATTTGGTGACTGCGCTTCAAAACTTAGGTGTAGAAATTGAATATCTGGAAAATGAAGGCTTTCCGCCTTTGAAAATTACCGGAAAAAAAATCACTCAGAAAGCGGTGGATGTTCCGGCCAATATCTCAAGCCAGTTTATCACATCTCTTTTACTGATTGCCGGAAGGCTGGAAAATGGTCTGGAGATCAATCTTGTAGGTGAAGTCACTTCAAGATCATATATCGAAATGACTTTGGATATTCTGACAAAATTTGGAATTAAAAACAGCTTTGAAGGAAATACCATCAAGGTAGAGCCATTCGAGATAAATGATGAAACACCAGTGGTACATTATGAAGTCGAAAGCGACTGGAGCTCTGCCTCTTATTTCTATTCGATTGCAGCATTGGGAAGACAGACCATTCATCTGAAAAGTTTTTATAAAGAATCCACTCAGGGAGATTCTGCCATTGCAAAAATTTATGCGGATTTTTTCGGAATTACAACTACTTTTACAGAAGAAGACCATAAACTGACGCTTCAGCCAAATCCTGATTTTCAGTTTCCTGAAAAGATTGTTTTGGACATGAACAACTGCCCGGATATTGCACAAACCCTTTGTGTAACGGCCTCAGCACTTAAAATACCTTTTGACATTTCAGGACTGGGAACTTTACGAGTAAAAGAAACCGACAGACTTCAGGCTTTATATAATGAACTTAAAAAATTAGGTACAGAAACTGAAATCACTGATTTAACGATAAAGTCGGTTAGTTTTAACGAACCTGAAGAAAATATTATCATCAAAACATATCAGGATCACAGGATGGCAATGAGTTTTGCACCATTTTGTCTGATCAAAGAATTGAATATTGAAGATGAAGATGTGGTAGAAAAATCTTATCCTATGTTTTGGGAAGATCTTTCTGATATTTTGATTTAATTGAAATAGGTAAGGAAGTGGGAATTGGGAAGCTGGACGTTATTTGCATCCTTCTTCCCACTTCCAACCAACATACTTTATATGCTCTACTGCCTCTGTATTCCGTATGCTTTTAAAATCTTATTAAAAATTTCCGTATTTTCAAATAATCCCATGAACTCCTGAGAATTCGGACCATAAGCAAAAACACTTGATGGAATGGAAGTATGATCATTCGTGCTGAAATTTCCAAATATCCAGCCATCCTGCAGACTTCCGTCAAGAAGCGTTAAACCTCCAGTTTCATGATCCCCCAAAACGACCACCAGGGTTTCTTTATTTTCATCTGCAAACTTCATGGCTTTTCCTACCACCTCATCAAAATCCAATAATTCGGTCACCAACTGTTCCAGATTATTACTGTGCCCTCCGCCATCCGTCTGAGATGCTTCCACCATCATAAAAAACCCTTTCTTATTTTCTTTCAGGCTACTCAAAGTAAGGTCAAAAGCGTCGGCAAGCCAATTTCCTCTTCCATCGGTTATTCTTTTTGAAGCCAGAGGATCAATGATCAATGTTCTGTTATCAATTTTGGCAACAGATTTCAGGTCCTGATAAAAATCTATTTTGCTGTCTTTTATTTTCTGCAGATTATTTTGTGTTAATCCGTTTGTAGGACCACCAATCAGGATTTTTGTTTTAGATTTCACAAAATCTGCTAAAATAGGCTCGGAACTGTTTCTGTTATCCGAATGGGCATAAAAATCTGCCGGTGTGGCATCAGTGACATCACCTGTTGAAATTAATCCGGAAACCATTCCTTTATCGGCAATAATATCAGGAATCTGAGCCAGAGATTTTCCTGTACCGTCAACTCCTACAAAGGTATTTTTAGTTTTTACTCCTGTGGCAAATGCCGTGGATCCGGGAGCAGAATCTGTAATATAAGCATTCGAAGAATTTGTTTTTGATAATCCGGTAGCTTTCATCTTGAATACGTTCAACTTCCCTTTATTTGCTGTAAATGCCGCGTAATATTGAGGTAATGAAGTCCCGTCCGGAATCAGAAGGATCACGTTTTTCACTTTTTTACTGATCCCATCTGTTTTATAAGTGGGTATATAAGTTTTATAGTCTTTTGTATTTTTATAAAAATTTTTAGGAATTGTATTCATAAATTTTTTGAGGTCAGGAATATGATCAGTATTAATATAATCTACTCCCAAATCCATAAGATTGACCCAGGCATTGGTAAAATCAGGAGCTCCGTAAAAACGAATTGGCTTTTGCAGGGCATGCGCTTTCTCTACCGCATTTTTTACCTTTGCTGTTTCCTCATCTCTCGGTATTCCTTTTCCGTTCCATTGTATCAGATCCGGAAGATCAGCACTGAACATCCCAATTCTTTTTAACTCCTCTTGGGTATAATTTTTATCAAGATCTCCGTCAAAATAAAGATATTCAGGATAATTTTTAAATTCACCCGGCTGAGGTCTTCCTCCCGTAATCACGATCTTTACCCCAGAATTTCCTGTAATTTCAGGATATTTTTTCAAGGTACTGATTAATGCTTTCAACGTCGTTTTGTAGTCCTGCTTAACATCAATCAATAGCTGAAGCTTGTTATGGACATCAGGATAAATATTTCCTTTATTCAGTTTAATTTGCTTTGAAATATGATCTAAATAAAGGCTCTCCAGTGTTCTGTCAGAGGACAGCTCCTTCTCTGAATGAGCAACCCATAATTTACCTTTCACTAAAAAAACATCTGCTTCAATAGAGCCAAAATTGGCATAGTAAGCCTCCCAAAAAGGAATCTTCTGTGCATAATCATTATGAGAATGCGCATTGTTTACACTATAATTTAAATAATTCTGAGCCTGATTTTCAGAAAAAAAAGCCAGGGCTGCCAGCATCAAAACTTTTACCTTTTTCATAATTTTTATTAAAAAACGATATCATCACAGAAGTTTCTGTAATGATACCGCTTATATTGATTGTTATATTATATGGCTACCAACCTTCATTTTGTTTAATGATTCCGTGGCTGTTGACAATTTCAACCTGTGGCACTGCCCATACATTATGTACAGCGGGATTAAAATTTCTTACTGCCCAGACCTGCTGTCCGTTTACTCCGTGAAGAGGCTGTGCATAAACATTTTTGGCATCTCCCCAACGTACCAAATCTCTGTGTCTGTCTGCCCATTCACCTGCTAATTCGCAACGTCTTTCATGTTTAAGATCAGCCAGTGTACATCCGTTTTTTGGAGCTAAGCCGGCGCGAGTTCTGATCATATTGATTTCCAGATCGGCATTTTGCCCCAACATGATTTTGGCTTCTGCTTTGATAAGAATGACCTCAGCATAACGCATAATCGGAACTGCAAGATCCGTACACGGATAATCTCCATTGGCACTTACATGTCCGCTGTTTAAAGGATATTTAAAAGCATCCATATATTTATTAAACTGATATCCTGTAAGAGAATTGGTAGAAGCATAAGTTCTCTGAGTACCGTTAAAAGTAAACGTATCCCCCAACCTCAACACGGTTGCACTTCTTCTTTTATCCCCTGCTTCATACTCATCATACAATTCTTTTGTCGGCTGAAAATATCCCCAGCCGTTATATTCTCCCCACCCTTTATTTTCCAGCATCACGCCTGGAAGAATACTTCCCCAGGATGTAAACTTCGGTGTTCCCGGAATAGACCAGATATATTCTGAACTGTAATTATTTTCAGATTTGAAAACATCTGCATAATTTGCCAACAAGGCTCTGTTTCCCTGTGTCATTACTTCATTAGCCCAGAAAGCAGCATTCTGATAATCTTTCATAAACAGATATACTTTTGCTAACAGTGCCCATGCCGCCGCTTTATGAGGTCTTCCAAAATCTTTTGCAGGCAATTCTTCCTGTTTAGGTAATAATTCGGCAGCTTTTTTAAGGTCGTTTACGATGTAATTGTAATTTTCCATAACATTGGCAGCTCTTGGAGTTGGATTTGGATCCGGTTCTTTTGTACGGTCTATAATAGGAATTCCGGCTTTTTCATTTCCGTAATTGTAAGCAAGTTCAAAATACATGCGGCTGCTCATAAACAAGGCTTCACCGAGGTATTTATTTTTTACCGCCGCTGAAGTCTGAATGTTATCAACATTCCGGATCACCCGGTTGGCTACTCCGATCACATTATACCTTTTATTCCACTGTGTTTCCAGATCTCCTGCTGCAATATAATTACTGCTGAAGTTTTTAGCATTATCAGCCTCACTTCTTGCTCTTCCTGTTACCATATCATCGCTGGCATTGATAAACCAGAATAAGCCTCTTCCGTAAAACTCCTCATCAAACAAAGGTTTATACATAGCGTTGGCTCCGGTGATCAGGTCGTTTTCTGTTTTCCAGAAGCTGGCTTCCGTAGGAGTTCCTTCAGGCTGAACATCCAGCTCACTGGTACATGATAAAGTTGTGGCTGCAATTCCTGATATCAGTATTATTTTATATAAAAATTTCATCTTTTATTATTTTAATCGTTAAAAATTATAATCCGGCTTCAATCCCGAAAATGAATGAACGGGCTTGAGGATATCGCCCGGTGTCCACCCCATAAGAATCCATACCTACTTCAGGGTCAAAGCCTGTATATTTTGTTATGGTAAACAAATTGTTGGTCGTTACATAAATTCTCAATCTGTTTATATTAAGCTTTTTATAAAGGTCTTTTGGTAAAGAATACCCTACTGTAAGGTTTTTAAGTCTCAGATATGATCCGTCTTCTACATAAAAATCAGATACTTTCGAATAGTTCCCGTTAGGATCGCCATGAACTAATCTAGGAATATCGGTATTGGTATTTTGTGGGGTCCATGCATTTAATATATCGCGGTCCATATTATAATTCTGCCCTGTTCCACCCGGATTTAATGAAATAAACTTCAGTCCGTTGAAAATTTTATTTCCATAAACGCCCTGGAAAAATACATTAAGATCAAAACTCTTCCAGGTCATGTTATAAGAGAATCCATAAGAAAACTTAGGATAAGGATTTCCAAGATTCACAAAGTCATTATTATTTAGAACTCCTGTATTTCCTTCTTTTTTCAGAAATTTGATATCGCCGGGTTTTGCATTGGGCTGTATAAGATTTCCATTAGCATCCTTATAATTGTTGATTTCTTCCTGTGACTGGAAAATACCATCGGTTTTATATCCATAATAAGAATACAGCGACTCTCCCACTTTGATTCGGGTAGGCTTCAGAACGCCTCTTACACCATTGCTGTTAATAAAAATTTCGTCTACGTCTGCCAGCTGTTTAACCGTATTTTTTAGTTGACTGAAGGTAGCTCCTATAGAATATGAAAAATCCCCAGTTCTTTTGCTGTTATAATTAATTCCTAATTCGTATCCTTTATCCTGAAACAGCCCTGCATTGATATACTGACTATTATAAGTTGCTGTACTCGGTAAGCTTACATTAAAAATCTGATCTCTGGAATTTTTCACAAAATAATCAAACTGAACAGAAAGACTGTTCTGTAGAAAGGAAGCATCCAAACCAACATTCCTCTGCTCAGATTTACCCCATTTTAAGTCCGGATTAGGGCGTATTGTCGCATAGTAAGCGATATTCTGAGAAGGATCCTGACCAAAAATAACATTATTATCTCTGATCATTAACGGATTTACCGCCTGTGAAGAAATACCCCCCAGATTTCCTAAGATCCCGTAACTTCCTCTCAGCTTAAACATAGAAATCCATGAAATATCTTTCACGAAATTTTCTTTAGATACTACCCAGGCTCCGGAAACTGCATAATAATTGGCAAAACGATTCTGCTTTGCGACCAATGACGATCCGTCTCTTCTTCCCAACAAACTGATGATATACTTACCTGCGTAATCATAATTAACTCTTGCCAGATAAGATACTAAAGACTGCTGGTACCGGTAGCTGGAAACCTCCCTGTTTGTGTCTGCTGCATTTTGGAGATATTGGAAAACTTCGGCTTCGCTTCTGAAATCATAGGATTTTGCTAAAAAACCTTCATCAACTGTTTTCTGGAAAGTAAAACCAGCCAGAAAATCAAAATTATGTTTATCAGCCGCTATTTTATAAGTAAGAAGCTGCTCTGCGAGAGCCGTTGATGAGTTGTTCGACTGATATTCTAAATTATTTGTATCAAATATTTTTCCCACTTCCGGCACTCTGGCAGTAAAATTCTTGATATTTCCAAGCCTGAATGTTTGTGAAAAATTGGAGCGGAATTTAAAATCTTTTGCCAGACTAATTTCTGCATAAGGATTAATTAAAATCTCGTGAGTAGGATTCCTGATACTGATCCTTTTAAGATACGCTACAGGATTAATCATATCTCCGTAACCTCCGGCTACATCAATCGGCAATCCTGAAAAAGCACCTGTTGGCGTATATACAGAAACGTTGGGGGGGTAATACATCGCAGCCACAAGAGCTCCGGTATATCCGCTTTTGGTATCGGCTGTATTTCCATCAGAGTAGTTATAATACATATTTTCCCCGATCATTAACCAATCTTTTACTTTATGCTCCGAATTAACTCTGAAATTGTGTCGTTTTGCCTGGGTATTCAATAAAATACCTTCCAGGTTACGGTGGTTCATTCCTACAAAAAACCTGGATTTATCGCTTCCGCCACTCAGATTAACATTATATTCCTGAATCGTTCCTGTACGAAAGATTTCTTTCATCCAGTCGGTTCTTGTGATTCTTCCGTCAGGATATTTTTCTGCATTAAATGCCAATGGCAAATTATTCAGTTTTCCTGCATTTTCATATGCCTGATACATCACATCCTGAAATTCTGCTGCATTTAGAGATTTTTTAAGCTTCCATGCCTGATTAATGCCATATTTTACATCAAAATCTACGGTCAGACTTCCCTTTTTTCCTCTTTTTGTAGTGATCAGAATAACTCCCCCCGAAGATCTTGCCCCATAAATAGCAGCCGATGCATCTTTAAGCACAGAGATATCCTGTATATCATTCGGATTAATAGAAGGAGTTCCATTAAAAACGACCCCATCTACAACATACAAAGGTGTTTCTCCATTAATTCCTCCTAAACCACGGATATTTACTTTAGGTGAACCGTTTGGATCTCCTCCTTCATTAACGACAGTGACTCCGGGAGTTTTTCCCTGAAGAACCTCCCCAACACCCGACAATGATCGGGAGCTCAGTTTATCGAGTGAAGTTTCGGAAACAGCCCCTGAAACTTTGGTTTTTTTCTGTGTTCCATATCCTACCACTACAATTTCGTCGATGGATTTTTCTTTTAAACTGTCCTGTTTTTGCTGGGATAGCAATACCGGTGAAATAGATATTGCGCCAATTAAAAGTCCCCGGCCTGCCAAGTAAGATACGGAGACAGGGATTTTAAATAAATTCATGTCATCATTTTATTAAGATGCAAAAATAGATTGCACATAACGCTATTTTCATTAACACTTTCTTATGTTTTCATTAAAAAACCATTAACAAAACCAATCCCAACTAGCGCAAAACTTACTGATTTACAGCAATATACAACATAAAAAATCATTTAGTTTTATATATTTGATTAATAATTTATTATCTTTTTTCAGATGTTATTTACTTAACATAATATTATTCTTATTTTTCATGAAAATATTTTCAGATATAAATAATATTAAGAGAGTTCACTTTTCTTTTTTACATTTGCTGAAAATTAATATACCAAGCATACAGTAAAGACTAAGAGATCAATATTTCAAAAATTCTTCTCAAAACTTTACAGCAAACCCTATAACTCTAAAAGTAATAAGAAGTAAATGACAATAATCATTACAGGAACCTCATCAGGAATCGGTTTCGTTTTAGCAGAATATTTCGGCAAAAAAGGTCATCAGGTATATGGCTTAAGCAGAAAACACACCGAAAGTCAATATTTTAAATCTATTCCGACTGATGTTACGGATAATGATGCGGTTCAAAATGCGATTGCCGAAGTTCTGAAAACAGAAACGAGAATTGATGTTCTCATTAATAATGCAGGAATGGGAATGGTAGGAGCTGTAGAAGACTCTACCAAAGAAGATATTCTGAAATTATTCAATTTAAATCTTGTAGGGGCTGTTCAGATGATGAGTGCTGTATTACCGAAAATGCGTGAAAACAAATTCGGACAAATCATCAATGTTTCAAGTATAGGAAGTGAAATGGGACTTCCTTTCCGCGGATTTTATTCAGCTTCAAAATCAGCCTTAGATAAAGTAACCGAAGCGATGAGGTATGAAGTTTACCCATGGAATATTCATGTTTGTTCTCTTCATTTGGGAGATATTAAAACAAACATTGCTGAAAACCGTGTAAAAACAAAAGTATCCGAGCCTTATACAACTGTTTTTGAAAAGGTATACGCTTTAATGAACTCTCATGTGGGCGATGGAACTGAGCCTTTGGAAGTTGCCGAGTATGTAGATACACTTTTAACTAAAAATAAATGGAAAGCTCATTATTATTTCGGTAAATTCGGGCAGAAAATCGGAGTTCCTCTGAAATGGATTCTTCCACAGGGAACTTATGAAAATTTAATGAAGAAATATAATAAACTGGCGTAGTTCCAGTTTAACTTATTTAAACTTTATTTTTAATTATAAATATTACCTAAAATAAAAACAGTATTTTAAAGCTTTATATTAGTTGAAGTTATTTCTGAAAATATTTTTTGTGCTGTTTTGCGTTTTTATTCAAGCGCAAAAGAAACAGTATTGGCTTATTGATACCGAAACCAAGGTTAAGAAAAAAGTAAAGGATTCCGTTTCTGCTGTAAAATTTTTGGATTCTCTTACTCAGAGCAATTATTTTTTCACCCAGCTAAAAGAAGTAAAAGTAAAAGGAGACAGTACCGAGATCTTTTACAACAAGGGCAAAAACTTCAACGAAACCTATGTGAATATTTCCGATTCTATTTCACATAAAATAAAATCTCAGAAAGAATTTTTTACTAAAAATCTGGATTCTACAAAGAAGAATATCAACAAAGCTTATATTGATGACGGCTATTCATTCAGCAGAATCAAGACAAAATATAAAGGACAAAAAAACGGTTATCCCATTGTAGAACTGGACATCAACAAAAATGATAAAAGAAAAATTGATGGTTTTGTAGTAAAAGGCTATGAAAGAGTTCCCAAGAGATTCATGAAAAATCTTGATAAAGAATTCAAAGGTAAAACCTACGATGACAAAAACCTGATTGCCATTAATAAAAGTTTTCAGAGCCACCAGTTTGTAACCCTCGAAAGACCACCACAAACACTTTTCACGAAAGATTCTACGCAGATCTATCTTTTCATGGAGAAGAAAAAAACGAATAGCTTTGACGGGGTGATTGGTTTTGGAAATGATAAAACAGATAAATTCACCTTAAACGGAACCCTGAATGTGAATTTCAGGAATATGTTTAACGGTTTCGAAAACGTGAATCTATATTGGCAGAGAAACCCTGACAAAGGGCAGAATTTTGATCTCCAGACAGATGTTCCGTATCTTTTTAAGTCCAATATCGGTCTAAATATGAAGGTAAATATCTTCAGACAGGATTCTACTTTCGCCAATGTAAAAGCACTCCCTGCTTTGTATTATCATATGAACAGCCGGAATAAAATAGGACTCCGAGGAACTTTTGAGAGCTCAAGTATCATCGACAGTCTCTATGTTCAGGGGAAAGATTACAACAAAAAAGGAATCGGTATCTGGTTTGAAATGGTAGAACCTACAGATATTGATCTTTTTCTATATAAAACAAAAATTAATGCCGGATATGACTATCTGACAACTACTTATACAAAAGACAACATCAAATCTCCGCAAAACCAATTCTACTTCTTTGGGGAGCATAATTATCATATCAATGGCAATCATTTCCTCAATATAAAAGCGGAGGGTGCGATGATGGACTCTAAAATTGAGTTTTCCGCCAACGAATTGTACCGCTTCGGGGGCTGGAATTCTATGCGGGGTTTCAATGAAAACTCCCTTGCCGCCGATTTTTATTATTACGGAAGTTTAGAATACCGGTACCTCATCGGAAATCAGGCGTTTTTTGATGTCTTCGGACAATACGGACAGCTCAATAATAAATCTTTAAATGTAAAACCTAAGCTCTACAGTGTGGGGCTCGGATTCAATTTCTTTATCCCGATCGGGCTGATGAGTTTCCAGCTTTCGAATGGAAACGAATTTGGAAATCCTTTTAAATTTAATGACATTAAAATCCACTGGGGAATTCTGAGTAGATTCTAATCTCAAAGTACCTTGATCTCTATTATAATAATACTATTTAAAAAAAGTAAAAATTTGTGAAACCATCACTGTTTTGAGCTTTATAATTTTATTAAATTTATTATTGTCTCAGGCTGAAATCATATTTTTATCTTAATATCACATTAAAATTCAGGTAACAGTGCACTGCTAAATTTGCCTTCAAAAAAATGAAGAAAACTTTAGCTACGTTTGCAGTTTTTTTACTTCCACTCTATTTTACGGCTCAGGAAATTAATATCTCGGGAAATGTAAGGTCTGAGAATGGCTCCAGTGTTTCCGGAGTGAGCATCACCGATAAAAACACCGGAAAAACAGCTACGACTGACGAAAACGGGAATTTTACAATTTCAGCCAACACTAGAGATATTCTTGAATTTTTCTCGCCGGACTTTTCTACCTCAACCATTGAGGTTTCAGACAGAAAAAATTATTCAGTCGTTTTAAAAAAGATTAATGAAAAACAGATCGAAGGGGTTGTTATTACCGCTTTAGGTATTGCGAAGAAGAAAGAGAAAATCGGGTATTCCACTCAGGAAGTTGGTACAAAACAATTTGAGACCGTTACGACTCCAAGTATTGGAAATCTATTCTCAGGGCAGGTTGCCGGATTGAATGTTTCAAATCCTACAGGAATGCAGCAGGCTCCGCAGTTTACATTAAGAGGAAATTCCAATCTGGTTTTCGTAATCGACGGAGTGATTGTTGAGAAAGAAGTTTTTCAGAATTTAGATCCTAATAATATCGATAACATCAACGTACTTAAAGGAGCAACAGCTTCTGCGTTGTATGGGGCAAGAGGACGGTATGGAGCCGTTTTAATTACTACAAAAAGTGCGAAAAAGAAAGGCTTTACCGTAGAGTTTTCACAAAATACAATGATCACAGGAGGATTTACGAATCTTCCAAAAACACAGACTGAATACGGAAACGGTTCACACGGAAAATATGAATTCTGGGACGGAGCAGATGGTGGAGTAAATGACGGAGATATGATCTGGGGACCAAAATTTGTTCCCGGAACGAAGATCGCTCAATGGAACAGCCCGATCAGAGATAAGCAGACCGGACAGGTTATTCCCTGGTACGGAACCGTAGCAGGAAGTCAGTATAATGACAAATCCCGATACGAAAGAGTACCGATCGACTGGGAATATCATGATAACTTAAAAACTTTCATGAAGCCCGCAGTGATCAATAACAACAACTTTTCGATCAGCTATAAAAACAATAAAGATATCTACAGGCTTTCGGGAAATTTCATGAATTATGATGACAGAATACCTGAAGCATATCTACAGCGTTACGGAATCAATTTCTCTTCAGAAAATCATATTGGCGAAAAATTAATCTTTGATACGAAGTTCAATTTTAATCAGACATTCACTCCCAATATTCCGAACTATGATTATAATCCGAGTGGTCACATGTATACTATCCTGATCTGGATGGGAGGTGATGTAGACGGAAGAGACTTGAGAAATCATATGTGGGTTCCGGGGCAGGAAGGTAAAACTCAAGCTAACTGGAATTATGCATGGTACAATAACCCTTGGTTCGGGGCCGAATATTATAAAAATAAAAACAGAACCAACATCATCAATGCACAAACCGGTTTAGAATACAAAGCGACTCAGGATTTCTCGATAAAAGGGAAAATCTCCATTGTTGAGAACCATAATAAGCAGGAAATTTTGAGTCCATATTCTTATTTCAATTACAGTGCGCCGAGAAGCGGTGGATATATCCTGAATGATACCAAAACCTGGAACCTCAACTCAGATATCTTAGCAACTTATAAAAAGAAAATTTCAGAAAACTTTGATTTCACAATCAATGCCGGAGCTTCTACATTTTACTATAAAAATGATGTTGACAATGCTTCAACTGACGGTTTGAAAATTCCGGAGCAATATTCGTTAGACAATTCGATAGGAGCCGTAAAATATTACGATTATTTAAAAGAAAAATTAATTTACAGTGCGTATACAACCATCGATATAGGTTTATATAATGCTTTCTTTATTAACGTTTCCGGACGTAACGACTGGTCATCAACACTTCCGAAAGCCAACAGATCTTATTTTTATCCATCCGCTTCATTAAGTGCTGTTGTTTCTAATCTGGTGAAACTCCCCGAATCGATTAATTTACTGAAATTATCAGCTTCCTGGGCAAAAGTAGCCTATGATTTCCAACCTTATTCCGTAAGAAATTATTATTTGAATAACAGCGGCGTAACCTATAACGGAAATCCTACATTCTACTACCCGACTACTCTGAATTATGAAAATTCATTAAAACCTGAACAGACAAAATCTTATGAATTAGGATTAAGTGCAGGATTATTTAAAAACAGGCTTACGCTGGATGCAACCTATTTCCATACACTGGATTACAACAACATTCTACAGTTCCCAAGCGCTCCGTCATCAGGCTTCACTTCACAATATGTGAATGGTAATGAATATACAACCAAAGGTCTTGAAATTTCATTAGGTATCGTTCCTGTAAAAACAAAAGATTTCACCTGGAAAGCCTTAATTAACTGGAGTACGTATGAACAAAAACTGACTTCCATTTATGCCGATATGCCCAATTACAACAATATCAAATTAGGCGAAAGAATGGACAGTTATTATGATACAACCTGGCAAAAATCTCCGGATGGAAAAGTGATTCTCAATGCCGAAACAGGTATGCCGACGAGAGCGACGACTCCGACTAATTTAGGTCATTTCAATCCGGACTGGACCTTCGGTTTCAACAATACCTTCAAATATAAAAAATTAAGCTTAACCGTAGGAATTGACGGAAGTATAGGCGGTGTGATGAGATCTCAGGTCGTAGAAAAAATGTGGTGGGGCGGAAAACATCCCAATTCAGTGGCATACAGAGATCTTGAATATGCCAACCCCGGAACTTATTATTTCGTACCGGATGGTGTAAATTACAATGCAGCCACAGGAACTTACACCCCACATACTAAGGCAATCAGTTTTCAGGACTGGGCACAGAACTATCCTTATCAGGCAAGAGTTACCGAGGACGAAAGCGAATTGTTTGCTAATGTTTTCGACAGAACTTTCGTGAAACTGAGATCTGTCATTCTGGAATATGATTTCTCTTATCTATTGAATCCAAAAGGGTTTGTAAAGAGTTTCACGGCAAATGTATCAGGATATAATCTTGCCATGTGGAAAAAATCAAAAAACCTTTATTCAGATCCGGATTATAAGATCGGAACTGGAAATGACATTCAGGATCCGTCGAGCAGATGGTTCGGAATCGGATTTAATCTTAAGTTTTAATTAAAAGAATCATCAAAATGAAAAATAGTATAAAATCATTATTCTTTGTCGGATTATTAGCATTGACCTCTTGTGAAACCAATCTGGACACCATCAATGAAAACCCTAATGATCAGGCAAGCATCGATCCGAAATTTCTTTTAACATACGTTTCAAAATCAGCATTCCAGGTAAACGGAGACAATATGTACGCTTCAAGAATGATGATCGGAACAGACGGAGAAAATACTTACCAGTATATGAAATGGAATGACGCTTCGTTCGATGTTTATACTTCCGGTCTTCTGAATACCGTTAAAATGATGCAGGAAGCGGAAAAAATCAATAATAAAAATTATCAGGCGATCGGTAAATTTTACAGAGCCTATTACTTCTATAATTTAAGTTTAAAATTTGGAAGCATCCCTTATTCCGAAGCCGTGAAAGGTGAATCCGGAATTACACAGCCCAAATATGACAGTCAGGAAACAGTGATGGCCGGAATTTTAGGAGAACTGAAAGAAGCCAATGATCTGATTAATTCCAACGACAAAATTGAAGGCGACATCATTTACAATGGTGATGCTACAAAATGGAAAAAACTGATCAATTCTTTCCGTCTGAAAATCCTGATCTCACTTTCCAAAAAAGCAACGGTAGGCAGCTATACCATTGCTACAGAATTTGCATCTATTGCGGGAAGCCAGACTTTGATGTCATCGATCACAGACAACGGAGAACTGAAATTTGCAGATGCTGCCGACAGCAGATATACAATGTTTAATAACAGTGGATACGGTTCGAGTCTGTATATGGCAGACTATTTTATCAATTTCTTTAAAGCCAGAGAAGACCCTCGTTTATTCACTTTTGCGGCACAAACTACAGCCGCTAAAGAAGCAGGAAAACCCATTACAGATTTTACAGGATACAACGGAGGAAATCCTACTTCCCCATATTCTGATAATGCAGCTTTGGTTGCTGCCAAAAATATTTCTAAAGTAAATGACCGTTTCTATAAAGATGCGACAAATGAACCATCATCTGTTTTAAGCTATTCTGAATTAGAATTTATATTAGCTGAAGCCACTGCAAGAGGTTGGATTTCAGGTTCTTCAAAGGCACATTATGACAATGCGATCAAAGCAAGTTTTACATTTTATCAGACTTATGTAAAAAATCCAGATCAGTATTTCGGAGGTTTTGATGTGAACCAATATTTAACTAAATCTTTAGTTTTATATGATAATTCAGCTCCATTAGCTACTCAACTGGAAAAAATTATGACTCAGAAATACATGACAATGTTTCACCAGTCTCAATGGACTTCTTATTACGATTATCTGAGAACAGGATATCCGAATTATCCTTTACAAACAGGAGTTTCAGCTCCCTTAAGATTCAGATATCCGCAAGCTGAGTACAATTATAACAGCGCTAATTTACAGGCAGCACTTGCAGCTCAGTATGGAGGAAATGACAATATCAATTCTAAACCTTGGTGGCTGCAGTAAAAAACTAACTATTTTTTAACATCAAAATAAAAGAAATCGCAAGAAAACCAATTAACTTGCGGTTTCTTTGTATTACTATTGAAATGGACAGAAGAGAATTTTTAGAAAAATCAAGTTTACTTTTAGCCGGTTTAGGAACTTCAGGGGTTTTACACCCTTCTATTTTAAAGGCATTAACCATCGAGCCTGCCGCGCAATCTACTTTTTATGATGCAGAACATGTAGTAATTTTAATGCAGGAAAACCGCTCTTTTGATCATGCTTTCGGGGCTTTGAAAGGAGTAAGAGGCTTTTTAGACCAGAGAGCCTTTATAAAGCAGGATGGTCATTCGGTTTTCTTTCAGAAAAATGACACCGGAAAATACGCTTCTCCGGCACGTTTGGATTTAAGAAATACAAAATCTACCTGGATGAGTTCCCTTCCCCACTCTTGGGATAATCAGCAAAAAGCATTGAATAAAGGGAAATATGATCAATGGCTTCAGGCAAAAGCTTCGGGAAATAAAGATTATAAAAATATTCCGTTGACATTGGGATATTATAACCGCGAAGATCTTCCTTTTTACTACCAATTGGCAGATGCATTCACTATTTTCGACCAATATTTTTGTTCTTCATTAACAGGAACAACCCCCAACCGTCTATTTCTTTGGTCGGGGACCCTTCGTGAACAGCAAAACGGAAAAGTAAAAGCCAATGTTTATAATGAAAATATTGATTACGATAAAGCCAGACAGGCAAAGTGGAAAAGTTTTCCTGAAATTTTAGAAGAGCAAAATGTTTCATGGAAAATTTATCAGAACGAAATCAGCCTTCCAAAAGGAATGTCCGGTGAGCAGGAAGCATGGCTGAGTAATTTTACAGACAATCCAATTGAGTGGTTTTCAAATTTCAATGTGAAGTTTTCAAAAGGATACCATGAAAATATTCCCAACATTATTTCTTATCTAAAAAAGGAAATCGAAAAAAATCCGGGCCAGAAAGAAAGACTGGAAGGAATGATTACCGAGCTTGAAAATGATTTGAAAGAATATAAACCGGAAAATTTCGCTAAACTTTCTCAGCAACAAAAGAATCTTCACGAAAAAGCCTTTACCACCAATTCAGGAGATCCTGATTTCTGGAATGTAGAAATCGGACAGGATGAAAACGGGGAAAGACTGGTCGTTCCTAAAGGTGATGTTCTGCACCAGTTTAGAAAAGATGTAGAAGAAAAAAAATTACCATTAGTTTCATGGCTGGTGGCTCCAGAGCATTTTTCTGATCATCCCGGATCGCCATGGTATGGAGCATGGTATATCTCTGAAGTCTTAAATATCTTAACCAAAGATCCGGAAACCTGGAAAAAAACAATTTTCATTATTAATTACGATGAAAATGATGGTTACTTCGATCATGTTTTACCTTTTGCTCCACCCATAAATCCAAGTCAGCCTGTTGATATGAATGGAAAAGACGGAGTGGAATATGTAAACAAAAATCAGGAATACATGGCTTCACAAAAGCTGAAGGATCATGAAAAAATCGAAGGTACTGTTGGCTTGGGATACAGAGTCCCTATGATTATTGCCTCTCCCTGGACGAAAGGAGGATTTGTAAACTCTGAAGTTTCAGACCATACTTCAGTCTTACAGTTCTTGGAAAAATTCATTCATAAAAAATTCAATAAAGAAGTCACCATTGACAATATCAGTGATTGGCGCAGAGCTGTTTGCGGAGATCTGACTTCAGCCTTTAATTCATCTAGTGTAAAAATTCCGCAGATGAATTATCTGGATCAAAAGGATTATGCAAAAACTATCAATTCTGCGAAAAATAAACCTGTTCCCAATTTAAAATGGTATTCTGAAAATGAACTGAAAAATAATTTACTGGAAATTCAGGAAAGAGGTCTAAAGCCTTCAAATCCGCTTCCCTACAATTTTCAGGTAAATTTTGAAAATGAAAAAATTAAAATGACCAACCTGAACGAAACAGGAATTCCTTTATTAATCTATGACAGAACAAAATTCGACAATGGTGATTTTCATTTCTCATATGCTTTGTATTCAAAACAGGAGCTGTCTCATACTGTAAATACAGGAAAATATAATCTTGAAGTTTTTGGTCCTAATGGGTTTTACAGGAATTTCAAGGGTGGAGAGATTCCTGATCTTGAAGTTTTACTAATCAATAATACCTCAAAAAATCAGGTCGAGCTTATTTTCAGAAAAGGAAACAAAGGAAACATTACCATTACCTTAGAAAACTTTTACGAGAAAAAGCAAAAGAAAATTTCTTTGCATCAACCTGAAGAAAGACTGATCATAGACCTTGATAAAATGAAAGGATGGTATGATCTGAAGCTTATGTCTGAAAATAATATCTGGCATTTTGCAGGTAGAATAGAATCAGGAAAACCTTCTACTTCCGATCCTCACTGGGCTTAGTCTTAAAAATTCATTCTAATAAATTAAAGTCTTACATCATCATGTAAGGCTTTTTTTATTCGGTGATTTCATTTATAAAGAATAAAACTTATTTTCATGAAATTTATATGTCCGATTTTTAAGCCGTATTAAAATATTGAAAATGAATAAATAAGAATTAAAAAAAATAGCAAAAACTATTTCATACTTATTTGAATTTTATTAACTTCACTTTACCAAAATTATAAATTTACCATGAAAAAATTGAAATTCACTTTAGCTACATCTTTTGTTGCATTAGCATTGTCTACAAGCCTACATGCACAAGATACGAACACAGACAATCACACAATAACCATTTCTGTACCGGAAGTTGCATTGGTAGATATTGAACCTGCCGCTACAAAAAACATAACTTTAGGGTTCACAGCTCCTACAGAAGCAGGTAATCCATTGGTTGCAAATGCAGCTAACACTACGCTTTGGCTTAACTACTCTTCTATTAAATCTGTGGCAGATCCGACGCGTAATGTTTCTGTAAAACTAAATGCTATCATTCCTGGAGTTGACATTCATGTAACCGCAGCAGCAGCTACAGGTGCAGGAGGAGGAACATTAGGAACTCCGTCTGCTCAACTTACATTAAGTGCCGCAGACCAGACAATTATCTCAGGAATAGGAAGTGCTTACACAGGTAACGGAGCCAACAACGGCCATAACCTGACGTATGCATTAGCTCCGGGAAGTGGTCCTGGCGGAGTGGCAGCCTATGCAGATCTACAGGCGACTGCTACTACAGTAGCAACAGTTACCTATACTATTTCGGACAACTAACCTGTCCTAATTTCATCTTTATACAAGCAAGAAGAAAAAGATATGCTATTTCTTCTTGGTCTTGTATTATCAATGTTTTAAACACCAAACTTTACATAATTATGATAAAGCGCATTTTCCTATTGGCAATTTTCATCCTTCAATTCTGCTTTTTTAAAGCCAGTATTGTTGTCCTTAATGGCCTTTCCCACACCTATCAGGTAGAAAACGGAAAGGTATATAAAGGGAAAATTGCGATAGAAAATACCGGTAATCAATCTCAAAGCGTAAAATTATTTCTTCAGGATTACAGCTACAATGCTAATGGTACAAGCAATTATTCTGTTCCTCATACCAATGATAAGACCAATTCTGACTGGATCAAGATGAACACCAACTTGGTTACTCTTAAAGCAAAACAAAAAACAGAAATCTATTATGAGATTACTGTTCCTAATACTGTTTCAGAACCGGGAAGCTATTGGAGTGTAATCATGGTAGAACCTGTGGAAGAAATAAAACCTAATGATAATAAACAAGGTGTAAATATTACCTCCATTATACGATATGCCATTCAGGTCATTACAGATGTTGATTCGGAAAAAGCAAAACCTGATTTAAAGTTTGAAGGGGTAAAAATTGAAAAAGAAGATGGAAGGCAGATTCTGAAAGTTGCCATTGCCAATAAAGGAAATCTCTATTGCAAACCAACGGCGAACATAGAAATTTACAATAAAAAAGACGGGCAAAAGCTCGGAAATTTTTCCAGTCAGGCTATGGGATTATTACCACAAACCTCAAAATCTTTCCATATTGATATCAGCAAAATGCCTCCCGATAAATACAATGCCGTATTGATCGCTACTGATGAAGATGAAAATGCTTTCGCTCTCAACGTGGAATTAGAAGTAAAGAATGATTAAAAATTGTGCTTTATATCTATTCATATTATTCCCAGTATTCATTTTTGCCCAAAAAGAAAATTTTGTCAACAAAAAAGATAGTCTGCTGCCGGGAACGTCTACTTCTATTTGGTTTAAAATAGAAAATAAGACGTCCGAAAATAAGCTGTATGATATTAAAGTAGAAACAACAAGCCCCCATATTTCCCCTATTCTGACCAATGGAGAACTTAAAATTTCTGCCAATGAAAATAATGTTTATATTGTTCCTTTAAAAATTGCCACAGAAACTCCTCAAGGAAAATACTCCGTTATTTTAAACGGAACAGAAAAAAATACAGGCGAAAAATTCATACAAAAAACAGAATTCTTAGTTTCAGGAAACCGAAAATTAACATTAACGGCTTTACATTCCCCGGAATTTGTGAAAGCAGGGGAAACAATTATCTCAACATTCCTTTTGAAAAATAGTGGAAATGTGCCCGAAAACTTAATCCTGGAAAGTAAAAATGCAGTCGTAGATGAAGGAGCCTCCTTGCTTTTGCCACCCGGAGAAAGTAAAATAATCACTGTCAGCAAAATTACCAACTCAAATCTTGGAAAAAACGAATATCAAAATTTAAATCTATCCGTTTATTCCAAAAATAACCAGACTGAAAACCAAACCGCTTACAGCAGCGTAAAAATAATTTCTATAAAACCTGTTGAGGAAGATATTTTTCACAGATTTCCGGTTGCGGCTTCGCTTTCTTTTATTGGGATGAGAAACCGGGGTGAGTATAATGATGGCTTTCAGGGAGAAATTTATGGAAAAGGAACTCTGGATAAAGACAACAAAAATCAGCTTGAGTTTCATGCGGTAACAAAAAATCCTGTAGAATTCAGTTCTTTTACCCAATATGAAGAATATTTCATCAATTATAAAAGAGAAAACTTTTACGTTCATTTGGGAGATAAAAATTATTCATCCTCTTTTCTCACGGAATATGCAAGATATGGTCGTGGTGCAGAAATTCGTTTTGATTTAAAAAAAGTAAGCTTTGGAGGTTTTTATAATCATCCGAGATTTTTCAGGGATATTAAAGATGAGTTTAATGTCTATTCAAAATTCAAACTCGCTAAAGAATCTGAAATCACCGCCGGATATTTATATAAAATTCCGAGAACAGAAAATGTAGGATTAAGTTTTACAAATGTAAGATTAGATTCCAATGCCCATCTCCCGTATATTACAGGAAAATTTAAATTAAATAAAAACATTGAAGTCTCCGGAGAAACCTCTTACAGTAAAACCGATAAGACGGATGGAACAGCCTTTATGCTTCAAACCATCGTTAATTTTGAAAGATTGAGTGGAAATGTAATGTATATGCGCGCCAGTCCGGAATATGCCGGATATTTTAACAACACAAATAATTTTAACGGAAATATTCAATATAAACTTACAAAAAGGATTAATCTTTTGGCAAATTATGTTCAGGATGCCAGAAATTTTCAGCGCGACACTTTATTTTTAGCAGCTCCTTACCGGAAGTTTTTACAGTATGGACTTCAATATCGATATTCAAACAGAGGATCATTTATGCTTTACAACGGATTCCAAAGATATGAAGACCGCCTGATGCCAAAAGAATTTGATTATAAAGAACGTTTTTTCAGAGCAACACTTGATCAGCAGATCGGAATTTTTCAACTCAATCTTGAAGGGCAGTTCGGAAAAACCGACAATTATCTGACCGGATTTTCAGGAAATTCAAGTTTTTATACGGCCAATATCGGATTTGAAAAATTCAGAACCTCTTTTAATGTATTCGGAAGTTATGCGATTACTTCACGGTATCAGATGCAAAATCAGAAACAGTTTTATTACGGCGTAAGAATTTTAAATCGTTTTTCAGATAAAACAAGCTTCAGCCTATTTTATCAGAATAACTATATGCCGGAAGATTATTATACTGACAGAAATCTTTTTGAATTACTTTTTCATCAGCAGCTTTTCCCGGGTCATGAGTTTGATCTTTCCGGCCGATATGCTTTACAACGCGGTGAGTTGGGAAATAAAGACTTTATTTTCTCACTCCGGTATACATTAAGAATGAATGTTCCAACTCAAAAAATTGCAGACTATACAACACTTTCAGGAAATATTGATAATCTTGGCGTAAAAAAAGTCGACGGAATCCGGCTACAATTAGGAAGTCATTTATCTGTGACCGATAAAAACGGAAATTTTATATTTAAAAATGTAATCCCCGGTGATTATGTCCTGGAAATTGACCGATCTACCACAGATATTAATGATATCCCCAACGTAAATGTTCCTGCCTCGTTGGTCTTAACAAATAAAGAAAACATATTCAATTTTGGATTGACAAGTGCTGCAAATATTCAGGGTGAAATTCAGTTTTCAGAAAGTGGACAGGCAAGTTTTGCCGGATTTTCATTTAATAAAGACAAAAAGAAAAAAGAAAATATCATTATTGAAGTTTCAAATGGCGATCAGGTCTACCGAAAAATGGGCGTTATCGGAGAAAATTTTGATTTCACGTATCTGCGTCCCGGAGACTGGAAAGCAAAAGTATACCGAAACGGTCTGGATAAAAGATACAAAATACCAATCGATCAGTTTGAATTTACCTTAAAACCATCAGAAACAAAAAAATTAAACATTAATGTGATAAAACAGCAATCAGAAGTAAAATATCAGCAGGAAAGCATCAAAGTAAGTTATAACGAAAAGAAGAAAATAAAATAATGTATTTGAAAATTATATTTTTAACCAGTCTTGCTGTATCCTGTAAAATATTTTCACAAACTACAGGAAACAGATCTGTTGCTGTAACTTTACCCATTGTCACCTTAATGGATATAGAGCCTGCCGGAGCAATCAGCTTAAATTACACCGCTCCTACTGAAGCTGGGAATGCGGTAACTGTCCCTGCTGTGAATACAACAAAATGGGTCAATTATACTTCTGCCATTGCTTCCGGAGGATTAACGAGAAGAATTACCGCTTCAGTCAATCAGGTGATTCCGGGAGTCGATATTAAAATTCTGGCTGCTGCAGCTTCGGGTTCCGGCGGCGGAACTTTGGGAACTCCTTCAGCACAAATTACCCTCACTACAACTGCTCAAACGATCATCAGCGGAATTGGCGGTGCTTTTACAGGAAACGGTACCAATAACGGGCACCGTCTTACCATAAGCCTGACAACAAATACATATGCTAATTTATCAGCACGTACAAATACACCTGTTGTCATTACCTATACCATCACAGAATAAAATTAAAGATAATGAAGTTTCATACTAATTTTTTTTACAGCATTTTTACAAAAAGTATATTCATTATTCTTTTAATCTTAAGTTTGGCTTTAAAATCACAAAGAACCATTACAGTTGGCGGAACCAACTGGACGGTGACTATTCCTTCTATAACTGAGGCCGGATCCAATTATGCAGGAACGTACGAAAGCGCAACCAACCAGATTTTGATTGGCGCAAGTGTTCCGCTTTTATTAGGAAACGGAAAAGTAAGTGTACATTATCAGGCCAATCCCACATGGAACAGTAATCTCGTTTTATCAGCAAGAAGAACAGGAAACGGAACGACAGCCTGTGTCGGTTGTTCCATCACAGGCGGAACAACTTATATTACCGTTCCCCTGGCGACAGATGTTGAATTATTCAGAATTACTGCGGTTTTGGCATTAGCATCATATTCAAATATTCCGGTACAGCTACAACTATCGGGAGTTTCTGTGGCTATTCCTGCCGCCACTTATAATAGTTTGGTCGTTTTTACAATAGCGGCACCTTAATTTATTTAAATTTTTACGGGAAGCTTTTTCCCGCTTTCCATTACAATCTTTTTTTACAAAAAAGGATTTTCATTACAATCGGGGCTAGGGCTACAGTCATATCATTCAATAGTACATAATAGTTTAAAACAAAAGTCCCTTTCAAAAAAATTGAAAAGGACTTATGAAAAAAGATATTATAGTTGGCTATTTTAATGCTTTGCCCACCAAAGTGGAGTAAGAACTTCGTCTGCACCACCTAAAAGCTGAACGGCTTTGTCATATCCCGGCTGATCTGTATTTCTGAATGTACTTGGATATCGTAATCTTTGTGGGAAATTTTTAATTGAATTCGTCATATAATTTCCTGAATTCAGATTCGGCAGATTTACCAAAGGGGTTTCAATAGCAGGATTTTCGAAGAATGGCAGACCTAATCTTCTATGATCACTCCATGATTCCAACGGAAGCCACGGCATATTTGCAATATATTTTTGAGTAATAATTTTTGTCAGTTTATCATTTTTAAAAGCTCCGTTTTTATAAATCGTATTTACCGGATAATTAATCGCTACAGAAACAAGATTATTCGTTACCGGATCTTTATACTGCATTGTATGAGTTGCTCCGGGTTCTGTAATATGACTGTAGGAAACAGAAGTTCCGTCTCTGTTATAATCCGTCGACGTGATATACTGACCATAAAACTGCGCTACATTATTATACGTAAAACTATCCTGAATTCCTTTGTTATAAGCAGCTTCATCGTTCATTGGAACTGACCAGCCTTTTAATGCAGCTTCAGCAATCAAAAAATAAGATTCCCAGCTTGCAAAAAATATTCTTGAATTGGTACTTTCTCTATATTGTTTTCCAAGTGCCGGCATACAGCCAACTACATTCCGTAAACCATTTCTCTGTCCTTTTGCTCCCCAGTTACCTATCGTATAGGCATTCCATGTATTTACGGTATTAACCGTTATTTTAGAATTATCAGCAAATGTCAAATCTCCGTGATTGGTTGTTGCCTGATTCGTATACGTCGGATAAAGAGAATAAACCGGGCTTGTAAGATCTCCGGGAATGTAAAAAGTTTTATACGCTCTAGGATCGATTTTATTTGGAAGCCCATCCAGCCAATATCCTGCACTAGGATCATTGGTCAATGTTGTAAATTGCTGATCGTATTTTATACCCAGATAATCTGCATTTTTTATAGCAGAAGCCTGTGATGATGGTAATTGATCCGCAGAATTTACACCACCTAAACCAATATACATATTATTGAGGGTAGCCGATAAAATCTGAGAATTCCATTCTCTTGACATTACTCCGGTTAAAGCATCCCAGCCCGGCTTTTCAGCCACTTTGAAATTATCTGTACTCGCTGCGATAAACATATTTGAATTGGCTGCTGCTTCGAATTCTGTTTTTGCTTTTGAAGGATCTACTTCAGCAATTCTCATGGCAATTCTCATTCTCATAGAATTGGCATATTTTACCCATTTGCTCCAGCTAAATCCATATACCATATCATAAGCATTCGAATTTGAAGGAGGGCCCTGATTGACATCCATTTTTGCAACAGCATCTTTTAATTCATCCAAAATAAAATAGTATACATCTTTTTCAGAATTAAAAGTAGGATTGGTTCCCTGAAATGCCTGAATCGGCTGAGGTCCGAAATTATCAGAAAATTCACTCATTAAATACGCTCTCCAAATTCTGGAAACCTGAATCACATTATCATAATAAGGTTTCCCTTGTCCGAGCGCTTTCTTCTCATTGGCAAGCTGAATGGCTCCGTTGGCATTATTTAACCATTCGGAAATATATTTCCAATATTCAGACGTCCAGGAATCATCATAAGTTCCTCCTGCAATTCCTGTAGAAAGTTGTTGCCTTCCCGCCGTTTTCCAATATAAAACAAAAACACGTTCTGCAATATTGGGATCTTGTTGTGCCCCGAGAATAGAATTATTTAAAAGATATTCAGGTTCTGCTTTATTGGTATCAACAGCAAATGGATTTTCATTAATGTTTTCAAAATCATTACATGAAACCGAAAGTACCGTCAACGCAAATATGGATAAGATATATTTTTTCATTGTTTCAATTTTTGTTTGGTGTTAAAATCCTAGAGTAATGGTAAATAAATATGATCTTGAGGTTGGAAACGCCATGTTTTCAAAACCTACAATATTAGAATTGATGGCGAAAACCGATTCCGGGTCTATTCCTTTTGTTTTGCTGTAAATCATCCAGACATTATTTGCTGTGAAAGCAACTTTAGCACTTTGTAATGCTAATTTTTGGAAAATATTTTTCGGAAAATTATAGGTTAACTGAACATTTCTTAAACGAATATTGGTTGCATCATAAACATTTTGCTCATTAATTCCCAAGTTTCCACCAGATGTAGTCACTGCTGTCCAATAATCCTGTTGCGTAATTTCAGTTGTATTGGCTGTATAACTATTTCCGTTTTGAACAACAGCATCAAGAACAAAGTTATCACGTCTTCCTCCCGGAGCAGTATCCGCCGCAAGACCTGCATTTTGTAATGCACTTTGAGTTGATGAGAAAAATTTCCCTCCAATACGTCCATCAATTAAAAAGGAAAGTCCGAAATTTTTGAAGGTAAAGCTATTGGTAAATCCGAATAATGCTCTTGGATTTTGATCTCCCAAATACTGACTATCTGATGTTGAAAGAGGCAACCCATTTGTTCCAACAATCAATTTTCCAAAATAAGGACTGTTTTGATCTTCAACTCTTAAAAATTTTGTTCCATAAATTGCCCCGTAAGGTCTTCCAACTTCAGCAAAAACTCCTACGGTGTCATAGCCTCCTAACAGATATTTTGTAATATTTCCGTCAATTTTGTCTATGTTACTTTTTAGTGTTGAAAAATTGGCATTAACATTCCAAATAAAATTTTCTTTCTTAAAAACATCCGAATTCAATACAAATTCAAATCCTTTGTTGTGAAGTCCTCCTGAATTTATCATCATTCTTTCATATCCTGACAGCGGATTAATAGGAATTGGGATCAGCTGATCTGTAGCATTATTATTAAAATAACTTATATCTAATGAAACTCTATCAAAAAACTTCAAATCTGCACCAACTTCAAAAGATTTTAATTTTTCCGCATGTAAATTGGAATTAAAAAGTGTTTTATTTCTTGTTAATGTTATATGCCCTGTAGGATCAGTAGAAGCAAAGTACTCATTATATAATTGTTGAGGAGCTAAAGAATTTCCTGTAGCTGCATAAGCAGCACGAATTTTAGCAAAAGTCAAAACTTTAGAACTTGTACCATTTAGCTTTTTCAGCATATCTGTCAAAACCAAAGATGTACTTAAAGAAGAATAAAAATAAGAAGCATTTGAACTATTTAAAGTAGAAGACCAGTCATTTCTAGCAGTAGCATTTAGAAACCAATATCCATCATAATTAATTTCTCCAGCTGCAAATATTGAATTAATTTTTTTCCATTGATCAACTTCCGTCGTGGTGAGCGAAGCAAGATCACTCGTATTTGTTGTACTGAAAACATTAGCTAGAATCAAATTCTGTGTCGTAAAGTAAAGTGCCTTAGTTCGGGTCTCCATCATTTGCCCATATACAGAAAGTGAGCCTCCCCATTTTCCAATGATGTTGTCTTTTTTGGCGTTTAAACTTGCGATGTAATTATTTTCATAAAACTTTTCCTGCCCCGTTGAATAAGAATTATTACGAGAAGAACCTGTCCATACTCTTGCGTCAGAATTTAGAGAATAAAAATCTGTTCCAAGTCTTACATCTGCACTCAACCAGTTATTAAACTGATATTTTAAATATCCATTCAGTAAAAAGCGATCTTTCTTATCTTCATTAAGCCCATTATATGCAGACCAGTAAGGATTAATCCCATTCGAGGTGATCCATCGTGAAGTCACATTATTATGCATTTGACCTTCACGATAATCTCTTATATCAATGTTCTGTGGCATTAAAAGAATTTGTGGGTAATAGTTTCCATTTCCTTGCCCCGCTGAAGGTCTGTTCTTACCTTTTACACTCATATATTGAGCCTTTACTTCCGTTGTCCATCTTTTATTAGCTCCAAAATTGGCATTCATTTTTGCCATAAAATTGAACCTTTCATACTTAGAATTAGGAATTTGACTGTTGCTGTTCAAGTAATTCGCAGAAGTATATAAGCTTGTTCCTTCTCCCAAGTTTTCCTGAAAACTCAAAGTATGCTGAGTATTGGTACCTATTTTAAAAAAGTTTTTTAAATTATCATAAACTGTCAAATCCGATCCTTCAAAAGCAGGTCCCCAAGATGAAGTATTATCAACTCCCGTCGGATTGGATAATCCATTACTCCCTTGTCCAAAACTCTTCTGAAGATCGGGCTTCATAAAAATGCTTTCAAAGCCCAAACTTGTAGAATAATTAATTCCAATGCCTCCTTTTCTTTTACCTGTTTTAGTAGTTATTAAAATAACACCATTTCCTCCTCTCGAGCCATACAATGCAGAAGCAGCTCCTCCTTTCAAAACAGAAACACTTTCTATATCATCAGGATTTAGATCACTCAGCCCATTTCCCATATCAAGATCCGGATTCCAAAAATCATTATTCGGATCTTTTCCGTTTTGCCTTGGTTTAGAACCTAAGCCATTACTTAAAGGCACTCCATCCACAACAATCAACGGCTGATTATCTCCTGTAAACGAATTAAACCCTCTTAAATTGATTTTTGAAGAAGAACCAGGACCAAACCCACCTTTTATAACCTGAAGCCCTGCAACCTTACCAACTAAAGCATTAGTAATGTTGTTTTCTTTCGCATCAACAAGAGTCTGGCCTTTTACATCCTGAAAAGAATATCCAAGAGACTTTTTTTCTTTTTTAACGCCATAAGCTGTGACAACAACTTCATCAATTTTAGTTGTTTTTAGAGAATCATTTTTCTGAGCATGTAACACACTGAAACATACAACCATGGATGAAAGCAATCCAATCTTAAATAAAGTTCTTTTCATAAAACGTGATTTAATGTAAACATAATACTATTTTAATATATTTTAACAGACTTATATTAATAAAAATAAAATTAATCTAAATCGTAAACAATTAGTTTATAAAAAAATAATAAAATTAATCACATTTTAGTGATACGTGAAAAAAATTAATAAAAAAATCTATATCATTTAATACAGATTTTTGTACTGCTTATTACTTAAACGTTTTAGCAAAATAAAAACAGGAAAAAGTATTGCCTAAAATTATCCCGAAGGATCGCATCGGAATTATTACAAATTTAAATAGTGGAAATATATCAAGTTTAAATAACAGTTCATTCACATTGAGATTTACACATTAATTATTTGAGTAAGAAAATAAAGAACTATTGATCCGTAAAATTGTATTAACTAAGCCCCCGAGATTTAAACCAGGAGATACAAGTACATAATTTATAATGGATGTCAAGCAAAAAGATTAAGATGATCTCTCGCAGGTAAAATAGACAATGGTGACTTAGATTTTAAAAAAAATTTTTAATTCTGAAGATCATTAATAAAAAAACAAATAGTTAGAATGTGGACACGATAATGCACATATTATTCTAATACGATTCTTATATCCCTCCAGGATAACAAAATTTGTGGATATTAATTATGGATAAAAGTATTCCTGTAATGATGAGTATTTCTATTTGGATATTAAAAGATAATGAGTGATCCGCGAAGTGGCGATTTACTTCAGGATAGGATGGCAATTCTGTCTGGTTTTATATAATATTCTTAACCTCTATATGGTGTATGGATTCTTCCGGGATTATAAACCCAGTGTAAGAAAGATCGTGATATGAAGATTGAAGATTTCAAGCCGGGAATTATCAACAGTTCGCCCCTACAGGGCTCAATTAAACATAACATATTTTCATAATCTATGAACAGACCGCTCCTACGGAGCTCCCCGCAATAGGCAATAGGCAATAGGCAATAGGCAATAGGCAATAGGCAATAGGCAATAGGCAATAGGCAATAGGCAATAGGCAATAGGCAATAGGCAATAGGCAA
>NZ_JANUFF010000005.1 GCF_024806495.1 Chryseobacterium sp. JUb7
TAAAAGCTCTTCTGCGCTACTGACATACTCTCGTTTTCAGTGGGGCAAAAGTACACCCTTTAACCCCATACTTCCAAATCTATTTAACATAAAATATTCAATTGTGGGGAAGTATTTCATGTAAAATACTGATTTGTAAAATTTTATAACGAACCCAATAGTTATCCACAATGAGTGGATTGTATTTTGAAGGAGTTCTGAATGCGTTTTAGATGCTTTAGAAGAGGTTTACAGAATGATAAATCGATCTATTCATGTATTATTTTCAAACTTTGCAGATTTTTGAGGCTTTGGAGGTCGG
Organism: Chryseobacterium sp. JUb7; assembly: GCF_024806495.1. Taxonomy (GTDB): domain Bacteria; phylum Bacteroidota; class Bacteroidia; order Flavobacteriales; family Weeksellaceae; genus Chryseobacterium. The sequence continues at coordinate 302 of NZ_JANUFF010000005.1, forward strand.
CAATCTTTAATATCTATTATAAATATACACTAGTGTTGATTGAAAATACTGAAATGTCTTTTATCACAAGGACCCTAGCCACGATAGGAGCATTTGTCTGAGCTCATTTTGATTATTTCGGCGAGCCAAAGGCTCGCCGAAATAATCAAAATAGCGAGTGCGGATAGCGGGATCAAGCTTCTAATAAAAAAGCAGATGTTTTTTATATCGCTACCTCATCGCAATGATGGCAATTTTTGTTTGATTAAAAGAATCGTTTGATAAGTACCTTATATATATAGTAGCCGATGAGACAACCAATCGTGTCTGCTACGACATCCAGAGATTCCATAGATCTCCCCAGGCCCATTTCTTCCTGAAGGATTTCTGTAAGGAAAGCGTAGATAAGGATAATTTGAATGAAATAAGAAAATTTGATTTTGGGAAAGGCAGCCATAAAGCAAAATCCCAGTGCTGCAAATATACTTAAGTGCAGGACTTTGTCGATGCCGCTGAACATAAACCAATATTCGTGGTTTTCTTCACCAGGTTTCAAGAGCATATAAGTAAGAAATGCCCAATAAATGGGCAAAATCTTACTGAATATTTTTGAAATACTATCCAATGATAGCTTGGTATTCTTCTGCAGAAAGTAATTCTGAATGATCAGCACCGTCAGCAAGTTCTAATTTGATGATCCATCCGTTTCCATAAGGATCTGTATTCAATAGTTCAGGCTGAGCTTCCAACTCTGAATTAAACTCAATCACTTTTCCAGCGATTGGCAAGAATAAGTCTGAAACAGTTTTTACCGCTTCTACACTTCCGAAAACTGCGCCTCCTTCTAGATCATCATCTACAGTATCTACATCTACATAAACGATATCTCCAAGCTCGCCTTGTGCAAAGTCTGTAATACCAATTGTAGCAACGTTACCTTCGATCTTAATCCATTCGTGATCTTTCGTGTACTTTAATTCTGATGGTGTGTTCATTTTTAAATTTTTATTTTGTACAAATGTATTCAAAATTCTATAAGGTTCAAATATCAGATATAAAAAATGTCCTTCAAAATTGAAGGACATTGGAATTAAATATATTTTGTTTTATAATCCACCTGAATCACCAAATGTAAATGTCGCTGAGATTCCGGCTCTTATTGTTGATAGCGGGAACGCAGTGGAGATTTTATATTTGGAAGTCATCTGTTCGTAGAATACTCTTAAGTTAAGATTTTCCGAAACATTATAATCGGCAGAGACTCTTACATTCAGTAATTTCTGACCTCCTGTAATCTGAGAGTCATCCAACAATATATTGGTGATACTCGTTTTACTATCTCTCAATGAAAAGTCTCCCCTGATATTAAGATCACTTCCTTTTGCCTTTCCTCTTCCTCTTACATTTGTCATTCCGAGTCTGAAGTTTCTGATGATATATCCTACTTTCACCACGTATTCAGTATTGGCATCTTCAGTAAGCGTATGGTTTACCAAGCCTAACAATAATGTTCTGATTCTGTTGTACTGCAATCCGAACTGGAAATTGTTTCTCATGGTAACATCTACTCCGATCAATGGGGAGAAGTTCTCTACATATCCTACCTGAGCAAAAGTAAACGGATTGATATAATCATTATTAATATCTCTTCCTGTACTTAAGTCTGAAGTCAGTGTATTGAAATAATCTATACTCGACTGAATACCTGTTGCAGTGTAAGTTGCTTTATACCCATGTAAAATATCAAATTTGGAGAACTGACCATTGATAATCGGAACATTTCTTAAACCTGAATAAGTGATATTCCAGTTTGGCAATGGCAGACCTGCTTTTTTAGGGTTCCCCATCTGTTTTGGAGATTTTCCTTCTACCGCAGCTCTAAATGCAGGAATCAAAACATAGGCATTGGCAATACTATGTCCTTCTGTAAATCCGTCTGTTCCGATAGGACCTCCCATTTGCTGAGACAATACTCTGGCATTATCTCTAATGGTCTGATAAATTGCCTGCCCATCGCTAAATGCTGTCTTCAGAAGAATAACAGAATTCGAATAGGTTACCATATCGCTGGCAAAAGTATAGTCTGGATTCGGATTTCCTGCCGCATCTCTGTAATTGAAACCTGTATGTGTAAAGTTTCGGTTGTAGGTATGCAAGCCATTAAGATCTATTCTAAAATCATTAATCGGTACAACCTGCAAATTCGCCCGGAGCTCTTTTGTTGACATCTTGACGTATGGATCCGTCATATACTGGGAATCACTCACCCAGCCATTTTCCATCACCAGTCTTCTGATATCTGCCTGTGATCCTAACAGGAATCCGATGGAAGGACCTCCTAATGTCTGACCATACCCATACCAGTTCGGTGCAGATAACAATCCCGGAAGTACTGTACCATTATTTTCAGAATAATTAATATCTAACTGTTTGAATGAAGTTAACAAATATGCTGCGCTCTGAAGCGGTGTCAGTCTGTTTTTAAACTTATACTGTTTGTAGTTATATCTTTTCTTTTCCCATTGCTGAGTGTAGGCATTATTCAGGGAATCAATCTCCTGTTTACGCTTCTGAAGCTTAGCCGTAATATTTTTAAAATACTTAAACTGTCCGAAGAACTTTGTAAAGTCTGCCGTAGCAGTTCCCTGAATAATATTTGTATTCTGACCGATAGACCCCAAACTTGCAGGTCGATTGGTATCCGGATCCACAAACCCTAACAATGAAGTAGACCTTGCATTCCAGTTGTAGGTAAACCCATACTGTACCTCAGCATCGATAAAGTCAAGATACGGCAGATACTGGAAAGGTAATTTATAGTTCAACTGCACTTTATGATTATATAGAACAGGTCTTCCGGCTCTGAAAACATTTCCGAAGATCGAACTGTTATCCATCATATTCACATCCATATTATCATTCAGTGTTCTTGTCACTGAGTTGATTTCTAATTTCAATGATTTTGTAAAATTAAAGCCTAATCCATACTGCCATCCAAAATAGAAGTTTCTGTTTTTGATTGCTGCGAAATCCTCTGCCATATTTCCACTTAGAATCGCTTCAACATTTCTGAACTCAAGCTCGTTATAATTTCTGTCGATCTCGGTTCTGAAAGAAAGTCTTGTCGGAATCGGGTTAAAATTAAATTCTTTCACCCATTTCAGATATTTTGTAGACTTTGCCGTATCGCTGATCATTTTATTAAACGGCTTCAATACCCAAGGTTTGAAAGTGTAGTTGTAATCAATATATCCTCTAAGATACTGTCTGTAATTTTTCTTAGTATAGATATCTCTGAAATGATCATCATTATACATCGCCGTTACAGAAATATTTTCAACATCATAGAACTTAGGTTTCTTATTTTGGTTCACCCTTTCTTTATGCATGTTTACAACCCCAAGACTTCTTTGCTGAGTATATGTTCTGGCTACTTTTTTCAGCTGGGCTTTATTCGCTGCCTTATTAAATTCAACATCTGTATCCAAAGGATTATATTTCGGATCTTCAATGGTCTGCGAATAAGAGTAATTAACCGGAATTTTCATTCCGCTCTTCTCAGGAAGGAATTTATCTACATTCACTGCCGTATTGATACTGAAAGCAGACTGTGTAGACTGGTTTCTTTCTGCAGGTTTAGAATCAATACTACCAAAACCTACCGAAGTATATGAGGCACTTGTATTTACCGTTGCAAAATCTCCAAGGTTGAAATTCAAGCTTGCATTTCCTGCATAACCGCCATCATTTTCAATTTCTGAAAGACGGATTTCATTTACCCAGAGAGTTCTGCTTATAGAAGTACCTCCGGCTCCTCTTTCGGATCCATTTCTGATACCTACCATAATAGTCGTTACGTTTCCTAAACTTGGTCGTCCTTTGATATATAATTTTTTAAACGTATCCCCTTCTTCAAATAAAGGGTCCATTCTTCTTTTTGCAATATCATTAGGGAAGCTTTTATCTCTTCTTATTTTCGCATCTACTAAATTCTGAATTTCCAGATCCACTTCGTTTTCAAATGGCCAGATATCCATTGGCGCTGTAGCATTATTCGCTGTAATTTTCAAAGAAGCTTCATATTCATAATAGTTATCTGTAGCATCACTTCCTAAACGGATAAAGAATTTTGTTTTTTTATCGATTTGTCCACCAAGCGGATCACCGTTTCTAGGATCAGTATGAGCATGTACAAAAAGTTTTAATTTTTTATACCTTCTCATATCAAGAGTTGTATTTTTAAATACCCCTTTTGCCTCGGTACTTACCAGATCTTTTACATTTAAGTATAGAGAAGCTTCATTCTGTCTCTGTGCACCTGCATTTCCGCTTAATACCTGTCTGTCGATTCCCGGAGGCAAAACATATGGAGGCTGGTTTAATGCATTCTCTTCAATGTTTACACTTCCTACTTCAAAATTATTAAGATCTGTTACATCATTTAATCCTTCATTGGTAGCTTCATCTGCCACAGTATCTGTTCCATAGACTGCAACATTCTTAGGATATCTTCTCCAGTCTGATCTTACCAAATCCATAGTTCCGAATCTCAAGGTTGATGTCTGATCAAAGCCTTTTAAGATCATTCTTGCAAATCTTACGTTATTAAGAACAGACGGATCATGATCTCCCTGAGCATCAGGCTCATTGTATTTAGAAACCGGAACTCTGAATAAATACCATTTTACATCAGCACTCTGTCCATTTTGGAACTGAGCCTTTACTGTCTTAACATCAACAACATTATTTTGTCCCAATGTTAAACTTCCCTGATCCAAATTAACAACGTATTCGTTATAGTTTTCATTCTGATCCAGGTTATAATCTTTATTGATATCTTCTGCATCCGGGGTCTGAGTAGACACCTCCAAAGAGCCACTCTGAGAATTTCCTTCCGGACCTCTGAAATATTTATATCTCTGAATAAGTGATGAAGCCTGACTTCCTGTAAATTTATCCGACATGTAGAATACAAAGTCATCTACTGCAGGGTCAGCAATATTAGTCACAGGGTTTACAAAAGTATTCCCGAATTTCATTGCTTCCTGATCAGAGCTTAAACCATCATATCCTAAATCCTGCGCTCTTCTGTCATCACCTTCACTTGCGAAAGCATACAAAATTGGAGGCTGTTTAGGCTGGGTTCCCCAATTTGAAGTCGTCGTAGTAGATGGAGCTGAACCTGTTGGTAATCCGTTTTCGTATTGCATTAATCCATCTTTCAGGATATCTTCAGAAACGTTTCCTAAGTGAAGTAGTAATTTAGGATTTGTTCCTAATGTATTTCCATCAGCATAAGGATCCATTAGCCAGAATTCCACATATTCGATATTCGAATTCACAAAGTTGGAAACACTGATCGGTCTCATGATACCAGCCCATCTCTGCTGAGTAGTTTCACTTCCCGGATTTACGTTATACGGTCCTTTTTCCTGTGGATAATATGAAACATCAAATGTGTTGGTGAAAGTCTGTTCACCCGCCACAAAATCTCTGTTATTATAGATTTCTGAGAACTGAACCCTTCTTGAGGCGTGATTCGAAACCGACTGCGGAGTAATTCCTGCAGGCGCTCTCCCTCCTACTCCCCAGAATCTAGGGTCAATATTATACCAGGACAATAACCCTCTTCCATAACCATTGGTAAGGTTATCGTTGGAACCCGCTCCCTGGAACAGCGGATCTCCCTGATTCTTTTCAGGTTTTGACGCCAGACTCCATGCTGTTGGTTCTTTTAAGGAAATTTTAGAGGTGGTCTGTTCAAAATCGTCAATATAGGATTGATCGTTGGTACCTTTATTCAGTCCCGGTAATAAATAGGCTGCTTCCATTTTAAAGTTCAAATTGGAAGGTGCTTCTGTATTGACGAACGGAATTTTATCTGTTAATCTTGTCAGGAATGGCAGCTGATTATTATACATCAAATTGATTCCCGCCATGGTATTGTTAACCGCTTCCTGTCCGAAGTTTACTTTTTGAGTAAGCGGAGATTCTGAATAATTAACTACGGTTCCTCCTAAAATAAAGTTTTCACTGAATCTTCTTTCTAAGTTTAATCCTAAGAACCTTTTTCTTTGTGTATTAAACGTTAACTGGTTTTCTAAAGACACGTTGATCGCCTGTCCGGATTGTTTTACCGCTTCATTAATGATCGTAACGGTACCCAACATATAATCCACCGTATAGTCAATACCTTCCGTCAGCTGAACCCCATTTGCAGAAACCTTTACAGATCCCTGAGGAACGTTTACTGCTCCTAAAGAAATCCCTTGTCCCTGAGTTCCTTTATAACGACCTTCCATTGTATATCGCTGAGCAAGATTACTGGAAGTCGCGACCTGTTTTTGTTGTGAATAAAGGTCTGAGAAAACATATTGCGGGTTATTACTTCCCAGCACACTGGCCATATAGCTACCAAAAGGCTGAACTTTAGTAAAGATTATCCTGCCGGTTTCGGGCCGTACCGTAATTCCGTTGACAAAGTCAAAAATACCGTCACCTGTTGAGCTTCCGTTATTCTGTAAATCGCCGTTCATATTCAGACGATCCCAGTTTAATAGTTTCAATAAATTGGTATCCTGAACATTCGTATTCGGAAGGTAATTTACTTTACCTCCGGTTTGTGGATCTCTGTAGAAAACATTAAGGATAAACCCATCCTGATTCACCTGTCCGGCATCTAATGCATAAATGTTTTTCATCATTAGATTCCACATTGGTGATGTAGTTTTTACAGTAGTGTTCGGTTTCAAAACTTTGGTCATCAAAACCTGGCTTTCTTCCGAAAACTCCCCTACTTTATAAACCTGGTTGCTTCCGTTAACTGTATATGAGTAAGAAACCGCTAAAAGCTGGTTGTCATTTAATTTCTGGTTTAATGAGATATACCCTAACTGCGGCTGGAAAATAAATTCATTAGAATTTAACCTTCGGGCTTTTCTGTTGAATATAAAATGTTCACCATCCTGATAAGTTTCGTTACCCCCAGTTGCTACGGGTAAATTGACTCCTTTAATTGCGTTATAAGCCGTGTTAGCATCTCTAAGACCACTTCCTAAGCCATTAATTGCAGAATAAAGGTTAAATCCTGGCTGATCATTATTAGGCAGTCCGTTTCCGTCTCCTAAATCCCTGATCCCAACGATGCTTTTCTGGTAAGATAAATTACTGTTTCCCTGATCCAGCACCCATACTTCTATTCTGGTGATGCTTACTTTGGAATTGATCTGAGGATAGTTGAGCAAAGCTCCATCATAGTTATTCAGGAAATAATGTCCTAAAAAGTAGTGTTGATTATCTTCATAATCTATAGCATTCATTTTGAAATTACTCATGGTACCACCACCCTGCACAACAATATTTCGGGCCTCTCCCTGCTGTTGGGACAATACAACTGTACCATATGTTTTACCAAGCTGAAATTCAGTTTTAACCCCGAATAACGATTGAGAACCACGTATCAAACTAGTTGACAGTGGCATGTTTACGTTACCGAATTCTACTCTTTTGATGATTTTATCTTCACCTCCCGAGTTGGGCTTATCAACATCCTGAAGACCTTTTGTCTGCAGATCTTTCCAGCTTCCTTTCGCCTGCCACACCAAATTCATTCTGTTTTCAAAAGCAAAGCCACTTTGGGTATCGTAATTAGCTTTTAACTGAAGATTTTCACCTACCTTACCCAATAAACCTAGCTGAATTCTCTGATCGATATCAAAGGTAAAGCTGGTTCTGTTTTGAGGTAAAATAAGCGGATTATCGATTTTTTGATACAAACCAGCAAAATCGAAAGATGCATATCCGTTAGGAATAATTTCAATCTTATTACTTCCGAAAATCGTTTCAAAAAGTCTGTTGTTGATCGTTAAGGATGGTATTAATCCTTTTTTGGCAGCACCGCTTTTATCTTTCCTGAACATTAAATTGTACCGGTCAGATTTTTCCTTATAATAATCCCTTGACTGCGTTGCCAGCATGAATTCTTTATAATCCTGCGGAGACATTGCCGTCGGTGGCCCCGTAATTGTATTACCTACTTTAGGATATACGTAATACATTCCTGTTTTTATATCATAAAAGGCTTCATACCTGGTAGGATCTGCCAGTTGATAGTCTTTCTTTATAATTGCTGTGTCACGCGCGGGCGGCCTCTGTTGTGCAAAAACAGTTGTCGAAACGCATAAGAACGACAGAAACAAAAATATTTTAAGATATTTATTATTTTTCACCAAATGTTAAATGTTTTTTAAAATTTGTTTAACCAATTCTTCTACAGAAATAGCCGGATCCTGCTTTAATATTCTATCAGCAAGCTTCTCACTCATTCGCTTAGGAATTCCTAAAACTTCTAATGCAGATAACGATTCTTCCTTGATTTTATTATTTACAAATGTAGAAATATTTTCTTCCGGATTGCTGAATTTCTGCACTTTGTCCTTAAGGTCTACAATAATTCTTTCAGCAGTTTTAGCACCTATTCCTTTGGCTTTTTGGATCAGTGCACTGTTTTTGGAAAGAATGGCTGAAGCGATCTCTTCGAGGCTTAAGGTAGAGAGTAAAATAAGGGCAGAAACAGCTCCCACTCCATTAACACTTATTAACAAATTAAACATTTCTTTTTCCGAACGACTGTTAAACCCAAAAAGCAAATGGGCATCTTCGCGAATGATCTGTTGAATAAAAAGAAAAGTTTCCTGATTTAGGGTCAGCACTTGTGAGGTCATCAAGCTAATACCTACATAGTAACCAACTCCTTGTACATTGATCACTGCGTAAGTAGGCGTAAGTTCCTGGACTATGCCTTGTAAAGAAAATATCATTATTAATTTTTAAAACTCCCAAATATAGTAATTTAAACTAATTAATGTTTTCATTTCACGCGCGAATGATTTTTAACTTAATTTTGATATAAGATTTTAAAGAATCGTGCTAAAAGCAAAAGACTCCAAAATTTGGAGTCTTTTACAAGTATACTGTTTTGAAATTATTTAATTTGAAACGTTTTAACTGATCTCAATTGCAGAATAGTCATTGATCACACAGAAACAGCCATTATCCATTAATTCCTCTTCAGAATGGGTTGTTGTAATTCCCAGAACTTTCAAACCGGCATCTTTAGCCGCTTTTACTCCTCCCATTGAATCTTCAACAGCCACTGCCTCTTTGCTGTCAATCTGCAGTTTTTCCACAGTTTTTAAAAATATTTCAGGATTAGGTTTTCCCTTTACCACTTCAATTCCTCCGGTGATTTCCTGGAAATAATTTTTAATATTCAATCCGCCCAAAATAAAATCAATACTGGAAGGAATCCCCATCGTGGCGAGTCCCGTTTTGATCTTTTTCTGGCTTAATTTCTGAAGAAAAGGTGTTAAACCATTCACTTCTTTAATATGATTTTTATATAGATTCTGATAAGCTTCTTCTTTTTTCAGACCCAGCTCATGAATTCTGTCTTTGGATAAATCATTTCCGAAAAAACGAACGATCATCTCATCCAGTGTTCCATGATTTTGGGCTGAGAAATTCTCGGGCTCTATAATAATATCATGTTGTTTTAAAAATATAATCCAGGATTCTTCATGATAAGGGATGTTATCAACAAGAGTACCATCCATATCAAAAATAATCGCCTTTTCATTAAACCTCATCGTTTTCAAAATTTGTGTTGTGTTTATAATTATTTACTTTCCTTTTTTTCTCTTTTTTGAGCATCAAGAACAGCAATTGTAGCTAAGTTTACGATTTCGTCTACGCTTGAACGCATCTGTAAAACATGTACAGGCTGTTTTAATCCCATTAAGATCGGTCCTATAACCTGAGCAACTTTCATACCTCTGATGATTTTGTATGATAAATTAGCACTCTCAAGATTCGGGAAGATGAAAGTATTTGCCGGTGTTGTTTCTAATTTTGAGAAAGGATAATCACTTAAATGATCGGCATTCATTGCAAAATCCGGCTGGATTTCTCCATCCACGATCATTTTAGGATATTTCTCATGAAGAATACCTACTGCTTTAGCTACTTTTTTAGAAGTCTCGGAAATCGCTGCAAAGTTTTCGAATCCTAGCATCGCAATTCTTGGTTCGATAGCAAAAGATTTCACGGTGATTTCTGCCATTTTAGCAATATTCACAAGATCTTCAGCGGTCGGATTCTGATTGATAGAAGTATCTGCGAAGAAAATAGGTTTCTTTTCAGACAAAATCATCATCATGGCCGCCACTTTATCTACTCCTTTATCTTTTTCGATTACTTCCAGAACAGGACGTAAAACAGAAGTATAGTTTTTAGAAAACCCAACAATAAGTCCGTCTGTATCTCCATGCTTCAGCATTAATGGTCCGAAATAATCTCTCTGGCGTACAAATCTTTTCGCTTTGTATTCGTTCATTCCTTTTCGCTGACGAAGTTTCCAAAGAGTCTCTCTGTATTTCTTTCTGTTTTCTTTCTGGTCGTCATCACTCGGATCGATAATCGGAACATCCAAATTGATTCCGTAACGCTCCATCTGTTCCTGAATGTATTTTTTATTTCCTAAAAGACTAGGATAAGCAATTCCTTCTTCATAAAGAATCTGTGCTGCTTTCAATACATTATATTCTTCTGCATTTCCTAAAGTAATTCTCTTAGGATTGGCCTTAGCGCGGCTCTGCATCATTCTTACCAACTTCTCATCTCTTCCCATTCTGTCGAGAAGACTGTTTTCGTACTCATCAAAGTCGGCGATAGTTTTTCTTGCAATTCCACTGTCGATAGCTGCTTTTGCTACAGCACTCGAAACTTTTGTTATCAATCTGTTATCGAACGGCTTCGGAATAAAATATTCTCTTCCGAACTGTAAATTCTGAACATTATATGCTAAAATTACCGCTTCAGGAACCGGTTCTTTTGCCAAATCTGCAATAGCATGAACTGCTGCAAGCTTCATCGCTTCATTAATTCCTCTCGCCTGAACATCCAGCGCTCCACGGAAAATATACGGGAACCCAAGAACATTATTAACCTGGTTAGGATAATCACTTCTCCCTGTTGCCATGATTACATCTGGACGAGTTTCAATAGCAAGATCGTAAGCAATTTCCGGATCCGGATTCGCCAAAGCGAAAACGATTGGATTTTCGTTCATGCTGTTCAGCATTTCAGGAGTCATTACATTTCCTTTTGACAAACCGATGAAAATATCCGATCCTTTCACAGCATCTTCCAGTGTTTCGATATCTGTCTGTGCAATAAAATCTATTTTTTCAGGAGTAAGATTTTCTCTTTTGTGATTAATTACCCCTTTGCTGTCGCACATTAAAACATTTTCTCTTTTAAGACCTAAAGAAATATACAAATTAGTACAGGCAATAGCCGCCGCTCCTGCTCCGTTCACTACCATTTTTACTTCTTCAATATTCTTGTTGGCGATTTGTAATGAATTAATCAATGCAGCTGCAGAAATAATGGCTGTACCATGTTGATCATCGTGCATCAAAGGAATATCCAGTTCTTCTTTTAATCTTTGCTCGATGTAGAAAGCTTCCGGAGCTTTAATATCTTCAAGATTGATCCCTCCAAATGTAGGAGCAATACCTTTTACAATTTCAATAAATTTATCCGGATCTTTTTCATTAATCTCAATATCAAAAACATTGATATCCGCAAAGATCTTAAATAAAAGACCTTTTCCTTCCATTACCGGCTTCGAAGCTTCTGCTCCGATGTCACCCAATCCTAAGACAGCAGTACCGTTAGAAATTACAGCTACCAGATTTCCTTTTCCTGTATAATCATACACCGTTTCAGGTTTTTCGTGGATCTCCATACAAGGAACTGCAACCCCCGGCGAGTACGCCAATGACAAATCTCTCTGAGATGAGTGTGGTTTTGAAGGGATCACTTCAATTTTCCCTTTAGGTTCGGCTTTATGATAATCTAACGCGGCCTGATTAAAGTTCTTTTCGTCGCGGTGGGTTTTATTTGACATAGAATTTTATTTTTTATTTAAAGTATATATTTAATATGGTAGTTGACTAAACTTTCAATCGGTTTCTGTACAACGTGCCCAATATTTAAATTAAGCTCTGCGGCTGCAGAACGAAGTATATTTTCGTAGTAATAAGCAATGGAACCAATAAAATTGATCTCCACCTCTTTTGATTCTTCGTAGGGAAGAACCTGATAATCGAAAAAGTTTTTCATTTCCTCATATACCATATTCTGGAAATAAGGATGATCTTTTCTTTCGACTACAAATTTGTTGAAATCTGCCAGATATGCATTTGGTCTTGCCTTATGATACATATTTTTTAAGGCTTCTTCTATCGTTAACTGGTAGGTTTGCTGAAACTGAAGCTGTAAATCTTCGGGAAGTTTTTGCATAAAGAATCTTCTTACCAATTGTTTACCAATGGCACTGCCACTTCCTTCGTCTCCCATCAGAAACCCGAGGGAGGGAAGTTTTATTTTTAGATTTTCACCGTCAAAATAGCAGGAATTCGATCCTGTACCCAGAATACAAACGATTGCAGGCTTTCCGTTATAAGCAGCATATGCCGCTGCCATAAGATCTTCTTTGGCGATCACCTCTGCCTGGGTAAAAAACTTATGAAGTTCACGCTCGATAGTAGCACAGTTTTCAGGTATCCCACAGCCTGAGCCATAGAAGAACACTTTCGTAATTGAATTTCTGACAGAACCCAGGCTGATATTTTTTTCAATCTCAGGCACGATCAATTCTGCAGCAATATTATTAGGATTGAAACCGATTGTTTCAGTTTTTAAAAAGACTTTGTTAAAGTCATCCAAAATCACCCAATCACATTTTGTGGAGCCACCATCTACAATAGCAACCATATTTTACATTTTAGTTTAAGGATGCTAAATTATGAATTTATCTTTAAACAGCCTTTAAAAACAACCCGGAAGCTGTCTAAAATCATTAATGTTTAATATCAGCTTTTTTTTCATTGAATTGTATTAGCCAATCTTCTATTTCGTCTTCTAAATATGAAGTCTGAAGAATCATTGCATTAATAAAATCATCCGGAACAGGGTCTCCTTTAGAATTTTCAAGATTCCAAAGTTCGTTTGACATATTTTCATATTCAGAATACACCCGTTTGAAACGAGAGTTCTCTTTTTCAAGAGCCTCAATATTTGTTTGTTGAAGCTGGAATTTTCTGTATTTGTTTTGACGTTTCATACAAATAATTGTTATTAAGTAGCGGTAAAGTGGTTATAGTTTGGTATAGAATGACGCTTGGTCATGCTTTACAAGATAGAAAAGACCATCAACGCAAAGAGTTGAAAATGAATTTATTATCAGGTGTATCGTTCGTTAATTAGTTTATTAAAATTAGAAATATTTTTTAATCTAGAAAAATATTTAACATCTTTTTTTACTGTTTAACATATAGTTATAAATTTGCACATTATATAAATTGGATGAGAGAAATACTACTACGCCAAAAACAGGTTTTGTTCTTCATAATAGCGGGAGGACTCAGTGCTATTGTAGAAATCGGAAGTTTCAAGATCTTCAGCACCTACCTTCCTCATATTATTTCAAAAGAAATTAATTTTCATGGAATCCACTATCCCTTAAGCAATATCTTCTCTACGAGCTGTGGAATTATAAGCAATTATTTTCTGAGCATCTGGTTTGTTTTTGAAAGAGGGAAACATTCTAAGAGAAAAGAGTTTGCTTACTTCATGGGAGTTTCTTTTATTTCTACATTATTAAGCCTTTCTTTCTTTCAAATTTTCTACAGTTTTATATTTAAAGATAATATTGATCTTATTTTTTATACCTTAAGCCCGGAAATAATCAGTAAAATTGCTGCAATTTTATTAGTTTCCATTCTTAATTATTCGATTAAAAAGAAAGTAATATTTAATGGTTAACCTGTGGTAAAGATTTTAAATTATCTCTGGAGATTCTGGCTGTTGTTATTGGCATTTGTTTTAACAATCACTTTTGGGATTCCTGTATATATCTTATCCTTTAATAAAAAGCATTACAAGTACGCTTACAAATTCATCCGATGCTGGAGCTACGGGATGTTTTACGGGATGGGTCTGCGCTATGAACTTACGAACCTCAGCCCGCAAAAAGTTGATAAAAACCGACCTTTTGTTTTCATTTCCAATCATACTTCCATTATGGATATTATGCTGATGTGCATATTAAGTTCGAAACACCCGATTTGTTTTGTCGGAAAAAAAGAACTGGTAAAAGTTCCTATTTTCGGAACAATATACAAAAGGATCTGTGTCATGGTAGACAGAAGCAGTGCCAGAAGCCGCGCAGATGTTTACAGAAGATGTGCAGAAAAAATGGAAGAAGGAAACAGCATCGCAATTTTCCCGGAAGGAGGAGTTCCTGATGACACTTCTATTATTTTGGATGAATTTAAAGACGGCGCTTTCACCTTATCTTCAAAACACAATTCTCCCATCGCCATCTATACTTTCATTGGATTAAAGAAAATTTTTCCGTTTGATAACTCAAAAGGTTATCCAGGTAAAGTAAAAGTTTATTTTAACGGAATTTTAGAACCTTCAGACTCACCAAAAGAGCTGAAAACAAAGGCTTTTGACGAAATAAAAAAAACATTGGCACAATACTATAATTAAAAGAAATAATATATATTTGTTATTAAGAAATTTTCAACAAATATGTCAAATTATTCCAAGCAAACTAATTGGGGACAATTTATTCCATTAGTTACTGTATTTTTTTTCTGGGGATTTGTAGCGGCAAGTAATGACATCCTGATCCCAGTTTTCAAAAAGGCATTTAATTTAACTCAAACCGAAAGTATGCTGGTGCAAATATGCTTTTATGTAGCATATACTGTAGGTTCTTTAATTTACATGGCTGTTTCAAAAGGTTTGAAACAAGATTTAATCAACAAAATCGGTTATAAAAACGGTCTTATCATAGGCCTTCTGATTTCTGCAGCGGGAACATTACTGTTTTATCCGGCTGCCAATATGGGATCGTTCCCATTAATGATATCCGGTCTGTTCATCGTGGGACTGGGATTCTCTTTACAGCAAATTGTTGCCAATCCGTTAGCTATTGAAGTGGGACCTTCTGAAACAGGTTCTCAGCGATTAACAATGGCAGGTGGGGTGAATAACCTTGGAACTACCATTGGTCCGCTTATCGTTTCTTTTGCGATTTTCGGTTCAGCAACAGCTGCAAGCAATGACATCAGTGTTGAAAGTGTAAAAGTACCTTATCTTATTTTAGGAGTTGCTTTTGTTTTGGTTGCCATTATGCTGAAGTTTTCATCACTTCCGGCAGTAACGCCAACCAATGTTGAGAATACGGATGATACGACTCCGGGTGAACATAGAAAATCTGCATTCCAATATCCACAGTTGATTATGGGAATGATTGCCATTTTCGTGTATGTAGGAGTGGAAGTATCTACAGCGAGTAATCTTCCTGCCTATATGGAAAAAGATTTAGGTTTCGAAACAAAAGATGTGGCTCCCTATATCTCTCTTTACTGGGCATCGATGATGATCGGACGTTGGACGGGTGCAGTAGACGCTTTTGATTTCAATGCAGGATTCAAAAAGATCTTAAGGTTCCTGGCTCCTTATTTAGCTTTTGGAGTATTTCTTTTGGTCAATGCAATTGCCAATCACGATTTAAAACCTTTCTATGTATACGGTTTAATCATTATTGCAATGATTATCTGTGATATCATGAGTAAAGGAAATCCGGCGAGAATGCTGTTGATTTTCTCTGTGGCAGGAATTGCGGCTTTATTAATCGGTATGTCTACCAAAGGAATTGTTTCTGTTTATGCTTTCACAAGTGTAGGTCTATTCTGTTCTACCCTTTGGCCATGCATTTTCGCTTTAGCGATTAACGGTCTTGGGAAGCACACCAATCAAGGTTCCGGATTATTGATTATGATGATTATGGGTGGAGGTATTGTAAGCCTTATCCAAGGATATGTAGCAGATTTAACAACAATTCATGTAAGTTACATCGTGGGAGTTATCTGTTTTGCTTATCTTGCCTTCTACGCAATCCGTGTAAGCGGAATTTTAAAATCTCAGGGAATTGATCTTGATAAAATAGCAAAAGGCAGTGGTCACTAAGAATATAAAATTTATACATAAAAAAAGATTTTGGGCGGGTTTATTACTTGCCCAATTTCTTTTGTTCCTTACGTTCTCAAAACTGAAACCAATGATTTCTTTTTTTGAATCTTTTTTTGAAATTCAGAAAAGCATTCATCAGCTGCTATTCTCCTGGGTTCCGTTTTCGTCAGGAGATATATTATATGTTCTTCTGGGGTTTTTCCTTCTTTACCATATCATTAAATGCTTTAAAAAGAAAGGCAGGAATAAATCACTACTAAAAATATTACTTGCAGCTAATATCTTCTATTTTGCCTACCAGATATTCTGGGGTATGCTATACTTTCAGACACCGGTTATCAAAAAACTGTCTTCTCAGGAAAAACCGACTGTCACAAAAGCAAAAGTATTGGCCTTGCGGTATCTTGAAAGATGTAAACAGACCCGTGAATCTTTAAAAGAAGATAAAAATGGAGTTTTTGTTATCACCGATCTTCAGGCTATCCAAAATGAGATTCTTTTGCAGCAATCCAAATTACCCTCTTTCATTTCCGGTAAAAAAGCTCCTGGCATCAATTCTTTTAAACCCAGTTTATTTAAGAATGTAATGAGTTTTACAGGGATTCTGGGCTATTACAACCCTTTTACAGCAGAAGCTCAATATAACTCAGAATTGCCCTCTACTTTCCTTCCATTTACATCAGCCCATGAAAGCTCACACCAGTTTGGTTTTGCCAGAGAGCAGGAAGCTAATTTTGTAGGCTATTTACTGGGAATTAATTCTAAAAATGCAGAATTAAGATATAGCACAGAATATTTTACATTAAAAAGTCTTTTAGGATTTATTTTCGATGAAGATCCTGCATTTGTCAAAGCTGCTTTACTTCACTATTCACCTGCTATGAAAAGAGACAGAGCTTATGAAAAAGCATTTGTTCTGAAGCATCAGGGCGTACTTGATGATTTTTTTGCTTTTACAAACAATTTGTTTCTTAAAAGCAATCAGCAGGAAGGATCCATCACATATTCTTACTTTATCGATCTTCTTCAAAACTATGAACAATAGAGGGTATACAAAAAAAAGAATCGTATCAGGCGATACGATTCTAAAAACACAAATGATGAAAAAAAATTTATTACCTTGACTTGTTCCCTCATTCAAGGCGATGTAAAAGTACAACATATTTTGTAATTACAAAAACTTTTGCCTTCTTTTTTAAAACTTTATGAAAACTTTAAGATTTTTTATGTTCGTTAAAGTTTACTCCCACTTAAATGACTTATTTATAAACAATTAAATGAATTAATTAATTATATTCAAAATAATATTTTAACTAAAAAAATTCAAAGAATCAAACAATCGATTGGGAATAAATTATTTCAAATCTTATTATCTCAAAAAAGGTAAATAAATATTTTTTTCGATCACAAAAACATTATCCAACATCTTAATTTTGACTTATCTTTAAAAAAGTCTGGTAAGGATTACTTTATATTCTAAACTTGTATCTCCGTTATTGATAAGATTTAATGTTCCAGCCGAAGGCATCGTTAAAGTATAATTAAATGCTGTACCTGCACCTCCTCCTGCACATGGGGGTAAACTTGACCATGTAACAGATGTTGTATTTCTGTTAACTTCATTAAAAGCAGGTCCTTTAGCCGTCGTATCAATATTTACCAATCCGTCTACCCCTTTAATAGCGTAGGAATTATTAAGAACAATATTGGTAATATAATAGTCTGCCATTGCAAATCTCCCACATGAATTCCCCACAGAAACTACGGCTTTATATGCTGAATTATTAGGAATATTATTTATTAAAGTTGATGTAGCCCCAGATGCTACAGTAACCGTATTATTAATAACTGTCCCGTACACACCACTAACAGCTTTGTTCAAAACCCCATCCGTATCTGAATAAACAGGCGTAACAACTGTAGCTCCCGGAGCAATATTTAAGGTTCTTATTCTACCAGAGCCATTCACATCCAACTTAGTCGTTGGCGTATTTGTTCCAATACCAACATCACCAGTTTCTAAAATTCTTAGTCTTTCAGCACCTGACGTATGCAATCTCAAATCAGAAAGGCCGCTCGTTCCGTCACCCTGATAATAAGACATAATTCTTGAACCTCCGTTGTAGTTATATGCATTATTTGCCCTGGGAATAAAAGTTACAGCACCAATCGGATCATCTTTAACAAGATTTTCCTGAGCCTCATAGCTGCCGTTTGCTCCAGAAAAAATAAGAGCAGGAAGCTTAGAAGTACCAAAGCCTCTGAAGTTGAAATCATTAATTACGCCTTCACCTTGGTTATCAGCAATTATTTCAATTTTAGATGAAGGTGTAGTGGTACCAATACCTACATTCCCGTTTCCTAGAACTACAAAATCATTGAGTTGTTGGTCCCGGCTTGGAGCTCCTGCCGAAGCGTTATCTTTTGCACCATCCACATGGAAAGTACCTATCGGATTAGAAGTGTGTATACCTACTTGGGAAAACACAGCCATTGACAACAGTATTGTCGATAAGGTAATCATTTTTTTCATGTTCTATTTTTTTGAGTAGTATTTTAATATTTCTGTATAACTCTAATATTTCAGCAAGCAGTTTATTGATAATAACTCCAACTTTCCATATCTGTTTTGCAAATTTAAAACCACCTACTAAAAAATAGCATACTATAAATATACTTAAAAATCACATTCAACTAAATATCAATTAAATACAAAAATAATTAAGTAATAATACAGTATATAAAATGATTAATATTCTCCTTAAAAAATCAATTTCTATTTTTGGAACACAATAAAAATTTAAGTAAATACATTATACATTTACGATGATAAACTCATCATTTTTTTATCGTCAACTTAATCTTTAATTATGGGTATCTCTATATAACTATCATTATAAAATTTAATTTCCACAGGCTCTTTTGCATCATCAATCGTTTCATCGCTTACTGCCTTTCCGGTTCCATAATTTATTTCCCAGAAGGGGCTTTTTACAAGCCCTATCATTAAAACCAACCTACTTCCCTTTGCTATCCTTTTACTTATGAATTCTGAATTATATATTGAAATTATTTCTTTTCTCCCTGGAACTAGAAGATCACGTTTTTTATTATTTGCAGAATAGCTTGCCCTTGAAAGATTGTTTGACAGCAAAAAGTACTTTCCGTCATTCATTAATTCATACAGATTCATATAAATGTCAACATCTTTTTTATTAACAGAAAAATTTAATTGACCGGTAAAATTCCCTGTAAGCTCAAAAGGCTTAACAAAAGGTTTCGAAGTAAATACAACATTGTTTTTTTCATAAATATGGCTGTCAATGATGTTATATTTAAGATTTAACAGCTCATCTGTATCCAATCTGTTTTTTAAATCTACCTGTATTTTGGTAAAATTTGCTTTATCAGATCGGGTATCTGACAGAATATTTCCATCAGGTGTGTGAGTCATGTATAATTTTTGTCGTGCAATAGCATTAAAAGAGCTGATACTCTTCCATTGATTATCTCCGATCACCTGATAGTTGATTTTATCTTTCAGAAAGGAGGGTTTGGGTTTTCCGTTTAATATATAATCAAACCACTCAAGGAAAATTTTATGCAGATCTATTTTTGCAACAGGATCTATGGAAAAATTTTTAATGGTTTTATTAATATTTCCTTGGCTCCCTGCATGATCGTATGGACCAATGATTAAATAATGTTCCGCATTTTTGTTAAACTTTGTATGCTGAAGGAAATAATGCATTGCTCCACGCTGATTCCAGTCAAAATATCCGGTTGTAGAAAGAACAGGAATATTAATTCCTTCAAAATCCTTTTCATCCGGAATCATACGCTGCCAATATTCATCTTCATCAGGGTGGTTTAGCCATTTTTGAAAAACAGGATTAGGCTTCCCGCTTATCGAATCCAATTTTCTGAATTGTTTTCCACTTTCATACCAGCTCTTATAAACTGAGTTCCATTTTTGGGTATTATTAAAATCAGTATTATCCGTCATCTTGCTATTCATCACCTGATCAAGCCAACGGAGCGTATAAGACATAAAAATATGATTGCGCATCGGAAAATCCATTACCCCAACACCTACGGATGCCTGAGGAATAATCGTTTTAAGCGCTGGGTTGAGCTTCTTTGCAGCAGCCCATTGGCTAAATCCAAGATAACTTCCGCCAATCATTCCGACTTTTCCGTTGCTCCATGGCTGCTCTACAATCCAGTCTATAACGGTATTGATATCTTCGGTTTCATGCTCAAAAGGTTCAATCGGATCAGGACTCAGATATTTTCCTCTTGTATTAAGAATAACTCCGGCATAACCTTTTTGTGCAAAATACTTTGCTCTGTCAATATTTTTTGGATCAGCATAAATGGTGTTGATAAGAATCGTATTTTTTGGATTTCCGGTTGAATTTAAAACAACACTTACTGTGACAATTCCGTTATCTTTCGTCCTGATATTAATGCTGTCATAGACCTTGTAGCTCATCTTTTGAGAAAAGATAAACGTAAAACACACCAGAAAACAGATCAAGAAAACTTTTTTCATCATAGTAACTTCTATAACAAAAGTAAGCTTCCTGTAAGAGTTTTTCAAAAAAACAAGCCGAATGATCACAATGAATGTTCATTCGGCTTTATGTATAATGGGTATTAGTTTTTATTTTTTTTGAACCCTGCAATACAATATATCGTCTTTAAAAAAGGAAATAAGAAAATTACTGCCTTACAGGGATTTCAATATAGCTGTCATTAAAGAATTTAATATCCAAAGGTTCTTTTGCATCATCGATTGTTTCATCGCTTACATCTTTTCCGGATCCGTAATTGATTTGCCATAACGGACTTTTCAACACTCCCACGATTAAAACAAGTTTACTTCCTTTTTCTATTTTCTTACTTACAAAATCATTATTAATGATTGGAATAATTTCTTTTTTCCCCGGTGTAAGAAGATTTCTTTTTTCATTATTTTTCGCGTAGCTCGCACGGGTGACGTATTTTATCAATTGGAAATACTTTCCGTCTGGCATCAGCTCGTATAGGTTTATATAAAGATCCACATCTTTTTTATTGGTTAAAACTTTAAGATCTCCGGTGAAATTTCCGGAAAACTCTACCGTTTTATCAAATGTCTTGGTAGAAAAAATCAGGCTGTTTTTTTTATAAACCAATGTATCTATGATATTATTCTTCTGGTTGATGATCTCATCCGCATCAGTTCTGTCTGAAAAATTAATTTTCAATGCTGAAAAATCTTTTCCATTGGACTTTACATCAGAAAGAATCAGTTCTTTCCCATTATTATCAAGGTAGAGCTTCGTTTTATTTTCTTCAAACGTTTCAATGGAACTCGTACTTTTCCATTGATTGGCACCCATCACCTGATAATTGATTTTATCTTTTAAGAAAGCCGGTTTTTGTTTTCCTTTAAAAATATAATCAAACCACTCCATCCATATTTTATTCAGATCTACTTTTGCAACAGGATCGATGGTATAGTTTTTAAATTCATTTCTAATATTCCCTTCTGCACCTGCATGATCATATGGACCTATAATAAGATAGTGATCTGCATTTTTATAATATTTGTTATGCTCTTTAAAATAATATAGCGCTCCCGGCTTATCCGGATCATAATATCCTGTTGTTGTCAGTACCGGAATATTAATTTTTGCATATTCTTTTTTATAGGGCACCATCCCTTTCCAGAAGTCATCATAACCAGGGTGTGCCAGCCATTTCTGGAAAATAACGTTGGTTTTTCCACTTATTGAATCCAGCTTTCGAAAAGATTTCCCACTTTCATACCATTTCTTATAAACAGAATTCCAGTGATCGGTATTATTAAAACTGTCAAAATCCGTCATCCTGTTGTTGGTCACATTGTTCAGCCAACGCAGAGCATAAGACATAAATACATTATTGGTCATCGGATAATCCATTGTTCCGATTCCTACGGAAGCCTGAGGAACAATTGTTTTAAGAGCCGGATGCAGCTTCTTGGTAGCTGCCCACTGACTAAATCCGAGGTAACTTCCTCCTATCATCCCAACATTTCCGTTACTCCACGACTGTTTGATTATCCAGTTGATAGCTTCAGAAATATCATTTACTTCGTGCTCAAAAGGTTCAATACTGTCTGTACTTAAATACTTCCCTCTTGTATTGAGAATAACCACTGCATATCCATGACTTGCCAGTTCTTTAGCAATACCGATATTTTCTTTACCCGAATAAATCGTATTTAACAGTATCGTATTATCTGGCTTTACGCCTTTTACATTATTTAATACAACACTTAGGCTCAGTACAGCTTTATCTTTTGTATAAATTTTTATACTGTCATGTATAACAAAAGCTTCTTTATCTAGTTTTTTGATCAAAGGAATGGCTATTCCGATGCTTTTTTTAGCGACATTGTACGTATTGTATTTTCTGCATAACTGTAATGCATCTGCTACATCTATATCGTTTTTTTCAAGGTGTTTTTTTATAAATTCTGTAATTTCTTTTTCTAAAGAAGAAACATTAGTCGCAAAAAACTGGGGCAGAAATGCTCTTGAACCTATGGACAGCTGATCATATTTTTTAATAAACTCTTCTTTATATATTTTCTCAAATTCAGTCGTCGCTTTAGTTCTTTTAAGGGTTTTATTATAGATTTCAAACTGTACTCCTACCACATCGGCCAGTGTAGGATTACTCTTTGCAAAACTCTTAAGCGAATCTAATTGGATGAGAGACAAATTATAATCTTCATTGAGCATACTTATTCTGAAAATATTATCATAATAAGTTGCCTTGTCTTTTTCTTTGTATTGTACTTTTAATTCCTTAGCCAAATATTTAATCAGGCTTTCAGGATTTGAAACTGTATAATCACTGATTTTATTCAAACTGATTTTTTGACAGAAAACAATATTAATACAAAGGATAAAATATAAAAAGAAGATTTTTTTCATTTAAAAAATTAGATTAATCCAACGTCATGGTTGGCAGAGTTCTGATGGTCCATAGTGTATGATCTACAACCGTATGAGTATCCCCTTCATTTTCAAAAGCATTTGCAGGGTTTCCTTTTCCCCCTTTTATAGCATTCGTTCCGGTTGTTATTTTTGCCATTTGCAATTTCTTCAATGACAGTTTTTTCTCTTTGCGTGTGTCTTTTTTCATTGTTATAAGTATCTTAAATTTTGTGATGCAAATTAATCTCGATTATTCGGTTTTTCAAAAATATGCATCCCAAAATTTACCAATTTCGTACTCGAAATTTCACAACTACTTAATTTTCAACACTAATTATTAAGACTGCTCTTGCAGGAGTTTAATGTAATAAGAAGGCAGAGTTCCTGTAATTTTTCTGAAAGCATTCGAAAATGACTCAGAATTGTTATATCCAATATCATCCGCAATTGATGCAATGGTATGCTTTCTTAGCTTTTCATTTCGGTTCAGTTCTTCGATGATATAATGTATTCTTACCTCATTAAGATACTGCGAAAAATTTTTCCCTTTCAGTTCGTTTACAGATTTGGATAAATAATCACGATTCGTTTCAAGGTCTTTGGCCAGACTGTCAACAGTAATATTCTTACGCAGAAAATCTTTATTATTTTCAAACGCCTCCAATTTTATTTTTATATCCTGAAGTTTCTGATCAGACAATATCTTTTTGCCTTTTTCTTCTTTGACCACATTTTGTTCTGCGGGTTTATTATCAGAAACAGGTATAATCTCTTTTTGTTCTTTTGATTTTTCCAGCAGAAGATCTGCCTGCCTTTGATATTCTTTAATCCTTTTTTTATTTTTCCTATAAATATAACCCAATGAGAAAATGATAATTGCCCCAATTCCCAGAAAGCAATACAGCAAATAATTTCTGTTATCGAGATCTTTTATAAGCTGTTCTTTTTCTTCCATCAAAATGGGCGTATCATATTTCCTGTAGATCTCTTTAGACAAATACTGTTTATTATTATTAACAATACTGTCTGCATAAAAAAGCTTGTCGATGTATTTCAACTGATTCTCCTTGTCGCCATTTTTTTTATAATAATCAATCAGTACTTCGTACCGGTCACGGGTGATCGGAATAAAATCATTGGAAGCAAAAGAAAGTGAATCCGATTTTATAAAATATTCGATCGCCTGCTTTTCTTTTTTGCTGTCTTTATTAATTTTTCCCAGAAAGTAATAAGCTACTGACAGATTAGAAAAATCTTTATTCTTAATCAGTTCTTTTTCTATTTTTAGAAGATGAGTTGCCGCAGCGGTGTAATTTTTAAGATAATAGTCCGCTATTCCTTCAGACATTACAAAATAGATATAATGGGTATAATCATTATACTTCTTACACTCTTCTATTCCTATTTTATTATACAATTTACTTTGCTGATACTGCTTATTCTTACTATAAGAATTGGATACCGAAAATATAGATCCGATATAGCTTTTTACATCTTTATCTTTTGTTTCGACTTTCTTCTTTTGATATTGATAATATTCCAGAAAAAGCGGAAGAGCTTCTTCATTTTCTTCCGTTGCTGTTTTTAAAATTCCCACTAACTTTTTAATGTAATAAAACTGGTCAGTATTCCTGTTTCTTGATAAATTTTGAGCTTCAATATAGCTATCCAAAGCATTCTTATATTTAAATTCATAATTATATAAGATTCCTTTTATGATATATGCTTTTGCCGGATAATCTTTATCATTCGTAATGTTTTTAGTCAATGCCAGCAAAGAATCTGCATACGGATGACCTTTTTGACCTTCCAGACCTCTTACATGAGCTATTTTGTAATAACCATCATAAATAAGCTTATTATTTTTCTCCAGTTTCCCTTTTTTCAGGATGGCATTGGCGTAAAACTCGGCTTTATCATTATCAATTCGGAATACTTTACTATATTCTTTCTCTAATTGTTCAAAGTTTTTGCCCCGTAACGAATCAGGAATATGGAAATTCTTTATACTTTGGCCAAAGCACATACCCTGAAAAAGTAAAAAGAAAAAAAAGAGGGATATTTTATACATATTTTTCCAACAAAACAACATTAATATTTTACTGCTTTTTTAAAAATAAAATTTAAAAAGCACATTTTCGAGCCACAAAAATAATCCAATTACTGGCTTTTTACCAAATCCGATCTTACAATAGCCGAAATTTATCAATTCCGATATCCTTTGTTTGTGAAAAATCCTGATCCTTCACATCTTTGCTCCAGGGTAAAGACACAAACCCAAAATTTTTGTATGTGCACAGTATAAGAATTAAAAAAAATTATTTCGATTAAACCCACGTCAGGGATTGTATGACAAAAAAATTATTAATCAAAAAAAGTTAAATTATTATGAACAAAAAAATTAAAAACGCAGTTTTCGCCGGTGGTATGTCTTTCGTATTAGCATTAAACTTCTTAATGCCTAACGTAACTAAAGCACAAGGAATAGCATATGCTAACCAAACTCAGTCTTCAAATACTTCTCGTGAAGCACTTCCACCAGGATCACAAGTATCATATGTAGCTATAGCTGCTGTATTCCTTGTAGTAGCAACATTAAAAGGTCTTCAAGTTGCTGAAGGAGAATCTATAAGCAATCTAAACAATCTAGATTAATAAACAAAAAAATGGCTCATTTCCGAATGAGCCATACTTTTAGCTTATGAAAAAGATAATTAAAATTATTTTATTAATATTTATTTCCTTTTATTGGATTCTTACACTAATATATAATTCGCCCAATAATTACATTAGAATAAAGCTGGAAAAAGAAATAAAATTCTTCAGTCTTTTTTTTGAACAAAAATGGAATTTTTTTGCTCCTCCTCCACAGGATAATTACAAACTTTACTTTACTTATTTAGATCAAAACAAAAATCAGATAGCCGTATACGAGGTATTTTCTTCCATTATTGAATCCAAAAGGAATACCAGGCCCTTTAACTTAAGAGCTGAAATGATAGACTATACCATTTATGGATCTTTAGATAATATAATGCAAAGCCTTATACGAGAAAGAGAAAAAGAAAAAATTAAATATCCTGAACTAAGCCTTGAAAAACTCAACAGTATTGCAAGAGAAGAAATCATTAGGAGCCCAGAAAGTATTGAAGGATTTTTGTTATTAAAAAACTATTCTAAAATCATTGGTACAGAACATCTTAACAAGAATCAATTAGCCTCTGTGAAATATATTGGCATAACAATAAATAGCGAAGAAATTAAAAAATTTGCAGAAAGAGATAACAATAAACCAAAACTAGAGTCTAATTTAATTGATTTTAATCCTTATCCTTTACAATGAAAAAACTTTTCCAATCCAATCACTACATATACCTTTCTATTTTCAGGATATTAATCTCAATTCATATTTTTAAAAAATATTTACAGATCTTTTTTAATAAAGATTTAATAACTGATATTAGATTTTTACAAGGATCTCCACAGGATCCCCTCCTTAATATGTTGGGAATACAGCAGGTTTTAATTTTACAGAATATAAATATATTACTCAGTATTATACTTATATTATGCATTTTTTTTGCTTGTGGAATTTTCAGATACATCACTCCTTTATTATTATTCATCTCTGTGGACCTAATCCAAAGATCATATCCTTTAATACTAAACGGAGGTGATAATTTACTGAAGTTCATTTTACTTTATATGATTTTCACAGATTGCTACAGATATTTCACAATTAATAATAGTAAAGAACAAAAAAAGGACAGCATCTCATATTTTTTAAATCAAGTTTCGATTTTATCAATAAAAATTCATCTATCTTTGATTTATCTTGTTTCTGCACTGTTTAAATTTAATGCTAAGGTATGGTTTAGTGGTGTTGCTACTTATTATACATTACAGATAGAAAGATTTAAAGGAACTGAGCTAAATAATGTTTTAGCAAATAACGGAATTTTTGTAACGTTTTCTACTTACATAACTTTACTTTGGGAGCTGGTGTTTCCTTTCCTGGTGTGGCACAAAACAGGTAAATATGTAGTTTTCGCAATCGGGATAGCCATTCATTTAGGAATTTACATATTTATGATGATTCATGATTTCGAGATCTTATTTATGATGTGCTACGGCTTTTTCATTACCGATGAAGAATTGAAAAAAGCAGGACTATACTATCGAAAAGGTATCATTTTATTAAAAAATAAAGTATTGAAAAAACAATATGCTTGAGAATTATTTAAAATTGAGACTACAACTATTATTAAAAGCATCAATTCAGAATCTTGACATCGGTGCTTTGGTTACCGGTTTGCTTCTTTTTTTAGTATTTTTTAAAACAGATAATGCAATCTGGTATGGTTTAATTTCTTCCTCAATTTTATTACTCATTCATTTTTCAAGAAAAGACACTGATTTTCTGAAGAATATTTTAGGAAAACAATTTCATATCGGCCTTGTCACAGAATATGTGTTGATATGGGTGATTATCAATCTATTTTTTATATTTAAAAGTAATGATTTTATATATCTGGAAACTGTTTTATTATGTTTTATCTTACCTTTTATAAGGTTTAGGCAATTTTTTATAAATCCGAAATTCATTTACAAAATACCTTCAATTCTACTAGAATGGAGAGCTTTTATCCGAAAAAATATAATTTTGTCAATATTTTTTTTCTTAAGCTCTTGTTTGCTGGGATACCATCCTGCTACACTTATTCTTTTTCTAGGCATTTGGATTCACCTTTTATTGAAAGTGTATTCATTTCAGGAATCAAAAGAGCTTTTGATTATTCAGTTTTCAAATATCAGACTACAAAAGAAACTGCTGTATTCTTCAGTATTTTGTCTCATTTTTTCATTACCAGCAATGATTACTTTTATGATGATAAACCCATCAATAAAAATATATAGTGCTTATTTTATTTTATACATTTTCATAATAAACTATGTTATTATCCTTCATAAATACAGCGGTTTCAATGAAAAAATTAAAAAAAATGAAGCCAATGAAATGGAGTTTTTTAAATTCTCTATTATGATTTTTCTAGTTATTCCTGCACTCATATATATTTTATATACTAAAAAAACCGTCTCAAAAAAAGTAGCTCAATATGTTTGAAATACGAAATCTATCATTACAATTTAAATCAAAGATCATATTAAACAATCTTAATTTAGAGGTGAATCAGGGAAATATATTCGGGATCTTAGGGAAAAACGGAGCCGGAAAAACCACCTTCTTTGAGACCATTTTTCAGAATACAAAATATACCGGGCAAATATTATGGGATCATCAAAAACTTGAAAAAAGAAATATCTCTTATCTGGAATCAGAAAATTACTTTTATCCCTATCTCTCTGTAAAGGATATTCTTGATCTTTTTATCAATGAAAAGAATAAAAAAAATGTAAAAAAGCTTGCTGCATTTCTTAATATTCCAGACAACACTGTTATAGAAAAACTGTCCTTAGGAACAAAAAAAAAACTCGCCATACTTTGTAACATTTCGATTGACAGGCCTATTTATTTGCTTGATGAACCTTTTAACGGATTGGATTTTGAAAGTGTAGAAAAAATGTACTTTCTATTACAAGAACTCAAAGCCAATAAAAAAATAGTGTTTATAAGTTCTCATGTTCTGGAAACCCTCACCCTCTGTTGTGATACCATCGGACATCTTCAAAACGGGACTTTTCATACCTTTTACAAACCAGAAGAATTCAGCCTTATTCGTTCTCAACTGACAGAAGAAATCAAACAGGACTGGATGACATATACTAATTTTTAATTTATAACAATGAATAACAATAATTATCTCACACTAGAATATATTTTTATAACATCAATAAGTATTGCAGTTTCGGCGCTTGCATGTATCTATGGTATTGCTTATTATTTTGTTTCTGATGGCTTTACTTTGCTGGAGGTTTCCTCACTTCCTTTAATATCCTTATTGGTCGTATTTACTATTTCGTCAATCTGTTTATTTTTAGCCCTTAAGAGATATCATGACATAATTAATAAAATAAAAAATGTGCCCTATATTCTTGGTACGGTTGCCATAACGGGTATTTTTATTTTTATTATAGATATTTTCATGTATGCGTTTATAGATAAAACCCTATCTAGCCAATATATTCAACAGCTAGAAGTTGTTTATAAGCAGTATGGAAAGTCTGCCAAAGATGTTAATAATTTAAAAAGTCTACCCTTTATTCTTCAAAACTGGATATTGATTTTCATAAGTCTGGTTTGTGGATCTTTTTCTTCATTAATACTTTTAAAAATATATAAACGAACTAAAGCTAAATCAGAATTAATGACCGCATAAACATGAAAACAATCATCTATGATTCCGAATGTAAATTCTGCACGCGCTTTTCCACCTGGAGTCAGTCTAAAGTAAGTTCAATTGAAATTCTTTCCGTAAGAAGTAAGGAATCAAGGAAAATATTAAGAGAAAAAGGAGTGAAATT
Source organism: Chryseobacterium sp. JUb7 (assembly GCF_024806495.1). Classification (GTDB taxonomy): domain Bacteria; phylum Bacteroidota; class Bacteroidia; order Flavobacteriales; family Weeksellaceae; genus Chryseobacterium. The sequence continues at coordinate 29,851 of NZ_JANUFF010000005.1, forward strand.
TGTAGATCTTCAGACCGTTTATTTCATTGATCATGATGAAGTTCTGGTACGGTCAAGAGCCGTATTCAGAGTATTTTCGAATTTCAGATTCCCCTGGAAATTTGTGTCTTATTTTAAATTTCTCCCTTTACAGGTTACAGATTTTGCGTATAAGCTATTTGCAAAATACAGATATTATTTTTAAAATTCATATCCTTCATTTACCATGAAATACTTATTAATTATTCCAATATTTTTTTTAACAGTTATAAAAGTCAAGTCACAAGAGATCAACAGGTTTTTCTATGAAGTAACCTATATTCCTAAGAAAGATTCTCTCAGAAAAGAATCTGCGCTAATGGTTTTAGATATAAAGAAAGATCAGTCGGAATTTAAAGATTATCAATCAATCATTGCAGATTCTATTGCTAATGAATCTTTCAAAAAAATGCAGAAAACAGGAACTTTTGAAAATCCGCCTGCCACAAAAAATGCCAGCTTTTCATATGCCATCAGCAAAACATATCCTTCCATGGAAGTACAGTTTACAGAAGGAATGATGAACGGATTGACTCCCATTATGCTTGGCTATAAGGAAAATATCAAATTTGACTGGAAAATTGAAAAAGAAAAACAAAAATTTGGAGAATATATGGCTCAGAAAGCAACTCTGAATTTTGGTGGAAGAAAATGGATTGCCTGGTTTTCTACAGATTTACCCTTTAATGACGGTCCTTATAAATTCCATGGCTTACCCGGTCTTATCATAAAAATTGAAGATACCGAAAAAAACTATTCCTGGATTTTGAAAGGCAATAAAAAAGCTGCAGACGACAGCAGCAACTCTCTGATGGCAAAATTCACCAGTGGCAATGTAAAAATTGTCGATAAACAAAAATTTATCAAGACGTTTGATAATTACAAGCAAAATCCTTTATTGGCCATGAGAAGTGAACTCACACCACAGATTCTCAATATGAATATGCCGGGGACCGATATGAAAATAAGCGAATTTGTAGACAAGCAGGGAAAGGAAATGCAGGAAGCTTATAAGATGATCAATAATCCTGTAGAAAAACAATAATAGTTAAAGCGGAAGCCTGAGGTGGGAAGTCGGAAGTTTTCCCAATAGATATTATCTTTATTTGAACCTCAATTCAGGAAAGAGTTTTATTAATGATACCTCGAAATTCCGAGCTCAGAAATAACTTCCCTCTTCCAACTTGAAACCAACTAATCCCTAAATTACGATGTTTAAAGAAATTTTATTTATCTATTCTTTTGAAAAAAAAGCGTTTTGTAGTATCGATATAAATAATCGTAAACAATCATTTCAAATAATCTTTGATTGGACACAAAAAGTCTGTTGATATTCATATGAAAAATACTCTGGAAAAAATTCTGAACAGAACCTTCGTGAAGTTCATTGATTTTTTCCAGAGTTTTTTTACATTCCCCGATATTTAAAGCAATATTATCCCTGAAGTCTGCATAATCATCGGATTTCAGAAACTCCAGATATTTGGGTTTAAAGAGTCTGTATTTTTTATCGAGTTGAGCATTTAAATGTTTATCTGCATTAAATTCTTTTTTAAAAGATTCATTGCTTTCTTTTATCCATATTAACTTCTCATCAATCGGAAGATTTATTGCATTTAAAAATTCATCAATATAAAAAAGCGATGTGATTATTTTATCTTCATCATCAAATTGAATACAGTTCAGTGTAAATTCACTGTTTTTATAAAAAAGATCTTCTGCAGGTTCCATAGTTTTTTCACCATATCGTTCGATCTCACGATGATAGGTTTCAAAAACAACATTAGAAATCTCCCCGGAATTCATATAATGTTCAAGCGAATCATTAATCCGGGCAAGAACCTCATCATTTTTCGTTGAGTCTGTCAGTTCAAAACGAATTCTTATATGATTTTTCGGATCACTGTAGCGAATAAAAAACCATTTTCGAATATGATGGTTGTCCTGTAAAGCGCTCACCAATGGTTGTATTACATCTTCCAGAATAATGTCAGCAGTTTTCACGCCTGTATATATTTTGCAATACAGCCATCTGCTTCCCGGCGCAAAATTTCTTATCAACTCCATTTAATCATTTTTATATAAAGAGAAAATAAATTCATGGGTATGGCTCCCATTTTCATCAAACAGAAATTCTTCCAAGACTACATTCTTTTCAGTTTTCACAGTTTGAATAAACAGTTTAGCCATCTCAATATTTTCTAAATTTAAGGTCAGGGTATTATCAAATTTAACCAGCTGTACCCATTGAGGAATTCTAAGCTTCTTTCTCCAATCATTCAGAGCAGGTAAAAATTCATCATAGTCTTCCCCTATAGAAATTACAGATGTCATATTTTCCTCAGAAACTTTCCAATGTGCTTTTGAAAGGATGATATTCTGATATTCTACTCTTGGTAAAAAAGTGTACATATTCTTCAGACCACCCCACTCGAAATAAAGTCCTGTACGCTTATCCTGAGTCAGATCACATAAAAAATGATACATCGGTAATGAATTTGATGCATAATTATGGGCATTCGTGAGATAAGGTTTTATTTCCTTATTCAATTTTTTTGATCGCAAAACAATTTCATCATTTCGTAATGAAATATAAAGATCATCCACCGAAATCTGATTTTCCTTCGATAAAACAGACTGAGCCAGATAAGTAATTTCATAATCCCGCAACAGTGGCCGTCGTATCACATTTCCGATTCTGGCTTCCGGTAAATGAACGATTTCAGCTAAAATCTTGTTTGAATTCAGTTCTTTTTCTTTAGCTGTAATTTCTCGGGTAAAGTTTCTGATTTCGGCTTTTTCAGAGCAGAATCTTGCCAGAAGATTGGCAGCACTCCGTCCTCCTCCACCTTTCAGAAAAAGTTTTTTCTCTCCCTGATCAGTAACAAGATCACCCATACACGAAATCGTATCAGGCAGATCTCTCCAGTCAGCATCAAAATCTTTAAAATCTTCATCTTTCAGCTGAATTACCAAATCATTTTGCCATAAACACTGCTGCAATTTTTGATTCAGAATGACCTGAACCGCATTCAAAGTAATCTTTAAAGATTGTTTTTCTTTGCCTGCAGGAATAAAAACATCATCAAGATAAGGATGAACACCTTTTGGACTAACATCCTGTCGATATCCAATTCCTATTTCGGTATCCATAACATAGGCTAAAGAAACTTCCTCATATTCGAATCTCTCGGAAAAAGCTTTTTTAAACTTTCCGAGTTGGGCATTCTTATTAATCTGACTTAATTTATTTAAAAAGCTAAGCCCTTTTCTGATTTCTTTTTTCCATTGAGCATCTATATTATATTCTGATTTGTCATATAAATCAGTTTGGAAAAGATATTTCTGTTCGTAAGTAACGTCCAGCTCTTTTATTAATTTTTCAATTTCAGCATATCTATTAATTGGATTTCCGATATTTTCATCCAATTCTTCCAGCTTAGTCCGGACGTCAGTTAAAGCTTCCCATTCATCTTCAGCTTCGGTCTTTCTTAAAACATCAATGATAGTATTTAAAAAATCATCTCCCGAAACATTAGGTTCCAGTTCACTCACCAGCACCTGATTTTCTATCAACTCCTGAATAAACTCCACTGCATCATCCTTGGTTATTTCATCATCAACCAGGATACCTGAAATTTCAGCGATTGTTTTACCGTCTTTTGAAAATTCCAGTATTTTTTCCAGTTCATCAGAAATAGGCGCGGACGAAATAATATACTCTCTTTTTCCTTCGGTATATTGATATTCGATATAACGGATGGTATTTCCAATAGGGTATATACTGTTATTAGGGAAAAATAAAAGCTTATGTTGAATTGACGGATTTTTTTCCAGATTTTTTGATAGAGCCACCAGAAAATGCATATCCAGTTTGGTATCCCGAACCTGGTTATCAGTTGATTGTTGATTGTTGCCGATTTCTTTATTGAGGGTATCAGGAATTTCTAGCACGAACTTGCCTGACCCAATTCCCGCAAACAAACCGAACGGCGTACAGCGTGTACTCATCCGGCTATAATATTTCAGTAAAGTATGTATAAGCTTCTGCTCTTCTTTCGATGAAAGCTTTTTTTCAGCATCCAGCCAATGTCTCATTTCCGAATACAAATAAGGAGAAGCCAGATAAATTGCTTCCTGAAAAACAGAATCTGAAATTATCTTTATTAAATCTTCTTTCAAAAACTCTTTTTCAGAGAATTTCTCCTGAAAATATCGATTTGAAAGTATGGGAGTTCGGACAATATATTTGTCGAAAAATTGATAAGGAAAACGGGACATTTTATTTATTCTTTTACAGGAATTTCAATATAGCTATCATTGTACCATTTTATTTCTAATGGCTCTTTAGCGTCTGCAATGGTTTCAAGACTGACATCTTTTCCTGTTCCGTAGTTTATTTGATACTCCGGGCTTTTATTTATACCTAAAACAACTATTAGTTTGCTTCCCTTTGGTATCTTTTTACTCACAAACGTGGAATTAGTAATAGGTATAATCTCATTTTTACCCGGCTTTAAGAGGTTTCTTTTTTCTTTATTTTTTTCATAACTGGCACGTCCCAGATAATCTGATAAATAAAAGAAAGTTCCATCCGGTTCTATCTGAATTAAATTTATTTTGATATCAACATCTTTCTTATTTATAAGGATATTAAGTTGAGACGTGAAAGTTCCACTAATGATTATATCTTTATCTAATACTTCTGTCTGATATACAAGAGCGTTATTGGCAAGTATTCTATCTTTTTGTGTCTTGAAATAGACATTTTCTTCTTCCCTATCTTTAAAATTTACAGTCTGTCCAGCAAAGCCTAAATTTTCAGGTTTTTCTTTTGTTAAAATAAAACTCTGTTTATCTGAACTTTTTTCATTTTGAAAGTAAAGTTTTAGTTTACTATTATGAGTCTGTTGTATAGTAGGAGCATGATACCATTCATTAGCTCCCATAATCTGGTAGTTAATTTTATCCTTTATTAATTCTGGCTTTTTAGCACCTTTTAAAATATAGTCAAACCAAGAAAAAGCTAAATCTATAACACTAATTACTGCGACTTTATCAAGTTCATAGCCGCGTAATATATTGGAAGCATATCCTTGAGCTCCTCCATGATCATAAGGACCAATCACTAAATAATGTTCAGCATTTTTATTATACTTATAATGTTCTTTCAAATAGTATAAAGCTCCTGGCTGGTCAGAATCATAGTAACCAGTTGTACTTAAAATAGGAATGTTTATTTTTGAAAATTCTTTTTTATATGGGACCATCTTTTTCCAATATTTATCATAACTTGGATGGTCAAGCCATCTTTGGAAAATTTCATTTGATTTGTCATTAAGAATACCTAATTCCCTAAAAGATTTTCCACTTTTATACCAAGCTTGGTTAATAGAGTCCCATTTATTATAATTTTTAAAATCTGATTCGTCTGCAAATTTATTATTGGTAACATAGGAGATCCATTGGAGCATATAACTCATAAATACATTGTTATTCATAGGAAAATCCATTGCCCCTATTCCTACAGAAGCCTGAGGAACAATAGTTTTTAATGCCGGATGCATTTTTTTTGTAGATGCCCATTGGCTGAAGCCTAGATAACTTCCACCAATCATACCTACTTTTCCATTGCACCAGGGTTGCTTACTTGTCCAATCAATAATTTCATACAAATCCTCCGATTCATGCTCAAATGGTTCTATTTTATCAGGACTATCTCTTTTCCCTCTCGTATTAACCACAACACCTACATAACCGTATGCTACCGCTCTCTTGCCTGTCGAATAATCATAGCCTCCTGCATAAATATTATTTGTTAAAATTACGGGTAATGGCTGCTGATCTCCCTTTCTCCGAGTGACCATTACATTTACCGTCACTCCTTTTTTTATTTTTAAATTGTGGGATTCTACAATATACTTGCCTTGGTCTTTTGACTTTAATAATCTTGCAATTTGAGACTGAATACTTGAGAAAGTTTTATAATTTAGATAATTAAGACATAGATTCAAAGCAGAACTGTAAGTTATACTATCTTGATTTTTTTGAAGCTGTAGAGACTTTTGAAGCTTATTTTTATAGCTTAATATATCTTCTTCAAAAAGTTCTCCAATACGAAACGAATATTTTTCAGGGAGATCTCGATACTTTATATCGAATGCTTTATTCAATGCAGTTGAAAAAGAAACCTGATCGTTTTTTTCAATTTCTTTAGCTAAAGAATACAATTCAAAAGTAATGAGCTTAGTACAAGCATTGGTTCTGTTTGCAAATACTTCTCTATAATTATCTACGGTAGATAATGACTTGTTATAATTTCCCGCCAGAATCTCAAGTTTGAATAATTTCTCCAGAGAATCCGAACTTTTAGAACTTTTATATTTTTTTGAAACTTCAGCAGCAATATTGGATATTGTCTTATCCAAAATTGTAGTATCTGATACTGCTATTTTAGAGAAGTGAAATTTTTGAGCCGATAGCAGATTAACAAGAAATACTGCTATTATGAGAAATCTGAAGTTCATTGAAAAAATTATAACTATTATTTTTTTGTGTTATCCTTTGGCTGATAATCTGGGTGACCCAGTTGCCAAAATGCAAAGGCAAATATATTACTTAAACTTGAATATCATAACAGTTAGTCCAAATATCAAAAAAGTCAGTTTGCTAATTATAAATTAAGCAAGTTTATGGATTCCTAATATAATAATTAATAACATCAATCGTCTTGAAACAGAATATGGTATATTTTAGCATTCTGATGATCCAAGTTTTGATACTTTGAAAATTAATCAGAGAAGAAGGACAATAGGATTTCCCAGTTTAAAAAAGTCAACAAAAATTACTAGAGATTTTAATCTAAAAAACCATTAAAAGCAGTTCTTACTAAATAATTTATTAACGATAAATTATAAATCACTATTTCAAGAAAAAATATTTGTTTTTTTAAAACATCTGCGTATTTTAGTTAAAAAAATTAATATGTTATTTGATAAACTAATAAACTACTTAAAACTTGACAAGCAAGAGTTTCTTTTTCAATTTAATTCGCATCCCAATTATCCATCAGCACTGGCCTTTAGCGATACGCTGAACTTTATGGGTGTACGCAATGATGCCTATGAATTAGATAAGGAATACTGGGATGAGCTGCCGGAGGAGTTTATTGCGATTGTTGATAATTCATTTTCTCTGGTGAAAAAATCGGGAGCTCAGTATTCAATTTATTCAGAAAAAACCAAGACTTTAAATAAAGAAGACCTTCATAAAAAATCAACAGACTTCGTATTGCTGTTTGAAAAAACGGCTACTACTGAAAGCAAATCTGTTTCCAATTACAAGCCATTTATATATATTATTCTGGCTATTATTGCTATTTATTCTTTAGTGAGCTTGGCGTGGTTTGAAGCCATTTTCAATATCCTGTCATTAGTAGGAGTTTATATTTCTCTTGAAATTTTCAATCAGAAGTTCGGAACAACTTCTATGGTTATCGGAAGTATTTGTGGAGGGGCTCCTCAAGGGGCTCAAACTGTAAATTCCTGTAATAAAATCATCACTCAGGACAAAACGAGTATTTTAGGATTGAAGTTTTCAGACTTTTCACTGATCTATTTTGTGGGAATAGCCGTATTGGGATTATTTCTTCCTGCAACCTCTTTTATTATTAAAGGATTTACGTTCGCATCAGTAATAGCCATTGGATATTCATTATATGTACAGGGATTCGTTGAAAAAACATTCTGCCGTGTATGTCTTTTGATTATTTCTGTTTTGGTAGCACAGCTGGCAGTAGGGGTTTTATTTTTTGAAAATGTTTCTTTCAGTGCTGAATCTCTTTTGCTGACCCTTCTTCTTTGGGTTTCTGCTTTCTCTGTAATCCTGTTTCTTAACAATACTTTGGAAGAAAAAGAAACACTACAGAAGTCCAATGCAAAAAATTTAAGATTTAAAAGAAATTACGAACTTTTCAAAAGAGAACTTACCGATAACGAAAAGATTAATTTCACAGATAAAGAAACCTTCTTTGTCGGAAATAAAGAGTCAAAACTTCATATCTCCATCGTTTCCAATCCTTACTGTGGTTTCTGTAAAGGGGCCCATCAAATTCTGGAAGAGATATTGGATAAATATCCTAATGATGTATCTGTTCAGATGAGATTCAACTATACTCCTGACCGAGCTGATGATAAATATACAGAGTTGCTTTCCAACTTTATGTATCTGTATAAAAATAAACCTCAGAAAGAATTCCTTAACGCCATCGAATTATGGTATGAAACAAGAGATGAAAATAAAATCAAAGAAAAAGTAGCAGGAAAATCTATTCAGGAAAATCTGGGACCGCTGATCAATATGTCAAGAGAAAACAGCGAAGCAGGATTAAACTTTACTCCGGTTTTCATTATTAACGGCTATCAGTTTCCGGAAAAATATGACCGCGATGATATCAAATTCTTTATCAATGAATTATTAGAAGACGAAGATCTTTAAATAATTATATTCACCTATTACAAAATTCACTAATTTAGGAAAAGTTAAAAAACGATCTAACAGCCATCTATTTAACCTTTTATAACAGTGTATATAATTAAGTATTAAAAACTTTAAACTCATATATTAATCACAAAATTAAAATTACTATGAAAAACTTAAGAAAAATCACAAGAGACAGTTTAAAAACAATTAAAGGAGGTTTACGCCAATGCCCTGAAGACGGAGATTGCGGACCAAACTGGTGCTGTGCAAACGGTGCATGCAGACTTATTTCCGGTGCCAGCCCAAGTACTTATCTTTGTACTTATTACCCGATAGACTAAAAACTAATACTATAAATCAAAACCATTTTTAACTATGAAAAATCTAAGAAAACTTTCAAGAGAAAACCTTAAAACCGTAAAAGGGGGAATCACTGAAGAATGTGCAAGAGCACAGGCATCAGCAATTGCATGCTATTCTACTATGGCTGCCTGCCAGGCAAATGCTCCTTCTGATCCTGATTTTGGAGATTTGTGCAGACATCTTTGTAATAGATATTGCTACTAATACATTAAAGGTTATTTTTAATAAAAAAGAAAGGTTGTCGCCCAAAAAACGGCGGCAACTTATTTTAAACCCATAGATAGATAATTGAAGTTGAAATCTTTTCCTTTCTACCGCCAGCCCGATTCAAAAGACTGCGGTCCTACATGTCTTCGCATCGTAAGTAAACACTACGGAAAATCTATTTCCTTACAACAAATCCGTAATCTTTCGGAAACCACACGAGAAGGAAGCAGCCTGCTTGGTCTTAGCGATGCTGCAGAAGACCTGGGATTTCGTTCCTTAGGAGTACAGATTGATTTTGAAACCCTTACAGAAGAAGTTCCTTTTCCATGTATCGTACACTGGAATAAAAACCACTTTGTAGTGGTTTATAAAATTGATAAAAATAACAAAGTATATATTTCTGATCCCAGTTATGGATTAATTACCTACACCAGGGAAGAATTCATTAAGCTATGGATCGGAGAAAATGCCAATGAAAAAACAGAAGAAGGGATTGTACTTATCCTGGAAACAACGCCTGCATTTTTCCAAACCGAATTCGATGATCAGGAGAGTAAAGCGAGTTTTAAGTTTCTTTCCAGATATGTCTTCAAATATAAAGCTCTTGTCATACAACTGGCAGTCGGGCTTTTGGCAGGAAGTTTACTATCCCTTATTTTCCCTTTTCTTACCCAAAGTATTGTCGATGTCGGAATACAAAATCAGGATCTTAATTTTATTTATCTTGTTTTAATAGCCCAAATCATGCTTTTCATGGGAAGAATGGGCATCGAAATGATCCGAAGTTGGATCTTACTTCACCTTTCAGCAAGAATTAATATCTCCATTATTTCGGATTTCTTTATTAAGCTTATGAAACTTCCCATCAGTTTCTTTGATACAAGAATGACGGGAGATATCATGCAGAGGATTAATGACCATCACAGAATAGAACAGCTTTTAACGAGTTCATCCTTAAACACTCTGTTTTCATTGGTAAACCTGATCATTTTCAGTATTGTTTTATTACTCTATGATTACAGATTATTTATAGTTTATCTCGTAGGAGCCATAGCCTATATTGGCTGGATCACTTTTTTCCTTAATAAAAGAAAAGAGCTTGATTATAAAAGATTCTCTCAGGTTTCTCAGGAACAAAGCAAGGTGATTGAGCTTATCAACGGCATGCAGGAAATCAAAATGCATAACGCTGAAAAACAAAAACGCTGGGACTGGGAATTTTTACAGGTAAAACTGTTTAAAATAAGAATAAAATCTCTTTCCCTTGAGCAATGGCAGTCTGTAGGTGGAAATTTCATCAATCAGATGAAAGATATTCTGGTAAGTTTCTTATCTGCAAAACTGGTTTTAGAAGGTAATCTTACGCTCGGTATGATGCTTTCTGTTCAGTACATTATCGGACAGCTTAACAGCCCATTGCTACAGCTGATCGATTTTATCAAACAAACCCAGGATGCAAAAATCTCCTTGGAAAGATTGGGAGAAATTCATGACAAAGAAGATGAAGAGAGTAAAGACGAACAGTACGCTCACGAAATTCCTGAAAAGGACATTGAAATAGAAAACCTTTCATTCAGATATATTGGTTCTGATGCTCTGGTATTTGAAAACTTAAATTTAAGTATCCCTTATCAAAAAACAACAGCCATCGTAGGTGCCAGCGGAAGTGGAAAAACCACTCTTTTAAAATTATTAATGAAATTTTATGAACCTAATACCGGGGATATCCGAATTGGAAATACAAAACTTAAAAATGTTTCCCCAAGATTCTGGAGAGATCATTGCGGTGTGGTAATGCAGGAAGGTTATGTTTTTAATGATACCATTGCCAATAATATCGCTGTAGGGGAAGATTATGTTGATAAACAAAAACTGAGGAAAGCCGTAGAAATTGCCAATATCAAAGATTTCATCGAAGAACTTCCTCTGAGCTATAATACCAAAATCGGAAACGAAGGAGTGGGAGTCAGCGGTGGACAAAAGCAGAGACTTTTTATCGCCAGAGCCGTTTACAAATCTCCGGATTATATTTTCTTTGATGAAGCTACCTCCGCTCTGGATGCCAATAATGAAAAAGTGATTATGGAAAACCTTGAGCAGTTTTTTAAAGGCAAAACAGCGATTGTTATTGCCCACAGGCTTTCAACGGTAAAACATGCGGATAAAATTATAGTACTGGACAGAGGAAAGGTTGTGGAAGAAGGAAGTCATAACGATCTGGTTGCCTTAAAAGGTGAGTATTACCGACTGGTTAAAAATCAACTTGAATTGGGTAACTAAAATAAATGATCACAAAAACAGCGGAATCCGAAAAGCTTACAGAGTAGGAAATAAAAACAAACTATTACATATGAAAAATCTAAAAAAAATTTCAAGACATGCATTGAAATCAGTAAAAGGAAGCGGCCCTGGTGAGAGCATAGGCGGTGGAGATTGCGGAGAATATATTCCTAACGATCCTCCGATGCCGGGAACTCCATATAACTGCTCTTGTAATTATTTAGCCTGGTGCGAGAAAATGTCAGCTTGTGTACATATGAGTTTTTACAGCCCTGAAAACTGCCAATGGTAGTCAAGGTAATACCATAAACAAATTCTAATTAATTATGAAAAATCTAAAAAAACTTTCAAGAACTGAGCTTACATCAATCAATGGAGGGAACTCTGAAGCATCCAGATGCTGCGGATCTTGGTGCAATGGTCTATGGCAATCTTGCTATATGGAACATTTGGCCTGCCCACCAGACGGAGAAACTTCTCCACCTCCGGGATGGGATGGCGGCTGTCCATTTTAAAATTTCCATCCCCTTCGGGGGATTTTTTATATTTGAATTATGAAAGAAGATATATTAGACAATATTGAACTACGCTCCGAAAGCGTTCAGGATATCCTTACACAACCACCCCACTGGATGATCCGATGGGGAAATACAATTATACTACTGATTCTTGGGCTCATTTTAATAATGAGTTATTTAATTAAATATCCTGAATTTATTCCGGCCCCAATTATTGTAACCTCTCAAAATCCCCCTGAAAAACTAGAGGCAAGAACTAATTCCAAAATTGAAAAAATATTCATTAAAGATCATCAGGAGGTTAAAAAAAATGATGTTTTAATGGTCATGCAGTCTGCCGGAAATTATAAGGACGTTTTAGAGCTTAAAAAACTTGTAGATTCTATTAGCCCTAGCCAACTGGGCTCATTTCCCGTTCATGAGGCTTCTCATTTTAAATTAGGAGAACTACAGGGCGATTATAATAATTTTGCAAAAGCATTTCAGGATGAGGAATTATTTACCAGACTTCAGCCTTACGCTCCTGAAAATTTAGCAGCCAATCAAAGTATTTCAGAATACAGATTGAGAATTGCTACACTTAAGCAGCAAAAAAACTTAGAAAAAGCAAAATACGAATTAACGAAGAAAAACTATCAGCGTTCACAGGAACTGTTCAGCCAGGGAGTCATTGCTTCCATGGAGCTTGAAAACGAAAAAATTAAATATCTTCAGGCCCAGCAAAATCTGGAAAACATTACGATTTCTTTATCTCAGATGGAAGAAGGTATTTCCAATCTTAATAAAACAAAAAGTGGTACTGCTATCAATACCGAAAAAGATAAAATTACTTATTCATCACAAACTTTACAACTGTTTGAGCAATTGAGAAAATCTTTAAAACAATGGGAGCAAAATTACTTGGTTATTTCATCAACAGATGGTGTTGCCAGCTTCCAGCAGTTTTTCGGCGAAAATCAGTTCATAAAAACCGGTGATGCTATCTTATCTATCCTTCCAAGAAATAAGGAGAAATTAGTAGGCAGAATGTCCGTTCCTGCGACTAACTCAGGTAAGATTACACCCGGCGAAAAAGTTTTAATCAAATTAGACAACTATCGTTATCAGGAATACGGCATTGTGGAAGGTAAAGTTCAAAATATTTCTCTTTCTCCAGACAGTCAGGGAAACTATTATGTAGATGTAGTCCTTCCGAAGGGTTTGAAGACAAGCTACAATAAACAACTTACTTTTGATAAAGAACTTAAAGGAAATGCAGAAATCGTTACACAGGATTTAAGATTAATCGAAAGATTTTTCTATCAGATAAGAAAACTATTAGGATATCAAAGTTAATATCCGCTATTAGATAAAATAAAAAAACCGAAACAAATGTTTCGGTTTTTTTTCGCTATTGTAGCGAAGACGGGAATTGAACCCGTGACCTCAGGGTTATGAATCCTGCGCTCTAACCAACTGAGCTACCTCGCCGTTTTGGTGGTGCAAATATAGAAAATATTTACTTTCCACCAAAATTATTTTAACTTAAAATATTCTAAAACATCACCAACATGATCTGGTCTACTGATTATCTTATTGTTAGCATCTAAAATAAAATACGTCGGAGTTGCATGAACATTGTATGTTTCTACATAACTGCTGTTCCATCCTCGCAATTCTGAATCATTGATCCAAGGAAATGCAGAAATCTTTTTGCTATAAGAATCCTTATCAACATCCATGGATAAACCGACCACCTGAATATTTTTAGCTTTCAGATCATTATATTTTGCCAAAAGCTGAGGAAGTTCACTCTCACAGTGTGAGCATGTTGACGACCAGAAAACAACCACTTTTTTATCCGCTTTTATATCATGAAGAGATTTTGCAGTAGTTCCAACAGCAGACTGAAATTTGTAATTAGGAAAAACAGCGCCAATTTCCACATTTTTATTTGAATTGATGGTAGATGCCAATCGATCAGTGATCGTACATTTAAGATTCTTAGCCTGCGTCAGGTATTTATCTTTAAGATCTTTCATTTCATAGACATCAAAAATATCTATTAATTCAGAAAGTACCGTTTGTCCTCTTGGAGTTTCAACTTTTAATCGGTCTAAAAGTTTATCTACTGACCCTGCCACATTGGTATTGCCACCTGAATTAAGATAACCAACTAATAAAGGTCTTAATAACGATGATGATTCCAACATATCATTTGACTTATCTATAAAATTGATAATATCATCCTGGCTGGCTTTTTTTGAGTTGTCATTAGACAGATATTTATTATAGTTTGTATTGTAATAATAAATAAAAGGGTGATTGGTCTGGTCTATTTCACCAGAATTACCAGAAAGTCTGTTGATCTCAGTTTTTAAAGCCTTACCAAAGTCTGTATTATCTTTATAATATTCTTTGATTTGAGACAAAGCCGGAAGTATCAATTCCTTTTTCTGAGAACCTTCCTGTGTTTTACTCATCAAATCATTGGCTTCATCCAGATAAGTGATGTCTTTGATTTTACTATTTTCAGTCAACAGTTTTATATTCACATTCTTATTTTCAGAAATGAAACTAAAAGAATTATTAGTTCCCGGAAAATAAATTTTCATCATCCCCATATAATTAGTGGGATACTTGAAAGTTAATGTGTTATTTTTCAGCTTCTCTTTTGAAGCAATAATATCTTTTGAACCGTTTAATGAATATAAGATAGCGTCCTGATCTTTAAAATCAGCCGGCGTCTGAACCGTTACTGTAAATTGAGCCTGCAAAGAAAATGCAGTTAATACTGTAGATAGTATATAAATCTTTTTCATAATGTAAAAATAAAAAAACTCCCTGACTAATCAGAGAGTTTCAAATATTTTAATAAAATTTTATATTTTTTGATTTTTGTACTTTTTTGTAAAAAATGCAATAAACATTACCGCCACAATTCCCAGTACATAAACATACATATCAATTGGCGCAGAAGGAACTCCGGGTCCTACCCCTCCACCACCTCCTCCTGGATCTGGTGGTTGAGCATTAATTAGTAAAACCGATAAAAAGAAAAAAGCGTATACTAGTTTATTTATAGTTTTCATATATTTTATTTTAAGATTTTGGTATTAACAGTTTCTCCCTTGTCTGAAACAATTTTAACGATGTAAGAGTTTTTAATAGAACTATCTAATTCAATTACGAAATCTCTTGATGCATCAACTGCTTTTTTAGAAATAACAAGTTTACCACTCATATCATAAACTTCAATATCTGCCTTTTTCCATTTAGGATCAAATCTAACGATATAATTTGTGATTTCAGGATTATAAACAACCATTGTTCTAGAAGGTGTAGCAACTGGTTTTTCAACTGCTAAAACATTCGTGTTGTTTGGCTCTCCGTAATATAGATCATACTCAGCTCCTGCAACAGCAACTACATCACCTTGCTTAGCTTGTTGAGCAGTTCCGTTTGGTGCTTTATAATAGAAACCAGTTCCTGAAGATAGCGCATGTGTACCTGTATTTACAAGCGTTCCATTTTCTCTAACTTCAAATTTGTAAGATTTAACCTTATTAAGGTCATAATTTACTAGCTTAATATTTTTACCTTTAAAGTTGGTTTCGTTAGCTTCATTGATATATAACCAATACTGACCAGTGTAGTTATTGTCATAACCTCCGTTTGGAGCCTCCTCAAAAGTACCGATAACGTTAGCAGAAACGGCAGAAACCTGAGATTTAGCAGTAGCAGAGTGCCCTGTTGTTCCATCAGGATATACTACATAATATGTTCTTGCAACTTCTTTACCAGTACCATCAAGACCAATAACACCTAATTGTTTTACAGTACCTGCTTTTGCAGAATTTTTTGCAGCAGTAACGCTGTAATCAGTACCATCAGTTCTAGGAGTATAATTGAATCTTCTTAAGTTACCAACATTAAGAGTAGCATTAGCACCTGTAGCTGAATTATTATCCAACTTCACTACGAAAGTACCCATTGGTCTTACCATAGTATATTCAACGTCACCGATTGGCTCACCACCTGCAAAAGTGATGAATTTGTATGATGTAGAACCTGTTCCGCCACTAGTAGTCGCAACATTTACAACATCTACTCTTACCCCACGGATAGTTGTTAAGTTATTACCATCTCCCGCTCCAGATTCAGCGAACGCAATTTTAGATAAATCTAAATTGGTCATAAAAGGATTGGCAAACTGATAAATATTTTTACCGTAAGTACCTGTCCAAGCTCCTGAAGGTGCATCCCAGCCATCCTGCAGATAACTGTAATACTTTTCATTATACTGATTCATGTTGTTCCCTGTTGCTCCAAAATTAACATTTGCACCAGCATTTGTTAATAATACAGAAGAACCTTGATCAGTTAAAGGACGCCCTTTTATTGTTTTAGTAGTCGTAAGATCAAGTCCTTGACCACCTAACATATAATAAGCATTTCCCGGATTAGTCACTCCCAATTTAGAATAAACCGGGAAGTTTTGAGAAACTACCGTAGCATTATTCCAACTAAGGATATCATTTTTAGAACCTCTTACATTAGTGAATGTTTTTCCTAGTTCAGTACTTAGTGTCGAAGCTGTTTTATCATAAAAAGGTAAACCAATCTGCTGATAAGATCCATGATTCGCAGCTGTAAGCTCCTGATCAACGATACCAGTGATATTTGTCTGAGGAATACCCGAAATATAAAGCTGACCATAAGTATAACTGTTGGAAACTCCTGGAGTACCATAAGCTGTAGGTTCGTTCAATTTATTAACAAAATTGCTTCCTCCGTTCGCTTCTGTTTTATCGACATTAGAATTGTCAATAGTTTTAAAAGAATCTGTGGACGCACCTGAAACCATAAAGTTACCATGATTTTCAACTGCTCCAGTACCTTTCATCTGTAAGCCACCACCACTGTAAACCAGTGTGCCTTTACTTACATACGTAGTAGCAGCGTTATCTACGTGTAATAGAACATTCTGCGCCTGAACAGAATAAACGCCTGCTAATAAACCAATAGCAAATAAACTTTTTCTCATTGTATATAAATATTTGTGTGTTAATACAATATCTTCAACTGCAAAGGTATCATTTTTTTTCTAACAAAAAAAATTATTTCATTTATTAACAAAAATATTATCTTCAGTTAATATAATTTCTTTCTCTTCACCTATCGAAAACATATAGTCTTCAAGGACCTTTTCCGTGGTTCCACGTAACCCTCTAGCTCCTAAACCTTTCTCCATAGTTTCCTCTACAATTTTCTCAATCGCTCCGTCCGTGAAAACCAAATTCGTGCCATCCATTTTGAAAAGTTCCACAAATTGATTCACGATAGAATTTTTAGGCTCTTTCATGATTCTTACCATCGTTTCTTTTGTGAGTTTTTCGAGGTAAGTGATGATTGGAAATCTTCCCAAAAGTTCGGGAATTAATCCGAAAGAACGTAAATCAATTGCATTAATATTTGTTAATATATCTTCGTCTTCTTCAACTTTATTGATTTTTTCAGCGCTGAAGCCGATTGCCTGCTTATTCATTCTTCTTTCGATGATCTCTTTGATACCGTCAAAAGCACCTCCTGCAATAAACAGAATATTTTGGGTATTCACCTGAATATATTTTTGATCAGGATGCTTTCTTCCACCCTGCGGCGGAACATTCACAATACTCCCTTCAAGCAATTTCAGTAATCCCTGCTGAACTCCCTCTCCGGAAACATCTCTCGTAATGCTCGGGTTATCGGATTTTCTAGCAATCTTATCAATTTCATCAATAAACACGATTCCTTTTTCAGCTTTCTCTACATCATAGTCTGCCACCATCAGAAGTCTGGATAAAATACTTTCGACATCTTCCCCTACATATCCGGCTTCCGTTAAAATCGTTGCATCTACAATACAGAAAGGAACATTAAGCTCTCTGGCAATGGTTTTTGCCAATAAGGTCTTTCCGGTTCCTGTCTCACCGATCATGATGATATTTGATTTTTCCAGCTCGACTTCTCTGTTTTCGTCCTGAGCGTGAAGTAATCTCTTATAGTGATTGTATACTGCAATCGAAAGCTGTTTCTTGGCCTGATCCTGCCCTATTACATATTGATTAAGAAATTCTTTGATTTCTTTAGGCTTTTTAAGTTCGTCTATATTTTCTGCCGGAGAATATTCGTTTTTTGAAATACCGTCTTTTACGATTGAGTGAGCCTGCTCGATACAGTTCTCACAGATAAAACCATTCTGACCAGAAATCAGCATCTGTACTTCATTTCTTTTTCTGCCACAGAAAGAACATTGGTTTGAATTCATTTTTTATATAATATATATAAGTATATGATTAAAGAAACTCGTAAAAGTTAATTTTTACGAGTTTCTGTTATTTTTAAGAATTAATAATTGAGTTCTGAATCTCAGTATACTCTTCGTTTGATAACTTCAGTCTTTCATTTCTAAAGTTCATATCTTCCATTTTGTTCAATGGGATGAGATGAATATGAGCATGGGGAACTTCCAATCCAACAACAGCTACTCCTACCCTTACACATGGGATTGCACTTTTAACCTTTTTAGCAACTTTCTGGGCAAAGCTCCATAAGTTTTTGTATTCTTCGCTATCCAAGTCAAAAATCAAATCAACTTCTTTTTTAGGAACCACCAGGGTATGTCCTTTTACTAAAGGCATTGCATCCAGAAATGCAATAAAGTTTTCATCCTCGGCAATTTTATACGATGGGATCTCGCCGTTAATGATCTTTGTGAATATTGTGCTCATCTTTTTATAAAAATTAGATTGTAGAAGTTAGAAATTAGTAAAAAAATTGTTCTAACAATTTAATTATTAACTGTTAATCTTTAATTATAGAGTAATGTCCAGAACTTCGAAAGATAATTTGTTTCCGTTCGGTAAAGTAATTTCAGCTGTTTCACCTACTACTTTTCCTAATAAACCTTTTGCAATAGGTGTATTGACAGAGATTTTCCCTGTTTTAAGATCACTTTCGTTGTCAGGAACCAATGTAAATACCTGCTCTTGTTTTGTTGCATTATTTTTAAGTTTCACCGTAGTAAGGATTGAAACTTTTGAAGTATCTAATTGGCTTTCATCTATAATTTTAGAAGTAGAAATAACATCTTTCAGCTTTGAAATTCTCATTTCAAGCATACCCTGAGCCTCTTTAGCCGCATCATACTCTGCATTTTCAGACAAATCTCCTTTATCTCTTGCTTCCGCGATTTGCTGGGTAATTTTAGGTCTTTCCACAGTTTCTAACTGTTCCAGCTCAGCTTTCATTTTCTCTAATCCCTCCTTTGTAACATAGCTTGCCATAATTTTCAAAATTTAGTTTTAGTATAAAAAAATAATCCGACATTTGCCGGACAATGTTTTCGAGTTGTAATCGTTTAATTTTTACAAATATATAAAAATTTAAATTGAAATGAAAAAAACTTTCTCAATAATAAGTATTTTTACATTGCTGATATCCAGTAGTTTAACCATAAATTCATGCGGAAGCAGTGCAGATACAGTCAACTGCTTTCCCAGCTCTCCTATCAATGTATCGATCAATCTGAACCAACCGGCTTACTACAATCTGAACCAAGTTGGAGGGTGGGTTTATCTTGATCTGGCACAATCCGGAACAAGAGGGCTAATCGTTGTCAGATCTTCTGACACTACCTTTAAAGCCTATGACAGAAATGCACCTCATATCTGTCCTGATGCCAATACAACTCTTGAAGTAAAAGATAACTTAAGTATTATATGTCCAAAGGATGATGCAAAATGGATTTTGCTGACCGGGCAGCCTACTGCCGTTTCAGGCGTTCCTCCAAAAACATATTTATATAATTACAACCCTTCTACAAAAGATTTAAATATCTATTATTAATGAAAGCAGTTATTCAGAGGGTTTCGGAATCCAGTGTAAAAGTTGACGGAAAAACAGTCGGAGAAATCGGAAAAGGCTTGATGCTTTTGATAGGTATTGATGAAAATGACGAAAAAGCAGATGCAGAATGGCTTGTACAGAAAATTCTGAATTTAAGGATCTTTGGAGATGATGAAGGAAAGCTCAATTTATCGGTTTCGGATATCTCCGGAGAAATATTATGCATCAGTCAGTTTACTTTAATTGCCGATTATAAAAAAGGGAACCGCCCTTCTTTTATTAAAGCGGCAAAACCCGATAAAGCAATTCCTCTTTTTGAGTATTTTAAAGAACAGATTTCAAAATCAGGATTGAAAACCGAAAGTGGAATTTTCGGAGCGGATATGAAAGTTTCTTTAGTAAATGACGGTCCCGTTACCATTGTGATGGATTCCATTACAAAAGCTTAAATTTACAGCAAAATATATTTAGATTAAACAATGAAAAAAACCTTAATTACCTTAGTTCTTCTTACAGGAGTAAGTTTTTCTTTTGCCCAGAACGCCACCTATACCGATGAGCAAAAAGCATCATATTATATCGGAATGGATATTGCCCAAAATATGAAAAGACAGGGCTTGTCTATAGATCCTAACCTTTTGGCTCAGGCAATAAAAGACGAATTTTCGGATAAACCAAAATTGTTCCCAAAGGAAGAAATGGGTACTTTCATGCAGAATTTCATGCAGAAACAAAATGAAAAAAAGCAAGCTGAAGCCAAAGTAAAGGCCGAAGAAAACAAAAAGAAAGGCGCTGAGTTTCTTGCTAAAAACAAGCAGAACAAAAAAATAACTACCACTGCCAGCGGACTTCAGTATGAGGTACTGAAACCTGGTGACGGAAAAGCAAAACCAACAGCTTCAAGCACGGCCAATGTGACCTATACAGGAAAATTGATGGACGGAACCGTTTTTGACACTACGGATAATCGTGGCGGACAACCTATGGAGCTACAACTTTCCAGCGTAATAAAAGGGTGGACTGAAGGAATTCAGCTGATGACAAAGGGCGCAAAATACAGATTTTACATCCCTTCTGACCTTGCCTATGGAGATAACGGAGCTGGCGGAGTAATTCCTCCCGGAGCAACGCTTATTTTCGATGTCGAGCTTGCAGATTTCAAATAAGAAATTAAATTCACCTTACAATAAAAACGTCTTTCAAAATTTTTTTGAAAGACGTTTTCTTGAATAATAAACTTTTATAAAAATTATTTCGCAGGAACACTGCTGAAATTAAGTGCGATTTTAAGGTTCATATCGGAAGTCGTCTGATTTTTCAATTCATAGACTGTTCTTACCGTAAGACCTGAACTTTTTACAACGCTGTCTAAAAATCCTGTATCATTAAGATCTAAATTGAGACTACCAGCATTGGAAGAAATATTGGAGCGGGAAGCAACCAATCTTTCACTTGTTCCGCTGGATGAAACATAAACCTTAATAGATTTTACAGCGCTTAAATTTCCTCCTGCCGGGCTTACTACAGAAACTTTTGCATCAGAAATTCTTACATCTTTTATTTTAGCATCGTTATTACCTCCAAACCATGTCTGAACGTTGGAAGCGGTAGATGTTGATGAAACCTCTTTATCTGCAGGTACTCCCGTAGAAACTAAAACATTGGCTGTATAAGGAAATGTATTCTGGACCAACGACTGTACTGTTCCACAACTTACAAGTGCCACTGAAGCGACTGCCGCTGTCAAAAATATATTTTTCATAATCTTTAAATTTTAATTTTAGTTTGCAGAAATTGTACCAAAATGATTAAAACTATTCAACACTTACTGTAAAACTTCCCTTGGTATTTCCGGAAGCCATATTACTTTTTCCTATAATCAGCCATACTTCTCCTTTTCCATCAATTTCATGGGTGATCTCCCGCCCGAAAGGTCCGTCATAATCGCCATTTGGAAGCTTTATCTGATTAATACGGATATTAAAATCTTTAGCTTTTGTAGAAACTTTAGCTTTAATAGTCGGTTTATCAAAATCTGTTATTTTTAAAATCAATTCCTGACCGTCTTTTGTAAATTCTTCCCCCAGTGTGAAAGGCAATTGCCCGGCATCGGCAGTTCTTACGATCTGATCCTCTTTTAAATTTCTCATCACCCCTGTACGTAACACTTCTTTAGTTGCCGGAGCGTTGTTAATTATCGAATCCTTCTTTCTCAAAGCAACAGAATCAACAACTGCAGCTGAATCAGCTTGTTTCGTAAGCGCCATTGAGTCTTTATTTTGTGTCTCGGTTACGGCCGGATCCTTTTTACAGGAAATTATGATCAATGGGATTAGTAATAAGGATTTTTTCATAACAGTTATTTTTTTAACATTTGAATATATTGAGAAGCTAAAATTGTTCCATATGCTTTTTAAAATATTAAAAAAATATTAGTTTGTAAGGAATTAAGGATGCCTGAAGCATAATACAGGAGGTTATCGCAGTGAAAAAATATCTTATGCATTTTGAGTCCCGGTCACCCTTATGTCGCATCCACTTAGTATTACTACTTGCCTATTTCAACTTTCAGCTTACTTTACAGCATTAGTCTCCAATCGTCTGATAATAAATAACCTTAGACAGAAAATTTTCATTTTTCCAGGTTTTTACATTGTGTATAATTTCCTGTTTTAATTTATTATCGTGCTTTTCTTCAGCATATTTTATCAGCGCTTTTTCACTGAAATTAATTCCACTTTTATGATAGTTTACAGCAAAATCTTTACGTTTCATATTTTCGGAAGTAATCATTCCGCCCCAATTGATATAACTACAGATCAGAATTGTTCCGTAAACATACCAGGCCATAGAATTGAAAAGGAAAGCATTCCTTTTTTGGTACTGAATTTTTATGAACGTCATCACCAATCCTATTAATGATAAAATCAGGAACGCATAAACTCCCAGACGTTTATAAGTGAAACCATAATTAGTGATATATTCTGAATTTTTCACCATTGCCGAAATAACTAAAACTGCATTCAGAAAGATCCATATTTTAACCAGGATTTTCATCCACCTGGCTTTCGGATCAAAATTAAAATTAGATTTAAAGTAAAACATAATTACCAATATGGCCATTACAATAGATGCAATCACCGCATTTACTCTTTCGTGGGTTTCTTCTGAAAGCTGAACCGGAGATTTTACAGTTTCGTAAAACTGCTCATAATTATAGGTAATGATAAAAAATACCAACAAAATATTTAAGGAAAAAAAAGATATCACACCGCTCATTCTTTCTGCGTTCAGATCAAGAAAAGAATACGTGGGTTTCTGGATTTTATCTTGATCCCGAAAATCGTTATCCATCACATGGTTTTGTTTGTAGATTATTTTTTCAACTGAATGATTCCAATAATTGAAAGCAATAAAAAATCCTAAAATACAAATACAGAAAAGCTGCCAGACATTGATATCAAACTCGATATTATTAAAAAGATTGGCGAAATGATCACTCCCCACAGAGTATATTCCAAAGAAAACTGAAATAAGCACCAGAGGAATTAATATAAAGGCGAGTATTTTCTGCCAAAGCCCCGGAATATTCTTTTTGGGAAGCCATTGGTCAAAACTTAAAGAACGGCACAGAAATGTAAAACAGTTGACGATAACAACGGGAATTAAAAATAAAATTTTCATTCTTCTGTTTTTTGATCGGTAAGAAAGCAGTAAAAGGGAACTTACAACCGCTAAAAACGATGGAAAATCACCATACCAGGCAAACGCAATACTAGAGAGTATACTCGTCACAAAGAGAAAGAAAAACGTCTTTGTTTTGTTTTTTTGATCGGTTTTAAAGAAAGTAAGAAATGAGTAGACCAACCCCAGAATACCAAGATTGAGTCCCATGTTTTCATCATAAAATAATACGATGAACAAAGCGGTTGTAAGGAATATATAATGATGTGTTTTCATATTTTTTAAATTAAAGATTAGATAATCAGAGATCTACAGATTACAGAATATAAAAAAATACAGTATTGCTATGGGAATATTCAGCAAAATCAGCAATGCTGAATTTCCATGAGCCTTTTGATCAGCTACATCGATGATAAAAGCCAAAAATTCGTGGAAAAAGGCAATTGTATTAATGATAATTGCCAGGAGCACATAATAAAATCCTGCGCAGACAAAAAACCATAAATCTGTAAACACATACCCCAACAGTATGACTGTTCCGAATATCCAAGAGGCAAGAAATAAATTTCTCCCCGCAGCACTGAATTTTATATTTTTCATAACCATTAGTATAATACCGTTGGATTTTTCTGTTGAATAAAATCTTTCAGATGGTCAAAATTCTGCCAAAGGAGTGCTTCAAAATCCCAGTGATAAAACGGGCGCATACTCTTTCCTTTTTTATAGGCTTTGACATAGATTTTCAAATATTCCGGTAAGATCAGAGTTCCCAAGACAATCGCAGCCAAAAGATGCGCATTGAGTTTTCCGTTTCCTAAAAGAAGAAACTGCATGGCGATCTCATCTTCAAAATGGGTTCCACAACCTGTAATCAAATGATGAACATCGTGATTTTCCATTTTTGGAATCATGCTGAAACCATGTTTTTTATAAAACTCTCCAAGCTTTCTCCCCAAAGAATCTTCCTGAAATTCCAGCAATTGTTTTTCTGTAAATTGCCATTGTCTTTTCTTCTTTTTAAAATATTTCCTGTATAGTTTTTGAGTTTTATCATACACAAAAAGAAGAAATTGAACACGTATTTTTTTCATAGTTTATTTTTATTTTTTAGTTAATTATAAAAAAGGAATGAGTAAATAAGTAATACAGGGAGGTTGATCAGAATAATCAATATAGATTGTAAGCAGACTTTAAGCTTATGCGGATAAAAACTTCCGTAAACAAAAAGTGCAAAAAGTATAATCGTATTTATTAAACTTCCAATTCCTACAAATAGAATAGCCGCTACTGCAAATTCTATGATCATACTCCCTATAAACCCCCAAAGACAAATATTTCCCAACAGAAAGGTGATCCCGAAAGTTAATTTTCCAATCATTAAAATATTCCGATCTTTCATCACTTCCCTTGCGTTAGAGTAAAAACTGTAATTTCCGGTCTTACCATAAACCTCAACTGAAAAGAATGCCCGATAGCGCGGTTGATATACAACATTCTTCCGTCTTCCAGATTAATTTCTCCGGAAATATATTTTCGATTATTCACCGGCAGAATTGGAGTGACCACTCCCGGAATTCTACATTGTCCTCCGTGAGTATGCCCACTGAGAATCCAACCCTGATAGCCATTCCAGATATCTTTATCACAAGCGTCAGGATTATGACAGAGAACCAGATTAGCTTTTGAAGGATCATAATGTTTCATCACTTTCATAGGGTCGAAATTGGCTGACCAGAGATCTTCAAACCCTATAAAATTTAATCCGTCACTTTCTTTCTGTTCGTTTTTAAGCATGGAGACTCCAAAGCTTTCAAGAATTTCACCTATATCTTCAGCTACCTCAAGTTCTTTCCATTTTTTTCCGTAATCGTGATTTCCTAAAACTCCAAAAGTTCCAAGGTTTCCGTACACAGCATGTTGCATGACTTTTTTTAAATCTTCCCGCTCTTCCAGAGTGCCGTGATTAACAAAATCTCCGGTGTACACTACAAAATCAGGATTATATTTTTTCGCTTTCTTAAAAGAATCAATCAGAAATTTCCAATCGAATCTGTTTCCTACATGCAGATCTGAAACTTGCATTAATCTTTTTCCCTCTAAATTTTCAGGTAGATTTTTGATCGGCAGTTTCCTTTCAACAAACTCTAGCCAGAACGGCTCCACCTGCCATGAATACAGCATCGGAAAAGCTCCAACAACTGACAGTTGAAATATTCTTTTTAAAAAAGTTTTCCGGTTCATTTGCATTTTTTTCCAATAATTTTAAAATATTTAAACCCAACATCAGCTTCCCGCAAATGGGCTTCCGAAAATTCCCACAGCCAATTCAATCCAGATTAAAGCCAATACGAGTAAAATGCTAAAGGAAATCATCAGTTTGAAACGTGGACTTTTTTCCGACCGGATGACGAGATTAATGAAGAAAGCAGTTCCGAAAAGTAAAACAGCAGCAATGATAAAGTCTGAAGAAGACCAGTTCCAACCTTCTACAAAAAGGTTTGCAAAAAAAGCTACAGATATTAATAATGCCGGTAAAGCGAAAATAATTGTTGTTTTTTGGTTTGTTGAAATCATATTTTTATTTTTAATTTTTAAAAGTACTTTGTAATTCAAAGTTTATAGATAAAAAAATATAGTCTTTATTTTCCTATTAATTTTTCAAGTGCATTGATATGCTCTGTAAAAGCTTCTCTTCCGGATTGTGTCACACGGTAAGATGTTTTAGGCTTTTTGCCTACAAATTCTTTCTTCACTTCAATATAATTCGCTTTTTCCAAAGCATTGCTGTGGCTTGCCAAATTACCGTCTGTAATTTCCAGTAAACTTTTCATTTCTGAAAAATCAACCCAATCGTTTACCATAAGAACAGACATTATGCCTAACCTTACACGACTTTCGAATTCTTTGTTGAGTTGATTTATATTGACCATTTTACTTTTTATTACCTGGAAAACATTGCGGACCTACCGCACCTCCTCCATATTCTAATGCTAGTTTATTATTTACTAAAATATATTGGCAGCCATCATTATATATACTTCTTTCAGTTTCTTTTTTTTGAAAAATATTAAATGAGTACATTCCCAATCCACTCCTTTTAAAGCCTATTTTCATGGGCTCTCCATCTTCTACTGAAATGCAATCTGCACGATCCAATTTCTCCTTTAAACTTTTAATGTCATCTTCACTCCAGTTTAAGCTCTTCATTAATTGAGACTTCGCTACATCTGAAACACTTACATTCCACAACTGATCAGAACTTTGATTTTTATCTTTAGGAATAATACTCAGTCTTTCTAAAATATTATCATCTTTAAATTCAATTTTCACAATTTTATCCTGAGGTTTAATCTTATTAAAATATTGAATTACTTCATCAATCTTCTCCTCATTCTCAGAATATTCATTCTTAAGCTCTTCAACAGAATATGCTTTATCAAAGCCTCCAAACAAAGAAAACATTGAAATCAAGACAATAAAAAAGTATAAAAAAATTAAGCTCCCAAAAATAACCAAACCAATTAAAATATACTTAGAAAGTCCAGACATTTTATTTATATTTTTTGTGCATAATCATCCCGTAGACAATATGAAGCACTCCAAAACCAATAGTCCAGAAAAGTAATCCCCATCCTAAAAAGAACAAGGAAATTAATCCTAAAACAATTTGGCAGTATCCTAAATATTTAATATCCGTTAAAGTATATCGTTCTGCACTTACTAAAGCCAATCCGTAGAAAATCAAAGTAGCAGGAGAGATCATGACAAAAAGATGATGGTATAAAAGTCCCAAACAAACGAACCCTCCTGTCACCAAAGGAATTGCAAAGGTAGCTAAAAGACGTTTTGTAGTCGCATCCCAAATTTTCAATCCTTTCTTTTTGCTTTTATTTGCAGTAAAAATATATCCGCTGAGAACGGCAACTACTAAAATACAGGTTCCGATCAGTACAAGTTCTTTTACCAATGATGGTCCGAAAATATTTCTGTCACCATCAAAATAGCTGATTCCTTCTCTCTCAAATACAAAATAAACATACACTGCACCAATAATTGCCGCTAAACCTGCGACAACTCCAGACAATCCGCTCAATGAAATAAACCTAGAAGATCGCTCCATCATAGAACGAATGTGTAATAAGTCTTCGTGATAATTTTTCGAATCCATAAAAAGAACTTTGAAATACAAAGTTATAATTTATTTTTAACCGACAAAGATTTTTTTTGAAAAAATGAAAGAGACAATGACAACCAACGAATTTAAATCTTGCATAAAACCGATATAATACAACTCGAAGGAGTCTACAGATTACTGTTAGTCTCCTGTCAGGATTTCTATGAGCTCCGAATTGTCTTAAAGTTCCTGATTTTGGTCTCAACAGCTTCAAACTTTCTCACATAATGAAAAACTAAACGCCTTTTCCCGAACTCAGGTTAAATCTAAGTGCAAAAAAACCGCTGGAAAATCCAACGGCTCTATTTTATAAAGAAGTAAAAATTATTTTGCTCTCAATCTTTCTTTAATCGATTCGATATTCTTTTTTGCAGAATCTTCCAGAATTAGGCTTGCACTCATGTGGATTCTTGCAGGCATCAATTCATTGAAATGATCTGTTCCTTCCCATGAAACTTTTTTAATCAGAGCTAATGCATCACTGCTTCTTGAAGACAATGTCTGTAGAAACTTTTCGAGTTTTTGGTCCATCTCTTCTATATTTTCAGAAACTGAATGATATACATTATGCTGCTCAGCCCATTCTGCTGATCTGAAGTCTGCATCAATTGCCATTGCCGAAAACTGAGATTTTCCAATTTTTCTTTCTACATAAGGTCCGATTACGAAAGGTCCGATTCCCAGATTAATCTCCGTTAAAGCCAAAGCTGAATCTTTCGTTGCAAAACAATAATCTGCTCCACAAGCCAATCCTACTCCACCACCTGTTGTTTTACCCTGAACTCTTACCACCACAATTTTTCCGCAATTTTTCATGGCATTTAAAACTTTTGCAAAACCTCCGAAAAACTGAGTCGATGCTTCCAGTTCTTCAATGGCCAAAAGCTCATCAAAACTTGCTCCCGCACAGAAAGCTTTTTCACCTTCACTTTTTACCAGAATAGCTTTAACCTCATCTTTTGCCCCTTCTTCTAAAATAGTCTGAGCCAGTTTTTCAAGAATTGCCCCTGGAAGAGAATTACTTTTTGGAGTGCCGAATGTGATTTCGGCAATATTGTTTTTAAGTTCTGAAACTACGAATTCGTTCATTTTTTAGATTTAAATAGATTCTTACAAAAATAATAAATAAGAACCTTTTACTGAGAACAAAAGAGAAATATTCTCACATAAAATCAATAGCCCGTTCAGTAAAAATACGGAAGGCTCAATTTGGTATTTTCTACTCTACCCTGACTTTTACAGATATCGTTCCTTTGACTTGTAAATAAACATAACCACCGGCGGAATCCGAAAAGCCTGAGAAAAGAGTAGGAACATTTAAAACTGAAAAAAAATAATATCATGGAAGAAATGATCGGAGTCATTAAGTTATTTGCAGGAAACTTTGCACCTAGAGGTTTTCTATTCTGCAACGGAGCGATTTTAAGTATTGCGCAAAATCAAGCATTATTTTCAATTTTAGGAACGACTTACGGAGGTGACGGCATCACTACTTTTGCTTTACCCAACTTAAACGGACGTTATCCAATCGGGGCAGGCAGCTCAAACACCGGTAAAAATTATGTATTAGGAGAAATGGCAGGAACAACTCAAAATACACTTTTACAATCAAACTTACCAAGTTTTATCAGCCAGTTGAAAGTTTCGAAATCCAATGCTAACACAACTTCACCTGCATCAGGGACATCAATTGCGGTAACCGGAACACCGAACGGAAGAGAATTTGATGCTGTTCCAAGTTATGTAGATGGAGATCCTGATACTATGATCAATGCAAAATCTGTTTCATTCACAGGGCAGAACTTACCGGTAAACAATATGCCGCCTTATTTAGGGCTTAATTATATTA
Organism: Chryseobacterium sp. JUb7; assembly: GCF_024806495.1. Classification (GTDB taxonomy): domain Bacteria; phylum Bacteroidota; class Bacteroidia; order Flavobacteriales; family Weeksellaceae; genus Chryseobacterium. The sequence goes on from NZ_JANUFF010000005.1 coordinate 59,297, forward strand.
TTTGTGTGGAAGGCATTTATCCTTCAAGATCATAATTTAAATAAATCTAAACCAACTATTTAAAATTATCATCATGGAAGAAATATTAGCAACCATCAAATTATTTGCAGGAAATTTTCCACCAAGAGGATTTATGTACTGCAACGGGCAAATATTAAGCATTGCACAAAACACAGCCCTTTTTTCTATTTTGGGAACGACTTACGGAGGTAACGGACAAACGACATTTGCTTTACCCAACCTGAACGGTCGCTATCCAATCGGAGCAGGAAGTTCTAATACGGGAAATATTTATGAGCTTGGTGAAATGGCAGGAACACCTGAGAATACTTTAATTCAAACGAATCTTCCTTCATTTGCAAGCCAACTGAAAGTTTCCAAATCAAATGCTAACTCTACCTCGCCGTCGTCTACGAGCTCTTTAGCTGTTACAGGTACACCAAACGGAAGAGAATTTGATTCCATTCCAAGTTATGTAGATAGTGATCCTGATACTATTATTAATATGAAATCTGCCATGTTCATCGGTCAGAATTTACCTGTTAATAATATGCCGCCTTATTTAGGGCTAAATTACATTATTTGTGTCTCAGGAATTTTCCCGGCAAGACCATAAATAAATTTTAAATCAAAAAACCTAAAAAATTAAAATCATGAAAAGCACTACTTTTTTTACAATCTGTAGTCTGCTCATTTCCTTTTTTACATTTGCGCAGACCAGTACAGAAATGTTTGAAACTGAATCCGTGGGAAGTACAAGTTTTACGGATAATGGAGTAATTTTTAATATTATCTCGCATAATGCTCCTGCTTCACTTTTTGACATTGGAAATTTTGCCAATACAGGATGGAGCGGCACGGCAAATGACAACAGATATATTGATAATACGGGAACTGCAACACTGGCAAATGCCAACGTTTCTTTCAGTATAAAAACGACTTCAAACTTATTTAAAGTTAACAGATTTTGGGTATTTCTAGCCAATCATTTTATTAACCAGAATTCTACTGGCACTCTTACCGTTACGGGAAAATTAACGGGAGTAACAAAATTTTCACAAACCAAGACTACCGGCTTTGCAACAAGTCTGGGATCTACAAACGGTTATACCTTGATTGACCTTACCAACCTTAACGGACAGAACTATTCGAATATCATCGTTGATGAACTTCGCATTACCATTGGAGGAGATTACCGCTACATAGGTTTTGATGCCTTTACGTGGGTGAAAGATTCGGGTATAGTTCTAGGAACAAATGATGTAAAAGCTTCTGAGAAAGAAGTAAATATCTATCCCAATCCAACGAGCGGTCCCCTTACCATTAAAGCTACTGAAAATTCAAAATTTGAAGTTTACAGCCAAACAAGACAGTTGGTTAAAACAATTGAAGCCAGAAAAGGCGTAAACGAAGCTGATATTTCTGAACTTCCAAAAGGAGTTTACATTGTAAAATCTTCTTCGGAATCTCATAAAATCATAAAAAAATAGGATAAAAACGAACTAACTCTTCAAGTAAACTGCCTGCTTCATTGCGGGCAGTTTTAAAAATATCAAACACAAAATATCATGGGACAAGGCGCTAGAATTTTATTAACGAATAAGACTCCGTACACCTGGAAAAAGACCTACCACTACTCTTATCAGATGACGGAATGGAACTCTCATTTCCCTGAAACGATTGCACCCGGAACTTCTGTTAATATTTATACTGAATTCGAAGAAGGATCAACCATTACCGAAAAAGACGACGAAGGAATCATTGAGTATACTTTTGAAGAAACAGGAGAATCTTTTCAGGTTTTAGCAGGGTATGTAGATGAAGGTGATATCAGAATTTTTTTCAAAAACCTTCAAACACTACAAAATGCAATAGGATCTACAATAACAATTGGAAGTAAGAGAAAGCGATATGCTGGACTTTACGAAGAACTTTTTGTAAACTTTACTATTGTAAAAACAGACGTAGGATATATTACCATTGCAAGAGATCAGGACAATCCAAACTGGATGAAGTATATCTCCGATGATAAAAACTTGGCACAACTTACCATTCCAGGAACGCACGACTCTTGTACATATACGCTTAACAGCGGGTTGTTGGACAGATTCTCACAAGCAGTTCTTGAAGAAATAGCAGATGCATTAACACTTCTCATTCCTATTTTAGGAAAGCTAATAAAAACGATGGGGGGAGTAAGTATTGAAGTCATCAAAAATATTACGATGTGTCAGACAATGGATATCATGACTCAATTGTATAAAGGAATCCGATTTTTAGATATTCGATTGAGGAATGAAGGCGGAGAACTTTGTACATATCATGGTGGAATTTATTTGCGTTTAAAATTTCAAGATGTATTAGATGCTACCTATGATTTTCTTCAAAAACATCCGGGTGAAACTATTATCATGTCCATTAATAAAGATGGAGACGGAGATGACATTACAGATTTAGTAAAAAGCGCCGTTGAAGCTCGCCCCGAAATGTGGTACGGAGTTGAAAACGATTCAACCGGAACAAAATGGACAAAATTTGATATTCCAAATCTTAAAGACTCCAGAGGAAAAATTGTTTTACTGAGAAGATTTGGAGACAATAATACTCAAATGGGAATCAATGCTGCTACAATGGTTTGGCCAGATAATGGAACCAATCCGATGCCGCCGGCTGTCAACTGGAATCAGCAAGACTTTTATATTCAAGACAATTATCAGCCTTATTTCTTGAACGACCTCGACAGTAAGTTTGATGATCATGTTTTAAAACTCATTAATGCATCAAAAACAGATACAAGCAATACGCTTTACATCAATTTTACGAGTGGTACAGGTGGAGTTTATCCGCAGACATTAGCAAATGGATACCTGTCGGCGCATCCTCTAGGGACAAACGGAAAATTATTTGATCACTATGTTCCAAAAGGCGAGCAATGGTCTTCCGAAACAACAGAAAAATTAGGCATTATTCCGATGGATTTCCCTGAAACCCCTTATAATGGAGCGGTAATCGGTCAATTAATCAGTCTGAACAGCTTTACAGCTCCTTCCTCTATTACTGCAAAAGCAGTTCCCTCCATGGAAATGGAAAAAGAATAATAAAGATTCTAATACATAAGTTTGATGAGGTCCTCTGGAATATTTTTCAGGGGATTATTTTATCGGGTCCATTTATGAATGTGTTCTATTTTTAAGTTTCTCTTCATTAATGTTTGAAATCTTAGTTTTAATAAAATTCGCCTTCCTTCTATTGTACGTGTAAAAATTAAATCAGAAGCGGAAAAATTCTTGCTCCATGTATGTCGGAAAAATTCTGCACTCCTTTTATTTTTAGCAAAAGCTTCCGGAAGTGGAAAATATAAACTTTTCTTCATCAAAAAAAACTTATTTTTCTGCTCCAATAAATATCTTGGATTATCGACCGGAGCAATTAATTCCTGCAAAGTCTGAATAAACTGTGATTTTTCATAATTAGTTCCTCCTTCCAAATGACAGATCGAGTTTTTATAAATATCATTTGAGGTTACTATTTTTAATTTTTCTTCAGGGGTTTGAACAATTTTTTCGTTGATCAGACTTTTCAATACCACATCTCCTATCAATTCAAGGTGTCTTGCTATATTTTTATATTTCAGATATTGTTTTGTTGCTCTGTAAAATTTCCCTCCATAAACACCAATTCCGATAAGACCTGCGACCATAGAAACTTTGAAAAAAGCATCTATAGAATGAATATCATCAAAAGATTTAACCAACTCAGAAACAACTTCATATAGAAACGTAAAAAAAGTAGAAAGCATAATTCCTGAAAAATTGCCTATCATTTTTTTCAGATAGTCCATTTTCAGGTTTTCATTTTCCCTCATTTCTCCAATTGGAATCTGTATTTCTTCAATTAACACATTTCCTTTACTTAAAGCCATTTTCCAACGTTTAGAAAGACTCTCTCTGTCTCTAGCAAAGGCAAATGTTTGTAAATTAATTAAGGAAAATTCTTTTTTCTCTTTATCAGCTTTAATACCTAATCGTTCAAAATTATTTTCAATAGAAGGATTATCGTTATTTGAAACTCCAACGAAAGTTTTAAACCGTCTTTTTAAAATATCAAAATCCTGCCCACCGTTTTCGTTTTTTTCATCAAAACAGACCAGATGCCAAATATTTCCCGTTTTGTGCGGGTTATCTTTATCTGTCCGAATTACTCTTCCCCTCATCTGGTTCGAAAGAACAAACGAACTTACGAAACTGGCAAGAATTAAAGTATTCATTTTCGGAGCGTCCCAACCTTCTCCTAAAAGTGATTTTGTACCAATCAATACCTGAATTTCACCAATCTGAAAAATCTCTGTAATGATATGTACAATATTATGTCTTATACTGTCTGAAATATTGATTAAAAGATAATCTGGGTCGTAAGTAAGTTCAGAAACAGAAATATTAAAAATTCCCTTTTTATTGCAAAATCCAACAAAAATACTCTTGGAGGTTTTTGGAATAATTACAATACTTCCGGTAAGAACACCTAGCTTTTTCTTATTTGTATTTTCCCTCCTTAATTTTTCAAAAATGGGAATAGCTCCAATTTTATCGAGTTCTAAATCATTTTGAGTATTATTAGTTAAAAACTCTTTCTTAATGAAATCTGTAAGAATGACCATTTTTAAATCATCTTGAAGTACAGAATATTCAAAATCAACAATATCTTTTATTCCCTCAAGCTTTCCAATGCTCGAATTAAATATTTGTGTCAAGTTTTTATTATTAAAAAAACTAACCACCCTTTTATCTAAAAAACCATTCCTTCTTAATCTATTTTCAAGACTGGTACGATGTTCTTCAAATTGTTTAAAGTTCACTTCATCTACAAACAGATAAAAATCCATTAACTCTTCCAACCAAAAAATCGAACTCTGGAACAAATTTTTGCTGATCCCCTACAATTTCAAAATGAAGATCTATGATTTCTTTTCCTTTAAAATGTAAATAAACCAATCCGGAAGTATACGAAGAAAGATTTTCATAAATCCACTCAAGATAATGTTCTGGATGAAGATAAACCGGGTGATTTTCTAAAGCATGAAGAATAATTTTATCATTTTTAATTTCTTTGAAAAAATCATGGGCATGTTGATAGTAGTTTTCAATTTTGTGTTGTTCTGTTTCAGTTGGTAAAGTAAAATAGACTAAATCCTGATGTGGACAAAGATCGCCTTCAATCATCAATTCCGGAACTGAAATTTCTACATCAACATTCCCATTTAACTGAATATATTTCTGCCATTCCATACCGGAAACATCAAAAGGAGGTGTTGCTGTAAGCGCAACAATTGTAGGATTAATTTTACTTTTAAGCTCGATCAAACTCTTCCACCAAACATTTTTCAGATGGTGAGCTTCATCCAGAATGAAAGTTCCTACTTTTTGCTTTTTAAGATTTTTTATAACATTTGAAATATTTGACCCGAAAACTTCTTCAGCAAAACTTTCATCATCAAGCTCATTTTCACTTAAATTATTACATGCAGCATGAATTCCCTGATATGTTGTAACGGTAACAAAGCTTGGATTTTTAATATCTATTGAAATCCAATCGGGAGTATTTTCCTGCTGCAAAAACAATTCGCAAAATCGATAAACCCATTGATTTCTTATTGCCAAGGTCGGAGCAACAATAAGTGTAGGCTTGTCAAGACGAAGCATCATTTCTAAACCCAGAACCGTTTTTCCCGAACCGGGAGGTGCTACAATATGCAGATGATTATCATATAAATAATCATTCGCATTATCTAAAAAAAATTTCTGGTATTTTCTCCAGTTATATTTAAATCTTAAATCTTTGGGAAACGAATTCATTTAGTGAAAATTTTATGAAAAGCTTTCTATGTTTGCCTTTATTCTATTTTTTCAAAGCCAAAATATACTTATCAATATACAATTGTTTCTCTTTCGATTTATATTGCTGAATATATCTCGGATGCTCCAACACAGTCATTCTATCGAAAAGCTGAGCTTCTTTATTTAATTTTGAAATAAAATCAGCATTCTTTTTTCCTAAAACAAAAACTTCTGAAGTATCAAGATTTAAACTTATATGTTTTTTCAGAGAATCGATCATAAAATCTTTGACCTTACTGAAAAGCTCTTTGTCATCATAATAATTGGCATTCAGCCACCCGCTTTTTGATTTTCTTACAATCGCCAAAGGAAAAGGTGAATTGATATAAATATCCTTGTAAAAATCATCTGCTCCACCATACTCTGCTATCATATCATACATAAAAACAGAGGATATTTCGTGTGTATGAGCGGATTTCATTTTGATTCCACAAACACTTTCCAATCGTTTTGTATCAGTGAACGGAACTCCGGTAACTCCCGCACCATGACGACTTGGGTTTATTCCAATAATGAACTTCCTGTTATCGGAATCATTGTAATATTTTTGATAAAACTTTTGCATGACAACCATTGTTTCAGGATTATCAAGATAAGGATTCAATACCTGAAAATCTTTAGGAAGATCTCCTGTATATTTTAAATTTTGATTAAACTCAACAACTTTATCCGCAAAAGTTTTATTCATATTTAGTTTTTAAGAAAAACGAAATTTTCAGGCTGATCACTCTACATCATCCTCATCTCCATCTTCACTTAAAGCCAATTCAATATCAATAAATTGAATGTACAAACCGCAAATTTCTTCATTGGCATCGTAAGCAAAATACACAGGATAAGTTCCGTCTCCAAAACCACTTGCAAACATAGGAATCTGATATTCCGTATTTGGAACTTTCCAGTTGATCCAATCTCCCGCATCTCTTTGATTTTTTGGATTGTCTTTATAGCTTTGTTCGAAAAGTCCGGCAAAATAATCATCATAAAAATTGTCGACATCAGTTTCAGCCACAAATTTATCCACAAAAGGAAGCACTTCTTTATCGGTAATGCAACCTAGACCGGCATCTACTCCAAAACCAAAAAAATCATCTTCGGTAACGTCTTCCAATTCTTCAATCCCGACTAAAGCTTCTCTGTAAACAACAGGCTTTTCACCGGTAAACTCAACTTTTACAACAGCATACCTGTCGCCCCAATCTTCAGATTTTACTACGGAAATCGTCACTGGAAAATTTCCTTTCGGAGCCTGAACAAAATAAGGTGACTGATTACCATTCAAATCAACAAGCGGATCTCTCACAACTATTTTTCCGGAAGGGAGAGAAACATTTCCAATTTCCATTGTTTCGATTTGTTGACCAGCAATTTCATTTAAAGTGAAGTAAGATTCAAGGTCTGTTGGACAAACCAATATATTTTTCACATCTTCGTACTTCTGCATCCAGTTTTCTTTCATATAATTATTTTAGTAATTGATTTTATTCTTTAAAAATAGGCATCATTTAATCCAAATCAAAATCTTCTTCGTTTTTTAAGCCTTTTATAAAAGTTTCAAAATCTTTTGCCAGAAAAATTTTCCTGTAATCTGCTTCCTGATCTACGTGTACGACTTCCGGTTCGCCATCTTTTCCACATTTTGAATAATCCAGTAAAATCATATCATGCCCCGCAGACGGACAATCGGCAATATAAACACCATCATCCGGATATCCCCATTCTTCCATCATAAACCGACTTCCCAGTTCGCCACAAACTGAATATGTTTTTTCTCTTCCAATTCCCATAATTCCGGTGATTGCGACATGGTCATCTGCCCAAGAATTACTTTCTGCTGTTGGAAAACAGCTTTTTTCAACCAATCCTCCGTTCTGGATTCTCATTAATTCGATATAAGAAGCCGGAAGTTTATAGCCCAATTCGTTTTCAACAGAAGCAATCATTTCATCTTCCGGAAATTCCTCGATGTAATCTCTTACTGAATAACTGCTTTCACTCCAGAAATCGGTGAAGTCAAAGTCTTTGAAAAAGTGTAGATTCATATTTTGTTTTAAATAAATGAGATTCTGATTTTACTGTAAAAGTAATTATCATTTTTAATTAAAAACATTTCTTTAACTAAGATTTTTATGGAGCATCAATAATCTTGTCAAGATTTAAAACCTTGACAAGGATAGGAGCTTGCAACAGACTTCACAATGAAAAGCTAAAACTCAAAATCAATCATTTTTTTGTGTGACATTATAAAATTTTCTCTATCATCAAATAATTTAATAACCTCGTGCCTTTTCAATAACGTTTTTGAATTACTTAAAATAGATTGGTAAGAAGAAAAGCTATACTTTGAAAAATCATCTATAATTGAATGATGTAATGGGTTTTGGTGAATATAAATAATTGTATTGATTAAATATTCATCTGAAGTAATCAATTTTCTTTTAAATGGAGATTCTATCAAAGCTCCATGTTTATTGTTTTCTTTATTAAAAGCTTGAGAATAAGAATTGAAAATTCGAGAAAATTGTTTTGAGAAAATATTTTGTGGTGAGTGAAGTCCTATGCAAGCCTTGTCAAGGTTTTGAACCTTGACAAGGCTCTCCAATTCAAAATCAGATTTTATCTTAATTAAAAAATGAAAATGATTAGACATAAGACAATATGAATAAACATCACAAACCGGAGTAAGAAATTCCGAAATTTTACTTAGGAGAAACAAATAATTCCGATCGGATTTAAAGATATCTTCTCCGTTAATTCCTCTATTGTAAATATGATAGTAACAATCTGCTTCAATTGGTGTGGTTCTAATATCTGTCATTTCATTTGTGTGTTTTCCTTTAATCCTTGTCAAGGTTCAGAACCTTGACAAGGATTAAAAATAAAAAATCCCTTTCAGTAAAAACCAAAAGGGACTATAAAGTTATATTTTATTTTGAATTAAATCAATCCAAACTGCTCAAAATGATGGGTAAAATGTTTTTTGTGCATCAGTTCCCACATTTCTTTGTTTAATTTCCCGAAGACAAAATTCATGTGCTCTGCTTCTGGATTTTCTTTATAATAAATTACGAATTTCTTTAAATTATCCATGAAAGACTGTTTTGCAGCATCTAAATTTTTATGTCTTAGATCTAATAATTTTTCATCTTCAGCCAAGAAAGGCGCAGGGAAATCTTTCGGCATTTTTCTGTGATTATACAGAGAATCCTGCCATTTTTCCAATTGCTCTTCAGGAGTGAAACATTTATCCGCTTCAGGCTCACCTAAACTTACTAAAACGCCATGTTCCAAATGCTCAATCATTTGCTGAGGAGACATTTTTCCCCAACCTGGCTGGGTCGATTCAGTTAAGCCATTTAAAGCTTTTTGAATATTTTTTAAGTTTAAATCGATGAAAGGAGAATGTTTTGCCACCAATGTTAAAATAGTCGCTACACAAACAATCTCATCTCTTTGATTTACCACTTCAACCAACCATTTCACAACTCCGGAAGGAATATTTCTTCCTTTTACTCCTCTGTTGATTTTTTCTTTTGCCGTTAAATAAACCGTAATCGTATCTCCCGCATAAACAGGCTTGAAGAACGAACAGTTTTCCAATCCGTAATTCGCAATAACAGGTCCTTTTTTTCCTGAAACAAATAATCCGGCTGCCGCAGAAAGGATGAAATATCCATGAGCAACGGTTTTATCGAAGATAGTTCCTGTCAAGCTCGTTGCATCCGTGTGTGCGTAGAAATGATCCCAAGAAACATTGGAGAAATTCACGATGTCTGCATCAGTTACCGTTCTTCCTGCTGTTTCTAAAGAATCTCCAACCTCAACTTCTTCGAAATATTTCTGGAAAGGATGTTTATCTGAATATTTTTTCTCAGCGCCTTGCTGATAAATTTTAGTAATTGCCGTCAAAGTATCCGGAGACCCTTGAATCGCTGTCTTTTGAAGGAAGAAATGAAGACCGCCTAAACCACCCATTTCCTCACCACCACCTGCTCTACCGGGACCACCGTGCATTAAAGTAGGAAGTGGAGAACCGTGCCCAGTACTTTCTTTTGCATTATCTCTGTTTAAAACGAAAATTCTACCGTGCTGAGAAGCCATTTTCCACGAAGTTTCTGCCACAAATTGATCATCGTGAGAAATGATAGACCCCACCAAACTCCCTTTTCCTCTTTTAGCCAAAGCAGCTGCTTCTTCCGCATCTTTGTAAGGCATTAACGTAGAAACTGGTCCGAAAGCTTCGACATCGTGAGAGATATTTTTTGTAAACGGAGAATCGTTCAAGAACAATTTTGGACTCATAAATGCTCCATTTTCATAGTTGGCATCTATCAATTCGTGCTGTCCGTCATAAACAAGCTCTGTTTCCGCTTTTAATAAATTTATTTTTCTTAAAACCTCATCATACTGCTGTTTTCCAACCAAAGAACCCATTCTTGTTTCTCTGCTCAACGGACTTCCTATTTTTGTCTGGTCTAAAGCTTTAGATAAAGCATTCTGAACGTCTCCTATTAAGTTTTCAGGAACGATAATTCTTCTGATCGCTGTACATTTCTGTCCGGCCTTCGTGGTCATTTCGTTACGAACTTCTTTGATGAATAAATCAAATTCAGGAGTTCCCGGTTTTGCATCCAATCCAAGAATTGAACAGTTCAAAGAATCTGCTTCCATGTTGAAACGAACAGCATTTCCTGCAATTGATGGTAAAGACTTTAATTTTCTACCTGTCGTTGCAGAACCTGTGAACAACACAGAATCTCCATCCTGAATATAATCCAGAATATTTCCCGGTTCTCCACAAACCAACTGAACAGCTCCTTCCGGAAGAATTCCGCTTTCAATCATATCCTGGAAAACTGCGTTCGTTAAATATGAACCAAACGGAGAAGGCTTCACGATAGACGGAACACCTGCTAGCAACGATGTGGATAACTTTTCCAACATTCCCCAAACAGGAAAGTTGTACGCATTGATTTGTACTGAAACTCCTTCACTCGGTGTTAAAATATGAGTTCCCAGAAAAGTTCCGTTTGCTGAAATTTTCTGAGTTTCTCCATCTACCCAAAAAGGAGTGTTTGGAAGCATTCTCTTCGCCAATCCCGAATACGTAAAGAAAGTACCGAAACCTCCTTCAATATCTACCCAAGAATCAACATGAGTTGCCCCTGTTTTATATGATAAATCGTAATATTTTTTCTTTCTTTCTAAAAGGTAAAGTGCTACTTTTTTCAACATTTCCCCACGATCATAGAACGTCATGGATGAAAGATTTTTGTAACCTACTGTTCTTCCGTAATCTAAAGCCTGTTCAAAATTCAGTCCTTCTGTATCGGAAACAGCAACCTGTTCTCCTGTCACAGCGTTGTACAAAGGGATTCCGTTTCCAGAGCCTTCTATCCATTCACCGTGGATATAGTTTTTTAACTTTTCCATATAATATTTAATTTAACGATGTATCAATTTAACAGTTTACTAATGAGATGCTTCGACAGGCTCAGCATGACAGCACGAATTGTTATATTGATATATTTTTAGATTGTTACATTTTTAATTTTTCGCTTCCTGATACGGAAATAATTTCACCAAACCTTCATACAAACTTCTGTGAAGAATTGTTGCGTGATTGTCTGTTTCCATCATTTTATATTCTACCGTCCAGTTCTTCTTATTTGATTTTTTTAAAACATCAAATAAATCTTCAGCATCTTTTACCATCACCGGATGTTCACCTTTTCCAACAGAAACATAAATAAATTTCTTCGTATCCGGAATTTTGGTTAATAATTGAGAAGCCTGTTTTAAAAGACTTTCATCATCCCACCACAAACTTGGACTGATGATGAAATAATTATTGAACATTTCAGGCTTTTTTAATAAAATTTCTGTTGCTAAAAGTCCACCCAACGATTGACCGAAAAGATATTTATCGGTAGTTTTAAACTGACTTTCGATATAAGGTTTCAATTCTTTTTCAAGAAAACTGATGAATTTATCCGAATGTCCCGTTGTTGGATAATCTTTTTGTAAATCTTTTAAATCAGTGTGAAAAGTGAAGTCTCTTTTTCGATCAATATTAGCAATTCCAACCACAATTGTTTCCGGCATGGAATACATTTGATTAAAGAATTGAACTAAACCTGTCACATGAATAAAATCTTCATTCATACTTCCATCTAAAAGATAAATAATCGGGTAGGATTTTGTTTTGTCAAAATTTTGCGGAAGATAGATATTCAAAATTCTGTCTTCATTTAAAATTTTAGATTTTATGGTTCTGATTTCTCCAATAGTCAATGGTTTTACATTTATAGTCTGAGCAAAAGCCACAGATTGAAATGCAACCAGAATACTGAAGAAAATGAGAAGTTTTTTTAACATATTTAATTTTGTGTGGTAATTTATTTCACATCATCCCAAATGCTGTAATCAACAACTTTTGTAGGAATCTGCTGAACATATTCTGTAAAAGGTTCACAAGGAAGAATAGCATCTTTACCTTCTCTCGCTAACTCCTGGTATAGTTTTGTTCCTTCTGTTTTCCATCTAATCATTTCATCAGAAACATCACGGATGATTTTTGCAGGACTTCCCACGATTAATTTTCTTGCATCACATTTGAAATTTGCGGGAACAAAAGCCAAAGCTCCGATGATACATTCGTCACCGATAACGGCTTTGTCCATCACCACTGCATTCATTCCAACCAAACAATTTTTTCCGATATGTCCGGAATGAATAATTGCACCATGACCGATGTGTGCTGATTCTTCTAAAATAGTTTCAATTCCCGGAAAGACATGAAGTGTACAGTTTTCCTGAACATTCGCGCCGTCTTTGATGATAATTTTACCCCAATCCCCACGGATTACCGCATTGGGACCGATATAAACTTCTTCGCCAATTTCCACGTTTCCGATGATTACCGCCTGTGGATGAACATAAGCGGATGGTTTGATGATGGGACGAATTCCGTGATATGAGTAAATATTCATAAAATTTTTGTTAAAAATTTAATTTAACAATGTATCAATCTAACAGTTTACCAATTGAGATGCTTCGATAGTTCGACAAGCTCACTACAAGCAAGCTCAGCATGACAATGGAATTGTTACATTGATACATTTTTATATTGTTACATTCTTGAAAAAGTTATACTTTTTCAATTACCATTGCATAGCCTTGTCCGACACCGATACAAAGGGTACACAATGCATATTTTTTATCTTGTTTTTGAAGTTCCATAGCGGCAGAACCAATGATTCTTGCGCCTGAAACGCCAAGTGGATGACCGATTGCAATCGCTCCTCCGTTTGGATTTATTCTTGAATCATCATCTTTTAAACCTAATGTTCTTGTTACTGCTAAAGCCTGAGCTGCAAAAGCTTCATTCAATTCAATGATATCCATATCATCTAAAGAAAGATTCAGTCTTTTTAATAACTTCTGAGTCGCTTCAACAGGTCCGATTCCCATAATCCTTGGCTCAACACCAGCAACAGATGAACCTAAAATTTTAGCTTTTGGTTTTAGACCATATTTTTTTACAGCTTCTTCACTTGCCAGAATTAAAGCAGCTGCTCCGTCATTCATTCCAGAAGCATTTCCTGCCGTTACTGTTCCTTCTTTTCTGAAAGCCGGACGAAGTTTTCCTAATCCTTCCATTGAAGAAGTTGGCTTGATAAATTCGTCTGTATCGAAGATTTTCGGTTCGCCTTTTCTTTGTGGAATTTCAACTTTTACAATTTCCTCCGCCAGTCTTCCGCTTTGCTGAGCTTTAGTCGCTTTTTGTTGAGACCAGACAGCAAATTTATCCTGATCTTCACGGCTAATGTTATGCATATCTGCTAAATTTTCAGCAGTATCTCCCATTCCGTCAACTCCGTATAATTCTTTCATCTTAGGATTAACGAATCTCCATCCGAAAGTCGTATCAAACATTTGGCTATCTCTACCGAAAGCTGCGCTAGGTTTTGACATTACATAAGGCGAACGCGTCATATGTTCTACCCCACCTGCAATATAAATTTCACCTTCGCCCGCAGCAATTGAACGGAAAGCATTTGCTACCGCCGACATTCCCGAAGCGCAAAGTCTATTTACCGTTTCACCACCGATTTTATACGGAAGTCCAGCCAGTAAAAGCCCCATTCTTGCTACATTTCTGTTATCTTCACCCGCCTGGTTTGCGCATCCGAAAATAACATCCTCAATTTCTTCAACAGGAACTTCAGGATTTCTTGCTACCACTTCTTTAATAACAATTGCCGCCAAATCATCAGCTCTTACTTCCGATAATCCTCCCTGTAATTTTGAAATGGGAGTTCTGACATAGTCAATGATATATACGTTATTCATAATGATTTTAATGTAACAATCTAGCAATGTAACAGTGTACCAATGCTAAATTGGTTGATTTTTATTTAGACTTGTACTTAATATTTTATAAATAATTTTCCCAATCTCAATGATCTGAAGTTCTAACTTTTCATTAAAAGGATAAGTCTTAGAATTCTTACAGAGATAGAGCCAATATTTTGTTTCTTCTAATTCTTTAGCCGCAATTTTAATTTTATTTATAAAATCATTTTTGCTGTGAGGGTTTTGTGCTTCAAATGCGTTCGCTCCGATACTTGTTCCAGAACGCAACAATTGTTTTGCTATAACAAATTTTCTTCTTTCATCTAACAGTTCACAAAATTCAATTATATCTAAAGAAAATTAAACTGTTTTCGAAATTAATGGATTGTTGTCAAAGTTTATCATTTGTGTAAAAAATTAATTTTATCTCATCATTATCATTGGTAAACTGTTACATGGATAGATTTTTATATTGAGCCTAAAGCTCCGTTACTTTTTTTCCGATTTTATAAACTGTTCCGACAAATTTCGCAACCAATTCTTCATTTTGATTGGTAATTTTAATGTCATAAACAGCGGTTTTTCTGGTGTCGTTTACTAAGATACTTTCTGCTCTGAAAACATCGCCTTCTTTTCCCGCTTTGGTAAAATTGATGATACAATTCAGTGCAACAGCTGCATCTCCGGAATTATTAGACGAAAATGCCAGTGCAGAATCTGCAAAAGCAAACGTAACACCTCCGTGAACGGTTTTTAACCCATTCAACATTTCCTTTTTGATGGGCATTTCGAGTAAACAATAATTTTCTTTGACTTCGATCATTTTAATGTTCATCCACTGGGAAAAATAATCCTGATCGAACATATATTCTGCAACCTGTCTTGGATTCATTTTAATTTATGTTTGTTATTTCTTCATATAATTCATCAACCAATTTGTCATAAATACTCATGGTTTTGCCAAGAATTATCTGTTCGTATGAAAGGTTTTCTGAATCGGATGGATTTTCAGTTGGATAAGCTTCATTTAAGTCAATACCATATTCATTGGCTAATCTTTTGATCAACCCGCGATATTGGTCATTAAATTTCCCCAATAAATTCAATTTTTCCTGATCATCATGTATTGAAGAAAGTTCCTGAATTATATATTCTTTTTCAATGAGAAGCCTCGTTTCCAATTCGGCTCTGAATCCGTTTATATCCATAATATTAATTTGAGAATTTGAAAATGAAAACCATTGATAATCAATTTTCAAATTGTTTAATTCATTTTACGTAGTAACGGGCTTTGTCTGTATCTTTCTTCTTGATATTCTTCATAAAGACTTTGAAGAGTTTCTGAGATTTTTGCATAACCGATTTCTTTTCCCCAAGCCAATAATCCTTTTGGATAATTTACCCCTTTCTGCATTGCTAATTCAAGATCTTCGTCGTTCGCAACACCTAATCTTTTTGCTTCAACCGCTTCATTAATCAACATAGAGATAATTCTCAGAAATATTTGCTGATAAAGGGCATCATCTTTTTCGGCAACAGGTTTTTCAGCACCTTCAGAATAATCATAAAAACCTTTTCCTGTTTTTCTGCCGTGAAGTTTTGCTTCAGACATTCTTTGTTGAAGAAGAGATGGCTTGTATTTCGGATCGTAGAAGTATTCGTTGTAAACCGTTTTTGTTACTGAAAAATTGACATCAACACCAATGAGATCCATTAATTCAAACGGTCCCATTTTGAAATTTCCGATTGTCTTCATGGCTCCATCAACCTGTTCTATTGTTGCGATGTTTTCTTCAACAATTCTTAGGCCTTCACCGTAATAAGGGCGGGCAATTCTGTTAACGATAAATCCGGGAATATCTTTTGCAATAACAGGTGTTTTACCCCAATCTTTCATAAGATTGTAGATTTTTTCCGCTAAAGATTTTTCTGTTAATAAAGATGGAATAACCTCAACTAAAGGCATCAATGGAGCCGGATTGAAGAAGTGAATTCCGATGAAACGCTCCGGTTTTTGTAATTCCACACCGAGAGAGGTGATGGAAATAGATGATGTATTGGAACCAATCACACAGCTTTCTGAAACATGTTTCTCTAATTCTGTGAAAACTTTGGTTTTAATTTCTTTGTTTTCGATGATGGCTTCGATCACTAATTCGCAATCTTTGAAGTCCTTCAATTCTGTAGCAATGGAAATATTAGCTAAGATTTCAGTCATTTTCTCTGCTGAAATCTTCTGTTTATCAACCAATTTGGTTAATGTTTTTTCCAAACCTACGGTTGCCGTTTCTACTTGTTTTGCATTGGCATCATAGACCCAAACTTTGCATCCGTTCGTTGCGGCTACTTGTGCAATGCCGATTCCCATCGTTCCGGCACCGATAATTCCTACTTCCATAATGTAACAGTGTATCAATGTAACAATGTAACAATCACTGTTAAACTGCTACATTGGTACATTGTTATATTAATTCTTATTTTCCTTTATAATTAGGTTTTCTTTTTCCTAGAAAGGCACTTACCCCTTCTTTAAAATCTTCTGTTTCTGCAGCTTCCTGCTGTAAATCTCCTTCCAGTTCCAATTGCTCTTTCAGCGTATTATTGTAAGAAGCAGCAAATGCTTTTTTGGTTAATTTAAGTCCAACAGTTGGCATATTTGATGTTTTTTCTAAAATTTCTAATGATTTAGAAGCGAATTCCTCTTCAGTAAAAATTTCAGCCACCAAACCGTAAGATTTTGATTCTTCAGCAGATAATTTCTTACCCGTAAATGCTAAATAATTTGCTAATTGTCTTCCCAATAATTTAGGTAAGAAATACGTTCCTCCTGTATCAGGAATTAAACCGATATTTGAAAATGCCTGAGCAAAATACGCTTTTTCAGAAGCTAAAACGAAATCACAAATTAATGCCAACATTGCTCCAGCTCCTACTGCAGGACCGTTTACCAATGCAACTACAGGTTTTTTGCAACGTGTAATTTCCGTAACCAAAGGGTTGTAATAATCTACTACAATCTTTCTGATGATATCATTGTCATGATGCTCGTTACCTTGAACAAACGCATCATCCAGATTCTGACCGGAACAAAAAGCTCTTCCTCTTCCCGAAATGGCCACACATCTTACCGTAGGATCTTCACTACATTCTTTAACAAAGTCTTTTAGATCTGATAAAGACGGCTTTGTAAGCGCGTTCATAGTTTCCGGCTGATTCAGGTAGGCAATTTTCAGTTTTCCGTCAAAATGCGTTTCAATATCAAGTTGTGTATACATAGTATTAATTTTTAAATTTAACAATGCACTAATTTAGTCATAATGTAACAATTTATCAGTCTAATAATATAACAATTGTAATGTCATACTGAGCATATTGGTAAACTGTTACATTGATACATTGCTATATTAGTTTTAGTGACATTTAAAATAGTCAAAAGGCTCTAAACAGTCTAAGCACTGATACGAAGCCTTGCACAATGTAGATCCGAATCTGCTGATCTGTTTTGAATTCATAGAACCACAACGCGGACATTTTTTCGGCTTCCCGATGTGATGTTCGTCGGCTCCTTTTTCGGGAGGTGTGATTCCGTACACACGAAGTTTTTCTCTCGCTTCATCTGTCAACCAGTCTGTTGTCCAAATCGGAAACATTTTGGTGACTACTTTCGCATCCCAACCATTTTCTTTCATGATTTTCATGATGTCTTCCTCAATGGTAAACATGGCTGGACAGGCAGAATAAGTCGGCGTAATGGTCACTTCGCAAGAATTCTCACTCGTGATTTTCGCTTCTCTTACAATACCTAATTCCACAATATTGATTACCGGAATTTCCGGATCGGGAACGAGCTCTAATATTTCTAAAGGATTTTTCATAATTAATTTGAAAATTTGAAAATGTGCTAATTTGAAAATGATACGTTGCTCGTAATTTTCAAATTCTCCGATTTTCAAATTAACTCATTGATTTTTTTACCATGTACATCCCGGATATGCTCTCTGCATATATTGCAATTCACAAAGGATAAATCCAAAATATTCTGTGTGGTAACCTGTTCTTGATTTTGGCTGCATAAAAGGATTCGTTGGATATTCTAAACCGAAATCTGCAAAATCTTTCTGTGTAATTGCTAAAAATTCTTCATAAAGAGCATCTGTATTCGGAGCAATATTTAAAGCTACCAAGTCATCTTCTCCTTCTGTTTTTGCAAATAGACCTTTTGTGTATTCCCAGATACTTTCAATCGCTTTTTCTAAACGGGATTTACTTTCTTCTGTTCCCTGAGCGAAAATTTTCATCCAGGAAGCAGTGTGAGTATAATGGTATCTTACTTCTTTCAAAGATTTCTGAGCAATGGCAGACAATTCTTCATTGGCAGAATTCGATAATGCTTCGTACATCAATTTCTGATATACTGCGAAAACATAAACCTTTAAAATTGTCTGTGCATAATCTTCGTTCGGAAGTTCCGTCCAGTGTGCATTTAAATATTCATGCTCGTATCTTAAAAATGCCAAATCATCTTCACTTTTACCGTTATCGATCACTCTTGAAGCATAAACGTAAAAGTTATTCGCCTGACCAAGCTCATCCAACGCAATGTTTGTCAATGCAATATCTTCCTCCAAATAAGGACCTTCACCACACCATGCAGACAAACGCTGTCCCATAATGAAACTGTCGTCCGCTAGTTTTAATAAATAATTATATAATGGGTTCATTTTTTATAGAATTTAGAAATTAGAGGTTAGAAATTAGACTAAATTCTAGAATCTAACTTCTAACTTCTTTATTACATATTTTTTACATCGTTAGGAATATCGTAGAACGTCGGGTGACGGTACAATTTGTCATCAGCCGGATCAAAGAATGCTTCTTTATCAATTCCTTCTGAAGTCACAATATATTTACTTGGAACAACCCAAACGGAAGTTCCTTCTTTTCTTCTTGTATAAACGTCTCTTGCGTTCTGCAAAGCCATTTCTGCTGTTGGTGCCTGTACAATTCCAACGTGTTTGTGAGATAATCCCGGTTTAGTCTGAATAAACACTTCCCACATATCTAAATTTGCCATAAATAAAATTAAATTAACAATGTATCAATGTACCAGTTTAACAATAATGAGATTCTTCGCTTTGCTCAGAATGACAATTGAATTGCTACATTTTTACATCGGTATATTGTTATATTGAAATTTTTTCCTGTTTTTCTGCGAAAGCTGCCGCAGCTTCTTTTACCCAAGAATTTTCTCTTTGAGCTTTTCTCTTGGTTTCAATACGTTTTTTGTTGGCAGGACCGTTTCCTTTTAAGATTTCCATGAATTCATCCCACGGAAGTTCTCCAAAATCATAATGCTGTCTTTCCTCATTCCATTTTAAATCTTTATCAGGAACGGTTAATCCTAAAAATTCAGCCTGAGAAACCGTAACGTCGATAAATCTCTGACGAAGACTGTCGTTACTTTCTCTTTTTACTCTGTAATTCATAGAAATTTTAGAGTTTGGCGAGCTGTCATCATTAGGTCCAAACATCATTAAAGCCGGCCACCAGAAACGATTTAACGAAGCCTGAGCCATTTCTTTCTGCTGTTTTGTACCTCTACAAAGCGCCATTAAAATCTCGTAGCCCTGTCTTTGGTGAAAAGATTCTTCTTTACAGATTTTCACCATCGCTCTTGAATAAGGACCGTAAGAATTCCCCATCAACATTACCTGATTCATAATCGCAGCTCCATCAACCAACCAGCCAATGGCACCGATATCTGCCCAGCTCAACGTCGGATAATTGAAAATACTTGAGTATTTTGCTTTTCCTTCCAACATATCATCATAAGTCGCATCTCTATCCGCTCTGATGGTTCCATTTCCTAACGTTTCAGTCGCAGAATACAAATATAAACCATGACCTGCTTCATCCTGAACTTTAGCCAACAGCGCCATTTTTCTTCTCAATGAAGGTGCTCTGGAAATCCAGTTGGCTTCAGGCAACATTCCAACAATCTCAGAATGTGCGTGCTGTGAAATCTGACGAACCAATAGTTTTCTGTAATCATCAGGCATTACATCTTTTGGTTCTACTTTATTTTCGTCGTGTACGTATTGTACAAATTTTTCTAAGTCCATAATTTTTTCAATTTAACAATGTATCAGTCTAACAATGTACCAATGATTACTACACTGGTAAATTGATATATTGTTACATTAAATTATACATCATAATTAAGCATCACCACATTCGTTGTCGGGTGACATTGACAGGTAAGAACAAAGCCTCTGGCTACTTCTTCTTCGGTAAGCGCGTAGTTTTTCTCCATGAAAACTTCTCCCTCCAAAACTTCGGCTTTACACGTACAACAAACTCCTCCTTTACATGCAAAAGGTACAGGAAGATTGTCTTTCAATGCTTTATCTAAGATACTCTCTTTTTTAGAATTAAGGTGGAACGAATATTCATCATCATCAATGATTACTGTTACCATACTTTCTATATTGGCAATAGCTTTGAATTCATCGCTCATTTCCTCCGTATTCTCTTCGTCTGGAGCGGTGAAATATTCAAATAAAACCTGAATGGCAGGTACTTTTTTATCCTTCTTTAAATAATCAGCAATCCCTTTAATCATTTCTGAAGGGCCGCAAATGAAGAAGGTAGATTCTTTAACATCAATATCTGTATATCTTTCGAACAGCTGATCTAATTTTTCAGGAGAGATTCTTCCTTCAAAAATCGGATCTTCGTGTTGCTCACGGCTTACTAAATAAACAACTTTCAGTCTTCCGTTAAAAGTGTCAACCAGTTTATCGATCTCAGCTTTTTTCATGACATGATTCATGCTTCTGTTGCTGTAGAACAAATAAGCGTTTGAATTCGGTTCCTGATAAAGACTTTCTTTAATATTTGACAACACCGGAGAAATTCCGCTTCCTGCCGCCAAACCAACGTAAGTTTTTACGTTTGTCGGGTGATAAGATGTATTAAAGCCACCCATCGGAGGCATTACTTCAAGGATTTCGTCCATGTGAAGATGTTCATTGAAATAACCGGAAACTTTTCCGTTTTCCAATAATTTCACCAATACTTCCAGCGTGTTGCTTTTTTCACTCGGAGCATTGCAGATAGAATAAGAACGTCTCTCTTCGTTCCCGTTGATCATCATTCGGAAATTAAGATACTGCCCCTGCTTGAATCTGAATTTATCCTTCAGCTCCTCAGGAATTTCAACGGCTACATTTACAGCATCGTTGGTATCTTTCTGAACTTTTACAGTTTTTAATTTATAAAATGAATTCATTTTGTTTTTAGTATTCTATTAATTTTTCCACCTTCGCATTTAGGTAAACTGTCCTGAGCATGAATTTTCACTTTCGTGGTGATTCCTACTCGTTTTTTTATTTCGTTTTCTATACTTTTTCCAAAGTTTCCGACAAAAATAGCATAATCATCGGTATTTTGATCCAAATTTTTCGAAGCTACCAATTCATCATCAATTTCAACATCAATATCCAGCGCCACACACATTTGTTCTTTCTCAATTGGTGTTAAATAATAATTCGGAACCACGCCTTCCACATGGGAAAACGCTTCCTCAATCTGACTTGGATATACATTTACCCCTCTTACGATCAACATATCATCGGCTCTTCCAAGAATTGGCCGCATTTTCACCATTGATCTTTTTGAGTTTTCATCATAATAAAGACTGGTAATATCGTTCGTCCAGTAACGTAAAAGCGGCATCGCTTTTTTCGTTAAAGTGGTAATCACCAAAACGCCTTCTTCACCAAAAGGAACGGGCTGTTTTGTAATCGGGTCTAAAATTTCAGGATAAAAATGGTCTTCCCAAATATAAGAGCCTCCTTTTTCTTCAAAATCTTCCATTGAAACTCCAGGTCCGATAATTTCACTTAACCCATAAATATTGGTTGCATGAACGCCTAATCTTTCTTCAATATGATGTCTGATCAATTCCGTCCACGGCTCTGAGCCTAAAACAGCGTATTTTAAACTGATTTCTTCCGCCGAGATTCCTCTTTTTGCAAATTCATCAGCGATTGTCAACGCGTAAGACGGTGAGCAACAAATAACTTCAGGTTTAAAATCTATAATTAAATCGACCTGTCTCGCGGTCATTCCTCCCGAAATCGGAAGAACGCTCATCCCTAATTTTTCCGCTCCGTAATGTAATCCCAATCCGCCCGTGAAAATTCCGTAACCGTACGCGTTATGCAACTGCATTCCTGGTTTCGCTCCTGCTGCGTTCAAAGATCTTGCTACTACTTCGCTGAATAAATCAACGTCTTCTTTTGTATATCCTACAACCGTTGGTTTTCCCGTTGTTCCGCTTGAACAGTGAATTCTCTGTAATTCATTTTTGGGAACGGTAAATAATCCGAACGGATAGTTATCTCTTAAATCCTGTTTGTAAGTAATCGGAAGTTTCGTAATATCTTCGATCGACCTGACCTCTTGTGGAGATATTCCTGCTTCATTAAATTTTCCTTTATAAAATTCCGACTTCTCCCCAAGATAGTCTACCAATTTCGCCAATCGCTCAGATTGAAGCTGTCTCAACTGGTCGAGCTTTAAATATTCAACTGAAAAATCCATACCTTAACTAACTAACATTTGTTAGGTGTAAATTTAAAAAGATTTTGGAACGTGACAAAATTTTTATGATTTTCGTCATATTTTGAATGATTCTAAATAATTTGAATAAGGTTGAGGTTAAGTTTAAGCTTTGTTTCACGCTGATTTTGTCATCCAGAGCGAAACAAAGTGGAGCGTGGAATCTCTAATACTAAGTTTAGATTCTTCCTTCGTCAGAATGACAAAGACTCTGATAAAATTTGGGGAAATTTTCGTGATAAAAAAATTTAATGAGTTTTATTTTTTCTCATTTCCCAATAACCCAAAAAGAACTTTATCCCTTATCTCATCAGTGATATCATTGGTTGATTCAATGTTTCTTTTAAACCAGAAATAGGAATTATTTAAGGTATGAAGAATAAACCTTGTGGTAAAAGCAGATGATCTCAATTCCCAGTTTTCGGACTTATAAATTTCAGAAATTAACTCTTCAACTTCTTCCTGATAATTTTTTCTCAACTCTACAAATTCGGGAAGTCTCTCTTCTAAATGCCTCCATTCATTGGAATAGATATGGGTAACATCACGGTTTTTCAAAACAACTGATAAATGTTTATCAATAAAAAGATTGAGCTTTTCCTTTGGCGGAATATCGGTATTTTTCACCTCCTGAAGTTCATCGAAAAACTCCTGAGCAATTCCAAAACAGATCCATTCCAGAATTTCTTCTTTTGAACGAATATGCGCATATAAAGAAGCCGCCTTAATATTGAGTTTTGTTGCCAAATCCCTCACAGAGCTGCCCATATACCCTTTCTCTTTGAAAAGTTCTACGGCAACATCCAGTATTTTCCTTTGTTTTTCTTTTAACTCCATCTGGTAAAACACAAAAGTAATTATTTTGATTTTAATATTTTGATTTTGGGGAGATGATTTTTACCATTAGAAGTTGACATACATTAATATGTTTACGAAATACATTGTGTTCATTTGGCTTTATTCGAAACTCTTATATATTTTTTAACCACCCCGTCAAAAATTCTTTGAATTTTCGCCCCCAAAAGGAGGAGAATTTTAACTTCGCTAATAATTATCTGGAAATTTAGAAATAATCTTAACATTCAATTATTTTTCTATTTCGAACAAACCTGACTGTTTTTCCATAATTTTTAATTCAAATTATCTGAATCGGAAATTTTGTCTTTACTACATGAATCAAAAATACATATTTCTGAAAATTTGTCCGTTATTTTTAAAAATTCAACAATTGAACGGTTTTTGCGATATACCCATCAGAATTAAATGATTAAATAAGATTGAGGACATCAGAAATTAGAACTTCGGATTTAAAAATTAACATTTATTAGACTCTTATGGTCTGAAATCTGATGTCTAAAATCTAAAATTGAAAACTAAAGATTAAAGAATCAAAAATATACAAAATATGAACTTAAACCAATATACCGTAAAATCACAGGAAGCCATTCAGGCTGCACAACAAGTGGCCATGGAATTTGGCAATCAGCAAATAGAACCTCAACATTTACTGGAAGGAATTTTTCAGGTAGATGAAAATATATCGCCTTTCTTATTAAAAAAATCTGAAGCAGATGCCAATTTGGTAAGAGAGCGCAACCGTGAAAATCTTGAAAAACTTCCAAAAGTACAGGGAGGAAATATTTATCTTTCACAATCTGCAAATAAAGTCTTGCTTGATGCTCCCAACATCGCTAAAAAAATGGGTGATGAATTTGTAACGATCGAACATTTATGGCTTTCACTTTTGGAAACCAGTTCAGAAGTTTCGAAGATGCTGAAAGATATGGGTGTTACAAAAAACCTGTTGGAAGGCGGAATTAAAGAATTAAGAAAAGGAAGTAAGGCAACTTCTGCAAGTTCGGAAGAGACGTATCAGTCCTTAAATAAATACGCTAAAAACTTCAATGAATTAGCTGCAGAAGGAAAATTAGACCCAGTAATTGGTCGTGATGAAGAAATAAGAAGAGTTTTACAGATTCTTTCAAGAAGGACAAAAAATAATCCGATTCTGATTGGTGAACCCGGAGTTGGTAAAACCGCCATCGCAGAAGGAATTGCACATAGAATTATTTCCGGAGATATTCCTGAAAATCTAATGGATAAAACATTGTATTCACTGGATATGGGAGCTCTAATTGCCGGTGCAAAATACAAAGGTGAATTTGAAGAGCGTTTGAAATCTGTTGTAAATGAAGTGATCAAATCAGACGGACAAATCATTCTTTTTATCGACGAAATCCACACATTGGTGGGAGCCGGAGGTGGTGAAGGTGCAATGGATGCTGCCAATATTCTGAAACCTGCTTTGGCAAGAGGAGAATTAAGAGCGATCGGTGCGACCACTTTAAATGAATATCAGAAATATTTCGAAAAAGATAAAGCACTTGAAAGACGTTTCCAGAAAGTGATGGTTGAAGAACCGGATACAGAATCCGCAATCTCCATTCTTCGTGGAATTAAAGATAAATATGAGGCTCACCATAAAGTAAGAATCAAAGACGAAGCGATTATTGCCGCAGTGGAAATGTCTCAACGATATATTTCGGATCGATTTTTACCGGATAAAGCGATTGACTTGATTGATGAGGCTTCGGCTAAATTGAGAATGGAAATCAATTCAAAACCGGAAGAGCTGGATGTCTTAGACAGAAAACTAATGCAGATGGAAATTGAATTGGCAGCGATTTCAAGAGAAGGTAATCAAACAAAAATTGACCATTTAAAAGAAGATATTTCGAAAATTTCTGAGGAAAGAAATGAAATTAATGCTAAATGGCTTAAAGAAAAACAAAAATCTGAGGATTTAACATCCATCAAAAAAGATATAGAATCTCTGAAACTGGAAGCTGAAAGAGCATCAAGAGCAGGAGATTATGCAAAAGTGGCTGAAATTCAGTACGGAAAAATTAAAGAAAAAGAAGATGCTTTGCAAAAACTGGAACTGGAGATGCAAAACCATCAGAATGAATTAATTAAAGAAGAAGTAACAGCAGACAATATCTCTGAAGTGATTGGAAAATGGACAGGAATTCCTGTAACAAAATTATTACAATCCGAAAGAGAAAAATTATTGAATCTTGAAACCGAACTTCATCACAGAGTTGTTGGTCAGGATGAGGCGATAACTGCCGTTGCAGACGCAATCAGAAGAAACAGAGCGGGATTAAGTGATGATAAAAAACCAATCGGTTCATTCTTATTCTTAGGAACAACCGGAGTTGGAAAAACCGAGCTTGCAAAAGCATTAGCCGAGTTTTTATTCGATGATGAAAACAATATGACGAGAATCGATATGAGTGAATATCAGGAAAGACACAGTGTGTCTAGACTTGTCGGTGCGCCTCCGGGATATGTTGGATATGATGAAGGCGGGCAGTTGACGGAAGCCGTGAGAAGAAGACCATATTCGGTAGTACTTTTAGATGAAATTGAAAAAGCACATCCGGATGTTTTCAACACATTGCTGCAGGTTTTAGATGACGGTCGATTGACGGATAATAAAGGCAGAGTCGTGAATTTCAAAAACTCGATTATCATTATGACTTCGAATTTAGGTTCGCACTTGATTCAAGAAAATTTTGAGAATATTACCGATGAAAATCAGGATGAAATTGTCGACAAAACGAAAGATCAGGTCTTTGATCTATTGAAACAGACCTTGCGTCCGGAATTTCTGAACAGAATTGATGAGGTGGTATTGTTCCAGCCTTTAAGAAAAAAAGAAATTGGAAAAATCGTAACGTATCAGTTGAGAGGATTCAATGATTTGTTGGCCAAACGAAATATCATCATGACAGCAACACAAGACGCTGTAGATTATCTGATGAATAAAGGATATGATCCGGCTTTCGGTGCAAGACCGTTGAAAAGAGTGATCCAACAGGAAGTTCTCAACAAACTATCAAGAGAAATTCTTGCAGGAACCGTGAATGACGGTGACAGAATCACATTGGATTATTTCGAGGAAACAGGTTTGGTTTTCAGACCTGCTGAACAATAAGTAGTTTTTTTCATATATATTATTTTTGAAGAATTTCCGCAGACAAAATCTGCGGAAATTCTATTTGTAACATATCAGCTGTAAAATAAGCAAATTCAATTGTCACCGACCTTACAAGCCACAATATTTCTAGTTTATATTCACTAATTCTACATCAAAAATGATGGTAGCGCCTGCAGGAATTGCTGGTCCGGCACCATTATCTCCATAAGCCAGATCCGAAGGAATGTAAAATCTGTATTTAGATCCTTTGCTCATGAGTTGGATACCTTCTGTCCATCCTTTAATTACCGCGCCCAGATTAATATCCATTGGTGCGCCTCCATTTTTGTCAGTAGAGTCGAAAACAGTTCCATCCAGAAGCTTTCCGGTATATTTTACCTGTACAACATCTGTTGCTTTTGGTTTTGTTTTACCATCGCCTTCCTGCAACACTTCATATTGTAAACCTGAAGCTGTGGTCTTCACTTTAGAATTACTTTTATTTTTTGTAAGAAAATCCAGACCCTTTTTCTTATTTTCTTCTGCTTGTACCCCCGCTACAGCTTGTTTTTTTTCATGTTGCTTCTGCATAAACTCCTGCATAAAGGCATTCATTTCTTCCGCAGGCATCAACTTTTTTCCTCCCTCCATTTCTTCTTTAATAGCCTGAGCCAAAAGATCTGCATCTACTTTGAAACCTTCTTGTTTCATGTTTTGAGCAATACTTAAACCTATATAATAAGAAGCTTTTTGGTCATCCGTGTATTTGCTATCTACTTTAGTCTCATCTTTCTTAGCACATGAAATACTAAATACTGCTATGCAAAATAATGCGATAGTCTGTCTTTTCATTTGATAATTTTATTGTTTATGATTAATGAATTAAATAATCGCTGCAAATCTATCCAAATTCTTTATAATTTTAATTAAAATTTGCAATCCGTAAAAACCCCATAAATAAATAGGAGAAAACCGCATCCTATTAAGATAAAATTTATCGAAATTTGCATTACTAACTAACATTTTACTATAAATTCTAACATTATGAAAACAAAACCTATCTCAGATGCTGAAACACTTGAACTAACTTCAGTTCCAAACACGATGAACTATGAACTAATCCAGACTTTGGTAGACAATTACAGAAACAACCATCTTGTTGCCATTAAGGATAAATTAGATATTGATGATGCACATTCCATTCATTTTAGTCTGGCAACTTTGAAAAAATTCATCACCGATATTGAAACGGAAACTCAAAAAAATAATCCGGAAGTTACAGAAGAAGATTTAGGAATCAGATTTTATTATGCAGCCTACCCTACTACAGAGAACTGGAGCGTGATGGCCAATACACCTATCGGTACAGAGTACGCAGAAAGACACACATTGGTAATGATTCCCACTTTGAAAAAAGAAGATGAAAACGGAGATCTTCTAAGCTATGATTTCAATCCGTTGGAAGGCAGCGAAGGGGAATTTATGGCTATGGCATCTAATAAAAAATCCGGACCATCAGGAGAAGTAATGTCTCAGAACCATGGTGCCTTAAACCCGCCCAATCAAGTTAAAGTTGAATTATTTTAATTTTTTATACATTTAGATCTTTATTAAAAACGCAATGACTGAACTTGAGAGAATTTTACAGGAATCAATGATTTGGGTCGAAGGCTTGGCGGCTGTCGTTTCTCTGCTTTATTACAATCGAATAAAAAATCAGTATTGGAAATATTTTACTTATTATTTGGTTCTGATGTTTTTGTCTGAAGTTATTGGAAAATGGGGGCAATTTTTTTTTGAATATAATAAGCCTGCATTTTTTAATTATTTTGTAATTCCGCTGGAGTTTATCTTTTTCTATTGGTTGTATGCAGCAAAATCTTTTGGAAAACCAAAACTATTTTATACGATATCCGCATTATACCTGTTATCATTTATTCCGAATGAAATTTTCATGACAAAGAAAATAATTTTTTCGTTCAGTTATACCTTCGGGTGCCTCATTCTCATGGGGTTGGTGGTCATGGAGTATTATAAACAGATCAACTCATCAAACATTCTTGATTTCAATAAGAATCCAATGTTTTATATTAATCTGGGGGTTACCTTATTTTATATCGGGACTTTACCTTTCTGGGCATTTTTTGCTTATATTACAATTTACAGAGAAATCTATCATATTTATTTCTCATACTTCTTGATATCAGGAATCGTGATGTATTTATTATTCTCAATTTCATTCATATGGGGAAGACGGAACTCTTAATAACGCTTATCTTATTCAACATATTTTTTGTGTTGTTTGTAGCTGCTGTGATGGTTTACATCCGAAAATATAAGCAGCGTAAAAAAGAATATCTCAATGAAATCGAAATAAAAAATGAGATTCACCAAAAGGAGCTTCTGGCTACGCAGCTGGAAATTCAGCAGGCTACTATGCAGCAGATCGGGCGCGAGCTTCATGATAATATCGGTCAGAAATTAACCCTTGTAAGCCTCTATACCCAACAGCTTTTATATGAGAATAAAGTTCCGGAAGTAAGTGAAAGAATAGATCAGGTATCACAAATTATCAACCAGTCTCTTCAGGACTTAAGGAGTCTTTCAAAAACCCTGACAGACGATAATATAAATCAAAAGGAAATCGTAACTTTAATTCAGGAAGAGGTCGACAATACCAACGCTTTTAAAAAGTGTAATGTAGATTTTAAACATAACTTTAAGCAGCTGGATTTAGGCTTTGTCCATAAGAATGTATTGCTAAGAATCACCCAGGAATTTATTCAGAACAGTATAAAACATGCCAACTGCAGAAATATTTTTATTAATCTGAATACTTCTGAAAAATACCTTTGGGAACTGACTATAAAAGATGACGGCATCGGATTCGATCAATCCAATATAAAATCCAACGGCATCGGCCTGACCAATATGAAAAACAGAGCAGCAATCATTGGTGCAGATTTCAGTCTTGAAAGCGAGGAAAACTGCGGAACAACGCTCAATATTATTTTAAAGAAACAGCCATGAAAAAGACCATTGTTATTGTTGATGACCACGTACTTATTGCAAAAGCTTTGGAGGGGATCATTGATAATTTTAAAGAATTCGAAGTGATCTACGTTGCCGAAAACGGCAAAGATCTTATCCAAAAGTTTGAAAACAACAGTAAGATTCCAGACATTATCCTTTTGGACATCAGTATGCCCATTATGGATGGTTTTGAAACGGTACTTTGGTTAAAGGAAAATCACCCGAATATTAAAGTAATGGCCTTAAGCATGCAGGGAGATGATAAAAGCGTCATCAAAATGATTAAAAACGGAGCCAAAGGATATTTACTGAAAAACACACATCCAAAGGATCTTGAAACGGCATTAACAAAATTAAACAATGATGGATTCTTCTACCCTGAATGGGCTTCAAAAATCATTTTTTCCAATATGAATAATGAAGAACAGATCAGCAATATAAGAATTTCAGACCGTGAGAAAGAGTTTTTAAAATATACTGTTACCGAACTCAGTTACAAAGAAATTGCCGATAAAATGTGCTGCAGCCCAAGAACGGTTGAAAGCTACAGAGATCAGCTTTGTGACAAATTAGATCTCAAAACACGTGTCGGCCTTGCTGTTTTTGCCATTAAAAACGGTTTTGCAGAATCATAAAATAAAACACATTCACTCATATTTATCTTAAAAAAACCTTTCCCCAGATTTGGAGAAAGGTTTTATTTTGATCAGCAATTTTGTAAAAATCACATTATAAATTTTTTGAATTATCAGCAGGCGTGTAATCCATAAAAAGATCACCATCCAGTTTGATCGATTTCACTTTCTTCTTAATAGGAATCGTCAGCATCGTTTGTTTTTGATCTTTCTCCCATAATGCCGGTGAGAAATGCAGTTTCTCTACACCTCCATCTTCATAGCTAAGAATAGCATCAAAAGGGATGGCAAAACCTCCGACATTATCTACATTTACCGTCAGGAGATCATTCATCTGAGAAACGTTGCTTATTTTCAGATCAATATAATTATTGGTGTAGAACCAGTTATTAAAGAACCAGTTTAAATTCTTTCCGGAGCCTGTATTCATAGAATTAAAATAATCCCATGGGATCGGATGTTTTCCGTTCCAGTTATCCATATAGTGGTGAAGAGCTTTTTTGAACAATTCATCTCCAAGATAATCTTTCAGTGCTAAATACGACAACGATGCTTTCACATAAGAATTATTACCATATCCTGCTCCGCTTACCTGCGTACTCATAGAAATAATAGGCTGATCCTGCTCTGTGGATGGATCACTGATCCATTTTTTAACTCTGAAATTTTGATAGAATTCTTTGGCAGCCGCCTCACCATTCTCATCGATCCCGATAAGGTATTCTAATGTGGTTGCCCAGCCTTCATCCATAAATGCATAACGCGTTTCGTTGATTCCCATATAAAAAGGGAAATAAGTATGGGCAATTTCATGATCTGCAGTCAGTCTTGCATCCTGAAAATTATCCGGAATACTGGAATCATTGATCATCATCGGATATTCCATATCTGCATATCCTTGAATAGCCGTCATTACATTGTACGGATATTCCACTCCGGGCCAGTTTTTTGAAAACCAGTCCAGATTATAACGCATCCACTCTACATATCGTTCAAAATCTTTTGCACCAGCTTTGTAGCCTGCCTGTACACTTGCTCTTTTTGTTTTAAGCTGTACACTTGAGGCATCCCAGACATAGTGATTGCTCAGCGCGAAGCAAAAATCTGTGATATTATTGGCTTTAAATTTCCAGATATTCCATTTATTCTGCCTCGTTACTTTTCCGGATTTCATTTCCTGTTCAGTAGCGATATGCATTATTTTATCGCTTTTTAACGAAGCTTTATATCTTTTTAAATATTCTGGCTGAAGGACAGCATCAGGATTTAAGAAATCACCGGTTGCCCAGACCACATAATTTTTCGGAGCCGTAATGGCAAAACTGTAATCATTAAAATCATTATAAAACTCCTGTCTGTCCGAATGCTGAATCATATCCCAACCGTTGTAGTCATCATATACAGAAATTCTCGGGAAAGAATAGGCTACATAAAAAGTTTCCGGATCGATCTGTCCTTCTCTTCCACTTTGTACAGATAGCGGGTATTCCCATTCTATTTTAATTTCGGCTTTTGTTTTTGATTTTAAAACTTTGGTAAGCTTTACTTTTTCAACGGTGCTCCAGTCTTCACTGTTGATATTATATTTTTCACCATTTACGATGAATGACTTAATATTCAGTCCTGATGACAGAAAATCTTTTGAAACAAATCCCGATCTTGGAGACTGTGGCTTATGAAGATTATTTACAAACCGTATCGCCAGATCATCCAGATCATTGGGACTGTTGTTGGTATAGATAATTGTTTCTTTTCCGGAAACCGTTTTTGAATTGGCATCTACTTTTACCTCAACATTATAAATCCCTTTATTCTGCCAGTAATTTTTTCCCGGAGCACCAGAAAGGTCTCGGGTTCCGTTTTCGTAAGCTTTTTTAATATTCCTCGGCATATACAATTCCTGCGCGGAAAACTGCCATAATGAAACCATCATTACTATTCCGGAAAGAAGTTTTTTCATATCTCCTGCTTTTTTTTAAATAAATTACATCAAAAGTAGGAAAAATGTCACATAGAACAGTCAATTCTTTTCCAGTAATCGTTCTTAAATGAGTTTTAAGTTTATTTTTATAATCTTTCCTGCTCGTCGGTTTTTTTTATGGTTTTTGCATTTTTCACCGATTGATTCCCAAAATTGAACTTTAAAGAAAGGGTAAAGCCCTGTGTATCGCGATAATCTAAAAAATAGTTATCCTGATTGGCATATTTGGTACTTATTTTTTCCCGTGTGGATCTGAAAATATCATTAAAAATAAAACTGGCTTCCAGTTTTTTATTGAAAAACTTTCTGTTCATTACAAAATAAGCAGACCAGGAATTCGATATTCTGAAGGTTCCCTGTATTCCCGGAGAATAGTATTTGTGTCCCACTTCCATTTTCCAGTCTGAAGTTTTATCTAGAGTAAAGCTTGTGGATATATTGGAAACCCAGTTCCAGACTTTATTTTTATACACAATATCATCCACACCTTTGAAATAATTTTCATTATGTTCAAGATTCTCGGACATCACCACATTCCACCATGGTTTGACCTGAAAATTTTTGTAGAGACTGAGGCCAAAAGCCTGCCCTTTCTCAATATTGGTAAAATAATAAATCAGATGATTGGTACTGTGCTCCTGAAATGATATTTCCATGGAGGGATTAATTTCTTTCCGATAATACAGATCCAGATTCCATTCTTTCCATGAATATGTAAAATTAAGATTATGAGTAATTGTCGCTTTTAATTTTGGATCTCCCTGATAATATGAAAAAAGATTAAAGTAGGACTTAGCAGGATTCAGCCATGAATAAAAGGGTCTGGTAATACGTTTTCCGTAAGAAAATCCAAACTCATGCTTACTTTCTGTAGTATATTGTGCATAAAAAGTAGGAAACAGATTCCAGTAATTATTTTTATTCACCTCATATGGCTCGGAAACAATGCCTTCAAGATCTGTCATCTCAGCACGTAATCCTCCTTTAAAATCCCATTTTCCTATTTTGTAGCTGAGAGAAGTGTACAAAGAAAAATTATGTTCTTTATAATCAAAAAGGCTGCTTTTTTCAGGTCTATACAGCAGTTGACCATTTTCGTTATCCGAAAAGTACAACTGGCTGTAGGTTTTTACAAAACTGTATTTTGTTCCGGCTTCCAGTTCAATCTTATCATTTTTCCATTGATAATCCAGCTGGGTCGAATACAGCTTAACATCACTCTTGTTATCTGTTAAAAAGTTGTCTTCTTTGGGCTGCTGATTGACAAAATTCAGATGAGTGAGAACGTTCTGATATTTCTGGGAATTATTCCCTGTAAAATAATTAACCCACGATATACTGCTTTTCTTATTTAACTTCCGGTCAATCTGAAAGCTTACCGAATTATTAATTGTCCTTGACTGATGATCATTTATTGTAAGGTAATCAGACTCTACCCTATCCTGAGTATTATAAATCAGGGTTGGGACATGATATGTTCCAAAAGACTTAGGGGTAAAATATCCTGAATAATTAAGACTGGCATTCGTTAGACTGTCTATTTCATATTCAATATTGAAATTAACGGTATTCTGACTGTTGTTCTGATCTTTTCTGTTCATCGTACTGATCCATGTCGTTCCACTTTCCGGATAATTAACATAATCTGTTCCTTCCCTGTAATAAGTCCCCGCTCCTCTGTAGAAACTTCCCATAACGGAAAGTTTATTTTTTTTATAATATTGGGAAAGCCCTACATTTCCTTTCGCATATTGGGTTTGTGTATATTTTGAGGATAGAGTTCCTCGATAGCCTTCTATTTTATTTTTTTTCAAAACAATATTCAGAACGGCACTTCCGGAAGCCTCATACCTGGCAGGCGGGTTGGTAATAACTTCTACTGATTTTACTTCGTCACCCTGTGTATTTTCCAGCAGGTTTTTTAGTTCATCACCGGTTAGCATTATTTTTTTATCATTTATCGTAACCAGAATTCCGGTACTACCTTTAATCGCCAGGACATCATTATTTGCTGTAACGCCCGGTGTCTGCTTCAGGATTTCCCATGCATTTTGTGATGAAATATTAGAGTTTTCAACGTTGAATTCCAGACGGTCTACTTTCCTTTTTACCAAAGGTTTTTTCTTTGTGAGTATGACCCCATCAATATTTTGCTGATTTTTTTTCAGGATTATTTTCAAAGGCTCTATTTGTTTACTCCAGTCAATGAGTTTTTCAAAAGGATCATACTCATTTTCTTTAATAACTAATTTTACGGAATGCTGATCAACTTCAGCTAAAGTAAAATGCCCTTCTCGGTTTGTCAGCCATGTTTTAACCAAAACATTCTGAGAATTATAAACCTGGACAGCTATTGAATCGAGTTGATGATTTTCGGAATCCAGAACTGTCACCTCAATATTTCGTTGTTGAGAGAATATAAAAAAAGGGACGCAGAGAAAAAACAGGAGTTTGTACATGGTATATGGTGAAAAACAGTTTCGTTACATTATTTTTCATTTACAAAATTGCAGATTGACAGGAAGAATTACAGTTAATGGAAGGTTAATGCGAGGTTAATGTCTATTAGGGAAAGACTAAAATTTTATCTTTGTCTCAGATGATTCTAAAAAGTAAATACCTGATTTCGCTCTTTGCAGCATTATTCCTGCTTCTCTTGGGGATTCAGGTATATTTTATGTACAAAACTTATCAGGTAAAAGAGCGCGAAATCTACAGAACTGTCCATGAAGGGCTTACTCATTATACCGACAAATTGGAAGATGTAGGCGGATTAAAAAAAGCCAACAATGATGATATCCTTCAAAAGCTGTTTATCGATTATCATAATAAAAAGATCAACAAGAAGGAATTTCTGGAACACTTTGAAAAAAATAGAAGAAACAACCAGAAAAAGCTCAGTAAATACGTCGACCAAAAATTCGAAAAAGAAGGCTATATCATTGCTGCCAAAGTTCAATACATATCCATAATTTTTATTCCTGACAGTACAAAATTAATTGATCATCCGATTGTTTTATATGACACTAAAAACAGGCTCGAAAAAGCTGGAATTTCAAATTCCGGAAGGTGGGAAACCTCATCATCAGCCACGAATGATGAAAACAAAAAATTAGAGAGAAATGATTCTTTTCTGGTAAAAAGTAAAACCGAATTTCAGATTTTAAATATAAAAAGTATCGTTTTCAGGGATCTTACTTTACTTATTTTGTGTTGTGCTGTTTTACTGTTAAGTGTTTTATTGATTTATCTTTTCACCGTTAAAAATTTAATTAAACAACAAAAGCAGGTCGAAGTTCTCCACACTGTTGTGGATAACATTTCTCATGAGTTTAAAACACCGATTGCAACTTTAAAAATTGCTTTAAAAACATTAAAAAAAGAATTCAATCCGGAAACTCTGCCTCTAATTGACAGACAAATACAGCGTCTCGAAAGTTTAATGTTTCAACTTCACAAAGATGAGTCAGGGGAAGAAATGACAAAAATTCAGCCCGGTGACTGGAACTTTTTTATTCAGGATCTGGCTTTCACCTACCCTGCAGTAAAATTTGAGTTAAAAAATTCTATTTCTCAGGAGTTTCATCTGGATAAAAGTCTGATGGAAACTGTCATCAAAAACCTTTTTGAAAACAGTGTAAAATATGGGGCTTCAGAAATAACAACAGAGATAAGTTCTTCGAAAGGTATTCTAGAGATCAGAGTCTCCGATAATGGAAACGGAATAGAAAATAAGGAGCTTAAAAATATTTTTGAAAAATTCTACAGAATACAGTCCAACAATATTCATAACAGTAAAGGATTGGGATTGGGGCTCTATTTTGTAAAGAAAATCATTACAAAATACAACGGAAAAATAGAAGTTTCAAGCACAGTCAATATTGGTACTTTATTTAAAATATCTATTCCTTATGAAAACTAAAATTCTCCTGGCTGAAGATGATCCGGATTTCGGAATGATTTTAAAACAATATCTTGAACTTGAAGATTTTGAGGTCACCTGGTTTCAGAATCCGGAAGAAATTATCCCTCTTTTAACATCTGAATTTCAATTTCACATTGGTATTTTAGACATTATGATGCCTAATATTGACGGTTTTTCTTTAGCTAAAATGATTTTAAAAGAAAAAACCAGCTTCCCGTTATTATTTTTAACGGCCAAAAACCAAAAGATCGATCGCTTAACCGGTTTAAAAATCGGAGCAGATGATTATATCGCGAAGCCTTGTGATCCTGAAGAACTGGTATTAAGAATTAAAAACATCCTGAAAAGAACAACGTCCACAGCCATTGAAACATCCATCAAAATAGGCGAATATCTTTTGGACACCGAAAAACAGCTCCTCTCTCATCCAAAAGAAAATATTCGGTTGACCATTCGCGAGCAGGAGCTACTGCTTTATTTCCTGAAACATCATCAAAAGACCTTGAAAAGAGATGACATCCTTGATAATCTCTGGGAAACAAATGATTATTTTACAGGAAGAAGCCTGGATGTTTTTATCAGCAGACTGAGAAAATATTTCCAGCATGATCCCAAAATAAAAATCCAGTCTCTTCGGGGAATTGGTTTTGAGATTGATTTTCCGAAAGAATAATTTTAATTACAATCAAAAGAAATGTTATTTTTATAACCGTGAAAAGCTAAATTTCATTACAACGATTCTTAATTGACTTATAAAAAACACAGCGTTATGATTGATCCTAAAAAAGCAGTTCATCTGGTCTATGGCAGTTCAGGAAGTGGTATTTTAAATTATTACTTTAAAACAAACTTTCCGGATGATGAAATTCATATACACTGTATTTATAATGATCTGACAACAGGTCCTCTGACTGATTTCACCTCTGAAACTGATTATGAAGCTTATATTTCTTATTGGAAAACAATTGACAGGATTTGTCATCAAGAATCCACTGAAAATGAAGAAAGTCATTTTGAATATCCGGAGCTTTCGATCGAATTTAGCATTAATTTCCCGGAAAACCAACCTCTAATTATCTGGCATGGATCTGATGCAGGAGAAAAACTGATGCTGTATCGGTATTGCCATCTTTTACAAGAGCGGAATTTATTTGAGATCAATTCAGATGAATGGGCGGTAAACTCAGAAATCCCTGACAGTCAAAATCGTTTAGGAAAAAGAAATCCGGAGTTACTGAATGGGATACTAAACCTCGTAAAAAAAATTAATGATGACGATAAGAACTTCTATGCTGAAGAATGGGAAAGATTGAAAAAAGATCAGAAATCAAACAGAATATTAAAAAATGACAGAATCATTTCAGTTGATGAAGATTATTATGATCAGAATCTTTTATCACTGTGTACTTCTGAATACCAGAATGCAGCCAGAATAATTGGGGAAACTATGGGGCAGCAGGAATCCACCGTAGGGGATCACTATTTATTTTACAGGATTCATGTTCTTATTGATCAAAACCTGCTGGAATGTAAAGGAAATTCAGCACTTATGAGAGACCTTGAAATCCGAAAAAAATAAGCTTTATTCCATGGAATAAAGCTTATTTTTTTATTTTATATCGTTATTTTTTAAAACTGTAAATCCACTAATACCGGAAAATGATCCGATGGATACAGTAAATTTTCTCTTCTGTCATTGACATGTCTGTGAGACTTTATTCTCAATCCTTTTACAAAAATATAGTCGATCCTGTCTTTAGGAACTTCGTTAACATTAAATGCGGTGAAAGTTCCCACCGGGCCATAATGTAGTTTTTCTGAATTGTAGAAAGAATCTTCAAGATTTTGGGAAAGAATTTTGATCGGTTCAGAATCTTCCGTTAAATTAAAATCACCACTCAAAGTCAAAGGTAAATTATCCGGATTTAATTCTTTAATCTTCTTTAAAATCAATTCTGAAGATTTCACTCTTGCCACATTCCCGATATGGTCAAAATGAAGATTCATGGCCATAAATTCTTTCTTCGATTTTTTATCCCTGAAAACAGCATATGTACAAATTCTGTTCAATGCAGCATCCCATCCTTTTGAAGGTTTTTCAGGAGTTTCTGAAAGCCAGAAAGTTCCGGATTTTACAACCTGAAGCCTGTTGGTATCATAAAAAATAGCCGAAAATTCGCCCTTGGTTTTCCCATCATCTCTTCCTACTCCTACATAATCGTAATTTCTCAATCCTATTTTGATATCTCTCATCTGTTCCGGAAGAGCTTCCTGAACTCCGAAATAATCGGGATGATAATAGCTTAATAAATCCATTACATCCTGTTTTCTCTGTGGCCATGCATTTTCTTTATCCGATTCTACATTCAGTCTGATGTTGAAACTCATCACTCTAAGATCCTGCGAAAAACTTAACCCGAAAAACATCAGGAATACGATTGAAAATCTCCAGTTCATAATTATATATTTTAATTTACAAAGCAACAAAAATAAGACTTCTTCCAAAGAGAAAAGCCCTAAACGCATGATTATACTGTTAATTTTTCGGTCAGGAAGCTGGAGGACAGGAGAGGGAAGGTGATGATCGACATTAATTAATACTCAGTCGTAATAAAAAAACTTCTAAAAACTTCAAGCCTCAGGCTTCCATCTTCCCAACCAAAAAATCAGTTCGATTTTTTTGCTTTGATCATTGCTTCCAAAGCATCCCACATATCCTGCGGAATATCTTCCAGCATATTGAATTCACCTGCGCCCTGAAGCCATTCTCCACCATCTATTGTCACCACTTCACCATTTACAAAAGATGAAAAATCAGAAACCAGATAAGCCGCAAGATTTGCCAGCTCCTGATGTTCACCGACTCTTTTAAGCGGATTTTTTTTCGCTAAGTCAAACTGATCTTTCATATCTCCCGGAAGCAGCCTGTCCCATGCTCCTTTCGTTGGAAATGGTCCTGGTGCAATGGCATTAAACCTAATATTATATTTTCCCCACTCAACTGCAAGAGATCTTGTCATAGCCAATACTCCCGCTTTTGCACAGGCAGATGGAACTACATAGGCAGAGCCTGTCCAGGCATAGGTTGTAACAATATTTAAAACAGTTCCCGGAGTTTTCGAATCGATCCAGTGCTTTCCGATAGAAAGAGTACAGTTTTTTGTTCCTTTTAATACAATATCTAAAATAGAATCAAAAGCCGAATGCGTTAATCTCTCGGTTGGTGAAATAAAATTTCCGGCTGCGTTATTCAATAAAATATCAATCCTGCCGAATTCTTTCAGTGTAGCTTCTTTCATAGCTTCCACTTCATCCCAGTTTCTTACATCACACGAAACACAAAGAACTTTTCCACCGGTTTCTTCTTCCAGCTCTTTCGCAGTTCCCTGTAATTTCTCCAGGTTTCTGGAGGTGATCACCACTTTTGCTCCCAATTGAAGAAAATATCTGGTCATCGCCTTTCCAAGACCGCTTCCGCCTCCTGTAACAATGGCAACTTTATCTTTAAGTGCATCTTCACGCAACATCGGTTGTGTATATAGACTCATACGTTTTAATTTTTCTTAAAAATAATAAATATTGAATGGATTCTCTCTAAATTAAATTTATAAATAATGTCATAAATAATATTCTTTGATTTTTTAATTAATTTTATCCTTTGAAAATATATTTACACATGAAAAGGTCAGGAACTTATGTTTTTCTATTTTTTTTATTTTTTAGTTTACATTTTAAAGCTCAAAAATTCGAAAAATTATACCAATATGTCAATCCTTTGATCGGAACAGAAAAAATGGGTCACACCTATCCCGGAGCAACTGCGCCGTTCGGAGCGGTTCAGCTGAGTCCGGAAACTGATACGATTTCCTACGAAATGAATGGAAAATACAATGGTGATGTTTATAAATATTGCGCGGGTTATCGTTATGAAGACAAAACGATTGTTGGCTTCAGTTCTACCCATTTCAGCGGAACAGGGCATTCCGATCTGGGAGATTTTCTGGTAATGCCTACCGTTGGAAAATTACAGTTAAATCCCGGAACGGCAACGAATCCCGAAAGCGGCTACAGAAGCAGATTTTCACATCAAAATGAAAAATCAGAAGCAGGATATTATAAAGTAAAACTGGATGATCATGATATTTTAGCTGAATTAACGGCCACGACGAGAGTTGGTGTTCATCGTTATACTTTTCCTAAATCTGATCAGGCACATATCATTTTGGATCTGATGGCAGGAATTTACAATTATGACGGTAAAAATGTATGGACCTACGTTCGTGTCGAAAACGGAAATACCATTACAGGTTACCGACAAACAAACGGTTGGGCGAGAACAAGAACAGTTTATTTCGCGATGAAGTTTTCAAAGCCATTTAAATCTTACGGCCAGAAAAATTATGATGGTAAACAGGTTTACAACGGATTTTGGAGAAAATTCGACCAAACGAAAAACTTCCCTGAAATCGCAGGAAAAAACCTGAAAATGTATTTTGATTTTGATACGAATGAAAACGAAGCCATTGAAGTAAAATTGGCAATATCACCAGTAAGTCAAGCTAATGCATTGGAAAATTTGGAAAAAGAAACCGGAAATTTATCTTTTGACCAGGTTAAAGCACAAACGCAGGAAATCTGGAATAAAGAATTAAACAAAATTGTCATTAAAGGCTCTGAAACAGAAAAAACGAATTTTTATACAGCAATGTATCATACGTTTATCAATCCGACAACATATACAGATATAAACGGAGAGTATAAAGGCTTAGACCAAAACATTCATAAAGCAGAAGATTTTACCAACTACACAACCTTCTCAATCTGGGATACCTATCGTGCGCTACATCCTTTCTTTAATATTATTCAGCCGAAAAGAAACGGTGATATGGTGAAATCTATGATAGCTCATTACAATCAGTTTTCGATGAAAATGCTGCCCATCTGGTCTCATTATGCAAATGACAATTGGTGTATGAGCGGTTATCACAGCGTGAGTGTGGTTGCAGATGCAATTATCAAAGGAAATTATCACGGTGATGCAAAAGAAGCATTGAAAGCTTGTGTCGCGACTGCTAACAAAAGAGATTACGAAGGCATTGGACAATATATTGATTTGGGATATATTCCTGCTGAAAAGAATGGAACTTCGGTTTCCAATACTTTAGAATATGCTTATGACGACTGGGCAATTGCTCAATTGGCGAAACATTTGGATGAAACTGAAATTTATAATCAATTCATCAAACGTTCTGAAAACTGGAAGAATAATTTCGATAAAACCGTTGGATTTATGCGTCCTCGACTAGCAGACGGGAGCTTTAAAAAAGATTTCAACGCATTAAGTACGCATGGACAAGGTTTTATTGAAGGAAATTCTTGGAACTACAGTTTCTTCGTTCCTCAAAATCCAGATGAATTAATTCAGTTAATGGGTGGAAAGAAAAAATTCGCTTCAAAATTGGATGAACTGTTCACCATGCATCTTCCGGACGAGTTTTTTGCAGATACAGAAGATATTACAAGAGAAGGAATTATCGGCGGGTACGTTCATGGAAATGAGCCGGCACATCATGTGGCCTATCTTTATAACTGGGCGGGACAACCCTGGAAAACTCAGGCACAAATCAGAAGAATTTTGGAAATGCAATATAAAGACACTCCCGATGGATTGGGAGGAAATGATGATGCAGGACAGATGAGTGCCTGGTATATTCTGAGTTCGCTTGGTTTTTATCCTGTTGCTCCGGGTTCAGAAGATTATGCTATTGGAAGTCCGGCGATTGACAATGCTGTTTTAAATTTAGAAAACGGAAAAACTTTTGAAATCGAAGCGGTTAATCAAAATCCTAAAAATGTGTATGTTGAAAAAATCCTATTAAACGGAAAGGAAGTTAAAAACTTTACGTTGAAACATTCTGATATAATGAATGGTGGAAAGTTGAGTTTTTATATGAGTTCTAAACCTAAAAAATAATCTGCATTATACACAATCAGTGATTTGCATACGACAACCATGGTTTTGCATACATCCGGTTTCTAATTTCTGCGGAATTTTGTATCAAATAAAAATCAAAATATGAAATTGAATCAGGTAAAATTAGGAAGTCAGGGGCTAATCGTTCCGAATATAGGTTTGGGATGTATGGGAATGACAGGTTTCGGAGATGCAGACATGTACGGTAAGACCGATGAGAAAGAAGCTGTAGCAACGATTCACCGTTCTTTGGAATTGGGTGGGAATTTTCTGGATACTGCAGATTTATACGGGCCTTTCAAAAATGAGCAATTGATTTCAAAAGCTATTGAAGGCAATCGTGATCAGTATATTATTGCTTCAAAATTCGGTTGGGAAATTGATGATAACGATCAGATAACCTGGAA
This sequence comes from Chryseobacterium sp. JUb7, assembly GCF_024806495.1. Lineage (GTDB taxonomy): Bacteria > Bacteroidota > Bacteroidia > Flavobacteriales > Weeksellaceae > Chryseobacterium. Next base: position 102,111 of record NZ_JANUFF010000005.1, read on the forward strand.
AATCAACGGAACTAAAGACTATGTAAAAAAATCAGTCGAACGGTCGTTGAAAAATCTAAAAACAGATTACATCGACCTTTATTATATGCACCGTCTTGATAAAAATACGCCCATTGAAGAAACTGTGGGAGCGATGAGCGATTTGGTGAAGGAAGGGAAAATTGGTTATATCGGGCTTTCGGAGGTATCTTCTGAAACGGTGAAAAGAGCTCATGCTGTCCACCCTATTTCTGCGGTACAAAGTGAATATTCTCTGTTTGAAAGAACTGTTGAAGAAAAAGGCGTAATCAAGACTTTAAATGAGCTGGGAATTGGTTTTGTGGCGTATTCACCTTTAGGAAGAGGATTTTTATCCGGAAATATCAAAACGATCGATGATTTGCCGGAAAATGATTTCAGAAGAGGAATTCCACGTTTTCAAGGGGAACATTTCCAAAAAAATATCGAATTGGTGGAAGCGATTGAAAATATGGCGAAAGAAAAAAATATTACATCGTCTCAATTAGCTTTGGCCTGGATTATCAGCAAAGGAATTCTTCCTATTCCGGGAACAAAACGTAGAAAATATCTTGAACAGAATATTGAAGCATCAAAGATTGAATTGTCTGAAACCGAGCTTCAAAAGTTAGAAAGTATTGTACCTTTGGGAACAGATACGGGGGCACCTTATGATGAATTCAGTATGGGATTGTTGGATTATTAATTTGTAATTTTAATTGTTTAAATAAATTCAAACCTCATAGGTTTTTGAAACCTATGAGGTTTATGTCTAAAACGCAATCCTGTCGCGCCCCGGCTTGAACGGAGCTCTTTTTGCGGAACGAAGTGGAGCAAAAAAGCGGGAGTGGAAGACGGAAAAAGGCGCCCTAAAAAATAAAAATTATGAACACTATAAAATCTATTTCGGCATTTCACAGATTGCTTTCTCTTCCCGAACCGAAGCATCCGATGGTAAGTGTAATCAACCTTCATGAAAGTATTTTTATTGAGGATGAGGTTTGGAAAGGTTTTGTAAGCAGATATTATTGCGTTGCCCTGAAACGGAATGCGACGGGGAAAATAAAGTACGGACAACAACATTATGATTATGACAAAGGTGTTCTGAGTTTTACGGCTCCGAATCAGGTTCAGTATCTGGATTTGAAGACGATGGATTGTGAAAATACAGGTTATCTGCTCATTTTCCATGAAGATTTTTTACTGAAACATCCTTTGGCAAAGACAATTTCATCTTATGGATTTTTCTCTTACGCTGTAAATGAAGCTTTGCATTTATCTGAAGATGAAGAGAATGACTTGCTTGAAATCATGAATAAAATTGATAAGGAATGTCAACATATCGATCATCATACGCAGGAAATTATTTTGTCGCAGATTGAATTATTGTTGAATTATTCGAAGCGTTTTTATGAAAGACAATTCATCACCCGAAAAAGTGGAAGTCATCAACTTTTAACGAAATTTGAAACTTTTTTGAATGATTATTTTAATCAGGAATCTTCTGATAAAGGGCTTTTAACGGTTCATCAAATTGCAGAAGCGATGAATCTTTCTGCGAATTATTTAAGTGATCTTTTGCGGGTTCATACGGGACAAAATACACAGCAACATATTCATGAAAAGTTAATTAGTAAGGCTAAAGAAAAGCTTTCGACGACTGAACTTTCGGTGAGCGAAATTGCTTATGAATTGGGATTTGAGCATTCGCAGTCTTTTTCTACACTGTTTAAAAAGAAGACGAATATGTCGCCTTTGGAGTTTAGGCAGTCTTTTAATTAAATTTTCCTTAGATTTTCACAGATGATTGCGTTTAAATATCTGCAAAATCTGCGAGAGAAAAATTATGTTTTGGCTAAAGCCGATTTCGATGCTCTAAAATGAAAAAGCGGACTAAAGTCCGCTAATTAGTTATTAAATCTATTTCATAAATTTTTACTTCTAAAACGCATCTTCTCTGATATTTCGTTTATGGGTTTTTCCCCATTCTGAAAGCGACATGATAACATTTTTAAGTGTCTTACTGTAATCGGTAGAAATATATTCTACAATTACCGGTATTTGTTCCGCGTGAACCACTCTTTTCACAAAGCCATTCAATTCAAGATCTTTCAATTCATTAGAAAGTACTCTTGCTGAAATTCCCTGAATGCTTCTTTGAAGTTCATTAAAACGGATATTCCCGCTTTCCTGTAAAACAATGATGATTTTCAGTTTCCATTTTCCACCGATCACATACAATGCATCTTCAACAGCCGAAAGACCTTCAGAACATTTCTGACTGCATTCAGAATTATTTACGATAATTGTTTTTTCCATAAATCAGAATTTTTAAACTAACCAAAAGGTTACTACTAACCTTTAGTTCACTACTAACTTTTGATAAGCAAATGTACATAATTTTGTCAAAGAAATTTTAATTAAAAAAAATGAAAAACATACTTCACATTATTTCAAGCCCTAGAAAGGAAGTTTCGGCAAGTAGAAAATTAGGAAATGCTGTTATTGAAAAAATTCAGGAAAAATATACGGACAGTATTGTAAAGGAACGTGATCTTACAACAAGTCCAACTCCACTTTTGGACGCTGCTCATATCAACACATTTTTTTCTCCGGCAGAAAGCCATTCTTCAGAACAGCAATCCATCAACAAATATTCTGAAGATTTAATTTCCGAATTAAAAGAAGCCGATATTATTGTTATTGATTCCCCTATGTACAATTTTTCTGTGCCTGCAACTTTGCGAGCTTATTTCGATTTTACTTCAAGAGCAGGATATACTTTTAAATACGACGAAAACGGACCTAAAGGCTTGCTGAATGATAAAAAATTATACATTGCTTTTACATCCGGAAATATTTATTCCGAAGGTCCTTATCAGATTTATGATTCTAATGTTCCGTATATTAAAAATATTTTTAGTTTTTACGGAGTTTCGGATGTCAGCGTTTTCCGAGCAGAAGGTTTGGCGATTCCGGGAATCATGGAAAATTCTTTGGAAAAAGCGATTGAAGGGATTGCTATTGATTAATTTTTTAAATATAAGTGTTAGAAAACGAAGCCTTCTCAAATGGGAAGGCTTCGTTTTTTTATATCAGTTTTAATTAAAAAAATCTCTCGCAGATTTTGCAGATGACGCAGATTTTTTTTGCTCAATCATCTGCTAAATCTGCTTGATCTGCGAGAGAAATAAATAGGTTTTGGCTAAAGCCAATTTTTCGTTTTAAACTAAAAAAGCGGACTAAAGTCCGCTCCTATTGATATAATGATACTGTTATAATTTATTCTTGAACCTCAAAAAGCAAACGCTCTCCAAATTTCTGTTCATTAATTTTTCCGTTTTCATAAACCAGATTTCCGTTGACGAAAGTGTGGGTAACTTTAGAATGGAAATTCATCCCTTCCAACGGACTCCAACCGCATTTGTAAAGGAGATTTTCTTTTTCAACCGTCCAGTTTTCGTTTAAATCAACCAAAACTAAATCTGCTTTATACCCTTCTCTCACGAAACCTCTTTTTTCAACCCTGAACAAAATCGCAGGATTATGAGCCATTTTTTCAACGATTTTTTCTAAAGAAATTTTTCCGTTTTTGTAATTTTCAAGCATCACCACCAAAGAATGCTGAACCAAAGGTGCTCCCGAAGGACATTTTGTATATACATTCTGTTTTTCTTCCCAGGTATGAGGAGCATGATCGGTTGCAATTACATCAATTCTGTCGTCCAACAACGCTTCCCAAAGTCCGTCTTTGTCTTTTTGAGTTTTTACGGCAGGATTCCATTTGATCAGTCCGCCTTTTGTTTCATAATCTTCATTAGTAAACGTCAGGTGATGAACACAAACTTCTGCCGTGATTTTTTTATCTTTTAAAGGAATATCATTTCTGAAAAGTTCCGTTTCTTTCGCTGTTGATAAATGGAAAACATGAAGTCTTGCTCCCGTTTTTTGTGCCAACTCAATTGCTTTTGAAGAAGATTTATAGCACGCTTCTTCACTTCTGATCAAATGATGGAATTTTACAGGAATATCTTCTCCATACTCATCAACATATTTTTGAGTATTGGCTCGGATCGTTGCTTCATCTTCACAATGAACGGCAATCAACATTTTTGTATTACTGAAAATATTCTCCAGGGTTTCAGGATTGTCAACCAACATATTTCCAGTGGAAGAACCTAAAAACAATTTAATTCCGGGAACGTTTCTTGGATTTGTCTTCAATACTTCCTCCAGGTTATCATTTGTTCCGCCCATCATAAAACCGTAATTAGCATAGGCTTTTTGAGCAGCAATTTCGTATTTATCTGCCAATAACTCCTGAGTGACAGCATTCGGAACAGTGTTTGGCTGATCGATAAAACTTGTTGTTCCGCCTGCAATAGCAGCACGCGATTCAGTTTCTATTTCTCCTTTGTGTGTTAACCCCGGCTCACGGAAATGCACCTGATCATCAATAACTCCTGGCAAAAGATATTTTCCGGAACCGTCGATAATCTGATCCGCTTCTTCAGAAATTTGAGAATCTATTTTGGAAATTAAATCATTTTCAATTAAAATATCGCCTTCAACGATCTTTCCTTCGTTTACGATTTTTACATTTTTGATTAAGGTCTTCATTTACTTTTAAGAAATTAGATGTTAGAAATTAGAAGTTAGAAAAGTTTTGAGTCTTAAATTATGAATCATGGGTGATCACTAATTTCCGGCTTCTAACCTTTAGCTTCTATGAAAAACAAAATTAAGGTTTATGAACGAATTTTACCCTCGCTGATAAAAATCTATTTCTAAATATTTACATTTGTAAAAAAAATTTCGACTTTGTATAAGAAACTATTAGGGCAGACAATCATCTACGGAGTAGGAGCCATAGCGCCTAGGATAATTTTATTTATCCTTAATCCACTTTTGATCTATAAAATTCCCAATGAAGGTTTTGCTATTTTCACACAGCTGTACGCATGGATTTCATTTGTTAATATTATACTTTCTTTTGGTTTTGAAACAGCTTATTTTCGATTTTCAGCTGAAGAAGGCAATGAAAAGAAGACTTTCAATACTTCCTTTTGGTTTTTGTTTTCGACTTCTACTGTATTCCTCGCATTGTGTTACTTATTCAACCAACAGATAGCTGATTACGCAGGCTACCATGATAATCCTGAATACATTAAGTGGTTTGCATTGATTGCATTTTTTGACAATTTACTGGTTATTCCGTTTGCATGGCTGCGTTTTCACAACAAACCTATCAAATATTCTGCGGTGAGAATTGTTCAGGCTGTTTTTCAGGCTGTTTTTACAGCAGCGCTATTCTTCTGGATTCCGGAAAGCATTTCAAAAAGTTTTGGACTAGACCAAAATGTAGATTATCCGTTTTTCAGTAATCTTGCAGGGAGTGCCTTAGGGTTTTTATTATTACTTCCTATTATATTAAAGGTGAGATTTCAGTTTATCACCGCCTTATTTGGACGTATGATCAAATATTCATTTCCATTAATGCTGGCTGGTTTAGCATTTATGGTTAATGAAAACTTTGACAAATCTATTCAAAGAAACCATATATCGGATGAAGAAGCCGGTGCTTACGGTGGTTGTTATAAGTTGGCGGTACTGATGACCTTATTTGTTACAGCTTACAGAATGGGTATTGAACCTTTCTTTTTTAAACAGATGGATAAAGGGGATGCTAAGAAAACTTATGCTAAAGTTGCCGAATATTTTGCATTTTTCGCCTGCGCTGTTGCCTTAGGAATTATCGCTAATATTGCATGGCTGAAAGATGTTTTCATCCCCAACAAATCTTATTGGATTGCCATAGACATCATCCCGATCATTGTTGTAGCCAATCTTTGCTTCGGTATTTATTACAACTTTTCAACCTGGTACAAAGTAACAGACAGGACCAGCGTCGGGACTGTTATTTCGTGGCTGGGAGCAGGCATCAATATCGCGCTTAACCTTTTAGCATTAAATTATTATCACAGCATGATTGGTTCTGCATGGGCAACTTTCGGTGCCTATGTCATTATGATGATCGTATCTTATCTGTTAGGTCAGAAATATTATCCGATACCTTACAGAATGAAAAAAATGTCTTTCTTTCTGATATTACTTGGAGTTTTCAGTTTTATCATTGTGAAATATCTTAATTATAATATCTTAACGAGCAACTTGTTATTTTTAATTTTTATCGGAATTTTAGTTTACTCAGAAAAAGAGATGCTGCTTTCAAGAATCAGAAAGAATTAATTTTTGGTCTCTGTTTTGCAGGTAAACAAGTCTATTAAAAAAACGTAACAAAGGTTTCAGATATGACAAATATTACCCTAAAGATGGGTTTTAATTATTATCTTTAACCTGAAATTAAAACAAACTAAATAAAAAACATTCTTATATAATTTATGAAAATTATTGTTCCTATGGCTGGGCGTGGTTCCAGATTACGTCCACATACATTAACTGTTCCAAAACCTCTTATTCCTATCGCCGGAAAGCCGATTGTACAAAGATTGGTGGAAGATATTGCTAAAGTTGCAGGAGAAGAAATTGAAGAAGTAGCTTTTATCATCGGAGATTTTGGTCCGGAGATTGAAAAATCTCTGATTCAGATTGCTGAAAAACTGGGAGCAAAAGGAAGCATCTACTATCAAAATGATCCTCTTGGAACCGCTCATGCCATCAAATGTGCTGAACAGTCCATGACCGGAGATGTAGTGATTGCTTTCGCAGATACGCTTTTCCGTGCAGATTTTGTTTTAGACAAAAATTCTGATGGTGTTATTTGGGTAAAAAGTGTAGAAGACCCTTCCGCTTTTGGAGTTGTAAAATTAGACAACTACGGTTTCATTACAGATTTTGTTGAAAAACCGACAACTTTTGTATCAGACCTTGCTATAATTGGTATTTATTATTTCAACAGTGCTGAAAAGCTGATGGACGAAATCAATTACATCATGGATAATAATATTAAAAATGGTGGTGAATATCAGTTGACAACAGCCTTGGAAAATTTAAGAGCAAAAGGGGCAAAATTTACCTTAGGAAAGGTAAATGACTGGATGGATTGCGGAAACAAAAATGCTACCGTAGAGACCAACAGTAAAATTCTTGATTACGAAAAAGAAGAAATGCTAAACTACCCTGCCTCAGCGGTTATTGAAAATTCATTGATCATTCAGCCTTGTTTTATCGGCGAAAACGTGAAAATTTCAAACTCTAAAGTTGGTCCTGGTGTTTCATTAGGAAACAATACGATAGTGGTCAACTCAAATATCGAAAACTCATTGATCCAGGAAAACACAAGAATCAATCACGGAAACCTTTCTAATTCAATGATTGGAAATTCTGCTCAGTATTTTGGGGTTTCCAGGGAGATTTCATTAGGAGACTATTCAGTTTTGGATTTTTTATCTAAATAATAGATTATCTTTAACTTAACCCATATAAATTCAAACCACACAAAATGTTTTTGTGTGGTTTGGCGTTAATATTGCAACGTATTTTTTAAATTGAAAAGGTAAATACATGAAAAATTGGATTCCGCTATTGTTATTACTTTTTGTAGTGACTTCTTGTAAAACAAGGAATGCTCATCGAAAAAAAGACAATAATATAAAAACAGACAGTACTTTCGTGATCGGCAACGATGACAATCCAAAGGATGCCAATGAACCGGTAAGAGATAAACTTACTTTCTATGAGCATGTATTGATTCCGCCAAAATTCGATCAGGTAAAAATCAACAGTAAAGTAAATGTAGAAACCGGCAGTTTTATTCCTACCCTTGATGCAACGATTTATATTGAAAATAACAAAAAGGTATGGATGAATTTATCGGCGCTTTTATTTAATGTTGCCCGCGGAATTGCTACTCCTGAAGGTATCAAAGGACAGGATAAGACCAGCAGAACCTACATTGATTCGGATTTTGATTATCTGAATAATTTACTGAATGTCAATTTTATCGATTACAAATCTTTAGAGAAAATTTTAATAGGTCGAACTTTTGTAAAAATCAGTGACTCTCAATTTACCCTTACCAAAAATGCTCAGGGTTTTAAAATGGCCTCTAATACCAACCAAAAGATCGTAACAGACGAGAAAACAAGAGAATATAAAATTGTGTTACAGTATGACACCAATTATGATTTATTGAGCGTTAATTTAAAAGATGTTTTATCTCCCGATGAATTAGAAATTTCTTACAGCAACTGGGATGAGTTTAATGGAATTCGTCTTCCAAAAAGTGTTAAAATAATTATAAAAGGCTCAAAATCTAGTCAGATTTTACTGGAAAATACGAAATTTGACTTTTCGAGGATGGAAACGCCCTATTCTGTACCATCTAGTTACAAGAAAATTGAGATTAAATGATTAAAAAATTTAGCTTTTTAATAGGTATTGTATTGTTCGGACTCCATTATGGGCAAGGTCCAAAGAAAGAACAATTACAGAAACAAAATGCCGAGCTTAAAAAACAAATTGCACAAATAAATACAGATCTTGCTAAGACCCGAAATGAGTCTAAGCTGTCTATTGGCTACCTTACAAATGTCAACAAAAAATTAGTTCTAAGAGAAAAAGTATATTCTAACACTCAAAAAGAGAAAAGATTTATTGAGGACGATATTTATCTTCGTCAGTTGGAAATCAATCGCCAAAACAGAGAATTAGCCGTTCTTAGAAAGAATTATGCTGAAGTATTGGTGAATGCTTATAAAAATAAAGGGGTACAGAACAAAGTAACCTTCATTCTTTCTGCTAAAAACATGGGCGAAGCCATCAGAAGAGTTCAATATCTGAAACAATACTCTGATTATCAAGACAAAAAAGCAGCAGAAATCACCGACGCTGCCAATCAGATCAAAAAAACAATTGCTCAGAAACAGTCATCCGTAAAAGCTAAAGAGCAGCTTTTGGTTAATCAGCAGAAAGATTTAGCCACAATTAATGTTGAAAGACAGCAAAAAGAGCAGCTTGTAGCAGAATTCAAACAGAATGAAACTAAATTAACAGGTGAGCTTAAGCAAAAACAAGCGCAGTCAAAAGCCCTTGAAGGTCAAATCAGAACGATTATTGCTGAAGAAATAAAAAGAGCAAAAGCTGAAGAAGAAGCAAGAAGAAAAGCCGAAGCAGAAAAAATACGCTTGGCAAAAATCGCAGCTGAAAGAGAAAAAGCAAGAATTGAAGCTGAGGCAAAAGCGAGAGCTGAAGCCTTAGAAAGAGAAAGATTGCTTGCTGAAGCTGAAGCTAAAAGGGCAACCGAGCTGGCTGCTAAACGAGCTGAAGAAGAAAGAAAACGTACAGAAGAAGCTGCAAGAGCAGAATCTAACGCAAGAGACGAGGCACGAAAAGTAGCTGCTAAAAAAGCATCTGAAGAAGCTGCAGCAAGAGCAAAAGAAGCAGCGAATAAAGTTACTGCAGCCCGAGCAGCTGAAGCAGCTCTTGAAAAGAGAAAAGAAGACGATAAAAAAGCCGCTGAAACCAAAGCAATGACCAACTACGGGGTTACGACTGTAGCTGGAAGTAATTTCGCAGATAATAAAGGGAGATTGGGATATCCAGCCGACAGAATCGGACAAATTACTCACCGTTTCGGAAGACAGCCGCATCCTGTTTTCAAAAATATTTACGAAGAAAATAACGGTATAAAAATATCTGTAGCTTCAGGTACCCGTGCAAAGTCTGTATTCCCGGGAACTGTATCTTCAGTGATAGCAAGTAGTGACGGCACCAAAACCGTTATGCTTAAACATGGAAACTACTTTACCATTTATTCAAACTTGGGAAGTGTAAGTGTTTCCAAAGGTCAGCAGGTATCTGCCGGAACTATTCTTGGAGCTGTAGGTCAGGATTTTGACGGGTCTTACACGCTTGATTTCCAGGTATGGAACGGAAGTACACCAGTTGATCCATTAGGTTGGGTTTCTTATTAAAAAAGATTAACTTTGCAAAAAGAATTGAAATGAATACACTAACAATACTTGCCTTATCTTGGCAACATATCCTTATCGTAGCAGTACTTCTTGTATTACTTTTCGGTGGTAAAAAAATTCCGGAATTAATGAGAGGTGTTGGTTCAGGTATTAAAGAATTTAAAGATGCGGTAAAAGAAGAAGACAAGCCAGGTGCAGAAAAAAAGAGTCCTTCTACACCTACTAATGATAATTCTTCCAGCAACTAAAATTCTACAGAATTAATGAACTTTACAGAGACTGCATGGCCAATCTTCAATCAATCCATTGAAGATTATCACGTGCTTGATGACGTTAACGCTCTAATTAATAACCCGTTCGAAAAAGACAGTTTGGAACGGATTTTGTATGCAAAGAACTGGATTGATACCGTTCAATGGCATTTAGAAGATATTATTAGAGATGAAAATATTGATCCGACTGAAGCTCTTCAACTGAAGAGAACTATAGATGCTTCCAATCAGAAAAGAACTGATTTGGTGGAATTTATAGACAGTTGGTTTCTTAAAAAGTTTGAAAATATAACTCCTAAACCTGATGCAAAATTAAATACGGAAACTCCCGCTTGGGCAGTAGACAGGTTATCAATTCTTGCATTAAAGGTTTATCATATGTCATTAGAAGCTCATAGAGAATCTGCTTCTGAGGAACACAGAGCCAATTGTCAGGCGAAATTGGATGTGCTTCTTACTCAGAAAGAGGATCTGTCAACTTCTATTAATCAGTTGCTTGCTGATATTGAGAACGGTAACGTTAAGATGAAAGTATACAAACAAATGAAAATGTATAACGATGAAAGTCTTAACCCAATCCTTTATCAAAAGGGGCAAAAATGAAACGACTATTTTTCTTTGGAGTACTATTAATAATAACATCTTGTGCAACGGAAAAGCTTAATTTTTCTCCGTTGTCAAATAATTTTTATAGCGAATCAAAGGGTTCTAATTCCGACAGAGGTTTGAAGAAGAGTATTGACATTAACATTAAGGAAAATGTGAATGCTTCTGAAATTTCAAACTTAATTTCTACTTTTCCTAAGTTTAAAAATACAGATCTTAATGACGAAATAACTTCATTGAAGTACAGTTTGCAGAACTATTTATATGCAATCGATGCCAACAATGTAGCAGGAAAAAACAGGGCGGTTAAAGACTTTGAAAAATCTTATAAGAAAATCCAAAAACTCAGAAAAAATCTTAATAAAGATGATGATGAGGTTCTAAACAGGTATCTTGTAAGATTAAAAACAAATATCACAGTAATAGAAGACGCTATAAAAGGAAGTTAAAAAACTAATTTGAACGATTAATGATTAAAATTCAGGCGGAAGCAAATGTTCCTACAGAACATGGAAACTTCCGAATGATTGCTTTCTCCGAAAACGAAAACGACTGGATGCCGCATATGGCTATTATTGCCGAAAGTACAGATTTTTCAAAACCTGTCAATGTGCGTTTTCATTCAGAATGTATTACCGGAGAAGTTTTCCATTCAAAAAAATGTGAATGCGGTCAACAATTGGATGCCGCAATGAAATATATCCATGAAAATGGAGGGGTCATTATTTACCTTCGCCAGGAAGGAAGAAATATTGGAATCATCAATAAACTTAAAGCATATTCTTTACAGGAAAAAGGCTTTGATACAGTGGAAGCTAATTTAAAACTGGGTCTTCCGGCTGATGACAGAAATTTTGGTGTAGCCATCGAAATTTTAAATCTACTGGAGATAAAGGATATTAATTTACTGACCAACAATCCTGAAAAGGTAAAGCATGTACAGGAAAGTAATATTCATCTTAATTCAAGGATCCCTTTACAAATTCCCGCAAATGAAATAAGCAAAGGATACTTACAGACAAAAAAAGATTATTTCGGTCATTTACTCGATGATAATGACAACTAAATAAAAAAGCAAAAGCTCCGGAATTTCTTCCGGAGCTTTTTTGTAATTATAAAAAACTGAAAAGATATATTCTTAATTTGCTTTATAAGTCTTTATTTTAGACTCATCAATATTGTAATATTTTATGACAGCATTATAATCAGAAGTATCTACTGTCGATGTTCCTTTAGCAGCACTTGCAGGTACTAGTACCACTCTAAATGTCTGATTATTTAAGTATTGGTTCGCCTCAGCGCCTGACATAGTTGACTGATCAAAGTTAGCTTCTGTATAAATTTCTACAGTTTGAGTAGAGAAAAGAAAATTATAATCTAACTGTCTATTACCTGATAAAAAGTAAGTTTTAGGAAGTAACTGCCAAGCATTCCCATTATTTAAATCTCTTCTGTATACCAAAACGACATCAGTAGAACTGATGGTAATAGGAACAGTAAACCCATAATTATTTGAATTATTAAAAGACCCGGTAACATCTCTAGATTGAGAATATGTATCATAATCTTGATCATCATCTTTGCAGCTGAATATGAATAAGCTCACAAAAGCCAGTAATAAAATTGGAAAAAATTTTTTCATTTTATAAAAGTTTAGTTATTATTTATAAAGCGTATTCAAATCATATACCAAAAAATTCAAAAACCTTGTTTTCATCGTTTTTTTAATTGTATTTTTGTTCATATTCAAAAATCATGAAGAAATTAGTTTACACTTCCCTCTTTATATTCTTATTTTTAAGTTCAAAAATATCAGCGCAGTATCAGCCTAAAAACATATCAAAAGAAGATTTGAAAAAGGCTCACCAATGGGTTGACAAAACATATCAATCTCTTTCTCAGGACGAAAGATTAGGGCAGCTTTTTATCGTGGCTCTCTATACCAATAAAGGTGAGAATGAGATCAGTAATGTAAGAAACATTGTTACCAACGATAAAATTGGAGGGTTGATTTTAATGCAGGATGATGCCGCAAGAGAAATAAATCTTGTCAACGAATTTCAGCAAAAATCAAAAATTCCTTTAATGATCGGGATGGATGCAGAATGGGGTTTATTTCAGAGAATTGCAACCGCTCACAAATTCCCCTGGGCTATGACACTGGGAGCTATTCAGGATAAAAAATTAATCGAGCAAATGTCTGCCAAAATAGCCGAAGACTGTCACAGAATGGGCATTAATTGGGATTTTGCGCCAGTTGTTGACGTTAATACTAATCCTAATAATCCAATTATCGGGAACAGGAGCTTCGGTTCTGAAGTAAATAATGTGATCAGCTCTGCTTTATCATATTCAAACGGACTTCAGGACAACAATATTCTGGCAGCGATTAAACATTTCCCTGGACATGGTGATACCAATACAGATTCACATCTTGACTTACCTGTTGTTTCTCACAACCTGGAAAGATTAAATACCATTGAACTGGCCCCTTTTAAAGCCTTAATGAATAAAGGAATCGGAGGCGTTATGGTTGCCCATTTATATGTACCGGCTTTAGAATCCGGAAAAGGAATTCCTGCATCAGTTTCAAAAAATATTATTACAGGTCTATTAAAAGAAAAACTAGGTTATAAAGGCTTAATTATCACTGACGCCCTGAATATGGGAGCTGTAGCCAATAAATACAATCCAGGAGAATTAGATGCGATGGCCTTCAAAGCCGGAAACGATATTATGCTATTCTCTCAAGGTGTTGCTAACGGTAAAAAATTAATTCAAAAAGCAATTGATAACGGAGAAATTTCACAATCCAGAGTAGAAGAAAGTGTAAAGAAGATTCTTTTAACCAAATATTTCTTAGGCCTCGATAAATATACGCCCAGAAATCCTGAAAATATCAATTCGGATATCAATAATGATTCTCATAAAGTATTGGTTCAGAACCTATATTCCAATGCTTTGACATTAATAAAAGACAACAAAAAATTGCTTCCGTTGAAAGGAAAACAAGTCTATTATGTTCCTTTGGAAGAAGCTCCTTACCAAACTTTTGCCAATCAGTTGGGTTCAGGTGTAATCATTAAAAAAGCAGGTGAGATCAATACAATCCCTGCTAACTCTACAGTGATCGTTGGTTTTCATAAAGATAATTCCACCGCTTATAAACCTTATAAAATTTCAGAACCGTCAAAAAAAGTTTTGGCTGATTTAACAAAGAACCAAAATATCATTCTAAATGTTTTCGGAAGTGCTTATGCATTAAAAGATATTGACATTTCTAAAATTTCAACAGTACTGGTTTCATACGAAAATAACGATGATTCGATGACAGCTACAGCGAATGCATTAAAAGGAAAAACAAAAATCTGGGGCAGACTTCCTGTCTTGGTTAATGATAAATTAAAAGCAGGAATGGGAATCGATTTGAACCCTTCAACTGCAAAATAAAAGTGTGAATTCAGGTATTTACAACATCAAAACAATAATAAACTAATGAAAATAGGCATACTTTGCTATCCAACATATGGTGGAAGCGGAATCGTAGCAACAGAACTGGGAATGTCATTGGCCAACAAAGGCTATGAGGTTCACTTTATCAGTAATGCGCTTCCTGCAAGATTAGACATTACCAATCCGAATATTTTCTTTCACAGAGTAAATGTTCAGACCTATCCTCTTTTTCAATATCAACCTTATGATATTGCATTAAGTTCGATGATTTACCGTGTTGTGAATCTTTATAAACTGGATTTACTTCACGCACATTATGCCATCCCTTATGCATATGCAGCTTTTACAGCAAAGCAGATGTTACAGGAAGACAACAATGATATTCCTTTGGTAACAACACTTCACGGAACGGATATTACGCTGGTTGGTCAACATCCAAGCTACAAACATGCGGTAGAATTCTCAATCAATCAGTCAGACGCCATCACTTCTGTTTCAGAAAGTCTGAAAAGAGATACTTTACAGTTCTTTAAAATCAAAAAAGAGATTCAGGTAATTACCAACTTTATTGATAATTCTGAGTTTGATGAACCGAGTGACTGCCAACGAACGCAGTTTGCCAATCCTGATGAAAAAATCTTGATTCACGTTTCCAATTTGCGTCCTGTAAAGCGTGTGGATGAAGTTTTACAGATTTTCAAAAATGTTGAGAAAAAGGTAAAATCAAAGCTGATCATCATCGGCGAAGGTCCGGATATGGAAAAAATCAATCAGTTTTTAGAAGAAAATCCTGATTTGATCTCAAAAATCCGCCTGCTGGGGAAAGTAAATGACTTATATAGAATTCTTCAACTCTCAGACGTATTTTTATTGCCTTCGGAACAGGAAAGTTTTGGTTTGGCAGCATTGGAAGCAATGGCAGCCAATACCCCGGTAATCAGCTCCAATGCAGGTGGAATCCCGGAAGTAAACATTCAGGGAGAAACAGGATTCTTAGCAGAAATAGGAAATGTAGAAGCAATGAGCAACTACACCATTAAACTGTTGAGCAATGATGAACTTTTAGCTAAAATGAAAAAAAATGCGAAAGATCAGGCTATAAAATTCGATTTGAAAAACATTCTTCCTATATATGAAGAAATGTATAGAACAACGATCGAAAATTTCAAAAAAGAGTTGACAAAAGTCTAGCACTTCTGCTATATTTGTGTCACACTCATGACGGAAAAACTACTTCAATATCTTTGGAACTTTAAGGTTTTCAGACATTTTGACTTCAAGGATATTGAAGGAAATTCCGTTGAAATATTAGATTTCGGAAAATGGAATACCGATTCCGGACCGGATTTCTTATCTGCAAAAATTAAAGTCAATACCATTATTTTTGCAGGAAATATTGAGCTTCACGTAAAATCTTCCGACTGGATTTTTCACAATCATTCTCCTGACCCTAACTATCAAAACATCATTCTTCATGTCGTTTTTCAAAATGATATAGAAATTGAAGAGCTTAGCAGTAAACGTATTCCAACATTGGAATTAATAAGCTATATCGATCAAAATATACTCTGGAAATACGAAAAACTCGTGGGTGGAAGTCAGTTTATCCCTTGTGAAACAATTTTTAATCCAACTCAAATTCCGGTTAATTTCCATGAACAGAATGTGTTGAAAAAACTGGAAAATAAATCGTTCGAACTTGAAAAAAGCTTAGCGCAGTTTAAAAATAATTTTGAGGCGGTTTTATTTCACAGCCTAGCCTATTCTTTTGGTTTAAAAGTAAATGCTTTATTTTCAAACAGATTGCAGAAAGTATCGACTTCAGTATCATCAATAAAATCCGCCAGAATGAAACTCAATTGGAAGCATTATTTTTCGGAATTTCCGGTTGGCTGGAAAATTCTGAAGATGAATCAATGAAAATATGGAAACGTGAATTTGATTTTCTACTGGTTAAATTCAAAATTTCCGATTTAAAATTCCGTCCCAAATTTTTAAGATTACGACCACCTAACTTTCCGACAATCCGTTTATCACAATTAGCCAGCCTTTATCATCAGCATCAAGGTTTGTTCTCTAAAATTATATCTGTTAAAAATCCAGAGGATTTATTTGATCTATTTAAAGACATAAAAGCTTCGGAATATTGGGATAATCATTACAATTTCGGGAAACTTTCTCCGGTGGACCATCCTAAAACGGTAAGCAGAGATTTTATTGAATTACTCATTCTCAATACTATTTTACCCTTAAAATATACCTATCATAAATATCATCATGAAGAAATTGCTGATGAAGTACTAAATTTTTATAAAAATATTTCTCCCGAAAAAAATTCAGTGGTTGACAGTTGGAAAAAATTGGGCTTATTGTGTAAAACAGCTTTGGAAAGTCAGAGCCTGATTTATCATTATAAAAATTCATGTGAAGAAAAAAATTGCTTAAATTGCGGTATTGGATTTAAACTTTTAAAAGAATCTTCAAATGTTTGATAATATTCGCCATAAAATGGAAAGAGAATGGTTTGGTGTTCTGACAAGAACAGGCGCAAAACTGGGAATTCCTGTTTCTAAGCTAAGGGTGTTTTTCATCTACTCTACTTTTGCGACTGCAGGTTTTTTCTTTCTTATTTATTTAGGACTGGCATTTACCCTTTGGATTAAAGATATTTTCATTACAAGAAGACCAAGCGTTTTTGATTTATAATCATGGAATTTTTACAAATTACAAGCCCTGACGACTACAGAGTTCAGGAAATTTTCGACTCCTATTGCAGTACTTTTCCGGAGGATGAAAGAAGAGACTGGGGAAAACTGGTTACTCTTTTTTCAAACCCAAAAGTTAAAATAATTTCGGTTTCACATGAAGCCCGAAATGTAGGATATCTTATTATCTGGGAACTGAGTAATTATACTTTTGTGGAGCATTTTGAAGTGTTTCCTGAGTTTAGAAGCCAGAAATTAGGTTCTCATATTACAGGTTATTTATTCGAAAATTATCCTAGAATTATTCTGGAAATCGAACCTGAACATTTAGGTGATGATGCAAAAAGACGCTATTCCTTTTATCAGCGAAATGGATTTAACCTGATTGACGAAATGTATGTTCAGCCAAGTTACGGGCAGGGCAAAAAACCTCTCGATCTATGGCTACTGGCCAATTATTCTCCTGAAAATCTAAAGGAGATCAAAGATGAAATTTACGATGTCGTTTATCATTAAAAATATAAAACCGGGGAATATACCCGGTTTTTTTTGTCTTTTTTATTTTCCACTGATTATGCAGTTTTACACAGATGATCGCACACAATCTTTCAATATCTTATGATAAACACGTAAGAAAGACTTCAATTTAAAAAATTAGTTGACTTCATATTCCAGTTTGATCGTGATACTCGCTTCCTTTTCTTTGGAAGAAGTATTGAACGTTCCGCCATAAGAATAATCTTCATTGGAATTGGGTGCCGTAATCTGAATAACACCCATTGTTGCTTTCTTGAGATTTCCTAAATCACTTCCGGCATTTTCTGCAATCTTTTCAGCGCGCTCTTTGGCATCTTTTGTCGCAGACGCGATCATTTCCTGTTTTACAGTGGCTAATTTTGTATAGAAATAACTTGGTGAAGATGAAGTAAATTCAATTCCACGATTAATAATTTCTGTTATATTTCTGGAAAGATTTTCAATTTTTCCAACTTCTTTACTCTCTATGGAAACCCTTTGAGTCAGATTATATCCGGAAAATTCACCCTGAACATTATTCCCATTGGTATCTGTATAATTTCTGAACTGTTTTTGAATATCAACAGACGAAAAAACAATTTCGTTTTGCTTAACTCCTTTTGAAAGCAGATAATCATTAATTGTTTTGCGGTCTAAAGCCAGTTCATCATACGCCGCTTTAAGATCAAAATTATTTTTGGAAAAGCTACCGGACCAGGTGATAAGATCTGAAGTAAATTTTTTTGAGCCCAATCCGGTGACAGAAATTGTATTTTCAGATTTATTCCTGTTTTTGATGGCATTTCCCAAAAGTCCGAGACCAATGATAAATCCCAATGCTCCGACAGCTATAGCGATAATATTTTTATTCATAAAATTTTTGTGATTTGATTTTATATCATAATCATATCAATTCCTATTCCAAATTTTAAGATTTTCTTAACAATTAATTCTGAAGCTTATTTCCGTTTAATCTTTTTACAAAAACAGGGATTGAATCTTCCATTCTGCTCAATACGGCTTCTAATTTCTTACGCCTCACAAAATTTCTTACTTGTGGTCTGTTTACAAAAGAAAACTCAATAAACTCAGAAATTCTAGTTTCAGGAATCCCTAGCTTTATAAAATATTCATTATCTACCCTATCCCGAACCCACTTGACATCATCCTGTAAATCATCATATCTATATCTTCTTTTCATCCTTCTCGCATCTCCGCTGATCAGATCATATAGTGCCTGAACATCTAAATTTCCTAAAAGAGCGTTAATAATAACAACTTTTACTTCTGCAGGCGTAGTTCTCATTTTGCCCACAGGTTGAGGAATACCTACAGCATCCTGAACTATTTTTGCTTTATCAACCTTAGTTACTGCTTTCGAATCTTTTGAGAGGTCTCCTGTAAGTTTCAGAAGTTTGATTTCTTCAATCTCTTCAGGAGTTCTGATCATCATTACAGAAAGGTCATTGGTCAGGGATGTCACTCTGATCTCCGCTCTTTCATAATAAGGTTTTGTAAATCTTATGATATCATTATCTGAGGCTTCTATTGAGAAATCCCCTGAAAAATCGGTATATATTTTATGACCATTTGATATATTGATGACCAATACATCAGTTATAACTCCTTTGCTTTCGCCGGTAATTCTCCCGTGAAGTATTCGTTGGGCAAAGATACTTTCACCTAGAAAAAGGGTAAGTATTATCAAAAAAAATTTCATCAGTGTATGTTTGTGTTCTTTCTTTTATCTTTAATCTATTATCTCAGAGATTTTATCCTTTTAATAAATTTAGGAAGAGTTTTATCAATATAAAAAATAGCTCCATTGATATTTTTTTTCTTTATGTTTTGTAAAATTCTAGGATCTTCTGTAAATGAAAACTCCAGAAACTCATTAATTCTTTCCTTAGGAATATCAAGACCTGTAAAATAGTTGGGATCTATTCTGTCCCGTAGCCATTTTATATGTCTTTCCCTGTCATCAAATTTGTACTGACTTTTCATTCTTCTTGCATCTCCGCTTAGCACTTTGTACAAGGCATCCATATCTGCTATTATAGTAGGAGGAAAACCGACTGCAAAGGCATCTTTAAAATCGGGAGCTTTTTCTCTCATAATCTCCGGGGGTCTTGGAAGGCCTATTGCTTTTTGAAGAATTTCTACTTTATCTTTTTTGGTCAAAGTTTTGGAATCTTTAGAAAGATCTCCTGTAAGTTTCAGAAGCTTGATTTCTTCAATCTCTTCAGGAATTCTGATCATTAATACAGAAAGATCATTGGTCTGGGAAGCCACTTTTATCTCAGCTCTTTCGTAGTAAGATTTTATAAATCTGATAACATCATGATCTGAGACTTCAATTGAGAAATCACCTACAGAATTGGTATATGTTTTTTGACCATTTGATATATTGATAACCTGAACAGCGTCTATAACTCCCCCGCTTTCACCTGTAATCCTCCCATGAAGTATCCGCTGGGCACAGATGCTCTCTATAATAAATAAAGAGATCAGTAAAAATATCCTTTTCATCATTTGTTGTGTGTTTCATTTGTGTGTTTTATGTTTTTTGAGTTGGTTATTAATTTTGCTTATCTAATCATCTTTTTTTCTTGTTTTTAAACGCTCAAGATAGATCGGAACCACTTCTTCCATTCTGAACAAAACTCCCGATACATTTTTTGATCTTACATACGTTCTGATATGAGGGTTTTCAGAAAAAGAAAATTCTATAAACTCAGAAATTCTTTCAGCAGGAATCCCCAATTCTGTAAAATAATCATCATCTACCCTGCTTCTTACCCATAAAATATGCTCCTGCAGATCATCATACCGGTAAGCTCTTTTTTGACGTCTTGCTTTTCCGCTTATCAGGTCATACACTCCCTGTACATTCAACTGTCCTAAAAGAATGGGAAGTAAAACCTGTTTCACTTCGGCCGGTTTCTCTCTCATCTTTCCTTTGGGTTGCGGGAGTCCTACTGCATCTCTCACCTGTTCTCCTTTAGAACGCCGGGTAGCATCATCTTTTCTGGCAACCTTTACTTCTTCAATTTCTTCCGGAGTTTTTATCATCCTGATCAATATCTTAGAATTTATCCCGTATATCAAAACTCTTGCCGAGTTCCTTTCATAGCCCTTTTTCACAAACCTAAGCTCATCATTCTGAGATGCCGAGATTGAAAACTCTCCCACAGAATTACTATATGTTTTCTGATCGGTTGACATATTGATAACAATAACAAATCCGAGTTCTGCATTATCCTGATCTGTAATTTTTCCGGTGACCATTTCTTGAGAGAAAACAATCCCACACAAAAAAAGTAAAACAAATCCCAATCTACCCTTTACCATTTCAGAATTTATTTTTGAGTATATGGAGCGCGGTAAGAAGAAATTCTGGTCAAAACAGCTCTCTGAAATCTATTGAGATCTGCATCATTGCAAAATCCATATTTTAAAATATTTTTTCTTTCAAAACCTCCGGCAAAAACATAATAAATAAAATGCTGAATATTCGGCTTATCTATTTTTAAATCTGTAAAATACTGCTCTCCCAGCGCACTGATAAGGTAAGTCATAAAGTCAACATCATCCCATTTGTTTTTTATTTTACCGACTGAAAAACCTTGTCCTTTAGGCTGTACAAATTCTCCTGCCCGTGCCGCTAAAACTCGTGGATCGGATTTCTTCACCATATACTGATCAATTTCTTTAATCAGCCGTTCCACTTTTTTAGGCCTGTTAAGCGTTTTCGAATCGATTTTCAAATCTCCGGTAAGTCCTTTAGAAATTTCGATCTCAGGAATTTGTATAATGGCTCGGGTAAGGGTGATATTAATTGGTGAGCTTATATTTTCATTGGTTACTTTTTTATTGAAACGCTCATATCCTGTTTTAACAAATCTCAACTCATCCCCCATTTTTCCTGATATCATGAAATGTCCGTCTTTGTTCGAAGAGACCCGTTCACTTGTTCTGATATTAATAACAGTAACGTCCTGCATCTCAAAATTTTCTTCAGATATCACCTTCCCAAAAATATATTCCTGAGCGTTGATATTGATAAAAAATAGCGTCAATAAAATAAAGAGTAGTTTAATTTTCACGAATAGTTTTTTATGAGGCAAAACTATCATTATTTTTAGATTATTATATAAGTTTAACCACAGTTAACGTGTTTTAGGATTTATTTTAGAGTTTTGATTTTCAAAACTGTTAAATAGCGAACGCAAATTGTTAAAATTTCACTTAAATTTTAGCTAACTTGCACTCTCAATTCTTCGTAAAAATGCAAAATTCTTATACAGTAATCAACGCTTCTGCAGGCTCAGGGAAAACTTACGCCCTGGTTCAGCGACTTTTGATGATCTGTCTTCGCTATCCTCATCAACAGCATTCGATAAGGAATATTTTGGCATTGACTTTTACCAATAAAGCAGCCAACGAAATGAAGGAAAGAATTTTATCGTGGCTGGGGAACTTTGCTGCAGACACTTATATTGAAAACGGAGATTTAAAAAATATTCAGAAAGCATTTGAACAGGAAGGACTGAAAATCACAATTGATGAGCTTCATTACCGATCCAAGAAACTTCTGGATTATGTTCTCCACAACTATTCAACCCTGAACATCGGAACGATTGACCGTTTCAACTCAAGGCTGGTAAGAAGCTTTTCTTATGAGCTCGGTCTGGCCAAAAATTTCAATCTGGAAATTGAAGCAGAACCGTTTTTAATAGAAGCAGTGGATAAAATGCTTGATCAGATCGGAGAAAATGATGTTATCTCCAATTCTTTCATGGATTATGTAGATTACAGTCTGGAAAACAACGAAAGAATCAATCTTAACAAAAGTCTTTATGATTCTGCGAAAGAATTTGTAAAAGACATCCACTATGAGCATCTTAAAGACAATAAAGATTTTGATAATACCAATTATGAAAATATAAAGAATGCGCTCCGAAAAGAAATCATCACGAATAAAAAGCAGGCTCTGGAGCTTGCTACAAAATCGATTGACCTTTTCAAATCCAGAAATATAGAAATTGAAGATTTTGCGCAGGGGAAAAATGGAATCGGAGGCTTCTTTACAAAAGTTTCAGACTTTTATAATCAAAAAAGAGCAGGATTTCCATTTCCAACTACCCAGGAAGAATCTGTGGTTAATAATTATAGGAAAGGGTCCTCTGCAAAATCAAAAAATAAAGAACCTGAGATATTTGAAATTTTAGAACAACTGCTTGACAACAGGATGCAGCTGATTCTTTTATATATAGAGACTCAGAAAAAAGAGAAAATTTTATCAGCTCTTCTTCCATTGAAAGTCAATAAAGATATTCAGGACGAACTGCATAAGATTGAGGAAGAAAATGATCTTGTTTTGTTATCAAAATTCAATATACTGATTAATGAAAATCTTAGAAATGAGCCTTCTGCTTTTATTTATGAAAAAGTAGGATCTCAGTTTCAGCATTATTTTTTCGATGAGTTTCAGGATACTTCGGAACTTCAGTGGCAGAACTTTGTACCGTTAAGAGATCATTCGGTTTCAACGGAAAATACTTCGTTTACATTGGTTGGAGATCCCAAACAGAGTATCTACCGCTTTCGTGGCGGAGAGAGCAAGATCATGCTTGACATTATCAATAAGAAAGAATTCTCACCGCGGGATGCAGAACTTCTTGTCTTAAAAGATAACTGGAGAAGTGCAAAAAATATTGTTAATTTCAACAATGAGCTTTATCAATATCATTCCAGAGGCTTACTGGATGAGCACGCTTCTATTTTCGGAAGTGATGCAGAGCAGAATCCCAGATCTTCAAAAGAGGGTCGCGTGAAAGTCAACCTCATTGAAAATTTAACAAATGATGATTTCTATAACGACACTTCCGAGAAGATGCGAAAAGATATTCAGGAGAGTCTGGATCATGGTTTTAAGTTTTCGGATATTACAATTTTATGCAGAGGAAATTTTGATATCTTCAGTTATTCTCAAAAACTGGGAAACCTGAAAGTGAAATACAATGGTGAAGAAACGAATGTTAAAACCATATCAGACAAGGGACTGACGCTTGAACTATCCAATACACTGAAGGCTGTCATAGAATTTCTAAAATGGGAAACCAATCCTAAAAATAAGCCTAACCTCATCATGATGATGTATTATCTGAACCAACTGGGAAGAATAAAGATGGCAGATTTTACATTGGAAATGAAAGAAATTCTGGAGATTGAATCTCATGAAGAAATTTTACAGTTTATTCAGAAGACCTATTCTTTACAGCTCAAGAAGGAAAACTTCCCGAGGTTTAATCTGTACAACTTTGTAGAATATTATATCAATGAATTTTCTTTTGAAGAAAAGGAAACAGATTTCCTTCTGAACTTCCTAGAAATGCTGTTTAATTTCACTCAGAATGCCGGAGCAAGTACAAAGGAGTTTTTAAAATACTGGGATGAGGAAGCCTCTAAATATACGATTCAGGCATCGGAGAATATTGATGCAATCCAAATCATGACGATTCATAAAGCCAAAGGTCTGGAATTTCCGATTGTATTTATCCCAATGATGAATAAAAACCGGGACAGCGAATTTACAAACTGGTTTGAGACAAGCAGTGATGCTGCTTTGAAGTCCGTAAATATCAATCAGTTTAATAAGAATCTGGAGGTTTATGATCAGGAAATTGAGATCTTTAACAAGCAAAATTCCTACAAAAATTTAATCGACAGATTATGTCTTCAATATGTAGCTACCACAAGACCTGTGGAGCAGTTATTTTTCTATATTCAGAAAGCTAATAAGACTTCAAATAATCTTGAACTGCTTGATTTTCTTAATACTAAAAATCCGGAAAATCTGGACGAATTTGATTTGTACGATGTAAATCCGGAAATGCTGAAAAAGTATTCTAAACACAAAACCTCATCTTTTAAAACTAAAGATATCCGCATCCTTAAAAATGTGAATGAAAGCAGTACTTCAATAAAAATAGCAACGCCGTCAAAAAACTATCAGGTCCGTAATGAAAAAGTAAGAATCGGTCTTTTTGTGCACGAACTTTTATCCAAAATCAACACAAAAAGAGATATTCCAAAAGTTCTGGAAAGTTATGTACTCGAAGGACAGATCATTATGGCGGAAAAAAACGAAATTGAGAAGACTCTGAAAGAAATTGTAAACACTCATGCGGAATTTTTTGATGAAAAATGGCACGTGATCAACGAAAAAGACATCATGATTTCAGAAAATGGCGAAAGCAGAGTCTACAGACCAGACCGTATTTTGAAAGGTCCGGAAGGCTATATCATTGTTGATTTCAAAACAGGAGAAGAAACTTCGGAGAACGAAAAACAGATCGAAAACTATAAAAGAATCCTGGAATCGCTTGGAAGAAAGGTCTTAAAAACACAGCTTATTTACTTATAATGAGTTTTAAATAGTTCTCACTATTTCTTAAGGTATAATTCACACTTACCTCATTAATTTCACCATTTAATCATTATCTGCGATCAGTTAATTAATCTAACTGGTCACAGATAATGATTTTCCTATAACTTTAATAAAAGCTACTTAAGACATTGAATGTAAATATTTTAAGAATAGCTTTCTATTAACATTAAATACATGAATTATGCCAAAAAAACATTTTCATCCGCCTTAGGTTATATTTTAATGATTCACTTTTAAAAATATTAACCACTGAATAACAAATCATTATGAAAATTAAAATTTTTACCCTCATCTTATCGCTCTTTATGATACTGGGCATAAGTGCACAATCCAAATATTTCTATTACTATCAAGGAAAGAAATATTTTCTTCAGGCAGACAAATCCTCAATAGCCATCTCATCGAGTACGGCGGGTATTTCGAAAGCATTTAAAACAAAAACACCCATTGTTGAGAATTTCACCAAAAACTCACTGGTTGCTGCTGACAGAAAATCTTTAGAAAATAATAAAACATTTTATGTTGAAATAGAATCTGAAGCTACTACAGAAGAAAAATACGCAGCTAACATCGCGGAAAAAAATACCAATTCGGATATATTGATCGCATCGCCTTGCTTTATAAGCGCTGAAGGTCAGAAAATGGGGATGTCTAACAATTTTTATGTTAAACTTAAATCTAAAAATGATATCAAACTTTTACAGGATCTTGCTGCTAAAAATAATGTAACTGTATTAGGCTATAACGAATATATGCCATTATGGTTTACCGTTGCCGTTACTAAAAGCTCTACACGAGCTAGTGCTATGGATATGGCCAACTTATTCTTTGAAACAGGAAAATTTGAAATCGCAGAGCCTGAATTTATGTATCACAACCTTGAGGCTACAGCAGATCCTTATTTTCCAAACCAATGGTCATTAAAAAATACAGGACAATACGGAGCTGCATATGCGGGAATTGATATCAAAGCTGAGCAGGCATGGACTCTATCTACAGGCGCCAATGTAAAAACTGCAATTTTCGATCATGGATTTGAAATGAATCATCCTGATTTAGCAGCAAATGTATTCGGAACAGGATACGATGCACAGACCAATACCTCACCTTCTGTTGTAAGAGGAGATCACGGTACTGCGTGCGCAGGAATTACCGGAGCTGTACAAAACAACAATATTGGGGTAAGTGGTGTAGCTCCTAATACCCGGTTAATCTCAATCAGTATTAATCTTACTTTTGCAGATACTCCTCAACAGCTTGCCAACGGTTTCAACTGGGCTACTACTAACGGAGTGGATGTCATCAGTAATTCCTGGGGAGGTTATGCCCCTTCTGCAATCATTGAAAATGCAATTACAAATGCCCTTGTCAATGGTAGAGCTGGTAAAGGTATGGTGGTTGTATTTGCTGCCGGAAATGAAAATAATACCAATATCAGATACCCGGGAGGCTGGGATCCGAGAATTCTTGTCGTAGGAGCTTTAAGCCCTTGCGGAGAAAGAAAAAGCCCATCTTCTTGCGATGGAGAAGGTTGGGGAAGCTGCTATGGAACTCAGCTGGACATCATGGCACCGGGTGTAAAAATGGCTACCACAGACAGACAGGGAAGCAATGGGTATGATCCTTCCAACTATACTCAGACTTTTAACGGTACCTCATCAGCTTGCCCGGTTGTGGCAGGGGTTGCAGCATTGATTTTATCTGCCAATCCTTGTTTGACAGGTCAGCAGGTAAGAGATATCATAGAACAAACTGCTCAAAAAGTAAGAACTGACCTTTATACTTATGCATCTACTTCCGGAAGAACAAACGGAACATGGCATAATCAAATGGGTTACGGACTGGTAAATGCTTATGCAGCAGTGCAAAGAGCAAAATCTATGTCTGGCTTAGCAGCTCTTGACAGTGCTGCAGATATTGGATTAGAGCCAAACCCTTCAGCAAATACATGGGCAAATATTTATCAAAGTCCTGATATCTGGAACAGATTAACCAATGACAACCTGAATATTACTCATGAAAACCCTGGATATGCAGGACCTGGTCATAACGTTATGAGATTCAGAGTGCGTAATCTTGGATGCGCCACTTCAGCACCAAGTTTCGCTAAATTATACTGGACCATGGGATCTACAGGAGAAACATGGCCAGAGTCATGGAACGGAACAAGACTGATCAACGGATATTCCGCAGGTGGAGAGCTTACTACGCCTTACACAGGATTCAATCCTTCAAATTCATACGCAACAGCACAAGGATTTAAAATACCTCCTATCGCACCCGGACAGGAATATATTATTGATGCTAAATGGACTCCGGTAGATCCTGCGATCTATGGCGGACATTCAGACAACGTAATCTGTTTCTTAGGAAGAATTACTTCTGCCAATGACCCTATGTTTAATGAAAATCCAGGACCAAACGCCCCTCTTGAACCTAATGTGGTAAACAATAACAATATTGTAACAAGAAATGCAAGATTGGTGAATTTAAGCGGAACATTCTCTAAATTCTCAGGGTTCTACTTCGGAAATTATTTCGGATATGCGATGCCATTTGATATCCGTTTACAATTGGTGAAAGATTCTAATACCCCTTTCAAATCAATCGGAAGAACTGTTATTAAATTAAGTGATGTTATCTGGGACAGATGGAAAGAATCCGGAATGCAGGGTAGCGGAATTGATATCTTAAATTATAATACTCATGAGGTATTGGTAGTAGACCCTTCCAATGTTGTTTTAAGAAATATCCGTCTGGAAGCTGATGAATATTATCCGGTAACATTAAGCTTTTCTGTAGCCAATAATGGTAACGGAGCTCCTGAAACTTACGATTTTGCTGCGACTCAGATTATTTCTGATAAACCGGATGAAATCTACGGAACCGCATGTCATTTCTTAGTATCAATCAATCAGAAAGATTCAAACGGAACGCCTTACTGTGATGAAAAATGCAGACAGGCTCAGGCTCAGAGTATGATTGTTCAGGATCTGAAATTATCTCCAAATCCGGCATCCAATGTGGCTACTTTAGAAATGAATTTACTTCAGGATGCGAAGATGAATATCCAGATATTGGATTATAACGGCAAAACTCTTAAAACGATCAGCAATGGTGAAGGAATGAGAAAAGGTATTAATAAAAAATCTTTCTCTATTTCTGAATTGATTGACGGAGTTTATGTGGTAAGTATTCTGGCTAATAATGAGAAAAGATCAGTACATCTGATTGTAAAACATTAAAATAATTGATCAACATCCATAAAAAAAGAGCAGAAATTTCTGCTCTTTTTTGTTTTGTCAATTTATATTGAAAAATATCTTACGCTGTAGGATCTGCAACGAAAACTCTTTGCGCCAATTCCTGATCGAAAAGGTATAATGCTGATGGGTTATCGCTTACCATTTTAATTTTAGTCACATATTGAGATGCACTCGCCTCTTCTTCCACCTGCTCGTTGATGAACCACTGAAGGAAAGATGTCGTTGCAAAATCCCCTTCTTCATTAGCATTTTTTACAATATTGAAAATACTTTTCGTCACTGTTTTTTCATGCTCCAATGCTTTTTGAAAAATATCAATCGCACTGTCAAACTGATGAGGTGGTTTAGCAATTTCACCGATGATGATTTCTCCTCCTACATCATTCAGATAATCAAACATTTTATCAGCATGCATCAATTCTTCTTTGCTCTGTACTCTGAAATAATTAGCAATCCCGTCAAGATCTTTACTTGAAAACCATGCAGACATTGAAAGATAATATTGTGCAGCGTATTGTTCGTGAGCTATTTGTTCGTTAATTAATTTTGCAATTTTTTCGCTTACCATAAGTAATAAATTTATCTTCAAAATTATGGAATAAAACCCCGAAATCAAAAGATTTAAGGAAAATTAATACAAAAAGGACGGAAATACATCCGCCCTCTTAACATTAAAAAATCGAAATTACAAGCTCTTAATTTGCTTCAGGAGCTGCCGTATTCATTGGCTTCTTCATTTTTCCTCCTTTCATACCTCTCTCCTTCATTGCTACTTTTCTCTGCTCCATTTTTACTTTTCTGTCAGCCTGCCATTTATCATATTGCTGAGGAGTAAGGATCTGCTTCATATCTGCATCCATTTGCGCTCTCTTTGCTTTCATCTCCTCCATTTTAGCTTGTCTTTGATCTTTATTTTTATCAAAGTCAGCTTTCATTTCAGCTTTTCTTTTATCATGAAGCGCTTTGATTTTATCTACCTGCCCTTGGTTCAGATTCAGGTCTTTTTGCATCTGAGCCAGATGCTCCTGCTCTTTCTGTTGTCTTTTTTGTTGGAACTCAGCTTTTCTTGCGGCTTTGTCCTTTGGAGTTGTAGTTTGTGCCATGGCAAAACTTCCCATTCCAATAAATGCTATTGCTAAAATTAACTTTTTCATCTTTAAAAAATATTTAATTAATTGTTATACATCTTTTTGATTATTAGTTAAAACATAAGTTAAATCAAAATATTCATAAATAATGTTAAATTTTAATACAAATAATTAAATTACCCTAAATAAAAAGAGCAGATTATAAAAATCTGCCCTCACACCACTTAAATATAATATATGAAAATTAATTATTCGCAAATCCGTTTCTAAAACCGGAATTTCTTCTTTCGCTGCCGTTGTTATTTTCCTGTCTCGGAGCGGCATTTTCTCTTTGATTTCTGAAGCCTCCATTATTTTCCCGAGGTCTGTTATTTTCAATTCTTCTCGGTTCTTCTCTTCTTACTTCAGAATTTCGGAATCCTCCGTTATTTCTGGTTCCGGAATTGTTTTCAGTATTTCCTCTGAATCCTCCGTTATTATTTCTTACTCCGTTGTTATCATTACGGAAACTTCCGGAATTATTACTTCTCGTTCTGTTATCAGACTGATTACGGAATCCGCTGTTGTTATCTCTCACTCCTCCTCTGAAGCCATTATTGGGTCTGTCACTTCTTACGATATTAAACGTAGGATTATCACTTCTGCGGAACTTCGCTCTGTCGACTCTGTAAATATTAATATTTACATTTCTGTAACGAGGCATCGGTCTGTATCTCGGAGTATAGTAAGTTCTTCTGTAGTTCTGAAAATAAACTACGGGGCTTGCTCCTCTGTAATAATTATTCTGAAAAACAACAAATACTCTGGGTCCCATAATTCTTTCCAGGGCATAGAATCTGTCATAATACCATCTGTCCGGATTGTATCTGTAGTAGTTGTTCCAGTTTGAGAAGCTTACATACAGATTATTTAATCTTAAAATCTGGTCTATCTGCCATCTGCTTAATCTGTTCTGATTAAAGAAAACATTCCAGTTTACATTGACAATACTGTTTCTGTAATCGTTATAATAATTCTGATAATAGTCTGTAGGGTAATAATCCTGAGGATAGTTGTAATAATAATCGTCCGGAAAATAATTCTGATCATCCTGATCACTGTAATATCCGTCATTACTTCCGTAATACTCATCATCTCCCCATCCGTTATTCGGATATTGCTGAGCAAACGACAAAGTCGTCAAAGTCAAAGCAAATCCCAAAAGTATTTTTTTCATTTCTATAGTCGTTAATTGGTTAGTATATAGTAGAATATCTCTATTCTATCTTTTGGATATAAATAAAAAAAAGAAGTTAAATCATATGATAAAACTTCTTTTAATTTATTATTAAGTAATTGATAATCAAATGTTAAATTTATGATCTACCACTATCTTTCACCCAATTTGCAATCTTCCGGTTAAAGTCCGATGCTGTTTTTAAATCTTCGAGATTCAGATGCATCCTGTATCTCCAGTAATGTGGGAAAACTGCGGGATTATTGATTCTTTCATTATCCATTTTAGGATTAACAAGCGATTTATCCGTTGCCAGAAACTCCTGAATAGGGAAAATAGCCAGCATAGAATCATTATAAAGATGCTGCTTCATAATAATTTCAGCAAGATTTTCATCTAATTCTTCAGGTGCTTTTCCATATTGAACCAATTGCTGGTTAAAATACTTCTGCGTCAAAGCCGGATCTTCTTTCCACCATTGTCTCAAGGTCGAACTATCGTGTGAAGAAGCCGTCACTACATTCAGATAACTTGCATTTTTCGGGTTATAAAACGGAATATCATCAGAAGGCATACGCTGAACTTTTAAAGCGATAATTGCCAGCTCATCCATCACTACCGGAACGCAATCCGGAACCATTCCAAGATCTTCGCCACAGATCAGCATTTTGGTGGCATTCAGAATCATCGGAAGCTTTTCCATTGCTTTTTCATACCATAAATAATCCTGTCTTTTAAAGAAATAATCGTGGTAAAGATCATAGATAGATTTCTTTTCCCATTCAGATAAATATTGATAAGAATCTGTGTTGTAAACATTGAATCTCGGATGATACACCAACTGTCCGTTTCTTTCTTCAATTAAAAATAATACGTTTGCACAAAGAGAAATTAGCTGTTCTTCAATTGTCCCTTTCGGGTTTTTCTTAAAGAAATCTGACAATTTCCGTTGAGTATTAAATTCTTCTTTAAATGAATAGGTTCCGTCCTGATTATTCGTGATAAATTCCAGTGCTTTACTGCTGTTCTCACCAAAATATTTCCAAAGGATTTCATCATTGATAAATGGTTTGCAATACCTGTCAAAATTAAACGGAATATGCCACGCGTTGAATTCTTCCAGCGTGATCGGCACGGCAGGATAAAAATATCCCAAAATACCTTGTGTTGCCGAAACCGGCATTCTCCAGATTCTGAAAAAACCTAAGATATGGTCAATTCTCATTGCATCAAAATACTGTTCCAGAGCTTTGAATCTGTTTTTCCACCATTTATAATCGTCAGCTTTCATTGCTTCCCAGTTGTAGGTCGGAAACTCCCAGTTTTGTCCCAATTCTGTAAACTGATCAGGCGGTGCTCCGGCCTGAAAATCCATACCGAATAATTCAGGCTCAGTCCAGGCTTCGACAGAATATCGGTAAATCCCGATCGGCAAATCACCTTTTACAGACACGCCTAAACTATGTGTATAATCCACAGCCTCTTTCAGCTGCTTGTGAAGCTGATACTGTACCCAGGCATGAAGCATGGACGCATCATAATCCTTACTTTTTACAGTAAAAAAAGGAGCAATTTTTCCGGCGATATATTTTTTATGTGTCTTCCATTCATTAAAATTCGGAGTTTTGTATTTATCTCTCAAAACACAGAACGCAACATACGGAAGCAGCCAACTTTCATTGTCTTTAATAAACTTTTTAAAGTTTCTGTCTTTATAAATCTTTTCTTTATCCTCATTAAAAATCACTTTCAGATATTTCCATTTTGAGGAAATCATCTTTTCGTAATCAATTAATTCTAAAGAATTTAATTCTTTTTTCTCAGCTTCATACTCTTCAACTAAATCTTTCGGTAGTTTAAAATCAAGATTTTCCAAAGAAATATATTGCGGATGAAGAGCGTAAACGGAAACAGCCGCATAAGGATAAGAATCTGTCCACGTATAATTTGCTGTTGTATCATTGATTGGCAAAATCTGGATAATTCCAAGACCTGTTTCTTTGTTCCAGTCTGCCAGTTGTTTCATATCCGAAAATTCTCCGACTCCGAAACCATTTTCTGTCCTTAGTGAAAAAATCGGAACGGCAACTCCTGCATCATGATACATTTGATACAGCTTAAATCTAAAATAATGATTAGAAACTACGTGCAACACATCCTTCAACACATTAGGAAGTGCAAATCTGTTTTCACCTGTTTCAACATCAATTATCTTATTTTCTTTACGGTCATAAAGACAATATTTATACTGAATAAATTCATTTTCCGGAATTTCAACCGACGTTTCCCAAACTCCGAAATCAGTCTGAGATAAATGAATGGCTTTCTCATAATCCCAATTTCCTAAAGAAGCGGTATTTCCAATTAAAACAAGTTTCCAATCCGGGTTATAAACCGGTGCTTCAATTCGGAATAAATGAGTATGTTTTTTTAATACTGTAATTTTCTCAGGAGAAAACTGATTCAGCTTGTTGTAAAGAATTTTATTATTTAAATAGTTTTCAGGAAAATTTTTGTTATTCCATTCGTCAAAAATGATAAATTCTTTGTAGTTATGCGGAAAATTAAGGCTGTGAAGAACAAACTCTTCCCTCTGTATATTCCCTTTATCATCTACCAGCTGATATTGATAAGAAATGGATTTTGAAAAGTAGTCGACCTCACATTTCCACAAACCATTCTCTGTGTAAAACATCACATGACTCTTCGAAACAGAACCTTCTTCATTGATAATCAATAATAATTTCTCACCAACTTTCGCATTGTAACCAACATTAAAATATAGCTTCATTTATATTTTTTTATAAAAATACATTATAATCTCGAAAAACTAAACTTATTGAATATCAAATATTCATTAAAAAAACCTTCTCAAAATATTTGAAAAGGTTTCTAAGTTATACACAAAGTTAAAGATTATTCTGTAACTAAAATTTTCTTGTTTAATAATATTTTCCCTGATTCATTGGTGATATTTACCAGATAAGCTCCGGTCAACAGATTTTTAAGATAAACCTGCTGATTCAAAGATCCTCCTTTTACAGATAAATTCTGGGTCATTATATTTTTACCGGATAAATCAAATACATTCATTTTGATGTTTCCTTTTACTGATTTATCATTCACCCGAACATTGATTAAACCTTCATCCACACGGGTCGGATAGATATCCAGATTAGCGAAAATTGTATTTGAAACAGCTTTGTCATTCGCGAAATATTTACTTGCTAAATCATAAATATGCAGATTCTGCTCACCTCCGATTGGTTTTGCCTGCAGCGTCTTCAGGTCGACCTCATACAAAGGAGCCCCTTTTGCACTTGCAATCACGACATTTCCTTTTGAATTTACTGCAGAACCGTTCACAGAATAATTTTCAGGAATACCCGAAATTTTTCCCACAAATTTTGCTTTCAATTCTTTCGTTGAAACTTTAAAAACATTTCCTGAAGTTGCAAAAACATAGAAATTATTTTCTGCATCAGCAATCATATCGCCTCCAAATCCTGTCTCAATCGTAGTAAAAGAATTTTTCCCGTTGGAAGCATCATCTTTAATGATTCCAAGGTCATTAACAGCGTATTGGCTTCCCTTTCTGCTGATCTGTAAAAACTGAGTTCCAGCGTTATTGATCGCGTAAATATTTCCGTCGTAACCTGTTGCCATTCTCGTAATATGAGAATTAATATCACATGAAGTCACTCTTGTCACATTGTTTTCCACCAAAGTAATTTCTTTTGTTTTTGCATTCAAAACATAGACGTTGGAAGAAAACATCGGCATATATACCAGATTATTATTGAAAGAATCATACGCCAGCGTTGCCATTGTAACTGCCTGAGAATTGTTGTAGGTATTTTTGTCTTCAGTAACAGAGCCGTTTCTGGATTGAGAAAAAACTTTAGCCGAAGAATCAGATGTGAAAATTTTCTCACCCGAAGTGCCGTTTGTCACATCAAGTGCACGGAAATCATTAAAAGTAATACTCGGTGTATCTTTTCCTACCAATGCAAAGAAATCCTGTTGTGCATTCATATTTGCTCCAAGTAAAAGCAAAAACAAAGGGAATAAATGTTTTTTCATATATATAATTTTTATTTTTAATCATTTTAGTATGACTAAGTTACGTAATTTATAGATTGAATGACAAAATTTTTTAGGCTAAGATTAAGTTCAAACTGATCTTTGACAGTAAATTTTTTTTTCTAATGAATGATAGGATTACAACAAAAAACTCTCACAAATTGTGAGAGTTTATCTATTTATTGAATATTTTTTTAACCTTAATTTAAAACGTAGGTCGTTCCGTCTCTTCCGTCTTTCAATTCGATACCTTCTGCCAGAAGTTTATCCCGGATTTGGTCTGAAAGGTCGAAGTTTTTAGATTTTCTCGCCTGATTTCTCAGTTCAATTAAAACCTGTAATGTCTGATCCAGTTTTTCATTGTTATTTTCCTCAACTGTCTGTAAGCCTAAAACATCAAAAATAAAAGCATTTAAAGTCGTTTTTAAATCCTCTAAATCTTTTGTGGAGATCGTTTCTTTACCGTCATTTAAAGCAAAAATATACTTTACGGCTTCAAATAAATGAGCGATTAAAACCGGAGAATTGAAATCATCTGTCAAGGCATCATAGGCTTTATTTTTCCATTCTTCAAGATTGAAACCAGATTGTTTTTCATCATTCGGAACAATAGAGTTCAATACTTTAACAGCCTCCATTAATCTGACAAAACCTTTTTCACTAGCCAACATCGCATCATTTGAAATATCCAAGACACTTCTGTAATGAGCCTGCAGGAAGCAGAAACGAACAATTGACGGATGGAAAGGTTTTTCAAAGAAATCATTCTCACCTGTCACCAACTGCATTGGTAAAATATAATTCCCGGTCGATTTACTCATACGCTGAGTATTCATTGTCAGCATATTGGCATGCATCCAGTAATTTACCGGTGCCGATCCATTGCAAGCTTTTCCCTGAGCAATTTCGCACTCGTGATGAGGAAATTTCAAATCCATTCCGCCGCCGTGAATATCGAAAGTTTCTCCCAAATATTTTGTACTCATCGCAGTACACTCAAGATGCCATCCCGGAAAACCTTCTCCCCAGGGAGAATTCCATCTCATGATGTGTGCCGGTGAAGCTTTTTTCCACAGTGCAAAATCCTGTGGATTTTTCTTTTCACCCTGACCGTCTAAATCACGTGTATTGGCGAAAAGCTCTTCTATATTACGTTTTGAAAGTTCACCATAATTCAAACCTCTCCTATTATATTCCAGCACATCGAAATAGACAGAACCATTGCTTTCGTAAGCGAATCCTTTTTCAATCAATTTTTGCGTTAATTCAATCTGCTCTACGATGTGACCTGTTGCAGTAGGCTCGATATTCGGTGGCAATAAATTGAACATATCCAAAACTTTATGAAAATCAACTGTATATTTCTGTACAATTTCCATAGGCTCCAGTTTTTCAAGACGGGTTTGCTTTACAAATCTGTCGTTATTGACGTCACCATCATCGGTAAGGTGACCAGCATCAGTAATATTTCTTACATACCTTACCTTATACCCCAAATGAGTCAAGCTTCTGTAAATAAAATCGAAAGAAAGGAAAGTTCTCACATTTCCCAAATGCACATTACTGTAAACAGTAGGTCCACAAACGTACATTCCTACGTTTCCGTCTAAAATTGGTTTAAATATTTCTTTTTCTCCCGCAAGCGAGTTGTATATTTTTAATTGCATCGTTTTTGTTTTTGATGTAATGATTTTAAGTTTAGTTTAAAGTTTCAAATTTGCCAAAAGATAAAATCCTTTAACAGCAGCATCTACAGCAACAACAAATAATTGTGGCTACAAAAATCTTATCCGAAACTTTTTTAAATTTTATCATTACTTAAATTATTAATAATCCAATTTTGCATGACTTCCCACATAATGCAGGAATTCCTGTCTTGTAATAGGATTGGTTCTGAAAATACCACTCAATTCAGCTGTAATTGTTGAACTTGCTGTATCTTTTATTCCTCTGCAATTTACACAAAGATGTTTTGCATCGATGATACAAGCAACATCTTTTGTTCCTAACGCTTCTTTCAGAGCATCCACAATTTGCATGGTCAGTCTTTCCTGAACCTGCGGCCTTTTCGCGTAATAATCAACAATTCTATTGATTTTTGAAAGACCAATCACTTCACCGTTCGAAATGTAAGCAACGTGCGCTCTTCCGATAATCGGCAAAAAGTGATGTTCACAGAACGAATATACTGTAATATCCTTTTCCACCAACATCTGGCGGTATTTATATTTGTTTGAAAATGTAGAAATTCCGGGTTTATTTTCAGGAAGCAATCCTCCGAAAATTTCGTTCACATACATTTTCGCAACACGTTTTGGAGAATCTTTCAAAGAGTCGTCGGTCATATCCAAGCCCAACGTTTCCATAATTTCACCAAAAAGTTCTGTGATTTTTTCTATTTTTTCCTGTGGCGATTTATCAAAAGCATCTTTCCTTATAGGCGTATGTTCTTTTCCTGTGAAAATATCATCGTCGTTATCAGTAAAATCAACCATTTTTATTTAATTTGCAGCAAAAATACGGATAATATCTATTCGTTATATTTCAATTTAGCTTAAAATACACCTTAATTATTTCATTTGGATAAAAATTATGATAACTGTTGAAGAAGTACAAAACGAAAATCAAAAAAAAGAATTTCTAGAGTTTCCGGCGAGACTTTATCAACACGACAAAAACTATATCAGACCTTTAGACAAAGACATCGAAGAATTTTTTAATCCTGAAAAAAATAAATTCTTCAGAACCGGAGAATGCAAAAGATTTTTATTTAAAAATAAGCAGAACGAAACAGTTGGAAAGGTAGCCGCTTTTGTTAATCAGCTTTACACCCAAAAACAACCTACAGGAGGCCTCGGTTTTTTTGACTGTATTAATGATCAGGAAACTGCCAATTTCATTTTTGACCACTGTAAAAACTGGCTCCAGCAAAAAGGAATGGAAGCAATGGACGGTCCCATAAATATTGGTGAGCGAGATAAATTCTGGGGACTTTTGATTGAAGGATTTATCGAACCTTTATACGGTATGAATTATAATTTCCCATATTATAAAGATCTTTTTGAAAATTACGGTTTCAATATCTATTTTGAACAACTCTGCTTTTCGAGACCCATTTTTGCAGAAGTTTCAAGAGTTTTCACGGTAATGCATGCAAAACACAGTAAAAATCCGAATATTTCAGCAAGGCCCATGAAAAAAAATAATCTTGAAAAATTTGCAAAAGATTTTACTGAGATTTATAATAAGGCCTGGGCAGCTCATGGAGAAGGAAAATGTTTAGATAAATCAAAAACTCTAAAAATGTTTAAAACCATGAAGCCCATCATCAATGAACATATTTCATGGTTTGTCTATGAAAATGAAAAACCTGTTGCGATGTGGATGAACATTCCTGATTTAAATCAATGGTTCAAATATCTGAATGGAAAATTTGGCCTTTTAGAAAAACTTAAATTTCTGTGGGTAAAAAAAACCAAGAAAAATGAAAAAATGGTAGGGCTTGTTTTTGGAGTGGTTCCGGAATGGCAAAAGAAAGGGCTTGAAGGATATATGATCTGGGAAGGCACTCAGCATTTAAGAAAATATACCGATTTTAAAGAAACCGAACTTCAGTGGATTGGTGATTTTAATCCTAAAATGATAAAAATCGCTGAGAATCTGGATACAAAAGTGACCAGAAAATTGGCAACATATCGATATTTGTTTGATAGAGAAAAGTCTTTTGAAAGACATCCTATTCTTTAATTGTAATTTTCTTAGACGAATTAGATTTTTTTTAAAATCTGTACAAGAATATTTGTACTTTTGGTAACTTAATAAAAACATATTAATAACAAATGAAAAATATTACATCAATTGCATTATTGCTGGGAACATTTACTATTTTATCAGGTCAAGCCAATACTATAACTGGAAACATGAATGGAGGGCCAAGAGAGGTTTTTTACAAAATTAAATCAGAAGGCGCTGGAAGATCTTTAAGTTATGATGAAATTATCGGTTCTCCGTATATCAATAAAAACTTTAGTTTAGCTAAAGTTGCTGATGACTACGAAAAAGCACCTGCTAGATATAATACATATAAAGATGAAATAGAATTCCAAAAGGATGGAACTACTTTAGTATTGCCAAATGATTCAAAGTTTTCAAGGATAGAATTTTTTTCACCAAAAACAACATTGGTAAGACTTGATTCAAAAGATGATTTAAGCGGATATTTTTTTGAACTTGTAGGAGGAAAAAATGCATTGTACAAAAAAATTAAAACTAAATTTATTGATGCTGTTCCTGCCCAAAATTCTTATGCCACTGACAGACCTGCATCTTTCAAAACATTAGATCCTGTATATTATATCAAAACTGAAAAAGGATTTATAAAAAAAGCTAAAAACTTAAAAGATCTTACTGAGCAATTTCCAGATAAAAAAGAAGCTATTGAAGGTTTTGTTAAATCAAACAAAATAAAATTTAATAACGAAGCTGATCTTATAAAACTAGTGACTTTCTTAAATCAATAAATTCACTACAAATTACAAAAAAGCCGTTTTAACTTGGTTAAAACGGCTTTTTTGTAATTTTTTCTTATCTCAATCTCTGGATTAAAATTAAACTTCTGTATGAATTACCGGTTCCCGGAGAAGCACTTGAAGAAGTTGTAAATGTATTTGTTCCCGGACTTATCGTAAAGTCTACTGTTTGTGCAGTACCTGTGATATTGATAAAGTCATCGAAATAATAAGTTGTTGTCTGATTTGAACTGTTGGTAAAGTTAACCAAAGAATACTCATTATTATTCACAATACTTTTTAGAAAAACATTATTGGCAGAATTTATTCCTCCAAAATTCCCGACCAGTCTTACCTGTACTTTATAAATTCCAGGCTGCAATACGATTCGATCTGTTGTTCTTGCTGGTGATCCCTGACCCGCTACTGCAGCTACTGCTGCAGTGATGGATGCACCTACGATTGTATTAATAAAATTCGGTGCTGCATTGGGAGCATTTCCCATTTCACCTGCGGTATCATTTAAATTAAATCTCAATCCCACTTCTGTATTCACAGCATAGGCAACAGCATTTAAACCCAATCTAAGAATCTGCCCTTCTACAGAAACCGTATTATTTTTATAAATATCTCCATTATCATCAATCACTAAACCTGTAGAAGAAGTATTTGTTGGTAAAGTCCCCAGACTTTCAAATCTTACAGCGCTTGAATTGGCGTTTACATGGAGTCTTCTTGCAGGAGTAGTGGTTCCGATTCCAACATTTCCAGCTGAAGTAATTCTCATACGCTCATTCAAGCCGCCTCCCAAAGAGTTTCCAAAGTAAAAATCCTCTTCTGCTCCTGTTGTTACGGCTGCTCCTGTTCTGATACTTCCAATTGCCCAGTTTCCACCTCCGGAAGTAGGTCCGCTATTGGTAAAATTAAGCAATGAGAAATTCCCGGTTGCTAAAGGCGATGTATTTCTTAAGGTAATAATTCCATACTGATTGGTTGAAGCTAGCGCATCAATTAAATTATATCTGTTTGCACTTGCCACATCAGAAACCACATGAAGCCTATGGGCCGGAGCCGCCGTTCCTATACCCAATCTGTGATTTGCGGCATCAATAGAGAGTGTGGTTCCATCAACAGAAAACCCATTGACCGCAGTAGATGTGAATGCCAATGTATTCCCCGCCTGGGTTACAGTTCTTGGACTCGTTAAGCTCCCGTTAGAATTATAAATATTTACAGAAGCCGATCCGGCATCCTGCCAGCTACCTGTTCCATTGGCATCAGAAGTTAAAATTTTCCCTGCCGCCTGATTTCCGTCAACAATTCTTATCGCCGGAACTGGAGTTGTGGGAGTTCCACCGGAAACAATATGTAATTTTTGTGCAGGTGTTGAAGTTCCAATCCCAACATTTCCCGTTGTCGATGCAATCCTAAAACGTTCAACCAAAGTACTTCCGTTAGAATTGCCCATAAAAAAGTCTTCTTCAGTTCCATTCACGGCAGTAGCGCCGGTACGAACTGAACCAATCTGCCAATTGGCTCCACCTGAAGCAGGTCCGCTATTGGTGAATCCTAATAAGGAATAATTACCTGTAGCCAAAGGAGAAGTATTTCTTAATGCTAAGAACGCGTATTGATTAGTGGAGTTGGCAGCATCAATAATATTATATCTGTTAGAGATTGCAGTTCCTGAAATCAAATGAAATCTTGTCTCTGGTGTTATTGTTCCGATTCCTAATCTATGATTAAATGCATCTATAGAAAAAGTAGACCCATCTACAGAAAAGTGATTGTTTCCCGACGTTGCAGCATTTGTAAAAGCCAGAGTATTTGTGCCCTGCGTTACACTTCTATTTCCCGTAAGACTTCCATTGGAATTATAAATATTTGTAAAACCCGTAGAATTTACTACCTGTTTCCAAATTGTTCCGTCAAAATAATAGTAACCGGTTCCATTTACTTCTGCGACCTGCACCAAACTAGGTGTTGTACCACTGGGAGCCGTTATATCTGTTATATAAACCATTGCTCCGCTTTCATTTGCAGAATATGTTCCCGCGACTTTGGCAGCTAATTGCTGTTTGGTAATTCTAGGAGCTCTAATACCGTCTTTTACCGTTGTTGAAGCACCGTTACCTACTACATCTAAAGTTGTTTGTGGATTGGGTGTATTGATACCAATTTGGGCATTTGAATTTGTATATAATGCAACAAATCCAAGAAATAATATAGTCTTCTTCATAAAAATTGAATTTTTAATGAAAATAATAATTACTTCTGAGAAATAATGTTAAAAAATAAATTTTAACATTATTGATTAATTAAAAAAATTAATGACCACATCAAAAAGAGATTGTTTTTATTATTTAAATTTTTAATCATAAAAAAAGCCCTGCAAAAACAAGGCTTAAAAATCAAATCATTTTTACTTTATTAGAATAGCTCTCCGGCTACTTTTTTGATATTATCACTTTTACCCATTGAATAAAAATGTAAAACAGGAACCTTAAAATCAAGCAATTCCCTGCATTGATTGATTGCCCATTCAATTCCTATCTGCTTTACAGCTTCATTATTTTTTGCTTTTTCCACTTCATTAATTAATTCTTCCGGTAAATCAATTTTAAAAATCTGAGGAAGAATTTTTAAATGTTTTTTAGTTGCAATAGGTTTAATTCCCGGAATAATAGGAACTGTAATTCCCATTTCACGAGCTTTTGTAACAAATTCTATATATTTTTTATTGTCAAAAAACATTTGAGTTACAATATAATCTGCTCCTGCATCAACTTTCTGTTTCAGCCATTTCAAATCATAGTTCATAGAAGGTGCTTCCATATGCTTTTCAGGATATCCCGCTACACCAATGCAGAATTTGTTGTGTTCTTCACATTCCTTATCTTCATTATGCAGATATTTCCCTCTTCCTAAATCATTAATCTGATGAACCAAATCCATTGCACTTGCATGACCACCCTGAGTTGGCTCGAAATATTGGTGACCTTTCATTGCATCCCCTCTCAGCGCCATTATATTATCAATTCCCAAATACATACAGTCGACCAAAAGATATTCCGTTTCTTCTTTGGTAAATCCTCCACAAAGCAGATGCGGAACGGTATCTACATTATATTTATGTTGAATTGCGGCACAAATCCCCAATGTTCCGGGACGCATTCTTGTGATTCGACGCTCCATCAAACCGTTACCTTTATCAATATAAATATACTCCTCTCTGGAAGTTGTAACATCGATAAATGGTGGTTTAAACTCCATCAAAGGATCAATATTCCTGTATAAATCTTCAATCCCGATTCCCTT
Organism: Chryseobacterium sp. JUb7; assembly: GCF_024806495.1. Taxonomy (GTDB): domain Bacteria; phylum Bacteroidota; class Bacteroidia; order Flavobacteriales; family Weeksellaceae; genus Chryseobacterium. The sequence continues at coordinate 144,527 of NZ_JANUFF010000005.1, forward strand.
TTGCGGCGGAACAACCTCGAGGGAAAACAAAGTTTTTCCGTTTGCGTTTTTTATGTGATCTGTTATCTTCATTTTATATTTTTGTTGAGTGTTGAAAGTTGCTACTTGATGGACACGATGGTAAAACCAGCAACCAACAACTGCCAACCATTAACTTTTATATTAATCTGCTAAATTCGGTGACAACCATTTTCTGGCTTCCTGTAAAGAAATTCCTTTTCTTTTAGAATAATCTTTCAATTGATCTTCCGTGATTTTACCCAATCCGAAATATTTTGCATGAGGACTACCAAAATAATATCCGGAAACAGCAGCCGTTGGAAACATTGCCAGACTTTCTGTAAGATAAACTCCGATTTTCTCTTCCACCTTTAAAAGATCCCAAATCGCATGTTTTTCTAAATGATCGGGACACGCAGGATAACCTGGTGCAGGACGAATTCCTTTATATTTTTCGGCAATCAGATCTTCGTTACTTAAGCTTTCCTGATTGGCGTAGCCCCAATACTCAGTTCTGACTTTTTTATGTAAAAATTCGGCATAAGCCTCCGCAAAACGGTCTGCTAGGGCTTTTACCATAATCGCGTTGTAGTCGTCATTTGCTTTTTCGTATTCTTCAGACAATTCATCTGTTCCGAAACCCGTCGTAACACAGAAAGCTCCCATATAATCGGTTTTTCCGGAACTTTGAGGCGCGATAAAGTCACTCAATGCGATATAATCTTTTCCTTTCGACTTCTGAGATTGCTGTCTTAATGTTAAAAACTTAACCTGTTCCTGATCATTTTCATCAAAAATTAAAATATCATCCGTTTCAGTTGAATTTGCTTTAAAAATTCCGAAAATAGCTTTTGCGGTTAATAATTTTCCGTCCAGAATTTTCTTTAAAATAACCTGGGCATCTTTAAATAATTCCGTTGCCTGAGCTCCCACAACCTCATCTTTTAAAATTTCAGGATATTTCCCGTGCAGATCCCAGCTTCTGAAAAATGGTGACCAGTCGATGAAAGGAACCAATTCATTCAAATCCTGATTTTCAAAAATCTGAATACCTAAATTGTTCGGTGTGAAAATTTCTTCATTTTCCCAGTCAATTTTAAACTTATCTTTTCTTGCATCCTCAATGGAAACATAATTTTTATCGACCTGTCTGTTTAAAAATTTCTCTCTGAAATCAGAATAATCATTCTTTAGATCCTCAACATATTCTTTATTTCTGTCTCCCAATAAAGAACTTACTACGTTTACGGCTCTTGAAGCATCATTTACGTGAACGACAGCGTTTTTATATTTTAAATCTATTTTCACAGCGGTATGCGCTTTTGAAGTTGTCGCACCACCAATTAACAATGGAAAATCCAGATTTTGTCTTTCCAATTCCTGTGCGATATACACCATTTCATCCAGACTTGGTGTAATCAAACCGCTCAATCCAATTACGTCTACTTTTTCAGCAATCGCTGTCTGAATAATTTTTTCGGCAGGAACCATTACACCAAGGTCAACAATTTCATAGTTGTTACAACCCAGTACAACGCTTACAATATTTTTACCGATATCGTGAACATCACCTTTTACCGTTGCCATCAAAATCTTCCCATTGGCTGGTCTTGAGCCGTCTTTTTCCGCTTCGATAAATGGCTGTAAATAAGCCACGGCTTTTTTCATTACCCTTGCCGATTTTACAACCTGAGGCAAGAACATTTTTCCGCTTCCGAATAAATCTCCTACAACGCCCATTCCTGTCATTAAGTTAATTTCAATCACATGAAGTGGTTTTGCAGCCTGCAGTCTTGCTTCCTCAACATCTTCCTCAATGAAACGGTCGATTCCTTTTACCAAAGAATGAGTAATTCTATCCTGTAAAGGTTTTGTACGCCATTCAAGCTCTTCAACTTTTTCTTTTTTGACAGATTTATGCTTTTCGGAATAATCAAGAAGTCGCTCTGTAGCATCTTCTCTTTTATCAAGAATTACATCTTCAACAAGCTCAAGAAGCTCTTTATTAATTTCATCATAAACCTCCAGCATCGCGGGATTTACGATTCCCATATTCATCCCCGCCTGAATTGCATGGTACAGGAAAACCGAGTGCATCGCTTCCCTCACCGTATCATTTCCACGGAACGAGAACGAAACATTGGAAACTCCACCGCTCACAGAAGCATATGGAAGATTCTGGCGAACCCATCTCGTTGCTTCGATAAAATCGATTGCATTTCTTCGGTGTTCATCCATTCCTGTTGCGACAGGGAAAATATTTAAATCAAAAATAATATCTTCAGCAGGAAAATTTAATTCATTCACCAAAAGATCATAAGAACGCTTCGAAATCTCGATTCTTCGTTCGTAAGTATCGGCCTGTCCAACCTCATCAAACGCCATAACAATCATCGCAGCTCCGTACCTTTTAATCGCTTTTGCATGTTTGATGAATTCTTCTTCACCTTCTTTTAAGCTGATGGAATTCACCACACATTTTCCTTGGGCAACCTGAAGTCCAGCCTCCAAAATTTCCCACTTTGAAGAGTCGATCATCAAAGGAATTCTGGAAATATCCGGCTCAGAAGCGATTAAATTTAAAAATTTAATCATCGAAGCTTTCCCATCAATCAATCCGTCGTCGAAATTGACATCAAGAATCTGTGCACCGCCTTCAACCTGATGGCGTGCAATATCCAGAGCTTCCCCGAACTTTTCTTCTTTTATTAATCTTAAAAATTTCTTTGAACCGGCAACATTGGTTCTTTCCCCAACGTTGATAAAATTACTTTCCGGTGTAATAATCAAAGGCTCAAGCCCCGATAATCTTAAATATTTCATCAATTTATTCTTCTAAAATAAAATATGCGTTATTCGCATTTTGCTTCAGCAAATCAACATGTTTGCCCAAAGCAGTAAAAATTGGAAACCTTTTGTACGCCAAATTGTGTTCTTTGGCAAATTCTTCGATTTCCTCTGTAATTTCATTATAATAGCAATAGCTGTAGTTAGGGAAAAGATGATGGGCAACGTGAAAGTTGAAATTTCCCAGCACATTTCTTACAAACCAGTTATTTTCCTGTAAATCATTGGTGACTTCAAATTGATGATGAAGCCAGCTAAAAGGCAGTCCGTTCTTTTCATCAAGTCTCGGAAAGGCATTGTCAGGAAGCGGATGTAAAGGCAACAACACAAAAAGTGCAAAAATACTCGCCGCGATTACCTGCAAAAACCAAGCTCCCAAAGCCAAACCGACAGATACCTTAAAAAATAAAACAGGAACTGCAATCTGATAGAAAAAATAGAACAGTTTATAGGCAACCATTTTCACTTTTTCAATAGCCGGAATTGCTCCCTGCGTTTTCAGAATCACTCTTTCTTTGTCGAAAAAGTCTCTGAAATCTCGGATAAACATCCAATTAAAAAGATATAAAGGATATACCAGAAAGAAAAAGAAGTGTTGATACTTTTGAACACCTTTCGCTTTAATCCATGGAACGATTAATAAAAGTCCGCTTTGTTCGATGTCGGTATCCCAACCATCAACATTTGGATAAGCGTGATGTGCTGCGATATGTCTTTTTTTCCAGATATAGGAATTCGCTCCTACAAAATCGAAAATCTGCAAAACCAAACTGTTTAGTCTCTTCCTTTTGTAAATATTATTGTGGGCTGCTTCGTGAATTAAATTCAAATAAATCAACACCAAAGAAATTCCCATCAACACAAAACTCGAAATGTAAACCCACGATTTATCCACATTAAAAAGAGCAAACACATATAAACCAAAATAGACCAAAGGCAAAATAATGGCTTTGATCTGAATATAAATGTCCCTGTTTTCGGGAATGGCTTCTACACGCTGGTTCACTTTTTTTCTTAGTTCATTAAACAGTTTTATATCCTCTGAATCTTTTAAGTAAATCGGCTTTTCCATAATATTAAATTTGTGTGATATTTAAATTTAATATTAAAAACCGTTCCTTTTATTATCGATTCAATAAAAAAAATCTATTAAATCAGACAAATTCCTTCAATTTTCTTGGGGGATATTGCGCTACCAGATCTGCAATTGCTTTAATGTGGTCCGGCGTTGTCCCGCAACAGCCTCCGATAATGTTGATCAATCCTTTTTCTACATATTCTTTAATCTGTCCCGCCATATCTTCTGGTGTTTCGTCATATTTTCCGAAAGCGTTTGGAAGACCTGCATTCGGATAAGCTGAAACGTGAAATTCTGAATTGTGAGCCAATGTTTCCAAATAAGGTGTCAACTGATTCGCTCCCAAAGCACAATTAAAACCAACACTTAATAAATTCAAATGCGAAACAGAAATTAAAAACGCTTCTGCAGTTTGTCCGCTCAAAGTCCTTCCTGACGCATCAGTAATCGTTCCTGAAACCATAATTGGAATTTTAATTCCTCTTTCATCCTGAATTTCATCAATCGCGAATAATGCAGCTTTTGCATTCAACGTATCAAAAATTGTTTCCACTAACAGAATATCCGAACCTCCGTCTAATAACGCTTCTGACTGTTGCTTATAAGCAATTCTCAATTCATCAAAAGTGATGGCTCTGTAACCAGGATCGTTTACGTCAGGACTTAAACTTGCCGTTCTGTTTGTCGGACCGATAGAACCTGCTACAAATCTTGGCTTGTCAGGATTTTGAGTCGTGAATTCATCACATACTTTTCTGGCAATTTTCGCAGATTCGTAGTTTAATTCATACACCAAATCTTCCATGTGATAATCAGCCATCGCAATTGTAGTTCCCGAAAACGTATTCGTTTCCAGAATATCGGCTCCTGCTTCCAAATATTTTCTGTGAACTTCTTCGATTGAATGAGGCTGCGTTAATGACAATAAATCATTATTTCCTTTTACAGGATGCTCCCAATCTTTGAAACGCTCGCCACGATAGTCTTCTTCTTCAAATTTGTATCGTTGAAGCATTGTTCCCATCGCTCCGTCAAGAATTAAAATTCTTTCGGATAATGCTTTATATAATTGTTCTGAATTTTTCATTTTATTTATTTTTTCATCGTTGAATTAATTCGTGATCGATATTTTATCCATAGGTTTCACCTACGGCTATTGTTGTTGAACCCTTCAGGTTCGTTGTTAATCCAATGCCTGTTTTAAATCTGCAATGATATCATCTACATTTTCCAATCCAACCGAGCAACGAACCAAACCTGCTGTGATTCCTACTTCATTTCTTTCTTCATCTGATAGTTTGGAATGCGTTGTAGAAGCAGGGTGCGTAACAATAGTTCTCGTGTCTCCAAGATTTGCAGAAAGTGAACACATTTTAATTTTATCTAAAAAGTTTCTTCCGCCTTCAATTCCACCTTTTATTTCGAATGCTACGATATTTCCGCCTAGCTTCATTTGCTTTTTTGCCACTTCATAACTTGGATGAGATGGTAAGAAAGGATATTTCGTCAATTCTACATTCGGATGACTTTCTAAAAACTCAGCAACCTTTAAAGCATTTTCACAATGTTTTTCAACACGGATTGCCAACGTTTCCAAACTTTTTGACAAAACCCAGGCATTGAAAGGCGACATTGCGGGTCCTGTATTTCTTGCGAAAAGATAAATTTCACGAATTAAATCTTCTCTTCCAACTGCTACTCCACCCAAAACACGACCTTGCCCATCAATCAATTTTGTTGCTGAATGTACCACGATATCTGCTCCATATTTTATGGGCTGTTGCAGATAAGGTGTTGCGAAACAGTTATCCACAATGAAAATCAGATTATGTTTTTTTGCAATCTGTCCAAAAAACTCTAAATCCAACACCTCAATCGCCGGATTGGTAGGTGTTTCCAGATATAAAATTTTTGTATTAGGCTGAATATATTTTTCAACGTTTTCAGCATCTTCCGCTTTGAAATAGGTTGTTTCAATATTCCATTTTGGAAAATATTTTGTGAATAACGTGTGTGTCGAACCGAAAACTGACTGACAGCTTACAATATGATCACCCGCATTAAGCAAAGTGGCAAAAGTTGAATAAATCGCTGCCATTCCTGTTGCGAAAGCATATCCTGCTTCTGCACCTTCCATTTTGGCAATTTTATCGGTGAATTCCGTTACATTCGGATTTGAAAACCGGCTGTACAAATTCTTTGGTTTTTCTTCTGCAAAACTCGCTCTCATATCTTCCGCATCCTGAAAAATAAAGCTGGAAGTTAAATACAAAGGCGTTGAATGCTCATCAAACTGAGTTCTTTCCGTTTGGGTTCTGATGGCAAGTGTTTCAAAATTTGACAGTTGCTCGTTGTTAGTTTCTGGTTGAAAATTATCGCTCATAAACCTGTTTATCTTTTTAGCAATGCATCAATTTAATGATGATTTTTTTCAATTTTTAAATTGATGCGTTACTATTTTATTATATTTTTATTCTATTATTTTTTGATAGGGGTTTCATCCTACCGTTATTTTTTATTTTTCCATAGGTTTCACCTACGGCTATTGATATTGAACCCTTCGGGTTTTCTGATTATTTCTTCCATAGGTTTCACCTACGGCTACTAATATTGAACCCTTCGGGTTCGCTGATTATTTCTTCCATAGGTTTCACCTACGGCTACTAATATTGAACCCTTCGGGTTCGCTGATTATTTCGTTTCGCTTACTCTTAGAATATCTCCGAAGACTCCTCTTGCTGTCACTTGTGCTCCGGCTCCGGCCCCCATAATGACAATCGGATTTTCACCGTAACTTTCTGTATAAATTTCGAAAATCGAATCCGAACCTTTTAATTGTCCTAAAGCAGAAGTTGCAGGAACAGAAATTAATTTCACATCTAATTCCCCTTTATCTTTTTGTAAGTCTCCATGTAAATCTCCAACATATCTTAAAACGTGACCCGGCTCCTGATTTTCTTTAATTTTTTGATATTCTTCATCTAATTCCTCCAGTCTTGAAAGGAATTCCGGTTTTGACACAGAAAGTAAACTTTCAGGAACTAAGTTCTGAATATTGATATCATCAAATTCATTAATCAAATCTAATTCTCTTGCTAAGATCAATAACTTTCTAGCTACGTCATTTCCAGATAAATCTTCTCTTGGATCCGGTTCTGTGTAACCTTTTTCCAAGGCTTCGTTGATGATTGTTGAAAACTTATCATCTCTCAAAGAAAAATTATTAAAAACATAACTTAATGTACCTGAGAAAACCCCTTTAATTCTGGTGATATTTTCTCCTGAAAGGTGTAATAATTTAATGGTATCAATTAGCGGCAAACCTGCACCAACATTGGTTTCATATAAATAACGTCTGTTATTTTTATTCAACGTATATCTTAGTTTACGATATTCTTCGATGGGAAGAGTATTAAAGATTTTATTAGAAGAAACCAAATCGAAACCGTTTTCTGCCAGCGCATGATAATTGTGAACAAAATCTTTACTTGCCGTATTATCGACAACGATCAGGTTTTCCAGTTGGTTTTCTTTGGAGAATCTGATTAATTCCTGAACATCAGAAGGACTTTCAGCTGTCAATACCTCATTATTCCAATTATTACCAAACCCTTTTTTGTTGAAAGCTATTTTTCTTGAATTGGCAACCGCTACAACTTTTAAGTCTATTTTTTTACGTCTTTTAATTTCATCCGAAGATTCTAAAACCTGTTCTATTAAGGTCTTTCCAACGTTTCCGTGACCAATAATTGCTAAATGAACCGTTTTCGGCTTTTTAGAAATCTCAGATTCGATGATATTTTTTGCTTTTTCGTCCTGAGAAGATGTTACCACGATATTGATACGTTTTTCGCTTGCCACTTGGCTTAAAAGCAATGGAAAAACGTTATTTCTAGCCAGTTCTGCTAATACTTTATTGAAATCTTCAGCAACAAAGCCTAACACTGACACATTATTTATACTGTAAATCTGAGAAACTTTCCCTGATTTTCTTTCCGCTTCAAATTCATCAATCAGGCAATTTACCGCCTTTTCAGAATCAGCTTCCTGAACTAAAATTGACAGTCCGTTTTCAATGGCCTGCTGAGAAATTACCCCAACACTAATTCTCGCTAAAGTAAGCGCTTTAAAAATTCGTCCGTCAATCCCGATTTCACCTAAGAAATCCTCTCCTTCAAATTTGATGATTGATCTGTTTTTTAAAAATTTTATTTCGTTAGCATTTTTCATTCTACAAAATATTTTTAATAATATTATTTAATTGTTCGTATTCCATTAAGAAGGCGTCGTGCCCGTGAATTGAGGTGATCTCGTGATAGAAAACATTTTCCTTTTTTTCTTTAAGCTTTTCAAAACACATTCGGATTTCAGAAGCCGGGAAAAATAAATCTGTATCAACGGAGATCATGTGCATTCGCGCCTGGATTTTTTCCAGTTGGCTTTCATCAGCATTAATGTTCATCAGCAAATGGTTCATCAGCCTATAAGACTTTAAACTAAATCTTTCGTTTAAAGCATTTCCGTGATAAATCAGCCAATCTTCTGACTCTAACCTCTGTTTTTGTTGATTGTATTTATTTTGAAATCTATCATTTAATGATTCAGGCGTCCGGTAGCACAACATTGCATGAATTCTGGCTTTTTGTAGAGGTTCATCATTTTGGTTTAATAAAAACTTCTGGACCAGACATTGTGCGTGAAGCCAATCGTGGGTTTTAAAATCGCAGGCAACGGGAATGAAAATTTGGGCAAGATCGGGTTGTTGAACCAACATTTCCCAGCCGATTCCACCTCCTAATGACCCTCCAATAATGGCGTATAAACTTTTAATATTTAAAATTTCAAGACCTTGTAAAAAGATATTGGCAATATCTGAAGCTGTGAAATCTTCATAATCATCAATTAAAAAATCATCATAGCCGTTTCCGGGAATATTGAAACACAGAACTGTGTACTTTTTGGTATCGATCACCTGGTTTTCACCAATTAATTTTCTCCACCATCCTTTTTCTCCTGAAACATCAGAATTTCCGGTTAAGGCATGATTCACTAAAATAATCGGAGCTGAAAACAGGTCTTTCCCGAAAAGCTGGTAGCTCAACGGGATATGGCATTCCTTTTGGGAATTTGTCTGATACGAAAGATTAATATAGTTTAGTTCTGTTTTCAATTCTATTATACTTTTTGATAATACAATTTGAAAATGCCATGAGAAATGGCTGAAAGAACTTCAGTAAGTTATCTGTCCAAATAATTTTGGTAGAACGTAGCACCTTCTTCGCTTTCGCAAAGGGTTGCTAAGGTTTCACAGGGTCTAATCCCTCAACCTTTCTTGATAACATTTTCAATATGTGAATGATCGAATGCTGCAAAGATAGAACATTTCTTTTAAATATTTATAAAAATTTAATTTAATATCACAAACACTGATAAACAGAAGGTTTTTAAAACTATATTAACGATTCTTCAGATTTGGAAAGTTGGAATTTTTTTTCAAAAAAGCTACCTTCGTAATGAAAAATGGTGAAATATGAGTGCCGAAAAACAAAGATTACAAGATAATAACTGGAAAAATTGGGGACCATATGTCAGCAACAGACAGTGGGGAAATGTACGTGAAGACTATAGTTCAAATGGCGACGCGTGGAATTTCGCCAATCACAATAACGCTGAAAGCTATGCATATCGTTGGGGGGAAGAAGGGATCGCAGGCATCTCTGATGTAAAGCAGCTTTTTTGTTTTGCCCTTTCATTCTGGAACAAGAAAGACAAAATGGTAAAAGAGCGTTTCTTTGGATTAAGTAACCCTCAGGGAAACCATGGTGAAGATATTAAAGAACTTTTTTATTATTTAGATAACACACCGACTCATAGCTATATGAAAATGGTGTATAAATATCCTATCAACGAATTTCCATATGATGATCTTCGTGCTGAAAATGCCAGACGCAGCAAGAAAGAACCCGAATACGAAATATTTGACACCGGAATTTTCGACAAGGATGAATATTTCGATATTTTTATAGAATATGCCAAAGCAGATCATAATGATTTTTTAATTCGTGTTACGGTTTGTAACAGGAGTGAAACCGATGCTCCGATTGTGGTGGCTCCGACAGTTTGGTTCAGAAACAACTGGAAATGGGGCTATAATACCTACAAAGGTCAGGCAAATGCTTCTAATAACGGCTGCATTAACATCAATCATGACAGCATTTCTATCAAAAAGTTTTATTCAAGAAATACTGATGCAGAAAGCGTTTTCTGTGAAAATGAAACAAACAATCCGAAATTATACGGCGCTCCTTATCCCGGGAATACCTATTTCAAGGATGGTATTAACGATTATATTATTTATGGAAGCAATACCGTTAATCCTGAAAAAAAAGGGACAAAAGCTTCATTTCTGATTGATGATATGATTGCAGCCAGGCAGTCAAAAACATTTGATTTTAGATTGTCTCCCAATGATCTGGATGAACCTTTTCTTGATTTTGACAGAATATTTGAAACGAGAATTAATGAAGCCAATGAATTTTATAATGAAATTCAATATGACACCAATAATGATGATGAAAAAAACGTTCAGAGACAGGCTTTTGCAGGTTTACTTTGGAATAAACAGTTCTATCATTACAATGTAGGAAAATGGCTTAAAGGAGATCCGAATTTTGACGCTCCGAGAGATTTCAATAATTACGTAAGGAATACGGAGTGGAATCACATGCACAATAAGGATATTATTTCAATGCCCGACAAATGGGAATATCCGTGGTACGCAACCTGGGATTTGGCCTTCCATTGTGTGCCGTTTTCTATTATTGATGCTGAATTTGCAAAAGGGCAGCTTCTTTTGCTAACGAAAGAATGGTATATGCACCCGAACGGACAGCTTCCTGCTTATGAATGGAACCTGAGTGACGTTAACCCTCCCGTTCATGCATGGTCATGTTTCCGCGTTTTTAAAATTGATGAAAAACAAAACGGAAAACCCGATCTTTTATTTTTAGAAAAAGTTTTTCAAAAACTGTTGTTAAATTTCACATGGTGGGTCAACAGAAAGGATAAAAACGGCAAAAATATTTTTGGAGGAGGCTTCCTAGGACTCGATAATATCGGAGCCTTTGACCGAAACATGGAACTGAAGGACGGTCAGCATCTTGAACAGGCCGATGGAACAAGCTGGATGGCAATGTACGCTTTGAATATGATGCGAATTGCTATGGAACTTGCTCAGTATTATCAGGTTTACGAAGATATGGCAATCAAATTTTTTGAACACTATCTTTATATTGCTGAAGCTATGGAAAATCTTGGTGAAGGCACAAAAGGTCTGTGGAATGAAGAAGATGGCTTTTTCTACGATGTCCTGCAGCTTGGAAACGGCAACAGTGTTTCTTTAAAACTGAGAAGTATTGTCGGATTGATTCCAATGTTTGCTGTCGAAATTATAGATCACCATTTGCTTGATAAAATGCCAAATTTTACAACCAGAATGGAATGGATTCTAAAAAACAAGCCGGAGCTGACCAAATTGGTTTCACACTGGGAAGAAGAAGGTCATGGAAGAAAACATCTGATGAGTATTCTGCGAAAAAACCGTTTAACAAAAGTTTTATCGAGAATGCTTGATGAGAATGAGTTTTTAAGTCAATACGGAATTCGTGCGATGTCAAAAGTGTATCAGGAAAATCCTTTCAAATTTTCCGTTCACGGCAATGAAAATGTCGTGTATTATACCCCTGCAGAAAGTGACAGCCGAATGTTTGGAGGTAACAGCAACTGGCGGGGTCCGATTTGGTTCCCAATTAACTTTCTGATTGTGGAAAGTTTGCAAAGGTTTCATTTTTATTACGGGAATAGCCTGAAAGTAGAATTGCCAACCGGAAGCGGGGACAAAAGAAATCTTGATGAAGTGGCACAAAATATCAGCGGAAGATTATGCTCAATATTCTTAAAAGATGAAAACGGAGAACGTGCTTTCAATGGTGGAAATGCCAAATTTAATTATGATGAAAATTTTAAAGATTATATCACTTTCTTTGAATATTTTCATGGAGATAACGGTCGCGGGGTCGGTGCATCACATCAAACCGGATGGACGGCAACAGTCGCCAAACTGATGAAACCCAGATTAACAATATAATGCAAAGCCTCTTTTTAAGGGGCTTTTTTATTTTTGCATTCCTCATTTTTTACAAATTATAAGTTTTCAATAATTTATTTATATTTGTAGTAATAAAACACAAACAAATGAAAACAAACTCTACTCTTGTTTTCCTAATCTCTATATTAGGAAAACAGAAATACACAACAACTGTTTCCCGACTTCTTTTTACATTCAAAAAGTTTATTTATTCCAAACATTTTTCGATTTAACTTTTAGAGCTCTGATAATAATTTCAGAAAAATAATCACGTCTACAGTCAGACAAATAACCATTATAAACACACAATATGACAACAAAATTATTTTATTTTTCAATTTTCTTATTGCTCAGCTTGGGAATCAAAGCCCAAAACATAAACATTCCGGATGCAAATTTTAAAGCGAAACTTCTATCTTCATCGATAAACAATCCTGTAGCTCAAAATCTTGCCGGGAATTATTTTGCTATTGACACTAATAATGACGGGCAAATACAGCAAAGTGAAGCTGATCAGGTAGGAGCTTTGGTACTTATAAGCAGTACCAATAGTAATCCTATACAAAACTACCAAGGAATTTTGTCTTTCAGAAATATTAAAACAATACATATAGATTACCATAATTCTCCGGATAATAATCTTTCAATTTCAGATTTAAATCTTTTGGAAAATATAGATATATCATTTCAGGGAGCATCCAGTTTCACCCCCGGAATATTATCCATAAACAATTGTTTAAATCTTAAAAATCTCAAAGTAAACGTAATTACTCTTCAAAACCTTACAAATACGCCATCTGTAAAAAATGTCGAGCTTAATATTTATCCGACCGGAAGCACACAAAATATTTTGAATGATCTGGGAAATTTAACAAATCTGGAAACAATAAGATTGCTTAGTACAGGTACTATTAATTCTGGAGTAACAGCTGGCACATTGAATCTAAGTAACCATCAGTTTTTAAAAGAGGTCAGTATAAATTCTTTAAAACTGACAGAATTAAACCTTAGTCATTGCAATTTACTGGATACCGTAAATATAAATATGGGGTATAATCTTCCAAATGTTAATCCAAATTATTTCGGGAGTTTAAATGTGAGTTTTTGTCCGGCTCTTACGACTATTGATCTTGCCGGTGATTCAAATATTGGAGGTCTGAATGCAGATAATTGTATAAACCTTCAAAGTATTACTTGTTTCTCAGAATATCTTGGGAATTTCAGTGCCAATAACTGCCCTGTGCTTAATGAAATAAAACTGACTTCTTTTAGTTCATTTAATGCATTTCAGATGGTAAACTCTCCCAACTTAAAAAATATTTGGATCGATAAATACGGAAATGATTCTTTTGATGCAACTCCTGCCCCTAATCTTGAGCATCTTTATTTAGGTTCACCATGGTACTATCCTGGTTATAATACCAATTTTTTCGGAACACTTCAAAATCTTACGATTTCGAATAATTTAAAACTTAAAAGTTTAGGATTACGGAATCATAAAATAACACAACTGAATATTAATGGACTTCCAATGCTGGAAAATGTAGTTATAGAATTATCTTACAATTCTAATACAAGTTACACACCTCAGCCAGATTTTGCTACAGAGTTTTTGCAGTCTGTGAATATTCAAAACTGCCCTTCACTTACCAGTGCTGGATTTCCGGGACAGAAAGGCCTTAAGAATATTACGATTAAAAACTGTGGAAGCCTTACAAGCTTAGAACATTCAAACTCGGGGATGGCTTATCCTGAATCCGGAGAATTAAAAACCGTTGACATAGAGGATTGTGCAGCTTTATCTTTCGTCAATCTAAGCTATAATAAAATTGATGATTTTAAATTAAAAAATACCGGAGCACATACTATTGACATCAGCCATAATGAACTTGCAAATTTTGAATTATTAAACAACAATAATTTAACCGAACTTTTAGCTTCAAAAAACAAATTTACAAGCTTAAATCTTTCTGCTTTACCCAATAATCTTCAAACATTAGATAATTCATTTAATTTAATTTCTACTGTTACCGGAACATCTTCTTCTATAAAAAGTTTGAATATATCTAATAATAATCTCACTGATTTTAATATTCACAATCTTGCAAATTTAGATGCTTTGATTATGGGAAGAAACAGAATTGTAGATGTAGATTTTTCGGGACATACAAAGATCAAAACAATTTATGAGTTTGATTACAGTAATTTCTTTGGAAATACAGGTTTCACAAATCCTTCCACATTCACAAAAACTTTTAATGTAAATAACTGTACAAACTTAGAAACCTTACTTCTCGAATCTTCTTCTTTAGAAAAAGTTTTCGCTAAAAATGGCGTCAATGAAAACATAACCTTTCAGATGACAGGAAATTATCCTAATCTCCAATATATCTGTTGTGATGCGTCTCAGATTACAGATCTTACAAATTGGCTTGCAATGGATGGTATCGTTTGTAGTATTAATGATTATTGCAACTTTCAGCCAGGCGGAAATCATAATACGATTACCGGAACTGTAAGATTTGACGAAAACACCAATGGCTGTGATACAAACGACGAAGCTTTTGAACATTTAAAGCTAAAAATCAGCAACGGAACAACTACCTCAGAAACTTTTGTAAAAAACAACGGTGAGTACAATCTATACAACAGCCAAGCAGGAAATTATACAGTGACATCAGAAGTAGAAAATCCTTCATTATTTACCATTACTCCTTCAACGTTCACAACTAATTTTACCGATAACAACAATAATATTTTTACTCAGAATATCTGCGTTACCAAGAACGGAAATGCTAAAGATCTTGAAGTAATTATTGCTCCGGTCACCGATGCAAGACCTGGTTTTGATGCCGTATATAAATTAATCTGGAGAAATAAGGGGAATACAAGCCTTTCCGGAAGTGCAGTCCTTAATTTCGATGCTTCAAAAATGGCTTTCATTTCTTCTGTTTTACCTTCAACAGTTTCAGGAAATCAAGTTAGTTTTAATTTTAATAATTTAAAACCATATGCCAGTTCATCTTCAGAAATCACATTTAAAATCAACACTCCTACCCATCCTACAAATCCCGTAAATAATGGAGATATTCTGAATTTTACGGCAAATGTAACTCCCATTTCAGGAGATATAAATCCTGATGACAATACATTTAATTACAAACAAACCGTTGTCGGCTCATTTGATCCCAATGATATTACCTGTCTCGAAGGAAATACAATTCCATTATCAATGGTAGGAAAATATCTTCACTATATCATTAATTTTGAAAATACAGGAACTGCTCCAGCTACTCATATTGTTGTAGAAATGGATATCAATCCTGATGATTTCGATATTAATTCTCTGCAATTACAAAATACTTCGCACAACAGTTATACAAAAGTGACGGAAAATAAAGTAGAAATGATCATGAAAGACATCAATCTTACGGCGGCAGCACATGGAAATATTGCCTTAAAAATAAAATCTAAAAACAATCTCGTTTCCGGAGACAGCGTAAGCACTAAAGCAAATATTTATTTTGATTACAATTATCCTGTAGAAACCAATGAAGCGATTACCAATATCAGTTCTGCCACTTTGGGTACTGATGATATAGTCAAAGGAGATTCTTCGGTAAATGTTTATCCAAATCCAACAAAAGGAGATGTAAATATAGATGCCAGTTCAAAAATAAAATCTGTCGAAATATATGACATCCAAGGAAGAATTATCCAAAAACAGCTGGGAATCAATGCTCAGAAAGCAAAAATCTCTATTCAGCATAATGTTTCTGGAGTCTATATCTTCAAAATATTTACTGAGAAAGAAACTTTTGTGAAAAAAGTCATTAAAAACTAATTCGTTACAATTATTTTCAATTCAGCCGCTCTTCTTTTTATTAAGAGCGGCTTTTTATTTTCCCACTATGGTATTTACAAACACTAAGAACAACAGATAATAAATCTACTTATTTATCATGTTATAAATAAAAAATTAATATTATTTTAATCATTACAGTGAATCATTTGCAATATATTAATTATATTAGCATCACAAAAACTAAAAAGTATTCTTATGAAAGGAAAACTACTACCTATTACGGGCTTGGTACTGTCAAGCATGTTCACTACTCTTATTAACGCTCAGGAATATCAGCCACTCACCATACAAAGTGGATTGAATGCTGACGTAATTGCCAATGGCATCGGTACTTCAGCTTCATCAACAAATAATGATGTAGACGGTGTAAACTATGCTTTTGTATCAAGAGATTTTCAATTAACAGGATCAAGCACCCCACTTTCCTACGGTCTTCCCATTAACGGAATTATCAATACGGCTGTTGGCTCTACTTCAGGATTGAGTTATCAGCTCGCTTCTTATTCTTCCAACAATTCATTAAGACTGCAAGCTGCAGGAAGCAACGGAACGATTGCATTTTCAAATCCAATTCCGGTTATCAGTTTATATATGCTGGCAACAGGAGGTAGCGGAGCATGTGTCGTAGATGTGGACGTCAATTTTTCAGACGGCAGCTCTCAATCATTTGCAGGAGTAAATATCTCAGACTGGTACGGAGGAAGCAGTTATGCAATTCAGGGAATTGGAAGAATTAATCTTACCAATGATAATCTGGAATCCGGAAGTGGCACCAATCCAAGGCTGTATCAGATCCCTTTAGCTATTAATGCAGCCAATCAATCAAAGAATGTCCAGAGTGTTACTGTAACTAAAGTATCCGGAGGCGTTCCCAATATTTTTGCATTTTCGGCAGATGCTTATAACGCATGCTCTGCTCCGACCAATATCACTTCTACAACGACAACTACGACAGCAACGCTAAACTGGACAGCACCAACCAGTGCTCCTTCAGCAGGATATCAGTATTATTACAGTACTGCCTCCACTGCTCCTACAGCAACAACGACTCCTTCAGGAAGTGTGGCAGCAGGAACAACGACTGCTACTTTAAATAATTTAACTACCGGACAAACCTATTATTTCTGGGTAAGATCAAACTGTGGTTCTTCACAAGGTTTCTGGAGAATGAAAGAATTTGTTACCGGGCAGCTGTCAACTACTTATTCTGTAGGCGATATCAACACAGAATATAGTGACTCTCTTCCAACGACTACATCAACTACAAGCTGTCCGGGTACGCTTACTGTAAGTGTTCCGGCCGGATATAAAATAAAATCTACCAGCGTATCTTATACAATGACTGCACAGGCAGGTGCATGGATGTCTGAACAGAAAAGTTTATTGGTTTGTACAACAAACGGAAATACTGAAACAGATGTTGCGTCAGGATCTTCTTCTTCAGGAGGCACATTCTCCTATAACAGAACAGGTTTGGCTCTTGCTAATGACCTGACAGGAAATGTTAATTTCGAATTAAGAGCCTGGAGAATGTGGGGTGATCAAAGTTTAGGCTGCGATGCATCTTACAATAAAGTCGATAATAATACATGGACGGTAACGGTAACTTTGGAGCCTCTAAATTTAGCGACCAGCGAAACCAAAGCCCAAAAACAAATATTAGCTTATCCGAATCCGTTTACAGATGTTTTGAATATTGATAAATCAGACAATGTAAAACGTGCTGTAGTAACAGATCTTTCAGGAGTTGCAGTAAAAACTTTTGACAATCCTTCTTCAGGACTTCATCTTGAAGGGGTAAAAGCAGGAGTTTATATCTTAACATTAACCATGAAAGACGGCTCAGTTAAAAGTACAAAGGTTATTAAAAGATAATTGACAAAATAGCATAAACAAAAAACCGGACTGCCAGTCCGGTTTTTTTTTATTTAAAAAAAAAGATTAAATTTTCTCTCCGTTTACATATACCTCATATCCAATTTCTACATTGGGTTCTAAAGTTTTCGAAACAGAACAATATTTATCAAAAGATAATTGTGCTGCTTTTTCGGCTTTTTTAGGATCAATATTTCCTTCAAGATAAAATTTCACCTGCATAGACTTGAAAGGCTTTGCGTCTTCTACCTGTACTCTTTCCCCTTCAACTTCTGCTTTAAAACCTGTGATTTCCTGTCTTTGTTTTTTCAAAATAGAAACTACATCTATCCCGCTACATCCTGCAACTGCCATAAGAACACTCTCCATTGGCGAAACCCCTTTGGCTCCCGGTTGTGTAGTATTGTCCAGCAATATTGAATTTCCCTGTGAATTGGTACATTCAAATAAAAAATCGTCGTTTATTCTGTTTAATGTAATTTTCATTTTTTGAAATTATATTTAAAGTGCTTCGACAGGTTCAGCATGACTAATCCTTACAAGTAATTTTAAGCCGTGCGATGTTGAGCTTGCTGAAGCATTTATTGTTAATTAATATTCTACAAAACTATAAAATTCCTCTCGCTTTTATCTCTAAATATTTATTGATAACATCGATATTTAAATTTTCAGGTAAGGTATATACTGTATAGATACCATATTTCCTAAGTTCCTGAATGATGAGCTTTTTTTCAAATTCAAATTTTTCGGCAATAATTTCGTCATAAATTTCCTGAATACTTTCAGGATTTTTATGAATCAGGGATTGCAGCTCCGAATTTTTAAAGAAAACAACAACCAGTAAATGATTTTTAGCAATTCCCCGGAGATATTTCATCTGTCTGTTGAGACCATCTAATGTTTCAAAGTTGGTAAAGAGCAGAATCAGACTTCTTTGGTTGATCGAATATTTAACATCCTGATACAATCTGTTAAAATCACTCTCAAAAAAGTCGGTTTTTATATTGTATAATGCCTCGGATATTTTTTTCAGTTGTCCTGATTTATTTTCTGCCGCAATCTTATTTTCAGTTTTTTTAGAAAAAGTCATCATTCCTGCCCTGTCATTTTTCTTTAGAATAATGTGGGAAAGTGCCATTGTTGCATTAATCGAATAATCGAGCAGGCTCAATCCGTTAAAAGGCATCTTCATCGTTCTTCCCGTATCGATCAGCATAAAAATACGTTGAGATTTTTCATCCTGAAACTGGTTAACCATCAATCGGCTGGTCTTGGAAGTTGCTTTCCAGTTAATAGTGCGGATATCATCTCCCGGAACATATTCTTTGATTTGCTCAAATTCCATTGTGTGCCCCAGTTTTCTTATCTTTTTGATTCCACCAAGCATGAATTCACTCTGAATAGCCATTAATTCATATTTTCGGAGATGGATAAATGACGGATAGGATGGTAAATTAGCATCCTTTAAAAACTGAAATCTCTTTGAAACAAAACCAATCGGCGATTCTGTATAAATATTTAAATTTCCAAAATTATATTCTCCTCTTTCTTTGGGTTCCAGAATATACTGGAAAAATGTATTTTTTCCGGATTCAATCTGTTTTTGAATCATGAAATCTCTCTTTTGAAACTGAAAGGGGATTTCATCAATAATTTTAGTATTAATTTTGAATCTGTAATTGTTTTTAACATCAATTTTCACAGAATTTTCATCTCCATTAGACAGTTTCTCCGGTAAAATTCTTTGTGCCAAAACACCATCCTTCTGATTGAACAGCAAAAGGCAGTCAACTAATACCACAACGAAACACACTATCAGCCCAATATGGGCAATCCACATGAAAATTGGAAAGAAAAATGCCAAAACATACAATGCTCCCACCCCGATGAGTGCGAAAAAAAAACGTGTATTAATGTATAAGTTTTTCATTTCTTTTTAAGGGCTTAGGAATTAAAGTTTAAGGGTTTAGGAAATAACTTTTAAATTATCCAGCATCAGCTTTCTAAATCCTAAGCCCTAATTCTTATAATCTACCTAGGAATCTCTATTCCCTCTAATATTTGTCTGATAATCTCGTCTGCAGTAAGACCTTCCATCTCTCTTTCCGGCGATACGATAACCCTGTGTCTTAATACCGCGTAACTCGCTTCCTTAATATCTTCAGGAGTTACAAAATCTCTTCCTCTTAAAGCCGCAAATGCTTTTGAAGCTGTTAGCAAAGCAAGACTGGCTCTTGGGGAAGCTCCCAGATATAAAAACTGGTTTTCTCTTGTATTGATAATAATCTTGGCAATATATTCCATCAACTGAGCCTCAACAATGATTTCTTTAACCAATTGCTGATAGCTTTTCAACTGTTGAGCTGTAATTACCTTGTTTACGGCTTCTGTTTTGTCTTCTTTTTTATTTTCGTGCTGGTTTTTAATGATCCTAATCTCCTGTTCAAGATTAGGATAACCAACATTTATTTTGAACAGAAAACGGTCAAGCTGCGCTTCAGGAAGTCTGTACGTTCCTTCGTGTTCTATAGGGTTTTGGGTAGCCACTACTAAAAATGGTTCTTCCATGGTGTAACGTGTTCCATCCATAGTTATCTGTCGCTCCTCCATTACTTCAAACAAAGCAGCCTGAGTTTTAGCGGGCGACCTGTTTATTTCATCAATCAAAATAAAATTGGAGAAAATAGGTCCTTTTTTAAATTCAAATTCTGAATTCTTGACGTTAAAAATAGACGTTCCTAAAATATCCGAAGGCATCAGATCCGGCGTAAACTGAATTCTGCTAAAATCAACATCAATAGTCTTAGCTAATAATTTTGCAGTAATGGTCTTTGCCACGCCCGGAACTCCTTCAATCAGGACGTGTCCGTTTGATAAAAGCGCTGCCAAAAGATGCTCAATCATCGTTTCCTGACCTACGATCACCTTTGCGATTTCAGCTTTTACTCTATCTAAACTCGCACGAAGCTCAATCATATCAATTCTTGACTGAAACTGATCTTCTTTTTTATCGATATTTATAGAATTCTGATCTTCTATGTTTTGGTTTTCAAGGTTTTCCATATTCTTTTAATTTAGCAATGTAAGCGTTAACTGACTTTACAATGTTATATTTTTAAGATTTGTTATATTTTTATTATTTCGTCCAGTACTTTATTCATTCTCGCAAGATCTTCTTTCATCACACTTGCATATGGATCTTGGGCTTTTTTGATCAGTTCAATACCTTCATTAATCATTTCAATAGGTTTCCCGGTTTTCAACTGAAGTTTTTTTGCAAAAACATCATCCAGATTTTGGGTATCGATTAAAAGATCCAATCTTACTTTATTCAAAAAATACTGGGCTTTCTTGGCCATCATATCATGAAAATCTCCTTCCTGTAAATAAAGATTTCCGATACTTTTGACAAAATCAACTGATGTATTTTTTAAAGGCTCGATAATCGGAACTATTCGCTGTTTTCTTTTTGCATTAAAGAAAATAAATAAAATCAAACCACCCAAAAGCACCCACCAGGCATATTTCAGAGCCGGATTTGAGAGAATAAACCTCATGAAAAACCGTGAAGATTTTGTATTGCTCTCTACAAACCAGAGGGTTTCCTTATCGTCAAGATAAGAAAAAACATCCTGTGCATATTGTACATTTCCGGATTTTAAAAGATAATAATTCGTCAGGAAAAGAGGCTCACAATGAACATAAATATTTCCTTTTCCAAGTTTTCTTTTGATAAAATTAACCTGTTCATGTTTATTTTTCTCAATCATTTTCCCCAGAATCTCTACCTGAGGTTTTATATAAACAAAACCTCTTCCCGATGGAAATTTATCTAAGGTAATAAAATCGTTTTGATATTTTCTATCCGTCAGTTTTAAAACCGCCTGGTCATCAAAAGAAATCTGTGAATCATAATATCCGATACTGTCTGCTATCTGTTTTGGCATCTCACTTACAATAACCATGGCATCCGAACCTTCCGAAACTCTATCCAGAATTTTGTTCCAGGATTCTATATCAACATCATTTTCGACAATCAAAATATTATGAGCATCTTTTTTATGCTGGTTATAATAATCGTAAGGAGTCTGCTCTATTTTTTTTAATTGATTTTTAAAAAGATTTTTAGCTTCTTCATTAAAAACAAATAATCCGAACGGTGATTTTTCATTAACGTTGAAATTCTTACGCCAATCCGTTGTTTCTTTTTTACTAACTTCAAGCAATGCCAGAATCACCATCACAATGATGAAAATTACAGCATATATTTTGAAAGTTTTATTCATGGTAAAAGTTTAATTACGGTTTAAATGACTGATATTGGTTCCTGAATTTCAAATAATTTTCTTCATCAATACTGAATTCTCCATACCATACATATTCAAAAATATATGAGAGTCCCGAAAATTCATTTTTAAGATGCGGCGTTTTAAGTTCTTTTTCGTAATCTTTATTCGTTTTCTCAGGATTCCAGTTGATGAATTTTTTATCACTCAGTTTTTTTAAAACATATAAAAACTGATATCGGATGGCGGAACGATAATCATGTGTTTTCTCAAATGCTAAGATACTTTCCGGAAAATTGATTTCATGAATATTTTCGTGCAGCTCTTCTTCAGCAATATCTACTTTTTTATTCTTCTTTCCAAAAATAAAATTTCCGTCTTTACCCAGAAGAAATTTAATGATAATATATAAAAGAAAGCCTACAAGAACAATAGCGAAGACGCGGATAAGAATTTCAGCACCTTTAGCTGATGATGAAAAAGCTGTTTCTCCAAAAATACTTTCCAATATTTTCGCGATCTTACGCATTAGCTTCTGTCCGAAAGACTCTCTTGGTTTTGAAGTTGAATAATCAAACTCATTACCTTTATACCGCGACTGTATATTCTCTTTAAATTTTTTTGGGTAAATCTTATTCTCAGAAACAGGTTTTTTAAGCAATACAGAATCCGCACGCAACATGTTTCCATAGCCTGTAACCCCCATTGAATCCAGATAAGCTTCAGCGACAGGCGGCGGAACCGGCTCTGTATCACTTTGAGCATATGCACATTCAGCGGAGAAAAAAATCAGTAAGAAAAAAAGAATTTTATTCATTGATACCGATCGTTTCTATTTCTTCAAGTTCCACTTTTTGATGAAGATCTGTTCTGCTGTCGTAATACATTAATCCTGAATTGATATATAACAGGTTCATCATTAAAAATGAAATTAAAGCAGAGATTCCATATACAATAAATACTGCAATTCCTAAAGTTCCCGAAAACGGATTCTGTTCAAAATTACCATCAGACGGTGTTGTAAACAGCGAACCATAAAACAACATCATCGGAACAAACGTAAATATCAAATTAATAATATAATAAATGATCGCTAAAATAAGTGTAGATCCCCAATATTTCCAGTAAGGAGAGTCTTCTCTGCCGTTTGCATAGGAAAATTGTGATCGTATAGCATAACTTAAGCTTTCAAAAAAGCCCCGGTTGCTGCTAAAATAATCATAGCTCAGGAAAGTAATGACATTAAATAAGGTAGGAGCAACAAAAAGGAGGATAATTAGGCCTATTAAAACAAAAATCAAAATATATGAAATTCCAAAAATAATGATTGAAGCAGGCATCACAAGAAAAGTAAGACCTAAATAAAGTTTAAAAATCTTCCCTGCATTTCTTTTAAAATCACCCAGAATTTCATCGGTTTTAATCTTCGTTTCTCCTGCTGAAACCCTTTTGGTATAAAATACTGGAAAAAGGAAATTGATAACCATTAATGCCGAATACAAAAAAAACATCAACATAGCAGTCACTAAAAGCATCCCTAGGTTATTCTGAAAATATTCTTCAAAATAATAAGCATCTCCATTCAGATTTGATCCGAAAGCCTGCCCAAAAAGCTCTTTAAATCCAAAAATCCCGACTACAACGAGTAGAATCAACAGTAGACCATTGATTAAAATATAGCTTTTGAAATAATTTTTTCCGTATAGTTTAAAGAAATTGAAGGTATCACTTATAAAAGTACCGAAATCTCTTTTTTTATAAAACTGCATCATTGATCTGGTTATTAATTTTTTTACTGACTATGGTAGGATATACAAGGTAATAAAATCCAATGATAAAAAGAGAACCGAAAATAATAATCAGGTTCAGAATTAAAGGCATTTTTAAGGCATGCCTGGTGACATATCCTTCAATAATCCCAGCACAGACCGTAAATGGAACCGTACTTAAAAATATTTTAAAAGAGTCTTTAAACCCATTTTTAAAAGAATTAAATCTTGACAAAGTTTTTGGGAACAGAATAGAAGCACCCAAAATTAATCCGCACATCGCTTCTACTACCATCGAAAAAATTTCGAAAACACCGTGAAGCCAGATTCCTCTCGCGCTGTCTTTTAATGCTCCATAATCATAGAAAAAATATTGAAAAGAGCCCAACATCACACTATTCGACAACAAGGCAAAAAGAGTTCCGACTCCTCCAAAAATACCGTATACATAGAGTTTTGCTCCGACTCCAATGTTATTAAAAATAATACCGATTGAGCTTCCCCATGTTGAACCACTCTGATAAACACCTACAGCATTTCCTTTTTTAATATTTTCAATTGTTTCGTTCACATAACTTTCACCAAGAATAACATTAGCAAAATCCTTGTCATAAATAGCGGAAAGTACTCCTATTGAAGTAAATAATATAAAAAACAGAAAGGCATACATCAAAAATCTTCTGTATTCGAAAACCAGTAAAGGAACTTCAGTCTTAAAAAAATATAGCAGTCTGTTTTCTTCCACTCTCTTCGTCTTGTAAATTTTCTGAAAAATCTGTGAAGAAAGATGATTTAAATAAACCGTTGTATTACTTTTGGGATAGTAGGTTTGTGCAAATGAAAGATCATTGATAAGGTTAATATACAACGAAGACAGGTCATCAGGATTTTTTTTAATTTTCCCTTGAATAACCTGTTCAATTCCCAACCATTTTTCTTTATTTTGTTTAATGAAATAAACCTCTCTCATAATGATAAGGCTAAAATAATAAAAAATATGTCTCAAATTGCGATTAATACTTCACAAAATGTAAATATTAATTTCAACATTGCCGGTGTTGGAGAAAGGATGCTTGCCTTCATTATTGATCTTCTGATCAAGGTGGCTTATGGAGTATCTATATTTTATATTTTCTTCAATTTCTTCAATTTAGGATATGTTTTAAATGGTCTTGATCAGTGGTCCGTGGGGGCAGTATATATCATTCTTCTTCTTCCTGTCGTCATTTATCCGGTTGTTCTTGAAAGCTTAATGGAAGGACAGACTCCAGGTAAAAAAGTAATGAAAATAAGGGTTGTGAAGATTGATGGTTATCAGGCTGGTTTTGGAGATTATCTGATCCGTTGGTTCTTCAGATTGATTGATACTTCTTTTGCAGGAGTGATTGGGTTAATTTCGATGATTGTCTCAAAAAATAACCAACGTCTTGGAGATATCGCTTCGGGCACAGCTGTAATTTCTTTAAAAAACAACATTGACATTTCTCATACCATTTTAGAGAATATCAAGGAAGACTACGTTCCATCATTCCCACAGGTTATTGCTCTAAGCGATAATGACATGAGAATTATCAAAGATAATTACACCAAGGCTTTACGGAGTGACGACAGACAGATTATCAGTAAACTTTCTGATAAAATTAAAAGCATTTTAAAACTGGAAGTCGATCCTACAAAAATGACAGAAAGACAGTTTATCGGGGTTGTTATCAAAGATTACAACTATTATACAGGAAAGGACAGCTAATTGCGTAATCTTTAGTAAAGCTGAATGCGATTGGTATTTTTCATTAAATAGCTAAAGCCTATTTTTATTGACGAGAATATTACATTAACTCAACTTATTTTATTTACAAATTCATATTCAAAAAAGAATTTCAAATCCAATTTATCTGAAAACTTTTCTTGATTTAAGTCAAAACCTAAGCGGTGCGGTTTTTGTATTTTTACTCAACATTAAAACTTAATTATGAGATTCGAAAATAATAAATCAGGAAACGGCGGAGTCATTACCTTAAATAATGAAATTAAAGAAATAGGAAGATTAACGTATACAATCTTTCCGGAAGATCATAAATTCATCATTTCCTTTGTTTTGGTTCATCCTGAATTTGAAGGTCGTGGTATGGGCAAATACTTAGTTGAGGAAGCTATTAAATTCGCCAGGGAAAACAACTGGAAAGTTTATCCACACTGTTCGTACGCAAGAGCAGTGATGACCAGAATGAATGATGTAGAAGATATTTTTTTAAAGAACTAGTACTTCATTTACTAAAATATCTTCAATATTATCGGGGTAGTTTACTTTGAGATGATGATCGGAAGCTACCCATTTTTGTATTTCCTCCAATTTCAGAACTTTGGAATTTGGTATCCCCATTTTATCTAATGCACAGGCATTGCACTCCTGTTCGTATTGATTGTGAATCGGAATAACAAATAATTTCTTATCCATAAAAAGAGCTTCTGCAGGACTTTCAAAACCTGCATTACAGAGAATTCCGTCACAGTTTTCGAAAGATTTTAAATACTGAATTTCATCTATCGGAAAGACTTCAACATTATAATCTTTAAATTGCAATTTGCTGTATTTAGAAAAGACTTTCCATTCAACAGGAATTTGCTTTAAAACTTTAATAATATTGTCATCAGAAAAACTCGGAAGATAGACGAGATAAAATCCTTTTTTATCAGGATCAAGGTTTCTGATTTTTCTCCTTATCACAGGTTTTTTAATCTGAGGATGATAATTTTCAAAATGAAACCCTATTTTTTTGTCACTCGGTACGTAATATTTCAACACCAATTCTCCGAAAAAATCTTTTTTTTCAGGTTTTGGAGTTTCCTTAAATAACATTGAAGCCTGATGGCTCAATTCAATCATCGGATATTTTTTTAACTTACATGCCCAACCCGTTAAAGGTTCGTAATCGTTAATAATCAAATCGTATTGGGATAGTTCAATTTCTCTAATCGTTTTGATCGCCTGAAGAAAATTATTATCCATAAGCGTTTTACGATAGGATAAACCTCCTGTTTTGTTATAAAGAAGAGAAATTCCTTTATGCTGGAAATTAACGTCAAAATCAGCCTTTAATTGCGATTGATGCCCACTGATCAAAGTATCAACTGAAGCATGCTTTTTAAGAATGGGAACAATCTCCTGAGCTCTTGCTACATGACCGTTTCCGGTTCCCTGAAATGCGTATAAAATTTTCATTTTGTGAAATTGGTTACTATTTTTAAAAGTTCTGAATGATCGATGTCCTGAATTTCTTCAGCTTCATCGTCTTTCAGCAAATGCTTATGTTCATCATAGTAAAAAATGTTCCATTCTTGATCATGATACTCCAATGCCGAAAGATTTTCAATCCAGTCTCCGGAATTAAGATAGGTGCAAGATCCTTTTTTGTTCACAACTTCACGAATCTGCGGCTGATGAATATGTCCGCAAATAACATAATCATAATGATTATCTATGGCCAATTCAGAAGCTGTCAGTTCAAAATCACCAATATATTTAACCGCTTTTTTGACGTTATTTTTAATTTTCTTTGAAAATGAATATTTTTCTTTACCCATTTTATCCAAAAACCAGTTGACAATATTATTGATGACGATAAGAAGATCATAGCCTTTTCCTCCTAGTTTGGCAATCCATTTAGAATGCTGAACTGAGGCGTCAAAAACATCGCCGTGAAAAATCCAGGTTTTTTTATCGTTGATATCTAAGCAGATTTTGTTGCAGACTTTAAGCTTACCCAGCTCGAAATCGGTAAACTTCCGGAACATCTCATCATGGTTTCCGGTAATATAGTAGACATCTGTATTTTTTGTAGCAAATGAAAGGATCTTTTTGATCACTTTCAGATGGGGTTTAGGAAAGTAAGACTTTTTGAATTGCCAGATATCGATAATATCTCCATTCAAAACTAAAGTTTTCGGCTGAATAGAATTGAGATATCTCAGTAATTCTTTAGCCTTACATCCATAAGTTCCCAAATGAACATCCGATATGACAACTAATTCAACGTTTCTTTTCATAGTTTTATGCAAAGAAACTACTTGAAAGTTAACTGTATATGAATGTTATATTATTTTTTATAGAGAGTTCATTAACTCCTCTGTTATTTCCATATTATGATAAACGTTCTGTACGTCATCGTCATCTTCGAAACGCTCAAGCATTTTCATATTTGCTTTAAACTGATCGGCATTCACTTCTTTTGAATTATTTGGAATTCTTTGAAGTTCTGCACTTTTTGCTTCGATTTTAAGCTCGTCTAATTTGTGAGACAAAGAACCAAAATCTTCAAAAGCAGTTGTAATCATTACTTCTTCATCATCTTTTTCTACATCTTCTGCGCCACCATCGATCATTTCCATTTCGAAATCATCCCAATCCATTTTAATTTGAGCTAAATCAATTGTAAAAATTCCTTTTCTGTCAAAAATGAATGCCAATTCTCCGTTCTTTCCAAGGTTTCCATCAAATTTATTGAAGATAGCTCTTACGTTCGCAACCGTTCTTGTAGGGTTATTTGTTGTACATTCTACAAAAAATGCAACTCCACCCTGTCCGTATCCTTCATAAGTAATCTCTTCGTAGTTTTCCGCATCTGCACCACCTGCCTTTTTGATTGCTCTCTCTACGTTATCTTTTGGCATATTCGCCCCTTTGGCATTTTGGATACATCTTCTCAATGCCGGATTAGCTTCCGGATCTGTACCGCCAGCTTTTACAGCTAATGCAATATCTTTACCTATCTTAGAGAAAGTTTTGGCCATTTTATCCCATCTGGCCATTTTAGAAGCTTTTCTATATTCAAATGCTCTTCCCATTTTTATTTTTTAATTTCGACAAAATTACTCAAAAGTCTACAAAAAAAAAATACCCCCAGAGAACTGGAGGTATTTATTATTTAGAAAAATTAATTATTTTTTCTTTTTAGCTGGAGCTTTCTTAGCAGGAGCTTTTTTAGCACCTTTCTTAACCGCTTTTTTAGCAGGTTTAGCTACAGTCATGTCATTTTTCTTGTAAGTTTCCCAGTCAGAACCTGAGATAGATCTTACAATTACTTTTCTATCTTGTTGTCTTTCTGCATCAGAAGCTTTTGCAGGAACAGTCGCTTCTTGAGAACCGATACCGATAGATTTAAGTGTGTTAGGGTTGATACCTCTAGCTTCTAAAGCAGAAACTACAGCAGCAGCTCTTTGTCTTGATAAGTTCAAGTTGTAAGCAGCAGAACCTTTAGCATCAGTCATACCTACTACTAGGAAGTTAGTTTCTTCTGCATCTTTAATGATTTGAGCAGCAGTATCTAATTTACCGTTTGATTCAGCTTTGATAGTTGCTTTGTTGAAATCAAATAAGATATCTTTTAATGTTTTGTTAACAACTTCGATATCTGGTTTCTTAGGAGCTGGACATCCGTTGTATTCAGGTACACCTGGTACAGTAGGACAAGCATCATCTTTATCTAAGATACCGTCACCGTCTGTATCTGGCCAAGGACAACCGTTGTTTTCAGCAGGACCTGCAACAGTAGGACAAGCATCATCTTTGTCGATAATACCATCACCGTCTGTATCTGGCCAAGGGCAACCGTTGTTTTCAACTGGACCAGCTACATCTGGACATTGATCGTCTTTATCCGGAACTCCGTCACCGTCAGTATCAGGACATCCTTGGAATTCTGGTAAACCTGGTGTATCAGGACATAAATCGTCTTTATCTAAGATACCATCCTTATCCCTGTCTCTGTTTCCGAATCTAAAGTTCAATGAAGCAGAAGCTTGCCAGAAGTTAGCAACTGTAGATTTGTCACCTGGAGTTGACACGTAATCTCCTTGTACTCCTAAACCGAAGTTTTTAGTCAACCAGAAGTTTACACCAGCACCAGTAGAAACTGTAAAGAAGTTAGCTTTACCGTTTTCGTTACCGTTTTCTCCGTTTGGAACATTTTCAATAACGTTTCCATTATCGTAGCTGTCTCTAGGGAAAGTAAGTGCAGTATAGTCATGTCTCAAGTAGTTAGCACCAACTCTTAAATATGGATCGAACCAAGATTCCTCATTCCATAAAAGACCAGCTGCTTTAACTTGTAAACCAAGACCTGTCATTA
Organism: Chryseobacterium sp. JUb7; assembly: GCF_024806495.1. GTDB lineage: Bacteria > Bacteroidota > Bacteroidia > Flavobacteriales > Weeksellaceae > Chryseobacterium. The sequence goes on from NZ_JANUFF010000005.1 coordinate 174,518, forward strand.
AGAAGAACTCTTTACCCATGTTGAATCTTTTGTTTTCAACATTCCCTACTGAAGTCTGCCAGTCAACAACGAAACCTTTAGCAACGTTTCTTGCAACTGTTAACTTAGATAGTGGAGGTGTAATAGAGAAATTGTTCATATTGAACATGCTCTTCGATAAATTTTTAGCAGAGAACGTATTACCGAAGCCCGTACGTGCTGCTACATGGTTTTCAGCATGAGCACCAACTCCGATCATCCACGGATTGTTGGTAGTCTGTGCGAAAACAGTAGAGGCAACAGTAAGCGCCAATGCTGAAATTCCTAATTTTAGATTTTTCATAGAATTAAATGATTAAATAATTGATAATGCAAAATAAATATAATTTTTCTTTATATACAAAGTTTTTCAAATGATTTTTAACTTTTCTTTAATATTCTGTCTAGGTTACGTTTACTTTCTCTATCTTTTATGCTCTCTCTTTTATCAAAAAGCTTTTTCCCCCTTCCTAAAGCAATTAATACTTTTGCTTTGCCTCTATCATTAATATATAGTTTTAAAGGTATAATCGTATTTCCTGCATCTTTTAGCTTCTTTTCAAGTTTTTGCAATTCTTTTTTGTGCAACAGCAATTTCCGTTCCCTTTTTGTTTTGTGATTATAAAATGTTCCCAATTTATACTCATCAATCATCATATTAATAATGTATAGTTCCCCATCAATAAACTGACAGAAAGCTTCTGTAATAGATGCTTTGGAAGAGCGCAAAGATTTTATTTCCGTACCGGTAAGAACCATCCCCGCCTCTACCTCTTCGATAATTTCATATTCGAATCTGGCTCTTCTGTTAAATATATTGACTGTCTTTTCAATCTTCATTTTAAAATTTCTTTAATGAAATATATAAAAAATACCCCATATTTAAAAACTTGAATATTACATTATTACGAAATACCCAAATTCTTTTCGTATTTTTGCGCCAAATTTACAAAACTATATGTTAACAGTATCTAACTTATCTTTACAATTCGGGAAAAGAGTTCTTTTTGACGAGGTAAATATTATGTTTACCAAAGGAAACTGCTACGGTATCATCGGAGCAAATGGTGCAGGAAAGTCTACATTCCTTAAAATATTAACAGGAAAGCAGGATCCAACAACAGGACACGTATCTTTGGAACCTGGAAAAAGAATGTCAGTTCTTGAGCAGGATCACTTTGCTTACGATCAATTTACTGTTCTTGAGGCTGTTTTGAGAGGTAACAAGAAATTATTCGAGATAAAAGAGGAAATGGATGCGTTATACGCAAAAGAAGATTTCTCTGATGAAGACGGGATTAAAGCTGGTGAACTAGGCGTAATCTATGATGAAATGGGAGGTTGGACTGCTGAATCTGATGCACAGACGATGCTTTCAAACGTTGGTATTAAAGACGATATGCACTGGCAGATGATGAGTGAACTTGAGAACAAAGACAAAGTAAAGGTTCTTTTGGCTCAGGCACTTTTCGGAAACCCTGATGTACTTATTTTGGATGAACCTACGAATGACCTTGATATTGATACAATTTCTTGGTTAGAAGATTTCCTGGCTGATTATGAAAATACGGTAATTGTGGTTTCTCACGACCGTCACTTCTTGGACACAGTTTGTACGCACATCGGTGACTTAGATTATGCTAAACTTAACCTTTATACAGGTAACTATACTTTCTGGTACCAGGCTTCACAGCTAGCAACGAGACAAAGAGCTCAGGCTAACAAAAAAGCAGAAGAAAAGAAGAAAGAACTTCAGGATTTCATCGCAAGATTCAGTTCAAACGTTGCAAAAGCTAAACAGGCAACTGCAAGAAAGAAAATGATCGATAAATTAAACATCGATGATATCAAACCATCTTCAAGAAGATACCCTGCCATCATTTTCGAAATGGAAAGAGAAGCGGGAGATCAGATTTTAGATGTAAAAGGTCTTGAAAAAACAAAAGATGGAGAATTATTATTCTCAAACATCGACTTAAACCTTAAAAAAGGAGATAAAGTTGCTGTATTGTCTAAAAACTCATTAGCCATTACAGAATTTTTCGAAATTTTAGCAGGAAACGTTCAGGCAGATAAAGGAACTGTGGCTTGGGGAGTTACAACCAACCAGTCTCACATGCCTTTGGACAACACGAACTTCTTCCAGGAAGACCTAAGCTTGGTTGATTGGTTGAGACAATTCACGAAAAATGATGAAGAGCGTCACGAAGAATTCGTAAGAGGATTCTTAGGAAGAATGCTTTTCTCAGGAGATGAAGCGTTAAAATCTTGTAAAGTACTTTCCGGAGGTGAAAAAATGAGATGTATGTTCAGTAGAATGATGCTTCAGAAAGCAAATATTCTTTTATTAGATGAACCTACCAACCACTTAGACCTTGAAAGTATTACGACTTTGAACAACTCATTGTCAAACTTCAAAGGAAATCTTTTATTGGCATCTCATGACCACGAAATGCTTTCAACAGTCTGTAACAGAATCATCGAATTGACTCCAGCAGGAATCATTGACAGAGAAATGACTTACGATGAATACCTTGCTGATAAAAAAGTAAAAGAATTAAGAGAAAAAATGTATTCTTAATCTCAGAATACATTCAAACTTATAAACAAAAAATTCCTCAAATCAAATTTGAGGAATTTTTATTTCTACTTATCGGATCTAAAACCTATTTTGTCAGTTTAGTTGTCGGCAGGGCAATTGCTCCCGGATCTTTCCATAAACCATCCTTTTCAGCTCTTTTCTTAATAGCCTGAGCTCTTTTTTCACTGTCAGGATGAGAGTTAAACATCTTCTCAAAACCAGTCTGTGCACTTCCTTCAGAAAGGAGTGCTAATTTTTTAAAAGCCGAGTATGCCCCCACTACATCATATTTATTTGCTTTCATGAAGTCATAAGAATACGTATCCGCTTCTGATTCCTGTTTTTTGCTGTGAGAAGCATCCAGAAAAGCATTGGCCATCTTTCCCACCTGGCTGTCATTCAAAGTAGAAACCGTGCTTGATGCAGAAGAAGCCGCATCCAATGCAGCAGCTTTCAGATAAGCTGATTTCATTGCATCTTTGGTATCCTGATTTTTAACGTGACCAATTTCATGACCAATAACTGCGAGTAATTCATCATCCGTCATGATATCCATTAATGAAGAAAATACTCTCACACTTCCGTCGGCACAGGCAAACGCATTGATGTCTTTTACCAGATAAACCTTATAATTAAGATTAAGCCCGTCCTGGGTCTTGTGCTTTCCAAAAAGTTTATTGAGTCTGATCGTGTAAGGATCTTTGGGACCGGCCACCTTATTATTTTTATCCATCCATTCTACAGATTCTTTGGATAATTTAATGGCATCTTCGTTGGTAAAAGTTAAAGCTTTTGCCCCATTAGAAACAATTCCTGCAGCTTTTCCTAAATTAATTTTTTGTGCATTAAACGAATGCATTGCCCCGATGAACATCAGGCAGAATGTAATTTTTTTCATAATCGTTATTTTGAAATTTGGACCGCGAAGATAATTATTTTTTTAACAATTTTAAAATTAAAACTTAAGCGCTATGATTTCAAAATGCTATTTTTTTTCCCTATTTTTGTGAAATGAGTCAAAAATGGATTTACAAGCCTGAACCCGATGAGGAAATTGTAGACAGATTAAGTTCGTCACTTGGTTTTGGCACTTTCGAATCTAAACTCCTCGTTCTTAGAGGAATTGACAATTATCAAAAGGCCAGAGAGTTTTTTAAACCAAACCTTACAGACATACACAATCCGTTTTTAATGGCCGATATGCAAAAAGCTGTAGAACGTATTGCAACTGCCATAGAAAATGGAGAAAAAATATTGGTATACGGAGATTACGATGTAGATGGAACTACAGCCGTTGCTTTGATGTATCTATACCTCAGCAAAATTGTTGAGAAAAAATATCTGGATTATTATATTCCGGACAGAAATTCTGAAGGATACGGAATTTCTACCGAAGGAATTGATTTTGCCAAAGAAAATGGTTTTTCACTGATCATTGCTCTGGATTGTGGAATCAAAGCGCTTGATATGATCAGCTACGCTCAAAGTTTAGCTATTGATTTTATCATCTGTGACCACCACTTACCTGGGGATGAGATCCCCAATGCTGTTGCTGTTTTAGATCCCAAAAGAAGTGATTGCCGATATCCGTTTAAAGAACTTTCCGGATGCGGGGTCGGATTTAAGCTTTGTCAGGGTTTAAATACAATATACAAACTTCCAGAAGCCGAATTATTTGAATTAACAGACCTTCTTGCCATTTCTATTGCAGCCGATATTGTCTCAATGACGGGCGAAAACAGAGTATTGGCTAAAATGGGGTTAAAAGTTCTCAGAAAAACAAGGAATCTGGGATTAAGGCTATTGATTCCTGAAGATAAACTTTCTCATTTTGAAATTTCAAATATCGTTTTTGAAATTGCACCAAAAATCAATGCTGCAGGAAGAATTTCACATGGAAAAGCAGCTGTGGAGCTTATGGTTTCTGATAATTTGAAACATGCTCATCAGATTGTAAGTGATATCATGAATCTTAATGACGAAAGACGTGAATTAGACATGAATTCAACACTTTCAGCATTAAATCAGATCATTGAATCTCAACAGCAAACAAAATATTCAACTATCGTTTATCATCCGGAATGGAATAAAGGAGTAATTGGAATCGTCGCTTCAAGATTAATTGAAACGTACTATAAACCGACTTTGGTTTTTACGGACGGAAATAATGGAGAAATGGTAGCTTCTGCAAGATCCGTTTCCGATTTTGACGTTCATGAAGCACTTGATTTGTGTTCAGAATATTTCCTGAAATTCGGGGGACATCATGCTGCAGCCGGACTTTCAATGGAGAAGGATAAATTCGAAGCGTTTAAAGAAAAGTTTGAAAAAATAGTTTCTGAAAAACTTAAAGAACACCAAAAAGAACCATCCATTACCATCGATTCGGAAATTCAGGCGGATGATATCAATAGAGAGTTTATTAATTTTCACAGAAAACTGGCGCCTTTCGGGCCTCACAATATGAAACCTATTCTGGCTTTAACCAATCAGAAATTGTCAGGTTATATCAAAACGATGGGGAAAGATAACAATCATCTTAAATTTTATATCCGACAGGAAGCTACCGGTAGAAATATTGAATGTGTAGGTTTCAAACTCGGGCAGTTTGCTGAAGATTTTAAGAATAAGAACTTTGATCTTGTTTTCACTCTTGAAGAAAATCACTGGAAAGGAAATGTAACCCATTACCTGAATATTAAAGATGTGAAATTCAGGGATTAGAATATAGGGCTTAGGAATTAGGGAAATTATGGGAAATTATAAAGAATTAATTGTTTGGCAGAAATCTGTTGATTTAGTGACAGACATTTATTCTTGCACCAAAAGTTTTCCAAAAGAAGAAGTTTATTCCCTTACAAGCCAAATTCGACGCTCTTCTATTTCAATTCCTTCAAATATTGCTGAAGAGCATTCCAGAAGATCACAAACTGATTATATTCAGTTTTTAAAAATTGCCAGAGGAAGTTGTGCCGAACTGGAAACACAATTACTAATTTCAAGAAATTTAAATTATTTTAATCCCGAAACATTTATTAATTTAAATAATAAATCTGGAGAAATATCTAGAATGCTGAATGCTATTATTACAAAACTCCTATCCCACCCTAAGCCCTAAATCCTATTTCCTAGACTCTTTATTACAATGAAAAAAATAGGTTTATTTTTCGGTTCTTTCAATCCAATTCATATTGGCCATTTGATCCTTGCGAATTACATTCTTGAAAATTCCGATATGGAGGAGTTGTGGTTTGTGGTAAGTCCTCAAAACCCCTTTAAGGAAAAGAAATCTTTATTGAAAGATCATAACAGATTGGATATGGTGCAGCTTGCTGTAAAAAACTACCCCAATATGCGTGCTTCCAATGTCGAGTTTTCGCTTCCACAGCCGAGTTATACGGTTGATACTCTTACTTATCTCCACGAGAAATATCCGGAACATTCTTTCAGTCTCATCATGGGTGAAGATAACCTTGACGGGTTGCATAAGTGGAAAAATTCGGAAACACTCATTAAAAATCATCACATAATCGTATATCCGAGAGTTTTTGAAGGGGAGAAAAAAGATTCCGAATATTTACAGCACGACAATATTTCTTTGATTAAGGCTCCCGTTATTGAACTTTCGGCCACAGAAATCCGAAATATGATAAAAGAAGGCAAAAATGTAAGACCTATGCTGCCTCCCGAAGTCTTCGAATATTTGGATGGAAGCAGTTTTTATAAGTAATTTTGCAAAATAAGAAGTTAAAGATCAAAAGTTAGTAATACCTCTACAATCCAGAACTTTCAACTCAACAGTTATGAATTTCATCGAAAAATTTTTCTCAAAATATTCTCAGGAAAAGCTCATTAAATGGTTTAAGCAAATCTGCCTGGCAGAAGCACTTTCCTGTATGTTATTGTATGGAGTTGCGATGATATGGATTCGTTATGATGAAAATTTATATTCTATTATTTTCATCAGTGTGATCGGAAGTTTGCACGGTCTGTTTTTCACCCTTTACCTCTTACTCTGTCTTCCGGCCAGAAAAATTTATAATTGGGATGACGAAGATTTTGTTTTCGCCTTATTGTCTGCCTTTTTTCCTTTTGCTACTATTTGGGTCGATAAAAAACTGGCCCGTTTCGATAGAGAATAAAAATTATTTTTCACAAATTTTACATTTTGCTGTAACACAATTGATGTTATAGTTGTCTTATTATGTAAGAAAACCAAAGTACTTTCATTTTTTACTAAAATTTTATAAACTGAAAATCAATTAGTTAAAATTAATTTAAAAACATTTTAAGTACTTTGTATTGCAAGATACTGTTTTTATTATATATCTTTGCAATGTTAAATAATAACAAATACAAGCTATTGTAATTAAAAACTCTCTAAACAATAAAGACATGAAAACGCCAATTCTCATTGCAGCCATATTTTTCAACGGACTTACATTCGCACAGGAAAAAAAATCCGACTCTGTAAAAACTCAGAATATTGAGGGAGTAACGATCACAAAACAGGTTTTTAAAAAACAAAGTGACCGTTTTGTATATGATGTTGCTGCCTCCCCTGTAACCAAAGGAAATACAACTTTCGATATTTTAAAACAAACGCCTCTGCTTTCGTCTACCGATGACAAAACGTTAAAAATAGCAGGGAAAAACAATGCTCTGATCTATATTAACGGCAGAAAAACCAATATGGATGCAGATTCTTTAGTTCAATTTTTAAAAAATACACCTGCAGAAAACATTCAGAAAATCGAGGTGATTACAGTTCCTGGAAGTGAATTTCAAGTGGAATCATCAGACGGAATCATCAATATTGTGCTGAAGAAAAAAATGAGCGACGGCACAAGTGGAAACATGAGAATGTCTAATAGCCAGAATAAATTCAACTCAAGCAATGCCAGTTTCTCTGTGAACTACAGAAAAGATAAATTGGGAATCAGCGCCAATCTTAGTGGTAGCGAAAATATTCAGCCCCAATCTTATGTATTGAAAAACGGAACAGATCTGGTAAAAAATGAATCTGTAGGAGATATCAACGATCCTAATAAAAACATCGGAGGTTATCTGAATATTGACTATCAATTAAATGATAAAAGTAATTTAGCCTTATCATGGAATTCATGGGCAAATAAAAGTTACAATTCTACAATTGATTTGTTCAATACATTAACAGAGTATAATACAAATGGAAGCTTAAAAAAGACAACATACACAAAAACACAAAATAAAGAAGATGCCCGAAACTATAATAACTCCGTTAATTTAAACTATGAAATAAAACTCGACTCTTTAGGAAGTAAATTCAATGCCAATGCAGCATATTTAAATTACAGAAGATTTCAGTATTCTGATAACAGAACTTTAGTTCCCGGAAAGTTTAATGATTATTCAACAATTGGAAAACAAATCATTCAGAACATCCCTCAGGTCATCAATAACTTCTCGGGGACAGTAGACTACATTCAGAAATTCAAAAACGATTTCACGGTTTCTATAGGCGGAAATTACAATAAAACAAAGACAGATAACGACACTAAAAACTATACAACTGTTTTTACAGATGAAAATCAGGAGCTACTGCCTGCCCCTGAATATTCAGAAGCACCCAATCATTTTATTTATGATGAAAATATTTATGGGGCTTATTTAACCCTTGAAAAGAAATTTTCAGATAAATTTTCGGGAAAAGTGGGAGCCAGATATGAAATTACCAACAGTTTGGGGACTTCTGACAACGCCTCTCCTGAGTACAGCAGAATTGAAAGGAATTATAACAATTTGCTGCCTTATTTAAGCTTAAATTATGCAATTAATGACAAAAACAATATCTCTTATGCATTCTCAAGCAGAATGAGAAGACCTAGTTTTTGGGAGCTTAATCCTGTAAGAAACTACATTTCAGAATATAATTATACGCAGAATAACCCGTTTGTAAAAGCTTCATCTACCTACAATCAGGAATTAACGTATATGTATAAAAACTCATACTTCCTTATTTTGAATCACTCATATGTAAAAGATCAGATCACACAGGTTCCTTTACAAGGTTATGTGAAATCTTTAGATGGAAAAATAAGCGAGCAGAACATGCTTCGTTATATCAGAACAAATTTTGGGGATAAACAGGAAATGTCTGCGATGGTAGGAATTCAGAAGACACTTTTCAAACAATATTTAACGATGAGTTTCAATGCCGGAGTTCAGCATAATATCAATAACGGAACATTGGCAGTAGACCCTACGACAGGAGATACTTTTGTAGATATCGACGGAAAAGAACTTGTATATACCAACAAAGTAAAATCTACAAGTTTGGTCATTACAAGTAACAATACCTTACGTCTTGATAAAAAGAAAACATGGTTTCTGGGGGTAAATTTCTTCTATGTGGATAAGCAGCAGATCGAACTAGGAATGTTGAAAAACCTGATGAGTCTGGATTTAAGCATTAAGAAAAACTGGAACGACTGGACTTTCGCTGTTAATCTGAATGATGTTTTAAGAACCAATGTAGTGGAAATTGAAGATTATCAGAATAACGGAAACTACAATTACATAAAAAATGACATGTACAGACGAAGCGTTACTGTAAGTCTTACGTACAGTTTCGGAAATCAGAAAGTGAAAAAAGTAAGAGATATCGAAGCGGCTTCAGATGCCATCAAAAACAGAACAAAGTAGGGACACAATCATCTTCATTCATATAAATTATTTTGTACACCAGCTCACCGATTTATCGGTGAGTTTTTTATCTTTAATCCTATGAAAAAAAGTTTAATTATATTTTTCGGATTTTTAGTTTTCACCCTCCTTATCCACTGTAAAGACAAAACAATACATCTGGGAAAAGAGGTTTTTTATACTTGTGAGGAAAATATTTCCTACGGTAAGGATCCCGAACAGGTTTTAGACTTGTATATTCCAAAGAAGAAATCTAAGAAAAAACAGGATATTTTCCTTATTATTCATGGTGGTGGCTGGCGAGGCGGTAAAAAATCTCAGCTTACTTATTTCACGCTATCGTTAATGCAGAAATTCCCCAACACTATTTTTGCCAACATGAATTACAGATTAGCATCCACATCCCGTTTTGCGCTTCCCAACCAGACAGATGACATCAATAATGCCATGCTTTTTTTAGAAAAAAAACTGAATCTCAAGCCAAAATTTATATTGCTGGGCAATAGCGCAGGAGGACATTTATCTATGTTTTATGCTTATCAATCGGATCGGCAGAAGAAAGTAAAAGCTGTAATTAATATTGTAGGACCTGCAGATTTATCAGATCCGGGATTTAAAAATTATGATGACTACAGTTTCCTTGAACAACATCTTATTGATCCTAAAATCGTTCAGACTCATTTATCGTTAATGACTTTCGGAAGCCCTACCCACTGGATTAATGCAACCTCAGCTCCTACCCTTTCATATTACGGGACTTTGGATCATGTAGTTCCTGATTCACAAAGAGCAATACTGGATTCAGTCTTAAAAAAGAACAATGTATATCATGAATCCTATGAGTTCAGTGGTGACCACGTAGGCTGGGAAAAAGAACCTTATGCAGGTATTCTGATTGAGAAAATTGATGGATTTTTGAAAAATATAGACCAAAAATAAACGCTTTGAAAATTTCAAAGCGTTTTATTATACAGGAGTATGGATATCATTTAGTATCCTAACCTTTTTTTAATTTCCAGACCGGTAACATTCAGAGTGGTAACGCATTTTTCAAATTTTGCGGTGCTAGTCAGATCCCAGAATGGAAGCAGAACAATAATCGAAACATCCGTTTTAGGATCATAAGTCATTAAAGATAAATACCCTTCTGTAGCTCCATTATGTCCATATCCGATTCCTGCGAAATTAGAACATCCTAAAGCATATTGAGAGGTCGTAGCCGGGCCTTTGCTCGTACGCATCAGCTCTGCACTTGAAGCATATAAGACATTTTCCCCTTTCATCAGCGTTCTGATATAATCTGTAAGCGTAATCATATTCCCAATTCCATTTCCTTCTGCTATATGTGCACTTGCATTTTTCTTATCCGTGATTTCATTATGATCATTATACCTGATTAATCCTTTTACATAAGGAGCAGGCAACTGCGTATCAGTAGCGAGTTCAGGAAATTTAATATTCAACGGCTTTTTTGATGATGGTCCTACGACATGATCATACATATAATCACCATATGTTTTCGTAGAATTTGTTCTCTGTGAATAAATCCTTGCAATGATCTCTCCCAAAATAGAAAACCCGGTGTTCGAATAATGATATACAGTATTAGGAGCTCCGTAGGTAAGATGGTGATCAGTCAGAAGTTTTACATATTCTCCCGTAGTAAACTGATGATCCGGAGAAGTTTCCAGCATGTGATCTGTATAAGTTTCACCTCCTACATTATATTGTGTGATATCATTGCTTAAATCATAAATTCCTGCGTTATGCTGCAAAATCTGGCGAATGGTAATTTGATTTTTATTAGGAAAGTTCCAGTCTGCCACATCAGGAGTATACGGAACCGTTGTTCCGGGAATATTAGCTGTAATTTTATCATCAAGACTCAGCCAGCCATCCTGCATCATTTTTAAAATAGCTGCAGAAGTGAAATTTTTGGTATTGCTTGCAAAACGGAAATAAGTATTAGGGGTTACTGCAGAACCGTTTGTTCCTGTAACAGTACTGAAATAAGTTCCTTTCGGAGATACGGCATAAACACTTAGCGAAGGAACATCTGTACTCAGATCTCTTTGTAAGTTTTCGTGAATATTTTTCACAGCCGCATCCAGCTCTACCTGATAGTTTTTTTCATCATCGTTATCACTACATCCCCATAAAACAGCAAGGAACAATGACAACGAAAAGAATTTAAGTTTTTTCATAGTTTATATTATTAATTTTATTTCTTAAAGCAAATTTCGACTTTTTTTACAAATATTTCAACTGGCAGAGAATATCTGTTGGAATATTTATTCTGATAAAAATAATAAATGAATATTTAAAACAAAACCCTTAGAATTTCTAAGGGTTTTTAAAGGGTACTGTTTAAGTTTATTCAGCTTTAAAGATTTCTGTTTTTTCCGAAACTCCATTCGCATTGAAGGCTTCGATCTGGAAATAATAAGGATCCGTTCTGTCGGCTCCTGTGAAGAAATATTCATTTTTACCATACACCATAATGCTTCCGTATAATTTATCCGGAGATTTCCCCCAACAGATTACATAACCGTCTGCATCGGAGTTCTGCTGCCACTTCATCCAGATACTTCTTCTTTCACCATATTTTTTAGCATCAGCTCTTAACGGAACAAAATTCTGAACTTTTGGAGGAACTGCTCCGGCTCCTTTTCCAAATACTCTGAATCCGCTTAATGCAAATTTCCCTGTTGGCATTTTTAAGTTTTCCATTTTCAGGAATCTCGCTTTGGCCGGTTTTTCAAGCTCTACATAATCATGAGGAACATCTTTTGTATTTTTACTTTTATCAACAATAACATTCCATTTTTTGCCATCGTTTGAGCCGTAAATTTTATACTGATGCATTTTACCCAAAGTCTTGCCCATAAATTCGACATCCTGATCCGAATAGTTGATCTGAATAGCGTTAATAGTGGAAACTTCGCCTAAATCTGTCTGAAACCATTCTCCTGAGTTTCCTGTTTTTGCACTCCAGTATGTTTTAATATCCTCATCCACCGCCAGATTGGGTTGATATCCTCCCAATGTTGATGAAACCTGAACCGGTTTATTATAATTCAACAACATCCAGCCTGCGAATAAACCCTTAGAAAAATCCTTTCCCTGAGCATATTGAGGAAGAAATGTAGGATAATCACCATAAGCCGTATTTGTATACATTACATCATCTTTATCGAATCCTGCAGGCCAGATTCCCAATCTTCTTTCAAAATTGTTTTTCGTTGAAATAAAAATCGTTGAAACATGCCACCAGTTTTTATAATTGTCTTCAAAAGTTGCTCCATGTCCGGCACCTCTTGCAAAACCTCCCGGCTTATACGAAAACGGATTGTGCTGTTGATATTCAAAACCTTCCAAAGGATTATTACTTACATATACGCCATCAGAATATCCACTGAATTCTGTTGCCGGAGCCCCGTACTGCATATAATATTTTCCGTTGTGCTTCGTCATCCAGGCTCCTTCTACGAAAGGCTGCAGGAAAACATTGTCATTATATTCTCCAAACCTTTCCCATCCGTGATCTTCAGGTTTTAATCTTAAAATAGGCTTTACAAAACCTTCAGACTGTAATGTTTTCACTTTCACTTCCGTTCCCAATAGAGGCCATTCGTTGCTCGATCCCCAATAGAGATATAATTTGTTTTTATCTTCATCATAATGAAAAGCAGGATCCCAGGCTCCCACTTTCAGGGTATCAACGGCGATATGCCAGTCGTCTTTTGTAGGATTGGTGCTTTTCCAGATCGGAAAATCCTGCTCCCAGGTTGAACCGAAAACATACAAAGTATCTTTCATCGCCCATACAGCGGGTGCATTCAGGTCATGCTGATATTTATTGTCTCTCAGAAATTTCCTTTTCACAAACTTCCAGTCCAGCATATCGTCACTGTACCAGTATCCTTCCTGATTGGTTGAAAAAAGGAATAATTTGTTCTGAAAATTAACGATTACGGGATCTGCTGTCGCACGATGTTTTCCCTGACTGGAAAAATTCTTAAACGGAGTATATCCGTAATCGATATTAATAGGGTTACAAAATGTCTTTTGCTGAGCATTTAAAGACATCGCCATCAAAATGACGAATAAAAAAAAGTACTTCTGCATCTTCATATTTTTTACTTTAAAGGCAAATTTACTTAAGTTTTTTCGGTTTTTTCCAAATAAAACCATCTAATAAATAATGTGTTAATTGAGGCACAACCAACAATGGGATCAAAAATTGAAACCATTTTTCCAAAACATCAATATTCAACGAAAAATGTTCGTTCCAAACTAATATTTCCCATAAAAATTCCTCAAAAAAAGCAAAACAAAGAATGACTGCAATAAATAAAAAAATACCAAAAGTTGATTTAAAAACTGAAAGATGACTGAGCTCCGCAGATTTTTTCTGCTTAATTTCTCTGATATAAATCAAAGCTACATAAGGAATTCCGTGTGAAATAACGTTGAGGAAAGTAAAAACAAGATCATTATTAAAATATACAATTCCGAAATACCAGGAAAGATAAGTTCCGCTGATTAAAGCAATTTTAGGAAGGTTAAACTGTTTCGTCGTAACAACTTCAAAAACCGTTTTAGCCACCCAGACGAATAAAATAATGAAGTACAAAACAGAAATAAAGTTTCTGTAATCGGGTATATTCTGCAACCAGTTAAACTCATTTTCAACAAACCAGGTAAATGCACGTGGCGTTTTAAACCAATACAGCATCGGATACAGAGTCGCCGAATAAACCGCAATTTCATCGATCCTTTTTTTCCATGTATCAGGTTCAAATCTGGCATAAATTCTCATAAAACCATACTGCTGTCTGATAAAATGAAAAACGGCTATCAGAGCCAGAACCGACCAGAAAGTTAAGCTTCCGAACTGATAGAGAAGCAGTCCCAAAATCCAGCTTAAAGCAGGAATTCCATAGTATAATAATTTTCTTTTCTGAACTTCCTCTCTGATAAAATATGTTTTAAATAGGGTTGAATAAACATGCGCAACATCTACAAAAACAATCAGAAATAACCAGGTGTAAAATGAGTAATGCCTTTCCAGTTCATGAATCTGATCCTGGAAAAGAAAAACTACCACTAAAATCAAAAAAGGTGGTGACAAAATAAACCAACCATCTGTTTTTGCATTATGTATCCAAGGTTGTTTCATTTTTTTATTTTAAGACTCATTGTTTGTTTAAAATCTATGAGGTTTAATCATTTGTATTTAGTTGACCATTTCTTTTGCTGCCCTGATCCCCTGATAAAAAGCTTCTTCAAAAATTGAAATCCCTGAGAGATCCGAATGGGCAAAGAAAATCTTCCCATCTATCGGTTGTTTGGCTTCTGAATTTCCAAAAACCTGATTTGGAACAGGAGCAATCATAGCATGCCCTATCTTATGAAACTGCATATCCAGAATAAAATCTTCAATCAGAGGATGTGCTTTTTTCAGATCATCCAACACTATTTTTTTCAGTTGATTTTCCTGTAAAGCATATAAATCTTTTCTGGCTTTTTTACAGTTGGCTGTTGAAAAACTTTTGTAATAAGTAATTACTTTTTCACCCATAATCTGCTCTACATTCTGATGCTGATCATAAATATACCCCAATCCGTCAGAACCATAGATCACATTATCCCAAGCCAGCTCTTCATCTCCTCCGAATTCATTTTTCAAGGTGATAGTCGTTAAAAGCCACGGAACATAATTAAAATTTCCCGTTCTTTTTTTATTTAAAATTCTTTCATTGACAAATTGTGGGGTGGCAAACAAAACCTTGTCCGCCACAATTTTCTTTGTTTTTTTCTGAATATTATCAAAACTTAAAACCTCAACCTTCTCTGTAATTTTAGTTTCAAAAACTAAATGTCCCGTTAAAGATTTTCCTTCAATATATCTTGAAAAATGACTTGCCAATCGTGCATTTCCTTCCGGCCATGTGAAAACCTGATCTTTATATTTTTTGCTCCAATTGTTTTTTCTGCCTGCAAAATAGTGGATTCCAGCCCAGGCCGAAACATACTTAATTCCCAAACCGTAATCATCCCGGCAGGAATAGTCCAGTAACCAAAGAAGCTCTTCCGATGTAAAATTATGCTGGCTCAACCAATCTTTAAAAACTATTTTATCTAACTGCTGTGCTTCATCTTCTTTACTTGAATCTCCAACAGGAATCGCAAAGTAATACCTTCCCGAAGAATCTTTCCGGTCTCTAAAACCATCCATCATGCTGAAAAAACGCTCGAATTCTTTCTGAGACTGTTTGGATATTCCTTTTTGAGGAACGACATCATTTTGCCAGGCATTCTTAAAAAACAAACGCTCCTGCTGTGGGAAAGTCATTTGATATTCATCTAAAATAGGCTCTCCGTTATCATCATCACCCTGATAAATTTTGGACTCTTTAAGAAAGTCGATGATTTCTTCATTTTCCTTACTAGGTAATGGTAAATAATGTGCCCCCAAAGGAAATTTCGAAAATTTATTTTGTCCGTTTGATGAATTTCCTCCCGTATGATTTTCCATTTCCAACAGCTGATAATCAGATTCGTTATGCTGACTCAAAAACCGACATGCAGAAAGCCCGGAAATTCCTCCGCCTACAATCAGAAATTTTGTATGAATCTCTTCTGTGGGTTTAGGGAAATCTTTAGCCCAAAGCCTATGCCCGAGAACATGATTGGTTCCGGTAATTTTCAGCAACCATGACTTTCCCTTTTTTTCACAATACTGCAAAAAAGGAAGCATCACACTGCCCCAAAAGATTGTTTTAAGAAAATCTTTTCTACTGTACTTTCCCCCACTCTTCATCGAAATAACGTACTAGAATTTGATTATCCAGCCTGTTGACCTCTATATCTTTCGTTTTCATGTCTTTTGTAAAATAGGACAGTTGTGAAAAATTGTAGTCATAAAACTTTAAGTCCGGAATTTTTCTATAAATTTTATTGTTGATAGGTTCAAAAGAAGCCATTGAAAACCCCCATTCACCAAAAGAAGGAACATACGTGTGATAGGCTGCAGTAAATGGAAAAATCTGATTAATCGTTTTCTCGATACACCAGAAAGATTTCGGGGCAAAATATGGAGAAGTCGTCTGAACCACAATTTTTGTATCAGTCGTGGTCAGCCGTTCCAATTCTTTGTAAAACTGTAAAGAATATAATTTCCCCAAACTGTAATTGGAAGGGTCAGGAAAATCGATGATGATAATACCAAATTTCTTTTTATTCTCTTTAACCCAAATGTAAGCATCTTTATTGATCACTTTAACTTTCGGATTGGATAATGAACTTTGATTGAGTTCACGCATAGTTTGATTGGTTTTGAAGAAATTGGTCATTTCTCCATCTAAATCTACCAGAGTAATGTTTTTTACATCTTTATACTTTAAAACTTCACGCACTGCGAAACCATCTCCACCACCCAGAATTAAAACCTGATCAATATTTTTTGCCATCGACATTGCCGGATGTACCAAGGCTTCATGATAACGATACTCATCCGTAGAAGAAAACTGTAAGTTATTATTCAGATATAACCTGAACTCGCGGTTATTTCTTGTTAAAACAATTCTCTGATAGGGTGAGCTTTTGGTATATACTACATTCTCACCGTATAATTTTTCTTCTGAAAATGATAAAATTTTATCTGAAAAAATAAAAAGAGCTAACAGAAAAACAAATGCCCCAATTGCTTTTATCTTTAATACAATAGGCTTTGACAATTCTTTTCTAAGATAAAAACACAGAAATATGGCAATTGAAATATTAATTAATCCAAAAAACAACGGTGTTTTGACAATTCCAAGATTAGGAATCAGCACCAGCGGAAAAAGTATAGATGCCAGCAATGCCCCGATATAGTCGAAAGCAAAAACATTGGATACTAAATCTTTAAACTGAACTTTATCTTTAAGAATATTCATCAGAAGCGGGATTTCTACTCCTACCAAGCAGCCTGTAAAAAAGACAAAAAGATATAAAACAGCCTCAAAATGCGCTAGTGTATTGAATAGAATAAATAAAACAACCGAACTTATCCCTCCGACAATCCCGACAAGAATCTCTATTTCTACGAATTTGTCTATTAAATTTCCTTTGATAAATTTCGCAAAGTAAGATCCCACCCCCATTGAAAAGAGATAGACTCCGATGATGAATGAAAACTGTTTTACAGAATCTCCCAAAAGATAGCTTGCCAGGGCTCCGGCCACCAATTCGTAAATCAGTCCGCAGGTAGCGATGACGAATACTGAAAAAAGCAGTAAAAGTTCAAGAGGAATCCTCTTTTTATCCATGAATTGCGGCGCTTATAATGATTGAAATCCCGATAATAAAAGCTCCAAAAATAATGGCAAGTGCCACATTCTTATTTTGGGCAATCTCATGCCATGTTTTTTCCGGTGTCAATTTTTCTATGATTACATAGCAAACCAACAATATGGCAATTCCTAAAAATGAATAAAGAATTGAATTGAATACCGGTAATAAATTTATCTGGTCCATAGTTTATATTTTTATTTGTGATAGTATCGATAATAGCCAACTCCTCCAGAAGAATGGCGTCTGGTGGTTCCGTCTCTGTAGGTTTCTGTTTTTGCACAGTCGCATACCTGATTTCCCGCATAGGTAAGATATACGAACCAGCTGAGAAACATCCCTCCCATGAGGCACAGAAACCAGTTTTGCTTTATATAATCCGCTAATTTTGCCATAACTTATGATTGAGGATAAGGTGAATTTGAGCTGTTTTTCCATTTTGAGACATTGAAGAAATATCTTCCCCAATAGCAAATAATAAAGAAAACGATCATCAGAACTAAAATAAATCCGAAATTCCAGAAAGATACCGGAAGCCAGGTTGCTTTAATTTCTACAGAATTGCTTTCTGTTGCAGGTTCTTCTGTTTTTATCTGAGCAGCCAACACGTTTATATTCAACAACGAATCTAAATTTTTTCCGGCAGTAGATTTCCTGACTAATTTTCCTATTTCAGATTCGTCCTCTTCCAGTGTTTTAAGATTTCCAAAAGTGACGGACTCCATTGTTCCGTTGATCACAACATTGATCATTCCTGATGATTCTTTGGTGATATTGACCAATCCATCAGGCGTAATATATGTTGAAGCCGGAACTGTTTCCATAATCTCCTGTCTTTCAGCAGAAATTGCAAAATGGTAGGTTCCTGAAGAAACTCCGCAAAGATTGAACTCCTCTGTTTTGTTACCTTCCGACCAGCTTTCGCCACCTTCCACTCCATGATATTCTTCGATGTCTTTTGAGGTATACACCGCTTCGTTTGTTTTTTCATTCACAAGACTTAGCTGAACATTGGCCCAAGAGTTATCAACCCCTGAAAAGACCTTCACTTTCAAAGGTGCAGAGCCCCCTGACAAGGTAAAGCTTTTGCTCACCATTTCTTTGTTCTTGACGTCTTCGAATTTTATTTTCTGTTCAAAAACAGAATAATTTGTTCTTGTAGTATATACATAAAACTGCAGCAGACAAATCATAAGCGCTGCAATGCAGAGAATATTAATTGCCTGTTTGATGTTCACATAATAGGGCTGTACGATACCAATCCCGGAATAATTGGGAAGGTTGGGAATTTTAAACGCGTTTTTAACTTTATATTTTGAAATATGTCTTCCGAAAAAACATTCATTGTGTTTTCCTGATTGCTCCTGAGAAATCATTTGAGTCCCATTCACATATTCTTTATAAGTAGCAATTCCGAAATTTAAATGATCATCAAAAAAACCTGCAGCAGCATAAATATTACATTGTGTCGTTTCATACCATCGATAATTTAAGGTATGCAGCTCTGCAACTTTACCATTGGATTTTTTCTTAATATCTTCTTCGTGGATCGAGTGAAGGAAAACCCAGTGCCCGTCACTTTCACTTAGAAAAGCATCATTTCCCTTATAATCTTTCAGATAATATTCTCTCCAAAAGATATGGGTGCCGTATTTCCGAATGATTATTCCTGTTACCGTATATTCAACTTCAGCGATGATCCCTTTTTGTCCGATTTCCAGCACTACATTTTCTATCGGTTTTTTTACAACTTTTGTAGAGGTATTTTTATCAACGTCGATAAGATTTGAGCACGATTTACAGACATATTCTTCAATATGAAAAGTCGCATCAATCTTATTTTCAGTTTTACAGAGGGGACAGGTGTAATGCATTTTTATCTAAAGATTTTGTGTTTCTGAATGGTTTTAGCCTTAAAATATCCAATCACCTCATCTGCAATCTGTTCTACTTTTCCGGTATTGTCCTGAGTATAATTACACAGAAAAACATCAAAAGTAAGTTGCTTGAATTCCGGCCACGTATGAATACACAGGTGAGATTCTTTGAGACAGACTGCCGATGTAAAACTTTCGTTCTCAAAAGTATGGCTGGTAACCCCTACAATTTCCACCTCTTTTGTTTCCAGCATTTTTTCTGTAAAGCTTAAAAAACTTTTGCTGTCTAATAACAAATCTTCTGACTCCGTTTCCAAAGTCAGAAGAATATGTAAACCTTTGCTCGATAATGGTTTCAATTAAATATTTTTCGCAAATATATTATTTTTTCGGCAAGAAAACCTCAGCCAGCATACAACGGGCACTTCCACCACCATTCACTTCAATTGTATTTAAATCTGAATAGATGATCTCACAGTATTTTTCAATTGAGGAAACCTGATTTTCATTTAAAGACTTATAAGCCGTTTCGCTCATCACAAGAAATTTTTCACCTTCTTTGTTTTGTACCTGAAGCATATTTCCTGCGAATTGCTGCATCTGATCCTCAGAAATTTCTACGATCTCTTTTCCTGAATTCTTTATG
This sequence comes from Chryseobacterium sp. JUb7, assembly GCF_024806495.1. GTDB lineage: Bacteria > Bacteroidota > Bacteroidia > Flavobacteriales > Weeksellaceae > Chryseobacterium. Next base: position 194,661 of record NZ_JANUFF010000005.1, read on the forward strand.
GTTTCAATTACCTTGCTTCTTTCCAGCTCGTCATCAATACAGTCTAAACAGATCACCACAAACTTATCCGCAACACACATCATTACATTCGTATGATAAATCGGAAGTCTCTCTGAGCCCACCGTCTGAAATGAATGGAAAACGACAGGAGTAAATCCATATTTTTCACAAAACTCTCTGAATAATTTTTCATCCAGTCGTAAAGAAACCGAACCGTACGCTATTTTATTATCATGATCAAAAATCATACTTCCCGTTCCCTCCAGAAAATGCCCCTGAATCTCTGGCAAAGACCAATCATCAATTTCAGCAACTTCAAATCCCTGATTTTTGACTGTTTCAATAATATCCTCTCTTCTTTCCACTCTCCTGTTGGATGCGAACATCGGATACAACACTACTTTTCCATCGTTGTGAAAACTTACCCAGTTATTAGGAAAAATAGAATCCGGTGTGTGCGGATCCAGCGTATCTTTAATCGTAATAACATTAATTCCTTTACTTCTCAGTTTTTCAACAAATGCTTTAAATTCAGACAGTGCTTTGAATTGAATATCAAAACCTTTCTGCTCGACCTGAAAATAATTGTTTTTTGCTGTTTCTTCGTTGAAGCCAAATGCAATTGGCTCTATCATTAATACGGTATCTGTTGTTTGCATTTTTTTTATTTATTCTGGTGTACTAAAAATATTTAAAATTATTGAGAAATCATCTGCTATTTCTCTGAATTTACGGGAATAGGTTTTGTCATCATTTGTTGTAATTTCTACTTGATAATCTTCCCTGCAACTGTATTCTTTCAAAAATTTATAAAAACTTTGAGGCAGCGAAAGGTTGGTTCCAAAATAGCCATTACTGTTGGCAGGAACTTCGGAAGTCATTTCATTGTAGGTGATTTCAAATTCATTCTTAAGAAAACCTGTGGATTCTAGATGATCTTCAATCCGAAAATTGATTGCCTTCGAAAAGACAACAGATGGAGAATATATATCATGCATGGCTACAAAAGAATATCTTTTGTTATAAACCGGACTTCCTCCGCATCCACCTATTTTAATGACTTCTTTCTTAAATTTCTTTTTATTCCTAATAAGTTTCTGACCTACAAAATCGTAATATTTTTTTGCAGGATATTCGGTTTTTATTTTTCCGTTTTTTAAAGTAGATCTTATTTCCCATAATACATAATGGTCGTCATTAGCATTATAATAAATATATTTTTTCTTTTTAAAATTACCGGATCCATAGAAGTATTCATCATATAAAGTTCCCGAAAACTCTATTTTTTTATGCATTATTTTGCCTGACTCATATGTTTCGGTATATACGGAATCCCGCTTATTAACAATAATATCCCTGTCTTTATCTCTTATAAAATTATAGGAGTATTGCTTATCACCATAGGTATACACCGAATCTGTCTCAAAGCCATGATCATTGATACTTTTTCTGACCTTAGCGCCATTAAAATATCTTCTGTAATAGCCTTTTTCATACACATCTTCATTGAAGTTCAGCAATGAATCTTTCTGATTAAATACAAAGCGCTTCTTAACTTGAGTATAATTTCCGTCTTTAGTATTTATAAAATGGTCTTCATAATCGATACTTGCAGGGTTTTTATTATCGGGTCTCAAATTTCTTATCACATGAATGCCTTCTCCATGCGGAATATTGTTTCTCTGTTCTTTTTCAACCGACTCGATCATTCCATTCTTAAAATAAGAAATCCTATATTCTATTTTTCGGGAAACAATACGTACAAGTCTGTCTTCTGAGTCATAGCTTAGAAGTACATTTCCATTATTGTTTTGTACAAAAATTTCATTCTCATGCAGTATTTCTATCTGATTGATAATAATGCCATCGTTTCTTTTAAGAACAGCTTTCTTAACATTATTTTTTTTGTAGGATGCCATATTCCCTGAAAGAATCTCTTTCCAGTTTAAGGCCTGAGCATCGATCTTTAAGATCATGAACAGAAATAATAATATGGCGTAAAATTTTCTCAAATCAGAAATATATAACTGTTTACAGGACCATATTCAATCCTGAATAAAAATCTGTTAATCCGTAATAACTTAGGGTGAGAAAAACAGTATCAATCAATCCGTGAACAATTATATTAATCCAGATATTTTTAAATTTTAAGTAGATCAATCCAAAAGCCAGTCCGAATAAAAATGTCATCATCAATCCTGAAATTCCCTGATATAAATGAGGTAAAGAAAACATAACCGCACTTAATACAACCAGTAGAATTTTCTTCCCGCCAAAAACTTTTTTAAGTTGTGAAAAAGCAAATCCTCTGAAAAGCAGTTCTTCTCCAATTGCTGCACTGATCCACATATTGAAAAGCCACTTAAAGTACATCCCCGGATTGCCTTCAATAACCTTAAATGTAGAATAGTCTGCGGGTTCATTGAATATTTTGCTGACTAACGGCTGGAAAATAAAATCCATTGAAAGTTCAAAAATCAGATAACAGATCAATATAATTTTTACTTCAGGGCCTCCAATTTTCTTAAAGTTTAAATTTTTAAGATTTCCTTCCTGCAAATACGTGAATAAAAGAATCACTGCAGTAATCACACAAAAAGTATATGGAAATTTGGTAAGTGGGTTGTAAATTAACGAAAACGTTATTGCCAAAAGCAACAACGCCATCCATTTATTATTCAGTAAAGTCTTTAAATTACCCATTATTAATTGATCATTCTCTTACCAAAGGCATCGTTGAGCACCTCAACAATCCGCCCATTTTGGAAATCTCTCTGTAAGGGATCTCTTCTACAGTCATTCCCCACTCGTTTCTGAGATGACTGTTCATTCTTGTAAATGCTTTATCTGACACTACAATTTCCGGTGATATTGAGAAAATATTAGGGAACATCTCAAACATTTCTTCTGCTGTAACGTGGAAACAGTTTTCTTCACCAAAAATATCGATAATCAGGCGGTAATCGCTTTCGTCAACAAATCCATCTTTGTAAATGATACATTTATCTTTTCCAATCGGATTAAAGGTACAATCTAAATGGAGGATCCCTTCGTATGGGATTTTGTCATTTTTCTTTAATTCAAGATCGATAATTCTTTTTTTAGGAAAATATTCTTTAAGGATTTCGATCGCGTATTCGTTGGTTCTTGCTGTTTTATAGCTTCTGTAATCTTCACTGAAACATGTTCCGATAAACAGAAAATCATCCCAGACAATAACGTCTCCTCCTTCAATATGTGCTGTTTCCGGAAGATTAATAATTTTTCGCCATGCCACTTTTTCAAAAACCTTTTTATAAGCCTCCTGCTCGTCTGCTCTGTCTGCAATTACGTTTGATATAATCATTTTATCATCTATGACAAAAGCAACATCTCTTGCAAAAACCTGGTTGTAGTCTTTTATAATACTTGGACGGAGAACTTCTACGTCATATTTTTTTAAAACGGCTTCGAAAGCATTCATTTCATTAATGATATCCACTTCTTTTGGATAGATATTGTGCTCAATGGAATAATATGATTTGGCATCATAACTTTCTTCAAGGGTAGGAGTTCCTCCTATAGAATTGGGCTGGCCTAAAACCACGGATTTTAGCCTCCCCGTTTCATTTTTAATGTTTAGTTTCATAAAGATTTATGCAATGATACAAATATAAGTAAAGGTCTCTAGTTGGGAAACTTTTAAGTTATTTAATAGAAAGACTGCAATTTTCTACTGCAAAAATCAATATGTTTAGTTTTTTACTTAAACTTTCAGACCCAAAATCATAATATATTTCTGGCAATACATTTATTCAGAGATATTTTATTATAATCAATTGATAATTATTCAGTTAAAATTAAAAATAATTAACATATAAAAATAAATTCATATATTAGTGATATAATTTTTGTAAAAATTAAACTTAACTATTAACTATCAAATCACAACATCATGAACAAGAAAAACCCAGTGCTGAAACACGCACAAAAATTAGGAAGAGAAGAGCAAAAAACAATCAAAGGAGGTATTGGAACGGTTAACAGACGCTGCTGCGAATGGGACGACTCCGGAAAATGTTTTATCTGGACTTGCGACAGATGCCAATGCCCTTAATAATCAACAAAACCTGCTTTTATAGGCAGGTTTTATTTTTAGTGATAATTATTCTTTATTCTATTTTACATATACATCGGCTTTTCCCTGTGCGCCCCAAACCGGAACAACAGATGTATTGCGCTCATCTTCTCTGTGAGCCATTAAATCAAATGTATAAACTCCCGGCGGAAGATTATTAATGGTATATGCTACCGGAGCATTCCATCTTGGTCCTTCATTTACATCAAATGCATTTGCCCAGCCGCTCATCATTATACTGCTGATTTGCGTAGGTGTATTAGTACCTAGCTGTTGTTGCACAGCATATCTCAAACTACCTTGTGATGGTCCTGTAGCTGCTTTAAGAGCATGACCCCATACATCCCATCTCAGAACAATTTTATTCTGGGAATATCCTGTTGGTACTGTAACAGTTAAAGTCGTGCTGTTAATTTTTTCATATCCCCCACTCGATGTAGTGACAAGAGTAAGATTCTGAAGCGAGTTAATACTTGAGCTCAGTGAGGTATCGGCTAATAACCAACTATTATTAGCGATGGTTGTCAGCATTCTTCTCCATACCACACCATCAAAATAATAGTAACCATCTCCATTTACGTTGATTGTCTGCCCTGTAAGTGTAGCCGAAGCATCAGTAATGTAAACGATTGCACCGGTTTGCGCAGTGGTATAAGTTTTAGCGGATAGTTGGCTTCCTAACAATCGAGGAGCAATTATCCCTTCAAGCGATTGTGGGTTATTTGCATTTTTTACCTGCACATCAAATGTTGAAGCAGGAGATTGCGTATTAAGACCAATTTGTGCAAAAGAAAAAGTACTTGATGCCAAAGTGATAAGCGAAACTATTCGCATATCAACAAATAATTTTTTAACCATGTATGTAAATTTATGTTTATGCAAATGTATAAAAAAACAATACAATCAATAAAAAATTAGTAAAAAATTAAATTAAAATCAAAATATATAATAATTTTTATACAAATAAAATAAATTAATAATAACCATAATTATGATTTAAAGAAATTCACTTAATCATATTAATAATATTAGCACTAATTATTTAACCATATAAAATTATCCTTTTTAACAAAAAACCCCCAAAGAAAACTTTGGGGGTTAATTTATCATAAATGATGATTATCTGTTTAGCATATCGATATAGTCTCTCTGCTGAGCTCCTTGGTATACCTGTCTTGGTCTTCCGATAGGATCTCCTTTCAGTCTCATTTCTTTCCACTGAGCAATCCATCCCGGAAGTCTTCCTAAAGCAAACATTACAGTAAACATTTCTGTAGGAATTCCTAACGCTCTGTAGATAATTCCTGAATAGAAATCTACGTTTGGATATAATTTTCTTTCGATGAAATAGTCATCTTCCAACGCTACTTTTTCTAACTGCATTGCGATATCAAGCGCTTTGTCCTGAATACCTAATGCTGCCAATAAATCGTCTGCCGCTTTTTTGATGATTTTTGCTCTTGGGTCGAAGTTTTTGTAAACTCTGTGTCCGAATCCCATTAGACGGAAGCTATCGTTTTTGTCTTTAGCTTTAGCAACATATTTAGATACATCACCACCATCTTTTTCGATTAATTCAAGCATTTCAATTACAGCTTGGTTTGCTCCTCCGTGAAGAGGTCCCCAAAGTGCAGAAATACCTGCAGAAACAGAAGCAAAAAGTCCTGTGTGAGCTGAACCTACCATTCTTACTGTAGAAGTAGAACAGTTTTGCTCGTGATCAGCATGAAGAATTAATAATTTATCTAAAGCATCAGTAATTACCGGATTGATTTCGAAATCTTCGTTTGGTAATCTGAAAGCCATTTTGTAGAAATTTTCTACGTAATTTAGATTGTTGTCTCCGTGGTTCAATGGAAGACCTAATGTTTTTCTGTACGTCCAAGCGGCAAGGTGAGCAAATTTAGCAATAAGCAATTCTGCAGCAAGATCCATCTCTTCTTTTGAGTTTACGTTAACCGCTTTCGGGTTGAAGGCAGTTAAAGCAGAAGTTAAAGTAGATAAAACTCCCATTGGGTGAGCAGAACGAGGGAAAGCATCGATGATTTTTTTCATCTCCTCTGCTACGAAATTATATTTTTTAATGTTACCGTTGAAGGTATTGAATTGGTCTTGAGTTGGTAATTCACCGTGTAATAAAAGGTACATTACTTCTGTGAAGTTTGACTTCTCTGCAATCTGCTCGATTGGATAGCCTCTGTAGAATAATTCTCCTTTGTCTCCGTCTAAGTAAGTGATGTCGCTAAGTGTAGCTCCGGTGTTTTTGTAACCTAAATCTAAAGTGATTAAACCTGTTTGGTCTCTTAATTTTGAAATATCGATCCCTCTGTCTCCGATAGTACTATCCACTATAGGATATTCATACGAATTACCTGCGTAATTCAATATTACTTTGTTGTCTGACATTATTTATTTTTTTTCTAAATATACTACTTATTACAAAATACGGCAAACTAAAAATTCGCTTGCCGTTATTTATAAATTCAATTAATTATCTTTTGATTTTAAAAGCTTCCAACCCTGGAAAAATCGCAGTTTCACCTAAAGCTTCTTCGATTCTCAACAACTGGTTGTACTTCGCCATTCTGTCTGATCTTGAAGCAGAACCTGTTTTGATCTGACCGCAGTTCATTGCTACTGCAAGATCGGCAATTGTAGAGTCCTCAGTTTCTCCCGATCTGTGAGACATTACCGATGTAAATTTGTTGTGCTGAGCCATTTGTACAGCTGCCATTGTTTCAGAAAGAGAACCGATTTGGTTTACTTTTACAAGGATTGAATTTGCAATACCTTCTTTTACTCCTCTTGACAATCTTTCAACATTTGTAACGAATAAATCATCACCTACCAACTGTACTCTGTCTCCGATTTTATCCGTTAACATTTTCCAGCCTTCCCAGTCATTTTCCTGCATACCGTCCTCGATAGAGATAATCGGATATTTATTAGCCAATTCAGCTAAATAAGAAACCTGCTCGCTGCTTGTAAACTGAGCAGCATCCGGAGTCTGGAATTTTCTGTAATCGTAAACTCCATCCTTGTAGAATTCTGAAGCAGCACAGTCTAATGCGATCATTACATCGTCACCAGGCTTGTAACCTGCTTTTTCGATAGCCTGAAGCAAAGTATCCAAAGCATCTTCAGTTCCTTTGAAAGTCGGTGCAAAACCACCTTCGTCACCTACAGCAGTAGAAAGACCTCTTGAATGAAGAATAGCTTTTAGGTTATGGAAAATTTCAGTTCCTTTTCTCAATGCATGAGAGAAAGAATCTGCTTTTACAGGCATTACCATAAACTCCTGAAACGCGATAGGTGCATCTGAGTGAGAACCACCGTTGATAACGTTCATCATCGGAACAGGAAGTGTATTAGCATTTACACCACCTACGTATTTGTATAAAGGTAATTTCAATTCGTTTGCAGCAGCTTTTGCAGCAGCTAAAGAAACTCCAAGGATTGCATTTGCTCCTAAGCTTCCTTTGTTGTTTGTTCCGTCAAGATCAATCATAATCTGATCGATCAGATTTTGGTCAAAAACAGGAAGTCCCACCAATTCAGGTGCAATTACTTCTCTTACATTTTCAACAGCTTTAAGAACTCCTTTCCCCATATATTCTGAACCACCATCGCGCAATTCAACTGCTTCATGCTCTCCTGTAGACGCTCCTGAAGGTACCGCAGCACGACCCATCGCACCACTCTCCGTGAATACATCTACTTCAACTGTAGGATTCCCTCTTGAATCTAAAATTTGTCTCGCTTCTATGTAAGAAATGTAACTCATTGTTCTTTTTTTTATAGTTCAGACAAATTTAATCAATTTTAAACTTTTAAAAGTATCAAACGGTCAATTTATACGTTTATCCTGAGTTAAATTTTAGTTAATTTTACGATATAAATATCTTATCTTAAAAAAATAAACCAGAATAATAAATTAATATGAAAGCCTCATGAGGGATTTTTGTTTGTTGGTAAGGTTCCAACTAATTCCTACAAACCATCCTAGTTTGTAACTTTCTGAAATGTATCCTTCTGGTGAAGAACTTAAAGAAGTATTTAAAGTAAAACCATTAGTAAGTTGTGAAACTTTTCTTAGAGCAGGACCTGCTGTAAATATAATTTTATCTGTTTTACCAACAAGCAAACTTATTCCTGGAAATAATGAGTTTAATTGTAATTTTGTCATATCCATAGAAACTCCTAAAGTAACACCAAATGCAAAATTGTTTGAGGATCTCCAACTTGAATGCAACATTCCTGCAATTGTTGGGATATATTCATTATTCGTTGTCTGTATAATTTTATACCCGTTATTATCTTGAACAATATCAAACTCCTGTTGTTTATTTCCAATATCAAAAACTGTTCCTATACTAAAGTCGAATCTGACACCTCCTTTAAGATATTCTTTATACTTAAAGGTTTTACCTCTATCAATTACATATTTATCATCACTTATTTTTGTCTTGCTAACCATTGTAATATCAAATTGTAAATAATCCTCAAATCCCTGAATTGGTACGGATGTATAAGTATATGAATTTTTTGTACTGAGGATTCTGTCGAGGCTTTCAACATAATTAAGTTTTTTTCTAATATTCAAATCTGCAACTATTTTTGACAAATCTGTAATATCCTTTATAATGTCATTAATATCATTATTAAGATCAGTTATAAGATTTTCCCCACCAGGTAATTCGGATAATTTTTCTTTGATTCTGTATAAGTCGATATCATTAAGTTTTATGAGTAATTCTGCTTTTTCTTTATCAAATAGGGTTATTTCTGCATAGAAATCATTCAATTTTTCCAAATCTATAATTACTGAATTTTCAAGACGTTCTTTATTTCTGATTTTCATATATTCGCCATATGTAAGCTCAGATGTATACACTTTATCTATATAATTGTTATAACATCCATTTATTCTTGAGATATTTTCTGCTGAAAGATAAAGCTGTCTATATTTTGATTTAATATCGGACAAATAGTTTATAATCAAATCTTTTACAGTTCTATCTTTGCTTTTCAGGTCCGTTAATTTGGCATTCAAATCATTTTTCAGACTTTCATAATTAATTATAGAGAGATTAATGACATTAAGATCTTTTTTGTTATCATTCAATTTATTTTCCAATTCTGTCCTTCTTAAAATTTTTTCATTAATAATCTCTCTAGCCTCATTATTATCTGCTTTTATAATACTTAAATCTTTATATAAATCTTCAAATGATTTCATTTGTTTTAACCTTGATTCCAAAGAACTAATTTGTTTCTCTTTCCCATCTCTTTCCCTCTTTTTTTCATCTATAATATTATTATTTTTACCAATCTCATTCTCTATATAAGTGATTTTCATAGACATATCTACTTTACCTTCAAGTTTAGTTGTATTTTGAGATTTATCAATCTCTTTTTCAATTTTTGAGGAAGACGTGAATCCTTTAGCTTCTCCTAATTCTGGTGTTTCACTTTTCTTTGGAGGTTCAGGAGTTTCGTCAAAAAGAGTTTTATCTTTTATTGCTATATCTTGCGGAGTTATTTCTACTTTATAAAATAAATTATTTATATTCCTGATTTCTAATACAGTAGGTCTTCCGTGATATGGTTTAATATTAGCCGTATCAAATCTCCCTTTTGAAAAATCATATTTTATGATCTGTGGTTCCCTAGTCTTACATGATAATAGAAATGCGCTTATTATCACAAAAAAAAATTTAGTTTTCATGGCTATTAGCTTTTAAGTTTTATAACTCAAAGTTCCGTCTAATAAAAAACACTGTCAATTACACAAACGGGTGATTCTGTTAAACAAAAAAACAGCACCATAAAAAATGATGCTGTTTTAATTTTTAAGCTTAAAAACTTTTTACAATTCTATTCTAAAAAACAGGTGGGTCCCGTTGTCAATAATCACTTCACAATGTCCGTTATGTTCCTGCATTCTTCGTTTCATATTTCGGAGCCCGTTTCCTTCAGGACTTTTGTGATCTATTCCAATACCGTTATCAGAGATTTTCATCATAAACTCTTTGTCTTTTCGGATAAACGAAAGTTCTAGTTGATTGGATTGACTGTGTTTGTAAGCATTATTCAACGCTTCTTTCAGGCATAGAAATAAATTTCTTCTCTGCTCTGTAGTAATTGTGGTTTCAGAAATTATATTTCCTTCGATAATATTGAGTTGAATTTTTGTTTTTTTAAGAAAGTTATGAGCATACATTTTTGAATAATCTATAAAACTTCCCAAGGTATCATTTCCGGAATTCAGACTCCACAGCATTTCTCTCATGGATAGATTCATTTCTTCTGAGGTTTGCAGGAGCTCATCAATGTCGTTTTTTAATTCATCATCTTCAGCGCGTTGTTTTAGAAACTCTGCCTGAAGTTTTAAAGCCGAAATTCCTGCTCCGAGATCATCATGCATGTCGTGGGAAATTCGCTCTCTTTCTTTTTCTATTGATTTTTGTTTTTCAAGTTCTTTCTGGAGAAGTTGATTTTGATGTTCAGATTCTTTGAGTTGTTTTTCTTTTAAGAAGAGAAGTTGTTTTCTGTTATACATTAAAACGACAAAAATGATGAATCCCACAAAAAACATCATTATTACAATGGCAATAAGGTAAGCCAGTTTTATTTCATCCTGAATATGTGTCATTTTAATTGTCTTTCATATTTCATCATGGATATAAACAACATAAGGTACATTAAAATATTAATCACGTTTTGAAAAGTACGTAAAAGATATAAAAACTCTTTATCATGAACATCAAGAAAAAACATTGGAACAACTCTAAAAATAAAAAAGCAACTCCACAACAGTAAACCCGTAGAAATCCAAAAATACGGATCATCTGTAATTTTATATTCATCAAAAGACCTTATTTTATGAGAGAACCAAAGTAATGAAACACTTATGTAATATAAAGAAATCAATATCCCAATGGAGATATCAAAATCTGATTTATAAAAATCCGTAAAGCAAAAATAAAATATAACTATACCAAAAAAAATTACCCTTAATACTTTTATATTTTTTTCTTTGAAGCTATTAAGATATAAAACATAAAAGAGTAGAATGCTAAGGAGACTATAAAAATTATACAAAACTCCATCAGCACTTCCTCCATTAAAAATAGATAGGGTATATGAATATAATTCTAAAGATGCCGTACAAATTATGTATACACTCAAAAAGTTTCGGGCTACAAAACCATTCTGAAAAATTAACACAATCGATTTTATAGCCAGAAACAATAGTAATGAATAATAAATTGCTTCAATGACAGCAGATATCATGGTCTAAGTCCTCCCATATCATAATATCCGTCATCTGTTGTAAAAACTAGTGTCATCTGTTTTTCACGTCCCTGGAAATGTTCTCTGTATTGATTTTCATCCAGTACATTACAAAGATTATGATCTGAAATTATTTTCATTACATTACTGATTTGGCAAAGATGAATTGTATATTTTTCATAAGGATCTGTTGCTAAAGTATGCTTTAAATCCTCAATGTGATAATGAATCGTACGTGTATTTTCTTTCCTAAAATACCTGTTTAGAACCATATGACCGTTACACTGGAATTTACTTCGAAAAGCTTCCAATTCTTCATCTGAAATTTTTAGTGCCTCAAGAGAAAGATTAGGATTTGCATTAACTAAAAGGTAGTTATTTTCATCAATGGTTCTTTCATTTATTGCTTGTAAGGAAGCTACCATGTAAATCATTCCCCTTTGAGAGTGCGGTGTAACTTGTAATCTTTGATCATTTGGATCGATTTCTACAAAAGTAAACGTTAAATATGTTGCCTGAATATTATCCATTATTTCACAAATCTCATTCAAATATGAGTAGCTCACTTCATAAAGTCCTCCATCATTGAAATTAATATTTTGACTTTCTATAAAGGGAAGAACTCCAATCCTTGCATTATCAAAAAAACTCTCTGCAATAATTTTATGAATAGGTATTAACGGTTTTACCTTAAATAAGTTCTCAAGTTTATTCCCAATTCTTCCATTTTGGTAAGTCATTACTTTATTAATAACTTCCGACATTGTTTCGTTTAAGTTTTCCATGGTTTTTAGTTTTTAAAATGGTTAAATTTATTAATAGCCTCCACTTTATTATTGACGTGGAGTTTTCTATAGATATTTCCAACGTGTTTCTTTACGGTATCAATGCTGATAAATTTTTTGTCCGCGATTTCTTTATACAAAAGACCCTGAGATAAAAGCTCGAGAATTTCTTTTTCGCGCTCGGTTAATTCATCAATCCCTTTTACATCGATATTTTTCTTTTCAAAATGACTGAGAACCTTTCGAGCAATAGAAAAACTCATGGGAGCTCCTCCATTGTATACATCGCGAATGGACGAGAGAATTTTATCCATGCTTTCCCCTTTAATGAGATAACCCATAGCTCCAGCTTTTAGAGAGTTGAAAATCTTATCATCATCTTCAAAACTAGTGCACATGATGAACTGTGTTTTCGGCATCTCTTTTCTCAACTTTTCGATGATTTCGATACCCAATACATCCTGTAACTGAATATCCATCATGACGACATCCGGAGAAATTTCGGCAAGATTTTGAAGGGCCTCATTTCCATCAAAAAACTGAGCAACCACCTTCATGTCATTTTGATAATTAATGACTTTTTTCAAGGCGTTGTTATAGTTTTTTTCGTCTTCTACTATGGCTATGGAAATGCTCATGTTCTTTTTGTTTGAGACAAATTTCGACAGAAAACAAACCAGAATCAATTACCCCTTTGTGTAATTTTAAAGTTTTGAGTCCGTGGTTATGCTTAGTTTTTAATTTTATTAAATTTAACTAATATTTCATTTTAAAAACACCTTTTTTGATAATAATTTTCAATTAATTTTAATTAACATTAAGATAATGATAATTAAAACGTATTAAAACATCATTACTTTACTAATTGATCCAAAATCGGATGATCAATACTGTTTATTGTAAAATTGGTGTTGTCATTGATCTGTTCAAAAATCTGAATGGTATTTTTTCCTTTTTTAAGCCAAACTCCGGGAATATATAAAGTCAGCTGAGGCCCCACTTTACTCCAGTATCGTCCGATATTTCTTCCATTAATAAAAACAACTCCTTTTCCAAATTTCCGCATATCAAGGAATGTATCTCCTGTTTCTCCGAGAAAAAATTCTCCTTCACAGATCATTGGAGTTCTGGTCGCAATATCTTTTGGTTTATAATTATGTTTCGGAAATTGGTTGAAAGGCAGTGGATACATTTTCCAGTTTCCTGAAATTTCGTTTCCATTAATGCGCACAGGGCTGATAATTCCTTTCAGATTATTTACAATCTCAGCACCATAGTTGATTCTGCCCATATTTTCAACCAAAATATCCAGTGTTTCTCCTGCCTTTATATTAATTTTAAGATCATATTTTTTATAATATCTGTTCATTTCGCCCACCCAACGGCCATTAATATAAAGATGAGCATAATCTCTCAATCCTTTTATTTCAATTTTTCCGTTTTGAGCTTTATCAAATTTTCTTCTGTAAAGAACATAGCCATTTCCAATATTTAAATCCTCAAATGTTAATGGCAGATTATTGATAACCGGTTTTTGTAAATCGATATAATCAAACAGATCCGCATTTTTTGAAAGCTTAATTTCAGGAATTGTAATGATTTTTACAGGCTGGGGCACATCCGGAAGATTTTGGGCATTTATTTTCTGAAAGACATTTCTCAAAGCATTATATTTTGGTGTCGCCCATCCCGCCTCACTTATCGGAGCATCGTAATCATAGCTGGTAAGGTCCGGTTGAATATCATGATCTTTATCGTAGTTGGCCCCACTGGTAAACCCAAAATTTGTTCCTCCATGAACCATATAGTAATTAAATGATACCCCATTTTTTATGTACAATTCTGTTTGCTTTACAACGTCTTCAGTAGAAACTTTAGGGAATGGCTCTGCCCAATGGTCAAGCCACCCCGGATAATATTCTGCTACCATATAAGGACCTTTACCACCGTTGTATTCATTAACATTTTTTTTAAGAACATCAATATCACTCTCGCCATTGGCAGTAGGTAAAGCCCCCTCAATAGAACCTCCTTTAAACAGAGAACTTCCATCCGAAGTAAAAAACGGAACTGTAATTCCCGATCTCACTAAAAAGTCTTTTATCTTATGGCTATATTTTTTATGCTGTTCCAAAGGAATATCCTTCCGTTGGGCTACATAAGATCCAAACTCATTTTCTGCCTGAACCATAATAACAGGACCTCCATTATTAATCTGCAGCGGAACAATTTGTTTAGCTAATTCATTTATATATTTTTCGCATTGTAGCAAAAAAGCCTTGTTGTCTGTTCGTATTTCAAGGTTTTTATCTTTCTGCAACCACCATGGATAGCCTCCAAATTCCCATTCCGCACACACATAAGGCCCCGGACGAATAATAACATACAGTCCCACTTCCTGAGCTGTTTTAATAAATTTCTTTAAATCCTTTTCTCCCGAAAAGTTCCATTTGCCGGGAGACTCTTCGTGATAATTCCAGAATACATAAGTTGTCACTGTATTTAATCCCATCGCTTTCATCATCTGCAACCGATGTTTCCAGTATTCCATAGGAACTCGGGGATAATGAAGTTCACCCGAATGAATGACAAAAGATTTCCCATTTAATAAAAATTCTCCATTTTTGATTTCAAAATTTCTTTTTTGAGAAAAGATTGAATTTATTGATAAAAAGAAAAGAATTACGTAGAAATATTTGCTAAAATTTTTCATATTTGTGAGGCATGATTTTTGTAAAAATAAAGAATAAAAATCAAGCTTAATATCAAACGAAAAGAATCATGAAAAAAAGTCTAATAGTACTGAATGCAATCCTTGTATTATCGGTAATCAGCTGTAAAAAATCAACTGAAGGTGGAAATAAAAGCATCATCAAAACTGACTCTTCTGAGACAATGGTAGTTGATAACAATGGAAAAATTGATTCATCATCAGTATATTCATCAACGACTGATATCAATGGTAAAAAAACCGTAAAAACTGATTTTGTTTACAAGGCTACTGACGGAACATTGGTAAAGGTTGTTTTCTCCAATACACCAAAAGAAAATACGGTTGCCATTACAAGCAATAAGAAGACTTTCACACTGGAAAAAACGGAAACAAACGGAGGGGAAACCGTTTATAAAAAAGATGATATGACGGCAAGAGTGAAAGGCGACAGTCTTCATCTTGAACAGGGTAACAATGTGATTGAACTGAAAAGAACCAAAATCTAAACTTATAAGGTTTATCATCTGAAAAAATAAAAGCCGTCTACTTATTGTGAGACGGCTTATTATTTGTTTTTATTTTATCTTGTAAGATCATTTAAAATTGGTTTTTCAATGGTACTTACAGTGTTCTGAACTTTTTCATTAAGCTGGTCAAAAATAATAATTTCATTTTTCCCCTGCCTTAGCCAGACACCCGGAATATATAATGTCTGCTGAGGGCCTACTTTCCAGAATCTCCCTAAATTTTTACCGTTAATAAATATAATTCCTTTACCCCAGTTCTGCATATCAATAAAAGTATCTCCGGCTTCTTTAAGTTCAAACTCTCCCTGATAAATTGTTGGTACATCTTTTAGTGTGCGGTACTCTCCCTTAGCTATTGGTTTTGTTTTTATTGTTGAAAAAAACTGATCTTGAAAAGGAAGTTTAATCATTTCCCAAGTTCCCGTAATTTTTTTATCATCTATTTTTACAGGAGAAACAATTCCTTTTGTATTTTCATTAATCTGAGCATCATAATTAATTCTTCCCCAATTTTCAACCAATATTTCCAGATCTGCATTTTTAGGAATATCAACCTGCATTGTATAATTGTTGTAAAACCTGTTTAATTCGCCCAATTTTTTACCATTAACGTATACTGTAGCGTAATCCCTAAGCCCGCTTACATCTAACTTACCACTTACGGATTCATTAAAATGATGGCGATACAGTACGTATCCATATCCCTGATTAAGTTCTTCAAAGGTAAGAGGTTTGTCTGCTTTTACTTTTTCCTGGCTTTCAGAATATTTAAAAACACTATACAGTTTACTGAGCCTGATATCTTTAATTTTGATCACTTTTATAGGAGCCGGAACATCAGGAAGTTTTTCTTTTGTATATTTCGACAGTACTAAACGAAGTGAATCATATTTCGGAGTTCTCCAGCCTGCTTCAGAAATAGGAGCATCATAGTCATATGAAGTTAAATCCGGTTGGATATCATGTTCTTTATTATAATTTGCCCCGGATGTAAAACCAAAATTGGTACCACCGTGAATCATATAATAATTGAAGGAAACTCCGTTTTTTAAAAAGTCTTTTGTGAGTCTTACAATTCCATCGGTTTTTGTTCTCGGAAAACCTTCTCCCCAGTGGGTCAACCATCCCGGATAAAATTCAGCGATCATGTAAGGACCCTGATTATTATGATAATTATTGACTACCTTTCTCAGCTTATCTATATTCTTTTCACCATTAGCACCCGGTAATGCACCTTCTACATATCCTCCTCCAAAAAAATCAGAAACATCGGAAGTATACATCGGCAGATCAAAACCTACATCTTTGATCTGCTTAACTACCTTATTGAGATAAGATTTATGAGATTGTTGAGAAATATCTTTTCGCTGAAATGCAAAAAGACCAAATTCATTTTCTGCCTGAACCATAATAATAGGACCTCCTTTGGTGATCTGCAGATCTTTCACCTGATGATAAAGCTCAGATAAATACTTATGGTTGGCAGAAAGAAATGGTTCATTATCTTCTCTGATTTTAAGACCTTTTATATTTTGGAGCCACCATGGATATCCACCGAACTCCCATTCTGCACATACATACGGACCCGGTCTCAGAATAACATACAATCCAACATCTTCAGCGGTTTTGATAAAGGCTCTCAAATCTTTTTGTCCTGACCAGTCCCATTTTCCCTGGCTTTCTTCATGGTAATTCCAGAATACGTAAGTGGCCACTGTATTCAATCCCATCGCTTTCATCATTAATAACCGATGCTTCCAGTATTCTTTAGGGACTCTTGGGTAATGCATTTCTCCAGAACGAATTTCAATGTCTTTGCCATTGAGTATAAAATGTCCGTTTTTAATTTCAAAACTTTTCTTTTGGTTTTGTTGGGCGAATGTTAGCATACTCCATAGCGAAATAATAAACAGAAACGTTTTTGTTTGCAAATTTTTCATCGTATTGAATGTTTTTATGCTAATATAAAAAATAGCAGTATAAAACAAAATTGCAATTCGTTAAAATTCACATAACGACCTTTTTATCCATTAAAAACAAAAAACCGCTCAGAAATCTGAGCGGTTTTTATATATCTGAATGAATATTATTCTTCAGTTTTTTCCTCTGTAGAATCAGCTGCTTCTGCCTTAGGCTCTTCAACTTTTTCTTCTACTTTAGGAGCTTCAGCAACTACAGCTTCTTTTTTAGCCGTTGTAGCTCTTCTGCTTCTTCTTGTAGCTTTTTTCTCTTCAGCATTAGGATTATAAAGCTCGTTGAAATCTACCAATTCGATAAGAGCAGTATCAGCAGCATCACCTGGTCTGAAACCTGTCTTGATGATTCTTGTATAACCACCGTTTCTTTCAGCGATTTTAGGAGCTACAGTTCTGAACAATTCAGCAACTGCTTCTTTATTTTGAAGATATGAAAAAACAATTCTTCTATTGTGTGTAGTATCTTCTTTTGCTTTTGTTAATAGAGGTTCAACATATACTCTCAAAGCTTTAGCTTTAGCTACAGTAGTGTTGATTCTTTTATGCTCAATTAGAGAACAAGCCATATTAGAAAGTAAAGCACTTCTGTGAGAAGCTGTTCTTCCTAAGTGATTGAATTTTTTACCGTGTCTCATTATTAATTATTTATCAGCGTCTAACTTATATTTTGCAACGTCGAAACCGAAGTTAAGACCTTTTGAATGCACTAATTCTTCTAGTTCTGTCAAAGATTTTTTACCAAAATTTCTGAATTTCATCAAATCAGACTTACTGTAAGAAACCAATTCTCCAAGAGTTTCTACTTCAGCTGCTTTCAGACAGTTTAGGGCTCTTACAGAAAGATCCATATCTGCTAATTTAGACTTAAGTAGTTGTCTCGTATGAAGAGTTTCCTCATCATATTGGATAGATGCTTTTACGGCTTCAGTTTCAAGAGTGATTCTCTCATCAGAGAACAACATGAAGTGATAAATTAATATCTTAGAAGCTTCAGTTAAAGCATTTTGAGGGCTGATAGATCCATCAGTCTCTATATCTAATACAAGTTTTTCGTAGTCTGTTTTTTGCTCTACACGATAATTTTCAATACTATACTGTACTTTCTTAATTGGTGTAAAAATAGAGTCAATAGCAATAGTACCTACAGGTGCATTGTTTGACTTATTTTGTTCTGAAGGAACATATCCTCTACCTTTTTCAATATTGAAAGTAATTTCGAAAGTTACATCACTGTTTAGGTTACAGATCACTAGATCCGGATTAAGAATCTCAAATCCATTGATTGATTTACCTAAGTCTCCAGCAGTAATAATCGTTTGACCCGAAACTTTAGCAACAACCTGCTCATTCGTCTGGTTTTCTGCCGTAGCTTTTAATCTTACCTGCTTAAGGTTAAGAATAATTTCGGTAACGTCTTCGATTACTCCTGGAATAGTTGAAAATTCGTGCTCTACACCTTCTATTTTGATAGATGAAATAGCGTATCCTTCCAGAGAAGAAAGCAACACTCTTCTCAAAGCATTACCGATTGTAAGCCCGAAACCTGGTTCTAGAGGTCTGAATTCGAATTGACCTTTAAATTCATCAGAGTTAAGTAAAATTACTTTATCGGGTTTTATGAATTGTAAAATTGCCATATTATTGGGTTGAGCAAAAATTTGATTAAAAAATTATTTAGAGTAAAGTTCGACGATAAGTTGTTCCTTGATCTCCTCCGGAATCTGGATTCTTTCAGGAGCAGAAACGAAAGTACCTTCTTTCTTCTCATCGTTGAATTGTAACCACTCATAGTTTGCTTTAGCAGCCAATGAATTGGTAACAACCTCAAGAGACTTAGACTTTTCTCTTACAGCAATTACGTCACCAGCTTTAAGCAAATAAGATGGAATGTTTACTAGCTCTCCGTTCACAGTGATGTGTCTGTGAGAAACTAATTGTCTAGCACCAGCTCTGGTTTTAGCAAAACCTAATCTGTATACTACATTATCCAATCTAGACTCGCAAAGTTGTAAAAGAACTTCACCTGTTACTCCTTTACTTCTGTGTGCTTTATCAAATAGGTTAGCAAACTGTCTTTCTAAAATACCGTAAGTATATTTAGCTTTTTGTTTTTCAGCTAACTGAACTGCATATTCTGATTTTTTAGCACCTCTTCTCTTGTTAGGACCGTGTTGTCCTGGCGGTTGGTTTTTTCTTTTCTCGAAGTTTTTATCATCTCCGTAGATTGCAGCACCAAACTTTCTAGCAATCTTAGTTTTAGGTCCAATATATCTTGCCATAATGGGTAAATTCTAAAAATTAAACTCTTCTTCTTTTTGGTGGTCTACAACCGTTGTGTGGCATAGGAGTCACGTCAACGATTTCTGAAACTTCAATTCCTGAATTGTGAATAGTTCTGATTGCAGATTCTCTACCTGCACCTGGACCTTTCACAAACACCTTTACTCTTCTTAAACCTGCTTCGTGAGCTACATTAGAGCAATTTTCTGCTGCCATTTGAGCAGCGAAAGGAGTATTCTTTTTAGAACCTCTGAATCCCATTTTACCGGCAGAAGCCCAAGAGATTACCTCTCCGTTTTTATTTGTTAAAGAAATGATGATGTTATTGAAAGAAGCTTGAATATGAGCTTCACCAATAGCTTCAACTTTTACTTTTCTTTTTTTAACTACTTTAGTTTGTTTTGCCATAATTCCTAACGATTATTTACTAGCTTTTTTCTTGTTAGCAACAGTTTTTCTCTTTCCTTTACGGGTTCTAGAGTTGTTTTTCGTTCTCTGGCCTCTTAAAGGTAATCCAAGTCTGTGACGTATTCCTCGTTGGCATCCTATGTCCATCAATCTCTTGATGTTCAATTGCACTTCAGATCTAAGTTCCCCTTCTACTTTTACGTTTTCTGAGATATAAGTTCTGATTGCAGCCAATTCATCGTCATTCCATTCGTTGACTTTCTTGTCTTCGCTGATACCGGCAGCTTTAAGGATTTCAGAAGAAGTACTTCTTCCAACTCCGTAGATGTAAGTTAAACCGATAACGCCTCTTTTGTTTTTTGGTAAATCAATACCTGAAATTCTCGCCATAATTTAATTTTAGCCTTGTCTTTGTTTAAATTTTGGGTTTTTCTTGTTGATTACAAACAGTACACCTTTTCTGCGTACGATTTTGCAATCAGCACTTCTTTTTTTAATTGATGCTCTTACTTTCATTTTGATAGTATTTATTTTTTAACAATAGCCAAATGGAACAAGTATTCCATTTGGCATTTGTTTAGTATCTAAATGTAATTCTCCCTTTTGATAAATCGTAAGGAGACATTTCTAGTTTTACCTTATCACCAGGTAAAAGTTTAATATAATGCATTCTCATTTTACCAGAAATATGAGCGATAAGTATATGCCCATTTTCCAGCTCTACACGGAACTGGGCGTTCGAAAGTGCTTCCGTAATAACGCCGTCTTGTTCAATATGTTTTTGTTTCGCCATAAATTAATATCCAGTCGTTCTTGATAATTTAGACTGCATTAAGCCATCATAATGATGGTTCAGCAGATAGGTATTAATCTGTTGAACAGTATCTAAAATTACTCCAACCATAATCAATAGTGATGTTCCCCCGAAAAATAAGGCGAACGCATCTGTCTGAACAAAGCTTCCATGCACAATTGCTGGAAGGACTGCAAAGATAGATAAAAATATTGCACCTGGCAAGGT
Source organism: Chryseobacterium sp. JUb7 (assembly GCF_024806495.1). Lineage (GTDB taxonomy): Bacteria > Bacteroidota > Bacteroidia > Flavobacteriales > Weeksellaceae > Chryseobacterium. The sequence goes on from NZ_JANUFF010000005.1 coordinate 215,784, forward strand.
AATTTTTGATAAAATATCATCTAAATAATCAGCAGTTTCTTTCCCGGGTCTTACTTTCGGTACTAAACCTCCGTTTCTCTTCAAATCATCAGCCATTTGGTTTACCGGAATTGTAATCGCAGTATAGAAAAATGAGAAGATAATAATTAATAGCGCGAACAATACATTGTATTGCCAGCTAAAAACATTCTTGAAACCTGCAAGAAAAGTGTTAGACTCATCGAATTTTGTTAATAATCCAGGTACGAACATCAATGCCTGAGCAAAGATAATCGGCATTACACCTGCAGCATTTACTTTCAATGGGATCCACTGTCTTGCTCCTTGCATAAGATTTCTGTTTACACCTCCTCTTGCTTGAGCTCTGCTTACATACTGGATAGGGATTTTTCTGACAGCAACAGATAGTACTACTGCTAAAAGAACAACCAACATCCAGAAAATTACTTCAATAAGGATCATGATTGATCCCATCCCTCCTTTTCCGTTCTGCACGGCCATTTCCTGTACAAATGCTTCTGGAAGTCTAGATAAAATACCTACCATAATAAGGATAGAAATACCATTTCCGATTCCTTTATCAGTAATTTTTTCACCTAGCCACATTGCAAATACAGATCCGGCAACAAGTATTACAATACTTGGTAACCAGAACATGATAGAATTTGGCTCTACATAGTATGCAGAAGAGAATTGAGCATATGGTAAGAATAATTGAGTAATAGAAGTTAAATAAGAAGGTGCCTGTACTAAACAAACTCCAATAGTTAACCATCTTGTAATTTGGTTCAATGTATTTCTACCTGACTCTCCATCTTTCTGAAGCTTCTGAAGATAAGGGATAGCCATCCCCATCAACTGAACAATAATAGAAGCAGAAATATAAGGCATGATTCCTAACGCCATCACGGAAGCGTGGCTGAAAGCCCCCCCCGTAAACGACGAAAGCAAGCCAAGGAGACCTGCTCCTTGCTTGTTACCGCCCTGACTTTTATAATGCTCTAAGAGATCTCCTACTTCCGCAAGGTTAATTGCCGGAAGAGAGATATAAGATGCGAATCTATACACAAGGATAATCCCTAAAGTGAAGAGAATTTTATCTCTAAGCTCTTTAAGACTCCAAATATTTTTAAGTGTTTGTATAAATTCTTTCATTAGTAATTATTATAAGGTAATTGCTTTTCCACCTGCTTTAGCAATAAGCTCTTCAGCAGATTTAGTGAATTTGTCAGCAGAGATTGAAACCGCAGATTTCAATTCTCCTCTACCCATAATTTTCACTAATTCGTTTTTAGTAATTAGACCGTTCTCAATCATAACTTCTCTTGTAATATCTCCAGTGATAGATTTATTCTCGATTAAAGTTTGAATTGTATCAAGGTTAATTCCTCTAAACTCTTTTCTGTTTACGTTTTTGAATCCGAATTTAGGTAATCTTCTTTGTAAAGGCATCTGACCTCCTTCAAAACCGATCTTCTGAGAATAACCAGCTCTTGCTTTCTGTCCTTTATGTCCTTTCGTAGCAGTACCTCCTTTTCCACTACCTTGACCTCTACCAATTCTTTTTGAATTGAAAGTAGATCCTGCAGCAGGTTTTATGTTATTTAAATTCATTTTAATTTCTTTTGTTAAAAATTATTTTTGAACTTCAAGTAAATGACTAACTGCAGCTATCATTCCTAAGATAGAAGGAGTAGCTTCGTGTTCTACAACTTGGTGAAGTTTCTTAAATCCTAATGCTTCAAGCGTTCTCTTTTGGGTTTTTGTTCTACCAATAGCGCTTCTTACTTGTTTTACTTTAATTGTTGCCATTGTTTATATATTAACCGTTAAACACTTTACTTAGAGAAACTCCTCTCATTCTTGCAATTTCTTCAGGTCTTCTGATGTCCAATAACGCTTTGAAAGTAGCTTTCACCACGTTGTGAGGGTTTGAAGATCCTTTAGATTTTGAAAGGATATCGTGAATACCAGCAGATTCAAGTACCGCTCTTACCGCACCACCGGCGATAAGTCCTGTACCGTGAGAAGCAGGTCTTAAGAAGATATCTGCACCACCGTATCTAGCAGTAGTTTGGTGAGGAATTGTGTGGTTCATTACAGGAACTTTTACAAGGTTTTTCTTAGCGTCTTCAACTGCTTTAGCAATTGCAGAAGCAACCTCTTTAGATTTTCCTAGTCCGTAACCGATAACTCCTTCCTCGTTACCTACAACTACGATAGCAGAGAATCCGAAAGCTCTACCTCCTTTAGTTACTTTTGTTACTCTGTTAACAGCTACGAGACGATCTTTAAGTTCTAATCCTCCCGGTTTTACTCTTTCTATATTATCTAGTCCTAACATATTTTCCGAAATTTAATGATTAGAATTTAAGTCCTCCTTCTCTCGCACCATCAGCTAGAGCTTTCACTCTTCCGTGATATACGAATCCGTTTCTATCAAACACTATAGTTTCAATTCCTGCAGCTTTAGCTTTAGCAGCGATTGCTTTACCTACAGCAGCAGAAACTTCAGTTTTAGTTCCGTTAGCATCAACTCCTTTCTCTCTAGAAGAAGCAGAAGCTAAAGTTTTCCCACTGTTGTCGTCGATTAACTGAGCGTAAATTTCCTTATTACTTTTATATACAGATAATCTTGGCAATTCAGAAGATCCAGAGATTTTCCCTCTTACTCTTCGTTTTATTCTTATTCTTTTTTCTAATTTACTTAATGCCATAATACTTATAATTTATTAAGCAGATTTACCAGCTTTACGTCTAACAATTTCTCCTACGAATTTAACACCTTTTCCTTTGTATGGCTCAGGCTTTCTGAAAGAACGGATCTTTGCAGCTACCATTCCAAGAAGTTGATTGTCGTGAGACGTTAAAGTAATAATTGGGTTTTTACCTTTTTCAGTCAATGTATCTACTTTCACTTCACCTGGAAGTTCCAATACGATACCGTGAGAGAATCCTAAAGCCAGCTCAAGTTTTTGACCTGAGTGAGATGCTCTGTATCCTACCCCTACTAATTCCAGTTTCTTTTCGAAACCTGTATTAACACCAACAATCATGTTGTTGATCAACGCTCTGTATAAACCGTGAAGCGCTTTGTGCTGTTTAGTATCAGATGGTCTGTTTACGTTCAGTATACCATCATTTTGTTCTAAAGTAATTCCTGCTGTAAGCTCCTGAGAAAGTTCTCCTTTAGGACCTTTTACAGTTACTACACCGTTGTTTTCAGTGATCGTAACTCCTGCTGGAATTGTTATAATTGCTTTACCAATTCTTGACATTTTCCTCTGATTAAAAATTAATAAACATAGCAGATTACTTCACCGCCTACTTTTTCTTCTCTAGCTTTCTTGTCAGTCATTACTCCTCTTGAAGTAGAGATGATAGAAATACCCAAACCGTTTAGTACTCTTGGAAGTTCTCCTGAACCTTTGTACTGTCTCAAACCTGGTCTAGAAGCTCTTTGAATAGACTTGATAGCTGGTTTGCTGGTTTGTTTGTCGTACTTTAAAGCGATTTTGATCGTACCTTGAACAGCGCTATCTTCAAACTTGTAGTTTAAGATATACCCTTGATCAAATAAGATCTTAGTAATCTCCTTTTTGATTTTCGATGCAGGAATTTCCACCACTTTATGGCCTGCGCTTTGTGCGTTCCTTACTCTTGTTAGGAAATCTGAAATTGGATCTGTTACCATTTTTCTTTTATAAATTATTGGTTAAAGAACAATCAGTTTTGCAAAGACTTGAAGAGTAAAATATCAGACGTCAGAAATCTTCGGTCTGATATTTTTTATCTTTAGTATCTGAACAACTTAATTGTCCCGATTTTTTTAATTAGTAATTATTACCAACTAGCTTTTTTAACTCCCGGGATAAGACCGTTGTTTGCCATTTCTCTGAAAGTTACTCTGGAAATACCAAACGTTCTCATGTATCCTCTTGGTCTACCTGTCAGTTTACATCTGTTGTGTAATCTTACAGGAGAAGCGTTTTTAGGAAGCTTTTGTAAACCTTCGTAATCACCTGCTTCTTTAAGAGCTTTTCTTTTATCAGCGTATTTAGCAACTAGTGCTTCTCTTTTGCGCTCACGCGCTTTCATTGATTCTTTAGCCATTTCTTAGTTCTTTTTAAATGGTAAACCGAAGTGAGTTAATAATGCTTTAGCTTCTTTATCTGTTTTCGCAGTTGTAACGAAAGTGATGTCCATCCCTTGGATTTTTTTCACTTTGTCGATTACGATCTCAGGGAAGATAATTTGCTCAGTAATACCTAAGTTGTAATTACCTCTACCATCGAAACCATCAGCTTTAATACCAGAAAAATCTCTAATACGTGGTAAAGCAGAAGCAGTAAGTCTGTCTAGGAACTCATACATTTTGTGAGCTCTAAGAGTAACTTTAGCCCCTACAGGCATACCTTTTCTCAATTTGAAAGCAGCTTCGTCTTTCTTAGAGATAGTACCTACAGCCTTCTGACCAGTGATGTTCGTTAATTCTTCAACAGCATAATCAATGATTTTTTTGTCTGCAGTAGCATCACCTAACCCTTGAGAAAGGATGATTTTTTCCAATTTAGGTACCTGCATTACTGACTTGTACCCGAATTCTTCCATCATTGCAGGAACAATCGTTTCTTTATATGCTTTTTTGGGTCTTGCTATATATTCCATGTGTTATTTAAAATTATAAAGTTTCACCCGTTTTTTTGTTGATTCTTACTTTCTTATCTCCTTCGATTTTGTAACCGATTTTGATAGCTTTTCCGTCTTTACCAACTAAAGCTATGTTTGAGATATGGATAGAAGCTTCCTTTTCTGTGATTCCTCCTTGAGGATTTGAAGCTGAAGGCTTAACGTGTTTTTTAACGATGTTAAGTCCTGCAACGATCACTCTTGGGTCTTTACCTTCTTTTTTGATCACTTCAATAACTTCACCAGTCTTACCTTTGATATCTTTCTTACCAGTAGTAATGATTACGTTATCTCCTCTTTTTATTTTTAACTTTGACATTTTCTTTTAAAAATTTTAAAAATTAAAGTACTTCAGGAGCCAATGAAATGATTTTCATATATTCTTTGTCTCTCAACTCACGAGCAACAGGTCCGAAAACACGAGTTCCTCTCATTTCTCCACCAGCGTTTAGTAAAACACAAGCATTGTCTTCGAATTTGATGTATGAACCATCTTTTCTTCTTACTGCTTTTTTAGTTCTTACTACTACCGCTTTAGATACTTGACCTTTCTTTGCGTTTCCTGATGGTGTAGAATCTTTAATAGTAACTACGATCTTATCACCAACTGAAGCATATCTTCTTCTGGTACCACCCAGAACTCTGATTACTAGTACTTCTTTCGCACCAGTGTTATCAGCAACTTTTAATCTTGATTCTGTTTGTAACATTACTTAGCTTTTTCAATGATTCTTACTAATCTCCATCTCTTGCTCTTGCTCATAGGTCTAGTTTCTTGGATAAGAACTGTATCTCCTTCTGTGCATTCGTTGTTCTCGTCGTGTGCAGTATATTTTTTCGTTTTTAATACGAATTTACCGTACATCGGGTGTTTCACTCTCGTCGTCTCACTTACAACAATGGTCTTTTCCATTTTATTGCTGGAAACTATTCCGATTCTTTCTTTTCTTAAGTTTCTTTCCATAATGTATGAAAATCTTATTGTTGTTTGTTAGTTAACTCAGTATTTAATCTTGCGATTGCCTTTCTCAAATCTCTGATTTGAATAGGGTTTTCAAGCGGGCTGATTTTGTGAGCCAATTTCATTTTAGAATATTGAGCTTTCGCATCAGCTAGTTGAGCTTGAATATCCTCTGCGCTTAAATTTTTAATATCAGCTGTTTTCATTGTATTCAAAGATTAAAGAGGTTTAACAAAATCGTTAGCAACTATAAATTTAGTAACTACTGGTAATTTCTGTGCAGCAAGTCTTAAAGCTTCCTTAGCGATTTCGTAAGGTACACCTCCGATTTCGAACATAATTTTACCTGGTTTTACTACAGCTACCCAATATTCCACAGCACCTTTACCTTTACCCATACGTACTTCCGCTGGTTTTTTAGTAATTGGCTTATCCGGGAAGATTTTGATCCATAGTTGACCCTCTCTCTTCATATATCTTGTCGCAGCGATACGCGCAGCTTCAATTTGTCTTGCAGTGATCCAAGCACCTTCTGTCGCCTTAATCCCGAAAGTTCCATAAGCAAGTTGACTACCTCTTTGGGCATTCCCCTTCATTTTCATCTTATGAACTCTACGGAACTTGGTTCTTTTTGGTTGTAACATAATTTCTAAATTTTAGATTTTAGATTTTAGATTTTAGATTTTTTTTATTTTAAAAAAGTAACGGTAATTTAAAATTCAAAATTTCTATCTAAAATTTTTAATTATTATTGTTATTATTATTGTTATTGTTCTTTCTAGGTCTTCTGTTGTCTCTGTCTCCTCCTCTGTTGTTTCTATCTCCTGACGGACCTCCTTTTTTCTGTTGTCCCACTAGAGGAGAAAGTTCTCTTTTACCGTAAACTTCACCTTTCATGATCCAAACTTTTACACCTAGCTTACCGTACTGAGTCAATGCTTCACCAATGTGATAATCGATATCAGCTCTGAAAGTAGACAAAGGAATTCTTCCGTCTTTGAAAGATTCTGATCTTGCCATTTCAGCACCGTTCAATCTACCAGAGATTTGAACTTTGATACCTTCTGCACCCATTCTCATTGTACCAGCGATAGCCATCTTAACAGCTCTTCTGTAAGAGATTCTGTTTTCGATTTGCTTCGCAATGCTATCAGCAACTAATACAGCGTCAAGTTCAGGTCTTTTGATTTCGAAAATATTGATTTGAATATCCTTTTTAGTAAGTTTCTTCAATTCTTCTTTCAATTTATCAACTTCCTGACCTCCTTTACCGATGATAAGTCCCGGTCTAGCAGTAGTGATAGTAACTGTAACTAATTTTAATGTTCTTTCAATATAAATTCTTGAAATCCCACCTTTAGATAATCTAGCCTCAAGGTATCTTCTGATTTTGTAGTCTTCCGCGATTCTGTCTCCATAATCGTTTCCACCAAACCAGTTAGAATCCCATCCTCTGATGATACCTAATCTATTACCAATTGGATTTGTCTTCTGTCCCATACCTTGATTAATTTTCTTTTTTACCTAAGATTAATGTAATGTGGTTTGATCTTTTTCTGATTCTGTACCCTCTACCTTGTGGAGCTGGTCTTAGTCTCTTCAATTGTCTTGCACTGTCTACAAAAATTTCTTTAACGATAAGATTTGCTTCTTCAATATCAGCACCTTCGTTTTTAGTCTGCCAGTTAGCCATTGCTGAAAGCAATACTTTTTCCAACTTGTTAGATGCGTCTTTTTTAGAATATTTTAGAATATATAAAGCTTTGTCTACTTCTACTCCTCTGATGATATCAGCTACTAATCTCATTTTTCTTGGAGAAGACGGGCAATCATTATGTAATGCTTTCACTACATCCTGATTTGTTAACTTACGTGCTAATGCACTTTCTCTTTTTCTTGATCCCATGATTATCTACTTCCTTTGTTTTTGTTACCACCATGACCTCTGAAAGATCTTGTTGGAGAAAATTCGCCTAGCTTGTGACCAACCATGTTTTCTGTAACATAAACAGGGATAAAAGATTTCCCGTTGTGTACTGCAATAGTTTGTCCTACGAAGTCCGGAGAGATCATTGATGCTCTAGACCAAGTTTTGATAACTGTCTTCTTACCAGACTCTATGTTTGTCTGAACCTTCTTATCTAAAGTATGATGAATGAATGGTCCTTTTTTAAGTGATCTTGCCATAATTATTTTCTTTTAGATACGATGTAACGGTTAGACACTTTGTTTTTCTTTCTAGTTTTGTAACCTTTAGACGGCATACCGTTTCTAGATCTTGGGTGACCTCCAGAAGAACGTCCTTCACCACCTCCCATTGGGTGATCTACAGGGTTCATTACTACCGCTCTTGTTCTTGGTCTTCTACCTAACCATCTGCTTCTACCAGCCTTACCTGATACAGTTAACTGGTGATCAGAGTTAGAAACAGAACCAATCATTGCATAACATTCAGTAAGGATCATTCTAGATTCTCCTGAAGGCAATTTGATGATTGCATATTTTCCGTCTCTTGAAGTTAATTGAGCTGAAGAACCAGCACTTCTTGCTAAAATAGCACCTTGACCAGGCTTCATTTCAACACAAGAAATTACAGTACCTAATGGAATGTTTTTCAACTTCATTGCGTTCCCTACATTTGGCTCTACGCTTTCACCAGAAATTACTTTCTGATCAACTTTGATACCGTTTGGAGCGATGATATATCTCTTCTCTCCGTCAGCATACTCTAATAAAGCGATAAATGCAGTTCTGTTTGGATCGTATTCTACAGATTTTACAGTGGCTTCAACGTTTGCTTTGTTTCTTTTGAAGTCAATAATTCTGTATTTCTTTTTGTGTCCACCGCCGGTGTAACGCATGGTCATTTTACCAGTTTGGTTACGTCCACCTGACTTTTTAATACCAACTGTTAGAGATTTCTCTGGTTTGTTGGTAGTAATTTCCTCAAAATTGTTTACAATTCTGAATCTCTGTCCCGGGGTGATAGGTTTTAATTTTCTAACAGACATTACTATTATTTATAATTAATAATTAATTTACAGCAAAAATATCGATAACCTCACCTTCAGCAAGTTTGATTACCGCTTTTTTCAATTTGTTTGTCTTTCCTACTTGAAGACCTTTTTTAGTGTATTTCGAAGAAACCTTCGGAGCATAAATCATTGTGTTAACGTCTGCTACTTTTACACCATAAGCTGCTTCTACAGCATTTTTAATCTGGATTTTATTCGCCTTAGGATTTACTAAGAAAGAATAAGAACCTCTTAAATCTGTAAGGTAGTTAGCCTTTTCTGAGATAACTGGTTTAATGATAATAGACATGACTTATTTCTTTAAATTTTCCTGGAATTTTTCAACTGCACCTTCGAAGAATACGATCTCACCTGCATTTACTAAATCGTAAGAACTAACTTCGTTAAAGTTCATTACTTTAGTTTTAGGTAAGTTTCTTGAAGATAAATACACATTCTTATTAGCTTCAGGAAGAATGAATAAAGATTTTTTACCGTTCAATGTCAATGCATCTAATAAAGTAATGAAATCTTTAGTCTTAGGAGCGTTTAAGCTCACATCTTCTAAAACTTTAATGCTGTTATCTCTCATTTTCTGAGATAAAACAGATTTTTTAGCTAATCTCTTAAGAGCTTTGTTCAATTTGAATCTGTAGTCTCTTGGTTTTGGTCCGAATACTCTACCTCCACCTCTGAAAGTTGGAGATTTGATATCACCATATCTAGCAGATCCAGATCCTTTTTGCTTCTTAAGTTTTTTAGTAGAAGCAGTAATTTCGCTTCTCTCTTTTGATTTATGAGTTCCTTGTCTCTGTGCTGCAAGGTACTGCTTAACTTCTAAGTAAACCGCGTGCTGATTTGGCTCAATTCCGAATACTGTTTCGTCTAGAGTTACTTTTCTTCCGGTCTCCTTTCCTGATGTATTTAATACTACTAGTTCCATTTTCTGATAATTACATAAGAATTTTTAGCTCCCGGAACAGCACCTTTTACTACTAAAAGATTTTGTTCTTGATCCACTTTTAATACTTGAAGGTTTTGTACAGTTACCTGCTTACCTCCCATTCTACCCGCCATTCTCATTCCTTTGAATACTCTCGAAGGATCCGATCCAGCACCGATAGAACCTGGAGCTCTAAGTCTGTTGTGCTGACCATGAGTAGCTTGCATTACACCTCCAAATCCGTGTCTTTTAACAACACCTTGGAAACCTTTACCTTTAGAAGTACCTGTTACGTCAACATATTCACCTTCAGCGAATAAATCAACTTTTACTTCTTCTCCTACTTTTACTTCATCAACGAATTCTCTGTAGAATTCTACCAATTTAGCTTTAGGAGCAGAACCAGCCTTTTTAAAATGACCAGCTAACGCTTTACCAACGTTCTTCTCACTCTTGTCATCGAAACCTAATTGAACAGATTTGTATCCGTCCTTTTCAATGGTTCTGACCTGTAAAACCGAGCATGGACCAGCTTGAATAACTGTACAAGGAATATTTTTCCCTGCTTCGTCAAACAAAGACGTCATACCGATTTTTTTACCAATAATACCTGACATTGTTTATGTTATAATAAAATTTATCTTCTGTTTATCACCATTTTTCGGAGGTCTGAAGTAATTTCTACTTTTGATATAGGCATACTACGCCCCTAAAATGAGTGTGCAAATTTATGAATATTTTTATAACTGACAAATATTTACAACAAAATATTTTGATTTTTAATCAATTAGGTCATTTTGAGAAAATTCAGTCTTAATTTTCGGAAAAAAATTTTTGAAATGTAAAAAATTTAAAAATGAGTTGATTTTTATTTAACAATCACACTCACTCCGATTTCTTCAAGCTTGGCTTTATCTTCATCTAAAATCTTATGATCGGTGATCAGATAATCAATTTTGTCTAAAGGAGCGATTTTACCGAAGCCTTTTTTATTTAATTTAGAAGAATCCGCAAGAATGACAACCTTGTCGGAGCATTCAATCATCAGCTGATTTAAATGAGCTTCCGCAGCATTGGATGTACTGATCCCAAAGTCCATATCGAGGCCGTCTACCCCAAGAAATAATTTGTTACAGGAAAACTGCTTAAGAATAGATTCAGAAATAGAGCCGACGATAGAGGTTGAACTTTTTCTCACCTCGCCTCCCAGTTGAATAATATTAATATTAGGATTATTACAAAGTTCAATAGCAACCCGTAAAGAAGAAGTCAGCACCGTAAGCGGACCAAAGCCGTTCAGCATTCTTGCAAGGTAATGCATCGTTGTTCCGGAAGCCAGAATAATACAATCATTCTCCTGAATTAAAGATAAGGCCGCTTTTGCAATCCTCTGCTTCGCTTCTACATTAATGTTTTCTTTTTCATCAACGTTTTTTTCATAAGCATATCGTACATGTTTACTTGCTCCTCCATGGTTTCTAAAGAGCAATCCCAAACTTTCCAGATAGCTAAGATCCTTTCGAATCGTAACAGATGAAACATTAAACTTTTCACACAATTCCTGAACAAGCACATAGTCTTTCTCATCTATCTCCTTTAGTATATCATTATGTCTTGGCTGCAGTTTTTCCATGAATTCGTTTCTTCAAAAGTATTACTTTTTTTCGAAAGATAAAATTTCATTTATTTTCTTTTTAGTTTCATTTTTAATTTTTACATTTGAAAACGAAACATAACGAAACATTATGAAACGAAATGAAGAACTCAGCAAACTAAACACCGTCAAAGAATGGGACTTTATTGTTATAGGAGGTGGAGCAAGCGGTTTAGGTTCAGCATTGGACGCCACAAGCAGAGGATTCAAAACACTTTTGCTGGAATCTCATGATTTTGCAAAAGCAACGTCAAGCAGAAGTACAAAACTGGTACACGGAGGGGTAAGGTATCTGGCACAGGGGGATATCGGCTTAGTCAAAGAAGCTTTAAAAGAAAGAGGTTTATTGGCTAAAAATGCTGCTCATGTTGTAAAAAATCAATCGTTTATCATTCCTAATTACACCTGGTGGGGTGGAATTTACTATAAGATAGGATTATCAATTTATGATTTTCTTGCCGGAAAACTAAGTTTAGGCAAAACTAAATACATCAGTAAAGCAAAAACAATTGATAAACTGCCTACCATCGAACAAAAAAATCTGGCAAGCGGCGTTGTCTATCAGGACGGACAGTTTGACGATGCCCGACTGGCTATCAATCTTGGGCAGACCATTATTGAAAAAGGCGGAAGCGCTATTAATTATATAAAAGTAATCAGCCTTCTTAAAAATGATGCTGACAAAATTATAGGTGTTGTTGCAGAAGATCAGTTTACTAAAAAACAGTTTCAAATCCGTGCAAAAGTAGTTATCAATGCGACCGGTGTGTTCACAAATGATATCTTAAATATGAATAATCCTAAACATGGAAAATTTGTAGTTCCAAGTCAGGGTATTCATTTGGTTTTAGATAAATCTTTTCTAAAAAGTGACGACGCCATCATGATTCCGAAAACATCAGACGGAAGAGTTCTGTTTGTCGTTCCATGGCACGACAGAGCCTTGGTAGGAACAACAGATACCTTACTCGAAAATGAAAGCTTTGAACCCAGAGCACTGGAAGAAGAAATTAACTTTGTTTTAAATACCGCAAGACAATATTTAGCAAAAAAACCAACCCGTGAAGATGTAAAATCTGTTTTCGCAGGCCTAAGACCTCTTGCTGCTCCAAAAGACGGAAGCAAGAGTACAAAAGAAGTTTCCAGGAGCCATAAAGTGGTTACATCAGAAACAGGACTGGTTTCCATCATCGGCGGAAAATGGACCACCTATCGTAAAATGGCAGAAGACACCATAAATAAAGCCATGGAAATTCACAATTTAGGATTGACAACTTCCAAAACCGAAAATCTTTCCATTCACGGAAATCTAAAGCCCGAGCTTGTTGACAGAAGCAGTCATTTATATGTATACGGCTCGGATATTCCTTTTATAAAAACGTTACAGCAAAGTAATCCTGAATATTCAAAAAAAATCCATCCTGACCATCCTTTCACAATTGGTGAAATTATCTGGGCTGTTCAGAACGAGATGGCAGAAACTATCGAAGATATTTTGGCAAGAAGAGTTCGTTTATTATTTTTGGATGCAAGAGCTGCTATCGACAGTGCGCAGAAAGTAGCTACTATTATAGCAAAAGAGAAAGGGTTATCTGAAGAATGGATCAAAATACAAACTGCCGAATTTATAGATTTAGCAAAAGGATATTTACTGACTCCTTATTCACCAAAAAACATCAATCTAAATTAGACACAATATGCGTGAGAAATTAATTCTTGCTTTAGACCAGGGTACAACTTCGTCCAGAGCTATCTTATTTAATCACAGAGGAGAAACTGAATTCATCTCCCAAAGAAATTTTGAGCAAATTTTCCCTACTCCGGGCTGGGTAGAGCACGACCCGAATGAAATCTGGTCTTCCCAGATTTCTGTAGCTGCAGAAATCATAGCTAAAGCCGGTATTTCAGGTCTGGAAGTAGCCGCCATCGGAATTACCAATCAACGTGAAACCACTGTGGTATGGGACAAAGAAACGGGAGAGCCTGTTTACAATGCCATTGTCTGGCAAGACCGAAGAACATCAAAATATTGTGATGAACTGAAAGAACAGGGCCATGCAGAAATGATCCAGAAAAAGACAGGTCTCGTTTTGGATGCTTATTTTTCTGCAACAAAACTAAAATGGATTCTCGACACTGTAGAAGGAGCTCGCGAAAAGGCAGAAGCAGGAAAATTATGCTTCGGAACAGTCGATACCTGGCTGGTCTGGAAACTGACACGCGGAAAAATGTTTATTACCGATGTTTCTAATGCAAGCAGAACGATGCTTTTAAATATTCACACCTTGGACTGGGATCATGATTTACTAGAACTTTTCAATATCCCGAAATCTATTTTGCCGTCCGTAAAACAAAGCAGCGAAGTCTACGGAGAAACGGCCACTACCCTATTTTCAACAAAAATTCCTATTGCAGGAATTGCAGGAGACCAGCAGGCAGCCTTATTCGGGCAGATGTGTACCAGTCCCGGAATGGTAAAAAACACCTATGGAACAGGCTGTTTCTTATTAATGAATACAGGAAAAGAAGCCGTTTCCTCAAAAAATAATCTGTTGACAACCGTAGCCTGGAAAATCAACGGGGAAGTTAATTATGCTTTAGAAGGAAGTGTTTTCGTGGGCGGAGCCGCAATACAATGGCTTCGAGATGGATTACAGCTCATCAAATCATCCAAAGAAATCAATGACTTAGCAAAAACGGTTGAAGATAACGGTGGCGTTTATTTTGTTCCCGCTCTTACGGGTTTGGGTGCGCCGTACTGGGACCAATACGCAAGAGGAACAATAGTAGGTGTAACCCGGGGAACAACCAACGGGCATATTGCAAGAGCTACACTGGAAGGAATTGCATTTCAGGTATATGATATCGTAAAAGCTATGGAGGCTGATTCCGGAAGAGAAAGTCTTGAGCTAAGAGTAGACGGAGGAGCATCAGCAAGTGACTTATTGATGCAGATCCAGTCAGATTTGTTCGGCTTTAAAATTACAAGACCAAAAACACTTGAAACAACAGCTTTAGGAGCCGCTTACCTTGCCGGGCTCGCAGTGGGCTACTGGAAAAACATTGACGAAATTCAGTCTCAATGGATTGTTGATAAAGATTTCCATCCACAAATGGAAAAAGAAAAAGTTGAAAAAATGGTTAAAACCTGGAGTAAGGCCGTAGAGCGTTCTCAAAACTGGATTGAAGATTAATTTCTAAAAAATATAAGTATGACTCCATTTACAGCAGAATTAATAGGGACAATGCTCATTATTTTATTAGGAAACGGCGTTGTGGCCAATGTCGTTTTAAAAGGTACAAAAGGAAACAATTCCGGTTGGATCGTCATTACCACTGCCTGGGCAATGGCCGTTTTCGTAGGGGTTACCATTGCGGGATCGGTCAGTGGTGCTCATTTAAATCCGGCGGTCACCATCGGATTAGCCGTTGCAGGAAAATTCCCGTGGGAATCTGTACCATCATATATTTCCGCTCAGATGATCGGTGCTATGCTGGGTGCTTTTTTGGTCTGGGTATTTCACAAAGATCATTTTGCCATCACAGAAGATGAAGGCGCAAAACTGGCATGTTTCAGTACAGGTCCGGCCATCAGAAAAGCTTCTTCAAATTTGATCAGTGAAATTATCGGAACTTTTGTACTGGTATTTGTCATTTTTCATTTTGCAGATCCTAATATTACTTTAAATACAGACACGACTGCAAAAATAGGTTTAGGATCCGTGGGTGCTATACCCGTTACTTTTTTGGTCTGGGTAATTGGGTTGTCATTGGGAGGAACTACCGGCTATGCAATCAATCCGGCCCGTGATCTGGGCCCCAGAATAATGCACACCATTTTACCTATTAAAGGAAATAGTGACTGGAGCTACGCATGGATTCCAATTGCAGGTCCGATTATAGGAGCAACTATTGCAGCCGCTTTATATATGGTGTTAACCCATTAATACATTATTTTAAAAAAGATATCCCGCCGTTCTATTTTTGGAGCGGCTTTATTTTTGTAAAACCTTACACCAAGCCAATCACCGTGATTTTACGGTGTAATTTTTGCTTAAATATCTTTAATTTTGACAAAATTTATTATATGAAAAAGCTTTTTAGTTTATTTATTTTATGTTTCAGCATTTTATCGTTTGCGCAGGCAAAAATTCCTTTTACAGGAAAAAGAAGCTTCAACATTTTAGAAGGGTTTGGCGGCAGCGGAACTCCGGCATATTATGTTGATGTAAAGAAAAATGGTGACGTACATTTTGGATACGTACAGGTAAATCAGGCAGACGGAACAGAAACCACAGAAGACATCAACGTTGGAAAATACCATACGGGTGTTATGAAAGTACATTTTAAAAAATTTAATGAAAAGTGGAGCTTTAAGTTCAATAAGGAAAAAATTTATTTTACAGACGATGCCGGAAATATTATGAAATCCGAAGACTGCTGTTCTGTAGCAGAAACCGAAAGCTCAAGCTGTGAATGTGAAGGCGAATTGTTCCAATAATGAGGTATTTCAAATTATCTCTTCTTTCGTTTCTCATTTTACTCTTTTCATGCAACAAGAAAGAGAACCATCCGTACGGTTTTTATTATTGGAAAACCAGGCTTTCGTTGAATGAAACTGAGAAAAAAGTATTGCAAGAGTCTGCCATACCCTATTTATATACACGATTTTTCGATGTTGATAAAATTGACGGAAAATTTCAACCCGTCGGTGTCATTACAAAAGATAAAAGTTTTGAAACCGATAAACAAATCGTTCCGACAGTTTTTATAACAAACAGAACTTTCCTTTATATTACCAAAGAAGAAATAGGCTTCCTGGCGAAAAGTGTTTCGGCTTTAATTCAAAAAAAGACCGATGAATATAAGCTGAAGAATTCCGAAGAAATTCAGATTGACTGTGACTGGACTGCCGGAACCCGCGATGATTATTTTACATTTTTAAAAGAATTAAAAAAGATCTCAGGAAAAGAAATTACGTGTACGCTGCGTCTACATCAGGTAAAAGATAAAAACCTAATGGGAATTCCGCCTGTTTCAAAAGTTTATCTGATGTGCTACTCCACTTCTTCACCTTTGGAAAATTCGGATAAAAATTCTATTCTGGATGTGAACATTCTGAAAAATTATCTTTCAAAACTGGAAGACTATCCTATCAAAAAAATTGAAGTGGCGTTACCTATTTATTCGTGGGGCATCGTTACCAATCATCTGGAAAAGCATAAACTCATTAATGCTTTATCTAAAAAAGATCTGGAGAACCCAAACTTAAAAAAAATATCAGAAAAGGAAGTGGAAGTACTGAAAGACGGATTCTATTTTGGAAATTATTTAAACAAGGGGTTCAGAATAAAAATTGAAGAAATCTCCGATCAGCATCTTGTGGAAGTTGTTGATTTTCTGGAGAAAAAAATACAGCATTTCAATATCATTTATTATCAATTAGATAGTAAATTTGTAAGTAACCAGAATTTTAATTTTTAAAATTCTATCATAAAACTCAAAAAAACACCGCTCATTATATGAAAAAGTATATTCTTTCATTAGCCGTAGTCTCTCTTTTTTATACAAAATCCGATGCCTGCGCATGGTCTGATCCGGATTATGAATACTTTAATCTCTTTACCCAAAGTATTATTAAAGATAAATCTTATCTCCCTTTTTTACACAGCTACTCTACCCGGTTCTACACTGATTATAAAACCTCTCAAATTCCTGATGAGAATATAGAATCGTGGAAAAAATATTTCAATAATCAACTGAGCTATTCCGAGATTGATTACCTGGTGTATAAAATGAGCATGAATGACCTCAATGATTTAAAGAAAGGAACATCCATCAATCAGTTATTCCAAAAACTCGGTGCAGGGTCTTATCAAAAATACCATGAAGGAATCGATTAT
Source organism: Chryseobacterium sp. JUb7 (assembly GCF_024806495.1). Lineage (GTDB taxonomy): Bacteria > Bacteroidota > Bacteroidia > Flavobacteriales > Weeksellaceae > Chryseobacterium. The sequence continues at coordinate 232,948 of NZ_JANUFF010000005.1, forward strand.
CTGATTGAAGCCAAATACCTGGAGCCTTTTATGAGAATTAATTTCGTGGAGAATGAGAATTCATTTTACTATGGAGGCAACCAAACCGATAAAAATGCCACCCAGCTTGATTATAACAAAACAATTGCTGCATTAACCTCTTTATACAATGCAGCACAAAATCCGGAAATCAAGCAGCGATATGGGTACCAACTTGTTCGTTTCAATCATTATACCCGAAATTATGACGCCGCTACCCAGGCTTTCAAAACCTATATTGAACCAATAAAACTGAGAAGCAGTGTTTATTATATGGCTTTAGACCAGCTTGCCGGAGCACAAAGAGGCCTGCAAATGAATAATGATGCCAACTGGAATTTTTTCCAGGTTTTTATGAACAGTAAAAGCCGTAAAGAATCGGCTTTTGTATCGATGAAACTCTCTGATACTGCTTCATTTAATAATATTATGAAGCGGGCAGGCACGAATGAAGAAAAGAATATGGCTTATTTTCTTTTAGGTTATGAAGACTTCAACAACCCGATTCCTATTATGGAAAAAATGTATGCCATCAATCCGGACTCGGAGATGTTGAAAGTAATGGCTGTGCGAAGCATCAATGAGCTGGAAAGAAGTTATCTCCCGATCTATTATTATAATTCCAATGAAACAGGCAGATATGCCGGATATAAAACTACATCCGCAAAGAAATCAGAAAACACAAAGTCTGAAGTAACAGAGGTAAAACAGGAAAAACTTTCTTTCTGGCAGAAAATTGTACGATTCTTTAAAAAGCTTTTCGGAATAAAATCTGATCCTAAAACCGATGACAGTAAATCTGATCAAAGTGATGATGAACTGCTTAACAATCCGGACAGAATTCCTTTTTATACTAAAAATAATTATTGGTATGATGAAAAAACAAAGGATTATCTGGACGACTTAGAGAAATTCACAGAAAAGACCAAAGAAAAATCAAAAGATGAATACTGGCAAATTGCAGACGCCTATTTAAAATTCCTTAAAAAAGATTATAAAGCAAGCACCGAAATTTTAAATGATATTAAAACCAGTAATCCTGAATATCTGGAAGAAATTAAAAGAATGAAAGTTCTTAATGATATTGTATCTCAACCAAAGATCGATGCAGCATATGAAGATCATCTGATGAAAGATTACCCCGAATATTTTGTAGAAAAAGAGGTTAAAAAAGACACCACGACAACGGATGAATATGATTACTACGGAACGGTTCCTTCAACAGCAGATTTCCTGAAAGATGTAATGGCCAACCGCTATTTCTTACAGGGTGAAGATGGAAAATCATTTTTAATGAACAATAAACTTTCTGATCTGCAGTACAATCCGAATTCAAGCCTGGTAAAAAGTGTTGAAGAATTCTACAGAAAACCCAACAAAACTCAGTTTGAGCAACAGATCATTGCCAAGAACATGGATGATGTGGGAAATATCGAAGGATTTTTTGCGCTGATTTACGGCGACCGGGCTATGAGGCTTGCTGATTTTGAGAAAGCAAAATCTTATTATCAGAAAGCAAAAGACTTCAGTGGAATTCCAAGGTCAGAATGGAATACTGATGCGAAGAAAGTCATGCCTGTTCAATACAAAACTACTCAATATAACGGATATGCAAATGTTTCCGATCTTGTGTTTGGTCACAATGTATGGGAAAGCTATCAAAGTGATGAACAAACGAGCATGGCGAAAGAAGATTATTCACAATTTCCATTCATCAAACCATCAATGGATAAACTGGAATTGGCAGATGCTCTTATTCAATTGAAGAAACTGGGTACAGGAAAAGATGAGAAAGCAGCCAAAGCCAATCAGCTGATCGGAAACCTTTTATATAATACTTCAATTTTAGGATACTACAGACAGCTGTTTGTCATGGATATTGATAATTCCAATGGAGGAAAATATGATTTTTGGAATACAGACCGAAAAAATCCGTATCAGTATTATTATAAAAACTTCCTCGATACCTCTTATATCGAACCAGATAATTTTGATCTTGCGCTAAATTATTATAAAAAAGCTTTGGATGTCTCTACAAACAAAGAACAAAAAGCAAGAATACTGTTCCAGATGGCAAGTGCCGAACAAGGAAAGTATTATCAGTATGAAGCCAAAAATCCAGTCAAAATTGATTATTCAGATCCTAAATACTCCGAGAAAACAGATGCTCATCAAAAAGAAATGGACAATCGGAAAAATCAAAAGTTCAGAACCTATTTTGCATTATTAAAAACTCAGTATTCCGATACGGAAACAGCAAAGAACTTAATGGGAAGCTGCTCTTATTTTGATTACTTTATGAAGTAATTTGAGCTTAAATGATAGAATCCGTCTCAGCGCTTTGCTGAGGCGGATTTTTTATAATAGGACCTTGTAGATTGCACAGTTTTTTAATCTAAGGCACGAACAGGGATTATCTATTCACTGATTCTTTTGATAAAAAGAACTGGAGAAAGAATTAAGGATTTGAAACAACTTGAAGAGAGTAATACACAAACACTTTGTGATTAATAGATATCTTATTCAGGATTGCAAAGCTAGAAAACGTATTTGTAAAAATATTGTAGTACTATAAAAACACAAAACCCAACGCGATTGCGGTGGGCTATTTTTTATCTGCTCATGGATTATAAATCCGCGAGATCGGAGATTTCAAGCAAACTTCACATCTAGTCTGTTTCAATTAATTTAAAGTCCTTATCAAAAAGATAACTCTTGCTATTTGAATCAATAATTAATCCTTGAACTATTTGGGGTTTGTTTAATTTAAAATTGGTATTAGATTTTAATTTGCATATTTTTTTTAAAAGAATTTCTTTCATTTTATCATTATTTGCTGATAATACCATGCTAAAATCTTTATATTTTTTATAAATGTCAGTCTCATTTAATAAACCTCCGTATTGATATGTAATACTTGTTATTCCTAACCGGAAATTATAAAATTCACATTCATTACCACTACACTCCTTTAAATCTAAAAGAATTACGTTATTCTTAGGGTTAAAATTTATTTTTTTTTCTTTAGATTCATTAATAAATTCATCAATATAAGTGTTAAGCGTAATTTCTTTTGTATGCTGAGATTTAAAAAGTACTGCAAAAAATAAAAAGATACAGTATTTTATTTTATTTTGAAAAAGAAGCTCCATTGCTGTCATAATCTACATATTTATATTGTTTTGAATACATTCTAAATTTTATATCTTTATATTCTGGTTTTAAAGTGTTATAATAATCACAACCTCCAGATGCTCTACAATTAAAATCATTAATCATAAACTGGTTTTTCACTTTAGAATAAAAATATCCACTAGGAGCAACATCTCCTAACCCAGGATGATTATGATCTTGAGCAAATAACTTACTTGGAAAAAAATGATCTCCATTTACTGAAAAATTACTCATACCAAAATCTTTTGGATCAACAGCTGAAGCAGCAGGCAAATGTAATGTAGATATTACAGAAAAAATATTATTTTTTTGAGATAAATAAGATCCATTTGATGATTCTACATCTGTATTATTATAAAAATAATTTGCTACCTCTAAAGCTTTTTCAGTGTTATTATAAAACCTTAATGTTGTCATTTTATTTGAAGTATTTCCTTCCGAATCTTTTACAGTTTTTTTTAATGGAACTTCTTCTTTAATTTTTTCAATATCTCCTTGTTTACCGACATCAATACCTCCATCATTATCTTTTTTCAAATTACCATTACTGTCAAAATTTTTAGACGCATAAATCACATCTCTTTCAGAAGAAGCTTTCCAAATTAAATTTCCTTTTTTATTTAGCTCATAAATATCTGTTCCTTGCCTTCCATCCGGATCAATAAATCTAATGGGATTATTAAATGCATAATTATAAGGTGACCATCTTCTCATCTTCTCCGCCAACGGATCCACGACACCCCATCTACCCAAATCAGGCATATAAAATCTTGCCCCATAATCGTACATGCCCGTCTCCTGCAATTCCTTACCATTATACTTATAATTATAATCAGGATTTCCACTTAAGACATTATATCCCTGATGTTTTAATCCAAAAGGATAGTAATTACTTTCTTCAATAATATCAACTCCACTAGCTGTATCACTGCTACTTTTAGTATAACTCAGTCTTACGTTTCCTAAATGATCTGTATAATTGTAAATATACTTATTATTTTCAAAATTAAAATAACCTTCGGAGGTTGGAATAAACTTCAGGGTTGGAGAAGGAGCTGCACAACCGATACAGCCTATTCCCTGGCCCTCAAGTATATACTGGAAACCATCAAGATAATCTGTGGCAGACTCGCTATAGTTGATATTTCCCTGATCATCCCGTTTATAATAACTGTATATTTTTTTCAGTTTTGTTCCATCAGCCCTATAAAGATAAGATGTTCTGTTACCAAAAGGACTTTGCATATTATTTACCGTCACCAGATCAGGTAAGCTCAGAAAATTATATTTGATTTCATTTATTCCTTTGTCTAAATGCTTGATCATATTCCCATTATCATCGTAGGTAATGGTATTTCCACCTCCGGGATATCCTGAAGGATTCATGGTGGCATCGGTAACTGAAGTCAGTCTGTTTCCTGAGTAGTTATAAGTTAAAATATCAATTCCCTCATAGCCTCCGGATGGGTTTTTAGTATTTCTCCATAAATTGGTGATATTCCCATTAAGATCATAAGCGGCTTCTTCATTATAAAAATTACTATAAGGTATCGAGGTCATAGGTTCACGGTAATGAGCCATAGTTAATCTGTTTAAACTATCATAATTATAATCATACCTTCTCAAAACTCCGTCATTGGAAGTTTTCCAGTCAATTTCAAGAATATTCCCGTTATATCTGCCTCCCATAATAGAAGTACTGGTTGGGTTCTGATATTTCATTTCATACCCGAATAAATGATTTCCTAAGTTCGCCGGATCATTGATCTTAGTCATCCAACCCCGGATGTTGTATGCATAATCAATACTTTGAAGATTATTTCCTACTTTTTTATTGGTCAGCTGAGAGAGCTCATTATAATTATTTTCAGCCAATAATTCCCCCGGATTATTACCTACATAATGCCAGTGTTTTTTAACTCTGTTTTGATGATCGTATTCAAACACTTCTGTAATGCCTGTTTCGGTATCACCTGCCAGTCTTTTATGATAGGTATTGGTCTGAAGGACGGTGCCCGCAAAATCAAGTTTATTATTAACAACGGTATATCCTCCCAAATGATTCTCACTTCTTGAACCAAAACTTCTTCCTTTGGTATCATACCAAGTATAAGTTTTGGTCCAGTTATCATCTTCAATATTCTTGACATAGCTTGCCACTGGCAAACCTTTCGTTGACACGGCATTTGAATGATTATCAGTCAATAACTCCTGTGAGAATACATTGGTTACTGCAGGTGAGCCCGCAGGATAAGTATCATAGTACGTAACTGAGAGTGCTGTATCAAAATACGGGAAGCTGTCATTGGAATAATAGATCTGCATTCCGTTTTTTGTAAATCCGGCAGCGTTTCTATACTCTGTAAGAATAAGATTATTACCAATCGCAGTCTGCATATCGTTTCTGTCCGTTCCCGAAACACGTCCTGTGATGATTGGTCTTCCCAATTGGTCATATTTGGTAAAAAGCCATTTGCTTTGCGCTCTTAAATTAGCATCTTGGGTAAAGATCAAACGATCCGCTTTGTCATACACCATATGCTCCCAACCTTTGCCTGGAATTTTCTTTTCAACGAGTCTACCTCTTCCGTCATATCGGTATTCATAAGCAAGAGCCTGTTGATCACTCAAATCCCATGTCTGTTTTTTAGATAGTAAAGGGGGAATTACCCATGCCAGCTGATTATACTCATTGTATACATAATAAGTATCAACATTTTCTGTGCCGTTGATTTTTCTGACTAATACAACCTGTCCCTGACCGTTTTTAAACTCAATGGTTTTGTTTCCATCTTCATCGGTTACGGTGTTTTTGTATAGTTGATTGGCTCCGTAATTCCCTCCATAATTAATGGTAGATTTAGTTGCATTGTTTTCCCATGTTGTTGTGGTGGTATACTTAATAACCTCACCTGTAATATTGGCATCATAATCATATTTTACGGGTTTATTACTCCAATCCGTTCCCACCTGAATTTGCTGCTGAACTCTGTCTAACGGGGAGTTTGCCAGTACTTTTTCTGCATAGATCTTTTCTGATCCATACGATGCAGAAGCATTTGCCAATGGAGTTGGAGCAATAGCTCCGTTTAATGTTTGAGATTGCGGAACAGGAAGGTAGTCTTTGGTCTGTCTTCCGAATGCATCATATTCGATATGGCTTACTACATCTTTTCCTAAGGGTGATGCTTTGACATTCACCACCTGTTTCGCTCGCCCTAAACCATCAAAATACTGGACCACCTCCGAGGTTTTAGTTGCCGTAGATCCGTTGTAATCTAAATACGTTTTACTATAAACATAGTTTTCTGTCGTAGAAAGCTGACCATACATTATATTGGATAGAAGTATTGCGCCTATTGGGATTAATATTTTTTTCATCGGGTCTTAGTTTTTATAATTGTACTTGAATTCTTTTAATAATTTCCCTGTTTGGTTACCTTCTCTAATTTCCATTAACCTGTTGGCTGTATCATACAAGTAAACTTCACGGATTCCTGATGGTGGAGTAATACTTCGCACTCCAATCAAAGGATCGTAAGTATAGGTTGTTATCTGATAATTTGATAAACTGTTTCTGAATGTTTTTAAGGCATCTAAAAAGGTTGTCTCATCGTTGTTTCTTCCCGCCAAAGCATCCGTATCGGACGCAGTAATAATTGCAGAGGCTAAACTTTGTACCTGAGTGTAGGTGGCTCCTTCGATCTTGGCAATGGGCTGAGTCTGATTGTATCCCCAAATAATAGCTACTGGAACACCATCTTTTGTGGTATATTGTTGTAAGTTACCTTTGGAATCATACAAGTCATAGGTTACTTCTGTGGTTGCAGAAGTTGGATTTTGTAAATCATATGACTTTACAGATAGCGGTAATACTAAACCAGATGATTTTGTATTGGCTTCCGATTGGTTTAAAGGATAAATGGTCTCTGATTTTCCTAATGTTTTTGTAACACCTCCAATGGTTTGGGTTGTGGTGGTTTCTAATGGAACGCCTATCATGTTTTTATCAATCATAAGCAGGTTGCCTTTCTCATGAGCATATTGGTATGAAGCTTCCTTAATTATACCTTCTGGTGAAGTGCTTTTTTGTTTGCTTAATTGATAATGAGATGGATTATTGTAATCATTATTAACTTTAAATTCAATTATTTGTCCATTAATAGTTTCTTTTGTAATAGATTCAATTAATTTTGAAAAGCCATAATAGTTCTGATAAAAAGTATAAGATATATTTGGAATCGGACCATCATGTGGATTGTAAATATATCCATTATTTAAAGCGAAATTCTGTTTAAATATAAATGATATTATTGAATTCTGAACAAAGTTATATTTGTGCTGTGTTTCTTGAAAAATCCTGAAATCATTATTATTAAAACTATATTGTTTCTCATTTTGCAACAAACCTCTCTTAACCTGACCGCTATTACTATGCGGAGCATCTAATACTGGAGGGTCATATAAATAAGAATCTGTATCGCCTTCATATGTGTAGTTTCTTTCAATAGCTTTATGTCCATCTACCAATTCTGTAATGTTATTATAAAATATTTTATTAGTTCTATCATTAAAATCACCAATAATATTGTCTTTATAAAATCGATATGTAGGAATTGAAGTAACAGAAATTGCTTCTCCTTGACTGGATGGATTACATTCTAATAAACAATTTCTTTTTGTCATTAAATATTCAAATAGCTTAGGTGTGGTTGAATTGGTAATACTTGTTTTCTGTGATAATCTGTTTTCTAATTTATTATAGTAGAATAAACGTGTATAAGAACCGTTTTCAGTATTGTTTTCTTCTATTTTTTTTACTCTGCTTCCTCCATAATGTTTTAATAAATCAACTGTTTCTGTTCGAGAATTGTAATATACAGAAGCTGCTCCATCTATTCTTCCAAGATAAGAAGTTACTGAATATTTTACTTCATACTGGTGACCAGATATAGTACTAACAGGGCAAGTAAGCTCAGTAGGAATAGCTGTTAAACATAAATCTTTATTTGCTACAATACTTTGAGAGTATTTTGAGTTTTTACTTCTAACAACTGTACCTGTAGCTAAATCTGTAATTTGTATTCCATGTATCTCATGAAGATTATCTGGTTCACCACAATTAGAGTAATCAGTTGAAGCATACGCTGAATAGCTGATTGGTGAGCCATTAGATGTAAATGTAAATGACTTGCTGACTGTCTTTGCTCCTACACAATTTCTTGTTGCCTCTAATCCTACACTTTCAACTTCTTCCACTTGTGTTGGAGTTATAGAACTATTTGATTCATAGGTTATTTCAGAATACCCTCCAGTAGGATAATAGATTCTTTTTAAATTTCCATAATAAGTTCTAGTTGGTTCTACTTCTTTATTTGCAGAAGCATATCCATTAGTTTTATTTAAAATAATATTGGGTACTTTGCCAGATATATCAGCAAAAGGAGTTTGATTACTTTTACCATTGGAGTAACCATAGAAATCTGTTGCTAAACTAAATCTTGCAGGAATACTTTCTTTTGAATAATATTCAAATTTATATTTTTGATTAGAAACAATATCATTTATATTATTTAAAAAATGACGGTTAACCGTACTTTGTTCATTAAATGGTAATTCATAATACGTTACTGCTGCACCAGCATTTACATCATCATAGCTTAATTGAAAATTCTTTACGATTTGATTATTTTTCTTTGAAAGAATAGAAATTGAGGTAAGAAGTTTTCCATCACCATTTATATAATCTTTTCTCTCTTTGTTATAATCAAAATTAATTTTAACAATATCATCATCAATACTCAATAATCTAGGTTTTAATGACACTGTTGTGGTTTTATTTTTTGTAATCCCACTATTTTCATAAGTATTGGGAACACAGCAGCTTTCTGAAACAGTAAAAGATGCTCCCATAGAAGAATAGTAATTTGTTTGCTCTACTGAATAATCGAAATTGATTACTTGATTTCTATTGGTAATAACTTTAGCCAGATACCATCCCGAAGTGTAATATTTATCTGGTCCTTTATAGTTAATTCTTGACCTTTCCATAAACTTTTCTTCACCTCCAAAAAAATATTTATTTCCTTGATTATCAATGAGAGTAAATTCTAAATTTTTCCCATATTGTGTAACAATTGTTGTTTTATCACTAATTAAAAGCTTTGACCCATCTCCTCCGTTATAGTGAACGTTTAAATTTTTATCTATATAAAATTGAGCCGAGAGTCCATTAGAAAGTGAAAAGCTAAACCAATCATACTCTGTATCTATTGAGTTATCAGGCTGAGCAGCAGTTTTAATAGTGTTAGCATCGTTATTAACATCTATTGTATTAGGAAACCAAACAGATGAGGATGTTTCGTCTTGTTCGTCTCTTACAATTCTTGAAATTGCACCTCCTGCAACTAATTGCCAGGACATGCCTAAATTACCTCCAATATCATCCACTTTAACTCCACTATTATATCCTAAACTTATTGGTATATTAATGCCTGTATTTATGTTATATATTGGAAAATTGTATGTAAATTCTCCCGAAGGAGAATTGTTAAAATCTAAGCTGTAAGTACTTATTTTATAAGTTTCGGAAGTTGGAGGTTTTATATCTGGTAATGATTTGTCGATATTATTTTGTGCCTTCAGATTACTATTTATGGTAATCATGCAAAGTATTGCTATGGGTAAATATTTTTTTCTCATTAGTTTTACTTTTTAATCAATTTAGCATTCGCCGTTTTATTTGTATCTGTTTTGATGGTCACCAGATAAGCTCCCTGAATTAAAGCCTGAGTGTTAATCTTTGTTACTTTATTCTTGGTTTTCAGGTTTTGGATCTGTCTGCCTCCCATATCATACATAATGATATCAGCTTCCTTAAAATCATAGCCGATTTCTACATACGCATAATCTGAAACAGGATTCGGATAAATCTTAATATCCTGCTTTTCGATCAACTGATCAATCTGCTTGTCACCCAATTTCACAATCTTCCAGTTCTCTTTTCCTAGTTCTTCAGCACTCGTTCCTGCTAAAATGATCGAACCATCTTTGTTCAATTTAATATCAGATAATCTTTCCTCTTTCTTTCTAGATTCATCTTTCACATGCTTTCTCCACTGCTCATTGCCGCTTTCGTTTAAATAAAGCATCCAAAAAGTTTCATCATTATTCTCTATTCTTCCTTCTGCCTGAGTATAGTCGCCTAATAAGATTCCTTTCGAAGATTTATCATCAGAACTGTGTAGAACGCTCATTCCCATCAAAACATCCCTGTTTTTGAAATTGTAAGACTTCTGCCAGATCTCTTCTCCTTTTTCATCCAAAGAAATCAACCACAAATCAGTTCCTTCTTCAATCCCGACAGATTTATTCCCTGACCTTTCAGATCTTGATTCTCCTCCAAGTAAATATCCGGTTGAAGTCAATGCCAATGTTCTTAAATGATCATCTCCTTTTCCTCCGAAGTTCTTTTCCCACTGTACTTTACCGTCTTTATCAAGCTTTACAATCCAGTAATCACCTTCTCCGTAATTCTCCGTTTGTTTGGCAATACTTCCAGCCTCCAGCTTCCTGCTCCCTGACACTTTCCCACTTCTAGAATATATCCCTAACAGTGCTCCTCCATCTCTGGTAGGAATCATTTTTTCCACTTCATCCAGGCCTTTTCCTCCTAAAATCAATTGGGATAATTCTTTTCCATTTTTATCAAGTCTTACCACCAAAACATCCTTGGAACCATATCCTTTAGACGAATTCTGAACGTTTCCTACCACAAAAAAGCCTAAATCTGTCGTCTGAATTACTGATCTTGCTTCTTCATCTGCATTTGTTCCGATCGTCTTTTGCCACAGTTCATCTCCAAACTCATTGATTCGGATTAACCAAAGGTCTGATCCTCCTTTTGAATCCTCTTTTTTGTCAAGACCTTTTCCGGAATAAGACGTTCCCGCTACTAAAAATCCTCCTTCCTGAGTATTTACGGTAGCTGACAGGAAATCATGGTTTTGTCCTGAAAAATATTTTTCCCAGACTTCATCACCCTGCCCTTTAAGCTTAACCAAATGAAAATCATAGCCGTTATTCTGTTTACTGCCTCCTGCCTGAAGCTTACTGCTTTGAATACTGCTTCCTGTAATTAAGTATTGTCCGTCAATGGTAGTGGTTACCTGGCTTAGAAAATCCTGAGTATTGGATTTGATGTCTTTCTGCCAAACGACTTCCTGAGCATACAATACAGCAGTCGTGCACATTAAAAATGCACCCATGTAGAGTTTTTTCATCCCCTTAGTTTATTTATTAATTATTTGTTTTTACTGATTTTGTTGATTGATGTTTATGCATATGGAAAATGCATCATTTCTGAGGTAATTTTATTCATCTTTGTGTTTTATTGTGTTATTTACGGTTACAAAACTAAAAATTTTTATCTTCTCTACAAAGAGATTTATTATTTTTTCAATCATAACATACTGATTTCTATTATTGAATGACAAAGGTATTATTGCTTAGCGACAAAAAGTGTCGTATTAAATATAGAGATGCAATTATTTTGTAAATGGTTGTAATAAAAAAGCTTTCGGAATTCCGAAAGCTTTGTAACTACTGCCAAAGAGTATTTATTTTTTCTGTTGTTTTTCAAGCCATTCATCATGCTTCCTTTTGAAAAACTCATGTTTATAGTCTTGATTTCTTTGAGCTGCATCGATAGAATGAGAAGTATGAATATCTGCATCTTCTTTAGCAAAATCTGCCAGCTTTTCATAATAACAATGAAGCTGATCCAATTCTTTTTCCGTAAGATCTTCGATATCTACAATTCTGTTGCTGGCTTTTTCATTGGCAGCAATGAGTTCATTCAGTTTAATCTGAATAGCTTTTGAATCTTTATTTTGTGATTTCTGAATGAGAAAAACCATTAAAAAAGTGATAATAGTTGTTCCTGTGTTGATGACAAGCTGCCAGGTTTCAGAATAATTGAAAACAGGTCCGGAAACTGCCCAGACCAAAACAATAAGTGTAGCTCCAATGAATGCATAAGAACTGCCGGTAAATTTTGTAGCCCAATCGGAGAACTTTTCAAAAACACTTTTATCTTTATCTGCCATTTTATTAAAATCTTAAGATAAAGATATTAAATTAAGCCTTCACTTTCCTGAATTTATTAAACCAAAAGATAAAACCAGTCACAGGAAGAGAAAAGCCGATAAAACAGACTATAAAGTAAAATACAATACTTTTCAAACCTAAAATTTCCCCGGTATGTAACGGCTTGGCAAGCGATGTAAATTGTTTATTGAGTGGTTTATCGGCAAAAAGTTCTTTCGATTTAAAATGTCCGGTTTTATCAAAAGTGATCTCATCGGGAAGCATTGCTCCCAGCCAATTATCAGTATTAATTTTAGTGACCGTAAATCTCGGATTATCTTTATTGGGTAATTCAATCGTGATCATTCCTTTATAGGGAAGAATTTTGTCCGCCAAGTGTAAAATTTCCTGCAGCGAAACTGTTTTTTCTTCTTTTAATGTTGATTTTTCTTTCTGTCGGTCAAGCATATCATTAAAAATTGAATCAAAAGCACCGGTTTCATCTTTTGACTCTTTTGAAAGGTCTGAAATAGAAGTTCCTCCCAAAGAAATGATCATTGTATTTTTCACCCATGGATAGGTAATATAAAGCCCTGTGACTGCTATGAAGAATAATACCAGGCATGCATAAAATCCCATGGTGTTATGAAGATCATAGTTGATCCGCTGAAACTTGCCCGTGAACTTGATGGTTAGAGACTGCTTTAAATGTTTCATCTTTTTAGGAATCCAAAGTATAAAACCCGAAAAAAGCAATATGCAGAACATTAAAACGGCAGCCCCGTTAATCTGTCTTCCTATATTCCCCATCATCAGATTCCGGTGAAGATCCAGTATCACTTCAAAGAAATGATTCATGCTTACATCTGCAGTTCCAAGATCTGTTCCCCGATAGGGATCAAAATATACAGAATAATCTGACCGATCTTTAGTGTAAGAAACCACAAAGCTTCGGTCTTTATTTACCGGAATAACAAGGCTCGTCAGAATTTTACCTTCCTGAAGCAAGATATTTTGAATCTGCTCTGCCGATTTTCTTACACCGTCATTTTCTTTAACAAAGACTTTATCTTTATTTAGTAAATCTGTAAACTGATTTTTAAAAGCGTAAATACATCCGGACAAGCACACTACAACAATCACGATTCCTGAAATTAATCCCAGCCAGAGATGAAGCAATCCCATTGTATATTTGAAAAGGGATTCATTTTTTCTTCTTTTTCTGATAAGCGTTTTTCTCAGACGTGATGCTTTCATATGGTGAATGGAAAAGCATTAAAACAATAATAGACTGTTTTAATGCTTCTTCTAATTTAGATTAAATAATACTTATTTTCGACCCTTGAAGTGCTGGTCTTTTACAATTTCCAGAAACTTAGCATATTGTTCTGATGTAAAAACTTTTTTCAATGCTTCCTTTCTCTGTCCGTCAAACTTTTCCCAATATTCTTTGGCAAGGTCATTATTTCCGTGATAAACATCATGAGCATCATTGAATGACTTTTCGAAGGCATCATTGGCAGCATTCAACATGGCAAACTGCTCTTCTGAAAGTTGTAACTCTGTTTTGATACGTTCTAAAACCTGATTATTATATCGTGGTCTTTTTCTTGAATTTTCATCCACGAATTTGTTGAATTTTCCCATCTGCTCAGCATCTAAAACAGTTGACATTTCTTCCGCCTGTTTTGCTCTCAGCTCTTCATTTTTAATTCCCAGAGCAACGCGGTCCATTTTTCCACCCTGCGCTTTTGCCGCTTCAAAGTTTTGTTCCTGTTGCTTTTGATATTTCGCAGTGATTTCGTTAAAGCTTTTTTCCTGTTCAGGAGTCAATTTCACCTGTGTTTTAAATTGATTATAATCCACTCCTCTTTTTTTATTGTCTTCCGAACAAGAAATAATCAGAAAAGAAAACATGGCTAATAAAAAAGCTTTCATACTAAAGTTTATCATATGTATATTGTTTAAAATTTATAATTGATTTGAGCGGCGAAATTTCTAGGCTGGATCTGATCAATATATCCGCCCCTGAAATAAGAGCTGTATCCTACTGAATCGAAAATATTATTGAAGAATACCCTGATTCCAATTCCATTTTTCAAAGCGTATCCAACCTGAGCATCTACAGTTGTATATTCTGGCATATTGAACGGCTTCAGTCCCGGCTCAACACTATTTGCATGTCCGGCGGTAAATGTCTTTTGTGTCCATTCATCTACAGGTCTTGTTCCTACATAGTAAATTCCGGCACCTACATCAAGACCGTTCAAAGCACCTGTATTAAATTTGTAATTCAGCCAAGCATTTGCGGTATGCTTCGGCGTATTCATCGGAGCAGATCCATTGACATAAGCCGGGCTGTTCTGATATTGAGCATCAAGGTAGGCCCACCCGGACATTACCTGAAGATTTGGAAGAATTCTTCCGATCAGTTCTACTTCAATTCCTTTTCTTCTCAGCTCACCTGCAAGACCGTACATTGTTTGCTTGTCAATGATGACAGGGTTATAGTTTTCATCCAGTATCGTAAAGGAAAGATGGTCTGTTTTTATATCGAATAAAGTAACATTAAATCTCAAGCGCTCATTGAACCAGTCTGACTTAATCCCTGCCTCCCACTGTTTCGTATTAGAAGCGCCTACAGCACCTCCGTCCAAAAGAATATTGTTAGCAGATCTCAAAGAAGTAGTGCTGGTATATGATCCGAAGACATTCATATTTTCAATGGGTGAAATCATTATTCCAAACGATGGGTTCCACGCATGATTAGGATCTTTATCAGAAGCGTTCAGTCTACTGTAACGGATTCCCAAATGGGCTTTAATATACTTATTGAATGTAATAACATCCTGAGCCATCAATCCCAATGACGGTGTTGTGATAGGATCTGCCATATTTTTCCCGCTAAAATTAACAGGATCTATTGTAGAAGGAAGAATATTATTTATCTCCTCAAGCACATTGATACGATCTATATTTTTCGAAGCGTAAGAAGTTGTTGTTACTGTAGATTCTTTCCAGTCGAATCCCAATTGAAATGTATGCTTTAAAGCACCTGTCTTTACATCTGCACCCATAAAATCGAATTGAAATACTTTGTTCAGATCTTCACGTTCGGATCTTGTAAGCGATCTGTTTCGGAATTGGTTTGGGTTTTTGCTGTCTACCGGTGTCAACGATGCTCCGGATATATCTGACTGATAGGACGAACTCATAAAAGCAGCTCTAAGCTTAAGTTTATCTGTCAGTTTTCTAGTAGCTGTGGTTGAGAAATTAAATGATTCTGTTTTTGCATTATCCGTAGAAAAACCAAGAAACTTTCTGTTTGGCATTTCATATAAAGCTTCCGTATCACCTTTAGCTAAATTTACGGTACCTCTGTCTGGAGTTGTATTATTATGCAAATAATCCATTTCAACCACTACTTCAGTTTTGTCGTCCGGACGAATGGCGATGGATGGATTGACATAAATACGGTCTGTATTAACAAATCGTCTGAAGCTGTTATTATCCTGATAAGCGGCATTCAATCTTACGGCAACTCTGCCTTTAGAATCTAAAACGTGTTGAAAATCTACAGTGGGTCTGTAAAAGTCCCAGCTTCCATATCTGAAACCTACATTGGTCTGATTGATAAATTTCGGAACTTTTGTAACAACATTGATGACTCCTCCAGCAGATCCTAATCCATCACCAATCCCTTGTGTAACGGCGGCAGAACCTTTTATTACCTGAATACTTTCCACTCCCTGCATATCTGTAAGCATCGCAGCAGTTCTAAAATCTGAATCGAGCTGAACTCCGTTTTTAAGAACAGGAACTCCCCGATACCCTCGGATAGACATACTTTCTCTTGTTCCCCCATAACTTCCAAACTGAGTAACCCCGGGAACGTTTTTCGCAACATCTGTTACGGTCAGCCCTCCAAGATCTTCGATCACTTTGTAGGAAATTACAGAAATACTCTGGATCTGGTCTCTCGGTTTTAGCGGAAGCCTGGTGATAGCTTCCAGACCTTCTGGCTGTTTTTTTCTTTCTCCGAATAATTCTACTTCTTCAATCTTACTTTCTTTGTTAATAGAATCATTCACCTGTTGTGCATTTACAAAAACCGCCCCTAAAACAAGCAGCGAAATAGATACTATTTTATTCATTTAATAATTTTTAGCGAAAATATTATTTTTATTAATTCTAAATAAATAAAACAAAATGATATATCTCACTTATCAAAGAATAAATTTGAAAAGACCTGTATTGTAAATACTAAATTTTAATTCAAAAAATAACCAAGACTATTCTTTAAATTACCTGCATAAAAAATCCCTGCTTAAAAACAGGGATTGAAAATATTTATTAATTATTAAAAAAGCTTTGATTAAAATCCGGGATTTACATATACTTTTCGGCCTTTTAAAGGCTGAATTGCTCTGAAGTTCGGTTCTGTGTAGATACCCGTATAAGAATTAAATTCTGTATCTGATATCTGCTGTTTGTCTTTAAATACAAACCAGGTCACCGGTCCTCCGTTGGTAACAGCTGAAGCTGCACCAAAGTTCGGAGTAGTTAATGAACCATTATAAGTGTAATACG
The DNA here is from genome assembly GCF_024806495.1 of Chryseobacterium sp. JUb7. GTDB lineage: Bacteria > Bacteroidota > Bacteroidia > Flavobacteriales > Weeksellaceae > Chryseobacterium. The sequence continues at coordinate 249,817 of NZ_JANUFF010000005.1, forward strand.
ATCTGGTATTACTTGGGAATAGAGCAGTAAGGTCAAAAGTCGTATTAGGAGAATTAATGGCATTAGCCATTACAGGAGACTGGCTAAACAAATTTTGTAATGAAGTATTGACATTCCCGGGTTCAACCATAACACTTAAAACGGCGTATGAATTGTCAGAAGAAACATTGACAAAGTGTATCTCCATTTTACTGTATTTTCCGTCTACGGTGTGCTCACTGCTGTAATGGAAATGGAAATTGACAAGATAATATTTCTTACCGCCAACAGTGATGTAGTTGTTTGAACTATCCGAACCGCTTACATTCACTCTCAGGTTTTCTCCGGCATTGTTTGCTACTGAATTCAGAGTAATAGCACCATAATGTAAAACTGGGTCCACGCTGTGAAAGACAATGGCTTTCGATGGCTCGATATTAATAGGTGACTGAGCTTCAGCTACGGCTAACGGAAAGTTTGAAGTATAAATTGGTGTACTTACGAGATCTGACGGATATGCTGTGAGATCGTAATTAACATCTTCATCATTATGACATGATGCTAATAAAAATAGCAGGAAAAAACTAAGGGTAGATAATAGTAAATTACTTGTACGAGCAGTCGTCTTATACAACGCTAAAATAGATGTTTGTTTCATTTGTGTTAATTTAACTGTGTTTTAAAATTGAAATAATAACTCAGCAAATGTAACAACATTTCAAAACCGTAGTGCTGGTCACCAACACTTTTAATTTAAGTTTAATAAAACACAAAAACTCATAAAACACAATAAAATTTAAACCTTAAATGTGCTTATAATTATCAAAACAATGACTTATTATTTATACTTATTAAACTAATGATTTCGTAAAAATAAAGGGTAAAAAATAAAATAAAAAAATCCGTTCCAAAAAGGAACGGATTCATATAATCATTGCAAAGTATGCAAGTTATCACACTTTAATTTCTACGTCTACACCTGAAGGAAGTTCTAATTTCATTAGAGCATCAACAGTTTTAGAAGAAGAAGAGTAGATATCCATCAATCTCTTGTGAGCTGATAATTGGAACTGCTCTCTTGCCTTCTTGTTTACGTGCGGAGATCTCAACACAGTGAAGATTCTCTTATTCGTTGGCAATGGAATTGGACCGTTTACAACAGCACCAGTAGCCTTTACCGTTTTTACGATTTTCTCAGCAGACTTGTCTACCAAGTTGTAATCGTAAGATTTTAGTTTTATTCTGATTCTTTGTGACATTTCTTTAATTTAAAAATTAACCTTTTGCTTTAGCAATGATATCTTCAGCAACGTTTTGTGGAGTTGGTAAATATTTCTCTAATTCCATAGAAGAAGTAGCTCTTCCTGATGAAAGTGTTCTTAGAGTTGTTACATATCCAAACATTTCAGAAAGTGGAACAGAACCTTTGATTACAACAGCTCCGTTTTTCTCTTCCTGACCGCTGATAGTACCTCTTCTCTTGTTAAGGTCACCAATAATGTTACCCATATACTCTTCCGGAGTTACAACCTCCAATTTCATAATAGGCTCCATAATTACTGGTTTCGCAGCTTTACCAGCTTCCTTGAAACCAAGCTTAGCAGCTAATTCAAAAGAAAGTGCATCAGAATCCACTGCGTGGAAAGATCCATCCTTAAGAATAACTTTAATACCTTCAACTTCGAAACCAGCCAAAGGACCGTTCTTCATTGCAGCTTTAAAGCCTTTTTCAATAGCAGGAACAAATTCTCTAGGAACGTTACCACCTTTGATCTCGTTGATGAATTCTAAACCAATTTTACCTTCGTCAGCAGGTCCAAGTTCAAATACGATATCAGCAAATTTACCTTTACCACCAGATTGTTTTTTGTAAACTTCTCTATGGCTGGCAACTTTTGTTAAGTTTTCTTTGTACTCTACCTGAGGTTGTCCTTGGTTTACTTCAACTTTGAATTCTCTCTTCATACGGTCAACAATGATATCCAAGTGAAGCTCACCCATACCAGAGATAATCGTTTGTCCAGAAGCCTCGTCAGTTCTCACTGTGAACGTTGGATCTTCTTCAGCCAATTTAGCTAATGCGTTACCCATTTTATCTTGGTCAGCTTTAGTTTTAGGCTCAACAGCGATACCAATTACCGGATCAGGGAAAACCATCGATTCAAGAACGATTGGGTTTTTCTCGTCACACATTGTATCACCAGTTTTGATAGATTTAAATCCTACCGCAGCACCAATATCACCAGCTTCAATATATTCTACCGGGTTTTGCTTGTTAGCGTGCATTTGATAGATTCTTGAGATTCTTTCTTTATCTCCAGAACGAGTGTTCAAGATATAAGAACCTGCATCTAGTCTTCCAGAGTATGCTCTGAAGAATGCCAATCTTCCCACGAATGGGTCAGTAGCAATCTTAAATGCTAAAGCCGAGAACGGCTCGTTTACGTCTGGTTTTCTTGTAATTTCAGCGTCAGTTCTAGGATCAGTACCTTTGATATCATCTTTATCCAATGGAGAAGGCAAATATTTACATACTGCATCCAACATAAACTGTACTCCTTTATTTTTGAATGAAGAACCACAAGTCATTGGGATAATAGATAAATCAATAGTAGCTTTTCTTAGAGCTTCGTTGATTTCTTCTTCAGAGATTGAATCTGGATCTTCGAAGAATTTCTCCATCAAAGTATCATCGTAGTCAGCAACAGCTTCTACTAGTTTCTCTCTATATTCAAGAACTTCATCCTTCATGTCTTCAGGAATTGGCACTACTTCGAAAGTAGCTCCCTGTCCTGCTTCATCCCAGATGATCGCTCTGTTTTTAATTAAGTCTACAACACCTTTGAAATCTTCTTCAGCACCGATTGGTAAAACGATTGGAACTGCGTTTGATCCTAACATTGTCTTAACCTGGTTTACCACGTTAAGGAAGTCAGCACCTTGTCTGTCCATTTTGTTTACGAATCCCATTCTAGCAACTTTGTAGTTGTCAGCAAGTCTCCAGTTTGTTTCAGACTGAGGCTCTACTCCATCTACTGCTGAGAATAAGAATACCAATCCATCCAATACTCTTAAAGATCTGTTTACTTCTACAGTGAAGTCAACGTGTCCCGGTGTATCGATGATGTTGAAGTGGTAAGGTTTAGTATCAGCTAAAGGTTTTCCCTGATCAGTTGGAAAGTTCCAAGAACAAGTAGTCGCAGCAGAAGTAATAGTAATACCTCTTTCAGCTTCCTGCTCCATCCAGTCCATTGTAGAAGCACCATCGTGAACTTCACCAATTTTGTGGTTTACACCTGTATAGAATAAAATTCTTTCTGTAGTGGTAGTTTTACCTGCATCAATATGCGCAGCAATACCAATATTTCTTGTAAATTTAAGATCTCTTCCCATTTCAGATTAGAATTTAAAGTGTGAAAACGCTTTGTTAGCTTCCGCCATTTTGTGAGTATCACTCTTTTTCTTGTAAGCAGCACCTTCTTCTCTTGAAGCAGCTACAACTTCGTTAGCTAATTTCAAAGCCATAGACTTATCATTTCTAGCTTTAGAATATTTGATTAACCATTTCATTGCCATAGAAATTTTTCTATCGGCTCTGATTGGCATAGGAATTTGGAAGTTAGCTCCACCTACTCTTCTAGAACGTACTTCTACGTGAGGCATTACATTTGTAAGTGCATCTTTCCAGATTTCTAGTGCAGTTTTTTCGTTATCTCCTTTTTTAGTTTCTACGATCTCTAATGCATCATAGAAAATTTTGAATGCGATAGATTTTTTACCATCTAGCATCAAGTTGTTTACGAATCTAGTTACCAATTGATCATTAAACTTCGGATCTGGTAACAACGGTCTTTTTTTCGCTTTTGTCTTTCTCATTGTTTCTGTACCTTATTTAATGATTATTTTTTCTTTCCTTTTGCAGGAGCAGCAGCTGCTTGTCCTGGTTTAGGTCTCTTAGCTCCGTACTTAGATCTTCTCTGAGTTCTTCCATTTACACCAGCGGTGTCTAATGCACCTCTTACGATATGGTAACGTACTCCCGGTAGGTCTTTCACCCTTCCGCCTCTAACCAATACTATCGAGTGCTCTTGAAGATTATGTCCTTCGCCCGGGATATAGGCATTCACTTCTTTACCGTTAGAAAGTCTTACCCTTGCTACTTTTCTAAGTGCAGAGTTAGGTTTCTTAGGTGTAGTAGTATATACTCTCGTACATACACCACGTCTTTGTGGACAAGAATCAAGGGCAGCCGATTTGCTCTTCTTGGCAAGCGTGGCTCTTCCTTTTCTTACTAATTGTTGAATAGTAGGCATTTAATTGCTTTTTATTTTAGGGTGCAAAAATACTAATATTTTTTTAATCTACAAGCAGTTATATAGAAATAATAATTTTTCTTAAGTTTATTTAATGCTCACTTAACGTTATGACTACCACCGTTATTGAATAATACTTACCTTAACATTCTTATTCCAGTTAAAGTTTTTTACATTCTCTTTAAGCTGGTCATGAACCTGAGGATCTATTGAATAAATTGTTACATGATCCAGAGCTGCGTTCGTATTATTATTAATTTTCAGAACAGCCACTTTTTTCCAGTTTTTCGGAACATGACCACCGAACCATTCCTCATAAACAATCGCCAGTTCATATGTATTCTCAACTGAATACTGAGTAAGGAAATTTTCAAATTTCTGATCGAAAACTTTTCCTTTTTCATTAAAAGGAATCATTTCTTTAGAACCCAATCCTGCAATATCAAACAAATGAATATCTGAAAAATAGCAAATTGCACCTATATCATTTGCCACAACTTTAGAAGTGTTATAATATTTCTTTAAAAATCTTGCAGACTGAACCTGCTGCTCATAAATATTACGACTTCCGTTGATCATCATAAAATGAGCATATCCTGATTTATAAACCAATAAAAAGACATTACAAAGTATAAAGACACCTATCAGTCCATCTTTTTTAAACTCCCCGAAAGGGTTTACAAAAAAATCTTTGAGCCTTGGAATTAAAATCATCGAAAAGGCTACTAATATATAAGCTTCATAACGGAAAAATCCTCGGAAATTCCCAAAACATGCATGTAAAATCAATGTAAGAGACCAGACGATCAATAAAAAATTATTTAAAACTAAATGATGAAAAGAATATTTCTTTCGATAGTCTCTATAAATTAAAACAAGGGCAATAAGAAGAGGAAAAAGCCCAACTTTATAAAATGTGATATTCAAAAGTACTTTATCAACAACTAAGAATTTTAGCTGAGAAAGATAATGTCCCGATAAATCAAAAGCTGTCCCCTTAACCACAACAGAATTAGGCAAAAAGTAGCCTGACTGCTGTTCATTAAAATAACCAAAAATCAAGATTGGTAAGAAACCACAAATCAGTGTAGTGAAAGCATGTTTAAATTTTTTAAGACAACAAAAAACAAAGGCCAGCGACACAAAATAAAACATGCTTTCAAATCTTACCAGTCCGGATAATGCAATGGTAAAATAAAACCAATAAGAAACTTCCGGATTTTTAAAATCAGAATGCACCCATTTTTGAAAAAAATGAATATTTATAATAATTATCAAAAGCTGTAAAACATGCTCCATCCCAGCCATAATCTGCAGATGAACCACCGCAAAGAATAAGGTAAAAATACAGGCAATAATGATATTCTGACTCTTCTGAAAATGCTGAGCATAATATTTATTAAGAAAATAAACTGAAAAAAATGCCATGATTAAATTAAAAACCAAAGGGATCAGCTCATTATTTCCAAAGATAAATATCAAAACACTCAATATAAAAGTAAACATCGGAGAAGACGAAGAAGATGAAAAAGCATACGGAGTCATTCCCCAAATCTTATGCAAAGCAAAATTCTTGGCCAATGCCAAATGAATATAGGCATCGTCAAGAGTATAAGTAAAAAAGAAATCAGTTTTCGTAAGCATCATTATAATATATAGGATGCATATTCCGAAAAACAAACCACAAGTAATCAGTAAACTCTTCATATCGCGGCAATAATAAGAAAACTTATTCAAATTATTTTTAAAAATCCTCCTATAGTTACCATCTATTATCTCAACCGGCAGTTCGGCATGATATTTCCTACCTTTGTGTATATAAAAATAAACTTATGAAAAATGCCAATATCATTGGTTTACAAGAAACCAAATGTAAAGAAATTGCAGAAAAATTAAATATTCTTCTTGCAAACTATTCCGTATTTTACCAGAACACAAGAGGTTCTCACTGGAATATTAAAGGAGATCAGTTTTTCACCCTCCATCCAAAGTTTGAAGAACTGTATAACAGTTTAGTATTGAAAATTGATGAAATCGCTGAAAGAATCCTGACGTTAGGAGCAACACCTGCACATAACTATTCAGACTACTTAAAAGTTTCAACAATTCAGGAAAGCAAAGAAGTGTCGGATGGAAATAAAAGTGTTGAAATTATTTTAAGTTCATTTAAAGTAGTAATAGATCTTCAAAGAGAGCTTTTGGACATTACGGATGAAGCAGGAGATGAAGGAACAAACTCTCAGATGAGCGACTATATCACAGAACAGGAAAAAGAAGTTTGGATGTACAATTCTTATCTTGGAAAGTAGTAAACTGACTTGAAGTTGGAAGTTGGAAGCTGGATGTTATAACAGTTTTAACAAACTTCCATCATCCCTTCCCTCTACTTCAGCCACAATGAAGGAAAATTTATCCGAAAATATTAAAAAAATCACCTTACATTTAGGTGATTTTATTTTTAATTATTAAATTTGCGTATAAATTACACAATTATGCACGACATCAGATTAAACTCTATCCTGGATAACGATTTCTATAAAATAACCATGCAGAATGCAGTGGTAAAATTATTCCCAAGTTCTATCGTAAAATATGAATTCATCAACAGAGGAAAGCATCAGTTTCCTGAGGGTTTTGATATTGCTTTAAGAGAGGCTGTCAATAAAATGGCGGAACTTAAACTGACAAAAGATGAAAAAAAATTCATGGCAAGAACCTGCCCTTATATTGATCTTCCTTATCTTGATTTCTTAGAAGGTTATCACTTCGATCCGTCTGAAGTAAAAATTCATCAGGAAGGAAGCGATTTGAGCGTTGTGGTGGAAGGACTCTGGTACAGAACTATTCTTTGGGAAGTTCCATTGCTAGCCTTAATCAGTGAACTTCATTATGAAATGAATCACATGGAAAGAGATTCCAACGAAGTGGTCATGAGCAAGACGATCGAAAAAGCGGATGCATTAGCCAAATTAGGGGTAAATTTCGCAGAATTCGGAACAAGAAGAAGACATTCTTATAAAGTTCAGAATTTGGTTATGGAAGCTTTAAACCAAAAGAAAGAATCAACTTTTATCGGAAGTTCAAACGTACATTTCGCGATGAAGTACGGCGTAAAACCCATCGGAACCCACGCTCATGAATGGTTTATGTTCCACGCCGCGGAATACGGCTTCAAAATGGCCAATGAATTAGCTTTGGAACATTGGGTAGATGTTTACAGAGGCGATTTGGGAGTTGCACTTTCTGACACCTATACAACAGACGTATTTTTCCAGCAATTTGACAAGAAATTTGCAAAGCTATTTGATGGCGTCCGTCATGATAGTGGTGATCCTCTGGAATTTGCAGACAAAACAATTGCCCATTATCAAAAAAATGGAATCAATCCTTTGTTTAAATACATCATTTTCTCTGATGCTCTAAATCTGGAAAAAGTAGAAGAAATCACCAATTACTGCAGAGGAAAAATCGGAATATCTTTCGGAATCGGAACCAATCTGACCAATGATGTAGGGTTAAAGCCAATGAATATTGTAATGAAATTAATTGGCGTACAGGCTCCAAACGGAGAGTGGATACCAACGGTAAAACTCTCAGATGAACATGGAAAATATACCGGAGATCCAAAGATGATCGAACTGGCGAAAGAATTTTTAAGAATAAAAGATTAACACCATGAAAAAAATTTTATTACCCTTATTTCTATGCAGCATTGTTTCCTCATGTGTCGCCACCAAAGGCAAAGATGGAGAACCCGGAAAACCGGGAACATCTTCAGTGAATAATACCCCGGACAGTTCGGCGAAACCAAAATTCAATGAGAATCTTGCCACAAAGCTAGGTGCCGATAAGTATGGAATGAAGGCTTATACTATTGTCATGCTCACCACAGGTCCTACAAAAATAGAGGACAAAGCTAAAATGGGCAATCTCATGAAAGGCCATCTTAGTAATATCGGAAAACTAGCCGATGAAGGAAAAATAATTGTTGCCGGTCCGTTTTTAGAAAAGAATAAAGAAAACTACCGTGGCATGTTTATTTTCAATACAAAATCCAAAGAAGAAGCCGAATTGTGGGTAAAAACAGATCCTGCAGTTCAGGCCGGAGTTTTCAGTTATGAAATATTCCCGTGGTACGGATCTGCCGCTTTACCTATGTATTTAGAACATCATAAAGAAATTTCAAAAGAGAATCCGTAATCATGAGTTTTTACAGTAAATTTTCTGAAAATGACTTAATTGAATCTTATAAAAATCAGCTTGATTATCAAGGAAAACCCAGCGATGAGCTTTTAGAAGAAATATTAAAAAGAGGCTCAATTGATGAGTTTATTAAAAAAATTAATACTCAAAAATTAATATTAAATGAGCGCAACAGGATAATCAGAGAAATTCATCAGCATTACTTAAACAAGTCTTCAAAACAAGAAGTCCTTTTAATATTAAATTCTGATTTATTATCAAGACAGGAAATAACAATTCTTGTTGAAGAAAAATATACAGATATTCATTTTAGAATTGAAAACTCAAAAGTTGATTTTGATACGATAATAAGCAGTTTTATAGGAACCATAATTGCTTCATTCGTAAGCACAATTATCATGCTTACCCTTATTTTATTAATCAATTCCCTGATTGCATTTCATATCTTTTTGCTTATTCCTATCTATATCATTAATTATCTTATTATTAAATTTTTCACGAACAAAACAAGAGATAATTTAGCTGTATTTATAGCAACTTTTATGGCCACTGTTTTAAACTGTCTATATTTTTTTATTTTGATATATCTTTATAAAAATTAGATCTGCAAAAAAATAAAAACACCATGAAAACAATAGAAGAAGTTCTGACTAAGCTTGATGAAATCATCCTGTGGAGCAAACAAAAACAAAGCCCCATTGGCTACTTCGCATGTACTTACAGAATTATGACCGCACAGGTTCTGAAAGGAATTCAACAAAAGAAATTCGAAGATAACCCGAGAATGACTCAGCTTGATATTGCTTTTGCAACACGCTACCTTAATGCTTGGGATTCTTATTCAAAAGGAAAAAAATGCACCAATTCATGGTATTTCGCTTTTGAAGCTGCGAAAAATAAAAATCTGCTGATCTTACAGCATATTTTCCTGGGGATGAATGCACATATTAATCTCGATTTGGGAATTTCAGCAGCATCGATCATGCCTTACCGAAAAATAAATCCTTTAAAAACGGACTTTGAAAACATCAACAACGTTATTGCCTCTATCAACCAAAAGGTTCAGGATTCATTAAATAAAATCTGCTATCCCGTAGATTTGATTGATAAAATTTCAAACGGAAAAGATAACGCAGTTTTGGATTTTGCTATATCAAAAGCAAGAGACACTTCCTGGGCAACGGCAGTTATGACTTCCAATACTCCAAATTTTTTAAAGGAAAACGTAATTGGAATTGTAGATTACGCTGCCGCAAAAGTTGCTTCACAAATTTTAAATCCGAAAATATTGACTCCCGCTTTAATGAAAGAATTAAAGAAATGTGAAAACATTGATGTTGTGAAAAATATTGAAATTTTGGCAGCTACGAAAAATGTTTAATGCAAACTAATCTTAAAAGAAAAAGCGAATGGCAAAATCTTCCTCAACTTTTTGGAATCAATTTTATATTATCAGAGATTTCAACCAACACCCCATACTTTCCTCTTTATTAAAAGGTTACGAAGGATCTCATCTCATCGGGTACAGTTATATTGACCACGAACAAGGAATTACTTTTGATATATTCAAATTATTAGAAGAAAACGACGGTGAATTTATCATCACCAAAGATTTTATAGCAGATAAATCAAGAGTTTTTTTGAGATATGAACATTTCATCGGCATGTACTTTGAAATTGCCAATCTTAATGTTCTAAAATATTTAAACATTGAGTTTCCAGAATATATTCAATACTACGAAAGATCTGATCTTAAAAAGTTCAGAATACATGAAACTTATCAAAAGTTCAGTGCGAAAGGCTTTCCGGATGACATCGCTGTATTTCTTATAGATGAAACAGGCAAATTTAAAACAGAAAATGTTTGGGTAAGAGTAGAATATTTTGATGCTGAAAAAGAAGCAGGACTTGGCACTTTACTTGTGCAACCATTTCAAAAACTTGACGTAAATAAAGGTGATTCTCTTCTTTTTAAATTAGTAGAAACTCAGGAAAATGAATTTCAACCCGTTGGATTTATACAAAAACGAGAAACAGAAGATAAAAAGTGGTGAAAGTTTTGGTAAAAATTTTACGGTTTCCCATAAAAGGAATCCACTTCCCTTTTTGTAATTTTGAAAAATGGAGATGACATATTTAATTATCGGATTTATTACAGGAGGAATTCTTGGAGCGGTTATTCTATATTTTGCATTGAAATCATCAACGGTTTCAAGAAGCTCTTATGATGAATTGAATAATTTACACATTAAAAACAACTCTGATTTACAAAATTCAAATATCAAAATTCAGGAGCTTAATCAGAATATTAATAAAGAAAAAGAATTCAACATTCAACAAACTGATTTGTTAAATGATTTAAAGAATGAATTTGCAAAAATATCAGCAGAATATTCTTCTTTAAATTCTCAATTTTTAGAACAAAAACAAATTAATTCAAGACAAACCTCTCAGATTGAAAATCTTTTAACAGAGAAACAAAATATCTTCGCAAAGAATTCTGAGCTTTCTGCGATTAATGAAAGTTTACAGAAATCTTTAGAAACTCAGAAAGAAGAAATTACGAAAATTCAGGATGAATCTAAACTTCAATTCGAAAATCTGGCGAATAAAATTTTAGAAGAAAAAACGGAAAAATTTACTACTTTAAATCAAAATAACTTAAAAACAATCCTTGAACCTTTTCAGGAAAGAATCACAGAATTGAAAAATCGCGTGAATGAAGCCTACGAAAAGGAAAATAAAGAGCGCTTTTCACTCGCCGAAAAAGTAAAAGAACTGGCCGAACTCAATCAGCAGATTTCTGAAGATGCTAAAAAATTAACAAGAGCATTAAAAGGAGAAAGTAAAACCCAGGGAAACTGGGGTGAAATGATCCTCGAAAGCATTTTGGAGAAATCCGGACTGGCAAAAGGCAGAGAATATTTTCTTGAACATGAACTCCGTGACGAAGATAATAAAGCTCTATTCTCAGAATTTTCAGGAAAAAAAATGCGTCCCGATGCCGTTATAAAATATCCGGACGAAAGAAATGTCATTATAGACTCTAAAGTCTCTTTAACCGCTTTTACAGAATTGGTGGATGAAACAGATCAGGATGTTTATTTAATGAAGCTTAACCAACATTTGTCTTCTATAAAAAACCATATTACGCAATTAAGCCAAAAAGCTTATGACGACTATGGTAAATCTTTGGATTTCGTCATGATGTTTATCCCCAGTGAACCTGCTTATATCGCCGCAATGCAGGCCGACCAAAACCTATGGAACTATGCTTATGAGCGACGCATCTTGCTGTTAAATCCAAGTAACCTCATTACTTCTTTAAAACTGATTGCCGACCTGTGGAAACGAGAACATCAGAATAGAAACTCGATGGAGATTGCAGAAAAAGGAGCTAGGTTATACGACAAATTTGTGGGATTTGTAGAAAATTTAGAAAAAATTGGAAAAAACCTAGATCAAGCAAAAAACGTATACAATGACGCATATGGACAACTATATACAGGAAGAGACAACATAATTAAACAAGCTCAAAAAATGAAAGAATTAGGTATTAAAAACAAAAAAGACCTTCCACAAAGTCTGATTGATAATTCTCAGATTTCACCAGATCTTTCCAATGAATAAGCTATTATAAAAAATCAAAAGATGCAGTTTCAAAATGATGCTGCATCTTTTTTATATATTAAAGTTGAATTTTCCATAATTTTGCAGCATGTTAATAGAAAGTTTTCAGAACGATAAAATAAAAAATATCACGAAACTCCTTACCGATAATCGATTTAGAAAAAAATCCGGAGTTTTTGTTGTGGAGGGTCAACAGGAAAACGAAAGAGCCCAAACTTATCATTTCGAGCCCATAGAATTTTATATTTGTGAAAATATATTTAAAGGAGAACTTCCTAAGCTCAAAGTACATTACGTAAGCGATAAAGTATATGAAAAAATAGCTTACCGCGGAACTTCTGAAGGCATCATCGGAGTATACAAAACAAAAGAAACTGATCTTGATGCTTTTAAACCTAAGGAAAATTCTACAGTAATTATTGTTGAGGGGGTTGAAAAACCTGGAAATTTGGGGGCTATTCTTAGAAGCTGTGAAGCTTTTGGAATTGATGCTCTTATTGTCTCTGATGGAAAAACAGATTTCTACAACCCGAATGTTATCCGCTCAAGTGTTGGCTGCTTATTTGGAATGGAGGTTTTTCAGGCAGAAAATGATCAAACTTTAGATTTTTTACAGAAAAACAATTTCAATATCTACACAACGATTATGGATGAGACTTCAGCAGATCTCTACAAAAGAGATTTCACACAAAGATCTGCCGTCTTATTTGGAACTGAGCACTCCGGTTTAAGTAACTTTTGGATAGGAAAAGGCAAAAACACACTTATTCCAATGTCAGGAAGCATTGATTCTCTTAATTTAAGCAATGCCGTTGCTATCACCTGTTATGAAGCCCTAAAACAGAAAAAGGGATAATTTTGATTGATGATTCTTGATTAATAGTTGTTGGATACAATTATTACTAATTATTCATGAAATATAAGACATAAAAAAACCGTCTCACTGGGTGAAACGGTTCTTTTATTTTTAAAGCGTAAGCTAAAATTATTTCTTAGCAGCTTCTTTAGTTGCGTCTTTAGCAGCATCAGCAGCTCCTTTAGCAGCATCAGCAGCACCTTTAGCAGCGTCAGCAGCACCAGCAGCAGCTCCTTTAGCAGCATCAGCACCAGCAGCAGTTGTAGCAGCAGCAGCATCTTTAGTAGCACCTACAGCAGTAGTAGCAGCAGAATCAACAACTTTAGCAGCAGAATCAACTACAGTAGAAGCTGAATCAGTTGTAGCAGCAGCAGCTGAATCAACACCACCTTCAGTAGTAGTAGTTTCTCCTTTTTTACAAGCAACTAGAGAGATTGCAGCGATAGCAGCTACGAATAATGACTTTTTCATAATAAATTAAATTTAATTTTGTTAATATTGTTTTATAAAATTTTCTTCTGTTCTGTTATTTGAACAAGACAAAGGTAGAGCAGATAGAAAATTTGTTTTGGAAAAATAATTGTAATACCTTTGTAAAATAGTTTTACAAATAAACAATACTGAAAATCAATAATTTAATTATATTTTAAAAATTGACAGATTTAGATCTATTACATTTTGAGCAGCTAAAAAAGGATGTCCAGGCTCAATATTTAGAAGAATATACCCCTTCCCATGATGATATTTCAAAATGGAAGGGTATAGATATCATATACTTTCAGGAAGATCTTCGTAAAAAAGCTAAAGGAAACATTAGTGAAAAATCATTTTATACCTACTTTAAGAATTCACCTGTAACCAAATTACCAAGAATTGACATGCTCAATTTATTGAGTATTTATGCGGGATACGATTCATGGTATGAATTTAAAAAACAACATCTTTTTGCAGGAGAACTTTTACAGGACGATGAAAATCTGAGTACAGAAGATCTCCAGGAATTGGAAAAAACGGTTTCAAACTCTCCTGAGCTTCCAAAAACTGAAAATCCTACCCCAATAGAAGACTTAAGCACTCAGGAAAGTGCTAATTTACAAAAATCGACAACTGAAAATCAAACAATTAACCAAAAACAAGAAGTTGCTCAAAATTCAGAAACAGAAATTTTAAAGCCAAAGAAAAATTTCTTCAAAAAGAATGCCTGGGCAATTATTACTTCGGTTTTAATTATAACAACCGGCCTTTTAGGATTTAAAGATGAAATTTTCTCTCAAACGTATAAATATTGTTTCAGAGATGCTGACAGAGGAACAACTGTTATCAACACATTAGAAATCCAGGTGATTAAAGAAAATGAATCTCCCATAACCTATCGGGTGAAACCTGGAGAATGTTTTTATTACTCAACGAAAGATAAAGTCCTCAAAATGAAAATCCGTGCTCCTTTTTATGAGTACTTGGAAGTAAACAGAAGCCTAGAAAATGCGCCGGATGAAGAAATAATAGAATTAAAGCCGGATGATTATAAAATGGCTGTTAATTATTTCTCCGTAAAAGATGTTAAGGGCGGAAATCCTGAGGAACAAATTGCACTAATTAAGCAAAAAAGAAAACAGCTTGAAAATTTAATCAGTAATGATGCTACTATTTATCAGGTATATGACAATGCAACCTTTGGGATAGAGACTTTAGACAAACAAAAATATATCACTTTAGTAACAACCCCTACTACCTCTCTGAAAAATCTCAGCGTGATAGAAATGAAAAAAGATAAAGGAAAAATAGTATCCATTAAATTTAAAATTGCTAGTAACGATGAAAAGAATAAATAATTTTTTAATTTTTACCCTATTGATGCTGGCTTTTGTTGCCTGCAACAACAAAAAAACTGAACCTAGTGATCTTGACAAATTAAGAAACAGCAACAACACCAACAAAACATATCCTGCAGTACAAATGGACAGCGCGCAGGTTATTAATTTTATCACCAAACAAAAAGTACAGGAACTTCTGGATTTATCGACACTCTATTTGTCGGGAAACAGGAATACTGAGATTGATACCGTTATCTATTCTCAAATGAAAGGATACTTCCATAAGCCTGACAGCCTGACATTTAAGAGATTATTTAAGGAAATGGATAGCATGAAAGTAAAAACGGCCAAAGTGAACAGCCTTGAGGTATACAAGGACGTTTATCAACAGGACACTTTAGACTTCGCAAAATTCAGTGTAGAATATTTTGACAATAAAAATAAATCTTTAGGCATCTTCGAGAAAAATGCACAATATATTTTAGTATCGGCGCCGATAAAGTTTAAAAAGGAATTTAAATTTTATTTCCTTGATTTTTATTCCAAGCCATTAAAAAAAGACAGTACACGATTAGGAGTCAACAAATAGTCTAAAGGAATGTCATTTTCCCAGACATCATCGATATTTTCATCGGGGTTAAAATAATTAACTCCGATTTTTTTTGAATTTTCAGAAACACTTTCAAAGAAACCATCATAAAATCCCTTCCCATAGCCTACTCTATTTCCTTTGGGATCACAATAAAGCAAGGGAGTGATCACATAATCAAAATCAAGAACTTCAGAATCCTCATTAGAAACAGGTTCAGAAATCCCCCATTGGCTTGTTTCAAATTCTGTAATCTTAGAAATTTCCACAGAAATTAACTGAGTATCTATAATTTTAGGCACAAAAACACGAATATTCCTACTTAAGAAATAATCAATAAATATTTTTGTATCAATCTCTTTAAACTTTTCAATCGGAATAAAAATATGTACTTTCTGTCCGGGGATTGGTTTAAAATAATCAACAAAATTTTTAAAAACATTTTCAGATAACAAGAAAGCCTCATCAGTTGACAAGGCTTTTCGTTTTTGCATATATTTTTTTCTAAGCTCAGCTTTCAGCATACTATTATGCGTTTTCCGAAGGTTGTATTATTTTGTACAGCTTATCCGACAAACGAACTCTGAATGGAAGCTCAAAAGTGATCTGATCTCCAACTTTCGCTGTTTCACAAGGCCCCCCATTAGCATGAATCTGAGTAATTGTAACTTCCTGCTCACCTGTTGTAGGACCTGAAATTAACACTTTATCTCCAATTGAAAGCTCTTTATTTTCAATTAAAAACTGTGCAATTTTCGATTTTGAATAATAATGCTCTGCCTTTCCGATCAAAGTCTTTTTAACTTTTATTTTCTGACGAATATCTTTTGTTTCCGGTTTTACTATTGCTTTTGCTAAAGGCTGAGTTGATAAATCCCCTGAATTTTTAAATTTCAAAGCATCAGATTTACCTTTTCTGAAAACCTTATTTCCAACCTGCAATCCTTTTCTTAATGCAACCTGCTCTTCCCAAGGAAGATGTATCGTTTCAAGACATTCTGTAGAACAGGTATTTTCCATTGTTGCTTTACACTCATCACATTGAATAAACAATAGATGACAGGCATCATTTGCACAATTTGTATGATTATCGCAGGGTTTTCCGCACTGGTGACACTGTGAAATAATATCATCTGTAATTCTCTCTCCTAAACGGTGGTCGAATACGAAATTTTTTCCGATAAATTTACTTTCAATATTTTCTTCTTTAATCTGACGGGTATATTCAATAATTCCGCCTTCCAGCTGGAAGACATTTTTGAACCCCTGATGTTTGAAGTAAGCACTCGCCTTTTCACAACGAATCCCACCTGTACAATACATCAAAAGATTTTTATCTTCTTTAAAATCCTGTAACTGTTCGTTGATGATCGGCAAACTTTCTCTGAAATTTTCAACATCAGGAGTAATCGCACCTTCAAAATGACCGACTTCACTTTCGTAATGATTTCTAAAATCCACTACAATCGTATTCGGATCGTCAAGCATATTATTGAATTCCTGAGCTTTAAGGTGGATTCCTTTATTTGTAACATCAAAAGTTTCGTCGTTCAGACCGTCAGCAACAATTTTATGCCTTACTTTTATCGTTAATTTCAAAAAAGAGTGATTGTCCTGCTCAACTGCTACATTTAATCGGATTCCCTGCATAAAGTCGTAAACTTCCAGCGTATCGCGAAATGCTTCAAAATTGTCCGCGGGTACACTCATCTGAGCATTAATTCCTTCATGAGCAACATAGATACGTCCCAATGCATCAAGAGCATTCCAGGCTATAAATAAATCGTCGCGAAATTTTTTGGGATCTTCAATTTTGGCATACGCATAGAAAGACAATGTAAGGCGTTCCTTACCGGCTTCATCAATAAGTTGAGCTCTTTCTTCTGCGCTTAAGGTGTTATACAGTTGCATGCTATAAACGTTTTAAGTGAGAAAAATATTTTTGCAAAGATAATAATTTTCCAATTAACCCTAAAGAATAACCTTATGACATAAATTTTTGACTAATATTTTACTATTGCATACTTTTTGTCAGTTAAAAATTATAATTTAACTTAACAGTTCATCCAGTATCTTACAAATTGTCATATAGCTTTTAATAATTTTTTAAGTTTAGTTAATTGATATTTTAACAATTATGACAAAATACATGATTTATCGCTATGCCTGTTAAATTTTAGTTAAAATTGAAACATTGCATACTAAGTGCATACCTATTTAGCATTAAATTTGTTTACAGTAAAACGAAAATTAAAACATAATAAATAACAAAGAAAGATATACAATGAAGAGTACTTTAAAAAAACTATTACCATTTGCAGTAGTAGGCGTTATGTCAGGAGCTACTACCGTTGGAGCATTACAATATTTCGATCATACCTCCAATAACGGAGACCAGTCTTATTTTACAAAATCATCCAATGTTTCTTTTGCAGGAATGAATTCTGCAGCAGTGGGAGATGATTTCGTAAAAGCAGCGAAAACAACAGTTCCGGCTGTAGTAACAATTAAGAACTATCAAAACAGAGCTTCAAGCGGCGGCAGAGCTTCTGAGCAGGATTTATTTGATTTCTTTTTCGGAGATCCTTTTGGGGGTGGCGGAAGAAATCAGCAAAGACCCAAACAACAGCAGGCACCGGACAATATGCCTTCTGGTATGGGATCGGGAGTAATCATCTCTCCGGATGGTTATATCATCTCAAACAACCACGTGGTAGCCGGAGCCAGTAAGCTGGAAGTTGTATTAAGCAATAAAAAATCTTATATCGCAACATTGGTGGGAACTGACCCGAATACGGATATTTCATTATTAAAGATTGAAGAAAAAGGTCTTCCTTATTTAAATTTTGCCAATTCAGACAATATTGAAGTAGGACAATGGGCATTGGCAGTAGGAAACCCGCTTGGATTAAACTCCACTGTAACAGCAGGTATTATTTCTGCTAAAGGAAGAGGAATCGGAATCTTGGGTGCACAGGGAAAAGCTGCGAACCCAATTGAAAGTTTTATTCAGACGGATGCCGCTATTAACCCTGGAAACTCGGGAGGTGCACTTGTCAATACCAATGGAGATCTTATCGGTATCAATTCTGCGATTCAATCGACTACGGGATATTATCAGGGGTACGGATTTGCCGTTCCTGCTAACCTGGCCAGAAAAATTGTAGAAGACATCAAGAAATTCGGTATTGTACAGAGAGGGTTCTTAGGGGTAACATCTGTTGACCTTTCTGATGATCAGCAAATAGCCGCTTATAACAAACAGTTTAAAACTAATATTAAATCCGGTTCAGGAGTTTATATTACAGGATTCGGAGACAGCAGTGGTGCTCAGGATGCAGGCTTAAGCAAGGGAGATATTATCACTAAAATTGACGCTACTCCTGTAACAGATTTTGCAGATTTATCGATCGCAATCGGAAGCAAACGTCCGGGAGATAAGGTTGCAGTGACTTACCTGAGAAATGGTAAAGAAAACACAACTACAGTTACTTTAAAAGACCAGAAAGGAGGAACCTCTACAAGAACGAAAGCAGATCTTAGTGTAGGTGAAAAAATTGGTGCAGATTTTGAACCGTTAAGTGACAGATTTAAAACAGATTATGGCTTGAATAGTGGTGTCGTTGCTAAAAATGTTTCTGAAGGCAGCGAAATGGCTAAAATAGGAGTTGTAGATAACTATATCGTCATTGAAATCAACGGTAAGCCAGTGAATTCGCAAAAAGATGTGGAAAAGATACTGGATAAATATTCAGGAAACGTACAGGTAAAATTCGTAGATGAATATGGAAGAATCTACACTAAAGGATTTAAAATGCCTTAATCATTAAAACTAAACATTTCTTCATATCAACAAAAAACGCTGCAAAGATTTTGCAGCGTTTTTTTTATTTAGATTGATTCATTTTATCCGTGATATTTTTCTTCTTTTTCCGTTCATAAATAATCTCTACAATCTTACCTCCGATCCATGAAAAAGGAAAGAAAGTCAGGAAAATAGAAATCTTATAAAATGTAGGATGATAAGGAAAAATAATAACATCCAGCATTGCTATAAAAAGCATAATAAAGCCAATAAGGATCGCATAAGCAACTTTAGCATACTTTACAATAATTGCTGTTGCCACTCCTCCAATTGTAGTTCCTAATCCGGAAATAAACAACAGGAATCCAAAGAAAGCTCCATTATCCTTCATGCTGAAAAGGAATCTTTGCCAATGCTCAAAGGGAGCAAAAGCTTCGAAAGTAACCCATTGCGGAAACACTCTTATACCAAGAGTAATAATAAGCCCTGCAATAGCGAGCCCTACAATAACCGCAATTGTATTTCTTAGAAAATTCATTAATCCTGGTGTGCGATCATAGAAATTTCGATGTCAACATTTTTAGGCAGGCAAGAAACCTGTACCGTTTCACGAGCGGGATAGCTTTCAGCATCAAGATAAGATGCATAAATATCATTCATTACCGCAAAATCATCCATACTTTTAAGAAAGATCGTAGCTTTTACAACATTTTTAAAAGTCATTCCTGCTTCAGTAAGAATCGCCTCAAGATTTTTCATTACCTGATGGGTTTCCTTTTCAATTCCTTCTACCAATTTACCAGTTGCAGGATCTACAGGGATCTGACCAGAGATGTACAATACACCGTTTGCCATGTTTGCTTGAGAATAAGGTCCGATTGCTGCAGGAGCATTCACTGTGTTGATTATTTGTTTCATATGTGGATATTTATTTTTCTATAAGATCATATGTAATCACCAGATGCTGTATTTTATGATCATAAAAATTCATTACCAGTGATTTCATTAGAATTTATTTTGGGTGCAAATATAAAATTTATATTGTCAAATTTCAATTCAATGTTAGAAAGGTGCGTTTGGTTGTGTAAAACTTCTGTCTTTATACTTCAGCGCATCACTTAAGATATTGGCTTTGATACCGATAAAGAAATCATAGACTTTATACTGCCCGAAAGGAACCCAGTTGAAATTGATGGTAAAACTTCGCTGATCTCTTGAAAAACCAATTCTTGTATACGCCAATTCTTTAGTCACCATATCATAATGGGTACTCCCGTTGATATTCCAGTAAGGAGTAAGCTTAAGACTTCCGTCTAATCCTACTGACGCCAGTCTTGTCGGAGTTCTGGATGCTGTACTCTTTGTATAAGCATAGTTGGCATTGATATTTAATGTCCATGCCTGATCAAAGTGAGCATAATTATCAGCATCAAAATAATAATTTTCATTTCTGATTTCCCCTTTGGTATCATACTTTTTAGCATAGTCTTCTTTTTTACCGAAAATCTCACTGCTTAAAGGATAAGACATCTGTACATTGAACCCCTGGACACTGAAACTTCCGAAATCCTCTGTTCTGATTCCCGTATCCTGTCCCGGAATATAAATGATTTTATAAGGATCCAAAGACAAACTTGTATTGACACTTAATTTATTATTAAAGAATGACGACTGTCCGTTGATCGTAATAATAGACCAAGGGTGATCTTTTGCAGCAAAATTATAGTTTCCTGAAAGATTCAGTGATTCGAAGATCTTTACTTTTTTCACCCCCGTAGAATCACTTTTAGACTTTACTTTCATTTCAATATTGTTTCCAACATTAAAATTTAAAGCTCCTACCATTCCACTTGTAGGAGTTCCTACAATACCACCGTCAAATATTGAATAAGGCGTTAAAGCTCCGTTGGCATCATAATAGTTTTTATAATATCCAAATCCGGAACCTCCAAAATCAGGTGAATAGGTAAATCCGATACTCGGAGTCATCATATGTCTGATCGCTTCAACCGCCGAACCTTTTTTAAACTTCATCATTCCATAAAGTGTTGTCTGAAGACTTGCTGTTGTTGAAAAATAAGAATATCCGGTAATGCCTTTCTCTGTTTCATTAACCACGACATTTTTTACCGGGTCGTAAAATTTTCTTAGGGTTTTTGTAGTCAGAGCATTATCGATGTTAGCTCCCAAACTGAATGTAAAATACTTTGCTACCGTAGTATTGGTTCCTAAAGCAATATTATTTTTAAGTCCAGTCTGTAATTTGTCCCACATTTCTTTTTTGAAAAGCTCACCTTCTTCTGTCTGTACATAGTTGGTTATATTAATACCTGTGTTTACCGTAATATTTTCCAGTAACCCTGATCTAACTCCTGTTTTAGATTTGAATAAATAAAACTGGTTAATCGCCACGTTCATTTGAGGCAAACGAAGATCAGAATTTCCTGTCGCAAAGTTTTGAGAATAAGAAGCAGTTCCTGTAATTGTCATTGGCAGTTTCAGGAATCTTTTTGTAACGGTAACCGTTGAATTTTGTTGTGTATTCAATACATTCTGATTCAGAATGTAATTATTATTCAGTGTATTATTATAGAACTTGGTACTTACAATATCTACAGATGCTGTGAAGTTAAGGAAAGGATTAGCTTTTGTATCCTGAGTATGTCTCCATGCAATTCTGTAGGTGCTGTTTCTGTTATAATCATCTAAACCTTTGATCCCACGAACCATCGTTCCGATATCTGCAGAAAAGTTCCCTGAATACCTGTATTTTTTAACATAATTCATCTCAGGTCTTAAGTTCCAGCTTCCTTTGGTATAAATATCGGCAAGAACCTTAAGGTCAAAATGCTCCCCAATCGGCTGATAATACCCTATCCCGTTTAAGAAGAATCCTACATCCTGTCTTTCTCCAAAACTTGGGATCAAAATACCGGCTGATCTTTTATCTGAGAAAGGTAAAATCGCAAACGGCATAATCAAAGGAGTCGGAACTCTTTCAATATACAGCTGGATAGGACCGGTAATGATCTGAGATTTATTTTTAGTTTTAATTAATTTAATATTTGAAGCCAGCATATGATAATCGGCTGCCGTATCTTTCTTCTTGATAAAATATTCAT
The DNA here is from genome assembly GCF_024806495.1 of Chryseobacterium sp. JUb7. Classification (GTDB taxonomy): domain Bacteria; phylum Bacteroidota; class Bacteroidia; order Flavobacteriales; family Weeksellaceae; genus Chryseobacterium. Next base: position 272,128 of record NZ_JANUFF010000005.1, read on the forward strand.
CCGTCGTGTAGAGCGCATTTCTCATCGCAAACACAGAATCATTGTATTTTTTTGTTTTCTGAGCCACAATAACCCCTTCACTTTCTTCCGTTCTGGCATTAAAAGCAATGGCCTGTCTTGTTTTGGTATTATACTGAAAATGGTCGGTTTCATATTTCTTCCCTGCCTGAGTGGTCACTACAGGTTCGATAGTCTTCCCTAAAGAATCCTGTTTTCCACGGGCGAACATCAGATTTTTTTGTTCATCAATGGAAATATAATCTGCATCAATCTGCATATCCTGGTACTTTACCTGAGCATTTTTGTTCAGATAAATCATTTTTTTCGGGAAATCTCTACGGATATTGTCCGCTTTTGTCTGAAGAATATCTTCTAACGGTTCCTTTTTTATTACAATGGTATCCTTTTTGGAAATAGTATCATTAACCGCATTTTTAGGCAATTTTTCAGGAGTTTTTTGTGCTAAAAAATTGTTAAAAATTAGGATAATTAAAATTTGTAATATATTTTTGAAGACGGTTTTGGCCAATTTTTTATTATATTTATTGTATACAATTAAGGCTCAAAATTAGTATAATTTTTAAAACTGTAAGATGCACAAACTAAATTTTAAAATAATTTTATCATTTCTCCTAATTGTCTCAAGTAATTTTATTTTTTCTCAAAAGAAATTTACACTGGTTTTAGACGCCGGACACGGGGGAAGTGATCATGGAGCTAACAGAAATTACTCTGACATCGGAAGAGTGGCAGAAAAGGATGTTACGCTTGCCATAACATTGAAAGTAGGAGCAATGCTCGAAAAAAATAAAGACTTTAAAGTCATTTATACCCGAAAAATTGACGAATATCCTTCGCTTTCTGACAGAACGAATCTTGCCAACAGAAGTAAAGCAGATCTTTTTGTATCTATTCACTGTAACTCGGCCGTGAGAAATACAGCCTACGGAACAGAAACTTATGTACAGGGACCTGATCAGAATGACACCAATCTTGAGGTGGCAAAAAGAGAAAACGACGTGATCTTTCTCGATGAAAAAGATAAACAGACGTTTGGTTCTTATGATGCCAGTTCTCCGGAATCTTTAATTGCGCTTAAGCTTCAGCAAAGCAAATATCTTGAGTCCAGTCTTCTTTTAGGAGGATTGGTAGAGGATAATTTTGTGAATAAAGATAAAAGATTCTCAAGAGGGGTATTTCAGAAAAACCTACACGTTCTTCGTATGAATGCGATGCCATCGGTATTGATCGAGACCGGATTTATCAACCATCCGGAAGAAAGTCACTATCTGGCATCTGATAAAGGTCAGACAGAAATTGCAGAAAGTATCTATAATGCCATTATTGATTACAAAAAAGCAATCGACAGAAAGTCTGGAGGTCCTGTAGTTACCAAAAAACCTGAACCGGATAAATTAGCAGAAATTGCTCTTAAAAATGATTTCAGAATTTTATTATTAAGTTCTCCAACAAAATATAACGAAGGCGACCCTTCCTTGAAAGGACTAAACTATATTCTTCCTATTAAAGAAAACGGGCAGTATAAATACTATTACGGAGTTACCAATCTGGCTTCAGTGAGAGATATCAATATTAAAACAGCTAAAGACGCAGGGTTTAGAAATGCTTACGCCGTAGGCTTTATGCCAAATCAGAAATTAAGTGCCGGATACTATACTATTGAGCTGTATGTGGGCGATAAACTTAATGGAAATTCTTTCATCATGCAGACCCTAAAAGATGTTGAGAGAAACAAAGAAAGCGGAGTATTCTATTATACCTATGGAAAATTTTACACTTTAGAGGAGGCTGTAAAAGCTCAAAAAGACATTGAATCTAAAGGAATTAAGAATACTATCATTCAAAAAGTATATAAGTAATAAAAAAAAATATTTTGAAGTTAAAAAGTTAATCATTACTTTTGCAACCTCAAAATTTGGCCTATTCGTCTAGTGGTTAGGACTCAAGGTTTTCATCCTTGCAACAGGAGTTCGATTCTCCTATAGGCTACCAAAAATTGTATAAAAGCTCCTTTTTCAAGGAGCTTTTTATTTTTAACATAAGCTTAGCTTTACTTTATCATTATCTGCAGTTCAGATTGATGAACTTAAATCAAAACCTTCCCTCTTATACAAATAGAAAATACTCATTCCCTTTTATTCCTTACTACTTATAGAATTTTAGGCAACTGGAAATCTCAGTTAAAAAAAACATCTTTGGGCATTTAAGTTTCTTGCTTATAAATTATAAAAATATCTGCAAAAAAGTCTGTAAAAATCTCAATTCAATCCTGATACTAGACATCCATTTAAAAAACGCCATATTCAGGAGCTTTTCAATTTTTATTTTTTTATGCTAAAAAATTTATCTTCAAGTTTTATCTTTAATTTTTCAGAAAAAATAATTATATTGTATCTCAGTTATTTAAAAACAATTATCTGGAAAATTACATTTAAGATTTTGTTGGTTAGAAAAAATTATTAACTTTGCAGCCGCTTAGAAGGAAATGAATTTATACAATTCATCTCGTGATAAGCAAAAATTCATATCATGCCGGATTTAAAAATACAAGAAGCTAAATTGCTTTTTAAGAAAATCCACTCTAACCCAAAAAGTTACGATTTAAAAATCAATGAAGATGGGATATCAGGCAGAGATGATAAAATAAGTTTCAGACTTTACAGGACGGGAGAAAGGGTAGCTTTTGAAGTATCGATTGACGAACTCACCTTCACCAATACCACTGGGGAATGGAACAACGCGATGATAATGTTGGAAAACACTATCAAAAAAATAGAAAGAGAAGACGAAAATTTAAAAATAGAACAGGCGATAGATAAACTAAGAAAATACCTATCTGAAGAAAATTAAAAAATCTTAAAAAAAGATTTGGTAGTTAAAAAAATAGTTTATACTTTTGCACTCACATTTGAACGATATGGCAAATCATAAATCAGCACTAAAAAGAATCAGACAGAACGAAGTTAGAAGAGTTCGTAACAGATACTATCACAAGACTGCAAGAACAGCTTTGAAAGTATTAAGAAATGAAGAAAACAAAGCTGCAGCTGCTGAGCAGTTGCCAAAGGTTATCTCTTTGTTGGATAAATTAGCTAAGAAAAACATTATCCACAAAAACAAAGCGGCTAACTTAAAAAGCAAATTAACTAAGCACGTTAACAAACTAGCTTAATAAGTATAGTTGGCCCGTTCGTCTATCGGTTAGGACCTCAGATTTTCATTCTGGTAAGAGGGGTTCGATTCCCCTACGGGCTACAAAACTTAATCACTACTAACCGAGTGTTTAAGGTAAGAGTTGATACTTATAAAAACAAAATACTAACCCTGTAATTTATTTACAGTTTGGTAGATGGCCCGTTCGTCTATCGGTTAGGACCTCAGATTTTCATTCTGGTAAGAGGGGTTCGATTCCCCTACGGGCTACAAAGAGACTTTAAAATTAAAGTCTCTTTTTTTTGTTTATTATTTTTATGAATTAACGCGGAAAATGTTATACCTTTGCAATTCATCAGATGATATGATGTTTAATTAAAATGCAGATTCAAAGAAGAACATTAGCACAGGAAGTAGCAGAGAGATTAACTGAGGGTATATTCAATGACGAATTCGCTGTAGGCACAAAACTACCTATCGAACCCGAATTGATGCAGATGTATGGTGTCGGTCGCTCAAGCATCCGTGAAGCTATAAAAATTTTATCAATTAAAGGAATACTAAATGTTCAGCAGGGTGTAGGGACTTTTGTCGTTTCAAAAAATGCCCAGGAATCTTTAGAATCTCAGATGGATAAGGCGCAAATTGAAGATGTATTTGAAGTGAGATCACTTTTAGATGCAAAAATTGCCGCCAAAGCAGCTATTTACCGTACCGAAGAAGATCTAATAAATATAAAAATGCATTTAGATCTCAGGAATAAACTAGCTGAGGAAGATAAAGCTACAGAATGCTATGAAGCTGATATAAATTTTCATGTGGCTATTGCCGAAGCCTGTGGTAATACTCTTTTAAAAGAAATCTTTATCATTGCCAGCCAACACATTCTCAGATCTTTTGTAAGCAGTCATAACAACAATACAGAGCCTTTTAAAATCTCTCAAAAAATACATACTGAACTCTATCAGTCAATAGCAGATAAAAATTCAGAAAAAGCTGAATTTATAGCACAACAGATTGTTGATAGAGTATATTAAGATAAAAATTTAATCAAATTCATCAGATGACATGATGAATTAAAACATTATTCTATGGAAAATACAGAGGTAAAAGCAATTGATACCACAAAAATTGTTTATCCTATTTTATTTATGATCAGTTTTTCACATTTTCTGAATGATCTGATCCAATCTACTATTCCTTCTTTGTATCCTATCCTGAAAGGTGAATTCAGTTTATCGTTTGCTCAGATTGGAATTATCACACTGGTATTTCAGCTTACCGCATCTATCTTACAGCCTTTTGTTGGTATTTATACCGATAAAAAGCCAAACCCGCGATCTTTAGCCATAGGAATGGCTTTATCAATGGCCGGTTTACTCCTTCTGGCAGCAGCCCATCAGTATTATGTAATACTTGTAGCAGTAGGATTAATAGGAATGGGATCTTCAGTTTTTCATCCCGAAGCTTCAAGAGTAGCACAAATGGCTTCCGGAGGTCAGAAAGGACTGGCACAATCTATTTTTCAGGTTGGAGGAAATTCCGGAAGTGCAATAGGTCCTTTATTGGTCGCCCTCATCGTTCTTCCATTGGGACAGGGATATGTAGGGTTATTTGCGATTGCCGCTTTTATCGGGATTATTGTTTTATGGAGAATTGGCAACTGGTATGCTGAAAGATTATCCATCAAAAAAACAGCAAAGCATAAAGATCTGATAGTAAACATTCAATTGTCGCGAAAAAAAGTTTTATTTTCCATCACGATTTTGTTGGCCCTTGTGTTTTCAAAATACATCTATCTGGCATCTATGACGAATTATTTTACGTTTTTCCTTATTGACAAATTTCATGTTTCTGTACAGGATTCTCAGTTATATTTATTCATGTTTCTTGCTGCAGTAGCTGCAGGAACAATCCTGGGAGGAAAGCTGGGTGATAAATACGGAAGAAAAAAAATAATCTGGATTTCCATTTTGGGAGCCGCACCGTTCACCCTTTGCCTTCCCTATCTCTCATTGGTATGGACGATTGTATTTGCTGTAATTATAGGCTTAATCATCGCGTCCGCATTTTCTGCCATCCTGGTATATGCAACAGATCTTATGCCTGATAAAATAGGTTTGGTAGCCGGATTATTCTTCGGTTTTATGTTTGGAATGGGAGGAATCGGTTCAGCCGTTTTAGGAGCCGTAGCTGATGATACCAGTATTGAATATGTCTTTAAAATCTGTGCATTTTTGCCGTTAATGGGTATTATTACGGCTTTACTTCCCAATATTAAAGGAAATAAGAAATAATGATTCCGGAAGAAACTCAGAGGTTTATATTAAGTTAAAATATCCCCTACTTCATGTAGAATACCGGACATTCGCTTTTAGTTTAAATATAAAAAACCCTTTACTTTTTACGGTAAAGGGTTTCGATTTAATATCTAATTATTAAGGAATGAGTTTCAATTAATTTTTGATTAATTTCTGCTGATACACAGCCTTATCAGTAGTAGCTCGTAAGATATACATTCCTTTTGGAAGTGCACTTACATTAATTTGTCCATTATTATACTGAACGTTGATTAATTTCCCTGAAACGTCGTATAGAGACACATTTCCTACTTTTTCCTGAGTTTTAATATATAAAATATCTGTAACCGGATTAGGATAAATACTGAATTCCAACTTCTTAACCTCAGCAGTTGCCAACACAGAAGCAGTAGCATTAACAATAAGAGTTTTCTCCACCACTTTTCCGTTTGAGTTAAAACTAACTACAATATTGGAAGTCCCGTTTGCCATAGGAGTCAGCACCAATTCTTCGTTAGCATTAATGGATGCAGTAACTACAGCAGGATTAGAATTAGACTTTACGGATTTAAGAATCGCGGCAGATAAATTATCTGCATCTGAAACAATCGTTTTAAGGTCAATTGATGTTGCACTACCCACGTTCACCTGAGAAGGGAAAGTATTACTTACCACAGGTGCACTGTTGTCAGGGAATACCGCCAGTGCAGGGAACCAGTAATAGTCATTCAATATTTTAGTATTCGTCAGAACACCCACATTATTAAAAGTATGGATCCAGTTTTTCTGGTAATGAGCTCCGTATCCGCTTTCTGTTGTATTTAAAATTAATTCGTCGGTAGATGGATTTACTCTTAATCCTGCTCCATAAGGAATCTGTTTGTACGTTCCTGTTTGCCCTGGAATAGCAGCAAAACTTTCGTTAAAAGTCTTAGTTGTCACATCAAATTTTACAATCTGTGTTCCTGAAGAAAAACTGTTGATAGAATTGATCCAGTATAAAGCATTCTGCTGGCTGCTGGCTGTTAAGCTTCCGGCGTTCCATGCTCCCCATGAACCCAAATATTTTGTGGTCGGGATTGCATATTCTGTTTTTGCAAAAGTCGTTGGATTAATATTCACAATTTTCTGATCCTGAATAGCCCAAATGCTTCCGTCTTTAGCCTGAACAATTGAATGAAAAGCTCCCGCAATTGTAGTCACAACAGTATCTGTACCCGGATCTATTACCAAGATTCCGGCCGTTTGTTTTACTGCAAAAACATATTGTTGGGTACGGATCATATTTCCGATCTGTCCGGCATACTGACTACCACCACCAGTTGTAGGGATTAAGTTTCCAACCTGTAAATTATCAATATCAAAAATATAAACCCCGTTAGAAGCTCCGATATATCCTTTGTGTTCATTCACTCCTACGAAAGATCTACCGTCTCCACCTCCTATATTATTGAATCCTGCAATCTTCTGCATGGTTTGTGCATTTGCGATAACCAGTCTTCCACCAGGAGTATACTGCGTATCTCCTCCATCAGCAGCCTGCTTTGAGATAAAATAAAACTTATCTCCGTAAATCGTTCCGTACTGAGTCGTAGCTCCAAAAGCCTGATTATTGTTGGCATTGCTGTACACTCTGTAATTTACATTTCCATTACTATCAATGAAGTTTACAGATCCGTTGGTATGTCCGAACCATTCTTCATTCACCATAAAATAGCCATTGGTAAAATTCGTTGATGTAACATAAGGTGAAACTGCCGTCATCGTTGAAGAAATAGGGAAATCTGTGAAACCTGCATTAAAGTTCCAAACATCCCAAGATCCGTTTTCCAAAGCACGGGTAGACGCTCCCACTCCTGAATATCCAAAATCCGGGTCTGTAGGATCTTTTACCCAGTAAGACCAGTATCCATTGGTTGTCCATCCCGACTGCCAGTGATCATTTGTATCCGCAGCTGTGTAGGCATCAAAGTCATAAGCTGTTGTATTGACAATTCCATCAACAGGATAATAAGGATAGGTAACATTACCACTTTTATAAAGCGCATTTGTATTTGCTCCGTTTAGATCAAAACCAAGCCCTCCGATTGCCGTTCCGAACTGTGTTCCCTGATACAGCAAAGAGAAAAATCTATGATCTGCTTTTGCAATAGCTTTTAACATATCTTCACCCGTTGCCGTACCATTCCATCTGAATCCCCACACTAGAGCATCCGGATTTTTGCTGTCATTCCACTGAACGACAAAAGCAGCCTCATTCGTTCCTGTACCCACCCAATACTGGATATCGGAGAAATTAATTGTTGTTGCATTCTTATTGGCAGAATTCAGCTGAATATCATTTCGGGGCACGCCCTGTACTTTTATCTGAGCATTCGCAAAAAATGCAAACAGAAAAAAAGTCATTAAAAGATAAAACTTTTTCATTTTTTATTGATTTTAAAAATATTGTCTTGTTAAATTTTAATTAAGATGTAAATCATATGCTCCGGCTACTTCGGTAGAAACTTCACCCAGCCATCCTGCTTCCTGATTAGTTCCTGTATATACTTTTACAAAATCAATTCCCGGAAGCTTTACATATTTTCCGTTTTTATCGACAGCCCAGGAGATGTCAATATTGGATGCTTCATCATTATTCGGTGCATTATCAGCATACCCGAAATCATAAGACTTCCCTACCCAATAAGATCCCGTTCCGCTCTGATCATAAAAATTGTTCTGAAGTTTTGTTCCGGAAAAACTGTACGAGTTATCTGAAAGCCACAAAGGATAATAGCTTTGCACATGGAAGGTGTTTTTTGTTTTAAATCCTATATTCCCTAAATTATCCTCCCATTTGATATACTCAGTATCCGTCTGCCAAAACTCATTTCCCGGAACGGGAATCTTGTTTTCATTGGGTTTGAAGTATGTGATGCTATAGTTTTTTACTGTTGTATTTTTAAAATATTCACTTCCTGCGATTTCGTACCATTCGTCTTCATCGGGCTTCCCGTTTTTATTTCTATCGTATGCCACCATGATAATTCCAGGCTCGCAAGATCCCGAGCGAGGTTGGCTGGCATCATTTCCCCAAAAGGCATTTCCGAGAATTTTAAAATCTTTACCATTCATATCCGGTATCGTATGGTCGAAACCAAACGTTACATAGCCGCCATACCCTCCAAGCGTGATCATTGTAGAATTTCCACCGACTAAAGATGCTTTAGCTTTCTGAAGCATATCATTGAATGTATTTCCTGCGATATATTCTGGAATTTCATTGATAAACTGCCCTACTGCCGGACGATAATCGAAAACATCAGAAATATATTTACTGTAATTTCCGGCTTCGTGGTTTACAATTATTTTTGAATTGTATGTTTTTACACTTCCGCTGCTTTCTATCTTTAATGTTAAAGGATAGGTTTTCACAACAGGACTGATAAAATCCAGTTCAGAATTTTGAGAAATAATAGAATCATTAATGCTCCAGGTAAAAGTTCCTCCAACTTTTGGGTTGATATTCAGAACTTTGAAACGGTCAATAGTATAAGATTCTTCCAAGCCCGTAAAGTTTGAATTATCTTCATCTTCTCTGTCGCTTTTACATCCGATAACTGTAAGTACAGTAAGGGAGAAAAAAGCAGTTCTTAATAATTTAAAAGTATTTCTTTCCATTTTTCAAATTCAGTTTATTTATACAAAAAAGTGAAATGGGCAGGGATATTTCCGCCTTCAGTTTTCCATTTAAAGTGTCCGTTTTTATTAAAACAATACACAAAACCCGTGGATACATAATTTCGGGCATCAGTAATATAGATGTCTTCAGAGATTGGGTTCACAGCAATTCCGTAAGGAGTTTTTATAGCATCCACATATTCCTGATCAATAATTTTATTGGAAATTATTTCCTCAGTTTTCACATCAATGATCCCAAAAGATTTTTTGTAGGTATGGGTATTATAATTAAATTCATTCCCGTAATAATAGAGTTTGTCATTCACGATCGTCATTTCGCTTACCGAAACATGGAAGTCTTTTTTAACGGTTCCTGTTGCCGCATCTATTAAGAATAAACTGGAAGGAACTGTATAATAATCTCCTCTTGAGGTTACATACAGATCTCCGTAATTATCTTTTTTGAGCCGGTGAAGATTTATAGCAACATCTATTTTTTTTGTTTCCTTAAAAGTGGTAAGGTCAACCACAGAAACGGTCCGGTCATAATTCGGGAATTTATAACCTCCGGAATTGGCCACAAAAAGTTGATTTCCCACAATCTGTATTTCTTCAGGCTGATACCCGACGACCACTTCTCTTTGAACAGTCAACGAAGCAGTATCAATTTCTACCACTTTTCCAAGCGGCGCATTAGGATCTAAAGAAACCGGACCTGCATAACTTGAAGCATAAGCCTTACCGTCTTTGAAAGTCATGTACCTGCAGTTTTCCACGGTAATGCTTTTAATTCTTTTAGCCGTTTTAGCATCCATCACTTCAATTTTGTTGGATACATTAATGACGGCATACAGCTTATTTCCATAGATCTGAATATCATTTCCCACATCTCCCAGCTCCTTTACCACATTAGGATTAATGTCCGCATAAATATTCCGGTGATAAGTTCCTGTCGTATAATCAAAGAAATCCAAAGTACATTTATTACTTCCCATATTCCCTTCATTCAAAAGGTAAAATCCTTTGATAGCCGTATTTTCCGGTTGTGCTAGCCCCTCTTCAACTTCCGGGCGGACGATAATATCATCGGTACGGCAGGAAACCAAAAAAGTGAGTACAAAAACGAAAAAGCAGATATTTAATTTTTTCATAATGTAAAACTTACAATGAGTCTGAATGTTCTTCCCGGCATCGGATAATTCAGCACCACATCATAATATTGATTTAAAATATTGTTGACTTCAAAACTGGCTTTAAACTCATGTGAATGCCAGTTGAATTTTTTCTGAATTGATAAATCATGGGTATACCAAGGCTGAACATAATTATACTGAATATTATTCTGCTGTCCGTCGTAGCGCTCTCCTACATAGATAAAGCTGTAATTAAAACCCCAGTCTTTGTAGTCTGCCATCATTGAAAAACCTCCACTATACCAAGGGGCATAAGGAATCTGATCTCCGTAATAGGTTTCTGATTTGTCCGAATAATCCCTTGCTCTCTGATACGTAAAATTGATTAACGGTCTCAGTTTTACATTTCCGAGAACGACATCTGCCTGCAAATTAACATCCGTACCAATGATATCAACATCTCCGAGATTCACCATCATCCACCGGAACATACTTCCATTCGGGGCTGCTATGATTTTATCTTCCACTCTGTTGAAATAGCCGTCTACTTTAGCATAAATTCTCTGAAGAGCCGATTTCGAAAAAGTTTTCTGATACGTAAATCCCAAATTATATTGATTCGTAAATTCCGGCTGTAAAAATGTATTTCCGATATTTGTATAATACAGATCATTGAAAGTCGGCATCCTGAAAATTCTTTTATAGAAAGCTCTTAGTGTAAAATCTTTGGCTGCAAAAGGCTGATAGCTTACAAATAATGAGGGCGTCCACTCTGTCATATCCGGAGATTTTGCATTTTTCTCAACCTCCTCATGAATAAAAGTTCCCAGAACACTTCCTAAAAACTTGAATCTTTTCCACTGATAAGTTGTTGCAAAAGCCGTCCAGGTACTGTAACGCGTTGGAAACGAAAAATTAACCAAGTCTGCATCCAGATTATTATATTGAAAATCTACACTTGTACTTACATCCCAATTCGGAGTGATGGAATATAAGTTGGAGGAAGATACAAACAGTTCTCTTTGAATATACTGATTCTGAATTTTTATGGACGAGACTGTATCAATATAATGAGTATAATCGTAAGCAAACTTGGCTTTAAACTGAGTTTCTAATTTTGGAAATATTTTTTTCCTGAAATTCGCCTGTACAAAAAGGTTTTCGTCTGTCTGACGCTGCCCTCTTCCGTCAAAACGGGAATTTACAATCGCTGCAGGAATTCCACGGTCTGAAAAATAACCATATCCCCTGATGTTCCAGCTTCCGTTATTGACAATTCCATTCAGGCTTGTTTCAAATCTTTTGGATTTAATATCCGAATCGAATCTTTTGGCAATTGTATCATATGCCACTTCTCCATCAGGATATTTTTTCTTGTAACGAAATTTATATACGCCGTCACTTTGCATAAACTCTGAACTGAAACTTGCCGAAATTTTATCGGAAATCTTCTGCTCCAAACGAAAAGAAGGATCAAATAAATCGATCGAACTGTTTTTTAATCTTACAACAAGATTGGTTTTTCTGTTTCCTTTAAAGCTTGGAGATTTTGGCTGCAAATAGATAGAACCTGAAGATCCAAAATCCTTTGCAGGTTGAAAAATTTCACTTTTTTGTCCATTGTAAAGAGAAATCTCCTCAATATCATCCAAAGAATATCTCCCCAGATCCACGACTCCATTCTGAGCATTTCCAATCTGAATTCCGTCATAAAAAACACCGACATGCTGACTTCCCATACTCCGGATATCAATGGTTTTTAACCCTCCGACACCTCCGTAATCTTTAATCTGAACCCCGGAAAAATACCTCAGCGCATCAGCCACATTCTGACTATTGAGCCTTTCCAGCTCTGCACCCGATAAAACCTGGGCCGGAAGAATTTCTTTTATATTTTTCTTCCTGATATTAACAGAAACAATGGACTGTTCTACCGTATCTTTTTTAGTCTGTGAAAATATAAGAGTAGCCGTTAACACAAAAACTGCGAAAACAACCTTCTGAAGTTGAGATGTAAAAAATGTTGTCACCATTAGCTCATTTAGAATAATGATGACGCTAATGGATATAAGAATACAACGACTAAGCGCAGTCGTAAACCACACAAAATCAATGATGTCCTAAGCTTTATTCCACGAAAGCGTCAAACGTTAAATCTTCTGGCAGGTCTTCTGACTTACTCCATTTTTGAAATCCTTCCCATTAAAAAACAGTGGATATAATCTTCAAAAACTTGTTTAGTGGAGCTTACAGCAGCGGGTCTGTTCCGGATTTTCACCGGATTCCCTTTTAAGCGCTTTTTATGGCTCACCAGATTTCGGCAAAGATAGAAAATAAATCATAGAATCAAAATCGAATTTAATTCTATGATTTTCAAGCAAATATATTTTAAAACTGGTTTAATAAAAAATCTTTTTTTAACGCAAAGTTTTCATTTTTTGTTGTGAATATTTTTAAGGAACAAAGATTAAATCAATTATAATTGATTAGAAGAAGCTTAAGTTCTTATCCATCGTTTCATCAAACAACTTCGCTGATCATCTTTTCGCCTTAAAATCAAGGGGTTTTTAAATAAAATCTTTGCGTTTTAATAGAAATTTAAATCCCAAAATTCAGGAAAATACTAAAACGTGATTTAGCCTCAATATCTCCTCCTGCCAAATTGGAATACGTAGGAAGCATGATTTCACTTCCCAAACTGAATTTCTTGTAAGAAGCCTCAAAGCCTAACTTTCCGTATAATGCACTTCCGGCTGTATTGGGTAAAACCTCATCAAATTGTTTATTCCGGTCATAGACCTCTCCCTGCAAACCCGCTTTTCCTGAAAAATTCACTTTTTCATTTGATAAAATCTGATAAAAACCTGTAGCTGCATAATTCCATTGATTTCCGAAACGGTAGTATTTTTTATTTTCAGTTTTTAAAGTGTAATCTGTATTCAGTAGAACAGCCAGTTTGTTTTTCTGAAATTTATAATTCAGAACCATCTGATAATCCCAACTTCCCGTTCCCAGCTGAAAACTCGGATTGACCCCCGAAACTCCTTTTTCATCAAATTTTCCCAACGGAACTTTTACACCAACTCCTCCATTCAGTTGATGGATATTGTCTTTTGAATTTAATAACTGATAAATCCCCATCAGATTTAAATCTCCGATTCCATTGATTTTAATATCTCCCTGCATGGTTTTCTTTTCATGGAAATGGAACGGTAAACTTGCATAAACACTCAGTTTTTTAGTTAATGGAATCTTCCCCCAAAGCTGAATGGTATTAAAATATTGATCCTGCGTCAAATCTTTTACAAAAAGGTTTTCTTTTGCTTTATAATGTTGGGCAAAATATTTAATCCCAATAAACTGAGGGTTCAATAATGATTCAAAACCTGATGAACCGTTTCCTGCAGCACATCCACAAGCATCACAATCATCAAAAACCATTGCGTGAAAATCAGTTGGAATATAGAGACTGTCACTGATTGTTTTAGCCTGAGCTAAATTCAATAAAATCAAACTTATAATTAAAAATATCTTCTTCATAAATAAAATTATTCTGCAAATTTTGGATTAGAGATAAAATTTTTATCAGACAATGTTTTCAGAAAAGCGATGATAAATTGTTTTTCCTGCGTATTCATCGCGATTCCAATATGTCCGTTTTGTTTTAATTGCGGATCAAGATTCGGATTATCTTCTACATTATCCGAATAGAAATTAAGCACGGCTTCCAAAGTATAAAATCTTCCATCGTGCATATAAGGTGCTGTGTATTCTACATTTCTTAAAGTCGGGACCCGAAATTTCATCCAGTCGTTTTGGTCAAGCGTCACCCGATACCTTCCGGCATCTTTAAATTGTGTGTTATAATACATTCCTGTATTTCTGAAACTCTCATCCGTAAACAATGCTCCGCTGTGGCAGGAAGAACACTTCTGTTGAAATAAATTCATTCCTTGAGCTTCATCCGATAAAAAATTTTCTTTTCCCAGTTTCACCCGGTCATATTTAGAATCTGCAGAAATCATTGTTATCATAAATTGAGATAAAGCTTTCAAAACTCTTTCACCTGTAATATTTTCATCTCCGTAAGCTTCTTTGAATAATTTTTTATATTTCGAATCTGAACTTAATTTTGAAATCACCTCGGGCATTGAACTGTCCATTTCATCTTCATTAGTTATCGGAATTATTGGCTGTTCATTTAGATTATGGATCACTCCGTCCCACATGTATCGTTTTAGAAAAGCCATATTCTGAATGGGCGGAGCATTCCTTATTCCTATTCTGTCATCAACGCCATGGCTCACTGTATGACCGTGATGGGTAAATGCATTTTCCTGAATATGACAGAAACCGCAGGAAATAGTATTATTTCGCGAAAGCCTTCCTTCATAGAATAATTTTCTCCCCAGTTCTACTCCATTTTTTGTAATCGGATTTCCTGATGTATCAAAAGTCATTTCCGGAAAGTACGATGGAAACGACAAATTGTAAATCTCATCTTTTTCCAGCGGCTCTATCACCTCATCGGAACATGATACAAAACTTAGAAAAGAAAAAAGAAGCACCCCTGTCTTAAATATTTTAATCATTGTGAACATGGTCTACTTTAAACATTTTCGTTAAATTATTCGTAACACTCACCAAATGCTGACCTGATCCCATCATCATGTCATTGGCAGAGGTCAAACTAAGTGGATTTTCTCCACTCAAATACTGATTGAGATCTGCTAAAATATGGATGGAAGGAGTAATTGTGCCTGTCACTCTTGCTGTAGTCGGAAGACTCAAGGTCACTTCACGGTAAAGATCCGGCGTTCCGTTAGCCGTTACATTCCCCATGTTTCCGGTATGATTCATAAATTCTGTGCCTTGAGAATTTGTGCCGTATTTCCCTTCCAGTTTTACAAAAACATAACCAGCGGCCCAAGACCATGACATTCCTTTAATTTTAGCTTTATTCCAGAATTCTGCCTGTCCGTCCTGTCCCAGCAGATAAGCATTCTGACTGATTCCTAAGCCGAATTTCACTTTTTTATAATTGTTTTTTGGGATCTCATTGAGATTAACATAAACTATTCCCGCAGCTGCATCAGCCTGGTCGATAATGAAAGCGCCTTTATCCGGATTATTTTCATTGTATTTGAACTCATTTCCGTTTTCATCAATCAAACTGATGTTGCTGATCACATATTTTAATGCAGAGAACTGATGTTTTTGCCCTTGTGAAGAAGTTTGGGTCGTTTGATTTAAAACAATATCTCCAAGATTATTAAACCCATTTTCGAATTTAAGCTGAATATTCCCGGTTGTTTCTGTTGATGAATCGTCTTCATCATTATTTCGACAAGAAACAAAAGTGAAAAAAGTAAAGGCAATAAGGCATAATGATAAAAATTTAAACATTTTCATTGTAGATTTTTTAAGTTGAATTTTATAAATAGAAATGATTATTGAATGGTTGAACATTCAATTTTTTTAAACTGCAAAAATTTGCACAGCATCAGTAATTCTCTTTATTATTCGGAGAGAATCTAAGCGGAGCTTTTAAAAGTTATTACGTGAAATTTTTTGCCAAGATCCCTATGGAATGATAACTACACGTTTATTTTAAAACAGATGCAAAACTTTTGCAGTTAAAACAAGATTTGAAAAATTTACTTAGAAAACCGGTGGTCGGAAAATATTTTTTAAAAACAGAAAAGAATATGCTGTTTCATAAAGAAAACTGAAACTTGAAAAGAAAGCATTTTCTGTTGTATTGATTCCGGTAATTTCAGGAAGAACATAGATATCCAGTAATTTTTGCCCTGAATTTTTTGTTTTATTTAAAGGAGAAGAATCGGCATCATTCGTCTTTGCAATTTGTTTGCTTACATAACATTTGCCGTTACAGTGAAGCTCGGGATTGCTTTTATTGATACACAAAACTTCGGAAATATAATCATAATTTACAGCATACTCCACCAATGGCACCAGAGGTCTGAATACCACAAATAAAGTGAGGAATATGCTGCAAATAAAGTTCATGAATTATTTTTTACTGATGGCTTCTTCGTATCTTCTGCTGATTTCTTTCCAGTTGGTTACATTCCAGATGGCAGTTAAATAATCAGCTCTTTTATTCTGATATTTCAGATAATACGCATGTTCCCATACATCAATTCCGAAAATAGGAGTTCCTTTTTCTTCCACTACATCCATCAAAGGGTTGTCCTGATTTGGTGTTGAAGACACGAACAATTTTCCGTTTTTATCCACAGAAAGCCAAGCCCAGCCAGAACCGAAACGATCTGCTCCCGCTTTGCTCATTTTTTCTTTGAACGCATCCATACTTCCAAAAGAAGAATTAATCGCTTTTGATAATTTTTCAGATGGTTTGGTATTTTTTTCAGGCGTAAGAACTGTCCAGAATAACTCGTGATTGTAGTGACCTCCTGCATTATTTCTTACCGCTGCCGGTAGCTTTGAAACATTCGACATGATTTGAAACAGAGTCTGTTTTTCCTGCGGAGTTCCTGCAATTGCCTTATTCAGGTTGGCAACATAAGCTGCTGCATGTTTTGAATAATGGATTTCCATCGTTTGGGCATCAATATTACCTTCCAAAGCATTATAAGCATATGGTAAAGGATTTTGCTTAAACTGTGCCAACGCAAACTGCGCCGCAAATACTGCACTTAAAGCAGCAATTTTCATAATCTTCATAACGTTTTGTTTTTTATGGTTTATATTTTGGATGGAAGTTTACGACTAAGTTGTTGATAACTTTCTTCTTCCATCATGTGGCTTCCCACCTCTTATTTCAACAATTTCTTAATATCTTCTATTAAAATTTCTCTGTCAGGATGATATTTCCCTGTCAGTTTAGGAGTTTTCCCTTCAGGATCTTCATAGTTCAATCCTGAATAATATAAAATTGGCATATTATCCTTATTATATCGGCAACGGATGTTTCCTTCTTTATCGACAAGAGCGATCATCCCGCTGTGGTTGAGGCTTTCGCTTTCATCTTCTTTATCTCCTACATAAATATTAAACTGATCTGCAATTTTCCCGATATAATCTCTGTTTCCTGTTAAAAAATGCCAGTTGGGTGATTTTGCACCAATTCCTTTGGCATGTTGTTTTAATAATTCAGGAGTATCATTTTCGGGATCTATACTGATGGATATGATTCCAAAATCAGGATTGCTGATCTCATCTTCAATAGCTCTCATATTGGTATTCATCACCGGACAAATCGTAGGGCACCTGCTGAAGAAAAATTCCACCAGATAAACTTTCCCGAGCATATCTTTATTGGTAATCCTCTTATTATTCTGGTCAGTCAGTTCAAAATCCGGAACTTTCATTACGGTATAGAGACTCTTTTTAAAATACCCCATTCCCACACCGATACCCAAGAAAAGCAGTGCAATAACTGCGATGGGAACAATGACTTTAGTCTTTGTATTATTGGGATTTTTATTTTTGGGCATATTTCTCAGGATTTTTCTTGAACTCGTCTTTACAGTAAGTACTGCAAAAACCGTACGTTTTATTTTTATAGACTGCCGTATCTTTCATATCGGGTTCAGTTGGCATATGACAAATCGGATCTGTCGCGTTGGCAAATTTCACTTTCTGGGCATTTGATTTTCCAGAAGTATTTGTTTTTTTATGCTTTACTTTAGGTGTTTCCTGGGCACAAGCCATTAAGGATACCGACAATAATGCCGTTAAAAGAATTTTTGATTTCATTTTAATTAAAATTGAAATTAATAATAGTAGTGAATGAAGCTGATTGGTTTTTAAACTGGAATTTAATATTATTTTAAAAACACCAGGCTCACAAAGTTTCTTTTCAAAAACTTCATACTTATACGCTCACAAGGGCGTTACGCTAAGCAATTGACCGCTAAGTTTATTTAATATTAAATTCGACTAAACATCCAGTTTAAAATATGATTTAAGCTAAAGGAGGATGAAATATTCGGGAAAAATATTCTGAAGTGTGAAAATTAATATCATCCGAATTTGGATTTTTTACAGGAATATCAGATTGATGTCTCCCTGAAAAAGAAAGAATTTCATTGGAAAGAAAAACATCCAGTCCCGCAATTTTTATATTTTGGTTATTGTTGGATTGTTTTTCTGTTTTTGCCAGTTCTTTCTCAACAAAACATTTCCCTTTACAAGTCGATTGAGGAACATTTCTATTTTCACAAAGATTTTTCACGATGTAATCATAGTTAACTGCATAGTTAATCAATGGCAAAACCGGGCGTAATGCAATCGTAAAAATAACGAATATGGAAATGAAAAATTTCAATTGTACTTCTGTTGTACAAATATACTACTGAATTTTGTTTTTATGAGGGATTTATGATGAAAGTCAGTTTTTAGTGGATGGGTTTTTGTTAATTGTGATGAGTTTTAATGAAAAAAATCCTTGTCAAGGTTTAGAACCTTGACAAGGATTTATAAAATACATTGCTTAAATATTTTATACTGTCCTCATTAAAACTTCATGCGTTGAATTCTCACAGCATTTAAAATAGCGAGCAAAGCCACTCCTACATCTGCGAAAACAGCCTCCCACATGGTTGCCAAGCCTCCGGCTCCAAGGGCGAGAACAATCGCTTTGATCGCAAAAGCTAAAATAATATTTTGCCAGACAATTTTTTTAGTCTGTTTTCCGATATTGATCGCCATTGGAATTTTACTGGGCATATCATCCTGAATGACGACATCCGCAGTTTCAATCGTAGCATCACTTCCGAGTCCTCCCATTGCAATTCCGACATCACTTAAAGCGACTACAGGAGCGTCATTTACCCCATCTCCGATAAAAGCTACCGTTTGATTTTTGGCTTTAATTTCTTTGACTTTATTTACTTTATCTTCTGGAAGCAAGTCTCCGTAAGCATTTTCGATTCTCAAACTGTCAGCAACATATTGAACAACGGATGTTTTATCACCACTCAACATTGTGGTTTTTACATTTAATGATTTTAATTTATTGATGGTTAATTGCGCATCAGCTTTAATTGAATCTGCAATAGTCAAATAACCGACAAATTTTTTCTCGTAAGCAACAGCAATTAAAGTATAGACAATTTTTTCAGGCTTGAGATCGTAATTGATGTTAAATTTATCCATCAATTTAAAATTCCCGACTAACAATTCCTTTCCGTTAATGGTTGCGCTTAAACCATGTCCGGCAATTTCTTCCACATTTTCCAATTGGACAGAATGGTCGACTTCTCCAACATATTCGTGGATTGCGGTGGCAACAGGATGTGAACTTTTACTTTCTAAAGCATTGATAAGTTTTAAAATTTCATCTTTATTAAATTCATTATTAAAATCAACTTCCTGTACTTTGAAAACACCTTCTGTCATCGTTCCGGTCTTATCCATCACTACGTTTTGAACATTCGCCAAAGCATCAAGAAAATTACTCCCTTTAAATAAAATTCCGTTTCGGCTTCCTGCTCCGATTCCTCCGAAATATCCCAAAGGAATTGAAATTACCAACGCACAAGGACATGAAATCACCAAGAATACCAATGCTCTGTACAGCCATGTTCTGAACTGATAATCATCAACAAACAAATAGGGCAACAATGTAATTCCAATAGCCAGAAAAACGACAATTGGCGTGTAAATTTTTGCAAATTTTCTGATAAATAATTCCGTCGGTGCTTTTTGAGCCGTTGCATTTTGAACCAATTCTAAAATTTTGCTCAACTTACTGTCTTTGTACGCCGTGGTAACTTTCACCTGACTGACGGTATTCAAGTTGATCATTCCTGCTAAAACGGTTTCGCCTTTTGTTTTGGTATCGGGCTTACTTTCCCCTGTTAAAGCTGATGTATTGAATGAAGCTGTTTGTGATAATAACTCTCCATCCAGGCCAAGCTTTTCCCCCGATTTTAACTGAATAATTTCTCCGATATTTACTTTTTCAGCTTTTACAGTTTGTGGTTTTCCGTCTTTTAAAATAGTTACCTCATCGGGACGCTGGTCGAGTAAAGATTTGATGTTGCTTTTTGCTCTCGTCACCGCCATAGCCTGGAAAACTTCACCTACAGAATAGAAAAGCATCACCGCAACACCTTCCGGATATTCTCCGATAGCAAAAGCCCCGACTGTCGCGATTCCCATCAAGAAAAATTCAGAGAAAACATCGCCGTTTGTAATGCTTTCATAAGCTTCTTTTAGAACAGGCAATCCAACCGGAATATAAGCAATTAGATACCAGACTAAGCGAATCCAGCCAGTAAACCAAGCGGGTTTTATATAATTATCTAAAGCAATTCCTATTAACAATAACGCAAAAGAACCTATCGCAGGAAGAAACATCTGAAACGTTGATTTGTCTCCCGTGTCATGCGAATGGTCGTGGTCGTGACCTTCATGACTGTGATTGTGTTCTTTTTTAGGTTTTGTACTGCAGCATTCTTCCATAACTGAATAATTTTAATCAAATTTAGTTTTAAACTTAATGCAATACTATTGCAAACTTTCGAGGCAGTTTTCACAGATTCCTTTGGCAAAAAGTCTTATTTCATCAATCCGGAAATTCGTCTGAATGTTTTCAGGAAAAGAAATGTCTTCTTTGCAGGTCGTCTGTTTACAGATTTTACAGTAGAAATGAAGATGCCAGTCTTTGTGTGTATTTTCATCACAGCCGTCATGACAAAGTTTATATTTTGTCGTTGTATTTTCCTGAATACTGTGAACAATTCCTTTTTCTTCAAACGTTTTCAGGGTTCTGTAAATCGTAGTTCTGTCAGCATTTTCAAAATAATTCTCAATTTCGGACAGTGACAAAGCCGCTTCCTGAGAACTCAAAAAATCATAAACCAGAATCCTCATGCTTGTAGGCTTTGTATTTTTATCTATTAATTTATTTTCGATATCTTTTTTCATGATGTTGGTCTCTTAATGTTCGTGCTCTCCTGAATTGGTCAGTTTTGCGTTAATAAAAAATGCTCCTTTTGCGGCAATTTTCGCTCCTTCCGGAATAAACTTCACTGGTGTAATGGCCGTGTACCCCATTTCTGAAGTTCCTTTTACCACTTCCACTCTCTCAAAGTTAACGGTTTTTCCGTTGTGCTTTTCCTGAGATTTTTCATCTTTATGCTCTTCCGTTTTTTGAGCGGTAACAAGAAAAATATAATCTTTTCCGTCTGAGCTGGTGATGGCCGTATTCGGAACTGCAGGCATTAGTTTATTATTTAAACTCACAACAGCCGTGGCATTCATTCCGTCGATTAAGCCGCTTTTGTTTCCTTTTACCTTACAGTGAATCGGAATTGTTTTACTTTGATTTTCAAAAGCCGTTCCGATGCTGTAGACCTCAGCGTCATATTCTTCCACAGGGCTATTCGTCAGTGTAAAATGAATTTTCTGTCCTACTTTTATCGATGGTAAATCTTTCTCAAAAACCTGTAAATCGAGATGTAAAGAACTGTTATCAACAATTTCTGCAACAGGAGATGAAACATCGATATAACTTCCGATTTGCAACAAAATATTACTGATCGTCCCACTGATTGGTGCGGTTACCACAAGTCCTGATTTTAAATTTGAATTCGAAACACTTCCGGGGCTGATTCCCATCATCTGGATCTGTCTTTGAAGAGAAGCCCTTTTTGTTCTTAATGTTTTTAATTCTGCTTCTGCATTTTGTAGATTTTTTTTTGCCCCGGCATCATTATCGAAAAGTTCTTTTTGTCTTCTGTATTCCTGTTCGGCAAAAGTTATCCGGCTTCCTGTCGTCAGATAATCTTCCTGCAACTGAATAAACTCCGGATTGGCAATTGTCGCAATCACCTGACCTTTTTTTACATAATCTCCAACCTGCACATTTAATGTTTTGATAACCCCGCCATACAGAGAAGTAGCATTTGCTTTATTGTTATTGGGTACACTCAGCGCTCCGTTGGCTTTGATAATGGCTGTCAGTTCCTTCATTTCAATTTGTCCGAGTGTTACCCCTACAGTGTTCATCTGCTCTTCTGTCAATGAAGCAATGGTCTCATTTTCATTTTCGGAATGTTCTTCAGTTTTCTCCTTTGTTTCTTCCGCCTTTTCATTTTTATTACAACTAAAAAGAACAATTGACAAAAGAATAAGGATGATGATATTTAATTTTAACTTCATTTTATTGATTAATTAAAGAGTTGATGTTAATAACAGTCTGGTTTACCTGTTGAATGGATTGCAGATATTTAAGCTCAATATCTGTAGCGGTCTGTAAGGCAAAAAGATATTCTACATAAGAAATCTCACCCGTTTTATAGCCTAACTGAGCGGCTTGGACGATTTTTTTTGCATTAGGAACCGCCTGATTCAGATAATATTGATATTGCTGAACATCCTGCTGATACTGATTCAACGAATTTCTTAGTTGAGCATCCAGCTGTTGCTGCTGAGATTTTGCATTGCTTTCTTCCATTTGTTTTTGCAGCTCCAGAGATTTAATTCTGGCTTTTGTCGCTCCAAAAGTCAGGGGAATCGCAACTCCAACGCTTACCGAATTGAATCTGTTTCCGGCACCGTAAAACTTTTCCTGGCCATTCAGAGTGTGAAAACCTATCAAAGACTGATTGGTATAGCCTATGCTAAAATCAGGTAATCCCTGCGCTTTTTCAACATTTTTATTTTTTTCCAGCACTTCCATGTTTTGCTTAAAAATCTGAATAGACGGATGATTGGCAACTGTTGTACTGTCCAGAAGATATTCTGCTTTTAAAGGCTCATAATGCTGAGAATAGGGAACTGAAAAGTCTTCGTCAGTATTTAGTAAAACCTTTAAGTTTTTATTCGCATTATTCAAATACACTTTATTTTGCTGAAGCAGTAAAATGATTTCCCCTTTCTGAGTTTCTGCTGTATTAATTTCAATTTTTTTGATATCTCCAGCTTTAAATCTTACTGTTGCTATTCTTATAAAATCACCATACAAACTGTCCAGATATTGAAGTTTGGTTTGATTATACTGCAGATATTCAATCTGATAAAAGTAACTTCGAACCTGCTTTATCAATTCATTTTCGGTGACTTGTCTTTCCAGTTTTTTGCTTTTAATTTCTGACTGAATCAGTTCTTTTCTGGCTTTAAACAGAGTCGGAAACGGAATACTTTGAGAAATTGCAAACGACTGGTCGAATTTCGGACTGTTGTATTGCCCCAACTGCGCGCTGAAATCTAATTTCGGGAGTTCTTTTGCTGTAGGCTTTAATGCTTCCGAAGATTGAATACTCAAGTCTTTTGACCTGATAGACGGATTATTTTTCTGCATCAGCTCTATCGCCTCATTCAAAGAAATCTCTCTCAAATTTTGGGCTTTAATGTTTGGGCTCGCCCATAAAAAACCTATCAGAATGATAACCGTTAAAGGCTTTCTGAAGATTTTATTTTTAAGATTAATTTTAGAATTAAAAATAATATATAACATCGGCAATACAAATAACGTGAGGAAAGTTGCTGAGATCAAACCTCCGATAACGACTGTTGCCAAAGGCTTCTGAACCTCAGCACCCGCACTTGTGCTCACCGCCATCGGTAAAAATCCGAACGATGCTACCGTGGCCGTCATTAAAACAGGTCGGAGCCTCGCTTTTGTTCCTTCAATAACCCTTTTGGACACACCGGAAATTCCGTCTTTTTCCAATTGATTGAAAGTTCCAATGAGTACAATTCCGTTCAGAACGGCCACCCCAAATAAGGCTATGAATCCGATTCCTGCACTGATACTGAAAGGCATCCCTCTTAACAAAAGTGCAAAAACACCTCCAATGGCACTCATCGGAATGGCTGTAAATATTAACAGCGCCTGCTTAAACGAGCGGAATGTAAAATACAATAACATAAAAATCAGTAAAAGTGAAATGGGAACTGCTATCATCAATCGCTGACTGGCTTCTTTTAAATTTTCAAACTGTCCGCCATAAGTAAAATAATATCCGGATGGAAGTTTTACTTCTTTTTCTAATTTTTGCTGAATATCTTTCACTACACTTTCCACATCTTTTCCTTTCACATTAAAACCAATAACAATTCTCCGTTTTCCGGCTTCACGACTGATTTGAGCCGGTCCCAGTTTATATTCAATATTGGCAACCTGTGATAATGGAACCTGAGTTCCGGTATTTGTGGGAACCATTAAATTACTGACATCTTCAATATCCGTTCGATACAAACTATCCAGTCTCACGACCAGATCAAAACGTCTTTCATTTTCGAAAATCTGTCCGGCAGTTTTTCCGGCAAATGCAGTACTCAATACATCATTGACGTCTTCTACATTTAAACCATAATTGGCAATTCTCGTGCGGTCATACGTTACATTAATCTGCGGCAAACCTCCTACCCTTTCAACCTGCGGAGAAGTAGCTCCCTCAACATTCTGAATCACTCTGCTCACTTTATCGGCATAAACAGAGAGAGAATCCATATTTTCACCAAATATTTTCACAGCAACATCTTGCCTAATTCCGGTCATCAATTCATTAAAACGCATCTGAATCGGCTGATTGGCTTCAAAGAAAACTCCGGGAATCAATTCCAGTTTTTCAGTAATTTCTTCTGCCAATTCCGTGTATGATTTTTTTGATTTCCATTCTTTCTGTGGCTTTAAAACAATGATTAAATCGGTAGCTTCCGGTGGCATCGGGTCTGTGGGAACTTCTGCTGAACCGGTTTTTCCAACGACCATTTTCACCTCATCAAACTGCCTGATAATTCTGGACGCCTGCATTGAAGTTTCAATACTCTGACTTAAAGAACTTCCCTGTGGTAAAATACAGTGAAATGCAAAATCACCTTCCTGCAACTGAGGAATAAACTCACCGCCCATTCTACTGAAAATTAATGCTGATATGGAAAATAAAACGACTGTAACAGTAACAATACTATATTTAATCTTAATTGCTTTCTGCAGTAAAGGCTGATATATTTTTTGCAGCCAGTTCATCATTTTATCGGAAAAATTTTCTTTATGTGATATTTTTTTCGAAAGAAAAAGCGCACACATCATCGGAATGTAAGTCAGAGAAAGAATCAAAGCTCCGAGAATTGCAAATCCTACTGTTTTAGCCATTGGAGAAAACATTTTCCCTTCAATTCCGGCTAGTGTAAGAATCGGAATGTATACAATTAAAATAATAATTTCCCCGAATGCCGCACTCCCGCGAATTTTTGAGGCAGATAAAAAAACTTCTTCATCCATTTCGCTCTGCGTGAGTTTCTGCATGGATTTTCTTAAGCCTAAGTGATGCAAAGTGGCTTCAACAATAATAACGGCTCCGTCGACAATTAATCCAAAATCAATCGCTCCCAAACTCATTAAATTGGCACTTACGCCAAATACATTCATCATTCCCAACGCAAATAAAAGTGATAATGGAATGGCTGATGCAACGATCAATCCGGCCCTGAAATTTCCGAGAAACAACACTAAAACGAAGATGACAATTAATGCTCCTTCCACCAGATTCTTCTCCACTGTTCCAATGGCGCGGTCGACTAAATCCGTTCTGTCTAAAAAAGGCTCAATAACAATATCCTGAGGAAGCGACTTCTGAATGGTCGGAATTTTTTCTTTTATTCTGTTGACCACATCATTGCTGTTGGCGCCTTTCAGCATCATTACAACACCTCCAACCGCATCGGTCTGACCGTTATACGTCATTGCTCCGTATCTCGTTGCATTTCCGAAACGGACATCGGCAACATCTTTAATAAAAATCGGAACAGCCCCGGAATTTTTCACCGCAATATTTTTCACATCCTCCAATGAAGTTGCCAGGCCTATTCCACGAATGAAATACGCATTCGGTTTTTTATCAATATAAGCGCCTCCGGTATTCTGATTATTTTTTTCAAGAGCCGTAAAGATATCCGAAACACTTACTCCCATTGCTTTTAACTGATTGGGATTAACGGCAACTTCATATTGTTTTAATTCACCTCCAAAACTGTTGACCTCAGCGACGCCTTCTGTTCCATATAACTGCCGGGCAACAATCCAGTCCTGCATTGTCCGGAGGTCTTTTGCATTATACTTCTTCTCACTTCCTTTTTTAGGGTGTAAAATATACTGGTAGACTTCACCTAATCCTGTACTGACAGGTGTCAGCTCAGGAGTTCCGATTCCTTTGGGTATATTTTCTTCGGCCTGTTTTAATCTTTCATTGATTAACTGACGGGCAAAATAGACATCTACTTTATCTTTAAAAACAACAGTAATGACCGACAATCCGAAACGCGAAATACTTCTGGTCTCTTCAATATCCGGAACATTGGCAATGCTTTGTTCAATTGGAAAAGTCACCAATTGTTCGACTTCCTGTCCTGCCAAGGTTGGACAAACGGTAATAATCTGCACCTGATTATTGGTGATATCAGGAACGGCATCAATGGGAAGTTTTGTGGCACTCCACACTCCCCAAATAATGAGCAGCAAGGTCATTATTCCAATAACAATCTTGTTTTTAATACTGAATTTTATGATTTTATCTAACAAATTGAGATTTAATTTGTGATTGTCTGTTTTGATTGTTCTTTTTTAACGCAAAGAGTACAGAGATTTTCTTTAACGACTAATCTTGTTTAAGTTCACAAAGGCGTTTCAATTAGCAAAGACAGACAACCGGTTAATTTTAATTGAAAAATATTTTACATTTCATCTTATTGAATTAGAATAGATTCCCTCTAAATCTCATTGGTTTTAGAAACCTATGAGGTTTGACAACGATGAAATGCAAAAATATCACGAAGACCTCTGCAACGGTATTGCAAAGTTTCATGGAATGTTTAAAATCAATAATTAAATCTTAGGCGGCTGCCAGATATGGTCGTAAACCTGATATGCGAAATTATTCTTCTGAAAAAGAATTTTCTTGCAAAAATAAGCCTGAATCTGTTCAGGAATCTTGATTAAAGGCTCCATTTTAAAAGCTGTCACTGTAATCTGGCAGCAATTACAAACGCACAATGGGGAGCAAATATCTCCTTTGTCTTTGGAGTGAGATTCTTCGATGCTTAGAGCTAATTTTGCTTCAGCTGAACCTGATTTTTGGTGCACATCTTCGCATGGCATAACAGATAAAGCCATGAAATAGAATGCCAAAATAAATCTGAAAAGGTTCATTGAGACAAAGGTAGAGAAATTTTCTAAATGTAATTTACTTTTAATATTTTTGAAAAAATTCTTTTTTACTTTAGAGTATGAGGTTATCTATTTTATTATTATTTCTTTTTAATATCAATTTTGCACAAGACTTGGAAATTAAAATTCCTGATGATTTTAAAGAATTCCCCTTATCTGACAGGGAATTAGGTTCATACAAGAAAATAAAAATTTGCTATGATATCATTAATCATTCAAATGAATATTATAAAATAATAATAGATTCAACAGGATTCAGCAATGTTGAAAATGAAGCTGTCGATGAGCTTTATCTTGGATTGGCCGATTTTAGAATTTATGAAAATGGAATATTAAAAAATAAGCAAACCGGAAATCTACCTTACACTAGAGGAACTAGAAAATATCCATTTCCAACAAATAAAGAACTTTTACAATTTAAAAAGAAAAATGAATTGAACTTTAAAGATATTTATGATATCAGAATTTTCCACGAAATAAGCAAAAGAATAATAACGCTGGCTCCCAAAGAAACTCGATCATTCTGTCTTGATATTACTTTACCTTTCTATAATTCTCCAGCAGATGATGGAGCAACTCTATATTTTGAAGTAGAGAATGACAAAAGATATGATTATCAAATACATTTAAATATTCCAAAACAAATGATCCATCGATTTTCCTCTATTATCGGGGGTTCAAAAAAATATAAAATATTTACAGGAGAAATTGTTTCTAACAAAGTTCCTTTTATTCTTAAAAGATGAAAAGTTATCAAATAGGAATAAAAATTAAAATAACAATTCAAAACTGCAGTAATGAAAAATATTTCTTCTTTGTAATACTATTTTTTCTCTCATGTGAGAAAAAAAATCAGAAATTAATATTATGAATGAATCATTATCTATTTATGACTCTGTAAAAATTGAGCTTTCTTCAGACCCTCTTTACATAATTAATGAAGATGGAACTTATAACAAAAAAGACATTGAAAAAATGTATGGTATATCATATTGTAATCTCGATAATCCCTTCGTTGGTAGTCCTGTAAAAGCAAAATTTTCATTTCCTATTATCAATCAGATTAATTATACAGGTGAATATTATAAACCTGGAGTACCCGTTAGTCATTTAAATATTATACGAAAAGCATATGGTTTATAAATCAATACTGATATTTTTTTGCATGACTTTAGTAAGTTGTGACAATAGTTCAGATTTAAAGAATCAAATTACAATTACTATAAAGGTTATAGACTCTCAGACAAAGCAACCTAGGATAAATGACACTGTTACAATAAGACAAGCAAAATGGGGAATTCCTAGAAGATATGTTGAAATAGGGCAATACTTGACTGATTCTTTAGGGATGGCGACTCTTAAAATCAATAAAATGAATCGTTATAGTTTTGAGACAGATGGACCAAATTTCGCATTTGGCTCAGATGAATATGGAGAAGGGGAATTAAAGAATAATCAACAAATTATAATAAATGTGGTTGATCCAGACAAGAAACAAATTAAAATCGAATAAACCTTGCTATATCTTGGATTCTGTTATTGTTGGTGGATTGAACCACGCAATGCATGAAATGAAAATAAAATTAAGTTTTGGAAATTATTTAGCTAGCAAAGTATGGTATTGGCCAATAAAATAGATAATCAAATGAAAAATATATTATTGATATTGTTATTTAGTTACATAAATATTTTTGCTCAAACAGGAAAATTTTGTACTCTTTATTTATCACCGTGCAAAAATGAATCAATGTTGGAAGAAGTATATAATTGTGATGGAAAATTCTTTTTAAAATTTAAATATGGAGAAACAAAAGATGCAGTTGTAGAAAAACAAAATGATGGTTCATATAGAATAATGAATATTGGATATATGATAAACCAAAAATATTTAGATATTAAGAAATTCCAAAACGAGAAATATTTATTATTGTCAAGAAAGATAGAATAACATTAAGAGTTATTAAAGGTAATAATCAGAAAAAATTTTATGATTATTTAAAGTCTAAAAAAACAATACCAAAATATCTATTAGAATCCTAAATTACCAAATTCTCCCGAAAATATTCGGGGGAATTTTTTACAGTGTCTTCTTTCCAAAACTATGAATCCGAACCGTCTCCAAGAAATTGGCAGCAAACAATATTTGGAAATTCACTACATTTAGTTCAGTGCTTCTTTGGCGTTTAAACAACCCAATAAATTAAATACAACAATGAAAATTAAAATAAGAATTCAAACTGCAGTAATGAAAAAATGATTATCACAAAAGAGCCTGAGGCTTTAGAGTCATTTATTAATATCAATGGCGAAATAGAAGTCGAGACAAACGAACAGGAAGACAATATATATTTGAATGTAGGAAAAAATGATGATGGAACGATTTATATTCAAATATGAGATTCCCAAAATACACAGTATACTATTTATCATGAGGGCAAAAATATGTTTGAAGATTATTTATAAGATGGTATCACATTCTAAATTGAAAGCCTTTCAAAAAAATTCCGAGAACATCAGTAAAATTTAAATCATAGATAGCATTACAAAAAGCCGCCTCACAAATTGTGAGGCGGCTTTTCTATAGGTCGTACTAATCTACAAATTCGGATTATTCTCAATTTCCTTCTGCGGAATCGAAAACAAGTAATATCTACTGTTCGCCACAAACGCTGATTGGTCAGGGAAAGCAAAAATCGTATGCCCTCTTCCGTTTACCGTTTTCACGACACCGTCCGGAGTGGTAATTTGTACCTGAATCGCTTGTCCGCTGGTATTTGTGAATGGTTTTCTTACAACTGTCCCCTGTGTTCTGATGATATCAGATAATGAAAAACCTTCTCCAAAAAGTTCTTTTCTTCTTTCAATCAAAACTTCTTTGATGACGTCATTTTGAGCCAAAGATCCTGTATATTGATTCGCATTTCTTGCCGATTTCAACTGATTTAAAACGGCTACTGCGTTGCTGACGTTTCCGTTTCTGGCTTCAGCTTCAGCTTCAATTAAATACATTTCAGCTGCTCTCATGAAAACGATATCTGCAATTAAATTCGCTTTAAATTTAAACTTAGCATATCTTAAAAGCCCTTCCCTTCCCGGATTTCCATCCCATGAGAATAAAGAATAACGGATATCATTCGTATCAAACAGATCTTTAAAGTAAGGATCTGCCATAAAGCTGTAATAATAACTTCCCGAAGACGAAACATCTAAAAAATGGAAAGCATAACTTTCACCCGACTGTTCCTGTGTCTGACCGTGTCCCCAGATCCACTCACCGTTACTAATGTCATTGAAGCCATCTTTATATTTCTCGGCAGTCATCAGGGCATATCCGTTTCTGGCAATTTTTGCGGAAGCAGCAGCCTTCGTCCAGTCTCCTGTATTCAGATAAACTCTTGCCAACAAACCATTTACAACCGATCTGTCGATTTTATCCTTATTATTTCTTGAATAGTTTTGAAGCAATTGATCAGCATCAGTTAAATCACTTTTAACCAACGTATAAATTTCCTCCAGACTTGCTTTTTTCTTTCCGACTGAGTTGGTTGTCGTTGGTTCAGTATAAATCGGAGCCGTTAATGCATTTTTATCTTTCAAATAACTGAACTGGTAAAAACTCGCCAGATTCAGATAGCAAAATGCTCTTAATGCTTTTGCCTGACCTTTTACCTGATCTTTTTTCTCCTGAGTTCCTTCTGCAGCATCAATTCTGGCAATAACATTATTCATATTATTGATTACAGAATATAAAGAATTCCAGATATACAAAGGTCTGCTTCCGGTATTGTTCACCAGATCTGTAAAAGCATAGGCACCCGGAAAACCGTATTTATTGGTCAAAACCGCTACATCACTTCCCATCGCATCGCTTGTTCTCAACACAGTAGAATATCCGATATTGGCATAGGTTGTTCCATCATCATTGAATTTTGCCCAGGTCCCGTTAATAACTGTTTCAGCACTTTCGGCTGTTTTAAAAACTTCCGCTTCATTCGCCTGATTGGTAGGAGCTGTTTCCAGATCGCTTTCACAACTTATTAAAGACAGGGTTGTGATTAAAGCAAAAGATAGATATTTTAATTTTTTCATTGTTTTAATTTTAAAAGTTTTAAAGAGTTGCCTGTAATCCGAAAGTGATCGTTCTCATTGCAGGATATCTGTAATACGTCGTCCCATCTAAAGTCTGCTCAGGATCCATTCCTTTGTGTTTGTAGAATGTTAAAAGATTTTCAGCCTGAACATACACTCTGAATTTCTTCAGTCCGATTTTTTCAAAATAATTTGTCGGAAGCGTATACCCCAAACTTACATTTTTCACCCTGGCATATGTTCCAGAGTATAAAAATCTCGATGACGTTGAAGTCCAGTTATTGGTGGTTGTGCTTAAAGCCGGAACATCCGTATCAGTATTTTCCGGAGTCCATCTGTTGATCATTTCTGCACTCCAGGCGCGCCCTGCCGAACTTCCGTTATGCATTAGCATCGTATAATCGGTATCTAATATTTTCCCTCCGATACTGAAAGTCACCAACGTTGAAAAATCAAAATTTTTGTAAGCTAAGCTTGTCGTCAGACCTCCCATTACTTTAGGAAGTGATGAGCCCTGAAGCGTTTTTGTAGCTTTGGCATATTCTGAAGTCGTTCCTTCCACCGTATTTCCATTAGCATCCGTCGTAATCGTTTTCCAAAGCGGATTTCCGTTTGTTGGATCCACTCCCATCCATTCCGGAATGAAGAAATCATAGATTGATCCTCCCACCTGCAACAGTTTTGTTCCGCTGACAATCGATCCTTTTGGAAGCTTCGTGATTTCATTTTTTAAAGTGCTTAAATTCAAATCTACATTCCATTCAAAATCTTTAGTTTTAATTGGTGTTGTAAATAATGAAAACTCAAAACCTGTATTTTTCAATTCTCCGATGTTTGCCTGATATTCACTGAAACCTAAAGACGGAGCCAAAGGCATTCCGAATAAAAGATCTTTACTCTGGCGCTGGAAATATTCTACGTTACCTTTAATTCTGTTTTTTAAAATGGCAAATTCCAAACCTACGTTTAAATTAAGATTGGTTTCCCATTTGAGGTCCGGAGTTGGCAATTTACTCGCCACTGTACCTCCTTCACCCAGATTATTGTAAAAAGAATACAAACTTTGATATGCATAATAAGTGCTCAGCTTATCATTCCCCTGTCCACCGTAGCTTGCTCGAAGTGTTAACTGATTGAAGAAATTTAAATTCTTAATAAAAGCTTCATTAGATGCTTTCCATGAACCTCCCACAGACCAGAATGTTCCCCATCTGTTTTCAGGAGAAAATCTTGAAGAACCATCTGCTCTTACCGATCCTGAGAGGAAATATTTATTCTGGTAATCGTATTCCGCTTTACCTAGATAACTTAGCAATCCCAATTTATCACTGCTTCCGCTGAATCCGCCTAACAAGGCCGCTGCATCAGGCTCGTAATAATATGGAAGTGAAAACTGACTTCTGCTTCCTGAAATGGTCTGATATTCATAATGATAAAATTCCTGACCACCCAAAATATTAATATGGTGCTGTCCGAATTTTTTATCATACGTCAAAATATTACTTGTTGTATAAGACAGCGTTCTCGAGTTGGTTTTCGTTACCGAACCTCCGATTTCCGCGCCTTCTCCCAATAAAGGATTGGTATAATAATGACCGTTGTAATTTACTAAATCAACAGAGAAACTTGTCCGGAATTTAAGTTCCGGTAAGAAAGTAAATTCAGCAAAACCTTTTCCTGAAAAATTATCTTCTCTGTTCTCGTTTTTATCCAGAGGCA
Organism: Chryseobacterium sp. JUb7; assembly: GCF_024806495.1. Classification (GTDB taxonomy): domain Bacteria; phylum Bacteroidota; class Bacteroidia; order Flavobacteriales; family Weeksellaceae; genus Chryseobacterium. The sequence goes on from NZ_JANUFF010000005.1 coordinate 305,373, forward strand.
GTGTTGCAGCCGCATTTTCATTCTGCAATGCACTTGTAGGTCTGTATTTTCCGAAATCATAAATATAGTTTCCGTTGGAATCCAGCTTATAACTTCCATCTGCATTTCTTTCATAATAAGGATAGAAAGACGGAATAATTCTCGCTGCATTAATCACATTATCAGTTCTTGAATCTGATGAAGGCGGTGCTTCCTGAAGGCTGTTGGTATACGCTAAGTTGGCTCCGACATTCAGCCATTTCTTCACTTCAGAATTGATTTTTAATCTGGTACTGTACCTTTTAAACCCCGACTCTATCGCAATTCCTTTATCATCCAGATATCCTAAAGAGAAAAAATAATTACTCTTTTCATTCCCCCCGCTGATGTCCAGATCTACCTGATTTCTTGAAGCTACTCTCTGTAAGATATCCTTCCAGTTGTCGTTCCATAAAGGTGTTGCTCCGGCTACCAATTTCCCATCTGTTCCTACCGGTTTTGTATAGCTTGCTCCATAGGGATTGATCCCCAATGCATTCACCAGGTTATCAGTCGCCATTTGCGCTGCCTGCTGAGAAGAGATCTGGCTTGATTTATATCCGTTTCTCAATGCCTCCCAGTACAGCTCATAGTATTGGTCGGTACTCAGCTGCTCATAATCTTTCACTGCCCGGCTTGAGAACCCCTGACTGATATTAAAATTCACACGGGCTTCCCCTTTTTTACCGGATTTTGTCGTGATAATGATAATTCCGTTCGCCCCTCTTGAACCATATAATGAACTTGCTGTCGCATCTTTCAAAACACTGATCGATTCAATATCATTCGGGCTGATTGAGTTGATATTTCCGTCAAAAGGAATTCCATCTACTACAAACAGAGGATTACTCGAAGCACTGATAGAACCTATTCCACGAATTCTTATCGAAGCCGTTGAACCCGGTTGTCCTGAAGAACTTACTGCCTGAAGTCCTGGCACCTGTCCTTCCAGTGCTTTTGTAATATTGGTAACCGGTCTGCTGTTGATTTTCTCGCTGGAAATTGTCGCTACCGACCCTGTATAACTTGTTCTTTTTGCTTTTCCATAAGCCACTACCACTACTTCATCTATTTCTTTTTCGCGAAGTGTATCTTTTTTTGTATCCTGCCCGTTTACCTGTGCAATTCCCAGAAAGAATGCTGCAACTGGCGGAATCCAAATTTTTGAATTAATTAAATTTCTGCTAATCATAATCAATTTTATGTATCAAATATTAAAAATTAACCCTTTGCAGAAAAGTCAGCAAAGGGCATCGATAAATACGATTAACCAATTGCTTATTTTTCCTTTAAAGGCTGAATGTAACACCTTGCTTTCTGCAGGTTGTTAAGATTTCACAGGGTCAGTTCCCTCCATCTTTCTTTATAAGCCGATCGAAATATGTCTGCAAAGCTAAAAACAATTAGTCTATAAAACAAGTAGACTTTTAAAAAATTAATTATAATTTCACAAAAATTAAGTTAATTTCCACTTAAAAACCAATAAAATAAAGACTTACACAGAAATGTTAAATTTTCAAATATGAGAAATATCATTAAAAATAATGCAATGGATAAAATTTAACTTTAAGACTATAAGCAATTATTAGTTATGTCGTTTTTTCAAGTAGTTTTTTGAAAAAAATATATCAAAATGTAAGCTTTAATCCCCTTTTTTGACACATTTTTTATCATTTTACGATCAAAAAACACTTGAATAAACGTGAGATTAATTCAAAAAACTTATTAATTTTATAGAATGAAAGTTTTAATTGTAAACGGTCCTAATTTGAACTTGTTAGGCACAAGAGAACCTGAAATTTACGGAACAATTTCAATGGAAGATTATTTGGAAAAACTGAAATCTGAATTTCCTTCTCATGAAATACAATATTATCAGACCAATATTGAAGGTGAAATAATTAACCGACTTCAGAAAGACGATTTTGATGCATTGGTGATCAATCCGGGGGCTTTCACGCATTATTCCTATGCCATTGCCGACTGTTTAAAAAATATTCAGAAACAGAAGGTGGAGGTTCATATCAGTAACATTTACAAAAGAGAGGAATTTCGCCAAAAATCAGTAACCGCTGCTAATTCAGATGCCGTTCTGTCCGGATTTGGAATGGATGGATACCGATTGGCGATCTTGAGTTTGAAGTAATTGTATTAAGATAAAATTGAAAGATGCTTCGACAGGCTCAGCATGACACTACTCTAATATTAACTTGTTACCATTTAGCAGCACATTTGTAGCGGTGTCATGCAGTGTTTGTCGAAGCAAAATATAAAAAAGCCTTATCAAATTGATGAGGCTTTAAAATTTAGTTTGTTGTCTGCTCTTGTAACTGAGGACCTGAAGCGATTAACTTTTATCTTCCAATATTGTATATATTAACAGTCACTTTATAACGGTGTCATGCTGAGCTTGTCGAAGCATTAAAAAATATAAAAAAAGCCTCATCAATTGATGAGGCTTTATAATTTAGTTTGTTGTCTGCTCTTGTAACTGAGGACCTGAAGCAATTAACTTTTTACCTTCCTCAGTATTGCAATACTGATCAAAGTTTTTGATATATTTTGCCGCAAGATCTTTTGCTTTTTCTTCCCATTCAGAAGCATCGTTATAAGTATCTCTAGGATCTAGAATACCATCAGAAACATTTGGCAATTCTGTAGGAACTTCAAGATTCATAATAGGAATTCTTGTTTTTGGAGCATCTTCGATAGAACCATCAATGATAGCATCAATAATTGCTCTTGTATCTTTTAAAGAAATTCTCTTTCCAGTACCATTCCAACCTGTATTTACCAGGTATGCTTTAGCACCGTGCTCCTTCATTTTTCCGATCAATGTTTTTGAATACATTGTTGGGTGTAATGTTAAGAAAGCCTCACCAAAAGCTGGCGAGAAAGAAGGCTGAGGTTCAGTAATTCCTCTTTCAGTACCTGCTAATTTAGAAGTATACCCACAAAGGAAGTGATATTGAGCCTGATTTTCATCCAAAACAGAAACCGGAGGCAATACCCCAAATGCATCTGCAGAAAGATAAACAATTTTGCTCGCGTGTCCTGCTTTTGAAGGCAAAACGATTTTATTAATATGATAAATCGGATAAGAAACTCTCGTGTTTTCTGTAATTGATCCGTCTGTATAGTCGGAAACTCCGTTATTCACCACAACATTTTCAAGAAGCGCATCTCTTTTGATTGCTCTGAAAATATCCGGTTCTTTTTCTTCAGAAAGGTCGATTACTTTTGCATAACAACCTCCTTCATAGTTGAATACTCCATTGTTATCCCAACCATGTTCATCATCACCAATCAGATATCTTTTCGGATCAGCAGATAAAGTTGTTTTTCCCGTTCCTGAAAGTCCGAAGAAAAGAGCAACATCTCCTTCTTCACCTACGTTTGCAGAACAGTGCATTGAAGCCATTCCCTTTAATGGAAGATAATAGTTCATCATAGCGAACATTCCTTTCTTCATTTCTCCTCCATACCAGGTTCCTCCGATAATCTGAAGTTTTTCAGTAAGGTTGAACATCACGAAGTTTTCAGAATGCAATCCTTGAGCCTCCCAGTTCGGGTTTGTCGTTTTAGAACCATTGATTACTGTGAAATCAGGCTCTCCGAAGTTTTCAAGCTCATAGTGAGAAGGACGGATAAACATATTAGTAACGAAATGCGCCTGCCACGCTACTTCAACGATGAACCTTACTTTTAATCTTGTGTCAGCATTTGTTCCACAAAAAGCATCTACAACATACATTTTCTTTGAGGTAGAAAGCTGGTTCAGCACTAAATCTTTACAAGACTGGAAAATTTCCGCTGTGGTAGGTAAATTTACTTTACCATCCCAGAAGATTGTTTCTCTTGTAACATCATCCTGAACTATATACCTGTCTTTAGGAGAACGACCTGTGAAAATTCCTGTTTTTACTGATACTGCACCAGATTCCGTAAGCTCAGCTTTCTCAAAGCCTTGATTTTCAGGAGCAACTTCAGCCTGATACAATTCTTCATAAGAAGGATTATAGACGACTTCGTAATTTCCTTTAATCCCTAATTTTTCTAAATCTTGGATGATTTTAGCGTGTTTCATTTTACTTATATTTTCTATTTCTTTTTTGGGTTCAACAAAATTAATATTAATTAATTGTTAAAGGTGGTTTAAATATAATGATATAAGTCAGAATGGCAAATAAAAAATAAGCCCTATAAAAAACTGAAAATCAATGAATTATTTCATTGTATTCAAAAATAGTGTAAAAACCTTTTCCCCAAAAATAGTCCTTAAAGCCATCAAATTTTGAGCTCATGACAAAATCTCCACCCCAAGCCCCCAAACTTTTAACAAAAACCGGGCTATCGGAGAAAAACTTCTCTTTAACTGTGGGAATTTCAAGGAAATTGGAGATTTTTTGCTCATGAATTAACATTAAGTCAGAAAATTTTTCCAATTCGTTACATAGTAAAATATTTCTTGTAAGATCCGAAAATTCATCAACCAACTTTTGAGACTTCGTTTTTGACTTGTAAAAACTTATTCCTTCGCGACTGTCCTGCTTTTGATTTAGATGAATAAAAATAAGCTCATTTTTAAAAGAAGGGTCAAAATTGACCTTTTCATATTTAATCTCTGGAACGCTCTGAAAAAGGACAGCAGATTTCTCTTTTGCGACGGCAATATCATAGCCACTCCCCCCCAGGCTTATCTTATTTAAATAAAAAGGATCGATCTGTGCCCACTCTGCTAAATTGTTCATTAGAGTAGAGCTACTTCCAAGCCCGTAGTCCGATGGAAATTGAAGATTTGTTGTTAAATGATAAGTAACATCACTTTTGAATTGAATTGCAGAAAGTGCCTGAACATTTTTTAAAGTCTTTAAAATAAATTCAGCACTTGATGGAATATTAGTTTCTAAAACCTGCCAGTTTTTGTAATCTATGACTGCTTTTAGCCATATTTTGTTCTGATGATAGGCTTCCCAGAAAATCAAAGATCTCTGATCATCCCTTTCCTGAAACGAAAACTCTTGTCCCAGCCTGGTAGGTACCGCTAAGACAAGAGCTCCGTCCATTGCGAAATATTCTGACGTAAGCATTAGCTTTCCCGGTGAAAATATCTCGCTCATATTTTTAATTTTTAGATTGCAGAGGCAACATCTACAGAAGAATCAATTTTTTTGATTAATCCCTGAAGTGTTTTTCCAGGTCCTACTTCAATGAAGTTGTTAGCCCCGTCTTTAATCATATTCTGAACAGACTGTGTCCATTTTACAGGACCTGTAAGTTGTGCAATAAGATTTTGTTTAATTTCTTCTGGATTTGTAATCGCTGTAGTAGTAATATTCTGATATACAGGAATTGTAGCGTTTCTGAATTTTGTTTTCTCTATCGCCGCCGCCAGTCTCTCTTGTGCAGGCTGCATCAATGGAGAATGGAATGCTCCGTTTACAGGCAATAACAAAGCTCTTTTCGCCCCTGCCTCTTTCAATTTTACACATGCTTCTTCAACAGCAGCAGTTTCTCCGGAAATCACCAATTGTCCGGGACAGTTGTAATTTGCGGGAACTACAACTCCATCAATCTGAGCGCAGATTTCTTCAACTTTAGCATCTTCCAATCCTAAAATTGCAGCCATAGAGCTCGGATTAACATTACAGGCATCCTGCATTGCTTTAGCTCTCTCAGAGACCAACTTCAGTCCGTCATCGAAAGATAAAACACCGTTAGCCACTAATGCTGAAAATTCTCCTAAAGAATGCCCGGCAACCATTTCGGCTCCAAGACCGTTTACTGCTTTAAGCGCAGCTACTGAATGTATAAAAATTGAAGGTTGGGTAACCTCTGTTTTTTTAAGATCTTCATCCGCTCCATTAAACATAATAGAAAGGATATCAAACCCCAAAATTTCGTTGGCAGATTCCATCAAGTCCTTAATGTCTTTTCTAGAATCGTACAATTCTTTTCCCATTCCTACGAACTGAGAACCCTGCCCAGGAAATACAAGTGCTTTCATGTATTGATTTAAATATTTTGCAAATATAAAGATAATGTTAATAACGATCAACCTAGAACCTTAAGGTACTAATCTGATCACACGGTGACCCGTATTTACATAAGCTCCGTTTGCTTTAGATTTTACAAACTCAAATTTGGTAGCCAACTGAGTCTGCACTTTATTCATTTGTTTAAAGATCTCTCCTTTTTTGTTTTCTCTTGTCAGCATATCGTTTACTACATCAAAACCTACAATAGCATATTTTGGAGGAGTCTTGCAGTACTTACTTTTATAAGCTGCCAGGATCTCTTTTTCAAAATTACCTTCCGCATTGATCTTTCTATCCATCAGATAGACCAGATTTGCCTGACTAAGATCGTCCACTTTCTTCTCGAAAACTGGCGAATAGTACATACTGAAAGCTTTTACTCCCTGAACTTCTTTAGATAAAGCAATCACTTTATTGGCAAAAGCATCTCCAGCCGCATCATTGTCATTAGCCAGAATAGCAATAACCGGTGCAGACTGTCCTGTCATCATATTCTGATCCAGCTGAATATCTGCCGGAGAATTTACAATAATTACGTTAGGACTTTTTAAAGCTTTTTCGAGACCTGCTTTGATATAATTTGCATTATCTTTTTTAGCATCAGCTACGATATAAACTTTTTGATCAGAGTAAGCAGACTTTACTTCTTCAATAATTTTATCAGCATAAGTCTGATCATTTGTTTCTACAATAATCAGATTGCTGTAAGTGTACAACTCCGGAGAGTTTGCGAATGGAGCAACAATTGGAATTTTCTGATTTTTAGTAAAATCCAATACGTCAACAACATTTGACTTAAAGAACGGTCCGATAATCAAATCTGTATTATCGGGATTTATTTGAGTTAATGAATTTCTGAATGACGCTTCATTTCCGGAATCCACTATTTTTATGTCTAATTTCTGTCCGTTTCTTGCATTTCTTTCAATAGCCAGTTTTGCGCCTGTTAAGAAATCTGTGGCCATTGCTCTGTACTGAGTTTCATTGGTACTGTAACCGAAAGGTAACATTAAAACAACGCTCAAAGCATCACCGTTTTTCTTAACATAAGCAGGATCAAGTTTTTTAATTTTTAAAACCATCCCGGATTTCAATCCGTGAGATAAATCAGGATTTAAAGCGATTAATTCGTCAATAGAAATTCCGAACTTATTCACGATAGAAAAAACAGTATCCCCTTGCTGAACAGTATAGGTCACATAATCATCACCTACAGCCGTACTGGTATTTGAAGACGATTTTTCGTTCCCTGAATCTACTTTTGTTTTTGAATTGCTCTCTGTAGAAATTACAGTTGCAGTAGATGCTCCTCCACCTGACCTTTTCACTTTGATAGATTCTCCCGGTTTCAGCCCTTTATCTTCCAATCCAGGATTTAAGGCGAAAAGCTCTTCTTTGGTAACATTAAACTGTTTTGAAATTCTGTAATAATTATCTTTTGCCTGTACTACATAATCTCCTTCCGCTGCAGTAACAGTTGCTGTCGGTGTCTCAACAGATGTTTCTACGGGTTTTGCAGCTACAGCAACAACCTGTTGCTGGTCTCCTCCATATTTTTTTATACTTTCAAGAGGTAATGTAATTTCATCACCAATTTTCATATGTGAATCCAATTCAGGATTCAATTTTCTCAAATCAGTTTCAGAAATACGATATTGTTTTGTAATTCCATAGACTGTTTGCTTGGGCTGTAAGACAATTTTACCCACCTGAGAATTATTCGCCGGTTTTGAAGTAACAGCAGTTTTAGGAGCTGCAGCAACAGCACCTTTCTCATTTTTAACGGTCAAAATATCTCCAAGCGCAAGCTTACCATCCTTTACCTTTGGATTTAACTTATACAATTCATCTACAGTCAGTCCGTATTTTTTTGCAATATTGTAGGGAGTATCTCCTTTTATAACGGTGTGCGATTTCTGAGCAGACACGCCCAAAACCATACATAAACTGGATAGAATAAAAAACCTCTTTATCATAGTCGATAATTATATTTACAAAAATACTTCTTTAAAATTAAATGGCAACAATTATTAGTTTGGACTCTCTTATTTCCATTTCTTCTAAACAAGTTTCAAGCCATGAATACCCATAATCTGCAAAGAATACGCTAAAATTATAAACCCTTTCCTGCCAGATTTTAGAAGGATGTACATCTAAAAACAGATTTTCCAGTCTTTCTAATAATTCACTTTGTTTTATTTTTTCTGCGTGAAGAAGGCGTTTTTTTAGTCTTTTAAAAGATTTCAGCTGTCTTACTTCTTCCGCTTTCACCATATTTCCAAAAGATTGCTCAGTAGTTTCAGCAATTATTTTCAATTCAGAAAACTGTTTTGTTAAAAGATTTTCTTTCTCCTCAAGCAATCTTAGAATTTCATTATTATCTAAAACTTTATTATTGGTGATTGTTGTAAAATTCTGAAAGAAATCATCAACATGCAGGTTGAGTTTTTCAATTTTACCCAAAGTTTTTTCTTTTAAAAATAACATTGAGTTTCTTGGAATCAGGATCGGAAAAGGAATATTGATTGTAGAAAAATAATCCTTGAGTTCAAGCCAATACATGATCTCTGCATTCCCTCCTATATAAGCCAGATTGGGCAAGACTGTTTCCTGATACACCGGGCGCATTAAGGCATTTGGGCTGAATTTTTCCGGAAAATTCTCCAGTTCATTTACAATTTCATCCTTTGTGAATCGAATATTTGTATCTACAATATTGTAGTTAGTTCCGTCAAAATCAATTCGGTCTCTTGTTTCAGATAAATAAAAAAGATTGATCTCACGTGGATTCACCTGGACCTTGCCATATTTTTCCGTTAAGAAGTTTACTTTTTCTTTAGCATTTTCATGTAAGCTGAAATGAAGAAGTTCGTCTTTAAAAATATCTTTGATTTGATTTTTAAGTTCTTTAGAATCCCCATCAAGAATTAACAGTCCAAATTCCGAGAAAAGACGGTTCACCAGTGTTTTGATGGCTTCTGTAAGAGTATTTCCAACCTTGTAAGCTTCTTTTAACATCAAAATCAACTCCGTTCCGAAAATAGAATCCTTAAATTCTTTTTCAAATTCAGAAATGAAATAAGTATCGCTTATTTTTATTCTTCCGACAGGTCCGCCAGATTTCTCATTGCTTTCGTAATAATTGTTTTCTGTTTTAAAATGGTTGATTTCGGCAAAATCATGATCTTCCGAAGCCATCCAATAGACAGGGACAAAATTAAAATCAGGAAAGCTTTCTTTCAAGTCGGTACATGTTTTAATCGTCTGTAAGATTTTATAAACAAAGAAAACCGGTCCCGAAAATAAGTTCAGCTGATGTCCTGTAGTAATCGTGAAAGTCTCAGGCTGTCTTAGATTTTCAATATTTTCCTTTTGCTTTGAAGAAAGAGAAAGATTGGATAACTGACTTTTAAAGACCTCAGACAAAACCGCTCTCTGTTCTTTTGTAAAAGAGTTTTGTTTGAGATGAATCTGATTCTTAAAATTATCGAAAGAAAAAATATTTTCTCCAAAACCCTCAATTTTCTGATTTAAAAAATCTTTTACAAGCTGAGGAATGCTTTGTATATCGTTAAATGATATTTTATTAATTGTTTTCAACTTTAATTAAGTTTTAGTTGAACAAATACCACACAATTCCGATGTTTAATCTAAAATCATAAACCGGATAATGTGGAAATGCATATGCTTTATTGTGAGACAGAACAGTCCCAATCTGCTGTCCTTCGATAAAAAAGAACATTTTTTTAACCTTCATATTAATATATACGTCAGCAATAGGTTGCCCTCCGATGGAGAAAGAATTTGTTCCGGGTAAAATATATTCATTAAGAACCGGAAGATATTCTCTGGAAGCAAATTTTGAGAAATAATACACTTTTATACCCGCCTGAATTTCAGCCGCATTTTTAAAGGCCTTCGACTGATAGAAAAAGTTGGCTCTTCCTATAAAGCCCGGCATAGGTAAAAGGTCTTTATTCGTCAGTGCATTCTGGAACTGTAATCTTGTATTCAGGTGAAAATTTCTGTAGCTGAAAGTGGCATCGCCTCCGATTTGAGAAATATTTAAAGAACTTTCACTCTGAGCCGGCATGGCCTCCATATCAAAATAAGTGTAGTTGTCTATTCTGAAATAATTGGCAAAAATTTCTGTCTTGAACCATTTTAAATTGATACTTCCGCCAATTTCCGTGATCGCCTGATTTTTGGCATCCTGCAAATAATAGTTAAAGTTATTATAAACAGAAGTATTGGCAAGATAATTAAATGAAGGATATGCGCTTTGAAAATTAACCTTAGCGTTCACAAAATAATCTTTGATTGGCTCAAACTTAATATTATTTGTTGTTTTCACATAACTTCCAAACTGGCTTCCGTTTGAGAATTCTAAGAATGAATTGAGCTGAATTTTATCAAATAATTTAACCTGTAAATTTCCTACAGCTCCAATTCTGTTTTCTTTCATTTCACTAGGAATTTCAAAATTGGGCGAAATAATTTCTGTTGTTCCGAATTTTATCATCTGATAGCGTACACCGGCATCCAATTTAAATTTTTCATTATCCCAAACCAGACTTACCGTATTGCTGAAATTGTTGGAGTATTTTTTTGTTGATAGCGGAAATCCTGAAACAAGCTGCGACTCGTCGTCATACCAAAGTGTTTCCAAAGCATCCTGGTGATAAAAGTATTTATTTCCCTGATTTGAAATCGTATGTCTTATTTTAAAGGGAATTTTTTCGGAATTAAAAGGCGCAAACTGATGCGTTAAATAATATCTTCTGTAGGAAAACTGAGAACTTGTACCAGCCAGGCTAACCTGAGCATTGGTTCGGTTTCTGAAATCGCTGTCTCCGTTCATGAAAAGGCTGTCTGCGACAATTCCACCATTTTCCTGATTGTTTACATTCTGATGCAGATAATGGGCAAACAATTCATAACTCCCACTTTTGGAAGTATAATGTCCGGAAAACAACGTATTGTTATTGGCAGCTAAAGAGTTTCTGTAAAGTCCCTGCGAACGAAGCCCCATATATTCCAGTGCAAAATTGAACCTTTTTCCGATATTCTGAGTGTAGGTTGACTTTAAAGCGGCACCGTTTTTCATTGAATTATGATAAACAAATGTAGCGGTTGGCGTCTTTACATCGTAATATTTAACATCATTAATTCCTAAAATTCCGTAGGATTTGTTCGTAGGTAGCAATGATAAATTTTCTTCAGCATTCACCTCATAGGACAGCGGATTAAATCCGGCTCCCACATTCGCAAACTGAGCTTTTCCGAAGTTATCTCTATTATTATACTGAGAGAAAATATAGGTCTTATCAAAAGTCATCACCGTATCAAAAACTTTTTTCTCTGAAAATTGGGTCTGATACTGATAATCATTAATCGTAGGTTTAAATATTTTCATAGAATCTTTTTTCCCGGAATCGATGACTAAGGTGTCTTCTTCTTTATTAGGAAGTTTATTAGAGTCCGTTTTATTAACGACTTGTGCCTGAGTCATAAAACCAAAGAAAACTATTATCGCAAGTATATACTTCATGTGTTCATTTATATTATTTCAAAAAGTCACACGTCACCCTAAATCTAGGATTTCAATATCAAATTTTGTAAAGCAAAAATAAGAAATAATGGCAAATAAAAAACCCTGCTTGAAGCAGGGTTTAATATTATATGATTATTGTTTGATTAATAACCTGTATTTTGCTGAGCATTCGGGTTAGCCGAAATTTCAGACAATGGGATTGGGAATGTATATCTGTAATCACCATTCGCCAAGTTAGAAGTTAATACAATATCATCTGTATTATTTCTATCCATAGTTACACCTGCTTTAACAGCAAGACGCTTAAGATCAATATAACGGTGACCTTCAAGAGCTAATTCCACTCGTCTTTCTTGCAATACATCAGCCCAAGCAGCTTGTGCACTTGCATAAGTAGGAGCAGCAACAGGGCCCGTAAAGTTTCTTGCATCTCTTACATTCTTGATGTAACCTGCTGCAGTAGATAATTGACCATCATTAATAGCACATTCAGCTAAAATGAAATACATTTCAGAAAGTCTAAATAATTTCACATCATTTCTGGTGTTAGTACCTGTTTTACCTGGATACTTATCTACAACAAGACGGTCTGATGACCTTGTCTGACCTAAGTTATTTGGATATAAAGTTGCATAGTTTGCATTTGCAGCAGTAGTAGGGTCTCTGTTTACCAACCATCTAATATCTCCATTAGAATGTCCACTTACAAATAAATTATATAAGTTACGGCCCCAGAACCACATTGGCGATCCAGAAAGAGAAGAACTATTTGTATTCCAATATGTTCCAATCGCAACACCATTTCCTGTTAAAGCAATACGTCCTAACGAGAAAATTGATTCACCTCTGTTTTGATCAACCCACATCTGTCTGTAAGGATTGAAAGAAGATCCAACCGCATAGAAAAGAGTTCTCCATGCAGAGTTATCAATTGTTGGTGCAGCACTAGTTGTGATAGGAGTTGCAGCAGCTAATGCAAAACTATTTGCCGCTACAGCCGTAGAAGCTGTAATAACAGCTTGTGCATAAGTTTTAGCTTGTGCATAATCCCCTTTATACAAGAAATATCTAGCAGATATCGCATTAACCGCACTTCTACCAATAAAATACTGTGTAGGATCAGCAATACCATTAAATGTATTTCTCGCAAACGTTAAATCTTCTTCAATGAATGCATAAATATCAGAATTTTTAACTCTGGGAAGTTTAGCATGAAGATCTGGAACATCCTTCACTAGTATAACCCCTAGAGCATTCGGGTCTTTCATATCAGTTGAAAAATAAGTTTCCAATTGAAGATATGCAAAAGCTCTCATAGCTCTTGCCTGAGCTAAGATTTGAGTTAATCTAGTTTGGTCTGCAGCATTTACAGGAGTTATTCCTTCAGCACCTCTAATCAAACGATTTACGTGGTTAATAACTGCATAATTATTTTGCCAAACTGTAGCAACAAGCGGTTCTTGAGAAGTTAGAAAATAACGGTGTAATGAAAATTCCTGACCTCCGCTAGAAGCTCCAGGCTTTACTTCATCTGCAAGTACAGCAGAACTATAGATAGCAGGTCCAGGCTCTAATGTTCCGTATACGTTACCCATCATATAATTATAAAGGGCATCAGTAGTCGTAAACGGAGTTCCATCATCCTCAACTGTTCCTGGTTGCAAGTTTGTGTCTAGTGCATCACTACAGCTCTGTAACGCTCCTAAAGAGACTAAAACAGAACCAATTATAGATATATTTAAAATTAATTTTTTCATTTCAACTTATTATTAAAATTGTACATTAAGTCCTACTGAAATCGTTTTAGGATTTGGATAAACACCTAATGAGTAAGCAAACATCGGCTCTGGATCGTAACCTTTCCATTTTGTGAATGTTGCTAAGTTTTCCGCCTGAACGAATACTTTAACCCCTGTAATAGGAAGACCTTTTAATAAGTCTTTGCTGAAGTTATATCCGAAAGTCACATTTTTAAGACGGATAAAATCAGTTTTGAAAAGATATCTGTCTGAAGAACCCTCTAATCCTGAATTATTAGCAGTTATAGATGGTATATTTGTATTTGTATTATCTGGAGTCCAAGAGTTTAAAATGTCACCGGCAAAGTTTGCTCCCGTACCTAATGAACTAGGATCCATTAACCAAGAATATACGTTGTCATACATCCAACCTCCTGCTTGGTAACTGAATAATACATCAGCAAACCAACCTTTGTAATTAGCATTTAGACCAAATCCTCCTGTAAATTTAGGAACATAAGATTTACCTGTTAACACTTTATCATCTGGAGAAGGAGATTCTGTAATCTGTCCGTCTTTACCGATAAACTGTTGTTCACCTGTAGCTGGGTTAACTCCTACGTACTGATAAAGATTCCATTGTCCGATTGGACCTCCTTCTGCGTTTACGTTATCATCAGAAAGGTCAGCTCCCTCAAACGATAAGATCGTGTTTTTGTTATAAGCACCATTAGCAAAAATAGATAAGCTATAGTCTTTATTTTTCAACACATTAAATCTCAATGAAGCTTCGATACCTTTATTCTCTAACTCACCGTTATTACCATTAATTGTATATTGTCCTGTAACAGCAGATAATGTAATATTATTAAATAGTCTTTCAGTTTTCTTTTTGTAAACATCAATAGTACCTTCTACCACATTCTTGAATAAACCAAAGTCTAATCCAATGTTACCTTGACTAACTTTCTCCCATTGTACATTTGGGTTACCAACTACTGCATTATAACCAACAGAGTTCATATACCCTGTGTTACTTGCAATTAAATCGGTATAAATATTAGATCCAGGGAATAATGGGTTACCATTGTTAGTTGGTTGAATTAAGTTCTGGTTACCTGTAGTACCATAAGACCCTCTAAGTTTCAACATATTTACAACTGTTGAACCTTCTAAGAAACTTTCTTTCTCAATATTCCAACGAGCTCCAACTGACCAAAATGTTTCCCATCTGTTTTCTTTCGGGAATCTGTATGATCCATCTCTTCTTACCGTTCCACTCACACCATACTTACCAGCATAATCATATTCCAATGTTCCGATTACTGCTAAAGTACCCGCATTAATCTTACCTGCTTGTACTGTTGGCACATATAATGACGGTGTTGCAGGGTTAAATGGAATATATCCAGTTCCTGCTCCTAACGACCAGTTAAATGGATCTAGTCCGTTTTGTTGATTAAGCTTATATAAATAGTGAGCTTTCAAATAATCTAAATAACCAGCAACTGTTAAAGAGTGATCACCAAATTTCTTATCAAATGTAATATTTGTTACAGAGTTGAATGTTAAATCTTTTGTATTGGTCATTTGCTCAAAACCTCCGTACTGAGCTCCTGCTGCTCTTGCTGCAAGAGATAAATAACCTGTAGGGTTACGAGCAAAAGTACGGTCACTTTCTCTGAAGTCCATACCAGATCTGTTTCCAACTGATAACCAATCTGTCAATTTATAATTTACGTTTGCATTCGCAAGAATAGAAGTTTCTGTAAATAAATTAACAATACCACCTCTTACGATATCTGCAAGTACCCATCCAGGATAGTTAGTCCCAGCACCACCAATTTGGTTGAACATATCTTGTCCATTAACAAACGGATAAGGCTCCAAGTAACCAGGCGTTCTCAAAGAACCAAAAAGAGGGTTTTGGATAATGTTTGCAGAAATACCATCATTTGTTTCCTGATCTAGCTGGTGACGTTTAGAATATCCTACTGCTAACTGCATACCGAAAGTCAATCTTCCATCATCAGACTTACCACTTAAGTTATTTCTTAAAGTAAATCTCTGGAAATCTGTAGACTTAAAAGTACCATCCGTATTTAAATATCCTAATGAAGTATAGTTATTAATATTTTTTCCTCCTGACGAAATACCTAATGTATGCTGTTGCAACATTGCAGTCTGGAAGAATTGCTTATTCCAATCTGTTTCTGGTATTGCATCTTTTTGTGCATCTGTATATCCAAATCCAACTCCATACTGATCTTCCAAGTCTAGCAACTGTCTTCCGCTTAACATATTGTATTTAGTCTTAGGCAAAACAGAAAAAGATGTAAGCATATCATAGGTAACTTTTAAGCCACTATTATATCTTGCATTTTTAGTATTGATTACCACAACACCATTAGCTCCTCTGTTACCATAGATAGCCGTAGCTTGCGCATCCTTCAGGATACTGATGTTATCAATATCTTCTGGGTTTAGGTTTCTAAACTGAGATGCAGAAGTAATCAATCCATCAATAACATACAATGGATCTGTAGATGCATTGATAGATGACAGACCACGTACCATAACATTGATCTTACCAGAACCAGGAGAACCTGATGTAGAGTTAATACTAATCCCCGGCGCATTACCCTGTAGGGAATTAATAAAAGAAACGTTTGGACGGTTTTCAAGAGCTTTAGAATCAACAGTTACCGAAGCAGCAGTAGATTTAGCTTTTGTACTTTTTTTGCTATATCCCAAAACTACAACCTCCTCAATTTGTCGAGTGTTTTTAGTAGTGTCTGTTTGAGCAAATACAGCTTGGCCTGCAAAAAACAAGACACCAGCTGTTAATACACGTAATTTAACATTCATATTAACAAATTTTAATATATTTTAATGGGCAAATATGTTAATAAATATTAACACTTGCAAGTTTTTCTACTACATTATGATCATAATTATTTGGAATTTAACTTAAAAATTACTTAAATTAAATGAAATATAACAACAATACCTACTTATTATTTATTAAAATGTAATTTTTTTACAACAAAAAAAAGATTTAACACATTTTCACTAAAAACAAAATTATTATTTAGAATCATTATAAATTAAATTATTTTTATGAAATAAAAAAACCACTTTAAAAAAAGTGGTTTTTATTTTAATCAAAAAGTGGAGTTATTTTAATTTTTTCTTTACAGCTACTTCTTCGTAAACCTCAAGAATATCACCCACTTCAATATCATTATAACCTTTCAAATTCAATCCGCATTCGTAACCTTTTGTTACTTCTCTTACATCGTCTTTGAAACGTTTTAAACTCTCTAATTCTCCATCAAACTTAACAATACCGTCTCTCAGTAATCTTACTTTTGACTGTCTTGTTACTTTTCCGGT
The DNA here is from genome assembly GCF_024806495.1 of Chryseobacterium sp. JUb7. Lineage (GTDB taxonomy): Bacteria > Bacteroidota > Bacteroidia > Flavobacteriales > Weeksellaceae > Chryseobacterium. The sequence goes on from NZ_JANUFF010000005.1 coordinate 322,118, forward strand.
AAGAACCATACAACCTGCGATTGTTCCTACTTTAGAAATCTTGAATACCTCACGGATTTCAACATTACCAATTACCTGCTCCTGAATTTCCGGAGAAAGCATTCCCTCCATTGCTTCTTTCACTTCATCGATCGCCTTATAGATCACTGAATATGTTCTGATTTCAATTTCTTCACGATCTGCAAGATCTTTAGCATTTGCTCCGGCTCTTACGTTGAATCCGATGATAATTGCGTCAGATGCAGCAGCAAGGTTGATATCAGATTCTGTAATCTGTCCTACACCTGAGTGAAGAATTTTCACACTGATTTCTTCTGTCGAAAGTCTTTGCAACTGATCAGAAAGAGCTTCCACAGAACCATCCACGTCACCTTTAAGGATAATATTCAATTCTTTGAATTCACCTAAAGCAATACGTCTACCTAATTCTTCAAGTGTCGTATGTTTCTTAGTTCTGATTGACAATTCTCTCTGTAACTGCTCTCTCTTATTAGCAATAGCCTTACCTTCACTTTCATCAGCATACACACGGAATTTATCCCCTGCTGTAGGAGCTCCGTCCAATCCTAAAATTGTTGCCGGAATCGAAGGACCTGCTTCTTCAAGATTTTTCCCTCTTTCATCCAATAAAGCTTTTACTTTACCGTGATTTTTACCTGCTACAACGTAATCTCCAACTCTTAAAGTTCCCGTTTGCACCAACATTGTTGCTACATAACCTCTACCTTTATCTAGAGATGCTTCAATAACAACTCCGTTTGCTGCACGTTCAGGATTAGCTTTCAACTCAAGCATTTCAGCCTGTAATAAAACTTTTTCCAACAATACATCTACGTTATTACCGAATTTAGCTGAAATCTCCTGCGCTTGAACATTTCCACCCCATTCTTCAACTAAAACCGGAGGGTTTAAGCCAGAAAGTTGCTGACGGATATTATCAGGGTTCGCATTTGGTTTATCCACCTTATTGATTGCAATAATCATTGGCACCTGTGCAGCCTGAGCATGCGCAATTGCTTCTTTCGTTTGAGGCATCACATCATCATCTGCAGCAATTACAATAATTGCAATATCGGTGATCTGTGCACCTCTCGCTCTCATCGCGGTAAAGGCTTCGTGACCCGGAGTATCCAAGAATGTAATTCTCTGACCATTTTCAAGCTTCACATTATAAGCACCGATATGCTGCGTAATTCCACCTGATTCCCCTGCAATTACGTTAGTCTTTCTAACATAATCCAATAATGAAGTTTTACCGTGGTCAACGTGTCCCATTACAGTAACTACAGGAGCCCTTGGCAATAAGCTTTCTTCAGTATCGATTTCGTCTTCTGCATCGTTTTCTTCAAGATCTGCATCTGAGAATTCAATTTTATAACCAAATTCATCAGCTACTAACAATAAAGTATCAGCTTCCAATCTTTGGTTCATGGTAACCATTACCCCTAGTGAGAAACAAGCAGAAATTACTTCTGTCGGAGAAACATTCATTAAACTTGCCAATTCACCTACAGTAATGAATTCGGTTACCTTTAATGTTCTGTCTGCCGCATCAATTTCCTGCTGACGTTCGTCCTGTTCTCTTCGGTAGTTTCTCTTATCTTTTCTGTGTTTAGCAGATTTAGATTTACCACCTTTATTTGTTAATTTCTCAAGAGTTTCCTTGATCTGATTCTTAACTTGTTCGTCAGTTAATTCAACAGGCATCGTTCTTTGCCCCGGTCTGTTGTTACCAAAACGGTTCCCACCCTGACCTGGCGGACGATTTCCCTGACCACCCTGACCTGGCGGACGGTTTCCTTGGTTATTTCCAAAACGGTTTCCACCCGGGCCTCCCTGTCCTTGCGGACGGTTTTGACCACCTTGCCCCGGAGGACGGTTTCCTTGCGGTCCACCTTGTCCCTGAGGACGGTTTTGCCCACCTTGGTTATTGTTATAAGGACGGTTTCCTTGTCCTCCACCTTGGTTATTATTGTTTCCGCCCTGTTGGTTGTTTCCACCACCTTGCTGGTTGTTTCCACCAGGCTTCTCAATTCTTTTTCTTTTCTTTTTAGCCCCAGAACTTGGTTTTGGTGCAAATTGAGTTAAGTCGATCTTTTCACCAACGATTTTAGGACCGTCAAGCTTTTGATAAACTGTTTCAATTTTTTGTGGTTCTTGAGGTTCTTCTTCTGTTTTCTTCGTTTCAACAGGTTTTACCTCAGCAGGCTTAGCAGCCTCAACAACTGGTTTTGGAGTTTCTTTCACAGGTTCTACAACTGGTTTTTCCTCAACTTTTTTCTCCTCTTCTTTAGGTTTGTCTTTTTTCACTGGTCTATTTCTAGATTCTATTTGAGACAAATCTATTTTATCCAGAACTTTAAATTCCTGCTTTTCAGGAGCTGCTTTTACCTCAGGAGCAGGTGCAGCCTCTTCTTTCTTCTCCTCCACTACTGGAGCAGGTTTTTCAGCAGGAGTTTCTTCAACTTCAGGCTTTTTAGATTCAAGATCTATTTTACCTAAAATTTTAGTTTCCGGTTTATTAGCTTTAGCTCTTATTACTTCAGGGGTCTTTTTCTCTTCGATTTCCAGTTTTTCTTCCGGAACTTTAGTGATAACCACCTCATGGGAAGCTTTACGCTGCTCACCGTCTTTGGCAAACTCAGCTTCCAATGCAGAATATGCCGCTTCTTCTAATTGAGCGTTAGGATTGCTTTCAACCTCGATACCCTTAGCTTGTAAAAATTCTACTAATCTGGACATCGAAATATTGAATTCCTTAACCGCTTTATTTAATCTAATTTTTGGCATCTATACTATTTACTGTTTTTTAATTCTATAAAATTAAAGTATTTCTTTTTTACTGTTTATTAAAATTTATTTAAAAATCTTAATCTTCAAATTCTTCTTTTAGAATACGTTTCACTTCTTCGATAGTTTCTTCTTCAAGATCTACCATATTCAGAAGACTTTCCGTTTCTTTATCTAATACTGATTTCGCAGTAGTAAGACCTACTTTCTTAAATTCATCCAAAATCCACTGCTCGATATCGTCATTAAATTCTCTTAATTCAACGTCGTCATCTTCGCTGGCTTCTCTATGCACATCAATTTCATAACCTGTCAACCAAGAAGCAAGTCTGATGTTTTGGCCTTGTTTTCCGATTACTTTAGAAATCTCTTCAATAGGCGTGTATACCAATGCATACGACTGATCCTCATTGATGTCAATTTTATTGATGGTAACATTTCCTAAAGCTCTCTTCACCAAAATCTCAGGGTTTTTAGACCACTGAATAACATCGATGTTTTCATTTCTCAACTCTCTTACAACGCCATGAATTCTAGACCCCTTCACCCCTACACAGGCACCTACAGGATCAATTCTGTCATCATAAGCATCTACTGCTATTTTCGCCTTCTCACCAGGAATTCTTACTACTTTTTTCAAAATAATAGTCCCATCCTGAATTTCAGGAATTTCCAGCTCTAATAATTTCTCTAGGAATTTAGGTGCAGTTCTGGAAATAATAATCTGAGGTTTTGAACCTTTGAAATCTACTGTTTCAACAATAGCTCTGATATTTTCACCCTTTTTAAAGAAATCCGATCCTATCTGATTTTCTTTTGGCAAAATAAATTCGTTTCCTTCATCATCAAGCAAAATAACGTGCTTGTGACGGATGTGGTGAATTTCTCCGACAACAATTTCCCCGATTTTATCTCTAAACTGCTCATACAACATGGCGTTGTTATGCTCCTGCAGTTTGGTAGCAAGAATCTGTTTCAAAGTAAGGATATTTCTTCTTCCCAACTGAGCTACAGGAATTTCCATCGTAAAGTCTTCTCCAACTTCGAAAGTAGGATCGATTTTTTTAGCTTCAGAGATCTCAATTTCTAAATCATCATCTTCAGACATCTCGTCTTCTACAATTGTTTTATTTAAAAATATCTGAAAATCTCCTTTATCAGGGTTAACAATCACATCAAAATGATCATCTGAATCATATCTTTTTCTCAAAAGTGTCTTCAGTGAATCTTCAATAATCGCCATAAGATCAATCTTACTGATCCCCTTTTCGTCTTTAAAATCACCAAAGGATTCAATCAACGCTATATTGTCCATTTATTCTTTTTTCTTTTTAAAATTTAATTGTTACTAACGCTTTTTTAATCTCAGAGTACGGAATTTCTTTTTCCTCCTCCACATCTACTTTTCCTTTCCCAATATCTTTTGGTTTACGGTAACGCAGAATTAATGTAATTTTTTCTTCATCAACTTTTGCAAGTTCTCCTTCTGTTTTAGTAGAGTCATTCAATAAAACTTCAATTTCTCTTCCTAAATTTTTAGCAAACTGTCTCGGAGTCGCAAGAGGCTCACTAAGCCCGGCAGACATTACCTGAAGGCTGAAATCATGCTCTTCGCGATCCATATTGAATTCTATTGCACGGCTTGCATCCAAACAATCCTGCAAAGAAACGCCATTGTCACCGTCTAAAATAACAGTGATATCATCCCCTGCAGAAAACTTTAAATCAATGAGAAATAAATCTTTTCTGGTGTCAAGGAATTCATTTAATAATTCTTCAATTCTTTTTCTAAACTCCATAAAAAATGTAATCTTGATTTACCTGTACGAAAAAAGGCTTTCTTCCGAAGGCCTTCCCATTTTTTCCGTAAATCCATTGCAAATATACAAATTTTTCTTAAAAAACCAAAATCTCCTTATTATCAATCGAATAAGTTAAAATTGATTTACATTAAATTAAAGGTTGTAGTGAAGGTATTTTTATTATTTTTGTCTAGAATTTTTAAAAACATACATTTTGAATATAACGATTGTAGGAACAGGTTATGTAGGATTGGTAACAGGTACTACCCTAGCAGAACTTGGCAATTCAGTATACTGTGTAGATATTGATGAGAAAAAAGTAGAAGGTATGAAAAACGGCGTCGTTCCCATTTATGAGCCGAACCTTGAAGAAATGTTTCTAAGAAATATCCAGGCCGAAAGATTATTTTTCACAACTAATCTAAAAGAAGCCTTAGATAAAAGCGAGGTCATTTATCTTGCATTACCAACTCCTCCGGGAGAAGATGGCTCTGCAGATCTTTCTTACGTTCTTAAAGTAGCCAACGACATCGGTGAAATGATGACCGAATATAAAGTCATCGTTAATAAAAGTACCGTTCCGGTAGGCACAGCTGATCGGGTAAGTGAAGTCATTTCCTCAAAAACAAGTATTCCTTTTGATGTAGTTTCCAACCCTGAATTCCTTAGAGAAGGCTTTGCTGTAGAAGACTCTATGAATCCTGCGAGAGTAGTTGTAGGATCAAGTTCTGACAAAGCAAAAGATATCATGGCTAAAATTTATCAGCCATTTACCAATACAGGAATCCCTATTATTTTCATGGATGAGAAATCTTCCGAACTTACAAAATATGCCGCCAACTCATTCTTAGCCGTAAAAATCACGTTTATGAATGAAATTGCCAACTATTGCGAAAAAGTAGGTGCTGATGTAGATAAAGTAAGACTCGGAATGGGAAGTGATGACAGAATAGGACACCGTTTTTTATTCCCGGGAATAGGATATGGAGGAAGCTGTTTTCCGAAAGATGTGAAGGCATTGATAAAATCCGGTAAGCAGGAAGATTTTAATTTTCAGATTCTGGAAGCTACAGAAAATGTAAATATTGCCCAAAAAGTAATTCTTGTTTCAGAAATTGAAAAACATTTCGGAGGAAGCGTTCAGGGCAAGACCATCGCCATGTGGGGACTGGCCTTTAAAGCCAATACAGACGACATCCGTGAAGCCTCTTCACTAGACAATATTGCTTTACTTTTAGAAAAAGGCGCGAAAATTGTTGCTTATGATGCCGTGGCAGAAAATAACGTTCAAAAAATACTAGGAGACAAGATTCAATATGCAAAAAGCATGTATGAAGCATTGGAAAATGCAGATGCCTTATTTATTGCAACAGAATGGCCTGAATTTAAAAATCCAAACTTTGAACTGATGGCTCAAAAGATGAACCATAAAGTGATTTTTGACGGAAGAAATATGTATCCGCTGGAAGTTCCTGAACAAAACGGATTCTTTTATAAAAGTATCGGACGTAAAACGATTGGAAAGTAGCCAACATAAAGTAGTCCCAAATTATAGTTATTAAAATGTAACCTTAAAAGCCAAGAAGCAACACGCCAATGGCCAATAATATAAAAACATGAAAAATATAATCATTACTGGAGGAGCAGGATTTATTGGCTCGCATGTGGTAAGAGAATTTGTAAAAAACAATCCGGACTCCAAGATCATCAACCTTGATGCTCTGACGTATGCCGGAAATCTTGAAAACTTAAAGGACATTGAAAATGAGCCCAATTATGTTTTCGAAAAAGCAGACATTACAAAACCTGAAGAATTAAGAAAAGTATTCGAAAAATATAATCCTGACGCTGTTGTTCACCTTGCTGCTGAAAGCCATGTTGACCGAAGTATCACAGATCCGATGGCATTTATCAACACCAATGTAAACGGAACTGCCAATCTATTAAATCTTTGTAAGGAATTCTGGACATTAAATCCAGATCACACCCACGGAAGATTTCCGGATGAGAAAAGAACAAACCTTTTCTACCATGTTTCAACAGATGAAGTATATGGAAGTTTAGGTGAGACTGGATTCTTTTTAGAAACGACTTCTTATGACCCACAATCTCCATATTCAGCTTCCAAAGCAGCTTCCGACCACCTGGTAAGAGCCTACGGAAACACCTATGGAATGCCTTTTATTATTTCAAACTGTTCAAACAATTACGGACCTAATCATTTCCCTGAGAAACTGATTCCTCTTTGCATATCAAACATCATCAACGAGAGACCTTTACCTATCTATGGTGACGGAAAATACACAAGAGACTGGTTATTCGTAATTGATCATGCCAAAGGTATCCACCAAATTTTTAATGAAGCCAAAACCGGAGAAACATACAATATCGGAGGTTTCAACGAGTGGCAGAATATCGATTTGGTAAAAGAACTCATCAAACAGATGGATGAGAAATTAGGAAGACCTGAAGGACATTCAGAAAAATTAATCACTTTTGTAAAAGACAGACCCGGTCACGATAAACGTTACGCCATCGATGCAACAAAATTAAATTCTGAACTGGGATGGAAACCATCTGTAACTTTCGAAGAAGGTCTGGGGAAAACCATAGACTGGTATCTTGAAAATAAAGAATGGCTGGAAAACGTAACGAGCGGTGACTACCAGAAATATTACGAAAACCAATATAACTAAAACACAAATTTAAAGATGAAAGGTATCATTTTAGCCGGAGGCTCCGGAACCAGACTTTACCCTCTTACCATTGCCGTGAGCAAGCAGCTAATGCCCGTTTATGACAAGCCGATGATCTACTACCCTCTTTCTACATTGCTTTTGGCAGGTATCAAAGACATTCTGATTATCACAACTCCTCATGACCAGGCCGGTTTTATTAAACTTTTAGGTGACGGTTCACAGATCGGATGTAATATAGAATATGTAGTACAGCCAAGCCCGGACGGATTAGCTCAGGCATTCATTCTGGGTGATCAATTCATTGGCGACGATGCTGCCGCATTGGTTTTAGGTGATAATATTTTCTATGGCTCAGAAATGGGAACTTTATTGAAAAATAAAACAAATCCGGATGGAGGTGTTGTTTTTGCCTATCACGTTTCAGATCCTGAAAGATACGGAGTGGTAGAATTCGATGATGACTTCAAAGCCGTTTCTATTGAAGAAAAACCGGCAAAACCAAAATCGAATTACGCTGTTCCCGGATTATATTTCTATGATAATAATGTGGTGGAAATTGCCAAAAACATCAAACCATCTCATAGAGGAGAGCTTGAAATCACAGACGTCAACAATGTTTATCTTCAAAACGGAAAGCTTGAAGTAGGAGTATTAGACCGAGGTACTGCCTGGCTGGATACCGGAACTTTCGACTCTCTGAATGACGCTTCTGAGTTTGTAAGTGTTATTGAAAAAAGACAAGGTTTCAAAATTGGCTGTATTGAAGAAATTGCTTTCAGAAATAAATTCATCAATGAAGAGAAATTACTGGAAACAGCTGCCAAATATGGAAAAAGCGGGTATGGCGAATACCTTAAAAAACTTGTTAATAAATAGCAATCCACTTTAAATATTTATAAACTATTGGCTTTATAAGTCAATAGTTTTTGTTTATAATAACAAATATTAATATATTAGTTGTTATTTTCCTGTTTTATGTGAATGATATTTCACAGATAGAAAAATAAGGTAAGAATTAATTATTATAAATTTGCACTAAAATTTTTACACAGATGAATGAACCACAACAAAAGTGGACTGAAACGATTGGAGCCAACCATTCTTTATTTGATTTAAAATTAAAAGAGGTCTGGAAATACAAGGATCTTGTTTACATGTTTGTTAAAAGAGATTTTGTATCCAGTTTTAAACAAACGATTTTAGGTCCTATCTGGTTTTTTATTAATCCCATTTTAACAACTATTGTTTACTTAGTAGTTTTCAGTAAAATTGCTAAACTACCTACAGATGGAGCTCCCCCATTGCTGTTTTATCTAGCAGGTGTTACTCTCTGGAATTATTTTTCTTCTTCCTTATTAGGAACATCTTATACTTTTGCAGGAAATGCTAATATTTTTGGGAAGGTTTATTTTCCGAGACTGGTTACACCGCTCTCCATTGTATTATCCAATTTAATGCGTTTCGGAGTACAGCTCATTTTGTTTATACTGGGCTGGGCTTATTACTTCTATAAAGGTGAAGCACATCCTAATATCTGGATTTTGGCCACTCCTTTTTTAATACTTCTGATGGCATTATTTGCATTAGGAGTTGGAATGATTTTTTCTGCTCTCACAACCAAATATAAAGATTTGAGCATGCTACTTGGTTTTGGAGTCAGTTTATATATGTATGCTACCCCTGTTATATTTCCGGTATCTTCACTTCCCGGGTTTTTCAAAAAACTGTCTTACTATAATCCTTTGACTGGTATTTTTGAGTGCTTTAAATATGCATGGATAGGGGTTGGAGATTTTTCTCCATTAATGTTGGGAATCAGTACTGTTATTATTCTTATTCTTTTGGCAATAGGAGTTGTGGTTTTCAACAAAGTTGAAAAAACATTTATGGATACTGTATAATCTATTAATCAAAAATTAAAAAAATGCTGGCTTTAAAAGCAGAAAACATATCAAAACAATACCGCTTAGGACAAGTAGGTACAGGAACCCTTTCCCATGATCTTAACAGATTCTGGCATACCATAAGAGGAAAAGAAGATCCTTATTTAAAAATCGGAGAAACAAATGACAGAACCACAAAAGGAAGCTCTGAATATGTTTGGTCTCTTCGTGATATCAATTTTGAAATTGAACAAGGTGATGCTGTCGGAATTATTGGCAGAAACGGAGCCGGAAAATCCACCTTGCTAAAACTTTTAAGCAAGGTAACCAAACCAACAACTGGTCAAATATATACTAACGGTCGAATCGCCTCACTTTTAGAGGTAGGAACAGGTTTTCACCCTGAAATGACAGGACGTGAGAATGTATATCTTAATGGAGCAATCCTGGGAATGACCCGAAAGGAAATTTCACGAAAATTTGATGAGATTGTAGCTTTTTCAGGTGTTGAAAGATATATTGACACTCCTGTAAAAAGATATTCTTCAGGTATGTATGTTCGTTTGGCTTTTGCTGTGGCTGCTCATTTAGAATCTGAGATTTTAATTGTGGATGAAGTACTTGCCGTGGGTGATGCTGATTTTCAGAAGAAATGTCTCGGTAAAATGAATGATGTGGCAAAAGGCGAAGGAAGAACGATTCTTTTCGTAAGTCACAATATGACTGCTGTAAAAGAGCTCTGCAATAAAGGCATTCTTTTAAATCAAGGAACATTAGGCTATGAAGGCAATATGCTTGATACTATTATTGAATACCAAAAAAATAATTCTGCATTAACTCATTATTTAGATAATGGAAACCCTGAAGAAAGTGTAGGAAACGAAAATATTAAAATTAAAGAATTTTCCGTATTACCGATTAAGGGAGGCATTATTGATATTGACTCAGGAATAAAAGTAAAATTAGTTTTTCAAAACAATCTGCCTAATATAAATTTAGATACAACTTTTGAATTAAGGAATTATGAAGAACTTGTAATTTTCCATGTCGGAAAACTTGTCACTGAAAACCAAGATTCTAAAACAGGTGTCTATACTGTAGAGTTTGATATTCCTAAAGGATTATTAAATTCAGGAAATTATTACTTTAAATTAATTTTTGGAAAAAACCAGACTGAAGTGTTGTTTGCTATTGACAATTTTGTTGGATTTGAAGTAGAAAACGTAAAAGTAGGAAGTAAGCTACATACCTATCCTGGAATCATAAGACCTGATTTTGATTATAAAATGCAAACTCCATGATACCTAGACTCATTTCGCTACCCAAGATTTATGACAAAAGAGGTAATTTATCTTTTTTTGAACATCCGAATCAGCTTCCTTTTGAGATACAGAGAACTTACTGGATTTATGATGTACCGGGAGGAGAAGTAAGAGGAAGTCATGCATTTAAAGAACAGCAGGAATTCATTATTGCTCTTTCAGGGAGCTTTGATGTGGTAATTCATGATGGATCTGAAGAACAAAGATTTTCATTAAACCGATCTTATTACGGATTATACATTCCAAAAATGTATTGGCGAAGACTTGAAAATTTCTCCACCAATTCATTGGCGCTTATTGTATCAGACAAATCATATAATGAGCAGGATTATATCAGGGATTTTGAAGAATTTAAAAAGCTTTTGAATGAAAAATAATCTTTCAGTATTCGATTGTAGTGTGATTGATTTGGGTAAAATCAATTTTGATGAAGGCAATCTTACGGTAGTTGAAAACAATTCATCCTTTCCTTTTAATGTAAAAAGAATATTTTATTTATACGATATCGCAGGCGGAGAAAGCCGTGGAGCACA
>NZ_JANUFF010000006.1 GCF_024806495.1 Chryseobacterium sp. JUb7
CTTTTTCTTTATATAAAAACATTTATCCCCCCCCTCTCCCCCTTTTTTTTTTTTTTTTTTTTTTGTGGGGGCGCCCCCCCCCCCCCCCCCCCGAAAACCCAAAAATAGCGAGTGCGGAAAGCGGGATTAAGCTCCTAAAAAATATTATTTGATATTATATTTTTCTGATTTGAAGCTTAATTTTTTCAAACCTTGCTTGATTTCCGGAGCATTCATGAATAATTTCCATAAAAACCCTGTTCTGTAGTTTTCAATCATCGGTGCAATGGTTCCCTGATCGATCGCCAGATATCTTGGAGTCGTCCAATTATCATAATTGATTGACGTTGCATCGTAAGGTCCTGCAGATCCGATAAATTCGGGCTTTTGAGTATATATAAATCTTAAAAAATCCATTGATTCTTTCGGTGAATACGGAAAGCTGCTCAAAGCCGCAGTCGGAGTAATGACGCCATGGTCATTTTGTGGGAAATGGGCATCATAGCCAACGCTTCCGTCTTTATTTCTCGAATATCCAGCTGTTAATCCCCAGTAATTAGGTCCGTAACCTTTCCATTGTTTTGGGTTTTCAACACAGTATTTGTAGTCGATAAGCACCTGATTTTTATTTAAATCAAAATAATTTTTAATTAGTTTATCAGACAGGTTGGTAGGATCTAGACCGATGTAAGAATATTGAGTCCAAAACAAAGGACCGCCATATTCCTCGGCTCCGTTATGCTTAACATACATAGGAAGTCCGTATTTTTCTTTGTCTGAAAGATAGGTTCCATTTCTTGTCCAGCCCTGGTAATACGTTTCAGCATCGATTGAATAAGTGGGTGATGAAGCTGCTAAAATATACGTAATTAAACATTCGTTATAACCTTGCAGCGGAAAATTCATTTCCCACTGATATTCCGGTGACCAGTGCCAGTACAGAACTTTTTCGCCTCCTTTCGTATACCAGTTCCATTGAATACCTTTCCAAAGCTCATCACATTTTTTTGCCAAAGCTTTTTCTTCTGCATTTCCATTTTTGAAATATTCACGGACCATTAAAATTCCGGATGTCAAAAATGCTGTTTCTACCAAGTCTCCACCATTATCTTTTTTCCCGAAAGGAACTGTTTTTCCTGTTTCGCCATTGATCCAGTGAGACCAGGCTCCCTTGTGACGATCTGCTTTTGCTAAGAAATCCATCATGACAGTCAATCTTTTTACCGCCTCTTTTCTTGGAACGAAGCCTCTTTCCACTCCGACTAATATGGTCGCTAAACCAAATCCTGATCCACCTGTTGTCACAACATGTTTATCATGATCCGGATAGATATTGTCTTCATGGTAGCGCTCTCTTCCCAACATCGAGTTTGGTTCGGCATATTCCCAGAAATATTTCAAGGCATCTTTCTGAACTCTGTTCATCAACTGTTCGTCAGTAATATTGCTTTTTACGACTTCAGCTTTTGAAACTTCCTGTTTTGCACTTTGAGAGTTTTTGCAGGAAACAGTAAGTAATGATGCAATGGCAATTGCGCATATTATCCTTTTCATTATATCATTTTTTAAAACAAAATACTAAAAAAAGAGGAGAACTTTCATCCTCCTCTAAGTTTATGATTAATTTTAATAACCTGGGTTTTGAGCTGATAATCCTCCAGCTTCCATAATAAAGTCCTGAGGTAAAGGGAATACTTCATGAGTCCCAACCTTAAAGACTTTTCCACCATCAGCTGCCATTGCTGTCGCTGCCTGGCCTGTTCTCACCAAATCAAACCATCTGTCATGTTCGAAAGCAAGTTCTAATCTTCTCTGTTTCCAGATATCTGCTCTTACATCCGCTTGGGAAGCTGCAGGAGTAACTCCGATACCAGCTCTGTTTCTCACTTCATTTAAGAAAGGAATCGCCGCAGAAGTCTGACCCAGCTCGTTCATTGCTTCAGCTTTGATTAAAAGAACTTCGGCATATCTTAAGTAACGGATGTTTGTATCTGTAGAAGCCTGATCATAATATGCTGAAGAATAAGCTTTATAATTATAGTATTTATTTTCTGCATCTATATTCACCACTCTATTATCATAAAGAGACATTCCTCTGTGCATAATTGTAGCATCTCTTCTTTTATCTCCATCAGGATAAGCATCATATAATCCTTGAGTAGGTGTTGCAAATCCCCAACCCCAACCTCCAGTACCTCGAGGCGACTGAACTTGAGTATATTGTTGTATTGCACGACCACTAACAGCACCTGAACCTTGAATTTCAAAAATTGATTCAGCATTGTTTTCTCCCGTAACTTTATAAATATCAATAAACTCAGGAGTTAAAGAATATCCGGCAACCTGATTGGCTTCATCAACAGCTAACTGCCATTTTTTCTGATATAAATAAACTTTAGCTAGTAAAGCATGCGCTGCTCCTACAGAAGCTCTACCAACATTATTCCCTGTATATGTTGATTTACCAGGTAATGCTGCAATAGCATCCTGAAGGTCTTTTTCTATAAAAGCATAGATTTGTTCTTTAGAAACTCTAGTAAGCTGCATTTTTTTATCATCCTCACTACCTGGAGCAGGAACATGATCTACCAAAGGAACCCCACCAAATGATTTGACTAAAGTAAAATACATAAATGCTCTCAGGAATTTAGCCTCGCCTATTAATCTAGCTCTCAAAGCAGGATCAGCTTTATCTAATTGCGGAATATATAATAACGCCTGGTTTGCTCTATTAATACCCTGATAATTAGAAGCAAATAATTCTTTAAATGAAGGTGTAGTAGCCGTAAAGTTTAAAGCATCAAGAATATCCTTATCTGAACCATTATCTCCAGAGCTAGATCCCTTATCAGCGTCATCCGAAACAATTGAAGTAACTCCAATCCAAGCGAATGTACTCATATTCCAATCTAAAAATTTTGCATAAATAGAATTTACAAAATAAGTAGCTCCATCATTATTATTGAATTTTTCAATATCACCAACAGTCATTGATTCTGAAGGAGAAACATCAATAAATTCATCCTTGCAGCTTTGTGTTAAAGTCCCTGCTGCCAATAACATCAAAGAGACGATTAATATTTTATTTCTTTTCATTTTTTTAGAAGTTAACGTTTAAACCAAATAAGAATGATCTTAAAGTAGGGTAAGTATTCAATTCTACCCCAGCCAATCCGTAAGGATTTCCTTCAGCATTAGAATCTGTAGCACTATAACCAGACAATTCAGAAGAATATCCTGAATATTTTTGCCATACTACAGGATTGATTGCGCTTACATACAATCTAATAGATTTTACATTTTTAACTACATCTTTGATGGTATAACCAATAGAAATATTATTTATTCTAAAATAATCTCCATCTTCTAGGAAAAATGTAGATGCAATAGGAATAGCAGTCGAAGGTGCTGGGTTTGCAGCATTAACATTCGAAGGTGTCCAATAATCATTAGCCACAGAAGATTCAATATTTTCGCCACTTATTCTTTGTGCTTTTTTACCATTATATACCTTAAAACCAAATGCACCATATCCATTAGCTGCAAAATCCCAATCTTTATAGCTTAATGAAACGTTGATTCCTAAAGTAGATTTCGGAATATAAGAATCAAAATATTTTCTATCACCAGCATCAGCAGATCCAGTGACACCGTTTCCGTTAAGATCTTTATACTTCATATTTCCACTAGCATCGTATCCGTCAAATTCCCATAGATAAAAACTTCCCAATGCCTGCCCAACAGTAGATCCATTAAATAGCTTTGTCCATTGGCCATTACCTAAATCTCCTCCGCTTAATTGAGCTATATTTTTTCCTGTGTCAACTCTTGTTAACTTATTCTGATTGTATGAATAATTTCCACCAATAGAGTATCTCCAATTATCTCCGATTCTGTCAGCCCAGTTTAGTGAAAATTCCAATCCTTTGTTGACAACAGCTCCCATATGAGAATAATATGTTTCAGACTGTCCTGAAGTCAAATAATTAGAAATACCTAAAATAAGATTCTTAGTCTCTCTATTGTAGGCATCTACTGAACCCGTTAATCTATTATTCAATATTCCGAAATCTAATCCAACTGATGATTCTTCAGTAATTTCCCAACCCAATAACGGGTCATACCCTTTATTTACAGTGATACCATTACTTACGACACTACTGTTTCCAAAACCATAGTTATAAACTGTACCTGAGTTAAGTGGTAAATAGTTCAATGGAACTTTTTGGTTTCCTAATCTACCCCATCCTCCTCTAAGTTTTAAAAGATTAAAGAAACCTCCTTTCATGAAGTCTTCTTCAGATACTACCCAACCTGCTCCAAATGATGGGAACGTTCCCCATTTTTGACCTGCTGCGAACTGAGAAGATCCGTCACGTCTTACGGTAGCACTTAATAAGTAACGGTTCATTAATTTATATTGTGCTCTTGCGAAATAAGATATCGTTGTATTTCTATCACCTTTTACTGACTTAAGATTCTGTACATTATTGACATAATCAAAATCTTTAAGATTCCAGTAATTTTGATCTGTTAACAGAAGATTTCTTCTTGTAAGTTCTAATGATTCAATACCATTTATAACCGTTGCTTCAGTACCTATTGTCGCTTCAATATCATGTACTCCAAACTTTTTATTATATGTCAAGTAGTTTGTTAATGACCAGTTATAATAATCTTCTTTCTTATTAAGAAGGGTATTTCTAGCATTGTTATTATCAAAACCTGTAACCACTCTTGTAGGATCTGCCGCCAGCCAAACAGCAACAGCATCTGTAAAGTTATATGATTTATAATTTCCGTATTCACCACTAAATTGGGATGTAAATTTTAATCCTTTTACAATATCTACATCTAATTTCAAACCACCCTGCATAATCATTCCTTTACTTTGTTGATTATCATAGAATAGTTGACTCATTGGGTTTCCAACATTGTTAAATTGAGATCCTGTATAATCTACAATACCACTAGGATTAACTCTAGGAATACCAAACTGACCAGAACCATATCTAACAGGGACAATTGGAGATTGTTTATAAGCTGTTGTAAATGCGTTTAATGGTTTAGGAGTATCTTTTGTAAAAGCTACACTTAGATTTTGCGATAAAGTAACCCCTTTCGCAATTTTGAATTCGTTATTAGTTCTGATTGTTGAACGATTATAACTTGTACCTCTAAGTATAGATTCTTCATCATAATTGTTTAAGCTTAAGAAGTATTTTACTGATTCTCCAGAACCTGATATAGAAAGGTTATGTTGATTATAAATACCTGTTCTGGTAATTTCTTTAAACCAATCTGTATTTACTGGTTGATCAATTGAAAATTTATTTTGTCCCAGAGCAATATTATTGTAGTTAGCAAATTCAGAAGCATTTGCCATTTTCACTTTCCTTAAAGGATTTCTAATCCCAACTAAACCATCATAAGAAACGCTCAATCTCCCTTTACCAGATTTTGTGGTAATGATAATAACTCCATTTGCAGCTCTGTTACCATAGATAGCTAATGCAGCTGCATCCTTAAGAATATCATAAGTTAGGATATCATTCGAGTTGATGTTATTGATGTTATTAGCAAACATTCCATCTACAACATATAAAGGTGTTCTTCCCCCTGTTACAGTACCCATACCCCTAATCATAACGGTAGGTGTAGAACCCGGCATATCAGATGCTGTCACCTGTACCCCCGCAGCCTTACCCTGAATAGCCTGTGATGCGTTTAAAACTTTGGTTTTTGTAACTTCTTCTGCACTGATTGAGCTGATTGCTGTGGTATTATCAACCTTTTTACGGCTACCATACCCGATCATTACAATCTCGTCAATTTTATTCTCTTTAGGAATAGTATCCTTCGGAGCAGTCTGAGCATTGACATTCATTCCAAAATAGAGAACAGCAATGAGACATGAATACTTTAAATCACGTTGTTTCATATAGTTTAAATTTATTCGTACAATCAAATTAAGAATCAGGCTTCACGACCTTTTTCAATGTCTTAATTGAAATCGTTTCGTATTTCTCAAAAAAAGACATTAGCCAAAATTATAAAAATATACGTTACATCGTTAATATTTCTTAAAAATTATAAATTTTCATAACTAAAATAAATAAATTTCAAAAAAATCGATTTTTTAATAAAATATTTACCAAAATCAATCTGTTTTAATAAAATAAATAAAATGGATTTATATCGATTTTTCTTATAAAATTCCCCAATATCTATTGTAATTTTAATATTTTGTTAAACAGATTATAGTGTTTAACTTTGGTTCGTTATTTGAAAAGGAAACAACAAGAAAAAATTAAATGAAAAAATACATCATCGCCGCAGCTTTAATTATCGGAACCGGTGCAGTTATTACTACTACCATCCATTCGTGCTCTACACTGGCATCTACGGATCTGGGAGTTTCTATTATAAAGAAGCTTTTATTAAACGGTATTGATAAAGGGATGGGGATCTACAGCAATAAAGAAGCATTCCTGCAAAATAATATGGTGGATAAAGCACTTCCGAAGCAATTGAGAGATATCAACTCGACATTGGAGAAGATTGCCCCTTCTCTCGTTGCAAAAGAAAGAGATTATATTGCCCAGGCCGCAGCCTATACAGTGAATACTTCCCGACCTATTCTGGAAGGCGCTGTAAGCAGTTTAACCTCGCAGGATGTCAAAAGAATTGTTGATGGTACTACAGCCACACAGATTCTAAAAGAAAAGACTTCACAACAGCTTGTAGCTGCTATCGCTCCTAAAGTAGATGAAAAACTTAATGAGTACGGCATCGTTAAAACCATCAATACAGCTCTTTCCGGAAATAATCTTTTGGGAAATCTTTTAGGAGGCAGCAATAATAACGTCAATGCAGGAGGTTTAAGCAAACTTGCTTCAGAACAGCTGGTAAACGGTCTTTTCAATATTATCGAAGATTATGAGCATCAAAATTCCAAGGCGCTTTTAGGACCTCTTGGAAAATAGAAAAATTTTCGTTAATTTTATATATTAATTAAATTTGTAGATGGATATATTACAAGGAAATCAACATTCAAATCCCGAGGAATTTTACAGTTCTTTAAAGGAAAAACTGGAAGGTCATCATGATTTTCCGGAAGACTATTTATTTAAATTCATTATTCCTACAGATCAGAGTAAGCTTACTGAGATCTACAAGGTATTTGACGGAATTAAGTTCACACTAGGAAATCGTGAAAGCAAAAACGGAAAATACACAGCCTGCAATATCAATGCTTTTGTTTTGGACGCAGATCAGGTAGTGAAAATTTATAAGGAAGTCGCAAAAATAGAAGGAGTTATTCTATTATAAAAATAAAAAAGTCAGCGTTACAGCTGACTTTTTAGTTTATATGTTTGTTTCTTATTTTTCTATAAAATACTTTACATTTTCAATCGGTCGTCCCAACATTGCTACAGAACCTTTAATCAAAATAGGTCTCTGGATGAGAGAAGGATTTTCTGACAGAATTTTGAGCCACTCGTCCTCAGAATAGTTTTTATCGGTAAATTTTTCCTGATACAGTTTTTCAGTTTTGCGAATGATATGAAAAACACTTTGGTTAAGCTTTTTCAAGACCGTTTTAAGCTCCAGAATACTTAGTGGATCTTCAACAATATTAATTATTTCAAATGCGACCCCGTTTTCATCCAAATACTCTAATACAGCATTAGATTTTGAACAGTTTCCGTTATGTAAAACCTTAACTACCATTTTTTATTGGATTTAAAAATTAATCTTGTACTTAACAAATTTAGAAAGAAATCAAGTGACAATAGCCTTAATTAATGATAAATTATTGTTAAAACAATCCGTTAAGCTCGGCTTCTATTTTTTCAAGAATAAATCCGAAATCTTCAGGCTTTTCTACAAAGTCCAAATCATCGACTTCAATAATCAGAAGTTTTCCTTCAGTATAATCAGAAATCCATTTTTCATATTTCTGATTCAGTTTTGAAAGATATTCTATACTGATTGACGCTTCATATTCGCGTCCTCTTTTATAGATTTTCTTCACCAGATTCGGAACATCAGATTTAAGGTAAATCAGTAAATCCGGCGCCGAAACAAAAGATTTCATCAGATTAAATACTGAAGAATAATTATTAAAATCTCTGTCTGAAAGCAATTTCATATCATTAAGATTTTCCGCAAAAATATGAGCGTCTTCATAGATTGTACGATCCTGAATAATATTTTTACCGCTTTCTCTGATTTCTTTTACCTGACGGAATCTGCTTCCCAAGAAATATACCTGCAATGCAAAACTCCACTTACTCATATCAGCATAAAAATCTTCCAGATAAGGATTGTGATCCACATCTTCAAACTGTGCATCCCACCCGTAATGCTTAGAAAGCATCGTCGTTAATGTCGTTTTTCCTGCCCCAATATTTCCTGTAACCGCAATATGCATATCTTTTTCCTTACTATTTTTTTATTGATAACTCAATGATTAAACTCCTAATTTCTGAATTTCTCCGATCTCTTCAAAAAGGTTCAACATATCAAAACTTTCAGTTTTTTTAGCCGGTTCTTCTTTAGAATCCTCTGTTTTTTCCTTGGTCTTTTCTACCGGTTCCGGATCAGTCTGCTGTTTTATTTCTTTACTTTTTTCGAGGTCGTAAAGATAAAGTTTGTTGGCCTTGATTTCAAAATATGCAAGTGTATTTTTATCCACAATTTGCGCATCCTGATCTCCGAAAATCCTGGTCATTTCTTTTTCCGGGTTGTATTTTAAAATCGAGTTGTTGGTAATAACCAACACAAATTCATTTTCTCTTCTGAAGCGTTTTACGTTTTCAACAGGGGCCTCAAAGAGTTTTTCGAATTTGAAATTATAAACTCTGATATGTTTTTTTGTTAAAATGTATACTTTATTTTCAAAAATCAGCAGATCCATCAAATCCTCAAAACTCGCATCAAAAGGATAAGAATTGATAATCGTCTCATTCCTGAAATTGTACTGAATCAAACGTTTTGTACTGTCGTCCAACAGCCACAGCTGCTGAAGATCTTCAGCATATGCCATCTTGATAAAACCGAATTTCTGTTTAAAATCAACACGTTGAATTTCATTCATATTCTGGTCTACAAACTTCATTTCCTGGGCATTCTCAGAAAACAAAGGGACACTCAGAGGATTCTGAACAGTCTGAATTTTAAAAGGCACCGTCACCATCAGCTTTCCGATCTGTTTTCCTAAAGAATCGTATTTTGTAAAGCTAAAATCTTTGTTTCTGTAGATATAAAGATTTCCATAATCGTCAGCAAACATGTCTCGTGCTTCCTTCAGCTTTAATGTATCAAGGGGAAGAGCTTTCTGCGCAGAAAATGTACAGAAAATAAATAACAGTATTAAATGTAGTACCTTCAAATTTCGTTTTTTCGGGGATCGTTTTTCTAAAACGTACAGTAGCAATTTACATACTTTTATTGAAATATAATCCTCTTTTTAGATGATAATTATTTTATAGCGACCTCATATATTTTTGGCCAGTTTTTCCCTGTTACCAGCATATTTTCACCTTTGAAAGCGATTCCGTTTAAAACATGTTCTGGATTTCCCTGACTGTTTTCATCGGTAATTTTTGTAAAATCAAATTTACCAACCACTTCACCGGTTTCAGGTTTAATTTTCAGAATAATCGGTTTGTACCAAACATTTGAATAGATAAAACCGTTATGATATTCAAGCTCATTAAGTTTGTCATAAGTTTCCTTATTTCCTGCTACAGATACCGTTTTTACTACTTTTGAAGGATCATTAACATCCAAATAATAGAGATTATTTGATCCATCGGTGGCTACTAGGTTTTTACCATCATATGTTAATCCCCAACCTTCACCGATTACGTTAGGCAAAGGAAATTGAGACAGTTTTTTCAGCGAATTTTTATCATAAATAAAGCCTATTTTACTTTTGTATGTCAGCTGATAGATTTTATCTCCTGCAATCGCACATCCTTCAGAAAATATTTCAGCAGGCTGTTTTTCCGTTATAATAGGCGTTGTACTCCCCAACGTATATTTTATCAATTGAGAAGCGCCATCCAAACCGTCACTTTCATATACTGTATTCCCTTCCAGTAAAAATCCTTCCACGAAATTATTCGCATCATGAGGGTATTCAGCAATGATATCATAATCCATTTGTTTCTCCGGATTTTTCGCAAAAACATTAATGGTCGCATCCTGATTTAAAGTTTCTCCACCTTTGGTTTTAATAACAAAAGTAACCTCATTATCTCCCAATGCAAAAAATTTAGGGTCAATCGTTAAGCCCGAAGTTTCTTTATCTCCAAAACTTATGGTAATACTTTCTGCGTTCTCAGTGACATCTTTGGGAAGATTAAGCTGATCGCCAAAATGGTATCCTTTATCTTGCATTGAAATATTGTAGTTATTCAAAGAGTCCAGCAGCTTTTTATCATTTTTACAAGAGACCAGTAACAGCACAGCCACCAAACCCGAAATTATATTTTTTCTCATTGATTTTAAATATTTTTCAAAAATAGTAAAATTTATTCCTATCCATTAAAAATAGCGTCCCTAAGGAACGCTATCATTTATTTTAATTAAATCTATTGATTAACATTATTTAATGGCTACTTCGTAGATCTTAGACCAGTTTTTACCTGTCACCAACATATTTTCGCCTTTAAAAGCAATTCCGTTTAATACATCATCACTTCCTTTGGTATTTTGTTTTGCAATATCTGTAAAATCAAAAGTTCCGACTACTTCCCCTGTTGCAGGATTAATTTTCAGAATAATTGGTTTCTGCCAGACATTAGCATAAATAAATCCGTTGTGAAATTCAAGTTCATTCAGCTGATCATATGCCTGGGTACTTCCAGCCACGGCAATATACTTCACCAATTTTGAAGGATTATTGGCATCAAGGAAATACAGTAATTTACTTCCATCCGATGCGATCAGGTTTTTACCGTCATACGTCAAACCCCAGCCTTCTCCCAATACATTAGGATAAGCAAATTCGGATAATAATTTTAATGAACTTTTATCATAAATATATCCTTTTTTACTCTGCCACGTCAGTTGGTATACTTTATCTCCGACAATCGTGCTTCCTTCAGAAAAATCCTCCTGGGCCTGCTTTGTTGAAGCCAGAGGAGTTGTTGTTCCCAGTGTATATTTTAAAATCTGAGAAGAACCATTCTGCCCGTCGCTTTCATAAATCGTATTTCCTTCAATCTGGAAACCCTGCACAAAGTTCTTAGGATCGTGAGGATATTCAGCTACGATTTCGTAATTTATTTTTTGTTCAGGATTTTTCGCAAAAACGTTGATTGTAGCATCCTGATTTAAAGTTTCGCCCCCTTTTGTTTTGATATTAAAAGTGACAGCATTGTCTCCCAGAGTAAAAAACTTAGGATCAATGGTTAAATCTGAAGTTTCTTTGTCTCCAAAGCTTATTGAAATACTTTCTGCATTGTCTGTAACTTCTTTGGGCATGTTTAGTTTATCACCAAAATGATATCCTTTTGTTTCCATGGAATTATTAAATTCATTCAAAGTATTCAGGATTTTTTCATCCTTATTACAAGACGCCAACAATAAGATTGCAGCAAAACCTGCTATAATATTTTTTTTCATTGAATTTCTAAAATATTTCCCCAAAAATAGCAAATTTTATTCCGCTTTTCTAATTTCATCTGCATGTTGACCAAATTGTAATATATAACCGTTGTTATCATAGATCGCGAATTCCCGCATTTCCCAATCGAAAGTTTCAATTTGGTAGCAGATTTTTGCTTTTGTTTTCAGTTCTTCCCAAAGTTCATCAACATCAGTAACAGTAAAATAAAAAGATCCTGTAAAGCTTATTGCCGAGACTTTTTCATGCCCGTTAGGTTTCGACAGCATAATCTGAATATCATTTTTTTGTAATAATGCCCAATCCCAGTCATCATTTTTCGCCAACACTGTAAAACCAAGAATATGAATATAAAACCCTATTGTTTCTTCTAAATTTCCTGTCCATAATACTGGCCGAAGTGAGGTGAATTTTGACATACAGCCTATTTTTCAAGATAAGGTTTCAGACTTTGATTAATAATTCCGGACCAGCCCTCCGCAAAACTTTTTCTGGAAAAGTTTTCACCAAGATCTTTAAAATTATCAATATTTTCATGGATTAAAGTAATCACGGTTTCGTCTTCCTTTTGTAGCAGCTCCCAGGTAACTACCGTTTTTTCTTCTGTAAAATCAGGATATGACCAGGTATGTTTTAATTTTCTGTTTGGAACAATTTCCAAAATTTCGCCCTGATGATGGTATTTGTGGGCTTCTCCCGGTTCATAAAAATTAAACTGCTTACCTACTTCCAGTTCAAAATCGGTGATATTAAAATACCACGATTTCATTTCTTCTTTGTCTGTTAATGCCTTCCATACTTTTTCAACGGGAGCATTTACTTTGTACTGAACAATAATAGGAATACTCATATCAATATGGTTTATGGTTCATTAGCTATGTGAAAACCCTGTAATTTTAGCCTCATCAAAATCCAGCTGCATTTCGATCGTTCTCATGACATGATCATCAAATATTTTCTCACGTTTTAAACGGTGAAGTTCATTTCTCTGGGCCTGAATTACCTGTCTCAAAACATCTTTATTTTCATTCATTGCAGAAACATAATCTCCTGTAGAAGCCATACACTGGGCTTTATCAGCCATCATCATCATTTCGTTCTCAAGTTTATGCTTTTGGTGTTTTACCAGACTGTTTTTCTCTGCCAGTTCTGAAAAATCATTATCTAATTTATGCAAAGCAGTTTCTTTTAATTTTCTCATTAAAATAACTTCCTGTTTCTCTTCAGGCAGCTCGCTTCCGGCATCATTTATTTTTAATATTTTAAGAATCGGTGTTAATAACAGCCCCTGTCCGACCAAAGTGATTAAAATAATGACAAAAGTTACAAATAAAATAATATTACGATGCGGAAATGCCTCTCCGTTTGGTAAGAATGCCGGAATAGACAGCGCTGCCGCCAAAGATACCACGCCACGCATGGCTGCAAAACTGATGATAAACGGTTCCCGCCAATCTGGTTTTGGAGCTTTTAACCTTAATTCTTTGGAGCATAATCGTGGAAAATACATTAAAGCATAGCTGTATAAAATTCTTGTCAGAATAATAGCTCCGCCAATTACAATGCTGTAAAAAATACCTTCTGAGATAGTATAATCTTTCATCGCTGCTACGACAACCGGCAATTCAAGACCGATAAGGATAAAAATAATCGTATTCATCAGAAAAATAAGTACACTCCATACATTACCCGACTGAATTCTTGAGGTGTGGCTCAGATAGCAATGTGAATTGTACGACATCAACAAGCCTCCGGCAACCACGGCCAACACGCCGGAAAAATGAAAATGTTCTGCCCCGACATACATGATGTAAGGAACAATCAGGGTTATAATGGTATCGATATTTGAATTTGATGGAATTTTTCTCAACAGGGCTCCAAACAAAAATCCGGTTCCCACTCCTACTGCTATTCCGCCAATGGCCATTATAAAGAAATCCTGAACGGCTTCTCTAAAAATAAACTGTCCCGAAATCACTGCGGCCAGGGCAAATTTAAAGACAATTAAACTTGATGCATCATTAATGAGACTTTCACCTTCAAGGATACTTGTTATTTTTTTAGGAATCTTCATATGCTTTAACACCGAAGTTGCTGCCACAGCATCCGGAGGAGAGTTTACGCCGCCCAATAAGAATCCCATTGCAACGGTAAGTCCCGGAATTATAGATGATGAAAGATATGCTACAACAATTGACGTCAGAAATACCAATCCGAAAGCCATTGAAAAGATCTGTTTTCTCCATTTATGGAAATCCTGCCATGAAGTAAACCAAGCCGCCTCAAAAAGGATCGGCGGAAGGAAAATCAGGAAGACCAAATCCGGTTCTATTTCAATATGGGGCATTCCCGGAACAAGGCTTATTAATAATCCTGCAATAACCAGGAAAATGGGATAGGCCACTTTCAGTTTCTGCCCTATCATTACCAATATCATCACAGACAATAACACCGCGATTGATATTATGACATAAGTGTGAATCATATATTTATAATTTTTTATTTAAAGTTAATTTTTGTTTTTCTTACCTCTCACAAATGATCATTAATGATAAAATCAGTATGCTCTGCTTACTCTGCAAAAGGTCTTTTATTTTAGCTCATTTTAAAGGACGATATTATTTTTGGGAACAATAGCCGGCGGAAGATCACTTTCATCCAGCATATCTCTCATATCAATCTCAATGGTTCTGCTGATCTGAGTAATCGGCACATCATTGGGACTCCCTTCAAAAGGGTTCACTGAAGCCTCGCCTACACTGTCCAAGGTATGAAAACACCACGTTACAAGAAGAGAAAACGGAATATTAAACCACAAAGTAAAATCTTCGAAGAAAGTTCCGTCGCCCAATTTATCAAACTCTTTCAACAGCCCGAACGGCACAAAAACAATAAACAGGAGTAAAAGATAGGTGGTAATAGAAGAGAAATTTCTTGGATACGGAAAATTTTTAATTCTCTCTGCCTTACCCTGATTATCTGTAAATTTCACCAGCTGCTGATTGATCTGAGTCCATTGAAAGTCATTAATTTCCCCTTCTGCATAAGCTTCAGATAATATTTTGCTTTGGCTTGCCATCAATTGGGTCGCTCTGTTTTTTTTACCTAAAATATATTCAAGCTCCGTTTCTGTGAGATATTTTTTCAGTTCATTATCCAATGTGGTAAGTCTTTCGGGAATATCATACTTTTTCGCATATTCATCATATTGTGCCGTCATCATATTTTCCCACGCCCGAGGATCACGAAGCTGAAAACGGAGTGCCGTCAACCAGGCATAATGACGCAGAAACATCTCTTTTACTTTATTCGGATTCTTTGCCGAAAGAGCATCGCGGAGAATATATCCGAAACTTCTACTGTCATTGATGATGGCTCCATAAATCTGGCGAGCTTCCCAAAGGCGGCTGTAGCTTGCATTGTTTTTAAAACCCACAATAAAAGCAACCGCCGTTCCCATAATAGCAATCGGCTGCCACGGAAATGATAGAAATGTACATCCTAAAAAATATAATATCGTAGGAACAGCCGATAAAATGGCTAAACATACAATGCTTCTCTTCGTCCAGACAATGAACTCCCGGGCACTAAATCTTTTTCCTGAATGCATAAGTGTCGGTTATTTTTAGTTTTTAATTAGTTTTATATATTGAAGACTTAACACTCAGCAAAACTCTTTTTAGTTTTTCGTAAATGGAATATTATTGTAAAAGCCAATTTGTATTTGTCCTCTGTTTTTATTTTCCTGAATCTGATTCATATAACCTGCCTCAATCTTCATATTTTTATTGATTACATATCCTAAAGCCCCATAGACCCTGTTTCTGTCGAAAGTCGGACTGTTTAAATGAAGAAAAATCTCATTATAGGCAGATAAATAAAATGTTTTCGGAAGCATTTCTTTATTGGTAATAGGAATATTCACTCCTAAATAATAACGGAACCTCATCCTGAAATCATCCTGTAAAAAACGTTCTTCCAATCGGTAACGGTGCTGAAGATTAAAACGTCCGAACTTTTGCTTTGTAATAAACTGCTGGAAAATTCTATGTTCTATATTTTCTGTTTTTTCACCATTTACGTAAGGCTGACTTAAAATAAAGCCATATCCAAGCAAAACATTGTTATTATTTTCCGTTAAGTCATATCCAATACCTGTACGGATCAAAAGCTGTTCTAAGTCTCCGACGGCATCAAAATTACGGTATTGAATTTCATTATGGAAATTAAATTTCTTACTGATTTTATTATTTCCAAAATACATATACCAAGCTCCCAAATCATTTTTTTGTGCGAATGAGAACGTAGCTCCCAAACTAAAAACAAACATGGCCAGTGACTTTAAAATCTTCATATTTCTTTAATTTTTTAACTTATAATTTTAAATAACTTTCGAAAAGACATTAATTTTAATTATTATTATCTATCATAATTTAAAAAGTGATTTCGATTATCAATAATAAGTAAAAAAAAGATGGTATGAAAATAATTTTTATCAGGTCTTCAAAATGATTATATTTCTAAAGAAAAGGTACTTTTTCTATGAGAATTTCATTTCCTGATCTGTCAAAATATAAGCACGTCATTTCATTTAAATCCATTTTCCAGCCTTCTACTCCATTATCGGCACAATCGTTACAAAAAGTCATATAATCTGTACCGCCTTGCTGATGAAGTTTCAGCCTTGCCATGAAATTGCCCAGGTTTATATTTTCCGAAATCGTTAAATGATCATATTTTGCTCCGGTAGAACCCGATTTATTTTCTGCATCAAAATATTCAGTATTCCCATCTTTCACATGGGCGACATAGTGAGAAACTCCAAGGTTTTTAATAGCCTGAATATATTTAGGAAAATCAGCCCCGCTTTTTACTTTTTGATGTTCTGCTTTAATTTGATCAATACTAAATTTCATCTCTGTTTTATTTTTTAATCTGATTTAATTTAAATTTTGCCTTGACTACTTATCCAAATTTAAAAATTTTTGGAATGCAAATGTATTGTAAAATAAAAACCGGCAATATCTTTTGCCGGTTTGTTTTAACGATATTTCGAATACAAAATATTAATATTAAGAATATTGCTGCATTTTTGCAGGGTCATCATAGTTGACCATCCAATTAATCCCGAATTTATCGGTAAACATTCCGAAATAAGCACCCCAGAACGTATCTGCCATTGGCATAGTCACCTGTCCGCCATCCGAAAGACCGTTGAATAACTGATCTGCCTCCTCTTTAGACTCTGCATTGATTGAGATTGAGAAATTATTTCCGGTTTTCAGTTGAGAAACCCAGTCGCAACCGGCATCGCTCCCCATTAAAGTGGTTTCTTTAGAAATAGGAAGAGAAACATGCATAATTTTATTTTTGTCTTCTTCTTTAGCTTCCTGGCCTTCCATTGGAGGCATTTCCCCGAAAGTTCCGATGTATTGATATTCGCCTCCGAATACGGATTTATAAAAATCAAATGCTTCCTTACAATTCCCGTTGAATGTTAAATAAACGTTTACTGATGCCATAATGTGTTTCTTTTTTATTAGTATAATTTAGTTTTAATCTGTTAAAGGTTGGGTTAAAAGTTACTTTACAAGCATTACTTTTCTGATAAATCTTTCAGTCTGGTAAGTCCCTCCTGATAATCTTTCCCGATGGCATCTTCCATATTCATCACTAACTTCATTATGGTAAAAGGATAAGGAATTTTAGACGTAAATCCCCAGGTTGCTTTTGTGCCGTTTCCTTCCGGAGTTAATGTCACGTAAGCATGAGCTTCACTTTTATAAGGTGTTAAAAAAACGATATCTGTATCAATTCTTTTGTGGTCAGCATCTACTTTTTTAACTTCCTGACAGCCTTGTCCGGCTTCTTTTTTTGTACTGCTCCAGCATACCTTTTCACCAGGCTGCCCCGTTGTTCCGGTCCAGTCTTTTTTCATTCCGGGATCGAGATCATTCCAGGAACTCCATTGGTCCATGGCTTTCAGTGTATTGGTATTTTGCCATACTTTATCGATGGGAGCATTGATAGATATTGATTTCTCATATTTGCAGTCTCCAGAAATCAAGGCTGCGGCAACCATCCATAAAATAAGGATAGAAGCAAGTACGATAATAATTCTTTTTAATATTTTTTTCATCTTTGAACGTTTTTAAATTTATCTGTGTTGATCTATAAGAATCATATTTCCGTCAGGATCTTTAAGGTATATATGGGCAGGACCTGAAGTCGTTTCATCAGTTTCTTTATCGATTTCCACCCCTTGATTTTTTAAATGCTTCTGAATATCACGAACATCATCAAAAGATTCAAGGTTTTGGGCATTCTGATCCCAGCCAGGGTTGAAAGTAAGCATATTCCCATCAAACATCGCCTGAAAAAGACCAATCAAATGATCTCCGTTTTTCATAATAAGATAGTTATGTTCTATACTTCCAGCCATCTGAACGAAACCTAATTTTTCGTAAAAATCCTTTGATTTTTGTAGATCTTTGACACTTAAACTGATTGAAAATGCTCCTAGTTTCATATTATTTTTTATTTAAAGCTAATTTATATCCCACTAAAACCAGTCCCCAAACTGCGATTCCTAAAATCCAGAACCAGATTGGAGTAGGCAGAATATACATCATATAAATTCCCTGCAGCAAGAAAATGGCTCCGCAAATAACGGCATATATTTTCTTTCCGTCACCGGCGATTTTTGTAGAAGAAAAACCTGCTATAAAAGCTCCGACAGCATACCCTATAATCACAAACATCAGCGCCATAAGAGGTGCCGTTTCAACATATTGTTTTAAAGCCTCCATATCATCGGCTTTCATCCCTTCAGGTCTCGGAAACAGATAATGTCCCAATTTTTCAATGGCAGAAATGCACAGTACTCCAAAGAAAAGTCCCGCAGGCACCGCTAAAATTTTTCTGAGCATAATTATTGGTTTTTCAGGCGCGTTTTGAAATCCAGTGTATGATCATAGCTCTTCCAGTCACCAATGAGTTCAATATATTGAGCTTCTACTTTTTCAGACGTCTTATTCCATTTGAAAGTATAGATAAATTTACCTTTGAAAACTCCGGAATGCTTCCCTTTACTTTCTTCAGCAAATTCATATTCACCATATACACTGCCTCTTTTCTTAGCATCTTTATATTTGGTGATTTTTAATTTACCTTCAAATTTGGTATAATTTTTATCGACCAGTGAATATCCTGAAACAAAATATTCCTGATCATTTTTTTTGTCCTGCTCGGAGATGTTGATCTTTAGTTTGATCTCCTGTTTGTTATTTCCGATGGTCCCTGTGTAAGGCTTACTTTCATTCAGCCAGACATTAGATATGTTGGGCATCTGGGCAAAAATGAAATTGGAAACAAGAATAAAGAATAATAAAATTTTTTTCATAGATGTTGTTATTTTAAACTCCGAATTGAGCCAAATGGTGATTTAAATGTTTTGCAAACATATTATTCCACTCATCAGCTTTTAATTTTCCGAACGAGAAAGACTCTTTATCATCAAAAGCCGAAGCGCCCAATTGTTGTGTTTTTTGGATAAACCCGATCAGTCTTTTCTTTTCATCATCAAAGCTTTTTCTTCCTGAGATCAGAAACTGCGGTGCTGTAGGAGAATCTCTGGGATAAGCTTTTTCTCCTACCACTTTAGGCTTTACAAAAGTCTTCAGAATAAATTTAGCAATAGCACCCGGTTTTTTATGTTTTTCAGGCTCGTATACCATTTCATAAGTAATACAACAGTGTGCCAACATCTGGTCAACTGTCATTTTCCCCCACAGACCGTGGGTGTCTTCCACCAGCTTATTTATTCTATCAATGTAATTCTGAGCATCTTTTGCATCAAAAACGTTTTCCATAGTTGTTTAATTGTTAAAAAACAAATATATCAGTTTTTCTTATCATTTTCCACTCTTTTTTTC
Organism: Chryseobacterium sp. JUb7; assembly: GCF_024806495.1. Classification (GTDB taxonomy): domain Bacteria; phylum Bacteroidota; class Bacteroidia; order Flavobacteriales; family Weeksellaceae; genus Chryseobacterium. The sequence goes on from NZ_JANUFF010000006.1 coordinate 19,555, forward strand.
AAAGAAGTTAAGCAACTACTTTATAATCAGTTATCCATTAATAACAATAAATTTAAAGTTAAAAATAAATGAATGATCAATCAGTGCTTTAGTAAAAATAATATTTTGATGTTTAGTGTAAATTAATCATCTGTTTCAGGTAAATCGGGTATGGTTTCAGGTTTGACATAACGGAACATCAACCACATTTTAATTTTTAAAGCAATCCATCCTAAAACAGCATATACAATCAATAAAATTCCCAAATGTTTCAGATAGGGAAAAGTAAGTTCTACGGAACCTTTTTGAATGAGTAAGATTTTAAACGCCTGTAAAAATGGAGTCAGCGGAATAATATTCGCGATAAACTGTACAAAGGCCGGCATCGCATTCAGAGGCCATGTGAAACCACTGATGATAAATGCAGGAGAAGCAATAACCATCAATATCTGAGTGGCTTTCAAGGCATCAGGAATCAAAATACTGATAAAAACACCTAAAAACGATGCAGAACCTACGAAAACTGCCGTTAATACAATAAAATTGAATATTCCTTCCGGCATCGGGACTTTAAAAATCATGTGCATAAAATAATAAACTCCAACAATCAGAATTGAAAATATCCAGATTGGAATCACCTTGATCAGCATGGTCGGAAACGCCCATCTTTTCATTTTAAAATATTCTTTAATAAATGTCCCGCCCTGAAATTCAGCAGCAAAACTCACAGCCATCGCCAACAGAATCACTTGTTGCAAAACGACGGCCAACATCGCCGGCCACATAAAAATCAGATAATTTCCGGTCGTGTTAAACAGGGTAATATAGTTTGCTTTAAACGGCTCATACTGTGTTGCAGCTCTTGTTGCCGGCATTCCCGCTTTTTGAAGTGCCTTGATTGAAACTCCCGCAGAAAACGTTCCGACTGTCAGCTGCAACGCTTTTGAAGCAAAATTGGCCGTCAGTACATTTCCTGTGTTAATGTAAACATTCAGCTCAGGATATTTTTTCTGAAGAATAAAAGCTTCAAATTTTGAAGGAATGATAACCACCGCTGCCGCTTCATGTTTTATCACTTCATCTTTAATACTGAAAGGCTCCTGCAGATAGCGAATGACTTTAATACTTTTATTATCTTCCAGCATTTCGGTCAGCTGATTCGATAAAGGAGTATTATCTCTGTCGATCACCAGAACAGGTGTATTTTCAACTTTTCCGCTTTTATAAACGAAACCCAGTAAAGTGGCATAGAAAATCGGCGCCAGAAAGAACACTGTTCTTAAAGTCGAATTGCCGATAAACAGCTTGAATTCTCGCTTTAAAAGTCGGAAAAACTCTTTCATAATTATTTTAGCAATACATTTGAATTCACCAGGATATCTTTTGCTTTATTCATATCTTTTGGCTTTACTTTAATCTCATAAATTGCATCCTGAAGCTGATAATCCGGATATGCCGTGGTAATATCTGCATACTTAGTCAGCTGTTTAATATACAGAATTGTTCCTTCAATGTTTTCTTTGTTGTAAGGAATCTGCATATTGACGGTCTGCCCTTTTTTATACCTTGAAATCTGACTTTCAGGAACTGTAAATCTGAAAAATGTACTGTTGGGAATATATCCGTTGAACAAAGCAAATCCTGCAGTAGCCAATTCTCCCGTATTCAGGCTGATCGTCTCAATTTCCATATCATTGGTGGCAATGATATATCTTTCGGAATAAGCAACATTGGCTTCCTGTAAAGCACCTTTTGCCTGTGAAGCCTGACCGGCGGCCATCTCCACTTTTTCAAAACGGGTTCCTCTTTTTACATCATCCAATTCAGCAATTACTGCGTCATACTGAGCTTTTGCACCCTGCATTTTAGCATAAACTTCATCATAGGCCTGTGGAGACATCAGACTGTCGCGGAACATATTTGAAGCTCTTTTAAATGATTTCTGGGCAAAATCATATTGTTCTTTCAAGCCTTTATATTTGGCCTGAAGCTGCTTCAGCTGATCAGCTGTAGCTCCGTTTTTAGCCATTTGCTCCTGAGCGGTTGCTGCACTTACCGCGCCCTGAGCCTGAGCTATTTTAGCAGAAACTTCGGGAACATCGAGCAATGCCAACGTATCCCCTTTTTTTACCGTCTGTCCTTCTGCAACGTATATTTTTAAGATCCTTCCGGTAACTTTGGGAGCAAAAGAAACGACGTCTTTTTTTGTCTTCCCTTCAGAATCATTCAGTTTTTCATTTTTTTTATCGCAGCTTCCCAATACAAAAAGAAGTACAAATAATAGGGAGATATTTTTTTGCATCATTTTAATTTTAAGGTTGATAAAGTTTAGCAATATCCAATTCCTGAGTAGACCTCATCAGCTCTATTCCTGCTCTTCTTTGATTAAAAATTGCGTTTTGATATTCGAGTTCGGATACTTCAAGATCATTTTCGGCATCTATCAGCTGGGAAGACTTGCTCATTCCGTATCTGAATTCTTTTTCAGCCTGAACCAAAGCATTTTTCGCCAGTTCTTTTTCTTTTGCTTTTAATGTAATCTGAGCACTGGCAATATTATAATTGGTTTGGTTGTTGGCTAAATTTAAAGTCAGTTTCTTCAAAGCATCTTCCTTTTGATTCTGAAGAATTTCTTTTCCTATTTTTGCAGTTTCTTCAGCATGCTTGCCTTCCTTGCCGTCAAAAATCTCCCATTTAAAGCCCACTCCGGCTGTAATCAATGGGAAAATATTGATGTTGGTAGGTCTCCAGTCCAGTCTGGCGCCTTCATATCCAATCAAAGGAATTGCGGGAATGATATTTTCAGAAGTCTTAATTCTGCTTCCGTACAGCCCGATATAATAAGCGGATGCCATTAACTGAACCTTTGGAATCATCCATGTTCTCTCTGCTTTTATTTTGTAATCGGCTGCAACGATGCCATGCTCCAGTGCACGGATTTCTGCTCTCTGATCAATTCCTTTTTCCGGAGATAACAATTCGACAGGCTCCAAAACCGGTTCGATCACTCTCAGTCTTTCTTTATTGATTCCCGTTAAAATATAAAGTTGTGTAAGAAGAAGTTCCTTTTTCCCTTCATATTCCACCACTTTCGCATCTAAAGTAGCCTGAGCCAGTTCTATTTTTTTATGATCGTAAGGTGTTATAAGCCCATAACCAAGTGCTTTATCAGCTGTTTTCCGGTTGATATCCAACCTTTTTTTACTTTCGTCCAATACTTTTTTGGACTGATGAATTAAAGCTAACTGATCATATGCTTTTGAAATATTGGCAACGACCTCATCTTTTGTTTTTTCGAGCAAAATATCTTCTGACATTTTCTTTTCCTCGATTGCTTTTTTCAGATATTTGACTTTTCCTCCGGAATACAGCAACATTTTTGCATCTGTTTTTGCAATTCCTGAAAATCCTGAAACATTTAAATTATTATTAAAAGAACCCTCCGGAATCCTGATAAAAGGTGTGAGATTGATCTCGGGGGATGTAAGCCTGGCGGTTCCGTTAAGATAACCTACCTGTCCGCTGACCTCCAGAGTCGGAAGAAAAATATCCTTTAGTTTATGAGCATCAAGATCTGTAAGTTTGTTTTGTGTTATCTGCATTTTAAGATCCGAATCACGAACCATTGCACTGTCTAAAAGTTCTCTGAAGTCCGGTGCAGATTGAGCCCAACCGAAGACAGGAAGTGCTAAAAAACCAAACGTAAAAATCAATAAATTGTTTTTCATTGTTCATGTTTCTAACAAATATAATACAAAAAATCCTGAAATCCGAGAAGAAAAACCACGAAATGGTGAATTTAAAAAAGGTTTAATATGAGTTTAATCCCAAGCCTTTGCTGATGCTGTTTTCAGCGAAATCGTTTAACCAGTATTTGGGTTTTGTTTTAATGAAAAATTTTACTTTTTTGAAATAAAAAGAAGAAAATAAAACTTTATTGGTCTTATCAGTATTCCTTTAGCAAAGGAAAAAAATGATTCATAAAATAAAATCGTATTAATTATCGTTAAAAAAAATCATAAAACTAAAACCTTGAAAAAAACAGTCCTCTTTTTTCTACTTTTCATCTGTATGTATTCAACAGCTCAAGAAATGGAACCCTGTCAATGCAATCTCTTGAAAAAATATCAAGACAGTATTAAAAACTCTTATTCCAAGCATACATTCAAACCCATTTCAAAGAGAAAAACATTAAAACCACCTTTTAATTTTATCACTGTAAAATACCTAAATAAACATGCTAACTTACATGATATTATAGATTCGGTAAAAATAAAAACTGATATTGCCCGCAGTAGGAAGAAACCTGACAACAGTTTTGAATTTTTTGATGATTATGAAATACATGATTCAATTCAAAAGATTGAGTATTCAAAAAAATATGGTGATATTCCAATACCTCTCATCATTAAAACCGGAGAATTAGGAGGTGTTCAAGCCATATTGTACCGTACAAAATCATTTCGTTCAAGATATTACTTACGTCTTTCAACCGATCATGGAAAAACATGGAGAAACTATTTTACGGGGCTGGAAGAGCGTGATAATTATATATTCAAAAGTAACTCAAAATATCCTTTATGGCTAGATAAAAGTAATATCCAAATAGAAGCAGACATAGTAAGATTAATCAAAAAAGAAACTTTTCCTAGTGGAGAAGCAAAGTATGAAACGTTAAAAAACAACGCTCTTGTAATACTAAATATTAATGATATTATTAAAGATTCAGACCATGATGGGATCAATGATTTAGAAGAAAAATTACTTCTTTTCACTAATCCATATTCAAGTGATACAGATCATGACGGAATTAGCGATTTTGATGACCGAAACCCAAGGTATAAAAGTGTAGATAATGACTTTTCAAAATTAGCACAAGGCATAAGGTATGGTGATTACCCACTTATTGAAAATCACAATCCCCGCATTGATGAATTTATAGTTAATTTAAAAACATTTGAAGAAGATTTTAGGAAACAACAAGAAAATATACAATCCTATTCTTCAGAAAGAGAAAAAAGTTTTTTAGATACATTAGATTTTTTAATTATAGTAACCAATGACGGAAATTTCAGAAAAATTGAACCGTTTGATGAGAAAATAGTTTTCTTAACCTCAAAAGAATATTCGGAATATATAAAATTAAAACCTGATAAATTTCCTTTTTTACATTACAGTAATATTTTTAAATGTGATGACGATAAAAATACTTACATTTTGATTATGGACGGAACTCTAATCGGAGAAACCTATTTTATAAAAAAAATTCTTGAAGGATGGCATATAAAAATTGGCAATCGATGGCAAACCTAAAAACAGAAACTCCCCACAAAATGTGAGGAGCTTCATTATCTATATAGTTTTAATTTATTTCTGTACAGCTTTTTTCATTGCCGTGTCCGGACGCCAAACTCTGTAACGTACTTCCATGTCTTTTGGAATGTAGAATACAAGAGGTAATTTGCTGTTATATCTTACGATTTCCGGTTTTAGTGTGACAAATTGTTTTGTCAATTTTTTATCCGGGCAAGCCATCAGTGTTCCTCCAACTTCACCTTTAGATTCGACATCATAATAATTATATCCCCAACCTTGTAAATCCTGGGTTTTAATATTTCCCATTAAAAAGTGCTTGTTACAATCCAATGATTTCTCTGCCCCTACAAAGAATTCGACTTTTAAATCGTTTTCGTTTTTTGCAATCGGCAACTGAATGTATACCTGCTTATATCCTTCTTTGGCTTTCGGGAACATCTCAATCTGCAATTTCTCAAATTTTTCTGCATTTTTTTGTGCGAAAGCATTTACTCCTACCATCATCACCAATCCTGCCATTAAAGCTTTTGAAAATTTCATAATTTTGTATTTATTTTTTATTAATTCTATAATGCCAAAAATCATTCCAAAATCTGAACATTTGTTCCTTTTGTGTGGGTATTCATCTGCGGCGCATAATAATTCTGCATAGTAGTGATCCCGTTTGAGAACTTCCCGGTAGCATTGGCTATATAATCATATTCAAAAACATATTTCCCTTTCGGCATATATTGAATATAAAAATTTGTGGAGGCATCTTTAGTAGATTGATAATAGCCTAAATTATTTTTCCACTGATAGCCAGAAAGCACATCTACCGGTTCAAATCCGGCTGCCCTCATGTCTTTGATATGAATGAATTCCATCGCACGGTCTGTATTCAAAATCATTCTTACGGTTACTTTATCACCTACTTTCAACGGCGTTTCAGTAGAAATTTTCTGTAATTCTTCGCCATTTACGGTTTTGATTTTTCGGTACAGTTCTTTGGTTATTGAAATGTAATTTTCAGATGATTTTATTTTATCCAGATCCTCATAATATTGCCAGAATAATCCTCCCTGAACAATTCCGGGACCCGGTTTTGTAACGGTCACTGTTGCCAGATTTTTATCTAAAACATCCGATTTTACAGAAGATTTCACATAACCTGTTGCCTGAGTTTCCGGTTTCAGTTCTTTGCCGCCCCAAATAACGGTCGCTTTATCGCTTTCTGCACCAGTCCATGATTTTCCTGAATTCAATATCGTAAAGATCACTTCCGATGTTCCTCTTGAACTTCCCCAGGAATTCACTTCTTTCTGTGTGATCAGCCAGATTTTCATATCTTCGATGAATTTCTGATCGTTTGGCTTTAGTTTGTTAAATACTTCCAGTGCTCCGGCCTGATTCACAACTTTTGAACCAAACCAGCCCCAGTCATCAAGATTTTGTTTCCAATATACGCCCTGAGTTTTGGAGTCTACAGAAGTTTCTTTTAAATAATTCATCAGTTTATCGGAAACCTCTTTTAAGCCATAATTATTCATTAGCAAAGCTATTCTGTGCAATCCGAAGAATGTAAAATCTGTAATTTTTGCTGTTTTTGCTTTTTGTTTTACTAGTGCTTTTAAGGTTGCTCCTTTTCCTTTTAGCGGATATTGTTTTTCCCAGTAATTTCGGGTATCAAGATAATCCAAAGTCCAGTTGTTCCAGACGTTTTCTTTTTTAGCATCCCAGTATTTATTGATTTCGTTGTCAACATATTTTACCAGATTTTCAACCCATTCATCCTCTTCTGAATCCTGATAATCTTTCACATTGCCTTTCAGCCATGAATTGATTTTTCCTAAATTTTTCAGAATGTACAACGATGTTCCATATGAGCTCGGATAACCTTGATACCACGAGAAACCACCATCAGGGTTTTGCAGTTTTCTGAAATCATCCCAATCCTGACTGATGGAATTTTTCATTGAATTTACATCAAACAACAAAGCCAGTTTCTGCATCTGTTCCTGTTCGTTTTTACTCTCTAAAACCCATGGTGTTTCGTCCAGTAACAATTGTTTCAGTTCCTGATTTTTCTCAAGATTTGAATTCAATAATCCTTTATTCTGATATTCTTCAAAAACGGTTTTCATCTTTGGATTAGCCTTGAAAATTTCAGAAGCTAATACATCGGCAAACCATTTATTAAAGATCACATCAGCAGAATTATTCTGATCATTTTTAAGACTTGGAAGAGCAAACATGATCTCCCAAATCGGATTGGTTGTCAGTTCCAGAGTGTTCGATACATTCGAAATGCTCGTTGACGTTGCATTTTTAAGATTTTCAAGCTCGAAAGTCTTCGTTTCACCTTCTTTCACAAAAACCGGAAGCGCATCAGTTACCAGCATTCTATTGGGCAATACCGCAACGGCCTGCTGCTCACCATCTGAATACTGCCCTGCTTTTGCAACGACTTTTAATATAATAGAAGAAACATTATTCGGAACTTTTATTTTCCAGGTCAGCACTGAATTTCCATTTTCGTCTAATGAAAAAGCCTGTTCCTTATTATAACCGGAAACTGCTGTCAGTGAATTCAAACCAAATTTCTCAGAAATATCTTCATTGGTAAAAGCATCCAAAATCTGCAGACCTGCTGAGCCATTGAGCTTTTTGTTTGTCAGGTTTGACAATTTTGACTGAAGATTCAGCTCATCACCTTCTCTCAAAAATCTCGGATAATTAGGCGTTACCGAAAATTCTTTTTGCGTAACCACTTCTTTTTCCAATGTTGCAGCTCTGGCATCTTTTGTATGAGCCAGGAACATCAATTTCCATTTGGTTAATGCTTCCGGTGAGGTGAATTCGAAGCTTACATTTCCTTCCGAATCGGTCTTTAAATCCGGATAGAAAAAAGCTGTTTCGTTGAGGTTTTCACGAACTTTAATTTTACTTAAGTCTTTTTCAGACGGTGGTGGTGTCTCTATTTTAGGAGCTTTAACAGGTTCCGGCACAACATTCTGTATCACTTCAATTTTATCGTCTGCTATGGCAACCTCAGCCTTAGCTCTCATCATTCTTCCTTTTGCTCCTGCAACGGGTGATGGTGGCGGAGCGTAAGCAGGAGCTTTTACTCCTTCCTGATTGACCAGACCTGTTGTTGTCAAAAGTGATTTAGACATCAGATAAATACCCCCATCAAACCAGTCGAAATTGGGAACTGATACATAATACCCTTCCCAATACGGCATTCTTTTCTGATAATATTTTTGAAGAAGATACTGTCTGATATCATAAGAGGTAACTATAGATACAGGAGTAGACAGGCTCTGCCAGTTAAACTTGTTGACCGCAAATTTATCCAGAGACATATCGTACATATTGGCTAAAACCTCTGCACTTATCTTTTCTTTATTGCTTCCCAATACTTTTACCGCCCATTTTTCTTTTGAGTTCGGTTCCAGTTTATCACGGAAGGTTACAGTCTCAATTCTTAAAGGCTCTTCAGTATCTTTTATCTCAAGATTTACAGATTGAGTCTGAACATCATTAAAGCCAACCAACTGAAACTGTATATTTAACGCCTGTACATTTTTATCTTTCGGAATATCTGTAGTATATTCTAAAATTCCGTTTTTAAACTGATGAATTTCAGAAACCGTTTTACCTGAACCATCCTGAACGAAAACATTCAGTGAAGCATCAGGAACTGAAGAATAAGCGTACAATGTAGCCTTCTCACCTCTCGAAAACTCTTTATCGGGTTCTAAAACCGTAAGGAAAGTTTTTTGATTACTTTGTAAAACATTTTTGTTCCAGACGCTGAAATTTTGAGATGTTCTGATGGTGTCTTTGCCTTCAATATTATAGAGCTCAAGCTGGTAATCCCCCGCTTCCAGTTTTCCAAGATCTAGTTTTGTTGACTGTTGAATTTTGTCAAAAATAATTTTCGATTTCCAATTTTTAATATCATCATTTTTATCATAGAAATCATGTGGAAACTTACTGATAAATTCTTCTTTAGAGAATTTCGGAAGGTCCTGAACTTCGGATTTAAAATTACTTCTGAAAATTCTGTCAGGAGTTTCCAATTTTGAAAGTTTTACATGATATGATTTTTTAAGAATCTGCTCGTTGTAATTTTTTGTTTCAACATTTACTTTTACACTTTCGTCAGAGAATGTATTTTTAATATCATCAGCCTGTATATAATGAGAAACTGAGGCAACTTTCAGCTCTGTATCAGCCGTTTGCGTCTCACCATTAATATCTGTTACAGAAGCATTAATTTCATAATTATCAACCTGAATCCCATCCAATTTTTCATCTTTTTTAAGATCCAGATGAATGACAAATTCTCCTTTTTCGTTGGTTTTTGCTTCTCCTAAAATAGAATTTTCATGATCTTCATTCTGTGGATACCATCCGAAATATCTCCAGCGGATATTATGTTTCTTAATTTCATAGGTTACCGTTGTATTACTTAAAGCAACTCCGGAAAACATCATCGCTTTTCCTTTAAGTTCAATAGTCTGTCCGTATTTGTATTCTTCTTTTACAGGATCAAATATCACTTCAAACTTCGGCCTTTTATACTCTTCAATCCTGATATTTTTATATCCTTCATCTTCACCTGTTTTTAATGTAACTGTCCCGTTCAGTTTGCCTTTTGGAAGGATAAAACTACCGTGATAAGAGCCAAATTCATTCGTTGTGAAATTTTGAGAAGACACTTCCTGACCATTGGTATCTGTCAATGTGATTTTTTGTTTCAATCCGGAAACTACAGATTCAGTTTCCTTATCTCTTTGGGTGTTGATTACTTTAAAATAAACGGTTTGCCCAGGTCTGTAAATTGCCCGGTCTGTAAAAATCTGAGCTTTAGATGGTATTTTTTTAGGACGGCTATATTCCGTATTTACATTGTTTCCATACACCTGCATCATCTGGAAATCGTTTGTTTTTGGCTGTCGGATCAGGAACGTTCTGTAATATTCTTTATTTGCAGTCGCCGGAAATTTGAATATTCCTTTCTCGTTTGTTTTTCCGTCTACTTTGCTTAACGTTTTATTGGCAACGAACTCATAAAAAGTCAGATTTTCATTAATAACGGGCTTTCCATTTTCGCTATTCACCAGTTTTAATTCATTTAATAATTGATTTCGATCTGTTTTTGTCTGGTAAATAATTTTGTTTCCGGAAACCATAAAATAAAAATCCTTTTCTGCATCACTGTCTTTTTCACTGACTCCGGTAACAGAGTATTCTGCAAGATACACTCCCGGAGGAAGAGCCTGTATTTCCAAAGAAGTCTTATGAGTACGGTAATCTTTGGGATCATCCAATTTATAGACTTCTTTTTTTACCAGTTTTTTCTTAATCTTATCAAAACTATTGGCATAAGAATTTTGGACGTACTGCAGAAATGATGTTAAATCATCTTTTACCTCATAAATATTGATAGAAAAAGACGACACATTTTTATATTCGGCTACAAAATGAATCGGGCGGTTTCCCTGTGTCTGCTGCTCATATTTGATATTTAAAGAAGGATTAAGAATCTGACTTTCCTTATTTTTAATATTGTCAATGAACGGAGATTTTGGATATTGAGTCTTGGCCTTACTGATCAATTCAAGTGCTTCTTTTTCTTTATTTTTAGAGATCAGCTCTTCTACAATTTCATCTATGATCCATACTTTATAGTCTCCTTCTGCTTCAGACTTTAAAAGCTCCTGAAGTTGTTCCAGCTTATTCTTGCACCGGTTAAATTCACAGTTATCCTGCAATTTTTTATCTGAAAAATATAATTTAGAATTCCCTGTATTCTGAGCAATTAATTCATCATAAACAGCATTGATTTTAATCTGATTTTGTTCAAGCTCATTTTTAGTAAAAAGATCACTGTCTGCCAGGAAAGCTATCTTTTTTGCAGAATACCAATCTTCTAAAGTCGGGAAATAAGAAATATATTCATTATTTGAAAAAGCATCTTTGTATTTTTTTAAAGAAACCTTTTTCATCTCTGCTTTCTGCTGATCAAGGTCCTGATAGTTTTGAATCAGATAATTTTTAAAATCTAATTTGCTCCATGTTTCTATTTCCAAAACATCCTGTGAGTTGATATTTGTACGGCCTCCAATCTCCCAGGAATGTTCGTTATAATAATCTAATAAAAAACCATTCACCAAAACATTAAAGACTAATTTATCTTCACCTTTCAGCTGTTTTTCAACCGTCTGTAATTTTTTGAAAAGTCTGCTGACAGAATCATTCCTGTCATCCTCATCAGTCATGTTCACAATACTGAATTCTGCTTTTAAAGACTGGATAAGCTGTAAAATATTATTGTCTTTCATCGCTTGTTTTTGTATGTCTGAAATTATGGGAAGATTAGATTTATAAGTACCTTTCTGATAATTTACGGCTACTTTTTTCCACTGTTCGTCATAGTATTTCTGAGCAAAAACAGCCGAAAAATTCAGCAGCAAAAGCAAAAGCACAAAAACCTTGTAAAATCTTTTCATATATATTATTTTTGATAAATGAATTTCTTAAAAATACTCAAAAAATCTGTTATAGACAGTCAACTTTACGTATCCTTAATGGGAACTCTTTTTGCAGTATTTTTCATGGAAGAGCAAAACACATTCCGTTTGCCTTCTGTTTTATTGATTTTCATCACTTATTTCAGTGGCTATCTTTACACTAAATATCAAAAGACAAAGCATTTTTTTAAAATTTTAATTTTAAACGCTATTGCAGGTATAATCTGTGCTTTTCTGATTATTATTAATCATAACGAAATCAGGTTGGTAAAATGGTTTATCATTGTGGTTTTAGGATTGCTTTACAACAGTTTTTTCCTTGATGTTTACATTCGGAAAATACCTTTGCTGAAGGTATTTTACGTGGGGCTGGTATGGGCCTTGGTCAATTGCTGGCTTACCCTTCCTGAGTTCAGCTTCCCTATATTTTTAATCAGCTTTTTTTACATAACGGCTTTGGTTTTACCTTTCGATATCCGCGATATGAAAGTAGATACGGTAAAAACTTTTCCTACTATTATCGGAGTTCAGAATACAAAGTATCTGGCTTATTTCATGGTTTTTGTGAGTTGTATTTTAGCCCTATTTTATCTGAAGATCATCTATTCAACAGCATTTTTTATTTCCAGTATCATCACATTTTTATTAATTTATTTCTCTGAAAATAAAAGAAATGACTCATATTTTTCTTTCGGAGTTGAAACCTGTTCTGCACTTCCTTTTTTATTCTTGTTAATATTGAGTATTTTTGACAAATGATTATTAAGAAACTTTCTTTGCTCAATTTCAAGAATCATCCTGAGAAAAAATTCGACTTTTCGCCACAGATCAACTGCTTTGTAGGAAACAATGGTGCAGGAAAAACCAATATTCTGGATGCCCTGCATTATCTTTCGGTTGGAAAGAGCTTTTTAGGAAACACCGATCTTAATAATATCAGGAGTGAAGAAGATTTTTTTGCCATCGAAGCTGAAGTTGAAAACGAAGACGGGGAGGATATTATCAAAATTCTCCAGCCCAAAGAAGCCAAAAAAGTCATTAAAAAAAATGATAAAAGCTACAATAGAATGGCAGATCACATCGGATATTTACCCAGTGTAATGATTTCGCCCTATGATTCAAATCTGATTTCAGATTCTGGGGAAAGCAGGAGAAAGTTTCTGGATTCGATGATTTCACAGACCAATTCTGAGTATCTTTTTGATTTGATTCAGTATCAGAAAATCGTTCAGCAGAGAAATGCTTTATTGAAATATTTCGCTAAAAACAGAACCTGGGACAAAGATTCATTAGAAATTTATGATGATCCAATAACCAGATTCGGAACTAAAATTTTTGAAAAAAGAAAAAAATTCGTTGAACAGTTAAATCCTATTGTACAGAATTTTTACAGTATCATTTCGGGTGGAAAAGAATCTGTTTCGGTGATTTATGAATCTCATTTATTAGAAGGTTTCGACTCTGATCAGCCTGACAAAAAATTTAAAGATCTTTTAAAAGAAAGTCTTGAAAGAGACAGAATGTTAACCTACACTTCCAAAGGAATCCATAAAGATGATCTCCTTTTTGAAATGGACCATGTTCTGATTAAAAAAATAGGCTCTCAGGGTCAACAGAAATCATTTTTAATTTCTTTGAAACTGGCTCAGATGAGTCTTGTAAAAGAATTAACCCATAAAACACCGATTCTTTTATTGGATGACATTTTCGATAAACTGGATGATCACCGTGTTTCACAATTGATAGAGCTTGTCAATCAGGAAAATTTCGGTCAGATTTTCATTACAGATACCCATAAAGAGCGTACAGAAAGCGTTGTGAAAAAGATTAATGAAGAAAGTATAATTTTTGAAATTTAGAATGAAAAGGCAAAAAAAACGCGAATATCAATCCTCAGAACTTGTAAAATCTTTTGCAAGAATTCATGGTTTTGAAGATAAACTCATCGCTTTTGAGATTAAAGACTTTCTGGAAGACTACCTTGACGAAAGTCTTTTCAATGAAATTACAGGTGTGGATTTAAAAGAAAAAATCATCATCATTAAAATCAGTTCTCCACTTTTAAAAAATGATTTTAAAATGCGCAAGAGCTTTTATCTTAAAAAATTCCAGGATAAGTTCGGAGAGGAAAAATTCAGTGATCTTTACATTGTATAAGTTTAATGAAACCAGGAAGTTTGAAGCTGGAATAAGGAAGTTTTTGAAATACAAATCAGAGAGATCATACAATTTTTACTTCATCACTCAACTTTAATGATCTTCGGGTTTTGTAGGAATTCTACTGTTCATCAAATCATCTGCTTTTTTATCTAATCCTGAACTTAATGGAATAAAGAACTTTAGCGGATGTTTGAAAAAGTATTTGAAAATTTCCTTATAAATTTCACTTACCTGCCCAAAATTCATCTTTCTGGATCTGAATGCCAAAAACATAGACAAACTGAAGCTTACTAAAAAGTTGAAAAATCCAATCAGAAAAACCGTTACAAAAGAAATCCAGAAAGTATAGGAATCGACCGTAAAGTCTTTTCCGTAAAGTCCCAGTGCAAAATTTCCGGCTGCAAAGGTGATATGTCGAATATCCAGATCCAAACCGAAGAACAGTCCCACAGGTGCCGTTGCGCCAAGGAAAACTCCAAACCAAAAATTAGAAACAATTCCCGGCCAGTTTTTAGCATAATATTTAGACAATCCTTTTGCGAATTTTTTACCTAAAAATTTTCTGATTGAAAGGTTTTTTGCAATCCTTTCCGGAATTTGATAAAATACAGAATTATTTCCAATATTTCCTGAGATGATGCCTGAAATAAAAAGATAAAAACCAGCAATACTCGCATGAAGAATCGCTTTAGACTTAAATGGATCTAAGTCTTTTAAGAGCTTATCTGACCTGTCTACGGCTAAATTTTGCGAGAAAAAAACATCCAATCCGTAAATAATCGCCAAGGCAATCGGAAAAGATAACAATACGTTCCCGACAAAAGCTATAAACTGACTTCTAAACAGCTTTGAGACCAAATGAGCAAATTCTATATTATTTCTTTTTCCGTTGCTTTCTTCAGACAAGACCTTTGTCATTGTCGCCGCCGTCATAGCCGGTTGCTTCGTTGCCAATGTAAATCCCATCAGGTAGATCATTACAAATCCCATGGCATAATTCATGGAATATAAAAAAGCATGAAAAAAATCACTGCCGGGAGCATACCCATACAGCATTTTCAAAGCACACAAAGCTCCTACGATAATCCCACCACCACTGGCTTTATAGAACATCGTCATATATTCTTTACGGGTAGATGTGATATAATGCGCGCCGGTTTCAGCGGTATGATTGGTGATCAGATGAGAAATTAATCTGGTACTGTCATTAATTAATTCCGCAATATTGTTTTTATGAGACTTATAGCTCAAGATATTAAAAACCAGCTGTTTGGATTTAATCAAAATATCTTCTTCACCGTCAATAACCAGCAATTGTACAATTTCATAAATCCTTTGAGTCTGTTGGCGGATTTTCAGGAGAGACTGATTAATTTTCCCTGAAATGCCATACTTGGAAGAATTTTTAAAGGCTATACTTACAAACTCCTGACATTGCTCAACATAAATTTTGATCTGTTTATATCGGCTGTCTTTAGAATTCAGCAAAAGTCCCGGATTATTTTCAAATTCTTCTGCGAGCCCTTCCAGTTCGTTTTGCAATGCTAAAAAGGGATTGTCAAAATTTCTGTATTCCGGAGCCATTCTTACTACGTCAACCTCCATGGCCATTCCTGTCACACGCCAGGAAAGAATGTTCATTGAAAAGATGAGCTCTTTTTTGACCGTTGCTTTTTTAATAAAATCAGCAGCATCAATCATTCTTAAAAACTCACCGATTTCATTTTCCGGAAGATTATGGAAATATTCAAGATCTTTTTTGGGTCTGAGACTGATATTATCAATTAAGTACCATACCGTTTTTTCATTTTCCACAGGAGGCAGAATCTTATTGAGGACTCTTTTTTTAAACTCGGGAAAAAAAGCATTTTCAGAAAGAATATTAGCCTCTGTTAAAGACAAATTAAACGGTCTTCCCGCAAAAATATGGTGAATGTAATATTTAAAGTTTTCTGTAAAAGAAGGATTACTCCTAAAAAAATTAAGCACATCCGTAAAATCAGCTCTTTTTACGCTTTCCAGAAACTCGGCAAGAGGTTCCAGAGAGAGGGTTTCATTCTTAAAAGAGAAATATTTTTTAAGAACAGATTGAAAGTTTGCGCCGGAATTTAAGAATTTCATTAGTACAAAGATACTATTTCAAACTTACATTCCTCATTTGTCTCATGATCCAGTTATGTTTTTTCGTTAAATAAGGTGACGGATTTTTAGGATCATATTTTTTAGGGTTTGGAAGAATGGCAGCGATCCAGGCTGCTTCGGAAGCCGTAAGATCTTTAGATGATTTTCCAAAATAATACTGCGAAGCTGCTTCAATTCCAAAAACGCCCTGCCCCATTTCTATGGAATTCAGATATCTTTCAAGGATGATATCTTTACTCCATACCTTTTCAATAATGAAAGTATAAACAGCTTCCAATCCTTTTCTGAACCAGCTTCTTCCCTGCCAAAGAAAAATATTTTTTGCTGTTTGCTGAGAAATTGTACTTCCGCCTCTTATTTTTTTCCCCTTTTCATTATGCTTCATTGCTTTTTCAATCGCCGTATAATCGAAACCGTCATGAACAAAGAATTTCTGGTCTTCAGAGGCAATCACTGCTTTTTTTACCTTATCACCCATTTCGTCATAGGAAATATAGTCTCTCTGCAGCCTTCCGTACTCAAAAAGACCTCCAATCTGAGTAATGGTAATGGGAGGATTAAAAAATCTTCCCCAAATGATGAATACTACATTCAGAATGAGAATGATAAAAATAAGTTGTTTAATTTTCTTCCACATATTATTTTCTAAAAAGGAATTACAAAAATAAGCAAATACTCGGATTTATTTTAATTCCTTCATATAAGTCAGCTGATAATCTGGTAAAAGCTCAGGATGAAGGATTTTTATATAATCTTTAAGCACAAGATCTGCTCTTACAATGCCACTTTCAAAAAAATCATTCGCTTTCTGTCTTTCTTTTCCTGAGATTCCATAAATTTTTCCGGTGTTAAAAACATCCAGCTTTGCATAAAAAGGATTGATGTTCAACATATCTTTTTTAGATACATGGTTTCCGGCATTGACCCAATATTGTACACCTTTAGATTTAGCAAAAACCTCTTCAAAGCTCATTGTTACAGCCTTTTCTTCGGTATTATCTTTTAGAATATAATGAGCATTAGCATCAGAGATGAAATTGGCAACAGACGTTTTACCACCCGGAAGATACCATACATCCCCATACATTTCATTGGCTAATACCACAGGTTTTTCTTTTCCCTGTAAAGCCAATTTTTTTAAATTACTGTAGTTTTTTTCAATCTCTTCATATTTTGCGGATGCTTCCGTATCTTTTCCGAAAAGCTTTCCGAAAAGCTTAATATAAGCTGTCTTTTCCATGGGTTTCTGTTCCATGTATTCATCTAAAAACACAACCTGAATTCCATTGTTTTTCAACAACTGATAGGTATTATCAAAACTGGCAATATAGTTTGTAAAAATAGCATCCGGTTTTAAAGATATAATTTTCTCAACATCGTATTTCTGCTCATTCCCGACATTCTGTATAGTCCCGGCCTTAACCAAGCTCTGAATTTTATCCGAATAAATATATTCCGGACTTGAAACCCCCACCACTAAATTTTCGGCTCCCAATTCTGAAATATACCCCGCCATACTTGCGTTTAACAAAATAATTTTCTTAAAAGGAATTTGATTTGACTTAAAATTATAACTAAAATTTCCTGATTTTATCTCTAAAACATTATTCTGATCTTTATAATGTACCAGATTTGATATAGAAATAGAGTTTTCAGGTGAATTTTTTGACTCTCTTTTACAGGAGATTACGCTCAAAAACGCGATTAACAGTAAAAATTTTGGTTTCATCTTTCAAAGAAAAGAAAAAAGTGCTATATTTGCAAACCTTTAAACAACAAGGAAACAACGGCCTCGTGGCGCAACTGAATAGCGCATCTGATTACGGCTCAGAAGGTTACAGGTTTGAATCCTGTCGAGGTCACAAGACGGGGGTTTAAATTTTTCGAATTTAAATCCCCTTTTTTTTGCTTAGATAACTCCCTCCTAATCAGGAAGATAATATCAACAAAAGAGTTGATTTTGCTAGTTTGAAAATCGCTTCCATCAAAAATTATCTTTTCAGGGTATATCAAACTTACAATTGCGCGCTTGTCTATAGGGCTAGCATTTATATACCGCTCTGAAATATTTCCAACTATTTTTAGTGCTTTGCCAATTTTATCTTCTACGCCTTCTTTTCGTTCTGACTTTACCAACAGGCTAAGTTTATATTCAAGGTCATCCAGTTCGCCTTTATATCTATTTTTAATATCCCTAAAATCCTCTTCATCAATTTTGTCCGACAGGTACATATCCCGCGCCTTACTAATTCTATCATTTAATTCACTAATTCTGCTCTTAAGAGTACTACGTTCACCATCAAAATTCTCAGAAGTAGACTTTGTATTTTTTACGATGATCTTCTTTAAGATTTCTAGGACTCCTGTCGGAAAATCATATTTGGAAAGCTCTTCTTTAAAAAGTTCGTTAACTTTATCAGAATGGTGTCTAAATCCACAGGCTGTGGTACAATGATAATAGTAATAGTGTTTTGTGTGCCCCTTTGAACTACTCGCCGTCAGATTCTTCCCACAATTAGGACAAAGCAGAAGACCACGGAGAGGATATCTTTCTTCATTGATTATCCTTCCTCCCGGCAATCTGAGATCTTTTGTACCTTTCTTTTTCAGGACATGCTGAACTTTTAAAAACAACTCTTCCGAAATTAATGCCTCATGTTTACCCGGCACAATATCCTCCTCTTCATTTTTATAAGCACGCACATATATTTTACCACAATAAGTAACATTCCTCAGTGCAACCATAAAAGCATTACTAGAAATATTTTTACCCTCTCTCTTATTCATTTCCACTCTTACCTTTGCGGTTGGGAGATGGCCTTTTGCCACTTGTTCAAAAGCCCAAATTATATTCGAAGCTTCTGGTTGTTTAACGGCAACATACTTTCTTCCATCCTCAGTACACTTGTTTACATAACCGTAAGGGGCTATTCCCATCAACCGCCCCTCCTTAATTGCACGTCGCATTCCATTGGTCACGTTTAGAGCTCTCCTATCATTCTCAACTTCAGGAGTTGACAAGTAAATAGCCAAGAGCACTTTATTTTCGGGTATACTTAGATCCAATGGCTGTTCAATCGCCTGAGGTAATATATTATTTTTTTTAAGGTGTCCAATCATTTGGTAGGCTTCGGAGGTATTCCTGCTGAATCTGTCCCATTTAGTAAACAAAATTAAGCGCTCCTCGCGATATCCGCGGCTCCTTTTGAAGCTTTGTAGATAATTTTTCCACTGGGGCCGATCAAAACTTTTCGCAGAATGGTCTTCGAAAATTACTCTGTCGATCGTAATAGCTAGCCTATCACAATGAAGACGCAAACGCTCTTCCTGGTCCCTCTGCGAGTACCCCTTATCTGCCTGTTCGTCTGTCGATACTCGGATATATAAATCTGCGATCATAATTCAGTTATTTAATTTGGTAATGAAATTAGAAGTGCCAACAAGAGAATAGCAACCGTCTGATCCTTAAAAATTTACTAGAAAATCTAATTACACAAAATTACAAAAAACTTTTAATCGGGAGAGAATATTTCCTTGATGGTGATCCTTGCCAATAGATGCAAAAACTCCATGATTTTTATTGCTTCCTCTTCATCCACATCAATACCTGCCTCTTTTAGCATTATCATTGACTGTTCAATGGGCAACTCATCTAATTTCATAAGGTGGTCAAGTCCAATATCTTTCAAATTTGAACCATTCCCACTATAGCTGCTTCCATTTCTTCCTTTTTTTGTAGCCATTCTGCATAATTATTTTCGGAATCGAAAAATTACCAACATTGCATGGCCAACATCTAAATCAGTGTAAAACTTACCTTAAATAACCTAAACTTTCCTAATAATCTCTGTATAATGCAAAAGCATGGTTTGTATTAATTATCGCCAAGAATTGCTAAATTTATATAGGCGAATAGTAATGTTATATAAAATGGGGAATGTGTTCGAGAACAGTAAGTTTGAAATCGAGGTCAATGGCTTAAAAGTTGTTGTAATTGAACACACTTTAAGGGATCAGCAAATTTTTCGTCTCGTTTTTGACGATAATAGAGCTCCCTTGGTTATAACTTCAGCCAAAACGTGGGCAGGTGAAGTATGGACAAGTATTCCTCAAGGAAGACAAAAAGAGGCGGAGCTATTCGGTAAAGAAATTAGTAAACATTTAAAAACTTAATCATATGTGTTATTACAACGGACAACGAGTTTCAAGAGACGAATTCATTCGCTTGATGGATCTGGAAAAGGCAGTAATGAATTATGATTTTTTAGATCAAGAAATACACGAAGGCTTTAATTACGGAAATATTGCTGTTTTACGCCCAACGGAAGATAAATGCAATTTCGATATCGTCCAAATGGAATGGGGATTTATCCCTTCTTATACAAAAAACAGAGAAGATGTTAAGAAAATGCGTTTTGGCTACAAAGATGGGAACGGAAAATGGCACCAGGCTTACACAACATTAAATGCAAAAGGTGAAGAGCTGCTTATGAAGGATGAAAATACAGGTCGTGAAAAAATGTTTAGGAAAGCGGCGCTGGAAAGAAGATGTTTAATACTGTCAAGTGAATTTTATGAGTGGAGACATCTTTACCGTCTAAACAAGAGAACTAATCAACCGCTCAAAACAGCAGATAAATATCCTTATCACATCGGTCTCAAAAACAAGGATTATTTTTTTATTGCTGCAATCTGGCAAAATTGGATTGATAAGGATACAGGAGAAACGGTGGATACCGTGGCTCTAGTAACAACAGAAGCAAATCCTCTAATGAGACAAATTCATAACTCTAAAAATCGTATGCCTACTATGTTGCCAGATGAACTTGCATGGGAATGGATGATGCAAGATCTTAGTGAGGAACGAATAATGGAACTTGCAACCTATCAGATCAACACTTCTGAAATGGAAGCATATACAATTGAAAAAGATTTCAGAACGACTGGAACGCCGACAAAAGCATTTGTATATGCGGATGTCCCTGAACTTACATATGAGATCTAAAATGTATTGTTTCAATTAGAGCAAGACGTCGAAAATTACAAATCGTCTAAGGGACCTTATTAAACTTTGCAAAGTTACATTCTACGTGGAAATTACTTTTAAAAAATTACTTTTCTAAAAGTAAGTGAGATCCGGGTGCTTCTTGGAAAATTTTGCCCCTTATATTCATCTGATTTTCTACCTGCAATTCCGTGACTCCAACCATACCGTGCTTCACCAGACATCACCAAAAGACTTCTTGGTTCCAGTAGCAATCCCATCACATCCTTGCTTTGGACGTTGACAAAATCCATAAGACATGTGGAACCCAAACTCAATGAAAAAATTGTTTCGTCAAAACAGGGTTGACAGTCCACGTGATTTGCAATCCCTTGTCCAGGTAAGTATTCATTAACAATAAGCTGATCTGGATCTTTCTTTATTAAATTCTCTCTACTTATCCTTTTTATGAATGGTGCAGCCCACTCAGGTAGATCCCCAAGATACATGGAATAATTCAGCGCACGAGCTCTATAATCATATTTATAGCCATAGTGCTGAACTCGTCTTTTCAAATCGTTCAACCAAGGTGCGCTATTGACTGCATTTATCAGGTTTTTCTCCTCTGCACATGTTATAAAATTCGGAATATACTTCAGTCCATTTATAGCACTAAGGTTAACGCCTTCATTTATAGAAGGAATATCATCCCAGTTTTCAGGTACTGGGTTAAATAGATCGTACATCCTTATAATAATTCTAAAATTTCAAATGCTACCGTTTCTTCTGTAGGCGGGTGGTAGCTGTTTCGCCTATTATTGTACCGAACAAGTGAACTCTCTCCAAAGAGAACCTTAAAATCGCCGAGAAAGCCTTTAAATGCATTATACTTCACATTTTTAGAATGCTCAGTCGTATTCTGAAACAGAATATAAAATGGGATGTCTTCTTTTGCCCTTCTAATATTCATTACATCATGGGCCAGTTCCTCCTCATCCAGACTGTCACTTGCAAAAAGATAACAGGTATTGATATAGATACTATTAGCATTGCTAAGTAACTCGTAATCTATATTCCCGAGCCGCTTTATATACATAACCGAACCATCATTCAAATAAACCTCATTAGTCATCATATTTGCAGCCTCTTCCCGCATGGATTTATAATAATCTACACCAAAGTAATCAAACGAAACTGAATCGCCATTTATTGCATGCAGATGATCAATAAGTGCAATTGCAGACGTAGCAGGTCCACAGCCGACATCAATAAATTTTATACGGCCGTTCGTCTGGTGAAAATTGTGAATACGGTTAAATCGTTCAAGTAAGTGCAAAGTCGAATAATAATGTTTTCTCATATTAAAATATGAGTAAAGTTTGACGATATCATTTGCTGTCAGACTTCCATAAGTATTATCAAAATGTGCCTGTCCAAAATTAATGATCTTTTTTCGGATCGTATATGTGTCATAACCTAATAAGACCTGATACCAAACTGTGTCTTCGTGCGTCCTGATATAGCGCAAAAACTTATCTTCAAAAAGCTCTTCTGCGAACACAGAAGGTTCGTAAATTTTTTCTATTCCTTCTCCGATTACTACCTCGGCAGTAAACTGGTGTTTATTCTGTTGATAGATATTTAATAACTGATACTTTTCAATTAATTCATCATTCTCAAATAACTGCTGGAATTGTTCCTTCAATTCATGATGATTCAACCTTTCCAGCAGAGCAACCGTCTCTAAGTAATATGAATGAAGATCACGTAATACATCATTTTCGTAATCTTCGTCACCATCCGTAATTGCAGCTGATAGCTTTACAACGTAATTTTCGAAAAGCTTACAATGGGAATCAGCACTAAGATATAGCTTGTGGTGCAACCACGATTTTAACCTGTTTTTAAAAATATTCTCTGTTAAATGATTCGAGCAGTTGGATACAAGCCCCTTATTGTTTGCTTTTTTAAAATACAGTCCCAATTCCTTATACAAAAACTGAATTTCGTTTGATTCCTCCTCGTCTTGTGGCAACTGCAAAACTCCAAGGTGTACCAGAATTGATGAACACCTATCAGTATTATCCTTAGTAATATCTAGATTAATAAACATCAACTTAAGGAGATTTCTGTTGCCAGAAATAAACTCAGTTATTTCTGCCGGGGTGGACTGAATAATCTTACCGCTAAAATCATTTAAATGTATCATTTAGTGTTCAATTTTTTAAAAAGTTGCAGTCTCTGCTGGATCTCCTGGATATCGATATTGTTTCTGTGATCGAGAAGATACCGATAAAGATCTGCTTTTGAAAAGCATGCCCTTTCAAAAATTGATCCTGCATGGCTAAAATCTGAAATTATCATTGGCTTGATGCTAATTCTTGCATGATGACAGAATACACCAAGATCAGAAATTAACGGAATCTCCTCTGACAACTTGGACACCTCCTCTAAAACAGTATCAAAAGGATCATGGAATGAAATATTTTGATATAGCTTACCATACAACACAGTTTCAGCCATGCGGTAATTGTCCACAGGTCGCTTAATCATCGGTTTTTCATCTACCAGATTCTTTGGAACCCGAACTGGAATCTTCACCTTATTTTCTCCACCGTTAAATACGAATTGATAAACAAGTTCAATAATAACATAATCAAACCTTGTTGTCAATGGAAATTTGATCGGAGGCTTGACCTTGATAAAATCAGAGATTGCTTCTGGCGGGCTGATTCGCTCATCCGTATTTTTTAAATTTTTATATCCATAGAAGTAACCTAATACTGCAAAGGCATATTCACCAAAACTATTTGAATAAACAGCTTCAATATCTTTTCTTGCAATATCAATATTGTTCAGATTTCCGTAGTTTCTTAAAAAGGCAAATACATACAGCTGCAACTGGGATTTAGACTTTGACTCATCTATCACCTTCAGAGCTTTCTTTCGCTCCAGATTTTTTGATAAAAGAGTAAGAATATTCTTCCTTAAACTCTCTGAATCTTCATTCACTGTATTCAGTAATTTCCCAAAATTTAATGTATCCTCATCAGTAAAATTATCGTTGTTATTTACCCTAGAAAAAATCCATCTCAAAAGTTCTTTTTCAGGTGGGCATGAATCGTTGAATAAATAACCGTAAAACTCTGATATTATATTCTTAGGAATTATTTCAGTACCGAAACTCTCATCTAAAACCTGCATTGCATAGAAGAAATGATTTGGTAAAGTCTTGTATATTTTGCTCTTTGCCGAAATCAGTAAATCATAATTGCGTACAAAAGCAAGTAGGCCAAGTATTCTGTCAAATTTATCTATTTTAGCACTGTAGTCCGTAACTTGTTCCCGCTTGATAGTCTTAATATCAAAACGCTGTTGCTTTTCCAGTTTTTGCACCAGGACCAGATCTTCGGGAATAAAGCCCCCGTTAAATACCAGCGCATCATTTACTATAGAATCCTTTACGATCTGATCCTGTACAAGAATCGATTTTATTTTGCTGACAGGAAAGGGTGCCTCCAACAGAGCAAAATTCTCGTGAATCAAAAGAGTATCTATATTAAAACCTTCAAGATCTATCTCCAAAAGGATGTGATCAGCATATGAAGAATGTGATGGACTATTAACCAGGACCAGGAAATCCTTATTTATTGTCTGCAGATCAGGAAAAGCTCTATTTGCGATATATTTCGATGGAGAAACTATGCCCGAAGAAAAATAATGAAAGATATTACCATTATGGATTTCCAGATAAACAGGTTTCCGGATATCAAACTTGACAATTGTTTGCTGCTTTTCATCATTAGCTGGCTCTTCCGAAACCTCTTTTGATAATCGTGACTTCTCTTTAACAGTATTCACCTGAGAACTTAGTTGCTCCGTTAACTCATCCTCGCTACTAATCTGACCTACCGTCGGGTAAGCCCATGTAACAACTTGCCCGCTTTCATATCCCTTTTCTTGAGAAGATATCCTGTCCTCCTTCGCAGAACTGTCATCCGCAGCTAAATTACTGTCTGATTTTACTTTGTTTGCCTCTCCAGCGTCTACCTGTTGTTTTAAAAACTTTTCCTGGGCAAGGTCGCTATTCCTCTCCAATTCCTCTGGATAAATTGGCACGTTCTTCACCTCATCTTCATTGGCTCCCTTTTGCTCGTATACTATCGTAGGATTAACATCATCAGTAGTATTAGATAGTGCCGTTTCTTCAAAAAGGCCATTTTCCGCACCCTGCTTTTTTTGATCTTTCTTTGAAACAGATTTATTTCTTTTATTCGCTTTAGCCATCACTAGTCTTTCTTTTTTGAATTATAACAATTCATTCAATATATTCTGTCTTTCCGCCTCATTATAGAAATTCATAGAGGCAGGCTTGTATCTATATAATATATAAATATCACTTTTAGCTCTTGTTACGGCAACATAATAATGGCTTCTTGTCACCCAAGGCCTACCATCACTATTCAATTTTCGCATGGCATTATCCGATGATTCGAAAAAAGGCATGATCACGATATCAAATTCAAGTCCTTTACAAGACTCAAAAGTAGTTATAAATGGTGTCCTAAACTTTTGTTTTAAAACAGCTTCGTCAGCAGGATTGATCCCATGCCAATAATAGGAAAAAGCTCTATCATCGGCAGCCTGCAAAGCACACGAATATCCATTTAGCTCCAGATATTCTTTCAATTTAACCACTTCGTTACCAAAATGACATAGTATACCAATATTGCTATTGGGATTATTTTCAATAACCTGCCGTACATAGTCCATTTGCGCCGTATGTGCCAGTCTTGGCACAACCTCAGGGTCATTGCCCGACTGAAGATCTCCCGAATCCATAGCTTGAACCCGTAAATCCTCCGGTACAAATTTTTTGGCAAGCTCAAATATTTGACGCGTGTTCCTATGGTTACCTCCCAAGTACTGTGTATCGGTGGCAATGTGGTGCCGAATACCCTCCAAAATAATATCTTCCGCTTGATCTTCTGGGTAATACTGCTTAAAATTCTGGGCCCTATCAGCCCCCACACTCACATTATTCGTCAATTCCCCAACATTGTTATAAACAACCCGCGGTAAATCTTGCCCCTCATCAAAAAATAATTCCCTAAACTTTACATTATTCCTACGGGGTCTTCTAATATACCTATCAAAATTTGCAGCAACTTCCTCATCGGAAGCTTCAGGCCTAAACCTTCCTACATTGTCCCAATGCCACTGATAAAAAGTATCAAGTTTATTTTCCACTATATCATTTATCCGTCGCTCATCCAGTTCACCGAACAGTTCCTCTGCTCTTGCTCTTAACATGCCCTTAATCGTGAGAATAAGTGTTTTATGGTATGTAAAAAGCATAAGATCATCATGCTCTCTGACAGAGCGCAAGAATCTAAAAATAGTAACTACAGTCTTTCCACTTCCCGGTCCACCGGTCACCAACATTGCGCTCCTCGGATGAAAAGCCAACTGCTGGTCAGGATAAAGTGCGTTAATAGCTGGTAATGAAAATCTGAATTCCGGCATATTTCTTTTCTAAATATTTTAGCCTTTACTTAAGGCTACTTCTTTTACAGATCAGTACATACTAGAGCACATGGTCACACACAATATGCAAATCAGCCATACATCGCAATGTACTCAAGATAATACTTTTTAAATTAATACTCTCTGCAACATCTGTTATCTCTTTAGCAAATTTACTTCTTTTATAAATAGATTAGAGACGTTTTATTCGTAAAACCACTATTTTTTAACATCAAACTTATTTACTGAGGTTTGGTTTATTAAGAACCAAAACTTCAGCATATATATTATTTACTAACGTACGGAACTAGTAGCTTACTCGATCGTTGCTTGTAAATGGAAACATATAGAATTGAAAAGATTTCAGAAGAAACGAATACCGACGGTACAAGGCTTATGAAATAGCGTATGTGAACTACACCAGTTGACCAAAAAAATGGAGAATTAATTTTTACAGCAATTCTCCATAAAAATTATTGTCAACCCTAAATGTGTGATTTAATTTATCCTTTTCACACCGGCCTATCATCGTTCCATCTTCTTGCGTATATAAAAATACTTTTCCGTTACAACCTCTTTTGATACAGTCGATAGACCTCTTATTAAGCGTAAAGTTCCATGTTGAGTTTCGTTTGATTGTCAAATGTGTTCCTTCATCCAATACAACCTCATTTTGCACCTCAAGCCTACCTGTAAACATTAGGTACAAAATTTTATGGGCATATTTGTATTTTCGCATACTTTCCATATTTCGAGACATGTATAAACCCATCACTGCGGCAGTTAAAATAAAACACAGGGTTTTGGCCCAGTCAGCTTCAATGTAGAAAAATGATGCGCAAAATACAGCACCAAAAATGATTGTTGCTAAGTAGACATGCATTGAATCTTTAATGGATTCCCACAGAGTGAAAGTTAGCTGTCTATCCATACATTCTTCAAAATAAACAGTTTTATCATCATAAAAAGATATTGGCTTTCCAAGTATTGCCAAAACTTCTCTTTGCGGATATTCAATCAATGCTTTAGCGATATCCCGATGACTAAGGGTTTCAATTTTAATATCTTGGTTCGCCAATTTAAGCTCATCAATGACATCACATTCTTTAGGGCCTATTTTACGATTGGTGACAAAAATGAACTTCTTGACTTCGAGGTTTTTATCAATACAGTTCCTATAGTCATTCTTTATCTTGGTTGCTATATTGTCAGACCAGGTTGACATGGCAAAATATTCTCTGGTTTCAAGCACATAGCCATCTCTACCACCATCTCCAAGTGGCCCCATGGAATCTACCTCCTGGAAGGTACCACCATATTTTTTCCGAAGGTAATTCGCTGCACATTTTTGAAACTCTAATCCATCCTTACCTTTTAGTATATTTTCTATGTACTCTGTATCCAACATATTTTTTTCTGTTGAAAATATAAATAATAACCCAGGTAAGAAAATTGTATTTGGTACTTCATCTTTCTTTAAACCATCCTATTTCGGCACTTTAATCTTTTTTTGGTCTAATATCATAATTCCCTATATAATATAAACACTCGAAGATTGACGTTCTTGGCGTGTCTTGCCATATTAATAACAGATTTACTAGCATCAATAATGCTATCTCAGTTACTAAAGTATTGGTATCCTTAAATGAAAAATATGTCTTTTCTTGTACAAGTGCTATTAAAAGTTGCGATTGCTTGGTTTGATGATGTGATTTCCGTTTTAGGTATAACAAACCTTTTTTACTAAACCTTTTGTATTTATTAAAAACAAAATAAACTGTATATTAAGCACTTTTCCTATAAACATTTTTGCAGACAGAGAGAGGAAAGACATTTAGTACTCTTTTTAATAAACCAATTATATCAGTATCCCGTTATTTGAGACGATTGGTTGGGATTTCTTTTATACAGTAGCAAGTAGCTGCATAAGCCTCATTTTTCATTTTCCACAATTCTCAACAAAAAAGATAAACTTGGCGCCAGCTATTTTGAAACTTGGATCTGACCCAAGAATCAAAATTATTTAAACAATTTATTAAACAAAAAATTCCTCAATTTTTTAACGATTGATACCCTGTGCCTTCCCAAATTATAATTTGAGCTGTTTAGGTTCCGAAGTTTCAAATAATTTCCAAAACTAAAATAACTGTTTTCCTGAAGTTGCCCAATCGAATTCAAATAATAATCAGTTTGGAACGCTTCAATAGCATCTTCCTCCCCATAGAGTATAGCTGACCATTTATAGATTTTTTCAAGGAGTTCCTTTTTTAGCAGATTCTCCACGGGATCGCCCAGGTCTTGATCTTCTAATACTCTGACACAAGAATCCATAATTTCCACCGTCAGCGTCAAATCAAATTCTTTTTGTAGTTCAAACTCCGTAAAAGAAAATGCAAAATATCCGTAGTTTATATACTGTTTTTCTATTGGATGCATCTTTAAATATTTATACAGTAAACCAGCTTCAATATTACTGATACTGACTTCAATACTAATATTGTAAATTACTTCCATGATAAATCTTTGATTACAATTTACTTCTTTTATTTATAAAATATAAAAGATTTATGCTGAACTTGGTGGGTACACTAATTGACATCTATGTCCGAAACTCATACCAACAATGCGGAATTTATCTGCATATTAAAAACACCCGTAGATTGGGAGTCAGCGGGTGTTTTACCATATTATTAACCTATTTTATAAAAAGTTTGCTCGATCGAGCAAATAATTATTGATACCTAATTTAAACACTTTTCACTAAAATATCAAATTGACGAATTAACATTACTGCAACAGTAGGAGTCTTCACCTCTATTTGCAGCATTATTCCAGCTGTATGATCACATAATATACAAGTTTAAATTCATTTTTTATGTCTGTGCGGATACGGCGTATCGCCTCAGTGATCTCCTCTTTATCCAGGTCATCTTCAAAATCTCTTATCAACATCAAGACAACTTCTTCGGGCAACTGATAAGTCGATAATATGTTTTTTGTCTTCACCACTGTAAAGTCTTTTTCTGCGAGTTCCGCAATTTTTTTCTCGTTTCGGGCGCGATACCTTCGCCCATCAACAAGCTTCTGCTTTTTCTAGCCAATATAAAGGCAACAAAAACAAGCGGCAATCCCACGATTACTGATGCTAATCCATCCAGCTCGGGAATTTTTAGTGAATGGTTCAGCCACGTTATCATAGTTACAATTATTAATTCTGAAATCTTTAATATTACAGATTATTCCCTAACTTTCCATATGAATAATTTTAAATAACGATGATCAGGGTCTATATAGATTGGAATGTAATGAGCCAGATGAAAAATGGGCAACACAGTGAATTTTATTCAATTATTTCAGATAACGAGAAATTTTTAAAGCCTTATTCAACTTCGCATCTTGGCGATATTTCTGCGAGTAGCCAAGAACTATCAAATATGGAGAATATCGATTCTGATCTGGATTTTATCTCCAACCTTTCCCAAAATTATTGTTTGTTCCATATAGAGGGCAGAACCGAATTTCGAAACAATCCTCCTCGGGATTTATACATACAGGATAGCAATCTAAGTCAACTACTAGATGTGCTTCGTATCGAACCACTTTCAGACAATCTTGATGAAGAAAGTAGAAATCTTCAGGAACTATTGAATGAGCAAATTACGTTATTTAAAAACACTCCTATCGATAAAGTTTTTCAAAAATCCTTCGAAAACCCTGAAACAGCTCACCTAATGCGCAGCTTTCTCCCTGAACTTGAGGACAATTATACACAGGTTGGACTTTTAACAGCAATCTTTGGAATGATAGAAAGAATGAACAAAAATACAGCTTATAAAGATTTACGTGAAAATCTTCAAGGTGGGGCAGATATAAAAAGAGACCAAATATTTCACAGCGCTTCCCCCTATGAACTCATTGATAAAGCTTATAAAAAAAAAGGAATTTTAGCTGAACCAAAAGGCCCGGCCCATGAGTTTGCCTCCCCCTGGTTTACAGAAATAAGTAATGAATATATAGCACTGGACATGCACGGGTATCAGGAAGATAAAATTTCTATAAACAGAGGCAGGAAACAAACTTTCAGAAATACCATGGAAGATGCTTTTCATACAGCTTTTGCGTCTTCATGTGATTTTTATATTACTCAGGATCAAAGAAACTGTAAAAAGGCAAATGCCGTCTATGAAAAACTTGATATTAACACTATCGCCATGTCGGCCGATGACTTTCTGATCCTTTACAAAAAATGTCTTCAGTTCAAAACAGTAGATTTCCTTAATCAATTGTTGCATTTATTAAAAAATTTAGCACCGTCCAACACCTCCGACCTTAAGAGTAGCCGTTATGACTGCGCTTTCTTTTTCTGCGACTACTTTAATGTTATACGTATAATTACCGATAAAAGTACTAAAAGTCCATTCCTTCTCATGACTAGACATTTACCCACTAACTCCCTACCTATTTTCGGCAAGGAAGCACATGTTCTTGTCAGTAAATTACAGCTGCTTTTGGGTAACGACGTAGATAATTTGGAAAAATTCTCTGATCCAGAATTGGAGCAGATTGGAAAAGACTGTTGGCCCGGCAGACATTGGGAATACGCCGATGTTAACATAAAACTACGCGCTATGGAAGGACATCTGCAATTATATTTGTACCCACCAAATAATAAAAATAGGATTCAAGAGCTATTGCACGCAGTAAAATCCTTTTTTAACTTTGGAAAATAAACGTCTTGACAAATAGCCCTAGCTATCAATAATTTATAAAAAAAATTGTATTATAAATTCCTTGGATTAGCTAAAACTAATCAAATAGAAACATCAACTGAAAATAGCAAAGTAAAATGAATACATCAATTGTCGGAAAGTACGATTTTTTAGAGGGAAATAAATTATATCAAACAAGAGCGAGAGTAGCTTTACCCTACCTAGTTAAACAAGCTGAGGCCCGTCAGACAATTTATTATTCCGACCTTGCTAAAATCCTTGGAATGCCAAATCCACGAAATCTTAATTATGTATTGGGTGTGATTGGAAGTGCAATGAAAGAACTGAGCTTAAGTACTGACATCAGAATACCAGCCATCCAATGTATCGCGATCAGCAAAAGAACAAACCTTCCAGGGGACGGAATTTCTTGGTTTATCGATATTTCTGATTACAGCACCCGTAGCCCAAGCCAGCAGAAAGAGTTTTTGGATGCTATGCTCGCAGAAATATACTTATTTCCATACTGGCGGGAAGTTTTGAATGTTCTTGGTTTGGATCCAATACACATAGACCTTCAAGAAGATTTAGATAAAGCAATCAAAATACGATCAGGAGGTGAAAGCGAAAGCCACAGAAAATTTAAGGAGTTTGTTTCAAAAAACCCTTTAGTACTAGGTCTTAAGGATTCCCTTCCAAATGGAATACTCGAACATGTGCTTCCTTCCGCTGATGTTATTGACATACTATTTATTGATCAATCCCTTAAAATAGGGGTTGAAGTGAAATCTCATATTTCTCCCCCAGAAGATATTTTGCGGGGAATATTTCAGTGTGTAAAATACAAACATTTAATTGAAGCAAAACAAATTGTAGATAATGAACTTCCGAACAGTCGCATTATTCTGGCATTGGAAGGAAGACTTCCCGAGAAATTCATCATAGCAAAAAACCTCTTAGGCATTGAGGTTGTAGATAATATACAAATGTCCAAGGAAAAGTCCATAGAAGAATAAATTGACTTCGCTTGATTTATATTATTTTCATATCATTCTTACAATCCATCAACAAAGAATTATATGAAAATCTTACTTAAAATGCTGCGGTTGTGCCGCAGTAGTAATGTATCCAAAAGATAGAGTTCCTGATCTGAAACAATACTATTTCTTTTATTACTTTCAATTTTCATTGATTTTATGCTATTGGAGATACCCCGATATGGAAATCTTCTAAGCTCACTCATCCGGTCCAATACATATCCGGCAAATTTCTTTTTTATAAAAACCGTATCCTTTTTATTATCAAATCCCTTAACATCTATCCCCACAAAATCAACGCGTGGGTTATTTTCATACCACTGACCCAAAAACCCTTCCTCAATAAATTTAGGAATGTATCTTTCAAATCTTTTTTCCCGTTGAAATCGCTCACGGTCAAAAATGTATTCCTCAACGTTTACTTCCACCTCATCCAGTTCAAGGTATTTGGCAAGACATAAGCGATGTTGCCCACCCGTAGTGAAAAAGTGATCGCCATACTGTTCAACTGTCTTTTCCTCCTCATTAAAGTGGATATGGTCAATAATCTGGTCTAAATCGACCAAATTGTCAATAACCCAATCTAGTCGTTTCAGATCGCCCAATAAATCGTCCCAGTGATATGTCCAGTCCTTTGCCTTATAAGCTGGACAATTGTACGAGTAGGCGTATTCAATACCACATATGTTTGCTGGATTGATCTTCTTTTTTACAGTCCTCTTGCGATAAAAAAACTCCTTATGGAGAATTTCATCCGGGCGATAAACAATATCGCTATGCCAATGCTGATTAGGATAGTTTGGATTATGTAATTTTATCCAGTCTATCCGTTGTTGATGCGAGTACCTGTAGGCCATTTATTTATATTTTTTCGCATTTTACCAATCGATACCATTCCAGGCTTACCTTTCACTTGCAATTGTATCCGGGTTTACAAGCTCATGAATGGAAGGCACTTTCGAATACCCGTTCCCTCCATAACGAATATGGTCATTATTTTCACTTTTGTAAGTTGTCAGTATATTTTTAAGCTCAATCGCTCCTTTTATGTCGAATATTTCCTTTACATTATCAAAATGCTTTTTAGATGTCATTTTTGCGAAAAAATTGATAGGCTGTGATTCTCCATAAATATAAGTATAAGGAAACCACGTTTCGTAATCAACTATCTTCAGATAGCTAACGAAATAACATACCATATCAGCTAATATAAGGTCGGTCTTTTTAAAATTTTCACACAAATTCATAATAATATACTCTCCAAAACCTGTAATCTTCTTGTGTTCCCTAGAAAAATATTGTTCCAGGTATTCATGGTAGCCTCCGATAAAAGTAAACTTAGAAGCTTCTGTCTTTCTGGCATATTTTTCTTTTTTGTAATATTTAGTATGCAGCAGATCTGCAACGAGTTTGTAGTTTTTATTTTTTAAGGCTGCAGCTATTGCATACAGGAAAAGTTCATGAAAAATTACTTTAAAAATGTCAAATCTTGCAGGGCTCCAGCTGCCTTCGTGTTCCCTGGGACTATCATAAAGAGGAGCAGTTTCAAAAAATTCGATTAATAATTCATCGCTATTCTCTAGTTCGTTACTTGCCAAAATTTGAATAAATTGTACAAAATCTTCTTTCAATGGTTTATATGATTTCAGCGTATCATATAATTTCTCTCCGTAACCGATTAAATCTGTTGGCGTATTAACAAGCTCAAAGTCCCAAAGTTTATCTTGAAAGATCTCAATAAAACTTTTCAATTCCCTATATGCAACCTTTCCATTCTTATTGATCTGGTTATTTATTGTCTTTAATTTATTGTGGGTTTCAGCAAGATTTACAACTGAATCGGTAATATAGCTGGGCGCTTTTATTCCTAATTTAGGTTTAGGAAGCGATGGCGCTTCAAGAATATTTCTTAATAATTCCTCATAACTATTTTCAAAGTCCTCTTCCCTAGAAAAATCGATATATTTTCTGCTTTGTAAATACACAGGAAGAAATGCATGTCCATCCTCATCCCTCTCTCTTACGAGTGGAATAAATTTGACTTGCTCTTCCTTCGAATAGATATTGGGCGTAATAATCTGGGTTTCGGTTCCCACACCCCCAGCTCGATCATTAGATTTTTCTGTATATGTTTTATCAGAAACTATAAGTACCCGAAAAATATCTTTTGCCTTAACCATAGTTTCCATGAAACTATGGATATCATGACCATCTTGAAGTGACCACCTATCTAACACAACGTCAACGCTGTCGTTCATTAGTCTTGTTGCAAGATCAACTATCCATTGTTGATGCTCACTATTACCCCATGCATAGGAAATAAATACTTTTTTACTCATGTAAATTGTGCTATTCTAGGTTTAAAATTAGCTTAAATAATGCTTTAAATTCTCCAGCTTTCTATTACACAAAAGTAAGTAAATCTTTGTGTCTAAAAGCAACTAGCAACAGATCCACGCGAATAATATGAAAAACAAATCAAGGAAAAGTTAAAGACCGCAAAATTTTACAGCAGTGCATTTCCTACTCTGTTTGAAAAAATCTATTCAGTCCACTTAACGCTATTCCCAAAATGCCTTATGCATAACATTATTATGGCGTGTGCTTTATGGCACCGGGCTTTCCGTTACAAGTCCTCGTTCCTGTGGGCTTTCCACTTCAATCACTCACGCAAAAGATATCATTTCAAAATCCATAATTCAAAACATCACTATCATTGCCAGCCCACAAAAGCAAAAGCACATTGACGTCATGCCCGTTCCTTCATTGTAAAAGAGCTTTCTGCTTTCCTGATATAGACAATTGAAAGCCGCACTCCTAAGCTCGTCCGACTTGTACGCAGCTTCCAATTACCTATGAATAATACTTTTTTAACACGACTGAAATTTCAGGAAAATAAGATTTGTTTAATCAGTTTTTATCAAAAGAACAGTCGAAAAAGGGAAGTAAAAATACGTCGGCCAGCCACCGACACCACCCTGCAAGAGAAATAACGAATGAACGGTCTACGCCCCAGAGGGTCCCCCCCATTAAATCATCATTTCTCTTGACTTTGCACCATTTGACCGGCGTATACATTGACTTTCTTTTTTTTCCTGTTTTTTCTTTTGAAAAAAATGATTCGGGGCCGAGCCTCAGCAGGACAGGAAAAGGGGGAAGCGTAACAGGATTGTATAACTTAAAAACAGACGATTATGAACATCATCGGAAGACTGACAAAAAATGCAGAAGTCAGCAAAACACCAAACGGAAAAGAAGTTGTCAACTTCTCCATCGCAGTGAATGACAGCTACAAAAACAAAGCAGGACAGCGAATCGAACAGACCGAATTTGTGGACTGCTCCTATTGGCTCACTCCTAAAGCAGTGACATTCCTTGTCAAAGGGCTATTGGTTGAACTATCGGGCAGAATCAGCGCAAGGGCATGGCTGTCAAGTGACGGAACAGCAAAAGCAGGGCTCAATTTCCATACCTCAGCTATCAAGCCTTTAGGGAAACCCGCAAAGCAGGAAAACGGACAAAGCACACAAGGAAGTGCAGGAAAACAGAACGCAAACAACGCAATACAGGCAGGCTCGGATGATGACGATTTACCTTTCTAATCGTCCGATTCAATCTCACAGATTCATCAATAAACAGAACACCTTAAAATCAGAAATCATGGCACATAATCTAAATTACAACAACAGAACAGGCAGATATTCATTTTTCTCAGTAAAGGAAAAGGCTTGGCACGGACTAGGACAGATTGTTCAGGACTACCCTACAAGTGCCGAAGCAATACGGCACGCAGGTCTGGACTACGAAGTAGAAAAAAGTCCACTATTTACAAAAGGTTCGGGCATCGTTCAGATTGCAGACGGTATCGTCATTCAGGACACGGAAATCGAGGTTCCCAATTATTTCGCAAACATCCGCACGGACAACAATACCGTACTCGGTGTGGTGGGTAAAGACTACCATATCGTACAGAATAAAGATGCCTTTACCTTTTTTGATTCTATCGTAGGCGGTGAAAGTGGCATCCTCTATGAAACCGCAGGGGCATTGGGGCAGGGAGAACGCATATTTATCACTGCAAAACTCCCTAACTACATCCGTATCGGTAATTCCGATGATGTGATTGAAAAATATATCTTCCTGACGACCTCCCATGACGGAAGCGGAAGCATCACGGCAGCATTTACCCCTATCCGAATCGTATGTCAGAACACCCTGAACGCTTCTTTGCGCAACATGAGCAACGTTGTACGCATCAAACATACCGCAGGAGCCAAACAGCGCCTGAACGATGCCCACAAAGTAATGGGATTGGCAAACACACTGACCATGCAGATGGACGGCATTTTCAACAATTGGGCAAAGGTCAAAGTAAAGGACAGTGAAATCCGCAAGCTGATTCAGCTCGCCCTATGTCCGAACAAAGAAACATTTGACCTGCTGAAAAAAGGGGCGGATGATGAATTGTCAACGATGTTCAAAAACACGGTAGATGATGCATTCGCATACGCCATGATTAACGATACCCAATTGATGGAAACGACAAAAGGGACATTGTTTGGCGCTTACAATGCCGTGACCGGGTACTTTCAGAATGTACGAAACTACAAAAATCCCGAAGCAAAACTACAGAGCATCGTTCTGGGCGGTACTGCACAGCTCAAAACCCAAAAGGCATTTGAACTATGCACCTCATTTGAGAAAATCGGCGCAGATGTGTTTGAACTGAATTAATAAAACTTTTAAAGGTGGCAGTCCTGCAAAAGTCTGCCACCTAAAAATTAATCCTAAAAGATGTACAAATGAAAACACTAAATCAAATGGATAACCTAGATAGAGCCTATCTACTTGCCAACCTTTTTCCCGATGAACTAAAAAATCTGACGGATTTTATCAAAAAAGAAGCAGATTTCTGCCAAGATAACAAGGTGCAGATTTTAAAGGATTGGACAGAAAAGCATATTACTGCCGAACTATGGTACAACCTAATAGCCTTTTTTGAGCGTAGATACAAAAAGAATGGCACAAAACTGTACAGGAATAAAAAAACATTCAGGGACCAACTTTTTGACGGTTACGATGCGCTGTTCAGTATCAATGCCCTTATCAAATTTACAGCAGAGCCACAGTGTTCTAAAAAGCTAAAATATGCGATTTACTTGCTGTTTGGAGACAATTTACTCGTAACGTTAGACCTAAAATCCGAGCCATGAAACCAACAGCAAAAATAACGGAGTTTATGTTTCTAAAGGTCTACAGTGAGATAGGACGCAACAATTTTGAAATTGCTATCATCAACCTTTCCAAAGACTGGCTCAATGGAACGAAAGAAACAATGGAACTAGTGGAAATGCTTGGAATCAACCCTATTATGGGCTATATCGCAAAAAAAGAACATACTGTTCGGTTTCTCGTTCATGAGTCTACGCATATGCCTTTTTATGAACAGTGGTTCGGTGAAAATGAACTCACTTTTGTTGAAGCAGATGCGCAGGAAATAGAATGGTTATGCAATGAAAATGGATTTGTAAAAAGCGATGTATTACTCGTCCATTCTAACGGAATGGCTCGTTATCAAGCATTCGAAGACATCCGTCTCAGGACATCTGAGTTCGACCTGAAATTGATTCAGGAAATATTAACCCATCAAAATTAATGATTATGACACGTTCAAATCTTCATATCACATTAAGCAACGGCGAAGAAATTATATGTGTTGCCGACAGCACGAGTGCCCCCGAACAGGGTTATATCGTAGAGGAAATTCTTACGCCCTTACTCGCATTAAGCAATAGCAAAAGAGAACTTTCTTTAATCAAAAAGCACTGCACAATGGACGAGAGACGGGCAAATGCGTCTTACCGCTATTACATCAACCTCAAAACCAAAACAGTTAACCTGTTCGAGGAAAATTATAACTACCGTACAGACCGATTTAAAAAAGGCAAGGATTTAACAGAACGCTACACAAGCTACTTAGAAACCTTAAATAATGGAAACCATGAAAAAGGAAATTGAAACAGCGTTTCAGGCGCTCGCCATTATCGCTGAAATGGTAACGAAATTCGGACAGCTCTACGTCCTCAATATATCATCCGAAGATTGGGAGCAACTACAGTATGTCAGGGACGGGCTTGAAAAGGTCATTCACGATAATGGCTACCGAATGAACTACGATAAAAATATTAAGCAGAACATTATTAAAAGATAACTATGGATACTTTGGCAAAATACAAGTTCGCAGATTGGTTATTCAACAGGTTTGTCGAAAAATATAAAAATCAAAATGTCGTGGAAGCGTTCATTTTCTTGGACATCCTTTCACGCTATCAGCTATTTGCACAGGAAATACGCAAACTTTCTGACCAACGAAGACATATCAAAGAACTGCACAGAACCATCACTAAGGCACTGAAAGAAGGAACAGTGCACAGACTTCACCTTGCAGGCGAAGAAGGAACAGCAGAATTTAATAGGGTAATGGCAGAATATGAAGCACAATTAAGGGAAATCGGTCTATCCGAATCATACATCACTGACCGCGTAAGCGACAAAAAAATGAATTATTATGGAAGCAACTAATTTTTTCAGACAGATTGCTAAAATGGAAATGAACAGCAAATTAATGCTAACCATTACCAAAGCAACAGAAAATATAATTATCGTTTCGATATTGATCGAAAATGACAGTTGTGGGGACAAGGCTAAAAACCTGATTCCTCCCTTTAACCTAAAAGGTACGCCCGAAGAACTTGACGAGGGATTTTTTACCCACATCAAAAAACCTGTAGAGACTGCATCTGGTTTGCTGTCCAATATGGAACATTTTATGAAACAGGTAGAACTTGCTCAGGCGAATTCTGCGATGGAAAAACAAAACTCCAATAAGGAACAAAAGGAAAAAGACAACAGAAACAAGAAATATAACGAAGCCATGCTAAAAGCGGATGCCTTTGAAAAGGAAGGAAAATACAAAGATGCTTGGACGGCACTCCCTAAAGTCGGGGATTATCCTGAACATTCCGAAGTTATCAAAAAGAAACAGGAAATCTACGAAAGACAGTTTGCCCCTAGCCTATTTTCAGATACAGTAAAAGAAACAGTCGAAATCACTCACGAGAATAACCCTTAAAATCAATAGTATGTTAGTAGCAACAGCACTTCCAAGAGTATTCGTACTCAAAGAGAAAGAACAGGAAATCAGGCTTGACGACCCTGAGCCAAAATGGAGCGTACAGGCAGTCCTTAATTTTTATTCAAATAACTATCCTGTACTCACCACTGCGAAAATTTCACGTCCCACGATTGCGGATGATACGATTTTCTATCGTTTTGAGACGGTCATCGGAACTAAAGGTTAACTAAAAAATCAAACACATGAATTATGCAAACACAATATCCCGAAACGGTAAAGTTACCAAGAAAAGAAAACCAAGCGCAACTGCACCGACAGTTGGAGCAGTTCGAACGGTGGATGAGAAAACCAAAGGATGCAGGGGAAATACAAAAGGACAAACAGAAGTCCGTACCACCTGCGATGTTGCCAATGCCTTTTTAGGAATGCGCTTTCCTCCACGATTGCAGGAAACCGAAACTATACAGGACTGTGATAGATTAAAAATGGACAGGGATTTTAAAAAATCCCTGTCTCTAATCGCTAAAAAATTTAATCTTTCTTTACAGGATTGTGAAAATATCCCTTTTCCGTATAACATTGCTGAATCAATGGCAGACCTTAAAAAACAGCTTAAAATTACGGAGACGGATTGGAAAGAAGTCCGATTGATACATCATAATAACAGCACCTACTTCGCAAAGGAAGACAGATACGATACAGGAATGACTTTATACTATATCCCTGTGATTCCACTTTATGGTATCCTGCACAATTCAGAAACTGAACAGGCTAGTAAGCTTTTACTTTCTGTATGTGCCTACATCTATCAGGTTCTCGGTGTACCCTACTACAGAACTGATGATTGCTATCTGTACTCTATGTATGAAATACATGAAAATTGGATGTACGATGACGGTGCGGAGGAAGAGTTTATAGCCGACTTCAATGATGCTAAACACATCGGTGATTTTATCAAAAAAATAATCAGTGACCCGATAAACCTGCACAGTTACACAAACCGTTTAAAAACATTTGTCGCAAAAACCGATTTTGATAAAAAATGCCTGACTGTAGCAAAGTCTTTTTATAAGATTTTTAGCGCCTATCCTAATGTTCGAATCAATAGAAAATTCTATCCCTTGCGTTTCAGGGAAAGAATAGAAATTGATGAGCCTGCAATTTCATTGGATAACTATGTTTCATTTTGCGCTTCGATTCACGGTAGTTTATTTGAATCGCTCTGCCAGTCCGTTAACGATGATTTACAGGAATACTGCGAAATAGACGAGCCTACACGCTTTATCCCCTACGACAACAGGAGAATAAAAGAAAACAATTTTGATTTTGAAAGCAAGGTTTTTAATGCCATTGATAACCTTATTCAAATTTGGCAGGAACATCAACTCTAAAATTTAGAAATCATGGAAGATATTACAAACAGCTTTGGAACCTATTTTTACCCCTCAAGCGCATTGGTCTTTTATCAAAGCAACGGTGGCTTAAATGATACTTATGTCGAACACTTTGATATGCACAGTGATGGAGCGCCCGTTAATCCCCACCCCCTCACAATAGGTGAAGCAAAAAGGTTGGCGACAGCCCTAAATATTGATGAAGACAGTCTCACTCAGCTAAAATCAGATGGCATTTTACCCAATAACCTATTGTCATTTGACGCAAAATCCGCAACCATAATCTGGTATAGCAAATCTCAAAAAAGAGAACTTCTATTTTCTGAGGGGCTTGGAATAAAATCAGGAATGGCACAAACCCCGCCTTTGGTCTGGATGGCAGACCGAGAATCACTCCATGTCTATGCATTAGCCATCAATAGAAAACCAACAGCAAACACCGCCCTGCATTATGCGCCTTTTTTCAATGTATATGAAAGTGGTGAGGTCTGTATGGGAACAGTGGACATAAAAGCAACCGAAACAGGTTCCATAAAAGAGCTGATGACCTTATGGGAAAACTATTTTTTTAATAGCTATTTCTCCCACCTGATGGCTGACCATAATCCTGTTGACGGAAACTGCGTACTGCTGTGGGAAAGCTTAATCGGAACTGATACCATGTTCCCAACTGATAGACTTATCAAAAGCAATCAAAAACTTAAAGATATATTACGATGAGAACGCCAAAAACAAATGTCCACTTTTTGGACAATTATCTGCTAAGCCCAACAAACCCCATCCGTGTCAACGTAATCGGTGCAGGTGGAACAGGTTCAAAATTTATGACTGCGCTGATGGAAATCAACCACAGTTTATTGGAACTTAACCACCCAGGATTGGAGGTACATCTTTGGGATAACGATATGATAACCTCGGCAAACGTAGGTCGCCAAAGATTTGCAGAATCAGAAAAGGGACTTTATAAATCTCAGGCAATTATCAATAGGCTGAACCGTTGGTCGGGTACAAACTGGAAAGCCAAAACAGAAAAATTCCAAAGGGATGAAAAAGGAGAAATACCGCTCCATGCAGGTGCATCAATTTATGTATCCTGTGTCGATACCGTGGGTTCAAGATTTACGATTGCAGAAATATTACAGGAACTAAACAGCAAATACGCAAACCACAGGGATAAAGGAAGGTATTGGTTAGACCTTGGGAACACCAAATACACAGGTCAGGCAATACTGTCAACCATTGGAAAAATAGAGCAGCCCACATCAAAGAAATTCAAAACCTTTGATTCGCTTCCCTCCATTATTGTTGAATACGGTGATGCAATGCTCAGTTCTGAAAAAGAGGATAACACACCAAGCTGCTCGCTGGCTGAAGCTCTTTTAAAACAGGACCTTTTTATCAACAGCACCATTGCACAAATGGGAGCTTCCCTCCTTTGGAATATGTTTAAAACGGGAATGACAGAAAATAGAGGCTTCTTTTTAAATCTAAAGAATTTCAGAACTCAACCTATTTGCGTTGGCAGTTGAAAAACTGCCGGCGCCAAAATTCGGCTCCTCCTATGGTCGGAACCGAATTTTGGCAGAAAAGCGGTGCAACCAGTTTTAAAAATAGCACCCGCGGAGCCATTCCATTTTAAAAACCGCTTGCGGCTCGTTCATTATTTTGGTTTGTTTTCTTCTAACAACTAAATTCTGTTTATCAATTTATATTTTTTTCTAATTCTTTTATCAAAAGCCATTCCCACAAATTTGCCATGATTTTTAAAAAAAATCTATTTATAAAAGGGACTATTTTTAAAGTTTATAAACAATAAAAGCACCGACGGGTACTTTTTAAATTTCATTTAATGCTATGATTTTATATTTATCCAGCCTTCAAAAAATAAATTCTTAGGTATATTTTAGGCATTAATTTTATTTTAAAGTTTTCAGAAAAAAGCTGTATCGGTTGAATACTAATCTTTTATAGAGATAATCAAAGAAGTCAGGTAACGATTTGGTAACGGTGCTTATTGCTTTGCTTTTCAATGTGTT
Organism: Chryseobacterium sp. JUb7; assembly: GCF_024806495.1. Lineage (GTDB taxonomy): Bacteria > Bacteroidota > Bacteroidia > Flavobacteriales > Weeksellaceae > Chryseobacterium. The sequence goes on from NZ_JANUFF010000006.1 coordinate 62,494, forward strand.
TCCGCTAGCTCACAACAAATATAAATAATTTTAAGTGTTATTTCACAATATCTAAATTCTAATTGCTTTAACAACGTCAGCTTGTTTACGAACTGACGTTGCATAATTAATAGAAAGCACTGTTCTTATTTTTTTACTTTTATTTCAATTTAATCTTTTTCTCAGCAGGGTCGTATTCGTAGTTTACTATATTTTCATTTAAAATCAATTGAATTGTTTCTTCGATTACTTCAAAAGGAACTACAAACCATTCTCTCGGATTTAGTCTTTGTCCTTTTTCATTAAACAAGTCAATGTCTAAACAAGCTTTTGCAAAAAATCTATGCAAAAGACCTTCTAGTTTGTCAGCATTTCTATTATAAACTTTGTAAGTCGCAATTTTCTGTACATCCGCAAATAAATAGGTCGCTTCATTTTTTGCATTTTTTATTCTCTCATCTACTGAATTTCTGGCAAAACCAACTTTATATAAGTCTTTAATGTTTGCTATTTGAGTGTTGCTTGATTTTGATTTCAGTACATAAATCCAACCTGATTGTACATCTTCTTCCTTTACAAGTCCTGTATTGACAAATAAGTCTTGTTCGATTTTCTCATAAGTATTGGTAATCAATTTTCCGTTTTTTTGGATTTGCTTACCTAAGGAACGAAAAAGCATATTGCTGTAAGTTCCATTTTCAAAAATTGTTCTCGTACGCCCTTCTGTGCGAACTCTGTTTCCTGAACCTAATTCTTTTTCTTCTGTTTTCAAATTCGCAGATTCTAAGTACAAAAGAATGCCATCCATTAAATAAAAATCGCCTACGTGAAGATTTTTTTCAATGTTTTTAAACGGCTTTATCTTTCTTTTTCCTTCTTTGATTTCCTTATGTACTTTGAAAAACATTGCTTCATACTTCTCAAACTCTTTTTCTTTAATTGGCTTCCTTTGTGCAACAAAATCTGCATCAGCTCTCTCTTCTGGTTTTGGTGTGTGTTTGAATTTGAAAATGTCCAAATCCTTATCTGAATCTAATAAGCCAAGTTCATCATCTTCATTCAGAATATCATCAATTGTTGTTTTTTCCAATTCAACGTATCCCAATAAGTTATGCTTGTCAAATGGTTTTAGAATCTTCTTTTGAGATTCATTTTCTCTAAAGTTTTTCAATTTTGCCATCAAACCATATTCAGACATACTTGACTTATTTGGTTCTCTTTTGTTCTTATCAAAGAATCTGTTTATTTCTTCAAAGGAATCAATAAGTCTTTCTTCATCTGTTTTCACAGAAGAAGTTTTGGCTTTAGAATCTAACAAGCCAAAATCGTCATCATCAAAAATATCGTCTATAGTTAATTTCTTTTTAGCCATTTGCCAATGCTTTTTTACGTTTTAGTTCTCTCAAAAAAACTAGTGCTTCTGCCATTCTTTTCTCCTTATGGTCAAACGCTTGAATGTTTGGTTGTTCTCCATTATTATTCTTAACCCATTCTTTTATTTTTGGCCATAACAAAATCGCTTCTTCTTCGGTCATTTCAAATTTAGTAGACTGAATATGCTCGTCAATCAATTTTAAAACTTGGGTAGTTACCGATTTTGATAAAATTTCAAAAGCTTTTTGAAAAGGATTTACTTGGTCTATCAAGTCTATATGAATATCATCAATGTTTACAAAACTACCTGCCATTCTTATAAACTTCTTATCGCCTTGTTCTTCAATAGTACTATTTTTTATAACAGAATCAACAACTACGTGTTGTCTAACTGCTTCAATATCATCATCACTTAAGTCAGGATAAATTTCTCGAATGATTTTAGGGATTAGAACTGTATTAATAACCTCCGGTTCAACATTCCCCGGCATTGCTTTAAGCATCTGAGGATTCTGTAATAACTTTGCTTTTAAGTCATTCAGATCTGTTTCAATGATGTCTTTGGCTCTTTGTGAAGTGGGTAATTTAAAACCCCTAATTTTGATAGTTTTCTCATCATCTTCGTCTTCATCATCCTCATCTTTTTTTAGTTTGAACTTGAAGTTTGGGGCTAAAACTTGTTCCATAAGCAGAGATGCGGTAATGGCTTTTAACATATTGTTTACAGACAATTTCACATCATCATCTTGAGCATCAGGCTGAGCAATGAGGTTGGTAAATTGTGCGTGAGATTTGTTATTACTGTCTCTCGTAGCTCTACCTATAATCTGAATAATTTCTGTCAGTGAACCTCTATAACCTATTGTTAGAGCGTGTTGGCAATAAGGCCAATCAAAGCCTTCTTTTGCCATTCCTAAAGCAATAATAATATCAATGTCATCTACCGATTTCACTTCACGTAAATATCCACTTATTTTATCCCTCGATTTTGGATTGTCTTGAACTAAGTCTGCAACTTTTAAAATCTTGCCTGTTTTGTGACTTTTTATGTATATCACTCCCGTGATTTCGTCTTGATATTCTATTGTTCCCAAAACATCAATAATATGGTCAACTTCATCGTGTTTAAGCTTTGAAGATTCGGCAGAGTTTACACTCGGAATATGAATAATGGTTTTTTGATTCTCATCTAATATTTCTGCTAAGGCAGAAATTCCTGTTTCAGGATTTTTTTTGAAATATCTACCTGTATAAAAATGATAGCCAATCCCTAATGACTTTAAAAACTCATAACCGTTTAATTGTTGGTAATAAGTATAAGTTACTTTCGTAAATTTCGCTTCATCTTCTGGCATTAAAACTGGTACACTATCACCTCTAAAGTATGAACCTGTCATAGCAACAATATGAGCACTGGAATTTGCCATAATGCTTTTTAACACTTGCCCTAAGATATTGTCACCTTCTGCTGATACGTGATGAAATTCATCAATAGCAACCAAAGTATCATCCAACTTTTTCACGTCCAAACCATCAAATGCAAAACGCAAAGTGGCGTGTGTACACACTAAAATTTGTTCGTCAGATTCTAAAAAGTTTAAGAATGCCGTTACTTTGTTTTTCTCTTCGCCTGGCGTACATAGGTTGTATCTTGGATTGGGATTCCAATCGGCAAAAAAACCGTATTTTTTTAGTTCTGTTGTGCCAAAAGATGCTCCAATGGATTTTTCAGGAACAGCAACAATTACTTTTTTAATGCCTTGATGTTGCAATTTATCCAAGGCAATAAACATTAAAGCCCTCGATTTACCAGATGCTGGCGGTGCTTTAAGTAATAAGTATTGAGCAGTTCTCCCTTCGTATGCTTTTTCCTGCATTTCCCGCATACCTAAACGATTGGTACTTTTGCTTTTTCCTGTTTGGTCGTATGTTACGTGTACTATATTTGGCATTGGTTATTTCTTTTTCTTGTCTACTAATTTTCTCATTTCCTTATCAAAATCGGAAATATAATTTTGGTCTTGAATCACACGGAATTTATCATACTCACTTTCGGCTTTTAGCTTTGCTTCCAACATTGATATTTTGCCGTTGTCTTTCAAAATAGGATAATCTGCCAATTCCAAAAATTGGACTAAAAAGTTATCCCAATCCTTCATATTCATTACCTATCTGTTCCTTGCTCGGTTTTCTGCTAAGTCTAAGTAAGAAGTAACTATTCTTTCTAACGCTTTTAAATGTTCTACGTTCAAATAATTACATCACTTTTTAAAATCTTTCCGTCTGGGGCTTGTTTCCAAGTTTTTAAGCCCATATAAATCTTGGTAGCATCTGCTTCTGTATAATAATCTCGGCAGCCGTTTTCCCAGTTATTGCCCAATGTAGTTTGTTTTGAACCGAAGCAAAAAAGTGTTGGGTTATTTCCGATTTGTTGTCATAGTCAGCAGAAAGAGCGTAGATGTCTGTAATTTTTTGATATAAACGCCTTTCACTTAATCGAATCTCACGGATTCGCTCCAACATTTCTTCGAAATAATCTTCTCCAAAATGTTTGATTTGTTTCAATCGCTCATCATCCATAGCAAAACCTTTGATGATGTATTCGTGCAAAATTTCAGTCGCCCATTTTCTAAATTCAATGGCTCTTTGGGAGTTTACCCTGTAACCAACCGCTGTTATGGCTCTTAAATTATAGTATTTGGTTTTATAGGTTTTGCCGTCTTCGGCAGTGTGTCGGAAATCCCGACATACTGAAGCTTCATCCAATTCGGCATCTCCAAATATTTTTTTGAGGTGTTCGGTTATGGTTGAACGTCCTTTCTCAAAGAGTTCAGCTATTGTTTTTTGAGTTGACCAAAGCGTTTTGTTTTGATAAAAAACATCTATATTTACTTTACCATTTTCAGTTTTAAAAATAACAAAGTTGTTTATAGGCTGTAAATCGTTATTTTGATTTTCTTTGCTCATTTCACTGTCTTTTTTTCGTTTTCTTCTGCTTCGCAAAAAGCGTGTCTTTCTGCAACATTTCTTCGTACTGTCTAAACAAGTATTCCAAACGCTCGGTGTCGTTTTTGAAAGGTTGCAAACGGTAACATTGTTCTATAGCAGTATCTAATTCTTGATGTGCTTGTAGCAAACCTTTGGGCATTGTGGTTGGATTATACAGTTGTGACATTGTTTTGCTGGGATGTTTGGCTCGCTCATCTAATATGGCAAATACATAAAGGTTTAAATTTTCCTTTTGCTTGTTTGTAATGTCTGGAAACGGAAAGGTGTTGAAGCATATTGAAGAGGAGAATATATAGTCTGTTTTGAATCTTCCTCCAACTGCTTTTACCCAAACTAGCATCATTGTTGATGAAATTATACCAAACATATAAGGATCAAAATCATACACAGCTTGAGCTGTATTTGAAACTATATGATTTTCATCAAGAATTCCACACGGAATATAATTTCTTCTTACTGAAGTAATTGTTGGGACAATGATTACTTCTTTTTTAAAATAACGTACTTCACCAAATTTATGTGGAGATGAAGCTAACTTGTTGGTCGCTGACTTTGTACTATTTAATCGCATTATGGTAACAGCATCAAATCTTCTTTTAATTTCATCACAAGAAAAAATATTTTCTAAGTCATTATCATTTACCCATAAACAGTATTTACTATCCCCATCAATAAACTCTTTTGTTCCAACAAATGGTTTGATAATTTCCTTTGAGCTTGAACACTTTTCAATCAAATCATCTTTCTCTTTTTGAGACAACAAGAGATTCCCGCCATCTGTTGGCTGACTACCTTTCATCATGATTGGAAGTGATGAAATTGGTTTACTTCTTTTTGTTACAATAATATTTTTGGTGTCAGTCAAATAAGGATTTATATTTTTTACACTTTGCTTTAGATTTTGATTGTAAAGGAATTTCTCTGTACCGTCAATATTTCTTACTCCAATTATTACTACTGCGACTCCTGCATTTCCTTTGGCGTTGTTGGTCCATTTAAAAGATTGGTGTGCAAAGTCAATTTCTTGTCCTTTACTTAAAACTAATGGCCACAATAAGGCTACTTGTTCCCCTTGCGTTATGGAATTGGTCGTTACAAAAGCATATTTAGCTTTTGTATTCTGGATGTAATTGGTTCCCTTATAAAACCAACACGCTATGTAATCAAGTTTTTTATAGTTATTTACTCGTGAAAAGACAATTTTCATATCCTCCTTTTGAGTTTCGTCTTGTCGGCTATAACCCAAATAAGGTGGATTCCCAATCACATACACTTCGTCTGTTGAAGAAATTGGGCATACTTCATTCCAATCTCTTCTCGTAGCATTACCTTGTTTTATTTGCCCTGCTTCTTTTAATGGTAATATAGGTTTCGATTTTCCGTAATCAAACAATCGTTCTTCAAACACTTTGTTCATTTGGTGTTCTGCCAACCAAAGTGAGAGTATTGCCATTTCGTGGGCAAAGTCATCTATTTCAATGCCATAAAATTGTGAAAGCTGTATTTCAGTCCACTTTATAGTAGGACTTTGTCCTTCTAAATCTGTAATTTTCTCTAAAATATTGATTTCTAAAAGGCGTATTTCTTTGTAGGTAATAATCAAGAAATTTCCACTACCACAAGCAGGGTCAAAGAATTTGATTTTGGAAATTCTTTTGATGAGTGTTCTTAAATGGTTTACTGTGGTCGCATTTTCATACGCTTCGTAGAGTTCATCAAGAAAGAGAGGTTTAATTAGTTTTAAGATATTTTCTACAGAAGTGTAATGCATTCCTAAATCGCTTCGATATTCAGGAATTACTACTGCTTGTATCATTGACCCAAAAATATCAGGGTTAATATCTTTCCATTGTAATTCACCTAACTCAAGAAGCGTTTTTCTTGCTTTTGTGGTAAACAGGGGTGAGTTTATTTTTTGATTAAACAATCCTCCATTTACATAAGGGAATTTGGCTAAAAAATCTGGATAATCTTTTCCGCTTTCGCTATCTAAACGGGCAAACAAATCATCTAAAAACGTATGAGTGTCTCTTCCGTTTTCGGCAGTATGCTGAGCTAGTGTATTGGTAAAAATGCTGTCTTGATCAAATATCTCGGTATCTTCTGCAAAAAAACAAAACAACAAACGGGACAAGAAGATATTGAGGTTGTGAATACTTTCTTTTGAATTGTAGATACTCGGATTTTCATCAATCAACAAATCATACAAAGAAGCCATTTTGTAAGATGCGTTTCTGTCTGCTTCATTATTGTTGGAAGCGTTATAAACTTCGCTACCTGCTAATGGCAAAAAGAAATCAAAGTAATTGGGTAGCTCTTTTAATTGAATATCTAAGTTTTTACCTAATTTCAAGTCTTTAGCAACTATTTGTTTATTGTCGGTAAGAATTGCAAATCTAGGTTGATGTTTTAGGATTCTTTCTTCTTTTGCAACCTCTTCAATACTACTCAGCAGTTTGTTAGATGCTTCAATTTTAAAGAATATTTTCTTTTTGTATAGTATTTCTCCATCAACTTTGGATAAATTGTAGTCTCCTTTTTTTAGTCGTGTTACAGATGTTTTAGAAATGCCGTATGCAACCAGCAACTCAAAGACAAATTCTTCTTTTGAGAAGTTGTCAATCAGATTCTCAACGTTATGCTTTATTTCAGTTGATTTCATTAGTTATTTTGTTCAGGTTTGTTAGAAACTAGCAATTCTTTCACGTCTATGTCTAAAACATCCGCTATCTCCATTAAGGTTTCCAATCTCGGTTGTTGCCTGTTCTGAGCATAAGCGTTTACCATATTGTAGCTTTTTCCGAGTTTTTCAGCCAACCAAGTTTGCTTAATTCCCTTTTGTTCCAACACTTCCTTAATTCTGTTCATTGTAATTCGGTTTTGTACCTTTTAAAAGGTCTCATTGAATTGCTTTGCTTATTTCAAACGTTAATTTGTCTGTCGCTAAATTAGTAAAATTATTTAATGGTATCTCGAAAAACTGTGTATATAATGTGGTTATTTTGTTTAGCTATAGGAGGAAAGGGCTAAACCTATCATTGGCTTTTATGATGACGCAAAATGAACAAGAAAACAGAACAAGTCGATTATCTTTTTTGACGAGGATATTGCTTCTTTTTCTTCATACGGTTAGCAAACTGTTCTTCCTCGTAGTCCACGCCCTGTGTGTCTGACAATAAGTTGAACAATCCCAAATCGATACTTTGCGAATGTTCCTGTGGGATAAACTCAAAAAGGTCTTTTGTTGGCAAATCATCTATTGTATACGTTTTGGAAACAGGGCTATTCTGTATTTTCAGTTCAGGTTTGTTTCCGTTGTTCCACCAATCGTTAAATACATTTGCCGATAGGTTTCTATCCAAAGCTGAACCGTTCCAAACGCTACGGCTTCGGGGCATTCTTTTTAAGGTAGAAAAGCACCTTAAATGTTGATTTTTTTGTCGTTTCCATACTCACAATTCTTAATGATAAAATTAAACTTATGTGAGCCACGGAACAACATGAAAAATTGCGCAAAAATCTGAAATACAACATTTTGAATCGATTGTTTGCGATGTTTAAAAGTAACGTTTTAGTAACCTTACTTTTGCCAATCGTTGCTTTTTCCTGCTTTTTACCACATTACCAAAAAATCATAAAACGGCTGTAAAGCCTTTATTTACAACCGTTTTTCCTGTTTTCAATCTTTGATGTATATTTACTGAAAATTTATTTTAAAATCGATTTTCTGTTAATGTCAAAAATATCAATTTCATTTTCTTCTAACAATGTCTCTAAAGCATCGGAACCTTTTTGCTTAAATAATTCAAACTCAAGTTCTGATATCGGGATAGCAAGAAGGAAATGGACTTCTTCATTTTGTACCATAAAATCTTCAAGTTTATCCTCCCACAAATACGGTGTAGTAAAATAAACATGTTTCATTTCAGAAGTAGGGTAATACATTTCAACAAGTTTTTCAAAAACCACCCCTTCAGAAACCTTCCATTGATCTTTAATGCAAAAAAAAGCACTTGTGCTCAAAATATTCCCAACTTTATCTTGCGCCGAATATCCTGAAATCATTAATTCGTACTTTTTATCCCCTAAAGAATAGTCAGACAATCCTATTGTAGCATAAAAAAAAACATTTTTATCTAAAGGATCGGGACATTCCATAATGAAAATGGCATTCTCACCAGTATCATCTATGCTGCTCCCCTAAAACTAGACATAAATTTAAGGTATGAAATAAATAGATTAAATTAGCAATATTATGTCACGTACACGGAGAACATTTAGTAAAGATTTTAAGAGCAGAGTTGTATTGGAGTCACTCAGAGAGAAGGATACGATAGAGGTTTTAGCGAAGAAATATGAGTTGTTGCCGACTCAGATTTCGGCATGGAAAGCAGAAGCCATCCGGAATATGAGCAAAGTTTTTTCAAAGGATACAGGAGATTCCAAAGATAGCAATATACCGACGGAAAAGCTCTTTGCTCGTATTGGAGAATTAAGCCTAGAAAACGAATTTCTAAAAAAAAAGCTTTACTAATTCCTTTATCGGAGCGTTTGACTATGGTCAGCAAAAAAGATGTATTAAGCTTTAACAAGCAGTGCAATGCGCTTGGATTGAACCGTAGCACGCTTTATTATAGGAAAAAAGACAAATCAGAGCAGGATAAGGCTATAGAGTTGTTCATGCAGGAGCAATATGTCAGGACGCCATTTTATGGTTACCGAAAGCTTACGGTACTTTTACGGGAGGCGGGTTTTCAGATCAATTCAAAACGTGTTAGGAGACTGATGAAAGTAATCAACTGGCGTACGATTTACCGCGAACCAAGCACCACCGTTGTAAACAAGGCGCATAAAAAATATCCTTATTTATTGAAGGGGCTGGAAATCGATAGAAAAAATCAAGTCTGGGCAACCGATATTACGTATATACCTATGAAAAAGGGGTTTATGTATCTATCGGCGATCATTGACCTGAAGACGAGATATGTCTTAAATTGGGATATCAGCAATACAATGAGTGCGGAATGGTGTACAGATCTATTGAAAGAGACCTTGCATATGCATGGTAAACCGGAGATATTCAATACCGATCAAGGTAGTCAATACACGAGTGACCTGCACACCAAAGAACTGTTAGATAACGATATATCTATCAGTATGGATGGAAAAGGCAGGGCCTTGGATAATATTTTTGTTGAAAGATTATGGCGGTCTGTAAAATATGAAAACGTATATTTACAGGCCTACGATAGTCCAAGGTCTCTCCGTGCTGGGTTACGGTCTTACTTTGAATTCTACAATCAGGAACGCTTCCATCAGGGAATAAACTATAATACTCCGCAAAGCATGTATTTGCAAGCGGATGCGGCATAAAAATAGAATAACTTTTTTAGGCTTTCAAGAGCCAAAAAGTTATTTCCATTTTCAGCCCTAAAACAGAAAATACTATATAAAAATTAGAAATTTCTGTCTAAACAAACGGGCGCAGCTTAATCTCCATATTTAATGACTTTTGGTTCTGTACCTATTAATGGGGAAAGCTTTTTATATAATTCCTTTTGTCTTTCTGTTGGTTTCATCTATAAAAGCATTTTAAAAAATAACTATCAAATATTAGGGTTTCAGCTGGCAAAATGTAATAAAAAAGCTACCTAAGAGGCAGCTTCCATTATATCACTAATACCTATTTAAGAGTATTTGTCTTTTTATTCGATCTTGCCTAAAGCTTGTGCAACGATGGATAAATGCTCTCTTAATTTAACTTTTTGTAAATTTTCTACTTTTTCCGGTCCCCCGAGCCCTAGAATAGGCACGTAACCATAACATTCATCTGATTCAACTTTTCCAAGTCTTTCTTTCGCTGGTTCGTAATTATCTAATAATAATTCTTGAGAGAAATATTCCCAATCAGTCATTATCGAATTGAACAAAACATTAACTTTTCTTCCAATCACCTTTGAAACGCCATGACGGATGTCAATATAAATCACACTTCCACCCTCATACGAATATAATCCCCCAAAAGCATCCCTAGCAAAACAAATTGATGGTTCGTGGACAGGAACATAAATTTCCTTTAAAATAGGATCAAATTGCACCGGATCAACTACCCAAAAAAAACTATCCATATAACTTCCTGCACCGTTCGAAATAAAACTGAAAAGCTCATCCGGTAAAAAGCTTTTTACTTGTTCAAGGTGATCATTTGGCAACTCGACTTTATGCTCAATATTTCCGTATTCTTCAATAAATTTTTCAAACATGAAATCTTTTTTACTATAACAAATATGATCATTTAAGCCTACTACGGTAAAGTTCGACGTTTAAATATGACTTTAGCACTTTTATCCGCATACAAATTATCCACATCATGCATCGTTTCTGTCTTGTAAACTTACAATGCCAAAATAAAGCCGACAATTTAGCGGCTTGTATGTTTTAATTATGTGGAATCGTGAATTTCTTACTCAATTTTACCCACAGTCTGTGCTATCAGAGAAATGTGTACTTTTAAATTAACTTTATCCAAATTTTCAGATTTTTCAGCACCTCCTAATCCCAGTAATGGAACGTAGCCAAACGATTCCTCAAAATTTAAATCACCTAGTCTTTTTTTGGCCGCTACAAAATTCTTCCCTGAAAGATCCGAATCAATATAAGATGAATCTGTTAAATCTTCAAATAAATATTTTAATCCTGATTCTAATACTTTAGATATCCCGTGCCGATAATCTAGTAAAACAGTATGACTATTCTCCCAAATAATCAAGTCTGACAAACCAGTTGCAAACATAACAATCGGATTTTGATAGACCGGGCTATAAGAATCATCTAGAATATTAGCAAATTCATCAGGATTTACAACTTTTAAATAGCCGTCCATAAAAGATCCAAAACCATACTCTTTCCAGAAAGTAATTAGCACTTCTGGTAAATGATTCTGATACTTTTCAATGGTTTCATTCGTAGGTTTTTCCTGTATTGTGTAATCAGGATACTGTTTAAAAAATTCTTCAAACATATTTAATATTTTGCTTTTACAAATATAACTATTTCCAATGAGTTACGGGTATAAATGAACATTCAAATAAGTACTTTTCCTCTCTGCCTCAGACATTTTTTCTGCCGCATCTCTGACACTTTTATCCAATTCGTCTATCCGTGTTTTCCATTGACTTCCAAGACTGGAATTAACTCTCTTATCACCTAGACCAGTAACTTTATCACCAAAGCCACCAGCAATCTGATCAGGGTCATGCAGTGCTGCCTTATCCTGCATAAATTCATCAGCTTTCTTCTTCGCTTCCTCTCTGGTGAAGCCTTGATCTCTAAATTCTCTCACCTTATTGCTATGTGCTTCCTCTCTAAATCTTTTCTGAGCTGCACTACCTTCTGCTGATCTTCCATTTTTTAAATATTCATCCCTATTCTTCAAAAAATCGTCTACACTTAGTTTATTTAAACCTTCTTGTTGTCCTTTTAATTGTCGGATGAACTCATCTAAATCATGCTCTAGATTTTTTAAAAATGGATTTGTTAACTTAAATTTGGGTAGCATACTTCTTGTCACTACAGCTGCTATATCATCCGCTTCTTTCTTTGCTAATTGCTCTAAGGTTTCTGCTATACCCCTTTTTGCACCAGCTTCCAATGCTTCTTTACCCGCTTTTTCAGCTCCAGCCTCGGCAACTTCCTTTACAGTTTTTTCAACAACGACTTCTGCACCTTCTTTTAATGCTGTCTTACCTGCGGTAGCTGCCACCGAGCCACCAGCAGTGTACACAGCTGCAACAGCATCTGGTATAAATTCTCCAACTGTAGTACCGATCTTCCGAGGATTTTTAGCGATCCATTCGCCCGTATCCTGAGCTCCCTTGACAATATCATTTCCAAGCTTGTCCCAATTCTCTTCCTTGGAAGCCCAATCCCATGTTGAATTTGCTGCTTTTTCTAGATTCCCCGGTGTCGTACTCCATTTGTATGCCTCATTAAGTCCTTTAGTAGTCGCCTCATACCCCTCTTTCACCATTCCTCCTAAAGCTTCGGCAGTACCTACCGGGTCTTGCCCAACCTGATAGATTACTTCCCCAAGCCCGACTACTCCATTCACCGCCCCTTCAACTAATCCCGTTCCAAGATCATCAAACCAATCCTTAGCCCCTGCAATAGGTTTCATCCAGTCAGGAATCATCTTATCCCTTTCAGCTCGATTTTCTTTTGTTTTTTGTTCAAGCCAGTCAAATCCTTCTTTGATGTAATCGCTGGGCATCTTCCCTTCTCCTATACCATAAGCAACGGCGGAAGCCCTATCAAAAAATATACTGATCTTACCTCCAAAAATACAATTGCAGGTAGAATCTTCTAGAAGCATCCTGTTTCCATTAATTTTTACACCATCCTTCGGATTATCCCATTGCAAGGTAGTAGGTAAACAGGTTACACCCGTAGCCCATTTTGCAGGACAGGTACAAAGTCCCATTGGTTTAAGGTGAAAGAAAGGCAACTTATCTGCTTCGGTTGCCATTGGCACCGCATAAATAGTCGTATTTTTGTTAAAGCTAACCCGTAATGTCGATGGGCTCGTTCCTTTATCGCAGGCGAGAAAAGCACCCTCTGGCACATACTTTTTTGCCATGATCCACTTATTTATAATTAACGTTCTTAACGCAGGTGCAGATTTCTACCAATTTGGTTTTTCTAAAAATCCGCTCCAATTCACTTAGGTTTTCTTTCGACTCCAAGACCGTGAAATCAGGAATCTTTAATATTTCCGATACCAGACAACCTGATAAACGTTTAATCTTTACGTTGTCGGCATAGATATCGAGACAGTTTAGTTCTGCTAGTTTATCGGCATCCTTACTGCTCAGTAGTATAAAGTATCGGTCATTTTGAAAGACAAGATCCTCTATCTTAAAAATCATATTGCTTTTAAAATATTTCTTTCTTCACGGTACAGCGTACCGGGAATTTCAGCTATACTCATGCACATACTCTGTTCAGACCAAGGCCATTCATCCAAACGGTATCTCTCGATGTAACCTAACTGTAGCTGTGTAGGAACACGTGGCCTATTTTTCAGAATCCTGATCATGGCAGTAACTTTCTCCTGTTCAAACTTTTCATCGTCAATTGTCCCTTGAACTTCAATTTGGATTTTACCATCTTCTAATTCTGTAAGTGTCTCCACGGTATTAATAGGAATCATTTTTGCCGCCAAAAAATTGGGAAGTTCACGATATCCAATTGTCTCCTCGTCTTTTTTTAACTGATTTCCATGAATACCGGGGAATAGAAGAAGATACGGCTGTGCAAAACGCAAAGCATCCGATAAGTTGTCTGCGTTTTCCAAAAGTTCATTAATACCTGTGATAAAAATATCTTTGTGCGCATCTTTCTTATGTACTTTTACAAGCTCAGGTTTAATTTTTTCCCATTTCCGGCGTATATCTTCCATATTTAAGATAGTATCTAATTGCCCTTTTTCATTTAGTGTAAAAATCAGTTCATTCCTAATCTCATGAATATCCCCCACCCAACTGTACAAGCCAGTGGCATTACTCTGCTTATAGTGGATGGTATTAATTTTAAATGTGGGAACTCCTTTACTCACGGACAATAACTTTACATCGAGACCAATTTCCAAATGATTTTCATTGCGTAAACCCTGAAATTGATAACGCTCTTCCCTGAGGAAAGCATACTTTCTTGTTTTCCCCACATCCTGAATATCGAACTCCATAATTATCCCTTATTAATTTCTACATCTGCCCCTGTAATATTGGTCGGCCCACTTGAATTGATCTTGGAAGATTTGCTATCAACAGCTAAGTCAGCATCGGTCTTGATATCCATGTTGCCATTACTATGAATAGTAAATGTTCCTGCTGTCGCATCGAAACTGATGTTTCCATTGGTAACTGTTCCAGTAATCCCCTTTTTGTCGATGACAATTTTATTTCCGCCAACCTGAAAGGTTATACTTGTCTTGCCGTCAAGCGTAATATTACCTGCTGCGTCCATATTTAAGAGAGATTGTGGCGGTGCATTTTTTTTACCGCCGACATTAATGGAACTATTGCTACCAGCATTAACACTATGGGCTGTTTTTGCATTTGTTGTGGCATTTCCCGCTCCGTCGAAATGCATGTTTGCTCCGCCCTGATCCTGTAGGTTCATAGAACCTGCACCATTATGAAATTTTAATTCTGCTCCACTTCTACCACTGAAACTCATTACATTATTCCCTTCACCACCACCTGCGCCAACTTTTCCATGAAACATGCCTCCCATAACAAATGGCCGATCGGGATGCAGATGGACAAAATTTACAATAACCTGATCCCCCACTTCTGGCACAGACATAAAGCCACGGTTTTTGCTGACCTTATCGCTACTACCCGCATCGGGAGACATTACACGGATAAATTCAGTTGAATCTTTTCCACGTTGCCAGTCCAGTTGCACCTGCACGCGCCCTTGATTGAGTGGATCTGTATTTGACATTACTTTCCCAAATTGTGGTTCCGCAGTGGGAACAACAAATTCCGGTCTTGGAATGAATCCTGTATCGGATGCAATTGCCTGAAATGAACCATAGTAGTAACCACGAGCATCAACTTCGTGCGTCACTTCAATAAGCATCAGTTTTGTAAAGTATGAAGTTTCGCTACTATCAGCTTTTCTCATCTCGATATCCGCTATACAGCCAGGATGAAGAAACGGAACCGTCGTATTTCCTGAGGTGACAAAAACTTCCGACGCTTTGCTCCCGGCAGTACCTTTCTGCGATGCGTCAATATCCATAAAGGTTGCAGCTTTTATAGGGGCAACACGTAAAGATGGTGTTTGAAAAGTCCGTTCAGAAATCTCATATGCTCTTTTGGCAATATCTGATTTATGGTCAATTTTGCTTTTTCCACCAGCGAACTTTTCATCTTTACTGCTGTTATAACCATAAAATGTTGGATTTACGTGCTGGGCTTTCATTTTGATTTTCACATCAGTCAGATTGCTGCCATAAGTAAGTACAACAGGTTTTTCCTGCGGTGGTAACTGTCCAAAATGAAGGACTTCACCATCATAGAAAAATTGTTCACCATAAGCTTCTGCCATTCTAGCCAGATAGTTATAATGTGTCTCCTCGTACTGACAACTATAGGGTACATTTCCGTAGCGGGAATCAACCCTGAAATCAAATTTGTCGGCGCCTAAGCCTTCTTTGATGACTTCACTTGCTATACTATTTAGACTGATAGGTTTTGATCCGCCGAAACTTTGGATATGTGGCGCCGCATCCAATAATATTGTGGGGCTATAGCCTGTCATGACAAGATTGCCCAGACTTCCTTTTTCCTGACTAAAACCTACTTCTGTAATAACTCCTACAAAATTTCTTTCAGGGCTATTATCTACATCTTTGTATTTAAAGACAATTGTTATTCTTTTTCCTAGAAAATTTTGCGCCTCTTCCAGATTGTGATTTTCCACTGCTCCTAAGGTATCGTGAGCAAGTGTAAGCTCAAACTCATGGTGCTTCACAGCGCTTTGGGTAAGTTTAAAGTGCTTAAAATATTTGATTTCTTTTCCATCGACAAAAATATCGAGCTTCACTACCCTATTGATACCTGCAATTGCATTTTCAGGAATCCCTGCTGCATTAAATATTTTGGAAGTAGGCTGTTTTGCCCAAACTTTTTCCTTGAGAGTGGTGGGGACATTTGGTAATAATGGCTGATTCAGAAACTGCCGCCCCGTGTCGGTTATATTTTTTGCTTGTTTAAGATACTCTTTTTGTGGACCCGGAATTTTAGTAACGTCATCTAAATTGACGTCACTTAACGAATCCAAAACGTTTTTCTTGGATGAATCTATTCCTTTACTGGAGAGATTATCTTCTTGTTGAAACATGATAACATAATTTTTTTCGGTTGTGTTATTTAAAAAGGTTTATCACCGAGCGGTGAATTCAATTACCAAAGCTACAAATTAATAAGCATGTAGTACTTTCACAAGGCTATCATAATAGAGATCTGATAATGGTACGAAAAGAAATTCCGTGGGTCGAAATTACTCTTTAAGTATTAAGATACGCGAACTATTGTTGGGTTGTATTCATTCTTTTTCATAAGCATTTTAATGATTTTGGTTTTGCAATATAATACCTTACAACTTCACGGCAAAATGATTTTGACATTATTTTAAAAATTGTCGTAATTCTACTAATCAGAGTTTTACATGTAAATTTTATGAAATAATGAACTTCAATCCGAGAAAAAGAATGCAAAAAAAATATTTAAATTACCCCACCATACTTATTTCACTATTTCTTCAGTTGTAAACCGCAGACGGATTTATTGGGAAACTGCTTCAATGGCAAGATTCTGATCCAGATCTAAATCATATTTACGTCTTTTTATGAAATCTGCTGGTCCTATTCCATTGATTTCTTTGAAAAGTTTCGAAAAATGATTTCTTGAGCCCATGCCACATTCTTCCGCAAGTGTTTCGATCTTATATTTTCGGTATTCCGGGTCATTATAGAGTTTATCAGTTATATATTTGATCCTTAAATCTATGAGGTATTTAGTGAAATTCATGCCTTTGTATTCGTTCACGATCTGTGACAGATAGAAATGATTAGTATCAAATTTATCCGCCAATTTATGCTGTGTAATCCCATTCTCCCTAAACCCTCCCTTATCCTCAAAGTCCTGTAATTTATGCAGTATTTCTTCTATAACTTTTGGGTCAATTTCAAGTTTATTGCCATCTTGCTTTTCTTCTATTTTAATTGCCATATTAGCGCTATCTCTAGCTTTGATCTTTTGCTCCAGAATGTCATATTTCTTTCGGATTCTTTTTTCTCTTCGTTTATAAAACAGCATGGTAGCAGCTAAAGTGACTGCGACTGTTCCTAATCCCCATTGGGCCACTCTGTCTCTTATGGATTTATCTTCAAGTCGCTTCTTATCTTCTTTCAGTAAACGTGTATCATACTCCTTGCTTATCTTTTTGGACAGATAATTGAAATCTCTGAATAAGACGCTATCTACTTTTAAAAGCTGATTGGTATAATATAATTGCTTCTCTATGCCATTATTTGCTTTGTAATGATCAATCAAAAGTTCATAGGTATCCCGAACTTCGGGAACAATGAAACCATGCTTCTGAAAAATGGAATCGACTTTTTCAAAGTTTCTTAAAGCATGGGGTTCATCCCCCAATTCAAGATAGGATTTCCCCAAATATGAATAGTTTACAGCTAACCATGAAAAATCATTAATTTTCGAAAGTGCTACTGATGAAGCGATAAGTGAGGCGATAGCAGTTGAAAATTCCTTCTTCCGAAACTCGGAAATTCCTTTCTCTTTTATAAAATATCCCGATTCCTGCCTATGTTCGCGGGTAGAACCGATTTCTGTAAGTCCAATGCTAACAATAGAATCGGCTAGTGAAAATTTTCCCATATTTCGATAACAAATAGCCATCTGATGAAGACTATTATAGTTACCTCTCCTAGAATCGTATAGAATATTAGGATCTTGCTGTTTCTTTAGCTCTGACGCAAAATGGTTCCGTGTCTTTATAAAAATGGGCAATGCCTCATCGTAGTGGCCTATATAGCTTTTGACAACTCCGATCAGATAATTTAGCCGGTTCTGATAATAGGGATCTGTATCTTTTGGAGCATACTGAACTGCTATAAGAAACTCATTTAATGCCAATTGGTATTTTTTAAAATGGAAATAGTAAACAACTCCCTTTTCGAGGTATGCAGAACTTACTAACGCCTGTTTGCGGGATAATTTGGCGGCAATGATTGTACTGTCTGCAAATTTAAGTTTTTCAGTACGATCAGCAGAGAATTCGACACCGTCTGCATATCCCTGATACAATTTATCATAATCCTTATCCTTTTTTGCTTCAGCAATGTACTTACGTATGAATGGAAGTGCCCTGAAATCATTCTCTGAGAACACTTCATAATTTTTCCTTATATAATAATACTTACTGTACTCCTCTTGCTGGGCACAGAGAAATTCACAGTGCAACAAACATAAAACAATTATGATATGAAAAGAGGAGAATTTCATAGGTCAAGTTTATATAAAATTAGTAAAAATCGCCAAACCATTATTTATCAAAAACAAAAAACTGCAACATACCATAAAAACATTTTAAAACCCTGATTATCAAATTTATAACAATGCTCAATTTGAACAATTTGCGCATTCAAATTGTTCAACGGGCGCACTAAACAGTTTTTCCGTCTTCCAATGCCCTCTACCTTCGCTCTTGAATTCGAAATAACCGGCCGGGATAATTCTTAAAATTTTTAACAAAATGAAAACTATTATCTCAACAATATTAATCATCGCAGGAGCGGTCATTTTACACTCCTGTCGAGAATCCGAAATAGAGGAACCGTTAGAACTGGGAAAACTGAATATTGTCAACTCAAAAACGGAAATGTCAAAAAATAGCGATACAATTCAAGCAGGAGTCGTTTCCAACGACGACACTGATGAAACGATCAAAGACCCACCGATCAGACATGGTGGCCAATGGAAAACCTCTAAATAATACTCGATTTAAACTGTGTGTGAAATAACTTTTCAACGTAAATCACAAAATACTCAAACCATGCGAACGAAAAACTTGATAGCCGAAACAATTATATTCTTACTCCTACTCATGTGGGCATATACATTTGTCAGTAAGGTCCTTGATTTTGACACTTTCAGAAGGCAGATCAATGGTGCATATCTATTATCGTCTTTTGCATTACCGCTGCCTTACTTTTTACAACTACTGCATTTGTCACTTGTGATACTGCTGCTGAAGAAGTCGTGGAGGAAAATAGGACTTATAACCTCGCTATCTGTCCTGCTGTTATATACAGGATATCTCATCTACATCTTAAAGTTTGCGCCAAGCATACCATGTTCATGTATTTCGCTTTATAGGGGGTTGAACTGGAATGATCAACTGTGGATTAATCTTGCGGTGCTGACGCTAAATATCATTGGTCTGATCATGTTTTCGTATAAAAGCCCACCACACAGTAGTCATGTTCAGACCACGTACTAAATTTAAAACTAATAACCAAAACAGGGGAAGCCGAAAACCTGAAACCCAGAGTAGGCAAAAAACTAAAGTTTAGCTTTTTGATTTATAAAAGCACCAAACATCATGAAATCACTTAGAATTACCTTAGGAGTTGCAGCAATTGCACTAGGTACGTTTACAGCATTTTCATTTGCTCCGGCAAACACAGTGAACGAAGACGAAACAGGAATTTTTTACGTAAATCCAGATGGATCTATGGGTGATGCCTATAATCCGCAACTACATCCATGCGATCCAGGTCCACAAACTTGCGCACGAGAATATGATTTGGAAACTGAGTTACCTACTGGACAAAATGTAATACAAGGAGTTAAGAGACAATAATGATAATTCCTTTGTATAAAAAAGGAAGCTTGCTTCGCACGCTTCCTTTTAAATTTCTACTTTAAGCACTTCTTTATGTACTCCTTGAAACCATCTGGGTCTTTTCCTGGATGAGGAGGAATCCCAACTATCCTACCTTGTTTATCCAAAACGATTAATGTGGGATATGCACCAACTTTTGCGAATTTTATAATAGGATGATCATATCTCCTACCCTCTGTGTAAAGCTGTAATGCACTTTTTATGGAAAAAATGCCTATTCCACGTTTCCAAACGGGTATTTTTTGATCCACACTAATTGAGACAAACTGAATTTTTTCATGCTTTAAAGAAGGTTCAATCTTTTTAAGTTCAGAAACCATCGTTTTACAGGCTCCGCAACCAGTAAACCAAAAGTCCAAAATAACGACTTTTCCTTTTAACTCTTTTAAACTATGATACACACCATTTGTATCTGGCAAGTTAAAATTATAAAAAGGCTTTCCATGTTGTAGCACATCTTCTAGTGTCTTATATTCATTGAGAACATTCTGAAAATGCGGATTATTTTTATTTACATTTGCTACATAAAATTTATAAATGTCTTTAGATTTCTGTCCGTACCAGTTCTCACGAAAGGTGCTAATCGCATTATCGGAAAGGAGATAGTCATTTACGTAGGATATATTTCCAAATTCTTTTTTAACCAAGGAGGCATATTCCAAAGGGTAGTTGTACCTAAATAAATCATATCTTGGACCCAATTGGTGCATATTAGATAAAGAAATATATGCAGGAAGCACGTGAAGCCCACCAAAATAATCTAGTGTTAAGCTATCAAGAAGTGGTGTGATTCTTTTCTTTTGTTTGATAAACTGATTAAATAATGTCGCAACAGAATCGTTATATTGTTGTATTGACTGCGACATTATTGCATCCAAAGTTTGATTAACCAGTTGAGCTTTTGCTAACCTAAAATCTCTGGTATTCTTTTTAGGATGTCTATTAAAAATTGAATCAATAATATCAAGTGATCTATCCACTTCCAGATATCTTTCTGTTATATTTTGTTTATGGTAAGGTTTTTTAGAAAATTTACTTGAAAACATTATTTTTGTAACTTCTTTTGTCATGAGTAATTTTTCCGCACCCTTACCGGTTATTTCCATATTATTTAATCCCGATTTATTATCCCGAAGGGTCAAGTTTAGACTGTCCCCAGGATTGACAATAATATTGAAAGTTCCTGGGACAAATAAAAGACCTCCGACCATATTTGAATAAATGCATACTGTTGTAGTTTCTTTCAGTGGAAAATCAAAATGGAAATTGCCGTCTTTTCTTTCCAAGACATACTCCTGTGCACTATATAAGGCAAATTTGCCATCAAAGATTGGAAACGATAATCGAATAACAGAATCTTTAAAATTTTCAAACTTTATATTTAGAACGGTTCTTTTTTGAGCAATGGAAAACTGTACCATAAGTAAATACAGCATAGTACTAAATAATATTTTTTTCATGATATGTATTAAGTTATGTTGACATATTAGTTCTTTTCTATGCCGTTATAATCGATAATATATTGGGGAATTGGAAATAGGTAACGTTTGTCATTGGGTGGGAGCGTATATACTTTATTACCAACAATTCTTGTCAATGTTTTCGCATAACGAGGATCTTTATTTAAACGTTTAAGATCTTGAAATCGAAGTCCTCTTTTCAATAATTCTTTTCTTCTTTCTTTCAATATTAAATCAAGCGCATCTAAATCTGAACTGGCCGACAACGGCAAGAATTTGCCTTTTATATATCTTTTAATAAGCAAAGTATTGAGCATTTCCATCGCTTTCACTTTATCTCCTAATCTGGCTGCACATTCTGCTCCAATGAGAAAAACTTCATCAGTCGCAGTACCCGATAGATTATTACCAATGGGAGCACCACGCCAAACGTTCTTCCCGTTTTGCTTTCTAAAATATAATAGTTTTCTAAGATCATTATTATCATAAAGATCATACAATTCGTCTGGTATTGAGGAATAGCTATTTCCTGAAGTACCATACCCTGTTGTCATTTCAATCATAATATGCACTTCTTTACTCTTTGACAGAATGGGGTAAGATTCTGAAGGATCAAATGTATTGTAATCATCAAGATAAGAATTTAGGTTTAGTGAATTCTGAGATGCATCAAATGCTTTTTTGTAATCATTCATATATAGATATGTCCTTGCAAGTAATGCATATGCTCCTGAATTTGTTATGTGAGTCGATGAAATCGCGTTTTGAGGTAATAATGTTGCAGCCAAACTTAGATCTTCCGCGATCCGCTGATAAGTTTGCTTTAAACTGCTCCTAAAAATTGGTTCATTGATATCATCATTTATTTTTAAAGGAATGCCAAGATCCGTATCAGCAGTATTGGCGTCATAATATTTACAAAAAGTCATTGCTAGGTTTAAAAATGCTTTTGATCTGTAATACAATGCAGAGCCTTTAATTCGGTCATATAACTCAATATTGCTTGATGTTCGCTTAATCTTTTCAAGTGCTTTTAATGTTACATTACAAGCTTGGATCTGGACATAAGGTAGCTCCCACTCTTCCTGGGTAGTACCATAACCTAATTTAGGAAACACATCTACTGTCCATGTTAGCAATTTACGTTCAAAATCTATCCACAACGAATTGTATTGTTCAAGAGTTACATCAAAATCGTCACAAGATACTTCCATTGCACCTCGGCCGTCGTAAAGAAATTGACTCGAATTCATAAGTAGACTCAAATCATTAAGTGTCGTAGGTATAATAAGTTTTATGTCTTGCTTTTCCTCAAGCCACTCTTTCGAACAAGAAAGCAGAAGAAATAGCAGAGTTAATGGCAACAATAGTTTTATTTTCTTTTTCATAGCAGTCTGATTAAAGGTTACAGTTAAGCCCCAAAGCAAAAGTCCTTACGGGTTTCGTTGTTGGAAAATCAGGGTCTAAATTTTCTTTGTTAGCTTTCCAAATCATGGCGACATTATTTACATAGCCAAAAAGACGTACGTTTTTAAGATGAAGCTTTTGTAATACTTTGGAATCAAGGTTGTAACTTAAGTTTATATCTTGAAGCCTAATATGATCACCTTTACATACCAATATTTCTGAATTAAGATAATATTGATCAGCGACGTTCACTCCCGGATAGACCATTGCTGGAACGGTCGTCGTCAGCTCATCTCCTGGTTTTTGCCACCTTCTATAATAATCGCCATGTGCATAATAATTGCTATAGAGAGAAGAGTACATTATAGAATTTCGTTTAAAATAGTACCCAAAACGATAAGTAATATTAAACGATAGGTTAAAGTTTTTGTAACTAACAGTATTCCGCAAAGCCCCAAAATATGGTGCTAATGCATTACCATGATATACAAGTCTATTCTCAGGATCCTCCGCCAGTTGTTGAGTTATCTGGGCATACTGTGTAGAAGGTTCGCCATCTAAGAAACCTCTAGCTTGACCTGTTTGCGGATCTAATCCTGCCCACGGATAAGAATAAATACCAAACAGCGATCTGCCAACAATGGGATTGTATAACGTTGCGTTTCTAATTATACTATTATCAGCGACAAAATTGGTAAGGCTAGTTGGTCGTTTATAAGCTGTTATTATGTCCTTAGCATAAGAAAAAATTGCCGTTGTTTTCCAACCAAAAGATTCTGTTTGAATATTTATAGAATTCAGTTCGATATCAATACCTTTACCTGTCATATTTGCTACATTCCCACGAAAAGATGCATATCCGGTAGTAGGATCTATATCTCCATTCCCTATAAGGTCTTTTCCTTTACGGTTAAAATATTCAATACTTCCAGAGAACCTATTGTCTTTTGAAGCGAAATCAACGCCGATATTAAACATCCGGTTACGCTCCCAACGAAGTTCATTATTTGGCGGCGTTACAAGATCCGCGTTTGGTAAATTATTGTATAAATTCCTTGAGAGACGGGCAGTTGTATATGCTGTTGTAGTTCTGTCAATGTTTCCACTATATCCGAAAGTCGATCGAAGGCTTAATTGCGAAAGCCATTCCAGATGATAAAAATCCTCTTTGTTAATATTCCATTTGACACCCGTAGACCATAAAGGGACAGACTTTTGATTGGTCTTCACTCCAAAAAGATTGGATTGGTCTATGCGGGCACTAGCAGAAACAACATAGCGGAGATCATAATTATAGGCTCCATTTAAATAGTATGAGCGGATTCGATCAACTGTACCAGAATAGTTATCAAAATTTGATATAGTAGCAGTGCCATTTCTTCCATATTGTGTAAAACGGGTTATATAATCGACTAAGATGCTCGAACCTACATTCGGGTCAAAACCATATTGCCTTGAACTGATTCCGTTAGAATTTGTTTCTCGAACTTCAAATCCAGCAATAGCATTAACCTGATGTTTGTTCCATTTTTGATCATAATTTAATTGAAACCTACCATTCAATGCATTAAGTTCTGTATTTGTATTATCAAGCCGTCCACCCAGTGGAATGTTACGGGTCAAAACCCCATTGTTAATGGTAGTAAATCTATTAATTTGATCACGCATCAAGTAACTGTCCTGATCATAATAGTTTTTTCGTCGACCCAACTGATTTTCGTATTGAAATCGTACTTCAGCAGAGAGAGCTGGAATAAAAGTGTACTTTATGGCTGTATTTAAGCGAAGTTCGGACTGTTTATATTTGTTGTTCTGATAATCCAATTCTTCCAATGGTACAAAATCCCAATTGAGCAGTCCAGCAGTAAGTGCTTTCTCTTTTAAAACATTACTTGCATCTTTAATTACCCGTACAGCATCCCCTTTGTCATCAACCAATCGTGCATACGGATACATTAATTCAGTACCCATATTGTTAAGCATTGAAATTACATTGGATGTAGATTGATTATTCTGGTTGTAAGCAAGACCCACAGAAATTTCCAGTTTTTCTATTGGACGGAAGACCTGATTACTGTTCAAGCTTATCCTGCTGAAGTCGCTGCCTTTTTCAGTATTTTGGTTTTTATCGAATCCTGCGGAAAAATAATAAGTGTATTTATTTGTTCCTCCATTAAAGTTTAGCGCATACTGCTGCTTGATGCTATTTCGATAGAGATACTTGCTCATGTCATCCCGTAGATGATTGTTTCGGAGTGCATCAATCTGGTTGGTGGCTTGCTGTTCCGTCAATATTCCGTTTTTCTGGTCATTCAAAATGCTGACCACAGGTGAATAAGGTCTATTAGCAGCAGTATTGCTGATAATCGTATTGTAGAAACCTTTTTCAAAAAGCATCTTTTCAATGTCAATGAAATCTGTTGGCTTTATTTGGGGGATGTAATTTAAATCAGGCTTCTGCCCGATCGTGACATTGCTCGTAAATCCTATGTTCATGGGCTGGTCTGCTCGTCCCTTTTTAGTCTTAATGACGATCACACCATTACCAGCACGAACTCCCCAGATTGAAGCGGCAGCTGCATCTTTTAAAATATCAATGTCGTCTATGTCGTTCGGATTGATATTGTTGATATCACCTTCATAAGGGAAATTGTCAACAACAATTAGGGGTTGATCGTTACCAAAGATCGTAGCCTGTCCCCTGATGGTTAGCTTTGGGCTACCTGACCTCTCATCAAATAGAATGGACGGCGCTATACCTTTCAGCCTGCTAATAACATCGGTTGAAACCTGCCTGTTAAAGGTGGCATTATCGACCTTGGAAAAAGACCCTGTTGCTCTTTCCTTTGGAATAGATTGATATCCACTGGCAACAACGGATACCTCATCAATAACATTGCTATTGGTTGTCAATGTTATCCGGTCAATGTATTTTGCTGATACCGACATTGGTGCATAGCCTAAAAAGCTGATCTTTAGCTCAGATTCAGCATACTCCGAAGGCAATTCAAAATTTCCGTTGTTATCGGAGTTCGTCACAAAGTTGCTGCCCTTAACCTGAATAGTCGCGCCAGCTAATGGATTGCCCTTTTCATCGACGATCTTTCCCTTTATGGTTTCCTTTTTTTTTGAATTGGAAGTATTCGATGTTTTCCGCTCCTGCAAAATGATAATGCCATCTGCAATTTCAAATGCGATCGGTTGGTTTGCGAAGAGTGTCCTTAATGTCTCTTCTAATGAAGCATTTTTCAGGTTTACAGTAATAGGCCCAACTTTTTTCAGTAGATCCTCATTGTAGACAAAATCATATTTGGTCGCTTTCCGAATTTCTGAAATTGCTTTTGACAAGGGCGCTTTCTGCAAGGAAAGGCTAATCTGTTGAGCCTGTAAAGCTGTACCGCTGGCAAGCAGTATAAAAAGTGCAGCACTCTTTATACCGTTTCGCAGAAGTTTTCTCCTGTGGGAAAACAGATCCACCCACAGCGGAATGTTTTTCTTGTTGGAAAAATCATGTTTTTTCATAGATTTGTGTAGGGTTAAAAAGTAATTTTCGTTGCTGGAAATTTATGATGTAGACCCGATCGCCGGAGTGCGCTAACACTCCGGCATATTTTCAGGCCAACATATGAAACTATAAATTCTTATTTCTGAATCTCAATCCTCCTTCCTTTCGATAGGTTAATTTGTAAATCTGTAATTTTTTCAAGTGCATATAACACGCTGGAGAGTTTCTTATCTCTTGAAATGGTTCCGTTAACCTTGATATTTGGAATATTGTTGTAATCAACGTCAACGTCATACCATCGTTCAATTTGTCTCAAGACTTCCTGCAAAGCTGCTCCTTTAAACTGAAACTCATTTGAAGTCCATGCTGTAAAAGGTTCGGTATCTACGGAATTTATGGCAAAACCGTCATTGACTAGCTTAGCTTGCTGGCCGGGAACAAGTATAACAGTTGCCTTGTCACGGCTGCTTAACAATTCAACTCGCCCACTGACCAAGGTTGTTCTGACAGCAGGTTCATTGGAATAACTGTTGATATTAAACTTAGTTCCAAGTACCTTCACCTGCTGGCCACCCGAAGCAACAATAAAAGGCTTTGATTTATCATGCGCCACGTCGAAAAAGCCCTCCCCCTGCAATTCAACATACCTGTCTTTATCAGTGAACTTTGTAGGATAACGTAAAGAAGACTCCGCATTTAGCCAGACCTTAGTGCCATCGGGAAGCGTTATCTTATACTGTCCCTTACGTGGGGTCGTTAGTGTCGCAAACTGTACTTTATTTTCTGATATGCTCGTGCCATCCATATAGGAAGTGCCCTGTTCATTTACTTTTATAGCTTTCTTATCCCCTGCGAGCGAAAGAACTTTCCCATCTTCAAAAGTTAGCGTTGCTTTATCTGTACCGGGCAGAATATCGCCCGATATGGTAGTTGTTGCTACCTCTGTTGGTAGAATCTTGTCTGATTGGTAAAATTTATAAAGCCATAGGGAAATGGAAATGGTAAAAAGAACCGCTGCCGCAGTCATCAATCTGAACCAAATGCCCATTGGCTCAGGTTTATCAAGAATTTTATTGAATTTTGCGAGCTCATCGTCGCTCGAGGAACCCGATTCTTTCAGTTCGATTAGATCAGCAGCCAAACGGTGTTGATCCAATAGCTGTTGGAAAATAGCCCGATTGGATTCACTTTCTTCTATCCAGTCTTCAAGGAACTCCCTATCCCAATAAGGGAGCTTTTGTCCAGTAATATACTTATGTAGTAATTCCGTGATCTCAAATCCGTCGAACAATTGTTCCTCTTTCATGTTTCGCATTTTATATAAAAACCGGAAACTAATAGAGGTTGTCCAAAAGAAAATGAAAAAATTATAAATAAAATAACAAAAGTGCGATTCCTTTATTTGAAAGGGTCTTTTTAAGTATAGAAATTGCCCGTGCTTTCTGGCTGTTCACAGTACTGACACTAATATCCAGTTCCGCCGAAACCTCTTTGGGAGTTTTTCCATCCATCAATTTCTGCATAATGTTCCTGCATTGTTCTGGAAGAAATTCAATGGATTGGCTTAGCTCCCGAAGTACTTCAGTATGGATCATCTTGCTTAAAATATTCTCGTCATCAAGTTCGTCAAGGTCCTGTGTATATTTGTTAAGACGATTTAACCTTACTTTCTCTTTCTCAATGACATTCAGGCATCTATTTTTTGTGGAAATATACATAAATGCCTTGACGCTCGCATAGCTCTTAAAGGTTTCCCGCAGCTCAAATGTTTTGAGCATAACATCGAGAACGACTTCCTGCGCACTGGCCTGATCAAAATTGAAAAGTAGTCTGTTGGCAAAAAAGATCAATGCCGGATGATAGAGCCGGAAAATCGTATTCATTGCGCCCCTATCACCGCTTTGAAATCGTATAAGCAGTGCCTTTTCTTCGATCTCATGTCTGGATGTCATAATAAGGCTATTGATAGAAGAGTAAAGTTAGTTATTTTATTTTACTAAATTAAATTTAGAGGCTCTTAGGGCTGAAATAACGTAAAAACACAATAATACGTTTATCTGAAACACTTTTATAAAGTACTGTTATGAGGTTCAATTATCTTTAACTGCATAAAGCAAAAGAATAGAAACATCAGTCCTTACAGTATTTTTTTAATTGAAGGTTGCATAAACAGATTATAATTGCTACTTTTCAAGTAAAATATAACCATATTAACTCTGTTTTATCAAGTGAAGCATCCTTTAAACGAAAGTCTCAGGACTCAGGTATTAGTTTTACCTGCCAAGCACGGAGATTCAATAATCGTAAAAACATTTGACAGCCAAGCAAATCCGTTAAATATAGTTATTGATGGCGGAACACCGGGGACCTTCGATGAAGTACTCAGAAGAGAATTTAAACTTATTCCCATAATCGATATTATGGTTCTTACCCATATTGATTACGATCATATTGGAGGACTCATAAAATTTGTAAAGCATGCGTACTTTAATCCCGAGCAGGTAAAAAGATACTGGTTCAATTCAAAAAATATAAAGTTTACTACCGTAGGAGATAATATACACAGCGGCCATGCCAAATCGTTTGAGGAACTCCTTATCGACAGGGGAAATATTAAGGATAAATGGACAGAAGATATTATTGTAGGTAGTGATTTGAAGATGCCTGAAGGCATTACAGTAGAAGTTGTTTCTCCTTCAAAAGAGATCCTTGATGAACTATATTCAAAGTGGCCGGATCTCAGTGATGAATATAACCAAAAATTGGAGGACCTTTCAATTTCCGCTGTCAAACCTTCACAGATATTACGGGGCTCATTGGTGGATCTCTCCAAAGAAGATGATACACCCGATAAGACGATCATCGAAGATATTTTCAACAGTTCTTCGATCGCATTTATCCTTAGAACTTTTGACATGTCCATTCTTTTTCTGGGGGACGCACACCCTTACTTCATTGAACAGACCTTGAGAGCAAAAGAATATTCGATAGGTAATAAACTCAAAGTGGATTTTGTAAAAGTATCGCATCATGGTAGTAAAAACAACACGACAAATGCCCTTTTAGACTTAATAGATTGTGATAAATTCGTAATTTCAACTAACGGTGGAAATTCAACACACACTCATCCGGACAGGGAAACACTCGCACGGATAATTCATCATCCCCAAAGAGTACAATCTAAATACATCAAGAAACGAACAATATATCTGAACTATCCAATAGCTAACATAGAACAGAAGGCCGGAGAATTTATAAATGAAGCCGACCTGCAGCAAGGGAACTGGGAACTGATTGAAAATACAGGTGTTTTAGAAAATGAATGAAGATTTAATTAATAGAATATGTGTGCGAATCACCCTCCATATAGGTGGGAAAGATGTGAGCTACGGCACTGGAACCTTAGTTAAAGGAAAAGATTATTTTTACGTGGTTACGGCACATCATTGCGTATACGGAGATGAAAATGCTTATCCTGATATACAGCTAGATCAGATAATTTTACAACAACAAAGGGCCTTTAATGCTCCTTTTGAAGATGTTGAAGTATTGGAAATAATAGGTTCAGATTTTAAAGAAGACTGGGCGGTTATAAAAGTAAAGCATGTGGATAAAGATGGTATGCATCCTCACATAGCAGCGACAGTGAATTTCAAGCGCAACGATGAAATACTATTTACAGGGTTTCAGTTCGCAAACAAAAATGAATCCAGATCATTTAAAAGTACGGTTCAGAACGGGATAGCCAGTGGTGAATTCCGCATTACGTTGGCCGACAAAGATACCTTTAAAGCTGGTGGCGATGATGCGAAAGGCCTTTCCGGTAGTGGTGCTTTCCTGATTGATGGTGAGACGTTTCTGTTGATAGGCGTTTTAAAAAATGTCAAGGGGGATGAAGCATTAAATGATGATATCAAATGCTGCTGCATGGAAAAAATTGCTCCCCTGATCGGTCTTGAGATCTGTGAAGAGTTTAAAGATCACTCGACAGACACTTTCGGAAGCAAAAAGTTTGGTGAGATTATAATTAACGACAAAAGAACGCTGATGGAAAAGATTCTGGCCGTCAACAACGATTTTTCCGAAATGAGGATGAAAAGACTGCGCCGTCAGCTTGCACTGGGAAAGGCCGAACTCGAATTTGTGCAGGAACGTGATATGAGTGCCATAAAGTACCGTTTATTTATAGAATGTCAAGAGATGCTCGAAGATTTTGTTGATGAAAATATTGGCACAGTTTTGACTCAGGAACAAATAGAAGATCTTCTCAAAAAATTTACGGACAGCGCAATTACAATAATCGAGGTAAAATCAAAAATGTACAAGTACCCGATAATTGACGATAACTTAATGCGCAAAATTGTTTTGGATCTGATAAATGAGTGTTATCTGTCATTTGATAAAGAAGGGGTATATGAAACAGAATAGAAGCTCAGCAAAAAAAAGATTGATGTTCATCCAAAAGGAGGACTACAATTATTTGGCATATAGTACGATAATACTGTTGAAAGTCTTAGACTGTACAACCGAAGAAAAGAGATTTAGGGATTTTAGAAAAATTGCCTATCTGGTTGATTTTGTAAACGAAGGCGGAGAACCGAGCCAATTTGAAACACAGCGACTGGCCGATATATATAACAAAGCACAGATAAAGAAAAAGCTGCTCCATCACTTAGTCATCGTCCTCAAAAACAGGGAACTTATTAGTGTCTCGGTTAACAAATCATCACAGACAATTGATCTTTGGCTAAATAAAGAACTTATACCTGTGGACTTCTTTGACGCAGAAATATTTGAAAATGAGATAGCGAATGTCGCAGAACTAAAGAGAGCAATGACCTTAAGGGTCAGAAGTATGCCAATAAAATCTTTGGTAGAAAAAATATTTAATGATAATAATATACTGACGTGGGGAGTTTAATTGTTAAAAAAGTAAAGTATTCAGGAGAAAAGTATTTCTACGAGTCTCCGGAACTAGATGCTGGAATAAATGTTATCTTGGGTGACAATGGCTCAGGGAAGAGTACATTCAGCTATTTTATTGAATATGCACTGGGCGGTAAAATAAAACCCTTTGAGGACGATAATGAAGATGCTAGATATTCCTTGATCATAGAGGATACGAACAATTTTGTTCACATTGATATACTAATCGATCAGGTTCCCTATTCACTGAAAAGGTTTATAGGTGCGCAGGATGTTTTTGTGGACAATGGAATAGCAACCGAAACTTATCCTATCAATAGAAGAGGTGACATCCAAATTTTCTCCGACTGGATATTAGATAAATTTAAAATCCCTGTCTTTGAACTGTATATTGGTGCTGTACATTGGTTTTTCAATTTCAATGACCTTTTTCGGCTATTGAACTACGACCAAAATACAGAGCCGAGAAAAATCTATAAATCGCCTATTGCCGAAAACTTTATTGCCGACTCCATTATTATCAGAAAATCTATCTTCGAAATTCTTCTAGGAATGTCCTCGGCGGAATACTTTAAAAAATTAGATATCCTTAAGGCAGCAACAAAAAGAAGAGATACAGCAAAAGCATTGTTGCAAAATTATGAATCTACGCATGACGCAGTGCAGAACAGTGAAGCGTTGCTACAACGCCAGGTAGAAACAAATACAGAACTGGCGAAACTTGAGGAAGAACGCGATGCTTATCAGATAAGAGAAACTACTGTAGATGACAAAATTGGAGAATTGGCTAATATTCAGTCCATGCTTGTCGATCTTGAACTTAAAACCTCAAGGGAAAGAATTTTTCTGAAATCATTGGAGAATGAGCAGATAAAGGTCGACCAAGTCCACCGTACCCTGTTGGAAGAAATACAGCAGATTCAGAAGATTATCTTCACCCATGACAGGCTTGACCTATTTTCGATGGAAGTCTGTCCCTTTTGTATGAACAAAAAGGAGATTGCCACAGGTTTCTGTATCTGTGGCTCTAAATTCAAAGAAGATGATTATGAAAAATTTGTTTACAACTCAAGTGAATATAAAGATATCCTTTCCCACAGACAAAATAGCATTAAGGCTATTACTCAGGCCAAAGAAGACTATGCAGTGGATGTTCGAGAAGTAAAAGGAAAAATAGAAAAAAACTCTAAACTTATTGATGAGTATACTACCAAGCTTAAAACAGTAATTGAAACAGCACAATTTGCAGGAAGCACAACAGTTATCGATGATTATAATGACCAAATCTTAAAGCTGAAAGAACAGTTGATGGAAATTGGTTACGCATTAAGAACAAGTGCTCAATGGAAAAAATTATTTGATGATCTCGAAACAAAAATTGAAGAACTTAGAACTGCTCAGCAAGAATTCAATACTGCAAAAATTCTGTATGATAAAAATAATGCAAAAACGATTGAACTTTTTAATTCAGTCTACAGTTTTCTTTTATCCAAATCCTCCTACGAAAGTACTGAAGCACATATTGACGAAGATTATATGCCTTTTATAGATAATCGAGAATACAAAGCTAATAGTAGTGATGTTCCAAAAAGGCTGATGTACTATTTTACTATCCTTGCGCTGGCACTCAGGTTACCTTCGGTTAAGCATCCAAGATTCCTTTTGATTGATACACCAGAAGATTCAGGAATCGATACAGATCACCTCAATCAAAATCTAGAACTGTTACTTGAAGCAATCCGAGTTGGAATAAATGGAGATCCAAAAGGTAAAGAATTTCAGGTAATCCTAACCACCGGATATGGTAAATTCCCTGCTTCATTCCAGGGTTTTGTCAAGGAACGCTTCTCAAAACAGGATGGTAACTTTATCTTAAAACAGAAAATGCTCAAAATTTAAAAATAAAAAAGCCTCGAATTGCACTGCCCCAAAAAGTTAGACACTTATTGGGGCTTTTTTAATTACCATCAATGTATATTAAGTTATTAAGTACCATTGAAGTAAACATCTTTCTCTAAAATACGTTCCTTAAGAGATAGTTTTATATCTTGGCAATCCAATTTCATGCTCCTGCGGATAGGGTGCACGGAACGTCATACTTACATCTTCCTTTATACGCTCTTGGGCTTCATATCTCTTCTCTTCATCATGAGAATACCTAGGATCAGAAATAAAAGGCATTTTTGCCATTTTTGTAATTGTGATCGTAGGAAAATGAAAATCTACTTCCACCACTCCTAAAAGTAAATAGCACCCACCCCCCTGAAATGGATGCTTTTCAAGGCAGTCCGGGAAATGTGCCGTATCAAAATAGTCCCCATTGACATCGACCCAGGTTCCAAAATACATTGTCCCCCTTTTCGTCGGAACATGTTTTCTCGAAATCAAATAGGCTAGCATTTTAACTTGCTTCTTATGATATTGAACAAGCTCATTTGCCATCACTGTTCCCCTGTACTTTGTCTGTAATAGATCAAAAGGTGTACAGGACACTGGAAAACTTAAAATTTCTATCTCATCAAAAGCATCTTCAAAGATGTTTCTTTTCAGTTCCGGAAATTTAAATTCCTTTACAGGCTCCTCAAACAATGTTTCAAACCGATGTTCAGGTTTAAAGTCTCCAAGCAGTACCCTGGCTTTTAATAATAATTCATTCTTAGGAACTCCGCAAAATCGAAAAGCACCAATAAATATCAATATCTGCAACGTTTCTATGCCAATAGGTATTCGTTTGATAAAGTCTTCCATGGATTTGTATTGTCCATTCCTTCTCCTGTCTTCGGGAATCAATTGTCCAAGTTTTGATTCCACTTTTTCAAGGTGCATAAATCCCAAATAAATCTCATCGCCATAAATCGTAGCTTGGTGCTCACTCCTGTTTACACATGGATTCATAATCTTTCCACCAGACATCCTTGCTTCATGAACATACACTTCCGTCCGGTAAAAACCACCCGTATTGTTGATAACTGACACCATAAATTCCAACGGATAGTATACTTTCAGATATAAACTCTGATAACTTTCTACAGCGTAAGACGCAGAATGTGCCTTGCAAAATGAGTAGCCCGCAAATGATTCAATCTGTCGGTAAATCTCTGTACTCAGTTCTTGCGGATGTCCCTGTTGTCTGCAAGATGCAAAAAAATCGTCTTTTACTTTTTGAAGTGCCGAAAGTGACCTACCTTTTCCGCTCATTGCCCTTCTGAGAATATCACCATCCGCTGCGGATACTCCCCCATAATGCAGCGCAATCTTAATAACATCTTCTTGATACACCATGATGCCGTAGGTATCTCCGAGTTGCTCTTCAAAAACTTTATGGAAATATTCAAACTTATCTGGATTGTTGTGCCGAAAGATATATTCCCGCATCATGCCGCTCTGAGCCACTCCTGGACGTATAATCGACGATGCTGCCACCAGTACTTTATAGTTGTCACATTTTAACCTTCGCAGCAGCCCGCGCATCGCAGGACTTTCGATATAAAAACAACCTATTGTCCTTCCCTGGCTTAAAAACTCATTGCATTTTTCTTCATCCTTGGAAATGTTAGTGTCTTTGATGTTTACCTTAATTCCTCTTTTCTCTTCAAGAAGCCTAACTGTATCATTGATTGTACCCAGCCCTCGCTGAGATAGGATATCGAATTTCTCAAATCCAATTTCCTCTGCCACATGCATATCCCATTGCACGATCGGAAATCCCTTGGGCGGCATTTCCAGTGCGGTAAAATTTGTTAGGGGTTCTTCAGAAATAATAATCCCACAAGAATGCATGGAACGCTAATTTGGAAACTTTTCTAAGAGCTTTCCATACTTCTGAACTTGCTGTACTATCTCATCTCGAAATACTCTTTCAGGATATTTCGACAATTCATCGAGTTCCTCTTTTGGTAAACCAAACACCTTCCCTACCTCCCGGATAATAGATCGGTACTTAAACTCAACATTCGTCCCACAGAACGCAACGTAATCTTTGCCGTAACGGTCAAAGATATACTCCAATATAGTATCCCGATCCTGCCAGCTCCAATCGATATCAAAGTCCGGTGGGCTTTTTCGGTTCTCATTTAAAAACCGCTCAAAATAGAGATCGAGTTCCAAGGGGCAGATATCGGTAATACCCAGACAGTAAGCGACAATACTATTTGCACCACTCCCCCGTCCCACATGCATGAACCCCATACTATTACTATACCTGATAATATCCCATGTGATCAGGAAATATCCACTGAAATTAAGTTCATCAATAACTTTCAATTCCTTTTCGATCCGCTGTTTTGCCTGTGTGTGACTTTTCCCATAACGTCTTTCCAGTCCAGTAAAAGCTAACCGTGTTAAAAGCCGCAGGTCATCTTTCTTAGAACCTGTATAAAATTTTCTATTGCGTGGTGTTTCGAATTCAAAGTCAAAACCGCACTCCGAAAGAATTACAGTTGTATTCTGGATAATTTGCGGATAATTCCGGTAGGCATTTAAAATTACTTTTGGAGATTTTAAATATGCTGTTTTCGAGCAAATTTCGCTTTCTGCTAATTTAGAAAGCAGCATATTATTATCAATAGACCTCAAAATCCGGTGCAGATTGAATTCCTTCTTCGTGCTGAAAGTCACAGGGTGTAATATGACCATTTTGGGAATCAACCTTTGATATTCTTTGCGGATCAACATATTTAGCTCTTCCTCCTGAATTCCAATATATTCATTATCATTAAGCTGTTCAGGTCTGTGAGCATTCAGTGGATAAATGATAAAACAGTGTTCAAAATCAGGTCGCTCAGGTAGATCGATACCATCACAATTATAAGATGTTAGAGCCCGATTTACCTCTCCTATCCCGGTAAACTCTTTTGCAATGACAATATAGAGCAATTCACTCCCCTTACGTATCTCAACACCAACAATAGGCTTTATTCCTTTCCCTTCACATTTTTTCTTAAATTCATAAATGCCCGTAATCGTATTGATATCAGTAAGAACAAGCTCTTTAATACCCATTGCGGCTGCCTGGCATACAAGATCGTCAATGGATAACGTTCCATAACGTAAGCTGTGATAGGAATGGCAGTTCAAATACATAGTTGAGAAATTAGCGTGAAAAATTAAAACCCACGGCCCTGCCGACCGCATCTTTTCCGAAACGATTCTTAATATTGTCCATTGCCTGATACAAGCTGATGAGCTCAGCATTATCCTCAAATAAATTCATCTGATAACTACCATGGACAAGATCAGTAAATCTTAACCCCACTAAACGGAGACGCATCCTTCGCACATATACTTTATCGAAAAGTTCAAGCGCAACCCTTGCCAAAGTATGATCAGATGATGTATAGCTTACACGGCTCTGTTTGGTTTCGGTGTCAAAGTTTGAATACCTGATTTTAATTACTACAGTTGCTGTCAACCACTTTTCTTGGCGAAGCTGATGGGCCAACTGTTCAGCCATTCCCGAAATAATACTTTTAATTTCATAGACATCCATCGTATCGCTATTAAAGGTTCTTTCTTTCGAAATTGATTTTCTCTCTGAATATGGTATGACAGGAGTTTCATCAATTCCATTGGCTTTCTTCCATAGATCAACTCCATTCTTTCCGATCATCTGTTGGAGCACCTCAACCGGCATTTCTGATAATGTGCCTATAGTCCTTATTCCAACTCTTGAAAATAGCTGAAAAGTTGCATTCCCTACCATAGGCATCTTTTTGATCGACAAAGGATTTAAAAATGAATGAACGCCTACTGAAGGTATCTCACGATGACCGTGAGGTTTGGATTCTCCCGTACCAATTTTGCTCACTGTTTTATTTATTGACAACGCATAACTGATCGGAAGTCCTGTTTCTTTTTCAATTCTGGCACCTAACTCATTCGTCCATTTATATGCCCCGAAAAATTTATCCATACCAGTAAGGTCAAGATAAAACTCATCGATGGAAGCTTTTTCCATTACCGGTGCGCTTTCTTCAATAACTTCTGTAACAGTATGGGACATCTTACTGTACAATTCCATATCTCCCTTCACTACTTTAGCCTGTGGGCAAAGACGTAGTGCCATTTTCATTGGCATGGCGGATCTAACGCCGAAAGTTCTTGCTTCATAACTACAGGAAGAAACCACACCGCGGTCTCCTCCACCAATAATCAATGGGATACCATTAAGCTGTGAGTTTACAAGCCGCTCGCAAGAAACAAAGAAGGTATCTAAATCCATATGTACGATAGACCGATTCATTTTTACTAAATTATTTAGCAAAATTGAGAAGATTTATCACAATTTATATTACTTTTGTTGTGATAAATTGTCACAAAATGTCAACACTCTCTATTCTAGCGGATAACATAAGGTATTTGCGACTTAAACAGGCACCTAATCTCTCACAGGAAAAAATTGCTGAGAAATTGATGATTTCCAGAGACTCATACGCAAAATATGAGACTGCGAAATACACTCCTCCTCTGGATGTATTGTTAGCTATTTCCCGCTATTATCATATCAGTACGGACCTATTATTGACTGTTGACCTAAGAAAATATAAACTGGAAGAAATGCTCAATCTGCCGGATAACAGAATACTGCTTCCTATTAAGACGGACTCATTAGGGGAAAACAAGATAGAAATAGTTCCCTACAAGGCTAAAATGGGCTATCTTAAAGGATATGCAGATCCTGAATACATCGAGGGGTTACAGACAATGTCCCTTCCGTTTCTAAGAAATGGGAAGTATAGGGCTTTTCCCGCAGAAGGCGATTCCATGCCCCCTTACAAAGATGGTACTTATGTTATTGGAGAATACGTAGAGCGTATTAGTGATATAAAATTAGGTAAAGTTTATCTCCTTATCACACGCACCGATTTTATATTTAAGCGGATAGAAAGCATAAATAAAAAGTCCATCACTGTGAAATCAAATGAAAGCTTCTATGAAAACTATGAAATTCCTTTTTCTGACTTATGGGAAATCTGGCAACATGCTGGAAGCTATTCACCCCAGGAGCTTGAAATTATCGACTTTGCAAGCGAAGATGTAAAATCAATGCTATTGCAATTAATGCAGGAAATAAAGGAATTAAAGGCAGCTATAAAGAATTGAGTGAATTTAGGAAAACAATCGGGAGGCTATCACCTTAGGAGACTCCCGATTGTTTTGAAGATAACTGTTGCTATTCAGATTCATATTTAACCCAGGCACAGCCTGAAATATAAACTGCAAATTCAGTATCCCCAATGTGGCAGATCGTAAACTCGTCTTCCCTATCCGTATTGAATTTTTTAGTGAATTCTACACCCCCAAAAATAAACTTTTTATTTTCTGGGAGCGATCCTAGCGTTATTTCTTTCGTCATTGTACCAAAAATAATAAACAAAACACAGAGATTTTACGGTTTACCGTAATTCTTTGAAATTTAATTAGATCTATATTTTTATCAGCTTTGATATAAAAGAAATATCAGAACTTT
Source organism: Chryseobacterium sp. JUb7 (assembly GCF_024806495.1). Taxonomy (GTDB): domain Bacteria; phylum Bacteroidota; class Bacteroidia; order Flavobacteriales; family Weeksellaceae; genus Chryseobacterium. Next base: position 101,120 of record NZ_JANUFF010000006.1, read on the forward strand.
TAACTATGACCCTAACGCCAGAAGGATATTCTATCATGACTGGAGTTTCAGCATAGTGAGAATCTCCTTCGACTGCATTCCCGTTCATTAATTCATTTCTCACAATCTCCAATGTATGACTTTGCGGCGGAGTTGGCTCATGAAAGGTTTCAGGAGCTTTCACTTGAACAGATAACATCGAATCGGATACACCATGTTGTTCCAGATATGGATTGATCGGTTTTCCAGTTTCCTTATGCTTTAAATACGCAAAATAGCTATATGGACGTGGTGTAAAATTCAAAAGCCAGGCAGCCATTTCTATAGCTAGTTCAGAAGTATTCTTGTCCTTTTTCAGAAAGTAAATTAAAGGCTTAAATTTTGCCGGATTAATCATTTTAACTTCCAAAAGCGAAACCTCGTCCTTCATCGACTTATCCATGAAATTTTTGAGTGTACGCATATCGTAATGGTTCGAAATTTCCATGTAGCTCATAATACACTCATTTCTAACCTTCGCTGGAGATAAGTACAGCATATTATTTGAAATTATCCCTTGTTCTTTGAGCATCAAATAATGGTTTCTTACAGCATCTCTATATTCATTCGTCATAATTTAAATTATTTATATGTCCTAACTATGATTTAAAGTTCATAATTTTTGGCATAATTTAATAATTCTGGACTGCTATAAAACTATAATATCTTTTGTTAAAGGGAAATTTATTTGAGTACACTTAAAAACTAAACCGAACTAACGGGACAACCTCGTGTCTTCATATTTTTTTCGTTCAGTTTTTAAAGAAACCAACCATTCCAAATACATTCCTTCAGGCATATTTCGATAACCTATTTCATGAATATGCTTATATTCTTTATTCAACAAAGAAAGCAATTCTTTTGCTTTTGGTTCAGTAGCAACTAGTTTTTGATATTGCTCCTTATGCGTTTCAGCTTTTAAAATCAATGCGGTCACTAAATAAGGATAAACCTGCAAAGCTCTTTCAGCACATTTCAGGGCGAAGCTTCCATCATTTTCGGGAAAAGATCTCTTGTAGCCATTGGCAAGATCCACCAAACATAGGGCAAGACTTTCATGATCAGTTAAAGCCTTCATATAAACACCGTTCTGTATCGCATCCAAGTGTATAAATCCCGACGCCATAAGCCATGCATCCTGTGGGAAAACACCACTCGTCAATTCCGTATTGTACCAACCTATTGACTTTATATTATGCTTAATATAGATGTGGTTTGGAGCTAGCGCCAAACTCGCATCAGCACCAATCTCTTCTGCAAGTATTTTATATAGGTAAGGTAGAGAATTACAGTTACCTTTCTGCGTATTGACCAGTTTGGAAACAAAAAGGTTTGTTAGCTCTTTATGACCAAAAACGTCATTAAAATCATAAGAAAAGGGTTTATAATGAAGCGTATCCTTATTTATAACAATCGGTGTTTCTTGGCAGATAATTGAAAATATAGCGGCATATTTACTCACAGCTACTTTATCGTTTCCGTCATAGGTCAAGTCTCTACTTTCTATAATTTTTTTTGCAAAGTTGGCCATGAATTTTATTTTCCGGTTTACTTCGACTGTATCCAGCTTACCTTGATAATAAGCATCTTCAACACTTAGCACAGCAGTTTTAAAACTATAAGCCTGTTTATCAGCCAACATATTATTTATCGTCTGAAAAGCATCATCGTAAAACTTATTTTGTTGTGCTTTGGCAAAATTGGTTATTGAAAGAACAAGGGTAATAATAAAGTATTTCATAATTTGGAACTCTTAATCATAAAGAGTATTAGATTTTATTGTTATCAAGATGATCAATGATTTCGATCACCAATACATCATCGGTTTTTTTATCATATTTCGCAAGGAACAAATCTATTAGTCGGCTTAATTCCTTCAACGAGCACAGACGTTCATAACTAATATTATCCGCTTTTAGCAATTCGCCCATACCTCTTTTTGACTTAAAAAACCGATATTCTGTATCTGTACTAACAGAATGTTCTGCAAAAATTATAATCTTGTCAAAATCCAGGTCTATATACTGATCGCCTAACAAGGTAGCTAGTGAATTGCGTCTGATTGCTTTAATAATATCTTCTAATTTCATCTCTATTCGCATTTCATAATTAATTTCATTCAACAAGGTTCAATACTTTCCAGCCATCTTTGCCAGAATACCATACCCACAGTCTATTTATAGTAACTGTACCGTCACTGTAAATAACCTTCTCCTCTATTAATTGCTGATCTTCTCTTTGATATTCAATGGTGAAAACCCTGTCTAAACCTTCAAATTTTGGAAACCCATTTAACTCTAACTCTTCAAAAAATGATACTTTCAAGGCTGATGTTATCATTTCATGGGTCTTCTCAGTAATTTCTACAGAATGTTCTATCATAATATTCTCAGCTTCCTTCCTGAAATCTTTACAGGAAATAATTCCATCAAGATCTTTGTGACCATAAAACTCCTCAATACTTAAAATTGCACCTTCAGGCGTAGAACGATCTGGTCTGAAAAAATCATTACCCTCGTCAATTCGAAATCCACATTCTATTTCAAAATTGAGTTTTTCCTCTTCTCCCAGCGTATTCCAATAATGTCTTATAGAGTAGCCTCCAAGCATTCTTTGCTCCTCAATAATCATCCAGTCTATAGCTGTATTTAAAGGGACTTTTTTCGGCTCATTATTTTCTGACAAAACTCCACAGTAATAACTATCTTCAATCCTAATATTTTCTAACCAAACAAAAATGCCATTCTCATTCTGAAATTTGATCGCAGAATAACCAGTATAACCACTTTTAACTAGCTCGTTGAAATACCAGATTGTGTTTTTTGCTTTATATAATAAATAGAGATATTCTTGATTTACCTCTAACTGAAAACTTTTATTCATGTTTCACAGGTGAATGTCACCGTTGTTTTAGGGTTATATTATTATAGTCGAGCAGACATCTTTTAATTTATAACTTTACACATCGCATTTTGGGTTATACAATGCAGATCAATTTATCGAGGATTATTCATCACAAAATAGCTCTTATCCACTGTGCCGATTTCAAAAATCGTTTTGCTGTATCATCCCCCCATTGCGCCCCATAATCAAACTCAAAGTTTTTGCAATTGTCATTTTTCAAAACTGTATTGGCGGTTAGTAAAAGCTTTTTACTATCAATAGTTCCTGAAAGCTCCTGAAATTTCTTTTTCCAACCTGCGGATGGATTAGCACCACGCCCAGTATCAAAGAAATTAATAAGCTGAACTTTAATGTCAAAATCATCCCAATCGTCTTCAGCAATTTCTAAATTAAAAATGCCATTCAAGATTTTATAACAGCCCTGCTGATTTTCCACTTGAAATTTTTTCAAATAATCAATTAATGCGACATCCTTAGGCGAAACCAATTTTAAAATCTTTTTAAAACAGATAATATCATGGTGAAAGGTCTTTTGCTGAATAATGTGCAATATATTTTTCAAAGTTGAAAACTTAACTTCGTTAGTAGCCTGTTTAAAAATTCCACGAACATGTTCTATTTTTAGAATGTCTTCTATGAAATTACTGTTGGGCGAAACGAAATAGTTATCTCTAAGATAAACAGTAATATGAAAAAAATCTTCTGGTGAATATACAATCATCTTGTCCTTTACAAATTTGCCTATCAAATTATCTCTGAGTAATGCACCTAATCTTACAACATATAATGACCTCAAAAAAGCATCATTGAATACATTGTTGTAATGCAACAACTTAGGAAGGATGTATTTGTAACATTTCCTTTCGATTTCAGATGAAATAAGTTGGTTGAATTTTGCTTCCAATTCTTTTTCTGTTTTTACCTGCTCCTCCATATCATGAATCGCTTGCTCATGTTTCAAGAGCAATAAGTAAAACCAATTTTGAATTTTAATAAAATCACTTTCAGAAATATTTAGCTCTTTAGCTAAAATTTCAGATTTCGCAAATTCATCGTTTTTAAAAGTCAAATATGGATTATTTGTCATGATTTTTTGAATAAATTCTCACCAAATATTACTTTCTTATTCTCTATTTTATACGGATATAGTTGCTGATATCTGTCTTCTGGTGATAGGATAAACTCTGTTACTAATACATCTTTTCCTTGATACTTACCATCCATAGCTATAGCATAAACCCGAACATCTTCATCTTTAAGATCTTCATACGCTCCGGCCAATAAAACATCATACATTTCTTTTGAATCGGTTGATTCTGAGTAAGCGGAAATATAAGTCAGTTTGCCATTTGCTCTAACATAAGTAGCATATGGAGCAAATTCACCATTTTCAAGTAAAAATTTTTCTGCTTGCTCTTTAATAGCGTCAAGCAATATTTCAATATTAGTCATCATTAAATATAATAAATTTAACACTATGCACAACCAGGAACACCGTTACAAGGATCTTTAGGTTTTGGTACAGGCATAAGCTTTGGCGCTGGAGCAGGAGTAACTTTCATATTATCTATTTTTGGTTTTGGAGGTGCAACATATCTTTGTATTTTAATACCAGAATTTTCTAAAGGTTTAGTAATTTCTGCTGACTTATTTAAATGTAATATTGCCTCCTGACCGTTGCCTTTAGAAATTTGTTGTTGACCCCTGAGTTGTTTAGTGAAAGACTGTTTTACTACATGCTTAATTTCAATTGTTCCACCTTCATCTGTCATTGCATCTGGAATGGTACGCCCTGTTTTCCCTGTTTTTGGATCTGTAAATTCATAAGTTTGCGTATTTTTATCCTTCCCCATTTCAGCAAGCTCCTTTTTCTCAACATATCGACCAAAATTAAAACGTTCCTGTCGAGCTGAATTTTCTGCTGCTTTAGTTCCTACTTCTCCTGTTTTTGTAAGCGTTTCAATAACAGTTGGTTTAATTGAGGACTCCTCAAATAAAGGCATTAGCCGAAGCCACCAGCAGCATCCATTAACCTCTTCTGGAGCTCTACCATCAGGATCAATAAACTTTAGTGGATTATTAAAAGACATGTTGTAGGGACTCCAACTACTAAATTCCTCACTTAGGGGATCGGGACTGATCCAGCGACCATGTGTGTCTCCGATCGGTTGAGCATCTGGATCATCAAGATTCACTTCTAAAAAATCGACAACTTCGCCCTTTTTTACATTAAATCGCACCGATCCAATAGTAACCACGCTATCCTGATCGTGAAATTCAAGGTATTTTCCCTTGCTTAACGTCGCAACCTTGGGATAATAGCCATATTTCTTAAAGGGATTTCCGGCTTCAATGTTCTTTCTTCTTCTTTCAGCTTCCTGAGGGCTCAGACTATCTCTAGTTTTTAGTACCTCAGTCATATAGGGGCGAGATCGCTCTTCCTTGGTCAGTTTAACGGGATTTCCCCATTCCTTTTGTTTTGTGTTCTTTTTCTTTTGATTTACCTGCGCTTGCGAAGAGCAGACAAGGAATAGGAAAACAAAAAATAAAATCTTTCTCATAATTTATTTGTCTTTTGATTTTTTTTTATAAAAATTCCTTTGGAATCTTGTAGATCTTTGGGGATTCTTTTTTCGGTGTGATTGGTTTTGGCTTTTTATTGGCTTCTTTTTGCTTTTGTGCATTTAGGATCTTAATCCTTTCAGCGATTTCATTACTTTTTTGCTGGTTTTCTGTACTCTTTAATGATCCAAGCCATTTTTCGTACTGATCAAGCGGCATCTGGGTAAAGCCTGATTGATCAATATAATCAAAGCCTATATTTATTTGGCGAAATTGATTTTCCAGTGGTGGATAATTACGGATATTTTGAAGCTGCTCTTTAATTTGAGGATCAATCCCAAACCTACTACAAGCCTGCATAAAGCGTACTTGATCCGTGTTACTCTTCCATAAGATTGCATTTATATTATTTGGATTGAGTATTAATGCTTTATCGAGAACTTTGGAGACAAATTCATCATAACCATATTTGTGGATATATCCGCTGGCAAGATCCACATAAGTCTGTGATAAGATCTCACGCTTAGTTAGATTCTGCATATATAGTTTGTTCTTTAGTGCTTCTGCTTTAATATACCCCGAATTAAGAACAAATGAATTTGCAGAAAACATCCCATTGGTAAGCTCAACACTTAACATTTCGCCATCAGCATCTTTAAACCGGATATAAGAGTGATTGGGTGACATAACCAAGTAAGCTTCCGCACCGATCTGTTCAGCTAAAATAAGGTATAACAAGGGCATCGAATGACACTGTCCTGTATTGGTTTTCATCAACTTGGAAACAAACATTTTGGAGTAATCCTTTGCGCCCATATAATCATCAAAATCATACTTCATTGCTTTGTGCACTACTTTTCCGTTAAGTTTACTGTCTTCCGCGAAGTATTTGAAAATGGATAAATTTTTAGAAACATTGTCGGAATCTTCAATTCCCCTATTTTTTATTTCTTTACGAATGATATTTGTGGCTTTTTGGATTTGACCCTGATATGTTGACTGGAAATTTTTATCATTGTTATTGTATGCATTTTCCACTATAAAAACTGCATCAGCAATTGAATAACTTTCAGAATCAAGTTTTGAAAGATTTTCAAATGCATTATAATAAGCGCTAGTTCCTTTCTTGTCTGACAATGGAGATAGCTTAAAATTTCTTGAAAATGCTTCCGCACGAATCTCTGCGATCTGACGTTCAACTTCTTTATTCAGATGCTCTTGATCAGACTGGTAATTAACTTTCTTCTGCGGATTTACAAAATTTGTGTAATTATTCGCTCTAGAAGACAAATTGGATGTCTCATTCCGAATCACCGGAACACTATTTAAATTAGCTTGCTGAGGAGTTTCAGGAAGTTTTGGTAATCGTTGGCCATAACAATAACATCCAACTATAAAATAGTAAAGTAAAATAATTTGTCTCATCGGTTTTAATGTGTTCTTATAGGTCGATTTTGGTTTCGCAATATATTTATTTTATAAAAACTAAAACCATATGTGTCCTAAATAAATTTTAGGATTGGATTTCTGTGGTACAAGCATAGCTTTTTTCATCATTTCGATATTGACCCCTATTTTTCAATCTGCGAAGATCTTTAGCTGTCCCTTTTTTCCTTTTATAGGCGGCCTGAGAAAGGGATCATCTATCCATTGCCAGATGTTTATTTTCACGAAGATATTCATTCTGATGAATGCGACCAGATTGGACAGGTTCCAGTCATATTTGGCCTTTTTTTGTAAGTATTTTAACAGTAATATGCCAATGAGTGAAGTCCAGATCTGGATCATCACTGCATTTTCAGAAGTCCCTATGAATGTCGATACTTTTAAGCGCTGCTTTAGATGCTTGAAGAAGACTTCGATATGCCAGCGTTGTTTATAGATGTTTGCCACCAAAGAAGCCTTCCACTTCGTATTATTGGTCAAAAAGTGGTACTCATTGCCAGTGGTGCTGTCCCAAAAGTGGACTAGGCGTAGCGGCTTGCCGTTGTATTTATTGCAGGCAGCACCGGATAGCTCAATGAGCTCATCCTTAAGGATCCCCTTTTCCATGAGTGCTTCACTCTGATAGGACTTGATAACCTTGTACTTCATATTAACTTTACTCCTGGTAACGAAGTAACACCCCCTGCTGTCCAAATCCCCAAGCCAGCTGTAATCCACGTAGCCACGGTCCACTACCACCACGCTTCCCTTGGAAAAACTGTAACTACCGGCTCGCTGGCTCTCATGTACTTTTCCATCGGTAATCTGCATAAAAACAGGTAGGCAGCCATCATAATCCAAGACAGTGTGCAGCTTTACGGCACCTTTGGTGCTCCTGAATTTAGCCCAGTCAAATACAGATAGACATAAGGGGATGATGCTTGCATCCATCAGATATACTTTACGCTTTAGCTGACCAAGATCTTTGCGAAAATGGGTGTCCTTTTGCCAAAGCCTATCCAAAACAGAATAGTAAAGATCTTTGAAAAGTTCATGGGTACGGTGTGTGTTGATATAGGATATATTAGACTTACTTGGAGCTCTTACTACACCTAAGTGGTTCAGATTACCAGTGGTACTGCGTAGACCGTTACTAATATCACGAACCGAATCTGCCGAGGAAAAATGACAGAAAAGCATACTGACTAGATGCGTCCAGCTGTTGATCCCTTTCTGATGTTTGTCACTTTTGTGCTTTGAAACCAAATCTTTGAATAATTCGCGGTCGATAAGAGATAAAATCTGACTAAAAACATTTAAATTTATCATGGCGGTGTGTTATAATTTTGCAATTTAAATATAGCAACTTTGCTATATCCAAACACCGCCACTTTTTAAACGTTTAGGACGCAAGTGAACTAAAACATAGGTGTTTTCACGGAATTTTGAATAATTTCCTCTGTTTAGCTCTTCATTTCTAATTCTTTAAAAACAAAATTAAACTGCGATAACGCCAAAACCTGTCGTAATATAATAGATGTTATTACGAATTTGCACTCATGTACTTTTTAGGGGTAAAATACAAAAGGCATGGAACTATGACGCTATGTTAGAGAGGTACTGCGAGAACCCGACAACCATATAGACGACCTAGCCCATGCCCATATAATGGTACACGGGCGTAAGTCTGTCAAATAATGGTTGTAAAGAAGATTCGCAGTTTTCTCTAACCAGTTGACAGCTTACGCTTTATTTTATTTTCGATAAATTTTAGGATGTAAATATATAAATATTTTTTAAACGAAATTTAATTTCACCATCAAAGGATGTAATTACACATATCTAGACAATTATTGAGCAATTCCAATTTTACATAAAATTATTCAAATAATTGTAAGATTCAATGCAAATCTATCACAAAAATTAACTCATTCAATAAAATATAATTAAATTTGTAACGCGAGACCCCCGAAACCTTTTGTAATGACTTTCTTCTCTAACCATATAATTGATGTAGAGGATATGTATAAATCCATATATAATACATATCGGGAACGTGTGTTTCATTACATCAAAGGAAAAGTTAAGAACAGAAATGATATTCGTGATATCGCACAAAATGTGTTTTTCCACCTATGGGAATATAAGGAGTCGCTGGGAGGTGCGAATACTGAAAATATAATTTTTAAGACCTGTAATCAGGAAATTTCAAAATTTTTCAAAACACAGCGAAAACATGTATTTGAAAATGATCATGCTATTCCTGAAACACCCGACGATGCTGTCGATCAGCTGGATTCCAAACTCAAAAAAGAACAACAACTGCAAGCGGTGCAGGATAGCATTGAATTGCTTCCGGCTTCAAGTAAGAAAATGTTTACAATGAACAAACTAGAGGGTGTCAGTCAGCAAAAAATTGCCGCTCAGCTTAATTTGCCAAAAAAAACTGTGCAAAAACAAATTTCTAAAGCACTGATTTTTCTCCAAAATTTTCATAAAAACTCTTAAAATAAGTTAAAGTCAGCTAAAAAGAGTTAAATTAATACTCCCTGAGGGGATCTTTTTTCATTTCGTTCCTAAATGTAATAAAAGACCCTTTCCTATGAACAATAATGAACCTTACATAGAACCACTCACCCCCCAGGAGGCAGAAGAAGATTGGCTCGCTATTATCGCTCGGATAAGAGCCCACGAAGCCAAAAAGAGAAAAAGAAAAATCACCCGCTTTGTATCTGCAATTGCAGCATCAATCCTGCTGTTAATCGGTACTATTATAACTTACAGAATGTATGTGCTACCTGACATATACTTCGCTAAGAATAATGATTTGGCAATAACCTTAACGGATAATTCTCATATTACCCTTTCCAAAGGTGCAAAATTAACAGTATACAAAACCTTTCCTTCTGATACAAGGGATGTTTTTCTTGAGGGTAATGCAGTCTTTGAGGTCAGCAAATCAAAAGAGCATCCATTTATTGTACATGCTGGTTCCTACGAAGCTAAAGTTTTAGGAACTGTATTTAAAGTGGTGCAAACAGGCGCTACTTTTAACGTGGATCTTTATGAGGGCAAGGTTCAGGTGAGCAACTCTACAAAACCCAAAGAATCTTATATCATACGGCCCAAAGAAACATTTTCAAATATGGGCTCCAATCAAGTTGCTACTGTAGCACCAACAGTCCATGACGATTTCAAAAAGAAAAAGATAAGCGCTACGCTAGCTTTTACCGACTTCTATTTACAGGATGCCTTAAAGATCATAGAAAGGACTTATGGGATTAAAATCATATTTCCCGCGGACCGGGCCTCTTCAAAAATATCTATTTTGAGTAAGGATGCCACGGTAGATCAGCTAATGGAAAATATTTCTATACAATTAAACCTAAATATAAAAAAAGCCAATGTTAATACTTTTGAACTGGAGGAGTAAACTCCGGTCTTTGATTACTGCGGACATGATCCCAGACATTTGCCCTAAGTTAGCTTGGACTTAATAGAGAAGACCGACGGGCGCAACCGTCGGTCCTGTATCCAACTAATAAAACTGAACGGAATTATTAATTTTTAAATACATGCAAAAATATGAAAATTTTATGCAGTGCCGCTGTATTTCTATTATTCGGCTGGCACGGGCTACATGCCCAACAGAATCTCTCCCAAATGAGGGTAAGTTTTGAAATCGGTAAAACTCCTGCAACAAAAGCAGTTGAAAAATTTCTAACCAAAAATAACATACCGTATAACTACTCTAATGATGACCTAAAAAATTATACGGTTCAACCGCTAAAGTGTAAGAACGAACCTGTAATTGATTGTTTAAACAAGCTACTAAGAGATATACCGGTTGAAGCTTTAATAAATAATAATAGTGTTATTATTCGACCAAAAAAGAACAAGATAACATCTGATAATATTGAATTGTCTGAACCCTCTATCGCAAAAGCAGATACCTTACGCGAAGCATCTAAAATTCAAACCATTGAAGAAGTTATCCTAAATGCTGGTTACTATAAAGTGAGAGACAAGGAACGCACTGGTAGTATTTCTAAGGTAACAGCAAAAGAAATAGAAAACCAGCCTGTTACCAATGTGTTATCAACTGTTCAGGGACGTATGACAGGGGTCAACATTATTCAGAATAGTGGTGTACCTGGCGCAGGATTTGAGATTCAGATCAGAGGACAAAACAGCTTAAGAACAGGAACTTTTACAGAACAAAACGGTAACGTCCCTCTCTATGTTGTGGATGGCGTTCCCTTTAGTGAAATAAGTCCCCAGAAATCTCAGATCTCATCGACAATCATACCCGGAGGGAATATCAACCCATTAAATACAATCAATCCTAATGATATCGAAAGCATCGAAGTACTAAAGGACGCCGATGCCACAGCAATCTATGGTTCAAGAGGAGCGAATGGTGTTATACTGATCACTACAAAAAAAGGTAAATCCGGCAAAGTAAGCCTGAATTTTTCTACCAATTATGGAATAAGCGAAGCTATATCCAATCTTACCCTGCTCAATAAAGATGAATATCTAAACATGCGCCGTACAGCCTATAAAAATGATGGTATTACTGCCTACCCATCAAATGCCTATGATGTAAATGGTGTGTGGGATCAGCAGAATGGAATTAATTGGCAAAAAATTTTGATAGGTAAAAAGGCTACGACCAATAATACCCAGCTATCAGCAAATGGAGGAAGCAAAACCACAAGCTTTCTGGTGAGTTTAGGTCATAACGAACAGACAACGGTATATGGACAGGATTTTAAATACACTTCTTATAATTTTAGCTCAAATCTATCACATCGCTCAGAAGATAACCGATTTCAGATCAATGTTTCAAATTTGTTCACACAACAAAAAAATAATGTTATTTATAGTGATCTGACAACAAGAGCGTTTACACTATCTCCTATATCACCTCAGCTCTACACCCCTGATGGTAGTCTGAACTGGGCTAACAATACATTTACAAATCCGCTAGCAGCCTATAATGCATCCTATAACAATGACACAAAGCTGTTCCAAACAAATTTAAACTCAGAATACAAGCTTTTTAAAGACTTTAAAGTTAAGGTTAACGCAGGACTAAATTATACGATGGTCGATGAGTTGGCCCTACAGCCAAATACCATCTATAATCCTAACATTGGAAGTGGCCTTTCGAGTGCAAATTCACAGGCACGCCAGAAAAAACAGAACATTTTCTCCTTTATTATAGAACCACAGGTAAACTGGGCAAAAAGCTGGGGCAAACATAATCTACAGATTCTTTTCGGAGGAACTTTTCAGAGTATGGTCAGAGATACCGAAGAAGAGCTGGGTTTTGGTTTTGAAAGCAATCAGTTCATCAGTAATATAGCCGCTGCAAAAACTATAATGATGTTGGAAAACTCCAACATTGAGTACAAGTACGCAGCAATCTATGGTAGGCTTAACTATCAATTTAAAAATAAATACATACTGAATTTAACAGGCAGACGCGACGGTAGCAGTCGTTTTGGCCCCAATAATAGATTTGCAAATTTTGGTGCCATAGGGGCAGCCTGGAATTTTTCGAAAGAAAACCTTTTAAAAAATCTGGAATGGTTGAGCACAGGTAAGTTACGTGGTAGTTACGGATCTGCTGGAAGTGACAATATCGGTGATTTTCAGTTTCTTAAAAATTATATTGCTTCATCAACATTGATCTACAACAATATTACTGGCCTATCTCCTTCCCGTCTTTACAATCCGGATTACAGCTGGGAAATAACGAAAAAAATGGAAGCCGCAGTTGAACTGGGCTTTTTTAAAAATAGATTAAGCCTCAGTACAGCCTTGTATCGCAACCGCTCTTCAAGTCAGTTGGTTGGATATCAGCTTTCCGCAGTGACAGGATTTTCCAGTGTTATGGCAAATCTGAACGCGACTATAGAAAATAAAGGACTGGAAATAGAAATTACAGGTCGCCCGATCGCAAAGAAAGACCTGCAATGGGAATCAAGTTTTAACATAAGCTTCCCCAGTAACGAGCTGCTATCATTTCCCGGACTGGCAGGCTCATCCTATGCAAATCAATATGTTATTGGCCAGCCCACAAATATTGTAAAATTATATCAGTTCGAGGGAATCGACCCATCAACCGGTCAATATAGATTCAAGGATTTTAATGGTGATGGTAAAATTACTAGCCCGGAGGACCGACAGGTTGTAGCCGATATTGGCATCAAATATTTCGGTGGATGGAGCAACAATTTCCGATACAAAAACTGGGATTTATCCATTCTCTTTCAATTTGTTAAAAAGAAAGGTTGGAATTACAACTCCATCATGTCACTTCCGGGAACAATGAGCAATCAGCCTACACAAGTACTTGACGTTTGGTCACCACAGAACCCTACAGGTTACTACATGCCATACAGTACCTTAAACACGAATATACATAACCTATTCCGTACTAGTACTGCCGCAGTTTCTGATGCTTCCTTCATACGTTTAAAAAACATTCAGCTTGCGTACACGCTACCACTAACTGAGGGTACATTCAAAAATGTAAAAATTTACTTTCAGGGCCAGAACCTCTTGACCTGGACAAAATTTTTTGGCGTAGACCCTGAAGCATTGACATCTGGTTTTTTACCACCACTCCGAACATACTCTTTCGGAATTCAATTTAACCTTTAAAAAAAAGAAAATGAAAAAGATAAATTTTGTCATACTGATGATATTCATTTTAACAGCCGCATCATGCGATAGATTATTAGATGTAAATACACCTGACAACCAGATCGACCAAAGTAAAGTTTTCGAGGATATTCAGACAGCAAATGCTGCTCTTGCTGCACACTATGCCGATCTGATGAAAAGTTCCCCAATTGCGGGAGGTGATCTTGAGACTTATTTGAGCTCATATACAGATGAACTCCGTAATTATACGACAAACGCATCTGATAGCAGAGATCTGTTTTTAAATCTGCACACAGATACAAACAGTATCATGCTTAACGCGTGGGCAACAGCTTACAAGCACATCTACACTGCGAATGCTATTATAGAGGGAATTTCAGGTTCACAAGGAATTTCAGCCAGTGAAAAAAACTGGTTCCGCGGGCAGGCTCTACTGACAAGAAGTATTATGTTCTTCTATTTAAACCAACTTTATGGAGATATTCCCTATCCTGAATCAACAGATTACAAAGTCAATAATGTCATTAAAAAAACATCATCAATCACCGTATTGACAAATTTGGAACGTGATCTTCTGGAAGTCTCTTCGCTACTTCAAAATGAATATAAAGATCCCGAGAGGATTTACCCGAACAGATTTGTAGCGAAACTGCTACTGGCTAAAGTATACATGGCTGGGCAGAAATGGGATAAAGCTGAAATTTTATTGAAAGAAATTATACAGAGCTCCATGTATCAGATCGAATCTGACATTACAAAGGTTTTTACAAAATCTGGAAAAGAAGTAATATGGCAACTAAAACCTAACAACAATGCTTCTTTACAGCAGGCCACAATATTTTATTTCACCAATTCATTACCAAATATTTACGCAATTTCGGAATCGTTGATCAACACATTTCAGGATAATGATCTCCGTAAACAGAACTGGATAGGACGTGTAGATTTCAACGGCGTTTCCTACTACAGAGTGGAGAAATATAAAAACCGTAATAACACCAATACCAACGAATATTCGATTGTGTTTAGGCTTGAAGAAGCCTATCTCTTACTGGCAGAAACACTTGCTCAGGAGAATAAGGTTGATGAGGCACTGCCCTACGTCAATGCAATAAAACTGCGCGCGCAACTTGCTCCTCTTACAATGCCAATCTCTAAGGAACTACTTCTGCAGGAGATCCTACTTGAAGATAAGAGAGAATTTTTTGTGGAAATGGGACATCGTTTTCTGGATTTAAAAAGAACAGGAAAATTGAACACGCTACAAGCGACAAAACAAAACTGGAAAGATTTCCATCAATTATGGCCAATACCTCAAAAAGAAATTCTTTTAAATGCTAACCTGAAACCTCAAAACCCTGGATATTAATGTTGACTATAATAAAAATATTACTGCTGTTTACAGGTTGTATTTGCGTTTCGGGACAAAGCTATCCGGACACTATAACAGCCTGGAAAACGAAGTTCGCCAAATTGGGAGGAGCACCAAAACTTTCTCCCGCAGGTAAATGGATATCTATCAATAAATTTTCCAGGAACGCCACAGACACTACCTACGTTGCTGAAAGTCTGTCTGGAAAAAACCTCCACAAAATAGTGGGCAGTGCCACCTTTTTAAATGACCAGCTCGTCATAGGAAAAAATAGGGATAACGTTGAAGTTATCAATCTTCAAAATGGAAGTAAATCTTTGCACGAAAATATCAGCAATGTTTATGCATTAACTGCTCTAAATCGATATGCTCTGCTAACAAGGGCAAAGACAATCGAAATATATGATCAGAGCGGTAAATTAGAACAGTTAAACAATATCGAGGGATTTGGTATCAATAAACAAAATAGATTGTATGTGGTACGCAAAGTTGAAAACAGCCATGAAATCTGGGATCTCTCCTCGAAACATATCCGTTGCGCTTATAGTACACCTCATAATATAAGAAAAACCGATATTAGTATTTCTGGTGACAAACTATTTATTACCGAAGGGATTAAAGGTGAGCCAGATGACCAGCTTGTAATCGTTGGAACAACTGGAACTGACATTAAAATTCCAATACCCAAACTGGCAGAAATAAGTTTTACAGAAATCCAGAAAGGTAAAGCATTCCTACTGGAGGCGAAGGTTAAATTTGACGAGATTCACAAGGAGGATGTAGAAATTTGGTATGGTAATGATACGTATCTGGGACAGGATAAACTGTATTTTAAAGCCAAATCACAAAAATTCTGGTTTTATAATCCGACTAAATCCATTATTAAAGAGTTAACATCGACCAAAGGATTCGAAGTTAAAGCGCTAAATAATGAAAGATTTTTCTTAACCTATATTCCCCGTAAAGACTTCAATTACCTGACATCTAATCTCAGTCCAGAAGACCTCAATGATGCGCATATATATGATAGCTTTTCGGATACCTTCATCCCCATCGGCAATTTTAAGGCGGTCAGAAGGTTAAACCGCAGAAAGGTACATAAAACAATTTTTGAACAAGTTATATCTTCGCCCGATGGCACCAGATTTCTTGCGAGCACAGATGGACTTAAATGGACTTTATTTCATGTTTCAGGAAAAACTAAACGTGTAATAGACAAGGAAGGATTAGAACTTCCTGTCTTTTCGCAAGACGGTAAAAATATCTTTTTTGAAAGTTCGGATGACCTCTGGATTTATAACCTCAAGAAAGAACAGCTTAGTCCAATGAATATTGCACATGGTCAAATAACTAGGATTAAAGACAACGTTTATAAAAATGATAACCGCGCTCCATCTCTGTCTGTGCAAGAACCACTGTTGGTTGAAGGTTATAGTTTGCTGAACAATACAACCTCCTACTACCTTATCGAAAATAGAAAATCAAAAACAGTTATTCCGTCTACTGATAATCGGATCAACAACATCGTATTTGATCAAAAGTTTAGGAACTTCTATACTGTAGAGGAAAATTTCAATAAACCACCGTTTTTACGGCACTATAGTGGAGCAAAGACAGCAAAGATAATCATGGAATGCGATGGAGGCGATAAAAATGCTAACAGGATCAAACAGGAAATCATCACTTTTGATGCCATCGGAAAAAAACTAAATGGTATTTTATACTATCCTACTAATTTTGATCCAAAACGGATATATCCAATGGTTGTTCACATCTACCAAAGACAAAGACAGGAGTCAAATGAATATCTTTCACCCAATAATGAGTTTCCAGTAGGATTCCAGATAAGGACTTTAATTGAAAGAGGCTACTTTGTCTTCCTACCAGATATTTTATACAATGACTCAGGTACCGGGTTATCGGCGCTAGAATGTGTGGAACGAGGTTTAGACCGCGTGCTGAAGAACCCCAATATTAACGCGACAAAAATTGGGCTCGGGGGCCATTCACATGGTGGATATGAGACAAATTTTATCGCCACCCATTCAAACCGATTTGCCACTTACGTTTCCGGAGCTGGTAACAGTGATATTATTCGCTCCTACTATTCCTATAATTACAACTTTATCAGTCCCTTTTATTGGCAGTTTGAAAATGAACAATATGAACTGGGTAAATCCGTTGCAGAAGACAAGTCTTTATATCTGAAAAACAGTCCGATTTTAAATGTAGAAAAAGTGAATGCCCCAATACTCCTATGGGCGGGCAAAAAAGATGAAAATATTCAATGGGATCAGGTAATGGAATTTTTTATTGGCTTAAAACGCTATAAAAAAAATGTTATAGCTTTATTTTATCCAAACCAAAGCCATGCTTTTATCAACGGTACATCAGCTGAACAAGATCTTAGTACACGGATAATACAATGGTGGGATTACAATCTGAAAAATGAAAAAAATATAGACTGGATCAATCAATTGAAAAAGGATGCCGATTAGGCATCCTTTCTTTTCTTTACGGCTGACTTCTGTGCATTTCAGTTGAACAGGTTGTTTCGTTCAATTTGAATTGGTACAACTGCACGGAACTTGATCCATCTAAAGTACATAGAAAAGAGCCTGCATTATCACAGTCTTGCTCCACTTGTACACATTGATTTCCTTCAATACGAAAAGTAGGAATAATTTTAGATGATTTGCTTACCTGATTTCCAGCAAAAGCTGCACCTATACCTACTGCTACAGTAAGAACAGGAATAAGTAATTTTTTCATGCTATCATAATTTAATCGGTTATCGCCTAATCTATTACAGGGTTTTCGGCTAATTCCCTTTTTTATCCCTATCCACCGACGGCTCCCAGAGCTGCCGATTTCGCAAATAATTCTAATTAAAAGCTTCTCCCCTGATTTTATAACGGCGCAACTCATTGCCAACAATTGCATACAGATCATTCCCGTTTACTAACCATGAAGATAGCGCTTCACCTTTTTTATGATCAATATAAAAACTGCCCATGTACTGCTGTCTCGCTGTATTATACACGTCTATTATGGACGAGGTTCTCCAAGCTTCAGATGGCTCATATTGACCTTTCAGATTTGATTCGTTAAACAATAAGTCACCATAAATAACTGATCTTTTATTCACGGTAAATGGGGGTGCTCCCATTTTTTTGCTACCATCCGATAATTTTGTTATTGTTATTTTGGCATGTGTGGTCGTATCTATTGTTTGCAAACGTTTATCAATTCTCAAAGTACTATCCATGACAATAAACTGATTTCGATAAACGTATGTATAAACCAATTTCGTCGCATTGCTATTGGAAATTAGTGAGCCATCAACCGAAAATACACCATCAATCTGTCCTTGAAGTACATCTGATTTTAATTTTACCTTCGAATTCCTACTTAGATCCAGCAAAGCTAATGTATAACTCCGGTCTGATCCTCGCTGTGTTCTGATGGCAAACCTCGTGGAATCGAGAATGACCATTTGATTAAAAAATGCATCCTTATAACTTAATGTCCGTGCGATAGAATCACCAAGATGTCCTCTATATATTATAGGAACTGTACCGTCAAACACATAAAAATATGGTTTTCGGACTTGAAGCTTTACATTGCGGAAATTATAATCTTTTTTATCAATTATTGTATGCATTTGGGAAAACACGGTTAATGATGTGTCAATTGTCGTAACAATCAACGGTGCACTGATATTTCCAAGATATAGAATACCCTCTTCAATTCCTGCCAGATAGAAAGAGTTCACTTTTAAGTCTTTTGTTTTTTCAATGAGTACAGGGTGCTGCAAGAATCTTCTTATGAAACTATTTTCACTTTTAATGATATGTTCTGAGCTTCGAAAAAGTCCAATAACAACGAGACAGCTGATAACAATAATTAGTCCTCCAACTCCAAGTTCTTTAAGTCCAGACCTTCCTATTTTTTTCACCAAAACAATTAGCGCAATAAATGATAACACTAAAAAGAAAATATTAAAGATCAGATGTTCAGTCCATCCTAATTTTTCTAGAATACCTCCACATGAGCATGGAACGAAATCGCTATAATTTAAGATAAGATATATATACAGTGTGAATGCTGACATAAGGCCGATTGATGCATATAGTCCTACCTTATTGCTATTTGGAATCAATAACATGATTGCCACCAAAAACTCAATGACCAAAATTCCGTAAGAAATAACTCCAGCATAGGCACTCAATAGTGGAGATTGGGCTAATTGAACCTGAAATGCTTCAAAGTCAAATAATTTACTGGCAGCTGCATAAATGAACAGTAAGGCAAGTAAAATACTGACAATCTTTACTAAGTGTTTCCAAATAAAATTAATAACCCTCATAACCATTGGCATTGATTATTACAAATTTCGCCAATACAGGAAAATATAATACGGACAATATTGATGATAATATTTCCATTTTGAGGAAAAACATGCCAAATATTTATTTACGAACCTTTAGCTTTGCCAATCGAGGAATATCACCAAGACGAATTTCATTCCTTACAAAAACCTTGTGCATGTTCTCGTAATCAGAGAAATTATTTTTGAATGCTATTTCCTTCAAACTAAGGGTTGTAAAGGCGATATCACTAACAGCTTCCAACATCTTAATTTTTAACCAAAACCGATAGAAGGAATCACCAAGACAGATCTTGGAGTCGCGCTGAAAATGCTCATAAATATAACCTTCGGATTCAATATAATTTTGAAGAGTCTGTTTAAATCCTTGGTTATATGACTTTAGTAGATCCTTTATATACGAGACATCGGATGGAACATCTTGCAGTACATGTTTTGGAACGGAAAGATCGACAAAATGCAAGTAACCATTCCTGATATCTTCCAAGTATGCTATTCCAACGACAAGATGCATGCTGTCCCCTTCAGTATAACGGTGATGAACTGGAAACACATCCTTAAAAGCCTGGGCTTTCCAATTCAACTTAGCAATAACATCAAGCACGATGGGGTCGTAATCATTTAAATTTGTAAAATCAAAACTACACACATGTTCCTTCTTGAATGCTTTATTCGGAATAATATCAAGCTTTTTTAAAATTGCATAAAAGTTATCCACAATACTTTGCAAACGCATAGATAATTCCAGTTGGTCGGAGAACAAAACGGCTGGCTTCACAAAGTTTAAATTGCAAAATTTAGAGATATTTCGCCCCGCCAAATCATCCAATAATGAAATGGTGTAAAAATTCATTGTAACCTATAGTTAGTTTTCAAAGTAAGACCGATCTCAGAACTGGCATTGTAATAAGTTTTCGTATAGTGTAATTTACGGCCTATAGTTTTTTAAATATAATATTTTTAATCTAATAAAGAAATAACATACAATAAATTACCAATTAAATGCATTACAACACATTACCGATCCTTTAATTGTAACAAAAAAGGACGGCTTTAAAGCCGTCCAATCGAGCATGGGCTCATTCTGGTAGTGTAGGATTTTCGTTTTATAAAAGTAACAAACAATTCCAGATTTAGAAATTATCTAACTGGGCCAATAATAATGGGGCCTAGCTTCTTATTGTTAAACTGGAATGATAGCTGCTTTTCATTACCAAAACTATCACTGATCCATACGTCAAAATTCTGTGCTACAAATGACTCAGAGGTATAATAAAGTCTGAATTCCTTTTGCATTAACGGGTATAGATCATTTGGCAGGTAAGGTTTATGATCAAAATACCTCAATGTTCCTTGTCCGTCGTTCTGAAAATAACGTATATGATACTTATTTTCAGCGTACTCACCACTGGAGATAATCGATATTCTCATTTCCACTGTTTCACCCAGTGCTATATCTTTTGGTACAGGCATTACCTTTACATCAAAAGGAAAATTCTCCTGGATATCCAAAGTATCTTTTGTACAGCCTGACAAGAAGATAATTCCAACAATCGCCATCAACCCCAGTACAAGCGTACCAAATGACATTTGACTAATATGCATTATATTTTTCATAACATTATTTTTTCAAAAGTTAATGCGTAATCCAATCCCTGAAGAGGGTCTGAATTGATCCAAATCTGTTCCCCAAAGCACTCTAATGCGTCCCTGTAAAAGCAAAACGATATTATCGGACAAATAAGTTTCAAGAGATAATCTACCTGCCGTGCCGAACATGAAACCACCATCATTCAATAACAGCGCGCCGTCTGAAAGTATTCTATCGCCACGATTCAAAACTTCATATCCGGCAACACCGGTCAATCCCGCATTAAGTGTGATAAACTTTCTTGCATCCGAAAGCAACTGTACACTATATCCAATCTCACCCAAATAATTTTCCAACGGGAGCGTCCACTGCTTATAATCTGTAGTACGACGCTGAAATTCTGCACTCCAAATCCAGTAGTTCCCGCGCCTGCCGAAGCTATTTAGGGTTAAATTGACGTAGTAATTAGAACTTACATCTTTACTTGCCAGCATTCCGCCACTTACCTCTAGCGCTTTTTGTTTATAGACCATGCGTTGCGAATATCCATGAATACTTATAAGCATAAGTATCAAAACAATGATATACTTTTTCATAAGATATTTTTTTACTGACTAATTTTGATTTTCATATCCGAAACAGATTTCGCATTCACCAGATCGGAATTTTCTATTTCTAACACCTGATTTCGACCTCCATTCTTCTCATACAATGCGATCTTTAGAACCTGATCATCACTAATGGTAAATTGATCGAGAAGCACGACATTTGATGCCAATGATTCATCTGAAACGATCTCCATCATCGGATATTCACGTAATGGTGCAAGCTGTTTTTCCTGCGATACTGTCCTTTTACCAACCTGTTTATCCACAATCTTGAAAGTGCAATAATCAATTAAGTAAGGAACGTTCGATTTATTCTTGACCTCCGTATGAAAGTAAAATTTACCATTGTGCACAAATATGCCCTTCAGGATAAATTGCACACCATACGATTTAGATCCTATGTGTCTGATGTACCGTTTGTCTTGCTGATAAATGGTCTTCATCACCGTTTCCGTTAATGATGGTGGGTTAAAACCTAGTTCCTCAAACTGGACATTTTTTTGCTCGACACGTTCCCCCTCTTGTTGCATTTTATGCAGGTCATAATTTAATGTTTGCGGATAACCATTGTATGTCACATTAAAATTATAGAATTGCCCATCCTTTGTAATTACACTAAAATTAGTTTCTTCACTAAAATCCTTTACCGCAGCTTTAACACGCAGCACGTTCTGAGCATCTTCCGCGATTCCAGCAGTAAGCAACTCTGAACCCAGATCTGCATATCTTATCGCAACAGGAAAGATTAAATGAGTAGTCTTGTTGTATGTTACCTCAAGCCTATAGGCTTCGACCCTTCCCTTTTCAAGATCGGATTGTTGTCCAAAAGTTTTTATAAATAGTCCCACCAAAAGGACTATTAAAACTGTATTCCTTATGATATTCATCTTTTTGATTTTTGTTAATTATTCTTTTTCGTAACCAGCAAGACTTGCTGACCGGCTTTAAGGGTCACCTTGACAGTCCTTATTTTTTTTGAAAAATATCCCGAAACTCCCTGCACAAGACCGCGTGTCAGGTCGCCAACAACCTGCTGTCCTGCTGAACGCGACATGGAAATATTCATACCGGAACTTTGGCTCATATTAGCAGCTATCTCACCAGCGGCATTGATTTCATCAGACCTTGGAACGGATAACCCTAATTGACCATTCACATCATAAGCAAGTATCTCAACAGGCAGGATATTCCCCTTGACCTCAACTGATGAAACTTTTAACTGTAACCTATTCCCCTGAAATTTTGTACCAGCCTCCATTTCTGTCCCTTTGGGAACGCTGTAGCCCGCAATCGTTGCATCTTCCAGTAATCTCAGCTTTACAGAGCCATCCGCCGTAACAGTTTTAGTTTCCATAATTATAGCACGTATACTATTCCTTGCAATCCCCATTTTTTCTCTTGCCCCTACCGTTAAAAAGGAATGATTCCTTTCACCTTCCAGACTTGCTAGGAAAGTGCTGTCATCTTGTTCGCGATACAAAGCGCTGACTATACTTTTTCTTAGTCCCTTTAGACTTTCCGTTTTTTCGGTTTTGCTTGGACTTTTATGATAATTATAATTTGCTGAATCTTTAAAAGATGCTGCTGCTGTCATATCCGTTCCTTGGGTTCCACTGGGAAGATATTTTGATGCCATTTGATACGACTTTTCCATTAAAGTTAGCTGGTCATTCAAGGTAGGAGCAGCCGGAACATCCTTTGCAGAAAGCTTCTCTTGCAATTGATCAACTTTCCTGCGCAATTCCAATTTCTCCCTATCATCATCTTGATAAAAGGAACTCAGCGTACTTTGTGCATTTCTGTAGCTCGTTAACGAATTATTTTGGTAACCTGGGTTTCCAATATTTCCTGATGTATTTCCAACACTTGCGGTAGACCCAGGAAATTCTCCTGCTGTAGTGCTATCGCCGTTGTTATTCCAATAATCAGCCAGTGATTGCAATGAACTTCTTTTTTCAGCTTCCTTTTCATCCAACATCTCTTTCTCGTATGCCTTTTGTTTATCCGCCTGCAAACCTTTGTCCGTAGCTTCGGGAACAACATTTTTTAATCCCTTTTCATCTATCGCGCTACCAGAACTTTTTGGCTTAAATATCAAATACAGGCACGCAATAAAAACAATTCCCATGATTCCAAAAATCAACGGTTTTTTGAACTTGTCAACTTTTGATTTACTATCGGTTAAATTGGAACTATCACTGCCAGTTTCATCATCGACGATTATACTTATGCGTTTATTCTCTCTCTCTTCCATTTCTATATTTTTTATAGTTAATTAGGATAGAATCCTTCCTCGCAGATGAACCATCATTAATGGAGGGAGATTCTATATGGCTTATTTCCATTTGTCGATCCTCTTTGCCCAGATCATAGCATACCTTGACAAGCACACCAATGCCCATTGTGAGGTAAAAAGCAAAAAGAATAATGACATACCTGCATTGGGTCTTTAGCGGTAGTGCCTGCCACCTATTATCGAGTTTTTCTAACTCGCTTTCGATTGTATTTCTAAAATTTTTCATGTTATTTTTTTTAGCTATAATGAACCTTCGTTGTGCAGATTTTTCATTCGTCTACTACTTGTTTCTACCGCTCAATAACCTCTTCGTCCTTATTTGCTAATACACCGAATTTCAAAATCTGAAATCCCTGTGGATTATTATCTGATTTCACACTGTTCAAGAGTGTACAGGAAGTAACCAAACTTCGCCTGGTCAGATTACTGGATCTTATAATGAACTGCTTGGCATAGGTAGTCACAGCATAGGGGTAAGAATTAAAATTGCATACAATGCTATCAACCTCAATACGTTGCTGCACATTACCAGAGATAATCCGATTATAGTATCCCTTCTCTGCAAGATCATGGTAGTAGTCGTAGGCACTTTTGTCCGCCAGATCAAATGCGCGTTTCATATTACTTTCAATGGCAGCTTTGTCGGGAGCAAGCGTAAAAAACAGCTCGTGAAATCTACGCACATGTTCTCTGGCCATAACCGGCCTATTAATGGCAGCGTCCTGTGATAAAGCCAGCATTAGGGATTTACCTTGATCCAAAACATAAATCTTTTCCCGCTGCACATTTGCAAAAGAATAGGATTTCCAGACTGAAAATCCAGTCACTCCAAAGCAAAGCAATGCAAAAACAATAGCGTATAGCCGGATCTGTCTAAAGCTATTCTCTATATTTCTTAAAGTTTTAAACTCCATAACTATTTCGTTTTTTGCCCACCTTGATTATTACCCATAAGTTGACCTCCAACTTCGCCGATGGCAGCTCCAGCACCAGCAGCAGCGACATTTCCGCTACGCATAGCCATTTGACTAACATTTCTGGTAAAGTTCCCAGCGCCTCCAGCCTGGATAATCCAGCCCGTCACTGTAGGTATGGTGAAGTAACCAACAATTCCAATGATCATGAATATCACATATACGGTGTTACTGGTGTCGGGAATAAATGTTGGATCGTTGAGCATTTCAATATCCCGCTCTAATATCAAAGACTGGATTTTCGCAAGCATTGCACTGAACATATCCGCCACAGGAAGCCATAGGTAAACACTTATATACCGTGTCAGCCACTGGCTTAATGTACTCTGAAAACCATCCCATACGCTGATCGCAAATGCTATGGGGCCTAATATAGAAAGCACGATCAGAAAAAATGTTCGAATTGTATCGACGACCAAAGCAGCAGCCTGAAAGAGGATTTCCAGCAGTTCCCGAAGCCACTTTTTTGTAGCCTGCTCCATATTATAAGCCGTGCGATCCATATACATTCCTGCCATAGTAACCAGATCATTTGGCGCCCAGCCCAACTCTTCCAGTTTTTTGTCGAATTCCTCGTTATTGACCAGATAGGCTGTTTCTGGATTTCTCAGTGTTGCTTCCTTTTCCAATAGGTCCTTCTGCTCCTGTAGCTTATTTAGGTCAAGCACCTGATTGTCCAGCATACTATGTGTTCCTTGCACAACCGGACTTAAAACCGCATTAATGGTTCCCAGTACGATGGTTGGAAAGAACATGATGCACATTCCAATCGCAAACGGTCGAAGTAAAGGGAAAACATCGATAGGTTCCGCTCTGCTCAATGCCTGCCACACTTTTAGTGCGACATAGAACAATGCACCCAATCCGGCAACACCTTTGGCAACGGTTGCCATTGTAGCAGACATCGGAAGCATCTCATCGTAGAGCCCCCGAAGGAGCTCATGTAGATTATTAAATTCCATAATTCTTCTTTTGATTTACCAATACTTTTGTCCATCTGTTCCATATAATTCCATTACCCTTTTGGTATTGTTTTGCTTCTTTGCGCGAAGAATACTGACAGAAATGTTTTTACTCGTATAGTATCGAACAAGGCTGTGGTATTCTTTGACCTCCTTATATACGCGGTCGATAATTTCCATTCGTTCCTTATCATTTAATGAAAGACTGCTTGAAGTGACGATCTGCTTGAGATCCTTAAGCAGCTCAGTACTCTCATTTAATAGTGCAGAATAGCCGTTACCGATAGCCATAAGTTCATTCGGAGAAAAATTATTGTCATTCAACATTTTCCCAAAATTGTTTACATACATTGAACTGACATCTCCGACCAGCAATACCGTCTGCTGCACCTTCCTGGCATCTTTGACTAAATTGTTTACGGCCTTTAGCTTATCATAGTATTCCTTCCCCTGCTCGTAAACTTTCTTGACTTCGTTAAAATTTTTCACAACATTTGATACAGTGCTGGAGGTCTGTACAATTTCATTGGCAGAATTTAAAATTCCAGAAGCCAGATTTGTCGGGTCGGTTACGACCCACTGTGCTTGTACTTTTTGGGTAATGGCTACTGTTAACACCATTACTACGGTGATAATAAAATTTTTCATTTTCTAAATTTTTAGGATTGTTATTAAATAGTTAATTGTCTTCTCTCGACAGTCCCTTGATCCTTCGTAGGGATATTTTCTTGATCGCTCCCTCAACATCGCCACCCATTTCCTGCGCAAGATTCATCACTTCTAATTTTTCAGATTCTTCCGTTGTATACGCCAAATACTCGTGGTGGCTCACTTCTGTGGCATATACTGCGGAATGCGTTCCACCTAAACCGATCCAAACTTCTTTGTAGAGGCGTGTGGGGTCATTATCCTGGTTAATACTTAAAATCTGAGATTTTTCGCGTTCGGTCAGCCCCAGCATTTTTTGAATGTCATCAAACTTATTAGCGTACTTTCGTTGGTCGAGCAGTATTTTGCAGTCTGAATTATTAATGATACTTTCACGTACAATCGGTGAATGAATAATGTCGTCCACTTCCTGGGTTACCACTACCGCTTCGCCAAAAAACTTCCTAACCGTTTTAAAGAGATACTTTAAATATTCCGCCATTCCTTCCTTCGCAATGGCCTTCCAGGCTTCTTCAATTAGTATCATTTTACGAACACCTTTTAATCTGCGCATCTTATTTATAAAGGTTTCCATTATGATTATTGTCACAACAGGAAATAGGATTTTATGATCTTTTATAGCATCAATTTCAAAGACAATAAATCTCTTATTAAGTAGATCAAGCTCTTTTTCTGAGTTCAGCAAATAGTCATATTCTCCACCTTTATAATATGGTTCCAGCACATTTAGAAAATTTGCAAGGTCGAAATCTTTTTCGCGGACTTCCTTTTCCTGAAGTACCCTTCTATAGTCTCCTTTCACATATTCATAAAAGCCATTAAAACTTGGTTGAACAGTTGATGATTTTATTTGCTCGATATAACCCGCAACCGCATTTGACAAAGCCACCTCTTCACTACGCCTCGGCGCTTCGTCATCACGTTTCCAAAGGGTAAGGATAAGCGTCTTGATGCTCTCTCTTTTTTCGATATCAAACACATTATCGTCCGTGAAGAAAGGGTTGAACGAAATCGGATTATCTTCGGTGTAAGTAAAATAAACGCCATCACCGCCTTTCGTCTTTCCCTTGATAAGCTCGCATAAACCTTGATAAGAATTTCCAGTGTCCACTAAAAGCACATGCGTCCCCTGCTCATAATACTGCCTCACCATATGGTTGGTGAAGAATGATTTTCCACTTCCATTTTTTTGAAGGGTTGGCGGGCTACTCAATTAAGGGTAGCCCGCCAACCCCCAGATGGCCCCAGAATGAAACGGTTTCTATTGGTAATAATGCCTTTTTTCATAGGCAAGTCCGAAATATCCAAATGGATTGGCTTACCCGTCAGCCTATCTGCGAGTTTGATCCCAAATGGCGACAATGAATCCTTATAGTTCGTTTCCTCCGTAAAAAAGCAAAGAGCTGGTTCAATGAAGGTGTAAAAGGATTCTTCAGAAGGGAAGTCACCTGAGTTGCCTGGTATCCCCGCCCAAAATAATGTGGCAGCGTCAACTGTGTTATGACGTGGTTTACATTCCATCAATGCCAAGGCACTTCCTACATCGTTCTTTATTTGTCGTAATTCTTCTCGATCTTCAGACCACGCAAATACATTGAAATGCGCCCGAATAGAAGGAGACCCATGAGAATGTGCCTCATTCAAATACCTTTCGATCCATTCCCTATTTATCTGATTGGCACGGCTATACCTTGCAAGTGAATGCATATTACGGGCAGATTTTTCAAACTTTCGTAAATTATCGGAACTATTGTCAATGAAGAGGTATTGATTATAAATGTGATTACAGCTCAACATTAGCCCAACGGGGGAGGCAAACGATAACATACAGTCACTTCTGTCGGTCGATAATCTGTCATATCGTTGCGATTCAGAAACGACACCAGGTAGATCATCGGTATCTGAAAGCGTATGCAAAACCATTCGGTTGCTTCCTATTCGTAGTTCCTCAGCACCTAGTGCCAGGTCTTCTAAGGGCACATCTTTTCCGCGTGACAGTGTGAAATACTGATCCAGTATTCCACTTCCATCCTTAGTTCCGATAATGTCAGACTCTTCGAGCTGATTCATTTTGATGTATCCGCTGTCATTGATGATACGCTGGAATTGCGCAACGTTCTCTACAAATCGTCGCATACCTTCCCTATCTCTGACCTCCTTTGAGATTAAGTTTCCCTTACAAAGACTACTAAAGTTGCTTTGCATACGCATCCTATCTTTAGTAGTTTTAGTTATAAAAACATAGCAGTAGTGATTTAAAAAGGGGCGTTCATTAAAATGCATTTGAAAGGAACGCGATAAAAAACTATGTTCAGCATTTTCTAAGTCGGGTCTATATTCTTCTTTTAAGTACCAATCCTGCTTATGTACGATGGTAAAATCAGGAAGTGTTTTAACAGCCTTGCTCCACGTAGAATGAATAGACTCATAAACATCAGCTCCTACGGTGAAGAGCTCAGGAAGAAAAATTTGAAAACATAACGTGATATCCCCTTCCTTTGAGATGATACAGTTATTTTCTACGGCCAGCAATGGAAATCTACTTTCCAAGGTGGTAGCCTTGCTAATATTTTTCATTGTAAAGATTTTTGTTTTTTTATTATCTACGGTTGCGCAGTTTTCTTGATTGGGCTCGAAGCCGCTGAGTGGCAACCCATTTTTCATTTCGGACCAACTCGATTGACCTGCCAATCTTTACCGTGTCTACAAAGATTAAATCAGGATTCTGTTGACCGTTTTTATGATCCCGAAGATCCTTACACAGTGGTGGGCATCGAAGTTTTCTGTCAATGTAGAATCCTATCTGGTCATTGTTAATATCCAAGTGAAGATCCTGGCGAGTCAACAAGTTGAAGGGGTTTTCCTTTTCGCGAAAGCAAATGTTCTGAAACTCATAGAGAAACTTTATTTCTGCTATTTCAACTTCGATTGCTTTGACACGTGGATGCATCTGTCCTACATATTCCCATAGTAACCTCGATCCCTCGCGGTCGTAAATTTCAAGTTGCTGCAAATGAATTTCCTTATACTGATCCTTGTTACCGCACGAAAGCTCTCCGACATTTCTGGTCTCTTCATCAAAATGAAAGTGAAGCTCACGACCACAGTGATTAATATTTCGTCCACTGATTATGTTGTTTCTATCCTGCGTATCAATCAACCGATAGTTCAATGCATCCACATAAAAGTCCGACCCTGGAACTAAACTGATCATCGGTAACAATCTTTCTTCATTCGCCATATCCATGTTATTTTCCATTAGGTGACTTACATACTAGATACTTGGTAATAATCTTTCTGCTGATGATATACTTTGGGTGCTTATTTTTTGCGCCAAGCTTCATCAGGCCATGCTCGCCATATTTTGCATTAAGCGCGAAAGTTTTCCAGATAATAAGTGAAGCAGTACTGAGACAGAAACTAAGACACAGGTACATGTGGATTCCAACCATATACATGATCATCACAAGGATGAGAGCAGTAAGCAGCCCACCGGCAAAAACAAAAAGGTATTGAGCTTTCAAACCTTTGAATTCAACCGTCCTCCCTATTCCTTTATTAATATGATACTTCATAGCAATTTTATAGAAAGAATGAACGCAATATTGTTGCAGCCACAATCAGGAAAATACATGCCCCAAACCAGCTCGCCGCCGTTTTACTCGTGTCAGGGTCTCCAGATGAAAATTTATTATACACTTTCACCCCTCCAATCAGTCCGACGACAGCACCGATCGCATAGATCAGCTTGGTTGCAGGATCAAAATAGCTGGTTACCATTTGGGTTGCTTCTGATATACCTGCTACACCATTTCCTTGGGCTAGGAGCACATTTTGGAAGGAAAAGCAAATGGCAAATACTAACAGAATTTTTAGTCTTCGATTTTTCATGTTTCATTACATTTTTAGTTCGTAATCCCCGCCTGTGCGGGCTTGGAAACAAAGGTGTCACGGGAATGAAATGAAATTGGGGAGAGTGGTATAGAGTGGACTAAATTGGCCTAAGGTTTCCTAATTGAACATATTCTTGATACAAAAAAAACCGCCAAAGTACTCAACTTTGGCGGCTCCTTACTATTAGCCATTTATATATTTATAGCTTTGGTCCTCTTTTGTTTTTGAAAGAATTTTCCTGTGCTTTGACGGCTTTCTGAATAGGTTTCTTTAATCTGTTTTCAGTAATAAGATCATCTATCCCTGTTTGTTTCCAGGGAACGATCTTAGCCTCAAATTCAAGCTTCAATCCAACCCACTTTAGATCATCTGTTTCAGGCCATCCGTTTCGCCTGTTCCAGCCGACAGGATCGAGTACTTTCACATCTGGAATTTCAACGAATAACAGATCCTTTGGATATTCAGTGATATTCTCATAGTCCAGCTTTCCAATTTCATGCGTGCGTGGATTGTAGGGAAATGCATAAGTGTTGGTTTCCACAACATAATAATCGTCAAGGTCGTCAAAACGGATTCCCATTGTTGAAAAATCATCTTTGGGCCTTAATAAATCTATTCGGGCATCTGCATAGAAAATACTATCGGCAATTGTAATAGTTGGAAGTTGGCCGGAAGAAATTCGCTTTTTAAGCAAGTCCTGATCAACCATAACCTCAAAATCACTTGACCCCTGAA
This sequence comes from Chryseobacterium sp. JUb7, assembly GCF_024806495.1. Lineage (GTDB taxonomy): Bacteria > Bacteroidota > Bacteroidia > Flavobacteriales > Weeksellaceae > Chryseobacterium. Next base: position 132,198 of record NZ_JANUFF010000006.1, read on the forward strand.
TTTCTTCCACTGACTTATTGTATTTTAATGCCATACCATTCGGATCCAAGGTTACCAGTGGAGGCAGATCGACCATAAAGGATTTACCGGTAGATTCATCGTAGTGCTCAAACGAATAACCTTCTTTCCCTAGATCGTTCATTTGAAACATAGAATAAGTATTTCTGGGATTTGACGTTTCTCGCACAGAATTATTTTCAACATCAACAAGAAATTCGAAATTTTCCCATTTGTAAATAGGCAGGTTTGTTTCCATAACATTTTGATTTTAGTTTTTCTTAATTCCAAGACTGCTAAAATCTGCGGAAACAGGAAAAGGATGCACAGAATGAGATAATTAAGTACTAATTATTCCTATAGTGTCCCATTGATGCATTGTTTTCGTCAAGCTCTACCTTGCAATCGAAATTGATCCTATCATAAAAAATTACCAATATCAAAATCGTCCAACTGGCCTTCAGATGGTGCCACAACGTTCAAGTTCTTGCTATCTAAAGTTTTATCAAGTAAAATTGCTACCCTTTGGGAAGCACCTTCAATTGTATTCTCTAAAACATTGTATAAATCCGTCCCCTGTATTTTTTGCATAACATCAATTACCTTATTTTGCTGCTCCGATTCGAGATCATTTTGCTGGAGCAGTTTTCCTACCGTCAACAACTCTTCAAGGGAAACACCCTGACTGAATCTTTCATCATAGGGTGGAAATTCATCCTCCAACCATTCTTCATCTTCGATCGGATCAATAGGTACTTCGCCCTCCAGTTGTGGATTTAATTGATTTTCCAAAACTTTGTTAGGTTGATCCAATTTATCAGTTTTAGGTTTTATCAATGGCCTACCGCTAATTCTGTCTTCACTTAACCTATGATCTGTGTCCTTATGGGTTTTGCCCATAACATCAGGTAATTGGGAAGAAACCGCCTTCGGTTCCGGTGTTTTCACGGACTTAACTATTTTAACCTTATCAATAGCAAGCAAAACGATAATTGTAAAAAGGCAGACCAGGATCACAATTTGTATTAAACCTTCCATAACACATCAAAAAAGAGGTTTACAGTTAGCTTCAAATTCCTCAATTATCATCGACTCAAATAGGTCAAAATGATGTGAAAGTATATTGTCGAGGTAGGCATAGAGAGGGATCTTATCTCCGCCAATGATTTGGGCAATCCGGGATAAACGTTGGTGGTACTCTTCCCGTAAATAGATACTTTTTTCACCTCTTTTTTCCATATTTTTTTTGTCTAGGAACAACTTTTCATATGTTCCCTTAGCAATTCCTGTTTCTTGATTTACCTTAATAGTAACTTCAACTTTGTTTTGTGTCTTTTTCATTGTCAATTATATTATCGGTTTAAAGCGGTCATTAAAGTAATCAGTGATGTCACCCCCAAATTCCCTGAAATGATATTCCAAAATATTGTCTATGTAAGAGTACAGCGTTACTTTATCTTCCCTTGTCAATTGTACGATCCGAAGCAAACGTTCATGGAATTCCGATCGAATGTATACAACCTTACCACTTCTTCCCGAAGGAAAACGGTTGACCAGAAACGTTTCTTCATAATCAACTTTCTTAGCTAATGATGATTTTGCCCGTTCGCGGGGTTTGCTCTCTTTTGGTTCATCCTGTTTATCGATAATCTTATCTAGAGTCGGCTCATCCCCACTCATAATCTGCATGAGATAATCTTCATCGACGACAGGTCTGTCAAAATCTTTTCGTTCCTTTCCTCTTGTCATTTCTTTAAAATTTATAGGTGAATGATCTTTAGAAACTCCGTTATAAATAGGTCAAAGCGGGTAACCTTCAATAGCTGCAATTCAGCTGGTAGCAGACTGGATCGAAAAACGTAATTAATCGTATCATCCGTCTCTTTTCTAAACCGCTTACTATCCCGAATACCTGTTTTCATCATATGTAAACCAAGCTCCTCGATCACCTCTTGGTATGCATTGTAGAGACCTGTCTTTTCACGTCCATCAACTTGGTTCCAAAACAGCCAGAGGGCTAGCCTTTCGTTCTCATCATCTGAGGGAGGAAGTTGAAGAAAGGCCTTACTGAATGCAAGTGTACTCTCCACGACAAGACGATCAGCAGTGATCGGAGAAAAAATAAAATCCATCGACTTTAGCGCAGATAAAACTCCTTTTGTATTGGCTGTACCCGGTAAATCAAAGAATACAATATCTGGCTCAACAGAAAGCTGACTTATATTCTCTAAAGCTGTTTCCAGAGCTATATCCGCCTTACTCTTAATAATCGGGTAAGCTTTCTTATTAATGGTCTGGAATTGCTTCATAGCGGCCTTTTTGTGATATCCACTATTCATGACACTTACTTTATCTCTTTCTCGCATATTACTCAGACTATGCTGTGGGAAGTCACAGTCCATAACCACAACATTAAAACCTAGCCGATAATGCAGCATACTTGCCAGCAAAGTTGTGATTGTGGACTTCCCCACTCCTCCTTTTTGCGTATAAATGCTGACTTTTAAAGTTTTCTTCTTTTTTTCCATTGCTTATATATTATTAATCATTTTAAAACATAACTCCACAAGTGGGAACACAGAAATATATTTTACCTTTTTAACTTCTAAAATCGCTGTGTACAAAAACTTATACATAAGTTGTTCTATTACCTTTTGTATAATTACCAAGTAGGAAATATGCCCATAAAAAAAATTGTAAAAACATATAGCTATAGCTACAAAAGACATTTTGGGAATTTTACCGCTTTTACACTTTTATGTTTTTATGTTTTTATGTTTTTAAAACCTAATACTTTTATTACCTACTTATTGACATGTTACCTTCCTGACCAAAATGAAGGTTTACCAATCTTCCCCATTTGTTGTAAAGGAAAACAGTTTTAATAGGCATTAATGCTATCAGGAACATACTAACCTATCTTTTCCGAAATTGACTTAATCCTTTTAGGATTAACTTCTACTGTAGTATTTCTTTTATTTCTGTTCCCGTGAACAGAGCAAGTTGTGTTTTGAGTGCCTCAAAACTCGTTTTGTGCCCCAAAACGACTTGCTCCTGCCGAGAGCTAAGTACATCCTCCGAAGTCGTATGTACTATTTAATTTTTTTATCAACTATTGTCTTCTTTTCGGCTATTAAACGCCGACTTAGGAAAGAATAGGTAAAAACCTGGTTTGTTGTTTTTAAAACAGATATGTTTTGGCAAAAAGATATGAAAGCTCATCACAAAGGCGGGAGAAATCCAAAAATAAACAGAGCGATACACCGCTATGTATTCCGATTGACCGAGACAGAAAACACTAGGTTTTTATCACTTTTCGAGCAGAGCGGATTGGATACAAAAGCAAAGTTTATTGTCTCATTATTATTTGAGAGACGCATAAAATCAATTAAAATAGATGCTGGCGCAAACGAATACACAACAAAATTATCGCATTTCTTCGCACAATTCAGAGCCATCGGCGTAAATTATAACCAGGTTGTTAAGGTGCTACATACAAACTTCAGTGATAAAAAAACCATACTTTATGTTGGTAAATTGGAAAAACATACCCTTGAATTAGCCAATTTATGTAAGGAAATACTGATTCTCACCAAACAGTTTGAAACAGAGTACCTGCTAAAAAAAGAAAATTAATGGTCGCAAAAATCGGAAGAGGAACTAATATATATGGAGCTTTACTGTACAACCACAGCAAAGTTCTCAATAATAATGGCGAGATTTTGCACCTTCATCATATGAAGGAAACTGCTGACGGAAATTATACGGCAATGCAACTCTTAACTTCTTTTGCCCCTTATTTACTGGCAAATAAAAACACCGAAAAAACAGCGCTTCATATTTCACTTAATCCAGATCCAAACGATAGTATTTCTGATGAGGACTATATAAAGATTGCTGAGGAATACATGCAAAAATTGGGCTATGGCGAACAACCTTATGTCGTCTTCAAGCATACTGACATCGAACGTACGCATATACACATTGTATCAACAACAGTTGATTGTAAGGGTATTAAAATTCCGGATTCATTTGAAAAGAAAAAATCAATGGATATCTGTAGAGAACTCGAAACAAAGTTTAACCTATCGCCTGCACCTGAAAAGCAGTTCTTTGAGTCCAGCATCCCATTAAATCCTGTTAATTTTGCCACAGGAAATATCAAAGCTCAGATCGCATCAATTGTTCGTCATCTTCCAAAATATTACCAATTCCAGAGCCTGGGCAGTTACAACGCATTGTTGTCACTTTTTAATATAACGTCTGAGTACATCAAAAAGGAACACCGAGGGGAAATCAAAGAGGGGTTGGTTTATTTCGCTACAGATGAAAATGGGAATAAAGTAAGCAATCCCTTTAAATCTTCATTGTTTGGTAAACAGTCCGGCTTAAAAGAACTCAGAGCGCATTTTGATAAAAGCAAGGAAAAGAGCGCATCAGCAAAATCTTCGCTTACGCAAATTATAGTGCAAGCAATGCAGCTAAATTCAAACGAAAAGACCTTTAAGGAATATTTGATCCAACATGGAATTAACACTGTTATCAGGAGAAATGAGCAAGACCGAATTTACGGCATTACCTTCATAGACCATAATACAAGGAATGTGTTTAACGGTTCCCAACTAGGAAAGCAATTCTCAGCGAATGTCTTTCAAGAACTATTTTCTAGTCACGACTTAAAACTGAACCAAAATAAAATAGTACAGCCAATTATTATTAATCAGACAAATTCAACTAATAATACGGCCACATCAGATAACTTACATCCGTTTTTTGATTTTATGGTAAATCTTTCTAACATTGATGGTTTTGGGTTCCTCGAATCACTACTCACTGGCACATTTGCCGAAGATCCCGAAGAGCAAGCCTTTGAATATCAGATGAAGAAAAAACGAAAAAAACGCCCCACCTGATAATCGCCAGCAAAAGCGTCAGAAAGATGGTACAACCTACAAAAAACCGTAAGTGGCCCACATTTCCTGAATACGGTCTTCTAATCTCTCTGCCATATATGAACTTTTATAGACGCGATCCTGCCATATTTCAACGCACCAATATCCCAGTTCATCATTCCACCATACAAGCCCGTGAAAATTACTGGCCGTAAATTCAGCACAGTAATTCTTTCCCTGTATCCACGATGCCACATTATAATCCACCTCATTATCAAAATTTGAAAAGACCGACCATTTTTGGTATATAACAAACTTTTTAGGTATCCTCAAATCTACTTTCATAAATGACCTATAATTTTTATTGACTGAATTCCCAAAAATGTAGACGATTAGGCTAACTTGGATATCATAACCTATAACGAAGCGCTATTTGGCGCCAGATGTCTTCTGCCAGATCCTTATCTTCGCCATGTGCAAAATGCCATTTTCCATCTCGCTTAATAAGAGTCTGAACCAGCCCATCTAATAAAACAGAAAATTCTTCTTGGTCCTTCGTTAAATTTTTTTTCAATAAAACAATCTGGAAATCACGGTTTTTAAATGTAATCCTAAAAGTCTGCTTATTAAAATGTTCTTCATATTGTCCGATTGTATCCAGCATGATAATATATTTACTTTCGAAATTCTTTTTAATAATATGAATTTTGTCTCAAAATAGAAATTCTCTGAAAATATTCCAATTTTAAAAACCCACATTCAAACCAATTTTTCGTGTCTCTAAAAACTTGTTTTTATCCTTGATATAAGACATTACAGGACAACTTATACCGCTTGGAACAACTTCCCAAATTTTCATCCGCAGAGATAATATCTATGGTGAAAATTTTCACTTATGCAAGAAGACGATTTGCGAGGATTAGCCAAAATTATGGCCTTTATGCGCGCAGTAAGTATCCTATTGGTACTTATGAATTTCTACTGGTTCTGTTATTCTTTTTTCTACGACCAGGGATGGACACTTGAGGTTCTGGAAAGGATATTAAAGAACTTTCAAAGGACAGCCGGCCTGTTCGACAATTCGCTATATAGTAAAGTATTTGCGTTGATCTTATTGGCGCTCAGTTGCCTTGGGACCAAAGGTGTAAAAAATGAAAAAATTAAATGGAAAAACATTTACATATGCCTGATATCCGGTTCAGTTCTTTTTCTTTTAAATTTTCCACTCCTTAAAATTTCAAATCCTCTTTATATACTTACTACTTCAGCGGGATTTATCCTGCTGATGGTAGCTGGCTTATGGATGAGCAGGCTACTAAAAAACAGGTTAATGGACGACCCTTTCAACAACGAAAATGAAAGTTTCATGCAGGAAAGCCGTCTTATCGAAAATGAATACTCCGTTAATCTACCTACACAATTCTATTATCAAGGAAAATGGAACGATGGATGGATAAATGTTGTTAATCCTTTCCGTGCTGCAATAGTCGCCGGTACTCCAGGATCAGGAAAAAGTTATGCTATTATAAACAATTATATCAAGCAGCACATTGAGAAAGGATTCTCTATGTATGTATTCGATTTCAAATTCGACGATCTTTCATTAATCGTATATAACCATTTGTTAAAACATTATGATAAGTATAACGTCAAACCACAGTTTTACGTCTTAAACTTTGATGATCCCCGTCGCAGTCATCGATGTAATCCTTTAAGCCCCTCATTTTTGAGTGATATTTCCGATGCGTACGAATCTGCATATACGATAATGTTAAATTTAAACAGGACATGGATTCAGAAACAGGGAGATTTTTTTGTAGAATCACCCATCATTCTGCTCGCCTCCATTATTTGGTTCCTCAAGATATATCAAAACGGTATCTATTGTACGTTTCCCCATGCCATTGAACTTCTGAATAAGAAATACTCCGATCTATTTACGATTCTGACAAGCTATCCAGAACTTGAGAACTACTTAAGCCCTTTTTTGGATGCGTGGGAAGGTGGAGCGCAAGACCAGCTACAGGGTCAGATCGCATCCGCAAAAATACCATTATCAAGAATTATATCTCCAAAATTATATTGGGTAATGACCGGAGATGATTTTTCACTTGACATAAATAATCCAAATGAACCCAAGATCTTATGTGTTGGTAGTAACCCGGACAGGCAAAATATATATTCCGCTGCGCTAGGACTTTATAATTCAAGAATTGTTCGTCTAATCAATAAAAAAAAGCAGCTAAAGTGCTCCCTGATTATCGATGAGCTACCCCAAATTTATTTTCGAGGCTTGGATAACTTGATTGCCTCCGCCAGAAGTAATTTAATATCCGTATGCTTGGGATTACAAGACTTTTCAATGTTAACGAGAGATTATGGCGATAAAGAATCTAAAGTAATCCAAAATATAGTAGGTAATATTTTCGCGGGACAAGTGGTTGGCGACACTGCAAAAACATTGTCAGAAAGGTTCGGGAAAATTGTACAAAAAAGACAATCCATCAGTATAAACAGAAATGATACCAGTTCTTCCATTTCCACACAGCTCGATAGTTTGATTCCTGCATCAAAGATTTCAACCTTATCACAGGGTATGTTCGTCGGAGCCGTAGCGGACAATTTTGGTGAAAAAATAGAACAAAAGATATTTCACGCCCAGATCATAGTGGATACAGAAAAGGTAGCTAATGAAACGAAAAATTTTAAGCCTATTCCACAGATACGATCCTTTCTATCCGAATCTGGGGCAGATATTATGGAACAGGAAATTAACGAAAATTACCGGCAGATAAAATTGGATGTTTCGATTATAATTTCGAACGAATTGACGAGAATTGAAAATGATCCTGAACTGGCTCATTTAATCCGACAGGAATGATTTCAATACGATGAAGGATAACCCGAGAGCATAGGCTGAGAATGTACCCTCCTATCTCCCACTGATCATAACGAACCTACCATTTACTAATAGAAATTAAAAAAAATAAATTTAATATGGATTCAATCAAACCTAAACAATCTACAACTAAAACCTTATATCACGGAACCAACAGCGATTTTAATGAATTTTCACTAGAATATCTAGGCCAAAATACAGATAGAGACAATTGTCATCGGGGTATTCATTTAACGGAGGAAATTGGTATAGCACAACTTTTTGGTGAAAAAGTTTTTGAGTGTCAGGTTCACCTAAAAAAATGCCTGAATTTGGATGATGTCTTTGGCTGCGCTGACCAAGCACCCGACATTGTTAATATTGTATTTGAAGAGGATATTACCGATCCTAATGAAGCTTTGGAATTTATAGATGATAATATCGGATTAGGGGAATATATGGAATTTATGGAAGCCTTTAACTCACAAGATAACCTCAATATGTTTAAAGAACGTGGTTACGATCATATTATAGCTGGATTTGCCAGGGATAAAGTAGAATATTGCATTTTTGAACCTGCTGAAATTTCAATTCTTAATAAGGATTTTATTTCTCTTTTTTCAAAGAATGCGTACCTTTCTGTACTGCCTGCGAATTCCCGTCAGATTGAAAATATTTTAAAAGCTCTACAATCAACGAATGATCGGGAATTAAATATCCTGTATAAGCAACTGTTAAAAAATATCAATAGTATTCCCAACAAAATAGACGGTTTTGAAATAGATAATTTAAAAAAGCTAAAGATACTGGCTGGGAAAGATAATACAGAAGGTTCTCTGTGCTATTCTATAAATAAGGGGAAACTATATCGAGAGTTGCCTGGTACGCTGGACGGAAAATCGCCAGTTCTAAAGCTGTCTGCCGATAAAGTCAAAAATAAGGGCTTAGGAATCTCACGATAAACCATTAACTGTACAGCAATTCACATTTTTCTTCTAAAGGACCTTTAAAATTAGATCTTATGCTTATTGACTACTTTAGTATTTTCTATTTTGTTTTGTCCGTCTTCTGAATTAACAATACTGTTTTTGCTTTCATCCAACGAAATCTGAATGTTACGCTCCACTGCTGCAAGTTCAGTCTTTAAACCAGCTAGATTCTTTTCCTTATTCCACTCACCATTTACAATGTCATCCAGTATAGTTTTGTCCTTTTTTATGACTTCTATCTGTACTTTTTCTTCGTCAATTAAGCGTGGTATTTTTTTCAGGGCATTAAGAAAATTCAAGCTGGCCTTTTCGGGATCTGCAGCGATAATTCCATTGTTATGAGTGTATTTTATATTGCCCTCTCCACAGATATAAAAACGGTTATCCCTTTCCATTATATTCTCTTTTTCCCGAATCTCGGTTTTTACAAGAATACGAAAACCATAGAGAGAACCAATTTCTTCATAATCACCGCCTGTTCGGGCGCTTGCAGCAACTTTATTAAGATATGAACCAATTTCCATAATTCTTGCATTTTTTGCCAGCCCATTTAATTGTATAGGATTTAATAGAGTACCGTCAGAAGATTTAAGAATACGATTTTGAAGATTATCCCTATCAACCATAAATCTTTCCAACCTTGAAATTCGCCCTTCCAGTTCCTCTTGCAACAATCCAAGTTTGGAGCCTGCACTCCATTTAGACCGTAAAAAAGCATTTTTTTCATTTTCCATCGCCACAATCTTCTTTTCTACTTTTGCCTTTTCCAATAAGTCAGTATTTCCTGAGAGTAAGGCAACATACTCCGAAAAGTTCATCCCGGAAACCTCATCCATCCCTCCCTCATCGATAGTACGCACACTTAGACTATTACTTTTTAACTGACCAACAAATCGCTGTTTATTAGCAAGCGTATTAAACTTATAAGCATCCAGCGATTTTTCAACAGCATAAATAAAGACATCCACCGTATTATTGGCAAAGAATTTCGCGATTTCATTTCCTTTGCGGACAGCGCGGCCATTGCGCTGTTCAAGATCTGACGGTCGCCATGGAATATCCAAGTGATGTACTGCAACTGCTCTTTTCTGTGCATTAACACCAGTTCCAAGCATATCTGTAGAACCAAAAAGAACTCTTACCCTTCCATCATTCGCGGCCTTTATCAATTCATTACGTTGATCCTCCGTCTTGGCCTCCTGTATAAACCGAATTTGATCAACTGGAATATCATGATCCTGCATAAGCTTTCGCTTTATCTCGGAATAGATATTCCATTCACCAGGCTTGTAGGTTCCTAAATCTGAGAAAACGAACTGCGTACCTTTCTGAGCATTATACTTTCTGTAATATTTAGCTATGTTTGCGGCACATACAGAGGCTTTATTTCCAGCATCATCGGCATATTTAGATGAAATCAACCTCATATCCAGCGACATTTTTCTCGCGTAATCAGTAGCAATCAGCATTTTGGCTTTTTGTTCTGTCGGACTTAATGGTGGCCTTCCAAGCAATTCTGCATTTCCAGACTTAGCAAATTCCATCAATTTTTTGATGAAAATCTCCTGATCCGGAGTTGGTGGGATATTATACAATATCTCATTTTTTACAGGCCGGTCAATACCAATGTCTTCAGCAGTACGGTAATCGGTTATCTCTGCATAGAATTGTGCCAGCTCGGGTACTTTGATAAAATGACGGAATCTCTCTTTTTGCACAATATTATTTGCAACAGAAAATTCATAATCAATGGACTTTCGCGCAAATATCGCAGCCCAGGCATCGAAGCAATTAATACCCTGACGTTCCAATGCTTTTGGACGTAGATACTTAAAAAGACAGTATAACTCGGTCAGTGAATTGGAAATGGTCGTTCCCGAAAGAAAAGTTGCCCCTAAGTCCTTACCGCTTCTTTCCTGGATTGTTCTTATGGCAAAAAGAAGATTAAGTGCTTTTTGACTGCCTTGCGAATTGCCCAGACCGGCAACACGCTCATGTCTTGTATTAAACATAAGGTTCTTGAATTTATGGCTCTCGTCCACAAAAAGGTGATCGATCCCCATCATTTTGAAGTCCACAACATCATCTTTTCGGTTTTCTATATCATGTTCTAAGGTCTTTAGTTTAACATTCAGGTTTTTCTTACGGATTTCTACTCCTTTAAGCATAGCACCCGAAATATCTTTACCCTGACTTCTTAAGACTGAAAGATTTTGCTCCACGCCATCCAGTTCAGCCTGTAGAATATCCTTTTGAAGTTCTGACGACTGGGGGATCATCCCAAATTGATCATGCGTGAGAATAATGCAGTCCCAATCGTTATTCTTGATATCGCCAAAAATCTTAAGCCGCTTTTGTGGGGTAAAGTCCTTTTTTCCGGGATAAAGTATTTTTGCATGGGGATAAGCTTCCCGATAGGTCTTGGCAATATCATGCACATTTGCCTTTAATGCAATAATCATCGGTTTATGAACAAGCCCTAATCGTTTCATCTCCTGGGCCCCTGCACACATAATCAGGGTTTTGCCAGCTCCCACTTCATGATCACAAATTCCTCCGCCATTAGATTTTATCATCCAGATAGCATCTTTCTGGCTGTCATAGAGGTCCTCAATGTTCACCGCCCTCCGATCCAGTCCGGGAAAGCTCTGATGGCTACCATCGTATTGCGGTCGTACATAACAGTTAAATAATTCATTATACCGTTCTGTCAGTTCATTTTTGAACGCATCATCCTGCTGATAGAGCCATTCTGTAAATTCGTGACGGATTTCATCTATCTTCGTATTGGCAACCTGAATAGTCTCCATATCCCGTACCTTCACAGCTGTACCATCAGCCAAATATTCTGTTTTTGTAATATCTGGGGTAGTATTAACAAGTGCATGTCGCAATAAATTCAAACCGTCAAAACTGCGGCTTTCGGATTTCACCGCATACTTTTCTGTGATCTTCAGATTGCTGGATTTTGAACTGACAAAATAGTCATCACTACTTTCAGAATAATGAATACTAATCGTTGTGTCAAAAAGATGGATAGCAAAACGATTATAGATATCGGTTCCGATCCAGCGTTCTCCCAGATTAAAGTCAAGAGCCTCAAACTTAATAGGCTCAGGCCGTACCTTTTCAAGCGCTTCAAGACCTACTAGAGCTTCCTGATCATTAGGATTATCGACAATGTAAGCTTTTACTTGTTTTGCTTTTTCAACGACATCACCAGAAAGAAATTTTTGAGAGACTTCCAGCTCGCCACTTATCGGATTATAGTAAATACGTCCCTGTAGGCTTTCTCTTAATGCATCGGAAGACAGACCACTGATCTGTTCCATATACCTCATATCAACATTACCGGAGCGGTTCAAAGAAGCCGACAAAGCTTCCTGCGGAGAAGCCTCAGAGATTTTCATTCTTGCAAAACTAACCGGATGGTCAAAAATATCCGACTTATGGATTACACCTCCGACAACCCGTTCAAGTGAGGGAATTTCATTGCCCGAGGGATCCATTTTTATAACCTTAATATTTTCGGCAGCATTTAGATGACCATATCTTCTGACAAAATCATCATAGAGCTTATTCAGGAGTCCCCGATTGGTACTATCCTCTTCCTGATTTTTAGTTTCGTAATTATACAGATCATTATAACAGTCCCTTACTTTTATATAGGCATCAATTCGTTTTCGCTGGATCTCGCTAAGCGCTATTGGTTTAAAACTATGATTTCCCTCGGGTGCATTTCGTTTGATCCTGCCAACATGTCCCCTATAATTAACTAGGGTATCCTCTCGATAGTAGCTTTTAACTTCAGCATCAAAAACCTGCGGTTCCACACTACGCTGTTCCTCATTATCTTGAAATAAGGAAAGCATGGAAACTGCTTTAACGTGTTTGTTCCCGCCATCTTGCTTCTTATCTACGCTGGAAGGCTTTATTTTTACTGTAGTATTCTGTGACCGCACCTGTTCATCCAAATTCTCCGCGAACAGTGACAACTGTTCAGTCACCGTGGGCTTATTTGGCGTATTGCTTCGCTTTTTCCTATTTGTTGGTGACTTTGTAGACTGAGCAACCTCATCTTCTGTAAAAAGGTTGAGCTGAACTGCATTTGATGTGGTCGTATCAAGTAGATTGTATGATAATTTATCGCTTACCGTAGAAGTTATTTTTTTCTCCGAACCACTGACATCTGATAATTTGGCTCTTTGAAATTTTCTGTACAAATCAGGATTAAAATAATTTTTAAAATCAGCTTCAAGCTTTTTCGCAAGATCTTCACCGATACCAGCCAGTCCCCCTTCATGTAGATATACTGTGCCGGGTTTACCATATTGATCGGTACCGACAACAGCTTTTGTATAAACAATGTGATCAGAATTATAGAAAAGTAGATTGCAGTTTTCTCCGCCCGGTTTGACTCCGCTTTTTATAAAATCTCTGGCCCTTTGGGACAATTCCCTGTTTTCAGTTCTTTTCTGTAAAATAAGGAGGTCCGTTCCAACTGATGTGCCAGCCTCATCAAATAGGTTATTTGGCAATCTTACCGCAGAAACCAAATGATGTTCTTTCATCAACACTTCCCGGATAGGTTGATTGGAGGGACTATCCATCACTCCCTGAGAGGTGATGAATACCAAAATTCCTCCTTCTCGTAACTTATCTGTTGACTTTAAAAAAAAATAATTGTGAATCGCTGAAATAGAAGCTTTTCGGGCCAGATCCGTTCCTTTTGAATAAGAAAGATCAAACACAGACGTTTTTCCAAATGGAATATTCCCAAGAATCACATCGTACTTACTATCTTCCTCTATACCTATATTTTCAAAACCTTCGACATTGACCTTAGACTGTGGGTACAATAATTTTAGGATCAAACCTGTGAGTGGATCTTGTTCATATACTGTAATTTCAAGATCACGAAGGTTTGAAAATGGTTTGATGAATGAACCTACACCCGCTGATGGTTCCAACAATGTCTGAATCTCTACATCATTATTAATTAAAACCTTTGAAATCGTTTCTGAAATGGGTACAGGGGTATAAAAGGCATCCAGAATTGATGCCTTTATTCCATCTATATATTGCTTATATGTTCTGTCATTCTCGCTGTTCTCCAATATCAGATCGTAGAGTGTCTTCGTTAACTCAAAAAGAGGTCGGTCAGCCACACTCCACTTCTCAATGTCATCAACAGACTCTGCTGGATTTAGGATAAATTTCAGTCCTCCAAATCCGGCATACAACGACATCTGTCTTAGCTCCTCCGAACTTCCTTCCCTTTTTTCTTTGTGCAACAGAAAAGCAATTTTCAGGGCATCAATATTCTGCTGGAGGTGCTGCCTCTTATTGAATGCCATTCTTTTCGATCCATATGGCGATGAAACCTGTCAGTTCCGTATATAGCAGGTCATAATCATTTGAATATGCAAAATCATCGGTTAGATCATACTTTGCAAAAACCTCTGCACAGATAGGAAGTATTTTTAATGCAAAGTCCCGATATTCAAAGTCAACGAACAGATCTGTAAACTCATTGGTCAGGACATCAAATAGACTGTCGTATTTTGAAAAATGTAGACCTTCATACAAAATATAGTCGGCTATTTCATCACATTTGTGAACGCCATTGCCAGACCTGAATGCTCCTTCATACGCATTGGCCGCCCATCGAGCCCGTTGGCCGATAAATTTTGTATCCTCTAATTTCTCAGGAAAACTCGCTTCTATATGTTCCTGTAGCTTTAATTGGTAGTAGGAAAAATCCTTTTGCTCTTTTTTCATGTGTCAATTGTTTACTTGTCAGGTAAACCTAGCCACAGAAGCTCTCGTAATGCAGTTTATGAGGTATTCTAACCTAAGAAGTCCGTCATTTTCCTAATTGAAAAATGAGGTAAAAAAAAGAAGCCTGAAATCACCGGGGATCTCAGGCTTCACACCAAATCACATCATGAAAATTATCTGAACTTTCGTTTCTTTTTCTGCTCAAATTCAAAAGAAGTAGTACCGTCCTCGGATAACACAATATAGGCATCAAAAGGTTTTCCACTATGCCCCATCATCCTTCTGATAAGTGGCGTCCTTTTTTTCGTAAGCAAAGCTTCTATATTTTTATATGTTAACTGTATGCCACAAACCTTACGAAAAAGTATCCAGCCACATTCTTCACTACTACATTTAAGAACCTTTTCGCGCAGAGATGCCTTACTACTACATTTTGGGCAGTATAGGTTTTGCGGTCCCACCTCCGCAATTTTCTCGGTCAACAGTTCTTTGGTAACCTCTTGTGTCAGCTTTTCAAGTTCTCCATGAAATTCCGTAGCAGACATTTCATTATTCTGTATCTTTTCAAATGCAAGTTCCCATTGCGCTGTCATAGACACGTCTGCTATCTTTTTATCCGCTACGATCTGATAAACAAGAAGGCCCTTCTCAGTAGGAATGATCGACTTCTTCTCCCGGCGGATATAATCCCTGTCGAAAAGCGTTTCAATAACCGAAGCACGGGTAGCTGGTGTACCTATTCCAATGGTTTTAAGTGCCTTTCTCTCCGCAATATCCGCAATGGTATTACCGGCATTTTCCATTGCTGATAAAAGTTCTGCTTCAGTAAATAATGCAGGTGGCTTTGTTTTTTTGGAAAGAAGCGTCGCAGCGGTTACCTGTAAGAGATCGCTATTGTGGAGTTCCGGCAGGTCAAAAACATTGTCCTCCTCGTCTTCATTAAAATTTCCATTGATCAGCTTCCAGCCTGGGGAAGTAATCTTTATTGCTTTAATTGCAAAATTATAATGTAGGATTTCTAACGTTACCGAAGTAGTTTCCCTATGGCAGGCTGGTGAAATAACTTCAAGAAGTCGGCAGGCGATCATATCATACAGTGCATTTTCCTGCGCGTTCAAAATACTAGGTATATTCTCCGTTATTAAAATTCCATGATGGTCAGTCACTTTCACATCATTGACGATATGTTTGTTATATCTCTCCCATTTAACTTTTTCAACCTTTTCTTTAAATGCGTTGGAAGCCCCTAAAGCGACAATCAGATTTGGAATTTCGCTCCAGACATCTTCGGGAATGTACTTTGATCCCGTACGGGGGTAACTTATCAATTTCTTCTCATACAAGATCTGCGCTATTTCCAGTGTTTTTTCCGCGGAAAAACCCAGCTTCCTGTTGGCCTCTTTTTGTAAGCCTGTCAAATCAAAAAGTAATGGTGCCTGCAAGGAACCGGATTTCTTTTCAACATCCACAACAAGTACAGTTCCTGCACGCTCAATAGATCTTATTGCAGATTCTACTCTAGTACGTTCTTCCCATTTATCAACCGATAAACTCTTGAAAATAATCCCCTCTTTTTGATGTTCCAGCTCAATCTGGAAATAGCTTTTTACTTCAAACGATTTATGATCTATATATCTTTTGCAGATAAGCGATAAAGTAGGTGTCTGAACACGTCCTAAAGAATATAAACCATCTCCTAAACTGATCGTAAGGGCTTGCGTGGCATTGATCCCTATCATCCAGTCAGACTGTGACCGCTCGCGTCCCGCATAATAAAGACCATCAAAATCAGCCCCGGACTTCAAATTGTTTAATCCGCTTATGATTGCTTTCTCTGTTAAACTACTGATCCAAAGCCTCTCAAATGATTTATGGCAGCCTAAATATTCATATATGTATCGGAAAATTACTTCACCCTCCCTACCTGCATCGGTAGCAACAATAATGCTGTCGCACTTTTCGAAAACTTCGCCAATTATTTCTAATTGCCGTTTTGAACCTTCATCGTAAACATAACCATTACCAGCCTTTACTTTTCTACAGGTAAGCATAAAATTTTCTGGTATGATAGGAAGGGATTCCCTGTTGAATCCCTTTATTCCATAGTCCGCAGGCATCGCCAGTCCTACAAGATGTCCATAAGCCCATGTGACCATAAAATCACCCCCCAAAAAATATCCATCTTTTCTTTCAGTCGCTCCTACAATTCGGGCTAGTTCATGTGCTACAGAAGGCTTTTCTGCTAAGATTGCTTTCATAATGGCTTACTTTAGTGAAGTTTCGGTCGTCTTGTAGGTGTCTTTCTTTCTTGCGCATCAGTCTTTGCAGTATTACGTGCGGCCTGTTTTGAATCATCTTTTTGCACCGGAGATTGTCGCTGTTTCTTCTCTTGATTTGTATCACCAAGGACTTGCTCCAGCTGATTTTCCAAATGAGGTTTCTGGAAGGAGAAGTCAACCTTTCCTTTTTGTTCATTGTAGAAGGCGTAACCTGAATATATTCTATTTTGATCCTTATTGACAAGATCTTCCAGATAAATAGCTTTACCCTCTTTTAGCTGATCCTGTTCTTTTTCGCTAAGCTGTCGATCTCTGAAGACGGGTGGAATTACCCTTGTAAGCTGTTGCTCAATATTTAGGGTTTCTTTATTGCCAGCAAATACAATTTTTCTGTCATCCGCACTGAACTGCAACGTTTGGCTGAACAGTTCCCCTGTTTTTGTATTTACCATACCATCAACAAGCACCGGCTTTCCTTCCATGAGTTCCTGTTTTTGTTCTTTACTTAACTTTACACCACCGAATTTATCATTGATTTTAATCCATTCAAGCGGATATGATACCGGCTCCTTTGTATATTTGTCCAAACTGATCAAGGACTTTACTGAAATACCCTGTGTATTCGTCAGTTCAGCCACCCGTCCCATATTTCCAGTTTTTATCAGGTTCTCCTTATCCTCTCTAGTAAATCTATGGCCATAAAAAGGATTTTCCAAAGGAGCTTTATGTCGTATACCATGCGTCAAAATAACAATCTTATTATCGACTTGTCTTAAAGAAAGGCGAGCATCACCTTTTAATGCCAGCCCTTCAAAATTTCCTTCAATCTTAAATATTGTATCTGATTTGTATCCTTTTAGCAATTTGTCCAATTGTCCATTTTTCTCTAACAGCTCCCTGTTCAAGCCAAATTTATGAGCTGTATTCCAGTCAATTTCATCTGCATTATAACGATACACATTTTTTGTATCATCTTTGGTTTTCCCTTGATTTACTTCTTGTTTCGTTTCCATATCCTGCTTTTTTTGTTTATTGTCATGTTTCACTTCCAATGCCTCCAGCAATTTATTTCCTTCTGGTGTTGGATTATCGAGCGCGGACTGTAGTCTTTTTGCAACTGCCTCCATATCAATGTCCGCAATTTTAAAGAACTTGTATCCTGTGGGATCGTTGAGCTTTCGCCAGAAATTAGAAAAGAAATTGCTGAAAATGTCATTTTTGTCTACGCGCATAAAATCCAGCAAATTCTTCTGCTTAGGTTCTCCTGTTTCCAGTTTCCCATCCTTATCTACTCCTTTTACTGCTTCAATCCTGTTCTTAACTTTGTCAAGAACCAATAGGATATCGGACAGCGGCTCTAACGCTTTGGCTACCTTTTCGTCAGTGATTGTTTGTTCGTTCATAATAAAAAAGTTTTAAGATTATCGAAAGTAGAATGGGAATTGTTGCAGTTTTATATCTATTCCGTTAGAAACCTATTTTTGCCTATATTTTCCGCCGTGATAGCTGTCTCTAATAAACTGTTGCACATCAGAACTCTTGTAATAAATTTTACCACTGATAGTGAAAAACTTTATTCTGCCGATTGTACGGTAACGCTGAAGACATCGGTAAGTGATCTTTAGCATTTGAAGCACGTCTTGATTATCGAGCAGTTCATCACCGTCGATACTCAATCTCTTTTTGTCGCGGATTTCAAGATCCCCTGCGAGTATATCAAATCGCTTCATGATACGATCCATCCACGCGAGGAATTCAACTCGATCTATATTCATAGCCTTTTACATTTGGTTTACATACCAAAATTGGCCTTGATTTTCCGCTAAATCGTACAAGGTACTACCAAGGATGTACCAAGAGAAATGAACTTTTTTTTCGTTATTTTTTTAATAGTGGCGCCAGTTTGCATTGGTATCCTATGACTAGTATATTGGTACATACTAAAAGTATGAACTGTCGAAGCCAGTTGTGTAAATTTCAGGTTAGTTATTCTACGAATGAATTCAGTATAACAGGACAGTATAAATTTCGGCAATAAAAAACAGGTCATCGATATGATTACCTGTCTTGTACAATAGATTTACTACCTACCTTAAAGTTCTCTATCCATATATTGTTCTAGAGAACTTTTTAAGAAAAGTAAATAGCTGGTTTTCTCTCCTGCCCTGAACTTCATCTGATGGAATGCATGATGAATATCCCCCAATTTGATTTCAAACACTTCCTCAAATAGTTTACTCATTTTTCGCAGGCCAGCTCTGCCATTAGACACACTACCTGCTGCATGTAGCGCATAAATCAGTTCAATTAACGCATTCTTGGAATCCGTCCAAGAAAAACTTCCATTTTCAGGCATAGGGGAACTACCGGTATTATTGGAGTCTTTCTGACTAATTTTCGACAAATAATAGGAAAAAAGCAAGTCCATCGCTATGATCTGAGCGACTTTATAATCATAATAGGTAGAAAAGTCAATATCAACTTCAAAGAAAAAACTGTCTACACCATCGAAGAAATTAATATTACCTAATCTAAAATATGAATTGTCTTTATCGCAGCGACCAGAACGATAATACCAGTAAAAATCCGAACTCTCCAGGTGCTTTTTATATTCTTTATTTAAAAGCTTGATCTGCTCGTTGTAATAAGCTTGTACCAAATCATAAAGTTCCGGGTTAATAACTTCCAAACGGACAAGCTTATTGTAGTAAATGAGTTTTCCTAAAATCTCGGGCTTGACAGTCTTAAAAAAGACTACTTCGTCGTCGGCTGTAGCAAAACCATTTTTTGCAATTTGGGTTTTAAGATCGCTTAATAATTGGCGAAGAAAAGAAACCATATGATAAGCTTCTTCAATGGTGCTTTTCGTACTTCGTTCTAGATTCTTCTCCTGTTGTTCGATTGATAATAGAATATTTTTATATAATTGTTTCATGGTTACTTTTTTAAAGTGAATAACCTCCACACAGTCGTTTTCCCTTTAAATTATATCTCTCCACGTTGAGATATAAAATTAAATATACAATATATTTTTTTTCTAATAATCAATAGTTTAGGCCAGTTATTATTCGCCGACACTAAATCAGAATTCGTACCAATATACTCATAATCTGCAATTGAATGAAATATGTTTGCTCATTAAAAAATTATTATTCTCCAATAAAACAAAGATTATTCTTTAAGATACTGTAAAAATTAAACCAATGAAATTTATTCCTTTTATCTAATATAAAATGAAACAAAAGATTTTTAATCAAAATCCTGGTTAGAATTAATGCATAAAAGAGACCACCATTTAAGTAATCTCTTCTATTGTACCCTAATCTAATCGGGGAATTTTTGTAAATAAATCTTTCCGTTCAAGAATTTAATAGCCTTACTTGTATTCTCTAGCGTACCATGCGAGATGAAAAATATCAGATGGATCATATTCAAATCCTGCATTTGGCTCGATTTCCATTGTTAATTTATTAAATGTAACCTTGTACTTTATAAAAAAGCCAATTGGTTGGAGGCAGTCCTCTTTAGCGTCTTTGATAGCCTTGATCGCATCGCTACTTGGTAATGTTATTTTAATCATATTGCTAAATTACATTTGCGGATATTTTTATTTTTACGGTTACCCGTAAGATTATAATTTTTATAAAAATTTGAATTTTGATGGTTTAGGTTTTATATTAATCTACTTAGAAAATGTAAAGCTAATCCGTTCAAGTGCTCCTTTCGGAAATCCTACGACAAAAGAAGCAACAAATGGAAAACTTTTCATCAAAACATTTTTTTTATGGAATTTTGAGACTATATAAAAAATATGGTCTTTATGGGTATTTCGGAGCAATGATGCCAGTGATTTCGGTCAAACCGTGCCACTTAAAAGATCACACAATTATATAAAAAAGCTTTGATTATTCCTTTTTCAATATTCCTTTTCTTAGCGATTCACCTTTTTTATGGAAAGCTTTCCATAATAAAGGTTATGACCACAATATGGTTATGGAAACTTGATGACTAAGATTTGTCCAGGGAACTCAACTTTAGCGGTTTACAAAAACACTATCCATAACCCCTTTCCATAACTTTAATGTGAAACAATGCAGTTTCAACATTAAAAGTAAAAGTTATGGAAATTCAAAAGCTTATTGAGCAAGCCAATCGGCTTTTAATAGAAGCAAGGTATTCGAGTAGCAGAATCTACACCTATAATTGGTTGTGGAAGAAAGGCATCCTCGCGTATATGTTATCACGGGGTCTGTTGGACTATGAGGAGAGCATCGGCAATGATTTCGTGCTGACGTGCCATGATGGTTTCAGTGTTACACTCCATCATCGTGACATTGTCAAGAGTGTTGATGTATTAACCCGCGTGTTGTTGAACAACAATCTCGGAGGAAGAATGCATTGTGCGGTACAATTCCCATTAAGGGGTGAAATTGGGGAGGCCGCGAATCAGTACCTCGATTTTTTGAAATCCCGGCGTATTAACGAGAAGAAAACTCTCCAGCGTTACAAAAAGTCTATTAGCAACTTCATAGAATATCTGCTTGAGAATGGAATAAACAACCTTTCCGGCATAACTGAAGAGATAATAACACAGTATGTTGAGAGCCGCGAACATCAACGGAAGGAATATATCGATAACACAAGGCGCTTTCTTTCGTTCCTTTTTCGGGAAAAGGTTCTTTCCAGGGACTTTTCACGTATGCTGAGCTCACTTGGCAATAGGTTCAAGCGCACGAAAGTTCCTTCGTTTTATTCCCAGGATGAAGTACGGAAGGTAGAGCAATCGATATCCCTTTCGAACAATGTCGGCAAACGTAATTATGCAATGGTGTTATTGTGTTCCCGGCTTGGGCTCCGTGTATCTGATGTGTCCAATTTGAGCTTCAGTAACATAGATTGGGAAAACAATAAAATAGCCCTTGTACAATATAAAACAGGAAATCCATTGACCCTGCCGCTGTTATCCGTAGTTGGCAATGCGATTATAGACTATCTACGGTATGCCCGTCCAAAGTCCATGTCCGAGAAGGTGTTCCTGAGCTGTCGGCCACCGTACAGGGAACTTGATGGTGGAGCCGTCCATTCTGCAATCCTTACTGTTTTTATGTCATCCGGAATAGATTTCGGGGACAGACACCGTGGAGGACATGCCCTAAGGTTCAGTCTGGCCCAAAGGATGCTGGATAAATCAACACCTATCCCGATCATATCGGAAACTTTGGGCCATTCGAAAGCAGATACCACCAGAACCTATATACGGATTGACCTATCACATATGCTGGAATGCGTATTGAAAGTGCCGGAACCAAAGGATTACTTTTATATGCAGAAAGGGGGATGGCTCTATGACTAACCCGTTCAACTACCAAGGACCTCTTTCTCCATATATGAAAGCCCTTATCCGCATAAAAGAATCCTGCGGGTTCAATGTGATATCCACAAAGTGGACATACAAAGAGTTTGATGAGTTCACCGTTCATTACGGTCTAAGGGAACCTGTCATTACGAAAGATCTGATAGTTGCTTGGTCAACGTCCAGGATGAATGACTGTAGCAGGACATTCTATGGAAAATGTTCCAAACTGTCACAACTTGCCAGATATATGAATGAGCAGGGAGCTAAATCATATATAATGCCCTTGCCCAAATGTGTTAATGACCGTGGCTTTACGCCCTATATCTTCACGGAAGAGCAGATGCTGGCAATATTCCATGAATCTGATAGCCTATTGCGTGAAAGTCACAGGAAGGATGACCCGATCATATCGGTGCCCTGCCTGATCAGGCTTTTGTACAGTACGGGTATAAGGATCACGGAAGCCGTTTCATTGAGGAACAAGGATGTGGATCTGGACAGGAATATCCTAAAAGTCGGAACGTGGAGCAGTACCAAAAATGGTGAAGAACGTTTGGTCCCGATATGTGACAGCCTAAAGGAAAATATCCTGAAATACCTGCATTATCGGAGCATGGTACCGGTAGAGGGCATATCTGCCCCTGACCACCCGTTCCTCATGAAATTAAACGGCACGGCACTATCATCTGCCAATGCCTACAACTGGTTCAGAAAGATATATACAAAATGTGGAATTGCATATAGGGGTGAACGCTTTGGCCCACGTGTGCATGATCTTAGGCATACCATGGCAACACACTCTCTAGCGAAGATGGTAAAGGGTGGTATGGACATATATTCCGCCCTGCCTTTGTTGTCAGCTTGCCTTGGACACAGGTCCCTTCATTCCACTGAAGGGTATGTAAAACTCACCTGCCAAGAATACCCCGAATTATTGGATCAGTGCACTACTCTCAATGACTTTATATATCCTAAAAATGATGGCAACGAATAACATAGCAAAGTATATTACAGCATTCTTGGGAGAATATCTCCCCCACGAACGGAATGTTAGTCCAAATACGATATCTGCATACCGTGATTCTTTTGTTTCCTTCTTTTCATTCCTGAGGGACGAGCAACAACTAAAGGTCGAGAAGGTGACATTGTCGGACATTAACAGAGACAATGTACTGGAATATCTGCGATGGCTGGTTGAGAAGAATGGTAATAGCATTGCAACCCGTAACAACAGATTGGCAGCGATACATTCCTTTGTGTCGTATCTTCAATATGACAGCATAGAGTATCTGGATCAATGGCAAAGAATCTTGGCAATCAGAAATCTGAAAAAAATGCATCCAACTCCGGTACACTATACAAAAGAAGGAGTAAAACTGCTACTGGCGCAACCGGATTATACAAACAACAGGGAACTGAGACACGTGGCTATACTTGCGCTGATGTATGACACGGGTTGTCGGGTACAGGAATTGGCAGACCTTACAATAGAATCATTGCAGATACAGTATACACCATTCTCTATCAAGGTGTATGGGAAAGGACGAAAAGTGAGGATAGTACCTATCTCAGAACATGTAGTTGAAATACTCATGAAATATATGGACCGGTACAATATTGATTGCGCGATAAATATGAAAAGACCTATCTTCTGGAATAGTGCCGGTAAAAAACTTACCAGAGCGGGAATCACTTATATCCTGAAAAAATATGCAGATATGGCCCGGGCACACAATCCTCACCTTATACCTGATGTAACTAGTTGTCACCAGCTAAGGCACAGCCGGGCGATGCATCTGTTGCAATCCGGCGTAAATCTTATTTGGATCAGGGACTTGCTGGGCCACACTTCCATCCAGACCACAGAGGTTTATGCCAGAGCAGATTCTAAACAAAAAAGAGAGGCAATAGAAAGGGCATCAGAATGTCTTACTCCTTCTATACCTAATGGAGAATGGGTTGATAACAGAAACTTGATAACTTGGCTGAAAGAGTTCGGTAAAAGGTGATTATTATGGAAAGTCTAAATGTAAAGTAATAACGCAATAGTTTATTTATCCTTATATCTTGCAATGGACTTTCCATAACCATATTGTGGTCATAACCTTTTAGGTCAATTCGGTGTGAAGAGTTTACGATCCGGTCCAAGATGGCATCGGCAATAGTGCCCTCTCCGCCGATGACTTCGTACCAGGCCGATACCGGTATCTGGGATGATATTAGGGTTGATCTTTTACCATGTCGGTCGTCGATAATGTCCATAAGTGTTTCGCGATCTTGGCTATCAAAAGCCTGCAAACCAAAGTCATCAAGTATCAGCAGTTCCGTTTTCGTTAGTTTTTCCAGTTCTTTAAGGTATGTTCCGTCAACTTTGCTCAATTTCAGCCTTTTGATCAGTCTTGCAGTTACTGTATATAGGGTTTTTACCCCTGTAATACATGCCTGATTTCCGAGAGCCTGTGACAGGTAGCTTTTTCCGCAGTAATGTAAACTTTTACATTACTGCGGAAATGTAAACCATATGATAATGTAAAGTAATTTGCTAATGTATAACCAGAACCTTTAAACGGTATGGGATTGTCTAAAGTTTACTTTACATTACATTTCTCATCATCATGATGTTATTGTCTGTAAACAATATATCATGAATACAAAAAAACAAACAGTGGATGATTTGATGAACGACTTCTTTAATTACATGAGAAGCATCTATCGCACAGAAGGAAGCCTAAAGCGTTATAAGCGCATATGGCAAAGAATAAAAGATTTCATGTCTGCTCAAAAGCTTAAATACTACAATCCAGCAGTAGAACAGGCGTACTTAAAACATGAACTTGGAGATTACGATTATTATCAGCTTGATAGGAAAAAAAGGGATCTAATAAATATAACTGAGGCCCTCGGAGAGTTTCAGAAAACAGGCCGGCTGTTTATGGGGGCAAGAAAACATCGCCCTAAAGAGTTTCGTGGATCAGCTGCAGCAAGCATCAAAGCCTTCATTAATTATAAGCAGGTTGTGTTAGGCTTATCAGAAAACACTATTGGATCTTATATTTTCCATCTTTATGCATTTTGCAACTATATACATAGAAATAAGATCAATCTAAAAGCGATAAAAGCTTCAGAAGTCTTGCTTTATGTAGAGCAAATGAATGCCAATAAACCGGCAAACAGGTATGTGTCACTGAATATCCTGCGGAACTATTTCAAACATCTGTACGAGAATAATACGTTGTCCTTGGATTACTCCAGAATTATTCCCAAGGACAATTATAAGCAGCAGCCTAAGTTGCCATCCACATTTACAGATCAGGAGATAGCAGCCCTGTTAAAATCAGTAGATCGTGGTAATCCAAAGGGGAAACGGGATTACGCCATGTTGCTATTAGCAATTAGGTTAGGTCTTAGAGCTTCAGATATATGTGAACTGACCTTTGA
The DNA here is from genome assembly GCF_024806495.1 of Chryseobacterium sp. JUb7. Classification (GTDB taxonomy): domain Bacteria; phylum Bacteroidota; class Bacteroidia; order Flavobacteriales; family Weeksellaceae; genus Chryseobacterium. The sequence goes on from NZ_JANUFF010000006.1 coordinate 157,808, forward strand.
TAATATCATTTGGGAACAAAACATCATCCAGATCATTCAGTACAAAACAGGAAAAGCATTAGAGCTTCCGCTCTTGGCGGAGGTTGGCAACGCCATCGTAGATTACCTTAGATATGGCCGTCCCGTTACCAAGGATAATCATTGTTTTATTCACGTACAGGCTCCTTATGAAAGAATCCATTCCACAGATATGGGCAATATGGTTCGAAAATATATGACGCTATCTAAAATAAACTATTCTAACCGGAGGCATGGCCCCCATTCCCTACGTCATAGCTTCGCCAGCGCCCTTCTGAGAGAAAAATTACCGTTGCCAATCATATCAGAAGCCTTGGGGCACAGTTCTATGGAATCAACTATGCTGTATTTGCGTATTGACAAGGACTCCCTAAAAAAATGTGCAATTGAAGTTCCCCTAGTTCCAGTGTCGTTTTATAAACAGAAGTGAGGTAAGCTATGAACAGAATCTATTATAGCCTGTATGGGCCCTACATTGTGAAATTTATAGCTTTAAAAAACAGCCTTGGCTACAAATATAAAGACGGAGGAAATGCACTAAGGTTGCTGGATAACTTGGCGTTGAGAGAGGATGTCACTGAAGTTCCTATCACAAAAGAACTTACTAGTAAATATGCTGAAATAAGACCTAATGAATCAGAAAAGACCCGGTATAACAGAATGCAGATATTAAGGCAGTTTGCCCAATTCCTATGTGATTTAGGGCTGAGATCTTATATCCCCAGGCTTCCAAAACTAAGCCGTACGTTCATTCCCTACATCTTTTCACAGGATGAAATTCAAGCCATCTTTGCCGTTTGCGACGGGCTTTCACCATCCTGCCGTAACCGTAATTCCGGAGTATTCCAGATCCCTTTTTTGATAAGACTACTTTATGGTACAGGAATAAGGATCAACGAGGCTCTTTACTTGTCATACAATGATATAAACCTTGCTGAGAAATACCTTGTACTAAGAAAAACCAAAAATGGAAAAGACAGGATGGTACCAATGTCAGACTCCCTAAATGATGTATGCAAAGACTATCTAACCTACCGATCCCTGTTTACTGGAGCTGATAAAACAGAGAGAATATTCATGCTGCCCGATGGGACCCCATTGAATCAGTATACTTCTTATAAATGGTTCAGAAAGATTATCTGGTGGGCAGGCATATCTCACGGAGGAAGAGGAAAAGGCCCTAGACTACATGATCTGCGTCATACTTTCAGCGTTCACTCCCTAGCAACAATGGCAAGAGAGGGACTTGATCTGTATCACTCTATGCCTCTATTATCGACCTATCTTGGGCACCAATCTCTTGAAGCGACAGATGGTTACGTACGTTTAACTGCTGAAATGTATCCATACCTCATCAAAAAATCAACCGACTTATCCGCCAGTGTATTCCCTTTGCTTCACCTAAACCAAGATGATCATGAAACCGACTGACTTTTCCCGACATCTGACTAACTTTCTTTCACGCTATCTTCCGGGAGAACGTGGAATGAGTAACCATACGATATCATCCTACAGGTTTACCTTTATTCTGTTTATCTCATTTATTGAGCAGGTAAAAAAAATACGTGTTTCCAAATTGGTATTGAGCGATATTACTAAAGAAATAGTTGTAGAGTTCCTTGATTGGCTGCAGTCAGAAAGAAAATCCTCCGCTGCTACCCGAAATGTGCGGCTGGCCGCATTACATTCCTTCTTCAGTTTTATGCAATACCAGCAGCCAGATCACATGGCAGAATGGCAACGTATCCTCTCCATAAAAGTTAAGAAGATCGCAAAAAATGCTGTCAGTTATCTTTCTGTAGAGGGTCTTAAGCTCCTATTGGAACAACCTGACACCTCTAGTCGTAAAGGAAGAAGGGATCTTTCCATGCTGGCCTTGATGTATGATTGCGCTGCCCGGGTACAGGAGATAATTGATGCGGAACCATCCTTTATCCGATTAGATAAACCCTTTACAATGAAGATTACTGGTAAGGGAAACAAGGCCAGGGTAATTCCTTTGATGGATGAGGCGATTGTTCATATAAAAAGATATATGGATGAAAACCACTTACTGGAACCGCAAATGCGCACATCCCCCTTGTTCTGTAACAGTCGCAGAGAAAAACTGACTAGGGCAGGAATCAACTGCATACTGAAAAAGTACGCCTGCATGGCCAGGAACAAGAATCCAGGACTTATACCAGAAAAGATAAGCTGCCATTCATTAAGACATTCTAAGGCGATGCATCTTTTGCAGTCTGGAGTACATCTCGTTTATATAAGAGACTTCCTGGGACATGAATCCGTTCAAACTACGGAAATATATGCCCGTGCCGATTCACAACAAAAAAGAGAAGCTATAGAAAAAGCGTATGTAGATGTGGTTTCCAAGGAAATACCTGAGTGGGTTGAAAATAATGACCTTTTGGAGTGGCTGAAGGCCTTTAGATAAAGGCTAATATAATGTAAAGTGGATTGAATGATAAAAGCTTAACATAAGGATACTAAGTATAAAAAACTTTCTGCTTTACATTATCATATGGTTTACATTTCCTGTGCCGGAAGCACCACAGATAATAATGTTTTCTTTTCGGAGCACAAAGTCCAGTGTACCCAGACGCGCAAACATATTTTTGTCCAGATTTCTTTCGCTGGCGTAGTTTATATCACCTAGACTGGCATTATGCCTAAAGTTTGCCTGCTTGAGCAAACGCTCTATCTTTTTATTTTCCCGGTCTTCCCACTGATGGTCAGTAAGTAACGCGAGATATTCGTCGCAGGTCATACCTTCGAGCCTGTTTTCCTTAACGTACTGCTGGTGTAACTGTGCCATAGCTCCCAGACGCATGTCGCGTAGTTTTTCAACTGTCTGATTGTTCATTTTCTTGATTTTTGTTTATTATTCATATGCGGAAGCACCGCGTATATTGCTGTGAAAAGGTATATGTGGTTTTTGGGTCTCAAGCTCATTCACAGATAAAAGCAGCCTGTCCATATTGTTTTTCAGGATATTCTTTATCCGTAGATAGGAGCAGCTATCTGTATCCAATGCTCTTTTACACGCATTGTTCAGACGCCCGGATCCATAGGCTCGGTGCAGGTGGATAATTCCAAGGGAGCGTTTATAGTTTATTTCGGGATAATCATGGGAAGCAAGTATCTTTTCGATGCATGCCAGGACATATTCCCCATGTGGCAGCGCTTTTTTTCTAAAGAACTCAGGGCTCCATTCCGAATAGAACTTATGTGTGCTGCTCAGGTGATCTGCGTTGGTGATGTAGCTGCCTTTGGTCAGATTGCGCGGGTGTAGCGCAATTCTTTCATGATTATAAAAGATCTCAATACGACTTCTGGTGTAATGGATCATTGTTTCCTTTCCGATATACCGGTATGGAACACTATAATAACACTTCTCGGGAGAAAAGTATACGTAACCCATTTTCTGCACTTTGGCCCTTTTGTAATCTTTCAGTTCATATGGATCAGCGGGAAGGGCTTTGAGATATTCTCGTTCAATACTCTGGAAGAGCTCGATACGGCTCGATTCTTTTCGTTTGAACAATAGATTGTTATAACGCTCCAGTAGTACTGCAATTTCTCTATTGAGATCTTCCAGCGAGAAGAAAGTCATTTCACGTAATGGGTAATAGATACGCTGATAGGCCAGATGCACCGCATTCTCAACCAGCGCTTTGTCCTGTGGAGCGTAACTACGAGTCGGGTTGATGACACAGTTATAATGGCGGGCAAAGTCCTTGAAGCTACGGTTGATGTCCGCTTCGTATCTGCTCGATCTATTGACGGCGGACTTTAGATTGTCGGACACTATCGCTTTGGGCGATCCACCATAAAAACGAAGCGCCGCTGTGCAACAGGATATCATATCTTCGCGTTTCTGGCTCCTGCATGCCTGGATATAGGTGTACTGGCTGCACGGTAGTATGGCCACAAATACTTCCACAGCGATAACCTCTCCGGTATGTTTATCGATGATCTGCAGCTTCTTCCCGGCAAAGTCCACGAACATTTCTTCGCCCGCAATATGCTGAAGTTTCATTGAACCCTTTTCTTTTGGATATTTACGACGGTAATGTTCGAGAAACTGCGTGTAGCTATATGGTTCTGCGGCCAGCTCAACATATTGCTGATAATGATACAGAAAGGTAAAGCCGGGATGATTCCGGGCCTTGTTGACCCCCTCAAAGTAAAGCATGAGTTCATTGTGGCGGGTAGCGTCCAGCGTCGTATGGGATGAAAAGAGTTCGGATAAAACAGCGGTATCAAAGCCCAGAAGCTCCTTGAATGAGTAGCCGCTGCCTGCAAATAGCTGCATGTAGGTATTGACTGTATTGCGGGAAATACCGAGAACGGAACCTATTTTACGGTTACTGTAACCGTCCAGATGTAATGTGAGTATTTGTTTTAAGTCCATCGGATCAAGTTTGTTGGCCATATCGCTGTATTTAAAGCGACAAGGTAATTCTTTCTTGATCTTTTTAAAGTGGCACAATTCAAACCGTAAAAAATACGGATGGACGGACTAAAACTATACCACTAAAGTGGCATCATTTGAACCGTAATAGCTGGCACCATCCGACCGAAATGACTGGCACAAATCAAACCGTAATATCCACTTTAAACATGGAAATAAATTTATCTAGTAGCCCTATATTTAAATGTAACCTTCGGCAGCAATTTTAACATACACTTTCGGATCTAAATAATGTTGAAATAGCTGATCTTTTGTCAAAGTGTTGAAACAAAAAGCACCCGATTAAAAATTATCAATTGGGTGGTACAGCTATGATTGAATTAATATTCGCACACTAAAATTATTAATTTTGAAATCGCATATTGGTAGACAAACCACAATAGTAAAATAAAAGAGTTAGTAAAATGCTGACTCTTTTATTTTTCAATGCAAAAAATGATTTTAAAGGATTGGTTCGGATCTGCGTAGAGGTCAACACCTAATTTGAATCGATCAAAAACTTGACAAAGTTTTAAATGAGCGATGCTTGTCTAAACAAATTCTGGATAACACTAAAGGAAAAAACAAAAATAGAAAACCATGAATGCATATAAGCAAATAACAAACATTGCTCTCTTATAATATTCTTGCGCCATAACCAAATGCGAAACCTTCATATTTATTACAGCCTCATTACCCTTTATGATTTTGAAAAATGATGAAATAATGTCTCTTTTGTATTTATTTTTATCGCCTGAAATATTTATATCCTCATTGCCTAGCACATGGTAGGTTCCCCTTTCCAAAACTTTTACTGAAAACCATACCGTTCTGAGAGTATAAATTGCTAAAACGATTGAGATAAATACCGAAGTTTTGATAACTCCACTTGGAATCTCCTTGCCCCATATTAATGTATTTGCACCTATTACAATAGTATTAGCCAAACTTAAAGATCCCATAAATAAAGCTGCTTTGGATTCGGTACCTTTTCTGCGATCATCTTCTTCTTGATATATCTTACCTTGTAATTGCAATGCAAGATCCAGGTTTTCATCCTCAATTTTCAGAACTGGATTTTCCTCAAGGTCTTCGACTTCTTCTGTTAAATACTGATTAGATATGTAATCAGTATTATCCTCTTCAAGCAACGGCCAGACCAGCTCTCTAAGTTTAAGTAGTTTCTCGTTCATCAATTTTATCTTTTAACAAATTTACTATAGCACCCGAAATATCTAAACCGAGTAATTTTTCGAGCCAAGCCCACTGGCCATTGGGATTAATTTCAAGGAATACATATTCACCATTTTCATTTAAAATGAGATCTATCGCACCGAAATTTAAATCTAACTCTCTCAGTAGATTGATACAATTAGCTGAAATATCTTCTGGTAACATATAAATACTGTGTTTTAGACCATCTTGGCTAACTCTCCAATCCACTTTTGAGTCGTCAGAATCTTGTGAGTGTATGAAGGCAGCAAAAACCTTCTCTCCCACTACAGTCACCCTGATATCTCCTCTCTTTTTTATATGCTTTTGGAAAAATGTTGGACATCCTTCTACACGCTGAGCATTATTTTTGTCGAGGTATATTTTGTTGGTGAAAATGATCGCTTCTTCATTTCCGTCATCAGATATTAATCCTGTACGAATCGGTTTAATAATACAATCCTCTTCATTCATTCCATAAAAATTCATTGCTGAACCAGCATTGGTCGTAATCAAACTGTGGGCAATTGTAAAACCTATTTTTTTCGCTAGTCGCAGCTGAAATATTTTATTTTCAGCATTTCTAATATTTTTAACATTATTTAACCAGTATGCGGAATTTAAAATTTTATAGATACCTTCTAATGTATAACTAATCTCATTGCGTATAAATTGATTTTCAGCCCGACTAAGCTCTGAATTATCGTTGGGCAGTTCTGGTCTACGAAAATACACACTTCTAATATCCAAAAGATCTATTTGATTACCAGTTGTCCTATCAGATATTTTAAAATTATCTTTATGAAAGTCCAAATTTACCTCAACATTATCGCCTAACTCTTCAGTGTTTAGTCTGTAAAACTCTATTTTTTTCTCTTTAAGTTTTTTTACCACAAAATCAGTTGTAATATCTGCTTTATTGGTTATAAGGAGTACGCGTATCATCATTTTCCATTTTAACAAGAGTTTTTGTAGTATACATCACATAATCTAAATGATAGTCATCTTTTTCACCACTTACCTTAGTTCTGGTAGTTAAATCAAAAGACAATGCACTAGTATCACTTTCAGCTTTAACTTTTGTGACGGTAGCTAACGCTACCATAATATTGGTCGATGCATCAATTAGCGGGATCTTTGTACCGTCAATTTCCAGCATATTGAGGGATTCTAATGAATCATATTGGTAGTTGGGAGCAAAATCTGGCTCCGAACGAACAATCTTATAGTCTAATATTAATGGCTTCATATCTTTATCAGGTATATCTCGTAAAAATAATAATTATCCTTTCAATTTTCATCAGAAAAAACTAAACATATTAGAAACAGAATGGTTAACTGTCTATAAAAATCTTGAGCAATTGATTCTTTAGATTTAAGCGATTCAAGAATGCTTTTCTTATTCAAATTATTTCAATAAATGATATATTTGAGTTTTATTTTAAACTGTTCACTTGGAATGCCAGATATAGACCTAAACTCAATTAAAATTTTTAAAAGAAATGGCGATGCAATTTCAACAAATAGAGGTTTCTATTATCAGTACTTATCTTTCTTGAAAAAATGGATAACCAACTTTATAAATGGAGATGACAGTCCCATTTATACAGAAGTTGACAATGATATTAAAGAGGTTGGGAAGATCTTTGTATTTACACAATTAAAATGCTATAGTTCAGATTTTAGTTTAAATTCAAAGGAGATAAAACATACTCTGTTTGATTTTTTTATAACCTACCTTAGGTACAAGCAAAATAATATTACCCCAAAATTCTCCTTTGTTACCAATTCTGGAATACAAAAAAGAGAAAAATTATTGGGAAAATGGCTTAACAGGGAAGTTTTTGATAATTCTACAGACTTCGAATCTTTAAAAAAGAAAAATAGGGAAATACTAAAAGCCGAATCTAACAAGATAAGACAAGCAAAACTCAGTCGCCAAAATATTTCTTCAGTAAAAAAGCTTGAGATCAATAAAAGTTACAAGGCGCTCTGTGATATTCTTTCGGATGATTTAATCGTTGAAGATTTTTGTAGAGCTGTCCACTGGGATTTCGGGGAAATTACGACAGAGGAAGCTATTTTCCAAATTAGGCAAAACATATTATCCTTATTAAAGAACAAGGTGTTTGGTGATAAGCCGATCGAAATTATTTTTAGGGTTCTTTTGTCTGAAATATACAGATGTTCACAAGAAACCGAAACTTCAATGCGATGCCTGACAAGCCTAGACTTACAAAACCTTTTAAATTTAACAGATTCTGAAATATTGCAAAGAATTGATTCAAAATTTATACAATTAATTGGTTTTGAATTAGAGGAAATAAAGGATAGAATTAAAGCGGTTGAATCCATACAAGAAAATCAAGCTGTATTAATAGAAAATCTAAGACCAAATACATTAGAAAATCTTGATTTGACATTAGTTCCATATGTCAATGATGTAGAGGAAGTATTTGGCTGGGAAAATGAACTTAAGGAGGCATTTGATATTCTCAACAAAAAAAAACTTATTACAGTTAATAATTATGGTGGTGTTGGAAAAACAACATTTGCTAAAAAATTTCTTACCATTAACCGCAGTAAATATAATAACGTCATATGGTTAAATATCGAAAAATCAATAGAAACCTCATTTGTCTTTAATAACCTGTTACTTGCTAACTTACGTATCAATTTGGATAAGGATAAAACTGTAGATGAACAATTTAATATTATATTGAATGAGCTAGATAAAATTGGAGGAAATAACCTCATCATACTAGACATACAAGAAAATGACGAGACTTATTCTGCGCTAAATACCATTGCGAGTTTAAGAAATTGGAAGAAAATATTTCTTACACGAGCGAAACTTAAAACCTTAAACCCGTACTTACTACCGCACTTGGATTATGACAGTGCGATCAGCTTGTTTAAATTACATTGTTCAAAGGAATTTGACGAAATAGTATTTAAATCTTTCTTAAATTATATTGAGTTTAACACCCTCATCATAGAGCTTGTTGCGAAAACTATTGAGAATGGATTTGATCTAACTTTAGAGTTTGTATTTGATTCCTTAGAAACACAAAATCTAAATAATGAATTGCTCAAAATAGATATTGCCCTTTATGATAAGGAGAATAAAGTAACGGCTATATTTGACTTTATTCTACAAAAATTTTCTGTAAAAGGTATCAACGATAAAGAAAAGTTCTTTTTGGATTATCTTGCCTTACTCCCATCTACAGATATTATCATTGAAGATTTAGTATTAATTTGTGGTAAGGAATTTTATGATGGTAACAAACTAAGCTATATAAACTCTATTAATTCTTTAGAAAGGAAAGGGCTTGTCCAATACGAGAATGACAAGAAAAGTATACGAGTCCATAAAATACTGCAACAAACAATTATATATCGATTAAGAGCCGGGAATAGCGATTTTATTGGTTTCATGTTTTATATATCCTGGATAACGCATAGATTAACAGAAGGTTATAATAACCCGAAAGAATCATTCAGATTTTTAAAATATGCAGAATCAATTTTAAGTACCATTAAAGAAGGGTATCGGACAAGTATTTATCAGCCACTTTTACTTCTTGAAAATGAATATTTGCATCTATCATCATTCTTCTTTATACGTGAAAATAGTGCTGAATTATGGGCAGACTTGATAAGGAGAACTGAAAAATATTTAGGAAAAGATGCGCTTTGTTTAGGAGCAATGTATAACAATCTAGCTTCAACATTAAACATTGAAAATTCTTTGGATGATATTATTAAATACCAAAGAAAAGCTAACAATTTATATTTGCAACATTCCCGCGATTTTAAAAAAGGTGATTTATTAATGTTTATTACCTCATTACAAAATCTAGCCCAGGCATATCTTTTAAAAGATGATCCAGAAAACGTACTAAAATGTCTTCAAAAAGTAGCAGCCCTTAGAAAACAAAATTATTTTTATAGTGATGCACAAGTGGGCGTAGGTTACACTATATTATCTGAACTTCACCGAAAGACCAAAAATTTTGATGAATCTGAGTCATTGATTAAGAAAGCTATTAAGTATCATAATTCAATACCTATAGAAAAGAGAAATGAATTTTTATTATCTAGCTACTACAATAAATTATCAGAGAGTTCCATTTTGAAAAACAATTTGGATGAAGCAATAATACATCAATTAAGATGTGTCGAAATTCTGGAATCGCAAGGAATAAAAAATACACATCTTGTAAAGATGTATCAGTTTCTCATTGACCTATTTAAAATATGTAATGATCCTGATAATTTTAAAATTTATAATGATAAGCTCGAATCATTAATAAGACAGAATTAGGAAAGGTGTTGCACTTTCTAATTCATAATTAAGCACAGGAGATACACATATTATTCTTAGTGTTTACTATTCAGTTTAACCCTCTCAATTGGAGTTGATTTATTATCAACCCCAATCTGAAAAATACCTATATTGCCATTATCAAAAGTCCGAAAACTTAATAAAATCAATTATATTAAAAATTTAATCTCCTAAAATTTTCGAGTGCAAGTTCGAAAATTCTCTCCCGTAAACATAACTTAGCAGGAATCAAACTAAAAGAACAAAAACACAATCAACTGGTTTTCAAATACATAAATCTAAAATATTTTCGATATCATTATAAAAATAGTTTGGATAGCCTACCAGCGAGTTCACTTAAGGAGACAACTATTTGATAGTTGTCTCTTTTTTTATACACATAAAATCTCTTTGTCAAAATGTTATAATCTGATTTTCGGTGTTCGATATAAATAGTCTTAAAGTGCCATAATATTTTTTTATTGTTTATAAGTTCGACTTAAATCTCAAATACAAAATTTTTGATTGCTGTTCTATAAAAAGTAGTTCAATTGGTAATTGTTATAGTTAGATTTTCAAAAATTATTTAAACTATTTAAAGTTAAGCTCTACATTATTTAACGATTTGATTATTAACATCCCATCGGCATATGATCCGAAGTGAGATACATTGAAATTTTCATTCATTCTTTTTACATTTGCTGATTTTGGAATAATAACGGCTTGTTTTGAATTATCCATTTTTTTCGCAGGATTAAGAAGCATTTGGAAAATTATTGGCGAGTAGAGAAAGAATATTTATGAAAATTGTTAATAACCAAAAACTTCACTAAAAAATAAGCCTCAACAAATGTCGAGGCTTTTATAATTAATTAGCATTCTTTAGGACTGAAGATACTAGAAGTATTTCCTATATTTTAGATATCAATTTATTTTGGTAGAAAATTCATTGATTGGCAAACGGGCTTTTGGAACCGATGCTAGATAATCGTTGGCAGAATTCCGATAGCCCAATGTCAATATCACTGAGGGATGCAGCCCTTTTTCCGACAGGCCTAAAACCTCATCAAATAATTTCGGATCAAAGCCTTCCATAGGCGTTGAATCAACTTTTAGTTCTGCAGCAGCAATTAAGGCTGTACCTAAACCTATATACGCCTGTTTGCTTGACCAGATTGCATTCTGTTCGGGCGTTTGGGTAGAGAAATAGTCGATTAAAGTATTTTTTAGTGCATTCAACGCTCCGCTTTCCAGACCTCGCTGCTTTTGTATCATCTCAACATAGTCTGTAATGTAATCACTGGTGATTTTATTGAATCCTGCAAAAACCAATAAATGGGAGGAAGCGTGGATCTGCGTATTGAATGAACCCTCTCCCAATCTTCGTCTTAACTCAGGATTGGTAATTATAAACAGTCGATAGGGCTGTATTCCACAAGAAGAGGCACTTAGATTAATGGCTTCAATAATCCGATCAATCTTATCTTCGCTTACTGATTCATCTGAATATTTCTTGACTGCATAGCGCCATTGTAAATTTTTGATTAGATCCATTTTTTTTATTTATAAATTAGAATAGCAAAGTTATATGTTCAATGTGTATATTTGTAACCAAGTGACAAAAAGTTATAGTGACAAGCGGGTAACCAAGTGAATAGTATGGAACAAGAATTTGATTTAGTTAAGGATTGCAGCCAAAAAATATTGGCAATCAGTGATACAATGGAAATTTTAAATGGAAAGTGGAAAATGTCCATTATTGCTTGCTTGTGTTATAAACCTATGCGGTATTCTGAGCTCCTGAAAGAGGTTAAAGGGATTTCCGGTAAGATGCTCAGTCGTGAGTTAAAGGATTTAGAAATTAATGAATTAATTGAACGTAATGTATTAAACACGGCACCTGTAGCAGTAGAATATCAAATTACAGACTACGGTAAATCGCTTAAACAACTCACTAATACAATAGCAGACTGGGGATTTATACATAGAAAAAGGATCATATCTGGAATGAAGACTAAAATTTAACAAGGAAGTGTAAAATGATTTTTTATAAAAGTTGACGTTTTAAACACTTTTTATTTCTCCCATATTGATAATTGATATAATAAATCAAGTCAACTATATATTTTAGTGTATCAGATTATATCTATAAATTACTTTCTTCTTAAAAATCTGCTTATAAAAAAGACAAGCGCAGCTAACTAAAGACTTATTATTCCATTACTATTTGTTTCAAATTCCCACAAATTAAATTACAAAATATTAAAAATTGAATGATAAGTTAGCTATAGTCAATTGTTGTTTAATTTGACTCAAACGAACCAAATCATCGATAAAAGTGTTTGTATAGACGTGCGTCAACGTCACTTAAGGAGACAACTATTTAATAGTTGTCTCTTTTTTTATAGGCATAACAAATTATTTATCAAACTATTACAGCTTAACATTTTATGGTTTGAATTTTTTCATACGAAATATTTAGCCTATCTAAAATATACAGCCTAAAAGTGCTACATCAGAGATTTCATCGGTATTGAAGCGTAGTTTAAATATCGATGAAAACGGAAAAGTATCAATTCCTCTTCATTTAATAAGGTCAGTACCTCATCAGGCTCGATGAAAATATTCAACATGAAGGTCTGTTTAAAGGAAAAAAAATCTTTGCAGAACGACACCGCTGTGATTACAGCCTTATTGTAAATTAAAATCAAAAAAAGATACGAATTTGATGTTCGTATCTTTTTTATGTATAATCGCTGTCGCTTATTTTAAAGCAAATAATATTGTTCCGCTAATAATTAATAAAGCTCCGATTGCGGTTTTTAAAGTCAATGTTTCTTTAAAAAACAACACCGCAAATATGATGGCTATTGCTACACTTAATTTATCAACTGCTGCAACCTGCGAAACTTTTCCAATTTGTAAAGCTTTAAAATAAAATAGCCAGGACAATCCCGTTGCAACTCCGGAAAGAATCAAAAATATAATATTGGTTTTTGATAATGCCCCTATTTCCTTTGCCTCACCTTTAATGAAAACAATGCTCCAGACTAATATCAAAATAATAATTGTTCTGATACCTGTTGCCAGATTAGAATTGATATTAGACACTCCTATTTTAGCAAAAATTGCCGTGAACGCTGCAAATAATGCTGATAATAAAGCATAATAGAACCACATTTTTATCAATTAAAAGTTTTTAACAAAACCTATTCCTATCGTTTTATTTTGGTAGTAAGGCATTATCATTGCAGAAGAATTTTTATTTTTCCCGGTAATCAAATTATTGATTTTAGGGTACAGCCAATACGCCAGCTCTGTGGAAAGAATTCCGAAACCTGCACCGCCGACCACATCTCCTACCCAATGTTTATCGTTCAGCATTCTGTAAATTCCGGTAAAAATTGCGAGAGAATATCCAGAAATTCCCAACAGAAAATTCGTATCCTTATATTCTCTGAACATAAACTGAGCAGACGCAAAAGCGATTGCCGTATGTCCCGACGGAAAAGAAAGATTATTGGACTGATCCGGTCTTTCTTCCTTCACGATATGTTTTAAAGGAACTACAATCGCAGAAGTAATCAACATGGAAGTTCCGTAAATAATCGTTCGGTCTCTAAAATTATGTTTTCCTTCTACACCAACAGCATTTAAACCATAAACCAAAGCCGCAGGTGCAAATTGAGTATAGTTATCAAGTCTTATGTGATCAGGTTTGTGTTCGTTAATTTCATCTCTGGTGGAGAAATTCAGTTGTTTTAAACCTCTTACACTTAAACTTGCCACTCCGTATCCTATAAATGCGGTGGGAATGATTAACTTTTTATAACTCAGTGTGTTTTTTTCTATGATTGCTGTAACTGTACTGTCTTTTTGTGTTTCCTGAGCCTGAATGGTATCATTATTTTGAGCTTTTCCTAAGACTGATATTAAAATGAAAAGACCAACTACAGTTTTCTGACGATAATTTGACATTTCTTTTTGGGTATTAAAATTTATTGGAATAATTCATGAGCCGGACGTTAACCTCTTTAAATTTGGCGAGAACATTTTGTCCGTATTCTGTAAAATATTGATGATTTCTAAAGAAATCACGGTTCTCCATTTTCCATTCTTCATCGGTAAAAATGAGCCCAAGGTATTTTTCGAACTCCAGTCTTAAAGCTTTTTCATATTTAGAGTAATTGGTTTTCGTTAAATGAAACATATCCGCATCACACATCACCTGATCTGTTAAGCACGTTGGATGTTGAGGATATTTTGTAGATTCGATACAGCGTAAAACAGCTTCAATAAAATATTTTTCACATCCGAAATTTTCTAAAAAATTCTTCGCTATTTTCTTGCTTTCCTCCTCATGACCGATATAGGTATTCACATATCCACAATCATGAAACCACGCGGCAATCTGTACAGTATACATTTCTTTGTCAGAAAGATGAATCTGGAAACCAATTTCACGCACCGCACCTACAGCATCATACGTATGACTGATATTGTGAAATGTAAGCTGATCCGAAAGATTTTCCAAAAGAAATAATATTACATAATTGCTTACAGCTTCTATTAAATTATTCATGACTGTTATATTTAAAACTTATATTGATAACATAATCAGACAACCTGCAGTTTGCAGTGATTTCGACTTCTGCAGGATTCATAAAATAGGCAATAAAACATAAAAAATTTTCATCCGTACTTTGATATCATTGATATTATACTGAAACAAAATTGATGTAAGATTTAGAAGAAATTTTGAATTCTATTGATTTTTTTTTGATGTAACTAAAAAATGGAAGCTTCTAAAAATTTAGTAGCTTCCACTTATAACCATTCCACTTAAATACTTAATCTTTTTGAAGTTTTACAAAATTACCCTTGGCATTAAATAAAGCATCTCCACTCTCCACCTCAGCTTCGTACATTACCGTACCATCAGCTTTGGTAATTTTAGATGCTTCCTTAATTGTGCCCAGTTTATTTTGTGCGATATACGAAGAAACTCCTGCAGGAAGCTGTTTCACATTGATTTCGGTTTCCCTTTCTTCCCAAACACCATTCGCGTTATAAAGAACACTCATTTCCTTTCCGTTATACTTAAAACCTGCTTCATATTTTCCATCTTCATTTTCCCATTCAGCTTTTACTTTTGGATATGCTTTCTGAAAAGCTTTTTCTACCATTGAAGGCACTTCTACTCCTTCGTTTTTTTCTTCTTTTTCCTGAGAATATGCAAAAGTGCTTATACCAACTAATGCCATTGCTAAAACTAATTTTTTCATTTTAATTATGATTTTTTATTAACGATGTGAAGTTGATATCCGATTCTGTAGAGATGCTGAATTTTTACATTACAACAAAAAAATATTCAAAATAAATCGTAAATGATTTTGTAATTATATAAAAAACAGATTTCATATTAAAAATTTTATATCAGCAAAATAAAAACCTAATTCTGAATAAATTCTGAATATTTATTATCGTCGACTCAATTATAATTATTGATATATACTTTTATTTAAAATGTATTTTACTCAATAATGTCGGCAAAACAATGAGTAAAAGCGGCAATGCAACAATAAATCCACCAATAACGGCAATGGCTAAAGGTTGATGCATCTGCGCTCCGGTTCCGATTCCTAATGCTAAAGGCATTAAGGCGATAATAGCTCCCAAAGCGGTCATTAATTTCGGTCGAAGTCTTGTGCTGATGGCGTAAATCACAGCTTCTTCTTTGGTTTTCGTTGCTAAACTTTCGTGGAATTGCAGGTAGGTAAAAATGGCATTTTCTCCAATGATTCCGACCATCATAATCAATCCGGTATAACTTCCGACATTCAGTGGTGTGTTTGTGAAATACAATAGCAAAATCCCTCCCGAAAGCCCTAAAATCGAAACAAATAAGATGATCAATGCTACCAAAACATTTCTGAATAAAAACAGCATCACCGAAAAAACCAATAAGCTGGAAACGACCAAAATAATTAATAATTCCTTAAACGATTGTTGCTGTTCTGCGTAAGCTCCACCATAAACGACAGAATATCCGCTTGGCAGTTTTATTTTCTGATCAATCTGTTTCTGAATTTCCTGAATCGTTCCGCCCAGATTTCCATTATCCAGCCTTGCTGTTACAATTCCTAATGTCTGTAAATCTTCTCTGTTGACTTCGGCAGAACCTTTTACAACGCTTACGATTGCAAATTCGCTCAAAGGTTTTAAAGTTCCGTTGGGTAAAACAATCATACTGTTGTTGACGTCGCTTAAAGACTGATTACTTTTTTCGTTGTACAATAATCGAATCGGCGTATATTGTACATTATCAAAAATATTTCCGGCTACATTTCCATCCAGATTTGCCTGCAACTGATTCTGAAAATCGGGTAACGAAATATTGTATTGCGCTAAAACAGGCAGTTTCGGAGTAACAACCATCGATGGCCCTGCAATCACAATTCCATCAAAAACATCGGCTGTACCATTTACCTTTTCTACAATTCCGGCTATTTTCTGAGAATAATCTTCAATCACTTTCTGGTCGGTTCCGAAAACTTTAATTTCAATCGGCTGTACACTGCTCATCAAATCTCCGAGCATATCCGTAATCACCTGTCCGAAATCTACGGTCAAGGGCAAACCTGAAGCATCTATTTTCGCCCGGATATCGTCGGTAACTTCATTCGTCGTTTTGCTTCTGTTTTTCTTTAACTGAATTAAATAATCACCCCGGTTTGGCTCCGTAATGAAAAATCCCATCTGAGTCCCTGTTCTTCGGCTGTATGCTACAACTTCGGGCGTTGAAGTGATAATTTTCTCGACTTCTTTCAATTCTCTGTCAGTTTCTTCGAGTGAAGTTCCCGGAGGAGAATTGTAATCTAAAACGATACTTCCTTCATCCATATCTGGCAAAAACCCGGTACTGATATTGGGAAGAATAATCGCTGTTAAAACAATTAATATTAAAATAAATGCGTAACTGAATAATGGTTTTCTGATAAAAAATCCAACCCATTTTCTTTCTTTTACGTCGTGATGCTCGAGATTTTTTTCTTTTTTCTTTCCTGATGACAATAATAAATAAACGACGGGTAATAAGATCCACGTTGTAAAAAATGAACAGATTAATGTGATAATCATTGTGTCTGTCATGACTTTAAAATAAGCTCCCGCAACACCGCTCATCAACATAAAAGGCAAGAAAATCACAATCGTACTGAGTGAAGATCCGATCATTGCTTTTAACAAATAATTTATTGCTTTTTGTACTAATGTTTTTGAAGATTCTTCGGGATGTTCCTCGTGGGTTCTATGGATTTGTTCAACCACAACAATCGCGTCATCAATAATTAATCCTATCGCTGCGGCAATTGCTCCCAAAGTCATGATATTGAACGTCTGTCCCATCGTATACAAAACAAGCATCGTAAGACTTAGCGTTATCGGAATCGTGATTAAAATAACGGCACTCGCCTTCCATGAACGAAGGAAAATAATCGCTACGATAATTGCCAAAATCAATCCTATCCATAAAGCATCGGTAACGCTTTTTATAGAATCATTCACAAAATCTGCCTGAACATAATAAGGTTTTAAAACAATATCTTTCGGTAACATTTTTTGAAGTTCTGCAATTTTTGCCTCCATTGCTTTGCTTAGATCAACCACATTTGCATTGGGTTGCTGAATGATGGCAATCAAAATGCTTTCCTGTCCGTTAGCATTTACTTTAATATATTGTTTCGCGTTATGAACATTGATTTGCGCAATATCACTCAACAGAACGATTCGGTTTCCATTATTGCTTACCACCAGATTTTTCAATTGATTTTCATTACGAATCTGCGCATCGGTAAGTGTTAAATATAAATAGCGAAAATCGGAGGAATATCCATTTGACTTAATAAAATTACTATTGTTGATCGCCTGTTCCACTGAAGCTGGAGTAATTCCCAATCTCGCCATCATCGCCTGATTCATCACCACACGAAATTCCTTGTCCTGACCGCCGATAATTCTCACTTCACTCACTCCCGCAACCTGTGAGAGAAAAGGTTTGATAGTGTAAAGCGCCAATTGTTTCAATTCAATCGGGTCTTTTGATGTTGAATTCAACGAATATCCCATAACCGGAAGGATCGACGGATTCATTTTTTCAACAGAAATATTGATGTCTGGTGGTAATTGGTTTCGAACTTCATTAACACTGCTTTCAATTTGCTGTTTGGCTAAATCAACATTCACATTCCAATCCATAAAGGCGGAAATTTCGCAACTTCCCCGGCTTGTGGTACTTTTTAAAACCTGCAAATCGGGAACTCTTTTCACAGCATCTTCCAATACTTTGGTGACACCAACTGTCATTTGATTCACAGGTTGTTGTCCTGCATCGGCTATGATTTTTATTTTCGGAAAAGTAATCTGAGGAAATAAAGCCGACTGAATTTTGGTATAAGAATAAATTCCGCTCGCCAAAATCAGGAAAATCAATACCAGCAAAGGACTTTTATAGGTTACAAAAAATGACTTTTTCATTTGTAGTTATATATTTTTTTTAAATTGCCAAATGGAATTCGCCAAAGTAAATTTTGTTATCAATCGAAGAGATTTCAATGGCTCATTTCATCGCATTAAGGTTTTTGGATTTTCACAGTTGCGGTATCACTCAATCCGAAATTTCCTGAGATAATTACTCGGTCTTTCGTGGTCAAATTCCCTGATTTTATCTGAATATATTTATCGGTTTCAACTCCTTTTGTGATCTCTGTTTTTACGGCTGTCGTATCATTGATTAATTTCATCACCCAAAAAGAAGACTGGGTTTCATCACTTACTACCGTCATTTTAGGAACGGAAATTCCAGAAGCTGAAGTTTTGGAAAAACTAATCGTACCAATCAGATTTTCAGGAATATTGTTGTTAGAAACTTGTAAAAGCACCTTCACAGTTTGGGAAACTGCATCAACAGAAGGCATCACTTTTGCGATTCTTCCCTGCAAAACTGTATTATCAGGTAAAGTAATCGGTAAAGAACCTTTATTTTTGATGATTTGAAGGTATTCGTAAGGCACATCGACCACAAAACCGAAACTGCTCGCGTCCGTGATTGTTGCCAAAACTTCCCCATCCTGCACATAATCTCCAATTTGATGATTCAACATGGCGACATAACCTGTTGCTGGACTTGTAACCGTAGTTGCTCCGTTAAAACGGAAAGATTTATCCAATTTATTGATGGTATTTCCTAATGCTCTTGCTTCTTTGGTCTGTAAACCGAAAAGTACCGAGCCTTTGCCAACATGATCTGCCAGTTTGATGGTCATTTTTGTGATATAACCGTTGCTGTTGGCTTTTACGTCAGACTTTAACAGATAAGTTGCTGTTGCATTCAACGTTATTGTATTATTGAGTTGAGCGGTATCGGAAGGATAAGCCACAGTGACTAATGTTTTAGGTTTTGTGTCTGTTGATGTTGCATCTGCAGGAGCATTTTCTGCGGTTTTATTACAACTCAAAACAATCAGAGAAACTATAATGAGGGTGATTATTTTTTTCATAATTATTGAATGATTAAATATTGTAACTGATTTTTCAGGTTGAATAAAGTTGTATTGTACTGAATGATATTTCCTTTGAGAATCAATAAATGATTAATGGATAAAATAAAATCCACCATTCTTACATCCCCTGTCGGAAGCTGTTTTGCATTGGCTTCAACCAACGTTTTGGCATAGGTAATCTGTTCATTCGCCTTGCTGATCATTTTATCATACTGTTCCATTTGGTTATTAACCTGAAGAATCTGCTGTTGATATTGTCTTTGAGTCTGTTCAAGATATTTCTTTCGGGTATCAAGTGATAATTGATTTTGCTGTAACAACATTTTTTTCTGATGACCATCATAAATCGGAATCGTGACACCAACTCCTACACTCATCCCGAAATTCTTATAAGGAGTTGTTGTAAATGAAGACTGATAACCGCTATCTGAAAATGCTGTGATTTTTGGTTTATAATTATATCGGATGATTTTTGCGTCATTTGACAACTTTAAGCTGTCCGCCTGAAAAGCTTTTGCGTACATACTTTCATCAAAAGAAGTTGGATTAAGTGTTTCGATGAAAGAAGGTTTTTCAACAGGTTCAAAAGCATCATCTACAATTCCTGACAGATATTTCAACAGAGAATAATTGTTTTGCCAGTCGGCTTTTTGTTGTTCTAAGGTTAATTCATTTTGCTGAAGGGTAACCTTGAATGTGAGATAATCCGTTTGTTTGAAAACCGCCGCCTGAGTCAGTTTTTTTAACACAATGTCTTCCTGATTAAGCAAATGAATGATTTCTTTACTCAAATTATATTGCTGCTGACTCGCGTAAGTCGCAATATATTGATCGGCAATCTGTTTATTAAGGGTTTGAAGACTTATATTTTTCTGCGCTAAAACCTGCGCAATACTTGCATTAATTCCGGCAAGCCTTGTATTTAAATTATTACGGCTGATAAATTCTTTGGCAACGCGAACACCTGCGAAAAGAGATTGTCCGTTGGTTAAAGCACTGTCGTATCCCCAACCTTTTATATTCGGAGAATATCCTGCAGTTCCTTCTCCGGTAACAATAAAACCATACGTTGATTTTAATTTTAAGCTGTCAATTTTATTGGAAATCACCTGATTATTGTAGTCGTTTAGAACAGGACTATTGTTTTTGGCTGTTTCAAGAAAATATAACAAAGTATTATTTGATTGCGCTTTTGTATTAAAACAACCAAAAAATACAGACAAAAACAAAAAACTGCGAATAAGATATGTTCTTAAAATATCCATGATGTGCTAATTATTCAGTAAAGATTATACACGATTCTGTAGAAATTCTGAATAAAAAAAAGATTGATCTCACGATCAACCTTTTCAGCTAAGAATATCTTAATCAGTTATTTATTTAAAGATGTATTACCCTTAAAAATAATTTTGAATATAGTCCAAATGGTTATGCCCGATAGTATTCCGACAATTGCCCCACCAATTACATCCGAAGGATAGTGTACCCCATTATAAATCCGACTGTAAGAGACTAGTATTGCCCAGAATAAAAGAACAAATTTTAACCATTTATAGGTTGAAGGCAATACCAAAAAAAGGAATATCAAAAGTCCAAATGCATTGGCACTGTGTGAAGAAACAAATCCATACATTCCACCTGGTCCCGCTTTACTCAAATGAATGAGAGGAATTAATGAAGGCTCGTGGGAAGGACGTAAACGCATTACTGTTTTTTTTATCAATCCGGAAGCTATCTGATCCGATAATGTAATGGTAATACCGATCGCCAGTAAAATATATACACTGAATTTTTTATAAATTTTAATCATAAAAAATAATAACACTGCATAAAAAGGAATCCAGAACAACTTGTCGCTTGCCCAATACATAATAATATCAAAGAAAGCACTGTGTTTTCCATTAATGAATAAGAACAATGCTGTATCAGATTTTTTTAAACTATCAAAAAGTGATTCCATTGGGCGCATTTAATTTATTTAGTTTTCATTTTTCCGTTTTTAAATCTTACACTTGCGGTCTGATAATAAGAAATTGTTTGAGAAGCTAATTCTTGATTTTTTGTTTTAATTTCTGATAAAGTCTGTTTTTCATTCCCTGAAACGGCAAATTGTTTTAATCTTTTCCTGTCATCAATCTGGGTAAAAATATTTCCTTTCAACATTCCTAAAGTCCGGTAATTACCTATGAAAGCACGTTCGTCTCCAATTTTCATCTGATTGATGTCTTTTCCGTACAAACTTGTATTGTAATTCCAGCCCAGATATCCGAATAAAGTTGGCATCACATCGATCTGTGAAGTTAGACGGTCAATTTTTTCAGGCTGCTGATTAAGGTTATAAATAATCGCAGGGATATGATGTCTATCAATATTAATTTCCCATTTTCCGGCACTGCTTGCACAATGATCAGCAACAATCACAAAAACAGTATTTTTGAACCACGGCTTCGTTTTCGCAGCGGCAATGAATTTTCCTAAAGCATAATCTGTATATTTCACAGCAGCATTTCTATCACCTTGTGGAAGGTCGATTTTTCCGGCTGGGAAAGTATAAGGTTTATGATTAGAAGTCGTCATTACAAACTGGAAAAATGGTTTGTTGGCTTTACTACTGATATCTGCATATTTTATCGATTGGTTGTAAAGGTCTTCATCACAGATTCCCCACGCATTTTCAAATTTCACCTCATTATCGGGAATTGCAAATCTTTGTGTTTTGATTTCGTCTGATAAAGGATTTCCTCGATTCCGGTCAACGATGTCAAAGCCTTGCCCTCCGAAAAAATTATTCATATTATCAAAATATCCATCGCCGCCGTAAATAAAATAAGGCTGATAATTTTTTGATTTTACGATGGTGGAAACAGAGAATAAATTCTGATTATTTGGTCTTCTTACAATACTGTTTCCCGGTGTTGGCGGAACAGACAATGTTAAAGCTTCCATTCCTCTTACCGTTCTGGTTCCTGTTGCATACAGGTTGGTAAAGAAAATACTTTCGTTTGCAAGCTTTTCATAATTAGGCGTAAGATTATCTTTATTTCCAAAAGTGCTCAAAAAATCAGCACTGAAACTTTCTATGGCAATCAGTATTATATTTGGTTTTTGCTCCTGTCCTTCCTTAGTAATTCTGGAAATATCATCATATTTTGTTGATGTATAATTTTGATTTTCCTGTAAAAGGGTTCTTTTAACGATGGAATATGCTTCTTTTTCAGAAAGTTTTGGATAAAACGTTTCGTAATCCAATTCGTTGGATTTAAATGCGGTCACAAATGAAAATGCACCATTCTTCCCCACTTCGTTCATCACAAGATTGTTGCTGAAATCTGCCTGTTTGTTTTTCATTACAAGCCCTAATATTATTGCAATTGCTAAAACAGGAACGGCAAAAAACAAACGTTTACTGATCGAAATTTTACTTGAAAAGGTTTCTTTGAAAATATTTAGTTTTTTAAATATAAAAAATGTAGAGACGATCAATCCTATTAAAACAACTCCAATTAAAGGTAAAGGATATGACTGGTTGATGTTTTCTACAACTTCATATGTATAAATCAGATAATCTACCGCAATAAAATTAAATCTAACGCCAAATTCATCCCAAAACGGAATTTCTGCCAGTAAGCTGAAGTAAATAATGATGAAAATTAAGATGAGATAAAAATAGGTAAAACATTTATCAAACAAAGATCCGATCCACCTTTTTGGGAAAATTAATAAATAGACAGCATACAAAAAAAGAAATAATGACCCGATGGTAAGATCATAACAAAATCCTGTGAAGAAAGCTCTTAATATATACACTAAACTCAGGTCTGCGTCTCCTGCGGACCATAAAAGAAGTGTTATTCTTACCGCAAATGATAAAATAACATACAAAGCGAGAACACTGAAAAGTGCAGAAAACCTGCTACGAAATAAATTTTTCATATAAATAGGGGTAATAAATAATAATGAGTATAATTAAAACAGAAGTAACTGCAAACGTCATCGCTCCGGAAGCAATATCTTTTATGAAACCTATTTTTTCATGATATTCGGGATGGATAAAATCGCATACTTTTTCTATAGCTGTATTAAGGCTTTCTGCTGTAAGGATCAGTCCAATTCCAAAAACCTGAAACATCAATTCTATTTTGGAGATTCCAAAATAAAACCCCGCAATCATAAGAACTAGACCTACGACCGACTGGGTAATGATGGAATGCTCGGTATTTAACAACAGAAAAGCACCTTTTACAGTATAATTGAGACTTTTAAGCCTTCCTTTCAGAAAACTATCGTTTATATTTTTCATTCAATTTAAATATCAAAACAATGTGAAATACAATCAAGTACTATCTTAAAATTAAAATACATCAATAAATCAATCGGTAAATCTAAAGTTGAATTCTGAATAAATTTTGAATTTTTAATATTTCAGGAAAAATGTATAAATATTAAAAACAAATCTGCTTGTAAAAACGTATGTCTGCTTCACAAATAGACAAATGGCGCCACTTTAATATAAGTGGCGCCATTTTTAATAATCTACAAAATATTTGATTTCATGTAAATAGCAACATTGAAGATGTGGTCTCTGCCGTTTGCCAGTTTGGATTAATCTATATATTCATTAATCTAATAATTCCCCCATCCCAAACTTGATTAGACCTTTCGCAAACTGTTCTGCAACTGCCTGATTTGCGGCATCAATATATTCTCCTGTTATCGGATCAACAACAGTTCTCAGAGGTCTTTTTCCTTTTTCGGTAGTGATCAGTTTTACAATGGCATCAGCGACATCCTGCGGGTTGGTTTTATGAGTTTGAATCAATTCACCAAGAGCTGCAACCATTTTATTAGGAATCTCAGCGATCGCACCATACCCTTCAAATACTGACTGGTCTGAAGCATACGTTGTTTTTTGTGACATTTCAGTTGGAAAAGCACCCGGCTCTAGGATGGCAACATCAACTCCCAAGCGTTTAACTTCGTAATGTAGTCCTTCGCTTAGTCCTTCCAAACCAAACTTCGACGCGGCATACACTGTTGCGAAAGGAAACGAAACCCTTCCAAATCCGCTGGTTACATTAATGATCAATCCATCTTCCTGTTTACGCATAGCCGGCAATACCTGCTTCATGAATCTCCATGGTGCGAATACATTCACATCAAACATGCCCTGCACATCAGAGATGGTAAAGCTTTCCGCCACACCATTCATTGAAAATCCTGCGTTATTGATGAGTACATCAATAGAATCTTCTTTAGCAATAATAGTTTCTACAGCTTGCTCAACACTTTTATCATCTGTAAGTGTGACATCGAGAACAGTTACGTTTTCAAGTGCCGAGAGTGCCTGTGCTTTATCTGCATTTTTGCCTTCGGTATCTCTCATTGTGGCGTAAACCTTGTGACCTAATGCTGCAACGCTGTGTACGGTCAACCAACCAAAACCACTATTTGTTCCTGTAATCAATACGATTTTTCTGCTCATCTTTTTATTTTTTAAATGACTGATGCAAAGGTTGTTCAACTCAAGTAAAAAACATTTACCATTTGGTAAAAAGCAATATTTAGCGGATATTTTTCCTGATTCTGCTGAGAGACTGTTGGGTAATGCCAAGATAAGAGGCTACCTGCGAAAGCGGAACACGATTAACAAGTCCCGGAAATTGATTGATAAACGATAAATAGCGGGTTGTAGCATCTTCAGAAACCAGCGGGCTCCTCCTTTCTAACGTTTTCATCAGACAGTTTTTCACGATAAGATTCTCTATATCTTTCCAGCCGACAATGGTATTTCCAATCTCGTCCCAGTGCTTTTTTGAAAAAACAAGCAACTCGCAATCTGTTATAGCCTGAATATATTCTGAAGTAACCATTTGCATCTCAAATTTTTGCTGATCCGAAACGAAATTATTTTCCTCCACAAATGAATGGGTAATTTCTTCGCTTTTATTGTTGTAATAGCAGAATCGGGTTACCCCTTTTAGAAGAAATCCAACATAACGAGGGATTTTCCCGGCCTCCGAAAAATATTCCTCTTTGTGAAGCTCCATTTTTTCTGCCTTACTCAGGATCAGCTCAATCTGTTGGCTGTTCAGGTTGCCAAATTGTAATATGTAGTTGACGAATGCTTCCATGATGCAAATTTCGGGTTTATTGAGTAGAACATATTTACCAAATGGTAAAAACTTTATTTAGAATAAAAATCAATCAAATCAACAACAAAGTATTGAAAGATATAATTATTGAATACATTATGAATAAAATAAAAAATTCTTGAACAAAAATTATGATAAAACATCAAATATTTTAATTTGGTAAGAATTAAATTTGTGTTTCTATTAAAAACTATGGATAAATACAGCTTTTTGGAAATAACCGCTTTTATTGGAATCTTTCTTGTATTTTTTCTTGCGTTGTTTTTATTGACTGTAAAAACTAAATATAGACTTGCCAATTGCCTTCTCGCTTTTTTTCTTTTTACAAATGCCGTTGATGCCATTAAATTTTTGATGCGAGAATTTCCCGTGGATTATATCAACCTTGAGGCTTTTCGTTGGAGTATCAATTATTTGGTTCCAGCATCCTTTTATCTCTATGTACTATCGATTTGTTTTTCCAACTTTCGATTAAAACCGAAACATTTATGGCATATCATTCCGTTTGTTGCTTTCAATTTATATTTAATGTCGGGGATATATTTTGAAGATAGAGCTGCAAAAGTGAGTTTCATCAATGCGATGAATCAAACGTCTATCATGCAATTTTTTTATTTTCTTTTTGAATTTCTATTTCAGGTGTATTTTATTGCCTCATTTTTGGTTATAAGAAAGTCTAAAACCGTCTATCTTGAGAATTATACGAATCCAAATATCTCTACTCTTAATGCACTTTATAAAATAACAATTCTATATTATCTCTTACATTTTATAGTGCTTATAAGATGGCTGGTTACTTTTATTTTTGGTTGGGGCGAGATCCGAGCCTGGATTGTAACGCTTGATGGGTTTGCATTTTTATTCTGTACTTGCTGGTATCTATTTACTGCATTAAACAATCCTGAGCTTTTCAGAGGAGTGAATTCCGATCTAAGGCCCATTACAGGAGCTATTCCAAAACAAAAACTTAGTATTCCGGCAGATGACGAAAAAAATAAGCAAATTGAATTCTTAAAAGATTTTATGTTGGAAAAAGAACCTCATCTGGATTCATCTTTAACCATTCAGGATTTATCTGAACAAGTAAAAATCCCTGTAAAAGATTTATCTACTTTGATTAACCTTTATATGGATAAGCACTTTTTCGATTTCGTAAATGAATATAGAATTGAAAAAGCAATGCAAATTCTTAAAGATTCTTCTCAAAAAGAACTGACTGTTTTAGAAATCTTGTACCAAGTTGGTTTTAATTCTAAATCTTCCTTTAATACTTCTTTCAAAAAATATACAGGAAAAACACCAACAGATTTTAGAAAAGAAGCTTTGTAAAATCAAATTATTTTTCAAAAATGAGTTCGATTTTTTTTATTCGGTCGCGTTCTGAGGGTTTTTAAAGCATATTTGCAACAAAATATAAAATCAGAATCTATTATGAGAAATTTCCTATTTGCAGTTTTGGTGCTTTTATCAATTTCTGCTTTTAGTCAATCTAAAACTGAATTAAAACAAACAGTACCTCTTGAAAATATAAAGGATCAAATTGACTCCGTCATGACAAAATCTTATCAAAGAGGTTTATTCAACGGAAATATTCTTATTTCTAAAAATAATAAAATCATCTATCAAAAATCATTTGGTTTTACTGATGAAACAAAACAAACATCTTTAAACAATACGTCAATATTCAACATTGGTTCTATTGCAAAGGAATTTAATGCTGTTGCCGTCATGATTTTGGTTGAACGTGGTCTTCTTAATCTTGACGACAAGGTATCTAAATTTAATTTAGGATTACCCAAATGGTCAGAAAAAGTTTCTATACGTCATCTGATTAATTATGCAAGTGGTATTCCTCCAATCGAACAATTAAAACCTGAAAATGACGCGGATACATGGAATATTTTGAGAAATAATGATAATTTACTGTTTGAACCTGGAACTAATTACAGATATGACAATGGAAATGTATTTTTACAAAGAAGGATCATTGAAAAGGTCACCGGAATGTCTTACCAAGAATTTGTCACTAAAAATATAATTAAGCCTTTGAAAATGACCAATTCAGTATTTGATCCCTCATTTGGCTCTAAAAATAGAACTTCTTGTTATGACTTTGACAATATCCGATGCCCGGAATTGAAATTTATTAGCGGCTGGCTTTGGATAGATATCAATGATCTCAATAAATGGATTGAAGCTATGAACTCTAATCGTTTAATTTCCAAAGCATCATTTCAAACTCTGTTGAATAATCCATACGCAAAAGAAGAAGGCGGATCGCTTGGTCGATTCTATGAAGAAGAAGACCTACAACGACACAATGGAGTTTCATATAAATTTGAATCGATCTTTTTAAATGATTTTAAAAATAATATAACCATAATTTTAGTATCAAACAATCTCAATAGAGTTTGGGATTTAGGACATATTATTCACAATTTAATGTTAGGAAAAGCTTATGAAATTCCGAAAAAATCTGTTTATCAAGCGATAAGAAAAGAAGCTCTAGACAACATACATAAAGCGATAGAGACATACTATTTACTCAAAAAAAATTCTAAAAGTGAATATAGTTTTGAGAACTCAGGTGAGCTTAATAAATTAGGATATGAATTATTAAGACTCGGAAAAATCAATGAATCTATAACCATATTTAAATTGGCTACGACTGAGTTTCCTAAAGATGCTAATCTTTTCGATAGTTTAGGGGAAGCTTATCTTACAAATAAGCAATACGATTTGGCATTAGATAATTATAAAAAAGCAATCAGTCTTGGCGGAACGAAAGGGAATGCTGAAAAAATGATAGAAAAAATAGAGAAAGAAATGGGGAAGTAAAATTCTCCCAAAATGTAACAATACCTTTCTCCAGATTGTCTTATTAATTAGATAATCAATTATTTATATATGAAAAAACTAAACCTACTCCTACTGCTGTCTTTATCATTACATGTTTTTGCACAAAATGTTAAAGATAAAATACAAACATTTGAAGATAATCTGCTTAGTTGGGATACATCGAAAACTAAAAAATGGACTTTAAAAGAAAGAATGGCTTTCTACAATATGAATGCGGTAAGCTTCGCGGTCATAAAAGATTATAAAATAGAATGGGCAAAAGCTTATGGTTATGCAGATGTTGCTGAAAACAGAAAAGCAACTACCCAAACACTGTTTCAAGCGGCATCTATCTCCAAATCTATCAACAGTCTTGGTCTTTTACAATTGGTTGAGCAAAGAAAATTAGGTTTAGATGATGATATTAATAACTATTTAAAAACCTGGAAATTTCCATACGATTCGGTTTCAAAAGGGAAAAAGATTTCTATTGCAAATCTGTTGAGCCATAAAGCAGGTTTGTCTGTCCACGGTTTCGGAGGTTATCAAAAAGGAACAGAATTACCTACAATAAAACAAATTCTTGATGGACAAAAACCAGCCAATTCTTCAGCGGTGCGGTCTGTGTTTGAGCCCAATCTTAAATTCCAGTATTCTGGCGGTGGAACAACCATTTCACAATTAATTCTTGAAAATACGACAGGTGAAAAGTATGAAGATTACATGTTGAAAAATATTCTTTTACCCTTGGGGATGAATGAAAGTTCTTATAACCAACCTCCTTCTCCAGATAAAGAAAAACTACTTGCAACAGCTTATAATAACGGGAAAGAAGTAAAAGGAAAATATCATATCTATCCTGAAAAAGCCGCCGCCGGTTTATGGACCAATCCAAACGATCTGGCAAAATATATCATCGAAACCCAATTGTCACTAGTAGGAAAATCAAATAAAGTTTTATCAAAGGAAATGTCTTTGAAGAGAATTGAGAATAATTACGGTGTATTTCTAAATGATTTCAAAGGCACAAAATATTTCGGACATAGTGGTGGAAATGAAGGATTTGTATGTTACTATATTGGAAGTATTGAAGATGGAAACGGTTTAGCAGTGATGACTAACGGTAATAATTTTAAGCTGATAGAAGAAATCCTTTTAAGCATTGCCAGTTTGAACCAATGGAAAAACTATCCTATCGAGCCACAAAAGGAATCTATTAGATTAACAATCAGAAAAGAATGCTTAAAAAATATTGATAAAGGTATTGAACTTTACAAAAAACTGAAAAAAAATACACCAGATGGCTATAATTTTGACAACGAAAATGAATTGAACGAGCTTGGCTATGAATTTCTAAGAGATGGAAATGTGGACTCAGCTATTAAAATTTTCAGCCTTAATGTTTCTGAATTTCCTCAATCAGCCAACGTTTATGACAGTCGCGGGGAAGCCTATTTCAATAAAAAAGAATATCAGTTATCAAAGGATGATTATCAGAAATCATTAGAGCTAGAACCAGCCAATCAAAATGCAAAGGAAATGATTTTGAAAATCAGCCCTTTTTTATCCAATAAAAAATAAATCATACTTTTAGTATTTGGTGATGGCCATTATTTTTCTGAAAAATTTCCCGGTCGTAGCTGCGAAAATCATCTAAATCTGCTGTTAGATACTTCGGCACTATCTATAGATGATAAAAGGCAATAGAAGTAAACTAAAGGTTTGAAGATATATGTTTATCTTGATCACCATCAGATGAATGGCGCTACTTTAAAACAAGTAGCGCCATTTTTTTTTAATTGAATGTAATTATTCCGTTATATATTGAGAATCATTAATTACAGAAATTTATAGTCTGTATATCCCTTTGCTCCTCCTGTGTAATAGGTCTCTCTATTATTAGTATTCAATGGCGAATTATTTGCGAAACGCTCAACTAAATCAGGATTACCGATATACAATTCACCGAATGATACAAGATCTGCAATATCATCTTCAATCGCACTATTAGCAGTTTGCGCATTGAAACCTTTATTGATCATCAATGTTCCTTTATAAATAGATCTGAAATGTTTTGCTGTTGAAAGAACCAAAGCAAGAGGATCCGAAGTTGCGGCCATTGTAAATCCTGATATATGAAGATATGCCAATTTGTAATCATTAAATCTATCAACCAAAATATCATAAAGAGCTTCAGATTCATCATCCAATACAATTCCGAAAGTTTGGTCTAATGAAGGTGCAATTCTCACTGCTATTTTCTCCTGTCCGATAGCATCACTCATGGCATCCAATACTTCAAAAAGAAATCTGATACGATTTTCTATTGAACCTCCATAATGATCAGTCCTGATATTTGAACATTTAGAAAAAAACTGATGAAACAAATAACCATTAGCCGCATGCAATTCAACACCGTCAAAACCGGCTTCTATGGCATTAGCTGCAGCCTTTTTAAAATCATTAATGACTTCATTAATATCTTCGGTTGTCATTTCACGGGGTGTTTTTGTTTCTTTAAAGCCCTCTTTCGTGTATGCTGTAAAATGACCATTGATTGCCGATGGTGCTATTGCTTCTTTTCCGTTGAGCAAATCAGGATGTGTAAGTCTTCCCACGTGCCATAACTGGGCAAAAATTGTCCCACCTTTCTCATGCACGGCTTTCGTTACTTTTTTCCAACCTTCTACTTGCTCCTCTGTATAAATACAAGGAACATTAATATAACCCGAAGCCGTATCATTAATGTAAGTACCTTCAGAAATTAAAAGTCCTGCGGAAGCTCGCTGCGCATAATATTCCGCAATAAGGCCTGTGGCAACATTTCCTTGATTATCTGCTCTACATCTGGTCATAGGAGCCATTACAACTCGGTTTTTCAATTTTAATTCTCCAGAATCAAATCCCTGCAGTAATTTCATAAATTATTTTTAGTAAGCTATTTTAAAATGATTATTTTTTGTCATTGAATGGCCAAACAACATCTAATGCACTGCTTGTTATAAACCACTGTTCATCAATTTTTTTATATTCATCACGATAGATTCCGAGCAATAACAACGGATTTTCGCTAGGTTCTCTTCCTGTTACGCTGTCTATAAGATAACAGCTTCCACTTGCAGAACCGTCATCATTAAGTTCTATTAAATGGTTTGAGACCAAATGAAGAAAAGGATAGCGCTCTCTTTTATAGACATCATACTCTTTAAAAGCTTTTTCAAGACCTGCTTTTATTTCCTTTCTTCCATTCCAAGGTTCTCTATCCGTTTGGCAAATAGCATCTTCGGAGAATACCAAGGATGCGGTTTCAATATCGTTTTTATCTAATGCGTGTGCGTATTTAATTCTTAAGTTCCTGATTTCTTCGATTATCAAGAGCTTTTCTATTGTACGGTTGTCCATTACTATTTAATTGTTTAATTATTACTGATTATTATTTATGTTAATCTTTGATAGAGTCATCATTTGCCAAACGCATCCATTATATTACATATTTGTAATTGTCGATATGTTTATTTAAATTTTTTTATTTTATAAAATCGAGATATTCATCGATTGTTTTCTGATTTCTTTTAAAATAGGTCCATTTGCCCAATCTTTTAAGTTCTAAAAGGCCACATCTTACCATACCGTTTAAGTAGTTTGAAATAGTAGATTGAGACAAACCCGCTTTCTCATATATAAAGCTCAAGCAAACACCTTCAGAATTAGGAATATTAGTTGTATTGGGAGGAAAGTTTGCCTCCGGTTGTTTTAGCCATTCCAAGATCTCCAAACGAGTACCGTTAGATAAACACTTCCCTATTTCTATTGCCTGTTTTAAATCCACATGGCAAATATATCGATAATTATCGATATGTAAATAATATATTAAAATTTATTTTAACTTTTGCAACTTTCGGTATTATTATAAAAGCTGAATTACCCAAATAAAAAAAGGTCTCAAAATAAGATATAATCTTATTTAGTAGACAAATTTAATGATCATACACTTTTTCTTAGGAAGATCTATTAAATGTAAGATGTACTAAACGTTGTTGTGATTGTATTCATGAGAAAAAAACTTCAAAAACAACCATTTTTCTTTATCACTTATATCCTATTTTTACAAAAAAACTAATGGACAAACTGAATTTTCTGGAAGTTATTGCTGCGATTGCTGTTTTTGTATCGCTGCTGCTTGCCGTATTTTTATTAACGGTAAAAACGGAAAGAAAACTGGAAAACAGGTTATTTGCAGCGTTTCTTATCATCAATGCCATTGATATCAGCGGACTTTTTATGCATCTTTTTGTGGATAGCTATAATCTGAAAACGTTCAAAATATCTGCTTATTTATTGGTAATGCCTCTTTTCTATCTGTACGTGAATGCCGTTTGTTATTCAGATTTTACCTTAAAAAGAAAGCATTTACTGCACCTCATCCCTTTCATTGTTGCCAATTTAATTTTAATTCCTAGACTTTATCTGGCAGAAGGCCCTGCTAAAGAATATTTTTTCAAACATCTGTGGAACTCCCCTGAAATGTTTTTGTATCAACTCATCGGGGAGCTGCAATATTTCTTTTATATCATCGGCGTATTTATGATACTTAAAAAATATAAAAAGATTTATCTTGAAAATTACACCAATCCAAACACGCTATTATACAAATGGTTATCTCAGCTTACAGCAACTTTCTTATTCATCCATTTATGTATTATTTTAAAAAACATTGTAAGATATACACAGCATAGAGATCTGTTTATCTGGCTGAATATTGTGGCGGGAACGGTGTTTTTACTGACGGCCTGTTGGTTTATATTAAAGGCATTAAACTATCCTGAACTTTTTCGCAGAATTGATTCCACCTTACAGCCGACAAAAGATTTTGCTGAAACGCTGGAAACTGAACATAAAACCGACGACGCAAAAAGTCGTCAAATCGAGCAGCTTAAAAAATTTATGGTTGAGAAAGAGCCTTTTTTAGAACCATCATTAACGATTCAGGAATTGGCAGATCAGGTGAAAATTCCGGTTCGTGATTTGTCTGTTTTAATTAATCATCACATCAATCAGCACTTTTTTGATTTCGTGAATGAATACCGCGTTAAAAAAGCAATGACCATTCTAAAAGATCCCACAAAAAAAGAACTAACGGTCTTGGAAATTTTATATGAAGTGGGGTTTAATTCAAAATCTTCGTTTCATACCTCATTTAAAAAATATACCAACCAAACGCCAACAGCATTCAGAAATAACTAATAATCAATCAACTGCAAATACTCGAACTTTGTATTGAAGATAATCGGACTCATTTTATTGATTAAAATGAGTCCGACTTTTTTTATATGGACTTTTCTCAAAACTTTCTACAGCATATTTGTACCAGCCTATTTAAAGTCAAATAAAAACTTAGACATCATGAAAAAAGTAAGTCTTTTTATCCTAACATTATTATCAATATTTTGTTTAGCACAATTAAATCCCGTAAAAATTGACACTATTTTAACCACCGAAATTGGCGGAATAAAACAAGTCATAGAAATTAAAACGGATGATACCAATAAACCTATTCTCCTATTTTTATCGGGCGGGCCGGGAAGCTCAATGATGAAAAACGCGGATTCTTTTACCCATATTTTAAAAAATAAATTTACGATTGTTCAATGGGATCAGAGAGATGCCGGAAAAACGTTGGAATTAAATCCTTCGCCCATCCAGCCGTCAGTAGAACTCATGGGAAAGGATACGCATGAAGTTATTAATTTCCTGCTCAAGAAACTCCATCAGAAAAAGCTTTATTTATTAGGCAGTTCTTGGGGAAATGCATTGGGCTTTTATATTGTTAAGAATCATTCCGAATTATTACACGCTTATTTTGCCGTAAATCCGGTAATCAGTCAGTTAGCAAGTGAGAAAGAATTGCTTACAACATTAAAAATTCATTTTAAAGATAATCCTGTTGCTACGGAAGAATTATCAAAAGTACATTTTCCTTTTACCAATGACGAATCTATGTTTTACTTGAGAAAGTGGCTTTTTTACAAAGATGGTAAGAAATATGTAACCTCTGATGATTTCAAAAAAGGCTTTCTTCAATGGTCAAAAACCTGGTCTCCTGCATGGAACGAAGTGATGAAAATTGATTTGCCAAAAACTTTTAAAAAAGTCGACTGTCCCGTTTACTTTTTTGTTGGTAAAAATGATATTCAAACGTTAACTTCCATTACAAAAAGGTATTACGAGCAGGTAAAAGCACCCAAGAAAGATTTATTTTTATTTGAAAATTCAGGGCATCAAATTCATAAAGATGAATCTGAAAAATTTCAAAATACAATCCTTAAAACATTAGATTAATATATTCAATTAAGCTATAAAATCATTCCCATGAAATATTTAACCATTATTTTATTTTTTGTCTTAGTTGGGTGTAAAAGTAAACAGCAAATCAATACACAAAATATAGAGAATGCGATTACGAAAAATGCATTGCAGTTATTAGAGGATAAGAGATTTCATTCTGTTTCCATTGCCGTACTTAAAGATGGAAAATCGACCATAAAACATTTTGGAGAATTAACGATTGGAAAAGGGAACAAACCCAACGATTCTACATTGTATGAACTGGCTTCTGTCACTAAAACTTTTACAGGTTATGTAGCTGCTAAAGCCGTACTTGATAAAAAGCTCAAGTTAGATGATGATATTAGAATCTATCTAAACGAGCCTTATCCGAATTTAGAATTTAAAGGAGAACCCATAACAATCAAACACCTCATCACCCATACCAGTGGATTTCCTAATATGCCTTTAAAAAGCGAAAATAAAAAGGCTTTTTTTGAAGGATTAAAACTCATTAAAATTGAAACGAAACCCGGAGAAGTCTATTCCTATTCAAACACTGCTCCAGAGCTGACAGCCTATATCCTTGAAAAAGTGTACCAAAAATCTTTTGAGGAACTGGTTATTGATTTCATTTTGAAACCCAATACAATGGATCAAACGAAGTTTACACTCAATGAAAATGATAAAACAAGATTGGTAAAAGGTTACAACGATAAAAACGAGTTAATGCCTAACTTCAACAGAACTTTATGGGGTGGAATTTCAGGATTACACTCAACGGCTCCAGATTTGGTAAAATATATGAAATTGCAACTTGACAATTCAAATCTTATTGTAACCGAATCTCATAAAAAATTACATAAAGAAGGTACTGATTTTTGGGAAGGCTATCATTGGTACATCATAGAAAATGATCATCAATTAATGTACAGACATCACGGAGGTATCTACGGAATGCAGAATTGGTTTGTGATTTATCCGAAACAAAATATAGGAATTTCCATATTGACAAACACCAGTTTTAATGAAACAGGAAAAATTTTAGAAAAAGTAGTTGACAACTTGTATGATGACATCAATGTAAACTAAAAACAAACAGCAGTTTGATAAAATGGCGGGGTAAATGTTAAATTCGCCAACAATAAATTCTAAACTAACAAACTGACAATCAACACACTTAAGAAAATACAGTCATTGAGTACTTTATTACATCTAAAATTAATCCGATTATTAAAGAAAAGTAACAAATTCCTCAAATGGCTTACGTACCTTTTCGAGCGTAAGATTCCAGTCGTTTTTCTGATCTCTGTATCCTAATGCCAGCAACATAGAACTCCTTAACCCTTTGGATGAAAGTTTCAAAAATTCGTCGAGTGCTATCGGATCAAAGCCTTCCATCGGCGTCGAGTCTATACCTTCGGAAGCCGCTGCAACAATTGCTAAACCTAATGCGATATTCGCCTGCTTTGCTGCGTGATGAAAGTTTTCTTCAATACTCATATTCCCAAAGAATGTCTTGGCAAAACTTCGTTGTTTAGCATAAGAATCCGTTTTTTTATCTTGTTTTAAAATAAGGTGATCAAAAACGTGGTCGATTCTTTCCTTGGTATATTCGTCCCAAGCTGCAAAAACCAAAAGATGGGATGATTCTACAATTTGCGGCTGATTCATTGCAATGGGCAATATTTTCTTTTTGAGCTCAGGATTGCTGATAACGATAATTTCATAAGGCTGTAATCCAATGCCCGAAGGAGCCAGGTGAGCTGCTTCCAAAATTTTATTGATTTTTTCAGAAGGGATTTTTTTTCCTGTCATTCTTTTGGTCGCATATCGCCATTGAAGAAGATCGGTTATATTTTTCATAATATTAAAAAAAGCTTGATTAAACGGGAGTGAACAAAACATATCATTCACTCCGGTTTTTAAAATTAAAATAATCCTAATTGCCCCATTAAAATAGTTCCGGCGCTGTAACAGTGAAAAGATTTTACTTTCCCGTTCTCGATCTTAAAGACATCACAACACGGTACTTGAATTGTTTTCCCTGTCGGCTCTATCGTTCCTGAAGAAAGCTGAAGATGTCCCTTATGGGTTCCATTCAGAGAAAGTTCTACCACAACCGTATTTTCATCCTCCAAAACATAAATGTCATATAGTTCCCGGTGCATATCCGGAAAAGCTGTTGCATATACCTCTACTGTTTTACCGATATCTTCGCCATAATACTTGGTTCCTGCAGAAACATCCCAGAAATAACCGTCTTCTGCAAATAATTCTACAAATGCTTTGGCATCCTGAATTTCTGCTATACGGTATAATTCGCGGATTAATGTTTCGTTTTCCGAATTTTGATTGATTACTGATGCTTTCATAATGATCTTATTTTTAAATGTTAATAATGGAATCTGATTAAAAATTTGTAAAAAAGAGAATAACAATCCTACAGATGAATATTTGTTCATCGCTTATTTTTACCTAAAAAACTTGTTTGTGATTTTAAAAGAATTTACTTTTTGTTATCTACGAAAACATAAAGCTTAACTGCTTTTCCATTTTCGAAAACAAAGAGATCCATTCCGGTAACAGCGTCAGGTTTTTCGGGAGTTCCGTTCTGCCAGTACAGTCTTGCAATGTTGTGATTAACATCGATTGATTTGATATGAGAAAATCTGGACAGAGGATTTTTCTGCTGCAATCCATCCACAAAACCATTAATTTCTTTGTGCCCGACAGCAACAAAATGACTGTCTATCATTTCAATATCAGCTGCATAAATTTTTGACATTAATACTTCACGTTTTTTAAGGTCTCTCTCGTTCCAGATTGCTAAATGGCCTTCTACTAAAGAACGAATTTCATTCTCAGTAAGTAGGTTTGAATCTGTTTTTTCAGTTTTGTTTTTCACAGCATCTTTTGGTGACCATAAAATTGTTCCCGGATTATTTTTCTCATAGCCTTTTCCATTGGGGTAAGAAACCAACTCCATTTTGGAACCCCAAGGTGTTGCAAAATAAACCCAAGTCTCCCCTTCCGTATCGCCTGAAGGCATCAAAAACGGTTCTCCTAAGAATTGTATTCCCTTACTTTTCAGATAAGCTACACTTTTGCTGATATCATTGGTGTAAAAAGCAATATGACTGGCTCCGATGTCATCTCCTCCCGGTTGCTGTGTGCTTCCTTTGTTGTCTTTATATTCGAATAATTCTATATTGGCTCCTGTTCCCGCTTTTACCATTTTGATGGTTACAGGACCTGTTTTGGGTTGCATATGATTGTTCTTTTTCCAAGCATCATCCAAGGGAATAGGTCCTAAAGTCGTTACAGCCGAAAATCCCAAAACATCAGTAAAAAAGTTCACTGCCTGCTTCATATC
The DNA here is from genome assembly GCF_024806495.1 of Chryseobacterium sp. JUb7. GTDB lineage: Bacteria > Bacteroidota > Bacteroidia > Flavobacteriales > Weeksellaceae > Chryseobacterium. The sequence goes on from NZ_JANUFF010000006.1 coordinate 196,071, forward strand.
CGGAACATTGATTCCGACGTGATCTATTCCAAGAATCCCTGTTTTTTCCTGTGCGGAAGTGTTTGCAACTGCTGCTGATAATAAAAGTGCACTTGCTACAGCTGTTGTATTGGCTTTAATTTGTTGTTTTAAATTGTTCATTGTGATCATTTTTTTGTTGTTATTTATAAAGCAAATTTCCAACATTCAGCAGCCTTTTTCCATTGATAAAAGCTTGAAAAAAAAACAAACAAATGTCAATGAAATTGATGATTTTAAATATTATTAAAACAAAGAAGGCTGGAATAAAAATATTCCAACCTTTAGTTTATTAAAGCCTTATTTAGATTGTTTGATTATCCTGTTATTGCAAGAGAGCTCCGCAATCTGTTCCCAAATTTTCCATTTTTTCTTTTAGCTCCATTTTTTCAGCCTTTTGTATCAGTTCTTTTGGAGGAGCTTGTCCTGGTTTTGTGTTGCTTAGTTTGTAAAAGATTTTAAGTTCATCTACAGTCAGTTTTTCACCTAATTCTTTCGTAAAACAATCGGCAAAATTTTCGGATTTGTCTTTAGGAGAACCATCTGCGATCATTTCTTTAGCCATTGTATTTCGCAGTGACTTTAGCATAGACTCTTTGGTTTCTGCAGGTTTTGATTTCGACTGTGCCATTGCTACACCAGATCCACTCATGATCATCATGCAGAATGCAAAAAATAGTTTTTTCATTGTTATTTCGTTTAAAGGTTAAAAATAGGCTATTTTCTGATAATTGAATTATTGTCAGTAATAAAATACTCCTCCAGAATATCGAATTGCATTGTCGGAAATTCCGATAAGTTAAAACTGTTTTTTGGAATGAGAAACTTTGTATTTCAAGAGATTGCTTTACTTCGATAAGCTCAGCATAAATTCCAAGCAGGATTAAGCTCCAAATAAAAAACTCCATAAAAAACAAAAGCTGGAACGAAACATTCCAACCTTTGAGTTATTATTTAAAATTTTAATTATTCGCTGTATCTGGCAAGCCATTTCGCTTTCAGTTCGGCTCTGGCATTGATGAATTCCAGGTCTGTTCCCTGCGCCACGGCATCAAGTGGAAAACGTAAAGGGCGGGCACCTTCTTTCATTTGAATTAATTCCAATATGCCGTCTGCAATGGTTTGTGGATTCATATTAAATTCTTTCATCTTGCCGAATAATGCTGCTCCAATAGCATTGAATTGTTCCGTTGCCACCGGATCATAAAGTGCTGCAATCTCAGTTTTGTCGGCATTGACACCGGCCTTTTCACCTGTATTCATTTCTGTCGGATAAACTCCGGGCTGTATGGAAACATTGTCAATATTAAATTGTTTTAATTCATCCTGCAAACCTTCTGTTATGCTTTCAACTCCAAATTTCGATGCAAAATAAGGAACCATAAAAGGAGAAGTATGAGCACTTGCTCCGGAAGTTATATTGATAATTAAACCACTTTTATTTTCTCTCATAGAAGGCAATACGGCCTGGTAAGTCCGGATAACCCCATAAAAATTGACTTCAAACATCTGGCGGATTCTGTCCAGACTATACGCTTCCAATAATCCGAAACCTGAAACGGCAGCATTGTTGACCAATACATCAATTTTGCCATATTTTTGGATTACTTTTTCGAAAGCATGGGTTACCGAAGAATCGTCTGTCACATCAATTTCAATCACTTCTAAATTTGGAAGAGCTCCTAATTCTTTGGCCACGGCTTTGTTTTTTCCTGAAATACCGCGCATTCCCGCGATTACGGTATAACCTGCGTTGGCAAGTGTTGTTGCTGTCAATTTTCCGAAACCTGTGCTTGTCCCTGTTATAAAAACTGTTTTATTCATTTTGTCTTATTTTTAATTGTTATTTTAATAAGACAAAGATGCTACAACAGGAAGCCTTTTTCCATTGACAAAAGCTTGAAAAAAAAGCAAACAAAAGTCAATGAAAACGAGGGGTTTTATTTTTCGACCCTGTTTCTACGCAGTCTGGTAAGGGTTTCCGGGGTGATCCCAATGTAGGAAGCAATCATATGCTGTGGAATACGATTGACAATGTGAGGATATTTTTCAAGGAAATTCTGATATTTTTCTTCCGCTGTAAAACTGATATTGGCTAAGATTCTCCCCTGAGAAACGATAAAGCTTTTTTGAATAATCTGATTAACCAATTGATTCAGTTGGGGAATTTCTGCACATAGCTTTTCAAAATCCGATTTTTCGATTAAGATTAATTCCGTAGGTTCAATCGCATCGATATTCAGGCGGGATGGAGTTCCATTAATCAGACTTTCGCGATCTCCCGTCCAGTAGTTTTCCGGAGCAAAATTAATGATATGCTCTGTTCCGTTTTCAGCGATCGAAAAGGTTTTCACCAAACCTCTGCAAATAAAAGCATTGTAATGCCAAACCTCTCCTTCCTGTAAAAGAAATTGTTTTTTGCGGAGTTTTTTAGGCTTGCATACAGATTCTATCAATTGCATTTCCTGTTCAGAAAGATCTATTTTCTCGGTAAGGTATTTTAGGAAAATCTCAAACATTTTATCATAGCTATTTCACAAATTTAATCAAAATAAAAAGTTTTGACGATAAATATCAATATCAGAAACCTATAAATATTAGAAATCATTTGCTGTGATGAAGCAGGCATCAATTTTTGTTACTTTTCCTGTAGGATTTAAGGCTTGTAAATCTTCATCATCCGCTAATTCATTTAAAAATTTCTCTTCAGAATCAGCTGTTCCAAAAACAATCCATGGCTTTCCGGACTCTGTCTGCATATAATACACCGGAAGCTGCTGCTGCCCGAACTTTAAGTAAAAAACATCGCCAATCGGAAAACCATGCAATTCTCCTATACGTTCAAAATCATTACAGTTTTCCCGGTTTTTGATAGATCTCAAAAGTTGTGAACGACATTTTGATTCGATTTCCCAACTCTCATCTTCATCATTTTGAGATGCATTATTGAATTCCGGTAAAATAGTACGCAGCACAAAATATCGTGTATCATCAATTGTTTTATAGATACTGAAAATATCATATCCTCCAGCCATTACATTTATTTTTCTGATTAATAATTTTTGTTTCAGCTACTTTCAATGCAGCTTACAGCAAAGTTTAAACAATTTTCGCATTAATAATAAAATTTTCAAAAAAAAATTAATAAGTTGTCGTAATAAATTAAAGCAATTTTTTTACACTAAGAATTTATCCAACATTGCAAAAAAACTCTCATGAAAAACTCAAAACTAATTTTAGCGGCAGCCTTAATGGTATTCTCAGCAATTAATATCAATGTACAAAAAAAGATACAATGAAGCTATACCAAACGGATGGCTTCTTTTTTGTCCAATTATACATTTCATCCGCAAATTAATTGAATATGATACAAAAAATTGAATCCATTCAGAAAAAACTATTTGACGGAAATGAAGAACAATGTTTAAGCGAGGTTTTTGAAATCGGAACTCAAAAAATTAAATTAATTGATTTCTATAACAGTCCGTTAAGGGAATTAAAAAAAGAAATAGATGAGGAAAGTTTTAATACATTAATTCAAGAAAATAAATTTAATCGAATTAATAATAGTTTTGTTGAAAAATATACCTCTGAAAATGAATTAGAAATTCACTATCTGGAAAATAATGATCTCATCTACTTATTTTCTTATGGAGAATATCAACCAGGAAGATATATGCTTTTCTTAGAAGGAACCTGGCAATCGTTGTATAAAAAAGTGAATACGATTAAAATAGATGTAGATATAGAGAGGGAAGAAACAATTCTGTTATTTAAAATAAGTATATGCAATTTGTCCGAAAAAATTATAAAATCCAATATATCCGATGATTCAGGAGGCTTTACAAGGAGAACCGTAAACCTGTATGATGAGCATCAAAATAAAGTAGAAAGAGGAGTAAATTACATATCGCCAATAAAATATACTGAAAACGTAATTACAATTGAAATAGGAAAATCCGCTCAATTTGTTTTAAAGGCCAGATGTGAAGAATTATACAACAGTCTGTTTCTTGATTTTAAAGGAGTAAATTTCAATGTTGAGAAAAATAAAACGTATTATTTTCAGATGGAATATCTTGATTCAAAATCGGATATGATACCTTTCACTATCTAAGATATTTTAAGATCGAGACTTCTAATATTTTTTTATCTACCCACAAATAATTAATTAAAATCTCCTTAATTTTTCAGATTAGACAATAAATATCAATTTTATACGTCTTTAATTGAGTATTTTAGCAATGGATTAAAATGCGCTAAGATTTTTATGAAAAATATTTTCTTTCTACTGCTTATTTCAACGGTACAGCCTGTATTATCACAAACGAAACTGGAAAAAGCAATCACAAATCTTGAGAATAATTACGAACAAGAAAAAGTATATCTCCTTACTGATAAATCACAATATGCCGCCGGCGACCAAATCTGGTTCAAAAGTTTTGTATTTGATGGTTATAACCGTTCTGATTTGTCTACTACTCTTTTTGTGGAATTATACGACTCTGATAAGAAATTAATAGACTGGAAGACCATACTTCTTACCAATGGCGAAGGCAGCGGAGATTTTAAACTCAAAGAAAATCTTCCGGAGCAGGTTTATTTCGTAAGGGCTTATACGCCTTATATGAACAATTTCAGTGAAGATTTTCAGATTGTAAAAACGATTCCTGTTTACAATCCGAATGCAACTGAAACATTAGAGATTTCTAAAAATTCTGACTGGTCTGCGAAAGCTTTCCCTGAAGGAGGAAATTTTATTGATGGTATGCCTACGAAATTCGCTGTAAGATTATCAACCAGTAATTCTTTTCCTGAAAACTGGAGCGGAAAAGTAATAGATGCACAAAACCCAAAAATATCTATTGCTACATTTAAATCTTTTGATAAAAATGTCGGGGCTTTTAAGATAACTCCCGTTTTAGGAAAAAAATATCAGGTTATTATTCAGGACAATATGGGGAAAAACCAGACCATCGATCTGCCTCCTGTTGCCGACAGCGGTATCAATCTGGAAGTTTACAGCTCGAAGGAAGGAGTTAAATATACCTTAAAAGGAGTCAATTTAAAACAGCAGTTCCAAAATTATAAAATTGTCGGAACCATTAATAATCATCTTGCCTATAAAGCCAATATCTCTAAGTTAACGAATGAAGTATCAAGTCTTATTCCTACGAAAATAAGCAATGGAAACAACGGGATTTTACAATTAGCCATCTTTGATGATCAGGATAACCTCGTTGCAAAGCGACTTTGTTTTATAAAACCCAATAATTTAAGGATTGAGAAGGCCACAATGATCGATCAGAGTTTAAAACAAACTCCAAGATCTTTCAACAGTATTGACCTTTCTCCTGAGACGCATTTTAAGAATTATACCGTTTTGGTAAGTGAAGATGACGGCACCAACAGTCCGGAAGAAGAAAACTTATTGAGCGGTCTTTGGCTGACAGGAGATTTTACCTCAAAAATAGATGCTCCGGCACAGTATTTTTCTAAAAATGCCAACAGTGAAGCCCTGGACGCTTTGATGATTTCTGAAACCTGGAAAAGATTTGACTGGAATTCAGTACTTAACGGATCTGTACCGACCATAAAAAACAATGCTCAAAAATTTCTTTCATATAAAGTAAAACCTGTTAAAGACAATGGTTTGATGAAAGATACCAATGTAAATTTAATGTTGAAATTAGGTCAGAATGAGCCTACTATAAGTCAATTCCGAACAGATCAGAACGGATATATTTATTTAAACAGTCTTAGCTTTGATGAACCTTTGAATGTTTCATTATTTATCAATTCAGAAAAGAATAAAGAAGTGAATAACGATAATTTATTCGTCACGGTAGAACCCCTTGTTAATCCTACAGAATTTAAAGGCAATTTGCCTGCTACAAAATACAAACTGGTGAAAGCTGCCGAAAATAAAAAGCTTCCACAATCAATTTCCAGAGCCATCAACACTCAGAAAAACATAAAAAAAACACATGAGCAGATTGAGCAGATTGAAGAGGTAAAATTAGTAGGAAAAAAGGCGGATCCCAAAGAAGAACTCGACAAGCAACTGTCTACAGGAATGTTTAGCTCTCTCAATACCACTATATTCGATTTTGTAAATGAAGATCAACATGCCGCAGGATCAAGCAATATACTAGACTGGCTGCAAGGAAGAGCGGCGGGCTTAACATTTCAAAGGGATAATTCAGGGGTGAATGCACCTTATATTCGTGGTCAACAGGCTAAATTATATTTGGATGAAGTACAGACCGACCCCAGTATGATTTCAAGCCTTCCTATAAGCAGTATTGCGATGGTGAAAATTATTAAAGGATCAGGATTAATAGGTGATGCTGTAGCGATCTACACCATGAGAGGCAATATGAAATCTAAAAATAATGAAAAAAAGCAAACAGAAAATAAAAATTCATCTTTAGTAAAAGGTTATGATAAACCTTCAGAATTTCCTATTGAGATGCTGGATAATGATGATCCTTCAAAGAAAATCGACAATGATACCAGAGAAACACTCTATTGGAATCCTAATTTATTTGACAGTGATTATGTTCCGCCAAGAATTAAATTTTTCAATAATGACACTGCAAAACAATATAAAGTTCTGATCATCAGTTTCGATGAAGATGATAATTTACTTTATGATCAGCAAGTTTTAAAATAATATTTTCCTAATCAATTAAATTTAAGACTGAGGATTAATCATATTTTCATCAGAAATAGTACTTACTGTCACTTAAAAGATAGCTACGGGATTTATAAAGTCGGCTGATTCACAGATGAATCAGCCGAATTTTATTTTTAAACAGGCCGTGAAAAGTGTTTATATAAGCTTCAACAGTTCTTCTGCAACTTTTTCAGAAGAAGCAGGATTTTGTCCTGTAACCAGCTTTCCGTCTACTACCGCATATGGATTCCAGTCTGCGATCTTACTGTATACTCCTCCATTCTTCTTTAACATATCTTCTACCAAAAAAGGAACAATTTCTGTCAGCTGAACAGCTTCTTCTTCTGTGTTGGTAAATCCGGTCACTTTTTTACCGTTTACCAGATATTCACCGTTTATTTTTACATCCTTTAAAACTCCGGGTGCGTGGCATACAAATCCTACAGGTTTATCATTTGAATAAAAATCAACAATAAGCTCTTGAGAAACTTTATCTTCCGCCAGATCCCATAAAGGACCATGTCCTCCCGGATAAAATACAGCATCAAAATCTTCGCTTTTCACCTCTGATAACTTATATGTATTTTTCAATTTATCCTTTAAAATAGTATCATTATCCATTCTTCGTGTAGCTTCCGTTTGAGCGGAAGGATCTTCACTTTTCGGATCAATAGGCGGAAGGCCTCCTTTTGGAGATGCAAGTGTAATCTCAACACCTTTATCAGATAGTGCATAATAGGGAGCTGCTAATTCTTCTGTCCAGAATCCGGTCTTCAGACCTGTATCTCCTAATTCATCGTGACTCGTAAGTACAAATAAAACTTTTTTACTCATTTTTATATTTATTTAATTTTATATTACAAAGTTCATCATATTTGTTTTTTAAAAACAGGATTTAAGTCACTATTTCTGTGTGATCCAAATCACAATTCTGTAAAAGCAAAATAGAAAAACATGCCATTCGGTCATAGATAACTGATCAATCACCACTTTCAAAAGATAATATTTTCCAGAATCTGATCTTCTAATTTATTAATTTAAGACTGAAATCAATCATATCTTAATCAGAAATAATACTTAGTACTCTGAAAAACAAGGGTCCATATTTTTTATTATTACCTCCCGTTGTACATTTTGCAAAATTTTGGTATTAGATTCGTCAGTTCGAATGTTTTTTCGTAACAAAGTGGAGAAAAAATGTACTCGAACTGACGAAAACAAATCAAAATGCACAACAGGTCATTACCAGAAAAAGTTAATAAGCATTATTATAACAATGACGCTTATCTGTTTACAAATCAATGATTTAAAAATAATTATTCGTATTTAGAAAAATCAACAGCAAATATACATCGGTTGACCTGGCTGCCATTCTGTGCTCCGGCATTGGGTTCATATTCCGTCAGACTCCACAGATATCCATATTGGGATTCGTAATAAAGAGATTCGGCTCCGTAGGGCCATCGATAGCGTACAGTATCATCAGCTCCATCGGTATACCTTGCCAGTCTTGCATTGGAACCATAAGAGTTACTCGGAGATCCGGTACAGGAAAGCCATGTTCTGTTTCCTTTTCTGAATACGCCCTGAATGCCATGGGCATGATTATCCGCAAAAAGACTGTTTTTGGGAGCTACCGAAACAATTCCTGAGTTTTGCAGCATACCATTTGCGTCAACAGGAAAACCAAAAACTTGAGGAACAATACTTGCATCCGCGCTTCCTGCATAATATTGTCCTGTCCAGAACTGAGTCCCTTCATCATTCACCTGAATCGTAGAAAAAGGACTGGCATTATTGATTTTTTGATATCCAATCTGAGGTAAGATATATCGATAATTAAAGGCGTATAAATTACCGTTGGCATCTTTACCACATCTATCATTGGTCGTGTCGCCTGTGCTTACTTCAATTATTTTATTTAAATCAAATACACGAACACCTAAATTGGTGCTGCTGAGATATATTTTATCTTTAAAATAAGCAATTCCACCGGCATGTACATTCAATGGGGCGTAAGAGCCATATTGTGAATAAGTTGTCACATTTGCCGGAACATCTTGCTGCACCAACAAAATATGACGATATGTAAGATAAGTAGGTGAACTCGGACTAATATCAATAAGGGTAATGCGGGAGCCTTTATATTCAGCATCATCTTTTGCATACCAACTCACCAACAGATAGCGAACACCATCTTTGGTAAAACCTGCAATTCCTTGAGGTCTCCAGATTGATGTCGTTTCATCATCGGTATTCCAGCGGATTCCTCTTACTCTGTTTTCCTCAGGAATGTTGAATCCATAAACTTCGGTGTAAGAACTTCCGCCTATCGCCTGACGGTTTTTGTCGATCTGAGATGGATTTAAAAAGCTAAAGCCCGAACTGATATAGCTGCCTGTATCTACATAAGCATTGACACTTACGTCTATAGCCGCTTTGCTAACATTGGCTTTTGAGGAAAACTCTTCCTCCATTGAAGTTGAGGAAAACTCATCATTTTGGCATCCGATGGTCGTTATCGCAAACATAAATAGCCATCCAATTAGTTTTTTTTGAATCATAATTAATTTTGTCTGTTTTTAATAGTTTTTAAATTGCTTGCGAAACTATCAGATTCTTTCGTTATTTAGATCACGACATTATGAATTATGTATTAAATTTATGATTTCTGCATTACTTTATCTGCTGGTTATGATCAATATAATCAAAGAAGTATTATTCTTTATTCAAATAAAAATATTGTAAAAAAAATCAGCGTGCACAAATCCGTACACGCTGACTATAATTAATTTAAACCTAAACTAAAATTAATATTGTAAAGTCTAATTTTAAATTTATTTTTTGATAACTTTTACTGTTTTCACAATGCTATTTGCTGTATTTACCTGAACCAGATAAACTCCTGATGCAAATCCTGAAAAATCAATTGTTCCTTTTGTATCATTTATAACTTTAGTTGTTACCAACTGCCCCGCTGCGTTGTAAACTGTCACGGAAGCAATTTTTTCGTTATAAGAAACATTTAGATAATCCTGTACCGGATTCGGGAAAACTTTCAAATGATCATTGTTTGATCTTAATGAAGTTTCATCCACCGCTAAAGCACTTGTAGGACAGGCGACAGGAACAAAAATTCTCCTTTGAACATATGTGCCATCTCCTATCTGACCAGTACTATTATTCCCACAACCTGATAAAAATCCATTATTATCTATTACAAATGTATTGAATGAACCTCCTATAACAGTCTGTCTGTTAGTAGAATTTCCTATTTGCATTGGAGTAGTTTTAGAGTCTATAGTTCCGTCTCCCAATTGTCCAACATCATTTAATCCCCATGTCCAAAGTGTTCCATCGGTTTTTATTCCTAAAGAAGTATAAAAATTGTTAGCATCAATACTCTGCCAATTTGTGGATGATCCAATTTGTATAGGACTTGTTTTACTAGTTGTAGTTCCGTCACCTAATTGTCCGTTACCATTAAGTCCCCAAGCCCATAATGTTCCGTCGGTTTTTAATCCTAAAGAATAATTAAATCCGCCAATTATACTTTTCCAATTTGTAGCTGTTCCTATTTGTGTTGGAGTAGATTTATTTACTAAAGTTCCATCACCTAATTGTCCATTACTATTAAGTCCCCAAGCCCATAATGTTCCATTAGCCTTGATTGCAACAGTGTGCAGTACTCCAGGTGCTACAATTTTCCAATCATTTGCTGTTCCTATTTGTGTTGGAGTAGAAATATTTACTGCAGTCCCATCTCCTAACTGTCCGTTATCATTAAGTCCCCAAGCCCAAAGTGTTCCATTGGATTTTATAGCCATTGTATAATTGTCTCCAGTTGCAATACTTGTCCAATCATTTGCTGTTCCTATTTGTGTTGGAGTAGATTTATTTACTAAAGTTCCATCACCTAATTGTCCATTATTGTTATATCCCCAAGTCCATAAAGTCCCATCGGTTTTTAATGCTATAGAATGGAATTTACCTGCAGATACTTTTGACCAATTATTGGCTACTCCAATTTGTGTCGGGGTAGTCTTTTGAATAGTCGTTCCATCTCCTAACTGTCCATAATTATTGCCTCCCCATGCCCATAATGTTCCATCGGTTTTTATTCCTAATGAATAAGTATCCCCGGGACTAAAGTTTTGCCAACAACCTGTTGTAGATGTAGGAAGTGTAGTAAATGAACCTCCTGCTATCCAATTAGCCTGACTCTGACTGCCGGATCCACAATTAGAGCTTACCCACCAATAGTAAATAGTATTAGGTAATAAATTTGTCAAATTTGCCGTTGTGGAAGATGTAGCTCCACTTATACCGCCAATCGTTGAATTTGTACTGTAAAGATACTGATAACCTCCGCTAGGAGCCGATGTTGGTGCCACCCAATTAAGGCTAGCTGATGAAGAAGTTATGTTAGAGCTGTACAATTGACTCGGCGGGTTACAAACTGCTGTTACCGGACAAGTGATAGAAGTGAATGAAGTTTTATTCACTATAGTACCGTCTCCCAATCTTCCTCCTTCGTTATTTCCAGTAGCTTTCAAAAAAGCATCATTATCTAGGGCAAGAGTATGATATGCACCTGCAGAAACGATGTTAAAGTCGGTAGCATTACTTACAGAAATTGAGTTTGAACTATTATTGGTAGTGCCGTTACCCAGCTGTCCATAATTGTTTTGCCCGCAAAAAAACATATTTCCAGGTGTTATTGTCCCTACCGTATAATACCATCCTGCATCAATACTTTTAATCTGATCAAATACTGGAGCTGGTGTAGATCTGTTGTTATTGGTACCATCACCAAGTTGTCCCTCGGTATTTCGTCCCCATGTATAGAGAGAGCCATTTGCATTGCTTGCTACAGAATGATAAGCTCCCGCTGCAATATTTGTCCAACCTGTAGCAGTTCCTATTTGTATAGGTGCTATTTTATTTACCGTTGTACCGTCACCCAATTGACCTGATCCATTGGCTCCCCAAGCCCAAAGTGTTCCATTGGTTTTTATGGCTAGAGAAAACTCAATACCAGTTGCGATACTTCTCCAATTAGTTGCTGTTCCTATTTGTGTAGGTACAATTTTAGTTACAGTAGTACCGTCTCCTAATTGTCCGTTATTATTATATCCCCAAGCCCAAAGTGTTCCGTTTGTTTTTATAGCTAATGTATGATTGCTTGCTATATCAACCTCTGTCCAGTCGGTAGCGGTTCCTATTTGTGTAGGGATATTTTTGTTGATCGTAGTTCCGTCTCCCAGTTGACCTGTCCAGTTGTAGCCCCAAGCCCAAAGTGTTCCATCTGTTTTTATTGCAATTGAATACAGAGCACCTGCAACAACTTTTTTCCAATTATTGGCCAATCCTATCTGGGTTGGAGCATTTTTATCAACAACTGTTCCATCACCTAGCTGACCAAACTGGTTGCTTCCCCATGCCCAAAGTGTTCCATCTAATTTTACTCCTAAAGAATGGGTACTACCTGCACTAATTTTCTGCCAACAACCCGCAGGAGGAAGAGTTGTAAAAGATCCTCCGGGAATCCAAGCGCTTTGATTGGATCCGCAATTTGACATTACCCACCAGTAGTAAGTAGTGTTAGGCAATAAGTTGGTTGCATTGGCTGTTGTTGAAACAGTATTTCCATTGGCTGCTCCCATAGTCGGAGATGTACCATATGCATAAACATATCCTCCGGTAGGTGCTGTTGCTGACGGTAACCAATTTAAAGTAGCCGTTGTAGAAGCAATATTAGAAGTATATAATTGCGTCGGAGGATTACAACTTACAACACAGGCAACCGGAACAAATGAATATCTCTGAGTAGTCGTGCCATCACCTATTTGTCCTGAATCATTAGCTCCACAGCTTGATAAATATCCATCTACATTTATAAAAAGTGTATTTTTTCTGCCTCCGACAATCATTTGTCCATTGCTTACAGTTCCGATATATGCTGGTGAATTTTGATTTGTTCCTGTACCGTTTCCTAATTGTCCAAAACTATTATCTCCACATGTATAGGTATTTCCGTTAGAAAGAATGAACATAGAATGTCCGTTACCCGCTGCAATACTTTTAACCCCTGTAGTAATTACTGTAGGTGTATTTTTATTGGTATTGGTATAATCCCCTAACTGACCGAAATCATTTTGACCCCAAGCAAAAAGAGTACTACTTGTTTTATAAGCTAACGAATGGTTAAGACCTGCAGCAATATCTTGCCAATCTGTTGCGATTCCAATTTGAATAGGGTTAGATTTGCTTGTATTGGTACCATCACCTAGCTGTCCTGCTCCGTTACTTCCCCAAGCCCAAAGTGTCCCATTGGTTTTTATGCCTAGTGTATGATATCCTCCCAGTACAACTGTTTTCCAGTTCGTAGCTGTGCCAATTTGAGTCGGAGTCGTAATATCAGCGGTAATTCCACCTCCCAATTGGGCAGTTCCGTTATTTCCCCATCCCCAAAGTGTTCCGTTTGTTTTTATAGCGACTGTCTGAGCAATTCCTGCGCTTACACTTTGCCAGTTGGTGGCAGTTCCTATTTGCGTCGGAACATTTTTACTGATTGTAGTTCCGTCACCTAATTGACTGCTGCCATTATATCCCCAAGCCCAAAGTGTTCCATCGGTTTTTATAGCAACAGTATGCGAGCTACCAGCCACTACTTTTGCCCAATTATTAGCCGTTCCTATCTGCGTTGGTTTATTTCTACTTGTCGTAGTTCCGTCTCCCAACTGGCCATTACCGTTAAGACCCCATGTCCACAATGTTCCGTCTTTTTTTATTCCTACAGAATGGCTGAAGCCTGAGCTCACGCTTTGCCAGCATTGGGCAAAAGACTGCAAGCTGATTAGCAGCAATAAGAAATAAAGAATTTTCTTCATGTTTTAGTTTTAATATTGTCCTACTCGTTTAGCTTTTCGGTTTCGCTTCGTTTGAATGGTTTCTGAACTCCATAAAAATAAAAATGTTTCAAAATCAAATTAATTCATATAAAAACATGAATACTAATTGATGAATAATCGTTGATTTTAAAATATTTCCGTGATAAAATAAAGTATCATCATTACTGATAAAACATAAAATCCCCTGTGGTATCGCTAGAATTCCTGTTTTATTTTTAGACAAAAAAATAAAATCATGTTGTAGTAAACATCATTTGTAGCTCTAAAAAAATGAGGATTTATACTGTTTTAAATTGTTGGAAACAATGAGTATTGATGAATTAAAAAAATGAAATAAGGTGTGTTTTTTTCAATTTTCATGGTTTAGTTGGTTTTCAAATTTAGGTTTTAGTTTTTTAGTAAAAAGAATACGATCAACCTCGATTCTAATTGCTGACTGCAAAAATATGTCTTTCTTATGGATCATCAAACAGTTAACAAAAAAATAATGGCGTCACTAATTTAAGTGACGCCATTTTTATATACTCTATCTTTTATTTAGAGTCTTTTTCATCAAAACTTATCGTTTGATTACTTTTACTGTTTTCACCGTATTATTACCTGTATTTACCTGAACCAGATAAACTCCTGATGCAAATCCTGAGAAATCAACTATTCCTTTCATATCATTGATCGCTTTAGTCGTTACCAATTGTCCTGCTGCACTGTAAACTGTTACTGAAACAATTTTTTGATCATATGAAACATTCAAGTAATCCTGTACCGGATTCGGGAACACTTTCAGGTTATCATTCTTTGATACTGTTGAAGTTTCATCTACTGCTAAATTACTTACAGGGCAGGCAACAGGTACAAATATTTTCTTTTGAATATTTGTTCCATCCCCTATTTGACCATAATCATTACGACCAGCTCCCGATAAAAATCCATTAGTGTTTATTGCAAGTCTGCTAAACATATTGGAGGCAAAACTTTTTCGATCAGTAGCTGTTCCTATTTGTATAGGAAGAATTCTGTCGGTTTTCGTTCCGTCACCCAGCTGCCCGAAGTTATTGCCACCCCAAGCCCAAAGTGTTCCGTCTGCTTTTATTCCCGCAGAAGAGTAATAGTAATCAGCATAAATACTCTGCCAGTTGGTTGCAGTTCCGATTTGTATTGGAATATAACTGTCGTTCAAAGTTCCGTTCCCCATCTGTCCGTAGTTATTATCTCCCCATGCCCAAAGTGTTCCGTCTGTTTTTAATCCTAAAGAATGAAAAAATCCTGCACTCACACTTTTCCAGTTGGTTGCGGTTCCGATTTGTGTGGGGCTTAAACTATTATTTGTGTTTCCGTTACCCAGCTGACCATTGATATTATATCCCCAACTCCATAGGGTTCCGTTTGCTTTTATGGCGAGAGTATGTTGTGATCCTGGTGCAATAATCAGCCAGTCAGTTGCGGTTCCGATTTGTACCGGAGTCATTCTGTTGACTGTCGTTCCGTCTCCCAATTGTCCATAGAGGTTGTATCCCCATGCCCAAAGCGTACCGTTGGATTTTAAAGCAACTGTATAATTATCTCCTGCAGCTATACTTACCCAGTCTGTTGCTGTTCCGATTTGTGTAGGTACCGTTTTATTGGTGATGGTTCCATCGCCTAACTGTCCTGAGCTATTCATCCCCCATGTCCACAGCGTTCCGTTTGATTTTAATCCGACCGAATGAAGATATCCTGCAGCTATTTTCACCCAGTTATTTGCAGTTCCTATCTGTGTCGGGATCTTTTTTGAAACTATAGTTCCGTCACCCATCTGTCCTTGAGCATTCTCTCCCCAGGTCCACAGCGTACCATCTGCTTTAAGTCCCATTGAATGAATATATCCGGAACTCACACTTTGCCAGCAACCTGTAGCTGTTGTAGGAAGCGTTGTAAAAGAACCACCCACAATCCAATCACCCTGACTTGATCCGCAACGGGATGCCACCCACCAGTAGTAAGTTGTATTAGGTAATAAGTTTGTTAAATTTGTCGACTCAGAAGGTGAAACTCCGTCTATACCGCCAACGACAGGATTTGTACTGTACAGATACAGATATCCTCCAATAGGGGTTGATCCGGATACTGTCCAGTTGAGAGTAGCAGACGATGAAGTAATATTAGTTACTGAAAGTTGCGTCGGAGGAGCGCAATTTGAAGGACAGGCAGTATAAATAAACGAATTTCTCTGACCATTTGCTCCGTCACCCAACTGTCCTGAACCATTTGCTCCGCAAACCTTTAAAAAGCCGTCAACAGTTTTTTCAATAATATGATATGTTCCGGCAGAAATCAACATACTGCCTGAAGAGGCTCCCAGTTGTCCTGGTGATGTAGTCATTGTTCCGCCAGTGCCGTTACCCAACTGTCCGTTGGAATTGTTACCCCATGACCAGAGTGTTCCATCTGTTCTGTTGGCAAAAGTAAAACTATTTCCTGCAGTTATATTCTGCCAATTGTTTGCTGTTCCTATCTGAGCCGGTGTCGTTTTGTTTGTGGTAGTTCCGTCTCCTAACTGTCCTGAGCTATTCATACCCCAAGTCCATAACGTTCCGTTT
The DNA here is from genome assembly GCF_024806495.1 of Chryseobacterium sp. JUb7. Lineage (GTDB taxonomy): Bacteria > Bacteroidota > Bacteroidia > Flavobacteriales > Weeksellaceae > Chryseobacterium. The sequence continues at coordinate 212,258 of NZ_JANUFF010000006.1, forward strand.
GTTTTAGTTCCTACAGAATGATAATTGCCCGCATCTACATTTTTCCAGTCAGTACCTGTACCAATCTGGACCGGACTAGTTTTTAATGTCGTACTGCCATCACCTAACTGACTGTTGCTATTATATCCCCATGCCCAAAGGGTGCCATTTGTCTTTATGGCAAGAGTATAAATATATCCTGAGGATACGCTTTGCCAGTTTGTGGCAGTTCCGATCTGTGTAGGTACATTTTTATCGACGATCGTGCCATCACCAAGTTGTCCATATCCATTAGAACCCCAACCCCAAAGTGTACCATCTGTTTTGATCGCTAGTATATGAGTACTTCCGGCATCAATACTCTGCCAGTTCGTTGCTGTTCCGATTTGAATTGGGGTATATTTATCTGTTTTAGTTCCGTCGCCTAATTGTCCGAAATCATTTTGCCCCCATGCCCAAAGCGTTCCGTCTTTCTTGATAGCAACAGTATAATAGCCTCCTGCACTAATACTTTTCCAATTTGTTGCCGTTCCTATCTGGATAGGAGCATTTCTATTAATTGTAGTTCCATCTCCGAGCTGTCCGTTAGAATTATTTCCCCAGGTCCATAATGTTCCGTCTGCTTTAATTCCCACCGAGTGTTCACCTCCTGCAGCAAGAGTGTCCCAACAACCTGTAGAAACTGGAGGAGTCTGCACATTAATTACATTTTTGAAAACTGGTCCCCAAACACCGGCATTATCTTTAATACGAACATTAAAAACATGCAGTCCGGAAGTTGGTAAAGCAATTCCTGTTTTCGTCAATTGCTCAAAAGAACTGTCAAAATTACCATCAGCGGCTAATACCGGAGTTCCGTTTCCTGTTCCCGGATCAGTATCCCAAAAATACTCGGCTTGTGAAACAGCCATTATGGTAGAGGTCGGATTTTGCTGAACATTAATAATATTCGTGAAAACAGGACCCCAAACACCTGTATTGTCTTTGATACGGATACAGAATTTATGCAAACCGCTGCCAGGTGTCGTAATTCCTGTCTTGGTCAGTTGTTCAAAAGCACTGTTGAAATTCCCATCGGCAGCCGAAACAGCAATTCCGTTTCCTGTGCCCGGATCGGTATCCCAAAAATACTCGGCCTGGCTTACGTACATTTGTGCGGGGCACAAAACGATCATAAGCAAAGCGATTATACTATAGATATATTTATTCATATTGTTGTACGATTAACGATTATTTAGAAAAACCAGATCCTGTAATATTTAATGTTCCGCTGCTAATGGTTCTCGGAGTCAGCAAATAATTCACCTGAGGTTTGCCACCACTGTCAGTCGGCCAGTAATTTGCCCAGCTGTTTGAACCTCCATAATGACCGGCATCATTTCTTGTTAAATCTAAATCGGTGTAACTTACATCTGGATTTCCGGCATTTACATTCATACCCGTTACCGTGTATGCTGCATTATCAAAGTTCATATTTACAGATCCCGAATTGTTACTCTGAGTCATATTACCCTGCGTTACAAACGGATTGGTAAATACATTATAAGTAGCTGTCACTGCAGCAGTATTACTGTTATTCTGAATACAGGCACTCGTTTGACCTACCACAAAAGAAGCCGCATTATTCATGATGGCAATATTTCCGGAATTTGCTATGTTCAAATTGATATAAAATGGAGCAACATCACCAGCATTAGGCTTGTAGACAGTATTGTTAACAATTTCGTTCGAACTGCCTGGTTTAAGAGAGAACACATAAAATCCAGAGCAAAAATTATTGTAAAATTTAAAATTGTAATTGGGTTGAGAATTCTCTATACTAATATCAGATTTATTTCCATAGACTTCTATATCTGTGGTTGCAGGAGTGGTATCTATCTCAATAGTGTTTGCAGCAATAGACTGTGCTTTGTTAGCTGTAATTCTTCCATGGGAAAAAACCAAACTTCCTCTAACAGTAGATCCTGAAATGTTGGTTGTTGTATTTGTTTTATTAGTAAAAACATTATTCAGATAACAGTTATACAGATTAATGGTTGTTCTTCCACCGGTTGTCGGTCCGCTTGCTGTTATATTATAAATACTAAAGTCTCCTGAACTCAAACTACTGATATTCACTACCCTTCCTGCTGCAGGATTGATCGTAATAGTTCCCTGAATAAAATATCTGTTATAAATGGTTTCAGAGACAAAAGTCAGTGATTTATTGATGGTAAGATTTTCTACATATGCAGTTCCATTCGTTTTAGGCTGAATGATGATGCGGTCTCCGTCCGCAGCAGCCGTGATAGCAGCACTTACTGTGGAATAAGATCCGCCAGCGCCGCCATTTCTAACATACAGATCGGCAGCAAAAGCCGTCGTGCTGAATAAACCTGTTAAGGCAATGGTAAGTAATTTCTTTGTCATAATAGTAAAAAGATAAATGGTTTAATATTTAAATATTTTTTGATTTTAAGAGATATTCTGAGTCGCGTAATTTCCTGATATCTTTACATTGATTTCAGGAAATAGACGAATAAGAAATATCAATCTGATATAACTTGTATCTCTAAAAAATTGAGGAATTAATATTGTTTTAAATTGTCGGTAACAATTCGTTCTGATGAATTAATGAAACGAAATACGGTGTAATTTTTCTTCATTTGCATGGTTTAATGAGCTTTCAATTTAGGTTTTAGTTTTTTTAGAAAAAGAATACGATCAACTGCGATTCTAATTACTGGCTGCAAAAATATGTCTTTCTTATGGATCATCAAACAGTTAACAAAAAAATAATGGCGTCACTTAAATTAGTGACGCCATTTTTATATACTCTATCTTTTATTTTAGAGTCTTTTTTTCAAAGCTTATCGTTTGATTACTTTTACCGTTTTTACTGTATTAGCAGTATTTATCTGAACTAAATAAACTCCAGATGTAAATCCTGAGAAATCAACAGTTCCTTTCATATCATTGATCGCTTTAGTCGTTACCAACTGTCCTGCTGCACTGTAAACTGTTACTGAAACAATCTTTTGATCATATGAAACATTCAAGTAATCCTGCACCGGATTCGGGAATACTTTCAGGTTATCGTATAATACCGTTGCGGTTTCATCTACTGCTAAATTACTTACAGGACAACCAACAGGAACAAGGATTTTCTTACTGATATTTGTATTATCTCCTAATTGGCCATAATTATTGTTACCACAACTTGATAAAAATCCACTAGTATTGACAACAAGAATATTATCTACATTCGCAGCAACAACCTGTCTATCAGTAGCGTCACCAATCTTTGTTGGGCTCAGCCTATCTATTGTTGTTCCGTCACCTAATTGCCCGGAATTATTTCTACCCCATGCCCAAAGTGTGCCATCTGTTTTTATTGCTACAGAAGAGTAATCGTAATTAGCAACAACACTTCGCCAGTTGGTTTCGGTTCCGATTTGGATTGGAGTATAACTAATTGTCTTAGTTCCGTTACCCAATTGCCCATAAAAATTATATCCCCATGACCAAAGCGTTCCATCTGTTTTAATACCTAATGAATGCACAGATCCTCCGGCAACATTTTTCCAATTCGTAGCTGTTCCTATTTGTATTGGGCTGGTTTTGCTTACCTGAGTTCCATCACCTAATTGGTAAGTTAAATTATCTCCCCAACCCCATAATGTTCCATCAGTTTTTATCGCAAAAGTATGCTCTGATCCGGGTGCAATAGTTTTCCAATTATTTGCTGTTCCGATTTGAACCGGAGAGGATTTGTCTATTGTAGTTCCGTCACCAAGTTGACCACGTAAATTACGTCCCCAAGCCCAAAGAGTTCCATTCGATTTCAAAGCTATTATGTAATTATCACCACTGGCAACATTTACCCAGTCCGTTCCTGTTCCAATCTTCACTGGAGCCAATCTAGTGCTTGTCGTTCCATCTCCTAATTGCCCATATAAATTTTGCCCCCATGCCCATATTGTTCCATCAGCCTTTAGTGCAATAGAGTGATAGTTTCCGGTTGCTATTTTTACCCAATTATTTTCAGTTCCAATTTGTTTAGGAATTTTTTCTGAACTTACACTTCCAGTTCCCAATTGTCCGGAACTATTATTTCCCCATGCCCATAATGTACCGTCTGCTTTTAGACCTACAGAATGAATATATCCTGAACTTACACTTTTCCAGCAGCCTGTTGCAGATGAAGGAAGTGTCGTAAAAGTACCTCCTGACATCCAATTTCCCTGGCTCGTTCCACAATCAGAAGCCACCCACCAGTAATAAGTAGTATTGGGTAATAAAGTAGATAGATTTACTGTATTAGATAGCGTACTTCCATTTATACCTCCAACGATTGGGTTTGTACTATAAAAGTACATGTAACCTCCATTAGGTGCAGATTGTGATGTTGTCCAGCTAATTGTAGCTGCTGAAGAAGTAATGTTGGTCACTGAAAACTGTGTCGGAGGCGTACAAACTGAAGGACAGGCAATAGAAGTAAATACATTTCTTTGAATATTTGTATCATCACCCAGCTGACCAGATTCATTTCGCCCGGAAACTTTTAAGAAGCCATCAACATTTTTTTGAAGCGTATGAAAACCTCCGGCAGAAATCAACACATTATCTGATGATGATCCTACCTGAGTAGGTACTGTAGTAATCGTAGATCCGCTTGTACCGTTCCCCAATTGTCCATAATAACTATTGCCCCATGACCAAAGTGTTCCGTTTGTCTTTATTGCAAAGGTAAAAACGCTTCCGGCAGATATATTTTGCCAATCGGTATCCGTTCCTATTGGAGTTGGAGTATATTTATCTGTAGTTGTTCCGTCACCTAATTGCCCGCCTGCATTGTATCCCCAACCCCATAGCGTTCCGTCTGTTCTCATACCTATAATATGCTCGCGGCCAGAAGACACATTTTTCCAATTCGTAGCTGTTCCCACTTGAACCGGATTAGTTTTTACTGGTACACCAACACCCATTGGCTGACCATAAGAATTATAGCCCCATTCCCAAAGGGTACCATTTGCTTTAATAGCAACACTATGAGACCATCCTGCTGTAACAGTTTGCCAGCTCGTTTCTGTTCCTATTTGTGTAGGTACAACTTTCTCTACAGTTGTGCCAATACCTAATTGCCCGGAACTGTTAGAACCCCAACTCCAAAGTGTTCCATCATTTCTAAGGGCTAGTGTATGGTACTGGCCTGGTGCAATACTTTTCCAATTCGTGGCTGTTCCGATTTGAGTGGGAGTCAGTTTATCTATTTTAGTTCCGTCGCCTAATTGTCCGAAATCATTCAGCCCCCATGCCCATAATGTTCCATCTGCTTTAATAGCAAACGTATTATAACTTCCTGCAAATACTTTTACCCAATTATTCGCTGTTCCTATTTGAGTTGGAATATTAGTTGAAACGATGGTACCATCTCCAAGCTGTCCTGTAGAATTATTTCCCCACGCCCACAATGTTCCGTCTGCTTTAATTCCCACCGAGTGTTCACCTCCTGCAGCAAGAGTATCCCAACAACCTGTAGAAGTTTGAGTCTGCACATTAATAACATTTCTGAAAACTGGTCCCCAAACACCGGCATTATCTTTAATACGAACATTAAAAACATGCAGTCCGGAAGTTGGTAAAGCAATTCCTGTTTTCGTCAATTGCTCAAAAGAACTGTCAAAATTACCATCAGTGGCTAATACCGGAGTTCCGTTTCCTGCTCCCGGATCAGTATCCCAAAAATACTCAGCCTGTGAAACAGCCATTATGGTAGAGGTCGGATTTTGCTGAACATTAATAATATTCGTGAAAACAGGACCCCAAACACCTGTATTGTCTTTGATACGAATGCAGAATTTGTGCAAACCGTTACCTGGTGCAGCAATTCCTGTCTTGGTCAGTTGTTCAAAAGCACTGTTGAAATTCCCATCGGCAGCCGAAACAGCAATTCCGTTTCCTGTGCCCGGATCGGTATCCCAAAAATACTCGGCTTGGCTTACGTACATCTGTGCGGGGCACAAAACGATCATAAGCAAAGCGATTATACTATAGATATATTTATTCATATTGTTGTATGATTAACGATTATTTAGAAAAACCAGATCCTGTGATATTTAATGTTCCGCTGCTAATGGTTCTCGGAGTCTGCAAATAATTCACCTGAGGCTTGCCTCCACTGTCTGTCGGCCAGTAATTTGCCCAGCTGTTTGAACCTCCATAGTGACCGGCATCATTTCTTGTTAAATCTAAATCGGTGTAACTTACATCTGGATTTCCGGCATTTGCATTCATACCACTTATCGTGTAATTGGTATTATCAAAGTTCATATTTACAGATCCTGAATTGTTGCTTTGAGTCATAGCTCCATCTGTTACAAACGGATTGGTAAATAGGTTGTAACTGGCTGTTACAGTAGCATTATTATTGTTTTTAATACAAACATTGGTTTGACCTACCACAAAAGAAGCCGCATTGTTTATGATGGCAATATTTCCGGTATTTCCATTATTTAAATTGATGAAAAACGGAGGTACATCACCTCCATAAGGGTCATAAATCGTATTATTGATAATTTCGTTTGAGCTGCCTGTCTTTATAGCATAAACAAATACGCCGCGACAAAAATTATTATACAATTTAAAGTTATAATTTGACTGTGAGTGCGTTATCCCAAAATCAGATTTATTGCCATAGACTTCTATATCTGTGGTTGCAGGACTTGTATCTGTTGCAGTAGAACTAATAGAAATTGACTGTGCTTTGTTAGCTGTAACTCTTCCATGGGAAAAACTAATACCTCCTGAAACCGTACTTCCAGAAATGTTGGTCGTAGTATTGGCTTGGTTGGTAGCAACATTATTCAGATAACAGTTATACAGATTAATAGTCGTTCTTCCACCGGTTGTCGGTCCGCTCGCCACTACATTGTAGATGGTAAAGTTTCCTGAACTCAAACCACTGATATTCACCACCCTGCCTACTGCCGGATTGATCGTAATAGTTCCCTGAATAAAATATCTGTTATAAATGGTTTCAGAGACAAAAGTCAGTGATTTATTGATGGTAAGATTTTCTACATATGCAGTTCCATTCGTTTTAGGCTGAATAATGATGCGGTCTCCGTCCGCAGCAGCCGTGATAGCAGCACTTACTGTGGAATAAGATCCGCCAGCGCCACCATTTCTAACATACAGATCGGCAGCAAAAGCTGTCGTGCTGAATAAACCTGTTAAGGCAATGGTAAGTAATTTCTTTGTCATAATAGTAAAAGATAAATGGTTTAATATTTAAATATATTTTGATTTTAAGAGATATTCTGAGTCGCGTAATTTCCTGATATCTTTACATTGATTTCAGGAAATAGACGAATAAGAAATATCAATCTGATATAACCTGTGTCTCTAAAAAATTGAGGAATTAATATTGTTTTAAATTGTCGGTAACAATTCGTTCTGATGAATTAATAAAACGAAATAAGGTGTAATTTTTCTTCATTTGCATGGTTTAATGAGTTTTCAATTTTAGGTTTTAGTTTTTTTAGAAAAAGAATACGATCAACTGCGATTCTAATTACTGGCTGCAAAAATATATCTTTCTTATGGATCATCAAACAGTTAACAAAAAAATAATGGCGTCACTTAAATTAGTGACGCCATTTTTATATACTCTATCTTTTATTTTAGAGTCTTTTTCATCAAAACTTATCGTTTGATTACTTTTACCGTTTTTACTGTATTTTTATCAGCATTTACTTTAACCAGATAAACTCCGGATGGTAAAGCAGAAACGTCAACCGATCCTTTATTATCATTAATTGTTTTAGTAAGAACCTGTTGTCCAGTTACACTGTAAACCGCTACTGAAAGAATTTTTTGATCAGACGAAATATTCAAAATATCCTGTACCGGATTTGGGAATACTTTTAGATCATCACTGTTTGCTACTGTTGAAGTTTCATCCACTGCTAAAGCACTTGTAGGGCATATAAGCTGAGTAAATGTATTTTTATCAATATTAGTACCATCGCCTATTTGTCCATGATTATTAGCGCCTGTTACTTTTAAAATGCCATCATTATTGATAGATAAAGTATGCCATCCTCCTGTAGAAATCATCATATGAGAATTGTTTCCAAGAACAATCCAATTTGATGTACTGGTTGTGGTATTGTTACCAAACGATCCAGTATTATTATTTCCACTGGCAATTACAGTTCCTGATGTTGTAATGGCTATGGTATTAAAACCTCCTGTAATAACTTTTTGAATTCCATCAGATGCTAAAAAGGGTATTGATCTGTTAATCGTAGTTCCATCCGCTAACTGACCTGATCCGTTATATCCCCAAGTATAAAGCAGACCATTTAGCTTTCTCCCCACACTATGAGAATCTCCTGCGGCCACATCTGCCCAATCAGTACTGGTTCCTATCTGTTTCGGCACAAATCTGTTTGTCAACGTGTTGTCACCCAATTGTCCATGACCATTATAACCCCAAGCCCAAAGCGTACCATCCGTTTTTACCGCCAGTGAGAAGAAAGAACCTGCAGCAATACTTTTCCAATTGGTTCCCGTTCCTATTTGAGTGGGAATAAGTCTATCCACCCCTGTTCCGTCTCCCAGGCCTCCATCTATATTCATTCCCCAAGCCCAAAGTGTTCCGTTTGATTTTAGACCTAAATTGTGACTATCTCCTACCGCGATATCTTCCCAGTCAGTCGCCGTTCCTATTTTTGTTGGAATGGTTCTATTAGTTGTAGTTCCGTCTCCTAAAAATCCAAACTGGTTATATCCCCACGTCCAAAGTGTTCCATCTGCTTTGATAGCAACGCTATATTTCTCACCTGCAAACACTTTTTTCCAATTCGTTGCCGTCCCTATCTGGAGCGGAGTATTTCTCTGAATATTAGTTCCATCACCCAATTGAGCATTGCTATTATCACCCCAAGCCCAAAGCGTTCCATCAGTTTTTATTGCCAATGAATGGAAAGTACCTGCGCTTATCGTTTTCCAGCATCCCGTTTGGATCGGCAGTGTCGTAAACGCTCCCCCGGGAACCCAAGTACTTTGGCTAGAAACACAATTTGCGGCAACCCACCAATAATAAGTTGTGTTTGGTAACAAATTAGCAACATTTGTAGTTGTAGAAGTAGTGGCAGTAGCTGAACCTGTCATCGTAGGACTCGTACTATAAACATAGTAATAACCTCCATTGGGTGCTGATGTTGAAGGCAACCAGTTAAAGGTAGCCGTTGTAGAAGTGATATTAGAAGTATACATCTGGGTTGGAGGATTACAAGTTGATGTACTTCCTGGTGCCATTTTCACTAAACCGAGCTGCAACGTTCCCAACCAGACCGTTCCAGAAGATTGGGTTCTTACTGCACTAAAATAATCATCCGGCAACCCCTGATTCGTATTTGCTTTAGTATAAGTAGTACAGTTTGTAAAGTTTTGTACACCTGAACCATTAAACCCTATCCACACCTTGCTCGTACTGTCAACATCCAAAGCATTCAGCTGATATCCTGCCAGACAAGAAGTGCTTTGATAGATAAATGTTAGGTTCGTTCCGCTTGTTGTTAAAGTAATTAAGCTATCAGAACCTTTTATATAAATTGTATTATTGGCAATTCTCAATATTTTTTGAGTTCCCTGTGCAATAAAATTGAAATCTGTACCATTAAATTTGTACAATACTCCCCCATTAGTAACCCACACCCCGTTATTACTGTCAGTAGCTACAGAATTAAGATTGGATACTGAATTATAAGTAGTCCAGGTAGTTCCGTTAAATTTTGTAAGTCCTGCAGGTGTTACTATCCAAAGGGTATTTTGTCCGTCAACAGCGATGTCAATAATTTCGTTACTTGGAAGTCCGGAATTGGAAGTCGTAAAATTCGTCCACGTACTTCCGTTATATGAAATAATACCATTGAACTGAGAAGCCATCCATTTTCTGCCCTGACTATCAATTTCAATTTTTAAAATTGAGTTGGATGCAATACCGGAGTTAGTGGTATTATAGTTGGTGAAAGTAGTTCCGTTAAAAGTCGAAACCCCATTATACGTTGCAATCCACAGCAAACCGCTTGAATCGGTTTTAATATCAGCAATATAATTGCTTCCTATTCCTGAATTTGACGTATTGTAAGTTGTGTAGCTATACGTTTGTGCAAATGCAGAAAGTGAAATGAGGATTAAGAGTAAAAAGTAGAGTTTTTTCATCGTTTTTAATAAAATAATTCTCTTCATGTTTAGTTTTAAATATTTCCCCTACTCGTCTAGCTTTTCGGTTCCGCTTCGTTTGAATGGTTTCTGAACTCCATGAAAAATAAAAATGCTTCAAAATCAAATTGATTCATCTAAAAACAAGAGCTTTAATCAATGAATAAGCGTTGATTGTAAAAATATTTTCGTTGATAAAAAAGTAGCATTGTTACTGATAAGACATTACATTTCCTTCAATATTCATTAAAGCTTCTCCTTGATTTAAGGAAATAATCAAATAAGTCATATTGGTTATATATGACCAGGCTCTAAAGAAATTTTTAAAGATTTAATGCTGTTTTAAATTGTTTGAAACAATCAGTATTGCTGAATTAACAAAATGAAATGCGGTGCGTTTTTTTGATTTTCATGATTTAATTAATTTTCAGATTTAGGTTTAGTTTTTTTAGTAAAAACATTATTTCATCAGCGATGATTTTATGTTTTCGAATGCAAAAATAGAGCTTTCTAGTGGACTATCAAATAGTTGATAAAAAAATAATGGCAATTTAATCTACATGTGGTATCTGTCAATTTTAAAGACAATAATCTACTTTTGGAAGTTAGAGGTTGATATGTGAAACAAAATGGCGTCACTTTAGATCAGGTGACGCCATTTTTATTAAATTTTGTATTATTTTCAGAAAACAATATTTACAATACATCTCTATCGTTTAAATTATCCTAAGCTTCTGTCCAGATGTACATATCCTCCGTCCACATGAATCAGTTGTCCCGTTGTATGAGAAGATTTTTCTGATAAGAGAAATGCTGCCATGTTCGCAATCTCCTCTGAAGTTGTCATGCGTTTTTCCAACGGAATTTTTGAGGTTATGCTTTTCAGTTTTTCCTCAGGATTTTCAAAAGTAGAAATCCAGGATTGATAAAGCGGAGTCCACGCTTCCGCTACAATAATAGCGTTGACGCGGATTTTATAAGGCAAAAGTTCAACTGCCCATTCTCTTGTTAAGGCATTTCTTGCCCCATTGGCTGCGGCATAACCAGATGTTCCACCTTGCCCAGTCTCCGCGGTTTTACTTCCGATATTTAAAATCGAACCTTTACTTTTTTTCAAGTAAGGAAGTGCATGATGAACTAAAAGATAATAATGGACAACATTTTTGTGATAAGATGCCATAAATCCCTCGTAAGAACCATTTTCCAGTCCTACTCCGTCGTTTACACCCGCATTGTTGACGATTCCGTCGATTTTTCCGTATTTCTTTACAACCTCATCGATGGCTTTTTTACATTCCTCGGGTTGAGAAAGTTCGGCAGTAATAAAATCTGCCTTTCCTCCAAGATCTTTGATTTCCTGAATGGCTTTTTTATTGTCAGTTTCGTTTCTTCCGATAATGATTGGAAATGCTTTTTCTTCGGCTAAAACTTTTGCAATGCCATTTCCAATACCTTTTGCGCCGCCGCTTACAATAATTATTTTATGATTGAGATTTAGGTTCATAATTTCATGTTTTTTTAACGCAAAGTGCGCAAAGATTGGGTCATCCCATTTATTTATAAATTATAAAATTTCACAGCATTTCCAGAGAAAAAACGTTCCTGTTCTTCTTTTGAAAACTGACTCACATATTTTGAAATCAATTCCATCCACAAAGCATAATTTCCTCCTAATAGCATCACAGGCCAGTCACTTCCGAAAACCAAACGCTTAATTCCAAACTTTAAAAAGATACAATCTAAAATTTCAGAAATTGATTTTTCATCAATACGACTCACGTTTCCCTGAGTTAAAAGTCCTGAAATCTTGCAATATAGATTAGGATTTTGGGCAAGCTCTGAAATATTCAATTTCCAATCTTTTAAATCATTTATTTTCAGATCCGGTTTTCCGCAATGGTCTAAAATAAAAGGCTGATCAGGTAATTTTCCCGAAAGCTTTACAGCATCCGAAAGCTGATTCTGCTTCAACAAAATATCGAAAGTATAACCATACTGATGAAGCAAAGCGATTCCGTTAAGTACTTTTTTTTGTAGCAGAAAACCGAAATCTTCTCCTTCAGCAATATGTCTGAAACCTTTAATGAGTTTTTCAGACTGATAATTTTGAAGTGATTCTTCCAACTTTCCGGAGGTCAGATCAATCCAGCCGACAATTCCTTTGATGAAAGGATTTTCTAGAGCTAAATTCACCAAAAATTCAGTTTCTTTATCACTTTGATCGGCCTGAACGGCAATACAACCTTCAATATTATTTTCTTTTAAGGGTAAAGAAAAATCTTCCGGCAGAAAATCTTTTCGGATGGCGGTCATTTCGTTCGTAATCCAGGCATCCCGAACCGGATCAAATTTCCAGAAGTGTATGTGAGAATCAATAATCATTTTTATCCGTTTTCTTAAAAAGAATTTACAATGAAAATACTTTATCCATCAACTGCCATTTTTCTCCAGGCTTAGAATTGGGTAACTGTTGTTGAAATTTCGACATCAATCCTTCCCATTCCTGAACTTTCGGGTTGTTTTTATCCAATTCATTTTTAGCTTCAAAAGAAAAATTTTCATCAACCTCAATAATCATTAACAATCGATTTAGAATCCGATAAATTTCCATATGTATAATTCCGGAATCCAAAATACTCTGTTTTATTTCCGGCCAAACATTTTGGTGATATTTTTCGTATTTGGCAATCAGTTCAGGATCATCGACCATATCAAGGGCTAAACAATATTTTTTCATCCTCCGTACGATTTTACGTTTTGACTACTGCTTCCTAAGCCATCAATTCCCAATTCAACCACATCACCCGGTTTCAGATACCAAGGCTCAGGTTTTTGCCCCAAACCAACACCTGCAGGCGTTCCTGTGCTGATAATATCTCCCGGAAGCAAGGTCATAAACTGACTGATATAGCTTACCATAAAAGGAACATTAAAAATCAGATTGGAAGTGTTTCCGTCCTGTAAAATTTGTCCGTTAACCTTCAGCCATAAACGAAGATTATGTACATCTGCAATCTCGTCAGGTGTTGCAATAAATGGTCCTATCGGCGCAAAAGTATCGCAGCTTTTTCCTTTTACCCACTGTCCGTTTCTTTCCAGCTGAAAAGCTCTTTCACTATAATCGTTATGTAAAACATATCCGGCAATATGATCAAGCGCATTTTCTTCAGAAACATAACTCGCTTTTTTTCCGATGACAATACCCAATTCTACTTCCCAGTCTGTCTTTGTACTGTTTTTTGGAATAATCAAATCATCATTCGGACCTACGATTGCAGTGGTAGCCTTAAAAAATAAGATCGGTTCCTGTGGAATCGGAGCATTGGTTTCTGCAGCATGATCTTTATAGTTTAATCCGACACAGATAATTTTTGATGGTCTGGCCAAGGGAGATCCCAATCTTTCATCGGGAGAAACTTCAGGTAGATTCTGTGTATTTATTTCAGATTTTAAATTCTCTATGGCATCACCGGAAAAGAAGTTCTCATCATAATCTTTAACCAGATGAGAGACATCATATCTTTTTTCACCAATAATAACTCCCGGTTTTTCCTGTCCCGGTTTTCCGAATTTTATTAATTTCATTTTTTAAATTTTTAAAGGCTTAATTTTTTTTAACGCAAAGGGCGCAAAGATTTTTACTTTAATTTAATTATTCAAAGTGGTAAAACCACCGTCGATAGGGTAATCTACACCAGTGATGAATGAAGCTTCGTCACTGCATAGATACAGTGCTAAAGAAGCAACTTCCTCAGGTTGAGCCATTCTTCCAATCGGTTGGGTTTTTGATAGTTTTTCAAACATTTCTTCGATGTTATCAGGATAGTTTTTCTGTAAAAATCCATCTACAAAAGGCGTATGCACACGCGCCGGAGAAATAGAATTACAACGTATATTTTCATTGATATAATCTTTGGCAACGCTCATGGTCATGGCTTTTACAGCACCTTTTGCCGTACTGTATGCAAAGCGGTCGGGAATTCCGACTAATGCCGCAATAGAAGCCATATTAATAATCACACCACCACCAGATTTTCTAATCTGCGGAAGACCTGCAAACAAGCAGTTGTAAACTCCTTTGATATTCACATTGTAAATTCTGTCGAAATCTTCTTCTGAAGTCGTATCCGCTTTTCCGATGTGTGCTATTCCTGCATTATTAACCAAAATATTGATTGCTCCGATTTCACCGAAGACTTCTAACACATCTTTCTGTCTGGAAACATCACAAGCATAAACGTTTGCATTCCCTCCGGAAGACTGTATTTTTTCCAGCGTTTCCTGTCCGTTTTGTTCTGTGATTTCGAGAATATAAACTTCCGCTCCATTGGCAGCAAGCTGAATGGCAATCGCCTGCCCTATTCCGCTTCCTCCGCCTGTTACGACTGCTTTTTTATTTTTTAATGAAAACATTTTTATTAAATTTTATCTTTTATTTGGTATTTTATTAATCATCTTTAGTTGAGATGAATTTGTTTTTAAACCACCCCGTCAAAAATTCTTTGAATTTTTGCCACCCCTCCTTTGGAGGGGAATTTTTGAGCGTTTTACTTTTAACTTGGCTCTTTTTACTTTAAATCTACAGACTCACCCCTCTTTTCCAAGGGATAAAATCATCCTGATTCAATGCTACCGCTTTAGGAATAATATTTCCACTGGCAACTTCGATACAGAAGTCCAGAATATCCTCGCCCATTTCCTGAATGGTTTTCTCGCCACGTACAATTGCCCCCGTATCAATATCGATAATATCAGACATTTTCTTTGCTAAAGCTGTATTAGTCGCTACTTTGATGACAGGACAAACAGGATTTCCGGTAGGAGTTCCCAAACCAGTCGTAAACAGAATTAACGTCGCACCCGAAGCTGCTTTTCCTGTAGTAGCTTCCACGTCATTTCCAGGTGTACAAACCAAGCTCAATCCCGGTTTTGTTGCAGGTTCCGTATAATCCAAAACATCTACAACAGGAGATGAGCCTCCTTTTTTCGCTGCACCAGCAGATTTTATGGCATCGGTGATCAAGCCGTCTTTAATATTTCCTGGTGACGGATTCATGTAGAATCCTGAACCGACTGCATGTGCCAGTTCATCATATTCCGTCATCAACTTAATGAATTTCTCCGCAGTTTCTTTATTGACCGCACGATCGATTAACTCCTGTTCAGCTCCGCACAATTCCGGAAATTCCGCAAGTAAAACTTTAGCGCCCAAAACAGAAAGTATATCTGCTAAATGTCCAACAGCCGGATTGGCAGAAATGCCACTGAAACCATCACTTCCGCCGCATTTTACACCAACACAAAGTTTGCTGAGTGGCGCATCTTCACGCTCAATTGTATTGATTTCCAAAAGACCTTTCAGTGTTTCAAAAATGGCACTTTTGATCATCGTTTCTTCACTTACCGCTTTTTGCTGTTCGAAAACCAATAATGGTTTATCAAAATCAGGATTTCTGTTGTATAAATCTTTTTTAAAATTATCAATCTGAAGATGTTGGCAGCCCAAACTCAGCAAAGTAACTCCCGCAACATTAGGATGATCCGCATAAGATGCTAAAAGCTTACTCAGGGTATCCGCGTCCTGTCTTGTTCCGCCGCATCCGCCAGTGTGATTGAGGAATTTGATCCCGTCTACATTTTTGAAAACTCTCTCTTTCGAAGGAATATTGGAAGGAGAAAAGTCAATATCATCAAGACTCTCCCCTTTAGAAATTGCTTCTACCAATTGATGAGTGTAGGTTTTGTATTTTGCATCAACTGCATATCCCAATTCATTGTACAAAGCTTCTTTAATCATATTAAGATTTCTGTTTTCACAAAAAACAGTCGGAATAAAAAGCCAGTAATTTGCCGTACCCACATCACCATTGGAGCGGTGATATCCTTTAAAAGTTTTATGCAGAAATTTTGAGACGTCAGGTTTTGTCCAATGATAATCAACATCACGGTAATAGTAAGGATCTGCAGCGTGTTTTGTATTTTCTGTTGTCATTCGTGTTCCAGCTGCGAGATCGTACTGAACTTTACCCACCAAAACACCATACATAAAGATTTCATCCCCTTGTTTCATATCATTCATAAAGAATTTATGTTTGGCAGGGATTGTTTCTAAAGTTGTGTAAGTAACTCCTTCGAAAATAATTTTGGTTTCTGCCGGAATATCCTGCAAAGCGACCAAAACATTGTCTTTATTATTTATTTTTAAAATTAATTTGCTCATTTTTAGGTTTTCCTTTTATACGCTTTGTTCGTTTTTAATGCAAAGTGCGCAAAAACTCTTTTTAATATTGTACTGTATATTTTTCGTTCGCAAAAGCGCTCTGCTCAGCAAAGACTACATACGTTCCGGTATTTTCTTTAAACATAATTATTGCGAGGCTTTTTTATTTCTGAATCTTAATGAGAATAAAAGCACAATGACAAAACACAATAACGGAATAACATAAGACCAATGAATATTCCCTGAAATATCTGTAATTTTACTTGCAACAGGTGGTATAACAGCCCCTCCAACAATGGACATAATTAATAAACTGGAGGCAGATTTTGTTTCTGCACCAGCTCCCTCAATTCCCAACGCAAAAATTGTAGGAAACATGATCGACATAAAAAACGTTAATGCAACAAGCGCATACAAAGTCGAAATTCCTGATCCCAAAATAACCCAAATGGTGAGAATGATACTGATGACACTATAAATAGCCAGCAGTTTTTGTGGAGAAATATACCTCATCAGAAAAGTTCCGGCAAAACGTCCGATCATGAATAAAAATCCGGCTACTCCTGCATAATATTTAGCGTCCTGACCTTTCATATTGACGGCATCTTCAGCAAAAACTAAGAGAAAACTAAAGACATAAATTTGTGCCCCGATATAAAAAAACTGTGCAAGAACACCCCATCCGACATTTTTCACGCCTAAAACCTGTAAGAAATTCTTTGTTGACTTTTCTTTACTTTCTGTTACTTCCGGTAGTTTTGCTATAAAAAATAAAACCATAACCAGCAGAATAACCAGTCCCAATATAATATAAGGTCCTTTTACCAATGATGTTTCAGCATGAATGTAGGCTAATTTTGCTGCCTGATCGAGTCCGGCAAGCTCGTCCTGCGATTTTGGTTCTTCGCCCAAAATAAAAATGCCCCCAATAATAGGTGCAACAGACGCTGCTAAACCATTGAAAGACTGGGCAAAATTTAATCTTTGGGGAGCTTTTTCAGGAGCACCCAATACCGTGATGTAAGGATTTGCTGCGGTTTCTAAAATTGCCAAACCGCATGACAATACAAAAAGAGCTCCCAGAAAAAATGGATAACTTATGGTGTTGGCAGCAGGAACAAACATAAAACATCCGACTGCAAAAAAGAACAGACCTACGAGAATTCCGGTTTTATAGCCGTACTTCTGAATAATCAGTCCGGCAGGAATGGCCAGTAAAAAGTACGCTGCAAAAACAGATGAATCGACCAACGATGCCTGAAAATGATTCAGTTGAAAAGCACTTCGCAGATGTTTAATCAAAATAGGATCCAGATTATGGATAAATCCCCAAAAGAAAAACAGACTTGTTATAAGAATAAGTGGAAAGCCGAAACTTTTCTTTTTTAATGCAGAAGAAAACGCATTTCCAGTTTGGGTATTATTCATTGATTTGGTTTATAAATTAATATCTGTTGGCTTATTAAAATTGAAGAGATAACGAACTGCATAATGAATATTTTAAACTCAATTCCCTGCTTATTTCCCTCTACTATTTAAATATTTTCTGGTTTTTTAAAAGTATAAAAAATTTACAAAATAAAAACTGTTCGTACAGGATAGTACAAGACAGTGTAAATATTCCGCACTTTTATTAAGGATTTACCATTCGATTCTTTATTTAAAACATGAAGATGAAATTTTGAATAAAAAATAAATATATCTCCTTTAAGTGAAAATAGTTTAACTGAAAAATTGTTGAAAAAATAATTTTACTGAACGCCATATTATGACAAGAGCTGCAGAAATACTGCAGCTCATTTATTTAATAAATATTTTTATGGATTTTGTTCATATCCGGCTACCTGAATTTGAGATAAAGGAATCTGGTACAGATAATCATTCGTTGTGATTGTAAAGTTGTAGTTTAAATCTGCTGCTGCCTGATTAATAACTGCCACAGCAATATTCCAACGTACTAAATCATGCCAGTATACCCCTTCCCCTGCAAATTCCACTCTTCTTTCTCTGCGAAGAGCCGTTGTAAAATCACTTCCTGAAATAGAGGTAGAAAGTGGGGTAAGTCCTGCTCTTTGGCGGATTTTATTAACATAAGGAACAGCTGCGGCGGTATTTCCTTCAGCATTTAAAACTTCAGCATACATTAAAAGCACATCTTCATAGCGGATAATCGGGAAATTAATCGGCCAGTCATAACGGTTGGTCAATACAATCCCCGGTTCACGGAATTTCACAAAATAATTGGCATTATCTACCTGTCCGTTTTGTGCTATAAATTGAGTTTTAATGGTTAAAGGACGTCTTAGGTCTCCCGTTTCATACGCATTGATCAACGATTGGGAAACTCCTAGTTCAGCAGCACTAAACAAACTTCCCTGAGGATTATATAAAGGATCATTGATTCCAAAATTCGGAGAAACATAACTTGGCAAATAAGAGCCCTGTGATAAGCCTCCATTGATATGCTGGATTTCAAAAACATGGTATTTGTTATCATTTGCACTCTTAAACAGATCTGCATAATTAGCAGCAAAAGTAACAAACTGACCTTCTCCCTGAATCACTGTATCTAAATGACTTTTTGCTTTCTGTAAATAAGAGCCATTGTTCAGAGGATATCCATTTCCGGTAAGATATATTCTTCCCAACATCGCATGGGCAGCTGACTTCGTTACTCTGCCTTTATTTTTGGCATCATATACGTTTTTTAAACCTGCAACAGAAGCTTCAATTTCTGAAGTTACAAAATCATAAAGGCTGGCTAAGTCTGTTCTCGGGATAGAAACAGCTTCTTCGGGAGTTACCGGATGATCTATCAGTGGTACTTTTCCAAAATTTCGCATCAGTTCGAAATAGGCATATGCTCTTAAAAAACGGGTTTCTGAGCGGTATTGTTCCTTTGTCGCCGAATCAGCAAAAGGAACGGCATCTATTCTTTCCAAAATCATATTGGCATAGGAAATTAACTGATATGCATCTTCCCAGAGAATTTCTACCTCTTCCGTTGAAGAAGTATCCTGAAAACGGTTGATCGCATAATAATCCCTGTTTCCGTTTTGTGAAATAGCATTAAAGTTATTGGAACGGACTTCTGATGCCAGTAAATAAAAATTAACATCAAAACCACCTCTTGAAGAAGAATTCACCATTGCAGAATAAACCCCTGAAACGGCCTGACTGATTTGCAGTTCTGTAGTATAAAAAGAAGTTTGCGTAATATTATTTTCAGGCTCCAGCATTAAATCTTTTTCACAGCTCAGCATTCCGAATGTTAAGGTTCCCCATATCAATGCCTTGCCTAAAGTTTTAAAATGTAGTGGAAAAAGAGGTGTATTTTTATTGTGTACTGTTTTCATTTTTAAAAAATTTAGAAGTTAAAGTTTAGACCCATCATATATACTTTAGCATTGGGATACGCACCGTAATCTGTACCGTCTGACTGTACAGACTCCGGATTATAACCACCGTAATAGTGATCTTTTCTCCAGACGTTTTCTAAACTGACATAAATTCTGAGATTAGAAATTTTTAATTTGCTTACCAGATCCTGAGAAAAACTATATCCTAATGTTACATTTTTAAGCTGGATGTAAGTGGCATCATACAGCCATCTCGTATCCAGCAGACTGCCTGTAGTCCCATCCAGTCTTGGAGTTTTTCCATCTCCCGGACTCTCATCGGAACGCCATCGGTTTGCCCAGTTTCCCATTACATTTGTGGTAGTCCCCATCCCTGTGCGATCGATTGCACGACCTAGTAAAGCATAGCTGTATCCTCCTTTTTGTCCCTGGAAAAATACTGAGAGATCAAAGCCTTTATAAGAGAAAGTATTGGTAAATCCCCAATAATAATCAGGAGTAGGTCCTCCGATGATATGACGGTCTTTTTCATCAATCACACCATCTCCGTTCACATCTCTGTACTTCACATCTCCGGCGATTGCTCCGTTTGTTTTAGCAACACCGGCATTGCTGATGTCTGCTGAAGATAATACTCCAATGGCTTCATACAGATAAAATGAATTCAGCTCTTCTCCTACTTTTATAATATTTGTGCTGTTGCTGAACCCCGTATAAATCGGTGCATTATCACTTCCTAACTGCAGCACCTTATTATTATTAAATGAGATATTAGCTGAAGTATTCCATTTAAATGGTCCCGTTAAATTTTTCGTACTTAACTCTAATTCCAGTCCTCTGTTCTGAACAGAACCTACATTTTTCCACATCGTTGAATAACCGGTTACTGAAGGTATCGGCAGCTCCAGAAGGAGGTCTTTTGTTTTTTTGATATAATAATCAGCTGTAAAATCAATTCTGTTAAATAATCCCAGTTCAAAACCAAAATCAGAAGACTGGGTCTTTTCCCATGTCAGATCACGATTGGCAATCGTATTAGGAATTAAACCATTCGATAAGTTTCCACCAAAAGAATAATTTCCACCCGCCAGCGTTCCGAATGCTCTGTAATCGCCGATTGAATTATTTCCGTTTTCACCCCAACTGTATCTGAATTTCAGATTATTAAGCCATTTTACATCTTTTAAAAAATTCTCTTCATCTACTTTCCAGGCTGTTCCGAACGCTGCAAATGTTCCCCACAGATTATTCCAGCCAAATCTTGAAGATCCGTCTCTACGAATACTTGCTGACAGCATATATTTCTTTTTGTAATCATAATTAACACGTCCGAAGACAGAAAGCAGCATCCACTCTGAAGCAGTATATTCTGAGTTAAGTACCGATGCAGACTGCGTAAAATTGAATGTTTTTAAATCATCATTTGGAAAACCTTTATTTCGGTTGTATTGAGAGGTTACTCTATAATTTTCAGCACTGTATCCTGCAATAGCATTGATCGTATGATCATCAAAAGATTTTTTATAAGTCAGCAAAGCTTCACCCAGATATCTGTTGTAATTTACCGTTCTGCGGCTGGCAATACTTACCTGTCCCGGAATATTGGTGATCAGATCAAAAGTCGGGGTATAGCCATTATTGAGATTGAAATTATTGGTTGCCCCACCTGAAATTTTTAAATTAAGACTCGGTAAAATATCATAGGACATATACAGACTGGAAAATAACCTGAATTCATTAGTGTTATTCGTGGTTTCTTCCATTACTCCGATAGGACTCTGTGTAGAACCTGCCCATCTGTACCTTGTATTATTCCAGAAATTGGTGTAAAGTCCTGCATTCAATTCTGCTACAGGAACCATAGAAAGCATTTTATGCGCTAAATTATCTTTTCCGTCAACCGTTGCCCCGTAACTTTTTGAATAACTTGGACGTAGTGCAATCCCTGCTTTCAATTTATCTGAAATGTTCACATCAATCACAGCACTTAAATTAAATCGGTTAAAACCGGTATTGATAGCCAGACCTTCCTGATCAAAATAAGCTCCGGAAATCATATATTTCACATTCTTATTTCCTCCCCGAACCGATAACTGATAATTCTGGATAGATGCCGGACGGTAAAACGCATCCTGCCAGTCAATATTGGCCACCTGATTCGTCCCCCATCGCGGATCAATCATATAGTTGATATTAGCCAGATTATAATCCGTGGTATTGGCCAGATTAAAATAATTGGCCCTAACAGCATAGCTATCCGATGCAGAATTTCCAGGAGCCAGAGCGACCCATCTTTTATTAATAGCTTCGGTCGCATAATCAATCCACTCTGCACTGGTCATAATATCCAGCTTTTTTTCAATGGTCTGAACTCCGTAATACTGAGAAAAACTGAATGAAGGCTTTCCGGATGCTCCTTTTTTTGTAGTGACGATTACCACTCCATTGGAACCCCTGGATCCGTACATTGCTGTAGAGGCTGCATCTTTCAGCACTTCAATAGACTGAATATCATCAGATGAAATATTTCCCAGATCATCTACAACCATTCCGTCTACTACATAAACCGGAGAATTACTTGCCGATATAGAAGCCGTCCCACGCACTCTGACTTCCAAGGCCTCGCCCGGCTTTCCCGTAGTAGAACGTGTTTTAACTCCCGCAATCTGTCCGGTTAATGCCTGATCAGCTCTTGCAATAGGGCGGTTTTTAAAGCTTTCAGGATCCACCCTTCCGACAGCACCGGTAACTTCCCCTCTCTTTTGAGTACCATAAGCAATAATAACTACTTCATCAATCCCATTAACTTTATCATTAGGATTCGGCTGCAGTGTAATTTTCACGTTTTCCTGATTTGAAACATCAATCTTTTTGCTAAGATAACCCTCATAAGAAATGGCAAGCTCAGGTTTACTTATACTTTCCGTTATCTGGATACTGAAAGCACCATCATTATCGGTAGCAACTTCCTGAGAAGTATTATTTAACTTTACGACAGCATTCTGAAGTGGCTTATCGTCCTGGCCTAAGACAATACCCGATATTTGTTTTTCCTGTCCGAAAGCAAAACCTGCAGTGCCTATTAAAAGACCTAACATTAATATAGAATTTTTCATTTTTTAGTTATTAATTGTTTAAAAAAATGACTGTTACATTTAACTATTTTTAAATTATTAAAGCAAAATCTGATAAAATATCGATCAAAATCGATTCTTTGTTTATTTTCATAAAAGTATACTTATAGAAAAATTCTGCTATCCTGTAGTTACCTGTTAATATTCTCTTAACAGAGAAATAGCGTCTAATCATTAATTATTTTAAGCTATCAGCCTGAAATTATTTAAAATACATTTTGAATAAGAAGGAAATGAGCCGAACTAAAAATGCGAAGAGTATAAAGAAGTCATTACTGCTTTGATGTGATTGAAATTATAAGCCTCCTTTTAAGAAGAATTTCGGATAAAAAAAATATAAGATCATTGGTCATATACAGATAAAATCCCTTCGGAAGGGTGTTTAAAGCACTTAAAAAAGATACAGTTCAGAGGAATTATTTTTTAATTAACTTTGCGCTCTTAATTTTTAAATATACACAATGAAAAAATTTTTAATCTACAATCTGTACGACCTTTTAAACAGGCCCTCAAAAAAACGATCATTAGTTCTAAAATCATTAATTCAGGTCATCTAAAACAAATCAATTGGTTTCCTGCATTTATATTAAACAGATTTAATATTTATTTTAATCCACCCGTTTTGCTGAAATTAATATTTTTTACACATTACTGTATTTCAATGATGTACAATAAAAAATCAAATAATTTCTTCAAAAATAATTTTTAAACACGTATTTCATCCATCTTTGTTTAAAATTCTTACAGTCAAATATTTAAACTCTAATTTGATTGTAATGGACTGCATAGTATCGGGCTTTTACGGATAACGGATATTAAAAAAAAGTGTTACTTTTGCTTTGAGAATAAAAATTGTTTTTTACCTTTTTTATTACTAAATTTAGGTACACCAATTATAAAACATTAAAATAAGTTCTAATGAGAAAAATACTTTTACTATTTACTTGCATGTTCGGTATCTCAGTTTTCTCACAAATTAAAGTGTTGAAAAACGAGAGTTTAGTGGAAATTGGTAAAGATAATTCCGTTGGTTTATATAAAAAAGACGATAAATTTACTATTAATTATCAGGATCTTAATACTGCCAATTTAAATACTTTCAGATCTTTTTCTTTCCAAAATCTTAACGGAGACGTATCTGGTCTTTATGCCATGATAACGAACGGTTTTATAGATGCACCGGAAGGAAATATAGTCCTGGAGCTTCCCAATGATATTATCGAGCTGCATTATGAGAAAAACTTTGGCCAGCCAACAGTTCAGTTCATCCAATATATCAACAAAAACAGAAAGTATGTTGGAAAATCGCAGTTTCTGAATAAAAAACAGGTTGATAAGATCTTTGGAAAAAGTAACGGCAAATCAGCTTTGTATGACAAGCCAGCTACCATAAACAATGTCAACAGCAGCAGACCGACATCCAATACGGCTTCTACTGCGGCACCTGCTTCTAACGGAAAAGACAAAAAAGCAAGAAAATAACAATAATTTTAAAATATTAACTAAACTCATTCACCCGAATGAGTTTTTTTATTTTTATTTTTGCAAAAAGATCATTACCAATTATGTCTCTTCAAATAAATCAACTAACGAAAAAGTTTGGTGAACAAACTGCACTGAATCATATAAATATTTCCATTAACAAAAATGAAATCATAGGTCTTCTGGGTCCGAACGGTGCCGGAAAATCTACGCTAATGAAATCTATTGTCGGTGCTTTAAAAATTGATGAAGGCGAGATTATTTTCAATGGTAAAAACATCTCTGAAAACGAAATTGAGACTAAGAAAAAAATAGGTTTCCTTCCGGAAAACAATCCTCTTTATCTTGAAATGTACGTGAAAGAATATCTGCAGTTTGTAGCTAATATTCATAAAATCCCCTCAACAAGGGTAGATGAAGTTATTGAACTTGTAGGCATTACTCCTGAAAAATCAAAAAAAATAAGTCAGCTTTCTAAAGGTTATAAGCAAAGAGTAGGTTTAGCACAGGCAATTATTCACCAGCCGGATCTTTTGATCCTAGATGAGCCTACCAATGGACTGGATCCTAATCAGATTATTGAAATCAGAAATGTGGTGAAAGAAATCGGTCAGCAAAAAACAGTCTTACTCTCCACTCACATTATGCAGGAAGTTGAGGCATTGTGTTCGAGGGTTATCCTTATTCACAAAGGAAATATTCTTCAGGATTGCCCTATTGATGAGTTTAGAGGTAAATTTGAAAGTCTGGAAGAAGCTTTTGCTGCGTACACCCGAACAGAACCTGCTTAATTAGCTTTAAATTTGATTAAAAATTAATGTAATCAATAAACATTAAAAAATGATCAGAAAAATTTTACTCGGAACATTCTGTATTGCTCAGTTTTCATTAGTTTTTGCTAATGAATCAAGAGTTATTAATATACATTCTAATCCGATCAACAGTGAATATTTGCAGAAAGCACCTAAAACGGTTATTATTAAAACTAAAAAGTTTAAAATAAAGATCGATCTGCAGCCGAATGGCCAGTACCTTTATCAGTCATGGAATGCCAATGCCAAGGTTACTTCAAAACCAAGCATGATCATCAGTAACGGAGATCTTATTCCGGATGGCTCAGGAAGTAATTATTACTATGAGTTTTCAAATGAAGGATATACGTATCAGGTTTGGAGAAATTATCTGACAGCTTCTGCTAAAAAAGCACCATATACCCTTGTTGTGATTGACCAAAACGGAAAAACGGTTGCCAATCAGGATGCAATGGTTGTAAAGAACTAATATAAAACTCTCACCTAAAAGTGAGAGTTTTTGTTTATGTACCGGATTGTTTTAATTCTGTTAAAAAATGACTTTCGGAAAAACTTTCTCTGGCGGCTTCGTATCCGATATTAAAAATTTCCTCCAAACGGTCTTTTCGTCTTTCAAAAGTTCCATAGCTCGACAATGCCTGTGAAGAAATAAACCAATCACAGTAATCAAACTTAATTTTTTCTATTCTGTAGGATAAAAGATCATAAGAGCGGGAAACAACAGCTTTAATGGTTTTAAGATCGTCCATTTTGATCTCGTGGGGCGGAGAAACAAAAACACCGATCAGCTTGTCGCAGTCATCCCGAATGATATCAGCCGGAAAGTTATTCAAAACACCTCCGTCACAATACATTTCATCATCAATAATATAAGGCGTTGTAATTCCGGGAATGGAACATGATGCAATGATAGCATCTACCACTTTAAAATTCTCGTCAAAAATTTTCTCTGTTCCGCCAACCAGTTCAGTGGCTACAATCTTCACTTCCTTATCCAGATCTCCTAATTTCATATCGTGAAAAATAGGGCTGAGATAATTTCTGAAAATGACTGAAGAAACCAATCCAGGCTGATTGAATGTAAAGTGTTTCCAGTTGAAAAAGTAAACCGAATTAAAGAATTCCAGAATTTCGTCCGGTGTTCGTCCGACAGCATGCAGACATCCAACAATAGATCCCGCACTACAGCAGGACAGAATATCTACATTGATGTTCTTCTCTTTCAAGAATTTTAAAACCCCTGCATGGGCAATACCTTTGGTACCGCCTCCTGATAAAACAAGCCCTACTTTCTCAAAATTCATAGAATAAAATTAATAAAACAGGGCGAGAAAATCGGATTAATTTTCACAAATATGTCAATTTTAAAATTATTTTAATAATTACTTCTTTACATTTTACAGTATCCTTTTGCAGACATTCATAAAAAAACCACAGAACAGAGTCTATGGCTTCTATTTAAAATTTATTTTTGGTCGTAGAGTTTCAGAACTTTCACCAGATCAATATCTTCCACTATATTATCAATTAGTGCAGAAACATCAGGATAATTATTGAACTTTTCTTTCAGCTGATAGATTGCACCGGGCAATCTGAAATGCAATTCCGTAATGCTTTTGTCTTTACGAAACAGTAAATAATCTGTATCATTGGTCTTGTAGGTATAGATAGATCCAGAATAAAAACTTTTCCTATACCAGGCAGTTTTCTTTCCGCGATACATCATCTGAAGCAGTCCTGTGTCTTTCGAAAAAACAGATTTACCATCTACAAATTTTCTTTTTACTTTTTTTAGATCTGTAATTTCCATATACCGGATATCATTTTCCGAAACTTTGATTCTTTTTCCGGAAGGATCCAAAACTGTCATCTGACGGATGTACGTGGCCGGAGAAAATTCTTCGTTGGTATAAATTCCAACATTCAGGACTTTTGTTTTTATCGTGTCTTTTGAACTTTTCAATACATATTTTACAGGAAAAAATACCTCCTGATACAGTTCTTCTTTTTGGGAGAACATAAAACTAAAGCAGAGAACGGACAATAATAAAGTTATTTTTTTCATAGTTGTTCTTTTATAAAAAAAGCCCAGAAAATTCCGGGCTTTAAATATAGTGCAAATTAATATTTTAGTTATTAATATACTTCTCAAAAATTCTTGAAAAATCTTTTTGATTATATTTATCAAAGCTGGTGGTATTCCATGCGAAAATATATTCATTAATTGTTCTTAGTTCCTGACTTTTCGAAACATTTTCCTGCTTTCCTGAAGCTACAGTTGTTACCGCTTTCTGCAGACTGTCATTCGCAAAGTTCAACAAAGAGTGGTTGTGGTGAACTTCCTGCTGAATCGCCAAAAGTGCTTTATACAAGTCTTTTAACTGATCAATCTGACCTTTTGCAACACTGATCATCAAAGGAACATTTCCTATATTAAAAGAAATTTCAACATCTAAGTCAATTGTTCCTGCAGTTTGCAAAGCAATATTGGAAAAAGGAAACTGGTAATATTCGTATCTTCTTAAAATTCTCTTTTTATCCAGAGCACTTGCTCCGTCGATATGAATTAATGCTCTATTTGTAAAGCAGTATTCATCTCTTTTAGATTTAATTAAGAAAAAAATTTTCTCATTATCTTCTGACAAAATATAATCATCTGAGTCTACTTTATCATAATCCTGAGCAGGAATAATTTTACCGATATCTCCTAATCCTAACGCTTCAGCAGCTAATTTTTTGAACATAATTAATTTTAATTTGTAGTTTATTTAAGTCAATAAAATTAAAAAAATAAGTGAGATACAATCAAAAAAATTATCTTGAAGCTTATTTAAATTTGACTAGATATTAAAATCATCATCCATTTTTTTGACGCAAAGATTTTATTTAAAGACTTAAAAATAATGCCTAAAGTTGAATTAAAACTTTGCGTTTAAAAAATAATAGAATTATAAAAATTTAAACAGACACTTACAAAATGAAAAAACCACAGACAAAATCTGTGGTTTTAATATATTTAAAATTGATTATCTCAAATTAAATGTGGATTACTTCTCCGTAAGCAGCAGCAGCAGCTTCCATAATCGCTTCAGAAACAGTCGGGTGCGGGTGGATAGATTTGATGATCTCATGACCTGTCGTTTCCAGTTTTCTGGCAACAACAGCTTCAGCAACCATATCTGTAACACCTTCTCCGATCATGTGGCAACCTAACCACTCTCCATACTTAGCATCGAAAATAACTTTAACGAAACCATCTGTATTTCCGTTTGCAGTCGCTTTTCCACTTGCAGAAAGAGGGAATTTACCCACTTTGATTTCGTAACCTTTTTCTTTAGCCTGCTTTTCTGTAAGACCAACAGAAGCAACCTCAGGATGACAGTACGTACATCCAGGAATATTGCCATAGTCGATTTTCTCAACGTGCATTCCTTTGATTTTTTCAACACAAGTGATTCCTTCCGCAGAAGCAACGTGTGCCAAAGCCTGAGTCGGGATGATATCTCCGATCGCGTAATATCCAGGCACTGAAGTTTCGTACCATTCGTTTACCAAAACTCTTCCTTTATCTGTTTGAATTCCCACTTCTTCAAGACCAATGTTCTCGATGTTTGCAGCAATTCCTACAGCAGATAATAAGATATCAGCTTCAAGAACGATATTTCCTTTTGCCGTTTTTACAGTAGCTTTTACGCCTTCTCCGCTTGTGTCAACACTTTCTACAGAAGCATTTACCATAATTTCGATACCTGATTTTTTCAGAGATTTTTCTAAGTGCTTAGAAACGTCCTCATCCTCTACAGGAACGATGTTTGGCATAAATTCAACAACAGTTACTTTTGTACCCATTGTGTTATAGAAATCAGCAAATTCTACCCCTATTGCTCCAGAACCTACAACGATCATAGATTTTGGCTGCTCAGGAAGAGATAATGCCTGTCTGTATCCGATTACTTTTTTACCGTCTTGTGGCAAGTTTGGTAATTCTCTAGAACGAGCTCCTGTTGCGATAATAATGTGATTTCCTGTATATTCAGTTACTTTTCCTTCATTATCTGTCACAGAAACTTTTTTACCTTTCTGAACTTTCGCAGTACCTAAAATAACGTCGATTTTATTCTTTTTCATCAAGAACTCGATCCCTTTGCTCATTTTAGATGCAACACCACGGCTTCTCTGAATTACGTTTGGAAACTCAAAACTAGCTTCCACTTTATTCAAACCATAATCTTCAGCATGATTTATATAATGAAAAACCTGAGCCGACTTCAACAAAGCTTTAGTTGGAATACATCCCCAGTTAAGGCAAATTCCCCCTAAATTTTCTTTCTCGATAATTGCAGTTTTGAAACCCAATTGCGCCGCTCTAATTGCAGTAACATATCCACCAGGACCACTTCCGATGACAATAATATCGTAATTCATTAGTTTAAAATTTTTATGCGAATTTAAGGAAAAATATTGGATGAAGCACGTTTCTGTAAATTCGTAAAGCAATGCATAATAAATGTAATTTTCATTCCATTTTACACAAAAAAAGAGAACATAAAAACGTTCTCTTTTCAATAATTTTTATTTTAATTTAAAAATTTCGTAAAATCAAAATGTTTTAATTAAGCCATTTCAATTTTATTATTTTTAAAAATTAACAGATATTACATCTTTTTAAGCAATTGTTTTTGGCTTCTGTATTTTTCATTTAAAGCCTTTAACTGATCCTGTTTCATCTTTTTCGTTGCCAATGGATGGTTCAAAATCGCCTTTTTTTCCTGATTGTATCTCTTATCAAGTTCTTTGGATTTTATATTCACCAACTCACTTTTCGAAGGATGTGGTGGTGGCGTTGGATGTTTCTGTGCAGAAACGTTCATTGATAAACCGACTAATAAAATTGTTGATATAAATAACTTTTTCATGACATTTACTTTTTGTGAATGATTTCCTTCATTCGAGTTCGAAGCAAATATTACATATATCGTACCAAGATTATTTTTCCCTTTATTAATGAGACTATACAAAGGTTTTCAATGAACTAGATTTTATCTTTTTCTCTTTTCAATACCTCTTTTTGGCTTTCATATTTCTTTTTTAAAGCTTCTTTTCTCGCTTTTTTCTGAGCTTTGGTTAAAGTTTTATGATCATCAATCAAATCTTTTTCTCTGTCATATTTTTTTTCCAGCTGCCCCATTTTATCTTCTACCAACTTCTTTCTTCCCTCTTTAGAAGTTCCGTATTTCTTTTTGTAAGCCGCATCAAAAACTTTATTATCCTGATCCTGTTTTAAAGCCAGTTGTTTTTTTAATCGGGCTTTTTCCGGACCTGAAAGTTTTGGATTCTCATTGATTTTTCTGTACTGTACAGCATATTCTTTATTGATTTGTTCCTGTGTTTTCTGAGCAGAAACATGAGCTGATAAACCTAAACACAATACGGTTAAAATAAAAAATTTGTTCATGACATTTATATTTAAAGATTAAATAATATTTATTGTAAAAAACGGCAGAGTGAGGGAATTTTATTTTACACAATAAATATTAAGGTTAAAAAAATTTAGTTCCAACATGCAGATATTGTACCACAAAGTTATTGATCTCAAAAATATGACACATCTCATTGAATCTCAACATTCTGTTTCAAAGGCAGATTTTTCGAAGAATTTCCGATAAAAATTCTGTAGGTTCCTTTTTCAACGGTCCAGTTCATTTTCTCATCTAAAAAATGCAGTTCTTTCACAGGAACTTCAATCGAAATCTGTTTCGATTCTCCCGGTTTCAGATCTATTTTTTTCAACCCTTTCAATTCTATAATCGGTCTTGAAACTGAAGCCAGCAAATCTTTTACATATAACTGTACCACTTCACGCCCTGCTTTTGAACCTGTATTTTTTACTGTAACTTTTGCAATAATTGTATCGTTTTCAGAATATTTTGTTTGGTTTAATTGTAAATCAGAAATTTCAAAAGTCGTATAACTCAATCCAAAACCAAACGGATATAATGGTTCGCCGCTCAAATCATGATAATCATTTCCTCTTCCGGTCGGATGATGATTGTACGTCAAAGGCAATTGCCCTTCTTCAATTGGAAACGTAATGGGTAATTTCCCCGAAGGATTTTCTGACCCAAAAAGCACTTTTGCAACCGCATTACCTCCTTCTTCGCCGGGATACCAGACATCTAAAATCGCCCCAACCTTGTCTTTCCAATCAGTCGTTTTTATTGCAGAACCACCGACTAAAACAACCGCTGTCGGTTTATTTAATTTGGAAACTTCCTGAATAAATTCGTCCTGATTTCCGGGAAGGCCCAGTGAAGAACGATCCTGAAATTCACCTTCATGAATGCCGGCAGTGATAATGATGTAATCTGCATTTTGAGCCAGTTTCAAAGCATCATTGAAATCTTTTTCATAATCATTTAAACCGTAATTCCAGATCAGTTCGATATTCGCTTCTCCCCTGTTTTCATGGAATTCTACTGAGATATCATATTTCTGACCTTTATTAAAATCTAGAGCAACGGTTTTTGTTGAATAACTCAATTTTTCCCAATTGTCAATCAATAATTTTCCATTTACATATAATCTGAAACCATCATTCCCACGAAGTCCCAATTGATATTTTCCCGAATTTGGAGCTTCCAGTTTTCCTGTCCAGCGAACGCTGTAATTGTCTGGTTGGAGTTTTTCAGGATTTGGAGAATATAAAGTCCATTTAAAATTCAATTGTTCGTCCTGTTTTTCAAAAGCCGGATTTCCTTTTAAATCAGAATTGGAAAAATAATTTCCTTTCAACCCTTTCTGATTTTCTGAAGATAAAAATTCAGCTGGAACGGTCGTGAAATTCTTTAAGTTCCAGTCAATTCCTTTTGAATAATTTACTTCAATATTTTTATTTTTAACGAAATTTTTAATTCCGTCCAAAATACTCACTTTCTTATTTCCCGGCCCGGAATAACCACCCAGTCTTGCATCAACAGCATCAGTTCCAACCACTAAAATCTTTTTATAATTTTCTGAAATCGGAAGTGTCTGATTATTATTTTGAAGTAAAACAAAAGATTCAACGGCTGCTTTTTCCGCTAAAGGTTTATGATTAATTTTCTTTAATTCTTGAATATTTTTATCAGAAACATAAGGGTTTTCAAACAAACCCAGTTCAAATTTCGCTCTCAACACTCTCGCCACCGCATCATCAATTCTTTCTTTTGAAATCCTTCCATCTAAAAATGGCGGCATAAACAATTTATAATGCTGATATTCTGTCTGGAAAATCACATCAAGTCCAGCATTGATTGCCTGTGCAGAAGCATCGTCGTAATCTTTCGCTGTAAAATGAAGAACATTTGCACCACCAACCGCACTTGCATCGCTGATGACAAAACCTTTGAAATTCCATTCATTTTTTAACTTTTCAGTTAGCAGCCAATGATTGGCCGTTGAAGGTCTTCCATCCAGCAAATTATAGGAGGTCATCACTGAACGACTTCCCCCTTGTTTAAAGGCTTTCTGAAAAGGAACCAAATGAGTTTCCTCCAAATATTTTTTGCTCCAATGAATTGGATATGAATCTCTTCCGCCTTCCCCAACATTCGCCAGAAAATGCTTTGGTGTCGTAATAATTGCCTGATTTTCAAAGGAACTGACAAAATTCACGCCCATCACAGAAGTTAAAAACGGATCTTCCCCGTAGGTTTCCTCTGTTCTTCCCCATCTGACATCGCTCGCCAGATTAACAACCGGAGTCAGAATCTGACGGATTCCTCTCAATTTAGATTCTTTTGCAATCGCTGCCGAAACTTCTTTCATCAACTCAGGATTGAAGGTTGCCGACAAACCGATCGCCTGTGGAAAAGCGGTTGCGCCTTCCCTCATCAATCCGTGCAACGCCTCATCAAAAGGAATAATTGGAATTCCCAATCGTGATTCTTCAACAAAATATTTTTGAATAGCATTGATTTTTTTCGCCAATCTTTCCGCATCTTCATTGGCGTTGTATTTCAGCAATTGTCCAGCTACTCCACCACCCTGATTTCCAGCGCTCACCTGTAAACCAAAAATTCCGTGCACATACTGGCCTTTCGGAACATTATCCAGATCTCCAGGAATCATAAAACACTGCCAGAACTTTTCTTCAGGAGTCATTCTTTTTAATAAATCCCGAATTCTGGCTTCAATAGGTTGTTTGGGGTCTTTATATAATGGTTTTTGAGCTGAAATAATTACAGAACTTAATAATGAAATTGCTATGATTTTAAAACGAAATTTAAAGCACATAAATAATTTGATTTAATTATTGTTCTTTTGCCTTGAAACAAAAGAACCAAAAATTCAAGACTTGGAACTCTCTGCTAAAAATTAAAATTTAATCCTAAAATTCCCAAAACTTGCGCGAATTCAATATTCGTTCTTCGGTTCAATATTGGTGTCGCACTTCAAACAGTGGGAATTTCTTAACGGATTAAGTTTTAATTTTCTTAACGCTTCGATTTCCTAGGTCGTTTTTATAGACAGTTTATAGTTATTGTGTAATTTGAATTACGGTTGAATATTTTAATTGATTTTTTTCTTTTGGTAAATTAACTTCAATGGAATTCCCCAATTTTTTCCACTGAACTTTATTTGATAATCCTAAAATCTTTAAAGATTTTGGTTTAAAATTATCAGGAATAGTAAAATTTAATGTTGCTGGAGATTCATAATTCACTTTTTCATCCAAATGGAAAATATTTACTGTTTTACCATCTTTACTTTGGGTGTAATAAAATTTTCCATCATGATAGGGCGCAATACTTCTCGTTGCAAAAACTGCCGCCTGATTTTTATCCATCCAACCTGAAATTTCATTTAATCTTTCATAAACAATCGAATCGTAATCTCCGTTTGGTCCGGGAGCAATATTCATCAGGTAATTTCCACCTCTCGAAATGATTTTAACTAACGTTTCAATGATTTTCTGAGAAGATTTATAATTGTCATTCGGAACATATGAAAACGAATCGCCCATCGTGATACAGCTTTCCCACGGAATCGAAAGCGCCTTTTCCGGAACGGCTTGTTCCGGAGTCACATAATTCTCCCATTTTCCGGGAACGGTACGGTCTACAATGATAATTCCGGGTTGATTTTTTCGAGCCATCGTTCCGATTTTATCCATGTCGATATCCTGCTCGACCTTGATGGTTCTTTGCCATTCAACATTCGGATCGATGGTGTGAAACGGGCGAACCCAGCCTCCATCTAACCAAAGAATATCGATTTTACCATAGTTTGAGGTGATTTCATTTAGCTGGTTGAATGTGAAATTTTTGAAATTGTTCCATCTTTCAGGATATTTTTTCGGATTGTAATTTACATTTCGATCTTTTGGTGGAAAATACGACCACCAATAATCATCAGAATGCCAATCGGGTTTTGAAAAATAAGCTCCGATTTTGAAGCCATCTTTTCTGAACGTATTGAAAATCTCTTTTACTACATCTGCTTTTGGATTTTTAGAGAATGGCGTTTTTGAAGAAGTAATTTTATAATCAGACTGTTGCGTATCAAACATGGAAAAACCATCATGATGTTTTGTTGTGAAAACCACATATTTCATTCCCGCTTTTTTTGTAGCATCTGCCCATTTTTGCGGATTAAACTGAGTCGGATTGAAAGTAGTTTGAAGATTTTCGTAGTTTTCTACGTATTCATTGTAAGATTTTCCATGTTCAGGTTTTCTTTGAGTCCAAGATTCATCTTCGGGACATAAACTCCAACTTTCGACAATTCCCCATTGGCTGTATGTTCCCCAATGCATGAAAAGACCGAATTTTAAATCCTGCCAATTTTCAAGGTTTTGAACAACAGCCGGATCAGTTGGCTTTTGATAACCTTCTGAAACGTTATGAGCCTGGGAAAAAAAAGAGGTTGATATCAATAATGATGAAAGAAATACGGTTTTCGTTTTTGGTTTAATTGGCATTGAAGTTTAGTTTGTGCTAATTTAATCATCATTTATTAAAACCGCAAAAAGCATTAAACTTTCAGACTAAGTATGAGATTTAGTTTAAGATAAATGAAAAATTACTTATAAATTCATAAGAAACTCTTATCATATTTTTACTAAATCTTTAAACACAGAATCTATCTCATAGTAAGAGAATTGAAAACCACTTTTCATTAATTTTTCAGGATAAACATTTCTGCTTTTTAATAATAATTCCGTTTCTGTATTTAAAAATACAGAAGCTATTTCCAATTGCCAAACAGGTGCATTTAATCCAAATGGAACATTCATTTGCTGTCTTAATTTCTCCATGAATTTTTCATTAGACAAAGGATTTGGAGCTGTAATATTAATTTCTCCTGAAATATTTTTATCATTAATGATAAACTCAATAGCTTTACAAAAGTCATCGATATGAATCCAGCTTATATTTTGATCTCCTCTACCCTGCTTTCCTCCAAGTCCAAATTTTGTAATCATTTTCAGTTTTGGAAAAGCACCTCCGTTATTCCCTAAAACAATGGAAGTTCTCAAAGCCACTTTTCGTACATCTTCAGTGTTTACTTTAAAAAATTCTTTTTCCCAGCTTTTACAGATGTTCATGGAAAAATCATCTCCAATAATTCCGTTTTATTCTGTGTTTAATTGTGTTTCTGAGTGAGTGTAAATTGTCGCTGAACTTGCATTCAACCAAACTTCAGGTTTATTGATGCATTGATCAACCGCTTGTTGAAGCACTTTTGTACTATTAATTCTTGAAGAATAAATTTCCTTTTTATTTTTTTCTGTGTACCTGCAATCAACAGATTTTCCGGTTAAATTGATCAAAATATCTGAATTTTCGAGGAGGTTTTTCCATTCACCTACTGTTTTTGAATCCCAATAAATTTCGTTTTTACGTTTTGGGCTTCTGGTTAAAATATAAACTTCGTTTCCTTTGTCTATGAAGTACTTTTCGAGGTTTTTTCCGAGGAAGCCGGTTCCGGCGGCGATGATTATTTTCATTGGATTTTAATTAAGAATTGTTTGTTGAGATTTAGATCGTTGAGATGCTTCGACAAGCTCAGCATGACATTGCGAATACTAACTGTTTTAAAAGCCTATAAACGACTTTTTACTTAATACTTTTTCCTTGGCTCTTAAGATATCTCTTCGTTTTCACTTCAATTTCAGAGCCTTCTGCAAGCATGACGGAAATTGGTTTTTGAAGATTTAAACATTCAAAATCATTTCCGTAAACAGTTTTAAAATCAATATTGAGCTGATGATTTTTCACTAAATAATAATCCCATTTCGGATGGCAAACTTCGTACTCCGAGGTCGAGTTTCCCTTTTTTGTGAAACCGTAATAATGTTCTGTGATAAACTCAAACTCGGAATTGGTTTCCATTTTTAAGGGTTCATTTTCTGCTGTGATTTCAATGGAATTCCATACTTTATCCTTCCAATAGTATTTTATTAATAGTTCTTTGTCTTTTTCATGAATAATATTTTTCATCGGCATCGTTTTGTAATTTTCTTTGTAAATTGAATTGGCAACAAAACTCAATGCGGGTTTTGGAACGATTTCTTTTATAAAAACCACTCCTCTTTTCCATTCATTTCCTTCTTTTTTCTTCACGTAAAATCTAAGATTCACTTCCTCAAAATTTCGATGAAAGAGAATTGGAAATCCTAATAATTTTGTATTTAAAAACATAAATCCGACAAGGCTTACATAACACTTTCCTTGATAGAAATCGAGTTCTGTTCCTTTTGGAAGATATTTTTGTAAAATTTCAGGATTGATTTCGTAGTTGATGATGGCTAGTTTTCGCCATTCGGCTTTTAGGAAGTTCATAATGTTGATTTTGGGTTGTTAGTTGATGGTTTTCAATATGAGAATGCTTTCCTTCGTCAAGCTCAGGATAAACTTTCAGCTCAGCATGACATGATGAATACTAACTGTTTTGACGCTCGCTTCGCTCGCGCTTTGTCTTTATTTTTTATTATTTTCTGCCGTAGTTTTAATTAATTTATTTCGTTCTAATAAGAATCTTTTCATATAATTTTTAAGAAATACGGCATTGAAAATTTTTCCGATAATTCCGAAAGGTGATTGAAAATCAAAAACATCTGTCATGATTGTGTTTTTACCTTCCTGTTTGAAAATATGCTGATGCCTCATAGATTTAAAAGCCCCTTCTAACATCACATCTGTAAACCGATGAGGCTTTTGCATGCTGATAATTTTTGTTGTTAAAGTTTGGTATACCCCCAAATGCTTAGCTTTCCAAGTCACTGTCTCGCCTGCCTCAATCAATCCGGAGGTTCTTCCGGCAATAGCTTTCTCATTGGTTTTTGATGTCGATTTCTGATGCAGGTCAATATCTCTTGCCAAATCGAAAACAACCTGAATATCTGCTTTTATTATAGTTTTTAAATGAATTGTTGCCATTTTTTATTTTTTTATAAAGATGCTTCGACAGGTTCAGCATGACATTTCTAAAACTAACTTTTAATCAAGCCTTATTTAAAATGTTTGCTTTTTATCAAGTTCCGGTAAAATTTCGTCAATTCTTTTTGCGAGTTTTGGAAGCTTTATGGTAGGAACGGCCGGAAAAAGATGATGCTCCATATGATAAAACATACTGAATGTCAGTTTATTTTTCCAAAATCCACGTTGAGTTCTTGCGATATCCGGATTTTCGTGTGTGTCGTGATGAACTGTCCAAACGGCGAAAAATGCCATTAAAAACTCTCCAAAAAACATTACTGAAATGTGATATATTAAAAAATGAATTTGAAAATAAAAAGCGGTAAAAATCATTATGAAAATTGAAATCAATTCTAACATCATGTTCTTCTTATAATTTTTATTCGCTCGTCTGAAAGTGATCCAATGAATGAGAAACATATGTTTTGGGCCGTATAAAATTGCTTCATACCATTTCATTGAGGCAGATTTCCCTTCGTAATCTTCTTCTGAAAGACAGAATTTATGATGTCGGATATGATTAAACTTTACTGCATGAATAGAAGTCATCATCGAGATGCTGTTGAGATACAAAGACAGCCAAGTCAGAAATTTACCTGTTCCCAATGAATTGTGAAAGCCATTATGAACCTGCCTGAGAGCCGTCAGAAAATAGAATCCCGAAAACGGAAGAGCTGCCCAATAATAGCCTTTGTATGCCAAAAGCAAAGAAATGATCAACCATGGTAAGCTGATGTTATTTCCAATCAACATTTCTTTAACAGAAAGTTTTTTAAGATCTTTCCATTCTACTTTTCTTATTAATTCCAGATGATCCATTTTCTGTGTTTTTAAAAATTAAACGAAATAATTATTATTAAAGCTGTTATTCTGAAAAGTATCCATGAGAGTGTTGGAAGGAAATTTAATTTTAAGATTTTACACCTTCTCCAATGCTCTAAAAGCATTATTAAAATTACAATCCCAAAGTAAATAAGATTAAAAACAGCAGGTACATTGAGAAATAAAGCTGGAAGTAAAAGTAAAGTTCCTATCAAAGAAACAGTCATCATATTTCCGAGATAATCCCAGATTTTAGTTTTTAAATATTTTTTTAAAAATATGGTCTGCCAAAAAATCTGTCCTAAACAAACCAGTAATTCCCGAAAATAATTCTGACTAAAATTCAATCCTAATTTGGTTGAAAAAACACTTAAAACAGAAGCTGAAAAAAATACAACAAAAGTGATATAAGCAATTCTGTATTTTAAATTGAAGTCGGGGATACATGATTTTTCAGGAATATCTTTTGCTGATGGAATGATCTGTTTTCTGTTATATGAAACAAATGAATACAATTTTTTGAAAAACCAGTGTAAAGACCTTTTCCTGGCTATTTTTTCTAATAATGGAAACGAATTTCCGATAATCAAAAGTAAACTATCTAACCCGTAGATCACTTGATTATTTTCATGATCAACTAAAGCAATTTCGTTTTTTGCACGGTTAAAATCGATTAACTCCTTATTCCTGAAAGTTAAGTCCGTAAAAGCTTCTCTCCCCTGTCCATCAAGCATTCCAGATTTTACAAATGCTTTTGAATAGATGTTGCACATCGGGCATTCATTGTCGTAGATCAAGGTGTGATTTTTGAGTGTTTTCATTGTAATAAATTTTAATTAACATCTATGAATTCTATAATTTCACGGTATAATCATTCGATTTTTCTTTACAATAAAAAAGATAGGCTATTGCTAGAAAAGGACTGTAAATCACTCCTAAATAAGTAATAAAAAACAGGAAATCTATCGATATACCGAAAAAATACAGAAGAAAAATTAACCAAATGGGCAAAATCATTATTCCATATATTTTAAAAAATAAATCGCTCCAAAAACCCAGGGTTAATCTTATTAAATAACTTATTAGTTGAGTTCCTCCAACCACGAAATAAAATAGAAATAAGCTGCTAAAAAATTCGCTGTTCATAAAGCTATAAATCACTCCGGATATAATGTATCCAATAAAAAATAAAAGTTGGAAATAATAATCGATTTTTAAAAAAGTTTTCATGGTCATTAATTTTAAAGATTCAAAAAATCTCCTCTTGTCCGTTTATTCTGTAATTTGAAAGTGAAATACATCCAAATTTTAAAGATCAGTGTTTTCATTTTGAATTTGTTTTTCTTTGTTGATTGAGTGTTTACGCCCTTTTAAGAAAAGTAAAAGATTTAAAAGCATCATCACTCCCAGATAAATAGAAAATCCTCCGATTTTCTTGCTTAAAGCCACAACCAGTCTTTCAACAGTTTCGATTTGGAAAAACTCTATAATACACAAGGCAAAACCTATATTTAAGAGATAGAAACCTATTTTAAAAAGTGAATTTGTGGCCATTGCAATATCTTCTTTCTGATGAAAAATATCAATCATAAAAGTTTTTGAGTTTTTGAAAAGAAATTGAGACACCAATATGGTAAGTGTGATCACAATAGGTAAGTAAATCATGTACGCTGAGAAATTGTACGTTTGGGTAAGGATCGTTGCAGTCATAATAGTTTTATTTTAATGTTAATTTTTTTCTTAAAATATAAAGCATGAGAATATTTGTAAAATGTAAAAAACAAAGAATCAAAATGATATAGCCGATACGGGTAAAAACGGTAGTCAGCAATACATTCAAATTCGTTATTTCTCCCCAGGAACTTAAGCTAATGGCAATGTAACCGAGATTGACCAAATAATAACTTCCTAAAAGGATTCTGTTCACTGTTAAGCAAAAATCTTTGTCCTTGATCAGATATTCCAGATACACTTTTCCTGAATTAAAGCATCTCCTCCCCACATCTACTATAATGTATGAGCTGATAGCAAGGAAAAGCACATATGAAATTATATTGAACATTTTATAAATATTATATTTTCAGTAATTTTTGAAAGTTCATTCGAAATAAAAAAGGATTTTGAAGTCCTTTTTATTTTAACAAGTTGGTAATTTTTCCTACCAGCCAGTGATCATCACTTTTTATCGCCAGATCCATGATATTATTGATTTTTCCTGTTACAGAACTAAAATCTTCCATTAATCTGATAAATTCCTTAGCCCCTTCAGCATCTTTATCTTCAATATTTTTAAGCTCTTCTAAAAAGGCTATAACAGGTTCTATTTCTCTTTTTCTACGCTCTTTTGTAATCTGTTTGAACAGATACCAGACATCTTTTTCCGCTACAAAATATTCTTTTCTTTCGCCTTTTACAAATTCTTTTCTTACAATTCCCCAATCTATTAAGGCTCTGAGATTCATATTGGCATTTCCTCTCGAGATTTCCAATTGCTCCATTACCTCATCTGTAGAAAGCGCTTTTCCACTCGCCAAAAGTAAAGCATGAACCTGTGCCATTGTACGGTTTATCCCCCAATTGGTTGCAAATGTACCCCAGGTCTGAATGTATTTTTCTTTAGCTTCTGAAAGTTGCATATCGTTTATCTTTTCTGATATAAATGTAATTATAATTTTCGAACTTTCAATAATTTTTGAAAATTAATTTTATTTTTTAATGATGTTAGCGGAAAACACAATGTTGGAGATATTTTAGCTGTAATTTTTGACACTTATCACCTCCCTCTTCCAACCTATCTCCAACTTTTAACTTTAAAAATAAAAAAATCCCTGCTCAAAACTGATACAGGGATTTTTAGATATATATTGACGTTTATTAGTTTATAAATTATGGCTCAATGGCAGCAGTAATTCCCTGATTCCAATATTTGGCCTCCGGCATGTAATATAAATAGACATTACTCGATTTTCCGGTGTATTCTCCTGCAAATTCTACTTTCAGATCCAGATTGATCACTTTCGTCTCATTGGCATCAAAATGTTCCCAATATAAAACCAGATAATTATCAAAAATTTCATAGTAGGAAATCTGCTTTTTATCAAGTAAATCTTTTAGTAAAGCATTTTGTAGGCTCAACCCCGCAGGAATTCCAATCTTTGCTGTTGCCATCGGCAGTTGACCGTTGATTCTATTCTTGATCGTAACGGTCAGTCTGTTGGTTTCTCCTACTTTCGAAGTTCCGGAATTTAACTTGGTTTCCATGATTAAAGGAATATCAGCACTTTTTGGGACCTGTAAAGTGAAATACTGATAATCCAGTTTATAAGGAAGTCCTTTGCCTGTCGGGTAATTTACGGTAACATTGTTGTATCCTGTTTTAAAAGCAGATGCGAAAGAATTATTGGGTGTAATTTCCGATCCGTTCACCCTGATCAACGGCTTAGTATTACCATAAAGCTTTTCATTTTTCGCAAAAAACTCAGCTAAAGTTTCTAAAGCTAAAGAAGTTGCCTGTGTAGATCCGAATCCATAATAACCGTTATAGTTAATTAATTCATCTGCCACTTCAGCAATTTTTAACTGATTGATTTTTTCATCTTTCTGTAATGCCATCATATACAGCGATAGGGTTTCTGAATCGGCCGAAATTCCTTTTGAGCCGGTAAAAGTGGTTTTTATTTTTA
Source organism: Chryseobacterium sp. JUb7 (assembly GCF_024806495.1). Classification (GTDB taxonomy): domain Bacteria; phylum Bacteroidota; class Bacteroidia; order Flavobacteriales; family Weeksellaceae; genus Chryseobacterium. The sequence continues at coordinate 254,422 of NZ_JANUFF010000006.1, forward strand.
CCGTTTTATTCTGATACTGAAGATTCAGAAAATCCATCAATGTTTCATATTCTTTATGCTTTCCGAGATATAGAGATGTATTGGCCATTAATGCAAGTTGATAAGAATCTCTTGTTGCAAGGGATTTTTTCAGGTTTATCTGATAGACTTCTTCCAATCCGGTCTTTAATCCTATTTTAGATAAAGCGTACAGTACATACATATTTCTTGACCATGCATAATCTGAATAAGGAGCTGTCATTTCATAATTTCTTCTTACTTCAAAAGTTCCGTTCGTATTTTTCTTTGACATAATAAAAGAAGTCAGATTCTGGATCAGTTTTGAATCTATATTCACATATTTTTTAAGATCCCGAAACTCCAGCAAAGCAAATGCAGACAACGCCACGTCAGACTCTGATGATCCAAAATAAGAAAATCCACCGTCTCTGTTTTTATAACTCAGCATTTTATGATACCCTTTTTTCAAATTTCTAACAACCAGGCTTTCTGTTTCGGGAGTTATTTTTTTTACAGATTTCAGATAATCCAGAATGAAAATATTAGGATAAACTGTTGACGAAAGCTGTTCAAAACACCCATGAGGTTCTTTTTTCAGCCGTTCGATATCTTCAAACATCTGTAAAGCCGGGTTTTCGTAAACATAATAGGACGAGAATAAACTTCCGTTGATAAATTCCGGAATATTGATTTTTAAGCTGTCCGACCGGTTATTGATTATCGAATAATAATGAGGAAACCCTTTTTCTTCAACAGCAAAAGGAAGGATCATTGTTTCTCTGAAATCCCCAGACCTTACCGTAAACTGGATATTAGAATTTATTATTTTATCTGTCTTCAACGTCACAAACAGTCTTCCGGATTCCAAAGGTTTCAACGTGATGCTGCTATCCTGTTTCATTACTTTCACATGATTGGGAACGATGATATTCAGTTCCATTTTTTTCGTTTCCGAAGCATTATTTTTAATGACTACAGGAATGGTCATCTTATCAGTGCGGGTAAGATATTGGGGAATTTTAGCATCAACAGAAATAAGACTTTGAGCAGCATAAGTCGTTTCATCTCTTCCGATCAGCCCTGAAGAAGAAATTCCCTCGGTTATAATCCTGAAAGCAGAATTGGCATCAGAATTATAAAATTCAACCTTGGCTTTTCCGTTTTTATCAGTTTCCACAACAGGATTCCAATATAAAGTTTCTCTGTAATCGTGGCGATAAGAAGTATTGGTTGTCTCATATACCGGATAATAGAAATTTCGGTTGTACGAATAGGTATTCAGACTATCACTGGGAATCGATAATGTAGCATAATACGATTTGGGGGTAATATTGATTTTAATTTTTGACCTATTGTTTTTAAAAGAAGTAATCACTACAACTCCATTTGCTCCACGGCTTCCATAAACAGAGGTTGCTGCTGCATCTTTTAATACTGTAATACTGTTGATATCATTAGGATTAATAACTGTTTTAATATTTTCTACCGGAACACCATCCACAATATACAGAGGAGTCTTATTTGAAATCGAAGCACTTCCTCTGATCTGAACATTGAGATAACCGCTGCCGGGATGACCTGCAGGGCTAATTTCAATTCCGGCTACTTTCCCATTTAAAACCGAGCTCATATTTGAGTTTTGAAATTCATTTGACATCGTAACCGAAGAAGCCGTTGATTTCATCTTTGTAGAATGGCTAGAGTAACCTAGCACCACAACCTCTTCAATGTTTCTCGATCCTGAACTGTCACTGATACTGTTATTTGGTCTTCTCAGTCTTGAGGTATTAAGACGGTTTTCGCTTACATTTTTTTTACTTTCCGGCTCTTCTGCCTTTTTATTCGCCTCTTCCTTCAATATTATTTTTCCTGATTCTTTTAAAGCTTCTTTTACGATTTCTTCAACATCGACATGATTGGGAGATTTTTTTGACAGTGGATTTACAGCCATTTTGTAGGACAGAATTCTGATTTTAATATCCTGTTTAGGCTGGAAAGATTTTGCAATCAGCTGATATGAGCTGTTACCCTGAAGATCAGAAAAATAAAAAGTTCCGTCCTCTGAAGTCACCTGCTTCAAAATCATTGAGCTGGCAATCAGATATACCTCAGCTTTTACAGGATTTTTGTTTTCGTCTTCTACCATACCGTAGATCGGATTCTTTTTCTCAGGCAGGTATTTATATTTTTGATTTTTAACAACCTCCGGAGTCAGTTCAAAATATCTGTAACCATTCGTCAGCATCAGCAAATCAAGACTTTTTGTGGCTTTTTCTTCTTTCTTATCAAAATAAAACTGAGGCTTTTCAATTTTCCCTTTCAGCTCAGAATCCATCAGCAACCATGAGAGAATATGATTTTGCTTATCATCCGCATAGGTCCAGAGTTTATCATCAATGACACTCATTCCTAAATTTGCAGGAATTGGTTTATTATTTTCATCAGTCGTTTCAATGTTGACCACTACTTTTTCTCTGGGCTGATAATTTTGTTTTACAGGTTTTACTTTTACATTCAGCTGTTTATTTTCATTAGCAAAAACAATCCGTTCAGCCAATGGGATATCGTTTTCTAAAATTGTAAATCTGCAAATACCGATCGGAAGCTCTTTTTCAGAAATTTCAACCGAGTTCAACCCTTTTTTCAAAGACAGAATTTTATGGTAAACCTCTTTTTCACGAAAGCTCCCGTGAATGATAATATTTTTATCATCAGTCGAATACATATTTAAATTGATCTTCCCATTATTTTTACGCACTATAAAAACAATACCATCCTCTTTGGCATCCGGGAACTGATAAATCTGAGTAATATTCTCCGGTTTTATGACTTTCGCATAATAAGTATCTCCTTTTTTGGGTGTAAAAAAGAAACTTCCCATTCCGAAATTATACGCTGCTGCCTCTGTAATTTTCTCATGATTCTGGTTAAAAACTGCGACAACAGCATCAACCGGTTTTTCATATTCATCTAGAGCTTTAAAGGCTACATTCTGCTCCAATCCATTGATAAAAGTTCCTCCTTCAGGCATGAATTTTACATCCAGATCGTTCAGAACAATCGGAATATTTCTTGAAACAGATTCTGTAAAACCGTCAAAGCTGACTTTAATATTCAGTAAAGCATCAGAAGATTTTAAAACAGCAGGAAGACTAAACTTCAGCTGCTTTTTTCCTTCTTTATCTGTAATCAGTTTGCCCTCAGAGATTTTTTCTCCGTTATGCATCACTGTGTAATCTGCTTCATAAAAGGGAATCGGTAAGTTACTCAGACTTCTCATCGAAAAATCAGCCAGTACCTCATCTCCGGCTCCATAGCCTTTTTTAGGAAAATCAAGTTTCATTAAAATTCTCGGCGAGACCATTTTCTGTAATGTAATTTCTTTTTCAAATGCATTTTTCCCATCCTCATTCAGCATCCAGTTTGTAAATGCACGAATCTTATAAATTCCGCCTTTCATATCATCCGAAAAGTAAAAATATCCTTCAGAATATCCTTTTTTGATTTCGTATTTGGCTTTCTTAATGACGCTTCCGCTGGGATCTAACAATTCAAAATTGACCACTTTACTTTGGTCAGCAGGAAGATTATCTTCTGATTTTATAGTATAGATTTTAAAATACATTTCATCACCAGGCTTATAAAAAACATGGCTGGTCTGTATATACGTTTTTTCTTTCTCGAAGTCTTTGAACTGTTGCTGGGCGTTCAAACTAAAATTTGAAGCCAGAAAAATCAACAGTATCAGACAGGTAGTAATTTTGAAATTCATAAATTAAAATTGAAATGAAACCATACATCCAAAAGTCTTATAAGAAGGCAGATTGAAAAAATCCATCCCTTTTCCGTTATCAAAATCATAGAAATTCTGATTGGAGTCTACTCCTTTATTTGCCTGCCAGAGCAAAATATTATTCACATAAAATGTTACACCTAATCCTCTTTTAAATTCACCTACATCAAATCTTGCGGTTAATGAAATTGTATTTATCCTTATATAATCTGCTTTCTGAACATAATCTTCCGCTACGCCCAGATAGCCGTATCTAGACCACCGGTTTTCTGAAGCAGATTGATCCGGATTATAGAAATCAACAGGCGTCTGATTGATATTTCCATTGGAATTCACGCCCTGAAAAACATAATTTTTAGTATTGCGTAAATCAGCTGAAGTCTGAGATCTGCCATAATAATCGAGAACAGCTTGGGTTCCGTTCCAGATCTGACCGCCTTTTTTCCATTCCCAGTTGATATCCAGAGAAAACATTTTGTAGGATATGCTATGATTGAATTTTAATACAAAATCCGGGGTGGGATCTGCTATAATTTTTAAACCATCAGCCTTTTTAGGATATCCGAATTCATCAATAATTAAATCTCCGCCGGCATTTCTTTCAAAATAGCTCCCTACCACAGCGCCTACAATCTCACCTTCCCTCAATGTTTTGTAAATATCTCTAAAACCCGAAAGTGCCAGCCCGTTATATCCGGAATTTGCTCTGTCAACCTTATCCTGATATTTGAAAAAAGAAGCTTTGTGACCTGTTCTGAAATCTGTTCCTAAATAGATATTATCATATAAAAAACTGATGTCATAACCCGTATAGGTATGGTCTGCAAGATTCTTTAATTGTAATTGATTTCCTTCAAAAACAGGAAAAATATCATCTGTAATCTTTCTTTTAAAATATTCAGCTTCAAAAGCCAGATTGTATCGATAGGCCAATTTTAAACCACCCTTCCATTCACCGCTGTTGATTGTAGAAAGATTTTTGACAGTCTCAACTTCCTGTACCGGAAAATATTGATAGGCATTTTGGGCATTCAATAAAGTAGTGCCGTAAGAAGCATAAGATCTTGTCATTTCCGGCTCGTTACTTAATTGAGTATAGGTTCCGAACATTTTTAAATTAACATTATACCAGTCAAAAATGTTATCGAAGTTAATATAAGCACCCGCTTTTGGAAGCCAGTATTTATTTTTAACAGCAGTATTTGAAATGTAGAATGAGTTTCCTACATTGAAGCCCATTAAAAAATCATCATGATCGTTATAATCAAATTTATAGTTTAATAGATAATCCTGTGCCGTTCTCTGATAAAAATATGATCTGTTGCTCAGGCTTTGAAAAATATCTGATTGCTGATCATTCAGAATATAATTAAGGCTGATCACATGGTCAGTATGATATCCATCGAAAGAATATGATCCTAAAATATTGGAATTATACAATTTATTATTCTGACTTCGCTCATTCTTCACTCCATTGATAAAGCCATACGTGGATGGCTGGTACTGGTCGAAATTCCAGAAATAATCATTTTCATAAGACTGACTGATATTTAAATTAAAATGTCCCCAACGTCTTGCAAGATCAAAGCTAAACTGTCTCCTCCTGTCCTGATAATTGTATTTATTTTCCTGATCGAGCAGAAAATCAGGATTGTCTGCCTGTCTGCTGTAGCTTCTCTGAGAACCGTCCGGTAATAGTGATCCCTGACCATTTGAAAAAGAAACCGGCGTCAATAAAGAATTTTGATAAACTCTGTTAAACAGCCCTATTCTGTTAGAATTTGTCGCTTTGTTATCTTCATAATTTAATGCAAAATTTAAGTCGAATTTTAAAATTCTCGTACTTAACTTCGTTTTTAATGTATTCATCACATTATACTGATCAACAAAGTACATCTGATTTTTCTGCTGACCCAGATCCAATGAAAGACGGATTTTCTCATCATACTCTCTCTTAATAAATGCATTCAGTCTCAACTGATTGTTATATCCTACCGTCGTTTTAAAAAGGTCCTTATCATAGGCTTTCGCAGAAGAGTTTCCTTTGGTAAGAGGAATCAGCATTCCGTTCTGATCATACGGATACGGCTGATGATCAAACGCTAAAGTAGATATATTAGGTCCGAAACTTAACATTTCATCGGTTTCAGGTCCTCTCCAGACAAGTTTCCCTTTTTCCGATCTTCCCTGAACATATTGTTTTTGAGTCTGTGGAATAGAATTTCTGCTTTTAATATCAAAAGAGGTCGTAAAACTTCCGTTAAGAAATAAATATTTTTCCTGCAGTCTTTTCAGTTTGAAATTGTTTTCGCTGACCTGTTTTAGCTTTCTTACTTTAAGAACATTATAATCTGAATCTAATGTTAAAAACTGACGGGAATTTTCAAGGCTGTATTCGTCTTTTGATTCTTTTGAAACCAAACTGTCGTAGGCGCTGCTATAGATATCCTGTACTCTTTCTTTTACAATTTTGCTTTCTAAAATACTTTTTAGCTCACCTGGATAATAGACGATCTGCCTATTTTTCCCGTTATTCCAAACCAGCGTATCATAAGCTTTTGCAGCAATAATAGCGTACCCTTTTTCATCGGTAAGCTCATATACTCCGCTGTTTTTATTATATACTTTTAAAAAATTCTGGGGTTTATTTTCTCTGTTTAAAAATGTTCCTGCATGATACAGTTGTGAATTCTGCGCCGGAATCATGACAAAACCTGGCAGAAATAGCAATACATAAATTTTTTTCATTGTTTATGGTCATTAGAAAATGAAAACTAAAAATGCTTTTGAAGAAAAGGATTTCTTCAAGATATAATCAATTAAATAAAAAGGAGATTTGAAGCCGGATACCGAAAGTTATTGATTTTGAGAAATAATGAATTCCATTAACTATTTAATCAAACTTTACCATAACCACCATAGCGTAATAACTTCCAGCTTCCCTCCTCCGGCTTCAAATCAGTTGTATTTTTATTTCTTTTCGGGTGAATTTGCTTTAATTAATTTTTCGACTGCCTTTTTCTGTTTTTTAGAAATATCCTTTGTCGTGACAACAATAATTCCGTTGGCTGCGCGGCTACCATAAACGGCTGTTAATGTCAAGTTTGCATTATTTAATACCGTTACGGATTCTATTTTTTTAGGATCTAGGTTTTTGAAATTTATAGAATCTGATATTTCCCCATTCACCAGATACAAAGGATTTTTATTTTCTTTTTCAGCACTTATTCCTCTCACAGAAACCGATCGGTTGGTATTATAGTTTACATATCCCGAATTAACATTGATCCCGGGAGCAGTTCCCTGCAGTGAATTCATAAGGTCTTTGCTTGAAACGGTAGTGGTAGACGCCGTAAAACTTTTAGATTTAGCAAGCGGTCTGTTGTATCCTATAATCGCCATTGATTCTTTTTTGTCAAATGAATCTAAAGAAATCGACTGAGCAGTGTCTCCCACAGAATTTATATTCGTCGGATATCCATCATTGGATGACATTCTGAATGAAGAATTCAATATAGATCGTTTTTCTTTTTTTACCCCCATGGCAATGACTTCTTCAATATTCTTTTCTTTAGGAGAATCCGAATTGCTAACTACCGGCGATGACTGAGAAATATCCGCCTGAGGGGCATAAGACGGTGGAGATATTGCAGGTACATAAACAGTAGATAACGGAGTTTCAAGAGCCAGTGTTTTTACGACCTGAGGTTTTAATATTTGTTTTTCAATATTTTCTTTAACCGTATGATCAATTTTTTGAATATGCGGCTCAGGAACAATCGCTGCTGCGGGTTCAGGTAATACTTTATGATCTGCCATTACAGCATTCGTATCCTTTTGAATCACTGTTTTTGTATCATCAGCCGTGAAATACAGAGCTCCGAATCCGATGATTAAACTTGCCGCAATTCCATAAGGAATCCACATCGGAATGATTCTTTTTTTAGATTCTTTTTTATCGAGTTTTTCTTCAACTTTACTCCAAACTTTTTCAAACCCAGGAAATGTCTCAGGCTCATCTAAAGCTTTAGATGCTTCATTGAAAGTTTTATCTATATCGTGATTATTTTCCATTGTTGTAAAAGTTTAAATGTTTTGATTAACCAAAAGTTCCTGTAATCTTTTTCTCGCAAAATTAAGTTGTGACTTTGATGTTCCTTCACTGATGGAAAGCATCGTCGCAATTTCTTTATGAGGATATCCTTCAATTGCAAAAAGATTGAAAATCGCTCTGCAGCCCTCCGGAAGAAAATTCAGTAAACTCAGAATATCCTTTTCAAACGAAATACTTTCTGTAGCAGATTCTGAGGAAAATACATGACTGTCTTCCAAAGAAATGTGCAATGCCTTTTGGCTTCTCAATTTTTGAAGGCATTCATTGACAGCAATTTTTTTGGCCCAGCTTTCAAAAATATCCGGATTTTGCAGTTGGCTCATCTTAGTAAATATTTTATAGAAAGTATCCGCTAAAACTTCCTCAATGTCTTCATCATTTTTCAGATAACGTTTACAGACTGAGTATATCTTACCCGCCATTTTTTCGTACACCTGCCGCTGCGCATTGCGGTTGTTACGTTGACATTCTAACAGTAATTCTCTTTCCATAGTCAGGCATTATACTCTTATAGATGCATTAATTTTCAAAAAGGTTGGAAGCATGTTAAACTTTTTTTAAAAATAGTGGAAAACCGCGGATATTGCAAAGAGATTATCATGATGAAAGCGGGAGGTTATTGTGATTTGGGAAATTGATAATATTCACAACTTGTTTCCTTGAGTTACCAAGAATCTGTTTAAACTTTTATTTGGCTTTTTTCATTTACTCTTTATTAGGGTGTTCGATAAGCGCAGACTGACAAACCTAATACTAACTGTTTTATTTCAGCATCCTATTTTGTAGTTGAGCTCAGCCTGTAGTGAGCTTGACGAACTATCGAAACCTTATATTTTTTTAGAGTTCAATTTAAATGAGTACTCAAAGTTCAGACAAGTTCCCAAGAAAATCCTGTTCTAAATTCTGATTAAAAGTATTTTCCGTATGAACTTCAAGCTTTTACTCTCTTCCATACCCCTTTTCATAAAAAAATTTTCTTTTACATTTAACTTTTGCCTCTGTAACAAATCTATAATAGCATCGACTATTCATATAAATAATCTTTTTATAGTAATGAAAAATACCAAAATTGCGTCATTACTTTTTGTTTTGTCTGCAGGAAGTATGATGTTTGCTCAGGATGACTTAATCAACAAGCTAAAAAACAATCAGTCTCAAAATGCTAATTTCCAGTTCACAACGTTGAAAGATGTTGGTGCAACTTCAGTAAAAAACCAAGGTTCATCAGGAACCTGCTGGAGTTATTCAGGAAACTCTTTCTTGGAATCTGAAATGCAGAGAATGGGTAAAAAACCTGTTGATTTGGCAGAAATTTTTACTGCAAGGAATTCTTATCACGACAAGGCAAAATTATATGTTTTAAATAATGGTGCAATCAGTTGGGGTGACGGTGGAGAATTACACGATGTAATCAACATGTATAAAAAATACGGAGCTGTTCCTCAGGAAGCTTATACAGGGCTTAAAGAAGGACAGACACTGAACAACTTCAAAGAAATGCAGGGTAAATTAAAACCTGTTTTGGACAGTTTGGTTCAGGCTTCATCAAAAGGAAAACTTTCTGACAACTGGATGGCTTCCGTAGATGCAATCCTTGACGAATATTTAGGAAAAGTTCCTGCTAATTTTACTTATCTGGGAAAAAATTATACGCCAAAAACTTTCGCTAAAGAAGTTGTAGGCATCAATCCTGAAGATTATGTAGAAATATCTTCTTATAAAGATTATCCTTACTATCAGAAATTTGTAGTTCCAATTCCTGATAACTGGAGCCACGATTCTGACTGGAATGTTCCGATGAAAGACTTAACAGCAATCGTTGACAATGCAGTAAACAAGGGATATTCTGTAGGTTGGGCAACAGATGTTTCCGAGCCTTATTTCTCTTATAAAAACGGGGTTGCCTATGTTCCGGACATTGATTTGGATCAGATCACTGCAGAAAACAAAGGAACTCTTTTCACAGAGCCTAAAAAAGATAAAACAATCACTGAAGATATGCGTCAGAAAGCGTTGAATAACCTTTCTACAACAGATGATCACGGGATGCACATCGTAGGATTGGCAAAAGATCAATCCGGAAAAGAGTATTATATGGTTAAAAACTCTTGGGGTGTAACCAATGACTTTGAAGGATATCTTTATGTTACAAGACCATATGTTGAGTATAAATCAACAGCAATTTTACTGCACAAAGATGCTCTTCCAAAAAGCATTAAAAAGCAACTAAAACCAACCAAGAATATTGGTTTATAAAAAGAATCACTTTTTGCCTTTTAGGGCATTAGATATTTAAATCTGTTAAAAGCCGCTTTCAATTTTTTGGAAGCGGTTTTGTTTTACAGTTATTTGACCATCATTTAATTCACATCGTTGAGATTTTACAATAAAAACATTTAATATATTTGTATTGATCAGCAAAATATTATTACTATGAAAAATCTAAAAAAATTAGCAAAATCAGATCTGAAAAGAATTAATGGCGGAAATCCTCCGGACTGCGAAGTGAATACAATAGAATGTTATTACCCTCCTAAAAACGGAAATCCCGGATATTGGAGATGCGTTCCGGTCAATGTAGGATGTCCTGATTAAAATTAAAACCAGCTTTCAGAAATTCTGAAAGCTGGTTTCGTTTAAAAATTTAAATAGGTAATCAAGATATATAAGATTGTGAATAGTGAATTTCACTTCGCCAGTGAATAGTTTGCTAATAATATTGAAGGTTAAAAATTAACAGCCAAGTCAACCCACCATTCACAATGGTCTTTTAATAAAGTACAGCCAGGCTTTCTGCCGAGAAATCCAAAAGCTCTTCTGTATTTCCTTCTTTTACTTTTTTCACCCATTCAGGGTCCTGTAAAAGAGCACGTCCGACAGCCACAAGGTCAAAGTCTCCTCTTTCCAGTCTTTTTGTAAGTTCAGTTAAGTCCGCTTTTTCAGTTCCCTGTCCTGCAAAGGCTCCCATAAAGTCACCTTCAAGACCTACAGAACCTACAGTAATTGTTGGCTGACCGGTGATTTTCTTAGCCCAACCTGCAAAGTTCAAATCAGAACCTTCAAATTCTGCTTCCCAGAAACGACGTTGCGAACAGTGAAAAATATCAACTCCGGCTTCTTTTAATGGCAATAACCATTCTTCCATTTCTTCCGGAGTATAGGCTAACTTCGTTTTATAATCCTGCTGTTTCCATTGAGAAAGACGGATAATAATCGTAAAATCATCACCTATTGCGGCTCTGATTGCTTTTACAACATCAACTGCAAATCTGCTTCTTTCTTTCAGGGTTTTTCCGCCATATTCATCAGTTCTTGTATTGGTTACTTCCCAAAAAAACTGGTCGATGAGATAACCGTGCGCTCCGTGAATTTCAACAACATCAAATCCCAGATCTTTTGCAGATTTTGCTGAAGCTGCAAACTGGGCAATCGTATCCTGAATATCTTCCAACGTCATAGTAGAAGCCTTTTCCATATCAACCAACGGATAATCTGCAGAACTTCTTGTATCACCTACATGCCAGATCTGCGGTCCCATTTTTCCTCCATTGGCATGTACAGCATCAATGACGTTTTTCCAGCCGTTTAATGCTTCTGTTCCGTAGAAATCAGGAATATTCTGCATATTTTTTGATCCCGGTCTGTTGATCACTGTCCCTTCAGAAAGGATCAACCCAACTTCAGACTCAGCTCTTCTGGCATAATAATCTGTAATCGCCTGTGTAGGAACTCCATTATCAGATTGAGCTCTCGTCATCGGAGCCATTACGATTCTATTCTTAAGCTGTAAATTTTTATATTGAAACGGTTTAAATAATGATTCTGTACTCATCTTTATATTTATATTTTATAATTGTTACACAAAGTAACTAATAATAGTTCATATTTGTTCCTTATGAATTAAAAAAAGTGGTAACTTTGCAGTAACTTACATTAGTAACGTAGAAGTAACATATGAAATATTGATTTCTTATGGCTTAAAAACAACATCCGTCTATGAAAAAGAACGAATTAATGGCTTACAGCTGTCCTTTGGGGAAAGCAATGGCTGCTTTGGGAAGCAAATGGAAACCCATCATTGTATTGGTCATCAAAGACCGGAAACTTCGTTTCGGAGAACTTGCTGTACGAATTAATGTGATTTCACGAAAAGTTTTAACCGATCAGTTGCGTGAAATGGAAGCCGACGGATTGGTGATTCGTGAAGAGTTTAAAGAAATCCCTCCAAGAGTTGAATATTCACTGACAGAAAAAGGATTGGCACTGTTGCCGATTTTATACCAACTGGAAGAATGGGAAACGAAATATCATGTTTATGATCCTGAGAAAGAGAAAGATTGTAAGACTCTGCTGGAACAAAAGAATACAAAAAAGGCTGTCGTTTGATAGCTTTTTTTTATTATTTATTAATAATTAGCTTATTAAGTATTATTTCAATTTCTTTTTGCTACAACCAGCATATTAGCAAAAGGCGTAATTTTTTTATTTTCAACAATCCTTAAATCTCCTTCTTTGATCGCATTTTGCCACTGTTTTTTACTTAAAAAATGAAAAGCTCCGATATTGAAGAAAATAAAATTAACGAAATCTCTGAACTGTTCTGAAATAATAATTACCCCATCATCTTTCAAAATTCGTTTAGCTTCTTTAAAAAATAAAACCCGCTGCTTATGATCTAAAATTTCATGCAGCGAAGTTACCGCAAGAATAACATTCTGAGATTGATCTTCAAAGGGTAATTGGTCCGGTGAGATTTTTATTTCCTTAGGATTAGGTGGAAATATTTTCTTTGATGTCTCAATCCCTTTATCGTGCTCATGCCTGTTTCCATAAATATCACAGACTGTTAAGTTTAAATTAGGATATTTTTCTTCAAGATGCTTCGAAAGAGGATCGAAACTTGCATGTACCAAAATGGCATTTTCAGTTTGATTCCAATCTATTATTCCGTTTAAATTTTTCAATTCATACAAATCAGAAGTATCATATAAAATATAGGAAGCAACAAGAGAAGCAATTATATTTAACATGATCAAACCACTGAAGATTCTCAGTATAATAACCAGCCAATCTGAATTTATCAAGTATGATAATCCCAAAAAAAGAGCCGAAACAATAAATCCTAAGACAATTTTTTGATAATTGAAGAGAATTACAAGTCGGGTAATTTTCATGTTTATGTTTTTGAGTAATCTACAATTTACAAATAATTCAACAAAAAACCGCCTCCCAAAAGAAAGCGGTTTCAAAATTTATCTAAAATCCCAATTAAAATATCGCAGGATATTTCTGAGGATTTGTTTCATTAAACATAGCGTAGATTTTTTCTACCATATCATCCGAAGATGGCTTGCTGAAGTAATCTCCATCACTTGCATACGCAGGTCTGTGATCATTGGCAGCAATCGTCAGCGGATCAGAATCTAAAAATCTGAATGCTTTTTGTTTCTCTAAAATCTGTTGCAGAATAAATGCTGAAGTTCCACCTTCCACATCTTCGTCGATTACGACTAATCTGTTGGTTTTCTTTACAGATTCAGCAATTTCATTCGTTAAATCGAAAGGAATTAATGACTGAACATCAATAACCTCCGCAGAAATTCCTAATTTCTCCAGCTCTTCTGCTGCTTCCATTACAATTCTCCAAGTCGAACCGTAAGTCACCAACGTTACATCTTTTCCTTCTTTTGTAACTTCAATTTTTCCGACAGGAACAGTGAATTCACCCAAGTTATCCGGTTGTTTTTCTTTTAATCTGTAACCGTTCAGACACTCAACAATAACCGCAGGATCATCACTTTTAAGCATCGTGTTGTAGAATCCGGCAGCTTTCGTTAAGTTTCTTGGCACTAATACCAAAATCCCTTTTGAAAGGTTTAAAATTCCCGCCATCGGAGAACCTGAATGCCAGACTCCTTCCAATCTGTGACCTCTCGTTCTGATGATTACAGGAGATTTCTGACCACCTTTTGTTCTGTACTGAACTGTTGCCAGATCGTCACTCATTCCCTGTAAACAATATAAAATATAGTCTAAGTACTGGATTTCAGCGATAGGTCTCAACCCTCTCATTGCCATTCCGATCCCCTGACCTAAGATGGTAGCTTCACGGATTCCTGTATCGGCAACACGGACGTCACCGTATTTTTCCTGCATTCCTTCAAGCCCCTGGTTTACGTCACCAATATTTCCGGCATCTTCACCAAATACTAAAGTTTCAGGGTATTTTTCGAAAATTTTATCGAAATTATTTCTCACCACTACTCTTCCGTCAACATCTTCAGAACTGTCCGAATAGATAGGTTTGATTTCTTTTACGTTTTCAGCTTTCCACTGAGACTGAGAATATAAATGAGAAGAATAATTGTCTTTTTCTACCTCAAAAATCTCATCGTATTTCTGCATCAATTGAGTTCTTTCTGCAGAATTTGTTCCTCTTGTAGCCAATAAAGATCTTCTTACCAAATGGAAAACATCTTTTTTAGCTTTTGAAACTAATTTATTGAACTGACCGATATAGCTTTCAATCTCAGCATTCTGCCCTTTAAGATTTTCAACCAAAGGTAATACTGAATGTACTAAATCTGTAATGGTCTTCTGATAACTTTCCCAAGCTATTTTCTGTCCTGCTTTTACCGTTTTTTTAGCTTCTTCATCTATTGAATCCAATTCTTCAACGGTAGCGATGATTTCTTCTTTACCTTCAATCTCGATTGAATAATTTAAAATCCACTCTCTGAATTTTACCAATCCGTCAAACTGAGATTCCCAAGCAAGACGCTCTTCATTTTTATATCTTTCGTGAGATCCTGAAGTAGAGTGTCCCTGAGGCTGCGTAACTTCAATTACATGAACGACAACAGGAACGCTTTCCATTCTTGCAAACTGCTCTGCTCTTGCATAAGCATCCAGCAATGAAGGATAATCCCAAGCTTTCACCTGAATGATTTCACACCCCTGGTTTTCGCCCTCTTTTCTTTGGAAACCACTCAACATTTCAGCGATATCAGCTTTTGCTCTCTGATTTTTTGTAGGAACCGAAATTCCGTATCCGTCATCCCAGATCGACACGATCATCGGAACCTGAAGCGCACAAGCCGCATTCAGTGTTTCCCAGAAATGACCTTCAGCAGTAGAAGCATCTCCGATGGTTCCAAAAGCGATTTCGTTACCTTCTTTTGAGAACTTTTCAGAACCGTTAAATTTTACTGATTTATATATTTTTGAAGCCTGAGCCAGCCCTAACAATCTTGGCATTTGCCCTGCAGTAGGTGAAATATCAGAAGAAATATTCTTCTGAGCCGTTAAATCTTTCCAACTTCCGTCTTCATTCAAACTTCTTGTTGCAAAGTGTCCGTTCATCTGTCTTCCCGCAGAAGCAGGTTCTCTTTCAACACTTGTATCTGCGTATAATTGTGCAAAAAAACTTTCAACCGTCAAAGCATTTACAGATAATGCAAAAGTCTGGTCTCTGTAGTATCCTGAACGGAAATCTCCATTCTTAAATACTTTCGCCATTGCTAACTGAGGAAGCTCTTTACCATCCCCAAAAATTCCGAACTTAGCTTTTCCTGTAAGAACTTCTCTTCTGCCCAAATAAGACATTTCGCGAGAAATCCTTCCTAACTTATAGTCTTCAAGTATCTGATTTTTAAAATCTTGAAAGGAAATTTGCTGTGTTTCAATATAGGTTGTCTGCATAGCCAAATATAAAATTTTTAATTCTCGAAGTATTTTGCTAATATACACTTTTTAAATTAATTTTAATTTTTAATAATCTTTTTTAAAAATTTGATAATAAAAAAAATTGTGTTTATCTTAGAATAAATTTGTAAAGATGGAAAAAAAGTCATCTCATATTCTTAATGCATCGAGTAATCTACTGGGGTTTTCCTTGGTGATTATCACGTCATTAAAAATCTCTAAGATCAGTCAGAGCACGCATTTGGACGAGTTTGCAGGGGTTGCTTGTTTATTTTTTGCATTCAGTTGTTTCTTTTCGTTTTTGGCGATAAGATCAAAGAATGAAACACGTGGAAACAAGTTTGAGAATATTGCGGATTATTTATTTTTAATCGCTTTATTTTGCATTGTTCTAGCTGTTATAATTGTGACAATGAGAGTTATTTAATTTAAAATTTCCTCTCAATTACATAATCCAGCATAATTAATAACGATTTTTTAGCTTCAGAATCCGGAAATTCATTCAAAATATCTTTGGCCTTTTGTTGAAAATTTTTCATTACGGTAATAGCATATTCAAGACCGCCGGAAGTTTTCACGAAAGCAATCAGTTCTTTTACGCGCTTTTGATCGTTATTATAACGTTTAATAGTATTAAAATAGTATTTTCTTTCCTTTTCGTCTGCCATTTTTAAGGTATGAATCAAAGGAAGTGTCATTTTCTGCTCCTTAATATCAATTCCAACCGGTTTTCCGATCACATTTGAACTCAGATAATCAAAAAGGTCGTCTTTGATCTGAAAAGCCATTCCGGTATAGGTACCGAAGTCCATCATTTTTTTTGCTAAATTTTCATCCGCATTATTTGATAAAACTCCGATTTCACAGCAGGCAGCAATTAAAGTAGCTGTTTTCTGGCGGATAATTTCGTAATAAACATCTTCCGTGATATCCAGCTTTCGGGCTTTTTCCAATTGGAGAAGCTCACCTTCGGACATTTCACGAATAGTTCTGGAAATCACCCCTAATAAATCATAATCTTTATGATCCGTTGACAGCAAAACAGATTTTGACAGGAGATAATCTCCCACTAAGACCGCAATTTTGTTTTTCCACAACGCATTGATTGAAAAGAAATTACGGCGTTTAAAACTTTCATCTACCACATCATCATGAACCAGAGTTGCCGTATGAATCAACTCAATCATGGAAGCTCCACGATAGGTTTTCTCATTGACATCTCCTACCAGTTTAGCACAAAGAAATACGAACATAGGACGCATCTGCTTCCCTTTTGTAGTAACGATAAAACGAGTGACTTTATCTAATAAAGGTACTTTACTCTGCATTGATTCATAAAACTTTTGTTCGAAAAGTTTCATTTCCTCATTGATCGGTCGTTTGATTTCTTCTACAGTGTTCGCCACAATCTTCGAATGATGGATAAATAATTATTAATGATCACAAAGATAATTTTTTTCAGTCAATTTTAAGGGAAATTAATCTTTGAGTTTATCTTTTGGAATAAAAAACAAGCTTTGTTTTGCTCCTCCCAATGGCGAATGGAATTTTTCCCCTGAAATATAAACCCCGGTTTCATCAACGGCAATCCCCTCAATCTGACTAACAGACAGTGAGCTTCCCAAATAATAATGCCTCGGAGTCTCTTTAAAAAATATTCCGGGTTCTGTTTCATTAAAAATATCCAAAAATACCTCTGTTTTCTTTGTGTAGCCTATCAGATAAAGTTTTTTATCAAAGTAAGAAGCATCTGTAACTACAAAATTAGTTTTGTAAGCTTCTACCTTCAGGGCTTTTTGCTTATCTGAAATTTCAGGATCGATAATATAATGCGAGGTTGATCTTGCCCCCCATTCTTTCGTGAAAAGATGAATTTTTCCATTCAGATAAATCATCGCTTCTGCATCAAAATTGGTTTCCATATATTTAGGTACAAACTCCTTTTGCTCAGGATATTCAAAAGAGATCAATTTAATATCCTCATTCTTAAACTCATTATTTTCAAAAGGGACTTTATAAATCTCCAGGTGTCTTCTTGTACCTCCGTTATTTCCAAAATCTCCGATGTAGAAGTTATTCCCATCATTGGTCAGTGCTTCCCAATCTGTATTTTTTCCGTTAATTTTAAAAGTATTATTGATTTCTCCGGACTTTTTATCAATTTCAAATAATTCCGGCGTATTTCCACTGTCATTGAAGGTATATAGTTTTCCATTCAAAAGACTCAGACCTGATGTCTCTTTTATTTTTTCATCTAAATAATTCACCCGATATATTCTAATCTTTAGAAAATCGGTTCTCTGAGAAAATGATAATGTAGAAACGACAATAGCTAATGCCAGAAATATTTTTTTCATGGGGTAAAATTAAGATTTTATTTAAACACAAATAAAACTCACTTTGATACTGATTTGTTACAAAAAGGACGAACAAAAGTTCGTCCCTAGTGATTATATAGATTATATTGAAAAATATCAGACGCTGTTCAGCTGAAAATTAATCTATCCGAGAAAACATTTCTACTATTTGTGTTATAAACTAAGCAGATTTTTTCTGAACATTTTCTTTTTTCATGTTCTTTTTCGCCTTGTATTCTTTTTGATATTGTCTTACCGTTTTTCCGGTACCATCATGCCTCCAGCCTGGAGAATTAAAGAGATAATTGATCCGGTCTGAAAATTTTAATCCCGGCTGCTTAATATCTTTCCATATTTTACGCCATTCATACAAGAGAACGGTATCCGGCTTATTATCAGGCATTTTTGGATAAATGCCATATTTTACAGGAATAGCAGGATCTTCTTTTTCAAATGTCCCGAAAATCTTATCCCAGATAATCAGACACATTCCCATATTTCGGTCCAGATATTTGATATTACATGCATGATGAACACGGTGATGAGAAGGCGTTACCAAAATATATTCCAAAAAGCCCATTGTTTTTACGGTCTGCGTATGAACCCATGTTCCGTACACCTGACCGATTGCATAAACAACCATAATGTGCCACGGATTAAATCCTAAAAATGCCAGTGGAGAAAAATATAAATATCGGTAAAGCGGTTGTAAAACAGGGCTTCTGAAACCTGTTGTCAGGTTAAAATATTCCGAATTATGATGGGTAATATGCACTGCCCAAAACGCTCTGGAATGGTGATCAACATAGTGTAAAACATAATAGGCAAAATCCGTTATCACAAAACAGATCAGCCAGTACCACACCGTAAAATTCCACGAAAAAAGTCTGTGATTGTAAAAGAAAAACATCACTCCCATCGCGAAAACCTTCATCACAAGATCAAGCCCGAAGTTCATTAATGCTAAATAAACACTCGTAGCCACATCTTTTCCATTGTATAATTTAGCCTCCGAAACATGGCTGTAAATCATCTCAGCTAAAATCACGGTGGCATGAATAGGAATAGACCAGGCATAGACATTTTCAAGCCCGTCTTCGCCCATAAGGAAATCCATCATTGCACATTAGTTTAGTACAAATGTAAGATTTTAAGAAATTGTTAAGAATTAATTTTGTTTTTTTAAGGAAATTTTAATCCGCTGTTTTATTCGCCAACTGACCACAGGCCGCGTCAATATCACCGCCACGGCTTTTACGGATCATCACGGTAATACCGGCATTTTCAAGTTGGCGAACATAATTTTCTTCCGCCTGCTTGTTGCATTTATCGTATTTTCCGTCTCCGATCGGGTTGTATTGAATTAAATTAACTTTGGAAGGAACCTGTTTACAGTATTTAATCAAAGCTCTGATGTCTTCATCGGTATCATTAATACCTTTCCAGACACAGTATTCAAAAGTAATAACAGAACCTGTTTTCTGATACCAGTACTGAAGAGATTCCATAATATCCGTTAATGGAAATTTATCCGAAAACGGCATGATTTCATTACGCTTAGCTTCAATGGCTGAGTGAAGGGACAACGCCAGTTTCACACGCAGATCATCATCGGCCAGCATTTTGATCATTTTGGGAATTCCTGATGTAGAAACAGTAATTCTTCTTGGTGACATCCCCAAACCTTCCGGCTGGGTGATTTTTCGGATCGCTTCAACCACATTTTTGTAATTCATCATCGGCTCCCCCATTCCCATAAAAACGATATTGGAAAGTGGTCTGTCGAAGTACATCTTACTCTGGCTGTCGATTAAAGCTACCTGATCCACGATTTCAGCGACCTCAAGATTCCTCATTCTTTTGAGCCTTGCTGTGGCGCAGAATTCGCAGTTAAGCGAACATCCCACCTGTGAGGAAACACAAGCAGTAGTTCTTGTTTCTGTAGGAATTAATACAGATTCTACCAATAAACCGTCATGAAGTTTCACACCGTTTTTAATTGTTCCGTCTGTACTTTTCTGCAGAAGATCCACAGAAACAGGATTGATAGTATATTCTTCGGAAATTCTTTCACGAAGGGTTTTCGAAAGATTCGTCATTTCATCTATCGAATGGAGATTTTTACTCCACAACCAGTCATATACCTGCTTCGCACGAAACGGTTTTTCTCCCAAAGACATAAAATAGTCTTTAAGCTGGTCTAGTGATAAAGTACGAATATCTTTCATTTGAGGGTTTAGGTATTAGGACTTAGGATCCAGGGACAAACTAATCCCTAAATCCTATTTCCTATTATCTTTTTATAAAATTAACATTGCATCTCCATAAGAGTAGAATTTATACTTCTCTCTTACCGCTTCTTCGTAAGCCTGCATTACAAAATCTCTTCCTGCAAACGCTGCAATCATCATAATTAATGTAGATTTTGGCGTGTGGAAGTTGGTGATCATTGTATTGGCAACTCCGAAATCGTGAGGCGGATAAATAAATTTATTGGTCCATCCCTGGAAAGCAGAAATCTTTTTGTTTGAAGAAACAGAAGTTTCCAGAGCTCTCATTGTGGTTGTTCCCACAGCACAAACTCTTCTGTGAGCATCTACTGCTCTGTTGATGATATCAGCATTCTTTTCATCGATGATGATTTCTTCAGATTCCATTTTGTGCTTAGAAAGATCTTCAACTTCAATAGGGTTGAAAGTTCCCAATCCAACGTGAAGTGTAACTTCAGCAAAATCGATTCCTTTGATTTCCAATCTCTTCATCAAATGCTTAGAGAAGTGTAAACCTGCAGTAGGTGCCGCTACAGCGCCTTCGATTTTTGCATAAATAGTCTGATATCTTTCTGCATCTTCAGGCTCAACATCTCTTTTGATGTATTTCGGAAGCGGGGTTTCCCCCAATTCTTTTAATTTAGCTCTGAATTCTTCGTAAGAACCGTCAAATAAGAATCTTAATGTTCTTCCTCTTGACGTTGTATTGTCAATAACCTCAGCTACCAAAGATTCATCTTCTGTAAAGAATAACTTGTTACCAATTCTTATTTTTCTTGCAGGATCTACCAAAACATCCCAAACACGAGTTTCTTTATCAAGCTCTCTTAACAAGAAAACTTCAATTTTAGCACCTGTTTTTTCTTTATTTCCATAAAGACGGGCAGGGAAAACTTTAGTGTTGTTGAAGATGAATAAATCTTTTTCATCAAAGTAATCAACAACGTCTTTAAATAACTTATGCTCAATAGTTTGAGTTTTACGATCAAGAACCATTAATCTTGCTTCGTCTCTGTGCTCAGCCGGGTGTTCTGCCAATAATTCTGCAGGAAGGTCGAAATTAAAATCGGATGTCTTCATTTTTTAAATTACGGTTTAAAAATTTATTGAAATTACAAGGTGTAATTTTCGAGGTGCAAATATACGACATTCGATACCCCTTTGTCAAGTATTATTTCAAATGAAATTAAAAACCGTGATATTACGGTGATTTGTAAAGAGAAAAAAGTTTAGTTTTGGAACACAAAAAATTGTACACTCATGAGCAAATATTCAATTGAATCTTTCGTCAACGAGACAAAAGAGAATCCAATGGAAAGAGATTATTTCGAGCTTGAAAAGCCTCAGCTGCTGGAAATTAATCTTAATAACCAATCTGTCTGGACAAAAGCAGGAAGTATGGTTGGCTACATCGGAAACATTAAATTTGAAAAACAGGGAATGCTTTCCGGAGGACTTGGAAATCTTCTGAAAAAAGCCATCAGCGGAGAAGGCGCCAAACTGATGAAAGCTGAAGGAACAGGAAAATTATATGTCGCTGACTCAGGGAAAAAAGTTCGTATCCTTTATTTGAATAACGAATCTGTCTGTGTTAACGGAAATGATGTCTTAGCCCATGAGCAGAGCATTAAAAATGATATTACCATGTTGAAAAGTGTTGCCGGAGTAATGTCAGGGGGCTTATTTCAGGTAAAACTTTCAGGAACAGGGCATATTGCCATCACCACTCACGGAGATCCGTTAACATTACTGGTAACACCGGAAAATCCTGTTTTTACAGATCCTAATGCAACAGTAGCATGGTCTGGAAACCTAAGCCCGGAATTGAAGACCAATGTTTCTTTTAAAAGTTTAATAGGAAGAGGAAGTGGTGAAGAATTCCAGATGAAATTTTCAGGACATGGCTGGGTATTGATTCAGCCTTATGAAGAAGTGTATGCTGTAGAAAAGTAACATTCATAGATTTAAATATTTTTAATAAAAGTGTGTTTTATAATATAGAACACACTTTTTATATAAAACCAAATAAAAACGTTCATAGATAATGATTAATTGATTTATCCATCCCGATAATTTGCTAAAATTCGTTTTTTCGTAATGATATTTTAATATCTTTAAAATAAAAATACATTTATGAATAATTCCCGTAGAAGCTTTATTAAAACTGCTGCCTTAGCAAGTTTTGGAGCCCTTGTTTTACCCAACTCCCTATTTGCATACTCCGAAGGTTTTACAACTGATAAAAAAGTCCGGGTAGGTTTTATCGGAGTGGGCCTCAGGGGACGTGAGCATGTAAAACTTCTGGCCAAAAGAAATGATGTAGAAATTATAGCCTTTGCAGATCCAAGCAAAATCATGCTTTCCGAATGTCAGAAAATCCTGAAAGACAACAATAAACCAGCAGCCAAAGAATTCTCTAATGGTGAGCTTGATTACAAAAATCTTCTGAAGCTTAAAAATATTGATGCAGTCGTGATCGCAACCCCGTGGGAGTGGCATCTTACTCAGGGAGTGGAAGCTATGCGAGCCAAAAAAATTGTCGGAATGGAGGTTTCCGGAGCGATAAAACTTCAGGACTGCTGGGAGTTTGTAAAAGCTTATGAAGAAGCAAAAGTTCCGATTTTCATGATGGAAAATGTCTGCTACCGAAGAGATATCATGGCCATACTTAACATGGTACGAAAAGGAATGTTTGGAGAGCTTGTTCACGGACGGGGCGGTTATCAGCATGATCTTCGCGGAGTTTTATTCAACGATGGCGTTACACCTTACAACTCAGGAGTCGAATTCGGAGCCAAAGGCTTTAGTGAAGCAAAATGGAGAACGGAGCATTATGTAAAACGAAACGGAGAGCTCTACCCTACTCACGGTTTAGGTCCTATCGCTATGGCAATGGACATTAACCGTGGAAACAGGCTGACGAGACTGTCCTCTTTTTCATCAAAAGCCCTTGGTCTTCACAAGTATATTGTAGACCATCCGAAAGGCGGAGAGAATCATCCGAATGCCAAAGTGAAATTCAACCAGGGAGATGTTGTTACCACTCAAATTGCCTGTGAAAATGGAGAAACTATACTTTTGACCCATGATACGAGTCTTCAGAGACCTTATGATCTGGGATTCCGGGTACAGGGAACAGAAGGATTGTGGCAGGATTTCGGATCAGGCAGACCGGCTGAGGGACACATTTATTTTGAAAAAATAATGAATCATACCCATAAATGGGATAATTCCGAAAAGTGGCTGAAGGAATATGACCACCCTATGTGGAAGAAGTTTGAAAATCAGGCTACCGGTGCCGGACATGGCGGTATGGATTTCTTTGTTATGAACACTTTTATCGAATGTATTAAACGAAATATTGAATTCCCAATGGATGTATACGATCTTGCTACCTGGTATTCTATAACGCCACTCAGTGAGGAGTCGATTGCTAAAGGCGGACAGGCTATTGATATCCCTGATTTCACAAAAGGACTATATAAAAACCGTAAACCTGTATTTGGAATGACCGATGAATTATAAGAAAACACTTCTCATATTAGCCGGAGGGCTTGGAACTCGTTACAAAGGACTGAAACAGGTAGATGGAATTTTAGAGAACGGTTCTCCCATTCTGGAATATTCTATTTATGATGCTTTGGAAGCCGGTTTCAATAAAATTGTTATTGTAATCAACAGGTTTGTCCCCGAAAGTTATATCGAGAGACTACAGAATATCTCAAAACAGAAGAATTTTGAACTGATCTGGGTATATCAGGAGATGGAAAAAGGAGTTCCTGAAGATCAAGATATTTCCTCCCGGGAGAAACCATGGGGAACGGGACATGCCGTTCTTTGTGCAAAAGCAGTAATTAATGAATTATTTGTTGTCATTAATGCAGATGATTTTTATGGCAAAGAAATTTATCAGTTAGCATCCACAGAGATGGATTCAGGAGATATTTCTGCTTCACAGTTTGAATTAATTGCTTATCCCGTTGAAACGACCTTAAGTGAAAACGGTACGGTTGCAAGAGGAATCTGTACGCTAGATTCCGAAAATCATTTATTAAAAATTGAAGAGCAGACTTCTGTAAGAAGAGAAAATAATGCTATTATTTACACTGAAAACGATACAGATGTAAAAATAAGTCCCGATACTTTAGTTTCAATGAATTTCTTTGTTTTTCATCCCGAATTTTTCAATTCTCTGGAAAACTATTTTATTGAATTCATTAAGTCAAACCCAGCTCCTAAAGAAGAATTTTATATCCCTTTTGCCGTACAGAGCATGATTAATGAAGAAAAAATAAAAGTACTGGTAAAATCATCACCTTCTCAATGGATAGGAATGACTTATGCAGATGATAAAATCATTCTTAAAAACAATCTTACCCGTCAGATTCAACAAAACCGATACCCAGAAGACTTATGGAATTAGACCTTATTGTCAGAAAATTTATTGGCACCGATCATTATGATATTCATCCGATTACCAACGGATTGATCAATTCCACTTATCTTCTGGAAAACTATGATAATGATAAAAAATATATCCTTCAGAAAATTAACAATCTTATTTTTAAAAATCCAAGCACTATAATTATTAATCATCTGCTTATCAATTGCCTGCTTCAGTCTCATCATTATGAGTTGGCAATTATTGATCCTATTTCAGCCTCTACTCAGGAATTTCTAGTTCATGATGAAAACGAACAGCCCTGGAGAATGCAAAACTATATTGAAGACAGTACAACTTTTTTAAAAGTACCCTCTAAGGAAATAGCTTATGAAGCAGCAAAAGCATTCAGTCATTTTCTTGATATTGTGAATACCGGAGATTCAATTGAAATAGCAGATACCCTTCCCGATTTTATTAATTTTGAGAAAAGGATTTCAGATTACAAAAAAGCATTGAGAGATGCAGATCCTGTTTTAATGGAAAAAGCGACAGGAGAAATAGAACTGACTAATCAGCTTTTAACGTTACCCGACAAATGGATTGAACTGGTAAAAAATAAAAAACTTCCTGAAAGAATAATTCATGCTGATGCCAAAATAAGTAATATTCTTTTTGATGAAAACGCTGAAGCATTAGCTGTTATTGATATGGATACCGTGATGATTTCTACCATTTTATACGATTTCGGCACGATGATTCAGTCATATACCAATACGGCTAATGAAGACGACGGAAATGCCACAGATAATTTTAACCCTGAAATTTATAAAGCTGTAAAAGAAGGTTTTCTATTTCACCTTAAAGAAAAATTAACCCCGGAAGAATCTGAAAATCTGGATTATGCAGCACAAGTGGCGATTTATATTCAGGAAATCCGTTTTCTGACGGATTATTTAAATGGCAGCACTTATTATTCAACGAAATATCCTGATCATAATCTGGACAGAACAAGAAATCAGCTTCAACTTCTTGAGGGATTGAGAGAATATCTGAAAAATATTTAATTCAAAATGCTTTGGCAGGTTTAGGATCTCCTTAAAACCAGCAATTTATTTATTGTTTTTTAGGAAGAGGAATGCTGAGCCTGCCGAAGTACCTTTGAAAAACAAGGACTTATAATGTCCAAAATTCAACAACCTTTCGACGAACTCAGAGTGACAGCCCGAATAACTCCTTGTTTCAGACTACCATCACAACTCAGTCATGCTGGGTTTAAAGTTTACCTTAAGCTTGACGAAGGAAAACATCTTATATTATAATTTCAAAGAAAGTTCAAGATCACTTTCCAGTCTTCAATTTTTTTTTCAAAAGAGATCGTATGAAGTGGACTTGTAGAAGGCAGTAGATGAACGGGAATTCTAAAATTTTTTCCAAGAATTTTCTGCAGATTCTTATATGACTTTGCCCCGTTGCAAAATATAGCTTTAATATTGGGATATTCTTCCAAAAGTTCTCCAATTTTATTCGCTTCTTCATTTCTGATCTCCGAATCAAGACTTCCTTTTCTTTCACAGGAATCGATCACATCCCAAATTGCAATATGATTTCTTTTTAAAATGTCAACTCTCTCAGCATAATCATCTGTAAATTCTTCATTAAATAATTCAAAGATTATTTTCCAGAATTTATTTTGTGGATGAGCATAATACTGTTGTTTTTCTAAAGATTTTACACCCGGAATTGAACCTAAAATTAAAATTTCAGATGATGAATCAATAAATGGAGGAAATGAAGAAATTCGGTTCTGCATAATTCAAATATATAAATTTTGGCTAAAGCCACAGTATTTTACAAACAAAAAGCGGGCTAAAGCCCGCTTCTATTGATATTTAAAATGTGATTTTTATTTCTTAATCGTCCTGAAAAAGGACATTTTAAAGTGTTTCTTTTAACCAGTCAAAGAATTCTCTCTGCCAAACCAATCCGTTCTGAGGGTGTAGAACCCAGTGGTTTTCGTTAGGGAAATAAACCAGTTTAGACTTTAAACCTCTCAGTTTTGCAGCCTGAAATGCTTCCTGTCCCTGTTCATAAGGAACACGAAAATCAATTCCCCCCTGAACGATCATAATCGGTTTGTTCCATTTTTCAACGAAATTACTAGGATTGAATTCGGTGTATGCCTTTGGCAGCGGCTTTTCCCAGGGAGAACCCAAATCCCAGTTGGCAAACCAAAGTTCTTCTGTCGTCAGATACCATGATTTCATGTCAAATAACCCATCATGAGCGATGAAAGTTTTGAATCTGTTTTCGTGGATTCCAGCTAACATGAATACACTGTAACCACCATAACTAGCTCCTACAGCTGCTACTCTGTCACCATCTACATAAGGCAATGTTTTAGCATAATCTGTCGCCGCAAGATAATCTCTCATCGGCTGTCCGCCCCAGTCTTTAGAAATTTCTTCATTCCATTTTGTTCCCCAGCCCGGCATTCCGCGGCGATTTGGAGCCACTACGATATATCCGTTGGCAGCCATAAGCGCAAAATTCCATCTTACACTGAAGAATTGAGTTAACGCAGATTGAGGACCACCCTGGCAATATACTAAAGTCGGATATTTTTTATTAGGATCAAAGTTAGGCGGATAATGGAACCATACTCCCATTTCTTTTCCGTCCGAAGTTTTCACCATTTTCAATTCAGATTTTCCCTGCGCCAATTTTGCATAAGTATCTTTATTGGCCTCTGTAACCTGCTTCATATCTCCGTTTTTCACATTAACAGAGAAAAGATCCGTAGCGTGGTTTACATCAGTTCTTCCTACTAAAAGAGAATTTTTAGTATCAGCAAATATTTCATTAACATCAAAATCACCTTTTGTAATCTGCTGAACTTTTGCGTTTTTAGGATCTAAAGAAAATAACTGTTTAGTTCCTTTGAAAGCTGCCGTGAAATAAATATTTTTTGAATCTCCACTCCAGAAAACATCTCCGGAAACACTTTCATCCCAGCCACTGGTAAGGTTTGAGATTTTACCTGATTTCCAGTCTAAAATTTTGATATCATTTTTATCCGCTTCATATCCATCTCTGGCCATGCTTTGCCAGATTAATGATTTTCCGTCAGGACTGAATTTTGGATTTACATCGTATCCTTTATTTGCTTCCGTTAAATTTTTTGTTGTTCCAGAAGCTAAATCGTATGCAAAAATATCTGTATTGGTACTTGTTGAATATTCTTTACCGCTTTTCGGTTTTGTAACATATAAAAGCTGAGCAGAATCCGGGCTCCAGATAAAATCTTCAGCACCTCCGAAAGGTCTTTGTGGAGAATCCCAGGTTTTACCTTCCAGTAAATCTTTTGCAGAATCTACAGTTGCAGAGGTATTCACTACAAAAACATGGTTATACTTTCCTTCATTAAAGTAATCCCAGTGTCTGTGATTAAGATCTGTATATACCTGAGCGGTTGTTTTGGGAGTATCTGAATATTTATCTTTCCCCATTAGTTTTTCAACTAAAACCTGCTTACTGAAGGCTATTTTTTTACCATCCGGAGAAATTACAATATTATCAGCCTCTCCGATGGTATAAAATTCTGACCAGGTTTTTCCGCTGTCTTTTGAAAGATAAATTTTATCTCCTTCCTGAGCATAAATCCCATTTTTATCCCACTGGATTAAAGCTTTTTTGCCGAAATCTATTTTGATAGACTGATTGTTAAGAACATTTAAAAAGTAGTTCTCATTTTTTGTTTTTTCAGTTTTAAGATCAACCTGTCCTATTTTATAAATAACTGAAGATTGGTCCGGAGAAACTGCCTGTACTCCCACTTTTTTCAAAGTCCAAAGGATCTCAGGCGTCATTACTTGTTGTGCATTCATTAAAAGCGGAGCTGCCAAAGCCAGCAGACTGTACTTAAGTTTCATAAATTCCTGTTTAATTCAAAGATTTCCAAAGGTATGCAAATGTGTTTAAAATTCAAATTAATAAACCATTTTATCATGCTATTTATTAACTTTGAAATTCTCTGTTAAACTAATTTCCATGAAAAAAAATCTATTGACTGCTTTCCTTTTTTTACCCTTTTTTATATTTTCTCAAATTTCCATGACTCCCGGAGTTACCCATTATGACAATCCTTACCAGGTAACGGTTTCCGGAAACGGAACTATTTATTACACCACCGATGGCAGTCTGCCTACTTTGAGTTCCAGTTCGGCAGTAAACAATGTACAAATCAATATTAATCAGACTAAAGAAATCAAAGTTTTTTTGGTCAACGGATCAGGAACGACCTCAGCTGTATTCAGCAAAAAATATTATACAGGGACTATCCCAACGGCAAGTATTTATTTTAAGGCTCCTTCCAACTGGACAAACGGAGGCTGTGTGATGGTAGATATGGTGAGCCCTAATGCAATCAACGGATTTGCCATTGATACTCTCTGGCCCGGATTTACAATGACAGATGCAGGTTGCGAAGGCTGGTATAAGCCAGTAAGAAACTTTGAAAATGCTAATGTAAGATTTAACAACTGTTCGCCTTTTGAAAATATTCCGGGGAGTATCGGCACCAATCTGATTCCGATGGGAAGCACTCTTTATTATGATTTTACGGATGGCGTTATCAGTAATCCGCCTTCATGTGTCAACCTGAATATTAATGAGGCTAATAAAAATAATATCGTTCTGATAAAAGTATATCCCAATCCGGTTTCCGATATATTGAAAATCAATACAGATAAGGATTTTAAAGAGTTTGAAATCTTTGATTTATCAGGGAAAATAATCTCAAAAAATAAATTTTCTTCAAAAGAAATTCCTATTTATCATCTTACTACAGGAAAGTATTTTATTAAATTAAAAGATGGACAGGGAAACATTACCCTTCTAAATTTCATAAAAAAATAATAACAAAAATCCCGACCATGTACATGATCGGGATTTTTTATAGTGATATGAATATAGTGTCTTAATCATCCGAAAACATCGAATTGGCAAAAGAAGTAATAATAGACAGTAAAATACTGAAAATAAACGCCCACCAAAAGCCTCGTACTTCCATACTGTCTATGAAATAATCAGCAATTAAAATAATTAAAGCATTTATTACCAATGCAAAAAAACCGAGTGTTATAATCGTTAACGGTAATCCCAGAATACTTAAAATCGGTTTAATTGTCAAATTCAAAACGCCTAAAACGATCGCAAAAATAAGGGCTGTTGAGAAGCCTTCAAAATGTACTCCCGGTAAAATTTTGGTCAAAAGAAATGCAACGATTGCCGTTACAAAAAGTCGTATTATTAAGTTCATAGTAATTGATTTTTAAAAGTTGCTATTAAGCTTACAAAAGGCGTTCCAATCGGCATGAAAAGATTAACCAACAACAGTAAGTTTACATTGAAAACCGCACAATTCATTCAATTACAATTAATAATATTTTTACTATTTCTTATATTTATTAATAAGTCGCGTAAAAAAGAAAGAGCCATCCATACAGCGAATGACTCTTTCAACCTATAAAGAATTCCGGTTTTAGTTTGTTGAAGAATATTTTTTCATTTTTTTCAAATATTCTATAAGCTCCTTCGGTCGGTCGGTCTGAATAATATTGACATTATTTTTAAGATACCATTCGTATGCGTTAGGATTTTCAAGGATTAAATCATCGTTGTGACTTGCAGAAAGATCCGGCCACAAAGAATTCACCCATACTCTGACGCCTTTTTTCTGAACCTCTTTGAAATCAATCAAATGACTTTCATCAAGCCCCAGAGTAAATTCAAAACCGTAGACTTTGTAATTTTTTAAATATCCGTTGATCTTCTCCCAGCCTTCATTGGCACTTAATCTTACGATAGGCATATAATGAATCTCATTTTTAATTTTGCCATACTTCTTATTAAAGTCTTCATAGGTTGCAGTTCCTTTAAAAAGAATCTGGTCAAACATATTTCTCTTCTTCAGAATAGGATATACCAAATCAAAATAATCAAATGCTTTATCCAGATTAATGAATATTTTACCATTTGTTACATCCAAAACCTCTTCAAGGGTAGGAATTTTCATCTGTGTCGGTGACCCTACTCCATCTCGCAGATACAGTTTTTTTATTTCCTCTAAAGTATAATCTGAAGGTTTCCCTTTTCCGGTTGTCGTTCTGTCAATCGTCTGGTCATGCATTAAGATTAAAACATTATCTTTCGTGAGTGCCAGATCTATTTCCACCATATTGATTCCTTTATCAATCGCTTTTTTCACGGCCATCACAGAGTTTTCGGGAGCTTCTCTCCAATCTGCCCTGTGTGCTACCACCATTATTTTATCTTTCGGAAATTTATTTAATGATATTTGCGAATAAGCAATTACAGAAATAAAAACGAATAATACATTCAAAAAGTTTAAATTCAGTTTTTTCATACGTTAATTAATATCCTGGATTTTGTTTGATTGCCGGGTCGGTATTGATCTGATCCTGAGGAACAGGCATTAAAAGATTATAAGGCTTAATAGTTGCCGTTCCATAACCTGGTGTATTCTGGAAATAACTGGTCATTACTGAAATT
This sequence comes from Chryseobacterium sp. JUb7, assembly GCF_024806495.1. Lineage (GTDB taxonomy): Bacteria > Bacteroidota > Bacteroidia > Flavobacteriales > Weeksellaceae > Chryseobacterium. The sequence goes on from NZ_JANUFF010000006.1 coordinate 285,614, forward strand.
GCTTTTCCGGTTCTTACCAGATCAAACCATCGGTGGCCTTCACCTACAAATTCTTTTCTTCTTTCCAAAGCGACCTCATCCAGCAGTTGAGTCTGGCCGGTCAGATTTACGGAAGCAAGTCCGGCTCTGTTTTTAATTTTATTTAAATATAAATTCGCATTCGTGAAATCATTCGCGACTGCATAACATTCTGCCATTGAAAGATAAACATCTGCCAAACGGAGAACCACTACATTACTTCCCCCGTCAATAGGTGCCGTAGTAGGCTTTGACAGCTTTTTGGAATAAGGAACATTATTAGACGTAAGTCCGATATAGGCATTTCTTCTGGTATCGCCGGATGTATAAATATTGTAAACATTCATTGTAGGAAGATTATGACCTTTAGCCCCCGACACAAAACCAGACGGACTAAACATTTGGTATGCCTGGCTTCCTTCCGTATTTCCGTTCACACCTGATGCAAACTGTACATCAAAAATAATTTCCGAATTATTTTTATTAGCAACATCAAAAATCTTTGTCACATCTGTTAAAAGGCTGTATCCAAGAGGTTCTATCTGCTGCAGGTAAGGCAAAGCTTCACTGAATTTATTTCTTGTGATTAATACTTTTCCTAAAATCCCTAAAGCGGCACCTTTTGTAACTCTTCCTTTTTGAGTTTGAGAAGCCGGAAGTAGGTTTAACGATTCTTTCAATTCGGTTTCAATAAAATTGTAAACAGTGTCTGCAGAAGTTCTTCCCTGCCCGAAATATTCATTAACATCCGTGGTTTCTTTGGTAGCCAAAGGAACATCTCCAAAAATTCTTACCAGGTTAAAATACATTAAAGCTCTCAGAAATTTCACTTCTCCTATACGGGTATTTTTCAGGGTCTGGTCCATTGAAACCGCTCCGATTCTGTTCAGCACAATATTAGCCTGCTGAATTCCTATATAATTGTCTCTCCAGGTATTTGAAATCAGTGAATTATTGGGCTGAATGGTAAAAAAATCAAATTCACCATACGTAAAACTGTCATTAGCAGGAACCTCATCATAGGTATTATCAGAAGGTATTTCCCCGATAGCTAGCATTGCCAGCTGATATTGACCATTGTATTGAAGTGAGCCGTAAACTGAGCTTACCCCTTGCTCCAGCTGAGCCTGATCCTGATAAAACTGAGCAGTTTGCTTGATCGTTTCAGGGGAGGTATTCAATACATCAGATGAGCAGGCCTGCAATAAAAATATTGAAAGTAATGGAATATATATTCTTTTCATTTTAAATTGTATTAAAGATTTGATTAAAATTTCATATTCATTCCGAAAGAATATGTTCTTGCCACAGGATAGTATCCGTTGTCATAGCCCTGAGTAAGCATACTGTCGGAGTTCGCATCCAAATTCTGACCTTTATATGAAGTGAATGTCAAAAGATTATTCCCTACAAAATATAACTGAATCGATCTTACTTTCAAAGCAGATAATAGATCCTCCGGTAAATTATAGGCTAATCTTAATGATCTCAATCTTACATAATCTCCGTTTTTAAAAAAGACACTTGAAGTTCTGGCTTCTTTTCTGTTGTTGGAAAAGTTCATATTCGGCATGGCATAGAACCCATTAGGATTCGTTACAGGATTGTATCTGTTATCAAAATAATACTGATTGGCGATCCCGAAACCTTCTCCGGATTCTGTAATGCTCACCTGATCTCCATTATAAATTTTTCTTCCCAGCTCACTGTATAATGTAAAATTCAATTCAAAGTTTTTGTATTTAAACGAGTTGGTAAAACCTAAAACATATTTCGGAATTCCCGACCCAAAGCTTTTTTTATCATTGGCATCAATTTTCCCGTCCTTATTTAAATCTTCCATAATATAATCTCCCACCATAGTTCCTGTAATGTGAGGAGAATTATCTATTTCTGCCTGAGATTTATAGATCCCAAGAATATTGTAGCCATACATTTCGGCAATAGAACCGCCAACTTTGGTTACCGCAAAATTGTTTGCTCCCGCTACAATCTGAGTCTGGTTATTGGCTAAAGCCAGTACTTTATTTTTATTGGCCGAAAAACTGAAATTATTGGAATATTCAAAGTTTTCTCCGATCTGAACAGGTCTTAAAGACACCTGCAATTCCAAACCTGTATTTTTCACTCTCCCTATATTCTGAAGAGATGTTGTATACCCGGACTGTTGAGGAACCGGAACATCCAGCAAAAGGCCGTCTCTGTTTAAAATATAATAATCTGCAGAAACATTTAAGTATTTATTAAACAATCCGAAATCAACTCCAAAGTTGGTAGATTTTGATTTCTCCCAAGTAAGATTAGCATTGGAAGGCGTATTGGATCTGTAACCCGGTGATAAAATTCCTCCGAAAACATAATTTTCCTGTGCCATCAAAGACATAGATCCGAAATTTGGAATCTGATTATTTCCATTGGTTCCTAAACTGGCTCTTAATTTTAATGGATTTAAGAAATTATTTTTAGGGAAGAAATTTTCATTACTTAAGGTCCAGCCTAAAGAAAGAGCATAGAAATCTCCCCATTTTGTATTTAATCCGAATCGTGAAGAACCATCTCTTCTGTAAGAAGCCATAAAGCTATATTTGCTGTTATAGGTATAATTGAATCTTCCGAAATAAGACAACAATGCCCAGGTATAATCTGTAACATCTATTTTAAAAGAACTCCCTCCGGAAATATTGGGAAGACTGTTATCCGCAAAATTGGCAGCCAGTGTGGTCACCTGATTCGACTGCTCCTTCTGAAAAGACTGTCCGGCAATCACGTTAAATGAATGATCGTCTATCTTTTTATCAAAAGTCAATAAGTTCTCTATCAGATAATTTTTTGTGATATACTCCGTTCTGCTTGCTGTAGTAGCATCCGGAGCAGCCGTACGATAACTTCCTACATTTGAAGGATCGAAAAAGTTATATTCATAACTTGTATAATCTCCACCCGCAGAAAGCTTATATCTGAAATTTTTCAGAAAGTTCCATTCTCCGAAAACATTTCCGAATGTTTTGAACATTGTATATTTTCTGCTTGTCATTTCGGCAACCGCTTCAGGATTCTCCACCAAAGCGCCGTCAAAAGGGATATTAGCTTTTATCTGCTGCGATATATTCAGATTTCCACTGGCATCTCTTGGTGCAAAGAAAGGATACATCGTGGTAGCCATCTGCAATAGATTATAAGTTCTGCCACCGTTCACCATATCAAAAAGCTGTCCTTTTGAATACGATGGAGACATAGAAAATCCGAATTTCAGTTTATCTGTAACATTGGTTACCAAATTGATATTTCCTGAATATTTTTCATAGCCAGTTCCGATTAAGAGACCTTTTTGATTCAGATAACTTCCTGTAAATGAAAATTTACTTCTTTCAGTTCCTCCAAGGATATTCAGGGAAGTATTACTGATAGGAGCCGGTCTTAATACCGTGGAATACCAGTCATTATCAATTAATCCTTTTTCTTTATTCAAATAAGGTGTAAGATATCCCGGAATCAATTCTCTCAAACTAGCTCCTTTAGATATTCTTGTTGAATTATCATCGGAAGCATTTCTGTTTGATCCTTTTGAAAGATAGTTGTTATCACGGGCTTCTTTCATATAGGTTGCCATATCATAGGCATTGACAAATTTTTCGTTGTCACTTCTTGTCTGAATTCCGTAATAAGAATCTAATGTATATTCTAATTTTCCTTTTTTCCCTTCCTTGGTCTGGATCATAATCACTCCATTTGCCCCTCTGGATCCGTAGATGGCAGTAGATGCAGCATCTTTAAGAATGTCGATCGTGGCAATAGAATTCGGGTCTATCGAGTTGAGATTGGTACCTTCGGTCAATGGAAATCCATCCACAACAATCAGCGGATTGGCACCAGCAGTTAAAGTCCCCACTCCACGAACCCTGATACTTGGTGAAGCTCCCGGAGAGGCATTCGTCTGTGCCACCTGGATTCCGGTTGCCTTTCCTGCGATCATATCTCCGAAGTTACCTGAAGCTACACTTTTCAGATCTTTTTCAGACATGGAAGCAATAGATCCTGAAATATCTTTTTTATTCTGCTTTCCGTACCCTACCAAAACGACTTCGTCTATTTTCTTTTCTTTTTCGGGAATCGTATCGTTTTTTATTGAATTTACCTTTGATAATGCCGCTATACTTGCAATTTTTCTGGACGTTCTCCTTACAGTAACAATATTATTCTGCATATTGAACTCAACAGGATAATTTTTTTTAAGATAATCCAATGAATTACGCAAAGACTTATAATCCAATTTTTTTTCATCCACAAGAATGTCTTCGAGATCAGATACAGAATAGAAAACTTGTGTCTTTGTAGTTTTACTAAGCTTCTCCAGCACTTTGGTTATAGGTAGACCTTTAGTGAGAGAAGACTGTAGGTAAGTTTGTATTTCTACCGCATAATACATTTGTGCAGAACACAAAATACCAAGCATAGCAATACTAATTGCTGTTTTTTTCATAAATTCGCAAATGTTAATTTTTTAAACTTTTACCGGTTTTTTAAATTGATTCCATCAGCATCGATACGCCAATATCGGTGCTATTTTATTTTTAATATTATTTCTTTTTCACTGATGATTTCAGGTTTTAAATTAAAGGGAAAGCTTATCACGGAAAGGACCTGATTAAAATCTCCTTTAAATTCTCCACTTACTTTTTTATTTTTAAATTGATCGGGGTAAGATATTTTTATATGGTAGGTATTCTCTAGCTGTGAAATTGCTTCTGAATAGTTTTCATTTTCAAAAAGGAAATCTTTTTCTTTGTTCTTATTAAAATAATGATGCTCTCCACTTTGTTGATCATTGGTCCAAATTTCTTTTGGCAATAAGTAAGTTATTTTTTGATCATTTTCAATTTTTACTTTTCCTTCAAACAACTCCACTTTTTTCTCAGAAGACTGCTGATCTAAAAAAAACTGTGTTCCTAAAACCTGTACTTTAAAATCTCCTGCATTAATTCTAAACGGTTTCGTTTTATCTTTTGTAATATTAAAATTACCTTTACCTGTAAAAGCAACATCTCTGTTTTCCGCTCCGAAGTCTTTATTTAAAATAATTTTACTGTTGGGTTTTAATTCAATAATACTTCCGTCCGGCAGCTTAATGGATTTTGCTTTATCAAAGGTCTGAAACACATATTTCGGTTCAGTTTCCGATGATCCTTTCTTCGGCGACTGATAGAAAAAAAACAGGCTAAATAACGGGATAAGAACAGCAGCAGCCCAATATACCATTTGAGAAGACTTTTTCTTTTGAATTTTACGTTCAATACCTTTCCAAATTTTACGGTCTGTATCCTCATCTATTTTATTCTGTTCTTCACGAACTGAATCCCAGTTTTCTTTAAATTCTTTTTCTAAACTCATACTGTATTTCAACCTTAAAAAAGGGTCTTTACAGTAAATACGCAGAAACATCAAATCGTCAACCCTAGAAATTAAGATTTAACATTTAATTCATATAAGAAATAATAGAAATTATTGAAGATTAACCTTTAAAAAGCTGATTGCTTTGTTGATCTGCTTACCGATAGCAGTTTTAGAAATTTTATTTTCTTTGGCCAATTGTGAGTAGCTGAGATTTTCAATCTTGTGCTGAATGAAAAGTTTTTTAGTTTTCTGAGGCAGTTTATCCAACAAAGCTTCTATTTTACAGATTTGTTCTTCTGTAAATGCTTCGTCGGGACTTTCTTCTGCTTCCTCCTCAATAACTGTATGCCCGGAAGTTACAAAGGAGATTTTATTTTTACGGTAGAAATTGGCAACTTCCTGTTTGCAGGTTTTGAAAATAATCGCTTCCAAGGGAACTTTAACATCTCTTTTTTCGGCATACTTCCAAATATGCACAAAAATATCCTGAACAATATCTTCTACATCCTCATCTTTTTGGACGTATTTTTTGACGAAGAAATAAACTCTATGTTTATATTCAGAATATATTTTTTTAAAAGGTTCCATCGTGTGTTTAATAAACAGCAGCGCAAAAGTATTTATTATTAATTTTTAAAGGATTAACACTATATTAATTTTAACGAAGCTGATTGAAGTAAATCTAAGAAAAACTCATTACATGACCAATAAAAAAAGTAATTCTACAAACACTAAGAAACACAATAAATTATTTAATTACCAATACGTTACGCGATATTTATTCCTGTTTTTTGTTCGTTTTGGAAAAAGTAGAAGCCCTGTAAACTAAGTCTGTATCCATCAAAATTGTTCGGTTAGGCGAGGAAACATCTTTTATTTTTTCTAAAATCAATTCAGCAGCCGCACTTCCCATTTTGATTAAAGGTTGCTCTACACTCGTAAGCTGAGGATGAACAATAGTGGCCAGTTCCGTTCCCGAAAAACTCGCCACAGAAACCTCTTCGGGGATCTTTACGCCCTGACTGAGCAGATAATTCATGGCGCCAATGGCTAAAGTATCTGAAAAAGCAAAGATACTGTCGAATTCCACTCTTTTGTCCAATAACTTTTTCACCGCATTTTTACCGTCTTCAAACATCATTCCTTCGGTTTCAACAATAAGATCCTGATTAAAAATATGATGTTTTGTAAGAATTCTTTTGTAGCCGTTGGCTCTTTCAATAACATTCCGGATTGTGGTAGGCCCCATAATGTGGGCAATTTTACGTTTTCCGGTATTAATCAAATGTTCAACAACCAAAGATGCTTTGATATTGTCATCTACGATCACTTTTGAAACCTCCAGCGATTTACCGGGAATTCTGTCAAAGAAAACAATAGGAGTTCCTCTTTCTATAATGTTTTTGTAAATTTCTTCATTATAGGTTTCATGGCACATATTGATAATGATACCATCAACATTAAACTCTTCCAGCAGCTGCAGATTTTTCCTTTCTATTAAAGGATCTTCATCAGACTGTGTGATAATCACCCGATATCCCAGCGGATATAAAATCTCCTGAATTCCCTGCAAAACTTTTGACGAAAATGGCGTAATCATTTCCGGGACGACAAGTCCTATATTCTTGGATTCTCCGTATTTCAGATTTAAAGCTGTAGGGTTTGGTTTGTATCCTAATTTTTCGGCAGCTTCCAATACTTTTTTTTGAGTTTCGGGATTAACGTTTTTATCATTAAGGAGCGCCCGGGAGATCGTAGACGTAGATAATGACAAAAATTTGGACAGATCTTTAATGGTTACACGCTTCATCGGGAGTGTTTTTTTATCAAAAATAATAAAAAAATATGCAATTGGGAACGTTCCCGAAACTTTGGGAACGTTCCCATTGACAAATTTTTAACAAAATCATTCATCCAATATGATTATTAATATAAGTTTAGCAAATGATTAATATATAATTAAAAACTATTTCATATGACTATCAAAACATACCAATATAATAAAGAAAATATTCAGTCAGGAATTGTACATATCGGTGTCGGAAATTTCCACAGGGCACATGAGCAATATTACACCAATCTTCTGCTTGAAAATAATGACGAGCAAAACTGGGGAATTTGCGGAATCTGTCTCTTGCCTTCTGATGAAAATATTGTAGGTCATTTAAGAGATCAGAATCTTGATTATACCTTAACCGTATGCGGAAGAAACGGAGAAGATGAAGTCTACCATATCGGCTCTTTAACCGAGTTGATCTGGGGTATTGAAGATCCTCAGGCTGTCATTCATAAAATTGCAGAAAAGGAAATTAAAATCATTACCCTTACCATTACCGAAGGAGGTTATAATCTGGACAAGGAAACCAATGAATTTTATCTGCATGATCAAAAAATAAAGCATGATTTGGAAAATCCCAAAAGTCCGTCAACGGTTTTCGGATTTATTGCAGAAGGTCTTCGCCAGCGGAAGTTAAAAGGACACGGAAGTATTACCATCCTTTCCTGCGATAATCTTCAGCACAACGGAAACACTGCTAAAAGAGCTTTTACGACTTTTATTGAAGCTCAGGATAAAGAACTGGCAGAATGGGTAAAAACCAATGTAACCTTCCCGAACAGTATGGTCGACAGAATTACTCCCGCAACGACTGCGGAAGATATCCAAAGACTGAATAAAAAAAGCGGAACCGATGATCAGGTGCCTGTATATTGTGAAGATTTTGTACAGTGGGTAATTGAAGACAATTTCATTGCCGGTCGCCCAGGCTGGGAAAAAGTTGGTGTAGAATTCACCAATGACGTTACAGCTTTTGAAAATATGAAATTAAGCCTGTTAAATGCTTCCCACACCTTACTTTCCTATCCTTCATTTTTGAAAGGATACAGAAAAGTAGATGAAGCCATGATGGATAAAAGTATTGTAAAATTCATTAAAGATTTTATGGATACGGATATTACACCATATGTTCCCGCTCCTGAAAACACTGATCTTGAACAGTATAAACAAACACTGATCGAGAGATTTGCCAATCATAGTGTAAGCGATCAGGTGAGCAGGTTGTGTTTTGACGGGATCTCAAAATTTCCGGTGTATATCATGCCGAATCTTGCAAAAATGATCCATGACCATAAAGATCTTACACGCGTTGCTTTCCTTACAGCTTCTTACAGACACTATTTAAAATATAAAACAGACGATAACGGTAATTCTTATGAAGTCGCAGAACCTTGGATGACCACAGAAGATACTGCTCTGACTGCCAGTGACCAACCGATTGATTTTTTAAATTTATCTGCTTTCAAAAGCGTAGATTTAAAATCAAAAGAAGAATTTGTAAAACAGTTTGTCCAATTTTCAGATGAGATTAAAAATCATGGACTGGCTTCAACTTTAGAATCAATTATATAAAAACAAAAACACATATGATCGTAAATTCTGACATTAAAACTCTGGATTCAAAGTCCAATAATGGCGTTTTTCCATTTGCCATTATTACTTTTATCTATTTCATTGTAGGTTTTTTAACTACCGTGAACGAGCAGCTTCAGGCCCCGTTGAAATTCACATTTCTATCTCATGCCGGAAGTCTGAAAAATACATTCACTACCCTGATTTCATTTTTCTTCTTTTTAGGATATCTTTTAAACGGAACACTGGGAAGTAAGTGGGTGAATGCCTTTGGGTATAAAAATACCATTCTGAGAGGGCTCTTCTTTATGATTTCGGGATTATTTATGTACCTTTTATCTTCATGGTTCGGGGCACAGTATCCAGATATGAAATTTAGTATTGGTGATGCCATTATTCCTTTCGGGTTTGTTATTTTCGTAGCAGGATCTTATTTAATGGGAACCTCAGCAGCAATCATACAGGTGGTGGTGAATCCTTATGCAGCGTCTTATCAGCTGAAAGGAACCCAGCCGGTTCAGCGTCTGAATATTTTAACAGCCATCAACTCTATCGGAACCACTTCTGCTCCATTTTTCGTGACAGTGATTATGTTTAGCGGAATTTCTATTGAAAATATTGAAATCAAACAATTATTACTTCCCCTTTCGGTATTGATTGCATGTATCTTAACGGTTATTTTAATCACTAAAAGACTTCATCTTCCCGATATTGAAAATACAAGAGCAGTTGCAGGAGAAAAGCTTGAGAGAAGCATCTGGTCATTCAGACACTTTGCATTAGGCGTTGTAGCGATATTTTTTTATGTGGGAACTGAGGTTGCCATTGGAGCGAATATCAATCTTCATGCTTTCGAATTAACCGAATCCGGCCATCCGATTACATTCTTCGGAAAAACAGATATTATGATCGGCGGAATGGATCTTGGGATTCACGCTTTGCTTTCAACATTATACTGGGGCGGATTTTTAGTAGGCAGATCTATTTCAAGCTTCCTGAGTCATATTTCTGCTAAAACACAATTGGCTACTACGACTATTTTAGCAACCATTCTTGCCATCACCGCGATGATCATTCAGAATTTATGGTTTCTGGTAGCCATCGGGCTTTTACACTCATCCATGTGGAGCTGCATCTATTCGCTTTCTATCAAAGGACTGAATAAGTATACTTCAAAAGCTTCAGGAGTATTTATCTCTGCCGTATTTGGAGGTGCTGTATTTACCCTTATTCAGGGAGGTCTTGCTGATAGCCTGGGATCATGGAGATGGACCTGGATTCTTACGGTAGTTTGTGAATTATTAATGCTTTCATACGCATTATTCGGATCTAAAATCAGAGAAAAAGACTTAATTAACTAACTTTTTATATTTTGACCTGTACATTCTGCATTCCGATAGTTATCTATCGGATGTGGGATTGTACAGACTAAAAAACACAAAACATGATCAAAAAAATACTGATAGCCGCTTCTTTCATCATAGGAAGTTCGGCTGCATATGCCCAGCAACTTCACTCGGCCCTTCAATTGAGAAACAGCCATCTATGGAGAGGTCTTGAAGTTTCCTCAGGTTTAGTTTACACAGGTGATGTTCACTTAGACGGCAAAAATTTCTACGGAGGTTTCTGGACCGGCGGCAATGTTGACGGTTCCTATAAAGAGTTCAACAACTATATCGGTTATAAGAATAAACATCTGACTGTTGAACTTTGGGACATTTATAACTTTTCACCCGATGCAACGTATAACAATAAAGAATTTTTCAATTATAATGCCAGTGAAACCGGCCGTTTCTGGGACTTAAGGTCTTTTTATACCATCAGCGATAAAATTCCTTTGACCCTAAGTGCCAATACCGTTGTTTTCGGCCGCGACAGGAATAAAGAAAATACGGAAAACAAATATTCCTCTTTCATTTCTGCAGAATATCCGGTTTATAAAAAGCCTGATGAAAATCTGGAAGTTCGTACAAGAGTTGGATATGGTTTTGCCTTAAATCATGCGGGAGAAGAAAGCAATTTTTTCGCAAAAAAAGACGGAATTACCGAAGTCAGTTTAATTGTTTCCAAAACCTTTACTATTGCAGGCTATAAGCTACCCGTAGGAATCTGGGGAATGTGGAATCCTGTCGGAAACAATGCCTATCTGCAGTTTTCGGTTCAGGCATTTTCGTTTTAGAGGTACGGGATTGGAAATATGGGATACAGTTGGGTAAGTTTTTTATTTTATCTTCATCATGGTAACCAATGAAGTCGCCACATGACTTTCTGAACTTCCGTTTTCATCCACTACATAAATCTCAGTTCTGATAACACTGATTTTAGCTCCTCCCTTTATCACATAAGATTTTGAAACCAAAGCATCACCGATTGCCGGTCTCAAATAATTCACTTTCAACTCTACGGTTACTACATAACAGTCTTCTGCATAGTGGCTGACAGCAGCATATCCTGAAGAAACGTCAACCAAAGAAGCGATCATTGCTCCATTGAACATGCCTGCCTTTCGGGTCATCAGTTCCATTTTCGGAATTTTCATGGAAATAAAATCAGTGTCGACTTCCAGCAGCTCTGCTTTGTAGAATTTTAAAGTTTCGGAGCGGTTAAAACTATCAGTAATGAGTTGTTTTTTCTCGGGCGTCATTTTTTGATTTTAGATGCAAAGGTAAAAACAAATTTCCCAAAATCTCTCATAGATACTCTAATGGTAATGAAAATGCAAAAAAGGTTTTTCTAACCTCATTAATAAGCGATAAATATCTACTTTTCTTTCGATAAATATCTACAAAATCCGGCCTGTTTTTGAAAACTATGGTTATGTTTTTGTATATATAACAACAGATTATTTAAGTTAAAAGTATTGGTTAAGACAAAAAAACACAAATGATGAAAAAGGATTAAATCCTTAAAACACAAATGATGAAAACACAAACCTCCGAATTTCCGGAGGTTTTTTATTTTATTTGAATTCGCAGTGATTTCACAAACATTACAATAGATCAGATTAGCATCAGGTAAGATGAATATTGAAGTTTTCATCCACGGACAAAACTCCTTCCGCCAGACTTTCCGGATGTGCTGTAAAGCCTTTTAATCTGGAAGTCTTCTTCTTTATGACAAGATCCATAAGCTGCTTATCCGACAGTTTTTTACCGAAGATTTCGAAACTCACTTTAAAACCACAATTTTTAAAATCAGAACATCCGACGGCTGCTTTTCCTTTCATTAAATGATGCTCTTTACATTTTGGGCATTTCGTTTCCTCCCAGGACTGAAGTTCTTTTTTTACAGCCGGTTCCCGTTTTTTCTTTTCTTTAACCTCTTCTTTTTCTTCATGAAGTGTAAAAACTTTCGCTTTTCCGTCAACTACTTTTTTGGTAAGCTCAGTAACCATTTGGATCAGTTCTTCCTTAAACTGATTGGCTTCATATTCGCCGCTTTCAATTTTACGAAGTTTCAGTTCCCATTCACCAGTCAGTTCGGGACTTTTCAGCAATTCGTCTTCAATGGTGTCTATAAGCTGAATGCCTGTTTGGGTGGCAATCAGATTTTTTCTTTTCTTTTCAATATATTTTCTTTTGAAAAGAGTTTCTATAATGTTGGCACGGGTTGAAGGTCTTCCGATCCCGTTGTTTTTTAATAATTCCCGAAGCTCGTCATCTTCCACCTGTTTTCCGGCAGTTTCCATGGCTCTCAGAAGTGTAGCTTCCGTGTATGGTTTTGGAGGTGACGTTTTTCCCTGGTGGATCATCGGATCATGAGGTCCGGTTTCTCCAACTGTAAATTCAGGAATCGTCTGTTCCTCCTCCTTATCTTTTTCTTTATCTGTCGGTTCTTCCTTGGTGTCTTTAGCATAAACCGCCCGCCATCCCGGTTCAAGAACCTGTCGTCCGCTTGTTTTAAAGGGAATCGTTCCTACCTGACCTTCCACCAACGTATTTGAAATTTTACATTCAGGATAGAATACTGAAATAAAACGTTTTGCGATCAAATCATAAACCAGCTTTTCTTCCCTGCTCAGATTTTGAGAAGGTGGAATTTCTGTCGGAATAATGGCATGGTGATCCGTTACCTTCGCGTCATCAAAAACCGCTTTCGACTTTGGAATCGGTGCTTCCAATAAAGGAGCAACCAACTCCTGATAGAAATACATTTTTCGAAGAATACCTTCTATTTTAGGATATAAACTCTCCGATAGATAGGTGGTATCAACACGCGGATACGTGACATGCTTTTTCTCGTAAAGACTTTGAATATATTTTAAGGTATTTTCTGCGGAATATCCGTATTTTTTGTTGGCTTCCACCTGAAGTCCGGTCAGGTCGAACAGTCTTGGATTTTTTTCTTTTCCTTCTTTAATTTCAAAAGAAACAATCTCAAAAGGATTCACTTTAAGATATTCCAGACCTTTTTCGGCACGTTCTAAGGTTTTTAAACGATCGATCGCTGCATTGAAAATCACATCACGGTATTTGGTTTTGAGTTCCCAATATTCTTCGGTGTTAAAAGCATCAATCTCCTTCTGACGCTGCACCAGCATCGCCAACGTGGGAGTCTGCACCCTGCCGATAGAAAGAACGGCTTTGTTTCCCCCAAATTTTTTCGTAAAAAGTCGTGTCGCGTTAATTCCCAATAACCAGTCTCCGATTGCTCTTGCATTTCCTGCGAGGTAGAGATTTTTATAATCTTCGGAGGGCTTTAAGTTGGCAAAACCTTCCTTAATCGCCTCTTCAGTAAGGGACGAAATCCATAAACGTTGAATAGGTTTATTACATTTTGCCTTCTGCAAAACCCAACGCTGAATTAGCTCTCCTTCCTGCCCGGCATCCCCACAGTTAATCACTTCATCACATTCTTCGACCAATCTTTCAATCACTTTAAACTGATTTTCAACACCTTTGTTAGGAATTAATTTGATCCCAAAATTATTTGGAATAATCGGTAGTAAAAAAAGATTCCATGATTTGTACTGAGGACCGTAGTCGTGAGGTTCTTTCAGGGTACAAAGATGTCCGAACGTCCATGTTACGCAATAGCCGTTCCCTTCCATATAGCCCTGTTTAGGCATGGTAGCGCCCAATACTTTAGCGATATCTCTGGCAACACTGGGTTTTTCGGCAATACAAAGTTTCATGAATTCGGGATTATTGAAAGGGTTGCAAAAATCGGGAATTTTTTTGGATTTTGCTAATTTAGTTGAGGGGTGATAAATTGAGTGTTATGAAAATAACTAATCTTGAAATTCAAATAATGGATCATGGACTCTTCCTTCTTCATTTTCAAATTTTTCTTTAAATTCTCTAATACTTTCTAAGCTAGAGTTATCAAATAACATTTCATTATTGAGATTATGAATCATCCGGTAATCCGTAAAAAAAATGATTTTTCAAAGTTCCTTTTTCATCTTTTTCTTCCCATTTTTTTCCAAAACCAGACTTCCAATTATAATACAATAATGCTTGTTCATAGTTTGAAAGTTGAGCCCTTAAAACTCTTAAATATTTTCTTTTATCTTCATAAGAAATAAAATCTTGATGCTGACTAGCCACAAATTTAACTGTTAAATACAAATGACGATAGAGATGAGCCAAATAAGCTGAATGTCCAGACCCAAATGACGTATTATTATTGTATTCACTACTTTTAAAGTATAGACCGAAGTAAATTTCATCATCTATTGTACCCTTACGTGTATCTAAACGATCTTTCAAAACTCTTTTTAAACAATTTTGTTTTGAATTTATTCCATAAAAAAAATTCGATAGGATTTTACTATTATTTCTATATTCTCTAGTTCTTTTGGTGATTCTTGTTTTACTACATCGTATACATCTTTGAATTCACTATATAAATCTTCAAATGCTTTTCTTCCTTTAAAAGTTTTATTATCATTAATATATTCAATTTCAGTCACATTTTCTTTATGCAATCTAAGCATTTCATAAAATTGACTTTCAAACTGTTGAATTTTGAATTGATTTTTAATTTCATCATTTGCTAACTTTTGCATATAAAAAGCAAGAAAAGTAAAAATCACTCCACCAATTGCTACAAAAGGCCCCATTGTTCCACCTATCGTATCTCCAACTGCATTGGGATCTAAATTTTCTTTACTTAATATATTAGTAAGCCAATAAGGTAAAAAAATTGAAACAATTACAAATAAACCTCCCAAAACACTGAAAATAAAAATCCATGTCTTTTTTGTTGAGTCACTTATATTTTCAAATAAATTTTTAATATTTATTATTACCAACAAAATAATAATTAGAACTATTATTAAGAAAATTAAAGTTAGATGTTGTACGTTCATAAGTTTAATCGAAAAACAAATTTGATTTATTAGCTAGTATATCCAAACTTATATAATATCATTGTTATTAGCTAGACAAATATATCAAAAAAGATCCCTTAAAAAAGAGAGCTCTCAACAATATTAATGAATCTAACTTCATTATTTTTTATTCACTTCTGCAATCGCATCCTTAATTCCGCCGCCTGCCACTTCAAAGAAAGACGGACCTGCCAGAAGATATACTTTTTCTAATTTTTTGGTATTGGATAGTTTGTGTTCTCTCAAATAGATTTCAGAACGGTTGGCCAGAACGATACCTTTCACTACATTTCCGGCTACCAGAGCAGTTGGAGAATCAATTCCTGCATCTTTCAGGTCGCTGGCAAAGGCAAAATTGGTTACGCCTAACCTCATTGCTTCACGTGCTGCCACTTCTCCTACGGAAGCCATCAGTTCGGGAGTGAATTTATTACGGTCCCCTAAGCCTATCAACAGAAGTTTTTTTGCTGACATCGAGCCTGCCGGAGGGGTAATTAAAATTGTTTCCAATGAATGCCCCTGAAATTGCCCTGACTGTCTGATTTTGGTGAATTCACCTTTCAAAGCCTCATCCAAATGGACTAATCCATTTAAGTTTGCAGGTAATGCCTGAGCACTGTGAATGTCATTTTCAGTATACTCGAAGACACAGGCAACCTGTAGTTGAGCATCTGCGGAAGAAGGTCCCTGAACCAGTCCGATCATTGAAATTCCGTCAACGGAGCCCCAGTTTTTTGATGTTCCGATGGCTGTGGGTGTTGGAGATGAGTTGGCTGAGGCAGTTTGTGCGAAAGTAAGGGTTGAAAATGCCAATCCGGCGATGAATAGAGATTTTTTTAAGCTATTTTTTAGTGTATTTTTCATAAGGTTTATTTTAAAGTTTAAGATTTTTGTTTTAACGCTAAGTGCGCAAAGTTTTTATTTAAATATTTTCTGTTTTTAAGTTCGCAAAGGCGTTTCAATCAGCTAAGTTTTCCGATGTTAACGTGTAAGATTTAATTCTAATTTATTATTTGTTTTATTGTTTTTCAAAGGTAGTTTCTATCTAAAAATTTCACATTGATGTGGGATAATAAAGCACAAATAGCCCCAATATTTTTACAAATAACACCATTGAAAATTCTTGCTTTTTGAATAGATGTTTGTGGTATTATTGTTTCATTTAAAATTTAAATACAATTCTGGAATTAATAAAAAGACCGTCTTTATCATCTTCGATCACATCATTAACGAACGCTCCGGTTTTGAAATACTGAATTCCGGTGTTGAAGGTCAGAAACTTATTGATTTTATAATTAATACTTCCCAGAAAAGCTGTTCCTATATATTTCTTTGTCGAGTTTGAAGAGGTCAGATTCAATGTTCCGCTGGGTCTGTAAACGCCGTCCTGTACTGAAAATCGCCAGTTGAAAACGACGTCTCCCTGAATTGTTATTTTACTGTTCAGATCAACCGTTGCATAAGGGTGAATATCAATCAGATTCACAGGACCGATTTGCGGATTGAATCCGAAATAACCGCCTTTTGGATAGAGAGGATTGAATGTCCCCAGTGTTCCGTCCCCTTTTTTACGGTCGCCTGAAATATAGTCGTTTCGGAGGTTGACCGTAGGTTTTCCCTTTACATTTTCGAACATATAGCCGATATCTGCTGAAGCCGTCCAGGCACTGATATTTCCTTTATTGAAGTTTCCGAACTGATAGGCTCCTTCAAAATTGTAAATAAATCCGCCACCATATCTGTAGAATCTTCCGCCTAATGTATGTCTTGTTTCAGCTCCTGATCCGTCTTCAAAACGCGATTCCTTACGGTGAATTCCCAAATAGTAAAACTCTATGTTTCCGCTTTTAGGAAGGATAAAAGTGTTATAACTTCCCCAAAGATTGATCGATTTTGAAGATGTATTGTCAAAAGCTCCGACGTTCACTTCACTCGCCATCATCATAAAAGCATCTGATCTGAAATTTCCTCTTTCGTACATGAATTTTAATCCATCAAAATAAAGTCTCAGGTTCGGACCTTCGCGTACAGAAATCAGTCTTCCGCTTCCATAATCCAATTCCTGCCTTCCGGCACGGATCGTCAGTTTGTCTTTATCATTTTTGATGGCATCAACGTCTACAAAAAGGTTCTGAATATTCAAATGATCTTCATCAATGGGTCTCGGACCGTTTTTTCTTCCGTTTTCCCAGGCACTTCTGAGCTGTCCGAAAATTCTCACCCTTGAACCCAAATGTACATCTGCATGTACTGTGTATCTCTGGATTAAAAACGGATTGCTTCCAATTCCCAGTCTTCCCCAATCTTCATTATTAAAATCTACAAATTCAAGTCTTGCTTCTCCGCCCAGCGACAGGTATTTGTCTTTTGTTTCGGATAACGGAATGTATTTTACTGAATTATAGAATGTATTGGCAGAATCTTTATACGTTGAGTAATCTTCATCAAACCTCATCAGTTTAAACTGAGCAAAAAGTCGGGTCGGAAAAATAATCTGCAATAACAAAAGGATAATAATTAACTTTTTCATGATTAAATTTTTCTTAAATAATAATCCATCGAATATTTTCCGGGACCTGTAAACAGTAGAAACAGATAACATAAACTGTACATAAAGGGGGTATCTTTTATCAATAAAGCATCATTCCAGTGAAGAATAAAATAGCCCGTTAAAGTCACTGCTAAAATCGGAAGAACCGCTAATCTTGTGAAAAATCCCAGGATAACAAATACAGGAAATACAAGATTGGCTGCATCTGCAAAAAGGCTGTTGAAGGCTTCGGGTAAATGTAAAGGATTGGGTACCTGTTCTGCTTCGGCAACGCCTACTCCCAGTTTTTTCAGTCCGTGTGCCACGATCAATTCTACGGATAATAAGATTCTGAAAACCAATAATGCGACGTGAATTAATTTTCCTTCCAGATTGGTATTGGCGATGATTTTAACAAGATTTTTCATGGTTTTAAATTTTAATTTTAAATTTTCTGTGGAATTGGATGGTGTGAAATTTTTAATGCGGAAGAATGATTTTTGAAACTGTAGATTATAAGGGGCAAAGAGAATCAACTTCATTGATTATAAGCTAACTTTTATAAACCACCCCGTCAAAAATTCTTTGAATTTTCGCCACCCCTCCAGTGGAGGGGAATTCTGCTGTGGCGAAATATGATTAAGCTGGAATTTTAATACCTATTTGGCTTGATAACCTCCGTAGTATTTTACCGGTGACCATTCCGGAAGTACGGGCAATGAAGCGGGAGCAAAGTTTTTGTAAGATTCGTCTCCGTATACTACTTTTCCGTCTACGATGGTTAATTTTGAAGTAATGGTTTTGATTTCCTCTTCATTAACCGTGAAATAATCTTTATCTAAAATCGTAAGATCTGCAAAATATCCTTTCTGAATTTTTCCTTTTTCGTAGTCTTTTATCAATTCATATCCTCCATATGTAGAAAGTGATAAAGCTGTTTTTCTGTCGAGTGTATTTTCTTTTGCCATCACCTGAGTTCCACCGATTGTTTTCCCTGAAGTGATCCAGTATAAAGCAACCCAGGGATTATAGCTTGCGACTCTTGTTCCGTCTGTTCCCAATCCTACAGGAATTCCCATTTCAAGCATTTTTTTAACAGGAGGAGAAGCTAATGCGGCTTTTTTACCGTAACGATGGATGAAGCTCTCCCCCTGATATGCCATTCTGTGTTGTACAGCGATACCTCCGCCCAATGCTTTGATTCGTTTCATATTCTCTTCTGTCACGGTTTCTGCATGATCAATAAACCAAACCAGTCCGTTCAGAGGATTTTCCTTATTCACTTCTTCAATGACATTCAAAAATCTCGTAATGCTTTCATTATAGGTAGCATGAATTCTGAAAGGCCATTTTTTTGTCACCAAAAGACTGACTACCTCTTTCATGCTTTTTTCCATGTTAGTAGGAAGCTCAGGTCTCGGAAAAAGAAAGTTTTCAAAATCTGCTCCGTCAGAAACCAGGTTTTCACCGCCCCCGTTTACGTGATAATCAATATCATTAAAATCATTATGTCCGTGATCATCAATCTCTACCATTCCTGTCCATTTTGTATAATCCGCCAGTTCAGAGCCTTTCTTCTGAGCAAACAGATAATAAGGCAGACGAACGGTAATTTTCCCTTCCTTATTCAGTTTATCTGTTGTACCATAGTCGTCGGGAAAATTCTGAAAACCACCTCCCGCATCCATTACAGCGGTTACTCCAAGACGATTCAGTTCTGTCATATACTGAAGGGTAGAATTTTCTTTTTCAGCCTCTGTCAGCTCTGGTAGTTTTGCCAATGTTGAATACAGAATAAAAGCATTGGGTTCTGCCACCAATAAACCTGTAGGGTCGCCGTTGTTATCTTTTTCAATTAATCCCTGCATCGGGTTTGGCGTATCTCCGTTGATATTTAATTCTTTCAGACCGGCTTTGTTCAGCCAGGCTTTTCCATAGAGATACATCACGAAAGCCGGAACACTGCCTGTCGCTTCGTTGATCTCTGCTAGAGTCGGAAGTCTTTTTTCTTCAAACTGATATTCATTCCAGCCCCCGATCACTCTTACCCACTGTCCTTTCGGAGTTCTCTGAGCCTGTTCTTTCAACATTTCCAATGCTCTTTTCAGAGTTTTCACGCCATCCCAGCGGAGTTCTGTATTATAAAACCTTCCACCGCGAATCACATGCAAATGGCTGTCGAACAATCCCGGAATTACTCTGCTTCCTTTTGCATCGATAATTTTTGTGCCGTTTCCCTTTAATTTTAAGATCTGAGCATTGGTTCCGGTCTGAAAAATTTTATGATCTTTAATAGCTACGGCCTGAACTTCCGGATTTTTGTCATCCATAGTGGTTATTTTTCCGTTCGTTACGATCAAATCAGCCTGTTGAGCATATAATAATCCTGAGCCTAAGATGAAAGAGAATATAAGTTTGTTGAATAATTTCATGATGATAATGATTTATAATTTGAAATTGCGACTATATGACTATTTTGAGAATTTTAAACGCAAAGATTTATTTTAATAATCTTTATATTTTAAGGAGCAAAGTGTTGTGACAAGTCGCTTATTAAGCTAGTATATTCTTTGCTCCTTATTAGTTTTAATTAATGTTTAAGCATATCCTGAGCATACTGGATTCCCAATCCATAAGCACCTCCGTACTTTTTCATCAAATCATTCACTGGTTTGTATGTTTCTTTTCTTGACCAGTCTCTCTGTAATTCAAGGACATACTGAACTGAAGTGATCGGGTGTGCTCCAGCCTGAACCATACGCGTAATCGACTGATCATGAGCTTCTTTTGAAATATCACCTGAAGCATCGGTAACCACATATACTTCATATCCTTCATCGATTGCTGATAAAACAGGACCTACAATACATACACTTGTCCACAACCCTGCAAAAACCAGTTTCTTTTTGTTTTTTCCTGTGATCGCTTTGTGAGCATTAATATCTTCCCAGGTATTCATCGTTGTTCTGTCTACATAACCGCTGGTTGCTTCCGGATACACTTCAGAAATTTCAGGGAAAACAGGTCCTGCAAATGATTTTTCTGCTACTGTTGTAACGACTGTCGGAATATTGAAGATTTTTGATCCGCCTGCGATTAAGGCTACATTATTTCTCAGTTCTTCCATGCTGATGCTTTTTGTTGCGAAAGCCATCTGCCCTTCATGATCAATTAATACTAAGGCATGGTTGGTAGGGTTTAATAATCCTTTTCCCGGTTTTTGAGCTGATGCTACAAATGAAAGTAAAACTGCTGCGAATGTTAAAATTAAGTTTTTCATAATGTTTAATTTTTAAATGTTGTTTGTTTATTTATTGTATTGATATTTAAAACTTGTTGAAGTATTTGTTTGATTTTGATATGACAAATTTAGGGCGATCAGAAACCCTGCACATTTAACTAGTTTAATAAATCAATTTTTTCTAAAAATTTTTTTAATATTTTTAATCTATAATTAATCATATATTTATTGCGTTAATTAAAACAAGAATTAATAAGAATAAACCACCTAATAATCAAATACTTAATATATGACAAAAACTTCTCTAATTTTCGCATAAAAAAGACCCGGATTAAAAAATCCGGGTCTTCAAACCACACTATATTTCACTCTAAAAAGAGTACTTGTTTAATTTTTTTTATCACATCGTCATCGGCACTTCCATTAACAGAATTTCGGTTCCTTCTGATGTTGCTTTTATTTTCAGATCTGTAATATCCCAAACACCGAAACCGTCTCTCTGTTCTAACTGCTGACCTTCGATTTCTGCATTTCCTTTTAAAATAAAAGCATATACTCCATTTCCCTTTTTCCTGATCTGGTAGTTGGTTTCGATATTATTCTCAAAACTCCCCAGATGAAACCAGGCATCCTGATGAATCCAAACTCCATCGTCATCAGCATTCGGAGATAATATTTGTTGGAATCTGTTTTTGCTTTTTGTTTTATCTAATGTGATCTGATCATATCTCGGACTCACATTTCTTTTATTTGGATAAACCCAGATCTGAAGGAATTTAACTAAACGATCTGTATTTTTATTGAATTCGCTGTGCATAATTCCTGTTCCGGCGCTCATCACCTGAATATCACCACTTCTGATAATGGCCGAATTTCCCATACTGTCTTTATGCTCCAGATCTCCTTCCAACGGAATGCTGATAATTTCCATATTGTCGTGAGGATGGGTTCCGAAACCTCTTCCCCCTTCCACTTTATCATCATTAAGAACTCTCAATACCCCGAAATGCATTCTTTCCGGATTATGATAATTGGCAAAACTGAATGTATGATTGCTCACCAGCCAGCCATGATCTGCCCTCCCTCTTGAATCTGCTTTATGAATCACCGAATTATCTTTTATTTTTGACTCAGGATTGGGTAAGTGATTGTATCCGATCGGCTCCAGCGGCTCGATTTCGTCGATCTCATTTTTCATGGTATTCCCCAGTGAAGCTGATGCCACAAACATTCCTGTTCCCAATAAGCCTTTTTTTAAAAAATCTTTTCTGTCCATATCTATTTGATATTTATTCGTTATTGATAAGGCAAATTTAAGAAGAGCGAAAATGCTGCACATTTAACTAGTTTAATAAATTGAATTTTTTGAAAATAATTTTATTCTATTTATTGGAACTCTCAAAACACAAAACGTTTTAAGCTTCAAAAACACTTCGACAAGCTCAGTGTGGCAAAAGATTTTCATTACCCGTTGTGCATTTTGTGAAATTTTAGTATTAGATTCCTCGGTTCGAGTGTTTTTTCGTAACAAACTGGAGAAAAAATTCATCTTCAAAATTACAAACTTCTCGATACGATTTTTTTTCAAAAATCCACTCGAAGTGACGAAAACAAATTAAAATGCACAACGGGTTTTCATTATAATATTGTACTTTATAATCATCATTTTACATTAATTTTGTACGCATGAAAAAGTTTTACGGCCTTCTTTTATTCCTTTTTGCATCATTATTTCTGACTGCACAAAATATGGAGGGAAAAATTAAAAAACTGGTAGATTCTGTTTATCACGCAAATCCGGAAGCTGTTGGTTTTAATGTATTTGTAGAATCTCCTGATCAGAATATTCACTTCGGATATGCAACAGGATATTCCGACAGAACATCCAAAACAAAATTATTAACCGGGCAGCCCGTACTCATTGCGAGTACCACCAAACCTTATGTTTCAGCGACAATATTAAGATTGGTTGAAAAAGGAAAAATAGATATCAGTCAGCCTATTAAAAAGTGGCTCAGCACGAAAACCAATACCACTCTTGCCAATGCGGGCTATGATATAAACGACATTACTATAAAACATCTCTTATCACATACTTCCGGTATAAGGGATTATGTGGATGAAGGATATTTTAAATTTATCGGCGAAAATAAAAAATATGAATGGACAAGAGACGAACAGATTTCACGCGCTGCAAGCCTTGGAAAACCATTGTCAAAAGCGGGAGAAGCTTTTAAATATGCAGATATCAATTACATTTTACTCACAGAAATTATAGAAAATGTAAGTCATGAACCGTTTTATACTGCCATCAGAAAATTCCTTAAATTCAAAGAGCTTAAAATTAATAATACGAGGTTTGCCAAGCTGGAAGCGGTTCCCGTAAAGTCTTTACCGCAAGCTCATCAGTATTGGGATGAATTTGGTTGGGATACTCTGGAACTCGACCCTTCATGGGATCTTTATGGTGGCGGCGGAATCGTATCCACAGAACAAGATATAGCTCTGTTTTTCCAATATCTTTTTAATGGAAAGATTATTAAAAACAAAGCTATTTTAAAAATGATGACGCAAGATGTTCCCCCTAATCTTGAGATTAACTATTGTTTAGGCATAAGAAAAATAAAATATTCCGGAATTTTAGGATATAACCACGGAGGCGGGCTGGGAACCGATTTAATCTATATTCCCGCCTTAAATGCGTCCATCGCTGTAGCCTCATCAGAAGCTACGCATCGTCCTAAAGCTGTAGAAATCAGTAAAGAAATTGTACGACTGCTGAATTTGGAAAAATAACTGTGGAGACCCGAAGTTTGAAGAGGGAGGCCGAAAATGACTACTAAAAGCTTTTAATCAGATATTTTCAACAGTATAACTCTGGAAGTAAATGACTTACAACCTCTCTCTTCCAGTCTCTACCTACTTCTCCTTTGAAGCCAGCCGTTTTCTGATCGTACTCACAAATTCTTTTGAAACTCCAAGATAAGAAGCAATATAATACTGTGGAACTCTCTGAGGAATGCTAGGATATACTTTTACAAATTCTAAATATCGGTCTGACGCACTTTTTGAAATAGTATTCACCAATCTGTTCTGAAGCGTTGATAAATTTCGCTGTACCAACATTCTGAAAACCCTTTCGAATTTCGGATATTCTTTTAATAATTTTTCTTTCGTGGCAGGATTCAGCATATAAATTTCCGAATCTTCCAGTGTTTCAATATATAATTTTGAAGGTTTCTGCTCCTGAAATGATGCAATATCACTCGTCCACCAATCTTCAATGGCAAATAATATGGTCACTTCAAAACCATTATCATCAAGATAATACACTCTCACACAGCCTTTCTGGATGTAGCCCTCAAACTGGCAGACCTCTCCCTCTCTTAATAAAACTGTTTTCTTTGGAATCGTCTCACACGTGAGTAAATCTGTAAAAAATTTTTCTTCTTCCTGGCTAAGATTAATGAATCGTGTTACGTTTTTGATGATATTTTCGAACATAAATTAAGTTTACGGCTGCAAATTAGGGAAAAGTGCGTAAACTTCGTTCTTTAAAAGCCCACTTCCTCCGCCATAATGGTCTATTACCTTCACTTCCTGGTCGGAATTTTCACAAAAAACTTTGATGTCCTTTTCAAACTGTTCTTCCAGTCCTGAGCTCAGCAATACAATATCTACCTTATTTTCTTTGATATAATCATAACATGGCGATTCTTCACTTTTTATTTCAGCTTTCCAGCCTTCATTATTTTCAATGATTCTTTTTAAGGTATCTAGTATTTCCTGATTTTTTCCGATAACGAGAAATTGTAATGTTTTCATATCTGTTTTGGGTTAAGGGTTACTGGCTGGTAGTTGATGGTTTTTAGCTTTAATTAATTTTTCAAATCTGCACTTTGTGTGTATTGTCTTCAACCAAAGTCATTATTGACAGTATTTGTAACGATAAACAAGCAACTGACAACCATCAACTGGCACCGCTCTTTACAAATGTTTATTCCCTGTAATTTTTAATTCATTTAAATCCAGCTGAGATTCAGCTCGTCTGATTTCGTCATCACTAAACTGTTTCTCTCTTTTTATTTTAAACAATTCTTTTCGCTGCATGGCAAAAATATCGAGCATGATCTGATGATATTCCTTTAAATCATTCTGCCTGTTGGTACACATTTCCAGAGAACTCAAATGACCTTCCTGAACAGAAATATCATTTTCAATTGTATTTTTAAAATTTTCAACCAAACTGTTACTATTCAGATTTGCTTCATATTTTTCATTTAATCTGTTCACTGCAAGGTTATCCAGCCTGATCTGAATAGCAGCCTGCTGTTCGTGTGATGGCAAAATATCATCTATTTCTCCGATTTTCGTTAATTTAATAATCAAAGGAAGTGTCAGCCCCTGAAAAACCAAGGTTACAAAAATAACAACGAACGTAATGAAGATAATTAAATTTCTCATCGGAAACTGAGCCTGATCATTCATCATTACCGGAATCGACAATGCTGTTGCCAGAGAAACCACACCACGCATTCCTGCCCAACCGATGATTAATGGATTTTTCCATCCTGGACTTGGGTCTTTCCTGACCTTTTTGCTCAGCCATCTCGGAATGTGGGCAACCGGATAAATCCATAACAGGCGGACAACAATAACGATTAAGCTTATAATTAAACCATATTTAATCCCGTCCATCAGGGAGGTTTCTCCCAATCCGCTGATAATGTCGGGAAGTTCCAGTCCTATTAGCACAAAAACCAAAGCATTCATCACAAAAATCAGGGTATTCCAGACTCCGGTCATGTTGATTCTCGTTGTTCCCGTCTTAAAAATCTCATGTGAACGGAAAGACATGAATAGTCCTCCACTTACCACTGCCATTACTCCTGAAAAGTGAAAATGTTCAGCACTTAAAAATAAAATATAGGGTGTCATGACCGTTAAAGCAGCGTCTATCGCCGGAGTTGTCGGTAAAAACCTGTGAATGGCATAAAAAATATGAGCTCCCACAATTCCAACCACGACTCCCATTCCGGCCACCAGAAAAAACTGCCCCGTCGCTTCCTGCATTGAAAACATCCCTGTCATTACCGCTGCCAAAGCAAATCTGAAAACAATTAATGATGAAGCATCGTTGATCAAACTTTCACCTTCCAACATTGCGACAGTTCGTTTCGGAACTTTCAAACCTTTCAAAACGGTGGTAGCGGCTACAGCATCCGGTGGTGAAACAATTCCACCCAATAAAAAACCTAAGGCCAGTGTAAACCCGGGAATCAATGCCTGAGAGGCAAAAGCTACGACCAAAGAGGTCAGAAATACCAATCCGAAAGCCAGTAATCCAATGGTTCTTTTCCATTTCCAGAAATCGTTCCATGAAGTATACCATGCCGCTTCATATAAAAGCGGAGGCAGAAAAATTAAAAAGATAATTTCCGGATCAAGCTTTAACACCGGAACTCCCGGAATTAAACTGATTCCCAATCCCGCCAGTACCAAAAAAATGGGATAGGCAATTTTGATACGCTGTGCCAGCATAACCAACATCATTACGATGAGTAAAAGTCCTAATATTAAGAGTAGTTGTTCGTGCATAGTTTTTTATTTAGAAGCTAGATGTTAGAAATTAGTTTGATAATTAACATCTTTATCTTTTAATAATGACATTCGTATTTAATAAGTTTATTTAAAAATCAACTGATTAGCCAATTCGATTTCTTCTTCATTTATCGAATGTCCGAAGTTAGCATATATTTTTTCTGTAACATCAGCATTCATTTCCCTTAGAATATTGGCTGTAGCATAAACTCTTTCTACAGGAACATGGAAATCGGGATTGCTCGTTCCCAAAAAAACAGGGGTCTGTGCAAAATCTCCTGAATAATTTTCACGATTGATTTTATCACCAATAACACCGCCAATAATGGCTGCTGCTCCACCAAACTGCTGAGCATTTCTCGCTAAAAACTCCAGAGTAAGACAGGCTCCCTGTGAAAATCCGAAAAAATAGATATTTTCTGTTTTAATTCCTGCTTCTATAGCTGTTTTAACTGTTTTTTCGATCGTCTCAACAGCGGATGACAACCAAGGTTCATTTTGTTTGACAGGAGCCATGAAAGAAAAAGGATACCAGGTGCCGTTTGTTGCCTGAGGAGCCAACAGCGCATAATCATTTACGTTTAAATGCTGTGACAAGCTCAAAATATCCTGTGCACTTCCGCCTCTTCCATGGATCATAATTAAAGCTTTTTCAGCCTCATTCAATGATTTCCCGCCCGTTTTTATATCTAAAATATGACTCATTTTTTATCTGTATTTTTCTGTTGGATAATTAATTTTTGAGAGTACACCATCCAGATGTTCTCTTTTTTCTTCAAACTGCATAGGAAGGCTTAAATGCTCACCTAAAGAAGCGAATTCTTCATCTACATCGAATCCCGGACCTGAAGTCGCGATTTCAAATAAAACACCGCCCGGTTCTTTAAAATATACGGAAGTGAAATACTTACGGTCCTTCACTTCGGTATGTTCCAGCCCGAATTTGTTTAGTTTTTCAATCATTTCAAGCTGAGATTGCGCATCCGCCGTTGCAAAAGCAACATGGTGAACGGTTCCTCTTCCTGCCAAACCTTTCAAAACATTGGGCGTGCACAGCAAATCCACATATTTTCCCGGAATATTATCTGTTCCGAATCTGAATCTGTCTGAACTTTCAGCAATGATCTGATGATCCATCTGTGTAGTCAGCAACGCCGCCGTTCGTTCGTACGCATCTAACCAGATTTCTACA
Organism: Chryseobacterium sp. JUb7; assembly: GCF_024806495.1. Taxonomy (GTDB): domain Bacteria; phylum Bacteroidota; class Bacteroidia; order Flavobacteriales; family Weeksellaceae; genus Chryseobacterium. The sequence continues at coordinate 313,330 of NZ_JANUFF010000006.1, forward strand.
TGATGAATTCCTTTGATGGCATAATCTTTTGGAATAAACCCATTATAATATCCTTTTCTATCATCCTTATCATTAAAAACCAGTTCCAATCCCAATCCGTCAAAGTCTTCAAGATAAATAAAAACTTCACCGGAAAATCTCTGCTGTGGTTGTTTGTAGGGAATATTAAATTGATCAAGTCTGTTCAGCCAATAATCCAGTGCATCTATTGAAACTGAAAATGCCGTTGTATTCAGCATTCCTTTACCATGTCTGCCGTTTACCAGACTTTTTCCATATGGGAAAGTAGTCATGATCGTTCCGGGAGTTCCAAATTCGTCTCCGAAATAGAAGTGATAAACATCGGAATAATCAAAGTTGACGGTCTTTTTTACCAACCGAAGCCCTAACACTCCGGTATAAAAGTCTATATTTTCCTGTGCATCGCCGGTGATAGCAGTTACGTGGTGAAGTCCTGTAATGAGTGACATAGTTTGTTGTTGTTTTGTTAACTAATAGATTTTAATATAAAAATGGTACGTTATTTTGATTATTCCTGTTCTTTCAGCCACACGTCATTATATTCTTCCGGATTGCGTTTGAATTGTGCGTGAACGTAAGGACATAACGGTACAATTTTCAGCTCATTTTCTCTTGCATAAGAAACCAGTTTTTCCAGTAATAATTTTGCAAAACCTTTTCCGGCATATTCTTCATTAACTTCTGTATGATAAACGGTTAATTTCTTCCCGATTACCGAGATGTCCATTTTCCCTGCTTTGTTCTCATCTGAAAAAAGCTGAACTTCTCCTCTTACATTTCCTAAAACTACTTTTGTTGTTTCCATTGTATTATTTTTTTGCTTATTGCTTATTGCTTATTGCTTATTGCTTATTGCTTATTGCTTATTGCTTATTGCTTATTGCTAAGATATATAGTTTACTAAAATTGGGTAATGATCTATGATAACTTCGGCAGGACTTCTTCTATTTTTTCACGTAATCCTTCATGTTGTTTTGGAAGCTTTAAGTTTTTTCCTAATTCATTTAAAGGTTCATCAACAGTGAATCCCGGATTATCAGTTGCAATTTCGAACAGAACACCACCCGGTTCGCGGAAATAGAGCGAGTAGAAATAATCTCTGTCTATTTTCGGAGTGATACTCAACCCTGCAGACATTACTTTTTCGCGGAATTCCATTAAAACCTGATCATCTTTCACTCGGAAGGCTACGTGGTGATTGGTTCCTGCTGCATTTCTTCCTGTCGGTATTTTATCGTTTTCAATGATGTCAACAAGATTGGCTGTTTCAATCGCATCGGTTGCAAAACGGTATCTCTCTCCCTCCTGTTTTTGTAAATCATATCCAAAAATATCTGTCAAAACTTTAATAGTAGGATCTGCTTTTTTCAATGTCAGTGTTATATTGTGAAAGCCTTTTAATGCATTCTCTTCTTTAATATCATCTGTTGTCCAGACTTTTCTGTCGTCCGGAGCAGAAGACTCAATAAACTGAAGCTGCAAACCATCCGGATCTTTAAATGAAATTAATTTTTCACCAAAAATCTCACCTTCTTCAACATTCACATTGAATTGCTGCAATCTGTTTTTCCAGAAATCCAAACTTCCTTTTGGAACCGAATATCCGATGTGAGTAGCCAGTCCGCTTCCGTTGGTTCCTTTTCCTATCCCTTCCCAAGGAAAGAAAGTCAGGATCGTTCCCGGAGTTCCTTCTTCGTTTCCAAAGTAAAAATGATAAGTTCCCGGATCATCGAAGTTGACGGTCTTCTTTACTAATCTTACCCCTAAAACCTGAGTATAAAAATCTAAATTTCTTTTGGCGTTATCTGCAATCGCTGTGATATGGTGCAGTCCTAAAATTCTATTTTCCATTTTCTTTTTGTTTAATTTTGATATGACAAATTTAGGCTGATAAAAAAACCTGCACATTTAACTAGTTTAATAAATGCTCGGAGCTTCATTTTTTTGAATAAATGTTGATCTGATTATTTTTAATTATTGCTCAATTCACAAAAGCATACCTGATAATCAATAATTAAAAAAAACACTTCTACAGGCTCAATGTGACAAGATTCTACAATAAACAAATTATTACCCGCATTGTCAGACTGAGCCTGTAGAAGTCTTAGTTATTTAACCTGATTACGATGTAATATTTACGCTAAAAAAATAAAAAGCCCTTTTAAATACTAGATTTAAAAGGGCTGATTTTACTCAAAAAAAATTATAATTGCGATTGATCGCTAAGAATAAGCTGAACGTCATTTTCTTTTAATAAAGTTCCGTTTCCTACTCTCATTGAATCTAGTTTAAACGTTAAGTAGTAAGTATTATTCGCTTTAAACCAAAGATATATATGTGAATCTGTTCCTACATACTGTCCTGCAGTAATTGCTGTAGATGCATTCACATGGGTTTTATTATAAATCAGACTTCCTGATGGCTGATAACAATACCCTACCCAAGTAATATCAATGATATCCGATCCGTAATAATCATATCCTGTAGCTTTAAGATGAAACATCGAGCTGTGTGTATTGACTTTGTAAGGTAATTTTATATGAAAAATTTTATCTGCATCATAGTCAGTTGTAAAAAATTTTAAAATTCCCTCTCTCGTGCTTCCAACATCTTCTGGTTTTATAAAATCCGGATTATCTATATGAACATAGCTATCGAGCATATCTTCAAACTGCTTTTCCGTAGGTCTTTTTCCTGCTTTGAAAAATTCTTTTAATTCTGTAATGAATCTTTTAGGCATGATTGACTATTTTTTTAAGGTTTTCAATTTCCTTATTCTGAGAAATCAGATAAAGAGTGAGTTCTTCGATTTTCTGAAGAAGTTTAATCTGGAAGTTTCCGATTTCCACTCCATTTTCTGTCATTTCTTTTGCAGAAGGAATTTCAGGAAGATGATTTTTTTCAGAAATGAATTTTTCTACATCCTGAATTGGTTTTAAATTATAGTCGGATGCGAAAACAAAATCGGCAGTCGGAGTTTGAGTAATAACGACATCTTTTGCCTCAAGTTTACCATATAAAGCCATATTTCCGTTATCTGCCAACACTAATCTCGGTCCATAATTTCCATTATCGAAATAATTCCAGAATTGAAGACCATTTCCATAGTCACCTCCCATGTTATAAATCGCCCATCTTCTTGCTGTATTGGCAGGTTTACTATCATTTATTAAAAAGACAGAAGCACCTTCTGGCTCAGAAGATTGGGAAGTAATAACTCCATGCACGTGAAGTTTTGATGCAGGATTTGCTATACCGATTCCTACATTTCCGCCTTTGGGATTTAAAGCCAGATTGTAAAATGTATTTGCATTATTGAAATCTTGTGGCTGAATCCAGCCGTAAGAAGACTGAATATTCATCCCAAAATCAAAAACTTCTCCATATCCCTCATCACTAGGCTGAAGTCTTAACAGGGCTGTTGAATTTTGTCCATTCCCAGGACCGGTTCCTCCCGATCCTTGCGTTCCTCTGATTGTCAATAATTGTGTAGAATTAGAAGCTTGCACTCCTATAGATACATTCCCATTGGGAGCAATATTCACTCTTGATGCGCCATCTGTTACAAAGTTGATTCCTCCTGAAGTCGTATTAAAATTCAGTCGGTTATTAATGATATTCAAATCACTGTAAGATCCGTACATAAATCCATTTCCCGAATATCCTGAGTTTAATTCAAAGTCAGCAGTGTTATGGTATTTTAATCGAATTTTGTTACTTCCCCCAGCCGCATCACTTCTATCAAACATCGCTGAAACATAATTCATATTTCCTAGGGACTGTTTTTCCTGTACATGAAGCTTTGCTTCCGGCAAATCTGTACCTACTCCTACTTTCGCATCTCTGGTAACCTTTAAGGCAACCTTTGCAGAATTTGATGAGAATAGATCTCCTACCACCATACTCCACTCATGTGTCATAGGTTGTAATCCAATGGATGAGGGATCATTTCCTTTATTATTAAGAGCATTCCATGCATAGTTTTTATTAATAGATCGTACTTTGATTACAACTGACATATTGCCAGTTGTAACTCCAAGTATTTTTGTAGCTCTTATACGAAATCTACGGGAAGATCCATTAACATCAATTGTAAAGCCTGCTGCGTTTACATCATCTACATAATTATTTTTGTTTATTGTTCCACACTCTCTCCATATATTGGGGTTTGAGTGCGAAACTGAAGCAAGATGTGTAGCAGCTGAAGCAATACTGTCTCTCGTATATGCTATTGATATTTCATAATATCCGCTGGCACTAGCCATTTCCGGGAAAAACTCTAAAAACTCTACATAATCTCCGACTTGATAGCCTGACGGAAAATCAAGATGAGTTGTATATTCTGATGTTTGCAAATTTCTGATAGCATCATCTTCTAAATGCGCATAGCTATCTAATAAGTCTTCAAACTGTTTCTCAGTAGGTCTTTTATTCGCTTTAAAATATTCTTTTAATTTTGTGATTGGTGTTATTGCCATAATGTTTAGTTTTAATTTTTCCTTTACAAATTCGGTCTCACGACAAAAGTCTGCTCGATAATCATTCCGTCGGTACCATCTGTGGAGATGCCTCCGATTTCTGAGT
>NZ_JANUFF010000007.1 GCF_024806495.1 Chryseobacterium sp. JUb7
TGTTCTTTAAATGCATGACTTCCTCTTACTTCTCCTCCCGGTACATCATAAATCCAGTAAGTTCTCTGTATCTCAAAAGGAAGCTGATTCGGATGCTCAAAAAAAGATAAATTACCTCTTTTGTCATAAATCTTGGGTAGCGAAATGAGTCTAGGTATCATGGAGTTTTAAATTTATAATCTAGCATCTACTAAGCTTCTATCTAAACATGCTTTAGCATCAAAAACCACAGCATTTTCTTTTTTCAGCAGATTAATATCCATTTTTAAAAATTCGTTATGTGAAACAGCGATAATAATAGAATCAAACGTTTCACCATCCGGTAAATGATCTAAGATGTCAACACCGTATTCATGCTTAACTTCTTCTTTATTCGCCCAAGGATCAAAAATACTTACATTGATACCGTAATCGATAAGCTCTTTATAAATATCAACCACCTTTGTATTTCTTACATCCGGGCAATTTTCTTTAAATGTAACTCCGAGAATGAGTGATTTAGATGCTTTGATAACCCCTCCTTTTTCAATAAGAAGCTTTACTACTTTAGAAGCAATAAATTTCGCAATAGAATCATTCACCCTACGCCCGGAAAGAATCACATCAGGATGATATCCTAATTGTTCCGCTTTATGGGCAAGATAATAAGGGTCTACTGAAATGCAGTGTCCTCCGACCAAGCCCGGTTTATATTTAAGAAAATTATATTTAGTGCCTGCTGCCTCTAAAACATCATGAGTATCAATACCGATTCTGTCAAATATCAATGCCAGTTCATTAACAAAGGAAATATTGACATCTCTTTGAGCATTTTCAATTGCTTTAGAAGCCTCTGCCACTTTAATGCTAGGAGCTTTATGAGTTCCTGCAGTAATAATTTTTTTATATAAATTATCAACTTCTTCAGCAATTTCTGCTGTAGAACCTGAAGTTACTTTTTTTACACTGGTAAGGGTATTAATCTTATCCCCCGGATTTATTCTTTCCGGTGAATATCCAACAAAGAAATCTTCATTGAATTTTAATCCGGAATATTTTTCTAAAACGGGTACACATTCTTCTTCTGTACATCCAGGGAAAACGGTAGATTCATAAATAACAATGTCACCTTTTTTAATAATCTCACCCAACATTCTGGAAGCAGAAATTAATGGTTTTAAGTCCGGAGCATTATATTTATCAATTGGAGTGGGAACTGTTACGATAAATATATTGGCATCGGAAATATCCGTCAACTTACTTGTTGCTTTATATCCTATTGCCTCATTAGATTCAATGCTTTTCTTAAGGCTGTTATGAAGTTTATCAATATCAGCTTCTAGGGTAAGATCTTTCCCCTCATTAAGTTGATCAACCCTCTGAGTATTAATATCAAATCCTAAAACAGGATAATGAGCGGCAAATTCCAAAGCTAAAGGTAAACCTACATACCCTTGTCCTATAATTGCAATTTTATAATTTTTCATCATCTATTTACTAAATATATTTTTCAGTTTATGTATCCATGTTTTTTCTTCTACATTATTATATCCGTACCCATATTTATTACTGTAACCCAAGTTTTCCCTGCTTACATCATTCAATACGAATCCTACATTTCTTATTTTCGCCTGGTCAATATTATTATTAGCAAACTCTATTAGAGATTTCTCTGTATATTTTGATCTTGAAACATATATGGTGATATCTGATAGCTCTGCAATTAAGAAAGTATCTGTTACCAGCAATAATGGAGCCGTATCTAAAATAATATAGTCATATTTTTCTTTAAGCTGATCTAATAGTCCCTCGTATCTACCATTTGACAATAACTCAGTAGGATTTGGAGGAATCATTCCCGAATAGATAACATCTAAGTGAGGATTGAATGATGAAACATGAATAATATCTTCAATCTTCGTATGATCCGAATAAAGATATTCTGTAAGCCCAATTAAACCTTTCCTTGCAGGATTATAACGTTGAAGCTGAGGGTTTCTAATATCTGATCCGATAATAATCGCTTTTTTCTTAGGATTAGCTAATGTTAAAGCCAAATTAACTGATGTAAAAGTTTTCCCTTCACCTTTTACAGTAGAGGTAACAAATACAACCCTCCCTCTGCCTGTGATTTTTGCCAGCATAAAATTCATATTGGTAATAAGAATTCTGAAGGCTTCAGCCATAGGAGTAATATCATTCATCTGAACAATATCAGAATCTCCTTTTTCTAAACTTGGCAATTCAGCAATAACAGGAGCATGAACCAGTTTTTCCAAATCATGTTTAGTCACTAGCTTATTATTAAATAATTCTGTTAAATAAATAATTAATAACGGAATTATTAATCCGATAACCAGTGCAATCATTAGAATGACACTACGCTTCGGTGCCACCGGAATATTAGATGCATAAGCAGTATCAATTACTCTTGCTTTGGGAGCAGTAATAGATTGAGCAATAGCAGTTTCTTCTCTTTTTTGTAATAATAAAAGATAAAGGTTTTCCTTGATCTGCTGCTGTCTTTCTATACCTCTGAATATTTTTTCAATAGAAGGAAGTTTTGATATTTTATTGGATACCTTATTTTGCTCTCCTAAATATTCGTTTCTGGCCAGTTCCAATCCTGACCTGTTTCTTTGAAGACTCTGCATTATGGAAGAACGCATCGTTCCCATTTGTCTTGTAATATCAATAACAGTAGGGTTTTCCGGAGTTGCAGATTCTAATAGTCTATTTCGCTGCAATACCAATTGGTTGTATGTTGTAATTCCTGCAAGAGCATCCTGATTGTTTAAGCCTATATTATAAGGTAAAGCCTGATACTGTCCTTGCTTTGAAACAAAATTAAGCAACTCATTTGTTAATTCCAGCTGAGCGTCAATATCCAATTGTTTTGCTCTGGCAGCTGAAGAGCTTTCTAAACTTATTTTTGCTTCAGTTTCTAAATCAGTAAGGTTATTTTTTGATTTAAAACTTTCTTTTTCATTTTCTACCTGCCCCAGCTCTACCGATAGTTTTTTAATTCTATCTTCAATAAAATCCAATGTTTTCTTAGATTCTAAATTCTTATCTACAATAGCATCATTATTATATGAAACCACTAAGGAATTTAATATATCTTCAGACTTAAAAATCTGAGGATACTTCATTTCCAATCTAACTACTGTAGCGTCTTTATTAACAAGATTAACATCTAAATTCCCCTGTAAACTTGTTATTTTCGATTCAACCGATGAAATAGCTAATTCTAAATCATTAACATCTACATTCTTTGCTAATTGTGAATTATATTTTTTATTTTTAATGATAATAATATTTGCATATGGAAGACTGATAGTCTTACCAAATCCAGAAATAATTTCTTTTTTTGTTTTTTTATCTTTTAAAACAAGTTTTTCACCTTCAATTTTTAGTTGTAAAACATTAACATCATTGGATGAAGACTGTTTTTCATTAATCACTTTAACTTCAACAGGTGAAGAGTCTTTATATAATTCGATTTTCTTAATTCCGTCTTTTGCAACGATATTCGTCTGAAGATTTTGATTAATGACTACCTCTCGCATTAATCTTTTGGACTTTAAGATTTCAATTTCATTGGCAATACTATTCGTTTTTAATCCTCCAAAACTTGAAAGATCTGGCAGAACACCTAAATCATTAGTAGGAACTTGTGAAGAGGAACTTTTTGCATCTTTAATTAAGACTGTTGTTTGTATACTATATACATTAGTCATAAATTTTAAAGCAATATAACCCACTATTACAGCAATAATAGCACTTATGATAAACCATGCCCATCTTCTAGTATATGGTTTAATTATTTCTTTAATATTTATATTATTAAAAATATCTTTCTCTTCTGATGATTTCGCGGAATATTGATTGTCCATTAATGTTTTTATTTCCTAATTAAACTTACAATAACTGCCGCTGCCGTAATCGCGATTGATGCTGCAGTTAAATAAAGACCTGTGTTTGGATTTTGTTTAGATGTTAAATCTTTTGTATTGTTGGCGGCTACAATAATCGCATCCCCTTGTTTAAGATTATAATAAGGAGAATTAATAAGGTTTGCATCCTGTAAGTTGATTTTTCCGTGAGAAACTACTCCATTTTCAGTTCTAATGATGAGAATATCATTTCTTTTCCCATACATTGTTAAGTCACCGGCAAGACCTAAGGCATTCCAAATAGTTGCCTGTCCGTTGCTTATCACATAGTCTCCCTGTCTGTTTACTTCTCCCAACACTGTTACTTTAAAATTAGCAAGTCTTACATTGACGGTTGGATTAATGACATATTTTGTCATCTTATTTCGAAGTTCCTCTTTAAAATCTATCAGAGATTTATCTTTTGTATTTATTTTTCCTAGTACAGGAAAATCAATATTTCCATCTACATCTACAATGTAAGTTGGTCCGGAAAGAGTTGTCATTCCCTGATTAGGGGTATTACCTCCAGCGTAAGTATTAGTCTGTACTAATTCTGCCGATGAATAATTTTGATTAAAAGGCTTTACCACATCCATATCTTTTGCGGTAATTAAAATCACGAGTTGATCTCCTGCCTGTATCGTCGAGTTGGAATTTTTAATCGATGTTTCGGTGGCGATTTGTTCTATATTCTGCATATAATTCAAATCATTATGAGCGTTCTGATTAGTTTTACAAGAAACTAATACCAATGCAGAAAATATAACCAATACTTTAGTCTTCATATTTTAAAAATTGTACAAATATACATTTTCTTATTTATCCAATACCTCATAGATAGAGTTGTTACTCCTAAATTCAGGTACTATTATTTTTAATATTTTTACGACTTCAACCTTATCTCTTTTCAAAGATGCTTTGGTAATTGAAGTAACTAATGAATCAATATCCGAAAACTCCATTAACGGATCCTTCGATATCATAATTTTATCATTATGGGTAGGAAGTGTTTTAGCATTATCGCTTAATAATTCTTCGTACAATTTTTCTCCCGGTCTCAATCCCGTATAAATAATTTTTATATCTATATTAGGTTCAAACCCGGATAATTTTATCATTCTTCTGGCAAGATCTAATATTTTTACAGGCTCGCCCATATCGAATACAAAAATCTCTCCTCCCTGCCCCATTGTTCCTGCCTGTAAAACCAATTCACATGCCTCAGGAATAGTCATGAAATATCTTACAATATCAGGATGGGTAATTGTTACCGGACCACCAGCTTCAATCTGCTTTTTAAAGTGAGGAATAACAGATCCGTTCGATCCTAAAACATTTCCAAACCTTGTTGTTATAAATTTAGTCTTGTTCCCTTCAACATTCTGCAATGACTGAACAAAAAGTTCGGCAGCTCTTTTCGAAGCTCCCATTACATTGGTCGGGTTTACAGCCTTGTCTGTAGAAACCATTACCAACCTGTTTACTTCATACTTACTTGATAATGAGGCAATAATTTTAGAACCAAGTACATTCACTAAAATAGCTTCATGCGGATTCTCCTCTACCAACGGAACGTGCTTATATGCCGCAGCATGATAAACCATTGCAAAATTATAGGTCTGAAACAGAGGCTCTACTCTATATTTATTAGAAACATCCGCTAATACAAACTTAAAACTGATATGAGGAAATTTCTCCTTCATTTCAAGTTCAATATCATATAACGGGGTTTCCGCCTGATCTAACACAACGATCAAAGAAGGATTAAATTGTGCGACCTGTCTTACGATTTCGCTACCAATAGAACCAGCTCCACCCGTTACCAGTACAGCTTTGTTAAAGTGCCTGCTTTTAACTTCTTCATTAACGATTTTAATAGGCTTTCTGTTTAGCAAATCCTCAATCTGTAGATTTCGGATGGAACCACCAAGATCACTGTCTCTTAATTTCTGTACAGATGGTGCTTTAAAAATATTAAGGTCTTTTTCAAGGAAAAGATTTACCCATGAGTTCATCTCATCTTTCGACATCATTTCTTTTACGATAATAATACCATCAATGAAAAGATCTTCTTTTGAACTTTCCTCTATTCTTTTTTTCTCGTAAATTGTTTTACCTAAAAGAGACGCCCTTTTTGTATCTGTTCTTTGTGTCAAAAAACCAACGACCTGATAAGGAAGACTCGGATTATCCAAAATAGCTCGGGCAATCGCAATAGACTGTTCATCAATTCCCAATACCAGAATTCTTTTTTTCAAAGAACTTCTTCTGTATTCTCTTACAATATGGAAAAACTCTTTTACATATAATCTGAATAAGAATAATCCCATGAAAGAAATAACAAAATACAGTACCAAGTAAGGGGTAAGCATAAACTTTCCGCCTGTAACCCAGAAATAAATCACATTTATTGTCCCTATCACAAACATAGTGCAGAAACAGGAAATAAGTAATTTAAAAAGATCTATAAATGTAGAGTGCCTGATAATTCCGGCGTAAGTCTTGAATAAATACATGAAAACAGTATTCACAAAAATGATAGACGCAAATACAATACTTTTGTCTTCATGATAAATGAATTCTTTCTGACTGATTTTTTCAATGATGTAAGTGGAAAGAAATAAAGATATAACCAGAATAATAATATCTATTACAAGAATTATCCATCTAGGTAAATACCTTACATCTGAGAGATTGACAACATTATCTCCTCCAAAAATCTTTTTTCTAAGAGAATCGTACATTGTCTTTATTTGTGTTCATATTTAAAATGTCTAAGTCGATTATTTCATCTGAAAATAATCATGATGCATTCCTGCAAAATTAAAATAAAATTCCATCTATAATTTAAATTTAAAAAATAAATTTTAAACAAGAACAAACTATTAACAAAAATCATACCACACGCCCTATTTAAGGAGCGTCTGTGATAACAGTAACAATCAGTACATTTTTTTTAATTTCACAAAAATTATAAAATTTTCAAAAAATATTTCTCCCTATTTTCAGGTAAAATATTTTACATTAGTCAAAAATATCATTTATTTTTTCATATTCAAAACCTTTACTCATTAAATATTTTATAGTTTTTGATTTTCTTTGGTATTCTTTTAATCCAGCTTGCTTGGAATAGTAATCTTCATAGATTTTCTTAATCGTTTTTTCATAATCCGATTCATCTATTTCATCAAAACAAGTATTGATTAACTTTTCCGGAACTTGTTTTTGTTTTAAATTGATTTTAATTTTATTCTTCCCCCAATGTTTTATATAAAATTTTCCCCGGATATAACTTCGGGTAAATCTCTCTTCATTCAAATAATTTTCTTTTAAAAGATAAAGCATAATTTCTTCTTTTGCTTCTTCGATCAAAAGAAATTCTTTCATTTTCTGCTCCACTTCTGCATGACATCGATCCTGATAAACACAATAGTTTACCAATTTCAGCTTAATTTCAGCAAAAGTGAAAGATTTCTTTTCCATATTGATACAAAAAAGAATGAGCAAAAGCCCATTCTTTATATTTTTAATTAAGGTAAATATTAATAGTTAAATAATGCCTTACCTTCCATTAGTTCATTAACTTTCTTTCTTACAGAACCTAAAACCTCTTCATTTTTGATATTATCTACCACCTCAGATATCAATTCTGCGATTGTATCCATATCATTTTCTTTCAAGCCTCTTGTTGTGATCGCTGCAGTTCCCAATCTGATTCCTGAAGTAGTGAATGGTGACTTATCGTCAAACGGAACCATATTCTTGTTACAAGTAATATCAGCTTTTACAAGTGCTTTTTCAGTTTCTTTACCGTTTACATTTTTATTTCTAAGATCCACAAGCATCAAGTGATTGTCTGTACCACCGCTTACAATATCAAATCCTCTGTCGATCATTGATTTTGATAAAGCCTGAGCATTTGATCTCACCTGCTTTGCATAAGTTTCAAACTTCCCATCGATAGCTTCTCCAAAAGCAACCGCTTTACCAGCGATAACGTGCTCTAGCGGACCACCCTGAATTCCCGGAAAAACAGCTCCGTCAAGAACCTGGCTCATCATTTTGATCTCGCCTTTTGGTGTTTTATGTCCGTAAGTATTTTCAAAATCTTTGCCCATCATAATCATTCCACCTCTCGGACCTCTTAACGTCTTATGAGTTGTAGTTGTTACCACATGACAATGCTCGAAAGGATTGTTTAAAAGACCTTTTGCAACCAACCCTGCAGGGTGAGCGATATCTGCCCAAAGAGTAGCTCCAATCTCATCAGCAACCTCTCTGAATTTTGCATAATCCAAATCTCTTGAATATGCTGAGAAACCGGCAATAAGCATTTTCGGTCTTTCTCTCAACGCTACCTCTCTCATTTGGTCATAATCAATAAGACCTGTCTCCTGCTGAACTCCGTAAGAAACCACATCATATTGGATTCCGGAAAAATTCACTGCTGAACCATGAGTAAGGTGACCTCCCATCGAAAGATCCATTCCCATGATTTTGTCACCAGGTTTCAAAACAGCAAGATAAATCGCCGCATTAGCCTGAGAACCGGAATGGGGCTGAACATTTACATAATCTACTCCGAAAAGCTCTTTTGCTCTCTCGATAGCCAGCGTTTCAACCTCATCTACTACTTCACATCCTCCGTAATATCTTTTTCCGGGATATCCTTCAGCATATTTGTTTGTCAATACACTTCCCATAGCTTTCATCACGTTTTCAGAAACAAAGTTTTCTGATGCAATCAGCTCAATTCCATGGGTTTGTCTTTGTCTTTCTTTTTCAATCAGGTCGAAAATAATGTCCATTTTACTTTTAGTTTTTGAAATTTTTCACCCCAAATGTACGGAATTTCCTTTGAGATTTCGGTATCATCAATTATGATTTTTGGAATAAAATTTCAGACATCTTCTCTTGATTTACTCGTCATTATCTCATTTTTTGACCTTCAATTCATATCTTTTTTTGAAATATAAACTTACTTTTACCAGTAAAATAAGCACAGGAACTTCCACTAGCGGACCTATCACTCCTACAAAAGCCTGAGATGAATGAATTCCGAAAATCGCAATGCTCACTGCAATAGCCAATTCAAAATTATTACCGGTCGCTGTAAAAGCAATAGAAACATTTTTTTCATAAGGAACTTTCATTAACCTGTTAATCGAAAAACTAATAAAAAACATCAATACAAAGTAAATCATCAATGGAATGGCTACTTTTACAACATCCATTGGCAGTTCTAATATTTTATCGCCTTTTAAACCAAACATTAAAATAATGGTAAACAGCAAAGCGTATAAAGTTACAGGTGAAATCACAGGAATAAACTGTCTGTTGTACCATTCTCTTCCTTTTGATTTTGTAAGAAAATAGCGGGTCAAAAAGCCCCCTAAAAATGGAATTCCCAGATAAATTAAAACACTTTCCGTCACATCCCGAATAGGTACATGAACATTAAAACTTCCCAATCCTAATTTTTGCGGAAGGATATGTATAAACAACCACACCAGAAAGCTGTAAAATACAATTTGAAAAATACTGTTGAGCGCAATCAATAAGGCAGCATATTCACGATTTCCTTTTGCCAGATCATTCCAGACAATTACCATGGCAATGCACCTAGCCAAGCCAATCAGGATCAGCCCAATCATAAAATCAGGTTCATTTCTAAGAAATATAATCGCTAAAACAAACATTAAAACGGGGCCTATCACCCAATTTAACAATAACGAAATAGAGATTACTTTTTTATCTTTCAATACTTTTGGCAGCAAACTGTACTCTACTTTCGCCAAAGGCGGATACATCATCAGAATTAAACCTATCGCTAAAGGTATATTGGTTGTACCTGAGGAAAGTGAATTCACTTTTACAGAAAAATCAGGAAAAAAATATCCTAACCCCACTCCTGTCATCATAGCCAGAAAAATCCACAGCGTTAAATATCTGTCAATAAATTTTAATCGGGGATTCATCTTTAATGGTTGATTTGAGAAAAAACATAAAACATTTCGGCCCCGATTTCCAGACTTTTTTCCTTATACACTTCAGCCTGATCGGACCTTCCATCTGAAATTTTCGGATCTTCATAAGTAACAGGAATACGTTTTTCTGCACCGGCAATAAAAGGACACCCTCCGTCAGCCTGCGAACAGGTCATTACGGCTGCAAAACCATTCTCAGGATTAAAAGCATCATCAAATTTTTTAGAAAAACCAATGATAGGTTGTGCATTCTCGGTATATTTTATTGAATAGATCGGATTTTCACTTTCATGTAATTTCCAAATATGGAAACCTGCATCTATCAATGTTTCGGCAATTTCAGGAAAAATGGCCGTGGTTTCAGTTCCCCCCGAATAACAATCAACATCCGGTATCTCAAAATATGCCGATGCGGTTTGTGCCCAGATTTGTGCCAGATGACTTCGTCTCGAATTGTGAGTGCAGATAAAATTAATGGCTATCGATTCTTTGTTGACCACTTTTTTCTGTATAAAATCAATCAATGGCTGTAAAATGACTTTTCTTTCTTCGCTTATATTTTGTGTAAGAATTGCTTTTATATAGTTGGATAGTTTGGTATTCATTTCATTCATTTTTTTAATTACTACTAACAACAGCCCGAACCTGGTGTACAGCAAGAACTCTGACCAGATTTCAGATCATTCAGATTTATTTTTTGTTTTTCCAGAGGAATTCCGCAGGCCTCCTGAGCCAGACAGGCTGTCATTTTATTTTTTAAGACAAAATATTTCCCGTTAAATTCCAGATCATATTTTCCAATTGTTTCATCCTGATATTCAACTTCAATTTCAAAATCTCCGATTCCCATTTTTTCCTCAGACAGACTGATAATATGAAGTAATTTTCCGGGTTTCAGGCGATGTTCATAATCATCAGCATCCCAAAGTTGAAAATTGACCTTCTCTTCATTCCTGACCGTCCCTCCGCAGTCAATAAAATTTTTAGTGACCATTCCGACTTCAGTTACATGGAAATGCTCCGGAACCTTATTTCCGTTTTCTAATCTAAATTCTACATGATCCAGTGTCGGCAGGATTTTTTTAATTTCTTCAAGTCTCATATTTTTTGATTTTAAACATTATAAGTAAACTTTAGTATTTTGATTCAAAATCGTAATATCGCAATATTACGATAAATTAGTGTAAATTTTTTTTAACAGCAATTTTGCTTTTTTACGGTTGTGATAATATTTGAAAAGAATGCATTCAAAACTTCGAAAGCCTTTTCGTCAATACAATAACAAATAGAATTCCCTTCAATATTTCCTTTGATGAGACCTGCATTTTTTAATTCTTTCAAATGTTGGGAAACAGTGGGCTGCGCAAGAGGAAGTTCATTCACAATGTCTCCGCAGATACATTCATTTACTCTTAATAAATACTCAATGATGGCTATCCTGGCCGGATGTCCTAAAGCTTTTGCAATGTTTGCAATCTTGTTTTGCTCTTCGGAAAAAAAATCTGTTTTTGTAGCACCCATTATAAATAAATCTATATCGCAATATTACGATAAATAATTTTTCTGACCAATACTTTTTTCTAATTAAAATAAAAAAATCCTCATAGCAAGACCATGAGGAAAAATATATGAGTTGAAACTTAAAAATCTTCTTCCGCTAGCTCCCTGTTAACAACAGCTCCCGCAAAATTCCCCTGCGCAATGGCATTAGCTACAGATCTCATCATCGTTACATTATCACCACATGCAAAAACTCCGGGAATATTAGTTTTATGCATCATATCTACTTTGATGAATCCCTGTTCAGTCAGTTCAAGTCCCAAATCATCGCTATTGATATTTTGAGTAAAAGGAATTTTCGCATACAAGGCTTTTAACGAAACTTCTTTTCCGTTTTTAAAGATCATTTTTTGAATTTTTCCGTTTGCCTGCTGAACTTCCTCAATTTCATCTTCAATAATATTGATTCTATTTTTCTGTAATTTTTCCGTCTGATCATTGTTTAAACTTGATCTTCCATTGGTAAACAGGACCAGGTTTTTTGTTAAATTAAAAACCAATTTTGAAAAATCAAATGCCATATCGCCGTTGGAAAGAATTCCTGTCACTTCATTTCTGATTTCATATCCATGACAATACGGGCAATGGAGAATAGAAATTCCCCAACATTCTGAAAATCCCGGAATATCAGGTATTATATCCTTAATTCCTGAAGCAATGATCAGCTTTTTAGCATGGAAATCATCCTTATTTTCAGTGATAACTTTAAAACCATCAACATCTTTATGCATTTTGACCACTACTCCATTCTGAAATTTCACTGTTTTATACTTTAAAACCTGTTCTTTAGCCAGATCAGAAATTTCTTTCGGGGTTTTACCATCATGTGTAATAAAATTGTGTGAATGCGGAGTCTGCCTGTTACTGGGCTTTCCACCATCAATAATCAAAACATTTCTTAAAGATCTTCCCAAAGCCATCGCAGCCGATAATCCTGCATAACTTCCACCGATTATAATAACATCAAAATTTTTCATGCGCTTATTACTTGTTGCTTTTGCAAATGTAAAACAAATTTTCATTAATGCGACTTAATCGCAATAATAATTTTTATATTTGCAGTATGGCAAAGAGAAATACGGTCACAAAACAGCTGATTCTTGATTCATTAAAAAAATCAAAATCTGCAGTCAGTCAGGAGATTTTACAAAAAGAATTGGGCGAGGCTGTAGACCGGGCAACAATTTACAGGGTTTTAAACAGTTTTTGTGAAGACGGAATTGTTCACAGGATTTTAGGTGACGACGGAAAATATTATTTTGCGTTTTGCATTAACTGTTCTGAAAAGAAGCACAATCATAATCATTTCCACTTCAAATGTTTAGCCTGCGGAAAAATAGAATGCCTGCCCAACGAAATGGACATAAAATTACCACAGGGCTATCAGTCTGTTAATTTTAACGGTTTTATCTCAGGCTATTGCGCTGATTGTTCTCATTAATTTTCTTTAAATAATTTGATCGTATAATCCAACAGCTCTTTTCCCCCAACCTCACCATGTCCGGGAATAACAATTGTGGCATTAGGATATTGGGCTTTTACTTTTTCAACAGTCGCAGACCAAGCCTGAACATTGGCGTCTCCCAAGTATCCTTTGGCAGCATCAACTTCCTTGATCAGACAGCCTCCGAACATCGCATTTTCTTTTGGAAAATATCCTATCACATTATCTTTTGTATGACCTTCACCAAAAAATTTTGCATAAACTTTCTGCTTGCCTATTTTTAAACTTAATTGTTTATCAAAGCTGTTGGCCGGAACATTGGCATTATTCTTTTTAGCCAATTCAACAGTCATTTTATTGGCATAAGAAGGAATATTATTTTTGCTAAATTCTTTCAGTCCGCCGACACAATCTTCATGAAAATGAGTGGCAACAACGGCATTGATTTTTGAATGCAATGTATTTTTAATCCAAGAAATCAATTCTGCTGAACTTTTATCATTTGTCGGAGTATCAAAAACAACGGTTTCGCTTCCGTCTTTTACAATCATGCCGTTGCATTCAACCTTTCCGTAAGATTCTGTCTGCAAAAATGAAATATGCTGATATACATTTTCAGACAGCTGAATGACCGTTAAGTTATCTGAATGAAAAACAATTTTCCCTTTCTCTAAAGGAGATTTCTGAAAACTGAAAGAAAAAATAATAAAGAATAAAAAAAGAAACAGATTTTTGGAAATTGACTTCATAACAGTTTATTTACGGATCGAACGAAAATAAAAAATTTCTTACGCCCAATAACAACCACTGCGCGTTAATTAAGTGTTAATTTCTTTGATTAAAATAAAAAAATCCCGGGAAAACTCCCCGGGACTTACAGTTTAAAATGTATAGTGATCGTTTACTATTTTTTCTTTTCTTTTAACTCTTCTTTATCTTTATCGGAAGGATTCCAGACTTTGATATCAGAATCTTTTGTAATTGGAGATCCCGGTAGAACCTGAACGTTGATTCCATCACTAGCTCCCAGTTTGATATATTCTTTTTTGAATTTTCCGTCTTTTTGTTTTACTTCAACAAAAGGAATATCCTTACCGTTCTTTTTTTCGTACTGAACCAATGATTCATCCAATAGTAAGGCATTCTTCTGAGAATTTAAAACAATCTCTCCGTTTGCCGAAAATCCTGCTCTGATATATTCGTTATTTGGATTATCCACGTCTCCTTCTACAGGAAATTTAATCGTTCCGTTTGTATCTTTTCCTTTCGGAGCGATCATCGTTAACTTCCCGGGGAAAGTTTTGTTTTGCAGTGCTCCGATGACAATATTCATTCCCATACCCTGCTTAAGTTTTCCGGCCTGAGCTTCATCAATCTCCCCCTGAAAAATCAGTGAATTAAGATCAGCAATAGAACATATAGTTGTTCCGGCATTGAATGAGTTGGCTTCAATCACCTGACTTCCTACTTTTACAGGTACCTCAAGAACAGTACCTGACGCTTTTGAACGAATCTGAGTGGTTGCCAGACCCTGTAATTCGGGAGTGGAACCTGTTTTCACGATCTGTAACGTTTTTTGAGCAGTTACCAACTGTTGCTGGGCATTCTTTAACGTCTGCTGCGTTGAATATAACTGCTGTTGAGAATTCAAAAACTCTTGTTTAGATGCTACTCCCTGCTTATAGAGTTTCTCCTGCATTTCAAATTGTTTGCGCATGTTATCAACATTCAGTTTGGCATTGTTAATCTGAAGCTGAGAATTATCCACATTCTGTTGAGCACTGTTTACATCTGCGATATTAGGAATAATTCTTACCGTAGCGATCAGCTGTCCTGCTACCACTTTATCTCCTTCATCCACTAAAATTTTATCGATGATTCCCGCAATATTGGGTTTGATTTCAATTTCTTCTTTAGGAACAATTTTTCCTGTCGCCATTACTTTATCATCCATATTCTGAATGGTAGGTCTTCTGGTCAGGAAAGCTTCGCTCTGCTTAGAATTCGATTTTACGAGATATCCAATTCCTGAGAACAATGCCACTGCAAATAAAAGCCCCAAGACAATATAAATGGCTTTTTTCCAGGTGAATTTCTTTTTCATATGTATAGTTTATTTTTTTATTTAAGTAGTTTTCTTTATTCTGTTCTTAACGCTTCGATAGGTCTTATTTTTACGGCTCTCTGCGCCGGAATCATTCCGATAATCAATCCTAATATGACCATTACAGACATGGCAGCAAAAACATTTCCGTAGTTAACAGTAGGGTTATAAAATGGAAATGCATCCTGATTTTGTGTCAGCATATTTAAAATAATCAACACAAAAATTCCTGATATAAAACCTAGCAATCCTGAAGACAGTGTGATAACAACACTTTCCAGCAAAATCTGGTTTCGGACTTCAGATGGCTTGGCACCTAATGCTCTTCTGATCCCAATTTCTTTGGTTCTTTCTTTTACGGTAATTAATAATATATTGGAAATCGCAATAACCCCTGCCAGAATTGTTAAGGTTCCGACAATAATCGTTAAAAGCTGCATTCCGGTAAGGAAACCTGTCAGTTTTTTAAATTCTTTTCCAAGATTAAAACTTCCAAATGCATTGGTATCTTCCGGCGACACTTTATTCTTAGTTTTCAGCACCTGTTTTACCCTTTCCTCTACATCATTCACGTTGGCATTCGGTTTACTCACAATCGCAAACATATCGATTTCATCACCTGCATTGTACATTTTGGTGTATGTAGAAAGCGGAATAAAAGCTGTCTGGTCATTTTCAAAACCACCGCCCTTTTTCACTCTGAAAACACCGATGATATTAAAAAAGATCCCTTTTATATTGATTGACTGACCTAATGGATTTTCATTTTTCTTAGAATCGAAAAAGTTCTTATAAATCTCTTCACCTATAACGGCTACATTTTTGTTTCCCGAAACATCAGCATCATTGAGATAGCGCCCGAAGATCAGTTTTTTTTCTGAAATTTTGTTTCCTATCGGGTAATCTCCGGAAAGAGAATAAGTTCCGTTTTTACCGTTTTTAGACATAGATTCTCCTGGAGTTCCTGTAAAACTTCCTCTTGCATTTTGTGGAGATATATAATCTATTTCAGGAATTTTATTTTTAAGCATCTGAATATCCGGCAAATTAAGATGAAGCTGTCTGCCTTTTGGGAAACCTTCATAAGGGATATTCGTATTTTGTGCCCAAAGGAAGATAGAATTCGTAGCAAAACCTGAGAACAGTTTATCAAAACCATTCTCCATTCCTTTAGCTGCTCCCAGCAGACTTACATATAAAAACATCCCCCATCCCACACCAATCATGGTAAGGAATGTTCGAAGCTTATTATTCTTCAGTGAATAATAAATTTCCTGCCAGGTATCCTTTTTAAATAAGATATTCACTTTATTTAATTATAAGTTAAAAATTATGAGTTATGAGTTTTTAATTACTCGGTTCTCAATGCTTCAATCGGTTTAATTCTCGAAGCTCTGTAAGCCGGGACAAATCCTGCAACCAATCCTGAAAAAACCAATGCAATGAATGCCATAAAAATGGTTCCCCATCCTACACTCGGACTTTTTATGAAATACTCTTCCAGACTGTCTCCAATAAGATGCAAAGCCAATACTCCAAGTCCTACTCCCACAAATCCTGAAACTACAGTAATCACAACACTTTCCTGAACGATAAGAGCCACAATACTTTTCGGTTTTGCTCCGATAGCTTTTCTTACCCCTATTTCTTTGGTTCTTTCTTTTACAATATAAACCATGATGTTACTAATTCCGATAATTCCCGCCAAGAGCGTTCCCATTCCGATAAATCCAACAATTGCGGTAAGAACTGCCATGAACATAAAAGTATCGTTCATATTCTGGGCATTATTCCATACACGCACTCCGTTTTCGTCATCAGGAGATACACTTTTTCTCGCCTTTAATTTATCTTTAAGTTCATCACCGTATTTTATGGCTTCTTGCGGATTTAGTTTTTCGTTATAAGCGATATAGACTGTGCTCACTGTATCAGAACCCTTTTTCATTTGCTGTAAAGCGGTAATAGGGACGGTAATATGCCTTTCATCGCGGTCTCCACCATCATCAGAAAAAACTCCGATAACCTTAAACATGGTTCCATTAATATCCAAATCTTTTCCTACAGGACTTCCGTTTTTGATCAAGTCTCTCTGAACCATTCTTCCGATGACAGCAACATTTTGTTTTCTTTCGAGATCCATGAGTCCGAGATAACGCCCTTCAATCATTTTACGGTTTTCAATATATTTTTCTTCCGCATCGGCACCATTTACCTGATAATTCCCACTTTCTTTTCCATATTTCACCAATAAACTAGCTGTATATCTTGGAGTTGCATTTCCGACTTTATCTTTATCAACTCCCACTAGGAAATCATAATCACTGTTGTTCATTACAATTTGTCTGTCAGACTGCAATCCATTATAAGCAAGTGTTGTTTTTCCTGTGAATATGGAAATCAAATTCTGGGCATCCCGCGCAAAACCTTCTGTAAAAGCATTCTGCAAACCCGTCCCGATCCCGAAAAGAACAATGAAGATAAATAACCCCAAAGCCACGGTAAAGCCGGAAAGTACCGTTCGCAATACATTACTGCGAATGGAACTGAATATTTCCTGCCAACGATCTAGATCAAACATATATTTAGATTTGAAGCGGTAAGCCCTATGATGGAAGTCTCCAATCTTGCCGCTGATTTTATGTTATTATTAAAAATCTATTCTTATAAAACGATCTGTTTTATAAACTCATCACTTTCTATAATTCCGTCTTTTAGAATTACATTTCGTTTGGTTTGAGCTGCTACATCCGGTTCGTGAGTTACAACGATGATTGTTTTCCCTTCATTATTAATATCCTGAAGAAGTTTCATAATATCATGTGTTGTTTTAGAATCCAGAGCTCCTGTCGGTTCATCTGCCAGAACGACTTTAGGGTTTGTAATTAAAGCTCTTGCGATGGCAACCCTCTGTTTTTGTCCTCCTGAAAGCTCATTAGGTAAGTGATTGGCCCATTGTGCCAGCCCTACTTTTTCGAGATATTCCATCGCCTTCTGGCTTCTTTCTTTTCTTGGAACATTCTGATAGTATAATGGAAGAGCTACATTATCAAGAGCAGTTTTATAACCAATCAAATTAAAAGACTGGAAAATAAAACCCAGAAATTTACTTCTGTATTCTGCCGCTTTTATTTCAGACAGATGTTCAATAGGAACATTATCCAGCTCATACGTTCCTGAGTCTTTTTCATCAAGAATTCCTATAATATTAAGAAGTGTGGATTTTCCGGAACCGGAGCTTCCCATAATAGAAACAAACTCCCCTTCAGCGATATTAAGATTAATCCCTTTGAGAACGTGCAGTTTACTTTTTCCTGTATCGTATGATTTATGTAAATCCTGAATTACTAACATTAAGTGATGTATGTTTTATGCCTAATAAGTAGATGTTAATTTCAATTTGTTACGAAGAATAAAAATTTCTTTAATTAAATTATTGTTTAATAATTTAAACCTTTATTAATAGCATTTTACAAAAAAGTGTTTAACTGTAACTTATCAATTCTATCTATTTTTGAACAATAATCGTGTCTAAGCCAATATCAGCCGCTGTTTTATGTAAATGTGGAAAACTTTTAAGGTTAAAACTCAATCAATTAGTCTTTACCCCTTTTAAATACAGTTCTTTTTTTCGACCTTTGTGCTTCGCACGGCACAAAAACAAAACCACTTTTTCTGTGAAAAACTTTTTAATTTAAGTTACGACATATCAAGTTGTTGAGTAATCTCCGAGCTTTATCCACAGTGATCTGATTATTTTAATTTAAAAGATATTTAATATGGGAATTTTTGATAAAAGAGTAAGCTATAAGCCATTTGAATACCCTGAGGTTCTTCAATTTGTAGAAGCGATCAACAAATCGTTTTGGGTACATTCGGAAGTGGACTTTACTGCAGATGTTCAGGATTTTCATTCGCAGTTAGAACCACATGAAAAACATGCTGTGAAAAATGCGCTTTTGGCCATTGCACAGATCGAAGTGTCTGTAAAGACATTCTGGGGAAACCTATACCACCACATGCCAAAACCTGAGCTGAATGGTCTTGGAGCTACTTTTGCAGAATGCGAATTCCGTCATTCTGAAGCTTATTCCCGTTTATTGGAAGTACTGGGATATAATGAAGAATTCTCTTCTGTAGTGGAAATCCCTGCTATAAAAAAGAGAATCGATTTCTTATCAAATGTTTTGAAACATGCTAATTCTACGACACCAAAAGAATATGTTTCTTCACTTTTATTATTCAGTATCCTGATTGAAAACGTATCGTTATTCTCTCAGTTTGCGATTATCCTTTCATTCACAAGATTTAAAGGATTCATGAAAAATGTTTCCAATATCATTGCATGGACATCTATTGACGAACAAATCCACGCAAACGGTGGAATTTATTTAATCAACAAAATTCGTGAAGAACAACCAGACCTGTTAACAGATTCTGACATCGAAGACATTTACACATTAGTAGATCAGTCTATCGAGCTGGAAGGTGAAATCCTTGACTGGATTTTCGAATTGGGTGAACTTAGCGTTTTCTCTAAAGAAGATCTTTTAAACTTCATGAAATACCGTGTTGATGACAGTTTAAAGAAAATCAATATGAATCCTCGTTACAATGTTTCTCCAGAACAATATAAACCAATGGTATGGTTCGAAGAGGAAGTTTTTGCTAATTCTATGGATGATTTCTTTGCAAAAAGACCTGTAGATTATACAAAACACGATAAGAGTATTACGGCGAACGATCTTTTCTAAATTTTAATCGGAAGAGAGCGAGCAAAGCGAGCGTCAAAGCTGCTAGTATTCGCGATGTCATACTGAGCCTGTCGAAGTATTTATTAAAAAATTTCGACAAGCTCAAAATGACAGTCATTTTTAATAATAGTATCAAACACAAATTATGATCAATGTAATCGTAACCTATACCGTAAAACCTGAATTTGTTTCAGAAAATAAATTGAATATTCAGAAGTTTTTAAATGATTTTAAAGATTTGGATCAGGAAACATTTGAATATAAAGTATACATAAAAGAAGACGGTATTACGTTTTTACATTATTCAAATTACATCAATGAAGAGGTACAGTATGAGGTTTTGAACATTCCATCTTTTAAGGAATTCCAAAAATTAAGAGATGAAAGCGGACTGAATGACTCTCACAAAGTAGAAATTTTACAATCAATTTAGCACAAAATTCCTAAGGCTAAAAAACTAAGGAATTCGAAAATATAAAACAATTATGGAAGAACAAAATTCAAATATATGGTGGCTCAACGAAGAGTCTGAGCAAATGCTTAACAGAGGATATCTGTTGAAGGGAGAAACTGTAGACGGAGCTATCGACAGAATCACCACCGCTGCTGCCAAAAAATTATATAAACCGGAACTTCAACCTGCTTTCAAAGAAATGATCACGAAAGGATGGATCAGTTTTTCATCTCCTGTTTGGGCAAACATGGGAACACAGAGAGGTCTTCCTATTTCTTGTTTCAACGTTCACATTCCCGATAGTATCGAAGGAATTACCCACAAAATGGGTGAAGTGATCATGCAGACAAAAATCGGAGGCGGAACCTCAGGTTATTTCGGAGAACTTCGTAACAGAGGCACCGCAGTAACGGATAACGGGAAGTCTTCAGGAGCTGTTTCTTTCATGAAATTGTTTGATACTGCAATGGATGTGGTTTCACAAGGAGGTGTAAGAAGAGGAGCTTTTGCTGCTTATCTGGATATTGATCACGGAGATATTGAAGAATTCTTATCTATTAAAGACATCGGAAGCCCGATCCAAAACCTATTTACAGGAATTTGTGTTCCTGATTATTGGATGCAGGACATGATCGATGGTGACATGGATAAGCGTAAAATCTGGGCAAGAGTACTTGAAAGCCGCCAACAGAAAGGTCTTCCATACATTTTCTTCACAGATAACGTTAACAGAAATAAACCTCAGGTTTACAAAGATCTGGGAATGCCTGTCAATGCAAGTAACCTTTGTTCGGAAATCATGCTTCCTTCTACAAGGGAAGAATCATTTATCTGCTGTTTATCATCAATGAATTTAGAATTATATGATGAGTGGAAAGATACAGACGCTGTAAAGCTAGCGGTTTATTTCTTAGATGCAGTTTTAACTGAATTTATCGAAAAAACTGAAGGAAACTATTATTTACAAGGAGCGAGAAACTTTGCAATGCGTCACAGAGCTCTTGGATTGGGGGTATTAGGATACCACTCTTATTTACAGAAAAATATGATTCCTTTTGAAAGTTTTGAAGCTACTCAGTTTAACGCAAGAGCTTTCAGACATATTAAAGAACAGGCAGAACAGGCTTCAAGAGAATTAGCAAACATCTATGGTGAACCGGAATTATTGAAAGGATATGGATTGAGAAATACCACAACAATGGCTATTGCTCCTACGACTTCAAGTTCTGCAATCTTAGGACAGACTTCTCCTGGTATTGAGCCGTTTGCATCTAATTATTATAAAGCCGGCTTAGCTAAAGGAAACTTTATGCGTAAGAACAAATATTTAGCAAGATTACTGGAAGAAAAAGGAATCGACAACGAAGAAACCTGGAGAACAATTATGCTAAACCACGGTTCTGTTCAGCATTTGAAAGAATTAACTGACGAAGAAAAAGCAGTATTTAAAACCTTCAAGGAAATTTCTCCAATGGAGATTATTTCTCAGGCTGCACAAAGACAGCAATATATTGACCAGGCTCAATCTCTTAACCTGCAGATTCCTTCTACAATGCCTGTGAAAGATGTAAACTATCTTTATATTGAAGCATGGAAAAAGGGAGTAAAAACTCTTTATTATCAAAGAAGTTCTTCTGTATCTAAGGAAATGATGGTTAATTTTGTAACATGCTCAGCTTGTGAAGCATAATATCTGACAAATAATAATTCAATATAGCATCCGGCACGCTTTCAGCGTGCCGGATTCATTTTCACTTAAATACATCAACAAAAAACAGATAAACTTCAGTCACTTTTAGCCTTTTTATTATATTTGTTAACCAGTTTAATTCTAAAAACGTTAAATATGAAATTCGGACAAGTAGAAGATCCTTCTAAAATAGATTTTACATTACCTAAGGACCATCCAAGAACAAAAGAGATTTTAAAGCAAAATAAAAAAGGGCTGGAAAATATCTCTATCGGATGTGCAAAATGGAACAAAACAGACCTTAAAGGCTTCTACCCGAAAGGAACTAAAGATGAATTGACTTATTATGCGACTCAGTTTAATTCTATCGAGCTGAATGCTACTTTCTACGGAATGCCCACACCGGAGCAGGTGCAAACCTGGAAAGAAAAAACACCGGAAAATTTTAAATTTTTCCCAAAAATAACCAACACGGTCTCACACTTCAGAAGGCTTTTAAATATTGATGACGTTGTCACACAATTTGCAAGTGCTGTTTTAAATTTTGATGAAAAATTGGGTATGGTCTTTCTACAGCTTCATGATAATTTCAAACCGAAAGATTATGACAGATTAGAAAAGTTTGTGAAAAACTGGCCTAAAGAAGTTCCTTTAGGAATTGAGCTGAGAAATACAGAATGGTTTACTGATGATGAAATTTTCAATACAACCTGTACACTTTTCGAAACCCATAATATCACAAACATTATCGTAGACACTGCCGCCCGAAGAGATATGCTTCATATGCGCCTCACTACTCCCAATGTATTTATCCGATATGTCGGTGCCAATGCAGAAAGTGATTATGAAAGATTAGATGACTGGTTGAAGCATCTCACACAATGGAAAAAAGAAGGTCTTCAAAATCTGTATTTCTTTGTGCATCAGAATGTAGAAAAAGCTTCGCCATTACTTTCCGCTTATTTCATTAAAAAGATGAATGAAGAATGGCAAACAGACCTTCCGATACCAAAAATGGCAACTGAAAGCACAGGAACTCTATTTTAATTTTAATTATTTTTAATTTTTCACCACAAAATAATTCACAAACACTCATAAAAAATCAAATCAGCTACAATTTATTAATCATTTGATTTACAAGTAAAAACATTTGCAAATTTCCTATTTACATTGATTTTTTCAATAAATTTAGATAAGACAATAATTTTGAATTATTTAAAATAAAAGTCATGGAAAAGGAAATTTGTAAAATCAGTATTGCCAATAATTGGCGTAATGATGAGTATACTTTTTATGAAAATAATAAAGTAAAAAGATTTTTTGACAATAACAGTCTTAGCTCGGATGTTACAGAATGGCTGGACCCATCAACGATCAGCAAACAGAACAAAGATCGGCTGATAAAAAAATGTCCCGAGGAATTTAAGGAAAAAATAATGCAGATCTTAGATTATCCTTAAAATTTGAATTTGATCAAAAAGCTTTATTAAACTTCTTTATAAAAAAAACAAATCCCAACTTGCTTTTCCAGACTGTCAAATTATTATTTCCTTTTTCTGAGAAGTAAAACCAAATTAATAAATACTAAAAGAAAGTCTAGCGTAACCCAGATTCCAAGCTTTATATTTTCATAATTATAAGCTTCAACCTCTTTTTTTGCTTTTTCCGAGAGTTTCAGACTTTGATTAATATAGTTCTGAATTTCAATAACCTGATCAATGTTTTTATTTGGTACGGAATGCTGGGAAAAATATGCCAGATTCTTTTTTCCAAGATATCCTACAATCCAGTATTCATCAGAAGTATCCATTTTAAGGTACTCGATTCGGTAATATTCAGGACGTATTTTCCCTATATGCTTGGTATCCAGAATTCCATTTTTATCTTTATCATCTAAATTAATTACATAAAAATCCAGTGGCTGAGGAAGTTTATTAACAACCTGCAATGATATAGAATCCTTTACAATTCCTATTGCACTTTTTTTGATAAACCAATAGGTAAAAATAGAAATAGAAAAAACAAGTGTCGCGATACGAAATAGCCTCGCCCATTTAGCAATACTCCCCTTTTTGACTTTAGATAAAAATAAGGAAATAAAAGACGCCCAAAATATGATAAAGATGATGAATACCATCTTGCAAAGATACTTTTTTATCAATACTTTTGGGGAAATTTAAAAACGATTAACTATGAGAAAGACTTTTTTAGTTTTTTTATTATTTTTTGTATTTTTTTCTAATGCCCAGGTAAAATTTGAAAAAGGATACCTGATCACCAATGATGGTGAAAAGAAAGAGGTATTGATTAAAAATATGGATTGGACTGGTACACCAAAGGATATTTCGTACAAAACCAATGAACAGTCAAGCCAGATAACTGTTAATCCTACCGACATCAAAGAATTTGGAATATATGGTGCAGGAAAATATATTACATACAATGGTCCTGTTGAGTCTTCTTATGATGATCTTTCAATTTTATCAGGGCAATATGATCCTATTTTTAAGGATGAAACTATTTTCTTAAAAGAGCTTTCCGCAGGAAATAAAAATCTTTATTATTATAATTTAAGAAATGCCGTAAAGTTTTTCTATTCAGACGGAAATTCAGAAATAAAGCCTCTTATCTATAAAAGATATAATCCTCAAGGTGATCAATCAAAAGTTGCAACCAACGACACTTATATAAGTCAGTTAAAAGAAATTTTCAAAGATGATTCTGCTGCAACAGTATTGGTACCCAAAACAAAATATAGCATTAGTAGTCTTACTAAAATCTTCTCATTACATAATGATAAAGATGCTGACCCAAATATCAAAAAAGAATTTTTAGCCGAAACAAAATCTAAATACAATCTGAGCATTAGACCCGGAGTGATATTTTTCAATCCTATAGAAGCATCAAATCCTGTAGGTGAGGGTAATTTCCCTTCGAAAACTAATTTTAGAATAGGAGTAGAAGCTGAATGGGTTTTACCATTCAACAAAAACAAATGGTCAATCTTAATTGAGCCTACTTATTCGTTTTATTCTAATGACAAAATGAGTTTCAAATCCAGAGATCAACTTTATACGATAAGCTTTGACAGCTATTCATTTATTAATATTCCCCTAAGTATCAGACACCACATGTACTTGAATAATAAATCTAAATTATTTGTGAATGTAGGTATTGATGCATTAAATTTTCAACTTGGAAATGGGAAAAATTTAGAAACAGATTATGACGGTGAAGTTTTTAGCAGAGCAAAATTATCTCCTGTCCTTTTATTCCAAGGTTTTTCAGCTGGAGCAGGCTTCACTTATAATAACAAATTCACTATTGAAGCAAGGTATAATGGTAGATATAGTCTTATTCCAGTCAGAGAACCTGGAGGTATGGCTATAAAATACTCTTCTATTATCCTAGGCTATAATATTTTCTAGTCTACATTCCATTCTTTATAAAACTGGTCGAGGAAACGCAACATAAATTCATGCCTTTCCTCGGCTATTTTTTTGCCCTCTTCTGTATTCATTAAATCTTTTAACAGCAATAATTTTTCGTAAAAATGATTAATTGTCGTTCCATTAGATTTTTTATACTCTTCTTTTGACATATTGAGCTTCGGTTCTACATTAGGATCATACATCGGGTTATTTTTGAAGCCTCCAAAGTTGAAAGTTCTCCCAATTCCGATTGCACCAATCGCATCAACCCTATCTGCATCCTGAACTATTTTTAATTCAACAGGCAGGTTTTCCTGAACTTCTCCTCTATTTTTAAATGAAATATTTTTTATAATAAATAAAACCTGCTCAATGATATCTTCCGCAGCATTCTGGCTTTCCAGAAATTCTCGGGAAACTCTTAAAGCAATTGTTTCATCTCCATTATGAAATTTCGGATCTGCAATATCATGAAGTAATGCTGAAAGCTCAACGACCTCCTGATTGCAATTCTCAGTCTCTGCTATCTTTTTTGAAAGCTTCCACACTCTTTCGATGTGAAACCAATCGTGTCCGGCTTCCGCTCCCTCCAATTTTTCTTTTACAAAAGATATCGTATTTTCAATTAAATTATTCATTATATCAATTCATTTAAAATAATATTCCAAAGCTTTTTATTATAGCTTCTAAAAAAATTAACGTGTCCTATTTCTCCTTTTTCAGATTCTGCCGTTTTTAATAATCGATACGTAGGCTTCAGGTTTGGATAGGTATTGTCAAGTAAACTCCTCACTCCTTTTTCTGTTAACCACACATCATCTTCTGCCCGAATGACAAATACTTTTTGAGTTAATTTTTTAGAATGGTCAACAATTTTCTCTAACAGTCCATTGGTTGATTTCCTGTTCAAAATTAAGGTTCTCCAGTCATAAGCACAATTTTTTGGAAGACTTTCTCCCAGTCCAAACCAATTTGCAGGAAAATAGCCTAATAATCCGGTGGTTAAAGGCTGTACAATTCCAAAACCCAGATACGCCTCAATTTTGGTTCTGAATTTTAAATTTCCGACAAATGCATTCTGAGTTCCTACGAAAACAAATTCTTCAAACATCACTGAATCATCATTCATTCCTAAAATCAATGCCCCGACCGAATGTCCAAGGCAATATTTCCGATATTCATTAAAATGGCTCTTAATATAATCCGTTACTATTTTATAGTCCTCCGAGCCCCAGATTCGCATAGAAGCTTTAAAATTTTTCATTTTTTCAGGTTTTGAAAGCCCTATTCCACGATAATCATAGGTAATGACCGTAAATCCTTTTTTGGAAAAATAATGTGCAAAAGAAAAATAGATCTGTTGTTTAACTCCCGTTGCAGAATTGATCAGCAGAAGTTTGTTATTGCTTTTTTCAGGCAAGAAAAGATGACTAATGATTGAAATACCATCCTGAGTGGTCAGACTAAGTTTTTCCATATTGTAAAAGAAAAAATCCACTATAAAAGTGGAAATTTTACTTTGTATTTTATGTTAAGTTTTAAACTTTCGATATGTAGCAAATAACTTATGAAAAGAAATCTGAAACTCTTGGAAGCCCGGTTTGTGAACCTTTTTTCGCTGCAACTCTTACAGAAACCTCATTTCCGAACTTTACACATTCTTCAATAGAATTTCCATGACATAAAGCTACCGCAAAACCAGAGGTAAAACCATCTCCTGTTCCCATTTTGTAAGCTGTTTTATCATTACTGTTTCTGTAATATTTCATTTCGGTACCGTCAAAATAGACGGTAGAATTGGTATCATCTCTTACAAAAACTTTATTGAAATACTTTTTCAGAATCTCTTCCCTCTGCTCTTCTCCGAAAACAATGTATAACTCACTGCTTTTGGCAACGATAAAATCTATCATTTCAATGATCTCATCACTGAGTCTTGCTGCAGGAGAGGCATATACTCCTACTTTTTTACCATATTTCTTAGCCTTCCGCACCGTATATTCAATCACCTTCATAGGAACCTCCAGCTGTACCAACACAAGATCCACCGTATGAAAATATTTATCCGCCATTTCAACATGCTCTATGCTCAGGTGATTATTGGCTGCAGGAACTACCACAATAGCTGCATTTCCTTCAGAAGTCGTCACATACGCTGTGCCTGTTGTTTCTCTATCTGTTTCATGTACGAAACCTACATTCACATTCTCACTTACCAGATTTCTCATAATCTGCTGTCCGAGAGGATCCATACCGACGCAACCTACAAAATAAACACTGGCTCCCAATCTTGCAGCTCCTACTGCCTGATTGGCTCCTTTTCCTCCAAAATAACTTTCAGAATTGTATGCTATAACGGTTTCGTTTGATGCGGGAACTTTTTCAGTTTCTAAAATAAGATCTATAGAGGAACTCCCTACAACGATGATTTTTGGTTGTTCAGATGAGAAATTCATTGTGTTTTGTATCGTTTTAAGTTTTGTGTTGATTTTGACAAATTTATACTATGGGAACTGGGTATCAAAAATAATTAACTTTAATTAACTAATCTCTATAAATTCAGTAATTATTTTCACGGGGATATTATTTTTATCAAAAGCAATATAGCTCGCATAAAAACCTTCTCCATAGCCTGTTTCAAAGGCAAAGATGGTTCCGGGATGATTTTCTGAGGGTTTTAAGAATGCATATTGATCAATGGCTCCGTTTTCATCAAAGAAATATTCATGAAAAAATTCTTCATAAATCCCCTGAAAATCGACTCCTTTACTTTTATATAATTTCTGCTCCAATTCATTCAGGCTGTTCTGGGTATCTACATCCATGAAACATCCCATTCCACTTTCAACAGGATATCCGAAGACTTCTCCTTCAGCAAGATCTTTCAGATTTTGCCCGGGGGTAGTCGCCAGCTTCCATTCAGAAATCTGTGAATTACTAAAAATAATTTCGGCATATGCTACACAATTACTTTCTCTTTCTTTGTGTAATAAAACAGAAAAATCCCCTTTCGGAAATTCTATAGAAAAAGACTGCATGTCATTTGTGATCAAAGGATCGCAGGCAACCAGTTTCCCGCTGGAAAGATAAATCTTACCCACTTCAAAACTTTCTAACAAAGGACTCTCAACAAAGTCTTTTGAAAATAGTTTCTTTATGTTTTCTATGTGTGTCATTCTAATTTTAGGCTAAGATTAAGGCCAAGGCTGAGTCTGAAACTCAACCTTTACCTAAACCTTTAATTTTATAAACTTTTCAATTTCTCTTCCAAAATTGCAATTTTGTCAAGAGCATCTTTTTGTTTCTTACGCTCAACTTCTACAACTTCCGGTTTTGCATTGGCTACAAACTTTTCATTAGAAAGTTTTTTATCAACAGAAATTAAGAATCCTTTTAAATATTTCAATTCTTCTTCTGTTTTGATTTTTTCTTCTCCTAAGTCTAAGTTTTCACTTAGTGGAATAGAAATCTCCGTTGCACCCACCAGGAATGTAAAGCTTGGCTTATCTGTCTTTGTTCCGAAATGAATTTCTGAAACGTTTGCCAATTTTTTGATTACAGGTTCATTCGCAAATTCTGTAGCATTCGTATAAATTTCAACTACTTCTTTTGGAGAAATACCTTTTGTCTGACGGTAATTTCTAACTCCCGAAATTACTTCTGATGCCGTTTCGAAGTTCTTAATAATATCTTCATTAAATGCTTCAGCTTTCTTCTGCTGAGCAATAACCAAAGCTTCATCCGCGTTTCTTTCTGAAATCAGCTGCCAGATTTCTTCTGACTGGAACGGTAAAAACGGGTGAACCAATTTCATTAATTCTTCAAAAAGAGCAACTGTTTTGTTGTAAACTTCTTTAGAAATCCCCTCTCCATAATTTGGTTTAATCGCTTCAAGATAAGATCCACAGAAATCATCCCAGATCAATTTATAAATCAAGTGTAAAGCATCAGAAATTCTGAATTTCTCAAACTGATCATTGATTTCAACGATCGTTTTATTTAATTTATTTTCAAACCATTCGATTGTCTGAGTTTCTGTGTCGTTCGCTGGTTTATCTTCATGATTCCACATGTTGATCAAACGGAAAGCGCTCCAGATCTTCGTCATGAAATTTCTTCCCTGAAGCATTAGATCTTCATCAAAAAGAAGGTCATTTCCGGCCGCAGAACTTAATAAAACTCCAACACGAACTCCATCTGCACCATATTTATCCATTAATTCCAATGGATCCGGTGAATTCCCAAGAGATTTTGACATCTTTCTTCTCTGCTTATCTCTTACAATTCCTGTAAAATAAACATTTTTGAAAGGAACTTCTTTTCTGTATTCCAATCCGGCCATAATCATTCTAGCAACCCAGAAGAAAATAATATCCGGACCTGTTACCAAGTCTGAAGTCGGGTAATAATAATTGATGTCCTTATTTTCTGGATCATTTATACCGTCAAAAACTGACATTGGCCACAACCAAGATGAAAACCATGTATCAAGAGCATCTTCGTCTTGTCTTAAGCTGGAAGCTGGAAGCTCGGGGGTGGAAGTTTTTTCTCTTGCGAGTTTTAATGCTTCTTCTATGCTTTCTGCAACTACAAAATCATTTTCTCCGTCACCATAATAGAATGCAGGAATTTGCTGTCCCCACCAAAGCTGACGTGAAATATTCCAGTCACGGATGTTTTCCATCCAGTGTTTGTAGGTATTTTTAAACTTTTCAGGATAAAATTTAACCTCATCATCCATTACAACATCCAAAGCTGGTTTTGCAATATCAGACATTTTTAAGAACCATTGAACAGAAACTTTAGGCTCGATAACCGCACCCGTTCTTTCTGAAGTTCCTACTTTATTTACATAATCTTCTGCTTTCAACAAAAGATCTTTTTCCTCTAATTCTTTTGCGATTTGTTTTCTTACATTAAATCTGTTTTTTCCTGCGTAATGTTGACCGTGATCATTTAAATTCCCATCATCATCCAAAGAGTCAATCATCTGAAGATTATGCTTCTGGCCGATTTCATAGTCATTGATGTCATGAGCAGGCGTAATTTTTAATGCTCCTGTTCCGAATTCGATGTCAACATATTCGTCTTCAATAATCGGAACCACTCTGTTTACGATCGGTACGATTACTTTTTTACCTTTAAGATGAGCATACCGTTCATCATTAGGATTGATACAAACCGCAGTATCTCCGAAAATAGTTTCAGGACGCGTTGTAGCTACCGAAAGAAATTCTTCCGAACCTTCGATTTTATATTTCAGGAAATATAATTTTCCGTTTTGCTCTTTAAAAATTACTTCTTCGTCAGAGATATTGGTTTTCGCTTCCGGATCCCAGTTGACCATTCTGTACCCACGGTAAATCAATCCTTTATTATAAAGATCAACAAAAGATTTGATAACCTGCTGAGAAAGTCTAGGCTCCATGGTGAAACGGGTTCTGTCCCAATCACAAGAGCAACCCAGTTTTTTCAGCTGCTCAAGAATAGTTCCTCCGTATTTATCAGTCCAGTCCCAGGCATGTTTTAAGAATTCTTCGCGGGTAATATCAGACTTGCTGACCCCTTCTGATTTCAGTTTAGCAACAACTTTCGCTTCCGTAGCAATTGAAGCGTGATCTGTTCCCGGAACCCAGCAAGCATTAAAGCCCTGCATTCTTGCACGACGGACCAGAACATCTTGGATGGTATTA
The DNA here is from genome assembly GCF_024806495.1 of Chryseobacterium sp. JUb7. GTDB lineage: Bacteria > Bacteroidota > Bacteroidia > Flavobacteriales > Weeksellaceae > Chryseobacterium. The sequence continues at coordinate 31,035 of NZ_JANUFF010000007.1, forward strand.
TTAAGCATATGCCCCATGTGTAAGATCCCCGTAACGTTTGGCGGAGGAATTACAACAGTGTAAGGCGGCTTATCATTTGGTTCTGAATGGAAGTACTTGTTTTCCAACCAGTAATTGTACCACTTTTGTTCTGTTTCCTGTGGATTGTACTTTTCTGAAATCTGCATAAATTCTGTTTCTTTAATTTACAATTTGCAAAAATAGTCTAAAGAAAAAAAATTTTAAGTATGAATTAAAATAATTTTTAACTTTGTTTCTCAAAATTTATCTAACAAACATATTAACATTCAAGAATATGAAAAAATTAATCGCAGGAATTGCATTATTCGGGACATTTGCTTTAGCATCTGCACAAACTATTACATTTGACAAAACTACTTTTGACTATGGTACGGTAAAGCCTAACGCTGACGGTATCAGATTCTTTACAGTAACGAACACTGGTGACAAGCCTCTAGTTCTTTCAAACGTAAAAGCTTCTTGTGGATGTACAACTCCTGAATTCAGCACTGATCCTATCATGCCAGGAAAATCTGCAAAAATCAAAGTTGGATACAACACTGCAATCAATGGTGGATTCAACAAAATGATTGAAGTATTTTCTAACGACCCTGCAAACAGCAGAAGTGTAATCTACATCAAAGGAACTGTAGACGCTAATGCTCCTGCAACGGCTGCAGTAGCACCAGCAGCTCCGGCTACAAAAGCTGAGGCTAAAGCAGCAAAAAAAGCTGAAAAACAAGCTAAAAAAGTAGCTGCAAAGTAAGCTCTACTTAAGAAAATAAAAAAACCGTCTCCCAGTGAGGCGGTTTTTTTATTATATTTATGTTAGAGTTAATTGATGGTATTGAGTTGATAGCTGACAGACAATCTCTAAAATTGAAGCTTAGTTCTAATATTAAATCATTAAATCATTAAATCATTAAATCATTAAATCATTAAATCATTAAATCATTAAATCAAATAATAAATATTACTATATGGACACCAATTTCTCAGATGATTTCGAAGTTAAAGGAAAATTTTCAATCAAAAAATATTCTACAAAATATGAAGGAAAGCTTACTAAAGATGAAGGAGCACAATTACTGATTCAGGAAAAAGAAAAACTTCGTGAATTACAGGAAAAATTATATGCGGACGGAAGTAAGTCTCTTCTGGTCATACTTCAGGCTATGGATGCTGCCGGAAAAGACAGCTTAATAGAACATGTTTTTGGCGGAGTAAACCCTCAGGGATGTAACGTGACCAGCTTTAAAACGCCAAGTTCGAAAGAGTATTCCCACGATTTTTTATGGAGACATTATCTGGCCCTTCCTCAGAAAGGAATGATCGGGATATTTAACCGTTCTCACTACGAAAGTGTTTTGGTATGTAAAGTTCATCCTGAATACAATCTAAGTGAAAAAACATGGAAATCTGTAAAAGATTTTGATGACAAATTCTGGAAAAACCGATACGAAAGCATTCGAAATTTTGAAAAACATCTTTCTGAAAATGGAACGACCATCATTAAAATATTTTTAAACGTATCAAAAGAAGAACAAAAGAAAAGACTGCTGGACAGAATCAATGAGCAGGATAAAAACTGGAAATTCTCTACCGCCGATCTTCCGGAAAGAGCTTTATTTGATCAATATATGGATTGTTATCAGACTGCAATAAATGAAACATCTGAAGATTATGCGCCTTGGTATGTTCTTCCCGCAGACAACAAATGGTTTGCAAGAGTTGCAGCTGTTCAGATTATTATTGATGCCTTGGAAAAAATGAATCTTAAATATCCTCAGGTATCAGAAAAAGAAATTCTGGCACTTCAGGAGGCTAAAAAAACTCTTGAAGGTGAATAATTAAAAAAAATAACCAGCTATAAATCATACATAACAAAGCGATTAACCTGAATAAAAACACACTAAAAAGTGAAAAATTTTAACTATGTAATAAATAATTCATTATATTTATCAAAAATTTATTTTATTCAATCAATCACTAAATTATAACTATGAAAAAACAGCTATTGTTAGCAGCCTTCGTTATCTTAGGCTTATCTTCTTGTAATAATGAATCAGCAGCAGTAAATACTGTAGAAAGTATGAAAACTCCTGAAATGGACAATTTCAACAAAGCTTTTAAAAGTCTGGGAGATCCTCAAAACAGACCTACAGAAGAGGAAAAGAAAAGAAATACCTCAGAATTAAGTGACCGAAGAAAAGCATTACTGGTACCGGCTTCCAAAGCATTAATTCTTTCAACCGGAGTTACCGAAGCAGAACTGGCAAGAAAGACTAATAACGATATGAGTGCAACCATAGTCTGGGCCACACAAATCTATTCTAAAAAAACAGCAGAGATCCGTAACAAAATAAAATCCGAAAACTAAAACGATGAAAAAGTTTTTAACAATAATCGGAATTTGTTCGGCTGCTGTTGCCTACTCTCAAGCAGGAACATTTATTCTCAACAATTATTCTCCCTATAATTTTAACGGTGCTATTATTGCAGCTAATCCAAGCCCGACAGGAGGAACATGCTATCCACTAGTAAGCAGCAGCAATCCCAACCCTCTTGTCATTCCGGCAGACTCTCATATGGGTAACGGATTAGAATTAAAAATGGATAATTATAAAGATCAGTATCCCAACTCACTTTATCCGATCATGACTTGGGATGTAAGCACCAGTGCTACCAACCAGGGTATTCCAAGAGCATGGAACCATCCTGCTGTAATGCCTGGCGGAACTGTTTCAAATAATACAAAATGGGCCGGTTCCAAATTTTATATGACCGACCCGGCGACCGGAACTTCTATTCCATTATTCAATGCGAATATCGCGGTAGCAGGTACTTGTAATTCTGCTGCAGTTCCGGATTATTATGTATGTCCTTCCGGAAGTGCCGAAATGTTTACCATAAGCTCAGGACCGAATACCATTACTTATTTTAATATATTCTAATATGAAAAAAATAACATTACTTGCCCTTACGCTCTTAGGATGCTATTCGTTTTCTCAGAGTACCCGTTTAGTGATCAACAACTATAGTGTTTATAATTTAGAAGGCAGACTGATTGCCGGAAGTCCTACAACCAGTAACGCAGGTTTGATAGCTGCACCCAATGCACCTTACGGCTCTTATACCGTTCCGGCATTGATGACAGATATACAGTATAACTCCTTTGATACTTCAGGTATATCTTTACTTCCTATTGACAATTGGTATCTGGCATCCGGTTCCTATCCCTATAATCACCCTAATGTAACGGCATTAGTTCCTGTTGCAGAATGGGCGACTTTCTATTTTCAGACCAAAGATAGCGCGGGAAATAATTTTGACGATTTCCGAATTGGCAATCCTGCTATATCAGGAGCTATAGGCTTTACAAGTTTCAGTAGCCAGACAGGCACCTACTCAGATGCCGAATGGTTTGACATCGGAGGCTACACGTATTTACAGGTATACTAAGTTTATAAATACCAACTTATTGTAACTATTTTAAGCAGATTTTCACTTTTCTGCCTTGATATAGCTATGCAAAAAATAAATGATAACAAACATCTAAATTTTATCCATGAAAAAACATTTTTTACTGGCAGTATTTGCCGTTTTAAGTCTTACCGCTGTTTCTTGTAATAATGAATCTGCAGCAGTGAACACCGTTGAAAGCATGAAAACTCCTGAAATGGACAATTTCAATAAAGCTTTCAAAAGTCTGGGAGATCCTCAGAACAGACCGACAGAAGAGGAAAAGAAAAGAAATACTTCTGAACTGAGTGACCGAAGAAAAGCATTACTGGTACCGGCTTCAAAAGCATTAATTCTTTCTACAGGCGTTACAGAAGCCGAACTGACAAGAAAAACAAATGGTGATATGAGTGCTATTATTGTTTGGGCCACCCAGATCTATTCTCAAAAAAATGCCGAAATCCGTAACAAAATAAAATCTGAAAACTAAGATCATGAAAAAACTTTTATCAACAATAGGATTGTGTGCTGCTGCATTTGCCTACGCACAAGGAGGAACGCTTATTCTTAACAATTACTCATCTTATGACTTTAACGGATATATTTATGCTGCCAACCCAACACCCACGGGAGGTACTTGCTATCCAATTGTAGGTAATGGCACACCAGACCCTATCGTAGTTCCGGCAAATTCCAATACTATCACTGGAACACAATTGGAAATCAGAAACTACAGAGATCAGTATACAACCTCATTATACCCTGTTACAACATGGTTAGTCAGCACAAGTCCAACTATTCAAACTATCCCTAGAGCATGGAATCACGCTGCGGTAATGCCAGGTGGTACCATTTCTAATAATACTAAATGGGCAGGATCCAAATTTTTCATGACAGATCCAGCAAACGGAGGAGCCTCTGTTCCTTTATTTAATGCAAACATTGCAGTAGCCGGAAGTTGTAATTCTTCCTTTATTCCGGATTCCTATTCTTGTCCTTCCGGATATGCTGAACTGTTTACGATAACTACAGGAACTACTGTAACCACTTATTTTGAAATTTATTAACCCTTTTTAAGTATTAATATGAGAAAAACGATTTCCGCCTTACTATTATTAGCAGGCGCTATATTCTATGCCCAGAGTTCTATTTTTGTAATGAATAATTATAATACTAATTATCATGCAGTAGGAAGATTTTTCACCGCAAGTAAGGCTCCGGGTAATGCTTTATCTATGTTCGCAGCACCCAATCCTACACCATATGGAGCTTACACAATGCCTTCAACGATCTATTATAAATATGGAAGCTTTGATACTACCGGAGGAATGGGTAGCGTAATGGATATCAATGAGTGGTATGTGAATGATCCGGCCAATCCGGCCAACTCAGGAACTTATGCTTACAATGATCCTTTCATCACCTCATATATGAAACCTAATAATGACTGGGCAGGATATATATTCTGGCTGAAGGACATCTCAACCGGAATAGATTATGATTATTTTGAAGTAGGAGATCCTGCTATTGCTGCCAATGCAGGCTTTGTGGTAAATTCAAATCAAATCGGGGCGACTACAGGAGTAGAAGCAGAATGGTTTACCATTTCTACAGGATCGGAGATGGTTACTTATTTCTCGATTTATCCATAATATCATTTACATCTATCAATACACATTAATAATACTCATGAAAAAATATTTTCTACTGGCAGCTTTTGCCACTTTAAGCCTTACAGCAATTTCCTGTAACAATGAATCTGCAGCAGTGAACACCGTTGAAAGTATGAAAACTCCGGAAATGGACAATTTCAATAAAGCTTTCAAAAGTCTGGGAGATCCTCAGAACAGACCGACAGAAGAGGAAAAGAAAAGAAATACTTCTGAACTGAGCGACCGAAGAAAAGCTTTACTGGTACCAGCTTCAAAAGCACTGATTCTTTCTACAGGCATTACAGAAACAGAACTGACAAGAAAAACAAACGGTGACATGAGTGCCATCATCGTTTGGGCAACACAGATCTATTCACAAAAAAATGCTGAAATCCGCAATAAAGTAAAAGCTGAAAACTAAAATACCATGAAAAAGATTGTAACATCATTAGGTTTATTCATTGCATGTTTAGCCTACTCTCAGGGAGGTGTTCTTATAGTAAACAACTACTCTACTGCTTATGATTTTCACGGAAACATTCAGGCCGCCAATACTTCGGGGGGCTGCTATCCAATGGTAAATTCTTACAATCCGGATATGGTAGTTGTTCCGGCTGATTCGCACGAGGGAAACGGACAAAATTTAGAATATAAAAACTACAGAGATCAGTTTGGAGGTTCATTGTATCCTATGACACAATGGTACGTTTATCTTTCTGCCAGCAATCAGATGCCAAGAGCCTGGAATCATTTAAGTCTTACTCCGGGAGGAACAATCTCTTTGAATACCAAATGGGTAGGTTCTAAATTCCAGATGTATCATAAAGGAACAAATACTCCCGAAATTTTCTTTAACGGAAACCTTGGAGAAGACATCGCTCCTTGTATAACCAATCAGGCTTACATTACAACGCCTTATGGGGATGCAGAATGGTTCACGTTAACATCAGGTGGAGAAAACTATTCTTATATCCAAATCTATTAACATGAAAAAAATATTATGCTCATTATCGTTGCTATGCGGAGTATTTGCATTTTCGCAGAGCACTACATTGATAATCAATAACTACAGCCATCGTAATCTGTCAGGAAGGCTCATGGCAGCCAATTTATCTACCTCTTCCGGAACTCCTATTATTTATGCAGCACCTAATGCTCCTTATGGCAGCTATACCGTTCCTGCACTTTTAACGGATGTTGAATATCCTACGCTAAGTACTTCCGGATACTCCATTCTACCCATAGATTCATGGTTTGTTACCGATCCTGTTTATGGAGGAAATCATGCCTTTAACACACCGACTATTGACACCCTTACCTCGATGGTGGAATGGGGACGATTTCATTTTGTAGCTCAAGACAGTGCAGGCAATGGCGTCGACAGCTTCGTCATGGGAGAACCCGCTGCAGGTGGGGTGTATTATGCTCTTGGTGTAGAAACCGAAGCAGAATGGTTCACGATAGGCGGAAGTACCTATCTGCAAGTCTATGATTACCCATAAATACTATAAACATCTAAAATAATATCATGAAAAAATATTTTCTACTGGCTGCTTTTGCCACTTTAGGCCTCACAGCAATTTCCTGTAACAATGAATCTGCAGCAGTAAACACCGTTGAAAGTATGAAAACTCCGGAAATGGACAATTTCAATAAAGCTTTCAAAAGTCTGGGAGATCCTCAGAACAGACCTACAGAAGAAGAGAAAAAAAGAAATACTTCTGAGTTGAGCGACCGAAGAAAAGCTTTACTGGTGCCAGCTTCAAAAGCATTGATCCTTTCTACAGGCGTTACAGAAGCAGAACTGACAAGAAAAACAAACGGTGACATGAGTGCCATCATCGTTTGGGCAACACAGATCTATTCACAAAAAAATGCTGAAATCCGCAATAAAGTAAAAGCTGAAAATTAATAACATGAAAAAAATAATATATTCATTATCTATGTTATGCGGTGTTTTTGCTTTTTCGCAAAGTAAAGTACTGACCATCAATAATTATAGCCAGTTTAAACTTGAAGGCAGGCTGATGGCGGCTAACTCAGCTCCCACTATTACCAATCCTGTAGTGTATGCCGCACCCAATGCCCCTTACGGAGTTTATACCGTTCCGCCGTTTTTAACTGATATCGAGTATAAAACTCTAAGTACCTCAGGATATTCTATTTTACCCATCGATACATGGTATGTTACTGATCCTACTTACGGAGGAAGCTATGCCTTCAATAATCCGGTTATGGATACGGTAAGCTCTATGGTAGAATGGGGAAGATTTGACTTCGTAGCCAAAGATAATGCAGGCAATCCCGTAGATGGTTTTGCAATGGGAGAACCTTTTACAGGTGCAGTGTATTATACTCTCGGAACCCATTCTGAAGCCGACTGGTTTACCATAGGGGACTATACTTATCTGCAAGTCTACGATTATCCGTAAATACTCCTAAACATCAAAAAAACTGAGCCATTGCCCAGTTAAACATTTTATTTAAAATAATATCATGAAAAAATATTTTCTACTGGCTGCTTTTGCCACTTTAAGTCTTACCGCAGTTTCCTGTAACAATGAATCTGCAGCAGTGAACACCGTTGAAAGCATGAAAACTCCGGAAATGGACAATTTCAATAAAGCTTTCAAAAGTCTGGGAGATCCTCAGAACAGACCGACAGAAGAGGAAAAGAAAAGAAACACTTCTGAGTTGAGCGACCGAAGAAAAGCCTTATTAGTACCTGCTTCAAAAGCACTGATTCTTTCTACAGGCGTTACAGAAGCCGAACTGACAAGAAAAACAAACGGGGATATGAGTGCTATTATTGTTTGGGCAACACAGATTTATTCACAAAAAAATACTGAAATCCGCAATAAAGTAAAAGCGGAAAACTAAAACAAGCATCTACATCATATCAACAGAAAAGCGGAGAACATTCTCCGCTTTTTTATTTCTACCGATTCCGGATTTAAACACCGGATTATACCTTAATACCAATAAACACGAGAAAATCTATAAGCCGGATTTTGTATCCTGTTGCGAGCAACGAGATGCCTGTTATTTATCTACTCCCGTTATTGCTAACGGGATTGAGCTGATTACCCCTCGGCTTTCAGGGCGAGCAACCCCTATTTCCATTACTGAAAAGAACCGATATACTTATCATTGCACCACAAAGAGTTTACCTGGTTTCACTACAGCCGAACTGTACTTGCTTTCTGTTGCACTTGTCCTACCCTCACGGGTGACGGATGTTATCCGCTTTGATGCTCTATGGTGTCCGGACTTTCCTACCCTTACCGAAATAAGAATCAACAAGCCGATTTTCTCGTGGCTGCAAAGATACAAATTAGTTATGAGTTGAAAGTTATAAGTTATGAATGTTCAAAAGACTTCTATAACAATAATTTTCAAAAAAAATTATAACTCATAACTCTTCAATAATTACCACATAATCATTATCTTCGTCAACTAAATTACACATCTACATTGGCTTCAAAAGAAAAAGAATTTGCGCAGCTTATTAAGGATAATCAGGGATTGATTATCAAGGTTTCGCGTCTTTATACCAATTCTCTTGAAGATGAGGAAGATCTTTTCCAGGAGATTGTTTTACAGCTTTGGAGAAGTTATGATTCTTTCAAAGGAAATTCCAAAATTTCTACGTGGATGTACCGTGTTGCCTTAAATACAGCCATTACGCTTTTCAGAAAAAAAAGCAAAAGCCTTCCTACCAACGAGCTGGATATCAACCACAGAGATTTCGTAGAAGATGATGATGACAAACAGCAGCAGATATCGCTTCTGTATACCGTGATCAAAACCCTTCCGAACGTAGAAAGAGCAATTGTAATGATGTATCTTGATGACTTGCCTTACAAGGATATTGCAGAAAACCTCGGGATCACCGAAGTTAATGCGCGTGTGAAAATGAACAGATTAAAGAAAACCCTTAAAGAACAAATGGAAAAATATGCCTGAATTTGACTTAGACAGCTTTAAGAAAACATGGCAGGAACAACCTGTTCAGCAAAAATACGACAACGAAGAGATCCTTAAAATGTTGAATAAAAAGTCGCGTAACTATGTGAAGTATATCTTCTGGATCAGCGTTGCGGAATTTTTGTTCTTTTCTGTTTTAGGATTATTTTATTTTTTCCAGGGTGAGGAATCCAATAGCTTTGTAAAAGTTTTAGAAAGACTGGGAGCCCAGAAAACACCGGAAGTGGAAAATAATTTCGACAATACTTATTTGGCCATAAAGATTTTAAGCTTACTCATTACAGCATATTTTGTCTATAAATTCTATCAAAACTATCGCAAAATAAAGATTGAGGAAAACCTGAAGGGTCTTATTACAAGAATCATCAAGTTCAAAAAAACGGTGAATGCATTTATCTTAATCAGTATTGTTTTACTGGTCGCTTTCACCTCTGTTTTTACGGCCTTTATATTTTATGCTTTAAATACTCAGAATATTGAACCTACCAATTCTGACCTCACCATTGTGATTGTAGGAATTGTAGTAAGTATGGTACTTACCATTGTTTTGGTATGGCTTTACTATCGTTTGGTTTACGGAATTATCATCAGAAAGCTTGATAAAAATCTAAAGCAGCTAAAAGACATCGATTCTAAGGAAAAATAACCCCAAATAGATAATGAGTTTAGGATATATTTGTTAATTTTATTTAACCAAATCTTTTTACTATGCCTTTATCTTATGTATATGGTGCATCCGAGGTCCCTTTAATGGGGCAGACTATCGGAGGCAGCTTAAAAAATACAGTTGAAAAATTCCCCAATCACGAAGCGTTAATATGTGTCCATCAAAACTACAGAGCGACCTATCAGGAGTTTTATAACCAAACCACTGCTGTTGCAAAAGCCCTGATCTTTTTAGGCGTAAAAACCGGAGACCGTATCGGAATATGGTCTACTAACCGCTATGAATGGGTTCTTTTACAATATGCCACTGCACGGATAGGAGCTATACTCGTAAATATCAATCCTGCTTACCGAACCAGTGAGCTCATCTTTGTGATCAATCAGTCAGAGATGTCACATATTTTTTCTTCTCTTATCTTCAAATCCAGTGATTATAAAAAAATGATTGCGGACGCCCGGGAATTCTGTACGACCCTGAGATCAGAAATATTTTTTGATGATAATTGGGAGGAATTCCTGAATAACGGACAGGAAATCTCCGATGATACACTGCACAGCTTTGAAGAGCATGTACAGTTTGACGATCCCGTAAACATTCAGTATACTTCAGGGACAACAGGCTTTCCTAAAGGAGTTACACTTTCTCACCATAATATTCTGAATAATGGTTATTTTATCGGCGTGCGGCTGAAATATTCTGAGAAAGACAGAGTCTGTATTCCTGTTCCGTTTTATCACTGTTTCGGTATGGTTATCGGAAATATGTGCTGTACTGTACACGGTGCCTGTATGGTAATTCCGAATGACAGTTTCGATCCTGAAATTACCTTAAAAGTAGTTTCTGAAGAAAAGTGTACTTCATTATATGGTGTTCCCACCATGTTTATTGCTGAACTTGCAGTAAAAGATTTCGAATCTTTTGATTTTTCCAGCTTACGAACGGGAGTAATGGCCGGATCGGTTTGTCCGCCGGAGATCATGAAAAAAGTAGAAAACCTCATGAATATTAAAGAGATGAGCATCTGCTACGGAATGACCGAAACATCCCCTGTTTCTACCCAGACTTTAATAGGAACACCTTTTGAAAAACAGGTGAATACGGTGGGCACTGTTCAGGATCACCTTGAAATAAAAATCGTTGATGAAAACGGACGGATTGTCGAACGCGGCGAGCACGGTGAATTGTGCACCAGAGGATATTCTGTTATGCTGAAATATTGGAATGATCCTGAAAATACGAGAAAAGTGCTTGATGATGCCCGATGGATGCATACCGGAGACATGGCAGTGATGGATGAAGAAGGATATATTACCATTTCGGGAAGAATAAAAGACCTGATCATTCGTGGTGGTGAAAATATTTCACCTAAAGAGATTGAAGACTTCCTGTACACTTATCCTAATATTCTTGATGTTCAGATCATCGGTGTTCCGAGTGAGAAATTCGGGGAGGAAGTAATGGCATGGGTGAAGGTCAGAAAAGGATTTAACGTCACCGAAGAAGAACTTTTAAGCTATTGCAAGGATAGAATTGCTCATTATAAAGTTCCGAAATACTGGAAGTTCGTCGATGAGTTTCCAATGACGATCTCAGGAAAAATACGAAAAGTGGAAATGCGTGAAGTATCTGTGAAAGAACTGGGTCTTGAAAAAGTGAAGATTTAACATTAGAAAATATAAAAAAAGCAGTTCAAATTGAACTGCTTTTCTGTTTTATCACAAAATTTATTTTTTAATGATCTTTTTAACCACTACCTGATTTTTAAGATAAACCTTTAATAGATATAGTCCGTTAGGAAGGTGTTTAAGATTTACAGTACGGGTATCTTTCTCTTTTGTAATAAGATTTCCGGCAATTGAATATAGTTCTACTGCTTCTACTTTCTGATTGGTTTTAATATTCACCTGATCTGAGGTGGGATTCGGATAAATTCCGATAACTTCTTCTGTTTTATTATTTTCAACTGTCGACAGATTATTGTTTTGGATGTTGACATTATAGTCTTCCACCTCACCTATCGAGTTGTAGCCACAAGCTCCTGAGCCTACCCAGCCATTCACGGCTTTCAGACGCATACGAACTGTTCCTGTAACTGCTGTGGTAGGAACTGTAAAGCTAAATGCCGCTGCATTGGGTTCTTCACTGGAAGACTGATAGATCATTTCATCATCTGTAAAAACATTATCGCCATTCCAGTCGATCCAGGCGGAAAGATAAGCTGTATTGGTAGAAAAGTCAAGGTTCATATTGACGGTGCTTCCTTTTATAACCCCTAAAGAAAGGCTTGTAAAATTGGCATATCCTGTCAATGAATTGTTATTGGAACATCCCGACGAAATATTATTTAAATTGGAAGCAGCTCCCGTTGTGGAAACATTGTCAATATATAAGTAAGAACATCCATTCACAAAATAAGACTCACAATATCCTCCGGACTGGCCTGAAATAGTAATATCCAGCTCTCCCTGAACTGCAGGATCTGAGTCTAAAGTTGCTACAGCCTTCACTGTACCGTTGGAAAGCGCTGTTACTTTTGCATACTGATCAATTGTTGCATTTCCTGTTCCTGCTACGATCTTCCATGTTATATCGCCGGTGTAGCTTCCGTTGAGCTCAGCCATTAAACTTAATGTTCCGTTGTTCGTTGTGATCGTTGCAGGTCCTCCGTTATATGTTTTTACGGCTAAATTATTCGTCACTGCCTGTGAAGAAGCTGCTACAGAAAGTATTGACAATCTGATTTCATTAGCATATGCTGCAGAAGAATCCCCATTAAATGTAAAGGTTACTCCTGTAATTGTTTTAGACTGATTCGCGGGATCAATCGTAATTGCATCTTCGTATAATCTTGGATTTTCGCTGTCACCTTCAAGATTATTATTGCTGATATTGACTCTTCCGATTCCCTTGATGGCAAAGCCTGCATTTCCATACCAGTCTTTTGCCTGAACGGTGCTGATCTGATTTGTCCCATCGCTGAAATTGATCTGTGCTGTATAAGGTATATTATTTGATCCACCTCCGGCAGCAGAAGAAAGAATATATAAAGTTGCTACATTAGTTGTCTGAAACGAAAGCGTACCCGTATTTTGAGTATTTGCAGACCCTGTAACATAAGCAGGTGTAAGATATAATGCATTATTTGAAGAATAATTTCCTAATTGATAGACAACACCCGAATTCATAATACTGGTGATCTGTCCATTTGCAGGAAGTCCATAATTCGGAGCCGAAGAGGAACTGGTCGCTTTAAAATCCAATGAAACCAAAGCTCTTGTATTCACTTCATCCAGCCCTATCGTTGTGGATTGTGAGGCATTTCCTGTTCCGTTTGCAATAATATCCTGGTTGAAACCAGTTATATTTCCAATATTCTGTGCTGATAAAAGTGAACCTGAGGATAATAATATAATTCCGAAAGCACTTTTAGTGACATTAAAAAAATCAACTTTTCTCATAAAACTGTCATTGTTTATTAAATGAAAAGCAAAAGTAAATTCAATTTAGAATAAATAAAAATAATTAACCCATGAATGTAACCGATTACACTATGATTTAAATCATCATCATTTTTTAATTTAAAGTTTTCGTATTAAATAAAAAATGCCCAGTAAAAACTGAGCATTTGATTTATTTTGTAGAATATTTTACAATTCCTTTCGTAACCTGGCAACCGGAATGTTAAGCTGCTCACGGTATTTTGCAATTGTTCTTCTTGCAATATTATATCCCTGTTCTTTTAAGATCACTACCAAAGCATCATCCGTAAGAGGTTTTCTCTTATTTTCTTTGCTGATGACTTCCTGAAGATGTGTCTTAATTTCTTTTGTAGAAACCTCTTCCCCATCGTCATTGGTAAGACTGTCAGAAAACAGATCTTTAAGATATACAATTCCGTTCGGAGTATCGGCATATTTACTTTTTACCACTCTTGAAATCGTAGAAATATCAAATCCTGTAATATCTGCAATATCTTTTAAAATCATTGGTCTTAATGACTTTTCATCACCGGTGATGAAATAATCTTTCTGAAATTTTACAATCGCAGTAATGGTTTGTAACAAAGTATTCTGGCGCTGATTAATAGCATCTATATACCATTTTGCAGCATCCAGTTTCTGCTTGATAAATAAAGCGGCCTGTTTATGCTCAGAAGAATTTTTATCATGAGAATAAGTCGTCAGAATATCTTTGTATTCCTCAGAAACCCTCAAAGTAGGTGCATTTTTGCTGTTCAGCATCGGGATAACCAATCCGTCTTTCACCTGAATCACAAAATCCGGAATAATCTCCTGATTGATGGTAATCGTCTGGGTATCAAAGTTCCCCCCTACTTTTGGAGACAACTTTGAAATTTCATCTAACGCATCTTTAAGATCATCTTCTTCAATATCATATTTCTGAATGATCTTATTATAATGCTTATTGGTTAAAGCATCAAACTGATGTCTCAGAATATTTGCCGCCAAAGAAACTGCTTTATCAGAGCTCACTTTCTTTTCAATCTGTAAAAGAAGGCATTCCTGCAGTCCTCTCGCTCCTACTCCCGGCGGATCAAGCTTCTGAACATAGTTTTCAAGAATATCCTCTACTTTTTCTTTTGTTGTATACAATCCTTGTGAAAATGCAAGATCATCAACAAGAGATTTGATTTCTCTTCTTAAATATCCGTCCGTATCAAGATTCCCAATAATATATTCTGCAATCTTAAGATCATGTTCATTGATACTGGATAAATGAATTTGTTCGGTAAGATAATCATACAGAGACTGCCCTTCGGTTAAAAGACTTTCATTATCGAATTCTTCGTCGTCCGGAGAATAGTTGCTGGATGCAGTTTTATAGGTTGGTTCGTCGTCGTAGAGATATTCGTTAACATCAAAATCAGTTTCAATGCTTTCTGTTCCTTCATTTTCATAAGAATCTTCCAAAGAAGAATACTCATCTTCCTTAGACTCCTCTTTTGCGATCTCCAAAGCAGGATTTTCTTCTAACTCTCTCTCGAGTTCCTCTTCAAATTCCAACGTGTGAAGCTGAATCAACTTCATCAGCTGGATTTGTTGAGGGGCCAACTTCTGTCCTAATTTGAGTTGTAAGTGTTGTTTAAGCATATTACTATTTGTGTTTTAACATAACATATTCCACGAATTTAATAAAATTTTCTGACAAAAAAATATATTTTAGCACGATTTTTGTATTATCCATACCACAATAAACTATTAGAAAATAAAAAAAGCCTTAAACATGATGTTTTAAGGCTTTTTTGTGCGTTTTATAGATGGTAATTTTCGGGTTTTTACGAAAACAACAATGCTTTGGAATTTATTTTTTTATAAATCAATAAAAAATCCTTCTCATAAATGGGAAGGATTTATATATTTAATAACTAAAGTTTTTTAAAACTCTGCATTTTTCGGTGTTCTTGGGAAAGGAATTACGTCTCTGATGTTCGTCATACCCGTTACGAAAAGAACTAATCTTTCCAATCCTAATCCAAATCCTGCATGTGGAACCGAACCGAATTTTCTGGTGTCTAAATACCACCAAAGCTCATGCTCATCAACATGCATATCTTCCATTTTCTGTTTTAAAACATCCAGTCTCGCCTCCCTTTCTGAACCACCGATGATTTCACCGATTCCAGGGAAAAGTACATCCATTGCTGCAACCGTTTTGTTATCGTCGTTAAGCTTCATGTAGAATGCTTTGATCTCCTTAGGATAATCAAATAATACCACCGGACTCTCGAAATGTTTCTCCACTAAGAATCTTTCGTGCTCAGACTGAAGGTCAGTTCCCCAGCTTTCAACCGGATATTGGAATTTTCCTTTTTTATTTTCTTTAGAGTTCATTAAGATCTCGATCGCTTCCGTATAGCTTACACGCTTGAAACGTTTAGCAATAACATTCTGAAGCTTTTCGATCAATCCTTCTTTTGCTCTGTCTTTTTCTGGTTTTCCTTTTTGTTCTTCCTCAAAACGCTTGTCTAAGAAGTCCAAATCATCTTTGCAGTTATCCAAAACATACTGAATCACATATTTTAAGAAATCTTCCGCAAGGTCGATGTTATCTTCAAGGTTGTTGAAAGCAACTTCCGGCTCGATCATCCAGAATTCCGCTAAGTGACGCGTTGTGTTTGAATTTTCAGCACGGAAAGTAGGTCCGAAAGTATAAATTCTTCCCAATCCCATTGCTGCGGTTTCTCCTTCAAGCTGTCCTGAAACCGTTAAGTTTGTTTTTTTACCAAAGAAATCCTGAGCAAAATCAATTTCCCCATCTTCTCCTCTCGGAATATTGTTCAGATCAAAATTGGTCACACCAAACATTTCACCCGCACCTTCTGCATCAGCTCCTGTAATAACTGGTGTGTTGATATAAAAGAACTGGTTTTGGTTGAAGAATGAATGCACTGCAAAACTCACCGCGTGACGTACTCTGAAAACAGCTCCGAATAAATTAGTTCTGAATCTCAGGTGTGCCTGATCTCTCAATGTTTCCAGTGAGTGCTTCTTAGGCTGAAGGATCGTTTTATCTCTGTCTTCTGTAAAGTTATCTCCTAAAATAATAATTTTTTTAGCGATAATTTCCACAGCCTGACCCGCTCCCTGGCTTTCCACCACTTCACCTACAACTTTTAAAGAAGCTGCAGTACTGATTTTACTGATAATCTCTTCGTCGAAATTCTCAAAATCAACAACTATTTGCAAATTATTAATCGTAGAACCATCATTAAGTGCTATAAAGCGATTGGCACGGAACGTTCTTACCCAACCGTAAACCGTGATGTCATGATGTAATACTTTCTTGTAATCCTGTAGGATTTCCTTAATTGTCTGCTTTTTCATTTGTTGATTAAAATTTTTGTATAAAAATTAATGTCCGCAAAGTTACAAAAAAACAGCGCAATTTGATGATTACACTGCTTTTTTACAAAATCATTTATCAATTAATTAATGAAAAACTATGCTTTAAATATTATTTTAATTAAAGAATATTCCTTTTTTATGTTGCCTACCGTTTCTTATTTTCCAGGCATGATAAGCACTCGGGACGTCATACTGCCATTTTGGGAGTATTAAAATAATAAGAATAACATCAATATGCGAAATCAAGCCCAGCCCCACAGCCAGATAAAAAGCCCAGCCTATTTCTGAAAATCCTATTAAACAAGTAAAAGCAATTAACAGACTCAGACCCCACATTTTTGACAAAAAAGCATGGGTACAGGTTTCCTTTCCAAATTTCCATATGCTGACAATGTAACAAAGTGCCTCCATAGCGAAGATTAAAACAATGCCTTTCCATTCATTTTTAATCAATTCGGATTCAAAAAATAAGCAGCGAATCCTAACGAAAGCCAGAAAATTAAATCAGTCTGACTGTCTAATCTTCTTAATTTCTCAGAAGAAACACCAGTTTTTCGGGCGATAATACCGTCGAAAATATCGGTTAATAATCCGGAATACATCAAGGTTAAAATTAAAAATCTAGATTCTTCACCTTTGAGATAAGCCAATAAAAGAATGATTGGAGCCAGAATAAATCTTGTGACAATTAAAATATAGGGTATCGTTTTCATAGTATTAAAAATTAATTATGGGTAAACTTCTTTTTCCATTTTTATTCCATAATCCGATTTGAAGACCTTTTAATTTTTTAGATTTATTTACTAAACCAATCTGCATTCCTGTAACTACTTCACTCGAATTATATCCTCCAATCTGTATTCCTTTCATGATTTCAGCATCATTAAAAACAGAAATACTCACACCATTCAACTCTTTAGAATAGAAACCGACAGGGGAGACAAAAATTCCGTTTCCTTCTTCAATATAGGTCGTAAAAAGTGTTCCCGATACACCATTCATAGTATGACCATAATTATAGAGAGAAAGATTGATTCCGTTGTGACTTACCCCCCGCAAATATCCTGCGGCTGAAATAGTAATCCCGTTAACTTTTATAAATTCTATATTCTGACCTTTTGCCGGATCATAAAACATCCAGAATAAAAATCCCAAAGCATTTACATCGAGATTTAAACCATTCACTTTTTGAAGCAATTTTACATTTTGCTCTTTAAAAACATATTTTGAATCAAAACCTAATCCTACGGTCAACCCGTTTACTTTATCAATGTTATCATTAAAAGGCGTTAAAGCAATCAACTTGGCTTTTTGTATTTTCAAACTATCCTGAGCATGAAAAAAATTAACTATCAAAAAACTTAATATCAATAAAATCCGTGTTCTCATCTTTCATTATTTTAAAATTATTCATCAAAATTATCTGCAGAAAACAAAAAAGTGAATGTGAAAAAAAATTAAAATAAATGACTACATTTGTGAAAATCACAAAAACATGTATCAGGAGCGTCTGCTTAAGGAAATTCGAAAAAAAATTGGTGACAGATCTTTGAACGACGAGATCTCAAATATCCTTAATATAAGTTATGATGCAGCCCACAGAAGAACTTCTTTAAAGGCAAAATTCAGTTTTGAGGAAGCATTGGAACTGGCAAAATATTATCAGATCTCACTCAATCAGTTTATCAGTAACGACCATCAGTTTATGGTTCAGAAGACCTCTGCCGTAACGAACACAGAAGATTTGCAGTCCTTTTTCAAAAACAATCTCAGTGTTTTTGAGAATCTGCCGCTTTCTAATGGGATGACAATTTATTATTCTGCGAAAGATATTCCATTCTTTTATACCCTTTCTGATACCTTGCTTTCCCGTTTCAAAATTTATGTCTGGATGAATCTGCTTAATTCGAAACAGGTTTTTATTCCTTTTTTACAGTTTTCGCCACCCAGCTTTGAGCCGGATACCCAAGCATTAAAGAATAAATATGAAGCTCAAAATGTGGTAGAATTATGGAATGATATGACGATCACAAGTATTCTCCAGCAGATCTCATTTTATTTCGATACAGGCCTTTTACTGCGAAATGAGGCCAAAATAATTCTTCAGGAACTAAAAGAACTTATTAAATATATCGAACAAAAAACAGAAAACGATCCCAAATTTCATTTATACGAAAATGAACTGGTGCACCTTTCCAATGATATCTTTTTTCATCATCCCAAGCAGTCACTTTTTGCCCTGCCGGCCAATATGTTCGGGTATATTTTAATTAATGATCCGAAAACATGCAGCGAAACACTGAATTATTTTGAACATCAGATAAAAAACTGTAAATCACTTAATACTGCCGGAAACAGAGACAGAAAAAAGTTTTTCAATAAAATACACGAGCAAATTGAAAATTTAAATAAAAACATATAATATGAAAACGCTTCGTAATGGTGAATTTTTCGGACAGACCAACGAAACCCTCATTTTCGACGGATTGACTATTACGGATACAGAATACACCCATTCTTTTGTGGATTGGCATTACCATGAAAATCCCTATTTTACCTTTCTGCTGCAGGGAAATATGACTGAAAGAAACAAAAAAGAATCCTATGACTGCTCAGCCGGAACATTGCTTTATCATCATTGGGAAGACGCACACTATAACATAAAACCAGATATTTTTACGCGGGGGTTTCACATTGAAATTACAGAAGAGTGGTTTAAAAAATTTCAACTTTCAAAAGATCAGACTGAAGGCAGCTTTATGATTAAGAACCCGTCTTCAAAATTATTAATTCATCAGATTTTTAAAGAGTCAAAAATCAATAATGATTCTTTTGAACTGTCTATTCATCAGCTTTTGTTAAATATTTTCAGTCATTTATCCAATCAAAAAGAACATTGTGAAAAGAAACCGGTCTGGGTAAAACAAATTGACGAAATTTTACATGAAACTTCTACAGAAAAACTGAATCTGACAGGACTTTCTAAAACACTGAATATTCATCCAATGCATTTGAGCAGAGATTTTCAGAAATATTTCCAATGTAATCTGGGAGAATATCTAAGAAAATTAAAAGTTGAAAAATCATTGAAATTGTTGAATGAGTATGAATCTTTATCAGAAGTTGCACTGGAGTCTGGATTTTCAGATCAGAGTCATTTTATCCGTTGTTTTAAGGAAAATATCGGTATTACTCCGTTGAAATACAGGAAAATTTTGAAGTGATTAAGAATAATTCTTTTTTTAAGGCTGCAGATCCGGAATGTTAATTTCATTCTATTTTTTAAAGAAAACGATGTATATTTTTGTCTAGATAAAATTCACCATGAAAACAATCTTAGTCTTTACATTAATTCTGATCTCAAATCTTTCTTTGGCGCAGGTTCAAAACATCATTGAGCCTGAAAAAATTGAAAATTCTGTTCAGAAAAAACATTTAAAAGAGATCCTTTTTTCGGATAAAGTGATTTCCTTAGAAAAAATAAAAGAAACTGATTTTCTGCAGACCATGGTTTATCAGGAAGATAAAAATTTTGACATTCGTGTCTTTTTGGATAATTCATTGATTAATTATTTACATCAGCTCGATTCCTCTTTAAGTACAGAAGAACTTCTTAAAAAGGGAAACTATCAATTCAATTTCTTTGTAGACGGAAAATTAATTTACACTGAAAATCTCAATTCAGGAGCAGGAACACCGGAGAGTAAAAAAATTAAAACAAGTTTGAGAATTCCTTTTCTCAGTACGACAAACGAAGACTCATGGGGAAAATATCTGTGGATGAGATTTTATCTTGCCAATGGTGGAATTGATGCTCTGGAAAACGGAAATTATACACTGACAATTGAAATCAAACCTTATTTGAAAACTACTGTATTAAAAGTCGGAAATACTATTGCACGGGGAGAAATTAAACTTATCATTCCAAAAAAGAATATTTCCGAACAAGAGATTACGGTTCAGAAAATCCAGCCGGATAGTGGATGGAAAATATCTGATGAGCAGTTTAATCAGAAAAAAATCGAAGCTCTTAATCAAAAAATCGCAGAAAACAGATTCCGTGATATCACCGGAATTGTCATTATTAAAAACGGCAAACTACTTCTTGAAGAATATTTTAACGGTTATAAAAGAGACAGCTTAAATGATACCCGTTCTGTTGGAAAGTCATTCTCCTCAGCATTAATGGGAATTGCCATAAAAGATGGCTTTATTAAAAACGAATACCAAAGCCTGAAAGAATTTTATCATTTAAAACAATTCAATAATTATTCTTCTGAAAAAGAAAATGTCACCATTAAAAGCTTACTTACAATGAGCTCCGGATTTAATGGGAATGATGAAGATTACGAATCTCCGGGAAATGAGGAAAATATGTATCCAACGGAAAATTGGATAAAATTTACGCTTGATTTGCCCATGACAGAAAATAAAATCGGACAGAACTGGAATTATTTTACGGCCGGTGTGGTTTTAACCGGAGACATTTTAGATCAATCGGTTCCGAAAGGTTTGGAAAATTATGCCGGTCAAAAACTTTTCCAACCATTAGGAATCACCAATTATGAATGGCAATTTACACCTCAGCAAAAACCATCTTTGGCAGGAGGACTGAAAATGAAAGCTTTAGATTTCGCAAAATTCGGACAGCTTTATAAAAACAACGGAATCTGGAACGGAAAAACTATTTTAGATAAAAATTGGATCAAAAAAACGTTCACTAATTATTTTACTTCTCATAAAGACTTTGAAGGATACGGTTATTTATTCTGGAGAAAAATATACAAAGTGGGAAACAAAAATTTCGAGGCTTATCAAGCCAGTGGAAATGGCGGAAATAAAATTATTATTTTTACTGAAATCCCTGTTGTAATGGTAGTTACAGCAAAAGCATATAACAAACCTTATGCTCATGCACAGGTTGATAAAATAGTACAGGAATATTTATTACCCGCAGTTTATGAGTAATAAGTAATCGGTAATGAGGAATAAAAAATAGTATGTATAGTCAAAGAAGAACTTCCTTGTTCCAAAAAAAGAGAATACTATTACTATTCGTCTTTTTTTGAAGGAATAAGAAAAACATCAATAAGACCTTCGGGAAGCTGCATTTTGATCACTCTTTCTTCTCTGTCTACTTCAAGAATCCAGTCCTTGATCATAGGAATAACCACTTCTTTCCCGTCCAGATTGGTAATGAAATAAACCTGTGCGGTCTGATCATTTACAGATCTGATAACACCACAGTCATTATCATTTTCGTCAAGGATATTGTAGCCGATGATTTCGTGATAATAGAATTGCTTTCCAGAAAGTTTGGGCAAAGAAGCCAACGGTAAATAAACATTTTTACCTAAAGACTGGTCTACCAGTGCCTCAGAAGAGTTCTTAAAGGCAATATTAAGAGCATCCAACTTGCTCCAGGATGATTTTGCAATAAAAAAAGGAACCAATAATCCGTTGATTTCAACGAATATTGATTCCAGTTTATTGTAAAGCTCGGGTTGATCTGTATCCAATTTAAGGATTACATTCCCCGCAAGTCCGTGTCTGCGTGTAATTTTCCCTAATAAATAGCAATCTTCTTTACGCATACAGGATTTTGTTATTAAGCTTCAGTGTTTTCTTCTGTAGATTCAGCAACAGGAGCTTCTCCTTCAGTTGCTTCAGCAACTTCTTCAGCAGGTGCATTAGCAGCTTCTTCAGCAGCCTTAGCATCAGCTTCAGCTTGTGCAGCAGCAGCAATTCTAGCTTCGTTTACTTTAGCTTCAGCTTCCAAAGCAGCTTTCTTAGCATCAGCCTGAGCTTTTGATAATCCTTCTACTTTACCTTGTACTTTTGAATCTTTAGCTTCAACCCATGCATTGAATCTTTTTTCAGCTTCAGCCTCATCAAAAGCTCCTTTAGCAACACCACCTTGTAAGTGTTTTTTGTAAAGTGCACCTTTGTAAGAAAGGATCGCTCTAGCAGTATCAGTTGGTTGAGCACCGTTGTTTAACCACTTTACAGCAGAATCAACGTTCAAATCGATAGTTGCAGGGTTAGTAATTGGGTTGTAAGTTCCTAATTTCTCGATGAATTTACCATCTCTTCTTGATCTAGAATCTGCAACCACGATGTGGAAAAAAGGTCTCCCTTTTGATCCGTGTCTTTGTAATCTGATTTTTACTGACATAATGTTTGAATTTTACGGGAACTCGTCCCAGTTAAATATTTAAGTGTGCAAAGATAAACAAAAATTCTTATTCAACAATTATTAATGTAACAATTATTAATGTAACAATTTATCTGTCTAGCAATATAACAATATTGATATTCCTTTTTTTGAGAATTGATACATTGATAAACTGTTATATTGCTACATTAGAAATCCCCATATAAAACAACCCAAGACATTTCTGATTTTCCTCGATCGTTAAAGATTCTTTCAACTGCTCAACAATTTTAGGAGAGCTCCAGTACGAGCCTATTCCGTTGGCTGTACACGTAAGATACATATTCTGAACAGCCATTGAAACCGCTGCAATTTCTTCCCATTCCGGAACCATTCCGCTGAAATTAACGACAATAGAAGCTACAGCATCAGCTTTATTGATTTTAAAACCAATGTCATTATATTTTTTTTCCAAAAAAAGTTGTTCGGGTTGAGAAGCTTTGTAGATTGCCTGCATTTCGGAAGCCAGTTTTGCTTTTTCTTCGCCTTTAAATATTTTGAAACGCCAAGGCTTGGTACGTTTATGATTGGGAGCAAATGTTGCTGAATTTAAAATCTCATCAATAATATTCTGAGGAATTTCATTTTCGGTATAATCTTTTGGAAAGATACTTCTTCTTTGCTCTATGATTTCTTTTAAAACTTCTGCTTTGTTCATGAAAGCAAAATTACAAAAAAGTTGATGGCTGATTGTTTATGGTTGATAGTTTTTCACTCTTAACATTAATAGATTTCTCCTTCGTATAAATAATAATTTCCCAAAAACTCAAAACTCATCATTCATAACTCCTAACTTCTAAAGCACCTCAACAATTTCCTGATGAATTTTATTTAATGTAAAATCATTCCCTGCTTTCATTCCCATCATTTTTCTGGCCATGGGGCTTTCAGGGGAAATAGCATAAAAGCGGTCGCCTTCAAAAAAAAACTCTCCCAGAGAAACTGAAATATAAAAACGTGCTTTATTGGTAATAACCAGCGAGCCAAGCTGAACTCTTTCAGTTGAAGTATTTAAAACCTTTGCCATATTCCTTTTCAGATCATTGAGGGCTCCAAGTTGTCTTTGCATCTGATAAATTTCCTCCTGCATTTCTTCCCTCATGCTGTCATATTTTGGAGTCTTTTTGATATCGCGGCTTGCTTCCAGAGTAAATTCGATAAAGTTTTTAAGCTTTTCAATCTTTTCGGCAATCACGGTTTTTACATAATTTCGTATGTCATTCTTCTCGAATACTGTCTTCTCCATACATCGATTCTTTATATAAAGATAATATTTTTTAAATAATTTATACAAATATGGTAAAGCTTCAACAAAATAATAATGCAAAAAAGCCCTGTAAATTAACAAGGCTTTCATTTTTTATTTTTCAGAGATCTTTTTCAGCTCGTCTAGTCCCTCGCCAAACATTTTTCCCATCTGGCTGTCCATCATAGGCTTCATTACTTTCATCATCGTTGTGAGCTCGTTGTCCATCGTCCAAGTGACTTTTGTTCCGTTACCTTCAGGAGTTAAAATAAAATTTCCTTTTGCAACACCGTCCCAAGGTTTGATAAAATGAAGATCACTGGACAGTTTTTCGTTGGGAATCACCGCCGTTACAGTCTGTTCTCCTTCTCCCACCTGGTCATTTCCTTTCCAGTGGTAGGCGTCTCCCACGGCCCCCGGTGTTCCAGAGTAAATAATCTGAATATTCGGATCAGCTTTTGCAAATGGATTCCATTCATTGAAAGCCTTTGTAGAACCGACATGTTGCCATACTTTCTCTTTCGGGGCATTAATCACGATTGATTTTTCGAAGTGATAATCTTTACTGAAAGCCAGCATGGCAATCACTGCATATGCCACGATCAGCAGAATGATTACACCGATAATTTTTAAGATTGTTTTCATAGTTTAAATATTTTGGGTTTAAAATTTTTAACATCCGTAAGCCTATAACTTGCTGTCAAAATTAGTCAATCCCACCTCATCTCAACTTTGCATATGACAAGATTATTAAAGTTAAACAATTTTGTCACACCTTCTTATTCAGGCATCATTTTTGAGCATTTTTGCTGTCGATTCATCAGAATCATTAAATTTACATTAATTAAAAATTAGAATATGAATATTTTAACTGAAAAATTTAATACACCATATCATTCTGCCCCATTCAACAATATAAAAAATGAAGATTATCTTCCGGCTTTTAAAGAATTAATTCAAAAATCAGAAGAAGAAATAGACGCTATTGTCAATAATTCAGAAGAACCGACTTTCGGAAATGTGATCGAAGCATTAGCCTATTCCGGAGAACAGTTAGATACGGTTTCCAATATTTTTTTCAATTTAAACTCTGCAGAAACGAGTGACGAACTTCAACAGATCGCTCAGGAAGTTTCTCCTATTTTAACAGAATATTCTTCAAAAATTTCCCAGAACGAAGCCCTTTTCAATAAGATAAAAAAAGTTTACGACGAAAAAGAAAAATACAATCTGAACGAAGAACAGCAAATGCTTTTAAACGAAACCTACAAGGGTTTTGTGAGAAGCGGAGCATTATTAAATGAAGAAGACAAAGAAAAATTAAAGAAAATCAGCATGGATTTATCTTTAAAGTCGCTTCAGTTCGGACAAAATGTATTGGCTTCAACAAATAATTATTTTAAACACATCTCCAATAAAGAAGATTTGGCAGGAATTCCGGAAGCTATCCTTGAACAATACGCCGAGGATGCAAAAGAAAGAGATCTGGAAGGCTGGGTTGTCACATTACAATATCCCAGCTACCTTCCATTAATGACGTATGCCGAAAACCGCGAATTAAGAAAAGAAATTGCACTGGCCAACGGTAAAAAATCCTTCGATGGCGGAGAATTTGACAATCAGAATCTTATTAAAGAGCTTCTTTCTTTGAAACAGCAAAAAGCAGAATTATTAGGCTATAAAGATTATGCAGACTACGTTTTGGAGGAGAGAATGGCAAAATCTCCAACAAAAGTCATTGATTTCCTGAATGAACTTTTAACGAAAGCAAAACCGTACGCTGATAAAGAAATTGAAGAGTTAAAATCTTTGGCAAAAGCTGATGGTATTGATGAAATGCAGGGCTATGATCATGCTTTCTATGCTGAAAAACTTCGTAAAGCAAAATACGATCTTAATGATGAGGAACTAAAGCCTTATTTCCCGTTAAATCAGGTTCAGGATGCCGTTTTTGGTCTTGCAAATAAACTTTTCGGATTAAGCTTTGAAGAAAGAAACGATATCCCGAAATACCATGAAGATGTAAAAGTGTATGAGGTTTTTGAGGCAGGAAGCGGTAAGCCGGAGGATGGAAGTAACAATTCTGAAAAAACTTTCAAAGCGTTGCTTTATGTTGATTATTTCCCAAGAAAAGGCAAGAGAGCCGGAGCCTGGATGACGAGCTACAAAAATCAGTATACAAAAGAGGGTGAAAATTCCCGTCCGCATATCTCAATTGTCTGTAATTTCAGCAAACCAACAAAAGATACACCGAGTTTACTGACGTTCCAGGAAGTAACCACGCTGTTTCATGAATTTGGTCATGCTCTTCACGGAATGCTTGCCAATACCCAGTATCCTACCCTTTCAGGAACTTCTGTAAAATGGGATTTTGTAGAATTACCGTCTCAGTTTCTGGAAAACTTCTGTTACGAACCTGAATTCTTAAAAACGTTCGCTAAGCATTATAAAACAGGAGAAATTCTTCCTGATGAAAAAATTGAGAAAATCGCTCAGTCTAAAAACTTTATGGAAGGCTACCAGACTTTGAGACAGATAGGTTTCGGATTGCTTGATATGAATTACCATACTAAAGTTGATGAACTGGCAGGTAAAACGGTGAAAGAATTTGAGGATCATTACACAAAAGCGACCCAATTGTATCCTGCTAACCCTGAAACAGCGATGAGTCCTAGTTTCTCCCATATCTTCCAGGGTGGATATTCTGCGGGATATTACTCTTACAAATGGGCTGAAGTTCTGGATGCCGATGCTTTCCAGTATTTTAAGGAAAATGGAATTTTTAATCCTGAAATTGCCGCAAAATATAAAATCCTTCTTTCTTCTGGCGGAACAAAAGATCCGATGGAGCTGTATAAGAACTTCAGAGGAGGTGAGCCTAAAGTGGAAAGCCTACTGAAAAGAGCATTTGGATAAATACTAATAGGGTTAGTATTTTTAATCTTCAGCAGATTTTGCACAAATAGGATTAAAAATTACTAAAATGAATGCTCAAAATAAATATTAAAAAAATGAAGTCTTTCCGGGCTTCATTTTTTTTGATTATTGCATTTCTATTATGCTAATAAATGTAATATTTACTGTTTTAATACGTAGACTTTTCCCTATTTTTGCACCTTAACATTAGCTTCTGCTAAAAAAAAACACTTATATTTTTTAACCATGAATAAAAAACTATTTTCTGCAGCGTTTGTTGCACTGTTATCACTTCATTCTATAAAAGCACAAATCAATTTAATCAAAAAATTTTCTGATGTTCAGGTTCCTAGTGCATTTTCTGTACATAAAGGAAAACTATATTTTATGGGAAGAGAAGAAAACACGTCCAATACAGAAATGTGGGTATATGATTCCAGTCTGTCTGTTTCTGCCACCAATCCTAAACTTTTGGTAGATCTTGACAATGATCCTGCTACCGGGACTTCTCCGAAAAATTTCACCACTTATAATGGAAAACTGTTCTTCAGCAATAATCTGAATACCTATTCGTACGATGATACATTACCCATTTCTGCAACAAATCCAAGAATAATAGGCCCTCGAGGAAATTCACTACGTGTTTTTGATAATAAATTATTTTATGAAGAGGCCGTTAACAGCCCTATTTCAATCTGGACTTTTGATGATAATTTACCGGTAAGCGCCACCAATCCTAAAAGACTTGTCGAACCTAATGTGAACGCAATCATGACCAATTTCGGTTTTGTCAGTGCTGTTTTTAATGATAAATTATACTTTAACGGCAGAACAACAAACAACAATAATTCTGAGCTTTATGTGTATAATCCGGCAGTAGCAACCTCCGCGACGAACCCGAGCAGAGTTTACGATATCAATCCCGGAAACAACGGATCTTTTCCCGGCGGTTTTATTACATACCAGAACAAACTGTATTTTACGGCAAATGATGGAACAGGAGAAGAACTTTGGATGTATAACGGGATAAATAATCCGTCAAAAGTATATGATTTTGACACCTCACCTTACGGAGGGCTTGCCTATTATAAAACATTGTACAATGACCAGATGTATTTTGCTGCTCATAACAATACAGTCGGAACCGAGCTTTGGAGATATAATGGAGTCAACACGCCACAGCTTGTAGCAGATATCTATCCCGGAACTGAGTATTCGATTCCAAGAAACCTTACTGTATTTAACAACAAGCTTGTTTTCGATGCTACTAATGGAGTCAACGGCCGGGAAATCTGGGTTTACGACAGCACACTTGCAACCTCTTCTTCGAATCCTAGACTGATAGATATTTTCCCGGGATCAGGAAATGGATTTGATACGGCAAGTACTTTTGTAGTGTATAATGATATTCTTTATTTCGGAGCAAGAACAAGCAGTTCCAATGCCGGGCTGTTTTCTATTCAGGCAAGCTATTTGTCTACTTCGGAAACAGAGTCTGTTTCAAAAGCAGACATTAAAATTTATCAGAACCCATCCAGTGAAGAAGTCACTGTAGAAAGTGCCGAAAACCTACAGGAAATACAGGTTCTTAGCGCTATCGGACAGAATATTATGAAACTGGCTCCTAACAGTAAAAAGGAAACAGTTTCTTTAAGCAACAAAGGCTTATATTATTTTGTAATCAAAACTGCTAAAAATAATAAAATTGTAAAGAAAATTATGGTTAAATAACCTTCTTTGATCTTTTCAAATACAATACAGTCTCTGGAGTTTTCAGAGACTTTTTTATGTCCAATAGTATTAATTTGTAAATTGCATCTTAATTAACAATATAATAAACTCAATCATCGATCATGTTACTAGCCATCTTACTTCCCTTTCTGTCTTTCATGTTTCGTGGAAAAGTTCTTACAGGAATTATTTGTCTGATTTTACAAATCACTTTAATTGGGTGGCTTCCGGCTGCTATCTGGGCTGTTTTGTCTTTAAATAACGAAAGAGCCGACAAAAGAAACGAAAGATTAATCCGAGCCATGAGGGAGAATAAAAGATAATTTGTTCCGTAAACAATGAATGGTAAAAGCCTTAGCCGATGCTCATACAATAAGCTAATTATCAAATTATGAAAGAAAACAAATACGATAATCCATCATTTTTTGAACAATACAGTAAAATGCATCGTTCTCAAAAAGGTCTTGAGGGTGCCGGAGAATGGCATGCTTTAAAACGGATGCTGCCCGACTTTTCAGAGAAAGAAGTCCTAGATCTGGGCTGTGGATTTGGATGGCATTGCCGATATGCAATAGAAAACGGAGCAAAATCGGTAATCGGAATTGATCTTTCGGAAAAGATGCTTGAAAAGGCAAAGGAAATAAACGGTCTGGAAGGCATTACTTACGAAAGAAAAGCATTAGAAGATCTTGATTATTCCACAGAAAAATTTGACCTTGTTTTAAGTTCTCTTACCTTTCATTATATAGAATCATTTGATACGATCGCAAAAAATGTCTATCAATGGCTTAAGCCAAACGGGCATTTTGTATTTTCGGTAGAGCATCCTGTTTTTACTGCTCAGGGAAATCAGGATTGGATTTACAATGAAAATGGTGAAATTCTTCATTGGCCCGTTGATGATTATTTTATTGAAGGAATGAGAAATACTTCATTCCTCGGGGAACATGTTGTAAAATATCACAGAACATTAACCCATTATCTTATGGCTTTATTAAAGCAAGGTTTCACCATCAAAGAAATTATAGAACCTGAACCCAGTAGAGAAATGCTAGCTGAATTTTCCGGAATGAAGGACGAACTGCGCAGACCCATGATGCTCCTGATTTCTGTAGAAAAATGATATCATATTACGGATTGAAAAATAAAATATTCAAATAAAAAACCATCAGCCATTATGTTTAATTTTTTCAGGAAAAAAAAAGCAAAGGTAACTATCAATTCTATCTCTATTCCACATTTCGGGTGGAATAAAGTAGAAGAAAATGACTCCAGAATTGTTTGGGTAAATCCTGAACAAAGTGCTTTAATCTCTTTAAATTTTTTCGATATTCAACCTGATATACCGACTGTAAAAGATCTCGGTTTTTTGAAAAAATTCTACCGAAGAAACATTTCTACTTCCAATAGCGGCATCATTGAGGTTGCTCTTCTTGATGTACATCATATTCCAGGTGTAAAAACTATTTTTAAAATTCCCCAACCTGAGGGCGGAATGACCTATATTTCCTCCATCACGATTCCTTTTGAAAACTGTAGCTTCGTCGTAAAAGTACAGGCTGCTGAGGTTGATGTAACAGGTATCAGAGATGCTTTCGTTTTAGAAAAACTTTTGAGTTCAGGTGAAATAAATTTTGAAAATGACCAGCTTCAAAACTGGTTCGAAGGTCCTTACGATCCTACTTTTAAAGAAGGAACTCCTATGAACCGATCTGAACATGAACAATATGATGTAGAATTTCCTCAACATCCTTTATCTATTGCTCGGGCTTTGATCAATCAGGCAGGTCGTGAGATCATTTTCAAACCTGAAATCAAAGAACTTGCAGCTTTCAGGAAGTAAAAAGACGACCCTAAAACCATACAAAAAATAAAAAATCAGCAATTTAAAAAAATGAATAATATAGTTCTAAGATTAGAAAACGTAAAAAAACTTCAGGCAAAAAGATGGGAAAATGAAGATCACTGGGATGAGCTGAATGATCTTTTAATCAAAGAATTAGATGAAATTTTACTGATCGAACCTGAAAATACCCCAGCATTAATCAATATCGGAGCGATCTATTCTGATATGGGAGAAAACGAAAAAGCTTTAGAATACTTAAAAACTGCATTAAAACTGGGATCTAAAGATAAAAACCTTTATATCAATCTGGCTATTGTGATGGTTTATATGGAAAAACATCAGGAAGAGTATCACGAATATCTTGAAGAGTCTGAAGATAAAACTGAAGACCCTCTTACTTTTAAAGCCTATTTCGATCCTCAGTCACATTAAAAAGTAACATTTACACATAAAAAACTACCAATCCTTTAAGAAATTAAAGGATTTTTTCTTTCCTAGTTTTTAATAAACCAAATTATAATAACCGTGCAACCAATTACCAAATCAGCCTGCTTAGCGACCTTGCTATTATTTCAGATCTTTTATTCTCAGAAGATATCTAAAAAACTGGAATATAAAATTGACAGTACTATTTTATCTGAATTTAAAGATAAAGACGAACCCGGTGGAGTTTTTATGGTAGCTCAGAAAGGGAAAAATCTGTATAGAAAAGCATTTGGAAAGGCTAATCTTGAACTGGAGGTGAATATGACTCCGGATCATGTTTTTCAGATCGGTTCCATGACAAAACAATTTACGGCGATTTCTATACTGATTCTGGAAGAACAGGGAAAACTTAATGTAAATGATCCCATTTCAAAGTATATTAAAGACTATCCTTCAGGCGATAAAATCACCATTCACCATTTGCTGACCCATACTTCCGGAATTAAAGATTTCACAAAAATGAAAACCCTCTCATCGATTGCCCAAAAAGACATGAAACCTGAAATAATGGTAGATTTCTTCAAAAATGAACCTGTTGATTTCGCACCAGGAGAAAAATTTGAATATAATAATTCAGGATATGTGGTGTTAGGCTATATCATAGAGCTGATTTCGGGAGATTCTTATGAAAGCTTTATCAAAAAAAATATTTTCGAAAAAGCAGGAATGACCCATTCTTATTATGCAACCGATCGACAGATTGTACCTAAAAGAGCCTATGGATATCATAAAAAAGAATCTGGATATGTGAATAAAACAATGATCAGTTTCAGCATTCCATTTTCTTCCGGGTCCCTTATGTCGACTGTTGACGATATGCTGAAGTGGCAGAATGCTTTATCACAAAATACCTTATTAACCTCAATAGAATCACAAAAAGCCTTTCAGAAATACACATTGAATAATGGTGAAAAGTTTACCTATGGATATGGATGGCACCTTAAAGATATCAACGGAATATCTACCAGAGAACACGGTGGAAGCATTTTTGGATTTAAAAGCATGGGCGTTTACATTCCTGAACAGGACATCTATGTCATTGGATTCAGCAACTGCGACTGCCACTCTCCCACTGAGATCACGAGAAATATAGCAAAAATGGTTTTGGAAAATATGAAAAATTAATCACAATTAATTAAATTAAAAACAGTCTGAAAAATTAAAAATCACCTATGAAGACCAACCCTGTTATTTATTTTGAAATACCGGTTCATGACCTGATTCGTGCCGAGCAATTTTATACTTCTGTTTTCAATTTTAATTTTGAAAAGGAGATCATTGATCATTATGAAATGGCTTTATTTCCATTTGAAGAAACAAAAAGCGGAATTACGGGAGCATTAGCAAAAGGAGATGTATACCAACCCACAAAAAAAGGAATCATCATTTATTTTAAAACTGAAAATATCGATCTTACTTTAGAAACAGTCTTAAAACATGGTGGAAAAATTTTATATCCTAAAAGAATCGATGAAAAATATGGCTTTGCTGTAGCAGAATTTGAAGATTCTGAAGGAAACAGAATTGCGTTACATGAAACGATACATTAAAAAAAACAGAATATCATCATTTGACTTTGATGAAACAAATTAAATAATATACTCAATTTATGTAAAATTTTTCGCTACCTTAGTCTGAGAAATCACCAAAAACAAGGCATTACATAACATTATGGCAGAAGAACTTTTTTTCATAAAAACCAACCCTGTTGCTGCAAAAATTAATTTGTACAATAAGATTTGTCGTGAAGAAACTCAGGTTCTTAATTTTTTAAAAAATGATAAAAAAACCAGCCTGGAAATTATTAAAAACAAACTGACTGAGTCCGTTGAAAGCCTTAATAAGGAAGAACTCATATCAATAATAGACTGGTTTGAAAACGAGTATCAATCCGACAAAGAAGAAATAAAAACTCAGCTTTTCATTAATGGAATTGATGTTTTTTATGAGATTCCCCAGAAAGATCATGTGGATAATTTTCAAAAAATACTGTCTGATTACGAAAAAAATGCTCAATGCCATTTAAACTTCACGTTCAATTGTGACAGTTTTAATCAGTTTTTGATTTATGGAATATTTTATACAGGAATGGTCATTCAGGGTGAAGAAAATATTTTATCCCGGTATCTGAAATACGATCATCAGAAATTATTCTCTCTTGCGGAAAATCAGTTTAGTCTCAATGGTGTAGACAAAGGAAATACAGATCATCTTTACCGCTATTTTACTGACCTTTATGACTTAACCAAGTTTTATAAAGGAAATATCATGAAACTTCATAATGATTAAAAATCTCTCTCATCAGAAGCCATTCTTCTAGTTTTTTATCCATTATTTTTTTTAAGATTAATAAAATTATTTTCATCATAATGTAACATCACTCACCATTGAATTGTCATTAGAGTAAAACATTACTCATGAATAAAAAACTCGTTTTTCTTTTAAGCTTGGCATCTTCACCTTTTCTTTTAGCTCAAAGCATTGAAGGCACCATTACTGACAGAGAAAATAAACCATCTGCAGAAACTGAGATTCTGGTCACAAAAGATGAGTTAAAGTTTTCTGCTATTACAGATGAAAAAGGGATTTTTAAAATACCGCTTAAAGAAAATGGAAATTATTTACTTGAAATTATCAAGGACGGAATAAAAACCAACAGCGAAAAAATTTCAGTTACCGGAAATACGAAAAAAGATTTTACCCTAAAAGAAGAAGCTCCTGCAACCGAGCAGAAAATAGAAGGAGTAACTATCACCGGGAAGAAAAAACTCTTTGAAAGAAAAGTTGACCGGTTGGTTTTCAATGTCGAAAATTCTGTTGCTTCACAGGGAATCGATGCGATTGAAGCATTGGCAAAGACTCCGATGGTACGGGCTACCGATGATGCCATTTCTATTGCAGGAAAAAGTAATGTGGCCATTATGGTCAATGACAGACTTTTGAATCTATCCGGCCAGGAGCTCATCAATTATTTAAAAACATTACGTTCAGACGATATTGCAAAAATTGAAGTCATCACAACCCCGCCGGCAAAGTACGAAGCGGAGGGAAAAAGTGGACTTATTAATATCATTCTGAAGAAAAACACCAACTTAGGCTGGAATGGCTCCCTTCAGACTTCAGGAAGCTATTATTGGGGAAGACCTGCTGTTTCTACGAGAAGCGGGGTCAGTTTTAACTATCAGGGAAATAAACTTTCTGTAACAACAAATCTATCTTTGGGAGACAATTTCTGGGAAAATACCTCTTATAATTACCTTAGTGGAA
Organism: Chryseobacterium sp. JUb7; assembly: GCF_024806495.1. Classification (GTDB taxonomy): domain Bacteria; phylum Bacteroidota; class Bacteroidia; order Flavobacteriales; family Weeksellaceae; genus Chryseobacterium. The sequence continues at coordinate 65,375 of NZ_JANUFF010000007.1, forward strand.
CCAACGGCTACAACAATTACTGGAACACCGATACAAAAAGCTCCAGTAATTACCGCTATAAAGGCGGAAATGTAAAAGCTGAATACAAGCTGAATGATAAAAACCTTGTCGGAATCAATTACAATTATTCCTATAGCAACCCTTTAGAAAAAGGAGAAAGCCGCTCAAAAATTTTCAGTGGGACCGATCAGAAAGATGTAGCTTCCAACTATCAGAATTTAAACAAAAGAAATGTTCATAACGCTTCCGCTTTTTATGATCTTAAACTTGACACACTGGGAAGTAAGTTAAGCTTATCTGCTAATCTGATGCTGAATAATTCTGATGCCCGGAATTTTTATAATACCATTACAAACACTACAATTTCAACCTTTGCCAACCCAATCAGTAAGTACAGAATCTACTCCGGTCAGGCAGATCTTGAGAAAAATTTTAATAAGATCAAAACAGAATGGGGGGCAAAATATACAAAGATTAAAAACGATTCAGAATTTAATTTTTTTAATATCGAGGATAATCATTTTATCATCAACGAAGGACGAACCAATACTTTTCTTTATGATGAAGAAAATTACGCAGTCTATGCTTCTGCAGGATTTAAAATCAGCGAAAAATGGGATGCTAAAGCAGGAATCCGTTATGAATATACTCGACTTGAAGGAGTCTCTATGAATGATGATACATCAGCAAAAATAAAGTATGGTAAATTTTTTCCAACCGCTTACATAAGCTATAAAGCCAATGATAACAATACTTTTTCACTCAACTATTCCAGGAGGATTAGCCGTCCGTATTTTGGAAATTTAAATCCTTTTAAGTTTTATACTTCCGAATTTGAATACAGCACCGGAAACCCGTATTTATTACCTTCTTTCTCGGATAATTTTGAATTTGGATATGTTTTTAAGAATAATTTTAATGTGACACTTTATTATAATTATAACAAAGACAACTGGGACCGAATTCAATATTTGGAAGGAGCCGATCTGAAATACAGCATCGTAAAGAATTTTTATAATGAAAATCAGGCAGGAATTAATATTAGTTATAATTACAACAAATTAAAATGGCTTGAATCCAATGCTTTCGTCAATGGTTTTTATGCCAAATCAAATTCTTATGATCCGGATGCTCTGGCAGCGCCGGCCGGTTATGGTGCCAACTTCAATCTTGACAATAATTTCTTCCTGAACAAAGAAAAAACACTTACTCTGATGCTTGGACTATGGGGAAATATCCCCAACCGAAGCGGAAATACTTATTTTAACGGAAATGCATCTGTATACACAGGCATGAAACTGAATCTAATGCAAAAGAACCTGATGATCAATCTTTACATGAATGATGTTTTCAACACCAACAGATCAAAAGGAACAGAATATTATGCGACTTACGATGCAGTTTATTACTACAAGGGCATTACAAGAAACCTTTATCTTTCTGTAACCTATAAATTCGGAAACAACAATATCAAGGGAGCAACAAAACAGGTAAAATTTGAAGAATCAAGCAGAGCCGGGGGAAATGGAAATTAACCTAAGAAATGACTGAAGTTTTTTTTCTGAAAAAATAATACCCCAATCCACCGATGGAATAAGCAACGATATCAAAAACATCTCCCGTAAATCGATCTGAAATCATCGGACAAAAAACTTCAAATAAAAAAGATATATACAAAATTGATGTCAGTATAAATTTCAAATCGGGTTTCCATCGGAAGCCCGGTATTTTGTTGACAATATACTCAATAAGATACGCATACATTGGTATGGTAATCAAATCCGTCAAATAATTATTGATAACGGGAATAATTATTCCGTTTTTTCGCAATAGAAATATAATAAGCCACATGGAGAGCCCTGATAAAAATCCGATAGAAAATTTTCTGTCCATTACATATGAAAAATAGCCATAATAATTCCCACAATCACCTGAACTATTTTTACCACAATTTCCTGAGGTTCTTTTTTACTGTTTTCTGACTGTTTCCCATCTTCTTTTTCATAATTAAACATTTTCTTCCCTTCCATATTTTAGATTTATATGGACAAAGATATTAAAATTAGAACAATTGTTCTAATTTTAATATTATTATTTAAAACTCTCTTATATTTGGGGGCATGAAAACCAAGGAAAAGATTTTAATAACAGCTTTACGTTTATTCAATGACAAGGGCTACCATGCGGTTACAACGAGGCATATTGCTACAGAATTGTCGATGAGTCCGGGAAATCTGCATTATCATTTTAAGCATTCTGAAGACCTTGTCAAACATCTTTTTAATGATTTGAAAGTTAAAATGGATCATCTTCTCGAAAATTTAAAAAACATAGAATATAAAGATCTTGAAACCCTTTATCATTATATAATTTCTACTTTTGAGATTTTGTATTCTTATCGATTTATATTTCTAAACTTTGTTGACATCCTAAGACAAATCCCCGAAATAGAATCTCAATACAAAAACTTAAATATCAGCAGAAAAGAAGAATTCCAATCTATTTTTTCAGATTTTCAAAAAAATAAAATCTTTAAAGAAAATATCCCCATCTTTATTTTAGACAGCCTCGTTACCCAAATTTTTATCATAGGAGATAATTGGATTGCATATAATAGCTTAACTCTAAAATTAAACAAAGAAAAAGCCCTTCAACAATATTCTGTAATTTTTTTAAACTTATTTTACCCCTGGCTGAATGATGATCAAAAAAAAATATACGAACTGAAATACATCACAGAAAAATAAAAGGTATTTATTTTATTCATTGCAAAGTCCCCGTCAATAAAAATCATATAAAATTATGACAGCAAAGGAAGCCCTTATTCAATCCCGTGATGTTTGGATGTAAATAAATCTTTATCTTTGCAAAACAATGAAGCACTTAAATAACATATTACGTCTTCCATTTTTCAGCGAATATTATAACCCGTTCTATCGTTCGGGAATATTTTCTATAGCTGCAATTCAGTAAAAATTTAATCTAAATTTATATAGAGCCCGGACATTTGTGTTCGGGCTTTTTTATGTCTAAAAACTTATCAAAATGCTCAATCAATTAAAAGAAAATGTAGAAATTATTCTACCGGAAAACGGCTTACAACAGAAAATTCAGCAAGCCGAAGAAGAAAACAGAAAACTTATCATCAAACTGGGTTTTGATCCTACCGCTCCGGATTTACATCTGGGTCATGCCGTGGTATTGAAGAAATTAAAGCAATTTCAGGATCTAGGACATCGGATTATCATCATCGTAGGAAGCTTCACCGCAAGAATCGGTGACCCTACCGGTAAAAACAAGGCACGAAAACCTTTAACAGGAGACGAAGTTCAGCATAATGCCCAAACCTATATCAACCAGCTTTCAAAGATCATTGATGTAGAAAAAACAGAAATTGTATTTAATTCCGACTGGCTGGATGCATTGAATTTTTCAGAGGTCATTCAGCTCATGTCGAAAGTAATGGTCGCTCAGCTCATGCACCGAACAGATTTTAATAAAAGGTATACAGAAAACACTCCCATTGCCATGCATGAACTCGTTTACCCTATTTTACAGGGATTTGATTCTGTTCAGATTAAATGCGATATTGAAATGGGCGGTACTGATCAGCTTTTTAACTGTACCATGGGAAGACAGCTACAGGAAAGCCATCATCTGTCACCACAGATTGTCATGTGTATGCCTTTACTGAAAGGGCTTGACGGCAAAGAAAAAATGAGTAAATCTTTGAATAATACCATAGGACTGACCGATGAGCCTAACGAAATGTTTGGAAAAACCCTATCAATCCCCGATTCTTTAATTAATGAATTTATTGACCTGGCAACAGATTTTTCATCTGAAGAAAAGCAAAACCTGAAATTAAAAATCGAATCCGGAGAAAACCCAATGAATATAAAAAAACTCATTGCTAAAAATATCATTTCTCAATATCACACATCGGAATTGGCAGAGAAAGCAGAGGAATTTTTCAGTAACCAGTTCCAAAATAAAAATTTTGAAGAGAAAGTTTTTGAGCCCGTCTTTATTAATTCATTGTCTCATATAAACAATAAAATAACATTAATAGATCTTTGTCAGCAATTAAAAAACAACGAGAGTAAATCATTCATCCGACGGTTGATTGAAAATGGCGGAGTTCAAATCAACAACCATAAAATAATCAATTCTAATGAGGAAATAGAAGTAATACAACACACAAAAATCAAAATTGGAAAAAGAAGTTTCTTTGAACTTTTGTAATAATGAAAAATAAAATAGATTTTTTAATATCTTAGTCAGAATAAGGAAATCCAATGACCCAAAAAGAAATTTTCAGAATTATAGAAGAGGAACTTCATGAGCAGAATGTAAAAACGACCATTTCTGAAGATGAAATCATATGGCTGGATCATTATGGTGCCGAGAACTTGGTATCTGGTTTTGCCATTGCTATTGGAAATAATGAAATGCTTGCCTGGTGGCAGCAGAATGAAGTGGGTAATGATCAGGTAAAAATGAGAATAAGAAAAGATCTCATTGTGACTTGGCGTCCTCCGCTTAATACGATGTCTATGCCCTCATCAGGAGCTTCTTTTATTGAATTCTGTGGTAATTCTTTAATTTTGAAATATAGAGATAAGCATCGCGCAAGAATTTTCATTTTCAATATCAATACATTAAGAGCAGAAGAAATTTTTTCAGAAGGATTTCAAAAAGTTATAAAATTAATTGGCAACGAATTATTTATCCGTGATTATCTTGGTGATGAAATATTGAAAATAACCATATATCCTGAATATTTTGAAAAAGAAAATATTGATCATGATTATTTAATTACAAGAAATATTAATCTGGACTAAAACAATAAAAATATAACAGAATATAGTTCAAATTATGGTAGATATTCCTCCAGAAGACTCTCTGATCTTTATTGTGGATTAGAAAAAACACTTTTGCCTGGAAGAACTTGAGAATTGGGTTGAAATAATACATTTTCTTATTTTTGCCATTCAAAATTATCCATGAAAAACAATATTGAACTATACGAAACCTTTTTCCAGGAAAGAAAAGATTATTACATCAACAAACTAAGTAAATTTGAAAATAATGAAAAATTAACGTTCAACTATGCTACTTTAATTTTTGGATTTTTTTGGTTTCTTTATAGAAAAATGTATTGGGAAGCAATATTCATTTATTCATTTATCCTTATAGAAACATTATTTGAAAAATACTATTTACTTCGTATTATTGGGGAGGACAAGACTAATGCTTTCAGTATTATTTTTACAATTACTTTTTTAATCTGTATCGGATTTTCTGGAAATTATTTGTATTTAAGAAAAGCTAACAGGATTGTTAATAAAGCTACTGACAAATACAAAGAGACAGATCAGCAGACGAAATTTGTTTTAAAGAAAGGAGGAACAAGTTTTGTATTTATTGGGATTATACTAGCATTAATAGTAATAATTTTCATTTTGCAGTAGAAGTGAGCTTTAATCTTAAATATTGTAAAGCACAGAAAGTGACAGCGACTTCTTAACCTTATGCTTGAGTATTTTCAGGCTTCGGCAAAGAAGAATCTTATTTTTAATGATCATAAAGAGGTAATGTCTGAATTTAAAACCTGGATTAAAGAAAATTCTAAATAAAAGTCTACCTTTATATGTGATAATGATGGTTTTGACTGGATATTTATCTATTCGTATTTTTCATTATTTCACGGGAGAAATGCTTTTGGCTATTCCTTGAGAAAACTCTTTTATTTTTATTTTGGATTAGAAAAAAGATACATTTACATCTGAGAAAACAGGACACACCTACCATCCCGTTGATAATGCCGAATGAAGGGTTTATTATATATGCAAAGAGATGGTTGAAAATTAGTTTGGGTTAAAAATTAGTATGTTATGAAAAAATTATTACCAATTATGTTTTTTATCGTTTTTTTCACCTTAAGTAATGGACAGGTTGATAAAGAGAAAACAATCAATAGAATTGAGCAAGAAATTAAAGGAAATCGTATTTTAAAATTAGAAGATTTAAAAGAAGATCAAAGTCCTATTTACGAAAAAACTACGATTTATCTGAATGAAAAAACTCCCATTTTAATCATCAAAGAAAGTAATTCGATTATCAATGCTCGTAATGCAGATGGTACAAGGTCTTCAACAATCACTAATACTTCTGCTAAATTTTATATCACTAACTGGGAAAAAGATGGATACATAAGAGTTGGAGAAATCAAGCATGAATTTAAAAAGTATGATAATACAGTCAACGGAAAAACTAAAACGTCTCAAATTCCGATGCCTGAAGATTACACATTCAGCTTTGATAAAAAAGAAGTTGAAACGGTTATAAATAACCATAACTTTTAAGCTTAAATATTATTCAATGAGCTTTAATCTTCAATATCGTAAAGCCACAGAAAGTGACATGAATTTTTTAATTCATTTAAGGGAAAAAACGATGAGTGAGCATTATATCAGCTCGAACCTTCCTGCAACAAGAGAAGTTCATACTCAAAGAGTTCTGTATGAATATGATAAAGCAAATATTGTTATTTTTAATAATGAGCCGATCGGGTTGCTGAAAATCAACAGAAATAAAGATACTATTTATATTATTCAGCTACAGATTGATCCGGGCTTACAAGGAAAAGGTATTGGAAGATTTATTTTAACCGAAATCATTGAGGAAGCTAAAAACAGTCAGAAAACAATAACTTTAAGTGTACTGAAAACCAACAAAGCCCAACATTTATATTCAAGTCTGGGATTTGTAATCATCGATGAAAACGACGATTCCTATTTTATGGAGTTTCAAAAATAAAAAAGTATGCTTTTCAGCATACTTTTTCTTTATTTATACGAATAAGGAACGAGAACATCAATAAAATTATCGGTTCGATGAGGTTCGCCCAAAGCTCTGAATTTCCAGTCTCCGTCATGCCGGTATGCTTCTGCAAAAACCATAGAACACATTCCATTCATACTGGCATCACCTGACAGGCTGAATTTTGTAATCTCTTTTCCTCTGGCATCAACGGCTCTGATAAATGCATTTTCTATCATTCCAAAGTGTTGCCTGTTGGTATTTCCCTGATAAATGGAAACTACAAAAACAATTTTCTCATACCGCAGAGGCAGCTTATCCAGCTGAACAATAATCTGCTCATCATCGCCATCTCCTTCTCCGGTTCTGTTATCTCCCGTCAGCCAGATATTTCCGCTTGGATGTCTCATGGAATTAAAGTAAATAACATCACTTTCGTACAGAACGATATTCTTTCCGTTTTGTCTTTGCAAAGTTTTTCCCATATTGGCTACTTTGCCGTTTTTATCAAGAAGAAACGCAATGGCATCAAGATCATATTCCGGGGCACTGCCAAACAGTTTACCGAAAAAACCTCCTGATTTCCGGACATCCCATCCCAATCCTATGGTAACTTGTGAAAGGTCGTATGCATCATCTCCTTTCTCATTCTTTCTGAGATTGATCGTCTGCCCTTTTTGTAAATTTATAGCCATATATTATTTTATGATTTGTCCTTTGTAATATTTTTCAAGGAAGAAACCAAGATCAGCTCTGTAGCCTATTCCTGAAGCTTCAAATTTCCAGCTTCCACCACGTTTGTACAGCCTTCCGAATTCCACTCCTGTTTCAATGGAAAAATCTTCATCCAGCTCGTATTTTGCAATTTCCTGATTGGTAACATTGTCGATAATTCTGATATATGAATTCCTCACCTGTCCGAAGTTTTGTTTTCTTCTTTCAAAATCTTCGATAGTGACTACAAAAAGAATCTCCTCTACTCTAGAATCTACTTTTTCAAGATCAACAACGATGGATTCATCGTCATCTCCATTGCTGTTTTTACCGCTTGGATCATCACCTGTATGTTGTAACGCTCCATCGGGAGACTGCAGATTATTGTAAAAAACAAAATACTCTTCACTTACCAGTTTTCGGTCTCCATCGATCATAATTGCTGAAGCATCCAGGTCAAAATCATATCCTACTCCATCATTAGGATCCCAACCCAAACCGATTGTCATTTTTGTAAATCCAAGTTCAATTCTTTGTCCTTTCTGTAAGTTAATTGCCATAATAATATTTCTGTTGTTTCCTCTAAGATAGGGCAGATTTGGGAAATTTCCAAAATATTTCAGGGTAAAAATAATGTGAATTGTCAATTATTAAAAAATAAATTAACCGCCATCTGTCCAATGAAAAAGTCCGGTCTTTATGACCGGACGCTATATATTATAATAAAGTTTAATGTTTAAATTTTGTGATCGGTAACCACTTTATTTCTTTCCTTTGCCAGCATGGGAATAGAAATTAATCCCATCACAAGCATAATGGTTATCTGCAGTGGCAATGAAATAAATGAATAAGTCAATCCAACCTCACCCCCAATTTCGCCACTTTTTCCCATAGAAATAAATAACGCCATAAAGCCATATTTCATCGCTAAGTTAAAAGCTCCGATTCCGCCACTTGCCGGAATAATCATCCCGAATGTCCCAACTACAAGAATCAGAAACCCGTCTGCAAAAGCAAAATCTGAAGTTTCAGGAAGGGCAAAACATACTAAATATGCCGCAAAATAGTAAGAAACCCAAATTGCTATTGTATAAAAAATAAACTTAGCTTTCTGCTTTAATTTAAAAATTGAAGTCAGTCCCTGGAAAATACCTTTTCCAAAATTAATTAAACTTTCTTTTTTGTATTTATAAAAAATGATTAGTCCTACTATTATTAAAAGACCTATAATAATTTTTAAAGAAGAATAAAATGTATCAAAATCATCAACTCCGATTTTAATCATTTGTCTTTCAAAAAAGTTAGGTTCAAATTTTTCCTTTTTATCTTTTTGTTCAGTCACAAAATTGTAGAAAGAAAGAATAGCATTAAATTTAAATACTAAAGTCAATCCCAAAAAACCAACCATACATACAAGATCCACGACTCTTTCCAGAATAATTGTCCCGAAAGATTTATCAACCGGAACTTTCTCCACTCCGTACAAAGCTGTCGCTCTTGCCACCTCGCCACTTCTTGGAATGGTAAGATTCATTAAATAGCCAAACGAAATTGACCATAGTGAATTAGAATTCGAAATTTGGTGTCCCATGGGTTCCAGCATCAGATTCCAGCGTATCGCCCTGAACCAGTAAGCTGAGATTCCAAAACATGCTGCCAGCAACACCCACCAATAATTGGCCTTAGCCAGTGATTTCTGAATAACTTTAAAATCCAAACCCTTAAGGGCAAACCATAAAAAAAAGCCTGCAAAAGCAAGCGATATTACTATTGTTAAAATTGATTTTAAAGGACTCTTTGATTTTTTCTCCATCGATTATGTCAAAAGGTTTGTTTTTTCATCCGGAAAAACAATCTTTGGCTGGAAAGTTTGTGCCTCCTCGGGAGTCATCTGAGCATAGGCAATGATAATAATGATATCATCTCGCTGCACTTTTCTAGCTGCAGGGCCATTCAGACAAACCTCTCCGGATTTTCTTTTTCCTTTGATAACATACGTATCAAAACGTTCTCCATTGTTTACATTAACGATATAAACCCTTTCTCCTACTACCAATCCAGCAGCTTCAATAAGGTCTTCATCTATCGTGATACTTCCAATATAATTAAGATCCGAAGCCGTAACTCTTACCCTATGAATCTTAGACTTAAAAACTTCTATTAACATGGTGCAAATTTATTAATAAAAATTTATAAAATGAGCTTTTACCATGATTTTAAAACTACCAGATACACAGGAGTTTATTTTTATTAAAAACATTATTTTCAAATTTTAATTACAAAATCAATAACCATATCGGTAAAAACATTAATACTTTATACAAAATTCAGGATTTAATAAATGTAAAAAATAAAATACATTTTTTGCTAAAGTCAATACACATAAGCATTTGGCACGATTTTAGTAAGCTGTAACGTAGATTTTTCGTGAAAAGCCAAATTATCATATTTTAATTATTTTTCGCAAAAATTACAAAAATTGTACAATTTTTAATAAAAAAATTGCACAATTAGAAAATAGTATTATATTTGCTATAATTACGAACTAACTTTAATATTAAAAATTATGAACAAGTCTGAATTAATCGACGCAATCGCAAAAGATGCAGGTATCACTAAAGTTGCAGCTAAGGCTGCTTTAGAATCTTTCATTTCTAACGTAACTTCTACTTTAAAGAAAAAAGACGGAAAAGTTTCTTTAGTAGGATTCGGTACTTTCTCAGTAGCTGAGAGAGCTGCTAGACAAGGTATCAACCCTGCAACTAAAAAGCCAATCAACATCGAAGCAAAAACTGTTGCTAAGTTCAAAGCTGGAGCTGATTTATCTACTGCCGTTGCTACTGCTAATGCACCTGCTGCTGCTGGTAAGAAGAAAAAATAATCATTCAGATTACAAAAAATTCAAGGCTGCTTCTATTGAAACAGCCTTTTTTATGTTTTTATAATTTTTATCATCAAATTATACCTTTAGATTATCAACGATTAAAGTTTAAACGAGTTGTTATTATCAAAAATGCTCTGAAAACTCAGCATTACATTTCTAATACGAAGTATAAATATTAGTTTAACCGTTGTTAAATCAAGGTGCCAGGCGTGAGATTTCCCAGTCCAAATCATCTAAAGTATAAATAATTCTGTCATGAAGTCTGTTTGGTCTTCCCTGCCAAAATTCTATTTCATAAGGTTTTGCAATATAGCCACCCCAGTTTGCAGGTCTTGGCACTTCGGTATTTTCAAACTCTTTTTCCAATTCCTTTAATTTTATTTCTAGGTATTCTCTATTTGGAATAATCTTACTTTGCGGAGAAACTGCAGCCCCCAGCTGACTGCCTTTCGGTCTTGAATGGAAATATCCGTCACTTAAATTTTCAGCAACTTTTTCCAAATCTGCTTTAATGATAATTTGTCTTTCAAGGTTGGGCCAGAAAAAATGAAGACAGGCTTTATGATTCTTTTCTATTGCTTTTCCTTTTCGGCTGTCATAATTGGTATAAAAAATAAACCCTTCATGCGTATAAGCCTTTAACAAAACCATTCTTGTACGTGGACAGCCGTCGTTTTCCAAGGTAGAAACGGCCATTGCATTGGCTTCAGAAATATTAGGATTCTCACTTGCTTCCAGAAACCAATCTCTGAATTGTTCAATGGGATTTTGTTTTATCTCACTTTCAATAAGTTGGGATTTCTCGTACACTTTTCTTTGGTCGTGCAGGTTTTCCATAAATATTTTTTATTAAATTTGAGTATGAATTACTCATACAAAGGTAAAATATTAATTTCCACGCCTGACATTTCCGGAGATATTTTTTCCAGATCAGTTGTCTTGATGATTGAGCATAACGAGCATGGAGCCTTCGGATTAATATTGAATAAAAAAAACAGCCAGATGAGTAGCAAGTTCAAAAATTTCTTTGATTTCAAGATTGAAGTTTACGATGGCGGTCCTGTAGAAAATGACAAGGTTTTCTTTATTGTAAAAGGTAAAAAAGTAACCGAAATTTACACTGATATTTCCAATGAATTCTATCTTACAGAAGATATTGAAAACATCATCAGCGCTGTTCTGAGTCAGGAACTGAATATTGATGATGTTAAGATTTTTTCAGGCTATTCCGGATGGTCTGCAATGCAACTGGATAATGAGGTTCAAAAAAAGTTCTGGACGGTAGTAGACGTGTATAATCTTGACTATACTTTACCCAATGATCAAACTCTTTGGAAATCTATTATGCAGAATCTTGGTGGTGAATACCTTCTATGGGCGAATTCTCCTGAAGATATTTCATTAAATTAATTTCAAATATTACTCAATTCAGCGGGATATATAAAATTAACAAACTTTAAGAATCCGTTAACCAATTTTCACAATATAATTCCCGTTATTTGATAAACCAAAAATCACTGAAAATGAAAGGAATCAAATTACTTGCATTATCTCTTTTTTCAACAGCTTTTTTATCATTTACACCTGTTAAAAAGAAGTATATTGTAGTAGATGCCGGTCATGGAGGAAATGATTTGGGTGCCAACGTTAATGGAATCGCAGAAAAGGATATTGTTTTAAATATCGCAAAGCAAATCCATGAGATCAATGAGAGTCAGGAAAAATATGAAGTTTTCTTGACAAGAACTTCCGATGAATACAAAACTCTTACCGAAAGAACGGATAAAATCAACGAACTGAGCCCGGTTATGGTAATTTCTCTTCATATGAATAGAACACCAGAAAATGACACTCAGAGACAAGGTCATGAGCTGTTTATTCAGCAATCTGAAGATTCTAAAAAAATTGCTGATAAAATCACTCAGAAATTAGGAAGCTGCAGCGTTGCAGAGCGTGATCTCCATATGTTAAGAGAATCTAAGTCTCCTGCAGTTTTAATAGAGCTTGGGTATCTTAACAACAAAAAAGACAGAGAATATCTGTCGAGTGAAAAAGGACAAAAAGAAATCGCACAAAAATTCGTCGATCTTTTCAACGAATACTAAAATAAAAAACAAATTCTGATCTATTCAGAATAAAACCCGGTAAAGGACTTTTGGAACTTTGTTGTTTACCGGGTTTGTCAATTTTCTAGAAACTTTTTTTCCATTTTTTTACCATTTCTAAAAAACGGCTGTTTCCGAAAGTTTTATTTCTAATCTTTCCTACAGAAAATATACCCTTCTCTTCGGAAATCAATAAAATTTCTTCTGCTTTCTGAGATTCAAAAGCAATAATCTCGTGCTCCTGAATGTCTGCCAGTTTATTTTTATGTAAAAAAGTAACAAAATTTTCCATAAAAGGAGAAATGTAGGCCCCTTCCGTTTGTTTCGGAACTTTAATAACCTCGCCTTCTAAAAATAAAAGATTTCCTGAAGTAGCGCGTGCTATCCTCTTATTTGGATTAAGAAGAATAACGTCATCAAGATCATTTTCCTGGGCATAAATTGCACCGTAAATATTTTCCGGACAATGAACCCTGATATTGCTTAAAAGATTGTTATTTACATTAATTTCTTTAATTAAATCCAGCTCCAGAGGTCTTTGGTGAGTTTCCAGCACATCTTCTATTTCCACGACTTCATAAAAGTAGGAAACAGAAGATTTGGACAGCGTAATCCCATCCGAATTTCTATACACCTGAAAATTGATAATCCCGTTTTTTATTCCTTTTCCGTCGATAATATCTTTTTGAAAAAGTGACTGAAAAAACTCCAGTGTATATGTTAAAGGAATATTCATTCTTATCTTTCTCATAGAAGCCATTAAGAAAAAATAGCATTCCTCATCCATAATGAGTTTAGCCTCTCTGATAAAGAAAGAAACCTTTACAGCATCTCCCAAAAGAAACGCTCTGTTCTGAACATTTAATTCACCTGATGTAAAATATTGATTTTCCAATTTTTGATCTGATTTATTTATAAAAAAATAATGAACGATAAATCGTTCATCAGTTTTACCATTTAATACAGTTTATATTAAGCTGCACCTAGTTTTATTCTAAGGTTTTCAATAAGATTCTCCCAATACATTGCATTTTCATCTTCATCACCTTCTTCACAGAAATCTGTAATATTTAAAGCTAAATCTTCTGTAATATCATCAATTGTTATCGTCATTTCAAAGAAGTTTTTTGTTCCTTCATCTTCTTCCCATCTGAAACGTACGAAACCTTCAGGCTTATATCTAATTAAAGTGGCCTTCTCAGCAGGTCCTCCTCCCCAGCTGAAAAAGAAGTCATCACCTTTCTCTGTCACCTCATCCGCAAACCATTCAGACAATCCTTCTGCAGTCGCCAGATATTCATATAAAATCTCTGATAGACAATGCATTGGAAATTCGTAATGGACTTTATGTTTCGCCATATAATCTTTGTTTTTATCGTCCCGCAATATATAAATTAATTTTTTTATTACACAAAAATGTGTTTACTTTTTTACATAATCTTCATGATATTTGTCAGAGATTTTTAAATGCTTGTTTAACTTGTATTTTAACAACATAAGTCTACTTTCAAGCCTAAAAAAAACTCTTCAGACTGAAGAGTTTCTATGCTTGAAATTCCGTTAATAACCGCAAAACTAGAGATTGAAATTTTACTTTTTAGAAATGAAAAATTAATTCTTTACTTCGATCACCAATTCATTATATTTCATTTAAAACCTCCAAAATAATTTCACAGCCTTCTCTTATCTCTTCTTTAGAAATTGTCAATGGAGGAGAAATCCTCAGATATTCATTACGGTAAAGCTGCCAGAAAACAATCAATCCTTTCTCCATACATCTTTTGGCAACTTCAAGAGTATAATCCGGAGTTCCAAGATTTACTGCCAACATCAGTCCTTTCCCATTGATATTTTTAATTTTCGGATGAACAAGAAGTTCTCTGTATAATTTTTCCTTTTCATTCACTTCGTTCATTAATCCACTTTCCAGGACTTCTTTTAAAGTAGCATAACTTGAAGCAGCAATTAAAGGATTTCCGCCAAAAGTTGTAATGTGTCCTAATTTTGGAGAATGTGCCAGGGTTTCCATAATTTCGCGTGAACTCATAAAAGCTCCTACCGGAACACCGCCACCCATTCCTTTTCCCATCACCAAAATATCAGGAACAATCCCGAAATGTTCAAAAGAGAATAACTTTCCGGTTCTTCCGAATCCCGGCTGAATTTCATCAAGAATTAAAAGAGCTCCCACTTCCTCGCATCTTGTTTTCAATCTGATCAGATAGTCATCATTCGGAACTAAAAAACCGGCTGCCCCCTGAATTGTTTCTAAAATAACACAAGCAGTCTTTTCAGTAATTTTATCGAAATCATTTTCGTTATTAAATTCAATAAAACTGACCATGGGTAATAAAGGACGAAATTCTCTTTTATGAGTCTCATTCCCTGAAACACTTAGTGCACCATGTGTATTTCCGTGATACGAATCTTTAAAAGAAACGATTTCTTCCCTTCCGGTATATCTTTTAGCCAATTTTAAACTTCCATCGATTGCTTCTGCTCCACTGTTAACCAAATAAGTAATTTCTAACGAATCCGGAGTAGCTTCTGCCAGAAGTCTGCATAATGCTACCGGTTTTTCCTGAGCATATTCTCCGTAAACCATGACGTGCAGATATTTGTCTGCCTGTTCTTTAATAGCCTGAACAATTTTCGGATGCGAGTGTCCCAGAGTATTTGCAGAAACTCCGGCTACAAAGTCCAGATATTTTTTACCGTTTGTTCCATAGATATAGCTTCCTTCAGCTTTTTCCACTTCAAAGCCTGCAGCAAATTTGGTAGTTTGTGCCTGGTATATAAAAAAGTCTTTTTGCATTTCCATTTTCCTGAAAAATTTTAGCAAAACTAAAAAACATTCGTCAAACGCCGAAATTATACCGATAGAATAAAAAAATCGCTCTCAATAAAGAGAGCGATCCACCAAATCACAAAATATTAATTAGATTTCAAATCTTAACCTGATATAAATATATAAAATAAAACAATTCAAAATAACAATTTAATAAAATTTTAATAAAAACTTTAAACATAATGGAATCAATACAATGTGATATAAAATTAAACCTAATTAAAACTCAATTCCAGTATGAATTTTGTTTTCACCATTTTTAGAATAAAAAATTTATTCATATTGAGAAAAACTTCATATGTAAGTAACTGAAAGGTTCCATTTTAAACAAAAAACACCATTTTCGATTTTTGAAAATGGTGTTTTTTTGATATTCCATAGCTATCTTTAGACAAAAATATTTAAAAAAAATTAGTTCCAGACTACCCTTCAGTTTTCTTTATCTTAATTTTTACTGTATTATTATAGTCAAACTCAGAAAGATCTTTCAGCTCATTATCTATTTTCTGCTTCCATCCGTTAAGCTTTTCAAAATCGAATCCGTAATTAGTTTCTTCATTCATTAAATTCTGTGCTTTCTGATACTCTGAAACCAAAGTGCTGAATGTTTGTTCAGCATAATCAAAGCCCTTCCAAAGTTTACTTTTATTTATGAGAAGCTCTCTACGCATTCTTCTTGCATAAACTTCTGATAGATCAAAATTCACTTGCTGATAATCTACAAGAGCTGCAATATTGTTTGCATCAGGATTTAATACAGAAGCATTACCGGAAAATTTATTGATAATGTTTTTATTGAGATTATTATTAAAAACATTGAAACCTCTTAAATGATAAGAAAAACTGATAAATGATTTTATCTCAACATTCATATCATGCGTAATCAATTTATAATCTTCTTTTTTTAATTTTCTATCCTTACTCCATAAAAGCTCGTCTGCTTGCAAATTTTGTGATAGAATCATTAAAGGAAAAAACATAAGCAGTAATAATACTTTTTTCATACTATATTTTATCTTCTTGTTCTTTTCGGTTTCTTGGCTTCTTCTTTTTCCCTTTCTTTTTCGGCAGCTTCCTGAACCTGATCGTAAAGTTTATTATCGGATTCATACTTTATTTCTTCGTAGTCTGGTGTATCTACGAGAATATCCTGCCATTTCCGTATCCTGTCTTTGGTATTCCAGTTAAAATCTGAAAATTTCCGTTTGGAAGGCTCTATTTTACTCATAGGGTAAGTGTCTGAAGTAGCTCCGATATTACACGAAACAATCTGTAAAGCTTTTTCCTCAAAAAGGGCATCAATAATACCACAAGATGTAAGAGAAATACCTATTCTCTCCGGCTGTTTTGTTTCCTGATTTACATCATCAGCATAACTGATCGCCTGAGCATTTCCGATTACTGTAGTTTCTTTGATATTATTGTCCTGATAATGTACTGTCATGTATCGGCCTTTCACCTGATTGAATTCATCTTTTAAAGTTAATGAATCCACTTTACTGATCGCAAAGGCATTTCCGATCACTTTCAGAGAATCGAGATCTTCTGTTGTCGTGTTAAAATAAGCTTCCACTTTATCACCCGTCACCTGCTTTTCACCACTCCAAAGTATTGGCTTGGTAAACATATGCATTACCCCATCCGTTTCATTAAAAGCGATGGAATCTGCTCTTCCCTGTGCATTTGATTTATAGAATCTTGCTTTTTTAAAGGCCCTTAAAAAACTTTTCTTTTTGGTAGCATCAGCCGAATCAGGTTTTTGATAGGAAATAATTTTTTCGGAAGCAAAATAGATGGAATCCTTTTCGAAAGCCTTTACAGCATAAGGATTTTTGGTCATCATCGCAGAGTCTTTCTTTTCATAAATTTCTCCGTAGCCCCCTAAAATCCATCTTCTTTCCTTTGGATCATCAAGTTTAACATTTCCCGTTCCTTTTCCGAACCCTGTAAGCTGATTATAGTAAAGATCATCCCCTGTAAGAATCTTGTCATTATAGTGAATCCTTGAGTTTTTGTTGAGAAAAGCCTCTTTGGTATTCATTCTGTAAGTTCCTCTCTCCGTGTATACGTAGTTTTTGGGATTATCACGTCTTGTAATAGTCGTAGGACCGAAAAACTCAGCAACCTTTGTATTCTGATTTTGTTTGATATTAACACCTTCAACAATATAATCCGGATTATCAATTCTTACGTTTCCGACAAAATCGATCAGTTTGGTATCCAGAAAATAAGTAGCTGATTTTGTATACATCTTACTCTGACCGTCTGTGATTGTACCTCCCGTATTAAAATAGGCCTGATTGGCAAGACGATCATAATACATTATCTCTGTACGGATGGTCTGTTTCGGATCGGTAAGAACAACATTTTTTCGGGCAACCCCTTTTTGAGTATTTCCGTCGTATTCCATTTCTCCGGCTGTAATGACAGAACCATCTGTATTTTGAAGTCTGGTGTTTCCTATTGCCTTGACAAAGTTTTCCTCATCATATAAGACCACTTCATCTGCTGTAAGAATAGACCCCTGGTGTTCAATTTTTACATTCCCTACCAGGTAACGATTACCGTCATACTTTTTCGGGTCTTTTATAATTTCATCAGCATTGATAATATGAACCATATCTTCGGGCTTCAATGGCTTTTTTACCTGCTGCGGATTTTTCACCGGATTTTGTAAATACGGATCCCTTTGCGCAGGGGTCTGTTTGTCTTGCGCAAAAGTAAACGTTGAAATAAAAACTAATAGAACAAAGATCAGTCTCATTGATTAGTCATTCTTGGTGCCATAAAAATACAGCGAATGAGAATCAATTTTTACGCCAAAAGCATCTTCGATAGCTTCTTTAATACCTTGAATTCTTGGGTCGCAAAACTCGATAATTTCTTCAATTTCTTTGTCAGAATCTTTTTTGTAAATCACCAAATGATCATGCTGTTTATCAAAATAAGATTTTTCGTAAGAAGATGAAGTCAATGTTTTTTCACCGAACTGGTGTTTACGGATTAGCCCTGCATCCAGGAAAATCTCAATAGTATTGTAGATTGTCGCTTTAGAAACATGATATTTCTTCTGCATCATAAGAAGATACAGATCATCAACATTGAAGTGATGATCCATATTATAAATCTCTTCTAATATCGTATAACGTTCCGGAGTATTCCTAAAGCCTTTTTCCAGCAAATAGTTTCTTAAAACGTCTTTAATTAAAGCAATATTTTTTTCTTTTTGTAAAGTATCCATCAAAAAAATTATCTACAAATTTATTGATTTTTATTTAAATAAATACTAGACCAATCTGTTAAAAGGATCTTAACTATTATGTCTTAAAAAACCTGCCTGTTCAATTTTGTTATCGTAAACCGTCAGTTCAGTAATCGGTGCAGACTCCACTACCACGTTGTGTGACGTGACTCCCCAAGACTTGAAATCATCACTTCCGATGTACTTCACAAAGTTGTAGATATTCAGTGTAATCTTCTGTTTAACAGTCAAAAGTATATCATTGATATAGGTGTTATCTATGATTACATATTTCAGATCCGGCGGGATATTATGTGCTCTCAATGATGGATGGCTGCTTCTTGAAGGAATTGTTCCGTCAGCCATCAGATCTTTAAGGACCATATTAAAATAGTCATTAATTCTGCGGTCAACTTTAAATCCTAACAAGAAATTAATTTTGTAAACCGTTCCCGGTAAAATTTCATCAACAGTATATTTAAAAGTATATGGATCTTCCTGATTAACAATACTTAAAATAAAATAATGATCTGCTCTTTTCGGTTGTTTTTTAATGATAGAATAGATAATTTTTGATTCTACTTCATCATTCTTTTTTGCTCTGCTCAGGTAAGCAAGATTGGTACAGTACTTAGGAATGGTTTCATCCAGCTTCATGTCTTTGATGATTGAAACGTACTTATCTATTTTTACATATTGTGTAAATGTAGATTTAATCAATCGTCCGTTATACCAGGCATACATACATACAGCAATAAATCCACCCAAAACCATAGTAAGCCAGCCACCATCCATAAATTTGATAACATTGGCGTAGAAGAATCCTGATTCAAGAGCAATATATACTAAAGCGAAACCAACGAGGAAGATTTTACTTACTCTTGTTCTGCTTAACCAGTATAACAGCAATATGGTGGTCATTAACATCGTAATGGTAATTGTAAGTCCATATGCAGCTTCCATTTTCTCAGATTTCTGGAAGAAGATCACCACGATAAAACAGAATGCCATCAGTCCCCAGTTGATTCTGGGAATATACATTTGTCCTTTTACCCCTGAAGGATATTCAATGTGCTGATTGGGCCAGAAAGAAGTTGACATCGCCTCCGAAAACATGGTAAACGACCCCGTAATTACAGCCTGACTCGCAATAATTGCTGCTGCAGTAGCCAAAATCACACCAGGTAATACCGCCCATTCAGGCATTATTCCAAAGAATGGATTCACTCCTTTATGAACCAGTTCATGATTATCCAACAACCACGCTCCCTGTCCTAAATAATTAAGAATCAACATTGATTTAACAAAAACCCAACTGATTCTGATATTTTTTGCACCACAGTGTCCCAAATCAGAGTATAAAGCTTCAGCTCCCGTTGTACAAAGGAAAACCGCTCCCATAATCACAATAGCACTTGATGAATGCGTGATCAGATTATAAGCATAGATTGGATTGAAAGCTCTGAAAATTTCAACGTGGTCAAAAATATGCACAGATCCGAAAATTCCCAATACCAAAAACCAGGTTACCATAACCGGTCCGAAAAACTTTCCGATAGAGGCAGTCCCAAACTGCTGCACTACAAATACAATAAACAGAATGAATAATGTAATAATTACAACAGGAGTTTCAGGATTGTAAATCTTAAGCCCTTCAATAGCTGACATTACCGTTAAGGAAGGTGTAATAACACTATCTGCCACAAGGGTAGATGCTCCGATAATCGCGACGACATAGAGCCACTTTTTCTTAAGCTTCTTGACTAATGAATACAAAGCCAGAATTCCTCCTTCACCTTTGTTATCAGCTCGTAAAGCTATTATCACATATTTAATGGTAGTCTGGAGTGTTAATGTCCAGATAATACAAGATAGGGCTCCCTCGATGTATTCATCAAAAGGCATACCTGCGCCGTCTTTTCTGGCATTGACAATCGCTTTCATTACGTAAAGCGGTGATGTACCAATATCCCCGAATACAATCCCCAAGGATACAATAACTCCTACAAATGAAAGTTTTTTAAGGTCAAAATGATGACCACCTTCTGTAACATCTGCCATATCAGCAATTTTAAATTTAAACGCGCAAATTTATACTAAATTTATGACCTCAAGAACTTTTCTTCATGAATATAATAAATGAAAAAACTTCCTTTCGGAAGTTTTTCTCTATAATCATTAAATTACTTAACGTACATCGCTTTTTTGATTTCCTCTTTTACTTTTTCAAGTTTTGGGAACCATTCTGCAAATAATGCAGCTGAGTAAGGTGCAGGTGCATCAGGAGTAGTTATTCTCTTGATTGGAGCATCCAGATAATCAAATGCTTTTTGCTGTACCATATATGTAATTTCAGAAGATACTGATCCAAATGGCCAGGCTTCTTCTAAAATAACCAATCTATTTGTTTTCTTTACAGATGCCAAAACGGTATCAAAATCTAAAGGACGAACAGTTCTAAGATCAATCACCTCAACAGAGATTCCTTCTTTCTCCATATCTTCAGCAGCCTGTATAGCCAGCTTCATGATCTTACCGAAAGAAACCAAAGTAACATCTTTTCCTTCTTTTTTGATATCTGCTTTCCCGATTGGTAAATAGTACTCTTCCTCAGGAATTTCCATTTTATCACCATACATCTGCTCAGATTCCATGAAAATTACCGGATCATTATCCTGAATAGCAGTTTTCAGCAATCCTTTTGCATCATAAGGATTTGAAGGAACTACCACTTTAAGGCCCGGAACGTTGGCAAACCAGTTTTCAAAAGCCTGAGAGTGCGTAGCACCCAATTGTCCTGCCGAAGCAGTAGGACCTCTGAAAACGATAGGACAGTTCCACTGCCCGCCACTCATCTGACGGATCTTTGCCGCGTTATTAATAATCTGATCAATACCTACCAATGAGAAATTGAACGTCATATACTCTACAATTGGTCTGTTACCATTCATCGCAGCACCTACAGCAATACCTGTAAAGCCCAGCTCAGCGATTGGTGTATCGATTACTCTTTTAGGACCAAATTCATCCAGCATTCCTTTTGAAGCCTTATATGCACCATTGTATTCTGCAACTTCCTCCCCCATTAAAAAGATGGATTCGTCTTTACGCATTTCCTCGCTCATTGCCTGTGCAATTACCTCACGAAAAGTATATTCTGCCATATTTATTTGAAAAATTTAGACTACAAAAATAGTGTTTTTTTATTATTAACATAACAAAAACGACATCTCATTTATTGAAATGCCGTTTTATTAATTTTATTTAACTTGATTAATTAACTTTCTGCCAAGTTTGAGTTCTTCCCAATAAAGATACTCCTACATATCCTCTTACACTAAGCTGGTCTCCGCTTTTGGTGATGGTACATTTGTATGTTTTACCTGTTTTAGGATCTGTAATCGTTCCACCGCTGAACTCATCCCCATCTTTTTTCAATCCTCTGATGATCTCAAGACCCAGAATAGGTTTTCCTTTTCTGTCATCTTTACAGGCACTACAGTTTGGATCTGCAGGCTTGATAAGTAGCTGAGATACCTTTCCGTAATACTTCCCGTCTGATTTTTTATAGATCTCAACGATAGATTTCGCCTGTTTGGTTTCATCATCTATAGTCTTCCATTTTCCTTCAATCTGAGCAAATGATAATACTCCGAATAGAGAAAGAACGAATGTTAATAATAATTTTCTCATATTTTTTATAGTTTTAATTCAAATAAAATATTTTCGTTGTCTATTTACTGTTAAAAATATAAATTAATTTCAAACAAACAAAAATTTTTATTATCCTAGGCATATATAACAATAGACATACCAAAAACATTGTCTAGAATTTATCCAGCTCAGTTTATCCGGTTCTCAGATTTAATACATCTTCCTGTTAATAACTCTATTCATATAATCCTGATACCAGGCTTTACAAATCTGCTTCCCTTTTTCTACTTCCGGATTGTTTTTCAGCTGGTCCATCAGGTTTTTTTCGAGTCCTAAATCTGTTTTATCAAAAATTCCGACCACTTCTTTTCCGTCAAAACGATAAATATATTCTCCGATGATAAACTGCTCTACTCCACCATCTGAATTGGCAATAATAGCAGGATATTTTTTATCACTTACCAAACTTCTTCCCCAGCTTCTTATTTTTTTATTGTATCCGATCAAATCAGCCAATGTAGGATAAATATCAATCTGCTGGGCGAATTCCTGATTTACGCCTTTTAAGTTGTATTCAGGGTTAGGTGAATATAATATAATAGGAACAGCAAAACGGTTCATCGCTTTTTCATACTCAGGATAATAAATTTCATTCGTATGATCTCCTGTGAAAACAAAAATAGTGTTATTAAACCAAGGTTGCTTTTTCGCTGTCTCAAAGTATTTTTTAATAGAATAATCGGTATACTGAATCGGTTCATGCATTTGGTTGGTTCCTTTTTTAAACTTGCCGTTGTATTTTTCCGGAATCTTAAAAGGGTGATGAGAAGACGCTGTAAAAACAGTTGCCATAAAAGGTTGTGTTTTTCCTACATTTTTCGCAAAATACTGTAAAAACGGTTCATCCCAAATCGCCCACATTCCGTCGAAATCTTTATCATTATTATATTCTGTTTTTCCAAAATAATGTTTAAACCCAAGAATATTTCCAAAACCTAAAAATCCCATAGATCCATTCGGCGCACCATGGTAAAAAGAAGTATCATAACCCAGTTCATTACAAATCGAAACAATCGACTGAATTTTCTGATTGGAATATGGCGAACTTGTAAAAGCATCTGTCAAACTGGGAATTCCAGCCAAAACAGAGCTCATCCCATGAATTGACTGTCTTCCGTTGGCAAAAGTATTGGGGAAAATTAAACTTTGCCCAGCCAAACTATCAATAAATGGAGTGTAAGAAACGTAATCTTTAATATTTTTATCTTTATTAAAAGCTCCCGAATACTCTCTGCTGAACGATTCTACAATAAAAATAACAATATTTGGTTTGTTTTCTACTTTTCTGTCATATTCTTTATAAGGCTGAATATTTTCATCAATAAATGGTTCATCTACAAAATGAACTTCTTTAAAATTGTTTGTTCCCAATGTTCTGAAAAAAGAAAAAGTACTGTTCAACACCATATTTCCCTGAGAAGGAATTTTTGCGAAACGGTTGGCATCCACCAGATTGATCGGTCTTGTGCTGTGTTTAAAATCCCCACGAATTCCGCCAACTGCCAGAACCGCAGTGATACACAACGTAAGAACTGACCATATAAAATACGGAACCAGTTTTATCGGTTTGTTTTCTGTGATTTTTACCCTTTTATAAAGAAAAACCCAAAGCCCCATTAACACCACAAACCAGATCAGAATAAAAGGATGCTGCATCATAGACGTTGTGAATACTTTAAAGATATTCGATTCATGCTGAGCTACCTGAAATGCCGCTGAAGTAAGCCTCGTCTGTGAAAATTTGAAGTATACAAAATCACCGAAATTCATGGCATAGGCAATTCCGTTGGTTATAAAATAAATCCAGAACAGAATTTTCTGATATCCCTTTTTCGTATTGATAACAATAGGAATAATACTTAAAAGAATAAATAATGCATTGACGTATAAAATAGCTGTGGTATCAAATGCAATTCCGTGATATGACAAGCTGAAATAATCTGCTACAGAATCAACTTTAATTAATTCTTTATTAAAATACCAGAATAAAAATCTTGCAATCTGATAAAAAAAGTATGCTAAAAAAATTCTGTACAATAAAACCAGAACTTCCTGTTTTCTAAATTCTTTAAAAAATTTCATGTGCAAATCTACCAAATTAATGTAATAATTTAACAATGTCCCGATGTAACAATTACTGGTACATTGTTAAATTCTTACATTGTTAAACTGATTTATTATTTTAATTTTGTGGCTATGAACTTTATTAAAAATAATCTTGCCAATGCTATCACACTGGGAAATCTTTTCTCAGGATGCGTAGGAGCTATCCATCTTATTCTTGGTGATTATCAGACAACTGCTATCTGTATTATTCTTTCATTGATTTTAGATTTTTTCGATGGTTTTGTGGCCAGAGCATTAAAATCCAACTCTAATTTGGGTGTACAGCTTGATTCTCTTGCTGATATGGTGAGTTTTGGTTTGCTTCCCGGATTAACGATGTATGCCGCTTTAGAACCTTTCGGAAAAATATTTCTGGGAATGGAATTGCCTTTTGAGATTAAATATTTAGGATTAATCGTTACTTTATTCTCATGCTTAAGACTTGCTATTTTCAACCTGGATGAAGATCAGAAATACTATTTTAAAGGACTGAACACACCTTCCAATACCGTTTTAATATTCGGATTATATTATGCCTTTAAAGAAATAGGAGCTTTTGCTTTTTTATTTGAAAACTCATTATTTTTGGTATTATTGACAGTCGTTTGTTCATGGCTTTTGATCAGCCCGATAAAAATGATCGCTATGAAGTTCAAATCAATGAAACTACAGGACAATTATCCGAAAATAGCCCTTTTAATAGGTTCAGTTATTATTTTGATTATTTTTAAAACCGTCGGTATCCCGATAGTGATTATTTATTATATTTTAACATCAGTTATTTTTCAAAAACAGCTTAATTAAGTTATACGTTTTGAGTTATTCGTGATAAGTTGAAAAATATGCAACTTTCTTTTAACTCATAATTCATAACTTTCAACTCATAACTTACAAAAAATGAATTTAAAATTACATAAACCGCTTTGCGTCTTTGATCTCGAAACTACAGGAACGAATATCGGAAAAGACAGAATTGTAGAAATCTGCATCTTAAAAGTAAACCCTGATGCATCGAGAGAGAGCAAAACATGGAAAGTAAATCCCGAGATGCCAATCCCGAAAGAATGCAGTGAAATCCACGGAATCTACGATGAAGACGTAAAAGATGCCCCTACTTTCAAAGAAATAGCTTCAAAAGTAATGGAAATGATTACGGGTGCAGACCTGGGTGGTTTTAATTCAAACAGATTTGATGTTCCGCTTTTAGCTGAAGAATTATTAAGAGTAGGAATGGATTTTGATTTAAGTAAGTTCAAATTAGTGGATGCACAAACCATCTTCCATAAAAAAGAACCTAGAAACCTGGGTGCTGCCTATCAGTTTTATTGTGGAAAAGTATTAGAAAATGCACACTCTGCAGAGGCTGACGTAATGGCTACTTTTGAAGTTCTGGACGCTCAGGTAGGCAAATACGATGATATTCCGAAAGAAATTGCAGCATTAAGTGAGTTTACCTTCCATAATAAAAATGCAGATTTAGCAGGTTTCATCGGATATAATGATAAAAATGAGGAGGTTTTCAACTTCGGAAAATATAAAGGACAAGGCGTAAAAGCTGTTTTCCAGAAAGATCTTGGATATTTCGGATGGCTACAGAATGCAGACTTTCCTTTGTATACGAAGAAAGTTTTCACAAAAATCCAGCTTTCTGGTAAATTTTAAAAAAATGAATGATTTAGTTAAATTTAAATTCTACGAAACCGCTCTTCAGGCTAACAGAGATAAACAAATCCTGGCTGAAAACGGCATCAACAGCTTTATTGCGAATGAGCAGCTTATTCAGTCTGACTGGCTGTTGGCTCAGGCAGTAGGCGGAATTCAGCTGCAGGTTTTTCAGGAAGATCTTGAAAAAGCCAAGCAAACTTTGGAGGATTATAAACAAAATGAAGAATTTTCACTGGAAGTAGAACATACAATTGAAAATTCTGAATTTGATTTTGTCTGTCCAAAATGCGGATCAAACCATATCTACCGGGACGACAGTGCCACAAGTTTTTTCGGAGTTTCAATTTTAACGAGTCATAAATTTATTTGCTATTATTGCGGGAATGAGTTTACGCGTTAAATAAATGCTTCGACAAGCTCAGCATGACATCTCGGACACGAATGTTCTCATTGAAAAAACAAAGTGAGGTGGGAATTTGAGTTTAAACGCAAAGGTTTTTAAAGTACCATGACTGTCTTTTGATCGCAAAGGCGTTTACTCAGCAATTGTGCAGTACGTTTTTAAAGAATCTAAACTTCACGTGTCTTTCTGAAGTATTAAATTAACAAACGAAATTCCCCTCCGGAGGGGTAACGAAAATTTCAAAGAAATTTTCGCCGGGGTGGTTTTCAACAACATGAATCTCTAGCCCCGATTGCAACGGCATCCTTTTGTGCAGCTTAGCGGAACAAAAGATATAGTGGAAAGCGGGAAACAGCTCCTAGAAAATAAATAAAACTATTCAAAATAATTAAAGAGTTCAAAAAAATAAAGTGAAAATAATTGTGAGATTGCTTCTGCGCACTCGCTTCTCGCAATGACAAAATAAAAAGTTATGAAAATTATCTGCATAGGAAGAAATTATAGTGAACATGCAAAAGAACTAGGAAATGAAATCCCTGAAAAACCAGTGATTTTTATGAAACCGGATACTGCCGTTCTGAAAGGAAATGATTTTTATATTCCTGAATTTTCAAATGATGTACACTATGAACTGGAAGTTGTAGTGAAAATCTCAAAGGGTGGAAAATACATTCAAAAGGAAGTTGCCCATAAACATTATGAAGAGATTAGTTTAGGCATTGATTTTACAGCAAGAGATCTACAGAGTGAACTTAAATCAAAAGGTCTTCCATGGGAACTGGCCAAAGGTTTTGACGGTTCAGCAGTGGTAGGAAATTTCTTTAAAAAAGAGAATTATAACCTTGAATCTTTAGGGTTTTCATTATTAAAAAATAAAGAAACAGTTCAGGACGGAAATACAAAAGATATGATGTTTACGATTGACGATATCATCGCTTTTGTATCACAGTATTTCACATTGAGAGTTGGAGATTTAATTTTCACAGGAACTCCGAAAGGAGTCGGAAAGGTTGATGAGAATGACATTCTTGAAGCTTACCTGGAAAATGAAAAAATTCTTGACATCCGAATATTATAAGTAATTAAATTCTGATTTTTGGCATAATTTTCCTATCTTTAATTAACAAAATTAAAGGTTATGATAAATATTGTATTGCCCGTAGATTTTGGGGACAAAACGGAACAGCTTGTAGATGGTGCAATAAAATTTGCAAAACAGGTACAGGGTAAACTTTTTCTGATTCATGTAGCACCTTCCGATATTGGTTTTGCCATAGGTGACATGGGATTCCAGTATTTCCCTGAGGTGGAAGAAAATGAAATAAGAGAAGAACTTGTTCAGTTAAATAAAATCGAACAAAGAATTATAGCTCAGAATGTAGATTGCGAGCATCTTCTGAAACAAGGTATTGCAAAAGACATTATTTTGGAATATGCCAAATCCAATAACGCAGACTTTATTGTCATGGGTTCTCACGGCAGAAGCGGTATTTATGATGTTTTTGTAGGAAGTCTCACCAAAGGAATTACCAAAGATTCCAGTATTCCTGTTTTAGTACTTCCGATTCACGAATAAACGTAAGAAATTTTAATCGTTAATATAAAAAAACCGACCAAATAAAATATTTGATCGGTTTTTTACTATATAACCAATTAATTAACCTTCTTTTTTGTAGATGTTTGGATCGTAGTAAGGGTGTTTCCCTTCCGTTGGAGAATAGTAGTCTTTATCTTTATCGCCACCCAGCGTTACTACTAATACGTAGCACCAATAAGTAAACAGCACACAGCATACGATAAATAAAATCCAGTTTAAAACGTTTCCAAAGGTATCGTAAAAACCGAAAGACCATTTGAAAACTTTACTTAAGAATAGAAAGAAAGACGTCATTATTTTCCTTTTTTAAATTAACTTTGTACAAATTTATAAAAAATGTTTAAATTACTTTCAAAAGAAAGCAATATTTTTTCAATTCCTGTTTATATTGGTTTTCTTCTTTTAGTAGTAATAATATTTAACTTCCTGAACTTCAATACATATGAAGGAATTATTGCCGGAATTACTTTTCTGGGAATTGCTTTGGGATATTTTTGTTTTCACAGTATTGCGCTTAATTATCAGACGCATCTGCCTTTATTCTTATATACTTTTTTTATTTTCGGACTTTATCCCGGAAATATGGATATAGGAATTGCTGTTTCCCTGCTTACCAATTCTTTTCTTTTATTGCTGCTCACAAGTACCAATGAGGATCTCAGAAAGAAATCGTATGTTTTGGTAGGGTCAATTGTAGCCCTGAACTTTATCTTTCTACCAACGACCTGGCCAATGGCCGTTTTTGTGATCGTACACGTTATTGCGACTTCAGAAAGAATCAGTTTAAACATTTTCAGATTTTTACTAGGTATCTTATTAATAGCATTCAGCTATTTTTCTATCATGTTTTTCCTTGATTTCACTTCATGGAATATTGATTATTTTCCTTTTGGAAAAATGAAACCTGTAACAGATTATACGGATGTAATACCATTAATCCCGATTGTACTGCTGCTTATTTACGCAGTATATGACCATTTTAAAAACTATAATAAAAAGAGCCCGATCAGCAGATACAAATACACCTTTTTACTGGTATTCTCTGTAGCTCAATTGATTACTATTATTCTTTATATGAATAAAAGTTATGAATATTTACTACTTTTGGCATTTCCTTCCAGTATTATTTTAAGCAGAATGCAAAGGTTTTTGCCTAAATACTGGATGCAGGAGGTAAGTTTATGGCTTATCATTATTAGTTTAATTACTTTTAAAGCAGGTACTTATTTCGATTTATTTTAAAGATTATGATTCAGATTGACGATAAATTAATTTCTGAGGATATATTTTCCGAAGAATTCGTTTGTAACCTTACAAAATGTAAGGGTGCATGTTGCGTGGAAGGAGACGTAGGTGCTCCGCTTGATAAGAATGAACTGGAAATTTTAGAGAATATTTTTGATAAAATTAAACCTTATCTGACTCCGGAAGGCATTAAAGCTGTAGAGGAAATAGGAACATGGACTACCGATCCGATGGATGGAATGTATGTGACCCCCATGGTAGAAGATCGTGAATGCGCTTATGTAACTTTCGATGAAAAGGGCATTACAAAATGTGGAATTGAAAAAGCATACGAAGACGGTGCGGTTGACTGGCAAAAGCCTATTTCGTGTCACCTTTATCCGATCCGTGTAACAGAATACTCTACATTTACAGCTTTAAACTATCATGAATGGGATGTCTGTAACGACGCCTGTGCTTTAGGAAAAGAATTACAAGTTCCGATCTATAAATTCCTGAAAACACCTCTAATCAGAAAATATGGTGAAGAATTTTACGGTGTTCTGACAGGAGCAGCCGAAGAATGGAAAAAAGAATACGGATCTTAAGGAATTTAAGATAATAAAATAAACAGGCTTCCCGACGGGAAGCCTGTTTATTTTATTATTTTTTAGCCTGGATTGATACCCAACCTTTATTTAAACCGTCTTTTCACGACTTTCTTGGTATTTATTAACATTAATTGGATGCACCTGCTTTGATGACAGCTGGTTGAGTCTCCTCCTTTTTAGTATTTTCCCAACCATCTTCAGGCATCAGTGTTGCCACGATTTTGCCTTTTGAAAGATATTTCTTAGCTACATCCTGAAGATCTTTTACGGTTAACGCCTTTACTTTTTCCTCATAATTCAGAATTTCATATTTATCACTGCCGTCCAGTTGATTTTTGGTAAGTGCATTTAACCAGTAAGAATTATCTTTCAGGCTTGTCTTATGATCATTGAACTCCCCTTCTTTGTATTTATCAAGATCTTTCTGCTCAGGACCTTTATCAATTAATTTTTGAAGCTCAGCCAATGCACTTTTTGTCAGTTTATCAGCATTTTCAGGACCACATGGGAAATTGATGCTGAAACTGTAGTTGCTGTAAGGAACTTTATACATTCCGCCTCTGGCGCCGCCTCCATAAATTCCACTTTCATCTTCTCTCAGCTTTTCAATTACTTTAATCGTTGCTACTTCCCCCAAGGCTTCCAGTGCCAAAGCTTCTTTTTCATTATAAGGAGCTTCTCCGCTATAGGCAATGGTTACCATACTTTTAGGATCTTTCCCTTTCTTGTATACTTTGCTGTAATCCCCGTTTATTTGTCTGTATCCGGTATCTTTAAAGGCCGAAGCTTTCCCGGTTGACGGTAGGCTTGCAATATATTGTACCACTTCATTTTTCAGGGTGTTGGCATCTACATTTCCTACAAAATAAAAATGGAAATTACCGGCATTGGCAAATTTCTCTTTATAGATGTCATATGCTTTCTTATAATCTGTATTTGCCCAGTCTTTATCCAGAGGTACAATTCCGATAAATCTCGGATTTTTTTGATTCATAAACTTAGCATGCTCACTTGAAAAATAAAACTGAGGATTCGACAGCAGATTATTCAACATGGCAGACTGTTTTGTTTTGTATGCATTAAAAGCATCCGGACTGTAATTTAATCCTGTGAAATAAGCATATACCAATTCCATTGTCGTTCCTAAATCTTTCCGTGTAGTTCTTCCCGAAATACCCTCTGTAAGATTTCCTATTGAAGGATTTACAGAAACCTGCTTTCCTGCGAGATAATTGGTGAGATCAGCTTTTGAATATCCACTTACTCCCGCTTCGGTTAATGCCTGAAAAGCAAACTGTGTTTTATTGTAATCCGCATCAGAAATTAGAGAACTTCCTCCCAGACTTCTTGCTGTAAATACAATTTCGTCATCTTTAAAATCGGTTTTTTTGAACGTTACTTTTGCACCGTTACTTAAAATCCATGTTATTGTACCTAATTTTTCGTCGGTTTCGGTTTTCGCAATTTTGCCTTCAGATTTGAAAGGTTTAATCAAATTTTTAATGGTTGCTTTTTCCTCATAGGGTTTAAGATCAGCTATTTTTACGCTCTCAAATGTATTTAAAACCATTGCTTCCGTAGGCATGGCCACATTATCTTTTTTAGGTCCAGTCATGATAATAACACGGCTGTCGTCTTTCACCATTTTTTTGATGATCTCATTGGTCTGAGCCAATGTTACTCCCGGGAGGAATTTTTTATTTTCTTCATATTCCCACGAAACTCCAGGCATCGGTTCATGCTCCAAAAAGTTTCTCACATATTCATCTACCAACATATCACTTTCTGTTTTGTCGCGATTGTTATAAGACCTTTCAAGATTTGATAATACCTGAGATTTTGCTCTGTCTAATTCTGATTGAGTGAATCCAAATCTTTTTGCCCTTTCAACTTCGGTCAGAAGTACATTAAGCCCATTAAGCTGATCTCCCTCTTTGGTCATTGCAAAACCCTGAAAAGCCTCTTTACTTCTCGCATAGGTTCCTCCATGATAAACAGAACCAAATGTGAAGGGCGGATTATTGGAATTGATTAATTCTCTTAACCTGTTATTCAACATTGTGGTGGTAAGATTTTCGATGAGGCTTTGATTATACTGCTCTACTGTTATATCCGGCTGATAGGCTTCTGCATCTTTCATTACAAAACGTACCATCGAATTTGTAGCATCAGGATCTGTCTCAATTGCAACCAGTGTCTGCTTATGATTAGGAAGCTCAAAATTCTTTCTTTCCCTAGGTTTGGAAGGATTTTTATATTTACTGAAATTATCTTTAATTTTTTTCTCCACTTCATCTACATTGATGTCGCCTACCACCACGATCGCCATCAAATCCGGTCTGTACCAGTCCTGATGAAACTTTCTGATCACATCCGGTTTAAAATTCTGGAGAACATCCTTTGTTCCGATAGGAAGTCTGTTTGCATATTGAGAATTATACAAAAGCTTAGGCAGGTATTTATCCATCATCCTTTTATCAGCGCCTAACCCCAGTCTTAACTCTTCTAGAACCACTCCTCTTTCTTTATTAATCTGTTCATCTGAAAGTGTAGCATTGAAAGCCCAGTCTTCCATCACCTTAAGGCCGGCGTCAAGGTTTCCGGGTTTATCTAATGGTACCGGAAGCATATAGACTGTTTCGTCAAAACTTGTATAGGCGTTAAGATGCTGCCCGAATTTCACACCGATTGACTGTAGGAAATCCACAAGCTTATTATCCGGAAAATTCTTCGTGCCGTTGAAATTCATATGCTCCATAAAATGGGCAAGACCTCTTTGATTTTCATCCTCAAGAATAGAACCGGCATTGATAGCCAGTCTGAAGTCCACCTTTTTCTCAGGCAGTGTATTTTTCTTGATATAGTACTTCATTCCGTTTGAAAGAGTACCTGTTTTTACAGAAGGATCTGAAGGGATGTTCTGTGCGAAACCATTTGCAGAAATCAAAAAGACAACAGCAAATGACAAAAGCATTTTTCTCATATTGTTTTGGTTATTAATTTATTATGATAAAAGTATCATTTATTCACAAAACGAAGAAGTGTTTAAAATATTATTTAAAGTTAAATTCAGTTAAATGAGTGTTAAATTTTTCTTCAACAAAAAGGCCGGATAAAAATCCGGCCTTGGTATATTATATTTACAATAGATTATTTGAAATCAGCATCTGTAACTCCTGAGTTAATCGTAACTTTCGTTGTTTTGATTTCTACTTTCTGACCATTTCCTTCAGCCTGAATTTCTGACGGGAATTTAATCCCATCTACCGTCATATAGCTTTTCATAACTGCACTTCCTTCTGCAGAAGTAGATTTATACAATAATCCTGTAGAAGCATCAAAATAATGTTTCCCTTTATCAGAATTCAGTACATTATAATCTTTACCATCCACTTTCTCAATCGTAACAGATGTAAAACTTGCAGGATCGAAACCTAGAGCATCAATTGTTCTGCTTTTTTTAAGATCAGCAATTTTATCTGCAGGAATAGGATTTTTTGTACCCATCTGATCAAAATATCCTTTTTCACCGTCAAAAAGCTGAACCATTTTCTGTCCCATTACAGACTGCTCAGATTTGAACTTATTGCCCATTTTTTTTGTCGTCATGGTCACCTCCATTCCCTGTACAGTAAGAGTATTATCAACAACAGTAGTTTTTATAGCTTCCAGTTTATCTTTTCCACCCAGAGCTTTAAGATAATTATCAATAACTTCTTTAGGAGTAAGTTTAGATTGTACAGCTTCAGTTTTTGCGGGTGCAGGAGTAGCTGCAGCGGCTGTTTTTTGTGCTGCAACCGATGTTGAAAAAAGTACGGCACAGAAAAACGGAATGATGATCTTTTTCATATACTAAGTTTAGAACGTAAATATATGAATATTGACGTAAATAATAATTGTCAATAAAAAAAACCGTCAAAAATTTGACGGTTTTCAAATATTTATATAAAATAAATTATTTTTTAAGTTCTTCTAAAAACTCATCGTGAGAAATCACAGTTTCTTTTTTAGTCGCTTTTTCTAAGATAACATCTTTTAGCTTAGTCATGGCAACTTCAGAAGAAATTTGTCTTACCTGCTCTTGGTCTTTCAACATCTCAACAGCATATTTCTGGATTTCCTCATCACCTAAGTGGTGGATTCCATAGATAGCCAATTGATTTCTAACCAATTGTTCAGCTTGTGCCAAAACATCAGCATAGTCTAATTGAATTTCGTTATCAGTCATCAATTTTCCTTCGATGATTTGATATTTCAATTGGTTTTTCTCTGCTTCAAGGATTTCTTTAGCCTGCTCTTCAGATTGGATGTTCTGATTTGAGAACTGTAACCATTTCACCAAGAAAGTTTCAGGAAGTGTAACTTCTTCTTTCTCAGAAACCTGCTCCAATACTTTATTTACAAAGTGAACATCAGCATTCTGTTGGAAATACTCATCCAGTTCAGACTTTACTTTTTCTTTCAATTCTTCTTCAGACTTGATGTTTCCTTCACCATATACTTTATCGAAAAGCTCCTGGTTTAGCTCAGCTAAGTTTAAAGAATAGAAATCTTTTACCTTAACCTCAACTTCGTTGTGGTGTAAGTGCTCAACTTCTTCTTTGCTGAATCCTAGTTCTTTAGCCAATTCTTCATCACCAGCAAGAGTTTCTTTAGAAACCTTTACAGATCCGTCCATTTTCAAAGACTTTACCAGTTTGAAAGCTTCTTTGTTTTCAGCGGTAATAGTAGCGTTCTTTGGGTGGTGGTGGTGCTCTCCTTCAGCATCTTCCTCTACAACCTGAGTGATTTCTAAAGCGATGTAAGAATCTTTAGTGATTTTATCCTGAGGAACCTGCTCAGCGAAACGCTTCTGCATGTTTTCAATACTCTTGTTGATTTCTTTTTCAGAAGCTTCTACTTTGTAGTGAGGCGCTTCATATTTAGCTAAATCTATTGTGAATTCAGGCTCGTACCCAACTTCAAAAGCAACTTCTAACTGATCAGCATTGTAATCGAATTCGTTTACCGGCTGAGGAACAGGCTGTCCAACTAATCTTAGTTTGTTTTCATTCACATACCCGTTCAAAGCATCAGAAACCTGCTTGTTGATTTCTTCAAAAGCAATACCTGCCTCATATTGTTTTTTAACCATACTCAAAGGCACTTTCCCTTTTCTGAAACCAGGAACTTGTGCATTTTTAGCATAATTAATCAATTGTTTTTCAACTTTTTCCTTATAGTCAGATTTTTCCAATGTCACTGTAAGCAATGCACTTACATCATCATGGTTTTTTGCAGTAACCTTCATTATTGATTAAAATTTTAGGTTGCAAAAATATGAAAATTTTATGAAAATCACTCAATTAAAAACAACTTAAAACGCCAAATATTGTTAAATAAAAACCCACCGAAAAATTCAGTGGGTTTTTATTCCGGTTATAAGGATTATTAATTCGTAATCTTATAGTTAGCCTGAGCATCAGTTTCACCTCCTGTCTGAGTTCCGAATACTACTCCGTTTCCGCTGGCCTGAGAATCTTCAGAAACGCTAGCCGGCTCATGGTATAAAGTAAGCACCAATTGACTTGTTGCCGAAGTATTCTTCACCGCTTTAGTTACCACCCATTCAGTTTTTAATCCAACACGTTTTCCGTCTCCTCTTGTAGAGCTGGCATCGTCTGTACGGGTTAAAGCAATGTCTGAATTAGGGAAATTAAATACTAAAAAATGCTCATCTTTTGCATCTTTAATTTCCTGTGTAGCATCTTCGTTTCCATTTTTAAATTCGACTTCCACCTGGTAAGTTTTCCCATCCTGTAATACGATAGGCTGAGAACCTCCCGCTCCCATGCTGTAGTTATATGTAGTTGTAGTTTGCGCTGCAACATCTTTTACCTGTAAAAGAATATTCGTAAGATCTTCCTGAGGAATGTCATCTTCTTCTGCAGAACCGTCTCTCTGACAAGAAACCACTGTGATTGCAATAAATAAAACAGCTAATAATTTGATAATATTTTTAGTATTGAATAGTTTGTTCATTTTAAATAATTTTAAGGTTGTAAAATTTTAACTTAATAAATTTCGAAGTCTTTAGAATCTGTATCTAAAGTTTAAAATAAAATTCCTTCCTGCCTCATCCGCAAAAAATCTCATCCTGTTTAAATAATCTCTGTACGAAACATTGAAAAGATTATTTACGATAAGTCCGGCAGAAAGATTTTTGCTGATGTTGACTCCTGTCTGAATATTCCAAAGAGAATATCCTCCCGGCGGAGTACTGAAATCAACTGTTTTCTGTACCTCATCTCCGTTTTCATAAACAGGTATTGTTGCATTATGAATCGGAAATCTGGTTTGTGTTAAAAACGTTTGGTTTTCAACGGTGAAATAGAAATTATTCCATTCTGTTTTGCTGAATTGCAATGCATTGGAAAAATTAGGCGGCATCATTAAAATCAGCGGCTCATGATGGGTATCATCCTGACCATAAAGGTAGCTTCCTCTTCCTACATAAGTAAAATTGTCCGTCAGTTTCAGGCTGACATCCAAATCTACCCCATACATTTTCGCATCAATCTGCTGATATGACCAAACAGGAAATACTCCTCTGATGGTATTTTGTACTCCGGTAGGAATTTCATTAATGAAATTTTTAGTAATGAAAAAGTAAGGATTCACAGAGACATTCAATCCTCTGAGAACATTGAATTTTGCATCCGCTGTAAGGTTAAACTGATGTCCCTGCTCATTTTTCAATCCCATATCACCAATTTCAATGACTGCGGCAGAATGATGCAAACCGTCTGAGAACAGCTCAGCAATATTCGGAGTTCTTCCTACTTTAGCATAATTAAACTTCAAATCAAAATTTGAATTCGGACGATACTCCAAGCCGGCATTGAAAGAAACATTGTTATAATTAAGCTGAGGACGCGTCAGAACTCTGTTCTGATTTGTTCTCACATAAAACTGAGGATAAGTATCCGCATATAATTTATCCCAATCACTTTTATCATACCATTTTGTAACATCATAACGGGTGAAATCATATCTGGCACCAGCTTCAACATTCAAACTGCTTGATATTTTATATTTAAAAATAGAATACACCCCTGCAGAATATTTATCATAATTCGGTATCAGACGTCGTGCTTTTGTTGCCGGATCTGAGTAATTATTTTGAAAGCTGGCATCAATTCCTGTTTCCAAAGACCACTTTCCTCTTTCCAGTAAATCATTAAGATTAAGCTGATGCGTCATTAGTTCCAAATCCAGAGACGGAACTTCATTCAATTCACCTCTTCTGATATCATATTCCTGTCTGTGATTATACTGATAGCTGTAGGTAGCCGATAATTTTCCTATATTTTCAAATCTTTTGAATGCGGAAATCTTTGCAATATGATGCTCAATAACCTGTTTTGGATTGTCGATATCATAACTGAAGTTTCCGGTATAAATAGGGATTTTTGAAGTCGTTGCATTATAGAAATCTTCATTATTTCCAACGTGGGAACCTCTGTAAATTCCTATATTCTGGTTTGTTAAATAATAATCAAATGAAATTCCCCTCTCATAAGTATTATTCTGAACCGTAAAGTTGAATGAAGAAAAATCCATTCCGGTGTTCATCAGATTATAATCCGGAGCATGCTGATCTCCCAATTTTTTGATGCTTCCCCCTGACTTTACAGCCCATCCGTTTTTCCATACTTTAGCCACATCTACGTCCAATCCCAGACCTCGACCATTGGAAATCCCGGAAAGTCCCACTGAACCTTTGATGGTATCTTTTTTAGGAAAAATCTCTGATTCCATGACTACGACTCCGCCAATGGCATCGCTTCCATATTTCAGAGCAGATGCTCCTTTTATCACATCGATATGCTGAAAATTATTGATATCAACATTCGGTGCGTGCTCTACTCCCCATTCTTGTTCGGCCAGCCTTACTCCATTATTCATGATGTTGATACGACTTCCATAAAGACCATGAATAATAGGTTTTGAAATATTATTCCCCGTCTTTAGAGCAGTAACTCCCGAAATTTTTGATAATAAATTCCCCAGATTATCGGTAGAATTTTTTTCTATTTCAGATTTATCGAGAGTTTTAACGACCAGAGAGCCGTTCTTTTTATGATTCCCATGTATCGTCACAGTTTCAATATCCTGGCTATGATGTTCCAGAACAATAGATACGTGAAGATCCTGAGTAACTCCTACATTTTCAGTATAATCATTACAATCAGGATGTTTAGCAATGAGAATATAGTTTCCTGCAGGAATTTTATTAAAGGAAAATTTTCCTTTTTTGTCTGTTTTTGTTGTAAAATCTCCAATTTTAACTTCTGCATTTTCCAGCATCGTTTTGTCATGAAAATCCTGAACAGTTCCTTGTACAGTGTAAGTCTGCTGTGCGTTTGTAATCGCCAATCCGCAAAAGATCAGCAATAAACTATAGATCAATTTCATTGTAAATAGATTGATTGCGTACCCTTATAATAAGGTACATTTTTTCGTGAAAAATTTGTTGAATGGGTTTATCATGTACACATAAAATGTACAAGTGTAATAATGCCAATAGTTTAGGTTAAAAAAAAATTAACCTTAAAGCATTAAACTTTAAACCAAAAAAATCTATAATTATGAAATTGAGGGAGGTCCCCTAAGTTGAAAATTGAATTTTGTCTGAGACCAGATTCTTTCCTGAATGTCAATGATAAGTTCTACTTCATGGGTATAACTTTCAAAAGTAAAACTAAATTCTTCAGGAACTAATGTATGTCCGGTCGCTAAGAAATGACACGCCAAACAGTCGCCGGCTTTTTCTTTCGCAATATTTTCTGAGACTGAATGTTCTGATTTTTTAAAATTAAAATTCTTAAAATAATCTACAGAATCATGATGGTGAAAACTTTGAGAAAACAGCGCAATAAAGTATATCCCAAACAATAGCTTGGAGATAAAACTCTTTAGAATTCTGCTTTCTTTAAAAATCATCGTTCAAAATTATGAAAATAAATTAAAAACTTAGATTAAAGTTTTATTAAAATGCTTTATGTAATGTGTAGAAATGATTGGAGTTTTGTTACATTTCTTTTTAAAATATGCTTGAAGATCCTTCGACAGGCTCAGGATGACAATGCTAATACTAATTGCAATACTCCATGTTTTGATGCTTCGATAAGCTCAGAATGACATCGTTAAAAATTCACCACTAATAAAAATAATTAGTATTAAAAATATTATACTGAGCCTGTCGAAGCATCTATTATTTTCAAAAATTAATTCAGTTGGGATCCTAAATGCTCCCATTCCTGTAATGCAAGATCCAGGTCTTCTTTAATTTTATTATATTTTTCCAGTGTTTCTTCAGAAGGATTTTCTTTAGCAAAAGAAGCTTCCATTTCTTCGATCTTGATTTCGAGTTCAGAGATTTTTTCTTCTACTTTTTTTAATTTGTTCTGAAGGTTTTTTTGTTCTTTGCTTACAATAGTTGACTGTTGGCTGTTGGCTACCGGTTTCTCTTCAACTTTCTTTACTTCAGCTTTGGGCTCATCGCTGTGAAGTTTTGCTTTTTCTGCTGAGATTTCTCTGATGCTTTCTTTCTGTCTGAATTCCAGATATTCATTGATATCTCCTAAGAATTCTTTCATTTTACCATCACGGAATTCATAAATCTTATCACAAAGTCCTTGTAAGAATTCTCTGTCGTGAGAAATTACGATAAGCGTACCCTCAAATTTCTGCAGAGCCAGCTTGATAATCTCTTTAGACTGAATATCCAGGTGATTGGTAGGTTCATCCATAATCAACGTGTTGAAAGGACGCAAAAGCAATTTACAAAGAGCCAGACGGTTTCTCTCCCCTCCGGAAAGGACCTTTGTCTTTTTATTTACTGCTTCCCCCTGGAAAAGGAAAGATCCTAACAAATCTCTTACTCTGGGTCTTGTTTCTTCAGTCGCCGCATCTTCCGCCTCTTCCTGAACGGTTTTATTAGGTGTAAGAACTTCTTCCTGATTCTGTGCGAAATAACCGATATTAACGTTGTGTCCAAGATTCCAGTTTCCGGAATAATCTTTAATATCTCCGGCAAGGATTTTTGCCAATGTTGTTTTTCCCTGTCCGTTCTGTCCCAAAAGCGCAATTCTGTCTCCTCTCTGAACGATAAAGTCCACATCATCAAAAATCTGCTTTTCGCCATATGCTTTACCCAGGTTTTCAGCTTCGAAAATCACTTTTCCTGGAACCTGAGACTGTACGAAACGGATATTGAATTTTGAAACATCTTCATTATCAACCTCAATACGCTCAATTTTATCTAATTTTTTAATCAATGACTGGGCAAAAGATGCTTTGGTAGCACTCGCACGGAATTTATTAATGTTATCTTCCATTTGTTTGATTTCCGCATCCTGATTCTTTTTAGCCTGAATCAGTTTTTCACGGCGATCTTCACGCATTACCAAATATTTGGAATAGTTGGCTTTATAATCATCCACTTTTCTGTTGTTCACATCAAAAGTACGGTTACAGACTGCCGTCATGAATTGTTTATCGTGACTTACCAAAAGAATTCCTCCCGGATAATCTTTCAGGAAATTCTCCAGCCAGATGATTGACTCCATATCCAAGTGGTTGGTAGGCTCATCGAGAAGCATTAAATCATTTTTCTGAAGAAGCAATTTTGCTAATTCGATTCTCATTCTCCAACCTCCTGAAAACTCATCTGTTATTTTTTGAAAATCATCAGCTTTAAAACCAAGACCAAACAATACTTTTTCAATATCACCTTCCAAATTATAGGCATCATGATGCATCAAAAGATCATTCAGATCGGTCATTCTGTTGATCAAATCTGTGTAAGAATCACTTTCGTAGTCGGTTCTTACCGTCATTTGGTGGTTTATTTCCTCCAATTCATCTTTCCAAGCATTGATTTGCTCAAAAGCCTGCATCGTTTCGTTCCAAACGGTTCTTCCCTTCACAAAATCAAGATCCTGCTTCAGAAAACCAATGGTAATATTTCCTTCAGGAACCACATTTCCTTCATAGAATGTAATTTCTCCGGAAAGCATTTTTAATAAAGTGGATTTTCCCGCTCCATTTTTACCAACCAAACCAATTTTATCATCCTTTTTAATAGTGAAATTCACGTTTTGAAACAAATAGTTTCCTGAATGATGTAGCCCTAAACCTTGAACAGAAAGCATGTATGAATAATTAAGAATTAATACTGAATATTTTTCGGGTGCAAAAATACGGAAAAAGAAATGAATTGTCGAATGTGTCGTAAAAGCATTATAAATTGTTCATTTTCAAAATTCAGTATGCGCTTTATAATATGAATCACATTTAATCTCAACTAGCTGAACGGCATTTTATTATGTTAAATTTTCAGTGTATATTTACTAGACCAAAAACTATTACTATGAATAAAAATTTAACATCAGAAGATCTGGGTAAAATTGACCAGTTAGAGAAATATTTAAGCAATAAAAATAACCATTTTTTGGGTTACCCATGTACGATTGATTTTGATTATTCTATCCTGTATAAGTTCATGAAATATCCTATTAATAATGTAGGAGATGCATTTTATTCCGGTGGTTCTTATCAGATAAACACTCACCCTTTCGAAAGAGACGTCATTGATTTTTTTGCACAGCTTTTTAAAGCTCCTGAAAATAATTACTGGGGTTATATCACCAATGGCAGCACAGAAGGAAACCTTTATGCCCTCTATTTAGCTAAAAGGTTATACCCTGACGGAATTGTTTATTTTTCAGAAGATGCCCATTACAGTATTGAAAAAAATATAGACATTCTAAGCTTAAAATCTCAAAAAATCAAGTCTCAGCATAACGGAGAAATGGATTATACAGATCTTGAAGAGAAACTGTCCAATCATCAAAAATTACCGGCTATTATCGTTGCCAATATAGGCACCACCGTGAAAGAAGCGAAAGACGATATTAAACATATCCATCAAATTCTTGATCATCTTCGTATCAAGAATCGCTATATCCACTGTGACGCTGCATTTTGTGGAAGTTATGCCCAATTTCTGAGTCCAAAACCTAATTTTGATTTTACAGAAGGAGCAGATTCTATCAATACAAGCGGGCACAAATTTATCGGATCACCAATTCCCTGTGGTGTGGTGATTGTCCTTAAACATCACAAAGAACAGGTTTCGCAATACGTTAATGTTATCGACAGTCTTGATGATACCATTACAGGGTCCCGCAACGGCATTACTTCATTAATCTTATGGCATTTCATAAAAACCGTAGGAGTTGAAGGATTGAAAAAAAGACTTAATGAATGTCTTGAAATGACTGATTATGCCTACAAGCAGTTATCTGCAATTGGAATAGACGTTTGGAAAAATCCGAATGCCCTTACCATTCTTATCCCCCGTGTGAGTAAAAAACTGCAGTACAAATGGCAACTGGCTACCCATCAGGAAACCACTCATATTATTTTGAGGCCGGGGATTACAAAAAAAATGATTGACCGTTTGGTAAAAGATCTGGAGAAAGAGATTCATAGCCACCTGACAACGGCAGAAGAATCAAAAGCCGGATTGTAAAAAAACAAAAAAGAGCTGTCCTAAACACTGGACAGCTCTACACCTAAATTTAAAACTGAAAAAGTACTAACATTTATTATAAAAATTCTCTT
Organism: Chryseobacterium sp. JUb7; assembly: GCF_024806495.1. Classification (GTDB taxonomy): domain Bacteria; phylum Bacteroidota; class Bacteroidia; order Flavobacteriales; family Weeksellaceae; genus Chryseobacterium. Next base: position 107,984 of record NZ_JANUFF010000007.1, read on the forward strand.
TGATCAATATTGAACGACTCCAGGTGTCGTTATTCGGGATGTTACTTCCGTAGGCATAATCTATAATGGAACCGTCTGCCAGCAGCTGGGTATCGGAATGGAACTTTGAATAATCTGCCTCAGCTTTGTCGACATTCGCATTACTCGGAACATTCAGACCATTGTTGATCACTTCAACATTTACCTGGTCTTCTGCCTGCTTAAATAAGACACTCGGATACAGACCGAAATTCGCGGAAATATGGGTGTAGTCTGAAAAGTTCTGATAATGATAAACAGGTTTTAAACTTGGTGAAAGATCCTTGGTATACGCTTCCAGTTCATTTGAAAAATGAATCAGAAAAGAATGCTCAGAAGCATTGATTTCGAAATTGGACTCATTAAAATCTGTACTGAATATTGCCTCTACGACATTCGTTTCAGCCAACATCAGTTTTCCGTATACTTTTGCAAGGTCATTATAAACCGTATTCCTCTCCACATAAGCCTGCGAAAAGAATGCGCCCTCATCTATTTTATAATCTTCCAGAAGAAAATTCCAAATCTTATTTCCTTCCGAATCTTTAGCCGTATTCTGTACATTTTCAACATATTCATCTACCTCTTTGTTATTCGTATAATTTGCAGAAACATAGACAGACTGTGAACCTTCCAGATAACCTCCGCCGATATCAGCGTGCGCTCCGGGAACAAAAATTTCTTTCCAAACAGAAGTTCCTACATAAGACTTTGCATCTTCCATCTGTTTTGACTCTTCGAAAATACCTGTGAGCGGAAAAAAATATCGGCATTCGTTCACAGCACAGATATGAAGAACATTTTCTATTTCCGGTAAAATACTGACATTATATTCGTTAAAAGGATCAGATTCTACCGTATCAAAAATACCCAGAAATTTAACCTTTACATTTTCTGAAAGATTAAGCTCATTGCATAAATTTCTCGCCAGCATGCTTCCTCTGCTGAAACCATAAATATAGAAGTGATATTCCTTCGTTTGATCCTCCATTTTCCCATTGATAAAATCAAGAGCTTCGGCAAGTTTATCATCAGAAGAATAACCGGTATAACCATAAGGATTTTTGCACGTTACGATGGCAAAGTCACTGTCTTCCTGCCCGCTAACAGTGCCTATTCCTTCAATATATTTTTTTTCATTCCCGTTAAACAATCTGAAAAGTTTATAAATATTGGTTATATCACTTTGATAACTCTGATTATTTTTATTAGGTTTTTGGGAAGAAGTTGCATTAATTCCGTTATTTCCTGTTCCATCGAAAAATATTCCGATTGAAATCATTTCTTTTTCCATGTCAATCCTTTGTATTTTATTTTCAACAGTTTACAATATTCATTGCTGGATATTGCTAAAAACTGTGTCATCACAGACATTTCAAAGTAACAAGGAAAACAACCAGGATACTAGAGTAGAAACTACTAAATAAAAAATTCCGTATTTCTACGGAATCAGATTCTTTCTACAGGATGGATATTATTAATGATTGCATAAATAACAATTCCCACTGTATTTTTAGCGCCAATTTTCTCTACAATTCTCTGTCGGTGGCTTTCTACCGTTCTCGGACTTATGAACAGCTTTTCAGCAATCTCATTATTGGTACATTCCTGACAGATCAGTTTTACAACATCTTTTTCGCGGTCAGACAGCTCATCATCCATTTCAAATAAGGTTTTCTTCTTAGACGAACTGTTCATATAGGAAAATAACATCTGATGATCTTCTGCAGTGAAAAACACACCATTTTTATACACCATGGTAATGGCGTCGATAAATGTTTTTCTGTTTGAGTTTTTAGGAAGAAATGCTGATACTCCTAATTTCACCATATATCCTAAAATAGTTGTTTTGTAATGAGAAGAGAGGATAATTATTTTAAGATCGGGATATTTTTCTTTTAAAATTTCCACCAATTCAAATCCGTTCATCGGCTGCATCTGAACATCTACCAATGCGATATCGGGAAAATCTTCTTTGGATATATTTTCCAGACTTTCTAAGAAATCGGGACCATTGTTTGCTGTAAGTCCTACAGAAATATTCTGTTCGGAAGACAATAGCATTTTTACACCTTCGAGAATCAGCTCTTCATCATCAATGAGGGCTATTTTAATTTGGGGTTTCATTGTTGTACGGGATTTTAATAATTAAACGGCTTCCTTTTTCTAAAATATTTTTCCACTTATGCACCGCATTCATAGATTTGATACGGGATTCAATGTTTTTTATACCCATTCCTTTTTTTACGGCTTCATATTCAAAACTTTCACCGTTATCCGAAATTACAACTCCCAGACTGGTCTGATTGTCTTTGATATAAATCCAGATTCTTGTTGCTTTGGAATGTTTCAGAACATTGGTCGTAAATTCCTGTATGATACGGTATAACTGAACTTCAATAAAAATATCTTTCTTCTGAAATTTCGGACTTACCGTAAGGGAAATATTAACTCTTGTCGCCAAATTAGCAATTAACTCTTCAATATACAGTACGAGCCCTACAGATTCTAGATTTACAGGATATAGTGAGTGGGAAATACTTCTTGCAGAATCAATAAGCGATGACATCTGCCCCGAAATATTTTTCTTAATCAGCTCATCCCCTTTTGTATCTAAATTATTGAGCCATAGCGAAAGGATATTTAAACGGTTCCCGATATCATCATGAATCATTACCGCAATTCGTCTTCTTTCCGCTTCCTGAGCTTTAATATTTTCTAAAGCAAGGTTTTTCTGATGCTGAACTTCTGCTTCGTGCTGTGCATTTTTCTCTTTGATAATTCTCTGAATAAAACTTCTGTAAGCCAGCAAAATAAAAGATACAATAATCACCAGTACGACAATTAAAGTAATAAAAAAACTGATATTTAGGGTTATTTCTTTAATTTTAAAAAGGTATAAATGATTGATATATAAAGGAAACAGCAAAGAATATTATTGATATTCCAGATCAGGAACATTTCTCCTTTCGAAAAATTTTCCATCTGACGAAGAAGGAAAAATACAAATACAGAAACGGCATAATATAAAAATATCAAACTGTCAGCAAGGATAAATCTGTTATTGATATTATTATTTTTAATCTCTGTCAGAAGTGCGTAGCCCGCAAAACAGATAACAACAATATTGGAAACCACTTTCTTTATATCATTGGTTTCAATTTTACTGTCTATAAAAAAGTATCCCACCAAAAGAACTACCGGAATGTAAAAATAATACGACAGGTTCGATTTTTTTATAAACAGACTCGCCAGAAGCAAAAGCTCCCCCGAAACATAATATGGAAACAAAAAGTTGACATCATCATGCTCAAAAACATAAAGAGAGACCTTAACAACAGCTTCTATCAAAAAAAGAAAAATGATATAATAAACATACCATTTTTCTGTATTTTTAAAAAATTTGTACTTCAAAATGCCTATTAAAGCACAAATGACAAGTAAACTATTATTAAGATAAAGTATTACTTTGTATGTATCCACAATTAAGTTTAGTTAAAAAATTATACTCTACAGATCGGAGGACAAGGCTGTGACCAATCATATGTGTTAGAAGAAATCGGAGTACTTCCGCTACCATTCTCCAACAGATCGTCATAAAAAGAAATGAAAATAAGGGTAACAAGCATTTTTTGATAAACATCAGAAAATTTAAGCCCGAAAGAACACACGAAATGATCCAGTACTTTTCCCGGCTCATGAGGAGTAAGGTTTAGAGAAGGTACATAGAATTGCTGAAAAACGCCATTACCTCTGAATTCTGAACATTCTCTGTAAAACCAGGTCATCCCTTCATCTCTCCAGCGCTCAATTGCCTCCAAAGCTTTATCCTGTTCCATTACCGGCTTATTAGACACCGGAAAATACATATCCGAATCGCTGTCTACTTTTCTCAAATCTGAAGAAAGAACAGCATTATTAATAACCGTATATTCTCTTTGTTCTACAAGGGTAAGTTCTCCTTTCAGTGTTTCTAAAGCACTGCATGGGTAGTCTCCCGAAAGAATTTCTTTTCCATTTTCATCAAGCCCTACCAAAATTAAAACGATTTGATCACTGTAAACTCCTATTTTAGCACAAAACTCTTTGTAGTTATTTACTTTTTTGATCTGATCAACCTGAGCGGCTGAAATTTGAAAAATTTGGGTTGTTGAAATTAATTTTTGAACTGTAGAATAATTTACACGGCAATTTGTCCAGTCTGCAATCGCCAGGTCATATTGTTCTTGGTTTAAATTTGTCATATTTTCACGGTATATTTAGTTGGATAAAATTAAATAAAGTAAACTACTTGTGCAAGTATTCACTCATAATTGAAATGTGTTTAATAATTTCTTACCGTAATGTGATAACAGCTTTGCTGCTTTTCTTTGATGTAATAAATCATTCCGGCATTCGCATAATATTTTAAAACCTTTTCCAAAGCCGCTTCCATTTTGGGATTGTACTTTAAAACATCATTAAACCGTATATAAGAAATATCGAAAGAATTTCCGTAATTGTGGGAGCTTATCCCCAAAGATGCATTGGTATTAACTTTTCTTAATCTACATTGATCTTCCAACGTTCTGGTAATCGATGATACCGTAAAAGTGTGTCCTTTTGTTTCCTTACTGAATCTTGCCCCCATTTTTTCTAAGGTGGCTTTGGCTTTGGAAACCATCCAGGCCCGGCTGTAATCGAGTTTCTGAACCTTATATCCTTTGGCCGATTTTTTTATTTTATGAAATTTCCCGTTGTTAATATACTTCTGAACTGCTTTAGAATCTTTCAGCAATGCTACTCCAAAACTTTTGGAAGCATCCAGGTGCGGTTTATAAAGAGAAGTCGCCTCTACTTTCAATACCTCTCTCAGATCATAGCAAGGTATATGTTTTTTCGGATTCTGAGAATAATGAACATTAAAAATAAAAGGTACAAAAATCACACATAACAACTTTTTCATTAAAACAGACTTTTAAATTTTATAAACTAAAACCAATAAACTGAAGTATTAATTTAACTACAATTAGATTTAAACTAAAAATCAAACACCGAACCAAACAACAAAAAATCCCGTCAAACGACAGGATTTATTTTATTTTCTTGATATCGAAAGGATTTTTAAAGATCAATTCTTCATGCTTGCCTTTAATTTCCATTTTTCGCTGCAATAGGTTCAGCGCCATTTTCCGGATAAAAAGATCTTTATCATTTAAATTCCAATAAGAATCTTCGTGCACTTTTTTTGGTTGACGAAGGCCATAAAATTCAGTTTCCCAGGAATCGACATTATGATAAAATTCGATAATTCCGCAATGTTCAGGAATCAGAGAATGATCAACCATTCCCATCGGAAGCAGGAAACTGAATGCATTGCAAACATAATCACCACAACCAATCTTATCATGTTTTAAAAATTTCTCACCGGTTTTTGTATTGGTATAAGATTTTTTAAAATCGTTTTTGAAATCACTTTTTGAAAGTTTGATTTCAATTTCATGGCTAAAACCGTCCGCACCAATGATCAGAATATCAGCTTCCCAATCGGCCTGAAAATGATTGGTCAATACAACTTCTTTCTCAAAATCGCATTGAGAATGGATAAATGCATGAACTAATTCTTCTATTTTTAACACTCCTTTTTTTATTTTAACCCTTCAATTTTAAATTGACATTAAACTCTTAACCCCAAAAGGTCACTGGAAAAATTTTCTCAGTCTTAAACATACTAGCTCACAAGCAGGCTGCATCCTCGAATATCCGAATGATCTATTCTCCCCAATACCTGAAACTTGCCGCCGGGAAGCGTTTTTCCCAAATCCTGAGTGGCGATGAAAGCACACGAATGGATATTGGCGAGATCAATTATATTAACTGCTCCTGTTCTTCCTTCTTTTTCATAACTAAAAGGGTCTTCGGCATTTCTAACCAGAATCCTCATCCAACCCGGACATTCATAAATATTTTGTCCTAAAGAATAGGCTTGCGAAAGAAGCTCTGTCATTGAATATTCAGAATAAATTTTATCTGTTTTAAAACCGTCCTTTAAAATTTTTAATAATTCATCTTTGGTCATCTCTTCTTTTCTCCCTTTCATTCCTCCGGTTTCAATAACTACGAGATTTTCTAAAAAGTTCAGTGAATCTTCACTCCTTTCAGCCTGACAGTAGTCTAAAAAATCCAGCAGAGCAAAGGAAACTCCAAATAGAATTACTTTTTTATCTTGTAAAGTATTTAACAGTTCAAATAAATCGGAATGATTATAGAGAAAATATCCGTTTTCCGGCTTGGCAGATTTTTTCATTAAGTAATCTACCATATATATTAAGGAAGAATTTTGTTTTTCCAGATAGCTTGGCAATAAACCCAGAAAAATAAAATCTTCGGGCTTTCCTATAAAACGGTCAAAGCTTTTGTAGATACTTTCCTGATAAATACTTTCGTCGGCAATAAAATGTTTGGATAAATTCATCTGTGTCGTTCCGGAACTTTGAAAAAACAGATCTGTTGTCACATTTTTGTCCAAAACCTGATGATTTTTAAACATCTCAATTGGCAGAAAAGGAATTTTTGTCAGCTCATTAATGTCAGTCGGATTAATTTTTAAAAAATCCACAAATTTCCTGTACACCTCAATATTTTCGTATTGATAACGGAATGTTTCCAGACAAATATCTATAAAATCCTGCTCTGTACGTATGTTAAATATACTTTTCAATGGTCTTTAAAATTATTTTCATGCTGTTTTATGGTCTCAAATTGGATTTGATATAAACGCTAAAACAGTCTTTTAATATTTTTTTAATTTAGGAACAAAAATTTTGGTCAAATTATTGCTATTATAATTCCGGAATATGGATTAAAAACAGAATGACATCAAACTCATTCGCAAGTTACCTCTTTTATGGGGTAACTTTTTTTTATGCTTTCTTCAAAAGTTTTCAATTCAAAATCTTTTTCAAAAACACCATACGTAAAGTACGAAATCCAGTCTCCAAGATTGATATATTTTGCGTTTTCATTAAGGTCCAAAACCATCGGAAGATGCCTGTGTCCGTAAATAAAATAGTCGATCTTCTGAGTTTTCAGTTTTTCTTTGGAATAAATGATCAGAAATTCTTTATCCTCCCCTAAAAACTCTTTGTCTTCATCACCAGAAATCATTTTATTTTTCTGTGACATATACAAGGCAATTTTCATGGCAATATCCGGATGCAGCCATTTGAAAAACCACTGGGCAACAGGATTGGTAAAGACTTTTTTCATTCTTTTATACCCTTTATCTCCGGGGCCCAAACCATCACCATGAGCCAGCAAAAACTGCTTGCCGCCCATTTCAAAATATTGTTTCTTATAAAAAACCGTACAGCCGATCTCTTCTTCGAGATAATCTTTCATCCAAAGATCGTGGTTTCCTACAAAAAAATAAATATGAATTCCCCGGTCCTTCAGTTCTGCAATTTTTCCTAAAACACGGACATACCCTTTTGGAATCACATGCTTCCACTCATGCCAGAAATCAAACAAATCACCCATTAAAAACAAAACCTGAGCATCCTGCTTGATCTCATCCATCCAACGGATAAATTTCTCCTCACGCACTTTACTTTTTTTCGGATCAGGAGCACCAAAATGCTGATCTGAAGCAAAATACACTTTTTTACCAGGTTCTAAATTGATGGTTGTTTTTAACACCGTTTTGAGTTTTTATTGAGTAAATTACTGATTATCTTCTGCAAACCACTCTCCGTAAGAGTTTTCTGTTTCGTGAAGTTTAAGATAGGCCAAAGAAATTCCTTCCGGAAGTTTTGACTTAATTTTTGCTGCGATCGCGTATAACATATTCTCGCAAGTAGGCTGAAAAGTACAATAAATCACTTTATGCCCCTGATCTTCTAAACTTTCACCCAGTTCTTTATGAGGTGACAGTCCGTTGATCAACACGGCATGATCCCAGACATCCACAATTTCAGACTTTACGATGCTTTTGATATCTCCAAAATCCACTACCATCCCATTCTTAGGGTTCTCCAAATCATTTACAGGCTTCCCTTTCACTGTCACAAACAGCTTATAAGAATGCCCGTGCATATTTTTACATTTTCCGTCATAATTATACAGCACATGTGCCGTTTCGAATGTAAAAATTTTTGTAATACGTATCATAATGCAAAGATAGGATAAAAGAGGTTAAAAGAAAAAAGCTTAACATATATGACTTTTTCCTGAGTCAGGTTATAATGTATCCAACCAATCACCTTCCAGTCTTTTCACTCTTTTAGTTTCTTTATCCACAAAAACCCAAAGTGTCAGAGAATCCACAACCAGCTGGTCATTGCAGTAAAACTCTACTTTTCTTGGCTGACGAATTCCTTCGGGAGATTTCGGATATGTTTTTATCGTCATAATATCTCCTAAATACACCTGCTTTTTGTATTGAATATGATGATCGAGAAGCATCCAGATATCATTAGGAAAATCGGTTTTATGTTTCACAAAATCCCAATGCTCACCTGCAATTTCTTCTACCCAATGAACATACTGAACATTATTCACATGATTATTTCCGTCAATATATTCTTTTGTTACCTGTATTTGTTTTTCAAAAATCAAACTCATCTTCGTCAAATATTTACTCAAAAATAGCTATAAAAAGGAAAAACCTCCCCAAAACAGAGAGGTTTTAACAATAAAATTTATTTAAAATGGAACTTTTTAATAACCTTTTATGACTGTTGGTAAATCGCAAAGGCGCAAAAATATTATAAATTGTATATTTTAAGGCGCAAGGATTTTATCTTCGATAAAATTTACACTTATCTTACATTGACAATCATTGATTTTCTTGTGTTAAATCCCGGCACTTATACTTAATGAAACTGTGCTGTTTCTGTAGAGTCCTTCATCGCAACTGTTGCAGAAGAACCATTGGTTACAACATTCTGCACCTCGTCAAAATATCCTGTCCCTACAAAAGACTGATGCTTCACCGCTCTGAAACCCTGTTTTTGCAAAGCAAATTCTCGTTCCTGCAATTCAGAATATCCAGCCATTCCTTTTTCTTTATATGCTAAAGCCAGTTCAAACATCGCCGTATTCAATGCATGAAAACCTGCTAAAGTGATAAACTGGAATTTGTACCCCATTTTTGCCAATTCTTCTCTAAAATTTAACATTTCATCGACACTTAATCTCGCCGCCCAGTTAAAAGAGGGTGAACAGTTATAAGCCAACATTTTCCCTGGAAATTTCGCATGAATTCCTTCAGCAAATTTTCTGGCCTGTTCCAGATCAGGATTTGAAGTCTCCATCCAGATCAAATCCGCATACGGAGCGTAGGATAAACCTCTGTCAATTCCCTGCTCTACTCCATTTTTCACCATATAAAAGCCTTCGGAAGTTCTTTCACCTGTTACAAATTTTTTGTCCCTTTCATCAATATCTGACGTCAGTAAATCTGCTGCATCGGCATCTGTTCTGGCTATAATTAAACTTGGCACACCCAAAACGTCTGCTGCCAAACGGGCCGCAATCAATTTATTAATTGCTTCCTGAGTCGGAACCAGTACTTTTCCACCTAAATGACCACATTTTTTTGCAGAAGACAACTGATCTTCAAAATGGACTGCGGCAGCTCCGGCTTCAATCATTTGCTTCATCAATTCATAAGCATTCAGATTTCCTCCGAAACCAGCTTCGGCATCTGCAATAATCGGAACCAAATATTCTTTTTCAACACCACCGTTCACCGATTGAATCTGATCAGCTCTCAACAAAGCATTGTTTATTTTTTTAACGACAGAAGGCACCGAATTTGCCGGATACAGAGACTGATCAGGGTACATTTCACCTGATAAATTTGCATCTGCTGCAACCTGCCATCCTGAAAGATAAATCGCTTCCAGACCTGCATCAACCTCCTGTACGGCCTGATTTCCAGTTAATGCTCCCAATCCGGCCACAAAATCCTGATTATTGAGTTGAGTCCAGAATTTCTTAGACATTTCAGTTGCAATCGTATACTCTAATTTATAAGAACCGCGAAGTTTTAACACTTCTTCTGCTGTGTAAGGCCTTTTTACACCATTCCAACGTGGATTTTCCAGCCAGTCTTTTTCTATTTCCTGAATTTGTTCTTGTCTTGTTTTCATAATATTTTTGGTTTAGTTAATTGTTGCCAGTTGTTAGTGATTAGTTCTTAGTTGATAAATTCTCGATACGATTTTTCAAAATCTACCCGAGGTGACGGTTTGGTTATTATCTCTTTTTAAATAAAAGGATACGCTTTCAGTGTCAGAAATTCTTCAAAGTTTTCACAAAAAATCAGTTCATTGAAAAGTTCTTTAGCCAGATTGAATTTTCCATTTTTGAAACGCTGTTCACCCACATATTTTTCAATTCTTTCCAATTCTTCAAATTCCCATTGAAGAACCATCTCCCTTGTTAATGTTCGGTCATCACTTAAAACCGCTTCATTTTTCAGCCATTGCCAAATCTGCGTTCTTGAAATTTCCGCCGTTGCCGCATCTTCCATCAGATTATAAATGGCTGCTGCTCCAATTCCCATTAGCCAGGATTCGATATATAAAATGCCGACATTGATATTTTTCCGAACACCCTTTTCGGAGATTTCACCTTTGGAGATTTCCAGTAAATCATTTTCAGTAATCTGATAATTAAATTTTTTATCAATCTGATTTTTCGAAGGCATCCACTGGTCAAAAATATCTTTCGCTACAGAAACCAAGGCAGGATGTGCCACCCAAGTTCCGTCGTGACCGTTTTTCACTTCTCTTTCTTTATCATTTCTCACTTTTCCAAACGCCTGACTGTTTGCTTCATAATCATTTTTAATTGGAATCTGAGCTGCCATTCCTCCGATGGCATGAACATTTCTTTTATGACAAATTTCAATTACCCTTTTAGAATAAGCACTCATAAAAGGAGAGGTCATTGTCACCTGATCACGATCCGGAACAATAAATTCAGGAAGGTTTCTGAATTTTTTAATGAAAGAAAAAATATAATCCCAACGCCCGCAATTCAATCCCGAGCTATGATCCTTCAGTTCAAACAAAATTTCGTCAATTTGAAAAGATGCCGTGATGGTTTCAATTAAAACCGTGGATTTGACTGTTCCTTGAGGAATTTCCAGATAATTTTGAGAAAACACAAAAACGTCATTCCACCATCTCGCTTCTTTATAATGCTCTAATTTTGGAAGATAAAAATAAGGGCCACTTCCGTTTTCCAATAGCTGTTTTACATTTTTGAAAAAATAAATTCCAAAATCAATTAACGACGCCGATGCTTCTTCATTATTAATTTCAATATGTTTTTCATTTAAATGCAAACCGCGTGGACGAACCAGTAAAACAGCCGTTTTATCATTCAGTTTGTAGGATTTCCCCTGTTCCCCTGTAAAATCAATCTGTCGATTAATTGCGTCAGAAAGATTGATCTGCCCTTCCATACAGTTTTTCCAAGTCGGCGCATTGCTGTCTTCAAAATCCGCCATAAACGTTGAAGCTCCGGAATTCAGAGCATTAATGATCATTTTCCGGTCAACCGGTCCTGTAATTTCCACTCTTCTATCCAATAAATCCTCAGGAAGCGGGGCACACACCCAATCTCCATGCCTGATTTCTATTGTTTCAGATAAAAATTCCGGAAGAACTCCCTGATCGAATTCGAGCTGAGTTTTTTTTCTTTCTTCTAAAAGTTGTAACCTTCTTTGATTAAAGTTCTGATGAAGCTCAACTAAAAAATCGATTAAATCATGAGTAAAAAGTTCTTCAAACTGCTGTTGTGACTTTATTTTTAATTGCGTCTTGGTTTCCATAACGTATTGATTTTGTGATTCGACATTACAAACCTAAATAAAAATTTTCACATACAGCGAACGTTCGCTAAATTTATTTTTAAAATTATTATGCGAAAAATCGCTTCTAAATATTATATTTGAATTATGAATTCTGACAGCGACTTTATTAAAACGGTTTTCGGGCTAAAACTGAAACAGCAAAGGCAAAAAAAAAACTGGTCTCTGCAGGACCTTGCTGTAAAAACAGGATTATCAAAATCTTATCTCAATGAAATTGAAAACGGTAAAAAATATCCGAAGCATGATAAAATAATTCAGCTTTCAGAATCTCTGAATTGTACTTTCGATGATCTGGTATCTACAAAACTGGATAAAAGCCTGGCCCCTTTCAATGAAATACTGCAATCAGATTTTTTTAAAGAAGTCCCTTTAGATCTTTTCGGGATCAATAAAAATAACCTTATAAGCATCATCAGTGACGCGCCTAAAAAAGTAACCGCTTTTATTAACGCGCTGATAGAAATTTCGCAAAACTATAATTTAGGAAAAGAGCGGTTTTATTTTGCAGTATTACGTTCATTTCAGGAGTTATATGACAATTATTTCCCTGACATTGAGAAGAAAGCCATGCAGTTTTCTATAGAAAACCAACTTGAAATCAGCAAAAAATTACAATCCGACGCTTTGAAAAATATTTTGACTGAAAAATTCGGTTATACCGTTCAATCAGAAAATTTTGAACAATATGGAACGCTGGATAATCTTCGTTCTTTATTTATACCTGAAAAAAAATTACTGCTTTTAAATAAAAAGCTGGAACAAGATCAGGAAATTTTTATTCTCGCCAAAGAAACAGGATTTAATGTTTTAGAATTAAAAAACCGTCCAAATACCTATTCATGGCTCGATTTCGGAAGTTTTGAAGAGATTCTAAATAACTTTTACGCATCTTATTTCGCAGGAGCTTTATTAATTTCAAAAACAAAAACGATTGAGAAAACTTCAGAATTTTTCTTACAAAACGATTGGAAACCTATTAATTTTGAAAATTTAATTGAAGAATTTACCAATTCACCTGAAACATTTTACTACCGATTAACGAATATTCTTTCTTCTGAGCTAGGCATTAAAGATCTTTTTTATTTATGTCTGGTAAAGAAGAAAAACACCGATAAAATACAGATTTTAAAAGAGCTACACTTAAACCATCAACAGGCGCCTCATGCCAATGCGACCAATGAGCATTATTGCAGAAGATGGATCGCAGTAAAAAATCTACACCATTTAAAGGAAAATGAAACATTAACGGATGCACAGATTTCCCATTACAAAGATCAGGGAGTAAGCTATCTCGTGATTTCAACATCACAAAGAAATCCCTTTTCTGACGGCAGCAACCGAAGTTATTGTTTAGGTATCCTATTAAATTCTCAGACCATCAAAAAAATCAATTTTATAAAATCACCTACCCTTAAAACTATCAATGTTGGAGTAACCTGTGAGTCGTGCAGCATTGCTGATTGCGAAGTAAGGCAGGCTTCACCGATTCGACTGGAAAAAGAATATTTTAATGTCAGCATGAAAAATGCAGTCGAAAAAATAAAAAAAGATTTTATTGATTATTAAGCATTTTCAGGTTTAAACTTACATAAGTTCGTCAAAAAACCACAAAAACATTCTAAAATTCTAAAAAAGTATATTAGACAGAACATCATTTTTTTTAATTTATATTTTTTACCGATAAAATTAAAAAACCAAATCAAATAAATCAAAATAACACCAATTAACTAACATTAAGAAAAATATTTTAATAAAAACGATATTAAAATACGAAAATCACAAAACTTAGAAATATTTAATTTAATTTTGTAGAAAATTTTAAACACAAATGTTCCTTGATATATTTTTTCCGAATCGGTGTTTACACTGCAACAGAATTATTGAGCATAATCTAGTCTGTTGTAATGTATGCTTTGAAAAAATTCATTTCACCAATTTTGAATTTTCGGAAGATAATATTGTCAAAGAAAAATGTAAAACCTTTTTTCCGGTAGAAGCTGCCTCTGCTTTGCTGCATTTTGAGAAAAACAGTCTGACCCGGAAAATAATACACGAATTAAAGTACAGAAACAGAGAAAATATAGGAAAAGTTCTGGCAAACTGGACTACAGAGCGCTTAGATTTCAGACACAATCTACCCGATTTGTTGGTAACCATACCTTTACATGAAAGAAAATTAAGACAAAGGGGATACAATCAATTGCACACATTTACTGAAACTTTATCTGAGTTTTATAATCTTCCCTTCGATCATCAACTGATAAAAAAAAATTACAACTCTAAGGCTCAGGCTTTACAAAATAAAAAACACCGCCTAAAAACAGAAAACTTATTTTCACTCAACAAAAACCTCTCCGGCAAGCATATCCTTTTAATAGATGATGTATTTACCACAGGAAACACCATCGCATCAGTAGCATGGGAAATTCTTAAATCCGGTGATAATAAAGTAAGTGTTCTGGTGATGGCAATGGATGAATAAACAATTATTAATCAATAAAAAACAACACGTAATGAAGATTTTATTAACTATTTCGATTTTATTAACTTCTATTTTAAACGCACAAGTAGGGATAAAAACAGAAGAACCAACCAGAGATTTAGATGTGAATGGTTCATTGAGAACCAGAACAATAGAAGACAAATCAGCAGATATAAATTATGACAGAGTATTAATTGCTGACAGTAACGGTAATGTAGACTACGTTCCTAAAAGCCAGCTCCGTCAGCCTTATGCTGAATTATTTAATTTATCTAGTCTGCCAGCAGTAACTATTAATAACAACACAACCGCGAGTACAATAAGTACACAAACCATTACATTACAGAAACCGGCAATGGTAACCGTAAACTTTTCGGTTCCGATATCTTTATCCAGTGCAGCATCAGACGGAAGAGCAAGAATATTGAGAACCCATTTGGTTGTAGATAATACTGCGAGAGTGAAAGCAACCAATATATATTCTAACAACACCTCGTTTGGAACAAATCTTACCGGAGTTTATTACAACACAGGTTCATATTTTGTGGAATTGCCGGCGGGAACTCACACACTTGCCTTGGAGGGATTTTGCTTTGACAACACTCCATGTACACAAGGTGGATCACAGCCGGGAACAAATTTTCAGGCAATGGCTATTTATAACGAATTTTAGATAAATGATTAATTTCTCTATTTTTGGGAGTGTCCGATAATTTGGGCACTCTATTTTTTTACGAATTTATTAAGTAACACTATCTTATTTTTCTTAATTTTCCAGCAAACTAATTCTAATGAAAAATTTGATTCTATTGCATGGCGCTTTGGGTCACAGTGATATTTTTAAGCCTTTTACAGAAGAGCTTTCAAATTATTTTACAGTTTATGCCCCTTTATTTTCCGGGCATGGAAATATTGAAATACCGGACAATGGAATTACAATTGAAAAATATACTCAGGAACTAAAAGAATTTATTGATAACGAAAACTTAAATGATGTTTATATTTTCGGACACAGCATGGGTGGTTATGCTGCATTAAATTACGCAAGTCAATATCCTGAGAAACTAAATTCAATAATAACTTTGGGAACAAAATTCGACTGGACTGAAGAACAAGCAGTGAAGGAAAGCAAAATGCTGAATCCGGATATTATTGCTGAAAAAGTCCCCAAGTACGCCCAACTGCTGGAGCTTCAGCATGGTTCAAAATGGAAACAACTACTTCCCGCTATTGCAGAAATGATGATTTCTTTGGGCAAAAATCCTCCATTAAAAGATCAATTATCATCGATAAATATTCCGGTTCAGATTATGGTTGGGGATACAGACAATATGGTGACTATTGAAGAAAGTATACAGGCTTACAGAACTCTTTCGAATGCAAAATTAGCTGTAGTGCCAGATACAAAACATCCCCTGGACAAAGTACGACCCGGATTATTATTAGATTTAATGAAAGACTTTTGGAAAAACTCCCTTTCTTAATCTAAGAGATTTTTTAATAGAAAATGAGTATAAATTGATCGCTTATTCCCCGCTTCATCATGACATCAGCATTTATCGGAGAAGACAAAACTCATTATTTCATGAATATTAAATCAATATATGGTGACAATTTATATTAATTCTAAAATACAAATGCCCTCCCTCTCATTTTGTCGGAAATGTTGAAATGCTCAAATGATCAACTGCTTTTTTTTATAATGACAATCAATATTTAAAAACATAAGATAATACCTGACTTCATCTATTAAAAATTAGAAAAACCCTTAATAATTCACTTTTACACACCGAAAAAAAAACAATATAACACACAGGTTATTAGTAATATATACTATTTTTTCAATTTGAGTATTTCCACTGATTTAATTTTGTTTTCTAACTTCTACCTTTATCCTATCAAAATTAATAAAGACGTCTACAAACAAATTTTGACAGCGGTAACCGAAAAGCTTTTAGAGTAGGAAATACAAAATATTAATATCATGAACCCAATCAAATCATCAAAAATAGTGCTATTACAAGCTCAAGGAAAAGAAGTAGGAAAATATTTAAGCCACGGAAATGGACAAGTTTTTCTGCAAAATGGCATCCAGGGTCTGGGTGAGGTCTTTATTCTTGAAGAATTATCTAATGGTAGAGTTGCACTTAAGTGTATCAGTCGTGAGGAAGGCTTATATCTGAGTCATGCTTTTGACAAATTATGGTTACAAAACGGAATCCAGGGAGAAGGTGAAGAGTGGATACTGAAGGTACACAGCCCTAATAAAGTTTCATTTGACTGTTGCGGTAAAGAAGTTGGTAAAACACTTAGTCATGCCTTTGATAAAATGTGGCTACAGGAGGGATACCAGGGAGAAGGAGAACTATGGGAATTGTTAGATTAATCCACAAAACCCCAATAAAAAAACCATCATTTTAGTTTATTAAATGATGGTTTTCTATTTTTTAAAAGAATTATTTTAAGTCTGTTAAAATTATCTCTGAAGTTTTTCTCCGTAGCTCAAATCTCCGGCATCTCCCAATCCGGGTGTGATATAGCCTTTCGAAGTTAATTGTTCGTCAATTGCACCTACCCATATTTTAGCATTCGGGTATGCTTTTTCAATCGTTTCTACTCCTTGTTTTGAAGCAATAGCAGCAACAATATGAAGTTGAGTAGGATTTCCGTTTGTTAATAAATCTTTGATCGCTTCAATCAGAGAAGCACCGGTTGCCAGCATTGGATCAGCAACAATCAAAGGTCTTCCGTCGATATTCGGGCACGTTAAATAATCTTGTTTGATCGAGAAATAATCATTTGCATCGTGTTTACGATACGCAGCTACAAAACCACAGTCGGCTCTGTCTAAATAATTTAAAATTCCCTGAAACAATGGGACACCAGCTCTCAGAATCGTTGTAATAACGGGCTGAACAGCAATTTCATTTACTTTAATTTTATCTAAAGGAGTCTGAATTTCAATTTCTTTTTGCTCCAGTCCTTTACTGATTTCGAAAGCCGCAATTTCTCCGATTCTCTCCATATTTCTACGAAACCTCATTCGGTCATGTTGGATTTCAACATTTCTAAGTTCATTAATCCAAGTGTTAATCAGTGAAAATTGTTCTGATAAAACGATTGTATTCATTATTTTGCTAAGCTTTTATATAAATTTAATTATGAATAAAATCCCTCCTAGAAAATCTAAAAGGGATTGTAATTTATTTCTGTCTGAAATACACCTCAATTGGAACTCCGGTAAACCCGAATTCTTTTCTCAATTGGTTTTCAGTAAATCTTTTGTATGGTTCTTTTACGTACTGTGGTAAGTTACAGAAAAATACAAACTGCGGAGACGGTGTTGGAAGCTGTACGCAATATTTGATTTTAATGAATTTACCTTTGTTTGCTGGTGGCGGAGTCTGCTCAAAAATCGGAAGCATAATCTCATTCAATTTTGAAGTTTTGATTTTCTTCTTACGATCTTCATAAACAGTCATGGCCATTTCTACAGCTTTCAGAATTCTCTGTTTCGTTAATGCAGAAACAAAAAGAATAGGAATATCACTGAACTGGCCAATTTTATCTCTGATCGATTTTTCGAAATCTCTGATGGTATTGGTATGCTTATCTTCAACAAGATCCCATTTGTTCACCACGATCACGATACCTTTTCTGTTTTTCTGTGCCAAACCGAAGATGTTCATATCCTGAGATTCCCATCCAAGAGTAGCATCCACCATGATAATTACAACATCAGAATATTCAATAGAACGGATAGAACGCATTACAGAATAGAATTCCAAATCTTCATTTACTTTAGATTTTCTTCTCATCCCGGCAGTGTCTACCAACACAAACTCGTGACCAAATTTATTGTAAAGTGTCTGAATACTGTCTCTTGTTGTCCCAGCAACATCTGTTACAATATTTCTGTCGGCATCAAGCAAAGCATTCGTCAAAGTAGATTTTCCTACATTCGGACGACCGGCAATCGTAATTTTAGGAAGCCCTTCAAACGGATCTTTATAATCTGTAGTCGGGAAATCTTTAACCACATCATCTAAAACCTCACCCGTTCCTGAACCGGTAGCCGAAGATAAAGTATAGTATTTTTCGATTCCCAGCTGATAAAACTCTGTAGCAGCCAATTCTTCTTTAGCAGAATCAACTTTATTGATAACAATATAAACAGGTTTTTTTGATCTTCTCAACATCTCGTGAATCTCGTAATCTGTATCAGTAAGACCTTCTTCTACATTTAACATAAAAATGATAGACGTAGCTTCATCAATAGCCAACTGTACCTGTTTTGAGATTTCTCCCTGGAAAACATCATCATTATTCACATCGTAACCTCCTGTATCAATAACAGTGAAGTCTACGCCATTCCAGTCAGATTTCCCGTAGTGACGGTCTCTGGTAACGCCGGCAGTAGAGTCTACGATAGCTTCTCTTCTTTCCAGTAAACGATTAAAAAGTGTGGATTTTCCTACGTTGGGACGCCCAACGATTGCGACAATATTCGACATAAAAATGTTTAATAATCCTTTGCCTAAAGCTTAGGATAAGTTATTAATGGGTTTCTCCAACTTTTGGAGCCCAATTTTTTTGCAAAGATAAGGTTTTTATTTCATTCTGATTTTGACGATAAGAATGAAATAAGAGATCATCAGAAAATATAAAATGGAATATGAATTAAAATAACGGATACTGAACACCTATTTTAATATTTCCCCTAAAAAAACATTAAAAAATAATTCTTTGAATATCAATAAATAAGGGTTTAAACAAACATTTTCCGTTAATTATTTTTCCAATTCTATTTTTATTTTTAAAATAAATTATATAGATTTGCACCACCAAAAAATACAGACCTATAGTGTAACGGTAACACTCCGGTTTTTGGTACCGTCATTCGGGGTTCGAATCCCTGTGGGTCTACAAACCATCCTTTTTTAAGGATGGTTTATTTTTTTAGTAGCCCAAAATAAAAAAGGCAGCTTTAAAAATAAAGCCACCTTAGATTAATATTACGTTTTTGATTATTTTAAATCAAATCTATCTGCATTCATTACTTTCACCCAGGCAGAAATAAAATCATTTATAAATTTATCTTTCGCATCAGAACTGGCATATACTTCTGCAATCGCTCTCAATTCAGAATTTGATCCGAAAACAAGATCTGCACGAGTCGCGGTCCATTTTTTATCTCCAGTTTTTCTGTCAATACCTTCGTAAAGTTCGTTATCATTTGAAGCAGCTTTCCATTGGGTATTCATATCCAGAAGATTGACAAAGAAGTCGTTTGAAAGGACTTCGGTATATTTTGTAAAAATCCCGTGGGAAGAGCCGTCAAAATTTGTATTCAAGGCTCTCATTCCTCCTATCAATACTGTTAGTTCAGGAGCAGTGAGATTTAGCAACTGTGCTTTATCAATTAATAAAGACTCCGTAGAAACAGAGAATTTTTTCTTTGCATAATTTCTAAATCCATCAGCATGCGGTTCAAGATACCCCATTGATTCTACATCCGTTTGTTCCTGAGAAGCATCCATCCTTCCTGGTACAAAACCAACTTTCGCATCGCTACCGGCATTTTTTGCTGCTTTTTCAATGCCAACACCTCCCGCAAGAACAATTAAATCAGCTAATGAAACTTTTTTATTTCCAGATTGAGAATTATTAAAATCATTCTGAATATTTTCCAGCACAGATAAAACTTTTTGCAATTGCGTCGGATTATTCACCGCCCAATATCTTTGAGGAGCCAAACGAATTCTTGCTCCATTCGCGCCACCTCTTTTATCACTTCCTCTGAATGTT
The DNA here is from genome assembly GCF_024806495.1 of Chryseobacterium sp. JUb7. Lineage (GTDB taxonomy): Bacteria > Bacteroidota > Bacteroidia > Flavobacteriales > Weeksellaceae > Chryseobacterium. The sequence goes on from NZ_JANUFF010000007.1 coordinate 128,158, forward strand.
GAAGCTGAAGCCCAAGCTGTTGAAACCAATTCTGAAACACTTAATCCTGAATTTGAAATTTTATCTTTTAAAGAATCAACATCCTGATTATCAACTAAATCATGATTTACTTCTGGGATAGGATCCTGCCAGATCAATTCCTCTTGTGGAACATCCGGTCCTAAATAACGGGCTTTCGGCCCCATATCTCTGTGTGTCAGCTTATACCAGGCTCTTGAAAATGCATCTGCAAATTCTTCAGGGTTTTCGTAAAATCTTCTTGATATTTTTTCGTAGACCGGATCCAGTCTTAATGATAAATCCGTTGTCAACATGGTCGGTCTGTGTTTTTTAGCAGAGTCAAATGCATCGGGAATAATCTCTTCGCCATTTTTCGCAACCCATTGATGTGCTCCTGCCGGACTTTTAGTCAATTCCCATTCATTTTCGAAAAGGTTTTTAAAGAAATAATTACTCCATTCCGTCGGTGTTTCTGTCCAGGTCACTTCCAAGCCGCTGGAAATTGCATCGGTCCCTTTTCCTGATTTATAAGAGCTGTTCCAACCCAATCCCTGTGCTTCAATTCCGGCTGCTTCAGGTTCTTTTCCCACATGATCTGCAGGTCCTGCGCCATGCGTTTTTCCAAAAGTATGCCCACCAGCAATTAAAGCTACCGTTTCTTCATCATTCATAGCCATTCTTCCGAAGGTATCACGAATATCTTTTGCTGCAGCAATAGGATCAGGATTTCCATCCGGACCTTCAGGATTTACATAGATCAGTCCCATCTGTACAGCAGCCAATGGTTTTTCAAGATCTCTGGAATGTTTAACCTCAGAATCATCTTCTGCAGGAAGAACTCCATGCCCTTCTACTCCCGGCGAACCGTGAGCATAACGAAGATCTCCACCCAGCCACGTTTTCTCTGTTCCCCAATATACATCCTGATCCGGTTCCCAGACATCTTCACGACCTCCCGCAAATCCAAAAGTCTTGAATCCCATTGATTCTAAAGCAATATTTCCGGTAAGAATCAATAAATCTGCCCAGGAAATACTTCTTCCGTATTTCTGTTTGATCGGCCATAATAATCTTCTCGCTTTATCTAAACTTACATTATCCGGCCAGCTGTTCAAAGGAGCAAAACGCTGCTGTCCAGCTCCTGCACCACCTCTTCCGTCACCCACACGATACGTACCTGCACTATGCCAGGCCATACGAATAAACAACGGACCATAATGTCCGAAATCTGCCGGCCACCAATCCTGAGAATCTGTCATTAAAGCATGAAGGTCTTGTTTTAACGCTTCCAGATCGAGGTTTTTAAATTCTTCAGCATAATTAAAATCTTCATCCATCGGATTTGAAAGATTAGAATGTTGACGCAAAATATCAACCCTCAGTTGCTCGGGCCACCAATCTTTATTTTGAGTGCCCCCGCCTGCTACATTTTCTTTTTTCATAGTTCCGTTGTGGAACGGGCATTTACTGATGTCATTAGAATTATTTTCCATATCGTTTAATTTTTTTATGTTGATTTTTTTAGTTTAATTTTCTTCTTTAAGACTGAGCAAACTTACAACTGTTACAAAATAAATACAATCTATCGAAAATATTTTTACGATAGTTAAAAACAATAACAAATCTTAAATCATTGATTTCCCGACTGCATAGAGACAAAAAGTACAATAATGCAATTAAGGTAGTAAAATTTTACATTAAATTAAATAAGAATCAAAGACAAACAAACATATTTAGAATTATTCAAGCCAGTGTTAACAGTTTCATAAATTTTAGACTTTTTAATTATCAAAAATTTAATTAACTTTATCTGTTTACAAAACTTGAAATTAAGATATGAAAAAAGTATTAGTTGTATTTCTTGTGGCATTTATTATTATTCAGTTTTTTCCAATTGATAAAACCAACCCCGCTCCTACTCCGGGAATGGATTTTTTAACCATAAAAAATACCCCACCTGAAATTGCAAAACTGATCAGTACTTCATGCTACGACTGTCATTCCAATGAAACAAAATATCCCTGGTATTCAAATTTTGCTCCTTCCTCCTGGTTTCTGAAAAATCATATCAGCGAAGGGAGAAAACATCTTAATTTCTCTACCTTTGCAACTTACGAGCCTAAAAGACAGGCTCACAAATTAGAGGAATGTATTGAAATGGTTGAGAAAAAAGAAATGCCTCTGGAGTCTTATTATATAGGACATCAGGATGCAAAACTCACCGATGAGCAAAGAAAATTGTTAATTGACTATTTCAAGAAAGAAAAATCGGAAACCGAAAGAAAAATGGCATTTTAAAATTAATAAATCATGAAGGAGATCTGGCAGGAAAAACATATCGTATTTTTTGATGGAGACTGTGGAGTCTGCAATTTCTGGGTACAATGGATTTTAGAGAGAGATACAAAAGATCAATTTATGTTTGCATCTCTTCAGTCGGATTTCGGTCAAAATTTTTTATCCGAAAGAGGTTTAAAAACCAATGTTTTTAACACCATGTATCTTTGGAAACCCAATCAATATTATTTAATAAAATCTCAGGCAGTTTTGCAAATCGCAAATTTGCTGGGTGGCATTTATAAGCTCTCCGGAATTGGAAAAATGATTCCAAAAGCTATAAGTGATCAGGTCTATGATATAATTTCAAGAAACAGAATGAAACTGGCGAATCAGAAATGTTATCTGCCGACACCTCATCAAAAGAAGAAATTTATTGAGGTGTGATACTTACATTATAAATGCTTCGACAGGCTCAGCATAACATCGCTACAAAATAGCCGCAAAATATAAGAATATAGTATTAGAGTTGTCATGCTGAACTCGCCGAAGCATCTCTTCTAAAAAAAACAAAGACTGCTTCTGCATAGAAACAGTCTTCTTTATTTAGATATATTTTACATTTTTATTGATTCAAAGACCAGACAGAATAAGAATTTGGCGCACATTGAATTTTCACCCATTTATCAGCCTGTGTGGTTGGATACCAGCTTGAACTTCCCGTAAAATCTTTAATCTGCTGGCTCGTCCAATTCGTCTGAATCCATCTTTCCTGCCAGCTTGAAGAATTATTAATATAAACGACCAATCCGGGATTTCCATTGTAACCGTTTCTTCTTGCAATATATTCATCATTGTCCGTATACAAAATTGAAGTTGTTCCCGTAGCCTTATTGTTGTGAATCCAGATCAGATTGTTCAGCCTTTCTTTATTCAGCCACTCTTCATAATCCCTGTAGAATATTGTAGGATACCCTTCATGAGTCAGAATATAAGCATAGGCCAGCATTTTGTTGTAAATGACATCTGTATCGTGATTGGCAACAAAGGTTACGGCTTTATAAGGATTTCTTTTCCACATCATATCGTCATTGAGAGCATTTAAGTTTCCATTGTCAAATGCTTCATCCATTTTATAATACGCTGCAAAATCGAATACGGAACTGTTGGCATTATTGGCCCACCATTCCAAAGTATTGACATTAGAATCCCATAATTCACCAACAGAAAATCCACCTACATTGGAATTCCAGGTATTCACCACCCAAGGTCCGAAACCCTTCACATAATCAAACCTCCATCCATCAAACTTCATCACATTCTTATAATACTTCCCTACAGAATCATCTCTTCCCCACAACCAGTCCTGAACATAAGGATTCGCATGACACAGATCCGGGAAGCCGCCAAAAGCTCCTTCATCATTATTTCCGTAAGCATTTTTGTAAAAATCATTATAACTTCTTGGAAACTTTCCTGAAGCAATTCCTGAAAAATCAGTCCAGGTATTGGTTCCGGTAAAAGGATTGGCTTGCGATTGCCCGCCACTGTTGTGATTAATAACAATATCTGCATACACCTGCATATTTTCTGCATGAGCCTTTGTGATCAATGCTTCAAGTTCTGTTCTTGAGCCAAACCGGGTTTCCACACTTCCATTTTGGTTAAAATTTCCAAAATCATAGTAATCCGTCGGATCATATCCCATTGAATAGGCTCCGTTTTGTGCTTTTGAAGCCGGCGGCAGCCAGATGGCACCAACTCCTGCATTTGACCAGTCGGTTACTTTTCCTTTCACCGTATTCCACCAGTTCCCACCATCGGGAACATCCCAATAAAACCCTTGCATCAGAACACTTCCCCCCGGTCCGGCAACAAATTTTGCCTGAGCTGAAGTTCCTGTACTGAAAGGTCGCCCGTCATGTTTGGTAACATTCACTATTTTATCATGAATCTCCATTTGTTTTGGAGTTTCAGTAATGGCTTCATCCGCATTCTGACACGAATTTATAAAGCCCAAAGCCAGTAATGAAATTAATAAATGTGTTTTTTTCATATCGAAAGTTTTAATTATTAAAGCATTAACTAAATTACAATTTTATTAAATAAAATTCTATTCCGAGTGAAATATTTTCTTGAATCAATATTGATATTCATAAAATTATTATTTAAATCTTCATTAAAAAATTATAAACTTTAAAGATTTTCGGTACAATTTTTCCATTAATCCATATATTTGCAGACTATGGAATACAATACCCAAAAAACTCAGCTTCATTTGCCCGAATACGGCAGAATTATACAACAGTTGGTTGAACGTTGCAAAGAGCTTTCTACAAAAGAAGAAAGAAGCGAAATGGCAATGGCAATCATTGATTTTATGGGTCAGAGAAACCCTCAACTTCGCGATGAAGAAAATTATAAACATAAACTTTGGGACCATCTTTTTATTTTAGCCAATTATGATCTGGATGTAGATTCTCCATATCCTTTTCCAACGAGAGAAGAACTGGCAGAAAAACCAAAAAGAATGGAATATCCAAAACTTCAGGGTGATTTTAAATTTTACGGGAAAAGTATTCTTCAATTAATAGAAAAAGCAATTGAACTTGAACAAGGTGACGAAAAGGAAGCCCTGATCGAGGTTATTGCCAACAATATGAAGAAATCTTACAACGTATATAATAAAGAGCATGTAACGGATGATGTAATCTTCCGCCACTTGAAAGAACTTTCGGAAAACAGATTGGATCTTACCGGAATAGACTCTCTGGAAAAGAGTAAAATCTATTACACGACCAATAACAACAACCGAAATAATAACAACAATAACAGGAATAACAACCGAAACAACCAAAATAACAAAAGAAGACACAACAACAATAACAACAACAATAATCATAATAAAAACAGAAAGTAGACATGAGTGGAACATTTCAAATACGAGGAGGAAAAAGATTGCAAGGTGAAATCACTCCACAAGGAGCAAAAAATGAAGCTCTACAAATTCTTTGTGCCGTTTTATTAACTGATGAGGAAGTAAGGATTAAAAACATTCCTGATATCCACGACGTTAATCGATTAATTGAAATCTTAGGGGATTTTGGTGTAAAAGTGACTAAAAACGGGCACGGAGATTATACTTTCAAAGCAGATAAAGTTAATTTTGATTATATAAAATCAAGCGAGTTTAAAAAAGACGGAGCAAAACTGAGAGGTTCAATCATGCTGATGGGACCTATGCTGGCAAGATATGGTGAAGCCTACATGCCGACTCCGGGTGGTGATAAAATCGGAAGAAGAAGATTAGATACCCATTTCCAGGGACTTGTAGAATTGGGTGCAGAATTTCATTATGATGAAGACGAGTTCTTTTATTCCTTAAAAGCAAAAGAACTTAACGGTAAATTTATTTTACTTGAAGAAGCTTCTGTAACAGGAACAGCCAATATTGTAATGGCTGCAGCGCTGGCAAAAGGAAAAACAAGAATTTACAACGCAGCTTGCGAACCTTACCTTCAGCAGCTTTGTAAGATGTTGAACAGAATGGGAGCTAATATTTCCGGAATCGGGTCCAACCTTTTGACCATCGAAGGGGTTGAATATCTTCACGGAACTGAACATACAATGCTTCCGGATATGGTAGAAATCGGATCATGGATCGGGCTTGCAGCCATGACAAAATCTGAAATCACCATTAAAAACGTAAACTGGAATCAACTTGGCGTTATTCCCAATACATTCAGAAAACTGGGTATTGAACTTGAACAGAGCAATGATGATATTTTCATTCCGGCTCAGGAAAATTATAAAATCCAGAAGTTCATCGATGGCTCTATCCTAACTATTTCTGATGCTCCATGGCCAGGATTCACTCCTGACTTGTTATCCATCATTTTAGTGGTTGCTACACAGGCAAAAGGTAGTCTTTTGGTTCACCAGAAAATGTTTGAATCAAGATTATTTTTTGTAGACAAATTAATCGATATGGGTGCTCAGATTATCCTTTGTGATCCGCACAGAGCAACCGTTATCGGACTCAACCAGGAAACTCCGCTGAGAGGAACAACAATGGTTTCTCCGGATATCAGAGCCGGAAATGCCCTTCTTATAGCAGCGCTTTCTGCTGAAGGAAAATCAATTATCCACAATATCGAGCAAATCGACAGAGGATATGAGAATATTGACGGAAGACTGAAAGCTATCGGAGCAGATATTGAAAGAATTTAATTTTTTATGTTAAAATATTGAGACCACCTTTTTGGTGGTCTTTTTTTATAATACAAAGTTGCTTTGTCGGTTTTTGACACCATTCCATTCTGCCCTGCTTTAAGCCGTCAATTTCAGGACTCCTTCTTATTGAAATATTTTAAACGAAAGCTTTATTAAAATAAAAACGACTACCACAATAATTGTGACAGCCGTTTTTGTAATTAAAACTATATGAATCTCCCTCAGGAGTATTTTCTGCAGATATATTCTACAGTTGTACTCAAGAGTTTATTTTTATTCAGATAAAATTCCAGTTTTTCGAAATCATCTGAATTTACATTGATGTATAACTGAACGGATCCGAAACTAAGCCCATTCACATATTCTACGTTTGCTGACAACACCCGATGACATATCCCAAACTGATTATAAATGGTATTCATCAAATGTTCAAACTTCATTTTTCCATTTAATTCTACTTCAAGTATCAGTTCTTTTTTGGGCAGGTTTAGGTTGTTTTGTAAAACCTGCAGGTTTGGATTTGGTGTAATCATAACAAAACATTTTTTTGGTTAAACACTAGGATTTGCGCTCTGTTGCGTTAAATCTTTGACAAAAATATAAAAAATTATTAGTCCACCAAATTAGTAGACTAATATTTTTTAATTTTAACATAATTATTTTCTTTTTTATTTAAGTTTTGGTTAAAAACCTCACTTTACAGGAACAAAAAAGCGGACTAATGCCCGCTTATCTCCTGATATAATTATTCAAGCCTACTTCAATTCCTCAATTCTTTCCAGTTTATCAGAAGCTGCAAGACCGTTGGGATTGCAGCCAGGCTCACCTTCAGGAACCTTTAGACCTTTCTTTTGATAAAACTGCTCCCAAAAAACATTAGTTTTTCCTGTTTTAGGATCGATAAAAGTCATAGGTTCCAATTTGAAAATATGATCTTTTCTGAAAGCTCTTTCAATAAAATCTGAGCAGTAATAAGAGTTCTCATCTAAAATATAATTGAAATTATAGGGCTTTCCCAACATCGAATTGGCTTTTTCTATAGCAGAAGAAACCGTTTTCTGATATTCAGGCTTTAAACGATAAACCACTACTATCTGTCCGTCATCAGCCTGATCCTGTAAAAAATCTTTTAACAATTGTCTTTGGGAGCCTCCTTTTGGGGCAGCATGAAGAACAAAAAAGCCATTTTTACTTTTTTCAACAATTCCGATATGGTCAAAAGAGGCGTCTTTCTGTTTTTGGGTAACATTATTAATCGCACCCGAAAGCCCCGTTTCTTTTGCAGTAACAAAGAGTAAATCGCCATTTTTCAAACCTCTATTTTGATTTGAAGCACAAGAACTCAGCAGTAAAACTGTAACTAAGAAAAATACGGTCAGAATTTTATTTGTCTTAAAAAAGAAACCCTTTTTATTATTAATTTTCATGGTCTAAAATTACAAAATAGAATTCATTACTTTTGTGAAGCTACAGCAACCGCTATTTTAAATTTCAAAAACACGCTGATTTTATGCCTCATATCTTATTAGTTGAAGATGATAAAAGACTTTCGCGGCTTATCGCCACAGGTTTGCTTGAGCAGGATATGGATATCAGTTTTGCTTACGATGGCGAAAAAGCATACGAGCTCGCCTCTACAGAATATTTCGACCTCATCATCACCGATATCATTGTTCCTATAAAAAACGGATTGGAATTCTGTAAAGAAATTAAAGCCCTAAAACCTAATATTCCCGTTATTATGCTGACGGCATTGGGAACAACAGATGATAAACTAACAGGATTTGATTCCGGAGCAGACGATTATCTTACCAAACCCTTTGAAATGCGTGAATTGATCGCCAGAGTAAAAGTTTTGCTTAAAAGATTTTTACCGGAAAACCGTCTTACCTCAAGTATTTTAAAATATGACGGACTAGAAATGGATCTTAAGCTTAAAACGATTCACCGGGACGGAATAATTATAAAACTTACTCCAAAAGAATTCAACTTAATGCAATTCTTACTGGAAAATCCCGAAAGAGTACTTTCCAGAGCTGAAATAGCAGAAAATGTTTGGGAAACACGCTTTGATACCGGCACCAATTTCATCGATGTATACATTAATTATATCCGGAAAAAAATAGATAAAGATTTTGAAACCAAGCTTATTCATACAAAATTAGGCATGGGTTTTATTCTTAAAAAAGGCTACGAGGATCACTTATAGTAAAATACAAGGCAATGAAAACCAGAACAAAACTCACTTTACTTTTCACCATCGTAACCGCCGTTCTGGTAAGTATTTACGGGGTTGCTATCTATTATTTTTCAAAAGAAGCCAGAGAAGTTTCGTTTTATTCTGAATTAAAAAGTGAAGCCACTGCAAAAGCCAATCTTTTCTTCGAGGGAGCTCTGACGGAAAAGGAAATGCACAGACTTTACAAAACCAATATCCAAACACTGACTGAAGTACAGGTTGCTATCTATAATTCTGATTTTAAGCTTGTTTATCATGATGATTCCAAAGTAGATTATGTAAAAGAAGATCCGAGAATGCTTTCTTCCATTTTCAAGGAAAAACAAATTAACTTCTTCATCAATAAACTTCAGGCAACAGGAATTGTCTACACTCACAACGGAAAACAATATGCAGTCACTGCAGCAGCATATGACCAATATGGTTATCATTCAATTCTTAATCTACTGACCATCAGCATTATTATTTTCATCATTATTTTAATCCTCGTTTATCTTGCAGGCCTTTTTCTTTCTAAAAAAGCACTCCATCCTGTCGTGGAAATGGTCAACCAGATTAAAAACATCTCAGCTGGAAAACTTCAGTTACGATTAAACTATCAGACAGAGAAAGATGAATTTTATGAGCTTTCAAAAAGCTTTAACCAAATGCTAGAACGACTTGACCATTCTTTTTCTTCACAAAAAAATTTCGTTTCCAACATTTCTCATGAGCTTAATACTCCATTGGCGGCTATGACTGCCGAACTGGAACTGACTCTTCAAAAGGAACATAATTCAGAACAATATCAAAAAATTATTCAAAATACTCTGCAGGATGTTCAGAATATGAGTAAACTTTCTGCAAGCCTGATGAATCTGGCTAAGGCAAGTTATGATCCGTCAGAAATAAACTTTGAGGAAGTCCGAATTGATGAAATTTTGCTGGATTCTTACACTAAAATTATTAAAGAAAACCCTCATTATAAAATACAGCTCAACATCAACACTTCTATTGAGGAACAGCATCTCCTCCATAAGGGTAATCCTTATCTTTTGCTTGTTGCTTTTACCAATCTTATGGATAACGCCTGTAAATATTCTACAGATCATACATGCACTGTTGATGTCACTCTTATTTCTGAGCGTTTATCTATTGAATTCATCAATCAAGGTTCAAATATTTCAGAAAAAGATTATCAGAATATTTTCAAACCTTTCTACAGATCTGAAAACTCCCTTACTGCAAAAGGGTATGGAATAGGTTTATACTTAACTGAGAAAATCATCAATTTACATTACGCTCAGATTTCAGTATTGTCAAAAGAAAATTTTACAGTTTTCAGAATAATCTGGTAAATATTAAGAGTCTGTTTAAATATTTATCAGTCTCCGACGGCTAAAACTGATAAATTCAGACCGGAAAATCTAATACCTAATATATGAAGTGACGGTATCAGCCTAATTTCTATGATAAAACTATTTATATAGATCTTTTATTAGTTCATTACGACAAAACTCGGTGAATAATTTTATTTCTCAGCCCCATTTTCGCATCATTTTTCAATTCTAATGGGATTCTAATAGGATTCTAAAACAGCTCTAACCGTTTCCCGGAGATGCTATTTCTATTTTTGCAGCAAATAATAAAACCTATGGATCCTGATCCTTACAGTCAGTATAAACATTAAGCTTTTCTAAGCATACTTTTTCTGTATGCCTAAAAAGGCACGCAAAAAAAGAAAAAGTTATGAATACATTAGAATTTGCTATTCGCCTGCTTACGGCTCTTATTTTGGGAGCGAGTATCGGTTTCGAAAGACAATGGCATCAAAAAAGCGCAGGGCTGCGAACAAATACTTTGGTATGCCTAGGTTCAGCAGCATTTATTTTACTTTCTATTAAAATTGGCGGTGATGCCACCGGAAGAGTTGCTTCTTATATAGTAAGCGGCATTGGCTTTCTTGGCGGCGGTGTTATCATGAAAGACGGACTCACCGTCCGCGGTCTGAATACCGCAGCAACTCTATGGTGTTCGGCAGCAGTAGGCTCTTTGTGTGCCTCCGGCTTTCCTGTGGAAGCGTTTATTACCGTAGCATTCATTGTATCAACCAATTTATTTCTCAGACCGGATTTTTCTTCCCAAAAATCAGTCCGTAAAAAGAAGCTGATTGAAAAAAACAAAATAAATCCCCCTACAGAAATCAGTAAAAATACTCAATTCAATTAAGGTTATGAAAAGAATACACTTAAGCATTATCATTGCTTTAACAATGACTTCATGCAAAGAAAAGAAGTTTGAAAAAACAGAAGAAAACAACCTCATCATAAAAGAAAACATCATTACTATCCCCCAAAACAGTCCTATTTTAAAACAAATTCAGTTAAAAAAGGTAGAAAAAAAAGAATATTATAACACTATAACTTCAGTGGGTACAATAGAAGCTATCCCAGGTAATTATGCCGAGATCGCAAGTCCGTTTTCCGGAAGAATTATTAAATCTTTTGTGAAATTAGGCCAGAGAGTATCTGCGGGAAGTCCACTTTTCGAAATGCTTTCGTCAGATTATTTATCCGTTCAGAAAGAGTATTCCCAAGCCTTAAATGAATCTCAATTGGCAGAAAAAAAATATAAACGTCAACAAGACCTCGTGAAACATGGCGTAGGCGTGCAAAAAGAACTTGAGGAAACCGAAACAGAATTTAGAAATACAAAAAATTCATTATCAACTATTTCTTCAGCTTTAAGAGTTTACAACAGTAAAAATAAAAGAACTCTCGTTATTAGCTCACCCATAAACGGAACTGTAATGTCGAGCAAAATCGTCAACGGACAATATCTTCGAGAGGATGCAGAACCCGTAATGATTATCACTGAGCTTTCTAAAGTCTGGATTTCAGGCGAAGTGAAGGAAAAAGACATCCGTTTTATAAAAATCGGTGACGAAGTATCTGTAAAAGTCAACACTTATCCAGATCAGCAAATTATCGGGAAAGTATATCACATCAATGATTGGGTGGATGAAAGTACTAAAAGTATTAAAGTCTTAATAGAATGTGATAATCCGGACAGAAAATTAAAACCGGGAATGTTCAGTTCCATCACCTACTCTACGGATTCCGAAGAAGCAATCATCATTCCTACCAAAGCATTGATGCAGAACGGAAATCAACAGTATATATGGATAAAAACAGGCAAAAACCAGTTTAAAAAACAAAATGTTATCACTAAAGAATTCTCCGACACAGAGGTAAAAATAATTTCAGGCTTACAGTCCGGAGATATTATGATGACCGTTGGAGGCATTTATTTACTGGACTCTTTGAAATAATTAATAAGGAATTTATCACTCCTCACATACTTTTAGAAAAAATGAAAAAGTTATTAACACTCTCTATACAAAAGAAGTGGCTAATCTTAGCCCTCTTCATATTGCTCGGTTTTTTCGGATATTATTCATGGACAAAACTTTCCGTTGAAGCCTATCCTGACATCGCCGACACAACATCACAGGTTGTCACTCAGGTTCCGGGATTGGCGGCAGAGGAAATTGAACAGCAAATCACGATTCCGCTGGAAAGAGCTATCAATGGCTTACCCGGAATGCACATCATGCGAAGCAAAAGTACGTTTGGACTTTCCATGATCACCATCGTTTTTGAAGATGGAACTGATGATTACTGGGCACGACAAAGAATTCAGGAAAGACTGACAGAAATATCTCTTCCCTACGATGCCCAACCCGGATTAGATCCCCTCACCTCTCCTACAGGCGAAATCTACCGTTATATTATTGAAAGTAATAATTACAGTTTGAGAGAACTTACCGATCTTCAGAATTTTGTCATTATTCCGAAAATAAAAGAAGTTTCAGGAATTGCTGATGTGACAAACTTCGGGGGAATTACCACTCAATTTCAAATCGAACTTGATCCCAGTAAGCTTGAACAATACAACGTATCACTATCAGAGGTTACAGAAACAATTAACAAAAATAATATAAGCGCCGGCGGAAGTATGCTTCCAAGGGGTGATCTGGCGTATGTTGTCCGTGGAATCGGTTTAATTAAAAATCTTGAAGATTTAGGAAAAACAGTTATTAAAACAGAAAAAGGAGTTCCTGTTTATCTAGATGACATTGGAAATTTAAAATACGGAAATCTCGAGCGAAAAGGCATTCTTGGTTTTACAGACAGAACACGAAATTATAATGAAAGCGTAGGCGGAATTGTTCTTTTATTAAAAGGACAAAATCCCTCAAAAGTTTTAGACGGAGTACATGAAGCAGTGAATGAGCTTAATTCCAGTCTTCTGCCTGCAGGTGTAAAAATACACCCTTATCTTGACAGAACTGATTTGGTAAAAACTACCCTCACAACGGTTTCCCATACCTTAACAGAAGGAATTGTTCTGGTCATCATCGTTCTGATTGTTTTCCTCGGAAGTTGGAGAGGAGCATTGCTGGTGGCGATTACCATTCCGTTTTCTATTCTCATTGCATTTATATTAATGTATTTTACGAATATTCCTGCTAATCTTCTATCCTTGGGAGCTATTGATTTTGGAATTATTGTAGACGGTTCCATTGTGATGCTGGAAACTATTTTAAAGAAAAGAGAAGAATCTCCAACAGCAGATTTAAAAGAAAAGACAATCACACAGACGGTTATTGAAGTGGCAAAACCTATCTTTTTTTCCGGCATCATTATTACCACAGCTTATCTTCCTCTGTTTGCCTTCGAAAGAGTTGAAAAAAAATTATTTACCCCTATGGCATTTACAGTGGGTTACGCATTGCTCGGGGCTTTAGCCGTAGCATTACTGGTTATTCCGGGATTGGCATACATTATTTACAGAAAACCAAGAAAAATATATCATAACCGCTGGCTTGAAAAATTAAGCAACATCTATGAGAAAAAAATAGAATTCATCTTGTCAGCACCCAGAAAAATATTAATTCCGATTGCCGCCGTACTCATTGGGGCAGGAGTTTTATCCCTTACGGTCGGGAAGGATTTCTTACCCGAGCTGGATGAAGGTTCAATTTGGCTGCAGGTTCAGCTTCCACCGGGAATTTCATTAGACAAAGCTAAAGAAATGAGCGATTCATTAAGAGCAAAGACCATGAAACATTCGGAAGTTACCTACATCATGGTTCAAACCGGACGAAATGATGATGGAACCGATCCATGGACCGCCTCTCACTTTGAAGTTTCGATAGGAATGAAACCTTACAAAGAATGGAAATCCGGAAAGACAAAAGCAGATTTAATTAAAGAACTTTCGGAAGATTATAAAAAAATGCCCGGTTTTACGGTAGGATTTTCACAACCGATGATAGATGGTGTGATGGATAAAATTTCCGGAGCACATAGTGAATTGGTAGTAAAAGTATACGGTGACGATTTTAAAGAAACCAGAAATATTGCAGAGCAGATCCTTTCAACTTTAGAAAAAGTTCCGGGCTCAGCAGATCTGGCGATTGATCAGGAACCACCGCTTCCTCAATTGCAGATCGTCGCTGACAGAGACAAAATTGCCCAATACGGTTTAAACATATCGGATGTTACAGATTTAATTGAAGTTGCCCTTGGCGGAAAAGCCATTTCGCAGGTTTTCATAGGGAATAAAGTCTATGATATCTCGTGCAGATATACCGAAACAAGCAGAAACAGTCCGGAAAAAATCAGTAATCTGATGCTTACCTCAGCGTCAGGAGCTAAAATTCCACTTTCACAGGTTGCTGATATTAATTTGAACACTGGAGAAAGCACTATTACCAGAGAAATGAATAAAAGGCATCTTACCGTAAAATTAAATTTACGCGGAAGAGATTTAACCTCATTTTTAGATGAAGCCCAGAAAAAAATTGAGCAAAATGTACATTACAATCATGAAAAAAATCAAATCAAATGGGGTGGCCAGTTTGAAAACAAAAACAGAGCGTATTCCAGACTGGCGGTGATTGTTCCTGTGGTTTTATCCTTAATGTTTTTATTGTTGTATGGGGCTTTCAAAAGTTTCAGACAGGCATTGGTATTGATGACCATCATTCCATTAGCTTTATTTGGAGGAATGCTTGCTTTAAACATCAGAGGAATGTCATTAAATGTTTCTTCAGCTGTAGGCTTCATCGCATTGTTCGGGGTGGCCATTCAAAATGGAGTTATTATGGTTTCGCACATCAATACACTTCGAGAAAAAGATTACAATCTCAAATTATCCGTTATAAAAGGAGCAAAAGACCGCTTCAGACCGGTTCTAATGACGGCTTCGGTTGCGGTTATAGGGCTCCTTCCCGCTTCTTTAACTACAGGAATTGGTTCCGATGTGCAAAGACCTTTAGCCACTGTTATTGTCTATGGATTAATGTTTTCAACACTTTTAACCCTGTTTGTTCTTCCCGCCATTTATTATTTAACGGAATTCCGATTCCAAAATAAAACTCGACAAAATGAAATTTAAAACCATATATATCACGTTCTGCATATTGGGCATTGGTATAAAAGCTCAAACTACAGAATCAACCTTCAGTGAATACTTAAAGAATGTCAAAGAGAAAAACCTGAATATTGCGGCTCAAAAATATAATATCAACATCGCTGAAGCCTCTATATTAACGGCAAGTATACTGCCCGATCCCCAAATCGATATAGAAACGTCAAACAACGGCGTCGCTGCAGATTTGGGTTATACCATCGGAGCAGGAATAAGCTGGACACTGGAACTTGGACAAAAAAGAAAGGCCAGAATAAATTATGCGAAAAACGAATCAGAGCTGACCAAACTGCAATTTCAGGACTATCTGAGAAATCTTTTTGCCAATGCCACCATTGGTTATATTGAAGCTTTAAAATCCAAAGTTTTACTGGATGTTCAGAAAGATTCTTATGAAAATATGCTTCAGCTTGCTAAATCCGACAGTATACGGTATCAACTGGGAGACATTTCAAAAGTAACTTCTCAACAAAGTAAATTGGAAGCTTCTTCTCTGTTAAATGAAGTTTATCAACAGCAAAGCATTCAAAAACAGAGTGTCACCGCATTATCTGATTTTACAGGAGGTGATGTTACCGAAGAATTGCTTACTGGAAATTTTAATGCTTTTAACCGAAATTTCAGTCTGGATGAGCTTATCACCGAAGCACTGGCTCAAAGAGCGGATTTATTATCATCAAAGCAGAATATAAATTTAGCTAAAAGTCTTATTAATCTGGAAAAAGCAAACCGCGTCATTGATTTAGGCCTAAGTTTAGGTGCGCAACATAATACAGTTGCCAATAACGAAATTGCTCCGTCTCCGGTTTCCAATGCTGTAAACCTTGGAGTAAGTATTCCTCTGAAGTTTTCTAACCGTAGAAATGCAGATTTAAAAATAGCTCAGATGAAGCATACACAAGCCGAAACAGAGTATAAACAGATAGAAAATATCATCCGAATAGAGGTGACTCAGGCTTATCACCAATACAAATCCACTCAAAAGCAGATTCAGCAATTTGATAACGGAATACTGAACGATGCTAAAAGTATTCTGGATGGAATCAGTTACAGTTATCAACGTGGAGAAAGCTCAATATTAGAAGTTTTAAATGCCCAAAGAACGTACAATGAACTGAGAAAAAATTATTTTGAAATCCTCGCAGAAAATGCTGTTTCACTGATTGAACTGGAACGAAAATCGGGAATCTGGGATATCGATTTTTAATAAAAAATAAGCTCTGAATATTTTTAGAGCTTATTTTTTCAGTTTACTTTTAAATTGTGTTTCGTAGATCGAAATCCACTCTTCAACAGTCATTTTTTCAGCCATTTCAGCTAATAATCCGAAAGGGATATCCTCCATTTTTTTGAAACGGACACATGATTTCCCCATGTCCAGTTTTCTTTTTGAATGCTTGGGGAATTCTTCTACAAACCAGTTCAGCAATTCAGGCTTGGCATACATTCCCATATGATACAGGGCAATAAAATTCTTTTGAGAAGCCAGTCCCATAAATGGTAACGGAGATCCGGGCGTGCAATGATATCCTTCAGGATAAGTCTCCAACGGAACATCCCAGCCGATCATTCCATAGCTGATCCCTTGCTGAAAACCTTGCGGCAGATTTTCATTGATAATATCAAACATTTTTTTGAAAACCGCCTGTCTCTCTTCAGGAATTTTTGAAATATAGTCTTCTACAGAAATAGCAGGAATTTGCATTTTTTATATGTTTTTATCAGATTACTAATTTAAACTTTTCCATACATCAAACAAATAGTTTTTTACAAAAAAGGCAGCTATACATAGGGTACAGCTGCCTTTGGTTATATAAATCTAAAAATTAATTCTTAATAGCCTTCGTTGTGAACTGAGATCCGTCTTTAAATTTCAATGTCACTAAATACAGTCCTGAATTCAAGAATCTTAAATCGATTTCTTTTGTAGGACGATCAATCGTTCTCACTATTCGTCCTGAAACATCACTGATGGTAACAGCTGTTACTTTTTCAATTTCAGAAACATACAATACATCTTTAAAAGGATTAGGATGAATCGCTAGTTTTTTCTTATTGGCATCAACTTCAGAAGTAGATAGCTGAGCTGTTTCCCAATATACATCATCCCAGTAATAAGACTTGCTGTCGTTACCTCCTCTGATAGCCAATCTTGCATCTGCAGGAACGGTATTCGGAACAGCAACAGTATATTCAGAGCCTGCCGCCGTGTAACTTGTATTATTAATTGTTAAAGCCTGTATTGCTACAAAAGTACTTGCATCAGCCGTATTCGTTACGTATCCTACCGTTAAAGTTCCCGGGGCTCCACTGCTTACTCTTGCTTTAAGTCTTAGCTGATTGTTTCCTGAATTGATATTACTGAAAACAGGAAGTACAGTATAAGTCGGAGTCTGAGTTGCAGTCGTAAATTGATAAATATTTCTTGTCCCCGAAGCAGGAGTTGTAGACGTAATAGTTTGTGAACCTGTTCCTGCTAATCTGATCCAGCAATCCGGAACAATAGATCCTGTTGCATACGAATCAAAATTCTCAAACAGTGAAGTTACCGCTCCACAAGCTGTTTTAAAGTTTCCTGAGAACGACCATGCGCTTTGGCTCGTCGCGGAGCTGCAATTTGATCTTACCCAGTAATAATAAGTCGTATTCGGATTTAAGTTATCGATTAATCTTGTCGTTCCCACTACTCCCTGAATTGTAGGTGGTGTACCTGCTGTAGGAGCCGTATTGGTAGTGCTGTAATAAATATCATAGCTTACAGCTGACGCTGAATTAGGCGTCCACGAAACCTGAGCCGAAGTAGAAGTTAAAGTACCTACAGGCTGTAAAGTAGGGGCTACACAGTCTGAATAGGCATCAGCAGAAAAAGCAAAAATATTCGAAACCCCTGTTCCTCCTGTTTTTGTTACCATTACACTTTGGATCGGTTTTGTCTGATTGCCGGCATCCAACGTCAATAATGTCTGATATAATCTTGGGTTTGTCGTATTTGGTTCTAAAACATCATTCGTTCTGTTGATTCTTCCAATCCCCTGAATGGCAAAATTTGTTCCTCCATACCAGTCAGAAAGAGCCACCCCAGAAAAGGTCTGGCTTGTATTATCTGTAAAATTAACCTTTACTTCAACAGTAGAAGTACCACTTCCGCTTGTTGATAGCATATATAGTTTAAAAGCTGCTTTTGGAGAAGCAAAAGTCAATAATCCATTATCAGAAGTAGCAACCAGTTTCAGAGAGTTATTTGCACTTAAATTTCCCAGTTGAAAACTTAATCCCGGAGTAGAGGCTACTACAGTATTGATAATTCCGTCAGCTGGTATTCCGTAAGTAAGCGGAGTGCTGGAAGACGTCAACTGGTAATCTCTTGCTACAAAAGCAAATGAAACGCCATCCACATCCGAACTGGTAGATAAAGAAGAAGACCCTACACCATTAGCTATAACATCCGCTGTATATCCCGATTGTACAGGCATTGTCTGAAAATTTTGAGCCATCATCAGAGAGGCAGAAAAAAGAGCCGCAATATTCAAGGCTCCACAAAGTAGTTTTATTTTCATATTACTTATTATTAATGCCCTAAATTTATAAAAAAAATAATATAAAAACCATTTAGATAAACATTTTTCAAATAAAATTTACATTAATTAAAAAATCAAACAACCATTTAAATCAATTAAAATATATAAACAAAAATAATAAACAAATAAAACATAAAAAACATCAACAAAAACAAAGTATAAGTAAGAATATAAAAAACCAACACAAAACAGTAAAAATGAGCAGTATTTTAATATTGAGAAATTAAATCTTATTTTTGTCATACAAATTTTTGAACAATGCCGAATATTTCAAACAGAGCACAGCATATGCCAGCATCGCCGGTAAGAAAACTAGTTCCTTTTGCGTTAAAAGCAAAACAAAAGGGAATTAAAGTATATCATCTTAATATAGGGCAACCGGATATTGAAACTCCGGAAACGGCTTTAAATGCTTTAAAAAACATAGATTTAAAAGTATTGGAGTATGCTCTTTCTGAAGGAAATATCGAATACAGACAGGCACTTACCGAGTATTATCACAGTTTGGATTTCACAGATTTAACGCCTGACAACTTTATTGTAACCAATGGAGGGTCAGAAGCTTTAAACTTTGCGATTTCTACATTATGTGATGATGGTGACGAAGTGATCATTCCGGAACCTTATTATGCGAACTATAATGGTTTTACCAATGCATTCAATGTAAATGTTGTCGCTGTTCCTTCAACAATTGATACAGGATTTGCTCTTCCTCCGATCGAGGAATTTGAGAAAAAAATCACAGAGAAGACAAGAGCTATCGTTATTTGTAATCCTGGGAATCCTACCGGATATCTTTACACTCGTGAAGAGCTTCAAAAATTAGCCGAAATCGCTTTAAAATATGATATCGTTATTATTTCTGACGAAGTATACAGAGAATATGTTTACGATGGAAAACAGCAGATTTCAATGCTTGCATTTCCTGAATTAAGCGAAAATTGCATCATTATTGATTCAGAATCAAAACGTTACTCAATGTGTGGTGTAAGAATCGGATGTTTAATCACCCGCTCTAAAAAAATACACGATGCGGCAATGCTTTTTGCACAGGCAAGACTAAGTCCGGTTTTACTGGGACAGATTGCAGCTACAGCAGCTCACCAAAATGACGGTGCTTACATAAGAGCAGTAAGAGAAGAATATACACACAGAAGAAATATTCTGGTTGATTTGCTTAATGCAATTCCCGGAGTTATTTGTCCTAAACCCAAAGGAGCTTTCTATTGCGTTGCCGAACTTCCGGTAGATGACACTGAAAAATTTGCCCAATGGCTGCTTGAAAAATATTCTTTCAATAACGAAACGATCATGGTAGCCCCTGCAGGAGGCTTTTACAGCAACCCTGAGTTAGGAAAAAAACAGGTAAGAATCGCTTACGTTCTAAAAGAAGAAGATTTAAAAAGAAGTGCAGCTATTTTAAAAGATGCCCTTGAAAAATACAAATTAGAATTCAGCCTTTAATTTAAAACGATACAAAATGTCAGCAATAAAAAATCTTGGTTTGAAAATTTTCTCTCCGATGCTTTTATTGCTGATATTTTTTTCTTGTGATGACAAGAAACCCGAAAACACTGGCTCAAAAAATCCAAACGATATTATTTTTATACGTTACTCAGACATTGGAGGTGAGCTCGGAAACTACAAAATTATTAAAATCACAAAAGATTCTATTCAATTAGAAACGGGAATTACCAACAATAAAACCCATAAAGAATGGAAGTCTTCTATAAATTCTCAAGTTTGGAATCAACTTACATCAACCATTGATGTAAAAACTCTAGACAAAATAAAAAGTTCACCAAGCAAACAATCTGTCGACGGATTTGATGAAACTTTCCAGATCAAGACTGTTAAAAAATATCATGTTTATGTAAATGCATATGCTGACACCATTTATTATAAACAGCTTCAAAAATTAAAAGACCAAATTCAAAATATTCTTCCAACCGAATATAAATAAACCAATGCAAGAAAATTTTTCTCTAAAACCATACAATACATTCGGTGTTGATGCAAAAGCAAAATATTTCGCTGAAGTCAGCACTACTGATGAATTAAAAGATGTTCTTAGTTTTTCAAAAACCAACACTCTTCCTCTTTTATTCTTAGGTGGCGGAAGCAATGTATTGCTGACAAAAGATTTTGACGGCTTGGTTATTCAGCTTAATTTAAAAGGAATTTCAGAAGAAGTCCTGAATGAAAACGAAATTCTGATCACCGCAAAAGCCGGAGAAAACTGGCATGAATTTGTGATGCATTGTTTAGATAAAAATTTTGGTGGATTAGAAAACCTTTCTTTAATCCCCGGAAATGTAGGAACATCACCAATGCAGAATATCGGCGCCTACGGAACCGAAATTAAAGATATATTTGTATCATGCCGAGTTTTAAATCTGAAAACTCTGGAAATCGCACTATTCAACCTTAAGCAATGTCAATTCGGCTACAGAGATTCTATTTTTAAGCAGGAAGGAAAAGGAAAATATGTGATTCTCGAAGTTTCATTCAGATTAACGATGAAAAATCACAGAATCAAAACGGAATACGGTGCTATAAAAACCGAACTGGAAAATCTGAATATTGAAAAACCCACCATTCAGGACGTTTCAAGAGCGGTTATTAATATCAGACAAAGCAAACTACCCGATCCGAAGCAAATCGGAAACGCGGGAAGCTTTTTTAAAAACCCTACCATTCCTTTGACTCAATTTCAGGAATTGCAGAGAAAATTCGAAAATATTCAGGGTTATCCGAATGGAGATTTTGTGAAAGTTCCTGCCGGCTGGCTCATTGAACAATGCGGCTGGAAAGGAAAACAGATCGGCAATGTTGCTTCGCACAAACTACAGTCACTGGTAATCATCAATGCAACCGGAGAAGCTACAGGAAAGGAAATTTTTGATTTTTCAACAGAAATTATCAACTCTGTAAAAGAGAAATTCGGGATTGAACTGGAAAGAGAAGTAAACATTATATAAAATGAATAAGATGGCAAAAGATTTAACCGAAAAAGAATTCGGAAAACTCATTCAGAAACATATTTCTAAGATTAATTTCGTGAAGATCAATCTTGAAAATGAATCCTCAATATTTGGATTTATTACCAAAGCCTCTGATGATTTTTTAATGATCGAAGAAACAAATGACTTTTCCCTGGCAGGAATCAAAATTGTTCCTTATGCCAAAGTTACCAGTATTCGTAATGGTATTTCAGATAAAATTTCAAAGGTAATTTATTCAGAAGAGGGACTGATCAAGTTCAATCATAAAATTATTGACAATACATCTTTAAAAAACTACGAATCTCTTTTCAAGTCTATTAAAAAACAGGATTTCCACTGTATTGTTGAGAGTAAGAAAAAAGACAAAGATTTGTTTTCAATTGGGGAAATTTTGGAAGTTGGAGAAAAATCAGTTACCATTAAAAATTATGATCCAACAGGAAAATTCAACAAAAAACCTCATAAAATTTCTTTTAAAAACATTGAATTAATTAATTTTAATGACAACTACTCTACCATTTTCAAAAAGTATTTAAGAAAATAAATACAGAGTTAAAAAATAAAAAGACAGCTAAAATAGCTGTCTTTTACTGTATTATTGCTTATTCACATATAATATGCAATGCATTGGTAGGATCTGCTTCCACTAAATCTTCGAAACCTTGAATAGTACAGGCATCTAAACCATCCAGCTCTATCGTCCCAGTTCCCGTTACCGAACCTCCCGCATAATAAATGGTGATATCTCCCATCCCCACTTCAATACTAATTCCACAAAAACTCGAAGCCGTACCCGGTCCCGCCCAATCAATATAATTATCTACATCAACAATGAATCTACACCCATGATGTTTTCCTGAAGATTGCGCCGAATTCAGATTTATCTTAACATGTTTTCCCGAAGCTTTTACAAATCCAGTTTTTTCATCAATTGCAAAGGTATCAGCTGTGATCATTTTACCATCTTTTGTCTGTACGGTTCTTCCTTCTGTCTGTAATGAACGTTTTTCCGTGTGAGTATCTTCAATAGAATCATTGGAAACCGAGCACGAAACAATTAATAACGCTGCTATAGCCGAAAATAATAACTTTTTCATAGTATTAGGTTTAATTTATTTCGCTAAATTAATTTATTCTAAATAAAATTAATTATATATTTTACACATATGAAAAAAATTATCTCTTATAATTATGTAATAAATTAGAACAAAACCCTATTTTAGCTTTAAAATAAACACAATATGAAAATTGCTATCATCGGAGCCGGAAATATGGGGCTGTCATTTTCAAAATCATTTTTGAAATACGAACTGATAAAACCTGAAAATCTTCATTTAATTACCCGAAATGAATCTAAAATTTCTAAAATATCCGAAAGTTTTCCACATTCCAAAATTTCAACATTTGACAACCTTAGTGAACTCGATGCTGATTTAATTATTATCGCTGTAAAACCTCAGGATTTCAAAAATATTGCAGAGAATTTTCAGTTCAGGCTAAAGGAAAATCAAATGGTCCTCTCCATCATGGCCGGAATCAAAATCGAGAAAATTCAAAAATTATTAAACCACCCTTTGGTTGTAAGAGCAATGCCCAACTCTCCCACCCTTCTCGGAATGGGAATCACCGGCTACACTTCTGCAGAGGGGATTTCTTTCAGTCAGCTGATCAACATTGAAAGACTATTAAACTCCACCGGAAGATCTGTTTATCTGGAAAATGAAGATTTATTGGATGGCGTAACGGCACTTTCAGGCAGTGGTCCTGCCTATTTTTATTATATTATTGATGCCATGATCAAAGCAGGAATAGACATGGGAATTGATGAAAATCTATCTAAATTATTTGTAAAACAAACCATGCTTGGCGCCTATCACCTGATTAATAATTCCGATAAAAACTTGGAAGAACTGATCAAAGATGTTGCATCAAAAGGAGGAACCACGGAAGCTGCTCTGAAAACTTTTGAGGAAAATAATTTTAAAGAAATTTTAAAAAAAGGAATTTTAAATGCTGAAAAACGCGCTAAAGAACTAAACGGCTAAACCTTTTCTCCAGAAACTTACAGATCAACCATCCTAAATACACTCCAAGGGTATTTAAGATAATATCATCGACCTCAAAAATACCCATTCTTGTAAAATACTGCAGTCCTTCCGCAATCACAATAGCCGAAACAAATGTTATTATCAACTTTTTTAAATCTGAAAGCTGAAGAAGAATCCAGCCTAAAAAACCAAAAGGAATAAACATCACCACATTCCCAAGAACAATAATGATAATCGCCCTCCAGGAAATAGTTTCTTTGATAAACTTAATCGTTGTAAAAATAGGCTCTATGGTAAGAAGATTATCTTCATACTGAAACCTGCCCATCCCCCAAAACATGAGATAGAGCAAAAAGAAAGTATAGGGAACAATAATAATTTTATAAAATTTCTTTAACATCAATTGCAAATTTATTCATTTCAAAAACATTAAATTTGTGTGTTAAATAAATTTAATGAAATACGTTTTACTTACGCTCATTTCAGCGATGCTGTTGTCTATATCCTGGCCAACTTACGGTGTTCCGTTTTTTATATTTTTTGCACTTGTTCCATTATTGATGATGGAACACGGTGTCTCAAAGTTTTCAAATTACAGTAGAAAAAGCTGGGTCGTTTTCGGACTATCTTATCTGTGTTTTATCATTTGGAATATCGTCACAACAGGTTGGCTGTATGGTTCAAAAAACCCGGATGGAAGCCATTCCATGATGGCCGTTCTATTTCCTGTCTTGGTAAATTCTTTCTTATACTCATTGGTTTTTCAATGCTACCATTGGTACAAAAATGCTCAGGGAACTTATTGGGGACTTGGATTTCTGATCGCTATATGGATGAGTTTTGAAAAATTCCATCTGAACTGGGAACTGACATGGCCTTGGCTGAATCTCGGCAACGTATTTTCAGAATATCCGAAATTTGTTCAGTGGTATGACACCCTAGGAGCAACAGGAGGAAGCTTCTGGATCTTACTGATCAATGTTCTTATATTTTATACCGTGAGAACCTGGGAAGCCGGAAGAAAGAGAAAAGATTTGATCAGAAATACTTCAATCGTAGTAGGATTAATTGTATTTCCAATGATTATTTCTTTGATCAAGTATCAAAATTTTGATGAAAAACCTATCGGACAGGTTAATGTTTTAATGCTTCAACCTGACCTTGATCCGTATGCCGAAAAATATTCCAAAGACAGCTTAACAATTTTAAGTGATCTCTTGAAGCTCGCTGAAGACAATTCAAAAGGAAAAATAGATTATTATATCGCTCCCGAAACTGCTATTCCGGGAAGAGGATCTATTTCTGAAAATGCATTTGAGAAGAGTTTTCTACTGAATAACATCAAAGGATTTTTATCAAAACATCCGGGCTCTGTTTTTGCAACAGGAATTTCTTCGCACCGATTTTATACCCGTCAGGAAAACCTTCCAAAAGAAGCCTATCAGCTAAATCCGGGACTTTGGGTTGAAAGTTATAATTCAGCAGTGCAGATTGTTCCGAATAAAAAAGTAGAAGTTTATCATAAAGGAAAATTGGTTCCGGGCGTTGAAATATTCCCTTATATGAGTGTTCTGAAGCCTCTTTTAGGAGATGCCATGATTAATTTGGGCGGAACTGTTGCATCCCTGGGGACAGACAAAGAAAGAGTCGCCTTTTCCAACCCTTACAATAAAGGAAAAATAGCTCCTATTATCTGTTATGAAAGCATTTATGGAGAATTTGTAGGCGATTATGTAAAAAAAGGAGCCAACTTTTTAGGAATTATGACCAACGACTCATGGTGGGGCGTTACGGAAGGACATAAACAACTTTTATCATATGCCAAACTCAGAGCTATTGAAACCAGAAGAGAAATAGTGCGTGCAGCCAACAGTGGAATTTCTGCTCATATTAATGCAAAAGGAGAAACTACAGCCGATACTTTCTATGGAGATCAGACGGCTTTATTTTCAAAAGTAAATTTATACGACCAGCAGACTTTTTATACCAGAGCAGGAGATCTTCTTTCCAGAATTTCAATTTTTGCACTGGGCTTTTTATTATTCTATTTCCTGATTAAAAGAGCTCAGAATAAGCTGAAAAAAGCTTAATTTCATCTAAAAATTGCATAGAATTTCTTACTTAACATATTAAATTTTTAAATAATTAATTTAACCGAATTAAAATCATTCCTAAATAAAAAAGCAGCTTAGAAAATACAAGCTGCTCTTTGAAATAAAACTAGTTAGAGAAAAGCCAGCTGGACGTCTGGCTTTTCTCATGTGATTGGATGGATGTTCAATTATTTAATGATGAGTTTTTTGGTGACTTGTTGATTTTTTATGGTTAGTTTTAAAATATATATTCCTTTTGGCAAGTCTGATACGTTAACCGACTGATCATTATTTAAAATAACATTCAGTTTTCTTCCATCTGCAGAATACATTTCCAGATTCGAAATTTTTCCGCCTTTAATAAAAACTTTTTCAGTTGCCGGATTCGGATAAACTGAAAATTCTTTCTCCAGATTCACATCCTGTGCAGCTAATACATTCTGAACAGCAGGATCTGAGTAGGTTTTTGACGCATCAATAGACCGTACACTCCAATATACATTCTGAATTGAAGGATCAAGATCTAAGTACCAAGAAGGAGTTGTTACCACATATTTGGCAAGATCCTGTGCTCCGGGAGTAGATCCAACTTTTATTTCGTACCGTAAAGCACTGACTGGTGTTTTATCATCCGAAGCTCCGTTCCATGAAAAATCAAATCGATTATTGTTTTTGGAAACATTAAGGTTTGTAGGAGGCGAAGGTTTCTGATTGGCTTCCAGAGAAGCATTTTTAAAGATTTTTGTTAATGAAGGCATGTCCGAATCTGCCCAATCAAATCCGGACAAGAGAACATCAAGATGATGGTCATTATTATAGTCAAGTAGATGCACAAAACCAGGGCCTCCTAAATTATGCAAACCTGTAATTGTATTTTCTGTAAAATTTCCTGCTGAAGGATTAAAAATAAATGTTTTTACAACCCCGTCATTATTGTCATCATTTCCGGATACGATAAAATCATAATATCCATCATTGTTCAAATCTCCTGTACTCACTGAAGTTTCCGACATTTCAGGAACGACAATCTGTTGAGGAACCAACTGACCGGTCCCGTCATTCATTAACACGGCAAGATATCCCGCATAATTGTCATCCTGTGCAGAAACTACAATATCCTGATATCCATCGGCATTGAAATCAGCAAAATCCATTTTTCCATTAGCTAAGGGATTAAGCGTCTGAGACAATGTTAAAGTTCCTGCTACATTAAGGTAAGTTTTAAAAACAGCATTGCTATTTCCGTCATACCCCAGGATGATGAGATCCAGAAGATGGTCATTATTAAGGTCAATTACTTTGAAACTGCTGTTTTGAGTTCCTTCCAGCCATCCCGGAAATTTTTGAAATCCGGTTCCTGAATTTTGATAATAATCCAGATTATTGACAAAGCCTATCCCGTCAACATATTGAGTTCCGTTAATCGCATAATCCTGCTTTCCGTCATGGTTAAAATCAAAAACCTCCATAGAACCATAAATCTTTCCGGCAGCTTCTTCTTCCTTTACAAATCCCGAACCTGTATTTCTGAATCTGTAGTGTTTGTAATTTACTATATCTAAATAACTCAGCCCTGTCGAGATGATATCTGCCAGGCCATCATTGTCAAAATCAATAAACTTGATGTCTCCCAAATGATTGGCATTCACGCCAAGATTCGCATATACTGTAAAATCCGTCCCATTGCCTTTATATACTTCATTGTAGGTTGTATCTACACTTCCATCACCATCAGAATCAATTGCTCCGTTCATAACAATATCCTGAATACCATCTCCGTCTATATCTGCGTAATCTGCTGCAGGATAATAAAAATTAGCTGTATTAGACTGAATCTCAGTAAAATTCTGTGCCATCATTCCAATTGGAAGCATTCCCAAAAGAATATAAATCTTCTTCATGTTATTTTTATTTAGATTAATTAAAAACAAAGATATGCTTTTAATTCTCCTTCAAATGATTATCTTTACATGAAATATATCATTGCAAAGCGATACAGGTATTAAACAATATTTTTATTTTTAAATTCAATATTATTAATCAGCCACTTATTTGCAAATATTTTCCAAAAGATTTGTCTATCTAAAAAATTCTTCGTTATTTTGCAACCTCAAATATTATACAAATAAGAACATCGAGATATGTCAAGAATTTGCCAAATAACAGGAAAGCGTGCAATGGTTGGTAACAACGTTTCTCACGCTAATAACAAAACGAAGCGTCGTTTTGAAATTAACTTATTGGAGAAGAAGTTTTACCTTCCGGAGCAAGATAAGCACGTAACACTGAAAGTATCAGCTCATGGATTGAGAGTGATTAACAAGATTGGAATCGAGGAAGCTATTGAAAGAGCTACTAGAAACGGATTGATTAAAAAGAATTAATAAATCATGGCAAAAAAAGGAAACAGAGTTCAAGTAATCCTTGAATGTACAGAGCACAAAGAAAGTGGTATGCCAGGAATGTCTAGATACATTTCTACAAAAAATAAAAAGAACACTACAGAAAGATTAGAGCTTAAAAAGTATAATCCGGTTCTTAAAAGATCTACCCTTCACAAAGAAATCAAGTAATTTATAAAATATAATTTACCATGGCAAAGAAAGTAGTAGCAACCCTACAAAGCGGACAGTCAAAAAAAATGACTAAAGTTGTGAAAATGGTTAAGTCTTCTAAATCAGGAGCTTACGTTTTCGAAGAAAAAGTAATGAATGCAGACGAAGTAGACGGATTTTTAAAAAAATAATCCCTGCTTTATTTACAATATAAAAAACTACTCATATTTTGGGTAGTTTTTTTGTTATCTTTGCTTTAATCTAGCTGGAAGTCAGAAGCTGGATGCTGGAAGTTAATGGCAAACTTAGAAGCTAAGTTTGTAAACTTCACGCCTCCATCCCCCAGCTTCCATCATTAATTAAAATTCCGTAATTCATAAGATGAGTTGGTTTAAAAATATTTTTAAAAAAGAAGAAAAAGAAACTTTAGATAAAGGATTGGAAAAATCCAGTCAGGGTTTTTTTGAAAAAATGACGAAAGCCGTAGTCGGCAAAAGCAAAGTAGATGATGAAGTTCTGGATAATCTGGAAGAAATACTTATTGCTTCTGACGTAGGCGCATCCACCACCATCAAAATCATAGAAAGAATTGAGGAGCGTGTTGCAAGAGATAAATATGTAAGTGTAAATGAACTCGACAATATTCTTCGTGAAGAAATTTCAGGTCTTCTGCTTGAAAACCCTCATGCAAGAACAGGAAATATAGATACTTCTAAAAAACCATATGTAATTATGGTAGTGGGAGTAAATGGGGTTGGAAAAACAACAACCATCGGAAAGCTGGCTCACCAGTTTAAATCCGAAGGGAAGAAAGTAGTATTAGGGGCTGCAGACACATTTAGAGCTGCCGCAGTTGATCAGTTAGTTATTTGGAGTGAAAGAGTCGGTGTACCGATCGTAAGACAGGATATGGGGTCTGATCCGGCTTCCGTTGCATTCGATACTGTACAGAGTGCCGTTGCTCAGGATGCGGATGTTGTTATTATTGACACCGCCGGAAGACTTCACAATAAAATCAACCTGATGAATGAGCTTTCAAAAATTAAAAGAGTAATGCAAAAAGTGATTCCTGATGCACCTCATGAAATTTTACTGGTTCTTGATGGCTCAACAGGGCAGAATGCTTTTGAACAGGCAAAACAGTTTACAGCCGCTACTGAAGTGAATGCTTTGGCAGTTACAAAGCTGGACGGCACTGCAAAAGGCGGTGTTGTCATAGGAATTTCCGATCAGTTCCAGATTCCGGTAAAGTACATTGGTGTAGGTGAAAAGATGCAGGATCTGCAATTATTCAATGGTACGGAATTTGTTGACTCGTTCTTCAAGAAAAGATGATTTTAATCATGTTTTCCCTATATTAGTAAAAACAAACTCATTAAATATTCATCATTTAAAAAATTTACAACTATGGGATTCATAACATGGATTATTTTCGGGCTTATAGCCGGAGCAATCGCTAAACTTATTATGCCGGGAACTCAGGGAGGAGGCTGGCTTATCACTATTATCTTAGGAATTATAGGAGCATTCGTAGGAGGAGCAATCGGAGTATATATACTTCATTGGGGAGATGTAACTTCCTTCTGGAATCCGCGAAGCTGGATTCTGGCCATCGGAGGAGCACTGATCATCCTTTGGATTTACGGAATGGCAACAAAGAAAAGTAGTTAAATCTATTTTTTGATTATAAAAATGAAGCGGCGGATTTGAAATTCAAATCCGCCGCTTTCGGTACAATAATATAATTTAGTTAGTTTATTTTAATCTCGTAAGGCATTTCCATTTTCACTTCAGATTTTAATTTCTCATCTGTAATTTGCTGGAAGATTTCATAATTAGCCTTTCCTATTTTATTCTTAATTACTCTTGCAGAAATATCATCTTCATTTAAATCCTGGAAAATCTGCTCAAATGCTGTCATTTTCTTTGGATAGGTAGCAACGTTATAAGATTTTACACCTGCCTTTTGTGCAGCAAATTTTACAGCATCAGCAAGGCTTCCCAATTCATCTACAAGTCCGATCTGCTTTGCACGGGTACCACTCCATACTCTTCCGCCTCCTACACTGTCAATTTGTTCGAAAGTCTGTTTTCTGTTTTGGGTAACAAAATGAACAAATCTTTTATAAGTACCTTCTACACTTTTAGTCATCATAGTTACTCCATGAGGCGTAAGACCGTTTAAGCTTGAAAAATAAGCAGAATTGGCATTGGTAGCAACAATGTCGGAACGTATCCCGTTTTTATTAGCCACTTCTTTAAAATAAGGCATTACTCCGAAAACCCCGATAGATCCTGTAAGCGTATTCGGTTCAGAATAAATCTTGTCAGCAGCCATTGCAATATAATATCCGCCGGATGCAGCATAATCACCAAAAGAAACGACCAAAGGCTTCTTCTTCTTTAACTGCTGCAGTTCAAATAAAATCTCGTCTGATGCATTTGCACTTCCACCGGGAGAGTTTATTCTAAGTACAACCGCTTTCACTTTATCATTATCCTGAAGATCCTTAATATATTTAACGTATTTCTTAGAGTTAATATCATTATAGTCGTCACCACTGTTGATCGATCCTGAAGCATATAATACTGCTACTTTATCTCCAGATCCGCTTTCTTCTTCATAAGAAGCAATATA
This sequence comes from Chryseobacterium sp. JUb7, assembly GCF_024806495.1. Classification (GTDB taxonomy): domain Bacteria; phylum Bacteroidota; class Bacteroidia; order Flavobacteriales; family Weeksellaceae; genus Chryseobacterium. Next base: position 159,301 of record NZ_JANUFF010000007.1, read on the forward strand.
TTTACCTAAAGAAATTTTATTCAGCTTATCTTTTTCTTTTAACTGCAGCTTAGATTTAATAATCTGATCATATTCGGACTGCTGGATTAATTTATCTGCCAGTTTATATTTTAATGTCAGCTCGGGAATCATTCCATATAAGCTATCAACTGATGTTCTGAACTGAGCTGTATCAATTTTTCGGGACACAGCCATCTTATCTGCTGTATTTTTCCAGAGATCATTCAAAAGCACACTTAGCTGCTCTTTGTTCTCAGGAGAAATATCGTTTCTTAAAAACGGCTCTACTGCAGATTTAAATTTCCCATGACGGATAACTTCTATTCCAATACCATATTTTTCAGCAAAGTCTTTAAAAAAAGTCACCTCTGTAGCCAATCCCTTTAATTCAATCATTCCTGATGGATTTAAATAATACTGATCAGCAACTGATCCTAAATAATAAGAACCCTGAGAAACATTATTTCCGTATGCATAAATGAATTTTCCACTTTTCTTGAAATCTTCAAGAGCATTTCTTAAATCATCGATTTGTGTAAGTCCGGCATTCAGATCATCTGCCTCGATACTGATTCCTTTAATATTATCATCTGTCTTTGCTTTATTGATTGCTTCCAAAGCTTCATAAATCAAAATACTTTTATTCTGATTGCTCATATTAAATATTCCGCCTTGCTCTTCAGTAGGGCTATCAATAATATGAGTATTTAAATTAATGGTAAGAACAGAATTCTTCTTTACCACTACAGATTTATCACCACTCATAGAACTAAATACGAGTAACATAATAAAAAAGAAGAAAAATACCACGCATAGTAAGACAATTGCCACTATATTTGCTAAGACATTTTTAAAAAAACTTTTCATAAATCAATCATTTTTCAATATGTCGCAACAAATAGCCGTTTTGTTACTGGGAAGTAACTTGGGAGATCCAAAAAAAAATATAGAAACCGCGCTGAAAAAGATCGAAAGTGGTGAAAATGAGATATTAAAATTAAGTGAATTTTTAATATCAGAACCCGTAGAATTTGTTAGTTCCAATATTTTTTGTAATATTGCAACAATAATATCCACAGACTTTTCGCCTATTCAACTACTTGATTTTATTAAAAGTATTGAAATTGAGATGGGAAGAATTAATGATTCAAAAATATCAGGAGGCTATACAGATAGACTAATAGATATTGATATCATTAAATATAATGAATTAAAATTTTCATCAGAAAGGTTAGAAATCCCTCATAAAAAACATCTTTTTGAAAGGGAATTTTCCAGGATTTTATTAAAAAATTTATTTGAATAAAACATAAAACATATTGTATGAAATTAGGTTTATTATTATTGGCCGCTTTGCCTATTGCTACTTATGCTCAGGACAGTATCGCTGTAAGTTCCACAAACGAATATCCGAATACTTTTTCCTCAGGTTCTGCCAATGTCCAACCTTTTAATACCAAGGCTAAAAGATTTAACGATTGGTCTATTTCAATCGGTGGAGGTGCTGCATTTATGGCTCACGCTGACCTTACGTCATTCTATGACAAAAAGATCAACTGGGGTTATAATTCATATGTCAGTTTAGACAAGCAGATCAGCCATACTTTTGGATTAAGCCTTATGTATCAAAGAGGAGAGACCAACCAAAAAGCTATGCTTGACGGACCGGCAGGAATTGCTGCAGGTGTTGCTGAAGCTAATACAAAGTACAACCAGGTTGCCTTATTGGGAGACATTAATTTGTCAAACCTTTTAAGAAGAGTTGATAACCACTCTACTTACAGATGGGCTTTCCACGGATATGCAGGTATTGGTGTTCAGGGATACAAAACTTCTTTGCATGACAACAACGAATTCAGATGGAGCGACGATCCTAAAAGAGTTCCTCTTTTTATCAAGCAAGATCTTGACATTAACTCCATTTTCTACCAGTTAGGAATTGGTTTAAAGTATAATTTATCTAACCGTGTCGACATTGAAGCAAGAACAATGTACATGATCAGTGGGGATGACGAATTTGATGGTGGCGGATGGGCTGGTCCAGCGGACTATGATCCAGCATCACAGGTTTCTAAATACAACATGATCAGCAAAAGAAGAACTGATAATGCTTGGACTGTCAACCTGGGAGTTTCTTTCAAATTAGGAAAACATCAGTCTCACTTAGCTTGGCATGATCCTTTACAAGAGGCGTACTACAGAGTCAATGTTCTTGAAAATGCATCAACAGACTTTGTTGTTTGTGAAAAAGGAGATCTTGATAATGACGGAGTATGTGACGATTGGGACAGAGAGCTTAATACTCCTGCAGGTGCAAGAGTAGATGGATCTGGTAAAGCCTTGGATATGGATCTTGACGGTGTCATCGATTTATACGATAAGTGTGTAACAGTTCCGGGACCTGTTGAAAACAATGGCTGTCCAACAAATAAATAAAAATCATTTAATTAACTAAATAAAAAATACACTATGAAATTAAGTTTAGCAATTGTAGCATTAGCTTTATCCGTACCAGCGGTAAGTTATGCGCAAGACTCAACTGCAGTAGTTTCAAATGGAGAGTACCCTAATACGTTCTCTTCGGGCTCTGCGAATGTTTCCCCATTTACAAACAAATCTAAAAGGTTCAATGATTGGGCGATCTCAATTGGTGCCGGTGTACCATTAATTCAATCTGCAGACTTAACATCTATAAAAAACGGTAACGGTAAAAACCTTTTTGGTTATTCTGCATATGTAAGTATTGATAAAGCTATTACTCATGCTTTTGGTATTAATTTACAATATGACAGAGGTGAAACCAGACAGGGTTGGTTTAATACTAAAAATGCCGCTCCTGCTAACGCTTCTGCTTACCAACAGGTTGCTGCAAGAACTCAGTATGATGCGATCTCTATTTTAGGAGATATTAACTTTTCAAACTTGTTGAGAAGAGTTGACAATCATTCTCCTTATAGATGGGCATTACACGGATATGCAGGTATCGGTACTATCGCCTACAGAGCTTACCAGAAAGATGAAACCGGACAAAAAATGGTTACTGAAATTAAACCTTTCCAGTTAGGTTCTATGTTTGCTCAGGCTGGTGCAGGTCTTAAATTCAAAGTTAACAGAAGATTAGATATCGAAGGTAGAGTAATGTATGTAATGACTGGCGACGATGAATTCGACGGTGGTGGTTCTAAATACAGTGCGATCAACCAACGTGAAGAGCAGGTTTCTGATAATTTCTTCAACGCAACTTTGGGTATTTCATTAAAACTTGGAAAACACGAGTCTCATGTAATGTGGCATGATCCACTTCAGGAAATTTATTATAAACTAGATGTTTTAGCTAACAAAAATCAGGATATCGAAGTTTGTAAGAAAGGAGATCTTGATAATGACGGAGTATGTGACGATTGGGACAGACAGCTTGATACTCCTGCAGGAGCTAGAGTTGATGGTGCCGGAGTTGCTCTTGATACTGATCTTGACGGTGTTATCGATCTTTACGATAAGTGTGTAACAGTACCTGGACCTGTTGAAAACCAAGGATGTCCTACAGTTACACCTCCAACAGGTGGACCTGTTGATGACACTACAAGGACTTTAGAAGGAATTGAATTTGATTTAAATTCTGACAGAATCTTACCATCTAACACTCCTATTCTTAACAACGCTGTTAACTATATCAATACATCGAATGGTAGCTATAATATAATTGGAGCGACTGATACGAGAGCATCTGATGCTTACAATCAAAAGTTATCTGAAAGAAGAGCAAACAGTGTTAAGAAATATCTAGTGAAGAGTGGTGTAGAATCAGGAAAGCTTAACGCAATCGGTAGAGGTGAAAAAGACCTTAAATATCCAGAATGTGATCCTGCTACTAAATGTCCGGAATGGAAAAACAGAGCAAACAGAAGAGTATACTTCGAAGCTAAATAATAAACTTTATTATCAATTATATCAAAGTCACGCCTAGCGTGACTTTTTTATTATAACACTTTTCATTATTTTTACCCTATGATTTCTCAGCAAGATTTTCAAGAGCTTAAATATAAAACCCTAAAATATTTTTGGGGTTATGACCATTTCAGAGATTCACAGGAAACGATTATTGATTCTGTGATCAATGAAAAAGACACTCTTGTTCTTTTGCCAACCGGTGCAGGAAAATCCCTTTGTTATCAACTTCCAGCTTTACTGAAAGAAGGTACATGCCTTATCATTTCTCCTCTTTTGGCATTGATGAAAGATCAGGTCAGCCAACTGAAATCAAAAGGAATAGAAGCAGAATATCTATCTTCAGAATTAGATGAATATGATGCCGAAACTATTTACGACCGCTGTAAGGAAGGTTTAACAAAAATGCTTTATATATCTCCTGAAAGATTGACAAATAAGCAGTTTATTCAGAATATTGAAGAAATACAGCTTTCATTTATTGCGGTAGATGAAGCGCACTGTATTTCAGAATGGGGTCAGGATTTCCGTCCAAGTTATCAGAATATAAAGGAATTCAGAAAAAATAACCCTAATATCCCTTGCCTTGCCCTCACGGCAACGGCTACTCCAAAAGTTCTGGAAGAAATCAAAACAAAACTGGAACTTAAAAATGTAACTATTTTTCAAAAAAGCTTTAAAAGAGAAAATATTAAAATTTTCTCAGAAGAAGTTTCCGATAAATTCCAACGAGTTTTTAATATTCTGAAATATACCAATGAGTCCGGAATTGTATATGTACGAACCAGAAAAGAAGCCGAACTTCTAACCGAATTTTTACATAAAAACCAATTAAAGCATGTTGATTTTTTTCATGCTGGGTTAACAACCAAAGAAAAAAATACAAGACAGCAAACCTGGAATGCCAGTAATAATAATGTATTAATTTCCACTAATGCCTTTGGAATGGGAATTGATAAAGACAATGTTCGTTTTGTTATCCACTACTCTCCTTCTCCGTCGATTGAAAATTATTACCAGGAAATCGGAAGGTCAGGAAGAGACGGCAAAAAAAGTTTTGCTTTTCTTTTATGGAACCAGCAGGAACTTCAGAACTTTGATCAGATATTAAAAAATCAGATTCCCAATAAAGCTGAATTTTTAAAAATCATCACCTACCTGTACTCCATTTTTCAGGTGGCCGAATTTGAATTACCCGAAAAGGTTTTCCAGTTGAATTTTAATGGGATTCAAAATTTCACAAAATTTTCAACAGCAAAAATTAAAAATGTCTTAAATTTCCTTCATAATCAGGAAATCATTTATTTTAATGATAATAAAAGTCTGTCTTCTTTACAACTCTTGATGCAGGCTGATGAAATTGACCAATTGCCTCAAAAAGACGCTTATTTTATCGAATTAATGCTTCGTTCTATTTCGGGAATCACGACTCATAAAGTAATGTTCAGCGAACAGCAAGTAAGTAACAAAATAGGAATAAGCATACATTTAATAAAAGAAAGATTAAAAGAGTTACAGCAAAAAAATTATCTTGAATACGTAGATGGAGCTCTGTCAAGCATCAAGTTTTTAAAACCCCGAGATGAGAGAATCATCAACAGTTCTTACTGGAAGCTTTTCGAACATATTCAAAAAAATAAAATTCAAAAGTGGGAAGAAATGAAATTTTTCATTGAAGATAATCAGTATTGTAAAATGAAATTAATTCTTGCTTATTTTGGAGAAAAAAATTCTAAAAACTGCGGTCAATGTACCGTTTGTGAAAAGAATAAGCAATCTATTTTCGGAAAAAATATTTCCGCACAATTACTTAATGCTTTAGCAAAAAGGCCCGCTACAATCGAAGAATTATCCATTCAGATGAGTTTCCACTCAAAAGAAAGTATTCTAGAAAATTTAATATTTCTGCTTGATTCCGGAAAAGTAAAAATGTTGAATTTCAGGACCTATTCGTTGACATAAGCAATGAGTAATCGGTCTCTGTAATTAGATCTCAATTTTTAATTTTTAAATCTTTTAATCCTTTAATAAAGACCTTATCTTTGCATTATGAAATCATTGAAAGTCGTATTCTTGGGTACTCCGGAGTTTGCAAAAACTTCTTTGGAAGCCATTCACCAATCCCATCATAAAGTGGTAGGCGTTGTAACAGTTGCTGATAAGGCTAGCGGACGCGGACAAAAAATAAATCAGTCTCCGGTAAAAGTATTTGCCGTAGAAAACAATATTCCGGTTTTTCAACCTGAAAAGTTAAGAAATCCAGAATTTTTAGAGGAATTGAGAAAATTAGATGCTGATGTTTTTGTGGTAGTTGCTTTCAGAATGATGCCTAAAGTTTTATTTGAAATGCCTACAATGGGAACTTTCAATCTACACGCATCTCTTTTACCCGACTATAGAGGAGCAGCACCCATCAATTATGCAGTAATCAACGGAGAGGAAAAATCAGGAGCAACCACTTTCTTTATTAATGAAAAGATAGATGAAGGTAACATTTTATTACAGGAAGAATTAATCATTTTGCCTGATGAAAATGCAGGAAGTCTTCACGACAGATTAATGGAAATGGGTTCCAAACTGGTAGTAAAAACTCTGGATGGACTGGCAGAGAATTCAATTATTGAAAAACCTCAGCCTCATGTTGAACATCCGAAAAATGCTTTTAAAATTTTCAAAGAAGATACCAGAATCGACTGGGCAAAAAACTCAAAAGAAGTTCATCAGTTTATCCTGGGAATGTCACCATATCCGGCTGCATTTACTACTTTAAAAATCGGAGAGGAGGAAAAAGGTTTAAAAATATTCGGCGGGAAATTTGAAATTTCAAATCATAATAAACCAGTCGGCAGTTTAGATATTTCAAAAAATGAATTTAAAATCTATACTCCGGATGGCATTTATTTTCCTCTCGAATTGCAGCTAGAAGGAAAGAAAAGGATGAATATCAAAGACTTTCTGAATGGTTTCAGAAATTTTGACGAAATAAAAATGGCTTGATATATCAAGCCATTTTCTATATTTTAATACAATCAATTGTTATAACTGTACCATCTCTGTCACCTCAACATCATATCCTCCAACCTGAGGTTTGATATCCGGATTTTGAGTGATTACTTTAAACTTATTAATTCCAAGATTCTTTAAAATCTGAGTTCCGATTCCGTAATCTCTATAATTGAAAGCGGCTGTCGGATGTTTTTGCTGTCCATCCTGATAATTGATAAACTGTTGTAGCTTTCTCAATGTATTTTCAGAATTCGAAACGTTATTAATGAAAATTATCGCCCCTTTTCCAGCTTCATTCACCATATTGGTAACTTTCTCCAATAAAGGTTTTTCACCATTATTCAGTCTTGTCAATACGTCGAAATAAGAATCAGAGGACTGAACTCTTACCAAAACAGGCTCATCAACAGTCCAGCTTCCTTTCGTTAAAGCAAAATGAATCTGATCATTAGAAGTTTCTCTGAAAGCACAGAAATCATAATCTCCATAAGCAGTTTTCACTTTTCTTTCTTCAATTCTTTCGATAAGATTTCCTTTTTTAAGCTGATAATGAATCAAATCTTCAATAGAAACGATTTTCATATCGTGCTTTTGAGCAAAAACCTGTAAATCCGGCAAACGAGACATTGAACCGTCTTCATTCATGATTTCACAGATCACACCACCTTCTTTCAAACCTGCCAAACAGGTAAGATCGATCGCAGCTTCTGTATGTCCTGCTCTTTTCAAAACACCTCCTTTTTTAGCACGAAGCGGGAAAATGTGTCCTGGTCTCATGAAATCTGTAGGTTTGGAATTTTCATCCATTAAAGCTAAAATAGTTTTTGCTCTGTCACCTGCAGAAATACCTGTAGAAGTTCCGTTTCCAAGAAGGTCAACCGAAACGGTAAAAGCTGTTTCTTTAGGATCGCTGCTTCTGCTTACCATTACTTCCAATCCCAGCTCATCACATCTTTTTTCAGGAAGCGGCATACAGATAAGCCCTCTTCCGTGAAGTGCCATGAAATTGATAATCTCAGGTGTCGTCAGTTCTGCAGCACAAAGAAAATCACCTTCGTTTTCTCTGTCTTCATCATCTACTACTATGATTATTTTACCATTTTTAAGGTCTTCAATAGCCTCTGGAATAGTATTTAATTTAATATCAGACATTTTTACTTTAAATTTTTGCAAAGATACTCATAAAAAAAGGCATCTTCCAATTAATATTACGCTTTGAATATTGAGTTTTTTGCATTTCTGAAAATATGATAAGACTCCAGTCTTTTCTGATGGTCGTAGATATGAGAGTTAATCATCAATTCATCAATATTAAATGTTGACTGAAAACTTTTAAGCTTTTCTTCAATTTCTGATTGATCACCGATAAAAGTATATCTTAACTTCTGTAAAACCATTGATTTTTCCATAGGTGACCAGATATCATCCATGTCATCAACCGGCGGAGCAAAAGGTTTCCTGTCATTTCTTACAATATTGATAAACGCCTGAAACAAAGTGGTTGACATTTTATGAGCCTCTTCTGATGTTTCTGCAGCAATTCCGTTGACACAGGCTAGAATATAAGGTTGAGCCAATTGTTTTGAAGGTTCAAAATGTTCTCTGTAGATACTGAACGCCATTTCCATTTGTTCTGGAGCAAAATGGCCGGCAAAAGCATACGGAAGCCCCAGCTCTGCCGCCAGCCACGCACTGTCTGTACTTGAGCCAAGAATATACAGTGGAATATCCAATCCTTCTCCTGGAATAGCACGAACTAAAGCATTCGAATTGTCTTTGGAAAAATATTTTTGTAGTTCTAAGATTTGTCTGGGAAACTGTTCGTTGATAATTGCTGGATTTCTACCCAAAGCCTGAGCAGTTAATCCGTCGGTTCCGGGAGCTCTTCCCAAACCAAGATCTATCCTGTTGGGAAAAAGAGATTCTAATGTTCCGAACTGCTCGGCAATCACTAGTGAGCTGTGATTCGGAAGCATGATTCCCCCCGATCCTACTCTTATTTTTTTTGTTCCGTTAGCTATAAAACCAATCAGAACTGAGGTAGCAGAACTCGCAATACTTTCCATATTATGATGTTCGGCAAGCCAGAATCTTTTATAATCTAAATTTTCAGTATAGTTTGCTAAAGATAAACTGTCCTGAAAAGTATCGTGAATCGTCTTATCCTGTTTTACAGGCGCAAGATCCAACACTGATATTTCAAAATTTTTCATATTTTAAATTTTAGGTCTAAAAACCTCACAAATTTAAAGCTAATATTTTGCATTAGTTACTTTTTGTAATTGATAGGATTGATTGTGTAGTTCAGGGAAAAACTATCATTATTTTTCAAACTATATTTTATAAATTTGAATATTAACAGCTCAAATATGAAATTTCTTTACACAGCAAGAGGAAAATATGATCAAAATAATTTTGATACCTTTACTTGGAATCAATATAAAGAATGGTCCGGAATTCATCATTTAGAAGAACTTGTCTCGTTAGATGGTATGCTCAACGAAGTTTTGGTAGAGCCTGATTATGATAATGAGGATGACTGGAACTTTATTCACATATCAGAAAACTTGCAAACAGGTTTTTTTACGGAATTAGATTTTGTATGTAAAAGGTTGTCAAAAACTGAAAACTATAATTTGCTTGCTGTTGTTATTGAACCTGCAGAACCATGTGAAAAAATAATATTACCTGATTATGAATTTATAGGTTACGACTTATTAGATCAAGATTTTTCAATAAGTGCATTAACGAATTGTGGAGGTTATTTTAATGAAACTTTTCTGCCATCTGAACTCAACAAAAAAGGATTACTCAATAATTATAATAAAGCATATTATATAAAAGAACAGCTCTTTAAAAATAATCCTGAAGAACATCATGCAGATACCAATGTAATTGCGGTGTGGCGTCATGAAATAATCGGATACTAAATAGAAAAGGATCCAGGCAAACGCTGAATCCTTTTTATATTTTACTTCCCTTTCTCCTTCTGATAATTAAAATGATTGATTAAAATTCTGATCTCGTTAAATTCAAACTTACTTGGCAATGCATTTTTCCATTCGGTCAGCGTTTCGTGCGGAGTTTTGTAGAATACATCTTCAAAAGCTTTAATCTTATCCGAAGTGATGACTCTTGAAATATCTAATAATCCCTGTTCAGCAAATTTTGCCAAATGCCCGATCACAGTTTCTTTTACCAAGCCTCTTTCCAGTGCAATTTCACCAATTGTTTTTCCCTGTTCGAACAATTGAAATGTCAGAACCTGAGACGGAACTTTTGCAATCTTCATGCTGATCTCCTTATCATTTTTTTCGTCTAAAAGTTTAGTTTCCAATAAATGAATCTCCTTCAGACTGTTCAGATACTCTTCGATATCTTCCAGCCAGACTCTGAATTCTTCGTTGTATTGTTTTAAACCTTTTGCCCCTTTAATTTCAGCATAAAATTCTTTCAGAGGATTAAAAACTTTATCCCGGATTTCTGTAAAAAAGAAATTAACGGCGCCTTTTGTTTTATTTTCAATTTCAGACCATTGTTCTTTCTGGTCAATAAACATATTTACCTTCTGAGAAATGACCCTTTCTAATTTTTCGAAGATTTTTCCCAGATTGACAATCTCGTGTTTCAGCTGAACATACAGCTGTTTTGTTTTTACATGATCAATGCTTTTCGTAACAATAGAAAGATTATTCCAGTCTTCCACTTCCTTTAAAAGCCATTGAGAATCTACTGTCCGAAGTACTTTTCTAATGCTGTAATCGTATTTTTCCTGATTTAAGATGGCTTCAACATTATCATTCGCATGCGTTTCACCCTGGAATTTTAAAATTCGGTTATCTTTAAAAATAACTTCGGGAGTAATTTTAGATTTTAAGACAATTCCTTCCAGAGTCCGGCAACGTGACAATGCTACATACACCTGTCCTGCCGTGAAACTTTTTCCGGCATCGATAATCACTTTATCAAAGGTCAATCCCTGGCTTTTATGAATCGTAACCGCCCAAGCCAGCTTTATAGGAAACTGTTCAAAACTTCCAAGTACTTCTTCCTTGATATTTTTATCCGTATCAAGAAAATATTTTTTCTGCTCCCAAACTTCTCTTTTTACAGTAATTTCTCTTTCGCTGCCATCAAGAATTACCTTAATTTCGTTTTCATCCAACACCGAAATCTCACCCAGTTTTCCGTTAAAGTATCTTTTTTCTCCGGAAATATCATTTCTTATAAACATGATCTGGGCCCCAATTTTTAAATCTAAAAACTGCTCATTCGGAAACTGATTTTCTTTAAACTCACCGAAAAGTTTGGCTTCATAGGTTTTTGAGGTAACCGTAATTTCATCCAGTTTTTCCTGATTGATATCGTCCGCCATTTTATTGTGTGAGCACAGATAAACATAAGGCTCATCACCAGAATCAAATGTTGGATTATATCTTTCATTTAAATGATCAAAGTCGATATTGGCAACATCACCATCGCGAATAGCATTGAGAATAGCTAAAAATTCTTCATCAGACTGACGGTATACTTTCGTTAGCTCGATTGTTATCAGAGGAATTTCTTTAATAGCATGACTGTCAAAAAAGAATGGAGAATTGTAACACATTTTTAAAATATGTTCGTCTCTCACCACTGGCGGCAGCTGATACAAATCTCCGATGAACAACATCTGAACCCCACCAAAACGCTGATTATTTCTTCTTATGAATCTCAGAGAAAAATCCATCATATCCAATACATCTGCTCTTAACATCGAAACCTCATCAATGATCAAAACTTCAACCTCACGAAGAAGCTTCAGTTTGTCTTTACGGTATTTGAAATGAGGCATCAGGTCGGCAATATTATTCGCCAAACTGGTATCAATCCGATCTGTGGTCGGTAAAAAAGTTCTCAGAGGCAGACCAAACATCGAGTGTATGGTAACGCCACCCGCATTGATTGCAGCAATTCCCGTAGGTGCCACAACAATATATTTTTTTCGGGTTTTCTTCACAAATTCGTTAAGAAAAGTCGTCTTTCCTGTTCCTGCTTTTCCTGTAAGAAAAATGCTTCTGTTGGTATGTTCTATTAAGTCAAAAAAATGATTGTTCATCGTTGTCAAAATTACGTAAAATGAAATTTAAATCCATATCTTGGCATAACTTTTGGAAATAATTCAACATAACCTGAGAAAAAAAATTATGAAACTCCCTATCCTAGCTTTTTGTACAGTGCTTTTTCTGGCATCATGCTCTTCAACAAAAAATAACAATACCAACTTACCGAAGGATATTGCAGAAAGACCTGCTGATGAAAACAGTCAGAAATATGACGCCGCTCAACTTGATAAATTAAAAGCTGCCATCGAAACTGAGATTGCCAAAGAAAAATGTAGTGACGCCAATGAATGGACATTTGCACCGATGGGAGCAAAAGCTTGTGGTGGACCTCAGCTTTATATTGCATATCCTAAAAAAAATGAAGCTGCAATTTTACCAAAGATCAATGACTATACAGAAAAAGTAAAGGCATTTAATGAAAAATACAAAGTAATGTCCGACTGTATGGTGGTAACCCCACCTGCTTCAATCAAATGCGTAAACGGAAAGGCAGAGCTTGTAAATTCTTAATTTAAATACAAATAACACAACATTATGAAAAAATTTTTTTTACAAATCTGCACATTAAGTTTATGTGCTACACTTAGCTTGGTTTCGTGTAATACAACTGCTCATGCAGGCAAAAAGCCGGCTGAAAATATCAGCAATACAGGTAACAATCAAAAAGCAGAGAGAGACGAACTTGATAAATTAGAGAAAGAAATTAGGACAGAAGTTTCAAAAGTAAAATGTACAGAAGAAAAAATCGCAGACTGGAAACCAGCTGCGATGGGTTCAAGATCTTGTGGTGGTCCAAAATATTACATTGCCTATCCTAAACAAATGGCATCTTCTATTTTACCAAAGATCGAAAAATATAATACCAAAGAAAAAGAATTTAATAAAAAATACAATATTATTACACAGGATTGCACTTTTATAGGAAAACCAGAGGCTATCAGATGTATTGGTGATAAAGCTGAAGTGATCTACGCTGTAGAATAATACTTTTAAATAATACATTAACTCTCAGGAGTTTTTTCACTAAGGATTTTTTAACACAAAAGCTCTGTCGTAAGGCAGAGCTTTTTCAATAATATTTTTAAGGTATCATTTACTTTCTTAAATTATCCTTCAACGTGTTTTACATTTTCTTTATACCAGGAAGAATATTTCACATAATTATCCGCAATTCTGTTAACTTCTCCTTCCAGCAATTGAGAGTTGATATCTTTAATTTTTCTTGCGGGTACACCTCCCCACACTTCCCCGGACTTAATGTGAGTTCCCTGTGTTACCACAGATCCTGCTCCCACAATTGAGTTTTCCTCAACCAGACAGTCATCCATAACGATAGCTCCCATTCCGATTAATACATTGTCTTTAATTGTACAACCATGAACAATGGCATTATGCCCGATTGATACGTTATTTCCGATGTTTAAAGGATGTTTTTGATAGGTACAGTGAAGCATTGCATTATCCTGAACATTCACCTTATTCCCCATTTTAATATAGTGAACATCACCACGAATTACTGCATTATACCAAATACTGCAGTCTCTTCCCATCGTAACATCTCCGATAATCGTAGCAGTTTCTGCCAGAAAAGTATTTTCTCCGATTTGTGGTGCTTTTCCTAAAAGTTCTTTTATAAGTGCCATATTTTTTAATTTGATAATTTAAATTCTTTGATTGGAAGCCAGTAATAATTTTCTTTGAATGTTCGGAACTCATCTTTAAACTTTTCCAGTTTATTAAAATTATCTAAAGAAATCACCATTCCGTCGATATATTTCTTTGATAAAAGCTCAGATTTAGAATTATTTTCAAACAAATAAATTATATATTCTAAAGTTTCAGAACCCATTAACATATCTGCAGCCTCCAATTCATAATGAGCAAACTCAAAATCAATATTAAGATTTTTCAAATAATCATAAAAAAAATCTCTTATTTCATAAAAGTAAGGGGTTTCATATAACTTGGAATTTGTGTTACCAGTTCCTAAACCTTCGATAAATACACGTAAGATATATAGTTTTTGTTCAAAAGTTCCATTATCTTCATGCTCAGAAACATCCGGATCTAAACTTACTTCGTCGTGATTTGATAAGACAATTTTTTTATTTTTAAAATCATTACAGGATAATCCAGCATCAGTCTGATTATTAAAAACAATTCCGAATGAATAATACCAACCCATAATTTTTAAATGACGTTAATAGCAAAAATCTAACTCCCAATCTCCGACTCCTAACTTCTAATTCCGTATTTTTGTATCTCAAATTTAACGAAAAAATGCGTACCATACTTATAGAACCAACTGAAAACCCAAAAGTGATGAAATTTGTAGCAGACTACAACCTGATTCCGGGATCTTTAGAGTTGGACAGAGATTCAGATATTTCGGAAATTCCGATGGCACAGGAGCTTTTCAATTATCCTTTTGTTGAAAGAATTTTTATCACCGCGAATTTTGTGGCTATTGCTAAACAAGATACCATGGAATGGGAGCATGTGGCTGAAAGTCTGAAAAATGTAATTGAAGATGAACTATTGGCTAATCCAAGAATTTATCTTCAGAAGAAAAAAGAGATGTATCAGATTTACGCTGAAATGACACCAAATCCGAATGTGATGAAGTTCGTTTCCAGCAAAATGCTGATGGATGGTTTTGTGGAAGTAAAATCAAGAGATGAGGCTGAAGGAGTTCCAATGGCCCAGGCTATTTTTAAGGAATTTGATTTTGCAAAGGAAGTTTTTATTTCTGATAATTTCGTGGCAGTAACAAGAGACAATACTGTGGAATGGCATGAAGTAATGATGGCAGTTCGTGCATTAATTGCAGAACACCTTCAGAACGGGGGTGAGATTTCAAACATTGAAGCTCAGAAACATGAAAACCCTGTTGAAAAAATTATCAACAGAGACTATACAGATGACGAGCAGAAAATTTCTGATATTTTAAATGAATATGTTGCGCCTGCTGTAGAAAACGATGGTGGAAAAATCTCTCTGATGGAATATGTGCAGGAAAGCAAAACAGCAAGAATGTTGTTGCAGGGTGCTTGTTCGGGATGCCCAAGCTCTACGGCTACTTTGAAAAATGGTATAGAAAGTATTTTGAAACAATTCGTACCTGACTTAGTAGAAAAAGTGGAAGCTGTAAACGGATAAAAAACATCTATGAGAATATTCTTTCTTTTAATTATTTCTAGTATCAGTCTTTTTTCGTGCAAGAAAGAACCACAACTGAACGATGGAATTCACGACGATCTTGTTGAAATGGGTGTTGCGAATGACAGTCTTCAGAAAATGGATATTATTCTGGAAAAATTAAACAAGAAAAACACTACATTTCTTGATTATTATTTCCACAACTATTATGTACTCGATAAAGAAGCCCATGATGAAATAAAAAAATTAAAAGGTGAAGAATTTATATATGATGCCGGTGAAGAATACCAAAAGATGTTTACAAAAACAATTACTCAAAAAAGCGATCAATACTTGAAATATTTTGGTATTTCTGAGGAAGAACAACATTTAGCACTTGAAATTTATATTTTACGTTTAAAAAAGAAATATGGTCCGACTATTGATGGACGACTGCAAAGTTTAGACAAATAATGAAAGGAATTCTATTAGTAAACCTGGGATCGCCAAGATCGACAGCTGTAAATGATGTAAAGGAATATCTGGACGAATTCCTGATGGATGAAAGGGTAATTGACTACCGATGGATTTTCCGGGCACTGTTGGTTCGTGGAATTATATTAAATACAAGACCTGCAAAATCTGCTGAAGCTTACAAAACGGTTTGGACAGAGCAGGGTTCACCATTAATTGTCATTACTGAGAAGATTCAGAAAAAACTTCAGAAACTGGTGGATGTTCCGGTAGAAATCGGGATGAGATATGCCGAACCAAGCATTGAAACAGGAATTAGAAAACTGGTTGAAAAGGGAGTTTCTGAAATTGTTCTTTTCCCTTTGTATCCACAATATGCGATGAGTACAACGGAAACGGTAATTGAAAAAGCTGAGGAAGTAAGAAAGGAGAAATTTCCGGATATAAAAATCAATTATATTCAGCCTTTCTACAACAGAGATATTTATATTGACTGTCTTGCGGAAAGCATCAGGGAAAAGCTTCCTGAAAATTTTGATGCACTGCAGTTTTCTTATCATGGCGTTCCGGAAAGACATATTTATAAGACTGATCCTACCAAAACCTGTAATTTAAACGATTGCTGTTCGCGAGAGTCTAATCCAAGTCATCAGTTTTGCTACCGCCATCAATGTTTTGATGTCACCAATTCTGTTATTAAAAAATTAGGATTACCCAAAGAAAAAGTAATGGTTACGTTTCAGTCAAGATTAGGAAAAGACAAATGGATGGAACCTTACACAGACGAAACCCTTGAAAGCATTGGAAAAAAAGGAGTGAAAAACCTTGCCATTGTATGTCCGGCATTCGTTTCTGACTGTCTTGAAACGCT
The DNA here is from genome assembly GCF_024806495.1 of Chryseobacterium sp. JUb7. Lineage (GTDB taxonomy): Bacteria > Bacteroidota > Bacteroidia > Flavobacteriales > Weeksellaceae > Chryseobacterium. Next base: position 175,843 of record NZ_JANUFF010000007.1, read on the forward strand.
GGAAGAAATTTCCGTTGAAGGAAAAGAACAGTTTTTACACGGAGGCGGAGAAAACTTCCATTACATCCCCTGCCTGAATGATGAGGACCGCTGGATCAATGTTGTGAAAACTTTATGTGAAGAAAAACTCAGCGAATTTTATTTAGTTTAAAAAATATATTAACCTTCGGAAACGGAGGTTATTTTTTTGTATCAAATATTGGTTTGTAGTTCGTAAATCCGAATCTGCAAACCTTTTTTATTTTTAATCTTTAAATAAACTTGTGACATTGTGGATAACTTTTTTTATGAGTCAGTTTGCAATCTATAATGAAGAAAAGATTGAATCTCACAAAATTCACACTGGGGATAACTATACTTCATTATTTTACTTCAGGATTATTGGATCTACTCTAAAAGCATATAAAGAACTATATACCAGATATTTTACCTGACAAACTAAAAAAGGTTTTATGTCATCATAAAGCTCAAAAGAGATGCCGATCCGAAAAAAGCCATATTGTGGATAACTTTTTTTTGGAAAATAAAATAGTAATGAATGGAATTAACATCTATCATCTTTTGTGGAAAACTATCCTTCAAGATTACTTTTAACAATCAATTCCAACCATCTCAATTATCCATAAACAAATAACTTAACTAAAAAAATCACATCATAAAACCAGCCTATTACGAAACTCATCATCGTAAATCGCTCCAAAAACCGACATTGTGGATAACTTTTTAATGAATCATTACGATCAAAAAGTCTGAATACTAAGCTCAAAGTATTACTTGTGGAAAACTTACCTGTTGTGTTTAGTTAATAGAATAAATAATCATAACAACAAACAAAAGCAAAACACTTATAATCAAAACATTAAATAAAAAAACAATCCATCAGAATCACTCATTATAAGAACCACTATTATGAAAGGATATAAAAACATGATATTGTGGATAACTTTTTGGTCGATCTTAATTTAAAGAAAAATAGAATCTTTCAAAAATTTAAAAAAACAAAACAACCCCCTCAAAAATACGTTAAATGAAAATATTTTAAACAAAAATAAAACAACACCCCTATTATTTTAATATTAAAACTAAAAATTTAATTATTTTTATTACCTTTACCCCATCAAAACAACATCATTAACCTTAAAAACTAAAATGATGAATACTACAGCCCAAATTTTAAAACAAAAGATTGAAAACTTCACTCCGGAACTGCTTGAAACTTTGGCCAAAATGATGGAAAATCTGGAAATCCAGAGCAGACCTACTATTCCTCAGTTCCAAATCGATGAGGTTTTGTACAGGATTCAGTTTCACAACGAAAATCCAAAGACTAAGTTAGATTTTTATGAAAATATTTCTGAGCTGGAAAAGAATTTTGCCTGATGAAAGTATTTTTATCTTCAATTGCAAAAAATGACATCCGACTTCTCATGAGAGTATTCAATGCAGAAAAAGAACATAAAGGGGTTGATTTTTTGGAGGAATTAAAAGAATCTATCGATATAATTTTGCAGCAATCTGAAATGACAGAGAAATCATCTGAAATTACAATTAATAAGATGAAAAATTTTCCTGTCCATATTCATTATATGTTTGAAAATGAAGAAAATTTATTTATCACCGCGATTTTCAAAGAGTTGAATTAAATGATTAGGAATTCCTAAGACTATTATTATATTGAGCCTTACAGGATTTTCTTCTGTAAGGTTTTTTGTTTATGATTTACTTAAATTTACTTCTGCCTCTGTCTTTACCGGACAAAAAATGCCTCGACTGGCTCAGCATGACATCGTTATATGATATAACTTTGTGCTTGTCATACAGAGTCAGTCGAAGCATCTCAATATTTTCAGAAACTTAAATTATCTTACAGGCGTCCTAAACTCACCATACCCCATCAATCCGTCATAGTTTCTTCCAAAAGGTTTATAATACAGGAATCCCTGATAAAGATTTTCTGTCTGCCAGAAATTACCGTTGACTTCACCAAAATTAAGCTTGCCACCTGACTCTTTGGTCACCAGCATATAGTTATAGAAACCTTGTTTTAGATAAATTTTAGCAACATATTTTTTACCGGCTTCATCGTATTGCATCTGATTTTCTTTGCTTGGCTGAAAATTATTAAAACCTCCCAATACATAGATATCCTTATCTACAGGATCAGATTCTAAAGAAAAGTATACCCAGGAATAATCTCCCTCTCTTTCAGCATTTCTTTCCAAGCCCAGATCATTTCTTCTGTAGTACCAGGCACCATTCACGTCAGGCTGGTACTGATAATTCAAAGGAAAAGCCCAGACAGGATGAAGGTAAGTCTGGTTTACCCCGTCTTTTACCTCTGTAGCACGGACCATATCCGCTGCCATATTCATATTTTTATTATCAAAATAATAAAATTCATTATTACCGGGGAAAGTCAGATTCATCTGCTGAAAAAGCAGCTGACTTCCTAATGTAGCACTTGGCTTTAAATTATTAGCAACCACATTAGGATTATTATTCTGCATGACATTTAAAGTCATTGAATTTACATTAGCAGAAATATCGCCACCTTTAGAAACCACTTTCACCTCTACCCTTTGATTAACATTCGGATTTTTGGCATCAGCTATCCTTGAGACATTCAATGCGACTGCAGCAGCATCTTCAACAATATAAAACCTTCTTTTAAATAGAGGTTTATCTGCAGAATCTTTATAAACAACCAATTCAAAATTTCCTGAAATCTTCGGCTGAATTTTTTCATTCGGAAATACCAGTTTATAATGAGTGTAAGCCTGCAGGGTATTGAAAGAATATTCAAACTTATCCAGCATACCGTTTAAACTTCCATTCGCAAATTCTGTAAAGAAAAGATTATCATCCTGCCAGTTTCTGTCGTAATGTTTAATGGTATATCTGTAAATTTCACTGGCATTGGTAAGGTCATCAAAACTCAAAACCAATTGCTGACTAAGGCTGATAACCGGAGTTTCATCATTGGTCTGAGGGTTAAACAACTGTATACTCTGGATGTTTTGTCCAAAAACCAAACCATTTAAAGAAAGTAAAAATATTCGCAAAGTTTTCATTATGACGAAGATAAAGAAAAATCGTCACTTTCTTAATAATATCGTATTTTTGAATATAAAAAATATTCAGCATATGCTTCAGATTCAAGGTTTCGTATTCAATTTTGCGAGCGAAAACACGTATATTCTTTACAACGAAAATAAAAATGCCTGGTTGTTTGATCCGGGAAATATGAATGAGCAGGAAACTCAGGCTATCGAAAGCTTCATTAAAGAAAACGGATTAAAAATTGAGAAAATTCTTCTGACACATGCTCATATTGATCATGTTTTAGGTTTACAATGGGCTTTTGACACCTATAAAGTTCCTGTAACCATGCATCAGGATGATCAGGAAGTTCTGGATATGCTTCAGGCAAGCGGAATAAGATTCGGATTTCAGATTGATCCTGTAAATGTTGATATCAACTATATAAATGAAGGTGACGAACTTAGTCTTGACGGAGAAAAATTTAAAATTTATCATGTGCCGGGACACTCTCCCGGAAGCATTGTTTATCACAATGAAAATCAGAAATTCATGATTTCCGGCGATGTTTTGTTTGAGGGAAGTATCGGAAGAACTGATCTTTACAAAGGAAATAACGAGCAGCTGATCAGCGGAATTAAAAATAAACTCTTTATTCTAGATCCTGAAACACAGGTCTTTTCAGGACATGGAAACCCTACCAAAATAGGATTTGAAAAGGAATACAATCCTTTTTTCAAGTAGGCGTTATGCTTGTAAGTTTAGGAAATTTTTTGAGTAACACCCATTAAAATACTTCGACTGTTTCGCGCTCAACATGACAACACTAAAATCAGAACGCTAATAAATTTTAGTATTAGAGATGTCATGCTGAGCGAAGTCGAAGCATCTTTAAAAAATAAAAAACCGTCAGAGATTTTCTGACGGTTTTATCAATTTATAAGGAAACTCATATTAGAAATCCAAAGTAATAGAAGCTCTTACAGCAGCACCCATAATAGGTCTTGCCATAATGATTCCGTCTCCGGTAGGAGATCCCGCTCTTGGATCACCTTCTGTAATTCCGATCGTATTGAAAATATTAGTTCCATCAACTGCAAAACGTATTTTTCCTAACTGATAAGAAGTTCCGGCTCCCACTTCTGAGAAAGAGGGCAATGTTTGGGTATTTTTCTCATCCTGAAAACGTTTTCCGTAGTAATTCAAGCTTACATAGGCTCTCCATTGCTTGGTGATATTCACAGCCGGAGCAATATTGAAGTAGAATTTCGGCATTCTTCTTACTGTATTGTCATCATAATTAAATAGTGATCCGTCTGCATTTCTTCCGGTAAAATCTTTATACTTCGGATTTTGAATCGTTCCGTTAAAGGTTACTTCCAGTAAATTATTAAATAATCTCGCATACCCTTCCAATTCTACTCCGAAGTTTGTGGTGTTTGCAAATTTATTTTCTGAAGTTCCATCAGAGAATACATCGGTAAACGACAGATTTTTCAAGGTTGAATAGAATGGAATCACAGCAACATCAAATGTTCTTGAGTAGTATTTATACCCTACTTCCACTTGATTTGTTGTTACCGGTTTGATCGCCGACAGATCATTCATATTATTATAGTATGCTTCTTCGTTCGGAGATCTGAAACCATTGGAAAAACGCGCATATACAGCATTTTCTCTGTTGATTTTATAGTTCAAGGCAGTCGTGAAAGACACCCTGTTTACATCATAGTTCCAATAAGTATATTTATTACCCAACACCGCCATATTATCATCAGCCGTTGTGGTTAGGAAAGAATGCGTTCCATCAGTCGTTAATCCTGAATTATTTAAGTTTGAAGTAGTTGTATTTACGCCATACCCTTTATAAAAATCACGGCTGTAACGAATTCCGCCATTGAAACTTAAATCATCTGTAATATTATAATCTAAATTTAAATAAAGGTCATTCAGACTTCCCTGAATCTGAGAGTCTCTGATCAGGAAAGACATGTCAGTAACACCGTTATAGGTTTTAGAATACCCTGTACTTGTTGGAGTCAGTGAAGTATCCACCAGATTAAGAAGTTCCGGTCTGTCTGTAGCTGTTGTTAAAATATTACTCCAGTTCCAGTACTGATGGGATTTCCAGTTTGATTTATAAAAACCGGCTGTTACATTTCCTTTATCAAATTTATAATTGAATTGTAAATCATTCACAAAATTATTCATCTGTTTGTCGATAGCCCAGAATCCCAGCTTTTGAACGTACTGTGGATTCATTATAGCTCCTGAATTCACTGAAGAATATTGAAAATTATTTCCTGATATTCCGTTGGCTGCCGCAAAATCAGCTGCTGTCTGAGGTCCGCCTGCAGGGAAAATTCCGGTATAATTCATATTGATATTGGTATATCTTGTTTTGTTTAAAACAGAGAAATTATTCCCCAAATCATATTTAAATTCAGCTCCCAGTACATCAACTTTCGGATGAATTCCGTCTTCTAAATTTCTGCTGAAAAATCCGCCTCCCGCCTGAGGAATATTCAGCTGGCTGATGGCTCTGTAACTGTAGGTCCCATAATTGGCATCAAAACCCGAAAATTCTTTTAATTTATTTCCATTTTGGATCAAAGGAATCGGAAGATAGAACGTATTTCTGTCATCCAGTTTTTTATAATATATTTTAGCATATCCTTTATCAAAAACATATTTCAGATTCATCCTGATTTGCCCTCCGTTATTTGCTTTGAACCCCGTTTTTCTAATTCCGTCGTCACTTCGGTAAAAACCACCTACACTGAAAAACAATTTATCCTTCACCAATGCTCCACCCAAGTTGACATCAGTACGCATTAAGCCATAAGTACTGGTCTCTAATTTTGCAGTACCTCTAAAATCATTGGTCCCTTCTCTTGTAATAAAGTTGATCAATCCTCCCGGAGAATTGGTGGCAAAAATAGATCCTGAACCTCCCCTCAGAGCTTCCAGTCTGTTTACCGAATTATCAACACGGAAAAAATTATCTGCATTGGCGAACTGTAAAGCACCGTCTTCAAAAACGGGAAGCCCATCTTCCTGAACCTGTACAAATTCATATGCCCCCGCGGAAGGAATTCCTCTTGCAAAAAGGTTATTCCCAACTTCACCACCTGAAGTTTCAACGGCAAAACCGGGAACTCTCTGCAATAAAGCTGCTGCACTTATGGGATTTTGTTTTTGAATTTCTTTTGCACTGAATGTAGAAATTGCTGTACTGGATTCTATTTTCTTCTTCGGATTTGAATTCCCGGTAATGACTACCTGATCAATACTGTTGGTTTTTATAGAATCCTTTTCAGTTTCCTGAGCATATGTATTATTGAAATAAAATGTTGCTATTCCGGCAAGTAAAAAGATCGATTTTTTTTTCATAGCCTTGTTGATTTATAGTTAGTTTTAATATTGTTTTAATTTTATTTTAAACATCAAGAAGATGTAATGAACTAGGTTGATAATCTTTAATTTTTGAACTCCTCATCCTTTAATTTAAGATAAACTCCGTTGGTCCAGCCAAAGCCATCCTGATTCGGATACTCTCCGCCACCTGCAACAGTTTCTATATCTAATGCATTGTATTTTTCCATTAATTTTCCTGTATTACTGTAAACTCTTTCCACATTGGCACACCAGTTATTTTTAATTTTCTCAGCTAAATCATCAAAACCATACTTCTTCATCGAAATAAATCCAAGCCACTGATAAGGCGCCCACGCATTCGGAAGATCCCACTGCTGTCCGGTTTTTTTCGTTGTCGTTACCAATCCGCCCTGATAGAGAAACTTCTCTTCAATATTTTTCGCAACAGATTTTGCCTGTTCACCACTTGCCAGTTCAAGAAACAGCGGATAAAGAGCAGCAATATGTTCAGACGCTGTTGTTGTGTTTTTTTTCGTGTGATAATCTTTATACGTTCCGGAATTTTCATCCCAGAAATAGGTATCAATCATCTGTCTTCGTTTTGCTGCTCTTTCTGAATAATACTTTTCTTTATCAGACCAATTTTGAAGTGCAGAAGATCTGGTCAGTGTTTTTTCCAAATGCCATAAAAGACAATTCAGATCAACTTCAGCCAAATTCAATGTTTCAATCGTCTGTATATTTTGACCATCTGCAAACCATCTGCTGGAAAAATCCCATCCTGATTCGCAACCACTTCTTATATTTCTGTAAAATTCTTCACCCGCATTTTCGCTGTCTTCAATATCAATTAAATAGCTCTCGGGACGCGGTTCATTTTCAGCATCATAATAACGGTTTAAGATATCTCCGTTAATCGTTTTCACAACTCTTTTTATACTTGAGCCTTTTTCTAAACCTTTTTCACCGTCCATCCAAAAAGCGTATTCTTTTTCTAAAGTGTCGTGATATCTGATGTAAACATTTTCTTCTTTAATAGATTCAAAAAGTAAATCAAGCATCAACGAAAAATACGGAGGCTGTGAACGGCTTAAAAAATGAGTCCGGCTTGCATTCGGCACAAACCCTACATTCTGTATCAGATAAGAGCAGTTCTCAATCATGTTTTCGATCATTTCCATTCTTCCGGAAACCTGTAATCCCAACATGATAAAATAACTGTCCCAATAAAAAAATTCGTTAAAACGGCCGCCAGGAACTACGTAAGGCTTTGGAAGTTTCAATAAAGTACCTTTTTCTTCATAGGCAGTTCTTGTCAATTCATCCCAAAGTTTTTCTATGTGGTCATTAATAGGCAGCTGCTTTTCTCTTATGATAGAAACTTTAGCGCCTAAAAAATCAAAATTTAACAACACAAAAGCTTTTAAGTCAAAATCTTCTGATTTTTTTTCATTTTCATATTTTTCATTAATTTCAGCAATCGGAAATAATGGAACCGCATCCGTCATCATTTTCTGATCTTCAAAAATTTCTGATCTTTGAACATCATCAAAAAGAGCTTGGATTTCGTTAATATATAATTGTTTATTCATCTTTTATTTTTTAGGATTTATTTTTAATTTATTCATAATGATTGCCGATATGATCAGCAACGAAAGAGGAATTAATGAGAGATAAAAAGCCTGCTGCCCACTGAATTCCTGAAATACAAAACCAGTAATGATTGACCCTATTGTTCCTCCAATCGCGGAAAAAACCACTATCAAACCAGACATTGCACTGTGTAGATATTTCGGTATTGAAGCCAGAATGACAGAATTGATACTTGGATAAATCGGAGCCAGTAAACCTCCCATTAATGGAAATAAATACACAACAAGAGGAGCATTCAGCCAGGTTGTTCCTGTATCAATATGAATGTTATGTGTTAAAGGAAGCACTAACAGAATGCTTACAGCAAAGCCTATCACGCAAAAGGAAACAACATAAATCCAGCTGAATTTTTTCGAGAAAAACCCCGATAAAAATCTTCCTAATGCAAAAGCTCCCGCCAAAACAGCTCCCGCCTGAATGCTCATTGAAGTCGGTACTTTTAAAATTTCTTTGTAGAAAGTCGGGGTCCAGGTCTGAAAGCTCTGTTCTACCAAAACAAACAGGAAAGTACACAGTAAAAAGAACAGTACTTTTTTGTAACTGAAAAGGCTTACACTGTTTTTCAAATCTCCAAGGAGATCTGTTTTTTCATTTTTCGCTTCATGTTCATCCAGTTTAGAAAAAAACAAAAACAAAAATGACAGTGTTGATAATGCTCCCAACACCCAGTATACATTCAGCCAATGGGTAGATCGTGGATTATGGTCATCAATAAATAAGCTGAATAAAACATTTCCCATTAATACGCCGATCATGAAAAACCCTTCCAGATAACCCATAAAACTTGAATGTTCTTTATCTGTATTCGTCACCAATCCGATGGATGTAAAGACTGAAATTTTAATTAAGGCAAAAGAAACTCCTACTATGGTAAAAAGTAATTTGAAAAACCAGAAATCATTCGAAAAAGGCATTACAAAACACATACAGCTTACCAAAAACAAAGCGATGAGCATTGATTTTTTGATTCCTATTTTAGGTAAAAATGAGGCTAAAATGAATGAACAGATGGCAATCGGAAGATCTTTAAAACCTTCCAAAACACTTGCAGAAGATTTTGAAATTCCAAAATTCTGCTGCATTTGCAAAATCACCGTTCCTACAGAATTCAGGAGGATGGCAAATACAAAATAATTTAAAAATAGAACTGCCTTAATGTTAAGATTTTTCATTCATTAATTTCTTGTCGACTAAGATAGAAGCATTTGACTTAACGTTAATTTAACACAGTAAATGAATATTTGAACTATATTAATATAATTATTATTTTAGTCAATAAAATACGATTAACTGAATGAAAGTTACCTTTGAACGAGTAATCCCTGATGACAAGAGCTCTTTCCGTACGATTCACAACAATTCTCCCATTTCAGAATTCAAATGGGAATACCATTACCATCCCGAAATTGAGCTGGTGTGTGTTATTTCCGGAAGCGGAACAAGACATGTGGGCTATCATAAGAGTAATTACACCAATGGTGATTTGGTTTTAATCGGTTCCAATATTCCCCACTCCGGATTTGGATTGAACTCTATAGATCCGCACGAAGAAATTGTTCTTCAGTTCAAAGAAGAAATTCTTCAGTTTCCTCAACAGGAAGTTGAAGCAAGATCTATTAAAAACTTATTGGAACTTTCAAAATACGGCATTCATTTTCACCCTAAAATTAAAAAAGCTTTGCTTCCAAAACTGAAATTAATGTTGGAGTCGGAAGGTTATAAAAGGTATTTGCTGTTGCTGGAAATTTTGTTTGACCTTTCGAAATGTACGGATTATGAAATTTTAAACAAGGAAATCATGCCCTATACTATTATTTCTAAAAATAAAACACGTCTGGAAAATATCTTCACTTATGTTGAGCATCATTATGATAAAGAAATTAATATTGAAGATGTTGCTAAACTGGCGAATCTCACATTGCCGGCTTTTTGTAATTTTTTTAAAAAAGCCACACAGATTACGTTTACAGAATTTGTGAATCGATACCGCATTAATAAAGCATGTCTTCTGATGGCGCAGGATAAAAGCATTTCAGAATGCAGCTACAGCTGTGGTTTTAATAATGTGACTTATTTTAACAGAATGTTTAAAAAATATACGGAGAAGACGCCTTCAGAATTTATAAAAAATTTCTCGCATAATAAGGTGAATGTGGATTTAAAGGTTGAGAATGAAGTGAAGATTAAGGCGAGTTTTTAAAAATTATTTCAGTTGTGGAAAACCGTAAGGATAAAGATTGTTAATAAATTATTTTCGTAATGAAATAATTTATTAACAATCTTAAATTACAAAAATTATGTCAATTAGAATTACATGTATCAACAAAGACAATGGATATCACGAAAATCCAAATTTAGCAATTACCCACTTAGGCTGGATCAATGAACAAACTAAAAATACGGGAAAAAGTACTCGGTTAGAATTGTATAATTGGATAAAGAATGAAAATGGATATGCCTATGTTACAGATGCTAATGGAAACAAAGCAAAAGTCATCACCGCAGAAACTTACAATGGAACTAAATATTTAAAAACAGAGGCAGATAACTCTACAAAAAATAATTTATTATCGCTTCCTGAATGCTAAAAAACCCTAGTTTAAAATTTAAAAAAGCTGTTCAAAAAGAACAGCTTTATATATTATATAGTGAAGTTACAAAAAGTCATCAAACGACAACCTGCAACAATCAACCAAAAATTATTTCCATTTAATATTACAACCCATGCTCGGTCTTTGAATATCTTCCTGAGGTTCTCCCAACAGTAAATTTTCAAAAGCGATAATTAAATCTTCACCTGTTACATCCTTATGGTTTCCTGGTCTTGAATCATCCATCTGTCCTCTGTAGATAAGATCCAGTTTCTCATCAAAGAAATAAAAATCAGGAGTACAAGCTGCATCATATGCTTTAGCGATTGCCTGGCTCTCATCATATAAATAAGGAAAGTCAAATTTTCTTTCAATTTGAAATTCGATCATTTTTTCAGGAGAATCTGCCGGATATTTTTCTACGTTATTGGCGTTGATTGCTATAAATTCAATCCCTCTTTCATTATAGTCTTCATATAGTTCGTTTAGCTTATCAATTACATGAAGAACAAACGGGCAATGGTTGCACATGAAGATTACTAAAGTTCCTTTTTCTCCTTTCAGATCATCCAATGACTGAATTTCGTTACTTTTTGATGGGTTGGGAAGCTCAAAAAACGGTGCTTTTGTACCCAATGCTAACATATTTGAGGGAGTATCCATATCTTTTTAAATTTGTGGACAAAGATAAAGATTTTCTTTCATTATATAAGTAAGGACGCGAGAAGCAGGAAGATGGAAGTTATGCAGCTATTATTTAATTGAGCTTGGCTATGTACTTCATTAATTTTTACAATAATTCCAAAATAATCAGTCCAAAATAACCTCCAGCTCCCATTATTCCAGCATTCATCCCTCCAGAATACTACTATGAAATCTTTCGTCAAAAGTTAAATCCTAAAATTTGTTTGGAAGATATGTTGAAAAGTTTGTAGTTTTGCTAACACTGTTAGTAAATAAAAATCATGGGTCTACATGAACGTCGACAAAGAGAAAAAGAATCAATACGTGCCAATATTTTGGACGCGGCATTCTCTTTGGCTAAAACCGAAGGGTGGGCTTCACTTTCCATGAGAAAAATTGCCGATGCCATTGAGTACAGTGCACCGGTGGTTTACGATCATTTTGAAAACAAAGAAGCTATTTTATACGAAATTTCGTTGAATGGTTTCCACTGTTTACACATCGAATTGTTGAAAGCTCAGAGAGAACACGACAATCCGGAAGATCAGCTGAAAGCTATTGTGGATGCATACTGGAAGTTTGCATTTAAAAACAAAGAGTATTATCAATTGATGTTCGGATTGGGGATGCAGTGTAGCGGAAAAGGAATGATGAAAGAAGAATTTTCATCGTTTCAGGATATGCTTTATGACTGCACGTATGAAATTATTAAGAAAAAAGGATCAAATCCTGATAATGCCTGTCACTCATCTCACGCTTTATTTTCTGCGGTACATGGGTTGATTTCCATTATGATGATGCGTAATGACGACATTCCTTCTACGATGAACAAGACTACTTTAGACGAAACTGTTTCGGCTTTTATTAAGTCTTTGTAAATTTTTTTTGAATCAAAAATTAACACCGTTAGGAAAAATAACACGGAATAATTAACATTATTCAATTTTATAATCTTAAAAAACAATTTTACAATGAGAACTGATTTTATGACAATAATTCTTGCTATTTTTTTCCCATATCATTAACACTGTTAGGAAAAATAACGCATGACACCTCATCTTAATTATACTTAAACCACATTAAAAACAATTTTCAATTATGGAAACACCGATTTAACATCGAGTATTACAATCCTGTCAATTTTTTTTAAACTAATTATTAACACTGTTAGGAAAAATAACAGGAATTTTATTAAAAACAATATTATTAAATCTAACACTTCATTAAAAATTTAAACTCAAAATGAAAATATTTGGAAAAACGAGGATCATCGTGCTTATCGCAAGTATTATCCTTTTACAAAATTGCACCAAAGCAGCAGAAGGATCAAATGCTGCTCCACCTGCTCCAGAGTTACCAGTTTATACCGTAATCACCTCTCCAGCTACTGTTTATCAAGAATTCCCGACTGCTCTTGAAGGGAAAAACAATGTAGAAATCAGATCTCAGGTTGACGGATATTTAGATAAAATTTATGTGGAAGAAGGCGCGTACGTAAGAGCCGGACAACCTCTATTTAAAATAGACTCAAGAAGCTACGGCGAACAAATGAATATGGCTACAGCCAATCTACAGGCTGCGAATGCTAATATTCAAAAAGCAAAAGTAGAAGTTGACAGATTAGAGCCACTTGTTGCTGCAAAAGTAGTTTCAGATGTACAGCTGAGAACTGCAAAAGCCAATTATGCAGCCGCTGTTGCAGCCGCTTCACAGGCAAGAGCATCAGTCGGAAGTGCTAAAATCAATGTAGGATTTACAACAATTACAGCTCCTGTAAGCGGATATGTAGGAAGAATTCCTTATAAAAAAGGAAGTCTAATCTCAAGAACAGATCCTAGCCCATTGACTCTATTATCTGATATCAGTGAAATTTACGCTTACTTTTCTTTAAGTGAACTTGATTTTATTGCCTTTCAGAATAAATACCCCGGAGCAACTTTAAATGAGAAACTTAAAAATATGCCAATGGTAGATTTAGTCATTGCTGACAATAGTACCTATCCAGAAAAAGGAAAAATGAGTATTGTTGACGGACAGTTTGACAAAACAACAGGTGCCATCAGTGTTCGTGCTGTATTCCCAAATACAAACGGAGTTTTAAGAACAGGAAATACGGGTAGAGTTCGCATGCCGCAATTATTTACCAATACGCTTGTTATTCCACAAGAATCAACTTTTGAAATTCAGGATAAAACTTATGTTTACGTAGTCGGAAAAGATCAGAAAGTAACCAGCAAGCCAATCAAAATTTCAGGTAAAACTGAAAACTATTACTTTATTTCTGAAGGGGTGCAACCGGGAGAAAAAATCGTTTACGTAGGGTTGGGCAGTTTAAAAGATGGAGCTTCCATCAAGGCTAAACCTATTTCTTCTGACAGCTTACTAAAAGCTAAACCATTATAAATTTCTTTTCAGGAAACAGAAGACTTAAAAAAATAAACTTCTTATGTTAAAACAATTTATAGAAAGACCGGTACTTTCAACGGTCATCTCCATAATACTTTTATTATTGGGGGCATTGTCCCTCTTTAATTTACCCATTGCCCTCTTTCCGGATATTGCGCCTCCAAGTGTTCAGGTGACAGCATTCTATCCTGGAGCGAATGCGGAAGTAGTAGCCCGTTCGGTTGCAACACCCATCGAGGAAGCGGTGAACGGAGTTGAGAACATGACCTACATGACTTCCAACTCAAGTAACGACGGCACCATGACTTTAAGTGTATTCTTTAAGCAGGGTTCAGATGCAGATAATGCAGCCGTAAACGTTCAGAACCGTGTATCCAAAGCGATGAGCCAGCTTCCACAGGAGGTTGTTCAGGCCGGAATTTCCACGCAGAAAGTTCAGAACAGTATGATTATGTTTATGGGATTGTCAAGTGATGATCCAAAGCAATACGACGAGCTTTTCCTTCAGAATTACCTGAAGATCAATGTAATTCCACAAATCCAACGTATTCCGGGTGTTGCCCAGGCGCAGGTTTTCGGAACCAGAGATTACTCCATGAGACTTTGGCTGAAACCGGACAGACTAGCAGCCAACGGGCTTTCTCCACAGGAAGTTTTGAATGCCGTGAAAGATCACAACTTAGAAGCTGCGCCGGGACGTCTTGGACAAGGAAGTAAAGAAACTTACGAATATATTTTAAAGTATAAAGGTAAATTAAACAAAAATGAAGACTACGAAAACATCGCCATCAAAGCCAACAGCGACGGTTCTTTCTTAAGACTGAAAGATGTAGCGAGAGTAGAATTCGGATCTTACACCTATACTGCAGCCAACAGAGTGGATGGAAAGCCGGTTGCCGGATTTGCGATCCTTCAGACTGCAGGTTCCAATGCGAATGAAATCTTAACAGAAATCGAAAAACAGGTTGATCAGATGAAAACTACCCTTCCAAAAGGAGTTGAACCGATCATCATGTACAATTCCAAGGATTTCCTGGATGCATCAATTCATCAGGTAGTTGAAACATTGGTTATTGCATTTATTTTGGTATTTATTGTAGTGTATATTTTCCTTCAGGATTTCAGATCTACTTTAATTCCTGCGATTGCAGTTCCGGTAGCAATTATCGGTACATTCTTCTTCCTTCAGCTGTTTGGATTCAGTATTAATATGTTAACATTATTTGCATTAGTCCTCGCCATTGGTATTGTAGTGGATGATGCCATTGTGGTTGTGGAAGCGGTCCATTCCAAAATGGAACATACAGGAATGCCAGTAGAACAAGCAACGATGAGCTCAATGAGCGAAATTTCCGGTGCGATTATTTCCATTACTTTGGTGATGTGTGCCGTATTTATTCCGGTTGGTTTCATGCAGGGTCCTGCGGGGGTTTTCTACAGACAGTTTGCCTTTACACTGGCGATTGCAATTATGATTTCTGCTGTTAATGCTTTAACATTAAGCCCTGCTTTATGTGCAATGTTCTTAAATGATCCTCAGGGAGAACACGGTGAACATGGTAAAAAAACAGGTTTTGGAGCACGATTTTTCAACGCATTCAATGCGAGCTTCAATAATATGACCAGAAAGTACATCTACAGTCTTAAATTTTTAATTAAAAACAAATGGGTTGCAGTGGGCGGACTGGTGCTTCTTATTGCTTCGAGTGTTTTCTTAATCAAAAAAGCACCGTCAGGATTTATTCCTACTGAAGATCAGGGATTCGTATTGTATGCGGTGAACACCCCTCCGGGAAGTTCATTGGAAAGAACGCACAGAGCAACAGAACAGATTGATAAAATCATCGATGGCGAAAAAGCTAAAAACCACCTTTGGGTAGCCGATGGAATGAACTTCATCAGTAACGCCAATGCCTCTCCATATTCTGCCGGTTTTATAAAACTTAAAGATTATGACAAACGTGGTGAAATGAAAGATCCGGATCAGATTGCCGCCGCCTTAACAGGGAAAGTAGCTCAGGTGAAAGATGCCAATGCATTCTTCTTCAACTTCCCTACCGTTCAGGGATTCGGTAACGTTTCCGGTTTTGAATTTATGCTTCAGGATAAAACCAACGGTTCTTTCGAGCAGTTGGGAACAACCACTCAGGCATTTATCGGAGAATTGATGAAGCGTCCGGAAATCGCATTTGCCTTTACAACATATGCAGCAGGAAATCCTCAGTATACGATTGATGTAGATTCAGATAAAGCCAATCAGCTGGGAGTTTCAATTACAGAATTAATGCAGACCATGCAAATTTATTACGGAAGTAGCTTTGTCTCTGATTTTAACAGATTCGGTAAATACTACAGAGTAATGGCTCAGGCAGATATTCCTTATCGTACAGATGCCAATTCTTTGGAAGGAATTTATGTTAAAAATAAAACAGGCGAAATGGTACCTGTAAAAACATTGGTAACTTTAAAAAGAACTTTCGGACCTGAAACCGTAACAAGAAACAACCTGTTCAACGCCGTGACAATCAACGGAACTCCAAAGCCGGGCTACAGTACAGGTGATGCTATTAAAGCGGTAGAAGAAACTGCACAGAAATCACTTCCAAGAGGTTTCGGATATGAATGGACAGGAATTACCCGTGAAGAAATCAAAACAAGTGGCCAGACCACGTTTATCTTCGCATTGAGTATTTTATTTGTATACTTCTTATTAGCAGCTCAATATGAAAGTTATATCCTTCCGTTTGCCGTTATTTTAACAATTCCAACGGGTATTTTCGGGGTATTTGCTTTCACAGGATTGGCGGGAATTGATAATAATATTTACGTTCAGGTCGGGCTTATCATGCTCGTCGGGCTGTTAGCCAAGAATGCGATTCTGATTGTAGAATTCGCAGTGCAAAGAAGAAACGCAGGCAGAACATTGCTTGAATCTGCGCTTCAGGCTTCAAGATTACGTTTAAGACCGATTTTGATGACCTCATTTGCTTTCATTGTAGGGATGTTACCACTGGTTTGGACACAAGGTGCCGCAGCAAAAGGAAACCACTCTATCGGTATCAGTACTGTTGGAGGAATGTTTACAGGAGTTGTATTCGGGATTTTCATTATCCCTGTAATGTTTGTGATTTTCCAGTATTTACATGAAAAAATGCCGAGCAGAAAAAAGAAAAGACTTCAAAGACAAAAATTGGAGGAAGAACTTTTAACACCTGCTCATTAATAAAAATGAATGACAAACTTTGAGAGTATTTTAAACCACAAAAGTTACAAAAGATTTATACAGCGTTTATTTAAGTTAAATGTTTGAAAATAAAAAGAACACATAAATTTTTATAACGCAAAAATCTGTGTAATCAGTGGGAAAATAAAATAGAGAAGCAAACTATTCAAACTAATATCATAAAAGCAAAGCATTCTCCTACTAAAGACAGCTTTGCATAAATAAAAAACCCTCAAAGTTTTGTATTCAATTAAAAGTTTAAAAACTATGAAAAGAATAAAAAATATTTTTCTCACCTTTATATTGGCTCTAGGCTCAGTTTCGTGTGTGTCTAAATTAGCATTCACGGAGCCGGCGCTTGAGCTTCCTGAAAAATTCCAGTACACAGCTACTGCAGATACAGCAAGTGTAGCGAATCTGGAGTGGAAACAATTTTTCAACGATCCTATTTTACAGGGATTAATTGAAAAAGGCATTAAAAACAACTACGATTTACAGATTGCTTTAAAACAGGTGGCTTCTTCACAGGAGAAACTGAAACAGGCGAAATTTCTTCAATATCCTGATGTAGGTTTCGGAGTGTCTGCACAAATTTCAAAACCTTCAAAAAACAGCATGAACGGACAAAGCTTAAATTTATTTTTAGGTCAAAGTCATGTTGAAGATTATAATGCAGCATTTAATCTTTCTTGGGAAGCTGATATTTGGGGTAAAATAAAAAACCAGCAGGAGGTTTCAAAAATGCAGTATCTGCAGACTTATGAAGCAACCAAAGCCATTCAGACACAAGTTGTAGCAGCGATTGCTCAAGGATATTATAATTTATTGATGCTTGACAAACAATTACAAATTGCCACCTCAAACTTGGAATTAAGCACCAATACTTTATCCATCACAGAAAAAATGTGGCAAAGTGGAGATACAACTTCTCTGGGAGTGCAGCAGGCTACTGCTCAGAAACAGTCGACAGAACTTTTGATCACCCAGTTGGAACAGAATATTGCGATTCAGGAAAATGCATTAAGTATTTTGGTGGGTGAAAATCCAAATAAGATCAACAGAACCATTGAAATGTCTGATACTTCTTTACCACAGAATATTTCTACAGGACTTCCTGCGGCAATGGTGAGCCGTCGTCCGGATGTTCGTCAGCAGGAATTGGTATTGTTGGAATCTAATTCAATCGTAGGAATTGCTCAGGCAAATATGTATCCTGCATTGAAAATTACAGCAAACGGAGGGGTAAATTCATTCAAAATTGACAACTGGTTTCAGATTCCAGCCTCTCTGTTCGGATCTGTTTTAGGAGGATTGACTCAGCCTATTTTCCAGAAAAGACAATTGAAAACGGACCTTAATGTTGCTAAAATCCAGAGGGATAAAAACGTTCTGGCGTTCCGTCAGTCTGTTTTAAATGCAGTGGGTGAAGTTTCTGATGCTCTGGTTTCGAACGAGAGTTTAAAAGTTCAGGAACAAAAAGCAACCGAACAGGTAGCAACCTTAAAAAATGGAATTAAAAGTGCCGAAATGCTTTATAAAGGCGGAATGGCAAATTATTTAGAAGTAATAACAGCTCAAGGAAATTCTCTACAGGCAGAACTGAATCTTGCCTCTGTAAAAAGACAGAGATTAAGCAGTATTGTAGATTTATACCGAGCGTTAGGTGGCGGTTGGAAGTAGTAAATTAAAATTATATTGTTAATGGAATGCGGTCTTTCGGGATCGCATTTTTTTATCCAACTACCTGTTCAATTAATTCTAATCTTTTAACAATTGTTTTTTTATCCAAAATAGTTCCCGGAGACAAGACTGCATTAGCTCCGATTTTAGAGTTATCGCCCACCAACGATCCAAATTTATTGGTATCTGTAGAAATTATGTGATCGTTATATTTAACAAAAATATTCTTTTCTTCCCTTTCATTGAAATGGTTGGCACAAATAGAGCCCGCTTCAAAATTCACATTTTTTCCAATGATACTATTACCAATATAATTGAAGTGTGCAATGGCAGAATTATCCAGGATTACAGATTGCTTAATCTCCGAACCTGGGCCAATATTAACAGTTTTTCCAAGAAATATCGGACCTCTTAAATAAGCATAGGAGCCAACACGACAATTATCACCGATTATTAGAGAACCTTTTAAAATGGCTCCCTGCTCAACTTCTGCAGATTTATGAATCGCTACATTTCCATTTATAATATAATCTTCTGAAGATAAAGTCTTAATCTTTTCAATTATTAAACCTTCTAACTAATTGATTATTTCCCATGGAAATTTGTTTTCACTAATAAAAACTTCTGAATCGAAATCACTGATAAAGTTTTTTATTTGAATCATCATATTATTGTTTTGCTATGTATTCTGGTTAATATATTCAATCAAATTATTAAAATCATAGTCAGAATATCCCAACTGCAAATAGTGAATATCATCCGCTTTGCGATACCAGGTCAATTGACGTTTTGCATATCTCCTGCTGTTTTTCTTAATTTCAGAAATCGCAAAATCCAATTCCCATTCCCCGTTAAAATATTTGAAAAGTTCGGCATAACCAACCGTGTTCAAAGCCGTAAGATGTTTAAACTTATCTAAACTTTTCACTTCTTCCAGCAGACCTTTCTCCATCATAATATCCACTCTCCTGTTGATTCTGTCGTACAATTCTTCTCTCGGAGCTTCAATTCCGATTCTGATCGTTTTAAAATCTCTGGAATCCTGTGAAACGGCAATTAATTCAGAATATTTTTTATCCGTCTGCCAGATGACATCAATAGCTCTCAAAAGCCTTCTGTGATTATGAAAATCTACAACCTCAAAATACTCTGGATCCAGCTCTTTCAATAGCTGTTGCAGTTTTTCAATACCTTCGTTTTCAAAAATATCCTGTAATTTTTTCTGATTGTTTTCGTCAGCTTCCGGCAAATCGTTCAGACCTTCAATCACCGCTTTTTCATACATCATACTTCCGCCAACCAAAATAACAGTATCGTAGTTTTCAAAAAGTTCGCTGAGCTTTTTTAAAGCATCCTCCTCATACTGGCCGATAGAATAATATTCTTCAACCGAAAGATTTCCAATAAAATGATGAGGTGCTTCCGCCAATTCTTCCGGGGATGGAGAGGCGGTTCCGATTTTCATTTCCTTAAAAAACTGGCGCGAATCACAGGAAACAATTTCTGTATTGAAATGTTTAGCCAAATCAATCGCCAATCTCGTTTTTCCAATTCCGGTAGGCCCTACAACAGAAATTAAATTTTTCTTTTTCACAGCGCTAATTTACGAAAATGAGTTTATTTAATTGGCTGGAAGATGGAAGCCTGAGGCTGGAAGTTAAAATTGGATATAATTTATATATTAAGACAACCTTCCCGCTTCCTACATCCAACTTGCAGCCCATGCGACATTAGTTAAACTATAGACTTAAATGTTTATCTTTGTACGACAATAAAAAACTATGATTTTATCAATGACCGGATTCGGCAGAGCCGAAGATGTTTTTGAAGGAAAAAAGATTACAATAGATATTAAATCACTGAATAGCAAAAGCTTTGATTTGAATATTAAAATTCCTTTGAGATATAAAGAAAAAGAATTTGAGGTAAGAAAAATTCTTAACGATAGAATAATCCGTGGAAAAGTAGACTGCTACATCAATATAGAGAATCTTGAAGAGACCAATGATGTGAAAATCAATAAAAGTTTGATTGATTCTTACATGAATGAGCTTCGTAATATTGCTTCTGACGGACCTGATTTTGAATATCTTAAAATGGCAGTAAGACTTCCAGACGCCATCACATCCAGACCGGACGAATTGTCGGAAGGTGAATGGGAAGCACTGGCAAAGATTGTAAATGCTGCTGTAGACCGTTTTGAAGAGTTCAGAAGAACAGAAGGCAAAATTTTGCACGAGGAATTAGAAAGAAATATTCAGAATATCGATAAAAACCTCTCTGAAGTCATTCCTTATGAAGAGGAAAGAATTGTCGCTGTAAAAGAGCGTTATCAAAAATCTTTAAAAGAATTTGAAAATGTTGATGAAACGCGTTTCTATCAGGAAATGGCTTATTTCACAGAGAAACTTGATATTTCAGAAGAAAAAGTAAGACTTGCCCAGCATTTGAAATATTACAAGGAAGTAATGGATAATGAAGATTTCAATGGAAAAAAACTTGGATTCATTTCTCAGGAAATTGGTCGTGAGATTAATACATTAGGTTCCAAAGCCAATCATGCAGCCATTCAGAAACTGGTGGTGATGATGAAGGATGATTTAGAAAAAATTAAAGAACAGACGTTAAACGTTTTGTAAAAGTTATAAGTTATTAATGATGAGTTATGAGTTCCTTTTTTAACATGATTTCAATAGCTCATAACTTGTAATTCATAATTAAAAAAATGGATAAAGTTATTATATTTTCAGCACCGTCGGGAAGCGGAAAAACTACATTAGTAAAACATTCTTTGGAAATATTTGATGAACTTCAGTTCTCTATTTCATGTACCACAAGACAGCCCAGAGGAACCGAAGTTCATTCAGTAGATTATCATTTTTTGAGTCCTGATGAGTTCAGACAGAAAATTTCGGAAGATGCTTTTGTAGAATTTGAAGAAGTATATACTGATAAATATTACGGTACTTTAAAATCTGAAGTCGAAAAAATCTGGAATCAGGGGAAAGTGGTTATTTTCGATGTTGATGTAAAAGGTGGTATTTCTTTAAAAAAATATTTTGGAGAAAAAGCGTTATCCATTTTCATTGAACCGCCTTCCATTGAAGAATTGGAACGAAGATTGATTTCAAGAAACACAGATGATGCAGAAACCATCAAAACCCGTGTAGCAAAGGCAGAAGAAGAAATGTCCTATGCTAAAGAATTTGATAAAATCGTGATTAATTCCGATTTGAATATTGCAAAAGAAGAAATAGAAAGTTTAATAAAAAATTTTATTGGGGGTTAAAGGCTGGAAGATGGATGATGGAAGTTTGAGGTTTAATAAAAAACGTCAAAATTCTAATTTCTAATTTCTAACTTCTAATTTCTGATTCTAAAACATTGAGGTTGATATGAGTACCGAAACATTAGAAAAAGCTAAATCTGCGATTCCGGTAAGGGGATTTTTGGATATCAAAAACCTTATCATTCCTGAAGGTGAGGAATTGGTAAAAGCTATTCTTCAACTCAAGGAAGAAAAGAATGCGGTGATTTTGGCGCATTATTACCAGCCCGGAGAAATTCAGGATATTGCTGATTTCTTAGGGGATTCTCTACAGTTGGCAAGGCAGGCAAAAGATACTGATGCTGACATGATCGTATTCTGCGGAGTTCATTTTATGGCTGAAGCAGCCAAAATCTTAAATCCTACAAAAAAAGTTGTTCTTCCTGATACTATGGCGGGATGCTCTTTAGCAGACGGCTGCTCAGGGGAAGGATTAAGAAAAATGCGTGAGCAGCACCCGAATGCTTTAATTGCAACCTATATCAACTGTAACGCAGAAACTAAAGCTGAAAGTGATATCATTGTAACAAGCTCAAACGCAGAAACAGTAATTGAAGCTCTTCCGAAAGACAGACCGATTATTTTCGCTCCGGATAAAAATTTGGGACGATATTTATCTCAAAAAACAGGTCGTGATATGATCCTTTGGGACGGAAGCTGTGTAGTTCATGAAGCTTTTTCAATGGAGAGAATTGCGAAACAGCTGGCAGACAATCCGGATGCAAAATTAATTGCACACCCTGAAAGTGAAGAATCAGTTTTAAAACTGGCTCATTACATCGGTTCAACTTCAGCTCTTCTGAATTTCGTAGAACAGGATGACTGCCAAAGATTTATCATCGCTACAGAAGAAGGAATTCTTCACGAAATGAAAAAACGAGCGCCGCATAAAGAACTGATCCCTGCTCTGGTTTTTGATGAAAGCTGTAACTGCTCAGAATGTTTCTACATGAAGCGTAATACCATGCAAAAATTATATTTATGCATGAAATATGAGCTTCCGGAAATTCTAATCGACGAAGAACTTCGTTTAAGAGCACTTAAGCCTATTGAAGCAATGCTCGATCTTTCGAAAAGTATAAAATAAATGAAAAGCACTGTAAAAACAGTGCTTTTTTATTGTTAGATCGGATCAATAATAGGACATCCTCTTGGGTCTGAAGGATCATAAAAATAAAGGCAAACCCTGCGGCCTCCTTTAAAATCCGTACAAATAGCACAACCGGTTGGTCCGCAATCTGAATCTACATTACAATCTGTTAAACCGCCTGTTATAGTTCTGAGATTTTTTCTGTCTAATTTTCTTAAATTTTTCATAGTAATTTTATTTTGATTATTATTGGTAAAATTTAGTCAGGAGCACATTCAAAACTAAGCAATACCTTAGGTTTACAACATGCCGGCAAGGCATCATAATCAGCACATGATTTTGGAAATCCCGGACCATACGGTCCCGGTGGGCACACATAATTACAGATCGCCCCTCCGTTAATTGATTTCAAATTTTCTCTTTTTATTTTTATCAGATTTCTCATGGTAATTTATTTTAGAAGATCAATCGCTCCGATAGGCTGAAAACAATCCATACTGACCAATACACACTTTCTGCAAGTTTCCGGAAGATTCCAGTAGGCTTCACAAGAATGTGTATCATTAGGTCCAAAAGCACCTGTGGGACATCCGTTACAATGTGAAATCGGCGGTATTCCGGCACCGTTAATCTGTTCTAGACTTTTTCTGTTTAGTTTCTGTAAGTTTTTTTTCATAGTATAATTTTAATAGTCATGGTTAATTTGCTCTTTTAAAATGGGCATAATGATGGTTCAAAAAGAAACATGCAGGTTTTATTACCCGGTCTTAGCGTTACACACACTGCACAACCGGCAGGTCCGCAATCCAAATCAACCTGACAGTCATCCCCCTTACTACCAACGATAGATTTTAAATCGGGGCGTTCTAATTTTTTTAGTTTTTTCATAGAATTTTAGTTTTATTTTGTTAACTTCTTTAAAAATAGAGAATTAAATCAATTAAATCACTAAATATTGATAAATATTATTTTATGTTAAATCATATTCAATAAATAATAATTAGTACAAAGCTTAATTTGTGTTTCAAAATAATTTGTACATTTGTTCAGGTAACAATGAATTTTTTAAGAAACATATCTGATATTTCTATTCCGAATATTTCTATTTCGGAAGTATCTTTTGTTTCCATTATTGCTACAACAACTACAACTACCCCATAACGGGGTACATTTTCACATATCATTTCCGGCACCTGTGCTCTTTTTTTTAAGAGTAAACATTCCATTATCTTTTAACTTCAAAAATCTTAAATGATGAAAGTCCTGAAATTCGGCGGCACTTCTGTCGCCAACTCAGAAAATATTCTGAAAGTAGAAAATATTATAAAAAAAGAATCTTCAACTCATCAGCTTGTTGTTGTAGTATCTGCATTACACGGCGTCACAGATACGTTAATAAAAGCGGCCGAAAATGCTTCTAAAAGCGATGAAGGCTATATTGAACTTATTAAAAAATTAGAAGAAAAACATTTAAACTTAGTTAAAGAAATCATTCCCATTATGGAACAGAGTTCATGGCTGAGTTTTGTCAAAAAACACTTTAACGACATTGAGGATATTTGCAATGGAATATTCGTTTTAGGTGAATTCACTGGAAAAATAAAAGACAGACTGACTTCTTATGGAGAATTTCTCTCCTCCAATATTATAGCTGCCCGATTGAATTTTGAAAGATTGGACTGTATCTGGATGAACTCTGCAGATTACATTAAAACCAATGATAACTTTACAAATGCTAAAGTAAATTTTAAAATTACAGAACACAGCCTCAACCAGTTTTTTAAAGAAAACCACCATCAGATTATCGTTGCGCCAGGGTTTATTGCTAAAGATGAAAAAGGAAACGCAACCACTCTAGGAAGAGGCGGTTCAGATTATACCGCTTCCATTATTGCAGCATCACTACAAGCTGAAGAACTCCAGATCTGGACAGATGTAAGCGGAATGATGACCGCTGATCCAAGGCTGGTTTCTGATGCAAAACCAATTTCCGAAATCTCTTATCAGGAAGCAATGGAGCTTTCTCATTTTGGGGCGAAAGTTCTGTATCCACCAACAATACAGCCGGTAATGATCAAAAATATTGATCTTCATATTAAAAACACTTTTGATCCGGAAGCTCGCGGAACTCTTATTTCTTATAATTTAGAGAAATCAGATATTGAAAAACAGCAAATCGCGGTTGGAATTTCAAATATGTCAAAAATTGCTCTTCTTACTCTTGAAGGAAGTGGAATGGTGGGCATTCCAGGGATCTCGGCAAAATTATTCCAGTGTCTGAGTCAGGAAAAAATTAATGTTATTCTTATCACTCAAAGTTCATCGGAGCATTCTATTACCATTGCTATTAATGAAAAAGATATTTTAAATGCTGAAAATGCAATTAACCTTTCATTTGAAGACGATTTACAGTTAAAAAGAATCTCACCTGTTAAAATAGAATCAGGGCTTTCTATTGTCGCTTTGGTAGGGGAAAACATGAAAAACAGAAGCGGTGTAAGTGCAAAGATGTTTGGATGCTTAGGAAATAACGGTATTAATATCAGGGCTATAGCTCAGGGATCTTCGGAAAGAAATATCAGTATCGTGATTTCAGATAAAGATATTAAAAAGGCCGTCAATGTCCTTCACGAAGAATTTTTTGAATCTGAGATCAAACAGGTGCATCTTTATATCTGTGGAACAGGAAATGTAGGGTCAAAACTGATCCAGCAAATTTTTGAGCAGAATAAATACCTTAGAGAAAATCTTTTAATCAATTTAAGAATTATAGGACTATCCAACAGCCGGAGAATGATTTTTTCAGACAAAGGAATTTCTGAGACGGAATATGATCATTGGATTGAAGATAGTCAGGAATCTTCTGTAGAGAAGTTTTCTCAGGAAATTATTGCCCGAAATTTGAGAAATTCTGTTTTTGTAGATATTACAGCGAGTTCAGAAGTTGTAAAAGCCTATGAAGACTTGTTAAAAAGAAGTGTAAACATCATCGCGTGCAATAAAATTGCAGCCTCTTCTGACTTTGAAAAATATAAAAATTTAAAAAATATCGCCCGCAACCACAGTTGTAAATTTTTCTTTGAAACAAATGTCGGAGCCGGGCTTCCTGTTATCGGAACCATTAATGACTTAATAAGAAGCGGCGACACCATCACTTCTATTAAAGCCGTATTAAGTGGAACATTGAATTTTGTTTTCAATAATTACAATGGAAATCAAACTTTTTCTGAAGTAGTTGCCCTTGCCCAAAAAGAAGGATTTACAGAACCGGACCCAAGATTAGACCTTGCGGGAACTGATGTTGCGAGAAAAATATTAATCTTAGCCAGGGAGTCTGGAAATGCTTTAGAATTTGATGAAATTGAAAATATAAGTTTTCTTCCCGAAGAATGTATGCAAGGTAGTGTTGATGATTTTTATAAGGCACTTACCCGATATGAAGATCATTTTAAAAGTTTATTTACTGAAGCTAAAAGTGATCATAAAATTTTAAAGTATGTTGCGGAATTTGAAAACGGCAAAGCAAAAGTCGGATTGCAGCACATAGCTCCTGAAAGTGATCTTTATCATCTATATGGAAAGGATAATATTGTCATTTTGAAAACCTCAAGATATTCTGAGCAACCGTTGGTCGTAAAAGGTGCAGGTGCAGGTGCTGAAGTGACAGCGAGTGGAGTTTTTGCAGATATTGTACGTTCAATTTAAAATAACAAAAATGAAAAATATAAAAATAAAAGTCCCAGCAACGGTTGCCAATCTGGTTTGTGGTTTTGATATTTTGGGGATGGCCATTCATCAGCCTTATGATGAAATGGAGCTAAAAATACTGGAAGAGCCTGAAGTAATAATCAGGCACACTGATGATTTTAATCTTCCTGAGGAAGCATCAAAAAATGTTGCCGGTGTTGTTTTACAGAAAATGATTGAAGAACTGAATTTAAAAAACGGTTTTGAAGTCATCATCCATAAAAATATAAAACCGGGAAGCGGGCTGGGCTCCAGTGCGGCCAGTGCCGCCGGAGCCGCCTTTGGAGCCAATCGTTTGTTAGGAAACAATCTGTCGAAAAATGAGCTCGTTCATTTTGCCATGTTTGGGGAGGAACTGGCTTCCGGAGTACGGCATGCAGACAATATTGCCCCTATTATTTATGGTGGAATTTCTTTGGTAAAATCATCTCATCCCATTGATATTATTCCTTTAAACAGTCCCGATTTATTTACGGTAGCCGTACATCCTCAGGTAGAAGTAAAAACGTCTGATGCGAGACAGATTTTAAAGAAAAATATTTTATTGAAAGATGCCGTTGAGCAATGGGGAAATATTGCGGGACTGATTGCCGGAATCGAAAAAAATGATTTCAGTCTAATCGGAAGGAGCTTAAATGATATCATTGTAGAGCCAGTCCGCAGTATTCTGATTCCGCAATTTGATACCATAAAAACAAAAAGTCTGAAATTGGGAGCTTTGGGTGGTGGAATTTCAGGTTCGGGGCCTTCAATTTTCATGCTGACTGAGAAAGAGGAGACAGCTTATAAAATTGCTCAAATGATGGAATCCGTGTATCATCAAATTGATATCGAAAGCTTTGTTTATGTATCAAAAATTAATCCTACCGGAATTGAGATCATCGAAGAAAATTAACCTTTAAAAGACAGAAATGAATTATTATAATTTAAAAAACAAAGAAGAAGTTGTTGACTTTAAAACGGCAACGATAAAAGGACAGGGAAAAGAAAAAGGATTATTTTTTCCGGAGATAGTCCCTCAGTTTAATGAAGATTTCATCAGCAATCTGCAGCATTTAACTGATGGAGAAATTGCTTTCCAATGCATGAAAGATTTTGTTGGCGATACCATTCCTGAGGAAGAACTGAAAGAAATTATCTCGGAAACCATCAGTTTTGATATTCCTTTAAAAAAAATCAATGACCAGATTTATGTATTGGAACTTTTTCATGGTCCTACCCTAGCCTTTAAAGATATTGGCGCAAAATTTATGAGCCGTTGTTTATCTTATTTTTTGAAAAACAAAAACAAAAAGGTGACTGTTTTAGTGGCTACCTCCGGCGATACGGGTGGAGCTGTTGCGAATGGTTTTTATAAGGCCCAGGGAATCGATGTCGTGATTCTTTATCCTAAAAACAGAGTCAGTTTTGTTCAGGAAAAGCAACTGACAACATTAGGCGAAAACATTTACGCTTTAGAAGTTAACGGAAGTTTTGATGACTGTCAAAATTTAGTTAAACAGGCATTTTCAGATGAAGAAATTAATACTCAGCTATTTTTAACTTCCGCCAATTCAATTAATGTAGCACGATGGCTTCCTCAACAGATTTATTACCTGCTGGCTTTAAAACAATGGCAAAAAAATGAAAATAAAAATCCCGTCATTTGTGTTCCAAGTGGGAATTTTGGAAATATCTGCGCTGGGCTTCTGGCTCATTTCCGAGGCCTTCCTGCCGAACATTTTATAGCTGCCTGCAATGAAAATGATGTATTCCCGAATTATTTAAAAACTCAAAAAATAAATACTCAAAAAACCGTGGCTACCCTTTCAAATGCTATGGATGTGGGAAATCCGAGTAATTTTGTGAGAATTTTAGAGCTTTTTGAAAATCAGTTTGATGCTGTTAAAGATAAAATTTCCGGATATTCTGTTGATGATGAAAAAACACTGGAAACGATAAAAAATGTATATTCAAAATACAATTATATATTAGACCCTCATACAGCTGTAGCCTTTGCTTCTTTAGAAAAGTATTTAACAGAATATCCTGATAAAAAAGGATTTATATTGGGAACTGCCCATCCTGTAAAATTCCCTGATCCCGTAGAAAAAGCAACACAGATTACTGTAGAAATTCCGGATTCATTACAGGATTTAATAAAAAGAGAGAAAAAAACTGTAGAAATTAATTCTGATTTTGAAGAATTAAGGCGATTTTTGCTTAATAAAAATTAAACAATGAGTAAAATCTATCTTGAAGATCTTAAAATATATGCCTATCATGGGGTTTTGCCTGAAGAAAACATTATAGGAACTTATTATCTTATTAATATTGAACTTCATACAGACCTTTGGAAAGCATCAGAATCTGATGATCTTAATGATACGATCAGCTATGCTGACATTAATGAAATCATTCATACCGAAATGAAAATCAAATCAAAACTGCTGGAGCATGTAGCCGGAAGAATCATTTCTAAAATCCATCAAAATTTTCCTCAGATTGATTATTTTAAACTTAAAATCACCAAAACAGCTCCTCCTATGAAAGGTGAAATGAAAGGAGCAAGTATTGAGTTGGAAAAAAGTTTTAAACCGGAAAATTAATTATTCTTATTTTTATAAAAACATACAAATTTGAAATTCATCACATTATTATTTCTATCACTATTTATCAACATCTTCGGGCAGAATGTTGATAACCAACTGGCAAATTACAATTTTCCAAAGGTTAAATCCAGTATTACGATGCCGGTGACTATTCCGCTTTCGGAAGTGAGTAACCTGATCAATGCTTCCGTAAAAGATCTGATCTATCAGGACGATTCGTATACAGACAACGATAATGATCAGTTTAAAGTGAAGGTCTGGAAAACCCGTCCTATCCGGCTGGTTGGAGGTACCAATCAAAATATACTGATTGAGGTTCCTTTAAAAATCTGGGCCGAAAAAGGAATCGGCACATTGGGAGTGTACACCTATCAGAATACAACTTTTGAAACAGTAATGTCTTTTAATACTACTTTAAGTTTTAAAAATAACTGGACTATCCTCACCAACACACAGCCTAACGGTTTCAGGTGGGTAACAAAGCCTGTATTGGATTATGGAAAAATAAAAATTCCTATTACCGCTCTGGTTGAAAAAAGCTTAAAGGAACAACAGGAAAAATTTTCTAAAACAATTGATCAACAGCTTTCAGCTCAGTTAAATTTTCAGCAATATGCTGTCATGGCATGGAATGTTTTTTCGCAGCCCTTTAATATTTCTGAAGAATACAATACCTGGCTTAAAATAACTCCGGTTACAATCAATTTTGCTCCATTAAAATTTTATGGAAACCAGATTGATACCAATATTGGTATTGATGTATATTCGGAAACTTTTACAGGAAGTAAGCCAGCAGCTTCTCCCCTGATTAATTCAGCAACAAATTTTAATTACAGTTCTAATCTCGGAGATACTTTTTCGCTTCAGACAACAACTAATATTCCGTTTACAGAAGCCAGTGCTATTGCACGGAATATGTTTCTGAATAAAGAATACGAAATGCAGGGCTCTAAGGTCAAAATTAAAGATATCCGGGTATATGGCGTTGATGACAGAATTATGATTGAAGCCAATACGGAAGGTTATGTAAAAGGTACCGCTTTTATTTCCGGAATTCCTGTGTATGATGATGCAAAAAAGAAAATTGTTTTGTCTAATACAAAATTCAAATTAAGAACAGCCAATATTTTACAGAAGACCGCTACTTTACTTTTCAGGGGTAAAATTGTAAAAATGATTGAGGATGAATATGGTATCCCTACTCAGGATCTGGTAGACGCCTCCAAAAAGAGTATTGAAGAAACATTTAACAAAGAATATTATAAAGGATTAAAAATGAATGGTAAGGTTTACAGCCTGAAACCGGCAAATATTCTTTTAAACAATACAGGAATAACAGCAGTCATAAGTACCAGTGCAAGTTTAAAATTATCTGTAAGCGGAATCTAAAAAAATAAAAAACTATCTACCAAACCATGAAAAAATATTTACGAATTATTGAAAGACACAAAGTTTCTTTGTGGACAAGATTTGCTCACCTGCTTATCGACAGAGTTATTATTTTTCTTCTCTTTGTATTCTACGGGGCTTTCTCAGCTTTTGTTTATCAACTTTTTAATATAACATTTTTCGTAGAAATGGGTGACAAAATTTCAAGTATGAATCGATTTGAAGATATTTTGTTGACTTCTCTTATTTATTTTCTATATACGTTTCTGATGGAATATTTCACTAACGGAAAGACAATCGGAAAATACATTACAGGCTCAAGAGTTATTTCAACTGATGGAACTCCCCCATCTTTTAATCAGTATCTAATCAGAAATATCTCAAGACTTGTTCCCTTTGAACCTTTCTCTTTTTTCACAGTAGATGGATGGCATGACAACTGGAGTGATACCAGAGTTATTAATATTAAAAATTATCTCGCTGAAAAACAGACAAAAGACGATATAAACAGCATCGGCGCTAAATAAATTACCCGAAAATTTTTGTTGAATAATATATTTTGCTATATTTGCACACCTCAAAAATGGTAAATCATGGTACTTTGGCCGAGCGGCTAGGCAGTGGTCTGCAACACCATCTACAGCGGTTCGAATCCGCTAGGTACCTCTAACCTCTTTGTATTATGCTATAAACAAGCAGATTACAAAGAGGTATTTTATTTTGTGTCCTTTTTTGTGTCTACATGTTTGAAATTATTTGTCATAATCTCTTCCAACAAAATATCCAAACCTAAAAGAAAAACCCTCAACCTAAGTTGAGGATTAAATGAAAAAATTAATATTTTGTGGTGTGGTTTCAGTTTAAAATATTACCGGATGTCGCCGGGAATATTTGGTTTCCCTTTGTGTTTATTTTTTTATGTTGAATTTCTATATCCAAGTACTATGCCATAAATAATAAAATTTTACATTTTTTATCTTATTTCAAAACAATAAAATTATTAATTAATTGAAAATTAAACAAATAATACACTTTAAGCCAGAAATAAAAATTATTACTTTCTAAATAATACATTATATCGACACAATCCCTTTTTCTAATAAATCTAACTATTACTCTTCATAATAGTTTAAACATTAATAAATTTAATTTATTATGTTAAACCAATATAACACCTATAAATATTACATTTTCACCTTTTCAAATATAATTACATCATGAAAAAATTAGAAAGAGATCCGCTGAAAAAGACATTTGGCGGAAAATTACATCCAGATACTATAGAACAAGCATGTGGAGGCTCATATTGTCTTGATGATAACCACGCTTTTACCATCCTGCCAGAAACTATTGCATTACGACAGCGTATATTTAATTAAAATTACTCTCTTTTTAGAAGGTTTTTGATCGCTTTTATTTCACTCTAAATTCTTTAATTATATTCACTACACATGTTGAATCTTGAAACGTAAATTACGGTCCTCTCTAAGCTTTATTAAATACTTTTTAAATCTTCCTATTTATTTTCAGGTTTCGGGGGGGGGGGGGGGGGGCGCCGGAAAAAAAAAAAAAAAAAAAAAAAAAAAAAAATATTTTTATTTTTTTGGGTTTTTTTTTTTTTTTTTTTTTTATTTTATTAATAATGAAAAATTTTTTTATTATTTA
>NZ_JANUFF010000008.1 GCF_024806495.1 Chryseobacterium sp. JUb7
AGAGTTTTCAAAGCTCTCTTTTTTTTATATCCAAATGGCTAATATGCACAGAAAGCCAAAATGCATATCTACAATTTCGTATTGTCTAAAAGAATACTAGCTCATTGGTAATTTCACACCATCAAAAGAAGTATATTAGATCTACAAAAATGGATATCAATAATTCTAGTTTTTGTATCTATGTAAATATTTGGTTGCCCACTTCCTACTTTTTTTCAGTTTGCCTTGGGAGGAGTTAGTTTATTCGGACTTTTAAAACAATTAAATTTTAATAATATGAAAAATAATACGATATGGTGGATGGGAGCAATTTTGGGGAGCAGAAAGATCGTCGTTAATAAATAGATACAAATTAAGAATGAAATTATTAAGACAGCTCCAGAGGGTTCGACTCCCTCTCTTTCCACAAATTACCGTAGTAGAAGTACTACGGTTTTTCATTTACAGTTTTGGAAAAGATGAAAATATAAATCTCAAAAACGATTAAATAGTCCTGTTTTTATTAGATTCCTGAACGTTTGATGTATTTTGTAGATTAAATAAATATTTTATGATTTTTAAGGATTTTTTACAGATTTCTTTTTATAAAATATTCGAGTAAATTTGTTATTATTAATATGATGTATATTCTATGAAAGACCAATTTTCCGATATTATTCAAATCATTAAGAATGCTCGAAATAATGTTATAAAGACTGTGAATTCAGAATTGATAAGTCTGTATTGGAATGTTGGAGCATACATTAGCCAAAAAGTAGAAGTTAGTGAATGGGGACAGTCTGTTGTAAAAGAGCTATCAGAGTTCATTATTAAGACGGAGCCTGAAATAAAAGGCTTTTCAGATAAGAACTTGTGGAGAATGAAACAGTTCTATGAAACTTATAAAGATTCTCCAAAACTCTCACCAATGGTGAGAGAAATTAGCTGGAGTCATAATATGGTTATCTTTTCTCGGTGTAAAACACTGGAAGAACAAGAATTTTATCTCAAAATAACTAAACAAGAGGGTTACAGTAAGAGAGAATTAGAACGACAGATTTCTGCGAGTTTGTTTGAAAGATCCATGATCGGTCATTCTACACTCTCACCATCGTTGAGAGAAATGGATTCAAAACTTATAAATACTTTCAAAGATACTTATGTTTTTGATTTCTTAAACTTGCCGGATATCCATTCTGAAAATGATTTACAGAAAGGTTTAATAAAACAAATGAAAGATTTCATCCTCGAATTAGGCAGAGATTTTTTATTTGTCGGGAAAGAATATAAAGTTCAGGTCGGTTCTTCAGACTTTTATATTGATTTGCTTTTTTATCATCGAGGACTACAGTGTTTGGTAGCTTTCGAACTCAAGACTGATAAATTTAAACCAGAATATTTGGGGCAGCTTAATTTTTACCTTGAAGCGCTTGATAGAGATGTGAAAAAGATAAATGAGAATCCAAGCATTGGAATCCTGTTGTGTAAGGACAAAGATAATGAGGTTGTAGAATATGCTTTGAGTAGAAGCCTTTCTCCTACCATGGTTTCAGAATATAAAACCCAGCTCCCAGATAAAAAATTACTTCAGAAAAAATTACATGAGTTATTTGAACATTAACATACAAAATATTCTGTAAAGTATATTTTCATGTATTACATTGCGGAATGTTTAATGTATTGTAAAACGTAAAAAGTCTCAAAAAACGATATACAAAAGACACTATATCCAAACTATTAGTTATGAGGTCTATATATAAAAACCAGACTTTAGCTCCGAAAGAAATTTATGAACCACTTGGCTTGACAAGAGCAACATTTTATAGGTATGCTAAAATTTTGGATAATCATACTGATGAAGAAATTAAAAAAATGGCAATTAAAAAATAACAAACCCTTGAAATTAAAACTGTATTTTAGATTTTTGAACTAATAATTAAGTTGGAAAAAACTAAAAATAACCATAAATAGAAATGAAAGTAAAAAAAATATTATTTAGCATATTAACAGCTCTTGTTTTAATGATATCAATATTCCTTTATATGAATAAGGATAAATTTGTCTATGTAGGTTCAGTAGATATTATTGAAGTCGATTGCAGCAAAAAACGTCAAATCTTGAGCGAAGTTTTAGAAAGTGACCAAAGGATTAGAAAATCAAATGAACTTATCAAATATGCTAAAGAAGATCATAGGAATCAAGAATTAGTAATTAGCATTATTGAAAAGTGTGGTATGCCAACATTAAAGGAGGTGGGGCAAAGACAAATGGATGCAATCTGGTTGGGACTGCAACATAGTACTAAAGAAATCAGAAAAAAGTATTTTCCACAAATAGAAAAAGCGGTTGAAAATGGAGACTTATCTAAACAACAATACGCATTGATGAAAGATAGGATGTTAATGGACGAAGGAAAACCCCAAATATATGGTTCACAAATAAAAAATGGTAAATTGTATACATTAGAAAATCCTGAAACTGTGAACGAAAGAAGAAAAGAAATGGGAATGGAACCAATAGAGGATTATTTAAAGTATTTCAATATTCAGTTCAATCCGAATTAAAATACTACACATAACTTAGTAGTGGCAAAAAGCGGGGTTCAGTCTGAGTTGAAATTGTTATTTTTTTATTCGCAACTGCTTCAATTAAGTAGTCTTTTTAAGTTTACTTCATTGAAAAAGCATTGCCTTCACTTGGTCGAAATTGAACTTTCAGTCCATTATTAGCCCGCACTTCGCCAATACTCCAAACGTTATTAATTGCTATTAAAATCTCAAAAAAGGATGAAAAATTTTAGTAGCTAATACATTATATCTAAACAAAAAGCAAGGAATTGAATATACAAATTGACAAAAGAGAAATAATTCCCTTGAGTGATTTCGAATTAGGATGGAGGTTTGATAAAGGTCATAATTCTGATATCTCAGATTACGATAAAAAAGAAATTTTAGCTCTATCAGAAAATGAATCTAAAAGACTTAACAAAGTAATCGATTATTATGAAATTGAATCAAACAGAATGGGAAAATATTTAGAAACAGATTGGTTTTCTGCAAATTCTGAGAATAAGGACAAAGTGGAGAGATTTAGAAATCAGGTAGAAAAATATTTAAAACCATTTAATGAAGATATAATCATTTCTTGGGAAAGAAAACTAACATTAAAAACAAAAAAAAATATATTCATAAAATATTGGACTGACTTTCTGTATCCAGGTTCAGATGATGTGACAATAATATCTGAACGAACAAATTGGATATTATTTTATAATCATTGTGAAGTTGCAAATATTTGGATAAAAAATAAGTCATAAATACCTCATACAGCAAGGATTTGGTAG
The DNA here is from genome assembly GCF_024806495.1 of Chryseobacterium sp. JUb7. Lineage (GTDB taxonomy): Bacteria > Bacteroidota > Bacteroidia > Flavobacteriales > Weeksellaceae > Chryseobacterium. Next base: position 3,323 of record NZ_JANUFF010000008.1, read on the forward strand.
TAGTGGTCGGAAAATCTTCAATTTACACCTTAGGTAAAAATTTGTATTTTAGTTTAAAGTTTCGGCTTCGAAATACGTGCCCGTGCCAAGGTGTGAAATGGTAATTATGGATAAAAGGGATCTCAAAAAACGATCTATAAAAAACTAAGTTAATATTGAAACGGAAACGAAATGAAAATTTTAAATGATTCAAACAAATTATTCTATCTGAAATCCGCTAATGTAATTGGTGAGCAAAATATTTTACTCTTCTTTAGACAGGCGGATAAATATAGTTTGCGAAATACAATAGAAAATCAATATGATTACATCAATGTATCATTAATTTTATGGATGGAGAACCCCAATGATGCAAACAACGAATGCTTAAAGATTAAACAATACTTTTTGGACGATACAGTATCAATAGACACAATAAACGATACAGAAATTGAATTTATTGGCGACTATGATTATCGAATTAAAGTGAAAAAATATGATGAGAATATTATAGACCAGTTCACAGAAGATTGGATTGACAGATATTTATATGCCACAAAGTTTGCTTTCGAACAAATGGCAATAGGAGGAAATTATTATAATTTGCTCAAAGAAATTGTAAATATTGCAAGATTTTCTAAAGAAGAGATCGCAAATAAAATCATTGACAAAGTGGGTTGTTTCGAACAAGAAAATAATATCAAAATTGACTAAAACTATCGCTAATAATGGTTTTGTAATAGTGGTGCTAAGCTGCAATGTTCAACGGCAGTTGTGAGATTTTTTTTCGAAAAATTAAAGATTAGTTCTTCGATTGTTTCTCCGTCACAAAGCCACCTAAACACTAAATATAGATAAAACCAAGTCCCATAAATAATACATGAATCTTAATAAAATAATACTAAAAACCCGTTGTGCATTCTAATTTGTTTCGTCACTTCGAGTAGATTTTTGAAAAAAATCGTATCGAGAAGGTTGTAATTTTGAATATGAATCTTTTCTCGATACATTTTTTCTCCACTTTGTTACGAAAAAACACTCGAACTGACGAATCTCATACCACAATTTTACAAAATGCACAACGGGTTATTAAAAATATTTTTCTTATTTGTTTTGATCTTGAATCTGGATGTTTCCGCTCAAGAAGTAGAACTTGATTTAATAGGAAATTGGAATTTAACTGACTTTTGGAGTAATGAAAGTAAAACAATTTTTACAAAAGACGGATATATTTCGATGACTATAAATGGAGAAAAAATTGATGGGAAAAATTTCATAATTCGGGGCGGTCCAAATGATGGCGAAAAAGGAGAAATGAAATATACAATAAATACGAAAATAAGCCCAATTCAAATTGACATTATTGCACTCAAGGATAATATTGAGAAAGGTAGAATTCTTGGTATTATAATTCCGGTTAATCATACGAAAATGTTAATGGTTTTGAGTTTTGACGGAAAAAGACCAGAAGCAATTAATGATGAAAATTTTGAACAAACTTTGACTTTATACAAAACAGAATAAAAACTGCAGCTATCTGGAAGATTTATTTGAACAAATAGAAAACCCGCAGATAAAAAAGTTTACGAGATAACCATTTTCATTGGAAATCGTTTTTTGAGTAAGCATCAAAACTTTATATTATAGACTAAATCTCAAAAAACAATCAAAATAAATTTTATATTAGAAGCATAAATAGCTTTACGAATATTATATAAATCAGATTGATGCAATGCATAAATTTGACAGTTAGCAGACATAAAAAAGCAGAACGGAAATATCTAAAATTTAATAATTTAATACAGAAAAAAATGAGAAACAATATTTATACTTTGTTATTGTTACTTTTATTCACAAGCGTTAATGCTCAAGAATATTCAAAATTAATAAGTGATGCTCATCAATCATATCAGGCAAAAGATTACAAAATGTCTACTGATTTATATGGCAAAGCATTTAAAATTGAAGACAAAAACCCAAGTCATTTATATAATGGAGCGTGCTCATCATCTTTGGCTGGAAACACAAAAAACGCTTTTAAATGGTTGAACTTATCAATAGAAAAAGGTTGGACAAATTTAAAACACTTAAAATCCGATACTGATTTAGAAAATTTACACTCAAAAAAAGAATGGAAAAAAACCATTGAAAAGTTAGAAAAAAAGTTAGAGCTTATAGAAGCGAATTATGACAAACCATTGCAAACTGAATTACTTACAATTTTTGAAGAAGATCAAAAATATAGAATTCAAATGAATGAAACCCAAAAAAAATTCGGTCAGGATTCTAAAGAAATGCAGGACCTTTGGAAAATCGCAAATCAGAAAGACTCAATAAACTTATTAAAAGTAAAAAAAATATTAGATGAAAAGGGTTGGGTTGGTAAAGACAAAGTTGGTGCACAAGCCAATAGTGCATTATTTCTTGTCATTCAACACTCAGATTTAGAAACGCAGAAAAAATATTTACCCATGATGAAAGAAGCTGTCACAAAAGGAAATGCAAGTTCAAGTTCATTAGCATTGTTAATTGATAGAATAGAAATTCGAGAAGGTAGAAAGCAAATTTACGGAAGCCAGATAGGGATAAATCCAAATACTAACACTCAGTATATTTTACCTTTAATTGATCCTGACAATGTAGATAAAAGAAGGACAGAAGTTGGTTTAGGTTCAATCGCTGACTATATTAAAAATTGGAATTTAATTTGGGATGTTGAAAAGTACAAAAGTGAATTACCCGAATTAGAAAAATTAAATAAATAGGAAAAACATCTGCTAACAGACGTTTGGTAAGATTGCGAATTTTGTTGGAAATTCACGTTTACGTTTCGCAAGAAATTTAATATTTAATAGAAAAGAATAGGCTCCAAAGTTCGCAACCTCGCCAAGCAATAGATGAAGTTAATTTTCAAAAAAAACTGTAAATCAAATAGATGAAAAAAAATTAATACAATAAAAATTATGATTGAAGTAAACTTTTTAGATGCCAGAGAAGCCAAAATCCTTTTACTTAATACCAAAGAAGATATAGAAAATTTTTTCGAAAATACAGTTAACTGTTCATCTGCTCATACATTGGGAAAGACTACAATAAATTATAGTCTAGTATAGGTAATTAAAGTTTAAATAATTATTAGACTTAAATAGAATCAATTAATCTCAAAGAACGATTATTTCAATTCAAATATGTATAAAGTTAACGCAAATCGAGGGATAAAAAATGTTTTTAAGTGGATATCGATTATTTCTTATTTAATGATCATTTTGGCAGGATGGATGAGTGGAATTCCATTTATAATATGGCTAATATTTGCAGCTTTTGACTTTGGAAATATTGACCAATTGTTTGCAATATTTGGGCTTGTAGGAATTATTTTAAACCTAACTACAGGGAAAACCAGAATTGATGTTACTATTGTAAGTTTCATACTTATGTTATCACCAGTCATTAGCAGATTAGTACAGGTTCCAATTGAGGTGTTCAACTATTTAGCATTTCAAATCCCTTTGACTATTTTTATAGTAAGCTACTTAACTTATATAATAATTAATGCAAGAGAGAATTCTGGTAAGAAGAATTTGCAATAAGTGATTAAAAATAAAACGTTAGTAGCCACTTTATAGATCTCAAAAAACGATATAAAGTAGTACGGTCGTCTCACTCTCGCCAGCAGGGGTGAGCTTGGAACTTTGGCTTATTTCATTTGGAACGAAATAAAATTGTTTTTGATAGTATATTTATTTATCTTTCACATAATTATTTAGATATATTCAATCTGAAATTCCAAAACTTGGCAGACATTAAAAAAAACTTGATGATAAAAAAAAATCTGGTATTTCTTTTTATTTTAATATCCTCTTATCTCCTTGCTCAAAACTATGAAAGATATAAAAAATTAAAAGATACTGTAATACACTCTACCAATCTCGGATTCGAGAAAAAGATTTCAGTATTAGTTCCGGTAGAATGGCAAAAAGAGATAAAGAACGATTTTCCACTGATTATTGTATTTGATAAGCAAAATAAAAGAAGTAATAACTATATCCTCAATACCATTGATTATCTGACCAGTAATGAACAAATGCCTTCATCTGTAATTATAAGTGTGGAATCAGAACAACGCTATCGTTATATTGAAACACAGTACAAAATTTCTGACCCAAATGGTCGTGGAATTGAGAATGAAAAATTCATTTTTGAAGAACTAATCCCACTTGCAGAACGAGATTACAAAGCGTCATCTTTTAGAATTTTAATTGGTCATTCAAGGTATGGTTATTTTACCACTTCACTTTTCAATTCAAGAATAAATGATTTGAATGCGATTATTTCGATGAGTCCGTTTTTTGTTCAGAAAAATATTGACATAACCCATTCAATAAGCGAATTAAACAGACATTCTTACAAGTATAAAAAGTATTATCGTTTTGGAATCGGAAACGATTATCCTGAAGATTTCCATAAAATGGATTCTATTCTAAAGAAGAATATTGATAATCCACTTTTAGATATTAAAGGGTACCGTTTTAAAGAAGCAGACCATAATGCCACTCCAGGATTACTGATCAATACGGCACTCTATGAAATATTTGAAGATTGGTACGCTATTCAGTCAAAGTATATTTCAAACAAACAAATAGATTTAGGTATAAAAAAAACTCTTGATCAAGAAATACAGTCAAACTACGGGACAAACCTAAACTTTTCTTTAGGCATTTTAAATGGCAAAGGTTGGTATTTTTATAATGAAAAACAAAACAGCAAAGCAATTGAGGCATGGAAAATCTTACTACACTCTTATCCGAATTTTTCAGAAGCTTACCTAAATATCATAAAAGCTAAGATAAAATTAAAGCAGAGCTATTCTGAAACAATAAAAGAATTCAGCAAATCACTGGTCAATTCTAAATTTTATACAGAAAAAGAAAAGAAACAATTAGAAATTGAATTACAGGAAATCACAAAATAAAACCCAATGCGTACAGGTCTCTCAACGTTTCACTAAATGTCCATCTTCAATCATGTACTATAAATTTATGAAAACACTTTTTAATACAACGATTCTTATTATTCCTCTATTTTTTTGGTTTGGCTGTACCAGACAAATGCAAAAATCACCTTTTCCGAAATTTGCTGAATATTTTAGTCCAAAATCAAAACTTTCTTTAACGATAAAAAATCAGAACTTTGAACTAGAGCGTATGGAATTTTCTGGTGATCAAGTATTTTCCACTCCAATTACCAATGGTACATGCTATGTAGATGGAAATATTTTGATACTCAACGGAAACAACAAAAAGAAGTATGTTTTAGAGATTGAATCTGAAGAAATCCTGACACCAAAAAAACTTGAAAATACCACAGATGAAGAAAAATTTTTAGCATGGACCATTTACTATGATAATGGAGATGATAAACAAAATGGTGGCTGGAATGATAACAATACAAAAGAAGGAGTCTGGTCATATTTTGACAAGAAAGGAAACAGAACTCAAAAATTATATAAAAACGGGATTCTAAAAGACGAAAATTACAAATTTGAATGGGAAAAATAAAAAAGAATCGCCTGGCATTGATTTTACTTTTTTAACCATTGGTGATTTTATCATCATTAATTACAAAATGTTTGAAGCCTTATAAGCGATGATATTTTATAGTTTTAAGCTGTCAGTTTTTACAAGTTTTAAATGGAAAATAAAACTGTTGATAAAGATTTTTTTATATTTAGAGAAGTAAATAAGTATTTGTAGAAACACGTTGTGCATTTTGCGGAATTTTGGGATTAAATTCGTCGGTTCGAGTGTTTTTTCGTAACAAAGTGGAGAAAAAATGTATCGAGAACAGATTTATCTTCAAAATTACAAACTTCTCGATACGATTTTTTTCAAAAACCTACTCGAAGTGACGAAAACAAATCAAAATGCACAACGGGTTTGTAGAATACTTTACGAATGTCAAATAAAATAGGCTTTGCTTGCATCTTGCGTTCTGCAACATACCTATAAACAAATATAAAAAATGACAATGCCTATTCATCAATTACCTCCGGACGGAGGCATGTTATATAAAGAAACAGATATGGCTCAGTTTTTTCCTGAGCCGTTAAATGCAATAACGGCTGTATTTTTTTTAGCATTAGCCATTTTTTGGACCATTAAAATTAAAGGTAATTTTAAAGAATATCCTTTTTTAATATATTGCTTGGTTTTATTATATATTGGTGCCATAGGAGGAACTATTTACCATTCATTCAGACAATGGCCGGTATTTATTATGATGGATTGGATGCCCATCATGTTGCTCTGTTTGTCTGCCGGATTTTATTTTGTAGCTCAAAGCACCAAATGGTATTATGCTGTTTTAATGGTTCTCGGATATCTATTCCTCATGTTTGCTTTGAGAAATTGGATTTTGATAGGTAATACTTCTCTTTTTATCAATGTAAACTATGCAATTATGGCTTCATTTGTACTCTTTTCGGTATTGAATTATTTAATCTATACCAAATGGAAAGCCGGCAAATGGGTAGGCTTTGCTTTATTGTCGTTTGTTTTAGCCCTGACCTTCCGTATTGCCGATAAATGGGAATGGTTTAGTTTCGGAACACACTTCTTATGGCATACTTTCGGGGCGGCGGCAACATTTTGTATGTTTAATTATATCTATCTTACGCAGAATACAATTAGAAAAGCATAAGTAGTTTTTATCTTCTTTGAATCTCTAATTCATAAATAAATTGGTTTAATATAATGCGCAATTATATTTATTTAATTTTATGGAATTCAGACTATAATTCTTTTAAGGTTGAAAGAAAGATGATTTACTTATATTTGCCCCGCAAAGCAAATTCATATGTTCAAAAAAGTAAGCACTGTATTTATCCTTGGATTGTGTACGGTTTTTTCGGCTCAACAAATTCGGCCATCTAAATCATCTGAAATTTACCGCGAAATCAAAACCCTAAAACACCTACCTAAAGTTTTATACCTCGCAGCTCATCCCGATGATGAAAATACTGGGTTGCTCTCCTGGTTAATCAACGGCCAAAATGTAGAAACGGGCTATTTGTCTTTAACCAGAGGTGATGGCGGTCAGAATTTATTAGGGACAGAACAAGGTGCTGCATTAGGTTTAATCAGAACCCATGAGCTTTTAGAGGCAAGAAAATTAGACGGTGCTCAACAGTTTTTTACGCGTGCGATTGATTTCGGGTTTTCTAAAAATACGACTGATACTTTTAAACAGTGGGATGCAGATAGCATTACTGCTGATGTAGTCTGGGTAATCCGTCAATTCCGTCCTGATGTTATTATTTGTCGTTTTCCGCCTACTGCTGCGGCAGGACACGGACAACATGCGACTTCGGCTGTGGTTGCGGAAAAAGCTTTTAAGCTGGCAGGAGATAAAAATGCTTTCCCAGATCAATTAAAATATGTTAATGTATGGCAGCCAAAACGCGTACTTTGGAATACTTTCAGATTTGGTAACAACAATACGACTGCAGAAAATCAACTGAAAGTCACGGTTGGGCAATATGATGCACAACTCGGAATGGGCTATGGTGAATTGGCAGGATTAAGCAGAAGTTTACATAAAAGCCAGGGTGCAGGAACACAGTCTGTCGCTGGAATAAAAACAGAATATTTTGCCCATGTTGCTGGTGAGGCTGCAAAATCAACACTTTTTGATGGAGTCGTTAAAACATGGACCTCAAATGGAAATGCTGATATTGACCAGTCATTAGATAAAATTATTTCAGATTTCAATTTCAACGAGCCAGACCATAGCTTACCTGCTTTACTTGCTTTGCGAAAAAAAGTTTTGGCATTAAAAGATTCAGATTTAAAAAAGGATAAAATAAAATCTCTCGACAATATCATTTTAAGCTGTGCCGGGTTTATGGGCGAGGTGGTTACCAATCAGGCTGAAGCTGTTGCCGGAGATCATTATAATTTTAGATTAAATTTGATTTCAAGAGCTGCAAATTTTGTTGTTTTAGAAGATGTAAAATGGCTAAGTCAGTCAGAAAATTTCAACAGAAAACTGTCAAAAGATTCTTTAATTACCATTCAGCACGATATTCAGATTCCTGCTGATGCAGCACTCACAGAACCTTACTGGTTGACAAAACCAGCCAAAGATGCGGCCACTTTCTCTGTTCCGAATGATACTTTAGTCGGCTTGCCTGAGGCGGAATCACCATTGAATGTTTTGCTTAATTTAAAAATAGGCTCGGAAAAATTTCAGGTTAAACTTCCTTTATCTTTCAAGAAATTAGATCCGGTGCGTGGCGATGTGGTCGAAGCCTTGCGCATTGTTCCAGCATTGGAACTGAAGTTTACACAACCACTTTATTTAGTCAAAGAAAATGAAGATTTGCATTTGAGTTTAAATTTCAAGGTTAATTCAAATAAACAGTTTAATAATGGAAAAATAAACTTGTTATATAATGGAGAAAGATTAGGCGGAGGAGATTTAAAATCAATCAATGGAAAAGATTTTACCGTTGATTATGTCATTCCAAAAGCTAAACTTGCTTCAATAAAATCAAATCAGTTACAATTGGATGCCAATTTTGTTGCAGATGGAGTCACTTATAACAAAAAACAGGTATTAATTCAATACCCTCATTTGCCTTCCTTACAATATTTTACACCTGCCAATGTAGTTGTAATGAAAGGCGATATCCAGACTAAGGTTAAAAAAGTGGGTTATGTTCAAGGTGCAGGAGATTTCATTCCTGAATTTTTACGTATTGCTGGAATTCAGGTAGATGTCCTGAAAGATGAAGATTTTTATGGCAACTTAGATGAATCTGGCGGAAGCCAAAATAAACTTTCACAGTATGATGCCATTGTATTGGGTGTTCGTGCCAATAATACGGAGAAAAAACTGGGACGCTGGATGCCTTTTTTATGGTCTTATGTAAAAGCAGGGGGGAATTTGGTCATGCAGTATAACACCAACCAGGATACAACCGTTAACCAATTGGGGATGTACAATTTCAGTATTGCCAATAAGCGGGTTACTGAAGAAAATGCTGAGGTCAAATTTTTAAACCCAAATCATAAATTACTGAACTTTCCGAACAAAATTACTGCAGATGATTTTAAAGGCTGGGTACAGGAGCGTGGCGCTTATTTCCCTAATCAATGGGATGCAGCGTATGAACCGCTTTTTGAAATGCACGATACCAATGAAGAGCCTCTGCGGGGATCAACTTTATATGCCCAATACGGAAAAGGTAACTTCATTTATACTCCGTTGGCATTTTTCAGACAATTACCTGCGGGAAATGTTGGTGCGGCAAGATTATTTCTAAACTTTTTATCTGCACAGAAAAACTAATGAACAAGCAACTTAAAAATTGGAATACCTGGTACATACTATTAGCGATTGCATTAGTAGTTCAGATCGCATTTTATTATTTCTTCACTAAATTCTGGGCATGAGTACGATAGATTGGACAGTTCTTATTGTTACACTGGTTGCGGTAGTGGTTTACGGCGTATTCATCGGTCGTGGCCAAAAAAGCAACGAATCCTACCTGAAAGCGGATAATAAAATGCCCTGGTACATTGTGTTGATCGGTATTATGGCGACTCAGGCAAGTGCGATTACATTTCTTTCGGCACCGGGTCAGGCTTATACAGATGGGATGCGTTTCGTGCAGTATTACTTTGGTCTGCCTTTGGCGATGATTGTGATCTGTATCACTTTCATCCCGATTTTTCAACGCTTAAATGTGTACACCGCCTATGAATATTTAGAAAACCGTTTTGATAAAAAAACAAGGGTACTCACTTCACTGCTTTTTCTTTTTTCCAGAGGATTATCAACAGGAATCAGCATTTACGCTCCGAGTATCATCTTATCAAGCGTTTTAAACTGGAATATTTATTTAACCAATGTTTTAACGGGTGGCATTCTGTTGATTTACACCTATGTTGGAGGAGCAAAAGCAATCGCTCACACTCAAAAATTACAGTTTCTCATTATTCTGGGAACCATGGCTTTTGCAGGATATTTACTTATTCAAAATATGCCGAATGGAATTGGTTTTAACGACGCGCTTTATCTGGCGGGAAAATCCGGAAAACTCAATGTAATCACCACAGAATTCGACTGGAAAGATAAATACAATATCTGGAGCGGATTGATTGGCGGTTTTTTTCTGGCACTTTCTTACTTTGGGACTGACCAGAGTCAGGTCGGCAGGTATATTACCGCGAAGGACAATACCAATGCGAAAATGGGCTTGCTGTTGAACGGATTGGTTAAAATTCCGATGCAGTTTGCTATTCTTCTGATCGGTGCTCTGCTTTTCGCCTTCTTTTCCTTAAAACCGGCCCCGATTTATTTTAACGAGCGTTCTTATCAATATTTAAAGGAAACAAAACCTGAACAGGCAGCAGTTTTTGAAAAAGAGCATCGGGATTTACAAATTAAATTTAACGCAGAGTCGAAAGAAATTCTAAAACTGAAAGAAATTCAATCTCCCCAACTCACAAAAACAATTCAGGATTTTAAAAGCACACAGACCCAGGTAAAAGAGCTTCACGGCAGGGTAGAGGAAGCTATTAATCATTCAAACTATAATGCAGAGAAAACAGATACCAATTACATTTTCCTGTATTTCGTAAAAAATACCTTGCCTGTAGGGATGATCGGTTTACTGTTTGCCGTTATTTTTCTGGCCAGCTGGGGTTCAATTTCAGCAGCGCTGAATTCCCTTGCCGCCTGCTCCTTAAAAGATGTTCATTTGATATTTAAAAAAGAAACTCCTGACGATGCCACTGAGTTGAGGTACAGTCGCCTGCATACTTTAGCTTGGGGTATTTTCTCAATCGGTGTAGCGATGTTTGCCACTCAAATGGGTTCCCTTATTGAAGCCGTTAATGTATTAGGATCTCTTTTCTACGGTCCGATATTGGGGATTTTTCTGGTCGCATTTTACTATAAAAAAATCACTGGTTCGAATGTATTTATTGCTGCCATTTTATCGGAAATTGCGGTTATTGCCGTTTATCAGTTTGATATCGTTTCTTTCCTTTGGCTTAACGTAATAGGGGCAGCGGCAGTCATTATATTTTCTGCAATCGGATTACTGTTTTATAAGCCGAAAGCCGTAAATTCGTAAACGAACAATAATAAAAACAAATAAATAAAAATAGTATGAAAACAATGATTAAATCTGCTACTGTACTTTTTGCTGCAATGACGGTTTCAGTGAATGCCTTTGCACAGGATACTAAAAAGCCTGCCAGCCCTGCAGCTACTGCAACGGGAAAAATTAAAGATGCAACCGTTACAATAGCTTATAGCAGCCCTTCTGTTAAGGAACGTAAAATCTGGGGTGATTTAGTAGCTTATGATAAAGTCTGGCGTGCAGGTGCTAATGAAGCCACTACTTTCGAGACCAGCAAGGATATTACCGTTCAGGGTAAAAAACTTCCTGCAGGTAAATATAGCTTTTTCTTAATTCCTAAAGAAAGCGGAACTTGGACTGCGGTTTTCAACAAAGAGTCAAAACAATGGGGTGCTTATAAATACGAAGAAGCTAAAGATGCTTTACGTGTTGATGTAAAAACAAAAGCTTTACCAGCAACGCAGGAAACTTTAATTTATAAAGTAAACAATAATGGATTTACAATGGATTGGGATAAAATCTCAGTTCCTGTAGAGATAAAATAAATTTATAGATAAGAAATTAAAATCCCGTTCATTCGGGATTTTTTTGGATAATAGGGAAGATTTGAATTATTTTGAAGGATATTGAAGTTGTCTGCATTGAAATTTCTGGTATAAAACACTCAAAATGATAGGATAGCAATTAAGTAATTTTAGTCTTAAAAAATGATGATAATAGATGTATGTGAAAAAGCTTTAAAAGAACTTTATAACTTCTCAAAAGAGATTTTATATTTAGGGGACAATATTAAAGATTTTCGAATAGAAGAATTTGAGAATAATATCGGTTATGAATTACCGATAGATTTTAAGTTTATAGCCAAGAAACACAACGGAATTATTCTTGCAGGAACTGAAATTTATGGTTTATCTTTCAGTTTAAAAGAAAATTCTCTGGATATAGTCTATAAATTTGAACATTTTGATGTTGATAATCCAATGCCAAGCTATTTTTTCCCATTTTCACCTGATGGACGTGGAAATCATTATTGTTTGGATTTATCCAAATTAGCTGACGGAATATGTCCTGTAGTATTTTGGCAATGGGATTTGGAATATGATGATTTTGAAAATGTGGAAGTATCAAATAATAGTTTTGTTGATTGGGTCAATGAAGTTTTGATCGATTGGAGTAAGGATATCTATAATTATGATGGTACTGAAAAATGAAAAATTATTTTCTATTTATGATAGCTATATTGAATTACTGTTTATAATGTAGAATAACTTTAACTGAACAGTAAATAGAAATACAAAATAGATAGTGAAAAAGGCAACGATAATATTAATTGAGTCACTATAAAAAATACATCGGACAATAAAATTAACATATAGAATAAACTGGATTATGAAAAAAATATTTTTATTATTTGTATTATACTCTGGAGTAATTTTTGGTCAATTTACAGTATCAAACAATAATTGGAAAGAAATTGGAAAGTATTTTGAAGGAATAAAGCTTTATGAAAATTCAGATAAAACAAAAGCTAAAATTTCTTATTTAGATTATAATACAATTGGAAATAACGCTTCTGTTTTAAATCCATCAAAATCTTACGAGTTTATTTTTTCGACTGAAAAAGATACATTAGATAAATTGCATAAACTTATAATTGAAAAGATACAAGAAAAGAAAAAACAAGAATTAATTTTAACTTTTCCAGAAGGTGTTTTAACTCTTGATTTTTACGCTGTCAATTTTGTTAGTTTTAAATTTGTAAATAAGGCTACCAATGAAGATTTGAAACGAGAGACAGTTGGTTTAAATATTAATCGAGTTAATAAGTTGTTTGGAAAGAAATAAAATTATTAATTTTTAAAAAAAACTATTAAATAAATACGGTTTAATGTGAGGAAATATAATTTTAAATCTCCCAAACGATAGCATGAATAATATTAAATTCAATTTACCAAAAATTCTCCTTAATCTTAATAGCAAAATCGATGGGTAGTTGGAATACGTTACATCATTTTGATGACAAAAAATTCTATTCAAAAATTGTTCCTGACTTACGGGGCGAAGGGTATTTGCTGAGGAATTATTTCAATTCAGAATTTGGAAAATATATAGTGGGTAATAGTGACCAAAATGAAGAAAGAATTACTGATATTATTAAATTTAGCCAATTTTTAGATGATGAATTTAAGATACACGAAACTTTATTTAATATTAAAAATAGAAAAAAAAGCGTAAATGAAGAGTACAGTAGTTTTATTAAAAAATTATATAAAGATGAAGATGATTTTTATAGAGAAAATGAACCAATAATCGAAGATATTAATCTCATTTTGACGTTAATCATTTTCTCTGAATGCGCATCGTTTAACCCTCATTTAATTTTAGGCCGAACTATATTTACAGCATGTGTTGGTGCAAAACCGGGATCTATTGCTGAAGACATCATTTCTGACTTTACAAATAATGAATTAGGTAGTATATTTTATCCTGTTGCATCAAATTGTAATGGATTGATAAACTGGGTAACGAATGAAGATTTACAACTTTTATGGCTTGATAAAGAAAATTTATATTCTACAGGGAAAGACGCAGAAAAATATTTTTCCGATTTCTGCAAATTCATAGAAATTGCCATTGAAAATGATTTAGGTGTAATTTCCGGAACGAATATGAATGAAAGTTTTTTGAAATTAATACAATCGCCTTTGTCAGTCAAAATAGATGTAAAAGAACTTAAATTAGAAAATGTAATAAACTATAAATGATAATCGCAGTCTTCCAAATGGTTTTTCAATGGCTGGATAAAGTGTAAAATTAATGTTTCCTGAACAGGTTTTTCACCATCCGAGACTAAACATTTTATTTTTTCATCACACACCAATATACGAACATCAATCGCGGAATCTATACCATGTTTAAAAGATATTTTTTTTTTAAAACTACAAAATGATTAGATATGCTAATAGATTGCGTAGTGAGAAGATATCTTTGAGAAATATTCAGTAAAAAATTTAATATGAATATCGTTAATGACAACATAGAAATCTTTAAAACTGAAATCCAAAAACATTTATAAAGCTTATTGCTTTTCTCATTTCCTATTGTGTAATTTGAAAAGGTAGTGGCAGGAAACTCAAAAACAACTAAAAGGGATATGAAATTTTCAAGTGATTTAGTGATTTATGATTTAGAAGGAAGTTGCAAAACTTTTGGAAAAAATGAAATAAATGAAACGAATATAATAGAAATAGGAGCTGTAAAATTAGATAAGAAAACTTTTGAAATAAAAAGCGAATTCTCCATTTTAATAAAACCGAAACATTTTCCAATTTTACCCGAAATCACTGACATTACAAACATTACAAATGAAATGGTTGAAAATGAAAAGTATTTTGATGAAGCCATTCTCTTATTTTTAGATTGGTACGGAGAAAAAAATAAATCAACTTTAGCCGGTTGGGGATTGTACTACGACTTACCGCTTTTGAGGAAAGAATTTACGGAATTTGGATTTGATTATAACAAATATTTTGTTGGTGGAGGTTTTGATATCAGAGCGCTGGGTGTTTATTGGCTGGCAAAAAAAAACATCTCTACATCTGGAATTTCTTTAGAAAGAGTTTTAGAAAAAATGAATCTAAAAGAAGATTTTAAATTTCATAGGGCATTACACGATGCAAAAGCAACAGCATTAATATTACAGCAAATTCTTAATGAAAAATAATTGCCTGTTAATGAAGCAGAAAGTATAAAATTCGCATTTTGTACTTCTATAGATATTTGTATTTTAGTTGAACGCTTCGGCTTCGAAATGTCTGACACCGCCAAAGTTTTGAAATGTTGATCATAAATATAGAATGCTAGCTGAAAACTTGCCAAAAGTCTTGCTAACAGAAAAAAACTAAAATTTAAACAAAAAAATAATTTGACTTATGAGCATGATAGGAAATTTGCTTCGAGTGACAAAATCTGAACTTCAAGAATATCTGAAAAATAGTTCATTATTGGAAGAAAAAATCTATGATGATGAAACGGAAAACGAAAACTTAGTTGATATTGACAAATCGTGGGACGGAATTATATATTTACTGACTGAACAAAGTCTGGCAACCGCTGAACATAATCTTGTGAAAGTTTTATTCAGCGGCCAACTAATTAGCGAAGAACAAGATTTAGGTTATGGACCGGCTCATTACTTGACACCTGAACAGGTTGCTGAATTGAATAATGAAATTTCGGCAATTAAAATCTTGCCATTAAAATCTTTTTTCTGAAAATCAATGATTTGAGTAGTACTGGGAACATAGTTTTCAACGATATATTTTGATCTCTCAAGAGCTGCAAAATATTTATCCTGTATGTTCTGTTTTGCTTCCGATACTGTCTTTTCTGATATTAAATCAAGATAAGATTCAAAAGACAGTGCTTTGTTCCAATAATTTTTCATCATTATGTAATTTAGTTTAGTTCTCGTTTATAGTAGGTTAATCCGAAAGGGTTGGTTCCTACATTTACAGATGCTGACGGGGCTATTGCTCCGGAGGAATTGATATGGTAAACAGATAAGCTGGTAGAAGTCACTCCTGAGTTTGTTACAAACATTTTATTTCCGTCGTTATTGACGACAATGTTATGAGGAGTACTGGAAACAGGTGCTGGTGTATTTGCTTCTTCGCCTGTTGCTGAATTGATTGAATACAGCTGATTTCCGGTAATATTGCTTACAAAAATATTATTTTGATTGGGTGAATGAAAAATTCCGTGGGCTCCCGGATAATTTTTTTCAAATATAGAATTCAGGGTCTGAGAATCGAAAGCATATACTTTTCCAGATTGGCAAGGAACATATAACCTATTGCTTGCTGAATGAAATAAATGCGGTTCTTTACCCACTGTAAGCTCTCCTGTTTTCAAATACGAATCTGTAGAATATATGTATACCTTATCCGATGCCGGATTTCCTGTGAGAACAGATACAAATGCCTTGCTTCCATCCTGAGTTACAAATACATCATGAGGCTTCATGTCAATAGCAATGGTTTTTGATACCGTATTCGTACTTAAATTGATAACAGAAATTGTATTCTCTATATCGTTTACCACCCAAAGCTTTTTTCCCTGTCCATCTGCCCACATGTGGAAAATTCCTTCTCCGGCAGCAATTGACCTTTCAACCTGCTTATTTTCAGGGTTTATTACATGCACCTTTTTTTCTGACCTGTCTCCGACATAAATTTTATCTGTTTTAGGTACATATACTACATACATTGGTTCTGAATTTGGGATCAATAGCGTGTTTGTCGTTTTGTTGGTATCAACATCTATAAAGCTGATACTTTTGCCATTCCGATTGGCAACAACAATTTTCTCTTCGGTACGTTTTGCTACAGAATCCATAGAATCGTCATTGCAAGAATAAGCCAATGTAAGTCCCAGAAATAAAATAGTAGTCCTAACTTTTAAAGGGTTCTTTAAATAATAGTTTTTCATAGCTTTTCAATTTGTATAACTTAATTTTATTTATACATCCCAACCTTTAGAATGTTTAAATAATAGTCGCCGGAAAATTGAAATCCTGACAAACACAATCTGTATCAGTAACCAATAATGGTATAATTTAGTCTCAAAAAATGATATTTAATATGTTTTTTTGATGTGTAATGTATTTGTAAATTAATGTTTTAATGTCGATGTGTGAACTAGTGGTTTTACATTATTGCTGCTGCTCAAATCACTGATGATATGATGTACATACCACAAATTAGGTATAAATACTTAATAGATCTTGTTTTCGATTTATTACTTTTATCGAATAATAATACACCATGAATATCATATTAGAACTTTCCACCTGGGGGAGCGCTTTCGACACGTGCATTTATTTCGACCGACATCAAGTTAAACTAATTCACACCAAGGCTTCAGGAAACACGAGTTTTTAATATGTTATTTAATATCAACAGGGTATAATGTCAAAAGAAGTAGCGCCGGAAACCAATGTAAAAAAGTTTTGGTACCGTATTACTCTTCTTATAATTGGCTTAATCTACTCTCGAAATCAACTTTAAACGCTATACTCGTTATGAAACTCTTATCTACCCAACAACTTTCATTAGCTTTTATGCTTTGTTTTGCCGGCATTTTGAACCTTTACAGTCAAAAAACTATAGATACTGTTATGGTAGGTTTTGATCATAAATGTTCACCTTATTACCAAGCGATTAATCAACAGGCTGCCCACGGTATTACCAAAGTTATTTTTTTCGATCTCGATAACACTCTCTTTATTGTTAACAACAGAAAATACGGCAGTGATGACTGGTCGTCATTGATTAGCGATTCAATAAAAACTAAAATTAATCCTGCATATACCAAGATTTTTTTTGATGAATTATATGATTCTATTTCTGTGACAAATTATAAGTATCTGCCGGTAAGTCCTGTTTGTATACAAGCCAGAGATTTAATAAACAAAATTTCTAAAAAGGAGCACACATTGGTTTTTGGACTTACTTCCCGGGCTATTAATATTGCTGTCGAGACAGATGCTAATTTATATAATGCAGGCTATCGGTTTATGTATAAAACTAAAGAAGAGATAGCAGTCCCACCGGATGTTCAGATGGCGAATAATGTTATTTACACAAAAGGGGGTAACAAAGGATTGGCAATCAACTCTTTTATCACCGCGAATTTTCCTACTAGTACAAATTATGATATATATTATTTTGATGACACGTACAGAAAGCTCGAACAGGCAAAAGAGTATATAGATAATCTTACTCCTATACACCATAATGATCTTGTTTTGGATAAAGCAAAGATGCATTATTACTTCTTGAATGACGAAAGAATCAAACCTATAGAATCTGAAGTGGCAAGCGCTTATTGGCAGAGCTTTTTGTATATGATTTATACTAAAAAACAATTAAATCCTGAACTGGTTCTGAAAAAGTAATTCAGGGATATTTAAATATAAAAACTAATAAAAACCATAAAAAAAAACTAAATAACTATGGCAAATTATGCATCATCAAAAAACCTGGGTAACGGATATCCGACTCCAGGTCCTCAGAAACCTGATATTCAGGACATCATGAATCACGCTTATTTCCTGACTGAGGGTCAATGGAAAGAAGCAAAAGAAAACAATTCTTATGACTATATAATTATTGGCTCGGGCTTCTGTGGGTATGCCTTTGCTAAAAGAATTCTGGAAAATGAAAGTGAAGCTACAATTCTCATGATTGAGCGTGGAGGCTTTTTATTACCTACCCATTTTCAGAATTTAGGAGCAAGCTATAAGAAATTAGTTGGTCCTATTTCTGAAACTTTTCCTTGGAGTTTATCTCAGTCTACGATGCTTGAGAAAGCACCTTATCGTGTGACGCAGCATGGTATGTTGCCATATTTTGGCGGTAGAAGTTTCTTATGGAGCGCCTGGTGCCCTCAACCCGAACAACGCCAGGCTGAAAAATGGTCTCCGGAGCTGTTTGAGTCTTTAACAAAAAAAAATAATAAGACATCTTATTTTGATGAAGCTCTTAAGTTATTGCATGTTCATAAGTCAAATGACTTGCCTTTTTCAGAGAATTTAAAAAAAATGGGGCTGAACAAGAATTTAAGTGAATTACGATTGCCGGAATACGGAGCATTGCAAGATGCTGTTTACAAAAAGTTGAAGGACAAAAGAGAAGAATTTAACTCTAACAACAAAACAGAAGCGGAGCTTATGAAGGTAGAGTATGCTTCTTTAGCTTGTGGTGATGGTGAGGATAAAGGGATTGATTTTAATAAGTTTTCTACTCCGACAGCTATTCTTAATTTGGTAGACAGCACTGCATTTGTAATTAATAAAGATGATAAGGATGATGATCCGGTTATTAAAAAAAGAAAAGGACGTAATAATATGTATCCAAACAGATTACATATTGTGACAGAATGTATCGTAGAAGAAATTTCTAATGAAAATAATAAAGCTTATGCATTATTGACAACGAGAGGTACCATTGCATTGAATGATGCAGAATTGATATTAGCAACCGGAGCCATGCCACCTGCTACCCTGATCCAGAAATCATTCAACCATAAATTAGCTGGTAACCATTTCACTGCACATACTATCTCTGCCATCACTGCCAGAGTAAAGAAAGACAAATTTTCAGAGCTATCAAAAAATAACAATCTGCAGATGGGGGCCATTTACTTACCTTTCTTTGCGAAAAATAAGCAACAGTTTCATATTCAATTGTCAATTATTCATGATCCTGATCCAAAAGCTAATAAAGAGACGGCAATGCGTTATATGCCTGATGTAGTGTCTACAGCCTCTCCTGAGCAATTGAAAGGCTCAGAGGATTATATCATCCTAGTGTGTGCAGTCTTAGGCGAATTAGATATTCATAATGAAAATGCATCTTTCAATGCCAATAAAGATACTGATCCTACGACTGCAAGCTTATTGCGCTGTAATCCTAGTCCGTTAGATAAAGAAACATGGGATGATATGGGGGAAACAGCCTATGCTATTCTTGATTATGTATTTGATAATCCGGAATACTGGTATAGCGATCTTAACTATTACCAAGAATCTCTCGTGGGCAAATATTCTAAAGATGAATTGGAAAAACGAGATAAAATGCAAAACTCATGGGTGAAGAAAAAAGACCGTACACCTTATCCACATGTTCCTGCGATGGTACACGAAGGTTCTACATTACCTATAGAAAATAAAAATGGTATTAAGCATGTAGTCAATTTAGATTATCAGCTGCTGGACAATGATGATAAAGCTGTATCTAATTTATTCATAACAGGAGCGTCATTATGGGCACAGAGCGGTGCCTGGAATCCGACTTTAACCATGACCGCAATGGCGTTACAATTAGCTGATAAACGGTCTGCAGCTAAACAAAAGCGTCTTAAGAGTAAAAATCCTGAGCCTACTGCTGTACTTACTTTAATTGATCAATCTAAATCTTAAGCACCATGGATAATAACGAAACAGTTAAACTTTTAGAAGTAAGTCCGGATTTAATATCTGTAGTAAATATGGATGGGGTTTATACCTGCATTAAGGATGCTGATTCCAGATTTGTATTTTGTAATGAAAACTTTGCGAAATTAGTGGGGAGTTCTGCCTCTGATATTGTAGGCAAAATAGATGATAGAGCAGATCATGTAAAAGATGATGCGGCAGTAAGAAAAGCGGGTGTGCCATTGTTGAATCATCGCGAAGTAATAGAGTTACCGAACGGATCTCAGCAGCCTATTCTTACACAAAAGGGATTATGGCGATGTCCGACAGATGAATCTGAGATTCTGGGGACTACGGTTAACTTCTCTTTGCAGAAAACAAAAGAAGCGTGGATTAAAGATTTAGGGCTTAAGCTGGTAGATCGTGTCGGTTATTTTGGTATTGACAGTACTCATGAAGCCGACAAGGATAGTACCTATTCTTTGAATTTTATTCTGATAGATAACCTTCCAAAGCTAAAATTGCATAAGCTTACTATGGATGAACAATGGTTTTTTCATGAAGGCTCTGCCTTGGAAATTTATATTTTCGATGTATTGAAAAAGACAGCTACTGTTAAAGTCTTAGGTCGAAATATAGCTAAAGGAGAGAAGTTACAGGTCATAGTACCCAAAAATACATGGTTTGGTGCTAAAGTTCTGAATAAAGATTTTAATTTAAGCAGCTGTAGCTTAGCACCGGCTTTTAAGGAGGGTTGCAGTACATCTTTACCGGAAGATGACAAGGAAAGAAAAATTTTCCTGGATCATCTGAAACAAATTTTCCCGGAATATACTGCTGTAATCGACGAACTTTCTTAAATTTATAGGGAGTCACGGCTTAACCTCATTCGGCATCTTGCTGGATGAGGTTTTTATTGAGTTTATCATAAGCTCAGGAGATTTCACATATACCTTTTAAAAAAGATGGCAATAAACAAAAAAAATAAAAATAGAACCTCTGTTGATAGTAAGGAATATCTGTGGTCGGTATTTGATGAGTATGACCAGACAGAGTTTGATGGGATACAAATTAAAGCAATATGTTCAGACCAGACTCATTTTATAAAATATGGATTGCAGCAAGAAGAAAATAATAGAAAATTAGTGCTTGCTTTGAGAGATTATGCCAAATTGGTTCATCTGTCATCACCTCCAAAATTTGAAAATAGCGAAGGAATAATTACTAAAACCGGAATTGTCAGAATGATAAAATGGTGTAAACAGGATATGCATCAGATTGAATATGCATTGGATGGAGACAATAATAATTTGACTGAAGCAGAGAAGCAGTTGTTGCTTGAAGAGCTGCAAAAAATAATAAGTTGATAGTCAGGTTATATCCTGTCGTATTGTATCATGATAAAGTTCAGTGTAATGGAGGGTAAGATCATCAATACCGAAACCACGGTTCAGACCGCTGGGATTAGGCAGTACCCAAACTGTTGCATCTTGAATTTTTTCATTCTGTCTGCCCCACATAATTTGTTTTTTGCCTGAAAATACAGCGTAAGCAGGTTTTCCTAAAAAGGCTATATACTTTGGCTGATAGCGCTCCATTTTCTCCTGGAATATCTCAAATGAACGTATAAATTCGTGCTTCGAAAGCTCGTCAGCACGCACAGTAGGTCTCGCCACTGCGGTCGTTAAACCGTAGCCGAATTTTAAAATATCTTTATCATTAACTGCTTCAATTTGGTAGGGTGTAAAACCTGCCAAATGTAAAATTTTCCAAAAACGATTGCTTTTTCCTGAGAAATGATAACCCTCCGAAGCAGATTTTAAGCCGGGATTAATTCCGCAAAAAATAACACTGAGATTTTCCGAAATAATATCTGTTAACATAAAAATTAATGATTTACAAATGTTCTGTCAATATTAGTCGTTTGTTAATTAATAGGCAAATCATCATATAGAATTACTTTATAATTTCTTTGATATGGCATCAAGATTTAAGTCACCCTTTCAGATCTATAGATGATGAGAATTAAAATGATATAAAAATTAAATATACAAGTCTGTCTATTTAATTGTAGATTTGTCTTATGAAACAGAGAGGACAGGTCGTGGTCGACAAAATACTGGACACGGCTGAGAGGTTATTTTACTTACAAGGCTACAGTAATACAGGAATCAATCAAATCATTGAGGAATCTGATATTGCAAAAGCATCTTTATACAAACACTTTGAAACGAAAACAGATCTGTTGATCGCTTACGTTCAGCGTACGCACAAACTTTGGTTTACCAGGTTAGAGGCTGCTGTAAATAAAGTTGCTGATCCCAAACAAAAGATCCTGACTCTTTTCGACCATCATACGAAACGGCAGGAAATCAGAAAATTTGGAGGCTGTCCCTTTATCAAAGCCAATGATGAAGCAGGAATAGATGATCCTCGTTTTTTGGAGGAAATACAGGCAACAAAAATTCACAGTAAGGAATTTATAAAAAGTCTTGTTGAAAATTCGGTGCATAAAAAATTCCTGTCAGACGAAGAGTTGGCAGAAACAATTTATGTAATGCTGGAAGGTTCTATTGTTACAGCTTCCGTTTTTAAAAATTCCGATGAAATACAATCTGCAAAAAAAATTATTGAAAAGCTAATTTAAAATGAAGGAAATTAAGAATAAATGGCTTGAACTTATCATCGTATTATCAGCACCGCTGCTCTCTGTAATCGATGTATTTATTATTAATGTAGCCATTCCGACCATCAAAAGGGGAGTTCATGCGACAGATGGTGAAATGCAGCTGGTAATCGCAGGCTATCTTCTTGGTTATGCCGCTTTTCTGATAACCGGCGGAAGGGCAGGAGATCACTTCGGAAGAAAAAAGGTTTTCTTTTGGGGATGTTTGCTTTTACGGTTGCATCCTGTCTTTGCGGATTGTCACAGACAGCATTTCAGCTAAATGTTACAAGGCTTTTTCAGGGGTTGAGTGCTTCGTTCATGGTTCCGCAGACGATCGCATTTATTCAGGTCTTATTCACGGATACTAAAGAACGGGCCAAAGCATTCGGATTATATGGAATAACGCTCGGAACGGCAGCCGTAATCGGACAGGTTTTGGGTGGGTATTTGTCTGATACACATTGGTTTATTGAAGGGTGGAGATTGGTGTTTTTTATTAATTTACCAATAGGGATGGTAACACTTTGGGCAACATATCAGTATGTTACTGAAACTGTAAAACATCAAAGTACAAAATTTGACTATACTGGAATATTGATCTTAACACTGGCTTTATTTTCGCTTATTTATCCTTTAATTCAGGGACGTGAAGCAGGTTGGCCATTGTGGAGTTTTGGATTGCTTGCGGTATCAGTTTTACTATTTATGTTTTTTATTTATAACCAGAAAATCAAACTTTCCAGGAATGAAAACCCTTTAATTGATGTCAGGTTGTTTAGAATAAAAGATTTCAATATTGGCCTGGTTGCCGTACTGTTTCACTTCATGTTACATACAGCTTATCTTCTGCTGAGTGCAGTTTATCTGCAAAACGGACTTGGAGTTTCAGCACTGGATTCAGGATTGTATTTTATTGTTCCCGGAATTTTATTTATTTGCTCTTCTGTAATGGCTTCCCGATTAATTGTTAAATTCGGGAAAAGAGTGTTGCAGATCGGTGTTGTTATTTTATTGGCAGCATTTTATCTTCAGATGACGCTCTGGAAACCGGGAATCAGTATCTGGATGATTATCGGATTAATGGGAATGTGGGGATTCGGAAACGGATTGGTACTACCTTCATTATTAAATATAGCACTGAAAAATGTACCATCTCAATACGCGGGGGCAGCGGCAGGAATTTATTCTACCTTTCAGCAAACGGCTTCGGCGTTGGGAGTGAGCATCATTGGCGGTGTATTTTTTTATTTTTCAAAAGATGGGTGGCAAGCGGCTTATCATTTCGGCATTATCTGTTTGTTAATTTGTGTTGTTATGGTAGGATTAATGCTGCAACTGCTTCCGGGCACGAAAATAGCATCCGAAATACCGGGAAAATTACAGGAAAAAAATGAAAGATCTGAAACAGCTGATATATAAGGACGTTAATTCGCCTGTTGGATTTATCAGAATTATTGCTTCTGATAAAGGGCTTGTAGCTATAATCTGGGAAGGCGAAGATTATAAAAGAACCAAGCTTCCCATTCCGGAACAAGATGACCATCATCCGATACTTTTACAGACAGAAAAGGAATTAAACGAATATTTTGAGAAAAAAAGAACTTGTTTTAATATTCCTTTGGATTTTAAAGGAACCGAATTTCAGATAAAAGTATGGGAAGCTCTGTTGAAAATTCCGTACGGGAGTACAAAAACATATGGCGAACTGTCCAAAATTCTTGGTGATATCAAAGCCGTTCGCGCTGTTGGAGGAGCTTTAAATAAAAATCTGATTTCTATTATAGTTCCCTGTCACAGGGTAGTGGGGGCATCCGGAAAATTATTAGGTTTTGCGGGTGGACTGGCGAATAAGTCTATTTTACTTGACCTGGAACAGGGATTTACAATGCAAAGTTTATTTTAATTGCCATTCTAAAAAGATTCAGCTTTAATTTTCAATAAGTTAAATTTAACAAAAGTTTAACACTTATCATAATGGAATGATCGTTCCGTTATTGTAATTTTGTCTCAGAAAATTTAACAATCAATCATTTAAAACATTTTAAAAATGAAAAATTTAGAAAACAAAGTAGCTATCGTAACTGGCGGAAACAGTGGAATCGGATTTGCAACTGCTGCAGAATTATCAGCAAAAGGCGCAAAAGTAATTGTAACAGGAAGAAATAAAGAATCTCTTGCACAGGCTGAAGCAGAATTGCAGGTGACAGGAATTCAGGCAGATCAGACTGACCTAAAATCAATAGACAGCTTGGTGGAGAAGGTTTCTTCGCAGTTTGGAAAAGTGGATATTGTATTTTTAAACGCAGGAACAGCAGCTTTCGCCCCTTTAGATTCAGCATCGGAAGAACATTTTGACAGCATTATGAATGTGAATGTAAAAGGGGTCTATTTTACAGTACAAAAATTATTACCTATTCTAAATGATGGAGCTTCTATTATTTTAAATACTTCTGTAAATGCACATTTAGGAATGCCAAATTCAAGTGTTTATGCAGCAAGTAAGGCAGCTGTTTTATCTTTAAATAAAGTTTTTGCGGTAGAACTGGCTTCAAGAAAAATCAGAGTTAATGCTGTTTCTCCCGGACCTGTTGAAACTCCGCTTTACGGAAAGTTAGGATTGGCAAAAGAAGAAGTAGAAGGATTTGGAGCCGTTTTAGGAGAGAAAATTTTATTGAAACGTTTTGCTCAGGCGAATGAAATTGCAAAAACAGTAAGCTTTCTTGCTTCGGATGATGCTTCATTTATCACAGGAGCAGAAATTGTGGTTGATGGTGGATTAACGGTGAATGCTGTAGTATAAATTTTTTTCTTACATTTTGGAACGAATGTTCCGTTAATTTTGTACTTTTGCAGAATACATTAAGTGAAAGATCATGGCAAGAACTAAAGAATTTAATGAAGATAAGGTCTTAGACAAAGCGATTGAGATTTTCTGGCACAAAGGCTACAACGGAACTTCGGCTCAGGATCTGGTAACGCATCTCGGATTGAGTCGTTCCAGCTTATATGATACTTTTGGAGATAAACAAAAATTGTTTGTGGCATCTTTACAAAAATATCAGAAACAGTCTCAGGATCATATCTTACAGCTTTTAGAGACTTCCGAAAATATAAAAAAAACTCTACACGATATCTTTAAGCAGGCGGTTATTGAAAGCCTTGAAGATCGAATTACAAAGGGATGTTTCATGGTCAATACCTCTATTGAACTCGCAATGCATGATACAAGTGTGGCGAAAATTGTACAGGATAACATCAAAGTAATGGAAGACATTTTTACACAGGCGGTTCAAAAAGGTCAGGATTTGGGACAGGTTTCTAAAAATATGGATGCCAGGATTTTAGCGAGATTTATTTTTAACAATTATTCAGGAATCAGGGTTTTGGCGCGGACCGGAGAACATGATAAACAGAGGTATGATGATATTGTGAAAGCAGTGATGTCTGTGTTATAAAAATAGATGTCACGATGAGTATTGATCAAACTGTAAAAGATGTTGTTAGGTAAAATCCAAAAAGGAAAATCAACTGGATCTGAAATCTGATTCATCTTTACAAAACGTTCAGAAACGTTACGTTTCAGTCCTAAAAAGCTTCTGTTTCAGGAGCTTTTTTCATATATGAATGCTGTTTTTATTTTTAAAATCCTGCAAAAGTTTTATTGATGAGATTTTGCTCTTCATCGGAAATCGAAAATGCGATTAAAATTACTGAAGTTTCCCCTTATATTGGCTTGTAAATTGATATGATAGATTTTAATGAATTTTAGATTATTGATGAATAAACGGGTTGTAATTTTAATTTTTGGTTTAAATTGTTTTTTCTTTGTACCTGCACAGGAGAAAAAAGATTCTCTCTATTACAAAATAGAAAAATTTTCAGATAAGAGAAAAGTCACCAAATTTTTCCACCGTTTTATCTTTCGTAGAGAGGCCGATTCAGCTTCTGTTAAATCAAAAACGGAGAAACTGTCGCAGGAAACTTATCAGGGAAAATATATCAGAAATATCCGGATAGAAACCATTGACCCTTTTGGATACAGCTCAGAAGATAAAAAAGAAAAGGTTAAATGGTACGATTGGTTTACGAATCATCTCCATTCCAACACAAAGGTTTCTACTGTTAATAATTATTTGCTTTTCAAAGAAGGGGAAGCGTATAACGCGCAGAAACTATACGAATCCGAACGTTTATTAAGAACAATGCCCTTTATCAACAGAGTGAGTATAAATGTTGCCGACAGTACTTCTACCAAAGACTCCATCGATGTTGTTGTAAAAGTTTTAGATTCATGGAGTCTGAAGCCGAGGCTCAGCTATTCCGGAAGCAAAATTGGTTTGGGTGTTACTGAAGAAAATGTATTGGGACTGGGACACGAGCTGGATCTTCTTTACAGAAACGACTCCAAAGAAAAACAGGACTATCTTTTAGGAAGCTATACCGCCTACAATCTTTTTGGCTCTTATATCAATGCCCAGGTTTTGGGAGAACGCGATTTTTTTAAAAATGAAAGAATAAATTTCAATGTCAGAAGAGACTTTTTCTCACCTTTAACGAAATGGGCCGGAGGTTTTACTTTCGAATATTTTATGCGGAATGTTTTGCTTCCTATAAAAACCGATACCGCTTTCCCGGAAGTTCAGATTAAAGTTTACAGTCAGGATTTATGGGGAGGTTATCAGATTCCTGTTTCATCCGATCCGAATGAAAAAGTATCCAGTAATATCGCATTGATTGGTAGATTTCAGAATTATCAGTACAAAGACAATCCGGGAATAGATCAATACCAGTATTTCAGTTCTTACAGCAGCTTTTTAATGTCTCTTGGGTTTATTAAGCGGAATTTCTCGGTGCAGAAAAATATTTTTCAATATGATCTGCCGGAAGATATTGCTTATGGCAATTCGGTGAATCTGACGGCGGGTGTTTTATCAAGGAGTAATGAAGCCATGCCATATGCGGGAATTTCGGCTTCTTACGGAAGTTTTACCAGGCTTGGTTATTTTAATGTGAAAGCTCAGTTTGGCAGATTTTTTAATGAAGATCCCCGAAACCGCGAGTCTTTTCGTTTGGACGGAACTTATTTTACAAATCTTGCGGATTGGAAATTTGCCAAAGCAAGACATTTCTTTTCTCCTACTTTAGCATTAGGAAATCCACAGCATAATTATTCTTATAAAGACCGTATTAATCTTTCTGCAACAGATGAATTTCCGGTTTATAATTCGGATTATATCGGGACCAAAAAGCTCGTATTAAGATATCAGCTGCAGCTTTTTGTCAATAAAACATGGAAGAATTTCCATTTCAGTCCTTATTTAACAGCAGCGGTTGGCTGGTTGGGGCTGCCTGATGATAAGCTGTTGAAAACACAGGCCAATACAAAAATAGGAATTGGTGTTTTGATCAATAATCCTTATTTGGTTTTCAACAGAATACAGATTTCTTTTACCTATTATCCGCGAGTTCCTTTTGATAATAATTCAGTTTTTGATTTTAACAGTAACCGAAACAATCTTTTACCGATCAATAATCTTGCGACAGAAGTTCCGCATTTCGTAAATTTTGGAAATTGATAATTAAAAAAGATAAAGCTGAGACTAACTCAGTAATAAGACTAAAAAAGTTCGATTCCGGCCTAAGGAATCGAACTTTTTAATTTTTGATTATTTAATCAAAGGTTTATTTTTTTGCCTTCAAAGAAAGATTATCTATATAAACTGCCTGATGTACGCCGTTCAGTAAAACTTTAAGTCCCAAATGGCTGTCTTTTTTCAGAGAGATCGTATATGTTTTTTTCTCTCCTGTTATTTTTGCAGGCTTAGCTATTGAAACATATGATTTTGTATCCGATGGGGTATTGATCGAAAACAGTTCAAGAGTAGTTTCACCTCCGTTGTCTGAAGCATCAAGACTAAGGGTATAAGTTCCTGCAGTGATTTTTGGAGTCACTAAATACATATTCTCTCTCGGGTCATTCATCGAATAAAAAATAATTTTTTTATCATTAGGATAAAGCATGGCTTTTCCTGACTGAACAGTCCAGCATTTATTGATATCTTTCCAGGTGTCAAAATTTTCTGTAAGTGTAGATACAGGTTTGCATTGTGCATTGGCTGTTACAAATCCTCCTAAAGCCACTATTCCAGCAAATACGATTTTTTTCATGTATTATTTAAATATTTTGACGTAAAAATAGTTAAAAAAGGTTGTATTGGAAAGCTATTGATCAACAATCTGGAGCACTACATGGGGTTGTCTTGTGTTTATATTATCCATTTTATATAGATTAATTATGAAAAATTTTAATTATTTATTCTTTTGTTTAAAATTATTTTCAGGGAAACTATATATTGTTTCTTAATATCTGAATAAACAGCTTAAATTTTAAATTTACACCTAAAAGGAAAGTTTATGAGTCCGTTTTTTCTCCGGTATTTTGTTCATATAATTTGGCTTTACTCCATTTTGCAAATTTCGATGGAACAATTTTGTATCCTTTTTTATAGCTGTAGACTTTTGTAAATTCCACACCGAAAAAAACAAGCATGCAGGAGTAGTTGATCCACAGCATGATCAGGATAACAGTTCCCGCAGTTCCAAAAGTTGAAGTCGGCTTAAATTCACTGAAATACAAACTCAATAAAAATTTACCCAGTGTAAAAAGAACTGCAGTCATGAATGCGCCTCTCCAGACCGGTTTCCAGCTGATTTCTGCATCAGGAAGCATTTTAAACATAAGGGCAAACAGCAGCATAACGACTCCAAACCCAATGGCAAAATTAATGACTTCAACAATTAAATACGTTTCTAATCCGAAATACCTTGTAATGAAGTTGTTAAACAGGCTGATGGCTGAAGATAATATCATGGTTACCATCAATAAAAAACCCAGAATAAGAATCATTCCCAATGAGTTGGCTCGGTCTAAAATGAATTTTTCCCAGGCTTTTTTCGGAGCTGCTTCTACATCCCAAAGATTATTCAGCGACTTTTGCAGTTGAAAGAATAATGTAGTAGAACCAAAAACCAGTGATCCGATTCCCACTACCTTCATGACGACATTTTCTTTGTCAATTAATGCTCCGGTGACCATACCTTCTACGCTTTTAGCTGCTTCAGCCCCCATAAGACCACTGATCTGCTTGCTGATTTCACCCTGTATAGCTTCCTGTCCGAAGAAATATCCTGCAATCCAGATAATAATGATCAGCAGTCCGGGTATTGAGAAAATGGCGTAATAGGCTAAGCTTGCTGAGTTTTCTGATGCAGAGGATTTATTCCATTCTGTAAAGGTTTCTTTTAAGACCTCCCAGAAGAATTTAATATTCTTGATCATATCATTATATTTTAAGTGTTGGTGGTAGAAATTAAATGATTTTATTCATGATAAGAATAAATCTTTAATGCATGAATACTTTAAAGTCTTAGCAAGGTTTTTGCCAATTTTGCAATAATTGAGTTTAAAATTCTTTGATTTAACGCAGTGTATGTAAAAAATATATCGAAATAAAGAATAGGATTATTGCTGTTTACTCTGATAATCAGATCTTAAATAAGAACGAGCAAAGCACTTGAAAGCTTCTTCATTCTGTCAAATAAAAAATCCCCGATTGGATCGGGGATAAAAACTAATAACCATGAAAACTCAAATTAAACATGAGAATCAGTTGCAAATTTAAAGCAAAATATTTTAATAGCCAATCCAGCTTATCTATAGATTGTATTGTCAATTTCGTTTGCTTTTTAGAATTTCGAAAAGACTGAGGGGAAAAGTGAATTATCTAATACTTTTACTGGAATATTTTTGAAATTATTCTAATTTTTTAATTTATTTCTACAGGTTTGTTATCTTAAGCATAGGATTAGAAGATAGTATGAAAAGAATTCATATTCAGGTGATTATAGAATGGGAAAATTTGTAGTATTATTCTCACGATTGAATAAATTGTCATGCGATCACTAAATTGGAAGGCTTTTTAGTTTGTTTTTAGTTTTTCGGCGAGCCAAAGGCTCGCCGAAAAACTAAAACAGCAAATCCGCAGAACGGAAAAATTTAGACAGGCTCTTTACTAAAATTTGATATTCAAAGAAGCAGATTTAGATTATTACTGATTGAAAAAATAAGAGAGAATTTATAAATGATCATTCTGAAGCTTAGAAAATATTTAATATTATTTGCTTGAATCGTTTCTTTTAAGGAATGGTTTTTGTTTTTTTAGTAAATATTCTTAACCACCACATCTCAAAATTATGAAAAATTATCTTTTACCGGCAGTAGCACTGCTTATTTTTAGTTGTAAGGAAAGTAAAAAGACTTCCGGCATGACGCAGCAAGGCGATAAAGCCGTCACTCAAACAGATACGTTGAAATTACCGCCTCCGGATGAAAAAAATGCGAAAAATAAATTCAGCAATGTGATAGGATGGGGAAAGGATAAGGCTCCAACTGCTCCTGAAGGTTTTACCGTAACCCGATTTGCTGAAAATATCAAAAGTCCCAGAAACATGATTCAGGGAGAAAACGGAGATATTTTTGTGGTATTGTCCAATTCGGAACGTTCTGCTACAGAGAAAATAAAAAATGACATCAGTGGAAAAAGCGGGGCTGAGGTCGGAGGAAAATCGGCGAATAAAATACTGCTTTATCGTGATGCCAATAAAGACGGTATTCCCGAATCTTCATCTGTATTTTTAGATAACTTAAACCAGCCTTACGGAATGCTGATCATCAAAGATCGGTTTTATGTAGCCAATACCGATGGACTTTGGGTATATCCCTACAAAGCAGGAGAGGTAAAACTTACCCAACCGGGTAAGAAAATAGTGAGTCTTCCTGCAGGAGGATATAACAATCATTGGACCAGAAATTTAACGACCAATAAGGACCAGTCTAAAATTTATATCTCCGTAGGATCGGGTAGTAATGTAGGAGAAAACGGAATGGAAAATGAAGTAAGAAGAGCCAATATTCTTGAGGTAAATCCTGATGGAAGTGGCGAAAAAATCTATGCTGCCGGACTTAGAAACCCTGTAGGGATGAGCTGGAATCCTGTAACAGAAGAATTGTGGACCGTTGTGAATGAAAGAGATGAGTTGGGTGATGAACTGGTGCCGGATTACCTCACAAGTGTAAAGCAAAATGCTTTTTATGGTTGGCCATACGCTTATTTCGGGAAGAATGAAGATCCCAGAAGAAAGGGCGAAAAACCTGACCTGGTAGCAAAAACTATCGTTCCTGACGTGCCTTTGGGAAGTCATACCGCTTCTTTAGGATTAACATTTTATACTGGGAGTCAGTTTCCGGGAAAATATAAGAATGGAGCTTTTATCGGACAACACGGTTCGTGGAACCGTTCTTCACTTGTAGGATATCAAGTGGCATTTGTACCTTTTAAAAATGGTAAAGCTTCGGGCTCATATCAACCGTTTCTTAACGGTTTTATAGCAGATGAAGCAAAAGGAGATGTCTACGGAAGACCCGTGGGAGTTCTTCAGCTTAAGGACGGATCTTTGCTGGTAGCAGATGATGTAAGCGGAATTGTCTGGAGAGTTTCTTACCCTAAAAAATAGGATGTATAAGCAAAATTAGCTTAAAAAAGCTTTTCAGAGATATTGAATATCAGAATTAAACAAATTATAAGTCTCCTGCTGAAGGGAGACTTTTTTGCGGCTAAATATTTAACTGATAATAGGTAAGGCTTTTATCATAGAAAGCTCTCTATGACTTAGTCCCAAGATAATTATCTTTTGAAATCGAGTAGGGTAATTATTTCTTTGAAAGCAAATTTTAATTTCAGTTTTAATAAGATACTTTTGCACACAAATAAATTATAAATCCATGAAATTAAAATTATTTTTTGCGATCCTGTTTCTATCCGGATCAACCCAAGCACAGGTTGCCGGAGATTATGATAACAGTTTTGGAACCAATGGAAAAGTTGTTGTCAGCGATCCGTCTTCTTCAAAAGTAAAACTTTCGAATATAGCTGTTCAGTCGGACGGTAAAATAGTTGTTGTAAACAAAAAAGGAAATCTTGATACACAGTTTCACATTCAAAGATTTCTTTCTGACGGGACCAAAGATTTATCTTTCGGAACCAATGGAATTTCGAGTATTACATTACCGTCATATACTGTATCGCTCAAAAATATAACCATTCAACCGGATGGTAAAATCCTTGCAGGAGGAGATGTTTACCCTAATGCCTTTAATTCAGATCATTATTGCGGAATAGTGAGGCTGAATCCTAACGGATCTCTCGATACTACTTTTGGAAATGGCGGGAAAGTAACATTTGCATATTCATCGTATGCAAATGCAAGTGATGAAATCAATAAAATTGTTGTGCAGCCTGATGGAAAAATCCTTACTGCAGGAATGTCTTATGACGGTACAAAAGGAAGTTTTGCAGTGGCCCGTTTAAATGCTGACGGAAGTTTTGATACCGGTTTTGGTACTGGAGGAAAGCAGGTGAAATCTTTTCCGGCAACAATTGCATCAGTAGTGTATAATGTTAAAGTTCTGCCAAACGGGAATATTCTTTTAGCAGGAACCATCGGTAACAGCTTCGGGTTGGTAAAACTCATGCCAAACGGAGATTTTGATACTTCTTTTAATACAACAGGAGCTAAATCTTATGCTTCCGATCTTACAGGAAACTATTCTGTAATGACCTTCTTACCAGATCAGTCAATGATTTTTGCGGGGGTTACTTCTTCAGGGCAGAATAAATATTTTAAGTTCAATTCCAATTTACAGTTAGATCCTGCTTTTGGTACTGGAGGTACTGTTACGACAGGTACTTCATCGGGAAATTATCAGGAGTCTGGGGTTTCCAGAATGGTTACAGATAACGAGGGAAGGATATTTGCTTTAGGAAGAATCAACGGTCCGGGAAGTGTTCTTCTTTTTTCAGTGACGTGTTTTACACCTAACGGAGCTATTGACAATAGTTTTGCTACTAACGGAAGGCTGGTAATTAATCATGGTTATTTAACTAACGGTCCGTTTGACTGTATATTACAGGCGGATCAGAAATTGCTTATTTCAGGATATATCACCAATGACCAATATTCAACTCTTTCTGATGGTTTTCTTAACAGATTTCATACTCAGATGAGTGTATTGGGCACAGCTGAAAAAAATAAGATTTCTGAATTTACCGTATTTCCTAATCCTGTTAAAGATATAGTAACCATCGGTCATTTGGATAAGAAAATTTTCAATCAGATTATAGAGATTGTAGATGGAACGGGAAAACTTATTTTACAGCAACGCGCTCAGCACGAAACTGAAAAAATTGATATCTCGCATCTTAGTTCTGGTATATATTATATTAAAATTGGCAGTGAATTAAGTAAAAAGGTGATTAAGAAATAAATTAGAAATTTCACAGAGTCAAATAATATTCTATAAAAACATTAAATGCCCCCGAAAGTTAGATGCTTTCAGGGGCTTTTTTATGTTTATCATGCTTCAATTAACCATAAGATTAGAGAGAAGATAGACGTAAAATAGAGTTTAGAGAACTTATAGCATTGATACACGTATAATGAAAAATAAAAGCCTGTTCCAAAGAACAGACTTTACCATAACCTAACTAAAATTAAAGAATTAAATAGACGTCCGGGAAGCCTCCCAATAATTTTATATAGACATTTGTATTTTTAATCATAATGAAAAATGAGGGGAAATTTCATTATTAAAGATTAGAACCTAAGCTGGTAATGGTAAAAGTAGCACCAACAGCAACAGAATAAGTTTCTGCCGGGCTATTACATCCCGCACAGTGATTGGAGCCAAAGTTAATCGTAGAACCTGCATTTAAAAATATCGCTACAGAACCTCCTCGGTAAGAGGTAAATCCAGCTCCGAAATTATTAACAGAATTAAGCGTCCAGAATTGCGCTCCGCTATTGATCGATATCGTCCAGTTTGATTGATTGGCGCCTGAACTTGAAACAATACCTCCTGCAAGATTAAACTGATAAAAACCATCTCCACCTACTGGAACCGTGTACGTGTTGGTAGTCGTATTCCAATTGCCATCATTGGTAAAAATTTGCCCGAAAGTCCATTTATTAAAAGCACCTCCGGCTGTAGTACCCATACCGGCATTTGCTCTTCCGGAAGCTACTACTTTAGGAATAAAAGACGTTGTCGTTTGGTTGGCAGCCATAGACACCCAGTTTGTACCGTCGCTGTAAAACATTTGCTTTGTTGTATTATCATATTTCATCGCTCCGGCTCCCGCGGCCATTGCTGTTTGGTTGGTATTTCCAAAAGCAATGGCAGAATTTCCTGTTGCTGATCTGGCATCAAGATTCACGGCTGGATTTGGATTTCCCACTCCCACTTGTGCAGAAGATATTCCGAACACCACGCATGAAAAAATCAGTAGAAATTTGTTTTTCATAAATGTTGATTTTTTATTTTTATAAAAATTTAATTTTTAAACGTGTTTTTAATCGATATTTAAAATTTTTCATTAAAAACATATTTAATGGTGTAAATTTAATTTCAATAAAAATTCTGGCTAAATTTATCCTGTAGAGAAAAAACTATCATTTGTAGAAAGAATTCTACAAAAATTAAAAATTATGTTAAATGTTCATTGTACATTTGCAGCCGGATATATCACCAGTAAATGAGGAAGCTTTTACTTTTATTCTCACTTTTACTCATTTCTACGGTTTTCGGTCAGCAGTATTCTTCCGTATGGTTCAATACGGATAACGGCATGCCTCAAAATAGCATCAAAGACATTGTAAAAGACAAGTGTGGTTTTATCTGGATCTGTACTGATGGCGGAATTTTAAGGTATGACGGACAAAACCTCATCAATTATAAAAATCTTAAGCTCACCAATTTCAGTTTCGTAAATTTTTTGGGAAATGTGAAATCAGATCATATTATCCTTAACAATTCAGGACAATTTCAATATCTGATTATAAAAGGTAGAAAAATTACAATTACAGATAAGAAATCCCCTTTATTAAAGACGGTAACAGAACGGACTATTTTCAAAAATAAAGAATATGTTGTTTTTATTAAAAATAATTCTTTTACCACTGTAGATAATGGATTTATAAAGCTTCAAAAAGGAACTTATTTCTTTGATGGGAAAAATATTATTTACAGGAAAAATTCAGGAGAAGAGAAAATAATTCCCCTCGATTTTAAGAAAGAAAATCAGAAAAATTTTTTCCGTTTTGGAGAGTATTTATTTTTCAGAGATGTTATCAATAAAAGAATTTTGAAATTTTCTGAGGAAAATATTTCTGTATTTAATTCTGATAATTCGTTGTATAACGATCCTTCAAGTAAGATTTTCTGGCAGGATATGAATTGTCAGAATTTCATCATTAATAAAGGGAAAATCTACATTTCTGAACTTCAAAATGGAAATCTGAAAACAACTCCTATCCTCGAACTGAAAAACAATGATATTGATATTTCCATGATTTACAGTTTACTGTATGACAAAGAAAACAATACAATGTACATAGGAACATTAAATAAAGGATTAAATATTGTCAAAGTTCCTTCATTTGTCACTCCAAAAGTAAATCCTACATTAGAAAACAGGGTTCAGTATTCTATGCTTCCTTTTGGATATGATAAAATTATTAATTTTCAGGGGAGGGTTTATGACAAAAATTCTTTGGTTAAAGATTATCATTTTAATACGGTAGATGAATGGTGTCTTGTGTATGATGAAAGTAACAATATTCTCTATTCTAAAGACGGAAAAATTTACAGAAGACTCTCCAAATACAATTATGAAAAATATGATTCTGTAGATATTGGGAAAAATAATAAAGCCAGAGCTATCTTTGAAGACAAAGGTTTTTATCTGTTAAAAACCGAAGATGGAGTGCAATATTATCTGAAAATTTACTCAAACGGGAGCTTACAGAATCTTCTTGGGAGTTTTGCTTTTAAATCTGAAATAAGCACTTCAGTATTTATTAACAAAGATGAATTTTTGGTAGGTTGTGATGATAAAATGTATATTATTTCGCTGTCTAAAAAAACGATAAAAAAACAAAACATTCCCAATCTGTCTTTGAAGAGCACAATCATAACAAAAGACGGAAATATCTGGATTCTCACAAGAGGAAAAGGTCTGTATCTTTATAAAAACGGGAAATTTACCCAAATGCCTTTCGACAAAGACGGTTATCTGTCTTATCCTAATAATCTGATGAAAGATTCAAAAGGGTATTTGTGGATCTCGAGTAATAACGGATTATTTAAAATTCCTGAAAATACGCTTCTTGAGTATGCAAAAAATAATACAACAAAGGTTGTTTACTATCGTTATACCAAAGAAGACGGCTTTAATATCAATGAATTTAATGGCGCGGTTAATTCTTTTACACAGCTGGATAATGGAGATTTTGTAGTTCCTTCAATGGACGGATACGTATTTTTTGATCCTCTTAAAATCCCATCCTATTATCCGAAAGCTGAAAATATTTATGTTGAAAGAGCGCGGTCAAAAGGTGCAGATTATATGTATTTTAAAGACACACTGAATCTTGAAAATGATTTTAATCAGGCCTCTGTATATATCGACATTCCTTATTACTCCAACAGCGATAATCTTTATATTGAAGCAAGTCTGCAAAATGCAGATGTACCTGCAAAATGGCAACGGCTCAAAGATCGCGAATATATAGTAAGAAACCTTCCACCGGGAGAATACACATTGGATATAAGGGTTTTGATTTCTCCGGATGGTAAATTTGCTTACCGGAAAATCCTGATCAGTGTACCTGCACTTTATTATCAGACACTTTGGTTTAGAATTTTAGGATCTGTTTTATTTTTAGGCATCATACTTCTTATTATTTTTTTAAGAACGAGAATTTTAACCACGAAAAATAGTCAGCTAAAGAAAATTGTTCATCAGAAAAATGATGAACTGAAAACCACTCAGGATCAATTGAAAAACGAATCTGAATATCAGAAAAATCTGATCCAGACGATTAATCATGACATTACAACTCCTATAAAATATCTTTCAGTAATGTCTCAGAAACTATCTGAAACAGATAACCCAAAACTGCAGAAGCAATACTTTGATACCATCTACAGATCTTCGGAAGAGCTTTATAAATTTACGTTGAATTTGAAAAATTATACTGAATTATTTAATAATG
This sequence comes from Chryseobacterium sp. JUb7, assembly GCF_024806495.1. Lineage (GTDB taxonomy): Bacteria > Bacteroidota > Bacteroidia > Flavobacteriales > Weeksellaceae > Chryseobacterium. The sequence continues at coordinate 41,270 of NZ_JANUFF010000008.1, forward strand.
AAAGTCAGATTTTTCAGGAGGGCAGTTATTTTGTTTTCGAGCTGTTAGAAGCTAAAAAAAGATTGTTTGAGGAAATTTCTTCTCAAAATAACACGCTTATTATCAATAATTCTCCAAAAAATATTAAATTGAATGTAAATGAAAGTATAATAGCTGCTATTATTCATAATTTACTGGATAATGCGGTAAAAAATACGATTGGAGGTGAAATTATTCTGGACGCCAAAGAAGAAGGAAATTTTAAACGAGTCAGTATTTCAGATTCCGGAGCAGGTATGGGAGAGGAACTATTTCAATATTACAATAATCTTATCAGTGATCTGAAAAATAAACCATCTTCTCTTAAAGGTCAAGGTCTGGGGCTTCATCTTGTGATTCATCTCTTAAAGAAAATTGATGGAAAAATAATTTTTAAAGATAATATTCCTAAGGGTACCCAAGTAGAAATAATCATACAAAATCAGAATTAATGCACAAAAAAATACTTATTGCCGATGATCATTATGTTGTAAGAATGGGAGCTTCGTTACTGTTGCATTCTGCTTATGAAGACCTGGAAATAGATTTCACCGAAAATTATGAAAGTGTAAAAGACAAAGTTTCTGCCAGCCGTTATGACCTTTTAATGCTCGATATTGATATGCCGGGAAGTATTTATCTGGAAATGATAAAGGAGATTAAAAGTTTGGATCCGGATCTGAAAATATTGATGTTTTCTGCGTATGATGAAAAAACGGCTATCAAATATATCAATGAAGGTGCAGACGGATATCTTAATAAGCAGCAAAGTGAAAATGTAGTAGATGCTGTAACAGCCATCTTGAGACAGGGGTATTATTATTCACAGGAAATTGCATATCTTCTTATCAATAATACCAAAGATTTAACACCGCTTTACAGTTTGTCAAAAAGAGAACTGCAGATTTTCAAACTGCTTGCAGAAGGCAATGGAAATCTTGAAATTTCCAATAAACTGGATATTAAAATGTCTACGGTAAGTACTTTTAAAAAGAGGATCTACGAAAAGCTTAATATTAAAACTCTGGTAGAAATTATTAAACTGCATGAAAAATACAGCTCGGGAGTTTTAAAATAACTTAGGCTTATTTCGTTAATATTAAAAAAAATGCGGTAAAGGCAAAAAGCCTCAAAAATGAGACTTTTCACTTCTAAAATCGATATAAAAAAGGAATTTCCTTAAAGGTTTCCGAGATATTGCCAGATTACCTCCTGCTGATTGATTCTGGTACTTGTATCACATGTGTAATTATTGCCTAAGATCCACTGAAAATATCCTGAGGAATCTCCTGCATTAAGAAAAACCACAGAAGAATATGAGACATTTCTGTTAGCATATCCTGTAGGTTCGCCTCTGAAAGCAAAAGAAAATCTGATGTCATTTGCCGTAGTACCGCCCAGATAGGCCAGAACGGGATTGTACTGTAGTGGCTGAGCAGTAATTCCTGTACTGATCGTGAATTTATAGAATCCCGATTTTTCCGCAATAATACTGCCGTCAGCCGCAATATTTGCATCCTGGGAGTTTAACGCAAACGGAGCGCCGTTAAGATTTATGCAAGAGGTGCCGGTTGTTGTTTTTCTTCCTTTTGCAAATACTTCAGGCAGTGTTATAAATGTATTGATTTTCACGTCATCCATCATATCCTGCCATTGTGTTCCGTTGAATACATATGGAATATCCGCATAAACTTTGATGTTATCTGCAATAGAAGAAGTACTGTTGCTCGTATTGTAAATGACTAATCCTGCTGCGGGGTTAGGTATTGTCGTAATATCTGTTTTTGATATTAATGCCGCATGGGGTAATATTAATCCCTTATTTGCACCAGCGAGTTCAAGGGCTGCAGAAGGATTAGGGCTTGCGGTGCCTATGCCAACTTGAGAAAATATATTGGAAGCGGCAAGGATAAAGAGTAAACTTAGTTGCTTATTTAATTTTGTCATGATTTCAATTCTTTAAAATTTTTTGGAAATTTATTCTCCCATGTAAATCCATACAACTTGCTGTTCTCCAATTTGATCATCATCTACACAGGTTCCGCCAAGATCCCAGGTAAAGCCTTCTGAGGTCTGTCCCTGATTAAGATAGACTGATCCCGAAAAATTATTAGACTGCCATCCTCTTGCTCCTGTAGATCCTAACTGAAAGGCATAAGTTAACATTCCGGGATATATCGCAGGATTGTAAGATCTTCTAAGCATAAACTGTTTGATATTAACAGACCAATAGTAATACCCTTTTCTGCCCGCGGTAAGTGCTCCTGTAGAAGATAGTGTACTTCCGTCTACGGCATTCAGACTTGTCAGTGCAAAATTAGCCGTTGTAATACCTGTACAAGAAGTATCTGTCGTAGTTTTCTTACCGATTGCAACCACACTGGGAAATAAAAAGTTCTGTGAATTGGTATTGTTTTCCAAGAGTTCCTGCCATGCAGCTCCATCAAATTTGTATAATGTTCCAGCTGTAATTTGGGTATTTCCTGATCCAACTGTTGAAGCGGCAAGAATTAAAGTTCCTCTTTTAGGGTTAGGAATTGTTGTAATATCGTTTCTTGACTGTAAAGGAACTTTATTGATTAAAAAACCTTTATTAGGAGAACTTATATCCAGCAATGCAGACGGATGTGGGGTAGCGGTATTGATGCCGACCTGAGAATACATTTTCGTGACACTCGCCATACCGAGTATTAAAGTAAAAAGAAGCTTCTTATTTTTCATTTTTTCTTTCCTGTTATAATTATAATGTACCGCCGATAAATTCCCAGATTACACTCTGCTCTTTTATTCTGCCATTTGCTCCACAAATATTGCCTGTCCCGAAAGTCCATTGCCATGGCGGAGTCACCTGTCCCTGTCCCAAATATACAATGCCCGATGTAGATGCTCCCTGATCAGTCAAGCCACTCCCTCTGAATTTGTAGGTGAAAGCTTCTAATCCTGCTGCAAAAATAAATGGAGCCGTATTGTAAGCCTGGTCAGGATTAGCCTGCATATACTGTTTGCTGTACACCGAAAAACTGTAATATCCGCTTTGTGGAGCTGTGAATGCTCCCGTACTGGTGAGAAGGGAAGGGTTGCTGATCTGGTCAAGCGCAAAATTGGCAACATTTATTCCATTGCAGCCTGTCACGGTAGTCTTTTTTCCGAATGCTACTACTCTGGGAACATTTCCAGTTAGGGTTTCATCTTTTGTACTTAATTTTTTCCAGACTGTACCATTAAATTTATAAATACTCCCTGCTGTTATTGCATTGATTCCTGTTCCTGCATTTGCTGTTGTAAAAACCATTAACCCGTTTGCCGGATTCGGAATTGTAGTAACATCCGTTGTCGATTGCAGGGCTACTGCAGGAAGTTTTAAACCTCCGGGTTTTGAAGATTGGCTTAAATCAAGGATTGCAGATGGATCAGGAGTAGCTGTATTGATTCCAACCTGACCGCTTGCTAAGCCAAAAGCTGTTATTAATAATGAAAAGTAAATTTTGTTCATGTCAGTATTTTACAGTCTTTATTTTTTCTTTTAGTTTTAACCGTTAAAAACAAAAAGCCTCCCCCTTATTCTTTGGAAAAGGACTTTCTGTTTGTTTTTAGGAGAACAGTGTTATCCATTCTCATGCCTGATTTTGATTACAGAAGGAACAATTTTTTTTCAGTGCGAAATTAGGACGGATTTGTTTTTTATAAGACAGAATCTTGTAGTAAGAAAACTATATTTTGTAGAATTAATACTACAAATCCTGTTTTTCTGTTTTGATCTTTTTTCCAGTTAAATTTTATTTTCAGAAAATAGATGAGCTAAAAATCCCCTAATGGTGGGATATTTTTAATTTTTCAGAAACTGAAAATGATTGTGAAAAATTTAAACGTATTGTGAATTAATTATTTAAAATAAGTTGATAATTTATTTTAAGTGATAAAAAAGTATAACAGAATGATTTTTTTTATACTTTTAGTGCCTAAACTAATACCTCAAAATACAATGAAAACTACAGATATTTCAAGATTTACCCACTGGTAATATTCTACCTTTAGTCCTTTTATTATTTCAATTATAGAATAAGCCTTCGAAATGACAGGCCTGTTTTATTATGCCTATACGATCAAATGATTTATAAATATATACCAAATCAATTTTATGAAAAAATCACACACCCATGCTCACGGTTGCACACAATGTGGCTGCAACAATCCTGTTTTAGAAGTTCTTAAAGAAGATATCTTCAGTCCCGAAAATCTGGCTAAGATGAAAGGAAAAGGGACGGCTACCCAGCATCCGTCACAGACCCTTATGATCACCGGAGGTATCATTCGACCTATGATCGGAGGTTCAACAGATCCTGTAGAAGCCATTGGAATTGCCGGCGGAAATATTGTTGTTACAGGTAAACAAGCCGATGTAGAAGCATTTATGGATCAGACTTATCCGGAATATCGAACTAAAGAACTAGAAGCTACACAAACTTTGCTTCCTGGTTTGATTGAACCACATGTTCACATCGTTCCGACCGCAATGATGAAAGAATGGGTAGATGTAAGCCCTTTCAAAGGCCAGGATTTATTAAAAAAATATGACCTTAAATCTGTGGGAGAGATTATAAACAGACATATTCCTGCCAATTCTGAAGATGTTATTTTAGGAAAAGGTTTAGATCCTTCGCTGATGCCTTTCGTACCGACAAATGGAGTCAATGAATTACAAACCATCGATAATACGGTGCTCGACAGTATTAATTCTGAAGTATCCATGATGCTATTAAGCGCTTCTATGCATACTCTTTATTTAAATACCAGTGCTCTAACTTATGTATATAACAACAGCAGTACGGTGCAGGGATTGTATGCATCCGCTGAAGATTATATCACAGCAACCAATGGCCAGCTGCAGGAGAGTCTGGAGATGACCCCGGCGCTGGAAGTAGTAAAAAATCAGATTATTGCTATGGCCAGTAATATTGATACCTATCTTACCGAACTTTTTAAATTGGCAAATTCAAGAGGAGTTACTTTTATGTATGATGCGGGACTCAATAGTAATTTTAAGAAAGTACTGACTTCCTATCTGCAAAGCAATACAGAATTGGTACGTACTGGTGGGGCATATATGTGTTCAGGTCAGGAGGCTGCTAATAGTTTGGGGACGTATACTCAGCCAAGCAGTTATGAACCTGTATATTATGGACATGTAAAAGTCGTTTCAGATGGTTCAAATCAAGGACTCACCGGCTATCAGAGTAAGCCTTACCTGTGTACTCCGGCTAATAATACGGGAATTTTTAATTTTCCGCAGTCAGGCATTCCTGCAACAACTATTCCTCCAAGTTATAATACATTAATCAAGACTGTGGTGGCGGGTAAGGGCTGGCCTCTTATGGTTCATGCAAATGGCGATCTCGCAGTGAAATTCGCTATTGATGCTTACCAAAGTGCGCTTGCGCAATACAGAGGGCCGGAGCTTCGTAACCGTATAGAACATTGTTCGCTTCTCACTTCAGATCAGATTACAGAGATGCTGCAAATGGGGGTTTCACCAAGTTTTCTTATTGGGCATGTAGGTTATTGGGGCTATGCTTTTAGTGAAGTAATATTCGGGGAAAAAGTAAAAATGCTTGACCTCTGCGCGTCATCACTGGCCGTTGGTATGAGAATTAGTCTTCACAGCGACAATGAGGTGAGTCCTTTGGGACCATTGAGAATGATGGAACAGTCTATCACCAGAATTATGGAAGAGGACAGAGCTAATATTGAAGTACTCAATGCTGAAGAACGTATAACTCCCGAACAGGCTTTGATCGCTGTAACATATGATGCTGCATGGCAATGTTATGCTGATGAATGGGCCGGATCATTAGATACAGGCTATTTTGCTGATTTCGTTATTTTGGAACAGGATCCGCTATCATTAACAACCCAATCTTCACAATACATGAAGATGAGAAATATTCCTGTCCTGGAAACCTGGTTGGGAGGAGCACAAGTGTATACCGGAAAGCTTCATAAAGAAAAGCAAATCTAAAAAAGAAGAAACCATCTCAAATTTGAGATGGTTTCTTCTTTTTGTTAACTTAATGATTAGAATCCATAAAAAGCAACCTTTTCATAGTAATATTTGTTTGGTGTTGCTAGAATTTTAGTATAGTAATGGTCTTTGTCTGAACCACTGTAGTACTGATAAACAGGCTTATTTGGAAATGCCGAAGACGGAGCTGCATAGAACGCAATTTTCTCATATCCATACTTGTTAGGAATCGCCGGAGAAGTGGAGTAATAATGATCTCTGTCTGAAGTGCTGTAAAACTGGTAGATAGGAACAGTATTAGGAACCTTATAGTTATAAGCTCTGAAGGCTTCACCTTCAGCCACATAGTGGTTAGGAACTCCCGGAAGTACTGACAGATAATGGTCTTTATCAGAACCGCTGTAGAAGCCATAAATCGGCACGGCGTTGTACTCCAGATTCACTCTGTTATCGATTAGATATTGGTCTACGTAGGATTTAAGCTGTGCTTTTTTTGTAGGATCCTTTACAAATTCATAAATCAGAGTTAGCCCGTTCTGTCCGAAATCTACCAAAACAGCATTAGTTTGAGTAGAACTGTTCTGCCAGTTGGAAATATTAATTTTAGGATTGGACTGGTCTAAATTAAGATCACCTACCAAACCTTTTGACGGATCTCCGCCTCTGGTTCTGTAGAATAGTTTTTTAGAATAATTCATATTGGATGAAGAGGTATTTACAGTATTGGAAGCATCAATATCAAAGATGTCTTTCATTCCTGCTTTTATTCCTACTCTTGCCGCTGTTTCTCTGTTTTCGTTTGTCGTTTCAGCCTGAAACATTGCTTCCATCTTAGCTCCGGTGTAAATATCCAGGGCTACATGGGTTCCGTAATCTGCCACAATTTGCTGTGGGGTTTTTGTCTGTAAATCCTGGCTGAATTCAGGAGTTATATAATCCGCCAGCATTGTGTTGGCAGCATTCAGTCTGAATCTTCTCTGTTTGATCACTAAATTATAGCTTCCATAAATGTACTTTGCATCAAATTTATAGCTGCTGCTAAGACTTCCGCTTACCGCTAGTGAAAGAGATTTTTTAAACAGTGAAGCGGAGGCATCGATCTTTTGGGATACATTTTTAGCATATGCAGAAGCATTTTCACCATATTCTTCGGTATATTCCTGGGAATTGGTATTCTCTGTTAATACTCGTGCGGCCTGTTCCGTTCGGAAACGTTCAACATCAATCACCTGAAATCCTGCAGAATTAGCATTGGCATATTCTCCGGCGGCATTATAGCCATAGCCCAGAATATCATAGGCACCATCGCCGGGAGACCTTGAATGCAGAGTGGAGTTTGAATGATCACCATCTGTTACTTCATTCGTTAGTTCCTCACTGGAACAAGAACCAAGAAAAAGCATCATAAGTGTGCTGATGCTGAATAAAATTTGTTTTTTCATAAAAAATGATTAAAAGTTTTCGCTAAAAGTACCTTATATAGTTGGTATATGAAATTATATTAAGATGATAAGAATCACTAAAATGGGAATTTATTATTGGTGAAATGTATTGTTAATAAAAGATATAGAAATAAATTGCTAAGGAAGAATTCTTTTATTTCATTATTTTATCAGTGTAAACTTTTCTCTTTAAAGTTTTTGGATTTATTCTGATTGGTAATAATTTTTTTGCTTGGAAGGAGTTACTAAGTTTATAAACTGAAAATTTGCTTTTAACTGATTCTTGAGTAATTTATCCTTCAAAAACCTCTGTAATGACTGTTTTTTTATGACAAATCCGTAAATTACACTACTTTCTAAGTTTTTTAAAAAGAATTAAATGCGAAATTTTAAAATATTAACGACCATTCTTGGTATGTATTCAGCAATGGTATTTTCTCAGGAATATAAAACTTCTTTGACTGCATTACGAGGAAAAGAGTATCCAAAGGTTAATAGTGAAGGTCATGCTTTGTTTAAGGTCTATTTTCCAAATGCAAAATCAGTTGTTTTAGATGGTGGAGACGGAATGAAAAACGTAAAATCTACGGCAGTCAAAGATGGCGATGGTTTCTGGAATATTGCAGCCTCAGCAATGGAAATTGGATTTCATTATTACTGGTTCAATGTAGACGGTCTCCGTACCAATGACCCAAATTCAGAACTTTATTTCGGTTACGGTCAGCCGACAAGTGGAATTGAAATTCCGTCAGGTGAAGATTTCTTCTTTGAGAAAAATGTGAAACACGGAAAAATTGTTGACGACAATATATATTCAAAGATTACAAAGGGTAAAAGAGCTGTAAAAGTGTATCTTCCACCAGGCTACAAAACTGAAAGATTTCCTGTTTTATACCTGTATCACGGTACTGGTGAAGATAGTACAGGCTGGGAAAGGCAAGGATATATCAAAAATATTCTTGATAATCTTTTTGCTGAAGAAAAGGCGAAAAAAATGATTGTCGTAATGGATTATGGAGTGGCCCTAACTCCTGAAGAGAAAAAATTACCGGATAACTATCCAAGAACTGTTCTTTCTGCCAAAAACCTGGATAAAATCCTGATTCAGGAACTGATTCCTTACATCGAAAGCAAATATAAAACTGATGGTAAAAGAGCTGTTGCCGGACTTTCCCGAGGAAGTTATCAGGCGATGTATATAGGGTCAAGCCATCCGGAATTATTCTCAGCTATTGGTTCTTTCAGTTCTGTTATTTACGAGGGAACAGAAAATGAACCTTTTAAAGAGTTGCCAGTCAGTAATTTATTGAAATCCAAACATCAGCCATTCTTTTTTATCGGCATCGGTGAAAAAGAAGACGCCCGTTTTTTAGAATTTAATCACACAATAACAAGTTATTTTAATCAGAATAATTATCCTTACATTCAGTATAAATCTCCTCAGACCTATCATGAATGGCTCACCTGGCGAAGATGTCTTTATCAGTTTGTGCAGAAAATCTTTAAATAATTTGCCTTGATGTTTAGGGTGAAAAATCAGTTTGAGGCTTATTTAAATCTTTAATAGAGACGTTTGGAAACTCCGTTTGATATCAAAGTGATGAGCTTGTGATAAAATCTATTAATTTAACTTAACGAATCGAGTGTTCGTATGCGATGAGTACTCTATTTAATAATTATATTTGTATAGTTTTAAAAATATGAATTCACCCGATTTGATCAAGCCTGAGGAGCTACTTTCAATACTTTTTCATTCTCCAAATGCAACAGCTGTTTATACAGGAGCCGACATTAGAATAGTAAGTGCCAACCAGGCTATGCTAAGCTTTTGGGGTAAAGACAGATCTGTGGTGGGAAAATTTTTTAATGATGCTATCCCGGAACTGCATGATCAGCCTTTTCTGAATATTTTAAAAAAGGTTTGGCAAACCGGTGAAACTTATTTTGCGAAAAACTATCCTGCTACTCTTGAAATTGAAGGGACACTGCAGACATTTTATTTCGATTTTGAATATAAGGCTATATTAGATACCGAAGGGCAAACGAGCTACATTCTGCATACCGCCTTTGAAGTATCAGAAAGAATGCATGCCAGGAAGATCATAGAAGAAAAATCAAATGCTGAACAGAAATTAATAGATAATCTGTCTGCATTGAACGAGGAATATATGGCTACTAATGAAGATCTGATGGCTAAACATGATGAGCTTCTGAACGTCAAAAAAGAGTTGCTCACCGCTAATCTTACATTAGCTGAAAATGAGAAACATTTTAGAATTTTAGTAGAAAAATCTCCCGTAGCAATGGCTTCATTAAAAGGTGAAGATTTTACCATTGATATCGCAAATGATATGACACTTGCTATTTGGGGGAAAAACAGATCTGTGATTGGTCTTCCTTTGGAAAAAGCGTTGCCGGAACTTGATGGCCAGGGGTTTATAAGTATTTTAAAAAATGTATACGAAACAGGAGAACCTTTTTACGGACAGGAATTAAAAGCGGTGCTTTCAGTTGAAGGTAATTTGACAGACCGGTATCTCAATTTTGTTTACCAGCCTATTCTTAATGAAAATAACCGAACTACTTCTATTCTTATTGTAGCCAGCGATGTAACAGATCAGGTGATTGCCAGAGAGTCGGTGACTGAAATGAATAACCGCCTTGAGATTGCGCTTGATGCAAGCAGCTTAGGCTCCACGGAAGTACACCTTCCTACAGGCATGATGCAAAGTAATGCACAGTTTAAAAGAAATTATGGCTATTCTCCCGATGAAGATTTCAACTATCCGGATCTTTTTGAATCTATGATTCCCGAATATAGAGAAGGTGTTCGGGCATTGGTGCAGGAAGCTATTAAGACAAACGGTATATACAAAGCAGAATATCCGGTGAAATGGAGAGATGGTTCTATACATTGGATACAGGCGCATGGACGTCCGCGATATGATGAAAACGGAATTGCGAACCGTATGGTGGGAATGACCGCGGATATTACAGATAAAAAGCTCGTAGAACAGCGTAAAGATGATTTTCTCAGTGTGGCAAGTCACGAACTCAAGACGCCTCTCACTTCTGCTAAAGCTTCTATACAGCTCCTCAATCGTATAAAAGACCGGCCGTTTTCCTCAACACATCTTAAGCTGATTGAGCAGTCCGATAAGAGTATAGAAAAAATGTGCGGCCTTGTAGATGATCTGTTGAATATGAGCAGAATGAGTCAGGATCAGCTCATGCTGGAGCCTACCAGTTTTAATTTGTATGATATGCTGAGTAAAAGCTGTAGCCACGTAAGACTGGAAGCACAGTATGAACTGATCTTGGAAGGAGCTAAAGATCTTGAAGTATTTGCTGATGAACATCGGATTGAGCAGGTTGTTATTAATTTTGTTAATAATGCCATTAAATATGCTCCGGATTCTAAACAAATCAATATTAATATCGAGTCTTCACAAGATTATATAAAGGTATCGGTACAGGATTTCGGTCCCGGTATTGAAAAACATAATATTCCTCATTTGTTTGATCGTTACTATCGTGCCAGTCATCTTGGCCAATCTTATTCGGGGCTTGGTTTGGGATTGTATATCTGTTCGGAAATCATCAAGAAACATTCGGGTGAGATAGGTGCAGACAGCAAAATGGGAGAGGGAAGTACTTTTTGGTTTAAGCTTCCGCAAAGAAGGTAGAACTTACAGTTTTTTATGATGAGGTATTTTCTGAATTTAACGGAAATAAAAAAGCCTCTATCGGTTTTGATAAAGGCTAATATTAAAGTTCAGCAGTCTTTAGTTCAGATGATTAAAACCTGTGCTGATATGATTAATGGTATTTAGTTTTATCGTGGCTTTGAAAGGTTCGTTATATTGAATGTTAATATAATCAATGATTTTATTATCAACATTATCATCAAACTTTCTGGCAAAGAGATGATTTCCTTTTTGTAGGAAAGCGAGATCATTTTTAGTGAAAGTTTTAGGGCGTAATTTAATATCTCCGTCCGGAATCCAAATAATGGCTCTCTTATCATCATTTATCAGAGTTCCTTTAAATGATGTATTCATTAAAACGGTTTGAAAAAAGGATTCGTCAGCAATTAATGTATTCAGATAATAATCTTCAAACTTTTTCACTTCACTGCTGCTATTGATAAATTCACAGCAACTTCTTGTCAAAATCATCCACTGGCCGCCAATATAGGGGATTACATCTTTCATAAAACCTCTTTTATGAGTTTTATCGGAGATCTTATCTTCTGATTCTTCAAAATAATTTTCAATCCTGTTCATGGTTTCGGGTCTTACTTTCTCCTGATTATCAATTTTAATATAACTTTTACCGTTGTTTTCTAATAAAAACTCCTGAATGATTTTCTGAGATCTTAACGGATAATCCTGTCCACTTAAATTGATGAAATAATCCCATTTCGCATCCATGTTTAATAGATATTTCATACCGTTCAATTCGGCCTGAACCATACTGTATCCTCCCCAGATAACATTTTCATTGTCAAGGATGTGTATATTCTTATACTGTTGCAGGAACTTCTTTATATCTTCACCGATTTCCTGATTTGCTTTTTTATCAATATGGATAAGGTAGAAATTACTGGAATCATAGATCGCCTTAAAAAGCTTTTTGAATTGGTTGGGTAAACGGTGCACTAAAATTAAATAGGCTATACTGATTGATTTCTTTGGTATTTCACCAACACGATGCCCGTTGCTTTCGCCTACGTAAACATTTTTCATTTTATTTTATTTAAAAATTACTAATGTTTACAACTTATTTTATAAAGTATTAATAGACATTTCTATAAATGTACGGAAATTAAACGGGTTTTATTGTAAATAATAAAATCAATATTGAGTTTGAAGAATATTAAATACAATACCAGGCAGATTTCCCAATAGTATTGAGTGCAAATCAAAACTATTTGTAAAGCTAGTGCAGAAAATTTATTGAGCTGTTTTAGAAAGATAGTCTGCAAACTGTTTATTTAAAAGCTCACATTCGTGTTGTAACAGACCTGATTCAATTTCAGGTTTCTTACCCCATTTGGGAATAGTTTCAGTTTCAAGAATTTTAAAATCAGACGATTGCCCGCCGACCAAAGGTACAGAGATTCCAAAAACAATTTTTGCTATTTTATGGTGTCGGATGAGATAAGAACACATAATGCAGGGTTCATGGGTAGAGAACATCACCGATTGATCTAATATATCTCCATATCCTTGGCTCAAAGCATCTTTAACAGCCAAAATCTCTGCATGCTGAGTAATATCTCCCGATGACTTTCCGGACTCTATTCCTCTGCCTATAATTTTATCTTCAAAAACCAGTAAAGATCCGACTGGAGGATTTCCTTTTTCCAATGCCTGTTTAGCAAGTTCAATGCATTCGGACATATATTTATCGTTGCTGCTCATTTGTTTATTTTGATAGTTTAATTAACATAATTTTCATTTAATTATTTAGATTCAGCTCTATTGAACCCGATGGTATTTCTGTAAACCTGAGGCGATATATCTGTTTTGATTTTAAAGACTCTGCTGAAATAGTATTCGTCTTCATATCCCAGTTCGTAGGCGATTTCTTTTATGGTTTTATCCGTTAGATACAGCTCTCTTTTGGCTTCAATGATAATCCGTTCGGTGATGAGGTCAGAAAGAGTCTTATTAAAATGATTCTTGGTGATGCGTGCCAGAGATGCGGGAGTCTGATGAAGAAGATCAGCATAATCACTGGCAGAATGCTTGATCCGGAAATTATCTTCTATCGCATTTTTAAGATTTTGAATGATAAATTGCTGTTTTCCGTTGGGATCCTCAGCATTTTGAAGAGACTGTTGCTCAAGTTTTAGCCTGGTGGCCATTACCAGTAGAATTTTAAGATAAGAAACAAGAACTTCATCTTTTCGGAAAGCTTCATCTTTCAATTCATTGGCAATTCCCAGAATGAGGCTCAGAATAGTACTTTTAGAACTTTCATCAAGATCAACATAAGGTTGCTGATAAATATTATTAAATAAAATACCGTTGGCCGCAATTTCCTGATGGTGACGGTAAATACAAAAAAAATCATGATGAAACTGTATCGAGATACCCATTAATGGTTTTTTTGAACACAGCATAAAGGGTTGATAAGGATAGAAAGCAAATAAGGTGTTTTCTTTAAACGAGTAATCACAAAAATCAACTTTCGCAAGCCCTTCCCCGGAAGTGATTAATATAAGAGTGAAATAGTTATTGCGTTGAATATGATCGAAATAACTGTTGTTATCAAACTCAAATAGTTTGAATGCCAAATTTCCATTCTGTTGATTGACGAGCGTATATACAGATTGTGATAACATGATAGATGCAATTTAATTAATATTTTTTATAATCTCAGAATTAAAACGGCCCCAGATTTCCATGAGGACCGTTTTAAAGGAAGTTAGAAAATCAAAATATCATAGCCTTCATTTCTGAGATTAAGTAAACTGGGTAAACCCGGAGTTCCCGGTACTTCATTTTCATTCAGCAAATCATATCCTGAAATTTCTGTACCGAATACGGCAACGCAGCCTTTTGAAAGACCGTGTACATAATCTTTCACTTCGGTGTAAAGACCATTGATCGGATGTTCAGGTTTTTCAAGGTGTTCGGGCCATCTTATTCCTGTACCCTGAAAAATGATCTTTACTTCTTCATCTGCATGTTTGAATTCATAAGCCGATGCCAAAGCATTGAATACTCTTCCCATTGATTCTTCTGAGCCGGATTTAGGATCAGAAAGAATAATAATTGCTGTTTTTTTCATTTGATAAAAATTTATTTACACTGCAAAGATGTGGCAATAACGGGTTTTAAAGAATGGATGATTTTTACTTTGTAATGGAGATTTTTTGTCATCACTGAGTTGTTTTTGAAGGAGCTTTTTCCAGCTTTCCGCTGTATCTTTTGGGTTACGGGCTGCGCTGCGCCCGCAACCCAAAAGGATGCCGCTTCAATCTGGGCTAGGATAGCAGTCGTTGATTGTATATCCGTAAAAATTATAAATCAATCACTTTAATTCTTTAGCAATATGTTGAAAAAATAAAGCGAACCTTCTCATTAAGGTTCGCCTGTTCTGATTGCTGGTTATAGGTTCCTATAAAGAACCTGGTTTTACGAAGGTCTGCCATCCTCGCATAGTATCGATAAAACGTTCGCTTAATCCTCCTTGGCGGAGATAATCGGCTGTCACGGGAAGCGATGGACTGTCGTACATTGGATTTGCCTTTACCTGAAGAGGAAAATCCCGCTGAAGAATCCCTGCACGGACAATCAATACAAAATCACAGCCTTCATCAAGGAGTTCTCCGGCACGCTGGGCACTCATAATCTTTCCTGCAGTGCCTAAACGAACTCCTTTTCGGGGAAGTTCTGTAAAAACGCTGAGCATGGTCTTTCCCTGAAAGGTGCCTTCACGGACGATTTGAGCCGAATCCCACAAAGCCAGATCCAGATAGTCAATCAGCTCACGGTCAAAAATATCAGCAGTGATCTCCCGTAACTCTTCCAGAAGCAGCCCATAACGCTCAATCGATAACCGCCATCCAATCTGGAAATCCGGGCCACATGCTTTACGGATTCCTTCAATAACTTCAATAGTGAAGTGGGCACGGTTTTCAAGACTGCCGCCATATTGATCTCTGCGATCATTTAGATTGGGAGACAGGAATTCCGAAAGAATCCATCCGAAAGCCCCATGAACAGATATTCCATCGAATCCTGCACGTTGTGCTCTCTTTGCGCCGGCAATGAAGCTGTCACGGATTCTTTGGACCTCTTCGGTAGTAATCGCTTTGATGTTGGGTAGTGTTTTATCTGAAGCAGGAGAGGGGATTCCTCCCAGTTTCGGTTGGGCACGGTGCCCGGCGTGATGTAGCTGTACGGCAGACAATCCACCGCCCTCACGGATGGTTGTGGCCATTTGAGTAAGGCCTGGCAAATGGGTATCACTGTGGATACCCAGCTGCCGTTCGAATGCGATACCGCCTGCCTCTACAGTTGCAGCACTGGTCTGAATCAATCCGTAATTACTTTTTGAAAGCTGCTCAATCCAGGATTGGTCATATATCGAAGCGGTACCGTCATAATCACTTTGCTGGCTGGTCAGTGGTGCCAGCATAAAACGGTTTCTCATTGCCGGACCATGGAGCAATGTGAGTGGTTTAAATAAATCTGAAACAGACATTTTTCTTATTTTGATGTTTTATTAATACAAATTTTTGTCTGTTGCAAAGATGCCCTGATCTAAGGTTGCGAAAAATGGATGTTTTTTGTTATTTGATGGACAATTTTTCTGAAAACAAATTCTATATTAAGAAAAACTGACACAATTAGTATTGTTATTTGAACCAAATAGAAAAGAATGAATGCTTTTTCTTCCCTAAATTTGTTATTAAAACTTTAAGCTAAATGAAGAAGTTTATCAAAATGCCCACTTCGTTAATTGATGGTCCGGTTCCTCAGTCGAGTCTTTTATTGGACGGCTGTTCTGTTATAGAGCAGTGCATTCACAGTATGGAAGCAGAGGGAACGATGTATCTGCAGGAGCATCTTTTGCTATTTGTGCTTGACGGAACCATTACATTGTCTTATGGAAAGCAAACCTATACCGTCCATAAAAACGAAATGATTCTGCTGAAAAAAGCGACTTCTGTTCGGTATGAGAAAAAAGGAAATCCTGAAAATGATAATATATATGATAGTCTTATGTTTTCTCTGAAAGATGAACTTATACAATCTTTTCTTGCGACAACGGAACTTGAAATGCCAAAAATAAAGGCTGAAGGAGAGATTAAAACGGCAGTATCTCCGATGAACGAGTGTCTCGTAGCATTTGCAAATTCCTTAAAACCTTATTTTTTTGACAGTGCAGAAGTTCATCAAGGTCAGCTGAGACTTAAGATGATGGAAATGCTTTACGATGTAAGTATCTGCAACCGCAATATGTTTTACCAGATTTTGCAGCTTCATCAGCCCGTGCGTTCTGATGTGCGGAATGTTGTAGAAAATAATTACGCGTCCCCAATTAGCTTGGAAGAACTGGCTTATTTGTCAGGTCGAAGTCTCTCGAGTTTCAAAAGAGATTTTCAGCAGATTTATAATACTTCACCAGCTCTTTGGATCAGAGAAAAAAGATTAAATAAAGCTAAAGAACTTCTTCAAAGTACTCCAATGAGTGTTTCTGAAATTTGTTATTCTTTAGGATTTGAAAATGTTTCGCATTTTTCAAGAATATTTAAAGAACATTTCGGACAGGCTCCTACAGTTATGAGAGAAATTGAAAAGTTAACTTAAATATATCATCATCATAGAGCCAAATAGAAAAGAAGATTGGGCTATATGGAAAAGTTTAACTTTTAAAACCGACATAACTTTGTATTGATAAATTCAATATATATAATTAAAATATAATTTTATGTCAGAGAACAAAAATATCAATACTGTGGAAGATTATGATGCGGTATTACAAGTAGTGCAAGGATATGTAGACGGTCTGAGAACGGGTAATATAGACCAACTGAAAAAAACGTTTTACAAAAATGCTGTGATGTATGGTCATTTAGGAAACGATTTATCAGAAGGAAGTATTGAAAACCTGTATGCTTACGTAGAAAAGCTCGGAGCTGCTCCTAATATTAAGACACATCTTAGTATACTTCATCAAACACCAACTACAGCCGTTGTTCGTGTAGAAATGGAAAAAGATGCAGCGGGCGAAGATTTTACAGATTATCATTCATTAATCAAAATCAATGGCGAATGGAAAGTAGTTGCTAAACTCTTTCATTTATATAACAAATAATTTATTCTCAAAATATTGTCGGGCAGATAATCAGCTGCAATATTTATTTAATACTCAATTTTTTATGTCAATATTATTTAGTCCTGTAACCATAAAATCGGTTACATTCAAAAATCGTGTCATTATGTCGCCAATGTGTATGTATTCTGCGGTGGATGGGTTTGCTACAGATTGGCACCTCGTACATTACGGAAGCCGTGCTATGGGTGGTACCGGAACGATAATGATCGAAGCCGCCGCTGTGCGTGCTGATGGAAGAATAGCTGTTGGTGATCTTGGAATATACAAGGATGAGCATATTGAAGGTTTACAGCGAATTACAAAATTTATCAGGGAACAAGGTAGTGTTCCTGCAATACAGATTGCTCATGCCGGAAGAAAAGCGAGCAACTGGGTTTCCGGTGCAGAAAGTAAAACGCTATTTCCTGAAGATAAGGATGGATGGGAAATTATTGCACCTTCTGCAATTGCTTTCTCACCTGAAAGTCAGATTCCAAAAGAAATGGATTTGGAGGAGATTCAGAATATTCAGAATGCTTTTGCTGACGCTGCGGAAAGAGCTTTAAAAGCAGGGTTTGAGCTGCTTGAAATTCACAGTGCTCATGGATATTTGCTGAATGAATTTCTATCTCCATTAACCAATAAACGGACAGATGATTATGGAGGAAGTTTCGAAAACAGAACCCGAATGCTTTTTGAAATAATAGAAAAAGTAAAAAAAGTGTGGCCATCTGATCTTCCGATTGCCGTAAGAATATCGGCTACAGATTGGGTTGAAGGAGGCTGGACTCTAGAAGATTCCATTAAGCTCAGCAGAAAATTATCAGAAACAGGAGTTGATATCGTAGACGTTTCCACAGGAGGAAGTATTCCCAATGCTAAAATTCCTGTTGGTGCAGGATATCAGCTGCCGTTTGCCAGCGCAATTAAAAAAGATAAAAATAATTCAGTTTTTGTAGGAACGGTAGGCTTAATAGATTCTTCCAAACAGGCCGAAACTATCTTGGCAAATGGCGATGCAGATTTCATATTTGTCGGAAGAGAATTATTAAGAAATCCTTATTTCTCACTGAATGCAACAAGAGAATTACGTGCTCAGAATATAGAGCCTAAACCTTATGAAATAGCGTTTAAATAAATAGATAGAAAAAGGATTGTCCAAAAATGACAATCCTTTTTTATTGTTAAATATTTTAAATTTAAGGTAAACTGATTTTTTTACCTTGCTCAGGGAAAATGTAATTGATTTTCAATGGATTGTTTTCCAATAATTCCTTTTTTATAATCTCCGGATTATCACCTGTCGGTTTTCTGTGAGTAACAACGATATTCAGGTTTTCAAGATTTTTTTGCCCTGTTTTTTGCTTTAATTTTTCTAATTCTTCGGTTAATAAATTAGGCGTTAAATGTCCAAATAGTGACTTCTCGGGTTGACTGTTCGGGAAAGAAACTTCAATTAAAATCGTGTTTAGCTGTCCTTTTTTTATCAATGGAGCGATGTCGTTCCAAATGGTGTTCAATTTATCAGATTTTTCAATTCGGTCAGCTCCTGTATCTCCAAAATACAGCAGATAATGATTGTCTTTTCTTACCAGTACTGCACTGCTTTTATAAGGATTCACATGGCTCAATTCGTAAGGTTTTAAATAAAATTGAGTGTTCTGAGCCGGAATTTCTGTTCCTTCTTTGAGTTCGTTATAATGATACTTTCCAAGAATCGGTTTTTGGCCCTGATCCGCAAAATTAATCCACGTATCATTAATAAAGTAATGATTTTGTAAAATCTGAATCACCGGATTTATCGCATAAATATCTTTCTTAGAATCTGCGGGAGAATTAATGATCAATCCGGATAAATGATCCAAATGACCATGAGAAATGAAATATCCTTTAATCTGATCTTTCAAAACGGTTTCAGAGGTACCATGCAAACTTTTCAATTCAATTCCTTTTCGGATTCCTGCATTCACGGTTCCTGCATCAAGACACAGAAAAGAACTGTCATTGGGAGCTCCGACCAAGTAAGCAGATAAATTATCTTCCTGCTCACCACCGTAAATTCCTAATGGAATAATATCAAAATTTTGTGCCTGGGAAGCAATCGATAAAAGGATAGTAAATAGAGAAAATCTTATTTTTTTCATTATAATTAAAACTTAAAAATCGAATCTTCATGGTAATTCACGGCAAATTTACGTTATTTTTTATGTTTGGTTAGATTAATTTTATTTGATGCTTTTTAATTGAATCGTCATTGCGATGAACTAAGCTTGCCTGTGCTGAGCTTGTCGAAGTAAAGCAATCTCTTGAAATGACAAACGATATGGATATGATAAATTTTATCACAGATAAAACTCTTGCGCCTTAAAAGTAAAATTTAAATAAAAACTTTGCGCCTTTGCGATTAACCAGAAACCAGAAACCAACAACAAAAAACTTCCCACATGAAAGAGCAGGATGCTGTCAATAGGTAAAATGTATATTTTTATTTTTGTTAATTGGTTTAATTAAAATAAATTCAGGATTTACTGAAAAAGACTATGAAATTTCACAATATATCAAAACTCCTTTTTACTTCATCTATACTTTTTTTCTCTTCCGCAGAAGTTAAAAGTCAGGATAAATTTCCCGATGGAACGGCGATTTCCAAATGGTTTAAAGAAAATAAACCTACAGATATCAATAAATTAGGAAAAAAGTATATCCTTACAGACAACGGAGTAAAGAATGACAGCACTATTCTTCAAACAAAACAGCTCCAGGCAGTTATTGATCAGGCGGCAAAAAATGGAGGCGGAGTTATTGTGGTTCCAAAAGGAACTTTTTTGATCAGTTCGGTTTTCTTTAAACAGGGAACGCATTTGTATTTAGAAAGTGGAGCAAAATTAAAAGGAAGCGACGATATCAATGATTTTCCGGTGGTGACCACCAGAATGGAAGGTCAAACGGTGAAATATTTTCCGGCTTTAATTAACGCAGATGGCTTGGACGGTTTTACCATTTCAGGAAAAGGAACGCTTGACGGAAACGGGCTAAGATTTTGGAAATCATTTTGGAAAAGACGTGAATGGAATCCTAAATGTACCAATATGGATGAAATGAGACCCAGAATTATCTATGTTTCCAATTCAAAAAATATTCAGATTGAAGGAATTACGGTAAAAAATTCTCCGTTTTGGAGCACGCATTATTATAAAAGTGACTTCGTAAAATTATTAAACCTAACGATTTTAGCACCAAAAGAACCTGTAAAAGCACCAAGTACAGACGCTATCGACATTGATGCCTGTACTAATTTCTTGGTTAAAAATTGTTATCTATCTGTAAATGATGATGCTATAGCTTTGAAAGGAGGGAAAGGTCCGAAATCAGATAAAGACCCGAATAATGGTGAAAACAGAAACATTATTATAGAAGATAATACTTTTGGATTTTGTCATTCTGCGCTGACTTGCGGAAGCGAATCGATCCACAATTACAATATCATTTTCAGAAATTCAACGGTGAAAGATGCATCAAGATTATTGCATCTTAAAATGAGACCAGATACTCCACAACATTACGAATACATTACGCTTGACAATATCAAAGGAAACGTAAAAACGTTCTTATATGTAAAAGGCTGGAACCAGTTTTTTGACTTAAAAGGTGAAGAGAAACCGAAGGCAGGACTGGCCAACAATATTGTTTTAAAAAATATCGACATCACTTGTGAAACGGCTTTTTCTATTGAAAAGTCTGATTTGTATGCGTTAAAAGATTTCACTTTTGAAAATCTTAAAATTAAAACATTGAAGCCTGAAGAGCAGAATTTAAATGCAATTCAAAATTTAAAACAAACTAAAGTCAGTGTAACAAAAGTGGCTTCTTTAGTCCAAACTTACGATAAAAAAGACGATTCCGATATTGCTGCGAAATAATGAGTTTCTTTTCCAAAATATTCGTTTTTTTATGCTTCTGTTCACAGATCCTGCATGCTCAGTCTAAGGAAATACAGTTTCTTAGCGGGAGAGATGCTGAGCATACCAAAGAATGGGATTTTTGGATCAACGGAGGTAGGAAATCGGGAGTTTGGAGCAAAATAAATGTCCCTTCTCATTGGGAACAGCAGGGTTTTGGTTCTTATAATTACGGTCGGGATTATGTAACGTATGGTAAAAACTTCAAGTTTCACGATGAGACAGGTCTATACAAACACAAATTTTCAGTTCCCAGTTCATGGAAAGGAAAAACCATTAACATCGTTTTTGAAGGTTCAATGACCGACACAGAAGTGAAAATTAACGGAAAATTAGCAGGACCCATTCATCAGGGAGCTTTTTATGAATTTAAATATGATGTTTCCGATAAAATACAATTCGGAAAAGAAAATATGTTAGAAGTCAAAGTTTCTAAAATGTCGGCTGATAAATCGGTCAATAACGCTGAACGTTTGGCAGATTATTGGATTTTGGGAGGAATTTTCCGTCCTGTCTATTTAGAAGCCAATCCGAAAGAACATATTTTATCAACAGCGATTGATGCCAAAGCCGACGGAACTTTTCGTTCGAATATTCATTTAAATGAAATTAATTCTGCCAATACTATAAAAGTGGAATTATTTGATGCTAAAAATAATTTGGTTGGCGAATCTAAGATCCAAATTCAAAAAGGGGATACTTTAAGACAGATTCAGTTTTCCATTAAAAATCCAAAACTTTGGACAGCAGAAACACCTAATTTGTACAAAGCAAGATTTACTTTACATAAAAACAAAAAAATAATCAGTCAAACTGAAGAAAAATTTGGTTTCAGAACCATTGAAATCCGTAAAGGTGACGGAATTTTCATCAACGGAACAAAGGTAAAAATGAAAGGTATCAACCGTCACGTTTGGTGGCCAGAAACGGGTAGAGCAGTGACGGAAAATATCGATTTAATGGACGTTCAGCTCATCAAAGAAATGAATATGAATGCCGTTCGATGTTCTCATTATCCGCCCAATAAATCATTTTTAAAGATTTGTGATTCTTTAGGACTGTATGTGTTGGATGAATTGGCGGGTTGGCAAAAAAAATATAGTACCGAAGTTGGCAAAAAGCTCGTGAAAGAAATGGTTACAAGAGATGCAAATCATCCTTCGATTATTTTTTGGAGCAACGGAAATGAAGGCGGGCATAATTTTGATTTGGATACAGAATTTGCAAAATACGACTTGTCAAACCGTCCTGTTATTCATGCGCATCATAAGCCTGGAAATGCTTTCAACGGAATCGACTGCAATCATTACGAAGATTATTACAGCACAAAAACGATTCTCGAAGGTGAAAATATTTATATGCCGACTGAGTTTTTACACGCTCAGGATGACGGCGGTGGCGGAACTTCTTTAGCCGATTATTGGGAACTGCACTGGAATTCCAAAAAAGGAGCAGGAGGTTTTCTTTGGGCATTTGTGGATGAAGGTTTGGTGCGAACGGATTTCAACAATCAGATTGATGTGAACGCAATCAATGCTCCTGACGGAGTTTTAGGGCCACATCGCGAGAAAGAAGGAAGTTTTTACGCCATCCGTGAAATTTACAGTCCGGTAAAAATTGATTTGAAAACTTTATCAAATGATTTTAATGGAAATATTTTTGTTGAAAACCGCTATCATTTTACGAATTTAAAGGATTGCCAGTTTGAATGGAAATTGGTTAAATTCAAAACACCATTTTCATCCGAATCGGGTTTTGATATTATTAAAACAGGAAAAGCAGATTCTCCAAATATTCAACCGACAGAAAAAGGAAATATCAATTTAAATCTTCCTCAAAACTGGAAAGAAAATGAAGGATTGTTATTGACTGCAACAGATCCTTTTGGAAAAGAAATTTACACCTGGACTTGGAAAATTAAATCTAATAATGAAATTTCAAAACAGTTTTCAAAATCATTAAGTAAAGAGTTCCCAGTTTCTATTGTCGAAAATGATGCTGAATTTATTTTAAAATCGGACGAAAAAGAATTTGCCATCGGAAAAAGAGACGGGTTATTAAAATCTGTCATTGTCGATAAAAAAGGCAAAAAAATGACCTTCAAAAACGGACCGGTTTTCGTGAACGGAACAATGGAGTTATCATCGATAAAATCTTTTGCAGAAGGACAAAGTCAACTGATTGAAGTCAATTACAAAAATAGAAATAAAATAATCTGGAAACTGAATCCGAACGGAATTTTAGAATTGAATTATGAATATTCTTTGTCTGGAGATTATCAATTTTCAGGCGTAAGTTTTGATGAGCCTGAGAATTATGTGATCAGCGCAAAATGGTTGGGGAAAGGACCTTATCACGTTTGGAAAAACCGTTTGCAGGGACAGACTTATAATGTTTGGCAGAATTTAAAAAACTCAACACGAACTGGGCAATCGCCGTGGATTTATCCAGAATTTAAAGGATATTTTGATGATGTTTCGTGGTTACAATTGGATACAGCAGAAGGAAAAATAACGGTTGGAACAAAAGAAGAAAAAATGTTCGTGAGACTTTTTGATTTTTACGGAATTTACGGTACAGAAGGTTATCCAAAACTGCCAAGCGGAAATATTTCATTTTTGGATGCCATTCCGCCATTAGGAACTGTTTTGGCATTTAACATTAACGATAAAACCGAATCTTTAGGACCGGAAAGTGAGCCGAATCATCTGAACGGAACATTTAAAAGAACCTTATATTTCTATTTTGGATTACCGGATTTGGGCGATGAAAAAATGCAGTTTATAATGCCAAAAGAAAATATTTTAACGGATTAAATTATGAAAAATAGAGTTGGATTTTTAATGCTTTTTATCTGTTCGTTGATGTTTGCTCAACAAACTACTTTCAAATTTGATTTTGGTGGAAACAGAGTCGAAAACGGATTTATTCCTATCAGCTCCATTTCAAAATTTGATAAAAAAACAGGTTATGGTTTTATGGATATTTCAGGATTAAAATCCATTGACAACGGTGGAAATGCTTTGACGGGAGATTTCATCACGAGCGATAAACCTTTTTATTTTTCGGTCGCAATTCCCGAAGGAAATTATGATATTAAACTGAATTTAGGCGATACAAAAGGAACTTCTGAAACCACTATTCGTGTAGAAAACCGACGCCTGATGTTAAATGATTTCAAAACAAGACAAGGCGAAGTTGTCGAAAAACAAATCACAGTTCACGTAAAAGATAGTATTATCAGAAATCAAAACGGGGACAAAATAGGGATTGTAAAACTAAAACCTAGAGAAACAAAATATTTACATTGGGATAATCTATTGACGATTGAATTTAATGATAAAGCTCCGAAAGTGTGCTCAGTAATAATTCAACCTAACAAAACGGCGAAAACTATTTATTTAACAGGAGATTCAACCGTTGTGGATGCTCAATATGAACCTTGGGCTTCGTGGGGACAGATGCTGCCGTATTTTTTCGCTCCGAATGAAGTGGTCATTGCCAATTATGCCGAAAGCGGAGAAACTTTAAAAGCCTTTGAAGACCGCCACCGAATCGATAAAATCTGGAATAAAATTAAACGCGGAGATTATCTCTTCATTCAATTTGGACACAACGATCAAAAATATGGATACAGCGAAAAATCGGGATATAGAAAAAGATTAAAAGAATGGATTCAAAAGGCAAAACAATTGGGTGCGATTCCTGTGTTGGTCACTTCCATGAACCGTCATGTTTTTGATCAGCATAATGAAATTGTGAATACATTGGATGATTTTCCGGATGCGATGCGTGAAATTGCGAAAGAAGAAAATGTATATCTAATTGATTTAAATGCATTAAGCAAAACATTATTCGAAGCAATGGGACCGGAAAATTCAAAAAAAGCATTTGTCTATTATCCTGCCAATTCTTATCCGAATCAACCGAAAGCTTTAGCAGATGATACGCATTTTAATACGTATGGAGCTTACGAATTGGCGAAATGTGTCGTAAAATCTATCGTTGATCAAAATCTTCCTTTGAAGAAATATATCTCGAAAAATTATAAAAATTTTGAACCAAATAAACCTGATGATGTTGAAAAATTTCACTGGCCGGAATCTATTTTTATGGAATCTTTAAAACCTGATGGAAATTAAAAAAATTGCAGTTAAAGAGGGGAACCACGAAGTGGTTCAACATGAATAGCTCCGGGTGAAATCCGTTGTCATATGAATAACATCGGGTAAACCTCGGTGAAATATAAATAATATCGGGCAAAAAAAAGAAATATAAAATCGAATATAATTCGTTTTAAAATCATCAATCAAAAATGAAATTTAAAAATATAGTCAAACTCAGCGTTCTCTGTTTTGCTTTCGGAAATCTTTCAGCACAAAATCCCTGGCCAAAAGCGACGAATACCGCTCAGCCATGGACGCGTTGGTGGTGGATGGGAAGCGCTGTTGATGAAAAAGGATTGGACAAACAATTGACGACCCTTTCAAAAGCTGGTTTTGGCGGAGTAGAAATTGTCCCGATTTATGGTGCAAAAGGTTTTGAAAACAGATACCTCAATTACCTTTCTCCGGAATGGATGAAAATGCTTCAGTTCACGACTGATAAAGCCCAAAGCCTGAATATGGGTGTTGATATGGCAGTAGGAACGGGTTGGCCAATCGGAGGGCCACAAGTGGATGAAAATGATGCTGCCACAAAAATGATCGTTCAGACTTACACGATTTCATTAGGTGAAAAATTAGCAGAAAAGATTGCTTTAAAAGATGAAAAGCAAAAGGTTTTAAAAACGATAAAATTAGATATTGTAACCGCTTATAACGAAAAAAATGAAGCGGTAGTTTTAACGGATAAAATTAATACAGACGGAACTTTAAACTGGAAACCAAGTTCAGGAAACTGGACAATCTATGCGGTTTTTACAGGTAAAACATTACAAAAAGTAAAACGTGCTGCTCCGGGTGGAGAAGGGTATACTTTAGACCATTTTTCTCCCGATGCAACGAAAGATTATCTCAAAACTTTCGACAAGGCTTTTGGGAATTCAAATTATGGAATCCGTTCTTTTTTTAACGATAGTTACGAGGTTTACAATGCAGACTGGACTGCTGATTTTAAAGATGAATTTAAAAAAAGACGAGGGTATGATCTAAGTCCGTACATCAAATATTTGGTGAGTGATGAAGATAATGAAATGACAGGCAGAATAAAATCCGATTATCGCGAAACGATGAGCGAATTGATTTTGAGTAACTTCACTGATAATTTTACGAAGTGGGCTCATTCCAAAAATTCCAAAAATACCAATCAGGCACACGGTTCACCGGGAAATTTGCTGGATTTATACGCGGCAGTCGACATCCCTGAATCTGAAACTTTTGGGAGTACAAAATTTGATATTCAAGGTTTGAAAAGAAATGTTGAAGATATCAACACAAAGGAAGTTCCTGACATTAATATGCTGAAATTTGCATCTTCGGCAGCCAATATTACCGGAAAACCTCTGATTTCCAATGAATCTTTTACTTGGTTGACGGAACATTTCAAAACGTCTTGGTCGCAGGTAAAACCTGAAGCCGAGCAGATTTTTCTGTCGGGTATCAACCATATTTTTTATCACGGAACTACGTATACGCCGGCTGATGTTCAGTTTCCGGGTTGGCTGTTTTATGCTTCGACGAATTTCGTTCCCGAAAACAGTTTGTGGCCCAATATAAAAGGCTTAAATTCTTACATCGAGCGAACGCAATCTGTTTTGCAAAGCGGAAAATCAGATAATGAAATCCTGATGTACTGGCCGGTTTATGATCAATGGGCGAGTCCGAAAGGAAAAGATATGGCATTCAAAATTCATAATATTGAAAAGTGGTTGCATCCGACTCCGTTTTACGAAAATCTTGAAAAATTGGGTAAATCCGGTTATTCTTTAGATATGATTTCGGATAAAATGATTGGTGAATCAAAGTCGGAAAATCAGAAAATCCAGATTGGAAAAGGAGCTTCTTATCAGGTTTTAATTATTCCTGAATTAACGTATTTACCGGATTCTACGCTTAACAATATCTTAGAATTAGCTAAAAACGGAGCTTCCGTCATTTTTCAAAGTGAACCAAAGGATATTCCCGGATTTTTCGAATCAGACAAAAGAAAAAATAACTTAAAATCGTTGTGGAATAAAATTCCGTTTAATCAGCAAAATGATGTAAAAGTCGCAATCTTCGGAAAAGGGAAAATTGTTTTAAGTTCTGATGTTGAAAAAGGGTTGGAATATTTAAAAATTGAAAGAGAAAAATTAACGGATACAGGACTAAAATTCATCAGAAGACAGTTTGATGGCGGAAAATATTATTATATTGTCAATCATACTTCAAAAGAAATCAATCAGTTCGTTCCATTGAATTTTACTGGAAAACAAGTGGCGCTGATGAATCCTGAAAATGGTGATTTTGGTGTCGCTGAAACGCAGAATAATTCGGTTAAAGTTCAATTGAAATCAGGTGAATCTTTAATCATAAAAACGTCAGAAAATATTGATTCATCAATTCCAAAGTGGAAATATATTGAAAAAATAGATGCTCCGATTGTTTTAAACCAATCTTGGCAACTGACATTTAAAGAAGGTGGCCCTGAACTTCCAAAAACAAGAACTTTAAAGAAATTAGAACCTTGGACTAACTTTTCGGATGACGCTTCAACACAGAGCTTTTCCGGAACAGGAATTTACACAACAACTTTACATTTAAATAAAAAAAATGCGGATGATTATTTGTTGAAATTCGGCAAGTTATATGAAAGTGCGAAAGTAATGATCAACGGTCAGGAAGCAGGAATTGTCTGGAGTATTCCTTTTGAAATCAACGTTGGGAAATATCTGAAAAAAGGAAAAAATACCATTCAGATTGAAGTTTCAAACTTAATGGTGAACAGAATCCGTTATATGGATCAGCATAAAATTCAGTGGCGGAATTATCATGAAATTAACTTCGTTAATATTGATTATAAGCCTTTTGATGCTTCCGACTGGAAAGTTCAGCCTTCCGGTTTGGATGGTGACATTCAGTTGATACCTTTGTATTATTCAAAATAAAATTAATTTGAAAACGGAAATAAGTTAAAAAAAAGACACTTCGACAAGCTCAGTGTGACATTTCTAATACTACATGTTTAATTATTAGCGTTGTCAGGCTGAGCCTGTCGAAGCCTTAATTAAAAAGTAAACAAGAATCAAACTTTGCAGCCTTATTTAAGTGAAACGCCTTTGCAAACTTAAAACGAATAGTAGTAAAAGAAATCTTAGCGTACTTTGCGTTAAATAAAAAATATTCAAAAACATGAAACAAAAAATATTAAAAATATTCGCATTAGGAGCCTTAGTAACATTCGGATGTTCCAATGCTCAAAATAAGCCAAAAGTAGTTTTAGATAACTTCTTTAACAATGAAAAAAAGGAAAATAAAGACACCAAAGTGCTGGAATCTTGGCATTATACATGGAATGATACGACAAACGGCGGATTCTCTCTATTAGGCGAGATTTTCCAGAAACAAGGTGCGGAAATCACGACGCTTACAACTGCTCCTTCTAAAAATGATTTAAAAAATGCCAATGTTTACATCATCGTAGACGCAGACATAGATAAAGAAGCCTATGGAGGAAAAGCCAATTTAATAGATCCGACAACCATTAAAAATCTGGAAGAATGGGTGAAAAAAGGCGGCGTTTTAGTCTTGTTAAGTAATGATAATGGCAATTCAGAATTCGTACATTTCAATCAATTGGCGGAAAAATTTGGAATTCACTTTAATGATGACAGTATTAATCGAGTGAAAGGAAGAGAATTCGAACAAGGAAAAGTGACTGTTGAACAGGGAAATCCTGTTTTTTCGGCACAGAAATTATACATGAAAGAAGTAAGTACGATAGATGTAAAATCTCCTGCAAAAGCATTTTTAACTGCAGAAGGTAAAAACATCGGAGCGATCGCAAAAGTTGGAAAAGGAACCGTTTTCGCATTGGGTGATCCTTGGTGCTACAACGAATATATCGACGGTAAAAAATTGCCAACCGATTTTACCAACTATCAGGGAACTGAAGAATGGGTGAAATGGTTGTTGAAACAGGTAAAATAAATAACAGTTGCGCAATCGATTGAATATTTTTTACTTGATTTTTTGGCAACTTAATCTGGCTGTAGTTTATCCTGAGCTTGTCGAAGAGCTCCGTTCAAGTCGGGCTGCGAGAGATTCGGTGAAAATCCTTGTCAAGGTTCAAAACCTTGACAAGGATTAAAATAGGGCCTGTTTATAGAAAAGGTTGAAAAATATGGCTTCAGCCAAAACATAAAAATTTTACTAATATCACTGTAGAATTATGAATATAAAATTAAAATATATTGCAGTTGCATTTCTTTTTTCGCAATTCGTTTCAGCCCAAAGACAAATGGAATATCTGAAAAGAGGAATCGTAGCAATTCCTGCAGAATCCGGAGTTTTTGTAAGCTGGAGATTGCTGGGAACTGAAGCTCAGAACACTCATTTTGATGTGTATCGTATGGAAAATAATTCAACCATAAAATTAAATTCAAAGCCATTGCTTAATGAAACCAATTTCTTGGATAAAACGGCAAACAAAGCAAAAAACTACACCTATTTTGTTAAATCCAATACTCAAAATCAAGAAGTTGATCAGGATTTTGCAAAATATACCGCCAATCAAAAAAACTATTTTTCAATTCCGTTGAAAACACCTTCAGGATATACTCCAAATGACGTTTCTGTGGCTGATCTGGATGGAGATGGTGAGTACGAAATCATTCTTCATCAAACCGGAATGTCGCATGATAACAGCCAAAAAGGAATCACAGATCCTCCGATTATTCAGGCTTATAAAATGAACGGAACATTGTTATGGGAAATCAATTTAGGTAAAAATATACGAGAAGGAGCGCATTACACGCAGTTTTTAGTGTATGATTTAGATCAGGATGGTAAAGCTGAAATCATCATGAAAACGGCAGATGGCAGCAAAGATGGTAAAGGAAAATTTATCGGAGATCCGACAAAAAACTACGTTAACGAAAACGGATTTATTCTTTCAGGACCCGAATATTTAACCGTTTTTGACGGGCAAACCGGGGCCGAAATCAACACCGTAAATTACGAAGTTCCTAGATTTGCAGGAAGTTTACATCCAACTAACGAAGAAATGACCGAAACCTGGGGCGATGCCAAAGGAAACCGCATCGACCGATTTTTGGGAGGGGTTGCTTATTTAGATGGAAAAACACCGAGTATTGTAATGTCGAGAGGATATTACACAAGAACGGCTATTGCAGCCTGGGATTTTAAAGATAAAAAACTGAGCCTTCGCTGGCTTTTTGATACAGAAAGTTCGGAAGAAAATAAAAAATATCGAGGTCAGGGAAATCACAATTTAAGCATTGCCGACGTTGATAATGACGGAAAAGATGAAGTTGTTTTTGGAGCGATGACTGTTGATGATGACGGAAAAGTATTGAACAGTACTGGTTACGGTCACGGTGATGCGTTGCATGTCGGTGATCTCGACCCGTCTAATCCGGGATTGGAAATTTTTGATATTCAGGAGAGATTTGATGATGCGGGTGCGCATTTCAGAGATGGGAAAACAGGAAAAGTGTTGTGGAAATTGCCTTCTTTGGAATACAGTTCGAAAAGTAAATTTCAAGGGCCGGGAAGAGGTTTGTCATTAAATATCGATCCTCGTTATGCAGGTTCAGAATGTTGGGCTGCCGGAGCAGGGGTGAAAGGTCTTTATGACGCCAAAGGAAATAAAATAGGAGATAAAGCCCCGGCTTGTAATATGGGAATTTACTGGGATGGAGATTTTTTAAGCGAAATTTTAGACGGAACGACAGTTTCAAAATGGGACTGGAAAAATTCAAAATCAAACGTGATATTTGATGCTAAAAACTTTAATTGCGAATCAAATAACGGAACCAAGAAAAATCCGTCTTTAGTTGCCGATTTATTCGGTGACTGGCGCGAAGAATTGATTTACAGAACTTCCGATAATCAGGAATTAAGGATTTTCAGTTCGACGATTCCCACAAAGCATCGCTTGTACACTTTGATGCACAATCCCCAGTATCGATTGAGTATTGTCTGGCAAAATGTAGGTTATAATCAGCCGCCACACACGGATTATTATCTGGATGAATCAGTAAAAGAAGTTCCAAAACCGAATATTTTTACTGTAATTCCTAAAAAATAGTTTATGAAAATCAAAATTATCATTCCTGTTGTTGCTTTAGTTGTGCTTATGGCAGCTTCATTTCAAAAAATTAAGGTAAAACCTGTTCTTTATATTATTGGTGATTCCACGGTACAGAATGGTTCCGGGAAAGGTGCTGATTCACTTTGGGGTTGGGGAAGTTTTATGAATTTGTATCTCAATACGGATAAAATTGAAATTCAGAACCATGCAAAAGGAGGAAGAAGCAGCCGGACATTTTTAACAGAGGGCCGTTGGGATTCTATCATGAAAACGATTAAAAAAGGAGATTATGTTTTGATGCAATTTGGGCATAATGACGGCGGAGAATTGGCAGATACTTTGAGAGCGAGAGGTTCAATAAAAGGAATTGGAGAAGAAACACAGGATATTTACAATCCGATTCGAAAGGTCAATGAAACCGTTTATACATATGGTCATTACATGAGAAAATATGTAAATGAAGCGAAAGCCAAAGGAGCCATTCCAATCATACTTTCTCCGGTCCCGAGAAATAATTTTAATAAAAATGGTAAAATAGACAAAGATAAATATGGAGTTTGGGCACAAGAAACAGCAAAACAAACCGGAGCTTATTTTATTCATTTAAATGAAATGGTCATCGAAAAATATGAAAAAATGGGTTCTGAAAAAGTAAAAGTATTTTTCCCGAAAGATCATACCCACACCAATAAAGAAGGAGCTGTCCTTAATGCGGAATTAGTAACGGAAGGAATCAAGCAACTGAAAGGTTGTGAACTGAAAAAATATATAAAATAAGAACCTGTTTAAATTTAGTTAAAAAAATATATAAGATTTCGATAGTTCGACAAGCTCACTACAGGCTAAGCTCAATCTGACACCGTCAAATCATACATTTAGTATTAGGATTATCAGTCTGAACCTGTCGAAGACTAGAATTATTACTTGCTGGAAATCAATATGATAAAAATGCTTTAAAGAAATTTGAACAGGGTCTAAGAATGTAGTTTATAAAATTAAAATTCTTTGTGATCTTGTTTAAGTGAAATCGAAGATTCGACGTAGTCAAACGCCTTTGCGAACTTAAAAACAAATAGCAGTCAAAAAAAATCTTTGCGCCCTTTGCGTTAAACCAACAACCAACAAATCAATTTAAATAAAAAATAAAAAATATCATGAAAAAATTATTAACAGCAAGTTTTTTTGCTCTAATGATAGGAGGTTTTTCTTCCTTTCCTGCTCAGAAATCAAAAACGACTCTTCCCAATAAAAAGGAAGTTTTAGAGGTTGCAGAACGTACCAACCGATATTTTATGAACAAATGGCCTGATGCAGGAAAAGAAATTGTCGGTAAAAAAGTGTGGCCAAGTAATCTTTGGACAAGAGCAGTATACTATGAAGGCTTAATCGCTTTGTATAAGGTAGATCCTAAAAAAGAATACTACAACTATGCGATGGATTGGTCTCAAAAACATAATTGGGACATGATGCGCGGAACATATACCCGAAATGCCGATCATCAGGCATGTGGACAGACTTATATTGATCTTTACGAAATTGACGGTAAAAAAAATCCTGAAAGAATAAAATTTGTAAAAGCTTCAATAGACAGCATGATTGCAACCAAGCAGGTTGATGACTGGTGGTGGATTGATGCTTTACAAATGTCAATGCCAATTTTTACGAAATTAGGAAGGATCACTGGCGACAAAAAGTATTTCGACAGAAATTATGAAATGTATGCCTATACAAAATATAAGCATGGTGGAAATGGTTTGTACAATGCAAAAGATAAATTATGGTGGCGGGATAAAAGCTTTGTGCCACCTTACAAAGAACCAAATGGCGAAGATTGCTACTGGAGCCGTGGAAACGGCTGGGTTGTAGCTGCTTTGGCGAGAACATTAGACGATACTCCGAAATCTGATCCTCATTATAAAGAATATTTACAGGATTATAAAGATCTCTTGTCGGCCGTGCTTCCGATTCAGAGAGAAGATGGTTTTTGGAATGTAAGCCTTCATGATCCAACAAATTTTGGTGGAAAAGAGACAACAGGAACGGCTCTTTTTGTGTATGGAATGGCGTATGGAATTAATAAAGGCCTAATTGACAAAAAAACATATTTACCGGTTGTTATTAAAGCCTGGAACGCCATTGTAAAAGATTCTGTTCAGCCGAACGGATTTTTAGGATGGGTTCAGGGAACAGGAAAAGAACCAAAAGACGGACAGCCACTTTCTGTAGGTAAAGAGCCTGATTTTGAAGATTATGGATTGGGTTGCGTACTGCTTGCTGCAAGTGAGGTTTATAAATTGAAATAATTTTTTATTTTCCCACCGATTTATTTAACAGACTTTGTACTTTAAACGCAAAGACTATACGTAATCATCTGTGGAAATCTGAGAAATCTGTGGGAAAATATATTCTGATTAATAAAATTAGGTCTATTAATAAGGCTTTAGTCAAAACTTAAAAATTTTGATTAAAGCCTTATTTTTTTGAAACAATTTAGGTTTCTAAAATTCAAACTTGATTAACCTAAGTCTAAAAAATGGTAAAAAAATTTTCTAAAATGATTGCTTAGAAAACAAGTTTATTTGTTCTCATTGCTCACTAAGATAAAAGGTATTGAGTTGAAAATCTTTGCGTTAAAAAACAAGTGGTTTGTAAACACTTCTTGAATTATCAGATATTACCGGAATCCGGAAAAAATCTTATTTTTATTACCAAAAATAAAATTATAAAATCATGTGCATGACACTACAAGATGCGCAATCGATTCCATAGTGTTAATTTTCAAATTCAATCATAAGAAAAAAGTATGAACGCATTATTAGGAGTTTTTTTTCATTTCTTGGGAGGTTTTTCTTCCGGAAGTTTTTATTTGCCATATAAAAAAGTCAAAGGCTGGTCTTGGGAAACCTATTGGTTGATTGGAGGAATTGTCTCGTGGATCATCGTTCCGCCATTGGCAGCTTTTTTAACGATCCCAAATTTCTGGGAAATTATTCAAAATGAAAGTTCATCAATATTAGGATTAACGTTTCTATTTGGTGCTCTATGGGGAGTAGGCGGTTTTACTTACGGTTTGGGGGTCCGGTATTTGGGCGTAGCATTAGGAAGCAGCATTATTTTGGGACTTTGTATGATATTTGGATCACTGGTTCCTTCAATATATTATGAGTTTTCACCACAAACGGGAAAAGATAATATAGGATTAATGTTTTCCAGCAAATGGGGACAGTTTGTTTTATTGGGACTTTTAGTCTGCGTTGTCGGAATCGTTATCAGCGGAAAAGCGGGAATGATGAAGGAAAAAGAACTGCAGACAGATTCTTTAGATCCGCATGGAACCCAGGTAAAAACAGAATATAAATTTGGATTAGGATTAATAGTCTCTATCATTTCGGGAGTTTTAAGTGCCTGTTTCAACTTTGGACTGGAAGCCGGAAAGCCAATGGCACTCATCGCGAATGAAGCATGGAAAGTAGCCAACCCGGGGCAGGGAGAGTTTCTCTTCCAAAATAACGTAACGTATGTTGTTGTGCTTTGGGGCGGAATGGCGACCAATTTGATAGGCTGTCTTTATCTTTCGTTTAAAAATAAATCTTACACCGACTACAAGAAAAAGAATGTGCCTGTTGTGGCTAATATTATTTTCTGTGCACTCGCCGGAACCATGTGGTTTTTACAGTTTTTCTTCTATGGAATGGGTGAGAGTAAAATGGGGAACGGCCCAAGCTCATGGATTCTACATATGGCATTTATCATTTTAATAGCAAATTTATGGGGTGTTATCATTAAAGAATGGAAAGGAGTGTCGAAAAAAACCATTTCTACCATTGCCATTGGGATGGTCGTGATGTTTGTCTCTATTTTGATCGTAGGATATGGAAATTCTTTGCGATAGGAATCTGTCCGATTATTTTAAATATTATTTCATTCATATAGTTTCAGAGTTAGAATTTTAACTCAATCCAAGGCACTGATCTTTTTCAGTTGCCTTTTTTGTGTTAATGAAAATTTATTTTATTCACAAGTTTTTAATGAATTGAAAATTATATGCTAAAATTAGAGTTATTTTTAATTTTTATTTTAAATATTTATAGCTAATTATGATAAATTATGAATATTTGCATGCAGGATATTGCAGGATGCCAGAATTTCTTTAACAGTGTACATTGGCTCCATAATAATTGAATGTTACTAAAACTTAATATATGTCTTTAAAAATTACAAATAAGAATTTAAAGCCATTAATTGCACCTTTATTTCTGCTTGCGTCTGGTTTTGTCTTTGGGCAAACAAAAATTAAAGATACTGCAAAAGGAGGAACGAAAGAGATCGAAGAGGTTGTGGTTATCGGCTATGGAAAAGTAAAAAAATCTGATCTTACAGGTTCTGTATCCTCAGTTTCTGCAAAAGAACTGGCAGCTACACCGGCAATGAATGCTTTGCAGGCTTTGCAGGGGAGAGCGGCAGGTCTGAATATCGTCACAGCAGGAGGTGCTCCCGGAGCGAGTGCCAACGTTACGGTAAGAGGAGGTTCTTCTATTACTCAAAGTTCGGATCCGCTTTATATTGTAGACGGTTTCCAGCTGGATAATGCATTGAATGTGATTAACCCTAATGATATTGAAAGTATCGATGTTCTGAAAGGTGCTTCTGCGATTGCAATATACGGAGCCCGTGGTTCAAACGGAATTATCGTAATTAAAACTAAAAGCGGGAAAAAAGGAAGAACGGTCATTAACTATAATACTTTCATGTCGTTTGATATGCTTTCCAAGAAGCTGGATATGGTTTCCAATTCCGAGCAATTTGTAAAATATCAGTACGAGCTTGCACAACTTCAGGGAAAAACAACGCAGTGGAGCAACGCTTTTGATAATAGCTTAGGAACGGATAGTCCGGGGTTTTATACAGGAGCTTATCAGAGAATTGCCGACCGTTACGGATCTGCTTATGCACTGGATTGGCAGGAAAAAATGTTGGGCGGAACGGGAGTGACCCAAAATCACAACGTGAATGTTTCCGCAGGAAATGACAAAACACAGGCATTCATCAGTTATAATTACAATAAACAGGAGGGACTTCTTCAAAACTTCAGTGAAACAAGAAACTCTTTGCGTGCCAATATCAATTCAGAATTGTATAAAGGAGTAAGAGTGGATTTCAATACTATGTTTACCAATAATTCTGTAAACGGAGGAGGATCTTATTCAGGAATGAAAAAAATTCTTCTTCAGCCGATTAACGGAGGAACATTATTCACGCAGGATCAGTTATTCAATACTCAGACTTTCCCGGATTATTCAGCTTTGGATTCCGGTTTTGATACAGAAAATCCATTCATAGAAACGCAGGCGTCAACGTCAAACAAACGTACCAGAACATTCGTAGCCAATGCAGGTATTGAATTTGATTTCTTAAAGAACTTTACATGGAGAACAGCCGGACAGTATAGCTGGGCAAACAGCAAGTCAACTTCGTTTTCAGATCAGAACTCCAGAGCTTTTCTTACAGATCCTGTGAATACAGGAATCAACGGAAATATCGCCAATGCAGAAACATTCCGCTATCAGATCACGAATACTTTAACGTATAATAAAACGTTCGGTGAAAAACATAAAGTAAATGCTTTAATCGGAAATGAAATCTGGTATGAAGAATCTGAAGGTAGCAGCATGAGGCTGATCAGATTTCCTTATCCTAATTTCGGACTGGATGATATCGGAAATGCAACCGTTGCCGATAAAAATACTGACAGATCGAGTAATAGCTTACTTTCATATTTTGCACGCGCCAATTATAATTATGACAACCGTTATTTAATTACGGCAACAATACGTGCCGATGGTTCTTCAAAATTTGAAAAAGACTCGCGTTGGGGATATTTTCCATCAATAGCGGGTGCATGGCGTGTTTCTCAGGAAAGCTTCTGGCAGGATCATAAAATCAATAAAATTGTTAATGATTTTAAATTAAGAGTAGAATACGGGGTAACAGGTAACAATGGTGTTTCTAATAACTTGTGGAGAACCAATGTTTTACTTACCGATTATCCGATGAATAATACACAGGGACTTCCTGCCTATGTTACCAGTACAAACTGGGGAAACCGTGATCTTCAGTGGGAAGAACTGAGAACAACCAATGTCGGAGTAGACTTGGCATTCTTTAACAACAGAGTGAAGCTAACTTCAGAATGGTACAACAACAATGTCAGTAAAATGTTGTTTGAAAGTGTACTTCCTGTTTCTTCAGGATATACAAGACAGTATCAGAATATCGGTTCCATGAGAAACAGAGGGATGGAGTTTACACTGAATACTGTGAATATCAAATCAGAAAATTTCCGATGGACAACAGATCTGAATATATCTTTCAATAAATCTAAGGTTCTTTCTCTTGAAAACGGTCAGTTAAATAAAACTTTCAGTGTAGGAGGCAGCAGAACAGGGATGGTAACATATTATGCGACCGTTGGACAGGAATTGGGAGATATGTACGGATATGTTTATCAGGGAGTATACACTACTGATGATTTTACACAAAACCCAGACGGATCATTAAGCCTGAACCCAGGCGTTGTAAAGCCTGCTAACGGAACTCCTAAGCCCGGAGATATGAAATTTGCAGCTGATAATGAAGCTGGTGACCAGTTTACGAGAAAAATGCAGAAAATCGGAAACGGAACTCCTGATTTTATCGGTGGGATCAGTAATAACTTTTCTTATAAAGGTTTTGATTTAGCAGTGTTTATGAAGTTCAGCGTTGGTAATGATATTTATAATGCGACTAAACAGAGTTTAAGTCCTTATGCCATGTTCCAGAATGTGCCTTCAGAATTCGGGAACAACTATTATCATTTGATTGATCCGAATACTGGGCAGGCAACAACGAATTTGGTGAGATTAAAAGAGCTGAATCCAAACGAAGGGTCAAACCTTTGGAGCTTAAGCAATACAAATACGGCCAATATCGCCTATCCTTCATCATATTACGTAGAAGATGGCTCTTATCTGAGAATTGCACAGGTTACATTGGGATATTCTTTTCCTAAAAACTTTTTGAATAAAGTGATGTTAACCAATGCCCGTATCTATTTTACGGTGAATAATTTAGCGACTATCACAGGGTATTCAGGATATGATCCGGAAGTTACGGCAGCAAGTGGCGTGACTGTTACACCGGGCTATGACAGCTCTACCTATCCTCGTTCAAGAAGTTATGTGCTTGGTCTTAATTTAACTTTTTAATTTATAATTATTTGAATCATGAAAAATATATATAATACTCCCGGATTTTTAAGAAAACTAGTCATACTTCCCTCAGTTTTTGTTGCTGTTTTATTGATGAATTCATGCAGCGATGATTTTCTTGATCAGCCTGCGTATAATTCATTAGATACAGAATCGGTCTTTAATAGTATAGATACTGCTGAGATGTTTGTCTTGGGCTGCTACAGAGGCTTGGTTCCTACGGAAATGTATTACCAGCTGGGAGCGGGTGACACAGTGATTCACTCTGCTGAAGACGGGTCAACAAATAATTCAAAATACAATATCTGTAATTATAAATACGATGCGTATACACCGAATACGGTAACAGGAGTTTACTCAGCGATGTATGCTGTTATTGAAAGAACCAATATTGCAGTAAGCGGACTTAGCAAAATGGAAGCAAGCACAAAACGTGATGCTTTACTGGCTGAAGTGAAGGCAATTCGTGCATTTTGTTATTATAATCTAATTCGTGTTTACGGAGATGTTCCTTCTGTATTTAGACCTTTGGACGAGATGGATCCTAATGATCCGGCTACATTATATCCTAAACGTGCTTCACGTGACGAAATTTACGACCGTATTATTGGTGAGCTTCAGGAATCTGTGGCAGCCCTTCCCAATTTTGCACAGAGTGGATATGCAACGACAGAACGTTTAACCAAACAGGCTGCTAATGCCCTATTGGCAAGAATTGCGTTATATGCAGCAGGATATTCTCTTCGCTGGGACCTGAATACAGGAAGTGGGGCAATGATGTCCCGCAGAAATGATAACACAAGAGTTCAGCAACTGTATCAGATTGCAGATAATGCCTGTGCAGCTATTGTTAATGGCGGAACCAATTCTCTGGTTCAGGCTCAAAGCGGGAAAAGCGGTTTCGAGGCATTGTGGTACAATTTCTGTCAGCGAAAATTTCCGGTAACCAATTCGGAGATCATGTGGCAGATTGCGGAATATGGAGCCAATACCAACTCTGCGTTTGGAGTTTATGCCAACGAAGGTTCCCGTGGTGGAACTTATGGATCAAGAAAAGCTTTACAATTTGTACTTCCGAGTTATTATTTGTCTTTTAATCAGGGAGATACGCGTAGGGATGTTTCTTGTACTTCATACAGTGTTTATTTCTTAAATACCGGAAATGCAAATGATACCTGGGTCAATGCCGGAACCACATTTTCGTGTATCTTGGCCGGAAAATTCAGAATGGGATGGTGTGTTGCGCCTCAGGCAGCTGATGCCCGTAATTTAAATATCCCTATTTTAAGATATGCAGA
Source organism: Chryseobacterium sp. JUb7 (assembly GCF_024806495.1). Classification (GTDB taxonomy): domain Bacteria; phylum Bacteroidota; class Bacteroidia; order Flavobacteriales; family Weeksellaceae; genus Chryseobacterium. The sequence goes on from NZ_JANUFF010000008.1 coordinate 81,344, forward strand.
TGTTTTATTAATGTATGCAGAAACTCAAAACTACTTAAACGGAGGACCTACTGCGGCGGGAACTGCCGCTTTAATGCAGGTAAGAAACCGTGCCGGAATCGGATCTCTGGCAGCTCCATCAGGTCAGATGGCTTTTGAATCGGCTATTGTTCAGGAACGTAAGTGGGAATTTGCAGGAGAATTTAATCTTCGTACAGATTTGATTCGTATGAATCGTCTGGCCAGTGAAATTGATGCCACAAAACAGGCCATGAAAAACCTGTCCAATAAAACCGGACAATATGCCAACACGCCTGTTTACCGTCTTTATAAGCTTGAAAAAAATGCACAGATTTACGGAGATCCATATTTAGCATTAAAATATATTGATATAACGAATCCTACAGAAATTGCAACAATTACGAATGTTCCTGTGAACGGGACAGCTGCTGTTTTAGCTGCATATCAAACAGCTTTAGCCAATATTGTAACCGCACACGGACAGACGGTAGCGGTTGGAGACAAATGGTATCCTACCAATATGTTCCAGGCCTATACAAGTACTTTCAATGGAAATGCAAGAAAAGCAGCCGGATTTGTAGCAGGGTTTAATCAGCTTCAGATCGGAAATATTATTTACACTAAGCCAACAGGTTCTGCTGAAAACGGAGGTACGTATCCAAACTGGATCGAAGGTGGAGGAGATGGTCTTTTCTACGGATTTGTACCTAATAAAACAGAATTGCTTCCTTTCGCAGCAGCTTCCGCAGGGCATCCTTTGGTTGATAATCCGAATCTTACGCAGCTTCCGGGATATTAATTAAATAACCATTTAAAACTTATTTAAATATTAAGATAACATGAGTGTAGAAATATTTTTAATGTTGACTTCAAGAATATTTTAAACTTTCTTAATGATTAAATTTTAAAAAATCACCAAATCATAAAATATTAACCGTGAATAACTCTAATAAGATTGATATAAAGACGAATTAAGCTAAAAAAACCAAACGTTAATTTATCTTTAAATTCAGTATTTACCAGTATAGTACGGGATGCTGTAAAAAATATAACAGTCTAATTTTGGGTTACAATTTAGAAATATAAGACAAACAATGGAAAAAGTAAAAACATTCAAATACGTAGACTATCTATGGGATGAAAACAAAGCATCAGCTTTAGGAAACGATCAGGTTGCTTTATTTTTATACCGCTCAAACATTCTGGGGGCAGATTTAAGAATCACCAACTATGGAGGAGGAAATACAAGTTGTAAAACCATCGAGAAAGACCCCTTGACCAATGAAGAAGTTGAGGTAATGTGGGTAAAAGGTTCAGGTGGTGATATCGGAACGCTTACAAGAAAAGGAATCGCCGGATTGTATACAGAAAGACTACGAAACTTAAAAAATGTTTATCAGGGATTAGAAGATGAAGACAGAATGGTAGGTTTGTTCAATCACTGTATTTTCGATTTAGACAGCAAAGCACCTTCTATTGATACGCCTCTTCATGGGCTTCTTCCATTCAAACATATTGATCACCTTCATCCGGATGCACTGATAGCGGTAGCCGCTGCAAAAGACAGTGAAAAAATTACTAAAGAAATCTGGGGTGATACCATGGGCTGGGTTCCTTGGCAAAGACCTGGTTTCGACTTAGGATTACAGTTAGAAAAATGTTTAAACGATAATCCTGGAATCAGAGGAATTGTATTAGGCAGTCACGGATTGTTCACCTGGGGAGATACTTCTTATGAATGTTATATCAACAGTTTGGAAGTCATTGAAATGGCCTCAGAATATATAGCTCAGAAAATAGAAGAAAAAGGACAGGTTTTTGGAGGTCAGAAGATTGAATCTCTTCATGCAGTTGACCGTAAAATAAAAGCCGCTCAAATCATGCCTTTATTACGTGGTTTAGCATCGTCTGAAAGTAGAATGGTAGGTCATTTTACAGATAGCGATACGGTATTGGAATACATTAACAGTAATGATCTGGAGCGTCTGGCGCCAATGGGAACATCTTGTCCGGATCACTTTTTACGCACGAAAATCCAGCCGTTGATTTTAAGTCTTTCACCCAACGAAGATTTGTCAGATTCTGCAGCAATTTTAGAAAAACTGACTCCTCTTTTTGAAAAATACAGAGAAGAATACAAAGAATACTACGAAACGTGTAAACATCCCAACAGTCCCGCAATGCGTGATCCGAATCCGGTCATCATTATTTATCCGGGAGTAGGAATGTTCAGTTTCTCAAAAGATAAACAAACCACCCGTGTGGCAAGCGAATTTTACGTTAATGCAATCAACGTAATGCGTGGTGCAGAAGCTATTTCAGAATACACTTCTCTTCCAAGACAGGAAGCGTTCGATATCGAATACTGGCTGCTTGAAGAAGCAAAACTGCAAAGAATGCCTAAAGAGAAGCCTCTTTCAAGAAAAATTGCGGTTGTTACAGGAGCAGGAGGTGGAATAGGGCAGGCTATTGCTGATAAAATGGTTCAGGAAGGGGCCGTTGTCGTTTTTACAGACCTGAATCAGGAAGCTCTGGATTCTGTTACTGCAAAATACAGCAAAGATCAGGCAGTAGCTGTTCCTTGTGATGTTACCAGTGAGCAGGCGATTGCTAATGCCTTTAAAGAAACTGTTTTAGCTTTCGGAGGGGTAGATATCATCGTTCATTCAGCAGGTTTGGCGATTTCAAAATCTTTGGAAGATACCACAACAAAAGACTGGGATTTACTGGAAGATGTGTTGGTAAAAGGGCAGTTTTTAATGGTGAAAAATGGAGTTGAAATCATTAAAAAACAAGGCTTAGGCGGAGATATCGTTAATATTGCAAGCAAAAACGGGCTAGTTGCCGGACCAAACAATGTAGCGTACGGAACAGCCAAAGCAGCTCAACAGCACATGACCAGATTATTGGCTGCAGAATTGGCGGCGGATAAAATTCGTGTGAATGTTGTAAATCCTGACGGAGTAATTGTAGGAAGCAAAATCTGGGAAGGTTCTTGGGCAGAAGGTCGCGCAAAAGCCAACGGAATTTCTGTTGAGGAATTGCCTGCATTTTATGCAAAGAGAAACTTGTTAAACGAAATTATTCTTCCTGAAGATATCGCCAACGGAGTTTTTGCTTGTGTGGCTATTTTAGATAAAAGTACAGGAAATATCATCAATGTAGATGGAGGGATGGCGAATGCCTTTCCTAGGTAAAATATTATTTTTCAAAAGTAATTAATTTGTTAATTTGAGGGCTTGTCAAAGGGCAGACCCTCAATTTTAAAAGTTTTAAAAATCAAATCATGATTATAGGAAAAGATATCATTGAACAATACAATAAAAATGAAGCTGAAAATTTTCAGGCAGATTTTGGTTTTCTACAAAATAAATTAACGAAATCAGGAGCCAATGTTGCTGAAATTGTCAACAAGATTGCTGATTTTCAGGTTGCCATTCCAAGCTGGGCCCTGGGAGCCGGAGGAACTCGTTTCGGAAGATTTTCTTATGGTGGCGAACCTGCTTCTTTAGAACAAAAATTAGATGATGTAGGATTGATTCATGCCTTAACCCATACGGCAGGAGCAGTTTCATTACATATTCCCTGGGATATTCCCAATGATGTGGCTGCCATCAAAGAAAAAGCAGCATCCCATGGACTTTTGTTTGATGCAATGAACTCCAATACGTTTCAGGATCAGCCTGGAGCAAAACAATCTTATAAATTCGGATCTCTAAATGCCGTGAATGAAGATTCGCGAGCGTATGCCGTAGAACATAATAAAGAAGTTATCCGGATCGGAAAAGAATTAGGATCTAAAAGCTTAACCGTTTGGCTGGCAGACGGAGCGAGCTTTCCGGGACAGCTGAATTTCCAGACGGCTTTGTCAAAAACCGAACAGAGTTTAAAGGAAATCTACGCAGGAATGCCTGACGACTGGAAGCTGTTCATCGAATATAAACCTTATGAGCCTAATTTTTATTCCACCACAATCCAAGATTGGGGTACTTCTTTTATGCTGGCCAATGCCTGTGGAGAAAGGGCTTATACCTTGGTAGATTTAGGACACCATTTGCCTAATGCCAATATTGAACAGATCGTTGCCACCCTTATGTATAAAGGAAAGTTAGGTGGATTCCACTTTAATGACAGCAAATATGGAGATGATGATTTGACGGTAGGATCTATTAAACCGTATGCTTTGTTCCTGATATTCAATGAACTGGTTTACGGAATTGAAAATAATCCTCAAAATCCTTATCCGGCCTGGATGATCGATGCCAGTCACAACATCAAAGACCCTCTGGAAGATCTGATTCAGTCACTGGAAGCGATCTTAATAGCTTATGCTCAGGCATTATTAGTAGACCAAAAAGCATTGAAAGATGCGCAATTGAATAACGACGTCGTTCGTGCACAGGAAATTTTACAGAATGCCTACAGAACGGATGTTCGCCCATTATTAAAAGCAGCAAGATTACAGACAGGTGCAGCGCTTGATCCGATTGCGGCTTACAGAAATCTTAAAGTAAGAGAAAATTTAATTTCCGAAAGAGGTTTAAATGTTAAAGCAACAGGATTGTAATCCTGCATAAATTTGATAATTTCAACTTTCAGGTGCAATTGAAAGTTAATTATATGTATCCTTATATTTTTAATCATTAAGGTTGAAAGTGTTTAGATTATTAGGGTTTTAGACAGTATTGTCTCGGAAATTAGTGGATTTTTTTCTTTATAAATTTTAATATCTGAACACTCCTTAATGGTGTTGAAAATAATTAATTTAAATGAATATTTAAAAACATAATTATCATTTGCTGAGTGAAACGCCCTTGCGAACGTAAAGACTAAAGTATTTCAAATGAAATCTTTGTGGACTTTGTATTAAGAAAGTTCAAAAAGTATAAATTTCAAGATTTAAAATTTACGTTTTAATAAGAGATTGCTTACTTCGACAAGCTCAGCACAGGCTAGCTTCGCTCCTCACAATGACAAAAAATAAATTCATCCCAAGAATGTCTAAAAAAAAGGTAACCATCGTATTTGATATTGGAAAGACCAATAAAAAATTCTTTTTATTTGATAAAAATTATAAAGAAGTTGTTCGTGAATATACGGAGCTGCCGCTCACAACAGATGAAGATGGTTATCCCACAGAAGATCTTGTTGCATTGCAAAACTGGATTAAAGATAATTTTAATGCTATTTTGGATGATGAAAATTTTGAAGTAAAGGCTATCAATTTCTCCACTTACGGAGCAAGTTTTGTGCATCTGGACCAGAAAGGAAATATTCTGACGCCACTGTATAATTATACCAAACCGATGGATCAGGAAATCCTTGATTTATTTTATGAAAAGCATGGGAGTAAGTTGAAAATTGCCCGTGAAACGGCTTCTCCGCAAGCCGGAATGCTGAACTCTGGATTGCAATTGTTTTGGCTGAAATACAAACATCCCGAAGTATTCAAAAAGATTCGTTACAGTCTTCATTTACCTCAGTATTTATCGTATTTATTTACCGGAATCTGTGTGTCGGAATTTACTTCGATAGGCTGCCATACCAATCTGTGGAATTATGATAAAAATGATTATCATGAGTGGGTCTATGAAGAAGGGATCGATGCTTTACTGGCTCCGGTTGTTCCTACTTCAGCAAGTATGAACACTTCTTATAAAAACAAAAAAATTAAAATAGGCGTTGGAATTCATGACAGTTCTTCTGCATTATTGCCCTATATTTTAAGTAAAAAAGAGCCCTTTTTACTGCTTTCAACAGGAACATGGAGTATCTCCCTGAATCCTTTTAATGATGAAAGCTTAACCGATGAAGACATTGAAAATAATTGTCTGAATTATATGCGAATCGATGGGAAGAGGGTAAAAGCGTCCCGCTTTTTCATGGGAAATGAATATAAAATTCAGGTTGAAAAACTGTGTGCTCATTACGGAAAAGAATATGGTTTCCACAGAGAGGTGCAGTTTGATCAGGATTTATATCTTCGTCTGATGAAACATAAGGCGGTTTATTTCCGTTTTGAAGGGATTATTTTAAAAAGAAAAATGATCAGTGAAACAGATTTAAATTCTTTTGCTACATTTGAGGAAGCTTATCATCAATTAATGATAGAATTAATGGATTTACAGATTCATACGATTAAAAATGCTATCGGAAATTCAGAAATTAAAACCATTTATATTGATGGCGGATTTACGGATAATGATGTATTTATGAAGCTGATGTCTCACCATTTTCAGGATTATAGCGTGATGTCGACACATTCTCCGCTGGGATCTGCACTGGGAGCGTCGATGGTGATTTCCAATAAAGAAATTGATGAGACGTTTTTGCAGCAGCATTATCAGATGAATCTGCTTCAACCTTTAATTTTTAATTTATAAAATATATTAGTTGTCAGTTGATGGCAAAATCTAAAAAACTGACAACAATCAACCAAACACAACCAACAACCAATTATGTCATTTCCATTTGATACCCGTTACGCTTCGCTTGAACTTCTCATTGAAAGAGCTAAAAAAAGAATGCCCCGCTTTGCCTTCGAATATTTAGATGGCGGTTGCAACGAAAATATTAACAGAGACCGGAATACCGATGAATTAAGGGAAGTTCTGCTTCGTCCCCGTTATCTGAATAATAATTATGCAGAAGCGAATATGGAAACCGAATTATTTGGTGTAAAATATTCAGCCCCTTTCGGAATTTCTCCTGTTGGTTTACAAGGGTTGATGTGGCCTAATGCTCCCGAAATTTTAGCAAAAGCGGCTTTTAAACATAATATTCCGTTTATTTTAAGTACCGTTACAACGAGTAGTATCGAAAGAATCGCAGAATTAACGGAAGGAAAAGCCTGGTATCAACTCTATCATCCAAGAGAAGAGTGGTTACGGGATGATATTCTGGAACGCTGCGAAGCCTCTGGTTATGATGTATTATGCGTTTTGGCTGATGTTCCTACTTTTGGTTACAGAGCCAAAGAAATCCGAAATGGTTTAGCCATGCCGCCTCAATTGAATTTCAGAAATGTTTCTCAGGCTTTGGCAAAACCGGAATGGTGTATGGAAATTCTGAAACATGGAGTTCCGAGTTTTAAGACGATGGAAAAATACATGGAAAAAAACATGAATGTAAAACAATTGGGGCAGTTTATGAATTCTACATTCTCAGGAAGATTAAATCCGGACAGAATAAAAGCAATCCGTGATAAATGGAAAGGAAAACTGGTCATTAAAGGGGTTGCTTCCAATGAAGATGCTGAAGAAGCAGTACGTTTAGGATTCGACGGAATGATCATTTCCAATCATGGCGGAAGACAGCTGGACGCAGGAGAGTCAACAATTGCAGTGGTGAAAGAAATCAGTGAAAAATATAAAAATCAGATCAAAATAATGATGGACAGCGGGGTAAGAACCGGACCTGATGTTGCCCGTGCATTAAGCTGTGGTGCCGAATTTGCTTTTATGGGACGTACTTTTATGTATGCAGTCGGTGCTTTGGGTGATAAAGGAGGTGATCATATTATTGAAATGCTTAAAATGCAGTTCAGGCAGGTAATGGAGCAGGTTTGCTGTGAAAAACCGGAGGATTTACAGAACTTTAGAGTGAAGTAGTTTCTTAGGCAAGGAAACTTGAAGAGGGAAGCAGGAAGTTAGTGAATTACGCGTTCAACAACCTCCAGCTTCCCTTTTCAAGCTTCCAGCCAATTTATTATTTCTTTTTCTCAGATTTCACGGCCTGTCTTGCCAATAATTTCCAGTCTTTTTTGACCTTTGCCCAAACCAAAACAATATCCAGTGTTACATCGCCTGGAGCTTTTCCTGCATCAGCAGTGGTCGCATAAAAATGATGGCGAACAATTGCTGTATTTCCCACAATATCAATTTTTTGATTCGTAATATCAATCGTTACAAAATCTGATTTTTTACTGACTAATTTCTCTACAAATTCTGTTGTATCATCAATATGACCTCCCGAATGTCCATAGGTTAATTCCGGTAATATTAAAGCTTCTAATGCTGGTTTTTCACCACTGATCATGGCGAGTCTCAATTTTTCAGCAGAAGCGGTGACCGCATCTTTATCATTTATTTTTTGTGCGGAAATAGTAATTGCCATTAAAAAACTCATGGCTAAAATTAATTTTTTAATCATAATTAAATTATATATTTTTCTTAATTCAAATATTTGCGTAATCGATTGCGCTTTTGTCGCATTAATCAAAAATAATATGGGAAATCAAACGTGCCTTCGAATAGATTTTTGTTGGATTAAATCAGTTCTCGATACATTTTTCTTCATTTCATTACGAAAAACACTCGAACCGACGAATTATCTTATTAACATTAGGTTGATTTATAAAGAATCTCTCTGAATAAATTTAAAGACATTATTCACAGACTCCTTTTTATTTTTTAGAATCATATAGGCTGCAGATTCCCCCATTGCCTTAAAATCTGTTGTAATCACCGTAATTCCGAGTAATTCTTTCAAAGGTGTTTCATTGTAAGAAATAATTCCGATATCTTCGCCTAATTTCAGATTTTTCTGTCTGATCTGTTTCACCAAATTTACCAGATCGCGCTCCCGGATGGTGATGAAAATATCTTTGTCCTGCAATTCCATATCAGGATAAATTTCATCAAGAATTTCATAATCGAGCTTAAAATCTGTGCAGAATTTCTCAAAACCACGGACAATACGGAAAGGATAGGGATGAATGGATTTATCGGGATAAACCAGTATGATTTTTTCGTATTTCCTGATCTTGTCTAGACCTTCCAGTAAGGCATTGTAGATATCATGTTCAAAATCCTGAAAAATAGAACCGTAATCTCCAGAAATATTAGGTTTGGTATTATCCAGCATTAAAAGCTTGTTTTTCGGAATTTTTTCAATCATATCAATAACTTCCTGTGTAGAGCTGGTATGTTTAGACTGCTCATCCCGGAAGTGTGGCATAATGACATAATAATCAAAGCCGCCAATGTTCTTTTTTAGAGAATTAATGAAAAGCGTTTCATCACAATGATAAATATACATTTCTACATTGCCTTTGGAACCGATTGCATTAACAAAATAATTATAGATCATCATCTTGTAAGTACTAGGTTTATTGATCAAAAAGAAGATATTAATGATATCGTTTTTATTGACACGCGAAATATAATATCCTTTCCCTTTTACCGATTCGATAATTTGCCTTTTCCTAAGTTCTTTGTAAGCTTTTTCAACGGTATCTCTCGACAGAAAGCAAGACTCGCTTAATTCATTAATGGATGGGATCTTTTCACCGATCTGAATTTCTCCACCATCAATTCCGTTTAGGATAGAATCTACAATCTGTTTATATTTTGGAACTCTGGAGTGTTCATTGATGTTTATTTCAAACGTTTCTGCCATGGCTTTTCGGTACAAAGGATTATTTTAGTTTAAAAAAACTAATGTAATAAAGAGATTAACGATTCAGAAAAGATACAAAAATTTACAATAACTGATATTCGTCATGTTTAATTTTAAGAATTAATTTAAATAATTGATTTTTAGTTAATTGTATTTTAGGTTGTATATAAGTTTAAATTCTAAAAATCACCGGAAGCTATGCTTAACCTTAACCTTAGTTTCAATCTTAATCTCGGAGTATAATACTTTAAATAAAAAAGCCTGCCCTTTTCAGAACAGACTTCAACTAAGTATGAATGTAAATTTTTAAGGCATTTTTTTGAAACCTTCTGCTTTTATTTTCCAGCTTCCATCTTTTGGAAAACCCGGAAATTCACCGGTAGAGTTGTCCCAGCCCTCAAGCATCATGGCTACGGTTGTTAAAACCCCACCATTTCCGGGAAGATAAATCCGGAGCCTGCCATCCTGGAAATTATGTCCGTTTTTTAGATAGGTATTGGTTTGAATATTCATGAAAAGTGCATCTAATGCTTTATTTGGAAGCCCTAATCTTGCGGCAGTCATCGCAGTCATTGGAAAATCCCAGCCCCATGTATGACTCCAGTTCCATCGTTCCCAAACAATATCCAACGTATTCTTCATTATTTTTTTATCCAGTTTCGGTGATTCGGGAACCATCCCCAAAGCTCCCAAAACTGCAGGGTGATCGGTCATCCACTTAGGATAAGTGAAAGAATCTTTTGCAGACTCCGTTGACAGATAAACGCCGTCCTGAACAGGAAGCGGGGCCAGTTTTGCAATCACATCATCCCATTTTTTATCTCTTGGCTGTCCCAATCTTTCTTTCCATTCCTGAGCAACTTTTAATGCCCAATCCCAATAGGCTACTTCATAAGTCGGATTGTAGGTATCTTTCGCCGGGAAAACTTCCTGTGCAGGAATCACTCCTTTACCCAGATTATAACGATTCTTTGCCTTGTCGTAAGTCGCAAAATCGGCCATAAATTCTGCCGTTGCAAAAACCAAATCTTTATATTTTTCCAGTACTTTCTTGTCTTTATTACTGCGATACAGAAGTTCGGTCATATAAATCAAATGGGGCTGTTCCCAAATCAGAAAAGCAGCAACAGAAGACGGACTTTCATTCCCGTCGTTATCCGACATTTTTATCCAGCGAACACCTTTGTAACCTTGTCTTTCTGCTAATTTTTTTGCTTTGTCAAACGATCTGAAATAATAATCCAATTGCTTCTCCAAAATTTCAGGTCTTCCCCATAAAGCATAATGAACACCATGCCACCAATGCATTTCTGTATGGGGTTTTCCGTACCAGCTGTTAAAAGTAAGTCCTGTTTCCTGTGGCGGATTGCTTCCTCCACACTGCACTTTGGTCAAATACTCAGACAATACAACCCGACGCTCCAATTCGTTGGCTCTTGGATCTGTACTTCCTTCAAAATCAACTGCTGCACCGCTTTCCCAGAAGTTTTTCCAACCTGAAGTACTTTCTTTTTCAGCGTCAGCAAATAAACTTTTTACTGTTTTTAAATTTTTAGCTGAAAATTCAACACTTAATTCAAGGGTTTTATTTTTAGCGGAAGGCTCATAAACGAAATTGTGTTTTCCGGATTCACTTAATTTCCCCTCTGTAAAATATAGTTGCGTATAATAATCAGCAGTCTGCAATGTATGTTCAATCAGTCCCTGAGTTGGATTTGAAGAAATCAATTTTGTGGAATGTTTATCTTCATTACCATAAAAAGCGGCTTCATCTAAAAATTGCCCGCTAGGGTAGGGATAGCGTGCAAAAACCTTTAATCTTTTTTGACTAATTAAATCTGATTCAATTTTAACTCCGATTTTATCAGAATTCTGGAAAGCAGCTGTCCATACTTTTACAGGAGATCCTTCCAACGAGAATTCACTCGTAATAATTCCTGTCCACAAATCAATTTTCTGACTGATGTTTTGTAAATCTGAAATTTTGGCTTTCTGACCGTCTTTTTTATAGAGTTCAATTCCGATATTTCCTAATTGTAGACGGTGTTGATTCACACGGAAATATTCAACTGCTTTTTTATTGCGTTCCGGTTCTTTGATTTGAACGCTGTATAATGCTTTTCGTCCGTCATTATTAAAGTCGTAAGACTTCAGCGTTTCGTCAAATTTGTAATTTTCTGTATTGGGAAAACTGTTCCAACCCCATTCAGACTGTGTTCCCAGAGAAACTCCGTTTTTATAGTATTCAGGGAAAGACTGCATTCCGGTAATATCAACAGTATAGGCAAATTTTCCGTTTCCAACGGTTAAGGTTGATAAAGTATCCGCTTTTATATTAACTATATTATGTCTCTGAACCACTTTTTTACGGTCGATTTTTTGTGCATTTAGGGAGGAAAATCCAATGCAGAAAAGACTTAAACAGACAACTAGTTTCTTCATTTTTTAATTTATTTAATCTTTATATCACTAAGGCTTCGACAAGCTCAGCCTGATAATCCTAATACTAACTTTCGTCACTGTCAGATTGAGCCTGTCGAAATCCATGTTGGGATATTTCTTATTTTTAATTTATCTCGGACACGAATATTTTACTAAACACAAACTTTTATTCTTGTATTCATCGCATTTAATTTATTTCAGAACAGTCGCGCTCATCATTCCGATAACGACATCATTGCTCACTGCTGTTAATTGTACATTTTTTAATGCTTTATTAGGATCAATAGGCAAATCCAGAATCGTTGCTGCACCGCCATCAATTGCTCGATCTGTAAATCCTTTAATGCCTGAATATTTGGATAAAGTTCCGCCTTTGTATAATTCTCCCGTTTTCAATTTTACCCGATACGGAATTTTATCATCCGGAATTTCGAAGGCATAATTATCATCAAACAAATCCTGTTCGATCGGCCACCAGTTGATAGGATTTGTAAGCTCTAGTTCCGTTTTTGAACCATCGACATATTGAACGGTTATTTTTCCGTTCATAATCTGTGATTGCATTGGATTGGTAGATCCCGCCATCAAAAAATAGATTTTCTTTCCTTTGCCTGAAACCGGAATTTCAACTGATGTAGGAAAATTATCCCATTGACTCGTAAAAACAATGTTTTTCTCTGATGGATCAATTAAAAAAGGAATTCCAAGAAAATCAACCTTCCCGTTTTTTCTCTTATTCATCAATCCGGAATCATCGATTTGAGCCGTGATCAATGGATAACACCAATTTCCGATTCCCTGCCACGGAAGCTGTAATGTCGGAACATTTAACCTTGGCGAAAGATATTTCTGACTGAAAATTTCGGTCACTTTTTCATTGTATTTTGAAGCTAAAGAAATATTATTGAATTCACCTGTGTTTTCAATTTCCCAATCGGTAATTTCAATATTTTGTTTAATTCCATTATATTCAAGTTCAATAGAATTGGTTCCTTTGCTTACAATATTTGCAGGAATTTCAATCGATGTATTTTGATTTTTCTGAATTGAAAAAGTTTTATAAAAACCATTAATATTCAGGTTTCCATTAATTGAATTTGCAGATTTTAATTGAATTTGCAGCTTTTTATTAATCCATTTAATTTGTAAAGGATATTGAACGTCAACATTGATGGGTTGCCACCAAGTTGTTCTGTTTTGCTCAACCTGAATAAAAAAAGTTCCTTTTCTTTCTTCCTGAATTAAATTAAAATCATTTTTAACCACCCCGTCTTCTCCCTTTGGTCGAATCCACCCCTCCAAAGGAGGGGAATTTTTAATTAAACCTTGTGGGTCATATACTTGCTTTATTTTCTTTTTTGGATCTAAATTGAGCTGAAGATTTTCAGAAATATAATTAACATAATTCGTCTGGTCGTTTTTTAATTCCTTTCCTGAGTAAATAATTTCAATCGTAAATTCTTTGCCAGCCGGCGTTTCAAACTGAATAATGGGTTGTGAAATTGAATTAGGTTTGATCTTCCAGTCCACCTTTTTATCATTTACTTTTACTGATTTTATTTGAGCATGATTCACCGGAATCTGCATTTGCAAAGCAACCGATTTCGAGTAGTTTGATTTAAAAAAATATTCAGTATTTTTTGAGTTTTGATTAAATTTTAATTCCCAATCCGGAAGTTTCAGCTCAGCAAAATTCCAGTCTTTTGGAAAGCCGGGTTTTATTTCAATTTTATTTTCTAATAATTTAGGATACACTCCAAAAAGTCCTTCCGTCAACGTTCGTGCTGCAACGCCGATCGGATCGGCAAAATCCCGGTACAATTCACCACGAAAAGCATCATAATGTGACAACTGTTCAAAGTTTCCAGGACTGATTCCGTAATACATACTCTCTGCTAAATTGCCTTTCCAAAGTTGATAAGCGTCTTCACTTCTTCCGGCCTGCCAATACGCCAACGCAGTTTGTAAATTCTCTGCTAAAGCGACATTGTTGATCGACCAGTCGTATGGCTGCCAGTTGGTTGTGGAAAGAGTATAGTAGTTTTTATCCCCGCCCCCTTTTACTTTTACCGGAATTTTTGGAATATGATGATTAACGTATTGGAGATTCTGATAATCTTCAAATTCATTCAAAATATAAGCATCTGAAACATGATAAATAGACCATATTCCCGGTTTGTCATGAACAATTTGATTACCCAGCGCATCTTTATATTCAGCAAAATATCCTTTGTTTTTAATCCAAAGCTGATTTTTCATGGCTTTTAAAATACTTTCAGCTTCTTTATCATAAGGCTGAGGATTTTCACCAATGATTTTAGCGAGTTTAGCCATCTCACGATTGGCCCGGTAATGATAAGCTGTTGTATGAGTTACTTTTCCACCCGAATATTGCAGCGCATCACTTGCCCAGATCGAGGCATAAGCATCGTAAAGATCACCCCGCTTGAAATTTCGTTTTTCCCAATCCATATGACGAACCATCGTTGGCCACATTTTCTTTAAAAATTCAAGATCTCCGGTATAATTGAAATGCGTAAATAGCTGGTCAAAAAAGACCAGATTCATATCATAATGATGCGGTTTTGTATTATCATTCGGGTTTCTTGAGATATATCCGCTTGAGAATACTGAGTTTCCCATTTTTTCAGCGTGTCGGGCCAAATGCAAATTGGTATCCATCTCAACCGGCGCGAAATCTGGATTCAAAACCTGAGAATTAGCGTAACTTTCAAAATGTTCTTTTGCACGGTCGTGCCAGCTTAGAACGTCCGCTACGTAAGCGCCACGCCAGGCATTGAGTCTCATTCGCCAGGCAACAGCACCGTGAAGATACGTTGGACTTTCCCAAATTCCGTCTGCGGCAATGGCTAAAGTAGATCCGAAATTATTGAGATCTGAATCTGGCGTTTTTAATTGAATACGATTAGTTAAATTTAAACGAGATCGTTCAGATTCGTTAAAAATATTCCTTAACTCTTCATCTGAAAAGTTTTTATCTGATTTTCCTTTCGCAATCTGAATATAAACAGGTTGTTTTTGTGCAGAATAGGAAGCGTAAACAATTGGTGATTTGTCTGTTTTATTTTGAGTAAACTCTGAAAGTTTTTCTAACGTTTCAGCATCTGTTAATTGAAGTGAACTGGCGTTTGAAAAGCTTCCATTGACGATCTGAGTTTCTTTTTTCTTGTTTATATAATCTAACTGAAACTGGTTTTTATTAATCTTAAATTGATTATTCAGGCAATATTCAGGGAGCAGATAAAACCCGGATTCGGGATCTGCTCCAATATCACCATTTCTGCTGAAAGTCGTTCCGCTTGCTCCGCCGTAAATTGCGTAAATTTTAGTTGAAGAATCTACATTTTCAGTTTCCATTTTTAGAACCAAACCTTCTTCTTTGGACTGTGCTAAAACGGTCAGTTTTACACTTCCAAATCCAAGAACAGGATCTTTAATTGTATATAACATTGATCCCGGACGATAACGGGTTTCAATTTTTTCTGTATGAATTAATTTCTTAATAGAATTTCCTTTTTGGATAACGAACTGAAGATTTCCGCCCATTCCCGGAAGATAGAGTGCGAATTCCGGCAAGTCTCCGGCTTCTACTCTTGACGCGCGGTTATTACCGTACAACGCACGGTTGAAACGATATTTTCCGTTAACCAATAAAAAGTCGCCTCTGTCTTCTTTATAATGCAGATCTCTTTCATTTTTTTGCCAATGTTTAGACTGAGAAAATGATTGCGAGAATGCTGATAAAACAATCAGTCCGGCGAAAATAATTTTTCTTCGCATCTTACCTATTTTAGCTCAGTTAAAGGTTTTCCGTTAACGGTTACATTTTTTAAGGTCACATTTTTAAGATAATCCACTTTATAAGGGATCTCGATGCCATTCATTTTAGCATTAATCATAGTGAAATCTGTTACCGGTGAAGATTCGTAAGCATCAGAGAAGACAGCGTATTTTCCGCCTTTATCAACTGTTAAATTTTCCACCCAGATATTTCTGATAGTCGGAATATGATTTCCCGGTTTTTCATAATGCATATTGAAACGTACTGCTGCTTCTTTATAAGCACCCACTTTTGTATTATAGAAAAATACATTTTCGATGGTTCCACCACGGCTTGAACTGGTTTTAATTCTTAATGCTCTGTCAAGATTTTTACTGTCCATTACATTTCCAATGGCATAAATGTTTTTTGCACCACCTGCAATTTCGCTTCCAATCACTACACCACCATGACCGTCTTTCATTTCGCAGTTTTCGATGATATGATTTTCTGCGGGTCTTCCGATATCTCTTCCGTCTTCGTCTCTTCCGGATTTAATGGCAATACAGTCATCTCCGGTATCAAAATAAGAATCTTTAATCCACACATTTTTACATGCTTCAGGATCAAAACCATCATTATTTGGTCCGTGGCTGATTACTTTAACTCTTTCAATCAAAACATTTTCACAAAGTACCGGATTAAGGTTCCACATTGGAGAGTTTTTCACCAAAACATCTGCCATGTAAAAGTTTTTTGATTTATAAGGCTGAACGAAATTGGGTCTCAAATAATATCCGTCACCAAAGATTCTTTCTCTGGCAGGCTTTCTCTGAGCCATATATTCATGCAGTTTTGCACGGGCAGGGTTCTGTCTTCCCGGACGAGATTCGTTATATCCGTATTTTGTGGCACCGCACCAGAACCACCAATGATCTAAGTCAGCGTTTCCGTCCAATGTTCCTTTTCCGGTAACAGCGATATTTTCTTCCTCATAGGCGTAGATGAGAGACGAATAATTCATACATTCCATGCCTTCCCAACGTGTTAAAACAATAGGGTAGTCGTTGCTGTCCTGACTGAATAAAATAGTTGAGCCTTCACTCACATGAAGATTAACATTACTTTTTAAATAAATAGCACCTGTAAGAAAAATTCCTTTGGGCACAACAACCCGTCCGCCACCTTCTGCGTTACATTTTTCGATGGCTTTCTTGAAGGCTTCCGTATTTTTGGTTTTTCCATCACCGATGGCACCAAAATCTGTAATCAGATAGTCTTTTTTTCTGAAATTAGGCTTTACGATTTGCTTTTTCAATGCCTGAATTTCCTGTAGAGGCTGTTGCGCTGAAGTCCACGCTTTATATTGGGCCGAACTTGAACCCGACAGTAACATTACAAAAAGGAGTAAAGCATATTTTTTCATGATAGTATGGAATTGTTTAGTTTTATTAAAGGTTTCTTCTATTATATTAAAATAATTTCCTTTGATTACCGCAATCTAAAATAATTATGACTAAAAATTATCCTGCACTGTCGGCAGGATAATTTTTATGCTAAGTTTTATTTTAAAAAACCAATTTTATTGCAATCGATTGCGCTATTCCAAAGATAAAATAAATAAATTGTGAAGAGAGAACTTATTTTTAAGACTAAACCATACTGATAAATTCTGGACTCGTTTAGATTTTAAGGATACAGCGCAAGACATATTTTGTATTTCAAAAAAGCTTTTAAAAGTATGTTGAAATTTAGCTTTAAAAAACTCTAAAAGATTTCGATAGTTCGTCAAGCTCACGACAGGCTGAGCTCAATCTGACACGGCTAAATCATACGATTTATCAGTCTAAACCTGTCGAAGACCATAATTACGGTTGTTGAAAATCAATATATTGAGTTTAATAGAATTTAAACAGGCTCTAATTATTTGATTTCATTTACAATGTTATGTTGATGGAAAAAGAGATAATAAGCAGTTAGTAAAATTCCTGGAATCAACATTGAAACCAATCCGAAATTAAACGAGACTAAAGCTCCTGAGATGCATCCTGTTAAAAATGCCGTTAAAAGAATGGTAGTTTGCTGTAAATCAACGAGTTTTTTAGTGTTGTGCTGGGTAGAATGGTATAAGAAAAAATCAATGATGCCTCTGGTGATATTTCCGGTCATTACAGTTGTCGGACCAAATACAGTATCGGCATATAATCTATTAGCTGTATTATGAATTCCCATTGAAAAGACAATAATCATTAACATAGTTCGGTATACCCAACCTGTAGAAATATCTTGCTGTTTAAGACCAAAAGCGATGATTCCTGAAAATATCAGAAGTATACCGATTGAAGCAAATATTCCTTTTTGATTTTTGTAACGGGCATTGACTTTCGCCGTCAGAATAACTGCTGTTATAAAAACCGGAAAACTGATTAAATTGACAAAATCACTGAGTTCTGGATGATCGCTTAATTTATAGGCAAAAACAACAAGATTTCCTGTAATGTGCGCTGAAAATAAGCCGTCAGCAACTGTAAAAGTACTTGTATCTACAAAGCCAGCACTGAAAGCCATAACAAGAGATGAATATAAAACGGCATCTTTTTTCATCGGTAAAGGTTTAAAAAAGTGTAATCTTTATTCATTAAGAAGCTTTAATAAATCTTCAGCCCCACCGTTAAATTTTTTGCCATTGATAAAAAAAGAAGGGGTTCCGTTGACTCCACTCATGACCCCGCTCTCAAAATCGGCGTCTATTTTATCTGATAATTCTGGTTTTTGAATATCTGTTTTGAATTTTTCAAGATCTAAGTTTATTTTTTCGGCTAGTTTAAACAGAAACAGATCATTCAGGGATTCCTGATTTTCGTAAATAGCATCGTGCATTTCCCAAAATTTACCCTGTAATGCTGCTGCTTCTGCTGCAAGTGCTGCCGGAAGAGCATACTGATGCATTTCTGAAAGGGGAAAATTTCTGAAGACGAATTTTATCTGATCTCCGAATTCTTTTATTAATTGTTTTAAAACAGGATATGCTGCTCCACAATATGGACATTGATAATCTCCGTATTCAACAATGGTAAATTCGGCGTTTGAATTGCCTGATATATGGTCAGTATTGCTGACGGCTGGTTGTAGTGACATGATTATTTTGTTTTAAGTGTTTCTAAAATCTCTAAAATTCCATCTGCTCCCGGATTGATTGCCATAGGTGAAAGATAGCTCCATTCGATTATTCCATCTTTGTTGATCACAAAAAGAGCCCGGTTGCATTCCCCTTCCTCAGTATTATAGACACCATATTTTATGGCAGTGTTTCCTTTGGGTTCAAAGTCGGCTAATAATGGAAAATGGAGATTTCTGGATTGAGAAAAGGCCAGGTGAGACCATTTACTGTCTACAGAAATTCCGAAAATTTCAGCATCGTATTTCCTGAAGAGTTTCAGTATTTCGTTATACAGTGCCATTTGGTCACTACACACAGGACTCCAGTCTGCAGGATAAAATGCCAGAATTATATTTTTGCCTTTAAACTCTGAAAGCGTAATTTTTTGATCTGGTGTCGCGAACAATGTGAAATCGGGCGCAACGGTATTTTTTTGAAGCATGGTATTATTTTTAAATTTTAATAATTGAAGTGTCTACGATCAATGAACAGGTTAATAATAAAAGGATAGGAATACCCAGAATCCAGCTTTCCAGCAATGGAAGAAGTATACCAGCACTGAATGCACCAGATAAAAAGCCTGTCCACAGCAGTAATAAATGGATAATATTAGTTTTATACTGTTTTTTTTCCATGGTATCATCCGTCATGCTGAGCATAGCTGTATTGATTGCCAGACTGTTTAGTGTACCGGTTACAAAATCTGTATTTACCTTTTGGCTGCCTACAGACGTTACAATGGTATTCATTACTCCCATAGAAAAGCCGATGACGGCAACCGAAGGAATGGGAGGAATATTATAAGCCTGTGATATCATCAGATATATTGCTAAAATACCGGCAACCAAATAAAATGGCAGTGTCCGTATCTTAACTTTCTTCCATAATGATAAACAGGTTCCCGCATAAATTCCCAGTAAAAAACAACCGATGACAACAGCTGAGGTAACAATTATTTCGGATTTCTGTCCTGAAAGCGCAGTACCCAGCTGTGTTGTATTTCCACTCATAAAAGAGACATAGGTCTTCCACCGTATAATTCCGGTTGCATCCATATAGCCTGCAATGAAAGCAAGGAGTATGGCCAGCCTTTCCTGCATTCTGATCGTGTCAACCACTACAGAAGCTTTTGTAGGAGAAAGCAAACTGATTATTTTTCAGGTTGAATGAATACCTTCTTAGCCGGGAATTTCTCTATTTCATCATCTTCAAGGTCGAAATTGGTGATGATAACATCTTTAGGATTTCCGGCAAGCCATTCACTTAAATCAATAGATTCATAAATTCCGCTGTTGAATCCGATCAGCACTTTACAAACCGTATTGCCAGTATTTTTAATGTAATGCCCGGCTCCCATTGGAACATATCCCACATCACCTGCATTGAACTGTTCTGTTACTACGGTACCTTCTGCTAAGAAAACTGACATTTCCGCCTGTCCGGAAATATAATACTGCCATTCGTCTGCATTGGGATGCCAGTGCATTTCTCTTAAAGCACCAGGCTGTAATTCTAGAACTGAACCTGCCATTGTTGTGCTGATAGGAAATTCTTGTCGGGTAACCAATCTTTGTAAACCTCCGCCAGGAATAATTCTTGGTTGTTGTGCATGCAGAGGATAACGGTGCAGATTGGTTAATTCAATGTCTGATTCTTCAGAACGGGGAGCTGCATTAAATGATAGCTCATCCGGAACAATACCGGCCGCAAAATAAGCTTCTTTCTGAGGTAATCTTGATACTTCCTCTAATGTTAAACCTAAGTTTTGGGCTACAATTTCAGGAGGCATCGATGAAACAAAATCTGTGACACTGAAGGTATGGTCTTCAGAAAAATTTCCGTTGTCAAAGATTAGTATAAAGTGGCATTCTTCGGTTCCTGTAGCCTGTATAGAATGGCCATATCCTTTTGGAAAATACCAGACATCCCCAGGCTCGAAATTATCTGTATAGCTGTGTCCATCCGGATGTATGATGGTTGTACGTACAGTCCCTGAAATAACGTAAGCCCATTCTGCAGCGTTGGCATGCCAGTGAAGCTCACGCATACTTCCCGGTTGTAATCTCATGGATACTCCTGCAATGCCTATGGATGCCGGAAAATCTGTTACGGATGCTCCTCTGGTTGTTCCTCCGTCGTTGGTACGAGGCTCTTTTTTTTCTAACTCGTATCTGAAGCTTAATGATTCGTTGTTCATAATATTATTTTTTAATGATGATTAGTATTGTTTGTTTTACTACCGTAAAGTTAGTCAGGAAACAATCGACTTTGAAGTCACGTTCGGTGAAAAGGCAAAAAGAGTCGTTAAGAGTAAAAAGAGTGATGATAAAGCACGAAAGATTGCTTTGTAAGACTGAAAATAAAAGTTCAAACAGACTCATTGTTAAAGAGTATACATGAAAAAAGTGAACCTGCAGGTTCACTTTTTTTACTTAATTCTGAAATTATATCCTGATTAAGATTTGATAAATTCAAGAATATCTTTATTAATGGTTGCAGCTTCTGTGGTTGGCATGCCATGAGGAAAACCGGGATAGGTAATTAATTTTCCGTTTTTCAGTAATTTGGCTGATTTTACACCGGCATTTTGGTAAGGTACAATCTGGTCATCTTCACCATGTAAAACCAGTACCGGAATATCTACGGCTTTTAAATCTTCGGTAAAATCTGTTTCTGAAAATGCTTTTACACATTCATAGTGTGCTAAAATACTTCCCATCATTCCCTGTCGCCACCAGTTTCTCTGAATACCTTCTTTTATATTGGCTCCTTCTCTGTTGTAGCCGTAAAAAGGAAAAGTAAGATCGATGTAAAACTGTTGTCTGTTGTTTAGGGTCTGGTCTCTGATATTATCAAAAACTTCAATAGGAACACCATCAGGATTGTTTTCACTTTTTACCATTACAGGAGGTACGGAGCTTATTAAAACAGCTTTTGCAACTCTGTCTTTACCATACTTATTGACGTAGCGGATCACTTCGCCACCGCCGGTTGAATGTCCGATGTGAATGGCATTTTTCAGGTCTAAATATTCTGTAAGCTCTGCTACATCTGAAGCGTATGTTTCCATTTCATGTCCTGAAGCAGTCTGGCTTGAGCGACCGTGACCTCTTCTGTCATGGGCGATTAACCGGTATCCTTTTTGGAGGAAAAACATGATCTGTGCATCCCAGTCGTCAGCCGATAAAGGCCACCCGTGGTGAAACATAATTGGTTGCCCTTCTCCTAAATCTTTGTAAAAAATCTTTGTTCCGTCTTTTAGTTTTAGTGTACTCATCGTTTTTCGGTTTTAATGTTATTATAAATTTTATTGACTGTAAGCTTCTTCGTATTGTGTAATTGAATCGCTTATTTTACTACTGTAAAGCTAGTGCACATACAGCCTGTTTTTATGCTGTGTTCGGTGAATGGGCAAAAAGAATCGTTGGGATCAGACAGGGAATAGCTGGTGTGTTTTTATGATATTGGGAAAGAGCTTTGTTACCGTTCCTGACATTGCTGAGAGCAATATTAATAATGAGTAAATCCACTTCAATATCAAATTAAAGCGGACTTATTTTTTTCATTAACCTGAGTTCGGGCTAAGAAATCCATATGATGTAGTTGGAAGCCTCTGGAGGGAGGTTACTGTTAGTCTTTTATGAGCTCCAAGTTCTCTTAGAGTTATGATTTAGGTTTCTATAACTTCCTTTTTTCAGCTTCAAACTTTCTCATATCATAAAAACTCAATGTCTTATCTCCAACTCAGTTTATTAATAATTTGTTTGTATTAATACCGATTATTTATACAGCCATTTTTTTATCAGTTTTGTATAATTAGGCATAACTACAAATACCATCAATAAAACAATGATTCCTGAGTTAACCAGCGCATCGGAATAGTGGTTTGCAGGGATTTTTAAAAATCTTAATAATGGAAATAAAATAAGTGGTATTATGATCGATAAGGGGTAGATTGCAGACCAGGTTACCAAATATTGTTTCCAGCGTACCGGAATTTTATTGCCTTCTGTTTCAGATGTGAACAGAAAGTCCAGCCCCGATTTTATCTGATAACGGTCATTTTTTCTGAAAAATGGATTGGCTTTTTGAATCAGTTTTTTTCTGGCATCAGATTCCATCCAGTTTTTTAGATGGGCAATGGTATCAAAACGGATAATAACCGTATATACAAAAGTAAGGTCCGGGATCGGACGTACAATCTGATGATCAATAAAACCTTCCGAATGCCTGGTAAGCGGAACAATTTCTTCCAGCCAGCTCTCATATTCCTTTTGTTTGCCATCCAAAATATGATGGGTAATCACAACAGATGCTCCTTGATTTTCCATAATGATTTTGTTTTTTAGATGGGTTTAAGTATTATAATGATTTTACATATACTTTTGCTTCTTCAACAGCCAGATTAATACGTGTTTTCACCTCTTCCAAAGTTTTTTGAACAGTTGGATTCTGCTCTGTAGCTGTTTCAAGGATATTCAGTTTTTCTTCCAGCTGAGAGAGAATTCCCATAATAGCTGTACTCGATTTCATATCGTGAGCTCTGAGTTTTACAGTGGTAAAATCATTCTTTTGATACGCATTTGTAAGTTGTTGCAAATGATGCGGAATATGATCAATAAACTGTTGGGTAACAGTTTTTTCAAAAGTGAGATCACCTCCGCTTACAGATTGCATATAGGTAAGTTCAATATACTGAAATGCGGTCACTTTTTCCTCAGGCTTTGTTTCAGCGGTTATTGGATCCTGCATGCCGAAGCTGGAAATAAGTTTGAAAAGTTCTTCTTCCTTTATAGGTTTGGAAATGTATTCATTCATTCCCCGGCTCAGGCATCTTTCTCTTTCCCCTGCTAGGGCGTGGGCAGTCATCGCAATAATCGGGATATTCAGTTTCAGAACCTCCCGGATCTGCTGGGTAGCAGTATAGCCGTCCATTTGTGGCATCTGTATATCCATCAATACAAGGTCACTGTCATTTTTTTCGAGATATTCCACGGCTTCCAGACCATTGGATACAATATCAAAATCGATGTTCCATTGCATCAGCAGGTGTTTCATCAGGCTTTGGTTAATAACATTGTCATCTACAACCAAAATCCTTAACGGAATATTTGATTTATCTTTAAAATAATTGGTATCCATAGCAGGAAGGGTGTTAAGTTGTTCTTTTGCAATGCTATAAGGAATGTGGAAATGAAAGGTTGTTCCTTTTCCCTGTTCACTGCTTACTTCAATATGTCCACGCTGCAATAGGATTAAACTTTTAACAATTGACAGTCCAAGTCCTGTTCCGCCATAATTTCTGGTCGTGGAATCTTCACCCTGATTGAAGCGTTCAAAAACCTCATTCAGTTTTTCTTTATCGATTCCGATTCCTGTATCTGAAATTTTAAATCCGATAACCACTTCATTTTCAGTTTGATTCTTGTTGTAAATTTCAATAGCAATGCTTCCCTGGTGGGTAAATTTGATCGCATTTCCGATGAGATTTACCAGGATTTGTGTCAGTCTCGTTGCATCACCGTTCAGGGTATCGGGAATTGAAGGATCTACTTTGCTTGAAATGGAGAGTCCTTTTTCTTTGGCCCGCTCTACAAAAAAGGTTTCTACTGAATTGATCAATCCGTTGATACTGAATATTCCAGGAGTAATTCGCATCATGCCGGCTTCAATTTTAGACAAATCAAGAATATCATTAATAATTGTCATTAAATTTTCTCCGGATCGCTGAATAGACGATACAAACTCTGCTGAGGTCTGATCCAGTGGTCTTTTCTGAAGCAAATTGGTAAACCCTAAAATTCCGCTCAGGGGAGTCCGTATTTCGTGGCTCATATTGGCCAGAAAATTTTCTTTGGTCTGTGCTGCTACAGACGCTTTTTTCTCAGCAATATCCAACCCTTCTATCAATAATTGCTGTCTGCGGAACTGGCGGAGGATATGAAATCCTACAACGCCGCCGCTCAGAACAAGAAGTACAAGCAGAGAATTATCATACAGTCTTGCTTTTCTTCCCATTTCCTCACTCCGTTTACTGAGCTCTACCATATGCAGCTTTCTGGTCTCATAGATTTTTGCCGTAATTGTTGTAATTTCATTTGAAATCATTCTTGCACGAGGATTGGCAATAGAGGTCTGATCATCCATATTTCCCAAAGAATTATACCGCTGTAATAATTTTTCTTTAGTGGTCTTTTTCTCCATGGCAAGAACACTGAGTCTGTGTATAAGGCGTTCTTCCTCGGCATCTACATTGTCTTTTGATAAAGAATCGAGAAAGTTTTCTATCTGATTTATTTTCTGGTCAATACCTTCCAGGTGGGTGGTGTCATTAGTGGCAATAGATGCCCTTATTCTGCTTTCAACTCCCAAAATATCGCGGTCTATTTCTCTCAGATGATTGCTCGAACGCAGCTCATTCAAGAGAGTATTATTATTTTGGATAAGTGCTTTTGTATTCTTAGCCGAATTGATCTGAACAGCTACCAATAATACAGTTCCTGCAATGAATGTAAGAATGATAAAATAACTAAACCGTTTGTTTCCCATGATAAAAGAGGTATTGATCATAAATAAAAGGTATAATGACTGAGAGCTGATTCAGTCAGATTGAGAACAAGGAGCTGATAATGCAATCGATTTCTCTTAAAAAACGTTCATTCTTGTATTGAGTATTTTTCTGTAAGCATCAGCAACAGGAATGAATTTTCCGTTGATCATAATTCCGCCATCCTGTAAGGTATCAATCTTACTCACAGAGATAATGTATGACCGGTGAACTCTTATAAAATCATTCTTTGGGAGGCGCTCTTCCGCACTTTTCATCGTTCCGTGGATCGCAAACATTTTTTCCCGGGTGTAGAATTTTACATAATCACCCATGGCTTCTGCATAAAAAATATCATCAAGTTTTAAACGTCTTGTAATATTGGAATCTCTCACGAATAAAAACTCATCCTGAGTCATCTGGATATTCTCTTTCCTGCTTTCAAGTATAGACTGAGCTTTGCTCACCGCCTGTAAAAATCTTGCCGGCATTACAGGTTTTAAAATATAGTCCGCAATATTCAGCTCAAAAGCTTGCAGTGCGTATTCTCTGTTTGATGTGGTGAAAATGATAATAGTATCTTTTCCTGAAAGGTTTTTTGTGAGTTCAATACCAGTCATTTCAGGCATTTCAATATCCAGGAATAATATTTCGATTTGCTCTTTCTGCAAGTGATTATAGGCATCTATAGCATTGGAATACTGGTTGACAACTGTAAGGCCGGGAATTTGTTTTGCCAGATGAGCCAGTGTGGCTCTTGCGATATCATTATCATCAACGATCAGGGCTTTCATGGTGGTATATTTATGGTTTCATACAAATATACTTATTAGTTTCTGTTTTTTATGTTTCAGACCTTCGATTATCTGAAGTATGAGCGGATCATCCAGGCCATTTCTTCATGGGTTTCCATTAAGCCGGTAATGAAATCACTGCTTCCGTAATCTTTATACTTTTCAGCAAAAGGGGTGATATTTCCACGCAAAAAGTCGATAATGCTTTCATGGTCACTCAAAAGGTCTTTCATGTAGCCTAAGCCATCATTTGTTCTGTCACTGTATTCGGTAAGATGTGTGAGTTCCAGATAAATTTTCATCGTTGCAGGAGCATAATGTCCGATTTTACGCATACGCTCAGCAACACTGTCAATAAGATCATCTAACTGTTTATATTGATTTTCAAAGAAAATATGCATGGCATGAAAATTATCACCGGTAACATTCCAGTGCGCATTTCTGGTTTTAGTATAAAGTACAAATTCGTCAGCCAATAATTTTGCCAATTCATTAGAAACGGCTTCTGTATTTTTTTCTGTAATTCCAATTTTTGTTTTCATAATAATTGATTTTTAGAGTTTATAAAGCATTTTTGCTCGTTTTGTGAAGTAAAGGTAGATTGTAAGCCTGTTTTAATCATTTCAAATTCGACGAACAGGCATTATGGATCGTTGAAAAGGTATTATGTTTTGATGGCTCGGCTTAATCATTTAACGGACAAGTATAATTTTACCTGTGTGTGTATTTTTTTCAAGCATACGGTGCGCTTCTGCGGCTTCAGAAAACGGAAAAGTCTGAAAAATAACAGGTTTAAATTTTCCGGATTCTATCAAAGGCCAGACATATTTCTGAATCTCTCCGGCAAGCTGCTTTTTAAAATCATATTCTCTGCTTCTTAATGTACTTCCCGTTATAGTCAGGCGCTTCAGCATGACCTTCCAGATGTCGAGATCAACATGGCTGCCGTCTACAGCATTGATATGAACGAGTCTGCCTTCCGGATTCAGAATATTCACATTTTTACTTAAATAGCTGCCTCCGATCATATCTAAAATAACATCAATACCTTCCTCCTGCAGTTCTTTTTCAAAATCCTGTGTCTTATAATTAATATAGGCGTCAGCTCCCAGCTCAAGACATTTCTTACCTTTTTCTTCTGAACCGACCGTTACGAAGACTTTTGAACCCAATGCATGAGCCAGCTGAATGCCTGTAATCCCAATACCACTGTTTCCGCCGTGAATTAAAAGGCTTTCTCCGGATTTAAGTGCTCCGCGTTGAAAAACATTTGACCAGACGGTAAAAACGGTTTCCGGAAGACTGGCTGCCTCTGTGAAGCTCAAGGCTGAAGGAATCGGGAGACACTGACCTTCGCGTACGCTGACGTATTCGGCATAGCCACCACCTGCAAGAAGTGCACATACATGGTCGCCTGCTTTAAAGCCAACCACCTGAGGCCCACACTGGACGATAGTTCCGGAAACTTCCAAACCTGGAATTTCGGCAGACATACCTTGAGGAGCGGGATAATTTCCTTCCCTCTGAAAGATATCAGAACGGTTCAGTCCTGCTGCTTTTACTTCAATTAAAACCTGATCTCCATTGATTTCAGGAGTTGCATATTCCTGTAACTTCAGCACTTCCGGAGCGCCATATTTTGTAATAACTACTGCTTTCATAGGTGTTATAATTAAGATTTATATTAAATTTTCACTCTTTTCCAGGTAAGCTTATGGATGACCATCCGTGAATTGTTCATGAATGGTTTTTCACTTTCCAGATGTAACAATCCGTCTTTGAAAAGAACTTTACGGTTTTGAGTCTGTCCCGTCCAGTTGGGAAAAAGCGAAACATATAGAGTATGGCTCACCATCTGCTTCTCATCATCAGTATGAAAAGGACCTGAATAAGAAAGATAGGTAGAAGCCTCCAGCGTATACTCTTCCGGATTGGCATTTGTCCACTGTTCCTGAATGAAATTTTTACGATCCGGATTCATAATTTGCGCTGACATGTAGCCATCACTACTGTAAATGATCAATCCTTTTGGTTTTTCACCCATAGGGAGCGCTATTTTATCATTATTCACAGGAACTTCAATTAAGTCTACCAAAGTCCATGTACCTGTCAGTTTTTCAAATAATGTTTTCTCCATAACTTTTGTAAATGAAATGAGCGTACCGAAGTACACTCATTTCTATTTTTTTTTATTAAAAAGGTTGATTATATTTTCCTGTCAGTGCTTTGTTTTCGATGCTTTTTGCAAAATTTGGTGTTTCTTCGTGGTTATGTGCATCAGAAGCTGCCTGTCTTGCTGCTGCTGCATCAGCTAAGTTAACACCGTGCTCTTTTATATATTCAAACATTTCCGGAGTAGCGGTTGCGTGAATTTCATTGGTGTAAAGACAGGTGTTTTCGTCAATTTTTGTAGCTTTCAGTTCCCATAAAACCTGAACTTTTGTGCGGCCGTTTTGAGTAATGGAATCTGAAATTGAAAGCATACGGCAGTAATCCGGACGGTAAACATCGGCTACATAATGTTGTACCATTAAGGCATCACCGATTGTTTCTACATTTAAAGACACCGGTTCGCCATCAAATGTCGTAGAGATTGCAGCTCCGATATGCTGAGTTGAGCATCTCTGGTATTCGGCATCCGGTAAGTTTAATAACCAGTCTGCAATATTTACTTTTTCGATAGGGGCATTAATAATCGCTGTTACAGTAGAGTGAGATAATGCGTTTTCTGATGTTTGAATAATTTCCATAATGTTTTATTTTTAATTGTTTTAACTGATGTAAATTTAGAGATATCCCCCAAGAACAGGAGCTGCTATTCATCCAACAGGCAATAATTGTCGTTGAAAAGAAAAAAACAATCGTTGAGAAGATAATTGTCATCCTAGCCCAGATCAAAGTATTTGTTTGAGCTCATTTTCTGTATTTCGGCGAGCCAGAGGCTCGCCGAAATACAGAAAATAGCGAGTACGGCGAGCTGGAAAAGCTCTAAGAAAAGTTTAGAGCATGTGTTCATAAAAAAATAGCCTGATATTTTAAACATCAGGCTATTTTTTATTTTAGTAAATACGGCTATTTCAGCCTGTTTTCAAATGTCTTTAAATTCTGAAGATCGGGTAATGGCTTTATGGAAATTTTCTGTTCATCTTTCCTGATTGGTTTTTCTGAACCTAAGGCCTGGGCAATTTCGGTTCTTTTTCCTTTGATAAAATCAAATTCAGTTTCTGTCGTTGTATTTTTACCATCCCAGCTCACTTTTGAGAGCTTAACCAATTCAAATTTTCCGTTTCTGAATAAAAATTTATATTGATTATGAACATTTTTAATTTCTGAATATAAGATAAAATAACCATCTTCAATAGAGATATCAGGAATTTGATTTCCACCATATTTTCCGTTAGGATATTGGGAGTCCAGGATATCTGCCGAAGAGATTATGATTTTAAACTGATGATCGGGCTGTAAGAAAAATATTTCTAATTTCAGCGGTTGTGATGCATCAACAGTATCCATTGAAACTGTGACTTTATCCATTAATCCGTCTTTGTTGAGGTCGCCCTCTGCTTCACGGACAAGTACTGTAAAGTGGTTTTGTTTTTCTTTTTGCTGCGAATAAGTGATCATTCCGGTAAAAATGAAGACAATCAATACTATATTTTTCATGCTGACTTTATTTAAACCTTTGTTTGTTATTCACATTTCAGAATCTTGATCTAAAATGCTGCAAGACCTGAACAATTGATCTTAAAATTTATTTTTCAATGACAAAAGCTTTCAGCTCAGCCATCTTTCCGGCTTCAAATTTCCAGATATCACAATAATGATATTCTGTCCATTCGGAATCTTCATTGAATAAACTTATTGTACCCACTGCAGTTACATAATCTCCTTCGCCAATGAGATGATCTACATTGAATTTTGGAGGTTTTCTGTAGGCATCAGCTATATAACGGCGTACTTCCTCTTTACCGGAAAGTATCTGATCTCCTGCAAAGGTCCAGATTGTATTTTCTGTGCAGTAGGAGAGGAAGGTCTCATGATCTCCCTCCGCAATGGCTGCATTGGCTTTTTCTAAAATTGTTTTATTATCCATAAGAGTGTTGTTATGATAACAGTCAACAGAATGACTGTCAGATGACTTCTTATTTCAAATATTCAAACGGTATGCCGTCAATTACATTCACTTTGGAATACTGAATCTTTGGATTTATAAAGATCAAGTATTCTTATAGCACTTTCTGGAGAAGCCTTGGATAAGTTTAATAAAAGCTTAGTTAAGCTGATAATTCATAATCACCAAACTCAGAATAAAATGAACATATTCCTGATCTACCTCCGTTCTGTTGATTAATTTATTTTTGTAATCATAAGAGTTCAGTCGGCTCGTTAATCTGTGGTAAGTATCAAAGTCGGCGTCCTTTATTTTTACCTTTACATTACCGTCTTTTTTATTGATAAGTTCGTCATTCAGCGTTCTGACCTTAAATATAACTTCGAATAATTTCGGATTATAATTCATCTTTCCGATATATCTTTCCACTATATTGACCTTGAACGCATCAAATACGATTGTGTTAAAAACAATGTTAGAATTAGGCTCTTGCGTATTGAGCTCAAGTTTATAGTTCATTAATTTAAATTTTTTACAAATTTAGGCAGAAGCTGAAAGGATTCAAAATAAAATGGGCAGTAAGTACAAATAAATCTTTTTACAAATATCAATAAATAATGAACGTTTATCTTGTTTTTGCTTCTATCTCTAAGAAAATCAATGTTGTAAAAGGTATTTTTCTATTTCATAAATTTTAAAATAAAATAAGAAGATGAGTTGGAAAATCGGAAAAGCAGCCCGAAACAGCATATTTTAAGTTAAAGTTTCTTAAAATTAAGGTCTTGTATTCTTTTATATATTTCTGAACTTCACCAGTAGGCTTTCATGACATTCAAAAATAGTTATGGGACAGCTTCTCCGGATTTTCACATCAAAATCTGAATTAAATTGTTTTGAGGTATAAATTCTGTAATTCCTCAGCTGTAAATGCTTTGGAAGGCAAGTTCTGAACCAGTTCGCCCTGTTTCATTATTCCGATATGGGTGGCTACACTCACCGCATTGAAGATATCGTGGGTGGCCATTAAAACGGTTCTGCCTTCTTTGCCGAGCTGACGAATAATTTCTGTAAACTCCGAGGTCGCAATGGGATCAAGTCCGCTAGTAGGCTCATCAAGCAGCAGGACTTTCGCATCTTTAGCGAGAGCAATGGCAATGCCTACTTTCTGACGCATCCCTTTTGAATATCCTCCCAATGCTTTCTCATGGGCTGATTCCTGCAATCCGGTACGGTGTAATAAAATTGACAGTTCATTTTTAGTATAATTGAATCCTGCAATTTTTGAAAAGAAATCCAGATTCTCAATTCCTGTAAGATTGGGATACAACAGTACAGTTTCAGGGATATAGGCTAAATGTTTTTTTATTTTTTCAGGATGATTTTTTACAGATATATCATTAATGAAAGCATCCCCTGAAGTGGCCTGAATGAGCCCCAACAGAATATTGATCGTCGTACTTTTTCCCGCGCCGTTTTGTCCGAGAAGGGCAAAAATTTCACCTTTTTGTATCTCAAGATTAAGAGACTGAAGAGCTGTAAAATCGTTATATTTTTTATGAAGATTAATTGTTTTTAGCATAATTTTCTGTATTTATTGTATGGAAGGATGATAAATAGACCAATGAAAAGCAGATAGGGCAAGAAAAGCTGGGTGAAATTTATTTTTTCAGAAGATCTGAAAATGCTTACCGCCTGCTGTGTCCAGTTGACAGAGTCTGCATTTTTTCCGGAGAAAATAAGAGGATAGAAAAATAAACGCTTTTCTTCATGAAATTTCTTCAGTGCAGAGGCATATTGCAGATGATTGCTCATGTCGGTTTTTGAAAGATAGCTTTCTGCTAGCTGTGTATGGATATTAGGAAGAAAATACCCCAGATACAGAGAAATCTGATTTCGGGTAAGCATTTTTTCCGAATACTGTTTTGAAGATGCTGCCGCTTCCAGATCACCCATATGCTGCATGGCATAATACCATGTCCATGTAAATGCTTCGTTTTCCTCTGCCGTAAATTTTCTGAATTGAGGATATACCTCATAAAATTTTTCCATAGTCGGGTTTTTAGCTTCATCCCATTTGTTGTGATAGCCTTCTCTCTGCTGCATTACAGCTTTAAGAGATTCCTGAACAGGGAAGAGTTTCTGAATCACCATATTAGTGCTCATCGGGATAATAAAGTTCGTACTGACCCATATGATCAGAAGGAGCAATGCATTTCGGGCTGAAGATTTTCGGAATGAGATGATCCATCGGCATAGTGCAAACCAAACGATAATATACAGCCATCCGCTTATGATAAAAGCAATAAAATAATGATCTGGAGGGATTTTTATCCAAATAGCTGCAATAATGATCAATAGAAGATAAATTATACTTATGGCGATGAATCGTATAAACATTTTCATATCCAGAAGTCTTCTCAGGTTGACACTTTGCACCGAAAGGAGCTTCCAGGTTCCGTGTTCTTCTTCTTCGGAAATAAGATTATAGCAAAACGCAATGATAATCAAAGGAAAAAGGAATACCAGAACAAAACTGAAATCGAAGTTTCCGACAGCAGCGTTGGCAGGATTGTAAAAATCTGAATTATAACGCTGTTCTTCCAGATTTCTTATGGTAACTCCCTGTATCGATGGGTTTAAATCCCTCATTCCTATATTTAAGGCCGCAAGTTTAGGAGCTTCATTGACTAAATTGAATTTAATATAATAAAGCACCAGCCCTAAATCATCCTTATGAAATTTTGCATTTCTCTCAATACTTTCTTTCTGAAATATGCCGCTTTTAGCAATGATTTCTTCGTTTCGGTCCAGAAATTTTTTTCCGGTATAAATTGCCATTAATCCGGCAATCAATAAAAACAGCAAGGCAATGATGTATGCTTTGTTGCGGTAAAACTGTTTATATAAATAGTGATTCATTTAAATTAATTTTAATTTTCTTCCACTTATTTCTATGATAATTATACATCCGGCCAGCCAAAAAAATAGCGCTGCGACAGGCATCCATTGTTTTTTGATACTTTCAGAAAAAGAAGCATACTGATAATTAAAATCAGGGAATTTTTTCCAGTTGTCTTTATCAATGATTGCTGGAGGACCGCCTTTTTCGGGCTTTACATTGCTGATGTGTTCAATCTGTAAATCATTGAGGCGCTGAGCCATTTTGTAGCGGTATTCTTCCGCCTGTTTCTGAAACTGAGTGTAAGAGAAAAGATCGGTTCCTGTTGCGGTCATTGAAAAATTTTTAACAGCAATGGCAGGATCCAGAAATCCTGAGAGATCTGAGAATTTCTGTTGCCTGTTATAAATGTCCTGTAATGCTTTCTGATGCCTGATGTATATTCTTGAGCTTATTTTTTCACCTTCTTTCATGACAAAACCACTGTAGTTAAAGGGAAGTTCATTAGTATTGCTGACTTTATAATGGGCAAGTAAAGAGTCTTTTATCATTTTAAAATGAGAGTCATCAGGATTGTGACTGTCTCCGGATTTCAGAATATCCTTTTCCAGCTCGGTTTCAAAAGCAATACGGGACGGAATGGGATATACATTTTGAGCTGCAAACTGAATGCCTTTTGGCAGAAAGATTATCAGAAAAAGCCAGCAGCCGATAAGACTGATAAGAGCTGATGATAATGCTCTGCTGTTTGCAGATATAACAACTGTTAAGGTGCTGATGAAAAAATAATAGATCATATAGGCCGGAAGTAAAGCCGCTAATCTGGTGAAAACATCGGCCCGGGTTGTGGTATCCGACATCAATGCTGCCAGAAAAACAACGGGAATGACCGGAAGCAGAAACAGTAAAGAAAACTGCCAGATTCCAAGAATCTTCCCCCAGATAATAGCTCTTCCTGAGGCTCCCTGAACACTTATTATTTTTAAGGTGGCATTTTCACGCTCCTGAACAATTAATCCAAATCCTAAGAATAAAATGATGAGAGGAACAATAGCCTGCAGAATAAATGCGCCGGTGAAAGCTCCAAATCTTACCAGAGCTCCTGAACTTCCTGCTTCTGAAAGGTTGGCTGTATTCTGTTTGTGTGCTTCAAGAAAGATGACATTTCCAAGATAATTATCCAGCCCGTTATCGAAAATACTCAGAGGATGCCCATTTCTAAACACAAGATAACCATAATGCGCCATGCGATGCGGATGCTTATCGGGTCTGTGCTCCCAGCTTTCACGAACTTCTTTCCTATATTCTTTTACTTTTGAAAAGGTGTCTGTATATTTTGTGAATCCTATTCCAATGCTGAGCATACAGAATAAGAGCACAATGACAATAATGACAAGGTTTTGCCTGCTTTTTACGAGATCATGCCGTGTTTTTCGTATGATCAGATGTAGGTTTGAAGTAGTCATAATTTAAAATTTATAAGTAACCGTTATTAAATAATTTCTAGGGGTTCCGGGAAATAGTCTGAGATAGTTTTGAGCTCCGATCCAATAGGTTTTATTGGTCAGATTATTAATGTTAAAAGCCAGCTGAACCGGAGATTTTGCAGGAGCATAATACAATGCTGCATCTATCGTTGCATAAGCAGGAAGTTCAAAACTTCTTGTGAACCAGGGGATTTTTGAACTCTGATACAATATGCCTGTACCAATTCCGAAATCTTTGATCGCCTTTATTTTTGAAAAATTGTAGCGTGTCCAGAAGTTCACAGAGTTTCTAGAGGTATTTTCTTTTCTTTTTCCAATGAGACTGGGATCTGCATCATCAGTAATTTTAGCATCGATATAGCTGTAGCCGCCGTATATATGCCATTGAGGAAGAATATAACCTGTAAACTCGGCTTCAAAACCACGGCTTCGGTCGGCACCCCTCTGTATCAGCTCGTCAGGCTGAGCCGGATTATTGGCATTGATTAAAATATTTTTCTGATTAATCTCATACAATGCCATGCTCACGAAAATATTCCCGAAAATTTTTGCTTTCATCCCGATCTCTTTTAAATCGGATGTTAAAGGTTTGAATCTTGCCGCTGAGACCGAGCCTGTAAAACTGGCTGTGTTGGGCATTAGTGTTACAGTATTGGACTGCGGCTGATAACCTGTAAGATAGGTTCCGTACAGATTGATATTCTCCGTTAAACTATAGGTAATCCCCAATCTGTACAGCAGTTTACTGTTGCGGAATGAAGATTCGTCAGATTCTTTAAAATGGGTGATATCCTGAAACCATTCCTGACGTATTCCGGATAATATTTTGAATTTCTTCCAGGTGAGCAGATGCTGGATATATGCTGCATGGGTTGTTGTAAGGGCCGAAGGTAAAGGAGTAATGACATTAAGTTGATTAAAATCAGCACCCTGATGATTTTGTGCACCGGGATTTAAGTCAAATGGATCTACATTCGGTTTAGGAAGAGTGATTCCATTGTAATCTATTGTTTGATAAAGATTTGCATTGGCAGGATTATAGGAAGAAACAGCGGAACCATCCTTTAATAAATATCCTCTTGCAGCATTCTGCTGACCTCCTTTTCGTTTTTCCCAAATCTGACTGTCATAGCCGATCAAAGCCTGATGCTCGACCTGTCCTGTTTTAAAATTAAAGTTAAAATAAGCATTTATATTATCCACTTCCCATCTCTGCTGTCTTTGGATAAACTGCATCATCGCCAGGCTGGAAACAGGGTTGTTGTTTATATCCGGAGCAAAAGCATTGGTGGTACGGTGTTCCTGTAGATTTTCTTTCCAAAACTGCTTCATATAAGAGGCATTGAAGCTTATGTGTTTGTTAAAATGATGGGCAAAGCTTCCCATTAAAATAAGCTCTTTTGTTTTAAAAAAATCATCGGGAGCGCCTAAGTTTAATGTTTTTGGGGTGCTGTTGAGGTCTGTTTTTCCGGCAACAGCTCCAAAAATAGGCTGCCCTCTGTCGAGATTTCCGTGAAGATCATTGAAGATCATTTCAACATTTACTGAGGTTTTCTCATTCGGAATGAAGGTAATGGACGGAGAAATTAAAATCCCACTGTTATTCACATAATCTCTGAATGATTTAGCCTTTTGATAAGCTCCGTTAAAACGATACAGTAAAGTTTTACTTTTATTTAAAGGACCTGTAAGATCCGTCGTGATACGGTAGGTGTCAAAACTTCCGCCTGAAGCACTGATTTCATGACGGGGTTTTAACAATGGTTTTTTAGTCACCATATTGATTGTTCCTCCCGGATCTACACTGGACATTGTAATACTTGCCGGACCTTTGAAAATTTCAACACGTTCTATATTGGAGGTCATAGGCTGTAGAAAATAATATTGTCTGGTACGCATTCCATTGATGATCTGTCCTTCTTCATTCTGACTGATTCCCCGGATGTTATATTGATTATAGTAGCTGGAAGGGGAGACTCCGCTTACATTTTTCATGACGTCTCCAAGCTGAAAAGCCTGCCGGTCATTGATGAGCTCTTTCGTCACCGTATTTAAGGTTAGGGGAAGATCCTTATTCTTCATTGCTGTTTTAGTGGCGGCAAAAGAATAATCCGAAGTATAATCTTTTGATTTTCTGCCGATAATTTCTACCGTTTGTATGGTTGCTGCAGCAGAATCTTCTGTTTTTTGTGCATTCAGAGATGATGAGATAATGATCCCCAGCGCAAAATATCTGCCGGGTAAGCTGGAAATAAAATGAATTACTCCCGAATAATAAAAATTATGGGTATACATGGAATTTGTTGAAATAGACATTGTATATGCCTTATTAATAATTGAATATCTGTAACTATGCAGTACAAATATTCACGACATCAGACTACAGATTAAAGAATAATCTGCATTGAAAATAGAGTATAATGGTTTTATACTACAGCAACAAAGGCAGCAGGGGGAGCTCGTGAACTGAAAAAGTCGAGCAGACAGCGGTATGTAATTGCCTTCGGTTGAGGCATCTCACTGTCATTTAAAGTACTTAGAGTAAAATCTATTGTTAGCGCCTCAGGTATAAGGGTGTTATTCATGTGCATATGAAGGGCACACTGGCATTCGTCATCCTGAGAAAAGGTAGGTACATTCTCTTTTTTTGAGTCTTTTTTAGGGAATAATTTGGAAGTATTATGCTTCGCATGATCCAGACAAACGCTGATCCCACTGATATTAGAAACAAATATCAGCAATAATGAAAAAACAAAAAAGGCTCTGAGAGATTTTTGCATAACCGGAGTCGCAAAAGTACAATTTAATTATTGAACTTGTTTAAAATTTTAAATTTTTGTAGTTGAAAAAATTTAAAATTGCGGATTATATCAGAAGAAACGATACCGGATTTTTAATAGTTTTCTCAGGAAAAATTAAATGATAACCTTATTAAATAAATGCTCGGTAGCTAGATTGTTTTAAAGAGCAGTAATGAATGCGATAAGCCCGAAAACGACCCCCGGGAAATTAGCAATAGCAACAGGCCAGTCACGTTTCGGTTTCTTAAAAATACCGTAGGTCACCCATAATGTACAGTTAATTGCAGCAACCAGCGGCTGTATCCAGTCTCCTTTCTGTCCTTTGATATTATTGCTGATCTGTGGAATATATGAAACGTACATTGCCATTGCCGTTATGGTTGCAACCCATCCTAAAATTGATAAAAAATTATTATTCATTATAACTAATTTCTCTACAATATAGTAAAATATAAAAAAAAGGTCATTTACGGGGTTGATAATAACCCCTATATATTGCAGAATTATATTTGTAGCATAATTATTATGTTTAGATTTTGATCATGATAAATGGAATTGAGCCTCCAAACACTCTTTTTGATCAATAATTTTTTGTTCTTTTGCACTGCGTTTAATTTTAAATAAAAGTATGTCGAAGTTTGATGATATAAGGCCGTTTGATGATCACGAAGTTAATGATGCTCTGATGAGTATTGCCAAACACCCTATGATGAAGTCGTTGATGAATTTTACTTTTCCCGATAAGGATGAGAATTTTTGGTTTGAGGGATTTCAGAATATTCATTCGACAAGTGATTTTCAGCATCATTATATCTCACACACGATCCGTCAGATTCTGAAACAGAGTTCTGAAAATTTAAGCATCTCCGGATTTGACAAACTTGAAAAAGACAGCTCTTATTTATTTATATCCAATCACAGAGATATTGTACTGGATACTTCTCTTCTCAATTTGGTGTTGTTGGATAATGGCCTGATCATGACTTCTTCGGCAATAGGGGATAATCTTGTGCAGAAGCCTTTTCTGAATATACTTGCAAAACTGAATCGAAATTTTTTGGTTCAGAGAGGATTACCGCTTCGGGAACAGCTGAACAGTTCAAAAATAATGTCTGAATATATTGGC
This sequence comes from Chryseobacterium sp. JUb7, assembly GCF_024806495.1. Taxonomy (GTDB): domain Bacteria; phylum Bacteroidota; class Bacteroidia; order Flavobacteriales; family Weeksellaceae; genus Chryseobacterium. Next base: position 119,891 of record NZ_JANUFF010000008.1, read on the forward strand.
AGCCTTCTTCAGAACGAAAACCGTTCGGTATGGATTGCGCAGCGTGAGGGCAGAACCAAAGATGGGAACGATACCACCCAACAGGGAGTTTTAAAAATGCTTGCTATGGCAGCCGGTGATCAGCCTCTGGTTGACTTTTTTAAGGGTCTGAAAATAATTCCGCTGTCTATTTCATATGAATACGATCCTACGGATGTTCTTAAAATGCCGCAGCTTATGGCAAAATCCAGAAATGAAGTTTATATTAAAGATAAGAATGAAGATTTTACAACCATTCTGAGTGGCGTATTGGGGCAAAAAAAGCGTATTCATCTGCATGCAGGAGGTCTGCTGGATAAAGAGCTTGATGCCATTGTACTTGAATCTGACAATAAAAATAAACAGCTGCAGGCTATATCTCAGATTATTGATGATTCTATTATTAAAAATTATAAGCTTTGGCCTACCAATTTTATCGCTTTTGACTTACTTCATAACACTGCACAATATTCCGAAAATTATACGGAGGATGAAAAACAGCTATTCGAAAGAAGAATGGAAATGCGCATCGATAGTTCGGATACTTTGCTGAAAAACAGTTTTTTAGCTATGTATGCCAATCCTGTCGTTAATAAAATGAGACCGTGTTGCCTGTAAACTAATTCTCTCTCCTTTGTACAAAAACTTGTACCCATCAAATTATTTTTGAAATACGGTATAAATATTTGGTTTAAGTGGAGTAGACAGATCTGTTTTGAAAAATATTCATTCCTGCTATTTTGTTGCTTTTTGTATTATAAATGATTTCGACCGAAAAGTAGGATACTTCGTAAAGAGCATACTTTAAATTATCTATAATTTTTTCATTCATGATACGGCCTTGGTTGATAACAAGGTTATATTGGGTCTGCTGGTCCGGTAAATTCTGAAAATCGTAATAGGAAATGTTCATAGCTATTAATTTTATAAGATTAAATTAGTTCTTTGAGTAGATATACAATTTCTTTACCAATTCTATAGTAAATTATAAAATGTGGTATTTTTTTACCGGATAATGAAAGAATCCATGTATCATGATTTGAATCATATCATTTAAAATGAGATTATTAGTAATTTAGAATTCTCAAAAAAAACGTATAATTACCCTCCACACCACTTTATATTTAGTAACTTTTCTGAATTCCCTTTGATTTTCAAAGGGAATTTTACTATTCCGTGTGATGCATTTATTAAGAATAAACGAGTTCAGATTTTCTCTTTTTTTAACTCATTATTGATCACATTTTACCAGCAAATTTGCTGATTGATTCTTCACTTACTGGGGTGAAAAAATTAATCAGGTTACCATCAGGATCTTTAAACAACATCGATTTATTACCCCAAGGCATTGTAGTAGGTTCCTGTATCATGAGGGTTGACAGAAAATCTCTTAATTGTTGAAACTCCTGATCTACATCATCAACTAAAAATTCAATAATCGCCGAGCGGCTTTCTGCAAGGGCAGTTTCTGCTTTTGGACCAAAAAACTGCAATGTTCTTGTGCTTCCGATGGCAATAGTCGCTGAAGGTGTTTGCAGTTCAGCGAAATCCGGGGTGTATTGTATCACATTAATTTTTGTTATGTGTTCATAAAACTCGGTTAAACGGCTTACATGAGCAGTTATAATACGGATTGAAACGGCATTCATAGGATAAAGATTTAAATTTTCAACAAAAATAGATCAGTGTTGTGACAAGAGTATGTCAGTAGATTACGCATTATTTTAAATTTTAATTAATAATAACAAATACAAAAGTGGGAAAGGACTTTAAATAAAAGACTGGAAATTTTCAAATTAAAAAATAGATAGATCTATCTATTTTTATATCTTTGCATAAAGATAAAATCATGAATAAGAGTAATAGTGTAAAGGAGCGTATACTGGAAACGGCCTCCCGTTTATTTTATCAGCAGGGATTCAACAGCACCGGAATTAATCAGATTATAGCTGAAGCAGGTATTGCTATTGGATCGTTATACAAACATTATCCATCCAAAAATGATTTATTATATCACTATCTGCTGCATCAGGAAACGGAGTATTTTGCTCAGCTTGATGATGATCTTAAAAATGAGAAAAATCCTGTGCAAAAACTTTTGAAATTAATAGATTATCGTATTAGAATTCAGGAGCAAACTAACTGTCTGGGCTGCCATTTTATCAAAATAAATGCAGAAACAGGACGTCAGGATAAGCAGGTTGAACAATTGGTAAGCGGACATAAACAGAAACAGCGCGAATACCTTGGAAAAATCATTTCTGAAATCGAAACCACTCAGAAACTTCCCATAAAAAAACAGAATTTCATAGATACTGTCTTTCTGATGATCGAAGGTGCGGTGGTTTCTGCAAGTATTAACGGAAACACTGATGATCTGAAAACAACAAGAAAATTAATAAATCAGATGTTCTGATTTTTTTTACCTAGAATAGATAGATCACTCTATATAATGAAAAATAAAAATAAAAAATGGATTCAGCTGGTCATCCTTTTACTGGTTCATCTGATGACTATTGTTGATATATTTATTGTCAATGTTGCCATCCCTTCTATTCAAAAGGGCATGGGATCTTCTAACAGTATAACTCAGCTGGTTGTAGTGATGTATATGATAGGATTTGCTTCATTTTTAATAATCGGTGGGAAAACGGGAGACTATTACGGGCGAAAACAGACATTTATTCTGGGGCTGTTATTTTTTATGATCAGCTCTGCGGGATGTGGTTTTGCGGAAACATCCGGACAGCTTATTTTTTTAAGATTTATTCAGGGAATCAGTGCAGGCTTTATGTCTCCACAGGTATTATCTTACATACAGATTCTGTTTAAAGATCACAGAAACCGGACCTATGCTATGGGCTGGTACGGGATTGCTATTGGGATAGGAACAATGTTGGGACAATTTCTCGGCGGTTTTTTGGTTGAACTGAAGCCTGTATTTGTCGCGCAGCCATGGCAGTATATTTTTCTTATTAATATTCCGATTTGCATTATTACGATAATTCTTGCAAAATATTATCTTACTCCTTCTAAAGATATTTCTGCATCACAAATGGATTATACAAGTGCTTGTATTGTGAGTCTGGGACTGGTTATGCTGATATTTTCCTTAACAGTGGGCATTGAGCAGAATACTTACCTCATCGTCATTCCCTTAATACTGTCGATTGGATTTCTTCTGATTTTTATATTCAGGCAAAAAATAAGGAAATCAAAAAATAAAGAACCTCTTTTGGATATGGATCTCTTTAAGAACCGGAATTTTAATCTGGCGATTTCAGCAGCTGCTCTTTTTATGCTGATGTTGGACGCTTATTTTTTTGTTCTTGCTGTTTTTTTACAAAAAGGATTGGGCTTATCTCCCGGTCATGCAGGTTATTTTGTTGTATTTCAGGGAGCCGGATTTATTCTTGCTTCTTTGTTTTCAGCCAGGCTGGTGCTGTATTTTGGAAAAAAGGTCTTGATTTTCGGCGTTCTTTTGATTATGTTGACGCTTATCATTCAGTTAGGATTATTTTATTGTCACAGAATTGATGCAGCAGGATATCTGGTCATAGCATTACACGGATTTGGAGTCGCTTTGGTACTGCCGTCATTTGCTAATATAGCTCTTAAAGGTCTGCCTGAAAAATTGACAGGAAATGCATCAGGAGTTTATTCTACATTACAGCAATTGTTTGGAGCATTGGGAATAGCATGTACAGGTAGAATTTTTTATCATTTCTCAGGACAGAATTATGATTATAAATCAGTATATACCGGTCTTTTATACAGTACGTATGTTCACCTGCTGTGTCTTACAGGTGTATTTATAATTCTGATCTGTTTGCCCAAATCCATACTTCCAGCTCAAACATCCATAAAAAAGGCTGTATCACAATGATACAGCCTTAATTTTCAGTAAAAATTATTATTCTTTAATAAATTTATGGGTTACGGTTTTCTGCATATCTTCAATTTCTATAATATACATGCCGTTGATAAGATTACTTACATTGATTGCATTATTCAATATAACTCCGGAGGATACCATTCTTCCTACAGCGCTATAGATCTTATAATTGGCTTTCTTGCTGATATTTTTAACATTCAATACAGTACTTACAGGATTAGGATAAATTACAATATCTGTCTCATTGATTGAATTCGCAACTTTTTGTTTAGAAATTCTGACTGTATAGTCTTCAACTTCACCATTCTGGAAGTTTACACAGTTGACCGGAATTCCATCTTTCTGTAAAGCGACTCTCATGACTACATACTGGTGATCTGTCATGCTGATAAAGGCATTCGAAGGTACAGAAAATGAAGTGCTTGCTGTCGGATTGGTATTAGGACCGTCAGCCATAATTCTTTCATCGATGTCGAAATATCCGTTTCTGTTGAAGTCAATCCATATAGCCACTCCTGCATTAGCTCCTGAGCTTAAAGTTTTGTCAATGCTGATTTGATTTCCCGAAGACCCCTGAATCACTTCAATGAATTTTAACGGATTTCCTGTAAAATCAGAATAACTCGTTGCTGAAGTTTCATTTATCATTTCAGGCTTGCCATCTGGTTTTACAGTGACTTTTGAAATAAATTCTGTTGCAGAATTTGTGGATGACATCTGACAGTAAATGACAGTAGGTGTTGTAAAATAGTAAGGCTCCGTGTAATGGGTACCTGTTCCGCTACAAACATTCGTTACCTGCATTTCATATTTATTAAGTTCTAATAATCCGGTGATGATATAGGTATTGGTATTTACCGGAATTGTTGTCCAGCTCGGAATTCCTACTTTTCTGTATCTTAAGATATAAGAAGTTCCCGGAAATGCATCCCAGATTACTTCAGCCGTTGTAGGCGTAAGTGCAGTGATAGTAAGTCCCGGAGGCGGAATTTCACAAACTCTGATCGTCGTAAATACTTTAGGATTCGACCATGCATTCGGAGTTGTTTCACCCACACAGATATTGGCTACCTGTACTTCATAAGTTTTGAATGAACTCAGATTCTGGATGGTATACGAGTTAGCTGGCGGCTGGGGAATGGCAGGCTGATTCCATGGGATTGTTCCTACTTCCCGCCATCTTAAAATGTAATTGGCACTTGGTACAACAGGATTCCATGTCACAACTGCTGAATTAGAAGTGATATTACTTATCGTTACCGTTGGTGGAGTAGGATCACATCTTGTCTTAAATGTTTGTATCGGAGTATAGACACCGATTCCTGTGCTTCCGCAAACAGCAGCAACTCTCACTTCATACGTTGTAGCCGGTGTCAGACTGTTGATTGTTACCGGAGGATTTCCTCCCAAAACAGACAGGTTTAAAGTAGTCCAGGCAGATGCCGGTGTTGTCACGGGTCTGTATTCCAGAACAAAAGAGTTATTATTCGGAGAAACAGCCCATCCTATGATAACCGAATTATGGGTTATGGCTGAAAATGCAGGATTTCCGGGTGTCGTATTGTTACATAGTCTTAGTTGTACTGCATAATCTTCAACCTCACCGTTTGCAGCATCGGCGCACATAACGGGAGCACTTCCGCGTTTTAATACGACCCGCATTGTTGTTTTTAACGGACCTGTATACACTCCTGATGAAGGTACATTAAAGGAAGCTGTTACAGGAGTCGTAATACTTGAGGCTGAAGTCATTATTCTTTCAGCATCAGTGAAGATTCCGTCTCTGTCCCAGTCGATCCATGCATAGACAGCATCTGCAAATGAAGTTCCTGTCCATGATTTTGAAACAGACAACTGATTGTTCAGAGAACCTATTTCTAAGTTAATCAATGTGGCAGGAGTATTATAACTGATATAATTAGTCTGAACCGATGTATTGTCCATTATCGGAAAATTAACCGGAGTGACTTTTACATTCGAAATATGATCATTAGTTCCTGTACCATTCATATTACAATAACTTAATGCAGGTGTTGTAAAGCTCAAACTAGGAGAGAAAGCTCCCTGAACACCTCCGCAAATCGTTGCCACCTGCACCTGATAAGCCGTTTGCTCAGTAAGCATCGTAATGGTATGAAAACTCTGTCCTGCTGGTAATGTCAGACCGGCAGCATTCGGAAGCCATGCTCCTGCTGTTCCCTGTCTCCATCGGATAACATAGGTTGCGCTGGCAGCAGGCATCCATGAAACATAAGCTGTGCTGTGGGTAAGATTATTGACTGCGATATTGGTAGGCGGTACAGTTGTACAAGGTTGTAAATCTATGAATTTAACGTAATAATCTTCAACTTCACCATTACCGGTTAACGCTGTACAGGCATTGGCAGGCGTTAAAGAATAAACCATCACACGCATTTTGATTTTACTGTTTCCTGTATAGGCATTAGCAGGAACATTAAAATTGGCAGTAACCGGAGTTGTACTGGAATATCCTAAATTCATAATCCTTTCACCGCCCGGTGTCGTTGATGGGTTGTTGTTAAAGATTCCGTCACCGTTAAAATCGATCCATGCATTTGTAGTATAAGTTCCTGTAGCAATGGAACGTCCGACAGACAGTACATTATTCGCAGAACCCCGCAACAGCGTAATGGTTTTGGCCGGGTCTGTAGAATAATCGGTATAGGTCGTTGGTCCGGAAGTATTACTGGTTAAAGGGACATTGGTACCGATCATGGTGATATTACTGATATATCCATTGGTAACAGTTGCAGTCCCTGAGTTACAGTAAGTCAAGGCCGGAGTTGTAAAGCTCACAGGACCAGAAAATGCACCCTGCGTTCCACAGATGGTAGCGATCTCTACTTCGTACTGAGTGGTTTCTGTAAGACCGGGAAGGGTGACATTATTAGTAAAAGGAGTATTGACATTAATAGTCTGCCATGCTCCGGAAGGTAATACTCTATATCTCACGACATAGGTGGCATTTGCCGTAGCTGCCCACGAGACATTCGCTGATGTTGTGGTCATATTATTAACCGTAATATTAGCTGGAGGAGTATTGGTACATGGTGGTAAAGCGGTGCCGACTAGCTGTACTTTCGGAAGAACATTATATCTGCTTATTGCGGTAGGTGGATCTACAGGATCCGGATTTGTTGTGGCATTGTAATAAATCATTCCTCGGTTTGCCCCCGCAGAATAACTTCCCCAATTGGCTGTACAGGATGATCCCGCAGCATTTTCATCCACACCGATCACTATATTGCTTACTCCGTCCCATAGGAATGGTGTGCTTAAAGGTACTTCCACCCATGTTCCCGCAGTCATTGCCGGTAGAGTCCCGGAATACACCTGGGTTAAATTTGCAGAAGGTACCCAGCTTGTCGTGTTTGCAAAATCGGTTTGTGAAGTATTCCCCATATACACTACCCATTGGTTGTAAGTGGCCTGGGTAGTCGTCGTGGATACAAAAAATTTAACGGATGTTATCGAATTGTTGGTTCCTACTGCGGCTGCAATTTCCGGTGCCAGATAAATCTGTTGTGAATAATTAAATGCAGAGCACGAATAAACAGGCAAAAAGGCATGAGTAGCAGTACCGCCACCGATTTGTCCGGGTGTAAACGGAGCTCCGGCAACCCAAAGTGATTTGTCGGTAGCCGAACAGACCGATCTTACCCACCAGTAATAGGTTGTTCCGGCAATAAGTAAGCTTAGGTTAGCTGTTGTTCCGGATGCCGCTGTTCCGGGAGTTGCCGCAACAGGAGGAGTATTCGTGGTGGTGTAATAATATTCATATCCATTGGCTGGAGCAGGAGCCGGGGCAAGTGGTGCGGTCCAGTTTATCGTTCCTGAATTAGGCGCAATATTGGTCGCCGGTAGAGTAGTAGGTTCAAAGCATGAAGGTGCCTGAATCACCTGTACTTCATCCAGCAGAATATCATCATAAAAATCCCCACCGCCGGCAACATCTTTATCAACCGTGAATTTTAACTGAATGGTGGTTCCTACATAGCTTGCCGCCAGAGGAATTCCTACGGTTCTCCATTCGGGGTGATTGGTATTGCTGGACCAGATCTGCACCCATCCGCTGCCGTTATTCACTTCAAGCTTCAGTTGATTGTTTTCTGCTGCGGGTACTGTTCCGTTAAGTCCTGTTAAATGATCTTTAAACCATTCGAATTTAACATAAGGATTTGCCAGTCCTGTTAAATTAATCTGTGGGCTGATTAGCTCTACAGTGTGTTCGTTAGCAAGTGGGGTAGACGCATCAACCCATGCAAAAGTTCCTGCCGGCTTGCCGCCATTTCCGGTTGCTCCATATCCTGCAGCTCCTGTAAATTTCCATTTTACATTCGTACTGGTAGATGTGGAAGTGGGATTCTGATTGACCCAGCATGCTGGAAGTCCGCCGGTACTGAATGACTGTAAAAACGGTACCGGCAGTGGGGCGCATGTCTGTCCTGAGACAGATAAGGCAAAAGCCATTAAAAAACTGATAATAAGTAAAGTTTTTCTCATATATTATTTATTTAAGGATAGTCAAAAAATATAAACCACTTAGCAATTTGTAATATTGTTAAGCGCAGATAAAATATACCCTGTTTTTCAGAATATTATCGCGTATAAAATATCACTATATGGTGATATTAAACCGCAGCGATTATTTGAACCAATTTTATGATAATTAAACTTTTTAAGTTTTAATTTAATATGATGAATAAAGTAGGTTATTCGTTTAAATTGGTTGAAGTACAATTAAAAACAAATGCCACAAGACTTTAAATTTTCTTGCAGTAAGGATATTCTATATTAAAGATGATTTTATAGCAATTTTAAAATCATTGAAATTTGTAATAAAGTTATAGTCTGAGTATAACGTAATAGCCTAATTGATTGTGGAATTTTTTCATTTTGGAATTGGATTTTTTTAAAATTTTATATAATTACTAATATAAAGGTAAAAATAATTTAATAAAATTTTAATATTACTATACTTTTGTATAGTTTTGATACTAAGTTTTATCAGATCAAAATTTGTATGAATGAGATTATAAATTCACTTTGGAAAGATAGCCATTCAAAAGGAAAAAATGTTTCAAAACAATACCTTGAAGTACTTAAAGTGCTTGCCAGAAGCAGTTTTGGCTGTATTTACATAGTGGATCTGAAAAAAGAAAAAATCGAATTTATTTCACAAAACCCATACCTTTTTTCAGGATTAAAATCTGTGGAGGTCGAAAAATTAGGATATAATTTTTATCGTCAATACACCAAAACAGAGGATCTTGAAATTCTCAGAAAAGTGAATACTTCAGGATTCAAATTCTTTGAATGCCTTCCCGCTGAAGAAAAAACATCCCACACGATTACTTATGATTTCCATATTAAAAATACGAATAATATCGATGTACTGATCAACCATAAGCTTACACCTATAGAATTGTGTGAAGAAGGAAATATTTCCAAAATTGTATGTGTCGTTTCTTATTCTCTTAAACGTACGGCTGGAAATATTCGTATTGTGTCGGAGACATCAGATGTTTTGTGGCATTATAATCTGAGTACCGGAAAATGGCAGGAAGAATTTAAAGTTTCACTAAAGCCACGAGAAAGAGAGATTATCAGACTTTATCTTCGGGGGTTAACCATCGAAGAGATTGCTGAAGAACTTTTTGTTTCTGCCAGTACAGTTAAGTTTCACAGAAGTAAGTTATTTGAAAAAATAGGAGTGAATAATATAACAGAAGCAATATCGTATGTTGTAGAGAATAAATTAATTTGAGAATTACTACAATCGTTATCATTAAACCAATAATTCTCAAAAAACTAAGTGTATATCTGAAGTTAGTTTGGACAAATCTGATCATTATGTATAAATATACTTTCAATTAACCCGTTGTGCATTTTAATTTGTTTTCGTCACTTCGATACGATTTTTGAAAAAAATCGTATCGAGAAGTTTGTAATTTTGAAGATGAATTTGTTCTAGATACATTTTTTATCCACTTTGTTATGAAAAAACACTCGAACCGACTAATCTAATACCAAAATTTCGCAAAATGCACAACGGGTTTTTACTTTATGAATATATTACCAGTCATTTACCTTCTTTGATTTCTCAAGAATCTCATTAATCAATGAGTTAAAATGAGTATTGAGTGCATTATAAGATTCTTCCGAAGTTACTTCTCCATTCTTCTCAAAAATCGAAGTTCTGGCATTTTTTTCTTTGCTTAGTTTCAAATAGGCCCAGCCTTCATCCCATCCGGATTTATAATCACCCTGATACCATCTTCTGCATTCAAAAGTAGGACTGTTAATGCGTATCTTATTATCTTTAAAGAGAATATTTATGGTGTAAGATACATCGTACTTCATGGTTGCTTTTCCTATCAGAAGAGGGTTGAGCTTATACTTGTGAGGGATCACTTTTTCTTCGTAACCTTTTACGGTAATACTTTCACCTTCTACCAGACTTAAAACATTTTTAGGATCTTTATACATGGTGGATAGAGCATTTAATACATTTCTGTACAAATCTTTTTGCTTTGTGTTAGGAACATCAATCACAACATAATCAGTGTTGTCATTAGATACAAACCCCTTGGGCGTTAATATAAAATATTGAGAAAAAAATGATTGAGAAAAAATCATCAGGGCGATGATATTTAATAGTTTTTTCATGAATAAACGGACTTTGGTTATTAATTTTTGAAGTAAATAAAATTTAAATTTGATGAACACAAAGCATACCATTTGATGGATTAATGAAAAATAAGCTTCAAATTACCTAAAAACAGGTATTAAATTAACTTGTTTTCGTTAAAAATGATAAAATTTATACAAATAGTTTCAGGAGTTATTTAATTTTTACAGCTGGAAAATCATTAAGGTGAAAAATGATGAAGACTTAGAGCTTCCCTAAGTTTAAAGATTTTATCTAAAGTAAAATATAGACTTTCTATACTCGCTTTGAATTGTATTCTTTAATGAACAATTATCATCAGTTATAAAACAAATAATATTTATAAAATTTGTAAATTGCAGTAATAACGAGAATTTTAATCATTGATTTTTTCAAAACACAGTAAAATTTTCTCACCAAATCATCAGCATGATCACCTACGAAAATTTGCATGATACGCTATCTTTTTACAACATCGATTGCCGGCAGTCTTATTACATATCATCCGGAAAACATATTTTTGAATTTCCCAGAACCTCTTTCAGGATGGATTATTACGCCTTATGTATTTGTACGGCAGGCGAAATAGAAATTAAGATCGATCTAGAAACCTATCAGCTGAAAACACACAGTTTTCTTATTGCTGCACCATCCACGATCGTCAGATTTCTGAAAACAAGCGATGATTTTAAAATGAAACTGCTGTTTTTTGATAAAAATTTTCTGATCAAAAATATTTCAAATCCTTTTATTATCGAAAAAATGAACCTATTTTGCAAAGGTTCCTACAGTATCATTAAAACAGCGGCTAAGAATTCCTTATTGCTACAGAATTTATTGGATTACCTTAAAGAAAAATCTGAAAAACAGGGGAAATTTACAGAGGAAATTATTCGGACCATTATTTTTAATATTCTGTTGGAGACAGCAGAAATTGTCGAAAAAGAAAGTGAAAATAGTCTGGAAAAAGATGGTAATAAAGATATTTTTCTAAAATTTACAAAATTGATCCGAGAAAATATAAGACATCAGAAAACCGTTCAGTATTATGCTGATCAGCTTTTTGTGTCCAATAAATATCTTATCGAAATCATTAAGAAAGCAAGCGGTAAAACCCCTCATCAGGTGATTGACGAAACCCTTTTGAAAGAAGCTTTTGTCATGCTTGGAAACCCTGAGGTCACGATATCCGAAATAGCTTTTGAACTTCAGTTCAACTCTGCCTCTGCTTTCGGACGTTTTTTTAAAAAACATACGCTCATTTCTCCTTCGGAATACCGGATCAGAGAAAATATTCAGAGTTGAGAATTTGGGGATGATAATTCTGACATTGGGGATATATATCGCCTTATGAATACGAGTACCTTTATATTGTTCAAAAAACAAAACAAAATGAGTACGATCAATTCAAAATTCGAAAATGTTTTAAATGCTTCTGAGCAGTTTGGAAAAATAAATCATGAACCCGATTCAAGCAAAGAGGTTCAGATTAATACTCCCGAAAAAACAATGCCCTTCTCCGATCAGATAGGCAACTATCAGCGAAACAAAGGGATTCCTGTACAATCTTATGACAATTCCAAAATTTATATTGTGGGCAGTGGAATTGCCGGAATGTCGGCCGCCTATTATTTTATCCGCGACGGTCATGTACCCGGAAAAAACATCATATTTCTGGATCAGCTTAATATAGAAGGAGGTTCGCTGGATGGCGCCGGTAATGCAGAAGAAGGCTATATTATCCGTGGGGGAAGAGAAATGGATATGACCTATGAAAATCTTTGGGATATATTTCAGGATATTCCGGCACTGGAACTTCCTGCGCCATACAGTGTATTGGATGAATACCGTCTGGTAAATGATAATGATCCTAATTATTCTAAAGCCAGACTGATTCATAATCAGGGACAGATTCAGGATTTCAGTAAATTCGGACTTGAGAAAAAAGATCAGTTGGCTATTATTAAACTTCTGCTGAAGAAAAAAGAAGAGCTCGACGACCTCAGCATTGAAGATTATTTTGCAGAATCATTTCTGAACAGTAATTTCTGGTTTTTCTGGCGTTCTATGTTTGCTTTTGAAAACTGGCATTCTTTGCTGGAACTGAAGTTATATATGCACCGATTTTTACATGCAATTGACGGAATGAAGGATTTCTCATGTCTTGTTTTCCCAAAATACAATCAATATGATACGTTTGTTACTCCTTTAAAAAACTTCTTAGTGGAAAAAGGTGTACAGATACAGTTTAATACACTGGTTAAAGATCTTGATATTCAAATCAATACCGAAGGAAAAAAAGTAGAAGGAATTATTACCGAACAGAATGGTGAAGAAGTTAAAATACCTGTCGGAAAAGATGATTATGTAATTATTACCACCGGTTCTATGACCGAAAGTACTTTCTATGGAGATAATACTACAGCTCCGGAAATCACTTTGAGCAATGGCAGTGCCGGAGAAAGCGCCGGATGGAAACTCTGGAAAAATCTTGCGGCAAAATCTGAAGTTTTCGGTAAACCTGAAAAATTCTGTGGCAATATCAAAAAATCCGCCTGGGAATCTGCTACACTGACCTGTCGACCTTCTGCATTTACAGAGAAATTAAAAGAATTGTGTGTCAATGATCCTTATTCCGGAAGAACGGCGACCGGAGGTATTGTTACCATTACGGACTCCAATTGGGTCATGAGTTTTACCTGCAACAGACAGCCCCATTTTCCTACTCAGCCGGATGATATTCTGGTGGTTTGGGTATATGCTCTTCTGATGGATAAAGAAGGAAACCACATTAAAAAAACAATGCCGGAATGTACAGGAAATGAAATTCTTGCAGAATTGAGCTATCATCTCGGCATCACAGATCAGCTGGATAATGTGGTTGAAAATACGATTGTACGTACTTCTTTCATGCCTTATATTACGTCTATGTTTATGCCGAGAGCACAGGGAGACCGCCCGAGAGTGGTTCCGGAAGGATGTACCAATTTAGGGTTGGTGGGACAGTTTATAGAAACCAATAATGATGTAGTATTCACAATGGAAAGTTCTGTGAGAACTGCAAGAATAGCAGTTTACAGTCTTTTGAACCTTAATAAACAGGTTCCAGACATCAACCCGTTGCAATATGATATCCGACATTTACTGAAAGCTACTCAGGCTCTGAACGATTATAAACCGTTTTTAGGAGAAGGTATTTTGAGAAAAGTACTGAAAGGAACCTACTTTGAACATATACTTGTCAATCGTCCTGAAGAAAAAGAAGAGCATGAATCTTTCTTTATGGAGCAGATCGGTAAAGTACAGGATTGGGTAAAAGGAATTAAGGCATAACATCTTACCTGTCACCTATTATTAAAAAGAGAATTTGTAGTCCCTGCATTTTCTCTTTTTATTTTTAATCAGTTTTAATATAAAAAAAAACGAAGAAGCCTGGAAAGAAAATCCGGACTTCTTCTGAAAGAATCTATAGTAAGTATAAATGAAAGACAATAATTAAAAATTGTATCGGATACCAAGCTGAGCCTGGAATCTTGATGCAAACTGATCAATAGTATAGGGTAAAGTAGGGGTTGTGAAATTATAGGTCGGGTCACCTGCAGACGGCTGTCCTGAAGCGATATTTCCAACTTTTGTTAAGCCTACACTCGCGGTTGAGTTAAAGGTGTTCGGAACAAAATAAACCTTCCCCCAATCTTTATTCAGTAAATTAGTAAGGTTAATGATACTTAATGAAATCTGAATGGTATTTTTAGATTTTTCACTTAATCTGATCTCATCCATGATTTTGAAATCTGCCTGAATATTCCAAGGGGTAACATCTCCGTTTCTTTCGGTGAATTTTCCTCTTCTGCTGTTCAGATATTCATTACCGCTGACAAATTTTTCATAATCAGCCACCTGCTGAGCCGTGGTTACTGTAATATTACCGGCCGCATCTTTGATAGGCGCAAGATATTTTGCAGCTTCAGCCGCATCTTTGAAGACATAGGCCAAACCTGCTGCCTGTCCCGTATTGGCGATGGTACTGTTGATGAATCCCCAAGAAAACGGATTTCCTGATTGCGCATTAAAATACACATTGGCAGAAAGCCTGTTGGATTTTGATAGATTTAAAGAGTAGCCAAGGTTCGCTACAATTCTGTTTTTGATTGCAAAGTTGGAGGTAGACAGCTGAGGATCATTAGGAGTCAGAGACTGATTCATCTGCCAGTTGCTTTCCATGGAATTTCTGATTCCGTTGGTAATATCTTTTGCATCACCATAGGTATAGGCCACGAAGAAATTGAAACCGAAGTTATAAGACTTGGCAAGTTGAGCCGTTAAATTATATCTGTATCCTTCTTTGGTATTCGAAAGCATATAGGCATTTGAGAAGTTGGAATTGATATTGGTCGTATAAATTGGCATTTCATGGTTGGTATCGTAGCTGAAGTAGGTAACGTTGTCTGTTTTGTTCACCTGCTGGAATTTAAGATCATAAAGAACTTTTGTGTAGATACCTTCCAGTGTCAGTTTATATCCTGAAAAAGTATAATCGAACGCTAATGAACTTCTCCAGACTCTAGGCATTTTAAAATTATTATCAATTAAATCTACCTGTACTTTTGAAGAATTTTGCCATTTCGGGAAATTTCCGCTTACCAGAGGATCGCCGTTGGCAGCCAGCTGAGCAGCAGTAGGAGCATTATAGTCATAACTTCCGAAGCCAACTCCATCATTATAATAAGCATAACCCAGCCATGCAAAAGGAATTCTTCCTACAAAAATACCCGAACCTCCTCTCATGACTACAGATCTGTCCTGTGTAAGATCCAATGTAAATCCTAATCTCGGAGATAGAGTAGGCTTGTTAAGATAGTCATTAGTAAGCTGGCTTAGAGGGGTGTATGTATAGGTGTTTCCAAAACTTGGATCCTGAGGAGAATTGGTTACCTGAGGACTCATGGCCGGTTTGTTCGGTAAATCTGTATAATCCACTCTTACTCCCGGAGTCAGTCGCAGTCTTCCCAAATTGATTTCATCCTGGAAGTACAGTGATAATAAATTGACTTTATATTGCGCATAAGGATTATCAAAAAGAGTCTGCCTGTCGGTCCCGTTGAAAGGATAAGTTCCTCTGATTCTTGACGGATTTGAATTGTAGAAGTCATTCAGGCTTTTATATGAAATTCTTCCGTTCAGAGCATTTACAAACCCATAATCAATATTATAAAGCTCGTTATGAGTGCCCAGTAAGAAAGTATGATGTCCCGTTTTGTAGGTTAAATTATCGGTGATCTCGAAAGTTTTCTGCTTCATATTGAAAACAGTAGCCTCTCTGTCATTTCCTAGCAAAATAGTTCCTCCGTTGTAGGCAATTTCAACCTGTGGAAACATCGAATTTTCTGATGTAGGATCCCTATAATCGTGAATGGATGAATATCCGACCACCAAATTATTGTTCCATTTGTCATTAAAACGGCTTTTCAATTCTAAAGTAGTGGTAGAGGCATTGTTTTTCTGAACAAAATCCATGCTTGAAAAACGGAAATTGGCACCATCTCTTTCAAGGTTTGAAGCCTGCGAAAATACCGTATTGTTTTTAATGGATAGCGTGTGCTTATCGTTGATTTTCCAGTCTAATTTATTAAAAAGTTTCGCACTTTCGGAAAAATTATTGTACTGATTGAAACTGCCTGCATTGAAGTTATATTTATTTCGTACAAAATCAGAAATCTGTTGGGCTACAGTTTCATTCACTAATGCATTCGGATCATTGGCATTATAAAAAACAGGATCTGTTCTTTTTGTATACTCTAAATTGGTGAATAAGAAAACTTTATCTTTTACTACAGGTAAGCCCACTCTTCCTCCATAAATAAAATCTTCAAAAGAATTCGGCATTTTTGAATTGTCACCGACCCTGTTTCTTCCTGTGATAGATGCATTTCTGCCATAAGCATATAAAGATCCTTCTACATTATTACTTCCGCTTCTTGTTACGGCGTTGATACTTCCACCTAGGAAGTTTCCTAATTTTACATCATAAGGAGCGATATAAACCTGTACATCCTGAATAGCATCAAGGCTGATGGAATTTGAACGGGTGCTGCTTCCCGGCATTCCCGAAGTTCCTGTTTGTCCTCCCAAAGAAGGGCTGAATCCTATCGCATCATTATTGATAGAGCCGTCAATCGTTACGTTGTTATATCTGAAATTGGTTCCGTTGAAAGAATTGTTTGCACTCTGAGGAACCAGTTTGGTTACATCCTGAATTCCCCTGTTGATATTCGGAAGCCCGGAAATCTGTGCCTGGCTTATTCCCACACCATTTTTTACGATGGTCTTTTTGGAAGTCAGTTTTACCTCATCAATTGTCTTTTCTTTGCTGCCAAGCTCTACCACAGGAAGATCATTGCTTCCCAGTGAAAGCTGCACATTATCGCTGGAATACACAAGAGTGGACCCATCCATAATTTCAATATGATAAGGACCTCCCGGCTGAAGATTGTCTAAACTGAACTGACCTTTGGTGTTACTTTTTGTCTCAAAAGTACTGTTGGTAGGAACATGAACTACTTTAATGGTCATTTCGGAAGTCGTTCCTCTTAACCTTCCAAAAATTTTAGAACTGGTTTCTTGCGAGAAAGCAAGGCTGAAAGATAATAATGCGATAGCACAGATTATTTTTTTCATTGTTTTTTATACTTCAAAATTGTATCGCAAAATTATTCCGAACTCCATTGCAAATGCGTTAACATACAGATAACATTATATGACATAATATTTAATATTTCCTTAAAAAAAAATTAAATAATTTTTATTTTGAATTAATTTGTTCTATGTTTTTATTGATTTTGAATATTATTTTAATGTCAATATATCGGTGCAAGCTGAAAAGGAATCTTCTTTTTCTCAATAGTAATCAGGGAGGATCAAAAAGAGTTTTTTGTAGAGTAACACACAGATTTTCATTAGAATTACTTCATATATCAGGCTCATTGGGAGATAGATTTTTGAAATTCATAGTTGGCGGCAAGAAAGTTGTAGCTATGTAAAAACCACACAAATTAAAACATATGAATTTAATGTTAAATCAAAACCTTCATGTGAAGAATGATCCTGCAGAAAATTTTCGCAAGGATGTGCTTGAAGGTTTAAAAAGCAATCCCAAACGATTATCTTCAAAATATTTTTATGATAAAAAAGGGGATCGTCTTTTTCAGGAAATTATGGCTATGCCGGAATATTACCTTACCAAATGTGAGCTGGATATTTTCAAAAATAAAACAGCCGAACTGGCTCAGCTCATTATTCCCGAAAATGAACCTTTCGACTTGATTGAATTAGGGGTCGGAGATGCGATGAAGTCTACTTTTCTGCTGCAGTATCTTGTTGAAAAAGAAATGGATTTTACGTATATGCCCATTGATATTTCCGGAAATATTCTTTCAATATTGAAAGATAAATTAAGTACACAGCTACCGGCTTTACAAATTATAGGGCTTGAAGGAGAGTATTTTGAAATGCTTCAGAAAGCAGCTTCACTATCCTCACGGAAAAAAGTGATTCTATTTTTAGGAAGTAATATAGGAAATATGAGCCTCGAAGAAGCTGAAGATTTTTGTTTTAATTTAAATAAAAATCTTTCTTCAGGAGATGTTGTTTTAATGGGATTTGACTTAAAGAAAAATCCTCAGCTTATTTTGGACGCCTATAATGATAAAGCAGGTGTCACAGCAGCATTTAATCTGAATCTGCTGAGCCGTATCAACAGGGAACTTAATGGTAATTTTAAACTGGATCAGTTTCAGCATTATGAAACCTATGATCCGGAAAGCGGAGCCTGCAAAAGTTATCTGGTAAGCCGCATGAACCAAAATGTACAGATCGCAAACGAAAATTTTGTATTTGAAGAAAATGAACTCATTGACATGGAGATCTCACAAAAATTTTCGGCTGAAAAAATAAGAGAACTGGGTATGAAATCAGGTTTTAAAGCGATCGGAGAAATCAAGGATTCAAAAAAATGGTTTGTAGATACCGCATGGCAAGTAAAATAATAAACTGAAAAACGAAAAACATGATACCCCATACTATTACCGCAGATTTAGTGAAAAAATATACAGACATACGTCAGTATTCTGAAAAAATATGTGCTCCTTTGGAAATTGAAGATTACGTTGTACAGCCTATTGTAGATGTAAGTCCCCCAAAATGGCATTTGGGGCATACGACCTGGTTTTTTGAAACCTTTATTTTAATCCCGAATTTTCCTGATTATAAAGTTTTTGATGCGCAGTATAATTTCGTTTTCAACAGCTATTATGAAACCATCGGAACAAGAGTTATCCGCACGGACAGAGGAAATCTGAGCCGTCCGTCTGTTTCAGATATTTACAGATACCGAAAATATGTTGACCAGCAGATGGAAATATTTCTGCAAAGCGAATTTATGACCGAAACTGTTGAATCTTTACTGGAGCTGGGACTCAATCATGAGCAGCAGCATCAGGAATTATTGATTACGGATATTAAATATATTCTTGGACACAACCCTCTTTTTCCTGCCTATATCAATGATGGAAAAACAGAAAAACATAATTTCGAAGATCGAAAAATGATTGAATTTTCTGAAGGGATTTACGAAATAGGGTTTATGGATAATGGTTTTTGTTTTGATAATGAGTTGGGAAGGCATAAAGTATATCTTAATGATTTTGAAATAGCCAGTCAATTGGTTACCAATAAAGAATACCTGGAATTTATGGAAGATGGCGGATACCAAAATTTTAAATACTGGCATGCAGAAGGCTGGGACTGGGTGAAACAAAACGCTGCAAAATCCCCATTATACTGGCATATGATCGATGGGAAATGGATGAATTATACTTTAAACGGCTTGCAGGAAGTAGATCTTCATGCTGCCGCTTGTCATATCAATTTTTACGAAGCTTCCGCTTTTGCATCCTGGAAAGGAATGCGTTTGCCTACTGAAGAGGAATGGGAAGCTGCATCTGAACATTTTGAATGGGGAAGCCGTTGGGAATGGACAAATTCTGCTTATTTACCGTATCCGGGATTTAAAAAAGAAGCCGGAGCGGTAGGCGAATACAATGGGAAATTTATGGTTAACCAAATGGTCCTTCGTGGTGCTTCAGAAGCTACTCCAAACGGACACAGTAGAAATACGTATCGAAATTTCTTCCAGACCAACCTGAAATGGCAGTTCACAGGAATCAGACTTGCTCAATAATTTGCCTATGATTACAGTAGAATCGGTTTCGAAGAGTTTTAACGGAAAGCCTGCCGTTGACCATATTTCTTTTCAGGCCCATGATCAGGAAATTCTGGTGCTTCTGGGAACTAGCGGCTGCGGAAAAACAACAACGCTTAAGATGATCAATCGTCTTATTGCCGCAGATTCAGGAAATATTATAATCGATGGTCAGAATATCCGTGACAAAAAAGTTGAAGAACTTAGGATGGGAATAGGTTTTGTCATGCAGCATTCCGGGTTATTTCCTCATTATACTGTTAAACAAAATATTGCCGTTGTCCCGGAATTGTTAAAATGGGAGAAAAAAAAGACCATAAGCAGAACGGAAGAGCTTTTGTATAAGCTTCATCTTTCTGAAGATGTACTTTCTCGTTTTCCAGGCGAGCTGAGTGGCGGTCAGCAGCAAAGAGTAGGGATCGCCAGAGCATTAATAGCGAATACTCCGGTTTTATTAATGGATGAGCCTTTCGGAGCTTTGGATAATATTACGAAAGCAGATATTCATACAGAATTTAAATCTCTGGAAGAACTCAAGAATAAAACCATTATTCTGGTGACTCACGATGTGCAGGAAGCATTTGAACTGGGACATCGGATTTGTCTTATGGATAAAGGAAAAATTGTGCAGACAGGAACACCAAAAGAAATGTTGTACCATTCTGAAAATGATTTTGTCAATGATTTTTTTGCGGAAAACCGTCTTTTGCTGGAATATAAAATAGCGACTTTAAAAGATATTTCTAGTTTTATAAATCCTGAAAATAAGGATGATGAGTTTAATTTCGAAGAAACAACAAGTGTCTGGAACGCCCTGCAAAAATTAAGCTCAGATCATAAAAATACCGCACATTATGAAAATCTGATCAAAGCATTTAATGATTATAGAAAATTACAGATTGTATGACACAGCAAAGTCTTTGGCAGTTTATTATGGAGCAGCAGGAAAAGCTGCTGACTCAGATTGTACAGCATCTGGGGCTGACTTTTCTTTCATTGATTCTGGCGATTGTAATCGGTGTGCCTTTGGGAATATTGATCGCACGAAAAAGAAAATTATCAACTCCTGTTCTCGGTCTGGCCGGAATTTTACAGACAATTCCAAGTATTGCCTTATTAGGTTTCATGATTCCTGCTTTTGGAATCGGAGCTAAGCCTGCTATTATAGCATTGCTGATTTATGCGCTGTTACCTATTATCCGAAATACATATACGGGAATTACAGAGGTAAATCCGACTGTTGTTGAAGCTGCAAAAGCTTTGGGAATGAATAGAAGCCAGCTTTTGTTCAGGGTAGAACTTCCTCTGGCAATGCCTGTTATCATTGCGGGGATAAGAACAGCCGCAGTTATTAATGTCGGAGTGGCAACCCTGGCTTCATTTGTTGCGGCAGGAGGGCTTGGTGAATTTATCTTTGGCGGAATTTCTCTGAATAACACCAATATGATCTTAGCGGGTGCGATTCCGGCTGCATTACTGGCGATTTTGCTGGATCAGACGATTGCTGTTTTACAAAAATCGGGATACAGGTTATTTCAAAAGGTGAAATATATTGTTCCTGCAATAGTGATTATAGTAGGGGTGGCTTATGGACTGACTTCTGTTTCTCACCAAAAAATTAAAGCAGGTTTTACACCGGAATTTATGGGAAGGCAGGATGGCGATCTCGGTTTACGTTCTGTTTATGGACTGAATGTAAATCCTGTCGTTGTAAGTGATGCTATTATGTATAAAGCGGCTTATGAAAAAGAACTTGATCTGATCAGCGGATATTCAACGGATGGACGAATTAAGGCTTTTGACCTGTATGTTCTGAATGATGACAAAAAAATATTTCCGCCCTATTATGCGGCTCCGGTTATTAAAACAAAAACACTGGAAAAATTTCCGGAATTGGAAAAAACACTGAATCTGCTGGAGGGGAAGTTTAATGATTCCATCATGACGGATCTGAATTACAAATCCGATTATCTCAATCAGACTCCTGAAAAAATTGCAAAAGATTTTTTAATAAAAAATAAACTGTACAAAAATTCCACTCATGGAACCGGACAAACGGTACGCATTGGCTCTAAAATATTTGGAGAACAGTATATTCTTGCAGAAATGTATAAAATGCTGATCGAAGGCTATACCAATTATCAGGTGCAGACCAAAACCGGACTTGGGGGAACGAAGATTTGTTTTGATGCATTAATGAACGATGCGATAGATTTTTACCCTGAATATACAGGAACCGGCCTGTTGGTATTACTTAAACCATCACAGGAAGAACTTAAAAAGGTTACCCAAAGTCCGGACAAGACCTATCGGTATGTCAATTCTGCCTTTCAAAAACAGTATGGCATCCAATGGCTGAAACCATTAGGTTTTAATAATTCTTATGCATTGATGATGCGCAGGAAACAGGCTGCTGAACTCAATATTAAAAGTATATCAGATCTTAAAAAAATATTTTGATTCAAATTAAATCTCAGAATATTCACTATGGCATAAATATTACTTATATAAACCTGAGCCTGAGGCGGAAATATAAATTGGCTGGGAAAACAAAGCCAAAAGAGGGAAGTGGGGGACGGCAGATGTTATCAATATTTTTAAGCAAAATTAAAATTAATAATAACGAACACTTTTCAACTTCCTGGCCACAATATCTTAATATCTTCTGGCTCAGATTTTATTACCCTAAAACTCACAAAGATGATCGACCACAAAGAAAATAGAGATCTGGTATATGAATATTTAATTTTAAATATCAGAAAGAATTTTAATCTGGATATCAACCTTTTAAATGAATATATTCTGGTTAAAAATATTGTTTCAAAAACAATGATTATTGTTCCTACATTTTCAGATAAAATTACTGTACATCCTAATTTAAAAGTCTTTTTATCAACCCTTATTTTTCAGCTCAACAGCATTGAATACAACCTTGAAGATCTGGAAAGAGAATTAAATTACTTAAGAAACAGGGATTCGGAACTGGAGGGAAGAACTGCCGTTTGAAAGACAAAAACGAATATAACTAAACATAAAAAGTCCCTGCAATCAGGGACTTTTACTGTATTAGAATGATTTAGTTTAAATATTTAGCAACCTTTTCTTCAAGGTCGTCCAGATTAAACGGTTTGGCAACGTAATCATCTGCCTGAGCCTGTTCTGCGAGAGCAACGATATCATTATTTGCCGTCACATAGATTACCGGAATTGTTTTGAACTCTTCATGGCTTTTTAAAAGCTTTGTCGCTTCCACTCCTCCGATTTTCGGGATCCAATTATCCATCAGGATAACATCCGGCTGAAAACTGGAAACCCTCTCCAGTATGTCATGGGATGTTTCTGAAATTTCGACCTGATAACCATTTTCTTCAAAAATGATAGTGATCACCTCTAAAATAGTAGTGTCATCATCAAAAATCAAAATTTTCTTCTTACTCATAATTAGTACTATTTAATTCTTAATTTGTTTCTTTTATTTTTTATAATTGATTGATAAAATTAGCCAGATTATCTGGTTTAATCAATAAATCATATTCAATTTCATCTGCAGCATGTTTCGGCATATAGTCTACTTCAGCCGTTTCGGGATCCTGAATCCAGACTTTTCCTTTGTTTTTTTTTATGTAGTGTAGACCTTCAACACCATCAGCATTTGCTCCTGACAATAATACGCCGACCAGATTTTCACCATAAATTTCTGCAGCAGATTTAAAGGTAACATCAATCGACGGTCGTGAATAATTCATTTTCTCCGAACTGTCCAGCGACATTATTTTTTTATCTTCAAACAGCAAATGATAATCTGCGGGAACAATGTATAATTTATTGTTTTTAATCTCTGTTTTATCTTCTATTTCAATCACTTCCATTGCCGAAAACTGTTGCAGCAAAACCGGAAGAATACTGGCTGAATGTGCCTTACGATGCACGACCAGCAAAATCGGGAATGCTATTTCAAGATGTACATTTTTAATCATTTCAAGAATAACCTGCAGGCTTCCCGCAGATCCTCCTATCACGACCATTTCAGTATTTGTGTTTTGTGTTTTCATGGGAATATTTTAATTATGCTCTATTTTCTTCCATATTTTCTGATCTTCAACCTGATGATAATTTTTATCTAATTTCGAAAACCTCAATGTTTCTTTAGATCCTAAAGCCAAAAATCCCAGATTTTCCAGACTGTTGTCAAAAAGCTTAAAAACGCGTTCCTGCAGGCCTCTGTCAAAATAGATCAGCACATTTCGGCATACAATAAGCTGAAAACTGTTGAAAGAGCTGTCAGAAACAAGATTATGGGTTGATAAAATTAATTTTTCCTGCAAACTTTTATCAAACCTTACACTGTCATAATTGGCAGTGTAATAATCTGAAAAATCCTTTTTACCACCTGATAACATATAGTTTTCAGAGTATAATTTCATTTGCTGCAAAGGAAAAACGCCTGCTCTTGCTGTTTCCAGAACGGATGGATTAAGATCTGTTCCGTAAATCAGCGATTTATGGTAAAGATTAGCTTCTTTCAGCAAAATAGCCATTGAATAAGCTTCTTCTCCTGTAGAACATCCTGCAATCCAGATTCTGATCAGGGGATAAGTACCTAATTGCGGTAAAATTTTTTCTCTTAACGTTTTAAAAAACTGGGGATCACGGAACATTTCTGTTACATTCACTGTAATTTCTTCTACAAAACGTTTTAAGTATTCAGGATCATTCAGGATGGTGTATCTGAGCTCTGCGAAACTTGTAAATCGGTCAATCAGACAAATTCTATTCACCCTACGTTTAAAAGAAGCCCTGCTGTACTCGGAGAAATCATATCCGTACATATCATAAACATCTTTGATCAAGTATTCTACCTCTTCATCTTTTACGACACTTGGTTCCAGCATTTATGATAATTTTTCTATAGCAGTTATTAATTGATCCACATCGATTGGTTTTGATATGTAGTCCTGAGCGCCGGCATCCAGACATTTCTGACGGTCTTCCGGCATTGCCTGTGCAGTCACGGCAATAACGGGAATCTGACTGATAGCCGGAGTGTTTCTAATAATTTTAGTGGCTTCATACCCGTCCATTTCCGGCATCATCATATCCATCAAAATGACATTGATCTGATCATCTTTTTGCAGCATTTCAATAGCTTCCTGAGCCATCGTGCTGCTTACTATCTGAAAACCTCGTGATTTCAGTGTCAGTTTTAATGCAAATATATTACGCGGATCATCGTCCACGATTAAAATTTTCTTATTCATCAGAATTCTAGCTGTTTAATTTTCATAAAGCCAAACGCGCAGCAAAGATAGTAATTGATCGATATCTACAGGCTTTGAAATATAATCAGAAGCTCCGGCTGCGATACATTTTTCTCGTTCGCCAATCATTGATTTTGCTGTGATGGCAATAATCGGAAGTCGGGCATATACCGGTGTTTTCCTGATCTCTTTAATGGTTTCATACCCATCCATTTCCGGCATCATCATGTCCATCAGGACTACATCGATATCCGGATTTTCTTTCATCCTTTCCAATGCCTGCTTGCCATCCATAGCCAGAACAACTTCTACTTTATATTTTTCAAGTGCTTTTGTCAACGAGAAAATGTTTCGTACATCATCGTCTGTAATTAAGATTTTTTTACCGCTTAATACTTCGGTTAATGAGCCTAAAACTTTGTTTTTTACGGTTTCTGTATTGTTTTTTTCTTCAACCAGATGCAAAAATAAACCTACCTCATCTAAAATTCTCTGATAAGAATGTGCTGTTTTAACGACAATAGAATCAGCGTATTGCTTAATTTTAAGTTCTTCAGATTTAGATAAGTTTCTTTCTGTAAAAATAATAATAGGTAAATTCTCCAGTCCTTCATAGCTTTTAATAGATTCAATAATCTGGTATTCATTACCTTTTGAAGCGCCGATGTCTAGAATTACACAATCTACGTGATCTCCTGTTAAGGCATTTACGCTGTCTTCCACATTATTTTCTACCGATAAAGAGATGTTAAAATTGCTCAGGAAATAGGAGAGGGCACTTGCATGCTTCGCATTTTCTTCAACAATTAAAACTTTTTGAGGTGATTTTTTGAGAGCTTCTTCAATTTTCCTGAATACGTCGGTCATCTGATCCAGAGCAACAGGTTTGTTGATGAAATCAATAGCTCCTTTCATTAAACTTTCCTTTTTTACATGAAGAACAGACATCATGTGAACAGGTATGTGCTTGGTCTCAGGAGTTGATTTTAATTCATCCATCACTTGCCATCCATCTTTCACAGGAAGCTGAACATCCAGTAAAATAGCCGATGGATGATATTGAATGGCTGCTGAAACAGCATGATCTCCTCTTACAGCAACGACTCCTTTATAATTCTGTAAACGTGAATATTTTAACAGTGCTTTTGCGAAATTCGTATCATCTTCAACAATTAAGATCACTTTATCATCTTCAGTAATAGTGTCGCGGTCATCTGCCACATCTTCAGGGATTTCCAGAGTGTTTTCTGCCACTAAATGCTGTATTTCACCTTCCCCCAGAATATTCTGAATTTCTTCAACATCTTCGCGAATAGTTTCTACCAGATTCTGATCTGTTTCATGATGTGGTGTTTCAGGAATCGCTTTGATCGGTATGATCAAACTGAACTCACTTCCTTCATTGACTTTACTTTTCAGGATCAGTTCTCCTCCTAAAAGGCGTGCAATCTCTCTGCTTATTGAAAGTCCAAGACCAGTTCCTCCGAATTTTCTGCGGGTAGAGCCGTCGGCCTGCTGGAAAGCTTCAAAAATAATTTTTTGCTTTTCTTCTGCTATTCCTATTCCAGTGTCTTTTACACTGAAAACAAGGAAGTTTTTATTTTTAGGGTCTTTTTGAATATTTAAATTAATGCTTCCTTCTTCCGTAAATTTCAGGGCATTGGATAACAGATTACGTAAAACCTGATCTACGCGGAGTCTGTCTGTTTCGATCTCTGTTTCAACATCATGATCTATCTGGATATTGAATTGAAGTCTTTTTTCCTGAAAAACAGGGTTGAATAAGTTTTTTAAATCTTTTACAACATCCTCGATCACTACTTCCTGATATTCCAGTGTCATTTTTCCGG
Organism: Chryseobacterium sp. JUb7; assembly: GCF_024806495.1. Classification (GTDB taxonomy): domain Bacteria; phylum Bacteroidota; class Bacteroidia; order Flavobacteriales; family Weeksellaceae; genus Chryseobacterium. Next base: position 146,862 of record NZ_JANUFF010000008.1, read on the forward strand.
ATTCAATTTTTGCAAGATCTAAAATTTCATCAATTAAGGTTAATAAGCTGCTTCCTGAGCTCTGAATAACTTTCGCCGATTCAATCTGATCCTCATTTAAATTTTCATCAGGATTTTCAGCCATTAATCTTGAAAGAAGAAGAATGGAATTTAAAGGAGTACGAAGTTCATGAGACATGTTAGCGAGGAACTCAGACTTATATTTTGTGCTTAACGCGAGTTCTTCAACTTTTTTCTGAATTTCGTTGTTACGCTCGGCAATCATATGATTTTTATCTTCCAGTAATCGTGAACGTTCCTCAAGCTCAGCATTGGCCTGCATTAATTCTTCCTGCTGAACTTTAAGCTCTTCTTCTGAAGCCTGCAGTTTTTGGGTTTGAGCTTCCAGTTCGGTATTAAGATTTTCCAATTCGGAGTGCTGTACCTGTAATTCTTCAGACTGAGCCTGAGTTTCTTCCAATAACTGCTGCTCTTTTTCACGACCCTTGGCTGCACTTAAAGCAATTCCGATATTTCTGCTGCATTCTGTGAAATAATCTATTCTGTCTTCTTCAAAATTCGAAGTTGATCCCAATTCCAGAACCCCGATGTTATGACCATCTGCAAAAATCGGAATTAGTATGATTCCATAGATCTGTATAGTGCTGCTGGCAAAAGTAACTACAAAATCATCTTCATGAAGATTATTATAAACCTGAGTCTTTCCGCTGTTAAAGGCCTGACCTACCATTCCTTCTCCAGGTTCAAAAGTTTTTTTCATATTGCTTTCCAATCCGAAAGCGGTATTCAGTTTTAAAACACCTTCATCATAAAGATATAATGATCCATTGATGCAGCTTCCGTATTCTACCAGTTGATTCAGAGATTCTTCCGATACTTTTTTGACTGATTTATTGCCAACCAAGGATTCATTTAATAAAGCAAGGCCTTTCTGACGCCAGTCACTTTTATTGATTTTATCGAAAGATTTTTTGAGAGAATCCGTCATATGATTCAGAGAATCTACCAGATCTCCGAGGTCATCCTGTGAATTGTCGACGACTTTCTGACTGTAATCCCCGTTGGCTACTCTGTTGGCAATCTGCTGAATAGCACTTACACGTCTGCTGATCTCAAGATCTTTTGCCTTTAACTGTTTTTCTAGCTTGTCTCTGCGAATTAAATCAGCTCTTAATTTGATGTAAAAGAACGTAGTTACAACAATAGCTGCAATAGCTGAAAAAATAATGAATAAAACCGTTGTATTGGACGAGCGGTTAAGATCTTTATTTTTAATAGCAAGCTGTGTTTCTTCGTATTGCACAAAATCACGGACCAGCTGGCGGCATTTGTCCATGTAAGTTTTGCTCAATAACACCTGTTGCTGAGTCATCACAATGCCTTTATGTCTGTTTTCAACAAAGTATTTCAGATTGCTGATATTGCTGTTGACGTTTTTTTCTAAATTATTAAGACGATCCAACTGTACTTTATCTTTAATATCCAAAGATTTTGCACGTTCAATCGCTTTAGGATAGTCTACAAGGCTTCTTTCATAAGGTTCCAGAAAGCTTTCTTTTCCTGTTAGCTGGTAGCCTCTGTTTCCTGTTTCTGCATCCAAAAGAGCAATCAGCACATCCTTTACTGCGGTAACAGAACGGCGGCTTTGGGATAAACTTTCCCTGTGCTCCATTTGATTTTGAATGCTTAAATAGGAGGCTATTGAACTCGCTATAAGAATCAATAGCGATAAACCAACTCCAAACTGAAGATTTCTTATGATTTTTTTCGGCATGAAAATTAATTTAAAGGTAAGGTGAAATAAAATGTAGATCCTTCATCTACTTTACTCGATACACCGATATTTCCGTGGTGCTGCTTAATAATTTCGGAGCATATGAATAATCCGATTCCCATTCCCTGAAACTGAAGTGAAGATTCTTCTACACGGTAAAATTTATGAAAAACAGCATCCTGTTTAAAGTCGGGAATTCCAATTCCGAAGTCGGTAACATTCACTTTTACTTCCTGTTCTTCTTCATCAACAAAAGTGGTAACGATAACCTGATTATTTTGAGGAGAATATTTAATGGCATTGGTTAAGAAATTGATTAAAACCTGCTCAATACGAATTTCATCTAAAGGAATTAAAACATCCGGTTTGATACCGTGACGCTCAATTTTTATCTGGCGGGTTTCATGCGTCTGCAATATCGTTTCTATCGAGTTATGAATAACGCTTTCCAGGTTGGTGGGTTTCTTATTGATTTTAAGTTTTCCGTTTTCAATTTTGGAAACATCCAGTAAATCGGTAATCAGACTGTTCAGTTTTTCAATCTGGTCCTGAACTTTCACCATAAAACCGGCTTCTGCACTTTCTTTTTCAAGCTTCAGCTTGCGGTCCAGTAATTGAACATAAGCTTTAATACTTGTTAAAGGCGTTTTAAGCTCATGACTGGCAATACTCAGGAACTCATCCTTTTCTTTTTCAACTTTCTTCTGATCATCAATATCAGTAAAGCTTCCCACCCAGTTTTTAACGATGTTTTCATCATATACAGGAGTGACACGCAGCAGATGGTACCGGAAATCTCCGGTTTTTACATTCTTAATTCTGATTTCCAGTTCGAGGGCTTTACCCTTCTTTTTGCAACGTTCAAGCTCCTCTTTAATACAAAAATCATCCGGATGTGTTTCCGGAAACTCCTGTTCAGAATTGGAATATTCATGCCATTTGGCATTCACAAAATCTACCTCTCCTTCTTCATTCAGCGTAAAAGCAATCTGTGGCAGAGACTCAAGCATCAGATGAAAATGATCAATCTGAGATTTCATCGTAACCTGAGACTCTCTTCTTCCTTTGACTTCCAGTTCAAGACTTTGCTGCGTTTTCTTCATTGCAAGACTTTGCTCCTGAAGATTATAGAAGGTTTTTACTTTAAGCAGAAGAATTTCAGGATCAATAGGCTTGGTAACATAGTCCTTTCCCCCTGAGGCATATCCTCGTGTTATGAACTTTTTTTCGGTACTTACGGCAGATAAAAAAATAATCGGAATTTCCTTTGTTTTACTATAATCAGCCAGTGTTTCCGCTACTTCAAAGCCATCCATATCGGGCATTTGCACATCCAGAATGATTAAAGCATAATTATTTTTCAATGCTTTTCCCAATGCTTCTTCACCGGAGCTGGCTATATCAACCTGAAAATCTTTAGATTCCAATAATTTTTTTAGGGAGTAAAGATTATTTTGGTTATCATCAACAATTAAGATCATAAATTTTGAAAATAAGTAATTGGATTTGTAATTCTTATTGTTTCAAAAATACTCACAAATTTCGAAAAAAACAGCTATTTTTTAATTGTTTTGCATCTATGTACCACGTTTATAAATATTTTTAAGGTTATTTTAGGAAAATTTTCAGTAAATAAATTTCTAGTGTAAAAAAACTGACAGAGACTCAGTGGGTTAACGTAAAATTGCTTAAAAATACTACAGATAAAGGAAAAATTTCTATTCACGGCATAAAGTTTGAATAAAACCAGGCAACACACTTTTCACTTAGATATATTTTCAAACTTTAAACTCCTGAAATTCTCAGGAGTTTATTTTTTTATTTTAATCAGAGCAGTATACTTTACTTTTTAAGTTCTAAAACTAAAGTGGAAGAGGGTAGCGAGAAAGGATTTGTATGAGAATCTTCAACATCATTAAAGCCCATTTTTTTCAGAAAATGAAGTAAAGGATCATGCTTTAATACGTTCGTCCAGATCACATCTGTAAGTTTTGCCGCTGAAAAGCATTTATTCCAAAGTGACTGTTGTATTTCCGGAAAATGATATTGAGGAAGGATGGCAAAAACCATTTCTGTTGTTCTCTTTTCCTCTGAGAACTTAGGATGTCGCGAGCCTCCTTTTAATAAACCATAGCCAACAGGAGTGTTGTCTTGGTAAGTAATGATCAGCTGATTGGAAAGATTATTAAGCTCATTGATTTTTTCCCTTACATCAAAATGCTCATCAATATAACACTGCATATCTTTTTCAGATACGAATTCTTTATATAAGTTAAGAAATGAAGGTTTTTCTACTGCAAAAAAATCAGCAACTCCCTCATCTGAGCCTACGACGAATTTTGAAACTATTTCCATGAATTTTTTATCAAATGTATTTTAATTATTCCGACCCGTTTCGATACAGTTTCATAAAATGCAATCGGTACAGATGTTTATTTTGTAAATTTACAGAGTACAGTTGATGTAAGATTATGGGATTCTACAAATATGAAATTTTCACTTCAGTCATCGAACAGCAAATCGGCAAAGGGATTCTTCGTAAAGGAGATCGCCTGCCTTCGGTTCGGGAGATTAAAAATAAATATGGATTAAGTGGTAGCTCGGTGCAGAGCGGTTATGAGTATCTGATGATAAAAGGATTGATAAAAAGTCAGCCTCGTTCAGGATATTTTGTTTCAGACGATCAGGAGGAAATGATTCCGGTGATTCCTACTAAATTATTACCGGTTTCAAGAGATATTGAATTCAGCAGAAATATTTCACTGACTTCCGCAAGAAATAAACCTTTTGAGTCCAGTGCCTTTAATACTGCGGTTCCCGGGGATCTGCTGATTCCCCAAAAACTCATTCTTCGTACCATGCAGGAAGTGATAAGGGAAAAAGGAGCTGCACTTCTCCGTTACTATCCTTCGAATGGTTCTCCGGAATTACGAGAACTGATCTCTAAGCGGTTGGTAAAGCATGGATGTGTCACTAATTCTGAAGAGTTAATCATTACTGACGGAGCTTTGCAGGCATTATTTATTGCCTTACGTTCGGTAACCGAGGAAGGGGATGTGATCGCGGTAGAAAGTCCATGTGTTTTTTCTGTACTTGAAGTGATTGCCGGTCTTAAACTGAAAATCATTGAAATTCCGGTTTCTTATCACGAGGGATTTGATGTAAATTATTTTGAAAAGGTCTGTATGGAAAACAATATCCGGGCGGTAGTACTGACTCCTAATTTTCATAATCCTACAGGCATTTGCATGAAAGATCATCAGAAAAAAAAGTTACTGGAGGTTTCTGAAACATTTGAAATTCCTGTTATTGAAAATGATATTTATGGTGATTTATATTTCTCAGATCAAAGACCTGCCTGTATTAAAAAATTTGATGTGAATGGTTGGGTAATGACTTTTTCATCCTATTCAAAAACGCTGGCTCCGGGAATTCGTCTTGGATTTTTGGATGCCGGTAGATTTTATGCCAGGGCCGAAAAAATAAAATTTAATTTGGGAAGATCGGTCTCCCCAATATATCAGGAACTGATGGTAAAACTTCTTCAGAGAAACAGCTATGACCGTCATCTTTATGTTTTTCGCAAAAAGCTTCAGCAGCAGGCTATTTCGGTATTAGATGCGTTAAGAATTTACTTTCCGAAGGATTCTTATTTTCACAAACCTGAAGGCGGATATAGCATTTGGGGTGAGTTACCTAAAGGAATTGATATGACAACATTTTACGATTATTGTGAAAAAAATAGAATTTTATTCACTCCCGGAAGTACATTTTCCACGACAGAAGTATATCACCGGAATTTCAGAATTGTTTTTGCAGATCACATTACTCAGGAAAGTCTGATGTTGATCGAAAAAGCGGGTATTAAAGCCAAAATGTTGTTGGGAGAATAAATATTTACTTCTTAGATTTCAACTAATCAGTTATTTATAGGATATTTTACCTCACTATTCTCTTTTAATTCTAACTGAGGAATGTTATCAATTATTTTGAACATAAAACAATCAATCCATTTTTCACTCACGAGTTCTATATCTTCGCCGCTGATGATGTGTTTTTGAAAAAAGTAACTAATATCCTGATTCAGGTATTTAGCAACCAAATCCAGAAATATTTCATCAGAAAATTTTATCTTATTTTTGGTACAGTATACCAAAAGTTCACGCATTAGATTATCCAGAGATTTGGTATAATTGCTCTTTATCATAATCTGGTTATCCAGCCAGAAAGCAAAAATAGCCCCGAGCCGGTAGGGAATTTTTTCAATATTTCTGTTTTTCCAGAAATCATCTTTGATTTTATAATTGGGAATATTTCTCGATGGATTTTTCCAGTGACCGGCAAGAATTTCAGTGTTGAATAGAGAAACCCATTCATCAAAGGAAATGTCTTTAATTCGCAATCTGTTTTTATAGGTATAATAGTCGGTAAAGCCTTCGCTGAACCAGTAATTCAGTTCTTCATTTTTATTCTGGATTTTATTACCGATCCAATCATGCATCAGCTCATGATGCAAAAGGTATAGATAAGAGTTTTTATTGTTAAACAGATTATTGGTTCCATGAATCATAAACGCATTCTGAATGGCGGAACCTTTTGTGCTGTATCCTTTAAACAGCTCGTCATCTTGTGAAACAGTGGGAGTCATGATTACTGTAAAATAATCCTGACTATAATCTTTCCAGAAATCCCTCTGAGACTGTATTGCTTTTTTCAGATTTGAAAACAGAAAATCATCTGTAAAGCCATTGTGCCATTGATCTCTGATGGCGAAATATATTTGCTTTTCATGAAATCTGAAGCCATAAATTCTATAATCTCCACCTACAAAAAGGGAATGATAAAAGCCTTGCCAGAGACTTGTCTTTATCCTCTGTTTTTTTATCTGAGTTCCAAAAGTATTATGAACTTTAAATTTTTCAGGAAAATTGACCCATTCAATAGAGATATCGATAGTTTCATTTTCCGGCATTTCTGTGAAGCTTTTAGGTACAATAAATAAGTTTTTACCCAAAACATGGAAGAAATTATTTTTTACCCTCGGACGGTTAAAAACATGATGGCTAGGTTCTGAAAAATCCTGCTTTATGTGATATATAAATGAGATTTTACCGCCTTTTTGCGGACGGATTTTGATTTCATCTTTTTCAGGATGGGTTTCGAAAGTATTTTGCGGATTGTCTTCCTGTTTTATAATGAGGCTTTTAAAAAGATTTTCTTCACCCCAATTGCTGTTGCTGTAATGAAAATAAGCGGTTTTTGCAGAATCAGGAACTGTGTATTCCACTTGTATTTTTAAACCATTTTCCTCAAGATTTTTGTCATAGAAAACTTTATAATTAATTTTATTCTGAGAAAATGAATAAAAGGGCAGCAGTATAAAGATAAAAAGAAATTTTTTGAACATTTAATATATTGGTGAGCTATTAGTGATGATCAAATTTAATTAAAAGTAGCGTACAAACAAGAGCTGTGGTAGGTTTTTTATCATTTCTTGAAAGCCAAAAATCACTTTTTTGTCCCAAAATTGATAAGGAAATGAAAATAAGCTTATAAATTTCAATAATTATAGTAAAGTTTTTACATCAAAGTTGGCTGGAATCACCATAAAACCTATATTTGCAGCCTAAATTTTAAAAATAATGAAAGAACTAATTGAAAAAATCAACGCGGAATTTGAAGCATTCGCAACTGAGGCAAACCAACAAGCAGAAAAAGGAAATAAAGCTGCTGGAACTAGAGCTCGTAAATCAGCTTTGGAATTGAGCAAGTTGTTCAAAGAATTCAGAAAAGTTTCTGTTGAAGAATCTAAAAAATAATGTATTTTAAACCGGTTACTTGTAGCCGGTTTTTTTATTAAAATTTATTTGGGGAGCTTTTATTTCTGATAATTTTTCTCTTTCATTCCTTTTAATTTTCCTTTAAATTCTATTATCTTTAAGCCAATCAATATACGTTATGAAGATAAATAGATTTTTTGCAATGCCTGCAGTAGTGCTGGCAACGCAATTTTCTTTAGCTCAGGGAACTTCGAACTCCCAAAATCAGCAAAATCCAATTATACAAAGTTTTGTAAATGAAGTTAATACCAATTCTCAGTTAGAGGATATGGCCTATGAACTTCTAGATGGAGTAGGTCCACGTTTAGTAGGAACTCCGGAAATGTTGGCTGCCAACGAATGGACAGCCGGTAAACTGCGTTCTTGGGGGATAGAAGCCAACTTACAGCAGTTTGGAACATGGAAAGGCTGGCAGCGGGGAATCACACATGTAGATATGACGTATCCGAGAGTGAAATCTTTGTCAGCAACACAACTGGCATGGAGCCCGGCGACTAAAAAAGCAGTCGAGGCAGAAGTGGTAATTCTTCCGAAAGTATCTTCCAAGGCTGAGTTTGATCAATGGCTGCCCTCTGCGAAAGGTAAAATTGTTCTGATTGCTCAATATCAGAAAATCGGTCGTTCGGATGAGCAGATCAAAGAATTTGCAACACCTGAACTTTATGAGAAACTTAAAAAAGAAAAAGAGCAGGCGACAAAAGATTTCCAGAATTATGTCAAAAATATAGGGTACGATAATACAAGTCTCCCTGAAGCACTGGAAAAAGCAGGAGCTGCTGGAGTGGCAATTTCAAACTGGACGGGTATTATGGGAGCGAACAGAATTTTCGGGGCCAAAACAAGCAAAATTCCGATGATTGATATCGATGTTGAAGATTACGGAATGTTGTACAGGATGGCTGAGAAAGGAGCAAAACCTAAAATTAAAGTAGAAACTCAGTCAAAAGCTCTTCCTGATGCCAAAACGTTTAACACCATCGGAATGATCAGAGGGAAAGAAAAACCAAACGAATATGTTGTGCTTTCTGCCCATCTTGATTCCTGGGATGGAGCTCAGGGAGCTACAGACAACGGAACGGGGGTTTTAACGATGCTTGAGACCATGAGAATCCTGAAAAAATATTACCCGGATAACAAAAGGACAATTGTTGTTGGACTTTGGGGAAGTGAAGAACAGGGACTGAACGGTTCAAGAGGTTTTGTGGCAGATAATCCGGAAATCATTAAAGGAGTACAGGCTGTTTTTAATCAGGATAACGGAACCGGACGTGTAGTCAATATCAGCGGACAAGGATTTGTTAATGCCTATGATTACATCGGAAAGTGGCTGAATGCTGTTCCTAAAAACGTGAGAGACCAAATTAAAACAGATTTTCCGGGAATGCCTGGCGGCGGTGGTTCTGATCATGCTTCGTTTGTAGCAGCAGGAGTTCCGGGATTCTCTTTAAGTTCATTGAACTGGGGGTATTTCGGATACACGTGGCATACTACAAAAGATACGTATGATAAAATCGTTTTTGATGAGGTTAAAAATAATGTCATTCTTACCGCGGCTTTAGCCTATATGGCTTCTGAAGATCCCGAATTTACCAACAGGGAACGAAGAACAATGCCGGCTAATGATAAAGGAGAAGTGGCAAAATGGCCTGAAGTGAAACAATCTAGAAGAGATTCTAAAGGGTTTTAAATAAAATAATGAGCGGTTTAATCAATAAGCCGCTCGTTATTTTTAGGTTGCTCTATGTCAAGTAAATTTCTGATTTCAGCAATTTTGCTTTCTTTTACAATATAAGTAACACAGATTTTATTATTGAGATGCATGCTGAAATTCATTTTTGTCCCGTTGCGGGTTCCCATAGCCATTGTTTTATACCTATATTCTGAAAAAACAGGAAAAAAATTGGCAAGGCATAAAAAATTTCGCCATAAAGATTTCAAAAATCCCGGATAATTTCCTTCATCATCAATCACTTTCATTCGAAATACTTTCTTTCCCAGGGTAGTTCCAAAATAAAACTCAGTGATTGCTCCTGAAATGATAACACATGGAATAGAAAAAAGAATACTGAAAATAAGAATCTGATTGAAGATAAAATGAAAAATTAAAGAAAATATAGCCAGGTCAATCCATTTTGCAAATAATCTTTGGGTTTCACTATCTTTAAAACCAGGGTTATACGGCAAATGGTATTCGTAAGTATGATAGATTCTCTTTCCATACTCGTCAAAATCCAGAGTCGGTCTGTGAATGATTTTTCTTTCTTTAATTTCTGATATTTTCAAGATAATTTTTTTAAAGAATCATACTCAGCTGCACTCTTTTTCTTGCTTCATCCACCTCAGTTACTCTCACCTGAACATGCTGATGTAATTTTACCACTTCATTGACATCGGATACAAAACCATCTTTCAACTGGGAAATGTGCACCAGTCCGCTTTCTTTTATTCCTAAATCAACAAAGCATCCGAAAGCTGTAATATTATTCACGATTCCCGGTAAAATCATTCCTGTTTTCAAGTCGGTGATCTTTTTTACATTTGGATCAAATTCGAAAACTTTTGCTGCCTTTCGGGGATCTAAGCCAGGTTTTTCAAGTTCTTTTAAAATATCTCTGATGCTTAAAATTCCAATATCTTCCGTAATATATTTTTCGGGATCTATCTGAGCTATTTTTTCTTTATTGGCGATCAGTTCATTGGTTTTTATGCCCAGGTCTTTAACCATTTTTTCAATAATTCCATAGGCTTCAGGATGAACTGCTGAATTGTCCAATGGATTTTTGCTATTGGTGATTCTGATAAATGCTGCAGCCTGCTGAAAAGCCTTTTCACCAAGTCTCGGAACTTTTTTTAACTGTTTACGGTCTTCGAAAGCTCCGTTTTCAGCACGGTAATTAACAATGTTTTCAGCCATCTTTTCTCCGATTCCGGAAACATAGCTTAATAATGATTTGCTTGCTGTGTTCAGGTTAATTCCCACAGAATTTACACATTTCATCACGGTGGAATCCAGCTCGTTTTTCAGCTGTGTCTGGTCAACATCATGCTGATACTGTCCGACTCCGATTGATTTGGCATCAATTTTAACCAATTCTGCCAGAGGATCAGCTAGTCTTCTTCCGATGGAAACGGCGCCACGAACAGTTACATCATAACTTGGGAATTCATCTCTTGCAATTTTGCTTGCAGAATATACCGAAGCTCCGGCTTCCGAAACCACAAAAACCTGTAACGGCTTATCAAATGCAATTTTTTTAATAAAAAACTCAGTTTCACGACTCGCAGTTCCGTTTCCAATAGAAATAGCTTCTATGCTATATGCATTCACCATAGAACGGATTTTCTTCATGGCCATTCCCGATTCATTTTGTGGCGCATGAGGATAAATGGTTTCGTTGTGAAGTAAATCTCCTTTTTCATCGAGACACACAATTTTACAACCGCTTTTATAGCCGGGATCGATGGCCAGAATTCTCTTTTCACCCAAAGGTGGAGCAAGCAGCAGCTGGCTTAAATTCTCGGAAAAGATTTCTATTGCTTTTTTATCTGCTTTTTCTTTGGCTTCCTGTAATGTTTCGTTTGAAATAGCAGGCTCCAATAATCTTTTGTAGCTGTCTTTTATAGCCAATGAAATCTGTTCTGCCGACTCATTATTTGATTTGATAATTGCATTTTCGATAAAGTCGATGGCTTCTTCTTTGCTGATGTCAATACTTGTTTTTACAAAGCCTTCAGCTTCAGCTCTCAACATCGCTAAAAGCCTGTGGGATGGAGTTCGGTTCAGGCTTTCTTCCCATTCAAAATACTGAGAGAATTTCTGAGCGGCTTCTTCCTCTTTTTTTGCTTTTACCACTTTTGAAGTTACGACGGCTTTTCTCTGGAACAAACGGCGAAGATTTTTTCTGACATACATATTTTCGTTGACCCATTCTGCCATGATATCGCGTGCTCCCTGTAGTGCCTCTTCTTCACTGGGAACCTGATCATTCAGATATTTTGAGGCCAAAAACTGCATATCTTGAGCTTTCTGACTCATGATGATTTTGGCCAAAGGTTCCAATCCTTTTTCTTTTGCGGTGTCTGCTTTTGTTTTTCTTCGTTTTTTAAAAGGTAGATATAAATCTTCAAGCTCCTGAATATCGAAGCTTTCTTCAATTCTCTGTTTCAATTCGGGAGTTAAAGAATTTTGCTCTTCTATAGATTTTACAATAGATTCTTTTCTTTTTACAATGTCCTCAAACTGTTTGTTAAGCTTTGAAATCTGTTCGATCTGAATTTCATCCAAATTTCCGGTTCTATCTTTTCGGTAACGGGAAATAAAAGGAATCGTACAGTCTTCAGAAAGTAATTCCAGCGTTGCCTGAATGCTTTTTTCAGATATATGGAGGGTTTGCTTGATATAGCTAATGGTGTTCATTGAATTTTTTTGGAAGTGCTAAAATAGTGTTTTGAAATAAAAAAAAGATGAGTTGCCCCGCCTTAAATGTTTTGTACATTAATTTTTATCTGCTTAAAAAAAATTCACGAAACATTTGGACATAAAAAAACCTCCTGATTATGGACAAGAGGTGACCCAAATGTTTTCACAACGGAATAATCCTTATTGTGAATTGCTTTCGTTTTCAAAGATAGAAATTATTTTTTTATACGAAATAAGGGAAACCGTATTTTACATTATTTTTTTCTTTCTATTTTTAGAGTAATTTCAAAAAACGGATAATCATGATGAAAAATATTTTAGGATTAGATTTAGGAACGAATTCTATTGGCTGGGCATTAATACAGCAGGATTTTCAAAATAAGCAGGGTGTTATTCTAGGAATGGGAAGTAGAATTATCCCAATGTCTCAGGATATTCTGGGTGATTTTGGAAAAGGAAATTCTGTATCCCAGACTGCTGCAAGAACGGATTATAGAAGTGTAAGGAGGCTTCGTGAAAGATTTTTATTACGAAGAGAAAGACTTCACAGGATTTTAAATGTTTTAAATTTTCTTCCAGAACATTATGCTTCTCAAATAGATTTTGAAAAAAGATTTGGAAAGTTTAAGACTGAAACAGAGCCAAAGTTGGTTTATCATAATGGTGAATTTATTTTTAAAAAGCCTTTTCAAGAAATGATTTCCGATTTTAAGAATCATCAGCCTCAGCTTTTAGAAAATGATAAAAAAATTCCTTATGATTGGACCATATATTATCTGCGTAAAAAAGCTTTAACTCAAAAAATAGAGAAAGAAGAGTTGGCTTGGCTTATTTTGAATTTTAATCAAAAACGTGGTTATTATCAATTGCGTGGAGAAGAGGAAGAAGAGAACCCAAACAAATTAGTGGAATTTTATTCATTAAAAATTGTTAATGTTTTGGCAGATGAGCTTCAAAAAGGAAAATCTGATATTTGGTATTCTTTAATTTTAGAAAATGGTTGGATCTACAGACGTTCCAGCAAAACGCCTTTATTTGATTGGAAAGATAAAATAAAAGACTTTATTGTAACTACTGATTTGAATGATGATGGAAGTATTAAAATCGATAAGGAAGGAAATGAGAAAAGAAGTTTCCGTTCTCCAAGCGAGAATGATTGGACTCTTGTAAAGAAAAAAACAGAGCAGGAAGTTGAAAAATCTCATAAAACGGTAGGAGCTTACATTTATGAAACGCTTCTTCAAAATCCGAAACAAAAAATCAAAGGAAAGCTGGTTCGTACCATTGAAAGAAAGTTTTATAAAGAGGAGTTAAAGCAAATCTTAGAAAAACAGAAAAAATTTCATTCTGAATTGCAGAATGATGATCTGTATATTGATTGTGTTCGTGAACTGTATCGAAATAATGAAGCGCATCAATTAACCTTAAGCAAAAAAGATATTGTTCATCTTTTTATGGATGATATAATTTTCTATCAAAGGCCGTTGAGAAGTCAGAAATCCTCTATTTCAAATTGTACTTTGGAATTTAGAAAATATAAGGATGAAAATGGGGTAGAGCATATTCAATATTTAAAAGCGATTCCAAAATCAAATCCTTATTATCAGGAATTTAGGATTTGGCAATGGATTTTTAATCTTAATATCTATAAAAAAGATAGTGATGAGAACGTTACCAAAGAATTTTTAGGCAGTACGAAAGATTTCGAAAATCTGTTTGAATTTTTAAATAACAGAAAAGATGTTGAGCAAAAGCAGTTAATCAAATTTCTTTTAGAGCAAAAAGATTTTAAAGGAAAATTTTTAAATGCTGAAGCTGAAAAATTCCGCTGGAATTTCATTGAAGATAAAAAATATCCTTGTAACGAAACCAAAACAATGATTTCATCAAGATTAGATAAAGTCGAAGGAATTTCTGATGAATTTCTGACGAGAGAAGTTGAGCAAAATATTTGGCATATTATCTATTCTGTAAATGATAAAATTGAATATGAAAAAGCATTAAAATCTTTTGCCCATAAAAATAATCTGAATGAAAACTCTTTTTTTGAAGCTTTCAAAAAATTCCCACCGTTCAAAAGTGAATATGGTTCTTTCTCTGAAAAAGCTATTAAAAAAATACTGCCTTTGATGAGAATAGGAAGATATTGGAGTTATAAAGATATCATTCAAGATTCAAAAGAAAGGATTCAAAAAATTATTACCGGAGAATATGATGAAAATATCAAAGACAAAGTAAGAGACAAAGCAATACATTTCACGTCCGAAAATGATTTTCAAGGACTGCAATTGTGGTTGGCTCAATATATTATTTATGGTAGACATTCAGAAGCATCCATGATTGGTAAATGGAATTCTGCTGATGATCTGGAAGAGTTTTTGAAAGGCTTTAAGCAACATTCTTTACGTAATCCTATTGTGGAGCAAGTTATAACAGAAACACTTCGTGTTGTAAAAGATATTTGGCTTAAATATGGAAATGGTGCTAAAGATTTTTTCAATGAAATTCATATTGAATTAGGAAGAGAAATGAAGCTTCCTGCCCAAGAAAGAGAAGACCTTACTCGCAAGATTTCTGAAAATGAAAATACCAATTTGCGTATCAAAGCTTTATTGGCTGAAATGATAAATGATGCTGCGGTAGAGAATGTTCGTCCATATTCTCCAATGCAACAGGAAATTTTGAAAATTTACGAAGATGGAATTTTAAAATCTGACATAGAAATTGAAGATGATATTCTTAAAATCAGCAAAACAGCTCAGCCTTCTCCATCAGACTTAAAAAGATATAAACTTTGGTTGGAACAGAAATATAAGTCACCTTATACGGGGCAAATTATTCCGTTAAATAAATTATTTACACCAGAATATGAAATAGAACATATTATCCCTCAAAGCCGTTACTTTGATGATAGTTTCAGTAATAAAATCATTTGTGAATCCGCAGTAAATAAATTGAAGGACAATTATATTGGTCTTGAATTTATTAAAAAATTCGGAGGAACAATTATAGAACGAGGAAATCAAAAACCTTTAGCTGTTTTAAAACAAGATGAATACGAAGATTTTATAAAAAAAACGTATGCTAATAATCGAGGCAAAAGAAATAAACTCCTTTTGGAAGAAATTCCTGAAAAAATGATTGAGCGACAGTTGAATGATACCAGACATATAAGTAAATATATTTCCGGAGTACTTTCTAATATAGTGAGAGTAGAAGACGGAACAGATGAAGGCATTAATTCTAAAAATATTGTTCCCGGAAACGGAAAAATAACAACACAACTTAAGCAGGATTGGGGAATGAATGATGTTTGGAATGATTTAATACTTCCACGTTTTGAAAGAATGAATCAACTAACCGGTTCAACAGATTTCACTACTTGGAATGAAAACTATCAAAAATTTTTGCCTACCGTACCTATTGAATTTTCAAAAGGATTTTCAAAAAAAAGAATAGACCATCGCCATCATGCTTTAGATGCTCTTGTGATTGCCTGTGCAACAAAAGACCATATAAATTTACTGAATAATCAATCTGCAAAGTCAGAAACGAAACGGTATGATTTGAAAAAGAAATTGATGAAGTTTGAGAAGGTAGTCTATAAGCATTCACACTCTGGCGATACAATTGAAAGAGAAGTTCCAAAACAATTTTTAAAACCTTGGGATAATTTCACATTAGATGCAAAAAATAGTTTAGAGAAGATTATTGTCAGTTTTAAACAAAACCTTCGTGTTATTAATAAGGCTACCAATTACTATGAAAAATATGTAGAGAGAGATGGATTGAAAAGAAAAGAAAGGGTAGAGCAGACCGGAATGAATTGGGCGATAAGAAAATCTATGCACAAAGATACTGTTTCTGGTAAAGTAGATTTACCTTGGCTAAAAGTTCCGAAAGGAAAAATACTGACAGCAACTAGAAAAAGTCTTGATGCATCTTTCGATCTAAAGTCAATAAATTCTATTACTGACACGGGAATCCAGAAAATTCTTAGAAATTATTTGGAATTTAAAGGCAGTCCTGAGTTGGCTTTTTCTCCTGAAGGAATCGAAGATATGAATAAAAATATCGAGAAATTTAATGATAATAAACCTCACCAACCAATAACAAAAGTTAGGGTTTTTGAATTGGGGAGTAAATTTCAGGTGGGTCAATCTGGAAACAAAAAAGATAAATATGTAGAAGCTGCAAAAGGAACTAATTTGTTTTTTGCAATTTATGAAGATAAAAATGGGAAGAGAAGTTATGAGACTATTCCTTTAAATGAAGTGGTTGAAAGGCAAAAGCAGGGATTAACATCTGTCCCATTAGACAATGAAAAGGGTAACCAATTATTATTTGATTTATCTCCAAATGATTTAGTTTATGTACCAGAAGCAGATGAGAGTATAGACAATAATTTTACATTATCTATTTTGAACAAAGAGCAAATCAGTAGAATTTATAAAGTTGAAAAAACTTCTGGAACTGAATGTTATTTTGTTCGTCAAGATATTGCTTATTTAATAAAACAGTATGATTCGAAAACAAAAATTGGAGAATTAGAAAGTCAAAATAAATTACAGGTAACTATGACAGATGATAGAATTAAAATTGCAGATGTATGCCTGAAAATAAATTGTGACAGGTTAGGAAATATCAGTTTTTTAACAAAAGAAAAAGTAAAAAAAATGTTTGATGAATACAGATAAAATAGCAATTGATGCAAATGTACTTTTATATGCTTATGATAATAGTAATATAAACAAGCAAGATAAAGCTATAGAGATATTGCTCCAAAAACCATTTGCTAGTCAATTAGTTATTTTCGAATTTATAAAAGTTCTTGAAAGAAAATTTAAAATGGACAAAAAAGATATTATGAAACTTACTCTAAAAGTGCTTGAGGAATTAGTTTATCCACTTGTTCAACACAGTGATATTCATAATTATGCTCACTTTTTAGTTCGAAGATATAACTATGGGTTAAGTGATATTTTAATACTTTCAGATTCAATACTTAATAACTGTTCTGTTTTGCTATCAGAAGATATGTGTGACGGAATGGTTGTAGACAAAAAATTGAAAATTGTTAATCCCTTTTTATGATCACCCGCTCCATCTACATTGGCAATCCAGCTTACCTCAAACTAAAAGATGAGCAGATGAAAATCCTATGCCCGGAAACCAAATCGGAAAAGGGAAGTATTCCAGTGGAAGATTTGGGCTTACTGATGTTAGATCATTTTCAGATTACCATTTCACATAACCTTATTCAGAAAATGATGGGAAATAATGTCGTAATGATTAGCTGTGATGCACAACATTTACCACACGGAATCATGTTGCCACTTTACGGGCATACGGAGCATTCTGACCGGATAAAAGATCAGCTGGAAGCAAGTGAACCTCTAAAAAAACAACTTTGGAAACAGACCATAGAATGCAAAATTGAAAATCAAAAAAATGTATTGATGAGGTTGGGGAATTACTATGAACCCATGATTGATTATCAAAATAATGTAAAAAGTGGTGATATTACCAATATGGAAGGTATTGCGGCTCAGCATTACTGGAAATATCTTATCAGTTTAGATTTTCTCAGGCAACGTTTTGGAGACTCACCGAATCAGTTTTTCAATTTCGGTTATGCGGTACTTCGAAGTATTGTAGCAAGAGCAATTGTAGAAACGGGATTGCTCCCGGTACTCGGTATTTTTCATAAAAACAAATACAATCCTTACTGCCTGGCAGATGACCTTATGGAGCCTTATCGACCGTTTGTAGATCTTTTGGTGATGCAGTGGCTGTCTGAAAATCCCGTTTCTGAAGAACTTACTAAAGAATTTAAAGCACATATCCTTCAGATAGCTACTAGAGATGTAAGAATTGATGATAAAACGAGACCGTTACTGGTTGCCGTAAAAACAACGGTAACTTCTCTGTATAAATGTTATACCGGTGAAAAAAGGTTGATTTCTTATCCTGAACTGATATGAATGCCGAAAGGTTTAATGCATACCGGATTATGTGGGTTTTAGTACTATATGATTTACCGACTGAAACGAAGGCGAACATGAAGGATGCCAATCGTTTTCGCAAAAGTTTGATTGATGACGGATTTACTCTGTTTCAATTTTCCATGTATGTAAGACATTGCCCAAGTCGTGAAAATGCTGAGGTTCATATTAAAAGAGTGAAATTTATGCTTCCCAAAGCCGGGAAAGTAGCCATTATGTGTATTACCGACAAGCAGTTTGGAGATATTGAAATTTTCTTTGCCAGAAATAGAGAAGAGCCTCCACCCACATTCCAGCAGCTTGAATTATTCTAATTTTTCAATTCTAAATACAAAAATAATCTACTGAAAACCAGTAGATTATTTTTTGAGGTTGTGTGTTATCACGAAGATAATAAAATTTGAAAGCAATTCACAACTAAAAACACGCAATCTTAATTTAGGATCGTGTTGTGTGTTATCACGAAGATAATAAAATTTGAAAGCAATTCACAACGCATAGCTACACCTGATACATTTCCTGAGAGTTGTGTGTTATCACGAAGATAATAAAATTTGAAAGCAATTCACAACATATTAGAAAAAGCAATGTCTATAACTAAAGTTGTGTGTTATCACGAAGATAATAAAATTTGAAAGCAATTCACAACTCTTGATATGGTCTGTTATTAGTTTCAAGTGTTGTGTGTTATCACGAAGATAATAAAATTTGAAAGCAATTCACAACCGCCAGTTAATCCAGTGTCGCCTTTCGGACGTTGTGTGTTATCACGAAGATAATAAAATTTGAAAGCAATTCACAACACTCGGAAAGTAATTGAATTGCCTTTTCTCGTTGTGTGTTATCACGAAGATAATAAAATTTGAAAGCAATTCACAACGATACCAGTTTAAAGTTGGTGTGTCGGAATGTTGTGTGTTATCACGAAGATAATAAAATTTGAAAGCAATTCACAACCGCCTTTATCTCCTTTAGGAGGCATTTGGCGTTGTGTGTTATCACGAAGATAATAAAATTTGAAAGCAATTCACAACTGTTTCCCGTTGCACTATCTCTTCCTATTTGTTGTGTGTTATCACGAAGATAATAAAATTTGAAAGCAATTCACAACTACCTCCCTTAGCATTCTTAAAGCCCCCTAGTTGTGTGTTATCACGAAGATAATAAAATTTGAAAGCAATTCACAACGTTAAAGCCGAGCGCCGTGTTAAAGCCGTCGTTGTGTGTTATCACGAAGATAATAAAATTTGAAAGCAATTCACAACTGATACCTCAACTTCTTTGTTTAAAATCATGTTGTGTGTTATCACGAAGATAATAAAATTTGAAAGCAATTCACAACAAATTCTGCCTGAATGTTTACACGATCTTTGTTGTGTGTTATCACGAAGATAATAAAATTTGAAAGCAATTCACAACTAAAGTTCCACTTTATCAAATAACTTAAACGTTGTGTGTTATCACGAAGATAATAAAATTTGAAAGCAATTCACAACAAGAGCCTCGATGTCGGCGTAAGCTTTTACGTTGTGTGTTATCACGAAGATAATAAAATTTGAAAGCAATTCACAACTAATGCGAGCGCATTAATTCCGCTTTACGAGTTGTGTGTTATCACGAAGATAATAAAATTTGAAAGCAATTCACAACGGATAGGCTAAATCTATCGGTTTACGCGTCGTTGTGTGTTATCACGAAGATAATAAAATTTGAAAGCAATTCACAACTACAGCAGGTTTTGGATCAAAACAAAAGTAGTTGTGTGTTATCACGAAGATAATAAAATTTGAAAGCAATTCACAACTATATAACATTTGTTATGTATTATTTTTTAGTTGTGTGTTATCACGAAGATAATAAAATTTGAAAGCAATTCACAACGGTTTTCGGTCAACGGCTTTGGAAGGCCTTGTTGTGTGTTATCACGAAGATAATAAAATTTGAAAGCAATTCACAACTAAAGCAAAATATAATTATCATTATCCATCGTTGTGTGTTATCACGAAGATAATAAAATTTGAAAGCAATTCACAACTGCCCTTGGAAGGGTAAAGGTGCCTGTACAGTTGTGTGTTATCACGAAGATAATAAAATTTGAAAGCAATTCACAACCAATTCTTGCTATAACTTGAGAACGCAACTGTTGTGTGTTATCACGAAGATAATAAAATTTGAAAGCAATTCACAACGCATGTGAATGGAGGGCTTCCATTTTCCCAGTTGTGTGTTATCACGAAGATAATAAAATTTGAAAGCAATTCACAACGTGATTATGTCAATGGAATAAAAAACTGGTGTTGTGTGTTATCACGAAGATAATAAAATTTGAAAGCAATTCACAACTGCTCTACTACGTTGTCTTCGATAGACCCGGTTGTGTGTTATCACGAAGATAATAAAATTTGAAAGCAATTCACAACGGAATATCATTTAGTAATAGATAATTTTCGGTTGTGTGTTATCACGAAGATAATAAAATTTGAAAGCAATTCACAACAAGCTATCTGAAGTCTCGCCTTTGCTTGCGGTTGTGTGTTATCACGAAGATAATAAAATTTGAAAGCAATTCACAACGCATTTTAATAAATGCCTTGTAATATCTTTGTTGTGTGTTATCACGAAGATAATAAAATTTGAAAGCAATTCACAACACGAGGACTTATCATTATTGAATGCACAATGTTGTGTGTTATCACGAAGATAATAAAATTTGAAAGCAATTCACAACCTAAGCTTAACGGGTTACCGTTCATTGAATGTTGTGTGTTATCACGAAGATAATAAAATTTGAAAGCAATTCACAACCGGCACAGGTTCAGGATGTAATTCTGGTGGGTTGTGTGTTATCACGAAGATAATAAAATTTGAAAGCAATTCACAACGTAAGCTTCGTGTAACTTATGTTTTATCATGTTGTGTGTTATCACGAAGATAATAAAATTTGAAAGCAATTCACAACAATAACGACTACCATCACATAAAAAAAAATGTTGTGTGTTATCACGAAGATAATAAAATTTGAAAGCAATTCACAACAGACTCTATGACAGAAAAGATAATCCGGCTGTTGTGTGTTATCACGAAGATAATAAAATTTGAAAGCAATTCACAACTACTGTAACAAAAGCGGATAATAGTACAAAGTTGTGTGTTATCACGAAGATAATAAAATTTGAAAGCAATTCACAACAAATAATAATCTCCATATTCAGACATAAAAGTTGTGTGTTATCACGAAGATAACAAAATTTGAAAACAATTAAGATAAGAAAGTAGAAATTATATTGAAATTTTCTGAAGTTGCAGTTATTCAAGATTATCAATAATTAGAGGGAATATTATCCTCTTTTAAAATGAAATCAGCACAATCGGTTGACTGTGCTGATAAATGTATTTTATTAATAATTATTTGATTTCATAATAATAAAGAGGAGTATCGTTATTTCTGTCATATCCCATAATAATTATTTTATAATGTTTGGCATCATCATTATTGAAGAATTCTACTTTTGTCGGTTCATTGGGTTGCACTTCTAAGTATGGATTCCAATATAAAACACTGCGGGTGTCGCTAGGGAGTGCTTTAAAGCTTTCGTTATCGTAAGAAGGATTGTTGAAAGGAACTTCTTTATCGTAACCATTCAGTGTTATTTGTCTTAATTGAGAAGGCTTGCTGGTGTCGGATACAGTTCCTCCACCTCTGCGGGTGTAAATAGCGATAGCTCCGTTTCCACCGCCTCCGGCAAAAATTCCTTTAATCACTTTGACCATGGCAATATCTGAAATGGAAATACTTGAAATCTGATTAGCATCAGCTGGCATTTCATCAAGATATAACCCTACTTTATCGCCTCTCAAATAAGGGGTATAAGTTCCGTCTTGCAATCGCACCTGTAGTCCGGCAACTCTTCCCTGCAGCCATTGTAGAACATTGGACGAGCCTAATGCCTGAGGATTATTCACAAAATCAAAAACTTCTTCATTGGCACTTCTGAATAGTGCGCTGCTTAGCTGAGCATTTAATTTTTTTGTACTGTTTTTTCGTTCTCCTTTCAGTTTTATTTCCTCAATATCGGTCAGCTTATCATTAATGATTTTTTGAGTACTGATTGTAGTGAGTGAACGGGAAACTTCTGTAGGGATCTTATCCTCGGATGTACGTTCAGTAAGCTTAAAAATACTTGTAGGTAAAGCTTTTCTATAGGGTATAAAATCAAAATTAGGCTGAAAAAAAACAGATGATTCATTTTTTAATCCTTTTTGATCAGAGTTTAATTGATAAGAAAATTTCATAGAATCTTCAAATAATAGATTATTTAAAGCAAAAAATCCATTACTATCCGTTTTCACCTGAAAAAACTTAGTTCCTGAACCGGAATCAAAGATCAGATTAAGATCTGTGTTGGGAGCGGGTTGTCCTTTGATATTGACTTTTCCTTTATAAGAGAGATAATTTACCGGTGTATTTCTGATCATAGGGTAGTTTCCCGACATTATTGTTTTCCATTCGAAACGTTTCCATTTTTCTGAAATAAGAATGGCATCTAATGCCTCTATATTTCTGTTTTTAACAAAATACTGTGCGGGATTTACAATTTGAGATGTAATATCGCCGGTAAGCCATAACGAGCTTAAAAGACTTTCCTGATCTTCCGTACTTTCTGTATTGGCGTCCATCACGACAACAGTATAGTCTGAATAGTTAGGGTCTTTGGTAATGGTAAATGAATTTTGTCCTCTTGGAATATCATTAATAGATAAAGGCTGTAAATTTGGCTGTTTTATTTGCAGAGATTGTGGTTGAACAAAAGAGAGCCTTTGAACAACGATATTTTCTTTATCATCAAAAACAGTCAGTTGGAGGATGCCGTTAACCAGTTGGTTATTTGGAATAGAATAAGAAGTGTCGTTATTAATCTTAGCGACCCGGGCTTTGTAAACAAGCTGATTGTTTATCGTTCCTAATATTTTATAAGACGGAGATCCTTGTGGTAAATTATTCGTTTTAAGTGTGTATTTAATATGATCAGGGTTACTTGTTACCTGAAGGTTTATACCTGAGGCTGAAACTTCAGGCAGATCAATATTTTGTTTCTGTCCTTTATCATCCTGAACGATCAGTTTGTATTTCTTACCTGTTTTTGGAGTAATACTGAATGATCCTGCATTTTGATCATATCCTTTAAAGGTGGCAATTTTTGTGTCAGGATTTTCCGAATCGACTATATATCCATCCCAAATTGACGGAGTAGCGCCTTTTGACTGTAAACGTACGGCAAATTTTGTGTTAATACCGTCTATAAATGAACCGCTTTCCGGATATACGGCAGCGCTCCAGTTTGCAGAAGTGTCAATAATTAACTTTTGTGGTGATGAAGGATTGTACACTGCAATAGGTTTTATCACCTGAAAATCTTCACTAAAATTAGTCATCCAGGTGGTGTAAGCTCTCACGTAATAAACGTCTTCTTTTAATGTTTCCGGAAGACTGATGCTTCCGCTTCCTTCACCGTTAAGAAGAGGAACTATTTTTTTCCCGATTTGTTTTTTGTTACTGTCATATAATTCAACAAATAAAGATGTTGAAATCGTTGATGAACTGTAGCCTTCGAATACAAAAGATTTAAACCATAAGTTTTCTCCTGCTACAAAATTATTTTTATTAAACAGCAAATGTATTTTTTCCTGCGGGTACTTTTGTTCAAATGTTTTAAGAGCCTGTTCAGCTTTCTCCTGGGCATTAAAAGATGTAAGACAGCCTAAAACAAATAATAGAATGAGTTTTTTTGACATGGTAGTTTAGAAATTGTGTTTTAAAATTTGAAAGGGCAAAAATACATTTTTAGACTAATCATAACAACTGTTTATGCTGTATAGTTACATATTTAGGGGTATTAAGTGGTGTTGTGTTGAAAATTTAAGGACATTACGAGGTATTAGTTGAAAATAGTTTAAAAAATAAACCTGAAAGACTTTTTATTTTCTTGATCTATGTTAAGTTGGTAGACTATTAATTTTTTTACTTTTGACCTGTCGAAAACCTGAGATATTGATGTTTTTATTAAAATTTCAATATCTTAGATTGAATTAATAAACTTTTTACAATTCAAAAAATATGAAAAAACTTAGTGTAATTGCGTTAGTGGCTGTAGGATTATTGGCAGCATCATGTAACAAAGAAAAATCTGCAGATACAGCTGCAACATCTTCAGAGCAGACTGTTGCAGAAGGTAAAGGTGAAGTTTTACCGGTAGATGTAGCTGCTTCTGTTGTTAACTGGAAAGCTTTCCATAAAGGAGGTTTTGCACCACGTTGGGGAACCATCAATGTTAAATCCGGAGATTTAAATGTTGAAGGTGGACAACTTTCTGCAGGAAGCTTCGTTATTGATATGACATCTATTAAAGTAGATCCTGCTTCAGTTACTGAAAAAGATAAAAAACCGGCAGATCTTGAGGCTCACCTTAAAAATCCAGACTTCTTTGACGTAGCAAAAAATCCAACTTCTGATTTCAAGATTACAAGTGTTACTGATCTTAAAGATGCACCAAAAGAGGGCGCAATTGCAGGAGCCAATAAAACAGTAAGCGGAAACTTAACATTATCAGGAAAAACAGTAAATGTAACTTTCCCTGCAAAAGTAGATGTTACAGAAAACTCGGCTGCTATTCAGGCTAAATTTACCGTAAACAGAGCCGACTGGGGAATCAAATTCGGAACTGACGAAACAGATCCTGCAGAATGGATGATCAGCAAAGACATCGAAATTGCAGTAGATGTAAAAGCTAAAAAATAATTGTTAGATTATAACTAATCTACAGGGCTGCTTTCTTTTGAAGGCAGCTTTTTTCATGCAACAGATGTGTTTTTTATTCATATAATCTTTAGATTTAATAATTTAAATCTCAATTCAAAAACTCCGTCCCTTTCACCCTTACACAATATTCGCTCCCTAAATACAAAGGATTACCATGCTTTTCAGACCAGAATCCATCCAGAATATCCTTATTTAAACATCGATATACAGCTACGCCTTTATAGACTTTGTGATCATCACCTTCATAGTTAAAGTTAAGGACTAAAATCTGGTCTTTGTAAAATCCGGTGCCGTTTTGCAAGTGATCACCGATTATCCATTGTGCGATAATACGGTTATTTTCATCGAGAGATAAAGTTAATATCCCATGATAAGAAATATAGTCTCCTTCTTCCTGATTGCTGCCCTGAATAGAATAGCTTCCTGCCAGATCCTGTACTGTCATTGATTTTATTTTAATGAATTTGCAAAGTTATGGAATCTTGTTTTAGATTTGTTCATATGTTTTATTTATTAATTGTAGTCAATCTTATCAGTTTTATCATTTTTGGTTTAGACAAAAGAAAAGCCATCCAACATCAGAGAAGAATTTCAGAGTCATTTTTATTGACGGTGACATTTCTTGGAGGGACATTTGGAGCTGTTTTGGCAATGCTTATTTTCAGGCATAAAGTATCGAAAAAATCTTTTTTGTGGAAATTTGGGGTGGTTATTTTGATACAGCTTGTTGTTTTTTATTTTCTAAAAGAGAAGTTCAAAATAAGTTCTTTTCTTTGAAATTTATGAGTCTGAGAAGGTTGCCTGTTTATAGATTCGGGTAGCGTAGCGTATCCTATCGTTAAGATGCCTGGTTTCTCGATGCAAAATTCTTTTCAGCCATATTGCAGCCAATTTCTACCCGAACTTACGAAGTTTGAGATTGACGACTTTTTGAGTATTTAACAAAATTTATATACCACATTAAACTCGCTCGGCATCATATTTTCTTTTGATAATACTTAGAAACACCAAAATATCAATATTATGTCAAAAAAAATCGCCATTCTGGCAACACACGGTTTCGAAGAAAGTGAATTATCATCACCAAAAGAGTATCTGGAGCAGCAGGGCTGGACAGCACATATCATCAGTCCGGAATCAGGAACGATTAAAGCTTGGACCGAAAAAGACTGGGGCAAAGACTACAACGTAGACAAAACATTAGACGAAGTTTCAGCTTCTGAATATCATGCATTGGTTTTGCCGGGTGGAGTAATCAACCCAGACCAGTTGAGAACCAACGAAAAAGCATTGGATTTTGTGAGAGATTTTTTCAGGCAGCAAAAACCGGTGGCTGCCATTTGTCACGGACCACAAATTTTAATTAATGCCGAAGTAGTGGAAGGAAGAAATTTAACTTCGGTAAATTCCATCAGTAAAGATCTGAAGAATGCCGGAGCCCATTGGGAAGATAGCGAAGTAGTTGTTGATAACGGGTTAGTTACGAGCAGAACACCAAAAGATTTACCCGCTTTTAATGCTAAAATGGTCGAAGAAATTAAAGAAGGCAAACACGAAGAGCAGACGCTGTAATTTTTAATTTTACAAAATAATCAGGGGTTTGAGTTGAAAAACTTAAACCTTTTTTTTATTCTGAATATCTCTGTATTAAGTCCTTATAACAGGCTATTTCCTGAGGATTTTTAATAACCTTCTCATTATGAAATTGTTAAATATTACATAATCTTTTTAATTAATTCATTTAAAATCACTATTTTTGCACCCGTAAAAATCCTATATGCAAAACATTAGAAATATTGCGATTATCGCACACGTTGACCACGGGAAGACGACTTTGGTTGACAAAATCATTCACGCTACCAATATTTTCAGAGAAAATCAGGAGAGTGGAGAATTAATTATGGATAACAATGATCTTGAAAGAGAAAGAGGGATCACGATCTTATCCAAGAATATTTCTGTTACTTATAAAGACACAAAAATTAACGTAATCGATACTCCTGGTCACGCCGATTTCGGTGGTGAGGTAGAAAGAGTATTGAAAATGGCAGATGGGGTTATTTTGTTGGTGGATGCGTTCGAAGGACCAATGCCACAGACAAGATTCGTACTTCAGAAAGCTTTGGAACTAGGTTTAAGACCATTGGTTGTTATCAATAAAGTAGATAAACCAAACTGTCGTCCGGATGAAGTTCACGATCAGGTATTTGATTTATTCTTCAACTTGGAGGCTACTGAAGAGCAATTGGATTTCCCAACGTTCTACGGTTCTTCTAAGCAAGGATGGTTCAATACTTCATTGGAACAGACTGAAGATATTTTACCATTATTAGACGGAATTCTACAGTATGTTCCTGAACCGAAGGTAGAAGAAGGAACTTTGCAGATGCAGATCGTTTCTTTAGATTTCTCTTCTTTCTTAGGAAGAATTGCAATCGGAAAAGTGATCAGAGGTGAAATCAAAGAATCTCAATGGATCGGATTGGCACAAGCTGACGGAAAAGTATTAAAAGGTAAAGTGAAAGAACTTTATGTTTTTGAAGGACTAGGAAAGAAAAAAGTTACTGAAGTAAAAGCAGGTGATATCTGTGCTGTTGTAGGTTTTGATGCCTTCCAGATCGGTGATTCTTTCGTAGATCTTGAAAATCCTGAACCATTGCCAAGAACTGCAATTGATGAGCCTACGTTGAACATGACGTTCTCTATCAACAATTCACCTTTCTTCGGTAAAGATGGTAAGTATGTAACTTCAAATCACTTAAAAGAAAGATTAACGAAAGAATTAGAGAAAAACCTAGCATTAAGAGTTCAGCAGACTGATGATGCAAACACTTTCTTGGTATTCGGTAGAGGTATTCTTCACTTGTCAGTTTTGATTGAAACAATGAGAAGAGAAGGTTACGAAATGACGATTGGTCAGCCTCAAGTTATTTTGAGAGAAGACGAAAATGGTCAAAAATTGGAGCCTTATGAATCTTTAGTTGTAGATGTTCCTGAAGAATATGCTTCAAGAGTGATCGATTTGGCAACTCAGAGAAAAGGTGACCTTCACATTATGGAAACTAAAGGTGAAATGCAACACATGGAATTCGAAATTCCTTCAAGAGGTTTGATCGGATTGCGTTCTCAAATGTTGACTGCTACTGCTGGTGAAGCTATTATGGCACACCGTTTCACAGAATACAAGCCTTTCAAAGGTGCTATTCCTGGAAGAAGTAATGGAGTATTGATCAGCAAAACTCAAGGTCCGGCTACAGAATATTCTATCGCGAAATTGCAGGATAGAGGTAAGTTCTATGTTGATCCGGGTGAGGAGATCTATGCAGGTATGGTAATTGGTGAGCAAAATAAGCCAGGTGACTTAGTAGTAAACATTGTGGAAGCAAAACAATTGAACAACATGCGTGCTTCTGGAAAAGATAAAGATACCGGAGTTGCTCCAAAAATCTTATTCTCTCTTGAAGAATGTATGGAATATATCCAGGCTGATGAAGCGATTGAGGTGACTCCAAACTTTATCCGTATGAGAAAGAAAATCCTTTCTGAAGAAGAAAGAAAAAGAATGGATAGAGGAGCAAAAGCTTAATTCAATTCTTATATATAAACTTAAAGTCCTGATTTTTTCAGGACTTTTTTATTTGTGTTTATTAAAATTATAGGAAGTTATAATTTTGATGAATAAAATTTTTATTTTGATTTAAATGTAATTTGTTAATTTTATTGTTATTTAATCAATCATATTTATTTATGATGGTGTTTTGTTTAATTTTTGTTTATTAATTTTAAAATCACACAAGATGGAAAATAATATTAAAAGCAGACTTTTAATAAGCGCTACGTCCAAAAAACAAATTGAAAAACAATATATTTTAGTAGGATTAGGACCTCATGCAAAGCGCATTTATTATCCTTTTCTGGAAAAATATCAAAAGAAATACGGAATTAAATTACGATTACTGATAGAACTTGACTCTCAGCAGAGCAGTATTAATAAGTTTATCATATCACGATCTTTAAAACCTGAAGAAATTTTTTTAATTAAAGATAATATTAAAAATAGATTAGGTAGGGTTTTAGAAAACAACCTCTTAAAAAGACTTGACGATTTGATAAGTAAAGAAAATATTGATGGTATTATAATCTCAACAGAGCCAAAATCGCACAAGATTTATGCAGACTGGGCCATGAAAAACAATATTAATATTCTGATGGATAAACCTATTACTGCTCCCGTTGATCCTATTACGAAACCTGCGTCTGCCAGAAAAATATATTCCGATTATCAGGACCTGAAAAATAGAAAACAAAACTCAAAGTCAAGGTTTTATATTGTCTGTCAAAGGAGAAATCATAAAGGTTTTAGCTTGGTTAAAGATTATCTGCAAAAGTTTGTTGATGAATTTCAAATACCGATTTCATACATCGGAATCTATCATTCTGACGGAACATGGAATCTTCCGCATGAATTTGAAAAAGAAAATCATCCCTATAAATACGGTTATGGAAAATTAATGCATTCCGGTTACCATTGCGTGGATTTATTTGCATGGATCTCTGAGGTTAACAATTCCTTGAAAGACAGAAAAGCCAATTCTGCAAAAATCTATACCTCAAAATTCCTCCCGAATGATTTTTTTAACCAACTTAATATTAAAAACTATAAAAATTTCTTTGGAAATACTGAAATACAAAAGTTCTATGAAAATTATGACAGAAATGACTATGAAAAATATGGTGAAATTGATGCTTACATTTTAGGGCAGTTAATGCAGGATCAGAATGTAATAACTACAGCCTCTATAATTTTACAGCAAAATACATTTTCAAGAAGAGCATGGTTTGATCTGCCTGAAGATACTTATAAGGGGAATGGCAGGCTGCGGCACGAAAGAGTGAACATTCATGTCTCACAATTCCTGAATATCCAGATACATTCTTATCAATCCTACGAAGCAGGACATAAAGATATAGACATCGAAGGAGTAGGAAACGAAGATCATTTTGATATATATATATTTTTAGGAACAGTAAAGTGATTGGCGGTAAGTCCTTTGAAAAAATATCTATTGGAGAGTCGATGAAAAAAGAAAATTTGGAGGATAAACATTATCTGGGGCACAATGAAAAAGGGCGTGAAGCGACTCTGGTGAATTTTTTAAAAGATAAATCTGATAATTCTGAATTTGAAAATCATGAGCTGACAAATAAGTTGCTGTCAAATATTTATTTATCAATGGCAAAAGAATTTTGTTCAGGGAATTCGCAGTTAACTTTTCGGTTATAATACAAAGCCGTAAGAGGAAAAGTAAAAAGATATTTGACCTTAAAAAAGCGTCGGAAAGATTCTTTTTATGAAAAAAATATTTAAAAACTAATTTTATTCTAGTATCTTTTGAAAATAAAAAAAATAATTTAAAGTAGTTTTGCAAACTATGAGAGTGAACAAATTAAAGCTTATTGTTTTATTGGGAATTTTTGCATCATACACAAGTTGTTCTGTTCAGAACAATACCGTGAAAACGACAAATCCCGTTAAAAATTCGACAAAGCCGAATAATGATACTACAAAGCCAAAAGAACAGGCTGGAACCACAAAACCTGCAGTAACAAATCCAGCTGAAGAAGTCTTCAGAACAACGCTTCCTGAAATAAAAAGAGAATTTCGTGGAGCATGGATTGCAAGTGTTGCCAATATCAACTGGCCTTCAAAGAATACTTTAACTGTTGATCAGCAAAAAGCTGAAGCCATCAGTATGCTCGATATGCTGAAAGATAACAATTTCAATGCTGTTATTTTCCAGATCAGACCTTCTGCGGACGCTTTATATACAAGTAATATCGAGCCCTGGTCTTATTTTTTGACAGGACAGACGGGGCAGGCTCCCTATCCGAATTATGATCCGTTACAGTTTTGGATCGATGAAGCGCATAAAAGAGGTCTTGAACTTCATGTGTGGCTAAATCCCTACAGAGCGCATCATACGGGTGGCGGGGCAGTGACAAGCCAATCGATGGTTAATAAACTTTCAGATATTGTTGTAAGACTGAAAAATGGAACCTACTGGTTTGATCCGGCAAACCCGAAAACTCAGGGACATGTTTCTAATGTAGTGAAAGATATTGTAAAAAGATATGATATTGATGCTGTGCATTTTGATGATTATTTCTATCCTTATGCCACTTACAATAAAGGGGCCGACTTTCCGGATAATACTACCTGGAACGCCTATGTAAGCAGCGGTGGGACATTGTCAAGAGCCGACTGGAGAAGAGATAACGTCAATAAATTTGTCGAAAGAATTTATAAAGAAATCCACGCCGAAAAAAATAACGTAAGATTCGGAATCAGTCCATTTGGAATATGGAAGCCGGGATACCCGACAGGAGTAGTCGGATCTTCTCAATATGATGAGCTGTATGCAGATGCCAAATTGTGGCTTAATAAAGGCTGGGTTGATTATTTTTCTCCACAGCTTTACTGGCCGATTGATTCTAAAGGTCAGCCCTTTGAAGCTCTCTTAAACTGGTGGAAATCCGAAAATACGATGAACCGTCATCTTTGGCCGGGTTTAAATACAGTTGAAGTTAAAACTTCAGATCGTCCAACTGAAATTAAAAATCAGATTGAAATTTCAAGACAGATTCTCGGAAAAGATGCGGGAGAAATTCATTGGAGTATTGCAGGATTAACGAAAAACCCGAACATGCTTCCTACCTTAAAAAACGGACCTTATAAAGAAAAAGTATTGGTTCCTAAGACTCCCTGGATAAAAACAGTTCCTTTACAGACCCCAACCTTATTTACCAATGACAATGGCAGCTTTGTTCAGGCCAGCTGGAGCAATAAAAATATAAAAGATGTTTTCCAATGGGTACTTTTCACTCAGTATAACGGAGTTTGGGAAACAGAAATTTTAACTCTTGATCAGCTATCCAGAGATATTCCTAAGTTTAAAGACGGAAAAAAATTAAGTGGAATAGCTATTAAAGCTACCGACAGATTAGGAAATGAAAGTGATTATATAGCGAAAAAAGTAAAATAACTAATTTCTGCGAGATCTTAAAATAATAAACCCAGCTCATCAAGAGCTGGGTTTTTGTATGTCTCAACTGCAAACTTTGTCCTTAATTACTCAAATTAAAGCAATCTAAATTGGGACAAAGTAATACCTGAACTTCAGTAAGATTAAGCAGTCCGGAATCTGCCAGTGTACAGAGAAGTTTGCATACAGGATCCAGTAATCCACCTCCAGAAACGGTTTTAAGCTCATTTCTGTCTAATTTTTTTAAATTTTTCATGATAATAATTTTTTGTTTGGTTAATACTATCCTAAAATAGGAATAATTGCAATAAATACAGGTTTTTTATTTTAGAATAACTATAAATTATTAATTTAAAACAATGTAATTCAATAAATTATAAATGGTATTCGGGTGTTTTCATTGAAATTAAAAATATTCTCGGAATCATTTTTGTATCATTATCTGTAATCACACAAAAAATATACATTATGAATACTAAAAGACTTTCCGACACTATGGAAAAAGCATTAAGTGACCAAATGAATAAAGAAATTTTAGCGTCACACGTTTTTCTATCTTACGGAATTTGGGCAGATGACAAAGGCTATCAGGGAATTGCGAATTTCCTTTACAGACATGCGCAGGAAGAAAGAAATCACTCCATTAAATTCATGGAATATGTGTTAAACAGAGGTGGAAAGCCCAAAGTAGATGCTATCCCGGCCCCGCCAAAAGATCCGGAATCTTTATCTGCGTGTTTTGACGGTGTTTTTAAGCATGAAGTCGATAACACAACCTCGATTTACAGGCTGGTAGATCTTGCTTTAGAAGAAAAAGACTGGGCAACATGGAATTTTATGCAGTGGTTTGTTCAGGAACAGATTGAAGAAGAAACATTAGCTCAAAACTTAATTGACAAACTGAAAATTGCAGGTGGAGACCGTGCTACGGATGAATCATTATTTACTTTAGATAAAACTCTGCAGGAAGCACCCAACGATGTTCCGCTGGCTCAGGAAGCTACAGGTGCAAATCCTTAAATCTAAATAATACAACTCAAATTATAAAATCTGTCAGAATATTGGCAGATTTTTTTATTATGAATCTCCCTTTAAAATCACTATCTTTGCACCCTCATAATTCAAGGTTTTATATTCAGCGTTTAAAGCCGCGAAAACCTTGAATGAAAATTGAACTTTAAACTTTGAATTTTACAATATGAAATGTGGAATCGTAGGCTTACCAAATGTAGGTAAATCAACTCTTTTTAACTGCTTGAGCAACGCAAAAGCTCAATCAGCAAACTATCCTTTCTGTACAATCGAACCCAACTTAGGAACAGTTTCTGTACCTGACCAAAGATTGTTTGAATTGGAAAAAATTGTAAAACCGGAGAGAGTTTTACCGGCTGTTGTTGAGATTGTTGATATTGCAGGTCTTGTAAAAGGAGCAAGTAAAGGAGAAGGTTTAGGAAACCAATTCTTGGCAAATATTCGTGAATGTGAAGCTATTATTCATGTTTTAAGATGTTTCGACAATGGAAATATCGTTCACGTTGAAGGTTCTGTAGATCCGATGAGAGATAAAGAAATCATCGATATTGAACTTCAGTTGAAAGATTTGGAAACTGTTGGAAAAGCAGTTGAAAAAGCTAAAAAGTTCATTAAATCCGGGAAGAAAGACGATATTTTAACTTATGAAACCCTTCAGAATCTTCAGAAATTCTTAGAAGACGGAAAAAATGCAAGAGAATTTGCAGTGGATGATTTTGCAAAATCTGTGATTGAAGAGGTTCAGCTTTTAACCAATAAGCCTGTTCTTTACGTTTGTAATGTGGATGAAAATTCGATTAAAAACGGAAACGACTGGATTGGTAAGATTGAAGAAATGGCTAAAAATGAGGGCGCAGAAGTTGTTGTTTTAGCGGCTCAGATCGAAGCTGATATCAATGAATTGGAGACTTATGAAGAAAGAGAAATTTTCCTTGAAGAACTTGGTCTTACAGAGCCGGGAGTTAACCGTCTGATCAGAAAAGCATACGATTTATTGAAACTTCAGACGTATTTTACAGCTGGTGTTAAAGAAGTCAGAGCTTGGACTATCGGACAGGGATGGACTGCTCCTCAGGCTGCAGGAGTGATCCACACAGATTTCGAAAAAGGATTTATCCGTGCTGAAGTTATTAAGTATGATGACTATATGACTTATGGTTCAGAAGTAAAAATAAAAGAAGCTGGAAAACTTTCTGTGGAGGGCAAAGAATATATTGTGAAAGATGGTGATATTATGCACTTCAGATTCAATGTATAAAAAATATTAAAGTTAGTTATATAAAAAAACGCTTCCGATGTATTTTGGGAGCGTTTTTTGCGTCTGTTATAATTTTAGAGATTAAAAAAACGCCACTCAAATCTAATCTGAGTGGCATTTTTGAAAATATTATAAAAGACTTGTTATGGTTCGATTCCAGGTCTGCATTGTAGTTGTGCGCAGCTTATTGAAATTCTTTTGCAACCGCCTGTCATGGGATCAATGCAGTCTAAAAGTCCACCAGTAATGGCCCGAAGCTGTTTTTTGTTTAGTTTTTTTCCGTTTTGTAAATTTTGATTTTTCATAGTATTGATTTTAGTTTAATGATTAAGGTTCGATTAAAACACGACATTCAAATTCTGCACATTGTCTGCCGTAAGCTTTGCACTGTCCTGTCCACGGATCGATGCATTGCATCAGTCCTCCGGTGATTGACCGAAGCTCTTTTTTGTTCAGTTTTTTTCCTTTTGGAAGGTTCTTGTTTTTCATAGCTATTGATTTTTAGTGAGTTAGTTTATACTAAGTTATGAAAAATATTGAACATAAATCACAAAGTATAGAAAAAATTCAATGTTATGAATAGCATATGAAAAATTTAAACATAAAAATGGACTGAATTTTAGTTTTCAAAGATGTGATAAAAAATACCGTCCAATAGTTGAACGGTATCTTCTTTCATATATATTAAGTGTGTTTATGGTCTGCATTGCTTTTGGGCACAGCTCGGATGAATTTTTGTACAGATAGGAGTGGGATCACAAGGCGGATCTGTACATAATACAGCTTCCATACAATCATATAGGCCGCCGGAAATACTGCGCAATTGTCTTTTGTCTAATTTTTTTCCGTGAATTAAATTTATATTTTTCATAGTAACAGTGATGTTGAATTTGGTGAATACTAATATAAAAATTATTCTTAATATATCACATTAACAAGAATAATTTTAACATATATTAAAAACTAAAGAGCGAATAGATCATAATTTCTAATTTCGTACATTTGATTTATACAAATCCTTGACTATGGAAAAGATGACCCATACTTCATATACTTCGCTGGATGATTTTTATAGGGAAATGACAGCAAAATTGGGAAAAGATATTGAAAGTATTTTCCCGAAAGGTCTTCATAAAGATATTGGTCATTTTAATGTTTTCGATATTGCCCAGACTATTGAGAAAGTGAAAACAACTTCGGAAATGCCTTATAACAGAAGAAAATATTATAAGATAAGTCTGATCCGGGGGAAAAACAGGGCAGAATATGCGGATAAAATTATTCAGATAAAAAATAATGCACTGCTTTTTGCCACTCCCAAAGTTCCCTATCACTGGGTTCCGGAAGATCCTGATCAGTCAGGGAGTTTCTGTGTGTTTACTGAAGATTTTTTTATTAAAGACAAATCACACAGTACGCTTGAGGATTTACCCATTTTTCAGCCCGGAAATGTTCCTTTGTTTGAAATCGATGACGAGTTGGCAGATGAAATTGAACATTTGTATGCAAAAATTAAAAAAGAGATCAATTCCGACTATATCTTTAAGTATGATCTAATCAGAAATTATGTGCTGGAATTAATACATTACGGTCAGAAATTACAGCCTGCTACAAAATTATCAACCTCAAATGATGCTTCGCTACGCGTAGTTACCTTGTTTATAGAGTTGTTGGAAAGGCAGTTTCCGATCGAAACTTCCGAACAGAGACTGCAGCTGAAAACAGCTAAAGATTATGCCGACAGGCTGGCTGTTCATGTGAATTATTTAAATAAAAAATTAAAAGAAAGCACAGGAAAAACAACAACCGAAATCATTGCGGAAAGAATCATTCAGGAAGCAAAAATACTATTGAAACAGTCAAAATGGAATGTCTCAGAGATTGCTTATGCATTAGGGTTTGAAGAAATTGCCCATTTCTCTAACTTTTTTAAGAAAAAAACCTCATTAGCGCCATTGGAATTTCGTTCGTGATTTGAATTTTGCAAATTTCAGTTTGATTGAAGCAAATGCTTCATCATAAAAATATAAGACCTTTGTCTCATCAAAAAACAATCAGAAAAATGGAAACAAGAACAAAAATCGCATTAGTAACAGGTGGAAGCCGTGGATTGGGAAGAAATTCCGCTATAAAAATCGCTCAAAAAGGACTTGATGTCATTATCACATATAGAAGCAACAAAGAAGAGGCAGACAGGGTTATTGAGGAAATTCAGGCATTAGGAAGAAAAGCAATTGCGTATCAGCTCGATACAAAAGATATTAAAAGCTTTGACCTGTTCATAAAAACAGTAGGTGATCATCTGGAAGAAAATACGGCAAGCAGAAATATAGACTATCTTGTAAATAATGCAGGAACAGCCTTGTATTCACCTATTTCAGAAGTAACGGAGGAACAGCTGGATGATATGGTGGATATTCATTTCAAAGGCGTATTTTTCCTGACTCAGAAGTTTTTACCATTTGTGAATGACGGCGGCGGGATTATCAATATTTCATCTGGGCTGGCAAGATTTGCTTTACCGGGATCTTCTGTGTATGGATCGATAAAAGCTGGTGTTGAAATGTTAACGAAATACATAGCGAAAGAGCTGGGTTCAAGAAAAATAAAAGCCAACGTAGTCGCTCCGGGAGCTATCGAAACCGATTTTGGAGGCGGAAGAACCAGAGATGATAAAAATATTAATGATATGGTTTCAAGCATTACTGCTCTGGGAAGAGCCGGATTGCCGGATGATATTGGTGGAGTGGTGGCTTTCTTATGTACGGAAGATGCCCGCTGGATCACAGGACAAAGAATTGAAGCTTCTGGCGGAATGTTTTTATAATATTAATAAAGTACTTAAAAAGCCGGGGATCTCAAAATCTCCGGCTTTTAATTTTTACTTACGGTAAACAAAATGAGCCCCAACAATCTGAGCTATAAGATCTTGGAAAGCTCATTAAAATTATGTCAAAGCGACTGGCTGTAACTTTCAATCTTCCTCTTCCAGCCAATAAATTACAATTTTGATAGATTTTCAATGGCTTTTTCCAGGGTTTCCTGTTTTTTTGCAAAGCATAAACGGATGACATGTTCATTCAGTTTATTTTTATAAAAAGAAGAGAACGGAACACTTGCTACTTTATGATTAACCGTTAATTCACGGGCAAATTCGAAATCATTTTTGTCAGAAATTTTATCATATCTCAATGATTGGAAATAGGTCCCTTCGCAGTCCAGTAATTCAAAAGATGTGGTGACTAAACCTTGTTTCAGAAAATCTCTTTTTTCCTGAAAAAATACATTTAGGCTGTTGTAATGATTTTCATCTTTCATATATTCTGCCAAAGCCAGTTGAATAGGAGTGTTGACAGAGAAAACATTAAACTGATGGATTTTTCTAAATTCATCGGTCAGGATTTTAGGAGCTGCACAATATCCGATTTTCCAGCCTGTCACATGGAAAAGCTTTCCGAAAGAAGCAATCAGAAGACTTCGGTTTTTCAGTTCAGGATATTTACAGATGCTTAGATGCTGTTTGCCGTCAAAGACTATATTTTCGTAGACTTCATCACTTAAAATTAAAATGGAGGTTCCTTCTACGATTTTTATTAATTCCTGAAGGTCATTTTCCTTTAAAACCTTTCCTGATGGATTGTTAGGGTTATTCAGGATGATCATTTTTGTGTTTTCTGAAATCAGATTTTTCATTGCGTTCCAGTCGATTTCATAATCCGGAGCTTTCATTTCGAAACGCTTTACAATTCCTCCGAATAATTCTACAGTAGGCTCATAGCAATCATAAGCAGGCTCAAAAATAATCACTTCATCATCTTTTTTAACAAAAGTGGCAATAGCTGTGAAAATAGCCTGAGTTCCGCCTGCAGTAACGGTAATTTCAGAATCCGGATGATAAATTGCAGCATGGGAATTTTCAATTTTTCTGGCGATCTCTTCTTTTAAACTGATCATTCCACCCATCGGAGCATACTGATTAAAGCCTTTTTTGATGAAATGGTTTACTAAATCCAGCAATTCTGAATCAGGCATGAAATCAGGAAACCCCTGAGATAGATTGATGGCTTCATTTTCGTTGGCCAATTGTGTCATCTGGCTGAAAATTGTAGTTCCCACATTGGAAAGCTTGGATAAAGGAAGTTGTATCATTAATGCGGATTTTTTATTGATACCGAATTTAATTTATTTTTCGCAATAAAAAAAGACTATCTTCTTACAGACAGTCTTTTCTTCAATTTTATGTCAAATCCGGAATCAAGAATTTTAGCATTAAAAAAATGATGTTTACTTAATCCATTCAAATATTTTTTCAGCTTTATGAGTACTTTCAAATCCGTCTACTGGAAAATAAGTCAGGGTATCTTTTTTTAAGATCTCTTTTTTCATCCCGGTAACTTTTTTCTGATGCTCAGACATGATCGTGATGTTGTTTAATTTTAGTTTTTTTACGATAAATTCTGAGCAGTAATATTCTTTATCACTTTCATCAAAAACGTAATCAAAATTAATATTTTCTTTTTCAGAATTTTTGAGAGATTCTTTTATGCCCTCAAGTTGGTTTGTATTAATATCTTTAAGCTTCCAGACGGAAAGATAATTCAGGTCTTCAGGTTTAATGAAATCATTGATGCTTTCAATAAACAGGTTATGATTGTTTTTTTTATTTTTATCGACATATACATGGTAAATGATCAGATGATGATCTTCTACATAACCGATTCCGAGGTGGGAAGCATATTTATTTTTAATATTAAAATCTTTAGCCAGATTTCCTAATTTCCCTGTGGTGCCCCTTTGAATAAGATAAATACTGTGATCATTAAAATCAAGATTTTTGATTTTATAATCCAGCGTT
Organism: Chryseobacterium sp. JUb7; assembly: GCF_024806495.1. Taxonomy (GTDB): domain Bacteria; phylum Bacteroidota; class Bacteroidia; order Flavobacteriales; family Weeksellaceae; genus Chryseobacterium. The sequence continues at coordinate 185,906 of NZ_JANUFF010000008.1, forward strand.
GGCGTTTTATGGAATGAAAAAATTACTATTATGAGCAAAACACTCATAATAGTAACTAAAAAGTTTATTTTATTTTTGAGAAAGATCATATTATTTATCAGTAAATACTCCGACAACAGCTCCTACAATCATACCAATTGCTCCTCCTACAACCATTCCTACAGGGAAAGCAATTAGTCCTCCGACTGCAACTCCTACCCCAAAGCCTATCATACCGCCCCAAATAAAGTTAGGTGTTTTTCCAAATACATTTTTACTGTAATTTCCTTTTTCGTCATTTACTTTAAAATCATTCAGATTTTTGATAATGCTTTTTTCATAATCCGGAAGAGATTTGAAATCTGAATTCACATCCAAATTTGAAATCGACTGCATGTTGATCATTTTTGCCAGAGTTTTCGCGGTGGTAGAAAGACTGGTCTGCTGTATAAGAGTATCAAACGGTGTATTCAAATTGCTTATCGTCTTTGCAATAATCTCCTTCACCTGATCAAGTTTTAATTGCTGATCTACAGGAATCTGGGCTTTTAGATAAAATTCATCAAGATCACTCTGTGTCAGTACATAGTTTTGCCCCGCAGCCTTCACTTTATTTCCTATATAATTTGCAGCAGCATTAAAAGGATTTGAATTTGCAAAGTAGTCTCCATCGACAAATTTAAATGAAAGGGTGTTTATATCAGGTATCGTGGAGGTGATTTCCTGTACAGGTTCTGTAATGGTGTTGTCTTCACTGCATGAATAGAAGATCGTAGGTGATGTTACAAGTCCGATTACTGTTAAAATAGTTTTTGTTTTCATATAATAATTAGTTTGGTAATGATATAAAGGTATCAGAAAATTGACTGTAATGATATGGCCAACACGTAAGTATATTTAGATTTTGATTAAGTGTGTCGATTTTTCGGATAAATGGTTTTAAAGGCTTATTGATTTTTGATTATTTCTGAAGGCTGATATACTAAAAAAGATCATCCGCAGATGATCTTTACTTGTGGGAGACTTTGTGAAACTTGTTTATGAAATTTTTTGCACTATTGGATAAGCATCTTTTTTGAGCCTGCTACTTTTCCGTCAATGGTCATCTGATAGATATAAGAACCGCTCTGGATACCTGTAATATTAATAGTTCCGTTTCCTTTATCTTTCAGGGAAATCGTTTTTACAAGTTGCCCCGAAATATTATAAACGGAGATAGCTGCCTGTTTTGAGCTTGCCGGAAGGTAATATTTTATGTCTGTTTCTCCTTTTGCCGGATTGGGTGTGTTTTGATACAGTCTTGCTCCATCAGACTCCGTGCTTAGATCTGCGCTTATTTTATTTTGCTTTAAAAGATCTTTCAGTTCCTGGATTTCTTTTTTAAGCTCGTCAATCTGAGTCTGAAGTTCTGCCGGATTCTGATGATCAGACTGCCTGTTAATTATACTGGTGGCAATCATTACGTTTCCGTCATTGTCAACAACCAAAGCACGACCTGATCCGCTAGGTAAGCTCTGTAGACGAACAGTTCCTACAGAATGAAAATTAGCCGTGGGAGCAGTTGTTCGTACTCCTACAAACTGATCTTTGATGAGCATTGTAGAAGTTCCCGACATTCCCAGCATGATAGAGCGGGGGATGGTATTGGTTAATTTTGCTCCTGCTGTTCCCGATCCTATAACAAAAGAACGGTCGCCGGTGGTTGCCAGATCAATTCCGAAGCCTCCGGAATAAAACGTTCCAAGATCGATACCTACTCCAACGGCAAACTGGTTGGCGTCTCGAATCGTATTTGCCCATCCCAGTGCCACAGATTTTCCAGCTGAATTAAGAACCGTATTCAATTGACCTGCGACAATATTTCCGCCACCGCCGGATGAAAGATTATTTTCCCAGCCAACAACTAAAGAACTGTTTACATCTGAACCCAAAACATTCCCAATTCCGGCTACCAGACTTCCTTTGGCATTCACTGTATTGGAATTATTGACTCCGTCCACAACAAAAGATCCCGAGCTGGTCAGTGAGGCCTGTCCCGGATTGGAGGTTGCCCCGTTTACTCTTAGAAATAGCGGTACAATTCCTGTAGTTCCAACATAGTTTAAGCTGCTTGTTGTAGCATTACCGGTGGTAAGCCATTGTTGTCCGTTAACAATTCCTGTTGAAAATAACAGAACGGCAATTGCCAGACTTTTCATGTTTAATAGGTTTCTTTTCATAATTACTAATCTTTGATGATTGATTTTCTCAAAAGTATCAAAGCATTATTGATGCACCTATTATAACTGATTAAGTGTCTGTGCTACGTTGAGCAGTTGTTATTATTTTTCAATTAGTTGTGAAATATTAAGCTATTTTTTGTAAAAAATCATTCTTTTTACGGACCGAAACATCAAGAACGGAATTGTCAGTCATTACGACCTGTCCTCCTTTTCCTTTAATATACTCTTTGAGGTGTTCAAGATTGATCAGATGTTTATGATGTATTCTGAAGAAATTATGATCCGAAAGGTGCTTTTCAAAATCGTATAATGTTTTGGAAACAATTACTTTGGTTTTGTCAGCAAGATAAATGAATGTATAGTTGGAGTCTGCCTCACATCGGATAATCTCATCAATATTTACCCTTTTAAAACCCTGTAGTGTAGGAAGGTTTATTTTGCTCTGAAAAGTAGGGTTGAGTGGGACAATTTTATTCTTTCTGAAGTTTTCCAGAGCCTTATTGATTGCTTTTACAAAATCGATTTTTTTTACAGGTTTCAGAAGATAATTGCTGACTCCTTTTTTGATGGCCTGGATGGCAGACTTTTCTGAATCGGTAATAAATATAATCTGTGAATTTTCCTGATAACGTAAAAAAAGATCGCCCGTGTTGTCATCAATTAATTTTGAATTCAGGAAGATTAAATCTGAAGATCTCTGTGACAAAAATTCAAAAGCCTGCAGAATGTTATTGGTTTTGAAGGTAATTTCAAATTCCGGAAACTCACTTTTTAATAATAATGAAATATTATCTCCATCATCGTGCTCATCAATGATACAAGTTTGTAAATTGTTTTCCATAATGCTTTGAGTTTGGTTTTTAGTTTTAATTAATTTTTGTTTTTAGCAGTAATTTTTCATCTGGTTTTATTATTTTACTATTTTATATTGAAATTGTTTAATAAATATCATGAAATTTAATAAATATTAATAATATTTTAAATTCATTTCTCCCGTTGCGTTGAATAATGTAAATATATGATTTCATTAATAATAATGCAACACTTAAACTAAAAAATTAAGAAAAATGGATTAAAAAAATCTGGTGTATTTTTAATCAAATTCGTATTTTTGTATGTTTGCTGAAATAACGTATGTCACAAGAAATAAACCCAATCTATTCCGAAGATAATATCAGAACCCTCGATTGGCAGGAACATATCCGCTTGCGCCCCGGAATGTATATCGGGAAGCTGGGCGATGGATCGTCTGCTGATGATGGTATTTATATTTTACTAAAAGAAATTCTGGACAACTCTATTGATGAGTTCCGAATGAAATCCGGTAAAAGAATTGAAATAAAACTAGACGATGGTAAAGTTACCATTCGTGATTTTGGTCGTGGAATTCCGTTGGGAAAAGTGGTAGACGCTGTTTCTAAAATGAATACCGGAGGTAAATACGACAGTAAAGCCTTTAAAAAATCGGTAGGTTTGAATGGAGTCGGTACAAAAGCGGTCAATGCCCTTTCTGATTATTTCAGAGTCCGGTCTTTCCGTGAAGGAAGGATGAAAATCGCTGAGTTTTCAAGAGGAATTATCACCGAAAATCATGATGAAAAAGATACCTCGGACAGAAACGGTACCGAAATTTCTTTCATTCCAGATGCAGATATCTTCCTGCATTTCAAATACAGAAAGGAATATATAGAAAGGATGCTGCGTAACTACGCGTATCTGAATCCCGGATTAAAGATTTTTTTCAATGGGGAAACATTCTTTTCCGAAAACGGTCTTAAAGATTTGTTGGATGAAGAACTGGAAAATGAAACACTTTATCCGATCGTCCATCTGAAAGATAATGATATTGAAGTCGCTATTACGCATACCGATAAGTCTCAGACAGAAACTTATTTTTCTTTCGTTAACGGACAGAATACAACGCAGGGAGGAACACATTTGAATGCTTTCCGTGAAGCATATGTGAAGACGATCCGGGAATTTTTTAATAAAAATTTTGATGCGTCAGATGTCAGAAAATCTATTGTTGCAGCGATTTCCATCAATGTAGAAGAGCCTGTTTTCGAATCTCAGACAAAGACAAAGTTGGGATCGAATGATATGGGACCTAACGGACCTACTGTAAGGACATTTATTATCGATTTTTTAAAGGGTAAATTAGATAATTTCCTGCACAAAAACCCTGAGATTGCCGAAGCAATTCAAAGGAAGATTTTAATTTCCGAGCGTGAGAGAAAAGAGCTTTCGGGAATACAGAAACTGGCAAGAGAGAGAGCTAAAAAAGTGTCTCTTCACAATAAAAAACTTCGTGACTGCAGACAGCATTATAACGATCAGAAAAATGAAAGAAAAGGGGAAACTCAAATTTTCATTACCGAGGGAGATTCCGCATCCGGATCGATTACTAAATCCAGAGATGTGGAAACGCAGGCTGTATTTTCACTGAAAGGTAAGCCGTTGAATTGCTATGGATTAACGAAGAAAGTAGTCTACGAAAATGAAGAATTTAACCTTCTTCAGGCCGCTTTAAATATTGAAGAAAGTCTGGAGGATCTAAGATATAATCAGGTGATTATTGCTACCGATGCCGATGTGGATGGTATGCACATTCGTCTGCTGATGATTACATTCTTCCTTCAGTTTTTCCCGGATATTATTAAAAACGGACATTTGTTTATTCTTCAGACTCCTTTGTTCAGAGTAAGAAATAAAAAAGAAACAAGATATTGCTATTCGGAGGCAGAAAGGGTAAAAGCATTAAATGAGCTGGGGAAAAATCCGGAAATAACTCGATTTAAGGGACTTGGAGAGATTTCTCCTGACGAATTCAAACATTTTATCGGGAAAGATATACGTCTTGAACCCGTAGTGTTAGGAAAAGATCAGACAATAGATCAGTTATTGGAATTTTACATGGGGAAAAATACCCCGGACAGACAGATGTTTATCCTTGAAAACCTTGTGGTAGAAGACCCGGATATTGATAAAAAAGAAATATTGGATGAGATAGAAAACTAAAAATAACCAAAAAACTAAGAATCGAAAAAAAAACTAACCAAGCATAACCAGTAAAACTAAAATTAAACGAATCACAAAATAAAGATACAAATATATGAGACTTAGTAACCGAAATAAAGCTTCGGTGTATAACTTTATAAATACACTTCTGCTTTTGATATTGGTGTTTGGAATTTCAGCATTTTTGCTGGAAGAATTTAGATTTAACATCTTAGGTGTGGAAAGTTATCTGCTGATTATTATTCCTATAATTATGATGTTGGCTTTTCATCTTACCGGCAGACAGATTTTTGAATATGACAGCGATGGAGAAGCGCTGCATTTCAGAAACCGAAATATTATTCCGTTTTTGGATAAACCGTTAAGTGACGAGTTTCCCAAATATAAACTGATGAGCTATGAAGTGATCGATGTTTTCTTTGTGAAGAGGTTATATATTAAAATCTCCAGTAAAAATAACGGATCTACCATGCTCAAATACGAAATTTCATATTTAACAAAAAAAGAAGTTAACGACTTAAAACTCTCTTTAAATAAAGTCGTGAAAGCTAATAACGAGAAAAAGTATTAAACGTAAATGACGACAGAAGAATACTCGCATGAAGGTGAGAGCTTAAAAAAGGTATCGGGGCTTTATAAAGACTGGTTTCTGGATTATGCCTCTTATGTAATTTTAGACAGGGCCATTCCTTCAGTATATGACGGTTTTAAGCCTGTTCAACGAAGAATCATGCATTCCATGCGGGAGCTGGAGGATGGACGATACAATAAAGTAGCCAATATCGTAGGAAATACCATGAAATATCACCCTCATGGTGATGCCTCTATTACGGATGCGATGGTAGGAATAGGGCAGCGAGAACTTCTGATAGATACTCAGGGAAACTGGGGAAATGTCTTCACAGGAGATTCCGCCGCTGCGGCAAGATATATTGAAGCAAGACTGACTCCTTTTGCACTGGAAGTGGTTTTCAATCCCAAAACAACGGAATGGGCAAAATCGTATGACGGAAGAAATAATGAACCGATCGATTTACCCGTAAAATTCCCGTTACTGCTGGCTCAGGGAGTGGAAGGTATCGGAGTAGGGCTTTCTACAAAAATTCTTCCCCATAATTTTAATGAACTGATCAATGCTTCAGTTGCTTATCTGAAAGGTAAAAAGTTTGAGCTTTTCCCTGATTTCCTGACGGCAGGTTATCTGGACGTATCCGAATATAATGATGGACACAGAGGCGGAAAAGTAAGAGCCAGAGCAAGAATTACCCAAATGGATAAGCATCTGCTGGTTATTTCTGAACTTCCGTTTTCAAAAACGACAAGTGATCTGATCGATTCTGTTCTGAAAGCCAATGAAAAGGGTAAAATTAAGATTAAGAAAATTGAGGATAATACATCGGATAAAGTCGAGATTTTAATTCATCTTCATAATGATGTATCACCAGACAAAACAATTGATGCTCTGTATGCATTTACGGATTGTCAGGTGACCATTTCTCCGAATGCCTGTGTCATCGTGGGTGACAAACCAATGTTCCTGAATGTCTCAGAGATTTTAAGAATGAATACAGATCATACGGTTTCATTGCTTAAAAAAGAACTCGAAATAGAGCTTCACGAACTACAGGAAAGCTGGCATTTCTCTTCATTAGAAAGGATTTTTATAGAGAACAGAATTTATCATGACATCGAAGAGGTGAAAACCTGGGAAGATGTTTTAAAGACAATTGATATCGGATTAAAACCTCATACCGGACATCTTTTGAGAGCTGTAACGGAGGAAGATATCTTAAAATTAACAGAAATCAGAATTAAGAGGATCTCAAGATTCGATTTAGATAAATTTAAACAGAATATCGCTTCTTTAGAGGATAAAATAGAACAGGTAAAACATCATCTTCAAAATCTTATTCAGTATGCTATTGATTATTATTTAAATATTCAGAAGAAATACGGAAAAGAAAGACAGAGAAGAACTGAATTGAGAATTTTTGATACCATTGATGCTACAAAAGTAGCGGTGGCGAATGAAAAGTTCTATGCCAATTTTGAAGAAGGTTTCATAGGAACGTCTCTGAAAAAAGATCAGTATTTATTTGACTGTTCGGATATTGATGATATTATTACTTTCAGAAAAGACGGAAGCATGAAGGTGGTAAAAGTAGAGGCTAAAACCTTTATCGGAAAAGATATTCTGCACGTTGCCATCTGGAAGAAAAATGATAAAAGAACGGTATATAACATGATTTACCGTGAGGGGCGTGAAGGTCCTTATTATATGAAACGTTTTTCGGTAACGGGAGTGACGAGAAATACCGATTATCCTCTGGCGTCAGATAAAAAAGGTTCAGAAACACTTTATTTTTCTGCCAACCCGAATGGGGAAGCTGAAACAGTAACGGTTTTATTAAAACCTAATCCGAGAATCCGAAAAAATAAAATGGATATCGATTTCTCAGAATTAGCGATTAAAGGACGTGATTCAAAAGGAAATCTGGTAACAAAATATTCCGTGAAAAAAGTAGATCTTAAGGAAGAAGGGGTTTCTACTCTGGCACCAAGAAAAATCTGGTTTGATGATACGGTAAGAAGACTGAATGCTGATGGTAGAGGTACTTTGCTCGGAAATTTCAAAGGAGATGATAAAATATTGACGGTGAATACAAACGGTGAAGCGAAACTGATAAGTTTTGATCTTGGAAACCGTTTTGATGACCAGTATCTGATCCTTGAAAAATGGAGACCGGCACAGCCTGTGACCTGTATCTATTACGACGGAGAAAAAGATATCTACTTTATCAAGAGATTTTTATTTGAAAATACAGTCAATGTACAGACATTTATGCCTTCTGAGCATCCGAAATCATTTATTGAAAATGTAATCGTAGCCAATGGCGTAACAGCTGAAATTATTTTTGCAAAAGACAAAGGAAAAGATCGCGATCCTGAAACGGTTAATGTAGATGAATTTATTACTGTAAAAGGCATCAAAGCGATCGGAAACCAGTTTACTAAATTTAAAGTAAAAACGATCAATATTACCATTCCGGAGCCTGAAGAAGAAGAGCCTGAGGTGTATGAAGAACCTGAGCCAACAGGAGGAACAGATGAAGACGGAATGATAGGGGACTTATTTCAAAGTGATGAAAGTCCGGAAAATTAAAAATTAAAAAATGAATATTTTAATATTAATTATAGCTATCACTGCGGTCATTAGCTTTGTAGCACCCAATGGAAGCAGTAATTTTGAGAAATATAAGTTCAGTGTAGGAGCAATTATGAATAGAAAGGAATATATTCGTTTGCTTTCTTCAGGCTTCCTTCATGCAGATATTATGCATCTTGTATTTAATATGATGACATTGTATTTCTTTGGACCGATTATTCTTCAAGGGTTTGGAAATCTAGGATTTATATCGATTTATTTCGGATCTATTTTGCTGGGGAATTTATTTTCACTCTTTATTTATCAGAGACAGCCCTGGTATTCGGCTATAGGTGCCAGTGGGGGAGTTTCCGGAATTTTATTTGCGGCCATAGCAATGCTCCCTACTACAGGAATTTATTTATTTTTTATTCCTATTCCAATTCCTGGTTTTATTTTCGGGTTAATATATTTCAGTTATTCTGTTTATATGATGCTGAATCCTAACCAACATGATAATATTGGTCATGCGGCGCATTTGGGAGGAGCATTTTTCGGTTTGGTGTATGCAGTGGCCACACAGCCACAGGCTGCAATGAGTAATGCTTTGTACATAGGAATCATGGCACTTCCATTAATTTATTTAAGTTATGAAATCTTTATAAGAAAAAGAATAGGATAATGATTCTATCTTTAATATACACAGACCCCAATGGCTTGCCATTGGGGTCTGTGCTTTAAACGGTTTCAATTTTAATTTGATCGGCTAGATACTTCGGGAGTTTTTTTACTGAATTGATGATTTTTGCATTGTTGAATTTTTTTTCCGTTTTACTTTTTGTGTATCCATTACAGTTGGTATAAAGAAAGTAAGCTAATATTCTGTTGTAGTCATCAAGCTTTTCATCTTCAACCATCGTGAGCATTTGAGCTAAAAATAAATTTTTGTCTTTAGATTCAGAAATTGCTCTTCCCAATCTTCCGATATTTCCGTAATAGTGATTTTTCTCGGGATTTTCTACCCTGAAAATGGTACCGAATAAAAGATCGTGAACATTAATATCCAGTTCCTCCAGTTCTTTGATGTAAGTCTGGCGATCCTTCCATGCATAGCTTCCATCCGAAACTCTTTCAAAACGGTCATTCATAATATCAAGATGAGATTTCAGAAAAACTTCCCAATTGGCTACATCAGCTGATAATAATGCCATATTAATACCCTGTATTCGGGGGCTTTGGTCATTGCTGCAAGACCCTACTGCCTGTTCGGACCTCATGTTGTCAAGTAATTTTTCTTTTTCTTTTTTTGAAAGTTTTTGCCAGTTTTTCGGAAGGCTAACAAACGAACTAAACCTTTCATTCTTGGCATTTTCTTTAAATTTTGTGGATGAAGTATCGATCAGGCAATCAGAATAGACAATTTGTTTTGAGTATTTTTGATCCAGCGGAATGCTTTTAAAGTTTTCTGGAAAATAAAAAGCCTCAATAGATTCTTGAGAATAGGATGTTTTATCTCTGTAAACATAGGCCCAGGTATTTTTGGCTGGTTTTTCATAAAGATTTTTTTTATAATCATTTTCTATATAAAGATCTTCATCATCGATAAGGGACATTTCTTCGTATCGTATAATCTCTTTATCCTGATAATTTTTGGCTCTGGTTTTTAAGATAAGGGCGTCTTTTTCTATTTTTGCGTTAGGGTATTTCGCCATAAAATCTTCAAAAGAAATATTGTTGTCCATGTCTTTTTTTGCCTGTAAAACATGATTAGAATCTAAGCGAATAATATGGCCTTTTGTCTGGGGTTTCGAATAAAAAATCTTATTCAGATCACAGGTTTTGTATTTTAGATGTAAAGAATCTACAATTTTTTCCAATTTAGTCATGGTGTTTTCATTGTAAATCAACCCGTTCTTAAAGGTCGTAAATTCCTGAGCTGAAATAGAGGTGAACAGGGCTGCTGCGAAAAGAGTACCTATTTTTTTTAACATGTTATTATCAGTTTTTTTAACAACGGAAATCCTGGTTAAAATATTATCCGGATAAAATAAAACCGCCCCGGAAATTCCGGAACGGTTAAACAAAAATGTTTAAGACTAATTTTATTTTTTAATGACGGTTTGATTGATGATTCCTTTATTTGTTTTAATGGATAGAAAATAAATTCCGGAATTTAAGTGACTGATATCAATAGTCTTTACGTTACCTTTTATCTCCTTTACAATTTTCCCTGTATTATTGGAAATTATAATCTGCTCAATATCATTTACATTTGAAATAGTGAATGTCGTCTGAACAGGATTAGGATAGATAACAGGTTTTTCAATATTCATTTCTCCCACAGTTGGTTTTCCAGTGACTGAATACTGTGTCTTAATATAATAAAGATTGGCAACACTTCCTTTTGTGATCGTATGAGAGCCGGCAGTCAGATTCGGAATTGTTACGACTCCAAACGAAGCTGTGTACGAATTTCCGTCCACTTTTACAGTTCCGCTGAAGCTAGGGTCAAAAACTAAGGTTAAAGACGATAAAGCAGTTGTTGTATAGCTTACCGTTGTAGAAGATTCTATTTTTAATCTTTTGGTTAAAGTTAAACCGTCATAGGTTGTAGAACCGTCAGTGGAGTTCATACTTGCAGAGGTAAAACTATAGAAAGAGCTGCTAAGGTTTGACGCTGTAAAATTATGAATTTCATTGCCCTGAGGATTTGGAGTAGTCGTTGTTACCGTAATGCTTCCGGTTCCTGATACCGGAGTTCCGGATGATCCTGAGGTAGTTACGGTGAAATCTACATCGGCAGTCGGAGTTCCTGAAATAGTAAGTGTTTTTGTAGAGGTATTTTTAACAAAACTGATTCCTGAAGCAGGAAGCCCGCTTACAGTAACATCGGCAGCTGTTCCTCCCCATGTGAAGACCATTGGTGCTATGGCAGTTCCTGTTGTTACAGTCTGGTCATTATTAGAAGCAATAACTAAAGTTTGTGAACTCACCGGAGTAGAAGATTCTCCCTGTACAAAAACCAGTGAAGAGGTATAATTCTGCAGTAGAGACATCAATCCTGCATTTACCGCATCAGAAGTGTCATCTGATGCATTATTGAAGGTCCATGATATATCTCCACCCGAAATTCTTCCGGAATATTGCATCGTTTTATCTTTGGCCACTGTTGGAGCATCCGGAACTAATGAATTGACATACAAAGAGGCATTGGTATCAAAATTATTATAGGTTCCGCCTCCCAGAAAAGCTTTGATATTTGTTCCTAAAACTTCATTTCTTGTTGAAGAAACATAAGCGTCAAAATGACTTGAAGCAGTTGTAGAATAAGCTATAAAAGAATTCTGGCCCGTCATAAAGTTATTAAAAGCTTTTACAACACCACCGTTTTCACCTGAAAAAGTTCCTACAGATCCATTGGCAACATCGGTTCCTTGTTTTGAAGTCAGGATAGGATATTTACAGTTTCTGAAATAATTTCCTTCCACAAAAACAGAAGAGCCCATGGTAGAACCTACACCATATTTGGAATTTCCATCATAATAATTATTGTACACATGGGCAGAATAATATCGGATACGAGGGTGTCTGGAGTCAGAATGATCAAACCAGTTATGATGGTACGTAATATACAATCCGGAGGTTGTCCCTTCACTCAGTCCCAAAAGACTGCTTTTCCCGTTATCCCAGAAATGATTGTAAGAAAAAGTGATATAAGTGGATTTTTTGGCATCCAGAGCGCCGTCACCTTTCGCCTGATCTGCATCACCACCGGGTTTTCCGTAAAAAAGATCATTGTTGTGTGCCCAAATATAGGTATTATCCTGCTGTAAACTTAGATTGTCGCCTTCTCCGGCATCGGTAAGCATAAATCCAAGGTTTCGGACTTCGATATTGGTTGCATTTTTAATTCTGATTCCCCATCCGTTGATTACGGCATCAGAACCTATTCCTTCAAGGGTTATTGAACTTGAAGCATTGCTTTTATTTTCAACCACGGCATCTCCGTTGAGAAGATAGCTCGGATCTTTAATATTTCCAATAAATCTTATAACCAGAGGACGGGTATCATTTCCTTTTTTAAAACCGTCCAAAATCGTTTGAAGCCCGACACAAGGATTGGAATTGGCTCCTGTAACATTCAGTGATACTGTATTTTTAGTAGATTCAGTGATGTAAAGAACCACTGCATTTGACTTTAATGTTCCGTCGAGATTGTAGGCCCCCGGAATTCTTCCGTTGCTATGGGCAAATCCTGTTCTGTCGTGAGGAAGAACAGTGACTGAAGAGGTTGTAGCGGCAGTGCCTTCCACATTACCGGTTACGGGAACAATTTTAATAGAGTAATTTCCTGCTGCAAGCCCGGGAATATCGGCTCTGAAATAAGATCCATAGCTTCTTATGAGTTGGTTATCAATAATTTTATTGGTAAATCCTCCTCCTGTATAGTAAACGCGATAACTGTCAGCGCCACTCACGGGAGTCCATTTTACATAGGCAGATTCCAGCCAGCCGGTAGCCTGTGTAATCGAAACCTGAGCTTTCAGTAGAATCGAACTGGAAAGCAGCATAAAATAAGTGAAAATTCTTTTCATGATTAATAATTTTTGAGTTGATTTAAAATGTATTTAATAATGTGTAATCGATTACACACAAATATATATAAATATTTGAATTAAATCATTTTGTTGTGAAATTTGTTTTAAAAAAGCTCTGAAAGTCTTTATTGTAAATGTTTTCACGAAATTATTTGAAAATATGTTAATCGTATAACCTTCGTGGGAAAGTTAAATGATACTTTCCTGAATAATCAATATAGAATCGAAAATGATATTTAATTACGAAAAATTGAATAAGAGAAAATCAGTTTTTTAGGTCATGACAGACTAGGCCGGATCCGTTGGTTGAAATCCAGATTTATGAAGATTATCATCCATTTCTATAAATCTTTTTCATCGTAGCCAGCTGTCTGTTCACCACAATCTGACAAAATTTATGAGTTTTTGGCTTGGTTATCATTTTATTTTATCCCGAAAATAAAACGGTCATTTTCTGATAAATCTTTTATTAGTTGTGCTTCTGTGAAATCATGACGGTACAGTTCCAATGTTTCAGGACCTAACTTCTGATTAATTTCTAAAAAAAGAAACCCATTTTCATTGAGATATTTTTTTGAATCTTCAGCAATTTTTCTGTAGAAAATCAATGCATCAGAAGTTGGTGAAAAAAGGGCCATCATGGGTTCAAATCCTTTCACGGAGTGTTCAATTTCCTTTTCTTCATCAGTACCGATGTATGGGGGATTTGAAATAATAATATCAAAGTTTTCATTAAGGTCAAAATTCAGATAATCACCGTGGACGAACTTAATATCAAGCTGATGGAAATCTGCATTTTTTTGAGCAACTTCCAAAGCTTTTTCAGAAAAATCGATACTTGTAATCTGAGTTTCAGGGAAATGTTTTTTTAAAACCAAAGGAATAACACCGCTACCGGTTCCTATATCAAGTATTTTTAAATTTTGAACATTAAATAATGAGTTTTGAACTTTTCGGATGACCAGCTCCAAGAGTTCTTCTGTTTCAGGACGTGGAATAAGAACGTTTTCATTCACAAAAAATGACATTCCGTAAAATTCTGTTTCGCCCAGAATATGCTGATAAGGCTTGTTGGTTTTTAATTCTGAAATAACATTCAGTAACTTTTTTTCGTCATCAGTTAATAAGGGCTGTTCAGAAAATCTTCGCTGATGAAAAGAATCAAAGCCTGTAATTTTTTCAACAAAAATAGAGCTTAAAAAAGCAGCTTCCGAATCGGTATACAACTCGGAAAGTGCTTTTTTGAAATGGTTTTTAAATTCTGAAATCGTCATGTTATCTTGTGAATACCAGTTTTGTATCTGTTGACTTTTCTTCATCTATTCTATACCCTTCATAGTTGAAAGCTTTCACATCATCCAATGTCTGAGCATTGTTTTCGGCACAGAACCTTACAACTAAACCTCTGGCATGTTTGGTATAAACTACAATGGTTTTTAATTTTCCTTCTTTCAGTTCGTAAAAATCAAAATCAATTACGGTATGGTTTAATTTTTTACGATCGACGGCTTTAAAATATTCATTACTTCCAAGATTTAAAAGAATTTCGTTCTTTTTCATTTCAGAATTAAGCTGTTCTGTGATTTTATCTCTCCAGAATTCATACAGATTTTTATATTCATCGAATTGGAAAGGTCTGCCCATTTCCAGCCTGTAAAGCATTACTTTATCAGAAGGCTTCAGCAAACCGTACAATCCGGAAAGCATTCTGTAATTTTTCTGTAAATAATCCACAGCACTTTTATCGAGAGTTTTGGCATCCAAACCTCTGTACACTTCTCCTGTAAAAGCAAACATGGCCGGAGCAGACTCTTTAGCCGTAGGTTTTGCTTTCCATTTTTGGTTTCTCTCCCAGTTCTCATCAGCTAACTTGGGTGAGATTTCCATTAATTCAGAAAGATATTTCGGTGATTTTTCTTTTAAGTAAGAATGTATAAACGTTGCCTCTTCAATGAATTTCGGACTTGTAGTTTTCAACAGATCTGTTGTATTGTCAATATTCATTAATTTGGCAGGGGATGTTACTATTTTCATAATGTTAAAATGCAGATAAATGTTTGATATCAATAAAATTCAGGATCATCAGAGAAATAAAATCATACATAAAATGACAGATAATAAGAATTTTAATGTTTGAATATTTTTTATAAAAAACGGCAAAAACAATGCCTATAAAGGCAGGTACTACAACCTGACCAACTGTTCCGTAAGTACTGTGAAGAATTCCAAATAAAATAGCTGAAATGAATATTCCGAAATATTGATTATTGTAAATTTTTTCAACTCTGGGCTGTATGTAGCCTCTCATCAGAAGTTCCTCAACAGCACCCGCCGTTAAGCATGTAAAGATAATAAGTAAATAATTATTTTTAAATAATGAGCTCAGCTGAACCATCTTGTCACTGTACTTTTCCTGTGTTAACATTTGAATAACAGCATTTAAAAAAGCTCCTCCAAACAGACATATAAAGTACAGTGAGATTATAAAACCGATATAAAATCCCAAGGGGTATTTTTTTTCTTTCCAGAGTAAGAACGGATTTTTTTCAATATAAAAATTATAGAGAAAAATAATCAGGAGTACGAGCCAAAGGGCAATTCTTGTAAAAAAGAATTTTTCAGCCGTTATATGAATTGTTCCGGTGACGAAATTAATAAACGGGAAAATAAACAGCATGACCGCTGTCAGTAAAACAAATGTAAAAACAATCCCTAAAGAATATTTTCCATTCACGCTCAGATTGCGCATAAAAATTGATTACCTTATTGAACTTTAAACTAAATAATTCCTTTTCCCTGTCTGATAATTTCAGGCTCTCCGGAAGTAAGGTCTACAATAGTGGATGCTACATTGTCACCATATCCCGAGTCAATCACGATATCAACCAGGTGGTCGTATTTTTCGGCGATAAGTTCAGGATCTGTAGAATATTCCAGGACTTCATCATCATCTTTAATGGAGGTTGAGGCAATCGGATGACCCAGTTTTTCTACAATAAGCTGCGGAATGGGATGATCCGGAACACGGATACCGATTGTTTTGTGACCTTTGTATGCCAGTGGCAAACTTTTATTGGCATCTAAAATAAAAGTAAAAGGTCCCGGAAGATGACTCTTTAAAAACCTGAAAACAGAAGTGTCAATAGGTCGTGTAAAGTCGGAAAGATGGCTGAGATCATTACAAATGATAGAAAATTTTGCTTTCTCAAGCTTCATTTTTTTAAGTTGAGCCAGTTTTTCCATGGCTTTTACATCAAAAATATTACAACCTAAAGCATAAATTGTATCGGACGGATATATAATTAATCCACCATTGTTTAAAGTTTTAATTACCTCATTAATAAGATTTTCCTGAGGATTATCCGGGTAAATTTTCAATATTTTTGCCATAGAACAAAGATACAAATAATAAAATAGTTTTTATAAAAGTCCTTTATTTAAAAGGAAAATTAGGATTTTAAAAAAATAGCCGTATATTTGCAATCCAATATCGCGGGATGGAGCAGTAGGTAGCTCGTCGGGCTCATAACCCGAAGGTCATCGGTTCGAGTCCGGTTCCCGCTACTAAGTAAGTGCTTTCGGTAGGCACTCTAAAGATACACCGCGGGATGGAGCAGTAGGTAGCTCGTCGGGCTCATAACCCGAAGGTCATCGGTTCGAGTCCGGTTCCCGCTACTAAGTAAGTGCTTTC
>NZ_JANUFF010000009.1 GCF_024806495.1 Chryseobacterium sp. JUb7
ATCAGTGAGAAAATTCATCAGGAAGTATTAAGTCTTCCTATTTCTCCGGTGATGAGCGATGAAGAGGTGAATAAGATAATTGAGATCATAAATAAGTATAATGTTTAAAAAACTGCTTAAACTTTTATCTAACGATCTTGTAAAAGTATTTTCTTATACAAGTATTTCTACATTAATAAAAATAATATCTAGTTATGTAGCAGTTAAGGTTGTTGCTAGTATTATTGGTCCTGCGGGAGTAGCCTTGGTAGGACAATTACAGAATTTTACAACAATTTTTACAACAATTGGTGCGGGTGGAATTAATAATGGAGTTGTTAAGTATGTTTCAGAACATAAAGAAAATAAAAGTGAGCTACAAAAGTATCTTAGCAATGGTTTTAAGATAACTACTTTTTTTTCTGTAATATCAGGATTAATATCAATTATTTTTTGTAAATACCTTAGTAAGTGGATTTTATTTGAAGATAGATATTATTATCTATTTGTTTTCTTTGGAATAAGTTTAATATTATCATCATTAAACAACTTTTTTTTGTCCATTTTAAACGGTTTTAAAGAATTCAAAATATTTGTGATTATTAGTATTATCACAAATATTGTCAGTCTTTTATTTACAATACTTTTAGTTAGTATTTATCATTTGGATGGGGCTTTAATAGCGGTTGTTACTTCTCAGGGATTTATACTTTTTATCACATTATTCTTTTTAATTAGAAAGGAATGGTTTTCAAAAAAATTAATAGCTCCGCTGGACAAGCAAATCGTAAAGAAATTTTTTTCTTACACTTTAATGGCTTTTGTAAGCGCTATGACAGTTCCTATAGCTCAGTTGTTAATTAGAGGATATATTATCCAGAATTATTCTATAAAAGATGCAGGTTTTTGGGAAGGAATTAATAAGATTTCTGCAATGTATTTGATGTTTGTAACTACTTCTTTTAGTGTATATTATTTGCCAAGACTATCTGAAATAAATAATAATAGTTTACTACGAAAAGAAATTTTTAAGACTTATAAAGTTATGGCTCCTTTAGTATTCATAACATTATTAACTATTTACTTTTTAAAAGATTTTGTTATAAATATTCTTTTTACTAAGGAATTTTATCCTATGAAAGATTTATTTAAATGGCAATTGTTAGGAGACTTTTTTAAAATTTTAAGCTGGCTACTTGCTTTTATAATGGTTGCAAAATCTATGACCAAATTATTTATTTTCACCGAAATATTTTTTTCCGGATTATTAATATTGTTATCTTACTATTTTATAAATAGGGATGGCATGATAGGTGCGACAGAATCGTATTGTATTACTTATTTTGTTTATTTTGTATTGATGATTTTAATATTTAGAAAAAAATTATTTTAAAGATTATGAAAATAATAATTCCTTTAATTGGCTCTTTTGGAAAATCTGGTGGCTATCGAGTGTTATCACAACTTGCTAATTTTTGGATTAAAAAAGGAAATGAAGTAACATTTTTGTCTCATAATAATGGCGAAGATCCTTATTTCCCTACTGATGCAGACATATTGTATTATGATAATTCAGGAAATGTTACAAGTGAAAAGAAAAATATAAAACCAAAATCTGTTTTAGAATTTTTTATTTTAAATAAAGCCCTTAAAAAAGCGCTTGATAAACTTGAAGCAGATATTGTTCTTGCGAATCATTCCTTTACAGCTGATCCTGTAAAAAAATCAATAATAAAAGCAAAGAAGTTTTATTACGTTCAGGCTTATGAACCAGAGTATTTTTACCATAAAAATTTAAAAAATTTTATACTTAAGAGAGCGAGTGAAAAATCGTATAAGCTAGGACTAAATATTATTGTTAATGCTTCTATGTATATGGATTATAAAGGGATAAAAACTCATCGGGTTGTTTTCCCTGGTTTAGATCTTAATGTTTTTAAACCATTGTCTAAGGATAAAAATGATTCGAAGATAATATTAGGTACCATAGGAAGAATTGAGGCATATAAAGGTACTTCATATATTATAGATGCATTTAAAGAATTAAGAAAAGTATATGGTGAAAAAATAGAATTGCATGTGGCTTTTGGTGAAAAACATCTGGAAGATATAGATGGAATTACTGTGGTGACGCTTCAGGGAGATATTGAATTGGCGGATTATTATAATTCGTTACATGTTTATATTAGTGCAGGAACAGTTCAGCTTGATGCAATACATTATCCTGTTATTGAAGCAATGGCCTGCAAAACACCAGTAATTACGACCGGTTATTATCCTTCCAATAAAAGTAATTCATGGATTGTACCGATAAAAGATGCATATGCAATTTTTAAAGAAGTTGAAAATTTACTTGGTGATCCAGATAGGATAAAAAAAGTAGAAACCGGCTATATGAATATTAAAGAATTTGATTGGGAATATATAGCGAAAAAAATGCTTAAATATTTCAAAGAGTAATAAAATTATTATTACTAAAACTGACAGGGATTAAAAAATGGAAATCTATTATTTATTATTTATATTTATAACAGTCTTAGGTATATTACCAATTGATAGAAAGATTAAGACATCTATCATTATAGCTGTTTTAACTATTTTTGCAGGGACGAGAGTAGATATTGACAGCGACTATCCTTTATATAAAGATGTATTTGATTTCATTCCTAATACTTTTGCTGAATACAAAGAACTGTACACATTTGAAAGCTGTCTCTACTTTGTAACAGCATTTTCTAGATTTTTTTTTTACAGCAAAGAATCTATCATTAATTTCTCCTTTTTGACTTTTGCATTTTTAGGAGTAACGACTAAAATGATCTCCATATCAAAATATGCAAATTATTATGTATTATCAATTCTAATTTATCTTACGAACCTGTTTTTTATACAGGAAATGACTACCATAAGGGCAGGAGTAGCTGCGGGAATATTTTTACTCGCCATACCGGATATGATTGAAAAGAAATACTGGCTGTTTTTCTTAAAAATAGCCTTATGCTTTATATTCCATTCGAGTAGTGTATTTTTTATTATTGTTTTTGTTTTGGTGAAGTTTATTCCCAATATTAAGTATTATTATATAGGTCTGGGGGTTGCTTTTATACTTTTGGTTCTGAATCTGGATATTGTAACGCTGTTAAGACTTGATTTAATATTTCCTAAGGTAGCAGTATATCTGGAGATTATGAGTTGGCTCGATGAGGGTAAAGTTAACTTATTTAATTTCAGAATTATTTTCTCTCTGTTTTTCTTTTTATATTTTGCATATCATTATAAGAAGTATATTAAAGATGACTTATACTTTGATACATTATTTAAAATACATGTTATTTCATTAATCTTTTTCTTTGCTTTAAGTTTATCAGCCGTTACGTTTTCTTTACGATCTTTTGAACTTTTAAGTGTAATACAGATACTTTTATATCCATTAATGATAAAAACATTAGATCCCAAATTTAAAATTTGGGGATATGCAGCTATTATCATTATTTGTATATTTCAGCTTTATTATACCGTAGAAATATCAGACATTTTTAAACCATATAAAACTTGGCTTTAACACGATGATTTTATTTGGAATAGTTACATACAGAGAAAGATTTTGGGAATGTAAATCTTTTAAGTCACTTTATCATTCATTTAAGAAAGATAAAGGAGACGATAAAATTCATATTTTTATTTTCGATAATACAGATATTGAAGACTGGGATTTAACGACACCCACTTTTCAGGATATTAAGCTTGAATACACAAATGATAAAAGAAATCCGGGGATCTCTTGTGCATACAATACAATCGCTGAATATGCCAGACAGAATGACTATAATTATATTACATTCCTGGATCAGGATACGGAACTGCCGGATAATTTTTATGAAGTATATAAAAACTATTCATTAAAGGATTATTCTTTATGTGTACCACAGATTCATGCTAATAACAGGCTGGTATCACCAAGCCGTTATATTAATTTTAGATCCGTTTTGTATGAAAATTTAAATACGGATGAATTAGTGCTTAAAGGAAATTCCTGTATCAATACGGGCATGATGATTAAAAATGAAATATTTTTTATGAATAAAGGGTATAATTCCGCTTTAAGATTAGACTTTTGTGATCATGAGTTTATTGAAAGACTATCTAAGTTTGATCTGAAAATGAAAATAATACCTATAATAATTAATCAAAATTTTTCTTTTTTAGATAATACTAAAAAACAGGATGTTTTCAGATATAAATTATTTATAAAAGATCTTAAAACATATGCAAACTCTACCAATAAACAATTAAAGATGTTTTTCTATGTTGATTTACCAAGATTGTTGAGTCTTACTTTACGACATAAAAGTTTGGAGTTTCTAAAAATTAGATTGAGATCATAACTATACATGACAAGAAGATGAAAAACACGGGCGTATCGATATGCATGGCAGTTTACAACGGAGATAAGTATATAGAAGGACAACTGATTTCTATTCTTAATCAATTAAATGATAATGATGAAATTATTGTAGTAAATGATTTCTCTAAGGATAAGACTATTGAAATTATTGAAGCATTTAAGGATTCTAGGATAAAAATTTTTCATAACGAAAAAAATATGGGACATGTTAAATCATTTGAGAGAGCAATAGATTTGTCTAAAAATGAATTAATATTTCTAAGCGACCAGGATGATCTTTGGATGCCGAATAAAATCAAGATTTTTAAAGAGTATTTTGAGAAGCAAAATGTGCAGTTAGTCTCATCAAGTTTTACTTGTTTTGATAATGATTATAATACCAATAATGATGAAAAATATAAGCTATATCAAAACGAGTCTGCAAAATATTCTGAAAATATAATAAGAATATTTAAAGGCAATATACCTTACTTTGGTTGTGCAATGGGATTCAAAAGAGAATTCTTAAAAATAATACTTCCTTTTCCTGAGTATGTAGAAGCCCATGATTTATGGATAGGAATGGCTGCCAATATTTTAAAATCAAATTTACATATTGAAGAAAACAGTATTCTGCATAGAATACATAATGCAAATGCCACTCCTTCAAAACGTCCTCTTTCAAAAAAAATAAAATCCAGACTGGTTTTTATAAAATCATACCTTGAACTTAGAAAAAGAACTAAATATTTTGATATATTTAAAACCTAATTTCAGACCCCAATATTATTAAGACAGAACGCAAACATAAATGAGAAATTATCAAATTTGTACAAAAACTATAATGGATACTTCCGATCCCAGGATTACTTTTAATGATGCCGGAGAAAGTGATTATTATACTAATTTTATGAATAGTATTCTTCCGGATTGGAATTATGGAATCGGTAAAGAAGAAGAATTAAGCAAAATTGCTGAGAAAATAAAAAATAGTTCTTCAAATAAAGATTTTGATTGTATTATAGGAATTAGTGGAGGTTTGGATAGTTCTTATGCGGTATATGTAGCAAAGGAAGTGATGGGACTTAATCCCTTATTATATCATGTAGATGCAGGTTGGAATTCGCATCAGGCTACCAGCAATATAGAAAAACTAATTAATGGATTAAATTTAGAGCTTTATACAGATGTTATAAACTGGGAAGAAATGAAAGATCTGCAACGGTCATTCTTTTATGCTCAGGTTCCGGATTTAGATTTCCCCCAGGATACTGCTTTTTTTTCGAGTTTGTATAAATTCGCAAAAAAAAATAAAATTAAATATATTTTGACAGGTGCTAATTACAGTACCGAATGCTGCAGAGAACCTGAAGAATGGGGTGCATATCCGGGAATTGATAAAGTTTTACTCAATGATATTTATAAAAAATTTGGTAATAATAAACTTAAAACATTTCCAATAATAGATATTTTAGTGTATAAAATTTATTATAAATATATTTTAGGAATGAAAGTCGTTCATCCCTTAAATTATGTTCCGTATGTCAAAAAAGATGTGGAAAAAATGCTTAATCAGAAATTTGACTGGAAGCCATTTAAGCATAAGCATCACGAATCACGATTTACCAGATTTTATGAAGATTTCTGGCTTCCTAAAAAATTCGGTTTTCATAAAAGACGCGCGCACTTCTCAAGCTTGATTTTAACAGGACAGATGTCTAGAGATGAAGCGTTGGAGAGAATTTCAGAACCTGAATTGGACGAACTTACTTTAAAAAATGAATTTGAATTTGTAGCTCAGAAAATGGGATTTAAAGTAGAGGAGTTATGGACAATATTTAAAGGAAAAAATAAAACATATAAAGATTTTAAGTCTAAACGTGCCTTAATAGGAATGGGAATTCATATTACCCGTATTTTAGGCCTGGAAAGAAGATTATTTAGATGATTACAATTATAAACTATGGAATAGGAAATATAAATGCTTTTGTAAATATTTATAAAAGATTTGATATACCCGTTAATATTGCTGTAAATGTTGATGATTTAAATAATGTAGACAAAATAATTCTGCCCGGGGTAGGTTCTTTTGATTATGCAATGCAAAGGCTTGCCGATTCAGGTATGAAAGACCGACTCAATGAATTGGTATTGGAAGAGAAAAAGCATGTATTGGGAATATGTGTGGGAATGCAGCTTATGGCGGAATCTAGTGATGAAGGGACATTAGATGGTTTAGGATGGATTAAGGGACATGTGAAAAAAATAAATGTAGAAAATGTTCATCACAGGTCCAAATTACCACATATGGGATGGAACGATGTAGAACCAACAATACATCATCCTATTTTTGATAAGATGAATGACAAACAGCTTTTTTATTTTCTGCATTCTTACTATTATAAACTTCAAAATCCTGAGAACTGTTTGGGAGTTACCAATTATGGAGAAAAATTGGCCAGTGTTATCGGCAGAGATAATATTCTGGGGATTCAATGTCATCCGGAAAAAAGCCATGAAGCAGGTGAACTATTTTTAAAGAATTTCGCTAAATTATAATTATTATGTTGAGACCCAGAATTATAGTTAGCTTGTTATTGGAAAATGAAGGTTTGGTAAAAACTAAAAAATTTAAAGATCCTCGATATATTGGAGATCCTATAAATACGGTTAAAATCTTTAATGAAAAAAAAGTTGATGAACTTTGTATATTTGATATAGGTGCCACAACACAAAATTATCAACCCAATTATGACCTTATCGCCAATATTGCAGCCCAATCGAGAATGCCGATTTGCTATGGAGGTGGCATAAAAAATGCAGAACAGGCCCAGAAGATATTTAATCTCGGAATTGAAAAGATAGCCATTAGCAGCGTGATTTTTACACAACCTGATATTATTGAATCTATAGCAGATAAAGTAGGTGTTCAAAGTGTTGTAGCGGTCTTGGATGTCAAAAAGAAAATTTTTGGAGGTTATGAAATTTATATTAATAACGGAAAAAAAGTAATTACAGAAAATATTTTTTCGCTGGTTTCGGATTTAGAAAAAAGAGGCGTTGGTGAAATAATAATAAACAATATAGATTTAGATGGAACAGGCAAAGGATATGATTTTAATCTTATTGAGAAAATAACTGAAAAGCTATCCATCCCGGTGACAGTAGTAGGTGGTGCCGGTTCTTTAAACGATATAAAAAAATTAATTGAACATTTTGGTATCATTGGTGCAGCCGCTGGTAGCCTTTTTGTATTTAAAGGGAAATATAATGCTGTTCTCATCAATTATCCAGATTATGAATTAAAAAATACTCTTTACTAAAATTATTATGCAAATAAAAAATAAAACACTACTTATTACAGGTGGAACAGGTTCTTTCGGAACTGCTGTTTTGAGAAAGTTTATCAATACAGAACATTTTAAAGAAATTCGTATTTTTTCTCGTGATGAGAAAAAGCAGGATGATATGAGAAACCAGTTTAAAAACGATAAACTGAAGTTCTATATTGGTGATGTGAGGGATTATAAAAGTGTTGAGCCTGCAATGAGAGGAGTGGATTATGTTTTCCATGCCGCTGCATTGAAACAGGTTCCTTCTTGTGAATTTTTTCCGATGCAAGCTGTAAAAACCAATGTGGAAGGGACACAAAATGTTATTGATGCTGCCGCACAAAATAAAGTTAAAAAAGTAATCTGTTTAAGTACAGATAAAGCTGCTTATCCTATTAATGCAATGGGGATTTCTAAGGCTATGATGGAAAAGGTAGCTGTTGCAGCTTCCAGAAATCTGGAGGAAACAGTAGTCTGTCTTACCCGTTATGGAAATGTGATGGCTTCCAGAGGTTCTGTTATTCCGTTATTTACAAAGCAAATTAAAGAAGGTGGAGATATTACAATTACGGATCCTAATATGACGCGTTTCCTGATGTCATTGGAAGAAGCTGTAGATTTGGTATTATTTGCTTTTGAACATGGAAATCCTGGAGATCTTTTCGTAAATAAGGCTCCGGCAGGAACAATTGGAGATTTGGCTCAGGCACTCAAAGAAATGTTTAAAGCAGATAATCCGATAAAAATTATTGGGACCAGACATGGTGAAAAGTTATATGAAACACTTTGTACCCGTGAAGAAATGATCAAAGCTGAGGATATGGGAGACTTCTATAGAATCCCCGCAGATAACAGAGATCTGAATTATGCGCAATATTTCTCTGAAGGAACTGAAGATATATCAAAAATCGAAGACTATCATTCTCACAATACGGAGCAGCAGGATGTTGAAGGAATGAAAAAGCTTTTAATGAAACTTCCACTGATCAGAAAAGAAGTTTTAGGAGAAGATATTCTGCAATATCCGGATTAAAAAATCTCATGGAAATTCCTAAAATAATCAAAGGAGGAAAGTATTCTGATGAAAGAGGAAATCTTTTTTTTAATAATGAGTTTGATGCATCAGCCATTAAAAGAATTTATTATATAGAGAATACGAATATTGAATTTGTAAGGGGCTGGACAGGCCATCAAATCGAGCAAAGATGGTTTTCTGCAATCCAAGGAAGCTTCAATATAAAACTTATAAAAATTGATAACTGGGAAGCCCCGTCAAAAAAATCAGAGATTTTAGAATTTAAATTAAGTTCTGATACATTAAATATTATTCACATTCCGAAAGGATATGTGACTGCAATTCAGGCCATCGAAAAAGGTTCAAAGCTTCTTGTCATGGCCGATTATTCTTTAGGGGAAATTGTGGATGTTTATCGTTTCCCGATAGATTATTTTGAAAAATTAAAATAATGAAAAAAATTGGTATTACCGGTCAAAATGGATTTGTCGGTTCACATTTATATAATACGTTAGCTTTACATCCTGAAAAATTTGAAAGGATTAGTTTCGAAAGAGAATTCTTTGATGATCAGGATAAGCTAAATGGATTTGTTCAGCAGTGTGATGTTATAGTACATCTTGCTGCTATGAATAGAAATCCGGATCCTGAAGTTATTTATAACAATAATATTGATCTTGTCAAAAAGCTGACTCAGGCTTTAGAAAATACGAATTCTGAAGCTCATGTTATATTCTCATCATCTTCTCAGGAGGAAAAAGATAACCTTTATGGGAAATCCAAAAAAGAAGGTAGAGAGCTTTTAGCTGAATGGGCAGAAAAAAAGGGCGGAAAATTTACAGGTATGGTGATTCCAAATGTTTTCGGACCTTTTGGAAAACCTAATTATAATTCTTTCATAGCGACCTTTTGCCATAAATTGACTCATGGAGAAGTACCATCGATTGATCAGGATGGCGAAGTGAAATTAATTTATGTAGGCGAGCTTGTACAGGAAATGATTAAGGAAATTGAAAGTGGCGAATCAAAAAAATTATATGAAGTAGCCCCTACTTCTACAAATAAAGTCTCTGAAGTTCTCCAAAAATTGGAAAACTATAAGAAATTATATTTCGAGAATGGCGAAATTCCGGTTTTGGAAACAAAATTTGACTTAAATCTTTTTAATACTTTCCGCTGCTATTTTGATATTAAAAATCACTATCCCGTAAAGTTTACACAACATACAGATCCAAGAGGGGCTTTTGTTGAAGTGATAAGACTTGGAATTGGAGGGCAGTGTTCTTTTTCAACGACAGTACCGGGAATCACAAGAGGAAATCACTTTCACACAAGAAAAATAGAGCGGTTTGCTGTTATTAAGGGAAAAGCATTAATACAACTAAGAAAAATCGATACAGATGAAGTTCTTGATTTTTATCTGGATGGCAATGAGCCAGCCTATGTAGATATGCCAATTTGGTATACACATAATATTAAAAATATAGGAGAAGAAGAGCTTTATACAATTTTTTGGATCAATGAACCATTTAATCCCGAGGATTCAGACACTTATTTTGTTGAAGTCTAATTAGGAATCTTTGGTGATTTAAAAGAGGAATTTCTATTTTTCAGAAGTTCCTCTTTTAATTTTGCATTACCTTCTGCTCCTGTATCAATGGTATTTCTTGAATAATCTAAATCAGTTCCTAACTTTACTTTATTAGGATTTACACTTTCCATAGAATTGATCGCAACATTTTTTTCAAATATATTATTAATAGAGCTGCCCATCAACTGATATAATGTTTGGTTTTTTTCATTATTAACAGTTTCTCCAGTTACTGCAAAAAAATTATTATTGATCAAATTATTGAATGAATCTTTGACTGCAATGCTGACATAGTGCTGTTCAAAATAATTGCTTGTTATAATATTGTTTGATGCTCCATCGATAACGATAGCTCTGCCATTACTCTTTAAGTTGTATAGTTGTGAAGTTTTGTCTTCAGCCAGATAACCGGCAAGATTATTTTCAATCATATTATCATTAATAAAATTGGCAAATGATCTTCCGGTAATATAAATTCCTATGGAATTTTGTCTTACCTCACTTTTGGTAAGGTAGACACTGGTAGATTCTTTGTCAATCAATATTCCAGTCCCATTATTGCGGATAAAACAATTATTTAAAAAAGTATAATAAGCGGAGAGAATCTCAATTCCATTATTTGAAAACCCTTCTACCTGTATATCTTCGATACGTGTTCTTAGTCCATAAATTTTTAAGCCTGTGCTGTTGATTATACTGGACTTAATGTTTTGGGGCAAAAACATATTTGGAATATCACTATTGGGTCCTAAAAAAGTAATATTCTTTATATAATTATATCCATTATAAATTATACTTTCATCATAGTTTTTTTCCAAAATAAGAGCTTCAGAATTGGCTTCCTTTACTTTGATAATTGTACTGTTGACAAACTCTCCGGTTATACTTATATATTTATTCAAAACGATAGGTTTAGAAATTAAATAAGTACCGGATGGCAGGTAAAGGTTTACATGCTTTTTCTTGGCACTGTACTTTGCTTTGATGTCATTTACAGCATTGGTAAAGGCTCTTGTATCATCAGATATACCGTCACCTTTCGCACCATAAGTTTTAATATCTATATTTTGAGAATAAGTGAAAATACTTATTATTAAAAATAAAATTGTTGAATAGCCTTTCATACTTTTTTTTGTCAATCGTGAGTTTAAATATAATAAAAAATTATCTTTGTAACGGCAAAAAAATACAATGGAGAAACTAAAAGTAATGACAGTCGTAGGAACGCGACCAGAGATTATTAGACTTTCAAGAGTCTTGTCTGCTTTAGATAATTCTGAAGCTATTGAGCATATTATTGTTCATACAGGGCAAAATTATGATTATGAACTTAATCAGATTTTCTTTGAAGACTTAGGTCTTCGTAAACCTGATTTTTTTTTAGAAGCAGCTGGGAAAACAGCCACAGAAACAGTAGGAAATATTTTAATTAAAATAGATCCTCTTTTGGAAGAAGTAAAGCCTGATGCTTTTCTTGTTCTGGGAGATACCAATTCTTGCCTTTGTGCAATACCGGCAAAGAAAAGACAGATTCCGATTTTCCATATGGAAGCCGGAAACAGATGTTTTGATCAAAGAGTTCCTGAAGAAACCAACAGAAAAATTGTAGATCACACTTCCGATATAAATTTAACGTATTCTGATATTGCACGCGAATATTTATTAAGGGAAGGTCTTCCTGCTGACAGAATTATTAAAACGGGTTCTCCGATGTTTGAGGTTCTGAATCATTATCTTCCTCAAATTGAAAGTTCGGATGTTTTAGCAAGACTAAACCTTGAAGAGAGAAAGTATTTCGTTGTTTCGTCTCATAGAGAGGAAAATATTAATTCTGATAAAAATTTTAAAGGATTAATAGAAAGCCTTAACGCGATTGCTGAGAAATTTGGCTATCCGATTATTGTCTCTACACACCCGAGAACGAGAAATATGATCGATAAAATGAACGTTGAGGTGAGACCTGAAATTCAGTTTCTGAAACCTCTTGGCTTTCACGATTATAATGCACTTCAAATGAGAAGTTATGCGGTTCTATCGGATTCGGGAACTATTTCTGAAGAATCTTCTATACTCAATTTTAGAGCCTTAAATATCAGAGATGCTCACGAAAGACCGGAAGCAATGGAGGAAGCATCAGTAATGATGGTTGGTTTATCACCTGAAAGAATTTTGCAGGGCTTAACTCAGCTTCAGCAACAAAAAGTAGGGGCTGAAAGAAATTACAGACCTGTTGCAGATTATTCTATGCCAAATGTGTCTGAAAAAATGGTCAGAATTATTCTGAGCTATACTGATTATGTTAACCGAGTAGTTTGGAGTAAGAAATAAGAGAATGAATGTATTATTTCTTACTTTAGTTAAAATAGATACTTTACAGCAAAGAGGTATTTATCATGATCTTATGCGTGAATTCTCCAGGCATGGTCATCACCTCTACATTGTATCACCATCGGAAAGAAGAGAAAAAGTCAAAACGAGTATAAAAACAGAAGAAAATACCCGGTTTTTAAATGTAAAGACGCTTAATATTCAGAAAACAAATTTTATTGAAAAGGGAATTTCAACACTTACAATAGAAAAATTATTCTTAAGAGCAGTGAAGAAATATTTTTCTGACGTAAAATTTGATTTGATTATTTATTCTACGCCACCCATTACTTTTACTAATCTCATTAAGTATATTAAAAAAAGAGATCATGCTAAAACATATCTGTTGCTTAAAGATATTTTTCCGCAAAATGCTGTAGATATGCAACTGATGTCAGATAAAGGTGTTCTTTACAAATATTTTAGGAATAAGGAAAAAGAGCTCTATACCATTTCCGATAAAATTGGGTGTATGTCTAAAGCCAATGTAGATTTTGTTTTAGATCATAATTCATATATTTCAGAAGATAAAACTGAAATTAATCCAAATTCTATTGAAATACAACTTTTTAAAGAGTTGTCTCATGAAGAAAAATCTAAAATTAAAGCTAAGTATAATATTCCTGTTGATAAAATGATCTTCATTTATGGAGGTAATTTAGGAAAACCTCAAGGCATCGATTTTTTGATAGAAACTTTAGATGCTAAAAAAAATGATACCAAAGTATTTTTTATTGTGGTAGGATCAGGTACTGAATATGGCAAAATAAAATCGTGGATGGATATAAATCAGCCTGAAAATGTATTATTCCTCTCAGCATTACCCAAAAAAGAGTATGATCAGCTGGTTCAGGCCTGTGATGTGGGATTAATTTTCCTGCATAAAGACTTTAAAATTCCTAATTATCCTTCAAGGCTTTTATCATATTTGGAATTTAAGATGCCGGTATTGGCTGCGACTGATAACAATACAGATATTGGCTCAGATATTGTTGCAAATGGTTGTGGATTTGCCGTTGAGTCTGGTAATATTGGTGAAATGATAAAAGCTGTTGATCAATTGGCAGAAATGGATAATACTATATTTGAAGAAATGAGACAAAAAAGTTTCACCTTTTTGGAAAGGGATTTTCAGGTATCTGGTTCTTATGAAAAAATAATAGAATCTATTTCGTAGTAACTAAAGCAAAATTTATAATTTTAAATACAATCAGAACAAATGCAAACAGATAAAAAATCATTTTTTAATCTTTTTAAATTAAAATAAACGATGTATAAAGCATTTATAAAAAGGTTTTTAGATATCGTTGTAGCTCTGTCAGTTATTATATTTTTACTTCCTTTATTTATCATTATTTATATTCTCGTGAAAACAGACAGTTCAGGTAACTTTTTTTTCTTCCAGGAAAGATTAGGATATAAGGGCAAAGTCTTTAAAATATATAAGATAAGAACGATGTATGATAAAGAGCGGGTTGCTGACAGAGAGATTTTGAAAAACGATGTTGAGGTTACAAAAGTAGGATACTATCTGAGACGCTTCAAAATAGACGAGCTTCCGCAGATTATTAATGTTTTTAAAGGAGATATGTCTTTGGTTGGACCTCGCCCTTGTTTGCCGAGACAATTAGCAGAATTTAATGAAGACGGAAAAAAACGTATTGAAGTTGTTCCTGGTTTAACAGGGCTTTCTCAGGTAAATGGAAATATTCATTTAACCTGGGAACAAAGATGGAAATATGACAGAGAGTATGTGGAGAATCAAAGCTTTCCACTTGATGTTAAAATAATACTTAAAACTTTTTTAATACTCTTTTACGGAGAAGATAAATATTTAAAAAGCCCGGATGTATAGAATATTAGTAATAGGAGCCGTAAGTTCAACTGCACAGATTATTAAAAAACTGGTTGAGCATAATTTGCTGGTCGTTGGAGTCCTTGGACATGAACCAAAAGATAGGGATAAAGTCTCAGGATGGGCGGATTTATCTGCTTTATCATCATCATATAATATCAATTATAAAGGTTTTACTAAAATTAATGATCAGGAAAATCTTTCATGGGCTATCGACAAAAAACCGGATATTATTTTTGCGGTAGGTTTTTCACAGTTAGTACATGAAGAATGGTTTTCAGTCTCAAAATTAGGATGTATAGGTTTTCACCCAACAAAACTTCCGCTAGGCAGAGGAAGAGCTCCTTTAGCATGGATTACTCTGGAACAGTCTTATGGCTCGGCTTCCTTCTTTCTCATGGGAAAAGGGGCTGATGACGGGCCTGTTTTTGTACAGTCAATATTTAAAGTTGAGGAAAATGATGATGCCGGAATTGTTGAAGGGAAAATTATGCAACATATTGATATTGCTTTAGATCAATGGTTACCAGAATTAAAAAAAGGACTTTGGAATCCTGTTCCTCAATGTGAACACATGGCATCTTATTACGGGATAAGAAAAGAAGAAGACGGATTAATTAACTGGAATGACAATGCCGAGTATATTAACCGTCTTGTAAAAGCAGCATCCAGACCACACCCTGGAGCCTACACTTATTATAAAGATGAAAAATTACTTATCTGGTCTTGTAGGGTAGAAAAAGAAATTCAGTTCAAAGGGGTTATTGGCAGAATTTTATTGAAAAATGATAATGGAGAATTTCTTATTCAAACTGGAGACGGACTTCTATGGATTGAAGAATATGCTTATAAAAACGGTTTAAGTATTTCAGTAAACATAGGAGACAAACTCGGTTATAATATTGAAGACGAAATTTATAAAATAAAAACAATTTTAAAAAAAATACAAAGTGAATAGAGTAGTAGTAGTAGCACCACATCCGGATGATGAAATCATTGGATGCGGAGCAACAATTGCCAGACATATTAAAAACGGTGATGAAGTTACCGTGGTCGTTGCAACCAATGCTTCTGTTGGAGCTCCTGAGCTTTATTCAGCAGATCAGGCTAAAAGCACCAGGGCTGAAGCAGTGGCTGCCCATCAGTTTTTAGGTGTGAAAGAGACTGTCTTTTGTGAGTTTCCTGCACCCGGACTGAATGCGTTTCCCGAATTTAAAATATCATTGGAGATTTCTAAAATATTCCAAAAAATAAAACCTACTCATTTATATCTTCCACATCCGGGAGATATTCATCAGGACCATAAAGCTATATACAGAGCATGTCTGGTTGCGGCAAGACCACAAGGTGAAGAAAAAATATCCAATATATACTGCTATGAAACTCTTTCTGAAACAGAATGGACGCCAATGCAGGAAAAGGCTTTTGTACCCAATCATTTTGTAGATGTTTCCGATGTTTTTTCAAAAAAACTGGAAGCCATGAAGTTTTTTGAATCACAGATTAAAAAATTTCCGCACTCTCGTTCTATAGAAGCATTTGAGGCTTTGGCAATGTACAGAGGAGCTACTGTCGGAGTAGCAAGAGCCGAAGCATTTGTCGTTGAAAGACAGCTGGTATTGTAAAATGTATTCGCAAGGAGGTAAAAAGCCTTAGTAAATAAGAAAGATAAATACAGTTTTTATTAATAATAAAAGATGAATAATATACTTATAACGTCTGCAGGACAGAGAGTTTCTTTGGTTAGAGCATTTCAGAAAGAAATAAAAAAGATTGATGAAAATGGAAAGGTTTTTACAGTGGATCTTAATCCTGTTCTAGCTCCGGCCTGTCATATTTCTGATGGTTATAAGCAAATTAACAGAGTTACGGATCCGGATTATATTTCTAATTTATTAGATATCTGCAAAAATTGGAATATCAAAATCATTATTCCAACAATAGATACGGAACTTCTTGTTTTAACTAAAAATAAAGAAATCTTTCTTGAAAATGGAATTATTCCCATTATCTCGTCCGAGAATTTTATTCAAAAATGTAGAGATAAACGTATTATTAATGAATTTTTCAAAGAAAAAAATATAGATATTCCCAAAGATATCGATAAGCAGAATATCACATTTCCATTATTTATAAAACCTTACGACGGATCACTAAGTAAAGACACTTTCCTGATAAGAGAGGCATCAGAACTTAAAGATTATCATTTTCAAAATCCTAAACTGATGTTTATGGAATATATTGATCATGATGTTTATGAGGAATATACGGTGGATACTTATTATGATAGAAACGGGGAGTTGAAATGTGTGGTTCCCAGAAAACGTATTTTCGTAAGAGCGGGAGAAGTAAACAAAGGAGTCACTCAAAAAAATGAGATTGAAAACTATGTTAAAAATAATCTGTCCTTTATTGAAGGTGCGGTAGGTTGCCTTACCATGCAGTTTTTCTTTCATCCCATAGATAAAAGAATTATCGGAATCGAAATAAATCCAAGATTTGGCGGAGGATATCCTTTAAGTTATCTTGCCGGAGCCAATTATCCTGGATGGATTTTAAAAGAATATATACTGAACGATACGATTTCTTATTTCGACGGATGGGAGAATAATTTATTAATGCTGCGTTATGACGATGAAATTTTAGTGCGTGATTATGAAGGCTAAATATATTATATTTGATCTTGATGATACTCTGATGTATGAAATTGAATATCTGGAATCTGCATATTATGAAATAGCTTCTTTGTTGGATAAAAGTAATAATAATCAGCTGTATGAAGAGATGATTCATTGGTATTATCAGAAACAGGATGTTTTTGGAATGTTGGAAAAAAAATATTCACATGCCAAAATCGACTTACTGAATATTTACCGGAATCATTTTCCTACCATCAAGATGGCAGAAGATGTAAAAGATACTTTAGATTATCTGAAGAGAAATTCATATAAAATCGGATTAATATCAGATGGAAGGTCTGTTACGCAAAGAAATAAATTAAAAGCTCTGAATATTGAAGATATTTTTGAGAAAATTATTATTTCGGAAGAGTTTGGGAGTACAAAACCTGATGTTAAGAATTTTAAAATATTTATGGATGATGAAAATCTGGAATATTTTTATATTGGTGATAATACAAAAAAAGATTTTATAGCACCAAACAATCTGGGCTGGGTAACTATTGCCCTTAAAGATGCGGGAAGAAATATTCATAAACAGGATTTTGATTGGTCTGAAGAGCATAAGCCGCATTTTATTGTAGATAATATCAAGGATATAATTAAATATATAAACTAAGTCAAAGCTTTAGTTTTATTAAAAAAAATAAACAAATGTCACAAAAAATCTGGTTATCCTCCCCACATATGGGCGGAAACGAACAAAAATATATCAACGAAGCTTTTAATGAAAACTGGGTGGCTCCATTAGGACCCAATGTTAACGGTTTTGAGGAAGACTTAGAAAAATTTTTAGGGAAAGAGGTTCAGGTTGCTGCTTTATCAGCAGGAACAGCCGCCATTCACCTGGCGTTAATAGAATCCGGTGTTCAGCATGGCGATGAGGTGATCTGTCAGTCAATGACGTTTTCAGCTTCTGCCAATCCGATAGCTTATTGTGGTGCTATGCCTGTTTTTATTGACAGTGAGGCTGAAACTTGGAATATTTGCCCAAAAGCTTTACGAGAAGCTATTGAAAATAGAATGCTTAAAGGTAAAAAACCTAAAGCTATTATTGTCGTTCATCTTTATGGTATGCCTGCGAAAATGGACGAAATTGTAGCTATAGCCAATGAATACAGAATAACCATTATTGAAGATGCTGCAGAAGCTCTGGGGTCTACCTATAAAGGACAGGCTTGTGGAACATTCGGACGTTTTGGTATTTTAAGCTTTAACGGTAATAAAATTATTACCACTTCGGGAGGTGGTGCTTTGGTAAGCCATACCAAAGAAGATAAAGACAAAATCGTTTTTTTATCTACTCAGGCTCGAGACAATGCTCCTCATTATCAGCATTCTCATATCGGATTCAATTATAGAATGAGTAATATTGTTGCCGGTATCGGAAGAGGGCAGATGGAGGTTTTAAAAGACCGTGTGGAAGCAAGGAGAGCGATGCATGATTTCTATGTTAATCTGTTTAAAGATATCGATGGGGTAGAAGTTTTCTCTGAACCCAATTCAAATTTTTATTCGAATCACTGGCTTTCCGCAATCATTGTAAATCCTGAAATTACCGGAAAGACAAGAGAAGATTTAAGATTGGCATTTTTGGAAGATAATATAGAATCGAGACCATTGTGGAAACCAATGCATCTGCAACCTGTTTTTTCAGGCGCTCCTTATTACGGAACAAATGTTTCTGAGAAATTATTTGATGACGGTTTATGTTTGCCGTCAGGATCTAATCTTACAGACGAAGAAAGACTGAGGATCGAAAATGTAATCACTAAGTTTTTTAAAGGTTAATATTTTATCTGATGAATTACTATAGGTTTTGGAAAGTTATTTTTGATTGTTTATTATCAATCTTTTTAATCGTTCCTTTATTACCTTTATTAATTCTGTTATTTATCATAACAAGTCTTGATACCAGATCCAATGGTATTTTCTGTCAGAAAAGAGTAGGACAGAACGGAAGGCTTTTTATCATTTATAAATTAAAAACAATTGATCCCCAAAAAGAAAAAAGCTCTTCGATAGGATTGGTGCTCAGAAAATATAAATTGGATGAGCTTCCCCAATTATTGAATATCATAAAAGGCGATATGAGCTTTGTCGGTCCGCGTCCTGATATTGAAGGATATTATGACAGGCTGGCAGGTAATGATAGAAGGGTTTTGCAGCTAAAACCCGGATTGACTTCCGAAGCGAGCATTAAATACAGTAATGAAGACTTTTTACTTAAATCCCAGAAAGATCCCCTCACATATAATGATGAAGTGATATTTCCGGATAAAGTAAAAATGAATTTGAATTATCTGGAAAATATGTCTTTTAAAGAAGATATAAGAATTTTATGGAAAACATTTTTCAAAATAATAAAGTAAATTTGCAAACCTTATAAACGGTATTTAATACATTATGAAAATAAAAGAAACCCCATTAAAAGACTGTTATATTATTGAACCAACGATTTTCGAAGATGACAGAGGTTATTTTTTTGAAAAATTTAATGAAAAGAAATTTGAGGAATTAACCGGTTTGAATGGTCATTTCGTTCAGGATAATATTTCAAAATCATCTTATGGTGTTTTGAGAGGTTTACATTTACAAAAAGGTGAGCATGCTCAGGCAAAATTGGTTTCATGCCTGGAAGGGAAAGTTTGGGACGTAGCGGTTGATTTAAGAGAAGAATCTCCGACATTCGGACAGTGGTTTGGAATTGAGCTTACGGCAGAAAATAAACTTCAGTTATACGTACCTCGCGGTTTTGGACACGGTTTTTCAGTATTAAGTGACCATGCAGTTTTTGCATATAAATGTGATAACTTTTACAATAAAGAATCTGAAGGAAGTGTAAGATTCAATGATTCGGATCTTAATATCGACTGGAAGATTGATCAGCAGGATGCCGTTCTTTCAGAAAAAGATAAAACCGCTCCTGGTTTTAAAGAAAAAAACTTTTAAAATAGTATATTGAAAACCACTTTATTAAGTGGTTTTTATTTTTTTAATACAGACACTTTAATATTTTGTATCTTTGCACACTCAAAATCAAAAAGATGCGCACAAAATCTGTAGGTAAAAAGAAAATCAATGTTGTAACGCTTGGATGTTCCAAGAATGTGTATGATTCTGAAGTTTTAATGAGTCAGCTTAAAGCTAATGGTAAAGAAGTGGTTCATGAAGACAAAGGAGATATTGTTGTCATCAATACTTGCGGATTTATTGATAACGCTAAAGAAGAGTCTATCAATACGATTCTGGACTATGTAGAAGCGAAAAACAGAGGTGAAGTAGAAAAAGTTTTTGTTACAGGTTGTCTTTCTGAAAGATATAAGCCGGATTTGATCCGAGAAATTCCTGATGTTGATCAATATTTCGGAACCAGAGATCTTCCGATATTATTGAAGCACTTGGGTGCAGACTACAAGCATGAGCTGGTAGGGGAGAGATTAACAACGACTCCTAAGCATTATGCTTATTTAAAAATTTCTGAAGGTTGCGACAGACCATGTTCTTTTTGTGCAATTCCTTTAATGAGAGGTGGTCACGTTTCTACACCTATTGAAAAATTGGTGTTGGAAGCTCAGAAGCTGGCGAAAAAAGGAACTAAAGAATTGATTTTAATTGCTCAGGATTTAACCTACTACGGATTGGATCTTTACAAAAGACGTGCTCTGGGAGATCTGCTGAAAGAATTGGTAAAGGTGGAAGGTATCGAATGGATTCGTCTTCATTATGCTTTCCCAAGCGGCTTCCCGGAAGATGTTCTGGATATTATCCGTGAAGAACCTAAAGTATGTAATTATATTGATATTCCTCTTCAGCACATCAATTCAGACTTACTGAAATCGATGAAGAGAGGAACTACCCATGAGAAAACAGATGCTCTTCTGGCTAAATTCAGAGAAAAAGTTCCGGATATGGCAATCAGAACGACATTAATCGTTGGATACCCTGGAGAAACTGAAGAAAGATTCCAGGAATTGAAAGACTGGGTAAGAGAGCAGAAATTTGACAGGTTAGGATGTTTTACCTATTCTCATGAAGAAAATACAACAGCTCATGTATTGGAGGATGATATCCCGCAGGAAGTAAAAGAGGCAAGAGTAGAAGAAATCATGGAACTTCAGTCACAAATATCATGGGAGAAAAATCAGGAAAAAATTGGTAAGACTTTTAAATGTGTTTTTGACAGAAAAGAAGGAAATTACTTTATCGGAAGAACAGAATATGATTCTCCGGATGTCGATAATACAGTATTAGTCCCTGCTGATAATACTTATATCTCAATAGGCGAATTTGCAAATGTTAAAATCACTTCTACAGAAGAGTTTGACCTATATGGTGAATTAATTTAATACACAGATTCTTAATCTTTTAAATTTTATAAGCATATTGACAGATCGATTGAAATCAACAACATATTAACAAAAATTAACGTCTTTTATGTAATATTTTATTTTTAGTAAATAATTGATTTTTAGGCGTTTATTTTTTTTGACTTTAAAATTGTTTATTTTTTTTATTAGATTGTATACGAATTTTAAAATTATATCTTAACTTTGCAATATGAATAATTTTATTAGAATCTTATTCATTGAATGTTAGATATTTAAATAAATCGAAAATGGAACAATTTTTGAATAATTTTAGATTGTTCACTTAATTAATTGTTTTTTCTTTATTTAATAATGTCACAAGTTGGGATTGTTCCTGATTGAGAGTATATAACATTGATGAAAAAAAATTGTAATTAAAAATCTTTAAAAACTTATGAAAAAAATTTTATTAACAGCGACTATGTTAGTCGGCTTTGCAACAGTTGCCCAGGCTCAGCAAGGACGTGTTGGGGTTAACACAACAACTCCTGCTGCTACTTTAGATGTTGTAGCAAACACTGGAGATGCTACTAGACCTGACGCACTATTGGTCCCTCGTATGACAAGAGCACAATTGACAGCTAAAGATGCTGCTTATGCTAACACTGGAACAGGTGCTACCAACCAAACTGGTGGTCTTGTATTTGTAACAACAATTGATGGTACAGCTAGTGCTAAAACGATAAACGTAACAGCTACTGGTTTCTACTACTATGATGGTCCAAACTCTGTTTGGGTTGCTGTAGGTGGTGGTGGTGCTGCTACTCCTCAGAGATATGAAGTTATCAGAGGTGGTGTTGCAAACGTTACTGCTGGTACTTATACTATAGGTACTAATGATTACTTAATTAATACTCAGGCAGCTACTGGAGGAGTATCAATTACTTTCCCTGTTCTTACAGCTGCTGATGCTGGACGTGTTATCTTGGTTTTCAATAATAACCCTTCAAACGCGGCTAACACTATTTTAGGTGTTACGGGACAAACTGGAAATAACTTCCAAAGAGGACGTACATTCTCTTGGTCTGGAACTCAATGGGTAAGTGTAGGTTTATAATTTCCCTTAATTTAATAATAATATAAATTTAACTTTAAACAAGATGAAAAATATATTTAGCCTTTTGTTGTTCGCAGGATTAGGAACTGTGGCTTCTGCTCAGGTTCTTACTAACCAGCCTGTAAACCCGACAATTACAAACTCAAACGTATTATTAGATGGTAGTACAAACTTTAGTAATGACGTTGGTGCTCAGCCTTACGTTGGTAAAGGAGTTATTATCCCTAGTGTTGACCTTGTTAACTTCCAGTTTGACTTAACTTTAGCAGACGGTGCAACATTCCCAACAATGTTTGATGGTATGATTGTATATAACAATGCTACTGGTACTACTTTAACAGCTGGAAATAGATCTTCAACTGCTACTGCTGTAACTCCGGGATACTATTATTTCTTTAATCCAAATGGATATAATAATCAAACTGTTCAACCAGGTGTTTGGAGACCTCTAGGTGGTGATCCAAGAGTAAATGTTGCAACAACTGAAACTAGAACTAATACAGCAATTAATAACGCTCAGGTATATGCTATCAAAGGTACTTTTACTGCAAGTGGAACTTCAACTGCTGTAAATATTCCTTCTCCAACAGGTATGACGGGTATGTATTCTATCACGATATACAAATCAGGTACAAATACTGTGTATGATAGAAGTTTATATTCTTATACTTTAGGAACGGGTGCTGGAAATGCTATCACTGGTTCTCCTAGTATGTCTGTAGTGTATCCAAACGGTACATATGACTATGTATTAGAATACTTAAAATAAGAAATTATATTCTTTATAAATAAAAAACCAATGATTTATTATCATTGGTTTTTTTGTTTCTGCTATATTTTAATTAATAATGATTGTATATTTAAAACTTATTGAAAAGCAATAATTGTTTGATTTTCAAACTGTTAAATAAATCTTAATTAATAAAATATGCATTGATTAGTTAATTATGTTAACTTTTAGAGTGTTTTTTTAACACTTTTTAACATAGTGCTCTAAAAGCCCTATTAATAGGAGCTTATAAATGTTTTTAAGATAATATTTAGATTTTATTAACATTTGTTAACGATTGGGCTAGGGACTTAAGAAGATTCATGATACATTTGTCCCGTCAAAACCAATAAAAGTTCAAAATGATGAAAAGATTCATTCTCGTAATCATAATGATGATTTCAACCTTTGGTATTTATTCTTTCAAGAATAATGCCATAGATGCGAAAAAAACAAGTTATGCATCGTACTACCACGATAAATTTAATGGTAGAAAAACTGCAAGCGGAGAAATCTTTGATAACGCAAAGTTCACCGCTGCAAACAGAACGCTTCCTTTTGGTACTAATATTAAAGTAACCAATCTGAACAATGGGAAAGAGGTAATAGTGAAGATAAATGACAGAGGGCCTTACCACTCATCAAGATCTTTAGACATGTCTAAAGCTGCGTTCGATGAAATCGGAAATACCGATCACGGTACCATTCCGGTGGAATATGAAATTGTCGATTAAATTTATGATTTAAATTAAAAGAAAGCCAACTGATTCAGTTGGCTTTTTGTTTGGTATTATAAGGCTAATTCTACTAATGCGGGACAATGATCAGAATGCACTGCTTCTTTTAAAATAACAGCTCTTGAAAGCTTATCTTTCAACGCATAGGAGGTGAAGTTATAATCTAATCGCCAGCCTTTGTTTTTTGCCCTTGAATTTTGTCTGTAGCTCCACCAGGTATAATTGTCTGGTTCATTATTGAAAAATCTGAAGCTGTCAATCAGCTCACATTCGTTGATGAAATCGGTCATCCATTCTCTTTCCATAGGCAGAAACCCTGATACGTTCTTTAAGCGGATCGGATCATGAATATCTATGGCTTCATGACAGATATTAAAGTCTCCGGAAATAATCAGATTGGGAATTTCTTTTTTTAAGTTTTTGATATAGGCTAAAAAGTCATGACAAAACTGCATTTTAAACTCCAGCCTTTCAATATTGGAAGCAGAAGGTACATATACCGAAATTGCAGAAAAACCATCAAAGTCAGCACGGATAATTCTCCCTTCATTATCATAGCTTTCAATACCGCAACCGTACTCTATGTGATTGGGTTTTATTTTTGAGGCTATTCCGACACCACTGTAGCCTTTTCTTACCGCTGAATGCCAATAACTGTGATAACCTAATTTCTCAAGGCTTTCGATGTCGATCTGATCGTTTCCGGCTTTGCTTTCCTGAATGCAGATAATATCCGGATCTGCTGTTTTTAGCCAGCCTAAAAAATCCTTAGTAAAAGCGGCTCTGATCCCGTTTACGTTATAAGTAATTAATTTCATGATTCAAAAGTATTAATAAAAAAGAAGCGGAAAAAATCATTCGATTTTTTCCGCCACCTTAGACCCAAAGTTAAATAA
Organism: Chryseobacterium sp. JUb7; assembly: GCF_024806495.1. Classification (GTDB taxonomy): domain Bacteria; phylum Bacteroidota; class Bacteroidia; order Flavobacteriales; family Weeksellaceae; genus Chryseobacterium. The sequence continues at coordinate 25,031 of NZ_JANUFF010000009.1, forward strand.
ACTATGAAAAAAACTTACTTGGGTTCTAAAATACTGATAGGGATGATACATTCCTCTAGAGAAATCCCCCCATGCTGATAGGTTTCTTTATAATAATTTACAAAGTGATTATAATTTTTGGGATAAGCTAAGAAGATATTGTTTTTAGCAAAAATATACTTCGAACTTAAATTTCCTTTTGGTAAGAATAATTTTTCCGGATTGGTAATGGCCCAGACATCGCTATCATCATACGTTAAACTTTTCCCCGTCTTATAACGGATATTCGTTGACGTTTCTCTGTCACCTACCACTTTACTCGGTTTTTTTACATATACCGTTCCGTGGTCTGTGGTTATTACCAGCTTAAATCCGCTCTCTGCAGCCAATTTTATGATCTTCAGTAATGAGGAGTTTTCAAACCAGTTCAGTGTTAAAGAACGGAATGTTTTATCATCACGAATTAACTGATCAACAATATGATTGTCTGTTTTTGCATGAGAAAGAATATCAATGAAGTTATAAACGATCACCAAAAGATCATTGTTTTTGTGCTGATTGAAATCATCATAAATTTTTCTTTCAAAATCAGCATTCAGAACTTTCAGGTATTTCATTGATTTAGACACTAAACCAATTCTTTTCATTTGATCTTCCAGGAAATCACGCTCAAATTCGTTTTTATTTCCTTCCTCATTGTCATTAAACCATTTATCAGGAAAACGTTTTTCAATTTCTGAAGGCATAAGACCTGCAAAAAATGAGTTTCTTGCGTACTGAGTCGCAGTGGGAAGGATACTGTAATAGTAATCTTCTGATACTTTATTGTAATATTTAGTAAACAAAGGTTCAATGACTTTCCATTGGTCATAACGAAGGTTATCCACCATTAATAAAAGCACCTTTTCCTTTTCCACTTCCGGTTTTACTTTTTCTTTGAAAAGGGTGTGGCTCATATTCGGCTTTTCACTTCCGGTCAGCCAGTCTTCGTAATTGTTTTCAATAAATTTTGCAAACTGGATATTGGCTTCTTCTTTTTGTGATTGTAAAAGATCAGCAAATTCATTATCGGCTACTTTATCGAATTTAATCTCCCAGTTCACAATTTTCTTATAATATTCTGCCCACTCCTGGTACGTTCTCAAATAAGAAAGTTCCATAGAAAGGCTTCTGAACTCCTGTTGATATTGCAAAATAGTCTTCTGCTCGACAAGATTATCCTCCTGAAGGTTTTTCTTCAGGGATAATAAAATCTGATTGGGATTGACTGGTTTTAAAATATAGTCAGCAATCTGGGAACCGATTGCCTCTTCCATAATATGTTCTTCTTCGCTTTTTGTCACCATTACTATTTTAAGAGAATTATCTTTCTCTTTTATCATAGGTATTGCTTCAAGTCCGGAAATTCCGGGCATGTTTTCATCAATAAGGGTTAATGCGAACTTTTCTGAATCCATCAATTCTAATGCCTCATTCACGTTGTTAACAGGGGTTACCTGATAACCTTTCTTTTCCAAAAATACGATGTGAGGTTTAAGTAAATCTATTTCATCATCTATCCATAATATCTTTTCCGACATAAATCTTTTTTTTACATGGTTATAATATCAAATTGCCGACCAATTCTTTTATAAAACTCCCAAAAAAGGCAGTATAAAAGGTTAAATATTAGTTAAAACCAATATTGGGGTTTCGCAAAAATAATCGACTATGAATATAGAGTATTTAGTCTATTAAATGAAATAATTTTTAATAAACATTTTGTTCTTATTTAATAGTTTTTTTATCAGAGGATTCTGAAAATTATAAATGAAATATGAGGTTAGATTTGAAACAGATCGTCGCGGTCAGGATTCTAAAAATGAAAATGCATAAGGAAGGATTATTTTCCGTTTTTAATGTACTCCAAGGCTCTCTCTAATACCTCATCCTTACTGTTTTTAATTCCGGTTACTGTAGGTTTAATGATAATATCAGGAATAATCCCTATTCTCTGGGTCTCTCTTCCATCCGGATAATAAGCTCCCAGACCTGTAAAACTGGTTTCTATATCGGCAATACTGAAAAATATGACATCACCGTTTGCTCCGGAAGTATTACTGCCGATGATTTTAGATTTAGGGTGCTGTTTAAACATCATAACAGTCGTTTCAGCCTGACTTTGTGTGTTTTCGTCGACTAACACAACCACATTACCTTTGTAATAATCAGGATTCTTTTTTCCGATATAATTCTTTCGGCTGTAGAATTTTCCGGGAAAATTTGTCTCAGGAAAATTAAACTGGTAATAAATTTTAGACTCTGGTAAAAAAAGCCTGCTTAAGGGTAAAATTGTTTTTTTAGGATAATTTCTTAGATCAAAAATAATGGATTCTGCGGATTTTAAATTGGTGAACATTTCATCAAGATCATCTTTTTCAATAATTCCCATATTGACATAACCTATTTTCTTTTCTTCGTCGTAAAATTTCCATTTTTCAGGCTGAATTTTCTTTTGAGTAAGAATATCTTTTAGCAGATAAGTTTTTACTTTTAAAGCTAAATTTTGCCCGTCTCTTTCTAATTTAAGATCGATAGAATCTTTATTGGTCATCAGAAAAAGTTCTTTTACCTTTTTTATTTTCCCCCAGGAGTTGGACGCTGGAATATATTTTCCGAAAGCGTTTACTTTTTGAGGAATGGTTAAGCCATTGATGTCATAAATTACATCTCCGACTTTTAAAATATTTTCTTCGTTGAATTTTGTTGAATTAATTTTTGTAATAATTAATTTTCCTTCGGCATAATTATATTCCACAGGTACTGTTCTCCGGCCGTATTGATTTAAACTGATTAATCTGGAAAATAAAAAAGCATGTGAGTCATCAGTCTTGGTTACGAGTTCTGCCAACGTTAACTGATAGTTCTCGTCATTTGTAACATTCAGAAATTTTGGAATCATTTCTGTTAGAACATCATTCCAATTTTGATCGGTTTCATATTTGTACGGAAAAAAATATTCCACATAGTTCCAGTATCTGAATAATTCCAAAAGACTGATTGATTTTGATGTAAATTTTGAGCCATATGAATTTTCATTTCTGAAATATACTTTTCGTCCTCCTTTTCCGAAATAGTGATTGTCGCCAATATTTCTGTTATACTGAATATAATGTAATTTCTGAATGACGTTTTCAGAAAAAACAATTTGATTATCCATCCATCCCAAGTCAAAATTTTTCAAAAAATAAACCTTATTTTCTTCTTTCGAACATTCTTTGCATTGATCGATTTTTCCTAAACTGTCAATCCAGTTAGAATAAAGTTCGTTCAGTTGGTTCTTATCAGTAATTATTTCAACTTCATCTATTTTTTTGAAAAGCTGCTGATCCCAATCTAATGTCCCCTTCGCTACGTTCGGGTGATAATATTTCAAAAATCCCCAAACTTTACAAAGTGACTCCAGTTTCTGGGTTTCAGATAAAGCCTGAGCAGAGAAATGTAAGCTGAAAAGCAGGATGATAAAGATTGAGAATTTTCTCATTCAAAGATATTCGTGGTTTTATTCAATCAAAGATAATTTTTAAACACAATTGATACAAATATTTTCAAAAATAACACGAATTGAAATAGTGTTTCGGCTAAAGTCTATTTATTGATTAAATTCGCTAAATCCATTTTTATTAATACAATCTAAACTAATCAAGACAATTTGCATTTTGTATTTGCTGAAAGAAAGACCTTGGAATGAAAATAGCAATCCAATTGTAAAGAAAATCTTCGCGGGTTTACTATTAAAAATAAATTTCAACAGAAAAATTATGCTTAAAACAATCCACAGTTTAATAAAAATTAATCATCTCTAAAATTTAAAATCCATAACTTTGTTTACTAATACTGACGTTTCCAATGCAGAACAAGCTTAAAATCATTAACGATCCGGTTCATGGATTTATCAAAATTCCCCACGAAATTTTATTCGACATCATTGAACATCCCTATTTTCAGAGATTACGAAGAATAGGACAGACCGGACTTTTGAATTTGATTTTTCCGGGAGCTACCCATACGAGATTTCATCATGCTTTAGGAGCTATGCACCTTATGTTTACAGCTATTGAAACATTAAGACAAAAAGGAGTGAAAATTTCTGAAGAGGAAGAAAAAGGAGCGATGCTGGCCATTTTAATGCATGATATTGGTCATGGTCCGTTCTCTCATGCTCTGGAAAGTATGCTGATGGACGACTGGCATCACGAAAATCTTTCTTTATTATTAATGAACAGACTGAATGTTGAGTTTAACGGAGAATTGTCTGTTGCTATCGAAATGTTTCAGGGGAAATATCACAGAAAATTTTTTAATCAGCTTATTTCGTCGCAGTTGGATGTTGACCGATTGGATTATTTAAAACGAGACAGTTTCTTCACCGGGGTTTCGGAAGGAAATATCAATACCCAACGAATTGTTTCAATGATGAACGTTTGTGAAGAAGGGGAGCTGGTGATCGATGCCAAGGGAATTTATTCCATCGAAAATTTTCTGACGGCAAGAATGTTTATGTACTGGCAGGTGTATTATCATAAAACTTCGGCTTTAGCAGAGTTTCTTTTGGTGAAAATTCTGGAAAGAGCAAAATATTTAGTTTCTCAGGGCTTACATCTGGAGGCTACAGAAAATTTAAATTATTTTTTACACAGAGGAAAAAGTGCCGCCACGGATGAAGATATTGAAAGGTTTACACAGCTTGATGATAATGACATTATTCAGGCTATGAAGAGCTGGCAAAACTCAGATGATTTCATTTTATCTTATTGGTGCCAGTGTGTAATTCAGAGAAATCTCCCAAAGACTATAATCTCTTCTCATGCATTTAAACGTGAATTTATTGAAGAAAAAATAAAAAAAGCCAACGAATTTTTCGGAATTGATAATGGTGATGAGCTGGTACACGAAATTAAAAGAAAACTTCTTCCTTATGATACCGAAAAACAGCCCATTTATTTATTGCAGAAAAATGGCGAAAAAATTAGAATGGAAGAGTCGCAAGACCAGCTTTTGTCGGGCTTGATGATCAATAAAACAACCCGCTATATTTTGACTTTTCCAAGAGATATTCCTAACATAATTTCTTAAAGTATATTAAAATTTACGATCCGAAAACTAAAAAATGTTTGCGAATTATAGAATTTCTTATCTTTGCAGAATATGGAATTTACAGCTTCGCAAATTGCAAGTTTTATTGACGGAAAAATAATAGGTGACGAGAATGCGCTTATTACTGGCGTTTCACCAATTGAAAGTGGGGAAACGGGGCATCTTTCTTTTATAGCACAAGACAGATTTACCCATTATCTGGACACTTCAAACTGTTCCGTTATCATTGTTTCTGAAAAACTTTTAGAAAAAGATACTTATAACTCTACTGTTATTGCCGTAAAAGATGCTTATCTGTCTTTTCAGGTTTTAATGAACCTTTATCAGGAAATGCAGGGCAGAAAAGAAGGGATTGAAGACGGATCTTCAATTCATGAAGCTGCTGTGATTGGTGATAAGGTTTATATCGGTGCATTTACTTATATTTCTGAGAAAGCTAAAATAGGCGAAGGTTCTCAGATTTATCCGCATGTTTACATCGGAAAAGGGGTAAAGGTTGGTAAAAACTGTAAAATAGACAGCGGAGCGAGAATCTATGATTACTGTATTATCGGTGACAATTGTGTGATTCATTCCAATACCGTTATCGGAGGTGATGGGTTCGGTTTCCAGCCAACTCCCGAAGGTTTCAAAAAAATTCCTCAGTTAGGAAACGTTATCATTGAAGATGATGTTGAAATCGGCTCAAACTGTAGTATTGACAGAGCTACAATCGGTTCTACGGTCATTGGAAAAGGAACAAAAATCGATAATCTGATTCAGATTGCCCATAATGTAAAAATTGGTCAGAATAATGTAATTGCAGCACAGGCGGGAATTGCAGGATCTACAACAATCGGTGACTGGAACCAAATTGGAGGTCAGGTGGGAGTTGTCGGCCATATTAAAATAGGAAATCAAGTGAAAATTCAGGCTCAGAGCGGGGTGAATTCTAGCGTCAACGATAGAGAAACATTGTACGGATCTCCGGCAATAAGCTATAACGACTATCTAAGAAGTTATGTGCATTTCAGGAATTTACCTGAAATTGTAAACAAAATAAACAATCTTGAGAATACCTCAAAAGATAAAACTAATGAGTGATATGCAAAAAACACTTCAACAGGAAGTGACACTTTCCGGAATCGGACTTCATACTGGTAAAGAAGTAAAATTAACCATGAAGCCTGCAAAAGAAAATACAGGTTTTGTATTCGTAAGAACAGACTTAGAGGGGCACCCTCAGGTTGAAGCTGATGTTAATTATGTTGTAGCAACAGAAAGAGGAACGACATTAGAAAAATTAGGCGTAAAAATTACTACTTGTGAGCACCTTTTGGCAGCTTTAGTCGGATGTGATATCGACAATGCTGTTTTAGAAATGGATGCTTCTGAACCGCCGATTTTAGACGGATCTTCAAAATTCTTTGTTGAAGCTATCGAAAGTGTTGGAGTTGTTGATCAGAATGTTGCTAGAGAATATCTTGTTGTAAAAGAAGTTCTTACCTACAGCGATCCTGCTACAGGATCTGAAATCACAATTATTCCTTCAGATACGTATGAAATTACAACAATGGTTGATTTTGGGACTAAAGTTTTAGGAACCCAAAATGCTACCTTAAAAAATATTTCAGAGTTTAAGGAAGAGATTTCATCTGCAAGAACATTCAGTTTTTTACATGAATTAGAAATGCTTTTAGATCACGGTTTGATCAAGGGTGGAGATATTTCTAATGCTATTGTATATGTAGATAAGGATCTTACACCGGATACTACAGAAAAATTAAAGAAAGCATTTGGGAAAGACAATGTATCGATCAGACCTAACGGAATTCTTGACAATTTGAACTTAAACTATCCTAATGAAGCTGCAAGACACAAATTACTGGATGTAATTGGTGATTTAGCTTTGGCAGGAGTGAAGATAAAAGGAAAAGTAATTGCTAACAAGCCTGGACATTTTGTAAACACTCAGTTTGCGAAAAAACTGAACCGCCAGTGGAAACTGCAGAAAAAGAAAAATGTTCCTGATTTTGATTTAACAAAAGAGCCAGTTTTTGATATCAACGGAATTATGAAGTTGATGCCTCACAGACCACCGTTTTTGTTAATTGATAAAATTCTTGAGCTTTCAGATTCTCACGTTGTAGGATTAAAAAATGTAACAATGAATGAACCTTTCTTTGTTGGACATTTTCCTAAAGAACCTGTGATGCCCGGAGTTCTTCAGGTAGAGGCTTTAGCGCAGACAGGAGGAATTCTTGTATTGGCAAGTGTTCCGGATCCTGAAAACTATTCTACCTATTTTATAAAAATTGATAAGGTGAAATTCAAAAGAAAAGTAGTTCCCGGTGATACTATTATTTTCAAAATTGAATTAATAGAGCCTATCAGAAGAGGTATTGTACATATGCAGGGTTACGGATATGTAGGAGATGCTGTAGCGGTAGAAGCGGAATTAATGGCCCAAGTTGCAAAAAATAAAGTTGATTAAATGATTCATCAATTAGCAGCCGTAGATAAACGTGCGAAAATCAGCAAAAACGTAATTGTAGAACCTTTTACTACAATTGCCGGTGACGTAGAGATCGGAGAAGGAACTTGGATAGGTCCGAATGTTACCATCATGGATGGAGCAAGAATCGGAAAGAACTGCAGAATTTTTCCCGGAACGGTAATTTCAGCCATTCCTCAGGATTTAAAATTCGATGGTGAAGATACTCAGGTAATTATCGGTGACGAAACTACGATCAGAGAATGTGTAACGGTAAACAGAGGGACAAAAGCTCTTGGATTTACAAAAATTGGGAAAAACTGCCTGATCATGGCGACTTCTCATATTGCACACGACTGTGTCATCGGAGATCACGTTATCATTGTGAATGGTTGCGGAATTGCAGGTCACGTAGAAATTGGTGACTATACAGTGATGGGAGGTTTGTCTGCTGTTCATCAATTTGGTAAAATCGGAAAACATGTAATGATTTCCGGAGGTACTTTGGTGAGAAAAGATATTCCGCCATACGTAAAAGTGGCCAGAGAACCGATGTCTTATGCAGGTATCAATTCTGTAGGATTAAGAAGAAGAGGTTTCACCAATGAGAAAATCTTTGAAATCCAAAAAATTTACAGAGCTATTTTTCAAATGAAAATGAATGTTTCTCAGGCAATCAGTTATATTGAAAAAGAAATGCTTCCTACCGCTGAAAGAGATGAAATCCTTCAGTTTATCCAGAACTCACCAAGAGGTATTGTAAAAGGATACGGAACCGGAAAAGACAACTAGAAATCAAATTTTCGATTTCGTGTTTTCCCTAAAATAATTAAATATAAAAAACAAAAGATAATACACATTAATGGCAACAAGTAACGATATCAGAAAAGGTCTTTGCATTGAATTTAGCAATGATATTTTCAAAGTAATTGAATTTCTTCACGTAAAACCAGGTAAAGGTCCTGCTTTCGTTAGAACAAAATTGAAATCAGTAACAAACGGAAAAGTACTTGATAATACTTTCTCAGCAGGTCACAAAATTGATGAGGTGAAAGTAATCACGAGAAAATTCCAGTATCTTTATGATGATGAGAACGGATTTCACTTCATGAACAATGATGACTTCTCTCAATTATATTTAAATAAAGAAATGATCGAAAATTCAAACCTGATGAAAGCAGGTGAAGAGGTTACCATCATTTTAAAAGAAGCTGATGAGACGCCGCTTTCTGCTGAATTGCCACAATCTGTTTATTTAGAAGTTGTAGAAGCTGATCCGGGGGTAAAAGGAAACACGGCAACAAATGCTCTTAAAAATGCGATCGTTGAAACGGGAGCAAGAGTAATGGTTCCTCTGTTCATCGAACCGGGAGACAAGATTAAAGTAAGCACAGAAGACGGATCTTACTTAGAAAGAGTAAAATAATTATTCAAATAATATGAAGCTGGAAGCATAATAACTTTCAGCTTTTATTTTTATGGCAGCGACTGTAGTTTACCCTGAGCCTGTCGAAGGGCTTTACTCAAGTCGGGCTGCAGTTGAAAGTTGAAAAAACAAATCTTGTCAAGGTTTTAAACCTTGACAAGATTGATAAAATTTAAATATCATTTAAAAAAATATGAAGTTTCATCAGCCACAAAAACTTAAAACTATTGCTGATCTTATCGGGTCAAAATTTATTGGTTCTGAAGACTTTGAAGTATTAGGGACTAATGAAATTCACATGGTAAAACCGGGAGATATCGTTTTTGTTAATCATCCGAAATATTATGATAAAGCTTTACATTCTGCGGCAACCATTATCTTAATTGATAAAGAAGTGGAATGCCCAGAAGGGAAAGCGCTTCTTGTTTCTGATGATCCTTTCAGAGATTTTAATAAAATCAATACTCACTTTACGAGAATATATAATTTTACAGAAGAACTTCACGATGTTGAAATCGGAGAAGGAACAAAAATCCACCGTACCGCAGTTATTGGAAATAATGTTACCATTGGAAAGAATACACTTATTTTTCCAAATGTTGTCATCGGTGACAGAACAGTAATTGGTGACAATGTAATCATTCAGTCTAATACCGTATTGGGTGGTGATGCTTTTTATTATAGAAAACTCAACGGAAATTTTGACCGTTTGATTTCTGTAGGAAACGTCATTGTTGAAAATAATGTAGAAATCGGAAATGGTTGTACGATCGACAGAGGCGTTACGGATTCTACGATAATTGGTGAAGGTTCTGTTCTCGATAATCAAATCCAGATCGGCCACGATACGATCATCGGTAAAAAATGTCTGATCGCTTCTCAAGTGGGAATCGCAGGATGTTGTATCATTGGTGATGAAGTCACTTTATGGGGACAGGTTGGTATCGCTTCCGGTAATAAAATTGCAAACGGATCTGTTCTGCTGGGCAAAACAGGAGTCAACAGGGATCTTGAAAAAGGAACTTATATCGGGATGTTTGCGGAAGATTTTAAAACTTATCTGAAGAAAGAAGTAAAACTGAGAAATCTCAAATAAACAAATTGAAAGTTTTATCTTAAATCAAAGAAAAATAAGTAAATTTGTGAGCATTAATAAAATAGTAAATAAATTAAAACAACAATAAAATGTCAATTTTAGTAAACAAAGATTCTAAAGTAATTGTACAAGGATTTACAGGGAACGAAGGGACTTTCCATGCAAGCCAGATGATTGAATACGGTACAAACGTAGTAGGTGGTGTTACTCCAGGAAAAGGAGGTAGCGAGCACTTAGGAAAGCCTGTATTTAACACTGTTGCTGATGCTGTTGAAAAAGCTGGTGCAAACGTAAGTATCATTTTCGTACCACCTGCATTTGCTGCAGATGCTATCATGGAGGCTGCTGAAGCAGGTATCAAAGTTATCGTATGTATTACTGAAGGTATTCCGGTTGCGGATATGGTAAAAGTAAAATCTTACATCGCTGACAGAGACTGTAGATTAATCGGTCCAAACTGCCCGGGAATTATTACTTCTGAAGAAGCTAAAATTGGTATTATGCCAGGTTTTGTTTTCAAAAAAGGTAAAGTAGGTATCGTTTCAAAATCAGGTACTCTTACTTACGAAGCTGCTGACCAGGTTGTAAGAGCCGGTTTCGGTATTTCTACAGCAATCGGTATCGGTGGTGACCCAATCATCGGAACAACGACAAGAGAAGCATTAGAATTATTCATCAACGATCCTGAGACTGAAGCAGTAGTAATGATCGGAGAAATCGGTGGTGGTCTTGAGGCTGAAGCTGCAAGATGGTATAAAGCTAGTGGTTCTACAAAACCTGTTGTAGGATTTATCGCTGGACAGACTGCTCCTAAAGGAAGAACAATGGGACACGCTGGTGCTATCGTAGGTGGTGCTGAAGATACAGCTCAGGCAAAAATGGAAATCATGAGAGAAAACGGAATCAACGTTGTAGATTCTCCTGCTGATATCGGTGCAACTGTAGCAAAAGTTTTAGGATAACATAAAAAACAACATATGAAAAAAATTTTATTAACCTCAGCTTTGGTACTTTCTACAATGTCTTTCGCCCAGATTGATTTTAGTAGTACAAGATTCGGTATCACGGCGGGAGGTAACTATTCAGGGGTGAAAAATGCCCACAATCCCTCAGGAAAAAGATTTACCGTACAGGGCGGAGTTTTAGCTTTGATCCCGGTAGGAAGGGAAAATCAATTTTTCATCCAGCCCGAACTGGTTTATTTTGGCGCAGGAGAAACAGGTAAGAATAAAGACTCTAAAGGTGTTGATGGTTATGATGCTGTTTATGCGAATAACTATCTTAGTTTGCCGATCAGCTTTAAAGGATATTTTTCCGAAGCTGAATCAGAGTTTTTTGGATTGGTAGGACCTAGATTTAATTTCTTATTAAGTCAGAATGTGAAAAATGTTCCTATTTCAAGACCTTATTACGATCCTAATTTTGCAGGAGGAGTTGCAGATAACCCAAAACTTAATGGGAAGGCTAGCAAGTTTAACTTTGGAGTAGGAATCGGGGTAGGGTACAGTTATAAGAGACAATTGGAACTGACGGCGAGATATGATTTTGGCCTTTCAAATACCTATCCAGGTCTTAATTATGAGCCTAAAGGATCTAATAAAAGTAAATCCGAGCAGGTTCTTAGTTTAAGTCTTAGCTATATCTTTGAATAAGAATTTATTTCATTCAAACATAAAAAATCCCGAAACTTAGTTTCGGGATTTTATTTTTATATATTCTGTAGTTTACATTTTATCCTTTGATCCATTTCCAAAGTTCTTTTAATGTCGCTTTGTTGCCATACATTAAAATGCCTACTCTATAGATTTTTCCTGCTAAAAAGATCATAAAAATAGTTGTTGCCAAAAGCAATACAATTGATAAAGCAATCTGCCAGGCCGGAACTCCAAAAGGAATTCTTGCGATCATCGCGACAGGAGATGTGAAAGGGATAATTGATAGCCAGAAGCCCAGAGGCCCGTCAGGATTATTCATTAAAGAAAAACTTCCATACATTCCTAAAGTCAGCGGTAAGATGGCAAATAGGGTGAATTGCTGGGTTTCCGTTTCATTATCTACGGCTGAGCCTATGGCGGCATAAACAGAGCTGTAAAAGATGTATCCAAGCAAAAAGAAGACAATGAATACAAAAATAATTAACGGGAAATTAAGCTCAAGTAAACTGTGAGATACCTGTGTTGCAATCTGTGCAATATCAAACTTGCTTAATACTTCTTCATTTCCACCCGGAATATTTTTTTGAAGTGTCGAAAAGCCGGTATTTAAAACCAGAGCTCCGATAACAGACATGGTAATCCAGATTAAAAACTGTGTTAAAGCCACCATGGTTACTCCAAGAATTTTTCCCATCATCAGTTCAAAAGGTTTTACTGAAGAAATAATGATTTCCACAACTCGGTTGTTTTTTTCTTCTAAAACGCTTCTCATAACCCTTACTCCGTAGATGATGATAAACATAAAAGTTACATACATCAACAAGATGCTTAGCCCGCTTTTTACGCCAAAAGTAATATCAGAATCCTCTTTATTGTTTTCAGAAACATTAATGGTTTTCAGGGTAAAACTTTTATCAAGATTATCAAGTTGAGTTTCGGCGATACCTAACTGTTTGATTTTTTCTTTCTTGATGACATCTGTAATATCAGAAACAATTCTTTTTTTGGTGTCAAAGCCAATTTTACTGTTGATGACCAATCTTGTATTTTGCTGTAGATCATCAAAATTCTGACTTTTTAATTCCGGCAGAATCAAAATTCCATCCAGAGATTCATTTCCTTTTAAATTATTGATTTTTGACTTTTCATCGGCGGCAGAAACAAAAACATAATTCAGTTGGTCATCGGATTTCAGTTGATTTTTAAATAACCCACTTTTATCCACTACTTCAATGACGCTGTGAGACTCATTAGCCTTAAACATTAAACCAATGACTGCACCAAAAGCAATCAACATGATTGGAGCCAATAAAGTCAATATAATGAAGGACTTTTTCTTAACCTGCGTAAGAAATTCCCTTTTTGTGATTAAAAAAATATTATTCATGATTAAGAGTTATTGCTTACCGCATTAATAAATACTTCATTCATACTTGGAATTCTTTCGTCAAAAGATCTCACTTTTCCGACATTCACAAGGTCCAGAAGAATATGATTCTGATCGCTTTCGTTTTTTAAATCAAAAGATACCAGATTATTTTCATTGGTCATATTGAAAATTTCATACTTGTTTTTGAAGGTATCCAATTGAGTCTCATTTACCTCAGAAAGGGTAATTCCGAAAATATTTTTCTTAAATTTTTCTCTTACATCAAAAACTCTTCCGTCAATAATTTTTTTAGAATTATTAATTAAAGCAACATAATCACACATTTCTTCCACACTCTCCATTCTGTGGGTAGAAAGAATGATGGTGGTTCCGTTATTTTTAAGATCAATAATCTGATCTTTAATTAAGTTGGCATTTACAGGATCAAAACCTGAAAACGGCTCATCGAGAATCAAAAGATGAGGTCTGTGAAGAACGGTTACCACAAACTGAATTTTCTGAGCCATTCCTTTTGAAAGTTCAGATAATTTCTTTTTCCACCATTGGTCGATATTGAGTTTATCAAACCATTTTTTTGCTTCCTGCAAAGCATCGTTTTTACTCATCCCTTTCAGTTCCCCGAAATACAGTATCTGATCTCCGACACTCATATTTTTATATAAACCTCTTTCTTCAGGCATATAACCAATATCTTTAATATGGCTTGGATTTAGCTTCTCACCGTTGATAAGAACTTCCCCGGAATCAGCCTGGGTAATTTGATTGATAATACGGATGAAAGAAGTTTTTCCCGCTCCGTTCGGGCCTAAAAGACCGTAAATACTTCCTTTTGGAACATGGATGCTAAAATCATCCAATGCTACTTTTTTCCCTGCATTATAGGTCTTTCGAATATGTTCAGCTTTTAGCATTAAATTGTTTTTTACAATTAGTATAAAAAAGTCCCGAAAGTTACGGAATAATTAAAACAGAATTAATGTAAAAGAAAAAATCCTGATGTTTATCAGGATTTAGTTTTATTGTTTTACTATTTGAGTAACTTTTTGCGTATTATCGCTTAAGATATAGCGAATTAAATATTTTCCGGGTTTCAATTTTTCAATATTAATCTCTCCCGAATTCATATTTACTGAATAATTAGCAACTTGAGTACCCAAAATGGAATAAAAAGTCACACTTTTGATTCTTAAAGAAGAATCCTTTGCCTTAACGATAAGGAAATCCTTCGCAGGATTTGGATAGGCAACAAGCACACCATCATCAGATTTTTGTGAGATGGAACCAGGCTCTCTGAGTTGAGCTTTAAAATTGTTGGAAAACCCAACAAAAGTGCCTATAAATAGTAATAAAAGTAAAAGTTTTTTCATCAAATTATAATTTCTCTAAGTATTTCCTAACAAAAGTAAAAAATTCTACAATCTCCTGCAATAGTTTTTTATAGAACTTGTAGTAAATTTGCAGAAACTTATTCAAAAAGTATTCCAAAATGATACATTCAAGAAATAGAAGACTTAGAGTCAATGAATCTATAAGAAGTTTGGTAAGAGAAAATATTCTTACAACGAATGATTTTGTGATGCCCATCTTTGTAATGGAGGGCGAAAACAAACAGGAGCCAATCCCGTCGATGCCGGGTATTTTCAGGAGGAGCATAGATTTAACGGTGAAGGAATGTAAGGAATTATTTTCTTTGGGTGTAAAAGCTGTCAATCTGTACATGAAAGTGTCAGAACATGTAAAAGACAACACCGGGAAGGAAGCTTGGAATAAAAACGGGCTGATGCAGACTACCATCAAGGCCATTAAAGATGCTGTTCCGGAAATGATCGTCATGCCGGATGTAGCATTGGATCCATACTCAATCTATGGACATGATGGAATCATTGAAAACGGTAAAATTGTTAATGATGCGACCAACGATGCACTGGCAAGAATGTCTGTTTCTCATGCAGAAGCAGGTGCTGACATTGTGGCACCAAGTGATATGATGGACGGAAGGGTTCAGGTCATTCGTGAAGCGCTGGAAGAAAGTGGATTTACAGATGTAGGAATTCTGAGCTATGCCGCAAAATATGCGAGTTCTTTTTACGGACCTTTCAGAAGTGCATTAGACAGTGCTCCAAAAGATAATATGGAAATTCCTAAAGACAAAAAGACCTATCAGATGGATTTTCATAATTCCCGTGAGGCATTAAACGAAGTTTTTAAAGATATTGATGAAGGAGCGGATATTATTATGATTAAACCGGGACTTCCTTATTTAGACATCGTTTCTAAAGTACGTGAAGCTATTGATCTGCCGATTGCAGTTTACAATGTAAGTGGAGAATATGCAATGGTAAAGGCTGCGGCACAAAACGGATGGCTGGATAATGATACAACGATCATTGAAAGTCTAACTTGTTTCAAAAGAGCAGGAGCAGATATGATTTTTACCTATTTTGCAAAAGAAGCTGCAATGATTCTGAACAGGTAATTTTTGGGTTATAAATTATAAGTTATGAATTATGAGTTTAAATTGCTCTGTAAATTTCACAGCGTTGATCAACTCATAATTCATAACTTTTAACTCAAAACTAATTTAAGAGATATCAAAATCTTTTCCTTTCGTAAACTTAGCAGCAAAAGGCGCTTGGTTTCCGGTATATTTCAGAACAAAATTTTTCTTGGTATCGGTGTCAAGTTTTGCTTCCACTTCTACATTCTGAGTCTGAAAACTGACATCTAAAGCAACTCCGGATTCCTTTTCAAGATAAATTTCCACACTTTCTGCATAGAAAAGAGATGTGCTTAAAAAATTAAACTTCACATTTTTCCTGTATGTTTTGGATTTAGTCTGTGTAAATTCCGAATAATTTCTTAAAATCTCAATTCCGGGAGAGTCTATGTTTGTAATTCTTGATTTTGTAACTCCGTTTACTCTTATTGAAAAATCTTTGGCATTTTTAATATTTCCATTAATTCCGATATTGAATAATGAAGGAAGAGAAAGACCATACTCGATCATACTGTCTTTTGTAAATTCAAAATCAGGAATAAGGGCCGGAAATTTCTGTACATTCATCACCTGATTCTTAATGGTGCTGAGCTGATCTTCTGAAAACAGAAATCCAATCAGATTATTTCCTGTTGTTCGCCAGTTTCTGCCATTCCATTCAAAAATTTCACAAAGTAAAGTGTCTGCGGAAGAATGGGGAAGAAGATCCATATCCTGCCATTTAAAAACTTCCTTTGCATAAGGCCTGCGATTGACAATATTAAGTCCCAGATCCAGGGCCAGAAGATCTGTTAACTGTTGATTATTTTCCATAATAAATTTCATTGTTGATAGGTCCATAAAATTATGGAAATAAAACAAAAAATAAAGAGGTTTAGACTAAATCTTACAGCCAGCCTTTTTTACCATAAACATATGTATCATCAAATTGCTTATCACTCATGAACAGATATAAAATACCTTCTATAAAAGGAATAATTGAAGCTGCTCCGAAGGTGATAATATTTAAGACGAGCTGAATAATGCCTTCTTTGGTATAGCCTAGATAAAATTTATTTAAAGCCAGCCATCCTACAAGAATTCCTAAAATAGCTGCAGGAATTTTCTTCTCTGAGCGATAAGGTATATTATTTTGCTGATTTTGATTGTATTCAGTTTTTGTATAACCGTAATTTTCCATTTTAATATTTTTTGAAGTTCTTTGATTGTATTGAATAAGTAGTGATTAAAACATAAAATGTTACATCTTAATTTGTTGTCACTAAAATATAATATCATTCATCATACATTACAGCAGTTAGTATTCGAGATGTCATCCTGAGCGCGAAGTATTCGAAGGATCTAAATACTATCCATATTAAAATTTCATAAAACTTCAGCCTCTGTTTTTTTATCTAAAATTTGAATTCAAAAAAACTTTATCTTTGCGACTATGATTTTACGAGGAGAAAACTTAATCAAAGAATACGGTCCTAAAAAAGTTGTAAAAGGCGTTTCTGTACAGGTTCAGCAGGGAGAGATTGTAGGTTTGCTTGGTCCGAACGGAGCAGGAAAAACCACTTCGTTTTATATGATTGTTGGTTTGGTTAAGCCCACTTCAGGGAAAATTTTTCTTGATAAACAGGAAATTACGACTGACGCGATGTATCGCCGGGCTCAAAAGGGTATCGGTTATCTGGCTCAGGAAGCATCGGTTTTCAGAAAACTTTCCGTGGAGGAGAATATCATGGGAGTTTTGCAGCTAACAAAACTTTCAAAACGCGAGCAACAGATCAAATGTGATGAATTGGTCGAGGAATTTTCATTGCAGCACGTCCGTAAAAACCGTGGAGATCTTCTTTCAGGAGGAGAAAGACGTAGAACGGAAATTGCAAGATGTCTGGCAACAGACCCTAGTTTTATTCTTTTGGATGAACCTTTTGCAGGGGTAGACCCGATTGCCGTGGAAGATATCCAGAAAATTGTAAGAAGTCTGACAGATAAAAATATCGGAATTTTGATTACCGATCACAATGTGCAGCAGACCTTAGCTATTACCAATAAAACGTACATCATGTTTGAAGGTCGAATTCTGAAAGAAGGTCTTCCTGAAGAACTGGCCAATGATCCGCAGGTAAGAGAAGCCTATCTTGGTGAAAACTTCGTTTATCAAAATATTTTCGATAAACCGAAAAAAAAGAAATATGCTTATAATATCTGGGCCGGAAATTTCGAATCGAAATCTCAATTCCAGGGCTTTGCAGATGAAAACTTTAATCAGTTTGATGATTTAAGATTAATGTACGGTTTTGAAGATATCAGTTTTGCCTCGCTTTCAAACTCAGAAATTGAACATATTTTCAATAATGTAGTTGATAAAAACGCCAATAATTCTTTTATTTTCCAAAGAAAAGAAATCAATTCGCATTATACTTTAGAGCAGGCTGAGGCTGAATCAAAAGCTGCAAGCCAATCTGAGCTGCATTATCTGACAACGTATTTTTACGAAGGATAAAATTTAAAATAAGCAATTAAATTTGCTGAAAAATAGAATAAGACGTACCTTTTCTCTCGGAAACGGTACGTTTTTTAGTTAAAATAATTCCTATGGCAAAACCTTTCAACAGAACCGTCACTTTATTCGGAATTTATAAACAGCTTGTTCCTTTCATACGGCCATATCGTCTGATGATTTACGGGACTTTATTCCTTACTTTTTTAGGAGCTCTTGCAGCGCAGGTCAATCCTCTCGTTTTAAAGTATACAGTTGATGAGGTTACAAAATTGACGCATCTTCCACATCCGATGTCTGAAGGAATCCATATTCTGGTTATCATTTCGATTATTTTATTAGGCAAAGAGCTGCTGAATATTTTTATCAATTTCGGACAGAAGTTTTATGGTGAAAAAATAAGAATCAATGTAAGTTCGGTATTGGCGCAGTCAGCAATTGATAAGATTTTGACATATCGCGTGGCATATTTTAATGATGAAAACCACGAATCAGGGAAACTACAGATAAGAATAGACCGGGGAATTGAAAGTCTGACAAGACTTGTACAGAACTTCTTTATCGATATGCTTCCATTATTTTCTAATGCAATTATTGCATTGGTTATCATGTATATACAGAATGTTTATGTAGGGATTGTTTCTACGGTTATCGTTCCTATTTATTTTTATATAAGCTCATTACAGGCCAAGAAATTGGGTGGAGTCCGTCGGCAGCTGAGAAATCAGCGTGAGCAAAAAACTTCGGGTCTTTTAAATTTGATTAATTCCATTATGGTCATTAAAAGTTTTGTCCGCGAAAAATTCGAAGGAAAAAAACAATATGATTTACAGATGCAGTTGATGGAAAGCCAGATGTTTACCCGGAAAACAAATTTTATTTACGATGGTTTAAAAACTTTTATCGAACAGTTTGGCGTTGTTTTAATTATCCTTCTGACAGTTTATCTGGTATTGGATCAGCAAATGACCATCGGTGCTATCATGCTTCACATTATGCTTTTCAACAATGTCTCGGCTCCGATTAGACAATTGCACAGAATTTATGATGATATGAATGATGCAATGATTTATGCAGAAGGCTATTTTGATATTTTAAATGCTGATGCCGAAAAAGAACCCAATGGAAATTTTGTTGAGAAGAAAATTAAAGGAAATTTTGAATTAAAAAACGTCAATTTTTCCTATCCGAACGGAACTCAGGCTTTGCACGATGTTTCTATGAAAATTGAAAATGGAAAAACAACGGCCCTGGTGGGGTTGAGTGGAGCCGGAAAATCAACAATCATCAATCTTTTGTGTAAATTTTATCTTCCGAATTCAGGCGAAATCTTGCTTGATCAAGTCAATTTGAATGATTTTGATAATACTTTTTTGAGGGATGATTTAGGATTGGTTCTTCAAAAAAATCACATATTCCAGGGAAGTATTGAAGATAACATTCGCTACGGAAATATGAATGCAACATTTGAAGAAATTGAAGAAGCTGCTAAAAAGGCATATCTCCACGAACAGATTTTAGACTTGCCGGAAGGATACAGACACGATGCCACACAGCTTTCAGGGGGACAGCAGCAGAGAATTGCCATTGCAAGATTATTCCTGAAAAATCCTCCGATTATTTTCCTTGATGAACCCACAGCAAGTCTGGATGCTATCGCAACAGAGCAGATTAAAAATTCCCTGGATGCAATAAAAGAAGGAAGAACGGTGATTATTATTTCCCATTCGTTATCGCAAATTTTAGATTCAGATAAAATTTATGTAATGAAAAAGGGCAGGGTTGTAGAAAGCGGAACCCACGATGAACTGGTGCAGATCAACGGAACTTACAGAGAAATTTTTGATGCTTCCGCGAGAAGTTTAAATTTGGATAAATTGGTGAGTACTTTTAAGGATAATTAATTAGATATTAGATATTAGATATTAGATATTAGATATTAGATATTAGATATTAGATATTATTTTTGCTAAACCCTAAACCCTAAACCCTAAACCCTAAACCCTAAACCCTAAACCCTAAACCCTAAACCCTTATTAACTGTCAACTATTCAATGAACGAGCACTATCTTAAAAAACTTGACCGTGTAACCGCTATTCTCACACAGCTCCAGTCTAAACCATTGGTAAGAGCACAGGATCTGGCTGCAAAATTTGATGTAAGTGTCAGAACGATTTATCGTGATGTCAAAACATTGGAAAATGCCGGAATTCCCATTATCGGGGAAGCGGGAAGTGGATATTCTCTGATGGATGGCTATAAACTTCCGCCCGTGATGTTCACGAAAGAAGAAGTGTTAAGTTTTATCACCGCCGAAAAACTGATGCAGAAATTTCTACATCAAAGTTTAGGAAATCACTATCAGTCGGCGATGGAAAAAGTACGTTCTGTACTGAAATATTCTGACAGAAATTTGATTCAGAATATTGAAAAGCAGATCGATGTCTACAATTATCATCCAAAAACAGAAGATAATATTCAAAATATTATTCCGATTATTCTGGAAAGTATTGCAGAAAAGAAGCAAATAACTTTAGAATATACAACCGTAGATTCCAAGGTTTCTATGCGAACGATTGAAGTGGTAGGCGTTTTTTTTGAGTTCAACTATTGGTATATCATGGCTTTTTGTACGTTACGGAATGATTTCAGACAATTTAGGGTAGACCGTATTCTTCAGATTTTTAAAACTCAGAATCCTTTCCTGCAGGAATATGGTCAAATAAATGATTACAGACAGAATCCCAATGGAAATAAAACAAAAGTTCGACTTTTAGTAGAGAAAAAAATTATCGGACATCTCATTAATTCAAAAAAATATTATGGTTTAATTGAAGAGGTTGAACGAGAAAACGGGGTCGAATTAATTTTTGAAACCGATTGGATAAAAGAAGGATTTCCCCGTTGGTTAATTACCTTTGCAGATTATGCAGAAGTTTTGGAACCGGAATCCTTGAAAGTAAGTCTTAAAGAACTGGTCTCTAAAATTTCAAAGAAAGTATAAGAAAGAGATTAACCATTTTTACTCGAAACCCATGAAGTTTTTATTTTTACGATGTTTTTTATTAGGTGCAATCGTTTATTCGACTGTGATTTCAGCCTGTTCGGCATTTTTACTGAAAGGAAAAGACCATTGTGTAGTAGGTTTTAATGAAAACTGGAAAACAATGCCCGGGATGATTGTGGTAAACAAACGTGATGTTCAGAAAAGAAATATCAGTTGGGAAAATTTGAGTACAGACAACTCTCAATATTCAAAAGAATGGATTTCTAAGTACGGTTCTGTGACTTTTAACCTTCTCGGATACGACTTTCCATGCTACGGAGTCAATGAAAAAGGACTCTTTCTGGTTGAGCTTTATTTGGAAGAAACTTCAAAAGTTGTCAACCCTTCTCAAGCCAATATGTTTTGGGCACAGTGGATTCAATACCAACTGGATAATTATAAATCGGTTCAGGAAGTAGTAGATCATCTTAATAAAGGTCCGAATATCGACTGGTGGCCAAATGCAGCCGGAAGTCACTTTTTTTTAAGTGATGCAAAAGGTAATACAGCGACAATTGCTCTGTTGGATGGGAAATATAAAGTATTGACGGATAAAGATATGCCAATGCCTCTTTTATGCAATAATCAATATAATAAGGATCTTGAAGCAGTTAAGAAATTCGATTTTTTAGGGGGAAATGAAAAATTTGATTTTAGCCAGCAGGGAAAATGGGAAGACCGCTACAACAGGGCTTATTTTATGCTGAAAAATTATCAATACGATAAAAAACCTGTAGATTATGCCTGGAATATTTTAAACTCAATTCATGCAGGAGAATGGCAAACCGTAATAGATTTGAAAAATATGAATCTTTCTTTTCGTTCAGATTTGAAAAAGGAAGTGAAAACAATTGATCTTAAAAAATTAGACTTTTCTAAAAATACATCTGTGAAATTTTTAGATATTCATACTGAAAGTTTAGGACTGGTAAACCGTAATTTTGAAATTCTTACTTTGAATAAAAATAATGAATATGTTGAAAAGGGTTTTCCAATCGGTTATGATAATAAGGTATTTGGAACTTCAGAAACATTTGTAAAGCTCAAAGCCAATATCATTAAGTTTTTTAAAAATATACTCCCGAATTAAATAATAAACGAAAAGCTTTCAGAATTTCTGAAAGCTTTTTTGTTTGGAAATGATAGATTTGACAGTATTATTTTCTATAAGCAATTTTAGTCTCCATAAAGGCATTAAGGAACCTAAAATCTCTCCCAAAAAAAAGGCGGTTCAATACCTAAAGCACGTAAATAAACGTATCCCTGGCCACGGTGGTGAATTTCATTATCAACGAAATATAAAATATTCTGATAAACCGGAAATTCATACTGACCAAACAGATTGAATGTTTCCTGTAAACGCTCTTCAGAAATCTGATGAAAATAATTGCTAATGACCTCCGTTTCTTCATCCCATCTTTTCAAAATATCTTCCTTCGTTTTTGGACTGAAACCTTCTTCATTATAAGCTTCCATATTTTTATCAACGATTCCTTTCAAAGCCGGTCCTCCGATGCTGATGAGCTCTACTGCCAATTTTGCAAAAGGTCTCATTCCGCCTATCGAAAATTCGAATAAGTCTTTTTCAGGAAACGCTTCGATTACTCTTCTGGTCAGATTTCTGTGTCCCTGCCAATGTTCTAATAATTGTTCGGAAGTCATAAATTGTTTTGTGATGGTTGCTGTAGTTGACATAATTTATTTGTTTTAAGTGTTATTGTTGATACAAAGGTAAAGGAGAATTATGACAACAGTTTGTCAGTAGGATTTTAGTCCGGAAAAATATTTTTTATGTATTAAAATAATATTGCAGTTTTTTCCGTTAGATCATTATACTTAAGACAATGTTAGGTAGATAAATAATTTGAGAATGGTCGGTCATTTTGATCGATCATTTTTGTTGAAGCGAATGAATAAAAATGAATTTATTGAGAAATTGCTTGTTCTTTTCAATTTCCTGAAAATTTTCCTGAATAGTATTTTTTTGAGTTATTCTAAGAGTGACAGATCGTATTTAAAATAAGTTCTTAAAAAAGTGTAAGCCCGTTTCAACAATACTTTGTGCCGCATTTTCATTGGCCACCCTGTTTAGTTTTTGAATCCCTTCTCTCTTTTCACCCGTTTTTTTGCTCTTCACTTTATTCATGGCTTTAAGCAAGCCGGAAAGACTGAAAAGCATTAGGGTAAGGAAAGTAATAATAAATAATATCAACTCTACGGAACTCATACTGAAAATTGACAGATTGGGATACAAATATAAAATATTTTAAATCTAAATCTGGGGCTATGCGAAATCCTGTCTGTAACCAAGATCAATAAAATACTTGTCAGCCTTCCTGGAAAAAAGTATTTTAGTACTATGAAAATTTATACAAAAACAGGCGATAAAGGTCAGACTGCTTTGTATGGCGGAACAAGAGTTTCAAAAGCAAGTGCGAGAGTTGACAGCTACGGAAATATAGACGAATTAAACTCATTTATAGGAATTTCGAAAAGTCATATTGAGGATGAAGAAGTCTTGAAACAATTAAAAAAAATACAGTTTGATTTATTCACGGTGGGTTCGGAAGCGGCTACTCCCGTTGATAAGCTGATGCTGGCCAATGGAAAATCACGTCTGCCATTAATTATTTCAGATACGGAAATCGAAGAATTGGAGAACTGGATGGATGCTTTTGAAGATAAACTGGAGCCTCTTCAGTATTTTATTCTTCCCGGAGGCGGAAAGCCTGCTACATTTTTACATGCGGCACGAACAATCTGCAGGAGAGCAGAACGTTCTTTAGTGTTCTTAAACGAATCAGAAGAGGTTCGACCGGAACTGATCAAATATTTAAACAGACTTTCAGATTATCTTTTCGTTTTGGCGAGATATATTTCAAAAATCAACAACGAACCGGAAGAATACTGGAATCCGAATGAAAGATAATATGAAAAAAATATTTTTATTATTACTGTTTTCTTCAAGTCTTGTTTTTTCACAGAATTTTCTTGATGATGGAAATAATCTTATCTCTGAAAAGAAGTTTTCTGAAGCGGAAAGTGTTTTTCGAAAAGGCTTAAAACAAGAGCCTGAGAATTTAATTTTTAAGTCACAGCTGGCTTTAGCTCTAATAAATCAAAATAAAAATAATCAGGCGGAAAAAATTATTACTGAAATATTAAAAAAAGATCCTTCATTTTCGGCTGCTCTTTGGTATGGTGGAATCAATAACTTTTCAAATAATAAACCAGATTTTCATAAAGCAATTGATTATTTTGAAAGGTTTTATCATTTAATTGATAAAAATTCTGATCAGTATTTTGCGGTGAATTTTTATATCGGAAATTCATATCGAAATTTGTTGGGGACGGAAGGTTTATCTTATGATGAAGTGAGCAGAATGTTGGAAGCTTATAAAATATATATTGAAATGCAACCTGATGCTGATGATATAAACGATGCTAGACAATTTATACAAAAAGCAGAGGCGAATAGGCCTGGGAAAAATGTGAAAAAATGGAAAATTGTAGCGAGATAAAAGAAGATTATTGAAAAAGTAAAAAAGAATAGATAGAATGAAAGATAAGGTATTACTTTTCATCAACGGAGAACCTCCGAAATCTTTTCCAGATCCTGAGAAATACGGTTTAATTGCCTGCACGGACGGAGCTTTTCATTACCTGAAGAATCTGAATTTTCCTTTGGGTAAACTTGATTTTATTTCGGGCGATTTTGACTCACATTCGGGCAAGGATGAAAATATTTATGAAGACAAATTTATTTATACTC
The DNA here is from genome assembly GCF_024806495.1 of Chryseobacterium sp. JUb7. Taxonomy (GTDB): domain Bacteria; phylum Bacteroidota; class Bacteroidia; order Flavobacteriales; family Weeksellaceae; genus Chryseobacterium. The sequence goes on from NZ_JANUFF010000009.1 coordinate 49,993, forward strand.
CTGATCAGGATAAAACAGATTTTCATAAGGCGCTGGAAATAATTGTAGAAAGAGGTTTCAAAAATGTTGACGTCTTAGGCGGAAGCGGAGGTGAGCAGGATCATTTTTTAGGGAATCTTACCGTTGCTTTCGGATTTAAAGATCAGTTAAACATCAGGTTTTATGACGAGTTTTCAGAATACTATTTTATTCCGAAAAATATGATTATTAACGATGTGAAAAATAAAATGGTTTCGTTATATCCTTTTCCATCTGTTGAAAATATTACGACAAAAGGACTCAACTGGCCTCTTACTCACGGAAGTTTAAGCATAACATCAAGAATCGGAACCAGAAACTTCGCCGTCGAAGATGAGGTATCTATTGAATATGAAAAAGGGGATTTGCTGGTTTTTATCGGAAGAAATTATTTATGACTTTAAACACTCGTTACAATTTAGTAACAATATAAAACTTTGTATAAATCCGTGAAATCTGTGGGAAAGTAAAAAATGAAAAACCCAATTAAAATATTATTTTTAATCATTTCAATATTCTGCATTTTCTCCTGTAAAACGCAGAGTTTTTCCACACCCGAATACGGGAAAAATGAAACAGGAAAAGAGATTGCTATCAGGAAAGTCTATAATTTCAGAACGGTTGGAAATATTAAAAATATTGACGGGCGAACTTTGAAAGAAGGAAAGCTTTACAGAAGCGGACATCTTCATACACTGAAGGAAAAATCTTTTGGTGAACTTGAAAAATTAGGAATAAAAGAAGTAATAGATCTTAGAAATTCAAAAGAAATTGCCCAAAAACCGGACAACCTTCCCGATGGAGTTGTTTATAAAAATTTCTCTGCATTTGAAGATGAAGGAGATCAGCTGGATCAGGCTAAAAAGTTGGTTTTAAAAGGAAAAGTAAATGGTTCTGATGCCGATAAAAGAATGCTCGGTTTTTATAAAGATTATGTCACTGAAAACCCTACCATCATTAAGAAAATCATCACTGAAATTTTAGAATCAGATCGTCCTGTTTTGTATCACTGTACTGCAGGAAAAGACAGAACAGGAATTACGACCGCATTAATTTTGACGATTTTAAAGTTTGATAAAGAAACCATTTACAATGATTATCTATTATCAAATAACTACAGGAAAAAATTAGTTGACAAAAGACTTAAACTTGCGAGCAGCTTACATTTTCTGTATCCCAAAATGGATATTAAAGTCCTTGAAAAATTAAGCTGGATTGAAACCGATTATTTAGATTCTGCCTTTAACGAAATCAATAATAAATATGGTTCAACGGATATATATATTCAACAGGTTTTAGGAATTTCTAAAAATAAAAGGGAAGAATATATTCAAAAGTTTACGTATTGATAATTTAAGCGAAGTTTTTACTGAAAAACACCTGAAAAATTATAATAATTTTAACGCTAAAAAACCAAACTTTTTTAGCAATTTTGCATTTCTTAATTCACTTGTTTAGAAATGAAAATAAAATACTCGGAACTTATTGATCAGACGTTGTATTTTCCTACAGAGGAATTCAATGTGTCTGAGAACAATTTGTTGTTTCACGACATTCCTTTGATGGATGTTGTTGAAAAATTTGGCACCCCGCTAAAAATTAGCTACCTGCCAAGAATTTCTCAAAATATCCAGAAAGCCAAGAGCTGGTTTAAGGAAGCCTTTGAGAAAACCGAATATAAGAAGAATTATAGATATTGCTACTGTACAAAATCAAGTCATTTTAAATTTGTGCTTGAAGAGGCATTGAAAAATGATATTTCTATAGAAACTTCTTCTGCTTATGACATGGATATCGTAAAATCTCTTTACGAAAACGGAAAAGTAGATAAAAATATTGAAGTAATCTGTAACGGTTTCAAAACAGATGATTATCTGACGAAAATTTCCGATTTAATCAATAATGGGTTTGAAAATATTACCCCGATTCTGGACAACTACCGTGAATTGGATAAATTGACGGAAAGTATCGATACTACTTTCGACATCGGAATCAGAATTGCATCTGAGGAAGAGCCGAAGTTCGAATTTTATACCTCTAGATTAGGAATCGGATACAAAGATATTATTCCTTATTACAGCCAAAAAATCGCTGAGCACCCGAATGCAAGATTGAAAATGCTTCACTTTTTCATTAATACCGGGATCAAAGACACGGCTTATTACTGGAACGAATTGTACAAATGTCTTCGTGTATATGCACGTTTGAAGAAAATTGCTCCGGAAGTGAATTCTTTGAACATCGGAGGTGGTTTCCCTATCAAAACATCTTTGCAGTTTGATTACGATTATCAGTATATGGTTGAGGAAATTGTTTCTCAAATCAAGAAATTCTGTGAAGAAGAAGGGGTAGAAGAACCAAATATTTATACTGAGTTCGGAAGCTTTACAGTAGGTGAAAGTGGAGCGAATATCTATAAAATCATTTCTCAAAAACGTCAGAATGACAGAGAAAAGTGGAATATGATTGATTCTTCTTTCATGACGACTCTTCCTGATACATGGGCAATTTCAAGACACTTTATTATGCTTCCGTTAAACCGTTGGGATGATACTTATGAAAGAGTTTTCTTAGGTGGACTGACTTGTGATTCGGACGATTATTACAACTCAGAGCAGCATACAAATGCTATTTATTTACCGGTCTTCAGTGATACAAAACCTCTGTATATCGGATTTTTCCATACGGGTGCTTATCAAGAAGCGATCAGCGGATTTGGTGGAATTCATCACTGTCTGATGCCTCAGCCGAGACACGTCCTGATCCAGAAAGATGAAAATGGGGAGCTGCATTATGAAGTTTTCCGTGAAAAACAGGAACCTGAAGATGTATTGAAACTTTTGGGTTATAAATAAATATCTGTCATTGCGGGGAGCGAAAGCAACGAAGCAATCTCATCAATAAAAAAAGGCTTTTAGCCAAAAAACTTATAAAACAAAGCTCTCAATTTTGAGAGCTTTTTCTATTAAAAATATTTTGAAACTTTATCCAATTCAAGTTCTGCATAATCTGAAACCACTGTGTCGGCTAATGTATAATCCTGATTTTTAGAGTGTGGACTTCTATACGCCGCACAAAAAATATTGGCTCGGTGTGCAGCTAAAATTCCATTTGTAGAATCTTCGATGACTATGCAGTTTTCAACAGGTTCACCAGCCATTTCAGCGGCTAATAAGAATACTTCAGGATGAGGTTTTGATTCTTTTAAATCAGCACCGCTTATTTTCCCACTGAAATATTTTTCCAGTTCGAATTTTTCAAAAACCATATTAATAGTGGTCATTGTTGCTGAAGAAGCCAGAATTAAAACAATCCCATTTTCATGATAATGTTGAATCAGTTCTCTTACTCCCGGAATTAAATCAAATTCTTCATCATTGTAAAAATAATCTTTAAAATGAGCTCTTTTGATGGTCGCAATATCTTCGTAAGTCTGGGTCAGATTAAATTGATTAATTAAAGTGTCGCAAACCCTTTTGGTAGAAGCACCTGTAAAAGAAGTATATAAATCTTCGGAAACCACAATTTCCAGTTCATCAAAGGTTTTGAAATAAGCTTTTCTATGTAATGGTTCTGTATCTACAATCACTCCATCCATATCGAAAAGAACAGCTTTTAAAGGCATAAAATTTTGTTTTTAACAAAGGTAATGATTTTGGCGGGAAGCGGGAAGTTGGAGGATGGAGGTTTAAAATTGTGATGTATAATTTTGGCTGTAAGCAAAGTCTTGAAGTTGCAAGCCAGGTGATGGAAGTCTAAATTATTACGTTTAATTTTTCGTCATTTTGTAAAAACTTCCAGCCTCCATCCTCTAGCTTCCAACCACTTTTCCGTATCTTTGCCGAAATCATTTAATTTTTAAATAAGACATGAAAACATACGCGGGAATTCCTGAAGAAAATGCATCATTAGAGAACTCTAAAGTAATGTTGGTAACCGTTCCTTATGATGGAACTTCAACTTGGGGAAAAGGAGCTGACAAAGGCCCTGAATTGTTTTTGGATGCTTCTGAAAACATGGAGCTTTATGACATCGAAACTCAGACAGAACCATATTTGGAAGGCGTTTATTTGGCAGGAGAGATTTCTGAAAAATCTTCACCTGAAGCAATGACTGAAGCAGTTTACCAGAAAACTAAAGAACTTTTGAACAATGATGGTAAATTATTTACACTTTTCGGTGGCGAGCATTCTGTTTCTATCGGTTCGATCCGTGCAGTTGGTGAGAAATATGAGAACTTAACGGTTCTTCAGTTAGATGCACACACAGATTTACGTCCGGAATTTCACGGATCTACTTCTAATCATGCTTGTGCGGTTTTTGAAGCGAATCAGAAGCATAATTTGGTACAGGTGGGAATCCGTTCTATGGATATCGAAGAAGCTGAATATTTACCGGAAGGAAGAGTATTTTTTGCTCACGAAATTGCCAACAATGAAAACTGGGTAAATGACGTGTTGGAAAAAGTTTCAGGAAATGTTTATATTACAATTGATTTGGATGCATTTGATCCTTCAATTTGCCCTTCAACAGGTACTCCTGAGCCAGGCGGTTTACAATGGTATCCAACATTGGAATTATTAAGAAAAGTATTCGAAAAATGTAACGTTGTAGCGTTTGATATTGTAGAATTAATGGATTCTCCGATGGCAAAACCAAGTGCATTCCTGGCTGCGAAATTATATTACAAAATGCTTGCTTATTATCATATTAATCAAGACTAAAACTTCGCAAGAATCGGATTTTTTCTGCTGAAAATTCTTTGGAAATTTGTGAGGTAAAACAAAATGATATGTCCACACAAAATCAAATTGATTATAACCGAATTGCGAAAGCGATAGCGTATATCCAAGACAATTTTAAGCTTCAGCCGAGTTTGGATGAAGTAGCAGAAAAGATTAATCTGAGTCCGGCCCATTTTCAGAAGATATTCACAGATTGGGCGGGAACAAGTCCTAAGAAATTTTTACAGTTCATCAGTCTTGAACATGCTAAAAATTTGCTGAAGGAAGAAAAAGCAAGTTTATTTGATACCGCTTATGAGACAGGATTTTCGAGCACAAGCAGATTGCATGATCTGTTTGTAAAAATTGAAGGAATGTCTCCGGCAGAATATAAAAACGGAGGAAAAAGCCTCAACATTAATTACAGTTTTTCCGAAACCCCTTTTGGAAACGTAATCACAGCTTCCACAGAAAAAGGAATCTGTTATATGGCTTTTGAAACCGATACCAATAAAGCATTGGGAGATTTAATTTTAAAATTTCCCAATGCTTCTTTTTTTGAAAAACAGGACGGATTTCAGAAAAATGCACTGTCCATATTTAATAAAGACTGGACAAAGCTCAATACGATAAAATTACATTTAAAAGCCACTGATTTTCAATTGAAAGTCTGGGAAAGTCTTTTGACAATCCCAATGGGAAAACTATCAACCTACGGAAATTTAGCTGAAAAAATTGGAAATCCCAATGCTTCAAGAGCAGTAGGAACGGCGATTGGAAGTAATCCGGTAGCATTTTTGATTCCTTGTCACCGCGTGATTCAGTCTTCGGGAAATCTTGGAGGCTACCGATGGGGAAGTGACAGAAAGCAACTGATGGTGGGCTGGGAAAGTTCGCGAATTTATTCTTAAAATTAAATATTTTAGCCCGGAGATTTCAAGGATTTACACAGATTTTTATGCTTATTTGTGAAAATATTTGTGCCATTTGTATTTAAAATATTCAGCTTAAAAAAAATTATTAAAAATGATGAGTCTATTCGAAGATATATCCGATTATCCTATAAATATCCTTCCTAATGACGGAACCGTCAATTATTATGGAAAAGTTTTTTCTAAGGAAAAATCTGATTTTTATTACGACTATCTATTCAATCAGATTCCATGGGAAAATGATGAAGCAATTATTTTCGGAAAATTAATTTTAACGAAAAGGAAAGTGGCATGGTTTGGTGAAAAACCATTCGAATATACCTATTCTAAACGGACGAAACATGCCAAATTCTGGACTCCTGAATTATTAGAATTAAAACGGAAATGTGAAGAAGTTTCAGGAGAAACCTATAATTCCTGTTTGTTGAATTTATATCATGACGGAAGTGAAGGAATGGCCTACCACAGTGATGGTGAAAAGGATTTGAAAAAACATGGAGCGATCGCATCTTTAACTTTCGGAGCGGAAAGAAAATTTTTATTTAAACATAAAACAACGAAAGAAAAAGTTGACATATTTCTAGAAAACGGAAGTTTACTGGTGATGAAGGGAACAACTCAGGAAAATTGGCTACATCGCCTCCCTCCAACAACAAAAGTAAAAAATCCACGAGTAAATCTGACATTCAGAACGATTGAAGAGTAAATTTTTTTGCGTAAAAATTTTGACAAACTCAGTGCTTAATTAAGCGAGGATAAAAAGAAAAAGCTGTTCAATCCGAACAGCTTTTAAACTTTATTTCAAAACCTCAACTTCAATCGCACTATCTTCAAAAATCTTAATAAACGCTTTTGTATAATCTTCTTTTGTAGCAAAATTCGGATTATCTAAGAATTTCTGTGGGTTAATGGCAAATAACGGAAACCAGGTTGAAGAAATCTGTATCTGGATTTTATGTCCTTTTTTAAAGGTATGAACAACATCCTGCAGTCTGAAATTTACGGCCGTTTTTTGATTAGGAACCAAGGCTTCGGCTTTTTCTCTTGAATTTCTGAATCTGGCAGGCATTATTTCACTTCTTACCATTTGGTGATAATTTCCGTAAATCACACCTTCTTTTTTCTCAGCAGGCTTGAAGTCTTCAGGATAAACATCAATTAATTTCACTGCAAAATCTGCGTCTGTGGAAGTGGAAGCGATATTTAATTTAGCCATAATCTCTCCTGCGAAAGTCATATCGTCGGTCAGAACATCTGTGGTAAAAGTCAAAACATCAGGTCTTCCTTCTGCAAATCTTTGATCTTCTGACATATAATTTCGTGGAGTAAAACCATTAAAATCTTTCAGGTTATCGGAACTTAAAACAGGGTTGTTCGGATCACTATAATATTCAGAAGATCCTTGCCCTGTAGTATTTTTCAGTGTTCCGTTTGATAAATAGAAGCTTACTTTTTGTCCTTCTTTTGGAGGGTAGGTTGTAAATTCACGCCATTGTTTCGCTCCGGTATCATACATTAAAGCTTCCGGTAAGCCGGCATCCTGTTTGGTATTGCCCTTTAAATAGTGATTGAAAAATTTCGTTTCAATATTTTTCTGATAATAAGTAGCAATGCTGTCTCCGAAATAGATCTGATTGTGGAAATGCTTGCCTTCTTCACGGCCCCAGCCACCATGAGAAAAAGGTCCCATGACGATGGTATTTTTAGCTTTCGGACTTGTTTTTTCGATCGTTTTATAAATATTCAGAGGTCCTGACAGGTCTTCTGCATCAAACCAGCCTCCGACAGTCATCACTGCATGGTTTACGTTTTTAAGATGGGGAAGAAGGCTTCTTTTTTGCCAGAATTCATCGTAATTGGTGTGGTTCATAATTTCTGTCATAAAAAAATTATTTTTATAATATTTTTCATAACCGTCTTTTAAAGTTCCCATATCTCTGTAGAACTTCAAACCGTCTTCAGATGTTGTCTTGATCATGGAATCGGTGTACCATGCTTTATTTTCAGGTTTTGTTTTCTGAACTCCGAAAACCGGGAAAGTTCTGAAATAGCCCATCATAAATCTTCCGTTATGAAGAAAATCATCATTCCAGAAATCTGAAATCGGAGCTTGTGGAGAAGAGGCCACTAAAGCCGGATGCTGAGCCAAAACCCCTACAGCAGTATAAAATCCAGGATATGAAGTTCCATATTGACCCACTTTTCCATTGTTATCTTTAATATTTTTGATCAACCAGTCGATTGTGTCGTAAGTATCTGTACTTTCATCAACATCTTTCTTGGTTTTGTGATCGACCTGCGGAGTCATATTGGTGAATGTGCCTTCACTCATGTATCTTCCGCGAACATCCTGAAATACAAAAATATATTTGTCTTTCATTAAATACTGGTTCGGACCAAGTTTCGTTTTGTATTCATTTTCACCGTAAGGAGCAATGCTGTAGCAGGTCCTTTGCATTAAAAAAGGATATTTGTTTTTACTGGAAATATCCTTAGGAATATAAGCAATCGTAAATAGCTTCACACCGTCGCGCATGGTGATATAAAATTCTTTTTTTGTGAAGTTATCTTTCACAAAAGGATCTGCGGGTGGTTGCTGAGTTTGCGAATTTCCAAAAATGAAAAAGAAAACAAATAAAATGGACAGATGGATTTTCATACATAAAATTTGACGCTAATTTAATGATAAAAATACTTTAGACACATCCTGTAAAAGAAATGACCGGAAATTTTTTCCGGTCATTTCTAGTTAAGCTGATTATTTTATTTACCCGACATTTTTTTTCCGGCAAATTTATTGAGCTTCATCGTCAGTGAAAACATTACGTAACGTTTAAGAATCAAATCTTCACGGTCTTCAAAATAAGCGCTCGAAATTGTTCTTCTTACACTTTGATTCTGATTTAAGACATCATAAATTTTTACTTTTGCTGTAAGCTGTTTATTGAAGAACGCATATCCTAAACTGGTATTCCAGAAGTAAAAGTCTTTTTTGAAACCGGGAGCAATATTGGAGTTTGTATTATATTCAAAATCGTTCCCGAATACTAATCTGGTTTTGAAAAGGTAGTTGGTAAGCTCCAGTTTTAATGCCTGATTGGAAGTCTGTACTTTATCAACACTGTAGTTGGTGTAGTTTGAGAAATTATAACCTAGCCTGTAAGAAGGTCTGATAGTCATTTTATCCTTGATCTCATACGTAAGATTAAGCCCGGGATTGATGTTGTAATTATTGCTTGAAAACTCCTGGCTGTTAATAAAACCTCTGTTGTAGCCAAAATTCATATTAAATCTTGGATTAATCGTCAGTTTATTATCTTTCCATTTAAATGTTTTACTAAAACCACCTCCAAAATTAAAGTTTTTGTTTCCACTAACATTCTCATAGGTTACAAACTGTTTTCCTGATTCATCGTAGTAGGAATAATTAATAATGTCATTATTTCCGTAGGTCATTCCAATATTTAAATAGTAGCTGATATTTTTCACCATATTGGAACTATTGAAATAAAGATACGTTCTGTTTGCCCATGTATTTTTCAGGTCCGGATTTCCTCTGTATACGATCAGTGGATTCGAATAATCTTCATAAGGGGTAAGCTGCTCTGCGCTAGGGATGTTATAGTCACCAGAGTTATAAATGCTCAGACTTTTACTTTGTGAAAACTGATACTGTACACTTAAACTATATTTTGGTAATACAAAATTTTTATCAAGGTTATATTGCTGGCCGTTAAAAATTGACCTTACATTCATATCTGAAATATCAAGTCCGACAGATCCCCATGTGCTTAGCTTTTTTTTATTGATTTCAAAAGTTAAATCCGGGGATATCTGATTGATTTTCTGATTCATGCTGTTGGATAAAAGCATATTGTAATCTGAGTATTGACCTGTACTGTTGTCAAAATCATTTACATTTCTGATATTTCTGTTGTTGGCTGAGCTGTAATTTACATTAAGACTCACAGTTATTGAATCTGATAAAGGCTCCGTGTATCCAACACCGAAACGATAATTATTAGTTTGACTTTTTGTTCGTGCAAGCTGATTTCTGGAATCAATACTTGTAGAGTCAGGTCTAGGATAAAATATTGTATTTGATATATTCAGATTATCATTTTTAGATTCTGAAATTGTAGTGCTCATATTGGCATAAGCAACTCGACCTTTCTTTTTAAATCTTTTTGAAAAATAGATATTAGGATTAAAGCTATTGCTCTCCGATTTTGAACTTGTATACGAATCGCTTTCGTTCAGAAGTTTATTATTTTCAAATGTTTGGGATTTCAGATTGTTAAAATTAAAACCTTCCGTTCTTGAAAATGAAGGCGAAATATAAACATTGGTCAGGGAATCAAGTTTAATTCTTGCCGAGGTGTCAAAGTTATATTGTTTTGATTCATTTTCACCATTGCTTTCGGAATCGGTCTTTAGTGTGGAGTTGGGAAGTAATGTTGTTCTTGAAACTTTAGATCTTGTCTCCAGATTGTTATCAGTATGCATAAGACTTAGACTTTCAAGATCTGCATTTTTTCCAAGCTTATCGCTGTAATTTAATCCGACAGTGGTTGATTTTTGGATGCCTTTTGCGTTTCCACCAGGCATATAATAAGTAGTACTTCCGGAAGTTCTTACGCTTCCTCCCTGCATCAGCCACGAATTTCTTCCGTGCCCCATGCTGTCGAAAACCTCATCATTGGAAAATCCCTGAGAATTGATATTATTGGAGGAGGCGAGCAGGCTTACTTTTGTGTCATTTTTAAAATAACTTATCAATCCGCTTCCTTCATATCTTTTGTCGCTTCCGTATCCAAGGGTAAGTCTGGAGATCAATCCTTTATTCTTCTTTTCATCGATATTAAAGTTAATGGTCGCATTATTAGATTTTGCTTTTTTTCCGTTAAGCTCTTCTTCCTTGGTTTTGGTTGTCGTAAACTGAATGTTTTTAATGATATCAGCAGGAAGATTCTGTAAAGCGATTTTTCCGTCTTTGTCAAAAAACGGTTTTCCATTGATCATTATCTGGTCGACTTCCTTTCCGTTTACGGTTATTTTTCCATCATTATCGATTTCCACCCCCGGAATCTGCTTTAAAAGCTCTTCAATTTTACTGTCCGGGCGAACTTTAATCGCCGAGGCATTAAATTCTATGGTATCTTTTTTGATTTTTACCGGAGAGGCTGTAATTTTCACCTCATCAATACTGACAACCGTGTTTTTGTCCAGTTCGATATCCCCTAAAGAAACGGATTGATCTATTTTATCAAATTTTTTGGAGTAGGAGTTCAGTTTTTCAGCATCAATTTTCAGAACTGTGGGCTCACTGACATTATCTGTTTTTAATGAAAATTTACCAAAATTATTGGTTGAGGTGTAATTGATAATGGATGAATCTTTTTGTTTCAGTAGGTAAACCGTAGCATTTTCAACAGGTTTTTTTTCAGAATTGGAGACCTTCCCATCGATGTTTAATTTTTGTGCATGTAAAATGACTGCATTGATTGCTAAAAATAGCAATATCAGTAGTTTCTTCATTAATAGTTTTTTTTGAAGGCACAAAGTAAAGAAAAAACATCCCTGGAATGGGATGTTTTTAAGTTAAATAGAGTTAAAACTTATTGTTTTAAGCCTTTAAATATCTTGAATAAGCATATCCTTCCTGTCCGTCGGCACTTTTTATCTTCCACCAATCATCAGAAGTCTGCTCAATAAGTGTTACTGAAGATCCTTTTGAAGCCTTACCTACAACAGCAGCTTCTGTGGATGGTTCCTGTCTTATATTCAGATTAGATTCTTCTGTTGCTACTGTAAGTGAAGCACCGGCAGCAAGACCTGCAACCTGTACATCAATGTTTATATCTGAAGCAGAATATGTAGAATCAATAGCTCCCAAAGCATTCCAAACGGCATCTTTAGCAGCAGTATTGGAAGCACTTCCTGAAACATAAAGAATTCCGTCTTGTTCCTGAACTTGTAAATTTGAGATTCCTGCAGACTGGGCAGCAGAAACTACGCCTGAATATTTATCCTGTAATGTGCTCATTTCTTAATTTTTTACGGTGTAATTATAGTTTACTTTTCCAACTTTCAAAGCATCTACAGATTCCTTGATTTTTCTGGCCTGTACTGCAGAAACGTTTCCTGTCAATGTTAATTCGCCATTTACTACATCCACTTTTACAGAAGGGAAATCTTTTACAGCATCTTTTACTTTTTGCTGAACTTCAGGAGCTACCGCAGATTGAGTTTCAACCGGAGCCGGTGTAGCCGGTGCTACCTCAATGGTAGTCATATCATGTACACTTTTGATTCCGGGAATTGCTTTTAATTGAGTAATCATAGCATCTTTAGAAGCTTGATCAGCAAAAGTTCCGCTTAGGTGTGCTTCTCCGTTTTTCACTTCTACACTTGCACCTGGATTAGAGGTTACGATAGTGGTAGCCTGAGTTTGAAGATCCGCATCGGAAACTTTCTTCTTACAAGAAACTGCTCCGAAAGACACAGCTACAGCCAATGCAGCCATTGCGATAGTTTTTTTCATAGTTGTATATTTTGATGTTGTTAATACAAGTAAATGTAATAATAAAATTTATACCAAAAGGATTAAAACTCAATAAATCTTTTTAATTTTTTTTGCAATATTTTCTGTACCAGGTTGTTAATTTTAATGGATTGATGTTTTCGTGTAAAAATTATCCTGTTTTAACAAAATATTGCACCAATTGTAAAAATATTATATTTGCGAAACTTGAATTATTTATATGAAAGGACAGAATAAACTATTTATAGCGATTATTATTGCACTTGTAGTGGGAGTGGGAATTGGAGGATTGGTGCATATACAGTACCCCGAGAGTGCTGAACCTTTTTCTAAAAATATAAAACTTTTAGGAACGGTTTTCATCAGATTGGTACAGATGATTATTGCGCCGTTGGTTTTTACCACTTTGGTCGTTGGAATTGCCAAAATGAGTGATATCAAAATGATTGGTAGAGTGGGAACTAAGGCGATGCTCTGGTTTATTTCTGCTTCTTTGGTATCTCTTTTCATTGGTTTAATGCTTGTTAACTGGATGGAACCGGGACACGTTACAAAACTTCCGATTCAGGATGCCGCTTCTGCGGAAGAATTATTGAAAAGCAGCAAAGGTTTTTCAATGGAAGATTTCGTAAAACACATTATTCCTAAAAGTATTTTTGAAGCTTTTGCCACTAACGAAGTACTGCAGATTGTTGTATTTTCGATTATGTTTGGGGTAGCACTGGCAAATTTAGGAGAAGAATATGCTCAGCCGGTTATCAAATTATTTGATATTGTAGCCCACGGAATCCTGAAAATGGTAGGATATATCATGTGGTTTGCACCACTTGGAGTATTGGGAGCCATTGCCGCTGTTGTAGCGACAAATGGATTTGAAATTTTCAAAGTCTATGCGGTTTATCTTAGAGACTTCTTCTTTGCACTGGGAATCCTTTGGCTGGTTCTTTTATTGGCAGGATATTTAATTTTAGGAAACAGACTTTTCGAGTTATTAAGAAGAATAAAAGCCCCATTATTGATTGCATTTTCAACCACAAGTTCGGAGGCCGTTTTCCCGAAATTAGTAGAGGAGTTAGAGAGATTTGGCTGTAACAGCAGAGTGGTTTCTTTCATTTTACCATTGGGATATTCATTTAATCTGGACGGAAGTATGATGTATATGACGTTTGCCTCTATCTTTATCGCTCAGATTTACGGGATTGAAATGACTTTGGGACAACAGATCACCATGCTTTTAGTATTAATGCTTACTTCAAAAGGGATTGCAGGAGTTCCGAGAGCTTCTTTGGTAATTATCGTGGCAACATGTTCAATGTTTGGAATTCCACCGGAAGGAATCGCCCTGATCTTACCTATTGATCACTTCTGTGATATGGGAAGAAGTATGACCAATGTTCTTGGAAATGCTCTGGCAACATCTGCCGTTTCCAAATGGGAAGGCCAGCTGGAACATGGCAACGGAAACGAGGTGGTCTAAATCATAAATTATTATTTTAGCTTAGGCTAATCAATGGTCAATAGTGAATGTTTAATACGTTTATTATTGACCATTTTTTATTTGGAGCTGTTTCCCGCTTTTCATTGTATCTTTTTGGTTACGGGTTCCGCTTCGCTCCACCCGCAACCAAAAAGGATGTCATTTCAATCGGGGCTAGCTGGACCTGTCGAAGCCTCAGATATTAAGATCAACAATCAAATTTTAAATACTTTTGTTTCTTAGTTGAATGAAAAGCCTTTGCGAACTCAAAATATTTTAATAGTTCTGAAGAAAATCTTCGATCTTTGCACGTGAAATAAATTCAATAAAAATCCTACTATTCAAATGAACTTACAAAAACATAAAAACTCAATTACTGAAAAGGGCTTCACTGTGATCAACAGTATTTTTTCTGATGAAGAAATTAAAAAAATAAGTGAAGTTATTCAGGATATAGATACTTCAAAAGAGACTTTCAGGAAATCGGAGGACCTTTTTGCCATAAGACAGTTTTTAAAGGAAATTCCGGAGGTTAATGATTTGATTTTTAATGAAAATATTAAAACAATTATTAAAGACCTTTTCGGAGAACAGTATGTTGTGGTAAAGAGTATTTATTTTGATAAGCCTGAAAAATCAAACTGGTATGTTGCCTATCATCAGGATTTAACAATCTCAGTAGATAAAAAAACTGAATTGCCGGACTTCGGACCCTGGACAACAAAACAGAACCAGTTTGCTGTACAGCCACCATTAAATATTCTGGAAAATATTTTTACGATAAGAATTCATTTAGATGATACCGATGAACATAACGGTGCTTTAAAATTGGTTCCCAAATCACATGCAAAAGGAATTTACAGACCTGAAACGATCGACTGGAATGTAGAAACCGAAGAGATATGCAGGGTAGAAAAAGGCGGAATTATGATTATGAAACCTTTGATTCTTCACGGTTCCAATCGAACGACAAATGGTAAAAAAAGAAGAGTCATCCACATCGAATTTTCTGATATGGAACTGCCGGAACAATTGAACTGGTCGGAGCGACTTTCATACTAAGTCAGTACGCCGTCACTTCTAGTAACGAAACGAAGCAGTATATCGAGAAGTCTTTTAAATGATACAATTTCTTTTAATCATAAAGTTCTCGATATAAAATTATTTTTCAAATAATTTCTACTCGAACTGACGGATCGTGAAGCTGGACGCTAATAAAACCTCCAGTCTCCCTCTTCCAGCTTCCAACAATTTAACTATTTATATTTTTCCACCACTTTACCCAGATAAGCTTTATATTTTTCACTTACCGGAATTCTTTCGTTTCCGATAGTAAGGGTGTTTTTTCCGATACTTTGGAGGTGTTGAAGTGATATGATGTGTGAATTATGAACTCGGATAAAGTTTTCAGATTCTATTTTTTCCATGATAGATTTCATTGTCTGATGCACAATCAGTTTCCGGGTTTCTGTATAAATGATAATGTAGTCTTTCAAAGCATTGATGCGGGTAATTTCACTTAAATTCAATTTTACATCTTCATTATTCGAACGAACGAAAATAAAAGACTCTTTAAAAAAATTCTGGGTACTTTTTTCCTGTAGAAGTTTAGAATTATTATGTTGATTATAGCTTTTATAAACGGCTTTAAGAAACCTTTCAAAAGAAAAAGGTTTTAATAAATAGTCTACCACACCCATCTCAAAGCCCTGTACCGCAGAATCATCATAGGCTGTTGTAATAATAACATCCGGAAGCTTGTTGAAGCTTTTTAAAAATTCTATTCCGGTAATATTGGGAAGATTGATGTCAAGAAAAATAAGGTCGATATTTTCATTCTGTAGAACGGGTATCGTCTCCTGA
This sequence comes from Chryseobacterium sp. JUb7, assembly GCF_024806495.1. Classification (GTDB taxonomy): domain Bacteria; phylum Bacteroidota; class Bacteroidia; order Flavobacteriales; family Weeksellaceae; genus Chryseobacterium. The sequence goes on from NZ_JANUFF010000009.1 coordinate 65,551, forward strand.
ATATCGTAGCAGTTTTTAACCAGATTCAGAAAAGGAATTCTTGAGATATATTCTTCAATAACGTGATGCGCCAGTTCTTCATCGTCAACAATTAAGCAATTCATCTTTTAATTCAACTGAAGTTTTAAGTTAATTTTATATTCTGAGCCATTATCACTGATATCCAGTTTGTATTTGTCAGGATACAGTAGATTGAGCTTCATTTTGGTATTTTCTATTCCCAGTTTGCTGTCGTCCGATTTTTCATAATTTTTGTTTTCATAGAAATTTCTGATATCGAAGTCGAGCAGTCCGTTTTCGAGATGTACTTTGATATTCAGTGGGCCTTTTCTAAGATCTGCATACTTAAAAGCATTTTCTACAAATGTTAAAAGCAAAAGGGGCTCAATTTCGTAAGAATCAAAATTACCATCGAATTTACAATGAATATTATTGAATTTGTTAAACCGAATCGATTGTATTTCAACGTATTTCTTGATATTGGTAATTTCATCGTTCAGATTGTTTTTCTGTTTGTTTTTATTATTAAGAACGTATCTCATAATATCAGATAAAATCAAAATTACTCTTGGAGTATCCTTAGACTGAATAATGGAGAGCGAATAAATACTGTTGAGGGCATTAAAGAAGAAATGAGGATTGATTTGTTCGCGCAGGATCTTTAGCTCACTCGACTGTCTTTCGAATTCCAGAGCACTTATTTTTTTTCCGTTTTCCATCCATTTGTCGACAAAGAAAAGGAGGGTGCTGAAAATCATGGAAAATATTCCTATTCTGAAAAAAACATCATACAGATTGATATCGTGGTGGAAAGGTCTCATTCTTCCGTGTCTGGGAAAATCTTTTGGTGGAAACGGCGGATGTTGCGGAAATGGTGGAAAGAAAATGATCATCAGCGAAACATATACTACAGCAAATGAAACAGTAATGATAAGAATCTTTTTAGGAGTCTGGCGGATGATATAGGGTAAAAATACGTAGTAATTAACGTAGAATAAAATAAGAGAAACCAAAAATATTTTCAGGTTCATCACGAGAAGAAAACTCCCGAAAACAGAATAATCCATGATCAGCTTAAAGAAAATTAGAATGATCCAGATGATCCAGTGATAAATGTAAGTGGTTTGTATTTGTTTAAAAAATGCAGTCATAAAAATAATTTTTCGTTGATGAGCACAAAATTCCCTCAATAAAAAATTGAAGGAATTCCCAGTGTATTAAAGCAATTAATATTCGATTTTCATAGAATCCAGTTCATGTATAGAAACTTTTGGTAAAGAATATCGATGTATTTTACTCATGACAAGCTCAGCAGTCTTGTGGGCATCTGTCTCATTTTTGAATGTTTTTTCTCCCTGTATGGCTGGGATATAAGGCTGATTGATGAGTATCTTTTTATTTTTTAAGATCTGGTAACCATATCCTCCTGAAGTCTGCCGGGTAACTTTAACATCAAAATCTTTGTTTTTCTTTTCGCAGCTGATTAAAAAAACAGCTGATAAAAAGAATATTTTCAAATAGGTTTTAGTCATCGTCATTCTCACTTTCATTCGGATGGAATACCCAGATATCATCAAAGTAAGACGATCCGCTGTTTCCGGTAAGTACATAACCATAATTTCCTATTGAAAATGCACATGCACTTTCTCTGGAAGAACCCTCGAATGATGTTCGTTGCGTCCAGTCATTGGTGGAAGGGTTGTATTCCCAGGTTGTATTTCCTACACCGCTTGTAGAGCCTGTAGCAACATACCCTAAACCGTTGGCGGCAAAAGCGGCAGTTGAAGTCCGGTTTTGGGTATCATCGTCATTGCTGGTGTCTACTTTTCTTGTCCATGTTTCTGAAGATGGATCGTATGCCCAAAAATCAGAAACGAGGCTTCCGTTATTGCTTCCAAATCCGACATAGGCAATATTGTTGATGACAAAAGCAGCCCCGTCTCTTCTTTTAGAACCTCCCAGACTTGTCATTGAGCTCCATGATGAGGTAGATTCATTGTATTTGTAAAAATCCTTCAGCTCACTTCCGTCATATCCAGTTCCTACATAGCCATTATTTTCAATTCCGAAGGCTAAAGCTGCATACCTTTCTGTGCCCGGAAAATCAGCAATCTGGTTCCATGAATTAGATGAAGGATCATATTTGTAAAAATCTTTAAGTTTATTCAATCCATCATATCCGGTTCCTACATATCCGTACGAGTTGGTGGCAAAACCTACGGCTGAGCTTCTTTTTGATCCCGGAAAATCTGCTTTCTGGGTCCATGCATTGGCATTGGGATCATAACTCCATAAGTCATTGTAATAATATTCGCCATCATAGCCTCCAGTGATGTATCCTTTTCCGTTTACGACAAATGCTGAAGCATTGGAACGGGGTTTACCGTCCAGATCCGAAACCCTTACCCAGTTTCCTATCAGTTCATCATCGTCATCGTCATTTCGGCAGCTTATTACTAAAAATGTTCCTACTAGGGTAAGCGCTAAGATTGAAAGTTTACCATTCATTATTCATTCTTTTTGGTGCAAAAGAATTCTATTCTGAAGTATTCTGAAAATCTTTTAGACGAATGGCTGTTTTTTATAGTCAAATGCTGTGATTGTTCTGACGGATTAGATATTTAACTAGAAATCAACAGCTATCTATGCAGATCTCAGTGTTGTCTACAACTATCCTTGAAAGGGAGAATAAATTTTACCTCAATACTATGTTCACGTTATGTTTGCGAAAAAAAGATGTATAAATATCTGTTATTATGTATTTCGTTATTGTTTTTATGTTCCTGTGAAGATGAAAGCAATACTTATGAAGTGGGAAGTTCCTGGATGGATGCTGATTCAAAAATTGTGATGATCGATACACTTACCATGAAGATGTCTACCATTATGATGGATTCGGTGATCACTTCAGGAAAGAGTGTCATGATGATCGGAAACATTAAAGATCACACCTTCGGACGGGTATCTTCTTCTTCTCTATTTGAACTTACTCCTGCAAGCTATACTCTGACTTCTCCTACCAATGCTGTTTTTGATTCCGTTGTAATGTATCTTACCAATACCGATTTTTATTACGGAGATACGCTTAAAACCTATAAGCTGAATGTGCATCCTCTCACAGACAGGATAAAACTGAATAACGGATATCTTTATAATAAAAGTAATTTCAATTACTCACCTAATTCCATAGGCAGCGCAGAATTTTATCCAAGACCCAATACAGACAGCAGCTATGTGAAAATCCGTCTGGATCAGTCTTATGGGCAAACCCTTTTTAACATATTGAAAAACAGTGATGTCAACAATCAGGAATATTTTCTGAATTTTTATAAGGGTCTGGCTTTAGTTCCTTCTTCGGATAACGATGCTATGCTGCGCTTCGGAATTAATTCTTCTTATCTGGTGCAGATTAATAAAAGTACCAAGGAAAAGGTTTCAAATATGGTGAGAATGTATTATCACACTACTTCACAAAACGGTACTGAGCTTGTAAAATATACTTTAGATCTGAATCCGAGTACCAATTATCAATATAATAAAATTCAAAGTGATTTTACAGGATCCGAACTGGCCGGTCTTACTCCAACGAACCCGATACCCTCTGCAAATTTAGGAAACAAAACCTATCTTATGGCGGGAATCGGAGTGTATACAAAGGTAGAAATCCCTTATTTAAAATCTCTGAAAAATGTATATGAAAACTATAAAATCATTGATGCAACGCTTACAGTAAGCCCTGTTGCGGGGTATTATTCTAATCAGTTTTATAATCCGAACCCGCTTTATTACTATGTCGGTGATAAATTAAATCATATTATAAGCAGCTATACTTCCGACGGAAGTACCGAGATTACTGCCAGTTTATCAGACAGCAGTGAGTTTCAGAATGAGCATGCCTATAATTTTTCATTAAGCAGTTATTTCAATACGATACTTACGGAAACTGTAAATTCTAACTACAATACATTGATATATCCTTCTTCCTACAGAGACGTACTTTCCGGAAAAACAGTGTTTGGAGATCAGAAAAATAAAACAAATCCGGCGAAACTTAAGGTTTACATTTTAGGATATTAATGCAGAATAATTTTATGAATAAAAAAAATAAAGCAGGTGTGGCATTGCTCTTATCCTGTGCTTTTACCTCAGTATTATACGCTCAAAATTCATCACCTTATTCTTATTTTGGAATAGGAGGCTTTAATAATGTGGATGATGCCCGGAACATCGCTTTAGGAAATACGGGAATTGCTTTGGATGCCCCTGACTATATCAATTCGAAAAACTCTGCGTCCATGACAGGTATTTCCACAAGGAATGTTATTTTTAATGTAAGTGGAATTTTAAAGTACAATAGCATTTCCAGTAATTTAGGAACTGATAAGAGGCTGAATTCAAATTTTACCAATTTCAGTGCTGCCCTGCGGATTTCAAAGAATGCATTTGTGGGGATCAGTATACAATCGACTACTTCTTCTGATTATAAAATATCATCCACTATTCCTATTGAAGGTACTTCCAATGAATATCCCGTTACTTATGAAGGCAGCGGCGGTCTTTCAAACTGGGGAATTAGTTTGGCTTATAAAATCAATGATAACTGGAGTTTTGGAGGGAAAATAAAAAATAATTTCGGAACTATTGTGCGTAAAGAAACCATTTCAACAATATCGGAAGTGGAGATCAGCCGAAATATACGGTATACAGGTTTCAGCTATAATTTGGGGACGCAGTTTAAAAAAGATTTTACAGATAATTTTCAGCTGACTTTGGGTGGAACTGTAAATTTCGGAAGCAAGCTTGTCTCAAAAAGAGAGGTTTCCTACACGGAAGATCAGGATTATACAAATACAGTTACTTCTAAACTTTCTTCCAGAGATTCTTCACTTCCTCTGGAAATGGGAGTAGGGATCGGTATTTTAGCGAAGGAAAGATACCGTATGACTTTTGATTTTACCCAAAATAACTGGGATAAAGTAAAAAATACAGAAACTTCCGAACAATATTACAGACAGAATGTTTATGGCTTGGGCTTTGAAATTCTTCCCGGGAAAAAAAGGTTTGAGAATATTTCTGAAGCTTTTATCTATCGTTTCGGACTGAATTATGATACCGGGTATTATACCATTAATAAAGCTAAAATTGATAAACTTGAAATCACAGCGGGTCTTGGAATTCCTTTAAATAAAGTTAACCTGAATATTGGCTACGGCTACGGAATTCATGGCTTTCAAAAAAATGTTTCCATTAAAGAAAACTATCATATGCTTAATATCAGTATGAATATTCTGGATACCTGGTTTAGAAAAAAATATATTGAGTAAGATATTTGAACATAAAAAATATTCAGTATTAGTGATGTTATCCTGAGCGCGAAGCAGTCGAAGGACTTCATCCATGTAAATTTCATATTAAAATTGCTTTAAAAAATCCCCTCCGAAAATTTCGAAGGGGATTTGATTTTTACCATTCACTGGAAATAACTTCTCCGTATTTTTTATCAATATTATCTTTCAAATATAAAAGTAATATGAGATATTCATCCGATTCATTTTTTGCAAATCCAGGAATATCAACAGTCATATTATTCATCATTATTTTTTCAATGACTTTGTCTTTGTTTCCAAAAGTTGTTATTGGTGTTATTTTTTCAATTTTGGAAAGGTCATTAATTTTGATTTTATAAATTGCAAAAGGGTTTTTAGGTGAAAAATTCTTAATGCCAGAAAGTGATGATTTATCACCTTTTTGCAACTCATCATAACAACTTGTAAATTCTAATCCGATGAATCTGAATTTGTTTTTATCTATATAGGCAAAGGTTTTTTCCAATGCTTTTAGATTTTCCTTTTCTTTTTTTGGATTAACACGATATTTAGGAGAACACGAAGAAATACCATAACTATTGTTGTATTTACTTAACAATATCAGGTATTCTTCTCCGACTTTAACACTTGTTTCACAGGCTCCAGATGAAGGATTTCCTATGAGACCTCTTACATTTAAAGTTTTAAATCTTTCGCCTTTATAGATTTTTTCAAATTCAACATCAGCTTTGTGAGTTCTTTCCACATCGTTTTCATCATAAACTTTTATGATTTTTATAACGCCTACAACATCGGCAGATAAATAATTTTCGACTAGAGTTTTTGTAACGCACTTACAAGCGGAAACTTTTATCAGACCAATTGTTAAAATTAATATGAGGAATAATTTTTTCATCATTGTAATTTTTATTTCACAGAAATCTCATCAATAAAAATATAAGCATCACCACCGGCACCCTGATGCCACTCAGGAAGCTTTCCGAAATGATAGGCTTTTACTTTAATATAACGCGCTTCGGTTGGTAAAATTTCAGCAGAAAGTGCTTTCACCTGTACCTTTTCATCTTTTGGATCAAGAGAATTATTTACTGTTGCCAGAAGAATGTAGTCTCTGCCATTCATTGATGCATAATATTCAACCTTTTTAGGTAATAAAATCCATGCTTTGCTGTCCTGAAGGAATGTAGAAATAAGCTGGGTGATTTTCTGAGGAGATTTCATATCGATAATCGCTTCGAAAGTCTGTCCCTGATAGCCCAGCCATTCGCCTTTTCTCCAGTTGGCATCACCATTGATTCCGTCAATTAAAGATAATTTTCCGCTTGCCGTATATTGTGGAGTAGGGGTAGAATTCACTGTGATATCCCAGTTATTCGGTCTTCTGTTGAAGTTAGCGGTCACGATTGAGCTTTTCTCACCTTTTCTTTCTGCGTATGCTGAAACCTGTGTTGTTTTTGTAATCGTAAACGGACCTTTGTAAGCAGTGAAAGTCTTTCTCACATTACTATCCCCTTCATCCATGGTCATGTAGTAGATTTTATCATTTGGATTCAGTGCGGTAATTTCTACTTTTGTATTTAAATCAAAAATTCTTGCCGCTGCAATAACAGGCGTTGCTGTTAATTCATCATACTTATAATCTTTAAACGACTTTGTATTTTCAAAGCCCAGTTTTTTAAGTTCGTCTTTGCCTGTGTTTTTTGTAATCACTTTTGTCGTTCCGTCTTCAAGATGGATTTTGACCTCATCAAAATAAGGCTTCGTTGTCTGCCATTCCGGTAATCCGGGAGTTACGGAATAAATTCCCATGGTACTCAGAATATACCAAGCACTCATTTGCCCGCAGTCTTCATTTCCTATCAGACCATCCGGTGCATTTTTGTAATAATTATCAAGAATATACTTGATTTTTGCATCCGTTTTTTCAGGTTTATCTACATAATTATAAAGATAGGCGATGTGATGACTCGGCTCGTTTCCCTGAGCATATTGTCCGATCAAACCAGTGATATCCACCTGTTCTCTGCCAGTCGTTTTATCCGGTGCCGAGAAAATAGCATCAATAAACTGTTCGAATTTTTCTTTTCCACCATGAGCAGCGATCAATCCCGGAATATCCTGCTGAACAGAGTAGGAGTAGTGCCAGGAATTTCCTTCAGTGTAATTATTATTCACCTCTCTCGGCTCGAATGGTTCATACCAGTTTCCGTTCTTTCTAGGCTGCATAAAACCGTTCTTTGGATTGTATAAATTTTTCCAGTTCTGAGAACGTTTCATGAAATACTGATAATCTTCTTTTTTGCCTAAAATTTTAGCCATTTGAGCGATACACCAGTCGTCATAAGCATATTCCACGGTTTTAGAAACACTTTCGTGCTCGTCGTCGATAGCGATATAATTGTTTTGTTTGTAAGCATTTAAACCAAAAATATCCAACATTGCAGAGTTTTTCGAAGCCTGGAATGCTTTTTCATAATCAAATCCGGTGATTCCTTTTGACATTGCGTCTGCAATGACAGAAACCGAGTGGTAACCGATCATACATTCCGTTTCGTTGGAAGCCAGTTCCCAGACCGGTAGTTTACCGCCCTGCTCGTATTGTTTGATAAAGGTATTAATAAAATCTGCGGTTCTCTTTCTGTCGATTAAAGTCATCAGTGGGTGTGCTCCTCTGAAGGTATCCCAAAGGGAGAAAACAGAATAATAATCGAAGCCTTTCGCCATATAAAATTTATTATCGCGACCTCTGTATTTTCCATCAACATCCATATTGATGTTTGGTTGAGTGAAAACATGATACATTGCCGTATAGAAAACCGTCAGTTTATCTTTATCGGAAGATTTAACTTCTATTTTTGATAATTCTTTGTCCCATTCTGAAACAGCCTGTTTCTGAATTGCTGAGAAATCATTGGATTTTCCTTCAGCCAGCATATTTTTTCCGGCGCCTTCATAACCTGTTGGAGAAATTGCCACTTTTACACTGATTTTTTCTCCTTTTTTTACAGAAGTTGAAAGAGCCAATGCCAATTTTGTTCCTGTGAAAAGATTATTTTCGTCCTTACCGTTAACCAGTTTTTTTGAAATTTTCAATGGTTTTGAAAACTCAATTCTTGCATAGATATATTGGTTGGTTGCCCAGGCCTCACTTCTGCGGAAAACTTCGATCGTTTTATCATCGATTATTTTAACTTCACCTTCAAGCAGTTTATCTCTATGGTTGAGGTCTAAAATAATGTTTGCATTTCCTGCATTATTGAACGTGTATTCGTGATAGCCGACTCTTTTGGTTGTCGTTAAACGAACATCGATGTTGTTTTTGTCTAATTTAACGGAATAAAATCCAGCCGAAGCCTTTTCGTTTTTATGAGAAAATTTTGAAGAATAGTCTTTATTATCCAAGCTTGGATTTCCCATAGTAGGCATCAGCATGATATCGCCGTAGTCGGAAACCCCTGTGCCGTTTAAATGCGTATGTGAAAAACCGTAGATTACAGAATCTGAGTAATGATAACCGCTGCAGCCATCCCAACTTCCGTCTACTCTGGTGTCCGGTGAAAGCTGTACCATTCCGAATGGAACAATGGCGCCGGGAAAGGTATGTCCGTGGCCGCCGGTTCCAATAAAAGGATTTACATATTGCGAATAATTTTGAGAAAATAAATTATGGGCAACAATTCCTAAAAGAACGACTAATATTTTTTTCATCATGTAAAAAATTAAAATTCCCCTAAAGTACTACAAAATTTGGATTCACAAAAGAAAATATCTATCATTGCGTTTACTTATTCTAAATAGGTAAAATTTCCGTAAATTTGTAAACAATTTATTTAGTTTATGTTGACGAAAGAAAAGGTACAAAATTTCCTTAAAGAGATAGAAGTTGATGACTTGGTAAGTAACTTCCAGGTTATGGGCAACGATGTATATATTGATATGACAGCGCATTCGCCTGCCATGCACGAAAAGAAAAAACTGGAGGCTGCAATGAAACAGGCTTTCGCAAGTGAATTCGGAGAAGAAATTAACTTAAAATTGAAAATTGTTTCTCCTGAACCAAGCGAAATTCAGCAAAGTCAGATCAAAGGAAAACAAATCCCGGGAATTCAAAATATTATTGCCATTGCCTCCGGAAAAGGTGGAGTTGGTAAGTCTACGGTTTCTGCAAATATGGCAGTTACTTTAGCAAAAATGGGCTTTAAGGTAGGTTTATTGGATGCCGATATTTACGGACCATCTGTTCCTACAATGTTCGATACAGAAGGTCAGAAACCTATTTCTGTAGAAGTGAACGGTAAAAACTTAATGAAACCTATTGAAAATTATGGCGTGAAAATGCTGTCAATAGGATATTTTTCAGGGTCTAATCAGGCCGTGGTTTGGAGAGGTCCGATGGCTTCAAAAGCATTGAACCAAATGATAAGAGATGCAGATTGGGGCGAATTGGATTTCTTATTAATTGATCTTCCTCCGGGAACAGGTGATATTCACTTGTCAATTATCCAGGAGGTTCCTGTAACGGGAGCGGTGATTGTAAGTACACCTCAGCATGTAGCTTTGGCAGACGTAAGAAAAGGAATTGCAATGTTCCAGATGGAAAGCATTAACATTCCTGTTCTTGGATTAGTCGAAAATATGGCGTATTTTACACCGGAAGAATTACCGGACAATAAATACTATATCTTTGGAAACCAGGGAGCACAATATTTGGCGGATGACTTAGGAATCCCTGTGTTAGGAGAAATCCCTTTGATTCAAAGTATCAGAGAGGCGGGAGATGTAGGCAGACCGGCTGCTTTACAGGAAAATTCTAAAATTGCTGACATCTACACAGAAACTGCCCGTAAAATGGTGGAAAGTCTGGTAGAAAGAAATAAATTCCTTCCTCCGACAGAAGCCGTAAAAATTACAACAATGGCGGGATGCTCGCCAAAAGCAAAATAATTATTTTCAATTTTGAAAAACCGAATTGAACTGAAGAAAAAAATATGGAAACAAATATAACACACGAAGATACCGTAACAAGAGTAATGGAAGCTTTAGAAAGCATTCGTCCATTCCTTAATAAAGACGGTGGAGACATTGAGCTTATTGACGTGAAAGACAATTTAGTGTATGTTAAATTGTTGGGAAACTGTTCCGGTTGTTCATTAAATTATTCAACTCTTAAATTAGGGGTAGAAAATACAATCAAGCAACACGCTCCCGAAATTGAAAAAGTGATAAGCGTAGAGTAAAAAAATTATAATTCATATATTTTTTAAGGCAGGTTTTTTACCTGCCTTTTTTGTTGTTTTCAGTTTTCGGCGAGCGAAGCTCGCCGAAAACTGAAACTTTTATTCTGAAAACTTTGAAAGTACTTTCATTGCCGGTTCGATATCTTTTATATCCACAAAAATATGATCATGATAATACGCAGCAACGACATTGCAGCTTATATTATTTTCGGATAAAGCTTTCGAAAAGGCAGCTGTCAAGCCAACAGCTTCCAACGAAGAGTGCACGGTAAGCGTTATCCATGATGCAACATATGAATATTCTAAGTTAAGTTCATCAGCATCTTCTTTTTTTAAGATCAATGTTATTTCTTCATCCTCTCGGAAGAGCATTACGATTTTATTTAGATCAAAATTTGCTATATTTTTTACAGCGCAGAAAACATATTCTCCTTCGTTATGCTTTGGATGCATCGTTTTTAATAATTTTTCTAAGTCTTTTTCTCCGGTCATATTAAGGTTGTTGAAATATTTTTATTCTAAAGTAATTTTAATGTTGTGATCTTCAAAAATTTTAATAATATCTTCAAATTTTGTTTTAAAAAGTTTCTTACTTCTTTTGTGGTTTTTCCAGATTAATTCTGAGACTGACTTTACACAAAAATCTCCGCGCATACAATCATATAAAGCATATAATTGTCTTCCGAAATATCCTCCTGCTCCATGAACTTCTTCACCAAGTGTACAATAAAATTCATCGAGATTATGAAAATGATTATCATCGAGTTGGATGATGATATTTTCTTTATCAGAAACTTTTTTAGGATTATTTAAAGCTGCAACAAGCCAACCCTGTAATTCGTCTTTCTGAAAATTCTTCCAGACATTTTTTCTATAATCTCTTTATTGACAATCATTTTATAAGCCTTATGAAAGCCTTTGGGTTTATGCCATACATGGCCGCTTAATGTTATATTATTATTATTATTATTATTATTATTATTATTATTATTATTATTATTATTATTACATTACTTATGAAAGTGGTGGTAACAGCTGATTTATTTTCATTAAGTAACTGAATAAAACCATTGTGATCGTATATTTCAATTGCTTTTTGAATTTCAGATTTTAGTTTTTCAACATCATGAACATTTATTAAACGTAATTCTCGATATCCAAAATTTGTTCTGTTATTTTCAAGAATTTTAACATCATCAATATATGTTATAATTGGGATTTTCTCTTCTGTGTCAAGCGAAAATGCAAACATATTAATTCAAATTTTTATTAATTTCCTTAATCACCTTCAAAACCTCCGTCGATTTCTCTCTAATGATTAATTTATTCTTTTTATTTTTAATCAATTCTGTAAAATTATTGTCTTCTGTATTAATGTCGACAATCGTAGCTCCATATTTCAAGGCTGTTTCCGCAATAGCAATGGGTAGACTCGTTGCTCCGGAAGTTCCGACTATGAAAAGAATTCCACTGTTTTTGGCTACTTTGAGTGAACTGAATCTTTTATTCGTTTTTTCATCGTAATATTCATCAAACCAAAGAATATTCGGGCGCATCCAATGTCCGCAATTTTGACAGGTTAAAAGTTCGATATCTCGTTTTGTAAGATCTTCATCTATATTTTTTCCTTTAATTTCTTCGGGAAGGTTTAAAATTTCCTTACAACCATTTGAACATTTGATTTCGCGATTGTTTCCATGAATTTCATAAATCCTCTGCGTTCCTGAACGTCTGTGAAGATTATCAATATTTTGAGTAATTAAATGAAACCTGTCCTGCAACATATTTTCAATTTCAGCCAATTCAAAATGGCTTTGATTGGGTTCCGAATCTTCAAACATTTTCTTTCGGAATAACGAATACTGCAAAACTTCTTCAGGATTTTGTTTAAAATATTTCAGTGTTCCAAATTCTTCAGGCTTATGAAACTGAGTTCCTTTGACCCAAATTCCGTCAATACCGCGATATGTCGGAATTCCGCTGTCAGATGAGATTCCCGCGCCCGTCAAAAAAGTGAAAAGATTTCGCTTTTCTTTATGATAAATCTGATGGATAATTTCTTCTAACCGTTCTTTCATGTTTTTATAAAGTTTAAAACTAATGAATTTTCAAACAACAAAAAAGCCTGCACTAAGGCAGACTTGCAATTATAATTGGGAACTCAAAATTATTATAGTGTTTTTAGAATCTGGCGAAAAAATTATTTCTGTTTTTTCAATTCTGAATTTTCGGATTCCAGCTTTTGAACTTTAGAAGTAAGCTCATTTACTTTTGTATTTAATTCCTGAATTGCTTTTGTGAGTACAGGAACCAAAGAATCATAATTTACGGATAGCAATTTATCTGCATCATCAGTTTCCTTTACGACATCGGGGAGAATTTTACGGATTTCCTGAGCAATAAAGCCGATTTCTTTCGTATTATATTCTTTTGATTCTAAGCTATTTTTCTTCTCGTAGCTTACCGGGTTTAATTTTAATATTGTTTCAAGTCCGTTTTCTACAGGTTTAATATTTCTTTTTAAACGGATATCTGAGGTAGGTGTAAATGAAGCGGCAGACCAGTTTCCGTTAATATCCAAAAAGGAAAGAGAATTGGCTAAAGTGGGCGTTCCTGAAGTAAGGCTGTAAAAACGGTGACCTCCATTTCCTGTTCCACGATAGTTTACATATTCATTAAAACCTACACCCGGCTGAATGACATTCCAACCGAAAGCGCCTAAGTTTGTCGTAGTTGGAAAAGTCCCTGTTGAAATTCCAATAATTCCGGTTACTTCCAGCCTTACACGTGGTGCTGCAGCTCCAATACCTACAAAACCTGTTCCTGTTACCGTAAGATTATTTCCTGCATTGGCAATATTGGTAGCTTCAGAAAGTGTACCTCCAAGTTTTACATCGTTTCCTGAGGCATTAAGACCATTACTTGCTGTAACATTATTATTGATAATGGTTGTATTTCCGCCACCTCCTCCGCACGCATTTAGCTGTTTTATCATAGCATAAGACTGGTTACCCCGCATTTCTGCGGTTCCATTTGAGGATAGAATACGTAATGCAACGGTAAGGTTTGTGTTGGGAGTGATAACGGCTTTAGAAACCTGCATCTCACTGTTGCTTGTTGTAGTATAGCTTACCGCGTAAAATTCTGCTACTGTAGAACCCGCTAAAGGTGAATTATTGGATGCATCTACCCATTGTCCGGATATATAACCTCCTGTCGGATTACTGAAATTGACACCAAAAAGATGACCTTCCAGTTCATAGGTTTTACCCGCCTGAAGGGTGAAAGTACCATTGCTTACGGTTATTCCGTTGCTTGATTTTATCGTGTTAAAATTAATGGTTGTGTTTCCTCCAACACCCGTTTGTGTAGATCCCGGAATAGTTGCAAAAATATAATCAGGTACACAGCTTGCACCGGTTGTAGAAGTACCGTTATAACCTAATACTTCCCAGGTTGCTGCTGCTCCGGTAAGTCCGGTATTAATTAATTGTACACTTTGATTGGCTGATAAGGTGACACTTGTGTTTCCATTGATAGTCTCAGAGCCTGCAGGATTTATGGTTACAGTAAATGTCGTATTATTTTTGACAGTATACATTCGACCTTTGAAATTTCCGATACCACTGATGGCTGTAGGAAGTGTAAGGGTAGAATTGGAAGCCCCGTTGTAGGATACATAATAATCTGTATCGATCATAGAATAAGTTGGAGCTGTAATGGCATTGTATTGCGCAGCCAATGAACCGTTAATGTCTAAAGTCGAACCAGGATTGGCTTTGTTAACTCCTACTTGAGCCATAATTGATGAGCTTCCTATTAACAATAGGAATAAAGGGGAAATTAGTCTTTTCATGTTAAGAATTTAGTATGTTATCTGAAATTGTGGTATCGATTGCATTAAAAAATCTATCGAACGGTAAAAATTCAATGAATACATATCACTTTGTGAATATATGTAATAAAAAATCAATTTATAATATTTGATTTTAACATTTTTTAATTATTTATGAATTGTTTTAATTAATAAATGATTATAGATAAAATATAAAAGCCCCGAATTGTTCAGGGCTCATTTTTAATCAACTAAATAATATATTCTATTTTACAATCACTCTTTTCAGTTCTCCTTCAGAAGTTTTTACCAGATAAACTCCTGTAGAAAGTTTCGAAGTATCAATTGTTAAAGCTTTTTTATCTTTTCCGATCAATTTTCCGGACATATCATACAGCTCATAATCCTGAACTCTGTTGAAATATAAAGTATTTCCTTTTGCAACAGGATTTGGGAATACATTGAAGGTAGTCTTTTCAGATTTTACTTCACCTGTAGCCAATGTTCCTGAACCACCGACTTCATACATTGATAATGTGCCGCTGATTTCGTTGGCTATAATTACATATCCTTTTCCGGTAGTCGTATTTTCCGGAGCAATATAAATGATCCCTTCCGGACCATTGTCGCCACCGTAAGCTGAAGTGGAACGAGAATTTTTATAATCCGTAAAAGTAGGATTGTTCGGATCTGTAATATTGTATACCATTACACCTCCCGTTCTTTCGATGGTGATGAAAGCATAAGTCTGACCGTTAATTGTTCCTAACGTTACCCCTTCCGGTTCAGGACCTTTTGCACGGCTTCTGTTTTTAACGGTATTTGATTCGTTATCTGCATTAAAAATCAAAGGATGATTGGCTGCGATATATCTTTCAAATCGGTCACCACTGTCATAAACGATCTGTTTTGTATCTGCATTAAAAATAGAGAATGAGCGAGCTCCCAATGCTGAAATTTCTTCAAATTCTGAATCTCCATCAGTATTTCCTGTTGCATTCGTAACTCTAAATCTTCCTAAATTATAAGAAGCCTTTAAAATCGCTGATTGTGGGAAAAGAGCAGGATCCAAAGTATAATCATTCGCTCCTACGGTTGTTCTTTCACTAAATCCTGAAAGATCTTTTTCATCCCCTTCATTGGCTGTTACGATATAATTCGTATTTCCTACTTTATAATTCTGAACGGCATCTGGGGTGTAATATGTTTTTACAGGCCAGTTTGCAATAAGAACCTCACCGTTGTTATCTGAAGCATCAAATCCGTTTCCTGGAAGACTCATATCTTTTTTACCTAATCCCCAGATTCCTGTGATTGTTTTTGTTGCTAAATTCACTTCTGCAATTGCATTGTTTTCCTGAAGCGTAACCCAAGCTTTCTGGCTGTCCGAGCTTATGGTAACATATTCAGGTTCCAAATCCTGAGAAAGGGTATTGTTTGTTCTTACTTTTCTTAAACCTGTTGCGGTTAAAGCAGCAACCTGAGAATCAAAAGCATTGAAATTAAGGGTGGTTACATTACTTTGAGTTAAGTTTCCGATTCCTCCCGAAATATCAATAATACTGATTGTTCCTTCAGGATCTACCGTGTAAGCATCATTAGGCTCTCCTTCATTGGCTGTAATTACTTTTGTGCCGTCCGGAGAGAAAGTCACCATATCCGGTAAAGCTCCAACAGTCACCTGCTTCAGGAAGTTTCCGTTAATATCAAAGAAAACGACAGAGCCATTTTGCTGAGGATTGGTATTTGGAGAGGCAGCTGCGATGATCCCGTTTTTCACGGCAATACTTGTAATTCCGCCATAAGGAGCCATATTGATCGTGTTAATAACGGTCGGAGTATTTGGATTACTGAAATTGATAATATCAAAAACATCTGTTATCGAACTGATTGTAAATAATCTTTGCGTAGATGGATCATGAACAACAATTTCAGTAGAGCTGCTGTTGTTTCCTGAAGGATCAAAACTGCCGATATAATTTAACTGAATCTGATTTGACGGTACCGGAGCTGGTTTATCATTATCAACAATATAAACCGTTGCATTGCTGTCACCGGAAATGCTGGCTCCGACAGGGTTTTCAAGACTTACCACAAAATATTCTGCATGTTGCTCTTCCAGTGTATCATCAATAATAGGAATATTAACGGTGTAGCTGGTTGTTGACGGACTAATATTAATTGTCTGATTCGCTAAAGTGAAATCACTGCTGTCAGCTGTACTGAAAGGTGCCGGTTTTACTACCAGATTAACCGTAGAGGTAGAAGGGTTGGCAATATTAATTTTGAATGCCAGATTTCCCGCATTTTCATTGACTTTAACAAAATTTTTATCCAAAGAAATAGAAGTTCCGGCGGTTGTAAATACCGTAGAAGTTGCTGCTGTTACTGCATTATCACTGGTATCTTCCACCATATTAGGTTTTAAGGCCAGATAATAGGTTTGGTTGGGGACTAAACCGGAAGTTGGGATTACAGTGATTTTATTATTGCTGAAAGTTGTTGTGAAGGGAATTTGTGTACCTGAAGCATTTCCAATACGGAAATCAACAAGTGTTTGTGCATTAGAATCGTTGATCGTGGAGTTGTCTGTCAATCTTACATTTTCATTAAAAGAAATAGTGGGATTTACAGTAGTTGAGGCATTATTTGTGTTGTTTGTAGGAAGATAGGTAACCGTAGGTGGAGTGGTGTCTGTACCATTTACAGCTGTTGCATCAACGGTGAAGTTGTCGAAACGGTTATTTCCAACATTTCCACCTGTACCTGTTGAAAATTCAACTTTTAGTTTAAAATTCGGATTGTTTGCAACGCCTGAAATTGCAGAAAAATCAAAAGTAACCAACTGCGGGTTTGCATCCTGCGGAGAAACTGTCTGATAAGTTTGAAAAGTGGTCCCATCTGTTGAGTAAGACCAGGTTTGTGTTCCAGCGCCGGAACCTGATCTTCTGGTTGTAAATTTTACAACTACATTATGATAACCCGTTGTCGGTAAGTTGAACTGTAAATTACCATTGATCGGGAAGTTATATCTCAAATGCGTTCCGGAAACATCTCCGTTTCTTGCATTTAAATTGTCGACATTGAAGTTTTGCCCTGTACCTCCTGCGAAATCCACTTCTGTTGTTCCGCTCGTTACGGCTGCCAAAGATCCGCCTACCAGTGTTGAAGTAGGTGCAGTAATGGCAGCTGCAGAAGAATTGTTGTTAAAATTCCAGTAATGGATAAGAGTCGTTTGCCCAAAAAGTGCACCTTGTAGAAAAAATGCGGCAATTACAGACCCTTTTAACAAGTAGTTATTAGTCATTTTTTGCTTATATTAATTTATGCAAAAATGATCTTTATACTTTGTAAGTGTTTTAAGGTAATTTTAAGAAATGTTTAATAAATAGGTAATACAATTAGGAGATATAAAAACACAATATCAGTAGATTAATTTAAAAACCAATATACTCATTAGAATAACTGTTTATTTTACTTTCTGTCCCGAAAGATTCATATTCTGTCCGGTTGATTTTTTTCCTTCAAGGGGATGTTTTTGCATGTAGAAAAATCCTGAAATGGCAGTCAGGACCAGTAGGATAAAAGCAACCAGAAAAATTCTTTTTAACATTTCTTTCATATGGCTAGGTTTTTTATGTCCTTAATTTCTAAAACTGAAGTAGGGTATCCTTTCTGAACAGCATTAATCATTGCTTTCCCGACCTCGTGTAAAGTTAATGATTTTGAAGGTAATATAATAGGGAAAATCCAAATAATAGGTTTAAAAAACCATTTCACATTTTCCTGACCGTCAACAGGTTTCATAAATCCGGGACGAAAGTTGTATTCGCCTCTGAAACCCAATTTCTTTAAAGCATTTTCTGTTCTTCCTTTTACCCTTGCCCACATTAGTTTTCCGCTTTCTGTTTTATCGGTATGGGCGCCCGAAACATAGTTGAAAACCATACCCGGGTTTTGGCTTAATACAGCTTTTGCAAAGTGTAATGTAGTATCATAAGTGATTTTTGTATAATCTTCTTCATTCATTCCTACGCTGCTGATTCCGGCGCAAAAGAAAACAGCATCATAACCTTTTAGATTTTCATCATTAGGGTCAATATTCAGGAAATCTGAAACGATATATTCTTTTAACTTGGCGTGTTTTTTTCCTGAAGGCTTTCTGCTGACACTCAGAATTTCTGAAACATTAGGGTTTTCAAGACATTCCATTAAAACGCCTTCTCCTACCATACCTGTTGCTCCTGTTATAATTATCTTGATTGAGTTCATTTTGTTGATGTTATTATTGTTGATGACGTTCTGTCTTTATTTTTACTTTAAATTAAATGCAAAAATTATACTGTTTTTTTAGTTTATTGTTAGAAGTATTTAATAAAATATTTTTATTGATGTTATAATTTTATAAACCAATACGTTATATCTGTGTAATTCCTTTTTTGTGAAAAATGGATATAATTAAGAAGTGTTATCAGATGAGGTGGTTTTATCAATTTGATTAATGAAACTTGTTTTGTTTTAATAATCAGTTTTGAATAAAAGACGAAATTCTTAGCCCCGATCGTGCAATTGTCTGAGCTCATTTTTAAGTTTCGGCGGCCTCGTCAAAGACGAGGCCGCCGAAACTTAAAAATAGCGAGTGCTAAGAGCGGGAAATAGCTCCAAACAAAAGCTGATAAAAAATAAAACCGATCTAAGTGACCGGTTTTAATATAGGTGTTGCAAAAATTATTTTTTATTGTGTAACTGACTGTAAATATTATGAATCAATCCATCCGCAACAGAAATTTTAGGAACAAAAATTTTGTTGATTTCCGACCAAGACATTACATTATTGAAGATCTTGATGGCATGTACCAAAACATCCGCTCTGTCTTCTCTCATATTATATTTAGTCATTCTTTCATCGACGGTCATATCGTCAAATTCCTTGTGAACTTTTTTCAGATGAGAAAGTGACATCGGTTTTCCGTCTTTGGTTTTGCTCATTGAGAAAACTTTGTTGATATTTCCTCCCGATCCAATGGCTACAACAGGCTTTTTACTGTTAATATTTTTTCTGATCTCTTCTTTCATCTCCTGCCAGTTATTTGGAGTCACCAGATTGTTCAGTAATCGGATCGTTCCGATGTTGAAAGATTTTTCGTAGATCATTTTGCCGTTTTCGTAGAACGTCAGCTCTGTAGAACCTCCACCTACGTCAATATAGAGATAGGCAAATTCTTTGTCCAGACCTTCCGCTACGTGATTTTCGAAAACCAAAGTTGCCTCTTCATCCCCGGAAATAATTTCAATATTGATTCCTGATGTTTCTTTTACTTCCCGGATGATATCCTGCCCGTTGGCAGCATCTCGCATAGCACTTGTAGCACAGGCTCTGTAATGCTCGACATTATAAATTTTCATCAGATCGCTGAAAATTTTCATTGAATCGATGACCATTTTTTCTCTTTCTTCCCCGATCTTTCCCAACGTAAAAACGTCCATTCCCAATCGCAAAGGTATTCTTAGCAGATTGAGTTTGATGAATTCCGGCTTTTTGTTATTGATTTTTACTTCATTAATTAAAAGTCTTGCTGCATTACTTCCTATATCTATGGCTGCAATCTTCATTTTTTGTTCGTTTTAGCTTTTAAATATCTGTATGTTTCCACCTGAGAACGGCATTCTTCCTTATCATTGCTGATATACTCGTTGCTCAATTTTTTGTCTAAAATACGAGCTTTTACATTATCTTTCAACTGAATGTCGAGAATATCTTTTAATTCTTTTTTTAAATTTTTATCACTTATTTTAGCGGCAGCTTCAATTCTGTAATCTAAATTTCTCGTCATCCAGTCAGCTGACGAAATGTACATGTCTTCTGAACCTTTGTTATAGAAATACATGACTCTGGCATGTTCAAGATATTCATCTACGATACTGATGCCTTTTATTTTTTCTTTAAATTCTTTTTGATTGATGGCACAATAAATTCCTCTTACAATCATCTTGACAACCACTCCCGCTTCAGCAGCAGCATATAGTTTTTCAATTAAGGCCCGATCGCTTACAGAATTAGCTTTGATGATCATCTCAGCTCTCCTTCCAGCCCTTGCTTCCTCAATTTCCTTATCAATATAATGAACAATCTTTTCACGCATGAACTGAGGGCAAACCAATAAGTTTTTACACGTTTTTAAAATTGGTAAGTAATCTTCTTTTGGTTTTTTTAATACATTAAAAACTTTATTAATATCTGCCATTATACTTCGGTCAGCAGTCATTAATAAATGATCTCCATAAATCCTGGCTGTTTTTTCGTTAAAGTTCCCGGTGCTTACAAACCCATACTGAATGGTTTTGTTGTGAGCTCTTTTTTTGATCACGCAAAGTTTAGCGTGTACTTTTTTATCAGGAATCCCAACTAAGACAGTGATTCCTTCCGGCTCCAGCATTTCTTTCCATTCCAGATTGGACTCTTCATCGAATCTTGCCTGAAGTTCAAGCATTACCGTTACTTCCTTACCGTTTCTGGCGGCATAAATCAGTGCATTAATGATTTTTGAACTGCTGGCCAGTCGATAGGCCGTGATTTGAATAGATTTTACATCAGGATCCATGGCTGCTTCACGCAGAAGGTCGATAACGGGATTATATTTATGATAAGGGAAAGTTAAAAGAACATCGTGCTTCAAAATAACATCGGTTACTCTTTCGCCATGTTCAAATGCCTGATGCGTAAAAGATGTTCTTTCTACCGGTCTAGTATATTTTTCGAAAACATCCGGAAAATCCATAAAATGTTTAAAATTATGAATCTTTCCGCCAGGAATAATACTGTCTTTTTTAGTCAGATTTAGTTTTCGGATAAGCAGTTCAAGCAAGGCCTTGTCCATATCTTTATCAAAAACAAAACGGGTAGGTTTTCCTTTTCTTCTGTTTTTAAGCCCTTTTTCTATTTTCTCTGCAAAATTGGTTTTGATATCATTGTCAAGATCCATTTCTGCATCTTTTGTTACTTTGAAAGCATTGGCAGCAAACTCATCATAGCCGAAGTAAGAAAAAATATGCGGAAGATTGAAGGTAATGACATCTTCCAGCAGCATTACATTTTTTTCCTCAGGATCTTCTGTCGGAAGAAGTACAAATCGACCGACAAATCTTGACGGAATTTCGATAATCGCATAATTACTTGAATATTGCCAGTCTTTTTTTCGCATAGCCACTCCCAGATAGAGACTTTTATCTCTCATATAAGGCATGGGCGTATTTTCATGAAGTAAAATCGGAATCACATTGGATTCTACGACTTCATCAAAGTAATTTCTGACAAATTCTTTTTGTTTTGCAGTTAAATTTTTTGAAGTTTTAATAGATACCTTATGATCAGCCATTTCTTCCTGAATTTTTTTCCAGGTTTTATCAAAGTTTTGCTGATGTCTTATAACAATCTCGTTAATCTTCTGGAGAATTTTTGAAGGTGGCTGATAAAAAGATTCTGCAATCACTTTTTCCTTAAAATCCATCGCACGCTTTAATCCGGCAACCCGTACTCTGAAAAATTCATCTAAATTGTTGGAGAAAATTCCTAAAAAACGAATTCTCAGATGTAAAGGTACTTTTTCATCCATCGCTTCCTGCAGAACCCTTTCATTGAAGGCAAGCCATGTAATATCTCTCGGATTAAAGTGTAATGACATTCTCTAGTTTATATTTTATCAAAAATAATAATTCATTACGTTTCTTTTCCTATTTTCTAAGTTAAACTTTGATTAATTTTTTACATTTTGTCTGGCTATAATGTGTCTAAAGTTGCCGTATTTATCATTGTTTGTAATGATAAAATGCCGGAATGTGTCAATTTGTCATAAATTTTCCTCTGGTACAGATATTGAGAAATTGAGAGTGTAAATTAAACTTTAAAATAGAAAAAATAAAAAATATTATGAGTAAAATAATTGGAATCGACTTAGGAACAACGAATTCGTGTGTTGCAGTAATGGAGGGTAAAGACCCGGTAGTAATCCCTAACGCGGAAGGTAAAAGAACAACACCTTCTATCGTAGCATTTACAGAAGATGGAGAAAGAAAAGTAGGAGATCCTGCAAAAAGACAGGCTGTAACCAACCCAAAGAAAACAGTATACTCTATTAAAAGATTTATTGGTACGCACTTCAAAGAAGACGCTAAAGAAATCTCAAGAGTACCTTACGAAGTAGTTTCAGGACCAAACGATACCGTAAAAGTAAAAATCGACGACAGAGAATATACTCCACAGGAAATTTCTGCAATGACCCTTCAGAAAATGAAGAAAACGGCTGAAGATTATCTTGGACAAGAAGTAACAAGAGCGGTAATCACTGTTCCTGCATACTTTAACGATGCACAGAGACAAGCGACTAAAGAGGCTGGTGAAATTGCAGGTCTTAAAGTTGAAAGAATTATCAACGAACCTACAGCTGCAGCATTAGCTTACGGTTTAGATAAATCTCATAAAGATCAAAAAATCGCTGTATATGACCTTGGTGGTGGTACTTTCGATATCTCTATCCTTGATTTGGGAGACGGTGTATTTGAAGTATTGTCTACAAACGGAGATACACACTTAGGTGGTGATGATTTTGATGATGTGATCATCAACTGGATGGCAGACGAATTCAAAGCTGAAGAAGGAGTAGAATTGAAATCTGATGCAATTGCATTACAAAGATTGAAAGAAGCTGCTGAAAAAGCAAAAATCGAATTGTCTTCTTCTCCACAAACAGAAATCAACCTTCCATATATTACAGCTACAGCTACAGGTCCTAAACACTTAGTGAAGACTTTAACTAAAGCTAAATTTGAGCAATTAGCTGCTGACCTTGTAAGAAGATCTATGGAGCCAGTTGCTAAAGCGTTGAAAGATGCAGGTTTATCAACTTCTGATATCGATGAGGTAATCTTGGTAGGAGGTTCTACAAGAATCCCGATCATCCAGGAAGAAGTAGAAAAATTCTTCGGTAAAAAACCATCTAAAGGAGTTAACCCGGATGAGGTTGTAGCAATTGGTGCAGCGATTCAGGGTGGTGTATTGACAGGTGATGTAAAAGACGTTCTTTTATTAGATGTGACTCCACTTTCTCTAGGTATCGAAACGATGGGTTCTGTTTTCACTAAATTAATTGAAGCGAACACTACGATCCCAACTAAAAAATCTGAAGTATTCTCTACAGCTTCTGACAACCAGCCGGCTGTAAGCATCAGAGTAGGGCAGGGAGAAAGATCAATGTTCAACGATAACAAAGAAATCGGTAGATTCGACCTTACAGATATTCCACCAGCACCAAGAGGAGTTCCTCAAATCGAAGTTACTTTCGATATCGATGCGAATGGTATCTTAAGTGTATCTGCAAAAGATAAAGGAACTGGTAAAGAGCAGACTATCAAAATTCAGGCTTCTTCAGGTCTTTCTGACGAAGAAATCGAAAGAATGAAGAAAGAAGCTCAGGAAAATTCTGCAGCGGATGCTAAAAGAAAAGAAGAAGTTGAAGTATTCAACAAAGCTGACGGATTGATCTTCCAGACTGAAAAACAACTGAAAGAGTTTGGTGATAAATTATCTGCAGATAAAAAAGCAGCAATCGAAGCAGCTCACGCAGAATTAAAAACTGCTTTTGAAGCTAAAAACGGAGATGATGTAAAAGCTAAAACAGAAGCTTTAGATGCAGCTTGGATGGCAGCTTCAGAAGAATTGTATGCAGCAGGACAAGGTGCTCAGGGTGCAGACGGAGGAGCTCAGAATGCTGGAAATGCAGGTGGAGCAGAAGATGTACAAGATGCAGACTTCGAAGAAGTAAAATAATTAGATTATATCTAAATTTTAATAAAAATAAATCCTCAAGTGAAAACTTGGGGATTTTTTATGTTAAAGTTGAGAATTTTTTTCTTTTTTTGAATATTCGTTAAATATTATCTTTTTAAAAATAATATTTTTGGTAAATTAATTCACGTTATATTGAACTTAATTTTACGACACATATGAGAAGAAAAAATTTTATCCTTTTGTTATTACTATGCTTACAGATGGGTTTTGCACAGTATAAAATGCCAGTAGCTTTTGTGAGCTCATTACAACCAGCACAACCGGGACAGGAAGCCGGAATGTGTAATGATAATAATGCCAATACATTATATCATTCCCGCTATAATTTAACTACTGCTATGCCTGATCAGCTGAGCTTTAATTTTTCAAACCGTGTAAAAAGCGTAAATAGGTTGGTGTATAAACCCAGACTTGCCGGCCCAAACGGAATATGGACAAGTGTTAAAATTTCATATTCTACACAAACGAATCCAAACGTTTTCGTGGATGCAACGGGGATTATTACTTGGGCAGCGAATAATACAGCAAAAACCATTGATTTACCCACAGTTATTATCAAACCGGCGGTGATCAAAGTGGATGTGTTATCGGCTCAGAATAATTTTTCGAGCTGTGCCGAAATGGAGTTCTATTCTGATGAGCAGGTAGATCCCATACAGTCAGAATGTGTATTGCCTGCCAATGAGTTCGCTGCTTACACCGATATCCCGGTCTTGCCACAGGTTTCAGGATCATCAGCTTCAAGCATTCAGGCAGGAGAAGGCATTGAGAAATCTTTTGATGGTAATATAAATACTCTATATCATTGTGACTGGAATGCTACAGCTGCTACTTTCCCAATTTCTTTGGTTTACAGATTTGACGGACAGACTGCAATGAATTATTTGCGCTATACACCACGCCAAGATGGCGGACCAAACGGACTTTTTGGAAATGTAAAGATCAGTTATAACACCGTTTCCAATCCCAATTATATTGATCTGTCAATACAAAATTTCGGACAAACGAATACCATAAAAACAGTTGTTTTCCCTTCAGCAATTACTCCGTTAAATATAAAAATTGAAGTTCTGGACGGGAAAAATAATTTTGCAAGTTGTGCCGAAATGGAGTTTTTCAGGACTAATCCGAATAGTTTTGATCTTTCTGCCTATTCAAATATTTTTAATGATACGATATTAAGCACTTTAAAACCATCGGTCAGCCAGCAGGATATTAATGCAATTTCTTCACCTTTTATTAAAGGTTTAGCACAATGTTTATTTAATAATACATATCATAAAAAGTATAGGGTTCAGACGTTTTCAGCCTATAAAACAATTGAATCAATCAATACACAATACAAAATAGGGAACTATAATAATTATGAAAATCCAACAGGAATCGTATTTCAGACCAATACGACTGCTATTGTTTTTGCAAAAGATATTACTGCTGCCCATAAGGTATATTTAAAAATAAGAGATTTTGCCACTGAAGGCTCTTCTCCTGAAAAATCTTATGAACTGAAAAATGGACTGAATATTTTAAATATTACCAATGCCGGTTTAGGATATATATCTTATTATACCGATGATACCAATGCAGCTCCGATATCTGTAAATATTACTGCGGGAATTGTAAATGGTATTTACAAAAAAGGAACAGCTTCAGCGGAATGGACCGCAATGCTTACTAATGATGTTTATCCGAAAATTGATATAGAAGGCTATTACACAAAGCTTGTGATAAATAAATCAGCGGTAAGTAATTTTCTTTTACAAATCCTCAGCCGCTGATCGATAAATATGATGCGATTACAAAATCAGAAAGAGAAATGATGGGCTTTTTTAAATTTAATAAAAATATAAAAAACAGACAGCTTGTCTATACAGAATCTACGGGAGGCTGGTTTGCAGGAGGTCTGGGCGTTCATTTAGATCTTACATGGGGGCTTTCAAATTCCGCTTCGGCAACCGGACTTGATATTTGGGGAGTTGGTCATGAATTGGGACACGTCAATCAGGTACGACCTGGATTGAAATGGATAGGAACGACAGAAATTACCAATAATTTATACTCGTTATGGGCATATTATAATTTATATTCACCTACGGGAAGCAACAGGTTTACAAGGCTTGAAGGAGAAACTGCAGATAAAACGACTTTTCCTAAAGTGGCAGGAAACAGATTTGGAGAAATTATCATTCAGACACAGATCAATGGAAAAAATATTATGGATCAGTTCAGAATAGATTATGTGAATGCACTTGACGCTAACTTCAGAAGTCTTGTTCCGTTCTGGCAGTTAGAGTTATATTATCAGTTGGCGGGCGCTTCAAAAGGCGCTCAGAGACTGGCTTTTGATTCGGATATGTCTGATGAGGATACACAAACGCCTTCAGGTCCGGGAACAGGAGTGGACTATGCCCATTGGTTTGCCACGGTAGCAGAGAAGGTGAGAAATACAGATGAATCTCAGCTTAATCAAGGGCAGCTGATGATGAATTTTGTTAAAAATACATGCGATGCGGTACAGGAAGATCTTACTGATTTTTTTACAAGTACAGGTTTTTTAAGACCTATTAACGGGACTATTTCAGATTATTCGACAGATCAGCTTACTGTTACACAGAGCATGATTGATGATGTGAAAGCTTATATATTATCAAAAGGATATGCCAAACCGGTTTCACCAGTGATCAATTATCTTTCTGCAAATAGTGTGAATGCCTTTAAGGATCTTTTACCGGTTTCAGGAGTAACAGGAGTCGGAGCCCAGATTACCAATAATGCTCAGGGACAGTTTTTATTAGTTGACAATTCAAAATGGACTAATGCTGTTGCATTCGAAACTTACACTGCTGCCAATCAATTGATCAGCGTGTCTATTGTGGGGACGGGAGATACAACATTAGCGAATACGTATGTTGATTTTCCTTCTAATGCACAGAAAGTATATGCAGTTGGATATGATGGGCAAAAAATTCTGGTTTATCCGGCAAGCAGCCTGGCAGCTGAAGATGTGAAAGGAAGTAATAATGATTTTACTGTTTATCCTAATCCTGTAAAAAATGATGACAGGATAACCATCAGTATCAAAGATGCGAAAGGAAATTATACCTGCAAAATTCATACTGTTGCAGGGCAGTTCTTATCAGAATTTAAAGGCAATTCCGAAGAGATTAATCGTAGGGTGAATACTCAGTTCAACGGATTAACGAAGGGTGTATATATCCTCTCTTTTTCCAATGGAAATGAAAGTTATGCCACTAAAATAATCAAGAATTAATACTAAGTATTGAATTATTTATGAGGATGTAGTATCATTAAAAGGTTTGATTATTTAAAATTAACTAATAATTTATTTTATTAGTTAATTTTATTTTGGCACGATATTTTTATCTTTGCAGGATAAACACACACAATGGAAAAAAAATTATTATTCATTGTACTTTTCTGGAGTACAATGATCTTTGCTCAGCAGGAATATAAAATTCCTGCGATGAATGTGACTTCTCTACAAACTCCACAGACAGGACATGAAACATGGCAATGTAATGATGAAAATGTAAATACGCTTTATATTTCCAACAATAGCTTAAATATCGGAATACCGGACCGGCTGGATTTTAATTTCTCTAAAACAGTCAAAAGTGTCAACAAATTGGTATATAAACCAAGAGCCACAGGAACAGACGGAATATGGACGAGTGTTAAAATTTCTTACTCTACGCAAGCAAATCCATCAGTATTTATAAATGCAACAGGAATTATTTCTTTAGCAGAAGACAATACGGCCAAGACCATCACTTTGCCCAATCCGATCGTTAAGCCGGCTATGATAAGAATTGATGTGTTAGGCGGGAAAAATAATTTCTCAAGTTGTGCCGAAATGGAGTTTTATTCATCAGAAAATATGACTTCCGCATCTACTGAATGTGCACTTCCAACTAGTGGTATTTCGAATTATCAGGATGTAAAAGTTACTCCTCAGGTTAATGGTTCGTCAGCTTCCAGTTTTCAGAATGGTTATAATATTGAGAAATCTTTTGATGGAGACCCGACAACCCTTTATCATTCATCATGGTCTTCAGCAACTGTTTTTCCGGTAAAACTGATTTATAGATTTAACGGGCAAACTCCGATTAATTATCTGAAATATATTCCGAGACCCGGAGGTGGCAGCCATAATGGTTTTTTCGGGAATATAAAAATAAGTTATAATACTTCTTCTAATGCCAATTATATAGTTATTGCAACCCAAAATTTTCAGCAGAACGGTACTGCCAGAACAGTATATTTCCCCAATACCATCACTCCACTGAACATTAAAATTGAGGTTTTGGATGGCTTCGGTAATTATGCCAGCTGTGCAGAAATGGAATTTTACAGAAATAATCCGAACAGCTTAAATCCTTTAGCTTATGCCAATATTTTTAATGATACTATTTTTGGCGGTCTGAAAAGTAATGTAACTCAACAGAATATCAATGCCATAAGCTCACCTTTTGTAAAAGCTTTAGCACAGTGTTTATTTAACAATACTTACAATAAGAAATACAGGGTAAAAGAATTTCGTCCTTATAAAACATTAGAAAGCATTAATACTCAATATAAAATAGGAGGATATAATCCTTTTGAAAATGCGACAGGAATTGTATTCGAAGCGAATACTACGGCAGTAATTTTTGCAAAGGATATTACGGATGAATCGCCCGTAAATTTAAGAGTGAAAAACTTTGCGAATGAAACAAATGCTGAAAACAGTATTTATCCTTTAAAGAATGGGCTTAATATTATTAATATAACAAATAAAGGGTTAGGATATATTTCGTATTTCACGGATAAGGCATCTGCACCTACTGTTAAATTGAATATCACAACAGGGATTATCAATGGGATCTACACAACAGGAATTACAGATTCTAAAGACTGGATAGAAATGCTAGGAAATGGGGTTTATCCTAAAGTAGATATAGAAGGGCACTATGCTCAATTGCTAATTGATAAGTCTGCCATTAAAAATTTTCATTATACAACTCCTCAGCCTTTAATTGACAAATATGATGTTATTACAAAATCTGAGCGCGAAATGATGGGCTTTTTTAAGTTTAATAAAAATTTTAAAAACAGACAGTTCGTATATACAGCATCTCAGGGAGGATGGTTTGCTGGAGGGATAGGAGTACACTTAGACCTTACCTGGGGAGTACCTCGTGCTGTTTCAGCTTCAAATCTTGCCATCTGGGGAGTTGCCCATGAACTGGGGCATGTTAATCAGGTAAGCCCTGGTATAAGATGGGTAGGAACTACCGAAATTACCAATAATATCTATTCTTTATGGGCTGATTATAATCTTTATCCCCCTGTAGATAATAAAAAGCTTACAGGTATAGAGCGGGAAATTGCATATAAAACAGCCTTTCCAAGTGTAGTAGGAAACAGATTTGGGGAATTTATTATTCAGACAAAAATAAATGGTAAAAGCTTTTCAGATCAGCTTCGAGCAGATTTTGTAAATCCTAAGGATCAGCAGATCAGGACTCTTGTTCCGTTTTGGCAACTGATGTTATATTATCAGATAGCCGGAGCATCGAAAAATGCACCTGCTCTGGCATTTGATACTAATATGTCGGATGAAAATACGGCTACAAATCCTACGTCTCCTCCTGCGGGAACTCCTGATTATGCACACTGGTTCGGAACTGTTGTAGAAAAAGTCAGAAATACAAATGAGTCCCAGCTTACCAACGGACAGCTGGTGATGAATTTTGTGAAAAATACCTGTGATGCGGTACATGAAGATTTAACAGATTTCTTTACGACGACAGGATTTTTGGTTCCGATTAATGCTACTATCAAAGATTACTCTAACGGTCAGCTTACAATTACTCAAAGTATGATTGATGAGGTGAAAGCATACGTTGCATCTAAAGGATACGCAAAACCGACTTCACCTGTTATTAGTTATATTTCTGCAAATAGTGTGAATATTTATAAGAATAAATTACCACTTTCAGGAGTAACAGGAGTTGGAGCCCAGGTAATGAGCAATGCTCAGGGACAGTTTTTATTAGTTGACAATTCAAAATGGAACAATGCAGTTGCATTCGAAACATATGATACAAACAGTAAATTGATCAGCGTATCTGTGGTGGGAACAGGAGATCTGTCGATGGTCAATACATATGTTGATTTTCCTTCTAATGCACAGAAAGTATATGCTGTTGGATATGATGGGCAAAAAATATTGGTTTACCCGGCAAGTACACTGGCGACTGAAGAAGTTGTATTAAAAGACAGTAAGCTGATTATCTATCCTAATCCTGTAAAAAACGGCGACAGAGTTACGATCAGTATAAAAAATGCCAAAGGAAAGTATACCGCCAAAATTCATAATCTTTCAGGGCAGTCTGTATTTGAATATAATGGTACTATTGAAGAAATTAACGAAAAAATAAATAATCAATTCAACAGATTACTTCAAGGGATGTATATTATTTCTCTCTCCAATGGAAATGAAAACTATACAGGTAAAATAATTAAGAATTAACAATATTATTTAGATAGTAAAAACTCCCCGAGCGTCAGCGAGGGGAGTTTTTTATGGTTTTTGATTTAATGTGTGAAGTTTTTTCAGGCTTACATATTCATTTTTTTGAAATAATTACACACTTTAATTTTCTCCATCTTTTTTCCTGGCAACTGAACGGTTATCATTTAAATAAACGGACAAGAAAAATCCCCAAACAAAAAGTTTGAGGAGTATTATTTTTACTTAAATTTTACTTGCCGAAGAATATTCGATCCTGTTTTTGCTGATCATTATAAATAACCTGAAAATTGACCGGCATATACTGGTAAAGAAGCTTCCAGTGTTGAATTTTAGTATGTTTTTTAAAACTTTCAAATGACCTTACGAAAATGTTTTCAATAATATCTTTTACATAAGAATCTCCGACTTTGTAAATCAGATCCATCAGCTTGATGTGATGGGCAATAATATTCACTTTTGATTCCTGTAAAAGGTTTTTCAAATAATTTACCGTTGCCTGCATAATCCCTGCAAAGTTGTCTTGTTTAGACAGTTGTGCAATCTCATTGCGAAGTGGTGGATAGAAAAATTTTAAATATTCAATAGCTATTTTTTGATTAATAGTTTGCATTTGTACATTCATCATAATTAATATTTTTCAGAACTCTTTTACTGCGGCGAAAACTGTACCAAAGTTTATAAACAGGCAGCAAAAATAAATACACCGATAATCACGGCAATGTGAGTCGCTAAAATCTCTATATTGTGTTTGTTGGTCGATGTTTTCCAGGTTTTCCAGTCAGATATTTTTCTTATTTTTGTTTTCATAAAGGCTTGATTTTTAATAGGTTTTTATTTTGTGAATTTTAGTTCATTTGTAATAAAACGGACAAAAAATGTAATAAAAATTTTATGTGCCATGGGTGTAGATCTGCTTGGCATATATTTTCAGCAAATCTTCAGAAAGATGACTGAATATTACTTTTCTGAATTCCTGGCTGCAAAAAACCATTACACCATCCAAGGAATAGATAAAAGTGTTTTCTACAGCATTTTTTAATAACTGATCACCATTTTTGTAAATTTTGCCCATCTTATCCAAACTTTTAAATAAAACATTCCTGTCATTCTGTCGAATCATATTTTTTATACAATTGGTAAAAGTCTGGATGACATAATAAGAGTTTTGAGTCTTATTCTCTGTGAGTTCGTTTTGAATATCGGGAACAACATCAGAGATTTCCTGAACAGCTTCTAAATAATTCATATTTAAATAATTATGTTTTAAATTTTTTGAAAAAAGAACCAGATCAGCATTAATACGACAGCTAATGCCAACATTTTGTAGGATTTCAGCCATTTCGGAGTTTCCGGACCTTTACTTTTTAATCTTCTTAGTGTATCAAGGCGGTTTAATGTTTTTAAGTCCATTTTCATATGTTTTGAGAATCATAATGCCAAATAGTATTCCTTTAGAGGTTGTTTTGATTTAATTGATTGTTTTATAGTGGTTTATTTTATTTTTATTTAAATTTTAAATAAAAAAATCATGTCAAAATGATAAGGTTTTTATCAGAATGAAATACTGCTGATTCTCTGAGATAATTAATATCTTTGCAATCCAAAATATTTAAGATGTTTTCAAAAATCGTAGTACACAGAGTCGGAAATAAAATCAACGGAGAATCTTTAACGCTTTCTCAGGAAGAGTTGCAGTTGGAAGAAGGAATGGCAGAATTGCTTGAAGATTACTTTTTAGGATCTTTTAAATCGGAAGAAACATTCCATTTTTACAGTGATACCTATTTGGTTAATAATGCTGTTTTCAGTTCTGTATCTGAAATTTTTGATGATAAAGCCAAATTTCTTTGGGAATCTGAAAATATTGCAAAACACCTTTTTGAAGCTGCTGAAAATCCAAGAGTTCAGGGTGGAGAATTATTTATCGTATATTTTGAAGACGAAAGAGAAGGCACAGAAAGAGTGGATAAAATCGGAATTTTCAAAACTGAAAAAAGAGAATCTTTCCTTAAAATTTCTCCTAATCAGGAAACTTTTGATATCGAAAAAGATCAGGGAATCGGCTTGTCGAAAATTGATAAGGCTGCTTTAATCTATAATAATGATAAAGAAACGGGGTATGTACTTTCTGTGGTTGATAACAACAAAAACGGAGATATGTATTACTGGTTCGAAGATTTCTTAAAAGTAAAACAGCGTGATGATGAATATTTCCACACCCAGGAAGCATTGATGGTGTATAAAGATTATATCACAAAACAGCTACCTCAGGAATTTGAAGTTTCGAAGGCAGATCAGGCAGATTTTTTAAATAAATCAATCAATTTCTTTAAAGAAAAAGAAGAGTTTAAATTAGATGAATTTGCAACGGAAGTATTGGGAGATGAGCATGTAATTGAAAGTTTTAATAATTTTAAAACAGATTATGAGCAGGATATGCAGATCAATATTGCTGAGGAATTCCCGATCAGTGAAGCGGCTGTTAAGAAGACTCAGAGACATTTCAAGAGCATTATTAAATTAGATAAAAATTTCCACATCTACATCCATGGAGATCGTCAGAAACTGGCTACGGGAGAAGATGAAAAAGGGAAATATTATATGTTGTATTTCGATAAAGAAGTTTAAACTATAGAATTGCCCGGTTAATTAATAAAATGATAACTTTATAACCAATCACAAAATATTCGTTATGAAGTTCATGATCATTTTCTGGGCGCTTTATATGTTGTTTTTCTGCATACCGTTTCCAATTATCATTTATATGGCAACTTCGGAAACGCTTTTAGAACCAAGAAATTCGCTGATTGTCAGCTATATTTATCTTGGTTTTTCTGTTTTAGTATGGTTGTATGTGATTATATTTTTCATCAATAATCTTTTCGTAAAAACTTTTAAAGCTAAAAATACGATCAGTAATATTCTCAAAAACGGAACACCGAGAGACGCGAAAATTATTGATTATCAATTGATAAAATATAATGCTAAATCGAACATCAATGCCATTCAGATCAAACTTTCTTTTCAGAATTTGAGGAATGTTTTGATTGAACATGAGCTACTTTTTCATGATATTAAACCTCAGGAAAAGAGATTTGATGCTGGCAAAATAGTTAAAGTTTTATTGAATCCGGATATATCGGAAGAACCTTATTTTATTTTAAGCGGCCAACAGACCAAATTTAATCCTGTCGGAATGGTCTTAAGAATTTTGTTTGTGGTTTTTATGATCGCTTACGTTATTGGACTGTATTACTATTTCTACACAACAGAATCCTTTGATTTTGGATGGCGGTTTCTGACTTTCATGCATCCGATTATTTTCAGTGGAGTGATGTTTTTATTGACCATTTTCGTCTATCAAATGATTGTCGGAAAGTTTTTTAAGAAAACAAAAGAAGAACGCATTCTTTTTGCCGGAAGAAATGCCGAGGCCGAAATTATCAGCGTAAGTCAAACGGGTTTAACGGTGAATGATCAACCTCAGATTATGTTTCAGGTGAGTTTTAAAGATTTTAAGGGTAAAGAACATATTACAGTTTTCAAGAAAATAGTTAATCTTCTGGATTTGGCTTCTGTTCCCAGACAAGGTAAAATCGAGATTATGTATGATGAAAATAATCCTTCGAAAATTACAATTCCGAGGATGAATTAAATTAAAATATTACTTCTTCCTAAAAAACAAAGCTCTGCTATATTCATAATTCATTCTTGCGATATTTAATACAGAAATTCCTTGTGGACATTCAACTTCACAGGCCTCGGTATTGGAACAGTGCCCAAAATGCTCGGAATCCATTTGCTTTACCATATTCAAAACGCGGTTGCTTCGTTCTTCTTTTCCTTGTGGAAGCAAAACCATATGGGTGATTTTTGCTGAAGTAAATAACGCTGCACTTCCGTTTTTACAGGTTGCAACACACGCACCACAACCAATACATGCCGCAGAATCAAAGGCTTCTTCGGCAGTTTGATGCGTAACTGCAATGGCTGTTGCATCGGGAGCCTGTCCTGTATTTACAGAAACAAATCCACCTGAAGAAATAATCCTGTCAAATGCAGAGCGGTCAACTTTTAAATCTCTTTTTACGGGAAAGGCTTCAGCCCGGAAAGGCTCTATTAAAACGGTTTCTCCATCTTTAAAAGAACGTAAATGAAGCTGACAGGTTGTCGTGTGTTCCAACGGTCCGTGAGCCAATCCGTTGATCATCATTCCGCATTGTCCGCAGATCCCTTCACGACAGTCGTGATCGAATTCTACGGGTTCATCGCCTTCAACGATTAATTTCTCATTTAAAGTGTCCAGCATTTCAAGGAAAGACATGTGAGGATTCAATGCTGTCAAATCATAATTCACCAGTTTTCCTTCGCTCTGGTGGTCTTTCTGTCTCCATATTTTCAGATGTAAATCCATAATTTTTGTGTTTTGATAATGGTTTTTAATAAAATTCTTCGACAAGCTCAGCCTGACCCTGTGGATAGTTATATATTAATTTAGCATATAGTATTAGATTGTCATCCTGAGCTTGTCAAAAGGTTTTTACAATCCTACATTTAAAATATTTTTATTTATAACTTCTTACCGTCGGTTGTATTTGTTCAAAAATCAAAGGTTCTTTAATCAATTCCGGTTCATTATTTTCTCCGGTCCAGGCCCAGGCTGAGATGAACTGAAATTCAGCATCATTCCTCAATGCCTCTCCATCCGGAGTTTGATATTCTTCGCGAAAATGGGCACCACAAGATTCGTTTCGGGTTAAAGCATCGTAACACATCAGTTCACCAATTTCAAAATAATCGGCTACACGACCTGCTTTTTCGAGTTCGGTATTCATTGTGTTGCCTTGTCCGGAAACTTTGACGTCTTTATAAAACTCATTTTTCAACTTTCTGATTTCTTCGATGGCAAATTTTAGCCCCGCTTCATTTCGGGCTAAACCACAATAATCGTAGAGTAATTTCCCTAAGGTTTTATGAAAGTAATCCACTGTTTTTGTTCCCTTAATGTGGATGAAATTTTCAATCTGTTGTTTTACGTGACTTTCGGCTTTTTCAAATTCTATATCATCCGTTGAAATTTTTCCGGTATGAATTTCCTGAGCTAAATAATTTGCAATCGTGTAGGGCGCGATAAAATACCCATCAACAGAAGCCTGAAGTAAAGAATTTGCACCCAGTCGATTCGCACCATGATCAGCAAAATTAGCTTCACCTAATGCAAATAATCCGGGAATAGTAGTCATTAATTCATAATCTACCCAAAGCCCGCCCATCGAAAAGTGTGCAGAAGGCGAGATCATCATCGGCTCCTGATACGCATCATATCCTGTAATTTTAAGATACATGTCAAATAAATTTCCATATTTCTCCTGAATTTTTTCTTTTCCCTGCTCTTTAATAGCTTTAGAAAAATCAAGATAGACCGCATTTTTTAAAGGACCGATTCCGAAGCCTGCATCTATTCTTTCTTTGGCAGCTCTCGAAGAAATATCTCTTGGTGCTAAATTTCCAAAAGCAGGATATCGTCTTTCCAGATAATAATCTCTTTCATTTTCCAGGATATCATTGGGCTTTCTGGTTTCATTTTCATTTAAAGGAACCCAGATTCTGCCATCATTTCGCAAAGATTCAGACATCAAGGTTAATTTCGACTGATAATCTCCGGATTGTGGCAGTGAAGTAGGATGCACCTGAATCCAGCTCGGAGAAGCCATTAGTGCGCCTTTTTTATGTGCTCTCCAAATCGCAGAACCATTACAGCCCATTGCTAAAGTAGATAAGTAGTAGATTTTTCCATACCCGCCTGTTGCCAGAATAACAGCGTGGGCGGCATGCCTTTCAATTTCTCCGGTATCTAAATTTCTGACGATAATTCCTCTGGCTTTTCCGTCTATCATCACTAAATCCAGCATTTCGTGTCTTGAAAATAACTGCACGCTTTTCTTTCCAACTTGTCGCATCAATGCCTGATAAGCACCCAAAAGCAATTGCTGTCCGGTCTGTCCTCTTGCATAGAAAGTCCGGCTCACCTGAACCCCTCCAAAAGAACGGTTGTTCAGATAACCTCCGTATTCTCTCCCAAATGGAACGCCTTGTGCAACGGCCTGGTCGATGAGGTTCAGAGAACATTCTGCCATACGGTATACGTTAGCTTCACGGGCTCTGAAATCTCCGCCCTTCAGGGTGTCAACAAACATTCTGTAGACACTGTCACCATCATTTTTATA
The DNA here is from genome assembly GCF_024806495.1 of Chryseobacterium sp. JUb7. Lineage (GTDB taxonomy): Bacteria > Bacteroidota > Bacteroidia > Flavobacteriales > Weeksellaceae > Chryseobacterium. The sequence goes on from NZ_JANUFF010000009.1 coordinate 102,559, forward strand.
ATTTTTGGCAGCATTTACACCGCCTTGTGCAGCTACGGAATGTGCTCTTCTCGGGCTGTCCTGAAAACAGAATGATTTTACATTATAGCCCATTTCACCCAGTGAAGCGGCAATGGAGCTTCCCGCTAATCCGGTCCCGACAACGATGATGTCTAATTTTTTTCGGTTGGCAGGATTGACAAGCTTGGCTGTTTTTTTATAGTTTTCCCATTTTTTATCGAGGGATCCTTCCGGTATTTTTGAATTTAAAATCATGATTTTTTCAATTTAACGGTACGTGAAGAATACATAAACCGGCATTAAGGCAAATCCAACACTGATGATGATTGAATAAGCGATTCCAACAGTTTTAAACCATTGTACAAACTTGGGATGAAATAATCCCAGGGTTCTGACAGCGCTGTAAATTCCATGAATCAAATGATAACACAAAGCAATCATCGAAATGACATAAATAACAACGTACCACCATTCTTTGAAGACAGTGACCACCAGAATGTACAGATCTTTATTTCCATTATTGTCTAAAGGAGGGTTTCCGAATTTATAGATATACCAGAAATTCTGAAAATGGATCACCTGGAAAATTAATAACAAAGTTCCTAAAATCCCCATATTTCTGGAATACCATTTACTGGCTCTTCCGCGTCTGTCGGATTGATAGTTGGCTCCTGATTTTTTATTTTTTAAGGTGATTATTAAACCATCTAAAGCATGAAGAATAATACTCGCATACAAAACATAGGAAACGATTTTAATCACAATATTTCCCGACAGAAAATGCGAATATGCATTAAACTGGAGATGTGCCTGCTCCTGTGGTAAAAAAAGCTGGAGATTGCCCAAGAAATGAATCAGCAGAAAGAAGCTCAGGAAAAGTCCTGTAAGACACATCAGCATTTTTCTTGATAAGGTTGACAGCATGTTTTTTGATTTTTGTGTTAAATTAGAAATGGAGGTTGGAGGAGGGAAGCTGGAGGTTTATTAACGTATATTAACAGCATTTTTCATAAACTTCCAGCCTCCAGCCTCGTGCTTCGAGCTTCCGTTTTAATAATATCCTAAAACTTTCATCCAAAGTCCACCGACTCCCATGTAAATGATCAACAGGACAATTCCGATTTCAAGTCCTCGGAGCCACCATGCTTTTAAGTCGACATATCCGCTTCCGAAAAATACAGGTGCAGGACCGTGACCGTAATGCGTCAGTACTCCATAAATTGAACCTAAGAAACCAAGCATCATAGCCAGCAGCATCGGAGGAATTCCGACTGCTACGCCAACTCCCAGTAAAGCGGCATACATGGCTGCAACGTGAGCTGTTGCACTCGCGAAAATATAGTGGCTGAAAAAGTATACGAGTATAATCACGGGAAAAGCAACCGTCCAGGTCATATGCCCGATTTTAACTTTAATCAGATCACTGAACCATCCGATGAATCCCAATTCATTGAGAGAACTGGCCATCATTACCAATACCGCAAACCAAACGATAGTGTCCCAGGCTCCTTTTTCAGATTTTACGTCTTCCCAGGTTAATACTGAGGTTAATAAAAGCAAAGTTAAGCCAATGAAAGCCGTTGTGGTTGCATCAATAGACAGCGCGCCACCGAAAATCCAAAGTCCCAATAGAATGAAGAATGCCAATAACATCAGCCATTCATTTTTAGAAATTGGTCCCATTTCTTTTAATTTTTGAGCCGCCATTTTCGGAGCATCACCTGTTTTCTTTAATTCTGGCGGATATAATTTGTATAACACTAAAGGCACTACAAAGAAAGCGACCAATCCAGGAACAAAACCCGCGGCAGCCCAGGACATCCAGGTAATATTTATGCCCAGATTCGCTGCAAATTTCTGACACATCGGATTACTCGCCGTTCCTGTAAGAAACATGGAAGATGCGATGAGGTTCATATAATAACTGTTTAATGTTAAATAAGAGCCTAATTTTCTATGTGTTTCCGGTTTATCAGGAACAGAATCGAAACTGATGGCCATAGATTTCATAATCGGATAAATAATACCACCACCTCTGGCTGTATTACTTGGAATAGCCGGGGCTAAACAGACATCAGCCAGTCCTAATCCATATGCCAGTCCCAGAGAGCTTTTTCCAAAAATTCTGATGAATAAAAAAGCAATTCTGTTTCCCAAACCTGTTTTGATAAATCCTCTTGCGATAAAGAACGAAATCCCGATCAGCCAGATCACTTTATCTCCAAATCCGGAAAGTGCTTTTGTGATTGATTTTCCTCCATCGCCAGGGGCGACAACCTGTGTAAGTGCAGTGAACCCGATTGCCATCATACACATCGTTCCCATCGGGGCAGCTTTTAGGATAATTCCTAAAATAGTCGCTGCAAAAATAGCAAAAAGATGCCAGGCATTTTCGGTTACTCCTTCCGGTACAGGAATAAACCATATAATGAGCGCGACAGCAAAGGTTATCGCTACATTTCTAATATTAATTTCTTTCATAATAGTTTGTTTTTTTTATGTTTAAAATCTACTCTGTACCTGAACAATGAATAAATTATTATCGTATTGTGATGTATTTTCTACCTGGTATTTATATCGGTCAAACTGAACACCCAGCTGGATTCTGGCACCGTAATTTTTTAAGAACTCAAGTCCGAACATAGGAGTGATCGTCTGTCTCGGATTGGAGTTTAATCTGAAATTGGTATCCAGATATTCATAACGGCATGAAAGTTCAAAAGCACTCAGGTTTTTATGATTGATCTCGTACCGTAAATTGGGTAAGAAATAAGCGCCACGAATCAAATATTCATCAGGATTTGAAGGTCTTAACTCCGGAGCTACAGCAAAATACAACGGATGATTGGTGGCCTGTTTAGCTTCCAGCTGCATATCCAGACTCCATCTCGGATCAAAATTGACGAGTGAATTTAAGTCGACTCCCACAGCATAAATTTTCTTGCCGAAAACTTCTCCGATTCCCCCATTTAGACCAAGGTTCAGGTTATATTTTTTTACCAGACCAAAAACTAGCCTGGTGGAATACTGCTTTCCGTTATCGTTATCATTCACTTGGTTTTTTCCGTTTCCATTCACGACAGAAACAGCATATTGAAAGGGGATTTTACCTAATTCCAGCTGTCCGGTTGCAGAAAGTCCGATCTGAAAACTGGTCCATCCCAATTTTCCGAATTCGGTATACTGATTAGACCAGTCCAGAGATTTAATAATATCGATCGGGTAGGTTTCTTCAATTCCGAACCATGGTCTGAACTGTCCTACTGTAAAGGCTAATTTCGGATTGAAGGTGTATTTTAAATAAGCATTTTCCAGAACTCTTGATTTGGGGTCATTTTTAAAGTCTGCTAAATTGGCAAGCGCTACCACTTCAGTCCGTTTACTGATCTGAGCCCGGACCTGCACTCTCATGTATTTTACCATAAAATTATTACTGGTTCCGGATTCATCCGAATGATGAAGCCCGTTTACATCTACATCTTTTGTCATCCCGACCAGATAGCGTGCCTGAAATAGACCTTTTATCTGAAGTTGAGGATATTTTACATGATCTTCCTCCTGTTGTTTGGATTGTAGAGAATCCGGTATTTGTGCACGAACTGATAACGAAAACAGCATAAAGCAAAATAAAAGATTGCTCTTTTTTGTTGAAAAAAAGGTCATAGTGGTTGTGTTTTAATGAACGAAATATTTTTTTGAATTTAATTAAGCCCTAAAAATTTAAAAGGCTTTGATTCTTTGAAATCTTTATTTGATTTTCCGTTGTAAGTCTGAAAATTACTTAGATCCAGTTTCATCACTTTTCCTTTTGAGCTTAAATCAAAGTCTTTAAGATCTACCCAGAAGGTGTTGGGAGTAAAAACGGTCTCAAAATAGTAGACCAGGTTTTTCTGATCGGAAACTGAGCGCCATCTTGTAGATGAAATATTAGGTTCGGTTTCTGAAGAAATTCCATAAGGAACAGAACAGTTTCTGATCACGCTGAAAACACTTGCTACAGCCGTTCTCGGATCTGAAGTCTGTGGAATTGCATTGATGTAATAAGAGGCTCTTACAAAACGGTCTGCAGCACGGTTGGTACCCGGAAGCATTACCGTTCCCGGAATACCTTTCCAATAATTATTTAAAGCCAATTGCTCGTTGAAAACCGGAGAATTGGTCATCACAGTATATTCCGGAGAATGATGAATGACTAATTTCCCGTTAATATATTCAAAAACGGCATTGTCTCCTGAAGCATCAGAAAGCGAAAGATGAATGGTTGTAAATCTTTCTGTTCCCGGAATATAATCGCTTACAATAGCGAAAGTTTCTTTTTGTGCATATTCCACAGCTTCTTTTACTGTGGCAAAATTATCAAGAAAATATTGAGCCCATAGAGAAATGGCAATCCCTTTTTGTTTGCCTTTCGGATTGAATTTTGGATATTGAGATTCTCCCAGCCAGAGAAGATTGGCTACCAGACCTTTTTCATTCATTCCGTCTGAAGAGGCGATATCCCATGAAGTACTCACAATACTTCCGTATCTGGATTTCCATTTCTCAGAAAGAGACCCGACTTCTCCGGTTCTTTCGATCCCTTTTGGAAGAATCCACAAGTTAGCAGGAATCTCATCTCGCCAGTCCATGGATCGGGCAGTGATCACGGTGTTTTCAGGACCTTTGTAGACGACCCTTGTACAGGCTTCATATTCACTCCAAACTCCTAATGACAGAATAAAAGAAAAAAGAATTGAGGGGAAATTTTTCATAATAATATTTTTAAGTTAGGTGAATTTTTATATTGAATTTCTAACAAGAATATTTTAATGATTTTTAATGGTTTTCAATATTTGGTGATATAAATTTAACTAATTTTGTTTAATTAACATAAATTTTTTAAAAATTAATATTCAATTCATGCTAATAATCACATTTACAAAATTTTGCATTGAAAATCGTTGGAATTTCCGTATATTATAAATAAAACAGCATTTAAATGTTAAAAATTGAAATGATTTTTTGCCTGAAAAAAGATGTATTTTCTCTACGTATCTACCGAATGGCGCGTGTTTTAACACTTTTAAGATTTGATACCACAAAGTAATATTGCTTTAAAAAATTCGTTATATTTGATACATCAAAGTAATATATGAATTTTGTAGAATGTCATGAAGAGCCCATCCATATTCCGGGCTATATACAAAGTTTTGGATATCTTATTGGCATCGATGCAATATCTCATTCCATAGCTTTTTTTAGTCAGAATATTAAGGATATTTTTACGATCGAAAACACCGAACAGCTTTTCGATAAGAAGATTACGGATTTTCCTGAAAGTTTTCAGGACATTATACAGTCAGACATTTACAATTCGCTCAATAATTTCGCAAGACGAGAAAATGAAACGTATTTTGATAAAATTGTTATCAAGGATAAGGAATATCATTTCTCGGTTTTCAGAAGTGGTAAAAATATCTTTCTGGAGTTTGAAGGTGTTTCAACCAATCCTAACAAAAGGATATCCAATAAGTACGATAATTTCTACATCATTGATGACGAACAGGAGCTTTGGGATCAGCTTTTAAGTACGCTTTCCAAAATTGTGAATTATGACCGGATGATGGTCTATAAATTCATGATGGACGGCTCGGGAAAGGTGATCGCTGAGAAAAGAGATGATAATATGGAAAGTTATCTTGGGCTGCATTACCCGGAATCAGATATTCCGAGACAGGCCCGTGAACTCTATCTCAAAAAAAGAAAAAGAATTTTCAGTAATGTGTACGCAGAAACTGTTCCGGTGCTGAGTAAAAGCAGTAAACCTATTGATCTTACTTTTACGGCAACGCGTGCTATGTCGCCTATTCATGGGCAGTATATTAAAAACTCGGGAGCTTCTTCGAGCTTTAGTGTTTCTATCATTATTGATGATCATCTCTGGGGGCTGGTAACCTGCCAGAATTCTGAACCTAAACATATAGATCTTGAAGACAGAGTGCAGGCTGGAATTTTTACTGCCCTGGCATCCAATGCCTATTCTTCTTTTAAGTCTAAAAAAGAATTGAACTACCGACTGGAGCTTAATGAAGTATCTTCACAGCTTAAATCAGAATTTTTAAAACATAACAGTCTATTTGATTCTTTGGTCGAAAATAAAGCTGAAATCAAAGATCTTCCTGAAGCTGATGGTTTAGCCATTGTTTCAGATGAAAATATTGTGACAGAAGGGATCGTTCCGGACAATGAAATGATTAAAAGAATCGTCGACTGGGCTCATGAAAATACCGATGAGGTTGTTTATTCCAACAGAAGTTTTCTGAAAAATTATGGCGAAACGCTTCGCTTGGATGAGAACAGTGCCGGAATCATTATTTATTTTGTTGAAAAGAGTAAAAATGAAATGTTGATATGGTTCCGAAAAGAATTTGATGAACATATCAACTGGGCCGGAAATCCAGAGAAGAAAATAGGTGTATTTTCTCAAAACGGTGAGGAGAAGCAAATTGTCTCGCCAAGAACTTCTTTTCATCTGTTTACAGAAAATATCAAAGGAAATTCAAAGCGGTGGAATTCAAGAAATATCGCTGCAGTACAGGCTGTGCGTGATCTTATTCTTGAAACTTCCCATAAAAATTATATTACCATCAAAAGGCTTAATGATGAGCTTAAGCAGGTGAATGAAGAGCTGGACAGTTTTTCATATACCATTTCACATGATTTGGGAACTCCTTTAACGGTGATGAAGCTGAATGCTCAGATGTTATTGAACAGTCTTACAGACGGCTCTGAAAAAAGTAAAAATAAAATCAACTCCATTATTGAAGAGATTGATAATATGGCAGAAATGATGCATGACGTTTTACAGCTGAGCCGCGCAAAACATAGCGAAATTGAGCTGGAGAATATTGAAACTATTAAAACCATTCAAAAGATCTCCGAAAACGCAAAAATTACTTTTGACAGTCCGAGAAGTGAAATTATTATCAAAGATTGTCCTGATGTTTTAGCGGATAAAACTATGCTTCACCAGGTCTTTTTAAATATCATCAACAATGCGGTTAAATATTCTTCACAAAGCGAGCAACCCAGAGTTGAAATTGAAGGTACAGAAGACGGACAGACGATTATTTACAGAATTTCTGATAACGGAATAGGAATTCCCGAAGAGGAAAAATATAAGATGTTTAAAATTTTCAACAGAATGGATAATGCGAAAAAATTTAAAGGAAATGGAGTAGGATTATCCATCGTACACCGAATTATGAAAAGAATTGGTGGAAATGTTGATTATAATAGCAATAAAGAGGGGACAAGTTTCATTTTAACGTTTAAAAAACCTTAAATTTGGGAAACTTTTTAAAACCTTATTATGGTATCAGAATATCTTAAACAAAATACTGCTGAGTTTCACGATGCGGCTGAGAAATTATTTAGTTCTGAAAAAATCTTTAGCAGAACTTTCACTTTAGAAGACTATAAAAAAATCATCCATACCAACTATTTGATGCTTCTTCACTCTGAAGACAAAATTTTCAGCAGTCTTGCAGATAAGTTTTCTGATAAACTTCAGTTAACGGACAGAAAAAAGCTTCCTCTTATAGAAAAAGATCTTGAAAGTCTGGCTTTAGAAAATCAGGCTGCCTCTCATACTCTTGAATTTGATAATGAAAATGAGGCTTTGGGAGCCATGTATGTGATCGAAGGTTCTACTCTGGGAGGGAATGTAATTGCTAAGCAGCTTTCTAAAACAGAAGGATTTGATAACGTAACATTTAATTTCTTCGGATGTTATCAGGAAAATACAGGGCCTATGTGGAAAAGCTTCAAAGAAGTTCTGGATACTGAAGTAAAAGAGGAAAACTACAACGAAGTATTGTCCGGCGCTAAAAAGCTATATACGTTCTTATTAAACGTTAATTAATACACTTTATAATTAAAATTCCTGAAAGATTGCCCAATTTTTCAGGAATTGTTAAATTTGGGCTGTTTCAATTGTAAACTAAACTTAAACGAATAATTTAAAAAATAAATCAAAATGAAAGTAACTGTAGTAGGAGCAGGCGCTGTAGGAGCTAGCTGTGCAGAATACATCGCAATGAAAAACTTCTGTTCAGAAGTAGTTTTAGTAGACATTAAAGAAGGATTTGCTGAAGGTAAAGCAATGGATTTGATGCAGACAGCATCTCTTAACGGATTCGATACAAAAATTACCGGAACAACAGGAGATTACAGCAAAACTGCAGGTTCTCATGTAGCGGTTATTACTTCAGGAATTCCAAGAAAACCGGGAATGACAAGAGAAGAATTAATCGGGATCAACGCAGGAATCGTAAAAGACGTTACTGCCAACTTGGTAAAACATTCTCCGGAAGTGATCATTATTGTGGTTTCTAACCCAATGGATACTATGGCATATTTGGTACACAAAACTTCAGGTCTTCCTAAGCACAAAATCATCGGAATGGGTGGTGCTTTAGATTCTGCAAGATTCAAATACAGATTGGCGGAGGCTTTAGAAGCTCCAATTTCTGACGTAGACGGAATGGTAATCGCTGCTCACAGTGATACGGGGATGCTTCCTCTATTGAGCAAGGCGACAAGAAACGGTGTTCCTGTAACTGAGTTCTTAGATGACGAACAACAAAAATATGTTATCGAAGAAACTAAAGTAGGTGGTGCTACGCTTACTAAATTATTAGGAACTTCTGCTTGGTATGCTCCAGGTGCTGCTGTGTCTGTAATGGTACAGGCAATTGCTTGCGACCAAAAGAAAATGATCCCTTGTTCTCTAATGCTTGAAGGAGAATATGGACAAAATGATATCTGCCTAGGTGTTCCTGCTATTATCGGAGCAAATGGTGTAGAAAAAATCGTAAACGTTACCCTTACTGCTGACGAGCAGTTGAAATTTGCTGAAGCTGCTAAAGCGGTAAGAGAAGTGAATGGGGATTTGAAGTTTTAATTAAAAACTTAATATATAGATAGAGCCTGAAATTTAATTTTCAGGCTTTTTTATACTTTATCTATTCAAGTTCTTGACTATTCCCTTGAGTAAAAGAAATTAATTTATGTCAATCGTTTGTACTAAACTTTCCCAGTTATTATTTTCATAATAATCCAGCTTGCTGTAGCCGTTGATATTATTAATTGTATAAGTTGCTTTTATATTTTTCAAATCACTTTCTTCGATATACATTCCGGTTAAGGGATTATCAGGGAATCTTGCTGAATTTGGTTTTTTAAAGAAAACTAAAATTTGGAAATAACCATTATTATATTCAGGTTTGGCAGTTAGGCAATAGTCTTTTAATTGTTCCGAACTAATATCTTTATCAACTTCGAAAAGTGTCATTTGATTAAAATTGCCATCACTTCTGGCTTCTTCTTTACTGTCAATTTTCTTAATTTTACTGTTGTCATATTCAGACTTTAGTTGATGCTTTGATACTTCCATACTATATTTATGTGTATTATAATCTATAATTGAAATGCTATCTGCTGAAGTTGTTACTGATTTATTTTCTTTCTGATTTTTATTACAGCTTAATAAAACTAATAAAATAATTCCCTTTTTTAAACTATGTCTTTTATTCATTATCATTTTTTATAGTTATTTAAAACTAAAAAATGATGATGTTAGATTATTACGGAAAACCATAACAGAAAACGATATGGTCAAATAAAATGATTAATTTTTTAATGTCTTGAATTTATTTCTAAATCAATTATTTAAGAACAAAAAAAGACAGAACTATAAAATTCTGTCTTCATTTTGATAGTTAATAAAGTATATTAATTAATAAATACGACAACATTGCCGCTAGTAGGATTTCCAACGTAGTTCCATGTTGCGGTGATACCGGTTGGTGTGCTGTCATTGAAGCCTCCATTGCCACTGTTAACAAATCCACAGTCTCTTCCAAGCTGTAAAAATTCACCGTTAGCAAAATTTAAATCAATAGATTGCCAAGAAGTTACATTGGTGATTGCGGGGCTTATCATAACTCCTGCAGAAGTATTGTAAGTCTGACCGGGAATTCCAATAGCTTCAGAAATAACAGCCCATTCATTGATATGTGGAGCTGTAATAGGCACTGGTGTATGGCTCGTATTGTATTGAGAATACGTTACCATGCTTGATGGTGGTAATGGCGTGGCGGAAATCCCTTGAACGATGGGTTGGCAGTCAATAGGCTGCGTGTTGTCGTTCGTACCTACGAGTCTTAAATTGACACTTTGTGAAGAAAAGTTATAGATCGTCATTGTCCCGCTCTGAGCGTATGCGATAGTTCCGATTAATAATAAAAGGAATAATGAGATTTTTTTCATGTAAATTTTGTTAAAGCATAAAGATTAAAGAGAAGAATTTGGATAACTGTCCTGGAAAATTTCCATTGCCCATGCAATCATTTTTGCTTTATCACCATGGGTTGTTTTTTCGATTTGCTCCTCTTTTATTCCTGTTGACTTGATAAGGTCTTTCGCGGCAGGAAGGAGAATGTCTTTTCTTTGTTCACTCATTTCTGGGAACGGGACATTCTTGCGTTTTTTCTCAAACATAGGAATATCTTTAGCATTGTTGAAGGTAATGATTGCCTTCTTAAAATTCTGAACAGCTTCAGCCGTTTGATTTTCCTGAGCCATAGCCGGAATACTTTCATTACTGCATGAAGTCATAGCAAAGAAGCATGCAACTGCAAACAAAAAAGTTTTTTTCATAGTTATTTAAATTTAGCCTGTAGTTTTTATGATACAATTAGTTAATGAATACTATGACATTATTTCCCAGAGCGTTCCATGTTGCTGTTATATTACCTGTGGTTGCTCCGCTAAATATCCCGGTACCGCCACCTCCACAATGTACACCCAGGTTGATGAATCCGCCGTTTGAAAAGTTAAGATCGATGGTATGCCACGCTGTAAGATTTGAAAGTTGTGGTGGAATGGTAGCTCCTGTTGATACATTATAATTCTGGCTTGGAATACTATTTTCGTCCGAGATTACATACCATTCGTTGATAGCAGGGGTTTGCAGATAACTGGAATTATATGTTGGATAAGTTACAGAGCTTGAAGGAGCTAAAGGAGCCACAGGATAACCTGTAACCACCGGCTGACAGTCAATATTAAAGGCATTGAGTTGAGAACCTACCAGTCTGTACGTAACATTGTATGCTGAGAAATTATAGATGGTAATAGCTCCTGCCTGAGCGTATGCGATAGTTCCGATTAATAATAAAAGGAATAGTGATATTTTTTTCATAAGAATTCTGTTAGGATAAAGGTTATAAAGAAGCGTTTTTGTAGTTGTTCTGGAAAATTTCCATGGCCCATAGAATGGTCTTTGTTTTATCCCCTTTGGTTGCCTTTTCAATTTGCTCCTCCTTTACTCCTGTAGATTTAATAAGATGCTTTGCAGCAGGTAGAAGAATGTCTTTTCTCTGTTCGCTCATCTGGAAGGACTGATATTCGGTATTGAGCTTTCCATCAGTTACCGGAAGGTCTTTCGAGTTATTCACGGTGATGATGGCACGTTTAAAATTCTGAACAGCTTCAGCAGTCTGATTTTCCTGATTTACTGTCTGGATGCTTTCATTATTGCATGATGTTGTGATAATAAAGCATGCAATAGCTAAAAAAAATGTTTTTTTCATAGATATTAATGTTGGGTTTGCGATATTATAAAATGTAGAATTTAGATTTTATAATATCTTGGAATATGAATAAAGTTTTAATTGATAAAAACAAACTGTATCATCTGAGCCAGGAACTCACGAAGAAACATGGAATAAAATGCAAATATGTTTTTTCATAGTTAAGTATAATGTTTTGGTTGGCATAAAAATAAATAAAATACTATATATTTCAACAAAAAGTGATAAAAATTAAGTTTTATTGGTTTCTTAATTATGCAATGCAATGAATAGCAATTGTTTATTGTTTAAAAATTAAATAAGAAATAAGGTTTTTATACATCATAAAGACTTTATATTGCTATAAAGTCTAATTTTTTTTCACAAAAAAGTGATGTTTGTGGTTTTTATTTCAGAAATTTTGTTAGCTATCTAAAATAGAAGTGATTTTGTTATGATATTTTATCTCAAGGATTTCTTTCTATTGGAAAAGCATCATTTCTTTATAAGCTTTAAGATAATAAATGTGAAATAAGAAAAGATAAAAATAAATAAAGGAAGTGTAAAACCAAAGTAGTTAAACTCTTTTAACGGTATTTGTAATAGTCGGCTTACGATAGGTGAAAGTATTAAGATAAAACTTATTGCCGATTTTAAAAGATCATGCTTCCAACTCACGAAATTTAAAATAATTCCGATAATTCCCAATATTGCAAACACCTGATCTGTAATTCCAGATGAAAAAACAGCTACAATAAGCCATAGAAAGAATAGAACAGGAATTATCATTCCCATCAGAAATATAAAACAGTAAGATATAACGGACGTAATTTTTAAAATACTGATTATGCCCATTTTTAAATGCTTGCTATTTTAATTTCCTGTTGCTGATTTCTTCTTTAAATTTATTCTAGGTTTTAATATTTATGATCAATCTGGGCAGTTGCAGACGAAATTATTTAAAATCTTTTTTCCACTCGGAGATGGGCTTAAAAAAATTGAAAGACTGATATTTTGAAGCAATTCCGATATTGTATCCTGAAACCACCATTACGTTTAAAATATCCTGGTCAGATTCGTAAGCAGAACTTTTGATAAAAGCTTTCACAGTCTCCTGAAGCTCAGGATTACTGATGCTTTGGTCCTGCGGAATTTCATCAATGTTGATTCTAACGGTGTAGGTGTAATGTTTATTTTCCTTGTTCCCTCCAATTAATGGATTCATAGATACAGAAGCGTTTGTTACATGATCCTGCTGAAGTATTTCTTCATACATGGGAACAAGCTTGGTAAGTGTGGAATTGCTGTTTAAACTGTAAACGGATCCGCATACTATCAGCAGAAAAATACCTCCTGTAATGTAGTAGGGTAGTTTTTCAATTTTTGGCATAAAAGAAATATCTTCACTTCTCTGCATTTTAACGACATATGTTTTTGCTGCAATATCATGAAGAGACTGTCTGGTTGTTTTGTTAAAGATATAAAAAACAATAATGCCCAGGCCCACTGTGAAAATGATCATTCCCTGAATAACGGTAACTGGAGAGAATAATGAGATGCCTTTGATTTTAAAACCATTAAGGAAAAAAGGAGTTGTATAGACTAAAGCTCTTATGAATGAGGTTTTCAGACTGATCAAATGCCCATGAATATTCACCACCTGAATTTTCATGATTTTTTTTCCTAAGGTCTGTCCATTATTTATTTTAGAATTTAATAAAGTCAGGTAAAGTAATGAAATGATCCAGCCAATGATTTTTGCATTTTCGCCGAGAGAAATAAAAAAAGTATTGAAAATAAGTCCTAAAATATATCCGAAAATTCCAAGTATGAGAGAATCGAGAAGCATTGCCCAGATTCTTGTCCAGAATTTTGACAATATCAGATTGTTTTCCATGATTAATTATAAAATTAGATCTCAAAAATAATCAATTTCTAATCCTGTACCTATAAAATAAAGTCTTAATAGAGGGTTAATTAAAGTTTTTTTCAGATTTTGGTAATGGAGGGAGGACGCTATTGTTAGCTGGCTATTTTTATATATCAGAAACTTCCGGCTTCCCACCTCCAAGCCTACAATTAAAGTATAGTTTTCAAAACTCCGCCATCCGCTCTCAAACTCGCACCATTCGTAGCAATCGATAACGGGCTTGAAAGATAAGCTGCAAGATTGGCTATTTCTTTAGGCTCAATAAACCTTTGTAATAAAGAATCAGGATTGGTTTGCTGAACAATAGCGGCTTTCATCTGATCAATACTGATATTTTGAAGCTTTGCAAAATGTTCCACAGTTCCTGCAACGCCATCAGAATACGTTGGTCCGCCGAGAATCGTATTTACGGTAACCCCGGTTCCTTTCGTCAATTTAGACAATCCATTGCTGATCGCCATCATCGATGCTTTTGTTACTCCGTAATGGATCATATTTCCGGGAATATTTACACCCGATTCACTGCTGATGAAAATAATTCTTCCCCAGTTTTTCGCCAGCATTTTAGAGAAAAGCTGTCTTGATAATTTAACGGCACTCATTACATTCACCTCAAAAATATGATGCCAGTCTTCATCAGAGATGGTTTCAAAATCTTTCAGTTCGAAAATTCCGACATTATTAATTAAAATGTCAATATCATTCAGCTGTTCAAGTAAATTATTTATCTGTTCTTTTTTAGAAAAATCTGCTGCAAGTCCGGTAACTTTTGCGTTGGGAAACTGTTGCTGCAATTGTAGAACAGCTTTTTCAGTTTTGTCTTTTTGTCTGCCATTGATGATTACTTCTGCACCTTCTTCCAATAATTGTTGAGCAATGGCAAATCCAATACCTTGGGTAGAACCACTGATAAAAGCTTTTTTTGATGTTAATTCTAAATTCATTCTAATTAAATTTTATTTTTGTAATGATCAATCCAAAAATGGATAAAAAAATTAGCTGAGAACAGCCAATTGCATTTCTATTTGTTGAGAAAGTACTTTTTTGTCAGGATACATTCTTCTTAATGTATTCAGACCACACCAGAAAGTGATGAGGTATTTGCCTAGTACAGAAGCTTCGGCTGTATTTTTCAGATCTCCTTTTTTCTGAGCTTTTCGGATGGCCTCCGTGTACATTTCCTCAACTTCTTGGAGAATTTGTATGGCCTCATTTTCCAGTTCATCATCAATATAGGCCATTTCTACAACCGTGTTTGCGATGATGCAGCCCTTCATATGGGATGTCTGATCTTCAAAAGCTATATTTCTGAAAAAAGCTTTAATCAGCTCAATTGGAGATTCACTTTTTTCCAGTTCGTTTTTAAATTCATCAAAAAGCTGTCTTCTTTGGTTGAGTGCTTCTTTGAAAACCTGTTTTTTTCCGCCTTTAAAAGTATTGTAAAAACTTCCGCTTCCCGCTCCTGTAATGGTCAAAAGATCGTTCAAAGAAGTTGCCGTATACCCTTTTTTCCAAAAAATATCCTGTGCTTTCTGAATCAGTTCCGAGTTGTCGTGAATGTTGGGTCTTCCTCTCATTTTATTTTTGTAATGATCGATACAAAAATAAAGAAAATATTTTAATCGTTAAAATATTGGCTGTAAAAATGGAATTTTTAGTTAAAAGTCTGCCTGAATTCGAGAGGTGAAATTTTCGTTTTATTTTTAAATAATTTACTGAACGACTGAGGATGTTCGAAGCCCAGTTCATAGGCAATTTCACTGATTGATAGTGGAGTGGTAGATAGTTTTTCCTTAGCTTTTTCGATCAGTTTTTCATGAATATGCTGTTGGGTGCTTTGTCCCGTTAAGACTTTTAAAAGTCCGGTTAAATAACTTGGAGAAACATTTAACTGATCTGCCACAAATTGTACAGAAGGAAGGCCTTTTGTAATTAAATCTTCATTATTAAAATAATCCGTTAATAACTTTTCTAATGAATCAAGGATTTTATGATTGGAAATTTTTCGTGTAATAAACTGTCGCTGATAAAAACGTTCAGCATAGTTCAATAAAGTTTCTGTTTGCGAAATAATGATGTTTTGGCTAAATTTATCAATATTAGAATGATATTCCTGTTGAATGTTTTCGATAATACTGTAAATGGTATTTTCTTCTTTTTCGGAAAGAAATAAAGCTTCGTTGACAGAATAATCAAAAAATTCATATTGTCTTATTTTTTTGGCTAAAGAAGTATTCCAGAAAAAATCGGGATGAATAAGTAAAATCCATCCCGTATGTTGTGCCCGTACATTTGGATCGGGGTCAATAGTTACACTGAAAACCTGCCCCGGAGCCATAAAAAACATCATCCCTTCATCAAAATCATATTCCTGCTGGCCATAGGTTATTTTGGCATTGGAAGTTCTTTTTGCTGAAATTGAATAAAAATCAAGAACCCAGCTCAACTCTTTCACATCAACATCATGACTGATTGTACTGTAATCAATCACACTGATCAATGGATGTTCAGGTTTCGGAAGTCCACGGAACTGATGAAATTCGCTGATTGTTTTGATTCTGATAGGCTGTTTCATACTATAAAGTTAATTGATTTTTCAATGACTTTTAACTTAAAAGATGATAAAAATTTTCGACTCTGAACAGACTGAGAACCTTTAAAAGACCAATCTAAAGGATAGTATTAGCTGTGTCATCCTGAGCGCGAAGCAGTCGAAGGATTCTATAGAATTTCAGAAAAGAAATTTAAAGATTAAAATACATTTTAGCAAAGTCTA
Organism: Chryseobacterium sp. JUb7; assembly: GCF_024806495.1. Classification (GTDB taxonomy): domain Bacteria; phylum Bacteroidota; class Bacteroidia; order Flavobacteriales; family Weeksellaceae; genus Chryseobacterium. Next base: position 118,880 of record NZ_JANUFF010000009.1, read on the forward strand.
CTGCAAAATCCTTAAGTTTCGTTTTTCCTAAAACTGGTCTGTTTTTATAATAATCTTCATACAAAACGTTTCCTCGTCTCGCCATGTTCATTTCCACAAAACCTTTTGCTGTTTCGGGATTCATGCCAACTTTTATTAGATTATTCAGCAGGTTTTCATCAGAAATTTCCAGCCACTTTAGATCGGGATTTCTGATCGCTTCGCCAAGAGTTTTTGCAATTTCATTGGGTGAAATTTCTTCACTTGCAATGTATCTGATCTGCCTTCCGTTAAAAGGTTTCTCGATTTCCTCAGCAATGACAGAAGCAATATCTAAAGGTGAAACCCATGGTTCCTTATCATCACCGCCATAATTTTGAATAATCAAATTCTGTGATTTTATGGTTGGCATAAAAGAGTGCATGTTATAGTAAAATCCAACCGGGCGCATGAATTTAATGGAAACATCATCAGGAAGCTGATTCAAGACTTTTTCGGCTTCGTGATGAAATTTCAAAATTCCGTTTCCGCTTTCCATGTGAGCCCCGATACTGCTCAAATGAATAATATTCTTTACTCCGGATTTTTCAATCGCTATTTTATAATTTTTCGCAATCTGAATATTTGCATTAATAAAATCAATATCATGATTAAAAAATACTCCTGCATTCAAAGCTTCCATTGCATAAATAATATCCGCTCCTTTGAAAGTTTCAGTTAAAAATTCTACATCTTCCATTGTACCGATCGCTGCTTTCGCTCCTAATTTTTCAATGTCGGATTGTCTTTCAGTATTGCTGCTTATTACAGTTACATCATGTCCTTTGCTGATTAGTTCCTGTGTTAATGGCTTACTGATATTTCCTAAAGAACCTGTTACAATAATTTTCATTTCTTATTTTTTTGTTGAAACAAAGTTCAAGATTGTGCAAAATGTTGACGTAGCCGAATCTACTTTTTGTGTAGCCAAAAAAATCAAATTAATTATCTATTGTTATTTAATTTGATCAGAAATAAAAATATTTTAATGATCAACCTTTATATCATTTTCCTTTATGGTATACCATTTTAAAAATTTATTATACTCTTCCTCACTACTATTTTTCCAGGTTTTATATGCTTGCTCATCGTCTATTTGGAAGATTCTTGAGCATTAAAAACTTGAATTGGAATGATTACCAGGACAATTTATGTTTTTTTCATAAATCATTACTTTTATTTTTCAAATATGCAGATTTTCCCAATAAGTTTAAAAATAAAAAGAGCGGAAAAACCGCCCTCAAAGTATCTAACAAAAATTTTTTAAATATAAACACATCCGCAACCTGTCTCCCAAGATTCGCATAGATGCTGGGGTTCCATACATCCGGGGCTTCCACCGCCACCGCCATTGGAAACTCTGTAACAAATCCCATCACTGCAGTAAGTCGAATACCCGGGGAATGTTCTTGGGCAATTGCCATCAACATCACAAAGAGCATAAGGTGTGTCGCCTCCGCTGATCAGAGACAATTCTTTTCTAGCTAGTTTCTTTAGATTTTTCATAGTGATTAATATTTTAATTTGCTGATTACTAATATACAAATAAATTTTAATACACTTTATTGTGATTTAAAATATTTAACGGAAAAAATTTACGATTTGAATGGGCTTACTTCAGATGGAGAAATTCCATATTGTTTTTTAAATACAAAAGAAAAATGAGACAGATCCTCAAACCCTAGATCAATATAAATATCAGATGGCTTTTTATGTTCTTTATCCAAAAGGAAATGGGCTTCCTGAAGGCGTCTGTTTATCAGCCATTTTCCGGGAGAAGTGTTAAAAATAGCTTTAAATTCCCTTTTAAAAGTTGAAAGGCTGCGTCCGGTCATAAAAGCGAAACGCTCCAAGCTGATGTTGAATTTATAATGATGATTCATAAATAACTCAAGATCAATTTTATGCGGAACACTGAAATTGAAGAAAATATTTTTAAGATCAGGATTGCTCTTAATTAAAATCATCAGTAATTCTTCGCGTTTGATATCTGCAAAAGCATCATCCAGCTGTTCTGTTCCATTATAATAAGGCTCCAGAGATTGAATAAAGTTTTTAATCAGTTGATCTTCATTGATGAATAAAAAAGAGTCATTATTGTTGGTTGGCTCAACCTGATAAGGATGACGGTCCAGAAATCTTCTTAGAAATGCTTCATCAAAAGCAATAATGACCTTCTCAAAACCACCGCTTTCTTTATATTTTGTATACCGAACCAGATGATTTTTTCTTGCGATACAATAATCACCGGGCTTCATAGAATAATGCTTATATCCATCATACGAAACCATCGATCCTTTCAGTAAAAACAAAAAGAAATGCTCAGGAATAAACTGTTCCAGTGATATTTCGGGACCTAAATGACAGGATTGTATGTTATTGAATTTCATTTTATTATTAATTAATTTCTTTTGCCTTGAAGCAAAAGAAACAAAAGTTCAAGACTTGGAAACTTTCGCTAAAAATTTAAATTAACTCCTAAAATTTCCAAAACTTGTGCGAATTCAAGATTTGTTTACATCTCAACGTTGGTGTCGCACTTCGAACAGTGGAAATTTTTCAACGGATTTAATTTAAATTTTCTTAACGCTCAATTTTCCTAGGTCGGTTAAAATCAGATATAAATTTATGATTTTTTCATCAAACTATCCGCACTTGCCAGCAACGCTTCTTCACGGTTTCTTGGGTTCCAGTTAAGAATAGTTTTTGCTTTTTCATTGGACATTTCTTTGTAGAATTCTTCGCCGATTGGTTCTAATTTATGAATATTTTCCGCGTATTGTGGTCTTTCTTTTTTGAATAATTCGGCAACATCGTAGAAACTCATCACACCATCTGAAGTTGCAATAAAACGTTCTCCGACAGCTTTCGGACTCAACATTGCTTTGATATGAATATCCACAACATCTCTCACATCGACAACGCCCATCGTAAAAGTGGGAGTGTAGTTCAAAGTTCCGCTTAGAATTCCTGAAACCGCGTTATCCAATGAAGCAGAAGTAATTCCACCAATGGCAGGACCGAAGATTCCGACTGGATTAATCACTGATAATTCCAAGCCGTTGCCTTCTTTTTTGATGAACTCCCAAGCCGATTTTTCAGCAACCGTTTTCGATTTGATGTAAGCTGGAAGTTCAGCATTTATATCCGTCCAGTCTTCTTCCGTGAAAACATGGTCCTGAATTTCTTTGCTGTAACCGACTGCCGCGAAAGAAGAGGTCAAAACCACTCTTTTCACACCCGCATCACGCGAGGCTTTCAAAACACGCAAAGCTCCGTCTCTCGCAGGAATAATGAGTTCATTTTCATCTTGTGGATCCTGAGCAGGGAAGGGTGATGCAACGTGAAGAACATACTCGCAATCTTTGACGGCTTCGTCCCAATTGTTGTCGTTTGTAAGGTCTGCTTCAATGAATGAAAGTTGCGAAAAATCTTTAATTCCGCCTTCTTCCAATGCTTTGATGATGGTGTCTTTTTTTGCAAATGAACGAAGTGTTGTTTTCACTTCATATCCTTGTAGTAATAATTGCAGAACGGTATGAACTCCCAAAAATCCTGTTCCTCCCGTTACCAAAACTGTTGTTTTTGTCTGTACGTTTTTCATTTTGATTTAAATTTTACAGTACAAAGTTGGGGATTATTTGGAGTTGGAGTTTTGTTGTGGGGTTCAAGTTTTGTTTGTTGTGGAGGTCAAAAGATCAGATATTCTTTTATTCAATTTAAGTTTTTCTAATGAAATATCTATAAAACCTATTGCTTGTGATACTCTTGGCATATGATTAGATAGATACAAGTTTAAATATTTTTCATTAAATGTAAAATCTATTTCATTTCGATTAATTTCATTAGAAATAATTGTTGTTGAAAAATGCTTTAATAATTCTTCCTTTATATCAATATCTTCATCAGAATTATTTATACAAAAAAGTATAAATTCACTTTGATATGAGTATTCACTCATATCAATTACATCATAAACTGAGATTTTTCTTTCCGGTTGATAAGTAAAGTTCAAAGTATAAAAATAATCATTTGGATGTAATGCCCTAGTGTAAGATTCATTTCTTGTGAAAAGAATACTCAAGAAATGAGAATTAATTATTTTTATATGATAGTGAAAATCTAAGCTATATACTTCATTTTTTTCTTCATCTTTAAGTTCATTGAAAGAACTTCTAGTATCGCTAATTATTGAATTCCCTAATTGACTAATAAAGGAGTTGATAAATTCGTTGTCAAATAAGTCATTTTTAAGAAATTGAGGAAGTACAAAATTTCCATCAACATTTACATTAGAATGTAATCTTAATGGTAAATTTATTTCTTTATATAATTCAGGTTCATTATCTAAAGTTTTGAATGTAAATGAACCACCATTATGCCCTGTGTTTTCTAACGAACCAAAAATTGGTGTTTGCTTCAATTCAGGATTAAAATTCAAAATTACTTTTTGTGAAAAATCTATAAATGACATATTATCATCCATATTTTCAGATAATATTTTTACAACAATTTGGTTAAATGGACTATTTTTGGATTTTCCATCAAGAACTTTTTCTTTACTCCCAGATGTTAATGCTTGTCTAGATATTTTATTTTCTAAAGCTGTAATTCCTCCACCTCGGTTTGTCTCAAATATCCCTCCAGAAAAGCAACTATCAGAAATAAGAGCTATATGTTTAGATTCCGATATTTCAAAAAATTTTGTTATTTCATCTAAATTTAACCAAGTAATAATGTCTATATTTTTTGAATCTGAGGTTTGCCAATAAGTTGATTTTAATTTTGAATGATAAATTCCATGCCCAGCAAAATAAATAAGATAATTGTCTTCTTTTAGAGCATTGCTGAAAATGTCAAATAGGCGGTTATAAATAAAACTTTTTGTAGTTTGTTCTTTTTCTTTTAATATTTCAAATTCATCAAATATATATTTTTGTGATAAAATTTGTACTAAAGCCTCAATATCATTAAGGCAATTATTTAAATTATTAATTAAAGGATCATCATATTCATTTATTGCAATTCCTATAAATTTGTACATACTATTAATCTATATTTTCAAATTTATAAATTATTTTTAATTAATTCTAACCAAAAAAATCCCCCACGAAAAACTCGTGAGAGATAAAATATATGGAATCAACTCCTAATCAGGAATGATGAAATTTTTTAGTTATTGAACGTTGCAAAAGCACCTTCTGTAGCTGCAAAGAAGTTATCATAAATTAAACCTGTATTTCCTACACGAATTTCATATATGTTTTCCTGCAATGCTTTTACAAGGTCATTGGCAACATCTGAAGCCGGAATACCGTTTTCCAAACCGCCAATTTCTGCGGAGAAATCTGTGGCAACCAAAGGTGGCATCAATTCAAAAACTTTGATGTTGGTTTCTTTTGCCAGTTCGTATCTCAATAATCTTGTATGAGAGTGAAGCGCCGCTTTGGAATCCGAATACGTCGGAAGATGCGAACCCGGAACGAATCCAACAATTGAAGAAACATTCACAATGGCTGCTTCGTTTTGCTCTTTTAATAACGGTAAAAACTTGTCTGTCAATCGAAGAGGAGCGAAGTAGTTTGTTGTAAATTCTGCCACTGCTTTGCTGTAAATATCTCCGTCTGTTGCAAGATTGTAAACGTAAGCATTTCCTGCATTGTTGATCAGAATATTGATTTCTCCGAAAGTAGTTTTTACTTCTTCGTACAATTTGTTAACATCATTTTCATTCGTAATATCTGCCTGAATCGTGAAAACATTTTCTAAGCCTTTTGCTGCAGCATCCAATTTTTCTTTGTTCCTTCCAACAATAATGATTTTATTCGCTGGACTTAATACTTTTGTAATTTCTAAACCGATTCCTGAACCTCCGCCAGTAATCAAAATTGTGTTGTCTGTAATGTTCATAATAATTTGTTTTAGTTTGATTTATATTCAATTTAAATATTGTACTATTTGGTACAAAATATGATAAAAATTTTTATTTTGGTTAGGCTGGAAGCTGGAAGTTTGGTGCTGGAAGTTTAAACTCATCAAATCAACAGCATTATTTTAAAACCTCCATTATCCCGCTTCCCACCTCATTCCAATACTCTCAAATTCATTTCAATCATCGAACGAAGAATCTTTGGGGAGCTTTCCATGCGTCTTGTGACATGAATTCCATTCCATAAATTGGTTAAATGCCAAGCCAGAATTTCGGGATCTTCCTGAGTTTTCAGCTGTTTGCTTTGCTGGGCTTTTTGAATCGCTTTTGCAAAAATAATCTGTAAGCCTTTCAATAATTCTGCAGTTATTTGTTTGATATCCTCATCTTTTTCAGATAATTGAACGAGTGCATTTCCTAGATAACAACCTCTTTCAATATCGCAATCTTCAGCATCGGCAAGAATTAGAAAAAACTGTCTGATAAACTCAATCTGATCTTCAGAATTTTCAAGGAGCTGAGTAATTTTTTTTGTGAAATTTTCCGAAAACTGTTTGATCGAGCGAACATATAATTCCTGTTTTCCACCCTTAAAAGCCAAATAAAAACTCCCTTTCCCAATTCCCATGGCGTTCAATAATTCATCTGCAGATGCGGTGTCGTAGCCTTTATTTCTAAAGATCTCGGTCGCTTTTTGAATCGCTTCCTGCTCGTCGAATATTTTTGGTCTTCCCGCCATTTCTTTATTTTGATGGGACAAAGATATATAATTGTACTAATTGGTACAAAATAAAAATTTAAATATCTTTTATAGTTTTTGTCGATAAAGTTTAAAGATGATCTGTCAGAATTTATGGGAGATTGATTTTAAACCAAAACATCAAAACTCATCAACAAAGCCGTCTCAAAAGAATCGTTGTAAAGTTTTGTATTCATTCCTGTAATAGAAAAACCTGTTTTTTGATAGAATTGAATGGCCGGATAATTGGTGTTTTGTGTTTCCAGCTCGACCATTCTGCATTGCAGTTCTCTGGCTTTGCGATTAATGTTTTTAATGAATAATTTGCCAATATTCTGACCCCGATATTTCTCGCTGACCAGAATGTTCTCAATAAAAAGACTGTTGTTCCATTTTCTGAAATCACAAATTGCCCAACCCATTAATTCACCATTTTCAAAAGCTCCGAATGAATTGCCCTGTTCGATAATTTCATTCAGATCATCAACGTCTTCAGCATTTGTTTCCCAGATTTTTTTATAATATTGATTTTTTTCTCTGAGATTAAATTCTAAAGAGCTTCCGATTTTAATGGTAGAAACGGCAAGGATTTTATCGGTTTCATAACCGTTGAATCCCCAGTTTAGAGTGGGGTTGGAGGTGAGTTTTTCCAGTGTTTTGATTTCCATGAAGTATCTTATTCAGTTTTAATAGACGGTAATCCTCCTTGTTTTTCGAAATGTTCCCAAATATATTCCATATTGGGATAAAAATAACCATCTTTTTCAAGATTTATATACTCAGATGGAATTAATTTTATTTTGGGAGATCCTTAATATTTTGGAATTGAAATTTTGAGAAAAAAAGAAATGATTAATCAATCAATAAAAATTTTCTGCAATAATCATTTACATCATTTTCATAATCAAACTTACTTCCAGGCTCGCTTTTTTTTAATTGATATGTAATGATATCGACTACAATTTTTTTTCTGTTTTTATCATCAATTATTTTAAAATCTTTTAATGAATAATTTGGAGGAATAGAAAAATTAAAATATTCAGTTTTTTTATCATTAAACCTATAGTATTTAGCAGTTTTAAACCCTCCATAAGCATAACCGATATCAAAAACAGTTTTTCCATTATCTAAAATTAAAGGATAATTACTCGTTGAATATATTGTTTGATCATGCGTATTAAAGAGTAAATAATTACCAACTTCAAAAGCTTTTACTTTAAAAATATAAAAATTATATTCTTTACTCGTAAGAATTAATGTTGTGGCACTGTCACAGAACTTATGAAATACTATACTGTCATTTTGAAAAAACTTTGAGTTAACACAATGCCTTGTAAGTTTGTCTGGAAAATTTTTCTGAAATTCTTTATATAAATCTGTATTTTCTTTTATAGTGGGCATTCGCCTTTTTTGAATACTGTCTTTAATTATTTTTCTATAACTTTCTTCGCTTAGAAAGTTAATTGTTTTATGTATATTAGAACTAATGTTTAATTTGAAATGACCACAATTAGTTCTCACAAAACCATCCTGAGCAGAGAGATTGATCGAAAAAATAAATAGGCTGAGAAAAAATATAAGCTTCATACAAAGTGATAGAAATCAAAATTAATCAAAATTTCACACACTAAAACTTTCAAAACCCGTAAATTTGCTTCTAATAAAAATTTACTAGATGCTTAGGAAAATTTCAATTGCGGCAGCTACATTTCTGTCCGTAATTACAATCAATGCTCAGAAGAACAAAAATTCTCAATTGGAAAGACCAAAATTAGTAGTTGGTTTAGTGGTGGATCAAATGAGGTGGGATTATTTGTACCGTTTTTACAATAAATATGGTAACGACGGTTTCAAAAGGCTTTTGAATACAGGATATTCTTTAAATAATGTTCATATTCCTTACGTTCCTACGATTACAGCTTTAGGTCATACCTGTATCTATACGGGTTCCGTTCCGGCGATTCACGGAATTGCAGGAAATGACTGGACAGACAAAGAGACCGGACAAAATGTATATTGTACAACGGATGAAAATGTAAAACCGGTTGGAACTACCAATGTAAAAGTAGGAAGCCATTCGCCTAAAAACTTATGGTCTACAACCGTTTCTGATGAGTTGAGACTGGCAACGAATTTTCAGGGAAAAGTAATCGGAGTTTCTTTAAAAGACAGAGCTTCAATTTTGCCGGCTGGTCATACACCAAACGGGGCTTTCTGGTTTGATGACTCCTCAGGAGATTTCATCACAAGTACCTGGTATATGAATGATTTGCCACAATGGGTAAAATCTTTTAATTCACAAAACTTGCCGGATAAACTGGTTGCAAACGGTTGGAATACTTTACTTCCGATCAATCAATACACAGAAAGTTCACCGGATAATTCTTCATGGGAAGGGCTTTTAGGTAGTTCAAAGACTCCTACTTTCCCTTACAGTAATCTGGCGGCAGACTATAAAGCTAAAAAAGACAATATCCGTTATACTCCTTTTGGAAATACATTGACTTTGAAGTTGGCTGAAGCAGCTGTAGAAGGAGAGAAATTAGGTGGAGATGATATTGTGGATATGTTGACGATCAATTTGGCATCGACAGATTATGCAGGACATAAATTTGGACCGAATTCTATAGAAGTTGAAGATGTTTATTTAAGATTGGATAAAGATTTAGCAGAGTTTTTCAATTATTTGGATTCGAAAGTCGGAAAAGGACAGTATACAGTTTTCCTTTCTGCAGATCACGGTGGAGCACATTCTGTAGGGTTTTTACAGGAGCATAAAATCACAACGGGTTTCTTTGGAGAAGGAATGGAAAAAAATGTTAACCAGAAATTAAAAGATAAATTCGGGGTTGATAAATTAATTAATGCTGTTGATAATTATCAGGTTTATTTTGATAGAAAATTATTGAAAGACAATAAAATTGAGTTGGATGATGTGGTAGATTTCACCGTTAAAGAACTTGAAAAAGATCCGACAGTACTGTATGCTGTTTCTGTAACGAAAGTTGCTCAGTCTTCAATTCCTGAACCGATTAAACAGAGAATTATCAATGGAATCAACAGACAGAGAAGTGGAGATATCCAGTTGATTTCTCACGATTCTATGCTTCCTCCTTATTCAAAAACAGGAACCACACACAGTGTTTGGAATTCTTATGACTCACATATTCCTTTAATTTTTATGGGTTGGGGCATTCAGCATGGAGAAAGTAATAAGCAGTATCATATGACAGATATCGCTCCTACGGTTTCTTCGTTGTTAAAGATTCAGTTTCCAAGTGGAAATGTAGGAAATCCGATTACTGAAGCTATTGGAAAGTAATTCAATTTTTTATTTAAAATATAAATCCTTAACAGCAACGTTAAGGATTTTTTTATGGATTAAAAATAAATTTTACTGTTGTCTAATTTGACGATTTTCAGTTTCTCCATTTTTTTAATCGTTCTGATGACTGTTTCAATGCGTAAGCCTGTAAGTGAAGCCAATTGCTGTCTTGTGTAAGGAACTGCAAAAGAGTATTTTTCCTTAAAACCAAAATAGTTTTTCATATGATTCATCACAAGCTCCAGTTTGGTTAATGGGTCTTGGAACATAAATGAAGCAGACGTAAGATATCTGTAATGCATGCGATCGGCTGTGTAGGAGTAGATGTTGAAAATGAGCTCGGGTTTTTTCTGCAGCAGATCTTTTAATTTACTTTTTTCAAGTTTTATAATTTCACAATCCGTTATTGCAATGGCGTTAATAGCATAACTTTTATTATTAAATAGGTAAGTTTCAGCAATGCAGTGCCCTTCAAAAGGGATTCCATGAATGAATTCTCTGCCGTCTTCAAGCAGGCTGGTGAGTTTTACGGTCCCTGATTTTATTTGCAGATAATATTTAGGTTCAGTTCCTTCTTCAAAAATGAATTCGCCTGAAGTGTAATTTTGAATTTTCGCGCCGTGAGAAAACAACAGGTCTTCACAGATGATCATAACTGGTTTATTAATTGGGGATAAAAGTAGTAATAAAAACGTATAGTTTGAAAACTGATGAATACCACATCGATGCCTCAGCATTACTTTATAAATGAAATAAAAAAAACTCGCATACAATATGCGAGTTTTATAAAGATTTATATTTGAAAATTATATTTTGATTATTTTAAATGTTTTGTGAGAACCATCCGAAGTATTCTTAATTACAACTAAATAATTAGCTGCGGGTTTATCAGAGAATGGTATTTTTAATATTGTGTCAGAGGTTATAGTCTGATAAACGATTTGCCCTGTGGTACTGAAAATCTGCACCTGATAGGAGTTTTTACTATTGCCTAAATTAACAGTTAACTCATCTTTTACAGGATTTGGATAAACGCTTTGTGTGTTATTCATTTTAATATCTGTACCATTTTTTTCGTCAACACTTACTCCTTTAGAATTAGCACTTATCTTGCCAGTACAATTCGAAGCAGTCCAGCTTACTGTATTTGAAATGATGGTACAGCCACCAGCTCCAGTTACGACAAGTCTTGTTTTTTCAACATGGTTTGTGTAAATATTAGCAAGATTGGAAATGGTCATTTTCGAGGTTTTCGTTCCTGAAAATGTGCCATATCCTGAAACGATACCTTCAGTAAAGTTGTTCCAGCTACCGCTGCTTGTTTGGTATTGCCATTGATAGGTTGCGGCACCGGAGGCAATAGCGCTTAAGCTTATACTTCCTCCAACGCAAATGCTTTGAGGAGCGGTTGGTTGTGATGTGATGCTTACATTTTCAGCTTTCCACGAAACAGTCTTAGAAGCGACTGAGCATCCACCTGCTCCAGTTACCAATAATCTTGTACGTTCAGTATTAGAAGTATAAAGTCCAGAAATATTAGAAATCGTTAATGCAGATGTTTTTGTACCAGAGAATGTTGCGTATCCCGGGACATTTCCTTCTGTATAATTATTCCAGTTGCCATTGCTGTCTTGAAACTGCCATTGGTATTTCGAAGCACCGGAAGCTGTTGCCGAAATATTTAAACTTCTTCCTACACAAACATTTTGAAGAGTGTTTGGTTGTGAGGTAATACTTACATTTTCGGCTTTCCAGTACACAGTCTTAGAAGCGACTGAGCATCCACCAGCTCCTGTTACCAATAATCTTGTTTTTTCGGAGTTAGAGGTATAAAGTCCGGAAATATTAGAAATTGTTAATGCAGATGTTTTTGTACCAGAGAATGTAGCGTATCCCGGGACATTTCCTTCTGTATAATTATTCCAGTTGCCATTGTTGTCTTGGTATTGCCATTGGTACGTTGAAGCACCGGAAGCTGTTGCGGAAATATTTAAATTTCCTCCTACGCAGGCTGTTAGAGAAGTGGGAGGCTGTGTTGTTATGTCTACTTTTTCGACGCTCCATTGAGCAGTATTCGAAGCTATAAAATTAGCTTTGCCACTATATACAAGGAGTCTTACTTTTTCAAAATATGAAGAATAAAGATTGGAAATATTTGAAACGTTCAATGTTGGAGTAGTTGTTCCTGAAAAAGTTGCGTATCCTGGGATGTTGCCTTCTGTATAATTTTGCCAGTTTCCGTTGCCATCTTGAAATTGCCATTGGTAAGATGAGCCGGAAGCTTGTGCTGAAATTTGCAAGGATCCTCCTACGCAGGTAATAGTTTTAGCCTGAGGTTGTGTTTTTATACCTCCATATACGTGCCATATTTGAGGATCTCCGACAGTGCTTCCGTTAGCCCGTTAGCCAACGTAACAACTACTCTTGCTGTATCCGGATTGTTTACGTAAATGCTTGAAACATTGGAAATGTTAAGTGTATTTGTTTTTGTTCCTGTAAAATTAGCATAACCGGGAGAAGTCCCTTCCGTAAAGTTTTGCCACGATCCTGATGATGTTTTATACTGCCATTGGTAGCTTTTTCCAGTAAGATCAGTCGTTAGTGAAAGAGATCCCCCTACGAATGTACTTTTTTCAATATCTGGAATTCCATTATTATAGTTAAATGGGAAATATTGAAAAGAATTTTCTTCATTATTTAAAACAAGCTCTATCTGTAAGTTATAAGGTCCCGATTTTGTCTGAAGTTCATTGACCGGCATTGCTATTGAAAAGCTGTTGCCGACAGGTTTTACCGACCAGGCGACTTTATAATACCCTTGACTTGGAGTCGCATAAGAATCCTGATAAATATTGACTTCATTTACAGTTCTGTTAGATTCAAATGTTCCGGAAACGTTTAAACTTCCATTAGAAAATGAGGTCTTTATATTTTTAAGATTTGTAGTGTTACCATTTCTATAGACAGTACCGGAAGTCGTTGCAAACAGTTCACTATTGTTCAAAATAGCACAGCCTGCACGATTGATAAATGTTGGAGATACTCCTAAAGTTCCGTTTTCGTAAAACATCAGGTTCATTCCCTTAGTTGGAGTAGTATTTTCCGTGTTGGTTTGATGAGAATGGGGAAGGCCAAGACCATGTCCCAACTCGTGCAGCATTCCTCCGAATAAGCTTCTGAATTTATCAGCACCCGTACCTGTACTACTTAAATATTGTACATCAAATCCTGGATAATCAATGGCAAAACAGTTCAGGCCTAAACCATAAAAAGCAACATCAGCATAGGCATTTTTCCCTGCGGTAAATATTAATGAACGAGCAGAAGTTTTCTGATTAGGATTGCTATTGAAAAATGTGTTTACTTCTTGTAGTACATTATTTCCGGTATTGTTATATGGATAAGATGAGGCTGACTTAGTTCCATGAATTAAAATAATTTTTACATTCGTAGGGTTTGTTGCTTCTGTAAAAAGACCAAATGTCTTAGGGCCAAACCCATTGGCAATCATATTTTGTCGGTAAAAATTTTGAGCCCAAAATAATTGTGTACTGAGTCTTACTTTATAGGTGGGATCCAAGGGAACATCATTGGGGACAAAATAAATTACATTCAGATTGTAAGGTTGGGTTGATTGGTAGGTAACATTGTTATAAGTACTGGTGTACTGTGCATTTACTTGTGTATGAATAATGCATAGACAAATGAGCATCAACAGCCATTTGCTGATAATAATTGTTTTTTTCATCTTTGTTTGTGTTTATATACCCTGTTTGGTAGTATTGCGCACAAAGTTATATAAATTTTTTTAAAAAATAGAAAAATGATAATTTTAATATAATATAATTGTTTTGTTGGTAATTTTAGTTGAATTTGTTAATGTTTAAATAAATAAAAAAAATAAATTTTATCATTTTTATTTAAGTTATAAGTTTCTTTTTTAAATTAAAAAAGAATGTTACATGATTTTATTTTAGAATAAGTTATAATTGTTGATAATGTAAATAATTCAATAAATACTGAAATAAATGTATAAATTAATAACGAATCATTTTTTGAATTTCTGTATGGTATTTTTTATTCTCTTTTCTTATATTAAAGATGATCGATAACAGTAGTCCGATAATAAATAAAGCACAACTTATAAATATAATTTTAAGATATCGATAGTTTTTTTTCAATTCATCACTCTTCTTAAGCGTTTCATTATTATGGTTGTCAATAGCCTGATTGATCGATTTTAGTTCATTTTGCTCTCTCTCAAACCGCATTTCAAACTGTTTCTTGTTATACATCTGATATAGGTTTTGATTTCCCATCGCAAGATAATTGTCTGCCATTTCTTTGTAAATTCCTTCGTTCAGGATTAGATCTCTGGTATTTTTACCAAGCTGTTCCGCTTGTGTCAATAGCTCTAATGCCATTTTATTTTCCCGTTTTTGCTTATGAACTTCCGCAGTGCCTTTTAGAGCGAAGGCTTCCAGGCTTTTTGCGTGGTTCTTTTTTGCATAGTCTGCGGCTTCTAAGAATGCATGTTCTGCTTTTTCTATTTGATTGAGATTGAGGTAGCAATGTCCGATATTATAATAGACCACGCTCATATTAGCATAAGTCATTTTTTCAACTTTTTTGAAATGCTGGATAGAAATCAGAAACTTTTCCAGGGCAATTTCGGAATTTGACTGACTTTTATAAATCATTCCGCGGATAGCAAAGCTCCTTGCCGTTTCAATATGTTTTTCAGACATCTCATCAGAAAGTCGTGATAGATAAAGGTCTGCTTCATTCAGCGTTTCAATACTTTTGCTGAATAACTCCATCTGCTGGTATTGTATGGCCACAGAAATTAAAGCACTGGTCTGAATTTTCAGATCGTTGGATTTTTGAGCTAATTCCTTGGCTTTTATGCTGTATTTTAAAGATTCATCAAAATTTCTTTTGGCAATATTTGCGGTTGAAAGAAGCATATAGATGGAGATCATTTTATTGATGTCTTTCTCTTTTTTCAACAGGCGGTTTCCTATAGATATTGTTTTATCCGGATTGTCATAGATCTCCAGGCGGGCTTTTTTCATCAGAGAATCATCGGAAATTTTCTGTCCCGGTATGGTGATCAGCCAGAGTGAACCTATCAGCAATATTATTTTTAAACCTAATTTCATGATGTTTTGTTTTTACTTATTTCCTGAATATAGGCATTGGGTGACATTCCTGTAACAGATTTGAAAACCGTGGTAAATGCGCTGTGAGACGAGAATCCTGAAAACTCAGCCAGATAACTTACTTTATAATTTAAATAAGTAGAATCTGTTTTCAGTAGATGGGCAATATGATTGATTCTTAATTCGTTAATGTATCCATTGAAGTTTTTTCCTTTGCTGCTATTAATAACTTCCGAAAGATATTTTGTATTTACGCCCATTTGGGCAGACAACATGGATAGCGACATGCTTTTGCTTAAGTATTGATCAGATTCTTCCCAGGCCTGTAATTTCTGAAGAATTTCATATTCCTTTTCCTTTGAGATTTTATTATTGTCTTTTTCGGTAACAGTCATTTCTTCTTTAGGAATACTTGTATCAGCAGGGATTGTTTTTTTTCTGTTCCTTTGCTTTTCAAAGAATTCAAATTGTTTTCTTAAATCTTTGTTTTTACTTTTTATAATTAAAAAATAAATAATCAGCCCAATGATAATCAATGAAAATAAAGAACTTATCATCCAGAATTTTTCAAGTTCTGTATGTTTTTGAAATTCCAGGCTTTTATTCTGATAAGTTTCTACCAGTTTTACAATATACCGTATTCCTTCTTTCGTGCTTGAGTCTGTTTTTGTACGGTATTCGTTATAAAGTTTATTGTATTCATGGTATTTTTCGTCATTATGAAGGGCAAAATAGTTCTTAGATAAAGATTCATAAATTCGTGCTTTTAAAGTGTTGAATGGTAAATTTTCAACCTTTGAAAGCGCTTTTTCCAAATTGTCTATAGCAGTATGATAATCTTGCTTTGAAAAGTAATAACGCGAATAATCTTCATAGGCTAATGCTTGTAAAAACGGTTGTTCATTTTCTTTTTCAAGATCAGAAATAACCTTTTCTATGGATTGCTTGGCTTCCGACAGTTTGTTTTTTCGTAGTAGATATGTAGACCTGAAGATCCTGTTTTCGTAGCCGATAATCTTGTTTTCCTCATTATGATTATCGATGAACTGATCACTTTTGCTGAGGTTTTCGAGGGCAACATCATAGTTTCTGTTGATTCCGAAATTGAGT
Organism: Chryseobacterium sp. JUb7; assembly: GCF_024806495.1. GTDB lineage: Bacteria > Bacteroidota > Bacteroidia > Flavobacteriales > Weeksellaceae > Chryseobacterium. The sequence continues at coordinate 135,163 of NZ_JANUFF010000009.1, forward strand.
CCCTGAAGCTGATAAAGTTTAGCAATCGTAATTCTTACTTTTTTATCATCACTCTTTAAAAGCTTTCTGTTAGCCAGAAGGGCAGAAATAATCCTTTGTGACTGATTGTACAAATCAAGGTTTTGATATTGGTCTGCTAAATTATAGTCTGCAAACATCTGCATGAAATAAGACCGGCTTTTATGTTCATCTGATTCGTCTTTCTGGCTGGCGATATTCACAGATTGTACGTAGTCGCCTTTCATTGCATAGGCCTGCGAAATAATATTTCTAAGAACTATTTTATGTTCAATATTCTGATCGCTTATTAAGATACTCAAAGAATAATTGATGCAGTCATCGGGATTCTGATATAATTTTTGAAAAGCTTTATCTGCCAGAATCGTAAAGTCCGGACTGGATTGCGCTTTACTGTAAACAGAAAATAGCAGAATGAAAGGTATAAAGATGTTTTTTAGCCACATTTTTTTTTGTGAAAAAATGCTTTTTATTGTTTTTTCTCCAGTATTCTTAAAATATTTTATCAAAGTAGATTTTTTGTATAGTATTGATTTTTAAATGTTTATTTTTTAAGTTCTTTTAAATTTCATGAATTATGTAAGTCAAATTCTTTTGAAAAGGTAAATATAATATTAATATTGTTTCCACAGATCCAAAATATTAAATCCAAACATATATGAAAAAGATTTACAATAATTCAATGAAAGCTATAGCGGCTTTATTCTTGTTAGGTTTTTCAGAAATGGGTGCGCAGCTGACAGTGATGGCTGTAGGGAATTATACAGTAGGAGGAGTTTCTGATAACGGAGTGGTAAGTATGCATACCAGCGGAGGGGACATTTTTAAATGGACGGCAGCTGGTGGAATAGTCCAGATAGGAGCGCTTACCAATGGTTATCCCGCAGCAGGAAGAACACTGGTTTCAAATGACGGGACAAAGATTGCATCCTCAACGACCAATGCAAGTACAGGGTTTAATGAAATCTCTACTTACAATGTGGCTTCTTCTACTTGGACAAATCAAGGTGGGTTAGTTCCAACGGGATGGGATGGAAGTGTAAGCTCAACCTGGGGAATGACTCCCGACGGAAGCACTGTTGTAGGACTTGGCTGGCTTACTGCTGCCAATGCTCATGCAGTGAAATGGGATGCTTCCAGTGGAGTGACCGATTTAGGAAGTATCGTGGCAGGAAGAAGTTCCCGGGCCAATGCTATAAGTGCCAATGGTGCAGTAGTGGTGGGCTGGCAGGACGAGCAGGACGGTACAAGAAGTGGAGCAAAGTGGATAGATGGTACCGAAACTTTTATTACCGATAATAATGGCGAAAATGTAGGTGAAGCAGGTGATGTTTCAGCTGATGGCAATACAATAATAGGGTCGGCAATGCCCAATCCTTATGTCTGGAACAGTACTTCCGGGCTTACATATATAACACATCCAAATTCCTCTGCCTTCTTCAGAGGCGGTGCTACGGGAATTTCTGCTGATGGGGGAACTGTTATTGGTTTTTTCAGAGCTTTTCCCGGACCTCCGATGACTGGAGAGGGCTTTATATGGACTCCCGCAGGAGGACGTGTAAACCTGAATGATTATGCTGTGGGATTGGGAATAAATACCCAAGGTGTAACCATGTCGCTTCCGTTGGCAATTTCTCAGGATGGGAAAAAAATTGCAGGGATAGGAATAGGTGCTTCCAATCAGGTAGTGGCTTTCTATCTGGATATCACACAATATCTTTCTACAAATGATATTGTAAAAAATAATAAGAAAATTTCTATTTATCCGAACCCTGTTAAAGATTATATCTACATCAAAGGCGCAGGAAAAATCGATAAAGCAGAAATATACAATATGGTCGGTCAAAAAGTAGTTACCTTAAATTCTGTAGAAGAGCAGATTGATGCATCCTTCTTGTCAAAAGGAAATTATGTACTACGCATTTTCGTGAAAGGGGAAGTTTCACAAAGTTTTACATTCATAAAACAGTAAAATAAAATTAGGCACATTTTAAACAAGACTCGACCAAAAAACTCGCAGAGCAATCTGCGAGTTTTGTTATATTCAATATAGATTAAAATCTTAATTATTCTTCATCATCTTCGTACTGTTCGAGATAATACGTGAAGGTAAAGTCTTCAACTTCATCTTCCGCATCTTCAAGAGTTGTCAGTAGGTCTTCAAAAGTCTCAAGCTGATCGACCGTCATGTTTACAAATTCTATATGAAGAGGCATTTCAAGTTCTCCGGTCACGACATCGGATAAAGCATCCAGATTATCTCCAAAATGCTCAGGAAGGTTTATTTTTTCTTTTAATTGTGTGTAAAAATCTTCATAATCACCTATGTCGGTAAAATCGATGTATATTGTTTTCATATGGATTTAAATTTCCAGTTTTTATTAATTAAAAAAGTTTTACATTTTTTACAAAAGTCAGTTTCTTCATCTGTGTGATTTTTCCCTTCCGCATCTCTCATGAAACATGTTTTTTCGGGGCAATGTTTTAAACCTTGTGTGTGTCCTAATTCATGGATGGCAATTTTGAAAAACTGTTCATCAGCATTTTTTTTATTTAATCTGAATTTTGAGGCAATACACGCTTTCCCTGGCCTGTAACCTAATCCCATTACTCCGAAATCTTTTATTTTACCCTTTGTTACACTGATGTCTTTTGAGGTCAATCCGATGGTAACAAAACGTTCTTTTGTTTCTTTGTTTAAAAATTTAATGACAGAATCGGCTCTGTAGCGGTTTCTCTCTTCATAATAAGCATTTTCAGGAAAATCGATAGCCTCCAATACTTTTACATTCGGATAAATCTTTTTGATTTCACTGGTGACAAAATTAAGACTTTCAGAATTTAAATCTTTAAAAGGCTGAACTAAAACAGTAGTTGCTTGTTTCTCCTTTACCGCTGCCTGTTTTTTTTCAGAACACGATAAGGCAAAGATTAAAATGATGAATAAAAAACAATAATTATTGCTTTTCAAAACTTTTATAATGATTTTTAGTTAAATAAATATCACCATTTTTAGTGAATACAATTCGGTCGGCATTTCTGTTTCCACAGTTATAGTTAACATCAGCTTCAAAATATTGAGATCCTTTAGGTAAGGTGCCTTCTCTGTTGCTGAATTTGTCACCACCAATCGCTTTTCCAGGTAAGATTTCACAGAGATTTCCTTTTGAAGGATTCCAGCCCTGTTTTCTGGCTTCACTTTTTGTGAGGTAACAAGCAGGAAGCTGATGATGTTGCTTTACATAATCTATGACAGTTTTTTCTTCCGTCAGCTGATCGATAGATTGTTTGTATGAAGAATCCTCAGAATCCTCAGGAGCACGATACTTTGGTCGTGTACCAGTAGTTTCAGGCTTTTTATCAGCAATGAAATTATTGTAGACGTACATGACAGACATTCCAAAAAGAAGTCCGAGACAGATAAAAAACAGAGATCTTGTTTTACCGTTCATAATTGACAGGGTAATAAGGTATCAATGTAACAGTCTGACAATTGAAAAATAATTGGTAAACTATTACATGGTTAAATTGTTATATTATAATTTTAGCCTTCTCTCCACTCTTCCGGAATATCACAGATCGGAATAGGCACCATTTTGTGTTTTGAAGCTTTATGCATTCTGTCGAATATCATGAAAACTTCTTTGTCACGGCCTTCATAATCTTCTACAGCTTTAGTTCCGTATTCTTTCTGGATCTTTTCAAGCTCGGGATAAGTTGCTCCGATTTGGTCTTCGTCAGTTCGTTCAGCATCCCAAAGTCCATCTGTAGGAATTGCATTCTGAATGCTTTCAATAAGATGTAAAGCTCTTGCTAATTCGTATACTTCAGTTTTGTAAAGATCAGCAATAGGTGAAACATCTACACCACCATCACCATATTTTGTGTAAAATCCAATTCCGAAGTCTTCCACTTTATTTCCGGTACCGCAAACCAAAAGACTGTGAAGCTGACCAAAGTAATATAAAGTCACCATTCTGAAACGCGATCTTGTATTGGCAAGAGCCAGATTATTGCTCCATTTTCCTTCTGCATGATCCTGTACTGTTGTTTCGAAGCTTTCAAAAACGGGTGTAAGATTTACAGTATGACCTTTGACGTTTGGAAACCTTTTTTTAAGATCTTCGATATGATCCTGGGCCCGATTTACCTGATCCTCTTTTTGGCGGATCGGCATTTCCAGCAATAAAACATCAAGCCCTGTCATGGCACAAAGTGTAGAAACCACTCCGGAATCTACTCCTCCTGAAACGCCCAATACATACCCTTTTACATTCGCTTTTACAGCATAATCTTTCAGCCAGTTTACAATATGATCTATTACTTTTTGTGTTTGCATTATATTTATTGTTTTTCTTAATTAACGATTATTTTAAGGTGCAGTGAAATCAAAATTTTTATTTTTGAATTGAATATTTGATTGAAAACAGAAATAGAGTTTTTTTCATTTATATTCCAAATTCTTCAGGGTACTTTACAATGCCTTTTACATTTTTTAATGAATCTTTTACCAGTTCTGTTGCCATTCCGTTTTCTTCAGGAATGTCAAAGGGAAAAGAAATGTCAAAATTACGTGTTTTTTCGTAACCAAATTTAGGATAATAATTTTCATGACCAATTAAAATAACTGATTGGTAGCCGAGTTTTTTTGCTACAGAATGTCCGTAAGTAATCAATTGGGCTCCGATTCCCTGATGTTGAAATTCAGGATGTACAGAAACAGGTGCCAGCGCCAATGATTCATAAAACTCTGATCCGTTTTCTACGCAGATTTTTGTAAACAGAATGTGGCCAATAATTTTAATGGAATCGTGATTGTTGCCCATAAGTTCAGCTACAATTGACAGCTCAGGGACAAAAGCCTCTGATTTTCTTAATTTTTCAACCAGAAAATGTTCCTGATGGTCACTGTATTCGATATTTCTGAAAGCGATCTCTATCATTTCAGAAACTTCAGAATAATCCCGTTCTTCTTCCTGTCTTATGGTTATCATCAAGGTTGAGTTTAGTTTCCCGGAGGTCTTTGTGGGGCAGAAGAACTCGTAGAAGGAGAAGATATAGCGGTAGAAACTGCCTTTTTACCTCTTTTAATGTTTTCTTCTGTTAATGTATTTGTGCTGACATTTAAAGTCATTAAATCAGGGTTTTGAGAAACGTCCAGTTTTTTTATTTGCGTATCTTTTATATCGAGTACCATTAATTTGTTGAGGGCGCTCACATCAATCGTCTGTAAATCTTTGTTATTATTGAGATATAAATCCGTCAGACTTTTTAGATTTTCACTTTTAAATGTTCGTAAATTGCAGCCTACACATGAAAAGAGGTTAAGATAATCTAAGTTTTTCAAATCAATATCCAGAATAATACTACCATCCAGAACCACAGACTGTACATTTCTGAAAAGATTGATGTCCTCTGCTGAGCGGATTTTTAAATTGTTGTTCCCTATAATGATCGTGCTTACTTTGTCTGCCTCAGATTGGTCAATGTCCCCGTCTCTGTTTAAGTCGTACTTTGCGACGATTTGTTTTTTGAATTCATTATCTGTAAAAGTGACTTTTTTCCCGGTAAGAAATTTGGAGTCGTCTTTTGGAGCCGTCTCTTTCTCTACAGCTTTATCTTTGACGGGAGCTTTTTGTGCACTGGCATAAGAAACGGCAAGCACAAAACAGAGGGTTGTAAATATTTTCTTTTTCATCTTTAAATTATGTTTAATTCATTATTTTTGTAAACTTAAATTTCATGTAAAAATATGAAGATTTTCAGAACTATTGCACTTTCTTTGCTTTTCATTGTAAGCTTGAATTCTTGTAAAAAAGACTCTCAAAATCAATGGAAGGTTGAAGTCAAAAATCCTGCCGAAAAGGTTGAGGTTACAGATATTTCAAAAGAGTTTTATGATCCGAATACCTCATTGGATCAGTTTAAAGCTAAATTTCCCTGGTTTCAGGGAACTGTTTCGGATGAAGATTTTGTAAAAAGAAGAGCGGATGCCGAAGAAATAAAAATTTATAAAGAGGCAGCATCCAAAATTAATATCCAAAAGCTTCAGAATGAGCTTCAGGACTTGTTTTCTCATATCAAATACTATTTTCCGGTGTTTAAAAGCCCCAAAGTGTATTTATTTTCTTCAGCACTGCAAATGGTTCAGGATCCTATTTTTTATGATGCAAAAGGAAATCTTTTGTTTATCGATATAAGTGGATTTATGGGTGACGGAAACCCGAATTATAAAGGATTGGAATTGTATTTTCAAAAATCGATGAACCCTCAGAATATTGTGCCTAGGGTCTCACAGATTTTTGCTGAAAATACGGTGCCGGGATCACCTGACCACCAAAAATTTATTGATCAGGTTATTCTTAATGGTAAAATAATGATTTTACAGGATGCTTTTTTACCTGATACACCGGATTATCTGAAAATAAATTATACCCAGAAACAATATGAATGGGCGGTAAGCAATGAAGCGAATATCTGGAACTATTTTGTTGAAAGTAACCTTATTTTCGGAGATGATCCAAGATTGGTCGGTCGTTTTATTTCGCCAGGACCTTTTTCAAAATTTTATACAGAGATAGACAATGAATCTTCTCCGCAAATCGGAATTTTTACCGGATGGCAGATCTGTAAAGCCTATTTAAAACAAAAGCCTGAGACAAAACTGATTGATTTCCTTAAGATGGACGGAACAAAAATTTTTAACGAATCAGGATATAAACCAAAATTAAAGTAGTAGACTGTAAGCTGAAGGTTAAAAGTTTTTGAGAAAATCCTGAACATATCGCCAAAAGTGAACAGCAAAAAATAAAATTATTAGAAAATATAGAAAGTTATGAGAAAGACTCAGATTACGATAGATGTAGAATTAGATGAAAACCATATTCCGGAAATAATGACCTGGAATGCACAGGATGGAGGGGTTGATAAGGAAGAGACAAAAGCGGTTATGATTTCCGTTTGGGATGAAAAAGCGATGGAAGCTTTAAGAATCGATCTTTGGACAAAAGAAATGCCGGTTGACCAAATGAAAATGTTTATGCACCAGATTTTAGTTTCTCTTGGAAATACCTATCAAAGAGCAACAGGTGAAGAAGATGTAGCATTGTGGATTGAGCAAATGGCTGAAGAGTTCGCAATCAAGTCTGCAATAAAAATGTAAAAAAAGCTTTTGGCTTTTAGCAGCTGGCAATTGGCTTTTTGCTAAAAGTTATGAAGCAGATAATAATAAAGTTTTGGCAAGTTAGTTGTAAAGCTAAACGCCAAAAGCAATAAGCTAAAAGCAAAATATTATGAATTTTAATACAAAAGTTATCCACGGAGGACAACATCATGAATCTGCAACAGGTTCTGTGAATGTTCCTGTATTCTTAACATCTACATTCGCACAAAAAAGCCCGGGAGTACATTCCGGTTACGAATATTCAAGAGCGGCCAACCCTACAAGACAGGCTTTGGAAGACTCTTTGGCAAGCATTGAAAACGGAGCTAGAGGATTGGCTTTCGGTTCCGGTCTTGCGGCCATAGACTGTGTTTTAAAGTTATTAAATCCTGGTGATGAGGTAATTGCAGTTGATGATTTATACGGAGGAACTTACAGAATGTTCACCAGACTTTTTGAAAAATATCAGTTGAAATTTACATTCGTGAATTTTGATGATGCATCAAAAATCGCTGATGTTATTACTGATAAAACAAAACTAATCTGGATTGAAACGCCAACCAATCCTCTGATGAAATTGGTTGATATCAAGGCTGTTGTAGAAATTGCAAAAGGAAAAGATATCTTGGTTGCAGTTGATAATACTTTTGCAACACCTTATCTTCAGAGACCAATCGATTTGGGAGCTGATATCGTGATGCACTCAGCAACAAAATATTTGGGAGGTCACTCTGATGTTATTGCCGGAGCTTTGGTCGCAAAAGATGCTGAATTGGGAGAAAAACTTCACTTTATTCAGTTTGCGAGTGGTGGGATTTTGGGACCTCACGATTCTTATCTGGTACTGAGAGGAATTAAAACATTAGCATTAAGAGTTCAGAGACATTCTGAAAACGGAATGGCTGTGGCAAAATATCTTGAGTCTCATCCTGCTGTTGCTGAGGTAATTTATCCGGGATTGGAATCTCACCCGCAATACGAATTGGCAAAATCTCAGATGAAAGATTTCGGAGGAATGGTTTCTTTCACTTTTAAATCCGGGAAAAAAGAAGATGCTGTTAAATTCTTAGAAAAAGTAAGAGTATTTACATTGGCAGAATCTTTAGGTGGAGTAGAGTCTCTGGCCAATCACCCTGCTTTGATGACTCATGCTTCTATTCCTGCAGAAAAGCGTGCAGAGTTGGGAATTACTGATGACTTAGTTCGTCTGAGTGTCGGAATTGAAGATGCTGAAGATCTTATTGCAGATCTGGAAAGAGCTTTTTCTTAATCTAAGATATAAGTAAATTTTTCTTTGAGGTCTTTGCTAAGTGAAACGCCTTGGCGAACTTAAAAACGTATAGTAGTCAAAAAAATCTTTGCGACCTTTGCGTTAAAAAAAATAATCCTAAAGAATTATTCAAAATAAAACATAATGAGAAAGATTCAGATTTTATTGTTATTAATTTTAGGTCAATTTGTCTATTCTCAGGTTAAAAATACTGATGAATTGTATAAAACTGCGAAAAAATTAGACAGCTTAATATTCGATATCGGATTTAATAAATGTGATCTTTCTCATTATGATTCCATAATCAGTAATGATTTGGAATTTTATCATGATAAAGGCGGAATTACTTCTGGAAAAGAGGCTTTCAAAGCTTCAATCAAAAACAATATTTGCGGAGGACCCAACAAAGTCAGACGCGAACTGGTGCCCAACAGCATGAAAGTCTATCCTTTGTACAATAATAATGTTCTCTACGCTTTTATTCAGGAAGGTGAACATGATTTTGCTGAACTTTATCAGGGAAAATGGAATAAAGGAAGCCGCGCAAAATTTACCATTCTTTGGATTTTAGATGGTAAAGACTGGAAAATGAAGCGGGTTCTAAGCTATGATCACCATTTATAGTTAATTATGAAAAATACAAGACAAGCTACCATTCAGGATGTACCTCAATTGGCTGAATTATTCGACCAGTACAGAGTTTTTTATCATAAAGAATCAGACATTCCTGCAGCCACAAAATTTTTAACAGAAAGAATTGAAAATAAGGATTCAGAAATTTTTGTAGCTGAAAATGGAAGAGAAATGGTTGGTTTTGTTCAACTGTATCCATTGTTTTCATCAACAAGAATGAAACGTTATTGGCTGCTGAATGATCTTTACGTTAGTGAAAACCACCGTGGTAAAGGTTTTTCAAAGGAACTGATTGAAGAAGCGAAAGAATTGGCGAAATCTACAGATGCTTGCGGAGTTCTCCTTGAAACAGGAAAATCCAACGATATCGGAAACAAATTATACCCGGCTTGCGGTTTTGAAATTTATGACGAAGTAAATTTCTACGAATGGACAAATAAATAAAATAATGTAACAATGTATTAATCTATCAGTTTACCAGTGCTTTAAAATGGTTAAATTACTAGATTGTTATATTGGTAAATTAAAGATTATGACTGATTTTCAAAAATACGTTCAAAGATATTTAGATAATATTCCTTCCGAAGATTGGTTGGAAGAATTAAAGATTTCAGGAGAAAAAACTGCAGATCTTTATTCAAAACTTTCAGAAGAGCAGTCCCATCTTGCCTATGATGAAGGAAAATGGACTCTGAAAGAACTGCTTTTACATTTATCTGATACTGAAAGAGTTTTTCAATACCGAATTTTAGCTTTTGCAAGAGGCGATCAGAATGAACTGCCTGGCTTTGATGAAGAATTGTATGCTAAAAATTCTTTTGCCAATGCAAGAAGCTTACAATCTTTGTTAGAAGAGTATAAATTGATCAGAAAGTCTTCACAAATTTTACTGGAAACATTTAATACGGCTGCTTTAAGTAATATCGGAACAGCTAATGGAAATCAAATTTCTGTAGAAACCATCGGTAAATTAATTGTTGGGCATAATATCCATCATTTGAATATTATTGAGGAAAGATATTTGCCGAATTTGTAAAGTTTTTTAATTTTATTGTCATTGCGAGGAGCGAAGCGACGAAGCAATCTTTAGAATTATTATCCTTAAAATTTACACAAATGAAGCCCGGTTTTGTATACATCATGACCAATAAGAATAATACTGTTCTTTATACTGGCGTAACATCAAATTTGCCTAAAAGGATTCAGGAGCATAAAGACAAATTTTATGAATTGAGTTTTACTTCAAAATATAACCTCAATAAATTAGTTTATTGGGAAGCATTTCAGGAAATAGGTGATGCGATTTTTAGAGAAAAACAAATTAAAGCAGGTTCCAGACAGAAAAAATTAAATTTAATAAATTCACTTAATCAAGAATGGAGAGATTTAGAAGAAGACATTAAGGATATTATGCTTCCTTTTTGAGATTGCTTCGTCGCTTCGCTCCTCGCAATGACAGAAAACAATGGAAAATATCATCAAGATACTGAAATCCGGCGGAACAATTTTGTATCCTACAGACACAATCTGGGGGATCGGTTGTGACGCTACGAATATAGAAGCCGTCAATAAAATTTTTGACATCAAGAAACGGGAAAAAAACAAATCTATGATTATTTTGGTGGAGTCTGAAAAAAGACTTCAGGATTTGGTGGATGTTCCGGAAATGGCTTGGGAAATTATTGATTTAAGTGAGAAACCGGTTACGATCGTTTATGAAAATCCTAAAGGGTTGCCAAAAGAATTGTTGGCTGAAGATGGAAGCATTGGTATTCGTTTGGTGAAAAATGATTTCTGCAAAAAATTAATTACAAAACTCAATAAGCCGTTAGTCTCTACTTCTGCAAATTTCAGTGGGGATAAAAGTCCGTTAAAATTTTCTGATATTTCATCTGAAATTATTGAGCTTGTTGATTATGCGGTGGAAGAAGACCGTGAAAAAGTTTCAAAATATTCAGGATCTTCAGTGATAAAAATATGGAGTGATAACAGAATAAAAGTTCTTCGCGAATAAAAGAAAAGATTTTAATTATCTTTGCAAAATCATTTAACCATTAAGAAGTCGGAAATTTAGTTTTTATACCTAAAATCTGATTTCTTAGTGGTTTTAAATTAGATATTGGTTAACAGTTAAAACAGTTGTAAGTCTAATATCTAACATCTAATATTTAACATCTATTAAAAAATGTTCATCAATTTAAATCAAAATAAAAATCTAAAACTTTTCAAACTTATCTCTGAAGTCGCAGACAAAAATAATCAGTCTGTTTATATTGTTGGAGGCTTTGTCCGGGATTTATTAATGAAAAGAAAAGCTTCTACAGATATTGATTTTGTGACTGAACAAAGTGGAATTGAGCTGGCTCAGAATGTAGGAAAAGAAATTGATCCTAAGATGAAAGTTTCAGTGTTCAAGACTTATGGAACAGCAATGATTAAATATAAGGATCTTGAGCTTGAATTTGTAGGAGCAAGAAAGGAAAGCTATACTGAAGACAGCCGAAAACCTGAGGTAGAGGGCGGAACTATCGAAGATGATCAGAAAAGGAGAGATTTTACAATTAATGCAATGGCGATCTCTTTAAATAAAGATAATTTCGGTGAATTAATTGATCCGTTCAATGGAATTGATGATTTGGAAAAAGGTATTTTAAGAACACCTTTGGAGCCTGCTCAGACCTATTCTGATGATCCTTTGAGAATGATGAGAGCGGTTCGTTTCGCATCTACGTTAAATTTTACTGTAGAAGAAAACTCACTGGAAGCCATAAAACAGGAAGCGGAGAGAATCAAAATTGTTTCTATGGAAAGGATTGTGGTGGAATTTAATAAAATCATGCTGTCTGCAAAGCCTTCTATCGGTTTGAGATTAATGGAACAGACAGGTTTAATGAAATTGATTATCCCTGAATTGATCGATCTTAAAGGGGTAGAAGAAGTAGAAGGACAAACGCATAAAGATAATTTCTATCATACACTGGAAGTGGTAGATAATATTTCTGAGAATACAGATAACCTTTGGCTTCGCTGGTCTGCATTGCTTCACGATATTGGAAAAGCGCCTACCAAAAAATTTGTTGAAGGAACAGGTTGGACTTTCCATGGGCATGAGTTTTTAGGCTCGAAAATGGTAAAAATATTGTTTCAGAGATTGAAATTACCTTTGGGCCCGGATATGAAATATGTCCAGAAAATGGTGAAACTTTCATCCCGGCCTATTGCTTTAATTACAGATGATGCCTCTGATGCGGCTTTGAGAAGATTATTGTTTGATGCCGGAGAAAATCTTGAAGATTTATTTACGCTTTGTAAAGCTGATATTACGACTAAAAATTCTAAGAAACAGGAAAAGTTTAAGAAGAATTTTGAATATGTTGCGGTAAAAATAAAAGAGGTCGAAGAAAAGGATCAGGTAAGAAATTTTCAGCCGCCAATTTCCGGAGAAGAAATTATGGAAATGTTTAATTTGAAACCGGGGCGTGAAATTGGTATTTTAAAAGAAAAAGTGAAAGAAGCTATTCTTGAGGGTGAGATTGGAAATGATAGTGAGGAGGCGCGTAATTTTGTCATTGCTGAAGCTGAGAAACTGGGATTAACACTTGCCTAAAATGATTTTTGGATTATTTGACTATATCATTTTGACGATTGTTTTCATTTTTAATATTGGAATTTGGAAATATAAAATAATTAAGAAACGTAATTGGATATTGTATCTGATTGCGTTTTTACTTTTTGGACTGGTTATCCCGTTTTTTGCTGTGTATTTTGAAGTTCAAAAGGTGATAAAAGGCCAGCCATTTGTTGATAATTTTACTCTTTTATATACTTATTTCAGATTTCCGATTTGGTGGATCATTGGGGTTTCAGAATTTATATTTTTAAAAATTTTGATAAAGAAAATAAAATCGGGCGGTTTCGAAGAAACCGCCCGATAAAAAACACAAATGATGAAAAAAAATAAAAAATATTTTAATACCGAAGTATTGTATTTTTAGTTGATATAGAATCCGTTAGCCCCTTTTCCAGCTGTAAATGTGGTAAGAAGAGATCCGGTTAAAGAATAGATGCTGATTTTACTGTCCTGAGTAAATCCGTTAGCATCAGAAGTGAAAATTCTTCCGTTGATCACGTTGAAGCCATATAAGGCAGAATAAGCATCTACACTGTCAGGTACTGTAAACAATGGAGTCGTAGGAGCTGTTGTAGCGTTCATGCTCATTGTATATACATTTTTCCCTGCAGTAAAATAATATTTATCGCCATAGATTTCAAGGTTTGTTGCATTGGCAATTCCTGTTAAAGTCTTTGTATTGACGATATTTCCTGAGCTTGAAATTTGATAGATATAAGAATCTGCTGTTCCCTGTGCAATTACATAAACGCTATTATTGACAGCAATTGTTTTCGTAATATCTCCATTAGGAACAGTAATTGTAGACTGTAATTCGTTGGTAGTCGTGTTAATCTGACTGATCGTATTTCCATAACCGAATGCTGCATTCTGTACAAAAATATTTCCTCCTGCTTGTACAATTCTTTCAGCGTTACCAATAAAAGAGATTTTCTTTACAAAAGAGTTATTGGCAGCATTATAAATACTCACATATTTCTCTCCTCCGAATTTGTCATTAGTTACATATAGATAATTATTAGCAAAAGCAGCATAGCGAGGGTTGTCAATTTGTTCCGTAATCTCACCATATTTTTTAAAAGTGTAACGGTCTACAACCTGAATTTTATTTGAACCGTTCATAACAAGATAAGCAGCTCCTCCATTGAAAGTTAAACTCTGTAAAACACTTCCAAGGTTGGTGTTATTATTAAGAGAATAAATGTTATCCTGCTTAGCACTGAAATCTCCTGCAATGAAAGTTACGTCTGCATTTGGAGTGGGAAAAGCACCTTCATTGGAAATCAAATATCCATTACCATAAAATAATTCTTGTGTAAACTCACTTTCGCTGTTACAAGAGATGTTGAAAAGCAATGCGAATGCTGCTACAAGAGTTAAAAGTCTAGTTAATTTCATATCATTTAAATTTAAAAATTTATTGTTGCAAAAATACTGTAATTTCTTTTAGGCATAGAATAAAATGCCACTGTTTCGTAGATCGTATCGGTTATATTATTCACTTTAACCCCCAGGGTATACTTTTTTGAAATAGTTGCAGAAACTCCTGCATTTAAAATGAAATAAGGATCCAGAGCCTCACTTCTTTTTTCATCACTTGTGGTGTAAGTTAGTCCGTTAAAAACACCCTGAGCATATATCTTTAAGAAATCATAGTGATAATCAATATTTCCGACTGCCTTATGAATCGGAACATACATTCTCTGCATTTTAGTATCCTTATCAATAGATTTTGAATAAGTATACGCAGCATTCAATACCAGTGCATGCTTACCGAAGTTTTTGTGATAATTGAATTGAGACTCGACCCCGTAAGACTCTGCTCTCTTAACATTAAAAGCCGACCAATACCCATATTGAGTGGGAAGCCAGCTGATAAGATCTTTAATATCCATATAATAAGGACTTACTGTCAGTTTAAAATCTCCAAACTTAAATTCGTGGTCCATATCTGCCTGAACTGAAGTTTCCGGACGAAGGTCTAAATTTCCGCCGGGCTGCCAGTAAAGATCATTGAATGAAGGATATCTGAAGTTTCGGGACATGTTGATACCTACACTATACCATTGTGAAATGCTCCATTTTCCGGAGAAGGAATACTGGATGGGAGAACTGATATCTTCGACAAAATCTTTCTTAATTCCTGCTTCAAAACGAAGATTTTCGGTTGGGAAATACCTGAGTAAACCGGCTAGAGAGCCTACATTTCTGCTGACATGTTTAATGCCCGACTCGTAGCCTTCAGCTTTATTTACCTGAAACTCTCCAATGACATTTACATTAATTTTAGAGGTAATAAAATAATTAAAGTCATTTTTGAAAATATAATTTTTTCCTTCTGCACCATTGCTTTTAGGCTTATCAATATCTCCGAAATACTGAAAGTTATCTTCTGTATAGGCTGCTTTTAAACTATTTGAAAAATTAGATTTGTTAATATCCCAGGACAATAAACTTCTTAACGTCTGAGCTTTATATTTTGTTTTAGAGTCATTATTCAGAAAAATAGGGTAGTGCTGTGAAGCATCAAAAATCTGACTTTGCCAGGATAAGGTCTGCTGCTTTGCAATTTTATATGATGCCCCGATATTAAATCCTGTATTGTAATATCTCCCGTTTCGGTTGATATAGCCTTCTTCGGTTACTTTAGATTCCGGAACTTTATATTCATTCTGACTGATTGAATAGTTTCCGGAAACCTTAAAACTGAATTTATCGTTGCTGAAAGAAGCCTTTAAAAAATTGTTATAGGTATCAAATGAAGCTGCTTCTGAAAAAAGACTTCCATGAAATCCTTTATTAAAATCCAGAGTATTGTTCAGATGAATACTTCCTCCAATAGCGCCGCTTCCATAGATTACACTTCCGCCACCTGCTTTTACCTCCATTTGGTCGTATCCGAATAATGATATATTATTAATGTCTGCCTGGCCCAGAAAAGTAGAGTTTATATTTATACCATTCCATACAAATGCAGTCTGCTGTGCTGTTGTTCCTCTGAAAGAAGGCGACGACACGGCTCCACGACCATTTTCTTTAATATAAATAGAAGATTGGTAACGTAAAAGATCAGAAAGATTGGTAGAATTTTTTTCTATATCTTTAGGGGTAAGGGTATTGACTTTATGAAAAAGTTTTACCTTGTTCATCTGGTTGTCAAAAACATAAATCGTATCCACAGTTTTCTCTTGTGCAAAAAGAAAACTTCCATACGATGAAAAAAGAAATAGTAAAGACCTTTTTATATCCATTATTTTTACTTTTCCTCCGAAAGCAATTTAGTTATTAATTATCTGTTTTTTGGCAGGTCTCCTGACTTTCGCTTTTCTACACCTTCCCGTTTACACAGTGGTTTTCTGTAGAAATTCTTGTTGCGATTTACAGTTGCGGGGACAGTTTGGGAGTTTCACCCAATTCCCTATTATTCCCAATATCCTGGAAACCAAAATTTTTGCAAAGATAAGTTTTTTAAATGATAAGAAAGTTTGGGGAAGTCGGTGAGGTTTAAAATAATGATTTATCCAAAAGTTCACAGCTTCCGGCATGTGGCTTTCACATTACAAAAACGTAGCGTCAAAATAAAACGGCAGTAAATCTTTAATAGAATGTACTTTTACCACTTCATCATTCATGCTTGAGAAGTAAAGATCAATATTCTCATTCTGTTTGGTTTCGTACTCTATTAAACTTTGTCGGCATGCTCCACAAGGTGGAATGGGAGGATTTTTTTTATCAAATTCTTTAGGACCTCCAACAATGAAGATCTTCTTTACTTTGACATCCGGAAAATTGGCTGCTACCCAAAATAATGTTGTTCGTTCTGCACATAATCCCGAAGGATAAGCCGCATTCTCCTGATTGTTCCCCGAATAGATTTCTCCATTTTCAAGCAGGACAGAACAGCCTACCAAAAAGTTGGAGTAAGGGGCATAAGCATTTTCGCGGGCAAGCTTTGCTCTTTCGAATAATTTTTTTTCAACATCGCTCAGTTCGTTGCTATTCTTAAAGTGTTCGTAACTGATTTGAGTTTCTTTTTTCATATATTGTGGATTAAAAAAGGGGCGTAAAATTACCTATTTTTAATAAGGTGGGCAATATTATTTTATGCCGTTAAATTTTAACAATAAATATTCAATCAAAAGATGTTATATACTCCAATACAATTTAGAAATATTGAGTTGAAAAATCGTTGGGTAATGTCACCAATGTGTATGTATTCATGTGAAAACGGTCTTGCCAATGACTTCCATTTTGTACATTACGGAAGCAGGTCACAGGGTGGAACTGGTTTAGTTGTTGTAGAAGCTACGGGCGTTGAACCTCGTGGCAGAATTACCAATCACTGTATGGGAATCTGGACGGATGAGCAGGCTGAGAAATTACAGAAAATAGTTGAATTCGTACATCAGAACTCTGATAGTAAAATCGGAATTCAGCTGGCTCATGCCGGAAGAAAAGGTTCAACATGGAATAATATTCAGATTCCGATTGAAGAAGGTTGGGAAACTCTGGCACCAAGTCCTATTCCTTATCACCCTACAGAAAGAATTCCTCACGTTTTAACGGTTGAAGAGATCAAAGAACAGGTACAGAATTTTAAAACTGCCGCAAGACGAGCTGTAAAAGCGGGTTTTGATGTCATCGAAATTCATGGAGCTCATGGATACCTGCTTCATCAGTTTTTATCTCCGCTTTCGAATATCAGAACAGATGAGTATGGCGGAAGTTTTGAAAACAGAATCAGATTTTTATTAGAAGTAGTAGATGTTGTGAATGAAGAGCTGAACGAAGACGTAGCTTTGTTTGTAAGGATTTCAGGAACAGAATATGCAGAAAATGGCTGGGATATTGAAAGTAGTATAGAGTTGGCGAAGATATTAAAGAATCATAAAGTAGATTTGGTAGACGTTTCAAGCGGAGGAAATATTCACGGGGTGAAAATTCCGGTTTTTGATGGATATCAGGTGCCACTTTCTTCACAGGTCAGAAATCAGGCAGAAGTAAAAACAGGAGCTGTAGGTCTTATAAAAAGTACGGAACAGGCTGAGGAAATTCTACAAAAAGGAGAGGCTGATTTGATATTTATAGCAAGAGAGATTTTGAGAAATCCCTATATTGCTGTTCAGGGATCATTTGAAATGAAGGAAGACTGCTTTTTTCCTCACCAGTATTTAAGAGCAAAAATTTCTTCATAAATTGATGAAGATTGAAGACTTTATGCTGCCCTGTCCCATTAAAAAAACTTTTGGAGTAGAATGTTTGGGATGTGGATCTCAAAGAGCTGTTGTAATGGTTTTTCAGGGAAGGTTTACAGAAGCTTTTCACCTGTATCCTGCAGTGTATACTCTTTTGCTTTTCTTTTTTATATTGGGAATAAGTTTTATTGATAAAAAAAGAAAATATGAAAATGTTCTGATTACTCTGGCCATTATTAATGTTGTTATTATGATTGTCTCGTATATTTATAAACATTTCATTCATTAAGTTTAAAATAATTTCACAATACTAAACTAAAGATCACGATGAGGTGGTCTTTTTTTATTGATAAATCTGTTTTGAATTTTTATCTGAAGCTTTTTCCTGCTCTACGCACTTGCTATTTTCGTGGTTTTGGCCCGCCAAAACCACGAAAATGAGCTCAGACAAATGCTGCGACCAGGGCTAGGATGACGATTACCTTTTTCAAGTCCCGGAATAACATCCAAACAAATGTGATTAATGAATAATTCAATTCAAATATTTCCAGACTATTCATTAATACAGTCAATTAAAATAACTCATAAAGTGTAAATAACTTCAATAATTTAGGATAGGTTTAACACAATAAACGGTGATAAAATGGCCAATATTTGGTAAATTGTAATGTAAATTTTCAAAAATTAATTTTATGAAAGCAGTACGTTTTTTCGGACACAAAGATGTCCGTGTTGTGAATGATATGGAAAAACCAACGCCGAAAGGAGAAGAAGTTTTATTGAAGATTGGTGGAGCGGGAGTTTGCCATTCAGACCTGCATATAATTGATGAAGGTACGGTAGGTGGTACCGTTTTTACATTGGGGCATGAAAATGCAGGCTGGATCGAAGAAGTAGGAGAAAGTGTAAAAGGATACAAAAAAGGAGATGCTGTTTTGGTGTACGGACCTTGGGGATGTGGACACTGTAAGCCGTGTCAGCAGTCAAAAGAAAATTATTGCGATCATCAGTCTGAAATGGCGTACGGTGGTGGATTAGGATTAAACGGAGGAATGGCAGACTACATGCTGGTTCCTTCTTCCAGACTTTTGGTTCCTATTTTTGATCTGGACCCTGTCGTTGCAGCACCTTTAACAGACGCGGCATTAACTCCTTATTCAGCCATAAAACGTTCGCTGCACAAATTAATGGCTGATGAATTTGTTGTGGTAATCGGTGTAGGAGGTTTAGGGCATGTTGCGTTACAGATTTTAAGAGAAATCAGCGGTGCTACGATTATTGCCTGTGATGTTACGGAGGACAAGTTGGCATTTGCAAAAGAACTGGGAGCGGCATATACTGTAAACTCCAAAGATGCTGATGCAGCAGAACAGATTCAGAAAATTACAGGAATTAAAAAAGCAAAAGTAGTACTCGACTTTGTGGGAGCAACTTCAACGATCGATTTAGGGACAAAAACGGTAAGTCTTGATGGAGATTTAACGATTGTAGGATTAGGTGGCGGTCACTATCAGTATACCATGAATGGCCTTCCGTTTGGTGTAAGCATGACCAATCCTTATTGGGGTTCCAGAACCGAGCTGATGGAAGTGGTAGGATTAGCCAGACAAAAGAAAATCCATATTGAAATTGAAAGACACCGTTTGGATGATGCCAATGAGGTGTATGAAAGAATGAGACAAGGTAAAATTAAAGGAAGAGCAGTTTTAATTCCTTAAATTTATTAAACCTGCTAAATAATAACAATCCTTCTCTCGTTCGAGAGAAGGATTGTTATTTAAGTTTCAAAAATAATAAACTTCAGATATCTGCCAAGAATTAAACCTCCAGCATCCACCTTCCCACTCATTCACTATTTCACAATAAACTTCAGCGTAGAACCATCCAGTTTCAACAGATAAATTCCCTGTTCCAGGTTTTTAATTGTAATTGAATTTCTACTGTTTTTAAATGGCTGATCGATGGTCTGCATCACTTTACCCTGAAGGTTATAGATTTCCGCTTTCATGATATTCTGAGTGTTTCCCTTTACAAAAATTTCATTATTTGAAATAGGATTGGGATAAACCTGTAACTCTTTTTGATCTGAACCTAATTCCGAAGAAAACGTCTGACTTTGCTTTGAAGTTCCGGAATAGCAAGTCCAGCTTAAGTTATCAAGAGCCACTCTGTTACTTGATGAGGTATTTTCTAAAGTCACCACAACATTTCCTGAAAGATTAATATTGCTGATGGTAGTTGTCGTAGCATTTGTATTGTAAGGAATTGTTCCTACTGTCGTTCCGTTTACTTTTACATTAAATGTTCCGTTGCTTCCTGAAAATTTCAATTGAGTGGTAACAGTTAATGAACCAATTCCGTTGGCAGAGCTGCTTGAAGTGAGTGAACCGCTTCTTATGGTAATCGCTTTTGTGGAAATGGTTTGGTCAGTCCTTGCATCTGTAGCGGTCCAGTTAATTCCTCCGTTGGACCATGTTCTTGTTGAATACGAAGCGGTATTAGCTGTCGGAATTGTTTCAAATGTTTCATTGACACAGTTTGTTCCTGGATTTGGAGTTGTTCCTCCTCCTGAGCTTCCTCCCCAGATTTGGTTTACATAATTCGGATTGTCAATAAATGGGTTTCTGTTTCCCTGATAGGTATAGGATGCATTATTTCTGTTGATTTCAGCTTGAGAAACGGGATCCTGAGCATGCCAGGCCAGAAGAACATTCAGTTCCCAGGTCTGTAATCCCGGAAAAGTGGAGCTTCCCAGCATATTTCCTGTAGAAAAGGAAGATAGTTTACTTTGATAGCGGGTCACAAAATAAAAAATCATCCTTGCTACATCTCCTTTAAATTCATCAATAGGTTCGAAAACAGTTCCCGCATATCCTGAAGAAACAGAATTTCCAAGTTTAGAGCCGTTTTTAGAAGTAAAAGTGGCTGTTCCTACTTTTCCGAATGGATAATTGGATCTCATACCGTTTACTTTTCCATCCGTAGCTCTTATAAAATGAATATCTGAAACCATTGGTGAAGATTCATTGAAGAGACTTTGTGGAACAATATGTTCACGGTTGTAGCAATTGCCTTCTACGGAGTAGGTTCCACATTGATTGGTTTCGGGTGTATATTTGTAAGGATCAGTTCCAACTGGTTTTTCAGAATAAATATCCAGAATAGAGCCGTCATTTTCATAATTTTTATCGATATCTGTTGTTTTATAGCCGGTCCAGAGTCCGCCATAGCCTTTATCCTGATGACCGCTTGTGATAATCGAACTTAAAGCCGTTTTAAGAGATGCTCCTGTCAATCCATTGGCAGAATTGTAATATCCGGCTGGTGCCTGTGCTTTGGCCAGACCTGCAAAAGCAAGAATGAATAATGTTTTTTTCATGTCAATATAAATTTTGGTAAGGATAGTACAAATTAATGAATAAAAAATTACGGAATTGTTAAATTTCATTATGCGATGAATTATACTATTCATTAATAATGCTATTTTAAAGATGTTTCTACAGATTTTTCATGATGCTTCTAGATATTAATTTCTTAAATATTTCTGGTATTTCTGATTTGCAAAGTTTGTTAATGCGTTGAGTGGTTTTTCAATTATTAAAATCCAATTGATAATAAAATATCGTTACGTTAATGAATTATAAAGTGAATATTAATTTTTATCTAATTGATATAAATCATGAAAATATAAATTAAATGTAATGATAAAAATAATTATTTTCGCAATTATTATTTTTATTTAGAATGATTAAAAATTTATCTTTTGCGGTTTGCCTTCCTTTAATAGGCTTTTTTTGTACAGCTTCTGGATTAAAAGCACAATGTAATATCGTTGACAGCTTTTCAGAAAATTTTGATACTTACAACGCTCCGGAAAGTATAGTTCCGGGTTGTTGGGACAGACTTGCATTGAATGGGGCAAGTCAGATTATTTCAAGCACACAGCCGGCTTCGGGAAGCAGTCAGATTTATCAGTTCGGCTACGGGAGCGGAAAGGTTTCGATTGTTATTATGCCAAAAATTTCTAACATCAGCGCAGGAACACATCAGTTCAGATTCAAAGCAAAAGCCAATTCCGGAGGTGGTTTTCTGGAGTTCGGTTATATTACAGATCCTACCGATGCATCAACTTTTGTAGTATTGCAACCGATTACAATTTTGAACAGCTCTTATGATGCTTCTTCTGAAAGAACTTTTGCAGTACCGACAACGGTTCCTGACGGAGCAAGGTTAGCGATTCGTAATCCCGGAACTTCATTCGCAGGGCATTATTGGGATGATACAGTTTGGGAGCCGATTCCGAATTTAGGAACGAAGGATATTACAGCGCCGGAAATCAGAGTATATCCTAATCCTTTCCAGGACGTATTGAATATTTCCGATATCAAAAACATTAAAACAATTACGGTTCATGATGCGGTCGGAAGAGTAATCAGAACTATCGGAAAGCCGGAAAACCAATTGCCATTGAGCGATCTGAAAGAAGGACTCTATTTTTTAACACTATATTATAAAGACGGATCAACAAAGTCTTTACAAGCAAGCAAAAACTAATTTTTTTTAAATTTACCCGAAAAGGCTGTTGTCAATGATAACAGTCTTTTCTATGGTAAAGCAAAAAGTCAACACAAAAACTTGCATTGACTTTTTTATATATTTGATTGATTTAATCTTATTTTCTTTGCGGAGGATAGTTTTTCATAATCTCAGCCATGATTTCGGGAATCTGTCTTTGCTTAGCCTTTGGCGAATCTACAGAAATTCCGCTTCCGATACCCTGCCACACCAATTTCTGACTTTTGGCATCTACCAGATCCACAATAATAGCACCTTCATTATAATTGCTGGACCATGTTCTGCTCATTCCTACTCCCCAACCGAAAGGACCGCCCCATCCGTACATTCCGTAAGGTGAACTGCTGTTGATATCGGTTACTTTTTTATGATTGGCTTTTACGTTGACAATTAAATCAGGATTTTCTCCGGATTGTAAACCTTTGCTTTGAAGTTGTCTCGACAACTCATTCAAAACCCTGTCTTTATCAATATCATTCAGTTTCAGGTCGTCAATTCTTATTTTATAGGTTTTATAAGAAGGAAAATTAGCCGTTTCAGCATAATCTGAACGTACCTGAAAAGGACTACACGATGTTAAACCCAAAGTAGCCGCAGCTAACAAAATAAAAATATATTTTTTCATTTTATTTATTTTTTTTATCGTTTTTAATGAATGTATCGGTCTTTTTATCGTATCCGTAAGGACAATGTCTACAGCCACTCTTACAGCAATGTCCTCTTTTCAGATGGAATTTTTCTGTAAAAACCTTGTATCCCTGCTCATTGTAGTAAAAGTCTTCACCTTCTTTGATGTCAAAAAGTGCCATAGGTTAAATCTCTAAGTCAAAAAACTTTATATTTGTTATTATGATAATTGTATGCCAAAAGCCATTAAAAAAGTTAAAAATTAATGGCATTGCTCTTTTTCCCTTTATCTTCATTAGGAAACCCGAAGATAAGGAAAATAAAATACTTGTCAACCACGAAAAAATACACTTGAGACAGCAGGTTGAAATGCTCGTTATTTTCTTTTATATTTTCTACATCATCGAATATTATTACTGGGTTTTCAAATTAAAGGATTCACATTCAGCCTACAGAAGAATTTCCTTCGAAAGGGAAGCTTATGCTAATGAATCCGATCTAAATTATCTCAAAAAAAGAACATTCTGGAATTTTAAAAAGTATTTGTAATTAGAAATTAGAAATTAGAAATTAGAAATTAGAAATTAGAAATTAGAAATTAGAAATTAGAAATTAGAAATTAGCTTGCAGCTAAAAGACTCAAAATTCCCTTTCGTCGGAGGGTGGCGAAAACTCAAAGAATTTTTGACAGGGTGGTCAAAAAAAGAAAAACAACACAGGTCCTATCACAAATGTCTCCAAATATCTGTGTAAATCAGTGCAATCTGTGGGGGAATAAATTATTCATACGAATCCATCTATTGCGTGCTTTTATTCTAATAAATTCATGGTTTTAATCTGATATTTTTATAATGACAAACGTCAATTAACTAAAATACTATTCGAATATAAAAAACATTAATTTTGTGAAATATGATTTAAGCCTGAGCATGCTGTTACAACTCCCTACAGGAAAAATTCCTATTCAGGAAATACCCACTAATAAAAAAATAAAGCTTTTCATCAAAAGAGAAGACCTCATTCACCCTCAGATTTCAGGAAATAAATATTGGAAGCTGTTTTTTAATGTTAATAATTATGTAGAAAAGAAAGTTGAAAAACCTTATATCATTACTTTTGGAGGTGCTTTTTCAAATCATATTTCTGCCATTGCTGCCGTTGGACATTTAGCAGGAATTCCGACAATGGGAATTATAAGAGGTGAAGAACTGAAAGATAAATGGCGTGATAATCCAACGTTACTTTTTGCAAAAAGAAGCGGGATGAATTTGCAGTTTGTAACGCGTGAAGAGTACCGTTATAAAGAAAAATTAACCGAATTTTTACAGCAGGAATTTCCTGAAGCTTTAATCATTCCGGAAGGCGGAACCAATGAAGACGCTGTGGCAGGCGTGAAAATGATGCTGAATGACGAAACAAAAGATTTTGATTATCTTTGCACCGCAGTCGGAACCGGAGGAACCATTGCCGGGATTTCAAAATTTTGTGAAGAGGATCAGAGAGTTATAGGATTTAAGGTCGTTGACGATGATTCACTTGAAGATAAAATCTTTGAATTAACTTTAAATAAAAACTTTAATCTAATAGATTCTGGTTTTGGAGGTTATGGTAAAATAAAAGATGAAAATATCCGTTTTATCAATGATTTTAAAGAGAAATATGAGATCCCTTTAGAACCGATTTATACAGGAAAAATGATGCAGAGGGTTTTTGAACTGATCGATGAAGATTATTTTCCTGAACACAGCAAAATTTTGTGCTTTCACACCGGTGGATTACAAGGGATTGAAGGAGCCAATTTGCTTTTGGAAAAACAGAATAGAAATTTAATTATATAAGTAAACATTGAAAAACATGAAAAGACTTTTCTTACTCGTAAGCCTTTTAGTTTTATCAAAATTCTCGGCTCAATCTTGGGCAACTGAAGACCAATACATCCAAAAATTTGCGAAGTATGCGGTAGAGGAGATGGAAAAATATAAGATTCCGGCCTCTATTACCCTGGCTCAGGGACTTTTGGAAACCGGAGGCGGACAAAGCCGATTGGCTCAGGAAGGCAAAAATCATTTCGGAATTAAGTGCAAAGAAGACTGGACCGGTAAAACCATGAAACATACTGATGATGCTCCCAACGAGTGCTTTCGTGTGTATGAAGATCCCAAACAGTCTTATGAAGATCATTCCGTTTTTCTGGCAACCAGAAAATATTATACCAATCTCTTCAGACTGGATATGAAAGATTATAAAGGATGGGCTCATGGTCTTAAAAAGGCAGGTTATGCAACCAATCCGCGATATGCTTCCATATTAATCAGTAAAATAGAGAAGTATAAACTATACGAATTTGACGACACCAATTCTAAAGAAGTCTTATATGCCGTATTGAAAATGTATCCTGATCTGAAAGATGACAGAACATTTATGGCACAGCTGGAACCTCAAAAATATGTAAAGAAGGCTAAAGAGCCTGTTACCGTAGAAGTCCCTTACAAGCAGACTTCTTTTGCACAGCAACAAAAAAGAGTGGAAAGAATCAAAACAAAAGCTGAAATTCTTAATTCCATCCTCATTAAAAGTCACCCGAATGACGGCTTGAAATATATCGTTATCCCTGAAGATACGAATGTACAATTCATTGCCAAGAAATTTAAAGTAAGCGAAAGTAAACTGACAAAATGGAATGAACTGGAAGGCGATGCTTTAAAGAAAAATGATATTGTATTTCTTGAGTCAAAAAATTCCGAAGGCAATACAGCTACATACAAAGCCGAATATGGAGAAGATATGCACGATATTGCTCAGAAATTCGGAATCAAATTACATAAATTATATGCAAAAAACAGGATGGATGAAGGGCAAAAACCCTCCGCAGGACAGTTGATTTATTTAATAGATAAAAAACCCAGAAACTAATTTTTGTTGATGGTTAATGGTTGATCGTTGTTGGATGATTGTTAAACTGACGACTATTACCCATGGACTATTCAACCAACAACGATATATGAAATACCAAAGAAGTTCAGCTTTATTCGATGAAGCTTACCAATACATACCGGGAGGAGTAAATTCTCCGGTCCGTGCATTCAAATCAGTAGGAGGAGTGCCGGTTTTTATGAAATCTGCAAAAGGAGCTTACCTTACCGACGCCGATGACAACACCTATATTGATTATATAAATTCCTGGGGGCCTGCCATTTTAGGGCATACACATCCTGAAGTTCTGGAAGAATTAAAAATTCAGGCTGAGAAAGGGTTTTCTTTCGGTGCACCAACTGAGCTGGAAACTGAAATTGCAAAATTCATTGTAGGAAATGTTCCGAATATCGACCAGATCAGAATGGTTTCTTCAGGAACAGAAGCCTGTATGAGCGCGATCAGACTGGCCAGAGGTTTTACAGGGAGAGATAAATTTATAAAATTTGAAGGATGTTATCACGGTCACTCAGATTCATTTTTGATTAAAGCGGGAAGCGGTGCGGCGACTTTTGGAAATCCAAATTCTCCGGGAGTAACGTCAGGAACGGCAAAAGATACTTTACTAGCCAGATATAATGATTTTGAGCAGGTTGAGGATCTGTTCAGACATAATCAGGGTGAAATTGCAGCGGTTATTATTGAGCCTGTTGCCGGAAATATGGGTTGTGTACTTCCTGAAAATGAATTTCTTCAGAAATTAAGAAAAATCTGTGACGAAAATGGAGCCTTATTGATTTTTGATGAGGTAATGACTGGTTTCAGACTCGCTTTTGGAGGTGCTCAGGAGCTTTTTAACGTAAAAGCAGATTTGGTGACTTACGGAAAGGTAATCGGAGGAGGTCTTCCTGTAGGAGCTTTTGCCGGAAGAAATGAAATTATGGATCACCTAGCTCCAAAAGGCGGAGTATATCAGGCCGGAACATTAAGTGGAAATCCTTTAGCAATGAGAGCAGGTTTAAAAACTTTACAACTTATTAAAAATGATCCCGACTTCTTCAACAGATTAAGCAAAACGACAGAAACCTTGGATTTTGAAATTGGAAAAATTTTAAACGAAAAAGGAATTGCTCATAAAATCAATAGAAAAGGATCAATGATGTCTGTTTTCTTCCATACCAACAGAGTTTCTAATTTTGATGAAGCTCAGGAAGCAAATCACGCACTGTTCAATAATTTTTTCCATAAGATGCTTACCAATGGAATTTATCTTCCGCCAAGTGGCTATGAGACTTATTTCATCAGTGATGCCATTAAAGATAAAGAAATCGACAGAACGCTGGAAGCTGTAAGAAAATTCGAATATTCTTAGAAATAATCATATATAAGATTAAGTGTTTTATGAAATTTCTATTATTATTTTATTCTAAATGAAATAATAATAGAAATTTTTGTATTTTAGTAAAAGAAATTACACTGTTGGGTTAAAATGTTTAAGGAGAATTTCAAAATCTGGCTTTATATTTGTTAATAGACACTTCATTATAGAAAAGCTTTAATTAATAGAGCTTTTTAACGAAGAAAAAACCATAATTAAAATTCTAACTTATTAAAAAGAACCGAAATGAAGAAAAAAATCTTATCATTAATGATACTGTCCTCAGTATTTGCAACTGCTCAAGTAGGTATCAACAATTCTACGCCTGTAGCAAGTCTTGACATTTTATCAAAAGGGAATACGGCAGCTACGAAAGCTGTTAAAGTGAATAATTCCAGTAATACTGAAGTATTAACTTTGACTGATGCCGGTAATTTGGGTGTTTCTGTAGCGGCTCCGCAAAAAAAGATAGATGCAGATGCAGTTAATGATGCTATCAGACTGAGAAATCTTCTTGCCTCAACAGCTCTTAATGCGGACGGTATCATCAGATATCTGTCCTATAATGATGTAACAGGAGATGTGACGAGTAGAATTCATAAGCAAGTGCAGACTTTTACACTTAATGATGGTGAATCTACCACGCTTACAGATGCTACAAGTGGGCTTAATGGTATTTTGAATATTAGAGTAGCAATAAACAGTACGAGTGCCGGAGCTAATGTAATGGCTACATTTAACTATGGGAGAAAAGCTTTAGGATTGCTTGGAGTTGCAGTGGATAGCTGAACTCTCGCGACCACCACACGAACAGCAAGTGGAAATACGATTACTTATGAGATAAATAGTACAGCACTTCCTGTACGTTTTACAATATCAAAACCTACTCAAAATACTATAACGGTAACAAACTTAAGTGGAGTTGCCAGAAGTTATACAATGACTACTGAACCGATGTTTTAACAACATAGTTTTGAAAAAATTAAAGGACGAGGTTTCAAACTTCGTCCTTTTTTATGTACGATCAACTCTGGTATTTAGTAGTCAGTTTTTAAACCTGACCGAGGATAAACTTTACAATGTTTACAGGTAATATCGATCAATTTAAAAAGTAAACCAAATTAAAAGTTTAAACAACTTCTGCGTATATAATAAATAGTACAAACACTGTTATAAACCATACACTTCATTCTTCCCGCTTATTTATAATTTTGTAATAAATAAATTGGAAATGAAGACTTCAGACAACATATCACGCAAAGATTTTCTTAAAAATTCAGTACTGGCAATGGCCGGAATAGCTTTTGCTCCCAATATGATGATGGCAAACTCGATTTTTGATACTCCGACTATTGCTGGCAAAGGAAAGCTAAGCCTGAAAAATGTTCGTTTGGAAACAGGTTTTCAATATGAAGAGGGAGAAGTCGTTGCTACAAAAACAGATCTTTTTTATATCGAGATTGAAAACGGTAAAATAATAAAAATTTCAGCCAATCAGCCCAATGCAAAAGCCATAGATGCCAAAGGTCTTTTGATGCTTCCGGCTTTCAAAGATATGCATATTCACCTGGACAAAACATTTTATGGAGATAAATGGCAGGCTGTAAGAAAAAGAACGGGTGGTGTAAAAGGAATGATTGCCCTGGAACAGAAAATACTTCCTGAAATGTTGAAAAACTCGACTTTTAAAGCCGAAAAAATGATTGAACTGCTACAGTCAAAAGGAACATCTTTCGCCAGAAGCCATGTAAATATTGAGCCAACTTCAAAATTGCAGTCTTTAAAAAATCTTCAGAAAGCATTAGAAAATAAAAAGAAGACTTTTGGTGCCGAACTGGTAGCTTTTCCGCAGCATGGAGTGTTTTATACAGACTCTGCTCCGTATTTGAAGGAAGCTGCAGCCATGGATATAGATTTCATTGGTGGGGTAGATCCTTTTACTATTGACGGGGCTGTTGAAAAGACTATTGATTTTACCGTACAGCTGGCTTTAGATCACAAAAAAGGAATTGATATTCATTTACATGAAAGCGGAGATTCCGGTTTGAAAACAGTTGAGTATTTAATTGATAAAGTGAATGAAAATCCTGCCTTAAAAGGAAAAACTTATTTAAGTCACTGCTTTGTTTTAGGAAAATTGGAAAAAGTAAAGCAGGAAGAAGTTGCAGAAAAACTTGGTAATGCAAAAATCGGAATTGTTTCTACGATTCCTTTCGGAAGCCTTATCATGCCGATTCCGACTTTATACAAGCATAATGTGGAAGTTCTCACAGGAAATGACAGTATTGTTGACCATTGGAATACTTTCGGAACGGGAAGTGTGCTTCAAAAAGCTAACCTGATGGCACAGTTATATGGACAGTCAACAGAATTTTTGTTATCGAGAAGCCTGAAACTGGCTACCGGAAATATTCTGCCTCTGGATGATAAAGGAACTCAGCAATGGCCTAAAGTAGGAGATCAGGCAGATTTGGTATTCCTGCATGCAAGCTGTTCTGCGGAAGCAGTTTCAAGGATTTCAAATGTAGAATCATTGATTCATCAGGGAAATATTGTGTTTTAGTCTTAAAAATTAATGTCATGAAAACATTAGTGTTTCTTTTATCGTTCGGAAGTCTTAATGCCTGTGGAATAAATTCTATCAATCCTCCAAAAGAAAATGTCATGCAACAAAGCACTATAGTAGATCTTGTAAAGAAAAATGATATATCAGCTGTAAAATCAGCATTTGGAAATGGAGCAAATATAAATTATCAGGATAAAAACGGACGTTCTTTGTTATTGATTGCCACGATCAATAAGCAGCTTGAAATGGTAAAACTACTGGTGTCTTACAAAGCTGATGTCAATCTTCAGGACCATCAGTCGGACAGCGCTTTTTTATATGCCGGAGCCAGTGGACAGACCGAATTGGTGAAGCTTTTTCTGAAAAATGGTGCCCGTTTTGATATTTTCAACCGCTACAACGGAACCGCCTTGATTCCTGCATGCGAAAGAGGTCATGTAGAAACTGTAAAAGTTTTGGTTAGCACAAAAGGATTTCCCGTAAATCATGTCAACCGGTTAGGCTGGACGGCATTGATGGAAGCTGTTATTTTAGGAAATGGAGGTAAGAAATATCAGGAAATTGTTTCAATATTAAAAGAAAACGGTGCTGATCTGAGCATTCCCGATAAAGAGGGAAAGATACCTTTACAACATGCTAAAGACTTAGGATTTAAAGAAATTGTTGAAATTTTAACCTCTTAAAACTAATTAATGGTTTTCTCTCGCAAATTTTAATTATTTTAGGAGAAAATCCTTACAATGAGCCAGCCGCCAGATCATTTTCCTATTTTAGGTATTCATGAGTTTGCAGAAAAACAAACACAGGGTTGCAATTTGTTATTTAATGAACTGCATGGCGAACGCAGAATTGATGAACCTCATAAACATGATTTTTTCATTATCAATCTTTTTGAAAAAGGAAGAGGCGTTCATGTAATTGATTTTGTTGATTATCAGGTGGAAAGCCGCCAGATTCATCTTGTTTTTCCGGATCAGGTTCATCAGTGGACGATCGAAAAAGAAACAGTAGGCTATCAACTGATGATCAGCAGGGGCTGGTATGAAAGTTTTCTTCCGGCCTTGAGGTTTTCCGGCTCTTATTATCAAAACCATCCTGCAATTACCGTTTCAGAAGAAATTTATCAGTTACTTTTACACGAATTTCAGGCTATCCAAAAGGAATTAAGTGACGAAAATATATTTTGGGAGCTTATTCAGAAAAGAAGCGAGCTTATCGGTTTGCTGGTCAGCAAATCGGTGGAAGGTGCTTTCAAAGATTTTGAAATTTACAATTCGAATCCTATTATTTCTAAATTTTTAAACTTAATTGACCAACATTTTAAGACGGAACGCTCCGTTTCTTTCTATGCCGAAAAACTTAGTATTTCAGCTAATTATTTAAATATTGTCTGTAAGAAAAATCTTAACCGGTCGGCTTCATCATTAATTCAGGACCGAATTTTACTGGAAGCCAAGCGTCTGCTTAAAGTTTCGGAAATGTCTGTGAAAGACATTGTGTATGATCTCGGATTTTATGATCATGCCAGTTTTTCAAAATTTTTTAAGGTTCAGACCGGGATGACACCTTCGCAATTCAAAGAATAATCTATACAAAACAAGACATAATTTATACATCTGTTTACCATTTGGTGCATGTAATTTTGTAGGACTAAAATAAAATCATGCAATCACCATATCAGCTTGTCGCAAAAGGGAGTTATACCTTGAAAAATGTCCGCCTGGAAACAGGTTTTGAATATGATAATGAAGAGGTCATTCATACAAAAACCGATTTGTTCTCTGTTGAAATTGAAAACGGGAAAATTAAGAATATATCTCCTAATAATCCAAATTCTAATGCTATAGATGCCAAAGGAAAACTGATGCTTCCTGCTTTTCGGGATATGCACGTTCATTTGGATAAAACCTGGTACGGACTTCCCTGGCAGACACTTTCACCTAAGAAAAAGACGGTAAAAGATATGATCGCTTATGAGCAGGAGATCATTCCCGGACTTTTAAAAACGTCTGTAGAAAGAGCAGGACAGCTTATTGATCTGTTACAAGGGTATGGAACCAATTATGCAAGAACTCATTTCAATGTGGATCCTACTTCAGGCTTACAATCTTTAGAAAATCTGGAGAAAGCGCTGGACAATAAAAAAGATTCTTTCGGGGCAGAGCTGGTAGCTTTTCCTCAGCACGGTTTATATTATACAGATTCTGTTCCTCTACTGAAAGAAGCGGTAAAATTGCCGCAGGTAGGTTTCATTGGTGGGGTTGATCCGCTGAGTATTGACGGCAGTATTGAGAAAGTACTGGATGTTACCGTTCAGTTGGCTTTAGACCATCATAAAGGGATTGATATTCATTTGCATGAAGTAGGAGAGTCCGGAATGAAAACCATTAATTACTTAATTGATAAAGCTGTTGAGAATCCTGAACTTCAGGGAAAAACTTTTGTAAGCCATGCTTTTGCATTAGCACACCTTTCTCCAAAAGAGGCGGAAGAAATTGCTGAAAAACTGGCTGCTGCTAAGGTTGGTATTGCTTCATCAGTTCCATTCAGCGGGAAAGTAATGCCGATTCCTACTTTAAAAAAGTATGGCGTACAGGTGCTGATAGGAAATGATAATGTACAGGATTACTGGAGCACTTTTGGATCGGGAAATATGTTACAGAAAGCCAATTTAATTTCCGAATTATATGGCTACAGAACAGAATATCAATTGTCAAGAGCTCTGGAATTTGCGACTCAGAGTATCATTCCTTTAAATGACAAAGGGGAGGAGCAATGGCCGAAAACTGGAGATGTCGCTGATATTGTTTTAGTGGATGCCAGCTGTTCAGCAGAAGCTGTTTCAAGAATGTCTGATGTAGAAGCTCTTATGAATAAAGGAAATCTTTTTTGGAAAGAGTAAAGACGGACTATATTTTTTTTAATACTTGTTTTTATAATCGATTAGGCTCGGAAAGCAAAGCTTTCCGAGCCTAATCATATTTTACAGAGAAATTTATTTATTGTAAACCAGACCAGCCTGTTGCCCATGTCGGAGTAGCAATTCCGTTTCCGGCTCCGGTAGCATCAGCTTTTTCAATATAGGTGCTGTCTAGTATCGGAATATTAGCTCCGGCACTGGATTTTGCTGAAACTTTGGTGGTAACATTGGTATCAAAAAAGACATCTTTAATTCTTTTCTTACCATTAAAATAGGTTACCGTAGAATCACTTTCCAGATTAACACCTGTATTCCAGTTGGAGATCACTACATTTTCAAGATTGGCATAGGTACCCGACTTTAGCTGGATCGCATCAGCCTCTCCTGTGGTCCCTCCGATAAACGTAACGTTTTTAATTGTCGGATTGGATCTCGGAGAAGCATTTTGATTATTGGGACTGTTAATCCCCTTAATTCCTGTATTTCCTGTACCGTCAGCTTTTCTTTTTGTATAAATATTATTAGCTGTTCCTTTCCAGCCTTCACTCCAGACAAAGGCATTATTGTCATTGGCCAGAGAAACAATATTTGAAACATTTACGGTTCCTCCATAGATTTGGATTCCGTCATCGGCTCCGTTTACCAGGGCTACATTTTCAACTTTTGTTGTATTGCCGACCCCAAACAGAGAAAGACCGTTGAATTTTTTATCTCCTGTATACACTGCACCAGCATACTCAACCCTTACAAAGCTTATTGATCCTGAAGTGTCAGCGATATCGATGCCTCCGTAAGTTAAATTTCCTATTTCCGAAATTGAAGAAGAGCCAACATTGATCGGGGCTTTACCACAGAGAACAATACCTCCCCAGCTTCCGGGCGTGGTATCAGAAGATGTAAATAAGACCGGAGAACCAGAGGTTCCGTTGGCGAATAATTGGCCGCCCTGTTCAACGATAACGAAAGCTGAAGCGCCGACCGTTGCTACAATTCTTGTTCCTGCCGGAATCACAAGCTTTCCGCCGTTTTTAATAACAACGGCACCTGTTAACTGATACGTTTTGGTAGGATCTAAGGTAACGGTTTGTCCGTTGGGAATATCTCCTTTAAAATTACCAGGGTCCTGAGCGATACCTACGGCAGGGATGGTAACGATGTTATACTCATCTTTACTGCAGGACTGGATTGCAAATGATGTGCTTATGATCAAGGATGCAATGATTAATTTTAAAGGATTTTTTTTCATAATATTTTTAAATTTTTATCTTTTACTAATTTTAATTATGAATGATAGGATGCAAAAACCGAAAATAGTAAATTCGAGTACCAAATTACCATTTTTCTGATTATTCTCCCAATTCATTTTTTCAATATTTATTCTTACATAAATAATAACGTCATAAAAATCCCCTTGAAAAATATTTTCAAGGGGGATTTAATTTGATATGAAGAAACTAATTACTAATTATTGTAATCCTGCTAAAAGATTTACTCCGTCTACCGTAGCCCACGCTCCCGGAGTTAAAGATACTTTGGTCACTGTTGTTGCGTTAGTGAAAGTCTTCGCTCCATTTGGAGTGTAAGCATATCCCCAAACTCCAGGGTTATCAGAATTTAAATAAGTCATTGGGGTAACAGCAATTTTGTTTGTGTTTACCTGGCTTGTTTCAGTAGCAGCATCCTGAATAAGAACGGCATAAGCTTTCTGATTTCCTGTATTTTTGTATCCGCTGATATAAACGTTAGAAAAAATTCCTGTCCCTTGCTTTTTAAACTGTATAGCAGAGATTTCTGAAGAGTTAGGTGTTTCAGGGTTTGTGTTGGCATCTCTGATTAATGTGATGTTAGAGATTTTTGGAGCTACATTGTCAATATTACTTGATGCTTCAATCTCCATTCCAAAATTACCAACACTTGTTTGGAAGGCATACCAGTTTGTATTGTTTTGTCCGCTCCAAGCATCTTGCCAGTCAAAAGAATCATCGTAGTTTCCATATGCTACAATATTTTTTGCACTTACTGTCCCTCCGAAGAATTCGAAACCGTCATCCGTTCCTTTGTAAGAAACAAGATTTTCAAGAGTTGTTCCTGCTCCCACAGAGTAGAAGGTCATGGAGTTGGTTTCAGAAGTTCCGTCACCGATTTTTTTACCTGCATATTCTACACGAACAAATTTCATTGTTCCAGAGTTTGAATTAGCATCATTTCCACCATAATAGACAGCATTTCCATCTTCAGAAAGAGCAGTAGTCGTTCCGTTGATAGCTTTGATAGGGGCATTTCCATATAATGTAATTCCGCCCCAATCCCCAGGAGTTTTTGTAGTTGTAGTAAATACAATTGGTTCTGAAGCCGTACCTACAGCATTGATTTTTCCGTCCTGAAGCACTACTAAACTGCTGTTTGTAGAAGTATCGACTGTGAAATTAGCGCCTGCTTCAATTGTAAGAGTTGCATTTCCTGTAATCTTAACAATCCCTTTTAATGTATAGTTCCCTTTTTTGATCAAAAGGTCTTTTGAAATAGTTCCTGATAATGTTCCACTTCCGCTTAATACACTTTCTGTAGTTCCCGGAGTTGTTACTGTGCCATTTTCTAAACCATCATTTACTTCGATAGTACATGAGTTTAGAGCTAGTGTCAACGCAAATGTTAACGTCACTAATGGTAAAAATCTTCTTTTCATTTTTATACTTATTTTATTCTTTATTAAATTTTATTAGAAAGTGTAACCTACTGTTAGATTAAAATTGATTCCTCTGAAATAGTCTGTATAAGTGTTGATTCCATTGGTTTCAACATTATAATAGCTCTTGTCTCCAAGTAGAATTCTGTATTTATTGTTTAAGATATTTTGAACACCGGCTTTTACATTCCAGTTTTTAGTAATTTGTTCTTGATATACAAAATCTAATTGGTGGAAAGGTTTTTCGTAAAAGTTATCAGATCCTGAAGTTCCTACAGCATAAATTTTAGATCCTGAAACATTATAAACCAAAGAGAATGTTCTGCTAAGATTATTTCTAGTTTTTGTTTCATATTTCAAATCGGCATTGATGGTGTAAGGAGCAGCTCCCTGCAGACCTCTTTTTCTTAACTCACCTTTATAGAAATCGGGATTTGGTTTTTCAAGTTGTAACTGAAGATCACTTCTTTCAACATCTGTATACATGAATGTAGCGTTTGCTCCTAATGTAAATTTATTTAAAGATTCAGAAATTCTTCCAAGACTAATAATTCCTTCTAGTTCAATACCAGCTAAATCTGCTTTTTTAGCATTATAGAAAGTAACTGTAACCCCATTAGCATCTCCAGAAGAAACAAATGATCTCTCAATAGCGTTGTTGATTCTTTTTGCAAATAAATTTACAGAGAACATTTCTTTGCTTGTAGGGAAATATTCCCACTTTAAGTCAAAGTTATAGTTGTCACTGTTTTCAATATTAGGATTACCTCTGATTGTTTCGTTATCAGGATTAATATAATCAATATCCATTGTTTCAATAAGAACAGGTCTTGTAACTGTTTTACTGAATGCAAATCTCAAATTGTTTTTATTATTAAGTGCCTTTTTAATAGAGATTGAAGGAAGGAATAAATCTCTGTTTTTTTCTTTATTTTGCTTTTGAGTATCACCTTGCTGAGAAAAACGAATTAAAGTCATATCGTTCTCGTAACGAGCTCCAAGCAAGAAATCCCAACTTTCTGAAGGTTTGTAATTAAAGTTAATATACCCTGCATTCACAAACTGATACATGCTTGTAAAGAATTTATAACTGTCAGACTCTTCCTGGAAAAAGAAAAGATTGTTTGCTAAGTCCTGATTAAATTTCTCCTGAGGGCTATTTTTATCAATGATAAAGCTTTGCCCTGCAGTTCCATTTGGTTTTCCGAAGATAAAACGGTAAGACGTTTTTCTTAAATCTGCAAATCCGTTATATCCAATTGATAACTGCATTGGATAATCTTTTTTGTCTCCCTTTTCTCCTAAAAATACTGAATATTCACCATAAGCAGAACCGTAGAATCTTGAGTTTACATCAAGATATTGTCGGATGATATTATTTCCTCCGTATGTTAAAAGTAACTGATTGTCAGATAAATTATTTCCATTTAAATCCTGGCGGCTACCTTCCATAATTTTTCTGTCGGGTTGTTGATAATTATTCAACACATAACTTCCTCCTGCTTTTATCTGATGTCTATCACCAAGTTTTTGAGATCCGGTTAATTGGATATTTAAAAATCTTGATAAATCCTGCTGATTGGTTCTGAAAAATCCAATATCTCTATTCTGAACTTGGTTATTTTTATATCCGTAATAATCTTCTATAATATTATTTACGTTTTGTAAAAACATCGTATTCAAGTTGATTTGAGTACCCTTATTTTTATATCCAAAACCTAATAATGCAGAAGATTCGATTTCGTAATTATATTGTTTTCTTAAAAGGTCATTATTCAGATTGATAACACCTCCAAAATCTTTAAACTGATTTTTCGCTCCTTCTTTAAAAGAATATTCTGAGCTTTGGTTTAATGAAAATAAAATACCCAGATTACCAGTTTCTCCAACTTTTGTTTTTTGAACAGTCGTAAATCCGATACTTGTATTAGGCATAGATTTTACATTATCTACATTCCAGCTATCTTTAAACTGAGATAAAGATTCATTTCCTGAAAATCTATAGTTATTAGGTCTGGAATCTCTGATTGCTGAAGGTAATTTTTTGTCCTCCGAATTCAGTCCTAAATAACCATTCATGCCAGATGCACCTTCAGAAACTTTAAAGCCATCTTTAAATGTACTTAAGGTATTCACTCCAATCCCAAATTCCACCTTTGTAAAAGGCTTATCAATCGTTAAAGTTTCAATATCGAAAGTAGCTCCCGCGAAATCTCCGTAAAGATTGGAGTTGAATGTTTTATAGATATTCAATTTACCTACCACATCCGTTGGAAATTGCTTTAAAGCAATAATCTTCTGAAAAGGGTTGTTAGAAGGAGATCCAAGACCGTTAATCAACAGATAATTGTATCTTTCTTCCAGACCTCTTACGAAAAGTCCTCTTCCTTCCACCGTAGTGATTCCGGTTACCTTGGTAAGACCCTGCTCTACGTTGGAAATCCCTTTTCTGGAAATTTCTTCAGCACTTACAGCCTGCTTTTGAATAATCGCTTTCTTTTGTTCTCCTAATACAGCAGTTTCGGTTTTCTTGCTGCTGTTTCCCTGGATTACTACGCCTTCAATTTTTTTCTCCTTTGTAATAGTATCTTTCTCAGTTTCCTGAGCATACAATATTGATCCGGATAAAAATAAGACTGCAACGCTAAGTTTATAAATTTTCATTATTTTACTTACTTTATTTACTAGATTCTTTCGGTGCAAAGGAATAAAACAATAAGGTTGTAAATGGTTTAGTAAAATTTAAATTTTTCTTAACTAAACATTAACAAAAGGAATTTATTGTTAACTTTATGTGAACGATCCCCGTTTTGTTAAACTGTGATTAAAATATTATTAACTTTGAATCGTAAAAATTAAAAATGAACCAAAAGAAAATCCTCTTAATAGACGATGAACTGGATATTTTAGAGATTCTGTCTTACAACTTAGAAAAAGAAGGCTACGATATCTATACAGCCACAAACGGTAACGAAGGTATCGAAAAAGCCAAAGAAATCATCCCCGATCTTATTCTGTTAGATGTTATGATGCCCGAAAAAGATGGTATCGAAACCTGTCAGGAGCTTCGCAAGATTAAGGAACTTCAAAAATCATTAATTGTTTTTCTTTCTGCAAGAAGCGAAGAGTTTTCTCAGCTAGCAGGTTTTCAGGCAGGAGCTAATGATTATATCGTGAAGCTGATCAAACCGAAAATCCTTATTTCTAAAGTAAATGCATTGTTACAATTAACCTCTCAGGTTTCTGATAATGCTAAATTAATTGAAATCGGTGATTTGGTGATTGATAAAGATAACTTCAGAGTTTCCAAAAGCGGACAGCAGTTTCTTCTTCCGAAAAAGGAATTCGATTTACTGTATCTTTTAGCTTCAAACACAGAAAAAGTTTTCAAAAGAGAAGAAATTCTGGAGAAAGTCTGGGGTAATGACGTGATCGTAGGAGAAAGAACGATTGATGTTCATATCAGAAGATTAAGAGAAAAGCTTGGTATTAATACCATTCAGACACTAAAAGGAATTGGGTATAAACTTATTGTTTAATACTCAATTTCAATTTTTTACCTTTACATCAACCTTTAAAATCTTTGTAAAATTGAAATTTTACAGACTTACTCTCGTCGCCTCTTGTCTTTTGACATTGGTGATGTTTCTTTTAGTCATCATTTTTGATTCACTAAAGGATATCTATTATAGCACTCCTTTCTTTAAAATTGGCTTGTTTATATGCCTTGTCTTTATTTTTATCATTAATTATGTAGTGTTGGAGCTTCTGTTTAACTATTACGGAAAAAAACAGGTACGTGGTCTTTCGCAGATTCTGCCACAGGAAATTGTTCATGATAATGATGAAAATATTACCATCAAAGAACTGGGAGAAAGATTTTCCGATCTCAATCAGCAGAAAGTCACCGAAATCGACATGATGAAGGAGATGGAAAGTTATCGTAAAGAATACATCGGAAATGTTTCTCATGAACTTAAAACACCTCTGTTTTCTATTCAGGGATATGTTGAAACGCTGAGAGACGGTGGTGTTGACAACCTTACGATTCGTGATAAATATTTAGAGCGAATTGATAAATCTGTAGAGCGGTTAATTGCCATTGTAACAGATTTAGATATGATCAACAGGCTTGAAGCCGGAGAAATCAATCTTACGGTGTCAAAATTTGATGTTAATCTTTTAATTAAAGAGATTTTTGATCTTCTTGATCTTGAAGCTGAAAAACACAATACAACATTACAGATTCAGACCTTACATCCTCAGATTTTTGTGGATGCAGACAAACAAAAAGTTTCACAGGTTTTCATTAATTTAATTTCCAATGCCATTCATTACGCCAACAGGCAGGAAGCAAGGGTAGTGGTGAAAACCAGTATTCTTAAAAATAAAGTGCTGATTGAAGTTATCGATAACGGAATGGGCATCAAGCCGGAAAGTCTGCCAAGGATTTTTGAAAGATTTTACCGGGTGGAAACCAGCCGAAGCAGACGCGAAGGCGGTTCCGGACTTGGATTAGCCATTGTAAAGCATATTCTTGAAGCTCATAATGAAAACATTACAGTAGAAAGTGTATATCTCGAAGGAACGAAGTTCAGTTTTATGCTTGAAAAAAGTAAATAATTTCTGCAAAATGTAAGAAAAAAAAATATTTTAAAAAATCCAGAAATATTTTTTTGTCACATCTCATTTATTTTATATTTGCAATAGAGATTTATCATAATAATTAAGGCAAAAAGTAATTTAAAAACTGATATGGTTTACAAAATCCGCGTAATATTAGATGCGAAAGAAGATATTTTCCGTGATATCGAGGTTAAAGGAAAACAAACGCTATGGAACTTACACTTAGGAATTAAAAGTGCGTTCAGCCTTCAAGGTGAAGAGCTTTCAACTTTTAATTTATTGGAAGAAGATGGAACAATTGTAAAAAGTGTTCCATTAGAAGATATGAGTGATGATGGAGATGGTGAAATTATGTCGGATGTATATATTGACGAGGCATTTGAAAATGCAGGGGATAAAGCTCAGTTTCAATATGGACTTCTTGATCTTTGGGAATTCTTCTGCGAACTGGTAGAAGTGATTGATGAGACAAAAGGAGTAAATTATCCTATTACGGTGTACCGATTTGGAAATGTTCCTTTGAAAGCACCGAGTAAAAGCGGAAATGCAGGAGGATCCAAAAAGAAATCGGCAATGCCTTTAATGGACGATGACTTTAGTTTCGAAGATGACTTCGGAGGTAACAGCAACTTCTCAGATGAAGATGATGATAACTTCGATGATGATGAAGACGATGACTACAATGATGATGTTTTCGATGATGAAGATGACAACGATGATGAAAGATAGTCTGAAGATATTTTAAAAAATATACAGCCCTGAATGAAAATTCGGGGCTTTTTCATGACGTTATTCATCAGATAAAGTTTAGTTTTTTCGAGAAAAAAGGATGCTTTTATAAACACAATAGTTATTTTTGTTAAAAGAGAATTAATGAAAAAATTAATTTTATTAGCTGTAATTGGTCTGGGAATTGTTTCCTGTACCACTCAAAATACCAGAAAAATGACGGATTTACCCAAAGATTGGAAGCACACCACAAATATTTATGAAGTAAACGTAAGACAATATACAAAAGAAGGAACCTTCAGAGCATTTGAAAAAGAGATGCCCAGACTGAAGTCCATGGGAGTGAGAACGCTTTGGTTTATGCCGATCACTCCGATAGCACAGGAAAATAAAAAAGGAAGTATGGGAAGTCCGTATGCGGCTTCAGATTACACTTCTATCAATCCTGAGTTTGGGACACTGGATGATTTCAAACATATGGTGAATGAAGCTCACAGATTGGGATTTAAAGTTATTATCGACTGGGTGGCGAATCATACCGGCTGGGATCATATATGGACAAAAACACATCCTGAATTTTACTTGAAAGATGCTGACGGAAGCTTTCACCGCGCTTCAGGAATGGACGATATCATAGAATTGGATTACAAAAACCAGGAAATGCGTCTTGCAATGATCGATGCGATGAAATACTGGGTGAGAGAAACCAATATTGATGGCTTCAGATGTGATCTTGCTTCTTGGGTTGAGGTAGATTTTTGGCAGCAGGCCCGCCCTGAAGTTGAAAAAATAAAACCTCTTTTCTGGTTAGGTGAATTTGATGAACTTGAAAGCCCTGAATACGGAAAAGTCTTTGATGCAAGTTATTCCTGGAAATGGATGCATAAATCGGCAGATTATTACAAAAAAAATGAACCGCTTCAAGAGCTGAAAGATCTTCTAATACAATATTCCGCTATTGGAGATGCTTCGATGAGAGCCTGGTTTACCACCAATCATGACGAAAACTCATGGAATGGCACAGAATACGAAAAGTATGCTGTAATTACGAAGCCAATGGCTGTATTTTCCACAACATGGAATGGAGTTCCTCTTTTATATTCCGGTCAGGAACTTCCGAATATGAAGAGATTAGAGTTTTTTGAAAAAGACGTGATCAAATGGACCAATACCTATCAGATGGCAGATTTTTATAAAACATTATTAAATTTAAAAGCTTCAAATCCTGCATTGAGAGGTGGTGATTCCAATGTGACTACATATCTTTTGAATACGACTGCTAATGATAAAATTCTGGCCTACGTCAGAAAAAACGGGAAAGATGAGGTTTTAGTGGTTTTGAATATGTCTAAAGAACCTGTAGATTTCAGTATTGAAGATGAGCAGGTATCCGGAAGTTTTAGAAATGTCTTTGAAAAAACAAAGAGAGACTTTAATGAAGGCAAAAGTTTTCATTTTAAAGTTTCAGATTTTGCTGTTTTTGAAAAATAGATTATTGAAATGTAGAATTTCGACTGTTTAATATAAAAAAATGAAAACAGGCTGCCTAAATTAGTAGGCAGCCTGTTTTTAGTTAAAAAATCTAATTATTGAGCGTATCCTTTGATGGTAATCTGTTGATTCTGGTATCCCATGTAAGCAGTACCGCCAGTAGCAGTAGCACCCCATAAAACAAGACGTATCGAAACGGTAGTATCTGCAGTTACATTTTGTAAAGCAGCAATACCTGAAAGATCAATGCTTGCCTGATTTACAGTTAAGGCAGATCCGCCGCTGATTCCGGAAATTGAAGCACCGGAAATATCTGTCCACGATCCTGAACCTACTTTATATTGATATTGCCCTCCCTTAGGACCCGTTGCCGATTTTCTGAATGCTAAAGCATCAATGGAAGTTAGAGATATGCTTTTTCCGCTTTGTGGTACAAATTCGAAAATCCATGTTTTGTTTGCTGTTTCGGCAGCAGCCTGATTGCCAGAATTCAAACCATCAGAACCCCATGCTCCTGATGAACCTGATCCGGACTGCGTAGCACCAGTATCTCTGATGATTCTTGCCGTTTGAATTCCCGAAGCCGGAGTACCTGCCCAAGGAGAAGGTCCGAAGTTTGCGGTACCTCCCGAAAGAGGAGTCGTATCCCAGGTTCCTAAAGCTACAGGAGCCTGAGCAATCGATCCTGCAAAACCTGACCCTGTTTCAGTTCCTGTTGTTGTTCCTGAAGATGCAACAGGAGTTACATAAAATTTGATATATTTATTAACATCACCTGCTGTCAGTATATAGGTTTTGGCAGTGGCTCCGGAAATCGATGTTTCATTTAATCCTGCTGAGTTGTCAGCGCGTGTCCATTTGTAGGTTGATGTTCCTTCTGTATTTCCTTCAGCATCACTGTAGGTATAGTTTCCTGTAAGAACCTGGCCGGTGCTGAGTGTTCCTGAAATATTTACGCCTGAAGCTGTCGGAGCCTGATTGGCTGTAACAGGTCCGCCCCAGGCAGAACATTTCTGTGTTCCGGGAGATGCTCCCACGGAAGATCCCGGAGTTACACAAAACTGGATAAATTTGCTCTGGTCAGCTCCTGTAAGAGTGTAATTCTGGGAGGTTGCAGAAGTAATAATGGCAGTATTGGCACCACCGGCATTATCAGCTCTTTTCCATATAAAGGCGCTGGCATCATCCGGATTACTCTGGACATCTGAGAAGGTATAGTTCGCAGTAAGGGCACTTCCGGTAGAAAAACTTCCGCCACTACTTAAGTTGGTAGCGGTGGGTACAGTGTTTATTTCTTCGTAACCCAGGTTAATCCATTTGGTTCCGTCCCAGCCCATAAATGTTTTCAGATCTTTATCAAATACAATAAGCCCCTCACTTGCAGATTGAGAAAGGTTATTTACTGAAGCAGTAGCCAGTCTCGGAAGTAATATTCCTTTGGTATCAGACGTCACATCTAAAACAGAAGAAGGATGTGGAGATTGAGTGTTTATTCCAACTTGTGAGAAAAATGGAATGTATGTTAAGATTAATGCAATTAAAAATAATTTCTTTGTCATGGTTTTTTATATTGAAATTAGGTCGCAAATATATGTTTTGTTTTTATTTTTAATTAAATTGATAAAAAAATTAAACATTTATTAATAATAATTTAAATGTTAACTTATTTTAATTGTTGAATATTGAATTGCTAATTAGAATAAAAAATAAATATTCATCATTTTGTAATTGTAAATCTACTTTTGGAGATATTTTAATTTTCTTCAAAGTCTATCAAAAGAAGAAATAAATGAGTATATATTTCATAATCAAAGGAGTTAAAATGTGGACAAACATTAAAAAACAGATGAAGTAATAGAAACCCGATGCTATTGAAGATTAAATTAATTTAATACATTTGGAAACTTTATGTTAACAAAGCTTTTTTAATATGGATAAGGAGAAGATTTTAAGTATAGTGAAGAACAAGATTTCGGAAA
Source organism: Chryseobacterium sp. JUb7 (assembly GCF_024806495.1). Taxonomy (GTDB): domain Bacteria; phylum Bacteroidota; class Bacteroidia; order Flavobacteriales; family Weeksellaceae; genus Chryseobacterium. The sequence goes on from NZ_JANUFF010000009.1 coordinate 179,562, forward strand.
AAATTCAAAATTTAGAGACGCTCATTGCTGAAACCAGAGCTTCGAGCAACGATACCAAAAGTTCGATGGGGGACAAATATGAAACCGGTCGTGAGATGCTTCAGCAGGAAATCAATAACCTTCAGAGGCAATTGAATGAAGTTCTAAACCAACAAAATGTCCTTCAGAAAATAACCGCAGATCCTTCATTGAAAATACAAAACGGAACTTTGGTAAAAACTGATAAAGGTCTCTTTTATATTGCCGCACCCATTGGAGAGATTGTTATTGATCAACAGAAAATTATGACAGTTTCAGTGGAATCACCTTTGGTAAAAGCAATGCTGGGACTAAATAAAGGGCAGACTTTCTCCATCAATAATAATCAGCAGGTAATTGAAGGAATCTGGTAAGAATTATTGATAAATTGACAGGATAAACTTTTTAATTTTAAATACTGTTTAAATAATTTAATGTTTGTTTATACGAATTAATGCTCTTTTAAAATATTTAATATTTCACCAGAAAATTTAAGAAAACTTTATTGCTTACTTTAGAATCAATAAGGGGTTTAATTCGTAAATTGTATACAGTTAATTTAATAAAAATCATATTAAAATTTTATCAATATGGGAATTTTAAATAATAAAGTAGCTTTGGTGACAGGTGCCGGTTCAGGAATCGGATTAGCCATTGCTCAGGCGTATGCAAAAGAAGGTGCAAAAGTAATTGTATCAGACATTAATGAAGAACATGGTAACGAAGCCGTTGCAAAAATTAAATCAGAAGGAGGAGAAGCTGCATTTGTAAAGGCAGATACCTCAAATGCAGAAGAAGTGGAAGCCCTTGTAAAGTCAACAGTTGAAATCTATGGCAGATTGGATATTGCGTGTAACAATGCTGGAATCGGGGGCGAACAGGAATTGACAGGAGATTATAGTCTTGACAGCTGGAGAAAGGTATTAAGCGTTAATTTGGACGGAGTTTTCTACGGATGTAAATACGAATTGGAACAGATGGATAAGAATGGAGGAGGAGTTATTGTAAATATCGCTTCCATACACGGAACAGTTGCCGCACCACTTTCTTCCGCTTATACTTCTGCAAAACACGCAGTAGTAGGACTTACCAAAAATATCGGAGCAGAATACGGACAGAAAAATATCCGCTGTAATGCAGTAGGCCCCGGATATATTGAAACGCCACTTCTGGATAGCGCAAGTGGGGATATGAAAGAGGCTCTGATTGCAAAACATCCGATGGGAAGACTGGGAAGATCAGAAGAAGTAGCAGAACTGGTTTTATTTTTAAGTTCTGATAAATCTTCATTTATGACAGGTGGATATTACCTTGTTGATGGAGGTTATACAGCAGTATAAATTTTGCTGGAAGTTAAAAGAGGGAGGCTGAAAGTCACTATTATCCGATTATTTTTGATCGTGATCTAAACTTCCAGCCTCCCTCTTCCCGTTTCAGGCTTTTCAAAAGCTTTTTCCTCCTATATATTCCATCAGGGCATCTTTATAATTGGGAGCAATAGCGATCTGCTGTTCTCCGATGACAATATGATTTCTTTCAATCGCCTCAATTTTATTAAGAGCAATGATGTAAGAGCGGTGAATTCTCATGAAATTTTCTGATGGCAGCTCTTCTTCCAGTTTCTTTAAACTCATTAAAGTTAAGACAGGCTTAGGCTGATCTTTGAGAAATATTTTTACATAATCTTTCAGTCCTTCAATAAACAGGATTTCAGAAAAATTGATCTTGATCTGTTTGTATTCAGATTTTACGAAGAAAAACTCCTGTTTTTTTTCGGTTTTTTCTAAAGCTGGCTGAAGGCTTTCAAAATAATTTCGGGCTTTAGTGGCAGCATTCAGAAATTCAGTGTAATCGAAAGGTTTTAGCAGGTAATCCAAAGCATTCACTTTATATCCATCAATGGCATACTGATCAAATGCTGTGGTAAAAATAACCTTGCTTTTTTGGGGGAGTAACTTGGAAAATTCCAGACCGGTAAGATCCGGCATTTGAATATCAAGAAAAAAAAGATCAATTTCTTTTTCGTCTTCCAGTTTTTGCATAGCTTCTATCGCACTGCTGCATTTGGCTTTTAATTCTAAAAAAGGAGTTTTCAGAACGTAGCTTTCAATTAGATTCAAAGCCATCGGTTCGTCATCGGCAATCAGGCAGGTTAGTTTTCTCATGTTAATCTGTTATGATTTTTATTTCCGCAATATACATTTCATTGTTTAAATGAGAATGAAATTCATGTTTTTCAGGATACAGCAAATTAAGTCTTTTTTTAAGATTTTCAACGCCTATTCCCGATCCGCTTTTGTCGGTATCTGTTTTCGGGAAATTAGAATTTGATGCCGTAAAATAAATTTCATTGTCTAAAATTTCCATTTTAAAATGAATGTCAGAGTGCTGTGTCGCAGAAATTCCGTGTTTAAAAGCATTTTCAACAATTGAAATAAAAAGCAGCGGAGCGATTTTCATATCAGGAATTGTTTTTGGAAAATTAGTGTAAACTCTCGTATTGTCGGTCAGCCTCAATGACATCAGTTCGATATATTTATTTAAAAATTCAACCTCTTCGGAAAGACTTATCGTCGGAACATCCGTTTTATATAACAGATGCCGCATCAGTTTGCTCAAACTGTGAATGCTCTGTTTGGCTTTGTCTGGAGCAAAATCGATTAATGAATAAATATTATTCAGCGAATTGAAGAAAAAGTGAGGTTGCAGCTGGTATTTAAGATGTTGAAGCTCAGATTGCAATTTTATATTGTCAGCTTCGATTTTCATTTCCTCAGCTTTCTGTATTTTTTTTCCTGCATTTATGGCAATTGAAAAGGCAACGGGAATCATATAAATCAGCGTATCCATAAAATAGAATAGTGCTGCTGGGGGACGTCTGTCTGAAGGTCTGCGACGATTAGGCTCCAGCCAGTCAAAAATTTGATTTTTAAAAAATATTAAAGCTAAAATCAAAGATAAATTGACAACAAAAAACCATACTTTTTTATCCTCAAAAAGATATTTTACCAAATAGGTGTAGTTTGCATAAAAAACTATGGCAAGGAAAATCAACTGCAGCCAAAAGTGACGGAACAGGTCTTTCCAGTCTGTATCTGAACCGACAGAAAATGCCGCCGGTAGAAAGAATAAAACCAGCCAGATCAAAAAATGCAGGCTGATTTCAACGTTTTTATTTTTTAAATTGACCATTGTATAGTCCTCATTTTTAAAATTTATATTTCTTTAAACCTTCAAAAAATCTTGACTGATGAAACTTTTGAAGCAGTGAATTTAGAATTTTTTCTACCATTTCTCCTACATTTTTATTGAACTTGTTTAAGATGATAAAAACAGAGTATTTTTACAATACAATTTGCGTCTTTGTGATTTTCAACATTTAATTATTCGTATCTCAAAGCAGTAATCGGATCTGCCTGGGCTGCTTTTCTCGCAGGATACCATCCGAAGAAAACTCCTGTTATGGTACAGACGGCAAATGAAATGACAATAGATATCATAGTTATATTAACGGGCCATCCTGCAAAATATTTAATGCTGAATGTGGCAATAATTCCGATAATAACTCCTAAAACTCCTCCGGTAATACTTATCAGAACAGATTCGATAAGGAACTGCATCAGAATATCTCTGTCTTTGGCTCCAATTGCCATTCTCAGTCCGATTTCTTTGGTTCTTTCCTTTACAGAAACGTACATAATATTCATAATTCCGATTCCACCTACAATTAATGAAATACTTGCGATGGCAACCAATAAAAGAGTCAGCATTTCACTGGTGGAACTGAACATGGAGATGATTTCCTGTTGAGAAGATACATTGAAATCATTATCCTGATCGTCTTTTATTTTGTGCTGTTTTTCCATCACCGTTTTAATTTCATTTACTGCTGCTTCAGAATTTTCTTCACTTAAAGATGAGGCGACAATTGACTGAAGGTAGGTTTGAGCCAGTATTCTCTTCTGAACGGCAGTGTAAGGCGCGATAATAAGATCGTCCTGATCCTGCCCAAATGTATTTTCACCTTTTTCTTTTAAAACGCCGATTATTTTAAAAGGAATATTTTTAAAACGGATCATTTTGCCGATCGGATCTTCATTGGGGAAAAGATTTTCCTGAACGGTTTTTCCGATAACGGCTACTTTGGCGAAAGATTCCACATCATCATCCGTAAACATAGAACCTTTATCAACGCCCCAGTCACGGATTTTCAGATATTCAGGTGAAGAACCGTAAATGGAGGTGGGCCAGTTTTTAGAACCTGCAATACTCTGTCCGCTTCCGTTCACCAGTGGAGAAACATCTTTGATTAATTTAACCTGAGTTTTTAAAGCGGTATAATCTGCCAGCGTCAGGGTCTGCATTGCCGAAGGGTCAGAACGGACACCACCCATCATTCCTGCACCGGGACGAATGGTAATAAGATTGGCGCCCATGCTTGAAATATTTTTCTTAATACTCTCTTTGGAACCTTCTCCAATCGCGAGCATTGCAATCACAGAAGCCACCCCGATGATAATTCCGAGCATCGTAAGCATGGCTCTGGTTTTATTAAGGATAATGGCTTTCCAGGCTATTTTTAATAAGTTTGAGAAATTCATAACTTTATTTTTTGGGTTAAAATATCCTTTGCAAATCTGTTCTATACTAATTAATAACACTCTAAAACAATTTTGATTTACAAAAAATCTCCTCTTCATGGCAAATTTACAAAGGATGAAACAGCATTTAGATCATCTTCATTTTATGGAACTAATTCATATAATTTATATTTCACTGATAAAGTATTTTTTATGTGAATTGTTTGATTTAATTGTTTGACCATCGCAGAGGCGCAAAGTTGTAAATATTACAATACTTTAAGGCGGAAGGATTTTATCGAAGATAAAATTGAATACTGTTAATCTTTGCTGAAAATGTTTTGTCACATTGAGCCTGTCGAAGTGTTCTTTCACTTTAAAAAAGTTTTGATACATAAAACTTTCTGTCTTTGTAATTGTCAACAGAAAATATCAATTTTAATAAAAATCTTTTGCAGATCTGCCCAATATTAACACTCTAAAACAATTTCGGATCATAAACTCCTCTTCATTTCAGATCTGCAAAAGACCGCTGCATTATATCCTCTTCATTGTAGCTAATTAATATAATTTGATAGACTTATCTTATTCCTGTTTTGGTAATTTTTCGAGCTCGGTTTTAGCAATGAGCCTGTTGGTTACCGGTTTGTCTTCTTTGATCAGTCCGTCACGCAGAATGACCGTTCTTTTACTGAATCTGGCGATATCTTCTTCGTGAGTGACAAATCCGATCGTTATACCTTCGTCATTCAGTTGTTGAAAAAGATTCATCACTTCATAAGATGTTCTCGTATCAAGATTCCCGGTAGCTTCATCGGCAAGTAAAATAACCGGATGATTTACCAGAGCTCTCGCAATTGCAACTCTCTGCTGCTGACCTCCTGAAAGCTGACTGGGAATGTGTCCCATTCTGCTTTCCAGGCCAACCTGCTGTAAAGCTTTTACCGCTCTTTCTCTTCGTTCTTCCGAAGAAATCGTGGAATTGTAAAGCAGCGGAAGTTCTACATTTTCAAGCGCGCTGGTTCTTGCCAGAAGATTATAAGACTGGAAAATGAATCCAATTTTGGTATTTCTGATTTCAGCAAGCTGATTTTTATTTAAATTTTTCACTAAAACACCATCCAGCTCGTAGGTTCCGGAAGTAGGCTGATCAAGACATCCTAAGGTATTCAGGAAAGTTGATTTTCCCGAACCACTGGTCCCCATGATTGTCACAAATTCACCTTCATTAATGGTTAAATCGATTCCTTTTAATGCATGAACAATCTCGTCACCCATTCGGAATTCTCGCTTCAGGTTTTCTATTTTGATAATGGGTTTCATTGTTTTCTATTTAATGTTTACAGTTCATAGTTGATTGTTTTTGTTTGACAGCTGATAATTTTGATGAAAAGATGAAATTCCATCAACTAAAAGCTATCAGCCAACAACTAAATACTAATTTCCTGAAGGTTTTGAACCTGCTTTTTTATTATTGTTACCCGGTCTTTTCGGCATGAATGGGCTGTTTCCTCCTGAGTCGGATTTTGCGACAGTTTCAGCTTGCTCATCAAGTGAAGTCACGATTTGTTCTTTTCCGTTCAATCCGCTTTTTACTTCCACATTTATTCCGTCGTTAATTCCGATGATAATCTGTTTCTGAGAAATACTTCCGTCATTATTTTTTATCCAGACGTATTTTTCTTTGCCTTTTCCGGTTTTTGTCTCCGGAATTTTCGCACTGATATTATTTTTCTGATAATATTTTTTTAGGGTTTCTGTATCTGGACTGAAACTGATGGCTGACGCAGGGATCGTATTTGTGCCTTTTAACTCCTGCGTATAAATTGTAATGGTTGCGGTAAGACCCGGTTTTAATTTCTGTTCGGAGTTATCAGCATCGATCAATACCGTGTATGTAACCACATTGGATGATGTTTTGGGATTTAAACGGATCTGTTTTACGGTTCCGTTAAATTCCATATCAGGATAAGCATCTACCGTAAAAGTCACCCGTTGTTTTTCCTGAACATTTCCTATATCTGCCTCATCTACATCTGCCTGAACCTGCATTTTCGTAATATCTTTTGCAATAGTGAAGAGGGTAGGTGTGGTCATACTTGCAGCGACCGTTTGACCTTCCTCTACTTCTTTGCTTAAAACAATACCGTCAATCGGAGCATAAATATTGGCGTAACTTAAATTGGTATTGGCCTGTACCAAAACTGTTTTTTTCTGATTAACAGACTGCTGAGCATTTTTTACCTGATAAGAAGCCTGTTCGTAATCGGCTCTGCTGATGACACCGGCTTTATACATATTATTCTGACGGGTGAAATTTTGCTGTTGAAAATTAAGCTCGTTCAAAGCAGAATTGTACTGTGCTTTAGCATCATTTACAGATTCCTGAAGATTGGTTTTTTCAATTTCGGCGAGAAGCTGTCCTTTTTTTACCTGTGCATTATAATCGACGTAGATATGTTTTATAAGACCTGAAACCTGTGTTCCCACCTGCACAGTATCGACGGGTTCTACCGTTCCGGTTGCAGTAACAGAAGTTGTTACATCCTGTTTTGTAAGTTTTACAGTCTGAATGTTGATCTGTGGTTCTTCACTCTGCGTAAAATATCGGTAAGCGAAAACAATCACAACGGCGGCCACCAAAAATAAGATTGAATTTCTGAAGGTCTTTTTATATTTTGGATTCATAATTTTGATATTTTCCTGTTAGTTTTAGTTCGTCGTTAATACTTTCCCCTGATAAAAATTCAGTAATTGGGTGTATAAAACAGCCATGTATTTCGATTGTAAATAGGTTTGTTCGTTGGTCAGATAGGTATTTCTGCTTACAGAAAGTTCCGTTGTGGTCAAACCTCCGAATTCAAACTTCTTGGTTGATAAATCATAGGAAAGTTTGGCATTATCCCGGGCTACTTTCGAAGATTTCTGCTGAGCCTGATTGGCGATAGCATTTTGCCAGGCCGTTTCAATACTGGAGTACAATGTTTTTCCGGCACTTATTTTATCCAGTTTATTTTGTTCAATATCAATTTTTGCCAGCTGAACGTTGGTATCGTTCTGTTTTTTTGAAAAAATCGGAACGTTAAGGGAAAGCCCGACAGATTTATTGAAATTATTTTTAATCTGATTGAAATATGAAAAGTCCTGAGTATTTGTAAACCCTGTATTCAGGCCTGCTGTTGCAGAAAGTGTAGGCTTGTATCCTGCTTTTGTAATCTGTAATGCTTTGTTTAATATTTCATTCTGAGCATCATAAATTTTAAGATCAGGAAGATTTTCAGTAGCCTGTGTGAAAACCTGTTGTTTATCCGGAATATTTTCTTCAATATCCGGAAGTGAGATTTTTTCAATTTCAAAATCCACACTTGGATCGAGTTCCAGTAATTGTTTTAATTTTAAAACCTGTTGATTGTAAAGATTCTCACTGCTTACAACTGTATATTGATTTTGGGCGTTCTGAGTTTCCACATCAGCAAGTTCTAATTTTGCAATCGCTCCGTTTTTATATTTTACCTGTGTCAATTTCAGTTCCTGAGCTGATGAATTGGCGGTGTATTTTGCAATTTCGATACCTTCATAATAATATAGAGACTGCAGATACGTCTGCAGAACATTCAGAACAATATTGTTTTCGGCCTGTTTTTGATACAGCGAAGATTGATCCAGGATCATTTTATTCTGTTCGATCTGCAGATTCAGTTTATTTCCCTGATAAATGGCGATGTTTCCACTTATTCCGAAACTGTTCGACAAAATATTCTGATTTACAAAACTACTTGTGATAGGGTCAATACTTGATCCATTAGTAAGTCCCATGGATGAAGACCCGTAAATTGTAGGAAGCTTATTATTTTTCTGCTGCTGATAATTCAGCTGGGCAGTGGTTTTATCGAGAACAGTTTTTTTTACGGTAATATTATTTTGTACCGCATAATCAAGACAATCCTGCAGCGTCCATACTTTTTGAGCCGGAGCCAGGATTCCGATGAAGAGCGCTATGGTGAGGTGTTTTTTCATTGTCTTTCTGATTTACAGTGACAAAATTCCTGTATCTATGAAAGAAAATCAAAACTATTAGACAAACAGCCTGATTTTATAGAAGTATTGGTTTTTTCTATCGTTACAGATTTTTATTTTTCAATTTTAAAAGATCTTTTTTAATTTTAAAATCCTTTATTTTGCAAAAAATCAGCAGTAGATTTTTAACGATAAAATTTCAGGGAAATGCAAAATTATTTAGATCTTTTACAACATATTTTAGATAACGGAACAGATAAAACCGACAGAACGGGAACGGGAACGAGAAGTGTTTTCGGATATCAGCTGAGGTATGACCTGTCAAAAGGTTTTCCTTTGGTCACTACGAAAAAAGTGCATCTGAAATCTATTATTTATGAATTGCTGTGGTTTTTAAAAGGCGATACAAATATTAAATATTTAAAAGATAATGGTGTTTCAATCTGGGATGAATGGGCAAATGAAAATGGAGATTTAGGTCCTGTTTACGGTGCACAATGGAGAAGCTGGAATGGCGCAGACGGAAAAGTTGTTGATCAAATCACTGAAGTTATTGATCAGATTAAAAAAAATCCGGATTCAAGAAGGCTTATTGTTTCAGCATGGAATGTTGCAGAAATTCCCAATATGGCTTTGGCACCATGTCATGCATTATTCCAGTTTTATGTAGCAGATGGGAAATTATCGCTTCAGCTATATCAGAGAAGTGCGGATGTTTTCCTTGGGGTTCCTTTTAATATTGCAAGTTATGCGTTATTATTAATGATGGTGGCACAGGTTTGTGATCTTGAGGTTGGAGATTATGTTCACAGTTTCGGTGATGTTCATATTTATAATAATCACTTTGAGCAGGTAAACAAACAGCTGTCCAGAGAAACAAGACCGCTTCCGACGATGAAACTGAATCCTGAAATTAAAGATATTTTCGGTTTTGATTTTGAAGATTTTACGTTAGAAAATTACGATCCGCATCCGGGAATTAAGGCGCCGGTTGCTATTTAATTTTTTAGTAATAATTTTAAAGTATATTCAGAAAATAGGGGATGATACGAGTTATTGAGATTTCAGAGGATATAAGTTTACTTTTGGAGCTCTCATACATTTAAAAAGTTGACTGGGAAAAACGACAAAGAAATTGAAAATGGAGAATATCAAGAATTGGCTGGTATCCGTTTAAATAAAATTTTTAAAAAATATAGATAAAAAGTGAAGCTTAAAACTTCACTTTTTTTGTAACATCTCCTGAAATTGCCCCACTTATTGAGAAACCTCAAGACTATGTTCAAAAAGCTACTTTTTCTTTCAGCAATAAGTATTTCCGCTATTGTTTTTTCTCAGAATTTAAAAGAAAAGTTAGGAAGTTATTTAGATTCCTTAAATGCACATCATAAATTAATGGGAAGTTTTGCAATTGCTGAAAAAGGAAATTCGACCTTTCAAAAAGTAGTGGGATTTTCAGATGTTGAAAAAAAGCAAAAAGCCAATATCAATACCCAATACCGTATCGGGTCAATAAGTAAAACTTTCACGGCAGTGTTGATAATGAAGGCTGTCGAAGATAAAAAACTTTTTTTGGAGAATAAGCTTTCAGATTTCTATCCTGAAATTCCTAATGCATCTAAAATTACAGTTGAAAATTTATTGCAGCACAGAACAGGAATTCACAATCTTACAAATGAACAGGAATACTGGACCTATTTTAATAAACCACAAACAGAAAGCAGTTTAATCAATATTATCAAAAAATATTCAAGTGATTTTGAACCGGGCTTAAAACATGAATACAGCAATTCAAACTATATTCTGCTGGGTCTTATTCTTGAAAAAGTATATAGAAAAACGTATGCAGAATTAATTAAAGATAAAATAGCGCGCCCTTTAAAATTAACACTGACTGAAGTAGGCGGAAAAATTGCGCCTGCAAAAAATCAGGCTTTTTCTTATAATTATTCTGATGGAAAATATGATCTTTCATCGGAAACCGATATGAGTGTTCCGATCGGTGCCGGAGATATTATTTCTACACCTGCAGAGCTCTTAAAATTCATTCTTGGACTAGAAAACGGAAAATTAATTAAGAAAGAAAATCTTGAAAAAATGAGAAGCTTTGTTGATGATTACGGATATGGTTTAATCAGATTTCCTTTTGATAAAAGTATTGGATATGGCCATGGAGGTAGAATTGACAGTTTCCGATCGGCATTATTCTATTTTCCGGACCTGAAAGTGGCGGCAAGCTATGTCGTTAATCAATCGGCTATAGACACCAATGAGGTTTTTGATATCATGCTTGGTGTTACAGCAGGAAAAGATTTTGAAATCCCCAGTTTTAAGACAATACAAATTTCTGAAAATGAACTTCAGAAATTTGTAGGCACTTATTCTTCTCCTGATATCCCTGTAAAAATCAATATCTTTATCCAGGATAAAAAATTGATGGCTCAGGCTACCGGACAGGGAGCATTTCCTCTGGAAGCCACTTCGGGCACAAGTTTTAAATTCGATACAGCCGGAATCGGGATAGAGTTTTTTCCGTCTAAAAATCAGTTTGTGATCAGCCAGGGAGGAACACAAAATACCTTCACTAAAGAATAATACAATGAAATATTTAAAAATCAATACCGAAGAAACTACGGATCTTGAAGCACTGAAAAATGCGGTTCTGCAAATGAAAGGCGTCGATTCTGTAGAAATTATCGATGATGAAAATCCTGAAAGTGAGTTGAAAAAAGCTTTTGTAAAAACGAAAGAACAATTCAAGAAAGGTGATTACGAAACATTAGTTAATGATATTTTTGATATATTAACAAAAAAATAATTCTAAAAAATTTTTAATAAATAAAGATGAAAAAGGCCATTTTATCGATTGCTTTATTGAGTGGGTTTTTCTTTGCTGCCAGTCTTTCTGCACAGACAGAAACTTCCGGAAGAGAAAAAGTTTACAGAGCTACTCATACCAAAGTAACGGAACTGAAACACACAAAGCTGAAAGTAAATTTTGATTATCAAAAGGAACAAATGAATGGGGAAGAGTGGTTAACGGCATCTCCTTATTTTTATCCGACCAACGAGCTGACACTGGATGCAAAAGGGATGTTGATTCATGAAGTTGCTTTAGACAGCAATGGTAAAAGGTCTCCATTGAAATACGACTATAAAGATGATGTGTTGAAGATCACGTTAGATAAAACATATCAGAAAAATCAGGATTATACCGTTTATATTAAATATACATCCCGTCCGAATGAAGTGAAACAACAGGGAAGTATGGCTATTAACGATGCAAAAGGGTTATATTTTATTAATGCCCAAGGGAAAGAAACTGGAAAACCTACTCAGATCTGGACACAGGGAGAAACCGAATCTTCTTCTGCATGGTTTCCAACCATTGATAAGCCGAATCAAAAATCAACACAGGAAATCTATATGACGGTTCCTGATAAATATGTAACGCTTTCAAACGGGATTATGAAAGATTCCCAAAAAGAAGCCAACGGATTGAGAACAGATCATTGGGTAATGGATAAGAGACATTCTACCTATCTTTTCTTTATGGGAGTGGGCGAGTATGCAATCGTGAAAGACAAGTGGAAAAATATTCCGGTAGATTATTATATCGAAAAGGAGTATGAACCTTACGCAAAACAGATTTATGGAAATACTCCTGAAATGATTGAGTTTTTCTCTAAAAAAATGGGTTACGATTATCCATGGGCAAAATATGCACAGATCTCTGGTAGAGATTACGTAAGTGGAGCTATGGAAAATACAACCGCGACTTTACACGGAAGTGATATCCTGCAAAAGCCGGGACAGTTAATTGACGAAAATAAATGGGAAGATACCATTGCCCATGAATTATTCCATCACTGGTTCGGAGATTTGGTTACGGCAGAAAGCTGGAGTAATCTTACAGTAAACGAATCTTTTGCCAACTATTCTGAATATCTGTGGAATGAATATAAATACGGAAAAGATCAGGCGGACTATCACCAAATGGAAGACGTTAACAGATATCTTCATAATCCAAGTGATTTCAGGAAAAATCTGGTAAGATTCGGATATGATTCCCGTGAAGATGTTTTTGATCTGGTGACCTATCAGAAAGGGGGCGGAATTCTTCATATGTTAAGAAATTATTTGGGCGATGATGCATTTTTCGCAGGGATGAATGATTATTTAAAAACCAATGAGTATCAAAATGCAGAAGCCCATCAGTTAAGATTATCTTTTGAAAAAGTTTCCGGAAAAGATTTAAACTGGTTTTTTAATCAGTGGTATTTTGGAAGTGGAAATCCTAAAATTACCTATTCCTCTACTTTTGAACCTGTCAAAAAACAGATTTCAATAACGATTAGTCAAAATCAGGATCAGCCATTTGAATTTCCTTTAGCCATCGATGTTTATGACAATGGAAAGCCTAAAAGATATAATGTCTGGATAAATGCGGAAGCGAAAAATACATTTAATTTTGAGGTGTCTAAAAATGCAGATCTGATAAACATCAATGCAGATGGTGTGTTACTGGCGGATATTACAGAAACAAAAACTCCGGAGCAATATTTAATGCAGTTTACGGGTTCCAAAGAATTGAAAAGCCGATATAATGCTTTAAACGGAATTAAAGATCAGATCGGGAAAAGTCCTGCAGCCATAAAATTATTATCCGCAGCGTTGAAGGATCCTTATTTCAGAGTGAGAATAAAAGCATTGGAATTAATGGATTTATCAGCTTCTGACCAATTTAAAGCATTGGGATCTGATGTGGAAAAATTAGCATCCAATGATCCTAAAACATTGGTTCAGGGTGCGGCTATTAAAGCCTTAACAAAAACAAAGGATAAAAAATATGCACCGATTTTTGAAAAAGGAATGAGTGCTGTCTCTAATGCTGTAAAAGCAAATTCAGTAGCCGGAATTATAGCAATTGATCCTTCAAGAATTAATGCTTTGGCAGATAAAATTGATCTGGAAGGTGCATCTGATGATCTGCTGGAAATATTACTGCCTGTGGTGGTAAAAAATAAGGTCACTTCACAAATGGCCAATATTGCACAGATTGCCGCCTTCTATCCGTTTATTATCCCTCAAAACCCTGAGTTGGGGAAAGCCGGTGAAGCCGGATTCAATTGGATCATGAGTTCTGATAACCTTGAAGCTACAGAAAGTATTACTAAAATGCTGAGCCGTACCAAAGGGCAGATGGGAGATAATCCACAGGTTAAAATGATGATTGTTCAGATGTTAAAAGGTGGTCTTGGTAAAAAAATGGATCTTTTAAAACAAAACCCGCAAAACGCAGGAAGTATCAACAAACAAATTGATGCCATTAATAAAACGATCGAAGATTTTAAGTAAATTTTTACTAAAATAAGGCACTGAAGATATAATAACTACTATTTATGATAGTAGTTATTTTTTTTATTAATTAGTGATTTATATTAATTTTCAATTAAATTATTCACAAAATATTGATTATTTCATTTTGTAATCATAAATTTGATGTAAACTAATACAATGAAAACAGATCTATTTTCAATTCATTTAGGGAATAGGTATTTTGTTTCTTCGGCCACAATAGGGAATGTAAGGGGAAAAGCTTTTGTCGGAACAAAATTTGCCAATTTTCCAGTTTGCTCTTTAATCAGAGGCCGAATAAAGCTGACAAATCTACTACGGATTACAGCCGATTTTTCTATTCAGAAATTACGATTTTTTATCATCAAACTACAGGTAAATAATAATTTAAAAAGAGACTATTTAAATATTAATAGTGATTTACTAGGGATAGAGAATGTTTTATTTTTAGTAATAACAGGAGGTAAATACTATTTTGAACCGATACAGAATAAATTAGAATGCATAGGTAGGGAAATAGACAAAAGAATTCAAATAATAAATTTAGAACAGGAAATATGGATTTATCCTTTTGAATAAAGGAATACAATTATTTAAAGAAAACAGATAACAAAAAAAATTAATAACCAAGAATAAGAGAAATTTAAACCTTTAATGATAGTTTACACTGGCACAATTCTTTGCGATGTGTATCTGTTCTGCAGAATAGTTTTGCTCCAAAAACTTTTGAATATTTGGTAAAAATCATATGTGATTAAACGTTTTCATTTTTTAAATTCGTAAAAAAATTAAAGAAATTATGACTTTTGGAATAGAATCAGCAAGCTATTATGTCCCTTCTTTATACTTAGAAATTAAAGATCTGGCAGAAAAAAGAGGTATTGAACCCGCAAAACTGGAAAAAGGGTTGGGGCTACATAAAATGGGATTCCCGGACGTGCATGAAGATGCGGCAACTTTTGCTGCAGAGGCTTTATTAAAGCTCATTAAAGATTATAATATAAACCCAAAAGAAATTTCAAGAATTTATCTGGGTACTGAAAGTGCTCTGGATGCTTCAAAACCGACAGCTTCTTATGCGATGCAGATGGTTGAGAAAGTACTGGAGGCTGAATATGGAGCGAGATGTTTTAAAAACTGTGATGTTGTAGATATGACTTTTGCTTGTATAGGGGCAGTGGATGCTCTTCAGAACTCTCTGGATTTTGTAAGAGCACATCCTGACAAAAAAGCAGTGGTGATTGCAAGTGATTATGCAAAATACGAGCTTGATTCTTCCGGAGAATATACGCAGGGAGGTGGTGCCGTTGCTGTTTTGGTCTCTTCAAAACCTGATCTTATTGAAATAGAAAATAACTGGGGAGTGGCTACAGAAAGTGTTTTTGATTTTTTCAAACCTAGACGTCATTTCAAAAAAGAAGATGTTAAAAATGCTCCTGAAAATTTCCCTGAGAAAATTGAGATTTTTACAGACGAACCGGTTTTTGACGGTCAGTATTCCAATCAATGCTATCAGGACAGAATCAGAGAGGCTTACAATCATTATAAAGAAATTTCAGGAAAAGATAAACCTTATGAAGCGTGGAAGTATCTTATTTTCCACCTTCCTTATGCTTTTCATGGGAAAAGAGTTTTTACAGAAATTTACAGTTTAGAAAATGGTCTTTCTTATGAAACTCCGGAAGAACAAAAGGCTGTGGCAAAATCTGAGGGCTATATTCAGTTTATTAATGATAAAATTGAAAAATCACAAAGAGCATCTTCCGAAATTGGAAATATGTATACAGCCTCTATTTTTATGGCCTTACTTTCTGCCTTACAGACTTCTTTTAACGAAAATGAAGATTTGGCAGGTCAAGAAATAGGTTTTCTGGGTTATGGAAGCGGTTCTAAATCTAAGGTTTTTGCAGGAAAAGTATCACAAAACTGGAAAAATGTTGTTTCAAAATGGGATCTGTTTGAAGGTTTAAAAAAGAGAAAACCTATAGATTTTGAAACGTATGAAAAGCTTCACAGAAAGCAAATGCAAAGCTCGGCAAATACAAATTACAAAGGTTTTGGATTAAAATCTGTAGAATTGGAGGATCCGGTTTTAAAAGGAGCCAGGTATTATGAATACCAAAACTGACTAGTCCTAAAATAGGTTTACAAGTTATCAATTACAATATTAATCCGGAAGATGTTAATTTTCCGGATTTTTTATGCATTGTTTCCGGGGTT
>NZ_JANUFF010000010.1 GCF_024806495.1 Chryseobacterium sp. JUb7
ACATTGTATAATCTCGCTGCGTGCGCTTGGCTTTTATCTTATCTCGATTTTCCATAATAAGTCTATTTTGTGTAAACTTATTGTAGGACGGGACATAGATACAAAAAGAGGCTGTCTCAAAAGGACAGTCTCTTTTTTTGTTCAAGTTAGTTGAAAAATTATTCTGAAAAAAATTTGAGCTTTAAATGAATCAATCTTTTCAGAATAATTTTTTTCTATTTTAAACAGCCTTTTTATTTTCGGCTAAGAGATTTTTTAATTCAAACATATCTCTGCCAATTTTTTTATCCTGTATTTTAGCGTAGTGCTGAGTCATTCTGATATTAGTATGTCCAAGCATTTTACTGACAGTTTCCAAAGGCAACCCATTATTAAGGGTAACTGTAGTAGCAAAAGTATGTCTTGCCGTGTGGAAGGTAATATCAAAATCAATTTCACATAATTCTCCAATTTCCTTTAAATATTCGTTCATCTTTTGATTGCTGAATACGGGTAAAACAGTCATTTCATTTACACATTTCGGATGATTTTCGTACGTATCTAAAATTTCCTGTGCAGCCTTTAATATCGGAATACTCGCTTCAACATTCGTTTTGGTTCTCTTGATTTTTATCCATAATCCGCCGTCAATTCCTTTCATTACTTTATGCTTTACAAGGCTCTTAACATCAATATAAGCAAGACCTGTATAACAGCAGAATACAAAAATATCACGAACAATTCTCAAGCGGTCAGAAATGAATTGCTTTTCCCTAATTTTTTTTAATTGCAGATCTGTTAAGAATCTTACATCAACGTTTACGATTTTAGATTTATAGCACGTAAAAGGGTTCTTGTTGATTCATTCATTATCAATACAGATATTGATGATTTTTTGAAAATTCTTAATATACTTGACCGCAGAATTATTGGAGCAATTTCTTACTGTTCGCAAATAAAATTCATAATCAGCAACAAACCCAGGATTAATATGACGAATATCAATTATACTAAATTTCCATTTCATAAATGCCTGAGTATGTCTTAAAGAGGTCTCATACCTTTCCCATGTTCCCTTGTAATATGCTTTTCCTATAAGCTCCTCCATCTTTGAGTTATCATCTTTAAAAGCCTCTATCAGCGTAACTTTTCTATCTTCAACTCCTAAATACCTGTTACGGAGATTTTCGCAGGTTATTTCTTTGCCTTCATTAAACAGGTTATTGTAGCATTCGAATAATCTCGCTCTTACTCCCTCTAAAAAAGAATTTAATTGTTTTGTACTCGGAGTATTGCCAATGTTTTAATAATCTGACCTGTTGAAATTTCTGTTCTTTTACCGGAAATTGTAATTCGTAAGTAAATGGTAGAAATTGTGGGATTGTTTTTGACTTTTTTTGCGTAGAAAAGTACATTGTAAGTTTCCATAACTTTAGATTTTTAAGATTAGTAATTTATTTGAGAATCTTAAAACCTACAAGATGTTCAATAGATGAATAGGCTATTTACGTGTTTTTCGGTGAGTAAAAAATGTGACTTCAAGCCACTCACCGAATTACTCACTTTCAATTTGTATTTCTTTGATATATTTTGACAACTTCAAACAACAAAAAAGCCTTTAAATACTAAAATTTAAAGGCTTTTGATTTTATTTGTTTCTCCAACTTGCGGAGAGTGAGGGATTCGAACCCCCGGACCTGTTACAGTCAACAGTTTTCAAGACTGCCGCAATCGACCACTCTGCCAACTCTCCTTAAACTCCGATAATATCGTTGTTTTCAGTGGTGCAAATATAGAACGTTTTTCAATTCTGACAAAATATTTTTAATACAAATTTTAACAAAACTTAATAATCGACTAAAAACCAGCTTAATTATTTTCATCAAACACTGATGAACATTAGAAAAATTAATATTAAAAAATAAAAAAACGCACCCCGGAAGATGCGTTTCATATTTTAAATTAAAATGAATTAATGTAATTCTGCCAAATATTTTTCAGCATCCATAGCCGCCATACAACCGCTTCCTGCAGCCGTAATTGCTTGTCTGTAGATATGATCCTGAACATCTCCTGCAGCAAAAACTCCGGGAAGATTTGTTCTTGAAGAACCTTTTTCAGTTTCTATATATCCGTTTTCATCCAGGTCAATCTGCCCCGCAAAAATATCTGTATTCGGTTTGTGACCGATAGCAATGAAAATTCCGTGAACATCAACCGTAGATTTTTCCTGAGTCTGATTATTGATAACAACCGCTCTTTCCACTAAATTGTTTTCCCCTTCAATACCAATCAGTTCGTGATGAAATTTCACGTCAATATTCGGGGTATTCTGAACTCTGTGAATCATGGCTTTAGAAGCTCTAAACTCATCTTTTCTCACCAACATAGTTACTTTATTCACCAGTTTTGCAAGGTAAGTTGCTTCTTCAGCTGCTGTATCACCTGCTCCTACTACCACAACATCTTTTCCTCTGTAGAAAAATCCGTCGCAGGTTGCACATGCAGAAACTCCGCCACCGTTATATTTCTTTTCATCGTCAAGCCCTAAATATTTTGCGGTAGCTCCGGTAGAAATAATCACTGTTTTAGCAAATATTTCTTTGGTTCCGGCATATAGTTTATGAACACCGCCCACTTCTTTAGAAAATTCAACTTTAGTGATCATTTCATAATGCACTTTAGTATCGAATCTTTCTGCTTGTTTTTGCAAATCCATCATCATTTCAGGACCTGTAATTCCTGCAGGATATCCTGGAAAGTTATCGACTTCAGTAGTGGTAGTCAATTGTCCGCCCGGCTCCAATCCTGTATATAATTCAGGTTTTAAGTCTGCTCTTGCAGCATAAATTGCCGCTGTGAAACCAGAAGGTCCAGATCCAACGATCACACAATCTAAAATGTTTTGCTCCATAATTTGCTTTTCAAAAGATTTAAAAATTTACGACTGCTAATTTCGTAATTTTTAATATTTAATTAAAGTTATTTTAATGATACTTGTCAATATTTAATATGTTCGTTTTCGATGATGTTATGAGTTATAAATTATGAGTTACAGGTTATTTAAAAACTAATTTGTATTACTAAAAACTCTTAACTCTTCACTTAAAACTTATAACTATTTTACACTTTCATCTTAATTTTATCGACATTGATGATTTTATAAACCAGTTCCTTGATGAGTTCGGCTTCATTCATATTTACAGCTCCCAGACCTTTTCCTTTCATATCAAATTCTCTTAAAATTGAAATGACTCTTGTGGCATGCTTTAAAGGATACAATCTTGCCGATTCTGCATAATCTTTAATAAAATAAGGATTCACCCCCATCTGAGAGGCAATTACCTGAGGTGGCTGACCCATCATTGTATTATAAATAATGACATTGGAAAAATAATTGTAAAGGCTTGCCAACATCATTACAAAAGGATTGTTTTTAGGATTTTTACCCATAAAATGAGCAATTTTAAAGGCTGCATTAGCATTTTTGGTTCCTAAAGCCTTCTGTAATTCGAAGACATTATATTCTTTACTGATTCCGATGTGGTTTTCAATAATAGCACCATCAAGAATTTCACCTTCTTTAAGGATAATCTTCAGTTTATTAAGTTCGTTGGCAATTCTTGAAAGGTCATTTCCAAGATATTCAGCCAGCAAATGAGAAATATTCGGGGCTGTTTTTATTTTTAATGAAATACATTCGTCTGCAATCCATTTGGGAAGCTGAGCTTCTTTGACAGGTTCGCTTAAAAATAAAGCATTGGCTTTATCCAGAGATTTTGTAACCTTTTTCCGGCTGTCAAGTTTTTTATGTTTGTGGGCAAAAACCAAAACCGTGGAGATTACGGGGTTCTGAATATACGCTTCCAAAGCCGTATTCTCACTTTCCGCAAGCCTCAAATCCTGAGCTTCTTTCACAATGATCACCTGCTTATCGCCCATCATCGGAAACTGTCTTGCCAGAGAAAGAATTTCATGATATGTTGTGTCTTTTCCGTATACTACGGTCTGATT
Source organism: Chryseobacterium sp. JUb7 (assembly GCF_024806495.1). GTDB lineage: Bacteria > Bacteroidota > Bacteroidia > Flavobacteriales > Weeksellaceae > Chryseobacterium. The sequence continues at coordinate 3,994 of NZ_JANUFF010000010.1, forward strand.
GAAAGCCTTTTCATCTTCGTTCAAAAAGTCGTGTTCAAGAGCTTTTACCGCAAGATCAATAAAGTAAGGTTCTTCTCCGTGGAAAAAATAAATCGGTAAAACTTCTTTATTTTTAATATTTTTGAGGATTAAATCTAATTCTTTCATCTTATAAATGGAACTTCCAAAACTGAATTTTCAGGAAACTTTTGATTTTAAATTCAAGAAAGACAAAGATAAGTTTTTTATTTATGATTTAGTTCGTAAAACTTACCTTTTGCTCACCCCGGAAGAATGGGTGCGCCAGCATTGGATTCACTATTATCTGACGGTTAAATCCTACTCTACTTCTGCTTTAATTACAGAAAAAAAGATCGTTCTCAATGGTTTGACAAAACGAATTGACCTTCTGATTACTGAAAAAACAGAGCCTGTTATTCTGATCGAATGCAAGGCTCCGCAAATCAAATTAACTGAAAAAACATTTGAACAGACCGCGAGATATAACTCTATTATCGGAGCAAAAGAAATCATTTTAACGAATGGTCTGCAGCATATCAATGCCTATTATGAAAATGAACAATATCAGTTTTACAGATAAGATTGAGGTAAGGTCCAGATAAAGCTTAATTATCATATCTGGATCCTTTATAACAATTTATTAATCCTTTTTCTGAGTTATTTTATTAATTTAGATGAAGGATTTTCTCTTTATGGCGAGAAATGGGATAACAAATGACCCGTTGAATTTTAAATAAAAATATGATTTGATCATGAACATTTGAAAATCACGCAAAATACCTAGCCCCGATTGAAACGACATCCTTTTTGGTTGCGGTCGGAGCGAAGCGGAGACCGTAACCAAAAAGATACAGTGGAAAGCGGGAATCTGCTCCTTAAAAACAATGAAAATAATTAATTTCAAATACAGTTAAATTACAAAATATGATACGTTCAATATTATTATCCGCCTTTCTGATGACATCAGGATCAATTTTCAGTCAAAATCTTAAATCTGTTTCTTATCAGGACGGTTCACAGAAGCTCAACGGTTTGGTAACTTCCAATGCAGGAAAAAAACTTCCGGGAGTTTTGATTTTACCGGCCTGGAAAGGTATTGATGATGAGGCAAAAACAGCTGCTGCAGAATTGGAAAAACAAGGCTATATTGCTTTTGTTGCAGATATTTACGGAGAAGGAAATATACCTTCTGACAATGCAAGTGCAGGTAAAACCGCAGGTTACTACAAACAAAATTATGAAGCTTACCAGAAAAGAATTTCTCTGGCTTTGGAACAGTTAAAGAAAAACGGGGCCATTTCTAATAAGATTGCAGTGATCGGATATTGTTTTGGGGGAACAGGAGCACTGGAATCTGCACGAGGAAGCCTTCCGGTTGTGGGAGTTGTTTCCATTCACGGAAGCATAGGGAAAGATCAGGCAAGAAAAAACGGGCCTATTTCTGCTAAAATTTTGGTTGAAAACCCTGCAGACGACCAGAGCGTGACGCCGGAAGATTACAATAATCTGATCAAAGAGATGAATGAAGGGAATGCAGACTGGCAAATGATCACCTACGCCCATTCAAAACATACGTTTACGGATCCAAAATCACCGGATTACAATGAAGTGATGGCGAAAAGAGCGTGGAATCATACGCTGATGTTTCTGAAGGAGATTTTGAAGTAAAATTTAGTTTAAATAAAAAATGCTTCGACAGGCTCAGCATGGCATCGCTACAAATTAACTGCTAATAAAGTAATTAGTATTAGAAATGTCATGCTAAGCGTAGTCGAAGCATTTTTTATTTTGCTTCCTCTAACTCTACAATATAAGTCTTCGGAGAATATTTCGTTAAAGAACCTGTAGCAGCATCAATACCAACACCGATTGCTCCTCCAAGAAGAATATTGACTAAGGTAACTGCATTAAAATTTTTCGTTAGTTTTACTTCTTTGTCATTAAATCCTTCTTTCTGAAAGATAACCGTCTGTTTGCTTAATGATCTTGAGATCTCGGCAGTACAAGGGGTAGTACATTTTTCGACTCCTTTATGGAATACCTTTGCTCCTTCCGGAGTTGAGCTGAAAGATATTTTATCCTTAGTTCCTGTAATAATGGTTGCACACGAAGTTGTAGATAAGGTAATACCTAATAATATTACCATTGACAGCCTGCTTTTCATAGTTAAAAGTTTAATTCCTAATTAATTTTTTCAGTGCGCGAACTTACAAAAATTATTTAAGCAAAAAACTTTGAATAGTTTTTACAAACAAGATTTAACTAAAAAAAATCAAACTATATTTCCATCTCATTGATTTCATTACAATTAGAACACCACCAATATTCTCCTTTTTTATCTTTCAACTTAATTTTTGTACTCTTATCACAATTTTCACAGATACATTTATCACTTTCGCTTTCTTTTGCTTCATAATCACAATCGAAACAACTCCAACTCGTAAAATGAGTTTTTCCATTAGTAAACCAAGTAAATGAATTTCCCTTACATTTAGGACAAATTTGTAACGCCATATTTAAATTATTTCTTCTCTGTTCACCAAATCCATAGAAAATGCCGGAAGGCAAACAGCAACATATTCACAAGGTTCCGAAAACGGGTTGCTGTAACGAACCCTCGCTCCTTTTTCCACCAAAATGCTCTGCCCTTTTTCTAAGATAACAATCTCACCATCAATTTCGAATTGTTTTTTACCCGAAATAATCAATGTATACTCATCGAACTGAGGGGTTTGGTACGGCTCACTCCAATCCGGAGGAGCAATCATATGAGCGATTGAGATATCAGAATTCTGGGTAGAATTTCCCCAGTGCTCTTCAATCAGTTTTCCATCTGTGGTAGGAACGACAAACGGTGATTTTTGAATTTTATACTTTTTCATTTCAGACGGTTTTTATTTTTTGATTTCGTAAACAAAATTAGTTCTTGTCGGTTCTCCAAAATAGGCTACTTCCTCTTCAGCTACTTTTTTTCCGCCTAATCTTTCCAGTGCAATCTGGGAACGGAAATTTTCTTTTCCGATATGAAAATGCACTTTATCTACAAATTGAAAAATATAGTCAAGCATAAGCTTTTTAATCTGAGGATTGATGCCCTTTCCCCATGATTTTGTTCCGTAGAAAGTATATCCTATGAAAATGCTGTTTCCATTTTCATCATAGTCATAAAAACGGGTACTTCCCAATACATCACCGGTTGATTTTTCAATAATCTTAAAAGCTCCTTTGCTTTCCAGAGCTCCTTTAAAAAAGTTTTCAAAAACTTCCCGCTGATAACGGTCTTTATTGGGATGCTGTTCCCAAACCCTCGGATCGGAGGCTACTTCATATAAAGACTCAAAATCCCCTTGCTTTAAGGGGATTAATTGATATTCTTGATTTTCTAAAACAGGTTGAATAGAAAAATTCATCTTAAATATTTTTGTTTAAAATCATCAGACCAAATCTTGCGATCTTATGTCTTAGCTTTTTGCTTTTGCTGCGTCTGATTCTATTTTTTTAATTTCTTTTAATTTATCTGCAATCTTAGTGACAGCATCCGGGCTTGATGGTCTTAAAGCTACTTCAGCCTGAGCCATATCCCACTTGATTACAAGGTTTCCTGTATTTTCTCCTGTTGGATTTAAAGTAATTTCAAACCACTCCTGTTTGTCTGCCAGTTTATTTACAGGCACGGTAACATCTACCACATCCTGTTTTGGATCATAAGTATAAGCTCCCCACTGTTGGAAATCTTTATTTAAGATCACTTTCCATTCTTTTTCTGTCGGAACAATAAATAGTCCGTAAGTTCCTGCAGGAACTACTTTTCCTCCGAAGTTTATAGACTGTCCGAATGTAATTTTTGTAGATGAGTTAGCACCCGCTCTCCAAACCTGTCCGTAAGGTACCAATTCTCCGAAGATCTTACGTCCTTTCACTCCAGGTCTTCCGTAATCAACAGAAACTTTAGACATTGAAAACTGCTGCTCTACCTTCTGACGCGGGCTCGCTGCCGGTACAGAATAATCCTGAGCAAAACTTAAAGCTGAAGCTGATATGCAAAGTGCAAATAGTAACTTTTTCACGTGTAAATTTTTGTTTAAAATTACAAAATCAAAACAGAATAGCCTTCTCCAATTCCAATAATTTTTGTTTTCTCCAGATTCCTCCTGCATAGCCTACCAATTCTCCGCTTGAACCGATTACCCGATGACAGGGAATTAAAATCGCTATTTTATTGATCCCATTAGCCGTTCCAACAGCCCGGATTGCTTTTGGATTTCCTAAAAATTCAGATTGCTGCTTATAAGTGCGGGTCTCTCCTATCGGGATCTCTCTCAATAACTGCCATACTTTTTGCTGAAACTCGGTCCCTGTGATATATAACGGAACATCGAATTTTTCTCTTTTGCCCTCAAAATATTCTTTCAATTCATCTTCCAGCTGCCTGAAATGTTTATTTTCGCCCTGTACAATTTCTGCATTTAAAGCTTTGGACAAGGAAATGAACTGTTTTTCCATATTTTTGCGGTCTGTAAATTCCAGCAGACAGATTCCTTCATCTATTGCGCAGGCATACATCGTTCCGAGCGGAGTTTCGATTCTTTTAAGATCGATGATCATTTGTACTTTACTCTTTTTAGGCGAAATTCCGAGAACATTTTTAAATCGTTCGTTGAATCCGCTCAAACTTTCATATCCGGAATCTAAAGCCGTTTCTATAATGCTTTCACCATTTTTAATTTTCTTAAAAGCGGCATTCATCCGGAATTCTCTCTGAAAAGCCTGGAAGGTCATTCCATGATTTTTTAAAAACCATCGACGAAGTGTCACCGGTTCTATATTTCTTTCTAAAAGATCCACATCTTTTATCTTCAGCGATATATTTTGTGCGAGTTCTGCCAATAATTCCCGGATATATTGGGGTGTTTCATTTAGTTTTTTTAGAGGCTTACATACTTTACAGGCTCTGTATCCTTTTTCAATAGCCTCTTCTGTGCTAAGAAAAAATTCTACGTTTTCCTTTTTTGGCTTCCGTGCAGTACAGGTCGGCCTGCAGAAAATTCCGGTAGTTTTTACAGCCATCCAGTAGGTTCCTTCAAATGAAGAATCCTTATCCAAAGATGCCTGATACATTCTATCCTCTGTCAGTTTCATTATGCTGTAAAAATGGGTAAAAAACTGTTATCATTAATAATTTCTCTACCTTTTTCTTCTAGTTTTTTATAAATATAGCCGTTGGCAAAATTTCCTGAAGAAATTCTTTTCACGCCTAATTTTTTCAGTGTATTAAAATCCGGAAGCTCAGGCATCGCCATTACATTAACAGGGATTTTTGTTGAATTTACAATGGTTTCGATATCATTTTCAGACGTGATACAGGGAACAAAAATTCCGTCAATCCCGGTTTCTTCAAATAATTTTATTCTCTGAAGCGTTTCCCCGACAGGATTTTCCAGTCCTAATAAAAACGGATCGGTTCTCAGATTGATGAAAATATCAATATTCTTTTCTTTTAATTTTACAATAATGGATTTGAGTTTTTCAGCAAAAACTTCTGCATTTTCAATTTCCCTGATTCCGTCAATAAAAGTGCTGTCTTCAATATTGATCCCAACTGCTCCTACCTCAGCAAGTTTTGAAATATTTGAAACAATTTCTTCAGCATTTTCCCCGTAACCACCTTCCAAATCAACCGTTAATGGAATTGATACTGATTTTAAAATTCTTTCTACGATATAAAGATATTCTCCAAAAGTCATATTTTCACCATCTTCATATCCCAAACTATGGGCAACGGCCGAACTGGAGGTTGCCAGCGCTTTATACCCCAAGCTTTCATAAACTTTTGCACTTTGTGGATTCCATACATTTCCCAGCAATAAAGGTTCTTCATTTTTATGCAGTTCTTTAAAAGTCTGAATATTTGTCATATTGTTTTTTTTACAAAACTAGTGTTTATAGCCGTCTGTATACAACCGAAAAATGGACAAGTATTTTTACCTCTTTTTTTCAAAAATAAAAGAGTAATTTAATCCTTCTGAATTTTAAACTGATAATCCATTCATAAAATGTTCAAAAAACAAACCCTCGCAAAAAGTATTGCGAGGGTTATTATTAAATTATTGTGGCAGTGACTTCCATTTCTTGAGTACAGCAGTATAAAAATACATGAATATAAAGCCGGAAATCAATATAATATAGCTTAAATTCAGATCCAGTTTAGTGATAATCGTTTTACAGTCGTAATATTTACCACCAAGATTTGAAGCTTTGCAGGCTGCCTGCTGATGAATGGAAATAATTACAAAAATCAGAAGGACAAAAAGAACAAATCCGTTTATTGAGATATTTACAAAAATTGAAGATATCAGTTTGCTTAATTTTCGCATCATCAAAAGGGGCATCAACAGAATAAAAAGACTGATTCCGAGAACAAGGTAAGCAATAAAAAACTCTTCCCCATGTCTTCCTACAGACAAAGTATATAAAACTGTAATTAAAACAACCGCCAGCACAAGCACTCCCGCACTGATTACGCTGAACAACAGTTGTTTTAACCCCGTAATTCGGAAGCTAAAGACTCCTGTAGCCAGGAAAAAAGCAATCCAAAGATAAATATGAATATTCTCTGAGAAAAAATCAGTAGATTTTACGATATCCACATTCCCTAAAAAGTTTCGGAGATCATCGGTATTGTAATAATAGTCTGTAAGATTAGCTTTAAAATAATCCTCTGGTGATAGCTGATTATTAATCTCAGGATTAAAATCTTTTATCTGCACCTCATCATCAACTACTTCTCCATTAACAACTCTCCTTGCATCTGCCACCGCAACCGTTGAATCTACAGCTACAGCTGTCTCCGTAGTAACATCATAGCCATAATCGTCATCATATCTTCTGTTCTTATTGGGATCATAATCTTCTCCGGATCTGTTTTTATATTTTTTGATAAAATAGTGAACTTCAAAATTTTCAGGAAGATAAACCATTTTCATCCAGCCTTTCGCATCAAGATTGGTATCAATGGCAAATTCTTTTGAAAGCTTAAGAAAATTATTCATTAATTTATCCAGTTCTGGAGGATTTTTTTTATTTAAAAGCGCAGTCGTAAGTCTATTGATTTCAAACGCTTCTTTCTTATAGGTATCTTTAGGATCTATATTATCATTGTAATAATCTCTTCTCAGATAATTTTTTTCCTTTAAATTATTCTGATAAAAAATATTTGAAAAATTATAATATGTTAAGCCCGTTATTTTAATATAAGGAGATAAATCAAGAACGTCTTTTTTGAAATAATACGTTTTAGCGTTTCCTTTTTCTTCGGAATAAGCAAGATCACTTTCGGCTTCATGATCCGGAAAATAATAATCTCCGTACCGGTTCTTTTTATAGATTGTTTTCGAATATAATGTATAATATTGATATACCCTGTCATAGTAAACAAAATACTTTTTGTTTCGGTCTATTTTTTCAATATCTGTTTCACAATAGATATCCGGATATTGAGGATAGACTTTGTTGTCCAGTGTGTAATTTTCCAGTTCCTGAGAAAAAAACGGATAGGTTTTATTGATCAGCTCTACACTTTCCGCCATTTTATCATTCGGATATTTATTTTCAACAAACATCTTAAAACCTGCCATGTAAGAGAAAAAGAAGGTAGTGGAGGCAAATACAATCACAAAATACTGTACAAACTGTGAAAACAATTTCCATTGAGAAGATGGATAAAAGTTTTTGAAAGCGTTATTTTTAAACATCAGAATCAGCCATCCTACAATCATCAAAATTGAAATGATCAAGTGGATAAAAATCATTCCGTCTTTAAAATAATCGTCCCTCACATCGAACTTCTGAAGGGTAACAGGATCAGCATGGGAAACATAACCGATACTAAAAAAGATAATATGAACAAATACACTCGCCAAAAGCATCCAGACAATTTTGGTATTCCAGAGGGTAGGATATTTTTCGAGTAAATATTGATTGAATTTATATATTTTATGCATTTTTTTGTCGAATTAAGGTATTTAACTTACAAAGAACCTTCTGGTAGAAGATGAAATATTACGGATGTACACAATATCTATTTTTGCATTTCCCAAAGCAGCCATCACATCATAAAACTCTGTACCCACCGCAAAATAAGCTACATACACACCTCCGTTGAAATTCAGTTTTTCAAGATTAAAATTTTTGAAAACTTCCAGTAAGTCCTCTCTTGAATTCTGAGTATCAATTTCTATAATGACATTGCTGTTTTCATCATTCTTCAGTTCAGAATTGTCTTTATACTGCCCGTTTTTAAGAAAAATTACCTTATCCGAGACTTTTTCTACTTCGTATAATTGCTGCGAACTTAAAATCAGTGCAATTGGGTTGTTTACTGAGTTAGCAATTGATTTAAGATCTTCCAGAATAACCTGTTGAGCCAAAACATCAAGATTGGCCAGTGGCTCATCCAGCAGTAAAATTTCAGGTTTTCTTAAAAGAGTACGTGCCAGTTCGAACCGCATTTTGTAGCCCGAAGACAGTTCATTCCATTTCAGATGTTTGTAGTTCCAAAGTCCGAGACGAGCAATCATCAGTAATGTCCGGATTTCATTTTCTTCAGGTTTCACACCATAACTTGACAGGACAAATTTTAAATTATTCTTAAGACTTCCGTACCATTTTGCTGTTCGCTGCGGTATATAAACCAGCTTGGTCCGAAGATCGTAATCCTCTTTTGGATCTTCATTAAAAGAATAGTGCAGTTCACCTTCGTTAAAAGAAATTTCTTTTGCTAAAATCCTTAAAAGTGTCGTCTTTCCGTTTCCGTTCTCTCCTACCAATCCGTAAACCTGACCTTTATTAATTTCCATGGACACCGGCCCTAAAGAAAACCGGTTGCTTCCATAAGATTTTAAAATATTTCTGGCCCGGAGAACAGATTTCTCCAGTAGATGCTCTTTTACCGGAATTTTTTCGATTTTCTGAAGAAGATCTTTAGATTTTTCAATGAGCTCTTCGGTATAGGTCGGAAATTTCTCTTTCCAGTCTGTTAGCTCAATTGACGCCTTATAAATATCCATATTCTGAGTATCCATGGCACAGTCGAGCAGTTTTCTGAACCCCAGAACAGTGTCTTTATTCTCAAAAAAATGATAGACTTCGGCTACTCTTTGCTGATGTTTCGTCATTTGGTTTTTAAGTTATTAATTTAGGTTGATAAAGATATACATTACATTTTAATCATTGTATAACAAAAAACTTTCTTAAATATTTTATAAATTTGTTCAAAACAAAAAAGATGGAATCTATTACTTTAAAAAATATCAATGAAATCTTAAAAGATGCTCCGGAGAATATTCTGGAAAGGGTTTTAGGTTATATTGAAGGAATTTTAGAAGATGAAAATACCGAATTTGTTCTTTCAGAGGAGCAAAAAGAAAGCTTAAAAAAAATAAAAGACAGATCTTACGAACAACATACTGAAATTGATGTTTTTCTTAATGAAATGAAGTCGAAATATGGTATTTAAAATTATTATTTCAGCTGAAGCAAAAATTGATATCGAACATTCTTATCTTTATTATCTGACTAAAGTCAATACAAAAACCGCCAATAATTTTTTCAAAGACTTTAATTCTTGTGTAAATACTATTTCTAAAAACCCATATTTTAAAATTTGGTTTGAAGATTTTCATGCAAAACCAATGAAGAAGTATCCTTTTCTTATATTTTATAATATTAATAAGGAAAAGAAAATAGTTGTTATAGCGAGAGTTTTTCATACTTCGCAGAATCCTAAAAAGTATGATGCCATTTATTGGTAAAAATCAGGGATTATAGTTCTAATTTCATTTGAAACATCTTCTATTATTTTAACACAGGCCAAAACAAACTTATCATCGACTTCAATTAAAGTTGCAACTTCTGAAACATCACCTTCGTTGAAAAAATCTTCATTTGGTAATTTAATTCTAAAAGGTAATGAACTATATTTATTAACTAATGAATCATAACTTCTTCCTTTTCCGTGTTTAAGTACATTTATTGCACAGTTGAAATCTACAAATAAGTCATAAAGATCATTTTTATCTAAATTAATGAGAATCTTTTTTGCTTCTTCAAAGCCATTTTGGCATTGTAATCCCTCTTGAAGCATGGATTCAAATAAAGAAAAAATTCCAATCGAGATAATTACTTTATTTAATTGTATCATTTGAAGATTTTTTACAGCAACGGTTGATCCATTTGTTTGTAAATCTTCAATTATTTTAGATTCTGCATCTTTCATCATTTCTAATGAAAAATTGGCACTCCTGAATGCTAAATCATTAAAACTATGCATATATATTTATTTTGAAAAAAATACAAAATTTAATTTATTCTTTATTTATATAAACTTACAAAAAAACCTCGCAAGAAAACTTACGAGGCTTAAAAATATTTTAATCTGAAAATTACATCGTTTCCATTTTGAAACTCATACTTTCGATAACCTTCAGAATTGCTTCAACCGTATCCATTGATGTTAAACAAGGAACACCGTTTTCCACACTCATTCTTCTGATTTGGAAACCATCTCTTTCAGCTTGTTTTCCTTTCGTAGTCGTGTTCACAACGTATTGAACTTTTCCTTTCTGAATCAGATCGATCAGATTAACACTCTCCTCTCCGATTTTGTAGCCTATTTTGCAAGGAATTCCTTTTTCTTCGAAGAATTTTGCAGTTCCTTCCGTTGCCCAGATTCTGAAACCAACTTCATGGAATCTCGCTGCCAAATCTGCCGCTTCCTGCTTGTGTTTATCCGCTACTGTGAACAAGATCGAACCGTGCATCGGAACTTTTCTTCCTGCCGCGACCAATCCTTTGTACAATGCTTTTTCCAAAGTTGTGTCTTTCCCCATAACTTCTCCTGTAGACTTCATTTCTGGTCCTAGAGAGATGTCAACCTTCGTTAGTTTTGAGAAAGAGAACACAGGAACTTTTACGAAAACACCTTCTTTATTTGGAACCAATCCGTTTTTGTAGCCTAAATCCGTCAGTTTTTTACCTAAAATTGCTTTTGTAGCCAAATTAGCCATCGGAACTTCCGTAATTTTAGATAAGAAAGGAACCGTTCTTGATGAACGTGGATTTACTTCGATTACATACACATTTCCTTCGAAAAGAACGTACTGAATATTCATTAATCCAATCACATTCAATCCTTCAGCAAGTCTTTGCGTGTAATCTACCAGCGTTTCGATTTCGCTTTGTGAAATATTCTGAGGAGGATACACTGCAATTGAGTCTCCGGAGTGAACTCCCGCTCTTTCAATGTGTTCCATAATTCCCGGAATGATAACCGTTTCACCGTCGCAGATCGCATCAATTTCGATCTCTTTTCCGACCATATATTTGTCGACTAAGATTGGCTGATCAGGGCTTGCTTCTACCGCAAACTCCATATAGTGAGCTAATTCCGTTTCTGTGTAAACAATTTCCATGGCTCTACCTCCCAATACGTAGCTTGGACGAACCAATACCGGATAACCGATTTCGTTGGCAATTTTTATCGCTTCTTCTTTTGAAGTCGAAGTTTTTCCTAAAGGCTGAGGAATTCCCATTTCCTGAAGGGCTTTTTCGAACTTATCTCTGTTTTCAGCTCTGTCAAGATCCTCCAGAGAAGTTCCTAAAATCTGAACTCCGTGAGAAGCCAATTTATCCGCTAAGTTGATGGCTGTTTGTCCACCAAACTGTACCACAACACCTTTTGGTTTTTCAAGATCGATGATGTTCATTACATCTTCTTCCGTTAAAGGTTCAAAGTATAATTTATCTGAAATTGAGAAGTCTGTAGAAACTGTTTCAGGGTTGTTGTTGATGATAATCGCTTCGTAGCCCATTTCTTTGATTGCCCAAACTGAGTGAACTGTCGCGTAATCGAATTCAACTCCCTGTCCTATTCTGATTGGTCCTGAACCTAGAACGATGATTTTCTCTTTGTCTGAAACTACACTTTCGTTTTCTTCTTCGTAAGTTCCGTAGAAATATGGCGTTTCAGATTCGAATTCCGCAGCGCAGGTATCTACCATTTTGAAAACCGGCATTACTCCGTTTTCTTTTCTGAAATTGAAGATTTCACGCTCTGTTACATCCCAAAGAACTGCGATATTTACATCCGCAAAACCTAATTTTTTAGCTTCCAGTAAAGTGTCTTTGTTGAATTTATTTTCAGCAATTACTTTTTCGAAATCAATTAATTTCTTGATTTTCCAGATGAAGAATTTATCAATTTTACTCCATTCTACGATTTGCTCCCAGTCGTAACCTCTTCTTAAAGCATCTCCGATGATGAACAATCTTTCGTCATCACAAACTCTGATTCTTCTTTCGATTTCTTCCGCTGTAAGAGCTTCAGCCTGCTTCTTTTTTAAACCGATATGCTTAATTCCAGTTTCAAGAGAACGGATTGCTTTCTGTAAAGACTCTTCGAAATTTCTTCCGATCGCCATTACCTCACCCGTCGCTTTCATCTGTGTTGATAATCTTCTGTCCGCTGTTTCGAATTTATCAAAAGGGAATCTTGGGAATTTAGTTACTACATAATCCAAAGCAGGCTCAAAACAAGCGTACGTTTTTCCTGTAACCGGATTCATGATTTCATCAAGAGTCAATCCTACCGCAATTTTCGCTGCAATTTTTGCAATCGGATATCCTGTTGCTTTTGATGCTAATGCTGATGAACGGGAAACTCTCGGGTTCACCTCGATGATATAATATTCGAATGAATGTGGATCTAAAGCCAACTGTACGTTACATCCACCTTCGATTCCTAGTGCTCTGATGATTTTTAGTGATGCATTTCTCAACAATTGATACTCTCTGTCAGAAAGCGTCTGAGAAGGCGCCACAACGATTGAATCTCCTGTGTGGACTCCAACCGGATCTATATTTTCCATGTTACAAACCACAATCGCGTTGTCGTTTGCATCACGCATTACCTCATATTCAATTTCTTTGAAACCTGCAATTGATTTTTCGATAAGACATTGGGTAACAGGACTATATTTTAATCCTAATTCAGCAATCTCTTTCAGTTCAGTTTCGTTGGAAGCGATACCTCCTCCTGTTCCTCCCATTGTGAAGGCAGGACGAACAATGACAGGATATCCGATCTCATCAGCAAACCTTAATGCTCCTTCAACCGTATTTACGATATCTGATTCTGGAACCGGCTCGTTCAATTCTCTCATCAATTCACGGAACAAATCTCTGTCCTCCGCTCTGTTGATCGCCGAAAGTTTAGTTCCTAAAACCTCAACTTTACATTCTTCAAGAATTCCTGATTTTTCCAATTCTACTGCCATATTCAGACCGGTTTGCCCTCCCAAAGTCGGTAAAAGTGCATCCGGACGCTCTTTTCTGATGATATGACTTACAAACTGAAGTGAAATCGGCTCGATGTATACTTTATCTGCGATTTCAACATCCGTCATAATCGTTGCAGGGTTTGAATTGATCAAAATTACCTTGTAGCCCTCTTCCTTCAAAGACAGACAAGCCTGCGTTCCTGCGTAATCAAATTCCGCCGCCTGACCGATGATGATAGGTCCTGAACCGATTACTAAAATTGTTTTTATGTCGTTTCTTTTCATTTTTTTCTTTTTTATTGTTCCATGGATTTCATCCGTGGCTATTGTTGTTGAACCACTTCGTGGTTCTTTATCTTTTTGAGCAGCCACGAAGTGGCTGAATCTTAATAGCCGTAGGTGAAACCTATGGATTGGATAATTAAATCATTCCGACAACCCATGAAATGGGTTGAATATTATTTACCAAAGATATTTTTCGTCAAATTCAACTCCATTAGATTTTAGCAAATTTTTATATTCATCTTCAAAAGATTCATTCTTATGATGTTCTTTTTGATTTTTAATATAATTGACAATTATATCTTTCTCTCTTTCCGAATAAGTGAATGCGCCATAGCCACTCTGCCATTCTTCAAAATCAGGAAATAATCCGCTTTGCTTTATCCATAAGTTTGTTGAAACTTTGATATCTTTTACAAAACTGCTTAAAGAAACTGATGGATGCAGATCTATAAATAAATGAATATGATCCGGCATTCCATTAATCCTATAAAGTTTACAGTTTTTATTTTTAACAATTCCCCAAATATATTTGTATAATTCATCTTCATGCTCAATATTCAACACAGATTTTCTGTGCTTAGTACTGAATACAATCTGATAATATATTTGGCGAAAAGTTGACATTTATATTTCTAAATTTATTGATTCTTCTTATTCTTAAAATCCTCCATCAAGTGGATGAAATCATCGAATAAATAGTTCGCATCTTCAGGGCCTGGACTTGCTTCCGGGTGATACTGAACAGAGAAACAAGGGTGAATTTTATGTTTCAGACCTTCGTTCGTTCTGTCATTTAATGCGATGTGAGTTTCAATTAAATCTGTATCTTTTAAACTTTCCTGATCAACTGCATAACCGTGGTTTTGAGAAGTAATCGCTACTTTGTTTTTCTCTAAATCCAATACCGGGTGATTCCCACCTCTGTGTCCGAATTTTAACTTGAACGTTTTCGCGCCGCAAGCCAAACCGATTAATTGGTGTCCTAAACAAATTCCGAAAATTGGAACTTTTCCTAATAATCCGCGGATCATTTCCAAAGCCTGTTGGTTATCTTCCGGATCTCCAGGACCGTTTGATAACATGATTCCGTCTGGATTCATTAATAAGATTTCTTCTGCAGTTGTATCATGTGAAACAACGATGATATCGCAATTTCTCTGAGATAATTCTCTGATAATACCTAATTTCGAACCGAAATCTACCAGTACTACTTTAAAACCTCTTCCAGGATTGGCATAAGGTGTTTTTGTAGAAACCTGCTCCACCTGATTTGTAGGGAACGTTGTAGATTTTAATTCTGAAATGATTGCCTGATCATCCGTATCAGCGTTTACGATTTTTCCTTTCACTACTCCGGAGTTACGAAGAATTCTTGTCAGTCTTCTTGTATCGATTCCTGAAATTCCTGAAAGGTGTTTCTTTTTAAATAATTCATCTAAAGTAATCTGAGTACGGAAATTCGACGGCAAATCACAAAGTTCTTTTACGATAAGACCTTTTATAGCCGGCTCAATACTCTCATAATCATCTCTATTAATCCCATAGTTTCCGATAAGCGGATAGGTCATACAAACAATCTGACCGCAGTAAGACGGGTCAGAGATCAGTTCCTGATACCCTGTCATTCCGGTATTGAAAACCACTTCTCCTGCAGTTTCCAATTCTGCTCCGAAACCTTCTCCATGAAACACTTCACCGGACTCCAGTATTAACTTTTTCTTCATTTTTTAAATTAGATATTAGATTTTAGAAATTAGAAGCTAGACTTCTGCATTCTGTTATTTTATTTCTTATTTTTTCTATTTATTGTTTGAACCACCCCGTCAAAAATTTTTTGAATTTTCGCCACCCCTCCAGAATAGGGAAATTGGAGTACGTTCTACTTTAATCTTTTAACTTAGCTCTTATTTAAAAGTATATCCTTCTTTTTCTAAGGCTTCTTTTAAAATTGCCATTCTTGCGAAAACACCGTTCTGCATTTGTTTAAAAACTCTTGAACGTTCACATTCTACAAGGTCTGTATCAATTTCCACTCCTCTGTTGATTGGAGCTGGGTGCATGATAATCGCCTCTCTTTTCATCGCTTTTTCTCTTTCTTTCGTCAAACCGTATTTTCTGTGATAATCTGAAGCCGAGAAACTCATTTTTGCATCGTGTCTTTCGTGCTGGATTCTTAATAACATCAAAACATCCACTTCATTAATCAGCTCATCTACTGAAAGATAGGTCCCGTTGATCAGAGCACCTTCGTCAAACCATTGTTCCGGTCCTGAGAAGTAAACTTTAGCGCCTAATCTTCTCAAAGCTTCTGCGTTTGAATTCGCAACACGACTGTGTTTTACATCACCTACAATCCCAATTTTTAAACCTTCAAATTTTCCGAATTCCTGATAAATAGTCATCAAATCCAGCATACATTGAGATGGGTGATTTCCGGTTCCGTCTCCCCCGTTGATGACAGGAATTTTAATTTGAGTTAATTCGTCAAAATATCGGTCTTTCTTATCTCTGATTACAACAAGATTTACTCCAAGACTTTCAATAGTTTTTACCGTATCATAAAGACTTTCTCCTTTGTTTACCGAACTGTGAGACGCATCAAAAGGAACCACCTGTAATCCCAGCTTTCTTTCAGCAATATCAAAACTTGTTTTCGTCCTTGTACTGTCTTCGAAGAAAAGGTTTGAGCAAAAAACTTCCCCTTCAATTTTGGCAGTTTTTCCGTTTGCAAAAGCCAGTGCTTCTGTTACTATACTGTTGATTCTCTCGGTGCTTAGTTCTGTAATCGTAAACATAATATTTTAATTTTTTCACAAAAAAAAAGCGAAGAAAATATCTTCGCTTACTATAAATAAATATCGTAAAGGGCGTCTACGCCCGGTAATTCTAATGATATAAATACTGTGTTATTCATTAGGTGCAAAGATACAAAAATTTTACAAACCACCAAAACCAAAGTTTCAAATAAATTAAAAAACTTTAATCTCTCCTTATTTTCATTTTTAAATACTATTTTTGTTACAACTCAACCTTATTATATGGATTTAAAAGACAAAATGATTCTCAGTATTATTCAGGAAGACTCTACTTATTCGGTGAAAGAAATTTCAGAAAAGATTGGTCTTACCTTTACTCCGACCTATGAACGTATCAAACAATTGGAGAAACAGGGAATTATTGAGAAATATGTAGGTCTTTTAAACCGTGAAAAATTAGGTCTAAATATTGTCGTTTACTGCAACGTCCGTCTGAAAGAACAATCTCAAAAAGTATTGGAAACATTCGAAAAAAACATCGGAAAACACGATGAAGTTCAGGAAATAATCAGTCTTTCCGGAGAATATGATTATATGTTGAAAATCATTGCTAAGGATATTAATTCTTATAATGAATTTGCCGTAAACATTATTTCAAACATTCCTAATATCGGACAATACCACAGTTCTATCGTACTTCACGAGGTAAAAAAATCCACTAAGTTTAAAATTGATTTGGATTAAAATTTTATTTAAACCTAATTTTTTCTTAATAAATTAAAGATGCTTCGACTTCGCTCAGCATGACATCTCTAATACTAACGTTTTTTATTAGCGATTCATTTGTAGCGTTGTCATGCTGAGCTTGTCGAAGCATCTCATCATCAATCTTAAACATTCTTTTGTTTAAAATCAACCCAATAATTTATTTTTCAGTTTATTAAACTGATATTCTATTTTATCTAAACATAGATTTCCAATACTTCCCTGATGAGTATGATTCAGATTTCCGATTTCAAAATCAAACTCATTATTTTCAATCTCCTGCCCTACTTTTACATACGCATCACGGAATGAACTCCCATTTTTCACCTCTTCATTTATTTTCTCTACGCTGAAAAGATATTTATACTTTTCGTCTTCCAGAATTCCATCTTTCACCTGAATATTTGGCAATGTATAACTTAAAATCTCCAAGCATTCTTTTAAAGAATCAATGGCAGGGAAAAGAATTTCCTTCGTCAGCTGCATATCTCTGTGATAGCCTGAAGGCAGGTTATTTGTTAACAAAATAAACTCATTCGGCAACGACTGGATTCTGTTGCAACGTGCACGAACCAATTCGAAAATATCAGGATTTTTCTTATGTGGCATGATGCTGCTTCCCGTTGTAAACTCTTTAGGAAAGCTTATAAAATCAAAATTCTGACTTAAATACAGGCAAACATCATAAGCAAATTTCCCCAATGTTCCTGCCAAAGTTGCCATTGCCATCGATAACATTTTCTCTGATTTTCCACGCGTCATTTGAGCATACACCGAATTGTAATTCATCGATTGGAAACCTAAATTATAGGTCGTACTCTCACGGTCGATCGGGAAAGACGAACCATAGCCCGCAGCAGAACCCAATGGATTTTTATTAATGATATTTTTAACCGAGAACAACATTTCAACATCATCTAGCAATGCTTCAGCATATGCTCCAAACCACAATCCAAACGATGATGGCATCGCAATCTGTAAATGCGTATACCCAGGAAGCAGAACATTTTTATGCTGATCTGCCAGTTTGATTAATATTTGAAAGAATTCATCTGTCAGTGCCGCAATTTCACGAATTTCATCAACTAAATATAGTTTGATATCCAATAAAACTTGGTCATTTCTTGAACGTGCTGTATGAATTTTTTTTCCTGTATCCCCTAATTTTTCAATTAAGATAGATTCTACCTGCGAGTGAATGTCTTCCGCAGTTTTATCAATTTCAAAAGTTCCGTTTTCGATATCTTTCAAAATTTCTTCCAAAACAGATAACATCTGCTCTGATTCTTCATTGGAAATAATTCCAACTTCGGCCAACATTTTACAGTGCGCCATCGAGCCTTTAACATCATATTTTGCTAAACGCTCATCAAAGTCAAGATCTTTTCCAACTGTAAATGTATTGACTAATATATTGGTGGCAAGGTCATCTTTCTGCCAAATTTTTTTCATATTTTTTTCTTTAAAAATTTAGTTTGTTTTGACAACTCAGCAGGACACCCTTATTATTTTGTACAAGCAATAAACATTTCCACATGTAAAGCCTTTCATTTTTAATTGTAAATTTTTGCATAAATCTTTATTAAAAATATTCAAACTTCATCGCCTGCTGAGTAAGGTCAAAACATTAAAAAAACTAACTAAAATAAATTGTTTGGAATGGAAGTATGAAGCTGGATGCTGGAAGTTAATCCTCACACCTCACCATTCTACTTCTTCCCTATATTTTTTGAAAACTGAAAGAGTTTTATTGTAACACTCAAAAACCTCCTTCATCCCTCTTCCAGCTTCCAGCCTATAAAACTTTCTCTAGAATTTCGATATAAATCTCAATTCCTTCTTTTATTTCATTGATGTAAATAAATTCATCCGCCGTATGGGAGCGCCTGCTGTCGCCAGGACCGATTTTCACTGATGTACAAGGAATAATCGCCTGATCGGATGAAGTGGGTGAACCGTAAGTTGTCCTTTCGATTTCCAGACCGGCCTGTACAAAAGGATGTTCCATTTCAATTTTTGATGAATTTAATCTGAAAGACCTTGCCGTTAAGGTCGATTTCATCTGCGCCTGAATAATTTCAAACGCTTCTTTATTAGAATATTCATCTGTAACCCTCACATCCAACGTGAAAGCACACGATTCCGGAACTACATTATGCTGAACTCCGGCATGAATTCCCGAAAGCGTAACTTTAACTTCACCTAAATAATCTGAAACCTTCGGAAATTTGAAGTTTAAAATTTGCTGCAAATCTTCCATACATTTCACAATCGAGTTATCGTCATTAGGATGAGCGGCGTGAGAAGGAGTACCTTTCATTTCCCCGTCAATGACCAAAAGTCCTTTTTCCGCAATCGCCAGATTCATCTGCGTTGGCTCTCCTACAATAGCGAACTCCACATTCGGAAGCTGCGGAAATAAAGCTTCGATCCCGTCAAACCCTGAAATCTCCTCCTCAGCCGTCAAAGCAATAACTAAATTATATTTTAAATCTTCTTGAGCATAAAAATGTAAAAAAACCTGCGCCATCGAAACCAGAGAAGCCCCCGCATCATTACTTCCCAATCCGAATAACTTTCCATCCTTCTCAATGGCAAGAAACGGATCTAAAGTGTAAGCTTTATTTGGTTTTACCGTGTCATGATGGGTATTCAACAAAATTGACGGCTTGAAAACATCAAAATTTTTGTTCACCGCCCAGATATTATTTTTAAAACGTTTTGTTGGAATCTGATGTTTTTTGAAAAAATTTTCAATCTCCATCGACGTATTAAATTCATCCTTGCTGAATGACGGAATCTCAATCAGTTTTTTCAACAAATCTACTGCGTTATTCAGTAATTCTTCTTTATTATAAACAGATTTCAGTTCCTGCATGATGATTTTCTATATGGTTTTTTAGTTCGGTTTCTTTAATTAAGAATACCTTATTGACTTTATTTTTCACAGCTCCCAAAGCGTTTTCTAACTTTGGAAGAATTCCTTTATGAAGTCTCCCTTCCTCTTTTAAGATTGAAAACTCTCCTTCGGAAATATTTTTTATAACAGATTCTGGATTGTTTACATCTTCCAAAACGCCTTCTTTATCGAAACAATACAACAATTCAACATCATATTTTATTGATAAAGCCTGAGCAATCACCGAAGCAATCGTGTCTGCATTTGTATTAAAAAGATGTCCTTTTTTATCATGAGTAATCGCAGAGAATACAGGAACCAATTCAAGCTTCAATAACTTTGAAATCAACTTTCTGTTGACGCTTTTTTCAGTAATATCTCCTACAAACCCGAAATCTATTTCGGCGTGTTCTCTTTTTTTAGCCTTAATTAAGTTGGCATCAGCCCCCGAAAACCCCATTGCTTTGCATTTTTTATGCTGAAGTTTCGCCACAATATTTTTGTTGATTCCTCCCGCATATACCATTGCTACAATATCCAATGTATCTTTATCTGTGATTCTTCGTCCGTTAATCATTTTTTGTTCAACGCCTAGTTTATCAGCCAATGTGGTTGCTAATTTTCCCCCTCCATGAACCAGAATTTTCTTTTCCTGAATATCAGAAAACTGCTCCAGAAATTCGTTCAATAATTCCTCATCATCAATTAAAGCACCTCCGATTTTTATGATGTATAATTTTTCCTTCATTACAAACCTTTTTTAGAACCTTGTCAAGGTTTGCGATTGTAAATCTCATAGGTTTTTAAAACCTATGAGGTTTAGTTGTTAAGAATTCAAACCTTCCAAAATTTCAGAAAAAACCGCCTGAGCAGAGAAAATTCGGTTTTTTGCCTGTTGGTAAATGATAGAATTTTCGCCATCCATTACCTCGTCACTCAATTCCACGTTACGACGAACCGGAAGACAGTGCATTACTTTTGCCTGATTGGTATTTTCAAGTTTTTCATTCGTCAGCATCCAGCTTTCTTTTACTTCAGGTATTGCTGCATAATCATCAAAAGACGACCAGTTTTTCACATACACAAAATCTGCATCTTTTAACGCTTCATCCTGATTATGGATTATTTTAACATCTTTGGTGAAGTTTTTATCCAAATCATAACCTTCAGGATTCGCAATCACCAATTCCACATCCATTTCCTGCATCCATTCTGCGAAAGAATTTCCTACCGCATGGGCAATTGGTTTGATGTGAGGAGCCCAAGTTAAAACCACTTTCGGTTTTTTTTCTTCCTTCCAGTTTTCTGTAATCGTGATACAATCTGCCAAACTTTGTAAAGGGTGACGCGTTGCAGATTCCAAAGAGATAACCGGAACTTTTGCATGTTGCTCGAACTGACTTAAAATACTTTCGTTAACATCATCTTCCTTGCTTTTCATTCCAGCGAAACAACGAACCGCAATGATGTCACAATATTGATTTAACACTTCAATAGCATCTTTTATGTGTTCAACAGTGTCGCCGTTCATCACAGCTCCGTCTGCAAATTCCAGATTCCAGGCCTCTTGAGCTGCGTTTAACGTTAATACATTTAAGCCTAAATTTTGTGCCGCAATCTGACTGCTTAAACGGGTTCTCAAACTTGAATTTAAAAAGACAAGTCCAATTGTTTTTCCTTTTCCCTTTTCGGTTTCCGAAAGAGGATTTTCTTTAATTTGTAAAGCTTTTTGTATGATTTCCTGTAAGTTTTCAACATCACTTACAGAGGTAAATTTTTTCATTTTGAATTGATTTTAAACCAAAAAGTTTTAACACATTAGTACACTTTAAAAGTTTTATAATATTGAAATACTTAGAACACATGAGTTGAAAATCAAAGATTTTCAAAATCTTAAGTGAACTTCTTCAACTTTATTTTTTAACTTAATTAAACTAAAGTGGTTAAAATTTTGTGGTTAATTAAAATTTAAAGATTTTCTAAAACAGTTTTCAAAGCACTGATGAATAAATCAGTTTCTTCTTTTTGAATGTTAAGTGCCGGAAGAATCCTCAACACAGCCTTATCATTGGAGTTTCCGGTGAAAATATGATGATTGTACAACAGGCTGTTCCTCACTTCTGAGCAATCCCTATCGAGTTCAATTCCAATCATCAAGCCTTTCCTTCGGATCGTTTTAATATGTGGAAAATCTTTAATTTCATTTTCAATATATTCGCCCATTTCCTGAGCATTTTGGATGAGATTTTCATCTTTCATCACGTCTAAAACGGCAATCGCAGCGACACAAGCTAAGTGATTTCCGCCAAATGTTGTGCCCAATAAACCGTTGCTTGCCTTAAATTTCGGATGAATCAAAACACCACCGATTGGGAAACCATTCCCCATTCCTTTTGCTGTTGTAATGATATCGGCTTCAATTCCAAATTCCTGATGAGCAAAGAAATATCCGCTTCTTCCATAACCGGACTGAACTTCATCTAAAATCAAAACCACATCATATTTTTCGCACAGTTCTTTGATTTTCGTTAAAAATTCAACCGTTGGAATCATAATTCCTCCAACTCCCTGAATTCCTTCAATAATTACGGATGAAATTTCACTTCCCTGATTTTTAAAAACAGTTTCAAGCTGTTCTATATTATTCCATTCAGATTTAATAAATCTTTCGTCATAGTTTACCGGAGCAACAATTTTAGGATTATCAGTGACAGAAACCGCGGCTGAAGTTCTTCCATGAAACGAGCCTGAAAAGTAAAGAACCTTGCTCTTTCCGTTGTGGAAAGACGCCAGTTTTAAAGCATTTTCATTTGCTTCAGCTCCTGAATTACATAAAAACAAGTTGTAATCTTCCAACCCTGAAAGTTTTCCTAATTTTTCAGCCAATTCATTCTGCAATTCATTCTGAACCGAATTTGAATAGAAAGATATTTTATCTAACTGGTTTTTTAATTGAGTTTGATAATGCGGATGGTTGTGCCCGATAGAAATCACTGCGTGACCTCCGTAAAAATCAAGATATTTTTCTCCTTTATCGTCCCAAAGAAATGATCCCTGAGCTTTTACCGGATTTATGTTGAATAATGGATATACGTTGAATAAATTCATTTTCTAGTTGATTGTTGTTGGTTGATAGTTGTTAGTTTTACAACTTCATCTTTAAATTTTTCTTTTCTAATTTTTCTTTTGTCTTGAAACAAAAGAAACAAAAGTTCAAGACTTGGAAACTTTCGCTAAAAATTTAAATTAAATCCTAAAATCCCCAAAACTCGCACGAATTGAAGATTTGTTCTTCGATTGAAAGCTTGCCTAGTGCTCAAACAGTGGGAATTTCTTAACGGATTAAATTTCAATTTTCTTAACGCTCCATTTTCCTAGGTCGGTTTTGATTCGAGTTTTTAAAATTAATTAAAAACTACGATAGAGATGCTTCGACAAGCTCAGCAGGACAAACCTTTTACTTTGATATTAAAATGCTACTGGTTTCAAGTTTAATCCTGAATTTTCTTCCCAGTCCATTGCAAGATTCATGTTTTGAACAGCCTGCCCGGACGCTCCTTTCAACAAATTGTCAATCGCTGAGTGAATAACCGCAAAATTTCCACTCTTTTCTATATGAATCACACAGCGATTGGTATTGACAACCTGCTTTAAATCAATTGCTTTTTCGCTTACCTTTACAAAAGGTTCATCTGCATAAAAATCCTTAAACAATTGATGAATATCTGAAAGTTCTAAATCTGTCTTCACCGTGGAACTCGTAAAAATCCCTCTCGCAAAATCCCCTCTCCATGGAACAAAATTCAGACTGATTTCATTTGTATTAAAAGAAACTAATTGCTGTAAAATCTCATCCACATGCTGGTGGGTCAAAGTTTTATAGGCTGAAATATTATCATTCCTCCAGGTAAAATGCGTCGTTGCCTGCAAAGACTGACCCGCTCCTGTAGAACCTGTAATTCCCGTTGTGTACACTTCATTCAACAATCCTTTTTGAGCTAATGGAAGCAAAGCCAGTTGAATCGCCGTAGCAAAACATCCCGGATTTGCAATACTTTTCGCTCCTAAAAGTTGTTTTTTGTTAATTTCAGGCAGACCGTAGATAAAACTTCTGTTTGCGAAATTTCCATCTAAACGAAAATCATTTCCTAAATCGATGACCAAAGTTTCATCTTTTACTCCATTTTGAGCCAGCCAATTCTGACTTTCTTTGTGAGGAAGACATAAAAATAAAATATCTACCTCTTCAGGCTGATCTGTTAAAACCATTTCACAAACCGTCGTTAAATCCGGGTACAAATCTGAAATTTTTGTCCCCGAATTCGAACGACTATATAAAAAACTCAAAGACACATGAGGATGAAAAGCCAGCAGACGAACCAGTTCGCTTCCTGTGTAACCGTTGGCACCGATAATTCCTGCTGTTTTATTAATTTCAATCATTTTTATTTTTGCCATAGGTTTCACCTACGGCTACTGTTATTGAACCCTGCGGGTTCTCTGTTTATGTTGATCTTTTTTAATCCATAGGTTTCACCTACGGCTATTCCTATTGAACCCTACGGGTTCATCATCAAAACGCTGAATTAATCTGATGATATATATTTAAGGAATTACTTACAATTTTCGTGTAGCCTTTCACATCTTCGCCTGTCCATGCTCTGTTTGCTTCGCCATAACTTCCGAATTTATCGGACATTAGATCATGCTTAGATTCAATTCCATTTAAGATAAATCTGTACGGATGAAGCGTTACAAAAACTTTTCCGCTTACTGTTTTTTGAGAATCATCCAAAAAAGACTCGATATTTCTCATCACAGGATCTAAGAAAAGTGCTTCGTGAAGCCAGTTTCCATACCAGTCAGACAATTGAGATTTCATCATCTGCTGATATTTTGAGAGCGTATGTTTTTCCAATAAATGGTGTGCTTTGATAATCACAGACGCTGCTGCCGCTTCAAAACCTACTCTTCCTTTGATTCCGACAATTGTATCTCCAACATGGATGTCACGACCGATTCCGTAAGCTGAAGCTAATTCTTCAATTTTTTGAATGGCATAAACCGAGTGTTCAAAATTTTCACCGTTTACCGCTACAACTTCACCATTTTTAAACTCAATTTCCAGTTCTGAAGGCTGAGTTTCTTTAATTTGCGAAGGAAAAGCTTCTTCAGGAAGATAATTTCTTGATGTTAAAGTTTCTTTTCCACCGACTGAAGTTCCCCAAAGTCCTTTATTCACAGAATATTGTGCTTTTTGGAATTCCATTTCATAACCGTGGATTTTCAAAAACTCAATTTCTTCTTCGCGAGATAAAGCCATATCACGAATTGGCGTAATGATTTCCACATTCGGACACATTACTTGGAAGATCAAATCAAAACGTACCTGATCATTTCCAGCTCCCGTACTTCCGTGAGCGATGGCATCAGCCCCGATTTCAATGGCAAATTTTGCAATTTCCTGCGCCTGAATCGTACGCTCAGCACTTACAGACAAAGGATAGGTATTGTTTTTCAACACATTTCCAAATATCAAATACTTCACACAAGAATTGTAATAATCCTCCTGAGCATCTACACACCTGTATTCCTTTACCCCAAGATTGAAGGCTTTTTTCTCCAGTTCTTTTTCCTCTTCTTTAGAAAAACCTCCGGTATTTACAGTGACTGCATACACCTCATATCCAAGTGTTTCACTCAAATATTTGGCACAGTAAGAGGTATCGAGACCTCCGCTAAACGCTAAGATTACTTTCTTGCTCATTTCTATATTGATTTTCGGGCTGATTACTTACAACACCATTTACTTTATTATTATCCGGAACGAAAAGCATTGCTGTACAAAGGCAGTTTTTACGTTCTTTTTTCATTAAAATTTCATAATTCACACAGTTTTTGCAACCGTTCCAGAATTCTTCATCCTGTGTCAATTCAGAATAAATAACAGGTTTGTATCCTAAGTCACTGTTGATTTTCATGACTGCCAAACCTGTTGTCAATCCAAATACTTTCGCATTCGGATATTTATCTCTAGATAACTGGAAAACTTTATTCTTAATTAAAGTTGCGACTCCTCTGTTCCTGAAATTTGGTGAAACAATTAATCCGGAATTGGCCACAAACTGACCATGCGACCAGGTTTCTATATAGCAGAAACCTACCCACTCTCCATTTTCAGTAGCTACCACAGCATTGCCTTCTGAAATCTTTTTACTTAAATATTCTATGGAACGTTTCGCAATACCCGTCCCTCGTCGCTGTGCAGAATCGTACATTTCCTGCTGTATTTCACTCACATACATCAGATGTATGGATGAGGAAATTTCTATTTCCATTTATTTATCTGAATTTTTTGGCAAATTTAAAACATAATAACTTTAAAAACCAAATAAAAAAGATAATATTTTTGTTTTAATGAAATACACAGGTAAAATTATCTTTACATTGAATTAACATTTTGCTAAGTTATTATATATTTGCTAAAAAGATATAGTTATGGAAAATCAATGCCCAAAATGCAATAGCTCTAAAGTGGTGAAAAGCGGAATCGTGAACGAAAAACAACGCTTCCTCTGCAAAGACTGCAACTATTATTTTACGGTTAAAAAGCTCGGAAAAAAAATAGACGATTATTACGTAACAAAAGCATTACAACTTTATCTTGAAGGTTTAAGCTTCCGCGAAATAGAGCGAATCATAGGCGTTTCTCACGTTACGATCAGCTCCTGGATCAAGAAATATAATATCACAAGACCACCCCACTCAGAATTCCATCCCGTGTATAAAATTTTAAAACAAAATGAGCTCATTGAATATATGTCCAAAGAAGAAAACTTAAAAAATTCAGGTTTAATTATCACTCAATTTGCCGACAAATATATGCTGATCAAATGGGAAAGATTTAAAAAATAGGATTTTTGGGATTATAAGTTTTGAATTATAAGTTATGAGTTTATTTATCATGCATGAAACAACTTAAAACACAATAAATCAATATACTAAATTTAAAAATTAAAACATTTTAAAAACTCATAATTCATAACTTAAAACTCATAACTATATAATTAGCACTAATATATATTAAATTTCTTCAAACAAATTATTAATTACAATTTGGTCTTCATAAAAAACAACGCCAAAAATTGATAATTTATGAAGAAATCACTCACTTTTATTGGATTGGCTTTAATCAGCAATTCTTTATATTCTCAAGGTTCGCCTGATTATGGAAGTGGACTGAAAATTAACTTAAATCAGCAAGGCGATAAATACGTCAGATTTATTTTGTGGGACCAATTTTGGTTGAGAAACACCCAAATGAACCCAGGAAGTATGGTGGGTGGTGAAACTACTGACAATTCCTGGAGTCTAGGCAACAGACGATTACGCGCTCTGGCGTATGCTCAGATTTCCAAAAGATACATGATTTTAGCGCATTTTGGAATTAATAATCAAACATTTATCAACGGCGGTGGCTCAGGGACTTCAGGAACAGGAGGTTACGGAAATGGTAAAAAACCACAAATGTTTTTCCACGATGCCTGGAACGAATACGCAGTTATTTTACCTGGAGAAGCTGGAAAATTCAGTTTATCTTTAGGAGCGGGATTACATTATTACATGGGACTTTCCCGTATGACCATGGCTTCAACATTGAATTTCCTTACCGTTGATTCCCCTATTTTTTCATGGCCTTTGATTGATAATTCCGACCAATTTGCAAGGCAATTAGGAATGTTCGCGAAAGGAAAATATGGAAAATTTGAATATCGTTTTAGCTTAAACAAACCTTTTGCAACAGATTTAATACCTACAAACGTTACAGATCCAGCAAAAGCTATAGCCGTCGACAACAACGGAAATCCAAACTTTTCAAAAGCAGGTTATGTTGAATATCAATTTTTGGATGAAGAATCGAATTTATTGCCTTTCAAAGTGGGTTCTTATCTGGGAACGAAGAAGGTTTTCAATGTAGGTGCAGGTTTTTATCATCAAAAAGACGGAACACGAACTTCCGTGAATTCAAACATAGAAAAACACGACATTACACTCGTTGCCGTGGATGCTTTCGCAGATATTCCTTTGGGAAATGCAAAAAATAAAATGGCGGTTTCAGCATATGCAGGTTATTACAACTATCAATTTGGACCGAATTATATCAGAAATTTAGGAATTATGAATATCGCTTCATCAGATCCAAATTTCATCGGTGATAAAGCCATTGCAGGACCGGGAAATCTACAACCAACCATCGGAACAGGTAATATTATCTACGCACAAGCTGGTTTATTATTACCAAGTCAGGCCGAGAAGCCAAAAATCAGAATTCAGCCGTTTGCAGCGTATACACACAAAAACTTTGAAGCTTTTGATAAATCTTCATCACAATTTGATGTCGGTGCAAACTGGTTTATCGATGGTCATCATGCGAAAATCACTACACAATATTCTACAAGACCAATGTACACAAGCCCAACGGAAAGCCCGAAATCTAAAGGAGAATTTATTGTACAGTTTCAGATTTATTTATAAAACTCAGAAAACTCAATATCAATTAAACTAACATCAAAATTCAAGCAATATGAGCGAAAATCATCACGATGCCTACGAAAATATGACCGACAAGCAGAAAAACCGCACGATTTGGAGCGTTATCACTGCCTCATCACTCGGCACATTGATAGAATGGTATGACTTCTATATTTTTGGAAGTTTAGCCATCGTTTTAGCAACGAAATTTTTCCCAGCAGACAACCCGACCGCAGCATTTTTATCTACGCTTGCTACTTTTGCTGCAGGATTTGTGGTAAGACCTTTCGGCGCTTTGTTCTTCGGAAGATTGGGAGATATTATCGGAAGAAAATACACTTTTTTGGTAACTTTATTAATCATGGGATTCTCAACATTCCTTATCGGGTGCATCCCAAGTTATGAAACCATCGGATTTATGGCACCTGTTTTAGTTTTAATTTTAAGATTATTACAAGGTTTAGCTCTAGGCGGAGAATATGGAGGTGCCGCAACTTATGTCGCAGAATATGCACAACCTCACCGAAGAGGTTATTGGACTTCATGGATTCAAACGACAGCAACAGCAGGACTTTTCATTTCATTAATTGTAATTTTAATTACCAAAAACACCCTTTCTGCAGAAGAATTCGATGGTTGGGGATGGAGAGTTCCATTTTGGATTTCCATTTTAATGGTCGGTGTTTCTTATGTCATCAGAAAAAACATGAAAGAATCTCCTCTTTTTGCAAAGGCTAAAAGTGAAGGCAAAACTTCAAAAAATCCTTTGAAAGAAAGTTTCGGCAATAAATACAATTTCAAATTTGTCTTACTGGCGTTATTCGGAGCCGCAATGGGACAAGGGGTAATTTGGTACACAGGGCAATTTTATGCCATGAGTTTCCTGCAAAAAGTAATGAATGTAGAATCTGCACAGGTTGATTCATTAATGGCAACGGCTTTACTTTTAGGAACCCCATTCTTCGTATTTTTCGGTTGGTTATCTGATAAAATCGGACGAAAAGCCATTATGATGACCGGAATGCTAGTCGCTATTTTAGCCTACAGACCGATTTATGATGCGATGTTTAAAAGCGTAAATCTTGAAACCAAAACAGTCGCAGCCAACGGAATTACAGAAAAAAGAACCGCAAAAATTCATAAGGATATTGCGACTGATAGCTTAGTGACTTTTCATAAAGAAACTCTTTTCACAGACGGAACTTTAATTAAAAAAGACAGCGTTGTGCATTGGTCACCGAGCGGAGCAGTCATAAAAGACGGAAAAGCCGAAGAAGCAAAAGTTTCACAAACAGTAAAATTAGCTGATAATACAAAATGGTATTTGGTATTTCTGGTTTTCATTCAGGTGCTTTTTGTGACGATGGTGTATGGCCCGATTGCAGCATTTTTGGTGGAAATGTTCCCGGTGAGAATCCGTTATACCTCAATGTCTCTGCCTTATCACATCGGAAACGGAGTGTTTGGAGGATTGCTTCCGGCAGTTGCCACCTATTTAGTAACAACAGGAAAAGATGCTGGTCACGCAACATGGTATCTGGAAGGACTTTGGTATCCGATTGGAGTTGCCGCAGTCTGTTTACTCATCGGATTATTTTATCTTAAAAATAAGAACAATAATATTCACGATTAAGCACAGAATCACTTAAAAATTTATTAATTTTAAAACTACTAAAATGAACGGACTAAAAAAAATATTAGGCATACTCTGGATAGCCATTGCGCTGGTGGTGGGATATTTCGGAATTACAGTGTTGGGAATTCCAAAAATCTCTTCAGGGAAACAGGAAGACTTGGTTTTCGGAATCATTATCTTATTTGTTCTGATGCCGATTATCTCAGGTGGATTAGCAATTTTCGGTTACTATTCGCTGACAGGAGAATATTCTGATGAAAATGTTTAAATAAAAATAAGTTAGTGGTAATTGGCGGATAATTTCTGTCCGTCAATTATCTTTTTAATTATGAAAAAGAGACACGAACAAAAGCTGATCATTCTAAGCATCGGACTTCTGATAGCATTCAGCATTCCTATTTCATTGTTATTCAACAGTGAGCAGAAAGTTTTCGGCTATCCGATGATCCTGATCTACATTTTCGCTGTCTGGATGGTTTCCATCATTATTTCTTTTGTAATCGTAAAAAAATATGATGAGTAGTTTCGCGTTATTTACCGTGGTTTTGTTTTATCTGGCACTTTTATTCTTAGTCGCTCATTTGGCGGAGAAGAAAAAAAGTAAGCTTTGGATTAACAATCCTTACATCTACGCGCTTTCTTTGGCGGTGTACTGCACAGCCTGGACATACTACGGAAGCATTGGAGTTGCAGCGACAAGCGGCCTCAACTATCTCCCGATTTACATTGGTCCCATCATGGTAATTCCGGCATGGATTTACATTAATACCCGAATTGTACGGATTTCAAGAGTGAATAAAATCAGCAGTTTGGCAGATTTCATTTCGTTGAGATACGGCAACAGCAGAAGCTTCAGTGCAATTATTACGATCGTCTGCCTTTTGGCTATTGTTCCCTATATTGGTTTGCAGATTAAAGCTATTTCCGAAACTTTTCATTTAGTGACAGAAACTCCAATGTCGAATGATATTTTAACAGATAACGCAACTTTTGTTGTTGTCTTAATTGCTTTATTTTCTTCCTATTACGGAACAAAATACGTTGACGCTTCCGAAAAACGGTTGGGAATTATTTCAGCGATTGCTTTGGAGAGTTTTCTGAAACTTTTTTTCATTATTATTTTAGGATTTTTCGTGATTTATTTTGTCTTTGACGGATTTTCGGACATCTATGAAAAGGCGAGTAAATTTGAAGATTTTAAAGCAAAAAATACGTTCAACGGAATTGAGGGTGCGATGAACTGGATGGTGCTTTGTCTGATTTCAGGAACAGCGATTTGCATTCTCCCGAGACAGTTTCACACCGCGATTGTGGAGAACAGACAGGAAAAACATATCAAAACAGCGATTTGGTTTTTTCCTCTTTATTTATTGATTTTCACCATTTTTATCTTTCCAATCGCTTGGGGTGGAAGGCTAATTTTTGATGGGCAAAACGTTAATCCTGAGTTCTACTCTATTTTAATTCCGCAACATTTTGGCAATACCTGGATTACGGTTTTTGTTTTTCTAGGAGGGTTAAGCTCTTGTATTTCAATGATTATTATATCTGCAATTACTTTGTCCATCATGCTTTCAAACAATTTGATTATTCCGTATGGTTTATTAGGAAAATTCAAATCAGAAAATGAAGTCCAGAATACGAGAAATATTACCAATATCCGAAAATTCAGCATTTTCGCACTGATTATCATGGCGTTTGCCTTTTACAAATATTTTATTTTAAAAACTTCGCTGGATTCAGTAGGTTTGATTTCATTTGTGGTGATCGGGCAACTTGCACCTGCTTTTTTTGGCGCTATTTTCTGGCGAAGAGGAACTTATAAAGGTGCCGTAATCGGGCTATTGGCAGGATTGGCAATTTGCTATTTCGGGTTGATTATTCCTCAATATTATTTCTCTTACAATCAGGAACTCAAAGGCGTTTTGAGAGAAATGTATAATGCTTTTGACTTTTTTAAAATTTCGTTTTTGGGAAGAATTCCACAGATTTTCTTTTGGTCGATTTTAGTTAATACAGCACTTTTCAGCATCATTTCCGTAAGCGTAAAAGGAAATTATCGGGAAAGAAATTTCGCCGAATTATATGTTGATATCGATAAATACATTCAAAACCACGAAAATGCTTTCATCTGGCGCGGAACGGCTTATGTTTCAGATATTAAAAATATTCTGGAACGATTTTTAGGTAAAAACAAGACAGAACAGGCGCTCAGAATTTTCAATTTAAAATATAATATTGATTCCCAGACTGAAACCGCAGATTCAAGATTTATCAAATTCTCGGAAAACCTTTTGGCAGGAAGAATAGGGACCGCTTCAGCAAAAATTTTAATTGAAGGAGTAACCAAAGAAGATAAAATTTCGTTAAAGGAAGTTTTAAACATTTTAGAAGAATCTAAAGAAAATATTACACTTAATAAAAAACTGACCGAACAGTCCGAAGAACTTCAAAAACTATCCGATGATTTACGGAAAGCCAATGAAAGTTTAATCATCAAAGACCATCAAAAAGACGATTTTCTGGATTCCGTTGCCCACGAATTAAGAACTCCGATTACCGCGATTCGTTCAGCCGGAGAAATTTTAGCAGACGATGACGATATTCCCTTAGACATCAAAAGAGAATTTTTAAATAATATCATCACAGAATCTGACAGGTTGAGTGAAATTATTAATGATATTCTGTATCTGGATAAACTTCAACATGGCGAAATTGTTTTACATATTCAGGAAAATAATATTATTGAAACGTATAAAAAAGCATTAAATCCGCTTTTACATCTGATTCAGCAGAAAAATATTCATTTGAGTGAAGTCAATCTTCTCAATAACTTTTTGTTTGAATATGACGAAGCAAGGATGATTCAGTTATTTCAGAATATTTTAGGAAATGCTTTAAAATTTACGGATGAACAGGGAACAATTCAGGCTAAACTATCTGAAAAAGAAAATAACTTAGTCATTAAAATTTTCAACACCGGAAAACATATTCCCGAAGAAGATCTGGAAATGATTTTTGATAAATTTTACCAATCGAAAAATCAAAACATTTTAAAACCAACCGGAAGCGGACTGGGATTAGCCATTTCTAAAAAAATCGTTCAGGCTCAGGGCGGAACGATAAAAGCAGAAAACAGCGGACTGGGCGTAACTTTTACGATTACTTTACCCAGAGGAAATGGAATTGAGGACAGAGAACCCGAAGGGTTCAACAACAATAGCCGTAGGTGAAACCTATGGAAGAAATAAAACACAAACCAGAACCCGACACGGTTCAATAATAAAAACACAAATGAAAAATGGGAACATATCGATAAATATTTTATCATATCGTTTTCGGAACAAAACATCGGGAACCAACAATTAATGAAAATAATGAATCAGAGCTATACAAATATATTTGGGGTATTTTAAAGAATAAAAAATGTAAATTATATAGAATTAATGGAATGCCAGACCACATTCATATTTTTTGTGATCTGCATCCCAACATCAATCTCAGTAATTTGGTAAAAGATATAAAAGTTGCAACCAACTTATGGATGAAAGAATCGGCAATGTTTCCTGAATTTGTCGGATGGCAGGAAGGCTACGGAGCATTTACCAGTTCAATGAGAGATAAGGAAAGAATTATAAATTATATAAAAAATCAAAAAGAGCATCATAAAACGGAAAATTTTGAGGATGAATTTAAAAAGCTTTTAGCAGAACATGGAATCGAACCAGAACAAACATTAAATTAATAATATTCAACCCTTTCGGGTTGGTTTATTGCGAATTATAATACGTATTCCATATTCCATAGGTTTTACCTACGGCTATTAAAATTGAACCCTTCGGGTTCTCTATTAAAAAAGAAAAAACAATGAAGTTGAACACAGCTAAACATACAAAAAGCACCTTATGAAAAAGATAATTATTGCGGATGATGAGCACAAAATATTAATGTCACTGGAATACAGTTTTAAGAAAAACGGCTACGATGTATACATTGCCAGAGACGGAACCGAGGTTTTGGAGTTTTTAAAAACCATGATTCCGGACGTTATTTTACTGGATATTATGATGCCGAATCTGGATGGTTACAGTACATTGGATATCATTAAACAAGACGAAAAATTAAAAGATACAAAAGTCATTTTTCTGAGTGCAAAAAACAACCCGAGAGATATTGAAAAGGGGTTGGAAATGGGAGCCGATGCGTATGTTACAAAACCTTATTCTATTAAGAAATTGATGCAGCAGATTGAGGAAATGTTTGAATAGACCAAAGAAGATAGAGAAAAGACTTCCACACCAGTCATTGCGAACGAAGTGAAGCAAACTCAAATAAAACATGAAGAGATTGCTTCGTCGCTACGCTCCTCACAATGACCCCAAACACAAAAATTAATATGAATACAGACGATTTATTTAAACAAAGCATAGAAAATAAAGAGAATTTCTGGAAGAAACAGGCTCAGGAAATCGACTGGTTTGAATTCCCTACCCAAATTCTTTCAAAAGACAAAAATGAATATTCTCAATGGTTTTCTGATGGAAAGCTGAATATGTGTTATTTATGTATTGATAAACATATTGAAGACGGTTTTGGAGAGCAGATCGCGATCGTTTATGATTCCCCTGTTACCAATCAAAAGAAAACCTATACTTTCAGTCAGGCGAAGGAAGAAATTTCAAAACTGGCGGGAGGTTTGGCTTCTTTGGGACTGAAAAAAGGAGATACGGCTGTTATTTACATGCCGATGATTCCACAGACGCTTTTCGCCATGTTAGCCTGTGCGAGAATTGGCGTCATTCACAATGTGGTTTTTGGTGGTTTTGCACCGAATGAATTGGTAGTAAGAATTGACGATTGCAAGCCAAAAGCATTAATTACAGCAACAGCCGGAGTAGAAATAGCCAAGAGAATTCCATACTTACCTTTGGTTGAAAAAGCAATCGAATTAGCACAGGATAAAGTTGAAAATATTATTGTTTACAACAGAAAATTAGTAGATAATCAACACGAAATGTTTGAGGGACTGATTGATTATGAAGAATTAGTTCAACAATCAGCACCTGCAGATTGCGTTTCTGTTGAATCTACCCATCCGCTTTATTTATTATACACCTCAGGAACAACAGGAAAACCTAAAGGAATCACGCGTGACACAGGAGGTTACGCTACAGCTTTGAAATTTTCCATGAAATACATTTACGGCGTTGAACAAGGAGAAACGTATTGGGCGGCATCCGATTTTGGTTGGGCTGTCGGCCACAGTTTTTCAGTTTACGGACCATTAATTAACAGAAATACCACTATTATCTTCGAAGGAAAACCTATTATGACGCCGGATGCGGGAACATTTTGGAGAATCATTTCAGAATATAAAGTTTCGGTGATGTTTACGGCTCCAACAGCAATTCGAGCGATAAAAAAAGAAGATCCGAATGGAGAATTGGTTAAAAAATACGATTTAAGCCATTTCAAAAAACAATTTTTGGCGGGTGAAAGATGTGATGTTGCTACGTTAGATTGGTTTGCAGAGCACATCGGAGTTCCTGCGATCGACCATTGGTGGCAGACAGAATCCGGTTGGCCGATGTTGGGTTTAATGACTTTTGATGAAAATTATAAAATTAAAAGAGCTTCCGCCGGAAAACCAATTCCGGGCTATGATATTAAAATTTTTGATGAAAACGGATACGAATTGGATGCCCACCAGGAAGGGTATTTAATTATCAAACTTCCACTTCCACCTGGAGCTTTGCTTGGAATCTGGAATGATAATGACCGATTTCAGGACAGTTATTTATCACAATACAAAGGCTATTATTTCTCCGGAGACGGCGCGATAAAAGATGAAGACGGTTATATTTTTATTACAGGACGAGTTGACGACGTTATCAATGTTGCAGGACACCGGCTTTCGACTTCGGAAATGGAAGAAATTGTTTCATCACATCCTGATGTTGCAGAATGTGCGGTGGTCGGAATTGATGATGAACTGAAAGGACAAATTCCTTTTGCATCGGTTGTTTTAAAGAACGGATCAACAATTTCAGAAAAAGAGGTTGAAAAAGATATTGTAAAATCAGTTCGTGAAAAAATAGGAGCTGTAGCCTGTCTTAAAAATGTAATGACTGTCAAGCGTTTGCCCAAAACACGTTCAGGAAAAATTTTAAGAAAACTGATAAGAACACTATTAGACAGGAAAGAATTTCAGATTCCGTCGACGATTGATGATGAAAAAATTATAGAAGAAATTCAGCAAAAAATCGAGGTATATAGGGCTTAAACAAGAAATTAAGTATAAATTTAAAATAAATAAAATTCAAATTTCAAAAACGAAAGGGATATGAGAAATTACCTAATAGAAGATTTGCCACACTATTTTGAAGAGTATAAAAAGTCTATCAAAAATCCTAAAAAATTCTGGGACAAGATAGCGGATCAAAATTTCGTATGGTATCAGAGATGGAGCAAGGTCGTAAAATATGATATGAATGAAGCCAAAATCACTTGGTTTAAAAATGCTAAATTAAATATTACAAAAAACTGTCTGGACAGGCATTTGGCCGTAAGAGGAGAAAAGACAGCAATCATTTGGGAACCGAACGATCCAAAAGAAGAAGCACAGCATATTTCTTACAACGAATTATACACAAGAGTCAATAAAACAGCCAATGTTTTAAAAGGTATGGGCATCGAAAAAGGCGACAGAGTCTGTATCTACCTTCCGATGATTCCTGAACTGGCGATTACGATGTTGGCTTGTGCGAAATTAGGTGCGGTTCACTCCGTTATTTTCGCCGGATTTTCCGCTTCTGCTGTTGCTTCAAGAGTGAATGACTGTGAAGCTAAAATGGTCATCACATCCGATGGAAGCTACAGAGGAAGTAAGGTTTTAGACTTAAAAAGCATCGTTGATGAAGCGTTGGAAAAAACACCAACCGTTGACAATGTTTTGGTGGTAAAAAGAACGCATAACGAAATCAAAATGAAGGACGGCAGAGATCATTGGATGGCTGATTTATATGAAAAAGCATCTGCTGATTTTGTGACTATCATTATGGATGCAGAAGATCCATTGTTTATTTTATACACTTCCGGTTCTACTGGAAAACCGAAAGGAATGCTTCACACATCCGCAGGTTACATGGTTTACACGGCTTATACGTTCAAAAACGTATTCAATTATAAAGAAAATGATATTTATTGGTGTACTGCCGATATCGGCTGGATTACAGGACATTCGTATATTCTTTACGGACCATTATTAAACGGTGCAACAACCGTAATTTTCGAAGGGGTTCCTACATATCCTGAACCGGACAGATTCTGGGAAGTTATTGAAAAGCATAAAGTAACTCAATTCTACACAGCTCCGACTGCAATTCGTTCTTTAGCTAAAGAAAGCACAGAATGGGTGGATAAACATGATTTAAGCTCATTAAAAGTGATCGGTTCTGTTGGTGAACCTATTAATGATGAAGCCTGGCATTGGTTCAACGATCATGTCGGAAAGAAAAAATGTCCAATTGTTGATACTTGGTGGCAGACTGAAACAGGAGGAATTATGATTTCGCCACTTCCTTTTGTAACCCCGACGAAACCAACCTATGCCACTCTCCCATTGCCTGGAATTCAACCCGTTTTAATGGATGATAAACGTAATGAAATTTCAGGAAATCAGGTGACGGGAAATCTTTGCATCCGCTTTCCTTGGCCGGGAATCGCAAGAACAATCTGGGGTGATCACCAACGATATAAAGAAACGTATTTTTCAGCTTTCCCGGGCAAATATTTTACAGGTGATGGAGCTTTGAGAGATGAGGTTGGTTATTACAGAATTACGGGCCGTGTGGACGATGTCGTTATCGTTTCAGGACATAATCTAGGAACAGCCCCGATTGAAGACAGCATCAACGAACACCCTGCTGTAGCTGAATCAGCGATTGTTGGTTATCCTCATGACATTAAAGGAAATGCTTTATATGGCTTTGTAATTTTAAAAGATTCCGGAGCCGACAGAAAGCAGGAAAATCTGGTAAAAGAGATCAATCAGTTGATTTCAGATCAGATTGGACCGATTGCAAAACTGGATAAAATTCAGTTTGTATCCGGGCTTCCGAAAACACGTTCAGGGAAAATTATGCGTAGAATTCTGAGAAAAATTGCGGAAGGCGATTTCAGTAATTTCGGGGATATTTCTACTTTACTGAATCCGGAAATCGTGGAGGAAATTAAAAATGAAAGAATATAAATATTCATATCATATCATATATTAACAGAAACGGACTGATACGTCCGTTTTTTTTATTTTTAAGATTCCTCTACAAACGCGTAATTACAATTAAAATATGCTGTTTCGTTTTAAATCTGCAGAAGAATTTAATATTTCAATTAAAGAATCATTTAAACACATGTTCAATAGGCATTATCATAAATTTTAACAATATTTTATAGATAAAATAACATAATTAAAATTTTATTAAAATTTATTCAATTTATATTAGATTTAATTATTATCTTTAGAGTACAAACTTAAAACTATTGCTTATGTCAAATATATTAGCTGGGTTATTTGAACATCACAGCGATTACAAACAACTTGAAACGGACTTGGAAAATTCAGGTTTCAAAAGTTCAGATTATATTGTTTATCTCAATGATAGCAACCATAACTCCCAATATCTGGCGAGTGTAGCAGTTAAAGATCACGAACAGGCTGAAAATGTTCGCAGGATTTTCAACCAAAATATCGCTTTAAAAACTTTTCTATTCGAAAATATGAGCCTCGAACAAACTCATTATCAAAAGCTAAAAGACCTGATTCACGCGAGAAACAGAGCTGATATTCATAACAGCCCGGGTGTAAAAATTAAGTCCTCCAATAGTGGCATCGATTCCGCAGAAGTGAAATTTTAACAAAATATAAAGCTGATAACCGAAAACCCGCAGATCGTTTTGCGGGTTTTTTACTATTTGAAAAGTGTAAAAATTTTCGTATTTTCGTTTAAATATAGGTATTTGCACAAATGAGTTACGATTTAGAACAAGAGAACAAGGAGATTTTAGCCAGATATAAAGATCTGATATCTAACACCTACAGAACTTTGGATGAGGAAAATAATAAACTTATCCGAAAGGCTTTTGATATTGCGCTGGATGCACACAAAGATCAGAGAAGAAAAACGGGAGAACCTTACATCTACCACCCTATTGCTGTTGCAAAAATTGTAGCGACAGAAATTGGGTTGGGAGCAACTTCAATAGCCTGTGCACTTTTACATGATGTTATTGAAGATTCTGATTACAGCTATGAAGATCTTAAAAAGATTTTCGGGGAAAAAATCGCCAGCATCGTGAATGGATTAACAAAAATATCCATCATGAATCATCAGAATATTTCTGTACAGTCTGAAAACTACAGAAAACTCCTGCTTACCCTTTCTGAAGACTTCAGAGTTATCTTGATAAAGATTGCAGACCGCCTTCACAACATGCGTACTTTACAAAGTATGGCACCCGATAAGCAGAAGAAAATTGCTTCTGAAACGGTTTACATTTATGCACCGATGGCTCACCGTTTGGGTTTATATAATATTAAATCTGAACTGGAAGATCTTTCTTTAAAGTATAATAACCCTGAGGTTTATAATGAAATCACAGAAAAATTAGAATTAGCAAAAGAAAACAGAGAGAGGTATATCGAAGAATTTAAAAATGAGGTTTCGGAACAGTTAAAAGATGAAGGATTAAAATTCACCATTAAAGGCCGTGCGAAAGCTATTTCTTCGATTTACAGGAAAATGCTGAAACAGGGAGTTACTTTTGAAGAGGTTTTCGATAACTACGCGATCAGAATTATCTATAAATCTGATGCTAAAAATGAAAAATTTCTGGCCTGGAAAATCTACTCAATTGTTACCGACGTTTATCATACAAATCCTTCGCGAATGCGTGACTGGATCACTCAACCGCGTTCTACAGGCTACGAAAGTCTGCATTTAACCGTTCTTGGTCCTGATAAAAAATGGATCGAGGTTCAGATCCGCTCCGAAAGAATGGATGAAATTGCGGAGAAAGGTGTAGCCGCCCATTACAAATACAAAGAAGGTTATAAGCAAAGTACTGATGACAGGAATTTTGAAAAATGGGTAACAGAAATTCGTGAAGTTCTGGAGCAGCAGCAGAATCTCTCCACTTCAGAATTGTTGGATAATATCAAACTTAATTTATATTCAAAAGAAGTTTTTGTATTCACTCCGAAAGGTGAAATTAAAATTTTGCCTACCAATGCGACTGCACTGGATTTTGCATTTTCGGTTCACTCTGATCTGGGAATGAAATGTTTAGGTGCAAAAATCAACGGAAAGTTAGTTCCCATCTCGTATGTTCTTCAAAATGGAGATCAGGTAGATATTTTATCTTCACAAAACCAAAAACCTAAGTCTGACTGGCTGGAGTTTGTGGTGACTTCCAAAGCAAAATCAAAGATCAAAAGTTTCTTAAACTCACAAAAAAATCAAATTGTTGAAGAAGGAAAAGAAATTTTACAAAGAAAACTTCGTCATGCTAAAATTAATTTTAATGATGAAGAGATCAATAAACTACAAAAATTCTTCAACTTAAAATCTTCACAGGAATTATTTCTTAAATTTCAGACGAATGAACTTGATGCCAGCAGTTTAAGAAAATACATTGAAAGTAAAAATGTGTTTAATAATTTACTTTCAAGATTCAGAAAATCGCCTAATAAGAACACACATTACGAAGAGCCGAAAGAGCAAAACCTTGACATGATCATCTTCGGGAAAGATGAAGAAAAACTGAACTACAGTTATGCAAAATGCTGTACAGTAATTCCGGGGGATAAGATTTTTGGATTTATTACCATTTCTGAGGGGATAAAAGTGCATAGTGATAATTGCCCAAATGCAATTAATTTGCGTGCGCAGTACGACTACAGAGTTATTCCTGCCAAATGGGTTAATGCAGAGAGCTTCAAAAACAGAGTGAAGATTGAAATAGAAGGTCTTGACCGGATGGGTATGATCAATGATATTACAACAGTGATCAGTGGTGCTATGGGAATGGATATGAAGAGTATGTCTATTGAATCCAACAATGGAGTTTTTACAGGAAATATCAATCTTGAGGTTAAAAATAAAAACCAATTAGAACAAACATTTAAAAAACTTAAAGATATTAATGGGGTTTCAAGAGTGAGACGATTACAATCATAAATAGATATTAGAATTTAGACGTCTGATTGCATATATAATCAAAACGTTTAGCTCAAAACATATCATTAAATTCTTTAATATGAATTTATCTGTATATTTTAAAAAATTTTTCAATAACAGTCAGTCTTCCGGAATTATACTTATTTTTTGTGTTTTAATATCGTTATTAATCGCAAATTCCTCGATGGCTGAAGGATTTCAACAATTTCTGAACCAGGAAACCGGCATTGATCTTTTTCATCTTACCTACCCTGTAAGTATCTGGATCAATGACGGATTAATGGCTGTTTTCTTTCTTCTAGTAGGTCTTGAGATCAAGAGAGAGATGGTAGAAGGTGAACTTTCTTCATTTAAAAATGCTTCTTTACCTATTTTTGCGGCCATCGGCGGAATGCTTGTTCCTGCTGTTATTTTCACCGTCTTTAACCATGGAACTGAATATAGCAACGGATGGGGAATTCCCATGGCTACAGATATTGCTTTTTCTTTGGCGATAATCTCAATGCTTGGAAAAAAAATCCCGAACTCTATTAAAATATTTCTTGCCGCATTAGCCATTGTAGATGATCTGGGAGCCATTCTAGTGATTGCCATATTTTATACTGACCAAATTCATTGGATGTACTTATTGCTTTCATTTGGAGTTACTGCATTATTATTTATTTTAAACTTCCTGAAAGTCACGAAAATAATTTTCTATATTATTCCTGGATTATTTTTATGGTATTTTCTGCATCATTCAGGAATTCACGCTACTATTGCAGGTGTTTTATTAGCTTTTTCAATTCCTACAAATCCCTCTCATGTAGAAATCTCACCTTTAGAAAAATTAGAACATAAGCTTCATGTTCCTGTAAGCTTTTTTATCATGCCTATTTTTGCTTTGACGAACACAAACATCACCTTCAACAGTTCAATGATAGAAGGTTTAACAAGCACATTAGGTCTGGGAATTATTGGTGGTTTGATTTTAGGAAAATTAATCGGAATAAATTTATTTTCCTTTTTAGCCATTAAATTAAAGATCAGCACACTTCCGCAAAACAGTTCATGGTTTCAGATGTTAGGAGTCGGTCTTTTAGCAGGAATCGGTTTTACCATGTCTATTTTCATTGCATTATTGTCCTTTAAGGGAGAAATTGAAATCCAGGATGAAGCCAAATTTGCTATTCTTATCGCTTCATTTTTAGCGGCTAGTTTCGGATATATTATACTGAATATGAGCTCTAAAAAAAATATCGAATCAGGTGATTAATTTTTAACAACAGCCCAGCTTCCCTTTAAAGAACCCATTTTCCATGTTCCGGATTTGGCTTCTAAACTTCCATATAAAATAAATCCGGAGGGTGACGGGCTCATCGTAGAAAGTGCACCGCTTCCGCCACCCTGCATTGCTGTATAAAAGGTTTCCTTAAATTCCATTGAAGTTCTTGTTCCTTCAACGCCTCCTTTTTCTCCAACATTTAATACAAGAGTTCCGCTTTGGTCTCCTGTATAAGTTCCAACCCATTTTCCTTTATATGGCGTTACATAATTATCCTCTTCTCTATTTCTATAAATTTCTTCACAGGAAGTGAAAGAAATCAAAGATATTATTAAAGTAAAAATTTTAATCTTCTTTCGCATCGTTATAAAATTTTCTTCTATGCTCTTCATCACTTTCTAAATTCGGTTCTGAAGCAGCTGCGTGGTAACCTGAAGCTTCTTTTTTAAGCTCGTCTGACAGTA
Source organism: Chryseobacterium sp. JUb7 (assembly GCF_024806495.1). Taxonomy (GTDB): domain Bacteria; phylum Bacteroidota; class Bacteroidia; order Flavobacteriales; family Weeksellaceae; genus Chryseobacterium. Next base: position 47,166 of record NZ_JANUFF010000010.1, read on the forward strand.
ATTTTTCAATTCTCAATTTTCTGATCGCCATATTCAGTTCGTTTCCGAAAAGAAGAAGATAAACATTCACATTCACCCATACCATCAATAAAATCATGCTTCCAATGGAACCGTAAAGAACATTATACCTTGCAATATCTTTCACATAAATAGCAAAAAGATAGGTAGTAACCACAAATAAAACGGTCGTTAAAACAGCTCCCGGAACAGCATGTCTGAATCTTGTAATCTTAACAGTACCCAACCAGTAAAATAAAGCCAGAAGTATAAAATAAAACAGAGGAAAGGAAATAAATCCAATAATTTTTGAAAGATTATCTACCAGCCATGAAATTTCATAAGTAGGGGTAAATAGTTTCAATACAAACTCTGAATAATAAACTCCAAAAAGTGCTAAAAATATAATGGTAATAAATCCTATCGTAATAAAAAATGAAAGGATAAATTCTTTTACATCACTAAGTTTCTCATCGGTATTTTCATTAAACCCATTAATCAAGGAGAAAGTTCCGTTAGTTGCAAATATCAAAGCCAGGACAATTGAAAAATTGCTGATTCCTTTCATATTGGGGACGATATTCGATTCGATATACCCTCTCACATCGTGCTGCATGCTGGACGGAAATACATTCTGCATCAGCACATCAAAAATATAAAACTGAAGTCTGTCGTAATGTGGCATATAAGGTAGCACTGACAGAAGGAAAAGAATAAAAGGAAATAAACTTATGGTAAAGCTCCATGAAATTGCTGCTGCCTTACGTCCTATTTTATTTTTAAAAATCCCTGAAATATAGATCTGAAACATCTGCCAAAGCGATATTCCCAAAACAGGAATATGTATGTCATCAAAGAATTCTTGAATTTTCAAGATAAATCTAGGAACTTTTATGGCCATAAAGTATATTTGCGCTTAGCAAATATAAGAAATGCAGATTAATTTACTTTGTATCGGTAAAACAGACGATAAGGAAATCACCTCGCTCATCAGCTATTATCTAAAACGACTTCCAAAACACTGGAATTTTGAAATCATTGAAATCCCGGATGTAAAAAATGCAAAAAACCTGTCTTCAGATCTTTTAAAAAAAGAAGAGTCAAAACTGTTTATGAACCATATTGATAAAAATGACCTCGTCGTTATTTTAGATGAAAAGGGTAAACAGTTTACAAGTCGCGAATTTGCACAGAAAATAGACAACTGGATGAATTCTTCAGTGAAAAAAATTCATTTGCTGATTGGAGGTGCTTACGGATTTTCGGAGGAAATTTACAGCAGAACCAACGAAAAAATGTCATTATCCAAAATGACATTTACCCACCAGATGATCCGGTTATTTATCGTTGAACAGTTGTATCGCGCTGATCAGATTTTACAGGGAAAACCCTACCATAACGACTAAAACTACTTCATTCCAAATATTTCTTGCAATGAAATGCAGAAAAACATATCCGAATTCACGATGAATTCCCAATTAAATATTTATATTTTAGCTTTTAAACCTATCTGCCTTTTTGCCTCACCCACTACAAAAGCAACGGAATTTGCAATATTAAAGCTTCTGATTAATTTTGACATTGGAATAGTTAAATGATTTTCAAAACGAGCCAAAACCTCTTTGCTTAAACCAATGCTCTCCTTTCCGAAAACCAGCCAGTCTCCATCCTGAAAATCATTTTCCAGATAAGATTTGTCAGCATGCGAACTCATCAGAAAAACACGCGAAAGATCCGGAATATTCTGAATCCATTCTTCAATATCCGAATATTCTGTAACATCAAGATGTACCCAGTAATCCAAACCGGAGCGCTTTAAGTTTTTGTCATTAATGACAAATCCAAAAGGATGAATTAAATGCAATCTGCTTTCCGTCCCCACGCATAATCTTCCGATATTCCCTGTATTATTTGGAATTTCCGGTTCTACTAAAACAATGTTTAACATGTATCTATTTTAAGAGGTCCAAAAATAGTTAAAACAATAGAGTTTTGTATATTTCCCAGACGTTATTCTTAAGCTAAAGTAAAGTTTCTTCGTATATGACCTTTTTGAACTTCAGTAAAATACTTTTATCATATTGATTTTCAACAATTATAAGTATTAGTTTCAACCGGCTCGATCAATGTATGATTTAGCAGTATTAAATTGAGTTTGTCGAAATTTTATACATTTTACTGAATTAGATTTAAACAGGCGTCAAAATAAAATTAGAATTTCCATAGGGAGATTTTTTCGGTTTTATTTGAAGTTTCATCTCGGGCGGCTTCGCCGCCCGAGATGAAACCAGCTTATTTCTAAATTATTTCTTTATCTCGCACTTTTCATAATACGACAAAAGCAAAGGCTTTTCATAACCTAAACTTACTGCTTTATCCAAGCTTGCGCACGCTTCTTTGGGTTTTGCAGTTTCAAATAAAATTAATGCTTTATTTACGTAAGCCTGAGAAAATTTAGGATCAATTGAAATCGCTTTATTCACGTCTGCAAGAGCTTCCTTATTTTTCTTTAACTTAAAATAAACATCGCCTCTTCCGCTATACAAAAGAGACTCAGGTTTTTCGGAAATTAGTGTGTTATAATCTTTTAAAGCACCTTCAAGATCACCGCTATTCTTCTTAAGATTTGCTAAACCGGTTCTTGCATAGATATTATCCGGTGCAAAAGTCAAAATCTGATTTAGATCTTTAGCAGCAAGATCTTTTTTACCCAAATTCTCGTACACTTTTGACCGTGTAAGATATATATCTGCATTTTCAGGCTCTATCTGAAGACCTTTGCTAAGATAATCCAGAGCCGCCTGCTTATTACCCTTTTGCCCATGAATAGAGCCCAGGTTGGCATAAACCGCTGCTGACATAGGATTAGCTTTTAAGGCAGACTCATAAGATTTAAATGCTGAACTGGTCTTACCCAGTCTTCTCTGAGCCGTCCCTAGATAATTATAATATTCGGACTGAATCTGTTGAATTTTTTCACTTTGAGCCAATTTTGAGTATTGCTCTTCTGCGCATTTATAATCCGCTTTTTTAAAACATTCTTCTGCCACTTTTTTGTCCTGAGCGTAAAAATGTAATGATGAAAAAGCGAATGCCGCCAATAATAGATGTTTTTTCATATGGTTATATTTTGTTTGCTGATCACTTTTTTTGCGAGTGCACCAAAAATAACACCCAACAAAGATCCAACAAACGCCCCCACCAAAATATCTATCGGGAAATGCACTCCTAAATATATACGACTGTAAGCAACCACCACAGCCCATACAAATATAGCATAAGGAAGCCAATTAATTTTCTTTTTCAATAAAATACTTAAATAGGCTGCTAAAAAGAAAGTATTCGAAGCATGCGCAGAATAAAAACCAAACTGTCCTCCACACTTTACAATCCTCATATGATGTTCTAAAGTGGGATCATGGCAGGGTCTTAATCTTGCAACTCCGTATTTGAAAACACTGGCAAGCTGGTCAGAAACCGTAACGCCCAATGCTATGAATATAAGAATAAAAGCTAATGACCTTAGCTTATAATTTTTATATAGAAAATAACATAAAATAATATAAAGCGGAATCCAGATCCATGTACTGGAAATCAACATCCAAAACTGGTCGAAAGAAGTATCGCCCAGATTATTAAGGTATAAAAATACCTTTTTATCTTCCTGAATAATCTCCTCCATGGATTATCTGCTTACAGGACCTTCATAAGTATCATCTTCGGAAGGCTTTAATTTTGGAGGTTCATTAGATGCTAAAGGATCTTTCACGATATCTTTTTCAATATCTTTCATAGGATTGAAGTCTTTGGCTGCATCCTTTACTTTCTCAATCTCACGCTTGATTTCAGAAACAGGATTATCCGTCTCTTTCATGATCTCAGTTTTGATATCCTCTACTGCACCACGCATTTTTCTTACTCCTGAACCCAAGTCACGCGCTATTTGAGGAAGTTTATCCGGACCAAATAATACAACGATTGCAACGGCAATGAGTGCCATCTCTCCAATACTTAATTCCATTTAGCAAAATTACAAAAGATTATACATATGTGAGACAGTTATATAAGATTTTAAACAAATTTTAAGAAATCTAAATTTTGGAAGATAATCAAGATTTAGCAAAATAAGGAATATTACAAATTATTAATTCACATTAAAAAGATTTATTTTATAATTTTCACTACCTTTAAAACACCAACATTTAAATATTAATCATGAAAAAATTACTAACTACTTTTAAGCTGTTAGCTATGGCTACAGTCTTAACACTTGGCAGTTGCCAAAATGAAGACCATGAGATTTCAAAACAGGAAATCATCGAAGAAAAAGCGTCCGTTACTGATTTGAAAAAAGAGATCAAACCGCTAAATCAGGTAATTCCGGAGACCGTTCAAACTCAGATTACCGATTCGAAAACGAATCTTGAAAAGTACTTAAAAAGCGATTTACAGATTACAGGAATCTCTGTTTTAGGTAAACTCTCTTCCCGGAAATCATTGGAAATTACCCAGAATTTAATCGCCCAAAAAAACGCTTTTGTTGCTACCGGAAACATTATGGATCCGCAAACCGTAAAGATCGGGACAATTGGTAATTTAAATTCCGGAGAAGAATTAGCTGCCGCTCAAACTGAACTCAAGAATCTCATTGGAAAAGAAATTAATACAGAAGCCAATGTTTTGGAAATTTCATGGAATCATAAAGGAGAACAATTCTCAACGCTATGTTTTTATAATGATTCCGGAATTATCTGGGACAATGTATTGGCAGGACTGGTAATGATAAATCAAAGAGGAAATGTGGCGGAATCTAAGGAAGTGCAGGCAAAAGTATCTTCGAAATGGTACAAACAATGGTGGACTGCCAACTGGCTTTGGGGTTCTAAAAGAGGAGAAATCGGATATCAGATAACAATTTACTACACCGGTTCTTCAGTTTCAAATGTAGATGTAAGCGACTGGGGAAACATCAGCTTAGGGAAAGCAAAAAGCGAAAGTAAGGTCACTAAAAAAACAGGAGCTTACGGACAGTGCAGATATGCCTTGGGACTTTGTACACCAACAGGCTCTTTAAGTTTCAACTCAAGTAATTTTTCGGTATCATTCTCAGGATTGGGAAGCAATATCGTAAGCAACGGAACGAAATCATTATATCCTTAAATACTACATTCTTTCAACGAAACAGGGAGCCGAAATTCGACTCCCTGTTTTATTTTTACAACTACTTAATTATTTTTTTATTCCCTTTTTTTGAAACGCATAATATGTGATGACAACACTCGCTGTCATTAAAATAAACGCTAAAAAAAATGGCGCTCCGGAAAATTTAAACGGGGCTTCATCATGAGTAAAGAAATAAAATAAATTGGTCATCATGGGAGGTCCAACAATAGAAGTGGCACTCATTAAACTCGTTAATGCACCCTGTAATTCTCCCTGTTCGTTGGAAGGAACACTTTTCGTAATCACTGACTGAAGAGCCGGTCCACAAATTCCACCTAAACAATAAGGGATCAGAAATGCAAACATCATCCAGCCTTCGGTTGCAAAAGCAAAAAGTAACATTCCCAAAGCATAAAGCGCCAATCCGTAATAAATACTTTTCTGTTCGCCCAATCTTGGAGTCGTCCATCGAATCAGTCCACCTTGTACCAACCCTACCAACAATCCGACAACTCCTAAGGAAATACCAACCATCCTTTCGGTCCAGTTGAATTTATACATCGTAAAGAAACTCCAGTTACTTTGAACGGCATGTCCCGCTATGTAAATTAAGATCAGAGAAACAATCAATCCTGAAATTTCCGGATGTTTTCCCAAGAACTTAAATGATCCGATCGGATTTGCGCGTTTCCAGTTGAACTCTCTTCTTTTATCTTTATCCAAACTTTCCGGAAGAATGAAATATCCGTAAAGGAAATTAACAAGGCATAAACCTGCTGCCGCATAAAAAGGAACTCTTGCCCCATAATGTCCCAAAACACCACCCAAAACAGGTCCTATAATGAAACCCAGTCCAAAAGCAGCACCGATTAAACCAAAGTTCTTCGCCCGGTCTTCGTCAGTGGAAATATCAGCAATATAAGCACTCGCCGTCGTGACGCTCGCTCCTGTAATTCCTGCAATCACCCTTCCTAAAAATAACCACAAAATCGTAGGTGCCAATGCCAGTAAAATATAATCTATTGCAAAACCGAATAGTGAAATCAGAATAATAGGCCGTCTCCCATATTTATCACTCAGATTTCCTACCACCGGAGAAAAAATAAACTGAGTAAAAGCATAGGCAAACCCCAGCCAGCCTCCGTATTTAGCAGCCTCGCTAATATCCGCATGAATAAGCTCCTCAATAAGTTTTGGAACCACCGGAATGATAATACCCCATCCCGTAATGTCAATCAATAGCGTAATGAATATAAAGCTCATTGCAGCTTTTTTCTTCGAGTTTTCCATAATGCTGCAAAAATAATCAAATCAGGAAAAATAATGATTCTAAATTATATTAATTAGTTGCCGGGTTTTGGTTAATGATTGATGAAAGCTTTAATAATGGTAAAAAAAAAAAAAATTAACATAAAGGTTAACAATAATGACTCGGGTAGGCATGAAAAAAGCCTTTCAAAAATTGAAAGGCTTTTTCTTATTTATTGTAGTATATATTTACTTTGAAGCAAGTACTTCTTTTTCAGAAGTTGTTTTACCATGTACTTCACCTTCTTTTCCCGTTTTCAGGAAGTCGTAGGCAATCGCCGACGCAATGAAGATGGATGAGTAGGTACCGAACCCGATACCGATTAACATCGCAAACATAAATCCTCTCAAGTTATCTCCACCGAAAATGAAGATGGCCAAAATTACAAGGATCGTAGTAAATGAAGTGTTGAATGTTCTACCTAATGTACTTGAGATAGAATCATCGAACAAACCGGCTAATGTTAATGCTTTTTTCTCTCTTAAGTATTCTCTAATTCTGTCGAAGATAATTACCGTATCATTGATTGAATATCCTAATACAGTCAAGATCGCAGCAACAAAATCCTGATTGATTTCCATGTTGAACGGCATATACTTGTGAAGTAATGAATAGGCTCCCAAAATAATAACCGCATCGTGGAATAATGCCGCAACAGCACCTAAAGAGAACTGCCATTTTCTAAATCTCAACAAGATATATAAGAAAATACCTCCCAAAGCAGCAACTACTGCAAGAATACCATGAGTTTTAATATCATCAGCTACCGTAGGTCCTACTTTCTCAGAAGAAATAATTCCTGCGTGCTCTTTATCGGCAGATTTAAAATCGTTAAGCGTTACGTTAGAAGGTAAGCTTGATTTTAAACCTTCATATAATTTCTGTTCTACAGTCTGGTCAGCTTTTAAAGACTCATCTTCGATAAGATAATCTGTAGAAATCTTTAACTGCTTGTCGTTTCCGAAAGTTTTAGCCTCTACAGAAGAGTTCTTACCATCTGCGGTTTGGAATACTTTGATAAGATTTTGCTCGATATCTTCAGCATTTACGTCTTTATCAAATCTTACAACGTAGTTTCTACCTCCTGTAAAGTCAATACCGTATTTGAATCCGTGGATTGCAATTGAAGCAATACAAACAACTGTTAATACTGCAGAAACGATATAAGCATATTTTCTTTTTCCGATAAAATCGATCCAAGTATTTCTGAATAGATTTTTTGTTGGAGCTGTCCAAACAGAAAGGTGTTTTCCTTTGTTCAGTCTTGAGAAAATCATTACTCTTGAAAGCAATACTGAAGTGAAGAACGTCATTAAGATACCGATTCCTAAAGTTAAAGCAAATCCTTTGATAGGACCTGTTCCGAATAAGAATAGTACACCAGCTGTTAATAATGTTGTTAAGTGACCATCAACAATTGCACTTAATGCATGTTTGAAACCATCTTTATAAGCTTCTAAAATGCTTTTCCCTGCAAACAATTCCTCCTTCGTTCTTTCATAGATAATTACGTTCGTATCGACCGCCATAGCCATCGTAAGAACGATACCTGCGATACCAGGAAGCGTTAATGTAAAGTCTCCGGAATCCATAATTCCGAAAATATAGAATAAGTTAACGATCATCGCAATTACAGCGTATACTCCCGCACCACCGTAATAGAAAATGATATAAACAATAATAATTAAGAATGCAATAGCAAATGAAATAACCCCGGCGTTAATAGATTCCTGACCTAATGATGGTCCTACTACCGTAGCCTGAACTACTTTTGCACCTGCAGGTAATTTTCCAGCTCCTAAAACGTCAACCAGTTCTTTAGCTTCTTCCTGAGAGAAATTCCCCGAGATCTGAGTTCTACCGTTAGGAATTGCATTCACAACATTTGGCGCCGTATATACTCTTCCATCCAGTGTTACAGCTACTGGCTTACCAACATTTTTCTCTGTTAATGTTTTCCATTCTTTAGCCCCTTTAGAATCCATCTGCATGTCTACTATTACTCTGCTCAGCTCATCATAGCTGATGTTAGCAGTTTCAACAGCACCATCTACAGGAGCTTTCTGGTTGATGTTACCTCTGATGGCATACAATACTAAACTTTCAGTATCTGAAGATTCAGGTTTGTAACCCCACATGAACTGAGTATATTTAAGGTTTGCCGGACGTAAAGACTGTCCTACTTTGCTGTTTAAAATTTTATTTACAGCAGCAGTATCAGTTAGTTTTACACTTCCAACAGAGCTTTGACTCATTGATTTTCCACCCTGCATAAGGCTCATGAAATTGATGTTTTTTGCAACACCCATAGAATCACCTTTTGCAGCGATCATTGTAGTCAATGTTTGGAAATAAGGAGCAACCTCATTGATCTGCTGTACTTCCCAGAATTGAAGTTTTGCAGAAGTCTGAAGCATTTTCTTCACCTTATCGATATCTTTCATACCAGGCATTTCAACAGAAATTCTTGCTGTACCCGGTACTCTCTGAACGTTTGGCTGCACAGCACCCATTTTATCGATTCTGGTTCTGATTACCTCAAAAGCTGTACCTACAGAAAGATCAATTCTTCTTTTAATGATGCTTTTCACCTGATCATCAGAAGTGTTGTACTTGATCTCAGAAAGATTAGTATTTCCAAATAATTCAGGATCAGCAAGCTTAAGGTTGGTTCCTTTTGCTTTGTTGATCGCATCAAATTGTTCGAAGAAATTGTCGATGTAAGCTTTTGTAGAATTCTTCTGAACTTCATCAGTCTTGTTCAAAGCCTCGATTAAGACAGGGTTTGTAGAATAATTGGTTAAATCATTTACCAAATCTCTCTGGTTGATCTCCAAAAGTACGTTGATCCCTCCTTTCAAGTCAAGACCAAGTTTCATTTCTTTGTCTTTAGCTTTAGAGTAATAAAGTTTTGTGAATCCTAGATTCAAAGTATCCTTAGAAAGTTTCGCGATTTCTTTCTGGTACTTTTCCGGATTGTCTCCTGCAACAGCAGTTGCCTCTTTTTCAATTTTGCTTGCGTACCACGTTGGTAATAGCTCATTTAAGCAAATCAGCCCAAGTACAATAGCGACAATTGTAATAAGTCCTTTTCCTTGCATTTTGTTATAACTACGTTAAATTAAGTCGGCAAATATAATCATTTTCTTGAGTTTTATGAATTTTTAACAACAGAAATCATTTATTTTCAGAGATTTTGACAATTTTACCTCTATTTAAGATTTAGCAATTTTCCAGAGATATTTTCATGATTTTTTAAAATATTGATTGGTATGAAATTTTCATTCAACAAACAACACACTAATTCTCAAAATATTATGAAAAAACTACTTTTTACAGCGAGTATTTTTTCTTCCTTATTCCTTAATGCCCAGAGCATTATTTTGGAAGAATTTGCGAGCGGCTTTACGGCTCCGGTCGAGATTACAAATGCCAACGACAGCCGATTGTTTGTCGTACAACAGGATGGAATTATTAAAATTGTTCAGCTTAACGGAAGCATTAATTCCACCAATTTTTTGAATATCAGTTCTAAGGTTCTTTATGGCGGAGAAAGAGGACTTTTAGGATTAGCATTTCACCCACAATACTCGACGAACGGGTATTTTTTTGTTTATTACAATGACACAGACGGGAACATCACAATTGCCCGATATACCGTGAGCTCCGGAAATCCTGATGTGGCCGATGCTACATCTGAAAAGATTTTACTGAATCAGCCTAAACCTTACACCAATCATAATGGCGGAAGTATACATTTTGCACCTGATGGAAATTTATGGGCTATCACCGGAGATGGCGGAAATGCCGGAGACCCCAACAACAATGCTCAAAATAAAAATTCATTATTGGGAAAAATGCTTAGAATTGATGTGAATGCCACTGGCCCTTACAATATTCCTGCGGGAAATCCTTTTGCAGGAAGTACGGTCGATGGTTCTGATGAAGTCTGGTCCTACGGCCTGAGAAACGGTTGGAAATTCTCTTTTGATACCACGAGTAATAATGTTCTCATCGCAGATGTAGGGCAAGGACAAATTGAGGAAATTAACCGCGTGCCCATTTCACAGGCAGCAGTAAATTACGGATGGCGATGCTACGAAGGAAACAACAGCTACAATACTTCAGGATGTGCCAATGCGGCAACGATGACTTTTCCGGTTGCTTTCTATGATCATTCTGGAGGAAGGTGCTCCATTACCGGAGGATATGTATACCGGGGCACTCAATATCCGGCCTTACAGGGAAAATACTTCTTCACAGATTATTGTGTTCCTCAAATAGGAATGCTTAATTCCGATAATTCAATTACGTGGACTCCTTCTTTTTCGGGAAACAATTTTTCAACATTTGGACAGGATTATCAGAAAGAACTCTATATCGCAGCAGTTAATAACGGAAAAATTTATAAAATAAAAACAAATACGACTCTCTCCACACAGGAAGACGGTCTGTTCAGTCAGATTGTAATTTATCCTAATCCAGCATCTGAAAAAGTTTTCATAGAAGGCATAAGAGATAAAAATACAACTGCTGAAATATTCACTTCAGAAGGTCGAAAAGTTCTGGATGAAACCAAAATAAATAATGATAACAGCCTTGACATCACAGGAATTCCTGCAGGCATTTATTATCTTAATTTAAAATCCGGAGATCTCAGATCTTACAGCCAGAAACTGATTATTAAATAAGAACACATTGTCTATATATCAAAAGAAAAGCGATTCGGTCTGAATCGCTTTTCTTTTATATGGTCATAGAGAAAATTCTTGTTTCGGGCTTATTTCTCATCATTCTGAGATCAAAAACCATCGCTACATTTCTCGTAAATGCTCTTCCTTTTTCAGTAATCTTTATCTGATGATCATGAATTTCTACCAGGTCATCATTTTCCATTTCTTTTAACATTTCAAATGCATTATCCAGCTCAGGAAAAGAATTCTCAACATCAAAAGTAGTCTCCAGCTGACACATTAAGTTTAAAATATGTCGTCTCACAATAAGGTCTTCTTCATTAAGAATATGACCTTTTACTACAGGAATCTCACCTTCTTCCACTGTTTTCTGATACTCCTCCACCGTTTTCACATTCTGAGCAAATGCATACCACGAATCTGAGATTGCAGACATTCCAAGACCGACCATCAATTGAGTATTGCTTGACGTATAGCCCATGAAATTTCTATGTAATTTTTTCTGAATCAAAGACTGATACAAATCATCATGTTCCAGAGAAAAATGATCCATACCGACTTCAATATATCCCAAATCTTCCAAGAGTTTTTTGCCATCTTCATACAAACGTCTTTTTTCCTCTCCACTTGGTAAATCATTTTCGTCAAACCCTCTTTGTCCAACTCCTTTTACCCAAGGCACATGTGCGTAAGAATAAAACGCCAACCGATCCGGTTTTAGCTCCAAAGTTTTGCGAATCGTATGTTCCATTGCCTCCCAGGTCTGATGCGGAAGTCCGAAAACCAAATCATGGCTGATACCTCTGTAACCGATCTCCTTTGCCCATTCTGTCACTCTTTGTACGTTTTCAAAAGGCTGAATCCTGTTGATTGCTTTCTGAACCTTCGGATCATAATCCTGAACACCGAAACTCACTCTTCTAAAACCTAAATCATACAAAGTCTCAAGGTGCTCTCTTGTGGTATTATTCGGATGTCCTTCAAAAGAGAACTCAGGATGCTCTGCAATATCCACTGTATCAAAAATCCCCTGTAAAAGAGTCTGTAAATTAGCCGGAGAAAAGAAAGTAGGCGTACCTCCTCCCAAATGAAGCTCTTTTAACTTTGGCTTTTCCTCAAAAAGTTCAAGATAAAGCTTCCATTCTTTCAAAACACTTTCAAGATATGGTATTTCTACACTATGCTGCTTTGTGATGCGCTTGTGGCAGGCACAAAATGTGCATAAAGCTTCGCAGAAAGGCAAGTGAATATAAATAGAAATTCCTTCTTCTGCATTACTTTCATTAAAAGACCTGATCACACTTTCCTTCCATTTTTCAGGTGAGAAAGTACTTTCGTCCCAATATGGTACAGTAGGATAAGAGGTATAACGAGGTCCTGGAATATTATATTTATCGATTAAAGAATTCATTAAAATTTTAAATTTTCAAAGAAATTCTAAGGTGAATTTCACAATGCAAAATTAGCTATAACTTATGAATTTTAAATCATGAATTATATTAGGCTTTATCTATCCTAATTATTTTATAATGAGTCTAAATACCGCTTCGGCAAAATTACGCCCTAAATCAATGTAACCTGCACTGTCATAATGCCATGGATCATTTCCATAATTGTATTTTACGGTTGAGCGGATAATGGCTGCATTTTTATCGTCTTTTACAAATTTTTCCTGAGCAAACTGCACCAACTCTCCCATAGGCCATACCTTCCCCTTTTCATTTTTCCCGGAATCTGAAATTTTTCCGATAACAACCGGTAAATCATCCGTCAGCAAAGCCGCTCTCATCTGATTCATTAAAGTTTTCAGATGATTGTAATAATGATCCGCAACCTCTTCTGTATAGCCCGCATCACTTTCCCCCTGCATCCACAGAATTCCGGAAGGAATGATTTCATCTTTTTTACCATTTCTATCAATATCAGATTCTGCCAAAGCATTTTTTACCGTTTTTAGAAAATGATCATATTGATTGATCCCGTTTTTGCCATTAAAATCGGCATCCCAACATCCAAAATTGGCAGCCGCCAGACTGTCGATGGAAGTACCTTCTCTTGCGTATTTGATGAATGCAATTTTATCATTGGGAAAGAGTTCTTTTATTCTTTTAGCAAAAGACAGTTCCAATCCGAAACGGTCGGAAAGTGTATTGGTTTTGCCATCAGTTTTAAATCCCGTTCCATGTCCGGGTTTTAAAACATCCCATTGACCGGCTCCTCCATTTGCCTCACCATCCGGAACAGAATTTCCCTGAAAAATATATACGTCCTTAAAATTTTTCAAATCATCCGGAAGATCTTTATTATATCCGAAACCATTCATATTGGATTGTCCGGCCAGAATGAAAACTCTTATTTTCTGAGTATAAAATAAGGCAGGAACCAAAAAAAGGAAGAGTATTTTTAATTTAGTCATGGTAAAATTTTAACCAAAATTATAGAGAAATTAACCTTAGAGAGCTTTGATTTATAAAGATATCTTCTATGTTGTGAATTTAAAATTTCAACTTCAACACTGAGATTCTGTCCTTTCCTGCAAGAACAACAGTATTTTGATCGATCCATTTACACACAAAAAATCCTTTTTCATCAGAAATTTTCTTCCATGTTTTTCCAAAGTCTGAAGAATAGCTGATATGCTGATCACCCACAGAAATGATTTCTTTTCCTTTAGAGTCAGGTTTGATTTTAACGCAGGTCGTATAACCCGCATTTTTACCTGAAGCCTGAATTTGCCAGGTTTTCCCACCATCGTTAGTGCTCGCAATATTGTTCTCGTTAGCCTCCTGTTTGGTATAATCTCCACCTACTGCAATTCCGAACTGATCTTTGTAAAAGTCTATCGAATATATCCCTTGAGAAGACGTTCCCTGAATGAATGGCGTTGTATAAACATTTGACTCCAGTGATGCAAAATCAACTTTTATAATTCTTGAAGTTTTTCCTCCTGTAGCCACCCAAACCTGAGTTCCGTAGGTTGCAATATTGGTGTTGCTTGCTGCAAATGCTGCTTCTCCATCATTGAATTTTATAAACCTGTTTTTATCCGTGTTCTTTACACTTGTTTCGTTGAAATCATACACCTGTTTCGTTTTAGGGAAAATCATAGCCAGCTTCATATTCCTATTTTTATCCGGATCACTTAAGGCCAACGCTACTTCTTCGTTAGCAAAAGTGAAAGCATCATAAAAAGCCGTTTTCAACGTATCTCTATAAATATTTAAAATCTCTAAATCTTTCTTATTTATTTTAAAAAACTCAGCAGGACTCTCAATATTGATGGTATAGAAAAATTCTTTATCCTGCGCCAGGGTTCTGAACTGGAGTTTTTTTTCGGATAGTATAAGCTGTTTCTGATTTTTATAATCTTTAAGGTCTACAAAACCGAATTTTGAATCTGTACCGCTGTACCAGACTTTATGATCATCGATTTCCAGTGCTCTGATGCTAATTTTATCATTTAAGATCGTTTCAAAACTTTCGATCTGCTGGGAAAATGCAAATAACCCCAATAGTGAACATAAAAGAGAAAATATTTTCTTCATAGAAACAAAAATAAAAAATCCACAGCATTCTGTGGATTTTTGGGTTTATATTTTTAATTATTAATCTAAATCTGGTTTTTCCAAAGGCTCCTGTTCTGCTTTGAAAGTTTCACCGTAGCCTCCGTTTTGAAGTTTCGAGTGTTTTTTACTGTATAGGAAATAGATAATGAAACCTAAAATCAGCCAAATGAAAGAATACAATTTTGCTTCATGGCTTAAGTTAAAAATCAGATATACATTGATTGCAATACCTAAACAAGCTACCAAAGGTAAAGCCGGTACTTTAAAGTTTCTCTGTAAATTCGGTTCTCTTA
This sequence comes from Chryseobacterium sp. JUb7, assembly GCF_024806495.1. Taxonomy (GTDB): domain Bacteria; phylum Bacteroidota; class Bacteroidia; order Flavobacteriales; family Weeksellaceae; genus Chryseobacterium. Next base: position 62,188 of record NZ_JANUFF010000010.1, read on the forward strand.
CTCTCAATACCCAAACTGCGACACATACCATTGTAAATGCGAACAATGTTCCGAAGCTCGTCATGTGAGCCAGATCATTAATTGGCGTCAGAGAAGCAATAGTTGCAATGACAACTGACAAGATAAGAAGGTTTTTAGTAGGAACTCCAGTTTTAGGATTTACTTTTGAGAAAGTTGCAGGAATTAATCCGTCTTTAGACATTCCAAGGAAAATTCTTGACTGTCCCATAATCATTACCATTAATACTGAAATCAAACCTACTGTTGCAGCAATCGTAATAATATATCCGGCCCAAGCCTGCCCTGCAATATCAAATGCATAAGCTACAGGCGCTTTGATAGCATCAGGATATTTTCCCAGCGGATTGAAATCTGTATAATGCATCATTCCCGTTAAAACAAGAGATACCAGAATATATAAAAGCGTACAGATCACCAATGAAGTGATAATCGCAAAAGGCACGTCTTTTTTAGGATTAATAGCTTCTCCGGCCTGCGTAGACACGGCATCAAAACCTACATAAGCAAAGAAAATTGCAGATGCGCCCGCTACAACTCCACCAAAACCGTAAGCAGAGTGAGAAACTCCGTTTTCTGTTATAATAGTAGGATCCGGAATGAAGGGAGTCCAGTTGGCAGGATTTATAAAGAAAGCTCCTGCAATAATTACAAAAATAATCGCTGAAACTTTAAGCATTACAATGAAATTATTGGCTTTAGCAGCTCCTTTTGTTCCTCTCACTAAGATAGAAATCACAAAGAAAACAATCAAAAATGCGGGTAAATTCATTGAGAATCCTGAGTTTCCTGCTGCCAGATACGTTTGTGGATCTGTCGTAAGATATGCCGGTAAGTGGAGACCAAACATCTTGAGGAGTTTACTGAAATACCCTGACCAGGAGACGGCGACCGTCATCGATCCCATTGCGTATTCCAAAATCAATCCCCAACCTATAATCCAGGCAAAAATTTCTCCTACAGTACCATATGCATATGCATACGCAGAACCTTCCACAGGAAGAATAGAAGCAAACTCTGCATAACACAAAGCTGCAAACACACACGCAATCCCAGCAATTACAAACGACAAAGCCAATGCAGGACCTGCATTATAATAAGCTCCCGTTCCTGTAAGTACAAAGATTCCGCCACCAATAATTGCTCCAATCCCAATAGCAGTAAGGCTCCATTTTCCTAAAACGCGTTTCAGCTGACTCTTTTTGATATCGGCTTCATAGGCGCTCATTGGTTTTTTAACCCAAATTTTAGACATATTTCTTTTTTATTTTAAGATTTACGAAAATATAAAAATTTTATAACTCTGAATGTTTATTGACAAACTTTCGTTATTTAATTTAAATACAAATGGTTAAAACCTTGATTTACATATTATTTAAATCATTTTAAAATATGTGATTTTTTGCGTATTTTTGATCACATGAATTTATACGATCTCTTCGTAAAACCCTACGAAAACTACACTTCACTACAAATTCTCCTGGAAGCGTCCGGTACATTCTTCGGAATTATCAGCGTCTATTTTTCAATTAAAAAAAATATTTGGGTCTACCCTACCGGAATCATTTCTACATTGATTTATGTATATATTCTTTTCAATTTTGGATTATTGGGAGATTGTATGATCAATGTATATTATACGGTAATGAGTATTTATGGCTGGGTTTTATGGTCTAAAAATTCAAAAGATCATATTCATGTAGAGGTTTCCTGGGCTACAAAAAAAGAATGGATCTATGGAAGTCTTCTTTTTATATTAAGTCTCATCATCGTTACGGTTATCTATTATTACAAACCATATATTGACAACAAATTTTCAATGGCAGGAGCAAACCTCGGGCTTTACCATCTTGACTGGGGAAACTGGCTGGATGTTATCACCACTTCAATATTTTTAGTCGGCATGTGGTTTATGGCTAAACAGCGCATTGAGAACTGGATTTTCTGGATCATCGGAGATTTTATTTGCATGCCTATGATGATTTATAAGGGTCTTGGAATCACTTCGGTTCAATATTTGGTATTTACTATAATGGCGGTCTTAGGATACGTCACCTGGAAAAAAAGTTATAAAGAAAAAAAATTACAATAAAAGTCATGAAAAATTTATTTAAAATAGCATTCAGTATCTTTACTCTGGCCAGTTTAACATCTTGTGCTGTTTATTCAGACGGATATGCAGGCGGAGGATATGGAGATCCTTATTATGATAACGGAAATTATTATGCACCTCAGGGATATTACGGAGGAGGCGGATATTATGGAAATGACGGATACTATTATAGAAATGATGTTAACTATTACTATGACAGTGGCGTTCCTTACTATTATCAAAATTATAATAATTCCAGAAGGAAAGTGTATGTTGAAAGAAGATCCGGTTCTAATAACGGAACTTCAACACAGAGACCGAACAACGGGTTCAGAGGAAATCCTACAGGAAACGGTTTTAATAATAACAGAAATAACAACAACGGAAGTTTCCGAAACTCGAATTCCAACAACAGCAATTCGGGAGGATTCAGAAATCAACAGCAGAATAACAATAACCAAAGGCAAAACAATAACAGTGGCTTCAGAACCAGTCAGCCACAGAATAATCAGCAACCTGCCAACAGCGGTTTCAGAAACAACACTCCTGCTCCGAGTAACAACAACAGCAACAGTGGTTTCAGAGATAACTCAAGCAGCAGCCAACAGAATAACACTCAACAGAATACCAATTCTACGAGAAGCGGAGGCGGATTTAGATAAAACGATTATAAATAAGGAAACGAGCAGTAAACACTGTTCGTTTTTTCATTTTAAATATATTAATTTTGCTTGTTTATTTTAAGACAAAAAAAAATATGGATTTTTATAAATATCAGGGTACCGGAAACGATTTTGTAATGATAGACAATCGTTCCGGAGAATGGAATGATCTTTCAATTGCCAATATTCAGAAATTATGTGACCGCCGTTTCGGAATTGGCGCAGACGGGCTTATTAAAATCAATGCTGCAGAAGGGTTTGATTTTGAAGTTGATTATTACAATTCTGATGGCTCTAAAAGCTTTTGCGGAAATGGAGCGCGCTGCTCAGTGGCTTTTGCGTTTTTTCTGGACATTTTTGAAGGCAAATGTAAATTCATCGCCATCGATGGTGAGCACGATGCTGAAATACATAACGGCATTGTAAAATTAAAAATGAGTGATGTCCCTGCCATCTCAAAAGACGGAGAAGATACGGTCATGAATACCGGATCTCCCCACTATGTAAAATATGTAGAGGATATCGTAAACTACAAAGTATTTGCAGAGGGAAACAGCATCAGAAACTCTGAAAATTATAAAAAAGAAGGCATCAATGTCAATTTTGTAGAAAAAGTTTCAGATGATGAAATTTTCGTAAGAACCTATGAGCGAGGTGTTGAGGATGAAACTTACAGTTGTGGAACAGGAGTTACAGCCGCTGCTTTAACTTTTCTACAAAATAACAATCTAATCTCTGTAAAAGTTAAAACTTTAGGAGGTAACCTTGAAGTGCACGCAGAAAAAAATGGCGATTCTTTTCAGAATATCTGGTTGGAAGGTCCTGCAAAGCAAGTTTTCAAAGGTAAGGTTGACTTATTTTAAACAATAACTTTTAATCCCCTTATTAATAATGAAAAAAGCAATTCTCATTATTATTCTGCTCATTATTGTAGTGGCAGGATTTTTTGGCTTGAGATTTTATAAAACATATTACGGCAGTAACGTAGAAAAAGACGGATATGTTTTAATTCCTCACAAAGCCAATTTTAAGCAGATATTGGATTCTGCTGGAAAATATATAGATAATAAAGAATCTTTTGAAAAAGTAGCTAAAGAAAAAGATCTTGAAAAATATTTTAAAGCCGGGCGCTATTATTTTCAAAAAGGAATGGGTAACTCCAGCCTTGTGAATATGATTAAAGCCGGAAATCAGACTGAAAACAGCTTCAGAATTGGTGATTTTGGAGATATCTATCAAATGATAGGGAAAGTGACAAAAAAAACGGAACTGGATTCTTTGAAATTTGTTGACGATCTTAATACCATTGCCACTGAAAAAGGATTGAGTAATGCGGAAGAATTAAAAAAATATTTTTTCATCGATACGTATAACTTTTTCTGGACAGTCACTCCTAAAGAGTTCTTTAAAAAATTTGAAGGTCAGTATAATGACTTTTGGAACACTGAAAGAAAAGCTGAAGAACAGAAGTCGGGTTTAACGAGAGATCAGATTTATGCACTGGCATCTATTGTTTATAAGGAATCTGGTGGTAAGAAGGATGAAATGAGAACGATTGCCGGGTTGTATCTGAACCGTTACAGAAAAGGTATGAAACTGCAGTCAGATCCTACCGTAATTTATGCGATTAATAAGCAGACCAACTTTAAAGACCAGATCAAAAGAGTTCTTTATAAACATTTATCTACACCATCGCCATACAATACGTATGCGAATGCAGGAATTCCTCCGGGACCGATCTGTATTGTAGATAAAAATTCTGTGGATGCTGTTTTGAATGCAGAAAGCAACAGCTATATTTTTATGTGTGCTGATCCTGCAAGATTCGGTTATCACAAGTTTACAGCGAGCGCTGAAGAGCATGCCATCAATGCAAAAGCTTATCAGGACTGGCTGAATTCAAAAAATATAAAGTAAGAAATAAATTTAACTTTATTTTAACAAAATGACAATTAACATTTAGAAGAGAAACACGACATATACATTTACAAATAATAAACTAATTATAATATTTCGGGATATTAACCCTTTAACATTTTCGCAATATTAGGAGAAATATTTTCACGATTTTACACAACAAAATAACCTTATGAACCAGACGGAAATTATCAACATTTTCACAAAAAAAGCCTTGGGACTTACTTTTGTTCTTTCAGCAGCAGCGTTTGCTTTTGCTCAGGAGAAAGTAAATGTTTCAGGAACCGTTGTTAATGACAGCAGCCAAACGGTCCCTTATGCTTCTGTTACCTTTACAAACAAGGAAAATAAAGCATTAAGTGACGCTGCACTTGCAGATGAAAAAGGGCAATACAAACTTGATTTAGTACCCGGAATTTATGACGTAACGATCGAAGCGGTGGGCTACAAAAAAAGTTTAGTCAATAAACAAATTACCGCTCCCGGAAATATTGGTGTATTAACGATTGAGCCTGACGAAAAAGCCAATCTTACGGCACCTAAAGATCAAAAAACTCAGGAAATTCAGGGAATTGTACTTACTGCAACTTCCACAAAACCTTATAAAGTAGAACTTGATAAAAGAACCTACGACCCTTCACAGGATATTGTAAGTAAAGGAGGAAATCTTCAGGATGTACTTTCCAATGTACCTTCAGTTTCTGTAGATACAGACGGAACAGTATCCATGAGAGGAAGCTCGAATGTAAGATTTTTAATTAATGGTAAACCTTCTGCCCTTTTGGGTATTGATGACGGCGCCAATGCATTGCAAAGTATTCCGGCTGATCAGATCGAGAAAATTGAGGTAATTACCAATCCTTCTTCAAAATTTGAAGCATCAGGTACTGCAGGTATTTTAAATATTATTTTAAAAAAGAGCAAAAAAACAGGGTTTAACGGTAGTGTTATAGGAACTTTAGGATATCTTCCTCAAACCAATTTAAATGCTAATCTAAACTGGAGAAAAGGTAATGTCACATGGTTTCTAAACGGTGGCGGTGGTTATAGAGAATCGAAAAACACCAATAGAAATGACGATTATTTTAACAATGCTATAGTAAAAGATGATTTGGTACAAAGAAATACTGACTCTGAAACTAAAAGTAAAAATAACAACTATAATGCTTCTGCCGGAATAGTATATGACATTACTGATAAAACATCGGTAAATGCATCCGGAACTGTCAGAACATTCGACAGTGAAAACTTTGGTAATATTAATTATAGCTATACTCCATTAACAGATCCTTTCTATACATCAAACAGAAGAACGTTTGGTACAAATAATAATCTTGCTTTTCAGGGGGATTTCGGTTTAGATCATAAATTTGATGATAAAGGACAAAATTTATCTTTATCACTAAGTTTACAAAGAAGCCGATCATACAACGACACCAATATTGATGATACAATTGATAATTTGAAAAATATTATTAATCAAAATACCATCAACAGATCTGTTATTGGTAAAGTAGATTATGAGTTGCCTATTGGTGAAAATTCAAAATTAGAAGCAGGATATAGAATTGATATCAATACGAATGATTACAGTAATGATGTTCTGGAGAGCACTGCAACAAAGCCTTTGGATTTCCTTAAGCCATATACTTATGATGCAACATACAAAGAAACTTTCAATGCTTTTTATTTACAATTCAAAAGTAAAATCGGAAAACTAGGCTATCAGGTAGGTTTAAGAGATGAGCTATCAAATGTAGATATTAATTATGTAAGTCTTGATCCTAAGCAAAATTCAGTTATCACGACAAAAAATTACAACAATCTTTTCCCTAGCGTTTATTTAAGCTATGAAATAGCAAAGGACAATCAGTTTTTGTTAAACTATACCAGAAGAATTGACCGACCAAGATCATTCTTTATGATTCCTAACCCTAATTATAGTGATAATCAAAATATCTTTGACGGGAATATAAACTTAAATCCTTCTTACGTTGACTCTTTTGAATTTGGCTACAGTATTTCCAAAAAGAAATTTACGCTAAATCCAACATTATACTACAGACATCAGACTGATGATACAAAAATGTTGGTATACAATAAATTAGCTGAAGATGAAAATGGAAACCCAATAGTTCCTCAACGTATTGAATCACATACCAGACCTATTAATTTAGGAACAGACGATCGTTTTGGTTTAGACCTAAACTTCAACTGGGATGCAACAAGTTGGTTAAAATTCTTAGGAAACGTAGACTTATTTGGCTACAACACCAAAGGCAGTACAATGTATGATACCTTTGATGAAACCGGAAAACCTATCCAGGCAGTTGCTAATTTTGAAGGTAAAGGATTCTCAACAAGAGCAAGATTGTCTTCTACATTTAAGGTTGACAAAACATTTAGCTTCCAGCTACAAGGATTCTACAGAGGAGGACAAAAAACAGCTTATCAGGATAGAAAAGATATGTATGCCATCAACTTTGGGGCATCAAAAACAATCTGGAAAGGAAATGGAACTTTGGCTTTCAATGTTCAGGATATTTTCAACACCAGGGCTATGAGATCTACAACGTATACAGCAAACAGTGTAAGAGATTCTTATATGCAATGGCAGCCAAGACAGTTCTCTGTTTCTTTAACCTACAGGTTCAAACAGGGAGAGAAAATAGAACAGCCCAAAAGGAAAAAAGACATCAACTCCAATGCTACAGGAGATGATCAGCAAGGTGGACCAATGTAAGTCGCCTTTATATAAACAAAAATCCCGAAAATTAAATTTTCGGGATTTTTTTATTTTACTTTTTCAACTCTTGAAGCTTTTTCCAATTCAGCTTCGTAAATTCTTTTTCTTAAATCACTGGAAGAAAATCTGTGATCTCTTTTGTTGTAAAAGATATCGATTCCTTTTTCTTCACAATATTTTTTTCCTGTAAAATCTCTGTCAAGATAATCATCACCAATGATTCTTACATCAATTACAAAAGATTTCAGGATATCCAAAAGATCTTCTTCCGTATAATAAGGAATGATCTCATCTACCGCATTGACAGCCTTAAGCTGAATATATCTTTCTACAATAGTCTGAGTAGGTTTATTCTTTGTAGGGCGATCATGAGAGGGGTCAATCTGTAAACCTACGATAAGATAGTCACAAACGGTCTTAGCTTCTTCCAACATTTTAATATGACCGGCATGAAGCAAGTCAAACGAAGAAAATGTAATGCCAATTCTTTCTGTTTTCATATATGCATTTTGTTAAAATATCATCGAAATTATACTTTATTACTGAAAAAACGATGATGATGGGAAAATATTTTTAGTTATTTTTATAATTTGATTAAATTATTTTTGTCAATTTTCAAGCATTTCTTGATTCCAAATACTTCTGCCATTTCCAGACGGTCCCTAAAGCTTCTTCTAATGAAGTTTCAGACTTCCAGTCTAGTTCTTTTTCAGCTTTGGCAGGATTGGCATACGCAATCGTAACATCACCTTCTCTTCTCGGGCATATCTGATAAGGAACTTCTACATCATTTGCTACTTCAAAAGCTTTTACCACTTCCAAAACAGATGATCCTTTTCCTGTTCCTAAATTATAGGTATCAATTACGGCCTCCTGTACTGGGTCATTCATTAACTTTTGTAAAGCAGCCACATGAGCTTTTGCCAAATCTACCACATAAATATAATCACGAACTGCCGTTCCGTCTTCTGTAGGATAATCATCTCCCCAGATGCTTAATTTTTCACGAACGCCGGCAGCTGTCTGCATGACGTAAGGTACCAAATTATTCGGAATTCCAATCGGCAGTTCTCCCAATTTCGTTGATGGATGCGCTCCAATAGGGTTAAAATATCTCAACAAAGAAATCTTTCTGTGATAAGCCTTTGCAAAATCAATTAAGATCTCTTCACCCATCTGCTTTGTTTTTCCGTAAACGCTTTCCGGCATTTTTAGCGGTGTATTTTCATCAATGGGCATTTGATCCGCCTGTCCGTAAACCGTACAGGATGAACTGAAAATGAAATTTGAAATTTCTCTTTCTTTAAATTCCTGCAAAATATTAATTAATGAAAATAAATTATTCTCATAATAATCTACCGGTTTTATCTGGCTCTCTCCTACTGCTTTCGAGGCAGCAAAATTGATACAGCCATCAATTTGATGAGCATCAAAAACCTGTGTAAGAAGCTCTCTTCTCTTTAAATCGAAAGGATAAAAAACAGGCTTTTTTCCTGTAATTTCCTCAATATTTTTTAAAATAAACCTCTCCGAGTTGGACAGATCATCTACTATAACAACTTCAAAATTGCTATTCAAAAGTTCAACCACCGTGTGCGAACCAATATATCCAAGACCTCCTGTTACAAGTATTGCCATTGTTTTAGTAATTGTTTTTTTTAATCATTGTGTGCTCCTATATTGTCTATACTATCAATCTGTTTTATTTTATTTTTAAATTTATCCTGATTTAAATAATAAATATAAAAAAGCAAAATAAGTATAAAAGACATTTTTACAAATATCGAATAACTATAATCACTTAATTTAACGTCTAAAATTAAATTTTTCACAAGGCTTACAGTGCATACTAATAATGTAATAAATGAATATAAATTAAGGATTGCTTTGGTATATTTAAATCTCCTTTTTATTATTAATACTAAAATAAAATTAATTGTAAATTGAATTAGGCTTAAAACCCCTTGATTTCTATAAATTCTAGCTTGTTCATTAAATAATATAGACTCATTTATGGATATTCCTGATGGAAATTTATAATAAAATGATAAAAGAAATACAAAACCTATTAAATAAAAACAGCTTAATATGATATGAAACCACAATAAGAACTTATATTGATTTTTATTTAAGATGTCCTCCAATTCCATTAAGCCATAAACTCCAGCACCGCATCCGTAATATACTTCAGCTGCTCTTCATCCAGTTCAGTATGCATCGGAAGAGAAATTACCTGATCCAGAAGCTTATCTGTATTTACAAAGTCTGCATCGTTGCTTTCCTGATAATATGCTTTTTGCTTTCTCAATGCAACAGGATAATATATCATGGCAGGAATTTCTTTCTCTGTCAAGAATTTCTGTAGTTCGTTACGCTTTCCATTAAGAATTCTTAATGTATACTGGTGAAAAACATGAGTAGAATTTTCTGCTCTTTTCGGAGTTAAAATATTTTCATTTCCGGTAAAAGCCTCATCATAATAATCAGCTGCTTTTCTTCTCGCTTCATTATAATTATCCAAATTCGGAAGCTTTTTTCTTAAAACCGCCGCCTGAATACTGTCTAAACGAGAATTTACCCCAACCTCATCGTGATAGTATCTTTCGTACATTCCGTGGTTGACGATTCCTCTTAAACGGTGAGCCAGCTCATCATTATTCGTAAAAATTGCACCACCGTCTCCGTAGCATCCTAAATTTTTAGATGGAAAGAAAGACGTTGTTCCAACAGTAGACATCGTTCCGGCACTTTTTACAGTACCGTCAGCAAAAGTATATTCTGAGCCGATAGCCTGCGCGTTATCTTCGATGACATATAAATTATGTTCTTCAGCAATTTTCAGGATTTCTTCCATATTCGCGCATTGTCCGAAAATATGTACAGGAATAATTGCTTTTGTTTTTGGAGTGATTGCTTTTTTGATAGCTTCAGTTGATATCGTGAATGTATCGTAATCTACATCTACCAAAACAGATTTCAGTTTTAATAAATGAATGACTTCCACGGTTGCCGCGAAAGTAAAATCAGCTGTGATTACCTCATCACCTTCTTTCAGGTCCAGAGCCATCAGAGCGATCTGTAAAGCATCTGTACCGTTGGCACACGGGATCACATGTTTTACATTTAAATAAGATTCCAATTCATTCTGGAAAGACTTTACTTCCGGGCCGTTGATAAAGGCTGCCGAATCCATTACATTTAAAACTGCATTATCTACATCATTCTTTATTTTGTAATACTGACTTTGTAAGTCAACCATCTGAATTTTTTTCATAAACAAATATTTCTGTAAAAATAAGGAATTTAATATCCTTTCAAAAATTTTATTGATTTTGTTTTATCTTTATACAAAATAACTCCATGAAAAAAACTTTACTCTTTTGTCTTCTAGCCGGTTACTCTGTCTCTTTTGCGCAGACACAGCTGGTTTTTGTGTTTTTTAAAGACAAACCCAATAAAGCAGCTTTTTATGCCAACCCTTTATCAGAATTAAGCCAAAAGTCCCTCAACAGGCGTACAGCGCTGGGAATTTCATTAAATGACCAGGATGCTCCCATTGAGCCGTCATACATCCAAAATATCCAAAATTTAGGATTCACAGTTACCGATTATTCAAAATGGCTGAATGGAGTTGCTGTAAATGCCACCCCCGCCCAAATCACCACTTTACAGTCTCAAACCTATGTACAAAACGTTGAAAGTTTTGCCAGAAATTCTGCAGGAGGAACGAAGATTGTACAAAACAAATGGGACGAATCTCATGATACAACCGGTAAGATCTTAACGACCTTTGATTACGGCTCAGGTACGGAACAGATTGACCAGATTAATCTTCGCCCGCTTCATCTGGCTGGCTATACAGGAACAGGAGTTACCGTGGCGGTCATTGATACCGGTTTTCCGACAGTCAATACCGGATCTGCATTTTCAAGACTTTGGACAAACGGTCAGATTAAAGGAGGTTATGATTTTGTAACGAAGACGACCGATATTTATAATCCTTCACTGAATGCACATGGAACCGTTGTTTTAGGCTCCATTGGCGGCTACATTCAGGATAGCTTTGTCGGTTCGGCCCCGGATGCCGATTTTTATCTTTACAGAAGCGAAAATACCGCTGTAGAGATTCCTCAGGAAGAAATCTACTGGATCGAGGCAGCAGAAGAAGCCGACCGAAAAGGAGTTGATCTTATTACAAGCTCATTGGGTTACAATACATTTGATGACACCCGTTACAATTATACCTATGCCAATATGAACGGCACCACCTCTTTCATTGCAAGAGGTGCCGAAATTGCTGTTAATAAAGGAATTTTCGTATTGGTTGCTGCCGGAAATTCGGGACAGCTGACCTGGCATTATATCATCACCCCTGCAGATAATGCCAAAGTTTTCACTATCGGCTCTGTAGATTCTGCAGGAGCTTCTTCAGGATTTTCATCATACGGACCTAATTCGGCAGGTGTCGTAAAACCGGATGCAAGTGCAAGAGGAAGTTTATCAACGACTGTCAATAACAATTCAACCAGTGTGGTAAGCGGAACTTCTATTGCCACGCCCATTGCAGCAGGAGGAGTAGCCTGTCTGATTCAGGCTTTTTCTACGATGAACAGAGACCTGATGAGAACCCGACTGAGACAAACCGCGTCTCTTTCTCCAAGCCATACCGACCAGATGGGCTTTGGAATTTTAAATTTCGGAAGTTTTTACAACAATGTTTTAAATACTTCTGAATGGGTTAAGAAAAAAGAGATCGCTATTTTCCCGAATCCGGTTAAAAATATTCTTAACATTGCTGCTGACACGGATGTTTTATCATTGGAAGTTTATGATAATTTAGGCCGTTTCATTACAAAAGCTCATCAACAGAAATCCGTAAAAGTGGAAGACTTTGCAAAAGGAGTTTACTATCTGAAAATCCAGACAAAGACCAGAACTTACTATGAGAAATTTATAAAAGAATAAATTAATTTCGCTTAACTTATAAATCTTTTAATAATAAAAAAACAATAACCATGACACCAATTTTCACAAACCGCTCTTTGTGGAAGGTCCGGACTTCAAAAAATTTTGAACGACCTGTAAATCCACTTCGAGATAATCACGATGGACAATCGGGAAAAATAGATTCCATAGAATCTGACTGTATCCCCGATTGCCATTCTAAATATTCAACCTCATCAAATACAGGATATGACTGATCTATTCCAATAGATCCAGCTAAAATATGACCACCTTGAGAATGAAACCATTCAAAGGAATTTTTACCAAAAAAATATCTTTTCAAATTCTCTCCAGACATTCAACGTAGGAGAGATAATCTGCTATAGCGTTTATCACCATTTATTTTTTGCACCATGCAGATAAATAATGGCGGAATACACTCAGATATCCGGATATGAATAATATTTCAACCAAAAACTGTATTAATCTGATGATAAATAATAAAAGAAACAGCCATGTCATAATTATAGGGGGAAGCGTCGCCGGATGCGTAATGGCAGAAGTAATGTCAACCCATTTTGATCAGGTCACTATTGTTGAAAAAGACAATTTCTACAATGAAAGTGATGATCGGAAAAATGTACCTCAGGAAAAGTTTTCACATTTTTTAATGAAAGGTGGGGAAAAAATGCTGAATACAATTTTTACAAACTTCAGTGAAGATCTGAAAACCGCAGGTGCTTTAAGTAATGATATAGGAAAAATTCCATGGTTCCAAAATGGTCTTTGGAAAAAAGATTTGGAAACCGGAGAAGACCTCTTAATATTCAGCCGCCGCCTTCTGGATAACTGTCTCAGAAAAAGAATAAAAGAAAATAAGAAAGTCAGTATCTTATCAGAATCAGCTTTTGAAAGCTTTTTATATCATTCAGAAAATGGAATAAACAGATCTCTGCGGGGAATAAAATATTTGGATTTTGGTGATAATACCGTGAAGGAATTATCAGCAGATCTTGTTATTGATGCCGGTGGTTTGGGGACCAGAACATCAAAACTTTTAAAAGAGGACGGATTTGGCGCGACCTCCGAACAGGTTGTCATCAATAACGTTGGATATACCTCCAGAATATACAGCCGTGATCCACGATCTGATCAGGACAGTCTATTAATCCTGCTTTTTCCACAGCCACCACATCAAAAAACAATCGGGATAGCTACTCCTATAGAAAACGGCAGATGGTTGGTAACAATAGCTGGCTGGTTTAACCAGTTCCCAAAGCAGAATGCTGATTCATTTGATGATTATATGAAAAATCACCTTCCTTCCCAGGAAATTTACAATAAAATCAAAGACTGTGAACCTTTATCTGGTGTCAGCATGTACAAGCACCCTAAAAGTATATGGAAGCGCTATGATACTTTACAAAATTTCCCCGATGGATTACTGGTTGTAGGCGCCTCTCTTTGCAGTATAAACCCATTTCTGGGACAAGGAATGACATTAAGCATTATGCAGGCCAAAACCACAGATAAATTCATAGCGGGATGGCAAAAAGGTAAGTATCCTACAAAATTTATTCAAAAAAGTTCACAAAAGACGTTCAGGATTCATGGGAAATGGGAGAATTGGAAGATATGAGATACACAGAAACAAAAGGTAAACGAACGTTTCTGTTAAAGCTCAAGCATCGCTATACCGAAGATTTTGTCAAGCTTTCGGCGACCAAGGACTTTGCAAGAAAAATACACCTTGAAATCGTTCATATGCTAAAACCCAGCTATTGGGCATTTCATCCTAAAATAGTGATGTTAATCTTAAGGTCTTACTTAAAAAAATAACATATTTAAAACCCCAAAGCCTGAAAAATTAGACTTTGGGGTTTTTATTTTTAAGCCGAATTTCTACTGGCATTAATATTTCCAAACAGCGAGCGGGTTACCAGCTTTTCATAAGCTTCTTTATTTCCTTCTCCTTTTTGAATTTTCATTAAAGCATACTGCTGGATACTTAGCAGTGGCAGTACAATTCTCTCGCGAATTTTTACCGATTTCCTGGATAAAGGGTCTTCTTCCTGCAGCATTTTAAAGCCTGTCAGTTCAAGCATAATATTTTTGGAAAGATTAAACTCATCAAAAAGTATATTCCAGAACGCTCCGAACTTCGGATTGTTTTTAATGTAATAAGTTAAAGGAAAATATGACTTATTCATACTCATCATTGAGTTCAAAACCAATGTTTTAAAGAAATCCGAACCTTTATACAGTTCTCTTACTTCTTCAAACCTTCCCTGCTCTTTCATCTGCTGCATTGCAAAACCGAACCCGAAAAATCCGGGAACATTCTGTTTCAGCTGAGACCATGATCCCACAAAGGGTATAGCTCTTAAATCTTCAAATTTAAGCTCACTTCCACCACCTCTTTTTGACGGGCGGCTACCGATATTGGTTTTTCCATAGTATTCCAGCGTACTCATTTCCTGTAAATAAGGAACGAACATTGGGTGCGCTTTCAGGTCCGAGTATTTTTTATAACTGATATCTGCCAGCTCGATAATCAGCTTTCTTTCTTTTTCCGTTAAGTCTTTTTTAGAATTTTTAAAGACATCATTCTCAACTCCGGCTGTCAAAAGCTGTTCGAAGTTGTATTTTGCCTGTTCCTTATTTCCGAAAATACTTGTAATCGTCTGCCCCTGAATCGTTAATTCAATTTTATTATTGGCTATCGTATTGCCTTGGGAAGCGTAGAAGTCATGGGTTTTCCCGCCACCTCTTGCTGGAGGCCCTCCTCTGCCGTCGAAGAATACTACCTTTATTCCGTTTTGTTCGGAAAGTTTCGTTAAAACTTCTTTGGCTTTATAAATTTCCCAGTTGGCTTTCAGGTATCCACCATCTTTCGTTCCGTCTGAGAAACCCAGCATAATAGTCTGCTGATTTCCTCTTTTTAAAAGATGTTTTTTATAAATAGGGTTCTGATACAGTTCATTCATCACCCCTTCTGCATTTGCTAGACCTTCCATCGTTTCAAAAAGCGGAACAATATCCATATTGATTTCTTGATCCTGATAACCGCAAACTTTAAAAAATGCATATACATTCATCACGTCTTTTACAGCATCAGAATTAGAAATGATATAGCGGTTCATTCCTCTGAAACCATTCAGCTGCTGGATTTCTGAAACCTGAGCAACTGTAAGTAAAGTATCCTTAACAATCCCTTCAAAATCGTCAGGATTAACCTGAGCTGAAACCTCAATTAACCGATTAAATTTATCTTCATAAGTGGCTTCAATATTTCCGTTAATTTTAGCAAAAACCTCATCAATCACCTGCTGATGGATTCTACTGTCCTGTCGAACATCCAAAGTTGCAAAATGAGTTCCGAAAATCTTCACCCGATCCCTGAAATTCACCAAAAGATCAAGAAATAATGAATTGTGCTCTTCAACAAGGATTTTTTCAGCTTCATCCGCTTTTTTCAGGATATCTTCGGAAGTAATTATTTTACCGTCAAAAATAGCTCCATATAATTCTTCACTTAACTGGTTTAAAACCTCTGAAACTCCTCTGAAGCTTAATCGTCGCCGAATAAATTTCAAATGGCTGTAATAGGATTTTAAGATCGCTGACCTAAGTTCTTCTGCGACTCTTTTCGTCACATCAGCCGTTACAAAAGGATTTCCGTCTCTGTCACCACCCGGCCAAAAGCCCAATTGGATGATATCTTCATGCAAATGAAAATGTCCGTTTCCAAATGTCTTTCTGATCTTCGTAAACAGCTCTCCAATGGTATCGTAATAGACGTATCTCAAATAAGAAATAATGCTCAGAGCCTCATCAATGGGAGTCGGTTTTTCTTTATTGACGAAAGGTGTTTTTCCTAATTGCTGCAGCAGCATATCAATATTTGTCACTGAATCTGTCGTGATTGCCGTTCTCAGATCCTGAATGATCCTCTGAACCGAACTCGGATAAAACTGTGTCGGGTGTGCCGTGAAAACCACTTTCACCGTAAAGTCTTTCAGTTTTTCACGAACTTTCTCCAGTTTATGATCCTGTAGAGAGCGCTCGTAAAGATTGGTGACTGTTCCGTTATCACTCTCTGAGTGCAGGTTTGGAAAGGCAGCATCTTCAATACTGTCAAATAAAACAACCTGTCTTTCAATATACTGTATAATTTTAAAAAGCAGTTCGAGTTTCTGCTCCTCCGACTGTAGATCGGTATGATTTTTAAAGAATTCTTCAACGATTTCTTCGGGTGTTTTTCCGGCTTCATAACCGATCTTACTTTCTTCACAAAGAAACGGAAGCAACATCCCGATATTCGTCATTTTATCATAAGGCAGGCTCATAAATAATGAATTGTAGATCTGGAACTTATTTTCCACGATCTGCCTGAATTTTTCTGCGCGTTGGTCGTGTATCATATAACAAATGTAGGGGATTTTGGTTTTAATTGTATTTCAATTAATTTAAAATTTAAAATTATCTTTACAAAATAACCTAAGTTTTCATTTTGATGTCTTCATTAAAGTATATTTTTTTAATCATTATAATATGTACACTATTCAGCTGTCAATCAAAAACAGATTCAAATGCTGAAAAGAAAAATGTAGAAATAAAATCTACAGAATTTATTTATGACCATACAGAATTATCAGACATAAAAAAAATAGAAAATAAGAATAATGGTATTCAATATGCTAAACCTTATCGAATCAGTTTATCAAAAAACTATTTCCCTGATATTGAACATTATGATTTTGATCAACCATTAATTTATCGAAAAGATACAGGCAATTTAAACACCCAAACCTCTTATTTTTTCACCAAAAAAGATAGTACTTTACGATTAATAGAGTACAGTTGGAGCCAAAATAGAAAACAACAATTATTTATTGATAATCTTTATAGTTTTAACAAAAACAAAATTTCAAAAGTACTGGGAAAAGGGATAGAAACATTTGAAAAAAAAGAGAATTGGTGGCAGAGAACTGTAAGATGGGATAACGATTCTATCCATGTCTTTTCTTTTATTTTTGGAGTGGATGAAGGACAAAGGACTAGGGTAATTATCCGATATAAAAAAAATTAATTTAACAGCTTTTGCAGTTCGGAATTCTGTTGATGACTCAGCTTAAAATATAGCTTCACAAAAACTTTAATCATATATGAAATTTGGAATTATTTTTTATTCAATTTTAGGAATATTAGCTTTAATAATAGGCGTTTATTTGTTACAATATTTTATTCTTCTTTCCATTATTTTTTTTATTGGAACCTTCATCAATGGTGTTTTTATTTATAAAGAATATAATATCCACAAAAATAATATTGTTGAATATCATGAAAATTCAATTCCTGATGAAGTGATCGTAAAATATTCGCGTTCAGGTAGAATTATTGCTATTGCAACTTATAGTATTTTTGTGATTTTAGGATTATTTTTTCTATTAGGTCTTAAATTCAAGTTCAACGGAACAGCGATTATTGTATTAATTGTTCTTCTTGGGTTTACAGGATACTTTACTTTTAAAATAATTTCAGAAATTAAAAAAATATCGAAAATTATAATCTCTATCAATGGAAAAGGGATACAAATAAAAGATAACCCGAGATACTTTTGGAATAACATTCAGCTTGAAAAAATAATTGTAAAACGGTTAGTAAGTCGTGAGTCTAAACATGATTACAAGCCTGAAATTAATTATCTATATTTCTTTCATAACAATGAAAAAATAGAGATTAATATTGATGATTTTGATATTACGGATTATCAACTTGCGCAAGTTTTGAAAATATTTAGAACCCGCCATAATAATTCAGGTATCGTATAATTTTGAATTCAACTCATTAATGATTAATTTTACCCTTCACAGAAATTAATTCCATGAAAAAAATATTCCTATTTCTTTTAATCACGTTTATTTTTACAGCCTGCAGTGACGATTGCTATAATGCACCTCAGACCATCGCTTTTGAATTTGTTAATTCTAATAATGAAAATCTGATTACTAATGGAAGTCTTGGACCTTTCTCAATCAGTGATGAAAACCAAAACGGAGTACAGCTCACCAAAACTGATGATGATAAAATTATTTTAGAAAATGTGGGTGCTTATAATGGAATAAAAAAATATACATTCTATTCTGCTGTTAAGATTTTTAATTTTTCAATTCATTCGTCAGAATTTAAAGGTGGCTGTGACGGATATCAGATCAATAAATTGACATTTACAGGGGTAGGTATAGACGTAACCGATGAAAATGGATACTATAAAATTGTACTGCAATAAATTTTGACTTTAGTAAATTTGCAAAAACAACAGAATGAAATTATTATTTCCGACTTTATTGTTATTATCCGGTTTTTTTTCAGCTCAAAATACTATTCCTTCCGATTTCAAAAAAATCCCTGAAATTCTGGACAATACCGAGCTGCTCTACCCTTTTATCTTTCCCAACAAAAAATACGATTATTGGTCTGTTCTTCGCAACAATCCCGATCCTGATGACGCCATCATTTATGAAAGTCAGGCACCCGATTTTATGACCATCAACGATCCTGCTCCTGAGAAAGGCTTTTTTCAAAAATGTTTAGGACAAGATTGTTTTTCATATCTCATTGCTTGTGAAAACAGTCAGTCAAAATATTTTTCTAACGAACAACAATTGAGAGATTTCATCGGAACTATCGATAATTTGCCGGAAGCCGTTTTAATTGCAAATACTTATGGATATACAGTCGATATAACCAATAAATTAGGGAGCTCATATAAAATTGATGACAAATATGTCTCTCTATATCTTTCTAAATTCAACAATAATTCTGAAATCAAAGAATATTTTTTCATTAAGATCAACAGAAAAAACGGAAAACTGGAAGTGAAAAGGTAGGATGATGGAAGCGGGAAGTTACTACTAATCTCATTATTTTTTAGAATGTCTTCATTAACTTCCAGCCTCCAGCTCCCAACTCCCAGCCAAATTATATATTAATCGCCCCCTGTCCTGAAGCAATCAAATACGCCTCTTTCAAAGTTTCGGAATACGTAGGATGTGCATAAGAGATTCGGAACATATCTTCAGCTGTCACTTCATACTCTTGAGCAATAACGCCCTGAGCAATCAAATCTGCAGCTCTTGCTCCGATCACATGAACGCCTAACACTTCGCCATATTTTGGATCTACCAACACTTTTGCAAAACCATCTGTATCCATTGAGGCTCTCGCTCTTGCACTCGCTGAAAATGGAAACTTTCCAATATTATAAGGAATGTTATTTTTCTTTAAATATTCTTCAGAATAGCCTACAGAAGCCACTTCAGGCCATGTATAAACTACACCCGGAATTCTGTCATAATGAATATGACGTTTTTGTCCGTTGATACTTTCCGCCACCAAAACACCTTCTTCTTCCGCTTTATGAGCCAACATGGCACCACCAATCACATCTCCGATTGCATAAATATTATCAACTGAAGTTTTGTTGTTTTCATAAACTTTTACAAATCCTCTCTCGTCTAATTCAACACCGGTATTTTCCAGACCTAAGCCTTTTGTAAAAGCTTTTCGCCCGACTGCTACCAAAACATATTCGGCTTCAAGCTCGTTTTCTGTACCGTTTTTATCTTTAAACAAAACCTTTGCGGAAGATCCTACATTTTCGGCTTTATAAACGCCTTGATTTAGACGGATATCAATTCCTTCTTTTTTCAGAATTTTCTGAAGGCTTTTTCCTAATTCGTTATCCATTGTTGAGATTAGATGATCCGCATATTCCAAAATCGTTACCTGAGTTCCAATCCTATTGAAAATGGATGCCATTTCTACTCCAATTACACCACCACCAATGATTACTATTGATTTTGGCTGTTCTTTTAATGATAAAGCTTCCGTTGAAGTGATGATTCTTTGTTTATCAATTTCAACTCCCGGAATTGTTGATGGTTTTGAACCTGTTGCGATGATATAATATGTTGCTGTGACTTCAATGGTTTCATTTTCATTCGTCACTTTTATGGTTGAATTACTGACAAAACCTGCCGTTCCCTTCAGCCTTGTAATTTTATTTTTGTTCATTAAAAAATCAAGTCCGGCCGTATTTTTTGAGACCACTTCGGCCTTTCTTTTGTACATCTGTTGGAAGTCTAACTCGATTTGGTTTAATTTAATCCCATGCTCATTAAACTTATGCTGAGCTTCAGAAAAGTGATGTGTACTGTCCAGCAAAGCTTTTGTGGGAATACAGCCAACGTTGGTACACGTTCCTCCCAAGGTATCATATTTTTCAATGATCACTGTTTTATATCCCAACTGAGCAGCTCTGATTGCAGCCACATATCCGCCAGGTCCGGAGCCGATTACGGCAATGTCATAATTTTCCATTTGATTTGTCAATTTTTATGATTAAATTTACTTTTATTTTGCAAGTAAAACTAAAACAAAAACTTTCATTTTGCAAGTGATATTTTAGATATTGATAGTATGAATAAAAAGAGATCCGACTGCCCTATCAGTTGTTCACTGGAAATGTGGGGTGACAAATGGTCGTTGCTAATCATCCGTGATCTGATGATTAAAAAAGAATGTACTTATGGAGATTTTCTGAAAGCTGATGAAAAAATAGCCACTAATATTCTGGCTTCCCGACTTCAGAATTTGCTGGAAAACGGCATTATTGTTAAAAAAGACCATCCTGAAAATAAATTAAAAATATTATATCGTCTTACAGAAAAAGGGATCGATCTGATTCCTCTGATTGTTGAAATTAATCTTTGGGGTGATCAATATCTGACTATTCCTGATGACAGAAAGAAGCTAGTAGAAGAGATTAAAAAAGATAAAGATAAATTTATCAAAAAGGCAAAAGCATATCTTTTAAATTAAATTTGAATATTGTACAATTAGTTACCTTCCCGTCAGAATCTGAGCTCATATTTTTATTATTTTAGCTTTAATACGATGTTTAGAATCCGATAGAATGACAAACTTTGTGGAAAATAATAACATATGAATAGTTAACGCCCATTACTAACGACATAATAGTTTTCATAAAAATCAATCATGTTAATTTTAAAACTTTCTTAACTTAATTTTCATTGTGCAATGCGTAAATTTGGATTACAAAAAATGTAAGAACAATGCTTAATTTTGAATTTAAAAATCCAACAAAAATACTTTTCGGAAAAGGTGAAATTGCTAAAATTTCAAAGGAAATTCCACAAGATGCTAAAGTTTTAATGATCTACGGTGGCGGAAGCATTAAAAGCAACGGCGTTTACGATCAGGTAAAGGAAGCTTTAAAAGACCAAGAACTTCACGAATTCGGAGGCGTACCTGCCAATCCTGAATATGAGGTGCTGACTGATGCTTTAAAAGTTATTAAAGAAAAAAATATCACTTATCTACTGGCTGTAGGCGGTGGTTCTGTAATTGACGGGACTAAATTTCTTTCTGCTGCTGCAAACTATGCGGGTGAACCTTGGGAAATCCTTACCAAACCTGTAAGAACTTTTGAAGGCGAAGGTATGCCTTTCGGAAGCGTCCTTACATTACCGGCAACGGGCTCGGAAATGAATTCAGGATACGTCATTTCAAGAAGAGAAACCAACGAAAAACTGTCAACAGGAGGTCCGGGGCTTTTCCCACAATTTTCAGTATTAGATCCTGAAGTCGTAAGATCAATTCCGCCAAGACAGATCATCAACGGGCTTACAGATGCTTATACACATGTTTTAGAACAATATATGACAGCACCTTCTTCTGCCGATTTACAGGAAAGAATTGCCGAAAGTATTTTGATCAGCTTGCAGGAAACGGCTCCGAAAGTTTTGACAGATGATTTTAATTATGATGCAGCAGGAAACTTCATGTGGTGCTGTACGATGGCATTAAACGGATTAATTCAGAAAGGAGTGATCACAGACTGGGCTGTTCATGCCATGGGACACGAATTAACGGCCTATTACGGAATTGATCATGCAAGGACATTAGCAGTTATTGCACCATCTCATTACCGTTACAATTTTGAGTCTAAAAAAGGAAAGCTGGCTCAGTATGCAGAAAGAGTATGGGGAATTAAAGACGGAACAGTTGAAGAAAAAGCTGAAGCCGGAATTCAAAAACTGGAAGAGTTTTTTCACAGTTTAGATATTAAAACCAGACTTTCAGAATATACAGAAAATTATCAGGGTACTGCCGAAAAAGTAGAAAAAGCCTTTACAGAAAGAAACTGGCTGGGGCTTGGAGAATATAAAAAGCTGACTCCGCAGGATGCTTATAAAATTGTGGAGATGAGCTACTAATAAAGCCGAGAGCTAGCAGCTGGAGGCCGGAAGTTTTAAATGTTTATGCAATAAATTCTCTTAGCGTTTAAGACTTCCATCTTCCTGCTCCCTGCTTAGAGCCTTAAAATTATTTTTTCTACAAACATTCGTTTAAAAAACCTTAATTTCATTAGAGATATTTCAAATTTATTTATATTTTAGCATATTCTTAAATTTGTGAAAATGAAAAAACAATTACTTTTATTTGCCTTTTCAGCGCTAGCGCTAACTTCTTGTGAAGACGATGATATCCAGGGATATGAAATGGATATGATGAAGGGTGAATGGAAGACCAGCAAAGAGGAAGTGATCTCCGGAAAAGATGACAAAACGGTAATTTCTTCTAAAACTATTACAGGATGCCCGGCTAAAGATGTCACATTATTCAGAACAGATTATTTTGTATCTTATACCTCATACTCAGGAGTAGGAACAGATTGCCAGCTGGCGGGTACTCTGGAAGGTAAATATACTTATGATACAGAAAATAAGAATATGGAGATAAAATACAATAATGCATCTCCGATGAAATATGAGGTTGTAATCCTTACAGCCTCAGAATTAAGAATCAAACAGCTTAATGACAATATAGATCAGAATGGTGACCAGATCATCGATTTCACCTACGTGACCTACAAAAGATAAAAACTAACTCTCGAATTTTTCGGGAGTTTTTTATAAGTACTTAAATTATTGAACAATGAAGAAGATGTTATCAGCATTCCTATTGCTGACCTTTGCCCTTTTCTTTTCACAAGAAAAAAAACCGATGTACTGGCAAGACATTCAGGATTTCAAAAAATTAGATCAGGAAAATGCTCCTCCCAAGGATGCCATTCTTTTAGTGGGAAGCTCCTCTTTCACAAAATGGACTGACGTAGCCAATTACTTTCCAGATAAAAAAATCATCAACAGAGGTTTTGGAGGATCCCGTTTAACAGATCTTAATTATTTTGCAAATGATCTTTTGAACTATCAGCCTAAACAAATTATTATCTACTGCGGCGAAAATGATTTTGCTGATAATGACCAGTTAAAAGCTGATGTTGTCGTTGACAGATTTAAAACTTTCTATAAAAAGATTCGTCAGAAATTTCCAAAAATTCCGGTAGATTATATTTCCATTAAATACTCCCCAAGCCGCGAAAAGCTTTGGCCTCAAATGAAGGAAGCTAACCAAAAAATCGCCGCTTTTATGAAAAAAGAACGTAATGCGGGCTACATTGATATCACCAAAGTAATGGAAGACGCCAATGGTAATGTAAGAAAAGATCTTTTTGTAGAAGACCTACTTCACATGACTCCTGAAGGCTACAAGCTTTGGACTTCTGTGATGAATCCTTATATGAAATAACTTTTCAACCATGATAAAAAAACGAATAACCATTTTAATTCCTATTTTCATTTTTTCTTTATTTTTCAGTCAAAAAGATAAAACTCCGACAGCAAAGGATATATTAAAGGAGCTTTCTGTGAAGACCTGTAAGTGTATTGATTCTATTGGTAGTTTTGATAAGACCAAAGATGTTGTCAATAAAGAAATCAGTTCGTGTATTGATAAAAACGTTCTCGTCTATTCAATGACTAAAACTCTTGCTAAAACAAATGCAGATATTGAAAGTGGCAAAATAAAAGATAAAAAAATTAATGTAACCATTAACTCTAATCCAGAATCTCAAGATTATAAAAATTCTTATTATGAGATGGAAAGCTATTTAATGGATACCTGTCCAAGCATTAAAAATCTTGTTAATGCCGCAGAAAGTAAAGAAGAGCACATGACAGGCAATAAAGAGGCTCGGGATTTTTATGATAAGGCAATAGCAGCAACCGAAAAAGAAGACTGGAAAGAAGCTATCAAAAATTATAAATCGGCATTGGAAAAAGATTCAAAATTTGTATACGCATGGGATAATTTAGGAATATGCTATCGTAGAGTCGGCGAATATGATAATGCTATTAGCGCTTACAAAAAGTCCTTGGAAATTGATCCTAAAGGTAAAATGCCACTTCAAAATCTGGCCATTACCTATTCTTATAAAAAAGAATACCAAAAAGCGATTGATTCTTATCTGTCTTTTGATAAAATACATCCCGGTGACGCAGAAGTTTATTATGGTATTGGTCAAATATATTATGAATATTTAAAAGATTATGAAAAGTCTTTAGATTACATGTCGAAAGCATATAATATTTATACTGACCAAAAATCACCATACAGAAGTGATGCAGAAACTATTATAAACTATATTTATAGGAAAATGAAGGATGATGGTAAGACAGAAAAATTTAAGGAAATTTTAAAAATCAATAAAATTCGTTTTGAATAAGCAAAAACTCCCTCAAATTGAGGGAGTTTTTTATTTCTTTCTTTTAGACTTTGAAATCGCTTTTTGCTGAGCTCTGTTGGCTCCGAATTTTTTTGGTGCTTTTCTTTTTGAAGGTCCACCCCAGTTTTCCTTCTTATTTTTGTCTTTCTTTTCATGGAAAGCTCCCCCGCCGTCGTTTAATTTTACCTGAGCAGGATTTTTCATGATGATAACATCTTCTTCTGAAGCAATCTTTTTAGGATTAATTTTCACATCTTCCGGAAAGTCGATGTATTTTAATTCCTTATCCATCAGCAACTCAATGTCAAGAGCAAAAGTTTCTTCTTTTTTCGTAACAAAAGTTACTGCTCTACCATCTTTATCTGCTCTACCTGTTCTACCGATTCTGTGAATATATTGCTCAGGAATATCCGGTGTTTCAAAATTGATAACGTGTGTAATATCTGAAATATCCAAACCTCTCGCCATTACATCTGTGGTGATCAAACCTCGGATTTCTTCATTTTCAAAGCGTTTCATCGCCTTTAATCTGTAGTTTTGAGATTTATTGGAGTGAATAACATCAAACTGTTCAGGAAAAAGTTCATCAATTTTAGTAAATAAAAGATCTGAATTCTTTTTGTTATTGGTGAAAATCAATACCTTCGACATATCGGTATCTGTTTTCAACAAATGCTCCAACAGGTTAATTTTAGTATTAAAATTTTCTACTTTATAGGCAGTCTGTTCAATTTTTTCAAGTGGAGTTCCCGATTTTGCCAATGAAATTTCTACAGGACTTGCAAAATATTCGTCCAGCATTTCATCAACAGCCTCTGTCATCGTTGCAGAGAAAAGAATATTTTGTCTTTTCTCTCTCATCATTTCGAAAATATGGGTCAGTTGAGGTCTGAAACCAAGATTCAGCATTTCATCAAACTCATCAATGATCAGTTTCTGAACTTCCTTCAGAGAAATGGCATTGTCAATCGCCAAATCCATCACCCTTCCCGGAGTTCCCACCAAAATATCGCAACCATCATTAAACAATAATTTTTGCGTATTGATGTTTTTACCACCATAAATTCCGATAACTCTTGCAGTAATATTTTCCGTTAATTTTTCAACAATTTCCGCTACCTGAACCACCAATTCTCTTGTAGGAACTAAAATAACAACAGTAGGATTACCGTTTTTATTATATTTCCAGGTTTTAAGAACAGGCAGAAGATAGGCTAATGTTTTACCGGTTCCGGTTTGTGCAATTCCCATCACATCCCTCCCTGAAAGTATCGGCTTGATACTTTTCTCCTGAATTGGAGTAGGTTCAAATAAATTCAGATCCGCTAAAACATCAAGAACTTTAACCGGAAGGTCAAAATCTGCAAAAGTGAGTTTTTCCATTTTGCAAAGATAGGTAATTAATTTTGTAGTAGGGAAGCTGGAGGTTTGAAGCTGGAAGATTATCACCTCCACGTTCATATTTTTAGGATCTAATATTTACGTAAAATATTGATTTAAAGCAGAATCATAAACTTCCACCTCCCAGTTTCCATCCAATCAATTCACTTTCACACTTCTGCTAATAACTTTAATATCATCATCTTTCCAGATACTCGTTGTAATAATGACGTACCCCTTCTTTTTCGGATCTTTTCTGATCGGAAATTTTTCATCCTCCCATTGCGAACAATGCGTAGAAATAGGTGATACCAAAGGTTTCCAATCTTTTTTATTTAAAGTATAGACATATAGCGGATGCCAACAGCTTGTACACCAGTCCGGATAAAAACCGATATCGTCTTTTCCGTCATTATTTAAATCTGTAAGATTATATAAAGTTCCGTTTCTCGATGGTGAAATGGTGAATGGTTTTATATTTTTATCACTAAAATAAATAAGTGTTTCACATTTTCCGTCACACTCATCACTACAGTCGTTTACTTTTGTATAGGCATATTCTTTTTTTCCGTCACCATTGAAGTCTCCTAAAATACCTTTCTCTTTCTGAGCAAAAAGAAAAGAACTGCAAAATGTGAGAAGTGATAAGATTAATATTTTCATTGGTTATTTTAAGATTTTCAAAATTATTTCCTTGTAATCCTCAGCAGAATAATAATCACTAACAGAATCGAAAAAATGAAGCCCAGCACCGCAACCAAAGACAACTCTCCTATCCTTGGGCCGGCTTCCGATACAAAAACAATCGCTGTGGCAATAATATTAGCTCCTAAAATCATCGCCAGTATCAGATTAACGATACTTGATTTTATAAGCTGATTCGTCTTTTCAATATTTTTAATTTCGCTGGAAACAGTAAATTTATTTTCATCCAGCTTTTGCAAAACAGAACGTAACTCTTTGGGAATTTCATCTACATTATCGGTGAAATTCATTATTTTGTCCATTCCGGTTTTTAAAATATTCTTAGGGCTTATTTTTTTGGTGAATATTTTTTTGGTGTAAGGATTAAGGCTTTTAACGATATCCAA
Organism: Chryseobacterium sp. JUb7; assembly: GCF_024806495.1. Taxonomy (GTDB): domain Bacteria; phylum Bacteroidota; class Bacteroidia; order Flavobacteriales; family Weeksellaceae; genus Chryseobacterium. Next base: position 89,693 of record NZ_JANUFF010000010.1, read on the forward strand.
ATCAGGATTTATCGTACGCCCTACCCCCTCTATCAAGCCAATTCCTTTAAATAAAAGATAAAAATAATCCGGCATATACAAACGGTTATCCTTTAAAACATCTTTCATTTTATTGATGATAGCCTGAGGATTAATTTCTTTGAGGGAAGTACTGTGAACAAAATTGAGAATATCTTCAACATCACTTTCGAATCTTCTTTCGTCGGGAATCTGATAACTTATCGCCATTTTTTTGAGGTACCTGACGATCTTATGTGGATTTTTAGCAACGAAACTCACAATTAAATTTTCAAGAATTTCCTTATCATTAGGTGGAATTTTCCCTACTGCTCCAAAGTCAATGAAAACAACCTTCCCATCTTTTTTCACTAAAATATTTCCTGCATGAGGATCTGCATGGAAAAACCCATAATCTAAAATCTGTGAAACAAAAAGTCTTAAACCCTCTTCTGAAATCTTTACCGGATCAATGTTATTGGCTAACAGATTAACTTTATCCGTAACCTTAATTCCGTCAATAAATTCCATACAGAGGATATTATTGTTGGAAAAATCTTCGTAAATTCTGGGGACGTACGTTTCTTTGTTATTTTTAAAATTTCGTGCAAACTGCAGAATATTTTCCTTCTCATTTATTAAGGATACTTCTTCCAGCAATGATTTTTCAAAAGTTGAAATAGCCTGTTTCAAATTCAGCTTATCACCAATTTCAGAATAAGACGAAATCAGTTTTTCAAGATCTTTAATCAACAGTAGATCATCTTCAATAACGGTCTGAACATCAGCTTTTTTAATTTTTAAAATAACTTCCGTCCCGTCAATTAAAGTTGCTTTATAAACCTGTGCAATGGAAGCTGTGGCCAAAGGATCTTTAGGAACATCCAGAAAATGTTCAGTAACTGAAATATTAAATTCGTTCTCCAGAATCTCTTCAACATTCATTTCTACAACATCCACTTTATCCTGAAGTTTCTGCAGTTCCTGAATAAGTTCTGGAGGCAGAAGATCTTCCCTGTTACTGAAAGTCTGGCCAAGCTTCACAAAAGTAGGTCCCAATTCTTCCAACACCAGTCTTATTCTTTCATAAACCGTTCCTTTGGAAACAATTTCATCAGAATTACCGGGAATTTCAACCTGTTTATTTCCGCTTTTCATTCTCGCCAAAACGTCTTTAAAACCGTATTTACTCAATACGGAAATTAATTTGGCAGATCTTTTCAGTTTTCTTTGTTGCTTGTCAAACATATCTTGAAATGTAGTTGCAATTTAATTCAAAAATTGTTCCTATTAAAAATTTAATTTCTTTTGTCTTAAAAACAAAAATTCAAAACCAGAAATTCCCGTTAAAAAATGAAATTATTTTATTTAATGATTCATTCATAAAATATTTTTAACTTTAGCATCACCAAGCATTAAAAACTAAACTCTAAAAAATATTAAAATGAAAAATTTAAAGAAAGTATCCAGACAACAATTAAAAAACATCGCAGGAGGTATAATCATTAAAAACTGCTCAAATAAATGTTGTCCGGATGATGGAAGACCTAGATGTCCGGGATTAATTTGTCCGGCTGTTCTTTGCCCTCAGCTGGCTTAGAATTAATAATTGTTAGACCAATAAACAAAAGACTGCACCTTGATGGATGCAGTCTTCTTTTTTATTTCAGATAGGTGTCATAGAGATCATTTCTCCGGTCTTTCATCACCTGAACGGAGCCATGGTAATGAAGGTCTTTCAGCAGATTCAAATCAACATCTACGATTAAAGTCATTTCGGTGTTTGGAGTAGCTTCCCCTTTTACGGCATTAGAAGGAAATGCGAAATCAGAAGGAGTAAATACAGCTGCCTGACCAAACTGAATGTCCATATTATTCACTCCCGGCAAATTACCTACACACCCAGCAATAGCAACATAACACTCATTTTCTATTGCCCTCGCGGCTGCACAGTGACGTACTCTGATATAAGCATTCTGGGTATCAGTAAGATAAGGCACAAATAAAATTTTCATTCCCTGATCCGCCAAAATTCTCGGAAGCTCAGGAAATTCTACATCATAACAGATTACAAGACCTATTTTGCCACAGTCTGTATCGAAAACTTTTATTTCACTTCCCCCTTTCATTCCATAATATTTTCTTTCATTAGGAGTGATATGTATTTTACGATATTCATCTACACGCCCGTCACGATGAAGAAGGTAGCTGATGTTATACAGATCATTATTCTCAAAAACAGGCATGCTTCCTGAAATAATATTAACATTATAACTGATCGCCAGCTCTGAAATTTTATTCTTGATTTCTTCGGTCAGTTTAGCAAGCTCTATCATACTGTCCCTTTCTGAAAGCTTATTGAACGGCGCCAGTAAAGGAGTATTGAAGAGCTCCGGAAACAGAACAAAATCCGATTTATAATCACCCATTACATTGACAAAAAATTCCACCTGCTCATAAAAAGCATCAATATTTTTAAAATGCCTCATCTGCCACTGCACCAACCCAAGCCGGATGATACTGTCCTGCATCGTATTGGGTTTTTTGCTGTAATAGACATTATTCCACTGTAAAAGAACAGCATTTTCTTTGGAAGACTCATCTTCCGGAAGATATTTTTTAAGAACTCGTATCGGTAAAAAATTATTGGAAAGCTGGAAAGACAAAACAGGGTCATAAATTTCCTTATCTCTTACTTTTCGGATGTAATCTCTTGCTGAAAGTTCGTTGCTGTATTTATGATAATTTGGAATTCTTCCTCCCAGAACAATAGATTTCAGATTCAGCAATTCACACAATTCTTTTCTGGCATCGTACAGTCTTCTTCCTAAACGGAGCTCACGATATTCCGGGTCTACAAATACTTCGATTCCATACAAAACATCACCCGTTGAAGAATGAGTATTAAAAGTATAATTTCCGGTAATATCGCTATACGTATGATCATCCCCGAATTCATTGTAATTCACAATAATAGACAGTGCCACGGCAGCTAATTTTCCGTCTACTGTGATACAAATCTGTCCTTGCGGAAATATGCGGGTAAGTTTTTCAATACTTTTTTTAGACCATATTGATTCCGACATTTGCGGGTAAGCACGTTTCATTGTTACTACCAATTCTTCATAATCCTGAACCGTCAGCGGTCTTGTTTCTATTTGCATTTGATGTAATTTTACTTAAATTTAGGAAAAATTTTCCACATCCTAATATTTCAAAAATGGCATGAATAAATCATTCATCTAAATTTAACAATGAATATTACATCTATAATTGAAAGCGTAATAAGCTTAAATATAAATTGGAAACATTCTGACTTTCATAACATTATTGATATTTTATCCAATAATTATTATATTAATATTGAAATTGATGAAGAAAAAATTGCTACTATAGTCATTAAAAATTCCATAATTGGTTATCTCTGCTTGGATTACCCTCTATTTTTCATAGAAAATAAATATTTTTCCGAAGTCAAATTTCTTCTAGACCAATTTAGCTATTTGCAATATATTAATGTAAATTCTTTATTAGAAAAATCACTATCTGTAGATGCAGAGACTTACAATAAATACTTTAATTTTATGGGAAATTTAAAAGATTTTTCTGCAGAAGATTTCTATTTCTATAATGTTAATTAATAAAAAAATCCCGCCTAAAGGCAGGATTTATATGTAAAAATTCAAGTCAAGATTATTCCCACTCGATGGTTGCAGGCGGTTTGCTTGAAATATCGTAAGCTACTCTATTGATACCTCTTACTTCGTTGATGATTCTGCTTGAAACAGTATCTAAAAACTCGTAAGGAAGTCTGCTCCAAGTTGCCGTCATGAAGTCGATAGTATTTGCAGAACGAACTACTGCTGTGTATTCATACGTTCTTTCATCACCCATTACTCCCACAGATTTTACAGGAAGAAGAACTACGAAAGCCTGAGAAACTTTCTCATACAAATCGTTTTTGTATAATTCTTCAATGAAAATATCATCAGCTTCCTGTAAAATTCTCACTTTTTCAGCATCCACAGCTCCCAATATTCTGATGCCCAAACCTGGACCAGGGAAAGGATGTCTGTGCACCAAATGATGAGGAATACCCAATTCTTCGCCTACTTTTCTTACTTCGTCCTTAAATAATTCTCTCAAAGGCTCAAGCAATTCGAAATCCATATCTTCCGGAAGCCCCCCAACATTGTGGTGTGATTTGATCACCGCAGACGGTCCGTTTACTGACTGGCTTTCAATCACATCAGGATAAATTGTTCCTTGTGCTAAAAATTTAGCGCCTTCAATTTTATGAGATTCTTCATCAAAAACATGAATAAATTCGTTTCCGATGATTTTTCTTTTGGCTTCTGGATCATCAACTCCTGCTAATTTTGTTAAAAACCTTTCAGAAGCATCAACCAATTTAATGTTCATATGGAAATGCTCTCCATAATTGTCCATTACTTTTTTACCTTCGTCTTTTCTTAACAACCCTGTATCCACGAAAATACAAGTTAGTTGATCACCAATTGCTCTGTGAATTAAAACTGCTGCTACAGAAGAATCCACCCCTCCTGAAAGTCCAAGGATCACTTTTTGGTCACCTACTCTTTCACGGATTTCTGCAACTGTTTTATCGATATAGTTCGTTAGTTTCCAGTTTTTCTCAGCATCACAGATTCCGAAAACGAAATTCTCAAGCATTTTTCCACCTTCTTCAGTGTGAGAAACTTCCGGGTGAAACTGTACGCAATAGATTTTCTTATCTTCATTTGAAATCGAAGCAATTACTCCTGATTTTGCATTTAATTCAAAACCTGCAGGCAATTCTCCAACTTCGTCAAAGTGGCTCATCCAAACAATAGAATTGTCTGTAACGCCTTTTAATAAAGAAGATTCTTTTACAATTTCCAAGTGAGCTTTTCCATACTCTCCTTTCACTCCCTTATGAACTTTTCCGCCTAAAAGGTGTGCTGTCAACTGCATTCCGTAGCAAATTCCTAATACGGGAATTCCCTGTTCGTATAATTCTTTTTCAACCAGGTGAGCGTTTTCTGCATTTACAGAGCTTGGGCCCCCTGAAAGGATAATTCCTCTCGGCTGTTTTTCTAAAATCGTTTCTAATGGTGTATTGAAAGGTAAAATTTCAGAATATACACCCATCTCACGGATTCTTCTTCCGATAAGCTGGTTGTACTGAGATCCGAAATCTAATATGATAATACCGTTGTTCATTTTTTGAATTAATTTGTTTTTAAATGACATCAGATTTTAGATATCAGACATCAGACCTTTAGTCTGGAATCTTATATCTAACATCTAAATTTCAACTTCTTTACAAAAAAAGACCTGGATTGCTCCAAATCTTTTTTCGTGATTTATTTTAAAACTTTCCGATGTCTTCTCTGTAGAAGCCGTAATCGAAATGTACATGACTTGCGTCTTCGTAAACTTTTTTGCGGGCATCTTCGTAAGTCGCTCCCGTAGCTACGATGTTCAGAACTCTACCACCGTTTGAAACTACTTTGTCTCCTTTTCTGACAGCTCCGGCATGAAGTAACTGACTGTGCTGTACTTTATCTTCACCTGTAATTTCAAAACCGGTTTCGATGTTTCTTGGATAACCTCCTGAACACATTACCAAACAAACCGCTTTTTCGTTTTTAAACTTAAGCTCGATTTCTTTTCCGTCCATACAATCGTTGATAACATCAAGAAGGTTGTTTTCCATCAACGCCATCAACACCTGAGTTTCAGGATCTCCGAATCTCATGTTGTATTCTAAAAGATAAGTTCCGTTTTTTGTCACCATTAATCCGAAGAAAATGATTCCTTTAAAGCTGAAACCTTCTCCTTTAAGACCAGCAACCGTTGGTTCAAGGATATGTTTTTCGAAATCAGCGTAATGTTCTTCTGTAAATTCAGGGCTAGGAGCTACAGATCCCATACCTCCCGTATTCGGTCCTGTATCACCGTTTCCTGCTTTTTTATAGTCTTTAGCAGCGATACAAGGGAAAATCTTTTCACCGTTTGAGAAAGCAATGATTGAAGCCTCAAAACCTTGTAAAAATTCTTCGATAACTAAACGAATTCCGGCATCTCCATAGATTCTTCTAATCATGAAATCATGGATCGTAGCTTCAGCTTCTTCCAGAGTATCGCAAATAACAACACCTTTTCCACCTGCTAAACCACTTGCCTTGATCACTAAAGGAAATTCCTGCGTCTGTACATATTCCTTAGCTTCGTTATATGAATCAAATACCACAGCTTTAGCTGTTTTGATATCATAGGTCTGCATGAATTTCTTAGAGAAAGCCTTACTTCCTTCCAGGCTGGCTACTTTTTGATTCGGACCAAAAACTTTAAGGTCATGCTTCTTGAATTCGTCCTTCAAACCAGCTACAAGCGGTGCTTCCGGGCCTACGATAGTAAGATCTATCTTTTCTTTGATCGCAAAATCTCTCAGTTCGTTAATCTCTGATAAATGAACATTTTTCCCTATTACATCGGTAGTTGCGTTTCCGTTTGCAAAAAACATTTTAGAAACTCTAGAATCGCTCTGAAGCTTTACAGCCAAAGCAGACTCTCTTCCACCTTCACCTATGATTAATATTCTCATACTTTATTTAATTATCTAGTCTATACTTTACAAATATATAATTTTGAATGCTATAAATACAATCTCAAAATTATTTTTTAATTCTATTTTAATTAATGTAAAAAATGTCTAATTCCAGTGAACATCATCGGTATTTTGTGCTCATTAGCCGCTTCGATGCTGTCCTGGTCTTTTACACTTCCACCTGGCTGAATAATCGCTGTGATTCCTTCCTGAGCGCAGAAATCTACCACATCACGGAAAGGGAAAAATGCATCAGAAGCCAATACTAAGTCTCCTGTGAACTTCTCTTTAGCCCTTTCGATTGCCTGTTGGGTTGCCCAGATTCTGTTTACCTGCCCCCCTCCGATTCCGAAAGCCTGAATTCCGTTGGAAACTACAATCGCATTAGATTTTACATATTTTACCACTCTCTGAGAGAATAATAATGCTTTTTTCTGCTCTTCTGTAGGTTGAGTTTCGGTAACTACTTTAATATCATCAGAGAAGATACTGTCATTGTCCTGAACTAAAATTCCACCGTCTATTTTCACCCAAGTCTGTTTGTCAGAAACAGGGTTTACGATTTTTATAATTCTTAAATTTTTCTTCTTTCTTAAAATTTCTAAAGCTTCCTCATCAAATTCAGGAGCCATAACGATTTCAAGGAATGTTTTGTTTAATTCTTCCGCCGTTGCTGCATCGATTTTGTAGTTCATAGCAACAATTCCGCCAAAGATTGAAACCGGATCACATTCGAAAGTTTTTTGATACGTTTCCAAAGCTGAAGTTCCGATCGCAACGCCGCAAGGGGTAGAATGTTTTACTGCACAGCAAGCCATTTCTTCCTTGAATTCGGTAACCACTTTCCAGCAAAGGTCCATATCACGAAGGTTGTTAAAAGACAATTCCTTACCTCCTAACTGTTCGAAATCTTTCATAGCCCCGTTTTCGAAAGTAGAAACGTAGTAAGCTGCTGTCTGATGTGGATTTTCACCATATCTAAGGTCAGAAACTTTTTTGTAAGAAGCATTCAGATAAGTTGGATAATCTTCTTCTAAAAGCATTCTTGAGATAGCTCCGTCATAAGCAGAAGTAAGGTTGAATACTTTTCCTGCCAGTTTTTTACGGGTTTCAATATATGTATCCCCGTTTTGTTCCATTTCGATTTTTACGGTTGTATAATCTTCAACATCAGTAATTACCGTTACAGAATCAAAGTTTTTAGCTGCAGAACGAAGCATTGAAGGACCTCCGATATCGATAAACTCTACCTTTTCGTGAAGAGAAATATTTTTGTTTACATTCTCAAAGAAAGGATAAAGATTTACGATCACCATGTCAATCAGACCAATTCCGTGCTCCTGAACAGTTTTCATGTGTTCTTCATTTGAACGAACGGCCAACAAACCACCGTGAACTTTCGGGTGTAATGTTTTCACTCTTCCGTCCAACATCTCAGGGAAATTGGTAACCTCATCAATCTGAATTGGATTTAAACCAGCGTCTTTCAAATGTTTGAATGTCCCTCCCGTAGAGATCAATTCATAGTTTTGGGCTTCCAAAAACTGTGCGAATTCGATCAATCCGCTCTTGTCAGAAACACTGATTAAAACTCTTTTTTTGCTCATTTTACTTTCGATTTTTTACTTTTTACAGTTATTTCAAACTGTAAACCGGGTCTTTCACCTCCGATTTTACTTTATTTTACTTAGATTTTTTCTTTTGTTGAAAACTTTTTAAATCTAAATGTGTTTTGTTTTTTTGATTAGAGAGATGCTTCGACAGGCTCAGCATGACATCTCTAATGCTAAATATTTTTTACTTTCTGTCTGTCATGCTGAAAGCATTTCTGCTTAGATTCCTTCGGAATGACAAACTTTTTGGTTGGTTTTTCGTTGTCAGGCTGAGCTTGTCGAAGCCTTTCGTTGCTTTTTTTAACCACCCCGTCAAAAATTCAAAGAATTTTTGACACCCCACCCTTGGAAGGGAATTTTTGTATCGCTAATAATTAGAGTGCTTTAATTATTGTTTAATACTGTGTTTATTGCTATCGGGAAAATTTCATATTCTATTTTATGAACTTTTTCGGCCAGCGTGTCCGGAGTATCATTTTCTGTTACTTCGAAGGATTTCTGAAAAATAGCTTCTCCTTCATCGATTCCTGAAGTTACGAAATGGACTGTTGCTCCGCTTTCTTTTTCTTTGGCTTCAATCACAGCGTTATGAACATGGTGTCCCCACATTCCTTTTCCCCCATATTTTGGAAGCAATGCCGGATGAATATTGATTATCTTTCCGTTCCAGTTTTCACAAAACTCAGGTTTCAGAATGGATAAAAATCCCGCTAATACAATTAAGTCTGTATTTTCAGGAATCATTTTACTCAATTCGCTGCTGAAGTTTTTTCCTCTAGGAATCAGAACGTTTTCTATGTTATGATTTTTTGCTCTTTCCAGTCCGTAACATTCTCTGTCGGCTACCACTAAAGATACTTTTGCATTCTGGATTTCTCCATTATCAATCGTATCAATGATTCTCTGAAGATTGGTTCCTGAACCCGAAACGAGTATAACTAAGTTTTTCATTAATTTAGATAATAGATTTCAGATACTAGATCTCAGACTAAAAATCTGAGATCTAGTATCTAAAATCCGATGTCTTTTAGAATTTTAAATCTATTTTTTCGCTTCCTTCCGTAATTTCTCCGATTTCGTAAGCATCATCCAGAAGGTGCAATACTTTTTCTGCGTGTTCTGAATCTACAACAATGATCATTCCGACCCCCATGTTGAATGTTCCGAACATCTCTTCACGAGCTACACCACCTCTTTTTTCCAACTCCAGCATAATGCTTGGAATCTGGATTTTTGAAGCATCAATCGTTGCACAAAGTCCCTCTCCGATAATTCTAGGAATATTTTCGTACAATCCTCCTCCTGTAATGTGAGCAATTCCGGAAACCTGTACCTCTTCAATTACTTTGTGAATATCTTTGTAATATAATCTGGTCGGAACCAAAAGTGTTTCATATAATGGCTTTCCTTCAAATTCTTCGTTGAAATCAGGGAATACTTTTCTTACCAGGGAGAATCCGTTTGAATGGAATCCTGAGCTTGGCAAAGCAATAATTTTGTTACCTGCTTTAATTTTAGAGCCGTCAATAATCTGATCTTTTTCAACGATTCCTACACAGAATCCGGCAACGTCATAATCTCCTGGCTGATACATACCGGGCATTTCAGCAGTTTCCCCGCCAATTAATGCACAGTTGTTATCTTTACAAGCTTCCACCATTCCTAAAACGATTTCTGCAGCAATTTCAGAATCCAGTTTTCCACAAGCCAGATAATCTAAAAAGAACAGAGGCTTTGCACCGTGACAAAGGATATCATTTGCACACATCGCGAAACAGTCTACACCGATAGAATCATATTTCTTAGAATCTAAAGCTACTTTCAGCTTCGTTCCCACTCCATCCGTTCCTGAAACCAAAACAGGATTTTTGTATCCTCCGATCTCATAGAAAGCTCCAAAACTTCCCAAATGATTCAATACATTGGAATTGTGAGTTTCCCCCACCGCTTTCTTGATCTTGTCAACGGTTTTGTATCCTTCTTCTTTGTCTACTCCTGCAGATTTGTAAGTGTTGCTCATGTTTTATTTAGATTTTTAGATGCTAGATTTCAGATTACAGATCATTTATAAATCTAATATCTGGTATCTGATGTCTCTTATCTTTATATTACTTTTATTCAAATTTAGAAAACAAAAAAGCCGACAATCTTAGTAGATTATCGGCCAGTATTTTATCTCAGAATTTCAGAGCCCACAATTTTCCCTTTCTCGGAAAAACATTCTTTATGGGAGGTCTGAATTTTCATCTTCTTTTCTTTTTGCAAAGATATTAATTTTAAATTAATATTCAAATCTATTTTTCAAGGATAGATTCGATAGCCGAAATTTTCTGAATTTTCTCTTTTAATTCACTGTCTTTCTCTTCATTAGATATTTTCTGAGCCGATTTATCAAAATTATCATTGAAGAAAGGAAGTGTAAATGTATCCACAATATTTCCACCATGAAGCGGGAAACGTTTTTCAGCAGCTTCTAAAACTCCTAATCCACCTCTACCTCCGGGAGCTGTTGCCATCAACAACATTGGAACCTGGTTCCATACTGCTCTGTCTTTTATTCTCGAAGTCCAGTCGAATACATTTTTAAATGCTGTTGAGTATGTTCCGTTGTGCTCTGAAAGTGAAATTAAAAGCACATCTGCACCGTCAATTTTTGCAGCAAAATCGTGAGCTTCCTGTGGAACTCCGCTTTCTGCTTCTCTCTGATGTTTGTAGATGGGCATTTCAAAATCATTCATATCTACAATTTCCACCTCAGCATTTTCGATTAATGATGAAGCATAAGAGACTAAAAATTTATTGATTGACGTTTCGGAATTACTTCCGGCTATTGCTAAAATTTTCATTGTTTTTTATCTATTTTAAAGTAAAGTTATTTTTAATTGCTGGCGCAAAGGTCGGGAAGATTTTTGTTAAAATCTAATATTTTACGTTTTTAACCACCCCGTCAAAAATTCTTTGAATTTTCGCCACCCCTCCGGTGGAGAGGAATTTTTACTCTGCGAAATTATTTTGCTTTTTAATTATCTTAAATATGATGGTAATTCCATTGGAACTTCCATTAAAAGGATCTCTGTGTCTTCTACAGCCTCGATATTAAAACTTTGAGAGTCCCAGATTCCTAATCCGTCTCTTTCATTTAAAATTCTGTCGCCTATTTTTGCACTTCCTTTTAATACAAAGGCATATACTCCGTTTCCTTTTTTGTTAAGTATATAATTTTTGCCGTTTCCTTTGGTAAAATTAGCCAGATTAAACCAAGCATCCTGATGAATCCATACTCCGTCGTCGTTTTTATTAGGTGACAAAATCTGCTGAAATCCGTTGATTTTTTCGCCATTTTTAATACTTTTCTGATCGTATCTTGGTTCAACATTTTCTTCTTTTGGAAAAACCCAAATCTGTAAGAATTTTACAGCTTCGTCTTTATTTTTATTATATTCACTGTGCATCACGCCTGTTCCGGCACTCATCACCTGAATTTCTCCTTTTTTGATAACAGCTGTTGTTCCCATAGAATCTTTATGTTCCAAATCGCCTTCCAAAGGGATAGAAATGATTTCCATGTTTTTGTGTGGGTGCGTTCCAAATCCCATTCCCTGAGAAACGGTGTCGTCATTCAAAACTCTCAAAACTCCGAAATGTGTTCTTTCATTATTTTGATAATTGGCAAAACTGAATGTATGGTAAGAATCTAACCAACCGTGATTGGCATGACCTCTTGTATCTGCTTTATGATATACTGTTTTCATATTGTGATTATTTATGGTACAAATGTACGGTGTGCGCGTTGAGAAAATATTGATGTAAGGTAAGAAAGGATGAAAATTGAATGATCAATTTTTAATCTTTTGGCTAAATTCGGTTGTATTTTTTGCAAAACTGGATAAAGCCCGTTCTTATTGATTTTTCCCACAGATTTCGCAGATTTACACAGATGATTGTGGTTATTTGTGAGATGAACATAGTACATTAAAAAGCGGATTCTTTTGAACCCGCTTTTTGATTATTTTTATTTTAAAATTCGATTATTAAATTAACGAACAAGAGAATAGATTAAAAAACCAATACCGGCATACGCAACAACAGTAATAATATCAGCGATAGGCTGTGAAAAGCGTTTTTCAGCAATTCTTTCAGCATTGATCTGATTCTTATGGAATTTCAGCGTTTTTTTGGCATTACGAACCGGATGTGCAACCAGGCTGTCACCTTCCCACTTATCAACTATTACTTTATATGCCTTTCCATCAACATCAATTCTAACATTTTTATTCGGTGCAAGCTTCTCCTGAATATTGATAGGCGCAGGCGTTTGAGGTAAATTAGGGCTTTGTCGCTCACTTATTACATTGTCAGTTTGCGTAGGAGTTTTATTAGCAATCGTTGTACTATTTTTAGATCCAGCTTTATTATCGACCAATGGATCTACTGGCTTTTTAACCTGGTAGGTATAGCAGCTCACAAGAGAAAATGATATAATGATGAGATAAAGATTCTTTCGCATGCGTCAAATTTAAGAATTAAACGGAATATTCCATATTTTCTTTTGAAAGATACTGTTTTTTTAAAATTTATTTATGTTGAAAAAAAGGTCAGCATTTAATGAAAACTACAATGAAAATATAAGTTGAACAATACTTTAGCAATTTGTAAATCAAATACTTTTGTTTATTTTGATGGCATATTTTAAATTAAAAACGAACCGAAGTCCGTTTTATTGAGTTAAAATTTTACTTTAAAAATGCACCTGCTGAATCTCTTCTTCGATTTCTTTTGGTGTTTCGTCATCAGATTTAATGAAAAACAATGTTAAAACCGCTCCCAAAAGCATACAAACACCACCGACCACTACATAATCAATCGCCTGTTTGCCAAAAAATCCGCTAACAATAGGACCACCGAAAATTCCGTTGATAATTTGAGGAATCACAATGAAAAAATTAAAAATCCCCATATAAACCCCCATTTTCTTTTGCGGAATTACTTCAATCAGCATTGCATAAGGCATCGCTAAAATACTTGCCCAGGCGAATCCCAATCCAATCATTGAAATCCAAAGAAGGTTGACATCTTTTATGAAATACATTGAAATTAATCCTATTCCCCCAAAAGCTAATGCCAATGCATGGGTCTGTTTTTTTCCAATCCATTTAGCGATCGGCGTTAATAAAAACGCAAACGGAATTGCCCAAAGATTGTACATCCCGAATAATTTCCCTGTTAAATCTCCGGCATTATTGAAAGCTTTTGAGTGGGTATCATCAGGTGAAAGTCCGAAATGATGAGTTGCCAGTGCACTCGTTGTAAAAACCCACATCGTAAACAATGCAAACCATGAGAAAAACTGCACCGCACCCAGTCTTTTCATCTGTGACGGAATATTTGAAAAATCTTTAAAAATATCCGTAAACTTTGAAGGCTCTTCCACTACTTCTTTTCCGCCTTCAAACTCTGCAAATTCCTCAGGAGAATATTCTTTTGTTGTAAATATGGTATAAAGTATCGTCAATAAAAGAAATCCTGCGCCTACATAAAATGAATAAATCACATTATCTGCTACAAAACCAGCCTGGGCTTCGTTTGAGACTCCCAGCTTCGTTAACCAGTCGGGCAAATATGAACCGATAACCGCCCCGATTCCAATTAAAATCGTCTGTACTGAAAACCCGATTGTTCCCTGATGTTTCGGCAGCATATCTCCTACCAAAGCACGGAAAGGCTCCATTGCCACGTTGATTGAAGCGTCCATCATCGCCAGAAAAATGACGGCCAACAATAAAACATTCGCTGCCATCATTTGTGTTGCAGAAGCTGCATTTGGAAGCATGACCAAACCTATGGCACATAAAACCGCCCCAATTAAAAAGTAAGGCTTTCTTCTACCAAGAGGACTCCATGTGTTGTCTCCCATATGACCGATAATTGGCTGAACAATCAATCCCGTAACGGGAGCTACCAGCCAAAACCATGATAACTCATGAACATCTGCTCCGAAATTAGCCAGAATTCGGCTCGCATTTCCGTTTTGCAGACCAAAAGCCATCTGGATGCCCAAAAATCCCATACTCATGTTGATGATTTGAGCCATGGATAAATTGGGTTTTACTTTTTTTCCAAATTTTCCGGCCTCATATCTTCCCGCTATTTCTGCCATTACTGCTTCAATTTTTGAATTAATACATCTTCGATTGGCGTTTTTTCCACCACCACTTTATCTACAACCTCATTCGGAACGGTCACAGAAAGTACGTATTGTTTCACTTTCCAGGCTCCGTTGATTTTTTCTACCACTCCAGAACCACGACAGATTTTCATTTGGGTATCCAGTAATTCATCAAACCATGCCAGCTTACCGTCTTTACTGAAATAGATATTTCTTTTTAGTGAAGTAAAATTCCACGTTCTTTTTTTATCGAAATAAGGTTTTGCCCAAACCATGAATGCTTTTTTATCCCAAACTTCGGTGGCATCCGTTCCGATAAATGTGGATTCGTCTGCGAAATAATTGAAATACGTTGTAAAATCAGCTTTTGCTGCCGCAACATTGAAACCATCGAGCATTGTTCCGATTGCTGTTTTGTCTTTATCGAATTTTGATTGAGCTGAAATGCTTGTAAAGCTCACGACAAATAGGACGAAGGTGAAGAATATTGTTGTTTTTTTCATGTTTAATTTTGAATTTTTAAATTCTATTTTTATATAAACCTCACAGATTTTAAAAACCTGTGAGGTTTGAGACTGTATTTAGTTTTTTAAACTCAAAGGACACAAAGTTTTCTTTTTACTACTAAACTTTTTTAAGTTCGCAAAGGCGTTTCACTTAACTAAGATCACAAAGATTTGACTGTGAAATTTGTTCAGCTATTTATGTCATTCGTGTTTAGTTTAATTCGATTACCATTGAGGTTTTTGCAGGTATCGTCATATTATTTTGCAATGAAAATTCTTTGTCTGAGATGATGTCTTTTCCTTTTGAAAACCCATTCAGAGATTCTGCAAAATGTTTCAAATCCAGTGCCTGCTCTTTTTCATTGTTATTTAAAACCACCATTACACTTTCTTTTTCATTATATCTAAAATACACAAAAACATTATTCTGAGGAACGAAATTTTTAGTTTTTCCGGTGTGGATCACCTCTTTTTCTTTTCTCCAGTTCAGTAACTTCTGAGTAAACTGATAAAATTCCTTCTGTTCAGGCGTTTGAGTAGAATTTTGAAAAGCATTTTGTTTGTCGGATTTCCAGCCACCCGGAAAATCTCTTCGGATATCTGCATCACCACCTTTATTTTTATCACCTCTCATTCCAATCTCTGAGCCGTAATAAATTTGTGGGATTCCACGGACAGTTGAGATCAATGTCAGTCCTAATTTATATGCTTTCGGGTCATCATTAAAAATCTCATTCCATCTTTCGGTATCATGATTTTCAAAGAAAACCATCACATTATTGATATCGGGATACAAAAAATCACTGGAAAAACTGTTATAGATACGGTTCATTCCGCTATCCCAGCCTTCTTTTTCTTTCAAAGCTTTCGGCAAATCTCCATACAGCATAAAATCCATCACAGACGGCAGATTGGAGTTATAATTGGCTGCTTCACCCGTTTTAGAATCCTTTTGCCAGGCTGAAATTTGTCCGGCAGTATTCAACCAGGTTTCACCGACAATATTGAATTTCGGATATTCATCGGTGATCGCGCGCGCCCATTTTGCCATCGCTTCTTTATCATTATAAGGATATGTATCTACACGGAAACCGCCCAATTCCGCATATTCTATCCACCAGATTGCATTTTGCGTTAAATATTTTAAAACCAAAGGATTTTTTTGATTAACATCAGGCATCGTTGTATCAAACCAGCCATCTAATGCCACTTTTCTATCGATTTCAGAAGCGTTGGTGTCAAACTGAGTTGTTGTTTTGTAGTTTGATCGTTTAAAACCATTTTCATCGTCATTAAACAGATGAATCCAGTCCTTTGTCGGCAAATCTTTGATCATCCAATGTGAAATCCCCCAGTGATTGGTGACATAATCCATCACCAGCTTCATATTTCTCTTGTTTAATTTTTGGGAAAGTTCTTTATATTCTTCGTTGGTTCCGTAGCGGGCATCGATTTTATATAGATCGGTCTGGGCATAGCCGTGGTAGGAATAGACTTTTTCGTTGTCTTCATTCACAGGAGTGAGCCAAACAGCTGTTGCACCAAGATTTTGAATATAATCTAAATTATTAATGATTCCACGCAAGTCACCACCATGACGGCCATTCGGAAGGCTTCTGTCAGCCTTTTCCGTTAAATTAGGGCTTGAATCATTTTTTTCGTCACCATTGGCAAAACGGTCAGGCATAATCAGGTACATTACATCTTTGGATGTATAAGATTCTCTGTTGGCAGAGTTTGGATCTCTCTGCTTCAATTCATAGGTATAAGATCCTATATTTTTTTTGCCGTTTTTAATATTAATCTTAAACTTCGGAACGTTGATTTCATTGGTATTGACTGTTACAAAAACATAGTTTGGATTTTCAACTTTCTGAATATTTTTTACCTGAACACCATCTGAAAGTTCAATTTCATTGTTGGCAATATTTTTCCATAGACTAAAATCTGGAGCTCGGGATTTTTCATTCCTTTCCACCAGAAGGCTGGTTCTACTTTATCTAAAGGTTTTTGTGAAAAAGCGATAATCGCAGTTGACAAAGCGATGATTGTGTATATTTTTTTCATTCTTAATATTTTTAATGTAAAGGACACGAAGTATTATATTCTGATCTACTTTTTCCTTTTACTTCTCTTCATTTACTTTTGAATATACTATGCAAAATAAGGTTTCGTCTTTATTAACAGGTGGAGTTCCTACTTTATATAGAATAACTCCGTCTGTAGTACAAATGATATTTTGTTTTTTCTTTCCGAATTCATCTGTGATATAGCCTAGATTCTGGTTTTTCCTAACCCAGTCTCCGTTTTTCAGATCACTGTAAAAAATTCCGCTTTCAGGAGACCGGATGTACTCCTGTTGATTGAAAAATACAGGTGCTTTTCTCTTCTTAAGTTTTGATTTTCCACGTACATAATTTCCAGAATGTGCCAGCATATTATAGACAGCAGTTTTTATCATCTCCACATTTTCCTGTTGCACTGTTCCCAGCTTGCCGGCTTCAATGCTTAACGCAGTAATCCCCTGTTGAGTTGCCTGTTTGAAAGCATATTTTGCAGGTTCGTCCGGTGTTAAATTATATGGATAAGAAACGAGACGTCTGATTTGTGACTGAACCGACAGGTCATAAGCGAGTTTTGTATTTTCTGGAGTATCTTTCCTGTCATAATAACATACAAAAGGCATCAGATCCTCATTAGCATCTCCTCCGTGAATGTCTAAAAATACAGTCGAATTGGAAATGATTTCTTTTGTAATAATATTTGCAATCTGATCGGTTGGTGTTCCGTCTGAAGAACCCGGAAAAGCATTATTTAAATTTTTATGGTCTAATGGATTAACGAAAGGGGTTCTTTTTTGAAAAGCCTCAACATTGGCAATAGGTACGATAATTAAGGTTCCTTTTATTTCCTCAGGTTTTATTTCTTTTAATATTTCCTGAACAGCAATGATTGGTGGATATTCATAACCGTGAATCCCTGCAACAATACTGAAAACGGGACCTTTTTCTTTTCCTTTAATCACCGTTACCGGCAGATAAGTTTCTTGAGCATCACCCTTAACTGTAAACACTATATCTTTTCTGAATGCCCCGTTCTGCGCCATTATCTTACTGATATTTTGCGCATTAGACCACACACTCATCATGATCAGTGATACCAGAACTGCTTTCTTCATTTTTTTCATATAAATAAAGATAATTAAATATATTTTAAACATCGGAAGCTTTTCGTGCGATCTTATTTGCGAGCCAGCTTACATAGAATAACTGGAAACTGTGATACACCATAACCGGAAGTAAAAACAGGACTTTCTGATCTTCAGGAATTCCCAATACCAATAAGAAAAGACTGCCGTGAACTAATGATTTTTTTGAACCACAAAAGGTCACCGTGATGATATCTTTAGCATTAAACTTCATTTTCCCCGCCAGAAACTGCAGAATATTATATACTGCGAAAAACAGGAAAACGACACTTAATGCAAGAATTAAAAATACAACGGATGGCACCGATACAAAAATATTCTCGATAAAGGCGGTTGAAAAACTTTCGTAGACAATTAATAAAATAATCAGTCTGTCAAATTCGGCGATCACGTTAGAATATTTTGTCACCCATTTTTTTAAAACAGGGTTTAAGAGAATTCCTAAAATAATAGGCAGCAATACTTTCATCAGCAATTGCTGTACAACTTCACCATGATTTCCTGAGCCTGAAGCTGGTTCTAAAAAAAAACTCATCAGAAGCGGGGTCATGACAATACCGATTAATCCGGAAATTGACGCATTAAAAATAGCAGAAGTAACATTTCCTTTGGCAATAGAAACCATGACAACCGACGAAGAAACCGTGGATGGCAGGCAGGCAAGAAAAAATACAGACAGCCAGATATTTTCATATTCCGAACCTTTTACCCAAGGATAAAACAGCAGGACAAGCAATGGAAAGAGGATAAAAGTCCCCGACTGAATCAGGAGGTGTAATTTCCAGTTGGAAATATCTTTTACGACTTCTTTTAAATTAAGTTTAAGTCCGTACAGTAAAAAAATACCGGCAATACCCCAGTCTATAAAAGCTGAAAGATTGAAATACCTGTTGTACGATTCATGAAACGGGACCAGTTTTGCCATTAAGACCATTACGATTAACAGGAGAAGAAAAATATTCTGCTTGTTAAAAATTTTAGTCATCAACATCATTAAATAAGAATAAAATTGTTTGTAAATAAAAAATCCTTAAAGACAAGAATACTTTAAGGATTATAAAGTTAAGAAATATTTATTTTACAGCCTACTTACTCTTTCTCAATATATCCGTCATTAAACAGTTTATTTGGTTTTATATAAACAACATTGTTCTGAAAATCCAGAAAAACATTAAATCTCTTTAAGATCTCATTGCCCAGAATATTCATTTTTTTATCAAGTACAGGTCTGCTTTCGGAAAGCAGCTGAGCCGGAATATTTTTCAGATTATATTTTCCCAGACTTAGCGATTCCAGATTGACTGTGTTGACAGGAATTTCATTGCCCTGGCCTCCTTTCATGACGACTTTTTTTATTATTTTCATCTGATCTGTAGGGAAATTCTGCTCTTTAAGTAAAGGATCGTCCAGCATGACTGTACGCTGGTATCCCGTATCAAAAAGGAACCAGTCTTTATTTGTTTGGGAACCCTGCTTTATCGTTGTTTCTACAAAAAACAGTTTATCAAAATATTTAATTTCTAATTTTTCGTAGGCTTTGTCTTTTTTTACATTTTCAGGAAGTTGAGAGTGTACAACCATCATTCCGTGGTCATAATTCATTTCCACTACCATTCCATCAAACAGATCCCAGCCAAACCTCCCGTCGGTACCATGTCCGGTTAGCTCAACCTGATAGATTCTGAATCCGTCATATTTTTTGTTTCCGATCGATAACACATTTACTCTTCCTTTCAGTTGTTCTTTAATTTTATCTTTCAGGGTTTCCCGGGTAAGAGAAAGATTGTTGCTTCCGGTATCAAAATTAAGAGTAAGAGAATCTTTATTCAATGCAGTCTTTACAAACATCGTATTCTGTTCATTGATTCCGAGACGGATGCTGTCGTGAAAAGGCGGATTGACATTACTGAAATCTTTGGGAACCGAGCTCTCAATTCGGGTAAGACAGGAATCTTTCCCTTTTAAAAGAATTACAAAATCTTTTTTTTCACCTTTTTTCACTGTAATTCTGATGGAATCGATATCTGTTTTTATTTTTACCGTTCTGGAGCCTTTGCTTATTTTAGAGGTGGTGTATACATCACGTTTTATAGACGGATCAATATTCCAGTCTGTTTTCAGCCCGTTGTCTTCTTCAAGGAAGATTGCTTTAGACGAATTAGCCTTTACCACAGGAAGCTTTTTTTGAGCCATAATCTGAAGGTAGGATATAGTTAAAAATAAAAAAGCGAAAGTATATTTCATAAGAGAATATGATTAAATAAGAAACTTACCAAGATAAATCATGACAATATCCAAGGAAGTGCTTCCAAGAGTTGATCCGTCATGGAAACAGTTATCGGTGGGAGCAATATAAAAATGATAAGGTTTATGCTCTATTCTTAACATAGGATAATCCGGAAAGAGCTTCATGAAATACGAGGTAATATTTTTGTTGTTCACATCATTTTCTTTCAGATCTATCTCTTTTTTAATCATATTATAAGCTTGCCGCATCGAAAGATTCGTTATCAATAAGTAACGTGATTCATTTCCCAAATTAAATGTTATTCTGTTTCCGAATGTATGAGCGGTATGGAGTGTCATATCTTTTTTTGAGGAGTCTTTGTGAACTCCGATAAACTGTAAGTCCCCGATAGACTGCCCCTCTGCCGGATTTCTTCTGCTCAGGGATACAATTTCGCTGTTTGCAAAGTTGGTAGCAAGACTCAAAAACCGGAATGGGCCCAGAGAAATCTGCTGCAAAAACTCATTAATATCAATATTGATCTGATCTACCACTTCCTTATGCTGTTTGAACTTGCTATAAACTTCCTCTTCAGAAATCGACGCCCCAAGATCTAGCTTAGAAAAAAGATTTCGGATATTTTCCGGCAGTTCACCAGTAAATACAGAATTGTAGTCTTTCTTGTTCTTATGATTCCCCTTGATGATTTTATATTCATCAGGCTCTGGTGTGCGCCAGTCGCGCTTTGGCAGGTAAGCTCCGGGCTCATACTGCTGTAAGAACCTTTCGCCTCCGAAAATAAATTCGTTGGGACCCTGCTGGGTATGATGAAGAACACCTGAATTAACCTGAAGTGTTCCTCCATTATGATCTGAGTATATTTTGATTCCGGGTTTTAGTTTTTTCATATGATTCAGTATTTATCAAATACTCCCACATAGACCATGGTCACATCAAATTCTCTGTTTCCGAGAGTTGTACCATCGTGGATAAAATTATCTGTAGGAGCAATATAGTATTGGTAAGGTTTAATTTCCAGTCTTAAAACCGGATATCCGGGATAGAGAGTAAAAAATTGTTCAACAATATTATCAGATGTTATTTTCTCCGTATATTTTTTCTGCACCTCTCCATAAATCTGCCTCAGCGTTAAATTAACAAAGTACAGATAACGTGATTCTGTGCTTATATTGATCGAAATCCTGTTTCCTGATTTATAAGCAGTATGAGGAGTAAAAAAACTACTTTTATCAATATGCAGACCTGTATATCTGAATGTGTTCTCTCCGATATGATGGAAAGTTGTACTCTGCATATCCGGAAGAGATCTGGCAATCCGGTGAAACTTATAATTCCTTTCTAAAGATTTTTCATCCAGAAAGACATTTGTTAACTCATTAATCTGCTTTGTAAGTACTTCATTTTCCTGAAATTTTTTTGGAACATCAAAAAGAGATTCACATTCATTCAGATCTAATTTTTTAAATAAATCCTTTAACTGATCAGGAATTGCTCCCACGCCGAGTGTATTAAACATTTTACGGTCTGCATCTGCCGTAGAAATTTTTCCGTACTCTGAATCCGTAAGAGCACGCCAGTCCATATTAGGTAAATAGGCGTTACTGTAATATTCAATATCAGAATTTGTATTTACAACCGGACTTACTCCTGTATTGATGCTGATCTGATCTTTTATATTCTGAATATGCCGATCATATACTTTGATACCTTTTCTTAAACTCATGCTAAACTGTAGGCTAATAATTTATCTTTAATATTTTTCTGAACAGAAACAGGTCCTTGGCTTTCCAACTCTTCTACAATCTCGTGATACGAAACTCTGGTAAGATCCATTTCTCTGCAAACCTCTTCAGGCAGGCTATTTATAAGGTCATTCTGGATATAGCTTACCAGTTTTATCATGTCGTGACAGTAAATCGTAGGATTATCAAATCCGTTTTCGTTTGAATATCTGTTTAGCAGGAAGCCACCTCCACATATTTCATAAATGGGACAGTTAAGGCATTTTTCGTTAACCATCTGATGAGAATTGATGTAAATATCAAAAAGCGGATCCGCCAGTACAGAGTCTATCTCGTGGGTATGGATGTTGATATCATTTCTGGTAATTCCTTCATAGCAGGCTCTTATAGAATCTGCCACTTCCAGATTTCCGTTTGTTTCCAGGATGGCTACCCCATTCTTTTTCAGTCCGAGTACCTGATCTCCCACTTCTTCACCTGCGATAAGTTGAATCAATGTTTTAAAAAATCTCATATTCGGTCTGTCCGGATCGCTTTTCCAGATAGCAAAGAGTTCGATCAGCCAATCTGCATAGGGTGTATAATTGCTGGTATTTACTTTTTCCCTGATGATCCCATCCGGTAACTTATCGAAATGTCCGTCGGGTAGTAAAAGATTAAAACTCAGAATATTGAGATCTTTAAATTCCTGATAAAGTTCCTGCGGACTGATATTCAGGTTTACTACAGACAAAACGCCATGCATCCCTTTATCCAATCCGAGTTGTATTGCACTCCGAACCTCATCATAAGATCCCTTTCCGTTATGAAAAACACGGTATTGATCGTGGTATTCTTTAGGTCCGTCTATGCTGACACCGACCCGGATGTTTAATTCATTAAAAAGACTGTACCATTCTTCATCCAGACCTACTCCATTGGTCTGAAGTACAAAATCAAAATAAGAATCGCTTAGTTTTTCTCTGAATATCTTTATGCTTTCCCTGTAAAATTCTTTTGGATATAATAAGGGTTCGCCGCCGTGAAAAACGATCTGAAAGGATTTCAAACCATTTTCGTCACTGTAACGTGATAGTTTTTCTGCGAACGTTGTCATCGTATCAAGTGACATGAATTTGGGCTGTTTCAAATAAGTTTTATCCCCCAAATTATACATGTAACAGTACGAACAGTTGAGGTTGCATCTGCTTGCAACCTTCAGAACAAAAGAAGTAACCATATCTATATCAATAAATAAAGTTCTTCGCTATTTGACTAACGAAGAACTAAAGTTTTAAAAATCAGTAAATTAAGCTCTTAAAAATGTATCATGCCTGTCATAAGCAGCTGATGCACCTGAAATGGCTACTACATCACAGCTACCTCCAGGAGGCGCAATGATAACACCGCCACCGCCACCGGTTCCCGGAGCAATGCCTAAATTATTGATTCCTCCGAAAATAGATTTGTAAAGATCTACATTCTCATTTTCTGAGTTCTGAATTGATTTTTTTAGAATTTCTTTTTGTTCAAGATTACTCGTGATTTTAAATTTCTTTTTCATAAAAGATGAGTTAAATGGGTTATTAATCTACTTATCTCACCAAATATAGAAAAATAAATTCACACTAAAAAACATTTTTAATTAAAAATTTACTTATTAATCTTCTTAATTGTTATTGCAAACCCACCACTTCTTACCATTTTGAAATTAATTTTCGATTTACTGGTAATTTCTTTTTTGTAGATATTATAACTTTGAGGATTGTTGATATAATCTGCGTCTTTACCGTCTTCATAGATGGTCGCTTCATATTTCTGACCTTTATCCAGGAATGAAAAATCTACTGTATACTCACGTTTATTTTCATCGGTAATCCCTCCTACAAACCAAGTATCTGTTCCTTTTGCTTTTCTGGCAGTGATCACATAATCTCCGGGCTCTGCTGATAATATTTTAGTATCATCCCAATCTGCAGCCACATCCTTGATAAACTGGAAAGCATCCATGTGCTTTTTATAATTTTCAGGTAAATCAGCTGCCATCTGAAGAGGCATGTACATAGTTACATATAACGCTAACTGTTTTGCAAGAGTAGTTTTTACAAAACGGGTATCTCCAGGGAAGTAATAATCCAGCTTGGTCTGGAAAATTCCGGGTGTGTAATCCATAGAACCTCCCATCCATCTTGTAAACGGAAGAATAGTCTGATGATCAGGGTTATTTCCTCCGAATGCTTCATATTCTGTTCCACGGGCTGCTTCAGCAGAAATATAATTCGGATAGGTACGGCTTTCCCCAGTCGGACGAACCGATTCGTGAGAATTTACCATGATTTTATACTCATTTGCTTTTTCTGCAATTCTGTAGAAATGGTTGATCGTCCATTGAGAATAATGGTGCTCCCCTCTTGGAATGATATCTCCTACATAACCCGTTTTCACAGCATCATAGCCGTATTTATTCATCAGCTGGAATGCTTTGTCTGCCCATCTTTCATAATTCGTTGCAGAACCTGAAGTTTCATGGTGCATGATCAGCTTAATTCCTTTTGAATGAGCATATTCATTCAACATTTTAATATCAAAATCCGGATATGGCGTAATAAAATCAAAAACGAATTCTTTAGAATGCCCGAACCAGTCTTCCCAACCAATATTCCAGCCTTCAATCAAAAGTCCCTGAAAACCGTTTTCTGCAGCGAAATCGATATATTCTTTAACTTTAGTATTATTGGCAGCATGCTTCCCTGTAGGTGTTAATTTTGAAAAATCAGTCTCCCCAATACGAACATTAGATTCAGGCTGAGCATAAGCCCACTGAGATTTTCCGATGATCATTTCCCACCAAACTCCCATGTATTTTGTAGGATGGATATAAGAAGTATCTGTATATTTAGTAGGCTCATTAAGGTTAAAAATCATTTTTGAATCCATTACCTCTTCTGCTTTTGGCGCTACAATAATTGTTCTCCAAGGCGTCACGGAAGGAGTCTGAATATATCCTTTTGCTCCCTGTCTGTCTGCTGTAAGGTGCGTTTTAAGCTTAAAATTCTGAGCATCCACTTCAAGGTGAGAAGCCGGATAATCCAAAACAGCAGCTTCCGCAACATTGATATATAAAGGCTCTTTTCCTTCTTTTTTAAGCATTAAAGGTGACTGAACCGCATTTTTAATCAAAGTCTGAGAAGCATTGGCATCTGCAGCTTTCGGCCATCTTGCAGGAATTTCAGAAACTTTTGTTTCCTGATACTGATATTCCTGAGAATCATAATCTGCCACCATCCACCAAGCTTTCATATCGCTTGGGAAATCGATTTCAGAATCTTCTTCTCTGATCACGAAATAATTCAGGTTTTTCTGCTGAGGGAACTCATATCTGAAACCCAATCCATCGTTAAACAATCTGAATTTAACAATGATGCTTCTGTCCGTCGTTGCCTGATTAAGCGTAACAGCCAGTTCATTATAATTATTGATATAATTTTTCTTCTCTCCTAAAACAGGCTGCCAGGTTTCATTTTTAGAATCTCTTTTTTCGTCTGTTTTAGTAAATCCGCTGTTTAGATCAAATTTAGCATCTTCAGGCTTTGCAATCTCAGATGCAAATTTTATGGAAGTATCTTTGAATAATCTCAATCCCAATTTGGAATCTTCAACTACCGTTTTACCGTTATATTTAAGGTTGTAGTAAGGAACGCCTCCCTTCAACTGGAAATCCATTTCAAATTTTCCGTCCGGCGATTTTAAAGACTGTGCATTAACACCCGCAAACATCATTGAGAGCAAAACTGCTCCAACTGTAATTTTCTTCATAATGACTATTTATAAACTTTAAAAATAAAGAAAGTGCTGTTGTAAAGCAGCACTTTGCTATGTAAATTCAGATTAAATTAATATTGATTTCTATATATTTACTTTAATAAACTGGAATTACTGAAAACTCTCCTGTCATATCATTAAAGAAAATATCATAGTTAAAAGTTGTCGTTAAAGGAATATTTCCTCCGCCTATTGTTGCTGTTCCAAAGAATTCCTGAGCCACGCCCCAGCTTGTCGCCCAATCGTGATTGGCTCTGAATTTAAATTCTCCTGAACTCAACATTACATTTCTTTTTGTCCAAACATGCGAATCAAATGTTGATTTCTCAAGATCTAAATCTGTAGACCAGCCTCCTGCAGACGGACCGATTAAAGAAATAGCAGTATAGGTTGTTGTAGGCGGCGTAACAGATACGAATGTATAAGTAAGTGCAGAGGTATTAATTGTTAATTTGTAATACCCTGAAGTCGGAACCGTAATATTACCAGATCCTCCACTTGTACTTAAAACACCTGCAGAAGCCCCCATCCCATACTGAGGATCCCAAGCTCCCGGAGTTTTTATGATTTTAAACCCTCCCTGAGCAAAATATCCTGTATACGTATAAACATTAGCCGTAATTGACTTTAATAATGGATAAATTTTCGCATTGCTAGCTACATTATCCCAAACTCCTGCTGTAGCATCCCCAATTAAATATAAATCAGTATATGTATAAACAGGTCCATTAATAAATGGTGTTATTTTTAAAGGAATCACATTTGAATAGTGAGTTTTTCCGGCAATTGATGTTTTAAGTCTTATCTCAATGTCAGTTTCAGATACCGTGCTTACCCCTAAAGATAATACAATATTATTCAGATCATTAACTGTGATTTTATAAGATTTAGCTCCTCCTAACATTTCAACAACTTTCAATGGGGTAAAGTTTGTTCCTTTTAAAGCAAACTCAACTTGATTGGATAGCTGTACATTCACTCCATAATCTGAATTAATCCAATCAAAGGTAACAGCTTCATTAGCAGCTTCAGAACTTAATAATACAAGAGATGTCTTATTAGCAGAAATCTTAGGATCTGTTCCTTCTCCCAAAACAGCCTGATCTTCATCTTTATCACAAGATATCAACAAAAAACCAATGAAAGCAATCGCGAATATTTTATATAAATGTTTCATTTTTGATATTATTTTATATTAGTAACCAGGATTTTGGATCAAATTATGATTAGCATTCAAATCACTTGCAGGAATTGGATACAACCTCCTGAAATCTTCTACAGCTTTACCATCTTTCACACCGCCTTTAAATGGCCACAGATAGCTTCCGGAAGTAAATTTCCCAAATCTAATTAAATCCGTTCTTCTTCCTGCTTCCCAAGATAATTCGCGGGCTCTTTCATCTAAAATAAAATCTAAATTAATTGATGTTACGTTACCTGAATTATTTCCGTACGCTCTTTGTCTTAGTAAATTGATGTACTGAATGGCTGTAGCATTGCTTCCTCCACCTCCACGCAAAACTGCTTCAGCATAAGTCAGATAAGCTTCAGCCAATCTAAACATAGGAAAATCGGTATCAACGAAATCTCCGGCAGCATCTGATCCTGGCTGCCCGTTTCTTTTAATATTTTTAAATTTTGTAATTGGATACCCATCTGTAAAGGTAGCAACATTATTAATTTCTAGACTTTGTCCATCAGTATGAAATGTTCCTCTTTTATCAATTAAGCCATCAGTAGACGGAAATAAATTTGCAATATTTTTTGTACTCCTAAGACCACCCCATCCACTGTTAATTCCAAAATTAGCAGGATTCATAGATCCTCCCGTGCTTGCATGGATAATATAAGTAGTTCCCCCAAATGTTCTGGTATGAGTACCATCATAATTGACAGAGAAAATAGTCTCGTTATTATTCAAATTATTATCTGCCAAAAATAGTTCTCCATAATTAGCTTTTAAAGAATAACCAGCAGCAATTACTTTTTCAGCATATACTCTTGCATCAGAATATCTTGCCTGCCCTGTATAAACTTCTGCATTAAGATATAGTTTTGACAATAACATCCATACTGCTGCTTTATCAGCACGGCCATACTCATTAGTTCTTGGATCTTTAAGTATCCCTTCTAAATCTTTTAATTCAGATTCTATATAATTAAAGAGTTCTTTACGTTCAATTCTTGGTGGTGGTGTAGTACCTACTTCACTTGCTTCTGTTGCAAACGGACCATTTCCAAAAAGATCAATGGCGTGAGAGTAACTTAATGCTCTCATAAAACGTGCTTCATTTCTGAATAATCTTGCTTCATCAGCATTTGTCCCAGTAATATTTCTGGAAGCCAGTTTTTCATCGGTAGTTTCACGAATAAACTCATTTGACAAACCAACCTGATAGTAAATTCTGTAGTAAAGAGCAGCAATAAATTCGTTACTTGCAGACCATGTCATACTGTGAAGACTAGGTAAAGATCCGTCTCCCCATGCTATAACTGCCTCATCAGTTGGCAATTCCTGTAATTGAAAATATTGTCTGATATAATTGGATGTACCACCATCTATCCCACTGATATCTGGATCACCATCTCCACCATTTTGACCACTCATCGCCAAACCAGCATATATTTTGGCTAAAACTCCTTTATAATTATTAAAGTCTGCATATACAGAAGCCGATGTAACTTCCGTTTGCGGCAATCTGTCTAAATCTTTCTCACATGAAGTAAGAAACAACACTGCAGTAAGACCGGCAGCAAATATTGTTTTATTGATATATTTAAATGTCATGATTTCTCCTTAATTAAAATTGAAAATTAAACCCTAAAGAATACACTCTTGGTCTTTGATACAAATTATTGTCTATCCCATTAAATACTTCTGGATCCAGACCACTATATTTAGTAATGACAAAAGCATTCTGAACAGATCCGAAAACTCTTAATTTAGACTCTTTAATAAATCTTGGGAAATTATAACCTACATTGATGTTATCCATTCTTACAAATGAAGCATTTTCAACATAATAATCCGATAAAAGCTGAGTATTTTTAAATCCTGTATCCAAATAACTCGTATGTACATTCTGTAAATACTGATTTAATGTTATTCCCTGTTCTGTACCATATTGCGAAGCGACATTATTGTATACATAATTACCAATACTCGCTCTCATGGTAAAACCTAAGTCCCAGTTTTTGTAATTGAACTTAGAAGAGAATCCTAAAAGCACATCCGGAGCCGGAGATTTATATCTGTATAAATCATCTGTGTTTACTAATCCGTCACCATTTCTGTCTACATATACACCTTCAATAGGTTTTCCATTATTGTCATAAACCTGTTGATAAACATAGAAGGAATTAGGCTGATATCCTTCTGTATTCACCTGAATCGTAGTACCGGTTGCACCTCCGATTGTATTGATTAAAGTTTGATTTGAATTCAGATTCGTTATTTCTGATCTAAAATGAGTAGCATTTACATTAAATTCCCATGAAAAATTATCTGTTTGAACTGCTTTTACATTAACATTTGCCTCAATCCCTCTATTACGCATATCTCCAACATTCGTCACTAGGTAATTCGTTAGATTAGCTAATGCAGGTATTGGTACAAAGCCAAGCAAATCCCTTGATTCCTTTTCGTATATATCAATGGTACCCGAGATTCTGTCTTTCAGGAATCCAAAATCAATACCTATATTTTTTGTTGTTGTGGTTTCCCATTTAAGGTTTTTATCATATCCTTGCGCTCTGTAAGTGCTATAAAAATCATTCCCAAGTTGGTATTGAGCACCACTGTCTGACATGATATAACGGGCTAGATATGGATAATCACCTAGGTTAAGCTCCTGCTGTCCTGTTTCTCCCCAACCAGCTCTTAATTTTAGAGTGGAAATTATCTTGGATTCTTTCAGGAAATTTTCCTGATCGATTCTCCATGCTAGGGCTACAGAAGGGAAGTATCCTACTCTGTTTTCTTCGCTGAATCTTGAAGATGCATCTCTTCTTAATGAAGCGGTTAAAAGGTATTTGCTGTTAAAAGTATAATTTAGTCTTCCAAAATAGGAAAGAATTGTATTTTGAGTAAAGAAATCATTACCACTAGCGGGGTTTAAAACTCCTGTTCCATAGATTGTAGGTGCAAAAGGTTCAGATCTTTGCCAATCCTGATAAGAGTAACCAGCGGTTAAATCTACCGTAGATTTTATGGATTCAAATGTTTTTAAATAATTTAAATAAAAATCTAACAATTTATTTTTTTTCTCCTGCGTGTATCTTCTATAACTTCCTTTATTATAAAAAGCACTTGCTGCTGTTGGAAGAACAGTTGTATTTCCGTTAGAATCACTGTAATCATATCCTAAATTTAGATTTGCTCTTAGTTCAGGCAAAAAGTGAAATTTGTAATCGAATTGAACATTTCCAATTAATCTTTTCACATACGATAGGTCCCATCTTTGATTCAGCATCGAAACAGGATTTTTCGTACCATTAGTATTAGGCTCCACAGTTAATTGGTTTAACCATTCCCAATACCCTCCGTAATCACCGAATGACGGATCAGTAACCGATTGTGTAGGGTCAAAAACTACTGCTGCACCGATAGCTCCATCATCTTTAAACCTATTTTCAACATAGGTTCCTTTCAAATTCAAACTTACTTCTAAATGCTTATCGAAGAATTTAGGATTCAAGTTTAGTGAGGCTGTCGTTCTCTCGATGGTATTGGTTCTGATAATACCTTCCTGATTCAGATAACCTAAAGAAAGTCTATATGGCAATCCTTTAATACCTCCTGATAATGAAATATTATTATCTACTCCTACTGCTGTTTGGTAAATTTGATTTTGCCAGTTGGTATTGGAGTTTCCTAGATATGTTTTGTATACAGGAGTTGCTTTTTCATTCACCAACTTTCTAAACTCATCTGCAGATAACATATCTATATTACCCATTTTATTATAAACTGATGTAGTCGTTGTAAAATTGGCTTTTAATTTTCCGGATGTTCCTCTTTTTGTCGTAATGATAATTACTCCATTAGATGCTCTACTTCCATAGATAGCAGCAGCAGAAGCATCTTTTAAAATACTGAAGCTTTCAATATCATTTGGGTTTATGAGAGCTAAAGGATTAGTTGCTCCGCTTATCCCATTAGTATCTACAGGTACACCATCAATAACAATTAAAGGATCGTTACTTGCAGTCAAAGATGCACCACCCCGGATTCTGATTGTGGATCCCGCACCGGGAGCTCCACTATTGGTAGTAATCTGAACACCTGATGTTTTTCCCTGTATCAGCTGTTCTGGTGAGTTGATACTTCCTTCGTTAAAATCTTTCGCAGAGATAGCTGTAACAGACCCCGTCAAATCAGTTTTCTTCTGTTTTCCATATCCGATCAATACAACTTCCTCTATTTTTTTCTCTTTTAAAGAATCTGTCTGCGCATGAATCATGGTGCTGGCCAATAAGAATGCAGGCGCAATTTTTAATACCGTTGTAAAATTCTTCACAATATTATTTTTTATATAGTTTCGTTTTTATAGTAAATTCTGACACAAAGCCAGTCTTGCAATTTATTAAAAAATTATAATTATCATAATTTTATTTAAAATTTAGATAATTTTATGTACATTAAACGACTATTTTAAAGTAAATATCTGTTTTTCATTTATTTGTGATAAAATATGCAAAGCATAATATTAAGATCGTTTTAACAAAAAGTTAAACATTCGTTTAACTAAATGTAATATCAATCGATTGCAGATTTCCAAAATACCATTATACAAAGCTTTTGCTCATCTTTCTGAGATTATCCCTATCTTTGTATTTCAAAACTTTACTATAAATGTCAAACAGAAAGATGATTACGGCAGCTTTGCCATACGCAAACGGACCGGTTCATATAGGGCATTTGGCAGGTGTTTATATTCCTGCGGATGTTTACGCAAGATTTCAGAGAAGATTAGGAAAAGATGTAGCGTTTATCTGTGGTTCAGATGAACATGGGATTCCTATTACCATCAGAGCAAAAAAAGAAGGCGTTACGCCTCAGGATATCGTTGACAAATACCACGGAATCATTAAAAAATCTTTTTCAGATTTGGGGATTTCGTTTGATGAATATTCAAGAACGACTTCTAAGAAACACTATGAAACAAGCCAGGATTTTTTCAAAGTTCTTTATGAAAAAGGAAAATTCACGGAAGAAGTTTCTGAGCAGTATTTTGACGAACAGGCTAATGAATTTTTAGCTGACCGATACATCGTTGGAACGTGCCCGAATTGTGGAAATGAAAACGCTTACGGAGATCAGTGTGAGAAATGTGGCTCTACTCTTTCTCCATCAGAACTGATCAATCCAAAATCAATGCTGAGTGGAAATGTTCCTATTTTAAAAGAAACAAAGAACTGGTATCTGCCATTAAATGAATACGAAGATTTCCTGAATGAGTGGATCATTGAAGGTCATAAAGACGACTGGAAACCAAATGTTTACGGACAGGTAAAATCCTGGCTAAATGATGGCTTAAAGCCACGTGCAATGACCAGAGATCTAAACTGGGGAGTTCCTGTTCCTCTTCCGAATGCAGAGGGAAAAGTTCTTTATGTATGGTTTGATGCACCGATCGGATATATTTCTTTCACCAAAGAATGGGCAGAGAAAAACGGAAAAGACTGGAAAGATTACTGGCAAAGTGAAGGAAGTGACTTAGTACATTTCATCGGAAAAGATAATATTGTATTCCACTGTATTATTTTCCCTGCAATGATGAAAGCTCACGGAGATTATGTCATGCCGAAAAATGTTCCTGCTTTTGAATTCCTGAATCTTGAAAATGATAAAATTTCAACTTCAAGAAACTGGGCGGTTTGGGCGCACGAGTATGTTGAGGATTTCCCGGGACAGCAAGATGTATTGAGGTATGCTCTTCTTTCATCCGCTCCGGAAACTAAGGATAATAATTTTACTTGGAAAGATTTTCAGACGAAGAACAATTCTGAATTAGTAAATAAATTTGGAAACTTTATTAATAGAGTAATTTCTTTCACAAACAAAAATTTTGAAGGAAAAGTTCCAAATGGAGTTTTAGATGAAGAAAGTAAAACTGCAATTAAAACTGCAATAGAGAAAGTTAGCTATCATTTAGAAAAGTATGAATTTAGAAATTCTTTGAATTCATTTATGGAGCTTGTTGACTATGGTAACTTGTATCTTCAAAATGCAGCTCCTTGGAAAACAATTAAAGAAGATATAAATGTGGCTGGTCAAGCGATGTTTGTGGGAGCACAAATTGCAGCTGTAGTAGCTCAATTATGCGAACCATTCATGCCTTTCTCAGCAGAGAAACTTTTTGGATACTTTAATATTGAGAAAAAAAATTGGGAAGATTTACAAAACTCTGAGATACAAATTGAAGTGGGTCATAAAATTGAAAACGCACCTCTTTTGTTCGCTCCTATTGAAGACAGTGTTATCGAAGCTCAGATTCAAAAATTAGAGGATACAAAACAAAACAATAAAAAAACAAACCCTAACGCCAATCCTATGAAAGACGAAATCACTTTTGATGATTTTACGAAAATCGACTTAAGAACAGCAACGATTACAGAAGCTGAAAAAGTAGAAAAAGCTGATAAATTACTGAAACTGACTGTTGACACAGGCGTAGATGTAAGAACCGTTGTTTCAGGAATCGCAGAAAGCTTTACTCCGGAAGAAGTAATTGGAAAGCAGGTAATGATTTTATTAAACCTTGCTCCGAGAAAAATCAGAGGAATTGAGTCTCAGGGAATGTTGTTGCTAACGACAAAACCAGACGGAAAATTATCTTTTGTTACCCCAGACGACAGCAATGTTGAAAACGGTATTGAAATCGGATAAAATTTTGAAATTCCAGATAAAGAAAAACCACATGAAACCCATGTGGTTTTTTGCTTTCTTCTTTAAAAGATGCTTAGACAGGCTTAGCATGACAACGCCAGAAATGAATCGCTAATAAAAAACAGTTAGTATTAGAGATGTCATGCTGAGCTTGTCGAAGCATTTATATTTTATTTTTTCGTCAGTTTCGCCAAATAAGCATCCTCATCCTGCAAAATCTTCTCAATGATAAAACCGTTATTTTCAGCAGCATTTTTTAAGGTATTAAAATCCAGATACAACCATTTGATGGGATCTTCAGATTCTCCTTTGTAGTGAACGGTATAGTCGAGTTCGCCATAATATCCTTCTGCCGGAATGTAAACTCCTCCGTCCTCATCGCGGTCGAACATATATAAAATATCAGTACTGTCGATCAGAATCTGCCCTTTTGAACTCAATAAAGAATATAGTTTTTTAAGATAAATATCAATTACGTTAAGACTCTGGAAAATACCGGTTCCGTTCATTAATAAAAGAATGGTATCAAAAGTTTCTCCGGAAAAATGAAGCATATTTTCTGAAACAGCTTTTTTTATTCCTCTCGACAGACAGACCTCTATCGATTTTGGCGAAATATCCAGCGCTGTGACATCCAGATTTCTTTCATTCTGAAGATATAATGAGTGCGAACCTGCCCCTGCTCCGATATCCAGTACTTTTCCCTGAGATAACTTCAGCGCTTTTTGTTCGATTTCATTCATTTCTTCAAATTCTCTGAAGAGATAATCTACCGGAAGCTCATCCAGTTCGGAAATTGAAGTTTCAGTCTGCAGATCTTCAGGATTTTCATTATGAAAATAATCCCAGATGGCCTTGCCCATTAAGTCTTTCATGTCTTATTTTAATGGGCAAAGATAAATATTTTTTAAAATACACTTAAATCATACTGCTTTACCAGATCCAAAATCATATGATAACCTGCCAGTGAGTTTCCATGCTGATCCAGAGCCGGGCTGAAAACGCCTATTCCCATTTTACCAGGAACACTTACCGTAATTCCGCCACCAACGCCTGATTTGCTTGGCAGCCCAACATTTCTGGAATATTCACCACTGAATTCATACATTCCGGCAGTCAGCATTTGTGATTCTATTAATTTTGCAATTTCTTTATTTTTATGTGTAGCATCTCCATCAAACCTTACACATTGGTTAGCAAAGAAATAACCGATCTTCGCAAGATCTTCAGCCGTCAGTTCAATAGAACACTGCTTGAAATAATTATCCAGCTGATCTTCATTTCCGGAAATCAATCCATTATTTTTCATCAGATAAAACATACCTCGATTACGATTTCCGGTAGATTTTTCAGACTCATAAACAGATTTATTATAATCAATGGTTTTATTCTTAGTAATATATCTTACCATATCCAAAATTTTCAGAAATGGCTTTTCACCGTCTCCGGCTATCAGAGAAGTCGTCAGAATAGCTCCCGCATTCATCATTGGATTAAGCGGTTTTCCTGTTGTTTCAAGATTAGAAAAATGATTAAAAGGCTTATCAGATCCAAAATATCCTATTTTATCAAACACATCCGCTTCTCCTCTTTCGTTTACAGCAAGCATCAATGCTATGATTTTAGAGATACTCTGCATTGTAAATTTCTTATGCACATCTCCTGTATTAAAAACTTTCCCATTTTTGTCTACCAGTGAAAAAGCAATCGCTTTAGCATCCATTTTTCCCAGTTCAGGAATATAGTCAGCCACTTTTCCCTGTGTGTAATATGCTCTGTTTTTTTCGAGAATACCGCTTAATATTTTTTCCGAAATCGCTGGCGGATCAATTGATTTTTGAGCGTAAATTACTGTATTTAAAGAAAGAAGCGCTGCAACAAGCATCACTTTTGCAGATAAAAAACTATTTTTTTTCATATCGACCAGAATCTCATTTTATTTTTGAATCAAACCAGTACCAGAAAATACTGATGCAGATATCAGATGATCTTTTACCATCATCATTTCTATCCGTCGGTAAAGATAATTAAATAAAATTTTCATTGAAGTTATACTCCATTCCATATCACTGCCATTAGTTTTTTCTATTTCTAACCCATCATTGTTTTTATATTATTTCCATAACTTGTATCTTTTAAACACTAGCATTATCTTATGACAAATAAAGAATTTAATTTTCATAAAGGCTTCCTCTTCAGCAAACATATTCCCGAAGAAATTTCGCATTTCGATCGGGTTTTTGATGTTTTCAAGGATTTGCTGACGCATACTTCCGGCGATATTGAGGAAGCCTTTGACTGGCTTGATATGCTTGACAAGGAATATGATATTTTCAGTGAAGAATATACCCTTGAAAATTTTGAAGAAGATTTACGAAAACGGGGCTATATCAAACGGGAAGATGATTCTGAAGACGGAAATTCAGGACCTGGAAAAGGTAAAAATATGCTGACGGCAAAGCTTGAAGCTGCTTTACGGGAGTATGCCCTGGAACAGATTTTCGGAAAGCTTAAAAAAAGCGGAGTCGGAAACCATCGTACCACGAAAACCGGGGTTGGCGATGAACGTGATGGGGAAAACCGAAATTTCCAATATGGAGACGACCTTTCTCTCGTGAATATGACCGAAAGTTTAAAGAATGCACAGATCAACAACGGAATTGCAGACCTTCGAATGACCGAGGATGACCTCATCGTAGAAGAAACCAAGCATAAAGCGCAAATGAGCACTGTTTTAATGATTGATATCAGCCATTCTATGATTTTATACGGTGAAGACCGCATCACTCCTGCAAAAAAGGTTGCGATGGCTTTGGTGGAATTAATCAACAGAAAATATCCTAAAGATTCCATTGATATTATCGTCTTCGGAAATGAAGCCTGGCCTATTAAAATCAAAGATCTTCCTTATTTACAGGTCGGACCTTATCACACCAATACGGTTGCCGGTCTCGAACTGGCGATGGATATTCTTCGCAGAAAAAGAAATACCAATAAACAGATTTTCATGATCACCGATGGAAAGCCAAGCTGCATCCGTTTACCTAACGGCGAATTTTATATGAACAGTGTCGGTTTAGACGAAAGGATTGTTTCTCAATGTCTGAATAAAGCGGCACAGGCCAGAAAACTAAGGATACCTATTACCACCTTTATGATCGCCCAAGACCCTTATCTGCGTCAGTTTGTAAAAGAATTCACTGCTCAGAATAAAGGAAAAGCCTTTTTAACGGGACTTTCAGGTTTAGGACAGATGATTTTTGAAGACTACGAAAAAAACAGAATTAAAAGGATTTAAAGATGGATGATGGAAGCTTGAAGATGGATGTCTCTGAAGTATGTAGTTCAAAATTTGTAAAAGCTTCATTGTAGATACCTCTTTTGATTACTTTATTATCTAAACTTCCAGCTTCCATCACCCTTCATCCTACCATTAAAATAATATTATTACAACTAATGAAAAACGATATCACATTCAAGGAATTAAAAAATTCAGGATATACCGATAAAACGATTAATGAAGAAATTCAGGCTAACTTAATTGCAAGAATTAAAGCTAAAGAACCTGTATTTGAAGGACTTTGGGGCTATGAAGATTCTGTAGTTCCTCAGTTAAAAAAAGCTATTCTAGCCGGTCATCATATTAACTTATTAGGACTACGCGGACAGGCAAAAACCAGAATTGCAAGAAGTATGGTCAGTCTTCTTGATGAATATATGCCGATTGTAAAAGGATCGGAGATTAACGACAGTCCGTTTCAGCCTATCTCAAAATATGCGCGGGATCTTATTGCCGAACTTGGTGATGAAACTCCAATTTCGTGGGTTCACCGCTCCGACCGTTTCTTTGAAAAACTGGCAACACCGGATGTAAATGTAGCTGACTTAATTGGTGATATCGATCCGATCAAAGCAGCAACTTTAAAACTGCCCTATTCTGATGAGCGTGTTTTACATTACGGAATGATTCCACGTGCCAACCGTTCTATATTTGTATTGAATGAACTTCCCGATTTACAGGCCAGAATTCAGGTTTCTTTATTCAATATTTTACAGGAGGGTGATATTCAGATCCGTGGATTCCAATTGAGAATGCCTCTGGATATCCAGTTTGTGTTTACAGCCAACCCTGAAGATTATACCAACAGAGGTAGCATTGTAACTCCTTTAAAAGACAGAATCGGGTCGCAGATCTTTACGCATTATCCGAAAACAATTGCTTTGGCAAGACAAATTACGGAACAGGAAGCCTTGATCTCAGCAGAAGATAAGGCACAGATTCAGATCCCGAATCTTGCAAAAGATCTTTTGGAGGAAGTTGCTTTTACAGCACGTGACAGTGAATATGTAGACGCGAAAAGCGGGGTAAGTGCCCGACTCACCATCAGTGCTATGGAAAATTTAGTAGCCTCTGCAAAATTACGTTTAATAGAAACTGATGCCGAAAAAACCACAGTACGTCTCCTTGATTTTATGTCGATCATCCCTTCTATTACAGGAAAAATTGAATTGGTGTATGAAGGCGAACAGGAAGGTGCCGATTATGTAGCCAAAATATTGATTGATAAAGCAGTTATGACACAGTTTGAGAGTATTTTCCCAAGAATTTCCAAACTGGAAAAAGAAGGGATCAAAACACCGTACACCGATCTTATCAAATGGTTTAATAAAAATCAATTGGAATTAAACTATGCCGACACCGATGAAGAGTTTTACAATAAACTGAATGCAATAGAACCTTTGAACACTGTTGTAGAAGAAAATGCTCCGGAATTCAGTCAGGAAGACAAAAATTTCTGTAAAGAATTAATATTATGGGCATTAACGATTAGTAAAAAACTGGACAAATCTGAAAATCAGTCTGTTTTTACGTTTGATTCAGCGGATGTGAGACAGCTTTTCCGTAATTAATATTTTAATAACAGATAACTTAAAGGTTGCTTCCTATTTTGAAGCAACCTTTTTTATAAATTGTCTTTATTTTAGATATTAAAATTTAGTAAGAATATGAATATCTGGACACCTATTCCGATTGAAGAACTGGACAATTTAATTCAAAAAAATCAAACAGAACTTCATGGCCAGTTCTGGAACTTCTGGCAATTGATAAAGATAAATCCTGTAAAATGGCAAGAAGAAGAATATGGAGATGAGGGAGGTGGCTTTTGGGTAGTTGCAATTTGCGGTACAAAAGTAATCTGGTATAATGACATTGAAGAAGGTTTCAACATTTCAAACTATACACAATGGGGTAAAATTGACGAATACTGCTGTAATCAGGATGAAATTAATATTGCTGTAATGAGAATGTCCGAATTTATTACATACAATAGCAATACTATTGAGCAGACAAGATAAGCATCAACAATTTTAAAAATAAAAAACAGACTTCTTTTCAATGGGAAGCCTGTTTTATTTATTTTTTAAAAATCAAAGGTATAAGAGAGGTTAAATGTTCTTCCTCTTCCTTTATAATTAAACAATTCCGGAAGTCCGTAAGATGAATATAAAACCTGTGAACGCTTGCTCCAGATAGTCTGATAATCAGTATTAAATACATTCTGAATTCCTACATTGAATCTGCCCCAGTTGAATCGGTAACCTACCATCAGATCGGAGGTATTATATCCGTCAATTTCATTATTGATATCATCCTTCAGCTTGAAATTCTGAAGTGACTGGAATCTGAACGACCAGTTTTTAACATTATAACCAATATAAGTCACCAATTTTGAAGGTGAAGCATTATAAATCTCCTGTTTTATCCACTCGCCCTTGTTATCAACTTCAGATTTGATCAATAAACCACTGGCTCCGAAATAAACGCCGTTGTTTAAAGAATAGGAAATTTCCGCTTCAATTCCCATATTTCTCAGTTTCAAATCATTCACAAGAATCTGAAAAGTCGTCCTGTCGACAGCAACCGTTTTATCAGAATTGCTTAAAAATCCCGCAATCTGTCCTCGGAGTCCTCCTTTATGAATACGATATCCTACTTCAAACTGATTGGTTTTTATGGCCTGCAAAGGTTGCTCTTTTACATTGATGCTTGAGGTTACATCCCAGTTTCCGGTTGTCGCATTAAGGACGTAGACTCCGATTCCGTAATATTTTGACGGATCAGCCAGACTTACTCCCTGAGAAAAAGTTCCCCACGCCTGATGCTCCTCATTAAATTTATACAATAATCCACCATTGAATAAAGTCACATTGTATGAACTTTCCCCTCCCGGAATAGCAGAAGCCGAACTTCCGTATCCCATGGCTACCTGAGTCTGCTGTTGAGAGCCCACAAAATCATCTACTTTTACATGGATATTCTGATAACGTATCCCTCCATTCAATTGCAGTTTTGGAAGAATATTATATTTTGCCTGTATGTATCCTGCATAACTTTCGGAGTGATTGGTAGGATATCTTCCCAGGCTGTATTTTGTTTCATTCACCAGACCGCCGCTCGACATTGTTTTTGCCAAATCATATACCGATTGGTTACCTTCAAATTTTTCCAGATCAACATCTACTCCATACGTCACATTCAGACCTTTCCATGACTTTGATAATAAAGCTTTTAATCCGGAATAATAAGTATCCTGCTGCGAAGATGACATATAAGAAGTCGTTGCAGGAATTTTTACACTTCCCGGAAACGGATAAAATCCTAATTTCTCCCCACGTGTCGCCAGCTGAACATATAAATCCTGACCTCCTAGAATATTATTTCCATTATAGGTTAATGTTCCCATATAACGCTCCGTTCCGATATTTTTATCTGAAGAAAAACCGTCTCTCATATCCAGTAAACTTGGGTTTTTGGTGGTAAAAGCGCTTAGATTTTCTCCTAAATAAAGACTTCTGTCACCATTAAATTTTGAGTTGTAATACTGAATCGAAGCTGTAATTTTATGCTTATTATTAAACTGATAACCTCCTGTTGCTAAAATGTCAATAGACTGATTATACTGTAAATCTGTTTGTGTAATATCTGTAATTACCTGTTTCTGATCGGCTCCGTAAACGCCACCGTTTTGCTGGTAGGCAACCCCCAATCTTCCGAAAAGTTTCTCCCCTTTTCCTGACACAGACTGCGCTGCACGGAAATCATGGTCATCGCTTCCCATAAAACCGGTACGGACTCCCAGTTCCGTTTCTCCACTGATTCCTTTTTTAGAAGGCGCTTTAGTAATAATATTAATGATGCCCCCCGTTGCATTTCCTCCGTAGATAGAACTTGCTCCGGAAAGGACCTCTATTCTTTCAATATTAAATGGATCGATTGCATCCAGCTGTCGGCTGATGGCACGGATACTGTTCAGAGAAACCCCGTCAATCAT
Source organism: Chryseobacterium sp. JUb7 (assembly GCF_024806495.1). Lineage (GTDB taxonomy): Bacteria > Bacteroidota > Bacteroidia > Flavobacteriales > Weeksellaceae > Chryseobacterium. The sequence continues at coordinate 130,812 of NZ_JANUFF010000010.1, forward strand.
CACCAAAGCTGAGCGGCCTCTCATATTTTGTCCGTAATTTGTTCTTCCCTGCGGACCGATATCCATACTTGGAATAAGAATAGATAACATTTCTTTAATCGGAACTCCGCTTTTTGCCTGCTCCTGTATTTTTTCTTTCTGTACAACCCAGACTGTTCCCGGAATTTCAGAAATTTTTGTAGGTTTTCTGGATGCTACGATCACTACATCATCAATCTTTTTTGAAGCTACCGAATCCTGTGTCGTCTGGGAAAAAGCAATTCCCGAAATCAATAAAGCTATTACTACATACTGCTTTCTCATTCTTCTAATTAAAAATTTTATAAATAATTTCAAAATTAATTTTTATTATTTCTAAATAAAAATTAGGTTGCATGAAATTTTTCATGTTTTTTAAATGACTGTTTAATTTTTTATCATTAAACTTTCCTACTAGAAAAGTAAAACCCCACTTTCTTATAAAAATGGAGTTTTACAAATGAAAAACAAGGTATCTTTATACCGCAGGTCCCGCTGCGTCTTTTATTTCTTCTAATAATTTTTTTCTTTCACGAAGTCTTCTTCTGGCAATGACTGACTTTCCACTTAACATTCTTACAAATCTTGAATATTGAAAATGCTCTTTACCAAAATGATGCGTGAAAACATAAATCAAAATTCCAAAACCGGCTACCACAATATATCCAAAGAGTTTTTTATTGGCTGCAATAATAGCATTCAACTGAATCGTTTTCATATTGGAGGCTACATTCTGAGGACTTACAGTCATTCCATCCATATAAACTGCTAGATCGCCTAAACTGACAACTTGAAATTGATACTGGAACCATGAAAATACCGCAGAAAATAAGCCTATCGTCAGGAATGTTCTCCAGACCAAAGCTAGCCCAATCGCAGCAAGCATATCATTTAATTCAAGCTTATCTAATGTATAATACCAAACTGAAATAAATAAAGCTGTCATTCCGAAACCCTTTAAAAACAAAGGCAAATACCAATTATCATAATTAAATTCCAGAACCATAGAAAAATACATAATGATTGAATAACCGAGCATTGCCGCAAACCCTGAAAAAACATACATTTTCAAAGGATTCTCTTTTTTAAACCAAAAAACGGCTACTATTCCGGCTAAAATAATCCCCGGAATCATTAGTAAATTCAATTTTGCATTCGTTAACTGATCATATCCCAAAACCCCAACTGCAAAGATATTCTGAATAGATGCAGTTGCCATAAACATTCCCAGGCATAATAGCATGAACAGCCCGTTCAGAACATTGCTTCTTGAGAAGATTTTAAAGGACAAATAAGGTCTTTTCAAATGCGTCTGTCTCGTAACTAAAAGTGCAAAACTTGCGAACGCCGCGATACTTGCATTAATGATTTTAGGTGAATTAAGCCAATCCTGTTGTTTTCCAAATGCAAGAACATACGCAGAAAACATAAAGGTTGAAATAAAAAATACAATACTCAACCAATCAATATAATGTAACGGAACTTTAAGTGCAAAGTATTTATTATGCATAAAAATCCATTGCAATAGCGCCATCACAAAGCATAAAATAGAGATGATGACAAAAAACTGTTGCCAGTTATATAAAATCGAAACTTCAACGGCATAATATCCTGCGATTTGGTTCATAATGAGAATAAAAGTGTAAAAAACACCGTAAAACATCCCACGATTTCCAATCATTGCCATTACCGGCAAAAATAATTCTATAGCGGCAATCATTTTCAGAAAACCTATCATTAAAGAACTTCCGATAATGACCGTAGGTTCTAAAGTAGTGGCATTGATATAATTTAATACTCCTAAAAGCATCAAAACCGCAGTAATTTTATCACGAATTTTGAATCTCATTTTTAGTCGTAAAACAATCGGCATCGCTGCACCCATCCCAATTGTCGTTGTATAATTTGCAAAAATATAATATTCCGAAAGCGTACCCGTACCACCCACCATATAACTGATGTTCCCCGAATAAACCCCACCCAGGGGCATCACAACTGCCATTAATAAAACTATTAATAAAAGCTGTACAGGTTTTGGTACCCAATCGTGATATAATCCTTTGTTGTACATGATTTTTTGTTAGATATGAGATTTCAGAAAATAGACATCAGATTTCCAGCTTTCTGCATTAAATCCCTCTTCAAGGTCTGGAATCTGGCGTCCGATATCTTTTAATCTTTTGAATTAATGTTCACATTCACGTTCATTCCTGCACTTAACTTAGCAATATCTTCTTTTTTATTAGAAGCTGTAAACTCTATTCTTACAGGAATTCTTTGCTGAACTTTAATGAAGTTACCGGTAGAGTTATCTGTAGGGACGCTTGAATATCTTGAGCCCGTTGCGGCTGAAATAGCCGTTACCACACCTTCAAATTTCTGTCCGCCTAATGCATCCGCTGTCATCATCATTTTTTCACCCACTTTGATATTCGGCATCTGGCTTTCCAGGAAATTGGCAGTTACCCATTTTTGCCCGTTTAAAACGATCGTTGCTACCTGCTGTCCCGGTTGTATCAGCTGCCCTTCAGAAATCGTTCTTCTGCCCATTACTCCATCATAAGGAGCTGTAATGATTGTATAAGAAAGATTGATTTTTGCCATATCCAGTGCAGATTTTGTTCTTTTAATTTCGGCATCGATAATACCGAATTTGCTTTTCACTTCCGTTGTAGATAAGTTTGCAGATTGCTTTTGACTGGCTAATGCCTGGTACGCCGCTTTTTGAGCATCATATTCGGTTTTAACCTGATCATACTGCTGTCTTGTAACAGCTTCAGAAGCCAATAAGTTTTTGTATCTGTTTAGATTCTGTTCGGCATTCCAAAGTCTTGCTTTTGCCCCTGCGATATTAGATTCCATTACATTCACATTATTGGAAACCGTATTTACGGAAGAGCTTGTTGCTGCACGCTGAGCTAACGCATTCTGATAAGCCGCTTCAGCCTGTCCAAGCTGGGTTAGAATTTCTCTGTCATCAAGAATGACCAACGTATCACCTTTCTTAACCTGTTGGTGTTCAATAAATTTAATTTCTTTGATATATGCTGAAACTCTGGTATTAATCGGGTTAATAAATTCCTCAACCTGAGCTGCTTCCGTATACGTTTTATCACCAATATGAAAATACTGAGCAATCAGCCAATACAGTCCGAAACCGATGATAGCAAATACCACCATGTTTGAAATAATGGCTTTTATTTTATTTTTCTTTCTTTCTTTTTTCTTTTCAACAGCGCTAGAATTAGCAGGAGTTGGTTGTGTATTTTGAGTATTTTGTTCCTTGTTTTCCATTGTCTTGTTTTTCAGTTTTTAAAAATTAAAGAGTTCCCGTAGATTTCAAAAGGTTATAGTATTGATACAACACATTGATCTCCGCATTGGCATAATCCAGTTCAGATTGTAATTTTTGGTTTTGCGCATCAATCATTTCCGCCTGTACGGCCAATTGATTCAGATACTTAGCTTCAGTAATTTTGTAGTTTTCTTCAGCTAATTTTTTCGCATCATTCAGAATATCAGCCTGCTGAATAGATTCTTGATATTTTACATAAGCTGCATTCACTGCCATATCAATATTCTGCTGCGTTAAAGTCATGGCATCACTTGACTGATTTTTCTGAAGCTCTCCTACTTTCACTCTTTCTTTCGTTTTATACAGATTATCAATATTATAACTCAACGAAATCCCTGTTTGCCAACCTCCCGAATACATATCCAACACCGGGTTTCTCGTTGTGATCGGTCTCTGAAGCGTATATCCTCCGAAACCTGCTATAGTAGGCATTTTATCTGTTTTTATGATCTCAATATTCTTATTCGCAACATCGATATTGGTTTTTGCAGATTTCATCAGCGGATTGCTGTCGTGTGCAAGGCTGATATAATAATCCATCCCGATTCCCGATTCTTTATTCTCCAGGTTTTCTACAGGAATAATTTCTGTATCAGTAGGTAACCCCAAAGCAATGCTTAAATTATAATTAAGAATTTTTTTGTTGTTTACTAAAGTCAGAATTCCCTGATCTAAGTTTTTAATCGCCAGTTCCCCACGAATCACTTCATTTCGGGTAACCATCCCTTGCTGATAGAATTTTCGAATATTTTTAAGACGCTCCTGAGCCAGTTTTTTGTTGTTTTGAAAAACTTCCTGTTGGTTTAATATTTTGTAGACATCTAAATAATTGGAGATCACCAAAAATTTTACGTCCTGTTTATTTTTTTCTAAATCCAATTCTGAAAGCTGCTCGCGAAGTTCGGCCAATTCAATCGACTTATTGACCAAACCTCCTTTGAAGATCAGCTGAGTCGCCTGAACAGCATAAGAACTTCCATAATGAGGCATCGGAATATTGGTTGAATTTGAAAAGTCTTTGTCAATAGCCACTGCATCACCTAAATAAAACTGACTTGTTGAAGCTGTGATTGTTGGCAGTTTCTGAAGTTTTGCAACGTTCGTATTTTGTTTTGCAATGTCGATATTCTGCGCTGAAACTTTTAGCTGCTGATGATTGTGTATCGCCAGTTCGGCGACCTCATTCGCTGTCAGCTGTTTAATTTCTTGTGAAAAAAACAGCGCAGGAAATAATGCTATCACGAGTGATAGTGCTGTTTTTATATTGTTTACCATTTTACCTTGTTTTACGAGTACAAAGTTAGGGCGATAAGAAACTCAAACAAATGTTTGAGAATTGGAAAAAGATGTTCAAATGTAAGATTTTAACTTTCGAACTGGTTTCGGTATTGAGTAGGGCTTTCTCCTAAATGTTTCTTAAAAAAATGAGAAAATGAGTATTGATCACTAAAGCCAAGGATTGAAGAAATCTCTGAAACAGGCTTATTTGAAGAGTTTAAAAGGACTTTAGCCTCATTGATTACAATTAAAGCAATGATTTGACTGGCCGACCTTCCTGTAATACTCTTTACGACTGATGAAAGATGTCTGGTTGTAATCGACTGCCGCTCGGCATAAAACTCCACTGTCCGCTCAGTGAGATGATGATCCGCAAGGTCTGTTAAAAACACAAATACAATCTCTTCCTGCCTCGACATCTGGCTCATTGAATTGCTGTCTTCCTGAGAAATAATTCCCGCCATCTGATAACAGAAAACTGAAAATAAATGTTCTACAATTTCTCTTTTATACGTCATTTCAGTTTCAGAATCTAAAATGTATTTAAGAAAATTCACACTTTTCCATACCACATCCATTTCATCCTGATGAAATGGAACCCCAATATTCATCTGCTGCCTGAAGTAACGGTATGTAATTAATCTATTGAATTTCAAAGATAAAGCAGATATAAAATCTCTTTTATAAGACACCATTCTAGACTGAAAATCTTCACTTACAGAAACCATTTCGTAAATAGTCTGCGGGTCTGTAACCATAAACATATTTGCAGAAAGCTCCAGATCACGGAAATGCTGCTTAAGCTTTATTGTTCCGCTTTTGATGAATATAAATGCAGGATTATCCGGACGGAATGGCTTATCGACAGCAATTCTCTCGAAAATATTATGTTGGGTAAAAATTTCAACTCCAAATTTTTCTAAGGCAGACATAACACAAATGTAAGCAAAGTCTTGAGCGATTGCAAAAATTTATTAGATAACTATATACTTAGTTGTACAAAGGAAAATTTACAATTACACAAAATAATGAATATTAATGATGTATCAAAATAAATAACTCAAATAAATTCAATTACTGTTTCCCGTAATTGAATTTACTTTTTTTATTGTACTTTGTTGACTTAACCATTTAAACAATAAAAACATGGCAGTTAAAACAATTAATGAACCAAAAATTACCGTTAACAAATTAGGAGAATTTTTAGTAGCATCACCAAAAAGACAGAGAGCAATTTTAGAACAACTGAAATATCCAAAAGATAATGTATTTAGTTCGTCGCCCTATAATGATGTTAGAAATGTTATAAAACAATATTTTATATCAAATTTCGATGAAAGTATTGTAGAAAATGCTATTGAAGATTATGAGAAAAAAATAAGTGGTAAAACTAAACTTGAGTGGGCTGATACTATTGTAGCTTCATCAATTGATGCATTGGAAAAAGTTCTTGATTTTTCGTTTGATTGTGCTGATTTAACTTTTAGTGAATACAAAGGTAAAAATCCAAAAGTTATAATAAAAGATGTCGAGGTAAGTATAAATCCAGATTTAATTGTATCAAGTTCTTTAAGAAATAAAGATTGTGTTGGTGCATTGAAGATTCATATCAGCAAGGGTTCAAAAAGTGATGTTGAGTCATGTAAATATGTTGCAACATTAATGAATGATTTTACTATAGCTCATTTATGCAATCCTCCAATAACAAATAGATATGAAAATTCAATATCGTATGATGTCTTCAAAGACATTTTTGTCGAAAGTCCAAAATCTTTTAAAAAGAGAATGGCTGATATTGAAGCTGGATGTATGAACATTAAAGCTATTTGGGATTCTATCTAAGTTTGTCTTTATTTTATGGCAATGTTGACAAAGCGTTTGATAATTTTCAATGCCTAAGCCAGCACCACCTTTGAAAACGGGAAGTATATGATCTGCTTCCCATTTTTCATCATATACTCCACAAGATCTACAATATCCCTGATCATTTTTGAATAAAACTTCTCGTATAACCGATATATCACCTTTAATAATATAAAACTGAATTAAAGCTTTAGTTTTACATTCTTTTGATGCCCACTTTTTTTGCATTCCTGATAAATCCTTCCCACAGCCACACGAACACTTTCCAGATTCTTGCTTTGGATATAAGTCATTAATCGCTAACGATTTTTGATATCTTATAAAGTTATTTATCATTTTATGATTGAAAATATTAATACAAAACTAAAATAAAATCTCAATATTGTGTATGTTTTATATCATAATTTTAGTATTTAGATACAATTTATTACATTCATTACGGATGATTAGAAAAGCTTTTAAAACTTGTAGTTTTATATATATTCTATTAAAATTCAATTTATTATGAAATCGTTAAAAGAATTTATATCAGAAAATTTAGAAAATTCGACTATTATCCCGGTTCAAGAAAATGAAGAGGTTACAGAAAATAACAATCCAGAAGCTGTTCAAGAGGGTACTAAAACTAATGAGGACGTAACCAAAGAAAGCTAATGCTATGAATTTAGAAATCAAACAAGAGCATCAGTTTTATTCTAAAGAACATAATATCAAAATAGATTTTTCTATGTTTGACAATAATCATCCTCGATTATTAGTTAGCCAATTAGAAGAAATTTTCAAATCATCATTTAATGATTGGTTAAATTCATCACGTACTAAAAATATTGCTGCGTTTAAATCAGCGTGTTATTTTGATCAATATGGATATAAAACAATTGATGATTATTTTAATGCTTTAGTTATTGATGTTGATGAACAACAATATTGTTCATATATGTTAGCTCATCAATATATTGGTGAGCATAATGAAGCATTATATAAAGAAACATTAAAATTTTATCAACAAATTAGAAATCTTTAATATATTTTGATCATATATTCATAGTAATTTATTATATCATCATCACTAATTTTATAAATTGATCTATCCTCTAAGATTGCTAAAATGTCAAAATTTTCTGTTTCAATATTAACATTAGTTTGAACATCTGTTTCAATATTATAAATTTCTTGAAAGTTATAATTTTTAAGACTTAAATCTAAAGGCCATGGAACAAACTTAATTATATTTTTTTGTTGAGGAAAATATTCGAAAAAATGTAGTTTTTTAGCCTCATTATCATTTAGTATACTTTGTAATTTTTTATACAGTCCAAACTTTGCCATAATTAGTAGCTTTTTTCACAAAACTACTATCATATAAATTCATATGCAATCCGTGTTTTTACGGAAATCCGTATTGAAATTAAATATTTTACATTATGACAAACCCTCTAAAATAGAGGGTTTTGCGTTTTTCTGCCTAGATAATTTTTATTATATTTGTATTATAATAATCATTCTAATTATAGAATGTTAAAAAATAAAAATATAGATAAGAGTATTTAATATTTAGAAAATATATTGCGTTTGCTATCCGTCCTGTAAGTGAAAAGTCGAAAATTCAAAAGAACAGGGAAGTTTAAGTAAAACGCTCACGTTATGCGTGGGCTTTGCTTTACTTTGTTCTTAGGGCTTCGACTCCCTCACTTACAAGTATAATAGCATTGTTCCACGCTTTTTTTGTGGATTAGCAATAGAAGCTAACCCATGAAACATTCACAAAAACTACAATTACAAAACTTACTTTATCACCTCAATATTCCTCCATGATGACTTTGGTGTAGATTATTTCTGCACACAATTTTACATCTTATCAAAAATAATTCAATAAAAACTTATACAAATACAACAAAAATGACAACTAAAAAATATTTTTACATATTAGCTATTTCAACAAGTACATTCTTAATGCATTCTTGCAACAAATCAGAAAAAGTTGAAAACCCTGATAAAACTGAAGAACTTGCATCAACAGAAACATCTTCTTTAGCTGAAACAGAGCCTTTATCTGATGATATAAAAGCTGAAACTGTATCAACTGATACAAAGAATATAGACAAAATGCTTGATGATTATGAAGAATATGTAGACAAATACATTGTATATGCTAAAAAAATTCAAACAGGTGATATGTCAGCTATGAAAGAATACACCGAGATTATGGAAAAAGCAAATGATTATGCAGAAAGTATGGAAAAAGTAAAAGATGACGAACAGGTAACTCCTGAACAAATGAAAAGAATGATGGAAATTCAGACTAAAATGGCTGGTGCAATATCAGCCAAATAATTAGATTGACAGGAGTGAGAAGTCACTCCTGTTTTGTTTTGAATAGTAAAGATGGTGGTATTTCAGATTTGATAACATCAACCAAATGATTCAGTAAGTTGTATACATATATAGGTCAATTATTAATTTGTTATTTTTTATTACCTTAACACCAAATTAATAATTATGGCCAGAAAAAGAAGAAAAATTGGATTTTATTACCTAACTGTCAATGAGGGAAATGATTTAAAAGAGTCATTTGATTTGATTATATCACATATAAATGGATTAAGCAAAGAAGAAAGAAAATATGAATTGGGTAATAGTAAACTTTGTTATCTTGATTCATATCAAGAAACAAATGGAGGCAATAAAGCTAAAGCAATTATCAAAAGTGCAAAATATAGTTTTAGACCAAACTTGGTTCATCGTGCCACAATTACAGAAAGAGAAAATCCCAAACTTTTAGAAGAAGGTGAAATTGAGAAATCGCATATAGCATTTAAGTTTTCAGATGATGCAATATCATTCATATTAGATAAACATTCTGGTGGAATAACAATAAAACAATTCGTCAGTTATTTAAATCAATTTAGTCATTCAATTGAAACAGATATACAATTACGATTTGGATTTGAAATTGTTGTTAAGGAAGATTTTTTACAAGAAATTGAGAACCTAAGTAGAGTTACATGTGCTAATGTAGTAGTAGATAAGCAACTCTTAGGAAGCGATGCACTTAACTATTCAGATAGAATAACTGAGGTTCAACATGATATAGTTGTAAGTGTAAAGGCTAAAAAAAGAGATTCTATAGAAGAATTTGCAAAAGATGTTTTTGCAAAATTTATTGGAGGTGAAAGAGGAATTAACAGAATTCGAATAATTGGTCGTAATGAGGACAATAATCAAGTTGTTATTAATACAGATTTTATTGAACGTCAAGAATTTATATTTGCTAATTATAATGAAATAACTGGAGAAATAACATCTGATGATGTATTTACTGAAATGTACGATACTTTGAATAATTTCAATTAATATGATATGTATTTAGAATTTTTTTTAATTATAGTTGATTATTTCAAAACACTAAATAGAAAAATTTTTATTTATGAATGGTTGTTTCCATTTATAGTAATATTTTTTTGCATATATATTGGCTGTATTTTGGATTTTGGAGTATTTATTTCCTTTAAAGATTCAGCAATAAATGTTATTGGTGTACTGTTAGGTTTCTCTATTGCGGTCATAACGATTATTACTACTGGAAGCGGACCAAATATTGAACAAATAAAGAATCATGAAACTTCTGTAACCATTAACAACAGAAAAATTTCATTATACAAACTATTTTTAATAAATTTCACTTATTCAGTCATATTAGAAGTTATTTTAATAATTTCTTGTTTATTAATGCCATTATTGAACAAAATCTTTTTATTTAGTTTTTCAATTAAATTAATAATGTATTCAATAATGGTATTTATCGTTTTTCATATTTTATTACTGACTTTGCGTAATATAACTGATTTCTATTTAATTATCTCGAAAGAAAACAATTAAGCAATCAGTTCCTCATAAGTAAGACGTTCCGTAGCAGTAAGCAAAGCCAAATTAAATCTATCTCCATCTGTAAGTTCTTTAGTATTATATCTAAAAGCAAATTCATCACAATACCTTTGAAGATGTTTTGGACTTACAGAATGGTAAATACCAAGAATTCCTCGTTTTAGTAGACTCCAGAATCCTTCAATACTATTTGTATGATAGTTGTCTTTGACATATTGACCCTTATTATGAGGTATGCTTTTATGTTCGTAATTTTTATGTACTTGTGAATATCCTCTCCAACCATCACTTACCACGATAGAGCCTTCTTTAACCATATTTTTGATAACGGTTGTGAGGGTTTTGCCTTTTGTATTAGGAACAATTTCTGTAGTTACTTTTCCATTACTAAGTAAACCAAATACAACGGTTTTTGTTTTGGTACTTCTTCCCTGAGTGTTTTCTACTTTTTTATGCCATGCTTTATTATGATTTTTACCTCCTACGAATGTTTCATCAACTTGTGTAACGCCATCAAATTTTTCTGCTTGTTCAGGTTGAAAAGTATTTCTAATTCTTGAAAGCATGAACCATGCAGTTTTTTGAGTTACCTCAATATCTTTTGCTAATTGAACACTACTAATTCCTTTTTTGTGGGATGAAAATATATAAATTGCAAGAAACCATTTCTTTAATGGAATTGGTGAGCCTTCAAACATAGTTCCTATTCTAATAGTAAATCGTGTTAAGCAATCTTTGCATTTATACATGCCTTTGAATTTTCCACCTTGTTTTAGTTTGTAATGATTTTCTCTGATACTTCCACAATGAGGACAAATAGGTTCTCCATTCCAAAGTAATTCTTCAAGATATTCTCTGCATTTTTGTTCTGTATCAAGAACATCTATCATTTTTATAAGAGAGTTAAATTCAGTATTATAAGTATTTGATTTTGAATAAGTTATCATGTTTTATTGATATTATAAATTTATAAAAAATAATCGAGGCTGAACAATGCAGCAAAACATTTTTTCGTTCTATGGGAAAATATTTTACTGCATGATTGTCAGCTTGTTAGGAGTTAGAATGTTGTTTAATTATTCAAAGGATTAAATACTGTATTAACAACATAGGCAACCTTGTCTATAGAAATGTTATCATATAACACTTGATAGAAAGGACTTCCTTTAATTAATAGAAAGAGTGATGACAACATTTCAATCGTTGAAAGAATGTTAATCAGTGAAAAACTTTTTGAATTGTTATTAGCATTTGCGGTGCTAAATTCAAAATTCTTTGATGATTCTGTAATTACTGTTCCTTGGTGAGAGAAGGATGTAGTTTTCTTTTGGCTGTTCCATTTAATGTTCATAATTCAATATTTTTTTATGATTAAATGGAACAAGCTCAGAGAGCCTCGAATGATATTATGTTAACTTAAACATCAGAGCAACGTTTTGTTCTAAAAGCTTATTATTATTGAATTAAATTCATTTAAGTCTACTAAACGGATATTTTTTTATTTATATTGATTATAAATTAAAAGGTGGTTTCAAATTTTAACACTTAAAAATGTCGTTTTTGGGGTTTTACACGAAAAAATCCAGTAAAAAATTACTGGATTTTGATAATTAAAAATGTATGTAGAAAAGTTAAAAATAACTCTTGTTTTAGAGTTATTTATGATTTCAAATTAACATCAAATTCATTGTTTAATTATGATTATGTAAATTGTTTATTTTTCCTTTGTACAACTAAGTATATAGTTATCATTTATTATTTTAGTATTTTCCAAATTCCTATTATGAGAAAGATAGATTTACTCCTTGCAGAATACGGTGAGAGCCACAGAAACGCAACCAACAAATCAATTCACTGGATTTGTGTGCCCTTGATTTTCTGGACGATTTTAGGTTTTATTTCTTATATTCCGACTCCGAATATTTATCTAAAATATTTTGGTTTTCTGAGCGTTGCAAGTTTTATCGCACTTATTCTGGTAACTGTTTTTTATTTCAGATTGTCATGGAGAATTGCCCTGATCATGATTTTTGTAATGCTTTTGATGGAGCATTTCGTATCATTAGCCAATGTCACTTTCGGGACAAAATCATGGATATTTTACTTAGCTGTATTTATCATTACATGGATTTTGCAATTTGTAGGACATAAAATAGAAGGTAAAAAGCCATCCTTTCTGAAAGACTTACAGTTTCTTTTAATCGGACCTATCTGGCTTTTAAGCTTTATACTTAAAAAACTGGGAATCAGATATTAGGTTTTAAGTAACACCCTGGAAGATGAAGGCTGGAAGTTTTTCGTACTTTACAAACTTTCACCTTACTGCCTCCCACTTCAAAGCTCAATTAATCTTCCAAAGCATACACTGCAAAACTAGCCAACCAGTGATCTCCCCCATAATTTCCCTGAAAAAGCAGTGGTAGTCCGTTATTTAAAAATACAGTTGCTGTTTTTTCGAATTTCTTTTTTAAAGGGTGATTATCAGGAAGAGATTTTGCGATCCCTTTCATACACCAGGCTTTTGTGAATGATAATCCTACCAAATGAACCGTCTGATAATCTGACAAATCACTTACCACAGGGATTTTTTCAATATTTTCAAGGCTTCGTTTTTCATAAAAATTATTCAGCCATGTTACAAATTCTTTTTGGGGTAAAACTCTTCGCATTAAATCTGCGATTTCCAAACTTGGAGAGAAGAAATCGGAACCATCCGGCTCAAGATATGCCGGAGTTTTTGTGTTGTTTAAGTAAAAATATTTCGCCTTTTCTACCAATTGATTTTCGAAGGCTTTATCGCCTGTTGCTCTTGCCCAGTCGAGTGCAAAAACCATTGCAAATGCAGTGTTCGGATGAACTCCTGTTCTATTGGGATAAGTCTGTTTAGGTAAAAAAGTCTTCCATGAAGCCAGAATTTTATCTGTTAAAGGTTTTAAATTCTGGTGCCATACTTTAGCTTTCGGATTATCCCAGGTCATTAATTCCTCATCCAGCTTTAAGAGCCATGCCCAGCCGTACGTCCTTTCAAAAGTTCCTGTTAACTGATATTTTGTGAAATAATCTGCTTCTGTCTGAAGATTCTCTTTTTTGAATGAGTTGTCAAGAATTTTCTCAATCTCTTTTGCAGTGGATAAATTGGGTTTTGTCTTCAGTAAGCGAACAAGCATCCAATGTCCGTGAACAGAGCTATGCCAGTCGAAACATCCATAAAAACTTGGATGCAGATCTTTTGGAGTTAAAGGAACTTCACCGGCATTGTTAATAATATGCGCGGTTTTATTGGGATATTCCTGATTGATGCAGTGAAGCGGTTTTTCAGATAATTTAATCGCCATATCATCCGTCAGCTTCGGAATTTCCTGAGCATACATTAAAAACGGAGAACATATAATCGCTAAAAGACTCTTTTTCATCCCTTAAAAATATAAAATAATTTCTTTTTTTAATCTCTTATTCTTGCTTAAAATATCAATTTATATAATATTTACATCAATTTTTATCAATTATTTAAAATTTATCACTTAAACTTGTTTTTAAGCATACTTTTTGATGGATTCACGAAACTTTATTCATGAGAAAATTAATTGTCCCGTTGTTTTGCTTATTCCTTATCCAATGTAATCAATCTAAATCTCCGGATCAATATGAAGTAAAGGCAGATTTAGTAGGTGTTATCGCCGAGGATAAAATATTGGAAACTCCTCCACCACACGCATCAGTAAGCATTTCCGAAAAAACAGTATCTGAAAAGCCCGATCAACAAAAAACAGATACAATCTCAAAAAAAATCATTAAAAATGGTGAAATGAGTATTCAGGTGGGAGACATTAAAAAGGCTCAGAATCAGATCAGCAACATTATTAAAAACAATAAAGCTTATATTCAAAAAGAAGAATTTCATAATACCGATACCAATGAAAATCTGAACTTCACTATTCGTGTTCCGCATAAAAACTTTGACCAGCTTATCAATTCATTTTCCGACGGTGTAGGCTCTGTGGTCTCAAAAAATATTTCTTCCGATGATGTAACTGAGGAGTATACTGATATTTCCATTAAACTGGCCAATAAGAAAATTTATCTTGAAAAGTATAGAGATATACTTAAGAAAGCTGCTACAACCAAAGATATGCTTGAGATTCAGGAAAATATCCGTAAGCTGGAAGATGAAATTGATGTTTCAGAAGGCGGATTACGCTTTATCGATGACCGAGTGAATTACAGCACACTAAACCTGAGCTTGTTTAAAGAAAAAATAAGAAGTTCCACCACATCAAAAATAGGCTTTGGAAGCCGCTTTGGAGATTCTTTGACAGAAGGCTGGAATAGTTTTGTCGCTTTTTTTCTTGGTGTGATTGCACTTTGGCCGTTCTTTTTGTTGATTCCAATTGTTATTTTTCTTTGGAGAAAATGGAAAAACAGAAGGAAAAACTAATATTTTCACTGGATCATACTAATGCTTCGACAGGCTCAGCATGACATTGCTGAAAATTTTCTGCTAAAATACATAACGAATAGTGTTAGGAATGTCATGCTGAGGCTCTCAAAATATATAACAAAATAATTTTGATACAAGAGCTTTGTTTTTGAAACGATTTTATTTGCCCAACACAAATACAGCCGGGATTTTGTGAAGCTCCGGCTTTTGTTTCTGCCAGTCTTTTATGGTTTTTGTCTTGATGAATTCATGTTCAGGATCGTTGATATTGGCAGCGATACAAAGTTTTGTATTGGGTGACAGGAACTTAATAAGATCTTCAAAAAGTACGTTATTTCTGTATGGTGTTTCCATGAAAATCTGAGAATAGCCTGTTTTCTGAACTAAACTTTCCAACTGTAAAATCTGCCTTTTCTTTTCTCCTTTATCAATCGGTAAATACCCGTTAAAAGTAAATTCCTGACCGTTAAAACCACTGGAAATTAAAGCTAAAATAATTGATGAAGGCCCCGAAATAGGAATTATTCTGATGTTTTTTTCATGGCACCATTTCACGATAAGATTTCCGGGATCAGCAATACAAGGAAGTCCGGCTTCAGAGAGCAATCCGAAATCCTGACCTTTCAGCATCAGCTCCTGTGCCTCTTTGATATCTGCATTTTCAGTATATTTATCCAGCAAAAAAAGTTTCAGATCAGCCTGTTTTTTCTCCGGAGCAAAAAATTTAACGACTTTCCTGGCTGTCTTTTCATTCTCTACGAAGAAATAGTCAGTCTGCATGATATACTCCTTAATTACTGGCGAAAAATGAGTGATAGAAGTATTTTCTGAAAGGTAAGCTGGAAGTAAAAAAAGCATCGTTTTAAGTTGTTATTTATTAGTTATTATTTGTTGGGCAATAGCATCACATCCTTTATCGAGAAGCTGAAATACCTCTTCAAATTCTTTCATTTCGCCCCAGTAAGGATCAGGAACTTCTGCATTTTCGTGATCTCCCAGAACTTCTAAAAATAATGAAACTTTTTGTCTCTGTTCTTCATTTGTAGTTTTTGAAACCACATCTGCCAACACATCAATATCCATGCAAAAGATCTTATCAAAGGTTTCAAAATCAGCTTTTGTAATGGGTCTGGATCTCTGTTTTGAAATATCAATATGATGGTTTTCCGCCGTTTTTATAGCTCTTCTATCGGGATGCTTTCCCTCATGCATTGAAATCGTCCCTGCAGAATCCACAAAAAAGCTTTCTGGGACTTTGGTTTTCATAATTCCCTCTGCTAAAGGACTTCTGCAAATATTCCCCAGACAAACCATTAATATTTTCATGTGTTTTTCAATTAAAAAGGATATGTATTTTATTTCAATTCAGCAAAACTAAACAAAAAATGAAGAATAAATTTTATTCTCCATTTTCATTATATAAATTAAATTATTGCTTACTGTTTAATTTTCTCCGTCAAATCTTTAACGTATTTCTTAATTTCTTTATCAATTTTAGAAACATCTTTTATAGTATCACAAGCATACATTACCGTTGAGTGATCCTTTCCTCCCATTTCTTCACCGATTTTAGTGAATGTGGAGTTCGTGAACTCTTTTGAGAAATACATTGCTAATTGTCTTGGTAATGCAATTTCTCTTTTTCTTGTTTTGGATAAAAGCTGTTCTTTCTTGATTCCGAAATAATCACAAACCACTTCCTGAATATAAGGAATATTGATGATCTTTTTCTGATTAGCCGCGATTTTATTAATGGTATCTTTTAATAACTCAAGGCTTAAATCTCTTTTATAGATTGTAGAATAAGCAATTACTGAATTGATAACTCCAATAAGTTCTCTTACATTGGTTTTCGTTTCGGTGGCTAAGAAATCAAGCATATCATCAGGAAGAACAATTCCGTCTCTGCTTAATCTGTCTACAATAATCTGTCTACGAGTCTGTAAATCCGGTGATTTGATTTCTGCAGAAAGTCCCCACTTAAAACGGGAAACAATCCTGTCCTGAATATCCATAATATCTGCCGGAGCCTTATCAGAAGTTAAGATAATCTGCTTTCCGTTTTGATGCAGATAATCAAATATATGGAAGAAGCTATCCTGAGTTGCCGATTTACCCGACAAAAACTGAATATCATCAATAATCAAAACGTCTACCATCTGATAGAAGTTAGCAAATTCTGTCTGCTTATGAGCTTTTGCAGCTGAAATAAACTGCTGGATAAATTTTTCAGAAGATAAATAAAGAACTACTTTGTCCGGAAACTGGCTCTTTACTTCTAAACCAACTGCCTGCCCTAAGTGTGTTTTTCCTACACCGTATCCTCCATATAAGAACAATGGGTTGAAAGCGGTTGCACCCGGTCTTTTTGCAATTGATCTCGCTACTGTAGCAGCAAATTTATTACTTTCCCCTTCTACATAGTTATCAAAAGAGAAATCGGCTTTTAAATTGGAATCAATATTTACTTTTCTGATTCCCGGAACCACAAACGGGTTTACTATATTTGACGAAAAACCTTGCGGCATCGTTTCCTGCATCTTTGGAGTAGGAACTGTATTCCCCTTCATATTCATTGTAACGGGCTTTTCTAAACCTGAAGGTTTATTTTCCATTACAGAATACCATAATTTAACTCCTTTTCCAATGTTTTTCTTCAGGGCAGCAGAAAGCAAGGACAGGTAGTTATCCTCAATATATTCCTTGTAAAAATCACTCGGAACCATCAATGTAAGATTGTTCTGAACCAAAGAAATTGGCTGAACTTTATCAAACAGGAGGTCGAAAGATTTTTCAAGCTTTTTTAAATCAGAATTATCTTCAGCAGCGTTTAAATTATCACGCATAAACTGAAGGCACTTCTGCCATATCAACATTAAATTTTCATCCATAATTTATGCCCCGATTAACTCTTGGTTAGTACTTTTTTTAGAAGGATGACAAAGGTCCAATATTTTCTTTTCAAAAAAAAATATTGCGGCTATTGATTATTTAAAAATATATTTGTATGTCTAAAATACACCTTACTATGATATACACAACACACTCAATACGAGTACGTTACGCGGAAACTGATCCTATGAAATATGTGTACTACGGAAACTATGCACAATACTTTGAAGTTGCCCGGGTTGAACTTTTTCGAAGCATCGGAATGTCATATAATGAGATTGAAAATCAAGGAATTTGGTTACCGGTTTCCGACTATAAAATTAAATATTTAAGACCTGCTTTATATGACCAAAAATTAGAAATCCGAACTTTCGTAAAAAAAATACCCGGAGTGAAAATTGAATTCGAGTATGAAATTTATAATGAGGAAAATATAAAAATAACAGAAGCTTCCACCACTCTGTTCTTTTTGGATGCAAAAACCAATAAAGTAATCAAGTGTCCAGATTTTCTGATGGAACTTATTGAAAAAAACTGGAAATATTGATTAGGTGGGATTCGGGGTTTCAGGTTTTGCGTTTAGCAGAGTTCATCCTTAAGCCTTTGAAACCTCATCACTTTTCACTACATTTAAAATTCAAATACATAACAGATATATAATGAAGATTGCATTTTTGGGTCCTCAGGCCAGCTTCACACAACTGGCAGCTACCCAACTTTTCCCTGATGAAGAGCTTTTACCACAAACGAACATCCTGGACTGTTTTACCGCTGTAGAAAACGGAGACGTAGAAAAAGCGGTTGTTCCTCTGGAAAATTCTATTGAAGGTACTGTTTCCATGACCCTGGACTATTTATATAAGACTCCGCATATCAAAATTGAAGCAGAAGCTGTGATGCCGATTGCTCACCACCTGATGATCCATCCGGAAAACAATTCGGAAGAAATTGAGAAAATCTACTCTCATCCCCAGGCCTTAGCACAAAGTTTCCACTTTCTGGATACTCATTATAAAGATGTTCAGAAACAGGATTTTTCATCTACCGCTGCCGCCGCCAAATATATTTCCGAACATCCGGATCTTAAAAGAGCAGCTGTGGCCAATCAGTTTGCTGCTAATTTATACGGATTGAAAATTATTCACCGGAATATTCAGGATTTTGAACAGAACCATACCAGATTCATTGTCATCTCCAAAACGTCTTCTGCTTATGAAAACAGTGAGCTAAAACCTTTGGGAAGCAAATCTGCTTTATTAATTACCCTACCCGAAGATCATGCCGGAGGCCTACACCAGGTACTTTCGGTATTTGCGTGGCGAAAAATGAACCTCAGCAAAATAGAGTCCCGAACTTTGAAAACTGGCTTGGGAAATTATTTCTTCTTTATTAATGTTGCCGGAGAATGGCTACCTACGCTTCATGAAAATTCACTAGAAGAACTTAAAGCAATTAATGCAAAAGTAGATTTTCTTGGAAATTACAAAGAATACTTACTCGACAGCTAATCTATTATGAAAATTTTCTATCAAAAACAGATTATTTATTGATTTTTGAAATGATTTTTTGTCACATAAATTGCAATTTTAGATTCTGAAAATCTTTCAAAAATTTATTTTCAGGTAAAAATGTCTCCTTTATAAGTCGATCCTGTCACATTTTATGACAGGATTTTCAATTGAAAAAAATCACTATTTAGGGAATATTAATAAATTATATTTGATTAAACTATAAATTTAATTTTCGACATTCATAATATAACCGTATTTATTATTATTTTATCAATTAAAAATTTGACTATACTTAAATTATTTCTATTAAATTTAGTTAAACATTTAAAATCATCAAAACAGCGGGCATGATTTTTGCATATGTTTCTCCAAACTAACTGAGGATAAAACCATTAACTAAATTAAATTTTTAAACATGAAAACTAGAATTTGTAGTTTACTTTTGGCATTAAGCGGTTTTAGCGCTTTCTCACAGGTTGGGATTAATACCCCGACTCCCACAGCCACCCTCGATGTGAACGGAACTCTAAAAGTTCGAGACACCCCTCAAGCAACCGCACTTCCTGGTTATCAGATCATGGCGGTCAATTTGGGAAGTACGCAGGTCATGCGTGTAGACCCTCAATTAATAGCTGATATTGCTATTAATACAGCCAGCACTAATACCAGTGTGTATGCTGCTAAAAAGACATCAGGAATCAGCTTACTGAGTTTAGGACTTTTCCCATCCGGATTCAGAGCTGTTAACTTCGTTGCCAGTGAAAGAACTGTAGGAACTGCCGGACTATTTACGGATACAGACAACAGCTACACGATTCCGACTTCAGGAATTTATGCTGTTGGATTTGCTTTCCGTTACGGATCAGGATTACAGGCCGAAATCTTATCAAATTCTCCGGGGATCGGAATTGTAAGAACAAGAGCAGGAGTTGCCACATTGATTGACAGCCGAACATTCAGTGGAGCCAACCTTATTCTTTTAAGTTTGACCATCTCAGAAACGAATATTAATTCAGTTTATACTTTTCAGGCGGGAGATAAACTTTCTTTTGGACTGACAGGATCTAATGCTCTCTCCGTCGGGTTATTAGGCTCCAGTGTCTCTTCATTTTATATTTACAAAATATCAAATTAATAAATTATATTTACTATAGCAGAAGATTAATCCACCTTAGAAATAGGGTGGATTAATTATTTGACACCTATTTCAGTCAAATCGATTATATTTGATTGTAAATAAATCCACGAATGACCAATTCACTTATTATTTTTGTTTTCATAGTTCTCATTATTTTAATCTATATCAGCTTCTATAATAAAATCAGGAATCTGGAAGATAAAATTTCGGAACTCAGCAAAAAAATAGATATCAGCAATACAGCCCGGGCAGAAATAAAAGACAGTCCGGCAGTACCAAATCAAAATATTACTTTTGATATTCCTCAGGAAATAAAAAACAAGAATAAGGAAACCCTTCATCCCGAAGAACAGATGGACTGGCTTGCTCCGGTTTTTGATTTTTTAAAACAAAACGCATTAACGATTATCGGAATTTTCACTCTGGTTTTAGGAATAGGATATTTTGTGAAATACGCCATCGATAAAAACTGGATCGGTGAATCGGCAAGAGTGGGAATAGGATTTTTCATTGGTGTTTTATTGATCGGAACCGGTCATTTCTTAAGAAAAAACTACGCCGTATTTTCTTCAATTATTATGGGCGGCGGAATTACTGTTTTATATTTTACCACAACCATTGCATTCAGAGAATATCATCTTTTTAAACAAAATACAGCTTTTGGGATCACGTGTTTGATTACCCTAATATCAATTGCCCTTTCCTATTTTTATAAAAATGAAATATTAATAATTTTTTCTTTATTTGGAGGGTTTCTTGCTCCACTGATGATTAGTAATGGTCAGAGTAACTATCCTTTTTTACTCATTTATCTTACGATTCTGAATATCGGAATGCTCGCCATTGTTTTCCTTAAAAACTGGAAAAGCGTGGGCTGGATTTCCTACGTTTTCACCACAGCCTACCTGCTATACTGGACGGCAGAAAAAACAGAAATCCTGACTGTCTATTTTTATATAGCTACCTATATTATTTTTTACGTATTTGCATTACAGGAGTATATTAAGAAAAATATACTTTCCACGTTTAATATTTTAATGCTTGTCTTAATCAATTCTTCAAGCATCCTTGGCATCGCTTATATTTTCAATCAGGAGAATTATCAGCCTGTCATTATTTTTCCTTTAATTTTCGGCTGTATCAATGCCTATTTACTATACAGAGAATATCAAAAGAAAAATTTCGGAATCAACTATTCTGTATTCGCAGGAATCAGCATCAGCCTGCTGACTATTGCTATTGCCCTTCAATTCAAAACCCATTTGATCACAAGCGTGTGGGCTGTGGAAGCTACATTATTGTTGTTTATCTGGAAAAAAACAAATCTTAATATTTTCAAAATCTGTTTTTACATTCTTTTTCCGCTTGTTATTATTGCACAGATGATGACATGGGGCGAATACCTTGATGCAAAAAGTTTAAATATTATTTTCAACCCTGTTTTCTTAACAAGCCTGGTAACCGTTGCAACGACTTTTACAAATTTAATCTTACTGAGAAAAATACCAGAAAACAACCAGTCGGAAAATAGCTTTTATGAAAATATGTTTAAAATATTAAGTTTTGGAGTTATTTATATCTCCTTATTACTCGAAATTATATACCATATTTCCGAACAGCCATTTATAAATATTGCAACTTATACTCTGCTTTTCAGTATTTATTATATATTCGCATTACTAACATTCCGTAAAAAACTGGATATCAACGCCTATCTTGAATCCGGAATTATATATTTGTTTCTTATTTTAGTTTTTTATCATACGGCCTTTTCAGGAACTGAAATTTCCGGAAATATCCTGCGTCAAAAAACAGATCTGCAGTTTTATTTCATTTATCTTCTTTATCTGATTCCATTTGTCTTTGTGATCTGGAAGTTCTTTACAACATCAGGTTTCTTCAAAACAAAGACCTCTTACTGGGCAATTGCAGGCCTGCTTACAGCAGTTGTAAGCTATGAATTAAACCATCTTTATATACTGGGAAGCACACCAACGATATCTGATTTTTATCCGCATCAAAAACATTTCAGCATTTTATATCTTCCTATTATATGGGCTGTTCTGGCAAGTATTTTTATCTATTCAGGGCTTAAACAAAGTATTCCTGAACTGAGCCGAATCGGCTTTTCACTGATCGGAATTATGATTTTAAAACTATATGCTTATGACATTTGGCAGATGGATAATGTTTCTAGAATAATAGCTTTTATCATCTTAGGGATCATTCTGTTATTGAGTTCTTTTACATTCCAAAGATTAAAAAATATCATTATCAATCTTGTGGACAAAAAAGAAGAAAACAATGAAAATGAGAGTTTAAAATCTTAACAAAAGACATTATTACTATATAATATTCAAATTATCTTAAAAATCCATTTACATTTTATAAAATTTAACTATATTTATCGAGTTTTTAATAGTTACATATTCTATCAATTATGAAAAAATTACTCTACTCTTTTTTAATATTCTCTTCAGCAAGTTTATTTGCTCAGAAGAACCCTACTACCAAATTCGCTGTTGCCAATGATATTGTCGGAACAGTAGACATGTTTACCGGTAAAGAAAATATCATACAAGGTAAACAGGTATATAAAACGGCTGCCAGCCTTCCTCAGAATCTTAAAAAATTCGGATATATTGCTGATAACGGCTTAGTGGAATATAAGTTCAAAAAAGGATACGAAGGACAGGACAGACTGACTTTGGCTCAAATAAATGAAGGGCATGGCGTACCAAAAGATTCTCCGGTTTTTGTAGACGGATATGAGTTCTCAAATCCTGATACGATGATCTACGCTGAAATTTTAAATAATGTGGAGGTGAAAGACAACAATGGTAAAAAATCGGTATTTGCTATTTCTAAACTTAAGTAATTTCTAAACACATATTGTAAAAAGGATACTCAGCTGAGTATCCTTTTTTAGTATTTATGATTCCATTTTTTCTTCAATTCTTCGTATATTTTTTTTTCTGTAGCATTATTTCCGGGTTCATATAATTTGAGATCTTTAATTTCCTCAGGAAGAAAATCCTGCTCTACAAAACTACCTTCATAAGAATGGGCATATTTATATTCCTTTCCGTAATCCAGATCCTTCATCAGTTTTGTAGGTGCATTTCTAAGGTGTAACGGAACCGGCAGATTTCCTGTTTTTTTCACCAGAGCCAACGCTTCGTTAATTGCCATATAGGCCGAATTACTTTTCGGAGAAACCGCGAGATAAATCGCTGCTTCGCTTAAGATGATTCTGGCTTCCGGATTTCCGATAACATTCACCGCCTGAAAACAATTGTTCGCAACAACCAGCGCATTGGGATTAGCCAAACCTATATCTTCAGCTGCCAGAATCAGCATTCTTCTCGCGATAAACTTAATGTCTTCTCCTCCGGCAATCATCCTTGCCAGCCAATACACGGCGCCATTAGGATCACTTCCCCTCATCGATTTGATGAATGCTGAAATAATATCGTAATGCTGTTCTCCATTTTTATCATACAGTGCCATTGTTTCCTGTAAAACTTCCAGAACATCTTCATTTTTGATTTCTTTCTTTTGAGAGTTTATATATTGATTCAATACCAGTTCTACAGAATTAATCAACTTACGGCCATCTCCTCCCGAATATTGGATGAAAGCTTCTTTTTCCAGAATTTTAAAATCTGTTCTTTCATCTTTATTGTACCTTGAAGAAGCAATATCAATTAATTCTTCCAATTTTTCATAGCTTAATGCTTTCAGAATGTA
This sequence comes from Chryseobacterium sp. JUb7, assembly GCF_024806495.1. Lineage (GTDB taxonomy): Bacteria > Bacteroidota > Bacteroidia > Flavobacteriales > Weeksellaceae > Chryseobacterium. The sequence continues at coordinate 154,940 of NZ_JANUFF010000010.1, forward strand.
GACCTGGCTTCTGGAAAGCAGTGCCGAAACCACCTCAAAGCTCGGATTTTCTGTGGTTGCTCCAATTAAAACAATATAACCCTTTTCTACAGCATGCAGTAAAGAATCCTGTTGAGACTTATTAAAACGGTGGATCTCATCAATAAATAAAATTGGCGACTTCCCTGAAAACAAATTCTGCTTCCTGGCATCTTCAATAACATCCCGAACATCTTTCACGCCCGAAGAAACGGCAGAAAGTTTATAAAATTTACGACCTGACTTTTCAGAGATAATCTCAGCCAGCGTTGTTTTACCCGTTCCCGGTGGTCCCCATAAAATAAGAGAATTCAGGGTATTGTTTTCAATCATTTTTCTTATGGTCCCCCGCTCTCCGGTAAGGTGTTCCTGCCCCAGAACATCTTCTAATGTTTTAGGTCTCAGTTTTTCAGCTAATGGAATATTTTGGCTCAAAATTTCTTAATTAGGTTTTATAGTAAAATTGGATTTAATGATTAATTAAATTAACATAAACCGCTTTAATTATATAATAATAACTAATTTCAATTATTCGTAAACATAACGAAAATAGCTATGGCAGTCACAGCTTTCACAAGTCTGAAACTTCTAACAAATTTAAACTAATTTTCATTTTTTTACCCTATTTTTGCATTGTTTTGAAACTTACATTCAACAAAATCATCACTTTTCCTTTGGTAATTTTAATCAGATTTTACCAATGGTTTATCTCGCCCATACTTCCCAAAAACTGTCGTTACGAGCCCACCTGTTCACATTATATGGTGAAAGCACTGCAGGTCCACGGTGTTTTTAAAGGATTTTGGCTGGGAGTGAAAAGAATTTCAAGATGTCACCCTTGGGGAGGAAGCGGCTACGATCCTGTACCTCCAAAAGATTAAAATCAACAAATAAATTATTAAAAAAATAGAAATGAATAATATTTTTTTCAGAATCTACCTTGTCGTATTTGCATTTATCACCCAATGCTTTTTTGCACAGGAATATCCGGGAGGCTTGTCAGACGGAACTTTAAAAGTCGGAGCAACAGAAGTTCCTGTAAAGATCTATTCTACTACAGAACTTAGTAATCTGAATTATTTTTCAGAGAAAAGGACAGAAGGCAATACCTTAATTATTCTGAACAAGTCGAATCTTGAGCAGGATACTTATGGTAACAGTTCCATGATTTTAAATAAGTTTAAAGCAGAAAACTACCAGTTCTTCGACAAAAACTTTAAGCTGATTGAAAGTCCTATTACTCAGGACAATATCCAGGCGTTCAAATATGCAGTGAAATCAGCCAAGCCTATTAACGGTTCTGAAAATGTACAGCTGGAAACCCCTTTTAAAATCTGGGATCCTTCTACAGGTATTCATTTGGGACCTGTTACTCTTCATTTTTACAGCCTGATGTTTATTTTCGCTTTTGGGTTCGGTTATATTTTAATGACCTTAATTTTCAAGATCGATAATGTTAATCAAAAATATTTAGAGCCTCTTTTTACATGGACATTGGTCGGAACTATTCTTGGAGCAAGAATGGGACACGTTATTTTCTATCAGCCTGAATTGTTCAAAGAAGACTTCTGGAGCGTATTTTTACCGATCAGTACGAAGAATGGCTTAAAATTCACAGGGTTTTCTGGGCTGGCAAGTCACGGAGCAACTATAGCTTTGATTTTTACTACGCTTTATTATTCATTCAAAATCATCAGAAAAAACCCTTTCTGGGTGTATGACAGACTTGGAATCGTGGTATCTCTGGGAGGAGCTTTTGTAAGAATGGGTAACTTTTTCAACTCTGAAATCGTTGGAAAGCCGGTAGACCCTAACTCTCCTTTTGCTTTACTTTTCCCACAGCAAAGCAGCGAATATGGAATAACAGTACCCCGTTATCCTACTCAGTTGTTTGAGGCATTCGGATACATTTGTCTATTTGTCTTACTATGGATTTTATACAGAAAAACCAATAAAAAATATCAGCAGGGATGGTTATTTGGATTGTTCTTCATTATTCTTTGGGCCATCAGATTCTTTGTTGAATTCTTAAAAATGCCTCAGGGAGATGAGTTCATCGAATTTGCAGGTTTGAATACAGGGCAGATCCTTTCTATTCCTTTTATGATTGCAGGAGCCGTAATCATGATTTACTCTAAAAAATTCAAAATTACTCAGGCTGAAAATGAAAAGCCGGAATAATTTAAAACACCTATAATAAAAGCGAGGCTTGTCGATCGACAAGCCTCGCTTTTATTTTGGAGAACAGATAATTTATTATCTTATCGTTTTACAAATCAATTGCAACTTTGCTATTTAGCTCCTTAAAAACTTTTCCTATTTCATTAATAACATCCGTTGGAAGCATAGATTCTTTAGAATATTTTTCAGCGGCCAATTCACCGGCTTTTCCATGCAGCCAGACTCCAAAAATGGCAGTATATTCTTCTGAATACCCTTGTGCCAACAGTGATGTAAGAATTCCGGTAAGAATATCTCCGCTTCCTCCTTTGGCAAGCCCTGCATTTCCGGTAATATTATAAAAAACATTTCCTTCCGGAGTTATAATCTGTGTATGATGGTCTTTTAAAACAATATAAATCCCGAGTTCTTCAGCCTTTTTTCTTCCCAGCTCCAATCTTTCAAAAGAATTTTTTGTCGCCCCGAATAATCTCTCAAACTCTTTTGGATGCGGAGTAATTATTGATTTTTTGGGTATTATTTTTAAGCTTTTTTTATCTTTTGATATAATATTTAAAGCATCAGCATCCAGAACCAGAGGCTGTGAATAATTTTTTAAAAACTGAAGTATACTTTTTTCTGTTTCAGCGTCTGTTCCTAAACCGGGACCAACTCCATATACTGAATGCTCATCAACTTCAATATGATCAATACAATCAGAGCCGCCTTCTATAAAAATAGCTTCAGGACAAGAACTCTGGAGAATTTCATACCCGCATTTTGGTGCCAGTGTAAAGGTTAATCCTGCTCCTGTTTTCAGGGCTGACTGGGTTGATAAAACAGCAGCTCCCATCTTTCCATAGCTTCCTCCGATGATACATGCTTTCCCATACGTTCCTTTATGTGAAAAATCTTCTCTTGGTTTGAATATTGTTTTGATCATTTCCTCATCGATGACAAAATTTTCCGTGTCAGTTTGAGCAATATAATCTTCACTTATATCAATATTCAGAATCTTAACCTTTCCTGTATATTTTCCTGTTTCCGGATGAAGAAAACTTTTCTTCCAGGATTGAAAACTTAGGGTATAATCTGATTTAAGAACTGAAGAGTCTTCTGTAGAAATAATATCAGAAAAAAGCCCTGAAGGCATATCAATGGATATTTTCACATTAGGTTTTACATTTAAAGTGTCGATCAAATCTTTAAATTCACCATCCAAATTTCTCGATAACCCTGTACCGAAGAGAGCGTCAATGATGATTGTCCTTTTATCGAAGCGATAATTTTCTGCTTCATTTAGATTTCTAACCATTATCCCTGAAAACTCTTTTAATTCCTTAAGATTTTCACCTGCATCTTTTGAGAATTTAGCTTTTGGATTAACAAAAACATCAATATCAAAACCTTTTAGATAAAGCATTCTGGCAATAGCAAAACCATCTCCGCCATTATTTCCGCTGCCACAAAATATGGCAAAATTCCTGTGATTCTTACAGTTTTCTGTGATCCATTTTACACATGCGTGTGCAGCTCTTTCCATCAGATGAATGGAAGGAATAGGTTCATTTTCAATAGTATATTGATCTCCGTGTCGAATTTGATCTGCTGTGAAAATTTTCATAATATTTATATATCGCTAACTCATTAAGTGTAAACCAATTTACAAAAACTATTAATATATTTTTAAGCCAAAAGGCTAAAAAAGTCTAAAAGTTTTCATAATTTTAAGCATAGTTTTGCATAAACAATTATTAAAAAAATATAAATTATGGGATTTTTAAAAGAATTTAAAGAGTTTGCTGTCAAAGGTAACGTGATCGATCTTGCTGTCGGTGTAATCATTGGAGGGGCATTCGGAAAAATTGTTTCCTCACTGGTGGACGATGTTATCACCCCACTATTACTGACACCGGCAATGAAAGCTGCCCACGTTGAAAACATCAAAGATCTATCATGGAATGGTGTTACTTACGGTAATTTTCTATCAGCAGTAATCAGCTTTTTATGTATCGCATTTGTTTTATTCTTGATGATTAAAGGAATCAACAGACTGTCTAAACCAAAAGAAACAGCGGCTCCGGTTGTTACGGAAGATCAAAAATTATTAACTGAAATCAGAGATCTACTGAAAAGCAAAAACAACATATAATTAAAAAAATAGCACCTCAATATAAGGTGCTATTTTGTTTTTATATTTTCTTTACAGACTATTGAATCTGTAAAATACTTGAGATCTGTTCTGCTAAAGACAACCCGATTCTATCCTGAGCCTCCAATGTTGAAGCGCCTGTATGAGGGGTTAAAGATATTTTTGAATGATTCAGAATATCTTTTGAAGGTGTCGGTTCATTAATGAAAACATCAAGACCTGCAAACTTCACTTTTCCTGAGTCTAAAGCTTCAATCAGAGCAGATTCATCAATCACTCCACCTCTGGAGCAGTTTACAATCGCTACTCCGTTCTTCATAATGTCAAACTCATTTTTACCAATCATATACCCGTCCTTTTGAGCAGGTACATGAAGAGTAATAAAATCTGAATGTTTTAAAACTTCCTGAAGTGGTTCTGTTTCAATATCTACATTGATAAACTGCTTGTTGTAGAAGGTAACTTTAATGCTTGCTTTTCCTACATTATTATCTGCAGCAATCACTCTCATTCCAAGTCCTAAGGCAATTTTTGCAACTTCCTGTCCTATTCTTCCCATCCCTACAATACCGATTGTTTTACCTTTCAGCTCAATACCTTTAGCATAAGCTTTTTTAAGACCTGCAAATTCTGTATCTCCTACCAAAGGCATTTTTCTGTTGGAGTCCTGCAAAAACCTGGCTCCTGAAAATAAATGGGCAAAAACCAGCTCAGCAACCGATTCTGAAGATGCAGAAGGTGTATTGATTACATGGATTCCTTTTTCTCTTGCATAATCTACATCAATATTATCCATTCCGACACCACCTCTTCCGATGATCTCTATCGACGGACAATGATCAATAATATCCTTTCTTACCTGTGTAGCACTTCGTACCAAAATAGCACGGATTTTGTGCTCATTAATGTAATCTACCAACAGCTCCTGCGGAACTTTTGTAGTAATCACCTCGAATCCTTTCTCAGTCAGTGCATCAATTCCAGATTGATCCAAACCGTCGTTTGCTAAAACTTTCATAAATACTTTATAATTATCTTTAAAAAAATTAAAGATTAAAGGATTAAAAATTCACCGGACAGTAAAATAATTTAATCGTTTAATCTTTATATTATAATTTTAATCTTCTTCTTTGAAAACCTCAATTGTTACCTGCTTTTCCACCAAATCAGTGAATTTACCTTTGTATCTTGTTGCTCTTACCAGGTGATTATCAATCCAGTGATAATTTCCACCTCTTGGTTTTCCGCACAAAACACTGTGGTATTTAAAGCCATGCTTGTCTAACCAATCAATTGTAATTTGTTTTAAATTTTCAGTTCTTGAAGTGAAAAAACAAATCTGGTGACCTTCATCATACCATTTATTGACTGTTTCCAAAGCATCAGGGAAAGGTTCACAGGTTACCATTCTCTCCGGTTCTTCATTAGGAACATCTTCCGTAATTGTTCCATCGATATCAATTAAGTAGTTTTTTACTCCGTCCTTCAGTATAGGACTTATGTGCTCTATGTATTCTAGTTCCATCATGAAATTTTGAATTGCAAAGTTATGACTTTTACACCAAAAAGGCTTCTTAAACTTAGTTTATATTAAAAAAATTACTCAAAAAAACATTATTTAATAAATAACACCCATTATTAAATGACGAACATCCTAATTTAGATTGATATTTTTCTCTGTTTATAAGGATGAATTAAGATATATTTGGTATTATTATTGGTAAAATTTAAAAATGAAAATGAAAATATTTACCCTTGGACTCTGTTCTCTAGTTTTTTTATCGTGTAGTAAAGATAAACCGCAAAATACGGCTGTGGAAAAATCCGACAGTGTAGCCGTACATCATACCGATACAGCAGCGTCTTCTGAAAAAACAGCAGCGACGACAGATAAAGCGCTTAAAACTGAAGCTGCTTTATACACATTAATTAAAGAGTCAAAACAAAGTTCGGGAGCGATTAATAAAGCAGATATCGACCAACTCCCTGAATCTCTGAAAGCCATTGCAGCCTTATACAGCGGACTTGGCGGATCGAACTGCAGTGATGGAAGTTGTGAACTGACAACCGCATTGGATTTGGGAAAACAGGGATCACAGGCACAAAAAGATCTGGTAAAGAAATGGTTTGGAAATGATAAAGCCGCTGAGCAGTTAATTTCTCAGGACTTTTATCAGGCGCCCAACTCCTCTTCAAACTTTTCAGATTTCAGCTACCTTACGATTCAGCAGAACGGAGATATGGTCTCTGTAAATTATGATCTTATGATTTATAGTCACGGGCAGACAAGTCATATCAAAGGTCCGGATCAATACAAAATCAATGGAAATACAATTGAAACCCTGAACAGAAATATCTGGAAAGACGTAAAATAATTTCCGCTTAATACAACAAAAAGTCATTTTTCGAGTTGAAAAATGGCTTTTTATTTATATTTGAACAATACCAGAAATGATGAAAAGAATTTTAGCTTTGGTTTTCAGTTTCACCGGATGGTTTGCATTAATTATGCAATATAACCTGATGCTGGAACACTCGGATCTTCCTTTTTGGGAAATTACAATCAGATTTTTCAGTTATTTTACAATTCTTACCAATTTAATTGTTGCTGCTTATTTTACTTTTCAGATTTTTAACAGAAACCCGGATAAAAAATCAGGAACACTTACTGCTATTACCGTTTACATTCTTATTGTAGGGTTAATTTATCAGATTATTTTGCGGTCAACCTGGAATCCGACAGGGATGCAAAAACTTGTCGATGAACTCTTGCATACCATAATTCCCGTTCTGGTTGTTACTTATTGGTACATATTCGAAAATAAAACCAGCCTGAATTACAGACACATCTTAAAATGGTCAATATATCCTCTTCTGTATCTCATATACATCCTTATTCGCGGAAATTTTTCCGGATTTTATCCTTATCCATTTATAAATGTTTCTGAAATAGGTTTTACAAATGTGATCATTAATTCCTTCTGGATTCTTATCTTTTTTACGGGCCTGTCAGTAATACTGATTAAAATCGGTAAAACATTCAACCAATAAGTTACTGAAGATTGGCCGATTTTTAAATAATTAAAAGAACGCATTGCCTATGATATCATTCTTTTTCATTTCAAAAAACAGGAAGTTTTACAAAAAATTTCCAAAATACATTTATTAAACTTACATTTGTAAGAATGGAAGAATTCGTAGTTTTAGTAGATCCTAAAGACAACGTTTTAGGTTTGATGGAAAAGCAGCAGGCACATGTCAACGGCTTATTACACCGTGCTTTTTCCGTATTTTTGTTCAACACCAAAGGTGAAATGCTTTTACAGAAAAGAGCCAAAGGAAAATATCACTCTCCTTTGAAATGGACCAATACGGTCTGCTCACATCCAAAAAATGGTGAAAGCTATCATCAGGGTGCTGTCCGCAGATTAAAAGAAGAATTGGGAATTCAAACCGATCTTACAGAAAAATTCCACTTCATTTATAAAGCAGATGTTGGAGGCGGACTCTGGGAACATGAGCTGGATCATATTTTTATAGGAACTTTTGAAGATGAATTTAGCTTTAATCCAGATGAAGTGGCTGAAGTAAGATATATCTCCTTTGAAGATCTGGACAAAGAAATATCTGAAAATCCTGAAAACTTTACAGAATGGTTTAAAATCATCCTTGAAGAATATAAACACCATTTTTAGATTGATGAAGAAAATTATTCTGGCATTTGTTTTTTTGTCTGCCAATCTTATATTAGCGCAAAAAGCAGATGTTTATGACAGTCCCACCTACTCTATCAATGTTCCTGAAAACTGGAAAGCTACCAATGACAGCGATATTGTAAACGTATTTCCATCCAGTGAAATCGGAGCCATTACCATTTCAGAATATCATGATCTGGATATTCCAAAAGAAGAAATTAAAAAATTTATCCTTGCTCTTTATAAATCTTCCGATGAAGAAGCCAAAATAAAAAGCAGCAAAAGTAAAAAAGGATACACTGAATATTTTTACGAATATTTCGACGAAAAAGATAAATTATTCTGGATCACTAAAGTTTTCCAGAAAGAAAAAGATTTGTACCTGGTTTCTATAAACTGCGGTCAAAAATACTGGAACGGAAACTATATGAGTCTTTTTCAGGAAACCTTTAATAGTTTTAAAATAAAGAAATAAATTAAATATGAAGAAAACAGCATTGTACGACAAACACGTTTCTTTAGGAGCTAAAATCGTACCTTTCGCAGGTTTTGAAATGCCTGTACAGTATTCGGGAGTAACGGAAGAGCATTTTGCAGTAAGAGAAAAAGCAGGATTGTTTGATGTTTCTCACATGGGGCAGTTTTTTGTGGAAGGTCCTGGTGCTAAAGATCTTTTGCAGTTGGTAACAACAAATAATGTAGATGCTTTAGAAAACGGAAAAGCTCAGTATTCTTGTCTTCCAAACGAAAATGGAGGAATTGTAGATGATCTTATTGTTTACAAAATCGAGGATAACAAATATTTTGTGGTTGTCAATGCCTCAAACATTGAAAAAGACTGGAATCATATTGTAAAATTCAACAAGTTTGATGCTACTTTAACGAATGCTTCAGACGATATGTCTCTATTGGCTGTTCAGGGTCCGAAAGCAACTGGAATTCTTCAAAAATTAACGGAAACCAACCTTTCTGAAATTCCTTATTACAACTTCACTGTTGGTTCTGTTGACGGAGTTGAGAACGTAATTATCTCAAATACAGGTTACACAGGAAGCGGTGGTTTCGAAATTTATTTCAACAACGAATCTGCAGAAAAACTTTGGGATGCGATCATCGAAGCAGGTCAGGAAGAAGGAATTATTCCTTGTGGATTGGCTGCCAGAGATACTTTGAGACTTGAAAAAGGATTCTGTCTTTACGGTAATGATATCGATGACACCACTTCTCCAATCGAAGCTGGTTTGGGATGGATCACGAAATTCGATAAAGAATTTATTTCTAAAGAAACTTTCGCAAAACAAAAAGAAGAAGGTGTTACAAGAAAATTAGTAGCTTTCGAATTGACTGATAAAGGAGTTCCAAGACACGATTATCCTGTAGTAGATGCTGAAGGTAATGTGATTGGAAAAGTAACTTCAGGAACTCAGTCTCCTATGAAAAAAATAGGTTTGGGTCTTGCCTATGTAGACAAACCTCACTTTAAATTGGGTTCTGAAATCTTTATTCAGGTAAGAAATAAAAATATTCCTGCAAAAGTGGTGAAAGCTCCTTTCGTATAATTGAAATAAGATATTTATAGAAAAGCGTTTCGTAGATTTTACGAAGCGCTTTTTATTTTTTAGGAGCAGATTCCCGCTTTCCACTGTATCTTTTGTTACTCTTCGCTACACAAAAGGATGTCGTTGCAATCGGGCTAGGGCGTTTGTCCAAGTATTCAAATGTTGGGTACACAAATCTGTTCATAAAAATTATCCAATAACTTATTTGAGATTGCTTCGTCGCTTCGCTCCTCACAATGACTAGTTCACACCAAAAAACGCCTGTAAAGCCGCAACATTAGTTTTGTCATTTCCTACAAAAATCTCTTTATCTGTAAGGAAAACCGGGCGCTTCAGGAAAGTATAATGATCCAGCAATAGTTCCTTGAAATCCTTTTCTGTTAAAGATTTTACATCCAATCCTCTCAATTTGATCTGAGTAGATTTTCTGCTAAAAAGAGCTTCGTAAGATTTTGTTTTTTCATGCATTTCCCTAAGCTCATCCTCTGTGATCGGTCCTTTTTTGATTTCACGAAGTTCCCAGTCTGAAAGATCAAATTGCGCTAAAATTTTTCGACACGTATCGCACGTATTAAGATAAAATACTTTCTTCATTATAATTTTAAATCTGTTGTTTATTAAAATTCAACTTTGTAAAAGTTTCAGTCTTCAAAAGTAGGATTTAATCTAAGATTTTGAAAATTATTAAATACCTTTATTCAATCAAAAATTTTGTGGAAATGGAAAACAAACCTATTACTTTTCAGTTTATTTCAGAACCTTCAGATGTGAACTACGGAGGAAATGTACATGGAGGAAGCGTTATGAAATGGATTGATCAGGCGGGATATGCCTGCGCAACGACTTGGAGCGGAAATTATTCCGTAACGGTGTATGTTGGAGGAATCCGTTTCTATGAACCTATTAAAATCGGAGAAATTGTAAAAGTGGAAGCTCAGGTGATCTATACAGGTTCTTCAAGTATGCATATTTCAATCAATGTATTTTCAAGAAATCTGAAACAGCCGAATTTTGATAAGAAAACCCACTGTATCATTGTTTTTGTTGCGGTGGATGAAAATGGTAAAAAACTTCCCGTTCCCAAATGGATTCCCAGCACTGAAGAAGAAAAGCAACAGGAGCAGTACGCCAAACGCCTGATGGATCTCAGAACACAGATCGAAGACGAAATGAAGCCTTTTCTGTAATGACCAGAGAAGATTTTATTAAATTATCTTCACTTGGATTTTTAAGTCTATATTCCTGTGGAATCTCTAATCTGAAAATGAATAAAAAACCATTGGCTATTCAATTATATACCGTTCGTGATGCGGTTTCAGAGAATCTGGAAAAGGCATTAGAAAAACTGGCAGATCTTGGATTTTCAGAATTAGAAATCTACGGTTACAACGGAACATTTTTTGGAAAAAGCAGGAATGAATTTCTTGCTATTCTAAAAAATGTGGGTTTAAAAGTTATCAGCTCTCATCATACCACAGGAATTCTGCATCAGGAAAAAGGAACTTTGATCAATGATTGGGAAAAATCTATTGAAGATTTACATTTTATCGGTTCAAAATATATGGTCTGCTCTTATCTTTTTCCCGAAGAAAGAACATTTGAAAATTATAAAAAACTTCCCGAATTACTTAATAAATCAGGAGAGCTGACGGGTAAAGTAGGAATTCAATTCGCTTATCACAATCATGATTTTGAGTTTGAAAAACTAGATGCACAGCAGACAATCTATGATTTTATATTAGAAAACACATCTTTTGATTCAGTTAAAATGGAACTGGACTTATATTGGATTTCAAAAGCTGGTTTAGACCCATTATTCTATTTCGAAAAATACCCGAAAAGATTTCCGTTGTGGCATATAAAGGATATGAAGCTTAAAACGAAAGATTTTGCAGAAATCGGGAATGGAACTGTCGATTTTAAAAGAATTTTTGAAGCTAAAGAAAAAGCAGGATTAAAAGATTGGTTTTTGGAACAGGATTCCAGCGATAAAAATATTTTTGAAAGCATACAAATCAGCAAAAAGTATATTTCTGAACATAATTTCTTTACAAAATAATTTCTATCTTTGTTAAACAAAAGGAAATGGTGTTCTTCCTTACCCAACCGCCTTCAAAAAGCTGATGACGCCTGATTAAAAGATTATTAACAATAATTGAATCAGGAAAATTATGTCTAAACATCAACGAACTTTCAGCAGCAAAACAAAATTTCATACTCAATTTTTCTTTAGAAAATTTCCGGCTTTGCCTTATATTTTTAAGTGGTTTTGTATCAGTCTCATTATCGGAGCATTGGTAGGAACAGCTTCTGCAGGCTTTTTACAATCATTGGAATGGGCAACTCACTTCAGAGAAAATCACATTTGGATGATTGCATTTCTTCCGATTGCCGGTTTTTTGGTCGGACTTTTATATTATTATTTCGGGAAAGATGTAGAAGCAGGAAACAATTTATTGCTCGAAAACATTCACGAACCGAAAGAAATTATTCCTTTCAAAATGGCTCCGTTTGTTTATCTCGGAACGATCGTCACGCACTTTTTCGGAGGTTCTGCAGGTCGTGAAGGAACGGCTTTGCAAATGGCAGGAGCTATCGCCGATCAATTAACAAAACCTTTTAAACTTGATCAAAACGAAAGAAAAATTTTAATTATTTCTGCGATTGCTGCGGGTTTTGGTTCTGTTTTTGGAACTCCTTTGGCTGGAGCAGTTTTCGGACTTGAAGTTTTCCTGATCGGAAAAATTCGTTACAATGCTATTTTTCCTGCTTTTGCATCTGCAATTTTAGCAGACTGGGCAACTAATCTTTGGAATGTAAAACACACCCATTATCATATTGATTTTATTCCGAAACTTGAATTTCTTCCTGTCTTATACAGCATTCTGGCAGGAATTGCTTTCGGAATCTGTGCTGCTACTTTCAGCAAAGTTATTCATTGGGTGGGTACTGTTTTCAAATCCAAAATAAAATATCCTCCGTTTCGTCCTGTAATTGGGGGAATTATTGTTGCTGCATTAGTTTTTTCAATGGGAACGACAAGATACATCGGTCTGGGAATTCCAGTCATCTTAGAATCCTTTGAAAAACAGCTCCCTCTGTATGATTTTGTCATTAAAATGATATTAACGATTGTGACCCTTTCGGCTGGATTTAAAGGCGGTGAAGTCACTCCTTTATTCTTTATCGGAGCGACATTGGGCAGTGCGTTATCTCTATTCATACCATTACCATTTGGTTTGCTGGCAGGAATGGGATTTGTCGCAGTTTTCGCTGGAGCTACCAATACTCCTCTAGCCTGTATGCTGATGGGAATTGAATTATTTGGGGCAGAATGTGGGATTTATGTTGCAATTGCCTGCATTGTATCTTATTTATTTTCTGGAAATAACAGCATTTACACCAAACAGAAAATTGGTGAAGCAAAAAACAGAAGATTTGAGAATCTCAATGATAAAAGTTTTTCTGATTTGTAGATTGGTTGATAGGTACTGGTTATTGATCTAAATTTGTAATTTTATAAGAAACTGTCAACAATCAGTTAAAAACCAACAACTAAAATGTTCGATTACAGACTAAAAGTTTTTCATACCGTAGCAACCAGATCGAGTTTCACAAGAGCCTCGGAAGAACTTAATATTTCACAACCTGCTGTTACCAAACATATTAAGGAAATTGAAAATCAGCTTAACACCAAATTATTTGACAGAAAGGGAACGTCCATTCAATTGACGCCCAGTGGTAAAATTCTGTTTGAATATGCTGAAAAAATAAGAAATATTTATCGTGATCTGGAATTCGAAATCAATCAGATCAATCAACAGCATAAAGGAAAGTTAATTATCGGAGCCAGCACGACGGTTGCCCAATATATTCTGCCTGAAATTCTGGCAAAATTCAACGCTTATTATAAAGACTTAAAAATCGAATTGATCACACATAATACAGAAATAATTTCGGAGCTGCTGAAAGAGGGTAAAATTGATTTGGGAATTATTGAAGGAGAATCTCAGTCAAATTATTTTGAATATAAAATCTTTAAAGCAGATGAAATTGTTTTGGTTGCAAAAGCCGGTCATCCTTTAGTCAATAAAACACTTCATTTAAAAGATCTGTATACTGTAGACCTGGTTTTCAGAGAACAGGGTTCCGGATCTTTGGAATTCATTCAAAACCGACTGAAAGAAAAAGGGCTTAATATTAATGAGCTTAATGTAATTATGCAGCTTGGAAGCAGTGAAAGTATTAAAAACTATCTTATTCACTCAGACTCTATGGCTTTTTTATCCATCAGCACCATTTTAAACGAGCTGAAAAACAACCAACTAAGCATTATTGATATTAAAAACTTCAGTATTGAAAGAAACTTTCATTTTATCCTTCCGAAAGGAGAACAATCTGAGCTTATCCAGTTATTTTTAAAGTTCATCAGTTATAACTAAAAGTTATCTTATATAACAAAATACAATTTACTTTGTTATGATAAATTGTAGAGTTTTGAGCTATGATTTCAAAACTTTACAATGTGAAAAATTTCATTCAAAATGAAAGATCACAAAAAATAATTTTTATTTTATTAGCTGTTATTTGTTTAACGCCTATCGTTTCTTCCCCCATAGCGTTACTTCTGGGATTTATTTTAGCAATTATTATCGGAAATCCATTTGAGAAAAATCTGCATCAGTATATTCATTTATTACTGCAGATTTCAATCGTCGGATTAGGCTTTGGGTTAAAACTTGATGAGGCATTAGAAGCCGGAAAATCGGGACTTATATTAACGGTCATCAGTATTTTAACCGTTATGATTTCAGGATATTTTATCGGGAAGCTTCTAAAACTCGAAAGACCTTTATCTTATTTAATTTCTGTGGGTACAGCCATTTGCGGTGGAAGTGCTATCGCCGCAACCTCTCCAATTATTAAACCTAATACGAAGCAGATTTCTCTGGCATTGGCGATTATTTTTACTTTAAATTCCATCGCGCTGTTTGTTTATCCTGCGGCCGGGCATTTTCTGAATCTGACGCAGGAACAGTTCGGGTTGTGGTGTGCCGTGGGAATCCATGATACAAGTTCCGTTGTGGGAGCAGCAGGTAAATATGGAAATGAAGCCCTTAAAATCGCAACAACCGTTAAATTAGCCCGTGCTTTATGGGTTATTCCTGTTTCTCTTATTACGATGATTATTTTTAAAAACAAGGAGTCAAAAATTAAAATTCCATGGTTTATCGGATATTTTATACTGGCAATTTTGCTGAATACTTATTTTCCTTTCTTCAGTGCTTTCAGTTTAGGAATTAATGTTTTAGCAAAATCAGGATTGAATCTGACCCTTTTTTTCATTGGTTCTACCCTTTCGATTCAGACTTTAAAAACAATTGGAATGAAACCTCTTGCTCTGGCGGTTTTCCTTTGGATTTTCATTAGTGCTGGAAGTCTAGTCTTTATTCTTAATTTTGATTAATTTCTTAAAAATGCCAACATCCCTAGCCCCGATTGCAGCATTTGTCTGAGCTCATTTTTTTGGGTTTCGGGGGGGGGGGGGGGGGGGGGGGGGGGGGGGGGGGCCGGGGGGGGGGGGGGGGGGGGGGGGGGGGGGGGGGTGGGGGGGGGGGGGGGGTGGTGTGTTTTTTTTTTTTTTTTTTTGGGGGGGGTG
>NZ_JANUFF010000011.1 GCF_024806495.1 Chryseobacterium sp. JUb7
AATATTTAAAAAAATAAAAAAAATCATACTTTCGCCTCACCCCCCCCCCCCAGCTCCTTTTCTTTTTTTTTTTTTTATTTCATGCGGGCGCGCCCCCCCCCCCCCCCCCCGAAACTTGAAAAAGCGAGTAGCGAAAGCGGGATAAAGCTTCAAATAAAAAATCAGGTTTTCAAACATCAAAAACTTTTAGTATCCATCTTCCCACCCATCTAAAATCTAAACCGTCATTCCGATATCAATTCCTTTAATTTTTCTGTAAAGATCGGTCGCATAATTATCTGTCATTCCCGATACAAAATCAATCACTCCCAATACTTTCTGATAATCCGTTCCTTCATCGTAAACGAATTGTTTAGGCAGTAATTTTAATGCTTTTTTATCATAGGATTTTCTGTCGTCGGCAGATTTTAAAATTGATGGAATAAAATGATCCAGCAATTCATACATTACATTATAACCTGCATTTTCGATTTCTACAACCGCTTTATGATTGTAAATTTTCTCGATAGAGAAAGACTCTATATCCTGTAAAGCTTTATTTTCTGATTTATAGATATCAAGAAGTCCCTGATCTAAATTTCCTTCAAGGATCGTATTGAAATTACTTTTATAAAGTTCAATCGATTTATTAATTAAAGCATTGATTACTTTGGCTCTCAGATAGGAAATCTGTTCGTTTTCGTTGCCGATAGAATTAAGTTTTTGCTCTACTCTATTTACGTCATCGGTTTCGGATTTTACCAATTCAAAAAACAGATTTTTGCAGTCTGCTGTTGAAACGATTCCCAATCTGTGGGCATCTTCCATATCGATAATATTATAGCAAATATCATCTGCTGCTTCTACCAGCCAGACAAATGGATGTCTTTTAAAAATATAAGGTTCTTCACTTTCTGAGATTAAACTTGTTCCTTTTGCTATTTCAAGAAAAATATCTTTTTCATTTTGAAAAAATCCGAATTTCTTTCGGTGAATAATTCCTTTCTTCTTAGCAATCGCCTCACAAGGATATTTTGCAATACTTGCCAGGGTGGCAAACGTCAGCTGAATTCCTCCTGCATCTTTTCCCTGCTGTTGCTGAGCCAGCACCCGGATCGCATTGGCATTCCCTTCGAAATTTACCAGATCCGCCCATTCTTTTTCATTAAATTTAGGCTTCAGATCATTTTCATTTCTTTCAAAATAACTGGCAATTGCATCTTCTCCCGAATGTCCGAATGCCGGATTTCCAACATCGTGACAAAGACAGGCCGCTGCAATGACATTTCCTAAATTATGAAGATAGAAGTTTTTAGAATCTTCCGTTAAATCACCCGTAAAGCTATCATGAATAAATTCTCCGATAACACTACCCAAACTGCGTCCGACAGATGAAACTTCCAATGAATGTGTCAGACGGTTGTGCACAAAAACACTTCCCGGAAGCGGAAAAACCTGAGTTTTATTCTGAAGTCTTCTGAAAGCCGATGAGAAAATAATTCTGTCAAAATCTCTCTGAAAATCTGTTCTTGAAACTTTAGTATGTGGATTGTTTCCTGTACGCTGATTGGTGAAAATCTGGTTTAAGTTCATCATTTTTCAAAATTACTTCAAATTTTACTTTTACGGAATAATATTTGAATTTTTATCGGAAAAAATAGCCATGCCCGAAGGTCCGACAATAGTATTAATGAAAGAAGATCTGCAAAAATTTGCAGGCAAAAAAGTAATAACAGCAGAGGGCAATGCTCCCTTTGAAAAAGAATCTTTGGAAGGAAAAATATTACTTGAAATCCGAACTTTTGGAAAACAGACTTATCTGATTTTTGACGAATTTGCAATAAGAATTCATTTGTTAATGTTCGGCTCTTATGAAGTAGACCAACAGACAAAACCTGATCAGCAATTACAATTATCACTGACTTTTAAAATGGGCGGCATGTATTTTTATACCTGCAATGTAAAATGGGTTGATCTTGAATTTTTATCAAAAATTGACTGGGAAGCCGATGTGATGAGTGATGAATGGAAGCCTAGGAAGGCTGAGAAAAAATTAAAATCAAATGCTGAAATGATGGTTTGTGATGCCTTGATGGATCAGGATATTTTTTCGGGGGTTGGAAATATTATTAAAAATGAAGCATTGTTCAGAATTGGAATTCATCCTGAAAGTCTGATCAGAAATTTACCGCCGAAGAAATTAGAAGAACTTATAGATGAAGCCAGAAATTATAGTTTTGATTTCAAAAAATGGAAAAAAGCCAATGTACTAAAAAAACATTTTCAGGTTTACCATCGGAAAAACTGTCCGAAATGCGGCGCTGAAATCATTAAAAAAGACACTGGCTCTGGTAAAAGAACAAGTTTTTACTGTGAGATAGATCAAAAATTATATTAAAAAAACAAGAATTGTATGAAATTATTTTATTTAATGCTCATTCCTATTTCTACCCTGTCCTGTAAGCAGTACCAGACAGAAAAAAGCTGTTTCGAAGATGGAAAAGACAATAAAGTTCAATATAAAGAATTCTCAATTGATAAACCTGAAGATATTATTAAAGCCAATCCGGATCATGTGAAATTTACGACTAATAAGAACATTGAAAGCTATGAAGAGGATTATAACAATGATCGTAATATGGATTTTTTAAAAGATGAAAATGCATGGAAAAAAAGAGCTGAAGAATATCAACTCAGATTCTCCGACCTGATAAAAAATTTCGGCGAACAATTCAATTATAAAAATATCCAACATACAAATAATGTAATCTATGGAATTGGTGAAAATCAATTTGGATATTGGTTTCTGGAAATAAAAAACAATATTCCGAATGCCTATTATTTAGGACTTAGTAAGTTTTCTTATCTTAATGATCAGCAACCTGAAAATTTTATATCCGGTAATAAGTTTGTGGCTCATGGAAGTTTGATACGGATCAGTGAAAGCTGGGGCTATCCTTTTGGTCCTCCTACTGAAGCAGTAAGAGATCGATTAGCTTTTGAAATCAATCTTGATGCTGTAAGAAAAGATACTGATCATGATCGTTTCAATGATTTATTTGAGGAATTAATTTTATTAAATCCGAAGTCTGCAGATACTGATAGCGACGGCGTTCCGGATTTCACAGACGTCAATCCACTATACAAATCTGAAAGTTCAAAGTTTGCAGATCTTTATTCCCAAGTGATCGATAATGACTACCAGAGTTTTAATTTTTCTAAGAGTAACTATTTTTTTACAGGTTATTTTTCAGACTGTGATTATTTTCAGAAAATTACGCCCAAAAATGTAAAGGTTCTGATCTACCCCGAAAAAAAGCAGAATATGTTAAAGTCAGACTATAAATCAGGGATGTTTCCAGTCCATTTGGGAAGAATTAAAAAAGATAAAAACACGAATAAATTTTATATTAACTATGGAAATGGCGGTGGCGGCGGATTTATTGAGGCTGTTTTTAAAAATAAAAAATGGACTTTGAAAAAAATATCAACTCATGTCGTTTAGCCGATAGATTTGTTGTCGTTTTTGAGTTTCTATCCCACTTGCTTCCTCTCTGTGATACCTTAAAAATCAAATCCATTAATTTTCAATATTCAGCGAACCTCCGGAATAGGCTTTAAAAAATTCTGATTTATATACTTCTCCCAACGGGACTTCGGATTCTCCGATGTACAGATTATGATTATCAAAAGAGTCGATATAATTCATATTGATTACATATGATTTGCTTACTCTTAAAAAATTTGAGAATGGAATTTTCTGATGAATAGTTTTTAAATTCATTGCCGTGATCAACTTTTGCGACTGGGTATGAATCACAACATAATCTTTAAGACCTTCAATAAATTTAATATCCGAGAAATTGATTTTATAATATCTTCTTTCTGCTTTTATAAAAAGAAAGTCATCCGTATTAGATTCTATGGTATTTTTAACCGTATCACCGGATAATAAATCTTTGTAAAGAACGGCTTTACTGATCGCTTTTTCCAGCCGGTTTTTCTCAATCGGCTTCAATAAATAATCTACGGCATCAAGCTCATAACTCTTCAGGGCATATTGAGAATAAGCGGTGGTAAAAATAACAAGACTTAATTCAGGAAGCATCTCAGCAAATTCCAAACCTGTCACCATAGGCATTTCAATATCAAGAAAAATAAGATCTACTTCATTTGTTTTCAAAAACTCCATAGCAGCAGGAGCATTGGAAAACTCGCCCAAAATTTCCAGTTTGGACACTTCATTAATTAATGAACGCATTTCTGATCTTGCCAGCGGCTCATCATCTACAATAATACAATTCATATAGGAATAATTAATTTAACGACATATTCATTTTCTGTGGAAATAATTTCCAGATCATAGGTTTTTCCATATAAAAGTTCAAGACGCCTCCTGATATTGGCGAGCCCGAGCCCACTGTACTTTTTGTCCGAAACTACAAATTCTGGGTTTCGGGAATTGGTACAGGTAAAATATAATTCTCTATTCTCAATTTCAACATCAATTCTGATATAAGATTCTTTCCCATTTAGTTCTACACTATGCTTGATGGCATTTTCTAAAAATGTTGTGAAAAGATTGGGCGGAATAAAAGTGCTGTTCAGTATTCGCCGGTCGGTTTTACTTTTAATTTCAACCGAAAGGTTTTCCCGCCTTATTTTTTCCAGGTTTAAAAAATTGGATAAAAACTCAATTTCTGACGTTAATAGAGTTTTTTCCTCGCTGTTTTCATAGAGTTGATATCTTAAGAATTCAGAAAGCTTGATAATAACTGTCGATGCTTTTTCAGGATCTGTTCTGATTAATGCCTTTACATTGTTCAGCATATTAAACAGAAAATGAGGATTGATCTGATTCCGTAACTCATTGAGCTCCATATTCAGTGTAAGGTTACTTAATTCTGTAATCCTTTTATTGTCTTTCGTCCATTTTTGTAAAAGTTTGATCGTTGTTGTGGTCAGAATAATCGGAATACACATTAATACCCCTTCATAAATCCCGCCTTTCTCCCCTTCGCGATGAATATTAACGACTCTAAAATCTGAAAAGAAGACATCAAAACAGTATCCTATAAAGTTGAGCCCCATTACTCCCAATAAAATCAAAAGAATGAGATAAGTGATATACTTTGTTTTAAAGAAAAATAAAGGAACCAGTACATAAATATTGATATATACCATTCCTATCAATAATATATAAACGAAAAAAAGGATATAGTACTGATGAATTCCCGAATACCAATGCCAGAAACGAGCATTATAAATTAAAAGAAAAAAGAAAATAAGAAATACCAGATGCCGTAACAGCCTGTATCGGTCTTCAATAAGAAAATCGATAAACCAGTTGTTTTTCAGTTCTTCGGAAATGTATTTCATTGGCTAATTATCAGAAACAAAAATAAGTAATAACGGAATCGGAAGGCATAATATTATACCAACCCTGCAATTTATTATACAAAATTTTTCAACTCCCGATTTTGTATAAAATATAAGGCATTTCGTATAAAAAACACTTTCCCGAAAGCTATTCTCTATTCCTTTGTCCTGTAAAATTTAAAATGTATGGAATTAAACGCTTTTCAGGAATTAACTGAGAAAATCACATTGGAATGCTTTTATATGTCTGATTCTCAGCAGGAAGAAAAAATCATTCAGTTAATTGATCTTCACCATTTTATAGAATGCTATAATCAAAGTTTAAAAGTGATTGATTATGTAAACAATCCGGTGAATATTATTGAAGAAAACGGAACAAAAAAGGGAATTTTATTTTATGATCTGAAGTTTTCGGCACCTTTAAATCCTTATGCTTCGGAAGAATTCAAAAAACAGCATCATCTTGAGGAACTTTGGTTTGTATTTGTAGAAGAGGATATGAAAACGCCTCCGGGTATGCATTCGGATTTTATTATCGAAAACGGAATTGAAGTATTCTATGACAAGATATTCATTTTCAATTTTTTTCAGTCAAAAATCACCCCTATAAAATAAATATGAATACTTTCAAAAAAACTGTTCTTACCTCTTCCCTGCTCACCTTTTCCAATTTTTATCTGGCTCAGACCCGTGACAGCATTCCGCAAAAAGTAATGGCCTATGTAGCCGAAAAGTTTCCTTTGGCAAGAGATTTCAATGTAGAGTTTACCCAGCTTACGCCTTATAAATTCTCTTCAAAACTTCATGGTGCAGATTTGCCGGAAAATAAAGTGAATAATTTTTCACAGGTGAAGTTAAGTTCAAATATTAATCTGATCAGGACAAAAAAGTGGATTTTAAGCACCACTTTAAATTATCGCTACACCTCTGTTGATACCGAAAATTCTATTTCAGATTATGCCAAAAACAATGATTTTCATTACCACTCCGAGACACTGAGTTTCACTTATTTTTCTAAACTGTTTAATAAAACGACTGTCTTTTCTGCCAATTTTTCTATTGACGGAAGCGAGCAGCATTTTGAAAGAATGCGCGGTATGGTTACCGGAACAATGATTTTAAAAGCCAATCCTAAAACTAAAATGAGTGTGGGGCTGGTCGGAATTATAGATCCCAGTTCTCAGGTTCCTGTAATCCCTACATTTACCTATGAACATACCTTTAATAATGGCTGGATTGCTGACATCATACTGCCTAAAAGAGTTCTGATCAAAAGAAATATTTTCGAAAACGGAAGAATATCTTTCGGTACTGAGATGGATAATACTTCATTTTATATTTATGATGCCGACAAAAAATATGAGTACAGACAACTTGAAATTAATTCCGGAGCGATGTATGAGCAGAAAATAGGAAGTTTTATCGGAACATTAAAAACAGGCATCAGAGCAGTTCCGAACGCCAGAATATTTGAAAAAAATGAATCTTTTAAAGATTACTTCTTTGAAGCCAGCCCTAAGCCTTCTTTTTATTTCAATATCGGGATTTCTTATAATCCATTTGGAAAAAGAAAAAATTAATCAAATGATTGATTTAACTTTTTTGTAAAAAAATAATCCAAGGGATAACTTATTGAAGAGATTTATTTTAATAACTAAAACCACGCAGTGCAATCGATTAATTTTCAATTATTTATTCTCTGCCTATCTAAAATTTAATCTGAATCATTTTTAATAAGAATAATATTTTAAATCCATAGACATGTCCATTCCAAAACAAATATTCCAGACTTTTAAGACAAAAAAGCTTCCTCTGATCACGAAATTACATATCTGGTATATGAAGAAAAAAAATCCTGAATACCGTTATTTTTTCTATGATGATCATGATATTGAAAAGTTTATCACAGATGAATTTCCACCCGAATATATTGAAAGTTATAATAAACTGACAATCGGCGCTGCCAAAGCTGACTTTTTCAGATATGCCGTTTTATATAAAAAAGGAGGTGTATATCTCGATATCGACAGTGCCATTACCAAGCCTTTACGATATCTGATTAAAGAAAACGATGAAGCCGTTATCAGTGCAGAGAGACACCCGAATCTTTATGTACAGTGGGGTCTTATCTTCAGTAAAAACCATCCGTTTCTGAAAAAAACCCTTGAGCTGATGATTGATAATATCCAGACGCACCGCTATCCGAATGATGTACATTCTACAACGGGTCCATCTGTATTCAGCCAGGGTATTAAAAGGTCATTAGAAGAAAATCCGGAAATCCCTTACAGATTATTTGAAGGAATTGAATTCCGGGGTTATTTGAAATTTAAGTATAAACTGGGTAAATTTTTCCTTTACGAAAAAAGAGCTGAGCATTGGAAACAACAGCAGAAAACGCAGGATATCATTGCTTAAATAATACTCCTGTTTTTTAATTTACATTTAAATTAAATTTTTCCAATTTTAGTGCGATCCCATCTTTGAGAATAAATTAATCACAATTACACCTAATACGATTAATACTATTCCGATAATCGCCGGCATATCGGGAACCTGTTTAAAAGCGACCATCCCGATAATCGTAATAAACACAATTCCTACGCCCGACCAAATGGCGTAGGCTATTCCTATTGGAACCTGACGAAGCGTAAGGCTCAACAGATAAAAAGTCGCTATATATCCCACAACGGTAATGACAGACGGAATAATTCTGGTAAACTGTTCAGATTTTTTCAGAAAAGTAGTCGCTATAATTTCAAAAACAATAGCCAGCACCAGATATATATAACTGCGTATCATCAATAAAGAATTTCTACAAAAGTATTAAAATTGAAAATCCTGCCGAAATCAATTTCAATAAAAGAAACATACAGTTCACATTAAAGTGATTAAAAATTTCAACTTCATTTAATTTTTATTAATATTAAATTTCGTGTAAGTGTTAAAATTTATTTTTT
Organism: Chryseobacterium sp. JUb7; assembly: GCF_024806495.1. Classification (GTDB taxonomy): domain Bacteria; phylum Bacteroidota; class Bacteroidia; order Flavobacteriales; family Weeksellaceae; genus Chryseobacterium. The sequence goes on from NZ_JANUFF010000011.1 coordinate 8,319, forward strand.
AACAGCCGGTCTTATGCATATCATTTCTTCTTTTTTGCATTATCAAGTCTTAAATATAAGACCAGAAAGTATTAACAGATTTTCAAAAATTTACAGATAAGATAATAAAAATAACATTAATTTTTCAAAAACATATTAAATAATTGTAAACAAAAAGATACAAAACCTTAACATAACACAACATAAGTGACTGATAAACATCATGATTATTTCATTTGGCACATCATTTGAAAGTTGTAATATTGCAAATGTAAAATTGATAATAAAAAGTCAAATAATTATAAATAAAACAAAAATGGTAACTTACATCGGAATCGCAACATGTTTAGTAGTATTCGCTTCTTACTTTATGACAGTAAAAAGAGAGAATAACTAAGAATTTCTAATGCTGAAAGTAATCAGTATATGAAGATATGATTGTATTGTTTATGTTTTTAATCTGAATAATCAGATTGCGCTCTTTTACTCAGGCGGAGTAAAAGAGCCCCAAAACATAACGTAAAACTCAGACAAATTTTAATTTTTATAATAGCCGATAGGGTCGAACGAAAGTTCGGCTTTTTTGTTTTGTATACCCAAACATCTGTATGTTTGTCTTTATGATCAAAGAAATTGAAATCCTTCATTCTGTCATTTCTCTGCTTAATTTACAGCTATCTGATCTTAATAAGGATTCAGAGTGTGAAGAATATTCCGGGTATAATTTTAAACTTAATCAATTCAGTATAAAGTTTCGTAAAGCCAAAGTTACTCCTAAAAAAACAGGACAGTTTGTTACTTTATGGAAAAGAAACCCAGAGACAAAAGAAACAGAACCTTTTACCGATCAGGATTCATTTGATTTTTATATTATCATTACAGAATATAAAAATCAGTCCGGATTTTTCTTCTTTCGTAAAGATATCCTTGCAAAAAAAAATATTATCACCTCTTCCCTAAAAACCGGAAAGCGGGGATTCAGAATTTATCCGGATTGGGATCTTCCTGAAAACAAACAAGCCATATCAACTCAAAAATGGCAGACCCAATTTTTCATTAATCTTTCAGACAAAGAAAACGACATTATTCCAAAACTAAATAAAATATTAATAACCAATAATTTACATTAATTTCAAAGATATAAAATTGTTAAAATTTTGTTAAAAATATTATTTCACTACACTTAGTTAGGGACCCTAACTAAATTTGTATCAGAAAATTAATCTTTAAACAATCAAAATTTTAAACAATGAAAAAATCAGTTTTTTATCATGCAGGTTGTCCGGTTTGTATAAGCGCAGAACATGACATCATTACATTAATCGGACAGGATAATGTAGAAATCGTACATCTTGGAAACAATAAGGAAAGAATTGAAGAAGCAGAAAAAGTAGGTTTGAAATCTGTGCCAGCTTTAGTAACACCAACCGGAAACGTTCTTCACATCAACTTCGGTGCTTCTATGGAAGAAGTAAAAGGTTAAAAAATTTGCTTCACATAGTTAGGACTACTACCTTTGTGAAGCATTTTTATTATTAATTAAAGTAACATTTTAAAATTTAATACAATGCAAGTAGCAGTCTGGGACACTTACGTCACAAAAAAGGACGGATCAGTAATGCATTTCGACATCATTGCTCCTAAAGAAATTACAGAAACAGACATAATCTACAGCTACGGAAAAGATTATTTAAAAAAGAAAGGGCAGGAAAGCCAGGAACTTTCTGCAAAAGAATGCAGTTTCTGCCATATAGAAACGCTTCTTCCACAATGGGAAGCCGAAATTAATGAAAAAGGCTATACCATTATAGAAATGGAAAATTGTAATTGATGAACGAATCAGATTTTAACTTAAAGCATCAGAATCAAAGTACGGAGAGCAAAATTGTGGCTTCTTTAGAAAGAATTTCGCAGGCTTTCCGTGTTTTGCTTTGGCAGGAAAGTAAGGAACATGCTTTGAGCCCGATTCAGGTGCAGGTTTTGATTTTTCTTTTGAACCACAGCGATGAAAAAAGAAAAGTAAGCTATTTGGCTGATGAATTTAACATGACGAAAGCCACAATCAGCGAAACTGTAAAATCTCTTGAACAAAAAAATCTGATTACCAAAGAATATGAACCTCACGATACGCGAAGCTATATTATTCACCTTACCCAAAAAGGAAAAGAAATAGCAGATAAAACTTCTTATTTTACAAAGGAAATTACCGCTCCGATCCAAAAACTGGATGAACAAAGCAAAGAAAATATGCTTCAAAGCCTGTTTGGGATTATTCAGCAGCTCAATACTTCAGGAGTCATTACGATTCAGAGAATGTGTTCGACCTGTGCTTATTTTCAACCTTCAAAGGACGGAAAAGAGCCTTTCTGCAAGCTTTTGGAGCAAACATTATATGCCGAAGATCTCCGAATCGACTGTCCTGAACATCAAATGAAAGCCTAACTCTAAAAATAAAAACAATGAATCTGTACAATCTTATTATTCAAGACAAAGAAGAAGAAGTGACCCTCAATGATGTTTTCCTTGAACCTAAAAATAAGGAACAATTTGTACAGCTCATTAAAGAAAATACTTATTCCAAAGAATTGCAGGAATATGGGCTCCCTGTCAACAACAAAGTGCTTCTTCAGGGAAGTTCGGGTTGTGGAAAAACAATGACTGCAAAAGCTGTTGCGAATGCTTTGGGTAAAAACATCATCATTCTTAACTTAAGTAATATTGTCTCTTCAAGAATCGGGGAAACATCTCAGAATATCAAAATGATTTTTGATAAAGCTGCTCGTGAAAGATCCGTACTTTTTCTCGATGAGCTCGACCAGATCGGCAAAGCGAGAGGCAGCGACGATAAAGATGTGGGCGAAATGAGACGACTGGTAAATACATTGATCCAGCTGATTGACTATTATCCTGACAATGCACTCCTTTTGTGTGCTACAAATCACCCGGAAATCATTGACACAGCTTTGATCAGACGTTTCCAGCTGAAAATTAATTATGAAATGCCGTCAAAAGATTTCCTGGATACTTTTTATGATAATCTGTTGTCGAAATTCCCTGAAGATCTAAGAAAAATAGCCCGAAAATATGATGTTTCTTTTGCAGAGGCGAAAGATCATACGTTTACGGTGGTGAAAGGAAATTTAATTCACAAACTGGAAACTCAACGTCAAACGCAATCATGAAAGAAGATCTACTCCACAACCTTGAACTCATCAACCAGAGAATAAAGAATGCTTGTGAAAAAGCGGGTCGAAATGTTGATGAAGTTAAATTATTACTGGCTACAAAAACCGTTTCCGCTGAAAGAATTAAAATTGCTCTAGAAAATGGGGAGACTTTAATTGCTGAAAATAAAGTTCAGGAATTAAAGGAAAAGTACGAAGATTTAAAAGAAATTGCGCACGAAAATCATTTTATCGGACATCTTCAGACCAATAAAATCAAGGATATTTTGAAATATGGAGTAAGCTGCGTTCAGTCTGTTGATCGGATTGATTTAGCTGAAAAACTTCATCAAAGGCTTTTGTCAGAAGGAAAAAGAATTGATATCTTCATTCAGGTGAATACTTCGAATGAGGAAAGTAAGTTTGGAATTCATCCTGATTTTGCTCTAGATCTGGTGAAAAAAGTGGCTGAATTGAATACTTTAAAAATCAAAGGTTTGATGACGATTGGCTTATTTAGCGCAGAAACAGAGAAAGTACGAGCTTGTTTTAAAATTCTTAAAAATCTACAACAGGAAATCATCCAGCAAAACATCCCGAATGTGGAGATGAAAGAACTTTCCATGGGAATGAGCGGAGATCTGGAAACAGCTATTGAAGAAGGATCTACGATAGTGAGAGTGGGAACGGCAGTTTTTGGAGCCAGAATTTATCCGGATTCTTATTATTGGAATGAGGGGAAATAATATTCTTTTTACTGTTTCAAAATCACTTTGCGCAAACGATCCTGATGCTCATCACCCCAATTTCCCAGTGCCGAGATCACAGGAATCAGTGTCTTACCAAAATCTGTAAGATAATACTCCACTTTTGGCGGGACCTGAGCATAAATTTTCTTGGAAACCAAGCCATGTTCTTCCAATTCTTTCAGCTGAATATTCAAAACCCGTCTTGAAGCATCGGGAATTTTACGCTGCAATTCACTTGGGCGAAGATGACCTTCATTAATAAACCACAGCAAACGGATTTTCCATTTACCGTAAAGCACTTCACCGATCAGATCAAGTCCGCAATTTAAATTTAGTGGTATTTTTCTTTCATGCATATCACAAAAGTAGCCCAATGTTCGAAAATGTACAATAGGGGAAAAAATTATCCCTATGCAATTCGGTTTTCCGTTATTGTCAGAAACTAAGATACTTCTGAAATTTGTATCAAAGAATTAAGACATGAACGAAACATTTAATTTTAATAATGAATTAAAGGCTAAAATTGCTTTAGTTACAGGTGGTACAAAAGGAGCAGGAGAAGCCATTGCAAAAAGATTACATGAAGCAGGAGCAACAGTGATCATCACAGCGAGAAATCCACCTGAAGATGAAAATGGTCTGCATTTTATTTCAGCAGATTTAAGTACTTCCGAGGGAACTCAAAAAGTTGTAGAAGAAGTTTTACAGAAATTCGGAAGGCTGGATATTCTGGTCAATAACCTTGGAGGTTCAGAAACTACAGGCGGTGGTTTTGCTGTACTGACAGACGATGACTGGCTGCAATCGCTGCAGACGAATTTATTATCCCCTGTACGTTTAGACAGAGCTTTTTTACCCCAGATGATTGAAAGGAAAACCGGAGTAATTATTCATATTGCCTCTATTCAGGCAAGATTACCCTTATATGACAGCACCCTTCCCTATGCGGCTGCAAAAGCAGGTTTACTGAATTACAGCAAAAGTTTATCCAATGAAGTTGCACCAAAAGGAATTCGGGTTCTGACGGTTTCACCAGGCTGGATCATGACCACCGCTTCTGAAAGAATGATGGAAAGGATTGCTGAAAGTAATAACAGCTCCATCGAACAGGCAACACAAAGCGTAATGGATGCTCTCGGCGGAATTCCTTTTGGAAGACCTGCACAGCCTCAAGAAATTGCTGAACTGGTAGGATTTCTTGTTTCACCAAGAGCCAACTATCTCACCGGAACCGAATATATCATTGACGGAGGAACAATACCTACAATTTAATATTAAAATAAACAAAATGAATTTACCCAAACCTATCTCAGAACTCGTGAAAGCACAATCGAGTTTTAATAGCCATGCTTATGCGAACTGTTTCAGTGAAACAGCTGTCGTATTGGATGAAGGCAAGACCCACAATGGAAAAACAGCAATAGAATATTGGATTGATACAGCAAACCGAGAATACAATGCTATTATGAAGCCTTTGGAATACAATCATGAGGAAAATATTTTATCCGCAGAAATTTCAGGTACATTTCCGGGAAGTCCTGTTATTCTGAAATATCATTTTAAGTTAAACAACGGACTTATTGAATCTCTGAAAATCACAGGTTAAAAATTAAGGCAAATAATTTGTCATCTTGAGCTGAAGTTTGACTTCAGCTTTTATACATTTGTTTAAAAAAGAAGAGGATTAATTATAAAACGTAATTGATTAAAAGATTTTGTTTTTATATTTGGCTGGTTTAAATTTAAGATAAAACATAACCTATGAAAACTAAAAGCCTGCTTGTTGCTTTATTATTATTCACATTCTCTTCGGCATTTTCTCAAAAAATATTTACTGCCATAAAAAATCAGGACTTTGAAAAAGTCAGTAAACTATTAGAAAAAGGAGAAGATATTAATCAAAAGTCTACAGAATTTCACATTACGCCTTTGTACGCAGCAGTAGGAACAGGAAATTCAAAAATTGTTGAGCTTCTTATAAAAAAAGGAGCTGATGTAAATACTCCATTAGAAACAACAGCCACACCTTTAAGTCTGGCAGCTCAGGAGGGCTATACAGAAATCGTGGAACTACTGTTAAAAATAAGGCAAATCCAAATTTTCAGGATGTAAACGGATGGACTTCTCTACGGTTTGCGACAAGAAATAATAAAATGGAAATTGTGAAACTTCTGGTAGAAAGTAAAGCAACTGTAGATATAAAGGCGTCTGATCTGGCAACCCCTTTTGCAAGCGCAATCGGAAAGGGCTATGTGAATATCGCTGAATATCTTATAAAGAACGGAGCTGATATCAATAATATTGATAAGGACAATGAAACTCCCATCATGTATTGTGCACAGCGTGGAAATATCGAAACTGTCAAATTTTTGCTAAAATACAAACCGGACTTAACGATAAAAAACAAAGACGGAAAAACAGCTTTAGAAATGGCAAAAGAAAAAGGGAATGCAGAAATTGTAAAACTTTTACAGACTGGTATTTAAAAATTCAACTATATGAACACATCAGAGCAAATCCAAAACTACATCACCAGCCAATCCGAACCCAAAAGTTCAGAATTGGAAACTTTGCATCAATTCATTTTGCAAACTATGCCAGACTGCAAGCTATGGTTTCTAGACGGTAAAGATGAGAATGGTAAAGTTGTGTCCAATCCCAATATCGGATACGGAGTTCATATGATAAAATATACCAATGGCACTACAAAAGAGTTTTATAAAGTTGGTCTGAGTGCGAATACCACAGGGATTTCGGTCTACATTATGGGAATTGAGGATAAGAAGTTTTTATCCGAAACGTATGGTCAGAAGCTCGGAAAAGCAAGTGTAAGTGGGTATTGTATAAAGTTCAGAACGCTGAAATATATTAATCTTGATGTACTTCATGAAATTATCCAACTTGTCCATAATCAATAATTTTTTGTACAGAAATTATTCAAAAAAAATAGAATCTCAATAAAATAATATCCTTTTCAGTTTTGAAAGGGATTTTTTCATTTACATTAAAGATATACAAAATTTTATTTTAAAATACATTTAAGTCACAAAAAACGGAGTTTTCATAGCCATTTAGATTCGGGTAAACGGCATTATTGTTGATTCGAAAAGACACAAAATACAAAATCATACCTGATGGAAAAAAAATTGAATGGCGGTCTGGTGATGCCGCTACTGTTTTTAATATCCTGTCATAAAGAATATACCAGCAATCCTGAATCAGATGACAGTACTACAATCATAACAACGGTTCTTATAACGTGCTGTATTATGGCTTTAACATTCTTACTCACCTATTTTACAAAAAAAAGACAGCAGAAATAATAAAAATCCCTTCACAGCTCACACTGAAAGGGATTTTGTACAAAAATTAATTATTTTATTCTCTCATTTACTTAATCATAATTTTAAAATTGCTGTTAAGGTTTTCTCCTGATACATTGAGAATATAATTTCCCGATACTTTTTTATCGTTCATATTCAATTTAAAAATTCCGCTGCCGTCTGCCTTGATTTGCTGTTTTAAAACAATCTTTCCGGTCATATCAAGCACTGTTGCTGTAAGATTCGATTTTTTATACTCAGGAAGCTGAATAAAAACCTGATCTTTTACAGGATTCGGATATACGGTTCCCATATTTTTACTGATACTGAATTCCTTATTCCCCAGTACAGCCTGATTGTATAAATTATAAACTTCCGTTGAAGATAATGCGTAGTTATACATTTTAAGTTCATCAAAAGCACCTTTATAAGGAGCCGGAGCATTAGCTGTCGACAAAAATTCCAGCTCACCGATATTTCCGATTATCAGGTCACTGGCTTCACCGATTCCGGTAACTGCAGTTTCATCTCCTTCAACGCTTAAAACACCATTCGTGTAAATTCTCATTTTATGTGCGGCAATGTCTCTCTGGATAACGACATGCACCCAATTCCCTGTAAAGTAGTTGGCAATCGGAGATGTAATTTCCTTTTTCGTAATGTCATCATCGATCGCATATCGTAGCTGACCTCCTTTGATCTCTACATTAAAACGTTTGCCCGTCGCTCCTGTAGCCGTATTTTTAGTAAATGAACCTTTACACAACACATAAAGACTTGTTGCTGAAGACGATGGAATCATACTTGCCGGAGCTTTCATCCAGTAAGAAACTGTAAAGGAATTATTATTAAACGAAATCTGGTCCTGATGAGGAATACTAGCGATGTACATATTACTTGGTGAGGTTGCCAGATCAAGAGCAAAATTTTCTTTACCGGGAACCCTTACGCTCGCATTATCATATGCCGCATCCAAAATTCCGTTATTGGCATAAGAAGTTGCATCAGCAATCTGCTCACCTGAAGAAGGAGCTTCCGAGAATGGCCAGTTTCCGACAAGCCCCGGTGTTAATGCGCGGAAACTCCATACATCACCCGTCACAGAACCAAGAGCGTTGCCGGAATCTATTCTCCAGTAATAATTTGTAGCGGTGTTTAAATTGGTCAATTGATATGAAGGTGCAGAAGTATAAGGTATACTGGTTACATTACTTAAATTCTGAGGATCAGTTCCAAAATAAATCGAATACGTTGTTGTATTTGAACTGCCGGTCCATTTTAAAAGGAAATTACCATTGCTAAGTTCTACATTATTATTACCATTTGCCGGTATCGGAGTCGTTGCTTTTCCTGGAGCTGACGGAACCGGAGGCGTAGTCACCGACGCATTTGATGTATACACTGAAGATTCTGTTGCATTAATAGCTTTAACCCTGTAATAATATTGAGTATTAGGCGTTAAACCTGTTTCATTATAACTTGTTGCATTAGCAGGAAGTGTCGCAATAACAGAAAAAGAAGTTCCATTGGTAGAACGTTCCAGTACATAATTTGTTTCATTATTGGCATTGTCGTTCCAGTTAACCGTTAAAGAACTCGATGTCGGGCTTCCAGCGGTAGTTGCATTCGTGAAGTTCAAATTCGTTGGCGGAATAATAAAATCCGGAGCAGCCGTATTCGGCAGACTATTAATATATACTTCAATGTTCAGGTACGGAGCATGTGTAGTACTCACAGCCAACGCATCAAAAACATTTGGATTCAGTCCATTGGCTGTTTCCCATGCGTCCGGCATACCGTCATTATCCGTATCCAATGGAGCCGGGGCACCGTATACATGCCCAGCCCCACCATTCGTAAATCCAAACTGAGTCGTTAAATCACTCTGTACATATACATAAGTAGCAGTAGTTCCTTTCGACATCAGATCTGAAATCATTAAGTTATCTACCTGATCACGCCTTGGATATGACGCTCCTACCCCTGCAACGATCTGATCGTAAGCACCCTGAGCAGACAAAGTCGGATTTTTCACCGGATAATCATACGCAGTTGATTGAATTGCAGCCATATCTCCCACAGGATATCCTGTTAAATTTTGGGGAACCAAAGTCCCATCCAGAACTCCGTTTTTATTATTATCAAAATAATTTCCGGAACCATATAAATTGAAATTGGCATTTCCAACACTGAAAGGAGTGCTCACCGTACTGCTCGTATTCGGACCGCCGATAAAATAATTATTGATGATATTCGCAAAAGAGCTTCCCGCAGAATCTCCTCCCATAATGTAAGCTTCTCCCGATTGGGTATGTCCATAAGTGTTCCCGTAATTTCCCCAATTATAGACTACATTATTGACAAATTCATTAATTCCTTTTACTTTATTATTACGGGTTTTATTGCAGATATACAGATTTCCGATCAAACTTATTTTCCCGCCTGCCGGAGGCTGCATTAATCCGCCTGCAGAATGATTGTGACGGTGCAGGCCTTGTCCGATGATAGAATTCTGAATGGTAATATTATCAGGACTTGTCCCGTTATTATCCCAGTTTACAGAAAAAACCTCATCCGTACCCCACGTAAAAGTCATATGATCCAATATGATATTGGCACCATTCGATATTCCTGAGGCATCCTGATTTTGTGATGTTCCGCCATAACGGATCCGAAAATACCTTGCAATTGTATTACTGGCTCCGGAAAACGAAACTCGGGGCCCTAAAAATAAAATTCCTTCTCCCGGAGCCGTCTGTCCGGCAATAGTCGTATTGGGAGCTACCGCAACGATCGATTGTAAATTTACAATTCCTCCAACTTTAAAAATTACAAATCGCCCCGGCTGGCTCACTGCATCTCGAAATGATCCCGGGCCGCTGTCATTTAAATTGGTAACCAGATAAATCTGAGGATTGGCAGCCCCTCTCGCACCTGTAGTGTATCTTCCAAAACCGGTAGCTTCAGGAAATGCCAGCGTCTGAGCATTCAAATCTAAAGTAGAGAATGGTAACCCGCAAAATAGTAAAGCTGTAAGCGTTTGCTTCGTTAGTAATGATTTTTTCATAGGATTAATTTTATGTTAACTAATCTAAACACAAACGTGAATACGGGCATCCTGTTGCGTCCTGCTAGACGCTATAGATCAGCTAATTACAATTTAATCATGTGATTGGGATATTTTTTCTCAGTTTTGGGATAAATTTTCAATGAAACATAATATTATAATGATCTCAAAAAATCATATCTTAAATTTATTGGTCGTCACTTCGAGTGTTTTTCGTAGCAAAGCGGAGAAAAATGATTCTCATTCATTCAAAAACTTCTCGATACGGTTTTTAAAATTTCCTCTAAATGACGAACGTAAAAACTATTACTCTATAATTCACTCCGTCAGTTCGAGTGTTTTTCGCAGCTAAGCGGAGAAAAATGTATCGAGAACCAGTCAACTAAAAAAATTATATAAAAAAAGCTTATCCATACTATTTTTTTTAAATCAACTATAAGTGACGAAAAATTTGACACATTAATTAAAAAGTATTTGAAAATCAACAGAAAGCAGCTTTATAATGAGAACTTTTGGTATTTTTAAAAATGCAAACTTCATTTGTCTACATACTGCTTTGTTCCGATAATACCTTTTATACAGGTGTTACTGAAAATGTTTACAAACGTTTTGACGAACATCAGGACGGTAAATATTTTGGATCTTATACTCATTCAAGACGCCCACTTCAACTGGCTTATTTTTGTCATTTTACAGATATTGAACAAGCGATTCTTTTTGAGAAAAAGATTAAAAAATGGTCTCAAGCGAAAAAGCTAGCATTAATTGAGGGGCGGTATGAAAACTTACCCAATTTGGCAAAAAAGAAATTTGATAAATAACTACTTCCCATAATTCTTGTGTTTTTTACAACGAAGCGGAAAAAATGCATTGAGACTGGTAAAAACCTAGAAACATCATCGTCATTCATTCAAAAACTTCTCGATACGGTTTTTAAAACCTACTCGAAGTGACGAAAATAAAAACTATTACTTTACAAATTAACTCTGTCAGTTAAAGTATTTTTCGTAGCGAAGCGGAGAAAAATGTATCGAGAAGTGACAAACGCCATTTTAATTCCATTATTAATAAAAAACTCCCTCTCATCACTGAAAGGGAGTTTCTATATTTAAAAAATTTTTAATTACATATAAGCTTCGATCGGCTCACAAGTACAAACTAAATTTCTGTCTCCATAAGCTTCGTCAACTCTTGAAACGGAAGCAAAGAATTTGTGATCTCTTACCCACTCCAGCGGATAAGCTGCTTTTTCTCTGCTGTATGGTTTATCCCAAGAATCAGAGATTACCACCTGCTCAGTGTGAGGAGCATTTTTCAGTACGTTGTTTGCTGCATCAGCTTCTCCGTTAGCAATCTCGTCAATTTCCTGTTTGATCGCAATTAAAGCTTCTGCAAAACGGTCGATTTCTGATTTGCTTTCAGATTCTGTAGGCTCGATCATTAATGTTCCAGCAACCGGGAAAGAGACTGTTGGAGCATGGAAACCATAGTCCATTAATCTTTTTGCAACATCAGCCACTTCAATGCCTAAAGATTTAAACTGTCTGAAATCTACGATACATTCGTGTGCTACTTTTCCGTTTTCGTTTGAATATAAAATCGGGAAATGTTCAGCTAAAATTTCTTTTAAATAATTAGCGTTCAAGATCGCGTGCTCAGTTGCTTTTTTCAATCCTGAAGTTCCCAGCATCTTAATGTAAGCATAAGAAATATTTAGGATCAAACCAGAACCGTAAGGTGCTGCAGAAATACCTTCAATAGCATCTTTAGCTCCGATTCTGATGTTTGCGTTTGTAGGAAGGAACGGCACTAAGTGTTTAGCTACACAGATCGGACCAACTCCAGGACCTCCGCCTCCGTGAGGAATTGCGAAAGTTTTATGAAGATTCAGGTGACAAACGTCTGCTCCGATGTTTCCCGGACTTGTATATCCTACCTGAGCGTTCATGTTGGCACCATCCATATATACCTGTCCGCCATGTTGGTGGATTAAGCTTGTAATTTCTTTAATGTTCGCGTCAAAGAATCCGTAAGTAGACGGATAAGTGATCATTACACAAGATAGGTTTTCAGAATGCTGCTCTGTTTTAGCTTTTAAATCTTCGAAATCAATTTCTCCGTTTTCAAGATTTTTAACTACAACGATTTTCATTCCCGCCATTGCTGCAGAAGCCGGGTTTGTTCCGTGTGCAGACTGAGGAATCAATACTACATTTCTGTGACCTTCACCTCTTGAAATATGGTATTCTCTGATCACCATTAATCCGGCATATTCTCCCTGAGCTCCAGAGTTTGGCTGAAGAGAAGTTCCTGCGAAACCTGTAATTTCAGCTAAATCTTTTTCCAGTTCTCTGATCATTTCCTGGTAACCTCCAGCCTGATCAACCGGTACAAATGGGTGAACAGCTCCCCAGTTATCCCAAGAAAGCGGTAGCATTTGCGTTGCAGCGTTCAGTTTCATCGTACAAGAACCCAAAGAAATCATTGAATGTGTTAATGATAAATCTTTTCTTTCCAGACGCTTGATGTAACGCATCAATTCTGTTTCAGTATGATATTTGTTGAATACTTCTTCCGTAAGAATTTCGTCTTTTCTTAAATTCTCTTCCGGAATGCTGTATCCTTCTTTAATTTCTAATTTGAAAGTCTGCTTGTCTTTAAACTGAGCAAAAGAAGCCATTAGATAATTTAATTTCTCCAATGTTGTACTTTCGTTGATTGCGATGCTTACAATACCTTCTGTGAAATAGTTAAGGTTAAGTTTATGATCAAGCATCATTCTCGACAATCTTCCTTTTTCATCTTCGCTCATTACGATTTTCACCGTGTCAAAGATTGGCTCTTCAACCGCTTCATACCCTAATGCTTTAAGACCGTTTTTCAAAGCATTAGCTTTAAAGTGGATTTGATCAGCGATATAGTTTAATCCTTTAGGACCGTGATAAACAGCATACATTCCTGCCATTACAGCCAAAAGAACCTGAGCTGTACAAATATTTGAAGTCGCTCTTTCTCTCTTAATGTGTTGCTCTCTCGTTTGTAAAGCCATTCTTAATGCACGTCTTCCGTACATATCCTGAGAAACTCCGATGATTCTTCCCGGGATATCTCTTTTATAATCTTCTTTACAAGAGAAAAATGCAGCGTGAGGACCTCCGTAACCCAATGGAATACCGAATCTCTGTGAAGTTCCCACTGCGCAGTCAGCTCCCATTGAAGCTGGTGATTTCAATTTCACCAACGCCATCGGATCACAAGCCACTACAACCTGTAAATCAAGTTTTTTATATTCTACGATATTTTCCGTGTAGTCTAACACGATACCGTTTTTACCAGGATATTGCAATAAAACACCGTAGTACGTTTCATCAAACTGGTGAGTTTTGTGGTCTCCTTCAACGATTTCGATTGCTAACCCTTCAGCTTTTGTTTTTAATACAGAAACTGTTTGAGGCAAAACAAGGTCGGAAACGAAAAACTTATTGGCATTTGCCTTTTTCTGATCTTTCGTTCTGTTATTGAAGAACATGTGCATTGCTTCTGCAGCCGCTGTAGATTCATCCAGTAACGAAGCATTTGCCAAAGCAAAACCTGTTAAATCACATACAACAGTTTGATAATTAAGCAACGCCTCCAGTCTTCCCTGCGCTATTTCCGCCTGATAAGGAGTGTAAGCTGTATACCAACTAGGATTTTCAAAAATATTTCTCTGAATAGCCGATGGTAATAACGTGTTGTGATATCCAAAACCAATGTAGCTTGTATAATCAGTATTTTTCGATGCCAGCTCCTTAGAATGGATCAGCATTTCGTATTCTGAAAGCGGTTCTGAGATTTCAAGATCTTTTTCTAAACGGATAGAAGAAGGGATGGTTTGAGAAATTAACTCTTCGATACTTGAAACGCCAACTCTTTCCAACATCGCCTGTTTATCGGCTTCATTTAGGGAAATGTGACGGCTCACAAACTGTTCTGTATTCATTTTTTATATTAGATTTTGTTTGTAAAAAAAGATTGGTAAAATTACAATTTTTTACAAGATTGCACAATAGTACAAAATTATTGAAATAGCAAAGAAAGCCGCATATCATTTTTAAAATGAATAAGTTTCGAATACTTTTTTGACTAAAATCTAATTTTATTTTTCAGTACTATCCTTATGGATTTTATTTTAATTTGCGTATAAATTAATATGAATTTTTACAGTATTTCATTTTAATTAATAAATAATTTCTTAAAATCAGTTTATATAATTAATTTTTTACTAAAATATACTAAAAAATTAATTTGTAATTTTATTTTTCATTTGCTAAAACCTTATTAATTAATCATCTATAAAACATCCCTTATTTATATGATGATCATTCAACAGGGATAGCATAAATGAGCTGATATTAAAAAAAATTAAACTAAAAACCTAATACCAATATATCATGAAAGTATAGATAAAAGACAAATTTAAAAAAACACACTTAGAAGATGAAAAAAAACACAACGAGGCATTTAGCCTCCATCATTTTTGCATTCCTATGTAATGCAGAAGCTACTTCACAAATTACCCTTACAAAAAGCAAAGCCGAAGATCAGAACGAATGGGAACTTTATCTGAAAGGTACCGTACAGACTGATGTCATTTTTAATTTCCAGGACATGGGATCATTGGAAGGTTTTGCAGCGGAAACCATCAAAATTCCTCAAACCAATATTGTAAGCAGTAACTTCAGTATAAAACAGTCACAGATAGGACTTGGAATCAAGCAAAAAAATCCGAAGGGAGATGATAATTTTGCGGCTTATCTTGAATTTGACCTTTATGGTCCGGACGGTACGACTGCTCCACGTTTCCGACAAGGATACATCACGTGGAAAAAATGGCTTGCAGGACGTACCTGGAGTAATATTTCGGACCATGAAATATTTCCGAATATGTTTGACTTTATCGGTCCCGACGGTTTATTATTCAACCGAAGAATTCAGGTTCGATATACAACTCCTGTTTCCAAAAAAGGAATTTTATCCGTTTCGCTGGAAGATCCGGGACCTACAAGCATCTCATTACCGGTAGACTCTTTAAAATGGCAGAAAAGAAATATTGTTCCCACTTTTGCCACCATGTACCGCCATGGAGATAAAAAGAACTATGTAAAAGCCGGAATTATTATTTCACCTATTAATTATGATATCAGATATTCTGTTGATGATCCTTATCAAACGAAAACAAAATTGGGTTGGGGGGCTGTAATTTCGGGAACCCGATATGTTACCGAAACCAATAGCTTCAGATTTCAAACCTCTTACGGAAAAGGATTTGCGACCAATAACAGTGATCTAAACGGTGAAAAATATGATGCAGTACCCAATCCATATAACAGAAATTTATTGGAAACCCTGAGATTGTTCAATATGGTAGCCATTTATGAGCATTGGTGGAATCCGCAGTGGAGCTCTGTGGCCTTTGTAAGTTATTCAAGAATCGGAAAAAGAGAATATATTCCTAAAGATATGGCTAAAAATTTCCAGAACGTAGGAATGAATCTTGTTTTTCAACCCCTGAAAAAATTAAGAATGGGTATTGAAGGTAACTACGGAAGAGTCCGGAATTTCAACAATGACAAAGCTCATGCTTTCAGAATTCAGTCATCAGTAGCGTTAAGTTTTTAACGCTACTTTCATTTCACAGAACAGCTTAACTTAATAATAATCAGCATTAAAATATTTTCCAGAAATTATTATCTATATTTATTCTAAATTAATATATTTGCAACATGAATATGATTGTCCCTTTCAAAGTACCGGCTTTGACTCCTGCTTTTTCTTTTAATACTGAAGATATGTATTGTGGCGACAAGAAATCTTGTTGCAAAAAATTTAAAAAAGGAAAAAGATGTAAAAAATGTCCGGGAAGGAAAAAAATGGCTTAGCTAGCTCATGCTTTTTACTAAAAAATAAATCGCTAATACCAATAATACGATAGCCGCAATTATTCTCATAATTTTTGGCTGCCCCTGTGGATTCGCAGCTGTTCTGGGTTGTGACTTAAATAACTCTTCCGCTTTATCTCTGAATTTTTCACCTTCAGATTCAAACACTTCTGTGATCGTAATTCCCTGAACTACTGTTTTATGCAATAACGAATTGGTTGCGTGAAGTAAAACCTGAAATTTTCCGTCTTTGAATTCTGTTATTTTAAAAGTTCTTTCTCCATAAGCCTTTTCCAGACCAAAAGGCAAAACCTTTACAACATCAGCATTCTGTGTCTGCCAATTGATAATAATCTCCTCTCCTTTTTTAGCATGAATTTTATTGGCTGTAAACGTTTTAATTGAAGGTGGAACATTATATCTGAAGCTTTTCTGATGGCTTTCTAAATTCTGATCATAAGAATATCTCTTGCTTCTATCATTCAATGTCTCGTAGGCCTCCTGAATTTCACGAAACCGATCTGCAAAGAAATCATCATTTTCATTTTTGTCAGGGTGATATTTTAAAGATAACTTTCTATAAGCTTTTTTGATGTCTTCTTCTGAAGCATCGTGAGAAATCCCGAGAAAATAATAGTAATCTTTCATTGAACTATGCAAAAATAAGGATTTTATTTTCTTTTGTTTCCAAATTCCATAGGATTTTTGTCATTGCGAGCCAAGCGAAGCAATCTATTTTTAACGCAAAGTTTGCAAGGATTTTTCTTGAAATGTTTGAGAATATTTTTAGTTCGCAAAGGCATTTCATTCAGCAAAGGTTGAATGTTTGGAACATCAATAAAGTTTGTTATTAAGGGCAAAACGGAATGTAACGTGGAATCTATACTTGTTTTGTAGATATTATTTTATAAAATCTTTGCTAAGATTTCTTGTAAAAGTTTGAGATTGCTTCGTCGCTCTGCTTCTCGCAATGACGTTATAAAACAATTCCGGCGCGGGAAGCATAGCTTCCCGCGCCGGAATTAACAATTTCAATTTAGTTGTTTTACTTTTTATTTTTCGAATGCTTCGTGTCTTCTGCCGCATCTTGAAGCGAACTCTTTTTTGAATTTACCTTTCAATTCCTGGTATTGATCCTCATTCATTTCTCTGATTTTATCAGCCAATCCAAAAGGAGATTTCTCTTTAATTCCGTATTCTTCAAAAATACCTTTTACAAATCTTTTTCTTTCGATTGCTTTTTTAGCGATTATTGCAACACCTGCTACGGCTAATGCTCCAAGAGCACCTTTTAATACTGAATTTTTCATTTTTTCAAAATTTTAAATTTTACTACTTCTTGTTTTTTATATAGACGAATGAATTTTAATTTTACTTTACTACTTCTAAAATTTTATTATTCGTTTGTTCTGTTGTTTCTGTTAAAAAAACCGCCTGAGCATTTATCTCTCCAGACTTCCTTAAATTTTTCTCTTTCTTCAGGTGATAAACTCATCATTCTGTCCCGCATCATTTTTTTCTCCTTAAAATCCCTCATTCCTTTTCCAAAATGAAATCCTCCAAAAAGAATTTTACTAAGGATTAAAATTCCCATTGCCTGCCAATATGTTATCGATTTCACTCCCAAAATATCAGGAAGAAGACAATTCCAAAGAGACATGACGATCCATGTAACTCCCAATAAGATTAACGGCGGACATAAGAATAAAAAAATCCAGCCCTTTTTGTGTTTATTATGATTCATAACTTTCTTTTTTCTAACTATTTAAATCTTCGTATAATTTTCTCAGTCTGTTTCTCAAATGCTTGACCGCATAATTTTTCCGACTGATTATTGTTTTAATATTTTCGCCTTGTTCATCGGCAATTTCCTGGAGAGTCTTGTCGTTGAGTTCATTTTCTACGTACACAAGTCTTTGTTTTTCCGGCAGCTCTTCCAACGCTTCAAAAAGCTTTTTCCAGATTTCATCCTGAAACATTTTCACTTCCGGACCAGCACTTTCATCAAGCAAAAGGATATCTTTTATAGAAAAACTTCCATCCTCATCTTCATATACAAAATCTTCGAGATTTTCAGTTTTCTTCTTGCGGTATTTATCGGTGATTTTATTGGCTGTTACCCTATACAGCCATCCGCCAACATTCACAATCTCCGAAAGATTGGTAAGACTACTGAACTGATACCATACCTCCTGCAGAATATCTTCTGCATCCTCCGTATTTTTCACTTTTGGACGAATGTAAGACATCAGCTTTCCTCCGTACTTTGAAACGGTTTGTGAGATGATATTTTCCTTCTCCTTCTGTGGCATTGCTATTTTTTCGACAATCTCCATATTGCTATGACGATTGAAATTTTTGTTTTACTTTAATAAATTTAAAATATTTTTCCGGAAATTCAATTTTTCTTTTATTGATCGTGGTTTTAATTATTTTTATTTTGTCATTCTAACGAAGTCATCTATATTTTTTTAGAAGCTATTTCCCGCTATCCACTCATACTCCTCACGCCCAAGCTTTTTCCATCGCTTGCTGTGGGGTACCGTTTCTATCGGGGCTAGGGTTTTTGTCGTTGTTTTCACCCTTTCAGCTTATTTGTATTTAAAAACAAAAAACGGAAAGTAAAAATACCCTCCGTTTCCTTTTTTAATTATAAAAATTTGAACATTATTTATTGAAATTCTCAGCAAAAAATCCTAACATAGATTTATATAATTCAATTCTGTTCGGTTCTTTTCCGAATCCGTGTCCTTCATCGTATTTTACCATATATGGAACTTCAAAACCTTTGCTTCTCAGTGCTTTTACAATCTGATCAGATTCATTGATATTTACCCTCGGATCATTCGCTCCCTGCACTACAAACAATGGTTTTTTAATTTTATCAATCTGGAAAACAGGCGAGACTTCTTTAGCAATCTTCGCTTCTTCAGGATTATCAAGATCATACCAGATTTGCTTTACCATTTCTTTGTAAGGCTTCCAGTATTCAGGAAATGAATCGAAAAAGGTGAAAATATTTGAAACCCCGACATAGTCGACACCACAAGAATACAGGTCCGGCGTTTTAATCAGTCCCATCAAAGTTGCATAACCGCCATGGCTTCCACCATAAATAGCAACTTTATCTTTGTCAACCCATCCCTGCTCAATGGCATATTTTACACCATCTTCAACATCATCCATTGCTTTTCTTCCGATCTGCTTATATCCTGAGGTCTGAAATTCTTTTCCATATCCTCCGGAAATTCTGAAATTAACCTGCAGTGTTGCATATCCTCTGCTTGCAAACAATTGTGTCTCAGGATTGAATCCCCAATGATCTCTTATTCCCTGCGGTCCGCCATGAGGATTTACAATTAAAGGTACTTTTTTTCCTTCTGCAGCAGCTTTTGGCAATGTAATATATCCATGAATGGTAAGACCGTCTCTGCTCTTGAATTCAATCGGGCGCATTTCAGCCATATCTTCTTCTTTTAGCTGAGGCATCAGGTCAAGAAGAAGTTTTATAGTCTTTGTTTTGGTATCGTACTCGTAATATTTTCCGTATAATTTATCGCTGTCAACGACTACCAAAAGCTTGGAATCATTATCATCCGAAGAAACTACATAAAATTGTTTATCTCCAAATTCAGATTTCAATTTAGCATTCACATCTTTATAAAACTGACTTACAGGAATGGTTTCATTTTTAATTCCTTCGTAACTGATATAGTCTAATTCATAATTTCTGTTTTTTCCGGCAACACTTATTGAACTTACATCAAAAGTAGGGTTAGAATACACTTCTTTAATGACAGTATTTTTCTTCAAATCATACAGAACAATTCTCGATTTGTCACTATCCAGGTTCGTCACAACATAGGCTTCATCTTTATTTTTTGAATTGTCATTAAACCTCATGATACTGAATGTATCTTTCCAGTCCGTTGTCTTCAAAAGATTGAATTTTCCCGTTTGTAGATCTTTATAATAATTTTTTGTAGTCAGTCCGTTTTCAAGAACAGTATAGCCTCTTAAATTTCCTTCTTTATCAAAAAGATAATCGTCAATCGGATTTTTAGGATCTTTATTTTCAAACAGCTGTATCATTTCCCCTGTCACAAAATTGATTTTGTACGGTTCAAAGATCTGTTTGTTATTTTTATTCAAAGTAACAACTGCAAAATCAGTGTCTTTTATAATCGTTACAAAACCTATTTTAACCCCATCAAAAGGAGTGAGATCTTTCAGGTTTTTACCGTCTATATCTGCTGCATACAAATGAAGATTTTCGTTACCGCCTTTATCCTGAGTATAAAACAGACGTTTTTTACTCAACCAGCCGTAGCTTTTAATCAAATCATCTTTTTCTACAAGCGCTTTGGTTACGGTACCTGTTTTTAAGTTTTTTACATAGACATGATTCTTGCTGTCTTTATCTTTTTCCTTGTATGAAAGGTATTGCCCGTCAGGCGATATTTTAAACTGAGAAGCCTTTGGTCTTGCAAAATAATCCTCCACTTTATATTTAAAATTTCCCTTATCATAAGAGATTAATTGATCTAAAGTAGCCTTAGAGGAAACTAGTGTAGGATCACCGGGTAACTTGGCTGTTGAGCTTTGTGCATTGATCATAATGGCTGATATTATAACGTGAGCAGTAGTTAATATTTTAGAATTCAGATTCATAATTCATATTTTAATTTGGTTTGATTTGATTTGGAATTATTAATTTAAAATGGAA
Organism: Chryseobacterium sp. JUb7; assembly: GCF_024806495.1. Lineage (GTDB taxonomy): Bacteria > Bacteroidota > Bacteroidia > Flavobacteriales > Weeksellaceae > Chryseobacterium. The sequence goes on from NZ_JANUFF010000011.1 coordinate 29,248, forward strand.
TGCTTATCTATAAGACATTTAAAAAGACCCAAATGTTACAAATAATCAGATAATTTATGAAAATAAAAAAACGGAAAGTAAAAATACAATCCGTTCATTGATAATAAATTCTGTTTTTTAATTTAAATAAATTCCGAAATACCAGGTCCATACAATTAAAATAATCTGCATCGGAATTCTTTCTTTGTAGAGGTAGCCCATTCCGGGACCTGAATAATCTCCTTTGAAAAGGTTTATTTTTTTCCTGGATGAATTAATATTCGCCAAAAAAACAAGGATCAGAAAAATGATTAACAAAATCGCAGTCAGCTCCCGAACGGAAGGAATCATTAAGCCAACCCCCGCAGCAACTTCAATAATTCCGGTGAAATATACCCAAAACATTTTTGCAGGAATAAAATCCGGAATCATCATCGCCATCCCTTTTTGAAATTTAAAATGGGCAAATCCTGTGAAAATTATAAAAGCCGCCATGCCGAGGTTTCCGGAAAATAAAAAATTCCAGTCGCCCTGGTAGAGCTTTGTTCCTATCAAAGCAAGAATAAATGTTACAAAAAGGATTGTTAATAGTTTCATGATTTATGATTTGTTTTCCAGGATTTTACAGATGACTCTTATAGTTGTTTAAATATTAGCCTTGTCAAGTTTAAAATCTTGACAAGGCTAATTAAATTGTGTGAGAAGAATTATTTTTCGGCGAGATTTTTTACCACCTCCAGTCCTTGTATGAAACCGTTGTTTATATGCTCCTGCCATTCTTTTTCAACCTGAACTTCTGCATGGAGTTTTGTTTTTCCGTCAAAATCTATCAGAATATATTTTTCAAAACATCCACTCCATTCTTTAACTTCTTTACTTTCGGTATCTTCATTACCCTCTTTGTCAACCATGCCCAAATGTTTAAAAATAATCTGATCCGGCTTTTCCAAGCTGTCAATTGTCGAAACCATGCCCTCACCTTCTGCATTGACGAAATACGTTTTTCCTCCAACCTTCCAGTCAGATTTCATGACCGAACCCGGACCGAAAAATTTCGTCCATTCACTATAGGTTTCAGACCCCCAAAGAACATCCCATATTTTGTCTTTCGGGGCGTTGATTATTTTTTCGTAAGATAAAGTTTCCATATTTTTAATTTTAGTGATGATTTTATTTTTAAACGTAAATGTTTACGATTTTTTTGACGTGGAAGAACTCATAAATTAAAGTTGGGTCTCAGAGAGGTTTTTCACAATTCCCAATGCTTTAGGAAATTTTTCCTCAAAAAATTCTTTGAATTCTGCAGGGGTCTGAATTTCTCCTTTCAATTTGGTACCATCTTCATTTTCTTCCAAAATGTAAGCCTCCGTGGCTTCACCCCAATCTTGCGGAACTTCCACTCCATCATAAATTTCTCCAAGATGCAGAAATTTCATTTCTTTATGAGGAATATTTTTCTCAACACGGCTATACATGCCGTTTTCATGAGGATCAAAAAATTTCACAATACTTCCTTCTTCCAGAGTTCCCTGATAAAAAGAACCTTCCGTAAAAGCGGTGGTCCACTGTCTATAGGTGATTTCGCCCCAAAGTACATCCCATACTCTTTCAGGGGTTGCATTTATTTCAATTTCAAAATTTAAAACTTCCATTATTGATATTTAGTATTGTTAAGGTTGAGCTTGGTTTATTTCCAAATTACGAAATTATCCGCCGACAAAGTCTCCTCCATTGATATGAATAATTTCTCCTGTGATAAAACTGGAGTCTTCTGATGCCAGAAAAACATAAGCCGGGGCAACTTCCGAAGGCTGACCGGCTCTTTTCAACGGATTATCTTTTCCAAAAGTTGATAGATTATCAAATGTTTCCTTCACAAGAGGAGTCCAGACAGGTCCGGGAGCAACACCATTGACCAAAATTTTCCGGTCTGCAAGATTGGTCGCCAGTGAGCGGATAAAAGTTGTAATAGCACCTTTGGTAGCAGAATAATCAATCAGATGATCACTTCCCCGATAAGCAGTAACGGAAGTTGTACAGATAATCCTGCCTCCTTTTTTGAGTAAGGATAAAAAATCTCTTGTCAAAGCGATCATTGAAATAATATTCACATTAAAAGTCTCTTGAATCTGTTCATCAGAAATTTTCTCAATATTATTTTTTGGAAACTGAATTCCGGCATTATTAACCAGAATATCCAAGGTTTTCCATTCTTTTTCAATCCTGCCTAAGGATTTTAACCTAAAGGTCTTTTTAGAAATATCACCTTTTAATAGAATACATTTCCGGCCTTCTTTCTCAACTAATTTTTTGGTTTCTCTCGCATCTTGATCACTTTCTTTATAGATGATAGCCACATCAGCACCTTCCCTGGCAAAATGAACTGCAACGGCCTGTCCGATTCCACTGTCGCCACCTGAAATAACCGCTTTTTTGTTGAATAATTTCCGACTTCCCTGATAATTATTTCTTATAATCTCAGGAAACTGTCCGTCTTTCGGGACTTTTGATTTAGATTGTGACTTGTTCTGTGTTTTCATAGGCAAATCTTTTATGAATACCATCAAACAGCAAGCCGAAAAGGGGAAATTGGAAGTCAGAAGATGGAAACCGAAGATTTTTAGTCCTATTAAAACAATTTGATTAACTATTTTAACTTCCTTCCTCCCGCTTCCATCTTTCAGTCAAATTTAAGAATTATAAGCATTTTCTAAATCCTGAATAATAATTTTCTGCATCTTCATCATTGCCTGTACCACTTTCTGAGCCTTAGCCTGATCCGGATCACTCATCAGCTGAATCAGTCTTTTGGGAACAATCTGCCAGCTAAAACCATATTTATCTTTGAGCCAGCCGCACATACTTTCCCGCCCTCCATCAGAGGTCAGCCTATTCCAATATGTATCCGTCTGGTCCTGATCATCAGTCATCACTACCATCGAAATTCCTTCATTAAAATCAAATTGATGATCGTAAGAATTGTCCATACAGAACAAACTGTATCCATCGATTTCAAAATGAGCATGCTGAATATTTTCCGAAGGCTCAGGCGCCGGATGACCTTCACTACCGTCTCCATATCTTAATATATTTCCAATCTTAGAGTCCGGAAAAGTAGCCGTATATAATTCCATTGCTTCGAAAGCTTTTCCATTATTTTGATGAATAAACATCAAAGTAGGAATAATTTTCTGCTCACTTTGTTTTTCACCTAAAAATATCTGCCAGGTAACGTCATACTTATCTTTCACCCAACCATATTTCTTACTCCATGAATAAGAATCAAGAGGCATTAAGGCTATTCCACCATCCATTAACTGATCCCAGTATTTTTGAACCTCATCTTCCGTTTCACAAATCACCATGAACGAAACAGAAGCATTTTTTTTAAATTGAGGACCTCCGTTCAAAAGCATTATTTTTTGACCAAAGAGATCAATATTCATCACAACAGGTGTATCTGCTGTAATTTTTCCATCAAATATATTACAGTAAAATTCTGATGATTCTTTTGCATCTCCGTCATACCAAAGGCATGGAAATATATCGTTATTCATATTATTTTAAATTTTGATCGTCATTGCGAGCAAAGCAAAGCCATCTCATCTATTTTTTTAAATTAGAGATTTTTCCTTTTCAGAATGACAAGTTTTATGTTTTAATTATTTTTAAAAGAAACATGATTTTCTTTCATATATATCTTTAGTTTTTCCATCGCATTCTTTCCGAAACCATGCAATTCCATAATTTCTTTTTCAGAATAATCGGATAATTTTTCTAAAGAATTTATCTTCTCTTTTTCCAAAGCTCTTCTTGCGGGTACAGCAATAATACCTCGTAAAAAATCTCCCTCCACAACATGACTAACGACACAAATAGAGCTTAAACATTTTGCCATTATTATTAAGTTGATCATGATGACTAAAAAGGTATTTAATGATTTTCAACATATTTGTGAAAATTGTTCAGGATCGCGTACCATCCTTCTCTTTGCATTTCCACAGAGTTTTGTTTTTCAGGATCAAAGTTTATCTTAACTTTCGTTGTATTTTCATCAATTTTATCAAAAAATACTTCTACTTTTCTACCGTCTGCAATATGATATTCAATTCTCTCATTAGGAATCACCTTATCATAAATTCCTTCAAAATCAAATCCGAAACTTCCATCTTTGGCCTCCATCCTGTTTTTGAATTTTCCTCCAACCCGTAAATCATTTTCAGAACTTGGGCACTGCCATGATTCGTGGGCAAAATTCCATTTTGTAATATGTTTTGGCTGATTATAATAATCCCAAACCTTCTGAACAGGGGCTAAAATCGTAATATCAATCTTAATAGGTTCCATAATTGTATTTTTTAATAGTGGAGTAAAAGGGTAACTAAATATTCAGCTACCCTTTTTATAATTTAGTTTAAATATAAGATTATTTTGTGTATTCTTCGTTATAGTTCACCATCCAATGAACACCGAATTTATCCTGAAAGCTCCCAAAATAGTCTCCCCAAAACTGATCTTCTATCGGCATTTCAATATTTCCACCTTCTGAAAGCCCTTTGAAAAGCCTGTCTGCTTCATCTCTCGATTCAGGAAAAATTGATACGTAATTGTTATTCCCAACATTCAGTTTTTGTCCAAAGCTGGGAACAATGTCCGATGCCATCAACAAGTCTCCACCGATAGGAAGTGCAATATGCATCACTCTGTTTTTTTCTTCTTCTGATAAATTTTCCGTTCCGGGAGCATTTCCCATTTTGTGAACTTCCCCAAGAAATTCGCCTCCAAAAACAGATTTATAAAAAGTGAAAGCTTCTTCTGCTTTTCCATCAAAATTTAAGTACGGATTTAATTTAGCCATGATATTTTATTTTAAAGATTGTTTTTTATTGAGTAGAGTTTGCGACGTGGCAATCTCTTTATTTTAAGCGCTAAGATTTTTAATGATTGAGAATATTTTTCGTTCTTAAAGAATCTCAGCAATGAGATAGATAAATTAATTTTTCAAAAACTTTTCAATCTCAGTCACCGTAAAATCAATTAATTTTTCATCGAGATTTCCCTCAAAATCAGCCATCATATAAGAGCCGTGTGTTGCAGGAAGAATCATTAATTGCGAATCCTTTACCAAACGCCACATTTCAACAATGTGCTCAGGTTTCATTACATCTTTATCTCCCGAAATAAAGAAAGTCGGAGACTGTATATTTTTCAAAACATCTTCATCCCAGTCTTCAAAAGTCTGCATTCTTCTGCTGTCTTTGTCAAACATATTTTCAAGTGCCGAAAAGTCAGGATTTAAGTTTAGAAAATTAATTTTAAGAGGTTCGGGCATCGAGTCTAATGATGCTTCCGTCATTCCTTCGAAGAAACCTTCCATCATTCCGTTTTTTTTATAAAAAGTAGAAGCCACAATTAATTTCTCTACCCGTTCAGGATACAGATAGGCAATCTGCATCACGGTATTTCCTCCATTACTGAAGCCCCAAAATGAAGGTTTTTCAATATTCAGTTCTTTCAACAGAGCAACAACATCATGGGCATCCTGTTCAAAAGTCTCAGGAATATCGCGGTGATCGGACATCCCGTGGTTTTGCAGATCAATTCCTATCAATTGAAATGTATTTTGCAGTCTTGAAATGACTTCTTTATAGTCAAACAAAATAGAACCACCACCTCCATGAATCAGTACTAGAGGCTTTCCGGAACCATAGATTTCGTAATACATCCTGATTCCGTTGACTCGTTTATGCCCTTTTTCAACAGGATTATTCATTATTAATATTTTAAGTCTTTATCAAAATCGTATTTCATTCCTTCGTAACCCAGAATTCTGCGCATCAATCCGATCTGTCCGGAAAGATAGTCTTCACGACCAATGCACATTCCGACGAAATTAAGAACCGTTTCAGGAAAGAAATCAATGTTCATTCCCATCGGAAAAGCCTTATCCAATTCTTCATCTGCAGCTTCCAGTAACTTTTGATAAACAAGCGGTGATATAGTATGAAAACTATCTTTTAACTCTTGTAGAGAAGGGTATTTTAAATTTTCATCCAATGCTTTCCCCTGAAAGAAAAGATCTCTGAATTCAAATTCTTCCTGAAGCCCGAGTACAGTTCCCAATGCATAGCGCATATCGAGAAAGTTACCGGCCATCCAGATGATATGATTGGTTCTGCCCTCAATTCTTTTTATCGCATCTTCCTCAGAAATTCCGTCAAGAATCATCAGAAAACTTTGGCTATGGCCCCGAAATGCAGGAATGATGATATCTAATTTTTTTGATTTTGGTGTGTCCATTGTGTTTGATTTTTTATTGATTTTTTTCCACGGATTTCACAGATTTTCACAGATGATTGTGTTTGTTTGTGAAAATATTTGTGGTTTGAGTTTAGTTTTTCTCTCGCAGATTTAGCAAATCAAGCTGATGATTGTGTATAGAAATACGTAAAATTAAAATCTAAGTCATCAACCAAATCTGCGAGAAATATTTGAATTTTAAGATTACTCCTTTGGCATTTGGGAAAGATCAGCAAATGTTACATTCCAGCCATGGCCATTGATATCCCAGAAAGAATTTTGATACATCCAGCCGTAATCCTGCGGTTCTTCGTGCTGGTAAGCTCCGTTTGCTACGGCAGCATTTACGATCTGGTCTACTTCTTCACGACTGTTTAATCCGATAGCCACCAAAACCTGTGTTGTATCTCCTTTTGGAACAGGCCTTTCGGAAAAAGTCTCGAAATATTCCTCTGTTATAAACATCACATAAATATTGTCACTCATCACAATGCAAACGGCTCTTTCATCTGAAATCTGTTCGTTGACTGAGAATCCGATATTCGTCCAGAATTCTTTTGTCTTCAGAATATCTTTAACCGGAAGGTTTACATAAATTTGGTTGATTTTCATTTGGTATTTTTTTAAGTGTTGTTTTAATTTTAGAAATTTTTATTCTGTCGGAATCTTAGACATATCAGCAAACATCACTTCCCACTGATGTCCGTTTAAATCTGAAAAAGCACGTTGATACATCCAGCCGTGGTCCTGGGGCTCGCTGTATAATGAACCTCCGTTTTCAATTGCTGTTTGCACCATCTTATCAACCTCTTCACGACTGCTGACCCCAATAGCAAGAAGCGTTTGGGTAGTTTCTCCTTTTGCAACAGGTCTGTCTGTAAAAGTCTGGAAAAACTCTTCCTTTAAAAACATGGTATAAATATGAGCTTCTTTCATGATAACACAAATGGCTTTATCATCTGAAAACTGTTCGTTAATCGAAAAACCTAATTCTGTCCAGAATGTTCTTGTTTTCTGAACATCTTTTACAGGAAGATTGACATAAATTTGATTGATTTCCATTTTTGTAATTTTTTAGTGTTTAAGTTTTAACCAAAATTACCCAGTCTCTATGAGAATCAACTTGCCATAAGACAAGATTTAAATTTTCTTCGGATGAGAAACCAATTCTTTACGAATCCGGCTTAGAGAAGTATCTGTAACACCCAGATAGGAAGCGATTTGCTTCAAAGGTGCAAATTGTATAACGTGAGGTTTTTGTTCTAAAAGGTTGAGATAACGTTTTGTTGCAGATAATGTAAACATTTCTACAGAACGTTGTTTGTATACAAAAAGCTGCTGCGACATCCATGCTCTTCCCCATTCTCTGAGATTCGGAATTTTATGGAATAACTCCTGAAAAGTTTCAAAACTGAATTTCCAGCATTCGCAGTCTGTAATGCAGACAATATTTTCCTGTGTGGGAATTCTCTGGAACAATGAAGAAACTTCGATAATGATTTCGTTTTCTACAAAAAAATGTGTCGTTACTTCATTTCCATTAAAATCGTTGACAAACGAACGGGCCAAACCTTTCTCCAAAATATAGTATTCATTAGCCGTTTTTCCCTCTTCAAGAATATAATCTCCTTTCTGGAAAAAAACTTTTTCATGGGCCTGAAATATCTCTTCGAGCTCTTCCTGTAGGAAAAATGGGAAATCATAGCAGATTTCTAAGGCTTTGTTCGTCATCAAGTCAATGTTTTTTAAGATTTTAAAAATAGAATTTTTATCGGACCTGATGAAAGATTTATTAAACAAAATGACGGATTGTAGCAGTTAATTTTTGCGTAATCCTTTACATACAAACGTTGTAGACTGTTTATATTGATTATAAATTATTAAACGTCTAATTTTAATCATAATTCTTATGTCCTTGTGTCTTGAAACAAAAGAACAAAAAATTCAGAAATAAATCCATTAGAACAAAGAAAGCTGAATTGGTTTTGGAGGGGATGGTTTCTGCGCATCTCCAAAGACCGTTTTTCCGCCAAAACGCCAGGAATTCTGTCGCTCTTCTTCAATTACCTCCTGAATATCGAAATCCGGAGTAAAATCTTTTTCAGTAGCTTCAATAATATGATGAAGTTTGTTCAGGGTTTTTAATTTATCTGAATTTCCGAGCTTAGATTTTTCGATTCCTGTTTTAAGGATCTGTATGCTCTCATCATATACTTTCGTGGGAACAGGAAACGGGTGACCGTCTTTTCCGCCATGGGCAAAGGAAAATCTTGCCGGATCTTTAAACCTTGAAGGTGCACCGTGAATCACTTCGCTCACTAAGGCCAAAGACTGCATGGTCCGTGGTCCTACGCCTTCCAGCAATAATAAATCTTCAAAATTCTGTGGCTGCTGTTCGCGCGTTACATACAGAAGAGCTCCCAGTCTTCTTAAATCTACATCAGAAGCCTGAACATCATGATGATTGGGAAGCATCAGCCTTGAAAAATCGCTCATAATTTCTGCAGAATCCGTATGGGAGATGTCCAGAATTCCTTTCCGGTTTTCTGAAGCTTCCGAGTCGGTAAGATTGAGAATCTGCCCCCTTGAAATCCCATTGATTCCTGTGTGTGGTTCTTCAATAAAAGATTTTATATTTTCCGAATGCCAGTGATAGCGCCTTGCCGTTCCGTCAGATTCGTGCATTCCCTGCTGAACGACACTCCAGTTTCCATGATCAGAAACAATAAAATTATGTAAATACAGCTGATAACCATCCTGAATTGCCGTGTTATCTACTTTGGCAGAAAGTTTACTGGCTCTTACCAGCTCCGTTCCGTTCAAACCTGTCTTGTCAGCAATTTGAAGCAATTCTGACGGTGTATCTCTGGAAAGCTTTCCTTTTCCACCACAAATATACAATCCCAGTGTTTGAGAATTTGGATTAACAGAACGTTTTAAAGCGCCCATTACCGATGTTGTAATTCCTGAAGAATGCCAGTCCATACCCATCACCGCGCCAAAACTCTGAAACCAAAATGGATCAGAAAGTCGACGAAGAACTTCATCTTTTCCGTAATCGGCCAAAATAACTTCAATAATTGAAAGTCCGAGAATTGACATACGCTCGTACAACCATGGCGGTACTTTGCCATAGTGAAGGGGTAAATCTGCGGTTCCGGAACGTTTCATTTATTATGTAAAGTTAGTTTTATTTATGATTAAATTTTGATGATCGCAATCAGTTTTGAACATTAAGAATTTAATTACCGTATTGAAAATGCTTCGACTTTGCTCAGCATGACATATCTAATACTAGCTGTTTTTATTGGCGATTAATTTTTAGCAATAGTTATGCTGAGCGGATTCACAGCATATTGTTTGTTTTTATTTATATTTAAACAAGATTAATGAATAGAGTAAAAGTTTAAATTTTTATGCTTTTCTTCATCAAACTTTTCATTAAAAATAATTTTATTTCCAAATGGATCATCCACGGTGAAAGAAATCGCATCGTAGAATGTTTTTTCCAGCCCCGGACGATTGTATTTGTATTTTTTATCGATCAGTTCTTTATGATAATCTGCCACGCCTTCACCCCAGATGAAAATTCTGCTTCCCGGAGTTCCGTCCCCATGATGTTCGCTCAGATGAAGAGTGATATTATCTTTTTTAACTTCCATATAAACGGGAGTATTGTCTTCGAAATGATGCTCCCAAACGATTTCAAAACCAAGCCAGTCGATGTAAAATTCTTTTGTTTTCCGGTAATCGAAAATTCTTAAAATCGGAATCACTTTTTCTGTTTTCATAATTCAGGTTTAATTTCCAATAATAAGAAAAAGCACCCTTTTCAGGATGCTTTTTGATGATTAATTTTTAATTATTTTCTTTGTTACGCTCTTATCTTTATTTTTGATTTTCAGCATATACACTCCTTTCGGAAGATCTTGAACATTGATGCTGCTTTCATTTTTCCCGGATCTTATCAGACTACCGCCTGCAGAATAAAGCTCGAAGGTTTCCAGTTTCTGGTCAGAATACAATATCTCTCTTACAGGGTTAGGATATACAGAAAGATCTTTCTGGTTATTGATCAAATCATTTGTTCCCAAAACCAAAGGCACCGATCCATTGAATCTTGCAAGGAAAATATTCGTTGTACCCGCAGATCCGCAAACCATTATTTTCCCGTCACTCATGACATCCATATCCTTAATAACAGATAAATTACCATATCCCTGTTGTGTTTTTCCGTTGGTTCCGAAAGTTGTATCCAAATTACCTGAGGTTGTAACTCTAATGAGGCCTATATCAGTATAAGATCCTGAAGCAACAGTTCCAGCCAATAAAATTTTGCCGTCTGAAAGTAATTTCATTGCGCTAGCTGTGTCATCCGATGACCCTAAGGCTGTTGTAAAAATACCGTCAGCATTAAAAGAAGTGTCTAATGTTCCGTTCGTATTTAATCTTACGATTGCAAAATCATCTCTGACACTTGTATTAAGAAATGCAGATCCGCCTATTAAGATTTTTCCATTACTTTGAAATGCTATTGCCTCAGGTTTATCATTACCTGACGGAGAAATTACGACAACATGCTTTCCGTCTGAACTGAATGAGGTATCTAAAGAACCGTTCGTATTGTACTTCGCAACACCGAAATCAGCAAAATTATTTGACGATCCCGCTCCGTAAGTATAGCTGCCAACTGCAAATTTCCCGTCGCTGTTTATAGCGATACAAAGCGCAGCATCATTATTTCCTGCGAGATCAGTAGTCACCTTACCGCCGGTACCAAATGTACTGTCTAAAGTTCCGTCTACATTTATTCTTGCAATGGCAATATCTCTGTAAGATCCTGTGAAAGAATGCCCGGCTACCAGAATTTTACCGTCATTTTGTATGGCAACAGCATTGGCTATATCTTCATTTGTACCAAATGCAACAGTAAGTTTACCGGTACCGTTAAATGTAGTATCCAGTGTTCCGTCTGCATTCAATCTGATAACAATGAAGTCTTTTCTGTTGGCACTTCCTGCGTCTTCCCAGTATCCTACTGCTACGATTTTTCCATCTGACTGGATTTTCATATCCTTCAGCAGCGCATCTTCACCACCTAAATTTATTGTGGTTACTCCATTTGATCCAAAAGTAGTATCAAGCTGATTTGATGAACTGAATCTGTAAAATTTAAACGTACTGTTCATGTTATACGTTCCGATCACCATTCTTTGGTTGACATCTACTTCGATACACTGCCCGTAAGCTCCGCTGTTATAAACAGAGAACCCTGAATTTCCATAAGTAGTATCCAAAAATCCGTCTTGTGAGAACCCTAAAGCAAAAGCCAGGGTTGATAATAATGATAAAATGCGTTTCATTGGTTTTTTAATTTTTGCAAAACTATCTTTTTTTTACAAATAGAATGCAACAATCGTATTAAAACAATTGAAAATATTAATTAACAAGCAATGAATCCGATAATTATTTTCGTGACCAGTCCTGAAATATTAAATGAACCACCCTGATTAACCGGGTATAGAATCGGGATTTTTTCCTGCTTTCTTATTTGGATTACCCTTGCTGGTGCTGAAGAATATTAACTGAGTTTCCAAACGGATCTTTTACATAAAAGCGGCGTACTCCCCAATCTTCATTCGTCAAATCATATATAATTTCAAAATCTGAATCCTTGCATTTTTGATATATTTCATCAACATTATCCACTTCAATTGAAAAATCAGGAACTTCGGTGTTATTTCCGCCCTGAATCGCAAAACTGATCTGAACTTTGGATTCTTCATCATTCCCGAAAGTTTTAATCCAGCCATAATCCATTACAGTTTCAAGACCTAATATTTCATGATAAAAGATATCTGCTTTTGACAAATCATCTGTTTTAATATTGGTGACCATTCTTTTTACCATTTTAAATTCAATTTTGGAAATTCTTACTACCAAAAAAGCCCTGTAAAAATAATTTTCACAAGGCTTTTTTAGAAAATTTTATTTCTAATTATTTTAAAGCTGACAAAGCTGCTTCATAATTCGGTTCGTCAGCAATTTCTGAAACCTGCTCAGTGTAAACCACTTTATTATCAGCATCAGTTACGATTACCGCACGGCTCAACAGTCCTTTCAATGGAGAGTCTGCAATCGTAAGCTCATTATCATCACCGAAACTGCTTCTGAAATCAGAAAGTGTTTCTACGTTATTCAATCCTTCCGCAGCGCAAAATCTTCCCAATGCAAATGGTAAATCTTTAGAAACATTGATTACCACTGTATTTTCTAAGTTAGAGGCTTCTTCATTGAATTTTCTTGCAGAAGATGCACACGTTGGGGTATCAATACTTGGAAAAATATTAAAAACTTTTTTCTTACCTCCGAAAGTTTCCAGAGTTTTTACATTTAATGCTGAATCTACCAGAGCAAAATCTTTAATTGTAGTTCCTACTGTTGGTAAATTTCCAATTGTGCTTACCGGGTTTCCTTTTAATGTAATATTTGACATAAATTATTTTTTAAATGTTTTTCAAATTTAATCAAAATAGAAAATTTATCTTATCAATAAATGGTTAAATAATTCTTAAAGTGAAAATAAAAGTACTTATCTCTGACAATCATATTTTTAAACTGAAATTTAACTATATTCGCAAACTTTTTATAAAAATTAATAACTATGCGAAGAAAAATTACTCTCCTTTTATTCGCAGTACCGTTTCTTGGATTTGCTCAGTCTGTGATTGGGAATATCAATTCCGGAGCTGTTTCTGCGGATACTTTTGCGCATTCTGTCGGGGAAATCTTTGTTATCCCTACTGATCCTGATCAGAATAATTCGGGAACAATGGGAATGCTTTATCAAACGGTTTTTCAGGTTTTGGGCGTAAGTGAGCTCGAAAAAGAGACTGTAAAAATCTACCCGAACCCTACTGCAGATTCTGTATATGTAAAATTAAGTTCCAAATCGAAAATCGATGAAGTAGAAGTCTATGATCTTAGCGGGAGACTTGTCTTAAAAACAAAATTAGAGTCTGACCAACTGAATCTCCGAACTTTAAACCAAGGAGTTTATATGATCACTTTCAAAAATCCTGACCTGAAACCTATTAAAATTATCAAAAACCCTTAAAAAACTATTTAAAACATGAAAAAATTATACGCTACTATAGGATTATTTCTTGCCACTTTATTAAGTGCACAGGTTCCACAAGCTTTCAGTTATCAAACGATTGCTTTCAATGCTTCCGGAGCTCCCATTGCAAACGGAAACGTTTCTTTAAGAGTAAGTATTTTAGAAAACTCCGCTACCGGAACCGCTTTATATACAGAAACCCATACTAAAACAACGAATGCTAAAGGTTTAGTTAATTTAAATATCGGACAAGGAACGGCTACAACAGGAAGTTTCGGAGGAATCAACTGGGGAACAAACACAAAATTCGTAAAAGTGGAAATGGATCCACAAGGCGGTTCTAATTACACAAATGTTGGAGTAAATCAATTAATGAGCGTTCCTTATGCTCAGGTAAGTAAAACAGTTGTGACAGGAGCAGGACAGGGCATTATACTTACTTCTCCGAATGGGGCAGCTTATACTTTAAACGTGAGTGATTCCGGGACATTGAGTTTACCACAAAACCAGTCCGGAGGTAATAATAATTTACCTCAAAATCTATATTTATATGGATCTTATAATTCTTTCAATGCTGCAAATGCTGAATTATTAAGAGTAAATACTAACGAAAAATATGGTTATAAATATTTTCCGGCGAATTCTCAGATAAAATTCATAACCGCGCAAAATGCTTCTGCAATGGTATATGGCTCTGATACCAATAATGCAATTGTTCCTAATGGAAACGCTTATAATATTACATCAAACGGATTTTATCAGATAAGCATAAAACCAACAGGATTTGTCGGGAATACAACTGTTTACACACCCTATATTTATAATTTCACTCCTTACATTTATTTTTCAGGAACATCACCGTCCTCACAGTCAAATATTACATATGATGTAAATACAAATACATTCAATATTCAGATAAACGGTGTAACTTCCTCGACAAAATTCAAAATAAATCTGGGAATGGGAGGCGGAAATACGGAGACAATCGGAGACAATCTTAGTGACGGAAACTTTGATATAAACGGACAGGACATTTCTTTCCCGGGAGCCAATTCTACTCCTAAAAACTATAAACTCACTTTTAAAATTAATTTTGACGCTACAGGAGCATATACAATTGTTCAATTATAAATTTAAAGAGGTACAAGCCTCTTTTTTTATGTAAAATAAGTTGAAAAAAGAATCATAATCACTAAATTTGTGGGACTTTAAAAATCAAATAATAAATAACAGTATAATGTCAGACAAATCAAAAATCTATTACACCCTTACGGATGAGGCTCCAATGTTGGCAACACACTCGTTTTTACCGATTGTAAAAGCTTTTACAAAATCAGCAAACATTGAGATCGCAGTTCCGGATATTTCTTTGGCAGGAAGAATCTTAGCAAACTTCCCAGAATTTTTGAAAGATGATCAGAAGATCGGTGACGCTTTGGCTGAATTAGGTCAATTGGCGACTCAACCTGATGCAAACATTATCAAATTACCCAATATTTCAGCTTCAGCACCTCAATTGGATGCAGCTATCGCTGAACTACAAGCTAAAGGTTTTGCAGTTCCAAATTATCCTGCAGAGCCTAAAAATGACGAAGAAAAAGCTATTAAAGCTAAATATGCAAAAGTATTAGGAAGTGCTGTAAACCCTGTATTAAGAGAAGGAAACTCTGACAGACGTGCTCCGAAAGCTGTTAAAAACTATGCAAAAGCAAACCCTCACAGAATGGGAGACTGGGCTTCTGACAGCAAAACTGATGTTGCTCACATGGACAACGGAGATTTCTACGGAACTGAAACGTCTACCACTCTTGAGAATGCTACAAAATATAAAATCGTTTTCAAAGGAAATGACGGTGCTGAAACTTTGTTAAAAGATTTTGCAGGTCTTCAGGCCGGAGAAGTGATCGATTCTTCTGTAATGAATCTAAATGCTTTGAGAGCATTCGTTCAACAGGCTATCGATGAGGCTAAAAACAGAAACGTACTTCTTTCTGCTCACCTTAAAGCTACGATGATGAAGATCTCTGATCCAATTATTTTCGGGGCGATTGTAGAAACTTTCTTCAAAGATGTTTTCACTAAATATACTGAAACGTTCAAGTCTTTAGATGTGAATCCAAACAACGGTCTTGCTGATCTTTTTGATAAAATCAAAGGAAATGCTCAGGAAGCTGACATTAAAGCTGATATCGAAACAGCTTTGGCAAACGGACCAAGAGTAGCAATGGTAAATTCTGACAAAGGAATTACGAATTTCCATGTTCCTTCTGATATTATTGTTGATGCATCTATGGCTGCTTTGGTAAGAGGCGGAGGAAAAATGTGGAACAAAGAAGGAAAAGAAGAAGATACAGTATGTATCATTCCGGACCGTTCTTACGCAGGTTTCTATCAGTCAGTCATTGATGATATGAAAGCGCACGGAAAATTAGATCCTACAACAATGGGTTCTGTTCCGAATGTTGGTTTAATGGCTCAAAAAGCTGAAGAATATGGTTCTCACGACAAAACTTTCCAGGCATCTGCTGAAGGAACAGTTGAAGTTCAGGATGAAGCCGGAGCTGTTCTTCTTTCTCAAAAAGTCGAAAAAGGTGATATCTTCAGAATGTGTCAGACTAAAGATGCTCCAATCCAGGACTGGGTAAAATTAGCAGTAAACAGATCAAGATTATCTGATACCCCTGCCATTTTCTGGTTAGACAAAGGAAGAGCTCACGATAGAGAAATCATCAAAAAAGTAGAAAAATATCTTGCTGATCACGATACAAACGGACTTGACATTAAGATTCTTGATGTTAAAGACGCTATGACAGAAACGTTACAGAGAGCAAGAGAAGGAAAAGATACAATTTCTGTTTCAGGAAACGTATTGAGAGATTATTTAACAGATCTTTTCCCAATTCTTGAGCTTGGAACTTCTGCAAAAATGCTTTCTATCGTTCCATTGATGAACGGTGGCGGTTTGTTCGAAACAGGAGCTGGAGGTTCTGCCCCGAAACACGTTGAGCAGTTCATCGAAGAAGGTTATTTAAGATGGGATTCTCTAGGTGAATTCTTGGCTTTACAGGCTTCTTTAGAGCATTTAGCACAAACTCAGGGTAACACAAAATCTCAGGTTTTAGCGGATGCATTGGATGAAGCAAATGCTAAATTCTTAGCAACTGATAAGTCTCCGGCAAGAAAAGTCGGACAGATCGATAACAGAGGTTCTCACTTCTATTTAGCAATGTATTGGGCTGAGGCATTGGCAAATCAAACTGCTGATGCAGAATTGGCTAAACAATTCGCTCCAATTGCAGAAGCAATGAAAGAAAACGAAGATGTTATCAATGCTGAATTAATCGGTGCTCAAGGTAAGCCTCAACAAATTGAAGGTTACTTCAAAACAGATACATACAAAACGTATGCAGCTATGAGACCAAGTACTGTTTTAAATGAAATCATCGACGGAATTTAATTTTCGATCTTGATATAAATGAAAAGCTCCTTTTTTAAGGGGCTTTTTTGTTTAAATAATAACGTTTGAGCGTCGTTTTTGTTATTCCGATGTAGAAGAATCTAAGCGTAGTATTGTAGATTCTTCACCCCATTCGTTTCGTTCTAAATGACACGAAGAAAATTAAGAAAAAGCTAATTCCTAATTCCTTAAATTAAATTTTATCCTCCACAATCACCCGTCTATGTTCCCTACCCCAATTGATCATTTCTCCGATAATATTTCCAAAAGTCCGGCAATATTCTGTAGGCTCATACTCAATTAAAACCGGCGTATCAGGGTAAACGGTTCGTTTAACCAATTTATTCATTTCCATATCTTTCAACTCTTTTGAAAGCATTCTTGTGGTAATTCCCGGAATACTTCTTTCAATTTCACGGAAACGTCTGTTGCCGTTGCAAAGTGAATTAATGACAGGAATTCTCCACTTTCCTCCAATAAAATAAAGGGTATCCTGCAATGCTCTAAGCTCTTCGGTTTGATCTCTTTCCATAATAACAAAGTTAAATGATATAATGAATGATACTGGTATACTCTGTGATACTGATTACAAAAGTATACCAATTTAAAATAACTTTGTCAAAAATTTTAAAAGAAATGAAAAAGTTTAATAACAAACTAGCCATCGTAACTGGTGGAAACAGCGGAATTGGATATGCAACCGCAAAAGAATTAATTGCAGAAGGAGCAAAGGTTATCATTACAGGAAGAAGAAAAGAAGCTATTGAAAAGGCGGCAGAAGAATTGGGAGCAATACCATTTGTTGCAGATCAGGCGAATCTTGAGGATCTGGATTCATTAAAAGAAGAAGTTGAAAACCAATATGGCAAAGTAGATATTCTGTTTATCAATGCCGGAATTACAGGAGGCTTAATTCCCATTGAAAATATGCCTGTTGACAACTTCGACAGTGTGATGAATATTAATTTCAGAGGAGCCTATTTTACATTGAGTAAATTCATCCCATTATTGAATGATGGGGCTTCTGTTGTTTTCTTATCATCCATTGTAGCGTCAACCTACAAACCTAACAGTTCAGTCTATCAGGCCAGCAAAGCTGCTTTAAATTCAATTGCAAAAACGGCCGCCGCAGAATTAGCACCAAGAAAAATCCGTGTCAATATGGTAAGTCCGGGACCTACAAAGACTGAAGTTATGACGAAAGCCGGTTTAGATGAAGAAAAACTTAAAAGCATCAATGAGTGGCTGATCGAAACAATTCCATTAAAAAAAATGGGTACTGCTGAAGATGTAGCAAAACTGGTTGTGTATCTGTCCAATGATAATATCGCCAGTTTCATAACAGGAACAGAAATCGTCATCGACGGCGGAATGCTGTTATAAGATAGAAGAATTGAAGCTGGATGCTGGAAGTAATATATAAGGACGTCACAGACTTCCCTCTTCCCTCATCCAGCTTCTAAATTTTTTTAATTCGCAAAATTCCATTTTCACCTTCCGATTTGTCCGTTTCACCTAATTTCAGATTTCAAAAACCTATTTAAGCCCCTACTTTTGAGCCATAAAAAATAAATCATTATGGACTCATTAAAGAAAAAAAGACCAGTAAAAAAGCCCATTGCTATTATATTTTTGGCGGTTTTAGGAATTTTTACCGTTTTACAGCTTTTCAACAAACCCTTAGAAGGAAAGCCTGTCACTAAAAAAATAGAAGCCCCTCGCGAAGTTCTCGCCATTCTTGAAAATTCGTGTTTTAACTGTCATTCAAATCAGCAAAACTTAAGCTGGTACGACAAAATTGCTCCTATTTCATGGGCCGTAAATAAAGATGTACAAAGAGCCAGAGAAGTTCTCAACTTCTCAGAATGGAATTATTCCGCAGGCGACCACCAGGGAAAAATGTTTGCCATTCTCAATATGATGCAGGCAGGGAAAATGCCTCTTCACAACTATACACTACTCCACCCTTCAGCTAAAATAACGGCAAAAGATGTAGAGACCATTAAGAAATATACCCTTTCATTATCCGGAATAAATACGGCTCAGAAAGAAGAAAAAAACATTCATCAAAATTCTGAACCGTCTAAAAATCCAGCACTTTCGAAATTTCCGGTTTCTCCCAACGGAGTACAGTATACCGATGATTTTAAACATTGGAAAGTCATTAGTATGAGTACACTTTTTGACAAATCAATACGCGTAATTTATGGAAATGACATTGCTGTAAAAGCCGTTGAAACAGAGAATTTTCACCCCTGGCCGGATGGAAGTATTGTCGTAAAATCCGTTTGGAAACAAGAAAAACTAGCAGATGGAGAAGTGAGAGCCGGAGAATTTGTGAATGCACAATTTATGGTTAAAGATTCAAAAAAATATACCGATACGGAAGGCTGGGGATTCGCTAAGTTTTCAGGAAAAGATCTTCATCCGACAGGAAAAACAGCCTCTTTTGCTAAAGAATCGTGTATTGCCTGTCACCGACAGTTAGGAGAAAAAACAGGATATCTTTTTGATGTTCCGATGAAAGTAAATACCGAAAGATTAATTAAAAACCTACAGAAATAATGAAAAGAATATTTTTTATCATAGTGTCAGTATGCGCTTTATTTACAGCATGTAAAATCGATGAACCGGATAAAGATTTACAACGGGTGGTATTTGATCCCGGGAATTTGAAATTTATTTCGACATCATTAAATCCTCAAAAAGAAACATCCTCCGCTTTATATGGAAATCAGGAAGCTTTGCAATCATTATCAGATGAAAATCATCAGCCCAAACCTAATTCAGAATTTAAACTAGTTACCTGGAAGTACCATGAAAATCCACAATACATTGGAGGAACGATCACCGGAGAACTACTGAATGTGGAAACGGTAAAAACTGATAAAAACGGCAACACATTATATCAGTTTAAAGATCAGTCGAAAACGGAAAATAATCCCACCAATAAAGCAGAAAGAATAAAATACATCATGACTTATAAACCAGTCGAAAGACCATAATAATAGTAAATTTGAACGTGATATCCGGAGTTGAGAAATCGACTCTGGATTCTTTATCAAAACAAACCCCTTTATATCGTTACTTTTTTTACTTTATGGGTTACAATTCACTATTCGATTTAAAGCTTTTTACATAACTTAACACCTTTAAAATCCGCAGTTGTCATGCAGCAACAAAAAATAAAAATTTCACAAGCCGTTATTTGGGTAAGTTCCCTATTTCTGGGGATTTTATCTTCGGTGCCACAACTCGCCTCCCATGCTTTCAACTGGGAAGAAGCAGTAGTAAACTCAGCGATTACAGCAGCTTTTTCAGTGATCATGTGGTATCTTAATATTTATATGCTTAACCGTAACGCCGGGAAAAGACGACAAAATATATCCTATTCAAGACTGATGGTTATTTTAGCCTTCGGAATGGTTGTTATGTTTGGTCTGGCCTGGATTCAGCAACTTATTTTATCACATATCAATTTTGGTCCCACTATGTTGATGGTAGAGGTTCGCGGGATTCTGATCAATCTTGTATGTTATATGTTTTTGACTTTACTGCAGAATAATTACGCAGGGCAACAGGTTCAGCTTGAACTGGAAAAAGTGAAAAGTGATAACCTCGGAGCTCAATACGAATTATTAAAACAACAGATTAATCCTCATTTTCTTTTTAACAGTTTAAACACATTAAAATCAATGGTCGAAACAAATGATTCGGAGTCGATTGATTTCATTATGAAACTTTCCGACTTTTACCGATTCACACTAGAAAGCAGAAAATTAGACCTGATTACCGTCCAGGAGGAAATGAAAATTATCGATTCATATATTTTTCTGCAAAAAGCCAGATTTGGTGAAGGAATTAAGCTAACCCAAGAATTGAATGATGACGTTTTAAAAACATTAATTCCACCTTTTACTTTACAATTATTAGTTGAAAACTGCATTAAACATAATATCGTTTCGCAAAGTAAACCTTTACATATTCTAATTTATAATTCTGAAAATAAAATTGTTATTGAAAATCCGATTCAGAAAAAAATGACCACAGAAGACTCGTTAGGAATTGGACTTGACAATGTAAAATTGCGTTATAAGCACCTTTTAGAACAGGAAATTGAAATCAACTCAGACGAAAAAATATTTCAAATAAAACTCCCTTTTATCCATGAATATAATCATTATTGAAGACGAATTCAGGGCCGCTAAATCTCTTCAGAATCTAATTTCAGATCTAAAACCCGAGGCCAGAATACTGGATGTTTACGACAGCATCGAAACCAGCGTAAATGCTTTCTCAAAAGGCATCAAACCCGATTTGATCTTCATGGACATCCACCTTTCAGACGGACTTTCTTTTGAGATTTTCAAACAGGCGGATATCACCTGCCCGGTAGTTTTCTGTACTGCATTTGATCAATATATGCTGGATGCTTTTAAAAGCAAAGGTGTCGACTATGTCCTGAAACCTTTTTCACGTGATGATATTGCAGAAGCATTCAGAAAAGTTGATGAATTAAAGAAGTTTTTTCAGAAAACAGAACTTCCGGACTTGGAAGCACTCATACAGAAAATCTCACTGCCTCAAGCCGTTGCGAAGAGCAGTTTTTTAGTATTTAAAAATCAAAAATATACCACCATTGCTACTGAAAACATCGCTTATTTTTATATTCACAATGAGATTACCCACTTGATGACCTTTGACAAACAGCAATTTCAGCTGAGTCAGACTCTCGGACAGGTTGCAGAGCAGGTTTCTCAAAAACAGTTTTTCAGAGTAAACCGACAGTATATCATCAATTTCAGTGCTATTAAAGAAATGGAGCATTATTTTCAACGAAAAATCCTGGTCAAATTAACCGTTGAAACGCCGGAGCAACTTCTGATTAATAAAGAAAAATCTCACAGTTTTTTTACCTGGCTGGAAGACCGGTAGAGAAGATGGAAGTTTGAGGAGGAAAATTATTAAGACCACAGTAAGACAATTTGGAGCTCATAAACCACTGACAAAGAAACTAACAGTAATCTCAAGCCTTCATCTTCAAGCTTCCAACCATCTGTATGCATAATTCCACCACATCAAAATTTAAAAAATATTTTAATTGGATATTTTTTTTAAATTTATATCCGACATCGAAACTCATTCATAAACAATCGTTTAACCGTTTTAAAAAAATAAAATTAATATAAGAAAAAAACCGTTTTAAAATTAATAACCATCACAAAATCAATAACCATGACAAAATCAATTATTTTTCTTTACGGAGTATTCGCTTACCTTGTCTTTCTTGTCGCTTTCCTGTATGCCATAGGATTTGTCGGCAATTTTATCGTTCCGAAATCTATAGACTCAGGAACTGAAACTTCTTTTACAGAATCTCTTATCGTCAATTTACTCCTGCTAAGTCTATTTGCCCTTCAGCACAGCATTATGGCCAGACCGGCATTCAAAAAATGGTGGACCAACTTTGTTAGTCCCGTCATTGAACGCAGTACCTATGTACTACTTTCAAGTAGCGCTCTTTTATTAATGTACAGCCAATGGCGCCCCATGAAAGGCATAATTTGGGAGGTTGAAAACGAAACAGCAACAATGATCATCAACGGCATTTATTTTTTAGGCTGGGTGATTGTGCTCATTTCTACATGCATCATTAATCATTTTGAGCTTTTCGGATTAAGACAAGTGATTCAAAATTTAAAAATTAAAGCTGCACAACCTGAAAACCACACATTTCAGGTGATTTATTTATACAAAATAGTAAGACATCCTATTATGCTGGGATTCCTGATTGCATTTTGGGCAGCACCTGTAATGACAGTCGGACATTTAGTATTCACCTTAACGACAAGTATTTACATTTTTATTGCGGTCAAATTTCTGGAAGAAAAAGATCTTGAAAAATTTTATGGAGAAGAATATAAAAATTACCAAAAAAAAGTACCCATGCTCGTTCCATTTATTGGCAAGAAAAACAGCTAATCTATTGATATTTTAAAACGAAATTATCTTGACCTTAAATTACCCTGATTGATATGATCAGGGTTTATTTTTATTCTATATTCAGAGTATCTTACTTTCTTTATCACTGCAAATCTTACCGGTTTTCACCTCTTCTCTCTTCCAGTCTCAAAAACATTTCCCCGTACAATTTCCGGGTTCACCTCACGATTTGTCCGGTTAAACCTCTTTTATATTCTTTCGCCTTGAGAAGGGATCTACATTTGAATAAAATTAAAAGAAATGATACTAAAAAATCTTATAGGAACGGCAGCTTTCGCAGCATTAATGTTTACTTTTTCAGCATTCGTTCACGAGGATAAAAAAGACAAGGAAACACAGAATATTTCAGTGAAGAACGATGGTTTTGCAGTTCTGGAGCTATTCACATCTGAGGGCTGTTCGAGTTGTCCACCTGCAGATCAGCTGATGGGTGAAATTGAGAAAAAATATAAAGACCAGCCGGTTTATATTCTCTCCTACCATGTTGATTACTGGAACCGAACGGGTTGGAAAGACCGTTTCAGCAATATACAGAATTCTCAGCGTCAACAGGAATATAGCAGCAAATTAGGGTCACAGATTTACACTCCTCAATTGGTTATCAATGGAAAAACAGAGTTTGTAGGTTCTGACAGAACAATGGCAGAAAGTTCTATTTCAGGTGCATTAAATGGTTTAAATGACCATAAAATTGATTTAAAAGCAAAAATTCTTACGAAAGAAATCAGTTTTAACTATAACGTCTCACAAGCGGGTCCTAAAGATAAACTGCTCATCACGTTCGTAGAAAAGCATGCTTCAACACAGGTTGGCGGAGGTGAAAACGAAGGTCGCAATCTACATCATTATCAAATCGTTCAGAAGCAATATCCGGTGGCTTTAGACAGCAAAGAAGGAACAGCAACATTTCCGATTCCCAACAATTTCAACAGCAATGACTGGGAAGTGATCGGTCTGGTTCAGAATACAAGAAGCGGAGAAATCATAGCTTCTACAAAGGCCATATTTAACTAAAACTTACATACAACAGAATAATATTAACAATTTAAAACAATAAAAAATGAAAACAAAAACAACAAAAATTATCTTTTGGTCAGGAGCAATCTTCATGTCATTATGGTTCGGAGCCAGCGGTTTCTTTGAACTAACAAAAAATCCTGTAGTTTGGGACATTACCCGACAATTGGGTTATCCACCGCACTTCATCTACATTCTTGGTGTCTTTAAATTATCCGGAATTATTGTTCTTTTAATTCCAAACCGATTATTAAGACTTAAAGAATGGGTATTTGCAGGAATGTTCTTCGATATCATTTTCGCATTCTTTTCCAAAATAGCGGTACTGGGCTTTCCGGCCACCATTGATGCTATTATAGCATTCACAGTACTTTCAGTCACATATGTTATGTTCAGAAAGATATATCATCCGGAATTAATTTTTGGAGAAGCTTAATTCAGCTTAAAGTAAAAATCTTATACAATCGTCTTTAATAAAAATAAATATCAACTTTTCAGTTTTCTTATGTTAAAAAATAAATCCTCCCATTTCTCCGGGAGGATTTATTATTAAAAATTATGAGTAGAAAAAATATAAATAAAAATTAAATCAGGCATGTGCCTTTCTAAGTTTTATCATGCTTAAAATAAGCAGTCCTAAAACTCCCAGTACAAAATACCCTTCTGCCACCTGCAACTGAATCTGAGGTTTGATCACCGCCACAATTCCGTAACTGATCGCAGAGGTGATGATGAATGCAATTCCACCCGTAAGACCACCGGCAATTCCTGCAGAATTCGGAAATCTCCCGATACAATAGGAAAAATAATTATTGAAAATAAATCCTGCCGTCACGTGAATCAAAAAGGCAAAAGCCACCAGACTGTAAATATTGCTTGAAAAATAGGAAGCAACAAACATTAAAATAATTAAAATCAGCTGAATAAAATTAGCATAACGAATTTTAGGTAAAAATGCTTTATTGATTAATGCTTTTCCTAAAAACCCTCCGGTCATCCATGCAAAACCAAGAATTAATGAAACATAGCCGGCTACAACTTCCGAATAGCCCATTTTATGCTCAATAATAAATGATCCGCATAAATTAAAAAACATAATCATGGAGTAACTCAACCCGCACATCAACATTCCGTAAAAAAAATCTTTCGCCTTAAACATCGATTCGTATTCTTTCATTAGGAATTCAATATGAAAAGGATTTCTTTTTTTCAGTGTTTCCCCCGAAAATAAAAACTCCAGAATCAAAAGTAACAAGCTGTAGCCTGCCAGAACATAAAAATTGGACTGCCATCCAAAGCTTTTCTGCAAATATCCACCGATAAACGGAGCAATAATAGGTCCTACCGACCAAACGATCGTCATAATACTGAGATAATGCTTTCGCTGTTCGCCTTCATAAACATCTACAAAAAATGCCCGTTTTGAAACTACCGCAAATCCCGATAAAATCCCCTGCAATACCCTCATTGCATAGATAACAAAAATATTCTGAGTGGTAGCCGTAATTAAAAATGAAACAACAAACAAAGCCAGCGACGCCATAGAAACCCTGTATCTGCCAAAGGAATCGACAATGCTTCCTGCAAAAAACTGTGTCAACCCGTAACTGATTAAAAATATAGACAGCGTAAGCTGAATATTACTTTCCGGCTGATGTAATTCTGTCGCCATACTCGGCATAGACGGCAAATAGATATCCGTTGCCAATCCCGACATCGGAATTACGGCAAAAGCCAAAATAGTGGCAATAAACTGATTTTTTTCTTTAAGAGTTTTCATTCCTGTCATTCAATCTTTTCATGAAATATTTAGCTTACTGAAAATCATTCAGAAAGCTAATTTTATTTTTAATTATTTACTAATTTCATAGAACCTTCACTGTAACGGTCACCAGTATCAGGATATTTTCTAAGGATAGCATCGATAGTCTGCAAATCTGACTGAGAAAGCTCAATATCGGTTGCTGCCATATTTTCTTCCAGATATTTAATTCTTTTTGTACCCGGAATCGGAATAATATCTTCCCCCTGATTCAATACCCAGGCAAGTGCCAGCTGAGTTCCTTTAACTCCTTTCGAAGCAGCAAAATCATTAATCTCTTTGGCTAAATTTCTATTATTTTCCAAATATTTTTCCTGGTAACGGGGCAGTGATTTTCTGAAATCTTCATCTCCAAGATTCTGAACCTCGTTGATATTGGCAAAAAGACCTCTTGCTAACGGAGAATAAGGAACCAAAGTAATTCCCAGCTCTCTGATGGTCGGTAAAATTTCCTTTTCAACATCTTTTGTTAAAATAGAATATTCTGACTGCAGTGCGGTAATCGGATGAATTTTATTTGCTTTTCTGATCGATTCAGCAGAAGCTTCTGACAAACCCAAATATTTCACTTTTCCGGCTTTTACCAAATCAGCCATTGCACCTACCGTTTCTTCAACCGGAACATTCGGATCAACTCTGTGTGCATAATAAAGATCAATTTCATCTATTTTTAATCTCTGGAGACTTAGATCTACTGCTTTTTTAATCCATTCCGGAGAACCGTCAAAATATGTTCCGGGAGCACCACTGTGACTTGCTTTCCCATCTTTAAATCTGAACCCGAATTTTGTGGCAATAAAAATTTTATCACGATTCGGAACTAAGACTTTTGAAATGAGTTTTTCATTCTCACCATTGGCATACATATCGGCAGTATCCCAAAAATTCACGCCCAGATCCAGCGCTTTATGAAGAGTACTGATGCTTTCCTGCTCATCTGCAGGGCCGTAAGCAAAACTCATTCCCATACATCCTAAACCAATAGCAGATAGCTGCTTTCCTGTGTTTCCTAATTTTCTAAATTTCATGATTGCTGTGGTTTTAAATTGATAGGACAAAATTATAACAGGAATTCTTCGGATGTAATATAGAATTCAAACGAAGAATTATAAAATTCAAACAAGCGAAGTTCTGACTGTATTGGGCGTCATTCCAGTCTGTTTTTTAAAATAATTGGTAAAATAGGCTGGCTCTTCAAATCCCAATCCATATGCAATTTCAGACACATTCCAGTCCGTATGTTTCAGTAAGGCATTAGCTTCCTGAATGATTCTTGATGTGATCTGCTGAGTGGTTGTTCTTCCCGTAATCTCCTTTACAGAGCGGTTTAGCGAATTGACGTGGATGGAAAGATTCTCAGCGTAATCAGTCGGAGTTTTTAATTTCAGAAATCTTTCGGGACTGTCAATCGGAAACTGTCTTTCCAGCAATTCCATGAATAAAGAAGCCACTCTTTGTGACGCATTCTGATAAGGCTCAAAATTTTCAGCAGGATGCATCTTCATGGTTTCATGTATAAGAAGGTGCAGGTAGGCGCGAAGCATATCGTATTTATGTAAATAATCAGACTGAATTTCAGTCATCATTTTAATAAAAATATCAGCAACAGTCTTCTGCTGATCCTCATTAATAAAGAAAACGGGAGTGCCTCCTATTTTAAAAAGCGGAGAATCCTGAAGATTTCCCAAACGGTTTCCCTCATGGATGAACTGATCTGTAAAAAGGCAGAAAAACCCACTTTGATTCGGATCTTCCGCTTCCCAGGAATATGGAATGACAGGATTGGAAAATAGTAATACAGGTCGGTCAATATTGATCCATTTATCGGCATAATGAAGCTTACCTCTTCCTATAATTAATGAAATTTTATAATAATCTCTTCTGCTGTAAGGCGTGATTAAAGAACAATTTTCACGTGAGAAGACATTGAAATGCCCTACTCCGGGTGTTTTTATACATTGTAAGCCTACACGTTTATAAAAAGCTTTAACTGTCTCGTTAGATTCCATGGACCAAAATTATAAAATTCAAACAACACTCCTACGGAAAATAATAACAATTGATAAAATAAATGTGGGATTGGGTGCGAGGTAAAAAACACGAGCTATAAGATTCGGGTCTGAAGTTAAGATAATTTAATTTTTACAGGACTTCATTCTATCCAATTCCTAAAAAAAGACTGATCTTTCGATCAGTCCTAAAATTGAATATAATAGTTGAAAATTGATTAATGATGTTTGTTTTTATTCTTTGAATGATAAGTTTTGGCCTTTTTATCCATATGCTTATATCTTTTATCATTATTTTTGTTTCGGTTGTAGACCGCTACAGGATTCTGACCTTTATAATATTTTGTTTTGAATTTCTGGTATTTTTCTCTTCCTAAAATCCTTTCCAGCTCTACATAACGATCATCTCGCCATCGGTCAGGATTATGTACATAGGTCTTATTCCATGAATCATAATCGTGGTAACGACCGTTTAAAGCATCAATTTGATTGGCTTGAGTTTTTGACAGGACTAAATCAGCAATGACCGTCTGCCAGTTAATATCTGAAATACTTCTTCTATAATCGTTATAATAATCTGACTGTGCATAGCTTAAACTAAAAGTCCCTACAAGCAGTGCCGTAATGAATATTTTTTTCATTGCCTCTTCATTTTTAAATTAATTACAATTAGATTCTCAATTTAAATGCCAAATCGATGAAAGCTACTCCCAATCTTTGTTAAAATTCCATACATCCCTTATAATCTTTGAAACATTTCCATATTTCTATTATCCCATTTGAGTTTTTTGTGCTGGAAATCATTATTATCATAATACCTATTTTACTGAATGGCCTCTTCTCCATGTTGGAAATGACTTTGGTATCCGGAAGAAACTTTCGGTTGAAAGTGAAAATGAAAAAAAGATAAAGGAGGCTATAAAATTGATAAGATTCTGAATACAAAATATGATTAATCAACAATCAAATATTGTTTAAAACGTTTCCAAATGACCATTTTTCCGGTAATTAATTTTAAAAGTTAATTTATAATTTGTAACTTTAAGAAGAGAATCTCATAAAAAGAGTTTCTTAAAACCTAATAAAAATGAAAGACTCAACCTAATCTCAATAGTTATGGAAAATGTAAAATTTGAAATATCTCCATATCAGGATGAATTGCAGATATTAATTGATGATAAAAAGGCAGGCTATATGTCCATAGAAATTGACGGTAAACTGTTGACTGTTTATTATACAAAGCTTGACGAAGAATTAGAAGGTAAAGGATATGCCAAAATGCTCCTTGACGAACTGGTACGGTACGCCGAAGAAAAAGATTTACTGGTAGATCCGGAATGTGATTTTGTAAGACAGCAATTTGAAAACCATCCTGCCAGATATAAAGACATCTGGCATGCCTGAGTTAATGGTTGTCTTCCCACCAATCTCCAAATACCTGATCTGCTTTATTTAAATCCAATGGCTCACCAATCATAGGGGTCAGAATATTCAGATTTTTTGCTCTTCCAAGGCTTGTTACTTTCTTCAGAGGTTCATTCCAGGGATGTAATGCCAGCGCAAATTTCGAAGAGTGCACAGGAATAATATTTTTGGCATTCACCTCTATACTTGCCTGAATTACATCTTCCGGCAATGCATGGATGTATTTCCAGGCTTCATTGTACTGTCCGTTTTCAATGATTGCATAATCAAACGGACCATACTGCTCACCAATCATTTTAAAATGTTTGTCATATCCGCTATCGCCTCCTAAAAATATTTTTTTGGTAGGAGTTTCTAAAACATATGAAGTCCAAAGTGTTCGGTTTCTGCTTATTTTTCTTCCTGAAAAATGTCGTGCAGGAGTATAAATTATTCTGATCCCGTTTTTAAGATCTACTTTATCTCCCCACTCCTCTTCAATAATCTGACTTTGCTGATATCCCCATCTTTCAAGATGCGCTCCAACGCCCAAAGGTAAAATCACTTTTCCCACTCTGTCTTTGATCTTTTTCACCGTTGGATAATCCAAATGATCATAATGGTCATGTGTGATGACAAGATAATCTAAAGCAGGAACATCTTCTGGTGTAAAAACATCAGCTCCGGCAAATGCTTTATTAAAATATTTAAACGGAGAACCATAAGTACTCAAAACAGGATCAATAAGAAAAGAAATACCATCCGTCTGAATATAATATGACGAATGTCCCAGCCAAATAAAAACATCCTGATCTTTAGGAATGCTCTTAAGATCTGTATGAATGGCAGGAACCATTTTATGAGGTTTTAAATAAGGATCTTTCTTCTTAAAAAAGAAATCGTACATCACCTTCGGCACACTGTGGCCTTCTGCAATAGACGGTGTGTAGCTAAGATTCTGGAACTGATTATTTTTATAATGCGGAGATTTTTTCATTCTCACCAATCTTTCTCCTTTGGGTTCTGCTCCAAACGCAGGTTGTCCCGTTATCACCATATATAATAAAAATCCTAAAGCCAGGATTGCAATAATTGTATACATCATGTTTTTAAAAAATAGGGTTCAAATTTATAACTTTAATATTACATGACGATCTGAAAGCGTTAAACCTTTATTTTTAACTAAAATTATAATGTCTTCAGAATAATTTATTATCAATTTCATGAAAGGATAATTTTAATCTTATTAATTTTGCGCGATAAAAAACCACAAACTTGAAAAACTATTACCCAATTTTATTTTTTATCATACTGCTCACCTCCTGCTCATCCATCAGGAAACACAATGAGCAAAGAGCATCCTGTATTTCACCTGAAAAGCTGAAAGAGGATGTAGATTTTACCTACTCCAAACTCAAGGAAATGCATCCCAAACTCTACTGGTACATTTCTAAGGAAAAGCTTGACCATCAATTTGACAGCCTGAAAAAGACGATTAACGAACCTCTTACTCCTATTCAGTTTTATTTTAAATTACAGCCTGTTATTGCTAATATCCGGGAAGGACATCTGGCATTGAGGATTCCGAGAAAAAAACTGACCAGAAGAGAAATCAAATCATTAGATGCCAAAAAAGGAATGTTCAGCCGCTTTGGATACTATATTCAGGATGATCATTTATATATTATAGAAAATAAAGATTCTATCGAAAATATAAAGCCCGGAACCGAAGTTTTATCCATCAACGATATTCCGGCTTCAGAATATGTAAAGAAATACCGAAGTTTAATCAGCAGCGATGGATTTAATACCACTTTTCAGCCTTATTTCCTGAAAGATGTATTCTTTAATTTTTATACTGCCGAAAACGGATTTACCAATAGTGCAAAAATAGAAACGCTCTACGAAGGCCAGCGAAAAACCATTACTTTACATCGAGAAATCAAGTCCGAAAAAGATCTTGAAGAAGATAAAGAACAGGAAAAAAGAACTTCAGAGAAGAAAGTAAACGATTATGTAGCGTTCACGAATTCATATAACAGAAACTTTAAGTTTTTGGATAAAGACAGCACTATAGCGTATATAAAAGTGAAAAGTTTTTCCAGCGATTATTCTAAAAAATTCTATAAAGAAACTTTTGAAAAGATTAAAAATTCAAAATCTGACTACCTTATTATTGATGTAAGAAATAATTATGGCGGAGCTTTGGATGAGATCAATAATTTATATTCTTACCTCTCACCTCAACCTTATGTTTTGATAAAACCTTCTGAAGTAACATCAAAACTTACTCCTTTAAGAACCAACTATTTCAGAAAAAGCACGCCCCTGGATTACGCCCTGAAAAGTATTTTTTATCCGACATTTGTATTTGCACAGACCTTCAGCACCTACAAAAAAGACGGTAAAGTCTACTACAAAATGAAAGCCAATAAGTCTGCAAAACCCCAGAAAAATGTATTTAACGGAAAGATTTTTGTTTTGATCAACGGCGGAAGCTTTTCAGCATCTTCAATCATCACGGCGAAGCTTAAAAATGATAAAAGAGTCACCCTTGTAGGTGAAGAAACGGGAGGCGCCAACGATGGGACTGTTGCAGGATTTTATTCTTATCAGAAACTTCCAAATTCTCATATAAAATTACC
This sequence comes from Chryseobacterium sp. JUb7, assembly GCF_024806495.1. GTDB lineage: Bacteria > Bacteroidota > Bacteroidia > Flavobacteriales > Weeksellaceae > Chryseobacterium. The sequence continues at coordinate 61,004 of NZ_JANUFF010000011.1, forward strand.
GATAGGACTTCTTTTAGTACAACCCAATATTAACTTTTCAAATACGAAAAGAGGTGTAATGCCAGATGTGACTATCAAAGAGACCATGCAGGATATCATTGACAAAAAAGATCCCCAGCTGGAATGGGTAAAAAGCGAAATTAATAATGAGAAAAAAAACAACACAAAATAACTCGTATTATTGCTTATGCTCAGAATTATTTTTCGGTTTTTTATAATTTCCTTTTCCGTTTTTGTGCTATGGTTTTTCATTCATTCTTTATTTATAACGGTTGACGGACTCTCTGATGAAGGTCAAAAAGCTGATCTTGCAGTAATTCTCGGAAGTAAAGTCAATGAGGACGGAACTTTATCTACCCGATTAGAAAAACGCCTTGAAAGTGGTGTTGCCCTTTACAATAATCATCGGATTAAAAAAATTTTAGTCAGTGGAGGACTAGGAAAAGAAGGCTTTTATGAAGGTAATAAGATGAAAGAATTTCTTATTACCAAAGGAATTCCTGATTCTTTAATTTTTGTTGATAATTTAGGTAATAATACGCGGGCAACAATCAACAATACGATTCAACTGAGATCAAAGTTTCATTTTAACAGTATTATTGTTGTGTCCCAATATTTTCACGTGACCCGAACCAAGAAATTATTTATACAAAAAGGAATACAGAATGTAAGCAGCGTAAGTCCGAGTTACTTTGAATGGAGAGATTTATATTCTATTTTAAGAGAATTTCCTGCTTATTATACCCAGTAGATCATCTGGATATTAAAGAAAATTATGTAGTTTTATCTGATGGAAAGTTCTTTTTTTTCTGTTCATAAAAAGGATTCAGGATACTTCAGCTCTATTTTCAGAGATTCGATGTATCACATTTTTCTATTTACAGGAAAAGGAAAAATTGTTGTTGATTTTACAGACTATGATTTTGATGGTAAAACGATATTTTTTTCTACTCCTTTTCAGAATATTCAGATTTTGAGTGAAGAAAAAATCAGTGTTGATGTTCTGGATTTCCACGGCGATTTTTACTGCATCGAATTTCATAAAAATGAAGTTGCCTGTAATGGTTTACTCTTTAATAATATTTATCTTTTTCCTCACTTTACATTGAATCAAGAGGTATTTAATGACCTTCTGAATTATTTCAAAAAAATTCAGGCAATCGATCTGAAGGAGGAATTTTCCGGATCTATTCTGCAGTCGTATCTCCAGCTCATTTTAGCGATCAGCAGTAAGGAAAAAAATAAAATTCTTCCTGATAAAGAATTGCTTAAAGATGATTTTAATTCGTTAAAAACGTTTCAGAATCTGGTAGAGGAATATTTTCTGACTGAGAAAAACGTCTCATTCTATGCAGATCTTTTAAATGTTACCTCAAATACTTTAAGCAAAAAGATAAAATCCCGTTTTAATAAAACTCCTTCCCAGATCATTCAGGAAAGAGTTATTCTGGAGGCAAAAAAGCAGATTCACCTAACCCGAAAGTCATTCAAAGAAATTGCTAATGAACTGAACTTTAATGATGAGTTTCATTTCAGTAAGTATTTTAAAAAATATACCGGAATTTCGCCGACTCAGTTCAGAAAAGAAGGCGGAATCTCTATTGTGGCAGATTTGTACAAATAGTATCCATAATCGTCTATTCCTTCATCCGCAGGTTCAGCATAATTTTGTCAAAAAAATAAATTATGTTACAAGTCTTAGCAAATTTAGAGAAAAACTTCATTCATTTTTTAAGAATCAGTATTTTTATCGTTATGGCATGGATAGGCGATCTAAAAGCTTTTCACTACGAAGCTGAAGGGATTATTCCGTTTGTCGCCAACTCTCCTTTCATGAGTTTTATGCTAAACAAAAAAGTATCGGATGCTGATAATTATAAACTTCATAAAAATAAAGAGGGTGAGGTTATTCAGGAGAATATTGAATGGCATAAATCCAATGGAACTTATCTTTTTTCTTACGGCTTAGGATCCATGATTGTTGCTATCGGAGTCTCAGTTTTATTAGGGATTTTTTATCCTAAAATAGGATTGGCAGGTGGAATTTTAACTGCGGGAATGTCATTTGTTACGCTTTCATTCCTTATCACCACCCCTGAAGTTTGGGTTCCTGATCTGGGAAGTTCCGAACATGGGTTTCCTTTACTCTCCGGAGCAGGAAGACTGGTTTTGAAAGATATCATAATGATGGCAGCCGGATTAGTTATTGCCTCAGATTCAGCAAAAGATATTCTGACATTCAACAGGGCATAAATTTTCCGGAATTACTAAGGTCGGGCTTTCAGCCCGACCTTAGTAATTTATTTCTCCAAATCTTTTAATAAATTTTCAATTTTGGCAATATGCTTACCGTAAAAATGTTTAAACCAGAAGTTTCCTATCAGATAAAGTCCAAACAGACCGATTAATACCGAAGATATAAGCGTGGTTGCAATACGCATATCTGACAATGGCTCTCTGCGCGGAATACATTCGATGACAATAATAAGTTCGCAGACCAGAAAAGGAACAAAGCTGAGGTAAAAAGACAGATAATATTGCTTATTAAGATTAAGCTGTTGCAAAAGATCTTTCAGTGCATCGTATGTCTTTAAAACAGGACTGCCCATTTCTTTATAAAGCTTGAAAAATTTACTGAAAAAGAAAAATGTCACAAATCCCATCGATATCAATAGAATATCTATATAAAATTTAAATTTAAAAGGAGCCTCACACAGGCTGATCAGTGCAAAAGCAAAGACAAATATCCCTACCGTAGACCAAAATTCCATGCGCATATTCTTACGCATTTTTTCCAGGGGAAGATTAATTTTATTTTTATGTTCCATGCTGATTTCAGGTGTTTCCTGGGAAACATCATCATTCCATGCATTTTTTAGTTCATCTATATTCATTGCGGTTATTTTAAAAAGTTAGAATTTATTTTGAGTTTAAGATATCTTTCAGTTTATTTTTTGCGCGGTTCATTTTCACCCTTACATTCCCTTCAGAAATACCCATCTGCTCCGCAATCTCTTTTCCGGAGAAATCTTCGAGATAATAGAAGATAAAAGCCTTATCAATGGGATTTAACTGATTAATTGCTTTATACATTTTATCCAGTTTTTCTTCTTTTTCATGATCATATTCGTCCTGGATTATTTTATAATTAGAAAAATCTTCGTTGCCTATAAAACTTCTTTTCTTTTCAGATTTCAGAAAGACAATAGCTGTATTTAAAGCAATCCTGTAAAGCCAGGTTGAAAATTCACTTTGCCCTCTGAATCCGGGATATGCTTTCCAGACCTGATACGTAATCTCCTGAAAAAGATCATCTCGGTCATCTTTTTCATCCATATACATTTTGGAAATCTTAAAAATGATTCCTTTATGTTTTTCGATTTTATTTAAAAATTCTTGTTCTAATGAGGTCATGGTTTCAAACTCTGAAGGGTTAGTGTCATTTAAAAAAAAATGTTACAACTTTATTTAAAATAAAAGTTCATATCAAAAGTATTCCCATCTGATGCTGCAAAAATATTAATTCAATATAACCATATAACTGTTCTGTATATTAAAAAGCCGCAATAAAATTACTTATTGCGGCTTCATTGATATAAATCAGATATTTAATCAGAAGATATAATCTGTGCTTAAAAAATTAGAATCATGATCCCTTACAATGGTATTCAATAGATCTTTATTAGAATCTGTAATTTTCGCAGCTACCAAAGAGCGTATTGAGAACGAACGAAGCGCATCAAAAACAGAAAGTGTACCCTCGGCACTGTCTTTTCTTCCTGTAAACGGGAAAACATCCGGACCTCTTTGCGCCTGACAGTTGATATTGACACGGCTCACTAAATTCACAAACGCGTCAATTAATTTTGAAACTTCCTGTGCATCTTCACTGAAAATACTCACCTGCATTCCGTGGTCTGCATTGACCTGATAATCGATGGGCTCATCAATATCCTCAAAAGAAACAACAGGAATCACCGGACCAAACTGTTCTTCGTGATACAGTTTCATCGTACTGTCCACAGGATACACAACGGCAGGAAAAACAAATGAAGCTTCATTATATCCTCCGTTTTCATTGAGAACTTTTGCTCCTTTTGACAAAGCATCATCAATACATTCTTTCAGATAAGGTGGTTTATTTACTTCCGGAAGCGGAGTGATTTTAACGTCTTTTTCCCAGGGAAGACCCGCTTTTAAAGCCGAAACTGCAGCAGTCAGCTTTTGGGTAAACTCTTCGGCAACTTCTTTTTGTACAAAAATCAATTTCAGCGCTGTACACCTCTGACCATTGAACGAAAGAGATCCTAAAATACATTCGCTCACCGCGACATCAAGATTCGCATTTTTAGTAACGATCGCTGCATTTTTTGCATCTAAACTTAAAATAGCCCTTAAACGATTAACTTTAGGATGCAGTTTTTTCAATCCGTTGGCCACTTTACTGGATCCAATGAATGCCAGAACATTTACTTTTCCGCTTTCCATAATCGGTGTGATAATTTCTGCTCCCTTTCCGTATAGTGTATTCACCGTTCCTTTTGGAAAAGCTTCTTTGAAAGCATTCAGTAAAGGATAATGTGCAAGAACACCATGTTTCGGAAGTTTAAATAGGATGGTGTTTCCCATAATTAACGCAGGAATCAGGGTCGTAAAAATTTCATTTAGCGGATAATTAAATGGCCCCATGCTCAATACCACTCCAAGCGGAGCTCTCCTGATCTGGGCAATAGTGCCTTCCGCCTGCTGAAAACGCGAAGATTCGCGGTCTAAATCCTTCAGGGCATCAATGGTCTGGTTAATATAATCTACCGTTCTGTCAAATTCTTTCGTAGAATCAGGAAGTGTTTTTCCTATTTCCCACATCAATAGCCTGATAATGATATCACGCTGCTGAATCATCAGATATACAAACTTCTGCATACATTTTATACGGTTTTCAACAGACATGGTCGGCCATTCTCCAAGACCGTTGTCATAAGCTTTTACTGAAGCTTCAAGAACTTCCATCGCTTCTTTAGGAGATATATTCGGAATACTTCCCAGGAGTTTCCTTTCCAGTCCGTTTTCTGTAGGAATGCAAATCGGGGAATAGATATTCTGAACATCCCCGTTCCACTCTACCAACTCTCCGTTTAAGAGATAAACACGCTGGTGAATTTCGGGAACTTTATATTCTTCGGGAATTTCATTTTCGGTTTTAAAAATTTCGTGAAATGATGGTTTTGATACTGAATCCATAAATCTTTTTATTTTTTAATAATTAAGTGTAAAATTTGAATAGAATAAAGGTAGACGGAAAAATTGATTTTAAAAATAGCTGTTTAATAGATTCGCTCTATTTAATGGGTATTTGAATTAAAATTAATCTTCGGCATGTTAAAAAAGAATACATTTGCTTAAAACTTTTATTTCCAAAGCGTTTAACTTTAAAATATTCAAATCATCTAAATATCCGAGGCTTTCTATCCTTAGCAGCCTGAATTTAACTTATAAAAAAATAAAGTTCATGTTTTCAAAATTATTTTTCAGCACATTATTATTTTTCACGGCACTCACTTTTGCACAAAATTCCAAATCTTCCAACACCGTTTTGATGGGAGGAAAACCAGTACATACTTATGCTAAATTACCGGCAGTCAATAAAGCTGCTCCCAAATTTACTTTAACGGATGTTGCCATGAAAGATCAGACCCTTGACTCTTACAAAGGAAAATATATGATTCTTAATATATTTCCAAGTGTAGATACCGGTGTGTGTTCAGCTTCTGTACGTCATTTCAATGAAGATGCAGCCAGCCTTCCCAACACTGTAGTCCTTTGTATATCTAAGGATTTACCTTTCGCTCAAAAAAGATTTTGTGGTGCCGAAGGGATAAAGAATGTAGTGATGCTTTCAGATTTCCGCTCTGATTTCGGAAAAACATATGGTGTAGAAATTACTGATTCTGTGATGAAAGGTCTTTTAAGCAGAGCGGTGGTTGTCATTGACCCTTCCGGAAAAATTGTTTACGAAGAGCAGGTTGCCGATATTTCTCAGGAGCCTAATTATGAAGCAGCAATTAAAGCTGTGAAAAATTGATTCTTGATTTTTAAAATATCAATTTAATTATAAACAGATGCTTCGACTTCGCTCAGCATGACATCGCTACAAATTTTCCATTCAAATATTACGGTTATTATTAGAGTTGTCATGTTGAGCTCGCTGAAGCATCTTTGAATAAACATTCCGAATAAGATTTATATTTAATCTGTGAAAATATTTTATCAATTAATCTCCGTCTCAACCAATCGAATTAAATTCCCTCGTAGAATAATATAGAAACAGCAACGTCAATAAATCATCCACAGAATCTTCAACCTCAACATGAAAAATAGCATCTTCAAATCTCTTTTTCTCTTCTTTTATTTCTATCAATAACTTTTCTTTTTCAAATAATCGATTGGTTTTATTTAATTTAAATTGATAAATTCTTACTCCTTCTCCAGATTTTATGATTCTTTCTTTGTTCAAATCTGTAAAATAAATTACATCGTTTCCATTAAAAAGTTCAACATCATTTTTTAAAAAACCAACATTCTTAATATCATAACTTCTGAAATTAAAGACAATATAATGTCTGAAATAAAAAAAGTTATTGTTATTTACAATTCTCCCAATTTCCTGATTATCCTGTGAGAGCAGTACAAATTGCTTTTTGTGATATTGAGCAATATATCTTTTCATTAATTCTTTTTAGACTTTTTAGACTTTCACTTCTTTTTCGTCGTTACCAAAATTACTCCATTTTTTCCTTTCTTACCATACATTGTGGTGGCAGAATTACCTTTCAGCACATTCATTGCTTTTATAGAATTGGAATCAATAGTCTTAAATTTCTTTTCACTGATTATTTTCCCATCCATTACATATAAGGGTTTATAATTGCTTATTTTTTCTGAATATACTCCTCCTAAAACGATGAAAGAATCTACAGTATCTTTTTTTACCGGTTGAGGTGCCACTTTTCCTATAATTCCTCTTTGCTTTACCACAACTTCTTTAGTTTCACACTGCTGCGCATTTACCGAGACAAAACCTCCTGCTGTCACCACAAAACCTACCGCAAATTTAGAAAATAATGAATTGATATAGGAATATTGCAAATCTCTGTTAAGCTGTGATTCATTAAAGTTCCCACAAATACTTTCCTGGACAGGATTCGAAAATGCATCTATAATTTCTTCATCAGAAGCAACGGTAAAATCCTGAACGGTTTTATCACAAACAGAACAGAATTTCCCTTTTTCATCAGGAGTCATATTGCTCCAATCTTCATGACATGGTTTTGGTATGGTAAGTTTCATAATAATATCCTTTTAAGATATAGATGAAGGATTTGTGAAAAAGGTTGGAAAGCTTTTGATTATTTTATGAAGCTTTTGATCAATACTCCCTATACATCAATCAATCCGGATAATATCATTTTAATTAAAACAAATGGAAATAGCCTATATATTTTATACTTAGTGACAATTCGATTGTTACTTAAACTAATTTCAAAGAAGACAAGGAAAACTTTAATTACAGACTGGTTAATAATCGTGACAGATTTATTAGTTAATCTTCAAAAAGGTCTATTTAAGCATCAAAATAATTTTTTTCCTGAAAATAAACACAACTAATCCTGAAAAGCTAATTGCTAAAACAGATAGAATGGTATACATCAAATTTATTGTTGACTCATTCAGTAAATTTTGTTTAGATTCTATTTTATTATTTATTTTAGAAACAGAAATTATCCTTTCCTTAAGTAAAGGTTTTTGAAAGCCAAATAATTCAGATCTTCTATAATCTTCTAATGCTTCATTTTTTAAACTTAATAAAAAAGAAATATTTCCTAAATCAAATATAAGCTGGGCGACAATCTGATCTTTAGGATGTACAAACGATACTCTTTCATTTAACTGATAAAAGAGTGCTTTTCGAAGTTGCTGCAACTCGTATTTGCTTAATTTCGTCATGGGTACTTTTTCTGTTCCAAAATCAGTATTCAATAAAAATTGGGAAGTCAAAAACTGATCTCCATTCATTTTACTCTTTAAAATATTCACATGAATCCATTCTGACCCGGAATGGGAGTCGGGATCTATAACAACAGATTTTTCGATCCACTGTAAAGCTTTCCTGTTATCTCCTGCCAATTCGTAGGCTGTACCTATATTTGAAGCTGTTGAATATCTTCCCGGTTTGATTCTCTCAATTTCCTTATAGAGATCAATAGCCTCATTATATTGATGAAGGATTATGAGAATGTAACCTTTATCAGATAAATAATCTATATCTTTTGTTTTCTTATACTCTTTTTCCAAATTCTTCATCATCTTATTCAATTCTTCAGCGCTATAAAAATGGTGTCCTCTCGGAACCATACCCGGATGACTGAAAGAAATTTCAGTCCCATCTTTAAGCTTCTTTGTTTCTCCATTCAAACATGCAGCTGACGGAATTGAAAATAACAGCCCGAAAACTATGCTAAAAAAGTATTTTCTCATATCTAACCACCCTTATTTCCTGATTACGGTGTGCATTAAAAATAAAAAAACTTTGTGATACAACAACTACAAAATTTTTTAATCATAACTGATGCTCAACTGAGCTCAGCATGACATTGCTACTATTTATTAACCATGTTCCCGCAGGATACTCAAATAAAAAAGGATTAAGATATTTGTTTTCATCAACTAACATCTTTAATCATGAGGAAAATCTCTTTTCTTTTATATCTGCTGGCGTCAGGTTGTATAAATCCATTTGTTTATGCACAAGAACCTTACACTCCTGTTGCAAAAGATACGGTTTGGGCTCGCCAGTTTCTGCCAATCAGTGGTCCAGGAAAGAAAGTTTCAGGGGATGGTTTCGGAGGATGGCGAAGCGGAACAGATGGCGTACGATACAAAGGAGAACATCCCAGACCTGAATATAGTTTAAATTTTGAAGGATTAGCGAAAGGAACTGCCGTGCAAAAAGGCTTACTTCCTCCTATCAAACCCGCATTGGAACTGCATTTACGTGACGGTGTCATTACACTTGGCGGCGATGGAAATTATTATCTTACAGGATCTTCGGGAGATAATATCTGGGCATACACCGCAGGAGTAGAATTATGGAAATCTAAAGATCTTGAAAGCTGGAATTATGTAGGTCTTGTCTGGGATATTAATAAAGATGCTGAAGAGTGGGTAAAAGCATGGCGACAACATCCAAAAAGGGCCGTGAGAGCCGTTTGGGCTCCTGAAATTCATTATATTAAAAACAATTATTACATCTGCTTCAGCATGTGTCCGAGTGGTATCGGAATTCTGAAAAGTGTTTCCGGGAAACCTGAAGGTCCTTATGTAAATGCTTTTGAGAAAAAAGGCTCTATTGTCGATGGAATAGACCCTACTCTATTTCAGGACGAAGATGGCAAAGTGTATTTCACATACGGAGCAGCCAAGGAAATTGCACAGCTCAAAGATGATTTGAGTGGTTTTGCAACGCCTTTCAAAAAAATAGACTTCACCCATTATGATACAAATCCTTCTCATCACGCACCAAAGTGTGAAGCCAGAGGAATGCATGATCTCGGTCATGAAGGGGCAGTGCTTTTCAAGAGAAACGGAAAATACTATCTGGGAGCCGCAGATAATTATGAAGAAAGATATTCGACCTGTTTAGCCGTATCCGATAATTTGTACGGACCTTATGAACATCGTCATGAATCTGTTCCCAGTGCAGGCGGTACAGGCTTTTTCAAAGATAAAAAGGGAAATTGGTGGAGCACCTATTTTGGAAACGACTCACAAACACACTTCAGAGAAAAAGTAGGCTTGATTATGGTTGATTTTACGCCTTCCGGAAAGGTAATCCCAGCTAAGAAACAGCCTTTTGTGGGCAAAAAAGATGAGAAGGTCTGGGAAGAAAAATGGAAAAAGATTTGGAAGTCGGTGAAGTAAATTTAAAAGTTCATTCTTACGAAACGTTTGTCATTCTGAATAGACCCAAAAATGGAATTAAGAATCCCTAATCTTTTATATTGAGATTCTCTCTACATCAGAATGACAAACGTTCTGAATTACTTCATTTAAAATATTATTCAGAAACACCTACAACATGAAAATATCTTGGATCCGGATATTGAAATTCAAAATCCAGTTCTGAAATTAATTTTGCAGAAGAGATCAATCTTCCCTTCGTTGTGCGCTCCCCTGTGTATGGCAAATCTTTCTGAGCATTGATGATTTCTTCTTTATTAGGATGAATTGGTGCCACAACATTGTACACCTTTCCCTGAGATTGATGGTCCAGCATTTTTTCCACCATCGAACAGATATCCGCATAATGAATATGATTCACCAATAGATCCAAATTAGAAATATTATAATTCTTCAACAGTCGCTGACCGCCCATTAATCCTGCTAATCTTAAAATATTTGCATTCGGAAATGTATTGGTAATAAAACTTTCGCTTTCTACATTTTCAGCAGGCTGATCGTCTTCTGTAAATTCTTTTTCTTCCGTCTGAGGATAAACACCTGTCGAGCTCATTAAAAACAACTGTCCTTTATAGTCTCCAAGAAATTTCAATACATTTTCCTGTCTGTCTTTCATCGAAATCTGCATCCCTCTGACTCCCGAAAACGGAACAGTGATAATGATCGCATCTAATTGTGATACAACCTCCCACTCTCCCATTTCAGATTGAGCGTCCGGAAAATCAACCAATGTTGTATGATATCCTTTTGATTTAAATTCTTCTATTTTGGATTCGGATGTCGTGGTTACAAAGATTTCATATCGGTTTGAAAGTCTTTCCGCAATATGGTTTCCCAACCAGCCACAGCCGATGATTCCTAGGTTTTTCATGTTTGTTTATTAGATTGTAGTTTATTTATAGGGTTAAAGATTTGTAGTTTTCGTCAGGATTTTGAAAGTTTTGGAGGACACGAACAATATAAATGATATTATTTTCAATTTTATAAATTAAAGTATTATGCTTTGTCAAAAGATATTTTCTGAATTCTGTTTCTTCATAACTTGAAAATAATACTTTTCCAGATGATAAAATCTCTAATGCTTTATCATATTTTTCATAAAAATCTAATAAAACTTCATATGACCATTTATTCAAAAGATAATCTTCAATATTTTTCAAGTCTAAATCGGCACTAGATAATACCTCTATCTGCATCATCTTTATACTTTTTTAATCTTGCATTTCTCTCTGATTTCCAAGTTTCAAATGGTATTGTGTTCCCGTTTTTAATATCTTCTTCCGCCCTTTTCAATGATTCCAAAATTTCTTCTTTGGTTTCATTCTGCCATTCTCTGAGTTCGATCGTTTTAGAAATCACTAAAAGTTCTTCGGGCGTAAATCTTTTATCTTTTAATTTTTTAAAAAACGTCGGTTTCTTAATTCCGGATTTCTCAATAATATAAGACATTTTGAAAGGAGAATTCTTTAGAATCTCATCAATATTGTTTTGGATCTCGATATATTTTTCTATTTCTGCTGTCATTATTTTATGTTTTTTAGTGTCATTATTTTATACAAATATAATAAATTAATGAATATTGGTAAAAATAAAACCTACATAAAGCAGGTTTTGAATGACTTAATTTTTAGAAGAATTAACGCACTGATCTTTCTTATAGATATTAAAATTTCACACTGCCTTTACAAAAAGATAATTGGTAATAACAGGATATTTTCCAGATTGAAATTTGAAATAATTCTTCTTGTTAACGTCGCAAAATCTTTAGTAATCAATTTGGGAAGTGCAATTTTCATTTGCTTGTGTTTTTAAATTAATAAATTAAAAATCAAGTATATAAAAAGTTGTTTAGTTATAACTATCCTTAAAACAAATAACCATGTATCTCCTAACATTCCCACAACTTTTAGGAGACCAACGAAAGCCTCCGATGATTACAAACAACCTTATTTTAAATAAATGAAGGACCGGCGATTTGTTTTATGGGTGTTTGTAAGGTTCTGCGGATGCAGGTGGTTTTGATTGGGTTATTTTGAAATTAATTAACAAAATTTCTATAGAAATACGGGGATTATTTTAAACTACTTTTATATATTTGAACTTATTAGTCAGCATACTAATTTCATTTAACTATTTATCATGAAAGAACAGATACTACAAGAATTTTTAGAAAAACAAAAAAACTACGATTTGTTTTGTGACAGAATTATAAATTTAATTGGTGACTTGTTACGTCAAAAGGAAATGCTTGTACATAATTTGTCTGGTCGTGTAAAAGAAAATCAAAGTTTAGCTCGAAAAATAGAAAAGAAAATTGATAAGTACTCTTCAATAAATGATATTACAGATATTGTGGGCGTTAGAATAATAACGCATTTAGAAAGTGACGTTGATCTTGTTGAAAAATTGATAAGAGACGAATTTAAAATAGATGAAGGAAATTCAATTGATAAGAGAGAATTAAATAATGACCAATTTGGATATCGCTCACTACATTTAGTTATATCATTAAATAATTCAAGAGATAGTTTAACTGAATACTCTGCTTACAAAGATCTAAAATGCGAAATACAAATTAGATCTATATTACAGCATGCTTGGGCAGAAATTGAACATGATTTAGGGTACAAAGGTAAAATCGAAATTCCAGATCAATACAAACGAAATTTCAATAGATTATCAGCGCTATTAGAAACAGCAGACAAAGAATTTGATAGATTAAAAAAAGAACTCTCAACTTATGAATATGATGTCTCGGATATGATTATTTCTGAACCTCAAAATGTTGGTATAGATAAAGCTAGTTTAGGAAAATTTAATTTGGAGAATGAAATATTAAAAGAAGCAAGAAATTTTCTTTCGAATAAAATGAAGTGGGATTATGTTGAGCTTAATAATGGTGCAGATGAAGGAATTATTTCAAGATTTTCTTACTTCAAAATGAAAACAATTAAAGATATTAGCGACTCTCTTACAGCAAACAAGGAATTGTTTTTTAAATTCATAGATGTATTCACTGATGATTTTTTCTATCCTGAAATTTCAATTGATGTGATTCTGTATTATTTCCAACATTTTCTAGCTTCCCTCTCAGAAAATGAAGACTACATCGAAGGATATCTAACATATGATTATAATATCAATGGTGAACCTAAAGAATTTATAGAAAAATTACAAAAGGCTAAAAAATTATAATAAATCATATTATACTGACAAGTACTAAAGAATTGAGATTATGTAAAATAAAAGAAATTGAATTTTCCTAGCTAGCGCGAGCTTCCAAGCTCGTGCATCCATAAATAAGGATCCTCGCACCAGCGTAAAGACAACTATTTTTCAAAAGTATAAAACAAAGAAAACCTGCCTCACAGCAGGTTTTTATATATTGCGTCATTGCGAGGAACGAAGCAATCCATTCAAAGTAGTCCTACTAATTCAACAGATTGCTTCGTCTTTCATCCTCGCAATGACGTTCGTCCTTAAAACAAACTCTCATCCACAAAATTCGGAAGTGTCACTTTTAGGTTTGGTTCTGCTTCCATTGCTCTTTTGATGGCGAAAACAGCGCCTTCATTTCTGGCCCAGCTTCGTCTTGAAATTCCGTTGTTGACGTCCCAGAAAAGCATCGATTTTAATCTTCTGTCGGCATCATCGCTTCCGTCAAGCAGCATTCCGAAACCGCCATTGATTACTTCGCCCCAGCCAACGCCACCACCGTTGTGAATAGAAACCCAGGTCGCACCACGGAAACTGTCACCAATCACATTGTGAATCGCCATATCTGCCGTAAATCTAGAACCGTCATAAATATTCGAAGTCTCTCTGTAAGGCGAATCTGTCCCTGAAACATCGTGGTGATCTCTACCCAAAACTACCGCTCCGATTTCTCCGTTTTTAATGGCTTTGTTGAAAGCTTCTGCGATTTTCATTCTTCCTTCTGCATCGGCATATAAAATTCTCGCTTGTGAACCCACGACCAATTTATTTTCCTGAGCCCCTTTAATCCACTGAATATTATCCTTCATCTGCTGTTGAATTTCTTCAGGAGAGTTTTTAATCATTTCTTCTAAAACCTGACAAGCAATTTCGTCTGTTTTCTGTAAATCTTCCGGTTTTCCGCTTGTACAAACCCAACGGAAAGGTCCGAAACCATAATCAAAACACATTGGCCCCATAATATCCTGAACATAAGAAGGGAATTTAAATTCTCTTCCCAACGTCGGATTTTCAGCCATTACATCGGCTCCGGCTCTTGAGGCTTCCAGCAAAAACGCGTTTCCGTAATCGAAGAAATAGGTTCCTTTTTCTGTATGTTTGTTGATCGCAGCAGCATGTCTTCTTAATGTCTCCTGAACTTTTTCTTTGAATAATTCAGGATCTTCTGCCATCATTTTATTAGATTCCTCAAAACTTTGCCCGACAGGATAATACCCACCAGCCCAAGGATTGTGAAGTGAAGTCTGATCTGAACCGATATCGATTCTTAAATTTTCCTGATCAAATTTTTCCCAAACCTCAACGATATTTCCAAGATAAGCCAGAGAAACTGTTTCTTTATTTTCCTGAGCTTTTCTGACTCTTTCTACCAATTCATCAAGATTTTCATGAATTTCATTCACCCATTTCTGTTCATGACGAATTTTTGTGATTTTTGGATTCACCTCAGCACAAACCGTAACGCAACCTGCAATATTTCCAGCTTTTGGCTGAGCGCCACTCATTCCGCCCAAACCTGAAGTTACGAAAAGCCCGCCTTGTGGTTCTTTATTTATTTTTCTGAAAGCATTTAATACCGTAATGGTTGTTCCATGAACAATTCCCTGCGGTCCGATGTACATATAACTTCCTGCTGTCATCTGTCCATACTGAGTTACCCCAAGCGCATTGAATTTCTCCCAGTCATCCGGTTTAGAATAATTAGGAATCATCATTCCGTTGGTCACAACCACTCTTGGAGCATCTTTATGGGAAGGAAATAAGCCCATCGGATGTCCCGAATACATAGTTAGTGTCTGTTCATCGGTCATTTCCGACAGATACTTCATGGTTAAAAGATATTGCGCCCAGTTTGAAAATACCGCTCCATTTCCGCCATACGTAATCAATTCATGCGGATGTTGAGCGACTGCATAATCCAGATTATTCTGAATCATCAGCATAATCGCTTTTGCCTGCTCAGATTTTCCCGGATATTCAGCAATATCTCTTGCTTTCATTTCATAATCCGGACGAAAACGATACATATAAATTCTTCCGTATTTCTCTAATTCTTCCTTAAATTCAGGCAGCAATTCTGCATGAAACTGAGGTTCGAAATAACGTAAAGCATTCTTTAAGGCTAATTTTTTCTCTTCATCTCCTAAAATCTCCTTACGTTTCGGAGCATGGTTGATATTGGTTTCGTATGGTTTCGGCTGTGGTAACTGGCTTGGAATGCCCTGTTGTATCTGTTCCTGGAAAGTCATATTACGGTTTAAGGTTCTATGTTTAACGTTAAATGTTATTAAAATTGAAAGTTTTAAAGATATTCAATTTATAAAATATAAGACAAATAAAATTTTAATGGACGTTTAGTCGTAAAATTCCCCTCCTCTGGAGGGGTGGCGAAAATTCGGAGAATTTTTAACGGGGTGGTTTACAATGTCTACTAATTGGGGTAAACTTTTTTATGTTACATACTTATTGAACCACTCCGTCTTCTTTCTTCGGTCGAATCCACCCCTCCAGAGGAGGGGAATTTCATTGTGAATAATTAGAATTAGTTTTTATAGTTTTCAATAATAAAATCCCCCAAGTCCTTCATTACTAAAGAAATATTATTCCTCACATCAAAATCATTAATTCTAAAAATTTTTAAGCCTAAAGATTCCAAATATTCATCTCTGATTTTATCGTATGCTTCTTTTTTATCGTGACTCCAACCATCGATTTCAATAATTAATCCCAACTTTTTAACGTAAAAATCTACAATATAATTTCCGATAATTCTTTGTCTGTCGAAATCTATATGGTGAAATTTTTTTGCGTGGACCTGTTTCCAAAACAGAACTTCGCCAAGAACTCCGGCTTTGCGTTTTCCGCTTAATAATTTTCTTAAGCTGGGGTTATACGGTAAGTTTTCTATGAAGTTTTCATGAATAGGAATTCCGTTGATTTCTGTGAGGATTTTTTTCATTATTTGTTGTTTTTGTGTCTTTGTTTACCACCCCGTCTTCTTCCTTTGGTCGAATCCACCCCTCCGGAGGAGGGGAATGTCATTGTAGAAAGATTCGATTGGTTAATTTAATGATAAACTTAAAAAATTCAGCTATAAAATCAAATGTTGAGGTTCTAAACTGCATCGTTGAGTCTTCATAATAAAATGGCAAATATGATGTAAGATGACAAACATTGCGGGTATTTTCAAATTGAAAAAGTCTATATGAGAAGAGCCCGGCACAACTTCGTTGTGCCGGGCTCCATTAACTATCAATTTAAATATTTTAATTATTATTCTTTACGAGAATCCATCCTGTAAACGTTCTGCCATCAGGAAGTGTAATGACATACCAATAACTGGAAGTCGGAATGGCTCTTCCTTTTATCGTACCGTCCCAGACAATCTGGGTATTGGTATTTTGTTCAAAAATAAGTGACTGATAACGGTCGAAAACTTTCACATTGGTCTGTCTGTTTCCGAAAACATGCAGATCTCTTACGATCCATTTATCATTAACTCCGTCCCCATTAGGAGTAATTGCATTTTTAATATCTAAAACGACTCCATCCTGTTTCACAATACACTCACCTTCTACATATTTTACATAAAAGGTCGTTATTCCTGTTGGGAGGTTATAAAAGATATTGCTTGGCTGCCATGTCGTTCCATCAATAGAATATACAATAGGTCTTGAGCCTGTAGCATGAACCGTAGCGGTATTACCATTGATTTCCAGCTGCTGAATAACCGGAACATCATAGTATTTCAATTCAAAAGTATCTGTGTAAGAACATCCGTTACTTGCTGTCACTGTCAGTTTATATTGTCCGAGTATTTTTATCCCCGTTATGGTATTGGTCGTAGAAATTATCTGTCCTATAGGGTCCGTCCAGACATAGCTTACAATAGTATAGTTGGGAATCTGCACTGTATAATCTAAAAATCCGTCCGGGCAAATAAACTGTGTAGGAATATCAAAAATAGGCGTTGGCTTTAATGAGACATGAATCTCTACTACTCCAGAACAAAATCCTGAGACGCTTACTTTTACATAAATAATACTGGAACCTGTATTTTGATTAAAAAGGTAATTGCCGGGTGTATTAATGACATTCGTTCCCGCATTAAGATCAGCTAATGAAGGATAATAACTGAAATTCACATTCGGTCCTGTATAAATCTGCTGCTCAAACTGAGTCAGATTAACATTTTCAATACCGTCATTTCCTGTATCACAAATGGTATTAAGCTGGAATGGTCCGGTATTCTGCAGGGTAATTTTTGTTCCGAAAATAAAATTAATCACCGCAATATCATCACAACCCGGAAGATTCTGTACTTTCACCCAGATCTGCGTAGGAAAAGGCTGAGCCGTAAAATTTCCGGGATTAGAAATAGGATTCGTACCATTCTGAGCATCTGACTGAGTAAGATAAAAGCTGAATGTATTCATCGGATTAGGAATATCAACCATCGAATCTGTAAAATTCAGTAAATTAACTTCGTAGCTACCATCTAAATTTTCATCACAAACTGTAATGGTAGAATTGATGGCTTTAGGCGGAAAATAGGTATTCAGCTGAATGGATGCCACTGAATAACATCCTGTGTTGTTTGACTGAAATCTTGCCCATACCGCGATGCTGGAAACATTTGTTGTAACAGTCGTTCCAATCTGGGTTGAAGGATTTCCGGCGTTGGCATCTGCAGCAGTATTATAGTACGTAATGGTCATATCCGAAAGCGGCAGCGTATTTTGTGACGGAATAAATAACTGAGAAGTAGCATTCGTTAACTGAAAAGTTTCATTTAAATCAAAATTTTCATCACAGGTATTCAATGTTGCATTATTTAAAACCACCGGCGGCAGGAATGTCATCTGAATATTGATCCGAGCGGCAGAAAAACATTCATTAGCATTAAATTTAACCTTTACATAAACCGTTGCACTTCCTGCTACCGAAAACTGGCTCGGATTGGTAATTTCATTTGAAAAAATATGTGTTGACGGATCGTAAGATGTATAATAGGTAAAAACAGCATCCGAGCCGCTGTAAATCTGGGGCTGAACCTGAATAAGATTGTATATTTCCGCTCCGTCATTATTATTATCGCAAATATTATTAAGGGTAATATTGATGGGTGAACTCACCACAGGAGTGGACGTAAGGCTCAAATTCACAGGGTAAATCTGCTGACAGGTATAAGAGGTAATTTTTACAAAAATCTGCTGATTTCCTGTTATATTGATGTTGGTGATCGCATTAATTCCGTTTTGGGCATTGGCCTGCGTGAGATAAAAAGCAACCGTTGCATTCTGAGTTCCGATGATAGCTCCCGCTAACGGATTCAACTGTACATTTTCGGTATTATCGTTATTAAAATCGCAAACTGCAAAATTAGACTGAACAATTACAGGATGCACCAGATTCACATGAATGGGTCTTATCGTATAACAGTCATCTGATATCTCAAATCTCACAAAATAGGTTTGGGTCACAAAATTACCATTGGTCGTAATGACCTGATTCGGGCTGATCGGATTGGTGCCCAATGTTGCACTTGCAGCATCCGCATAGAATTCAGTCATCGGTACCGTTGTTGGTAAAACAAGCATTCCTGCTGATAAAGCCGTAAGATTTACGCTGATATCATCCGTCCCGTTAAAACAGATATATTCATTCTTTTCATTAGCTGTAATCTTATTAAAAGTGACATTCATATTCACCGGAACAACAGCAAAACATCCATTAGGGATCTGCACTCTAATAAAAATCTGATAAATACCATCCCGGATTGTATTTAACACCGCACCGGTTCCTGTATATGCTCCGTCATACGTTTGAAATGCCGTAAAAGTAGCTCCTGTCTGCGTTGTAATCAAAGGTCCGATCGTTAATGCATAATCGAAAGGTTCATTATTATCAGCATTAATATCACAAATAGTATACGTGAAGCTGACAGGTGAGTTGACATTAGGTCCCGGCTTAAACTGAAAATGAACAGGTCCTAATATATACGTACAGCTGGCATCCTGAAGTCTTACCCAAAGCGATGTGTTTGCCGTAATATTCGCAGCTGTTAGAGCATTTATGTTGTTTTGAGCATCTGCCTGTGTGGAGTGGTAGGAAATTCCGGTTGTTCCCGTAGGGAAAAGCTCGGAATTCAATAGAGCCAGACTATAGCTCTGCTCTGCTCCATCATTATTGACATCGCAGATTTCTACCGTATTTTTAAGCAGGCTCTTGGTGAGTAAATTCAGGGTTAAAACCGCTATTCTATAACAGCCTGGATTCGTAGGATTTTGAATTCTTACATAAAAAACGGTATTTGCCGTAAGATTATAACTTACAGGTACCGCATTGATTCCGTTCTGAGCATCCTGTAAACCGGTATGAAAGCTGAAATTAAAATTCGCAGGATTTTGAGAAGTTAAATTAGCCTGGTAGCTATTCAGGTTAATATTCACGGAGGTATTTCCGCAAAAATCCTGAGTGTAGTTTTTTGCTGCGGGATACGTAGGATCAAAGGTCAACGTAAAATCATCTGTCAGGGTCAGAGTACTGTTTCCACAAATATCAAATACAACGCTGGCAGTATACACCTCATTTTGCGTTGGACAAATGGTCGTTTGTACACCGTTTCCAACAGTCTGACCGGAAGAATTTGTCCACGTTACCTGCGGCTGAATTACATTTCCCTGTGGATTGAATCTCCAGCCTTCCTGCAAAGACTGCCAAACACCGGTATTTCGGGTTGCAGGAGAATACCCTTGCGTTCCGTCAGCATTCATTACCCCAATTAAAGCATTTTCAAATTTTCTTGTAGGACAGGGGGTTAATTTTTTATCGACAAAAACTTCAATACTATTGGTTGTTTCATTCAAAACAATCTGTGAAGAAGAGCGGTCTGTACATCCTGCTACCCTGCCGTTATAAAAATTAATGATAAACTTCCTGTAGGGCGCCGTCCCTATCGTTGAATAATAAATTTCTGATGAATCGCCATTGGAAAAAACCATATCATGATAAACTCCGAAAATAGAATTCTTCGGAAGACTCGCGTTTGGATTCTGCCACTGTACATTCGGGTAATTGATATTTCCGAGCTGCGTGAGATCGAAAGTTACCATTCCGTTGGAGCCCACCACCAAAGCGTCAAAATATTGATTAAAAAAACAAAATTTAAAAGGAAGGTCAAGCTTTACAGCAAAAAGGTCATCATAATTTGCGTTCAGTGCTGTTCCTTGGTTCATTGCAACAGGAGGTGCATATGTTGCCTGACTTACTTCATAACTTGTCGTTTGTTTCAGTACAGGATATTCCACATGAAGGGCTAAACAGCCATTCGCATCGAGGTTGTTAGTACAGCTGACATTAAAATTTTCATTCCCAAGCGCATCTTTTACTTTTATGTCTACGGGAGCTTGAGAAAAAACAAAAACACCAACTAATAAGAACAAAATTTGTAAAAATCTTATCATTTATTAAAAAAATTAATCACTACTTAATGATAAAGTTATTACTTTTCGTTCTATAAAATTTAATGATAATTATTTATTTATGTTAAATTAACACCAAAAGATCACATCTGTCTATTATACAGATAATTAAAATATAAATATTAACAAAAAAACCTTACTGAATTCAGTAAGGTTAGTTGATTAAATCTTCGTTTTCTTCTTCGTGGTCGTCCTCATTATCGCTCAGACTCCAATAGTTATTTTCTTCGTCTTCACTTCCTACTTCTTCCTGATCATCATCGTCTTCGGTACCAGGAATATCCAGTCCTTTATCTATTTTATCTTCATCAGGATTTTCATCTTCAATAGGATTTCCGTCGCCATCCAACGGAATATGCTTTTCCTGTCTGAATATATCTTCACTCGGATTGTAATCCATCTGTTCCAATTTTCTTTCCTGTTCTTTAGAATTGTCTTCTGCTATCATAATATTAATATTTAAGGTAATTTTTAAAAGACAAAAATGATTCCAAGCTTTACTTTAATGAAAGTTTTAAATGTATTTTTAATTTTTATTTAATTATTATAAACATCCGGATTAGCACAATGTGGCATTTTTTCACCTTTAACAAAGGCAATCAGGTTTTCTGCAGCCAATTTTGACATTCCGTTTCTCGCTTCAATTGTAGCTGAACCGATATGTGGTAAAACGCAAACATTTGATAACTCCAATATGGGATCATCTTTATAAATAGGTTCCGGATTGGTTACATCCAGACCCGCGCCCCAGATTTTACCGGATGTGAGTGCTTCATAAAGATCTTTCTGATGATGAAAACCTCCCCTCGCGGTATTTACAAAAATAGCATTCGGTTTCATTTTACCGAAAATTTCAGCATTAAACAATTCTTTTTGCTCAGGCTTAAAATTCGCATGAATACTTAAAACATCAGAGTTCTCAATTAGCTCATCAAAAGAAACATACCTTGCATTCAACTCATTTTCGGCTTCTTCATTATGATGACGGTTATGATAAATAATATTCATATCAAAAGCCTTCTGTGCTTTTTTCGCCATTTCAAAGCCAATTCTTCCCAGCCCAAAAACGCCCAATGTTTTTCCATACAATTCCTGTCCTAAGGCATGTAAAGGATCAAATGAGCCCCAATTTCCGGTTTTTACTTTTTCAAAATTATAACTTGCCCTTCTTGCAACCGATTGCATT
Organism: Chryseobacterium sp. JUb7; assembly: GCF_024806495.1. Taxonomy (GTDB): domain Bacteria; phylum Bacteroidota; class Bacteroidia; order Flavobacteriales; family Weeksellaceae; genus Chryseobacterium. The sequence goes on from NZ_JANUFF010000011.1 coordinate 82,907, forward strand.
AATAAAAATGCAACGTCAGAAGTCGCTTTACTTAAAACATCAGGTGTATTTCCAACCGGAATATTTCTTTGGTTGGCCTCTTTAATATCTACATGGTCGAAGCCTACTGAAAATAAAGCAATCGCTTTGATATTCGGACATTCATCAAAAAAATCTTTATCATATTTATAATCACCTCCTACACTTAAAATAGCATCGCTGCTTTTACAGTAGCTTAACCATTCATCGTGTGACAGATTCTCATTTTCAGGAATAAATACTTCCAATCCTGCATCTTCAAGCATATGAATGCCGATTTCCGGAATTCTTTTATTGACAAAAACTTTCATATTATTTTTAGATTTTTCTTTTAAACAATAGATTTCAAGTTACAAAAAGCAAACCATTTTTCAATAAAAAAGTCCCTTTTTATGCATAATTAGGGACTTTTAATATTATTTTAATTAAAAAATTATTCATTTAACCTCGTTTGTACCATCAGGCTAACCTATAAAAATAAAATGCTTGAAGCCAATGTAAATAAAAACCTCACTCCCGGAAAGAATGAGGTTCTTCTAACTTTACTATTGAAAATTAATTCTGTTATTCTGAGTTCTTTTTATTTTTCTCCCAGGCTTCAGACTCCATCTCCCGGATCTCTTCCCAAACATCCTGTGCAGATTTTTGGGCATGACTCATAAAACCGTGCTTTGTTGCTTCCTGGTTCTTACTTTTCATGTCATTTATATAGTCCTTAACCTGCTGGGAATAACTTTCTACACTGTAACCAGGGTTATTATGCAGATTTTTCTGAAGATTGCTGAAATCGTGTGATGATTTAAATCTGTTTGTGTCCATAATAATAAGATTTAAGTGATTAAGTTTTATTTTTAATCCAATTATTATTCCGAACTAAGGATAAAATTATTTTTTTATCGGAATTAATTCTCCTTTTCTTTTAATCAGGTTTTTATAATCCCATTGAATATTTTCAGATTTTTTCAGGCATCTTTTAAGATCATTTTCGTTAATTTCAGAAATATCATTATAAAAAACAGACGCATCCTGAAATTTGCTCCCATGAATGTTTAACATCTCTTCATTAAAAGATTTTCCGCTCCAAAACATCAGCCTGATTCCTTTTTTCTGCCTGCTATATCCTACAATAGGATTTTCGTCTAAAAACCATACCGGATGCGAATGCCAGATTTTTGATTGGGCACCAGGCAGATTTTCATCAATTATCTCGGCTAATTTTGAACAGATCTCATGGTCAGATTCTGTTTGTAAACTGTTGTACTCCTGGATAGCGGAACTCATATGGGATTCTAAATTATCTTTTAAAATTAAGAAATAATCCCCGTTTTAATCCTTTCCTTTTAAATATATTTTGGCTAAAATCTATTTATTGAATGAATATAGAGGTAAAACTGGTGTTTGAGACCAATACCTCTACCAGTTCCACTTATTTTATAATTCTGACTATTTTTTAACTGAAAAGATAAACCCAATATCAAATTATTGATTTGTATTTCCTAACATCGGAACAAATTTGTAAGCTCCAAATTCTTCTTTTTCAAACTCTGTCGGCGAAATTTTCGTAAACCTGAATAAAACCTGCTCATCCGTTGGTCCCAATGGAATTACCATCTTTCCTCCAACTTTCAGCTGTTTCAATAATTCTGTAGGTAAAACAGAAGCGCCACAAGTTACAATAATTTTATCAAAAGGCGCAAAAGTAGGAAGCCCGGCAAAACCATCCCCAAAACTCTGAAACTTCGGATACAGATGCATTTCGCGTAGTTTTTTCTTTGAAAAATCAAAAAGATCTTTCTGTCTTTCAACCGTGTAGACATGAGCTTTCATTGCCAGTAAAACGGCAGTCTGGTAGCCGCAGCCAGTCCCGATTTCAAGGATTTTTTCTCCGGTTTTTACCTGCAAAAGCTCAGACTGCTCTGCAACCGTTGAAGGATGTGAAATAGTCTGATGTGCTAAAATCGGAAAAGCACGGTCCTCATAAGCATAATCTTCAAAAATGCTTTCTATAAAAAGGTGTCTCGGAACTTCATTCATTGCCGAAAGTACATTTTCATCCGAAATCCCAATTCTGCGTCGAAGATATTCAACTAAAATTTTTCTTTTTCCTTTATGTACAAACGAATCCTGCGTCATTAGATGTAGTTATTAGATTGCTAGTGGTAGTTCGCACAAAAATAACAAAACAAATATTATTTATCAACCTAAAACCTATCATCTCTTTCCTAACACCTAAAATTATTATCTTTACAAAAATTTAATACAGCTATGTTAAAAGCAGGTTTGGTAGGTGCCGGGCATTTAGGAAAAATACATTTACGACTTCTGAATCAGTCTGATAAATATGAATTCGTAGGTTTCCATGATAAAGATGCAGAAAACGGTAAAAAATTAGAAGCTGAATTCGGATACAAATATTTTGAAAGTTTCGATGATCTGCTTGATCAGATTGAGGTTCTGGATATTGTAACACCCACGATCTATCATTATGATTATGCCTTAAAAGCAATTGAAAAAGGGCTTCATTTTTTCATCGAAAAACCGGTTACACAAACTCTTGAACAGGCTGAAGAAATTCTTCAAAAATGCCGTGAGAATAATATAAAAGCTCAGGTAGGACACGTTGAAAGATACAATCCGGCTTTCATGGCAACAAAAGAATACATCAAGGATCCGATGTTTATAGAAATTCACAGATTAGCAGAGTTCAATCCCCGTGGGACAGATGTTTCAGTGGTTTTGGATCTTATGATTCATGATCTGGATATTTTATTAAGTGTCGTGAAGTCTAAGGTAAAAAACATCCATGCCAGCGGTGTATGCGTCGTAAGTAAAACTCCGGATATTACCAATGCCCGAATTGAATTTGAAAACGGATGTGTTGCTAATCTTACCACTTCCAGAATTTCAATGAAAGCAATGAGGAAAAGTAGGTTTTTTCAGAAAGATGCTTATATCTCAGTCGATTTCCTGGAGAAAAAAGCAGAAGTTATCCGAATGAAGGATGCTCCTGAAAATCCTACTCCATTTGATATGATTATTGAAAATGCAGAGGGTGAAAAAAATCAGATTTTATTTGAATATCCAAATATTCAGCCTAACAATGCTATTTTAGATGAGCTAAACTCCTTGGCAGATTCTATTATAGAAAATAAAAATGTAGAAGTTTCTATCGAAGACGGCACTGAAGCCCTGAAGGTAGCTTTGGAGATTATGAAACTGATTAGCTAAATATGAAATTCTGCTTTTTACTTTCAGTGTTTTTATTGATTTGTTCCTGTCAGAAGAAAAAATTAACCTGTGAAGAACTTAGAGAAAAGGCAAAAAATGATTTTAAAAATAATAAGCTCACTTATTTTGAGCATATAAAGCTGAGTGACAGCATAGATATACGCAAAGAATTCAGACAGCTTTTAAATAAAAATAATATAAAGGTCGTTTTTGATACAATATCTCCTCCCGGATGCATTCCAGCTGATAAAAGCTCCAAACCGGAGATTTGTTATCAGGAGATGATGAATAATAATCTGCATGCTCAATTTGGTCATCACTTTTTTGACAGCATTCGAATTGAAGCTAAGAATGAGCATTTAAAGAATCTGAAATAAAATAAATACTTTATAAAGTTTCGGCGGGCCTTCAGGCCCGCCGAAACTTTTTATGACTTTTGTCATATTTAAAAATAAATTTTCTTAATTTTCGCCCTTTAAAAATCAAATAAACTCCTTTTGAAAGCAAAAAAAATCTATCAGCAGCTTTACTTTCAGGTTATTATAGCCATAATGGCAGGTATTCTTTTAGGAAAGTTTTATCCCGAATTGGGCGAAAAAATGAAACCTTTGGGTGACGGTTTTATCAAACTCGTCAAAATGATTATCGCTCCGGTAATTTTTATTACGCTGACTTTAGGAATCGCTCACATGACTGACCTGAAAAAAGTCGGAAGAATTGCCATCAAAGCAATGATTTACTTCTTTACATTTTCTACTTTGGCTTTAATTATAGGATTAATCGTAGGGAATATTTTACAGCCAGGACATGGCTTAAATATTGATCCTGCCACATTATCAGGAGATGTTTCTCAGTATCAGCAAAAAGCACACGAGTCAACACTGACAGGCTTTATCATGAATATCATCCCTGAAACCCTTTTCAGTCCGTTGGTTGGCGAAAACATCCTGCAGGTGCTTTTAGTAGCTATCTTAATGGGAGTTGCTTTAGTTTTAACCAAAGAGAAAAGTCAAAAAGTAACGGCATTTTTACAGGATCTTTCAACTCCGGTTTTCAAAATTGTTCATATGCTGATGAAACTGGCTCCGATCGGTGCTTTCGGAGCAATGGCATTTACTATTGGAAAATACGGACTCCATTCTGTTTTGAACCTTATCTTTTTAGTCGGAACATTTTATATCACTTCAGCATTATTTATAGTCTTGGTTTTGGGCGCTGTTGCCTGGTATAACGGTTTTAATATTTTTAAACTGATGTATTATCTAAAAGAAGAACTTCTTTTGGTATTGGGAACCAGTTCGTCCGAATCTGCCCTACCCGGAATTATGGAAAAACTTGAAAAAGCCGGCTGCTCAAGAGCTATTGTCGGTCTGGTGGTTCCCACAGGCTATTCATTTAATCTTGACGGTACTAATATTTACATGACCCTGGCTTCATTATTTATCGCTCAGGCACTGAATATTCACCTTCCTCTTGAAAAACAGCTGATGCTCCTTTTAGTAGCCATGTTAAGTTCAAAAGGAGCAGCAGGAGTTACGGGAGCAGGATTTGTAACCCTGGCGGCCACGCTGGCGGTAGTTCCTGAAATTCCTATTACGGGAATGACTTTAATTTTAGGAATTGACAAATTTATGAGTGAATGCAGAGCTTTAACCAATGTCATCGGTAATTCTGTAGCTACTGTTGTGGTAGCCAACTGGGAAAAACAGCTGGACAAAGAACAATTACAATATTGTCTGGCACACCCTAATGAAGTTGAAAAGAAATTGGAAGTTTAATTTATTTAATGAATAAACTACATAATATTCGATTTTTATCAGCTTTACTAATATTAATTCCTTTTTTGGGGGAATCTCAGCATAAAGATCTTAAGATACGATTAAAAGTCTTACAAAGAGGACAGATTGGAAAAGAATTAGTCTTTGGAAAATGGGATATAAAAGGTGGAACAGAAACCCATTTAACATTTTTAGGAACCCTTAAGACAACCCAAGGAAAAACATATAAAATAATGAATTCAACTTGGATTTGGGGATTATCTCGCAGAGCAACAAATCGAATTCTTATTTTTAATAAAAAGAATCAATATTTAGGAAATTATTATGTTACTTTAAATACTGATTTGCCTACAAAATTAGCAAGTAGAATTCTTATCTTTCAAAATACAAACTTGGACTGTGATAAGAAAACTGCATCAAAAATAAGTTTCAAAAATGGTTTACCAAAAACGTTTTTCAGAAAATGCAAAAATAACTCTGGAGACTTTTATAGTTTCGACGCAACTAACTAAATAAAATTTATATCAAAATATTCAGGCTTGACGGCTGTACTTTAATATGAATCGGGGATTTTATTTTATTGAATTCACCGTCGAGATGCCAATTTTTGGTGTTCACTTTAAATTCAATTTCCGAAACCGGAAGATAAGTGATGTAATCATCATCTTTCAGTTTTTTTGTAAACATTCTGAACGCGAAAAGCGGAGAATAAGTCAATGGAAACTTTTTAACAAGAACCATATCAACCAAACCATCACTTTTACTGGCATTCGGAGCAATGTAAGCGTTATTACCGAACTGTCGGGTATTGGCAATATTGACCATTAAATACTTACCATTGTACTGCTGATATTCTTCCTGTAAAAATTTAAGTTTAATCGGCTTATAATTGAAAAATGTTTTTAAAGAAACTTTGATATAGTTTTTAAACCCGCGATCGGTTTTTTCAAACTCTTTAACGACCTTTCCGTCAAATCCTGTTCCTGACACATTGATTGAAAGTTTATCATTAACGGTAAAAGTATCAATCTTTCTGGATTTTTTCTCTTTTATTTTATCTAAAAGCTCCGTTAAGTTTTTGCTGAACTGTGTTTCATTAGAAAATCCATTTCCTGAGCCCGCCGGAAAAATAGCAAGAATTTTATCGGTACTGATCAGATTTTTTGCGACAGTAGAAATTGTGCCATCTCCTCCAATGGCAACAAAAATATCGATGTCATTGAAATGCTTTTCAATAAAATCATCTGTTCCCTGAATAGATTCTGAGATATAATACAAAGGATTATCAACCTTAGTTTTAAGCTCATTAAGGAAAGGCTGATAATTTTTTTTTGCCGAAAAAGGATTGATAATAAAGGCTACTTTTTCCATTGTCGCAAAAATAGAAAATTGATTGCTGATTCTGAACTTATTTCAGGGTTATTTAAATTAAAAAATTATTAATACGAAAAAGCGGATGTTCAAATTAATACTTAATCTTCATTCGCTGCTGAAAATCAGACTTTAAACTTCCCTTCAGATCAGTCCACGGAACCGGAATAATGATATCGCCGATAGCATAATTGGTCGTAATTTCATTCATATTATAATGAAAATAAAGATTGTTATCATCAAAATAAAAGTTGCTCGTCACCGGAAAATCAATAGAAGCCAAGATACCGAATCCTTTCTGATCATATTTTTCCATTTGCTGCATCATTGTTGTATTGCAGATGTTTTTCTTTAATATTTCCGACAGTTTATTTTTAGAAATCACAGTAATATCAGACAACTGCAGTTTTTTATTATTCTTTAAATCGATAACCTTTTCTACATATCTGTAATTTCCAGAGCTGCCGTCTTCAGAAATATTATCATAGTACTGAATATGGATAAAACCATTTTTATTTGACTTAAGATTCATCTGAGACGTATTTTCCCATCTTTGGATACCTGCTGTTGAAGTTTTAACACTAGCGTAGGCTTCTTCTTTTTGCTCTTTAAGGTATTTTTGTAATCCGTTTTTAGAAAAATCTGTGATATTTTTTTTATGGGAATAAATGCTGTCAAGAAGCTTTTTATCATGTAAATTGGGAAATACCAAAAGTTTCGACGAATATTTCATAGTAACTGAATCAAAAACTTTAATTGAGTCCTCTTCGATTACTGAATCAACAGGAAAATTAGAAAAATTCTGAGTCTGCAAATCTTTATCTTTCATCTTCAACTCTTTACAACCGGATATCGTAAAGAGCGAAATAACCGCCCAAACATAAATGCCCTTTTTCATAACAAAGTGTTTCTTCTTATCAGTCAAAAAACATTCCAAAGGCATAAAAAAAGCCTCCCGATAGGAAGCTCTTTCAGTTATTTCATTTTCATTCTCTGCATAAACTCAGGTTTCAGAGTACCTTTAAGCTCCTCCCATGAAATCGGAATAAGAATATCTCCCGCTGCAAAAGCAGTAATTTCATAAGGACTGTAATGGAAATACAGATTTTTGTGATCAAAATAGAAATTACCCGTTGCCGGAATTTTGTCTACGATAAGCATATCTGAATTATCAACTGTCCCATTTTCATCTGTCGCACCTCCATTCTGCTTATTGATATTTTTTTGCAGAAGTTCTTCCAGTTTATTTTTGGGCATGGAAGTGATATCATTAAGCTGTAGCTTTTTGTTGTTTTTAAGATCGAAAATCCTTTCTGCAAATCCGAAGTTATCATGAGCCCCTCCTTCATAAGAGCTCCAGAAATACTCAATATGCATATAATCATTGACATTGGAAACCATTTTCATAGAAGCATCCGAATACCATTCCTGATAGTATCTGATATCCGAAAGCCAGTCTTTGGAGTCTTTTTTTACATTGATAAAATAATCGTTCTTTTCTTTCTCAGTTAATTTTTTAATACCTTCCTTAGAAAAATCCTGGACATCTTTATTGGTATAATAAATACTATCCAACAGCTTTTTATCTTTTATAGTCGGAAAAACCAGCATTTGAGAGCTAAACTTTATCTTTAAAGAATCATTTAGCATGACAGAATCATTTATTTTTATAGAATCGAGTGTAAATTTTTCCGGCTGAGTAATCTCTGTTTTATCTGCAGTCGGGCTATCGGATTTTGTCTTATTACAGGCTGAGACAGCAAGTAAGGAAGATAAAGCCAAAACAGCAATTGTATTTTTCATAATTTAATTTTCTATCCTGAATGCAAAAACCATTCAAATTTTGAATGGTTTTGAAAATATTTAAAAATATTATTAATTTCTATTTTTTAATCAGACTGATAACCTGATTTTCCTGTTTTGAAGCCACTCCCCAAATCTGTTTAAAAGCAGAATAATATTCTTTAGGGTAATCTGCACTTGTCACTTTTGTAGTAGAAGTTATTTCCAGTGTATTACCCTTCTGCTCTACGGAATAACTGTATTCAATTTCTTTGTCTTCCGTAACAATCTTTTTGCTTTTAGGAAGCTCCTCAACTGCATAGCCTTCAGGAATTTCCAAAATTATTTTCTTCACTTTTGTGTAAGGCGAAATAAAATCAATGGTATATTTTCTTGCCTCAACCTGGTCAAATTCATTGGAATTTTTATTCAGAAACAACATTGGGTTGATGATCATTTTCTTTCCGATTCTGTCAATCAGATTATCAGAAGAGAAATTCATTGTACTTTCGAAGTCTCCGTTATTTAGAACTTTGGAATCAATATTCGTAAAATCAATAGCAAAATTTTCCTTATACTGCTTCTTATATTTATCTGTGTTGTCATCATAATTCTCTTTCGCATACATGGCAAAAGATCCTGTATCTTTATCTGAATAGGTTCCGGAAATACTGCCGTTTTCATTGATCTTTGCATTCGCTGTCAAATAAGTAAAACTCGGCTTAGCATTGATCATTGAGAGCTGCTGTACTTTATCTTTTGACAGTAAAATACCGTACTCATTCCAGTCTCTCGGAGGAAGCTGATCCATCGATGACTGCTTGGAAGTGGCATCGTACAAATGGTATTCATCATCTACTTTAATGGCGGCAATTACAAAATTCATATTAGAAACATTGGGTGATGCAAGATTGATAAGTCCATTGCTCACTGTGGAAATAAGAATAGGGTCTGCTTTAATTCCTGCTTCACGCAACATTGCAATCAGAAGAAGATTGATTTCTGCAGCATTTCCTGTTTTTGTCTCTACCAGTTTTTTTAATCCCTGCTCAGTATAAATCCCTCTGTCTTTATTCCACGTGAAGGTATTTTGAACATATTTAAAGACCGCATCAGCTTTTTCAATGTCGCTGTTAAGACTTGAAACTCCTGCCGGTAAATTTTCTTTTGCCAGTCTTGTTTTTTTTAATTCTCCTCCGAAGTCTTCATTTTGATAAAGCCTTTCTTTGATTTGTTCCCATGATGAAGAGTACAGTTTTAATTCTCTGAAATTGGTGGAGTTCAACTCAGCACTGATTTTTGTTCTGTAATTCCTGTCGTTTTTTACAAACTTTTCTGTTTTGAAACCTTTTAGATTTTCATAACCGAAACGATAAGTTTTATATTGAGTTCCGTACAGATTTTTTTCTTCCACTACTCTGTATTTTGGAGTAACAGATCCTGTATAGTTGATATTATAAGCAATATTCAACGGATTTTCCAACACATATTCCGTATATAATGACGGGGTATCCGATTCGATCAGGATTTCAGGAATAGAAAACAAAAAGGGTGAAATCACTTCATACTGATACTCTAAAACAGAACCGTCTTTTACATTCGGAAAAGCCAGTTTGGTTATCGTAACATATTTACTTTCTTTACTTTTAAATTTAGAATTTTTTTCAACTTTAGTCGGAACGGTAACTCCGTTTTCAAGATTATAAGTAAAGGCTTTCACTTTATTCAAAGTTTCTACGTCACTTCCGCTCTGGTATAAAGGAACTTCAAGATTCAACCAGTCTTCAGCTTTATCTTTATTATAAATTTTAACTCTGTAAAAGTATTTTTTATGAAGCCATCCTGTAGAGTGATCTACCATGAAATGTAGCGATTTGTATAAAATCTCTGCAGGAGCATTCTCATCTAATGTTGATTTTGTCTTAGATAAATCTGCATCATTAAATTTAGGCGGATTAAGAAATTCATGTTTTTGTGCATCGATGAGCATAAAGTTCATAGAGCCCAAAACAATCAAAAATATTTTTTTCATGCTTAGATCTTGGTTATTAGAATTTTCGAATTATCAATGTTAATCGTTTTTTTTCTGAAATTGATATAATCGTTATATTTTTCTTTAGGGTAAATTCCTTTATTTACACGTATTTTCCTGTTTACTTTTATTTCTTCACCATTTTTGACGAAACTCAGTTTATAAGTTCCGAATTCAGAATTAAGGATAACATCATTCGGCATTTCATCAATTTTATAATTCTTAGGAATGATAAAGCTGATATCAAAATCATCTTCAAAAGACTGTCTCAATTCAAAAGGGAGTTCCCTGTTTTCTTCAGTTTTATAAATTTCATTCGTAAAAATAGGCACCGACCTGAAAATCATACTACTGCCCGCATTTTTAGAATAGTTTAAAGCCTTAAAATCTACTTCAAACTTTGCAATGGCAAGATCTCTATCATTGATATAGTTTTTCATTTCAATTTTATCAAAATTTAAAACATCAATACGGTTCTTCAGTAAATCATTTCTATCTTTTGGAGATAAATTATTATATAACAAATTAACATCGTACTGACTGCCGCTAAAAGCAAACTGTCCGGCACCGCTGATACTGTTATCTTCGTTAAGGATAATTTTCAGAGACTGTTTCTCTTTATTCTGTTCAGCAGTGTAGATCGGTGTATTGATCAGTTCAATCCCATTCTTTTTAACGGAAAGCACGTTTCGATCTGTCGTTCTGTAACTTAAGTGATTATATGCAAACTGCTGGCTCGTATTTTCCAGCCAAATATTTCCTTTTTCAGTAGGAACCATCAAAATAGCATGATTCCCGCCCATTGTTGGAAAATCTTTATCAAAAGAAATCTGTGAGACTCCTGAATTAATTACGCAGTAATAAGAAGGTATTCCTGCTTCATCCAATAGCGTTTTCATGTAATTGGTAAGCCCTTTACAGTCTCCGTATCCTTTTTTATGCACCTCATCCGGCAACATCGGCATCCATCCTCCAATACCCAGACCTACAAAAATATATCTGGTCTTGGCCTGCATATACTGATACAGTTTTTTTACTTTTTCTTCTGTTGATCCCTGAAGCTGTAATGCGGCAACCTCTGCTTTTATCGTAGGTGTAGAAACAGAAACCGGCTGTATAAGATTGTTGTAATACCATGTTCCAAAATCAGTCCAGTTATTCAGTGTTCCCTGCTTGCCTTCCAGATTAAATTTTGTCAATGCAAAACTTACTTTGGGCAAAATCTCTTCAGGCTGCGGCAATAAATCTGCTTCATCCACTGCTTTAACATTCTTATAGGAATAAACCTTCACAGCAGTATCACCGGATTCATTGACGGACGCATAATTATATTTTGAAGGATATATTTTAGTTCTTAAATCAATTCCGGATTTATTGATAATTCTGAATTCAGCTTCTTCCAAAGAGGTTTTTGTACTTGAGAAAGGAACAAAATCAGGAATAAAAATAGTATTTTCATTCGTAATTTCATATGAAAAATCTACGGTGTAAGGATACTGTGTAGGTGTATACGATAACGCCATAATTCTGCTGTTGGAATAAAATACTCCCTGGCTGTTATTGGCAAAATCTCCAAAGTCAGATTTTGAATATGACTTTACCTTCTTTCCAGATTCATCATAGATAGTAACTTTAACATTGGAAATACTGTTTCCTTTCTTATAAGGAATATATAATAAGGCCTTTTCATCACCGTCTTTATTTAAAACAGTGGTAACTGTATTACTTTGATATCTAACTTCATCGATTTTGTTGATCTGAACCGTCATAAAATCTTTTCTAACCACTGCATTTGCATTTTTCTTTAAACTTTCGGGAATTGAAGAAACCGGATAAGTCTGGGCAAAGTGCAATGAAGCTATAGATAGGGCTCCGATACAAAGAATTTTCATCATGATTATTAAAATTGAGCAAAAATAATGAAATCTTAATCTCTGCTAAAATTATTTTTAAATATATACCACAAAAAAAGACTTCATTTTTGAAGTCTTTTTTGCCTTTAGATATAATTGTTTTATTTAATACGTTTTACGCTAAAATAACCTAATTCAAAATTCCCGTTTACTCCTACAGACAAACCTCTTATTAATAAATTAGCACCGTTGCTACCGGTAAAATTCGGTTGCTGTTGTCCCGCATAGAATGCATATGTTTTTGATGCCACCAAATCTACGGCTCCCAGGTAATTCATAATTTTAACATCACCATTATTCATATCGTTTACTGTATAAATAGTAAAAACCTGCCATTTATTATCTGTAACATTAAATACTCCGTAATAAAAATTTCCATTTAATACATTCCCGTTTTGATTCTGTATTGGAAAATTCATTCCAATCTGATAGGTTCCATCATTAGTTACTTTAAATGAGTTCGTAGTTGTTGTTCCCGTATATGAATTATAATTATCCACTAATTCGGTCGTAATATTTCCAATGGCTGACCGATTGGTTGTTGCAGAAGGGTTTCCTGTACCAAGAGGAACTACCCAATCCTGGCTCATTCTCATTGTCATCTCTTGTGCAACCTGTAGTACTCCGTTGATCATAATTACAGAGCCTGTACCATTTGGCAATGCACTTACGGTATCGACTATATGCTTCCAAACAGTTCCATCAAAATAGTAGTTTCCCGGAGCTTTCACACCAATGGTTTGACCTGAAGGATTTGAATCTGCTGCCGTAACATATACCTGTGCTCCTGTCTGAGCAGCAGTATAGGTCTTAGCTCTTAATTGATCTCCTGTAATTCTTGGAGGAATAATTCCGTCTAAACTTGAAGTGACTGTAGGTTTACCGATAACGTCTAATGAGGCTTGGGGATTCGGATTATTAATCCCAACTTGTGCGTTTAAAGAAAAAGACAACGCCATCGAACTGATGGACATTAAAAATGTCGATTTTTTCATCTTTGAGGTTTTTTGTGTGTTTTACGTGCTAAATATAGCTTATTTTTTATAGTTTGCAAATATTATTCATAATTTTAAAATAAACTTAACATTTTCTAAAATGAAAAAAGCTCCTGATTAGGAGCTTTTCTAGTCAATATTTTTAACGAATATTAATTATGCATCAATTTTCGCATATTTTGCATTCTTCTCAATAAATTCCCTTCTTGGCGGAACCTCATCTCCCATCAACATAGAGAAAACACTGTCAGCTTCAACAGCATTATCAATGGTTACCTGCTTCAGGATTCTGTGTTCAGGGTTCAGAGTTGTTTCCCAAAGCTGCTCCGGGTTCATCTCTCCAAGACCTTTATAACGCTGAACTTCAACCCCTTTCCCGTCAGGAGACATCTCTAAAGTAAACTCTTCACGTTCTTTTTCGTTGTAAGCGTATATTTTTTTGTTTCCTCTTTTTAATAAATATAAAGGCGGCTGAGCGATATAAATGTATCCGTTCTCAATCAGTTCTTTCATAAATCTAAAGAAGAAAGTAAGAATCAATGTAGAAATGTGAGAACCATCAATATCAGCATCGGTCATAATAACGATTTTGTGATATCTCAGTTTCGCCATATTCAACGCCTTGCTGTCTTCTTCCGTTCCTACAGAAACTCCAAGAGCTGTATAAATATTTTTAATTTCCTCGTTATCGTATACTTTATGAAGCATCGATTTTTCTACGTTCAAAATTTTACCTCTTAACGGAAGAATAGCCTGAAAATGTCTGTCACGGCCTTGTTTAGCCGTTCCACCCGCTGAATCTCCCTCTACAAGGAATAGTTCTGATTCTGCAGGATCTTTAGAAGAACAGTCAGATAATTTTCCCGGAAGCCCAGAACCACCCATCGGAGATTTTCTCTGAACCATTTCACGGGCTTTTTTTGCTGCCTGTCTTGCTTTTGCCGCTAAAACTACTTTCTGAACAATAATTTTTGCTTCGTTAGGATTTTCTTCTAGGAAATTGGTAAGCATCTCCCCTACAATTTTATCAACAGCACCGGAAACTTCAGAGTTTCCTAATTTTGTTTTAGTTTGACCTTCAAATTGAGGTTCCATTACTTTTACAGAAATCACGGCTGTCAATCCTTCACGGAAGTCATCTCCGGTGATTTCCACTTTTTCTTTTTGCGGAATACCAAGATCATCTGCATATTTCTTCAAAGTTCTCGTCAAAGCACGTCTGAAACCTGCCAAGTGAGTACCTCCTTCATGCGTATTGATATTATTTACATAAGAGTGAAGATTTTCGTTAAACGAAGTGTTATAACGCATTGCAACCTCCACAGGAATTTCATCTCTCTCTCCTTCCATGAAAATCACGTGCTCCATAATAGATTCACGGCTTCCATCGATATATTCTACAAACTCTTTTAAACCACCCTCAGAATGGAAAATTTCAGTTTTGAAAGAACCGTCTTCCAGTCTTTCTCTTTCATCGGTAAGAGTAACGGTAATTCCTTTATTAAGGTAAGAAAGTTCTCTTAAACGGCTTGCTAAAGTATCATAGTTATATACCAGTTCTGTAAAAATAGTATCATCAGGCTGGAAGAACTGCTTGGTTCCTCTTTTGTCACTGTGTCCTATTTCTTCTACTTCTGTCTGTGCTTTTCCTTTGGAATATACTTGCTGATAAACATTTCCGTCTCTGTAAACCGTAGTGATCATTTCGTTAGAAAGTGCATTCACACACGATACCCCAACTCCGTGAAGACCTCCGGAAACTTTATAAGAATCTTTATCAAATTTACCTCCTGCTCCGATTTTGGTCATTACAACCTCAAGAGCGGATTTTTGTTCTTTTTCGTGAAAGTCAACAGGAATACCTCTACCGTTATCGCTAACTTCGATTCCGTTTCCTTCTTTAATAGCAACGAAGATTGTGTCGCAGTATCCTGCCAAAGCCTCGTCAATAGAGTTATCTACTACTTCATAAACCAAATGATGAAGACCTCTGACTCCTACATCACCAATGTACATTGAAGGGCGCATACGTACGTGCTCCATTCCTTCCAATGCCTGAATACTACTAGCTGTATATTGTTTCTGACTCATATTAAATATTAAAATCTTGCTATATGCAAAGACCTACAAATATCGTGATTTTTTTCGAGGTATGAAAGTTAAAATATGTCAAAAAACATCGTTTTAAACATAAAAAAGCAGACCGAAGCCTGCCTGAATTTTATAATAAGAATCAATTTTTTGCTTATTGTTTCAGAATCAATTTTTTATCGCTTTTCTGGAGATAATTTCATTTGAATCTGCCGTTATTTTAATAATATATATTCCTTTATGTAATGATGAAGTATTGATATCAGTTTTTGATTTTTCAGTCAAAATCAAACGTCCGCTGTCATCAAAAATATCAATTCTATTAATTTTTTTGTTTGTTTTAATATTTAACTCGTTCGAAAAAGGATTGTTGAAATTCATTGTACTACTCCCTTTTGTTTCCTGAGTATTTAAGGAAGCTTCTGTAATAATATATCTTGTAACGCTGCCCTGAGTGAATAGATATAAATAATTTCCTTGAATTTTTGTAGTAATGTTTGCCCCTCCTGAAAGATCACTTTCAAAAACACTTGCTCCATTAATGGTAATAACATTTCCATTTAAAGAATAGCAAGAAATACCGACCTTTGATTGTTGAAAAGAATCGAGATCTTTTTCATAATTGTGTTTTTATTTTTTCATCATGGCATCAAAAATTATGCCTTTCAACCTCTTAAAAAGTATCAAAGTTAAAACCTATTATTTAAACCATTCCTGTTGTAAATCATACCGGACATCAATAATTTATGCTTAAATTTATTTACTCAAAAGTTGATATTATGGATGATTTTCTAGCTGCCCGTGCACAAATGGCAATGTCGCTCGGGTTTCATATTATATTCTCCTGTGTGGGTATGGTAATGCCTTTTCTGATGGCTTTCGCACACTGGAAATACCTTAAAACAAATAACGAACTATATAAAGGTCTTACCAAAGCCTGGAGCAAGGGAGTTGCCATACTTTTTGCTGTAGGAGCCGTTTCCGGAACGATGCTTTCTTTTGAACTAGGTCTTCTTTGGCCGGCTTTCATGAAACATGCAGGACCTATTTTCGGAATGCCTTTCTCTTTGGAAGGAACTGCCTTTTTTATTGAGGCCATCGCTATCGGATTTTTTCTTTATGGCTGGGATAAGTTCAATAAATGGTTTCACTGGTTTTGCGGTTTTTTGGTAGGTTTAAGCGGATTGGCCTCAGGAATATTGGTGGTAGCTGCCAATGCATGGATGAATTCTCCTGCCGGATTTGATTATATTGACGGTCAATATTTAAATATAGATCCTATTAAAGCGATGTTCAATGACGCATGGTTTCCACAGGCTCTGCATATGACCGTTGCAGCCTTTTGTGCAACAGGATTTGCTGTTGCGGGAGTTCATGCTTATTTAATTATGAGAAAAAAGAATGTTGAGTTTCATACCAAAGCATTCAGAATAGCAGCAGGATTTGCTTTGATCGGAGCCTTTGGAGCACCTTTAAGTGGTGATGTTGCTGCTAAATCTGTTGCTGAAAGGCAACCGATCAAACTGGCAGCCATGGAAGCCCATTTTGAAACAGAAAAAGGCGCATCTTTCGTTATTGGAGGAATTCCTGACGAAGAAAAAGGCGAAATAAAATATGCCTTAAAAATCCCTAAAGTTTTAAGTTTTCTGGTGGCGAATGATTTTGATCACGAAGTAAAAGGTCTGAAAGATTTCCCACGAGATGAATGGCCGCCGGTCCCCGTTGTACATTATGCATTTCAGATTATGATTTTCTTTGGAGTCGTCATGATTATTATCGGAACCATTTATTTATACGCAACATTTTTCAGAAAAGAATGGCTTAGCAAAAACTGGCTACTCAAGACGTTTTTAATAGCGACTCCTTTTGGATATATCGCTTTGGAAGCAGGCTGGACAGTAACCGAGGTTGGTCGCCAGCCATGGATTATCTATGGAATCATGAGAACTGTTGATGCAGTAACCCCGATGCCCGGAATACAATATTCATTTTACTTTTTCACCGCCATATTTGTTTCTTTATCAATCATTATCATCTTCTTACTGAGACGACAGATACAGATGGTTCCGAGATTGTATGATCCTACTGACGCTCAGTTTAACACTAAAAACAAAAGATCATGATTTACGTAGTTATAGGCTTTCTCTGGCTGTCAATCTGTCTGTATGTGATTTTGGGCGGAGCGGATTTCGGAGCCGGAATTGTGGAACTTTTTACTAAAAAAAGAGCCCGTGACAAGACAAAAGAAATCATGTATGAATCAATCGCTCCTGTTTGGGAAGCCAATCATATGTGGCTGATCATCGCCATTGTGATTCTTTTTGTGGGTTTTCCTGAAATTTATACAACCCTGTCAACTTACCTTCATATTCCTTTGGTTTTGATGCTTGTCGGAATTATTGCAAGAGGAACCGCCTTCACATTCAGGCATTATGACGCTGTGAAAGATGACTGGCAGGTTGTTTACACACAGATTTTTTATTTTTCAAGTTTACTGACTCCGTTTTTTCTCGGTTTAATTGCTGCGGCAACGGTTTCACATTCAATTGATCCGGACGCTACCAATTTTTTAGATTTATATATTTTCAGCTGGCTGAATTGGTTTGGTGTTGCAGTGGGATTATTTACGGTCTCCATTTGTGCTTATCTGGCTTCTGTATTTGCTTTGAGAGAAACAACCGATCGCCTTGAACTAGGTTTAATGATCAAAAAATCCAAACAGACGATGATTTTTGTAGTCATCACAGGACTTTTGGTATTTTTGACCGCTTATATTTCGGATATTCCTTTGGTGATGTGGGTTTTCTCAAAACCTTTAGGAATAATGGCCACAGTTTTTGCAACCATTTGTTTAGCGTTAATTTTAAAAGCCATGAATACCCGAAAATTACTTCCTGTTAGGGCTTTGGCCGGATTTCAGATCATTATGATACTGGTGGCCGCAACGTATCAGCATAATCCAAATATTATCCTTTTTGCCAACGGGCAACATTTATCATTGTTAGAGCATGTGGCAGCACCAAAAACAATTTCAGCACTGGGATGGGCACTCATGTTGGGCTCATTGTTTATACTACCTTTTCTCTTTTATTTAATGGCTTCGTTCAGTAAACTGAGAAAATAATATTTAATTTCTTAATATATTTATCCTCCGAATTATTGGAGGATAAATTAAAATCGTTTTCTAAGATTTTGAAAGATAATGTCAAATATTGCTAAAATAAATTTTATAAAAACCACGATTATTAGTGTAATAACAATCGCCGGAATTAAAAGAATTTTGCCTGTAATTGTCCACCCGTTATCTATTAGCGCATAAAAACTTCCTGCTATAATACCTAAAACAACCAGAACTGCAACTGCAATTATCCACCAATTTCTCGCTTCATAATAAGCCACATCAGATAAGATATATCCAAACTTTTTTCCATACAAAACCTCCAGAACTCCCCCTTGATCTCTAGCAATAATTAATTCTTCTCCCTTTGCAAAGATTCTTTTCGAAACTTCTGCTTTTGTTTTATTGTAATATAAGTTTACCGTTTTTTCTTTTTGAGCCTCATCATAAATTCTTTTCATTTTTACAGACCCTTGGTTCAAATCGTCAAATTGATGAGATGTAAATATTTCTCCAAATTTATATTTTTTATCATCTTTTGCTTCATAGAAAATAACAGTGCATGAATTATCAAGAAGTCTGGCTCTTCTTAAGATACATATTTTTGAAAAATCCTTTTTGATATAAGCTTTCTTACCTTGAAAATAAATCTCCATCCAATTAATTTGATTACGTCTTTTTTCACGGTTAAAATTTACAATTTGTCCTTCATTTAAAGAATCTAGTGTTTTTGAATTCTCATTAAAAGAAGAATAGATCGAAACAGATTGATCGATTTTTATTTTTTTTAACATAATACAGTCACAGTTTTAATAGTTATTCTTATGTGAATACACAAATACTATACTTTAAACAAAAAGGGTTATCCGAAGACAACCTTTATATATTTAGACCAATTTCATCAAAACATGCTCTTCAGTTTTCTCTACTTTAACCAAGTTATTCTTCGTTAAATTTTTTGAAACGCTATCCCATTTTTTACCTGAAAAGTTTAGATTGCTCTTTCCCATCAGCCAAAGCAATATGAAGAGCAACCTTTTTCAGACAAATTTAATTTTTAATAATTTTTTTGTTATAGGTATTTTTATTGGTTTTGACTTCCAGTAAATAATTTCCTGCAGATAAGAATTTTATATCCGTTTTTTCATCTGTCCCTGTGAATACTAATCTGCCATCCATAGAATAGATATTTATTTTCTGGAGTTTTTCATTGATGCCTAATCTTATATTTAAAACATCTGATACCGGATTTGGATAAATCTCTACATTTTTAATTTCAGCCTCTGATGTTGATAATGAAGCAGGAAAATTACTCGTGAATTTTATGACATTTTGTTGGTAGCTTGCCAATCCCATACGTTGATTCGTATAACAGTTATACTTATCATCATCTGTTGATTTGCAGTAAGTAAGTGTACTCCAAGATAAAGTCATATCGGGAGCACTCATATAGAATGCAGAAGTTGCGTTACCACTAAATGTAGTATCAGGAGTACCATTTGTATTAATTCTTCCTATAAAAAACCTTTTACTACTGCTTATATTTCCAAATAACATGATTTTATTATTTTTGTCTATATCCATGTTAGAGATTACAACAAGTTCCGTTGTTAAAGAAGACAAATTAAATTCTCCATTATTCCCAAAACCACTATCCTGAGTTCCATCTGTATTATACTTTCTAAGCGTTCCGCCCTGTCTGGTTATGATTTTATTTTGTTTATCTACAAGAACTTCATTAGGTACATATGGTAAAATAAGATTACCCATATTTCCAAAGGTTGTATCCAAATCTCCTTGAGGAGTATATTTAATTAATTTATATTCGTTAGTATTACTTCCTGCATGAGAAATTACTAGTGAGTTATTATTTATTTTTGACAGATTAAAATTTAAAGCTCCAAAATTTTTCACACCGAATGCAGCATCAACAGCTCCTGTTGGTAAAACTTTAAAAAGGTTGTATCCTGATGTAGAAGACGTTTTTACATATATCGACTGATCGCTACTAACAACTAAATTAACGATTGATCCGTTATCTGGTATATTCAGAATGCATTCTCCATTATTTCCAAATGCGCTATTGGGAGTACCATTGAAATTAAATTTTAAAACTTTATTTCCTGATGACAGATACAGATTATTTTCAACCTCTGCTCTCAATGTGATATTTTGGGAAGGAGATATTGTACCATTATTTCCAAAATTAGGATCAACTGTGCCATTAGGTAAATAACGCGTAATATTATAATTCATAGAACTATTAGGACTATAAATTCCCAGATAGCCTCTGTAAATATTTCCTGTATTGGAAAATACAACTTGACCAACATTTGATAAACTTGTAAAATCAGGATCTTGTCCCACATACTGAGCATCAAAATTCTGAGTAGTGAGTACTACGGCAATAATAAAACAATAAATTCTTTTCATGGTTGCTTACTTTTTCAGCAAAAATAATAATTTATATTGTATTAAATAAAAAAAGACTGCCTTTCAGCAGTCTTAATATATGATTTTGTATATGTTAAACCAGTTTCATAAAAACATTCTCTTCAATTTTCTCTACTTTAACCAAATTGTTCTTCGTTAAAGTTTTTGAAGCCTTGTCCCATTTTTTACCTGAAAGTTTAGATTGCTCTTTCACATCAGCTAAAGCAATCTGGTCTCCTGATTTCAAAATTTCAAGGATTATTTTTTCATCTTCACCCAATTCAATCTGAGGAACAGCTTTTTCAGGCTTCATCTGAGGGAAGAATAAAACTTCCTGAATTGATGCATTATTCGTTAAGAACATGATGAGTCTGTCCATTCCGATTCCCATTCCTGAAGTTGGCGGCATTCCGTATTCCAATGCTCTCAAGAAATCTTCGTCAATGAACTGTCCTGCTTCATCATCTCCCTTTTCGGATAATTTTAATTGATCTTCGAAACGTTCTCTCTGATCAATCGGGTCATTAAGCTCAGAATAAGCATTCGCGATTTCTTTACCACAAACCATTAATTCAAAACGCTCCGTAAGACCTTCCTGACTTCTGTGTTTCTTGGTTAGAGGAGACATTTCTACCGGATAATCTGTAATAAATGTCGGCTGAATGAAGTTTCCTTCACATTTTTCACCAAAAATTTCATCAATTAATTTTCCTTTCCCCATCGTTTCGTTTACCTCAATTCCGATAGATTTAGCAAAATCAAACAATTCCTGCTCAGATTTTCCAGTAATATCAAAACCTGTATATTTTTGAATAGCTTCCGTCATTGAAACTCTTGCGTATGGCGCTTTGAAATCAATTTCCTGATCACCAAATTTAGCTTTCGTAGTTCCGTTCACCGCTAATGCACAATGTTCTATCATTTTTTCGGTGAAATCCATCATCCAATAATAGTCTTTGTAGGCCACATAGATTTCCATTACTGTAAATTCCGGATTGTGAGTTCTGTCCATCCCTTCATTTCTAAAGTTTTTTGAGAATTCATATACCCCGTCAAAACCACCCACAATTAATCTTTTCAGATATAATTCATTAGCAATTCTCATATATAAAGGAATGTCTAAAGCATTATGATGCGTAATGAAAGGTCTTGCTGCTGCTCCACCAGGAATAGCCTGCAAAACCGGAGTTTCAACTTCAATATAACCTGCATCATTAAAAAACTGACGCATCGCCGTGTACATTTTTGTTCTTTTAACAAAAGTATCCTTTACATGAGGATTTACAATTAAATCTACATAACGCTGTCTGTATCTCATTTCAGGATCATTAAATCCATCATGAACTACTCCATTTTCATCAGTTCTTGGTTGTGGAAGCGGACGTAAAGATTTAGTTAAAATTACAAAGTTTTTCACCAAAACCGTTTTCTCACCCACCTGAGTAGTGAACAGTTCTCCTTCGATACCGATAATATCTCCTATATCTAAAAGGTGCTTATACACTTCATTATATAAAGTCTTGTCTTCACCTGTACAGATCTCATCTCTGTTGAAATAAACCTGAATTCTGCCTGTAGAATCCTGCAATTCAGCAAAAGAAGCCTTCCCCTGAATTCTGCGGGACATCAATCTACCAGCGATCTTCACCTGTTTACTTTCTGTGAAGTCCTGTTTTATAGATTCTGTAGTATCTGTAAGGGTATACTCGTCCGCAGGGAATGCATTAATCCCCATTTCAGTAAGCTTATTCAGCTTTTCTCTTCTAATGATTTCTTGTTCTGATAATTGCATTGTATTTATTTAAAATAACGTGCAAAATTAGTGATTTTTGAATTGACGGTCAATGACTTTTTCCAGAAAAATAATTTTTCTTAAAAATAAATAACGTGAATTCAGGTTAAAAACAGGATATATGGCTGAAAGCCGGAAGAGAGAGGCTGGGTATTCTTCTCATGTTTAAAAATGTTATGGGATATTTAAAGACTGAATCCAAAGTGGCTTATCATTCTTATTTTGGTCTAAGTAACTTCCCTTTTCAGACTTCCATATATCTGATTAAAAGCCAAATATTTTATTCTGAGCCCAATTAATTATGTAAAATTTACAAAAACCAGGATTTTCTGTCTTGTTGAGGGATAAATGACCATGCCAGCATTCTGCTGACTTTCTGCCCCTGAGCCATATCAATAGTCTTGAAATCTATGGCTTTTGCTTTCTTTAAAAGTGTCGTTAATTTATACAAATTATCTTTTTTAGAAACCAGACAAGTAAACCAAAGAACCTGTGATGAAAACAAAGTGCTTTCCTCAATCATTTTTGAAATAAAAGCCAGTTCGCCACCTTCACACCATAACTCAGACTGTTGGCCTCCAAAATTCAGAAGAGGTTTCTGAACTTTTGATTTATTAATATTTTTTGTTTTTCTGATGTTTCCTTTCATTGCAGAATCTTCAGAATCATGAAAAGGTGGATTACACATAGAAAATGTAAACTTATCGTTTGACTTTATAATATTTTTGAAGATAAAATGAGAATCAGACTGTTTTTTTAACTGAATAAAAGGCTCCAGATCAGCATTATGATCTAAAATCTTCTGTGCATTTTCTAAAGATTCCTGATTAATATCTGATCCCAGCATTTTCCAGCCATACGATTTGTAGGCTAACAGAGGATATACCAGATTCGCTCCTACTCCGATATCCAAACCATGAACAGAAGATCCAACAGGAATTTGTTTCTGTCGATCTTCCAAAAGATCAGCAATATAATGAACATAATCTGCCCGTCCCGGAATTGGCGGACATAGATTAGAATCCGGGATGTCCCAGTTTTTAATATTATAACAATGCTGTAATAAGGCTTTATTCAGCAGTTTTACAGCTTTCGGAATGCTGAAATTAATGGTTGTTGTTCCATATGCATTCTCAAAAACGTAATGTTTCAGTTCTGGCACACAAGAAATAAGTTGATCAAAATCATATGGATTACGATGTAAATTTCTTGTGTGCAGACTGGATTTTTCGGGAGTCATTTTTTATTTTTTCTGACTTAAAATATATTCTACCATTTTTTTGGCATCTTCCTTAGACACCTGAGGATGGGCAGACATAGGGACACTTCCCCAAACTCCACTTCCGCCTTCTATAATTTTTGAAGCCAGCAGCTCAATATCCTTTTGGGAATATTTTCCTGCGATCTCCTGATAAGAAGGTCCTATCATTCTCTCATTTACCGAATGACAGCCTGAGCAATCTAATGTTTCAATGATCTGATCTCCTGAAAGATTAGTTTTTGCAGGCTCTGAAACCGATGGCGTTTCAGCTGTGTCAATGGCTGTATTTTCTTTTTTAGAACAGGAAAATATAAGCAGGCTTACGCATCCTGTCAAAAACAGTTTTTTCATTATTTTGCAGCTGCAGAGTCAGTTTTAGGAGCTTCGGTAGCAGGTGCAGGTGTTGCAGCAGGAGTATCTGCTTTTTTAGCTGTTGAGTCTACTACTGTTGGAGCATCCGGTTCAGGTAACATCGTGTTGCTGTCCTGTAAGTCATGATTAGGCTTTTTTGAGCAGTTAACTACTAATAAACCTCCGATAAATGCAATTGCTAATACTTTTTTCATTGTTTTCTAATTTGTCACAAAAATATAAAAAATAAACTTTTAAACTCATGACAAATGTTCACTTTAAAATTTTTTTCAGAGATGATGATTTATTATTAACAAAAAAATAATTCATTCAATTGTGAAATTTAATGCGAAATATTAATTTTGCGCAATCGATTAAAAAAAATTCGATCCTAAACTTATGACTAAAAATTTATTAAAAACAGCAGCTCTAATTTCATTATTTATTATCACTTCATCGTGTGATAACTCGTCATCAGATGATCAAAAATCTGAATATTCAGATAAAATTGAGTCCACGACTCTTTTAAAAACCACCAAATCATGGGATGGAACACTTTATCAAAGTTACCCATCTGGGCAGCCTGAAGTTTCAGTATTAAAAATCGCCGTTCCCCCTAATCAGGCATTAGACTGGCATAAACATCCTGTTATTAATGCCGCTTATGTACTGAAAGGAGAAATCGAGGTAGAAAGAAAAGAGGATGGCAAAACACAATGGATCAGAGAAGGACAGGCCGTTCCAGAGATGGTAGACGTTGCCCACAGAGGAAAAACCGGCGAAAAAGGAGCCACACTTATTGTATTTTACAGTGGCACTACAGATCTTTCGTTATCAGAACCGGTTCATTAACTGATTATTTTTTATGTTTTTAAATTGTATTTCTAGAGATAATTGTAAATTTAAGCTATGATTATTGTTTCCAAAATTCTATTTTTTGCGAGTCATCACGGTTTTTATACAGCAGTGATCATATTTCTGTTTTTTGGTCTCCTTGCCTATCTTACTAAAAAAGGATGGTATTTAATTCCCATTCTTCCCCTGGCTATCTTAAACGGGATTGGCGGACAGTTTTTGAATGCCTGGTTTTTAAATAAGTATGGCACTGAAAGCACTGCAATCATCACTTCTGATACAGAAACCAATTCTACATTAAATGATGAATATATTCATGACTATGAAGCCATCGTAAAAAAACAGGATGGAAAATACGTTGATACCTTCTTTTCAACGACAACAGCTTCCATCTATCCTATTGAAAATGCAATCAGAATTCCAAGAGTTGGACTGTCTTTTCCTGTAAAATATATTCTCGGATACGAAAAAAATATGGTGATCCTTTACGGAAAATCGGAAGAGGGAAAAGCAATGCTGAAATATGAGAAACTGGCACCGATACAGTCAGCAAAAATAAAATACGAAGCAGATCCAACAAATAAAGAATTTAAACAGGAATACATAAAAGCATTAGAAGATTATACCAATCAATATAATGATGAAATTTATAAATTAAAATTAGAAGAATTAAAGAAAAATCTTCACAAAGCAAAATAGCAGATTACGACTTAAGTTTTTTTAATTTCGTAAAATTTGCATTTTGTATTAAAAAATTATCTAAATTTGTCACATGTTTACAACAAGCAACAATAATTGGTGGTGGCTTTCAAACTCTTCGTCGGGTCTGAAGTTATTGTCATGTTGTTAAAAGAAGAACGACTAGATAATATAAAAACAACATATAAAGACTTTGACGGATGCCGTTGAAGTCTTTTTTTATTTACATCATTTAACAAAAAAATAAACAACAAATGTTTAACAAGAAAATAAAAATAAAAACCGTTTCTAAAAAAACCTTGGGAGATCTTCAGACTCCGATGAGTATTTACCTGCAGATCCGGGACAAATTCAGAGATACCATCCTTTTAGAAAGTTCAGATTCTAAAAATATTGATAATAATTTTTCATTTATAGCCATCAATGCAGTGGCAGGAATTGAAATTAAAAATTTAAAAGAGTTTGAGATTAAACTACCCAATTCAGAGCCGGTAAAGCAGTTTATTATTGAACATAAAATAGCCGATATCTTCGATGAGTTCTCCAGTATTTTTGAATGTGAAAAAACCAATGATTTTGTAGAAGAAACCGCTCAAAGTCTTTTTGGATATACCAGTTTTGAAGCCGTACAGTTTTTTGAAAACGTATCATTCAAAGCACAAAGTCCTGAAGTGGAAATTCCTATTTTGCGATATAGGCTATACCAATACGTGATTGCCATTAATCATTACAATGATGAAATGCACATCATCGAAAACCAGATGGAAGGAGTGAAATCTGAGCTTTATCTGCTTGAAAGTCTTATAAAAAACCAAAATTCTGTTATCTATCCTTTCGAAAAAATAGGAAAAGAAACATCCAATATTACAGATGAAGAATATATAGACCTGGTAAAAACAGCCCAGAAACACTGCATGCGCGGAGATGTTTTCCAGCTCGTTCTGAGCAGACGATTCGAACAGAAATTTCAGGGAGATGAATTTAATGTATATCGTGCATTAAGAAATATCAATCCTTCCCCTTATCTATTCTTCTTTGACTACGGAAATTACAAATTATTCGGTTCAAGCCCTGAAAGCCAGCTTATCATCAAAAATAATAAGGCAATTATCCATCCGATTGCAGGAACTTTTAAAAGAACAGGACATTTTGAAACCGATTTACAGTCTATCGAGGAATTAAAAAATGACCCTAAAGAAAATGCCGAACATACCATGCTGGTAGATCTGGCAAGAAATGACCTGGGAAAACTGGGGAAAAATGTGACTGTTACAAAATTAAAAGAAATACAGCTTTTTTCACATGTGATCCATATGGTCAGTGAAGTGACTGCCGATCTTCATGAAAATACCAATCCTTTTGAAATGGTGGCCACCACTTTCCCTCAGGGAACATTAAGCGGAGCTCCCAAACACAAAGCTTTACAGCTGATCAATAAATATGAAAAAGACTCCCGTGGATACTATGGCGGATGCATCGGAATCATGGGTTTAAACGGAAACTGTAATCAAGCCATTATGATCAGAACTTTTTTAAGCAAAAACAATACATTATACTACCAGGCAGGAGCCGGATTAGTCGCAAAATCAAATCCCGAAAGTGAGCTTCAGGAAGTCAACAACAAGCTGAATGCGTTGAAGAAAGCTGTAGAAAAAGCAGATAAATTGGTTACTAACTAATAATAAAAAAAACAAAATGAAAAATACTATAAATCCATCAACCAAAGTGCTCGTTTTTGACAATTACGACAGCTTTACTTACAATTTGGTGCAGATTATCGAAAGGATTCTTAACGTGAGAGTGGATGTTGTGAGAAATAATGAAATTACTTTGGAAGAAATCGGAAAATATGATAAGATTATCCTTTCTCCGGGTCCCGGAATTCCTGAAGAAGCGGGTATTTTGCTAGACCTGATCAAAGAATATGCGCCTACCAAAAGTATTTTAGGAGTTTGTCTCGGTCAGCAGGCAATTGCAGAGGCTTTTGGAGGAAGTTTAATTAATCTTTCTGAAATTTTTCACGGTGTAGCAACTTCCACAGATCTGGTAAAAAATGACACTAAGCTTTTCAGAAACCTCTCAAGCGGAATGGAAGTCGGAAGATATCACAGCTGGGCCGTTAATCCTCAAAATTTCCCGGAAGAACTTGAAATCACAGCCGTTGATAAAGACGGAATGATCATGGCACTGCAACATAAAACATACGATGTGCATGGCGTTCAGTTTCATCCCGAAAGTATTTTAACTCCCGATGGAGAAGTTATTATTAAAAATTTTCTACTCAATTGAAAACATCAGACATTCCCTCAACCGTAAAAATTCCACAAATGAAAGAAATACTCCAATACCTGTTTAATCATCATACACTGTCAAAATCTGAGGCTAAAGCAATCATGATTGAGATCGCCCAGAATAAATTTAATGCAACGGAAGTAACGGCATTTATCAGTGTTTTTCTGATGCGAAATATTACATTAAAAGAGCTTGAAGGTTTTAGAGAAGCCCTTTTACAGATGGCTGTTCCTGTAAATATAGATGCCACGGACGCGATCGATATTGTAGGAACCGGAGGTGATGGTAAAAATACGATTAATATCTCCACCTTAACAAGCTTTGTTGTAGCCGGTGCCGGACAAAAAGTAACCAAACATGGAAATTATGGAGCTTCAACAACTACCGGTTCATCAAACGTGCTTGAAGAATTAGGTTATGAATTTAAAAATGATTCTGAGAAATTAAATACTGATCTGGAAAAGGCAAACATCTGCTTTCTCCATGCTCCTTATTTTCATCCTGCCCTTCAGTCTGTAGGATTGCTCCGAAAATCTCTGGGCTTAAGAACATTCTTTAATTTGCTAGGTCCATTGGTGAATCCCGTAAAACCTCAGTTTTCGATGATTGGTGTTTATAATCTGGAAATTGCCCGAATTTACCAGTATCTCCTTCAAAAAGATGACAGAGAATTTATCATCGTTCATGGATTAGATGGCTATGATGAAATCAGCTTAACGCATGATACTAAAATCATTACAAAAAACGGTGAACAGATTTATTCTTCAGAAGATCTGGGTTTCGACCATGTAACTCCGGAAAATATAAAAGCAGGAGCTACCATTCAGGAAACAGCCAAAATATTCAGGAATATACTGGAAGGAAAAGGAACAAAACAGCAAAATTCTGTGGTTTTGGCCAATGCATCTGTTGCTTTATATAATACGGGTAAATTCGGCACTTATGATGATTGCCTCTTATTGGCTCAGGAAAGCTTAGAGAGTGGAAAAGCACTAAAAAGTCTTGAACTTTTGCTGGAATAATATAAGTTTTGAGGTTCAGCGAAACTGTTAAACAAATAAACGTCTCCGTTTAGCCTGAAGAAAAAGGAGAAAATTAAAAGTAACTGGAAAATGACAATTTTAGATAAAATTATACAGAGAAAAAGAGAAGAAATTTCAAAATCAAAATCAAGAATCTCAGTTCAGGAATTAAAAGATTCTGAGTTTTTTGGAAGAGCAAATTTTTCCTTGAAAGAGTCTGTTAAAACTGGAACCGGAATTATTGCAGAGTTTAAAAGAAAATCGCCTTCAAAAGGAGTTATTAATGATCAGTTTCAGCCTTTAGAAGTTGTTTCAGCATACCAAAATTTTGGAGCAAGCGGAATTTCAATTCTTACAGATCAGGATTTTTTCGGAGGAAGTTCTGAAGATATCTCAGAGGTAAGAAATCATATACAGATTCCTATTTTAAGAAAAGATTTTATGATTGATGAATACCAGTTTTACGAAGCCAAAAGTATGGGCGCTGATGTGATATTATTAATTGCAGCCTGTCTTTCACCTCGCCAGGTCGATGAATACACAGCACTTTCGCATGAACTGGGACTTGAAGTTTTACTGGAAATACATACAGAGGAAGAATTAAAACATATCAACCCAAACATTGATTTGGTCGGAATTAACAATAGAAATTTAAAAGATTTTAAAGTAGATCTTCAACATTCGGTTCAGCTAAAGAACCAGCTTCCGGAAGAAATTTTGTCCGTTGCTGAAAGCGGAATTTACAGCATTGAAGATTTTAACTATTTAAAAGAAAAAGGCTTTAATAGTTTCTTAATGGGTGAATATTTCATGAAAAATAAAAACCCCGCAAAAGCTTTTAAAGAATTCACCTCAAATATTTCAATATCAAAGTAATAGATCTGTAACAATGAATGACAAAACATCAACTAATAAGCAACAGCTCAAAGTCTGTGGATTAACAGTCTTAGATCAAATTCATGAACTGATTCTGATGAAAGTCGATTTTTTGGGATTTATCTTCTATAAAAAATCACCGAGATATGTACTGAATTATTTGCATTATGAAGATATTTCAAAGATCGGTCATCGCGGAAAAGTGGGAGTTTTTGTCAATGAAACCATACAGCAGATCATAGAAATAGCCCTAAAAGCCAATTTAAATTATGTACAGCTCCATGGTGATGAAAATGAAGATTTTATTGCTGAATTAAGAGAAAATTTAGATCCTGAAATTGGAATTATAAAAGTAATCAGAATTGGAAACCAAAGACCGAAAATCGAAAGTCTGATCACAAAAAACATCAGCTATTTATTGTTTGACACTGATTCAAAAGCTTTTGGAGGAACGGGAAAACAATTTGACTGGAATATACTGAACACCATAGAAATTCCTCTCCCTTATTTTTTAAGCGGTGGAATTTCGGAAGAAAATAGCCCTGATATTCATTTACTAAAGCAAAAACCTTTGGTATTGGATATCAATTCAAAATTTGAAACTAGCCCTGGAAATAAAAATATAAACAAAATAAGAAGATTTAAAGAAATTATGAGAGAATAAGAGTCCCTTTGGACTACCACAAAAACACACAAAAAAACATAAAAACAGACACTTTGAAAAAATATTATTCAAAAAAAATCAAACTTTTAAAATTGAAGCGGATGAGCTTACAATCGATAAGAAAATCGGTTCATCAGGCTTTTTTCCCGGTAAGGTTTGAAAATGAAAAAATTGAAAATCTTCATGAATTTATTTCACAGAATGACAGCGACATAGAATACTG
The DNA here is from genome assembly GCF_024806495.1 of Chryseobacterium sp. JUb7. Taxonomy (GTDB): domain Bacteria; phylum Bacteroidota; class Bacteroidia; order Flavobacteriales; family Weeksellaceae; genus Chryseobacterium. Next base: position 113,701 of record NZ_JANUFF010000011.1, read on the forward strand.
GTCGATGGAAGGTTTATTGTTGGAATTTATCAGAATTATTAAAAATTTCAACGAAAAAGATATCCGGTATTTCTTTGAAACCATTCATTTATGGGACAGTTACCATCTGGTCATTATAGCCGATAAGCTATTGGACACGAATGTAAGAGCTAATGTAAAATACGATTTTGGAATTTTGTACTGCAAGATCTTCTGTCTGTACGAAAAATTTGATTCCTATTATTTGATCGACAATCTCGAAATTGCCGTTAATATGTATAATTCCAAACCGGATTTACCTATTTTAGTTGATCTCACAGGAAAAATAAATTTTCTATTTCAAAATAAACAGATTACACAACAGCAGTTTCAGCACAGCTTATTATTTATAGAACATTGTAAGGATGAATTATCAAATTAAAACAGCCAATGACTTAACGAAGGATGAGATAAAAAATATTTTAAAACTGTGGGACGTTCCGGCATGGAGTACCATGAATGCAGATTATTTCCGTTTATTTTTCAAAAACTCAGAATTTCATTTCATTAAAGATCATTTCAGCAGGCTGACCGCTATTATCAGACTGAATTTTGATTTTACACTTGAAATTTCGGGAAAGGAATATGAATTCGTTGAAGCCGTAGGTCTCGTTTCTGCTGAAAAAGGAAATGGAAAGAAACTAATTCAGCTCCTGAGGGAAAATATTTCAAATAGAAATCTTGAAACAATTGGTTTTTGCAATATGGATTTACGTCCTTTTTATGAAAAATGTGATGTAAAGATTCTACATGATCAAGCTAAAATAATTAAAGAAAAAGAAGGAACAGATTGGATCACTTCCGAAGATGATGATATCTTAATTTTTAATGCAGATAAAGAAAAAATAGAATTACTCAGTCGACTTCCTGAAAACACCTATTTAAAAGAAAAATAACATGAATTATAAAAATCCTGATGAACACGGATATTATGGAGAATTTGGAGGAGCTTTTATTCCAGAAATGCTCTATCCGAATGTAGAAGAATTACAGAAAAGTTATCTTGAAATTATTGAATCTGAAGATTTTCAGCAAGAATATCAGGAGCTGTTAAAAAATTATGTCGGTCGTGCGACTCCTCTATATTTTTCAAGAAATTTAAGTGAAAAATATAATACCAAAATCTATTTAAAAAGAGAAGACCTCAACCATACCGGCGCTCATAAAATCAATAACGCCCTGGGACAGGTTTTATTGGCAAAACGCCTTGGAAAAAACAGAATTATCGCAGAAACAGGAGCTGGTCAGCATGGTGTTGCCACAGCTACGGCATGTGCCCTTCTTGGGATGAAATGCATTGTGTATATGGGCGAAATCGATATTCAGCGCCAGGCTCCGAATGTCGCAAGAATGAAAATGCTTGGTGCTGAAGTTATTGCCGCGACTTCAGGTTCAAAAACACTAAAAGATGCCGTGAATGAAGCATTAAAAGACTGGATCAATAATCCCGTTACGACCCATTATGTAATCGGAAGCGTGGTAGGCCCACATCCTTTCCCTGATCTGGTTGCGAGATTTCAGAGTATAATTTCAAAAGAAATAAGAGAACAGCTTGATGAACAGACAGGAAGAAAGAACCCAGATTACGTCATTGCCTGTGTTGGCGGTGGAAGCAATGCTGCAGGTACTTTTTACCATTTTGTCGATGAAAAAGATGTGAAAATAATTGCTGCTGAAGCCGGAGGCTTTGGAATTGATTCCGGAAAATCTGCCGCCACCACTTTTTTGGGAACATTGGGTGTTTTGCATGGCAGTAAGAGTCTTGTAATGCAGACAAAAGACGGTCAGGTTATTGAACCTCATTCCATATCTGCAGGTTTGGATTACCCGGGAATAGGTCCTTTTCATGCGCATTTATTCAAAGAAAAACGCGCAGAATTTTTCAGTATTAATGATGATGAAGCTTTAAAATCAGCTTTTGAGCTCACAAAACTGGAAGGTATTATTCCGGCATTGGAAAGTGCTCATGCATTGGCTGTTTTAGACAAAAAGAAATTTGATAAAAATGATATTGTGGTCATTTGTTTAAGTGGCCGCGGAGATAAAGATATGGAGACGTATTTGAAAAAGCTGGAAGATCGAAGTCCGAAGCAAGAGGTTTAGCTCAGTTTCAAAAATAAAATTTGTCAACTTAAACTTAATTTAAATCTATGATCAACAATAACTTCAAGCATCCAGCTTCCAGCACCCAACCTCAAAAAAAACTCAACATCTATTTCACAGCAGGCATTCCTCAGCTTGAAGATACTGCTGATATTATAAAACTGATACAAGATTCCGGAGCGGATATGATGGAAATCGGAATGCCTTACTCTGATCCTGTAGCAGACGGACCGGTCATCTCCGAGGCTCACGAACTGGCTTTAAAAAACGGAATGACTATCGAAAAACTTCTGTCACAAATCAAATCCATTAAAAACGAACTGCAAGTTCCGGTTATTTTAATGGGCTACATTAATCCTGTTCTAAGCTTCGGATTTGAAAACTTCTGCCGAGAATGTTCAGAAAGTGGTGTTTCCGGTTTGATTATCCCTGATTTACCAGCTATTGAATTCGAAAAAAATTATCAGAAAATTTTAGAAAAATATAATCTGAATTTTACCTTTTTGGTAACTCCCGAAACTTCTGATGCAAGAATTATATATCTGGATTCTCTAAGTTCCGGATTCTTGTATGCGGTAAGTTCATCATCTACCACAGGAAATGAAAATGCTGTATTAAAAAATGAAGACTATCTTTCAAGATTAGCCATGCTGCCCCTTAAGAACCCTGTGATGATCGGTTTTGGAATTAAATCAAAAGAAGATTTCGAAAATGTTACCGAAAAAGCAGCCGGAGGTATCATCGGAACAGCATTTGTCAATATTTTGTTACACAATAGAGATTGGAAGACCAAAGCTATAGATTTTGTCCATTCTATAAAAGCATAAAAATCACTAAATTTGTGTATTCAAAAATTGGTATGAACACACATCAGAATAAAGTAGTAGAATTTGAAGATTTAGGCGTAAAAGAATATCAGCCCTCATGGGACTATCAGGAAAAGCTGATGAAAGATATTATCGATACCAAAATAAAAAACCGCGATTTACCTGCAGAACAACATCATACAACTTCTAATCACTTTCTTTTAGTCGAGCATCCGCATGTTTATACATTGGGAAAAAGCGGGCATGAAGAAAATATGCTGGCAGGGATTGATAAACTAAAGGAAATCGAGGCTACTTTCGTAAAAGTAAACCGTGGCGGAGATATTACCTATCACGGTTACGGGCAAATCGTTGGTTATCCTATTCTCGACCTTGAAAATTTCTTTACAGATATTCATAAATACATGCGAAATCTGGAAGAAGTAATCATCAGAACGATTGCTGAATATGGAATAAAAGGAGAACGCTCTCCCGGCGAAACAGGCGTTTGGCTGGATGTGGGAAAACCTTATGCCCGAAAAATATGTGCAATGGGCGTAAAAGCTTCCCGTTGGGTAACTCTGCATGGTTTTGCACTGAACGTAAATACCGATATGCGCTATTTTGAATATATTGTTCCGTGTGGAATTAAAGACAAACAGGTGACTTCTTTAAAAAGAGAACTTGAAAGAGATCTGACTCCAGAGGAAATGGTAGATATTAAAGCTAAAATCAGAAAGCATTTTGTAGATGTTTTTGAAGCGGAATTGGTGGAAAAATAATTTTTTTTGTTAATTTTGAGTATGAAGAATAATTTATACAAAAAATTACTAACAGAATTTCTTTGTGGATTTATTGGGCTTTTAGGAACTACAGTTAATACAAGAATTGGGCTTAGCCTTTATTTATTAATTGTAGGAGGAGCTTTTTTATTTGCTCCTATGGGTGGCGATGAAAATAAACCTTTTATTTTTTATATTTTAGGATCAGTCTTGATACTTGTCTCTTCTTTACTTTTATTTTTTAAAATTAAACAGTTGCAGAAAGAGAATAAACATAACAAAACCCCATCTTATTGATGGGGTTTTGTTATTGATTGAATCCTTAATTAAACACCTATTTTTACTAGCTTATTTTAATTTTTAAGTTTATTTTTGAACTTCAAAAAATTAACTTATACCCCAATGCTGATGAATTTCAAACTATTAACCTTGCTATTATTTTTCTCATTTTTCAATTCTTTTGCACAGACGAATTATATTTTTGAAATAGACAGCTTAATCAGTAATAAATATCCCCGAACATTTAACGGCGTTGTATTGATTACAAAAAACGGTAAAACACAGTATTCCAGAGCGTATGGTTTTAAAAACATACATAATCAAACTCCTTTGAAACCTGATGATCAGTTTGAAATCATGTCAAATACCAAACAAATCACATCCGTCTTACTATTAAAAGAGGCTGAAAAAGAAAAAGTAGATCTACAGTCTCCTATCAGAAAATATTTACCAAATCTTACCCAATCCTGGGCTGATGTTGTGACGGTTCATCAACTTTTGAATCACACGCATGGAATCCAGGATCTTGAAAAACCCTTATTATTTACGCCTGGATCAGACTTTAAATATGGAAATCTTTCAAACATTCTATTGGGAAAAATCATTGAAAATGTTGCTCATCAAACGTATACTCAATTAGCAGAAAATCTATTTCACCAATTGGGAATGAATGATACGTTTTGCTATTCAAATGAAAACAGGAGGAAACTGGTTGTCGGACATACAGTAAGAAATAATGTTTTCAGTAGTGTCGACGAATCTTTTATTGATGATGAAAATCTACCCGCAGACGGAGTTGTTACGACAGCAAAAGACCTCTCGATATGGAATAACCAACTTCATAAAAGTAAAATTTTAAATTCCCAGACCTATCAGCTAATGACGACTTCTTCTGCGATGTCTCAGCATGATGTTTTCGGAAAAGATAAAATGGGTTACGGTTACAATATTAGAATTGTCAACGATCAGAATGTTCAATATTTCGGCCATACAGGCTTAGGTGATGGCTTTGCTTCGCTCAATATTTATATTCCTAAAAATGATGTCAGTATTATTGTTCTGGAAAATCAAATGAATGAAAACAGTGAGTTGTATTACTATTTTGAAACTGAAATTAAAAATATAATACTAAAAAGTGAGTTGGTGGGAAAATTCTGATTGCTCTATATTACTCAATTCAAAAATCATAAAAAACTAATATCTAACAAATAATACCCATGAAAAGAATAATTTTACTGTATAGTTTATTTTTATCCATCGTCATTTCTGCTCAGGAAAAAAAGCAGATTCATTTTGATGAAAAGTTTAAAAAAGACCATCAGGGAAATACAAAAATTGAGATCAATGAGCTGAAAGAATTACTCCATATTATGATTGCGATTACCGAAGTTGGGTTGGACAATGATGATATGATACAACAAAAAGGGCAATACTATCAGGATGTTCTTCAGTATTTTAAGAAATTCGGCAATGAAAAAATTATTGTTAAATTCGATTCTTTAATTAAAGCGAATCCTCTAAATTATGTTTTTCTAACAGGAAACGGTACCAGTTACGATTTTAAAAATAATCAGCTGATTGCTAATAAATATTATGTTTTTCCGGCACAAAGTGTTTCTTCACAAAAAATTACAATCAATCCTATCATTACTTATAAAAAAGAAATTGAAGATTTCGCGGTAAAGTCAGAGTTTAGAAAATTTTATACAGATCATCTTCCTTTTTATAAGAGCATTATTTCTACTTATAATCAACAGGCTAATCTTGATAAACAATGGAAATGGCTGGAGAAAAACTTTAACACAAAAATAAGCAGTTACTTAATTTTATGTTCACCTTTAATCAACGGATTTAATTATACTGATAGTTACAAAGACAAAGATTTTAAACAAATTGTGATGGTACTTCCTCCGGTTGACGAAGATAAATCTCTTAGTCCAATGGAAAATATGATTTTGAACACAAGAGGAATGTTCACCGAAATTGATCATAATTACGTAGGAATACCTACAAAAAAATATGCAAAAGAAATCAATAATGCTTTAAAAGACAGAGAAAAATGGGTGAATACAAAACAGGAAGGTACACAATACTATGTAAATCCGGAAAAAGTGTTTGATGAATACATGACGTATGCAGCATTTTATCTTTTCTGTGCCGATCAGTTCAAAAATGATCAGAAAACCTTGGATCATGCCTATTACAGCGTTAATCAGGTGATGAAAGAAAGAGGATTTCCGAAGATGAAAGAATTTAACGACGGATTATTAGCTATCAGAATGAAACATCCTGACGAAAAAATTGATGATCTCTATCCTGAATTTATCCAATGGCTTGAAAAATTATAAACAGAAAACTGCATTAACTGATGCAGTTTTTTTTATTATCCAATTACATATCAATTATTTAAAATTTCATAAATAAATATTATAGATTTTTTCAAATGTTAAACTTTACGAAATTAAATTGCACACAATATAATTGTTTGTACATTTGTATTGTCATTTAAGAATGACTAATTATACATAAATAGTAGTTTAACTTTAAAATAAAAAAAGATGTCATTAATAGAAAATTTAAACTGGAGACACGCAGTAAAAGCTTATGACCCAACAAAAAAAGTTTCAGAACAGGATTTACATAAAATTTTAGAAGCAGCAAGACTTGCTCCGACTTCATCAGGACTTCAACCCTTCCGCGTTATTGTGGTAGAAAACCAGGAACTGAAAGAAAAAATGGTGCAGGGAGCTTTGAATCCTGAAGTAATGAGAGATTCGTCTCACGTATTGGTTTTTGCAGCCTGGGACAGCTATTCCAACGAAAAAATCGATAAAGTATATGACTTTACAACCGATGAAAGAGAATTACCGAGAGGCCGTTTCGGAAGTTATACCGATAAAATCAAAGAAATGTATGATGCCCAGACTCCCGAAGAGCATTTTGCACACACCGCAAGACAGACTTATATCGCATTAGGCTTTGCTCTGGCCCAGGCTGCAGAACTGGAAATCGACAGTACTCCAGCAGAAGGTTTCAGCAATGAAGTAGTGGACGAAATTCTAGGTTTAAAAGAATTAGGTTTAAAAAGTGTAAGTTTGCTTTATCTTGGCTACAGAGATGAGGACAAAGACTGGATGGCTTCCATGAAAAAAGTCCGTATTCCGATGGAGGAATTCATCATTAAAAAATAATTTTCATCAACTTTCATTTTTCAATCTTATGGAAAATTCAAAATCTTTAAAACTAGAAAATCAAATTTGTTTCCCGCTTTATGTGATTGCAAAGGAGATTACTGGACTTTACCGTCCGTTTCTTGATGAGCTCGACATCACCTACCCCCAATATCTTGTTATGATGATATTATGGGAAAATGATGGGCTTGCTGTCAACAATATCGGGGAAAAATTATACCTCGATAGTGGAACATTGACTCCGCTTTTAAAAAGATTGGAAGCTAAAGGATTTATCCAGCGAAAAAGAAAAAAAGAAGATGAAAGAGTGGTTGAAGTCTTCATTACAGAATCCGGAAGAGCTCTTCAGCAAAAAGCTTGTGAGATTCCGGGGAAGATTCATAATAAAATAGATGTCACTCCGGAAGACTGGATTGAACTGAAAGAAAGTGTTCAAAAAATATTAAGCAAAATAGAAAAATAAATGAAAACCTTATATACAACTAAAGTAACTGCACATGGAGGCAGAAACGGCAAAGTAAAAAGTGAAAACGGAATTCTTGATCTTGAAGTGAGAATGCCTAAAGCCCTGGGCGGTGCCAATGATGACTTTACAAACCCAGAAATGCTTTTTGCAGCAGGATATTCGGCCTGTTTTGACAGTGCGTTAAACCGAGTGATCAGTTTATCAAAAATACAAACCGGAGAAACCACTGTAGCAGCGCAGGTAAGCATCGGTCAGATTGAAAACGGCGGCTTCGGATTGGCTGTGGAACTGGATGTAAATATTCCCGGAGTTTCAATAGAAGAAGCACAGTCTCTAACTGAAAAAGCTCACGAAATCTGTCCGTATTCTAATGCAACAAGAAATAATATTGAAGTAAAGCTGTCTGTCACGAATAACTAAGATCCTTTTTATTTAAAAAATATCAAATCTGTTTCTTTCTGAAGCAGATTTTTTTGTTTTTTAAAATCAGAAACAGAATTGCAGTTCTCTGAAAAAAGGCTAATTTTATAAAATTAATCGCAAAACAAAATAACCTACGAAACAATTAAACATTCAGCAGATGAAAGAAGAAAAATTTGTAAAATTCAGCGACCAGGAATTATTTGATAAAAGAAAAAGCTTAAAAACTCTTACCATCATCAATGCAGTGCTTATCGGATTTTTAATAGGAATCTCAATTTACGGGGCTATTAAAAATGGATTTGGCTTTTTTACGTTTTTCCCTCTGATTTTTGTATTTCTATTAATAAAAACGAAATCCGACAGTAAAGAACTCGAAAACGAAATTAAATCCAGAAATTTAAAATAAGTAAAAGCCTCAGTTTTTTTTGTTAAACTCTTATTATTTTCAACTTATCGTTTTGAAAAAGATTCTTACAGCAACCATTACAATCTGTACTTTCCTAAACTTCTATACTCAAAATACATATGCTTTCTTCGGTTCATTCAATCGGGATAAGAATCTGGAAGGAATTTATGTTTATGAATTAGATACCATTAAAGGAAAATTATCAAAGATAGCTTCCTACAAAGGTATTTTAAACCCTTCGTTTATCACTTTATCACCCAATGGAAAATACATATTCGCCTGCACGGAAAGTAAAACAAAAAATGCAGGAAGTGTAAGCAGTTTCGAATTCGATCGGAAAAATAAGACTTTAAATTTCATCAATAAGCAAAAAAGTGGTGGAGAAAACCCGGTTTATCTGACTGCGCACAAAAATGGAAAATGGCTGGTGAACGGAAATTACACAGAGGGAAGTGTCTCCGTTTATCCTATTTCAGAAAACGGAAATATTGAACCGTACATCCAAAATTTTCAATTTTCAGAAGGAAGTGTAAATCCAGGTAGACAGGAACGTGCACACATCCACTCCACTGTTTTTTCTCCTGATTTTGATTATATCTTTTTTCCTGATTTGGGAGCTGATAAAATAAGAGCTTATCAATTTAACAGTGAAAATAAAGAGCCTTTACAACCGGCAGAAATTCCTTTTACCAAAACAACTTCAGGAAGCGGACCAAGACATTTCAGCTTTCATCCCAACGGAAAATTTGCTTATTGTATTGAAGAAATGGGAGGAGCTATAAGTGCTTATTCCTACGAAAATGGAAAACTGGACAATATTCAAAGAATATATACCCATTCTGAAAAATATAAAGAAGATTTTGAAAGTTCTGATATTCATATTTCGCCTGACGGAAAGTTTTTGTATGCATCTAATCGTGGATACGAAAATAATATCGCGATATTTTCCATTCAAAATAATGGAACATTAAAAATAATTGCCTACCAATCGGTAAAAGGAAAACATCCAAGAGTTTTCGGACTTGATCCCAGCGGAAAATTTTTAATAGCAACCAATGCACAAAGTGGAACAGTAGTCGTATTTAAGAGAAATTCTGAGACCGGTTTATTGAAAAAAGCAGGAAAGAAAACCAGAATCAGGCAAGTTTCCTGCGTACAGATCAGAAAGTATTAAAATGTAAACAGAAAATGTCCTCATTATTGGGTTCATCACTACTAAATATAATCTACCAATGAAGAGAATTGAAAATATATTGGTTCTATTTTTACTGTATAACTGCTCTAAAAACAAGCATGAGAATACTCGCACGTTTTTAAATTCTAAAAATGATTTTAGCGTATCTGCATTTGAAAAAAAACTGAATTATGTGAAGGGCAATGATTCGTTAGAAATTCCTCCGGCTATATATGATAAGAGATTAAATAAAGATTATCTGAATGGTGCTTTTCATTTTTTAATATTGAATAAAGATAATTCTTACTATGCTATAGATTCAACCAGATTATTTCCTTTAATGTGTGGAAACCGGTCTGAGTTTTCAAAACAGGACTCCATTAATTTCATCAGAGAAAGTACTACTCATATTCAAAAATTAAAGCCTATAAAAACAGCTGAAATAATTAAAATTTTAAAACAGAATCAAAATACGATTGTCAATGCAGACCATATAAATCCTTTAAATATTTCTTTTGCCCTTAAAAATGATATATTGCAAGGTTCTGCTATGTATGATATTATTAATTTCATGGAAAACAATGGTATGAAATTATACACCATTCGAAGAATGAACGAGTACGAAATAACGAAAACTAAATAAAATTACACTCATCATCTCGTCATCGATTCACTTTTCTTAAAGGCATCCACTTTTTTGTAAGAATTATTTTTCTCTTTTTCTTTCTTATCAGAAATTAAAATACCGAAAAGATGGTCGATCTCATGCTGGAAAATTACGGCTGTAAAACCTTCTACAATTTCCGAGTATTTCTGACCTTTCAAATCCACATATTCCAGTTGAATTACCTTACTTCTATAAAACTGATCTCTGAATTCAGGAATTGATAAGTCACCTTCCGGACCCAAATTCTGTAATTCGGATCTCCAGACGATCACAGGATTCAAGAAATATTCTAATGGCTCGCCTTCTTTGTCAAAACGCTGAACCCAGATAATTTTTCTGTTAATTCCCACCTGAGGAGCTGCTATACCTACTCCACCATCTGTTGAGAGAAGAGATTCTTTCATTCTTTTAACTAAAACTGCCGTGTTTTTGTCCAGGGGATCTATTTCTGTCGAGAGACTCAATAACGTTTTATGTTGATTCTCATCTGTCGTCTGATAAATCGGTAACGCAGAATTTACGTCGCCTTGATTGATAATGGAAATCTCATTGGAAGTCAGTTTCTGAGCATGAATTAACCCTATAAAAAGGATAAATAAAAGGGATAGCTTTTTCATTTCTTGGAGAATGTTTTACAAATATAATTAATGTCTTTTACATATGAAGGCTTCGACTTCGCTCAGCCTGACAGTGAATAATACTACGAATAGTATTAGCGTTGTCAGGCTGAGCGGGGTCGAAGCCTTTATTAATGATAGAAAATCTAATAGGTTTTCGTCATATCAGTCGGAATAATCAGATTGAAATCCGTTGGAATATAATCTTTTTCAGGAACCTTTAGTTCAGGATTTTCAGATTCAAAAACAGAGATCACTGCCATTTTAAGATTTGGATTTTTCTGTTTAATGTACCAATAAATTCCTCCAAATTCTTTGCTGTGGTAATTTCCGTTGTAATGAATAAACGTTTTTCCAGTCTGAAAATTTTTCAGAATAGATTCCGCCATTGTTGCGTCTTTGGTGGCCTGAGCCGAAATAAAATTCATCACTTTTGTTCCGTCCGCGTGGTCACCCATCATGGCTTTCATTTCAGGATAACCAGGAGTGTCCAACGTAACTTTTATGGGTAATTGAGCGATGTAAGATTTATCTTTTTCAGTTAAATTATTCAAAGATTCCAACCCTTCTTTTGCCGTCTGAGATGCATATCTTCTTGGAATGTTGGTGGCTATAAAGTTCAGTTTCTTTGTTTTAGCAAAATCGACCAACGGTTTATAATCTGTTGCATAATTATTCCATAGCCGCGCTGAATCTTTTAAAGTTTTAGCATCAAACTTTCCGTTTAAATATTGGTTTAACTGAGGCTGATTATCTCTTTCAAACATTTCAGCCCCCAAAATAAGCTGTCCGTTTTTCTGTGCAAACAAAGCCTCCGTAATCTTCAACTGAAGCCAGTGATTGATCGAACTGTTATGATTTTCACCAAAGAAAACCACATCATAATCCGCCAGTTCTTTAACCAATTTTTCAGTCTTGATTTCTTTTCCTTTTTTATCATAAAACTGATAAGCTTTAAAGTTTTGAGCACTTAATGAGCAAAAACCGGCAAGCAATATCGCGATGAATATATTTTTCATTTTATTATAGTTTTTATTTAACGTAAAGGTCGCAAATTTACCCCGTTAAAACATTTAGAGTTGCATAAAGAAATGTACACAGGTTTCGAGAGCCTCAGCCTGACAAACCAACTGTTTAAACCCTTAATCTATCTTCATTTCAACAGATAATATCAACGTTTGTCATGCTGAGCCTGTGGAAATAATTTTTAAATAAAGAAATAGTAACATTTGATTTACGATGATATAAATTCAGAATTTATAAAAAAAGCCGCCTTGAAAATACAAAACGGCCTTATAAAATCATCTAATTATTTATTTTTCTAAATCTGCTACAAGGTCTTTCCACTCTTGTAACTCAGGAATTCCCGGTTTTCTTTTTCCGAAGAACTGAACGATAAAATCACCTTCGTTATTAAAAACTTCGATGGCTGTTACCTCACCATCTTCCGTTGGTTTTTTAACGATCCATGCTTCAGCGATTTTCGTTACATCAAGGTGCAAATTGAAATCAGGATCCATTACATTGAACCACTGTTGGTGCCAAAGTGTTTTTTTTACATTTCCGGTATGGATCTGGATAATTCCTCTGTTTCCAACGAAAATCATGATTGGAAGTTGTTTTTCAGAAGCATCTTCTAAAACGTTTACCACTTTGGAGCTGTCGATCTTCTTTGTGAAACCTTCCGGAGCCAATCTCAAAGCCTGCGTTCTGCTCACACCGAATTTTCTTGTCATCATGAAGAAATCGTGTGTATCCTTCAGTTCTGTCCATGCTTTTTGGAAACCTTCAACATCAATTTCGGAATCTGCTTTTTCACCAGCTTTCGGAGCTACAGTTTCTAATTCTAATGTAGAATTTTGCTCATCAGCTTTAAATTTCTCAACAATAACGTCGAAAGCAGCGTCATTGCTGTCTTTTGTTAAGTAAATTTTGTGTAACGCCAAACCATCTTTTCCGAAGAACTGAAGGCTTTTTTTGTCACCTTCCACAACACCAAAAGCGAATTTCCAATGGTTTAGGAAAATTCTCAAATCGATGTCTTCCCCTACAAAAAGTTGAGCGTGAGGACTGCTGAAATCACCGTTCAGGTAAGTTCCCTTTCTCTCGTGAACGCATTCGTCGTTACGTGTAAGAGCCATCACTTTTCCTAACTGTTCAGCTTCTGTTAAAATATCTTTAAATTCAGGTTTAAGGATAGTAACTCCTTCACCTACGTTTGTTGCCAATAATTCAGCCTCGCTTACGCCAAGTTGATCAGCTGCATTTCTAATTCTTAAATGCGGATTTTCAGCTTTCAGAGCTTCCCATTTTTCTTTCAAATCATTAACTAATGTGCTCATTATTTTATTTTTTTATGGTTAAAACTGTATAATTTCTTGTCATTGTTTCGTCTCCGGTTTTACTTTTCACCTGCTCTTCTTTTTCGGAGATTTTCATTCTTTTAAAATGGCTTTTGGAAACTGTCTCTTCCATTTCATCTGTATTGTACAACGTAAAATCGAACTGTGTGAAAGGTAACTTCTCCATGAAATCTCTCTGTCCGAAAGTGAGAACAAAAGTTCCGCTATCTTTCAAAACTCTGTAAATTTCATTTAAATATTCAATCGGTTGCTCCCAGAAATAAACCGTGTTTACGGTAAATATTTTGTCGAAAGTTTGATCTTCAAAAGGTAATTTTGTTCCTTCATACAACACAAAATTCGCCTGATTTTTAAATTCTTCATTCAATCTTTTGGCTTCATGATGCATGGTTTCAGAAATATCAATTCCTGTATATTTTACGTTTTGAGCTTTATTTAAAATACTTTTAACGTGAGCTGCGTTTCCATGACCTATTTCAAGAACCATTTCATCGTCTTCAATTAAAAGTGTTTTAATGCTTTCCAGCGTCATTCCGATGTTGGTAGCATTCATCATTTCACCAATTTCAATTCCTTTTTCTCCTTGAGGATTGGCTAAATTTTGAGCTAATATTTTTAAGTCTTCTCTTTCCATATTATCCGAAAATAATCATTGGGTTATTAGTGATTGGATGTGGGCAAATCGTACAAGGAAAATTGTATGCTTGGCTAATATTTTCAGCCGTGAAAACCTCATCAGGCGTTCCGTAAGCAGCGACTCTCCCCGATTTCATTAATAATATTTTATCTGCAAACTGAGCAGCAAGATTTAGATCATGCAACACCACAATCGCAGAATTTGTATTTTCAGTAAAGTTTTTAATGATTTCCAGTGCTTTGTATTGATGTTTAACATCCAGATTATTCAAAGGTTCATCAAGAAAAACCAGTTTATGGGTAATTTCATTCTCGAGCTGCACCATGACTCTCGAAAGATGTACACGCTGTTTTTCACCGCCCGACAGCGTATTATATTCTCTGTCTTTGAGATGGAAAACTTCAGTTTCGTGCATTCTTTTGTTGACAGCATCAAAATCTTCTTTTCTGGGCTGAGCATCAAAATAAGGGTAACGTCCCATCATCACAACATCTTTTACCTCAAGAGTAATATCGTTACTGTTGTGCTGTGAGAACTTTGCTTTATGTTTTGACAGTTCTCTGATTTCCCAATCGTTCAGAGTTTTATCTTTAAATAAAATTTTCTGTTTTGATTTCACCTCATTCGCCAGAACACTCAGTAAGCTTGATTTTCCGGCTCCGTTTGGGCCAACAATCGCCAAAAATTCACCATACCCCAAAGAGACATCAACTTTATCCAGAATATGGAACTCTTTATGTTTATAACTGATCTGATGTGCTTTAACCATTAGATTGACTTTTTAAATTTCAACAAAATAGCGATAAAAATTGGCGCTCCCATCATGGCCGTTAAAATTCCGATGGGTAACTCGGAAGGCTGTACAATGCTTCTGCTTATCGTATCTGCCGTCAGTAACAAAACACTTCCGAAAATAGCTGATAAAGGCAAAATAAAATTGTAATTTGATTTAAATAAAAGTCTTAAAATATAAGGAACAATCAATCCTACAAACCCAATCGTGCCTGAAAAAGCAACGCAACTTCCCACCATTAATGATACAATGATTACGATTTGCTTTTTGAGCCTTTCAACATTAATTCCTAAATGCTGAGCATCTTTTTCCCCCAACATCATCGCATTTAAAGCTTTTCCTTTGGGTAAAAGAATTGCATATGAAAGTATTAAAACTACAGCCAAAACAATGTTTTTCGTCCAGGTTGCAGCTGCTAAACTTCCCATGTTCCAGAAAGTTAAATCTCTCAACTGTTCATCTTTTGAAATATAAATCAGAAAACCAACAATTGAAAAACCGATGGCTGAAATGGCAACGCCCGACAAAAGCATCATCACAACATTCGTTTTTCCTCCGCTTGTGGAAATTCTGTACACCAGCAGCATCGCCAAAAGCGAACCAATGAAAGCTGCAATCCCTACCAGCGAAAACTGTACTACTTCAGGAAGATACTCTCTGAAATATCCTCCTAAAACAATGGTAATCGCTGCCATTAATGTAGCTCCCGCAGTAAGACCTATCAAATCTCCTGTTGCTAATGGGTTTCTGAATAATCCCTGCAGACTCGTTCCTGAAACCGACAGCATGCTTCCGATAAGAATTGCCATGATAATTCTGGCTGCTCTTACGTCCCAAACTACATATTTATCACTTAATGATAAACCCGAATCTCCCTGTATTACTTTTCCTAAAACTTCAAACGCAGATTTACCCCCAAAGTCGTAAACCCCTGTATTAAGAGACCATACTGCTATGATGACAAGCAGTATGGCACTTATTGTTATATAAAAGTATAATTTACTTTGTGTTTTCAACTAAAAGTTTGTTTAATCCTACAGCAGCCTCTCCTAATCTTGGTCCGAAACTTGAAACCAAGCCTCCGTCCATTGCAATAATCTTTTTGTTTTTACCCGCGTTTGTTTGCGAAACACCCGGCATTTTTAAAGCACCTTCATTTCCACCGGCACCTTCTAATCCGCTTGAGAAAAAGAATAGTACGTCAGGGTTTGCTTTTACAACCGCTTCAGGAGTCAATGGTTTGAAATCTTCGAAATCAGTTACTGCATTTTCACCGCCCGCAAGACCGATCAATGCGTCCATTGGTGTATTTTTACCTGAAACCATCAACATATTTCCTCTTGCGTAGATGAACAATACTTTTGGTTTTTTCGCGATAGGCTGAATTTGTTTTAAATCAGCATCAATTTTATCATTTAATT
Source organism: Chryseobacterium sp. JUb7 (assembly GCF_024806495.1). Classification (GTDB taxonomy): domain Bacteria; phylum Bacteroidota; class Bacteroidia; order Flavobacteriales; family Weeksellaceae; genus Chryseobacterium. The sequence goes on from NZ_JANUFF010000011.1 coordinate 129,847, forward strand.
TCTGATAATCTGAGTTTCCGATCGCTTTTGCTACGTCTGCGATTAATTTTTTGGTTCCGTCAACGGTAAATTCCTGTTTAAAAGTTTCAGCTTTGATTCCCGAAGACTTGATTTTCCCCATTAATTCAGGGTTGATATCTTTATCAGAAGCTAAAATTAAGGTTGGATTTACCGCCATGATCGGCTCAATCGTCATTGATCTCATATGACCCAAATCTTTAGCAGTAGCTTTTAAAGATTCCGGATATGTACTCGTAACGTCAGTACCTACGATTTCTTTTTCGTGACCTAAAGCTGCTACAATTTCTGTAATTCCGCCATTAAGGGTTACGATTTTATTATTAGATTTTGGTGTTTCTGAAGTAGTTTCAGTAGCATTTTCCGATTTTGCTCCTGTTTCTTTTTTACATGAATACACTGCAACAAGTACCGATGCTGCCAATATGAATTTTTTCATGATATACTATTTAATTGATTTATTTTATAAAGGATTATATTCGAATTCAGGAAAACCTCTGACTCCGTCTTTCGTAATTTTTGAGAATTTAAGTTTGAAATAATTTCCTTCAGGATCTTTGATCACATAAAAACGGTCTCCATAAACTTCAAGCCCATTTACTCCTACAGGATTTCTCCAGTTTGGACCGATAGAACGCTGATCGTTGTAGATAAATTTGGATGCATCCACATCTGATTTTTTAAAATCTTTATATGTTTGTGCAGCAACATTGGCAGCTACTTTAACTTCATATGAAGCAGCCCCTCCTACAATATTAGTCGTTACAAAATCACCGTAAATATAGGTTCCTGAACCCGGAATAACATTTGTAAATACAGTAAAATTGAGGTCCCAGTCTTTTTTCTCAGGCTGAATAAATACTTCTTTATTATTTACAAGACTTACAAAATTAAAATTGTAAGCAGCATTTTTAGCAATAATTAATTCCTTATGAGTAGTAGCATTTAATTCTGCATATTTTACTTTATAACCGTCACCTGATCTTACAACCTGAACTTTCATCCATCCACGACTATCTCCTCCTGTAGTAATAGATCCTACAGGAACACTACCTGTATATAGGTCTTTGCCCATATTCACAAGATAAATAGCATTTTCAGAATCTACCGCACTGATATCTGCTATTGCAGTACGATCAGTAGGAAAGTTTCCGTTAACATCATCGATATAGGATACGTTGGCAGGATTAAAATTAGCTACCTGTATCTGATTTTTCAACGCCGTTACATCAACTTCTTTCACCAAGTCGATATCCGTAGCATTAGGAATATTTCCTGCTGCCATCATAATTGATGAATTGATAATCACTTTGAATGAACTTCCTGAATAAAATCCCATGTCCCAGTCTGTTCTTTTGGTAAACGTCTGTTTTGGCTGTTCTTTACCTCCTACAATGGTAATATCACTAAGATCCAACCATACCTGATTTGGCTGTGTAGGTCCGCCAACATTAGCATCCACAAGAATACCGTCTGAAGGCAAAACTGCTACAGGGTCTTCATTATCATTAATACAAGATTGGGTTACTAGTGATGTTCCTATTAAAAGATAAAATAGTATTTTTTTCATTGTAATAATTTTAAAAATTGTAGTTTACTCTGGCAAAATAACTTCTGCCATAGAATAGGTTCTGGTCTCCGGCTGCTGCATTGTGTCCATCACCTGAAGTCACGGTATTTCTTATTGTTGAAACATCAAAGATGTTTTTGATACCTAGACTCACTTCAAAATGATTCTTAAAGAAAGGCTGGGTAACCGTAAAGTTCAGCATATTAAAGTCCTGAACTTCACCCAAAACAAATTGTCCGGGATCTGTGCTTATGCTTGTGGAAGGTGTGTAAGTATACTGCTTTCTTTTACCGGTGTATTTATAATAGAGTGCAAAAAGCGTTTTTGTATTATCCAAAGTATAGTTGGCACCTAAGTTAGCTTCAAGGTAGAAATTGTAGTCGCTCGGCGAAGTAATCTGTCCTGTATTTAACGCCTGAGAAATACCCATTACCGAAACTCCGGTATTTAATGAGAAGTTATCTTTTCTAAGATTTAATCCTCCGCCAAATAAAAGAGATTTGTAATTATCTACATTCAAATACGTATATTTCAGGGGCTGAAGATTTACAATTACGCTTTCAATTCTGTCATTAACATCCAGATACATTCCTGATAAGCTCAGGTTAAACTTCCATGCTCCTGAAGAAGTTGTATTATAATCCCAGAATAATCCTGCAGAATAACCGGTTTCCGGTTTTAGATTTTCATTTCCACGAATATCGTGATTGTTATCTACTACATATGTGTATAATTCATCGTAGGTCGGAAATCTATTTGCAGATCCGAATACCGCACGAATATCTGAATTTTGAGAAGTATTAAATTTCGCTGTTACAGAATAGTTGTATTGTGAATCGAATCTATCGCTTAATGCTAATCTTACTCCGGGACGTAATGACAGCCAGTTATTAACATTCCATTCTGCCGATAAGAAATTAGCATAATTGAATATTGTTCTTTCTATACTTTTCCCGTTATTATTAGATTCAAATGTCACAGAATTGGCGTACCCATTCGTTCTGTCCAATTCATATCCCAACTGGAAATTAATTTTATCACTATTCAGGAAATTACTGAACATCCCTCTTGAATACAACACTTTTGATTCGTAGAAAGTAAGTTTTGGATCTTTTGACATAATCTGTCTGTTTGGAACGTCATAATTATAATCCTGATATTTTCTTTCCTGAGTCTGATAAGAGAAGTCTCCGGTATAATTTATTCTTCCGATCTGAGTCTGAATATTAAACTGATGAAGCCATCTGTTGGTAAAATAATCTGTGTCTTTTGCTATAAAAGTTTTATCTCCAGAACTATAGTCAGGACTGATAAGCTGGTTATAGCTGTTAATTTCTTCGTTAAGATAGTTTACTTTATAAAAGAAAGATGTTTTTCCTTTGGCATAACGTATGGCAGCATTGGTGATCAACTGATCTTTTGGAAGCCATTCGTAACCTCTGTTACCGTCATTTCCTTCGCTGAAATATTTATATCCGTTATATCTCCCTTTATATCCCTGAAAATCGTTATGATTAATATCGGCAGTTACCGTCCAGTTATCATTGATTCTGTATCCTAAATTTAAAGACTGAACATGTCGTCCATTTCCTTTTTTAAACCAGTCATAGTCTTTACCCACCGTTTCTTCCTGCAAAGAAATCTGGGCATTGAATTTTCTTGCGTAATTTTTCTTGGTGATAATATTAATAACCCCTGCCACTGCATTATTACCATACTCAACTCCCATAGACCCTTTTACAATTTCTATTCTTTCAATATTATTAACATTGATTTTTGTAAGATCTACCAGGTTTCCCATCCCCTGATCGCTTACGACAGGGATGTTATCAATCAAAACTTTAGTATATTGTCCGCTAAGTCCAAGAATATTGGCATTGGAATCTCCGGTTCCTGAATTAGGCTGAACTAAAATATTAAGATTTTGGTTAAGAACTTCAGCTGCATTGGTTACAGCCATATTTTTAATCTGCTGTGCATCAATTACTTCAACTTTATAAATAGATTTATTGATAGATTGTTGCATATATTGCCCCGTGATGACAACTTCTTCTATTTTATTTTGATTAAGAGAATCTTTTTCCTGTGCATTCATCCAAAAGAACATGGATAATGATAGAATGGAAAGCACTTTCTTCTTCATAGACGCAAAATTTTTCGCAAATATAGGGCTTTATTTAGAACAATTAAAAATAATTATGTATTTTTGTGGAACAATTCTAAATAAAAATAACGTTATGAATTTAAAACTACTTTTAGGAACCTTAATGTTAACGGCTGTTACAGCTAATGCACAAGTAGCAACAATTAATGAAAACTTCGACAACTTTACAGCAGGAAATACTACTTTCCCTCAAAACGGGTGGTCTGCAGTGGTAGCATCACCTACAAACTCATTCCCTCCTGTACCTCCGAGAATGATTGTTGCCGCAGATACAAATTCTAATAACAAATACATTCAATCATATGCTGGTAACAATCCATCGGATCCATCATATCTTATTACTCCTCAGATTGTAGTGCCTGCCGGAGATAAAACTTTGTCATTTGCTGCTACCGCTGTAGATCCTTATACAAGCCCGGCAACAATTCAAATCGGAGTAGCATCCAACCCGGCGGATATGTCAACTTTTGTTGCAGTAGGAAGTCCCATTACGATTACTGGTCCCGGAACAATCCAGAATATTAATGTTCCGATCCCAGCTTCTAACGGTTCATACCTTGTTTTTAAATTTACTCCGACAATAGCCCACACTGCTATTCAGATCGATAACGTAGTATACAACACGACTTCTACTTTAGGAATCTCTGATGCTACAAAATCTAAAGAAGAAATTAAATTCGCTGTAAACTCAGACAACACAGCATTACAGTTTATCGCGAAAAAAGATCCTAAGAATGTGCAGGTATATTCTGCCTTAGGACAAAAAGTATCAGAAGGGAAATTAAGCGATCAGAAATTTGACATCAGCGCTTTACAGGCAGGTGTTTATTTTATCCTAATTGAAACTGCTGAAGGAACTGCTGTAAAATCAAAATTCATTAAGAAATAAGATTTATTAGACTATAATTTGCATTTTCAAAGCTGGTTAATCTGTTGATTAACCAGCTTTTTTTGTTTGCCAGATGCGTAGATTACAAAAATTTAAAATTAAACACGACAAATATCATGTTTTTATTTAGAATGATTAAAAATAAATATCTACTTTTGTGGAATCATTCTAAATAACAGAAAATAAACATTAAGATATTATGAAAACAAAACTACTCCTTGCTTCAATGTTTGCATTAAGTGTAAATCAGACAGCATTAGCTCAGGTAGATGCCAACGGATACAACACAGTAAACCTGACAATGGGCCCTTCTTATCAGAACCGTGTATTTTTTGATCTTAGCTCAAACAGTATCGTTTCTCAGCCAGCCAATACATGGGACGTCGCATTCTACAGAAACTCTGCAATGAATTTTGGAACAAGAATTAATGATGCTCAGAATATTGAAGTATATCAGGCATCTGCAACGCCTTCGGACTGGAACAATATTACAACAAACAATGTTTCAACCTATGGTGCGGCTTTATACAACCCGGATGTAACCACTACCCTCCAGGAAGGAGCTTTCGAACAGGGATCTGCCACTTATGGCTGGGGAGATTATAATGGGGGAACTCATCACATAGAAGGAAAAGTGATCTTTGTTTTAAAATATCTGACTTCAGGGCAGTATGTGAAATTCATGATTGATGATTATTTTGGAGGGTACACTTTCAAATATGCAATCTGGGATACAGCAACTTCTTCTTGGGGAGCTACACAAACTAAAACAATTGCTAACGGAGCTGATGATGCTTACTTCAACTATTTCTCTTTTGCAACAAATGATAAAGTAGCTAACCTTGAGCCCGCAAAAGCAAGCTGGGACCTAATGTTCACAAGATACTGGACTTTTTATGGCAATATCATGATGTACAGAATGGCAGGAGTTGTTCAGAATTCAAATATTACTGTAGCAAGAGTACAACCTGAAACACAGGCAACAGCTACCTCAACTTTACCTGCTTCAACTGCATTCTCAAGCAATATCACAACTATCGGGCACTCTTGGAAGCCAACAAGTGGAGCTCCTATTTCCGATGTGGTTTATTATGTAAAACAAGGTTCAGATTACTACAGAATGTATTTCATTTCAAATGACGGTACTTCTACAGGTAATATGTATTTTAAATATAAAAATATTACTTCAACATTAGGTGTTACCGATGTTGCCAATAAAAAAGCTTCTTTCGGGATCTATCCAAACCCTACAACTGCTGATAAGCAAGTAACTGTTTTATTCGATGTTAAAGAAAAAACAGGAAACAAAGGAAGTGTAGAAGTATATGATCTATCAGGTAAAAAAGTATATTCAGCAGAATTGACAAATCAGACTGGTTTCTATAAGCAGGATTTAAACCTATCTCATCTTTCTTCAGGAAATTATTTAGTAAAAATTAATTTCGGTGGAAGTTCAGAAACCAAAAAACTGATTGTAAAATAATACAAAGTGAATTGTAAATCATCAATTAGTTACAATTCATGATACAATCTAAATTTTAATACTTTCTATTTTTTCTAATAAAAGGCTGCTCATATCATGAACAGCCTTTTAATTTTTTATAAAGTTCAGAGGGTAGAAATTACTTTTAAAGCCCCTTCTTCCAGCTTCAGTCAGTCTTCCAGCCTAAAACTTACAGTGTTTTATATCCTTTATATACTTGTGTAGAGCTTTCCAGCATTTTCGAAACATCTTTTCTGAAATCAAGCAAATGATCCTGCCCATTGTGACGGTTCAGATGTTCCTCACTCTCCCATAACTCAACCATAAAGAAAGTACCTTTATTGTCTTTATCTTCAATAAGATCGTATTGCAGACAGCCTTCTTCCTTTCTGGTTTCTCTTACTAAAGTCTGAAAAAGTTCAACCGCTTCCATCAAATAGTTTTCATTAAACCTGAAAAGCGCGATTACATGTATATTCATTATTATTTTTTTAATGATGTAAATGTAGAATATTTTCAAAATCAAAAGTATTTTTCCACCTTTTATTTTTCCACATTAAAGAAAATTTATATCAGAAAACAGATTTATAGATCGTTATTGAACTCATGACAATAACTAAAATTCCGATTACTATAAACATACTTTTTACGGGTAATTTTGCCGTAAGCATTGCTGAAAAAGGAGCCGTAACAATTCCTCCGATCAGTAAGCCTAAAATGATACTCCAATGCTGAATTCCCAATGTAAAAATAAAAGTAATAGCGGCCGTTAAGGTTAAAATAAATTTAGCGACAGTAGAACTTCCTACCGCAAATCTTGGAGTAAAAGAATTCTTAATTAAAGTACCCGTTACCAGTGGGCCCCATCCTCCGCCTGCAAAAGCATCGATAAAACCGCCAATGACACCAAGCCTTGTAAGATTCGTTTTCTTTTTCAGCTTTTTATCCTGTTTTTTCTTAAAAGCATTCGATAAAATCTGAATTCCCAGATATAAGGTATAAAAAGAAATAACAGTTTTGGTTATTTTCGAATAATATTCACCGAGATAGGTCAGTGAAACCGCTCCTATTACTGCTCCGATAATAGCAGGAATAGCTAATTTTTTCACTAAACTTTTACTTACATTTTTCAGCTTGATATGGCTGATACTTCCGGCTGCCGTTGTAAAACTTTCTGCTGAATGAATACTAGCACTTACAGCGTGCGGAGGAATCCCCAGGAATAAAAGAGTCGTTGTACAAATCACACCATAGCCCATCCCCATAGAGCCTGCTACAATTTCTGCCAAAAACCCAACCAGCATCATCCAGTAAAAAATGTAATGGTCTCTCGCTAAAATGGTCAGTAATTCATCGAGATATCCTAATTCATACATCGAGAAAACCACGATCAACAATACTGCCAGTGTTATAAAAAGCACGTTGAGCCTGAGTTGAATTTTTCTTGAAATTACCATATTATAAAATCATTATGGCACCCACAGTTGAATTACTTGTCTCGTCTATCAAAACAGCATTCCCTGTTGCATTACTCTCCTCAAAACTGTCAAAAACCAATGGTGAGGCCGTTTTCAATCGAACTTTTACCACTTCATTTAATTTTACACTTTCAGAAATGGGTGTTTTTTCTAAAGTATTAACATCAATTTTATAGTCAATTTCTTTAACAATGGCTTTTAAAATTTTACTTTTATGCTGAATAAAATATTTATTACCTTCATTTAATTCCTTTTTATCAAGCCAGCAGACTACTGCTTCGATTTCATTATCAACTTTCGGAAGGCTTTCGGTTTTCACTAAAAAATCACCACGACTGATGTCAATATCATCATCAATATGAATAACAGCAGGCTGATTGGCAAAAACAGACTCTGTTTCCTTTCCGCCGGTTTCTATTTTTGAAATTCGGGTCTGGATATGCTGTGGAAGCACTGTTATCTCATCTCCCTTTTTATAAACTCCTGAGATTACTTCTCCTGCATAGCCTCTATAGTCGTGCAGATCATCGGTCTGTGGGCGAATCACATATTGAACCTGAAATCTTGGACTCTCAAAATTCTTTGCTGAATTAATTTCAACATTTTCAAGAAAGTCAAGAAGTGCCGGACCGCCGTACCAATTCGTTTTATCAGATTTTTCAACGATGTTATCGCCGTGAAATGCTGAAATCGGGAAGTAATTAACGTTTTTAAGTTCCAATTTCTTAGCAACCAATTGATACTGAGCTTTAATATCATTATATACTTCTTCAGAATAATCTACCAGATCCATTTTATTAATCGCCACCACCACATTCTTCATCTTTAGCAGGGAAGCTATAATCGAATGTCTTCTTGTCTGTTCAATTACTCCCTGTCTTGCATCAATCAGAATGACAATCAGTTGTGAATTGGAAGCTCCGGTAATCATATTTCGTGTATACTGAATATGTCCCGGCGCATCTGCGATAATAAATTTTCTTTTTGGTGTAGAAAAATAACGGTAGGCAACGTCAATCGTAATTCCCTGCTCTCTTTCAGCTCTCAGACCATCTGTCAGGATCGCGAGGTCAACTCCGTTTTCGTTTTTATTTTTCGACTGTTTTTCCAGCGCCTCCAGCTGGTCAATCAATATATTTTTGCTGTCATATAAAAGCCTTCCGATCAGGGTGCTTTTCCCGTCGTCTACACTTCCTGCAGTAATAAATCTTAATATGTCCACGTGTAATTTAGTTATAAGTTGTGAGTTATAAATTATAGGTTTTTAAAAACTTCCAGCTTCCAGCTTAAAAATATCCTGCTTTTTTTCGGTCTTCCATCGCAGCCTCCGTTACCTTATCATCAATTCGGGTTTCACCACGTTCAGAAATCCGGGAAGCAGTAATTTCATTCACCACCTCATCCAAAGTCCCGGCAGAACTTTCAACAGCAGCCGTACAGGTCATATCTCCTACTGTTCGGTAACGTACTTTTTTATTCATAACTGTATCATTTTCATCAATTTGAATAAAATCAGAAACGGCGATCAGCTGTCCGTCAAATTCTATAACATCGCGGTCATGAGCAAAATAAATCGGAGGAAGCTGAATATTCTCTTTTTTGATATAATTCCATACATCAAGCTCAGTCCAGTTTGAAATAGGAAAAACCCTTACATTTTCACCTTTATTGATCCTTCCGTTATAAATATTCCATAATTCCGGACGCTGGAGTTTCGGATCCCACTGTCCAAACTCATCACGTACAGAGAAAAAACGTTCCTTTGCTCTCGCTTTTTCTTCGTCTCTCCTTGCTCCGCCGATACAGGCATCAAACTGAAACTCTTCAATAGTATCCAGTAAAGTATGAGTCTGAAGCCAATTCCTGGAAGCAAATTTCCCTTTGGGCTCTGTTAAATTTTTAGCTTTAATTGTATCTTCCACCTTTCTTACAATAAGCGATGCACCAATATTTTCTGCAAGATAATCTCTGAACTGTAACGCTTCAGGAAAATTGTGTCCCGTATCTATATGAACCAACGGAAACGGAATTTTCATCGGAGCAAAAGCTTTTTTTGCCAAATGTACCAATGTGATAGAATCTTTTCCACCACTGAAAAGCAAAGCCGGTTTTTCGAACTGAGCTGCAATTTCTCTCATAATATAGATACTTTCGGCCTCTAACTGCTCCAGATAGTCTAGTTTATATGTACTCATTTTTACTACTTAAAATTTGAATTAATGGGTATGAAGACCGCATTCTTTTTGTGAACTTTCCCACCACCAGCGTCCAGCCCGGGGATTTTCGTCTTCAGCAATCGCTCTTGTACACGGCTGACAGCCTACACTGATAAATCCTTTTTTGTGCAAAGACAGTTCCTGAACTTTATGCTGCTCCAAATACTCCAGCACATCCTGATAGCTCCAGTGAATCAACGGATTGTATTTGTACAGATTCCTGGCTTCATCCCATTCAATGACAGGCATATTTTCACGGTTTTCGGACTGTTCGGAACGCAATCCGGTCACCCAGACTTTAGCACCCTTCAGAGCACGATTCAAAGGTTTTACCTTTCGGATAAAACAACATTCTTTTCTGTTTTCAACAGAGTGATAAAAGGCATTAATTCCTTTTTCATTCACATATTTTTCCACATCAGAAGAATCCGGAAAATACACTTCGGTTTTTGTTTTATACCTTGAATTGTTTTGTGAAAGTAATTCGTAATGCTCGTAGAAAAGTCTTCCGGTATCCAGTGTGAAAACTTTTACCGATAACTGGTTTCTGAAAATGATATCTGTAATCACCTGATCTTCCTGACCAAGCGATGTTGAAAAGACAACCCCGTCTGAGAATTTTGATGAGATCAATTTCAATCCCTCTTCTGCTGAAAGCTGTTTCAGTGTATCTGCATCTTCTTTTGAAATCATATTTTGTTCATTTGAAGTAATGCAAATATCAGATAAAATAATTATCCTACCAAACAAGTAGACTAATTATTCAAAAAAAAGGATCTGATCAATCGATCAAATCCATTAAAGTTTTTTCTTCTAAAATTTTAAGCGAAGCATCCCGAACTTCAATCAGTACATCATGTAAACTACAGTGATCTTCGTTACAATCATCACATTTTTCGTAAAAATTTAAGCTTACACAAGGAAGAAGTGCAATCGGACCATTTACCAGACGGATAATTTTGGCAAGCTTTACGTTTTCAGGATTTTCTTTAAAAAAATATCCACCCCCTTTTCCTTTTTTACTATCAAGGATATCCGCTTTTTTGAGTTCGAGTAAAATATTTTCTAAAAACTTCAAAGGAATTTTCTTGTGTTCCGCAATTTCGGAAATAAGAATAGGACCTCCATTTCTTTTTTCTACAAGATATGAAAGTGCCTTAAAAGCATATTGAGATTTTTTAGACAGCATTACAGCAAAAATAAGAAAATTGTTTGAGATGGGTAAATGTTTATAAATGACCTCTGAAAACTCTCCGGAGATGCCTTAAATTATCTAAAAAACTTTCGATTTAAATTCAACACGAAAAAGCATATTTTTAATTTCTATTCAATAATTTTTAAATATATTTGTCATTATCTAACAATAATTTCCAAAAAACAATCCCTTACTATTTAAATAATTAAAACTACTATGAAAAGAACCATTCTACTCTCCGCTCTTTTATTGTCTCAATTTGGGACATCACAATTACTAAAAACAAGCGGTCAGAAAATTATTAATGATAAAGGTGAAAATATCCAATTAAGAGGTCTTGGACTGGGAGGCTGGATGTTGCAGGAAGGATATATGCTGAAAACCGCAGATTTTGCAGGACCACAGTATAAAATCAAAGAAAAAATTGCAGAACTGATCGGTGAAGACGGAATGAATGAATTCTACAGAGCTTATCTCAAAAACGGCATTACAAAACAGGATATCGATTTTTTGGCCAAAGCAGGTTTTAATTCAATAAGGCTTCCGATGCATTATAATCTGTATACTTTACCGATTGAAAAAGAACCGAAAAAAGGTCAGAATACATGGATTGAAGAGGGTTTTAAAATGACTGACGATCTATTAAAATGGTGCGCAGACAATAAAATATATTTAATTCTTGATCTTCACGCAGCTCCCGGCGGACAAGGGAATGATGTGAATATTTCAGATAATGATAAGTCGAAACCTTCTCTTTGGGAAAGTGAAGAAAATCAGAAAAAAACGGTTGCTCTTTGGAAAAAACTGGCAGAAAGATATAAAGATGAGCCATGGATTGGCGGTTATGATCTGATCAATGAGCCAAACATAAATTTTACAGGAAAAAATCCAAACGGAACAGATGAAATGTCCAATGCTCCACTTTGGAAGCTGCAAAAAGAGATTACAGAAGCCATTCGTCAGGTTGATAAAAAACACATCATCATTATTGAAGGAAATGGCTGGGGAAACAATTATAACGGTTTAACGCCGCTTTGGGATAAAAATATGGTTTTCAGTTTCCATAAATACTGGAATAATAACGATGACCAGACACTAAAACCCATTTTAGACTTAAGAGAACAACATAATATCCCGATCTGGCTGGGAGAAACAGGAGAAAACTCCAACGTATGGTTTACAGAACTTATTCAACTCCTCGATAAACACAATATCGGATATGCATTCTGGCCGATGAAAAAAATCGACAATATCGCTGGCATTAATAACGTTAAAATCACTCCTGAGTACCAAAAACTCCTTGATTACTGGAAGAACGGAGGCGAAAAACCATCAAAAGAATTTGCCACAAAAGCACTGATGAAAATTGCTGATAACTATAAGTTCGGCAATACCGAAATTAAAAATGATGTCATTGATGCGATGTTCAGACAAACTACAGACAGTTCCACAAAACCTTTTAAGAATCTTCAGGCTCCGGGAAAAATAGGGGCTACCGACTATGATTTAGGAAGAATAGGTTCTGCATATTCCGATAAAGATTTTGTGAATCTGTGGGTAAGTGATCCGGCAAAAAGATCTGAATGGAATTCCGGAAATCAACTAAGAAATGATGGAGTCGATATTTACAAAACAAAAGACCACCAATATTATGTAGGAAAAACGGAACCGGGAGAATGGCTACAATACACCGTAAATTCAAAAAGCGATAAAGCCTACACTTTTGAAATAAAATATGCTGCCGATCAGGATGCTAAAATCAGGATTGAAGATGCTTCCGGGAAACAACTGGGGACCTTTTCACTACCATCCACCGGAGGAAATGAAAATTGGAAAACAGCCACTACAAAAGGAATCAGTCTAAAAAAAGGTGACAATAAAATCCGGATTATCTTTGAAAATAACGGAGTAAACTTTAATTATTTTGAAGTGAAATAATGTATTAAAATTCAAAAATATAATTCATAGTTCTAATAATTTTAAGTATTTTTCCTGAAAAATTAAACTATCATGGAAACAAAATCTCCTTTCGAACAATTTGATGAATTAAGGATCGACAACGCATCAAAATTATTTCTTGCAGAAGCTGCAAAATGGACTTCATTTCTCGCAATATTAGGATATATCGGTATTGGTATTATGGTCATTGCTGCCTTATTTATGATGACATTAGGTGCGTCTATGAGCTCCGGAAACAGCATGATGCCATTTGGCGGAGGTCTGGTGTTTTCACTTTTTTATCTGGTGTTCGCTGCATTGTATTTCATCCCTATCAATTATCTTTATAGGTTTGCATCAAATATGAAGTCTGCTCTGCGCTCAAATAACCAAACCGAGCTTACCAAAGCATTTGAATATTTAAAATCGCATTATAAATTTATAGGAATTCTGACTATTATTGTATTTGCTCTGTATATTCTTGCCATTTTTGGTGCGATGATTGCAGGGATCAGCGGTATGAGATAATGAAGTATTTCTTTAAAATTAATCATAATCCTTCTCTTTTAAGAAGGATTTTTTTAACCCTTATATTATGAAAAAAATAAGTCTGCTTTTTCTTTTGATTTCAGCGTGCCTCTTCGCTCAGCAATCAGTTTTAGAACAAAAAATCAATTCTATCATTAAAGACAAAAAAGCTACTGTCGGAGTTTCTGTACTTGGTTTTGAAAATGCTTTTAAATATGGCAAAAATCAGGATAAAAAACTTCCGATGCAAAGTGTATTCAAATTCCATATTGCAGCAGCAGTATTAGACCAGGTCGATAAAGGAAAACTTTCGCTTGATCAGAAAATTCTACTGGATACATCCAATTTACTGGAAAATACATGGTCGCCGCTCCGCGATAAATATCCTGACGGAAACATTGAGGTTCCACTAAGCGAAATCCTTGAATTCACGGTCGCCAAAAGTGATAATAACGGTTGTGATATCATGCTTAAATTATTGGGAGGCACCCAAAATGTTCAGAAATTCATGGATTCTAAAGGAGTAAAAGGTTTTCAGATTAAATATAATGAAGCAGCGATGCATAAAGACTGGAATGCTCAATATGAAAATTACAGCACAACAAAATCGGCTGTTGATGTCCTGAAAAAATTTTATGACGGTAAGTTATTATCCAAAAAATCGACAGATTATCTTACAAAAGTATTACTGTCAACATCCACCGGCAAAAATAAATTGGTCGAACAACTTCCAAAAGACACACCTGTCGCCAGAAAAACGGGAGCTTCAGGAAAGAATAATGAAGGGCTTACAGGTGCTGAAAATGAAATTGCCATCGTCACTTTACCCAATAACAAACATTATGCAATCGCTGTATTTGTCAGCAATTCAATGGAAACCGATGCGGTAAACTGCAAAATTATTTCTGATGTTTCCAAAACAGTTTGGGATTATTTTAATAAGTAAAATTTTAAGCTTAATTTTAGGCGGCTATAAAGGACATTAATTATGAAAAAAATAATATTAATAGCAGGAATTTTCAGTTTTTCTTTCTTCTACGCACAGAAGGGAGAAAACTATTTGCAGGTAAGATACGGAAGCATCTGTTGTGGCACTCCTTCTACAGAACCTGTAGACAAATACGTAACCCAATTTCAGAAAAAAAATAAAATTAAAAATCTGGAAATCTACAGGCAAAGCGGTTTGGGAAGAGAAGGTGAATTCAATCTGTACATAGGGATAGATAATCTTTCAAAAAAACAGAAAACAGCCTTTATGAAAGGATTAAAATCAGCTGTTGAAACTCAAAATAATGCAAGACAGAAAAATCATGACGGGATAGTGGGTTTTGAGGAAACAGAAATAGTAAAAAAAGCTGATTTAGCCAACGCTAGAAATTTAACTATCTATAAAAAATAAAAGAAAAATGATCAAAAACATTGTAGTTATCGGAGCTGGAACCATGGGGAATGGTATTGCACATACTTTCGCACAAAGCGGGTTTAAAGTAAATTTGGTAGATGTATCACAGGAAGCTTTAGACAGAGGGTTGAAAACCATTACTACCAATCTTGACAGAATAATTGCAAAGGGAAACCTTACAGAAGAACAAAAAGCAGAAACATTAGGAAATATTGCGACTTTCACTGCACTTCAGGATGCAGTAGGATCTGCAGACCTTATTGTAGAAGCAGCGACTGAAAATCAGGAATTAAAGTTAAAAATATTCGGACAAATGGATGAGTTTGCTCCGGAAAACTGTATTCTGGCTACAAATACTTCATCAATTTCTATTACTAAAATTGCAGCTGCTACAAAAAGAGCTGACAAAGTAATCGGAATGCACTTTATGAATCCGGTTCCAATTATGAAGCTGGTTGAAATCATTAAAGGATATTCTACTTCTAAAGAAACATTCGACTCAATTTACGAGATGAGCAAAACTTTAGGAAAAGTTCCTGTAGAAGTTAACGATTATCCCGGATTTGTAGCTAACAGAATTTTGATGCCGATGATCAACGAATCTATTGAGACTCTGTATAACGGTGTTGCCGGTGTTGAAGAAATCGATACCGTAATGAAATTGGGGATGGCTCATCCGATGGGACCTCTTCAATTAGCTGATTTTATCGGTCTTGATGTATGCCTGGCGATTCTGAATGTAATGTACGACGGTTTCAAAAATCCTAAATATGCTCCCAATCCATTATTGGTAAACATGGTAATGGCAGGGAAACTGGGTATAAAATCAGGAGAAGGTTTCTATGATTACTCAGAAAGCAAAAAAGCTGAAAAAGTGGCTAAAATGTTTTCAAAATAATTTTAAAGTTAAGAGTTATAGTTATAAATTTGGGTGCTCAAGCCTCCTATTTATAATCTAAGAACTATAACTTTGATAAAATTAAAAGAAAAAAATATCCAGATATCATTGGTCATCATTACATTAGTGATGACCATTTTACGTTTTTTACTCAACGAAAAAGGCAGAGTAAATCCGGACTCTATCCGCTATATGAGGTTTGCCCGGGGATTGCCGGTTATTGATAATACAACGACTCCTGTAGGTTATCCCGCTGCTATAAAATTCTTTACCTATTTTGGGTTTGACGAATTTTGGAGCAGTAAAGTAATCGGAATTTTGGCGTTCTTATTTATTATATTTTTCTCCTGGAAAAAGAAATTTTACTTCCGTGAGTCTATTGTTTTATGCACTTTATTCAGCTTTCTTTCAATCTTTTCCTATACAATGAGTGAGGCTCTGATCTTACCATTTATATTTCTTTTTATGTACGCCGCAACGCTTACTATCAATGGAAAAATGGAAAAATGGAAGTCTGTTTTTTATCTTTCTTTATGTTTAATTGCTCTTTATAACATCAGATACAGTGCTCTTTTTACCATTGGCGCAACGGGTTTATATGGTCTTATTTTCTGGAAAAGGAAATATGGTGTGTCTTTCATCATTTCAGCAATTATTGGAACTGTTTTCATTGTTTTATACAAGTTTTTATTTATCGATTACTTTAACAGCGAGTATGTTCAGCAATTTTTAGAAATGGGACTTCATACAACTCCTGAACTGCTGATTCAATTATTTCAAGGATTATGCACTACTTTCAATCCTTTTATTCATATTGCCAATCCGGGTGGCGGTATTGTTAATTATGGAATTTATGGCATCGGTCTAGCCAATATTCTTTTACTCATTTATCTCTTTATTAAATACAAATTATCCGATACTGAATATTTCTTTGTTTTTGTGAGTGTCGCAGGAATTATCTGTTCTTATTTTGTTCAGTATTTCTATTCCGTAAACCCTATAGATTATCGGTTAATGGCTCCTTTCAGCCTTCCTATCTGGTTGGTTTATTTTAAAAGGCTCTTCCAGGTTTTTGGGCTAAAAGTATATGTAATTGCAGTTTTAAGTTTACTGTCAGGAATGCTTTTCACATGGCTTTCAAAAGGAAATTATCTTGAAAACAGGAAAGTTATCGCCGAATTTTTAAAATCTGAAAAATTAGATAAAGTTCCATTAAAGTTTTATCTGGAAGATGAATTGGATTTGGATAAAATGCAGATTGCAGAACTGATAAGTACCGTAAACCCACAAATAAGAACTACTTTTAAGCCAAATGACAGCCTGCAGAAAACAACATTGACACGCTATAAAGTTTTGCAAAAAGTTAAGATCGACAAGAACAAATATCAATAATTTTATTATCTTTGATTCAAAGTTAAAACATTAAAAAAATGAAATTACCAAAGTTTTTATTAGCAGATAATTCGGAATTTCCAGAAGATCTATTCGTAGTTCATACAGAATACCCAAGATTCATCTTAAACGTTGAAGAAGAAGAAGTTGAGTGGTTGGATGATCTAGAAGGTGACGACGAGGAAACTATGGCAGATGAAGCTACTAAAGTTGTAGAAGCTGCTTTCAAATGGTGTGATGAAGAATTGGCTAAGTACGACGAAGAAGAGGAAGAATAATAACAATTTTATCCATAAAAAAGGAACTCAGATTGAGTTCCTTTTATTTTTTATTGAGCTTTATTAAATTTCAGAAGTAATAAGTTATCTTTATATAATTCCAGAGTATTTCCAGATACTACATATTTATTAGCTTTTCCTACCATATCCATAAAATTCTGTTCTACGCTCATATTATCACAAGCCATTTTGGTAGAACCCATTTGTCCGGCAGAAAAATTTCCACTTGTAGGATCAACTTTTGCCGTCCCAAAGTAATTATTACATCCTGCATTTCCACTGATTTTCTCACCTTCGATATTCAAAGTTGGTACTTTACCCTTTACATTATCAGCCAGTTCCCATTTTGTACTCGCCAGTGAAGGTTGTGCTTTTCCTACTTTTGAAGCAGACGGGCTCGTCATTGATCCACAAGACGCCAACACGACAGCTGCACCTATACTTAAAAAGATATTTTTCATTTTTTCTTCCTATTTTTATTTAAATCAAATTTACGGAAATATTATTATCTGAACGGTTTTCAGAAGATTTTATTATTCTTTAACAGTTGATATGTTCCAAAAATCATGCTGAAAATTATATCAATTTTTACTAAAAAAATGATATTAACTGGCATCAAAAAAAACGGACTTAAAAAAGTCCGTTTATATAATTTGCATTAATTTTTAAAGTTATGATCTCAATTCAGCATTGAATTCTTTTTGGAAAGATTTAATCAAAGAATCCATTACCGTTGCAATTTCTTTTTCTTCCAACGTTTTCTCTTCATTTAAAAGCTCAAAACTCATAGCATAAGACTTCTTACCTTCCGGAAGATTTTTCCCTTCGTAAACATCAAATAAATTGATATTTTTAATGAATGGAGACTTATTCTTTTTTGCAGCCTGATATAGATCTTCGTAATTAATATTCTTATCAATCAATAACGCTAAATCTCTTCTGATTTTGTTAAATTTAGGAATATCTTTAAACTTCAGTTCATTTGTAGAACGCAGTTCCTGAGCAAATTCCAATTCTATTTCAGCATAGAAACATTCCTGATCAATATCAAAGTCTTTCAACATCTGAGAAGATACTTTTCCGATTCTTACTAATACTTTTCCGTCAATTTCATAAGCTAAAGCATCAGAAAATCTTTCATCAGACAGAGCAACTTCCTTATAATCAACAGCCAGTTTTTCCAATAAAACTTTTACATAAGCTTTTAAATTATAGAAACCTGTAACAGATTTCGGTTGAAGCCAGTTTTCTGCAACTTCTCTTCCTGTAACCAGAATAGCCATTTGTTTTCTTTCTTCATACTTATCTCTTTTATGATAAATTTTTCCGAATTCAAAAAACTTAATATCCTGATTTTTTCTGTTGATATTATAGATTGCATTTTGAAGAAGTCCTTCCAGTAAAGACTTTCTCATAAATGCTAAATCATTGCTTAACGGGTTTAGCAGCTTTACAGCATCAGCTTCATCTTTTACAAAAGTCAGAGAGTTATTCATCACCTCATTGAAGCCTAAACTCTGTAAATTTCTGGCCCAGCTGTTTTCCAGTTCATCCTGATCGTGTGCACTAAGCTTCACTGGCGTAAACGAAATTTTCTGAGGGGCATCAATTTTATTATATCCGTAGATTCTCAGAATCTCTTCGATTACATCAATTTCTCTTGTCACATCCGCTCTGTATGCAGGAACAGAAATTTCAAGCCCATTCTGAATTTCATTTAAAACCTGAATTTCCAGTGCTTTTAAAATTTCTTTTACTTTCTCTCTGTGAATTTTAGTTCCTAAGATCTGTTCAATTTTAGAGAATCTGATGATCACATAGCTGTCCTCAATTTTCTTAGGATATTCTTCCAACAAATCTCCGGTCAGTTTTCCTTCAGCCAGTTCCGTAATCAATTTGATCGCATGAGTAATTGCTGTTCTGGTGATATTCGGATCTACTCCTCTTTCGAATCTGAAAGAGGCATCGGTATTCAAACCGTGGAATTTAGCTCCTTTTCTTACTGCAACAGGGTTAAAGTAGGCACTTTCAAGGAAAATAGTTTTTGTTTCATTAGAAACTCCAGAAGTGGCTCCTCCAAAAACTCCCGCAATACACATTGGTATATCTTTTCCGTCTTTGATGATGATTTCAGTACCATTCAATGTTCTTTCAACACCATCCAAAGTTGTGAATTTTGTCCCTTCTTTTACCGTTCCCACCTTTACTTTTTTATCTGCAATTTTATCTGCATCAAAAGCATGAAGCGGCTGCCCGTATCCGTGAAGAACATAATTTGTAATATCTACAACATTGTTGATTGGACTTAATCCTATCGCTTTCAGTCTGTTTTTCAGCCAAGCCGGAGATTCTGCAACTTTAACGTTTTCAATAACAGCTCCGATATATCTTGGACACAATTCAGTGCTTTCAACTTCTAAAGTAAACTCGTGGGTACCTTCATTATTCAAAGATTCTGAAGATACTTTTTCAAACTCAGATTTTTGTTTGTTGGTAGAAAGATATGCGAACAAATCTCTTGCAACCCCATAATGAGACATCGCATCCGTTCTGTTTGGCGTTAAACCAATCTCAAAAACTTCATCGTTCGTCAATTCAAAATAATCCGCGAAATTCTTTCCAACCTCATACTTTTCTTCATCTAAAACCATGATTCCGCCGTGATCTTCACTCAGACCCAACTCATCTTCCGCACAGATCATTCCCTGAGAAACCTCTCCTCTGATCTTTGCTTCTTTGATTTCAAAAAAGTTTCCGGTTTTATCGTAGATTTTTGTTCCGACAACTGCTACAGGAACTGTTTGCCCTGCTTCAACGTTGGGAGCACCGCAAACAATATTTAAAACCTTTCCGTTTCCTACTTCTACTGTTGTCTTCTTCAATTTATCAGCATTCGGATGTTTTTCGCAAGTCAACACTTTTCCTACAACGATCCCTTCCAGACTGCCTTTTACACTTTCAAATTTTTCTATCCCTTCAACTTCAAGACCGATATCAGTAAGGAATTCACCGATTCTTTCAGTTTTCAATTCCGTTTTAATGTAGTCTTTAAGCCAATTGTTTGATATTTTCATCTGATAATCTTTATTTTTTCTAAGGTCAGATAAAACCGATCGGTTTCATCTTATTATTTTGAAATTTTACTTCAATTTTTGAGTCTACAAATGTCGTGTTTTTTTGAGAAATATAGAAATTTAGAGATAACTTTAAATAGGTTATCCGCTATTTTTAATGTGATTTTCTTTAATACTCTCTGGAATAAGTTTTTTTCTCAACAAGATATTCCGTTTTATTTCCATTTCCGGTTCTGAAAAGAGTTTTTAATGTTTTCCTGAATTTCTCGTTGGTAGCACTTGGAATATAGCATACGAAATGAAGATGGGGCCCTTTACTCCAGCCTGTATTTCCACTCAGTCCTATCACCGCTCCTTTATTCACATAATCTCCCATATTTACTTTAACACCATTTTGCTTTAAATGATAATAATGAGCAAATGTTCCGTCCGGATGCATTATGGTAATATAATTCGCTTTATCAGCACAATTTCTGGTGGGGCAACCTATTGTATTATGCTTTACAAAATCTACAATTAAACCTTCCCGGGCAGCAAGAACTTCCGTTCCTTCCGGCATTGTAAAATCTAAAGAATTTTCGTTCTGGTGAGAAAAAGTCCCGTTATATCCCTGATAAACAGTCGCAGACTTTCCTTTTCGGAAAGGAAGATCATATGGATAATCTTCATTATAGGTTTTCAAAGTCACATCTCCGATATACATCATATAAGGAGGCATCTTCTTTACGCCCCATCTCTTTGTTCTATTATTTACAACAAAATAAGCAACTCTGTTTTTCAAAGATTTTGAAGGCATTACCTGAATCATTCTGAAAGCTTCCGGGCTTCTCATATTTTCCAGTTCCGGCTGACCGGAGAAGACAAAAGACATTGGAAACATCTCCTGATTATCGGCATAATATACCATTGTATCTCCTTTTCTCTCATAATATACTTTGATATTTTTCTGAGAAAAAAGGATTATAAATTGCAGTAGACACAACAATGTAAAAAAGCTTTTCATAATAATTAAAAATAAAAAGAGACTGAAAAATTTTCAATCTCTTTATGATTTTATGTCAAGATGTTTACAATCCGATCACCGGCATTGATAACATCAGGATATTTTCATTTTCTTCAAGACCATCCAGCGGTTCAATAATTCCTGGTCTGTTAGGCTGAGACATCTTCATTGTAATATCATCAGCTCCAAGAATTGATAACATTTCTGTAAGGAATTTTGAGCTAAATCCAATATTGATATCTTCTCCATTATAATCACAAGGAATCTGCATGTCTGCTTTGTTCGCATATTCAGTATCTTCAGCATGAAGGTGAAGGATATTTGCAGAAAGCTTAAATCTCACCTGATTGGTAGATTTATTGGACATAATAGAAGCTCTTTTAATGGCTCCCAACAATAGATTTCTGTTGATCGTCAATACATTTGGATTTTCTTTAGGAATTACCGCAGTATAGTTTGGATATTTCCCATCGATCAGTCTGCAGATCCAGATATGTTTTCCAAAAGTAAACTTAGCCATATTCTCATTAAATTCGATGGTAACATCTTCATTAGAGCTTGCCAGGATATTTTTGAAAATATTCAACGGTTTTTTAGGCATAATGAATTCCATTGGCTCGGCATTCATCAGGTCCATTCTTTTATATACGACCAATCTGTGAGAATCCGTAGAAACAAAATTGGTCTCATTCTCTCCAAACTGGAAAAGAACTCCCGTCATTACAGGACGAAGAGAGTCATTACTAGTTGCAAAAAGAGTATTGGTAAGAGCTTCGGACAAAACTCCCGCAGGCATTGTTACACTTTGAGAAGCATCAAATTCCGGTAATTCCGGGTAATCATCAGCATTATCCAATGCTACTGCGAAATTATCTTTTTCATCCAAAATTTCAAGCTGACTTCCGGTACCTTCTGCATTATCTTTTACAGATAAAGTCAAAGGCTGTTCACCATACGTCTTTATAAAATCCTGAAAAATCTTAGCAGGAACAGCAAATTTCCCTGAGTCATCAGACTTCACGTCAAGAGAGGTAACAAGAGTCGTCTCACCATCAGATGCTGTAATAGTAACATTATTTCCGTCTAATTCAAAAAGATAGTTTTCTAAAATCGGTCTCGATTGAGAGCTTGATATTACGCCACTTACAGTTTGCAAAGCCTTCTGCAGTTCACCACTTGAAATAATAAATTTCATAGATTTAAAAATAAGTTTTTACAAATATAATAAATAGAAAATAGACTGAAAAATATAATCCTGAGAGTTATTAACAACAATCAAAGATTTTTTAACATCATTTCTACTTTTAAATTTTCTGATAGATAAAAAATACCAGAAAGGACTAAAGATAAGGATTTTCTTCAAGCAAATAATTATATTTGTAAATATTCTTTTTTCATGCGAAAACCACCGATTCATAAAAGTTTTTTAAATGCTTTCCGAGGTATTTTTGTAATGATGAAAAGTGAAAGAAATTTTCAGCTTGAGCTTTTTGCCTTTTTTATTAATCTTTTTTTAATTTTTTATTTAAAACTTTCCAAACTTGACACCGTTTTTATTTTAATGGTTTCTTTTGGCGTTTTAGCTGCAGAGATATTTAATACTGCCATCGAAAAAATTTGTGATATCGTACAGCCTGAGTTTGACAAAAGGATTAGGTTCATCAAAGATATTGCAGCAGGAGCAGTCATTTTAATGGCTATTTTGTCTGTTATAACCGGAATTTTGGTGTATTGGAAATACATTTTTAATTAAATACGTCCAATGGTTCACACAGATGTCTTTCTAATTTTTTCTGCCTACAACTATTTTCCAACGTAAATAAATCCTTTCTTTCCGGATTTGAAAACTATTTCAATTCTTTTATAATCATCAACCTCATATTCGTCAGCCTGAAGAATTTCTTTATCTGTGACTTCAAACAAAACACCTTCTACCTCATCTTCGATATTTCCGGAAAATACCAAAATAGGATGGTAATTTTGGTTACTTTTTCGTAATACTTCAGGATCTTTTATTTCCAGCATTTCAAGTTTATACGCTGTCAAAATATCTTTTTCTCCTTTTAAAATCCGACCAAAGGTTTCGATCTGAACCTGCTCTTTCTGCAAGGTTCCGTAAGAAAATAAATGAGGCATTATAAATATTTTTCAATGATTGGAATTGCTATTTCAGCCATCATACCATAGCCTTTTTCGTTGGGATGAACGCCGTCTCTGGAAAGTAAAACTTCTTTATCGTATAAAAAAGCGGAATAGAAATCAATATAATGTAGTGAGTTTTCAACTGCAATATCTTTCAGAATCTGATTGTAAGCCAAAACACCATCATTAGTTCTCAACTTTCCTGAAGCGACCACTATTCCATCCACGTTTTTAGAAAAAGGAAGAATACTTATCAGATAAATATCGTTAGAATATTTTTTTGCCTCCTGAATTGCTGTTAAAATATTTGTTTTGAAATTTTCAGGATTTACCATCTGAGTACCATCTTTAATTGCCAGATCATTTGCACCGTAGCCCATAAAAACAATATTTCCTTCAGCAGAATTTCTGGCTGCCATTTCGTGAGGAATTCTTCTGACAAGACCTTCCGTTGTTTCGCCTCCGATCCCAAGATTAAAAAGAATCAGTTCATCGGTTTTTCCTTCGTTGTATTTCTGTAAAGCATATCTTTTCAGAATATCGACCCAGCCCCCAAAAACGCCGTCATATTCTCCGTAAGTGATGCTGTCGCCGAAGAATAATCCGTATACTATTTTTTTCATTTACTTTTTTAATATTTTTAATTGAGAATTTTGAACCATCAAGTCTTAATTTAAGAAGTTAAGAGTATTAATATGCTTCGATAAACTCAGCATGACACTTCTAATACTAGCTGTTTACTATTACTTAATTCATTTTAACTCTTAAACCCGTTGTGCATTTTAATTTGTTTTCGTCACTTCGAGTAGATTTTTGAAAAAAAATCGTATCGAGAAGTTTATAATTTTGAAGATGAATCTTTTCTCGATACATTTTTTCTCCACTTTGTTACGAAAAAACACTCGAACTGACGAATCTAATACCAAAATTTTGCAAAATGCACAACGGGTAACTCTTAAATAAAATTGTAATGGTTTACCTAAAAATCAATCCAAAATTAGTGTAATATTTTTATGGGATTCTATAATTTCAATTAAAATTTCAAATAAAGTTTGACCGGTTCCGTCAATCAGCTCATTCAGTTTTTGCTGAATCAATTGAACATTAAAAGGTTTTCCCTGCCTGATTTTATTTTCATAAAATTCTTTAGTTAAATCAAATCCTAAATCATTTTTTGATTTTTGTGAATCTTTCCAGCTGATGTCTGTATCAATTCCATATAAAATATCATCAAAACCGTCCAGAGTTCCGACTTTCCAGTCTTCATCTTTCATAAAAAGTCGAGAAACCTCTTCGTAGAAACCCTCCAGATTTGAAAAATGACTGCCATTGATGACAGTCATTTTCTTTTTATTGTTATTTGAAGTACTCGACTCCATTTTTAAATATATTGTGATAATTCGCGGTTGGAATATTTTTCATCAACCCTTCTGCAAAACGTTCCGGGTGTCCCATTCTACCGAAGATTTTCCCATCAGGACTCGTTACCCCTTCAATTCCGAACAATGAATTATTTGGATTGAACGGCATTCCGTGGGCGATGTTTCCTTCTAAATCTAAGTATTGCGTTGCAATCTGTCCGTTTTCATATAACTTCTGAATTTCTGCTTCCGAAGCCATAAAACGACCTTCACCATGAGAAATCGGAATAGTAAACACCTGATCTTTCATACCTTTTAGCCAAGGTGATTCGTCATTTACAACTCTTACGTTCACCATCTGAGAAATATGTCTTCTGATTGCATTGTGAGCCAACGTCGGAGAATTTTCATCCAGATCTTTGATTCTTCCGTAAGGCAATAATCCAGATTTAACCAATGCCTGGAAACCGTTACAAATACCG
Organism: Chryseobacterium sp. JUb7; assembly: GCF_024806495.1. Taxonomy (GTDB): domain Bacteria; phylum Bacteroidota; class Bacteroidia; order Flavobacteriales; family Weeksellaceae; genus Chryseobacterium. The sequence goes on from NZ_JANUFF010000011.1 coordinate 155,358, forward strand.
ATAATCATTCCGTCTCTGTCTAACAATTCATGAACTGCATTTCTCATCTTTTCGTTTTTCAAAACGTTTACAATGAATTTTGCAGAACCATCCGGCTCGTCACCCGCGGAGAAACCTCCTGAGAAAGCCAAAATCTGAGAAGTTTTGATTTCTTCTACCCAAGCATCGATACTTTCATCCAATAACTGGTGATTGATATTAATTAAAGGTAAACTGCTGATGACAGCACCTTCTTTTGCGAAAGCGTTCAACGTATCGTATTCACAGTTTGTTCCCGGGAAAACCGGTGCGAATACTTTTGGCTGAGCGATTCCGTATTTTTTAATAATGATATTTCTTGGGTTGATTGAGTTTAGTTTTTCATCAATTTCAACCGTCAATTTTTCTTTTTCAACTGTTGGGAAAAGATTTTCAAACGTATTGGTATTTGCAGCTAATAATTTTTCAATTGCAAATTCAGCATCATTAATCTTGATAACATTTGAATTTTTAACTTCTCCGATGAATTGAAGATTTGTAGCACTTAATTCCTCTTTAGATTCGATGATTAAGCTACCGATATTTTTAGTCAACAAACCATTTTCATCAACTGTAATTTCAGCACCTAATCTGTTTCCGAAGCTCATTTTAGCCAAAGCAACTGCAACTCCACCTTCTTTAACCGTTTTCACAGAAACGATTTTTCCTGCTTTGATATTTTCGAAAATAAATTCAAAAACAGCTTTTAAAGCATCATAATTCGGAAGCCCGTTTTCCTGAGCAATATGATTGAAAAAATACACTTTATTTCCTTCATTTTTAAATTCAGGAGAGATAATATTTTTCTTTTCTCCGTTTGCACAAGCGAAAGAAATCAACGTTGGCGGAACATTCAAATCCTGATACGTTCCACTCATTGAATCTTTTCCTCCGATGGCAGCCAGACCGAAATTAATCTGAGCATCATAAGCTCCCAAAAGTGAAGCTAAAGGCTTACCCCATTTTTCAGGGTTCTGACCTAATTTTTCAAAATATTCCTGGAAACTGAATCTGATATTTTTATAATCACCACCCATTGCAACGATTTTTGCCACACTTTCTACAACTGCGTAAGAAGCCCCTAACAAAGAATTCTGTTTAGAAATCTCTGCATCAAACCCCCAACTTGCCAAAGAAACCGTTTCAATATTTTTTGCTCCGATGACCGGTAACGTCTGAACGCTTCCTTCCATTAAAGTCTGCTGATATTTTCCACCTAAAGGCATTGCCACCGTAGTCGCACCGATAGATGAATCGAACATCTCCAATAAACCTTTTTGAGAAGCAACATTTTTATCGCCTAAAATTTTCAAGAAATTCTCTTCATTAAATGATGGAGTTTCTTCTTTTACTTCATTAAGGTGAGTAATTTTAACCTCCTGACTTTTAGAACAACCGTTTGTATCTAAAAACGCTCTTGAAAGATCAACAATTTTATCGCCTTTCCAGAACATCTGCATTCTTCCTGAATCTGTCACTTTTGCAACCTCAACGGCTACAATATTTTCAGCTTCACAGAATTTGATGAACTGCTCTTTATCCTTTGGTTCGACCACAACCGCCATTCTTTCCTGAGATTCAGAAATAGCAAGCTCCGTTCCGTTCAAACCTTCATATTTCAAAGGTAAAACATCCAGATTAACTTCCAAAGAGTCAGCGATTTCACCGATTGCTACGGAAACACCTCCCGCTCCGAAGTCATTAGATTTTTTAATCAATCTCGTCACTTCAGGATTTCTGAATAATCTCTGGATTTTACGTTCTTCAACGGCATTTCCTTTCTGAACTTCAGAACTCATCGTGTGAATAGAAGTTTCGTCCTGTTCTTTCGAACTTCCGCTTGCTCCACCAACACCATCACGACCCGTTGCACCACCTAAAATGATGATAGAGTCACCAGCTTCAGGCTTTTCACGTCTTACCCAATCCACAGGAACCGCTCCGGCAACAAAACCAACTTCCATTCTTTTTGCTTTGTAGCCTTCATCATAGATTTCAGAAACCATTGTAGTGGCCAAACCGATTTGGTTACCGTAAGAAGAATATCCGTTTGCAGCCTGTTTTGTGATTGTTTTCTGAGGTAATTTACCCGGTAATGTTTGATCTACAGACTCCAACACATCAGCAGCGCCCGTTAATCTCATCGCCTGGAAAACGAAAGAACGTCCGGACAAAGGATCTCTGATTGCACCACCTAAACACGTTGAAGCACCTCCAAAAGGTTCAATTTCTGTTGGGTGATTGTGTGTTTCATTTTTGAATAATAAATACCACGGTTCTTTTTTACCATCGTATTCAGCTTCGATTTTGATCGTACAGGCATTGATTTCGTCAGAAACCACCAGGTTTTCCAAATCACCTGTTTTATGGAAATATCTTCCGCAAACTGTCGCCAGATCCATTAAAGAAATTGGTTTCAATTCGCGTCCTAAAAATTTTCTTTTTTCGATATAATCATTGAAAATCGTTTCCAATGTATGTTTAAACTGTCCTTCAAATTCAATATTTGACAATTCTGTTTCAAACGTTGTGTGACGACAGTGATCGCTCCAATACGTATCTAAAACTTTAAGTTCTGTTTCCGTAGGATTTCTCTGTTCAGTTTTAAAATATTCCTGAATGAATTTTAAATCATCCAAACCTAATGCAAAACCATGGCTGTTAAAGAACTCTTCAAGCTGAGCATCATCAAAATTGATGAAGTTTTCGTGAACAATAACTTTTGACGGTATTTCTTCAGCAGGAATATCCAAGATGCTTAAATCTTTTTCCTGAGACTCTACTTTATTGATTAAAAGGTCTTTGATTTTTGCTAAATCAGATTCGGAAACTCCTTCAAACTCGATTAATTTACCACTTCTTACTTTTGACTTCTCATTTTCAGTCAGTAAAGCAATACACTGTTGTGCAGAATCTGCACGCTGATCGTACTGTCCCGGTAAAAATTCTAATGCGAAATGAACTCCTTTTGCAGGATTTTCTTCGATTAAAATATCAGTAACCGGATCTACGAAAGTGCTGTTTACCACTTTTTCGAATTCACCGTCATTTAATCCAAAAATATCGTAAACGTTATATACCTTTACGCTTTGGATAGACGGAGCAACCGCTTTTACTTCATCAAAAATTTTTGGACTTTCTACATCGAAAATACCTCTCTTTTCTACGAAAATTCTTTTGTTATTAGACATTAGATGCCAGATATTAAATATTATTAGACTTATTTACTTAATTTATTCGGATTATCCGGATGTTCTCTCTGATAATTTTCAGCTTCAACATATTCATTTTTCAGCCACTTTTCAAAGGGTACCTTCTGATCATCATAATCCATAGCCTCAAAGGTTTTACCGTCTTCTGAAACCAGAAACTTAAACCGATGGGATAATCCTGCTTCCATCTTTCTGTAATCATATGTGTTTATCTGATAATACGGGAAATTTTCTTTTGGTCTTTCAACGATTTCAAAGAATAGTCTCTTTTGATTTTCAGATAGTTTATTATAAACATTCACATAATAAATATTGGAAAGTTTTTTATTTTGTTTTTCGAAAAACTGAAGAATATTCTTCTCTTTTTCATTGTATTTAAAAGGATTAGGAAAAGACTGCCCTTCAACCTCTATTGTATTGAAAGACTTCTCAACAGGTTCCGCGATTTCTCCTTTATGGTTCATCACTCCCCATTTTCCGCCTACCATTGCTTTGTGCTCTGCATTTGTTTTTTCCCAGTCGCAACCGTCACAAAATGCAGCATACCCATAATTGAAGGGAGCTATAAAATCATGTACAGGTTTTATGACAACCGTTCCGTTTCTGTCAACAAACCCCATTTTCCCGTTTTTAACAAATCTTCTTACCCCTTCTGAGAAATAATCTGCTCCATTATCATAAAAGAAAGGTCTGTACAGAAAATTCCCTTTTTTGTCATAAACGAATCCCCAAGCATTCTTTTCTCTTTTTTCGCCATTTCTGTCGCCATCAAAAAAAATTGTTTCCCCTTTCACCAACTCTCCATCCTGAAGATCTGAAAATACTTTGAACTGGGCAGGAACAATAATTTTCCCTTTTTCATTTTTCACTCCAAACAGAGAATCCTTTGATTTAAAATAAGTCAATACTTCTTTTCCCTGGGAAAAAGAAAGTATCGGGACTAAGAGAATGGTTAAAAGCAGTTTTTTCATGTTGGGTTATAAATAAAAAATGCAGCCGAAAAGACTGCATATTGTTTATACTTTAAGATCAGCCTCCAATCCTATCAGATCTTTGTTTGCATCAATAATAGGCTGGACTTCATTTGCGATGAATTCCTCCGTTTGAATGGGTGCAAAACCGATGAAGTTTTTAGGATCTAGAACTTCTTTTAATTTTGATTTATCTAGTTTTAATGAATCGTCGTTTAAAATTCTTTCGATAAGGTCATTTTCCTTACCTTCTTCTTTCACCTTTTTAGACGCTTCCATTGAATGAACTCTAATGACTTCGTGGATCTCCTGACGGTCTCCACCAGCTTTCACCTCTTCCATGATGATGTATTCTGTCGCCATGAAAGGAAGTTCTTCCATAATATGTTTGTTGATTCTGTTTGGATAAACCACGATTCCGTTCATGATGTTGTTCCAAATTAATAGGATTGCATCAACAGCTAAGAAAGCCTGAGGAATTGTTAATCTTTTGTTTGCAGAATCATCCAATGTTCTTTCAAACCATTGTGTTGAAGCTACCATTGCAGAACTTGTCGTTAAAGACATTACATATTTTGCTAATGCTCCGATTCTTTCGCTTCTCATTGGATTACGCTTGTAAGCCATTGCAGATGAACCGATTTGGTTTTTTTCGAATGGTTCTTCAATTTCTTTTAAATTTTGAAGAAGACGTAAATCGTTTGTGAATTTATGCGCAGATTGTGCGATATTTCCTAATAATGCTACTACTTTAGCATCGATTTTTCTGTCATAAGTTTGTCCGGACACTCCAAAAACTTTTTCGAATCCGAATCTTTTTGATAATTCTTTATCTAAATGCTTAACTTTAGAATAATCACCGTTGAAAAGTTCAAGGAAACTTGCTGCAGTTCCTGTTGTTCCTTTTACTCCTCTGAATCTTAATGTTTCAAGGAAGAAATCCAATTCTTCGATGTCAAGCACTAAACTTTGTAGCCAAAGTGTTGCTCTTTTTCCAACTGTTGTTAACTGAGCCGGCTGGAAATGAGTAAATCCTAAAGTCGGTAAATCTTTATACTGAATTGCAAAATCAGATAAATTTTTCATCACGTTAACCAGCTTTTTCTTTAAAATTAAAAGTCCGTCACGGATTTGAATTAAATCTGTATTATCTCCTACAAATGCCGAAGTAGCTCCCAGGTGAATAATTCCTTTTGCTGAAGGCGCCACATCACCATATGCGTGAACGTGAGCCATTACATCATGACGGAATTTTTTTTCATACTCAGCCGCTTTATCATAATCGATGTTTTCAGCATTAGCTTTCAACTCAGCGATTTGCTCGTCTGTGATGTCAAGCCCAAGATCTTTTTCGATTTCAGCAAGAGCAATCCAAAGTTTTCTCCAATTCTGGAATTTGTTATTATGTGAGAAGTTAAATAACATTTCTTCGCTTGAATAGCGTTCTTCCAAAGGATTTTTGTAGGAATTCATTCTTTTCTTTTACTTTTTTAGATATGCAAAAATAGGGTTTTTCGGTGAGAGATGAAAATTGTGATCGGGCTTTTATTGAGGGATGATATTTTTAACAAAATAAGATTTAAAAAATCAAATTTTAAACTATAAATAACTAATTCATTAATAATCATCACATTTATAATAATTTAACGGTTAAACTCCTGCACTATTCAATATTATACAATAATTTTGGCTTAATATTTTAAATAAATCACAGATGAAAAAATTAATTATTGCGCTTTCTGCAGGACTTTTTTTAGTTAGTAATTTTACCAATGCACAACAGAAATTGGGTCATATAAATTCTGATGCTATTTTCGCCAATTATGCCGATGTAAAAACGGCTTCTGCCACTGCCGAAAATTTTGCCAAAACAAAACAGACTGAGGTTGCAAAAATGGTCGGAGAATTTCAAACGAAACTGAAAGCCGCTCAGGACAAGGAAAAAACATTAACTGCAGCTAACAAAGATAAATTAACAAAAGAACTGGCCGGCGCAGAAACTGAGCTTAAGGCATTGGGAACGAAGATTGAAACACTGAAAACACAGTCTGCAAAAGATGTTTCTGATAAGCAAAATGAGCTATTCGCTCCTATCCAGAAGAAAGTAAGCGATGCTATCGCTGCTGTAGCCAAAGAAAAGGGTTTAACCTATGTTTTTGACAGCTCAAAATCCCAAGGCAGCAACAGTATGATTTATTCTAATGCCGGAGACGATATTACTGCATCTGTGAAAAGCAAATTAGGCATTAAATAGTATTCCTGATCAACTATGTCATTATATAAATGCGGTCTCAAAGCTGAAAAATAACTTTGAGACCGCATTTTTGTTTATAGTGTAGTCTTTATGAAAGTATTAACTTTGCTTCAAATTACTATTCATGGGCGGATTGAAGAAACTGGAGATCAAAAAGAACATTCAAAAAGAAGAAGATAAAAACCTTTTATTCCGTGTTTTTGACCTAACGAAGGAAAATTTAAAAGATTATTTTAAGCCTCATAAAAAAGATCATTTCTTAATTATTGTCCTGGAAAATGGCAGCCTCCAGATACATATTGAAGAAAAAACACATTCTTTGAAAGCTGGAAAAACTTCTGTGATATTTCCTGAGCAGGTTCATTTTATTTCTAATGTAAGCGAGGATCTTAAAGGAAAAATCATCCTTTTTGAGGAAATATTATTTTGTTCGGATATTCTGAAAAACGAACTGAGTACCTATAATGTCAATCTTTCTACACAATTGAACTGTACGGTGCTTTCTTCCGAAGATTTTCAGCAAAGCCTACACACTATAGAAGTCATAAAAAGCATTTATCAAAAACCCAGTCTTATCAAAAAAGAACAGGCGAGATTTCACATTAAAATATTTCTCCTGGGACTTATAGAATCTGTACACGGACTTCATCCTGTTTTACATAAAGAAACTGCGGACAAACCGGTTTATGTCCGATTTAAAAAGTTACTGAATGAGCATTATAAACATCACCGAACTGTTCAGTACTATGCTGAAAAACTGGCAATCAGTCCGAAAAAACTAAATTCCATTACCAAAAAACATTGTGGAGAAACAGCCATTCAGGCCATTCACAATCGTATTTTAATAGAAATCAAACGTCAGCTCATGTTTTCTGACCTTTCTCATAAGGAAATAGCTTTTGATCTTGGTTTTAATTCTCCTTCAGCACTTAATAAATTTGTAAAATCAAAACTGAAAGAAACTCCTACTGAACTTCAGCAGGAGCTGGCGCAAATGTATAACGCGTAGTCCTGTTTGTATAACATTACTCATTCCGGCTTGTCTAATTTTGTCTCATCGAAAATTAATAAGAAAAATGAGTAAATTATTTATTGCAGGAGAAGTTTTCCATGGCGCGGGAAGTCTTGAAGAATTAAAAAATATTAAAGGGACAAAAGCAGTGATCGTAACAGGAGGAAGCTCAATGAGAAAGAGCGGAACACTGGATAAAGCTGTGGCTTACCTTAAAGAAGCAGGAATCGAAACGGAAATTTTCGAAGGTGTGGAGGAAGACCCTTCATCTGCGACATGTATGAAAGGTGCTGAAGTGATCAAAGCTTTTGAACCAGACTGGATTATCGGTTTGGGCGGATGTTCTGCGATTGATGCAGCAAAAATCATGTGGGTATTTTACGAATATCCTGATGCTGATTTTGATGCGATGATTAAACCTTTTACAGTTCCGGTTTTAAGAAATAAAGCTAAATTTATCGCTATTCCTTCTACAAGCGGAACAGGAACTGAAACAACCGGTCTTGCTGTCATCACAGACAGAGAAAAAGGAGTAAAATATCCTATTGTTTCTTACGAACTGACTCCGGATATTGCAATTGTAGATGGTGAAATCTGTGCTTCAATGCCGGCTCACGTAACATCAAATACAGGTCTTGATGCCTTAACCCATTGTGTAGAAGCGTATGTTTCAAATATCGATAACAATATAGCAGATGCGCTTTCAAAAGGAGGTTTAGAGATTGTTTTTGATAATTTGAAAGAGGCGGTAGAAAATCCGAACAATATTACAGCCCGTCAAAATATGCATGATGCTTCTTTTATGGCCGGTTTGGCGTTTAATAACGCCTGGTTGGGGATTGTTCACTCATTATCTCACCAGGTTGGAGCTTTATACGGGATTCCTCACGGGGCTTCAAACGCTATTTTCTTACCGAATGTTATCCGTTATAACTCTTTTGCGACTGAGCGTTACCCAGACTTAGCCAAAGTAATTGGTAAAGAAACGACTGAAGAATTGGCTCAGGCTATTGAAACGTTACGTTCTGAGGTTAATAATCAATCTGCCATCAAAGAATTTGGAATTTCAAGAGAAGACTGGGACAAAAATCTTGATTATATCGCTAACAATGCCTTAATTGATCCATGTACCGGATTCAACCCGAGAGTTCCTACATTAGAAGAGCTAAAAGCAATTTACAATGCTTGTTATGAAGGTGCTGTATATGCTGAGGAAGTGGTTGCCGGATAATATTAATGATTTTTTAATAATCAAACCTAGCAGATTTTTAAAACCTGTTAGGTTTTTTTTGCAGTATATTATCACTAGCCCCGATTGAGCGGCATGTTTGAGCTCTTTTCTGTTTTCGGCGTCGGCTCTGCCGACGCCGAAAACAGAAAAAGCGAGTAGCAAAAGCGGGATAAAGCTCCTGATTATGTTGGAAAGTTTTAGAGTTACAAGATTATGGATAGTAGATTTCCCTCCTAATATCGAAATGACATTTAAAATAAATTTTTGAGTTCGTTTTATTTTACTTGCAACGAAAAAAAGCCACTCTTTCGAATGGCTTTTTACTTTTATTGATAGATTACGACATCATTTTTCTTAATCTGGTAGCCTGTTTTTTTGTAAGGAACTAAAACATAGCTGTCTTTTACATGACTTCCACTTTTCCACCTCTTGCCTTTGCCCTGTCTGTCAAGAATGATGCTTTTTGCATTTCCATCCGGGATGAAAATTTCTGCTTTTTTCATATTCTTACTGAAAATAACGGCAGTCATTGAAGTATAGCTCTTATCCGATTTTACTTCATTTAACTTTATTTTCTGCTCAAAAACCCGTACACAGTCATTTTTAAGTTGTGAATACGTATAACCTGCCGAACCGATACAACCGTGAACATCCCTGTCACCCCCGACTTTCTGTGCAAAAGCTAAAGAACCCAGGAACATTGCGCCTAATAAAATAGTTTTTTTCATATTTAAATTTTTAATGTTTTCAATTTGGTAAAAATTATGCCAAAATACGGTATTAGTAAATTTAATTCTAAGATATAAAAAAAGCCGCTCATTTTGAGCGGCTTATAAAATTTATTTCGTCCAGTTGATTTTTGAATGTTTTACATCCTCAGAATTGGTACCGATCATGATATCAAATTCTCCGGATTCCCAATCATACTTCAAATCTCCGTTGTAGAATTTCAGATTTTCCGGAGTAATGTCAAAAGTAATCTTTTTGGATTCACCTTTTTTGAGCATTACTTTTTGGAAACCTTTCAGTTCTTTTACCGGTCTGGTGATGCTTCCCACCATATCTCTGATGTATAACTGAACCACCTCAGCTCCATCGTAATTTCCTGAATTCGTTACCGTAACCGAAGCCTGAATAGACTGATTTCCTTTTGGATTTGCATTAGAAACCGTTATATCAGAATAATTGAATTTTGAATAACTCAATCCATAACCAAACGGATACAATGGTGTATTACACTCATCCATATAATTGGAACGGAATCTCTGATATTCGCATTTGTCAACAAGAGTCTGATCCAGCGGGCGACCTGTATTTTTAGCATTATAATAAATAGGCACCTGACCTAAGCTTCTTGGGAATGTCATTGGAAGTTTTCCGGAAGGATTTACTTTTCCGAAAAGAACATCAGCAATCGCATTTCCGGCTTCAGAACCAGCAAACCATGCATTCAGTATCGCATCAGGAGTATCTTTTACATTCGTTAATGCTAAAGGACGACCTGTGAAAAGAACCATTGCAATCGGTTTTCCGGTCTTTTTTAATTCGTTTAACAAATCTACCTGAGACTGAGGAATCGTGATTTCAGTTCTGGAAGAAGATTCACCACTCATTTCTGCTGATTCTCCGATCGCTAAAACAATAACATCCGCTTTATTAGCCACGTCCACAGCTTCTTTTAATAAAGCTTCTTTTGAACGGTTATCCCTGTCTGTTTTTTTACCGTGAGCGGCATAAATATCTTCTAATTTAGCATCATAATCGATATTGGCTCCTTTAGCAGAAAGGAATTTCACGTCCTTACCATAATTAGCCTGAAGACCTTGCATTAAATTCACAGAAATAGCATGTTTTGTCGCTACACTCCATGTTCCTGCCATATTCATCGAGTTGTTAACCAATGGACCGATCACTGCAACCGTTCCTGATTTTTTCAATGGCAACACCTGATTTTCATTTTTCATCAATACCATTGACTGAGCTGCAGCATTTCTCGCGATATTACGGTTTTCCATACTGTAAACCTCTTTTGCCGCTAGTTTTGCATCTCCATGTTTATATGGATTGTCGAATAAACCTAAATCATATTTTGCTTCAAGAATTCTTCTCGCCGCCATATCGATTTCTGCCTGGGTTACCTTTCCTTCAGATAAAGATTTTTTTAATGTTGTTAAAAAACCTTCTCCTACCATATCCATATCAACACCCGCTTTTAAGGCCAGTGCAGAAACCTGCTGAAGATCTCCCATTCCGTGGTCAACCATTTCGTTGATTCCCGTATAATCCGTCACTACGAAACCTTTGAAGTTCCATTTGTTTCTTAATACTTCTGTTTGAAGCCATCTGTTTCCGGTAGCAGGAACTCCGTCCACTTCATTGAAAGAAGCCATTACAGAAGCTACTCCTGCATCAACAGCTGCTTTGTAAGGCGGAAAATATTCATTGAACATTCTCACGTGACTCATGTCAACTGTATTGTAATCTCTTCCCGCTTCACCTGCTCCATAAAGGGCGAAATGTTTTACGCAAGCTAAAATATTGGTTCCGTTTGCCAAGTCTTTTCCCTGATAACCGTATACCATATTTTTAGCAATTTCGCTTCCTAAGAACGGATCTTCACCGGAACCTTCAGAAACCCTTCCCCATCTTGGTTCACGGGAAATGTCAACCATCGGAGAGAACGTCCAGTTGATTCCGTCTGCTGCAGCTTCTTTTGCAGCCACTCTTGCTGACTGCTGAACCAAATTCATGTCCCAAGACGCTGCTAATCCTAATGGAATAGGGAAAGTAGTTTCATATCCATGAATAACATCCATTCCGAAAATCATCGGGATTTTCAAACGGCTGTTTTCTACAGCTACTTTCTGAACCGCTTTAATTTTGTCAGCTCCTTTTATATTGAATAGTCCACCGACTAAACCTTGTTCAACTTTTTTTCCTATATCGGAACTTTTAGCCAAACCTGTAGTAAAATCACCTGAACTTGGTAAATTCAGCTGTCCGATTTTCTCATCTAATGTCATTTTTGACAAAAGATTATCTACAAAAGCTTTCTTTTTAGCCTGATATTGAGCCGTCTGATAAGACTGAACGGGCTTTGTTACCATTTCCTGTGCCGAAAATACCGGCGCAAGGGCTAAAGTTGCCATTACAATTAACTTTTTCATAAATCTATCTTCTTATAAATTATAGTTCTATTTTTTGTTTTTTTGTTGGTTAAACGCAAAGGCGCAAAGTTCTTTGATAAACTTTATAATTTTTTGGCGCAAAGGCGTTTCACTTAACAAAGGTTTTAGGCTTTGTTTTTTATAATAATGAATTTTAATGCTAGGTTTGCCAAGTTTTACTTTAAAATTGTCGTGCATATTAAGGGCGCTCAACCCAGCAAATGATAGCAATTTCTTAAAATTATCAATATTATCTAATTATTTTTCCTTTTTCTTTGACAACATCCAGTCATACAATTCAGGATTGGAATACGTTGAATCCCATGAATTGTGGTTGTCATTTGGAAAAATAGTTAATTCCGCAGATGGATTTACAGGGTGTAATTTTTGGTAAAAATTAAATGCATTTTCGGGTAACACCACATCATCCATTCCGCCATGAAAAATTTTCATATTCAAATTTTTGTACTGATCAATGTTCGCATACATCACTCTATCGGTCGGCGCACAAACTGAAACTACGGCCGCAAACATTTCAGGATGCTCCATTGCCAGTTTTAGTGTTCCCCAACCTCCCATAGAAAGCCCTGTAAGGTAAATTCTGGAAGCATCAATCTTATACTTTTTCTGAATTTCTTTAATCAAATTATAAACTGTCACCGTATCCCACCATGTATTTTCCGGACATTGAGGCGCTAAAATGGCTACAGGCTCCTTGATCAGGTTTTTATACGTGAACGGGCTGTGCGCTTTTACCGCTTCCAGATTATTTCCTCTTTCTCCCGAACCGTGTAAAAACACGATCAACGGTACATTTCCTTTTACTTTTTGAGGGTAATCGAGAATGTAGGAAATTTTTTCCTGTCTTTTAATTTCTTTGTTTAATTCTGCTTTGATTTCCTGAGCATTAAGGTTCAATGACAGTGACAGAAGTAAAAGTGGTAAATGGTTTAGTTTTAATTTCATTTTTAATATTTAGGTTTTGTTTTTTTTTAATCCTTGTCAAGGTTTGAAACCTTGACAAGGATTTATTTTTTTAAACAATATTTTAGCCCCGATTGCAGCATTTGTTTGAGCTCATTTTTGGGTTTTGGGGGGGGGGGGGGGGGGGGGGGCGCCCCCGCAAAAGAAAAAAAGGGGGTGGGGGGGGGGGGGGGTATCGGCCGGAAAAGGGAAATTTAAAAGTGGGTGCTACACTTTTATAGTGTGTGGTTATTTGTTGTGTTC
>NZ_JANUFF010000012.1 GCF_024806495.1 Chryseobacterium sp. JUb7
ATTGTATAATCTCGCTGCGTGCGCTTGGCTTTTATCTTATCTCGATTTTCCATAATAAGTCTATTTTGTGTAAACTTATTGTAGGACGGGACAAAATAAAAAGAAGAAGGAGACTAAATAAGTCTCCTTTTTTGTAAATTTAATAATGGAATTAAGGTTTGAATTAAACGAACTTCAATTAAAAGAAACATTCTCAATTGCTTACGGAAATTACGATAAAAGAGAGACATTACTAATAGAATTATCTTATAGAAATTGTAAAGGTTATGGCGAATGTGTTGCGATCGATTATTATCAAATCGATCTTCAGAATTTTGTTTTAAAACTGAAAAAAATTCAAACTCGGGTTGAGGCTCAGAAAATTCTGCTTCCAAAGGTGTTTTTCAGGTTTTTATTGAGTCTGAATCTGCATCCGTTTTTGCTTTCTGCACTGGATTGTGCTTATTGGGATCTTTTCGGAAAACTGGAAAATAAGAGTTTTATTGAATTAAATCACCTTTCGACTGAAGATCTGCCGGAAAGTTCAATTACCATTTCTGTTGGAGAAATTAGTCATCAGATTGAAAAAATTGAGAAAAGCAGCTGGAATAAATTTAAAGTGAAATGTAAAGGCTTAAATAGAAATAATATTGAAAAGCTGTTGCCGTTAAATCGGAATATTGCTATTGACTCCAATGCGAGTTTTACCGGGGAGGATTGTACTTGGCTTCAGGAAAATGTTGATATTCAATATTTTTCATATATCGAACAGCCAAGACCGATTAATCATTATACCATTTTGAAAAACGAAGGTTTTGCCAATTGGATGGCGGACGAAGATTGTCAGGATCTGGATTCTCTTGATACATTGATTCCTTATTATCAAAGTATTAATATTAAATTAATGAAGTGTGGCGGTCTTACTCCGGCTTTAGAAATGATAAAAAAAGCAAGAGCAGCAGGTTATAAAATTATGATTGGCTGTATGACAGAATCAACAGTAGGAATTTCAGCGGGTTGTGTTTTGACAGGGCTTGTGGATTATGTGGATTTGGATGGAGCGAATCTTATTTCCAACGATTATGCCATTGGAAGCTTTGTAGAAAATGGTAAGATTATTTTATCCGGGAAGCCTGGTTTAGGAATTGAATTAAATAAGTGAATTGGGAATCGTCAATTCACTTTGCTCGTTAGTTTTTATAGTTTTGAAGGCATCTGTCAGTTCGGGTGTTTGTCGAACTGAAATAGAAAAAAAGTGTATCGGGAACTTTTAATTAAACTTCCCGATATTATTTTTCAAAAATATACTCCAAGTGACGAAAGATTATTTTTTATTTACAGATATAAGATAGTCATAAACCATTTGGTGCTGTTCATCACTTAATTTAGCTTTTGGAGCCATTCTGCTTAAGGTTTTTATCCACCCTTGGTCGTCATGTTTTGCCGGATCAGGTAATTTGTGACATTTGTTGCACGAATTTTCAAAAATTGTTTTTCCCTGAGCAATCTGCTCTGAAGAGGTGTATTTCGGTCCGGTTACGGCTACACTTTTAGGTCCGCATGATACTACAAAAGATGCAGACAGTAAAATCATACCTAAAATCAATTTTTTCATAGGGCTATTTTTTTAATGTGATTATTTTTTCACAGAGACCACATAATCATAAACCCATTGATGCTGCTCGTCTGTCAATTTTGCTTTTGGAGCCATTGAATTCATAATACCTACCCATTGTACAGAAGTGTGTGCAGTTGGATCCGGTAATTTGTGGCATCTTCCGCATGAATTTTCAAAAATTGTTTTTCCCTGAGCAATTTGTTCAGCAGTAGATACTGCCAATGAAGGTGCTGCTGCTGTTGATGCTTTTGGGGTACAAGATGTTAATGCAATTGCTGTAAATGATGCGGCTAAGATTATTTTTTTCATGTTTCTCTTTCTTGATGAATAACAAATGTAGGAAATTCCCTCTGGCATTGATAAAATGAACTGTAGTTTTAATTTAGAAGAAATAAAAATTAGAAATTACAGGTAAAGTGAGCAATAATCTGTTTTTAATTTAATTATGAATACTGAATTAATGAAAAAACTGACTTGCAAAACCAATTGACTATTGATCATTCAGCGTTTAATCCTTATTTTTGGATCAATGAAATTTTCTACAGAAGAATTAATAGGAGGAATACGATCAGGAAATAAACGCCTGATTGCTAAAGCTATTACCTTAGTTGAAAGCAAAAAAGCAGAACACAGACAGCAGGCCGAAGATCTTCTGAAACAGATCATGCCCTTCACGGGAAATTCAGTCCGCGTAGGAATTACAGGGGTTCCGGGAGCCGGAAAGTCTACTTTTATAGAAAATTTTGGAAGATTGGTTATTGCCCAGGGCAAAAAAGTTGCTGTTTTGGCTATTGATCCCAGTTCCGCGATTAATAAAGGAAGTATTTTAGGCGATAAAACAAGAATGGAAGAACTGGCCAAAGAGGAAAATGCATTTATTCGCCCTTCTCCGAGTTCCGGGTTTCTGGGCGGGGTTGCTAATACTACTTTTGAGACCATGATGATCTGCGAGGCTGCAGGCTATGATTATATTTTAATTGAAACCGTTGGGGTAGGACAGTCTGAGGTTTTAGTGGCAGATATTACCGATGTTTTTTTATTTTTA
Organism: Chryseobacterium sp. JUb7; assembly: GCF_024806495.1. Lineage (GTDB taxonomy): Bacteria > Bacteroidota > Bacteroidia > Flavobacteriales > Weeksellaceae > Chryseobacterium. The sequence continues at coordinate 2,643 of NZ_JANUFF010000012.1, forward strand.
AAAATTATTGGTGGCGGCGATGAGCTTCAGGGAATCAAACGGGGAATCATGGAGATGGTAGATGTTATCTTCATCAATAAAGTGGAAGAAAGTAATCTTCAGAAGGCAAAAAATACCAAACTTGAATTAAAAAGAGCCTTAGATTTTATTCCGCCAAAAGAAAAAGACTGGAAAGTACCTGTTTTATTGGGTTCTGCATTAAATAATGAAGGTTTGCAGGACGTTTATGAAAAAATTGATGATTTTATCAGTTTAAAAAAGAAGAGTAACCGTTTTGATGAAGTAAGAATTCAACAATCAGAAAAGCGTTTTGAATATTGGGTTCAGGAATATATTCTGTCGATGATGAAACGGGATAATTCTGTGGAAGAAGCCTATATTCAGCATAAAAAAAATGCTTCAGCTATGGTTTCGAATCCAAGTACTGAAGCAAAATTATTTGTTGAAAAATTTCTTTTTAAAGATTAAAGCTTGTCTTTTTTGTCTTTAGCAGCAGTGTCTCCGTTTGAAATGTATCCATCGTAAGAAATAGGCTGTCTGTCGTTACTTTGTATTGACGTAAAAGCTTTTCCGTTTTTAAATACTTCAATAATGATTTCACTGACGGTATTTACATCGTTGGGCTTAATTTTTATAATCCAGTTTCCTTTTTTATTCTGAGATTTGTTTACCGTAAAATCTTTCGAACTGAATTTATAACTGTTGTCTCCTCCGTAATTCGCTTTGAATGCTCTTCCGAAATAAGGAAGATAAACATCCAGTGTATTATTCTTTAAATCAATAGTGTATCCTCCGTCCAGATTCAACATTCTTGTTGAGGTAGAATTCGGCATAGAATTCATCACGTTAATCACATCATAGTTGGTGGGATTGGCTCTTTCTGCATAAAAAGTAAACTCCTGGGCATTCATCATTGCATTGACGGCCTGCGGATCAGAAGATTTTTGAGATGCACAGTTTTGGAAGATTAATAAAAATCCAAAAATAAATATGATTGAAATATACTTTTTCATGATAATAAAATAATTATTAAATTTAAATAGCAAAATGTATGCAAATATATTCTTTCTGATTTTTTTTGGAATAAAAATTGTTAAGGTTGCATTATTAACACTCGAAACTATGAAAATAACACATCTATTAGGAATAGGAGCCGTTGCTCTGTCGGTTGCATCTTGTACCACGAACCCTATTACAGGAAGATCTTCGTTACAGATTGCAAATAATTCGGAAATATTAACGATGTCTGCACAGGAATATAAGACGACATTGTCAAAATCTAAGGTAATTTCGGGAACGACAGATGCCAAAAGAGTGGTAAGTGTAGGGAGCAGAATAAAAGCTGCTGCAGAAAAATATTATCAGACGATCGGTAGATCTGCAGATCTTACCAACTACAACTGGGAATTTAACCTTATTCAAAGCAATGAACTCAATGCCTGGTGTATGCCTGGCGGAAAAGTAGCAGTGTATACAGGGATTCTGCCGGTTACTAAAAATGATAACGGACTTGCTGTTGTAATGGGACACGAAGTTTCTCACGCGCTGGCAGGACATGGAAATGAAAGAATTTCTCAGGCAATGGTGGCACAATATGGTGGTGCTATTTTGGGAGGAACAATTTCTAATGCACAGTGGGCCGGAGTTTTCGAAAAAGTTTATCCAATCGGTTCTCAGGTTGCTTTACTGAAATATGGCAGAAATCAGGAGTCTGAAGCTGATAAAATGGGATTGTACTTAATGTCAATGGCGGGATATGATCCTAGAGAAGCTATCCCTTTCTGGAACAGGATGGAAGGTGCCGCTTCAGGAAACCGACAGCCGGAATTCTTATCAACTCACCCTAATCCTGAAACGAGAATTTCAGATATCAATAAAGACCTGCCAAAAGCTTTGGAATATTATAAAGCTTCCGGTGGAAAAATATAAAGAACATATAATTTAATCTTGAGTAAGCCTTATAGAATTTTTAGTAAATTTGGTAAGGCTTTTTAATTTAAACACGACACTATGAAAAATTTAACGATTATAGGACTTGTACTTTTAGCTTTGTCGGTGCTGTTATTTTATCTGACTTCTCCCAATTTTACAATAAATGATTTGGGGATGCCTCATATTATGGGAATAATGGGAGGAATTGGAGTTGGTTTAATTATTGGCGGAATGGTTGGGTATGTAAGCAAGGGAAGTGCAATAAAAGAAGAGCAGAAAAGGAAAGAATTCAAACAGTTACAAAAAGATAAAGAAGATCTCGAGAAACAGGCTGCAGAAATTGCAAGACGTGAGGCAGAACTTCAGCGTCATCAAAATGAAAATCCTCAAATCTAAGATCTGAGGATTTCTATAGTTGCTATTTCAAATTTATTAAAATTTATATCCGACTCCTACCATAAACAGATTGGGGCGGTTATCATATCTTATTTCTTCACCCGAAACCTTGTTGATGAAATTTCTTGTATCCTTACTGAATGCTCCTTCATATTTTGCATTCAGAATTAATTTTTTGATTTCAAGCTGAGCTCCGAACTGATAGCCTACAGTGAAATTATCTCTTGCATTTTCTTTGAAATCATTATAGGTGTCTTCTTTGCTTAAGTTATAGCTTGCCACAGGACCTATGAATACTCCCAGCATATCTCCTAATACTTTGTGACCGATAAGAACAGGTAGATCAATACGGTTGCTTTTAACATCAAAACTTGTATTGGAAGTAGGATCTGTAAAATCACTTTTAAAGTGAGTATAATACAGTTCCGGCATTAGGAAAAAAGACATTGGAAGATTGGCTTTCAAAGAAAGACCTACATTAAAGCCAACATTGTTTTTACCTTCTCCTTCTACTGCCTGATTAACTGTTCCTTTAATGTTTTTCCAGGATGGAGATCCCGTTGGGAAGATTAAATTTGCCTTTCCTGCCAGAGAAATCTGTGCCGAAGCAAATATCGAAAATCCTATTAATCCTATACTAAGTACCTTTTTCATTGTCGTCTATTTTTGTGATTGTATTATCAATAGTTTTATTATTCTCAAGCATATATTCTCTCAGTTCTTTAAACAGTTCTGATGAATAAACGAAGTCGATCAGATTTTTATTGCCTGCTGTAATCAGAATGTCTTTGTTTCCTTCCCATTCTTTAATTCCTAATCTTAGATAAACAATTTTCTCGCCAATCGTCATTACGGAATTCATATCGTGGGTATTGATGATTGTTGTAGTATTATATTCTTTTGTAATTTCAAGCAAAAGATCATCAATTACATTGGAAGTATAAGGGTCTAATCCTGAGTTAGGCTCATCACAGAACAGGTATTTCGGGTGGTTTACAATCGCTCTCGCAATAGCAACACGCTTCTGCATTCCTCCGGAAATTTCTGATGGGAATTTTCTGTTGGCTTTATCCAGATGCACTCTTCCGATTACCTCAAAAACTCTTCTTTTTTTCTCTCTGAATGTAAGATTTGTGAACATATCAAGAGGAAACATAATGTTTTCTTCAACTGTCAGGGAGTCAAACAAGGCGCTGCCCTGAAATACGGTTCCGATTTCAGAACGAAGATGCTGTTTTTCTTCTCTGTTCATGACATTGATGTTTCTTCCGTCAAAAAGGATTTCTCCTGATGATGGCTGATAAACATTCAACAAACTTTTAAGGAAAACAGTCTTTCCTGAACCACTCTGCCCAATTATTAAGTTTACTTTTCCTTTATCGAAAGAGGTTGAAATGCCTTTAAGAACTTCAACTTCATCAAAACTTTTTTTAAGATCTTTTACCTCAATCATTAGCTTAATATTAATTGGGTTAATACTAATTCGGAAAGGATAATGAATACCATTGTCCAAACTACAGCCTGTGTACTCGCTCTACCTACTTCCAGTGAGCCTCCTTTTACAGTATAACCGAAATAAGATGGAACAGTGGCAATGACGAATGCAAAAACTGCAGTTTTCGTAAATGCATAATAGATAAAGAGATTAGGCATATACATCTGAATCCCTGTTATATAATCTGCCTGCGTCCAGTTTCCGGTTAAGATCCCGGCAATATACCCTCCTAAAATACCAAATACAATACTTATTGCAATAAGCAAAGGATTGAAAATTACACAGGCTATTATTTTGGGAAGTATCAGGAAGTTAGGAGAGTTTACACCCATAATATCCAATGCGTCAATCTGTTCCGAAACCCTCATTGTTCCAATACTGGATGCAATATATGAACCTACTTTACCGGCCAGAATCAAACTGATAATGGTGGGGGCAAATTCCAGTACCAATACTGCTTTGGTCGCATATCCTACGAATGAAGGAGGAATAGGAAACGAAGAAGCATCAAAGTTATTAAACATCTGAATAGCCACTACCGCTCCAACGAATATAGATGTAAAGATGACCAACCCGAATGAGTTGACTCCCAAATCATTAATTTCTCTCATAAACAGCTTCCAGAACACCCTCATTTTCTGAGGTTTCTGAACGGATTTACCTAATAGGATAATGTATTCTCCTACTGCTGTAAAAAACTTTTTTAACATACTGCTAAATTAGACTTTTTTATTTAATTAAGGTGAAGGTTGAGATTAAGCCTGAGGTTTTTACTCATTCTAAATAATTAAATTTCTAAACCTTACTTTGCGTTTTTATCTCCGCCTACCACCAACAGGACTGTTTTTAAAATGATCACCAAGTCCAGCATAAAACTCCAGTTTCTCACATAAAATGCATCTGCCAATACTCGCTTTGTCATTTCAATTTCTACATCTCCCGAATCTCCTCTAAGCCCGTTTACCTGTGCCAGTCCCGTAATTCCGGGGCTTGCCATGCTTCTTAAGCTGTATCTTCCGATTTTGGGTTTGTAATAATTGTCCACAGCGAGCATGTGAGGTCTTGGGCCTACAATTGACATTTCTCCTTTTAATACATTGATAAACTGAGGCATTTCATCAAGGCTTGTTTTTCTTAAAAGCTTTCCAAATCTTGTAATTCTTGCATCATTTTCGCTGGTTGTTTTGGTGGAAGATTCATCATTGACGATCATTGTCCGAAATTTAATACAATTAAAAACCTCCTCATGAAAGCCATATCTTTTCTGTATGAAAAAAACGGGCCCTTTCGAAGTTGTTTTAATAATAATTGAAATAATTGGAAATAGCCACGAACAAATACCAACTAATACGATGACAGAAAATAAAATATCGAAAGTTCTTTTTAATAGAAAATTTGAATAATAGTCTAATGGATATCTGGCCTGGTTAAGCACCGGCTGTGTCTGAATATAGGCAAGATCATAGAGAAAAAAGTCACTTTGTGTGATACTGGGAACCAATGAAATATGTACTTTATTAGCTTCTGCCAATCTGAAAATATCATCTTCTGTTTTTTCGTCAAATGAATTTTCTGACGGGAAAAATAAAGTATGTATCCCATGGTTTTTCCAGAATTCCACCAATTCTGAAGTTTGGATGTCGGACTTATTATATTCAAATATTTTGTATCCGTAATCCCTTCTGTCTTTAAAAATGTTTTTCAGAATTTCTGTGGAGCTGTTTTCACTCAGGAACATAATGTTTCTATAATTGATTCCTAAACTACGGAAGTATTTAATCGCAAAATAAATAATAGATTTTGCCAGAAATACAAAGAAAAACAGATAAAACGATAACCAGTAAATGTCTGAATTAAAAAAAGCATTGTAACTTACCTTTCCGATCAGAAAAACTCCCAGTATAAATAACAGAAAATGAATCAAAAGCCGCTCGAGAAATAGGGTATACGTTAAGTTTCTCGGAATATTATAAATTTTTGTCCTACCGCTTAAGAGCATCCAGAACAAAAATAATAATGCCAGAGAGAAAGCATTCTGGTACCACGATTCCTGATTGTATTTTAATTCCTGATTTCTGCTTACAAAAAAGAATATGAAAATAGATGCAATAACCATTAGGTCAAGCAAAATAATGATCGATTTCAGGTATCTAGAGTATCGAATTCTCTGCATCTATGGGCGTTTACGGATACGAAGAGCTAAGTTACATATTTTTATGGGATATTCAGATATTTATGAGTCTGAACTGATGCTCTCCATTCCGGATTGTCCAGAATAAAGTCTGTAATCTTTGGATACATTTCATCACGCTTGCTCCACTCACTCTGAAGATATAATGTGCAATTTTCAGAAACTTTTGCAGCCTGTTCCTGAGCAAATTTAAAGTCGTTGTTATTGAAAACGATTACTTTAAGCTCATGTGCCAGGTTGTAAATTTCTTCTTTTGGAAGTCCTGTTTTCTTTGGAGAAAGGGTAATCCAGTCGATTTGCCCGCTCATCGGATAAGCTCCCGAAGTCTCAATATGAATAGTGCATCCTAATTCTTTTAATTTGGATGTTAAAATATCAAGGTTCCACATTAAAGGCTCACCGCCTGTCAAAACAATAGTCTTACAGTGTTTTGCAGCTGTTTCTGCAATTTCTTCTGCATTCATTAATGGATGTAGCGTTGGATCCCAACTTTCTTTTACATCACACCAGTGGCACCCGACATCGCAACCGCCCAATCTGATGAAATAGGCTGCTTTTCCCGTGTGTGCTCCTTCTCCCTGAAGAGTGTAAAAATGCTCCATCACAGGGAGCATTTTACCTTCTTTTAATAAAATATCTTCTTCTTTATTCATTTTAAATTAGTCATTATAGACCGAAGTCTTATAGGCAATGATGGTATTTTTCATCAACATTGCTCTTGTCATAGGTCCTACTCCTCCCGGAACAGGTGTGATCCAGCTCGCTTTTGCTGCACAGCTGTCAAAATCTACATCACCAGCCAGGTAATACCCTTTTGGAGAATCGTTATCTACTCTTGTAATGCCTACGTCTACAATTACCGCTCCTTCCTTGATCATTTCACCTTTTAAGAAGTGAGGATCTCCCAACGCTGTAATCACGATGTCAGCTTTTTTAGTGTACTCTTCAATGTCTTTTGTATAAGAGTGTGTCAGAGTAACCGTTGAGTTTCCGGGGAAATCTTTTCTTCCCATCAAAATACTCATAGGTCTTCCTACGATTTTACTTCTTCCGATGATGACACAGTCTTTCCCTTTTGTTTCAATATTATATCTTTCCAATAATGTTAAAATCCCAAATGGGGTCGCAGGTAAGAATGTATCCATTTCCAAAGCCATTTTACCGAAGTTCTCAGGATGGAAGCCGTCAACATCTTTTCTTGGGTCGATCGCGTTGATGATTTTCTCCTGATCGATCTGATCCGGTAAAGGCAGCTGAACGATAAATCCGTCAACTGCTTTAGATTTATTCAGCTCATCGATTTTTTCCAATAATTCAGATTCAGAAACGGTGCTTGGAAATTTAACTAAACTGGATTGAAAACCAACTTCTTCACAATCTTTCACTTTAGCATTCACATAAGCCTTGCTTGCTCCGTTGTTTCCAACAAGAATAGCCACCAAATGCGGTGCTCTTCTTTTGCTTTCAAGGATTTTTTCTACTTCAACCTTGATTTCTGCTTTTATTTCTTTGGATACTTTTAATCCGTCAAGAATTTCTGCCATTTTTACTTTTATTAGATATTTACTTTCTTTTACTTATTTCCTTTATAATAATTAATCAACCCATTCGTAGAGCTGTCGTGAGAGGAAACCGCCTCACTGCTTTCAAGTTCCGGTAAAATTTTATTAGCTAAAACTTTTCCTAATTCCACACCAAACTGGTCAAAACTGAAAATATTCCAGATCACTCCCTGAACAAAAATTTTATGCTCATACAAAGCAATTAGCTGACCTAGTGAAAAAGGGGTTAATTCTTTGAAAATTATAGAGTTAGTCGGTGTATTTCCGTGGAACACTTTATAGTTTAATAGGAAATCAATTTCTTCATCAGATTTTCCTGAACTTTTCAACTCCTCTTCAACTTCTTCTTCTGTCTTTCCAAAGGCAAGTGCCTCAGTCTGAGCAAAAAAGTTAGCTAATAATTTATCCTGATGATCAGAAACTTTGTTAGGGCTTTTTGCATACGCAATAAAATCAGCAGGAATCAATTCCGTTCCCTGGTGAATCAACTGATAGAAAGCATGTTGTCCGTTTGTTCCCGGCTCACCCCAAATAATTGGTCCTGTTTCATATTCTACAAATTCTCCGTTTCTGTCAACACATTTTCCGTTGCTTTCCATATCTCCCTGTTGAAGATAAGCTGCAAATCTGTCTAAATATTGGGAATAAGGAAGAATTGCATAGGTTGTTGCAGCATAAAAATTACGATACCAGACTCCAATTAATCCCATTAAAACAGCGATGTTTTCAGAAAATTCTGCGGTCTGGAAATGCTGATCAGTATCGTAAGCTCCTTTTAATAATTGTTCAAAATTTTCATATCCTACTGAAAGAACGATGCTTAAGCCAATCGCACTCCACAATGAATATCTTCCGCCTACCCAATCCCAGAATTCAAAGATATTTTCTTCCGCAATTCCGAAATCTTTAACTGCTTGAACATTAGTAGATAAAGCTACAAAGTGTTTTGCTACATCTTCCTGTTTTCCAGCCTTTAAGAACCAGTCTTTTGCTGAATTGGCATTCGTCATCGTTTCCTGAGTAGTAAACGTTTTCGAAGCAATAATAAATAAAGTCGTTTCAGGATTTAAGTTTTTTACAACTTCTGCAATATGATTTCCGTCAACATTGGAAACAAAATGAACGTTTAACCTTGTTTTAAAATGTTTTAAAGCCGAAACTACCATCACAGGTCCTAAATCTGAACCTCCGATTCCAATATTCACAACATCCGTGATTTCTTTACCGCTGAAACCTTTGTGAGCACCTGAAATAATACTCTCAGAGAAAGATTTCATGTGGTCAAGCACTCTTTTGATCTGAGGTTTGATATTTTCTCCGTCTACCAAAATTTCCTTATCAGAAAAATCCCTTAAAGCGGTATGCAGAACTGCTCTTCCTTCTGTTTCGTTGATTTTATCTCCGGAAAACATTTTAGAAATAGCATCTTTTAATTGAGATTCTTCCGCAAGATTCAACAAAAGTTCTTTGGTTCTTGAATCGATCAGGTTTTTAGAATAATCGAAAAGAAAATTATCTCTCTGCAAAGAAAATTCGTTGAAACGGTTGGGGTTGTATGCAAAAAGACTTCTTAAATCAAAATCGTTGTCACCGAAATGGTCGTCAAGAGCTTTCCAGCTGTTTGTTTGGATAGGATTTATTTTTGATAGCATAAATTTAGGGCTTAATTTATAGGATTTAAACAATGATTTGGATTTGATTATCTAAATCCCGATTATTTTAATTTGCAAATTTAAGGAAAAAATGAATGGGGTGAATGTCTCAAAATGATAAGAAATATTTAAATTTCAAAAAGTTTAAAGGAAAATAACGTTTGAGCCAGCAAAAAAAGATTTGTATGGGTAAAATTATTAACTTTCAAATTAAATTTTAGAACATATTCAAATGCTTAACAGAAGAGAATTTATTAAAAAATCAGGACTTGGAGTCGGTTTTTTCACAATGCCGGTATCTGCAAAATTTTTATTTAAAAATGATTATGTTTCTAAAAGACCAGAGATCAGTTTAAGAAAATTTACTTCTCAGGCAGTTGAACATACTATTAAGACTGTGAAAAAGTCTATCGTTGATCCCGAATTGGCATGGATGTTTGAAAACTGTTTTCCCAATACCTTAGATACGACTGTAAAGGTGTATCAGAAAAATAATAAACCTTATACTTACGTTATTACTGGGGATATTGATGCCATGTGGCTTCGTGACTCTTCAGCACAGGTCTATCCATATTTAAGTCTTGCTAAAGGAGATGAAAAACTTAAAAATTTATTGAAAGGGGTGATCAATAAGCAGGTGGAGTGTGTTCTTCTGGATCCATATGCCAACGCTTTTTTCGATGATGCCAGTAAGGTAAGTGAATGGAAGGATGACTTAACAGAAATGAGGCCCGGAATTCACGAGCGAAAATGGGAGATCGATTCTCTGTGTTATGTGATGCGTTTATCTTATAATTATTGGAAAATAACAGGAGATTCTTCTGTTTTTGATTTCGACTGGAAAAAGGCAATGCTTCTGATTTTGCAGACTTTTAAAGAGCAACAGAGAAAAGAGTCGAAAGGACCTTATCACTTTCAAAGAGTAGGAGGGAATCCCCTGGATACTCAATTTGCCGCAGGTTTTGGAAATCCGACGAAGAAAATAGGTCTAATTCATTCGATGTTCAGACCTTCTGATGATGCTACCTTTTATCCTTTTTTGATTTCTTCCAATATGTTTGCGGTAGTTTCTTTAAAAGAAACATCGGAAATTTTTTCTGAGATTTTAAAAGATGAAAATTCTTCAGTCCATTTTAAGAGCCTGGCAGCCGAAATTGACACGGCTATTCAAAAGTATGCCGTTCTGAATCATCCGGAAGCCGGGAAAATCTACGCTTTAGAGATCGATGGCTTCGGAAACGCTTTATTTATGGACGATGCCAATGTTCCGAATTTATTGTCAATTCCTTATTTGGGGTATGCTTCAAAAGATGATGAAGTATATAAGAATACCCGCAAGTTCTCTTTAAGCCGTGCGAATCCATGGTTTAGTGAAGGCAAATTTGCCAGAGGAATTGGAGGTCCGCATATTGGTGAGCATAAAATCTGGCCACTGGGTTTAATTATGCAGGCTTTAACAACAGATAATGACGACGAAATTATTTCTTGCTTGAAAATGTTAAAAGCAACACATGCCGGAACCGGGTTTATCCACGAGTCTTTTGATGTAGATAATCCTAAAGACTTTACAAGATCATGGTTTGCATGGGCAAACACGCTTTTTGGAGAGCTGATTCTTCATCTTCATAAAACAAAACCAGAAATTTTAAAAAGAAAATTTTAAAAATAAAACCTCCGGAAAAATCTGGAGGTTTCTTGTAAAATCTAAAATTTATATAAATAACCAAAGGTTAGGATCGCTTATATTTCGGTTGTTGTTTCTTTTCTGGCGGGTTTTCTTTTTCTCAGTAAATAAACAATGACAGCACCGATTAATAGAATAGGCCAAACGGTAATTAATCCTACAACTATTCTTTGGATTAAATAATATCCCTCTACAAATGCAGATTTTGCACTGTAAATGAAGTTGAATTTATATTTATCATCGATGCTCTTTGTGTTAGTAATAGCGATTTCGGCAATGCGGAGTTTGGGTTCCCTGATGTATATATCAATTGTACTGTATTTTAAATTATCGACCACATTCATATTGGCTAATTGCTGCTGATTGCCGTCTGACATATTTTCATTATCTAATTGCACTTTGTCTTTATTGGCTTTCAGTTGAGAAATATTTTCTTCTGTTTTCTTAATTCTTTTTCCTTCCAACTCGGCATATTTTATGCCGGAAGTCACGTCTTCAGCATTAATAGATCTTGAATTAAGAAATAGTTTTTTATTATTAACCAAAGTCAGCAATTCACCTAGTTTTTCAGTCGGAACCCTCAGTTGCATAGTGTTTTCGGTCTGATATTTTTTTACCAGCATTGCATTTTCATTGGAGGTATTGTAGGTGTCTTCAGAAACTACATTACTCTGCAGATTACTTTTTGTAACAAATCCTCCCAGCTCCTGAACAGATTTTTCGATAGAAATCGTTGCTTCATAAACATCCCTCACCTCCATGTTGACATCTGCTGTTTTAATGAATTGTTTGTCTTTTACCTTCATTGTTGCTACAGAAGAAATGCTGTCTGAAATGACTGCAGCGGCTGAATCTGTCGCTGAATAAGCTTCAAGATCTTTTGCCGTAGCTTCTCCTTTTTTGCACGAACAAATACCTAATAGAAGTGCTGTCGCGATTGATAATTTTATACAAGTAGTTTTCATAGCGTTGATTTTTAATGTTTTGCTTATTCCAAAGTTCCAGCACAATTGTTTGTAATGTTTGAAAAATGAAGGTAAAAATTTTGTAAAGCAAGTTTCTGATTTAAATGTTTTATAATCAGTGTTTTGTAAAATAATTTCAAGGCTCATCATTTGTTTCGGATTAATTTTTGCTTAACTTTTACAAATCAAACACACAATAATTACTTATGTCAAATACCTTTTCCAAAATCAGAAACGCCATAGAATTATTCAGATCAATAGATTTTGATCAGTTGAGTGCTATTTCTCAAAAAGTAGATTTGCCCAAATTGATGCAAAACTTCTCAAAACTCGATGATAAACAACTCGGAGGTTTGATGAAGACGCTGGATCCGAATAAGAAAAAGAAAGAACTTCCGCCAATTGATGGTGATTTTTACGATATTTATCACACTTTGTCTCCGGAGCAGCGGGAGGTTCAGCTTAAAGTAAGAGCTTTCATGGAAAAAGAGGCGAAGCCGTTGGTGAATCATTATTGGCTGAGAGATGAATTTCCGCATGAGCTAATTCCAAAGTTTCAGAAACTCAATATTTGCGGGGTCACCTATGAAGGATATGGATGTCCGGGAATGCCTTTCCTGATGGAAGGTGTTTTAGCGATGGAAATGGCTCGAGTAGATGCTTCCATTGCGACTTTCTTTGGAGTACAGTCCGGATTGTCAATGGGTTCTATATATATCTGTGGGTCGGAAGAACAAAAACAGAAATGGCTTCCTCAGATGCAAAAGTTTGAAAAAATAGGTGCATTTGGTTTAACAGAGCCGGAAGTTGGTTCTGGTGCGGCAGGTGGTTTAACCGTAACGTGTAAAAAAACGCCGGATGGATGGATCTTAAATGGTCAAAAAAAATGGATTGGAAACGCCACATTTGCGGATTTAATTATTATTTGGGCAAGAGATTTGGACGATGGTGAAGTAAAAGGTTTTATTGTTGAAAAAGATAATCCGGGTTATTCTGTTGAGAAAATTAAAGGTAAAATGGCTTTAAGGATTGTCCAGAACGGATTAATCACTCTGAAAGATTGTATTGTAACAGAAGAAAACCGATTGCAAAATGCCAATTCATTTAAAGATACGGCCAAAGTATTGAGAATGACCAGGGCAGGGGTAGCCTGGATGGCAACGGGCTGTGCAAGAGGAGCCTACGAAAGTGCCTTGGAATATACAAGGACAAGAGAACAATTCGGAAAACCTATTGCTTCGTTTCAGATGATTCAAGGACATTTGGTGGAAATGCTGTCCAATTTGACCGCTATGCAGACGATGGTTTTCAGGCTGTCGGAGATGCAGGATGAAGGTATTTTAAAAGATGAGCACGCCTCTTTAGCTAAAGTTTTCTGTACCATGAGAACAAGAGATATCGTTTCCAGGGCACGCGAAGTGATGGGCGGAAATGGTATCCTGCTTGAGTATGATGTAGCCAGATTTGTTGCTGATGCAGAAGCTATTTATTCGTACGAAGGAACAAAAGAAATTAATTCTCTGATTGTCGGAAGATCGATCACAGGCTTCAGTGCATTTGTATAAATGATAAATGAATGGTCAGTTGATATTTAAATTGACCATTCATATTCTCCTATTTTAGCTGATTAAAGCTTTATATTTTTCTTTATTGTCAATAATCATCCAAAGATTAATAAGAAAAAGAACACCGGCGATTGACATTCCCATTGTTGATTTGTCCATTGTAAATACATGAACAATAATTCCGACCATTACTGGTAGAATAACAATTGCTCCTAATGCTCTGGTTTTAGGAAAAATAAATAGCAACCCGCCTACAATTTCTACAATTCCAACTAGTGGCATGAGCCAATGGATTTCTCCGAATGCAGCAAAGAGTTTCATCTGCTCCGGCGTTGGCTTTTCCATGGGCATGTAATTAAAGAATTTGTTTAATCCTGCATTAATAAACATAAGCCCGAAAAGAAGGGCAAGAATAAATTTTATAATTTTCATGATTGATGGATTTTTATCAAATTTAATTAAAATAAATATCCGTTGGTGAGTTTGGTTTGATTATTTGATAATATTTATTCCTGTTTAAGAGAAATATAATTTTTGTTTAATTTCATTCGTTATATTTGTTAAACAACAAACTAAACAAATATATTATGTTGAAAAATCTTAAAAAATTAAATCGAATCGATTTAATGGGTATTAATGGTGGAAGTCGTATTTGCGATATTGGCCCTGTTGGCTGCCCATGTAAAATTCCTCCCGGAGATCCTTGTTTGGGCGGTCCTGGTGGAGAACCTCCCGGAGATCCTGTAGGATATTGCCCGGATAGCCAGACGTATATCCTTTGTACAGACAGATGTCCTAATGGAATGGATCCTCTTTGTGCCCTAGGATAAAAAATATAAGCCCCCGTTTTTGAGGGCTTTTTTATGTTAATCCATTTCTTCCAGAGTAATATTCTTAGAAATTTTATATTTCTTTTTCTTTTTGTGTGGTTTTTCTTCCTCTCCAAGCAATTTCCCCCAAGGTTTTAAGCCTTCTACTCTCTCAAAAATAATTTTTAAAATAGCAATCGCGGGAATACAGAGAAACATTCCTGCAATTCCCCATAAATGTTCTCCTAAAATAATTCCGATAAATGAGAAAAGAGCATTGATTTTTACTTTAGATCCCACAACAAAAGGAAGAATGATGTTTCCGTCCACAATATGCACCGCAATATATCCGATCAAAACATAAATACAGGTCGCCGGTGTTCCGGTTGCAAAGGCAATAAAACATGATATTACAAGCGAAATGCAGATCCCCAAGTAAGGGATAACGTTTAACAGCCCTGTTAAAACGGCTAATAAGACAGCATATTTTACTCCTAAAACGGTTAATACAATGGATGTAAGTATTGAAACAATTAATACCTGCAGACATAGCCCGATAATGTATTTTTTTGTCATCACGCGGACTTCGGTTACCACTTCCTGAACACTGGCCTTATGTTTTTCGTTAAATACGGTTACAATAAAATTATTTAAAATTCTCCTGTAGTTTAAAATAAAGATGAAGAATAAAATGAAAAAGATAATAAACCCAAATCCTGTAGAGAAGATTCCGAAAGTAAAACCGAGAATCATTCCTGAGGATGATAAAAGCTTATTCACTCCCTGATCAAGATAATCTAGCTGTTCATCAATTTTTATATTGAATGTATCTGAAACCCAGTTCTGTAAACTGTTGAATACTGCTGTAGACTGCACTCTGAGATGGGGCAGGTCCTTACTGAAACTTGATAGCTGTGATCCGAAAAAATAAATTAAGCCGGATAAAATAACCAGCATAATCAGTACGGAGGTCATCGTGGAAAACGATCTTGGGAATCTGAGCTTTGTTTCTAATAAAGTAGCGAAAGGTAAAAATAACATGGCCATTAAAAATGCCAAAAAGAAAGGAGCTAAAATGCTTTGTCCCAAGGCTAAAAGATACCCGAGGCCGATGATGGATATCACAACAAGGGTAAGTTTAACAAGAAAAGGTAATCGAATAAAATTCATAGTTTCAAAATCTGCAGTATAAAAATAAGAAAAACCCTCCGGATTAGAGGGTTTATTTCTTTAATTAACGTTATTTGTATCCAAATTTTATCAAAAACACGTCCCAAAAATCTGAGACGTGTTTTCTTGTATTGAGAATGTTAATATGTTGATCAGTTATTTTTCAATGGCGATTTCAATGACTTCCTCCATTTTATTGACGTAATGAACGTTTAGATTTTTCAAATAATCCTTTTTAATTTCTTCTACATCTTTTCTGTTGGCTTCACAAAGAATTACATCTTTTACACCGGCTCTTGTTGCAGCCAGAAGTTTTTCTTTAATACCCCCTACAGGAAGTACTTTTCCTCTTAGTGTAATCTCGCCAGTCATCGCAAGGTGGGGTTTTACTTTTTTATTTTTAAACGAAGAAACCATTGATGTCAACATGGCAATACCGGCAGAAGGTCCGTCTTTTGGAGTGGCTCCTTCCGGAACGTGAACGTGGATGTTTTTCTTTTCGATATCCTCCTGAGAGATTCCCAATTCATCATGTTTTGCTTTAATGTATTCCAATGCAATGGTAGCAGATTCTTTCATCACCGTTCCCAGGTTACCCGTCATGGTAAGAGTTCCTTTTCCGCTGCTTAAAATACTTTCAATGAATAAGATATCCCCGCCGACACTTGTCCAGGCAAGACCTGTTACAACGCCCGGAACATCAGTAAGCTCCGATAAGCTTTTTGGTCTTGGAACACCTAATATTTCATCTACTTTTTCAAGAGAAATTTTAGGGTCATATTCTTTCACTAATGCGGTCTGTAAGGCTACCCAACGTCCAACAGAAGCGATTCTTTTTTCTAAAGTTCTTACTCCGCTTTCTGAAGTATGAGCTTCGATAATATGTTTTAATTCAGGATTTCCAAGCTTGAATGATTTGGCATCCAGCCCGTTTTCTTCCTGCTGTTTTTTTATCAAATGTCTTTTTGCAATTTCGATCTTTTCCTCAAGGGTATATCCTGCAATCTGAATAATCTCCATTCTGTCTAATAGTGGAGTCTGAATTGTTGATAATGAATTGGCTGTAGCAATGAACATTACTTTGGACAAATCGTAACCCATTTCCAGGAAATTATCGTAGAATGCTTTATTTTGTTCAGGATCAAGAACTTCTAGCAATGCTGAACTCGGGTCTCCGTGGATTCCTTTCCCAACTTTATCGATCTCATCCAGTACAATAACCGGGTTTGAAGTTCCGGATTTTTTGATGGATTGAAGAATTCTTCCGGCCATCGCTCCGATATATGTTTTTCTGTGACCGCGGATTTCGCTTTCATCATGAAGTCCGCCTAAAGAAACACGGACATATTTTCTGCCTAAAGCATCAGCAACCGATTTCCCTAACGATGTTTTGCCTACTCCCGGAGGTCCCACCAATAATAGAATGGGGGATTTCATGTTATTTTTCAATTTTAAAACAGCCATGTGTTCCAAAATTCTTTTTTTGATATCTTCAAGTCCGAAATGAGCTTTATCTAAGATTTTCTGAGCTTTTTCAATGTCGAAAGTATCTTTTGTAAAGGTATCCCAAGGCAAATCTGTAAAGAAATCTAAATAATTTCGCTGAACATTATAATCCGGCGAATTAGGATTCTGGCGCTGTAATCTGTTGATTTCCTTTTGAAAATGCTCCTCAACATCTGTGTTCCATGTTTTTTTTCTTGCTTTAGCAATTAAATCTTCAACATCACTTTCCGGTCCGCCACCCAATTCTTCCTGAATGGTCCTTATTTGCTGATTTAGAAAATATTCTCTCTGCTGTTTGTCAAGATCCTTAGACGTTTTCTGATGAATCTGATTTCTCAATTCCAGTTTTCTGAAATCTTCGTGCATCATTTCATAGCACTTATTGGCTCTTTCCATCAGGTTTTTCTCTTCAAGCAGTTTTTGCTTTTCAACAGACGAAAAATTGGCGTTTGTACAGATAAAGTTTAATAAATCGTCATTGCTGGTGATATTCTTAATGGCAAAATTGGCTGCGTTAGGAATATTGGGATCAAGTTCAATAATTTTTAAAGCCAGATCTTTTACATTTTCCAGTAATGCCTCGTATTCTTCTTTATTTTTCGCTTTTCCATCCTTTAATTTTGTGATTTCAGCTTTAAAATAAGGTTGCTTTTCAACAATCTTTTTTATCTTAAATCTGTGGAAACCTTTGGTAATCGCGGTGATATTGCCTTCCGGAAGTTTTATTATTTTAATAATCTTTGCTAATGTTCCGATCTGATAAATATCTTTTTCGGCAGGTTGCTCCAAATCTGAGTTTTTCTGGCTTACAATACCGATAAACTCACCATTTTTCTGAGCTTCTTCAAGAAGTTGTATGGATGTTTTTCTCCCCGCTGTAATAGGAATTACAACATTAGGGAACATTACCATATTTCTTACGGGAAGTATAGGGAATATCTTTTGTTCGGAATTTTGTTCAGTTTCCGAAAGGTCTGCAAGGTTGATTTCTTCAGCTACAATATCAAATCCGTCACTTATCATTTCCTCGAGACTCATATCTTCAAATTCTGTCATAGTTAATCGAATGACAAATTGTCATTTTCGTTTTAAATCGTTAACGTGAAATTTCACAATATGCCTTGAAAACGTATAACATATTATGTTCTTCTAAATTGCACAAGACTTATGCCATTTGTTTTTTGCTAAAAAATACGGTCAAAATTTCCTTTTTTGAATAAATTAAATTTTAAAAATTAAAATAAAGAACTAGGATTTCCGTAATTTCTTAAAAATGTGTATTTTCGCAAACTGATAAAAAACTATAATTTATAAAATGGCAATTTTAGGACAGATTAGGAGTAAGCCTTGGCTTTTGATGGGAGTAATTGCACTGGCGCTTTTGGCGTTCCTGGTGAATCCCGATAGTATTGATAAGGTTTTTGGTAAAAATCCTGATGTTTTAGGAAAAGTGAACGGTGAAAAAATTACCCGTGAAGAGTTTCAAGATCAACTTTTCGTGCTACAACAACAGGCTGAACAGCAAGGTCAACCAAAAAACGGTCTTGAAGAGCAAGCTTGGCAATTGCTTGTACAATCGAAATTGATCAAACAACAATTCGAGAAAATGGGCTTTGAAATGACTGAAGATTATTTCTGGAATCAAATCCAGTTTGATCAGATGTTTGCTCAAAACCAACAGTTCCACGATGAAAAAGGTAATTTTAAAACTCAGGAGCTTAAAAAACAGATCGAAGAAATGAAAGCGGTAAGTCCGGAAGGTTACAACCAATGGTTGAAAACCAGAAAGTCAATCGAATACAGATTGATGGCGAGACAGGTATTTGCTAACATCTCTCAAGGGATCACTACAGGTAAAAAAGAAGCTGAGGAATTAATGAAACAAAGAGATCAGCTTGCTGATATCGATTTTGTAAAAGTTGATTACACTTCTTATCTTCAAAAAAATAATATTAAAGTTACGACTGAGGATCTGGCGAACTACATCAAACAACATCCTGTGATGTTCAAGACTGATGCAAGCAGAAACTTAGGCGTTGTATTTTTCCCTTCTGCACCAAGTGCTGCTGATGATGCAGTAGCTCAGAAAGAGATTACAAAATTATTCTCAGGAGGTACTGATGCTAGTGGAGGAACAGAGAATTTCCAGAATACAAAGAATGATTCTATGTTTATTATGGCAAATTCTGACGCCCCTTTTAATAATCAGTATTTGAAACCTACTCAATTACCTCAGACAATCCAGGGTCAGATTACAACTGCAGCAGTTGGTCAAACCTTTGGACCCTATAAAGAGCAGGGAGCTTATGTAGTTTCTAAGCTGATCAACAAAAAAACATCAGATTCTACATTATCAAGACATATTTTGATTGCATTTAAAGGAAGTCCTGCAGGAGAAGGTGTTACTAGATCTAAGGAAGAGGCTAAGAAATTAGCAGATTCTATCGGAGCTATTGTAAAAGCAACTCCGGCTAAATTTACAGACTTCTTGAAGTTGTCAAGTGATCCGAATTCTGCTGCTCAGGGTGGTAGCTTAGGATGGACAACTCCGGAAACTCCTTTCGTTCCTGAATTCTTAACCTATTTAGCAAACAATCCTAAAGGAGCTACAGGTGTTGTAGAAACTCAGTTCGGGTATCATATCATCAATATTGAAGATAAGAAAGCTGGAGCAATGGGATATAAAGTGGCTAACCTTGTAAAAGTTATCAAGCCATCTGATGCTACAGAAGCTGATACAGACAAGAAGGCAAGAAGATTTATCCAGCAGGTTCAAGGGAAATCTTTCAATGATTTCGTGAATATCGCTAAAAAAGGAAACTATCAATACTCAAACCCTAAACAGGCGAAGAGATTTGATGGTCAGCTTCAAGGATTAGGAACTGATAAAGATGGTGAGATCCTTGCTTGGGCTTTCGATAAGAAAAGAGAGAAAGGAGATACAGAATTCTTTACAGTAGACGGAACAGGAGATAAAATCGTAGTTTATCTTAATGGTAAGCAGGAAAAAGGAACTGCAGATCCGGAATCTGTAAGAGATCAGATTGAAACAATTGTTAAAAATAAATTGGCAGCAAAACAAATCTCTGAAAAGATTGGAAAAGCAGGTAGCTTGGATCAGATTGCTACTCAATTTGCGACAACAAAACAATCTGCGCAGGTTAATATGCTAAACCCTTCAGTTGCGGGATCAATGGAGCCTAAGGTTGCAGGAGCTGCATTCGGAGTTAAGAAAGGTCAGCTTTCTAAGCCGGTTGAAGGAGGAACGGGAGTTTATGTTTTAGTTAAGAAGAACGAAACGATCAATAAACAACCTGGAGATGCTAAGCAATTCACAGAGTCTATTTCTCAAAGAAATGCAGGAATGTTCGGACAATCGTGGATGAAGAGCTTACAGGATAATGCTGATATCGAAGATTACAGAATTGAGATCTGGAATAAGCAGGGTAATCAGCAACAATAAAAAGTTAATTTATCAATCATATAAAAAGTGGCAAAATTTTTGCCACTTTTTTTTGTATTCAACACAGAGCAATAAAAGAAAACATTAATTTAAAATGTACTATATTTGCTCATAGAAAAAATTTAGCAAGTGAAGTTCAGTAAAGAAATAAAAGCTGGAGTAATAGCACTTTTAGCCATCGTTGGCTTTGTGATATTGTTCCAATTTATGAAGGGCAGAAGCCTTTTCACAACCGATAATATATTTTACGCAAAATATGATAATGTAGAAGGATTGGCGCAGTCTTCTCCAGTTTCGATCAATGGATTGAAAGTAGGGCAGGTTGACAAAATCATTCCGAAGACTACCAAAGACGGGAAGATTCATTTTATCGTAAAAGTTACCGTAGATAACAAATTTGAGTTCTCAAAAAATTCAACATTGGAAATTTTTGAACCCGGACTGATGTCTGGTAAAGAAATGAGAGTCAATCTTACTTATGGCGGTGCAACGGCCAAAGATGGAGATACATTACAGGGAGCCTTTAAATTAGGAACTCTTGGAAGTCTTTCTTCGCAGGTAGGACCGGTTAAAGATCAGCTACAGTCTGTTTTGTACAGAGTAGATTCTTTAATGGCCAATGCAAACCAGGTGGTCAATGCACAAAACAGAGAAGAGATCAAAGCATTGCTTGCAAATCTTAACAAAACTGTGGGTGCTTTGCAAACTACTGCAGGTAGCGTAAACACTTTGGTAGGGCATAACGATCCGAAACTTCAAAAAGTATTGGATGATGCAAGTCTTACAATGCAAAGTGGTAAAGTAACCTTAGATAAATATGGGAACTTGGCTGAAAGTATTGATACTAAAAAACTGAACGAAACAATTGCCAACTTAGACGCTACTGTAGGTAAATTGAATCAGGTAGTTGTGGGTATTGATAACGGACAGGGAAGTTTAGGTAAATTAATGAAAGATGAGCAGTTGTACAACAACCTGAATTCTGCATCTACCAACCTGAATTCATTAATTGAGGACATGAAAGCTAACCCAAAAAGATACATCAATTTCTCTGTTTTTGGGAAGAATAATAAAGACTAAACTAATAGACCATGCAATATATCGATAATATTATTTTTCTAATTTTATTAGTTGCAGGTTTTGGGCTATTTGCAAAAAGTCTGCAGAAGATATACAGAAACATCAGATTAGGACGGGAAATCAACCGAACCGACAGAAAAGGGGAGCGCTGGGAAACCATGGCACGTGTTGCAATGGGGCAGAGTAAGATGACGGCGCGTCCTGTTGCAGGAGTTTTACACCTTTTCGTTTATGTAGGTTTTGTAATCATCAACATTGAACTTATTGAGATTATCGTTGACGGAATCTTTGGGACTCATCGATTTTTAGCAACAATTTTCGGACATACTTTTTATGGTTTTTTCACTGCAACATTAGAAGTGTTAGCACTTTTGGTGGTAATCGGAGTTGTTACTTTTTTCATCCGTAGAAATTTTTACGGAGTGAAAAGATTGACAATGAAAGAACTTTTCGGATGGCCGAAAAATGATGCCAACTGGATCCTGATCATCGAATTTGCCTTAATGATGGCTTTCTTTAAAATGAATGCCGCAGATTATATTCTGCAAATGAGGGGTATATTTCCTGAACATGGAAGCTTTCCTATCAGCGAAATGACGTTTGTTCCGTTTTTGGAAGTTTTCAGTTTTGATAACGGCTTTCTGATGTTTACAGAGAAAGCTGCGTGGTGGTTTCACTTTGTGGGAATTCTGTTTTTCATGAATTACCTTTATTACTCAAAACACTTACATATTATTTTAGCTTTTCCAAGTACCTGGTATGCTAATCTTGAAAAGAAAGGAAAGTTCAATAATCTGGATTCTGTTACCAAAGAAATCAAATTAATGATGGATCCTAATGCAGATCCTTACGCTGCTCCGGCAGAGGGAAGTGAAGCAGATGTTCCTTCGAAATTTGGTGCTGAAGATGTCTTTGATCTCAATCAGGTTCAGCTACTGAATGCTTATTCCTGTACAGAATGTGGTCGTTGTACTTCTGTTTGTCCGGCTAATATTACGGGCAAGAAACTATCTCCGAGACTGATCTTAATGAAAACAAGAGACAGATTGGAAGAAGTAGGAAGAAATATCGACAAAAACGGAAAATTTGAGGATGACGGCAAGAAACTACTGAATGATTATATCACAAAAGAAGAGCTTTGGGCTTGTACAACCTGTAATGCTTGTACAGAGGCTTGTCCGGTATTGCTTGATCCGCTTTCAATCATTTTTGAGATGAGAAGATTCCTGGTAATGGAACAGTCCGCTGCTCCACAGGAATTAAATCTGATGATGACGAATGTTGAAAATAATGCTGCTCCTTGGCAGTATAATCAGGCAGATCGTTTGAATTGGGCGAATGACTAAATCATAAACGATGAGAAAATTAGTCGTCATATTCTTATTTGTTTTTTCGGGTCTGACGGTCGCTCAATCGGCTGATCAGAAAAAAATTCTAGCGGATACTCAATCTTTTATGGATCTTTTAAGAAAAAAAGATTACAACGGAATTCTGAATATGACCCATCCTGCTATCCTGGAAAAATTTGATAAAGAGGCTTTGATTGCTGGTTTTAAATCCGCATTTGAAGGAGGAAGTGAGGCTTATAAAATAGAAGTTAAAAATATTGCTAAAAGCGCGTTTCAGGTTTCTGATGTTTTCAAAATTCCTGATAACAGCTCAGAATATGCATTTGCCACTTATCCGGTCACTCTGATCGTTACATTTATGAATGAGAAACTGGATGAGCCAAGACAACAAGCTGCAAAAGCTATTATGGAAGGTAAAGGCATGAAGGTGCAGTTTCTGAATGATAATACCATGGAGATGAGCAAACCAAGC
The DNA here is from genome assembly GCF_024806495.1 of Chryseobacterium sp. JUb7. GTDB lineage: Bacteria > Bacteroidota > Bacteroidia > Flavobacteriales > Weeksellaceae > Chryseobacterium. The sequence continues at coordinate 25,934 of NZ_JANUFF010000012.1, forward strand.
ATGATTATAGCATTAAAAGATAAATCTACCGGCAATGCATGGAAATATTTGAATTATGATGAATCAAATATGATGCTTCTTTTCGTAGTTCCGAACGAAACCATGAAAAAAGCTAAAGAATACTATGCTGGTTTATTAAATAAACAACAAGAAAATGCAAATTAAAACAATGGCAGAATTTGCTGCCGAAGGAAAATCGCCGGAAGTTTTGTTTTGGGTTGGTTGCGCTGGTAGTTTTGACGACCGTGCCAAAAAAATTACGAAAGCATTTTGCAAAATACTAAATAAAATAGAGGTTGAGTTTGCTGTTTTAGGACAGGAAGAGAGCTGTACAGGAGATCCCGCTAAAAGAGCAGGAAATGAATTTGTTTTCCAGATGATGGCCCTGACAAATATTGAAGTGTTGAATGCTTACGAAGTAAAAAGAATTGTAACGGCTTGTCCTCACTGCTTTAATACGCTTAAAAATGAATATCCCAGCTTAGGAGGGAATTATGAGGTGATTCATCACACTCAGTTTCTGAAGAAGCTTATGGAAGAGGGCAGACTGAAAATTGAAGGGGGTGCATTCAGGGGTAAGAAAATTACTTTTCACGATCCATGTTATTTGGGAAGAGCCAACGATGAATATGAAGCTCCAAGAGTGCTGCTTGAAAAGCTGGATGCTGAGCTTGTAGAAATGAAGCGTTGTAAGACAAACGGACTTTGTTGTGGAGCAGGAGGTGCGCAGATGTTCAAAGAGCCTGAAAAAGGAAATAAGGATATCAATATCGAAAGAACAGAAGAAGCTTTATCTTTCCAGCCGAAAGTCATTGCAACGGGCTGCCCATTCTGTAATACGATGATGACAGACGGAGTGAAACATTTTAATAAAAATGACGAAGTTGTTGTAAAAGATATCGTAGAACTTCTTGCCGAAGCGGAAGATTTATAGAAAATAAATATAAATAATATCATAAAACTCAGGCGAAATCCTGGGTTTTATTGTTTTAAATCAAAATTGCAGTATCTTGCATTCAACATAGAAAACGGTTATGGGAAGTCTTTTAGCTTCATTTTTCAGATGTATTTTAAGTATTGATTTTTTTAAGCAAAAATATTTTGCCTTTCATAAATATATTTTCAGACCTTATCATCTTTTTAAAAATGTAAGTAAAAATGTTATTTACAGAAATTCAATTCGGCTTGATTTGAATCTGTCTGACTGGATTCAGCAGCAAATTTATTTTTTAGGGGATTATGAAAAAAATGAAATTGATTATCTTTATTCAACGCTAAAAGAAGGGGATACTTTCATTGATATTGGAGGAAATATTGGATTATTTTCTTTAAATGCAGCTCAAATTGTAAAAAATACAGGCTGCGTGTATTCCTTTGAAGCTTTTACACCAAATTATAATCAGTTTAAAAAACATATCGAAATCAATGCTTTTCAAAATGTAATATTAGAGCATCTTGCGATCTCCGATGAGAAAGGATTTATCGAAATTTTATATAATGAAGATTATGATAATGTAGGGATGGCTTCGTCTTTTCTCAAAGATTTTACATCAAAAGAAAAAGTTGAAAGCATAAGTCTGGATCAATATGTTAAACAACAGCAGCTTTCAAGGCTTGATTTAGTTAAAATTGACATTGAAGGAGGCGAATATACCGCGTTACTGGGAATGAAAGAAACATTAATCCATTTTAAGCCTAAAATCATTATAGAAATAAACAATATTGCGCTAAGAAGTTCAGGCAGAAGTGAAGAAGAACTTATTCGGTTGCTTGAGGAAAACGGCTACAAGAAAGCGAAAGTCTTAAGTCAGAATGAAAGTTCTTATAATGCTGTTTTTGAATTTTCTTAAACACTTTCAAAAGTTGATATCTTATACTTTTTGAATAAAAAATCGTAATTTTATCCTTTAAATTCATCAGAATGAAAATTGAAGAATCAAGCATTGTAGAAACAAACGACTACAGAGTAATCATATATCCCGCATCAAGACCTTTGGAAACGAAAGAAGCAAAGGTAATTACAGAAAAATTATTTGATTTTCTGGCAACCTGGGCAGCTCACGGAAAACCGCTTTCGTCATCTTTTAAAATTGAAAAAAATCAATTTATCATTATTTGTGTAGATGAAGAAAAAGAAATGGCTTCAGGATGCAGTATTGATGCATTAGGAAAGATTATGCGAGAAATTGATGCAGAATATCAGTTAGGTCTTTTCGACAGAATGAAAGCCAGTTTCATTGAAAACGGAGAAGTGAAAACGTTGAAATTAATTGATTTCAAAACAAAAATAAGAAACGGAGAACTGTCAAAAGATATTCAGGTATTTGATTTTTCTAAAAATACATATTTAGACTTTCTAAGTCATTTTATTTTACCATTTGAAAAAAGCTGGGCAGCTTCTATAAAATAATTTCTGTTGAAAATTCTCTTTATTTCCTCATGGTTTCCGAATAAACTGGAACCAACGAACGGTAATTTTGTGCAGCGTCATGCAGAAGCTGTTGCATTGCTCAACGATGTGGAAATTTTGCATGTTATAGGTGACTATCATCAGGAAAAGGAGTTTGTTTTTGATGATAAAATACTCAATGGAATCAGGACGCTTGTTGTTTATTACAAAAATTCAAACAACCCGGTTCTGAATATTTTAAAAAGGATGAAAGCTTATAAATTGGGGTTTTCGAAGATGAAAAGACCGGATATTGTGCATGCTAATGTGCTTCACAACAATATGCTTTTTGCTGTTTATCTGAAGAAAAAATATAAGATTCCTTTTGTAGTAACCGAACATTGGACGGCTTTACAGGAACAAAACTTATCTAAAACACCACAGCGTATCAAAAGGATCGCAAAATATATTGCGGGTAATGCCAGTTATGTATTACCGGTGAGCCATAATTTAAAAGAGAGTTTGAAACTTTTGAAATTCAAAACTCCGATGAAAGTGATTTCAAATGTTGTCGATACAGAAGTTTTTACTATCCCGTCAAAAACTGAAAATTCAGAAAGTACAAAGTTGGTACATATTTCAAGCCTGATTCCTCGTAAGAAGCCTCAGGAAATCATTAAAACAATTGTGAAATTGCATGAAAACGGTTACAACGTAAGGCTGGAAATTGGTGGTGATGGAGAAACGGAACCTTTAATCAGGCTTGTGGAGCAGCTGAATGCAGAATCTTACATCAACGTTTTCGGAGCTTTGCGCTATGATGAAGTGGCGGAGAAAATGAAAAATTCGGATTATTTTATTTTATTCAGTGAAAATGAAACACAGGGGTGTGTGATTTTAGAATCGTATGCCTGTGGAAAGCCTGTTATTTCAACGACAGTTGGCGGAACTACTGAACTGATCATTAATGGATTGGGAGTGGGTGTTGAAAAAAATAATACTGAGGAACTTTACAGCGTACTGGAAAAAATTTGCAGACAGCAGTATTCTTTTAAAAGCAAAGAAGAAATAAGAAAGTTTGCAGTGGACGGATATTCGCGAGAATCTATCGCGAAACAGTTTACGGAGATATACCAAGAAATAATATCATGACACAGGGTTTTTCTGCTCATATTAAAAATAATCAGGTCGATTTAAAAAGCTTTTTCCCGAAAAACAGTTTTGATTCTGTGTTGATACAATCCCCGGAATTTGATATTATTATTGAAGGAATTATTTTAAATAAAAAAAAGCTTTCAGAAGGTATAAATGTAGATGATTTTCAGGGTTTTATCATTGAAAATTATGACAGGTCAGGATGGAAAATACTTCAGGAACTTGAGGGTGAATTCAGAGGCTGTATCTGGGATAAAAGAACAAATAAAGTTCTGGCCTTTACAAATCCAACTTCCACACAGAGAGTTTTTTATGCTAAAATAAATAATGAATTCTTTATAGATTCTGATCTGGTAAGGCTAAGCCAGACCATCAAAAATAATGGCAGTTCTTTACAGCCGGATATCACTTCGCTGTATCAGCTTCTTGCTATTGGAAATCTTCTGGAAGACAGAACTCCTATTCAAAATATTTATAAAATCTTGGATTCAGAGATCGTGGAAATTGACTGTGATAGTCTGAATTTTAAGAAGATAGAGTATTTTGATGTTAATAATATACCGTATTACAATCAATCTCAGAATCAGGCTATAGATCAGATTCATGAAATTTTTACAGAAGGTGTAAAAATGGAATATGAGAAAGATCTTGAATTAGGCGGGTCACATATGGCATTGTTAAGCGGTGGTTTAGACAGCCGTATGGCGATGATGTATGCGGTAAAAAATGATTTTGATATCGACTGTGCCTTATGTTTTTCTCAGAAGGGTTATTTTGATGAAAAAATATCCAGACAAATCGCCTCAGATTATCATATCAATTATGAATTTGTTGCACTCGATAAAGGTTCTTTTTTAAAGAAAATAGATGAACTTACCAGAATTTCCGAAGGTACAGGTTTGTACACTGGCGGAGTGCACGTAAGCTACGCTTTGGATCAGTTGCATTTTGACGGATTTTCCATTTTTCACGGGGGAGCAATAGGAGACGGGATTTTGGGTGGATTTAATTCAGAGCCCAGAAGTAAGGCTCCGTCCCAATATAAGATCATTGTTAATCCGTCGTTTTTACCGAAAATACAATCAGATCTGGATCAGGTCTTCAAAAATTATGAAAGGGAAGAAATCTTCCTGCTTAAAAATCTGGCCTACAACCGAACCGTTTTAGGAGCTCAGGTGATGCAGCAGAAAGCTTACCTTATCTCGCCCTTTATGACGAAAGATTTTATAAAGTTTTCTATCAGCCTTCCTGAATCATGGAAGTATAAGCATCAGTTTTATCTTCAATGGCTTTTAAAACACTGTCATGAAGCTTCAAAATATTCCTGGGAACGAACATTAATGAAGCCGGATGCACAATGGAAAATTCCTTTTGGCGAAAAATATCTGAAAGGAGCTTACAATGCTTTCTATGGGAAAATATTGAAAAAACCGGAGAAGACCAGCATGTATCCTTATCAATACTATTATGACTCGGATATCACTATTCAAAAATATTATCAGGATTACTTTGATGAAAATCTTGACAGGCTGGAGGGATATCCCGAACTTCGGAAAGAAATGACCATGCTTTTTTCTTCAGATTTATTCTATCATAAATGCCAGGCCATTAATATTTTATCTATTTTTAAACTGTACTTTTAATGAATGAAAAGTCTACAGGTTTTTTTACAGAATTTTCTTAAAAATCAGGGACAATATGTTCTTGTTTCTTTGCTGATTGGAAAAATCTGCGCTTTTCTTTCCTCATTATTTATCATCAAGCTTTTACCTACTGAAGATTTTGGAAAAATGAGCATTGTAGCGGCTATTTTTGCATTGTTTGCATCATGTACGGGCCTGGGAAGCTACCAGAGTTTACTGCGTTATGGCTCAATTTCAGAGAGTCCTGTGGTAAAGCAAAAACTTTCAGCTTATCTTTTAAGACAGGGATTCATTTATCAGCTTATTCTCACGGTTATTTTTTTGATAAGCAGTTTGTTCTATGTGAATAAATATGAAGATATATTCTGGATTTTTCTGTTTTTCGCATTACGTTTTATCGGATTTTACTTTTTCAACTATATACAGACTGAATTGAGGATTAACAGTAAGAATCGTGAGTTTGCAAAATTAAATAATGTGGTCAATATTTTTGGATTAGTATTGACATTAGCACTTACTTATTTTTTTCAGCTGAAGGGATATCTTATTGCTATTACTTTAATACCGTTTTTATCTTTCTTCTGGTATAAAAAAACAAATTTGTCCGTAAAAGAAATACCATCTGTTTTCAGTTCAAAAGAAGTCTGGAAATATGCTTTTCATACTTCCGGAACAACCGTGCTGTCCGATGCTTTATTTTCTGCGGATATTCTTTTGCTGGGATTTCTGTTAAATGAAAATTATGTGGCAGATTATCGGGTCGCCATTCTGATCCCTTCGAATGTTACTTTTCTGGCTTTGGCTTTTATGCAGAGTGATTTTACGGTTTTGGCTAAAAATTATACCAATAAAATTTTTCTTAAACATTATATTTCAGGATACTATAAATTTTTTGTACCCGTTTGCGCGACTATCTTTATCATCTGCAGTTATTTCAGTAAAAATATTTTAAAGCTTTTTTTTAATGAAAAATATGCTGAAAATTCAGGTTTATTTGTGGTTTTTATGGCTACTTTTTTACTCAATATTCTCTTTAGAAATTTATATGGAAATTTAATGTCAGCTGTTGGTAAAATGGCAATGAATACGAAGACCTCTTTATTTTCTCTGATCCTTTTAATAACATTATCATTTATTTTGGTTCCGAAATACCATTTGATGGGAATGACGATCAGTGTTTCTGTTACCCTGATATTTTCAGGTCTTATTTTGGCATTCTTCTTTTATAAATATCTTAAAGAATTAAAATAAGTTTTTATCTTTGTTGGAAATGAAAAATATTGTTTTCGGAATTCTGGTAATTTTTTTCGCGTTTCTGGGTTGTAGAAACGGGGATGACGACGTTCAGAGAATAGACCAGATACTCACTATTTATATGAAGAGCAGCACCGGGCAGGATCTTTTGAATCCAAATAAATCCGGTTCCTATATTTCCTATACCGTAAATGATGTTTTCGGAATCACTGATAATGCACCGGTAAGCATTCCCCTTAAATTGTCTTCTGATTCTCTGTATTATCTGGAATACATTGCCGGAGCAAAAAGGATTACAGACGATTCATTGAGCGATACAAGAACTTACCGATCCAGAATGGCGCTGGCTTTGAGAAGAACGGTAAACAGCGTTACGGATACAATTAATGATACCTTAGATATTGAATACCGTTGGACATCCTCGGTTTTTGAAGTCTCGAAAGTGTATTATAATAAACAACTTCAGTTTACAAAAGTTCCTGGCGGTTCAAACGTAGTGACTATCGTAAAATAATTTTTTAAATTTGCAAAAACTGTTAGCAATTTATGCTAACATTCTAATAATTAACATCTAAATAAAATGTTACAAGTCAATTTTTTGCGCGACAATAAAGAACGCGTTTTAGAAGGTCTTCAAAAAAGACAATTCAAGAATCTTGGGTTGGTAGACGAGGCGATTGCTACTGACGACGAAAGAAAGAAAATTCAATTTGAATTGGATTCCCAACTTTCCGAAATCAACAAGATCTCCAAAGAAATTGGGATATTGATGAAAGAAGGAAAAAAAGAAGAGGCAGAATCCGCAAAATCTAAAACAGCACAATTTAAAGAGTCGACTTCCGAATTGAAACTTCAATTAGATGTTAAAGAAAAGGCTTTATTGGATATTCTTTATCAGCTTCCAAATATTCCGAATGAGTTGGTGAAAAGTGGTGCTTCAGCTGATGATAACGAAATTATCTATCAGTCTCACGATGTTGAAGGATTGGGAGAGGGAGCTATTCCTCACTGGGAGCTTGCTAAAAAATACAACCTTATCGATTTTGAATTGGGGGTAAAAATTGCAGGAGCAGGATTTCCTGTATATTTAGGAAAAGGAGCAAGATTACAGAGAGCCTTGGTTCAGTATTTCCTGGATAAAAATGTAGAGAAAGGATATACGGAAGTAAACCCGCCTCACGTTGTAAATGAAGCGTCTGGATATGGAACGGGTCAGTTGCCGGATAAAGAAGGTCAGATGTATTATATTCAGGCGGATGATCTTTATTTGATTCCGACTGCAGAGGTTCCGGTAACTAATTTATACCGTGATGTTTTGTTGGATGAAAAAGATCTTCCAATTAAAAATACGGCATTTTCTCAATGTTACAGAAGAGAAGCAGGAAGCTACGGAGCACACGTAAGAGGTTTGAACCGTCTTCACCAGTTCGAAAAGGTTGAGATCGTAAGAATTGAAAAGCCTGAGAATTCTTATGCTGTTCTTGAAGAGATGGTGGAACATATTAAAGAAATCCTGACTGATCTGGAACTTCCTTACAGAGTTTTAAGACTTTGTGGTGGCGATACTGGTTTTGCATCTGCAATGACCTACGATTTTGAAGTGTGGAGTGCTGCTCAGGAAATGTGGCTGGAAGTAAGTTCTGTTTCTAACTTTGAGACATTCCAGGCAAACCGTCTGAAATGTAGGTTTAAGTCAGATGGAAAGTCTCAGCTGGTCCATACATTAAACGGTTCTGCAATGGCTCTTCCAAGAATTATGGCGGCATTACTTGAAAATAATCAAACGGCAGAAGGGATTAAACTTCCAAAGAAGATTGCTGAGTATGCAAGATTTGATGTGATTAATTAAGATTTGATCTTTTATATATGATCCCCGTCATTTTTGGCGGGGATTTTTTGTTATAATAATTTTTTATTGTTCTTTTAATTTATTGTTTTTATGCCAGAGAATATTTTATATAGAAATTATTAATTATATCAATTAAGAATTAGTAGAATTTACTTTTTAATTTTTGTATATAAAATAATTTTATTATCTTCAAAAACACTAATATACCAAGCAAAATATGAAATTCTACGAATATACATTACATGAAAATTCAGTCAAAAATTCCGTCCCTAAAAAATTTCCAATTGATTATCATGCTGGAAAAGGCGATTTCTAATCAGTTACTGTTATCAATCTGATAAAATATAGAATAAATTTTAAAAATAATCAATATAAAAGCGAAATCCGAAAAGCTTAAATAGAGTAGGAAAAGTACTAAAATCAACAAAATTTTTATGAAAAATTTAGAAAAAATTTCTAGAGAAAATTTAAAATTAATTAGTGGAAGTGGGGCAGCTGAATGCCTGGATGACCCAGCTGTTATTAGATGTTATCTTCCAGGTTTTCCAAATGGAATTTGTATGTTCAGAGAGCAATGCTGCGCTAAACTAGGGATTGATCCTGAAGGATGTGCACTTAATCCTTAAATAATAAAAGAATAAATAGTCTTTATGTAAAGAACCACCGAAATTTCGGTGGTTTCTTTTATTCTGTTACAATGATTATTTTTTTGTCGGCATTTTTGGGCTTGGCTGCCTCTTTATCAAACATAGCCTTTAGGTCATACTGTATTCTCACAGAGTAATCATCAATCTGCTTAAACCAGTCATGTTTTCCTGTGATCGATTTTATCTTATTTTCAAACTTTAAAGTAGTTCCGATATTTTTAAAAAACATCATGATCATCCCTTCCAGTTTTCCCATTGATTCATCAGTTCCCAATTCCGGGCTTTTGGAGGCCAGCGCTTCCTGAAGATTTTTAAGATTAAAGTTTTCGGTATCGATGGTTAATACTTTCCCATTCCAGTTATTGTATACATTCTGATCAATAGGCAGTTTTTCCTGTTTCGTAAAATTATTCAGTGCGGTATAATCCTGAGCTGTAAAATGGTCCATCTTTAGAGAAAACCCGGCAACTTCTTTTCCCTCTTTATTGGATTTCATAAAGATCTTCTTCATGATCCTGATAGAATCTGGATTGGTGGTCTTTAGTCTACCTTCTTCTTTGTCTATGTCGTAAAGACTCGTCCATGTTGTCGGAAGCTTATCCATATCTCCGAATTCTTTTTTATCTTTTAAAGAATCGGGAGTCATAGCTTTCATTTCTTTCATGAATTCTCTTACATCAATATCCATTACGGTTGTAGAGGCAGCATCTTTGTAATACACAATTTCAGAATTGACATTGCATGATTGTAAAGTCAGAATTCCGAATAGGGCAACAATGAATAAAAGGAGTGTTTTTTTCATGGTTCAGTTTAGTTTTTAATGACAGTTTGTATTCGAATGCTTATGGGTACTATGATCTCCGGGTAGATGACAGTCTCCGTTGTTATCTCTGGAAATCGTCATGGCTTCTGCTCTCGGCGAAATATAAGGTATTCCCAGTTCCATTCCACGAACGATAAACAGCCCTCCCAGAATGATCATCACCACAGGAATGGCCTTTAATACTTTTATTCTGAAGGTCTGGTTCATCAGATTTCCGACCAAAACCACCGCAAACATAAAGGGAAGTGTTCCAAGCCCGAAAAGTCCCATGTATACAGCGCCCTGCCAGATGCCGCCGCTTGCCAGACTTGCTGTCAGAGCCATATAGACCATTCCGCAAGGTAGAAATCCGTTAAGAAGCCCTGTTGTAAATCTCGAACGGTAATCTGCTTTCTGAAGCAACCTTCCTAAGTTTAATTTTACTTTAAATAAAAATTTGGAAAAGAAAGGGATTTTTGAGGCAAAATCTTTTCCGCCAAACGAAAAAACAGCCATAATAATTAATAGAATTCCCACGGCAATCGTAAGATATCTCTGAAAACCTGCCATCTCAAAACCTTCACCAATGATTCCTAAAACAGCACCGAGTAAAGAATATGTAAATATCCTCCCGAACTGATAGGTAAGATTCTGAAGATAAAAGTTAGTGGCCTGTTTTTTTGTTAATCCCATCGACAGGGCAATAGGTCCACACATCCCGATACAGTGGAAACCGGATGCAAAACCTAATCCAATAGCCGATAAAATAAGTGCTATTTCCATATCACGTCATAGTCCATTCTATAGTCCTGTTTGTCTTTCGTCCACATCAGTCTTAAGGTATAGTTCCCCAATTTCAATACTTTGGAAGGAATTAAGAATGACTGGCTCGCATCAAGCTGTTCAGATCTTTTAATATCAAGATTCTGATCATCGGTTCTGTTCAAAACAAATTTTACCGTTGTATTGGAATTGTCATAGCCTTTAGGAAAAGATATTTTAATTCCGTTTGTATCTTGTGTATAAGTAGGTTTCTCCTGTAGGTCGTCTGCTCTTTTTTTAGCATCAATTACATCCTGATACTGTAATTCTTCTTCGTAATAATTATCGGTTACCATTTCAGAGTTTTTCTGCCCGTTCGGGAAAAGAAATAACATGGATAATATAAAAACTATGAATGCAAATAATGCAATTACAACACCGTGTCCCCAACTAAAGTTCTTCATTTTTTGTCTTTAAGATAGTTAATAACCTTCAGCATATTTTTAAAGAAGAAGGTTTTAAAAATTAAAATTGTAATTTAAACGGTCCTTCAAAGTAGGTCTGATAAGAATCTATCAGTTTTCCTTTCATATCATACACTCCGATTGTAATATTCTGCTTGGAAAGCTTCATTTCATTCTCCGGGAAGCTGATATTGATGGTTCCTTTTGAAATCTTGTCTCTTTCTACAGTAATTTTACTTGAAGCACTGTAAATGATCTCTCCATGTACTGGTTCAATAACTTTGATGGTAACGATTTTTTTATCGTTTGTTTTGTTTAAGAAAGTGTAATTATAGGTATTGGTAATTTTACCGTCTCTTACGAAGAATGTACTTCCTGCCGGTTTGATGAATTTAGCTTCCATTTCGCCACGGTTGTAAAGCAGGAATCCTAAGAATCCTACCAATAAAGCAAGTACAACTGCAAAACCTTTCATTCTTCCCGTAAACTTAAACTGAGTCTCCTGCTCGATTTCGTTTTCAGAAGCATATCTGATCAATCCTTTCGGAAGACCGACCTTCTCCATTACTTCATCACAGGCGTCAATACAAGCTGTACAGTTAACACACTCCAATTGCTGACCATCACGGATGTCAATACCGGTAGGGCAAACGACCACGCACTGATGGCAGTCGATACAATCTCCTTTACCTGCTGCTTTTCGGTCTTCTCCTTTTCTCCATTTTGATCTGTTTTCTCCTCTCTTGAAGTCGTAGAATACATTGATGGTGTCTTTATCAATCAATACACCCTGTAATCTTCCGTAAGGACATACTAAGGTACAAACCTGCTCTCTGAACCATGCAAATACAAAATAAAATGCTGCCGTAAAGAGAACCATGATGATAAAATTGGTAGGGTGGGCAAATGGCCCTTCTGATATAATTCTGAAAATTTCCTTATAACCGACAATATACATCAGCATAAAGTGGGTAATGATCAATGAAATAATGATGTAAACCGTCCATTTAAGACTTCTTTTCCATATTTTTTCGCTGTTCCATTCCTGTCTGTCCAGCTTCATTTGCCTATTTCGGTCACCTTCAATAATATATTCAATTTTACGGAAAATAGATTCCATAAAAATTGTCTGAGGGCATATCCACCCGCAGAAAATTCTTCCGAATGCAATCGTAAAAATGATAATAAAAATTAAAGATGCGATGGCTCCTAAAGTAAGGATGAAAAAGTCTTGAGGATAGAAAGGCTGTCCGAAGATGTAAAACTCTCTATCAATAACATTGAATAAAAAGAATGGATTGCCGTTAATCTTTAAAAACGGCACTATAAAATAAATGGCTAATAAGAGATAGCTTACAATATTTCTATAGTTGGTAAATTTACCTTTGGGTTTTCTTGGGAACACCCATCTTCTTTTTCCGGATTGCTCCATTGTCCCGATAGAATCTCTGTAAGTCTCAGGGTCCAGAACCTGTCCCTGTCCGCCGCGTACTTCTATTTCTTCTATATCTGACATCTTGTAAATATTTAAAAAAAGAAAAACATAATTCGTTACTATTTTTTCATTTAATAACAAATTATGTTTTTCATATGTTTCTATTTTTTCTGTTTAAATTATTCCTTTTCCCAATGAGCTTCTGTTCCCTGAGGAGCAGCTCCACCCTGAGCCGGTGTTACTGGAGGTTGCTCTTGGTTGATATGATAAACATAAGCTGCAATCTTTTCAATCTCAGCACCGGAAACTTCTCCGTTTTTACCAAATGCTCTCATCGCTGGGTTAGTAGGAGAACCATTCCAGTCCATGTGGAATACGTTTTTGAATAACGTTTTCTCAGGCTGGTTGATCCAGTAGTTATCGGTTAAGTTAGGTCCGATACCACCACTACCGTCTTCTTTGTGACAAGATGCACAGTTGGTTTTGAATAATTCTTTACCTTCTGCGATATTATCAGCTGAATATTTAGCTGTTTCGATCGTTACAGGAGGCTGAGTTGCTTCATATTCTGCAATGCTTGCGATCTGCTCTTTATATTCTTTTTCATATTCGCTCAATGGGTGAGCGAAATCTGTGAAAGAGAATGCTGCTACGTAAACAATACAAAAAGCAGTCCCAAAATAGAATAAACCTACCCACCATTTCGGTAATTGATTATCCAACTCCATGATTCCGTCGAAACCGTGGTCGATAAGGATATCTTTCTCTTCAGAAGCAGACTGCTTTTTGAAAGCACTGTCATACATTCTTCTTAAGAAAGGGATTTTCTTTTCTGATAGATACGCTGCTTTTTCTTCTGCAGATAGTTTTTTGAATTTATTATTCTCAATTAAATCTCCGATAGCACTGTGGATATACGCCAGGATACCAGCGATCACTACAGTCCCCCAGAAATAAGGTGAAGCTAAGAATGCGTAGCTCTGTACAAACAAATAATAAAAAACTATCAGAAGTCCAATTATTATTAAGATGTTTACAACAACCGGTGTTCTTTGTTTCATAATAAATAGTTTAATTTTTTAAATTAAAATCGTCTTCATCATCCCCCAGTGGTGCTTCTTCTTCTTCCTTGTAATATTTTTTAGGCCTGCTAAAAACATATATCACTAAGGCTACGAAGAACATCATAAAGAAAATCAGAGCCAATGTTTGGTACAAACCTGCATTTTCCGAATTGGATAATATATCTTTAAAGTTCTGGGGTATCATAATGAACCTTTTAATGTTTAGTTATTACTTGCTGTTTTTATTTCCGTTGTCTTAATATCTGTTCCTAATCTTTGTAAGTAAGAGATAAGCGCTACAACTTCTTTTTTCTCTAAGTTTACATCAGGTCTCTTAGCATATTCCTGTTTCAGGTCATTCGCTTCAGAGAAGATATCTTTTACAATTTTTTTAGCTTGGTTATTAGCCCATGAATCTGCAGAATCAATTTCAGATTTAGTGTAAGGTACATCAAATGTATTCTTCATTAATCTCATTTTATCTACCATCTTAGATCTGTCAAGATCTGTAGCGATCAACCAAGGGTAACGAGGCATGATAGAACCTGCAGACGTAGATCTTGGGTTGTACATGTGCTTGTAGTGCCAAGAACTTGGGTTTTTACCACCTTCTCTGTGTAAATCCGGTCCTGTTCTTTTTGATCCCCAAAGGAATGGTCTGTCATAAACAAATTCTCCTGCTTTAGAGTACTGACCGTTTTTACCGTTGAATCTTGTAATCTCATCACGGAAAGGTCTGATCATCTGAGAGTGACAAGCATTACATCCTTCTCTGATATAAATATCTCTACCTTCTAATTCCAGCGGCGAATAAGGTTTTACTGCCGAAATGGTAGGGACACTTTTCTTAAGCGATAGGGTAGGAATAATCTCTACTGAACTACCGATAGATATTGTTAAGAAAGATAAGATTCCTAATAATACAGGAGTTCTTTCTAACCAAAGGTGAGTACCTTCTCCTTCTTTTCTGTTTTTAGTAATGTTGGCTAAAGTTGGTGCTTCTGCAGGAACTTCTTTCTGGAATGATCCTTTTCTTACTGTTGCAATAACGTTGACAACCATTAAGATCGATCCTGAGATATAGAATAATCCTCCTACAAATCTCATTTTAAAGTAAGGGATGATAGCCGTTACTGTATCTAACCAGTTTTTCCAAACTAAAGTTCCGTCCGGGTTGAACTGCTTCCACATTAATCCTTGCGTGAAACCTGAAATATACATTGGAACTGCATAGAAAATGATCCCTAAAGTACCCAACCAGAAATGCCAGTTAGCTAATTTTACTGAATATAATTTTGTTCTCCACAAGATGGGTACCAAATAATAGATAACTCCGAATGCCATGAAACCATTCCATCCTAAAGCTCCTAAGTGTACGTGACCGATAACCCAGTCTGTAAAGTGACCAATTTTGTTGATGTTTTTAGTTGCCAAAAGCGGACCTTCAAATGTTGCCATACCATAACAGGTAACTGCAACCACGAAGAACTTAAGGATAGGATTTTCTCTTACCTTGTCCCATGCTCCTCTTAATGTAAGAAGTCCGTTTAACATACCTCCCCAAGATGGTGCAATAAGCATAATAGAGAAACCTGTTCCTACTGCCTGAGCCCATGCCGGAAGTGCTGTATACTGAAGGTGGTGAGGACCAGCCCAGATATATACGAAAATTAATGACCAGAAGTGAATGATAGACAGTTTATATGAGAAAACCGGTCTGTCTGCAGCTTTTGGTAAGAAATAATACATCAAACCAAGAACCGGAGTCGTCAATACGAATGCAACCGCATTGTGACCATACCACCATTGTACGATAGCATCTTTTACCCCTGCATATACTGAATATGATTTCCAACCTGTGAAAGATAATGGAACCTCAAGGTTATTGAAAATGTGAAGCATTGCTACTGCGATCCAAGTACCAATGTAGAACCAAATCGCTACATAAAGGTGTCTTACTCTTCTTTTCGCAATCGTTAGGAACATATTTGCTCCGAAAATGATCCAGGAGAACGCAATCAATATATCGATTGGCCACTCATGTTCAGCGTATTCTTTAGAAGTGTTAATCCCCATAAAGAATGTAATGAACGTAGCAACAATCATAATTTGCCAAGTCCAGAAATGTAACCAAGATAATGTATCACTGTACATTCTTGTTTTTAATAATCTTTGTAACGAGTAATAAATACCGGTGTAAACGATATTACATACGAACGCAAAGATTACGGTGTTGGTGTGCAACATTCTGATTCTACCAAACCCGAATGCACCATGTGTGTTTATCAAGCCCTGAATGTTTCCGCTCTTCAAACTTTGAATTGTGGTGTCATCCGTTCCGAATAAAAATTCGGGAAGTTCAGGGTAGAAAAGCATTAATGCTGCCGTAAGCCCGAACGTGAATCCTATAAGCCCAAAAACTATGGTCGCATAAAGGAATGCACGAACAATGCTGTTGTCATAACTAAACTTTTGTGTCTCCATATCAACTATTCACTTTTTTCTTCAATTTTATTATTTTCTCCTATTTCTTTTTCTTTTTTATCGTTGCCAACTTCTTCTTTTTCCTTGATTTCATCGGAATCAAAAAGAATTCGTACAGCCGGAGATTCATCATCTTCAAACTGTCCTTTTTTGGCATAGACTATAAATACGACCAAGAAAATCGCAGCTAAAGAAACACTGCAGAGGATCATTAAATATAGAATATCCATTTGACAACAAAATTAACCTATTTTCGGGGTTCAAATTTAGTGAAAAATAATGACATTCATCACGAAATACGGTTTTCAGCTAATTTAAAATCAGTCTAAATAAGGGCTTTTAAGCTTGTTTTTTGAAATATTTTCTCCCTAGGATCCATGTCGAAAATGTAGTGAATGAAACTACCGTAATGGAGCTTGCAGGCATGATTAAAGCAGCGAAAAGAGGATGCATATGCCCTGTAACTGCGTAACTTAATCCGACAATATTATAAAGAAAACTTATTATAAATGTCATTTTCACAATTGTGATGGAGCCTTTGCAGACGTTTAGGTAGTTATCTAAAGTAACTACTTTTTCACCATTCATGATCACGTCAGAAGATGGGGTAAAACTGTTGCTGTCATCTGCGATTGCGATTCCTACATTGCTCTGTTTCAGTGCTCCTGCATCATTCAGGCCATCTCCAAGCATGGCAACTTTCATATTCTGATTCTGAAGATTTTGAATGTAATTCAGCTTGTCTTCCGGATTTTGATTAAAAGCCATTGCTTTATAATTAGGAATCAACTGTTTCAACTGATCTTCTTCAGATGAATTGTCTCCACTAAGGATGTAGATTTTATAATGCGTAAGTTTTTTAAACAAATCTTTAAGGTTCTGGCGGTATTCGTTTTTAAAGATAAATTTACCTAAAAATTTTCCGTTTTTACTTACAAAAACAGCTGTTTCAAGATTTTTGGACTCTTGGTTATTGTATTTTGCAGAACCTATTTTATAGGAATTTCCTCTAATATTGGCTTCATATCCTTTACCGGAAATTTCCTGAAAGTTTTCAACAGGGAAATATTGGTCCTTCTCCTCAATAAATTCATAGAGGGACTTTGAAAGAGGGTGATTTGAGTTCTTTAATAAGGTTTTAATATTCAGTAAATCAAATTCCTTGATCTCGGAACCTTCATATTTAATATTGGATTTTTTTCTGTGGGTAATCGTTCCTGTTTTGTCAAAAACAATAGTGTCTAACTTTGCAATTTTCTCAATCGTTAAAGTATCTTTTACGTAAAACTTATTTCGGCCTAAAATCCTCATAATGTGTCCGAAAGTGAACGGTGCTGACAGTGCGAGAGCACAAGGACATGCAATAATTAAAATAGCGGAAATCACCTGAAACATTTTCTCTAGATCTACCGTTGCCCAGTAAATTCCTGAAATTAGGGCTATGCCTAAAATGATGAATGTGAAGTATTTACTGATGTTATTGGTTAAGGTGTCAAGTCCGGTTTCATGTTTCTTGAAAGCTTCTTTGTTCCAAAGCTGAGTCAGATAACTTTGATCGACGTCTTTTATAACTTCCAGCTCTAAAGAAGAGCCCACTTGTTTTCCTCCTGCAAAGATTTTATCTCCGGGCTGCTTGCTGATGCTTTCACTTTCTCCGGTGATAAAGCTGTTGTCGATATTTCCTTCTCCGTTAATTAAAATAGCGTCCACAGGAATGATTTCCTGGTTTCTCACCAGAATTCTGTCGCCAACCTTAACTTCAGACAGTAAAATATTGTTTTGTTTTCCTTCAAAATCAACTTTTGTTACCGCAATCGGATAGAATGATTTGTAATCTCTATCATATGAAAGCGCATTGTAGGTTCTTTTCTGGAAGATTTTCCCCAATAGCATAAAGAATAAAAGTCCGCAAAGAGTATCAAAATATCCCGGACCGTAATCTGTTACAATCTCATAAACACTTCGCCCAAAAAGAACAATGATTCCCAAAACAATCGGAACATCGATGTTAACAATCTTATTTTTCAATCCATACCATGCGGATTTGTAATAATCTGAGGCCGAGTAAAAAACAACAGGAATAGCCAGAAGGCACATCAAAGTTCTGAAAAGACCTTTATAGTGATCCATCCAGTAGTCTTCACCTCCTACATATTCAGGAAAAGCTAAGAACATCCCATTTCCGAAGGCAAAAGCTGCAATTGCAAATTTTACCAATAAAGATTTATCAAGATGATCTACGTTTTTATCGGCAGTTTCAAGGCTGATGACAGGCTTGTATCCCAAATTGGTTAAAAAATTAGCTAATTCGCTTAATTTTAAATCGTTATGGTTGAATGAAATCTGTAAGGTCTTTCTTGTGAAGTTGACCTGAGAATATTTAATGTCCTTATTTAAAGTATGAAGGCTTTCTAATAACCATATACAGGAAGAACAGTGAATCACAGGGATTTTAAAAGTAACCAGGCTGGTATTCCCTTCCGAGAAATCGGTCACTTTTTCAAAAATTTCAGGAGTATCCAGATAATCGAACTGAGTAGAATTTTCATCGCTCGGACGAATTCCTGCCCTTTTATTTAATTCGTAAAAATTACTAAGATTATTGGTATTTAGAATCTCGTAAACCGATTTGCAACCGTTGCAACAGAAAGTCTTTTCATCAAACAAAATTCTTTCTTTTTCGATACCTTGACCACAATGAAAACAGTTCTCGCTCACCTCCATAAATTATTGAACTACAAAATTATAACAATTTTTTTTGTTTATCGAGTTAAAAAGTTCTATTTTTGTGATAAATGTCATATAAAATGTCGCAGGAACAACAGATTGCAATTGAAGAGAGGTTCGCAAGAGTTTTTAATGATAAATCATTCAAGGAAAGACTTTCCAGCGCTGATTTTGAGAAATACATCACCACTAAAAAGAAATTGAGTTTTCAGAAACATGATACGATCTTTGAAGATGGAGAAACTCCAAAAGGAGTGTATGTATTAGAAAAAGGAGCCGCTAAGCTGTCAAAATCGGGAGCTTTCGGGAAAGATCAAATCCTTAGATTTATTAAAGAAGGGGACATCATCGGCTATCGTTCTTTACTTTGCGGGGAAAACTTCCAGGCGAAGGCTGAAGCTATGACAGATATTGAAGCTACTTTTTTACCGGCAGATGTTTTCATGTATCTTTTAGAAGTTGATCCTCAGCTTTCTTTTGTGATGCTTCAGAAAATTTCTTATGAATTGGGAGAATCATCCAATACGATTACTTTCCTGGCTCAAAAAACAGTAAGAGAAAGATTAGCAGAGATTTTAATTCTTTTGGAACAAAAATTAGGAGTAGATCCTGAGGGGTTCATCAAAATCTCATTAACAAGAGAAGAAATTGCGAACATCATCGGTACTGCTACCGAAAGTGCCATCCGTTTAATCTCCGAATTTAAAGGAGACAGTCTCATTGAGGTGGACGGAAGAAACATCAAAATTCTCAACCACGACAAATTAATGAAACTAGGACACGTAGTTTTATAAAAATCATACAAAAACTTGAGTCGGCGAAAGCCGACTTTTTAACTTTTAAAAAATAGATACATTATGTCTGTTCATTCTGAAATTAAAAAAGTTACGACTGAAACCTTGCGAAAAATGAAATTCGACAAGGAGAAAATAACGATGCTTACCGCATATGATTATACTACTGCGAAGATGGTAGATGCCGGAGGAATTGATGCTGTACTGATCGGAGATTCTGCAGCTAATGTAATGGCGGGTTTCGAAACAACGTTGCCTATTACTTTGGATCAGATGATTTACCATTCTCAAAGTGTGGTCAGAGGAACTGACAGAGCATTGGTTATTGCTGACCTGCCTTTCGGAACGTATCAGAGTAATCCTGAGAAAGCATTGGAGTCTGCAGTAAGAATGATGAAAGAAGGAGGTGCTCATGCTATTAAAATTGAAGGAGGGAAAGAGATTTCAAAATCTATCAAAAAGTTAATTAACGCAGGAATTCCTGTAATGGGGCATTTAGGGCTGACTCCTCAATCGATTTATAAATTCGGAACATATAAAGTTCGGGCTAAAGATGAAGCAGAAGCAGAGAAATTAATTTATGATGCTAAAATTTTAGAAGAATTAGGCTGCTTCGGTGTTGTTCTTGAAAAAATTCCTGCAGATCTTGCAAAACAGGTGACAGAAAGTATTTCTATCCCGACTATCGGAATCGGAGCAGGCCCTCATTGTGACGGTCAGGTTTTGGTTTATCATGATATGGTAGGTATGAACCAGGGATTCAGCCCGAAATTTTTAAGAAGATATCTTGATCTTTACACTGAAATTACAGGAGCTGTTGCTCAGTATGTAAAAGATGTCAAAAGTGTAGATTTTCCAAATGATAAAGAAAGTTATTAATGAGGCAGAATCTTCAAACCGCTCAGGGAATCATTTCAGTTCTGGCCATCGTTTGCCTTGCTGTAGGATGGTTTAATCTATTCTCTCCGGAGGTTAACAATATTCTTTCGAGAAGAATATTTTATATTGTAGTAGGGATAAGCTTCATTTTGCAGGCTCCATTGCTGGTCAATAAGAAATTTGTTTATCCGATGTATGCTGCGGCAGGACTTTGTATTATTGGTGCCTTTTTACCATATGAATCAAAAATAGCTGGAATGAAAACACTTGGGCTGTTGGCCGGAGTCATTCTTTCTTTATCTAACAGATCTAATTTTCGTCAATAGACCATGGAAGATCAGATTGTTTATGAAGACAACCATCTTTTGGTGATTAATAAAAAGGTTGGACAGCTTGTACAGGGCGACAAAACCGGTGACGAATCTTTATTAGAATTAATCAAGAATTTTATAAAAAAACGAGATGCTAAACCCGGAAATGTTTTTCTGGGTTTGGTTCATCGTATTGACAGACCTACCTCAGGTTTGGTGATTTATGCTAAAACATCCAAAGCTTTATCACGTCTCACTCAAATGGTTAAAAACCGTGAAGTTAAGAAGACCTATTGGGCAATTGTTGCAAAAGATATGATCCCGAAGACCCAAAGACTGGTTCATTATCTAAAGAAGAACGAAAAAAATAATAAAGCGATTGTATTCCCAAAAGTTACAGAGGGTGCAAAAGAAGCAATTCTTACTTATCATGTCATTAAAACTTTAGATAATTATCTTTTGCTGGAGATTGATTTGGAAACCGGAAGGCATCATCAGATCAGAGCACAATTGTCAAAAACAGGAGTTCCGATTAAAGGAGATCTGAAATATGGCTCACCTCGTTCGAATCCGGACGGCGGAATTAATCTCCATGCCAGAAAACTGGAATTTATACACCCTGTCACCAAAGAAAATATTGAAATTATAGCTCCCGTTCCGCAAAATGATGCGATTTGGAGAGCTTGTGAAAACTAAAAAACAAAATGAAACTTAAATTATTTCTTTTAGCCACATCGCTGGCTCTTACTTCTTGTGCAAATAATGACGATGGAGTAACAACTGAGATCAATCAGCCGGTCGCAGTAAATGCAAACAAAATTTCTTGGAATTTTCCGAATTTATCTCAGCCTTCATCGGGAAACGACTTTAATTATACTTTCGAGTATGATACTCAGGGAAGGGTTATTAAAAAGATGGGTGGAAAGCTTCAGCTTTCCGGAAGCACAGGATTTTCTTCTGTTTATTCAAAATCAATTTATACAACGATAACATATACCGGAAATACAGCAACTATGAAAACCTATAGTTCTGATCCTAATTTTAATGTGCAGTTGCAGGAAAGACGATTTGAATTTGATCATCAGGGTAATGTAACTAAATTGATTATTCCAGAGATTAGTAATCAATATCTGGAAAAGCACTTGACCTATACTTATGATTCTTCAGGGAAATTGACTCAGATTCTGACAGAATATCCCAATATGCCTTATGATCCCAGCGATCCGGATGACTACATTTGGACTGATATCGAAAAGTTTAGTTATAACAATTCAGGGAATTTAGAAAAGGCAACAAAGACTGAAAAACATAATAATATTGATGCTTATGTTACTAATGAAGTTACGTTTGAAAATTTCGATTCTGCACCCAATCCATTTAAGAATTTAGGTGTTTTTGAAGATTATTTTTACTTTTCGTTATCAAAAAATAACCCTAAAAGAAGGATTTCAAAAGAGTATAAACCTTATAGCTCCGAATTTTTCCTGAATCAGTCAAACTGGACCAATCAATATAATCAGGATGGAAGTCTAAAACTTTTCTACTAAAAATATTATAAAAACAAAAATGAAGACCGTCTCAAATCGAGATGGTCTTTTTATTTTAAAATGAAATTTTGCCCATTTCAAAAAAATGTCTAACTTCGCCTCACACTTTAGGGGTGTCTGTTGAACAAACGGGCTGAGATTTTACCCTTTGAACCTGATTTCTAGATCATACTAGCGTAGGGAAAAGTAGATGACTTTTGCTGTACATTCTATTGTACAATAATAGCCATTCCTAAGGTGCATTTAATAAAAATGTTAGGAATGGAGATCACAATCAACCACACGACAAAAACTTTTGAAGTACTTCCCGAAAATCTGGAAGCACTTATTGCTATGGAATTACCTGAAAAGAAAAAAGGAATTGCTGTAGCACTGAACAATCGCATTATTCCGCAATCAATCTGGGCGGAGACATTTCTCAACAACAAAGATTCAATTTTAATTATTACTGCCACTCAGGGCGGTTAATTTCCATAATAAAACAAAAATTATATGGCTCATAACATCACACGTTCGCCGTTTCCGAACTCAAAAAAAATCTATGTTGAAGGGAAAATTCACCCGATCAGCGTAGCGATGCGCGAAATACAGCTAAGTCCGACAAAACTCACCAACGGAAAGATTGAAGAAAATCCACCTGTTACAATTTACGATACATCAGGACCTTACACGGATGAAAATTCTGAAATAAATATCGAAAAAGGGCTTCCGAGAATCCGGGAACAGTGGATTTTAGACAGAAATGATGTAGAGATTCTGGATGGAATCACGTCTGACTATGGGAAAGCCCGTCTTGCCAATTCAAAACTGGATGAATTACGATTTTCTTATAATCACAAACCAAAAGTTGCCAAAGAAGGTCAGGAAGTTACCCAGTTATACTATGCAAAACAGGGAATTATCACTCCCGAAATGGAATATATTGCCATCAGAGAAAATCAAAAAATCGAACAGCTCGATTCTGTTTCAAAAGACATGGCTTTTCAACATCCTGGAAACAGCTTTGGCGCAAGAACTCCTAAAAGCAAAATCACTCCAGAATTTGTAAGAGACGAGATCGCAGCCGGAAGAGCCATTATTCCCAACAATATCAATCACCCTGAAAGCGAACCGATGATTATCGGACGAAATTTCCTGGTTAAAATTAATGCCAACATCGGAAACAGTGCTGTGTCATCAAGCATTGAAGAAGAAGTTGAAAAAGCAGTTTGGGCCTGTCGCTGGGGAGCAGATACGATCATGGATTTATCTACGGGAAAAAATATCCATGAAACCAGAGAATGGATTATCAGAAACAGCCCGGTTCCGATTGGTACAGTACCAATTTATCAGGCATTGGAAAAAGTAAAAGGAGTTGCAGAAGATCTGACATGGGAAATTTTTAAAGATACGTTGATAGAACAGGCGGAACAGGGCGTTTCTTATTTCACGATTCACGCGGGAGTATTGTTGAGATATATTCACTTAACGGCAAAACGTGTTACCGGAATTGTTTCGAGAGGCGGTTCTATCATGGCAAAATGGTGCTTGTTTCATCACAGAGAAAACTTTTTGTACACGCACTTCGAGGAAATCTGTGAGATCATGAAAAAATATGACGTTGCTTTTTCTTTGGGAGACGGCCTTCGTCCTGGCTCTATTGCCGATGCTAATGATGAAGCACAGTTTGCGGAACTGGAAACTTTAGGAGAGCTTACAAAAATTGCCTGGAAACATAATGTTCAGGTAATGATTGAAGGTCCCGGTCACGTTCCGATGCATATGATCAAAGAAAATATGGAAAAGCAACTGGAAGTCTGTGATGAAGCTCCGTTTTACACATTAGGTCCTTTGACAACAGACATTGCGCCCGGTTACGATCACATTACTTCCGGAATCGGAGCGGCAATGATTGGCTGGTTTGGTTGTGCGATGTTGTGTTATGTGACACCAAAAGAACATTTAGGACTTCCGAATAAAGAAGATGTAAAAGTTGGAGTTATTACCTATAAGCTGGCTGCTCACGCTGCAGATTTAGCAAAAGGTCATCCCGGCTCACAATACAGAGACAATGCTTTGAGTAAAGCCAGATTTGAATTCCGTTGGGAAGATCAGTTTAATCTTTCTTTAGATCCTGATACAGCGAGATCTTACCACGATGAAACACTTCCGGCAGACGGAGCGAAGATTGCCCATTTCTGCTCAATGTGCGGACCAAAATTCTGTTCGATGAAAATCACACAGGAAATTCGTGAATCTGCAGAGAAAGGAATGTTCGACAAGTCTCAGGAATTTATCGAAAAAGGGAAAGAAATTTATATATGATCATCGTAATCACTCCCGAAGAAGTTGTTCAGAAAGAAACTGAATTGATTAATGAATTATTTCACGAAGGACTGGATTTGCTGCATATCAGAAAGCCTTTTATTAATTCGGAAGAAATAACAGATTTTATTCAAAAAATAGATTCCACATTTCATCATCAGTTGGTTTTGCACAGTCATTATGATCTGGCTGAAAATTTTAATATTTCAAGATTTCATTTCAGAGAAATTGACAGGCAAAATGATTTGTATAAATCTTTTGAAGATAAAACGATTTCAACGTCTGTTCATGATATTGAAATTTTCAATGAATTAAATGAAGATTGGGAGTATGCTTTTATCAGTCCGGTTTTTCCTAGTATTTCTAAAAAAGGATATGGAGAAAATTTAACGGTTTTGAATGATATTAAAAAACGAAACAATTCAAACGTAAAATTGATTGCTTTGGGAGGAATTAATGATCAAAATATTAGTAAAGTTTTCGAGAGTGACATTGATGGCGTGGCTTTGTTAGGATCAATTTGGGAAAGTAAGGAACCTTTAAATGTTTTAAAAAAATGCAGAAAGAGCGTCCTTTCGTAATGAGTATTGCAGGCTTCGATCCAAGTGGCGGAGCTGGTTTGTTGGCAGATATTAAAACGTTTGAACAATTGAAACTTCAGGGATTGGGAGTTTGTACGGCAATGACTTTACAGACGGAATCTCAATGTTTAAGCCTGAACTGGCAGCCTTTGGAAGAAATTTTATCTGCAATTAATGTTTTAATGAAAAATTATCTTGTTAAAGCAATTAAAATCGGAGTGGTGAAAGATGCTTGGTTTTTAAGTCAAATTGTAGAACGAATTAAATCTGTAAATCCTGTCGCAAAAATTGTTTGGGATCCGGTTTTAAAAAGTACATCCGAGTTTTCTTTTTTTGATCTGAATACAATTTCTGATTTGAAAAATGTTTTACAGCAAATTGATTTAATTACACCAAATTATAATGAATATAAAGTTTTAAAGGAATTTGATCTTTTTAAAAATGCGAAAAATTCATGTTCAGTTTTAATTAAAGGAGGTCATCGTGAAGATCAAATAGGAACAGATATTTTAATTCAAAACGGTAAAGAAATATTCATTAATCCAATTGATATAACTTCTGATTTTTATCCAAAACACGGTTCAGGTTGCGTACTTTCTTCCGCAATTGCAAGTCATTTAGCTTTTGGAAAAAATTTAGAGGAAGCTTGTAGAAACGGAAAATTATACATTGAAAAATTTTTAACAAGCAATCCTGCTTTATTAGGATTCCACTATTAAAACTTTGTGCTCTCTGCTAAGTAGAACGCTTTTGCTAACTTAAAAAAAGGGAGTAGTAAAAAAAATCTTAGCGCTCTTTGCGTTTAAAAAATAAAATGGAAAAATTACAATACATATCTCAAGGATTCACCATAGAAGATCAGGAGCTTAACATTCGAAAAGCTCTTGATAACGGTGTAAAATGGATCCAGGTTCGCTTTAAAAATGCTCCTGAAAATGAATTCATCAGACTTTGTGAAATTTCAAAAAAATTATGTTCAGATCATCAGACGGTTTGTATCATCAACGATCATGTTCAGATTGCAAAAGAGATCGATGCAGACGGCGTTCATTTAGGCTTAAAAGATACATCAATTGATATTGCCCGACATATTTTAGGAGAAAATAAAATCATCGGAGGAACGGCAAATACCATTTCAGATGTTCTTCAAAGAATGACCGAGCCATGCGATTATATTGGCTTGGGACCATTAAGATTTACTTCGACTAAAGAACAGTTAAGTCCGATTTTAGGTTTCGAAGGATATGAGAAAATCATTTGGGAATTAAAAGAGAAATCTTTAGAAATTCCAAAAATATTTGCAATTGGTGGAGTTGTTTTGGAAGATATTAAACAATTACAGGGAATAGGAATTTATGGGGTAGCCGTTTCAGGACAAATTACCAATCAGCCTTCTGTTATTAACCAATTTAAAACCATCTTACAATGAAAAATCAACCCTTACTTATAGCAGACAGAACTTTTGAATCAAGATTATTTTTAGGAACAGGAAAATTCGGAAACCTTTCAGAAATGACCGATTCCATCATCGCTTCAGGAAGTGAAATGGTAACGATGGCGTTGAAAAGAATCGATTCTCAATCTTCAGAAGATGATATTTTAAACGCTTTAAAGCCAACAAAATCTCACCTTTTGCCCAATACTTCAGGTGCAAGAACCGCGAAAGAAGCAGTTCTGGCAGCTCAATTAGCCCGAGAAGCCTTAGAAACAAACTGGGTGAAACTTGAAATTCATCCTGATCCTAAATATTTGTTACCTGATCCGATTGAAACATTGTATGCAACAGAAGAATTGGCCAAATTAGGATTTATTGTAATGCCTTACATTCACGCCGATCCGGTTTTGTGCAAACGTCTGGAAGATGCAGGTACAGCGGTTGTAATGCCTTTGGGAGCACCAATTGGGACAA
Organism: Chryseobacterium sp. JUb7; assembly: GCF_024806495.1. Lineage (GTDB taxonomy): Bacteria > Bacteroidota > Bacteroidia > Flavobacteriales > Weeksellaceae > Chryseobacterium. The sequence continues at coordinate 52,934 of NZ_JANUFF010000012.1, forward strand.
ATAAAGGATTAAGAACATTGGACTTTTTAGAAATTATCATCAGTCAGAGCAACGTTCCTGTTGTGGTAGATGCGGGTATTGGAGCGCCTTCCGATGCTGCAAAAGCAATGGAACTGGGCGCTGATGCAGTTTTGGTGAATACAGCAATCGCGGTTGCAAGAAATCCCGTGAATATGGCATTGGCTTTTAAAGAAGGTGTCATTGCAGGAAGAAGGGCTTTTGAATCCGGTTTGGGCGCGATTGCACAACACGCAGAAGCATCGAGTCCGCTGACTTCTTTTTTGTTTGATTAAAGAAAAAAAGCCCCGAAGGGACGATTCAAAGAAGAATAGGATGAAGTCCTATTCATCAATTATTTTAAATAAAATTGTATGAAGAGTTTTAAAGATTTTTTTGAAAAATATGAATGGAATGACATCAAATCTAAGCTTGAAAAAGTGACTTTATCTGATGTAGAAATGAGTCTTCAAAAAAAGAATAAAACAATAGAAGATTTTTTGAATTTTCTTTCGCCCGTTGCTGCTAAAAAGTTGGAAGTGATGGCTAAAATGACACAGCAGCTTACTCAAAAGCGTTTCGGAAAAACAATTCAGTTGTATGCACCATTGTATTTGAGTAATGAATGCCAGAATATTTGTACCTACTGTGGTTTCAGTTTAGATAATTCCATTAAAAGGAAAACACTTTCTGATACGGAATTGATGATTGAAGCTTCTGTTTTAAAATCAATGGGTGTCAATCATGTGTTGCTGGTAAGCGGAGAAGCGAATAAAACGGTCGGAATTGATTATTTTCTGAATGCTGTTCATTTGCTAAAACCATATTTTGCGAATATTTCCATTGAAGTTCAGCCTTTATCAGAAGAGGAGTATCAACGGCTTCATGATGCGGGAGTGAATGCGGTTTTAGTTTATCAGGAAACGTATCATCAGGAAGTTTATAAAGAATATCATCCAAAAGGAAAGAAATCCAATTTCAACTTCCGTTTAGAAACGCCCGACAGAATTGGAAAGGCAGGAATTCATAAAATGGGATTGGGTGTTTTGCTTGGTTTGGAAGATTGGCGGGTTGACAGTTTTTTTAATGCGCTTCACATCGATTATCTTCAAAAACAATATTGGAAAAGTAGGTATTCGGTTTCGTTTCCGAGACTTCGACCTGCGGAGGGAATTATTGAACCCAATTTTATCATGTCGGACAAAGATTTATTGCAATTAATCTGCGCTTACCGAATCTGGAATGAAGATTTGGAGATTTCAATTTCCACCAGAGAAAACGAAAAATTTAGAAATAATATCATTTCATTGGGAGCAACAGCGATGAGTGCAGCTTCGAAAACAAATCCCGGAGGTTATGCAGTGGATAAGGAATCTTTGGAACAATTTGAAACCAGTGATGAAAGAAGTATGAATGAAATTAAAAATATTATTAAAAAAGCTGGATATGACCCGATAATGAAAGATTGGGATGCTGTGTACAGTGGAATATAAATAAAAATATATTAAGAAATATAACATGTGTCACTTCGAGTAGATTTTTGAAAAAAAATCGTATCGAGAAGTTTGTTTTAGTAAAAGTTCTCGATACATTTTTCTCCATTCCATTGCGAAAAACACTCGAACTGACGAAAGCTCAATCTTAAATGGTTCAAAAAATCAGTTAAATGAAAAACGAAGACATTTTCTCAAGATATAGCCGACAGATTTTCATTGAAGAAATTGGTCTGGAAGGTCAGCGAAAAATAAGGAATGCTAAAGTTTTGGTAATTGGAGCAGGGGGCTTGGGAAGCCCTGTGATTCAATATTTGGCAGCGGCTGGAGTTGGAACACTGGGAGTTGCAGATTTTGATGAGGTTGAATTACATAACTTAAACCGACAAATCATTCACAATGAAAATTCGGTTGGAAAATCGAAAGTGAAAAGTGCAGCAGAATTTGTAAAAAAACTTAATCATCAAGTTAATTTTATAGGAATTGAGAAGAAAATTGATGATGAAAATATCGAAGAAATTATTTCTCAATTTGATATCATCGTCGATGGTTCAGATAATTTCAAAACACGATATTTAGTCAATGATGTTTGCGTAAAATTAAAAAAGTCTTTGGTTTACGGAAGTATTCTGGGATTTTCCGGACAGGTCGCGATTTTTAATTATAACGGGAGTAAAAATTTAAGAGATATTTTTCCTGATCCTCCTTTTGATGAAAATTTGCCGGATTGTGATAGTCTTGGAGTTTTGGGAGCATTGCCTGGAATTGTGGGAAGTATGATGGCGAACTTAGCATTAAAAATGATCACAGATTTACCTGTACAACTAAATCAAATAACGTTAATTGACACGTCGAACTGGAAATTTCAAACGGTCGATTTTTAAATTATATTGTTTTAAAAAGAACGAGTCAATATTTTTTTATTGACTCGTTCTTTATATTGTGGTTTCATTACTGTCCCTGCTGCATTACCCCGCCGTTATCTTCTTTTTTCGTTTGATTCAGAATATTTGCGTCTTCTTTAGCTAATTTATTTCTTGTCGGAATTTTATAATTGACAGATAGCCCGAAATTTCTTGTATCATACTTACTGCTTATCATAACAGGGGTTCCGGATGGCGGATTAGAACGTACCTGCATTACCTGTCCGTTAAAGATATCATTGGCAAATACGGAAACTGTCAAACGGTTATCCATGAACTTTTTCGTTAAAGTAAGATCGAATGAATTGTTGAAAGGTTTTTCTGCCGTAAAGTAGAAATATCCTGCTTTTGGCGTTAAATAGCTATAATTTGCCGTTAATTTAATGCCCTTTGGTAAAATTAACTGAGTCATGATATTAAAAATCCAGAATCCTTTATTATTCAGGTTGTCAATCTCATGCTTTTGATAGCCGGCATAGAGATACATGAAATTAATCTTATCAGGATTGAAATTAAATTTCATAATTTCACTCATCGGTTTACTGAAAATCATAAACGGAATCGGAAGCCCGACGTTGAAATTGTGAATTTTCATATTTGAAATATTCACCTGTTCATTAAATAATTTTCTGCCGTCTTTTCTGATGATCTGTGCGACCTGATTACTCGCAGAGCTTACACTATATCCAATAAATGCATAGTCAAAAGCTGAAATTTTCAATTCATAATTATCAAAGATGGTAGGTTGCAGATTGGGATTTCCGGTTACTTCAGTACTTGGTCCGGAAAAAGTAACATTATTCGGATTTAAGGCGGAGATACTTGGCAAGCTGATCTTTTTATTGTAATTCGCGGCAACATATACCTGATTCATCAGGTTATATTGTACGCTGGCATTCGGAAATAATTTAAACTTATTAAAAGGAATCAGGTCTGCCTGAACCAGATTTCCCTGTTTATCAAAATACCTTGTAATTCCTGAAATATCATAATTTTCAGCCCTTGAACCTAAAATGAAATCAAATTTTTTGAGTTTTGCCTGAAATTCAAGGTAAGTTGAAGCAGTTTGTCTTTGATAATCAAGGTTGGTGATTCCAAAACTTTCCGTATCATAATCCTGTCTTTCATACAATCCTCCAAAGCTTACTTTTCCACCATCCAGAAGCTTGATCGGTTGAGAATAATCGATCTTGAAGTTGGCGATATTCATATTCGATTCATTATTCAGAACATTATCGCGTCCCGGGTATTTAAAATCCTCAGAATTTTGAACATAAGTCCCTTTTTGGAAAAAATTATCCTGAGCAAATTTGCTGTCTGATCTTGTGTAGCCAAACTGGAAGTCTAATTTCTGAGATTTATCAGCAAATCTTTTCTGGTATGTTACAACAGCTTCCTGTCTTAGATTATTGGTACGGGCAGCATCCGATGCGTCAAAGTATGCCTCTCTTAGATCTGTCGGATCGTTTTGATACGGGACATCTCCATGACCATTACTTAAAGTGTAATTGTCATTATTATTGTGATAAATGTCGTAGTTTACCAATAGTCTGTCCTGCCCAAGATCGAAAGTCAGTCCCGATTTTGCAAAATAACCACGCCCGATTCTATCGGTTTTACTTGTCAGTAATTCATCTTGCTGACCGTTCAACATACTTTCACGATAGTTCTGACCAACATTCAGTTGCCATCCGAAGATTTTATTTCTGGCATTTAAATTAACGGAATTAGTCGTTCTGCTTCTGAATTTATCATAATTAGTGAAAGAATAGTTTCCGGAATATGTTGCTGTCAAATATTTATTGGCATTTTTATTCGTAATAATGTTCATAATCGCACCTCCCGAAGTGGCAGGGAATTCTGCGCCCGGCTGAGTGATTACTTCAATTCTGTCGACTGAGTTGGCAGGCATTCCTTCAAGAAAAGAATTTAATTCGTTTGAAGTGATATTTAATGGTCTTCCGTTAAGATATACATCCAGAATTTTGCCCTGATACATCATTCCTGCGATGTCTGTAGAAACAAGTCCTGGGAGTTTTTTGATTCCCTCCAGAACGTTTCCGTTATTAAGCTGCGGCTGCTCCGAAAAATCAAAAATCGTACGGTCAGCTTTTTGCTCAACGGCTTTTTTAGTTTTAGTAATGGTAACGCCTTCTATTTGCTTTTCTTTGACCTCATTTTTTTCCTGTGCATAGGTCAGAATTGTTCCTATAAGCGATAAAGCGAATATAGTTTTTTTCATAATGTTTTTTTGCTACTATCTAGTTAGACGTAGAAAAATAATTTTTGTTACAAAAAAGTAAATTTTAAAAATCAAGCTCATATGTCGCCCTGAAAAGTTTTTTACCTTTTGTCATCAAAATTTTATACTATGAAAAAACAATTTTTATTTTCCTTCATTATCTTTTTCAGTTTATGTCTTATTTAATGGCTATGCAAATAGAAAGAAATAATTCCTTTTCTGAAATTACTTATGTGTTTTAAAGATGAATGAAACAAAAAGGCAACTTCAATCCTGAAGTTGCCTTTTCTATGATTAATTAAAATCTAACAATTAATTTTCTTGTTGTTTAATCAGATTAAGCGCAGAACCAGCCTTGAACCAGTCAATTTGCTGATCATTATAGGTATGGTTTGCCATAATGATGTCTTTAGTTCCATCTGAGTGGATAAATTCTAAAGTCAGTTGTTTTCCTGGAGCGAATTGGTCTAGATCCAGGAAGTTGATTACATCGTCTTCTAAAATTTTATCATAATCAGCCTCATTAGCGAAAGTGATTCCCAACATTCCTTGTTTTTTAAGGTTTGTTTCATGGATTCTCGCGAATGATTTTACCAAAACAGCTTTTACACCAAGATGTCTCGGCTCCATTGCAGCGTGCTCTCTGGATGAACCTTCACCGTAGTTCTGATCTCCCACAACGATTGAAGGAACGCCGGCTGCTTTGTAAGCTCTCTGTACGGCAGGAACTTCTCCGTGCTCTCCTGTTAATACATTTTTTACGTTGTTTGTTTCCATATTGAAAGCATTTACAGCTCCGATCAGCATGTTATTTGAAATATTATCAAGGTGACCTCTATATTTCAACCATGGTCCGGCCATAGAAATATGGTCCGTTGTACATTTTCCGAAAGCTTTGATCAAAAGTCTGGCGCCGGTAATATTTTTACCATCCCAAGCTGGGAATTCTTCCAATAGCTGAAGTCTGTCCGAAGTTGGGCTTACATTCACTACAACACCGGATCCGTCTGCTGATGGAGCCTGATATCCGTTGTCATCTACTGCAAAACCTTTTGCGGGAAGCTCGAAACCTTGAGGTTCATTTAATTTTATTTGTTCTCCAGATTCGTTAGTTAAGGTATCTGTAATTGGATTAAAATCTAATCTTCCTGAGATTGCGATGGCAGCTACCATTTCCGGTGAAGCTACGAAAGCGTGCGTATTTGGGTTACCATCTGCTCTTTTCGCAAAGTTTCTGTTGAAAGAGTGAATAATTGAGTTTTTCTCCCCTTTTTCAGCACCTTCTCTGTCCCATTGTCCGATACAAGGTCCACAAGCATTGGTAAAGATTCTTGCGTTTTCAAATTTTCTGAATGAGTCCAAGAAACCGTCTCTTTCTGCGGTGAATTTTACCTGCTCAGAACCTGGGTTAATTCCTAAGATAGCTTTAGGCTTAACACCTTTTGTAACAGCATCTTCAACGATAGAAGCAGCTCTTGATAAATCTTCGTAAGACGAATTGGTACAAGAACCTATCAATGCCCATTCTACCTCGATAGGCCATCCGTTGGCTTCAGCTTTAGCTTTAAATTCAGAAACCGGAGTCGCCAAATCGGGAGTGAAAGGTCCATTTAAGTGTGGAGCCAATTCAGAAAGGTTGATCTCGATTACCTGATCGAAATATTGTTCTGGGTTTGCATAAACTTCAGCATCACCTGTTAAGTGGTCAGCAACTTTGTCGGCAGCGTCTACAACATCCTGTCTTCCTGTAGAAGCAAGATATCTTCTCATAGAATCATCGTACCCGAAAGTTGAAGTGGTAGCTCCAATCTCAGCTCCCATGTTACAGATGGTACCTTTTCCTGTTGCTGAAAGAGATTCTGCTCCTTCTCCGAAATATTCTACAATACATCCTGTTCCACCTTTTACGGTAAGAATTCCTGCGACTTTTAAGATGACGTCTTTTGCAGAAGTCCAACCGGACATTTTACCGGTTAACTTTACTCCAATTAATTTTGGCATCTTCAATTCCCAGGCCATTCCAGCCATTACATCTACCGCATCAGCTCCACCGACACCAATGGCCACCATTCCTAATCCTCCTGCATTTACCGTGTGAGAGTCAGTTCCGATCATCATTCCCCCAGGGAATGCATAATTTTCCAATACAACCTGGTGAATAATCCCGGCTCCCGGTTTCCAGAAACCGATTCCATATTTATCACAAACAGAACCCAGGAAATTGAAAACTTCTGAATTCTTATTAAGTCCTTCCTGTAAATCTGCCTGCGCACCTACTCTTGCCTGAATCAAGTGATCAGCATGAGCCGTTGAAGGAACAGCCACTTTAGCTTTTCCAGCCTGCATAAATTGTAAAAGTGCCATTTGCGCTGTTGCATCCTGCATTGCTACTCTGTCCGGTGCAAAGTCTACATAAGAGTTTCCTCTTTCATGTGCTGATGTAGCATTACCTTCCCATAAATGGGTGTAAAGAATTTTTTCTGAAAGGGTAAGAGGTTTTCCCACGATTTGTCTTGCAGCTGCAATTCTTTCCGGGTAACGCTCGTACACTTTTTTGATCATGTCAATGTCGAAAGTCATATCTGTTTTAATTTTTTCTTTTGTAATAAGTTTTTTCCGGTTTTTATTTAACATTAAATTCGGAAAATTCTCACAAATACCAATTCATCAAATTCTATTCCTCCCTATATAAAGTAGGATAAATAAGATGAATCATTACTATTTTTTATAACTATCAAGTTAAGGAAAAAATAATTTTTGAGTCGTTGACATAGGTTAAAATAATGATGATGACTCTTAAATGGAAAGGTTCTAAATAATTAGTAAGTAAATACGCTAAAAGTAATTTTTAAACAATTGAGTGTGGCTAAAAGTACTGTATATTTGATATTAAACTTAGTATATACATAAATGAAATCTCTTAAACACTGTCTGTTCCTTTTATTTGTTACTATTTTTTTCAGTAGTAATGCACAAAATTTTAAGGTTTATCATAATGACATTCTATTAAATACTGCAAAGATTTTCAAACCAGCATCAAGAATCGAGATGATAAGTTCATTAAAATTCAAAAATGAATATTATTCAATCTTTGAAGAAAGTGAATTGTATTATATGGGACATTCTCAGAAGTATTTGGTAAAATTCGACAATAACGGAAACATACAGTTAGTAATAAAATTACCTAAAAAACTATCTAATAGTTACGTAGATTTCTTTGAATTAGAAGATAAATTATATGTACAGGATCAAGATAATGCAAGATATGTTTTTGATTTTTTTACAAATAAATTTATTGAAATTTCAAAAGGGAGTGATCTTGTTTATGAAAATACTACTTACAAAGTTATGTATAAAAATTTTGGAGAATGGGGCGAAGCAACTTGGTTTATCAACAAAAAAGACAAATCAGAATATTTTACAAGTAAAAATGGACAAGATGTGAACTTTTTAAATGGAAACTTCTATCTGACAAATATTAGTTCAATATGGGAAATTGAAAATCCAAGAAAATTAGATAAATGCGAACCAGATCAGTATTATGATGTTATTAATAACAAAAAAAATGGAATTTTCACTTCCTATGATTATAACAAAGGAATTAGTCTTATTTTTAAAGATCCGGTTGAATATAATTCATATGATCCTGCTGGACCAATTGACAATTTAAATTATACTTTTTTAACTTCTTTTGTTATGAATGATAGATTGTTTCAAATTACACAATTAAAAGATAAGACTGCAATTACAAGAATTAACAATAGTGATGTTGAAGTGATAAACAAATTTGATGAAAAGTATAATTTTTTTTCTTATCGTAATCAATTCAGAAATACGAAAAATAATAAGAAATTTCTAAAATTTAGAAATGGATATAATTCGTTTGGATTTTTGGAAGTCGATGGCGAAGAAATACATATTAAAAAAATAAAATTTGAATATGATACATTACAATATGTTAAATCTGATAATATTGAAAATTTATTTTCTGATTTAGCTCATAAAAATAAAATTTCAAAAAAACAAATTGAAGCATTTGAACAATCAACAAAAGGAACTGATTTACAGAAATATAGGTGTAGTATTAATCATAATTATTATTATCCACGAAAATATAAAGATATTGATGTTGAAACTATAAATTTTCTAAAATCAGAGAATGAAATTTTAACACAGAAAATTGACTACTTGTTTACGAAAAAAGATGAAGAATTAAAGGCAATTTATATTGATTATGATAAAACATTATATTATAATACGGTTGGAAAAAACTATTTCCCTATCAGAAATGAGAATGTTGATTTAAGTGATGAGAAATTCACGGAAAAATACAATGAAATACATGAAAAACTAAATAAAATTGGGAAGCAAATCGTAGTAAAGTCGGGACAAAATGAAGAAACATACGAATCGTGGATTATTAATGGATGGCGTTTTAATCTTTATAAAATCAAACCTAGAGATATTTATGGAGTAACACTTTTAATTTGTCGAGAAGATGATTTTAATGAAAATGACTAACATGATTAAAGGATAAAATGTTCTTTTTATGATTAGAAATGAAAAAAATGGAAGACTTCAAAAGAAATCTTCCATTTATATTTAAAAAGTCTTTCGACTTATTGTATAATTCTACTAGTGACCAACCGTAACCAATTCTTTGATTGAAGGGACAAAAGTTGTAAGGTCAATGCCTTCTACAGCAGTTTTGTATTCGTCGATATTAGGAATTCTTCCCATGATCGCAGAAAGTACAACAACCGGAGTTGATGCCAATAAAGATTCACCTTTTTTACGCTCAGAATCTTCAACCACTCTTCCTTGGAAAAGACGGGTAGAAGTAGCCAGAACAGTATCTCCTTTTTCAGCTTTTTCCTGGTTACCCATACAAAGGTTACATCCCGGACGCTCAAGGTACATCATATTTTCATATTGTGTACGAGCTTCGCCTTTCGGAGCATTATCATTGAATTCAAATCCTGAATATTTCTCTAATAATTCCCAGTCGCCTTCAGCTTTTAGTTCATCAATGATATTATAAGTAGGAGCCGCAACTACCAAAGGAGCCTGGAATTCTACTTTACCATTTTTCTTTTCAATGTTTTTCAACATCTGAGAAACGATTTTTAAATCGCCTTTGTGAACCATACAAGATCCTACGAAACCAAGATCCACTTTTTTCTCACCTCCGTAGTAAGTAAGATCTCTTATCGTGTCGTGAGTATATCTTTTAGAAACATCATCATTGTTTACGTCCGGATCGGCAATCATTGGTTCAACGATTACATCAAGATCTACCACAACTTCAGCGTAATATTTAGCATTAGCATCAGGAGTTAAAGCAGGCTTGTCACCACATTTAATTTCCTCGATTCTCTTGTTTGCTTTGTTTATTAAGCCTTGAAGAACGTGGTTGTGATTATCCATTCCTTTATCGATCATGATCTGGATTCTGCTCTTAGCAATTTCCAACGATTCGATCAAAGTATCATCTTCAGAAATACAGATAGAAGCCTTAGCTTTCATTTCTGCAGTCCAGTCTGTGAATGTAAACGCCTGGTCAGCAGGAAGAGTTCCGATGTGAACCTCAATAATTCTACCCTGGAATACGTTTTCACCGTCAAATTGCTTCAACATCTGAGCCTGAGTTGCATGAACTACATCACGGAAATCCATATGCTCTTTCATGTCTCCTTTGAAAGTTACTTTCACAGATTCAGGAATCGGCATTGATGCTTCACCTGTTGCTAAAGCTAAAGCTACTGTTCCAGAGTCTGCTCCGAACGCAACACCTTTAGACATTCTTGTATGAGAGTCACCTCCGATGATGATTGCCCATTCGTCAATCGTGATATCGTTAAGAACTTTGTGAATAACGTCTGTCATTGCATGATATTCACCTTTCGGGTCACGTGCTGTAATAACTCCGAACTCGTTCATGAACTTCATTAATTTAGGGATGTTTGTCTGAGCTTTTTTATCCCAAACTGAAGCAGTATGACATCCTGATTGGTAAGCTCCGTCAACAATTGGAGAAATTACAGTTGCGGCCATAGATTCTAATTCCTGAGCCGTCATCAAACCTGTTGTATCCTGAGATCCCACAATGTTCACTTCAACTCTAACGTCTGAACCTGCATGTAATAATTTTCCTTCTGTAACACCAACGGCATTTCTGTTGAAGATTTTTTCAACTGCAGTAAGTCCTTGTCCTTCGATTGAAATTTCTTTAGAAGGAGCAAAAACAAGAGGCGTTTCAATTCCTAAAAGTTTTGCTGCAAATGTTTGCAGTTTTTTACCAAATACGATGGCATAAGAACCGCCGGCTTTGATGAACTCTAATTTTTGAGGAGTAAATGATTTTGAAATATCTTTCAATTCAACATCTCCGTTATATAATTTCTTTTCTTTAGTATTAATGGTAAGAACAGTTCCCGTTGCTACAGAATATTTTTCTTCCAACACAATATCACCATTCTCATTACGAACAGGGTTTCCGTTTTCGTCTACTTTTTTCACCCAGTTCTGAAGGTCGATTCCGATACCTCCTGTTACATCAACTGTAGTCAGGAAAATCGGAGAAATACCATTTGTTCCTCCAACAATCGGAGCGATGTTTACAAATGGAATATACGGGCTTGCTTGTTTACCAGTCCAAAGAGCCACGTTGTTTACTCCCGACATACGAGATGAACCAACACCCATTGTTCCTTTTTCTGCAATAAGCATTACACTTGCATCAGGATGCTGAGCCTGTAAAGCTTTGATTTCTTCCTGTGCCTGAGGAGTAATCATACATTTACCGTGCAGTTCACGGTCTGATCTTGAGTGCGCCTGGTTACCCGGAGAAAGTAAATCCGTAGAAATGTCACCTTCACCTGCGATAAATGTTACTACTTTAATTTCTTCAGCAACTTCAGGCAGTTTTGTGAAAAATTCAGCTTTTGCATAGCTTTCAAGGATTTCTTTTGCAATTGCGTTACCACTGTTGAATGCATTCTTCAAACGGTCTGTATCAGCCTCATAAAGGAAAACCTGAGTTTTAAGAACTTCAGCGGCCTGTTCTGCAATTACGGTATCGTTCCCTAAAGCAAGATCAAGCAATACCTCGATCGATTTACCTCCTTTCATGTGAGATAATAATTCGAAAGCAAAAGCAGGTGTTATTTCTTCTACTACAGATTCTCCAAGAATGATTTCTTTCAAAAACTTAGCTTTTACCCCTGCAGCACTTGTCGTTCCCGGTAAAGTGTTATAAATAAAAAATTTAAGAGAGTCAGCCCTGTATTCATTAGCTGTATCTTTAATCTGTGCAATGATTTCACTTAATAATTCTGCACCATCAATCGGCTTTGGATGAAGCCCTTGGTTTTTTCTTTCTTCAATTTCTTGGATGTAATCCTGATAAATATTCATAATAATAGAAGTCTTTTCAATTTAAAGGGTAGATTGTTTTTTAAACAGTTGTTGATATACTGCCTTTTTCTTAATAGTGTTTAAATTACAATAAAATTGTTTAAATCTGTCGCAAAAAGGGCTGTAGTAATAACAACATTATCTACATCATTCTGAAATATAAGATCAATGTTCCGTCTTAGAGGATAAGTATATGATTCTCTGGAAGTGTGGGTAGCGTACCTGTGATTTTTTTGTTACAAAAACTCTCTTTGGGTAAGTTTTTTACACTTTTTTTGATCCCATTATGATCAAAAATCAGATCTCCAAAACGTTTTTACATTATCAAACACTTAAAATGTTCCCAAATTTACGGATTTTTAATATTTTTTGCAGTCGAAATTATTTAGATTCTTTATAAATATGAATTTTATAATTTCTATTTTTGGTCGTATTTTTGCAAGCAAATGATGATTATGAAAAATTTACTTAATTTTTTCTGCGTATTTATTTCGATTTTCGTTTTTTCTCAGGCTAAATCTGTGAAAAAAAATCCCGTCAGAAATGCTTCGAAAAGCCCTGTTAAAAAAGGGACTCAGATAAAACACAATCCTGATCTTGTTGTATTAAATGAAGATGTTCCTGTTTTAATTCCACAAAAGAAAAATGGAAGTTTTGGATACGTCAATCAAAAAGGAAAATTTATTATCCAGCCGGATTATCATATTGCTGTTTTTTTTGCTGAAGATTGCAATCTTTTAAACTCTGTAAACGAAAAAGTTCAAAAATTTGGAACTAAGGAGTATGCTACAGTTGAAAAAGATAAAATTTCCTACAGAATCGATCAGTCCGGAAAAAGAGTATATCAATATAAAGATGCAGATCTTGCAAAATGCAAAAGTGAATTTAAGCAGCAGCTATTTCATGCGTATGTTCTCAATGGATTCTATGGAATCATTGAAGATACCAAGTTCAAAAATGCAGCAGATTACAGAGACTATCAGATTTATCCTCAATATCAGTATTTGCATATCCTTGAAGGAGATGATTTAAAAGATCCCATGATTATTGCTTTGCATAATGATAAATTCGGAATCATTGATGTTAATAATAAAATAATTGTGCCTTTTGAATATGAAGATATCAAGCGTAATTTCAGTTGGAAACTGGGGAAAATGTTTGAAGTTTCGAAAGACGGAACAAACTATTATTATATTGATTCCCGAAACAAAGCATACTAAATCTGTAGAAAATACAGATTTAAAAATCGAAGCATAATTCTGCATATTTTTCAGAAATTAAAATAAATCCTAAGTAAAAGATTCTACTGCTGCGCGCTCAGCAGGACAGTGTTGTAATCGGACTTAACGAATAGTATCATTGATGTATATTCATCTTGTTTTCAAATCATCAGGAACTATAAAAACAACTTTCCTGCATCTCGTAATTTTTTTGTAATTTCGCGGCTGAAATAAAGGGGTGCTGTAACAAGCTGAGATTATACCCAATGAACCTGGAACAGATAATGCTGTTTAGGGAATTTAAAATGTACCGATGGAACAGTATAACAATGTACTAAGTTATTGTTAGATTGTTAAATTAATAAATTGCTACATTGATTTAATCCGCCCCTTTTATTCATTAAATTTTAAAATTTATAGAATGAAAGGATTTATTTTTTTAGGGCTTACCGTAGGCTCTTTTGCTTTTATACAGGCACAAAACACTGATTCCTTAAAAATAAAGGAAATTGAAGCTGTCAGCTTTACAAAAAGACTTCCTGTCGCCAAAGAAATCATTAATGTTCAAAAGGATCTTGATGGTCGGAATCTCGGCCAGGATTTACCGATTCTCCTAAAAAACCAAACATCGGTTATTTCGACTTCCGATGCAGGAAATGGAGTGGGATACACTGGCTTCAGAATTCGTGGAGTGTCAGGAAGAGGAATTAATGTAATGATGAATGGGGTGCCTTATAATGATTCTGAAAGCCAGGGAACATTTTTTGTCAATGTACCGGATCTTACGAGTTCTGCTTCTCAGATTGTTATTCAAAGAGGGGTTGGAACTTCCAATAACGGAGTTTCTGCGTTCGGAGCGAGTATTAATGTTATTTCTAAAGAGCCTGAAGAAAAGTTTTATGCTAAAACAGATGATAGTTATGGCTCATTCAATACATACAAATATTCTGCTGAGGTAGGTTCAGGAAAGTTCTGGGGAAACAGACTTTCTGTGATGGGAAGGTATACACATATTAATTCTGACGGGTATATCGACAGGGCTTCATCAAAGCTGAATTCTTATAACTTTACAGCTCTTTTTGAAGAAGGCAACACAAAAATCCGCCTGATGGCTTTTGGTGGTAAAGAAAAAACGTATCAGGCCTGGAACGGAATTGACAGAAATACATGGGACACTGATCCTAAATTCAATTATTCAGGAGCGATCTATGATGAAGATGGTAATATCTCAGGGTTCTATAATAATGAAACGGATAATTACAGACAAAATCATTATCAGTTGCTTTGGGAGCAGAAATTCAATGATCGCTGGAATTTAGAAACAACATTACATTATACAAAAGGAAAAGGATATTATGAGAACTATAAGCAGGGAGATCCTTTCGCAAGATATAATCTGCCGGATGTTAATAGTGAACAGTATTCAGATTTTATCAGGAAAAAATGGTTAAATAATGATTTTTATGGAATCGTATCAACTTTATATGGGAAGTTTGAAAATCTTGATTTAAATTTTGGAGCGGTTGCCAATCAATATTATGGAAGGCATTTCGGAAATGTGACCGGTGTTTTTCTGCCTCAGATTGATGAACACGAGTATTACAGAAACCGTTCTGTGAAAAATGAAGTTGCCGGGTTTGCAAAAGCTTTAATAAAAGTGAATGACTTCGAATTTTTCGGAGATCTACAGTTGAGACATATCGATTATGATACGAAGATTTTGCAGGAAGGTGACGGAGAAGGTGGAAATCTAAAGAAAAACTGGCTGTTTTTCAATCCCAAAGCCGGGGTAAACTATAGAATTGGAAACGGAAAAATTTTCTTATCCTATGCGCATGCACAGCGAGAGCCCAACCGTGACGATTTAATGGCGGACAACAATGTGAAAGCAGAAAGACTTCACGATTTCGAAGCCGGAATTGAAAAACAGTTCGGAATCGTTTCCTTCACAGCCAACTTATATTATATGTATTATGTTAATCAACTGGTGTTGAATGGTGAGCTGAATAATGTGGGTGCATTTATCAGAACAAATTCAGGTGAAAGTTACAGAAGGGGAGTTGAAATCGGGGCATTGGCAAAACTGTCTAAGCAGTGGGAGCTTTCCGGAAATGTAAGTGTAAGCCAAAACAGAAATTTAGATTTTAAAATTGAAAATGCAACGTTGGTTAAAGATTTAGGGAATACCCAGATCTCTTTTTCACCGGATGTGATTGCTAATTTGGGACTGAAATTTAATCCTAACAAAAATTTTCAGTTTGCTTTGATGAATCAATATGTCGGAAAACAATATCTCGATAATACAGAAGATAAAAACTTACAGTTAAAGGATTATTTCCTGACTGATTTTAATGCCCAGTATCAGTTTAAAATTAAAAACAATGATATTGCTTTGAAATTATTGGTTAATAACCTTTTTAATAAAAAATATGTGAATAATGGAGCGGTTTATGATGGTGATCCATACTATTTTTCTCAGGCCGGAACCAATTTTATGTTTGGGATCAGCTGGAAAATTCAATAACATTCATTATGAATATTTTACACGCATATAAAGTAAAATGTTAGATTAAATTTTTAAGGACTGCTTCGGCAGTCTTTTGTTTTTAAGTATTGTTTGAAAAAAGGGTTAAAAATTGTGAATTGTTTAAAAATAATAAAATGAATTGAATTTGACATTTTCTAATGGAGAAAGTGAGTTTTGATGTTAAATATTAAAAAAATAAAAGAAATATCATAATAAACCTACAGAATCTGAAAAAATGCAATTTTAATTAACATATATTTACGTTTTTTTGGAAAAATAAATGATGGAAAAAGTCATCAAAAAGTTATAAATTTGCCACCAAATGAATATTTCAGCTTACATTTTAGATTATCTGAAACAATTTGGAACAGTTACGGTTCCGAATTTTGGCGTGTTTTATCTTGAGAACTCCAAAGCAGTTATTAATTCTGAGAACGGAAGTATCCTTCCGCCTTCAAGTCAGATTGCTTTTAATTCTGACTACGAAGTGCAGTCGGATGATCTGGCAGGATTTATTGCCGGTCAGAAACAGATATCATTTGAAGCATCAAAAACAGATTTGCAGATTCAGACAGATTTCTGGAAAAAAAAGCTTCAGGCCGATCAGACTTTGGAGATTCAGAACCTGGGAACGATCTTTATTGAAGACGGGCATACCCATTTCAAAGGAAACAGGTTGCAGTCTGATCATCCGGATTTTTATGGCTTGGAAGAAATCAGAATTTCAGATATTAATAGCACAGGTAAACCTGAGCAGATTGTTAATTCTGAGGATGACTATAAATTCAAGAAGTCTATATTATGGATTTTTCTGATCGTTTTGCCTGTTTTAGGATTGCTGTTCTTAGCGTATACCCAACAGGAACTTCTCTTCGGAAAAAAATCTTTTGATAATGTATCGGTAAAAACCAAAACACACCGGATTGTGAAAGATACGATCAAGCTTAATGTACATACGCCGCCTGTTCAGGATTCTATAAAGAAAGATTCATTAGTAAAACCGGCCGAAACCAATGTGAAAAATCAGCCTATTCAAAAACAACACTAAGACTACATGGCAAAAGTAAAAAAAGCGTCAGAATCTCTGACAATCATGACAAATATTGTACTTCCTAATGAAACAAACTCTTTAAGAAATCTTTTCGGAGGTGAGCTTTTGGCTAAGATGGACAGATGTGCATCTATTTCTGCTGCGAGACATTGCGAAAGAAGAGTAGTGACAGCTTCGGTAAATCACGTTTCTTTCAATCATCCGATTCCTGAAGGGGGTGTTGTGGTTTTGGAATCTAAAGTTTCAAGAGCATTCTCCACTTCAATGGAAGTTTATGTAGATGTCTGGTTAGATGACCCGATTAATCAGAAGAAAGTACATACCAATGCGGGAATCTATACTTTTGTAGCGGTAGATGAGTTCAATCGCCCGATTCCTATTCCGGAAATGATTCCTGAAACAGAGGAGGAAAAAGAGCGTTTTGCTGCAGCTTTCAGAAGAAAAGAGCTATCATTGATTCTTTCCGGAAGAATGAAGCCACTGGAATCTGTAGAATTGAAAAAACTTTTTCAGGAACCTCAGGAGCCAACGAAAGATAAAAAATAAAACAAATATTTTGTACAATAAAATGCTTTTAATCTCTGCTGAGGATACCATCTTTGCAAGATTAAAAGCATTTTTCAGTTAACGAAATCTTCGCGAACTTTGCATTAAGATAAATACTTAATTCTCCAATTTTAAAATAAAAAAAATGAAGATCCTTCTTTTAGATAAAAACCATCCCTTAATTACCGAACAGCTTTTAGCTAAAAACTTTATACTGGAAGAAGATTTTACCTCTTCATATGATGAGGTGTGCGGGAAGATCGAAAATTATGACGGAGTTATTATCCGAAGTAGAATACCATTGGATAAAAATTTTCTGGAGCGTGCGAAAAATCTTAAGTTCATTGCAAGAGTAGGTGCTGGGATGGAAAATATTGATATTCCGGTTGCTGAAAAACTGGGGATTCAGCTGATCAATTCACCAGAGGGGAACAGAGATTCGGTTGCAGAACATGTGGTGGCAATGCTATTGATTTTAATGAATCGACTTTTTATCGCTTCTCAGGAAGTGAAAAACGGAATATGGTTGCGTGAAGAAAACCGTGGTGACGAGCTGCTTGGAAAAACAGTAGGTTTAATAGGGTATGGAAATATGGGGAAGGCGACAGCTGAAAGATTCTCGGGATTTGGATGCCGTGTTATTTTTCATGATATTTTGCCGGATCTTTCCGACGAATATGCAACTCAGGTTTCTCTGGAAGAACTTAAGGAATCTGCAGATATCTTAAGCTTACACATTCCGATAACTTCAGAGACTCATTATCTGGTTAATTCAACATTTATTTCTGAAATGAAGAAAGATTTTTATTTTGTCAATACGGCACGGGGTAAAAATGTTGAAACTAAAAGTTTAGTTGGCGCACTGAAATCAGGAAAAGTAAAAGGTGCTTGCCTTGATGTACTGGAATATGAAAAATCATCTTTCGAAAATCTTGAAATTGAAAATGAAGATTTAAAATATCTCTTAAGCTCTGAGAAGACTATTGTAACACCTCATATAGCCGGTTGGACGGTTCAAAGCAAAGAAAAACTGGCACAGGTGATCGTTGATAAAATTGTCGCCCAATTTGCTTAAAAGAGCAATATCCTTCAATAGGATGAGGTTAAAATAGAAGGAAGTATAAAAATGTCATGCCGAGTCTCTTAAAGCATTTGTTTAAATTTTGAGTTTTGCAATTTCATGATTTTGCTTGTTTATGTTAAATAATTCATAATTTACCTTCAATATTTAATATTTATTTTGAGTTTTATTAAATTGCCGCTCATTTTTGAAACTCATGGGGATGCGTAATTTTGTACTTATTTTAACTGTTTTTTTATCATTTTTTTCCTGCAAAAAAAAATCTGAAACCAAAGAAAATATAGCGGAAAATACGACCTCTTTACCGAATTACGGAAATGTAGATCTTAGTAAAGTTTTTACAAAAGAAGATGGTCGGGTGCCGGATAAAGCTTCTCTGGTAAGATATATTGACCAGTATTATCAGAGAATCTGGAATGGAGGTAATCTGAGCGGCGGAATTCTAGTTGCCAAAGGAGACGATATTATCTATGAAAACTACAGGGGTTTCGGAAGAGAAGGTCATCAGATGCCGATTGATAAAAATACGCCATTACATGTCGCATCAGTTTCAAAAACAATGACGGCTATGGCTATGATGAAGCTTATAGAAGCTGGAAAAATAAAATTATCAGATCATTTAACACAATATTTTCCGGGATTTCCTTATCCGAATATTACCGTTCAGACTTTACTGGATCAAAGAAGTGGTCTTCCGAAGTACGAATATTTTATTACAAAAATTCAGCCGGCTCCGGCAGAACTTTCAAAAGCCTTTATTACCAATCAGGATATATTGAACATGATTGTTAAGTATAAACCTGAAATGGCAAGAGATACAGATACCGGATTTATGTATTGTAATACAAATTTTGCGCTGCTGGCTCTGTTGATCGAGAAGATAACCGGTACGCCTTTTCCACAGGCTATGAAAGAAATGGTTTTCGAGCCGTTAAAAATGAAAAACACCTACATTTTCCAGGAAAAAGACATTCCCACTGCTTCTCAGTCTTTTTATTATGGCGGAAATAAGCTATATCCTCTCGACAGATTGGATCTTATCTATGGTGATAAAAATGTATACACTACACCAAGAGACCTTTATAATTTTTCTAAGGCAATGTTTTCAAAGGATTTTTTAAAACCTGAACTGATGCAGATGGTTTTTGCTCCTTACAGCAATGAAAAAGCCGGAATGAATAATTATGGTTTAGGGTTTAGAATGAAGATTTTTGATAACGGTGAAAAATTAACGTACCATAACGGATGGTGGCACGGAACCAACTCTGTTTTTGCTCACCTTCTTAAATCAAAAGTCACTATTGTGGCGATTGGAAACGTTTACTCCAACAAGGTGTATACAGCATTAGCTTTATCGGGCTTGTTCGAAGATTTTCCGGTTCAAAAGGATAAACTGAACAGCATTATGAGTGATGGCAAAGATACTTTGAACAGTCATAATGAAGTTTATGGAGAATAATGTTTATTTTTGCTTAAACATATTCATGAAAAGACTTCTTCTATTATTCGTTTTGGCTTTTCTTGTGCAGTCTTGCGCAAGAGTAGGATCGCCTGTTGGTGGTACAAAAGACAGTTTGGCTCCAAAATTTTTAAGTTCAAATATTGATTCTACAAGAATTAATGTGAATAGAAATATCAGAGAGCTGCGTCTTGATTTTGATGAGTATGTAACATTAAAAGATATCAATAAAAATCTGATCATTTCTCCTCCGATTAAAAATATCAAAAGAATTCTTCCTTCAAATATCGCCAATAAGTTTGTATTAATTCAGTGGACGGATACCTTACAGGCCAATACAACATATAATTTCAATTTCGGAAATTCTATTGTTGATAATAATGAAGCGAATATATTACGTTATTTTAATTTTGCATTTTCAACAGGTGATAAACTGGATGACCTGTACATCAGTGGGGAGATTAAAGATGCAATGGCTATTAAAAAAGCTACCACAGAGAACAAATTTGTTGTAGGTCTTTATCAGGTAAAAGATACTATCAATTATAAGCAAAAGCCGTATTATATCACCAAAGTAGATGAGGACGGATATTATGAACTGAATTATTTGTCTCCGGGTAAATATAAGATCATTGCTTTTGAAGATGAAAACGGAAATTCAATGTACGATCCCGGAAAAGAAAAGGTAGGTTTTCAGAAGGAAGCTGTGGATGTTGAGAAATCAATTTCAGGACTTAATTTGAAACTTTATCCATCCAGAAAGCCGTTGAAATATCTGGAAATGAAAGAAGCTCCGGGTGGTGTCTTGATGGCTTTTGAAGGGAAGCCGGATAATGTAAAAGTTGAGCCGCTAAACGAAAAAATTAAAGAATATAAAGTTACCCATGTTCCAAAGTCTGATACAGTAAGAATATGGTTTGACGCTGTAAAAAGCGATGTGGGGCAAACTTCAACCGAGAATCTTAAGTTTGGATATAATGCCGACGGTAAAAAAGATACTCTTTATAATGCGTCTCTTTTCTATAAGTATAATGCTAAAAATGTAATGGACATCAATAATGACATTGGTGGAAATGCACTGGCTCCAAAATCAGACTTTAAAATTCTTTCCAATTATTATCTTGATAAAATTGATCCTGACAAATGGGTGCTGAAAAGCGACAGCTTAACGACTCAGCAGTTCACGGCGAAGATTTCAGAGTCCAATCCTTATCAGATTTTAATTCAGTCAGATTTTGTTGAAGGAAAAAAATACCAGCTTACTATTCCAAAAGAAACGGTTTCATCATTTTATGCTAAAAATACTCAGTCTAAGCGTTTTGACTTTGAGGCTGATAAAGTGGAGAATTATGGCAGTGTAGCATTTGAGATTGAAAATGCGCCTACATCGAACTATTGGATTCAGTTATTGGATTCTTCTGAGAAAGTTGTTTATCAGAAATATACGAAAGGCAATAAGGTGAAATTTGATATCTTAAAACCAGCAGAATATATTGTGAGAATTCTGGTTGATAGCAATAATAACAAATATTGGGATGAAGCAGACTTCCTGAATGAAGTTTTTGCCGAAGAATCTTTTGTATTTTATAAAGCGGTTATCATAAGACCTTTATGGGATACAAATGAGAACTGGGATCTTAAAGATACAAGAACGCTGGATAAGCCTAAAGGGGCAACATCTGCAAAGCCATCTGATCCTGCTCAGGAGAAACCTGTGAAGCAAGATGCAAATAATCGCGAAATAAAGTCAGATAATGCTATTTTGACGCCTGTAAAATAGTTATGAAAACTGCTAAAAAAATATTGTTCTGGTGCCTTGTAGGTTTTGCTCTGATACAATTTATTCCTATTGATAAAGTTAATAAACCAATTGATCATAAAGTCAACTTTGTGGAGGTAAAGCAAACCCCCGAAAAGATTGCCGGTTTGATAAAAAAGGCTTGCTATGATTGTCACTCCAACGAGACGGTTTATCCAAAATATGCACATATTGCACCTGTTTCATGGTCTATCAAAAGCCATATAAACGAGGGGCGGGAGCATCTTAATTTTTCTATTTGGGGTACTTATGGTAAAGAGTTAAAAGAAAACATGCTTGACAGGGCTATGGAAAGCGTTCAAAATAAAACAATGCCTATGCCCGGGTATATTGTTTATCACAAAGAAGCCAATTTATCTTCAGCTGAAAGAAAATTGCTTGCCAATTATTTTGAGGAAATGCTGAAATCTAAAACGTATTAAAATATAAAACTCTTGCATGTTGCGAGAGTTTTTAGTTTATTTTATATTCTTTAAATAGTTTTCGAAAAATACCTTCTGAGAATCAAAAGCGAGATCTTCGAGATTAAGTTCTTGTAAAGGAATCCAGATGGCTTCCGAAATTTCGGAGAGCTCGAGATTTACTTCAAATTTTTCCGAAACATTATATTCGTAGAACAGATCAATGGTGTTGTAATCAATTTCTTTGTACTGATAGACGTTTGGAAGGCTCGTAATGTATTTTAAACTGGAAATATCAACGGTAAGCTGAAGCTCTTCAAAAAGCTCTCTTTTGCAGGTAGTTTCTGCGCTTTCTTTTGGATCTACAAATCCTCCCGCCAGATCAAGTTTTCCTTTTTTGGGATCTCTGTTTCTTCGGGTAAGATAGACTTCATCTTGAAATCTGATGACCACCGCCACCGCACCAGCCACATTGTTGTATAATGAGAAATTGCAATTGGGACAGCTCCATTTTTTTTCGCCGTCCCAATGTAGAGATTCTTTGCCGCAACTGGGGCAATATTTCAATAATTTCATTAAGCAATATTGATATTTCGAGGGTGATAGCTTAAAATAACGTCCCTAAGTTCCTCCGTTTTCAAATGGGTGTAGATTTCTGTCGTTGTAATGCTGGAATGCCCAAGCATTTCCTGGATATAACGAAGATCTGCACCGTTCTGCAACAGATGAGTTGCGAATGAATGTCTGAAGGTATGGGGAGATATTTTTTTGCTTACTCCGGCTTTGTCAGTTAATTCTTTTATAATCAAGAATACGATTACTCTGGACATAGAGGTTCCTCTGCTGTTTAAGAAAAGAGTGTCTTCATATTTCTTATTAATTTTATTGTTGGCACGAACTTCCTGGATATAGCTCTCCAGTAATTCTGCGGTATAATCTGCCAAAGGAACGAAACGGGTTTTATTTCCCTTTCCATTTACTTTGATATATTGTTCTTTAAAATTAATATTTGAAATTTTAAGATCGATCAGTTCCGAAACACGAAGTCCGCATCCGTAAAGTACCTCAATGATACATTGATTTCTCTTTCCAAGATCTGATCCTACCTCTATTGCGCTGATAATCCTATTGATATCAAGCAAACTTAAGGTGTCGGGAAGATACAATCCCAACTTAGGACCTTCAAGCAATGCAGCTGGATTGTCTTCACGATATTCATCCTCCAGCAAAAATTTGAAGAATGCTTTAATGGAAGATATCCATCTTGCCTGAGATCTTTCACTGAATTTTTGTTTGGAAAGATTGAAGATGTACTCTTGTAGATTTTCGTAGCCTATAGCATCTGGACCGACGTTTTCCAGATCTTCTACGGCATATTCTTTTAGTTTTTTAATGTCTCGTACGTAGGCGTCGAGAGTGTTTTCTGAAAAATTTCTTTCGAAACGAAGAAAGATTTCAAAATCCTTAATTTTTTCATCCCAAGTCATTGTGTGTGTTATTTTTTTAGTTCACAGTCCGATATTTGTTCTATTTCGATGTCATGGTTTCTTAAGAACGATATCCCATCATCGTCCGAATACTCATTAATATAAACCAGTCTGGTAATTCCTGCCTGTAAGATCAGTTTACTGCATTCTTTACATGGCGAAAGTGTTAAATACAATGTTGCACCCTTTGCAGATTGAGTGGAAGCAGCTAATTTTAATATTGCATTAGCTTCTGCATGGAGTACATACCAGTGGGTTTTTCCTTCTGCATCCTCACAACAGTTTTCAAATCCTGAAGGAGTACCATTATAACCATCTGAAATGATCATCCTATCTTTTACGATAAGAGCTCCTACTTGTTTTCTTTCACAGTAGGATAGTTTTGCCCATTCCTGAGCCATTTTTAGATAAGCCTTGTCAAACTTATTCATACCGCAGCATTAAGATTTTCGAAATAATTTGTATTAAGGGGGTGGTTAGAAGTTTGGCTTTCTCTTTTCTATGAACGCGGAAACTCCTTCTTTCTTATCATCAAGTTCAAAAACTTCACCGAAATATTTTATTTCAGCTTCAAAGCCCTGATCTGTATCTGATAGATTCACTGCATGAATAGCCTTAGAAATTGCCATTGGTGAGTTGTGGGCAATAACGTTTGCTAATTCCTTTGTTTTGGTTAATAATTCTTCAATAGGGTATACTTCATTTACCAAACCGATTTCTTTAGCTCTTTGCGCTGAAATCATTTTGGCAGAGAAGATCATTTCGTTGGCAATACCTTTTCCGACAAGCTTTGGAAGCCTCTGAGTACCACCATAACCAGGAATTAATCCTAATGTCACTTCCGGTAATCCCAGTTTAGCATTTTCCGATGCATATCTGATATGGCACGCCATAGCCAGCTCAAGACCACCACCTAATGCAAAGCCATTTACGGCGGCAATTACAGGTTTGGTCAGATTTTCAATTTTATTGAATAGATTCTTATGACCGTTTCTGGCCAACTCTTCAGCTTTCTGCTGTCCGAAATCACTGAATTCTTTGATGTCAGCACCTGCCACAAAAGATTTTTCTCCGCTTCCGGTAATAATGATTACTCTACACGAATTGTCAGAATTTAATGCATCAAAAGCTGAACTGAGTTCCTGAATAGTTTTTGCATTTAATGCATTTAAGCTTTCAGGTCTATTTATTGTAATTAATGATATTTTATCTTGTTTTTCTAATAATATATTTTCGTAATTCATTTTTCCACTTTAAAATATTATCATTTGCAAATTATAAATTTTTTACAAAAAAAAGGAAAAAATATTAACTTTTTTTCCTTTTAATTGATATTATTGTTTAATATACTTATTTGGAATGATTCATCATATTGGTGTCAATATTGACGTTTAAGCTTGCTGCCACTTTCATGCCAAGTTCAATATTTGCTCTAAAAAAGTGACATAATTGTCTGTTTATGATTTCGTCTTTCTTGGGTCCGTCGATTCCTCTCATGCTTCCGACAATATTACTTACAAGATTTTCGCGATCTTCATGATTCATTGCTTTTGAGTAGAGTAAGCCGGGCTGTGTGTAATGATCGTCATCACTTTCATTTCTGTTGTAGCTGGCAACGTGTGCGCTATCCAGTTCGTATTCATAATTTTTATAGGCAGGATCAGGTTTGATCTCGTCGAAACTGTTCGGGTGATAGTTCGGTTTATCCTGATAATAACCTGAGTCTGCCATAAACCCGTCTCTCTGATAGTTATTTGTAGCAAAAGGACATCTGTTCACTTCCAGCTGGTGAGAATTTACACCCACACGGTATCGGTGAGCATCAGGATAAGAAAATAATCTTCCCTGCAGCATTTTGTCAGGTGAGAAACTGATCCCGTTGATTAAATTGCTGGGTGAGAAAGTAGATTGCTCAACATGGGCGAAATAATTCACAGGAACTTCATTAAGCTCCATTTCACCGACTTCAATTAATGGAAAATCTCCCTGGAACCAGACTTTTGTTATATCAAAAGGATTCCATCTGAAATCTCTTGCCTGCTGCTCGGTCATCACCTGAATGTACATCGTCCATTTCGGGAAATCTCCGTTTTCAATAGCATTGCAAAGGTCTTCCTGCGCGAAATCAGGATTTTCTCCTGCCATTTTTACCGCATCATCATTATTAAAGTTTTTAATGCCCTGTTTTGTTTTAAAATGGAATTTCACCCATGTTCTCTCATTGTTTTCATTGATCATTGAGAAGGTATGAGACCCGAAACCGTGCATATGCCTGTATCCGTGTGGAGTTCCTCTGTCAGACATTAAAATTAAAACCTGATGAAGAGATTCAGGATTTAAACTCCAGAAATCCCACATCATTGTAGCGCTTTTTAAATTGGTTTTCGGAACCCTTTTTTGGGTATGAATAAAATCGGGGAACTTTTTGGCATCTTTAATGAAAAAAACGGGAGTGTTATTTCCTACCAAATCCCAGTTTCCGTCTTCTGTATAAAATTTCAGTGCAAAACCACGTGGATCTCTTGCCGTATCCGCACTCCCTTTTTCACCTCCAACAGTGGAAAAACGGGCGAACATTTTACATGAATTCCCAACCCGGGAGAATAATTTAGCCTTTGTATATTTTGTGATGTCGTGGGTTACTGTGAATTTTCCATAAGCACCACTTCCTTTTGCATGAACGATTCTTTCCGGAATTCTTTCTCTTACGAAATGGGCAAGGTTTTCCTGAAGTATAAAGTCCTGTAAAAGAACCGGACCTCTTGGGCCAACTGTTTGAGAATCCTGATGTTCAAAATACGGAGCACCGCTGCTTAACGTTAATTTTTTAGAATCCATAGAGTTATGATTTGAATGATTGATTTATTGTTTGAATTGTAATATGTAAAGGTAGTAAATATCAAATTTACTTGAATTTTTGATTGCTAATAACAAAAACGTTATATCTTTGTAATAGATAATATTAATCAGATGAACATTCAGCAACTGGAGTATCTTATCGCTGTAGATAAGTACAAACATTTTGGTAAAGCTGCCCAGGCATGCTTCATTACACAACCTACGCTAAGTGCAATGATCCAGAAATTTGAGGATGAACTGGATGTAAAAGTTTTTGACAGAACAACACACCCGATCCGTACCACAGACGTAGGGCTTCAGATCATTGATCAGGCTAAGGTAATTATAGAATCTGTCAATGAATTGAAGAATAAAGCCAACCTTTTGAATAATATTTTAGGAGGAACGATTAATCTTGGAATTATTCCTACTGTATCGTCATTTATTTTACCAACTGAGATTTTCAAATTTTTGGAAGAAAACCCGAAAATTCAGATGAATGTAAAAGAAATGACTACTGATAATATCATCAAAGCTTTAAAAGCAGGTGAGCTTGACGCCGGAATTATTTCTACACCCTATGATTCTGCAGATGAGTTTTATCAGGACTTCTTATTCAACGAAGAATTGATGATCTACAGTTCAAATACGGAAGCAAATAAAAAGAATACATATGTAGTTCCTGAAGATCTTAATGTAGAAAAAGTCTGGTTACTGGAGGAAGGAAACTGTCTGAGAAATCAGTTTGAAAATATCTGTCATCTGAAAGAAAATACGCTGAAGCCTAAGAACTTGGATTTCTTGGCATCTAACATACAGACTTTGGTTCATATGGTAGATAAAGTGGGTGGAATCAGTATCTTACCGGAATTGGCACTGAGCCAGCTTTCTGAACAGCAGAAAGGAAATGTTTTCAGATTCAAAAAGCCTTTTCCTTACAGAGAGATCAGTATTATTTATTATAAACCGACTTTCAAGCAAAAAATTATTGACGAATTATCACATTCTATCAAAGCTTCATTAGAGCAAAAGCTTAATTATAATGAAAGCCCGAAGGAATTCGTAAGCATAAAACCACAATAATTTATTTCTGATAACCAATAGTATATCATTAATTTAAAGAAAATTATAATTAGTAAACAAAATTTTTGAGTATTAAAAAAATAGTACTTAAATTTGCCAACGTTTACGAACGAGGAAAAATTTGACCTGATTGCAACCTCTATAAAAATATGCTAAAACAGTATTCTTTTTTAGGCTTTCTGGGCAATTATTCTTATTTTTCTTCAAAATTATTTTTTAATCTAAAAAACAAATAGAATAATATGTCTTATTTATTTACATCTGAATCCGTTTCAGAAGGGCATCCAGATAAAATTGCCGACCAGATTTCCGATGCGTTAATCGATCACTTTTTAGCATATGATAAAACTTCAAAAGTAGCTTGTGAAACTCTTGTAACAACAGGACAGGTAGTTTTGGCAGGTGAAGTGAAATCTGATGCTTATCTTGATGTGCAGACGATCGCGAGAGAGGTTATCAACGGGATTGGATATACAAAAGGAGAATATATGTTCAACGGTGATTCTTGTGGAGTAATTTCTGCAATTCACGAGCAGTCTCCGGATATCAACCAAGGTGTTGACAGAGCTGTAAATGATGAGTCATTTGAAGCTAAAGCAAACGCGCAGGGAGCGGGTGACCAAGGGATGATGTTTGGTTATGCAACCAACGAAACAGCAAACTATATGCCTTTGGCGTTAGATTTAGCTCATACTATTCTTAAAGAACTTTCTGCCATCAGAAGAGAAGATTCTGAAATCAAATATCTTCGTCCTGATGCAAAAAGCCAGGTAACTATCGAGTATTCTGACGATCACAAACCGGTAAGAATCGATTCTATCGTAGTATCTACTCAGCATGATGATTTCGGAGCTGAAGAAGAAATGCTGAACAAAATTCGTGAAGACATCAAAAATATTTTGATTCCACGAGTTGTTGCTCTTCAGACTGAAGAAATTAAGGCTTTATTCAATGATCAGATCAAGTACCACATCAACCCGACAGGTAAATTCGTTATCGGAGGTCCTCACGGAGATACAGGTCTTACAGGAAGAAAAATCATTGTTGATACCTATGGTGGAAAAGGAGCTCACGGTGGTGGAGCTTTCTCTGGGAAAGATCCTTCAAAAGTTGACAGAAGTGCTGCGTATGCAACGAGACATATCGCCAAAAACTTAGTTGCTGCAGGTATTGCTGATGAAGTTTTGGTGCAGGTTTCTTATGCCATCGGAGTGGCTGAGCCTTGTGGTTTATATATCAACACATACGGAACAGCAAAAGTAGATCTTCACGATGGAGAAATTGCTAAAAAAGTTTCTACAATTTTCGATTTAAGACCTTACGCTATCGAACAGAACTTAAAATTGAGAAATCCGATTTATCAGGATACAGCTTCTTACGGTCACATGGGAAGAGAGCACTATGTAGCTGATAAAACCTTTAATAAAGGGCACAAGAATGAATTAACACTTACAGGCCTTGAATTCTTTACTTGGGAAAAATTAGACAAAGTAGATGAAATTAAAGCCGCTTTCGGAATTTAATTTTTTCTTCAACATAATAAATACTGCTTTATCTTTTCGGTAAGGCAGTTTTTTTTAATTTTACACTTAAATAAATTAAAGATGATGAATTTTCGATTTGCAACAGCAATCCTTTCCGTATTCCTTTTAAGCACATTTGCAAAGGCACAATATACCGTGCATAAGATGGTGAGTGTAGGATATACCTACCAGAATCAGAGTTTTGGAGAAGTTGGAGGGAAATTGCTGTTCCTGAAAAATGATGATGTTATTTACAGGTTGGGAGCGTCAGCATTGATGGGATCTGCCAATTCTCAATTTGCAATCATGCCGAAACTGCAGGCAGATGTTTTGCTCAACTTTCAAAAAGATGTTGATTTTTACCATTCTTATTACTTTTTGATGGGGGCAGAAGGAACAAATAAATATGTGGCACCGAAAATTGGGGTCAGTCTTTTCGGAATTCTGGACCTTACAGGAGGATATGCCTTCCCAATTGGGGACTTAAACGGGAAAGAAATGAAAGGCTTAAATGTTAATTTTACATTAAATATCCCTACCGTATTCATTCACGACATGTTTAAGTAAGTTTTTTTAAATTTTTCTTGTAAAAAATTAATAATAGCTTAACAGTTATTAAAAATTTATTATATTTACCACTGTAAAAATTGTACTGCCTATTGATCCGACTTTACTCTGAAGAATTATTTTGTATTTATAGCTATAACTAGATCAAATATCTAGAAGGATGCTTGTCTGCAAAAGTTTTTATTATTGAGAAGAGTTATGAAATTAAAATCGGATAGTTTACTAATTTCCCTTTATCAGGAAGGAGACGAAGAGGCGTTATCGGCCCTTATTCATCGTCATCAGAGAGAATTGTTTACATTCATTTTTTATAAAATTAATGATGAAGACTTGGCAAACGATGTGTTTCAGGATACATTCATGAAAATTATCGTTATGCTGAAAGAAGGTCGTTACAACGAAGAAGGAAAATTCATCCTTTGGGCCAAAAGAATTGCACATAATCTTATTATTGACCATTTCAGATCTAAATCAAAAAACATCAAAGTTTCGGAAACAACTTTTGAAACCGATGAATATTCTATTTTTGATTTGATCCGGGAGCCTTCGGAAAATATAGAAGATCAGCTGGTGACGAACCAGATTCAGGAAGATCTTTTGAGAATGTTGCAGTTTCTTCCGCAAAACCAACAAGAAGTTATCAAATTAAGATTTTTTGACGGATTAAGCTTTAAAGAAATAGCGGATCATACCGATATGAGTATTAATACTACTTTAGGCAGAGTACGTTACGCTCTGATTAACCTGAGAAAAATCATGGACGAAAATAATATTATCTTAACAAGATAGATAATAATTTTTGGAAATTCTCGTTTTAAGGAAAAACATTTATCGCCTATGAGAAAAAATGATTCCTTAAAAGTGAAAACTTTGAAACCAAAAAAACAAACGATTGATTTTTTATTAAATTTTTCAAAGGGTCTTGAAATTGTAAAGACTAAAAACAAGAATTATCCGATTAACAAAAATTAAAATTATTAATTTTGTGCTGTATGAAAATTCAGCACATTTTTTTTGATCTCGACAATACGCTTTGGGATCACCGTAAAAACGCTTATCTCACCATCAAAGATCTTTTCGAAAAGGAAGAAATTACTTTAAAATATAATATCAATTTTGAAGATTTTCATTCTGTTTATCATGAAATCAATGAAAAACTTTGGGAAGATATTCGCGATGGAATTATTGATAAGGAATACCTTAGAAAGCATCGTTTTTATGATACCTTCAGACATTTTGATATAGATGATTTAGAATTATCGATGTACTTCGAAGAGCATTTTTTAGACAAAATTCTCAATCATAATGAGTTGGTGGAAGGTGCTATATCTATTTTGGATTATCTTAAAGCTAAACATTATACTTTACACATCATTTCCAACGGATTTAAAGAAGTGACGGAAAGGAAGTGTATTTTATCTAAAATTGATCATTATTTTCAGACAATTACCAGTGCAGATGCTGTTGGGGTAAGAAAACCGAGACCTGAAATTTTTGAATATTCTTTAAATCTTTCTGATGCAAAAAAAGAAAACAGTATTCTGATCGGGGATGATTGGATTGCGGATGTTGTTGGATCTCAAAATTTCGGATTAGACGTAATCTTCTTTGATGTTTTGAATGAAAACCCAGAACAGGAAGGTTTAAAATCGATTAAACATTTGTTACAGATTAAAGATTTCCTATAATTTTTTTTAAAATAATATCTCATCCTTGTCAAGGTTCAAAGCTTTGACAAGGATTGTTTTTAGGATGTAAAAGAGAATACTGAACAAAAAACTTTAAGTTTAAAATCTTCACAATACCATTTTTCTAAACCAAACTTCTGGTTTTTCCTAATTCTTTCCCAAATTGATATAGACCTTTGTTTCATAATAACAACGAAAAGTAGAAAATTATGGAAACAAAAACTAAAATCACCATTATATTAGCGGTAGTCCTGATTTTGATTACAGGGTGCGTGTACGGACAGGACAGAGCGATTAATCCCAATCAGCTGCCTAAAACGGCCAAAACGTTTCTTTATACAAATTTTAAAGGCATTGCCATCGGTTCTGCTGTTGAAGACCGAGAGATCTATGGCGTGGATGAATACAAGGTCTATCTCGCGAATGGCATAAAAGTGGAATTTGACAGTACTGGAAACTGGAAAGAAGTAGACGGAAAGCATCAGAAGCTTCCTTATGGATTTATTCCTGCAAAGATCAGAAACTATGCAGCAAAGAGCTTCCCAAATACACTGATCACCAAAATTGAAAAAGAAAGATGGTCTTATAAGGCAGAGCTTTCAAACGGGATCGATCTGAAATTCGACAGAAACGGAAATTTTACCAAAATTGATGATTAATTAAAAATATAATCTAATGTTTAACACTCAAAATCTCAGCAAAATGGTTAATTGGAATTTAATAAACGGAAAAGGAAGAAAGTTTTCTTCAAAAGATATCAGAAAGAAAATATTGTCTCATATGACAAGGAATCACCAAGGAAATCTGGTTGAATCTATCGAAAAAAAATATAATGCTTACAAAATCAGTTTAATGAATGGGTTAAGTCTTATTTTTGATGCTGATGGCCGATATGTAAAAACGACTTCTTAAAAATTATATTCAACAACCTCCTCAAGCAGGAGGTTTTAATTTTATATCTTTGATAGAACTTCATATTAAAACGCATGAAAATTTTAATTATAGAAGATGAGCCGGAACTTAAAAATATTGTTCAGAAATTCCTTGAAGAGGAACAGTTTATCGTAGAATATGCTGAAGATTATCGTTCCGGACTGGATAAAATTATTTCTTATGAGTATGACTGTATTCTTTTAGATATCATGCTTCCCGATGGAAACGGAATTGATCTGCTGAAGGAAATTAAAGCCATGCACAAAAAAGATCCTGTCATTATTTTATCCGCAAAAGATTCTGTAGATGATAAGGTTGCAGGCTTGGAAATAGGAGCAGATGATTATCTGGCAAAACCTTTTCATCTGGCTGAACTGATGGCGAGAATAAAATCGGTCATCAGAAGAAAAAATCAGGATGGTGAAAATGTAATTACGTATAAAAATATTAATATTTATCCCGAAAACAGAAAGGTTTTAATCAATGGTGAAGAATTGGTTTTGAACCGTAAGGAATATGATTTGCTGTATTATTTCGTGATCCAGCCTCAGAAAACACTGCAGAAAGCTACCTTGGCAGAAGCAATTTGGGGAGATTATATTGATCAGGCGGACAGTCTTGATTTTATCTATTCGCAAATTAAAAATCTTCGTAAAAAATTAAAAATCTCGGCATCTGAGGCCGATTTTCAGGCGGTGTACGGTATTGGATACAAATTAATATAATGAAAAGCTCGTTAAAATATTATACCATAAAATATCTCATTGTTGCTTTACTGCTCATTATTGCGGTTTGGGCAGCTTTATTTTACGCATTCATTCTGGATGAAGTGTATGATAATGTTGATGACGGACTGAAAAATAGAAAGATACAGCTGATAAAGGCTGTTTATCAGGATGAGAAATTACTTAATAATACAGAGTTTGCCTTTAATGAATTTAAAATAGTTCAGGTTTCTCCGTCGGAATACAATAACAGAAATAAGTTTTATAATACCACTTATTATATGGAATATGACGATGATGATGAGCCATACAGAGTATTAGAAACTGGGTTTAAAGATCAGTTTGGAGGGTATAGAAAACTTATCATCAGAACATCTACGGTAGAGGAAGATGAGCTGATTTATGACTTGAGTATTGCCTTAGTTGTACTGTATTTCTTTTTGGTTATCAGTATTGTTTTTGTCAATGGTTTTTTATTGAATAAAGCGATGCGTCCATTTTATCTGATTTTAGATAAACTTAAAAAATATCAGTTTGGAACAACTTCTCCACCGATTTCCGAAAAATATAAAATTAAAGAATTTGAAGAATTAAATATTGAAATTGATGAGATGATTGAGCGGAATGAGCTTGTTTTTCATCAGCAAAAACAATTTATAGAAAATGCTTCACATGAGTTGCAGACGCCGTTAGCCATTGTTATTAACAAGATTGATCTGCTTATTCAGAATGAAGACCTGGAAGAGAAGAGTATGAACTCTTTTGTTGAAGTGAAAAATGACTTACGAAGAATGGTGGCGATTAACAAATCGCTATTAATGCTTTCCAAGATCGAAAACAGTCAGTTTAATAAAATTCAGATCGTTAATTTTAATACGATTCTTAATGATTTATTAAAAGACTATGAAGATTTTATCGAGTTCAGAAAGCTTGAAGTCAATGTCCTGGAAAAGGAAAACTTCATTACGGATTTTAATCCTGATCTGGCTAATATTTTATTGTCAAATTTGCTGAAAAATGCAGTTAAGTATAATTATCAAAACGGGTATATTGGTATTATTCTTGAAAAAGACCGGATTATTTTCCAGAATACGGGATCAAAGACAGCGTTGGATCAGTCAAAAATTTTCAACAGATTTTATAAGCAAAGCTCGGATCATACTTCAACCGGACTTGGGCTGTCGATTATTATATCTGTCATAAAACAATATCCGGATTGGAATATTTCTTATGAATTTGAAGATGAGATGCATTATTTTATTCTTTCTAAAAATAATCTCTGATCGTTTTTATATAAGAGGTGGATTATTAACTCTATTTTTCATCAGATAAAAATAAAAAAACAGAAGCCTTTCTATTTGAAAGGCTTCATGATATATTGTAATGTAAAGGTTGAATTAAATTCCCAAACTTTCCCTTACTCTTTTAATTGTTTCAGTAGCGATTACTCTTGTTTTTTGTGCTCCTTCCTGAAGCTTTGCTTCCAGCTCATCAAGATTGTTCATGTAATAAGAAAATAATTCCCTTTCTTTCTCAAACCTTACTAAAATCAAGTCTAAAAGTTCCTTCTTAGCATGACCGTAACCGAAATTTCCGGCTAAATATTTTGCTCTTAATTCTTCTGTCTGTTCAGCAGTTGCAATCAATTGATAAATAGCAAATGTTTTATCGGTTTCCGGGTCTTTAGGTTCTTCCAAAGATTTTGAATCTGATTCAATACTCATTACCTGCTTTTTCAGTTCTTTTTCAGGTAAGAAAATATTGATGATATTGCCTCTGGATTTTGACATTTTGTGACCGTCAACTCCAGGAACATATTTGGTGTCTTCCTGAAGTTCAGACTGTGGTAAAACAAAAACCTCACCCATCTGATTATTAAATCTTGACGCCACATCACGGGCAATTTCAAGGTGTTGAAGCTGATCTTTTCCTACAGGTACGATTTCCGCATCATACAGAAGGATATCTGCGGCCATTAAGATTGGGTAGGTAAACAGTCCTGCATTCACATCCTGTAATCTGTCTGCTTTATCTTTAAATGAATGGGCTAAAGTAAGTCTCTGATAAGGAAAAAAACATGATAAATGCCAAGAAAGTTCACAGGTTTCAGGGATGTCACTCTGTCTGTAAAAAAATGTTTTTTCGGTATCTAATCCACAAGCAAGCCAAGCCGCAGCAATTTCGTAGGTATTTTGTTTTAGTTCTTTTGCATCTTTAATCTGCGTAAGTGAATGTAAGTTCGCAATGAATAAAAATGACTCATTTCCTTCCTGTTTTGATAGCTCAATCGCAGGAATGATCGCACCCAACAAGTTTCCAAGGTGTGGTGTTCCGGTGGCTTGAATGCCGGTAAGAATTCTTGACATTGTTTAAAATTTATGTTTAAAATTAATGAATTGCAAATTTAGTTAATTCTCCCACAGATTACACGAATTTACCCAGATGTTTGTACGGGAATTTTTAATTATGAAAAATTATGGCTGATAGCATTGATTGCAGCAGGGTTTAGCCTGCTTTTAAATAAATATGCAGATTGGACTTTAGCTAAGACTTAAGAATATTTCTAATAAAAATCTGCAAAATCAGTGAGAGAATAGATTAAGGAATCAAAATCTTTTCTCCTCCAAATTTCGGTTCAACACCCAACAGTAAATCATAGTATGCTTTCGCCTTTGCCAGATATTCTCTGATATTTGTTTTAAAGCCGGCATATTTATTCACATCTTTTGCATTATATCCGAATGCGTCAATTCCATTTTGTTTTGCTAAAAATACGGCTCTTTCGTTATGAAATTTTTGGGAAATGATGATCAGTTTTGTTTGCCCGAAAATTTCCTTAGCTCTAATTACAGAATCCAGTGTTCTGAAACCAGCATGATCCAAAAAAATCCTTTCTTGTGGAATTCCATATTTCATCAATGTAAGCAGCATATCTTCCGGTTCATTATAATCTTTTCGGCTGTTATCTCCGCTTACGATGATGTTTTTAATTTTCCCGGCTTTATAGAGATCAACAGTAGCCTGAATTCTATTGTAAAAATAAGCATTCGGAACACCGCTGTTCAGGTTTTTACTGGTTCCCAAAAGCAAGGCGGTTTTCGTTTCGGGGATATCAGCAATATTATATGAGACATAAGCATCACTGTCTTTTTTAATGCTGTAATTTGCCCAGGCGATAAAAATAATTCCTGCCACAATAAGAAGCAGGAAAATTTTAAATAAAGTTTTGAATATTTTTTTCATCGAGTGTAAATTCTTTTAAAATTCCAGACCGTTTGGGAATGCTTTCTTTCTGAAAATTAACAGTAAAGTTGCTCCCACGGTGATCGCAGAATCTGCAACATTGAAAATATACTTAAAGAATTCAATGTGCTTTCCGCCTATGATAGGGAAGTCTTTGGGAACATTCCAGTCTACCAGTGGAAAATGAAGCATATCAACAACACAGCCTCTCATGAATGTAGAATATCCTTCTCCTAAAGAGGTTATTTTGGAAATTCCGCCATAGCCGATCCATCGGTCAATACTTGGGTCATAAACGGTACCACTGTCGAAAATCAAACCATAAAACATGCCGTCAATTAAATTTCCGATTGCTCCTGCAAAGATCATAGCCATCGGAATTAAAAGATAATTGGATTCTCCTCGTTGCAACCATTTTTTAAATAAATAGATCATTCCTCCAATAAGAAAAACTCTTACAATCACTAGGAAATATTTACCAATAACTCCACCAAAATGAAGTCCATAGGCCATTCCCGGATTCTCTACAAAAGTAAGTTTAAAACCCGGTAAGACAGAAATACTGTCATCAAGGTTAAAATGAGTTTTTACGTAAATTTTTGAAGCCTGATCAATTAATAAAATAAGAAAGGTTACAAATAATATCTTTTTCATTACAGTCCTTTTGGTTTATACGGTTTTCCTATTTT
This sequence comes from Chryseobacterium sp. JUb7, assembly GCF_024806495.1. Lineage (GTDB taxonomy): Bacteria > Bacteroidota > Bacteroidia > Flavobacteriales > Weeksellaceae > Chryseobacterium. The sequence continues at coordinate 89,885 of NZ_JANUFF010000012.1, forward strand.
TTCGTTTTTCTTATCAACGATTTTCTTGATCGTTTTCTCGTTATGATGTGTATTCTTAGTATGGAATTTTTCGAACTTGATGTTCATATCTTTTAAAACACTTTTCAAAGCATTCAGTTCCATTGCATTTTTGGTGTGTACTATTATGGATTCCATTTTTTCCGGATTTAATTTTTGCTTTTTAGACAGTTCATCAAGACGTTTTCTGTCTTTTGCAGACAGGTCATTGATGCCGTTTTTACCCATTTTACTTAATAGGCTGTCAATTTCTTTTTCCCTTTCCCGCTTATCAGAATTAAATTGATCATCCATGGTGTAGTTTCGCTGTTTATCAGGAAAGAATCTGTTTTTGATCCAATCTCTGTTGAAAAATCCTAAAACTGCAACAATAATAATTCCTAAAACTAATAATTCGGTCATGGGTATACATTAAAAATTAGGTTTATAAAGTATTTCATGAAATACGATATAAACCCAAATTTATTTTAATTAACCTAGTGGTTATTTTTGCATATTTTTCGCTTCGATGCTCAAGGTAGCATGAGGAACAGCCAACAGTCTTTCTTTAGGAATCAGTTTACCTGTTACTCTGCAAACGCCATAAGTTTTGTTTTCAATTCTTATTAAAGCGTTCTTCAAATCACGTACGAATTTTTCCTGTCTACCAGCCAAAATAGAGTTCTGTTCTTTACTTAACGTCTCTGCTCCCTCTTCAAATGCTTTGAAGGTTGGAGAAGTATCATCTGTTCCGTTATTCTGATCATTAATAAAACTCTCTCTGATCAGTTGTAAATCTTTTTCAGCTTTTTCTATTTTTTCCTTAATGATAGCCTTAAATTCTTGTAAATCAGCATCACTGTATCTTACTCTTTCGTCTGACATGTTCGTTTCTCTTTTTTAATAAAATTATGAAATGGAATTTGAAAAACAATAACTATATGTTAATTTTTTTCAACATTTATCTTAAAATTAACCTCATCTATTTCGATTTCGTTAAAATTTGAAAGTGAAGATACAATTTCTATTTTATTTGACAAGACTTCTGAAGAAATATATTCTTCATTTTTCTTAACATCATTTAAGAAAGGAGAATTTTCTTCCAGGAAGATATTAATTCTGTCTGTCAAATCGAAATCTTTGTCTTTTCTCAAGTTTTGAACTCTGTTGATGAATTCTCTTGCGATCCCTTCAGATTTTAATTCGTCTGTTAACGTCAAATCTAATGCCACAGTTGTTTTTCCATCAGAAGTTACCGTCCATCCCGGGATATCTTTTGTAGAAATTTCAACATCATCAAGCGTGATTTCGTATCCTTGAATGTCTAATTTCCCTTCTTTTTCTAATGTTGAAATCTGTTCTGTACTAAGATTTGAGATCTCTCCTCCAACCGTTTTCATGTCTTTTCCTAATTTAGGACCAAGTGCTTTGAAATTCGGTTTTATCTGTTTTACAATTAAATGGGCTGCTTCTTCAGCATTAATTAATTGAATTTCTTTAACATTTACTTCCTGTTTAATGAGTTCAGAAACTGCAGAAATCTGTTCCTCAATTTTTGAATCTAAAACAGGAATTAACACTTTTTGCAACGGCTGACGAACTTTTACATTTTCTTTCTTTCTCAAAGAGAAAACCATACTTGTAATTGTTTGTGCTAAATGCGTTTTTTCAACCAAATCTGCATCGATCAAGCTTTCGTCAGCAACAGGGAAATCTGTCAAGTGAATAGATTCCGCAGTTTCTTTTCCGGTTACTTTATTTAAATCCTGATACAACTGATCCATGAAGAACGGAGCAATTGGCGCAGATAATTTAGCAACAGTTTCCAAACAAGTATATAAAGTCTGGTAAGCAGAGATTTTATCGTCCGAATAATCTCCTTTCCAGAAACGTCTTCTGCATAATCTCACGTACCAGTTACTCAAGTTATCATTAACAAAAGTGTTGATGGCTCTTGCCACTCTTGTTGGTTCGTAATCTTCGTAGAATGCTTTTACTTCTTTGATTAATAAGTTTAATTCAGACAAAATCCATCTGTCGATTTCCGGGCGGTTTTCAACGTTCTTTTCAGAATAATTGAATCCGTCAACGTTTGCATACAAAGCAAAGAATGAATAGGTGTTGTATAATGTTCCGAAGAATTTTCTTCTCGTTTCATCAATTCCTTCGATATCAAATTTCAGGTTTTCCCAAGGATTGGCATTAGAAACCATATACCAACGTGTAGCATCCGGTCCGTAAACTGCTAATGTTTCAAACGGATCAATTCCATTTCCTTTAGATTTTGACATTTTTACCCCGTTTTTATCCAAAACAAGTCCGTTACTCATTACATTTTTATAAGCAACTGAATCAAAAACCGCTGTTCCGATTGCGTGAAGTGTGTAGAACCAACCACGAGTCTGGTCAACACCTTCCGCAATGAAATCTGCAGGGAATGCTTTATTATTGTCGATTAATTCTTTATTCTCAAAAGGATAATGCAGCTGTGCATAAGGCATCGAACCTGAATCGAACCAAACGTCGATCAAGTCGCTTTCACGTCTCATTTCTCTTCCTGTAGCTGAAACAAGGATGATCTGGTCAACGATATTTTTATGTAAATCAACCAGTGCATAATTCTGCTCAGACATATTTCCGATCACAAAATCCTTGAACGGATTTTCTTTCATCAATCCTGCGGCAACAGATTTTTCAATCTCATTATACAATTCTTCCACAGAACCTATGATGATTTCTTCTTTTAAATCTTCTGTTCTCCAGATTGGCAACGGAATTCCCCAATATCTTGAACGGGAAAGGTTCCAGTCGTTTACATTTTCAAGCCAGTTGGCGAAACGTCCTTCTCCGGTTGATTTTGGCTTCCAGTTGATTCCTTTGTTTAAATCTACCAATCTGTCTTTTACAGCGGTCATTTTCACGAACCAGGAATCTAATGGATAATATAATAACGGTTCATCTGTTCTCCAGCTGTGTGGATACGAGTGAACATATTTTTCAACTTTAAAAGCTTTGTTTTCTTTTCTTAATTTTAAAGCAATTCTTTCATCCACAGAAAGATAAGCCTTCAGATCTGCAATGATTGACTTTAAATTTTCTTTCTGAATATTTAATTCAGTATTTTTTTCGTCTTCGCTTAGATATTCTCCTTTTACATATTCATTCGCAAAACCATAGATCTCATCGCTTACCAGAGATAAGAATCTACCCTGTAAATCTACCAATGGAACCGGATTTCCGTTTTCATTTAAAACCAACATTGGTGGAACTTCCGGAGTAGCTTCTTTTGCTACTTTCGCATCATCAGCACCAAAAGTCGGCGCCGTATGAACGATACCTGTTCCGTCTTCAGTCGTCACAAAATCTCCTGAAATGACTCTGAAAGCATTTTCAGGATTTTGATAAGGAAGAGCGTATTGTAATAATTGCTCATATTTAATTCCAACCAAATCAGCCCCTTTGAATTCAGCTAGAATTTGATAAGGAATAACTTTCGTTTCAGGAGTAAAGTTTGCAAAATCTTCTTCTGTTCCTTCAGCATATTTTTTTGCAAATTGTTTTCCAACCAAAGCTTTGGCTAAAACAATGTTAACCGGCTCAAAAGTATATTGATTGAACGTTTTTACTAAAACATAATCGATTTTCGGACCTACTGTTAAAGCTGTATTTGATGGCAACGTCCAAGGAGTTGTCGTCCAGGCCAAGAAATGTACGTCTCCAAAACCTTGTAAAAAAGAAGGCAATGTTTCCGGCAATGTCTTGAATTGTGCTACAACCGTTGTATCAGAAACATCACGGTAAGCTCCCGGTTGGTTTACTTCGTGTGAAGAAAGTCCCGTTCCTGCTTTCGGAGAATAAGGCTGGATTGTATAGCCTTTATACAATAATCCTTTATCGTACAACTGCTTCAGTAACCACCAAACCGTCTCCATATATTTTGACTTATACGTGATATACGGATCTTCAAGATCTACCCAATATCCGATTTTCTCGGTAAGGTTGTTCCAAACATCTGTGTAACGCATTACTGCTTCACGACACGCTTTGTTGTAATCTTCAATAGAAATTTTTTTGCCAATATCTTCTTTAGTGATTCCTAATTCTTTTTCTACGCCTAGCTCTACAGGAAGTCCGTGTGTATCCCAACCCGCTTTACGGAAAACCTGTTTCCCGTTTTGGGTCTGATAACGACAGAAAATATCCTTTAATGCTCTAGCCATAACGTGGTGAATTCCGGGCATACCGTTTGCTGAAGGGGGACCTTCATAAAAAACAAACTCAGGTTGCCCCTCACGAATCTCAACACTCTTATTGAAAGTTTTATTCTGTTTCCAAAATTCCGCTACATTCTCTGCTACGTCAATAAGGTTGAGGTTTTTGTATTCTTTAAATTGGCTCATTGTAATATCTCAATATCGTTGATTAATTAAGTTGGCAAATTTACTAAAATTTGTCGGTTTATAATATATGTTTTATTTTGATATTTCCAATTAAAAACTTCTGTTTCAGAAATATAAATGTTGGCATTAATTTTTTGTGAATTGTGGATCGGGAAATGTGAATTTTTTTTATGACTTTCTTTCGTGGATAATATAAGTTTATTGATGGTCCTTTCTAAGAAAACTTCAATTGTAATCCTTGTCAAGGTTCTAAACCTTGACAAGGATAGCACTGAATAATTAAGCTTAGTCATCTGCAAAACCATGAAATATGTCGGAAAATAAAAATCTTTAAACAAATTTTCGTAATTTTAAAATAACACTTAAAACCATTTGTATGAAAGCCTTTTCCCGATTGACATTTCTTTTTTGTTTTGTCAGCTACTTTACAATATTTGCCCAAAATAATTATCCTCAAAACTATTTTAGAAATCCTTTGAATATTCCTATAAATCTGGCTGCTAATTTCGGAGCAGTCCGTTCCAATCATTTTCACATGGGTTTGGATATTCGAACCAACAGTCAGGAAAACTTGCCTGTCGTTGCCGCAGCAGATGGATATGTCAGCAGAATAAAGGTTGAGCGTTACGGTTTCGGAAATGCAGTGTATGTAACTCATCCAAATGGTTACACCACAGTGTATGCTCATTTAAATAAATATTTTGATACACTCGATGAATATGTAAAAAATCAACAATACAAAGATGAAAAATGGGAACAGGATATCAGTTTTTCTCCCAATCAGTTTCCTGTTACGAAAGGACAATTGATTGCTTTGAGCGGAAATACAGGAGGTTCGGCAGGTCCGCATTTGCATTTTGAAATCAGAGACACAAAAACGGAAGAATGCATCAATCCATTACTTTTTGGATTTAATATTCCTGATGGAATTGCTCCGATTATCAGTGGATTGTATTGGTACGATCGTCGTTTCAGTAGTTACGAACCCGGAGCGAATGGAGTTGCTGTGAAAAAAGTGGGAAATGTTTATACCTCAAACGTAATTCAAGTGAATTCTCCTCAGATAAGTTTTGCGATAAAGGCTGTAGATAAAGCCAATCAAGGGTTTAATCTTGGAATTTATGATGCAGAATTATTGATGGATGGGAAATTGGTTTACAGTTTTAAAATTGATAGAGTTCATTACAATGATACCCGTTATATTAACGGTTGTGTAGATTATACAAAATTTGTCAAAGATAAAATGAGTATTCAGCATTTATCAAATTTACCGGGAATGAAACTTCCAAATTACAGTTCCGGCTCCGATGGAATGATCAATCTTCCGGATAATGAAATTCACAGTATTGAAATTATTTTAAAAGATGTCAAAGGAAATACAAGCCGATTGACTGCAAAAGTTCAGTTGAGCAATCCATCAGAGAAAGTTTCATCCAATAATAAAACGGTTTCTCCAAACGAATCAAAAACGATTAAAACCGACAACGCAGAAATCAATTTGAGCAAAAATGCTGTTTATGATGCAGTCAATTTCAATATGTACGAAAAACCTGATGGAGAAGCAGTTTCGAATTCAATTGTTTTAAATAATCCATACATTCCGGTTCATGATAATTATACGTTGAAAATTAAAGCGAATAGAAAATTATCGAATGAAGAAAAAGATAAAACAGTGATAGAACTCAATTACGGAAGTGATAAAAATATCATCAAAGCAAAATGGAATGGTGATTGGGCAGAGGGGCAATTCAACAGATTAGGAACAGCAAGATTGTTACTCGATAGTAGTTTGCCATCTGTTTCTCCAAATTGGAAAGATGGAGAAATCATAAATGTCAGTTCTTTAAAATTGAAAGGAACAACGAAAATCGGCGACATCGAATCTTTTCGGGCTGAACTGGATGGTAAATGGCTTCGTTTTGCAAGAGTAAAAGATGATTTTGTATATGTTTTTGATGAAAAATGCCCGAAAGGTTCTGGTTCTCATATATTAAAAGTAACAACAATCAATACGGCTGGAAATACAAATACGCAGAGTTTTACTTTTTCGAGATAATTAGCTTTGTGATATTTTTTTCAACGCAAAGTTTTAATTTGGATTACAAATAGTTTTAAGTGAGCAAAGATGAATCAACAAGTTGATTTGATGAAGCTGCATTTTCAAGCTTCGCGAAGCAAATTTATTTGCCTTTGTTTTCTGAAAAATATAAAAAGAGCTTAATAAATCTTTGTGTTTAAATTAATTTTTAAAACTAGATAAAACACAATCATCTGTGAAAATTTGTGTAAATCTGTGGGAGAAAAATTTAATAATCCAATCTTTTAATTTTAATTAAATAAATTTGTCACTTAAAATAAAAACCATTGGAATTCTATCCATCAATCGAAAAATCAGACATTCAGGAAATAAAAAAGTTTCAGGAGCAAAAACTTCGGGAACTGCTGACTTATCTTGAAACTCATTCACCTTTTTATCAAAAATTATTCAAAGAAAATAATATCAATATTGCTGATATCCAGACGTTGGAAGATTTGCAGAAAATCCCAACGACAACGAAAAATGATATTCAGCAGAATAACGATGACTTTTTCTGCATTACTCACGATAAAATTGTGGATTACAGTACTACTTCAGGGACGTTGGGTGATCCTGTAACGTTCGGGTTATCGGATAACGATCTTGAAAGATTGGCATACAATGAAGCGATTTCTTTTGCCTGTGCAGGAATCCAAAAAGGTGACGTTGTGCAGATGATTACCACGATTGACAAAAGGTTTATGGCCGGACTTGCTTATTTTTTAGGACTGAGAAAAATGGGAGCAAGCGTTGTGAGAATGGGACCTGGAATTCCTGAATTACAATGGGATTCTATTTTCAGATATAAGCCAAAATATCTGATTACCGTTCCGTCATTTCTGTTAAAAATGATAGATTATGCCGAAAAACATGGAATTGATTATAAAAATTCCAGCGTTTATGGTGCGGTTTGTATCGGCGAAAGTATCAAAAATCAGGATTTTACAGATAATATTCTTTCTCAGAAGATTAAAGAAAAATGGGATATTAAATTGTTCTCAACCTACGCTTCCACAGAGATGAGCACGGCTTTTACAGAGTGTGAACATCAGATTGGAGGACACCAGCATCCTGAATTAATTATCACAGAAATTCTCGATGATAATGGAAATATGGTTAAAGAAGGCGAAAGTGGAGAGTTAACGATTACAACATTAGGCGTAGAAGCGCTTCCTTTATTGAGATTCAAAACCGGGGACATTGTAAAAGCACATTACGACCCTTGCCAATGCGGACGAAATACGATGAGGTTAGGCCCTGTTATCGGACGAAAGCAACAGATGATAAAATATAAGGGAACGACTTTATATCCGCCGGCAATGAACGATATTTTAAATGATTTCAACACGATTTTATGCTACCAGATCGTTATTCAGTCGAATGAAATCGGGTTGGATGAAATTATCATTAAAATAAGCACAAGTAGTGACTCCGACAGCTTCGTCAATGAAGTGAGAGATCATTTCCGTGCAAAACTGAGGGTAAGTCCGAAAATTGAAATCATTGATTTTGATATTTTATCTAAAGTAGTCTTTAATCCAAACAGCAGAAAACCGATTACGTTTACAGATTTAAGATAAAAACTAATAAAACCAACCGTGAAAAAAACGTTATTTCTATTTTTAATGGCTCTTTCATCATGCTTGATGGCTCAAAGAGTGAAAGTGATTTCGGGAGATTACAATTTTTTAAAAGACCAAAAATTCATTAGGGTTGTTTTCAAATATGATCATCTGAAGTTTGAGAAGAAAAATTTAAGTGAAGAGGAATTTGTTGCCAACAGAATATCTGAAATTGAAAAATTAAAAGGCAAAGAAGAAGCAGAAAAATGGAGGCTGGATTGGGAGTATAGCAAAGAACATACTTTTCCGGATAAATTCATGACTTCATGGAACAAAAACACGGTGATTCAGGCTTCTGATAAATTTACTAAAACTAAATATACTCTTATTGTAGAGCCTAATTGGATGCATATCGGGCTTTTCATTCCTTTGGCAAGTGATAAGGCTCTTGTTTCAAGCACGATGACTTTTGTAGAAACGGATAACCCAAACAATATTTTAATGGTTGTGGAAGGAATAAAGGCTACCGGAGATAATGGTTTTGGGGTTCCGAATAACAATGACAGGATTGCGGAATATTTTGCAAAGACTGCTAAAATGCTTGCTCAAAAAGTAGATCATTATACAAAAAAATAAGATCCATCTAAATTCAATTTTAAATTATAAACTATGAAAAAGTTATTTCTGCTTTTGTTTGTCGCAATAGCAACAATGAATTTTGCTCAGAATCTGACGGTTACTTCTGGAAATCTTGATTTTTTAAAAGATCAGACTGAAGTTAATGTTAAATTTATCTATGGTGAACCTCTTTTTCAAGCTGAGAACTACACGGAAGTTCAATATCTTGAAAGGAGAAAAACTGAAACCATAGCTAAAAAAGGAGAAGCAGCCTGGGAAAAATGGATTGCCGCCTGGAAGCAACATTCAGAATCTATTTTTTTCAGATAAATTAGTAGATGGGTTAAATAAATCTAAGAAGATAAAATTCAGTAAAAATGCAGATGCAAAATATACATTAATGGTAGAGCCTCAATGGATGTATGCGGGATGGAGCGGTTTTGTAATGCAGCCCGGAAAATTGTCTGCTGATATGAGTTTCGTAGAAACCGCGAACCCATCTCATGTTTTAGCCAAAATTAAAGGAGATAAGATTGAAGGAACGGGAAGTAAAGTGGATTACAGTATGGAATATGGGCGAATTTCTGCAGCGTATGAAAAAACCGGAAAAGAATTAGGAAAGGAAATTAAAAAAGTGAAAAAATAAATAGAAAAGCGGTCTGAATTTTCAGACCGCTTTTTTATGATTGCTTTTGTTCTTGCTTTTCTGTTTTGATAAATTCTGCAAGATTCTTGATTGCGGTATCGTGTATTCGTACGAATGTATTTTTTTTGTCCCAAACGTAGCCTGCCAATACTGCGCAGATTTTTCTTTTTACATCAGGATTTTCTGGCTGATGGAAGAATAACTCCTGAAGATTTCCGGTGTACCATTCTTTCACATAGGTTGTGAAAACATCAACACCGTATAAAATGTAATCAGCAAATTCTGTCTGCCAGTCAACTTTTTCACCATTCAACTGTCTTAACGCCAATTTTGCGGCGGTCATTCCGCCTTCGGTTGCAAAAGCCATTCCTGAAGAGAAAACGGGATCCAGGAATTCCGAAGCATTTCCTGTCAATGCAAATCCGTCTCCAAATAATTTTTTTACCGAGCAGGAATAATCTTTCAAATGTCTCGGTTCAAAAAGAAAATCCACATCTCCGAAGCGTTTTACATAATAATCTGAAAGTGAAATTGCTTTTCTTAGCGCTTCGGCAGTATCTCCATTTTCGGATAGTTTTTCGATATATTCAGTTGGACCAACGATTCCTACACTAGTATTCCCATTAGAAAAAGGAATTACCCAAAGCCAGACTTCAGTTTCAATAATATCAAAAGAAATCAATGTTCCTTCGGTTCCTTCTTCTCTGTTGATGTCTTTTACATGGGAGAAAATTGCAGAATGGGGAGATAATTTTGAAGGTTTTTCCAAATCTAAAAGCCTCGGTAAAACTCTTCCGTAACCACTTGAGTCGATCACGAATTTAGCATGGATTTCTTTCGTTTCTCCATCTTTATTTTTTACCGTTGTGATAGAATCGGTTCCATTAAATTCAATACCGATAACTTCGGTTTCAAATTCAAGGTCGATTCCTTTATTAATCACTTCCTGAGCCAGAGTATTATCAAAATCAGCTCTCGGAACTTGCCAGGTCCAGTCCCAGCCCTCCCCGAATTTATTACTGAAATCAAAGATGCAGACTTCATTGCCTCTTAAAAAACGTGCTCCCAATTTCTTTTCAAAGCCCATTTTATCTAATGCCGGAAACAAGCCTGCTTCATCAAAATGGTCCATTACTCTTGGAATTAAGCTTTCACCGACAACCAGTCTTGGGAATTTTGTCTTTTCAACAACTTTTACGTTGACATTGTTCTTCTTTAAGTATGAAGAAGATACGCATCCGGATGGTCCAGCACCGATTACGAGAACGTCAACAAATTCTTTGCTCATCTTTGATTTTTTATTTTAATAATAACTTCTATCTTTGCCGCAAAATTAATGACAATTAATTAATATTTACAAAATTATCTATTATTACTTTTTAATTAATGAAAATAAATAACTTTTTAGAACTGAACGACTTTAAAAAAATCATCATAGAGAATGAAAAAATAGAACTGGATGAAACACTTCTTGCCAGAGTGGATGAAAGTTTTCAGTTTCTGAAGGAATTTTCGAAAAATAAAGTAATATATGGTGTAAATACCGGTTTTGGACCGATGGCACAGTTCAAAATCAGTGATGAAGATACGCATCAGCTTCAGTATAATTTAATTAGGAGCCATTCTTCGGGGATTGGAAATCCACTTCCGGCACAAGAGGTGAAGGCTTGTATGCTGGCAAGATTAAATACCTTGTCACTTGGAAATTCCGGAGTTCATCATTCTGTAATTAATTTACTTAAAGAATTAATAAACAGAGATGTTACGCCGTTGATTTTCGAGCATGGAGGAGTAGGGGCAAGTGGTGATTTGGTTCAGCTGGCTCACTTAGCTTTGGTTTTAATTGGCGAAGGCGAGGTTTTTTATAAAGGCGAAAGAAAATCTACAAAAGAGGTTTTCGAAATCGAAGGATTAGAACCTATTCAGATTGAAATTCGTGAGGGTCTGGCTTTAATGAACGGAACCTCTGTGATGTCTGGTATCGGAATTGTGAATGCTCACAAAGCAAATCAGTTAACAGAGATTTCCATTAAATTATCCTGTGCTATTAATGAAATTGTTCAGGCGTATGATGATCATTTATCAGCAGCTTTGAATGGAACAAAATTACATTACGGTCAGCAGAAAATTGCAGAGAGAATGCGAACTCATTTATCTGATAGTCAGTTAATCAGAAAAAGAGAAGATCATTTATACACACACTTTGAAGAGCAGGAGAAAGTTTTCAAAGAAAAAGTTCAGGAATATTACTCGTTGAGATGTGTTCCGCAGATTTTAGGACCTGTTTTGGATACGTTGGAATACACAGAAAAAGTGTTGGAAAATGAAATCAATTCAGCGAATGACAATCCAATTATCAATGTTGAAGATCAGCACGTCTATCACGGCGGAAACTTCCACGGAGATTATATTTCTTTGGAAATGGATAAGCTTAAAATAGTAGTTACAAAACTGACGATGCTTGCTGAAAGACAGCTGAACTATCTTTTGAATGCTAAAATCAATGAAATTTTGCCTCCATTTGTTAATTTAGGAAAGCTAGGATTTAATTTCGGAATGCAGGGTGTTCAGTTTACGGCAACTTCTACTACGGCAGAAAGCCAGATGCTGTCGAATCCGATGTATGTTCACAGTATTCCGAATAATAATGATAATCAGGATATTGTAAGCATGGGGACCAATGCTGCCGTGATTTGCAGAAAGGTGATTGAAAACGCTTTTGAAGTACTGGCGATTGAAGCGATTACAATCATTCAGGCGATAGAATATCTTGGATTTAAAGATAAAGTTTCATCATCAACAAAAGAGCTGTACGATGAAATAAGAAAGATCATTCCTGCGTTCTCAGATGATATGGTGATGTATCCTTATCTGGAGGAAGTGAAAAAATATTTGAAAGCAATGTAATTATTTAATATAATGAATTGTTTAAACTAAAGATGAAAAAACTGACTTTTAAAAACTAACATTAAAACATGAAATGTGCAATTGTAACAGGTGGCTCCAGAGGAATTGGAAGAGCGATCTGTATAAAACTGGCAGAAGAAAAAATTGAGCATATTTTAATTAATTATACTTCAAACGAAGCCGCAGCAAAGGAAACCTTGGCTAAAGTTCAGGAATTGGGTTCTACCGGAGAAATTCTTAAATTCGATGTAGGAAATGCTGAAGAAACGCTAAAAGTTTTAACGGAATGGCAGGAAAATAATCCCAAAGCTGTTGTCGAAATCATTGTCAATAATGCCGGAATCACAAGAGACGGATTATTTATGTGGATGCCAAGTGAAGACTGGAATGCGGTGATCAACACAAGTTTGAATGGTTTTTTCAACGTGACAAATTTCTTTATTCAAAAATTGTTACGTAATAAATACGGCAGAATTATCAATATGGTTTCTGTTTCCGGAGTGAAGGGAACAGCCGGTCAAACGAATTATTCTGCTGCAAAAGGCGCTCTGGTAGGAGCTACAAAAGCTCTGGCACAGGAAGTAGCTAAAAGAAATATCACTGTAAATGCAGTAGCACCGGGTTTCATTAAAACAGATATGACACAGGATTTTAACGAAGATGAACTGAAGACAATGATTCCTGCCAACAGATTTGGGGAAGCAGAAGAAGTCGCTGATTTAGTTGCGTTTCTTGCTTCTAAAAAATCATCATACATTACAGGTGAAGTGATTAATATTAACGGAGGAATTTATTCTTAATTAATGTAACAATATACCAATGTATCAGTTTTGCCAATTATTGTTACATTGCTAGATTGATACATTGTTAAATTTGTAAAGATGGAAAATAGGGTTGTAATTACCGGGATGGGAATTTATTCCTGCATCGGAACTTCTTTGGAAGAGGTGAAGGAATCCCTGTATCAAGGAAAATCTGGAATTGTTTTAGTGAACGAAAGAAAAGAATTCGGTTTCAGGTCAGGATTGACAGGTGTTGTTCCAAAACCGGATCTGAAAAATCTTTTGAATCGGAGACAGCGTGTAAGCATGGGCGAAGAAAGTGAGTATGCTTATATCGCAACATTGGATGCTTTAAAACAGGCTAATATCAGCCAGGACTTTTTAGATCATAATGAAGTCGGGATTTTATACGGAAACGACAGTGTTTCCCAGGCAGTTGTAGAATCTATCGACATTGCAAGGGAAAAAAAAGATACGACTTTGATGGGGTCAGGTGCGATTTTTAAATCGATGAACTCCACAGTGACCATGAATCTTTCTACGATTTTCAAATTAAGAGGAATCAATCTTACCATCAGTGCAGCATGCGCAAGCGGTTCTCATTCTTTAGGACTGGCTTATATGATGATTAAGAATGGTTTTCAGGATATGATTGTTTGTGGTGGTGCTCAGGAAACCAACAAATATTCGATGGCTAGCTTTGATGGATTAGGTGTTTTTTCGGTAAGAGAAGACGAACCTGCAAAAGCATCAAGACCTTTCGACTCTGCGAGAGATGGCTTAATCCCGAGCGGTGGAGCAGCCTCTTTAATTGTTGAAAGTTTAGAGTCTGCCCAAAAAAGAGGCGCTACTATTCTGGCAGAAATTGTAGGATACGGATTTTCTTCCAACGGAGGGCATATCTCTACACCGAATGTTGATGGTCCAGCTTTAGCAATGAACAGAGCTTTGCAACAATCTGGTTTACAAGTGAAAGATATTGATTATATAAATGCTCATGCAACTTCTACTCCTATTGGTGATGCGAATGAAGCCAAGGCTATTTACGAAATTTTCGGAAGTGAGGTTCCTGTAAGTTCTACAAAATCGATGACCGGTCACGAATGCTGGATGGCGGGTGCAAGTGAAGTTATTTATTCTATACTGATGATGCAAAACGATTTTGTAGCCCCTAATATCAATCTGGAAAATCCTGATGATGAGGCGAAAAAGATAAATTTGATCGCTAAAACAAAAAGTCAAAAAATTGACGTATTTTTGTCGAATTCTTTTGGATTTGGGGGAACAAATTCCGCATTAATTGTTAAAAAATTTGGTTAAAAACATGGAAAGGGAAAAAATTGTTGCTATCGTCAACGACTTTTTAATAAATGAATTCGAAGTAGACGGCGATGAAATCAGCAATGAAGCAAACTTAAAAACAACACTAGGCTTAGACAGCCTGGATTATATTGATATGGTTGTGGTGATTGAATCTAATTTCGGAGTGAAATTGGGTGAAGCAGACTTCAAAAAAATGGTCACTTTTGATGACTTTTATTCGACTATTCAAAATAAGATTACTGAAAAAAACGCTTAATTATCGATTAAAAATTTACTCTGAATTAAACATAACAATATCCAATTTAGCAGTTTATCAAGATTATTAAATTGTTACGCTGTTGAATCGACGCATTGCTAAACTGATACTATGAACAAGTGGAAAGGTAAATCTAAGGGGACGATTTTAGGATATAAAATTTTCGTCTGGTGCATTAGAAATATCGGAATCCGTAGTTCGTATGTTGTGCTTTATTTCGTTGCAGCCTATTATTTTTTATTTGAAAAAAAGAGTAACCGGTACATTTCATATTACTTCAAAAAACGACTTCATTACAGTTCCTGGAAGACAAAAACTTCTGTTTTTAAAAGCTATTTTACTTTCGGAAAAATTTTAATTGATAAAACAGCTATTTCTGCCGGATTAAGAGAAAAATACACTTACGAGTTTGACGGAATTGAAAATCTTCGAAATCTTTTAGCCGAAAAAAAAGGGGGCGTTTTAATTAGCGCTCATATCGGAAACTTTGAGATTGCTGAACATTTTTTTGCGGATATTGATTTTGACTGCCAGATTAATTTAGTGACAACAGATCAGGAAGTTACAGTGATTAAAGAATATCTTGAAAGTGTTTCTGTTAAGCAGAGTAATATCAAATTCATTTATGTAAAAGACGATATGTCGCATATTTTTGATATCAATCAGGCGTTGTCAAAAAATGAGTTAATCTGCTTTACAGGTGATCGTTATTTCGAAGGTTCAAAATTTTTAGAGGGCGATTTACTGGGGAAAACGGCAAAATTTCCTGCAGGTCCTTTCCTTATTGCTTCAAGATTGGGTGTTCCGGTAGTATATGTATATGTAATGAAGGAAAATAATCTTCATTATCATTTGTATGCCCGGGTGGCTGAAAACATTAAAAAGCGTGATTCACAGGGGCTTTTAAATTCTTATATTCAAAATCTGGAGTCGATGATCAAAAAATATCCTCTTCAGTGGTTCAATTATTTCGATTTTTGGGATGATATGGATTAATTTCCTACTTTTACCTCAGAAAAAACTAACAACAAACTCAAATCGTTAAGATTTTTAGAAATTAATTGTTAAGTTTCATTTTGTACCGAATTGTGATCCGCATCGTTTTTATTCTTTAGGAATTTACGACATGTCGAGATGCTTTCAGCATGACAGAGAGAACTTGTACTGTTTTTAATTTTCAAAATTCTTACCTTTAAGAAAACGCATTTTCTCCTTTGAAAAAAGAATATGACATACTTGTGATCGGCAGTGGATTGGGAGGTCTTGTTTCGGCTCTTATTTTGGCGAAAGAAGGCTTAAAAGTCTGTGTCCTGGAGAAAAATAATCAGTATGGGGGAAATCTGCAGACTTTTTCACGCGACAAGCTGATTTTTGATACCGGAGTTCATTATCTGGGTGGGCTTTCTGAAGGACAGAATCTTTATCAGTTCTTTTCTTATCTTGGAATTATAGAGGAGCTTCAGCTTCAGAAAATGGATGTTGACGGATATGATAGAATTACTTTCGGAGACGATGAAATTGAGTATCCGCATGCACAGGGCTACGAAAATTTTGTTGAACAGTTATCAAAATATTTTCCTGAGGAAAAAGACAATCTGGAAGATTATTGTGAGGAGATTCAAAGGGTTTGTAATCATTTTCCAAGATATAATGTGATTGGAAATAACAATTACAATGAAGAAATTCTTCACTTAAACACAAAAAGATTCATTGAATCTATTACTTCAGATAAAAAATTACAGTCAGTTTTATTAGGCTCAAATTTCCTGTACGCGGGAGATTCTGAAAATATACCTTTCTACGTTCATGCGTTGACGGTGAATTCTTACATTCAAAGTGCCTATAAATGTATAAAAGGAGGAAGCCAGATCTCAAAATTATTAATTAAAAAGTTAAGAGAAAATGGAGCCGAGATACATAAGCACACTGAAGTTTCCGAATTTGTTTTTAATGAAAATAATATATTGACGGGAGCAAAAACCAAATCAGGGAAAGAATACTCCGCAAAACAGATTATTTCAAATATCGACGTTCGTTCAACCATTAAATTAATCGGAGAAGAGCGGCTGAAAAAATCCTTCCTGAACAGAGTGTTAAGCTGGGAACCTGTTTCTTCCTGTTTCAGTGTGTATTTGGTATTAAAACCTCATGCTGTTCCGAATTTTAATTATAATATTTATCATTATTCATCAGAAGAAATGGTTTGGAACGCTTACCGTTATCAAAAAGAATCGTGGCCGGAAACGTATATGCTTTCTTCAACACAGTCAAAGCATCGTCCTGATTTTGCAGAGAGTCTTACGGCTATTTCTTATATGAGCTTTGATGAAGTTAAAGAATGGGAAAAAACATTCAATACGGTTGTTGATGAACATGAAAGAGGGCTGCAGTACGAAAAATTTAAAATAGAAAAAGCAGAAAAGATGATTGATGCTTTGGAAAAGAAAATTCCGGATATAAGAGATTCTATTAAAAATATCTATACTTCTTCACCGCTGTCATACCGTGATTATATAGGAAGTTTTGAAGGAAATATGTACGGTTACATCAAAAGTTCTGAAAACCCCCTGAAAACAATGGTTTCGCCACGTACCAAGATTGATAATCTTTTTCTGACAGGACAGTCTGTCAACATGCACGGAATTTTGGGCTGTACCATCGGAGCATTCAATACCTGTGCTGAAATCTTGGGTAAAGAGCTGATTGATGCAAGATTAACACAATTGATTAATAAGGATAAAGGTGAAGAAAAATAAGATACAGCCTATCGTTCTGGAGCAAACTATATGGAATAAAGAGTCTTTCAATCAACAGAATAACAGACTTTTAATTCTACTATTTTTTAGTCTCAGCCTAATTCTTACACTAACATCGTGTGGTATAAGAAAATCAATCAAGCACCTTCCTGATGTTAAACAATATTCATTAGAAGTTCCAAAGGTTAATACAATCAACGACTCTACTTTTAGTTTTAATCAAAATTATCTAACTAAAAATAAACAACAGCTTTGGGAGCTTTATATTAAAGGAAACCCTTTACAGATGGGCTACAACAATGGAGCTTTGACGCAAAATCTAATGCAGAAACAGGAAGAAATTTTCTTCGCAAAAGTAGAGGGTTTCGTGCCGTCGAAGTTTAAGCAAAATATCTTGAGAGGTTTTCTCAAATGGTACAACCGGAAAATGTATCTGAATGTTCGTGAAGATTATCAGGCGGAATTATATGGTTTATCTCAATATTCGTCAGATAAATATGATTTTATTGCACCGAAATTTTTAAGAAGCATGTATCTGCACGGAGCACACGATATTGGCCATGCCATGCAGGATTTAATGGTTGTGGGTTGTACTTCTCTCGCGGTCTGGAATGAAAATACGGAAGATGGTGATCTGTTAATCGGGCGAAATTTTGATTTTTATGTTGGCGATGACTTCGCTAAAAATAAATTAATTGAATTTGTAGAACCGGAAGATGGGATTCCTTATCTGTCTGTAAGCTGGCCGGGAATGATTGGCGTAGTTTCAGGAATGAATAAAGAAGGTATAACGGTTACTATCAATGCCGGAAAATCTAAAATCCCTTTAACAGCTAAGACTCCTATTTCTTTGGTGACAAGGGAAATTTTACAATATGCCACAACGATAGATGAAGCAATTGCAATTGCTAAAAAGAGAAAAGTGTTCGTTTCCGAGTCGATTCTGGTTGGAAGTGCGAATGATAAAAATGCTGTAATTATTGAAGTCTCTCCGGATAATTTCGGAATATATAGAGTGGAAAATACAAGCCGTGTTTTTTGTACCAACCATTTTCAGTCTGATGCCTATAAAGATGATAAAAGAAATCAAAAACATATTCTGGAAAGTCATTCTGAGTACCGTTACGAAAAGCTTCAGGAACTTTTACAGGTGAATAAAAAACTGAATCCTGAAAAAATGGCTTCGATTTTAAGGGATAAATCCGGTTTAAAAGGTGAAAATATAGGATATGGCAATGAGAAGTCTATTAATCAACTTTTAGCGCATCATTCCGTGATTTTTTCACCTCAGAAAAAATTGGTTTGGGTTTCTTCAAATCCTTATCAGTTAGGTGAGTTTGTCTGCTATGATCTCAATGAGATTTTTTCTGATAAAAGATTAAAAAGGGGAGAATTTGCCAGATCGGATTTAAATATTGCGAAAGATCCATTTGTTGATTCTGAGGCTTTTAGCAATTATGAAGTTTCTAAAATTGTGGGTTCTGAAATGAATGACGCAATCGAAAAAGATAATATTGTATTGTCTGAAGATGCTGTAAACTATTATAAATCTTTAAATCCTGATTTTTGGCTGGTATATTATCAGGCAGGAAAATATTATTTTAAAATAAAAAACTATTCTGCTGCAAAAATTGAGTTTGAAAAAGCTCTGACAAAAGAAATCACAACAGTTCCAGATCAAAAAAATATTGAAAAATATTTAAGAAAAACTTTAAAAAAGTTAAAACAATAAATGTAATTAGTTGTTTTCGGGACTTACCTTATTCAGAAAAAGAAAAGTCGCAACTCCAGAAATAACCGACATGGTGGTTGCCAAAATAGCGCTTCCTATCACATACTGAAGCAGATTATTTTTCACCAGTTCGAAGTTAAGCTCCTGACTTAAAATATTGCTTTCTCCATGTACAAAAGGGGCTCCCAGATATAAAGCCGCTGCTATGATAAAAGGAATGAAAGGCGGCAAACTTACATTGGATGCTACAAAAGCAAGTACTTTATTCAGTTTAAAAAGAACCGACAGGGATATTACAAGTAAGGTATGAAATCCCCAGAAAGGAGAAAAGCCAATGAATACACCCAATGCGATGGAAAATGCCTTTATACGGTTGCTGCCGTCACTTTCGAGAACATCTTCCTGAATGAATTTTCTGAAACTTTTTTTTTTGAAATTATTCACGAAATTTCTCGGAATAATATAAAGCAAAGTGATCGTTACCAAAATTGTATTCAGAATACTGATTCTCGTAAAATCTTTGAATGGTCTGAAATGCGAAACCCTTTCTGCCGGATCATACAAAACTTTTATAGGGACATTCTTCACCGGAATATGCCTCCATGCGGTTCGCACAATAATTTCAATCTCAAACTCGAATTTTGGTGTAAAATATTTCTTCGGAATTTTATGTAAAGGATAGAGGCGGTAACCGGATTGGGTATCTTCCAGTTTAATTCCGGTTTCAAACCAGAACCAGAAATTAGAAAAACGGTTTCCAAAACTGCTTTTTTTAGGAATTCCATCCTGTGACATATTTCTGTTACCAATCAATAGTACCTCTTGCTTTTCGTCAAGCAAAGCTTTTACAAAGACAGGAATGTCATCAGGGTAATGCTGTCCGTCAGAATCAATCGTTATAGCGTAATGATAGCCTAATTCTTTGGCCTTTCTGAAGCCTGTTTTAAGCCCATTTCCTTTTCCTTTATTTTCAGGTAAATTAATTATTGTAATTTGAGAATATTCAGTTAAAATATTCAAGGTAGAATCGGTTGAGCCATCATTAATAACAATAATGCTGTCAGTGTACTCCAGCACACCGTCAATTACTCTTCTCAGAGTTTTCTCATTATTGTAAGTAGGTATTAAAACACAGATTTTATTTTCAAAAATTGCATTTTGTACTTCAGAAAAGGTCATTATTTTATTTTAATGTTGCTCTTTCTTCCGCTGTAATAGTTTTGGACTGAGCTGCAAATCGTTTAATATAATTTTTTAGAGTAGCATTTTGTTTCGCATAATTGTTCAGTAGAAAAGCTTTGTCATCTTTAAGACTCCCTCTGTATCCTACGATTTTCGGAATATTTTCCTGAACGCTCATTCTTATCAATCTCAGTTCGGCATTATTCGGATTACTCTTAATAATAGCTTCAAGACTTGTAGCTCCAGATTTTACAAGAGCTTTTCTGTTAGATTTTGCAATTTTCGCTTCCATGATCTTGGCAGCTGCTTTATAGCCTGTTGTTACAGCATCGGATCCCGATTGTTTTTCAGCAATATTGATAAAAATTTCAGTGTTTGCATCGGACGAGTTTGCCTTTGCATAGCTGTTTCTCAATGCTTCAAGATCAGATTGAAAAAAGAAAATAAAAGCCGTTATGAACGATAAGATAAGTTTCATGATGTCAATTTTTTATAGTTTACTGACATTTTTAATGCAATTGTCTCGCCAAAAGAAGTCGTATTTTTTACTTTAACTTCTTCTTCCGTTTGTGTGATATCTAACTGTAACTTTAAATCAGGGGTTTCAAATGGATTAATGATTGCCATAAATTTCACATTTGAAGCTGTTTTTAAGAATAATTTTAATCCGGTAAATTCCTCAGTCAGTTCTTTTACAATCTGCATCATACAGACTCCCGGCGTTACCGGATTCCCGGGAAAATGTCCTTTGAAAATATCGTGATCTTTGTTTAAACTGATATTGGCAATAAAACTTCCGTTTTCTGTTTTTTCGTATGATTCTAATGTGTAAAAGTCTGTAAGAATAGTCTGCATAAAATTATTTTTTTATGTTGAATGTATAATATACTCCTGCCTGGAAAGTCACATTGGTATGGTCACTGTAGATATTTACAAAGCCTTTTTTAATTCTTGCTTCCACACCAATATTTTTTGTAATATCGTATCCAGCTCCAAATACCAGTCCCAAATCTGCTTCTGTAGGAGATTCTATATTCTTGTGATCGGTAAGAAGTTCTAAAGTCGGTCCGAAGTGAATGTTGAATTTATCAAAATAAAATTTGTTGACAACCGCCGCCCCTACGTAAGAAAGGGTTACTGTTTTAGAAGAAACTGCAGGATCTTTACTTTCATATTTAGCGCCTTGACGGGTATAATAAATTTCAGGTTGAAGGGCATAAAATTTTGCAAATCTTATATTCGCCTGAAATCCTAAGTAAAAATCAATTTTTGATTTAACGTCAAACTGATTCATTCCGGAGTGGTAATAGCTTTGATTGTCAGTGTAATACCAATAATCGTTAACGGGTCCGTTAGAAAGATGGGAAATGTTCGCACCCAATCGTATTCCGGGATTAAAAGTTACCTGTGCAAAAGAAAAACTTGCAAAAAAAAGCATTAATAAAAAATAAAATTTCTTCATGAAAATCAGTTCGTTTCGGTTATTTGAAATAGTTTTATGTTGATTTTAAAATCTTTATGCTGAAGATTTAAACTATCCGCGAAGATATGTTTTTTTGCATCAAAAGTAAAATCGATTTTTTCCTGCTTATTTTTAGTGTAAATAATTTGATTTAATAAGCCTTTTTCTTTGTTAAAGAATAAATAATACGTTTTTTTATCAATTTTTGACACATAGATTTTAGAATTTTCATTCTCAAAACTTTCATTGACAGGATATTTTTGTTTTAAAAGTTGTTGAAAATCATTCTTTAAAAAGTTAACGACAATTTTTTTATCTAAATCAGGAAGAACATAATTGAGTTTAAAATTGTTGTCTGAAATTTCGAAATCAATTAATTTATTTCCAAAATCAGAAGTCATGGCAACACGATGCGTTGTTTCGCTGATTTTCTTAATAATTAAAATTCCGCTTACATGATTTTTATAAATATCCATCTGACATTTATAAACATAATCTTCATTGGAAGAAAAGTATAAATTCTCAACCGTTTTTTCAGAATTGGGGATTGATTTTACGTCTGTCAGTTTGTAAGTTTTACAAGAAACAAACGATAAAAAAAACAAACTATAAAGAAAACTCTGAAGCAGAAATCGGCGCATTGATCTTTGTATTTTTGAAAACAATATTCGTTGTATCTCCCGAGGCTTCTGTCATATTAACCTGCGAAACTGTGGATTGTCCTTTTGGAAAACTCAATTCAATTTGCTTAATATATTTGAGCAACTGAGCAGATTTCGGAGTAAATTTTGCGATATTATAGTTGGTGTTTTTTAAGTAAGTCACAGAAAATTCCGGATCGCTGAACATCTGCCCGTTTGAACTTCCTACAATCAGTTTATTGATCTTCTCAAACGTTTTACTTTTAGCATCAACTGAAGATTTCTTACCCTGATCATTGATGAAAATTTTATTATCCTTAAAAACAATGCTGTATTGATATGGCTTTGTATATTTCCAAGCCAGCATATTGGGCGTTTTTAAAGACATTTTTCCGTACGTAACAATGCTTTTATCCAAAAAGTCCATTTTTTTGGTTTGGGTAAAATCAGCTTGTAGAGATTTTATTTCTTTTGTTTCCGATGAAACTTTGGTTACAAATGCCTTTGCTTCTGCTCCCGACATTGCCGTATTTTGTGCAAAAAAGAAGCTGGAAAATAATAGAAATGCTCCAAAAGCAATATTTTTAATCATTTTTTTGATTTTTTATCATTGAATCAACCGTAAAAGTTGAGTAATTTTTATCCTTCAAAAATACTAATAAATCTACCAAAACATTGTACGTTTTTTTTGAAGTGTCATGAAGAAGAATGATACTCCCTTTTTTTAAGCCTTTGGTAACCTTTTTGTAAATTTTTTTCTCATCTTCCGTAATCGTATCTAGAGAACGGACATTCCAGCCAATGCTTTTTTTGCGGGTTCTTTTGATTGCTTTTGCAATATTGGGGTTAGTAACACCGAATGGGGGCCGATATAAATTAGTTTTGATATTTCCGACTTTTAACATCACTTCATCACATTTTTCAATTTCCTCAACCATTTTTGAGGATGATAAAAATCCTGTCTTATTTGAATGTGAAAGGGTGTGATTTCCAATTGTATGACCTTCGTCAATAATTCTTCTGAATGTTTCGGGATATTTTTCAATCTGTTTTCCGATGCAGAAAAAGGTTGCCTTTGTGTTGTTTTCTTTTAACAGATCTAAAAACTTAGGCGTAAATTCAGTTGGGCCATCGTCAAAAGTCAAAGCAACTTCTTTGATTTTAGTTCTTTTTTGAGTAATACTGTTGACAAAATAGCCTAACGTGATATCAAAAGAACCCCACACAACTACCACTGAAAAAAGTAAGAAACAAAACAGATATACCCAAAAAGTCCCGTGAAATGCATAAATAAATACGTTGCAGAAAAGATAAAATAGAATAAATGGGTAATGCTTCATCTTTAATTGTTTTTGAATGTTTAGTTCATTGCGAGGAATGAAATGACGAAGCAATATTTTACTAATAGATTTTCCTTCGTCAAAATGATAATTGCAGTGTTTTAAATAAGCTGTAAACTAAGCTTTTTCCAATAAAACCAAACTATGATCATTTCCACCCAAATGATTATAAAGTAGAATGTTTTTAATCTCCTTCTTTTTCAAGTCATTAATCATCATTACATTAGGAATCTCCTGAGTTTTCAGAATATGACAAGCCATAAATGTTGAAAAACCACTTGCTGTATTGAATTCTCCACTTAAATGTTTGTAATACAACAAAGCCGAATTTTCAAATAAATCCATTGCTTTTGTATAATAAACATCAGATTTTGCATCGCCACTGAAGCCTAAAATTAAAACATCAATATCATTTGCAGTTAAATTATTCTGAGCTAGAAAATCTTCAATAAATTGTTGAGTTTCTTCTAAATCTAATCTGCTACTGATTTGAATATCTTTTAATTGAGCATAAGAGTTTTTCGTTTTATTTTTTCCTAAAACAAAAAAACTTGCCCCTTCTCCCCAAATTACACCTTCTGATCTTGAATTTAGATAATCAACGGGAAGATTTTCTTCTTTTTTAATGGTTTTGTTTAATTGGTACAATTCCATTGTTCGGTCGGTTTGTTCGTCTGTTGAACCGACTAAAACGTCTTCTGCTTCACCGTCATTAATCTGCAATTTTGCATCCAAAAATGAAAATTCCAACGATGAAGAAGTATTCACATACGTGAAATTGTACGCGTGACATTGTAAACCTAAAGCAATTTGTCCCGCAACCGTATTGTGTGTAGATTGAATAAAAAATGTAGGAGTCAAAAACTCTTCGTTATTATCAATCACATTTTTTAGAAATTTTTCAGAATCCTGGGAGCAACCCATTCCTGTTCCAACGATAATGGCATCAGGATTTTCAATTCCGGCTTCTTGTAAAGCATATTTTGATGCTACAGAACTCATTTTTACAGTTTTAGACATTCTTCTGCTTGCTGCGGGCGGAATGAATTCTTTGTAATTGGGCTCGATTGCTTTTAAAACCTGAGTTGAATTTTCAAGTTTCAGATTGTGGAAAAAATTTTCATTTAGCGTGTCCTGAACTGAGATACAGGCTGCACTGTTGATATAAACTATACTCATGATTTTGAGAAAATTAAGGTTGAACAATTTCCTCCAAAACCAAATGAATTGGAAAGAACGTGGTTAATATTTTTCTCTTTAAGCTCAGTTACAGGTGTCAGATCAAATTCTTCCATTTTGGTTTTAAAATTCAGATTCGGAAAAATGATATTGTTTTGAATCGCCAATAACGAATAAACTGCTTCAATTCCCGCTGCTGCTGCCAAAGTATGACCTGTAAATGCTTTCGTAGAACTGAATTCAGGGACATTATTTTCTCCAAAAATTCGGATCATTGCAATGCCTTCCGATAAATCATTATTCGGAGTTGCGGTTCCGTGAACGTTGATGTAATCGATATTTTCTTTATCCAAACCTGAAACTTTCAATGCTTTTTCCATGGCTAAATAAGCGCCTTGCCCGTTTTCTGAAGAGGCAGTCTGATGATGCGCATCATTAGCATTTCCATAACCTGAAAGATAACCTAAGACTTTTTTATTTTCTTTTTTTACAACTTCATCAGATTCCAGAACGATGAAAGCGGCTGCTTCACCCAGATTCAGACCTTTTCTATCATTGTCAAAAGGAGTGTTATAAGAATCAGTTAAAATCATCAGCGTACTGAAACCGTTCAACGTAAATTTTGAAAGAGAATCTGTTCCACCAACAATTACGCGGTCTAACACTCCATTTTTAATGAGTTTTGCGCCCATCATAATCGCATTCGCTGCAGATGAACAGGCTGTACTGATGGTTGAAACCATGCCTTTCAAACCCAAATAATCTGCGATCAGCAACGAGGAATTTCCTGCGTCGTGAGAGTCAATATATTTTTGCTTTTCAGGGAAATCTTCGTAGGTGTAGAAATATTTTTCGGTGATATCCATTCCGCCAACACTGGTTGAAGAAATCAAACCTGTTTTATATTCATTAATGTCCGAAATTCCGGCACTTTCTACGGCTTCTTTTGCGGCAACCATACCTAATAAAGAGGTTCTTGTAGCATTATTATCTTCAATCAACTGAAGTTTTTCAACAAGTTCTTCATTAGACAATTTTATCTCGCCCGTTTTGATATTTCCAGCATGACGAGTTTCAAACAACTGAATGTCTGAAATTCCATGTTTTCCGGTTTTTAACGAACTCAAATTTTCCTCCACATTGTTTCCAATAGCGGAAATGATGCCCATTCCTGTTATGGCAATTTTTTGACCCATTTTTACAAAATGTAACAATGTATCAATGTAACAGTTTACCAATTGCTAGACTGTTACATTGATACATTGGTATATTAATTATTTCGTTCTGTTTTCTTCAATAAATTTCGCCATTGTATCGATCGATGAAAAAATTTCTTTTCCTTTTTTTGGATCGGCTAATTTTATTCCATATTCTTTATCAAGAAGAACGATCAATTCAAGAGCGTCGATAGAATCTAATCCAAGACCTCCGCCGAATAACGGATCTGTATCTTTAATTTCGTCTGCTGCAACGTCTTCAAGGTTAAGAACTTCAATGATTTTGTGCTTTAATTCTTCTCTTAAGTTTTCCATAAATAAATTTCATTTATAATGTACCAATGTATAAGTTTAACAATGTAGCAATAGTTATTAGCGTTTTAAAAATTGGTAAACTGGTACATTTTTATATTGTTAAATTACAAAGTAAGCAAATATACAAAAGCTTTATAACTTTCTTGATAGAGTTCTACCCAGCCACATAACACTTTTTCAGCTTTTCCTGACTGCACAATCTGTTCTGAATAATCATTTAAAAATTTTTCATCAAATTCATCCAAAACAAAAAAAGCATTCTCTGTCTGCATTTTATGTTTGATACTGATTTCGCCTACACAGATATTCGGTAAAGTATATACAAAAACGGCCGGACTCGGAAAATAATTTTCCTGAGAATTGATGCTTTCCTGATATTTAAAATCAGTGTCTAAACTTGATGATTTGTTGGCAAAAACTAAGGCTGTTGCGCTGTGATCTTCGTCTTTTAGAATCATTTCAGAAGCAAGAAAAGCAAGTTTGCTTAAGTTATCCATTTTATGAAATTTAGGATAATTTAGTTCTAAACTTTTATACGCTTCTTTTGCAAAGTCTGAAAAATTTTCGGTTGGGGTTTCAAAGATAATTTCGTTATTGATAATTATTTTTGCGTCTTTTATCGTGCAAGTATCTGTTTTCTTCATTGTTTTCATTTTAACACTTTTCCAAAACAATTGCCGCATTACACCCACCAAAACCTGAAGCCGTTTTCAAAATATATTTGATGTCTGCAGGTTGGTTTTCTTTAATAATATTTAAAGATTGGGAAGTTCCCGCTTCTTTAAAGTTTTTAGATGAAATCAAGGTATTATTAAAAGCGCTTTCCATTGAGATAATACTTTCCAATAATCCTGATGCACCCAAACAGTGTCCGTAATAAGCTTTCATACTGTTTAAAGGAACATTCTGCAATTCCATTCTGTTGAAAGCGATGGCTTCCATTTCGTCATTATATATGGTCGCAGTTCCGTGTGCAGAAATAAAGTTAATCTGTTCTGCCGAAATTTTGGCTTCTGACATTGCATTTCTGATGCTGCCAAATAATCCGTCCCCCGTTCTTGAAGGTCCGGAAATGTGATTGGCATCATTGATGGCGGAATCTCCCAGGACTTTGAAACTGAATTTTTCGTTTGAGATTGCTTCGTCACTTCGTTCCTCGCAATGACCTGTGATGTAAACTGCTGCCGTTGCTTCACCGATATTGATTCCATCACGGTTTTTATCGTAAGGTTTACAGATTTCTGTTCCGATTGCCTGAAAAGAATTAAAACCTGAAATTACAAATTCCGAAATTTCATCTCCGGCAACTACAAAAGCGTCTTTGTATTTTCCTGCCTGAATCATATTTTTGGCAACAGCAATCGCCATTACTCCTGAAACGCAAGCATTAGAAACAACAATTGGTTTCGTTTTGAACCCGAAAAAATCAGCAATTTTTTGAGCCAGACCGGAAAGAAAAACACCTTCCGGTAAAGTTTCTTGATTTTTTAATAAGCTGATATTCCCTTTTGTTGTTGATAAAATAAAAGCTGTTTCATCCGAAATCTGATGTCTTTCAACCAAAGGTTTCAAACTTAGCAAAAACATTTTTTCAAGCCTTGTGAATTCTGTATTGTCATTCTGAGCTGTGTCGAAGAATCGATTAAATTCTTGCTCCAGTTTTTCAGAATCAATCATGGAAGCATAAAAAGGATCCTGATTGTTTATGATTTTATGTAAAGCGACGCCAGATTTTCCTTCCAAAAGGGAATTCCAGTTTGAAGTAATATCAAAGCCTAAAGGCGTGACGCAGTTATAATCTGTAATATAAACTTCCCTCCTCATTATAAACCCATTTTATCTTTCCAGACCTGAAAAAAATCAGGATTGTATAAGCATAAGTTATTATCAGAATCCAAGAAAACCTGAATAGTTTCTCCTGAACACACCAATTTGTTTTCTTCGTTAAAAAGCTGATATCTGTAAATTAATTTTGCTGAAGTTGAATTCACAAAAGTCGTTACAATATTAAATGTTTCACCATATTTTAAAGGAAGAAAATGTTCACATGTGCTTTTCACAATAGGCGTTACATATCCTGCTTTTTGAATATCAAGATATGTTAAACCGTGCTGTCTGCCGAAAGCTTCCCTTCCGTCCTCGAAATAGACTATATAATGTCCATGCCAGACAATTCCCAACGGATCTGTTTCGTTGAACCTTACACGGACTTTTTCAGTACAGGTTAATATGATTTCTTCTTTAGACTGCATGTTGTTTTCTTTCGTAGATTAATGATATTCCGACCATTGCAAGATAGAATAAAAATAAGAAAGTCAATTCTTTTGCAATTCCTCCGATTCCGCTGTTTCTTAATATAATATCATAATAAGCATTTAATCCCCAGTTCATTGGAGAAAATTTTGCTACTGACTGCATGAATTCAGGCATTAAAAATACAGGAACCCAAATTCCTCCGATTGCTGCTAAAACGACAACTGATGTCGCCCCAAATGGTGCAGACTGTTCCTGTGTATCGGCAATTGTTCCCAATAAAACACCGAAACCAATTGCGGCTAAGCCGGAAAATAAAGTTACGACGATAAGCTGAAACATTTTTCCGGTAACGTCAAACTGAGGTAAATCCATATAAGGGAACAGGTAAATACCTACTGCGACCATTAGCAAAAACTGAATGATACAAATAATAAGATAGGTAAATGTTTTTCCTAAGATATGAATAAAATAAGGTGTCGGGCTTACTCTGGCTCTCACGCTCGTTCCCTGGCTTTTTTCTTTAACTAAATTAATAGACAAAGGCACGACAATAAAGAAAATAGCGAACAGCGCCCAAGCCGGAACGTTATGTTGAACCGAGTTGGGAATGGCTTCTATTTTTCCTTTTTTGGGTGTGATTTCTTTAAAACTGATCAGGTTTTTATTCTCTTCAAGATTTTCGGTTGTTCCCAACTGATCCTGGAAAGCTTTGTAAATCTTTTTATTTTCGATCTCAAATACCATTTTATTCACGGAATTCATGACAGAATTTTTGAAACCGGCATTGGTTGCAGGGTCAAAATATAAATGAATATCCTTTGCTTTTACAGCCGGAATCTGAGCTTTTCCTGAATTTTCTTCTAAACCAAATGAACTAACAATCGTCTGAACTTTAGATTCTATATTTGAATTTAAATCTTTCGTTAAATTTTCGGGAATGACAATAGCCATCTGATAATCTCCTCCAAAAACGGCTTCCTGAGCAGATTTTTCATCATAATTAGTCAGTAACTGGAATGTTTTGCTGTTTTCCAGTTCGTGTTTTATATTTTTTGAAATTTCAGATTTATCATTATCGATAAAAATGATCGGGATTTTTGAGCCTTCCAGATTTTTGAAAGTCGAATCCTGAATCAGTGTAATCGTAACAATCAGCAATAGCGGCATCACGAATATGATGACGATTCCTCCGATATCTCTTTTCAGCAAAAGGATTTCCTTAACGAAACTTCTCCACAATTTATACAACAACATCTCTTAATTCTTTTCCGGTTAATGAAATGAAAACATCTTCTAAATTTTCGGCACTTGCCACTCTGTTCACCAATTCTTCAGGTGTTCCCACAGCGTGGATTTTCCCATGGTCGATGATGGCGATTTTGGTACAGAACTCTTCTGCTTCAGAGAGGTGATGAGATGTATAAATAATACAGGTTCCTTTTTTATTTAAGTCCAAAAGATGGTCTATAATTGCTTTTTTAGACTGAACATCAACACCGACGGTCGGTTCATCCAGGAATAGAACTTTAGGATTGTGAAGAGTTCCTGCAATCAGATTGCAGCGGCGCTTCATTCCTCCTGAAAACTGCTCTACCTTTTTGTCCGCGAATTTTGATAATCCCATGATTTCCAAAGATTCGGCAATAGCGTCTCTTAATTTTTTATGACTTAAACCGTAAAGACTTCCGAAATACATCAGATTTTCTCTGGCCGTCAGAGTAGGATATAATGCGTATTCCTGAGGAACAATTCCGATAATTTGTCTTAATTTAAAACCATCTTTCTGAGGAGATAATCCATTGATCATAAAGCTTCCTGAAGTCGGTTTAATTAACCCTGAAAGCATAGATATTAATGTTGTCTTTCCTGCTCCGTTGGGGCCAAGAATTCCATAGATTTCATTTTTCTCAATATTTAATGAAATGTCGTTTACAGAAAAATCTTCTGCATTTTTATATTTCTTATATAAATTTTTTATCTCAATAAGATTCTCCATTTAGATCGCTTTTCTCAGTTTTTTATAAAAAGCTTCTTCCAAATCTGCGATATGAAGCATCGTTTTCGAAAGTTGATTGTATATGTCACTTTTCGAATTTCTGTTTTTGTAAACCCGGGCAATATCTACTGCGAAATCTCTCCAAAGATCGCCAATAGAGGTAATTTCCTTAGATAATTCTTTTAGCTGGTCATTTTTAAGAATAACTGCAGCTTCCTGCAGAAATGCCCCATAAATAAATCTGAAACCACCGCCACCAGTACCGATTTCCTCCTGCATTCTGATTAATTGTCCCAAATAATGATTGGTCGTTTTTGTTCCTTTTTTTGCAGCCCATTTCGGGATGCTTCTGGCTACCCATCGCATTGCTTTTACACCAATGATCGGAACGGGAGCCAACATATTTTTACAAGTATCTTTGATCCCTTTTTTTATAGCTTCTTCCAGATTTACATTTTCAGGAATGTAAGTGGGGTAGTACATATGACCTTTCGGCGGAAGTGCTCCCTTTGCATATCTCACTTTTTCTAATTCTGCTTCAGTAAGCGTTGTGACGTAGTCCATTACAGGATCACTGATTAAGAATTTACCGTCTTCTTTTCCGTAAACAACCAGATTGTGGGCATTGAAATGAAATTTATATTCTTCAGGGAAATACGTCAGATTAAAAACCCCAACCTGTAAACCTGTTGGTATATTTTGATCTAAATTTCTTTCCAGAGCTTTTTGAGCGTCTGCCGGATTTGAAAATTTTTCTCTTTTAATTTTAATTCCCAGTCTTTTTGCTGCCTTGCTGAAAATAGCACCCGGCATTGGGCGATAACTAAAACCAGGAGCGAAATTTACTTTTAAAAAAGGTAAATACACAAAGAACAATCCGGAACCGATTCCGAAGATCATGGGTTCGCTGAGTTTCAACCCTTTGTTTAATAATAAATTAGAAGCGACACCGTTTTCGCAATGCGCGGTTTGATGGTGTTCAAAATTAAGTTTCATTCGTAGCTTTTCTCTTTTTATCACGGATAAACCCTGCTAAAACTCATAGGTTTTTAAAATGTATGAGGTTTGATTTATTTACCGTTGAAGTTTTTTAATTCATCCACTGAAATTCCGAAGGCATCGGCATATTTTTTCAGAACGGATTCGCTTAGTGTTTTAAATATCTTTGGCTTTGCATGTCTTTTTACACGCCATTGCCACATTCCGACATAGGCCGCAAGAACCTGCAGGTCCATTTTATTCAATTCCATGAAATAAATAATAGGACTCACCATATTGCTGGCAACATTTTGTCTGGCTTCCTCAATTCTTTCGTTAATTAAGGCTAGAGATTCATCCAAAGCTGCCTTTTTAACATCCCAACCGATACTGTTTGCAGTTGTATAGTTATTGTTTTCATCAGTCACGTACAATACTTCAGTCATGTTTGCTGATTTCAGATTGCTTTCGTCTTGAGGAAGGTCTTGCTTTTTCATCTAAATATGGTTGTTTTTTTAGATTCCGGATGAAAAAAATCACCCCAATTCATGATTAAATTTATCAATCGGCTAAAATAGTGAAAATAGATTATATGTTTATCATATTAAAACTGTTGATATTTAGATCACTTTTTTTTGTTTAAAGTTAAAATTGATGTGTTGAATATTGATCAATTTCGTTATTCATTGCTTTTATCAGCAGGACCTGTGAAATATATCATATTTAAAGATTCTGGTATGTAACAAGTAAACATTTATCTTAGACTAATAAATTTTAAAAATTTGATTAACAAATAATTCTATGAAGAAATTTTTTATTTCTGTTTCACTCTTTTGTATGTTGAGTGCGATGGCTCAGAAATTTGAAACTCAGAAGCTGACGGACAATCAGGGGTACTCGTATGAAACGGTGAAGAATGACCAGTCTGGGGTAAGGGTGTATACATTAAAGAACGGATTGAAAGTATATCTTGCAAAAAATGAAGATGCCCCAAGAATCCAAACCTACATTCCGGTAAGAACAGGCTCCAATAATGACCCGAGTGATAATACGGGATTGGCTCACTATCTTGAGCATATGGTTTTCAAAGGAACTTCGCATTTGGGGACTCAGGACTGGGCAAAAGAAAAAGTTTTGCTTCAGCAGATTTCTGATCTTTACGAACAGCATAAAGCTGAAAAAGATCCGGCGAAGAAAAAGGAATTATATAAAAAGATTGATGAAGTTTCCCAACAGGCGTCAAAATTTGCTATTGCCAATGAATATGACAAGGCTATTTCGTCTTTGGGAGCGACAGGTACGAATGCTCATACCTGGCTGGACGAAACCGTTTACAAAAATAATATTCCTGCCAACGAACTTGCAAAATGGCTTAAAGTAGAAAAAGAACGTTTTTCTGAATTGGTTTTAAGACTTTTTCATACAGAATTGGAAGCTGTGTACGAGGAGTACAACAGAGCTCAGGATAATGACGGACGTTTGGTAAATTATGCATTAATGGAAGCTCTTTTCCCGAAACATCCAAATGGTCAGCAGACGACGATCGGAACTTCTGAACATTTGAAAAGCCCTTCAATGGTAGCAATTCATAAGTATTTTGATACCTATTACGTACCTAATAATATGGCTGTGGTTTTAGTTGGTGATCTGGATTTTGATAAAACGATAAAACTGGTTGATCAATATTTCGGAGCTTTCAAATACAAAGAATTGCCGATGAAAAAAATGGTAACAGAAGAGCCGATGACATCAATTGTTACAAGAACTGTGAAAAGTCCTTCTGCACCAAGAATGACAATGGCTTGGAGAACGGATTCTTACGGAACCCAAGAAGCTAGATTGGCTGATATTGTTGCTGAAATTTTAAGTAACAGAGGTGATGCCGGTTTGATAGATCTTAATATTAATCAAAAACAAAAAACATTAGGAGCAGGAGCTTATGAATCTCCGTTCAAAATGTATGGCTCGTTTGCTTTGACGGTAACTCCTAAAGAAGGGCAAAGTTTTGATGAGGCTAAAAAATTATTATTGGGCCAGGTTGATCTGGTGAAAAAAGGGCAATTTCCTGATTGGATGCTGAAGGCTATCGTTAATGATAAGAGAGTTCAGAGAATGAAGACCTGGGAAACGGCAGATGGCTTGGCAACTAATCTTTATGATTCTTACATCAATGGAAGAACATGGGAACAGGAAGTGGATGAGATTAATAAATATGAGAAAATTACAAAAGCAGATATTGTAAAATTTGCGAATGAATTTTTCAAGGATAATTATGTTGTCGTTTATAAAGAAAAAGGAGTTAATGATAAATTGGTTCGTGTAGAGAATCCTGGGATTACACCAATTGAGCTGAACAGAGGTGCACAGTCACCATTCCTGAAAGATGTTCTTGCGATCAAACCAGTAGAGATCAAGCCTGAATTTATCGATTATAAAACAGCCATCCAGACTTCTCAAATTAAAGATAAAAAAGTAAGTTTTGTAAAAAATAAGTACAACGAAATTGCTCAGGTAAATTATATTTTCCCGTTCGGAACAGATAATGATAAAGAACTGTCTCTTGCTATTACAGCTCTGGAATATTTGGGAACCGATAAATATACTCCTGAACAGCTGAAGGAAGAATTCTATAAATTAGGAATTTCAAATTCTTTCAGAACGTCAAATGATCAGACGATTATTACTTTAAGCGGGCTTGAAAGCAATATGGAAAAAGGGGTGAAGCTGATGAATCATTTGTTGACTAACGTAAAGGCTGATAAGGCAATTTATGATCAGACGGTAAAGACGATTCTTGAAGCAAGAGAAGTTGCTAAAAAAGATAAAGCCAGAATCATGAATGCTTTGAGCAATTATGCAAAATACGGAAAAGATTCCCGAATGACAGATATTGTTTCTAAAGAGCGTATGCAAAGCCTTAATGTCGCTGATCTGATGAAGAAGATCAAAACAATCAATCAATATCCATATGAAGTTTTCATTTATGGTCAGGATCAGCAGACTTTAGAAAAAGCAGTGAAACCTTATATTGCCAATACGACATTGCAGCCTGCAAAAGCAAAAGTATATGCTGAGCCTGCAACTGAAGGAAAAGTGTATTTTACAAACTACGACATGGTGCAAATGGAAATGTCTAAAATTGCAAAAGGGAGCAACGTGAATCTTGGAAACTTTGGTAAAGCCAATGTTTTCAACGAGTATTTCGGTCGCGGACTGTCTTCTATTGTTTTCCAGGAGATCAGAGAAAGTAAGTCTTTGGCTTATTCTGCTTATGTTTCTTATGCAAACGCCAGTGAAAGCAATCATCCGAATTATGTGACTAATTATATCGGAACACAGTCGAACAAACTTCCGTTAGCCGTTACTGCTATGAATGATCTTATGGCGCAGTTGCCACAAATTCCTGCTCAGTTTGAAAACTCCAGAGGATCTGCATTGAAACAAATCGCTTCAAACAGAATCAACAGAACGAGTATTTTCTTTAACCAGTTAGCATTGAAAAAACTGGGCGTAGATTATGATATCAGAAAAGATGTATATTCTGAAATCCAGGGTCTGACCTTACCACAGCTAACCAGTTTCTATGACACAGAAATTAAACCATTAAAATACAATACAGCCATCATCGGGAAAAAAGAAAACCTGAATATGGAATCTATTAATAAGATGGGGCAGTTTACAGAAGTTTCTCTTGAAGAGATTTTTGGATACTAATTTTTAGTGTAAATATAAAATTTGAAAGTGGGGTAGAAATACCTCACTTTTTATTTGAATAAATTCTGTGATGCCTGGAAATAACAAAAGCTGTACAAACGTACAGCTTTTATATATTTACGGTGAATTTTTCTATGATTTCACTTCCTGAATAAACAGATTAATCTCTGCTCTGATCAATAATTCATCATTATTAAAAGTCTCACAAAAGATATTGCAGATATTATCAAATTGAGAAATAAGAGATGCCTTAGAAATGATTTTGTCTCCCACCTTAGGTAAAGCAAATACCTCAATTTTTTTGATATTGGTAATAAAACCAATTACTTTTGTTTCTACTTCATCGCTTTTGAAAAAGCTCTGTCCGAGAATTGATGAACAGGTCTGTGCTAAATTTTCTATTAAACCGGCTTCTGCAAATTCATGGTTATGCACGAATACATTATCCTCTAAAATTTCAAAGGAAGTCACAACTTTTTCTTTAGTTAATTCTAAAATATAGTCAGCCATCAGCATCGGTTCGCGATGCGGCAGAAAATTGTGAATATTGATGATATTTTCTTCCTTGATTTCCATTGAAATTTATTTTACAACTGTTTTCATCTGGGAGCTTGCAATGATGTCGTCATTCAGTTTTGTAACGATATCTACCAATGTGACACCCATTATTTCATTCAGAATGGTGACTTCTGTTTTCAATAGATCTCCCACGTGAGGTAATTTTTCGGCATCAAAAGATTTGATGACACCGATATATCCCGTCGGAGCTTCTTTTCCTAATAAATAATATTTGTAACCTGTGTGTAAAGCTACACTTTGTGCCTGATGCTCTACCAGACCTGAAGCCTGAAAAATGCCATCCTGAACAAAAATATTCTCCTCTTTTATTTCAAATCCTGAAATTAAGTGTGTTTCAGAATAATCTGCAATGCTGTTTACCATGACAAAAGGAGATCTTTGTGGAATTAAACTTTCCACGAAATGCTGATCAGATGTGGGTAATTTATTTTCCATTAGCAAACCGTTAATAATGCGCAAGAATAGGCAAATCTTCCACTTTCAGGAACACAAAGAAGTACTTTTTCTCCTTTTTTCAGTTTTCCGGAATTCATAAGCTGTTCTAAGGCAATAAAAATAGAACCAGCTCCGATATTCCCCACATCAGAAAGGTTATAAAACCATTTTTCCCAAGGAAAGTCCAAACCTACTTTAGCAAATTCGTCTTTCAGTCCTTCTTTGAAATAGCCGGAAGAAATGTGTGCTAAAACATGATCGATGGTATTAGGATCAAGATCATGCTTGTCGAAAGAAGATCTCAAGCTTTCAGCACCTTTTACCAGTATATATTTATCTAAAATTTTAGTGTCCTGTTTTAAGGCAAAAATGGATTGTTTCAGCCATTCATCAGATGGGTAATCTGCCCATGACTGCAGGCTTCCGTCTTCCTGTTTTTCACATCCCGCATACATACAGGCTTCAATCTCGTGAGCATAAGAATAGAAATCAATAAAATCGATTTTTAAAGAAACTTCATTTTCTCTTGGTTTGTTTTCCAATAAGAAAGCTCCGGCCCCGTCAGAAAGCATCCATCTCAGAAACTCTCTTTTGAAGGCGATAATTGGTCTTTCTTCCAATAACACAAGATTTTCTGCTTCGTGATTGAATTTATCAGCGGTCATCCAGGCAGACATTCTTTCAGATCCTGCACAAACAGCTGTTTCCTGAACACCTGCTTTGATCGAAAGAAACCCATAATTCAGGGCGTTCATTCCTGAATTACAAAGACCTGTAGCGGTATTAATTTCAATAGATTTTCCGATATTTAGTTCACCATGAACCATAGAAGCGTGTGAAGGCTGAATCTGGTCTGGAGAAGTTGTTCCGACTGATAATAATTTCAAGTCTTCTTTTTTGAAATTTTCATCGAAAAGTCCCTCAATAGCTTTTGCAGTCAGCTGGGCATTCGTATGAGTAGGGTTTCCTTCTTTGTCTAAAGCGTAATACCTTGTCGTGATTTTATTGTTTCTTAAAATAATAGACTTTGCTTTAGATTTAGCGCCATTTATATAGCCAAGATACGTTTCCATTTCATCATTAGAAACCGGCTCATTGGGTAGGTATGTTGATGCTTTTGTTATAAATACGTCGTACATTCTATTTTAAATTAATTCCTTGTAAATATTCTCTCTGTCTTTTTCTTTTAAACCAAAAAATTGGTGTTGTGAGTAGGTGTAAAACTAAAACTATCGGTGAAATGATCCAGATAGCAGCCATCAAATATACCTTAAAGAATTTTATCAGCAATGGTCGCTTTTCTTTTTTCTTGATAATCAGATTAGACCAGATGGTAAAAATCTTATTTCCTACTTTTTCTACTCTCACTAAAAACGGACGTATTTCAACGGCTCCGTTTTTTACCAAATCAGGCTGAAGATTAGTGAAATCATTATTCTTACAATGAGTTTCAATAATTCTGCCATACTTTACAGAACCCGTGATTTCTTCATCTGAAACTCCGGCTGCAGGAAGTATTCCAGATTTTTCTTTCTGCCCTGTTGTCAGCCAGCGCAAAATCGTTAATACACTTGTATAATTATCATGTCTGTCTACCAGTGCAATATTTCCTATAAGCTGAGCCCGCATATCTCTTAAATACACTTTAAGCTTTTCCTGCGAAAGCATCCACATATTTCTGGTTGCAGAAATGGTAACAACAGGAGTATCTTTCAGAATATTCTGGGCAAAACCACTTTTCAGAAACGAAATAATCGGAATGGAAGGGGTTAAATACCAAACCTGATACCCAAAAAGAATAAGGTCAAACTTTTTGTTTAAAACTTCTTCCGGTGGTGGAAGAATCTCACTTGGAATCTGTAAATAGGATTCCGGGAAAGTATTAAAAAATACATCATTCGACCAAGGAAAAGCAAAGTCTTCCTTAAGCTGAATGTTGTAATACGTTACTTCATATTCTTCGTTTTTATCTTCAAACGGCTGGGCAATATTTTTTACAATATCTTCTAATTGCCCGGTTTGCGTATAATATATAACGAGTATACTTTTTTTCATTAATATTTTTTAGCGTTTACAAAAATATGCTTTTCATATTTATTATTTAGACCTAAATACTTTTAAAGATTCTGAACTGAATTCCGGGAGATAATTACTATTCTTAAAAGAATTGTTTTTTATTCCCATAAAAATGATAGTTTCAGGGAATTCTGTCACTTCATTGAGGTTGAAATTTTCATCAGAAATCAAAAGAACGTTAATGTTTTTAGAGACTTCTGTGGTATCTTTTATATAATTGATCTTTCTTCTTTTAACTAAATAATTCTGTTGAGCCGTTTGTCGTTTCTCGGTATCTTTAATGATTGTAAAAACTTTTCTGCCTGCCTGCTGAAGAGTTAATATAATATCTTTTTGTCCGAAATCATTCGCAAAGTGCAGAATATTTGCATCCTTTGGAATGTATTTATTCATTTCATAGTAAACAGATTTGTTGACGCTGAAATCGTCTTTTACATTTTT
Source organism: Chryseobacterium sp. JUb7 (assembly GCF_024806495.1). GTDB lineage: Bacteria > Bacteroidota > Bacteroidia > Flavobacteriales > Weeksellaceae > Chryseobacterium. The sequence continues at coordinate 128,752 of NZ_JANUFF010000012.1, forward strand.
TACCACTTCTGTATCTTTATATAGAAAAGTCAGCAGTAATTTCTTTTTAAAATAATTTTCGTCTTCGAGTTCACTTCTTAACAGAGCAAATTCTTCTCTGAAGTAAGCATTGATTTTTTTTGTACGCTCAGAATAATTTTTACCAAAACTCAGGTCGTCTTTTCGGATTCGGTCTCCCACTTTTACCGTAATGGCTCCGTCATAAATAATGAAATCTCCTTTTGGCAGTACTTCCGAATTTCCGTGAATGTAAAGAGGCAGGATATCGAGTCCGAACTGTTCGGCCAGATAAAAAGCACCTTTATGAAATCTTTTTACATCATTGGTGTAAGAGCGTTCTGCTTCCGGGAAAACAACTAACGAATATCCCTGATCGATTTTTTCTTTCAGTTTTTCCATTCCGTTTTCGATACCTTGAGAAACGGGATAAAAACCTAGTGCCCGTACCATTCTTCCGAAAACAGGAGACTCGTACACCCAATCATTCACAAGATAGACAATCTTATGAGTGGCCATAGCAATTGCCAGTGTGTCGAGGAAAGAAGTGTGGTTAGCAATAATGACTGCCGGTTTACTGAAATCTTCTTTCGTATTTTTAATGACCTTCTTCTTTACAAATGGATTAGAATATAAGACCGAAGTTAAAAACTTCGCCATAATTAATTTAATAAGGTCTAAAGTTTTTCCTTTGGAATTTTTAACAAAAACACTTCCTATAAAAGAGAACATAATACCGCCTAATCCATAATATAAAAATGATACGCTTGAATGTAAAAAAAGTCTGAATGTAATAGGGGAGAGTCCTTTCTTTGCTCTGTTTGTAATTAATAACCTAAACCAGAAAGGATAGAGTGTTGAGGTAATAATAATGACCGAAAACATTCCGATTAAAGCTACCAAAGCCAATGAATGCAAGGCCGGATGTTTTGCAAAAATCAAAGAGCCAATAGATAAAATAGTAGTGAAAACTGCCAGAATAATAGAAGTTCTGTAAGTGGGGAGTTCATTTTTTCCGGTAGTATGCTCTTTTTGCATTGCCTTTGTCAGAAAAATACTGAAATCGTCTCCCACTCCGAAAACCAGGGTGCAGACAACAGTGCTGAAAATGTTCAGTTCCAGGCCTAAGAAATATAGGATTCCTGCGGTTACCACTCCCGTTAAAACAATCGGAAACATGGTAAGAACAGTCAGTTCAAAGTTTCTGAAGAAAACGATAATCGTTAAAACAATCGCGAGAAGAGAATAATTGATCAATGTGTTAAAATCTCTTTTCAGTAAGCCTAAAAAGTTTTCATTCATCTGTTGCCGGTCGATCGCCAGAGCATCGTGATTTTTTTCTACGTCTTTGATGAACGCATCTCTTTTCTTTTCATCCACTTTTACAACGTTTGAAACAGTATAAAAACCGTTTTCATTGCTTAAAAACTCAGAAATCTGTAAAGCTTTTACTTTTGAATAATCTTTTAAGGTTAATGTAGAGTAGTCTTTATTTAAATTTTCATTAAACTGATCAAATGCTGAAGAGTTGAATCCGAATTGATTTCCACTGCTGATTAATTCAGAAAGCGTCTGGTTCTTCTTATGAGTATCCCAGAATTTTTTCCATGCGTTGATTTTCTGTTGCTGATCTTTTTCTGATAAAACAACATTCCCGAGAGAATTGTAGCTTAGAATCTTGCCGTCTTTCTTCTCTTTTTCAAGGAAATTACTCAGATGGGAGTTTCTTGTTAATGCTTCATTCTCAGAGTCCCCATAAGAAATCGTGTAAATTGATTTTGACGTGATGTCCGAAAGCTTTTCAAGCTTTGCTTCACTTATTTTTAAATCTTTTGGAATGTAATTTAGATCTCCGATATCTTCATTGAAGCCAACATGTCTGAATCCGAAAAGACAGGCAATAATAATGACAGAACAGCCAATAATTAAAGGTTTATTTTTCTCATAAGGATAAGACCCTATTTTATCGATAAAATTGGTGTTGAGTTCAGATTCTTTTTTCTTTGGTGTATAAAGCTGTGGAACAATGATCAAAGCAGTTATGGAGGATAGAATAACGGTAATTGCCGCGAAAAGACCAAGATCTTTCAATGCTTCCGAACGTACAAAAACCAGACATAGAAAAGAAACAGCGGTTGTTGCGCTGCTCAATATAATAGGCTGTGTAATCTCTTTATAAAGTTCCTCAATATTATTGTTATGCTTATAATGCGTAAGAATATGCAGGGCGTAATCAATGGTAATTCCGATCAGAATAGCTCCGACACTTAAAGAAATTGCCGAAATTTTATCTTTAATAAAGTATAAAATCAACAGGGCTAATAAAACAGAAAATACTGTCGGAAGGAAAACAATAATAGGTGTAAAGAAATTTCTGAAATAGTAAATCAGCAAAATCAAAAGCACAGTCATAGAAATCATGACCGTATTCTGGATGTCTTTTTTGATTTGTTGGGCATTGGCAACAGCAATAACAGGAGATCCGAAATAGCTGACTTCGGTTTTCCCCTTGAACTGTTTGTTGAGGTTGTCTTTTATATTATTTAACTGATTGATAAAAGACTCATTGTTTTTGGTATCGTTGCTTTTGTTTTTAGGCTCAATAAAAAGGAGCAGATTTTTCCCGTCTTTGGTAACGATATAATTGTCTTCCAATTTAAAATCTTTACTGATATTTAAAGCATTCAGTTTTTTAATTCCTAAAAATGTGATGCCCAGCGGATCTTTTTTAATAAATTCTTTAGTAACAAGGCTCGTTGGTGAAACCAAAGAGACGTAGTTGTTCTCAACCTGTTTTGCAATGCTGTCTTTCTTAAGTTTTCTCTCAATCTCTTTGTAATCGTTTTCATTCAGAAACAACGGAAGGTTCTGATTTACAAAATCGAAGGTCTCGGAGATTTCGTTGTCGTTTACTTTCCCCTGAACAGAGCCGATATATTTTTGCAGAGGCTCAAGTTTGGTTAAAAAAGTATCTGCTGTTTCAGAAAGCTGAAATTGATCTTCTTTGGACTTATTCTCAATAATTACAATGATTTTATCTGAAAAATTAAGCTGTTTTAAAACTTTGGCTGTGAGATCAGATTTTTCATTTTTTGGGATGATCTGATTGATATCTTCCTCAAAATTAATTTTTGAAGCAAAAAATCCACAGACAACGGCGATTCCAACTGCAAGAAATACAGAAAGAAGCCTGTTTTTGGAAATAAGATAATATAAGTATATAAAGAAGCGATGCATTACATTGTTAAAATCAAGTTTGCAAATTTAATTTTTTCATGATTAGTTCAAAATGTTTTAACAATAAGTTTTGTCTGAAAATCAATAAAATATTCTAGGTGGAAAGAAAAAAACTTATACTTTTGCAAAAGTTCCCAATTGATGAAAATACATTTTAAAACAAAAAACTTCTATAGTAAAGGAACTTAGATTTAATATGTTTAAAATATTTGATGAAAAATTTAACGGATTTTTATTTGTAATAATTCTCCCTTTTCTGCTGTTCTTTATGTCCTATTACGGATTTGAGACCTCCTATGTGGTAGGTATAAAATCCTGGGAAAAAGCACCCGATTTTATGTTCTCGTCGGTGTATGCGTATAGAGTAATTCCGAATTACTTAAGTGTGCATGTGACCGAGTTTGTTACTTATGTAATCAATAATTATCTGCCTTTTGCCAAAAGCTTTCTTTTAAAGCAGGGTTCTTTATTTTATCACAGTACTTTTCTGATCAATGTTTTCTTTTTTATATTGACTTCTGTTATTTTACATTCCATTCTGAAATTGAAACCGGTTGAGCTGCTGATGAACAATCATGTTAAAAGGTTGGTTCATCTGATTGTGATATTTTTTATCGTGATCATGCAATATGTTCCTACCAACTGTGATTCTATTGCTATGTTTTTCTATGTGGCCGGAGTCTTTTTTACATTAAAGTACTGGGATGAGAAACGAATTATGGATCTTATTTGTTTGAGCGTCATTATATTTGTTTCAACATTTGTAAGAGAAACAGCCTGCCTTAATATTTCATTCTTTGCTGCTGTTTTCATTGATTTTGATCAGTTGAAAAAGAGAAACTTTACTTATATAAAAGAAATTATTTTATTATTTATTGCTTTTATTTTGCCTTATGTAGGTCTGAGGATGGCAATCCGCCAGGATACATCATTTTTTGAAGGTGTTTATCTTATTAAGAACTTTACAAGTCCATACAACCTGATGGGTTTGCTTTTCGGCTTGCTCAGTTTGTATTTGGCTTACGGATTTTGTAATTCGGAAGGAAAGCAGATCTTAAGGAAATATTTATTTTTCTCATTGCCGTATCTGTTAATGATAGCATTAGTGGGGCTTTTTTGGGAAACAAGATTATTTATGCCGTTGATTCTTACCGGATTTATAGTGGCTTCATATCAGTTTAAAAATATCATACCAAATCCATGAGTTTATTACACCCATATTATATAATTGCGATTATATACATGCTTATTTTTAGCTACCAGGAAGTTTTTCATGGAAGAGTTAACAAAAAATGGCTTTGGATTTTAGGAGGATATCTAATCATTATTGCCGGACTTAGAGATAACGTAGGTCCCGATTATGGTAGCTACAGGGGTATTTATATTTATTCTGATACTAAAGATTATGTATCGATTTTTCTGAAGGCACTTACTATTAACGGTCCTCAGCCTATGGAGGTCGAATGGCTGTATGTTTTAATTAATAAAATACTGCTGAACATATTCAATGCGCCTTATTATATGCTGACCTTTGTGATTGCTATTCTTGCAATCTATTTTAAGGTAGAGTATACAGATGATAATACTTTTTATCCTTTTACGTTCATGCTTTTTCTGTTTATTCCCGGTTTCTTTATTGGAGAAAGTGGTCAGATCAGACAGAATTTAGGGTCTTTCATTGCGTACTTCGGGATAAGGTATATTAAAGACAGGAAGCTCTGGGCTTATCTTTTGTGTATTTATTTAGCCGGAGGAATTCACAATGTCTGTTATGTGTTTTTGCCGATGTACTGGCTGGTAAGAATTCCTTTAAACAAAGCTGTAATGCTTGTTATGATTCTTGGCTCTGTGTTTTTGGCTCCGTTTGAGGTGTATAGGTATTTTGGTACCTTTATGAACAGTATTGCCGCAGATAATACACTTTCGGTTGGTTTCAACGGATATGTAGAAGAATCTGTGGAAAGGATTAATGGTGCTATTGGTATTCCGGAGGTGATGATGGCGATTCTCACATTCTTCCTTTTTGCATTTGATAACAAGATGAAGGAAAAGTTTCCTTATTACGAATACCACAGAGCTTATGTGGTAATTGGAGTCTGTTTTTATTTTATTTTCCGAAATAATCCCATTTTCTCTTCAAGACTGGCGGGAGCATTTATCGGTTTTGCATATGTTATCATTCCGAATGCTATGTATGTAGTATCGGCCAACGCAAAAAAAATGATTTATTCTTTTATTATCGTTTTAACGATCTTCAATTTTGTGGTATTTTCAAGTTTCAAAAATATCATCGGAGGAAGGTTTACTTTTGATCTGTATAAAAACCATATTTTACCTTAATAGGATTTCCTTTTCAAAAAATATTTCAAATATTATAGAGAAAGACAATGTTTTTAAACGTTGTCTTTTCTTTTGTTTAATGTATTATTTAAATTATCTATGGCGATTATGATTATTAATATTAATTCAAGTTGACTGTAAACATAAAAAATTTCTTTAAAAATGCTGTATTTTCGCAACGCGCAAGTTGGAAAATGTAATTTTTGTATATATAATTTAATAATTTTATTTAATTTACAATGTATCTTATGTATTTTATTGTTATCTATAAAATAAATTGATATTTTTTAACGAGGGCTTAAATGTTGTACTGTTTTGATAACGCAAATTCAAGGAAATGAAAAAGTCAGTTAAAAATTTGACGGCAATATTTTTTTGCCTAGTGTCGATTGGTATTTATTCTAAGAATAAGATAAAAACGAATGAAATCTTTTCAAATTACACCTATTCTGAGCGGTTTTTAAAAATTCAGGATACTGTGGTTAAAAATCCTCAGTTGATTGTCAATGAAAAAAATAATAAGACCAAATCTGTTCTTAATAAAGACATTCCTAAAGACTGGTCAAAAGCACCCAACAGCTATATTTTTGATCCAGGTCAAAGTAGTGAAGGTCTCTATATTCCCGTAAGGAAAGCCTACATCATGTGGGAGCAGGATAAACTCATGGGTGGAGCTCCTATTCCCAATGGTAAAATAACAGCTGATGTTTTATGGGAAGATATCCACGGATTAATTAAAACAGGAGCACTGTATGACCTTGAGATTTTAGATTCGGGGGCAAATGCAAAAATAAAAGTTCCGATTAACAAATCTAAAAAAGGAAATGCCGTTATCGCATTCAGAGTGGGAGGGGAAATCTTCTGGAGCTGGCATGTATGGGTGACAGATGATCCGACAAATGGAAGTACCTATAAGAGTTTTGCTAATCTTAAGAGAGAAAAAAGTGACGGAACAGTAGAAGTTATTCCTGATTCGGATTGGGGATGGATGGACAGAAATCTTGGAGCTGTCACCAGTTCTATTACCGCTAATGAATGGAATCGAAACGGCGGTCTGCTTTATCAATGGGGTAGAAAAGATCCTATTCCGCCTCTGGTTTCAAGAGGGAATGATTTTTATGAAGTTTCCGGCTCTATCGGAAGAATAAGACATAGAGGGGCCAAAAACTTCACCAATGCGACCAGTATTGATAATCTGAGAAAATTTGTACTCTTGTCAGGTGCTCAGGTTCCGGATAACATCAGACTTTCTGTGAAGAATCCCTTAAGTCTTATTTATGTTAATAAAGATGATAATTCAGGTCCGGCCTATTATAATAACAATACCAATTTGCCCGTCAACTGGTTTGGGAAATATTTTAATCTCACAGATAATCTCCTGACAGAGCTTAATTTATGGTCGGATAATTCTCAGGGGAAAATTACAGCAGGATATAATGATGATGCGAATGGAAAACCTTACCGTGATAAATCTTCTTACGATCCCTGCCCGAACGGATGGAGAATGCCTTCAATGCTTGTGGCAAATCTTGCATCGCAAACCTATATTGATGATATCAGGCTAGATTATTCTCCTTTTGGAGTAAGAACGAATATGGGCAAGAATGTATTTGAATCTAATAACTATCATATTATAAAACCTACAGATGCAGGGTTGCCAATTTTTATGGCAGGATTTAAAGTATATTCCAATGTCGGATTTGATTTATCTAATGTCGGTGGTTTTAATATGGGTGTTTTTCCTGGAACCGGACAGCTGATTTTAGGGTTGCATTCAGGACAATATTCGGATCAGCATCACACAGGATTGTGGACGGCGACAATGGCTAGACAGTTCGATGCAACACCGGCAACTTCAGCAAGAGGGTTGTATATGATTCCGGATAGGGATCAGCCGGATGTTCCTGACGCATCTCTGTCAATGGTGAAAGGAAGATATTGGTACCGCCCGCTGTATGCAATGAATACTTCTGATGCGAATGGATGTAGATGTATAAAAGATCCGCTGTATGTAGCCGATAATTATAATTTTCCCACAGAATTTTTGGCTTCTGAAACAGAATATCGCGAAGGTATTAATAATCCTAATACCTATCAGGTGCTGAAAAGCGCTATTGCTACGAGCATTGAAATTCCGGTAAGTAAGGCTTTTTCGGTTCAGAGTCAGCTTCTGAATAATAAAGATATTCTTAATCCTGCTAATTTTAATGATTTAAAATCGAATGTTCTCTGGACGACGAATACTTCTCTTATTAACAAAGTTGCCATTCCGAATGCTTCTCCGGCTTCACTATCAGCTATTTCCAATTCAAAAATTGTAGTGACCCTTAATCCGAATCAAAGCGGAAATGCTGTGATCACTTTACACAACGGAAATATAGCCAGTCCTGTGTATTGGAGCTGGCATATTTGGGTGACCGATACACCGGTGTCTTCTTATTCATATACTACAGAGTTACCCGTCACCAGCGCTACGAATTATATAAACTATCTGACGAAAGGAGATAATGTATTCCAAACCGAATTCATGGACAGGAATCTTGGCGCTACAGATGCCTTTCCTGTAGTCGTAAATCCACTTACTCCTACTGCTGCAGAGTTAGCAAGAATAAAAGCCTCAACAGGATTACATTATCAATGGGGAAGGAAAGATCCTTTACCAACTTTTCAATATGCGGATGACAGGGCTTCTTATTCCGTTTATCTTGGAAGCACAACAGCCAGCGGAACGCTTACTTATACAACACTTCCTAATGCAACTTATAATAATATGTCGGGAAGTTATATGGTGCCTTACAACACCTATGCAGGTGTTGTTAATGTGCAGACTACAGACAAACCTTCTGAAAAAGTGGCTAAGGTTTTATCCTATTCGGTAAGAAATCCTTTGGTATATATGATTCCTAGTACATTTGCTTCTTTTAACAGCGGTACTGCTGCGTATACGAACGGTACTGATTGGGTCGCTAATGAACCCAACTTAGCTCCGGACAGATGGGGAAGAGGTGGTAAAAAGTCTCCTTTTGATCCGTGTCCGGAAGGATGGAGGATTCCGGACCTTAGTGGAGTTGCTATTGCGACCAACAAGGATTTCGGATTGACGCCCTGGTATAAAAAAGATAAGAACGTAGCAACCTCTTATAGTGTACTTACAGACTATTATGGTCTTAGAGTGAGAAGAAGTGCATCTTATAGCTATACTATTGGTTATATCTACAATACTTCAGAATATCCTGTTGGGAATTATCCGAACTCAGGATCAAGGGGCTTCAGAAGTGTGGTCGCAAATCAGACGGCGCAGGGAACTTATAATATGATTAATTTTCAGTATCCCGGAGTGTGGACTGCAGCTTTAAATTCAAACTATATGGGCAGACCTATCAATGTGATCTTTGATGCAGCAGCTACAGCCAATCGTATGATTGCTTTTCATGATAATAATGACCCATATTTTGGACTAAGCTGTCGTTGCGTAAAGATTAAATATGATGCTAACGGCAATGAAGAAGGAGTGATTCCGAAACTGCCGATAACATCTTTGCCTGCGATAAAAGCAGCAAAAGCCCTGAGCACTGTTGAGGTGCAGGAAATCGTAAAAGAGGAAAGGATTATATTATTTCCAAACCCGGTAAAAGAAGAATTGCATATTAAGGCTCCCGATTATAAAGACGGATATTATTATCAGATCTATAATATGTCCGGGCAGCTGATAAAATCCGGGAAATTCGAAAGCGGTAAAACGAATGTTTCGTCACTGGTTTCCGGAGCCTATCTTGTGAGAATTAATGAATCTAAGGAAATTGTGAAAATTATCAAGCAATAAGTAAAAAATACAAAGTTAAATAACAGAAAAAGAGAAATAAAATACTACTTCAATATAGGTAAAATTCATATTTTTGGATGTTCTAAAAAATAATGAATACTTACAGGAGTTTATTTTGTTTCTCTTTGTTTTTGGAATTCAACATAAAAACACATTATGAGGTTAGAGAAAATTTTACAGCACTTTAATATTAAGATTTTCATTTATATTCTTATTGCCGTAACGGCTATTTATACTTTAGCATTTACACTGATTTATAACCTTAAAGATGATGGTTATATTCTTGCAGACTGGCTGATTAATTATCAGGATGGGGGGTTCAAAAGACGCGGGCTGTCCGGAAGTTTCTTTTTTATGCTGCAGGATTTTACAGGATTAAGGCTTAATTATATTGTCTATTTTTTTCAGTTTTTAATTATTTTAACTTTCTTTTGGCTGTATACAAAACTGATCCGGTATAAAGTCACAGATCTTCTGTACCTATCACTTTTACTGTCATCGATAGGTTTTATAGGTCTTTTGAATACCGTGACCTATGTAGGTAAAAAAGAATTCATCGTATTTCTTTTATTTACATACTTTGCCTGGCTTCTGGATAATGATAAGCTGACCCGATTTAAAGAGTATTTATTTTGTCTTTTTTTAATCATCAGTACTTTGTTGCATGAGGTGACCTTATTTTATGTTCCTTATTTTGCAATCGCACTCTATGTTAAAAATGGCAGATTTGAGTTTAAAAGATATATTAAATACTTTCTTTCAGCGGGAATACCGGCAGCGATTATTATTCTGTTCGGTAAAAATGTAAATGAAGGCTTGTCTCTTCAGATTCTTGCGGAAAGAGGAGTTCATCCTACCTATGGTATTTTTTTCTGGAATATTAATGAACGGCAATATATAAAAGAACATAGTGGCGAATACATACTTTATTTTATAAGTTTGGCAATTAGTGTTTTCCATTTAGGATATTATTTAAAATACCTAAATAACCGAAAGGTTTTATCTATTTTATTAATGGGAGCATTTTTGTTTTCCTTTCCATTGTTCTATCTTGCAATTGATTGGGGGCGCTGGATGTATATCCATATGATGCTCATCATTGTTCTTTTTGCCCTGTTATTAAAGAAATCAGACTCCGCTTATTCATTCGAGCCTATCGTAATTAATAAAAAATTCTATATCACATTATTGATCATTATTTTATCGCTGATATACAGGGTAGAGATGTCAGGGAAGGGTTTTACCTTCGAAGGAATTCTCTACAGAGTCTTTGTTGCTCCCCTTGAATTATTAAATAAAATGTGATTCACAAAACCTATATAATAAAAAAGCTTTACTTTTGCAAAAAATTTTTAGAATGTCGAAAAATTTAGTAATCGTTGAGTCTCCGGCTAAAGCAAAAACTATTCAGAAATATTTAGGGAAGGATTTTGAAGTGAAATCCAGCTTTGGTCATATCCGAGATTTGCCTAAAAAAGGAATGGGAATTGACCTCGGAACCTTTACTCCTGATTATGAAGTTTCTGCCGACAAGAAGAAATTAGTAACAGAATTAAAAGCTGCAGTAAAGAAAGCCGAAATGGTGTGGCTGGCTTCCGATGAAGATCGTGAGGGAGAGGCTATTGCGTGGCACTTGGCGGATGAATTGAAACTGAAGCCGGAAAACAGAAAAAGAATTGTTTTCCATGAGATTACAAAAAATGCCATTCTTAAAGCTATTGATAATCCAAGAGATATTGACCAAAACTTAGTTAATGCCCAACAGGCAAGAAGAGTTTTAGACAGGATCGTAGGTTTCGAAATGTCTCCGGTACTTTGGAAAAAAGTAAAACCGGGATTGTCTGCGGGAAGAGTACAGTCGGTTGCGGTAAGATTAATTGTTGAAAGAGAGAAAGAAATCCGCGAGTTTACTCCGAAGGCGAGCTTCAAACTGGACGGGATTTTCCTTAATAAAAGCGAGCAGGAAATTGCTGCCAAGCTTAAAAAAGACTTCGATAAAGAAGAAGATGCAGAAAAATTCTTAGAACAGGCAAGAACGACAGAATTTAAAGTTCTGAATGTTGAAACAAGACCGGGAACACGTTCTGCTTCTGCACCTTTTACAACTTCAACATTGCAGCAGGAAGCTTCATCAAGGCTGGGCTATAATGTAACCAATACCATGCGTCTTGCACAAAGACTTTATGAAGAAGGGTATATTACCTATATGAGAACCGACTCGGTAAACCTTTCTCAGGAAGCCATTGAAGGAGCGAAAAAACAAATTGTTTCAGAATACGGTTCAGAATATTCTTCACCAAGAAACTATACTACAAAATCGGCATCTGCACAGGAAGCTCACGAGGCGATACGTCCTACAGATTTTGCGGTGAAAAGCATTGGTGATGTTCAGCTAAACAGATTATACCAATTAATTTACAGAAGAACACTGGCTTCCCAGATGGCCAATGCCAAAATTGAGAAAACAGTAATCGAAATAGGAAATGCAAAACTTCCTCAGCATTTTGAAGCTCAGGGTGAAGTGATCATTTTTGATGGTTTCTTAAAAGCTTACGGAATTGTAAAAACGGAAGATGAAGATGAAGAAAACAACGAAAAGCTGCTTCCGAAAGTAAGTGTTGGAGAAACATTAGAGTATAAAAAAATAACAGCAACGGAAAAATTCACAAGGCCAAGTGCGAGATATACCGAAGCAGGTTTGGTAAGAAAGCTTGAAGAATTGGGAATCGGTCGTCCTTCGACTTATGCACCGACGATTCAGACGATTCAGAACCGTGAATACGTTGATAAAAGAGAAGTAGAGCCACAAACAAGAGAAGTGGTGAAGATTTCTTTAGCAAAAGATAAAATTAAAAAAGAAGTCCTTGATGAAAAATTCGGAGGGGATAAAAATAAATTCCTTCCAACGGATACCGGTGAAGTGGTAAGCGATTTCTTAACAGATAATTTTAAAGAAATCTTAGACTACGGTTTCACAGCAAGAGTTGAAGAAAGTTTTGACGAAATTGCAAACGGTGATCAGAAGTGGAAAGAGATGATGACCGATTTCTACTCAAAATTCCACCCGAGAATTGAAGATGTAGAAGAAAATGCAGACAGGGCAACAGGAGACAGACTTTTAGGTGTTGATCCGAAAACGGGTAAAAATGTTCATGCGAGAATCGGAAGATTCGGTGCGATGATTCAGATTGGGGAAACTGAAGACGAGGAAAAACCGATTTTTGCTTCATTAATGGCTGGTCAGAATATTGCAACGATTACTTTTGAAGAAGCTTTAGAGTTATTTAAACTTCCTTTTGATCTGAGTGAGGTTGATGGAAACCCGGTTTCTGTAGGTGTGGGAAGATTCGGACCTTATGTAAAATGGGGTGAAACGTATATCAGCATTCCGAAAGGCGAAGATCCACTTTCTATCGATCAGAAGCGTGCGGAAGAAATTATCAACGAAAAGAAAATTGCTGATGCTCCGATTGCAACCTACAAAGGTGAGCCTGTAACCAAAGGAACGGGAAGATTCGGACCTTTCATCAAATATCAGAGTATTTTCGTAAATGTTCCGAAGAGATATGATTTTGAAAATCTTTCTCAAAGCGATATCAATGAATTAATTGATGCTAAACTTGAAAAAGAAGCTAACCGATATATCCAACAGTGGGAAAAAGAGAAAATTTCCATCGAAAACGGAAGATGGGGACCTTTCATTAAGTTTGGAAAAGCAATGTTCAAGATTCCGAAGAAAGCTGATGATACAAAATATGAAGCAGATGAGTTGAAAGAACTTTCTTTAGATGAGGTTAAAAAATGGATTACTGATCAGGATCCGAAAGCTTTTGCAGAAAAGAAAAAGCCAGCAGCTAAAAAGGCGGCAACAACTAAAAAGGTTGCAACGACAGCAAAAAAACCTGCGACTAAGAAACCTGCAGCAAAAAAATAAATAGTTTTATACTTACATATTAACCCCTTTTGAAATCATCAGAAGGGGTTTTGTTTTTTATTCAATTGATTTAACTATTTGTCCATATTTATCTAAATGATAAATATCTCTTCTAAAATGAGGAACATCATAAGATCTTATCAAATCTCCCTGAAACCCCTTGTTACAATACATTTCTATTTGATTAATGATTTTTCCTTTTTTCATCTATAATTTCATCAAGAAAATAATCGCTTGCGATTATGAAATTTATGATAATTGTTATTTCTGAAGTAACAGATGTATTTAGAACAAATTTTTTTAGTAATTATTAAATCAAATATAACGCTTATAGTCATGCTTTATTGATTTATCAGTGAATTTACAAGCCCGAAACCGCAGGATACTACTTCAATCCGTTTCTTCTAAATTAGCTTTCAAATAAATGCAATGGAAAAACCTTTCACGCGCAAAGAATTTCTGCAAACTTCGGCCTTGGGAATGGCAGCTGTATTTTTTGGGTCATCATTTACAAGATTTTTATCTAGAGAAGAAAAACCCTATTTTAATTTAAAACCAATTGGAAGGTCATTGGCTTTAGAAGGATACTATATTTGGTGCAGTTCTCCGATTTGGGGCGAAGATGGGAAGGTTCATCTTTTTTATTCCCGATGGAAAAAAGAGAAAGGAATGGGAGGCTGGCTCAATGGATCTGAAATTTGTCGCGCAGAAGCCAATTCCCCATATGATGCATTCGAACATAAACAGGTTATTCTTGCGCCAAGAGGTGAGGGGTTTTGGGATGCAACAACCTGTCACAATCCTTTGGTTAAAAAAGTGAAAGATCAATATTTGCTTTTTTTCATGGGGACTTCCAATGGGAAAACAAATACCAAAAGAATAGGATTGGCAACCTCAAAAAGTCTTGATGGAAACTGGACCCGTCCGGAAGAGCCTTTGCTTCTTCCGGGAGAGAAAGGCTCTTGGGATGATCATTGTACTACAAATCCTGCTTTTGTGAAAGGAAACGACGGTAAGTATTGGCTGTTTTATAAATCCTGGAATACCGAAGAATATGAAACGCATAGAGGAGCGGTAAGAGGAAACCGAAAATATGGGCTGGCAAAAGCCGATTCTCCACTGGGCCCTTACAAAAAAGTCTCCGAAAATCCGGTAATTGACTTTTCATCACTGCCTAATAATGCCCAGCTGGAAGATGCTTTTATATGGGCTCAAAAAGGGAAATTTCATATGGTAGCCCGTGATATGGGATTTTTTAACCATGAGTATGGTCTACACTTAATGACAAAAGACGGTATTCACTGGTCAAAACCGGAGATCGCTTATCTTAATATGGGAAATTATGTCAATGAATCCAACCCTCCGGCACATTTAAAACGGTTCGGAAGATTAGAACGTCCCATGATTTTACTCGATAAAGACGGAGAAACACCTAGGTTTTTATTTGGGGCAACGCAAGGCGGTGGCTTTGAAACTTCAACGACTTTTGTATTTGAGATTTTGAGATCCTGAAACTTAGATAAACATAGACAATTATATGAAGCCGTTAACAATTTGTTGATGGTTTTTTTATGCATAAAAATCGTGACACGATCTCAACTTGATGAGGTTTTTTGTATGTTTGTGAAAATGTTTTTTAATGAAGTTTGTTTACACTTTGTTTTTGGTTTTTTTATTTAATCTATGCTTTTCTCAGGAAAATTATTATCCCGGAGCAAAAAAAGGATTCAAAAGAGTAAATATCGACTTGCCGAAAAATGCAAATGAAAAAAAGTATAAGGTGGAGTTTTATCTTTCTTTAGACAAAGAAATGGAGGATTGTCATACCGCTAAAATGGAGAATAGATTCCAAAAGAAGACCTATGGCAGCAATTCTTATTACGAAGCATCATCAGATTTTCAGATTCTGACCTACAGCAACGAAAAGTGCGGAGGCAAAAAAATGTATAAAAAGGTGTATAATGAACCCGTAATAGAAAACTATCAGTCCAAAAATAGTTTTGTATTTTACGTACCTGAAAATATGTCTGTAGAATATAAGCTATGGAAAGACGAATCTGGATTTATTAAAGCAAAATAGACAGGATAAAGAATGAATTTTGAAGATTTTATCATTTCACCAAGAAATTTCAAGACTGAAAGCTGGCAGATCGGAAACCGGATCACCAAAGATATAAAGGAGGATAGTATTGTTCTTCTGTTTATTTCAGATTACAGGGGAGCAAATGGAGATGCAGAGGTACAGGATTTTACAGGGATCAGAAAAGAGTTTTATAAACTTTCACAGCTGGATTTTGAGATCCCGATTGTAGATTTGGGGGACTTGGTTTCAGGAAAGTCGGTTCAGGATTCTCATTATATTTTACAGGAAGTATTATCGGCTTGTCATCATAGAAGAGCCATTCCTGTGATTATTGGTGGCTCGAACGACTTTGCTTTTTCGTTATTTTCAGGATTAAACTTCCATCAGAATAATATTAATTATACCCAAATCAGCAATATTATCTCGCTTAATCAGGGTGAAAATATTAATGAACATACTTTTTTAAGTAAAATTTTTGGTGCTAAGAACTTTTCAATTAAGAATTATCATCATTTAGGATATCAGAAACATTTAAACGAAATAGATTCGATCCGACTGATTAAAGAGGTAGAATTTGATATTATCCGTTTGGCTGAAATGATGAATTCCACCGAAAAAACAGAACCTTTTTTCAGAAAAGCAGATCTGGTAACGGTAAATTGTGATGCGATTGAAAGTTTCAGTGAGCCTTTTTCAATGAATCCGCAGGTAAACGGATTGAACCGGAGAGAGATCTGTGCTTATATGAAAGAAATTGGTTTAAGCGAAAATCTAAAATCGGTAGGGATTTTTAATTATAATATTTATTCTGAAAACCAATTGAATCACCAGCTTCTCGCACAAATGATCTGGTATTTAATAGAAGGAATTAATATCCAGAGATCTCACCCGAAAGAAAGGCACTACGAAATATTCTATGTTCTTGTGGATGACAGGCAATATGCTTTTAAGCGTGATACTTTCAGTAATTTGTGGTATTTTGGTGATGACGAAAATATAGAAAATTGTATTCCTTGTTCGAGGAAAGATTTTGATGAAGCCAAAAAAGGCTGGCTGAATGCACGACTGACGAAAATTTAATGTATGACAAACGTTCCCTCAAAAGTTTCCATCATTGTTCCCGTTTATAATGTCGAGAATTATCTGGCAAAATGCCTGGATTCTTTGATTAATCAGACGCTCCAGAATATAGAGGTTCTGGTTGTAAATGATGGAAGTACAGATAATTCTGAAAATATTATTCAGGAATATGCTCAAAAATATCCTGAAAAAATTAAAGCTTTCAATAAAGAAAACGGTGGTTTAAGTGATGCCCGGAATTTCGGAATTGACAGATCAACAGGAGATTATATAGGCTTTGTAGACAGTGATGACTATGTAACAGCTACAATGTTTGAAGAAATGCTGAATCTGGCCGAAAAGCATCAGTCTAAAATGGTTATCTGCAATATTCAAAAAGTCGATCAGCACGGAAATGTTACCCAAAAGCTGACGCAGATCCCCAATATGCCTGAAAAAATTGATTTAGAAAGCCATTTTTCTGTTTTTTCAGATCTGAGTTATTTTGCCTGCAATAAAATTTTTGAAAAAGGATTATTTAATCAAAGAAGGTTTAAGAAGGGCGTTCATTTTGAAGACATTCAGCTGATTCCCCAGCTTCTTCTGGAGTGTGATGCCATTGCACAGACACAGAATTTCCATTATCAGTACCTGGAACGTACAGATTCTATTACAAAAACACATACCGAAAAAGGATTGGATATTTTGAAGGCTGTAAAAGATGTGGAAACGGCTTTTGAAGATTCAATATACCTCAGTAAAAGAAAAGAACTTAAAAATTTTCAGATTTTTGAAGGTATTTATTCCTTTTTGGCGTATTTAGCATATGTTAAAAAAGAAGAGACTTTTTATGATATGTCTAATGAATTAGAGCTTTTTATAAAAGAAAGAAATATAAAAATTAAAGATATATTGAACTATAGTCGTTTTGATAAAAATTATCTTTTATCTTTGCCCCTGAAAAAAAAGATTTTTTATCTACTTTTTTTTGCAGGACAGAAGAAGTTAATAAGAAAGTTAATATAAACACAAATGTAAGTACTATTGTTTCGATTCAATAGAAATCTTGACTGTGAAAGGTTTTATTGAGTTGTTTTGAAAGTGATTTAGAAAACAAAATGTACTTGAGTAGAAAAAAATGAAAAATTTTGAATTGTTCTTAACCCAATCAGGAATTCCTATTTTTTACGTGAAAATAGGACTTGGTTTTATATTTTCCTTTTTAATCACATTTTTTTCCGTGCCGACTATCATTAAGATTTCCAGAAGGAAAAATCTTATGGATGAACCGGGCATGAGAAGTTCCCATATCAGAAAAATACCTAATTTAGGAGGGATTGCAATATTTTATTCCATCGGGATATGCGCCTCAATCTTTGCTTATGAACTTTTTGACCTGTATAAATTCTTATTTGCCTCTCTGGTAATTCTTCTTTATATCGGTGTCATGGATGATATTGTGGTGATGAGAGCTTATAAAAAGCTAGTCGCGCAGATTATTGTTTCATCGCTTATCGTAATTGGATCGGATATTAGAATACGAAGTCTTTTCGGCATATTTGGAATATATGAACTTACCTATATTGTAAGTGTCATTTTCAGTATTGTAACTTTTATTATTCTTATCAATGCGTTTAATTTAATTGACGGAATTGATGGTTTGGCCGGTGGATATTCTGTTATTTGCAGTGCACTTTTTGGGATAAGTTATTATAGATTGGGAGAGTATAATTATCCGTTGGTCGTTTTATCTGTTATTATTATAGGTGCGGTTATGGCATTTTTATATTATAATCTGTCAAATTACCGGACCAATAAAATATTTATGGGAGATACAGGATCCATGTTATTAGGATTTCTGTTGGCTTTTACGTCGATATGTTTTATCGATATCTTTATAGACAGAGCACTTCCCAATGTACCAAGATATCATCTGCAATCTGCACCAGTGATTGCTGTGGCTATTTTAATATTACCGATTGTGGATACTTTAAATGTAATTATTGTGAGACTTATCAATAAGAAATCTCCTTTTGATGCAGATAAAAACCATATCCATCACAAACTTTTAAAACTGAATCTTACCCATAGAAGATCCAGTTTCTATATTATCATTTATTACCTTTTTATCGTATCTATCGCTTATTATTTTAGACATATAAATATTAATCTGTTATTAGGTGTTATTCTATTATTAGGATTTTTAGGAGCTTATATACCAGATTTTATTTATCTTATGAAGAATAATAAAAAGACTAATAATTAAATCTTTATTTTTGTAAACAACTTGAAATATGATGAAGAATTATAAGTATTTATACCTTTTGATATTACCCTTTTTAGTTACATCTTGTATTACGACAAAAGATGTAAGATATATGCAGCCAAGCGAAAGTTTGGTGATTAATGAGGAAGGTTTGATTCCCTACAACATTCCTGTATATCGAATTACTAAAAATGATATATTAAACCTTAATATTGTTACCACTCCCAAAGGAGATGCCGCACAATTTTATTCCTCTCTGAATACTTCCGGAAGTACACAGGCTCCTACAACGAATACAGTAGCGAGTTCTGGTGGACGTGTCGGAATAACTGGTTCTTCGGGAGGCGGAGGCATGGGCGGAAACTCAATTTTTTATTTTAACGGATTAAAAGTAGACTCTAAAGGAGATATTAATGTATTCGGAATAGGATTTATTAAAGCTGAAGGAAGAACGATTGAAGAAGTCTCTCAGGAAATTCAGGATAAGGTAAACGAAAATTTCCAGGAAGGAAAGTCTGAAGTAAGACTGAATACTGATGGTATTACATATTATATTCTTGGTGATGTAGAAACTACAGGCGTTACAGGCGAGAAAGTGGCCCACAAAAATACACTTACGATTACTGAAGCGTTGGCTATAAATGGAGGATTGAACAGAACTGTCGATAGAAAAATTATTGTAATTCACAGAAAATTACCTGAAGGAATTAAAGTGGCTCAAATAGATCTTACCCGTGAAGATATAATGAATTCTCCTTACTATTATGTACAAAACGGAGATGAGATTTATCTTAATACCAGAGCGAAAAGCCTGAACGGATTCGGAAAGGATCCTGTCCAGACTTTAATATCGGGAGTGTCTGTAATCACTACGGCATTATCAATTTATTTATTGATTAAAAACTTATAGCCATGATTCCAGAAAAAGATACTACTGTAGAGAAGAAGGTTGATTCTCAAAAAGAAAAATACGGATCTTTTGCTCTTTTTGATATTGAGCATTTTATAAGAAGGGTTCTTAAAAATTGGTACTGGTTTGTTTTTATGCTTTTTATCGGCTATGCCATCTCATGGGTGTACAGCAAATATTACGCACAGAATATTTATTCTTCAAACCTTTCATTGAGTGTGTCAAATAATACCTCAAGTTATTTTACTCCCAATCAGTCCATCAATTTCATTTGGGGACAAGGGGGAAATCAGGATGGTATTTATTTGAAGAAAATGCTTTTATCAAGAACTCATAATGAGTTTTTGGTTAAAGAGTTGGATCTTTTTGTCAATTATTCTACAAAAGGAATGATCAAGTCCACTTACCTTGACAAAGATGATTCTCCGGTTTTTTTACAGATTGATAAAAGACATCTTCAACAGCTTAATTATCCTATAACTTTAATGCCGAAGGGAGATAATTCTTTTGAAATCGTCTTACCTGAAGAAGGGCAATCGACGAATTTATACAATTATGAAGTTGAAGGATTTCAGAATATCAACAGTTACGAAAGACCGGGAAATAAAACTGTAAAAATAGGAGAATGGTATACTACACCTAATCTGAGATTCAGATTGGTTAAAAATCCGGTAACTCCTAAACTTAAACTTGATAATATCATTGTAAATCTTCTTTCTGTAAATCAGTCTGTTAATGATATTGTTTCTACGGTAAATGTAGATTTTGATAAAGAGATCAGTACAATTATGATTATTTCTAAAACAGGGTATAATCTTAACAGTACGGTAAACTTCTTGAATATGTCTGTGAGCCAGCTTCAGAAAAAAAGGCTTGCCGATAAAATGTTGGTAGATAAAAATACAGAGACTTATTTAAAAGGAAATCTTACAACAATTGGGAAAAAATTAGATTCAAGTGCTAATGTTCTTAATTATTTGAAAACGTCAGAAAAGCTTTATGACATTAAAGACAGAGATGAAAAATCTCTAACAAAAATTAAGGAGCTTGAGGCTAAAAAAGCAGATTTGGAAAGTAAAGTATCTTCTTTAAATGAAATAAGAAATACACTGGAAAGTCAGAATTTTGACCGAATGATCAGTACGACTGCTGCAGGTTTTGAAGACGGAATGTTTACTGCCACAGTTACAGAACTCAAGGCTTTATATCTTAAAAGACGGGAATTGGCAGCTATTTATACTCCTAATTCTGAGCCGATGAAAGAGATAAACAGGCTTATCAATGAAGCAAAACTTGGTTCTTCAGGTTCGTTAAGAGCATATTATAATAAATATTTCACAGAAATTAATAAGATTGATAAAGATGTATCAGAAGCCAATTCTGACTTAGATTCTTATCCGGAAAAAGAACGTAGATATCTTGATGCTGAGAGAACCTACAACATGATTGAAGCGACTTATAACAGTTTGTTGGGTAGACAGAACGATACGCAGATGAAAATGGCAGCCAATCAATCGGATATAAGCGTTATTGACCCTGCTAAAAATGTAGGACAGGCACCTATCGGACCGAATGTGAAAGGTGTGAAGTTTGGGATTTTTGGAGGACTTTTAATTCTGCCGTTGCTTTTCATCTTAATTGGAGAGTTGCTGGATAATAAAATCCGAAATATAAAAGAATTATTAAATGCTACAAGAATTCCGTTACTGGGTGTTGTGGGTAATAATACCAACGGAGACATGCTGACGGTTCTTGAACATCCAAAATCTTCTGTTTCTGAAGCCTTTAGAGGAATTAGAGCGAATATAAGGTTCTTGATGAATGAAGATGGGAAAAGTAAGGTTATACTGGTTACTTCTTCTATCGGTGGTGAAGGAAAGACTTATGTTTCGATTAACCTGGCTTCCGTTCTTGGACTTAGTGATAAAAAGACAATTCTCTTGGGAATGGACTTAAGAAAACCGAAAATTTTCGGGGATTTTAAAATTGATAATAAATATGGTATTTCCAACTACCTTACCGGAGAAGTAGGAATAGATCAGATTATTAATAAAACAAGAATAGCTAACCTTGATGTAGCTACCTCTGGGCCAATTCCGCCAAACCCTTCTGAGCTTTTAATGAGTAAGAAGAATGTAGAATTTATTGAGGAGCTTAGATCTATCTATGATTTCATTATTATCGATTCACCTCCGGTAGGACTTGTGGCCGATTCTTATGAATTAATGAAGTATTCTGATGCCAATATTTATGTAGTTCGTCATGAATATACCGAAAAATATATGTTGAAAATGATTACTGAAAAGTATCACAGTAATGAAATTGAGCATTTAGGAATGGTTTATAATGATTACAATACGAAACAGGGTTATGGCTATGGTTACGGCTATGGCTATGGTTACGGCTATGGTTACGGTTATTTTGATGAAGATAAAAACTATAAAGAACCTCTGTTGATCAGAATCAGAAATAAGGTAAGAACACTGCTAAATAAAAAATAACATAAATAAACCCTCATTTAATGGGGGTTTATTATATATAAATTATTTTGATTCTATGAAAAAAAGAATAAATTTGTGACTTTGTCGTTTACTTTATAACAAATTATGTTTTTTTGTTTATTTTTAACTAAACATTAAGAATATCATTAATATAAAAATGTTTTATATTTGCAAAAATTAATTTTTAAAATAACCATAAATCCATATTCTTTTATGAATAAAAAATTATTGTTTAGCTTCCTTGCCGCCCTGGGAACTGTGGTAAGTGTTAAAGCACAAAGAAACGAATTGGGAGTTCGTCTAGGTATGAGTAACCTAGTGGGTGATATAGGAAGAACGAATTATATTTTACAAAAGCCATTGGATTTAAATAAAGCGTCAGATTGGGGGGTGCCATTTTATGGAGGTTTATTATATAGATTTAATTTTAACCCACATCAGACCGTAAGATTAGATCTTGGGTACAACCAAATACAGTTTAGTGACAAAGCTGCGAAGGAAGATTATAGAAGAAATAGAAATGGAGTTGGAAAAAACAATGTGTACGAAGCAAGTTTAATGTTTGAATATAACTTCTTCCCTGTAAATAATGAGCAGAAAGGAATGCTTAGCCCATATATTTTCGGTGGGGTAGGTGCCTTAATGTTTGATGCTCCGAAAGCCACTCTGGTTAATGATTTCAGAAGAGATGCAGACGGTGTGGCACAAGCTCCTATTAATGAGCTGGATTTTACCACAAGAGCAGAATATACTACAGGAACTAAAACGACAATGCATATTCCTTTCGGAGTAGGATTGAAGTATAAATTTAATTATAGCTGGGCTATTTTTGCAGAAGCTACATTCAGATACACGCTTACAGATCAGTTAGATCACAGTAAGATATTAAGTACAGATGTAATTTCTACTTATAACGGGGATATTTTAAACCCTGCTACAGGAGGATCGCTGCTTCAGTCTGATGCATACTATGTAGTATCAAAAGAAAGAGAAGCTGCTATTATTGGAGAAAGAAATGTTGGTGATTTAAAGTCTAAAGATTGGATGAATACAGTAAGTTTAGGACTTACGTACTCTTTCGGAAGACCACCATGCTATTGTGATTAATAAGATGTCGTTGATAAAAGATAAAATAAATTCTGAGAATTTACCAAAACATGTAGCCATCATTATGGATGGTAATGGAAGATGGGCTAAATCTCGTGACGAAGAAAGAACTTTCGGTCACAAAAATGCTATTAATGCGGTAAGAAACGCTATTAATGCCTGTAATGAGATTAATATTCCGTATTTAACGTTATATACTTTTTCTTCTGAAAACTGGAATCGTCCTGCAGAAGAAGTAGATACGCTGATGAATCTGCTTGCAGAGACTTTATTATTGGAAGCTGAAGAGGTTTTCAGTAAAGGCCTGAGAATGCATGTTATCGGAAATATTGATCAGCTGCCACCTCTTGTAAGAGAACAATTGCTTCGGGTGGTAGAACTAACTAAAGAAAACACAAAAGGTAATTTGGTATTAGCATTAAGCTATGGCTCCCAACAGGAGATTCTGAATGCCGTTAAAAATATAAGTTCTGATGTGAAGGATGGAAAGGTAGAGGTTGAAAATATTGATGAAAAACTATTCGAAAACTATCTTTATACTAAAGATTTCCCCCCTGTTGACTTACTTATTAGAACCAGTGGCGAAATAAGAATTAGTAATTTTCTCCTTTGGCAGATCGCCTACGCAGAACTACAGTTTTTAGATGTTTTATGGCCAGATTTCTCAAAAGATATTTTCTTTCAGTGTATTGTAGATTATCAAAACAAAGAAAGAAGATACGGAATGACCGGTGAACAAATAAAGGCTCAGTAAAATTTAAGAAAAGAAAGACTACGATAAAATGAAGTTTAGACTATTACCCATCATTATGTTTGTTGCTTCTGCACATTTTTATGGACAGGTAACTCCACAGGATAGCACAAAAGTGAATAATCCGGTGCATGCAGAAAACCAAGCAGGAACTTATACGCTTAAAGACATCGTTGTAGATGGGGTTAAAAAGTATACACCAGCTCAAATCCTGAGATTTACAGGGTTAACGAAAGGCGAAAGTGTAGACATCCCAGGGCAAAAAATTAGTAACGCTGTTAAAAAACTTTGGGACACTCAATCTTTCTCGGAAGTAGAGGTATACGTACAGAGTATTGAAGGCGAGACTGTAGTTTTAAGATTTTACTTAGAAGACTTGAAAGAGCTAGGTGAGGTGAAATTTACAGGGAAAGGAATTGGTAAGTCTAAAAACGAAAAACTTGCGAAAGACAATAATCTAAAACCGGGTACCAAAATTACTCAAAACTTAGTTTCTAGTCTTAAAACAAATATTCCTAAAGATTATATCAAGAAAGGTTTTGCTGATGCTAAAATCACCATTCAGGATAAAGTAAACGCAGGTGATCCTGCTTTAGTTGACTGGACGATTAATGTTGATAAAGGCAAAAGAGTAAAAATCGATCATATTGAATTTGAAGGAAACCAAGCTGTTTCTGATAAAAAGCTTAGAAACAAAGCCTTTAAAGAAACAAAACAAAAAAGATTCGGTATTGGAGGTATCTTAAAGTCTTCCAAATTTATCGAAGACAAATATCAGGAAGATAAGCAAAGCCTTATCAGCTACTATAACTCGTTAGGGTATAGAGATGCTGCCATTGTTTCGGATTCTGTATGGAGAAATAAAAGAAACAATTACGAAATCAACGTAAAACTTAAAGAAGGTAAGCAATATTATATCGGAGATGTTACTTTTACAGGTAATACCGTATATGCTACAGATTACTTACAGAGACTTTTAGGATATAAAAAAGGAGATATCTACGATGCAGTAGGTTTCAACAAAAAAGTTGGAGAAGACGGAGGTAAGGAAGATGATTCTGATATCAAGTCAGTATACATGAACAACGGTTACCTTTTCTCTAATGTTACTCCGGTTGAAAAATCTGTTGATGGAGACAAGATCAACCTTGAAATCCGTATCAACGAAGGTGAAAAAGCAACTTGGAACAGAGTAACGTGGCAAGGAAACGTTACAACTCATGACCATGTTATTCTTAGATCTTTAAGAACAAAACCGGGAAGCCTTTTTGCAAAAAGTGATATTAAAAGAACATACTTCGATTTAGCGGGGATGTCATTCTTTGATCCACAGCAGGTTGGCCAGGATATTAATCCTAATCAACAGGATAATACGGTGGATATCAACTGGAAGTTGGTTGAAAAAGGATCTTCTCAGGTTCAGTTACAGGCTGGTTACGGTGGTAACAGCTTCATCGGAACTTTAGGATTGACATTCAATAACTTCTCATTAAGAAACTTCCTGAAATTTAAAGACTTCAGACCTGTACCTCAAGGTGATGGACAAACATTATCTATTCAGGCTCAGGCAGGGCAGTACTTCCAAAACTATGGGGTTTCATTTACGGAACCTTGGTTATTCGGAACAAGACCAACTGCTCTTTCTGTAAGTTTAAACAACTCAAGAGTAAGATATTCTTCTACAGATGGTACAGGAAATGCTCAGAAATTAAATATTTTCTCTGCTTCCGTAGGATTAAACAGATTATTGAAGTGGCCGGATGATTATTTCTCATTATATACAGGTCTTCAGTATCAGAAATATGACTTTAGCAACTATCCGTTTGAATTTGGTGACAGTACCGAATATTACGGTAGTGCAAATAACTTAAGTATTAACGTAGGATTAAGCAGAAACTCTGCCGGGATAGATCCAATCTTCCCTACAACAGGTTCTAATATTGAAGTTTCTGCGAAATTTACTCCGCCATATTCATTGTTCAGCAATAAAGATTATTCTACAATGAGTCCTACAGACAAATATAAGTGGATGGAATTCTATAAAGTGAAGTTCAAGGCTGATGTTTACAACGAAATTGTTGGTAAACTTGTCTTAAGATCTTCTGCGGAAATGGGATTCATGGATGGATATAACAAAGAACTGGGAGCTCCGCCTTTTGAAAGATTCTATGTAGGAGGTACCGGTTTATTCGGTGGTAGATTTGACGGTAGAGAACTAATTCCGTTGAGAGGTTATGAAAATGCATCTACGTACGGAGGAACTGTTGATGATATCACACAAAAAGGAGGTGGTACAATCTACAATAGATTTACATTAGAATTGAGATATCCGATTTCTTTGAACCAAACGGCTAAAATTTATGCATTAACATTTGCTGAAGGTGGTAACGTTTGGAACTCATGGGGTAATTATAATCCTTTCCAATTGAAAAGATCAGTAGGTGTTGGGGTAAGAGTTTATATGGGAGCATTTGGTTTGATCGGATTTGACTTCGCATACGGATTTGATAAAACGGTAAGCGGAACAGAGCCTTCAGGTTGGAAGACACACTTCTTAATGAACCAATCATTATAATAACATATGAAGAACTTAAAAATCATTTTCACATTTGTATTATTCTTGCTTTTTAGTTTTGGCAATGCACAGAAAGTAGGTGTTGTTGATACTGAATATATTTTGGATAAAATGCCTCAATATAAAGAAGCGGAAGCAAGATTAAACTCACAGATTGATACTTGGCAATCAGAATTGCAGAGTCTTCAGGCAGAGTATGAAAAGAAAAGATCTGCTTTCGAAAGTGAAAAGGTATTATTAGTTGGAGACCAGTTAAAGCTGAGAGAAAAAGAAGTGATGGATCTGGATAAGAATATTAAAACAACTACCAGTTTACGCTTCGGAAACACGGGAGAGATTGCCAAACTAAGAACAAACTTGGTGCAGCCCTTTCAGGATCAGATCTGGAATGCCATCAAAGCCATGGCCGAGAAAAACGGATTGGGCATAGTTCTTGATAAAAGCAATAACGTTAATGTTATTTTTCTCCAAAAAAGGTTCGATTATACAGATAAAGTACTAGATATTTTATTAAAAGGTTCAGAACAGGAGAAAAAAACTAATAGTAAAGGTAAAAAGTAAATCAACAATTAACTTTTACTTAAATTTACAATCAAAACAAAAATTAAATTATTTATTTTACCAATTATGAAAAAATTAAGTGTATTATTTGCAGCGGTAATGATGGTTGTATCAGTAGGTATGGCAAAGGCTCAAAAAATTGCAACTTTAGATGTTATAGGTGTTCTTAATGCAATGCCTGAAAAGAAAAAAGCTGATGCTGATCTTAAGACATTCTTAGATACTAAGCAAGCTGAAATCAAAAAGAAAGCGGATGCTGGACAAGCTAAATTGAAGCAGTATACTGAAGAAGCTCCTAAGAAATCTGCTGACGAAAACAAAGCTAGAGAAGGTGAATTAGCTAAAATGCAGGAAGAAATTCAGCAAATGAACGACAAAGCTCAAAAAGATTTCGTAGCTAAGCAAGATACTGCTTACGAGCCAATTGAGAAAAAGTTAAACGACGCGGTTTCTAAAGTAGCTAAAGCTAGCGGATACGATTATATCATGGATGCTAACTCTTCTGCTTTTGTTTACAAAAACGGTCCTGATGCTACTGCAGCTGTGAAAAAAGAATTAGGAATCCAATAATTTTGGAAATTAACAAAGATTTATAAAACCAACCATCTCTTTTAGAGGTGGTTTTTTTATTTTTGCCAAATGGAAAGAGAAGTATCAACCACGGTTAAAGTTAGGTTTAGCGATTGTGATCCGATAGGACATTTAAATAATGTAAAATATCTGGATTATATGTTCAATGCCAGAGAAGATCATGTGGAAACATTTTATGGTTTCACGTATGAAGAATATACAAAAAAAACCGGATGTACGTGGATTGCCATTCAAAACGAAATTGCTTATCTGAAAGAAGTGCGATATAATACCCAGGTTGTGATTAGCAGCAAAACAATCGAAGTTGGGGAAAGAACCGCAAAAGTGGAAATTCTCATGAAAAGTTTGGATGAAAAAACAATCCATGCCGTTCTTTGGGTAACGGTTATTTACTTTAATATTAAAACCAGAAGATCAGACGTGCACCCTGAAGATATCAAAGAAACATTTCATAAATTCTATGTAGATTTAGAGCAGAAAGATTTTCAGTCAAGAGTTAAATTTTTAAGATCACAAAACGCAAAAAATTCATAATGAAAAAAATACTGGTAATTGGAGGAAACGGTCAATTAGGAAACTGTATAAGAAAAATAGCTCCGGATTTTGAACTGGACTATGAGTTCGTGTTTACAGATTCTCAAACATTAGATATTACAGACGAAGATCAGATTAATAATTTTTTTAATAACGAAAAACCGGATTTTTGTATTAATGCATCGGCATACACAGCAGTGGATCTGGCAGAAAAAGAAAAAGAGAAAGCTTTTGCAGTCAATGCTGATGGTGTTGGCTATCTGGCCCAGGCTTGTCAAGATAATAAGGCAATATTAATTCACGTTTCTACCGATTACGTTTTTGATGGTGAAACAAATCTTTGCTATTCAGAAGATGATTTCACAAATCCTATCGGAGTGTATGGTGAATCAAAATTAAAAGGTGAAGAGCTCGCTTTAGAGTTTAATCCCAAAACGGTTATTTTGAGAACATCATGGCTATATTCGGAATTCAATAAGAATTTTGTGAAAACCATGTTAAACCTTTTCTCTCAAAAAGAAGAATTAGGCATTGTTGGAGATCAGTTTGGACAACCTACAAATGCGAATGATCTGGCTGAAGCAATTATGAACATCATTGATGCTCCTCAAAAAACATACGGCGTTTTTCACTTTTCAAACTATCCGGAAACGACATGGTTTGAGTTTGCTCAAAAGATTGCTGAGTTTTCAAAATCTTCAATTAAACTGAATGCTTTAACAACAGAACAATATCCTACTCCTGCAAAGAGACCAAAAAGAAGTACGATGTGCTTAGACAAAATAGAGGATATCTACAAAGTTGAAACGAAGCATTGGGAAAACAGCCTGGAAGAGTGTATTGATATCCTTGCAAAATAATATAATATATGAAGAATCTAGGAATTGTTATTTTGGTTTTATTTGTTCAGCTTTTCAGTGCTCAAAATGTGTACATGACAAAAGTTGAAAAGACAAATGATAACACAGACAAGTTTTTTTACAAAATAAATGAAGAAGCGAAAGATGCTCAATATTTGGGCGAAGTAGAAGTCCAGGGTTTTTCAAAAGATGACGCTGCTGTTTTTTCATTAATATATAAAAAGGCCAAAGAAATTGGAGCCAATACTTTTACATTAAAACCTTTTGAAAATATAGATGGAAGTCCGCAGATATTCAATCCTGCAAACTATAAATTGTCCTTATATTATCTTCCTAAGGAAAAACTATTAAACCAGACGGGCCATGTTTACTTATTTGCATCATCCGATAAAAATCAAAAAATAAGCATAGACAGGAAGGATTACGAAATATCTCCGAGATCCTACCTTATAATCAATATAACTCCCGGAAAAATATATACTATTTCTACAAAAAAACTTTTAGGCTCTACCATTAGACTGCAGCCGAAAGCGGGAGAAGAAAACCAGTATTTTCAGATCTCAGCGACAAAAATCAAATCAGATGAGTCTGGTGTTGGAGGTCTTAATTTGAAAAGTGGTGATATAATAGGTTTAGAAAAATCATATGCCGAATTTTTAAGTACTATATATAATAAGGAAAAGCAGAGTAATTAACCTCTGCTTTTTTATTAGAAGCTTGATCCCGCTATCCGCACTCGCTATTTTGATTATTTCGGCGAGCCTTTGGCTCGCCGAAATAATCAAAATGAGC
>NZ_JANUFF010000013.1 GCF_024806495.1 Chryseobacterium sp. JUb7
TTCAGTAAAACTTTAGTTCAAAAAGGAGCTTCCATAGGGGCCAATGCTACTATTGTCGCTGGAAACACTATTGGAGAGAATGCTTTAATCGGAGCCGGAAGCGTGGTTACAAAAGATGTTCCTGCCAATACCGTTTGGTTTGGAAATCCGGCTAAGCAAAAAGGAACAATTAACGAGAAAGGAGAAATCTTATATATTTAAACACCTATGATCAAATTCTTAGATTTACAGAAAGTCAATTTACAATATCAAGAAGAAATTGAAGCAAAGCTTCTGGAAGTTTTTCGTTCCGGATGGTATTTGATGGGAGGTCAGCTTACCAATTTCGAACAGAATTTTAATAATTATATCGGAGCCAAACATTCTATTGGTGTAGCCAATGGACTGGATGCGCTGAGACTTATTCTAAGAGCCTATATTGAACTGGGTATCATGAGTAAAGATGACGAAATCATAGTCCCTTCCAATACCTATATTGCCTCTATTCTTGCCATTTCAGATAATGGTCTTGTTCCTGTTTTGGCAGAACCGGACATTGACAATTACAATATTGATATCTCAAAAATTGAGAAAAAAATAACTTCGAAGACAAAAGGGATCTTAATTGTTCACTTGTATGGAAGAATTGTTTTTTCAGAAGAATTAGAACAATTGGCTCAGAAATACAGTTTAAAAATTATTGAAGATAATGCCCAAACAATTGGAGCCGAATGGAAGGGTAAAAAATCCGGAAATCTTGGCGATGCAGCAGGTTTCAGTTTTTACCCCGGGAAAAACCTTGGTGCTTTGGGAGATGCAGGAGCTGTGACCACTAATGATGAAGAGCTAGCTAAGACAATCAGGGCTTTAGCTAATTACGGTTCAAACCAAAAATATGTCAATATTTATCAGGGGCTGAATTCGCGACTGGATGAAATTCAGGCAGCAGTTCTTGATGTTAAATTAAAATATATTGATGAGGAGAACACCGTTAGAAGAAATATTGCAAAACGTTATATCGGCGAAATTTCAAATCCAAAAATTATTCTTCCGGAAAATCCTGAAAACGAGAGAGAACATGTATGGCATGTTTTCATCATAAGAACAGAAAACAGAGAAGCTCTTCAGGCTTACCTTACTGAAAACGGGATTCAGACCCTAATTCACTACCCTATTCCACCACACAGGCAACAGGCTTATAAGGAATGGAATGATATGTCGTTTCCAATCAGTGAGAAAATTCATCAGGAAGTATTAAGTCTTCCTATTTCTCCGGTGATGAGCGATGAAGAGGTGAATAAGATAATTGAGATCATAAATAAATTCTAATGGAAAGACCATTGGTGAGCTTTATTGTTGTTTCTTATAACCATTCAGAATTTATCACTGAATGTTTAGATAGCATAAAAAACCAAACTTACACAAATTGGGAACTTATAGTAGCCGATGATGCCTCTAAAGATAATTCTGCAAAAACGGCTCAAAAATGGCTGCAAGAAAATCAGGTTTCAGCCAAAACAAATTTTCACAAAGAAAATAAAGGTTTTGCAGCGACTCTTAATGAATGTATACAAATGGTCGAAGGAAAATATGTAAATATCATTGCAGCAGATGATTATTTTCATCATGAATTTCTTGAAAAGTGCCTATCTTCTTTAGAACAGCGAGGTGACGATTTCGGAATGGTATTTTCCAGTTGTTTTATTATTAAAGAAGATAAAACATTAATTAATTATCTCAATGACTTTAGTTTTTATGAAAATAACATTCAATTTAAAAAAACATTAAAAAAACTAAACCCAATTCCAGCACTTGCAACATTAGTAAAGACAAAAGTCCTACAGGAAACCGGACCTTATGATAAAAATATTCTTATTGAAGACTATGATCGCTGGCTGAGAATTAGTGAAAAATACTTTATTGATTTTGTTCCTGAAAATTTAGCCTATCATAGAAAGCATGAAGAAAATATATCTAAACTCAAAGAAAGAGTTGTCTTTGTAGAAGAAATTCTTTTAAGATTAAAATATGACACCAATCTTGATAATAAAGTAAAAATTAACGATGATATCAAGAAAATCTATACCACTTCTAAAGATAAAAAAGAGATCCAAAAAGTTTCTGAAAAATATTCTAAATATGGAGGAAAGGAAAAATGGTTAGATTTATGTCTGAAGTTAAACTTGCCTGTAAAATGGTATTATTTAAAATATAAACTGTTCTAATGCTTAATAATTTAAAAAACAGTCTCGCTCAGAAAATAATTTCTTTAGTTGAAAATAACGAAAGAAAAAAGCAGCATGCAGCATGGCAGAGTTTATTAACCGCAAAAAGCATCAATATTCATAAAACATTCATTCCCAAAAATTCAACCATTTTTAAAGGAGAAGGAAATAACCTAGGACATATAACAATTGGGGAAAATGTTCTATTAAGAGAGTATTGTAATATTTTAGTATTTCCAAATGCCGAGCTTTCTATTGGTAAAGGCGTTTTTTTTAATAATTATTGTTCAATCAACTGCCTCGAAAAAATAGAAATTGGTGACGATACGATTTTTGGAGAAGGCGTAAAGCTTTACGATCATAATCATCTTATTGAAAGAGGACTAACTCTTCACGTTGAGAAAGAGAAATACACAAAAAAACCAATAGTAATAGGTAAAAACTGTTGGATAGGCAGCAATGCCGTTATTTTAAAAGGTGTCACAATTGGTGATAACACCATAATCGGGGCAGGGTGCGTCATCCACAAATCTGTTCCTGCAAACACAATTGTAAAAAATAATCAAAATTTAATTTATGAATCCCTCTAAAATGAAAAAAATATTATTCATTTCCCATGAAGCATCTTTATCCGGCGCCCCTATTCTTGCTTTAAACTTATTAAAGAGGTTAAAAAAGGAAAAGGAAGATTATACGATAGATGTTTTATTGATCAGAGGTGGAGAATTATATGAAGATTTTGCAAAGATTTCAAACCAGATTGTTGTTGCTCATTACCATCTTCAGTCTTTTTCTTTTTTAAAGCGAAACCTTAAACGGGTAGAATCTATTGTCTTCAAAAAAAAGCCGGAGACCCAACAGGATAAGATTGACAAAATCACAACGATACTCCTTCAGAATAAATATGATCTTGTTTATGGCAATACGATGGAATCTCTCATCTGGACGTTGCCGTTCTATAGAAAAAATATTCCTACCATTGTAGCCATTCATGAGCTAAGTTTTGGTATTGAGAGTACATATCCTAAAGAATTTGTATTGGAAAATATTTCCAATGTAACAAAAATCATCGCCGGCTCAAAAGCTGTCGGGGACAATCTTGTTGCTAAGTATGGCGCTGATCCAAAAAAGATCAATGTCGTTCATTCTTTTGTGGATTCTGTACTTATCCTTCAAAAAGATAAAGAAAGCCTCAGACAAGAATTAGGAATTAAAAACAATGAACTAATCATTGGAATCGCCAGCTCGCAGGAATTAAGAAAAGGAACAGATATGATCCCGCTTCTGGTACAAAAGATAAAACAAAAAACAGATCTTCCGTTTAAATTTATCAACCTGGGAGGTACTTCAAAAAGCCCAGCTGTACGTTGTGCCAAAATAGATGCTGAAAAACTGGAAGTTGATGATGTTTTGCTATTCATTGATCATAATAAATTTCCAAATGACTATATTAATCTTTTCGATGTATTTCTTCTGATGTCTAGAGAAGATCCTTTTCCTTTGGTAATGCTCACCGCAGCCAAACTTAAAAAACCTATTATTGCTTTTGAAAAAAGTGGTGGCGCTGTGGAGTTTTTAGAAAATGGATATGGCATACT
Source organism: Chryseobacterium sp. JUb7 (assembly GCF_024806495.1). Classification (GTDB taxonomy): domain Bacteria; phylum Bacteroidota; class Bacteroidia; order Flavobacteriales; family Weeksellaceae; genus Chryseobacterium. The sequence continues at coordinate 3,803 of NZ_JANUFF010000013.1, forward strand.
TGCCCCTTATTTAGATCTTGATAAAATGGCTGATAATGTTGTAAACCTGCTCAAAAATAATGAACTGAGAAAAAAGTATGGTGAAAATATACACAGAAGACTTGAAGAAGATTATTCTGACGAAAAACTTACGTTGAATATTTTTAACCTGATAGATGAACTTGTATAAATGATTTCAATAATAATTTCATCCTATTTACCTGCTTATTTTTCTGCTTTAGAAGATAATATTTCTAAAAGTATTGGAGTCTCTTATGAAATTATTAAAATTGATAATCCGGGACTGATGGGAATTTGTGAAGCATATAACCAAGGTGCACAAAAAGCAAAATACGAAAATCTCCTTTTCATGCATGAAGATGTATTATTTCACACTCATCATTGGGGAAAAAAACTGATTAATCACCTCAGCCTAGCTGAAACAGGCATTATTGGCGTTGCAGGTTCATCATATGTACCCACTGCCCCATCAAGCTGGACAGTTTCGGAAAAATATAATTTTGTACATATTTTACAGGGAAACAAAGAAAAAAAAGAAGCCTTCCTGATTCACACTACTCAACAAAACCGTAATGAGGTTTTTGCTGTAGATGGAGTATTTATGGCAATCAAAAAGGAAAATTACAGCCAATTCAGATTTAACGAAAAACTATTGAAAGGCTTTCACGGATATGATCTTGATTTTAGCTTAAGAGTTTCAAAACAACTTCAAAATTATGTGGTTGATGATATTCTTATTGAACATTTTTCTAAAGGCAACCTCGATAAAACTTGGATGGATACCAATATTGTCGTAAAGCAGAATATTGACTTAAAATTTTCTCAACGATTTGATTCTGAAACAGAGAAAAAAGCTTTTTTAGGATTTTTACATAATTATTTTATGTATTATCCGGTCAACAGAAAAACCCTAATTTCTGTATTACAATTTTATCCTAAAAAGCTCAATGCGAAAGATCATGTTACAGTTGTAAAGAAACTTTTAAATTATATAAAATACGCTAAAAGCATTAATAACAAACAAAATACAAATATTTAAAACTAGTTTATTACCCTTATCATTAAATAAAATCATAGTTTTATATAGAAATTAATTAAGTAAAAAAACACTTAATAGAATATGATTATAGGAACAGGACTTATTGCCAATTCATTAAAAAACATTGATTCAGAGGTGATGCTGTATTTCGCTTCCGGAGTTTCCAATTCCCTCGAAACCAGAAGCTCAGAATTTGAAAGAGAATTTTCTCTTTTAAAAAAATCTATTGCAGAAAATAAAGACAAAAAGCTGGTTTATTTTTCGACACTCAGTATTCATGATCAATCGAAGCAAAACAGCCACTACGTTCTTCATAAAAAAGAGATCGAAAATTATATAAAAAATAACCTTGAATCTTATCTTATTTTACGGATAGGAAATATTGTAGGAAACGGTGGAAATCCCAACACCCTTTTCAATTTTCTGAGAAACCAGATCACAGCAGATCACGAGTTTACACTACATAACAAAGCGAGAAGACTTTTGATCGATATAGATGATATTTCCCGTTTTTTAGCCTCTGATTGTAGTTTATTGAATAATCAGACGATCAATTTTGCTTATCCTTATTATTATAATTTAAAAGAGATCATCAATGCTCTTGAAAATAAGATTGAGAAAGCGGCAAAATATAATGAGATTGATGAAGGTGACTTCTACAAAGTAGATTTTGATGAAAAAACCGAAGATTTCTTTACGGGAATTAATCCGCAGGAATACTTGCAGGTTTTAGCCCAGAAATATATTTAAAACTCAAAAATGTCTAAGATTTATATTATTATCGTTACTTACAATGCCATGAAATGGGCCGAAAAATGTTTTACCAGTTTAAAACAGTCTTCTGTTCCTGTGCATACTGTTGTCATCGACAACGGTTCTACAGATGGCACTCAGGAATATATCACAACCCATTTTCCGGAGGTAGACTTTATCCAGTCTAAGGAAAATCTTGGATTTGGAAAAGCCAATAATATCGGGATCGAAAAGGCATACAAAGAGGGTGCTGATTTTTTTTATTTAATGAATCAGGATGCCTGGCTTTATGAAGATAGTTTAGAAAAACTACTGGAAATCTATTATCACCATCCGAATAAAAAAGAGATTGGCATTATCAGCCCAATGCATATTGATGGTACAGAAAAACTTTTGGATATTTTCCTTGATAAATATATTGCCATTAATTTTGAAACAAGACTTATTTCCGATCTTTATTTTCAGAATCTGAAACCATATTACGAAATAGAATTCATCAATGCGGCACACTGGCTTATTCCTAGAGATACCATTGAGATAGTGGGAGGCTTCAATCCATATTTTTTCCATTATGGTGAAGATGTGGAATATGTCAACCGGGTGGTTTTTCATCAGAAAAAAACGCTGCTTGTTCCTGCCAGTAAAGTAGTTCACGACGGAAAACAAATATTAACCAAAGTAGATACTACAAAATATCCTGATCTGAGGGTAGAAACCAACATTATGAATCCGGGGCTTCCCAATTCGCTATATTTAGAAAAAAAAGCACTTAAGCAGAGTATGCTTAAAAATATAATTTTTGGAAAAATCGCCCATTATAAAAATTTATCCAAGAAATATAAAAAAATCACCTCAGAAGAGAAACAGCTTAGCGAAATGAAAAATATTGTGACTCAGGCCGGCCCTTCTTTTCTGAAAGTATGATAAAATTAATTTAATAATAAACACGCACAAATGAAACTCATAAAAAAATTAAAAAACAAATTAAAACTATTGTCCCATTCCGGCTCAGATTATTATTGTCCATTTTGTGGCTACCATTCGAAAGACTGGGAGGTTGTAGGACATGATCTGGCTGTTCTTCGTGAAAAGGAAGTCATCGGAGGCGGAAGAAGAGCTGCCGGCTGCTATAAATGCCAATCCAGAGACAGAGAAAGACTTTTATATGCTTTTATTATGGAAGAATTAAAACTTCCAGAATCCAAAGACCTCAGCATATTGCATATTGCTCCCGAAATTAAATTATCCAGCGTTCTCCTTGATCAACATTTCAAAGAATATGTGTGTGGCGATTTATTTACGCCGGGATATCATTATGCCGATTATGTAAAAAATATCAATGTTTTAGACATCCCCTATCCGGAACAGCATTTTGATTTCGTGATCTGTAATCATGTACTGGAACATATTCCGGAAGATACAAAAGCTATGGGTGAATTATTCAGGGTATTAAAATCTGGAGGTAAAGCCATATTACAGGTTCCAATCTCCAATAATACTCAGGAAACCCACGAAGACTTTACAGTTTCCGATCCAAAAAAGAGAGAGGAACTGTTTGGTCAATTTGACCATGTAAGAATTTATGGTCAGGATTACAGCACCAGATTAGAAAGTGTAGGATTTAAAGTAAACAGAATAAATATTTCAAATAAATACAAGAAATTAGGTCTAAATCCTTATGAAGATATTTTCTTTTGTGAAAAGTAGTTTATAAATTTAAACTTAATTTGAAAAAAAATAAATAAAATTATGTGTGGAATAGCAGGAATTATTGCCAGTAATGCCCGAAATTATCAGGAAGAAATTCAGAAAATGACAGATGCAATGGCCCATCGCGGTCCGGATTCTTCACATGCAGAATTTTATGACAACGCCGCCTTAGGACACCGCAGGCTTTCTATTATCGATTTATCTGAAAATGGAAAACAACCTATGTTTTCGAATACTGCAAACGAATGTATCGTCCTTAACGGTGAAATCTATGGCTATCAGACGATTAAAAATCAATATCCTGAATATCCTTACCGCGGAAGCTCTGATACCGAGGTTATTCTTGCCATGTATCAGAGAAAAAAGGAAAAGCTGATCCATGATCTTCCCGGAATGTTTGCTTTTGCCATCTGGGACAACGAAAAGCAAGAGCTGTTCTGCGCAAGAGACCGTTTCGGAGAAAAGCCTTTTTTCTATGCAATCGGAAAAAACAATGAGTTCATCTTCGCTTCGGAAATCAAAAGTATTCTGGCCTCCGGATTGATTCAGCCACAAGTAAATCATGATGCCCTCTCCCACTATCTACAGTATGGATATGTAAGCACTTATCAAAGTATTTACAGTAATATTTTCACTCTTCCGCCTGCTCATCAACTGATATGGAAAGACGGGAAATTTTCAGTTTCACGTTATTACAGCATTCCGCCAAAAGACCGGAATATAAGTTTATCTGAGGCTAAGGAAGAATTTACTTATTTACTTAAAAATGCTGTTAAAAAACAGCTTATTGCAGATGTTGAAGTAGGAAGTTTCCTTAGCGGGGGCTTAGATTCTTCTTCTGTTGTGGCTTTAGTTGCTGAGTTTTTACCGCGTCAGACTACCATCAGCTTCGGATATGATCACAAAGAAAGTGAGCTGAAATATGCCAAGGAAATTGCTGACAAATACCACACAAACCACATTGAAGTTCACGAAAAAAAGCAGGATCTTGCTACGGCACTTTTAAAGATTTCGCCGTTTTTTGATGAACCTTTTGCCGACATCTCGTTCATTCCTCATTATGAAATATGCAGAAATGCAAAAAAAGACCTTACGGTAGTTCTTTCAGGAGATGTAGGGGATGAATTATTTGGCGGGTATGATTTCTACAGGGTTGAAAATACATTAAGAAACCATTTCAGTTATAAAAATATCATTGCCAAGTTTGGTTTAAAATTATACCAGAATATAAAAGAAACATCTTTCATCACAAAGAAAAATCTTGCCCATGATCATATTCTGGATTTTCATCAGAATTTTGTCCGAAATTCATTTAATAAAGATGAGCAAAGGTCTTTGGGAATTGTCTCGGACTATCAGCAGCCTTACAGTTTCACTCCGGATCCTGATTCTTTAAATGATATTATGAGAGTGGATATGGAAGGATATGTTCCCGGAAATATGATGGTGAAATCAGACAGGATGGCTATGGCCAATTCTCTGGAAGTAAGAACCCCTTTCTTAGATGTTGATTTCGCTGAGTTTTGTATTCAGCTTCCGGAACAATTAAAGCTGAATAATGAAAATGACAAAATAATCCTGCGAGAATCTATGGGTTCTTACTGGACAGAAACAATAAGAAATCGCCGTAAACAAGGTTTTGGAATGAGTGTGAAAACTTGGTTTGATGAAGAAAATCTGGTGAACCTTTCCAATGACTTATTAAAAAACCGCGATCAGAAGATTTTTAACTATATCGATTTTGATGCCGCTCAAAAGTTTCAGAAAAAGGATCACAAACACTGGAACTTACTGCAACTTGCTCTTTGGGCTCATAACAACCAAAATATTTTATAATGTTGGATATTTCTGTTATCATACCCGTATACAACGCAGGGCAGTTTTTAGAAAAAGCTGTACAGTCTGCCATACAGTTTGAGGAAGTCAAAGAAATCATCTTAATTGAAGATAAATCAACCGATCATTCACTGGAAATTTGTCAGAAATTAAGCCTTGAATACAATAAGGTCAAACTATACCAGCATCCTGACAAAGAAAATCACGGAGCCGGAGCTACAAGAAATTTAGGAATTGAAAAAGCAACCGGAAATTTTATTACATTTTTAGATGCCGACGATTACTACCTTCCCAATCGCTTTGATGCCGAGAAAGAGATTTTTAAAGATCCTAAAGTAGAAGGAGTCTTCGGTGCTATCGGCATTGAATACCTTACTGAAAAAGGAAAACAGGAATATCAGTCGAAATTTAAAGATGCTCCGCTTACTACGGTAAATTATCATGCTGAGGGCGAAGAAGTTTTCAGGGGATTATTAAGTCTTACTCCAAAAACTTTCGGCACTTTTTTTCACCTTAATGCATTGACGATCAGAAAATCAGCCATTGACAAAAATAATTTAAGGTTTAATGTTAATCTCCGGGTACATCAGGATTCTGATTTTAATATTAAGCTGGCATATCATTGTTATCTGAAATCAGGAATCATAGATCAGCCAGTAGCAATAAGAGGAATACACGATGATAACCGAATTACCAAAATCGTACAATATTCTCCTCAGTATAACCAGAGGCAGCATATTTACTGGAAATCTTTATACGACTGGGCAAAAGCGGCTCAGATTCCCAGTGAGTATAAAAAAAGAATTTATTTAAGTTATAAATCTTTTGATTTATCTTTAAAAAAAGGATGGGCAAAATATGTTAATATCATTTTGGAAACCATTAAAGATCCAAAAATTTTAAAAACAAAATACAGATTTAACTATTACAGATAATGATGAAGATTTCCGTGATCGTTCCCGTTTATAATGCAGAAAAATTTGTCACTCATGCTGTAGAATCGGTACTGAGCTTTGATGAAGTATATGAAGTCATCTTAATAGAAGATCAATCGCCTGACAATGCTTTGGAAGTTTGTCGGCAATTAGCATTAAAATACAGCCGTGTAAAGCTATTTCAGCATCCTGACAAAGCCAATCATGGAGCTGCGGCCAGTCGAAATCTCGGAATAGAAAAGGCAACTGGTGATTTTATTGCTTTTCTTGACGCGGATGATTATTATCAGCCAAATCGTTTTGATGCTGAAAAAGAACTTTTCAAAAACCCAAAAGTTGACGGCGTTTACGGAGCCCTTGGCGTACATTATTATTCAGAAAAAGCAAAAGAACAATATTATGCAATCTATAAAGATGATCTTACAACAGTTTATAGAAAGCATCCTCCAAAAGATGTTTTTCCGGGACAAATCTATATGCTGGGAAGCTTTGGATTATTCAGTATTGATACCCTGACACTACGAAGAGATTCCCTAACAATGAAAATGGATTATTTATTCAAATCTGATTTGAAAATGCATGAGGATACAGAATTTTTATTCCGTTTGTCTTATTATCTTGATCTCTATCCCGGTATTTTGGATAAGGCGGTAGCAGTAAGAGGAGTACATGAAGATAACAGAATAACCAAAGTAGAAACCGGCAAGTTAAAGCAGGCTGCATCAAGGGCAATTCTTTGGAATGAGGTGAATAACTGGGCTCAGGATGAGAAAACAATGCCAGAAAATATTAAGATTCATATTAAAAGAATGCAGCGTAGTTTTGAAATTGCCAATGCCCCCAAAATAAAAAAATGGAGTATGATCTTTAAATATTTAACGATTGATTACACAAGCATAAGATCCGGATTATACAATATCAATTTTAGAAAAACACTATTATAATAATATAAACACTTTAGATGAAAATATCAGTAATTGTACCTGTATATAACGCAGAAAAATATGTAACACAAGCTATAGAATCGGCCCTGCAGTTTGAAGAAGTATATGAAGTCATTTTGGTTGAAGATCAATCTCCGGATAACGCATTACAGATTTGTGAAACACTAGCCCAAAAATATGATCGTGTAAAACTTTTTCAGCATCCTGATAAAGGAAACCATGGAGCCGGAGCATCAAGGAATTTAGGTCTGGAAAAAGCAACAGGAGATTATATCGCATTTCTTGATGCGGATGACTATTATCTTCCCAATCGTTTTGATGCAGAAAAAGAACTTTTCAAAGATCCAAAAGTAGAAGGTATTTACGGAGCTCTCGGCGTACATTATTATTCTGAAAAAGCAAAAGAACAATATTACAGGATTTTTGGAGATCGTTTAACAACTGTTTACAAAAGACATGACCCTAAAGATGTTTTTCCGGGGCAAATCAATTTAAGAGGCAGTTTCGGTCTTTTCAGTATTGATACTTTAACGGTACGCAGGGAGAATATGGTAAGTAAACTCAGTCCTTTTTTTAAAACCCATTTAAGGCTGCATCAGGATACCGAATTTTTGTTCCGGCTGTCATACTATCTGGATCTATATCCTGGTATTTTGGATAAAGCTGTTGCGATGAGAGGAGTTCATGAAGACAATAGAATTACAAAAGTTGATACTAAGAAAATAAAACCAGCTACCACAAAAGTCTTACTGTGGAGAGAGATCTGCAATTGGTCCGAAAATGAAAAGTCTATTCCGGAAAATATAAAAACCCACATCAGAAGGATGCAACGCAGCTTTGAAATCGCACTGGCACCTCCGTTGAAAAAATGGGGAATGATTACAAAATATATGGTTACAGATTATCCAAGTATCCGTTCCGGAATATATAACATTAACTTCAGAAAGGATTTATTTTAAATCCTTTCTTTTTATAAGAATTGAATCTGCAAGCTGGGCTGTAAATACTTTACCCGATTCTTTATACATATGATTTCCGTCTGTATATTGGTAATCATTGGGATTTGAGGTAAAATCAAAATATTGCATTTGGTGCTTTTCAGCAATTTCCTTCATTTTAAGATTAAAATCCGGAGCATAAGAGTTTTCCACTTTCATTAACCGTTCTGAGGTGGGAATTCTAACTAAATATACTGTCCCTTTATTTTTAAGGAATTTTATAATGTCTTCCAATGATCTGAGCCTCGTTGAAGATATTTTTTGGTTTACAGCAAGATCTTTATAAAAGAAATCCACTTTTTCAGTTTCTCTCTTCTTCACAGAATCTTTTTGCATATCAACGGTTACTTCCAACCACCCATCTTTATGTAAATAGGTATTCGATTTTCCTACTTTTTCTCTTTCTGTATAAATTTTAAACCAGCTTCTGCTGTAGTTTTTTAAAAGGTATTCATAATTGGGAGACCAGTTATAAAAATGCATATTTTTCAAAGGAGAATGTTCTTCCGGAAAATCTTTGAATTTTTCAACGCCTTTATTGGAAGATAAATTCCAGGGGTCAACAGTTAAAATAAATATGCCATTTTTTGTATTCTCATGTATTTTTTTCTTTAAAGCATCAAGATAAACCGGACCATAAGGAGACTGAACTACATTCAATGAAAAATTATCAAATTTTCGCTGAAGTTTTTCTTTCAGAATTCTTGGTAAAACTGCCTGTGAACCTCTTGAATCTCCCAGGATAATATTATTGGGCTTCTCTACTGCAAAATGCATGTAATTATCATCCGTATTGCCATCAGCAAAAGAACCCAAAACAGCAAATATAATGACCAGTCCTAACAGATAAAATGATATTTTAAATAAAAACTTTTTCATACTAAAATTGAAAATAAATAAATTCGTTATTCCCGAAATTAGCATAACGGAGAATGATATAAATAATAATCAAATACAGAAGTCTTCTCAGCCACGGATTGAATCTCTCTATCTCCAGCCCATGAAACCTGCTTCTGTTAATCCATTCAATCATCAGCATAACTCCTATCAACGATAAAACTTTATAAGGAAAGTGTGCGGGAACTTTAAATATTGTCTGATTAAAAATATTTCCTATGTATGATATCGCCTCTGAAACTGATGCTGCTCTAAAGAAAATCCATGCAAAACAAGTAAGAGAAAAAGTAATTAAAATTTGTAAAAACTCTTTAAATGACGGCAAAAGCCTATTCATTGCAACCACCTCGAGATTCTGTCGGTTTTTGCTGGCAACCAAAAGTGGTAAGAAATAAATTGCATTGAGCCCTCCCCAAATGATAAAAGTCCAGTTTGCTCCATGCCAAAATCCTGAGACCAGAAAGATGATAAAAGTATTTCTTATTTTCATCATCAATCCTCCCTTACTACCTCCTAAAGGAATATAAAGATAATCTCTGAACCATGAAGACAGAGAAATATGCCACCTTCTCCAAAATTCAGCAATATCTCTTGAAAAGTAAGGAAAAGCAAAATTTTTCAACAGCTCAACACCAAAAAGTTTTGAAACCCCCAATGCGATATCTGAATATCCTGAAAAATCTCCGTAAATCTGGAACGCAAATAAAACAGCTCCTAAAACCAAATTACTTGCACTTTCTGTATGATAATGTGCAAAAATCTCGTTAACCAACGGCGCACAACTATCTGCAATAACCATTTTCTTGAAAAATCCCCACAGAATTTGACGCATACCATCCGCAGCCTGCTCATAATTAAAGATCCGTTTTTTCTGAATTTGTGGCAAGAGATGCGTAGCCCTCTCGATGGGACCTGCTACCAAAAGTGGGAAATAACTTACGAAAACAGCATAATCGATAAAATTTTTCTCTGCAGAAATTCTTTTTTTGTAAATATCAATGACATAAGAAAGGCCATGAAATGTATAGAAAGAAATACCCACGGGCAGCACAATTTTAAGAAGCCATACATTCGGATGGAATCCGAAACCGCCTAATAAATCGGCGAAGCTTTCAACAAAAAAATTGTAATATTTAAAAAAGCCTAAAAACCCAAGATTGATAATAATACTGAGTGCCAACCAAAATTTGGCTTCTTTATTGGTTTTACTTTTCTCAATCTGATGACCTGAGAAATAGTCTAAACCTATAGAAAACATTAATAAAAAAAGAAAACGCCAATCCCAACAAGCATAAAAATAAAAACTTGCGAAAAGAATCAGTAGATTTTGATGTTGATATTTTTTATTAAATACAAACCAATATAATATGAAAACTATTGGCAGAAAAATCAAAAACCCAATTGAATTGAATAACATACAGTGTTTTTAAAATTAATTTTATTTCTTATCCTTATATGTTTCGATCAATAAATTCTGTGTTGTACGTTGCATGTATGTTTGGGAACTATTATTTCAGTCATGTGTATATTATTTTTTGAAGTTTAACAAAAGTATCTATTTTTATTTAATCTTCCATTTTTTCAGATAATCTCTCATGGGTTTTTCAATAAACTGATAGAAAACCATTGAAACTATCATTAAAGTTAATATATAAATCAAAAAGATGGTATCCGTTTTTAAGAATCCTACTGTTTCCCACAAAACTTTTCTCAATAAGTAGAGTACAGGAATATGAACAATGTAAATCGCATAGCTTATTTCTCCTAAATACTCCATAGGCTTTAATGAAAATATTCTCGTCATCCATCCATTATTGCAGGAAATCAAATAGATCAGTGGGATAAAGAATACAGCCATCAGCCCGTTATGAAAATTAAGCGGAATATATATTAATGAGAGCAAGATTGCTACAAAAATTAAAATAATCGACAGGTCAAATTTCCTTTCTTTAAAATTTTTAACAAAAAACAATCCCGCCAGGTTACCGATTAAAAATTCATTAAGATGCAACAAAGGGAAATATGAAATAAATTCATGGCTTACTGTATGAGGTCCCTGATAAAATACTGAGTTTACGTAAAGATTTGAAAATACCTGTGTAATCAGCCAAAGTAAAATTGTTCCGATCCAGATACTTTTATTTCCTTTTGAATAAAAATAATTATACAATAGTGGGAAAAGTAAATAAAAAAGAAATTCTACGGATATAGACCAGCCCGGAAAATTCAAAATCAATACATCACCCGGAATCCAGCTCTGAGTACCGGATAAATACAAAATAAGCTTATAAAAGTTAAACTCAGAATATTTAGTAACCAATAACAGCAATAATCCCAAAACATATAAAGGGTAAATTCTTGCCAATCGGTTTCTGTAATAATCCCAATACTGAATTTTATCTTTTTTGTGATAAGCAACGATCATGATAAAACCGGAAAGAATAAAAAAATAGCTAACTCCGACATTAGCCCTTAAGAAAATATCGGAGATATATTTTATTTTATACAGAAATAAATCTTTGCTGAAATGAGAAATAACAATAGCGATTGCCGCTATAAATCTTGTAAATGTAATCTGACTAATTTTCACTAAAATTCAAATACATTACAACATTATTATTTCACAAAAACGCCGATGTACTTACCTTCGTATTCTACAACAACCGTATCAATAGAATTTGCCTCACAAAAATCCTGATAAGCCGAATTATCACCAATATCATCACTGATAAAAACACCCCCTTTTCTAAGGTGTCTGTATAATTCATTATAAGCCCAGACTCTTCCGTTATAACTCTTATCCGAGTCATAATGCACAACATCAAAAGTTTCACTATCACCGAAAATTTTCGGTAAAGACTCTTTATCAGCAAAACGGAACAGTTTCCAGTACTGTTTAAGATTTTCAGGAACTACATACCCAACATACTGGTCTCCATCCTGAGCCAGATATGGCATATCCGAACTGTACAACTTCCCTTCTCTTTTTTGCAGAGACAGCAATGCTGCCAGAGAAGACCATCCATAAGCTACGCCTGTTTCCACTACATTTTTAGCGTTCGCAAACTCACACGAATAATAAATTAATTCCAAGGCTCCGGGACCACCCATTTTAATAGGACAATCTTTTTCTTTTTGCTCAGACTGCTTTAAGATTTCCAGAAACTGGGTTCTAAATGGAGAAATATCTGCTCCAAAAAGTTTTGTTACTGCTTCCTGCTGAGAAATTGCTTTGGAAGCTGCCCAGGAATTCGTTTTTTCCTTTCCTTTAAAGGCATTACCTCGATTAACTGTATTTTTAATGATCTTTCTGCCCAGTTCAGGATAAAGGTCAGGTCTTTTAAGATAGGCGACAAACGTTTTGAGAACTCTTACTATTTCACTCACTGTGTTAAATTTAAGACACAAAAATAAAGATTTTTCTGTAACTTTTCAGATATAATTATATTTGTAAAAATTTATTAACACAAGTGTATGAAATTTTCTATTCTTATTGCCAACTACAACAACGGCAAATTCTTTAAAGACTGCTACGATTCTATCCTCGCTCAAGAATACAAAAACTGGGAAACCATAATCATTGACGACCGTTCTACCGATAACTCAGTTGAAGTTATTAAAGGAATTATAGGAAATGATGAAAGATTTAAATTGTATGAAAATGATGCCAATTATGGTGTTGGGGTTACGAAATCAGATCTCATTGAACGCTCAACTGGGGATATCTGCGGATACTTAGACCCAGATGATATCATTAAGCCTAAAGCATTAAAAAGTGCAGTCGAAATTCTGGAAAAGAAAAAAGATGTTGTACTAACTTACTCCCGACTGGCAAAATGCGATGAACATTTAAATATTTTAACCGAATTCAAATCGGCAATGCAGGTTCCCAATGGGCAGAAATATTTTTTTAATTTTCCGATACAGATTGCTCCGTTTGTGTCATTTCGAAAAGATGTTTATATGAAAACATCAAGGATCAACCGCGAATTAAAAATTGCTGAAGATCAGGACCTTTATTACAAAATGTATGAAGTGGGGAAAGTAGAATTCATCAATCAGACGGATTATTTATATCGGGCTCATACAGGAGGGATTTCTCAAAATGATAATAAACAAAAGTCCTATGCCTACTATGCACAGGCCATTTGGGAAGCTATCCAAAGGAGAAATTTAAAAGAAATCAATGGAAAAGCTGTTCCTAAAGATTATAAAGATCCCCAGGAAATTTTTGACCTTCTGGAATATCAAAATAAAATTCCCTTCAGAATAAAAAAACAAATTAAACTCAGAATACAAAAAATCTTTAGATAATGACAGACAATAAGAAGATCAAAGTGCTTTTTAGACATCGTTCTATGGAGATGGGCGGAGTGGAAAAAGTGATACTAAGTATGCTCAATAATCTCAATAAAGAAAAATTTGAGATTACGGTCTGTTTAAATATCAATCAAGGTGAATTAAGAGACGAATTCCCTTCCCATGTAAAAAAAGTATTTCTTACAAAAGGCAGAGAAGATCTGTCTAAAAGACCTTTTATTCAAAAAATACAACTTGTCAAAAGAAATCTTAAACTAAAAAAAGCATTAAAAAATCCCAGTATTGCCAATGCTCTTTTAGAAGAAAATTATGATGTGGAAATTGCGACTACCTATTCTGCATTTGCACCAGTTTTAGATTCTCTTAAAAAGAATTCAAAAAAAATAGGCTGGTTTCACTCGGATATTACATTGCCCAAGTTACAACCATTGGTTCCTGAAATATTAAAACAAATTCCTCAGTTTGATTATTTTATTTTTGGATCCCAGCAAACGAAGGATATTTTATCAGAAACTTATCCTAATCTTCCTGTTCCTGAAAATCAGGTCATATTAAACGCCATTCCTATTGATGAATTAAAGCAAAAAGCAGTAGCTTTCACTCCCGAATTTCCAAATAAACCTGTATTTGTATCCGTTGCCAGACTACATAGCAGAAAAGGCTTTCATAAGCTTATGGATGCTCATGCAAGACTCTTAAAAGATGGTTTGGATCATCATATCATCATCATCGGTGACGGTGAAGAAAAAGAAAATCTAAAAAAACAGGCCGAAAACCTGGGAGTAACTCATAGTTTCGAGTTTTTGGGATCTCTCATGAATCCTTATCCTTATGTAAAGCAAGCTGACTTTTTTATTTTGCCATCAGAATCCGAAGGTTGGCCATTAATTATAGCAGATACATTAATTCTTCAAAAACCAATTATATCAACCAATGTCGGCGGAATTCCGGAAATGATCGCCCATGAAAAAACAGGATACCTCATCAATTATGATACTGATGAAATGTATGAATCAATGAAGAAATTCCTGACAGATCCCGAATTGGTTTCACAAATCAAAGACAATTTAAAAGATATTGAAAAACAGTTTGACAATCAGAAAATTTTTGATGCTGTTGAAAATATCATCATTAACTTAGTAAAAAAATAAGTATGCTTTTATTATATCGCGCCATACTGAAGATCCATACCACGTATCAGTTTATGATACAAAAAATTTATCTTAAAATTTGTCTTTCAAAAGGATTGAAAGTAGGAAAAAATGTACGTTTTGTAGAAGTACCACAATTTGGAACTGAAGCTTTTTTAATTGAAATAGGTGATGAAACTACATTTTCAAATAATGTAAGATTTGTAAACCATGACGGTGGGCAGAATGCACTTCATTTTTTTGAAAAATATAAAGACGTAAGAACCTTTGGCAGAATAAAAATAGGTAAACAATGTCTTATCGGTGCAGACACTATTATTATGCTTGGTGTAGAAATGGGTGACAACTGTGTTCTCGGAGCAGGGTCTATTTTAACGAGTTCTATGCCCAGCGGAACGGTATATGCCGGAGTTCCTGCAAAATACATCTGTACGATTGAGGAATATGGAGACAAATTACTCGCTAACAATGTTATGTACCCTCGTGAATTAGAAAAAGACAGACCAAAACTAGAAGCTTACATCAAAGAACACCTCCCTCACACCTACAAACCAGTAAGAAAATAAATGACTGAAAAGAAAAAAATCCTAATCCGTATCGGTTCCCTTCGACATGGTGGTGCAGAAAAAGTTTTAGTCACTTTTTTGAAGAATCTTCCAAAAGATAAGTACGAAATTGATTTATTATTGAATCTTTATTCCGGAAAATACCTGCCGGAAGTTCCGGACTGGATCAATATTTTATATCTGCACAAAGGAGAAATGATTACCACCAACCGCCCTCACGAAATTCCGAAAAAAGCGGCAAGAGTACTCTATCAGAAGACTTTAAAAAAATTCCCGAATCTCCTTTATAAAAGAAAATTAAAAAATAAAAAATACGACATAGAATTTGCCGCCATTCATGGAATGCGTGACGAAATTTTAGGTTCACCATTAAAAAATTCAAAAAAAATAGTCTGGATTCATAATGATCTTTCACAGGTAAAGGGCTATACGGATTCTGAGATCCGGAAGTTCTTCGGATTTGATAAAATTATGGTGATCTCAGAGAAAATCGAACATTTATTTTTAAACTTAGCTAAAAACGATACTGAAAAGCAAAAAATTGTAAGAATCTACAATCCGCTGGATACTGAAGAATTTTTATTAAAGGCCGAAAAACCGGTTATCAATTATACTTTCGATCCGTCTGTTCCTACATTTATCTCCGTAGGAACTGTTTTTCCACAAAAAGGCTTCGACAGATTATTGAAGGTTCACAAAAAATTACTGGACGAAGGCTTAAAGCACAAGGTTCTCATTGTAGGTGACGGTTATGATTTTGAAAATATTAAAAACCTGAAATCAGATCTGGGTGTTGATAAAACAGCTACCATGCTTGGTTTTACAGATAATCCTTATCCTTATTTTAAAAATGCTGATTTTTATATTTTAAGTTCAAGGTATGAGGGTTTTCCGACCGTCTTATTTGAGGCCATTACCCTGAAAAAGAAAATTATTTCTACGGAAGTTTCCGGCGCCAGTGAAATGCTTAACCATGGGACACTTGGATTAATCGTGGAAAACTCTGAAGACGGAATTTACAATGGAATGAAACAGGCTCTGACTCAGCCTGAAACTTTTACACCCTATTCGGAAAAACTAAAAGATTACGAAATCCCTTTCAATCTGGAAAATTCTGTATCTAAAATAGTTTCCATTATTGATCAGTTGTAATACTTTTTTAATTTCAGGCTCATCCAAAACCTCTACATTTGTTTTATGGCAGAAAAGTACTCTATCATCCAAAAAGATTTTTACAGAGAAAGCGGAAAATGGCTTTCCGGCACTAAGATTTGGACTAAATGCATCAATCCGAATCTTCATTTCATCTATGTTTTAAGAAAAACTCAGCAATATCACAAGACACCTGTCCTAGGTGTATTCTGGAAAATGATTTTAAGACATTATCAGATAAAATATGGCTTCCAGATTTACCCTGAAACAAAAATCGGAGAAGGTTTTTATCTTGGACATTGGGGAAGCCTGGTCATCAATCCGAAGGTGACCATTGGAAAAAACTGCAATATAGCACAGGGAGTAACAATCGGACAGCAAAACCGTGGAAAAAACCAAGGCTTTCCTTCTATAGGAGACGAAGTCTGGATTGGAGCCAATGCCGTGATTGTAGGGGGAATTACGATTGAAAACAATGTTTTGATCGCTCCGAACTCTTATGTAAACTTTAATGTTCCTGCCAATTCAGTGGTCATGGGAAATCCCGGAAAAATATATGAATCTGAAAATGCTACAGAAGGTTACATTAATAATAGAATATAAAACCATACAATTTTAATCCGGTAAAGCTCCTTTTTTAGGAGTTTTTTATTATTTAAGAAAACTTTAATTTTCAAAATCATTGTTTTTTTATTCATTGTTTGTAATTTTATATTGGTTTTTAAAAGATGTTTAAATTATTTAAAACCTTAAAAGTCACTTTTTAAGAACAGAGAACATAGCATTAACGCTGTATTACATATGATTTTAAGCATATTTTAATATTAAACTTTGTTAAAAATGATTACATTTTCACCAAAAATTATATTTTTGTATGATTATTGATTTAGTCTATTGAATTTGAAAATAATTTAAACGAAATAAATAATTGTAACACTTTAAATTTTTTTTATGTCACAATCGTACGAAGTTATTTTCGAAAACAACAGAAAATGGGTCGAATCCAAAGTTGCCAATGATCCTACTTTCTTCGAAGAATTAGCTAAAACTCAAAATCCGGATTATCTGTATATCGGATGTTCGGACAGCAGAGTAACTGCCGAAGAATTAATGGGAACACAGCCGGGCGAAGTTTTTGTAACAAGAAACATCGCGAATGTGGTCAACACACTGGATATGAGTTCAACAGCTGTTATTCAATATGCTGTAGAACACTTGAAAGTAAAACACATTATTGTTTGCGGACATTACAACTGCGGAGGTGTAAAAGCAGCGATGACGCCTCAGGATTTAGGGTTATTGAATCCCTGGCTGAGAAATATTCGTGATGTTTACAGATTACACCAGGCTGAACTAGACTCTATTCATGATGAAGGTAAGCGTTATGACAGACTGGTAGAACTTAATGTTCAGGAGCAGTGTATCAACGTTATTAAAATGGCCTGCGTACAGGAAAGATATATTTTAGAAGAATATCCTGTTGTTCACGGGTGGGTGTTTGACCTTAGAACAGGTAAGATCATTGATCTGGAGATCGATTTTGAGAAAATCTTAAAGGATATCCAAAAAATCTACAACCTTACAAGTTCTGATTGGGTAATGAGCAGAAAAACAAAGTAAGTTTTTCAAAAAAAATGTAAAATGAAATTCTGGAGTATTATTGTTTTAACGTTTTTCCTGAACTTTACAGCTTTGCCGAGCATAGCTGCCGTTTTCGGTTGGGAATTACAGCGAACCAATATTATCATCAATGAAGAAGAGCCGCATTCTCATCCCACCTCTTTCACCGTTTACGAAAAAACACTTCCAAAAACTCTGGACGTATTCGATTACCTTAAATTTTTCGAACCTGACCTTCAGGGTAAATCTTTTGTACTGATCGATGATGACTTTCATCTGTCACCTTTACTCACCATATTTTCTCCGCCTCCGGAAGCTTAATTTTTAAGTATAGTTAGTTTTTTTAATAGTATTCATATCAAATTTTGATATAGAATCGACATGTGCTTTAAAATTAAATTTTCAATCTTTTATAATTGATCAATCACAGCTGATCAGTTATAATCACAGCATTTTCATATCATGAAAAACACATCATTAATAGGAGGAATTAAGGAGAATTTCCCTTCAGGACTCGTTGTATTTTTAGTTGCACTTCCTCTATGTTTAGGAATTGCTTTAGCATCGGGAGCACCGCCTTTATCCGGTATTATCGCTGGTATAGTAGGTGGTTTGGTAGTAGGAACAATTAGTAATTCTAATATTTCCGTATCAGGTCCGGCAGCCGGTTTAACAGCTATTGTTTTAACCGCAATTACGGATTTAGGCGCATTTGAACTTTTTCTTTGTGCAGGAATTATTGCAGGTCTCATTCAATTGATTTTAGGCTTTGTCAGAGCCGGAAGTATCTCAAACTACTTCCCGAATAATGTTATTGAAGGGATGCTTGCCGCTATCGGTATTATCATTATTTTAAAACAGATTCCACATGCACTGGGTTTCGATAAAGACTATGAAGGTCACGAATCTATTTTTGACAATGGATTAAATTTTGGTTACTTCACAGAACTTTTCGGAGCTATTCATCCGGGAGCTATTGTGGTAACATTGGTTTCCATCGGGATTCTTTTAGCCTGGGATAAAATTCCAACTTTAAAAAGAATGAAAATGCTTCCGGGAGCGTTAGTTGCCGTTGTAGCCGGTATTTTGCTAAACGAACTTTTCAAAATGACAGGAAGCTCATTAGCGATCAACCCTCAACATTTGGTGGTTTTACCGGTTCCGCAATCCATTGATGATTTCAAAAACTTAATTATAATGCCTGATTTCGGAGGATTCACCAATCCTAAAGTCTGGATCGTAGGAGCAACAATTGCCATTGTAGCTTCGATTGAAACCTTACTTTGTATTGAAGCGTCAGACAGACTGGACACTCAGCGAAGAATCACAGATACCAATCTTGAATTAAAAGCTCAGGGTATCGGAAATCTTGTAAGTTCGTTTATCGGAGGGCTTCCAATGACTTCCGTTGTGGTAAGAAGTTCGGCCAACGCCAATGCAGGAGCAACCTCTAAACTTTCAGCGATCATCCATGGACTTCTTTTATTGATCTGTGTTCTTTCAATTCCTATGGTTTTAAATCTTATTCCATTGGCTACACTGGCTGCAGTATTGCTTTTGGTAGGCTATAAATTGGCAAAACCTGCTACTTTCAAACATTTCTGGCATTTAGGTAAGTTCCAGTTTATCCCGTTTGTAGCTACCGTTGTAGCTGTTGTAGCAACAGATTTATTAAAAGGGGTTGGAATTGGTTTAGCGATTTCCGTTTTTTATATTCTCCAGGGAAATATGAAAAGAGCGTATTATCTGAGTCGCGAAAAACTGGACGATGCCGATGGAATTAATATTAAACTGGCCGAGGAAGTTTCATTTTTAAATAAAGCAGCTATTAAAAAGACATTAAAAAACATTAAGCCTAATTCTGCAGTAACCATTGATGCCCGCGGAACTTCATACATCGCAACAGATGTCCTTGAAATGATCCAGGATTTTGCCAATATCAGAGCAAAAGAAGAAGACATCAATGTAGAACTCTTAGGCTTCAAAACATCATACAAAGATTATGAGCGGGACGAAGATTCTCACATTTTAATCACTCACAGAAGAGCAATGTAAGCTCAATTCAATAATTTTTTTAACTTTAAAAAAGAATAAATCAATCATATGAAAGCACACACATCTGAAACTCAATCTACCATTACTCCTGAAAAGGCATTAAACTTTTTAAAAGAAGGAAACCAGAGATTTGTAAACAATTTAAAGGCAAACAGAGACCTTTTGGAGCAGGTAAATGCTACCCGTGAAGGGCAATGGCCTTTTGCTGTAGTACTAAGCTGTATAGACAGTCGTACCTCTGCTGAACTTATCTTTGATCAGGGATTGGGAGATGTTTTCAGCATCAGAATTGCGGGTAACTTCGTAAATCAGGATATTTTAGGATCAATGGAATTTGGCTGTAATGTTGCGGGTTCAAAACTTGTTGTTGTTTTAGGACACACTAAATGTGGCGCATTGAAAGGTGGCCTGGATGCAGCACAAATCGAAGGACTGGGAATGGACAACCTGAACCACCTGATCAATCATTTTGATCCTATCATCAATGAAGTGATTGAAGAAGGAGAAGAGCGTTCTTCAAAAAACAGTGCTCTTTTGGAAAGACTGAACCAACAGAACGTAAAAAGCGCTATTGAAGATATCCGTAAACAAAGCTCAACGCTTAGAAGACTTGAAGAGGAAGGTAAAATAAAAATAGTTGGTGCCAACTACGATGTTGAAACCGGAGTTGTAACCTGGCTATAAAAATCAGATTATCCATTATAATCATTCTCACAAGGACTATTTAAAAGAATGTTATAGTTAGATAGATTGGAAATTAATTTATTATTAAGAGTACAACAGAAAGACCATCGAAATTCCGATGGTCTTTTATTGTTATGCTTTATTACTTTCTACTTCCCGTTAAAAGTAGACATGGTATTATTAATTCCGGCAAAAACAAAAGAAAGACTTGCTTTAGAAAATTTTTCAATCCTTTCCTGGAGAGTTTTTGACTCTTCTTCATTCCAGGTTCCAAGTACATAATCCACCTGTCTTCCTTCTGAAAAATCAGCAGAAATACCAAAGCGAAGCCTCGCATAATTTTGAGTCTGCAAAACTTCATTGATATTTTTAAGACCGTTATGTCCTGCATCCGAACCTTTACCCTTCATCCTCAGTGTTCCGAAAGGCAGTGCCAGATCATCAGTAACAATCAATACATTTTCCAATGGGATATTTTCTTTCTGCATCCAAAATTTAACTGCATTTCCCGAAAGATTCATGTACGTATCAGGTTTTAGCACCAGCACTCTTCTTCCTTTATATTTCCCATCTGCCATCCAGCCGAAATTGGTAGAATTAAATGGAACCTCCAGTGTTTCTGCAATTTTATCTGCAACCTTAAAACCTATATTGTGGCGTGTATTTTCATATTCAGGTCCTTTATTTCCGAGACCGACAATTAAATATTTCATTGAGAAATTTTTTGCAAAATTAAGGTATTAAAATAAAAAACTCAACCTTAAGAAAGATTGAGTTTCATATTATGATTAAAAAATACTTTAAAAAGGTTTATAGATATAATTGATTCCAAATCCTTTTGTAACATAGGTCTGAGGATCATAATTATAATCTGTCGAGAAAATCGTTGGCGTAGGAATAGGTTGCATAAGATCTGTAACCGCTATTCTCTTCGGACTGTTTGGAGATAAGATCAAACTTCTGAAATCATTAGCTTCAGTAGATAAAAGGTTTGAAATCTTATAGGCAAACGGCAACAATGTATAAGCACTGATCTGAGTATCATAGCTTAAATATTCATAGCTGTATTTTTCCGTTACTGCTCCAAATACATTATTAGCCATAGGTCCGTATTCTCTTACCACTTTAGAAACATTATCTCCCAAATACGTATATGATGATTTTGAATAATCTGTATTAGCAAATTGAGTTCCTGACACATCCGGTCCAGTTTTCATGACAATACCATCCAATTTGGAGGTAGTTGCCGAATATGTTAAGGCATAAAGCGTTTTTGTTTTTGCGAAAAGAACTTTTGGTCCTAAAGTAGCCGGTGGTACAGCGGGTCCTCTTCTATAATAAGAGCGGTTTTCTGAAATTGACACCAGTTTTCCTGTATTTTCATACGTAAATAGCTGCGTATAAGAAATGCTGTCTTTATCCAGTTTACCATCTCCGTCTACATCAAGGAAGCCGTTGAAATTAATTTTACTTACTTTTTCACCACTATACATTACATCCGTTACCGAAGCACTGTCTGTAAGTACCTTTGTCATCAGCAAGCCGTTATAATGATATTCTGCTATAGTGTCCTGATCTGTTATTTCCCTGTATAGCCCTCTAGGCCCGTTAAGACCTGTATTGTTGTTAAGATCTGAAAGCGGGTCTCCGTTCTCATCCAGCATATCTTTACAAGAGTATACAGAAGAGACACCAGCTAAGATTAAAATAAAATAAAATATTCGTTTCATTCCTTTAGGGATTATTTATTTTTCCACAAATATAATTTTTTTTTGCATAAAAAATATATATTTATTTATATTCTAACAAAACCAATAATCAAAAAGGCGATTATAATGCTTTATAAATATATTTTGTAGACTGCCCCTGGTCCGATGTCGGATAGTTTTGAGAATCATACAAATATGTTTTCGGATATGATATTACAGCTCCTGCCGGATTTTGTACAGTCACCTTTCCAGCATTGTTTGAAGAAATCATATTGAAGTTAACCGGAAATAATATTCCTGTAACGATAAAATATTCTTTTGACAATGTTGTATAAGGATTGATCTTGTTGTCATAGTTTTCGTAAGCATAATTGGTTTTTGAAGCCGTTGTCGGGTCCGGATTACTACCGTTCATCAACATGGTCGTATGCTCTACTCTTACGACATTACTAGCCGAAAAGGTGAATTTGTATTCCGCATAATGCGTGTAGTTTGTACTTCCGCCCATTTTTTTCTTTTCTTCGACTCTGTATAAAACTCCTGAAGGATCATAATTTACAGTAAAATCACTGCGATTAATGACAGATCCCAAATTCTGCTGAAGAGCAATAGCGCTCATTCTTCCGTTTGTATAAGTAATGTTATATTCATTATCAATAACATGCGGATTCTGGTTATCTATATATTTAATTTTCGATATTTTATCGCCGGTATAGGTTACTGTGGCAGTCGTAGAATTCGTTGTTGCAAAATCTCTTAAAATCACCTGAGAAATAGCACCTGAAGAAGTAATATACTCTTCCGAAGTCACCGTTCCGCTCATTACTTTATTCAGAACTCTTGGCCCGGTAATGGTCGGCTCGTTGTTATTTCCTGTATTATTTTGATTGATAGGATCATCGGTAGTATTGTCACAAGAAACCATAAGACCAAAAAGTACTCCTACAAAAGCTTTAAAAAAATAGTTTTTTTTCATGGGTAACTTTAATTTTTCACGTCGCCAAATATAATTTATTTTATCTTACGAAAGAATTAAAAAAACAATTATTTCACTATCTATTTCACAAAAAAAATCTAAAAACATCTGTTTTTAGATTTTCAATTATTATTTATTTATGAAAAATTAATAGGGTTGTAATACCGATGTTGTGAGTACAGATTGTGACATTCCGGCATTCAGATAGGTGGTATTAACCGCTGTACCAAGACCTAATGTTCCTGAATTAAGATTTCTTTTTGTACATGCTGCTTTTACATTGTAATTGCTTTTAATATCAAGATTGGTAAGCGTTGCATTAAGATTAAAAATCTTGTTGGTACCATCCGTTCCTAATAACACATCCGTTCTTACAGCCCTTAATTTGTCATCGACAAAAATTCCGCACGCAAATCCCGAAGATGAGCTTCCGTTTCCTGTTTTCTGAGCCGTCGTCTGAAATGTGAAGACCACTTTATTATTTGTCTTGCTTACCGAAAATGTATCGATCGTTCCCGGGAGAACAGTCCATGCATCTGTAATTGTAGAGCCTTCAGTATATGGACTTGTAGAACCATTTGCTCCACTAAAAGAAGCACCCGTCTGATCTGAAACTGTATTCATAAAAAACAGAGACATACTTCCCTGCCCGTCGGCAATTCTTATATTTTTCCAGTCATTGACTTCTAAGTCCGAATTATTATGAAAAATTGTCCCTGCAGCTCCGGTTGTTCCTTTTACCGTACTTGTTCCTCCCGTTCTTATTTCTCTTCTTACATTTAAATCTCCGTTGATA
Source organism: Chryseobacterium sp. JUb7 (assembly GCF_024806495.1). Lineage (GTDB taxonomy): Bacteria > Bacteroidota > Bacteroidia > Flavobacteriales > Weeksellaceae > Chryseobacterium. The sequence goes on from NZ_JANUFF010000013.1 coordinate 27,944, forward strand.
TCTAGCATATTCACAGGTGTCGCTGTATTGATACCTACTTGCGCCTCATATAAGAACGAAAATAAAAGGGATGTGATTAAAAATATTTTTTTCATGATTAGTTTAAAATTGTGTTAAATACCTGAGGAACTTCGTATACATCTACTTTCAGAGACGACTGGGTAATGAAACTGTCAATATTGCTTGCCACATTGATTCCGATTCCCAAGTTGACATTCGTATTATAAGATTTCAATCTTGAACACGCCACACTTACGGTGTGCTGGCCTTTTGAAAGATTCTCAGCAATCCCAATCTGATTGTGGGTAATGAACGTACTTGTTGCACTACTTGCTTTAATATTTCTCTGTCTCAGATTGACCAATTTATCATCTACGAATATTCCACATGCATAATCTATTGAAATATCCGGATTATCATTTACAGGAAAAGCAGCCTGTACTACCGTTTCAAACTGGAAATATGTTTTGCTTTGTGTACTGTAAATAGTAATCGGTTGTGAAAGTGAAGCAATTTTCTTAAATCTGTTTAAACTGCTGTAAGCAACATTTTTAGTAAAAGATGTAGATCTTGAACTTCCGTTTGTAGACTCTTCACTGCTCGTAAAAGTCACTCCGGTTTTATCAGAAAATGAATTATTAAAAATCAGGTAAAATTTATTAGCTTCGTATTCAGGAATTCTAAGCGTTTTCCAAAGCGGCGGAAGGCCTTCACCCTGAGAAACCAGTACCTGATCATTATTCCCTTCAAACAGTTTATTATTATCAGAAACATTCATTACGGCTAGTTTACCTCTAAAATTGGTATCACCATTTACATCAAGTCTTGCTTTCGGAGCATTCGTTTTCACTCCGATTTGCGCAGATAGAGACAATCCTATTACAACAAACAGGATAGAATATAATTTTTTCATTTAATTAATTGGATTTGTAAGTTACGTATTCAACAACATCTGTTTTAAATACAGATTCCAGCGTAAATGCATTAGATTCAGTATTACTGTTCGAGATATTTCGCCCGACTGTAAACTGAGCATTGTTACTTGTTGTCTCAATTTTTCGGCATGCCACTTCTATTTTCTGGGCACCGATCGCAACATTCTGTTCCGTATAATTCAATGTAAAGATATAATCCTGCAACCCAGCTTTATCAGTATTATTGTTGGATGAGATTTTATCCGGTCGTACAGCGACCAGCTTACCGTTTCTGAATACCCCACAGGTAAAACTGATACTCTGAGAACTTGTAGCTGATGAAGATTTCATTTCAGCTCCGGTCTGCAATTGGTAAGTCAGTCTGTTTTTTGCATTTTTAATCGTAAAATTGCTTTCCAGACCTGCAATTTTCACCCATTTACCTTTACTGGTATCGGTAATCTCATCATTTACGCTGTTCTTAAAGATTCCATCGCCGGCTACTCCGCTTGACAGCGTCGTAATTCCAGCCTGATCCGATGAAAGGTATGAATTGATTAATTTGTACTGTCCTTCTTCCATAAAGGGAACAGTGATGGTTCTCCAAACCGGAGGTAGGTTTTCACCTTGGGAAACTAAAACTTGTCCATTCAACCCAGCACTCCCTGCCTGAGATGAGGTTCCATTCACTCTAAGTTCTTTTCTTAAGGTGGTTTTCCCGTTGATATCGAGAGTTGAATTAGGCACACTTGTCCCAATTCCCACCTGAGCGTTTGCTTGAATTGTAAAAAATAATCCAATTACGCAATAATTAATAGTTTTTTTCATAATAAGGGGCTGCAAAGGTAAAAAAAATTTTACTAAAAATCCCACAAGCCCCTCATAAATCAATAGAAATAAGCAATTTACAGCATAGATTCTATCATAAAAAAAGTGGAATTATTTCCTATCCTGTTGAATTAATTTTCATTTTTAAGGATCGATTTAAGAAGATAATTCACCTCATCGACATTTATTATCCTATCTTTTCTCATCATAAGGTGATTTCCGTCTTTGTTTATTTTCTCCTTCAGCTGTGCTTCAGCAGGGTTTTTGGTTAAGTAATTGATAATGTGTCTGAACTTATTTGTCTGATAAAATTTGTCCTGTGGGTTGCTTGGGAAGTAGCCCAGAAACACGCCGTTTTTCATCACAATTTTTTCAAAACCTATCTCGGCGGCAAGCCATTTTAACGAAACACTTTTTAATAAATTAATGGCCTCCTTTGGTAAATTTCCAAAGCGATCAATCAATTCTGATTCAAATTTTTCCAAATCCTGCTCATTATCGATCTCGGCAAGCTTCTGATAAAGCAATAATCTTTCCTCGGTATTCGAGATATAGAAATCAGGAAGCATCAGCTCAAGATCCGTATCAATATTGACATCTTTTACCGATTTGAAAAGCTTATTCCTCTCTTCTTCATTTTCAAATAAATTCTCAAATTCCTGATCGTCTTTCAACTCTTCCAGGGCTTCCTGCATTAATTTCTGGTATGTTTCAAACCCCATTTCATTGATAAATCCGCTTTGCTCTGCTCCCAGCAGATCTCCTGCGCCACGAATCTCAAGATCTTTCATCGCAATTTGGAAACCGCTTCCAAGATCAGAAAACTGCTCAATTGCTTCCAAGCGTTTTCTCGCATCAGAAGTCATCATATCATATGGTGGCGTGATCAGATAACAGAAAGCCTTTCTGTTACTACGGCCTACCCTTCCTCTCATCTGATGCAGATCTGCCATACCAAATCTTTGTGCATCATTAATAAAGATCGTATTGGCATTCGGAACGTCTACCCCACTTTCCACAATAGTTGTAGAAACCAGTACATCATATTTCCCTTCCATGAAATCAAGGACATTTCTTTCCAGCTGCTTTCCTTCCATCTGTCCGTGTCCGGTGATCACTCTGGCATCAGGAACCAACCTTTGGATCAATCCTGCAATATCTTTAAGGTTTTCAATCCTGTTATTGATAAAATACACCTGTCCGTCACGCTGAAGTTCGTAAGAAACAGCATCACGAAGAATTTCTTCATTAAAACCAATTAACTGGGTATCCACAGGCTGCCTGTTGGGTGGTGGCGTTTTAATTACTGATAAATCACGAGCCGCCATCAAAGAAAACTGTAATGTTCTTGGGATCGGCGTTGCTGTTAATGTCAATGTATCAACATTACTTTTTAATGTTTTCAGCTTATCCTTTACAGAAACCCCGAATTTATGTTCTTCATCAATGATGAGCAATCCAAGATCTTTAAACTTCACAGAACTACTTGCCAGCTGATGGGTTCCGATGATAATATCTACTTTCCCGTTTTTAAGCCCGTCTAAAGTTTCAGACTTCTGTTTGGCGGTTCTGAAACGGTTAACATAGGCTACATTTACAGGAAAATCTTTAAGTCTCTCTTTAAAACTTCTATAATGCTGGAATGCCAGAATGGTAGTAGGAACCAGAACGGCAACCTGCTTTCCGTCAGTAGCCGCTTTAAATGCAGCACGGATTGCAACTTCCGTTTTTCCGAAACCTACATCGCCGCAAACAAGTCGATCCATTACCGTATCGGCTTCCATATCTTTTTTTACATCAATCGTGGCTTTTTCCTGATCCGGAGTATCTTCATAAATAAAGCTTGCTTCCAGTTCATTCTGTAGATAAGAATCCTGAGTGTAAGAAAATCCTTTTGCTGTTTTTCGCTGGGCATATAATCTTATTAAGTCAAAAGCAATCTGTTTTACTTTTGCTTTTGTTTTTTGCTTTAAAGATTTCCAGGTTGGAGATCCCAACTTACTCAGAACAACCTCTCGCCCATCGGGACCGTTGTATTTCGAAATTTTATGAAGCGAATGGATACTTACATATAATAAGTCTCCGTTTTTATACGTCAGTTTAAAACATTCCTGGATTTTACCGTCATTATTCACTTTTACCAATCCCATGAATTTTCCGATTCCATGGTCAATATGAGCGATATAATCCCCAATTTTCAGGGACATTAAATCCTTCAATGTCAGCTGTTCCGATTTAGCAAATGTATTTTTTGCTTTATAGCGCTGATATCGGTCAAAGATCTGATGATCGGTATACACCAGAATTTTATGCTGGTTATCTACAAAACCTTCGTGAAGTTCAGATTTAAAACTTTTAAAAGGAACTTCATGCTCCAGCTCTTCAAAAATAGACTCCAGTCTTTCTTTTTGCTTTTCTGTCGAAAAAGAGATCCAAGTATCAAAACCAACCTGTTGTTTTTCCTCAAGATCTTCAATAAGCAGTTCAAAATTTTTATGAAATGAAGGCTGAGCGGTCTGATCAATTTTCAGCTCAGTAATTTCTTTAATTCCTTCTATCGGAACACTTCCGAAATCTACTGTTCTGAATTTTTTATAATCAAATAAAAACTCCTGATCCGAAGTAAATAATTCCTGAGGTGTTTTGTGAGCAATATCTTTGCTCAGTGTTTCATATTTTTCCAGTGACTTTTCGTAGAATGCTTTCATTTTCTGCATACCTACAATACCGTTTTTGGAAACAACAAAGCTTTCCTTCGGCAAAAGCTGAAGCAAAGAGACCCGGCTTCCGGTCACTGAAAAATTCATGTTGGAGACCAATTGAAATTCTTTAACCTTATCTACAGAAAGCTGAGTTTCGATATCAAACGTCTTAATATTTTCTACCTCATTTCCGAAAAATGTTATCCGGTAAGGCTTTTCATAAGAATAGGAGAAAACATCAACTATTCCTCCACGAATAGAAAACTCACCAGGCTCTGAAACAAAATCAGTCTGTTGAAAATTATAATGATTCAGCAGCTCATCCACAAAATCAAAGTCAAGTTGGTCGCCTACTTTAATATGATGTGAAATAGCTTTAAAATCTTCTTTCTTTAAAACCTTTTCGGATAATGCTCCTGCATAGGCAACAATCACTTTAGCAGATTTTCCGGAATTCATTTTATTCAGAACCTCCGTTCTCAGCACAAGATTCGCATTCTGAGTTTTTTCGACCTGATAAGGCTCAAGATGGGTTGCCGGAAAATACAAAACCTTTTCTTTACCCAAAAGATCTTCCATTTCCGCATTGGCATACAGAGCATCTTCCTTATCATCTACTATATAAAGGATTGTTTTTTTGTGGGTGAGAAAAAGCTCAGCCACAAAAACTGATGCTGAAGATCCGGCACCTCCTTTTACAGAAATATGATTATTATTCTCGAGCTGGGCAAAAATCTCTTTTCCAAATTCTTTCTTAAGCAATTCAGGAAGAAATTTTTCGTTGATGGTTTTTAATTGCATAATTAGTGATGGTATAAACGACAAAAGCGATTTCGGGAGTTTCCGAAACCGTTTGACAATCACAAAGGTAATAATATTTTTTTCTTTGACAGAGAATTGCAGATCATACAAAATATAAAATGATTCATTAAAAGATCTACAAATCTTAATTTTTTGCTAAATATTCTAATAAAAAGTTAAACCAATTCTTTAAAGGTTACATGGCATAAACTTTGAAATTTTCAGTCTACCAAACTCTTAAAGAAATAATATTATGAAAAAAGCAATTAAAATCTTAGGAATGTTTATGTTGACATTCTTCATCATCTCGTCTGTCTCGTCATGCAGTGATGATGATGACCCGGTAAACAATGATTTCTTCGCGGGAACGTATAAAGGAAGCGTTTCCTTTGTTGATGGTGACACTAACATAAGCACCAGTGACGGTAGTGTTTTTGTAACCAAAATAGCCAGCGGAACGAAATACAACTTCGCTTTTTCAAACAGTATTCCTGATTTGAATGGTGTAGAATTTCAGCAGCAGGGAGACCATACGTTGGTTATGGTCGGGGCTTCTGCAACAACTTATATCAGAATTGATAATAATGATCTGAAAATCTTATACATCAAAGATGGTAAAACCTGGACAGCCAACTGTACAAGGTAAACCAACTTTTCATGCATATGTTAGGGCCTGCTTTCTTTTCCGAGAAAGCAGGTTTTGTTTTATATTTGAAAAAATTATTTCCATGAAAAAAACTAATTTCTATTTACTGGCTGCTTTATTTTTCGTCACTCTGACTTTAAGTTTCACCAAGTATATAGATTTTGTTGAGATATACCGGGACAAAAAGCAAGTGATCTATAAACAGCCTACCGATTTCTCAAGCGGGTGGATCAAACAGCAGAAATTTGCACAGGTTATAAAAAATAAAAAAGGAAAAATAATAAAAACAGGCGAAGAAACCACACTTCAATATTGGCTGTGCGACTGTGAAAATGAAAAATACAGAATTGGGGAATATATAACCTATGGAGAAAATGGAATCATTGGCCGCGGTGTGAATTCTGAACCAGCCAAAAGAGTAATCCCTGAGAGTATCGGAGAATTTATTTTTGAATCTTTCTGTAAAAAAGAAAAGCCCGCCAATGACTCAGTAAAAGTTTCCAACCCTTAAAAATACAGCCTCTTTAACAGATGTTTTTTCATGCCTTAAAAATAACTTGTTTAAGCTTTTTTTAAGCTGTGATAAACTTTAGTTAAGTTTCTAAAATCCAGCATTTAAGTTCGATTTTTGTATACCTTTGAATCAACAAAAACAAGTAAAATTTATTCTTATGAAAAAGTTATTCTTAGCAATGTCAGTAGTTTTAGGATTAGGACTTGCAACAGCTCAACAAACAGCTCCGGCTAAAACAAACCAAACAACAAAAACTGCTAAACCGGCAAAAGCGAAAAAAGAAGCATCTGCTGAAAAGGCAAAAACTGCAACTGCTGATAAAAAAAGCAAAGCCAACAAATAATCTCAACATATAGTTGTTATTTTCATAATCAAATTTCGAAAAACCGGTGAAGCTATTCATCGGTTTTTATTTTAAAAATCCTCTTATATACTGACTTGTTTTAGACACTAACAAATATTTCACATCCTGTCTGGACTTTAATTTTTTTTTAAGCACTGATAAACTTTCGTAAAGTTTACTAAACTCATCATTTTCAGCTCAGTTTTTGTATAACTTTGAATCAACAAAAACAAATATCATCACTATGAAAAAATTATTAACAGCAATGTCTCTGGCCTTAGGATTAGGATTTGCTACCGCTCAACAAACAGCTCCTGCTACAGCGACAAAAGCTCAGCAAACAACAAAAACAGCGACAACCGTTAAAAATACAGCAACTGCAAAGCCTGCCGCAACCGCAGCTCCCGAAGCCAAAATGAAAAAAGACGGAACTCCAGACAAAAGATATAAAGAGAATAAAAACCTCAAAAAAGACGGAACTCCGGACAAAAGATACAAAGCCAACAAGTAAACTCAACATATAGTTGTTATTTTCATAATCAAATTTCGAAGAACCGATGAATTTATTCGTCGGTTTTTTTATTTCATATTTAATTAAAATGTTATGAGATTCTTCAGTTATTTATAAATTTGAACCATGTTAAACTTCCTCAAGAAAAAAGCGGCGTTGGTTTGGGCAAAAAAGCATGTTCAAAAAGCAGAAGAATTCAAAAAAAATTCTGAAAAGAATCAAGAAAAGCTATTGTTAGCTTTAGTAGATACAGCTCAGAAAACACTGTTTGGAAGAGAACATGATTTTGAAAACATCAAAACAGTAGAAGATTTCCGGAAAAGAGTAAAAGTTGCCGACTATGAGGATCTGAAACCTTATATCGAGAAGGTAAAAAGAGGACAGGCCAATATTCTGTGGACCTCAACTCCGGAATATTTTGCAAAAACATCGGGAACGACGTCAGGCGCAAAATACATTCCTATTTCTAAAGAAGGAATGCCTTTTCAGATAAAAGGCGCTCAAAGTGCTTTGTTTCACTATATCGCCAAAAAAGAAAATGCCGATTTTGTAAAAGGAAAAATGATCTTTTTACAGGGAAGTCCGGAACTGGAAGAAGTTTTCGGAATAAAAACAGGAAGACTTTCCGGAATTGTAGCACACCATATTCCCAATTATTTACAGAAAAACCGTCTTCCGAGCTGGGAAACCAATATGATGGAAGACTGGGAAGCCAAGGTTGATAAAATTGTGGAAGAAACTGAAAAAGAAAACATGACTTTGATTTCGGGAATTCCGCCATGGCTGATCATGTATTTTGAAAAACTGACAGAGAAACACGGTAAAAAAATAAAACAGATATTTCCGAATTTGCAGCTCATTGTAACCGGAGGGGTTAACTATGAACCTTACCGCGACAAAATGGAAGAACTTCTGGGTGGAAAGGTAGATATTGTACAGACTTTTCCTGCCTCTGAAGGTTTTTTTGCCTTTCAGGATGATTACACCAAAGAAGGACTACTGCTTTTGACCAATCACGGTATTTTTTACGAATTCATTCCTCTGGAAGAATATGGTAAACCCAATGCGAGAAGATTGACCTTAAAAGATGTTGAGCTTCATAAAGATTACGCTTTAATTTTAACTACAAATTCAGGACTTTGGGCCTACTCCATTGGAGATGTTGTACGCTTCATTGATAAAAACCCTTATCGGATACTGGTAAGTGGGCGGACAAAGCATTTTACGTCTGCCTTTGGTGAACATGTGATCGCCTTTGAAGTAGAAGAAGCCATGAAATCCACTTTAGAAAAATACCCCGCTCAAATCACAGAGTTTCACCTCGCTCCTCAGGTGAATTCCGCTGAAGGATTGCCTTATCACGAGTGGTTTATCGAATTTGAAAAAGAACCGGAAAATTTAGATTTATTTAAAAATGAACTTGATGATCAGCTCAGAAAACGGAATACCTATTATGATGATCTGATTTCAGGAAATATTCTTCAAAAGCTTCACATCACAACGTTAAAAAAAGGAGCTTTCCATGAATATGCAAAATCCCAAGGCAAACTTGGAGGTCAAAATAAAACTCCGAGACTCGCCAATGACAGAAAAATTGCAGATTTATTGGAAATTTATAAATTTTAAATACATTTTTTCAATTCCGAAAACGTATATTCAAAAAAAATTATAAATTTGAGAAATTAAAAAATAATAATGAAAGCATCTGTACTTTTAAAATCATCATTACTTACGTCTTTATTTGTTATTTCCTCTTGTGCAACTACAAAATATTCGGAAGACATTTCTAAGAATAATTATTCCAACCTTGAAGCTGGAAAAATGTATGTTGTCTCAATGAAAGACGGCTCAAAAAAACAAAAAATGCTATTTCGTAATGTAGATGGTGATAATCTTATCGGTACAGCAGGAAAAAAAGACAGCACCGTTGTTACTATTCCAAAATCCAACGTAGCCGCAGTAAAAGACAGCAGAAAAGCCAGAATAACAGCAGGTGCTGTAGTAATCGGAGCTGCGGGAGTTGCTGCTCTTGTATTGAGCTCATCCAGAGCTGACTAAAATAGATTTTATCTTTTAGTCTTCATTTGATTTATCATTCAAAAAATCGATATACTGATAGCCTTAAATAAATATTTAGGGCTATTTTTGTGCATGATTTCGTTTACCCCGTTAAAGACATTGCAAAATGTCGAATTCAGGAATCTTCTTACCGGAAGATTTTTTATGGTTTTAGCCTTCAGAATGCTTGCTACTTTATTGGGATGGTGGGTATACCAATTAACAAAAGATCCTTTTTCTATCGGACTTATCGGACTATCAGAAGTAATTCCGGCAGTGAGCTGTGCTTTATACGCAGGCCACGTCATCGATATGAATGAAAAGAAAAGGCTGTTGCTGATTTGCAATTATGCCTACGTATTCCTTATCGGATTGCTATTAATTCCTGCATTTCTGAATGTTGAAATACACTTTACGGGACATCAGATCACTTATTACATATACGGAGTTATTTTTTTCACAGGAATAGCAAGGGCTTTTATAGGTCCGATAGTGCCTTCTATGATTCCTAAAATTGTGAAAAAAGAAAATCTTCCCAATGCTGTTACTTTAAACCAGGCTACCTTTTTGATTTCTTCAGTTTGCGGACATGCAATCGGAGGATTTCTGATCGGATATTTTGGGGTACAATGGACCTTGGTTGTTATTATTTCATTAATATCCGTTGCTTCTTTATTTTTCTGGCAGCTGAATAAGCAATATTCCGAGCACAAAAAAGAAACGGTAAATGTGATGGAGAGCATGAGGGAAGGTATTGCTTACATTTTTAAAACTAAAGAAATACTCGGAGCTTTATGCCTTGATATGTTTGCGGTTCTGTTTGGAGGGGCAGTGGCAATGATTCCGGTTTTTGCAACTGATATTTTAAAAGTGGGTGCTGAAGGTTTCGGTCTACTGAATGCAGCTTCAGACATAGGATCAATGTGTATCATTACCATTTTATCTCTGGTTCCGTTAAGAAAAAATCAGGGTAAAATATTACTGGCAGTAGTTACCGGTTTCGGACTTTGTATCATCGGTTTCGGACTTTCGAGAATTTACTGGATTTCTTTTATGTTTTTGGTGTTTAGCGGAATGCTTGACGGTATTTCTGTGGTCATCAGAGGAACCATTGTTCAGCTAAAAACTCCGGATCACATCAGAGGGCGTGTATTAAGTGTAAATTCGATCTTTATTATGTCCAGTAATGAGATGGGACAATTTGAGAGCGGACTGAGCGCCAAACTGTTAGGAGTAGTACGTTCCGTGATTTTTGGGGGAAGCATGACGGTACTTATAGCATTACTTGTAGGAAGTACAAATCCAAAATTAAGAAAAATGCAATATTAGGAATGAATCTGCGTTATTCATTAAATATATTACAAAAACTTTAATTACAGATTAATAATTTTTTATATTTGCTATATAAAATTCCCCTTCATGAAAAAAACTCTACTGATTTTTCTGATATCATTTTTTCAGATATTTTATGCGCAGGAAGACTGTGCTACAGCTCTAGCTGTATGTGGGAACTCAGGTTTCTCATATACCCCTTCCGGTCATGGCATTCAGGAATTACCTGAAGCCAATTGCGGATCTTACCTTGAAGATTATTCCGTATGGTATAAGTTCACTATTGCGACCGCAGGAACACTGACTTTTGCAATTACCCCGCTGCAAACAACTGCCGCAGATTACGACTTTTATGTCTGGGGACCCAACGTTGCCTGTAACAACAAAGGAAATACGATCAGATGTTCAACTCCTTACACACCAGGTGCTACAGGACTGAATTTAACATCTACCGATCCTTACGATTATTTCGGACAGCCTGGATCTAATGCCGATGGCTGGGCAAAATATATGGATGTTTTACCTGGTGAAACTTATTATCTATTGGTTAATAACTATTCCGGAAATACAAACGGATTCTCATTAACCTGGGGAGGGACAGCAACACTGGCATCTCCGTTTAATGATCCCAACCTTACTCCTCACCCTTTCGTTCCGCCAGGACAACCGGCTGCCAATCCGGCTAACCCGAGAGAAGTAATTGTTTGTACGAGCCCTGCAGTTTTCGACTTCAGCTCATTAACGAATGGTATTGTGAATGGAAATCCTAATTTCTTCGTAAGCTATCATACTTCTCAGAATGATGCTATTGCCGGAAACAATGCGATTCTAACACCACAAACAGTTAACACGACAGATGTTTATTATTACAGTATCCATTATCAGGATCCTACCAACCCGACTAACCCAATCAACTCTTGTAGGGAAATTGGAAAGTTTAAGTTTATACTCGGAAATATTACAGCCAACGACGCTACGTTAACGGCATGTAACAATAATAATGCTGGTACAGCAATATTTGATCTTACTTCTGCCGCGGTATTCAATGACCCGACTGCTATCAAGAAATTTTATCCAACGATGAATGACCTGAATGCAGGAACCAATGAAATCACCAACCCTACACAATATCAATCGTCAACAGGAGTGGTATACGTATTGGTAACGACACTTCAGGGATGTGCTGACAGTGCTAAGATCACTTTAAACTTCTTCCCTGTAGTAGTTGTAAATGATGCAACCATAAGATCTTGCTTCATCGAAGGAAGTCCGGCAACAGCATCTTTCAACCTTACTGCAGCAGCTGTTACCACTCAGCCAGGCATCACAAAAACATATTATCCATCATTAACGGATGCTGTAAACGGCACCAATGAAATCACAGCACCAGCTACTTATATCGCACCAAACGGCGTGATATACATTAAGGTAACAAACGGAAACGGATGTTATGCTGTTGCAAAAGTGACATTGGTTGTACTTCCGCCAGTATATTCTAATGTATTGGAAGATAAAATTATCTGTATGGAAGACAAAACCACATTAGATGCAGGTCCTGGATTTACAGCGTATGAGTGGAGCACAGGAGCAACGACTCAGAAAATTAACAATGCTGGTGTTGGAACATACTGGGTAAAATTAAAAACCGGAGATTGTATAACGCTACAGACTGTAAAAGTATATGCTTCTGAGCAGCCGGTAGTATCTAATATTGATATTGCCAACAACACCGTAACAGTAAATGCTATAGGAGGAACTGCGCCTTACAAATATTCAATGGATAATATCAACTGGCAGGATTCCAACATATTCAATAACGTACCGAGAGGCAATGGTGTAGTATATGTAAAAGATGCTTACGACTGTGAACCTATTGATGTAGAGATTGTAATTCCTAACCTCATCAACGTCATCACACCAAACGGTGACGGAATAAACGATGTGATTGATTATTCAGCATTAGGACATAAGCAGAATCTTGTATTCAATATCTATGACAGATACGGAACGAAGATCTTCCAGGCAGATAAATTTAACGGTTATAAATGGGATGGTACCATAGCCGGTAAAAAAGTACCTACCGGAACCTACTGGTACTCTGTAACCTGGAACGAAAACAATAAAAAGAATACCCCTCTCAAATATTCTGGTTGGGTAATGGTAAAAAACAGAGATTAAGCTAATTAATATTATAAAAACCGCTTGCAAAGGCGGTTTTTTCACTTAAAGACAACCCTATTATTTAAACTTCACATAAACTTAAAAAAATGAGAAGACTACTATTCGTTTTAGTTTTATTTTTATCACAATTTTATTTTTCACAATCCGATTGTGACTCTGCTATTCCGGTGTGTGGAAACTCCAATTTCTCTTATACTCCCAGCGGTCATGGAAACGTGAATGAAGACCTGGGAGGATGTCTGGTTTCCGACGAACACTTTTCAGTTTGGTATTCTTTTACCATTGCAACATCCGGAACGTTAACTTTTACCATTCATCCAAATGTGTTTGCAGATGACTATGACTTTGCAGTATATGGACCTAATGCCAGCTGCGGAAGTTTGGGAGCGCCTATCAGATGCAATTATTCCGGAGCCGATGGTGATACAGGATTGACACTTTCTTTAACCGATCAGGACACCGATGATGCATGGAGTGCATATATGGATGTGGTGGCCGGAGAAACTTATTATCTGGTTGTTGACAATTATTTAAGTACAGCTAATGGATTTTCATTATCATGGGGAGGTACTGCAACGATATCTTCAGCATTTACTGATCCTACCCTTACCCCATTCCCATTCGTTCCGCCGGGACAAACAAGTGCAACACCTAATCAGCCTAATGAAATAGCAAGATGTGCCCTTCCTACAACATTTAATTTCAACTCTCTTACCAGCGGAATTTTAAATGGAAATACATCGTTTACCGTAACTTATCATAATACGATGAATGATGCTATCACAGGAGATAACCCTATTACTTCACCAACTACTGTAACAGCAACAACTTATTATTACAGAGTAAAATATCAGGATCCGAATAATCCGAATAACCCTTTGAACAAATGCTTCCAAACCGGATCATTTAAGTTTGTGCTCGGACCTATAAAACCTACCAATGCCACATTGCTTTCTTGTAACAACAACGGAGCCGGCACAGCATCATTCAATTTGACACTGGCAGATGTATACTCTGATCCTGGAGCAACAAAAAAATATTATCCGACTCTGGCAGATTTAACGGCTGGTACAAACGCAATTACGAATGTTACCAACTATGTTTCAGGTGAAAAAACAATCTTTGTAAAAGTGACTACTTCTGAAGGATGTACAGGAAATGCTGAAATAGCATTGAAATTTCATCCTGTAGTTGTTGTAAATAATACCAGCATCGAATCTTGTTTTATTGATACAGCTATTACAACAGCTTCATTTAATTTAACAACCGCCAACGTAACCTCTCAATCAGGAATTACAAAAAAATTCTATACTACATTTGCCAATGCGGTAAGCGGTGTCAACGAAATAACAACTCCTATGGCCTATGTTGCCACAAGTGGAGATGTTTATGTAAGAGTAATCAGTACCAACGAATGTTATGCTATTGCTAAAATTACGCTTAAAGTTTTGCCTCCGGTAAAATCGAATGTTCTGGTAGACAAAACAATTTGTATGGAAGATACAACCATTCTTGATGCCGGGCCTGGATTTGACGGTTACGAATGGAGCACAGGCGCTACAACACAGTCTATTTCAAATGTTCCTGTAGGATCTTACTGGGTAAGATTAAAAACCGGAGCTTGCTATACATTGCAACAAGTAAAAGTATATGCCTCACAGCAACCTGTGATCACAAGTATTGACATTACAAACGATTCTTTCACTGTGAATGTAAACGGAGGAAAATCACCTTACAAATACTCTCTTGACGGAACCAACTGGCAGGATTCTAATGTATTCACAGGTCTTCCGAGAGGAGAAAACAAAGTATTCGTAAAAGATGCTTTTGACTGCACCCCGATTGATGTTCAGGTAACTGTTCCGAATCTTCTGAATGCCATCACGCCAAACGGTGATAATGTTAATGATTATATTGATTATTCAGCATTGGCTTACAAGAAGAATTTAACCTTTATCGTTTACGACAGATACGGAAACAAACTGTATGAAGCAGACAAAATCAGAGACTACAAATGGGACGGAACTTCCGGTGGTAAAAAAATTATCACAGGAACCTACTGGTACACCATCTCATGGAACGAAAATGATAAAAACAATACCCAGACAAGTTATACCGGATGGATATTGGTAAAAAACAGAGAATAATTTAATTTTCATAATCTTTTATAATCACCCCAATCCCGGGGTGATTTTTTTATTCACATGATATAAAGCCCTTCATTACTAGAAATTTAAAACTTATCCACAATATTTATTAATTACTAATTTCAGATTATTTTTCAAATAAACTATCTTTGCAGAATGGCGCAGAAAGAAACATTATCATCTCTTACCAATGGAAACTTTGCAAAAGAGCTGTCAATTGCTGATGGAAAAATGCCTCCTAATGCAGTAGATTTTGAAAGATTGGTTATCGGTACTTTTTTAATAGACAAAAAAGGGCTTGACCATTCTATCGATTTACTTACTCCTGATGTATTTTACGACCCAAGACATCAGGTGATTTTCTCTACCATCTTAAAATTATATGAAGCCAACCAGCCTGTTGACTTAATGACCATTATTCAGGATCTGAAAAAGACCGAAAAACTTAACCTGGCCGGAGGAGATCATTATATTGTAGATTTAACGATGGGGGTAAGTTCATCTGCCCACATAGAATATCATGTACGTGTTATTCTTGAAAAATATATCTTAAGAAGCTTAATTAATGTTTCTGCTAATGTTATTGATTCCTCGTATAAAGAATCTACAGACGTTTTTGAACTGTTGGACAAAGCAGAACAGTCCTTTTTTGAAATCACCAACGGTACCATTAAAAAAGGATTCGATACCGCTAATTCATTAGTAAAGCAAGCCATTGAAACCATTAAATCTCTAAAAGACAAAGAAGGACTTTCCGGAGTTCCTTCAGGATTCAGGGATGTGGATAAAGAAACCGGAGGCTGGCAAAATTCCGATCTTATCATCATTGCGGCACGTCCCGCGATGGGGAAAACCGCTTTTCTTCTTTCCATGGCGAGAAATATTGCAGTAGGCCACAAAATCCCGATGGCACTTTTCTCCCTGGAGATGGCATCTGTACAGTTGATTACCAGAATGATTGCTTCAGAAACAAGAATTTCATCCGAAAAACTGAGAAAAGGAACCTTAGACGATGAAGAATGGCAAAGGCTTTTCTCTAACGTTTCCGAACTGGAAAACGCACCTCTATATATTGACGAAACCCCTTCCCTTTCCATTTTTGACTTCCGGGCCAAATGCCGAAGACTGGTAATGCAACACGGCGTGAGAATAATAATGGTCGATTACCTTCAGCTGATGACTGCCGGTAGTAGCGGAAAAGGAGTCGGAAACCGTGAACAGGAAATCTCAATGATCTCCCGTTCCTTAAAAGCAATTGCAAAAGAATTAAATGTTCCGGTAATTGCCCTTTCGCAGCTTTCGAGAAGTGTGGAAACCCGTCCCGGAAAAAGACCTCAGCTTTCAGATCTGAGGGAATCCGGAGCTATTGAGCAGGATGCCGATATCGTATCATTTATTTTCAGACCCGAATATTATAAAATTACAGTTTGGGACAATGATGAGGAAGGACAGGAAACCTCAACAGAAAATCAAGCAGAATTGATTATAGCAAAACACAGAAATGGAGCAACGGCAGATGTCCGTTTATCTTTCTTAAAACATTTTGCAAAATTCGGCGATGTTGAAGCTGCCATGGGAGGACCAGATGGCTATCCTTCTAATTTCAACACCGACCAGAGTGGTTTTGATAAAATTAAGACGACTATTCAGCCAGGAGCAGCGTTTGATCTTCCGGACAGTTCAAAACTTTCAGGATCTTCGATGAATGATTTGGATGATGACGATGATTTTCCTTTTTAAAGTGTAATTTAAGATAAGCTAATTTGAAACCGTGTCAGGCTGAGGCTCTCGAAGCCTGCGCTAAAAAATTCAAGTAAATAAAATTTTGAGAATAGAAATATACACCGACGGAGCATGCAGCGGAAATCCCGGAAAAGGCGGATACGGAATTCTCATGCGCGTTCCCGAAAAAAACTATCAGAAAACATTCTCAAAAGGTTTCAGGAAAACAACCAACAACAGGATGGAGCTATTGGCCGTCATCACGGCGCTTGAAAAACTGAAATCTACGGAAAATGACATTCATGTTTTTACAGACAGTAAATATGTTTCCGACGCGATCAATCAGAACTGGATTGCCGGCTGGGTAAAACGAGGCTGGAAAAATGTGAAAAATCCGGATCTCTGGAAAAAATTCATTGAGCTCTACAACCAACACAATCCAAAAATGCACTGGATCAAAGGACATGCCGGTCATTTCGAAAATGAACTCTGCGACAAGCTAGCGGTAGCCGCTGCTGCTTCACCAAATCTTGAGGTTGATACCTATTTTGAAAATCAGGAAAACAACACTCTATTTTAAGAAAAATTTAAGCCTAATTTTAATTAAACTAAATTTATATTAATTATATTGCCTTTTTCGTTTTTCAAATTCATATTTATTACAAAATATTCAGCTTTTTCTACAAAATTAACATTATATACATATTTATTAATTAGGATTTAATATCTTTACACGTCTAATTTTAAGTATGTTAATAAATGAATAAAAAACTACTATCTTATTTCACCATTCTTTTCATCTGTTTTTTCGGAAAAACATCTTCTCAGACCTATCAGCTAATAGGCAATCCCGTGGGTACGACAGGATGGACTATGGTTTCCCCGACGCAGGTAAATGGTGATTTTATTCAGCTTACTCCGGATACCAACAACCAGTCCGGATCTATCAGGCTGAACGAACAAATCAACTTAAAATACTGTGATAAATGGAGAGTGGAATTCGACTTCCGAATGGACTCTAACCAAACTGCCAATGGAGACGGTATTGCCTTTTGGTATCTTCAAAACCCTCCCGTTGCCAGTGTACTAGGATCAGGATTAGGTGTTTCTCAGAATGCAATCGGTTTAGTTGTAGGATTTGACACTTATAACAACACCACAACCGCAGTAATGAGTAAGGTACATGTCGGATACGGACAGATTGCCAACACGACCGATAACAACAATGTGGAGTTCTTCAACACAGCCGGAAGTTCTTTCCACTCACCGGATATGAACACTACCCTTCCATTTCAGGGAACTACTTTTAAGCACGTGGAAGTAACAGGGCAAATCGTTCCCGGTACACAAAGCTGGACCATAAAAATTACAATTGACGGAAACATTATTTGTAATCAGGACTTTGCGCCTGCTGGTGCCGCAGCTGCAATGACTGTCGGATATTTCGGGTTTTCTGCTTCTACAGGAGGGAACAGATCGAGACACTCTATCAAGAATGTAAAGGTTTATGTAGATAAAGTAGCAATAAACCAAGCAACCGTAACAGACACATTCTGCCCTAATCCAA
The DNA here is from genome assembly GCF_024806495.1 of Chryseobacterium sp. JUb7. Taxonomy (GTDB): domain Bacteria; phylum Bacteroidota; class Bacteroidia; order Flavobacteriales; family Weeksellaceae; genus Chryseobacterium. The sequence continues at coordinate 46,210 of NZ_JANUFF010000013.1, forward strand.
CAACAGGACAGGGAACAGTAAACCTTACTTCATATCAGAATCAATTTGTAACCAATCCAGGTAACTATACATTTTCGTACAGTGTAGCAGGAACTCCGATTACAACGCCTGCCAACTATCAGTTTGCCGCAAATACCACTGTTTCAGTTTTAATTAAGGATAACTCGGGACTCCTCTGCGACAATCCGGATGGAAAAATTCAGCTGAATCTTTCCCCTTTTACCGCAATTCCGGCTACCCTCACAGCCTGTAATAACAATAATATTGGAACGGCAACTTATAATCTAACCCTTGCCAATGTAAATGAACCTGTCGGGTCTACAAAGAAGTATTATAAAACAATGGCAGATCTTAATGCAGGGACCAATGAAATCACAAACCCGACAACGTATTTATCTGTAGCAGGAACTGTTTATGTAAAAGTAACAACTCCTCTGGGATGTACGGGATCAGCGCCTATTACCCTTGCTTTTTATCCTCAGATTCCTTTAACGGATGTAACGTTACAGTCTTGTTTTATTGAAACCAATGTAACCACTGGATTATTCAATCTCACAACGGCTGCTGTAACACAGCCTTCCCAAACAGGAATTACAAAAAAATATTACACAACTCTTGCCAATGCACTTAGCGGGACAAACGAAATATCAAATCCCGCAGCATATGTAACAACAAGCACAGTAGTATACGTAAAGGTAACAAGCACGAACGGATGTTTTAACATTGCTAAAATTACCCTTGTGGTATTACCACCTGTAAAGTCTTCAGTATTAAAAGACAAAATAATTTGTATCGACGGCAGAACAGACCTTGACGCAGGCCCTGGATTTGATGGCTACGAATGGAACACAGGTGCTACCACACAATCTATCGGAGGTGTACCAGTTGGTATTTATTGGGTAAAATTAAAAACAGGAAACTGTATCACTACTCAAATTGTAAAAGTAAATGCTTCTGCACAGCCTGTTATCTCAAGTATAGACATCAACAACAATACGATCACGGTAAATGTAAACGGCGGAACTCCACCATACAAATACTCTCTGGATGGTGTTAATTGGCAGGATTCTAATTATTTCTCCAATCTGGCAAGAGGTGAAGTGAAGGTATACGTAAAAGACTTTTACAATTGTGAGCCTATTGATGTACAGATCACTGTTCCAAATCTGATCAACGCGATCACGCCAAACGGAGACAACATCAATGATGATATTGACTACTCCGCATTGGCATATAAGAAAAACCTTGTGTTTACAGTGTATGACAGATATGGCAACAAATTATACCAAGCTGATAAAATCAGAAATTACAAATGGGACGGAACGGCTTTCGGTAAAAAAATCGTTACAGGCACCTACTGGTACACTATCACTTGGAATGAGAACGACAAAAACAACACACAAACTAAATACAACGGCTGGGTATTGGTAAAAAACAGAGAATAATATATACTGAGATCACTCCATCATCGGAGTGATCTTTTTATTTTTCAGTTAAAAAAAATTAATTTTTTAATACGATCTCTTGTTTTAAATTAATAAAAACCCTAAAAAGCATCTTTATCGATCAAATTATACCCAATTAAATATTAACCATCTATTTTTCAATACATTTACAAAATCAACAAAAACTTCAACCTTATCATATGAAAAAAAATATACTCTACTATTTTTCATTACTCTTCATTTTTCTGTCAGGAACATTATCTTCACAGACCTATCAACTCGTGGGAACACCGGTCATAAACACAACCGGATGGGATCTTGTTTCCAATGCATCTGCAACTGGTGACTTCGTTCAGCTTACACAGGACATTGGAGGTCAGTTCGGCGTTGTAAAATTATCCAATCCTATCAATCTTAAATATTGTGATAACTGGAAAGTGGAATTCGATTTCAGAATCGATGGAAACGGAACCACCGCTTTTGGAAGAGGTGACGGATTCACATTCTGGTATCTTGCCAATCCTCCGACAGCATTTACGAGTGGAGGCGGATTAGGAATTCCTTCAGGAGCCAACGGGCTAATGGTAGGTTTTGATATTTTCAACAACACCACAGAAGGCCAGATGAGTAAAGTCCATATTTTATACGGAACAAACAACCTTCCGGTAGGAAATAACAATATTGAATACAACACTACTGCAGGAAGTACTTTCCACTCAGCAGATCTCAACCCAACCCAACCGTTTGTAGGAGCAACATACAAACACGTTGAAGTAAATGGCCAAATTGATGCTCTTAACCCTAACATTTGGCATATCAAAGTTCAGTTAGACGGAGTAACGATTGCAGACCAGCCGTTCACCGCTTCAGGAGGTGCAGTGGGTATGACTACAGGATATTTCGGTTTCTCAGCTGCAACAGGTGGAGCAAGCGCAAGACATTCTATTAAAAATGCAAAGATATACATTGATAAAGTTCCTATTTTAACCAATACGATCACTCCTTTTGTCTGCGTAAATCCGGCTACAGGAAATGGATCTGTTGATTTAACATCTTTTCAAAATCAGTTTGTAACGAATCCCGCCAATTACACCTTCACTTATTATGGTCCCGGCGGAGTTCAAATTACAACTCCGACAAACTATCAATATACCACAGGAACTACCACCATTTCAGTAGTTGTAAAAGATCCATCCTCCACTTTATGTGATAATGGCGACGGTAAAATTGTATTAAACCCATCCCCTTTCTCAGCTGATGACGTGACATTAACAGGATGTAATAACAACAATGCGGGCGGAGCTGTATTTGATTTGACAACCGCACCGTTCACTACAGTTCCCGGAGTTACCATGCAGTTTTACAACAGCATGTATGATCTGAATAACAATATCAATCAGATTCAAAATCCTAATGCATTTTTCTCACCTGCTGCGGTAATTTATGCTAAAGTAACAACCCCTCAGGGCTGTGTGGATACAGCGAAAGTGACTTTAAGTTTATTCCCAGTTGTAGTAGTAAGTGATGCTACATTAAGATCCTGCTTTATGGATTCAAATCCTTCTACATCATCATTTAATCTTACGGTAGCCCCAGTAACGACACAAACAGGAATCACTAAAAAATACTATCCTTCTTTAACTGATGCAGAGAACGGAACTAACGAAATTACAGCACCTACAACCTACGTCTCTCCAAACGGAGTCGCCTATATAAAAGTGACAAACGGAAACGGATGCTACGCCATTGCAAAAGTAACATTAGTCGTTCTGCCTCCTGTTTATTCAAATGTATTGAAAGATAAAACCATTTGTATGGAAGATAAAACTTCTCTGGACGCAGGACCAGGTTTTGCAAGTTATGAATGGAGCACCGGAGCAACAACTCAGGTCATCAACAATGTAGGTGTAGGCACATATTGGGTAAAACTGAAAACAGGAGAATGTATTGCTACGCAGACAGTAAAAATATACGCTTCACAACAACCTGTCATCACGAATGTAGACATTTCCAACAATAAGGTTACAATTAATGTGATCGGAGGAACTCCACCTTACAAATATTCTCTGGATGGAATCAACTGGCAGGATTCGAATATATTCAAAGATCTGCCAAGAGGAGATAGTGAAATCTATGTAAAAGACGATTACGACTGTGAGCCAATTCATATCATCGTTGTTGTTCCTAATCTGATCAACGTAATCACTCCAAACGGAGACGGAATCAATGATGCAATTGACTACTCCGCTTTAGCGAGCAAAAAGAATCTGGTATTCAGCATTTTTGACCGATATGGCGCAAAAATTCATCAGGCTGATAAAACCAACAGATACAGATGGGACGGAACAATAGCAGGAAGAAAAGTTCCTACCGGAAGCTACTGGTATTCTGTAACATGGAACGAGAATGACAAAAACAATACTCCATTCAAATATTCAGGCTGGATATTGGTGAAAAACAGAGAATAAAAAAATAACATTCATTTTTACATAAGAGGATCATTTCATCAATTGAAATGATCCTTTTTATTTGCACAAAAAGAAGGTAATTAAAAAATAAATTAGCAAAAACCAATGGACAACCTTATTATTAAACATTTATTTCAATACTTTCGACACCATTAATAAATCATCATTAAAAACACAAAATTAACACAACATCAATCAATGAAAATTAATTATATTTACAAAATCATAAACTAATAAACTTTTACATATGAAAAAAAACTACCCCTTCTTCCTTTTTATCCTCCTACTCTGTCTTCCAAAACTATTCTCATCACAAACGTATCAGCTTACAGGCAATCCTGTAAACACGACCGGATGGACTATGGTCGCCCCCACCGTTGTGAACACGGACTTTGTACAACTCACACCGGACACCAATGACAGATCAGGATCGATAAGATTAAACGAACCCATTAACTTAAAATATTGCGACAAGTGGAGAGTTGAGTTCGACTTCAGAATGGATTCCAATCAAACGTATAACGGAGACGGCATTGCCTTCTGGTACCTCGCCAACCCTCCGATAGCCAGTGTATTAGGATCCGGGATCGGAGTTTCCCAAAACGCCATAGGCTTTATCGTGGGTTTTGACACCTTTAACAACTCTACCGGAAGCTCCGGCATGAGTAAAGTACATGTTGCTTACGGCCAGGTTCAAAATACCACTGATACCAATAATGTAGAATTCTTCAATGTTCCGAACAGTTCTTTTCATTCACCTGACCTTAATGCAACCTTACCATTTCAGGGAACAACTTATAAACACGTTGAAGTAAGCGGAGAAGTAGATCCTAACGCTCCCGCTAACTGGATTGTAAAAATTTCAATTAACGGCACTCAGATCTGCAGTCAATCTTTCGCTCCTTCCGGCGCAGCTGCGGCAATGACTGTCGGATATTTCGGATTTTCTGCCTCTACAGGAGGAGCAAGATCAAGACATTCTATTAAAAATGTAAAAGTTTTTGTAGATAAAATTCCGCTTTTAGAAACCAATATTACCAAATACATTTGCCCGGACCTCGCAGGAATGAGCAATATTGACTTAACGACATTTAATTCTCAGTTTACAGCAACTCCCGCTAATTATAACTTCACCTATTATATTACCGGAAGCGGAACTCCGATTGCCAATCCTACAAACTTCCAATACAACGCAGACACCAACATTTCGGTCGTTATCAAAGATCCCACTTCCGTACTCTGTGACAATAATGACGCAAAAATTGCACTGAAAGTTGCTCCCACAGTTACGGTGAATAATGCTAATTTAAGATCCTGCTTCATTGAAGCCAATCCTTCAACAGCACTTTTTAATCTTACCACAGCAAGCGTGACAGGTACTGGGAGCACGACTAAAAAGTATTACCCTTCTTTAACCGATGCTCAAAACGGGACAAATGAAATTACAAATTTCAATAATTACATTGCCCCTACCGGAGTCGTTTACATTAAAGTCAGTAATACATATGGGTGCTTTGCCATTGCAAAAGTTAATTTAGAGGTTATTCCACCAACTTTTTCAACCACTTTAAAAGATAAAACCATCTGCATGGAAGACAAGACATCACTGGATGCAGGACCCGGATTTACAAGTTATCTTTGGAGCACAGGAGCAACAACACAAGTCATCAACAACGTTACAGTCGGAACCTATTGGGTACAGCTGAAATCGGGAGAATGTATTGCTACACAAGCTGTAAAAGTATACGCATCGGAACAACCTGTTATTTCAAGTATTGATATTGCAAGCACTACGGTTACCGTTTATGCAAATGGCGGAACACAACCTTACAAATACTCTATGGACGGAATCAACTGGCAGGATTCCAATGTATTTAAAAATGTTCCGAGAGGGGATGCCCAAATATTTGTAAAAGACGCCTATGATTGCGAGCCTATTGACATCACGATTGTTGTTCCTAATCTTATTAACGTTATCACACCAAACGGAGACGGAATCAATGATTTTATTGATTATTCAGCTCTAGGAAGCAAACAAAATCTTGTTTTCAATATTTTTGACCGATATGGAGCAAAAATCCACCAGGCAGACAAATCAAATAAATACCGATGGGACGGAACTATTGCCGGACGAAAAGTTCCTACCGGAAGCTACTGGTACTCTGTCTCATGGAATGAAAACAACAAAAAGAATACGGCTATTAAATATTCTGACTGGATTCTTGTAAAAAACAGAGAATAAATATAACATTCATTATTATACCGAAGAATCACTTCAAAATATTGAAGTGATTCTTTTTTATGCTTATTTAGAAAGAGATAATTCATTTTAAACAAAATTTATTCACATTCAATTCTTAAATTTGTAATATGAATTATTTGGAAGCTTTAAGCAGAAGATATTCTGTAAAGAAATTCAATGGCGAGATTATTCCTCAGGAAACACTGCACAACATCCTTGAGTCAGGAAAGCTGTCTGCAAGTTCTCTTGGGCTTCAGCCTTATAAAATTCTGGTGGTGGAAAGTAATGACATGAAACAAAAACTAATTCCTGCCTTTTACAATCCTTCGCAAATTTCCACATGCTCTCATTTAATTGTTATTATTTCAAAAAAAACAGTTGAAGAAACCTATATCAATGGGTATTTTAAACATATTTCAGAAGTAAGAGAAACTCCTTTGGAGCAGCTCAACTTATTCAGAAACAGCATCAGTCAACATATTAATCAGAAAAACCAAGATGAAATTTTCAATTGGGCAGAAAAACAGTCTTATATAGTTTTAGCCAACTTAATGTATGCAGCAGCTATTGAAAGTATAGATACCTGCCCTATGGAAGGCTTCCGACATGACGTGATTGAAAACATTTTAGACATCAATCCGGAGACAGAAAAGGTAACCGTCACCCTCGCTCTAGGCTACCGTTCTGAGGAAGATCATTTCCAGCACATGAAAAAAGTAAGGAAACCAAACGAAAAATTGTTTAAATTTATCTAATTATTTAGACGATTGTACCTAAAGCAAGCATAATGATAAAAGCGGATGTATTAGTAATTGGTTCCGGAATTTCGGGACTTTCTTATGCCATAAAAATTTCTGAGCAACTTCCTGATGCCAAAATAATCATCGTAACAAAATCTGATGAAGACGAAAGTAACACCAAATATGCCCAAGGCGGTCTTGCAGTAGTTACAGATTCTAAAAATGATAATTTCAGTAAACACATCGAAGACACGATGCGTGCCGGAGACGGAGAAAACAAACGTGATGTCGTAGAAATGGTAGTGACAGAAGCTCCTGCAAGATTTAATGAAATCGTTGAATGGGGCGCCAATTTTGACATGAAAAATGGAGAATTCGCTTTAGGAAGAGAAGGCGGCCATACTGAAAACAGAATCGTCCACCATAAAGACATAACAGGCTTCGAAATCGAACGCGCTTTGCTGGAAACAGCTAAAAACAGTCCGAATATTGAAATTCTCGACCATCATTATGTTATCGATATCATCACTCAGCACCATGTTCCGGGAAAAGAATTAAACGAAGGGCACATCCACTGCTACGGAGCTTACATTTTAGATGAAAAATCTAAGTCTATCAAAAAAATAACTTCAAAAATAACCCTGGTAGCCACTGGCGGAGCCGGTCATGTTTATAAAAACACCACCAACCCCACCATTGCAACAGGAGATGGAATTGCTTTTGTAGCCCGTGCAAAAGGGAAGGTTTCCAATATGCAGTATTATCAATTCCACCCAACGGCGTTATACAGCAAAATTGATGGAATGTTGTTTTTAATTTCTGAAGCAGTTCGCGGAGACGGTGCCAAATTAAGAACCAAAAGAGGTGAAAAATTCATGCATAAATATGATGAACGTGAAGAATTAGCCTCAAGAGATATCGTCGCAAGAGCCATCGATGCCGAAATGAAAATTACAGGTGACGAATATGTAGGTTTAGACTGCCGCGATATGGATCATGAAAAATTTCTAGAACATTTCCCTAATATTTATAAAAAATGCAAAGATGAAGGGATAGATCCTTTCACGCAGTTAATTCCTGTCGTACCGGCCTGTCATTATTTAATGGGCGGGATTGAAATCGACAAAGACGGACAATCATCTATCAAAAATCTTTTTGCAGTGGGAGAATGTACAAATTCCGGACTTCACGGAGCCAACAGACTCGCCTCAAATTCATTACTGGAAGGATTGGTTTTCGGACACAGTGCTGCCATGAAAACAGTGGAACTTTTACACGAAAACAATTTCAACTTTGAAGATTTAAAAGCTGTCCCGGAATGGAACGAAGAAGGAATGAAGATTATGGATGAAATGGTCATCATTTCTTATCTGAGAAAACAACTTCAGGAAATGATGAGCGACCTTGTAGGAATTGTAAGAAGCAACAGACGTTTAAGCATGGCTCTTCAAAAACATCAGGAAATCGCCGCTGCCGTAAATGAAATATACCACTATTCAATTCTCTCGCCTCAATTATCTGAATTAAGAAATTTAACAACTGTTGCTCACCTCATCATTACCCAGTCTATGGAGATGAAGGAGAATAAGGGAGCTTTTTACAATAAAGATTTAGCTTAAAAGAAATTAAAGCAAAAATCAATGGAAATATTCAGCCTGAAGATTCTTACAGTTATTAAACTTCTATATTTTTTAAGAGGATTAATTGTATTAGTGATTTTAGGAATTTTAGGAATTCTTCTTTTCATTTTTAAATTTGAAAACTCAACCGATCTTGTTGCGTGGATTTTAGGAATTGTTATCGCTTTCTTTGGAAGAGATTTTTTCAACTATTTAAAGAGAATCATTATTTCTAAAGCAAAATATCCACTTCCCCTGAATCTTTTATGTAATATTCTGAAATTAGGAAAGCCTTATTATTTTGGAAAAGATAAATTTGACATGGATGAAATCATTAATGACAACAATCTTCCATCGACTTTTTATTATATCAATAATCACCAGCATCCTATTTTACAATTCAATAAAGATAAAGTTCTTTTCCACGATCAGGAATATGAATGGAAACATTTCAATTGGAAATATTTTCCATATTCTAAAGAGCCTTATAACTACAATAGAAAAAATGGCAAATATATAATAGAATTCACAGGCATTAACCAAGATAATATCCGGATAAAAAACAAAATAGAGTTCGAAAAAATAAAAGCTGATGAAAATGAAGTAATTTTGCTCTTTGTGATCTACGATTTGCTATTCGGAACAAAAGCATCTTACTATTACTAAAATTAAACAAAATGAAAAGACCAGCATACGCAACAGATAAAATTTTAAAACAATTTATAAAAAATGCTTTGGAAGAGGACATTCAGGATGGTGATCACTCTACCCTCTCTACCATTCCAAAAGATCTACAGCAAAGTGCTAAGCTTTTAGTGAAAGAAAACTGTATTCTGGCAGGTGTAGAGTTAGCTGAAATTATTTTTAAAACTTTTGATAAAGATCTTAAGATTGAAACTTTTATCAAAGACGGATCTATTGCCAAAGTCAGAGATGTAGCCTTTATTGTCAGCGGAAGCGCAAGATCTATTCTTTCCACAGAAAGACTTGTTTTAAACTGCATGCAGAGAATGAGCGGAATCGCCACTATGACTCATGACTGGGATTCAAGACTGGTCGGAACAAAAACAAAATTATTAGATACCCGAAAAACAACACCTAATTTCAGAGTTTGCGAAAAATGGGCTGTAGCTATCGGCGGCGGAACCAATCACAGATATGGACTTTACGATATGATCATGCTGAAAGATAATCATATTGATTATAACGGAAGCATCACAAACGCTGTGAAAATGGCGAAAGACTATGTTAAAAAGACCAAAAAGAAGTTAAAGATTGAAGTTGAAACCAGAAATCTGGAAGAAGTTCAGGAAGCCATCAAAGCAAAAGTAGACAGAATCATGCTCGACAATATGGATGTAAAGACCATGAAGCAAGCTGTACAGATGATTAACAACACCTGCGAATCTGAAGCATCAGGCGGAATCACCCGCGATCAACTGAAAGAAATCGCCTCTACCGGCGTAACATTTATATCCGCGGGAGCCCTTACTCACTCTGCCGAGAATATCGATTTGAGTCTCAAAGCAGTGAAATAGCATTGAATTTTTAATAAAAACAAGCCACGTTTGTTAAAAATTCAATAATATGATTTTTTTCATGTAAAATTTCAATTATTATTCAATACATTGTAAATCAAAATATTACAACTTATTAAGATTGAGTAAAAATTAACATAAAGTTAATATTAGTTAAATTTTATTTTCCGAATTTTGCGGAAAATTTAAATCTAACTATTACTAACGATTATGAAATTAATCAACAAATCGATGCTAACTGCGATAATTACATTATCAACGGCTAGTATTTATTACGCTCAAGAAGTTCAGGACACCACTACGAAGTCCAAAGACATTGAAGAGGTAATCCTAAGAGGTGTAACCGATATCGCAAAAGATAGAAAGACACCTGTTGCAGTATCTACAATTAAAGCTGCACAGATTCTTGAAAGACAAGGAAACCAGGAGCTTGTTGAATTGCTAAACACAACACCGTCTGTATATGCTACAAAAGGTGGAGGTGGATTTGGAGACTCTCAGATCACAATGCGTGGATTTGAATCTAGAAACATTGCCGTAATGGTAAATGGTATGCCGGTAAATGATATGGAAGGTGGTACAGTTTATTTCTCAAACTGGACTGGATTATCTGACGTAACAAGTACCATGCAGGTACAAAGAGGACTTGGTTCTTCAAAATTAGCAATTGCTTCTGTTGGGGGAACTATGAACTTCTTGACAAAGTCGGCTGATATGAAGAAAGGAGGAATCATTAGATTAGGAGTTGGTAACAATGACTATTTTAAAACATCTTTTGCTTATAATACAGGTAAATCTGATAAAGGATGGTCTTCTTCATTCTTAATGAGCAGACAGGCTGGTAGTACTTATATAGAAAATACAGATTATGAATCTTATGCTTATTATTTTGCATTAGGTTGGGAGCCAAATAAAAAACATAATTTCCAGTTTACATTAACTTCTGCGCCGCAATGGCACAACCAAAGAACATATTCACCAACGATCCAAAATTACATTAACTACAATCCGGATCATGATGGAACTCCATACAGACAATATAACTCTGATTATGGTTACTACACAGATGCCAATGGAAATAAAGTAGCATTAGCAAACAGAGCGAACTACTATTCTAAACCGGTAATGATGTTTAACTGGGATTGGAATATCAACGATAAATCAAAATTAAGCACCGTAGCATACATGTCTAATGGTAGAGGTGGTGGAACTGGTGAATTAGGTAGAGTTGGTGGAAAAGGAATCACTGGTTATTATGATACAGAAGGACACTTCGATTATGATGCTATCTTTAAAGCCAATGCTGCTGTTGACGTAAATGCTGCAGCTGCTGGAAACACATTAATACGTAGAGCTAGTATCAATTCTCACAACTGGTACGGAGTTTTAGCAAATTTCCAACATAAAATCAATGATAACTGGAACTTCTCAGTAGGTACAGATGACAGATATTACTATGGATATCACTATCAGGTTGCATCAGATTTATATGGAGCTTCAGGATACAAGGATAGCAACAATAAAAATATAGCTCCTAATGTTGTAAGCAAAACTTACGATTATCAAAAGTTAGCATGGAATCCATTTGGAGGAAAAACGGCTCCAATTGGAGATCAGATCGGTTACAGTAATGACGGTGAAGTAATCTGGTACAGTGGATTCGGACAAGTTGAATATTCAAAAAACAATTTATCAGCTTTCATTCAGGGATCAGTTTCTAACCAAGGATATCAAAGAATTGACAACTTCGTTCAAGACGGAGTAACTAAGCAGCAAGGACAGGTTGTTAATACAAAAACAGGATTTAAAAACCTTTTTGGATATAACATTAAAGGAGGTGCTAACTATAACATCAACAACAATCATAATGTTTTTGCAAATGTAGGTTACTATAGCAAGCAGCCATTCTTCAACTCTGTTTATCCAAGTAATTTCCAAGTAGTTAACCCAACATTAACGAATGAGAAAATCTTCTCTGCTGAAGTTGGATATGGATTCAGATCTTCAAAACTTAGTGCTAATGTTAACATCTACAGAACTTCTTGGGGAGACAGATGGTTAAGAAGAACAAACCAGACTTTTACTCTTCCTGACAACACAACTACTACAGGATATGCGGAAATCAGTGGTATTACTGAAATACACCAGGGAGTTGAATTTGATGCAACTTACAGACCAACTAATTTCTTAGAATTCCAAGGTATGTTCTCGTGGGGAGATTACTATTATAAAGGTAATGCTACAGGAGCTGCATTTGATGACAACAACAACCCACTTACACTATCCGGAACTTCTACATCTACAACACTTTATTTAGATAAAGTAAAAGTTGGAGGAACAAGTAACAACAGTATTCCACAAATGACAGCATCATTAGGCGCAACTGTAAAGCCGGTAAAAGACCTTAGCATCTTCGGAACTTGGAGATACGTAGGTAAACTTTATTCATCAATTGATATTGCAACATTCTCTAATGAAGCAGCACAAGAAAAAGGTGTAATGAAGTTACCAGATTTCAACTTGTTTGATTTAGGTGTTTCTTACAAGATCAGACTTAAAGATAATGCTCAGTACTTTACAATTGGTGCAAATGTTTATAACTTATTTGACACCACTTACATTTCTGATGCTTCAACAAATGTATTCACTAAAACAGGTGATCAATTTGCTACAGCAGCACAGTACGAAGCTTATCAAGCATCTTTATATAAAGGTATTGATCCTTCAAACCGTGTATTATTCGGATTTGGAAGAACATGGGCTGCTAACCTATCATTCAACTTCTAATTAATTAAAATATTAGATTTTATAAATATCAATCCCGGCTTTTCGCCGGGATTTTTGCTATATTTGTGTCAGAAAAAAACAGAAAAAAACTAAATATGGATTTTTACAAAATTTTGCTTAGTGCTCACAAAGGATTTGGGTATTTAGAATTACTTTTAACATCATTATTTGTGATTGCACTTTTAGCTACAATGTTTGGATTTAGCGGAAAAGTGAACAAGTTTTTAAAGAAAACAACTTTATTCACGATGATCTTCTTCCACGTTCAATTTTTAATCGGGATCATTATGTTGGTGATCAATTTTACAAACGGATTGAATATGGGTGAAGTGATGAAAAATTCTGCATTAAGATTTCAATACGTAGAACATCCATTTTCAATGTTAATTGCAGCTGTTTTGTTGACGATTGTTAACAAGAAAGTAAAAGTAAACCCTACAATTTCTTTAGGAATTGTCATTATGGGTCTTATTGCGGTTGGCTTATTTGCATTCGCGTTCCCTTGGACAAGAGTCTTCGGGGCATAAATATATTAACAAAATAATTTTTAATTAAATCAATGAAAGTAGCTGTAGTCGGTTCAACAGGAATGGTTGGACAAGTTATGCTTAAAGTTCTAGAAGAAAGGAACTTCCCTATCACAGAATTAATTCCGGTAGCATCGGAAAGATCTATTGGTAAAAAGGTGAAGTATAAACAGGAAGAATTTACGATTGTAAGCATGAAAGACGCTATAGCTGCCAAACCGGATATTGCAATCTTCTCAGCTGGTGGTGATACTTCTCTTGAATTTGCACCTCTTTTTGCTGAAGCAGGAACAACGGTGATCGACAATTCTTCTGCATGGAGAATGGATCCTTCTAAAAAACTGGTCGTTCCTGAGATCAATGCTGATGTATTGACAAAAGAAGATAAAATCATTGCAAACCCGAACTGTTCTACTATTCAGTTAGTAATGGTTTTAGGACCTCTGAACAAAAAATATGATTTAAAAAGAGTAATCGTATCTACGTATCAATCTGTAACCGGAACCGGTAAAGCTGCCGTAGACCAATTAAACGGAGAGATCAGCGGTGACGATTCTATTGCAAAAGTATATCCTTATCAGATATTCAAAAATGCATTGCCACACTGTGATGTTTTTGCAGATGATGATTATACTAAAGAAGAGATTAAATTAATGAAAGAGCCTAAGAAAATCTTAGGAGATGATACATTTAATTTGACAGCAACTGCAGTAAGAGTTCCTGTACAGGGAGGTCACTCAGAAAGTGTGAATATCGAATTCGAAAACGAGTTTGATCTTGACGAGGTAAGAAAAATTTTATCTGAAACTCCAGGAGTCGTAGTAATGGACAACGTCAAAAACAACGAATATCCAATGCCACTTTATTCTGAAGGAAAAGATGAAGTTTTCGTGGGAAGAATCAGACGGGACCTCTCACAGCCGAAAACACTGAATCTCTGGATTGTGGCAGACAATCTGCGAAAAGGAGCAGCAACGAACGCAGTACAGATCGCAGAATACTTAGTATCAAATAACTTAGTTTAAACTAACAAAATAAAAAAGAGTCTCAAAATTGAGATTCTTTTTTTTATCAAACCTATGAACGTTCAAAAGACTCATAAAAAAGATAAATTAGCCTTTCAAAAACTTATTGCTGTTTTTGGAGTGATTCTTTTTATTGGAAAAATTGTAGCCTGGAAGCTCACAAACTCTGATGCTGTTTTTTCCGATGCCATGGAAAGTATCGTCAATGTGATCAGTGCATTTATGGGATTATATTCTCTCTATCTCGCAGCAAAACCAAAAGATGAAGACCACCCTTACGGTCACGGAAAAGTGGAATTTGTAACCTCCGGAATAGAAGGTGCCTTGATTGCCATTGCTGGTGTTATGATTATTTACGAAGGCATCAACAGTTTAATTGTCGGAAAGATTTTAAATAAACTTGATTGGGGAATCTGGATTATTGCAGCTACTGCAGTGGTTAATTATTTTTTAGGATATATTTCTATTAAAAAGGGGGAAAATGAAAATTCATTAGTGCTCATTTCTTCCGGAAAGCATCTTCAGTCAGACACCATCACCACATTGGGTGTTGTGATCAGCTTAATCATCGTATACTTTACAAAGATTTATTGGCTGGATTCTGTTGTAGCTTTAATATTCGGGCTTTATATCATCTTTGTAGGGTACAAGATCGTCCGAAAATCCTTAAGCGGTATTATGGACGAACAGGATCCCGATCTTTTAAATCAAATCATTAAAGTTTTAGAAGACAACCGGAGAGTTGAATGGATTGATGTTCATAACATGAAAATCCAGCAGTTCGGAGCTTCTCTGCATATTGATGCCCACATTACCCTTCCCTGGTACTACAGTCTTCGTGAAGCTCATAACGAAATGGAAAAGATGATACTTCTTTTAGCCAACAATATAAAAAGAAGCATTGAGTTCAACTTTCATATGGACGACTGCAAACCTATCTCCTGCCCTGTCTGCCAGATTAAAGATTGTCCTGTCCGTGAAAAAGAATTTGTGAAAAGAGTGATATGGACTCCGGAAAATGTAACGAGCGTTGAGAAACACACAGTGGATTAATCTCAATTAATAGTATTTTTATTGAAATAATATCCCAATATTTATTCGTGAAATATTTTTTAGATAAATAATACTTCGACTGCTTCGTGCTCAGGATGGCTACAATACCATTAAAAAGGAATTCAACCAGATTCAATCTAAGCTTGACGAAGACTATTTAATTGACAGAAAGCTTATCCTACTTTGTGTTTTTCAACTTGCTTTCTATAATAAAACATCGGCACAATCAACAACAAAATTAAAGGCTGAATAACAAATCTTCTCATATAAAATGAGAACAAATACCCTACCTCAAACCGATCATAAATACAATACAGATAAATAGGAAAAGTAATGGCAAAAATGATTGCTATTAATATTGCTCCCTGAATAGTCCATTGCTTATTTTTAAATAAAAAATGAATGATGGCACATGAGAAAAAAAGATTTAAAATAAATCTGAAAAGATGCCCAAAAATCAATTCCCCCCATTCAAAAGAAGGAAAAGGAAGGTTTTTATTCACTTCATGAAAGTAATTGAGAAAAGGATCGTAGAACATACTTTCCTCAAATGCACGCACTCCAATGAGACCGCAGACGCCCACAAATACTAAAAACCAATTAAGAATTTTCATTTTTCAAAGCAAAGAATTTTATCCAAACCAGCCAAAGCACCACAACGCTCCCGTAAATCACAGCAGGGAAAACAAAATCATGGACTACCTTTCCGTATTCTTTATAATCCGTCATTACCAAATTAAGCCCCACAATACGCAGCAAATTCATGATATACAAAAGAATTAAGCCTACGAAAGCAAAAATAAAAGTCCTGGAACCTTTATAAAATGCAAATACAAAAGACAGAAAAAGAATCATCACAGAAATGGCATTGCACCCTTCGACCATTCTTGTAGCATAAACGTTTTTCACGTAAAACCAGACCTGCTCCCCTTTTACATCGTTGTACAGCTGAGTTGGTAAACCCATCGAATTCTGAATATACCTTACCTGTTCTGCAATCAATCGGGAAAAAGGATCAAGCCCCGATTCTTTAAAAGAATTCAGATAAAACTGATACGCAAAAAGCAGCACCAGATAAATGATGATGAACCTCAAAAGAATTCCTAAAATTGGCTTAAAGTCCTTTAGCATATGCAAATATAAAAATTAGCTTGTAATTTACTATATTTGTTTCCGACTATGATTTCCGAATACGCAAAAAGATTTTTTGAAAATTATACAGGCAAAAAATCATCTGAATTTAAAATTTTAGCTCAAAGCGGCTCTGCTAGGGTTAATTTTTGGGCTAAATCAGACAATAAGCAGTATATTATTACTTACAATGAAAACACCCAAGAGAACGAAAGTTTTTTATATTACTCTGAAATCTTTACCAATCTCCACTTAAACACTCCTACTATTTTTGCTGTTTCAGATGACAGAAAAATTTATGTCCAGGAGTTTTTGGGTGAAAATACACTTTCAGAAATTATATCAAAGGAAGGATTATCTGAAAGAACTAAATCTTTAGTAAAACAGACTTTAGAAAACCTGTTCAGGCTTCAGAATGAAACCGATAATACCATAGATTACAGCAGAACTTTTGAATATGAAAGCTACGATGACCTGCCGGTAACTCATGATTTATATTATTTCAAAAATTTTATAGCCGATGTTCTGGAATTGGAATACCACAAATCTTCCCTTCTCAAGGAGTTTAAAAAAATTGTAAACCTCATTGAAAGTCTTGAGCCTAAAGGACTCATGATTCGTGATTTTCAGGCGAGAAATATTATGGTTAATGAAAATAATGACGTTTCATTTATCGATTATCAATCTGCAATGAAAGGCCCGCTGATGTATGACGTTATTTCTTTTTTGTTTCAGGCCAAAGCAAATTTTCCTGAAAGTTTTAAAAATGAAATGCTTACCTGTTACATTCAGCAGTTTGAAAATACAGAACATCAGAATCAACTAAAAAATTCGGTTAAACCAATTCAGTTGATGAGATTCCTTCAGGTATTGGGCGCTTATGGATTCAGAGGTTTGATTCAGAGAAAGCAGCATTTCATTTCAAGTATTGAAAAAGGGATTGAAAACATTTCCGAGTTTGCTAAAACCTGGGAAAATATGAAAGATTATCCTGAGCTGGAAAAAGTGATCCAACAATTGAATTCAGAGAAAACGAAGTTGAAAATTGAGGAAATATTAAAATAATATAGCCTTCGGTTCCGTTCAGACTGACAGTGATTGAATTGCGTCTTATTGAATCTCTTATTGAAAGAAGAATTTAACGATTAATATTAGCAATGTCATCCTGAGCGCGAAGCAGTCGAAGGATCTCTTAAACTAAAAAACAGACTATGCTTAGATTCATACAGAATGACAAAAGCACAGCAAAAAATTTAATAATAAATAACAAGAACTTAATTTGTTCAAAATTTAAATAAAAGATAATGCTACACATCGATATACACAGTTTTTCGTATAAAAAAGGAGGAATTCCAAAAGATGAAACAGGAAATGGAGGCGGGTTTACCTTTGACTGCCGTGGAATTTTAAATCCCGGAAGAGTTGAAGAGTACAAAATCCAGACAGGAAACGATGTAGGTGTTCAGGAATATCTTGAAACAAAAACTGAAATGCCAAAGTTTTTAGAATTAATTAAAAGCATCATTTCCATCAATATTGATAACTATCTGGAAAGAGGTTTTGAAAACCTGCAGATCAACTTCGGCTGCACAGGAGGACAGCACAGGTCTGTTTATTCTGCTATAAAAATCGCTCATTTTGTAGAAGAAAAATACGGTGAAAAAGTGGAGATCAGCCTTCACCATGACGAGCAGCACCAACTTAATAAATAATGAAGAGTGAATAATGAATAATTAAGAATGGTAAATCCGTCTGGTAAATTTTCATTATTCATTCTTAATTTTTAATTTAAAATTATGAAGGCTTTAATTTTCGCAGCAGGGAAAGGCACACGTCTTAAACCTTTTACAGATCACCATCCAAAAGCATTGGCCAAGGTCAATGAAATTCCACTTTTAGAAAGGAATATCACTTATCTCAAAAGTTTTGGAATAAATGATTTTGTTATTAATATCCACCATTTTGGAAATCAAATAGTTGATTTTTTAAAGCAAAATAACAATTTCGGTTGCCGTATTGAAATCTCTGATGAGTCTAATGAACTTCTTGAAACCGGCGGTGGTTTGATTTTTGCTAGAAGATTTCTTGATCATGGGGAAGATTTTTTAATCATGAATGCTGATATTCTTACCAATATAAATATCAATATGCTGGTCGAATATCATAAAAAGATGAAAGATTTTGCTACTTTAGCCGTCTCGGACAGAGAAAGTTCGAGAAAACTCCTTTTCAACGATGAAATGGTTTTAAGAGGTTGGCTAAATGTACAGACAGGAGAACAAAGGCTCGCGGAATTCAATAAGGGATTCAAAGCACTGGCTTTTAGCGGAGTTCACTGTATCAACCCCACTATCTTTGAAAAAATAAAAAGAACAGGCAAATTTTCTGTTATGGAAGAATATCTGGATCTGATGCTGACAGAACACATCCATGGATTTGTGCACGACAGCATCCTGATAGATGTCGGAAGACCCGAATCTGTAATAGAAGCCGAAAAACATTTTAAATAATTTTTTGTGATGGAAATCGACGGAAGAGACGAAAGCTTAATAAATCCGGAACTTGATATAAATGAAACGAAATTACACAACAGCCTAAGACAAAAAGCCTGGGATGAAACCATCACTAAAGACAGCTGGATGGTTTTTAAAGTCATGGCTGAATTTGTAGACGGCTATGAAAAACTGGCCAAAATAGGTCCATGTGTTTCCATTTTCGGATCTGCAAGGTTAAAGCCCCAAAGTAAATATTACAAGATGGCGGTAGAAATTGCAGAAAAAATCACCCAGATTGGCTTTGGAATCATTACGGGAGGTGGTCCCGGAATTATGGAGGCAGGAAATAAAGGAGCTTTCAATGCACAGGGGAAATCAATCGGATTAAATATTGATCTCCCTTTTGAACAGCATTTCAATCCTTATATCAATAAATCGTATTCCATGAATTTCGATTATTTCTTTGTAAGAAAAGTAATGTTTGTAAAATATTCTCAGGGTTTTGTAGTAATGCCCGGAGGATTTGGAACTCTAGATGAGCTGACAGAAGCAATGACACTTATTCAGACGAATAAAATCGGAAAATTTCCTATCGTATTGGTAGGATCTGATTTCTGGGGAGGTTTATTAGACTGGTTTAAAGAAACGTTATTAAAAGACGGAATGATTTCTGAAGGAGATCTTGATTTATACCGTGTGGTAGATACTGCCGATGAAGCCGTAGCGCATATTAAGGCATTTTATGATAAGTATTCTGTAAATGTTAATTTTTAATTGGCATATTATTTGTGACCTATAAATAGCAAGCATGATTGTAAATCTATTAATTAAGATGAAAAAACTTTTATATATCTTAGGAATATTAACATTTTTTGTGTTGATGAGTTTTATGAATGTAGACTTTTTCTCTTCGATGACGAAAGTGGATTATATAGATGGAAGCAAGACATTAAAGTTTACCACAAAGATGAATACCAATCATATTTCAGATGCCATAAAAATCAATTCGAATACAGCCGGATTTGAAGCAGAGGTTAAAAAATATGTAAATAATAATTTTGATGTGTATGTTAATGGCTCTCCAAAAACGATAACATTCACCGGAAGTCAGGTAAGCGGAGAAACTGTATGGGTATATTTTGAAACCGGAGGTGTTTCTGATATTAATACCTTAAAGATTAAAAACACGATCCTTTTAAGCGCTTTTCCTAAACAGGTAAATCTGGTAAACATTGCCTATAAAGGAAGCCAGAAAACAATGAGCTTCCAGAGAGGAAAAGAAGTCAATGAGGTTTCTTTTTAAACGAATTTAATTTTGAATAAATCAATCCCTGTTTCAGTTTTGAAACAGGGATTTTTTGTGGAGTTTAAACTGCTCTTCTTTCAAATCCGGAAACCTTATTTCAATATGACTATACTTTAAGATATGAATATTGTTCTGCGCGATGAGACAATCCCATTTTATTTACGAAAACTCATGATTATTTGACATTTTTATTTTAATTTTATCGCATTGATATTTTTCAATTGTACCGTTATAGAAAGCCTTTCACCATCATTATCATAAATGAAAAGGGGAAAGATTACTCTTTAAAATTAAACCTCCCATAAAAATAAGGCGGAACCGAAAAGCCAAACGAGTAGGATAACGAAACAATTAAACCATGAATCTATCAATGAAAAACTTTTTAAAGTATTTTTTACTTTTAACAACGTTCACATTTTCTGTAGCCTGTAGCTCAGACAGAGACGAAAACATCGAAGAAACACCAAGTGATGTTACGAGTGTATTCTACAAAAATGCTGATGAATTTGCCGCTACTTATGATACGAGCGGAACTTTAAGCCAGGCTATCAAAGATCAGGCATTTGAATTATACAAACAGGGAAAATGGGGTGAACTGGAGACGCTGTTTAAAAATAATAATTTAAATGGAGGCTGGCCACCTGCTAACGGTGGATATAATATTGTGGACGATATCACTTTCTCTGCCGGGCAAAAATACGACCGATACAGTGGGGCTGTCGGAAACTATACAGGAACAGGAACACCTACACTGGGGGGAAGTTTCACAAGCCCGATTATCAATGGATATACTTACACTTTTACACAAAGAGCACTTAATCAGTCTGAGGACAAATATGATTTTTATTATGAGATCGAGGTCTTAAATAATTTATTACCTTTCAAAGGTCAGACAGCAGATATTATTCCTTGGTTTGGCCAGGTGGGTAAAGGAAAGCAGACCATGTGGAAAATCCCGATCGATATCACAACAGGCTATCAGAAAACATGGAATAAACTTGCGCAGGAAGGCTATGTAAAAGTAACCATCAAAAAAAGTCCGAGTGGAAAATATCCTAATTTGGCAGGTACCGTAGTTCAGTAATAAAACAACCCAGATGTATTCAATATCAAATAAAATAAGCCTTGGAAAGCAGGCTTCCGTTACTAAAAACAATTTCAGCAATGACGAAATCATTCCATCTGCTGTGGTAAAGTTTACATGTTGCGACTGTGGTCATGAAAATGTTGTTGAGATCAAACCTTATGAAACAGGCTTTCCTGTTTTCCAACTTTTCCATGAAGATAAAGTCTTATCCAAAAATGAATTGCTTGAGAACAGATTGGTTTCCGAGACTCCAAAAAACATGATTCACTTTGGCGAATTAACAGTCAATAATTTACCAACTTTATATTTTGGAACCAGCTGTATTTCATGCCATTCTAAATATATCTGTGTATTCAGTTATGGAGAAAAACAACCGGGACTGACTTTACTTACTATTTCCGGGATCTGGAAATATAATTAAATCCAAGCAAAGTACCAGTAAGAAATAAAAACCACAACTTTTCGGTTGTGGTTTTTTATTTTAATTAAATAGAAACTAATATTTATCCATTATCATATCCCATAGGAAACCAAATCCCTCTAAAAACGGGTGAATTCATATTAGGCAAAACATCGTTATTATCAAGATCTGTAATCTTAATATTTTCTACCACATTTAAAATAGGAGGCAACCTATCTCTAAATATTTTTTCTTTTAATATATTTAAGGCATCCTCTTTTGATATAGCAGTAACTCCACAGCCCAATTTAAGTCCTCCAGGAGGATTTTTATAATTTTCAAAATCAAATACAAACCAAAACCTTATCATAAGCATTTCCTTTATTATTAATCGTCAAAAGCGACCTCAGCAATTGTGTTCCTTATATTTATCCTATATAAAATAATTTAACGGACTCATACTGCTCTCCCGACAACAAATTACACAAATAATTATCCCTGACAAAAATTTTAAAAATATTCACTTATTTTATTTCATTAATTTTCACAAAAATAGAAAAGGCGAACCATTTGGTTCGCCTTTTCTTTATGATTTAAAAGTCAATTTTATTGAGCTTTAATTTTAAAATCATCAATCTCCCATGTTGCAGCAGCAGTAGCAGTAGAGGTATATTTAAATGCTATTCTTACATTTTTACCTAAGAAAGCACTTAAATCTACGTTTCCAGAGCTTACCCAATCTCCAAATGCAGCAGTATTGGTATCTAAAGTTGCCGGTAACTGTACCCAAGTGGTAGTCGACGGAGTTCCAGTATAATTTTCTGTCGCGTAAACCTGTATAGCATTTCCTGAATATCTAACGTCTGTTGTAAAGTTAACAACCGCTTTTGTTTTTCCTACTAAGCTTACCGATTTTGAAATCAACCAGTCTTCGTTTACGTTATTTAAAACACCGGTCATAACAGCATAATAATTTGATCCGTTCCCTTGATTGGAAGTTGTCCAAACCTGAGGTCCGGCAACATTTACTGTCGTCCAGTCTGAACTGAAACCTCCTGCAGCAAAAGCATCACCATAAATTACAGGGAGCGGTGTATAAACTGTTCCGTCACATCTAGGATTATCTAAATCAACGTTAGCCAATCTTGTAATCCATAGCTGATAAGTACCGTTAAATGCACTTAAAATAGCATACACATCACCTTTACCTCCTTCAATTTCTGTGGTACCGGGTTTCATTGGCGTTGCACTTGTTCCGAAATCTGCAAGTCCGCTTGTTCTCAGTGTCACTTTATTTCCTGAACAGTCTTCCAGTGTTCTGTTTGAAGTAGCACTTCCATCTGTATAAGTTTTACCTAAATCTCCATCAATGAACTGAAGGTCTTTAATTTTAATCCATCTTCCTACATCTGCAGCAGTAAGCTGAGAAATTGTTCTTTCTGTTGGAACTACAGCTCTTGAAGGCGAATTGGTATCAAAGAAATATTTGTAAATATTTACTTCCTCGATTTGTCCAAACTGAGTATCACTGTTGAATAATGCACCCAATTGAATTTCACCGCTCACGTTTCTTACATAAAGGTTCTTAAGTTTAATATAAACATCTTTCCCTAATCTGAAACGGTTATCAAGATATAAATCAACTTTATTGATGTTTACTCTTAAACCTCCTGTTGCATCTTCAATATACAGATACTTATATAGATTTCCGGTTTCGTCATTAGCCACCACCTGAGCTTTCACATAGAAATCTCCTGTAATCTGATTCCAGTTTCCTCCGGTATACATTTGCTTGATCTCAGCAATTGTTTTTGCCGTCAACCCGTTTGCACTAAATTCACAAGGATTGGATGCAATACCATCAAGACGAGGGAAATTATTCATCTCCAAATCCGTAACCTTATTAATATACATCTGATAAGTTGTGTTGAATTTGCTGTAAATCCCTACAAACTTACCATTTCCTGAAGGTAAAATCTGATTTGCAAAAGAGGCATAACCACTATTTCTAACCACTCTGGTTGTAGCTGTACTGTTATCTCTGATTACTCTGTCAACAGTAACTCCGTTTGGAGCATAGTTTGCACATAATACTCTGCTGTCAAACTCTGCATTATCCATTTGGATAAGACACCCGATGTACTGGTCGTTAGCAGAAACCATTTGCGCTGAAGTCATAATCTTAGGAACAATCTTTTCTCTGACCGTACAAGATCTGAAAATCTTCGAAGGAACAGATTTTTCAGGGATTCTCAGTACCGAAGTTGTACTTGTAGGATCTTTTACACCCAACTGTACTACTCCACCGTAAGTTCCCAATGAAAGACCTGCCAGTTTAATATACACTTTAGATCCCTGTGGATACTGAGTATATGAACTTACCATATCTACACTGATTACGAAACCCTGTGTAGGATCTACAGCTTTATCCTGAATATAGATTGTTTTATAAATATTTCCTGTTTCATCCGTTGAAGAAACATACCCTTCTACAACATCTGTAGAATTATCCGGGAAAGTATAAACGGTGTTTGTATATTTTGCTCTAAGCTCCGTCAATGTCATTGTCTTTACAAGATCTGCACACTGAAAGTTCTCCAGATTAGGTTCGTCGTATTTATCATCATGCACACATCCCGTTATAAAAAGAGAAGCCATCACAATGAAAATATATTTTAATATTGAATTATATTGTTTCATAGTAGTTGTATTAGAATCTTAGATAAACGTTTGTAAAGAATGTTCTTCCTCTGTCATACCAAAGTTTTGGTCCGAAGTATGGAGTCTCTCTCTGTGCATCCTGAAGAGCATCAGTAAAGTTTACATTTCTTCCCTGCTCAAATCCTCCTGTTACATAATTTCTGTTATTCAGAATATTATTTACAGAAATACTGATCCCCATTCTGTATTTACCAAACTGGAAAGATTTTCCTGCGTTGGCATTCAGCATAAACTGATTGTCGAATTTCTTTTGAGCCGTAATCTGCTGGATAAGCTCAGGCGTTACTCCCGGATAAGGATCATTCGTCAGTGGGTTGGTATACATATAAGGTGTCTTATTCAATGCTGATAAGTCTAAATACTGATCCATTAAATAATTTGCAGAAGCACCTACCCACCAATACTGAGATGAGTTATACTTTAATCCAAAAGAGAAAGCCGACTGCGGAGTTCCTGCCACTTTATAATCTTTAATATTGGCATTACCCCAAACGTTGGTTCCTCTGAATCCGTTAAGGTCATCAAAAGTTGAAACCTCAGGATTGTTGGTGTACTTATATTGTCCTACACTCGCTACCCCAACTGCATTTAAAGTAGGTGTAATTTTCACGTCAAAACCTAGTTCTGCTCCGATGTATCTTTTGTTTACACCACTCATTGCTTCGTTCACCAAAGTACTGAATGAATTTCCTAAAGTACCATCATTTACGTCAGCATAATATCTTGAAATTTCAGTAGCATTACTGATCGTTGTATAATAACCTGACAATCTTAATTTCAGGATCTGACCTCTCATAATGTAGCTCAAATCATTAGAGTTGATAATCTGGTTTTTAACGCCCGGAGTTACATAATCCACCATTCTCGGGTTGATGTAGATCTCGTTAAGGGTCGGTGCCAGACTGAAGAATGCTCCGTTATAAACGATAAAGTTTTTTCCGTTGATTTTATAGGTAATTTTACCTTTAATCCCTGCATCTAGAGCATCATAAACAGCACTTTTACCTTTAGAATTATCTCTGAATCTTAAAATCCCGCTTCTAAAATCACCTTCTCTGTATGCTTCCGAATAAGAAGAGAAAATAGAGGCGACGAAGTTCCATTTTGCAAAATCAACCTCGGAAGAGATGTTTAATGAATAGTGATTTCTTGTTAATTCGTAAGAATACTGTGTTCTGTCACCCTCTCTTACCTTTTCATTATCATTATCGGCATCATATCTTACATCATTATTAAAAGCATTAAGGTTATAAGCATAGTTAGCTCCTAACAGATCTTTAACTCTTCTAAAGTTATCAGATTTTAAGTTCTGATAATTGAAGTTGATATTCAATTTCCAGTTGTCCTGTAATCTTGTATCAAAGTGGGATGCCCAATTGAAAGTTTTATCTTTATTTACATCTTCTACGATAGTATAAACAGCCCCTCTTTCATTTCCGTTCATATCATATTTATTGATATTATTGGCATTATAAAGTGATGCCCAGTCAATTTGGGATCTCTCTCTGAATTCGTCAGCTGAATAAATTCCGTAGCTTGGTAATTTTCTGTAGTATGTTGGATTCGGATCTGATGCGTGGAACCAGTCTAATCTGCTTCTCGCATCGCTTCCGATTTGATAGGAAACCGTATTTGTCCAGTTTGAATTTTTACCGATTTTCAAATAATCGGTTAACATAAACATAGGTTCGAAAACCTTTCTGATTCTTGAGTTTCTTTGCTCTCCGTCTTGCCATCCCCAATACGAATTATAGTCTTTTCCCATAATATCATACACTTCCTGAGTATTCGGAGAGTTTGATGCTCTGTAAGTGGGAGAACCGAAGGCTGTTAAATTGATCGAGTGTCTGTCACTGAATTTCTTCTCAATAGAGCCAAAGTATGCATACGCATCCTGATAAACACCATCAATGATTGCATTGTCACCCCATCTTCTGCTGGCAGAGAAAGTAAATGCCCAGCCTTTCTTCGAAAGACCTGAAGAATAAGTTGCCATCAATCTGTGTAAATAACTTCTGTTTGTAAATGAATACGCCAGTGAAGTTTGTTTTCTGTAGCTTGAAGCCCTGGTATTGTAATAAACAACCCCACCCAGATTCCCGAAAGTATACTCCGAAGGGGTAATATTATCTACATTTTCATAAGGGTATCTCGTCACATCATTAAGACCTCCCCAGTTGCTGAAGTCTATTCTGCCGTCATCATTTTTAGACATCGAAACCCCGTTAAAAACAACGTCCTCAAATCTATTATCTACCCCTCTCGGTCTGAACCAATATGCTCCCAACTCAAAAGCAGAAACATTTTGGAAAGCATCTCTTCCGGAACTTAAAAGTCCCACAGTAGGCTGCATAGCAGAACCTCCATCTTCAGTGTCGTTTGCAGAATCATCAATCACAACAACTCCTGCATCTGATCCTACACTGTAATTAAGTGTAATCACACCTAAGTCTTTTCTCTTCTCATCATCTGTTACATCAAATTCCAGAATTTTAGATTCGTAACTTGATTTTGTAACAGTAATAAGATAATGGCCAGGTTTTAAATCCACAAACTGGAAGTACCCAATTTTATCCGCGGTTACGTCATCGCTGGATTGTGCTAGATCTACTTCTGCTCTCTCTACAGGCTTACCATCCTGATCCTTAACATATGCATAAACAGTAGTTTGCGCAAAGTAATAGGATGCCGGAAGTAATGTAAACAAAGAGATTAGGGATAGTTTTTTAATCATAATAAACTTATTTTTAACTCCTTCTTTATTTAAGGGGCAACAAATTTAGAACTATTTTCATTAACTCAAACATTTTTAATATTTTATTCTATTAATTTTTCTTAACGCACTACTATTTCGATAAAAAAACAAGCTGTTTATCATCAATTGCAAAAATGAACTCATATGAATATTTTTAACATTACGGTAGAATTACATTAAATAATTTATCATTATAAAAGAAACATTTTAAATAATTTATTTTATTAATCTTTGTTAAGGTTAACTATTTTCTTCAAAACTGTAAACCACAGACTTTTAATTAGTAAAAAAGGATTGTTAAAATATTTTTAACTTCATTCTTATATAAAATTAGTATTTTTAACCCCTTAAATTTTTGAATATACCTAAGAGAATGAAAAAATATCTAATCGCTGCTGCAGTTTTTTGCTACGGATTTGCGTTTTCACAACAAAAGCAAGTAAAAAGAGCTGCTGTAGGTTTTTTGAACGTAGAAAACCTTTGGGACATTGTTCCTTCTGCGGATTATATAGACGGAACACTATCTGTTTCTAATCCTGCATTCCACAGAAGTGTACCGATCGACTCTCTGAAGTTTTTAGAAACAACAGAAGATTACAAAGGGGAATGGAATGACGAGCTTCTGAAAGGCAAAAAAGTGATTCGCCATCAGATTTTAGCAGATGATTTCACCGAAAACAGCCCAAAAAGATGGGGCACGAAGTTTTACAACCAAAAACTTGAAAACGAAGCTAAAGTTATTTCCGAACTGGGAAGACAATATACCAATGACAACCCTGCTATCTGCGGATTGATCGAAGTTGAAAACAGACAGGTTATCGAAGACCTGATCAAGCAGCCGGCTTTAGCAAAAAGCAATTACGGAATTGTTCATTTCAATTCTTATGATTCAAGAGGTATCGATGTGGCAATTATTTATCAAAAAGGAAGATTCTCTGTCTTGAATTCATACAAAAAGGAAATTAAAATCTTCAACGAAGACGGAAGAAGAGAATATACGAGAGATATTGTAGTTGCAATCGGTTTATTAGATGGTGAAAAAGTAGCTGTTTTAATGAACCACTGGCCTTCAAGAAGAGGTGGTGAAGCTATTTCACAAGCCAAAAGAAATGCTGCAGCCACTGTACTGAAAACAGAAATGGACAAAATCACCGCTGAAAATCCGGGAATCAAAATTTTCTCAATGGGTGACTATAACGATGACCCTGTAAGTCCGAGTTTGAAAAAATATCTAAGCGCAGTGGGAGATTCGAGCGAATTATCTGATAAATATCCTTATTATAATTTAATGTATAAATTGTTTAAGGCAGGCGTGGCTTCTCTTGCTTACAGAGATGCTCCGAATTTGTTTGACCAGATTATTGTTTCAAAGAATTTATATTCTCCTGAAAAAATTACTCCGACTTACAGTATCTTCAAGGCCGAAATCTACGCTCCGTCTTATTTAGTTAATAAAGAAGGGCAATGGAAAGGATATCCTCTACGTTCTTGGGACGGTGACAGGTTCACCGGAGGTTACAGTGACCACTTTCCGGCAGTTTCAATTGTCCAGAAAGAATACATAAAAAAATAATTCAAAAATAATGACTGTCTCAAAAGGACAGTCTTTTTTTATAAAATAAGCACTACACAAGCACATATTTTATGCTATTCTTCGCAATAGAATGTTTTTTGTAAATATTTTAAAAATTATTTAAAATTTTAATTAGTTTTGTAAATCACCAAATGTTGAAATTTGTTGATCAAAACTAATAATCTAAAATTCCAATTAAATATTTATTTATGAAAAAAGCATTTTTTGCATTCTCAGTATTGCTAACAGGTTTAGTATCTGCACAAATTTTCACACCTACCGGATCGGTAGACGGACCTACTTCAGATCCATCAACCGGATTTATCGGTATCGGAACTAAAAATCCCGACGCTTTCTTAACAGTGAAAGGCGGCATCCATGCTGAAGAAGTAAAAGTAGACACCAACGTTCCACCCGATTACGTATTTCAAAAATACTATACAGGAACTTCAGTACTATGGCCAGAATATCAGATGCCAACTTTAGAAGAAATTGAAAAATTCACAAAAGACAACCATCACCTTCCGGAAATTCCATCTGCTAAGGAAATACAGCAAAACGGCATGGATCTGGGACAAATGAGCAAGCTTCTTTTACAAAAAGTTGAAGAACTTACTTTATATACCATAGAGCAGAATAAGCTGATTAAAGAACAACAAAAAAGGATTGAAGCTTTAGAGAGCCAAAGCAAATCTAAAAAATAATTCATTAAAGTTTTACCATTAAAAAATTAATGAATTATGAAAAAAATACTAGTACTCGCTTTATTAATAAGCCTGTTTTCATGGAATAGATCATATTCCCAGTCCGTAGGAGCTGATATTGTGATTGTCATAGACAATTCTTATTATCAACTTAGTGATCCCAGTTACCAGATTGTGAAGTCTTCTGCCGGGAAATTAGTAGAAACTTTACTGAACTGTAACAGCAACAACAGAGTGGCCGTTGCCCAGTATGGCATGAGCCAGCTAAGCGACCCACAAACTGCACCGTATTACTTTCCAAAGGTTTATCTTGAATCCGATTTTACTACCGATCCCTTGACTGCATTAAGTTTCAGCAGGAGATTTAACAGTGGCGGATCTATGTTTCATGAAACTCTGGGACTTCTTGAAAATGCTTTAACCGGTACAGCCAATCCGGCTATTGTAAGTCCTGTAGGATCTTTAAGCCGAAATCCGGCAGTTCCTCTTATTTTTGTTTTATTTACAACTTCTGAGCGTAATACCGGAGGATGGGGAGGCGGCTATCTTGTAAATTATTATTCTACCAATTATGCGTCAAATAATAACGCCAAGTTTCAGAATGTTGTAAACCTTAAAAATAATATGGGAGCGAACTTTGCTGTCGTATTATACAACAGCAATCAAACGGCAATTGATGCAGCTGCAACAATTGCAAGCACAGGAGGCTCTTATTACGGAATAACAGAATCCTACGATATAGATCCTGATGGAGGTCATACTCCAAGAATACTTCTTCAGAAGCCGCTGTATAATTTTCAATTGACCCAGAGCGAAATTACAGATATGGCAACTGCAATTTGCACCATTTTACCCGCCAAAGCCAAATTCTATTTCGAACCTCGCGAATGGTGTTACGGACAAGACTATCCGCTACCTGTATTTGGAACAATAGCACTACCACAAGGCGCAAGCGTATCGAATATAAAATTAAGGACTAGAAATATTTTCACGGGAGCAGTTTATCCTGCCAACACAGTAGGATCAGTGGTTGGAAATGATTTTTCCTTTTTTATAAATCAGGGAGATTTAACCAACCCGCAAACCGGGGCATATCAGTTTGAAGTTTATCTTGAATACACCAACGGATTAACGACCGGATCTGTGGTAAACACCAATTCATATCCTTTTTTCAACTATGATTTAAGTTATGACTGCTGCAATGGGAATGACGTCTATGTAACAAATCCTGTACTCCCTTCATCGTCAGATTCACAAGCTTCTATGGGAGGATTGGTAGCCAATAACATTATTTATAACACTGCTACAGCCAGCTACCATGCAGGTGATTATGTGATACTGAAAGATGGGTTTTATGCACGGTCCGGATCTGATGTTCACATATTTGCAAAACCTTGTTTCCAGCAAGGCAGCCGAAATGCAAATATTTCAAATAGTACATCTACTCAAGGACCAACTTTGATGACAAGTACAGGACCAGCTCCGGCTATAAAAACCATTAAAGTATCTCCGAATCCTAACAATGGTTTATTTAAAATAATTTTAGATAAATCCGAAACCGGAACTCTTCAGATTGCAGATATGAATGGAAAAACGGTATTAGAAAAATCGTTTAGTAATGAAAAAGAGATCAGTGTAAGCTTAGAAAGGCAACTCAGCGGCACATATATCATAAAAGCAATTACCAAAAGTGGAATTTCTACCGGAAAAACAATTAAAAAATAAAGGTTAATAAAAAAGGTTCAGAGCAATTCTGAACCTTTTCATTTTATAATAGCTAAAAATTATTTGTTGAATAATTCCTCTACTTTATCCCAGTTTACTACAGAGAAGAACGCTGCTACATAGTCAGGTCTTCTGTTTTGATAGTTTAAATAATAAGCGTGCTCCCAAACATCAAGTCCTAGAACCGGAGTTCCTTTCACGTCTGCAACAGGCATTAACGGGTTATCCTGGTTTGGAGTTGAAGATACGGAAACAGAACCGTCAGCATTTTTTATCAACCAAGCCCATCCTGATCCAAATCTTGTTTTAGCAGCATCCGAAAAATCAGTTTTGAATTTTTCCAGACCTCCGTAAGCTTCGATAGCAGCTTTCACATTTCCTACTGGCTCATTGCTTCCTCCAGGAGTTAAGATTTCCCAGAACAAAGAGTGGTTAAAATGTCCTCCTCCATTGTTTCTTACCGCTGGTTTATCAGTTCCTGTCTGGCAGATCTCTTCTATAGTTTTTCCTTCTAAATCAGTTCCTTTAATGGCATTATTTAAATTGTCGATATATGCCTGGTGGTGCTTTGTATGGTGGATTTCCATAGTTTTTGCATCAATTGTTGGCTCTAAAGCATCGTAAGCATATCCTAATTTTGGTAATTCAAATGACATAATTATTATTTTTAATGTTATAAACCAAAGTTAGCCATAAATTAAGCTATATTCAAAAAATGGAGATTACTTTAATAAATCTTTAACATTGATATATTGATTTAGAATAATTTTAATTTCTGAGGAAGCAAGTCGGATGCGGGAAGATGGACGTTTTTGAAGTTTGAAAACAGTCTTTTTGCTTTTAATATAAAATTAATTTTTTAAATTAAAATTTAATAATACAAAAAAATAAAACGCAATCATTAAAAACTTCCATCGCTTTTCTTCCAGCCAAAAAAAACCAACAAAAAAGCACGAACCCAAAGGTCCGTGCTTCTCATTAACAATATTAAATTAATTTATTTATTCATAGACATCAGGAATTCCTCGTTATTACGGGTTCCTTTGATGTTTTTACTTACAAATTCCATAGCTTCTACAGGATTCATTTCAGAAAGATACTTTCTTAAAATCCACATTCTCTGCGAAGTCACTTCATCCAGAAGAAGATCATCTCTACGGGTGCTTGAAGCAACCAGATCAATCGCCGGATAAATTCTTCTGTTAGCAATTTTTCTGTCTAACTGAAGTTCCATATTACCCGTTCCTTTGAATTCTTCAAAGATTACTTCATCCATTTTAGAACCCGTATCAATAAGAGCTGTTGCAATAATCGTCAATGAACCGCCACCTTCGATTTTTCTTGCTGCTCCGAAGAATCTTTTCGGTTTGTGAAGAGCATTCGCATCAACCCCACCCGATAAAACTTTACCTGAAGCTGGGGTAACAGTATTATAAGCTCTTGCCAATCTGGTAATTGAGTCTAATAAAATCACAACATCATGTCCGCATTCAACCATTCTTTGAGCTTTTGCTAAAACAAGGTTGGCTACTTTCACATGTTTTTCAGCTGCTTCATCAAATGTAGATGCAATTACTTCTGCATTTACACTTCTTTCCATATCGGTAACCTCTTCCGGACGTTCGTCAATAAGAAGTACCATCATATACACCTCGGGGTGATTGGAAGCAATTGAATTGGCAATATCTTTAAGTAACATTGTTTTACCCGTTTTTGGCTGGGCTACAATCATTGCTCTCTGTCCTTTTCCGATAGGAGCAATTAAATCAACAATTCTTGTGGACATTGTAGAATTATTTCCTGTCAGATTAAATTTCTCTTCCGGGAAAAGCGGGGTAAGATATTCAAAAGCAACACGGTCTTTAATAAAAGCAAGATCACGTCCGTTAACTTCTGTTGGTTTTAGTAAAGAGAAATATTTTTCACCTTCTTTTGGAAGTCTTACAATACCTCTTACTGTATCTCCTGTTTTTAAACCAAAATTTCTGATTTGTGCCGTCGAAACATACACATCATCCGGTGACGAAATATAACTGAAATCCGACGAACGTAAAAATCCGTAGTTATCAGGTAAAATTTCCAAAACACCTTCGATACTTACCATACCGTCGAAACTGAACTCTTTTTTGTGCTCGTGGTGTTCCTCCTGTCTCTCAGAATGCTGTTGTCTATTCTGATTTTGGTTTTGATTCGGGTTTTGATTTTGATTTCTATGTTGGTTTCCGCTGTTTTGCGGATGATTTTGTCCTTTTTGAGGTCTAGCCTGAGTTTGTTGTTGAGGGATGTTAGGCTTTTCTTCTGCTGGAGCAGATTCCTGAGGTTCTGTGTTTTTAGGAGCTTCTGTTTTGGGTTGAGGGGATTCGGTATTACCGTTTTCCGCTACAGGAAGTCTTTTTCTTTTTCTCTTCGCTGCGTTAGCATTTGAAGTTTCATCTGTGATTGTTTCTGCTTTTACCTCTTCAGGCTCTTCAGCTTTTACTTCTTCGGAAACAATTTCTTTTTCTTCTGTTTTTATTTCTGCTGTTACCTTTGGTTCTGCAGCAGGTTTTGCCGCCGGGGCCTTAGGTTTTGCTGCAGGTTTCTTTGGAGCAGCTTTTTTCACAGGCGCTTTGGCTGGTTTTTCAGCGGGCGCTTCCTCAGTATTCATACTGGCTTCTGTGGCGTTGAAATAATCTTTGGCAACTTTAGGGTTAGAAGCTTGAAAGTCAAGAATAGCAAAGATTTTATCATTCTCATTGCTGTTTCTTGCAACTTTAACGCCTAAATCCTTTAAGATTTTAGTCAGTTCCGTTACGGATTTTGACCTTAACGTTTCTATGTTAAACATATTTAATGTAAAAATGTAATTAATTGTGAGTAAGAAAAGTAAGTCCGGTGACTTTTGTTTTCAAGTACATTGTATAATGCAAATCTACACTTATTTTTGAATTGTGCAAAATTTATAGTACTTTTGCCTAGAATTTAATATTCGATGCTACAAAGAATACAGACTATATGGACTTTTTTAGCAGTTTTGGCTGCTGTGTTTCTGTTCGTTACAGGACAGGACGTCATCATTTCAGCTTCTATTCCTTTGCTGAATATAGGTTGTGTGGTACTTGTTTTGGTTGGGTTACTGAGTGTATTCAGCTTTAAAAACAGAAAGAGACAAATTTTGCTGAATAACATCAGCATCATTATAAACGCTTTGTTGATTGGTGTATTGATTTACTGGTTACAAAACTTATCCGGAGGAATGCAATTTCCTGAGAAGGGTATTGAGCCGATTTTCCCATTGATCGCGATTATCTGTTTGATTATTTCAAACGTTTATATCAAGAAAGATGAAAGGCTCGTAAAATCTGTAGACAGACTTCGATAACCGTACAACGATTTTTTGAGTAAGAACAGCTTCTTTTAGGAGCTGTTTTTTTATTTTTAAATTAATACAGATTTGATCTATATAATATGCAATCCCTGTCAAGGATTCACCAAAAAGACACATTCAGTCATCTGTGAAAATCCACAGGATTTGAAGGAGAAAGAAATAAAAAAATTTAGATGCAACATTTGCGTTTCAACTACGACATATTATTTATAAATTTGATCTAAAATGAAAAAACTAACCTATCTTACCTTTTCACTGTTTTCAGTTTTCTCCTTTGCACAGGAAGTTTCAAAAGAAAAAATCCAGACTGTATTATCGACGCTGGCTTCTGACGAAATGAAAGGACGTGAAATCGGAACTCAGGAAAATGATAATGCCGCCAATTATATTGCTACGCTTTTCAAGGAAAATAATCTAGAATACTGTACCGGAAATTCTTACTTGGTTCCATTTGATTACAAAGGAAAAACAGCTTATAATGTTTGCGGAATCAAGAAGGGAAAAACAGATAAATACCTTGGATTCTCAGGTCATTTCGATCATATCGGAACTACTAACAAAACGAATGGCGACAACATCTACAACGGGGCAGATGATGATGCAAGCGGAATCACCACACTGGTAGGAATCGCTGACTATTTTAAAAACAAAAAACCTGATTTTTCAATGGTTTTCATGGCATTCAATGGAGAAGAAAAGGGAATGCTGGGTTCAAAAGCTATTGCTAAGGATAAAAATCTCGATCCAATTTACAATAACATGACCAGTCTTTTCAATTTTGAAATGGTGGCAACAGAATCTGAATTTGGAAAAAATGCAGTATTCATGACAGGAGATGAATTTTCTGATCTGGCTGAACTCTTTAATAAAAATGCCGTGAACGGATTGAAAATAAATCCGGATCCATATGCTAAGGAACAGTTATTCTACAGATCAGACAATGTAAGTTTTGTAAAAAAGAAAATTATCGCTCATTCTATTTCCACAGCCGACATGAGTAAAATAAAACACTACCATCAGGTAAGTGATGATGTAACCGTGGTAGATTTTGATAATCTTACACAGATCATCAACAACTTCGGAAAGACATTAGAAAAACTGACTCCAAAGAATTTTGCACCTAAATATAATGACAAAGTAAGATTTTAATAAAATTTTAATCATAAAGAAAACCACCATTTTTTGGTGGTTTTTATTTTATATCAAAACAAAAAATCATCTTAAAGGCAACCAATTATCCAAAGGCTGTAACAAATCCTCAAGAACTGAAACATATTAGGGTAAAGTAAAAGACTATTAAAAAACGTCTTATCATTTAAATTACGTAATTTTGCTATCCAATTTTTTCATTGAATGAATCAATATATTAAAATACTAAAGTTCGCAAGACCTCACCAAAAATATATCTACGGAAGTTTATTCTTCAATATTTTGTATTCTGTATTTCAGATTGCTTCTTTAGGGACCATCTTACCGGTTTTAGGAATGCTTTTCGGAACCATTGAAGCCAAAAAATACAGCGCTCCTCCTGTTTATTCGGGAGATATTTTAGATTTCTTCGATTATGTAAAAGAGTATGCCAATTATTATGTTCAGAGCTTAGTGACAGAACATGGAGCACTTACTGTGCTGGCCTGGCTTTGTGTAATAACGGCTTTCATGTTTTTACTGAGAAACATTTTCAGATATTTAGGTTCATTTTTACTGATCAACTATCGTGTAGGTGTTACCAAAGACCTTCGCGGAGCCATGTACAGAAAGATTCTTTCGTTACCTGTTTCGTTCTTTACAGAAAGCAGAAAGGGAGATCTTATGTCCCGTATGTCAAATGACGTTGGTGAAGTAGAGGGTAACATTTTAGGTAGCCTGGTCGAATTGATCAATGCTCCGTTCATGTTAATAAGTACGTTGGTAACTCTTTTCTTTTTGAGTACAGAGATGACCCTTTTTTCACTTTTGGTATTGCCCGTTATGGGAACCATGATCGCGTTGATCGGAAAAAGTCTGAAAAAAGATTCTCATGAAGCTCAGAACGAAATGGGAAATATCTTCTCTATCGTAGATGAAACTTTGAAATCTACAAAAGTAATTAAGATTTTCAGTGCCGAAAAAATAATGGACACCCGATTCATGCAGTCTATGCAACGATGGATCAACAGCTCAATAAGATTAGGCAGAAAAAAAGAACTGGCATCGCCAATGAGCGAATTTCTAGGCTCTGTTACTTTCCTGATCATTGCATGGTACGGAGGAAAACAAATTATCGTGGAACAAAGCATATCTCCTGCAGATTTTCTTGTTTTCTTAGGTATTTTCTTCCAGATTTTGCCTCCAGTGAAAAGTTTATCACAGTCGATTTCCAATGTTCAGAAAGGAGAAGCTTCTCTTGAAAGAGTTTTAGAAATCCTTGATGCAGACGTAAAAATAGACGAAGTTGCCAATCCTGTTTCGATTTCTACATTAAATAAGTCCATTGAATTCAATAATATCGGTTTCTATTACGATAAAGACCATACGATTCTTAAAAATTTCTCACTAAGCATTCCCAAAGGAAAAACAGTAGCTTTGGTAGGGCAAAGTGGTAGTGGTAAAACTACGATTGCCAATCTTTTGGCACGATTCTATGATGTTTCAGAAGGAGATATTTTGATTGACGGAATCAATATAAAACATTTAAATTTAAAGGATTACCGTCAGCTTTTAGGAATGGTAACTCAGGAATCTGTATTATTTAACGATACCGTTTACAATAATATTTTGATGGGTAAACCGGATGCCACAAGAGAAGAAGTGATTGCTGCAGCTAAAATCGCTAACGCAGATGCTTTCATTACAAGGCTGCCTGAAGGATATGATTCAAATATCGGAGATGATGGAGGCAAGCTTTCCGGAGGACAGAAACAAAGAGTTTCCATTGCTAGAGCCGTCTTAAAAAATCCACCGATCATGATTCTTGATGAAGCAACTTCTGCTTTAGATACCGAATCAGAAAGATTTGTTCAGGACGCCCTGGAAAAGATGATGGAAAACAGAACTTCACTGGTGATCGCTCACAGACTTTCAACGATTCAGAAAGCAGACTGGATTGTGGTTATGGAAAAAGGAGATATCGTGGAACAGGGAACTCACCACGACCTTATTGCCAAGAAGGGAACTTACCAGAAACTAGTTGAGCTTCAGAATTTTGATTAAAACTTTTTAAATCGCGATTTAAAATGAACCCTATACAAGAGTATTTCTACAGAATTGAAGAGCCTGATAGAAGTACTCTTCTTTTTTTACGTAAAAAAATTCTTGAGTCTGATACAGAACATATCACCGAAACATTAAGCTTTGGATTACCTTTTTTCAAGTATAAAAAGAAAATGCTATGCTATCTTTATTACAGCAAAAAATACAGGAAACATTATGTAAGTTTTTATCATGGAGACAGGCTTGATTATCAGGAATTACTTCAGGAAGGCAGAAAGAAGTTTAAAATCCTTTTAATTGATATGGAAGAGGATTTGCCTGTAGAATTTATTTTAAGCCTAATTAATGAAGTTAAAACATATATCAGGTGATTCTGATCATTTTAATCCGTTAAGGAGAAAAGATTTATTAATATCATGAGTTACTTTTTTACTCAGAACAATGGTAATTTTGTTTCCATTAATCAAAGTATCTTTAAAAATATAATCTTCAGAAGTTTTTTTATTATTCAACAGAATATAAAAATCGCCTTCAAAATTCCATGATTGACCATACAACAGCACCTCTTTAAATTTTGGAGTCTTTTTT
The DNA here is from genome assembly GCF_024806495.1 of Chryseobacterium sp. JUb7. Lineage (GTDB taxonomy): Bacteria > Bacteroidota > Bacteroidia > Flavobacteriales > Weeksellaceae > Chryseobacterium. The sequence goes on from NZ_JANUFF010000013.1 coordinate 84,698, forward strand.
ACTTTTATTTTATCAAATTGCTGCTTAGTGTTGGCTATTTTCATTGCTCCAAATGACTGATAATTCCAATGTAAGGCTTCGTTAGTAAAACAAATATAGCGCTTTTCATTATCGCATTTTACCTCTTTTGTATCTGTTGAATACCGGCTGAAAGATGTACATGAATAAAAACAAAGCATTATTAAACTTAAAAGGAAAAATTTCATCAATCTATATTTTTAAATTATTTTTTTTCTAAATATAATGAAAAAGACTGCTCCTTTAGAAACAGTCTTTTAAATATTTTAATATAGATCTTAATCTTTCATTCTTGCAATCACATCCAAACCACCTTTTGTGATATCTCCGATCTTACAAATAATTTCAGTGTCCAAAGGCAGAAATACATCCATTCTCGATCCGAATTTAATGAATCCAAACTCATGCCCTGCTCTAGCTTTATCCCCTTCATTACAGTAGAAAACGATTCTTCTCGCCACATAACCTGCAATTTGTCTGAAAACCACTTTATGATTGGTTAAACTCTGTACAGCAACAGTCGTTCTTTCGTTCTCAGTAGACGATTTTTCGTGCCATGCTACCAGATATTTGCCCGGATGGTATTTTTTGTAAATAACTTCTCCCGAAACAGGATATCTGCAAATGTGAACATTTAGAGGAGACATAAAGATAGAAACCTGAATGGCTTTCCCTTTAATGAACTCATCTTCTTCTACTTCTTTGATCATTACTACTTTTCCGTCAACCGGAGCAATGACATTCTCTCTGTGTTCCAGGATTTCACGATTCGGAACCCTGAAGAACCAAAATACCAAGCTGTAAATCACCAATAATGGCAGAATGATCACTAAAGACCACATTTTAAGAAAATAAATAGCCAACACACCAATAATGATAAACAATAAGGTGGCAACGGTAATTGTTCCTTTTGACTCTCTGTGTAATTTCATGAGATTAAATAAATTTTTCTAAAATAAAGTACAAATATACGACAGGAACGCAGATTAAAAAACTATCCAGCCTATCTAATACGCCACCATGTCCGGGAATGATGTTTCCACTGTCTTTTACTGCGAAATTTCTTTTCAGCTGGCTTTCTACCAAATCTCCTGCAGGAGCGAAGGCTGCTACCAGAAATCCTACGACCATCCAGTTTCCGCGAAGATCAGGATGGTACAGTTCCACGAAATAAGACAGGACTAATGTCAATACCACCCCCCCGATATACCCTTCCCAGGTTTTCTTAGGAGAAATTTTGGGTGCCATTTTATGTTTTCCGAAAAACTTTCCTGTTAAATAGGCAAAAGTATCGCTGCTCCAGATTAAAATAAATAAAAAAAGAACCTCTAAAGAAAAGCGGTCTTCATAGCTTGAAAACTTTGGCAGGCCTAACGCAAAACTGAATGGTAATGCCACATAAATAACAGTAAAAATAAGCTTTCCGCTATCAAAATATAATTCATTGGGATACTTGAATAAAGTTACCACTGCAATGACAATTAAGACCAGAGCCAAAATCTCACTGAATCTGAAATCGAAAAAGAAATCATGATGAAAATACCTTTTTGAAAAAATATAAAAGATGAATCCTATGAGCGGAAAAACAACCCATTTTTCATAGCTGTTTCCAAACTTCATAATTTTCACACACTCCCAAGAGCCTACTGCCAGCAAAAATGTAATTAAACCATAGTATAAATACTCCTGTTTTGCTAATTCCGGAGAAATACTATTGATAAGTTGAGCTCCCAGCGGTGTTGTACACAGAATAATGACAGCAACGTACACAATTCCGGAAAGGGTTCTTTGAATGAGGTTTTTGTCCAAAATTTAAAATTTAGAAAATAATGCTTAATCTTCAAGCAACAATAAAAACAGTTTTGTATTGGCATGAGAAGACGTATCAAGTTTCGACTGGCTTCCACTGATAGAAGTAAGATTCTTAATATTTCCGTTTCTCTTTATTTTTCCCATCGCATCATTAAGATTATTGACAATCTGTGAAACATTGGCAATAATGATAATTTTGCTGGGTAATCTTGATGAGTGATAGTGAAGGATGTTATTATGGGAAAGCATTATTCTTCCGTCATAAGCGATCAGATATTCGCAGGTAATGAAAGCAGCATCGCTGGAATGTTCCATTTCTGATGTGTAAGGAACTTTCACCACGTTTAAGAAGTTTTGCAGCTCTTTATCCCAACAAAACACTTTTCCGATACCTTCTATTTTAATAATCTGATGTAAAGTCTGTAGAGCTTCCGCTTCATCTGCACAATAATTAAAAAATCCCCCCGAATGCGTAAACAATTGGGCAAACTTATAGTCGAGATCCGCATTTTTCAGCGAGTCCCCTAACTTCTCCAGGCTAGGTTTTTCTTCCTCCTCAGGCTGGTTGGTAAGTTTGCTTACAATCCTCTTGAATAAATTCAACTTAATTTATTTTTAGTCAACTTTATACAAAAGTAAAAAATTAATTATAATAGACTCCAAAAATCTGCCTTTAAATATGAAAAAACCTGACAATTTTACTATTGTCAGGTTTTAATTTATTGTTTTTACAAAGAATTTTAAAGCTGAGTCGGACTTTCAGGTGCCTGAATTTCACTTTCCTCTTCCTTATCTTTTATAATAATCTGCTCGCTCGGCTCTTTAGCATCAGGAATTGTATTGGTAACCGGTTTCTCTGTCAATTCAGGATCCCAAGCTCTTTTCCCGAATACTTCTTCTAAATCTTCGCGGAAGATCACCTCTTTCTCTAAAAGCTTATTGGCTAAAGCATCAAGTTTATCTTTATTATCAGTCAGAATCTGAATCGCTCTGCTATACTGATTTTCAATAATTCCTTTGATTTCAGCATCAATCTTTTTCGCTGTTTCTTCAGAATATGGTTTTCCAAAAGAGTACTCAGACTGACCTGAACTGTCATAGTAAGAAATATTACCAATATTCGGACTCAAACCATAGATCGTTACCATCGCCTGAGCTCTTTTCGTCACACTTTCCAAATCTGAAAGTGCACCTGTAGAAATATTGTTAAAAATAACCTGCTCTGCTGCTCTACCTCCTAATGTTGCACATAACTCGTCCAGCATTTGCTCTGTAGTGGTCAGTTGTCTTTCTTCCGGTAAGTACCAAGCCGCCCCTAAAGAACGTCCTCTCGGAACAATTGTTACTTTTAATAATGGTGAAGCATGTTCTACCAACCAAGAAATCGTTGCGTGTCCAGCTTCGTGGTAAGCCACTCTTTTCTTTTCAGAAGGTTTAATCGCTTTATTTTTCTTCTCAAGACCTCCGATAATTCTGTCTACAGCATCAAGGAAATCCTGTTTTGTTACTGAAGTATGATTGTTTCTTGCCGCAATTAATGCTGCTTCGTTACATAAATTAGCAATATCTGCTCCACTGAAACCTGGTGTTTGTTTTGCCAAAAAGTCTCTGTCTACATTATCGTCAAGCTTGATTTTCTTTAAGTGAACATCAAGAATCTGTCTTCTTTCGTGCAGTTCCGGAAGATCTACATAGATCGAACGGTCAAAACGACCGGCTCTCATCAAAGCTTTATCCAGGATATCTGCTCTGTTGGTTGCAGCCATTACAATAACGTTGGTATCTGTTCCGAAACCATCCATTTCAGTAAGAAGCTGGTTTAATGTGTTTTCTCTTTCATCGTTTCCACCTGAGAAATTATTTTTCCCTCTGGCACGCCCGATGGCATCAATCTCATCAATGAAGATAATGGCAGGAGATTTAGCTTTAGCCTGAGCAAAAAGATCTCTTACTCTAGAAGCACCTACTCCTACAAACATTTCCACAAAGTCAGAACCTGAAAGTGAGAAGAAAGGAACTTTAGCTTCACCCGCTACTGCTTTTGCCAATAACGTCTTACCTGTTCCCGGAGGTCCTACCAAAAGTACACCTTTAGGAATTTTACCTCCCAATTTAGTATATTTTTCAGAGTTTTTCAAGAAGTCTACCACTTCCTGTACCTCTTCTTTTGCACCTTCCAAACCGGCAACATCTTTAAATGTCACCTGAATTCTTTCTTTTTCATCAAAAAGTTTGGCTTTAGATTTCCCGATAGAGAAAATTTGTCCACCAGGACCTCCGCCACCGCCCATCTTTCTGAAAAGAAGGAAGTAGAATAGTCCCAAAATTGCGATCCAGATCAATGCTGAAACCAAAATATCCATAAACGGATTTTTGCCTGCACCATAATCTTTCGAGGTTTTAATTGCCGGATTTTGGGCTTTTACCTGATCAAATTTTTGAAGAAAAAGTTGAAGATCTCCGTATTTCACAGAATAATCTGCTTTTGGAGCCATTGAGAAAGCAGAAAGCGGATCGTTTTCTTTGGTTTTACTCACCATCGCCGTTTTTGCTGCCTGTGTAAGGAAAACATCGGCTTTCTCAGTATCTTTATAAATTATAATGTTCTGAACTTTTCCGGATTGCATTTCTCTGAAGAAACCATCTTCATCGATAGATTTTGCACTTTCGCCTCCTAAAAAATTAGAACCGAAAAATAACAAAAGAGCTATGATTGCAATCGGAAAAAACCAGTTGAATCCTTTATTGTTCATTTATACTTTTTAAAATTTAATATTCGCTTTCAATTTTTGTAATTTTCGCATCTCCCCAAAGTTCCTCAATATCGTAATATTCACGAGTTTCTTTCTGGAAGATATGAACTACTACCGTAACATAGTCTACTAAAACCCACATCGAGTTTTCTGTACCTTCTACATGCCAAGGTCTGTCTTTAAGATCGTTTCTCACCTTCTTCTCTACACTTCCTGCTAATGCAGATACCTGTGTATTTGAATTTCCGCTACAAATTATAAAAGTTTCTGCTACAGAGTTTTCTATGTTTGAAAGATCGAAAATCATAATATCTTCACCTTTTACATCTTGGATAGCCTCTACAATTTTATCTATTAGCGCTTGCTTTTCTGCTGTTTTATTCATTAAAATATCTATAATCTGCAAATTTATTGTTTTTTCTTTACTTTAGCCTTATTTTTAACCCTTTAAAAGTCTTAAAGTTTTCTTAAATGAGTCAATTATTCTACCTTAAAGAGTGCTCTTCTACTAATGACGAAATATCAAAGTTTTTACTTTACGAAAATTCTGATTTTTTTGGTTTACACACATTCAATCAAACGAAAGGTCGCGGACAGTATGGAAATACATGGGCTTCTACTGCTGAAAAAAATTTAGCGTACACTCTAGCCGTAAAAGCTCAGAACTTTAAGGTCTCCGATTTTATGTTCAATTATTATACCGCAATTATCATCAGGGATTTCCTTGCCAAATTGACTGAAAATACAGTTCATATAAAATGGCCGAACGATATAATTCTTAAAAATAAAAAAATAGTCGGAATTCTGATTGAAAAGAAAAAAATTAATCAAAATAATTATTTCATCATCGGCGCCGGATTTAATGTTCTTCAGGATACATTCGATGAAATATCAAACGCAGGCTCACTTCTGACGCAAACAGGACAAAGATTTGAGCTGGAAGAGTTCACCTTAAAGCTTCATGATTTTTTGACAGAAAAATTAAAAAATCTTCCTTCAGAACAGGAAATTATGGAACAATTTAACCACCATTTATTCCGTAAAGATCAGATTTCGGTTTTCGAAATCGAAAAAGAAAGACAAAATGGCATCATAAAACATGCTGACGAAAAAGGAGAACTCTGGATCGAACTGGAAAAAGACGGATTAAAACCTTTTTACCACAAAGAAATAAAACTCCTTTATTGATTTGCTCTTTTAAAGTATAAATAAGCGGCAAGCGGAAAAAAGACAATATTCGGAAACCACATCGCCAATAGCGGTGACATGCTTTTATTTTCCGATACCACTTTTAATGCTTCGAATGAAAATACAAATACGAAAGCCAGGGAGATCCCAAGCGCAAGATTAATTCCCAATCCTCCACGCTTCTTTTGTGAAGAAAGTGACAAGGCAAGAAAGGTTAAAATAACAATAGAAATAGGCATTGAGGTTCTTTGATGAAGCTCGTTAAGGTGCGCATTCAGGTTACTGTTTCCTTTTTCCGTTTCTCTTTTAATAAATTTTAAAAGTTCCGGTGTGGTTTTATTTTGTCCTAAAAGTTCATTTGGGAAAAGTTCTTCAGGATCATGGCCATAACTTTTTATTAACTCATAGCCGTTAGCCAGTTTCTCAGAATCATCTTTATTAATAGTTTTCTCAAGATAGCTATTGAGTATAAATTTCTTTTTGGTTTTGTCCCAAAGTACATCAGAGGCTTTAAGCTCATAAACCATCTTTCTGTCTTTATCAAATTTCTGAAAGATAAATCCAGATCCTCTTTTCTCTCTTTTATTCCAGGAATTAATGAAAATATACTCTGTTCTGCTCAACTGTGCGGAAACTGGCGCTGTTCCCAGCACTTTTTCTTTATTGGCTGCATTATAGGTATAGGCTTCCAGCTGATTTTTCTGAATATTGGCCCAAGGCAATACAAAGTGATTGATTCCCAACGACAATACAGCAATAAACAGAGAAGTAAGCAGATAAGGTTTTGCAAAACGGTGAAAACTCGCCCCACTACTGATTATCGCAACAATTTCCGTATTATTTGCCAGCCTTGAGGTAAAATAAATCACTGAAATAAACACCAGAATAGACAAAAATGTCATCACCAGGTTGACAATCCAGAAAGGATAAAAATGGATAAGAAAATAGGTCAAATCCAGTTTTGGATCAATGAGTTTAGCATTTTCGATCCTCGGGATTTTTTGCTGAACATCAATTACCAAAACAACTATAGACAGCAATATCAACATGAAACTAAAAGTCCCAAGGTATTTTTTAATGATATATCTGTCTATAATTTTTAGCATTTTACTGCGTTTTATTTATGTTTATCATTTGATAGGATTCCGTCCTACCCTATTTAAATGGTCTTTTTCAGACTCTTTTTAAAGTCTTTGTCTAAGAACAGGAACTACAGAGTTTTTCCATTCGTAGAAATCTCCGGCTAAAATATGCTCTCTTGCTACTTTCACCAGATCTAAATAAAATGCTAAGTTATGAATTGAAGCAATTTGTTTAGCTAAATATTCCTTAGATACAAATAAATGTCTTAAATAGGCTTTTGAATACTCTCTATCTACAAAACTTGTCCCAAATTCATCCAATGGCGAAAAGTCTTTTTTCCACTTTTCATTCTTCATGTTCATCACACCCTGCCATGTAAAAAGCATTGCATTTCTTGCATTTCTGGTCGGCATTACGCAATCCATCATATCAATACCCAATCCGATAGACTCCAGAATATTCCACGGAGTTCCTACTCCCATCAGATATCTCGGTTTTTCTTTTGGTAAAATATCGGTCACCTCATCTGTAATTCTGTACATTTCCTCTTCCGGCTCTCCTACAGAAAGTCCTCCGATTGCATTTCCTTCAGCTCCAGCTTCTGAAATCACTTCAGCTGAAATTTTTCTTAAATCTGAATAGGTAGACCCCTGAACAATTGGAAAAAGTCTCTGCTTGTGGCCATACAATTCAGGATTATTCTCGGTCCAGTCAATACATCTTTTTAACCAGCGGTGTGTAAGTTCCATTGACGTTTTTGCCTGATTGTACTCGCAAGGATAAGGGGTACATTCATCAAAAGCCATAAAAATATCCGCTCCGATCTGTCGCTGGATTTCCATTGACTTTTCCGGGGAGAACATATGGTAGCTTCCATCGATGTGAGATTTGAATCTTGCCCCTTCTTCCGTCATTTTTCTGCTGCTCGCCAGGGAAAATACCTGAAAACCTCCTGAATCTGTAAGAATTGGAAGATCCCAGTTCATGAATTTATGTAATCCTCCGGCATCCTGCATAGTCTCCATTCCGGGACGAAGGTATAAATGATATGTATTACCCAAAATAATTTGGGCTTTAATGTCTTCTTTTAATTCTCTTTGGTGAACAGTCTTTACACTTGCTACTGTTCCTACAGGCATAAAAATGGGCGTTTGAATCTTACCGTGATCTGTGGTAATTTCTCCCGCTCTGGCCTTTCCCTCAGAGGTTTTTTCTATATTAAAAAATTTTTGCATCATAATTATCTTGCGAAAGACGGAACATTTTCGTTTTTCTTCAACTTGTCCTTTACATATTGATCCGCCTTCGGATCTTTTTCTAATATTATTTTTTGAGCATCTTCAGCTATTCCCTTCATTTTATTTTTAACGACGTAATATTTGAAGCTTGCATTAAAATCATCAGGTTTCACATTGTGTGTTTTCAGGACATACCTTGTTCCTGCCTCCATATTTGAATTCGGATACAGAAAAGTAGCCTGATCACTGATCGACATATCGGCCATAATTTCGGACATCTTCTTTGCATCAATCAAATTTTTAGGCTTGTCGACATAATCTCCACATGAAAACATGCTTAATAACACAAAAATGAAGATCAGTTTTTTCATAATCTGTTGATTAATGATTTCCATTTTAAATTTAAAACTCCAAAAACAGCCTCATGAATAATTCCACCGTTCATTTTACTTTCTCCCAACACTCTGTTGGTAAAAATAATAGGAACCTCTACAATTTTGAAGCCTTTTTTAAAAGTTCTGAATTTCATTTCAATCTGAAACCCATATCCTTTTAACCTTACATTATCCAATCCTATTTCCTCCAAAACATTTCTTGAAAAACAAACGAAGCCCGCTGTAGTATCATGAATTGAAAGTCCTAAAATAAATCTTACATATTTTGATGCAAAATAAGAAAGCAATACTCTTCCCATTGGCCAATTGACCACATTCACCCCTTTTGAGTAACGGGAACCAATCGCCATATCTGCATTAAGACAAGCTTCATATAATTTAGGAAGATCATTGGGGTTATGAGAAAAATCGGCATCCATTTCAAAAATATAATCATAATTATTTTGAAGAGCCCATTTGAACCCATGAATATATGCTTTTCCCAAACCGTCTTTTACATGCCTTATTGAAAGGTGCAAATTGTGAGGAAATCTTCTTTGTAAATCTTTTACAACTTCAGCTGTTCCATCGGGAGATGTATCATCCACTACCAAAATATGAAAGTCATCTTCCAATGCAAAAACCGCGGAAATAATATTTTCAATATTTTCCTTTTCGTTATAAGTTGGGATAATGACCAGTTTTTTCATTTCAATTTGCAAAGATAGTTTATTTAACCTTTTTATTTTATACAAAATAATCTATAATTTTGCAAAAAACATTCCGTTGCTGTTATCACAAAATTTCACAAACCATGTAAGAATACCTGAGAACAATGACTGGGTAATTTTTATACTGCTGGGCTGCATCTTTTTATTCATTTTTATGATGAATGTCATAGAAAGAGATGCCAATTTAAAGGACTTTCTGCTTCAAAAATATTTTGACGCGAGCAACAACCTGCCCAGTTGGGTCATCACTTCCTGTGTATCTGCTCTTACACTTGCTGTTTTATTGTCTCAATACATACCGACGGTCCCAAAATATGTGGCCGATCTTCAGATTATGGGCTATCAGATGAACAAATTCGGGTATACTCTAACAGTTGTTGTTTTATTTTATCTATTAAAATCATCTTTTGGCTTCTTGTTTTACCAAAGCATCGGTGATGGAAAAAAATGGCCAGTTTTTTATTTTACCTCCACAAAATTTTATTTCATTTTGTCTTTTTTGCTAATAATTTTATGTGTAACCCACTATTATTTCCCCATAGACAGAAGTAAAATATTTTATTACTATTTATTGTTCTTTTCTTTTGTATTCATTTTCAAGGTTTTTTTCTATTTATTTCACAAGAACAATGTCTTACCTGAAAAATGGTATTATAAATTTTTGTATATTTGCACCCTCCAAATCGCACCACTTTTGTTGCTTTGGAAATTGTTGTTTTATTAATAAATGTCAATGATGAGAATAAAGTCTATATTGGTTTCACAACCAGCGCCTAGTGAATCTTCTCCATACTTGGATATAGCGAAAAAGGAAAAAATAAAGATTGATTTCCGTCCTTTTATCCACGTCGAAGGAGTTGACAACAAAGAACTTAGAACACAGAAGATAGATCTTACGCAGTATACTGGTATTATTTTTACCAGCAAGAATGCGATTGATCATTATTTCAGACTGGCTGAGGAATTGCGTTTTGCCGTTCCAGACACGATGAGATACATCTGTCAGTCGGAAGCTATTGCCAACTATCTTCAAAAACATATTGTTTACAGAAAAAGAAAGATCAGTTTTGGAGAGAAAAATTTCTCGGATCTGGCTCCTCTTTTCAAAAAATTCCCGACGGAAAAATATCTGCTCCCATCTTCTGATGTGCTGAGCCCGGATATTATTAAGACGTTAGATTCAGCAAACATCGAATGGACGAGAGCTATCATGTACAGAACTGTTTGCAGTGATCTTACTGATATCAATATCAAAGATTACGATATGCTGATTTTCTTCAGCCCGCAAGGAATTAAATCTTTACAGCAAAACTTCCCTGATTTTAAACAGGATGAAACGAAGATCGGAGTTTTCGGAACAACGACTTCAGCCGCTGCAGAAGAGGCAGGATTAAAGGTAGATTTAATGGCTCCTACAAAGGAAACACCATCTATGACCATGGCACTGGAAAAATACATTAAAGCTCTACATAAGTAGAATTTTAATATAAAATACAAACTAACCGTCTTTTCATAAAGGAAAGATGGTTTTTTTTTAATTAAATTTGAACAAGAATTAATATTGAAAGAAACGCCTGCAAAAACCACTTTTTCAAGGAGAAAAATAGGTCAGCGCGTTAAAAAATTAAAACATTTGAATGAAAGCTCCACAGGCAAAAAAAATAGAAAAAATACTGGAAACACACGGAGATAAAAGAATTGACAATTATTTCTGGCTCAACGAAAGGGAGAACCCTGAAGTCATAAAATATCTTGAAGAAGAAAATGCTTATGCAGATTTTATCATGAAGGACACTGAAGATTTCCAGGAAGAGCTCTTTGAAGAGATGAAAGCCCGTTATAAAAAGGATGATGAATCTTTACCCTATTTCTTTAATGAATATTGGTACATTGTTCGATATGAAGAAGGAAAAGAATATCCTATTTTTTGTAGAAAATATAAAAGCTTAGACAACGAAGAAGAAATCGTAGTCGATGTGAACATCCTTGCGGAAGGCGAAAGTTATTTTGAAGTCGGAAGCCTTGCGGTAAGCCCGAATAACGAACTGGTTTCTTTCTCTGAAGACAACGTAGGCCGAAGAATCTATTCTATAAATTTTAAAGACTTAAAAACCGGAGAAATTCTTTCTGATAAAATTGAAAATACAACAGGAAAAGCAGTCTGGGCCAATGATAACGAGCATGTTTTTTACATCCGAAAAGATGAAAGCCTGCGGGCATTTAAGGTCTACAGACATAAATTGGGCACAGATTCTTCAGAGGACATTCTAATTTTCCATGAAGAGGATGATACTTTTGACGTTAATGTTTTCAAAACTAAATCTCTGGAATATATTTTCATCGCAAGCTCAAGCACGATTTCTGACGAACACAGATTTATTCCTTCCAATAATGTTTTTGCAGACTGGACAATCATTCAGCCAAGAATTGATGATCTGGAATATTCTGTTGAACATTACGAAGATGAATTCTATATCATTACCAATGCAGATGACGCATTTAATTTTAAAATCGTAAAAGCGAAAATCAGTAATTGCGGAATGGAAAACTGGGTGGATGTTATCCCTCACCGTCCGGAAGTTTTGTTGGAAGGTTTTGAAATTTTCAGACACTATCTTGTTCTTGAAGAAAGAGAAGAAGGACTGTTACAGATAAAGATCATTGACGAAAAAACACAGGATTCATACTACCTTCCTTTTTCAGATCCTACTTATACCGCTTATATCGGTGTTAATCTTGAATTCGACACAGAAGTTTTACGCTATGGTTACACTTCACTGACGCAGCCAAGCTCTACTTACGAATATGATATGAAAGAAAAAACCACCAAGCTTTTGAAACAACAGGAAGTTTTGGGCGGAAAGTTTCTCCCGGAAAATTATATTTCCGAAAGAATATGGGCAGAATCCAGAGATGGAGAAGTTAAAATTCCTATTTCTCTTGTCTATCATAAAGACACTAAGAAATCGGCAGATACTCCTTTGCTTTTATATGGCTATGGAAGCTACGGACATACCGTTGATGCAAGTTTTTCGAATGTAAGATTGTCAATTTTAGACAGAGGATTCATTTATGCTATTGCTCACATCCGAGGTGGTGAATATTTAGGCCGGGAATGGTATGAAGACGGAAAAATGCTGTTTAAGAAAAATACATTCTTTGACTTTATTGACGCCGGAAAATATCTGATTAAAGAAAATTATACTTCATCAAAACATTTGTATGCAATGGGCGGAAGCGCAGGCGGACTGCTGGTTGGCGCGGTGATGAATTACGAGCCTTCACTATTCAACGGAATTGTAGCACAGGTTCCTTTTGTGGATGTTGTAACAACGATGCTGGATGAAACAATCCCTTTGACAACAGGAGAATACGATGAATGGGGAAATCCTAATGATGAAGAATATTATCATTACATGAAAGACTATTCACCTTATGACAATGTGGAAGCTAAAAATTATCCTCACACCCTGATTACAACCGGGCTCCATGATTCTCAGGTTCAGTATTGGGAGCCGGCAAAGTGGACGGCAAAATTAAGAGAATTAAAAATAGATGACAATCTTTTGATTTTCAAGACTGATATGAGTTCAGGACATGGAGGTGCCAGCGGAAGATTTGAATCACTGAAAGAAGATGCATTAGAATATGCCTTCTTATTGAAATTAGAAAACAATTATTAAAAATGCTGATTCTTCTGGTAATTTTTTTATGTATTGCAATTGCCTATTATCTTTTTCAAAAAAGTAAAATTAATAGGATTGAAAAGAAAGAATATTTGCAAGAAAAGAGAAATGAAAAATATGAACAACTTCTTGATCTTGCGAGAAAACAAGACTCTTCAAAATCAGAAGATGAAGGGGCAAATAAAAATAACAATCAGGAGAATTGATTTATAAATTATGATTAACGACGCAGAATATTGGAAAAAAATACAAGATTTTTTCATTGAAAATTTTGACACCGAAAAAGATGCTCCTATTGAAACGTATTTATTTTTAATAGGTCTTCAGGAATTGGGAAGCGGTCAGCAAAAATATACAAAAGACGATAAATTAAATATTCTTCACATTGCCGTTTGCAGATTATTAGAACCTTTCGGATACTATAAATTCTCGCATTACGAAGATGGCTGGCCTCATTTTGATCAGCTGGAAGGACTTCCGGAATTGAAACCCAACGAGCAGACCCTGCTTATGAAAAAGGCAATTATTCAATATTTCCAGGATGAAGAATTAATTTGAAAATAAGATCATTTGAAAATTTTCAAATGGTATTGAATAAAAAATGGAAAGTAAAAATTACTTTCCATTTTTTTTATTTTGAGTTTTAGCTAATGCCTGTTCCTATTTATAAAATATCTTTTTTCAAATTTTTCCATTTTCAAATTCTCAAATCAGAATCTCTTCCAGCTGATTCAGTCCCATTTTGAAACCTTCTTCAAAACCCATTTCCAGCAACTGCTTCATCGCTTGTTCTGATTGAAAATGAAGATTAACGGTAACTTTCGTTCCCTCTTCTACTCCTGTGAAACCAAATAACCACTTTGCTTCTGGAAAATCAGAATTCACATGGCCATTTTCATCACAAAAAGTATCAACACCGTCAAAACTTCTGTGCTCCATAATTTCGCCATATTTTACCTGTGCATAGTGTCTTTCTCCTTCCGGACCAACCATTGAATACAGCCAGATTCCGCCCTCCCGAAAATCCTGACTTTTAGTTTCACACCTCCAGGGTTCCGGAGCCCACCATTGATCCAATAATTCGGATTTGGTAAAATAATTCCACACTTTTGAAACATCAGTGTTGTAAATTTTCATGACATATACACTGTGTGAATCAAAATCTTTGTTAAAAATGATATCAGATTCCATAATACTATTTTGTTTTAAACAAAGCTAGTTTTTTATTCTGTGACGGCACTTTTCCTATGACAAGTAATTAAAAATTTATAAATAAATGTTAAAAAACACAGTTTTAAGAAAAATTACACAATTTTTTGGCTCGTTTTTTGTTTATCAAGTCTTAAAATAATTAATTTTAACATTCATCTTTACAAAAACATTATAAAATACTCTAATGAATAATAAATTCATCCCAATAATTTCGGTGTTTATGACAATTTCATTGATTGTCTTCGTCACGCTCCAATTTTATTGGCTGAAACGTTATTATGGTGCACTTGAGCAGGATTTTTCCAATAAAGTATACTCCGCTTTGGAAAGTACCTCCAAAAGCATGGCTGAAATTGAAGTTGACAAATATTTAAACGTTGATTATAAAGGTTTTAGAAATAATATTTTGGCCAATAGCGAAAAACCTTCATTAACGACCATCCAACAGGTAGAAGATTCGGGTGCCCAACGACAAATCATATATTCAAAAAATATCATCGAAAAAACCAAGCTTCCGATTTCGCAGCAGGGAGATTCGATTAAGCTGACCAAATTATACACCGATGAAGCCGCTTACAAGATAAAAAGAGACACGACAAACCGTGAGCTTCTGACAGCGGATATCAATACGGCACTGGAAAATGGTGATTATTCCTTAAAAGAGTATGCTAAAATTCTGGGTAATAACTTACCCATCACCAAAAGAGTTGATGAAAAGATTCTTGATTCTGTTATTACTAAAGAGCTTAAGATAAGAGGGATTTCAGCCAAATTCGGCTATGGAATTATTGATAAAAATAATACACTGACCAGTATCGTCAATAAGGATTATAAAGAAAAAAAGGACAATAACACTTACAGTTATCCTCTTTTTACCGATCAAAAAGAAAGAACCTTATATAATCTGGCCCTTGTTTTCCCTAAAAAGGAATACTCACTCGCCATGAATAACTGGCCAATGCTACTGGGAACCTTCCTTTCATTATTAACGATTCTGGGAATTTACATTATTTCCATTAATTATATGATGAAACAGAAAAAACTGGCAGAAGTGAAGACAGATTTCATCAATAATATGTCACACGAGTTTAAAACGCCACTGGCCACGATCTCCGTAGCAACAGACTCTTTAGCCAATGACAAAATCGCAACCAATCCGGATAAGGTGAAATATTATTCCGAGCTGATTAAACAGGAAAATATAAGGATGAAAAAACAGGTTGAAAACGTTCTTAATATGTCCAAACTTGAGCGTAATGAAGTCAAGCTGTTCTTAAGAGAAACCAATGTAAGAGAATTGATCAAGAAAACAGCTGAATCATTCAACCTGATTGTACAGCAGAGGAATGGTACTCTTACACAGGAATTTACCGCTGATAAATACACCTTTAAAATTGATGAATTCCACATCTCCAATATGTTGGTGAATTTATTGGACAATGCAAACAAATACTCTCCGGAAACACCTGAAATTCATGTAAAAACCAGCAACGAAGGAAATCTGTATGTGATTGAAGTTTCAGATAAAGGAATGGGAATGGAAAGTCAGAATAAAACAAAGATTTTCGAAAAATTCTTTAGGGAAGAAACAGGAAACATTCACAATGTAAAAGGACAGGGCTTGGGACTTTCTTATGTAAAAAAGATTGTAGAATTACATAAAGGTCAGGTTATAGTAGACTCAAACAAAGGAGAAGGAAGTGTGTTTACGATAAAATTACCGATGAGTTAAAATAAACAAAAGCAGAAATCAGTTATAAAAAAGACCCAAAAGCAAAATATTATAAAAGAGAAGGAATACCATTCATTCTTACTTGTTAATTATTAATTACTTAAAACTATGAGCAACAGAATATTATTAGTAGAAGACGATCAGAGTTTCGGAGCAGTATTGAAAGATTATTTAACGATCAATAACTTCGAGGTTACATTGGCCACAGATGGAGAGCAGGGATTGAAAGAATTTACGGAAAACGAATTCGACATCTGCATATTTGATGTAATGATGCCTAAAAAAGACGGGTTTTCATTAGCCGAAGATGTAAAAAAGATTGATAAAAATACTCCCATCATTTTCCTGACTGCAAGAAATATGAGAGAGGATATTTTAAAAGGATATCAATTGGGAGCTGATGATTATATCACTAAACCATTTGATACCGAACTGCTTTTATATAAAATCAAAGCGATACTTCAAAGAAGCTCTACATTGGAAAATGAGGAGCAGGAACAGTTTAAAATCAGCAATATCTTCTTTGATTCTATGTTGAGACAATTAAGAGTCGGAGATAATGAATATAAACTTTCACCCAAAGAAAATGAACTGCTGAAGCTTCTTTGTATTCACAGAAACGACTTTATGCCAAGAGATCTGGCATTAAGAAAAATCTGGAAAAAAGAGAATTATTTCACAGCCAGAAGTATGGACGTTTATATTGCAAAACTTCGTAAATTATTAAAAGACGATGAAGGATTGGAAATTATCAATGTTCACGGAGAAGGATTTAGACTTTTAGTTAAAAATTAATTCCGAAATATCATTATAAATGTAAAATTAGCAAAACAATTAAAAATGTTTTGCTAATTTTGTTTCATACCAACAGGATATGAAGAATACATTTTTAAGTTTAGTCGCTATTTCTATATTTATGGTCTCTTGCAAAAAAGACGAAAGACCAACCTACATCAAAGAAGAAGCTGCTATTCAACAGCCCGGTGTTACTGTTAATAACGCTCCAAAAGCTTCTTTACTTAATCAATCCGGTCTTCAGCCTATCCAAAGTAGCTCCGCTGCTGTTACCGCACCCGGAATGAATCCTCCTCACGGACAACCGGGACATAGATGCGATATACCTGTCGGACAGCCTTTGAACAGTAAACCTGCTCCGGCAGCTCAGAATGTTGCCGTTAATAATGTTCCAAATGCCGTTCAGATAGATCCAAATACTTTACCTAAAGGCAAATTCGTTATTCCAAACGATGGAAAACCGGTAAAAGTAGCCGCAGGAATGAACCCTCCACACGGACAGCCGGGACACAGATGCGATATCCCTGTTGGACAGCCATTAAACAGTAAACCTGCTCCAGCAGCACCGCAGCCTCAACCCGTTCAGCAAATTGCCCAGAACACTCCTCCAGTTTCCACTCCTGCACCTACAGGTCCTAAGCCTGCTTTAAACCCTGCGCATGGAGAACCTTGGCACAATTGCGGCGTAAAAGTAGGTGAAGCTTTGCCATAATTTTTGTATTTTTGCATCTGTGAAATTATTTCAGATCATAGCTATTATTTTCTGCCTGGGGATTTTTCTGATTCCTAAGGATGATTTCTATTTACAGGTTTCGCAAGAGACATGCTGCAAATCAGATTCAAAAATGAGTTGCTGTAAGAATGATCATTCAGAACATTCAAAAGACAACCATGGAAAAGAACAGAAATCTTCGTCATGCAATGATGATTGCTGCTCAACCTGTGTGGCATGCTACACTTTTATCGAAACGCCTTTTTCAAAGAGCCTTCAACTGGAGATTTCGTACTACAAATCAACCAAAAATTTACAGTTTCAGTATTCTGATCCTCATATTTCAGACCGTTTGAAAGAAATCTGGCAACCGCCAAAAATAGGTTAATTCAATCAACAGAAGTTCATTATTTTTTAATGAACAGTTTTTTAATTAATCTAAATTTAAAACAAATGAAATTATATATTTCCAGGATTATTCTTGGTCTATTTCTATTATCTACACAATTTATATCAGCTCAAAACCTTTCTCAAAACCAGTTCAAAGTAAAGGGAAACTGTGCAATGTGCAAAGAAAGAATCGAAAGCACAGCTAAAAAAGCAGGTGCAAAAACAGCCGTCTATTCGATTGATTTACAAACACTAACCTTAGAAACAGATTCTACCGTTCCGGCAGATGATGTTATGAGGAAAGTTGCAGAAGCCGGTCATGATAATGAAAAATTTAAAGCCTCCGATGAAACGTACGAAAGTCTTCCCCGATGTTGTCATTACGAAAGAGATTTACAGCCAAAGTCTGCTGAAAATCATGATCATCACAACAAAAAAGAGAATGAGTTTTATGTAAAAGGAAACTGTGAATCATGCAAAGTAAGAATTGAAAAGGCAGCTAAAGACGCAGGTGCAAGTTCGGCAGAATGGAGCGCAGAAAAGCAGATGGTTACTTTAAATTTTGACGCCTCAAAAACTTCTGCAGATAAAATTTTAAAGAAAATCGCAGACGTTGGACACGACAATGAAAAGCATAAATCAACAGACTCTGTATATAGCGGGTTACCGGGATGCTGCCTGTATGACCGTGAAATTCCTTTTGGAGAAGCCAACCCGAAAGTCCATGTTGAAGAAGGTTCAAAATCTGAACATTCAGAGCACAGCAATCATCATTCATCAGCTGAAAATCCTGACAGCCATGAGAAAAGCATTGAAAGCGTTAACGTAATAGGCGGAAAACCAGCCACATCTCTGAGTAAAAAGGAAGCCGGCCTGGTTTTTAATATTGATAAAAAAGAATTATTAAAAGCAGCCTGCTGTAATTTATCTGAAAGTTTCGAAACGAATGCGACTGTAGATGTTTCTTTCAGCAATGCAGTGACCGGAACAAAACAGCTTAAAATGTTAGGTTTAGACCAAAAGTACACCAGCTTAACAAAAGAATTACTACCCGAAATCAGAGGATTGGCCTCTGCCTATGGATTGAATTTTATTCCAGGAAGGTGGATTGAAAGCATTCAGCTGACAAAAGGAGGAAGTACCGTAACAAATGGCTACGAAAGTATTACGGGACAAATCAACACTGAGCTTCTGAAAAATGCAAAAACTCCGGAAACGTCACTTAATTTATTTTCTGATTTCAATGGACGGGCCGAAGCGAATATTACAAGTGTTTCTCCAATTAATGAAAAATGGTCCCAGACCTTTCTGCTTCACGGAAACGGAACTTTTGGGAATACCGATATGAATAACGATGGTTTTCTGGACAGACCGAAAGGAACCCAGATAAATGCAGCATATCTATTAAACTATAATGATCTTGAAAAATCGGGATTGGGATCTCATTTCGGAATTAATTTCATCAAAGACAACAGAACTGCAGGACAAACGGGTTTTGATAAAAGTTTAGATCAGGATGATCAACCTGCTTACGGAGTGGGAATTGATATTTCCAGATTTCAGGTTTGGAATAAAACAGGCTATGTTTTCAAAGGAAAACCTTATCAAAGTTTAGGCTGGATGAACCAGTATGTGTACCATCAGCAGGACAGTTTTTTCGGGCTTAGAAATTATTCGGGAAAACAGCACACCTATTATTCAAATTTAATTTTTGAAAGCATTTTAGGAAATACCAATCATAAATATAAAGTGGGTGGAAGCTTCATGTATGACGGTTATGAAGAAAAATACCTCATTGATAATTTTAAGCGGAACGAAATTGTTCCCGGAGCTTTTGCAGAATATACTTTAACAGGTTTGAAATATACTTTGGTAGCAGGAGCACGGGTTGATTTCCACAATCTGGCAGGAACCCAGTTCACACCTAGGTTAAATTTTAAATATGATTTTACCCCTCAGACTATTGTAAGGCTTTCTGCAGGAAGAGGTTTCAGAACAGCTAATGTTTTTGCTGAAAATCAGCAATATTTTGCATCAAACCGTTCGATTCAGATTTTACAGAACGGAGGGAATATTTATGGGTTAAAACCTGAAATTGCATGGAATTATGGGGTAAGTTTACAACAGGAGTTTAAAATTTTTGGCAGAAAATCTACAATTGTGGCAGACTTTTTCAGAACAGACTTCCAGGATCAGGTATTGGTAGATTTAGACCGCTCTCCTCAACAGCTGACTTTTTACAATTTAGAAGGAAAATCCTTCGCCAATTCTTTTCAGACGCAGTGGGATTTTACACCTTTTAAGAATTTTGATGTAAGGTTGGCTTACAAATACTATGATGTTCAGGCAGATTATATAGATGGAAGAAGAGAAATTCCGTTTATGGCTAAGCACAGAGGTTTTGTGAATTTAGCTTATTCAACCAATAAAAACAATAAAGGCGGGTTCTGGAGCTTTGATACGACTTTAAACTGGGTAGGAAAACAACGAATCCCCAATACATCAACGAATCCTGAAGAATTGCAACTCCCTACCTATTCTGAATCATATGCTGTTCTGAATGCGCAGGTTTCACGAAATTTCAACAAAAAGCTCAGAGCCTATGTCGGAGGTGAAAATCTTACTTCTTATTATCAGAAAAATGCGATTGTAGACTTCAGAAATCCTTTCGGCAATTATTTTGATGGCGGAATGGTATATGCCCCGATTATGAAAGCTAATTTTTACGTTGGTCTTGATGTGACTTTTTAAGTTTGGGTGTTTGAGAGTTTGAGTTATGATTAAATTTAATTATTTTTCAAACTTTTAATTAAAATTAATTTCCCACGGATTTCACAAATCTCACAGAAAATCCGTGTAATCTGAGAAATCTGTGGGGAAATATAAATAATGAAAGCATGGTTTCAATAATTTAATAATTAAGAAGCCATGCTTTTTTGTATCTTTATATAAAGTAAATCTATGTCACAGACTCTTATCTTTGAAGACCACTACAAGAAACTGGGTTTCGAAACTTTTTCTGAAGACAATCTTCAAACGCTTAGAGAAAATAAATACAAATCCGAAATCAAAGTTTTTTACGTTCCTGAAGGATATGAGCTCACCATAGATTTTAAACACTATGCAATTGAAAACCCAACTTTATTCTTTTTAACCAATCAGCATTTAAAGATTGAGAAAGGTATTAAAGAATCTACCCTTTTATATTACAACAGAGATTTCTACTGCATTCAGATCCATGATAAAGAAGTAGCCTGTGACGGACTTCTTTTCCATAATGTTTTTGAAATTCCTTTTGTCGAGCTTGATGAAAATGAAAATATAATCATTAAAAATTTATTTCAAAGTATCAAAGAAGAATTGGAATGGAAAGATTCTTCCGCAGAGGAAATGATAAGAACCTATGTAAAACAAATCATCATCCGGGCTACCCGAAAATGGAAAAAGCAGAACTTAGATAATGATACCGTAAAAATACCCCGTAATGAGTTGGATATTTTTCGCGACTTCAGCCGATATCTGGAAACTCATTTCAGAGAAAAACACAATGTAGCAGATTATGCCGATTTACTTCACATCGCACCCAAAACACTGACTCATAAATTCAAAAGTTTAAATCTTGAATCTCCGAACCAGCTTATCATAAACAGAATTCTACTGGAAGCGAAAAGGCTATTATTTTATACGGATAAACCGATCAAAGAAATTGCCTACGATCTGGGATATGAAGATCCTGCTTATTTCAACCGGCTTTTTACCAATAAAATCGGAAATACACCTACCAATTTCAAAAAAACCTATATCTCGGGAAAAAAGTACAATATTTAGGTCTTTTTATCTATTTATTCTACTTATAAACCACTCTATCTTTGTATCATCAAAAACAAACAACATTAAATAAAACAAAAACATTATGAAACGTAACGCAACAGCCGTTTGGAACGGTAACATCAAAGAAGGAAACGGGCACATCACGACTCAAAGTACGACATTAAACCAAACTCAATATTCTTTTAACAGCCGTTTTGCTGACGGAGTTGGGACAAATCCTGAAGAATTACTGGCTGCAGCTCACGCAGGATGCTTCACTATGAAATTGAGTGCAGAATTATCTCAGGCAGGTTATACTCCTGAAGAATTGACTACAAAATCCGTAATCACTTTAGACCCAAACATCGGAAAAATCACAAAATCTGAATTGACTTTAACGGCTAAAGTTCCTGGAATTTCAGAAGAAGAATTTCAAAAATATGCTAAAATCGCTGAAGAAGGATGCCCTGTAAGCGCAGCTTTCAACTTTGAAATTACTTTGGAAGCTACTTTGGCTAACTAAGAATACCAAACTTTATAGCAAAAAAACAGAAGTACTAACTTCTACATCAATAGGAGCGGGCTTTAGCCCGTTTTTTCATTTAAAAACATCAAATCAGCTTTAGCAAAAACTTAAAAAACTATTTATATTAATTAGACCTAGTCTTCTATTAAAATTCTAATAATTAAATTCCAATAGATTAAACAGATAATCTATAATTGCAAAATAAATATACCGATTGGTATATTTTTGTATATTTGCATCATAATCAGTTGAAAATGTCAAAAGCAGAAAAGACAAAACAATTCATCATCGAGAAAACGGCATCTTTGTTTAATACCAAAGGTTATCTTTCCACGACTTTGTCTGACATTGCGCTGGCAACCTATCTGACGAAAGGAAGTATCTACGGAAACTTCGCCAACAAAGATGAATTAGCCATTGAAGTGTACAAATACAACTCTGGTTTGTTGAGTAAAAATATGTCGAAATCATTCAGCGATGAATTTCCGACAACGATGAATAAACTTCATGCTTTTGTAGATTTTTACAGAAAAAACTGGCGATCTGTTTTTTCAAATGGCGGTTGTCCGTTGATGAACGCTGCGACAGAATCCGATGATATCTTTCCAAGTCTTAAAATTCAGGTTAAAAAATCATTTGAAGACTGGTCCGCAAAAATTTCATCGGTTATTATTCAAGGTCAAAAGAACGGAGATTTAAATGAAAAAGCTAATGCTGAGGAATATGCTTCCCTCTTTATCATGCTTCTCGAGGGGGGAATTTTATTATCCAAAACTACAGGAGATGAGAAATTTTTAAACCTTGCTTTAGACAAAATCACCCAGATGATTGACAATGAATTAAACATACTTCCATCATAAACTTCACGCTATGGAAACAAAAAAAGTGGCAATTGTAGGATACAACAGAATTCCGTTTGCCAGAATGAATACCGCTTACACAGACAAAGGAAATCAGGACTTACTGCTTCCTGCTCTGAATGGTTTAATCGACCGTTACCATCTTAAAGGAAAACTTCTCGGCGAAGTTGCCGGAGGAGCAACGATCAAGCATATTTCCGAAAGCAATCTCATCCGAGAAACCGTTATGAATACTTCTCTGGATCCTGCAACTCCGGCTTGTGATTTACAGCAGGCCTGCGATACAGGAATTGAAGCAGCCGTTTATATCGGAAATAAAATTGCTTTAGGTCAGATCGAAAGCGGAATTGCATGTGGTGTTGAAGCCATGAGTAATATTCCATTTGAATCTTCGCCAAGATTGAGAAAAGCTTTGTTAAAAGCCAATAAAGAAAAATCTACATTTGGAAAAATCAAGCAATTATTAAGTCCGAAACTGAAAGACTGGATGCCGATTCCTTATAAAGGACAAGAACCGAAAACAGGTTTGGTGATGGGTGGTCACACTGAAATAACTGCTAAATATTACGAAATTTCCCGTGAAGACCAAGATGAACTAGCATTTAGAAGTCACCAAAACATGGCAAAAGCGTATGATGAAGGATTTTTTGATGATATGATAACTCCGGCTTATGGTTTAGATAAAGACAATAATCTTCGTCGCGATACAAGTTTAGAAAAATTAGCAACATTAAAACCAGCTTTTGATAAGCAAAATGGAACTTTAACTGCCGGAAACTCTACCCCGTTTACCGATGGAGCTTCTGCAATTTTGTTGGCCAGTGAAGAATGGGCAAAAGCGAATAATTTACCGATTTTGGCGTATATCACTTTCTCAGAAATTGCAGGAATTGAATATGTTGAAAATCAACAAAATTTATTGCTGGCTCCTGTTTTTGCAGCCGAAAGAATGTTGAAAAAAGCAGGAATGAATCTGGAAGATTTTGACTATTATGAAATCCATGAAGCGTTTGCAGCACAGGTTTTAGCAACATTGAAAATCTGGGAAAATGATGATCTGGCTAAAAAATTCGGACTGGAAAAAGCATTAGGAAAAATCGACAGAAATAAATTAAACGTAAAAGGCGGAAGTCTTGCAGTAGCCCACCCTTTTGCAGCAACAGGCGGAAGAATTATCGGAACACTAGCTAAAATTTTACACGAAAAAGGAAGCGGGAAAGGATTTATTTCCATTTGTGCCGCTCGTGGACAAGGGGTAACGATGATTTTAGAAAAATAAAATTATGGATAGATTAGCACAATTAAAACAATTCATCGGAAAGGAATTTGATCAGTCACCATCGCCATTTATGAAATGGCTGAACCCCATCGTTTTATCTGTAGAAGAAGGGCAATTGGAATTTCAATACACCGTAAGACCGGAATGGTTGAATCCTATGGGAAATCTGCATGGAGGAGTTACCGCTGCGATTTTTGACGATGTTATTGGAGCCACCATGTTTTCGTTAAATGAAAAAACATTCATCGTAACCATAAATAATAGCATTGATTATTTTTCAACTGCAAAAGAAAATGATAATATTGTAGCTGAAACTAAAATCATTAAAAGAGGAAAGCAATTTGTAAATGCAGAATGCGAAATTTGGAACGCAGACAAAACACGATTAATTGCAAGAGGAACCTCTAATTTATTCAAAATCAATAATTAAATGAAAAGAGTTGTTATTACTGGTCTTGGCGCAGTGACGCCTTTGGGAAATAATGTTGAAGAATTCTGGAAAAACAGCATCAACGGAGTAAGTGGAGCGAATGTGATCACGCACTTTGATACAGAAAAATTTAAAGTACACTTTGCCTGTGAGGTTAAAAATTTTGACCCAAAAGCTCATTTAACGCACAACGAAATCAAAAGAAGTGATCTTTTTTCACAATATGCAATGTATTCTACAGCCGAAGCGCTGAAAGATTCGGGACTTGAACTGGAAAATATGGATCCTTTTGACACCGGCGTAATCTGGGGAACAGGCCAAGGCGGAATGTGGACTTTCGAAAGTGAAGTGATGAATTTCGCCGCTGGAGACGGAACACCGAGATTCAATCCGTTTTTCGTTCCTAAATTTATCGCCAATATGGCTTCTGGAATGATTTCTATGAAATTTGGTCTTCAGGGAATTAATTATACTACGATTTCTGCCTGTGCGACAGGAAATACTGCAATAATGGATGCTTTCAATTACATTCGTTTAGGAAAAGCTAAAGTAATTGTGAGCGGCGGTTCTGAAGCAGCGATTTCTCCGGCTTCTGTAGGTGGATTTTCCATTATGAAAGCGATGTCTACAAGAAATGATGATTTTGCAACGGCAAGCCGTCCTTACGATGCAGACAGAGACGGTTTTGTAATGGGTGAAGGCGCAGGAGCTTTAATTTTAGAAGAGTATGAACATGCAAAAGCAAGAGGTGCAAAAATCTACGCAGAATTGGTAGGAGCAGCCATGACAGCCGATGCTTATCATATGACAGCACCTCATCCGGATGGAGTCGGAGCGATCAAAGCGATGCAACTGGCAATGAATGAAGCAGAAATCAATATAAATGATATCGATTATATTAATCCCCATGCAACATCTACTCCGATGGGAGATTTAGTTGAGCTGAATGGTATTAATAAATTATTCAAAGGAAGTAAAAATCTGGACATCAGTGCTACAAAATCGATGACAGGTCACTTATTAGGTGCGGCCGGAGCGGCCGAAGCTATTCTCTCGATTAAAGCTATTGAAAACGGAATTGTTCCTCCGACGATTAATCTTCATAAGATTGACGAAAATATTCCTAAAGATCTTAATATTGTCTTTGGAGAAGCTAAGGAAAAGAATATTACGTACGCTTTGAGCAATGCTTTTGGATTTGGAGGCCATAATGCTACCTTGATTTTTAAGAAGTTTTCTTAAATTCTAAATTAAGCTCAGACATCTGCCCAATCTGTTTGATATGTGTGAGGAAATAAAAAAAGCAGTCAAATTTGACTGCTTTTAACATTGTACGAAGTATATAAAACTCTAAAGTATTATCAAAAATTAATCGGCTTCTTTATCCGAAATAAAAAAATCATCGGCATCTTCAGCAATAGGAATATACAATCTCTCCCATTCTTTACTTTTTACCATATCCCAGCTATGCCCTTTTCCTTTCAGATCTTCCGCCAACAGAATAGTTCCCGGCTTAATCATAAAGGTAGAACCATCCGTCACTTTAAACTTAATATTTCCTTTCAACGTAATTACGTACTGTCTTCTTGGAGCCGGATGTGCATTCTTCTCCCACTCTTCTGTTTTATTACTCATCCAGAAAGTCGTGGTATTCATGTGCTTTAAAGTGGGAATTTTTCCTTTTTCGAAAGTACAAGAGCCATCAGGATTATTCACCAGTCTTACCGCGGGAATAAACTCACTGGTCTTTTCAGTGCTTACGCTTATATTTTTATGCTTTTTTTGTTGTCCGTTCATAAATCCAACAGTGCTTAATGCTAAAACGAGGCTAATGCCTTTAACGAAATTTTTCATTATAAATTTAAATCTTTATTTTTAATTGTAAACAGTATCATGAACCAACATTCTCTCAAAGAATGGTTTATATTTTTTTACCAAAGCCAAATGCTCAGGAAGCTGACCATAAGCTTCAAGTTCTTCCAACGTATCAAACTCCATGGAAGCATTGTATGTAAACGTGTTATCTAAAACATTTCTCGGGCTTGAATCTGCCGGTTTTCCGTAACGGAGATTTTTTTGATAAGGCAGTTTTTTGAGACCTTCAAAAAAATTTTCAAATTCTTTTACCTCAGCTGCAGACAAATCTTTTCTGAGCCAGAACAACAAATAGTGGAAGTACACTTTTTTCTTTTTTATAGGATTAAACATAGGTAAAGCAGACGCAAACATATTTCCTGAAATCAGCAACAGCGCTGAAGCCTGCACTGAACGGAATAAAAATTTTCTTCTTTCCATTGTAATTATTTTTAGTTAAAATCAATTCTGTATTTTAAAACAAACTGCCACTGTCTGTCGGAAACAACCGCATTATTATTGGCATCCCCCGTAAAGACAGGTCTGTTTTGAGCATCAAAAGTCAATCGCGAAGACATTCCGTTCATTAACAAAGAAATTCCGGCATCGTAAATAATCGCGTTATCATGAAGTCCTTTCAAATCAGACAACTGCATTCCTACCGCAGGCTGAAGCTGAAGACTCTTTTTTTCTTTGTTTAAATAAGGTAATGTTCCTCCCAACTGAACATAATAAGTATTCCCCGTTCCGATAACCGGCATTGCATTTCCTGCTCCGTTAAGGCTTGCCAGCGAAGCATCCACAGAAGTTGCAGGGTTATTTGTTCCTACGTAACGAATATAATTGGGTCCGTAATCATTGTGCATTGCCATTCCGTAAGCACTTACAGAAGTTCCTTTTTCTTTGTTTAATGGAGCATCGTAAAATAAATCGACGGCAAAACTTTTCATATCATCATTCACTGTATTTTTATCAATATCCTGATGCCACATTGCATTATGAATATAGTCGAAACCTGCACCCAAGCTCAAAACATTCTTTTTTCCGCCATACGTTCCGGAATTAAAAGGTGTTGAAATATTTTCTGTATCCAGAAATGCATACCTGAAGTATCCTGAAAAATCTTTATGAGGCGAATTTTTACTGAAAGTGGCTACATTATATTTAGGATCCGAAGTAGACATCGTATACGGATCTGCCACAACCAATCGATAATCAAATTTACCTAACTGACCTTTCACATAAGCTCCCAACTCTCTTACCGTGTAGTCTGTTGCTCCTGCATTGGAAGTTGCATAGGCTGGTAAATCATACAATAAAGTATTCAAAGGTCCAGTAGTAAATCTGGACAACCCTCTCCAGGTAGAACGTCCCGCTCCAAAAGCAATTTTATCATTAAAAGCATATTCTGCATAAGCATCCAATAAATCAAAATAGTTACTGCCTTTTGCATTTACATTCACGTTCGTTGTCCCGCCCTGCAAAACAAACATCAACTTTTCTGTCGGTTTGTAGGTCATTTTTACCCTTACTCTTCGAAGTGACAAATCTGAGGCATCAGTTTTCGCTTCATTATTAATCAAACTTCCCGGATTGAGCTGCGTATATCTCGCCCAAAGCTCGGCGTATCCACTGAAAGAAACATATCGTGTATGCTCATCATTCAGATAATGAGTAAGTCCCGGATTATTAAAATCGTTCTTTTTTTGCGCGTCAACTTTTGAGCAAACGCTCATTATTGAAATTAAAATGAGCCCGACTTTAACAGATTTTTTATTCATAATATTTTCTTTTTCTTAATCCTTGTTGTTGATTTCAACGGGACAAAATTAGGCTCGAAAAACAAGGAACATCGTTAGAAAACTATTAGAAAAACTATAGAAATTTATTAAAACAATTAATCTGTTCTTTTAAAATAAAAATATAGAATACCTTTGTACAACAATCTAAGGACAACTGACAATCAACTTATTGGCAATAATTATTTTATTCTAAGATTGAAATAATGTCCTGAAACAATTTTCACATGAAAGTTTTAATTATAGAAGACAATACCCGTGTTTCTGCGCTTTTAAAAAGAGGGCTGGAAAGTCAGGGTTACCAGATTTATATTTCGGAAGACGCGGAAGATGCCTTGGTCATGGTAGAAAGAATTTCATTTGATTTAGTCATTACTGATATTATGCTGCCACAAATGAACGGCATTGAATTAAGCAAAATCATTAAACAGAAAAATCCGGATCTTCCGATTATCATGTTGACAGCTTTGGGAACTATTGATGAAAAAATAGAAGGATTCGATGCCGGAGCAGATGATTATATGGTAAAACCTTTCGAAATCAGAGAACTGTATGCCCGAATAAAAGCAGTGTTATTAAGAAAATCTTCTTCCCCAAAGAAAAATGAGCTTTCAAATATTATTGAATATCAAAATCTTATCGTCAATAAAAATACAAATCGTGTTTTCAGAGATGATAAAGAAATCAACCTTACCCCAAAGGAATTTAAGCTTTTAGTTTTTCTGATGAGCAACGCAGAAAGAGTCTTGAGCCGCGAAGAAATAGCAGAAAATGTCTGGGGAAATCATTTTGACACGGGAACCAATTACATTGACGTTTACATTGCCTATCTCCGCAAGAAAATCGACAAAGATTTTAACGAAAAGCTTATTCATACCAAACCCGGAATGGGATTTATTTTTAAACATCAATCATGAAAATAGCTACCAGAACAGCGCTCAATTATGCCATCCTTACTGCGGGAATTCTTTTTGTTTTCGCTTATGTGCTTTATTTTGTTTCAGAAAAAAACAGGGAAGATGAGTTTAATGACCGTTTGGGATACAAAATTACATGGAGATCAGAATTTATTTTTGATGCTAAAATTAATGATTCGAAAATCCGGGAACTCCACGAGCGCAACAAAAAGCTTTTAAACGAAGCTGACATCAGTGTTTATGATGCTAATAAGGCTTTGATATTCACAGACATTCCGCCATTGGAAAGCAACCAGAAATATCTGGATAAAATTATTAAAACCAATCGAAACAGGATCACCTGGCAAAACAGCGACCGACAGTATATGGCCATTAAATATGAATTTAACGGTGAGAATTTCTACGTTATAGGAAGTGCAACCGATGTTACCGGGAAAGCTCATATCGAAGAATTTAAAAAAGATGTTATCATTATCTACGTCATTTCCATCGCTATTATCTTCATTATCGGCTTTTTATTTTCCTATTATACACTGAAACCTTTAAAGGATATTATTCTACAGATTCGGGATATTTCGGAACATAATCTCAACAAAAGGCTGGTTGTTCCGAAGGCAAAAGATGAAATCTACGAACTCACCGAAACTTTTAATTCAACCTTTAACCGTCTGGAGAAATCATTCAATAATCACAGACAATTTGTGACAACCATTTCCCATGAATTCCGAACACCACTTTCGACCTTAATTGCTGAACTTGAGCTTGCTAAAGAACTAAATATAACACTGGATGACTATAAAATATCGATAGATAATGCCTTACAGGATGCCAATCATGCCTCACAGCTTTCATCGGCATTGCTGGATTTTGCAAGAGCGAGTTATGATGTGTCACAAATCAGCTTTGTAGATCTTCGTTTGGATGAGATTTTGGCAGATGCCAAAGTGGCTTTGCTTCAGAAAAACTCAACATATAAAATCGGAATTCATTATATGGATAATATGGCGGATAAAGATGAAAGCAACTATGATTTTCATGGAAACCCTTATTTACTTCAGATTGCTTTTCTTAATTTAATGGAAAATGCCTGTAAATATTCTTCTGATAAAAACTGTCATGTAGAAATTGAAGTTCAGAACAGAAATCTGGAAATCCGTTTTATAGACCATGGAATTGGCATTTCGGAAGCCGACCATCTAAAAATATTCGACTTATTTTATAGAGGAAATAATAAAAATTTTGAAAAAGGAAACGGTATCGGGTTATCGATTGTCAAAAGAATTATCGAAATGCATCAGGGGAATCTTTCCTTACAATCTGAGCCATCCAGAGGAAGCACTTTTACGATACAGTTTGTCTCACAAAATAAAAAAGCAGTCTGAGTAGACTGCTTTTTGTTTTTTATGACTTTAACCATTCTGATTTCGAAAGATAATTCTGGTCAGGATAATAAATAAAAAGGCAATTTCTTCCTTTTATAGTATTAATGATCGGCTGTGTCAGATCTCTTGGAACAGCAGGACATCCCCAGCTTCTTCCGATTCTCTTATGCACAGCAGCAAAATCTTCACTTACATAATCAGCACCATGCATTACGATGGCTCTTTTGTAAGCTGCATCATTAAAACCTTTATCCATCCCCAACAATCTTAAAGAATACCCGTTGTCTCCGTTATAAGTAGCATCTGTGATATAAAATCCTAAGCTGCTTTGAAGAGAGCTGTTGGTATTCGAAAAGTTGGTTGCAAACTCTTCACCTGTATTTTTCCCGTGGGCAACCAGTGAATTGAATAATACTTTTCTTTCGTTCGTATCAATTACCCAAAGTCTTTTCGTATTGGAAGACATTGAAAAATCACATACAGTCAATAAATGAGCATCCTGATTAAGCAAACCAGCTTTCTTCAAATTTTCAAAACCTGTTAAGGCTTTAAAGAAAACTTCTTCGTTAAGTTCGTGCCCTTCTTCAAATGTAATTGATTTGTACAATTCTTCTGACGAAGATACTGTGGTAGAGGTCTTTTCAGATTTAGCGTCTGCTAATCTTTCAATTTTTTTTGTACTGATTTCATTCTTTACAACCGCCTTTCTTGGAGACAGATAGAATGAAGTAGTTACCATGTAAACAATACCTAATAAGCTATAAAATCCTTTCATTCAATATTATGTTAAATCCAATTGAGTGGGGCAAATTTATAAAAACATAATTATCAAGACCTTATAACTCCACAAAGTTTAACTCAATTTAAGAAACTTTAACTTCCTGATTTTGTGATTTAAAGGCACTATTTTTGAGTATCAGAAACGAATTCAAGACTGATCGAATTCATGCAATAGCGCAGTCCCGTGGGCTTTGGGCCGTCATCGAAAACATGTCCCAAATGCGAATCGCATCTTTTACAGAGCACTTCTACCCTTTCCATTCCGTATGCTGTATCTCTTTTATAATAAACACCTTCTTTATCAGCTTCAAAAAAGCTTGGCCAGCCGCAACTGCTGGAAAATTTTGAAGTCGAACGGAATAAATGATTTCCGCAAACAGCGCAATAATATTCACCGATTTCGTCGAATTCATTATATTTTCCAGTAAAAGCTCTTTCTGTAGCAGCTTCTCTTGAAATGGCATATAAATCCGGAGCTAAGATTTTTTTCCATTCCTCATTGGAAATAGTAAGTTTTGTAGTATCTGTTCTTGAATAGTATGGATTGTTTTTTGCTTCGTTTTCCATAGATGTAATTTTGATAGGTTGATAATTCTGCGAACATGATTGCAGAAAAACGATTAGAATAACAGAAATTAAAAATTTCATAACCAAATTTACTAAATTTGAGAATATGAATGATGAAGCCAAAAGAAAACAATTAAGAAAATATAAAGCCTTTGCCACCGGATTATTTCTGCTGATGGCAGCATTATTTATTATTACAACTATTTTACAAAAGACCAATGATTCCCATTGGGTCGGATATGTTCGTGCATTTTCTGAAGCAGCTATGGTCGGAGCTTTGGCAGACTGGTTTGCCGTAACCGCTTTATTTCGTCATCCGCTTGGGCTTCCAATTCCCCATACCAATCTGATTGAAAACAGCAAGCAGAAATTAGGGGATAATTTAGGAAGTTTTGTCGTTAATAATTTCCTCTCCCCTCAGAATATCCGTCCTTATATTCAGAAGTTAAAAATTTCAAATTTTGTCGGAGAATGGCTTAGCAAGGAAAAAAATCAAGGAATTCTGATCCAAAACATGTCTGATATTGTATTAGACATCCTTAATAAGCTGGATGATTCTTCCGTAAGTCATTTCATCAGCAAAAAAGTTTCTGAAATGACGGATGATATCAAACTCAATAAAATTGTTGGCAACGGAATCGGCTATATCCTAGAAAAAAATGATCATCAGAGAATTATAACGAATTTATCAAAACAGCTTAAGGAATACATCATCGAAAACGACGAAATGATTCAGAAGCGTGTGAAAGAAGGCAGCTATTCGTTTATTCCTTCGTTTGTTGACAATAAAATAGCGGATAAAATCGCAAGTGGGCTTTCCGATTTTTTCAAAGAAGTAGAAGGAGATCCGGAGCATGAAATCAGGAATTTAATTACTAAAAAAATTCATGATTTTTCAGTTGATCTAAAAGAAGATCCGAAATGGGAAGATGAATTTAAAAATATCAAAAATGACCTGTTGAAGGGTGAAAAACTGGACGAATATTCAAGTGACATCTGGGTTTCTATAAAAAAAACACTGAAAGATGAACTTCAGCAAGACCATTCTTCCTTAAAAATTTATCTTTCAAAAAATCTGAATGAATTTTCACAAAATCTAAAAACTGACGAAAGTCTTCAGAATAAAATTGATCACTGGGTTCGCGTAACCGCTTATAAATACATTCTGAAAAACACCCATCAATTCGGTGACCTCATCAGCTCAACCGTCGGAAACTGGCAGGGAAAAGAATTAAGCGAAAAACTGGAACTTGAAGTGGGAAAAGACCTTCAGTTCATCCGTGTCAACGGAACTTTAGTGGGCGGTTTAGTAGGGCTCATCATTTACACGATCTCTCATTTCTTCCTCTGAAAAAATTAAAACGACAATAACCAACCATGAAAAAAATTCTAATGCTATTATTTTCTTTAAGTTTAACATTTTTGCTCTGTCAGAAAGTTGAATTAAAGAAAGTAACAGATTCATCCCAGGTTTTCAAAGGTGAAATTGCAGGTGTTCCTATCACTATACAGCTATATTTTGCAGGAATAGCGGATTGTAGCTTATATCAGTATTTTGTAGACGGATGGTATTATTATGACAAATACCAAAAGAAAATCCCGTTAACCGGGATCTATGATTATGGAAAGCTGTCTTTATTTAACTTTGGAAATCAGCAAAAGCAGAGCTCTAAAAGTTTCAGGGAACAACTTACCTCTCCTCAGAAAGTAGAAAAAACATCAGAAATTGCAGAAGCATTACATCCTAAAGAAAAAATTGTTTTCGAACAAAATGAAGCCAAAGAAAATCCAGTTCCAGGTCACTTTTATCTGAACAAAAAAACACAGCCTGCAAAATTGTTCACAAGTAACGATATGATTTACCGTTACAACAATTATTTAATTTTACCCAATAACAAAAAGATCAATACCTTTGATTTCATTAACAAACACGGCGGAAATCAACTTATATCTTATATTTCAGGAGACAATGGAAATCGGGTTTTATTGTATTTCGAACATTCTTCGAACTTTAATGCCTGCGGAATGTGTGGTGCAAGTGAAGGCGAAAAAGGCTATCGAGTTTTGTATTTTACCAAAGACTGGAATTATAAAAGCTATGAAGAATTTCTGACAGAAAGCTGTCTTGAAAATATTTACGATACCAAAGTTACCCGAAATAAGGATTCCAAGATTTTAAAATTCAACATCAAAAAGACAGAAAGCAGCTCGTCCTATAATATTACTGTAGACTTGAAAAATGCTTCCGTTGTAAAATCGAAATAATAGAAACAAAAAAGAGAGCTTAAAAAAACTCTCTTTCTTTTTATCTTGGCAATCTGCTTGCTCTCTTTAAAATTTCTTTATTGATCTCATTAATCAATTCCGGGCCTTCGTAGATAAACCCAGTGTACAACTGAATCAAAGTAGCACCTGCATCCAGTTTTTCAATCGCGTCTTTTGCAGAATGAATTCCGCCAACTCCAATGATTGGGAAAGCCCTGTTGCTTTTATCGGAAAGATATTTAATCATTTTTGTGCTCCTCTCTCGGATTGGTTTTCCGCTTAAACCTCCGTTTCCTATTTCTGCTAAAGTCTCCGGAGATGTTTTCAAACCTTCTCTGTTGACTGAAGTATTTGAAACCACGATACCATCGATTTTTGTTTCAGCAATCAATTCGATAATTTCATCTAATTGAGTATTATTCAAATCCGGTGCAATTTTTAAAAGAATTGGTTTTTGTACAGATTTTGACTGGTTGATTTTTTTAACTTCTGTAATCAGTTCGCGAAGATATTCTACATCTTCCAGTTTGGCATGACTTCCAACGTTCGGGCAGCTTACATTCAGTACGAAATAGTCTACATAAGGATGAAGACCTTCAAAACAATCCAGATAATCCTGGGTGTAATTTTCCGGGCTTGTATCCGTATTTTTTCCGATGTTTCCACCGATGATGATTTTTCCTTTGTTACCTTTCAGTTTTTCAATGGCAGCTTGAAGACCATCATTGTTGAAACCCATTCTGTTGATGATTCCGCCATCTTCTATCAGACGAAATAATCTTTTCTTAGGATTTCCGGCCTGAGCTCTTGGCGTTACCGTTCCGATTTCTACAAATCCGAAACCTAAATCTCCCAATTCATTGAACAAAACAGCATTTTTATCAAAACCGGCCGCCAATCCAACAGGATTTTTAAATTTTAATCCGAAAACTTCTCTTTCCAGACGTTTGTCTTCAATCGGTTTTGGAAAAAATAATTTGGTAAGAAATCCAAAATTTTTAAGCATCGAAAAAGTAAAGTGATGAACTTCTTCGGGATCAAATTTGAAAAGAATCGGACGAATGAGCGATTTGTACATTGAAAAAAAGTTTTACAAAAATACTCATTTTAAAATTAATGGTTGGTTACCATATGATATTTTATGTAAAAATGTTTTATACGTATCATCTATAAAACACAAATATCTGTGTAATCTTTAAAATCAGGAAGATATTTCTTAATGTAAGATTTATTTAGCCGAATTACGGATTAAGAAAATTAATAGTATTAAAAATAAGACGGCTGGAAATAACTATCATCCTTGTCAAGGTTTAAACCTTGACAAGGATATTTAAATGCTATCTATGAGATATAAACATCTATACAACCTTAA
The DNA here is from genome assembly GCF_024806495.1 of Chryseobacterium sp. JUb7. Classification (GTDB taxonomy): domain Bacteria; phylum Bacteroidota; class Bacteroidia; order Flavobacteriales; family Weeksellaceae; genus Chryseobacterium. The sequence goes on from NZ_JANUFF010000013.1 coordinate 120,263, forward strand.
AATCAGCGAGATAACTTTTGAACGTGTTATTTAAGTCAGCAAAGTATTAATCAACAAGTTGATTTGATGAAGCCCCGTCACTTTGAGTAGATTTTGAAAAAATCGTATCGAGAAGTTTTTGATTAAACGGCTGAAGTCAGTAATTCGAAGGCTCTCGATACATTTTTCTCCGCTTTGCTACAAAAAACACTCGAACTGACGAAGTTTACTGATCTGTCGAATTAAATAAAAACTACGAATACGCACTCAAATCCAACTTCAAAATATCTCCTACTCTCTTGAATTCATCGTCAATAGTAGCATTTACTGTAATTTTTTCATTAGAAATAGGATGATTAAAAATCAATTGGTGAGCGTGAAGCGTCATTTTGCTGATTTCGAATGTTTGAAGCCACAACTTATTCTGTTTATTACAACCATGTTTACGACAACCTAAAATGGGATGTAAAATATGTTTAAAATGTTTTCTCAGCTGATGAAATCTTCCTGTTTCAGGAATCGCTTCGACTAAACAATATCTTGAAGTCTGATGTTTTAAAAAAGGTAAATCTATTTCCGAAGTCTGTAAGCGTCGATAATAGGTAATGGCATTTTGTTTGACTTCATTTTCATTAACCAAATCATAATCGATGGTTTCTTCTTCTTTTGCCCAACCTCGGAGAATGGCAATGTATTTTTTTTCCACCTTTTTTTCCTCAAATTGAGTGCTCATCATTCTCAGCGTATCTTTATCTAAAGTGAACAGCAAAACACCCGACGTCTTTCGGTCTAATCGATGTACAGGATACACTTTTTGTCCAATCTGCTTTTTCAATTCCTGAATTGCGTAAGTATCTGCTTCTCCGGCATAAAAAGATTTATGAACCAATAATCCGCTGGGTTTGTTGATGGCAATAAGATGTTCGTCTCGATAAAGAATTTCTAACATGGGGCAAAAGTAGAGATTTCAAATCTATTTGATAAAATTTACTTTTAAACTTTTGAATATCCGAAATATTTTTTTTTTAAAAACGCAAAGGTCGCAAAGATTTTTTTTGACTACTAGTCGTTTTTAAGTTCGCAAAGGCGTTTCACTTAGGAAAGCTCAACAAAAATTTTAACTATTGAAAATTGTAGGTGGTTGTAATTGATTCTTAATTTTACTTATTGATTTTTCTATGAATAGAAACCTAACGGGTTTTAAAAACCCGTTAGGTTTGAGTTTATGACAAAACTTGAAATCTCCGAGTAATTTAGCCCTGATTGAACGGCATGTTTGAGCTCATTTTTTGAGTTTCGGGGGGGGGGGGGGGGGGGGGGGGGGGGGGGGGGGGGGGGGGGGGGGGGGGGGGGGGGGGGGGGGGGGGGGGGGGGGGGGG
>NZ_JANUFF010000014.1 GCF_024806495.1 Chryseobacterium sp. JUb7
TATAAACAATTAAAATTCAAAATCATGTACAAAATCAAATTAACAAAAGGATTACAAATCAACAAAGAGCAAATCAGCAAACTGCAGGAAGCACAAATGAACAGCCTGAAAGGGGGAACTAATAAAATCCAAAATCCGTCTCAGTCTTGCGGACAGTGTTCTTGTGATGGAGTGACTCAGGTAGCTACGAAAATCGCAAGATAATTCAATCCCTATAAAAAGAGGGAGATCTTAAAATTCCCTCCCTCTTTTTTTTTAAATCTATATAATCTCATAGCTCTCAGATCATGCAAAAAGAAAAACAAATCATCTCAGAAATAGAAAAATGTATCCGCGAAAAAGATGCTGTACTTACCAGTATTGGTCTTAATAACGGGATTTTAAGTGCTTCAATGTTTTATTATTATCATTATCTAATGACTCAAGAATCAGAATCTTTAGAATTGGTTACACATTACATAGAGAAGTCTTTATCTGTTCTTACGGAAGATTATGAAAGTTTTCATTTTAATGATGAAATCAGAGAGCTAGGATTATATATACTGTTCTTAAAAAAGCAGGGTATCTTAGATAACGATACAGATTCTTTACTAGAAAATATTGATGAAATACTGGAAGAGATATTGATTCAAAAAACAGAGAAAGGCGATCTTGATTTAACAAGTGGCTTCCCGAGTATTGCGAAGTACTTCGTTTTGAGAAATCTTGGTGATAAAAGATATTTATTGCAAAAAACCCTTGATAAAGTTATAGAACTGGCAAAATCTCACGAAACCGGAAGTTATTGGGTATTTGATCTGCGGAATAGAGAAGACCCTTATATAGAACTCGGTATGGGACATGGAGTAACAGGTGTTGTGAATTATCTTTTATTCCTTTATAAAAACAATATCTATAATGACGAATCTCTACGATTGATTCATGAGGGATTATCATTTATCTGGACCTGCAAAGAACACGATTCTGAAAACATAAATCTTTTCCCATTCAATGCATTTGAAGACATCTATATCGATTATCATAACCTGGCTTACGGCGAAATAGGTATAGGCTATACTTTTTACAATGCAGGAGTTATACTAAGCCATAAAGACTATTGTGATAAAGGATTATACATTTTATTACATACTGCTAAATTTAAAGATACCGATCAATCCAGTATTCTGGAACCGGGACTTATTTACGGCTCGGCAGGGCTATCCGCTCTGTATAACAATATACATCATCTTACGGGGCATGATAATTTTTTAGAAGCCAAAGATTATTGGCATCAGCACATGCTTCAGTACCAAAACAATGAAAATTCCAGCTGGGCAGGATTTAGTGCTTATTACAGCAAACAATACGACAGCGTACAAATGGCCTTAGGGCAAGGCATTACAGGAGTCGGGATTACCCTGATGACTGATATGATCAACACCAAACACGACTATATCTCATTTTATAACTATCATCTATAATGGAAACACTATCTTATCAAAACAGGACCGAAATTCTTAATGAATACGACCAGAAAATACTTGATTTTGATTATAGCACATTACCGGACGGATTGTTATTTGGAAAACTGGGATTACTGCTTTATTTTTTAGCCAACTATGAAGTCAATAAAAAAGAAGAATATATAAACAAAGTAGGCGCCATTCTGGAAGAAGTTTTTGCAAACTGCAATGAGCAGAAAGAAGACAATGTATATGCGTTACCTACTCTATCTAAAGGAATGACAGGCTTAGGCATTATTCTGGATTTACTAAAAAAAGACGGATTAATAGATGATGATTTTGATGAACAAATCAATGAAATCGGAGAAATTATTTTCAATCAGTCTGTTAAAATGCTGCAGGAAGACAATTACACCTTTTTTGACGGACCGATAGGAAATTTACATTATTTCAACACCATCAAAAACGAAAAATACAGCAATGGAATTGTAGACATTCTCTATGATGAATGCATTTCCAAACCTATTCCATTTGAAAATAAACTCAATGACAGTTTTACAGATGGTATCAACTTAGGATTCAATTACGGCTATCTTTCTATTGTTAATAATCTTTTATCACTTCCTGTGATCACGGAGAAAGCAAAATATATTATTGACAACTGTATGAATTTTATTATCTCAAATTTTGATATTCATGAAATAGAAAATGCCAAAATATATAAACCATACAACTATAAAGGAACACCGGAGCTTTTAAAACCTTTCCACAACAACAGGCTTTGCTGGTGTAACAGCGACCTCTCTTTCTCCTATCTTCTTTATAAAACAGGAGAAACATTACAAAACGAAAACTATAAGAAATGGGCTCATGAGATCGGAATGGAAACCACCAAAAGAAAGGTGATGGCAAACACGGGAATAGAATTAATCCACTATTGCCACGGAACTTCAGGACTCGTTCAGCTCTATCACGAAATCGATCAAAAAGACGGCCAGCCCAACTATAAAGAAGCAAAAAACTTCTGGATGAAAAGATCGATAGAAATTTTGGAAAACGAAATAGACCAGCCATTCACAGAACAGGATGCTTCTTTAATCTTCGGAAAAATAGGAGCCTTAATCGCCCTTAACGATACTATTGAAAAAACTAAATATCTAAAATTTTTACTGTAACATGAAAACAAAAAGCATAGGATTACTAGAACTGGGATACAGAAGCGGCAAAGACTCAATCACTGCTCTTAACGACGTAGTAGATTATGCCCTTCATGCAGAAAGACTTGGATACAGCAGATTCTGGCTGGCAGAGCACCACTACCCGAATATCAAGAATCTTGCCTTCTCAAATCCGGATATCGTGATTGCCATGATCGCCGGAATGACAGAAAAAATAAGAGTGGGATCCGCAGGAACTTCTGTTCCAAGCTATTCTCCATATGCAGTGGTGACCAATTATAAATTGATGAACAATATATTCGACGGAAGGATTGATCTTGGATTATCCAAAGGAGTTCCGGAAAGCGAACATACCAAAAACCTCTTAAATCCGCAGATGCTGGAAAAAGGAATCAGAAATGTATTTAAAGAGAATACAGAAGAAATTCACAATCTCCTTTATTCAGAAGAAGAAAAAAATGAAAAACAGGGTATCCTGATTCCTCCATACCGTGGACTGATTCCCGATCTTTGGTACCTTTCTTCTTCTTTAAGCAATGTAGAAGATGCTGTAAATCTACACGCTAACTATTGTGTGTCTACCTTTCATGGCAACGGAAGATTTTTGGAAAATCTAGAAGATAAAAAAGAAGAAATCAACAGATATAAAACTTCATTTTTAGAAAAAAACGGCTTTATCCCTAAAGTTTCTCTGGCTCTGGCTGTCAATTTTGCAGAAAATCATACTATAAAAACGGATGCCGAACAGAAATCTGAGTCATTTAAAATTCTTGATCTCAACTTTGAAGAATTTTATGAAATGATTGAAAATCTGGATGAAAAACTGGCCGTTGATGAATTCATTTTATACGATACAGAAGGCGACAGTGAAATAAAAACAGCCAATGCCGAAATGATAAGTAATTACTATAACCTGCAATCTATTGAACATGAAAACGCAACTCGATAATATAAATGTTGGTTTTATGAGGAACGCTTTGTACTCACTAAAACAATTTAAAGATATTCCCAAGAATACAACCGATCTCGATCAATTCGTTTTAGAATTATGGAATGACAACATATTTAGAGAATCTATTTTTCTGGCTTCTTACGAGCTGTACAACGAGTGGGCTAGATTATGTCAGGATGATCCATCTTTATCTGCGGCGAAGAGAAATAAAATCAACAATTCTATTCTGAAATATTATATCAGAATTACCACAAGATCTACTCCGTTCGGGACATTTGCTTCTCATTCTGCTTTTGAACTGAATTCAGAAAACGAAAATATTAAAGTCGAAAATATGAATTCTATCAGTCGGTATACGACATTGGATTTATCTTTTCTTTTTCAGGTTATTGCATTAATTAACAGGGATTTTCCGGAAGTTCACGAGTATGCACTTAATGATTCGATTTATAAATTGGGTGACTATTACCGATACATTGAAACAACTATACAGAACGAAAAAAGAATCTACACCTTAAGTTCATTAGAAAAAGATGAACTTCTGGACTTCCTTGTTGAAGCGACCACCAACAGACATTATTCATTCGAAAATCTGGTCACTCTGGTTACTGAAAATGTGGAAGGCGTTTCTGATGAAGACGCGAGATATTATATCTTTGGACTTATTGATGCCCAATTCTTCAAAAGTACTTTTGATATTTGTTTAAATGAGCATTCTCCTTTACACCAGATCATTGAATATCTAAATCCCAAAAAAGATATTCACGATGATTTAGAAAGATACCTGAACAACCTCATCAAAATAGAAAGTCTTCTGGAAACATTAAATTCCGGGGTAGGACAATCTCAGGAGTATTATGATGAAATTTTTGCTCTTGCCAATCAGTTTTCCATTCTTTATGACAGAAAATACCTGATCAATTCTTCTTTAAAAAGAAATCTTGATTTTTCACCGGTTTCCAAAGAAGATCTTTCAAAAATTAAAAAAGCAATCAATACCCTATCCTGCTTTTATGATAAAGAAAGTGAAATTATTAATGAAAATTTAGAAAAATTCAAAGCCGCATTTTATTCGCGTTATGAAGAAAGCCTGGTTCCTTTAGTTGAGGTTCTGGACAATGAAAGCGGCATCGGATATATACAAGAGCAAAATAGCGAAAATGATTTTTCCTCTTTACTGGATACATTGAGCTGGCCGAATATTGATAGTGATTCATTCACGATTATGTATAACAAAAAGATACACGAATTCTGGAGAAGAATAATCAATAAATCGAATATTAACGGTGATTCTGAGATCGACTTAAGCCAGCAGGATATCAACAGTATTACCAGTTCTGAAGATATCAGTCTTTCGAAATCTTTATCTGTTATGGTACAGAAAGTTTCGGATAAAATCATGGTATCTTCCGTAGGAGGTACAAGTGCAGCCAATCTTATTGCCCGATTTTCCAATGAAGACGAAGGCATCCTGGCTCCGATAAACAGAATTATTAAAGAAGAGCAAAACGATGATCATTTCATCTATGTGGAATTGCTGCATTTACCCGATAACAGAGTCGGAAATATACTTCTGAGACAGGTAAAAAGAGGAAATCAACTATCTTATCTTACCAAAGCTTCAAGTTCAGAAAACACGATTACCCTGACCGATCTGTATATTAAAATGAATAACAGCAGGGTGGTTTTATTCCATAAAGAACTCAATAAAGAAGTCAAAATTTTCCATTCTACTGCGCATAATTTTGATTACAATTCCCTTCCGGTCTATCAGTTTTTGTGTGACCTGCAAAATCAGGATGTATCAGCAGCATTGACTCTGAACATTGGAGAAACTAATTATTTAATGTACGATCATATTCCCCGCATCACATTCGGCAGCGATATTATTTTCACACCGGCGTTATGGAGAGTATATCAAAATGAGGTGGCAGGAATTAAGGTTAAAAATAATGCAGAAAGTACTAAAGCTTTAAAGCAGTACCTTTCAGATAAAAAAATAAGTCGATATTTTTTCATTTCTCAGGGTGATAATAAACTACTGATTGACTCTGAAAACGAAAATTTATTATTATTTCTTGTGGATGAACTGAGATCGAAAGAAATTGTAACATTAACGGAATGTCTTTATAACCTCGATACGGATGAATTCAACAATGAAATTATCATCCCGATGATCAACAGAAATCATAAAGCTTTAAAAACCTCACTGGACGAGCATGTCTTAAATGGTCATATTTCCGACACTAAATTCATTCCCGGAAACAAGTGGCTGTATTACAAAATTTATTGCGGAAGCAAGTTTTCAGACAAAATACTTCAGGATGTTTTCCCAGGTCTTTTACCTCAGCTGAGTGAAGAAGATATCATCAAAAAATGGTTTTATATCAGATACAATGATCCGGATAATCATATCAGACTAAGACTGGAAATCAATGATAATGATTTGACCAATACTGCTAAAATCATTACCTCTTTCAATGACTATTTTGATAAATACATCACTGAAGGTATTGTGAATAAAGTAGAAATGGGGACCTACGACAGAGAATATGAAAGATATGAAGGCGAGTTTATCGATGTGGCAGAACATATTTTTCACTACGACAGTGTTTTGTCTGTCAACCTGTTAAAAAATATTCAGAACAACGATGATCTTTGGTTGTATGCGATTAAGAGTATCGATACCTATTTTAATGTTTTTGATCTTGATTTAGATAAAAGATATGAGGTGATCAATAAGCTGTACACCGGGTTCCAAAAAGAATTCAATGTAGACAGCAATCTTAAAAAACAGCTCGATCTGAAATACAGAAACAATCTGAATATCATCAGTGAAATTGTAGAGACAGAGAATAGCGATTCTTATTTCTCAAACTTTGTAGCCTTAGTTACAGAAAACTGCAGAGAAATAGAAGATCTGAAGACCGCACAAAGGGAAAGATTAGTCAGCAGTTTCATTCATATGCATATCAACAGACTGATCAGATCCAGACACAGAATGCACGAACTGATTATTTACGGCATTGTAGAAAAGTATTACAAAATGAAAATCGGTAAAAGAAAATATCTAGTATCATGAAGCTAAAATTTATCCCTCAACACGACCAAATGGACTGTGGTCCAGCATGTATCGCAATGGTAGCTTCCTACTTCGGTAAGAACATTCCGCTCCGTTTCTTAAAAGAAAATGCCAATCTGTCAAGAGAAGGGGTAAGCTTACTAAGCATCAGCGAATTGTGCGAAGATATTGGATTTGAAACCTATCCCGCAAAATTAACACTGAAAACGCTGGATGAAAATGGTAGCTTACCGTGTATCCTTCATTGGAACAAAAACCATTTTGTAGTACTGCTTGATGTAAAGAAAAGCCTTATTACAGGCAAAAAAAGATATAAAATTGCCGATCCCAGCCATGGAATGATCTGGATGAGTGAAAAAGATTTTCTGAAAAGCTGGCTGTCAGACGGAGAAGAGGGAGTGGCACTTTTTGTAAGCCCTACCAACAGTTTTTATCAGCAGACCTTCCCTGAGGAAGAAAAAATAAGCCTTTCTTTTGCTTTAAAATATTTTAAGGAGCATAAAAAGAAATTCCTTTTCCTTTGCGGAATGCTTTTAATCGGAAGCTGTCTGAGCCTTGTTTTTCCTTTTCTTACGCAAAACCTTATCGATAAAGGGGTAAATACAAAGGATATTAATATTATCACAGTTATTCTTATTTCTCAGATCGTGTTATATGTAGGAAGTATCACTATAGAAATTTTAAGAAACTGGCTGATGCTGTATATCGGAACAAGAATAAGCATTTCTATTATTTCAGACTTTCTGAAGAAAATGCTGCTCCTTCCGATGGGATTTTTCGATACCAAAACGAAAGGAGACTTTACCCAAAGAATACAGGATAATGAAAGAATTGAAGATTTCCTGACTTCCCAGAGTCTGATGACCTTCTTCTCAATGATCACATTCCTTGTCTTTTTCGGCGTACTTTGGTATTATAATGTCTCGATTGTATTGATTTATTCTGCTTTAACAGCTTTATCATTGGGTTGGGCTCAATATTGGCTAAAGAAAAGAGAAATATTAGATTATTACCGTTTCAGAGAGAAAGGAGAAAGCCAGGAAAGTGTTTATGAAATTCTGAATGGTGTTTCAGAAATGAAATTAAACCAATTTGAAGATTATAAAAGACAGGAATGGGAAGGTATTCAGAATAAACTTTTCAAAACAACCCTTCGTATCTTAAAAATTGACCAGTATCAGTTTTCAGGATTTGAATTCCTTAACCAGTTAAAAAATATATTAGTTACTTTCTTTGCTGCATTACAGGTTGTAAAAGGAAATATGACGATTGGGGAATTATTGGCTATTTCTTATATCATAGGTCAGCTGAACTCTCCTGTCAATCAAATGATTTCATTTTTCCGTTCGCTACAGGATGCTAAATTGAGTCTTTCAAGACTAAACGAAGTTCAAAATCATGAGGAAGAAGAAAAAGAAGGGATGAAAGCTCTTTCAGTAAACAATACAACCATAAAAAATGAAGAAGAAAGAGGAATCACCTTAAACAATGTTTCTTTCCAGTATGAAGGTCCGAAATCACAATTTGTTTTAAAAGATGTCAATCTTTTTATTCCTGAAGGTAAAGTCACAGCCATCGTCGGAGCCAGCGGAAGCGGTAAAACGACATTGATGAAATTATTATTAAAATTTTATGATCCTACTTACGGGTCGATTCATTACAATGATGATGACATTCTTACTTTGTCACCGAAAAGCATCAGAGAAAACTATGGAGTCGTTATGCAGGATGGGTTTATTTTCTCAGACACTATAGAAAGAAATATTGCAACCAGCGAAGTAGAAATCAACACCCGAAAAATGGAAAATGCAGTAAGAGTGGCCAATATCTCATCTTTCATTGATAACCTTCCTTTAGGTTATAATACCAAGATCGGAGCTGCAGGAAACGGAATTTCAGGAGGTCAGAAACAGAGAGTGCTTATCGCAAGATCGGTATACAAAAATCCTCATTTCATCCTATTTGATGAAGCTACTTCTGCTTTGGATGCTGAAAACGAAAAAATAATCCATGATAATTTACAGGAATTCTTCAAAGGTAAAACCGTAATTATCGTAGCCCACCGTTTAAGTACCGTAAAAAATGCAGATCAGATTATTGTTTTAAAAAACGGATCTGTAGTTGAAAAAGGAAATCACCAGGATCTTGTGAACAGAAAAGCAGATTATTACAGTCTTGTCAAAAATCAGCTTGAACTGGGCAATTAATTTAGGTTATCGTTTTTTAGATATATAGTTTTTATAGTAAAACTCCCTGGATATTTTTCAGGGAGTTTTCGTTGTATACCAACAAATATGGGCATTTTGAAAGGTATCAGAAAAAGGTAATCTACTTCATTCTCACAGGGGATTTCCACTACTAAACTGATTAGTCGATACTTAATCTGATAGTTACAATCAAATTGAATAACCTTAAAAGAGATTCAGTATTCACTAATTCAATTTAACCTTTCATAAAAATAAAGGCACCTACAATATTGTAAGTGCTTTTTTGAAATAATTTCTGGTGTTTTTACCTAACTTAAAATTTAAATAATTAATCAACTAAAATTTTATTTATATAACCCGTTGTGCATTTTGCGAAATTTTGGGATTAAATTCGTCGGTTCGAGTGTTTTTTCGTAACAAAGTGGAGAAAAAATGTATCGAGAACAGATTCATCTTCAAAATTACAAACTTCTCGATACGATTTTTTTCAAAAACCTACTCGAAGTGACGAAAACAAGTCAAAATGCACAACGGGTTTATTTATATTTTAATTTCCCAATTCTAACTGATTTTTGACAAGACTGTAATATTCTCCAGTTTTATTTACCAAGTCCTGATGGCTTCCTTGTTCTACAATTTCACCTTTTTTCAGAACAATAATATTATCTGCATTTTTCACTGTGCTAAGACGATGGGCAATGATGATGACCATTTTCCCTTTGAAAAAACCCTGCAGATTATCATGAATAATTTTTTCGTTTTCGGCATCCAGAGCAGAAGTCGCTTCATCGAAAAATAGAAACTGTGGATCTTTATATACCGCTCTGGCAATTAATATTCTTTGTTTCTGACCACCTGACAGTTCAATACCCGAAGAACCTATTTTAGTATAATAATGCATTGGAAGTTCTTCTATAAATTTATCAATAGCGGCTATTTGTGTAGCATATTTTAATCTTTCAAAATCAATCTCTTCATCTGAAAAGGCTATGTTTTCAGCAATCGTACGGCTAAATATCTTCCCCTCCTGTAAAACAGCTCCACAGTTTTTTCTCCAATCTTCAGAGTTTATTTCGTTGAAATTGATATTATCATTCAGTATGATACTTCCCGCTTTTACCGGATAGTAAGATAATAGAAGCTTCAATAAAGTGGTCTTACCACTGCCACTGGCACCAACAATAGCAGTAACGCTATTTGCAGGAATTTTAAAAGATATGTCTTTCAAAATATCCGGTGAGAATTTTCCGGGATATCGGAAGTTTACATTTTCCAACAGAATCTGATTGACAGAATCCGGGTTTTCTTTTTTATCTAAAGTATTTTCGTTTTTTTCTTTATAAATTTCTCCTATCCTTTCATTCGCAATTTTTGCATCCTGAGTATCTTTTAAAAAATTGATGATATTTTCTAAAGGCGAAGCAAGTTGCCCTAAAATGTAGGAAATACTCAATAATCCTCCAATACTCATGGCATCTTCCGTGATTAAAACTGCACAAAAGCCAATTACTACAAGTTCTTTCAACTTAGATAAAAACTGAACGCCTGCTAATTGATAGGTATTTAAAAAAAGAGAATTAAGCTCCAACTCATTAAGTTTATTTTGAATTTTCAGGATAACATTAATATTCTTTTTCTGTGCATTATTTATTTTTATCTCAGGCATATTCATAATAAACTCATATACATGATTACTATTTTCTGACTGCCTCAAAAACATGGCATATTCAAGAACTTCTCTTTTCTTAAGAAAATAAAGCATCCAAATAATAGAAAATAATGACAATCCAAAATAAATTCCAAAAATCTCGACACTATAATATGCCAAAATAGAGCTAAATACCAGCAAATTCAGGATCGAAATCACCAGTGAAATACCTTTCCAGGTAAGAAATATCTGAATTTTATTCTGATCATTAATACGCTGTAATGTTTCAGTATTCAAACGGGTATCAAAATAATGAAGCGGAAGTTTCATCAATTTATGCAACAGAAACTCCTTCAGTTTAATGCCTAATTTAAAATTAATTTTAAGTAAAAATACATTACTGAAAAAATCGGAAATAAAGCTTGATAAAAACAAAATCAATTGGGCTAATAGCAATGCATAGACCGTTTTTAAAGATTTATTTCCGATTCCCAAATCAATTATTTTCTGAAAACTAAATGGTATAAGCCAATTGGCACCCAATCCTATTAATAATAAAAATAAAGCTCCAATATATTTCCACTGATGATTTTTCAGAAATTGGATAAATATTTTATAAAAATCTGATCCTTTAAAAGATAGTTTATTAAATGCTGGTAATTCAATAGAATACAGCTCATCAGTTTCTTCAAAAACTAAAGCTACTCCTTTGTTAAAATTTCCCATCCACTCATTACAAAAACCTTCTCTATCCAAGATGATTTTGCCATATGAAGGATCTGAAATGTGATACAGTGTCTTCTTTTTTGTAACAGAAACCTTTTCTAAAACAACAAAATGCTCTTGTTTCCAATATAAAATAGCAGGCAGTGGAATTTCTAATAAATCATCTGCAGTAAGTTTCAATGCGGTAGCTTCTATTCCTAATTTGGGAGTTACATCTAATATGTCCTGAATTGATACTCCGATTCTGGTAAATTCGAACAGATTTTTGACCTGCTGTATCGCATAATATTTCCCAAAAGAGCTCATTATCATGGCTAAACATGCTGCTGCACAGTCTGTAGATTCTAGCTGATGATAAAATTTGAATTTAGGCTTCCTGAAGTTCAGCATTTATTATTTCTTCTACTTTTGTGTAAACAATTTTACTTTTTTCATTTTCATCTCCCTGATAAATACAATATTCATCATTGGCTTCTTTATACTCCATGGCGTGCTGAGAACACCCTCCATTACACAATGGCATTATCCTGCAAGATAAGCAAGGTTTATTACTGAACTTAGCATCCATTCTTCTTTCCAGATAATCATTCTCCCAAATCAGGTCACCCTCTTCAGATAAATACCCTCCCCTGTTTTCTGTAAGAAAATCTCGTGCTGTACATTTAAATAAGTCCCCGTTATAATTTACAGTAGCACTATTTCGTTTGTCTGCATAACAAGAATTTTGAATATTGTTCGGAGAGTTATTGCTGTTTGTTCTTAAACCCCATATTTCAAACTGTTCCCTGATTTCATGAAGAGTTTTATCCAGATCATCAATTTGGTTATTTTGCCAGACACGGTGAAAGTCAAACTTCAGATATTTTTCTTTAGCTTCTTCTGATACCTCTTTAAAATCTTCAACAATTTTTGAAGAGTTACTTAAATTCTCATCGGTAAAGTTGATTCTTACATTGACAGGAAATTCATTATTGGCCAGAAAAATAATATTTCTTACAATTTCATCATAACTTCCCTTCTTTTTACTGACGAAACGAACCTTATCATGTTCATCTTTATAACCATCCAATGTGATCTGAAGATGAGGTTTTATGTCTACAGAATTAAAGTAATCAATAAAATCCTGATTAATAAGATACCCGTTGGTCGTAAAACTCACATGGATCATCTTGTTGCTATGATCATTCTCTCTCTTAAGATGTTCTACAAGAGGTTTTACATTTTTCTCAAAATATAATAAAGGTTCTCCGCCAAAGAATGCCAGTGAAAAAAACTTGATGTTTTCTTTATTTATTGTTTTTGTTATAAACGATTGGATTGAATCTAAAACAGAAGTCTCAAGCCTGGAATCTTTAATATGGGTTTCATAGCAATACCAGCATTTAAAATTACAGTTCATCGTAGGATTTACGGTAAGCAAAAAGAAATCTGTATTTTCATCAATTTTTTTACTAATATCTTTCACTTGCTGTACTTCATCGAACGAAGAATCTACAACAAAGCCGGATTCTACCAAATAATCAAAAAAACTGGGATGTACTTCTTTTAAATTATCAATTCCTTCATGGATGGCAGCTTCCAAAAGCTCTTTTAGTTCTTCTTCTAAAAAAATGGTCTTTTGCTGATAAGAATTATACAGAAAATACTGATTTTCATAAGGTAAAAGACTATTAAATTGGCTATATTTTTTCATTGATCTTATTTAAAATTAAAAATAAAGAGAGCCTGATTTCAGGCTCTCGTTTTGTGCGAATTAACCTCCACAGCCTTTTACCATGTTACAAGTGTTAGTACATGTGTTACTAACCCCGCAATCTCCAATATTAGCTCCGATATCAGGAAGTATTCCTTCTTCTTTTTTCCCACCTACAAAAGTAGCAGAGAATCCCCCTTTAAGGATTTCACCTTGTGTTGATAGTTTTTCGAAGTTAGATAAATCAAATTTTTTATTATTTTTAATAGGTTTCATAAGTTGAATAGTTTAAAAATTTAAATAAACGAATTGGTATTAGCGTGGATATATTAACCTCCACAACCTTTTACCATGTTACAAGTATTTGTACACTGATTGGTAGTACCACAGTCACCAATATTTGCATCAATAGGAGGAATAATTCCGATTTCTTTTCCACCGGTAAAAGTAGCAGAGAATCCACCTTTTAGAGTTTCTCCTTGTGTCGACAATTTCTCAAAGTTTGTTAAATCAAACTTTTTATTAGTTTTAATAGCTTTCATAAGTTTTAATAGTTTGAAATTATAAATGAATGGTTATTAGTTTTTAGGCATTAGCTTTTAAAGTCATCAAATACTTGTTTGGACTTTCTTGCGCAAGACTTTATTTATATTTCTTTTACGTGGCCTTTGTAAAGAGAAAAGTAAATCGTTTTTAGTTGGTTCTGTTCTGTTCTTCCAGGTTTTTGTTTTCCCTATTTTTTACATTGATATTCCCTCCAAAGGAATAGCTTAGTGTAAGCCTGATATAGCGGGAATCAAAATATCCATGCGTGGATGTAGGATATCCATTACGTTCAGAGGTACTGTTAAATACATATTCTCTGAAAAGGTTATTAATATTTACAGACATATTAAGTTTATCCCACAATGTTGTCTGGAAAAAAAGGCTGAGCATTGTATTGGGTTCATTATAAACTAGATCCAGTGACTTTGCAGCTAATCTATGCGAAAAGTTGAAGCCTGCATTCGTTTTTTTACTCAATGTAAATGAACTATTTAAAGTAAAATTCAAATAAGTACCCTCTACTTTCTCAGGAGTAAGCGGAGCTATTTTAGAATTTGCAATCTGATATCCTGCATATCCCGTTACATAAGCTTTCATCCATTTTTTTTTGTTATATACATAGGTTTGCCTGAAGCCATAGCTTTCTGTATCAGCATAATTAAGCTGAGTTATCTTTTGGGTCTGGTCATTAGAATTAAGTAAAACTATTCCGGCAAATGCATCACTGGTTTTCTGATAAGACAGGACCGATTGCAGAATCCCCTTATACACAAAGTTAAGTTCTATATTATGAGTATAAGAAGGCATTATATTGGGGTTGCCTTCCCAATAAGAAAACGGACTGTAGTATACTCTAAAAGGATTTAAGTTAGAAAATCCTGTTCTTCCTATTCTTTTACCATACTGAAAACTCAGGCTATGATTTTTAGTAGGAGTAAAGGTCAAATAAAACGTTGGGAAAAGTTTTGAATAATTTTTTTTATTGATTTCCTGTAATGAAATACTATTACCTTCCAGCTGAGTATTTTCCCACCTTAAACCAAGTTCTGTAGACCATTTTTTGCCCAGCTCTTTTTCTGCGGACAAGAAAAGAGCCTGTGTATTTTCTTTGTATTTAAACAAATCATTCTGAGAAAAGCCTACCGCATTAATATCTGCATATAATTCATTAGAAGTATCAGAAAAGGATAATCTTCCACCATAATTTAGTTTGGTAAACTTTGTAGGATGCTCAACATCTACATTTAAAGAGTAATTTTTAATACTTTGCGTAGAGTTATTAATATTGGACTTTGTAGAAATAGGTTTACTATTGAGATAGGCATCAAAAGTTCTGTCACTTCGATCTGTATAATCAAAGAAATCAAAATCTGTATTCATTACTATTCCTGACGAATCTAATTTATTAACAGCATGTAGATTAAAACTATTAAAGTTTCTTTTCTTATCCGTTAATCCATAGGTGTCATAGTTTTCTGCTATATTATTGACAGTCGTTTTTGTATAATCATTATTCTCTGTAACAGGTTTGCTGTAACTGCCTGTATAAAAAAAACCTACCTGGAAATTTTTATTAATATCGTAATCCAATCCCAATTTTGCAGATAGGCCATTATTGGTATAGGTAGAATTCGTGGTGCTATTCCAAAAAGATAATGGATAGTGTACGTCAGAATATTCTTCACCAATATATTTTCCGTAGTTATAGCTTAATCCGCTGTAAAGAGATATTTTATTCTTTTTATAATTGAAATTAAGAGAAGTTGTATTTTGCGATTTTGTAGCTTGCTGAAAAGTATTGGAGACATTTAATCTCCAAAAATCTCCTTTATTCTTTTTCATAACAACATTTACAAGTCCGCTATTCCCTTCTGCACTATATTTTGCCGATGGGTTTGAAATAACTTCTATACTTTTAATATCATCAGCCTTTAAATTTTTCAAAAAAGAAGTTAATTCATCTCCGGATAGTTTCAGCAGCCTCCCATCAACCATTACTCCCAAACCGGATTTTCCAATCATTGAAATCTGCTCATTGTTCACTTGTAATCCCGGGGTAATATTTAATATATCTATCCCGTTTCCTCCTGCTGCAAAACCACTTTCCTCAACATTGAAAACAAATTTATTAGTTTTCATTTCAATCAATTTCTTGTTGGCTTTTATTTCAATGGTTTTTATTTGCTTTTCCAAGATCTTATTGATTGAATCTTGTTTCTGAGCAAAAGAGAAAACGGAAATAAAACTCGCAGAAAAAAATAAAACTTTCGCCATTTTGATTATTAAATTAATTTATCCGAATAAACTTTCATATTTATAATATTCATTACGACTATATGAAATAATAAATTCGTTAAGCGAAAGTATATAAATCCAAGAATCAAAAAAAACAAATGAAATATAGATTCATGAATCTATTCTTATAAATTCATGAATCAAAACAGAATAAAACACTATTTAACAAACAGTTAAGCAAATAAATTCTCTTTAATTTTCTGATTTTTCAATTTCTTTTAAATAAACAGAAAGAGGAGTTCCTGTTCTCTTTTTAAAGGCCAAAGTGAATGCCTGTTCATTATTATATCCTAATTCTTCAGCAATAAAAGGAATTTTATAGGATCGGAATTTTCTATCCTTTGCCAGTCTACTGATGGCATAATCGATACGTAAATCATTAAGATAACCCGCAAAGTTTTTTTCTTTATGAGTATTAATAGTCTCTGATAAGTATTTGCTATTTGTCTTTATCTTTTTAGCCAAACTGCTAAGGCTGATGCCTTTTTTGAGAAATTGCTCTTTAGATTCAAACATACTTAGCTCCTGAAGAATGGCCTGCATTACTTCTGCAGAGGCACCACTTACAGATGGTTTCTCTTTGGTATCTTCTTCTATTATTTCTACAGGAGTATTTTGTATAGGTCTCTCAATTTTTTTCTCAAATTGGGTTTCTACCTGTATTTTTTGTTGAGTAATAATCTTATCTTTTTCATAAACGGAGTGTAGCAGATCCTGTGCTCTTTTTTTAAATTCCCGTTCAGATTTTTTTGATTTATAGTAAAAATATCCAAGCAGGGAAAGTCCCAGTATCAGGATCGATACTGAGATATACAATAGATTTCTACGATTCTCCAGACTATTGATAATACTCTCTTTTTCTTTTAAAAGATTAGGAGCATCGTACTTTTTCGGAAGTTCTCTTGAAATATATCGAAATTGTGAATCTAAAACTTTATCTACTTCTAAAAAGCGATCGATGTAATAAAGCTGTTTCTCTTTATCTTGTAATTCTTTATAATACTCAATAAGAAAAGGGTAAATTTCCCTCAGTTCAGGAAAAGTGCTCTTATCTTTTTGAATAATTGAATCAATCTCAATAAAATTTTTGGCTGCAATATCTTTTTGTCCTAGTGCATCATACGATTTTCCTAGATAAAGCAACGTATAATTGATATTAAGATCATTAGAATGAGATAAAAAATAATCTTTACACTTACTCAGAATATTGATTGCCTGTTTATAATTTTTCAATTTAAAATTATAAAGCCCTGAAAGATAAAGATATCGATAGTATTTATAATCATCTTTTGACTGATATAATTTTACGCCTTCTTTTATTAAAACATTAGCAGAATCTAAATTATTATAATCCAAATAAACATCAGCTAAACTAGAGTGAATATCACCCAATTCATTCTCATTCAGATATTTAGCATTTCTCAAATAATACCTTAGCGTTTTAGCTGCCTCTTCATGCTTTCCTATATAATTATTCAGATAGGCAATATTTATGTCTGCAAAAGCAATCTGTCTTTTATTTTTCTTTTCTTTCGCATATTTTAAAGCTAAAAGATAATTTTCTAATGCTTTCGACTGATTATCAAACTTATAATATAGATTTCCCTTTAAAAGATAAACTCTTGCAGGATAAGTATTTTTGGTTGAGTTTTTAGTAAAAACCAATAAACTATCAAGATACCTTAGAGAGATATCCTGATTTTCAGAAAGATGAGCTAAGACATATCCTTCTTCTATCTGATCGGTTTCATTTTCAGTTTTGGCTTTTTGAAGATAATATTTTGAAACTTGTTTCGCTTTCTCTTTATCATCATTGTTATACTGATAGAATTTTTGCTGTAACTCACTATATGAATACTTCTTCAGTGAATCGGTAAAATTATTTTGGGCATGTATTGATATACATAAAAGTAAAAGCAAAACACTACATATATACCTCATCATTTTTAAAAGTTTTTGCAAAAATATTACTTTTATCAGTTGCTTTACAATGCTCTTGTTTATTTAGATTGATTCTACGTAAGTAGTTCATACAAAGAAGTATAAACCTTCTTTTTTTTCTATAAATTCATGAATCTAGATAACATATATTATGAAAATTCACAAAAAAAAAATTTCTTTGCAGTAAATAATTTTTAATTTTACAACAATGAAGAAAGCAAAAAAAAATGAAAAAAAGTTATCTCTAAAAAAATTGCAACTTTCTAAAATCACCGATTTAGGAAAAGTACAGGGAGGTAAAACTCCTGATGGCTTGGGAATTATAGGTGATGATGGATGTATGTTTCCTGAGAATGCAAGCAAAATACATGATGGTCCTATCGGAAGTACCGGACAATAATTAATATTTATTTTTACATGAAGTATAGAATATTTATCATTACTTTACTACTTTTCACAGTTTTAGGTGCACAATCAAATAATTTAGCTCTTAAAACATCTGCTACAGATCAATATTTCGGAAGTACAATAACAGATGATTACAGAAATCTGGAAAATTTAAAAGATCCTCAAACCATTTCCTGGATGAGGTCTCAAACAGATTATTCTAATTCAGTTATTAATGCTATCCCCAATCGAAATTATTATTTAGAAAAAAGATTGGAACTAGATAAAAGACAAGGGTATTCGGTAAGCGGATTAAAAATTACAAGTGATGATAAATATTTCTATCTAAAGAAGAAATCAAACGAAAAAGTAGCTAAAGTCTATTATCGAAAAGGATTTTCAGGAAAAGAAGAAGTCTTATACGATCCTTCTCATTTTGTTTCTCCAAGAGATCGTGATACTGCACACGAATTCATCATCAATCTTATAAGTCCGAGCTGGGACGGAAACCGCCTGGCCATTTCGCTTTCCGAGAAAGGAAAAGAATTTTCAGAAGTTATTATCATGGATGTAAAAACCAAATATATTCATCCTGAAATTCTTACAAATATAAACCCGTCTACTGTCGGCGGCATTAAATGGCTTGGTGACAACTCCGGTTTTTTTTATGTTTATTACCCTACAACAGACAAAACTTCTGATAGCTTTGGCAAAAACACCGAATCTATTTTATATAAAATTGGAGAAGACCCAGAAAAACGAAATATCATTTTTTCAAATCACCATAATCCTGATTTAAAAATTGGTGATACAGGATTTCCAGCCGTGCTGACATTTACGCCTACCAATCAAAATCTTATAGGAATTATCGTAGACTCCGAAGACTTCAGAGATACTTTCATTATCAGTAAAAAAGACTTACTAAATGGTAAGCAAAACTGGAAGCCGCTGTATACCAAAAAAGATAAGATTTTTAATATAACTTTGATTGATGATGATCTATACTATATGTCCGGTCAAAACTCATCTAATTTTAAATTATGTAAGACAAACATAAATAATCCCGATTTCAAAAATCCTACCATCCTTATTCCTGAAAAAAAGACGGAAGTTCTTACCAATTATGTAATAACATCTGATGGTATCTATTATACAACAACCAAAAATGGTGTAGAAGCCAAACTTTATTTATATAAAAAGGGTAAAGAGAATCCTATAAAATTACCTTACACTTCTGGCAATATAGGTCTTCAAGCTAAAGGTAAAGACTTTTCTGATATCTGGGTAAGCTGCTCTGGATGGGCCAATGAACAGCAGAGATTTAAATATAATGTAACTAAAAATATATTTACATTAGAAAACTTAGTCCCTATAATAGAGTATCCTGAATTTAAAGATATCATTGTGGATGAAATCACGGTTAAATCTTATGACGGAACTGAAGTACCATTATCCCTGATTTACAGGAAAAATATTAAAAGAGACGGTAAGGCACCTGTTTTAATGCAGGCTTATGGGGCATACGCAGAATCATATTATCCATTTTTCGCAAGAAGTTATCTGGTTTGGGCCAACCAGGGAGGTATAGTAGCCGTTCCACACATCCGTGGAGGCGGGGAAAAAGGAGAGCAATGGCATATTGACGGTCAAAAACTAAAGAAGCCTAATTCCTGGAAAGACTTAATAGCCTGTGCTGAATATTTAATTGATCAAAATTATACCTCATCAAAAAAAATAGCTGTTTGGGGAGCAAGTGCAGGTGGAATTACCATTGGAAGAGCAATTACCGAAAAGCCCGAATTATTTGGGGCGGCAATTATTGAAGCTGGTGTTTTAAATCCCTTAAGAAATGAGTTTGGAGGAACGATAAAAACTTCTGTTCAGGAATATGGCTCCATTGAAGACTCAGTAGGCTTTAAAGGACTTTTGGAAATGGATGCTTATATGCACATAAAAAAAGGCGTTGAATATCCTGCTACCTTAATTACTGCAGGTATTAATGATCCCAGAGTTGCCCCTTGGATGCCTTCAAAGTTTGCAGCAAAATTATTGGCAGATAATGCTGCAAAAAGTCCAATTTTGTTAAGAATAAATTACGATGGCGGACATGGCGCAGATCTTCCGGTTTCAGAATTATACTCAAATATAAGTGATATTTTTGCTTTTGCATTTTGGCAGTTAGGACATCCCGATTACCAACCGGATAAAAAATAAAATGAATTCGTTTTAGTTAATTTATTTTCTACTCTTTATCAAGGATTAGTATTTGGTATCCATTATAAATTGTAATAGCCACGACTTGACCTATACCTTGATCTTATAAAATTAAAAACAATCAAGCACCTACATTTCTGTAAGTGCTTGATTCTATATGTGGTCCCACCTGGGCTCGAACCAGGGACCACCTGATTATGAGTCAGGTGCTCTAACCAACTGAGCTATAGGACCTCAAAACTTGGTTAAATTTTGTGATTGCAAAAATAGCAAAAATTATTTCACTACAAAACTTTTTATTGCTTTTCTTGACAAAGTTCTACCAGTACACCATTGGTAGATTTAGGATGTAAGAAGACAACTAATTTGTTATCAGCACCTTCTTTGGGTTCTTCGGATATAAACTGAAATCCTTCTTTTTTTAATCTTTTTACTTCTTCAACAATATTTTCCACTCCAAAAGCAAGATGATGGATGCCTTCCCCCTTCTTTTCAATAAATTTTGAGATTGGGCTTTCTTCTTTACTGGCTTCCAAAAGCTCAATTTTACTCTCTCCGGTCTCATAAAAAGAAGTAATCACTCCTTCCCTTTCCACCATTTCTTTTTTATAAGATTCCTTTCCTAAAAGTTTCGTAAAGAGTTCATCAGAAATGCCTAAGGATTTTACAGCAATACCAATATGTTCTAACTTCATAAATAAAAAATATAATTTTAGTTGTAAATTTGATACAGACTCTAAATTTCAAAGTATCAATTCAAACAAAAGTACTAAATTTGCATAACTTATGGAAAGTAACAGACAAAGAAAAGTAGCACAGATTATTCAGGAAGATTTCGCAGAACTTTTCCGCAAGCAGGCTGCAGAAAGCAAACAAAGTATTTTGGTATCAGTTTCAGACGTAAAAGTAACTGCAGATTTAGGAATTGCTAAAATTTATTTAAGCATTTTTCCTCAGGAATTCCGTTCTGCTGTCATGAAGGAAATCGAAGAAAATAAAGCTCAGTACAGAAATTTTATCGGCCAGAAAATGGCAAAACAGGTTCGTGTAATTCCTAATCTTAATTTTTATCTTGATACTGCTCTTGATGACGTTGAGAAACTGGAAAGAGAATTAAGAGGAGAAGGAGACAACCCTGTTTTATAGATTTTGAAGAACATTGCATTTTATATCGCTTCAAGATACCTTTTATCAAAAAAAGGGAGTACTGCCGTTACGTTTATTACGTGGCTGGCTGTTGGAGCAATGACGGTTGCCGTTACTGCAATGTTCGTTATTATTTCAGTTTTTTCGGGATTAGAAGATCTTAATAAGGATCTTATCTCCAATCTTCATTCAGATTTAACCATTAAAAGCAATTCCGGAAAAACGATAAAAGATCTCAAAAAAATTACAACTGTATTAGGCGACAGCAAAGAGATCAGTAATTTTTCAAAAATTATAGAAGAGAAAGTATATATCAGCTATAACGGAAAAGGTGATATTGCTTATTTAAGAGGTGTTGATTCGGCTTATGTAAAAGTAAATCCTATTGATAAAGATGTGATCTACGGAGCTTATCCGAGTTTTGATTATTCCAATGAAGTTATCATGGAAAACTCTCTGGATAACAGACTTTCAATTCCTGTAGATACGACGAATGCTTACGCAACAGTTTTGATGCCTAAACCCGGAACAGGAATTATCAACAGAGAAGATGACATTTACAATAAAAAAGATATTATTGTTACAGGAGTTTTCCCTGGAAAAGATCAGTTGGACAATTATATCATTGCACCGATCGAATTGGCAGAGGAACTTCTTAATCTTCCTAAAAAATCAGCATATCAGATTGTTATTAAATTAAAAAATCCTGAAAATGCAGATTCCGTTAAACAAAGCTTATTATCTTCTCTTGGAAAAAATATTGAGATCAAAACCAAAGAAGAAGAAAACGCAGCTTTCTGGAAGATGATAAACACTGAAAAACTGTTTATTTATCTCATTTTCGCACTGGTTATTTTTATTACAACTTTTAATCTTGCAGGAGCTATTATTATTCTTCAGCTCGACAAAAAAGAACAGGCAAAATCGTTGGTTTCTTTAGGTTTCCCTTTAAGAGATTTACGAAGAATATACTTTTATACCGGAATTCTGATCGTCGTTTTAGGTATTATTTCCGGATTAATCGTGGGAACAGCATTATGCTACTTCCAACAATACACAGAGTTTTTCAAAGCCAATGAAATTTTACCTTTCCCTGTAAAGATCGTCGGGAAAAATTATTTCATTGTAGCCCTTACTGCATCCCTCTTCGGATTCATCATTTCGTGGGTATTTTCAAAAATCAGCAAAGAGTATATTACTAAAAGTTAACAATCGTTAGGATTTATTTTTTTGTACCTTTACCGCCCAATTTTTTTAGGATGAAACATACTTTACTCTCTACTTTAATGTGCTTTGTATTTGCTAGTACATTTGCACAAATCCCGACGGGATACTACAATGGGACTACTGGTCTTACCGGAGCAACATTGAAAACAAAACTGAAAGACATTATATCTGCCGGTCACCAGGATCATGGATATGGCGGATTATGGACAGGATATCAAACCACTGACCGTGATACGACTTACGAAAACGACGGAACTATTCTTGACATTTATTCCGAGAATCCAAACGGTCCGGATCCGTATAACTTTACTTACGGAACTAATCAGTGTGGAAGCTACAGCGCAGAAGGCAATTGCTACAACAGAGAACATATCGTTCCGCAAAGTCTTTTTAATGAAGCTTTTCCAATGAAATCTGACATCCACTTTATCCGTGCTACAGACGGAAAAGTAAACGGAATGAGATCCAACTATCCTTTCGGAAAAGTAGGGACAGCGAGCTTTACTTCTCTAAACGGATCAAAATTAGGAAATTCTGTTTCTGCAGGATATGGAGGAACAGTTTTCGAACCTATTGATGCATTCAAAGGAGATGTTGCCAGAATGATCTTTTATTTTGTAACAAGATACGAAACCCAACTTGCAGGTTTCAGTACAGGAAATATGTTGGGAGGTTCTTCATTCCCTGGATTACAACAGTGGGAACTTGATCAGCTGATAGCATGGAATACTTTAGATCCTGTTTCTCAAGCTGAAATTAACAGAAATAACGCTTCTTATACCTATCAGGGTAACAGAAACCCTTATATCGACCACCCGGAATATGTAAATCAGATCTGGGGAACTCCGGTAGTTGATACTCAAGCTCCAACAGCTGCGACTAACTTAGCCACAAACAATCCGACTTCAAATTCTATTTCTTTAAGCTGGACAGCTGCAACAGATAATATTGGAGTAACAGGTTATGACATCTATGTAAACGGAACTTTTTACACCACTGCTTCCGGAACTACTGCAACAGTTTCAGGATTAAATCCTTCTACGACATACAACTTTTATATCATTGCAAAAGATGCTGCCGGAAATACGTCTTCCCAAAGTAATACTGCTACAGGAACTACTTTAGCAGGACAACCCGGAGGCGGAAGCTGTGGTACAGAAAATTTTGAAAATATACCTTCCGGAGGAAATGGCTATGATACAAGAACATGGACAAATGCAGGTATTACATGGACCGCTACTGATGGAAGAACAGACCAGACTATTTCAGGAAAAGCAATTACTTTAAGAGTTGGAAACCTTACAAGTTCTACAGTTTCCGGAGGAATTCAAAGCTTAACTTTAACGACAGCTTTAAAATTCGGAACTGGGCCAGGTGTTTTAAATGTTGAAATAAACGGAGTTCAGGTAGGTACAATTCCTTACAGTTCTACAGCTAACGCAACAACGACCACTACCATCAATAATATCAACGTAAGCGGAAACGTTGTCATTAAGATTACTAACCCTATTACAAGTACAACGGGAGCAAGAGTTGCTCTTGATGATCTTAGCTGGACTTGCTACAGCAGCTCTTTAGGAACTGTGGAAACAGCAAAAGAAAAAACTTTCAGTATTTATCCTAATCCTGTTAGAAACAACGAATTATTTGTAAAAGGTGAAAACTTATCAAAAATTTCAAAAGCGGAAATCTATGACCTTTCAGGAAAATTAATTGATGCTATTGCAAATCCTTTTAAAAATTCAAATAAGATCAATCTTAAAGGACTTACAAAAGGAAATTACATCTTGAAAACAGATCGTTTCACTACAAAATTCATTGTAGAATAAGACAATAAAAATATTTTATATAAAGACCGGTTTTGTCCGGTCTTTTTTTATAATTTTATGGTATGGATTCTAATAAAAAACTAGGTTTGATAGGAAAGAACATTTCATATTCTTTCTCAAAAAAATTTTTCGAAGACAAATTCCAGAAACTGATGTTGAAAGGATATTCTTACAACATATTTGATCTTAGTGAAATTAATGAAGTTGAAAACTTGTTTTCAACGCCTGACCTTTTAGGCTTCAATGTTACCATTCCTTATAAAGAAAAAATCATCGATTATCTCGATGAATTGAGTGATGAGGCCGAAAAAATCGGAGCTGTAAACTGTGTTTTGATTCAGGACGGGAAAAAAACAGGCTATAATACAGATGCTTTCGGATTTGAAAAGACATTTCTTCTTCACAAGAAGCAACATCATACATCAGCTTTAATATTAGGAAACGGAGGCGCTGCAAAAGCAGTAAAATATGCCTTGGACAAACATGGAATTTCTTCAATAACTGTTTCAAGAAATACGGAAGTCAATTTTGAAAATTTAGATAAAGAAACCGTTGAAAATCATAAAATTATTGTTCAGTGTACTCCGGTCGGAACTTTTCCGAATGTAGAAGAATGTTTGAGTTTTCCTTTCGAAGGAATCTCTAAAGATCACTTAATCATCGACTTAATTTACAACCCTAATTACACACAGTTCATCATCAATGCTTCAGAAAAAGGAGCAAAAACAGTGAATGGCTATTATATGCTTGAACAGCAAGCAGAAAAAGCCTGGGAAATTTGGAATTTTCAAAAAAAATAACATAAATTAGTACTTTAATTGGCTTTTGCTATATATTTAAGAGGATAATAACGCCACTCACATAAACGACTTGCTATGACTACAGAAAACAACCTTTCTGAAAACGAAGAAAAGAAAAATTCTAACGAAGTATCTCATGAAGAAACACCGGAAAACACGGTAACTCATGATGAAAATCTGCATGAAGAAGAAACAGAACATGAAGAAGAACACGAGGATGTAGAGATCTCTTTAGTTGATGCTTTGAAAGAAATGGAAAAAATCATCAACACGCCAAATGCCGGTGAAAATTCCAAAAAATTCAACTTACTCAAAGAAAAAGCAAGTCATTACATCCATGATGAAGTAGAAGACAAAAAACACGAATATACTGATGCTGGAAATGCTCCTGAGAATTTCAGTTATGAGCATCCTTCACAAGCTAAATTCTCGGCTTTGGTCAATATTTTCAGAGAAAAACACGACACTTATCAAAAAGGTCAGGAGGAAGAGCAGAAGAAAAATCTTGAGCACCGTCAGAATATTATCGAAAGACTTAAAAATCTTTATACGAATTCCGAACCGGGAACCAATCTTTTCAAATCTATTCGCGAAATAAAAGAAGAATGGTCAAAAGCCGGACAGGTTGCAAAATCTGAATTCAGAATTCTTAACAATAATTATTTCCACCATTTGAATCAGTTTTATCAGATGCTGGATTTAAATAAAGAGTTTCTTGAGCAGGAATACAATCATAATCTTGAAAAAAGACAACATATCATTGCCCGTGCCAAGGAACTTGAAAACGAGCCTGTGATTCAAAAAGCTTTAAATGAATTACAATACCTTCATAAGCTTTGGAAAGAAGAGGCAGAACCTGTTGCAGAAGAATTCCGTGAAAAAACCTGGGAAGAATTTAAAGAAATCTCCAATAAAATTCACGAAAGAAAGTCTGAGCTATCTGTAGCTATTGAAGCAGAACAAACGGCTAATCTTGAGAAGAAAAATCAGATCATAGCAGAAATAAAAAAATTATCTGAGCCTGCAGAAACTCCCAATCACAATTATTGGCAAAACTCTATTAAAAGAGTTGAAGACCTGCGTTCAGACTTTTTAAAGACAGGAAGTGTTCCAAGAAAATTGTCCAATCAGAACTGGAATGATTTTAAAACGACACTCAGAGGATTCAATACAACGAAGAATACTTATTATAAATCTTTAAAAGGCTCTCAACAGGCTAATCTGGAGGAAAAGCTAAAACTTATTCAGACCGCTCAGGACAATATGAATAACGAAGAATGGGATATTGCTGTTCCGTTATTCAAAAAACTTCAGGAAGACTGGAAAAAAATCGGTCACGTTCCAAAAAGCATGACCAATAAGATCTGGGATGAATTCCGTGATGCCTGCAATGCTTTCTTCAACAATTACAGAGAGAAGAGCAATGCGTCAACAGATAACTGGAAAGAGAATTATAAAAACAAAAAGGTTCTTCTTGATGAGTTAAAAACGGTGACCAACGAAGAAGGCAGCATCGAAAAAATCGAAACGATTAAAACAGCATGGAATAACATCGGAAAAGTTCCTAGAGATAAAATTTCAATTAATTCAGAGTTCAACAAAACTTTAAGAGAGAAGCTTAAATTGAATAAAATCAATGAGTTAGAACTTAAAGAAGAAGGTCTTTCTGAAAATCAATTAACCGATAAAGCCAGAAAAATGAAGAGTCAAATTTCTGATCTTGAGGCCGAAATTGTAAAATTAGAGAACAACTTGGCATTCTTCAAAAACCCATCAAAAGACAATCCTTTATTGAAAGACACTTTCAATTCTATTGATGAGAAAAAAGCTCATTTGGAAACATTAAGACAAAATCTTCACAGCATTATTGTTGGAGAATAAAATAATTTAAAAATATATAACAGGCGAAGCAAAGAAATTTGTCTTCGCTTTTTTCTTTCATATGCAAGACGAATTTTACATAAAAAGATGCATTGAACTGGCTCAAAAAGCATTAGGCAAAACCTATCCAAATCCACTGGTGGGAAGTGTTATTGTTCATAATGGTGAAATTATTGGCGAAGGCTATCATCATAAAGCTGGAGAAAATCATGCAGAAATCAATGCTATCAATTCAGTAAAAAACAAAGATCTCATTCCGGAATCTACGATTTATGTATCTCTTGAGCCTTGTGCTCATTATGGGAAAACACCTCCATGTGCCTTAAAAATTAAAGAACTGGGATTTAAAAAAGTAGTCATCGGAGCCATGGATTCTCATGATAAAGTGAATGGCAAAGGAAAAAAAATCATTCAGGACGCAGGAATAGAAGTAATATCAGTAATTTTGGAAAAAGAATGTATTGATCTGAACAAAAGGTTCTTCACCTATCATGAAAAGAAAAGACCTTTTATCATTCTGAAATGGGCAGAATCTCAAGACGGATTCATGGATAAAGATTTTAAGCCAACTGCTATTTCAAATATTTTAGTCAATCAATTCGTTCATCAGTTAAGAGCTGACGAACATGCTATTTTAGTAGGAACACAAACTGCGATCAATGACAATCCAAGTCTGACAGTCAGAAATACAGAAGGCATAAATCCCGTAAGAATTTTAATTGATTTTGACTTAAAGGTACCTGCCGATTTTAATATCTATAATAATGAAGCAAAAACGCTGGTTTTTAATTCTATTAAAGAAGGAAGTGAGCAGAATATTCATTTTATAAGAATACAAAAAGAAAATTTCCTTCAGCGTTTAATGGATGCTCTATACAAAGAACAGATACAGTCTGTGATCGTTGAGGGAGGATGCTTTACTTTACAGCAGTTTATAGATGCTAATCTCTGGGATGAAGCTATGGTTATTAAAAATGAAAACTTACAACTGAAAAACGGCACAAAAGCTCCTGAATTTGGCTTTAATGCTGATAAAGTTGAAAATATCAGAGATAATAGTATTTCTTTTTACAGTAATTATTTATAATCAAAAGGCTTCGAAATGCTCAACCTGACAACGATTCAATTTCATCCGTCAGTTTTAGCAATATTATGTCAAGAGATTTAAAACATCCAATTTACTAATCTTCATTAGATACAATGCAATTCGAGTATAAAACCATAGAAAAATCTATAGAAAACACCTTACTAAAGGAAAAAGGAAGCAAGTTTATTGGATTTGCCTATCCCGTAAATAATGAAGATCAGCTTAGAGAAGCTTTAGAAAAAGTAAGAGCCGAACATCCTAAAGCAACGCACCACTGCTATGCATTCCGGATGGGGTTACAAGGCGAAAATTATCGGGCCAATGACGATGGAGAACCTTCAGGAAGTGCAGGTTTACCTATTTACAATCAGCTTCTGGCACACGAAATCACAAATACACTCGTTATTTCAGTCCGTTATTACGGAGGAACAAAACTGGGAGTTTCAGGCCTCGTAAAAGCTTATAAAGAATCGGCAAAGATCACGTTGGAAGAAGCTAATATCATTACAAAAGAATTAGAAACAGAAATTGAAATTCAGTTTAACTTCAACCAGCAAAACGTTATTTTCACATTACTTTCAAAATACGATGCCAAGGTTTTGAATTTTGATGCCAATGAAAACTGTATACTTACTGCTTCTTTAAAGTTAGCACAAAAAGAAAGCATCTCAGACAAATTGTCCGAGATGCAGTATATTTCTTTTGAATTTAAAGATTAATCTCTTCTTCCTCCCATCAATAAAGATGCCCAGTAAAGAAGCTGAGCCAATGATCCTAAAGCGGCCACAACATATGTTCTTGCTGCCCATTTTAAACTGTCCTGAACGCCTACATATTCTTCAGAAGTTACCGTTCCTGTATCTTTAAGCCATTTCATCGCTCTGTTACTAGCATCATATTCTACAGGCAGTGTTATAAAAGCAAAAAGAGTGGTACACGCAAACATAATAACACCTATTGCCAATACCAATGTATTGCCTCTCGGATTTTCTATGGAAGCAGTGGCTGACATAATAACCAATCCCGCAATAATGACAAATTGCATTAAATTGGAACTTATCTGTACAACCGGGACCAATTTAGATCTGAGCTGCAACATTGAATATCCTTTAGCATGCTGCACTGCATGACCGCATTCATGAGCTGCGACAGCCGCTGCTGCCGCATTTCTCTGCATATATACTCCTTCAGAAAGATTGACTGTTTTATTTTCAGGGTTATAATGGTCTGTTAACTGTCCGGGGACCGACATTACCTGAACATCGTTAATTCCGTTATCTCTCAACATTTTTTCCGCCACTTCTTTTCCTGAAAGTCCATTTCTAAGATGCACGTTAGAATAATATTCAAATTTCGATTTCAATTTCCACGACACATACCAACTCACCAGCATTGAAATCCCTATAATAATGTAATAACCGATCATTTTTAATAAACTTTATTGTATATTTTTAACCTAAATGATGTAAAAACTGTGCCAAAGTATTACATTTTATTTATTTATATTTGTCCTATAATTAGCCTTATTAAACTATGTCTAAAGTCGCAGTTATTGAAGTAAAAACACAAGATGAATTAAAACAATTCGTTAAGTTTCCAATGGATCTTTATAAAAACAATCCTTATTATGTTCCTTCTTTTATTAAAGACGAATTTAAGATCTGGGATGTTAAAGAAAATCCAGCCTTAAATTATTCAGAATCAAAACAATTTCTTGCAAAAAAAGACAGTAAAGTAGTAGGAAGAATTGCGGTAATGATCAACCATAAAGAAGAAAAAGAACTGGGAATTAAAAAAGTTCGTTTCGGATGGATTGATTTTATTGATGACAAAGAAGTTTCTAAGGCATTGATTCAAAAAGCAATTGATTACGCCAAAGAAAATAATATTGATAAAATCGAGGGCCCCATGGGTTTTACAAACCTTGATAAAGCAGGAATGCTAACGATGGGTTTTGATAAACTGGCTACCATGATTGGCATTTACAACCATGAATATTATCCAAAACACCTTGAAGAACTTGGCTTAACAAAAGAAAAAGAATGGGTAGAATTTGAGATGAATTTCCCAAAAGTTTTACCAGAAAAAGTTGAAAAATTCAGTGGGCTTATCGCTCAGAAATACAAGCTTAAAGTCCTTCCTTTTAAAACGAAAGAAGAGATTCTGCCTTTTGTAGAGCCTATGTTTAAATTATTGGACGAAACTTACAAGCACCTTTCTACCTACACTCCTATTTCAGAAGAACAGATCAAAACTTATAAAGAAAAATACTTCCCTTTTATTGATAAAAACTATGTAATCTGCGTTGTGGATGAAAATAATGAGTTGGTATCTTTTGCGATTACAATGCCTTCCTATTCAAAAGCTTTACAAAAATCTAAAGGAAAGCTATTCCCATTCGGCTGGTGGCATTTTTTACAGGCAAGCAAAAAAAATGACCGTGCTAACTTTTACCTTATCGGAATTCATCCTGAATATCAGAGACGTGGCGTAACAGCTATTATTTTCAAAGAAATTTTTGTAAGATTTACAAGTATGGGCATTGAGTTCGCCGAAACCAATCCAGAACTGGAAGAAAATAAAAGTGTACAGGTTCTCTGGCAGGACTACAACCCTGTAAATCATAAAAGAAGAAGAACCTATTCTCTAAATATAGATAATGAATAATTGGTAATGAGTAATCTTACCAATTTTCTATATCTTCCAACACTCTAGCTCATCATGAAACCACATCTTATCATTTTTGCTGTTTTAATTGCCGGATTTGTCGCTTATAACTTCTTTTTTAAGATTGAAGACGACAGAACGAACACGGTTGTTAATATAATGTATGCAAGCATTCTTTTTGGCTATATCTCTTTTATGGCTTTATCCCTGTTAAAGAAAATGAAGAAATAACACAAAAACACTGTATATAACTCATCATTTAATGAAATAAATTTTTATTTTTACAATAAACTAATAATTCATTTAAATGAGCTCAATCGCTAAATTATCCTTTTGGGGAATTTTTCTTCTTTCTTTACAATTATTTTCTCAGGAATTTTACGCAACAAGGCCGTATAGCAGCACGAACAGAATTTACAGACTGGATGTTTCAAATCCATCGGAGGTTCTAGAGCCTGTATGCCCTACAACTGCTGTATTATTTGAAGATTTTACAGATATTGCAATTGATGGAGCCAGCAACATGTATTATGTTACCAATTCAGGGAAATTATACAGAAGAAACAATGCTACTTCAAGCTGTGAATTCTTAGGAAACTTTGATCATCAGATCAATTCGTTAGTATCAGATTCAGGAAATTATGTATATGCAACAGGAGCCTTTAATCTATTATTCAGATACGAGATCAGCACTGGTACAATTACAACAATGGGATTTCTTCCTAATACACACACACCAGGAGGAGATCTGTTTTTTTTCGAAAACAGACTTTTCGTGACAACCACTACAGGTATTCTTGAAATCAATATGCTGGATCCTTCTCAAAGCTGTCCGTTTATGAATCTTAGTATCCCGAATATGCACGCCGCATTTTCTGTAAGCTCGGAACTAAATCCTTCCAAAGTGTATGTATTAAGTTTAAATTTCGCGTCATATCCAATTTCTTCCAGCTTATATGAAGTTGACATGATCAATAAACAATTAGGAAATCTTATACGGACATATCCTTATAAATTCAATGGAGCAGCATCAGTCTACGCCTCCACTTCCACCAACTCTACTTGCACCCCAACTCCTTTAAGCGTCAGCGAAAGCACTACTCAAAACACTTACTTTAATGTAATAAACCCTGTAATCGGTAAAATAACCTGGCATACCAATATTGAAAATTCACAAATTAGCCTGATTCAGCTATATGACAACACAGGAAGGTTGATTAAAACTTTTTCTAATCAGAACAGTCTGGAGAATTTAGACATTTCCGGTACGCCATCGGGAAACTATTTATTAACAATCACTACGAAAAAAGGGGAAATCTACACAAAAAAAATAATCATAAAAGGCTAATTTTTATTGATTCTAAATTACCGGTTTTACTCATTTTACCCCCACTTTTAAGCTTATTAATTTCATGCTTTCTTGTTTATTCGCTAAATTTGCAAATTGAGATAATAATGCAAAAATGAATTTACCTGAAAGTTATATTCCAATCCTAATACAGGCAGGTGTTGCGATAGCATTCGTAGCAGTTTCTTTGCTTGGAGCGCATTTTTTAGGGCCAAAACAGAAAAAAGGAAATTCTGTTAAAAACCAAAGCTGGGAATGTGGAGTCCCGGTAGAAGGAAATGCAAGAACACCGTTTTCCATTAAGTACTTTTTGACTGCGGTATTATTCGTATTATTCGATATTGAAATCGTATTTTTTTATCCTTACGCTGTAAACTTCAGAGAATTCGGAATGGAAGGATTCCTGGCTGTACTTACCTTCGTGGCGATTTTCTTCATGGCATTTTTCTATGTCTGGAAACGTGGCGCACTAGATTGGGATAAATAAAAAAATTATGAATTATAAATTTTGAGTTTTAGATTATTAACTCTCAGAAGTTTAATCTAAAATCTATAATTCAAAATCTAAAATTAAAGAAAATGTCAGATAACAAACCAGTAATAAGAACAGATGCACCTGCTCCGGAAGGATTTGAAGGAGAAGGGTTTTTCGCAACGAAACTGAGCAGTGTAATCGGGATGGCAAGAAAGTTTTCACTTTGGCCATTGCCTTTTGCAACCTCTTGTTGTGGTATCGAGTTTATGGCTACCCTGAACCCGACGTATGATGCTTCAAGATTTGGTATGGAAAGAAACTCTTTCTCACCAAGACAGGCAGATATGCTGATGGTTTGCGGAACTATATCTAAGAAATTAGGACCAGTCCTAAAAGAAGTTTACACTCAGATGGCTGAGCCGAAATGGGTGGTAGCAGTTGGAGCTTGTGCTTCCAGCGGTGGTATTTTTGATACTTATTCTGTATTACAAGGAATTGATAAAATCATCCCTGTGGACGTCTATGTTCCAGGATGCCCTCCGAGACCGGAGCAGATTATCGAAGGTGTAATGCAGGTTCAGGCGTTGGCAGAAAGCGAAAGCATCCGAAGAAGAGATATGCCTGAATACCAGAAATTATTAGATTCTTACAACATAAGCAACTAACGGAAATGACAAACGAATTTGTATTAGAAGCAATCACAAGAGAATTTCCGGAGTCTGTAATCGCAAGCTCAGAGCCTTATGGAATGTTGACGATTGAGGTGAAGAAAGAAGATATTAAGAAGATTATTCATTATCTTAAAGATTCATCATTAGAAATCAATTTTCTTACAGATATTTGTGGAATCCATTACCCAGAGTTTCCTGAGAAAGAAATCGGAGTGGTTTATCACCTGCATAATATGATGGCTAATTTCAGATTGCGTCTGAAGATCTTTATGTCCAGAGAAAATATCGAAGTTGATTCTCTTCTAGAATTATATGCGGGAGCTAACTGGATGGAAAGAGAAACTTTTGACTTCTACGGAATCAAATTTAAAGGACATCCTGATCTTAGAGCTATTTTAAATATGGAAGATCTTGGATACCATCCAATGTTGAAGGAATATCGTTTGGAAGACGGCACAAGGACCGATAAGAACGACAGCATGTTCGGAAGATAAAAATATAATGCGATAAGCAATAAGTAATAAGCAATGAGCTTAAAGCCTAAAGCCTAGAGCCTAAAGCATTTAAATTATGAAAGATAACTCATTATCTAATATACTTAACCAATACGAAAGTAAGGAGCAAATTGATGGTCAACTTTATACCCTCAATTTAGGACCAACCCACCCTGCTACTCACGGGATTTTCCAGAATATCTTAACGATGGATGGAGAAAGAATCCTTCACGCTGAGCAAACAGTAGGTTACATCCACAGAGCATTTGAAAAAATTTCTGAAAGAAGAAACTATTCTCAGATCACTACCCTTACCGACCGTATGAATTACTGTTCTGCACCAATTAACAATTTAGGTTGGCACATGACAGTTGAGAAGCTAATTGGAGTTGAAGTTCCTAAGCGTGTAGATTATATGCGTGTAATTTTAATGGAATTAGCAAGAATCGGTGACCACCTTATCTGTAACGGAGTAACCGGGATGGATTCAGGAGCAATTACCGGTCTTACCTATATGTTCATCGAAAGAGAGCGTATTTATGATATGTACGAACAGATCTGCGGAGCGAGAATGACAACTAACATGGGAAGAATTGGAGGTTTTGAAAGAGATTTCACCCCAAAATTCCATGAATTATTAAAGGATTTCCTTAAAACTTTCCCACCAAGATTCAAAGAATTCTGTACTCTATTAGAAAGAAACAGAATTTTCATGGACAGAACCATCGGAGCAGGAGGAATTTCTGCGGAAAGAGCATTAAGCTATGGTTTCACAGGTCCCAATTTACGTGCAGCAGGAGTAGACTATGACGTGAGAGTTGCACAACCTTATTCTTCTTACCAAGATTTCGACTTTATCATTCCTGTAGGAACTGCAGGTGACACTTACGACCGTTTCATGGTTCGTCAACAGGAAATCTGGGAATCAATTAAAATCATCAAACAAGCATACGAAAATCTTCCTGAAGGATCATTCCACGCGGATGTACCTGATTTCTATCTTCCTGAAAAGGCTGATGTTTATCAAAAAATGGAAGCTTTGATCTACCATTTCAAAATCGTAATGGGAGAAACTGATGTGCCTAAAGGTGAAGTTTACCATGCTGTAGAAGGTGGAAACGGAGAGTTAGGCTTCTATTTAGTGAGTGATGGTGGAAGAAGTCCTTACAGACTGCACTTCAGAAGACCATGTTTTATCTACTACCAGGCTTATCCTGAAATGATTACAGGTTCTGTAATTTCAGATGCAATCGTAACGATGTGTAGTATGAATATTATTGCGGGAGAATTAGACGCATAAGAAATTATAGATGTTGGATTATGAATTTTAAATTAATCCAAGCTAAATATAAAAATTGAAATTTTTTAGAATTTAAAATCTAAAATTCAAAATTTAAAATTTAAAAAAGTGAGCGAAACAATAGCTTTTAAACCGGAAAGTTTAGCACAGGTACATAAAATTATCGCAAGATATCCTGAAGGAAGACAAAAATCTGCTCTTCTTCCTGTTCTGCATGTAGCACAGAAAGAATTCGGAGGATGGTTAGACGTTCCTGTGATGGATTATGTTGCGGAATTATTGAGTATTAAGCCAATTGAAGTATATGAAGTAGCAACTTTCTATACGATGTTCAATATGAAGCCGGTTGGTAAATATGTTTTGGAAGTTTGCAGAACGGGACCTTGTATGGTTTGCGGAAGCGAAAAAATCCTTGACCATATCAGAACGAAACTGAACATTAAGGACGGACAAACAACTGAAGACGGGATGTTCACATTAAAACCAGCTGAATGTCTTGGTGCTTGTGGATACGCGCCAATGATGCAGTTAGGGAAATTCTTTCATGAAAATTTAACGATAGAAAAAGTTGACGAAATCCTTGATCTTTGTAGAGAAGGACAGGTTGATTTGGGCTAATAAAAATTTAAAATCTCAGGTTTTAAATTAATTTAAATTTTAACAATTAAATGCAAGAAGCCAAAAGCTAATTGCAATAAGCAAATAACAATGAGTAAAAAACTTTTACTTAAAGACGCACATATAGAAGGTATCCGCTACTTTGAAACATACCGTAAACAGGGAGGTTACACAGCAGCTGAAAAAGCCTTGAAAATGACACCGGACGAAATTCTTGAAGAAGTAAAAGCTTCAGGTCTTCGTGGACGTGGTGGAGCTGGATTCCCGACTGGGATGAAATGGAGCTTTTTGGCAAAACCTGAAGGCGTTCCAAGACACTTGGTAGTAAATGCCGATGAATCTGAACCGGGAACTTTCAAAGACAGATATCTGATGGAGTTTCTTCCTCATTTATTAATTGAAGGAATGCTGATTTCATCTTTCTGTTTAGGTTCAAATGTTTCTTATATCTACATCCGTGGAGAATATTCTTGGATTCCAGATATTTTGGAAGAAGCAATTGAGGAAGCTAAAGCAGCAGGATTTTTAGGTAAAAATATTTTAGGAACTGGTTTCGACTGTGAAATTTACGTTCAAAGAGGTGGTGGAGCATATATTTGCGGTGAAGAAACGGCATTGCTTGAATCTCTTGAAGGTAAAAGAGGAAACCCAAGATTGAAACCGCCATTCCCGGCTGTAAAAGGACTTTGGGAAAGGCCAACGGTAGTAAATAACGTTGAATCTATCGCGGCAATCGTTCCAATCATTGATATTACAGGAGCTGAATATGCTAAAATCGGAGTTGGAAGATCTACAGGTACAAAATTAATTTCTGCTTGTGGAAACATCAACAAACCAGGAGTTTATGAAATCGACATGACAATCACTGTTGAAGAATTCATTTACTCTGAAGAATATTGCGGCGGAATTAAAGACGGAAAAAGATTAAAGGCTTGTATCCCTGGAGGAAGCTCTGTTCCGATTGTTCCTGCTAATTTATTATTAAAAACTGTAAACGGAGAACCAAGATACATGAATTACGAATCATTAGCTGACGGTGGTTTTGCTACCGGTACAATGATGGGTTCAGGAGGTTTCATCGTTTTGGATGAAGACCAGTGTATCGTAGATCATACCATGACTTTAGCGAGATTTTACAATCACGAAAGTTGTGGACAATGTACTCCTTGCCGTGAAGGAACGGGATGGATGTACAAAATTTTGAAAAAAATTGAGAAAGGAGAAGGAAAAATGGAAGATATCGATCTTCTTTGGGATATCCAGAGAAAAATCGAAGGAAATACCATTTGTCCATTGGGTGATGCAGCAGCCTGGCCTGTTGCAGCGGCTATTCGTCACTTCAGAGATGAGTTCGAATGGCACATTAAAAACCCTGAGTTGTCACAGACACAAAATTATGGGTTGGCACATTATGCAGATCCAATCCCTGCAGTTGAGAATAATGCTTAGAATGAAAAAATTATTGGCGATCGGTCTAATGGTCTCCGGTTTTGCTTTTGGACAAGTAAAAAAAGATACATTAGAAAAAGAATATAAATTGGAGGTAACTCCATATAAGCCTGAAAAGAAGGTAAAACCATTACCTTTAAGCAAAAAAGGACAGGTCTTCGTTTTCTACGGTTGGAACAGAGGAGCTTACAGCAATTCTGATATTCATTTTACCGGAGACGGTTATGATTTTCAACTGAATAATGTAGCTGCCAGAGATAAGCCTACAAAATTTGGAATCGTTTATTTTGATCCAAGTTGGTTTACCGTAACGCAGTATAATTTCAGATTAGGGTATTTTATTAAAGATAATTTGGCTCTGGTTTTAGGAATTGACCATATGAAATATGTAATGAAACAAAACCAGACGGTTGATTTTTCAGGACATATTTCAGATCCTAAATATGCAGGAATGGTACAGAACGGACAGGTAGATTTATCTGATACACAGTTCCTTACTTTTGAGCATACAGACGGATTGAATTATGAAAATTTAGGTTTAGAGAAATACAAAAATCTTATTCATAAGAAAAATATAGATTTAGTATGGTCTTACGGAGCCGGAATCGGAGTAATGTTTCCGAAAAGTAATATCAAACTTTTTGGAAATGAAAGAAGTGACCGTTTTCACGTGGCAGGTATGGGAACCGATCTTAGATCCAGTCTTAACTTAGTTTTCTGGAAAAACTGGATGATAAGAGTGGAGGGAAAAGCCGGATATATTAATATGTGGGATATTAAAACTACATTAAATAACAAACCTGACAAAGCAAGACAGGATTTTGTTTTCGGACAGATCCTTGCAGGAATCGGATATACATTTAATACAAAAAAGTATAATTAAAATATAGCTTAACGCCTAAAAGCATAAGCGAAAGCATAGAATATGAGCGAAGAGGTTAAAAAATTCAAAATAACTATAGACGGACAAACTACCGAAGTTATGCCTGGAACTTCTATTTTGGAAGCTGCCAGACAAATCGGTGGAAAATCTGTTCCTCCAGCAATGTGCTATTACAGCAAATTAGAAACAAGTGGAGGAAGATGTAGAACTTGCCTGGTGGAAGTTTCTAAAGGATCTGAAGCAGATCCTCGTCCTATGCCAAAATTGGTTGCAAGCTGCAGAACTAATGTAATGGATGGTATGGAAGTAAAAAATCTTACTTCTGATAAAGCTCAGGAAGGCAGAAAAGCTGTAACCGAGTTTTTATTGGTAAACCACCCGTTGGATTGCCCTGTTTGTGATCAGGCCGGAGAATGTCATCTTCAGGATTTAGGTTATGAGCACGGAAATCTTCAGACAAGAACTGAATTCGAAAGAAATACATACGAAGCAGACGATCTTGGTCCGAATATTAAATTGAATATGAACCGTTGTATTCTTTGTGCAAGATGTGTATTGGCTGCAAACCAGTTAACTGGTGAAAGAGAACACGGAATTTTGTTCAGAGGAGATCATGCTGAAATTTCTACTTATTTAAATAAAGCTTTGGATAATGATTTTATCGGAAACGTAATTGACGTTTGTCCGGTTGGAGCATTAACAGACAGAACTTCCCGTTTTGCAAGCAGAGTTTGGTTCACAAAACCAATGAATGCTACTTGTAAGTGTGATAAATGTTCCGGAAAAGCTACGGTTTGGATGAAAGGTGATGAAATATCAAGAGTTACAGCCAGAAAAGATCAGTGGGGTGAAGTTGAAGAGTTCATCTGCGATACTTGCCGTTTCGAAAGAAAATCATTGTCAGACTGGAACATTGAAGGTCCTAGACACATCGACAGACATTCAGTTATTTCATTGAATCACTATGAAAAACCTAAGGATGAGCTAAGAGTTTTAGACAATCCGATGGCTAAAGAAATCAGTGAAAAAGACGAAAAATAATTTTAATCTTTAAGACATGAGATTTCAGACATTAGACAACAGATTTTAAATCTGATATCTAGCATCTGACATCTAGTATCTAAATAAATAAAAAATGGATTTACTTACATTTAAACTTATACTTGTACTAGCGCTTTTCTTGCTTTCATTGACGATAGCAGCCTACTCTACCTGGGCAGAAAGAAAAGTTGCCTCTATCATGCAGGATAGAATTGGTCCCAACAGAGCTGGACCTTTCGGATTGCTGCAGCCTCTTGCT
Source organism: Chryseobacterium sp. JUb7 (assembly GCF_024806495.1). GTDB lineage: Bacteria > Bacteroidota > Bacteroidia > Flavobacteriales > Weeksellaceae > Chryseobacterium. The sequence continues at coordinate 39,487 of NZ_JANUFF010000014.1, forward strand.
GACGGTGGAAAGTTTTTCTTTAAAGAAGATTTTACACCTGCCAATGCAGAAAAATTCCTTTTCGTATTGGGGCCGGCATTGGTAATGTTTATTTCATTAATCACAGGAGCGGTTATTCCTTGGGGTAAAAGTTTAAATTTTGGTGGAGTTTCTTATGATTTACAGGTTGCTAACATCGATGTTGGCGTACTTTTCATCATCGGAATGGCTTCAATCGGTGTTTATGGAATCATGATCGGAGGTTGGGCTTCGAACAATAAATATTCTTTATTAGGTGCGATCCGTGCTTCTTCTCAGATGATTTCTTATGAATTGGCGATGGGATTGGCTTTGCTTTCTATCATTATGATGACAGGAAGTTTAGACTTAAAAGAAATTACGGAAAGCCAGACAACGGGAAAACTTTGGGGAGTTATTCCTTGGGGTTCTGGTATGAACTGGAATATTTTCTACCAGCCGATTGCCTTTCTTGTTTTCTTTGTAGCAGCTTTGGCAGAAACAAACAGACACCCTTTCGATTTACCTGAGTGTGAATCTGAATTGGTAACAGGATATTCTACAGAATACTCATCAATGAAATTAGGGTTGTATATGTTCGGTGAATACGTGAACATGTTTATTTCTAATGCTTTCATGGTGGTTCTTTTCTTCGGAGGATACAACTATCCTGGAATCGAATGGGTAACTCAAAACTGGGGTGAAAATACAGCAGGTATTTTGAGTGTTGTAGCCTTCTTAACTAAAACGGTAATCGGAATTTTGATCTTTATGTGGATCAGATGGACGCTTCCAAGATTTAGATATGACCAATTAATGCACTTAGGATGGAAAACTCTAATTCCAATGGCATTGGTAAACTTATTAATTACAGGTGCTGTAATTTTAGCGTTTGCAAACTAAGAGATAAGAATATATTTTTAAATGCTGAATAGAAGTTCAGCCTAAAAAATTAAAATAAATGAAACTTACGAACAGATCAAAAGTTGTTTCTAATAAAGAAATGACCATTGCTGAAAAAATCTACTTACCTGCGATTTTTACAGGAATGGGGATTACATTTAAGCATGCTGTAAGAACCGTATTGAAAGGTGCTCCCGCAGTATATTCGTATCCGGAAGTACAGAAACCTAGAGCAGATATCTGGAGAGGTCAGCACGTTTTGAAAAGAGACGAGGAAGGCAGAGAAAGATGTACAGCTTGTGGACTTTGTGCAGTAGCGTGTCCTGCAGAAGCAATTACAATGACTGCTGCTGAAAGAACTAAGGAAGAAAGAGATCTTTACAGAGAAGAGAAATACGCATCGGTATATGAAATCAATATGCTAAGATGTATTTTCTGCGGTATGTGTGAAGAAGCTTGTCCGAAATCTGCCATCTATCTTACAGACAGATTGGTAGACGTGGAAACCAACAGAGGTTCTTTCATCTATGGAAAAGATAAATTGGTTGAAAAAATAAATCAAAGGATTGATATCACTGAAAGACAATCCGAGAAACAAAAAAATGCGGTAAAATAATGGATCAGTTTTTATTTTTCTTGGTGGCGTTTTTAGCAGTGGCAAGTGCGGTATACTTTGTATTCGCCAGAAATCCTTTATATGCTATTTTGTCATTAATTGTTACGATGTTTTCTATTGCAGGTATGTACATTCTTCTGAATGCACAGTTCCTTGCGATTATTCAGATTATTGTTTACGCTGGAGCCATCATGGTATTATTCCTTTATATCCTGATGATGCTTAACCTTAATAAACAAGACGAAAGTAAGAAGAACAATACTTTAAAATTTATTGGAGTTTTTACAGCAGGTCTTTTATTAATTGGGGTATTAGGTGTATTCAGAGGTGTTCAGGACAATCATGTTGTTGTTGAAAATGTAGACAAAGGCGTTGGTCTTACGAAGAATCTGGGTAGACTTTTGTTTAATGAATATGTTTTACCGTTTGAGCTTGCATCCATCCTTATTTTGGCAGGTATTGTAGGTGCGGTATTAATCGGTAAAAAAGATTTATAAAATTATGGGAGAAGTAAATACATTTATACAAAGCGTCCCTCTGAATTATTTTATCATTCTTTCTTCAGTATTATTCTGTTTGGGAGTGTTAGGAGTATTGTTGAGAAAAAACGCTATTGTTATTTTGGGTTGTGTTGAGCTTATGCTAAATTCTACGAACCTTTTATTGGCTGCATTTTCAGCATACAAAGGTAACGGAGACGGGCAACTTTTAGTTTTCTTCATTATGGTGGTTGCTGCTGCGGAAGTAGCGGTTGGTCTGGCAATTATTGCTATGCTGTATAGAAATACCCGTTCTGTTGATGTAAGTATATTTAATAAATTAAGAGGATAAGAATGGAGAATTTAATATATGCAATAGTACTTTTACCACTTTTAGGTTTTCTTATTAACGGTCTTTTCGGGAAAGGCCTTCCAAAAATAGTAGTTGGAAGTCTGGCGACAGCAATGGTTTTTATACCTTTCTGTATCGCTGTAAGTATTTTCATGAATTTTGATTCTGAAAGTCAGCCTGTCATTGTAAAAGCTTTTGAATGGTTTAGAGTAAACGGAGTTCAGATCAATTTCGGATTCCAGATTGATCAGTTGTCATTAATGATGGTGATGATCATCACAGGTATCGGATCTTTGATTCACCTGTACTCTATCGGATATATGAGTCATGATAAAGGTTTCTATAAGTTTTTCACTTATTTAAATCTGTTTATCTTCTCAATGTTATTATTGGTAATGGGAAGCAACTACCTGATCTTATTCATCGGATGGGAAGGTGTAGGATTGTGTTCTTATTTACTAATCGGATTCTGGTATACGAATGAAGAATATGGTAAAGCAGCAAGAAAAGCTTTTATCATGAACAGAATTGGTGACCTTGCGTTACTAATCGGTATCTTCATGATTGCCGGACAGACAAACGCTGTAGATTACCTTACAGTAGCAGAAAACGCCGGAAAATTTGAATTAGACGGAAGCGTAATTATCTTTATTACAGCGAGTTTATTTATCGGTGCAACTGGTAAATCGGCTCAGGTTCCATTATATACTTGGTTACCGGATGCGATGGCTGGTCCAACTCCTGTTTCTGCGTTAATTCACGCGGCAACGATGGTAACGGCGGGTATCTATTTAGTAGTAAGATCAAACTTCTTATTTACGTTAGCACCTACTGTTCAGGGAGGAATTTTATTCATCGGATTCTTAACAGCAGCTTTAGCAGGATTCTATGCATTACGTCAGAACGATATCAAAAAAGTATTGGCCTACTCCACCGTTTCACAGCTTGGATTTATGTTCATCGCTTTAGGTCTTGGAGCTTATACAACGGCTATGTTCCACGTAATGACACACGCTTTCTTCAAAGCATTATTGTTCTTGGGAGCAGGTTCTGTAATTCACGCAATGAGCAACGAACAGGATATGCGTTTTATGGGAGGTTTGAAAAAATACATCCCAATCACTCACGCTACTTTCCTTATCGGAACATTGGCAATTTCAGGATTCCCTTTATTATCAGGGATGATTTCTAAAGACGAAATTTTAGTAGCAGCTTTCGCTAAAAATCCTATTTATTGGGTATTCTTATTCATTTTAGCGGCTATTACTGCAACGTATATGTTCAGACTGTATTATTTAACTTTCCACGGGGAGTTCAGAGGTACTGAAGAACAAAAGCACCACCTACACGAAAGCCCGACAAATATGACATTACCATTGATCGTATTGGCTATTCTTTCTGTATTGGGTGGTTTAATTAACCTTCCTCACTTCATCGGTCACGGTCATTATGCAAAATTAATGGAGTGGTTGAAGCCGGTTCTTACTGAGGAAAGCTTTAAGCAAATGGAAGCTACTCTTTCGGGAGTTCCGTTTGGTACTGAGATGATTCTTTTAGGAGCAACTGTTGCCATGTTCTTCTGTGTTTGGTTTATCGTTAAAAACACGTATGTGAATAAGAAAAAACAAGCACTTCCTGAAGAACAATATACAGGATGGGAAAAATTGTCTGCTAAAAAATTATATATTGACGAACTTTACAATGCATTAATTGTAAAAACTGTTGAAGGATTAGGACGCGGAGGAAAGATGTTTGATAAAGGTATTCTTGATCGTTTTGTAGACTTTGTAGGTGAAGGAGCTGAAGACAGCGGAAAAGCTATGAAGCGTATTCAGAACGGAAATGTTGAGAACTACATTCTGATCATGTCTTTAGCTGTGGGAATTATACTGATTGTTAACTTTATATTACAATAATGTCTGGTTTATTATTAACATTATTACTATTACCTCTAGTAGGTTCGGGATTAGTTTTTGCATGGAAGAGTAATTCCAGCAAATATTTGGCACTGGGAATTGCATTGGTTCAAATGCTTGTAACATTCTACATTGCGGCGGATTTTAATTTTACGCCAACAGTGGACAGCGTGTTGCAGCATGAGATCAACTACCCTTGGTCACAATTTATGAAGAGCTCTCTTCACTTCGGGATCGATGGGATGAGTTTGCTTCTTTTGTTGTTGACCAATATTTTAGCGCCAATCATTATTTTATCTTCTTTTAATGAAAATGTAAGCTACAGAAACACGTTCTACGGTTTGATTTTGCTGATGCAATTCGGGCTTGTAGGAGTTTTCACTTCGCTTGACGGATTATTGTTCTACATTTTCTGGGAAGTAACTTTGATTCCGATCTGGTTTATTGCCGGACTTTGGGGTCAGGAAAATAAAAGATTTGAATTCACTACGAAATTCTTCGTATATACATTCGTTGGGTCATTATTCATGTTAGCCGGATTGATTTATGTTTACAATCATTCTGCATCTTTTGCGCTGACAGATTTATATAATGCTCAACTTAACGAAACACAACAGACCGTGGTATTCTGGTTTATTTTCTTTGCATTTGCAGTGAAATTACCGGTATTCCCTTTCCATACTTGGCAACCGGACACCTATACATATTCGCCGACTCAAGGATCGATGCTCTTATCTGGTATCATGCTTAAAATGGCGATTTATGGAGTTATGCGTTATTTATTACCAATCACTCCCCTTCCGATTGCCGGAATTTCAGGACAGATTGTAATCATCCTTGCGATTGTAGGAATTGTTCACGGAGCATTAATTGCGATCATCCAGACAGATATGAAGAGAATCATTGCGTATTCTTCTTTCTCTCACGTTGGATTGATGGTGGCAGGTATTTTTGCTTCTGCAGTGATTACTTTAAGAGGAACTTTCAACATTGAAGGTGCTGAAGGAGCTTTGGTACAGACTTTCGCTCACGGTATCAACGTGGCAGGTCTTTTCTACTGTTGTGATATTTTATACAAGAGATTTAAATCAAGAGACATCAGACAGATGGGAGGTTTGGCGAAAGTTGCTCCTAAGTTTGCCGTGTTGTTCCTGATTATTATATTAGGATCAATGGGAGTTCCATTGACTAATGGATTCATCGGAGAATTTATCCTGTTGAAATCAGTGTATGATTTTAACGGATTGGCAGCGGTAATCGCTGGTCTTACGGTAATTCTTTGTGCTGTATACTTATTGAGATTCTACGGAAAAGCAATGTTCGGACAAGGTGATGATGCAGTGTTGAGTACAGCAAAAGATTTATCTGCAGTAGAATTCTCTGTATTGGCAAGTTTAGCGGTTTTTGTGATTGTACTTGGTATTTTCCCACAGCCGGTAATCGAAATGGTGAATAGTTCGTTGAAGTTTATCTACCAATCAATGGTAAGCTAATTTGATATTTTAAAAAATGAGTGTTTTAATTATTGTTTTCCTAACGGCAGTTGTTGCGTTATTTTCAGGAGTTTTTGAACAAGGGAAATTCGCAAGGTACATTGGGATTTTGGGATTAATCATCGCATTATACGTAAGTTTCATGCCAGAATGTGCTTTCTTCGAAAAGTACAGACACATGTATGATTATACTGCAAATACTGCTTTATTTACTAAAATATCAATCGTAACGACATTATTACTATTCTTTTTGGGAGGTTTTGCATTCAGCAACCACAGAAGCCACCAGTCAGAATTATACGCATTGATGCTTTTTGCATTGTGCGGAGGGATTATCCTTTTCGGATACCAGAACTTAGTAACGTTATTCTTAGGAGTTGAAATTCTTTCTATTCCTTTATATGTAATGGCAGGAGCTAACAAAACTGATTTGAGATCAAACGAAGCGTCAATTAAATATTTCCTGATGGGTGCATTCGCGACAGGTTTCTTACTGTTCGGTATCGCGTTTATCTACGGAAGTGTTGGAAGTTTCGATTTATATAAAATCCAGGATTTCGGAGTTTCAAATCCTAAAGACGTCATGTTCATCTTAGGAGTTTTACTGATTCTTTGTGCATTGGCATTCAAAGTTGCATTGGCACCTTTCCACATGTGGAGCCCTGATGTTTACTTCGGAGCGCCTTCATTAATCACCGCTTTCATGGCGAGTGTTGTAAAAATCTCAGGATTTTTCGCATTATTCAGATTAATGACGATTGGATTTGGTGGGGTTACCGCTGAATGGATCAATGTTTTCGGAGTATTCTTAATTATTACATTGCTTTTGGCAAACGTTATGGGTCTTGCTCAGACAAATGCAAAAAGAATGCTGGCATACTCTTCAGTTTCCCACGCAGGATACATTGGGTTGGTTTTCTACGGAATGACAAGCCTTTCTACTTATAATTTGGCGTTCTATTTATTTGCGTACGCTTTATCAACAGTGGGTGTTTTCATGTGTCTTATTTATGTTGAAAAACTGAAAAGAGAAACATCTTTCGGAGCTTTCAAAGGATTGGCAAAATCTGAACCTTTATTAGCAACAGTAGCGGCTATTTCTATGCTTTCAATGGCTGGAGTTCCGTTAACTGCTGGTTTCATGGGGAAATTTGCTTTATTCTCTCAGGCAATGAATTCTAATCACGGAGTTTTCTTGGTATTGGTAGCGGTTTTAGGTTCTGCAGTTTCGATTGCGTATTACCTAAGATTAATTATCTCTATGTTCTTCTTTAAAGAAAGTACATTCAAATCGTCAGAAAAAGTAACCCTTACTTACAATATTGTTGCTGTTGTTATCATCGCTTCAGTAATTGTTTTAGGAGTTGCCCCGGATTTATTTGCAGGAATATTCGGATTGTAAAATCAATCTTAAAGATAAAAATCAAAGCACAGCATTTATGTTGTGCTTTTTTGTTGGTTCAAAGTTCGATTGAAATTTAGCTCAACAGATATATAAAATTTCGATAGTTCGGCAAGCTCACTACAGGCTAGGCTCAATCTGACACCTTCAAATCATACATTTAGTATTAGATTTGTCGGTCTGAGCCTGTCGAAGACTAGAATTAAAAATTAACACAATGGAATTGTTTAAAGAAATCTAAACAGGCTCTTAAAGTTCGAGGGACAATCGGTTAATTAACCGAAAGATTCAAGCTCAAAATTGGATGTTTTGATTCTTCTCACATCCAACTTCCAGCCTTTAAGCTTAATTTAAATCAATTCCTACCTCTACTTTTATTACAAAAAACATATTATCTGATTTTAATTTTTTATTTTTGGAATATAAAACACCAAATAATGAAAAATATTACTTTTCAGAAGAATTCTCTTTTGTTCATCTCACCCTTTCGACCTTTTAACAATATCATTTCATTGTAAATATTTTCTACGTCATGAATATATTTTTGAAAACCCATATTGTAAGGAAAGGTGAAACCTTAGAACAAATTGCCGAAATGTATAACATTCCGGACATTAAGATTTTAAAGGATCATCATTATCAACATGTGCCTGATGATTCCAACCATTTAGGTCATACTCTATTTCCGGGACAGGAAATTTTCATACCCGATCAAAAAGTAATTGAAGACTATATTTTCAGGAAAAAGGAAATTTCAGAAGAAAGGAACAGCCGTACAAATCATCTCATTGAAAACAGCATCCTTACGCCTGATTTTCAAAATAGCAAAAAGCAGTATTCCGTGAAAGTAACTGACTTCACCAATGACATTCTTCAAAATGAAACACAATACATCACTCAGTTGCAGTATCTCGGAAAAGAGGAGAATTACTTTATTTTCATGTATCAGAAAAAAAATCTTACCGTAAATGGAGAAAAACCTGATATGAAATTGTATGAATTAGCCCTACAATGTACTTCTGTTTTATTTCCTGCCAAACTGCAAATAAATTCCACAGGAACCGTTGAAGGAATAAAAAATTATCATGAAATCCGGAATAACTGGGCATCAAAGCATCAAAATTTATTGAAAAGATATGAAGGTTCTTACTCTTTGGAATATATGAATGAAATCAATAAAACCATTGACTGCTATGAAGAATTAGTCCTGTCTTTTAGGAGAGATCTGTTTCTGCAATTTTTCTTTTGTCCCTATTATAAATCTTTTAAAGAAGCAAAAACAATATACAATATTCGATTATCCGAAAAAAGAGTCTTGTATAAAGCTGAGTACGCTATGCAATTGACCGATGAAATTTTAATTACGCTCTATTCTCAATGTGTGGATACAAGAAGTCAACAGGAAATCATCAATTATTTATACAACAGTAAAGACCAACGCAACGACGAGGAACTACTGGAATCTGAGATCAAAGGAAATTTTCATTTATCTAAAAAAGACAAAATATTACAGGAAGCAGATATGATACTAGATTCCTATTACTTTGGTATAAAGGAAACTACAAAAATTAAAATTGATTTAAATTAATTTTATACATTTGATTAAACACAAAAACACATAATAATGAAAGAATATAAAGTTCAAAAAGGTGATACTTTGCTATCCCTTTCCCAAAAACTAGGTCTGCCCACGGCCTATTCCCTAAAAGAATTCCACAATTTTAAAGGTCCCATCGATCGAGGGATCGGAAACGAAATTAAGCCCGGAATGATTCTTACCATTCCGGAACAACATGAGGTGGACAATATGAACGCGGTATATACCAGACGTGTGCAGGAAAGAGAGGCTGCCCAAAAAGAAAAGGAAGAAAATGAAAAATCTAAAGTACCTCTTTCTGAAAATACCACTCAAGATTCTGAACAGAAATCTGAAGACAAGGAAAAAGAAAAAAAAGATGCTGAAGAAAAACCAGCTGGTGAACATGACGGTAAACTTTTCGTCATTCAAAAAGGAAAAGCCATTTGCGATAAAGGAACAAAATTTCCACAGTTCAAAGTAAGCAGCCATAAAAAACATTACCTGAACAATGAAAGTAATTCGGATGATTTTTTGGCCGTTACAGAAAACGATCTGCAATTCAATCCGCCTGCAGTTCCGTTTGGAAACTGTTCACTGAAAAATAACCAGCCCTGCAGCTTTGCTCCCGTCGGAAAATGGACGAAATTTTATAAAGATGTAAAAGTATTAGATAATGCTTTGTTAACCGAAATATCCGAACTCCAATGCGCAATTGGCGGAAAAATAAAAATCATGGATCATGGTCAGCGAGCCCAGCTCAGCAAGCAGAATTTCAAAAATGCAGATGCAAGAGTGCATAGTTATATTAATCCTTTGGTGGATTTGAGGATGCTTAATGAACAGTTGGACGAAGAAGAATTAGATGCTTATTAAATTAAAAACACAAAAACATGGCAAAAAGAAAATTCAGCTTTTTGGCAGATGAAGACGAAAAATATGAACAGGAATACCAAAAAGAACTCGCAGAAGAACAAAAGTTAGCGAAAAAAGAAGCGGATATAAAGTTGACCAACAAAGGTAAGCAAGGTGTATCTATGATTTCAGGAGATGCCTCTCCTACTGTTGGCGAAAAAAATACATACAATATCTTACATTGGTATGAAGAAACCCCACTGGAAGATAGAAACCCCGCAAAGGTTACATGGGAACTTTTTAAGAAAAGAAGAGATGGAAAATTTACAACCACGAATATAAAAAAAACGGGGATTAGCAGTTTCACTTTTGGAGAAGTAGCATCACAACATACTTACCGCTTAGAAGCTTATCTTCATAAGCCTGAAGGTGGTGGGTTGATCATCACTCCTAAATCTTCTAAAATTCCGAAAATAGGGAAAGTAGAACTTCATTATGTGGATAATAAAAAAGGAGATACTTTTAGTTTTTATGATACGTTAAGAGCAAAAGCCCATACCACGCATCTTGCAGGAAAAGAAGTTATTTTTACGCTGTGGGAAGATGATGCAAAAGATAGCGGCCATGACCCAAAAAATTTGATCGTAGAAGCAAAAACCGTGCGTGTAGGTTCGGATGGATTGGCGATTGCAGAGTTCCAGCTGACAAAAGCTCTGATGAAAAAAGCAATGAAAGGTGAAGCTGATGCGAAAGAATTAGAGTTTTATATAACCGTAGAATATTATAAAGGAAATATTCATGATTCTGAAAATGTAAATGTTAAAAATCCATTATACTGGACGCCCGGAGTAGTGCCTCCACCGCTTGGAACGAAAAAACCAGAACGCAAAGCCACTGTAAAAGCAAAAAATTCTCCTGCTGAACAAAAACCTATTTCCAAACGAGAAGAAAAAAACATTTTGATTCCTCAGTCTAAAGATTATCTTCAGCATGATTGGGCCGAAGTTATGGGAAAGGCTTTGAAGAACAAAGAAAGGACGGTTTTTAAAGATTATGGAAATTCTACGGTGGGAGTGAAAGCTCCGAAGAAGGAGGAGAAAAAAGAAAAATGTGTTTGCCAGCAGTACGATTTGATTTGGGGGAACAAGGTGAGTTGTGAGTTTAGGAAGAAAGTTGTGGAAATATGTGCGAAATTGTGGGGAGAAAGTCGAAAAATGGAAATGGCTAATGAATTAATGACATGTATGGCACTGGAAACAGGAAAAAAATTTACATCAGATGTTGGTTATCCAAATGCAACAGGATTAGTGCAATTTACTAGCGGAGAATATGGTGCTATCACTGCAATGAATGAAAATGGTTACAATAATGGAGAAAAAATAACAAAAGAAATTCTTAAAAACTTATCTCCCGTAAAACAATTAGATTACGTAAAGCTATATTTTGAAATGTGGATGGTAAAATACAAAAAAAATATACGAGACTCTCTAGATATGTACATGACTATTTGGTGCCCTAGTGCAGTAGGACGTGAAGATACTTTTGTATGCTATAGTGCTGAAAGAGATAAAAGATCTGGTAAAAAGTTCTACGAAAAAAATAAAAGTGCAGAATACGAATATTATGATGAAAATGAAAAAATTATTACAGCTCGATTAAAAAAAGATGCTAATAAGGCAAATGGAGAAATTACCAAAGGAGAACTGAGACCACGGTTAAAATATTGGAAGGAATTAGGAAAAAATAATAAGTCCACATCTTTTATATGCATTGATAATAAAAATAACACAGATAATGATAAAATAGAAAGTTCTGGATATTATATTTTTAGAACTGGAGAAATAAAATATATAGAAGCTAATAGTATAATTGATTATTACGTTCAGGTAAAAGAAGGTAATAATGTATTTAAAAAAATATCTACATTAAATAAAAATACAAATGGTTTGGTTAAATTTCCAGATTCAGGAAAAGGTTTTAATAGATATGGAGGGGTTGATAAAGGAGGAATATCGAAAGTAGAAAATGTTGGGGAAGGAGATCATTATCTTAAACCAGAAACAGCTGCAGCATTATTCGGAATAATTAACGAAATTAATGATAAGAATTGGGAAGTTCATTTTGGAGATATGTCTTCATCAAATGGTAGTGATCCTTGGCAAAAAGGCTCTAAGCATCATGCTGGGCATGGGCATCTTGGAGTACAATCTGGTAGAAATATTGATTTTAGATATTTAAATAAAACAGGTGTAAGTTTCCATGGTGTTAATACATCAAATAATTTTGATAAAGGAAAAAATGAAACATTTTATACATTAGCTTTTAAATATGGCTTTCAAAAAAATTATGCTTCAGGAATGACTGATTTTAGGAAATATGGCGTAAACCCGAATGTTGGAGGACATTATGATCATGGACACATAGGATTAAATAATATAAAACTAGAAAAAGTAAAAACTATTAATGTTAAAATTTTAAAATAATGAAATATATACTTGTAGGATTAATTTGTGGATTTTTTTTAATGAACTGCCAAAATAAAGAAGGAACCGCTACTAAAGAAAATTCAGTAAACGACACAATAGGTTATTTAAATATTCTGATTGACAAGAATATAAACTTAATGATTGGAAAATTTAATTCACAAAATGAGAATATAAATCAAGATTTTAAAATAAATAAGATAGATGATACTATATATATTTCTAAAGAATTTTTAGAGTCTGAAAATATAGATGGAAAAAAACTAAACTTTAAAAGCAATCATAAATTTGAGATAACTGCTCAATATAATGTTGGATATAGTTTTTCAGGCGACGAAAAGAAAATGATTTTTTTACCTATAAATCATCAAATAATTCGGAAAATAAGTTCTAATTTAATCATTCCGAGTATAGATAATATATTTAAAGATATTGAATTTAAAAAATTTGAAAAATCAAATACAAAAAAAATAAAAGAACAGTCTTATGAAACCTTTATAAAATATTACGAAAATATACCTGAAACTGAATTGAAGTCTTGCTGTATTACGGATTTTGAAAACTATCAAAAGGTTAAAAAAATAAATCCCAGAAAAATTGTTGATTTAGAACTTAATAACGATTTATTGATTAATCCTGATTATAAATCATTAATTATAAATATAAAAGACCTTACTATAGGTAAAAAGTATATCATTAAATTCTCAAAACAAGATATTGAAGAAGAAAATAATATTAAAAAAGTTTCAATTGACACAGACAAACTTTCAAATTGGGATGGTATTTATTGGTTATATCCATATGAAATAGGAAGTGATAAAATTGGTAATTATTATATTAATATTTCAGAAAATAATAATGATTTCGGATTTAGTGGTGATGATACTTTTAGCTATAAAATAAATACTAAAATTGAAGATAATAAATTATATATTTTTGATAAAGATAGCCCGTTATTAAAGCCTTTAGCAATTATTTATAAAAATAAAGACAATAAATTTTATCTTAAGAGCAGCTTAATAAAAATAGAAAGATCTGATCTAAAAGAAACAGAATATGGCTACCCTATAAAATGGGCAAAGTCAAGTGACGATGTTCCAAATTTACCTGAATAGAAATAGAGCTGAATAAAAACACTTATTATTTAAAATAAATTATCTAAAAATATAATGAATAAAGTTTTAGTAACCTCTCTTATATTATTTATGACAAGTTGTAAAAAGAAAATTTCCACTACTCAGAAATATAGTTAGAGCCAAAATGAAATATCTATTTTTTATCCTTTTACCTATATTATCCTGCAAGAAAGACAACCAAAAATTTCAACAGGAATTTAAAAATGATATAGTTTCGAATGAAGATTCTTTGAGAAAGATAAAAGATACAACACTTTTTATAAATTCTTCTGAGGGTGAAGAAGTCATATTTTTAATTAATACAAAAATAATGACTCGATAATTAACAGTGAAGTTTTCGGAGAAACTGGAAAATCACAATATCATTTTGTTTTTAATAAAAACTTTAAAGAAGGAACTTGCAATACTTATAGATATGAAGAGCCTATTTACATGAATGTAAATCCAAAAATAATTTCAAAAAAAAATGAAAATTTGACCACATCAAAAGAATCTTATAACAGGCTCAATAATATTTATCAAAGTTATAAAAATATACTTTTCAATAAAAAGCTCGACAGAGTTCAAAATACCGATATGAAATCTTGGTACGGAAATTACGAAGGTCACTTTTTGAGAATGGAAGGAGAATCCGCAGATCCCAGAGGTTGGGCAAGTATTCAGTTAAATATGAATAAAGATTCTATTATTTTTCATATTTCCAGTTATGTAGAGGAAAAAACATTCAGATTGAAAGTGGATAAATTTGATACAAAGAGCATAGAATTTTCTATGGAACCCAATGAGAATATAAAGATCATAAAAACTAATTCAGAATCGTATATTATAAAAAGTCCATATATTAACGATCGAAATGCAGAAAAAAACGAAGTAAAGTTGGCCAAAGCAAAATAAACCCTGCTTTTTTCATAACTTTACTTGAAATTTCACAGCTTTTGGCAAATCTTTATAAAAAAGACGCTCCATTTCAGGTTTACATATCATTCAAAAAATATTTGGATGTGTTGGAACATATCCGATATAACGACAGATTAGAATATCGGGTCAATTATGCTGAATCTTTAATCGAGAAAACAAAGAATTTTCAGGAACTGAGAAATGGTTTTCAGGATTTGTCATTACTGGATAAATATGAAGATCTCATCAAACTTCTTCTGGCCGACCTCTTCCCTACCGGATTGACGAATAATGAAATAAAGGCAGCAAGTATTCCGCTATCCAATATTACTTTTAATTATACCGAGAGGTTTAAAAATATTCTTAAAGATGCCGGAAAAGATTTTGAAATAGAGCTTAGAAATATCAATGATGATGAGTTTTATGTTTTCTGTTGCTGTCTTATTTTACAGGTTTATTTTAAAAGAGATGTAAGAAGTTTTATCCCTTTTTACTATGATATCCCTAATAAACAGGGAATCATGAAACATTATAAAATTACAGTAAATTCGGATTTCAGCGATATTTACCCTACCGAAGATGCAAAAATACCAGAAGAAGCAGTCATTGATATGCTGCTTGAAAATCTGGATGACACCAAACTTTGGAAGAAATATTTCCCATCCAAATCCTGGATTCTGAGCGGGTTTACGATTATCTCGTTAGTTGATTGTACTTCAGAAGTTGCTTTATCGGATCTGAAATCAAGTATGATAAAGATTGATCCGGAAAATCTGATTCCTGATGAAAATTTAAAAGAAATTTTTAAATCTTATTTTGATGTTCCCGAACTGAATTTTGGATTAATGCTTTTCAACAATAAAGAGAAAAGATTAGAAAAAGTTCCGATCTATGAAAATGTATTCACCAATCATATTCTGGATTTCTGGATCAATACCTTTGATGAAAATATTCGCAAAACAACGTTTGAAAATTTTAATTATAATTCAAAACCTATTGTTGTTTCAAATGTTGACAAACTTGATGGGCACATTAAAAGTTTACCATCTTTCAATATTTTAAAGGAGAACAATATCAATAGTTTCATGGTAATTCCTATCATGAAAGAAAACGAGTTGCTGGCCATCATGGAATTTACTTCCCCGGTAGCCAATAGTTTTAATGGTTTAAAACTTAAAAAACTGGAGTTCTTTGCTGATATGATTCTCTTCTCTCTGAGCAGATTCAGCTTTGAAAGAAATAATCAGATTGAAGCCATTATCCAGCGAGAATATACAACAATTCACAACAGCGTCATCTGGAAGTTCAGAAACGAAGCCGAAAAATACTTCAATGCTTTTCTTGCCAGAAAAATATATACTTTAAAACAGATTTCATTTAGAAATTTAACCCCATTATTCGGCTTTTCCGATATCCGTTCTTCTTCCGAAAAGCGTTTTAATTTAATGCTTGAAGATCTCAATCAACAGATCGACTGCCTTCACAGTATTTTTTCTTTGCTTAATTCGGATTCAGAAAAATATGCACTGGCCCTTGATATCTTCGAAAATGAATTAAATAATGAGATAAAAGCCGATACCGAGCAACGGTTACAGCGGTTGTTAAGGGATGAAGTTCACCCCTATCTACAGGGTGTTTTAGAAACGAAATCTACCCCCGATATAAAAGAAAAAATTAAAGATTACTTCTTACAGGTTTTCAGTCAGAATGATCTTTTCTATGCCAACAGAAAAAGTCTGGACGATTCTATCACGCTTCTTAACAGAAAACTGGCCGATATGCTGGATGAAAGCCAGATAAAGGCACAGCAGATTTTTCCGCATTACTATGAAAGATTTAAATCTGATGGTGTAGAACATAATTTATATATTGGACCGAATATTGCGCCTGATCTTCATTATCATTCAAAAGTCGTTCATAAGTTAAGGTACTGGCAACTGAAAACGGTCTGTTATATGGAACTGGAATTTCAGAGTTTCAAAAAAGACCTTCCGATTTCCATGGATATCGCTTCGTTAATTTTTGTTTATAACGAAAAAATAGACATCCGTTTCCGCATGGATGAAAAGCGTTTTGATATCGACGGAGCTTATAATTCTTATTATGAAATCATCAAAAAACGTCTGGACAAAGCGCATGTGAAAGATTCTACAGAAAGAATAACCTGCCCCGGAAAAATCACCATCGTCTATTTCGGAATGGAAAACCAACGAGAATATCTGGAATATGTAAACAAACTCCAGAATAAAGGTCTCCTTCAACATGATGTTGAATTCTTAAGAGTAGAAGATTTACAGGGAATTACAGGTTTACTGGCGTTACGGGTTTCGCTGGTAAAAAATTAATTTAGAAAATAAGAATCCGGTTTTTTAAAAGCATCTTGTGGAATTTCTGCCTGTTCAAAAATAGAATATTCAATCGTTCTGCAAATACTGTTAAGGGCCAGATCATTTTCTTCCTCACCGAAAGGTTCTCCAATCTCCTGAATAATAGCATCCAAAGCAATAAAAGTATAGCTTATCAACAAAACGATCAATGGCATCATCCAGCCCAGACTGTCAACCAACCCAAACGGCAGCCAAAAACAATACAAATAAACCGTACGGTGCAGTAACACACTGTAAGCAAAAGGTAACGGAGTATTGTAAATTCTCTCACATCCTCCTGAAATATTAGAAAACTGATTCAACTGATGATCCAGCTGGGTCAGAACGATCGTATCAATGTTTCCTTTTTTATGCTGCTCTTGGATCCAGTCAGCAATAAATCCTAAAATAATACTTGGAATAAATTTTTTATTTTCCACCTTTTTAAGCTGTTCCGGAGATAACAAATGTGAAAGCCGTTCAGTCCCCGATTTATCTCTTAACTGATCATTCAGAGACCAGCAGAATGCGGAAATCATTTTAACTACTTTCTGCTTTTCTTCCTTGAAAGGACCATCTACAAGTGAAAAAATCTGACGCGTCAATGATCTGGTTTCAATCACCAATAATCCCCAAAGCTTTCTCCCTTCCCAATACCGGTCGTAGCTCGCAGAATTACAGAATCCCATGAAAATAGCCAATGCCAAACCTATTAATGTGAAAATAGTAGGATTAAGATGAACCTTATAATCAAAAACTTTTCCTTTAAAAAAATAAATAGCCAAAGAAAACAGCGTAATAGCTACCAGCTGAACAATAATTTTTTTCAGCACAGAACCTCTCCATATAAAAAGCATTCTTAGCCAGTTCGCACGCTGTCTTACAATCATTTCAGTCTATTTTATTTAAAGAGAAAGAAAAGCATATCCAAAAGATAGAACAGAAATGATAATTCCGGCCATAAAGATCTTATAAGTTATCGAAAGCAGTTTATATTTTCGATCCAGAACTTTTCCCAGATAGTATAAATCTTTCACCATAGAATCATAAATATAGTCTCTGTCCTTGATTAAATCTTTCATTGCGTTATGATAATCATCAAAAAGCATACTGTTGAAATTACCAAAAAACAACAGATTTACTTTTCTGTCTGCTACATCCTGAAGTGTAAATCTTGCTTTAGTAACATTAGGCTTTGTAGATAAAATCGCAAAAATGATCGTTAAAACACTTGATAACAATAACACAAAACTTGGAATAACAAGGTGAGAATTTTTCGGAGCATCCAGCTTCGGAACTAATACAGACAGACAGACAGAAATAATAATAGCATTTACAGAAAGTAGAATATTGGCTTTGCTGTCTGCAATATCACTTAATCTCGTATGATTATTCAAAGTTACTCTGAACAGAGTATCGACACTTCTATCTGATTTTGGTTCTTTCTCTTTGTCTTTTTTATTTTCAGAGCCTTCTTTTTTACCGTCTTCTTTTTCTAGTTTCTTTTCAATCTTCTTAATATTTTTCTCTTTCAAAGGACCCCAGTTTTGTATTGCATAATCGGTATAGAATTTATGCTTATTCTTCAGCATTTCCAGATTTCCGGCATTCCATTCATCATTAGAAAAACATCTTACATTGGTAAGTTCCCATTCTTTTCTCAAAGCATCAGAAATATCATTGTAATCATGGCTTGCAAAATGGCTGCAATCCGAGTCTTTCACTATTTTCTCCAGTAAATTCTGAGGCTCATAGGTAATTTTTGTCGCTAAAATCAACTGAGCCACATCATCGACATAAGTTTGTGGATAATTTTCTTTGATAAGAAAATCTTTCATGATCTCTACACCTTTCTCTTCATGATTCTGTGCACATTCAATATAGCCAGTATCATGAAACCATAGCGCCAGTAATACCTTCTCCTGATCCTCTTTAGAAACAGGTGTATTTTTCATAATCTCCTCAGCCTTGTTGACTGTATAGGTAGTATGAATAAAATTATGATAAAAATATACCGAAGATAACTTATCTTTGAATAAGATTTCAACATAATCTTTAGCTTTGTGTAAAATGCTCATCACCGAAAATTTGTTAATGTAAATTTATGAATTTATCCTTTAAAACTCACCTAAAAAATACTTCTATTGTCCTTAGAGTAGCTTTATCTGCCGGAGTGCTTTATTCCTGCGCAACATATAACGTAAAAAAGGGTAAAAACTTATTCGAAGTAAAAAATTCTGACATAAAATCGGAAAATGACTTTAAAATTTTCTTAATCGGTGATGCAGGAAATGCAGACGAAGCACAAGCCCAGAAAACTTTAAATTTACTTAAAACAAAGCTTGATTCTGCCGATGCCAATTCAATGCTGATCTTTTTGGGAGATAATATCTACCCTTCGGGAATGCCTAAAGAAAATGCCAAAGATTATAGTCTGGCAAAACAGAAATTAGAAAATCAACTTTCCATCACTAAAAATTTTAAAGGAAAAACACTGGTAATTCCCGGAAATCACGATTGGTATCATGGCTTAGACGGACTAAAAGCTCAGGAAGATTTTGTCAAAAGCTATCTGAACGACAAAAAAGCATTTCTGCCAAAAAATTTATGTCCTATTGACGATATTAATCTTACCAAAGAAGTAAAACTGATTGTCATTGATACCGAATGGGCCCTTTTAAATTGGGATCAGCAGCCAGGAATTAATAAAAACTGCAACATTAAAACCCGAGAAGATTTTTTTGTTGAATTTAAAGACCTGATTACTAAAAATCAGGACAAAAGAATTATTGTTGCCCTCCACCATCCAATTATCAGCAGTGGAACTCATGCCGGCTTTACCTCGGCAAAGTCTCATCTTTATCCTTTAAAAAGTAAAGTTCCTGTTCCTGGTGTTGCAAGTTTAATCAATGTCTTGAGAAGTTCTTCCGGTGCCAATCCTGAAGATATCAACAATCAGCATTACGCAGATCTTTCCAGCCGTTTAAAAAGTATTGTTCAGGATAAGGAAAATATTATTTTCGTTTCCGGGCATGATCATAATTTACAGTATCATGAAGACCGGAATATCAGACAGATCATCAGCGGTGCTGGTTCAAAAACAGATCCGGCTACGATCGTTGAAAAAACAGATTTTTCATATGGTGGCAGTGGTTTTGCCATTTTAAACATCAGAAAAGACCAAAGTACAGATGTTGAATATTTTTCCACAAAAGATAATGATTTAAAACAGTTGTCCCATATTTCTGTCATTTCGAAACCTGATGTATTTATCAATAATTTTCCTAAAACGCTGCCACAAGAGGTATCATCAACTATTTATCCTAAACAATTAACTGAAAAAGGAAAATTTTACCGATGGCTTTGGGGTGACCATTACAGAAAATATTACGGGTTGCCGATTGAAGCACCAACTGCTAATCTTGCTGAAATTAACGGAGGATTTACTCCTTTCAGAGAAGGTGGGGGAAATCAGTCCAACAGTTTAAGACTGAAAGCGGCAGACGGACAGGAATTTGTTATGAGAGGCGTTAAAAAAAGTGCCGTTCGGTTTCTGAACAATATGGCTTTCAAGAAAAGTACTTTCGGAAATGAGCTGAATAATACTTTTCCTGAAAAGTTCTTGCTGGATTTTTATACCACCAATCATCCTTTTACTCCGTTTTCAGTCGGAAATTTAGCGGATAAACTTAATATTTATCATAGCAATCCAAAGTTATATTATGTTCCGAAGCAGTATACGCTGGGAGAGTATAATCATAACTACGGTGATGAAATGTATATGATCGAAGAGCGCTTTTCTTCTGATCCTATTACACTGGCATCATTGGATAATGCAAAAGATATTCTTTCAACAGATGACGTTCTGAAAAACTTCAGCAAAAATTATAAATACTCTGTAGACAAAGAGTCATACATCCGCGCAAGAATTTTTGATATGCTGATTGGTGACTGGGACAGGCATTCTGACCAGTGGAAATGGGCAGAATATCAGAATGGAGATAAAATAGTTTATAAACCTATCCCAAAAGACAGAGATCAGGCATTCAGTAAATATGACGGTGCTGCATTTAAAATTATTATGAATGTTCCGGCTATCCGGCATATGAAAACATTTAAAGATGATATCAAAAATGTAAAATGGGTAAATATGGAACCTTACCCACTGGATCTTGTCTTTTTAAAAGGATCAACTGAAGAAGATTGGATTGCACAGGCAAAATATATTCAGGATCATTTAACAGATCATGATATTGACGAAGCCTTCTCCAATATGCCGAAAGAAGTAAAAGATGAAACACTGGCAGACATTCAGCGAAAATTAAAATCTAGAAAAACAAAACTGCAGGATTACGCTGCAAGATATTATGATGTTTTACAGGAAAAAGTTCCGCTGGCAGGTACTGTAAATCCTGATAAATTTGTGATTACTAAAACCGGACATTCTGTAAATGTAAAACAATATAAACTCGACAAAAAACAGGAAAACCCTGAGTTGGTTTTCGAAAAAACATATGAAGATTCCCAAACGAAAGAACTATGGATTTATGGTTTGGAAGATGATGACATTTATGAGGTTTCGGGTGACGGAAGACCGAAAATGAACATCAGATTAATTGGCGGTTATAATCATGACACTTATAATGTTGCCAATGGAAGCAAAGTGAGAATTTACGATTTTAAATCTCAGAAAAATACATACAATACCCACGGAGCTACAAAAAATATTTCTGATGACTATGATATCAATACTTATAATTATAAACATCCTAAATACAGCTACTTTGCAGGATACCCAAATGCCGATTACAATCCTGATGACGGATTGATTATTGGAGTTCTGGCCAATTACACAGTGAATAACTTCATCCGTGCTCCCTACACTCAGAAACACAGTCTGAAGGCTAATTTTTATACTGCAACAGCTGGTTTCAATCTTGTGTATAAAGGCATATTTAAAAAAGCGATTTCAGGTTGGGATTTTAATATTGATGCATCGTATACAACACCACGTTTTGCGGAAAACTTCTTTGGACTGTCGAACGAAAGTGCATACGATAAAGAAGAAACAGAAAGAGAATTCAACAGAGCCAGAATTTCCAAGTTTTTCTTCGCTCCCTCTATTTCCAAAAAAAGCTGGATGAATCTGGAAAATAAATTCCAGCTGACTTTTGAAAATAATAAGGTACAGAGAAACGGCGACCGTTTTGTAGATCTTTCTTCCGATGTAAGGCCTGAAGTCTTCAATAATCAACAATTTGCTGGAGCAAATTATACATTCAGCTATAAAAACTTAGATAATACAGCCTTCCCAACTTTAGGAATGGAGTTTATCCTAAATGCAGACTGGAAAGCCAATCTTTCTGATTTTGATAAAAACTTTGTTACCTTAAGCGGAACTTTGGCAATAGATCACAGAATTGATAAAAAAGGTAATTTTGTTTTCGCTAATTCCAGTAATGCAGTTTGGATCAATAATAATAATTTTGAATTTTATCAGGCTGCTGCCATTGGTGGAAATAATGGAATGCGTGCTTTTAGAAATGACCGGTTTTCCGGAAGGTCTTATGTTACCAATAACTCAGAAATCCGTTGGGACTTTGGAAGGGTAAGAAATAATATTATTCCTGCGAATATGGGTATTTTAATAGGCTACGACATCGGCAGAGTCTGGAATGATGGTGAAGAATCAAGAAAATGGCACCAGTCAGTAGGAGCAGGATTTTGGCTGAGCGTTGTTGAAATGTTCTCTGCCCGATTAAATTATTTCTATGGTTCAGATGGCGGGAGAATCTCTGCTGGCGTAGGAATGACTTTTTAAAAACCAGAAATATAATTTTGACTTAAATATAAAATCCGCAGAAAGTTTCTGCGGATTTTTTTTTATTGTAGAGGATGATACAATACTACCTGTCCCTGAGAATCATAATTATAGTTCCATTGCGACATAAATGTTCCCTGAGGATATGGGTGTTGTGAATTTAAAAGTTGCGTTGTTCCTTCTATTTTTCTATAGTTATTGGCTGACAAGCTTTTCACATAAAACGTATTATCATGTATATTATTTTGATCGTAAACTAATGAAAGTTTCTTAAATGGATTTTTAGCATGATCAAAATTTGAATAATTAGTAACTGTAAGTTTACTATCAATCCCATATGATTTATCCAGCTTCTCACTTTTAATTAAATTTTTGTTTGAATCAAAAGTATAAGTTATGAAACTTTCTCTCATCTTATTATTCTCATCTTCATAAACGGCTATTTTATTAGCTTCATAGGTATAAGTTCTTGTTTTTACCAACATATCTGGTTCTACAAAATCACGGTAATATAATTCTGATTTTATAAGCCTATCATTTTCCATCGTGTAAATAATAACCATGCCTAAATCTACCCCTGAATCTGAAATAAATTCAAGCTTCACTTGATTATTATTATAAGTAAAAGTCATAAATGAATCTAAGTCAAATCTATCGGGTACACCCAATTGTTCTGACTTGAGATAACGACCATACATCCTCGTCAATTTACCATTATTATATACACACTTAAAATACCCTCCAATAGTAAAGCTAGTAGTAGGATAAACATATGGAGGCAGTATTTTCTCAGGCTGCAAGTCTTCCTGCTGTACATTATTTTGCTCTTCTAAAACATCATCATTAGTACTACATGAAATGATACTTAAAGCAAAAAAGAAGAAAAATATTTTTTTTATCATCAATCAAATTTTCTGCAAAAATAAGATTTATTGATTAAAAAGAAAACTTATACACATTTCCACCTATACTTTTATCCTTTTCATCAGCTATTAATAATATTTTATCATCAAGAAAAACTATCGCTTCTTTTTGAGAATTGTGATTTAATGATATTTTCTGAATTTTTGCTGCATTAAAATCGTTGGCTGAAAACCCGGAAAGGACATGAATATTTTTATGACTTAATAAGACGATTTTATCTTTTGTACTATTGATAGCGGCAGACGTTATGGCAGCATCGCTATATTTTCCGTTAAGCTTTAATTTACCTATAAGTTTTGCTTCGAAATCCCCTTCTTTATTCGGAACCTGGAAAACTAAGAAAGTTCCGTCGAAACCTTTACTTCTGTTTTTAGTAAAAAGATAAAAATTTCCGTTCATTTCTACAAAAGCCTCACAGTCATACAGCCAGTTTGATTTTTTTGGAGGAAATTCGGTCTGTCCTTCATAATGAAACCTGGTCGTCTGGATGACATTCGTATTTTTTTGAGAAGCATCTTTTAAATCTAATTTTAAAATAGCCAAATTCTGTCTGTTGTTATCATTATTTCCAAAATCTCCAAGGTAAATATTTCCCTGAGAATCAGCTATAATATCTTCCCAATCGTTGTTTTCAGCATTATCAACAACCACGTCTGCAATCTGCTTCCCCTGCGCATCAAGACCGTAAACAACGTTTTTATTCCCCTGATCTTCAATCGCCCAAATTGTTTTTTTATCTTTAGACAGGGCGATTCCGGAAACTTCCTTTAGTTTTTTAGGTAAGGAAAATTCTACTTTCAGCTCCTCATTTTTAGAAGAATCCTGAGCTTTCGGATTACAGCTCCACAACAAAAATGCCGATAAAATAACAACACGTAACATATTTATTTTTTTAATTTTTTAAACTGAAAATAAGAAAACCTTATATTTTTCTCTAAGTTATTAATAATCTGCTGATGATGAAGGAAAAAACCGGCGGTTAAGCCAATTAGACTTCCGATAATCGTATCTATAAGCCTGGCATGCATCAGATTTTCAACATTATGATGAATTTCACTTCCGGTTTCCGCCAGCAGAATTGTCAATGGAGTAATAAAAACCACCGCAAAACCATAATTTCTTACAATTAATAATTCAATGATAAATTGTAAAACTGTAATGATAACGATCATAACAATCTTTTCCGGGTCAAACAAAAGAATCAGCCATGCAAAACCTATCCCTATAAAAGTTCCTAAAATCCGGTGCATATTTCTCTGTCGGACGTGCTCAAAATTTCTTCCCTGAATAATCGCAACAGCGGCAATAGAAATCCAATAGGTATTTTTAAACTGTAAAAGATGCCCGATAATTAAAGTCAGTGCCATAAAAAATCCGATCACTGCGCTCTCTACAAATTTGGTATATCTTCTTTTATTGAAAACCCTTCTCGGTACAGTTACCACTTGGCTTTTTTCAATAAAAACAGAATATAAAAAAGCAAATGAACACGATAAAATCGCTCCCATTGCGACCAATCCTACTCTTGTCGGAATTAATTCCAGATCAAACTTATAGGTACTGGCCATTGCTGCGACCATGATAAAGAAAAAATTTCCGGGCGGTGGAATTTTAAAATACGATGAAATAAAATGGGCTAAAAAAGAGATAACTCCAACAGATATCGCTGCAAAATAAATATTGAATCCAAAAAATGAACTTATCGTAAAAGAAAATACAATCCCAAATGCGCAAATTGCCAGATGGATCATTCTCTGCGTAATCGGAGCAGACGTAAAATATAAAATCGTTAATGCTCCCAAACTTGAAAGCGCACCATAATTAGGCTTTCCAAGAAAATATCCTATGAATAGGCAACTTCCGATACATAATGCAGCCAGAAAAGGAAAATGCCACTTCCTTTCCGTTTGTTTAAACTCCAGTAAATACTGAAATCTGTGCTGTGTCGGATTATTTACTTTCATTCAGAACTTTCTTGGCTTCTTCCCACAGAACATCCATTTCTTCCAGTGACATATCTGCAAGCGCTAAATTTTTATGTAAGGCTAAATTTTCCATTTTCTGGAATCTGGAGATAAATTTTAAATTTGTTCGTTCCAACGCTGAATCGGGATTGATTCCTGAAATTCGGGCATAATTGATCAGCGAAAAAAATACGTCACCCAGTTCCTGTTCTTTTTTATCAAGATCCGTTTCCGCATGAAATTCCTTAATTTCTTCATCTACTTTCTTCCATGCGTCTTCAGCATCATGAAATTCAAAACCAATTCCTTTTACTTTATCCTGAATTCTGTAGGCTTTCACTAAACTCGGTAAGCTTTTCGGAACACCGCCCAAAATTGACTTATTCCCTTCTTTAAGTTTTAGCTTTTCCCAATTCTGTTTTACCTCTTCCTCATCTTTCACCTCAGTATCCCCGTAAATATGAGGATGGCGGAAAATTAATTTTTCATTGAGAGAATTAATGACATCTGCAATATCAAAACTTTCCTTCTCCGAGCCTATTTTCGCGTAAAAAACCAGATGAAGAAGAACATCTCCAAGCTCTTTTTTTATTTCCTGCAGATCATTCTGCAAAATAGCATCCGAAAGCTCATAGGTTTCCTCCAAAGTCAAATGACGAAGAGATTCTAATGTCTGCTTCTGATCCCACGGGCATTTTTCACGCAAATCATCCATGATATCTAATAATCTTCCGAAAGCTTCTAGTTTTTCCTGTTTGGTATTCATAAATTGAGAATTCAAGTGATACAAATTTAAGATAAATCTTTTTGACTGTTTTTTTATTAATAATTATTCTTGTTGTTCAAATCAAAGGCTCAAAATTTATTTTTAAATATTAAAGCCGCTTTTAAAACATAAACACTTCGACAGGCTCAGTGTGACATTTCTAATGCCAACTGTTAATTTCAACATTGCAATGCTGAACTAGACCTTAGTGAGCTAGCAGTATTGAAGATCCTGGTAATGGTAATTTGCTGTTTTAAATTTTATCTTCGCTAAAATCCTTATCACTTAAAAAAGTATCTTATAAAAAGATACTCCTTGAGTTGAAGCAACTCCCTGAAAACAAAAAAACCTCATCATTTCTGATAAGGTTTATATTTTCAATTCAAATGAATGAATTATCCTTTCTTAGTATGTGTACTTTTAGGAGCTGCTTTTGCTGCAGCAGTTGCTTTTACTTTTGGAGCAACTGCTTTTTCAGCTTTCGGAGCTGCACTTTTTTTTGTAGCTTCAGTTTCTAAGCTCACTTCTTCTGCCGGCTCGCCGTCTAAAGTTTCAGGTTCTGCTTTTACAAAGCTTTCCGGAGTAATATATCCTGCTTTCTGAAGAATATTGTACCATTGAGCCAATTTTTTGATATCAGAAGCGTATACTCTTTCTGTATCATAGTTAGGAAGTGAAGCAGTCATAAACTCTTTCAACTCAGCATCAGAAGATTTATGAGGAATTGCTTCTTTATAGTCGTAGTTTTTAGCAATATTTTCAAAAACTTCGAACAAAGGAACTTCTTTATCAAATGTAAACATTGCGATATTATCCAGTAAGCTTACCTGGCTTGAGTTTCCGATGCTTACTTTTTTCTTATTGGTTACATCTTCAATAATGAATCCGCTTCTTAATTGAGAAACTAATTTGTAAAGTCCTGGCTTTCCGGAAATTGAAATTATTTTTTCTAACAGCATAATTTTATTTTTTTAATTTCTGCAATCAGCCTTACACTTAGACAGGCTTCGTGTGATGCTTTTTGCTCTATATTATTTTTGTTTTTTTAATTATTATTTCGGAAATCTCATTTTGTAGTTGATGCTTACATCACCCTGAGAGATTTTCGTTAACTTACCTTTCACCAATTTCTTTTTTAGAGCACTTAAATGATCAGTAAACAGCGTTCCTTCAATATGGTCATATTCATGTTGAATTACGCGGGCTCTAATATCGGAAAAAGTTTCCGTATGCTTAACGAAATTTTCATCATAATATTCGATAAGAATTGTACTTTTTCTCTTTACATCCTCTCTTACATCCGGAATTGAGAGACATCCTTCATTAAATTTCCATTCTTCGCCGGATTCTTCAAGAATTTTAGCATTAATGAAAACCTTTTTGAAATCTTTCAGTTCATCTTTAATATCCTCGTAATCTTCATCTTCCGCAAGCGGAGACACATCGATTACAAATACACGAATATCCAAACCGATCTGCGGTGCAGCCAATCCTATGCCATTTGCACTATTCATCGTTTCGAACATATTTTCAATCAATTCTTGTAATTCGGGATAATCTTTGTCTATATCCTTTCCCACTTTTCTCAAAACAGGATCCCCAAAGGCTCTTATCGGTAAAATCATCTTGTTCTTTGTTCTAAAAAATTTTGCAATATGATAGTTGCGCTTACTTTATCTATTAATCCTTTTTCTTGTCTTTGTTTTTTACTTTTTCCACTTTGAGAAATAAAAAACGAAGCCATCTTGGATGTAAATCTTTCATCAAAACGATGAACCTGAATAGTCGGAAACTCTTTTTTAAAAATTTCTATAAACTTTAAAATATCTGTTTCAACTTCAGAAATATTTCCTCTCAAATCTACAGGAAGCCCGATAACTACATCATCTACTTTGTTTTCAGTGAAATATTTTTTCAAAAATTCAACTAATGATTGAGTCTGTACTGTATCGAGACCACTCGCAATGATCTGCATATCGTCCGTTGCAGCAATACCACAACGAGCCTTTCCATAGTCTATTGCAATGATCTGTCCCATAAGTTTGCAAATTTAAGAAAATTTAGTCATTTTATTCGTAACACAGTTTTTTTTATAAATCATGTTTTATTCCATTATTTTTTTTATAATTTTAATTTTCCAAAAACGATAATATGAAGAAACTCATCCTCGTAAGACATGCAAAAAGCGACTGGCCAGAAGAAACGGAGGACTTCGACAGACCATTGGCAGACAAGGGTTTAGAAGACGCTATGAACATGTCCCGATTTTTAAAAACCAATAATATTTCGATCGATTATCTGGTATCGAGTCCGGCAGTTCGTGCATTAAATACATGTAAAATTTTTAATCAGACCTATAATATTAGTATTACAACCAACGAGAAACTGTATAATCCTCTGGAAAGGAATTTTGAATCTGTCATTTACGATCTGGATGACAGCCATGATTCTGTAGCATTTTTCTCGCACAACAATGGTATTTCTAATTTCGCGAATTCTATTTCGGAAGATATTTTTCATTTCCCGACTTGTGGTGTTGCAGGTTTTGAGATCGATTGCAATTCGTGGTCTGAATTTGACGGTGCCAATAAGAAGCTTTTATTCTTTTATGAACCCGGAAAAATCTAGCTTTATTATAAAACTATTTTATTGTTTCCCATTTTTATTCTTCTTTTCATGTCAAAAAAAGAAAGTGACTTATTTTGATAAAATTTCATTTAATGATGTAAAACTTTCTAGGCCTCAGCCTGGAGAATGGAGGTACAACCGTGATGAAAAATTTCAGACTTTTGCAGACTTCCAGAAGACTCGAAAAATAATTCCCGTACAAGAAAAAAACACAATTTATCTGCAACCGATCGGAGAATTTAATGATTTACAGAAAAAAGAAATTATACTGACTAAAGAATATTTAAAAACTTATTTTCAACTCGAAACAAAAGTTCTTCCTATTCTGTCCAGCAATATTTTCCCTAAATCTGTCAAAAGAATTTTTAAAGACGGACAAGAACAA
The DNA here is from genome assembly GCF_024806495.1 of Chryseobacterium sp. JUb7. GTDB lineage: Bacteria > Bacteroidota > Bacteroidia > Flavobacteriales > Weeksellaceae > Chryseobacterium. Next base: position 68,446 of record NZ_JANUFF010000014.1, read on the forward strand.
ATTTTAGCAGGATATGTTCTCGACAGTGTTTTAATGAATCGGAAACCTAAAGACGCTTTGGTTTTAATGGGAATCACCGAAAGAGATCTTTTTCCAAAACCTGAATGGAACTATGTCTTCGGATTAGCATCTTATGAAAAGGGAGTTGGTGTGACTTCCATGTATCGGTTTGCCGACGGCAACCTGACAGAAGCCAATTTTACTCAAAGCCTGGGAAGGTTAATTAAAATAAGTTCTCATGAAATTGGTCATATGTTTGGAATCAGTCATTGTCTGAATGCCAACTGTGTCATGAACGGCACCAACAGTCTTACAGAAACAGATTCTCATTTTGCCCGTGCCTGCTCGCTTTGCCAGCAAAAACTAAATTCAAGCACCTGTTACAATAATAACAAGCGTCTGCTCGATCTAAAGAGTTTTTTTGAAAATCAGCATCTGAATTCTGAATTATCCAAAGTACAAAAGGATTTAAATACCCTTAATTAATCCTATTACAAATTTTATAGTTGGAATTATAAAATTATTTCAATACGCTTTTCGTCCATAGAATTTTTTCAAAAAAACACTGGGAAAGTATCATGTTTACTTCCTTGTATTTTACTATCAAATAAAATAATTTTGCATTATTAATATTTATTCTAAATAAAAATAATATGAAGAAGCAATTTTATTTTTTACTTTTATTACTTCTATTAGGCGGAAGTAAAATACATTCACAAGCAACCGCGACTGTACTTGCTACGAACTTAGGTACTCCAAATCCAATGGTCATTGAAGGCAGCAACCTATATATTGGCATATACTATCTGGATAAAGTAGTAAAGATAGATCTGAATAATCCCAGCTTGCCCCCTATTGATATTGTAACCGGTGTAAACAGACCTTATGGACTGGCTTTAAAAGATGATATCTTATACATCTCAGAATTCGGAGCAGACAGGCTTTCTAAATTTAATCTTAACAGTTCCGGCACTAATCCTGAAATTATGATCACAAATATCAGCAGCCCGGTCGGTCTTGAATTTTCAGGAAACGACTTATATATGGCACTTGAAGGAGACAATAAGATTGTAAAAATTGATATCACCCAACAAAATCCTCAATTGAAGGATATCACAACAGCAGAAGCGCCGTTCGATATCGAGATTGTAGGAAATGAATTATACTTTACGGAAAGATTCGAAGGCAGGGTTTCGAAAATTAATTTAAATAATTCCGGCCTGCCAACAATAGTTGCCCAAGGATTGAGCTATCCATCAGGTATCAGCCATTATGGTGATGAAGTGTTTATTTGTGAAGCCGGAGCAGCTAAAGTTTCCAAATTTAATATTAATCAGACTAATCCCACCTTATCAAGCGGTATTGTTTCCAATGAGTTCAATTACCCTTCCGGATTGACTACAAAAGAAAAAACGATATATATATCAGATTTCTTTTCCGGTTCAATATTAAAAACAGACTTCGCAGCATTATCAGTTTCTGAGCAAATATCTAAAGATAAAATATCTATTTATCCAAATCCTGCCAAAGACTATCTTAGTGTTGTGAATACAAAGGCACAAGATTATAAAATTTTTGATATGGTAGGAAATCTTATCACATCAGGAAAAATTGAACGAAATGTGATTAATATTAGCCAGCTGATAAAGGGAAATTATATCATTCAGATCGGTGATGTTATCAAAAAATTCATTAAAGATTAAGATTCTTTTGTATAAAAAAGCTCCAATTAAAATTGGAGCTTTTACTATTTATTTTCTTTTCAAATCCAGATCATCAAAATCAAAACTGAAATCCGTAACATCAGAAATCGGTTTTAACCTTGCAGACTGAGCCTTGCCGGTCTCATCATAATCAAAAATAATGTAGGCATCAGCATCATAGCTTCTGTCATCCCATTTGATGATGAAAGAATTATTTGAATACGGAAGCAGATCGCCTTTCAGCCTTGACGAATTTTTACATATGATTCGGTAAGCATTTCCCTGTTGAGAAATTTCAGCATCTCCAAACCAGATATCATGATAAATTCCTACAAACTGTTCGGCTTTAGGCTGAAGATTTTTATCTTTTCTAAAAGCATCAGATTTTGCAAAAGCCTCTTTCTTCTCCTTATCAAAACCCTCTTCCATTTTTTTCATTCTGTCTCCGTAAGTTTTCAGCCAGTTTCTGTCTGCAACTCCTAAATAAGAATCTTTTACCGTATTGGTAATTGTATTGAATGCTGCTCCCGACTGTTGATTTGTTAACACTACAATTCCCAGCTTCAGATCAGGAATTAATGTAAACTGAGTTACAGTACCAATTAATCCGCCGGTGTGCTGAACCTGCTTGTGGCCTTTCACATCACTTAAAAACCATCCCATCCCATAGCCGTAAAAGCTCGTATCATAAGGATTTTTCTCTCCAACTTTATCAGGAATCTGTAAACTCCAAAGCTGTTGCACATTTTTATCTGAAACCAGTTTCTTCCCGTCTTTTGTTGTGAAATTATTCAACAGACATTCTGCCCAGATCGTCATATCTTTGATGTTACTCATAATTCCTCCTGCGGCATTGGCTGTTTCATTCCAATCATGGGGTACTGCAACTGCTTTTCCGTCTACAGGAGCATGTGCATCTATTTTATTGGAAACAGCTTTCGCTCTATTGTAACTTCCGAAACTTGAACTCATTCCTACAGGTTTCATAATTCTCTGTTCGATAAATTCTGCCCAGCTTAAACCGGAAACTCTGTGAATTACTTCTCCGGCAACAATAAACATGATATTATTATAATCTAGAGTTGTTCTGAATGGGTTTTCGGGCTTCAAATACCTTACATTGTGAACAATATCATTCACAGAAAGGGTTCCTCCTTCCGGAAAGAACATTAAATCACCCTGCCCAAGACCTAACCCAGCTCTGTGAGTCACCAGATCTTTAATCGTTACGTTTTGGGAAACATAAGGATCATACATCTGAAATTCAGGAATATATTTTGAAACCTTATCATCCCAGTTCAGTTTTCCTTCATCTGCCAAAATAGCTAATGCTGTACATGTAAACCCTTTTGAGTTCGATGCAATTCCAACCAAGGTCTGATCATCCATTGGCTGTTTTGTCGATAATGAACGTACTCCAAAACCTTTAGAATAAATCAATTTACAATCTTTGATAACCCCTACAGACATTCCGGGAACATCAAAAGTTTTGAGGGTATTCTGGATCAATTCATCCAGCTTTTTCTCTTCAACCTGAGCATTAAACAGCCCGACAGCCACGAAAAGAAGGAAAAAAGAAAGTTTTTGCTTCATTTTTTTAAATTTTCTCAAAGTTAATCAATTCAGGATTATTGAGTAAATTTGCAGATTCAAAACAGTTTATATTAATGACAAAGATCCTTCTTCTCTCCGACTCTCATTCTTATATTGATGACCGAATTTTAGAATATGCCAATCAGGCTGATGAAATATGGCATGGTGGAGATTTTGGAAGCATAGATGTTATTGAACAGCTTGAAAAAATAAAGCCTCTGAAAGGAGTATACGGGAATATCGACAATGCAAAAATACGTTCGGAATTTCCTGAAGTAAATCGTTTTTTTTGTGAAAATGTAGAGGTTCTGATGATTCATATCGGTGGTTATCCCGGAAAATATACACCTATTGCTAAAAAGGAAATCGCCGATAAAGCTCCGAAATTATTTATTTCAGGGCACTCACATATTTTAAAAGCGATGTTTGATGAAAAGAATAATCTGTTACACTTAAATCCGGGAGCCTGTGGAAAACAAGGCTGGCATAAAATGAGAACAATGATGCGTTTTATGATTGACGGGAACGAAATAAAGGATTTGGAAATTATTGAACTCGGACCAAAAGTTTAGTATATCATGAAGATTGGTGATAAAGTTTCGGTAGTAGATGAAGATTTAAGCGGAGTTGTGACTTCGGTTCATGGAAACACGGTGGTTTTTAAAGATGAATATGGATTCACTTATCAGTATGCTAAAGAAAAATTAGTTCCTAAGGATGTGCAGTTTTATGAACATATTAAAGTGATAAAGAAAGCCGAACCTCAAAAGGTTATTTCTAAAAAACATCAGAAAAATCATTTGGTTCTGGACCTTCATTTTCATAATTTAGTCAAAAATCCAAGTGACTATGACAGCTTTGAACGACTCTTCATGCAAAAAGAAAAATTAATGGAAGTGATTTCATTTTGCAGGAAAAATAATTTGAAAAGACTGGAAATTGTTCACGGTATTGGTGACGGAGTTTTACAGAGAATGGTTTTGGATGTTTTGGAAAGCCAAACCCATCTCGATTTTTATAATAAGGAAATACTTCATCATCAATCGGGTGCAGTAATGGTAGAATTTCACTAAATTTGCAGGAATTGAAATATGAACGTACTTAATTTACTTTTTACCAAAGACGGGTTAATCTACCAAATTGTGAAGAATAAAAGCATTTTGGAAGAAAAATCTTATTTTGTTGACGAAGAATCTCCGGAAAATTTCATTTCTGAAAAACTGGACGAGGTTTTAATTAAACAAAGATTTGATGAAATTCAGGTTATTTCGGCATTGAATCATTTCACACTGATGCCAGAAGGTTTCTCAGAACACGAAGCAGGATATGATCTTATTGCTTACAATGCTCATGTAGAAAGAGAAAATGAGGAACTAATGCTTTCTGTAAATAAAAAATTCGGAATTCAGTTTTATTATACTTTTCCGAAAAATTTTTACAAAAAAATAAAGGAACTTGCCCTTCCTGTTCATTTTAATTTTTCAGGAGAAAAGTTTTTAAACTCAATTCATAATAAAAGTAATAAAGAGATTCATATTAATCTTTACCATCATCAATGCGAATTTTTTGCAATAGATAACAAAAAACTCATCTTATACAATAATCTGGACGTCAGTTCGGAAGTTGATTTTCTTTATTTTGTAATGTTTACCTTAAGTAAAATAGGATTTGGAATTAACGAAACCAATTTCTTTGCTTATGGTGAGACTACTGAAAATGAAACATTCATTTCGGAATTACAGAAATTTGTGAAGAACCTGAAAATTGTATTCGATAACCTTCCGAATAAGAATTTTATATTAGGATAGCCTAATTATATTTTAACTAAAAACTTTAACCATTATCATGAAAAAAATTATCCTTTATTCTGCCATAACGATAGGCAGTTTTGTTATCTATTCCTGTGGCTCATCCGCCAAGATAAGTGAGCAGAAAGACGGTCTTTCTTTTGAAACAGCCATCAAAGCAAAAAGTGTAGAGGATGAATACTTATTTATAAGACAAAACTGTAATGATTGTAAAGTAAAATCACAAGCATTATCTGAAAACAAAGGAAAACCTTTTGATGTAATAACGGTCGAAAAAAGTGACGGAACAACATTAAAATATTATTTTGATATAAAGTCTTTCTACGGAAAATTTTATTAAAAAATAAAATAACAACTTCAACTAAAAAACATGTACAGAATAATCTCAGGCAAGTGGAAAGCCAAGAAAATAGCAGCTCCGAAAAATTTTGATGTAAGACCTACCACGGACTTTGCAAAGGAAGCATTGTTCAGCATTTTGGAGAATACCTATGATATGCAGTCGATTTCTGTGCTTGATTTATTTGCAGGAATAGGTTCTATCAGTTTTGAGTTTGCATCAAGAGGCTGCCAGGACATCACTTCTGTGGAAATGAATCCGAAACACACTTCTTTTTTAAATTCTACGGCTTCAGAACTGGGATTCAGTTTACAGGTCAATGTACAGCGCGGAGACGTTTTTGACTGGCTTAAAAAATTCAGGAACAAAAAATCTTTTGAGATTGTATTTTCTGATGCCCCTTTTGAAATGGAAGAAAAAAAATATCACGAATTAATATCTTTAGTTTTAAACAATAAATATTTAAAATCTAACGGGATTCTGGTTGTGGAACATCAAAGCCGAATGAAGTTTGATCATCCGAATTTGACCGACACCAGAAAATACGGAAATGTAAGTTTCAGTTTTTTTGAAGCGAATAAAGAAGAAACAGATAATCAGGAAATTTAATTCCTGATTATTTTTTTTGAATTTTGAGCTGCTTCAATTCCCCACTTTGTAATTTCATTTAAAACAGGAAGCAGTGTTTTTCCAAAATCGGTTAATGTATATTCTACCATCAAAGGTGGTTTTTCTGTATATACTTTTCTATTAATAATGGCATCTTCCTCCAATTGTTTCAACTGCAGACTTAATGTTCTTTCTGTAATGGTTGGAATAATTTTCCTTAATTCATTATATCTTTTGGGACCGTCAATCAGATGGAACAGGATCACCGCTTTCCATTTTCCACCTATAAACTTCATCGTCACACTGGTACAGCATGGATAATTTTTGTTATCTATTGTATACATTTTATACTATCATTTTTTACCGTTATTGCAAATGTATTAAACTTAAATTAGTTTTGCAACTATAAAAAATATAGTACAAGTATTATGAGCTTTTTAGATAAAATGAAATCGAGATATACGGTTAAGAAGTATAATTCAAAAGGAACAATCAGTGAAGATAAAATCCAACAACTTAAAGATATATTACATTTAAGTCCATCTTCAATCAACAGCCAGCCCTGGAATTTCATCTTTGTGAGCAATCCGGAGATTCGAGAAAAACTGGGTGAAGCATCATACTGGAACAAAGAAAAAGTAGTAGAAAGCAATCTGCTTATTGTTTTTCAGGTATTAAAAGACCCTGAAGATTTCGAAAAGCAGATAGAAGGAAAATTACCTGAAGGCTCCGTTAATTATTACAAAAATTTTGTAAAATCGAAAGGTGAAGCGGCCATAAAATCATGGCTAAGACACCAGGTTTATTTATCTTTAGGTGTTTTACTTTCCGCCTGTGCTGATATGGGAATAGATTCTACGCCTATGGAAGGAATTGAGCCTGATCAATACGATAATATTTTAAATAATGCCCAATATGAGACCTTATTTGCGGTCGCAATTGGACAAAGAGATGAAAATGATACCAATCAGCCCGGCATCAACCCTAAAACAAGGCTAGACCATACAAAAGTGGTTTTAGAATTTTAAACACGTAGATTCACTATCCTGAATATTTAAAAAAGCTGTTTCAATCTGAAACAGCTTTGATTTTATAAAACTTTTAATTCTAAGTCGATTGTCTTTCCAAAGAACTTTTTTGAAATCTTTTCAAAATTCTTGGTAAGATCCGAAAGATAAAAATGATAATTCGGCTTTGGATTATGATCGTGCAGCAAATTATATTTATCTAAAATAATTTTCAAATGATTGGCAACAATATTAGGAGAGTCGATCACGCGGACGCGGTTTCCATAATACTGTTTTATTTCATCAATTAACAGAGGATAATGAGTACATCCCAAAATCAATGTTTCAATATTTTTTAATTTACTGTTACTTAAATAATTATAGATAATCGCATGGGTAATCGGATGATTTTTAAAACCTTCCTCAATAGCAGGGACTAGTAAAGGAGTTGCCAACTCATCAACTTTGATCCATTTATTATGCTTTCTGATACTTTTTTTATACAGTCCGGAATTCACCGTTGCCTTGGTTGCAATCACCCCCACATTATTATGAATCTCATAAGAGACTTTCTCAGCTACAGGATTGATCACATCAATTACCGGAACTTTACCGGCAACTGATTCCATTACTTCATTCAAAGCATTGGCTGTCGCCGTATTACAGGCTATCACTATAGCTTTGCAATTTTGCTGCAGTAAAAAATTAGTGATTTTGGTAGAATATTCTATAATAGCTTCTTTCGATTTTTCACCGTAAGGAAGATGTTTTGTGTCACCAAAATAGATCAGATCTTCATTGGGAAGAAGTCTTTTTATTTCCTTAGCTACAGTCAAACCTCCCACTCCACTATCAAAAATACCAATAGGTTGGTTTTTTGAAAGATGCGAATAATTTTGCTTTTTAGTTTTCAAAATTGAGTTGAAATTTTATACAAAAATAGTGAAATTGTTGGATGCTTGAAGATGGATGTCGGAAGTTTTTTACAAACCGTTCTTCCAGCTTCTAACTTCAGACTTCCAACCTAGACTATGAACAGATCCGAAGCAATTCCGTCAGCCATAAACCAGTGCTTTTCGGGTATTTTCAAATGATCATTTTCAATTATTAAAATACCGTCTTCTAATTTATGCTTAATCCCAGTATAAAGTTCCTCAACAATTTTTTCGGGAAATTTGTTTTTTAGACTTTCCAAATCAACCCCCCATATGGTCCTGAGACCGATCATCATCATTTCGTTAAACTGATCTTCCTGCGAAAGTATTTCTTCTTCTTTAGCTAAAAGATTCGCACTTAGCTTCTTTATATACTGTTGATTATTGGCAATATTCCAGCTTCTCATATCCAGTCCGTTATAAGAATGCGCAGACGGACCTATTCCCAAATATTCATTATATTTCCAGTAAGAAGAATTGTGTCTTGAATGAAATCCGGGCTTTGCAAAATTGGAAATTTCGTAATGTTCAAAATCATGATCTTTAAGAAAATCAATCAAATAATAAAATTCTTTATTCTGTTCTTCTTCTTTTGGATTTACAACTTTTCCTTTTGCAATCCAGTTTTCAAGAGCCGTTTTGGGTTCAACTGTTAATGCATAAGATGAGATATGCGGAACTTCCAAAGCAATTGTTTTATTTAGATTTTCTTTCCAGATCTCTAAATTGGAAGTCGGTGAACCATAAATAAGATCAATACTTAAATTTTCAAATCCAAAATCCTGAGCTCTTTTGATAGAACCTTCCGCTTCCGAAGCATTATGCGCGCGGTTCATCAACTTCAGATCTTCATCAAAAAAACTCTGAGTTCCTATCGATAGCCGGTTAACAGGTGAATTAGATAAAGCTTTTAGAAAGTTTTTATCCAAATCATCAGGATTTGCTTCTAAAGTAATCTCGATATCATTATTGAAGCTAAAATATTTTAGAACTTCATCGATTAAAGAATGGATTTCATCACCTGAAAGAATAGACGGAGTTCCGCCTCCAAAGTAAAGTGATTGTAAATTTTTATTCTGTAAATCGTCTTTTCGCAAAAAAATTTCCTTTTTCATGGCAGCAATCATTTCATCTTTAAAATTTAAAGAGGTAGAAAAATGAAAATTGCAATAGCTGCATTTCTGTTTACAGAACGGAATGTGAATATAAATCATAAAAAAAGCTCTGAAAAAATTCAGAGCTCAAATTTATTTAAATTAAATTGATTAATATCTATAACCTCTATGATTAATGAAGTTATCAAAGTTATATCCAACTCCCAGCATGAAGCTATTGCCTCCATACTCCTGAATATCAGACATTCCCAGGTTATAAGTAGCACCCACCATAAATTTGTTGAATCTTACTTTAACAATTGGTGAAATACTTAACTGCTGACTGTCAAATCTGTTTTGAACTGATCTATAGCTTACTCCAAAAGAAAATGCATTGATATCATTGAAGAATGTTGCCATCAAGTTATAATCAATTGTTCTTGTAGAGTTTGTATTTAAGTTAATCAAAGCTGACGGTGTTACATACATATTGTCTGCAAAATGCCAGTCATATCCCAAGTTTAAGAAAAATTTAATTGGAGAAGGCTCACGTCCGTTTACAATAGACTCGTCATTTGTTAAAGCGATATCATTAACAGAAACTCCGGCAAAGATATTTCTGTAAGTGGCAGCAACCCCAAAATTGGCATATGCCATGAAGATGTTACTTTCACTTCCTTGTAATAATGGATCTGAAGCATCTTCAGTATTAATTTTTGAATAATCAAAATTCATGTTATACATGCTTACACTTGTACCGAAAGAGAATTGATCTTTTCTGTCTCCTTCACTACTCAAAGGAATAAAATATGAAGCACCTGCAGTAATACCTCCTGCAGAAATAGGACCATTGCTATCTCTGAAAACAGAAAGACCAGCACCCACTCTATCAAAAATATTCGCATTAATCCCCACTGATTGTACATTTGGAGATTCGCTGAATTTTGAAAATTGTTGTTGATAGTTGAGATTTAGCTGTACGTAGTCCGTTTTACCGTATTGTGCAGGGTTGAACAGGAACTCACCATCCAAAAGATATTGTTGATAGTATGGTAATGTTTCTTGTGCTTTGTATGCATTTGACAAAAGAGCCAAACACACGATAGCATATAGTTTTCTCATAACAAATCTTGATTTCAATTCAACAAATATAAAAAAATTCTCAATATATTTTTAGTTTTCTAAATAATTTCTCCATTTTTTTACAGCATCCGCCATATCTTTCGGCATTGGGCTCTCAAAATATAATTCTTTCTTAGTGGTTGGATGTATAAATCCTAAAGTGTGGGCATGCAGCGCATGTCTTGGCAATATTTCAAATACATTTTTTATAAACTGCTTATACTTAGGCAGGTTAACACCTCTTAAAGGGGTATGGCCTTCATATCTTTCATCATTAAAGAGAGTATGACCGATATGTTTGAAGTGTGCTCTGATCTGATGGGTCCTGCCGGTCTCCAGTTTACATTCTACCCAAGTCATATACTTGAACCTTTCAAGCACCTTATAGTGTGTTACTGCATGTTTTCCCTGGCTTCCGTCTGTGTAGGTATGCATCTGCATTCTGTTTTTAGGATGTCTTCCGATATGCCCTATTATTGTTCCTTCATCATCCTGTACATTTCCCCATACAAAAGCCCAGTATAATCTTTTGGTTTTTCTTTCAAAAAACTGTTTGGCAAGAAAGCTTAAAGCATATTCATTTTTTGCAATAACCAACAACCCTGAAGTATCTTTATCAATTCTATGGACTAAACCTACCCTATCAAGGTCTGATTTTTCATTATTTTGTTCAAAATGATAAGCCAAAGCATTGACCAATGTACCATCCCAGTTTCCGAATCCCGGATGTACGACCATTCCCGGTTCTTTATCTACAACCACAAGATCATCGTCTTCATAAACAATATTAACCGGAATATTTTGAGGAATAATCACATTCTCTCTTGGAGGATGCGTCAGTAACACAGAAATCTGATCTCCGGGCTTTACACGGTAGTTTTGCTTCACGGGAATTCCGTTGACTACCACATTTCCGGCTCTGCAGGTTTGTGAAATTTTATTTCTTGAAGAGTTCTGACGATAGATTAAAAGGAACTTATCGATCCTTAAAGGCTCTTGTTTTTTATCAACAGTGATATTAAGATGCTCATACAAACCGCTATTTTCCTCATCAATATCAATATTGTTGATATTTAATAATTCTTCGTCTAAAAAATCTTCGTTATCTTCTGTCATTACTTTTATTTTTATACAAAAGGCTTCAACATGTTAAAGTTGAAGCCTGTTATTATATGTTGAATATTTTAATTAATCAATAATTACTTTTTTTGCCTTTGGCTTTTCAGCAGGCTGTGTATTTGCAGGTTTGCTGTTTCCTGTACCTGAATTATTACCTGACGTAGAGGTTTTAGGCTTACTGTCAGTTGTCGTAGCAGGTTTCACATTGGCAGGTTTTGCATCAGTTTTAGCAGGCTCAGATTTCGGAGCCTCCTTTCTTGGCGCCGGAGGAGGTGCCGGTTCATATACTGGTTCCTGATGAACTTCCTGGTATTGTACAGGAGGCAGACCAGTATCTACTTTCATACGGTAGATAGAGTTTAACTGCTCAATTTTAGAACTTAATTCTGCAGGTGTTTTTTTACTTGCCCAAAGGTCCATCTGCATTCCCTGATCCCGGACATCACCGGAAGCCGGATCCTGATAATAAATAATATCAGATTCATCTTTCGACCCATCTTCATGCTCTACCAGTCCCACTTCAAACATGCTTCTGGCAATCACCTGTCTTGCTTCTTTCACCGTCAATCCTACTACATTCGGAATTGAAATATTTCGCATAGGACCTGATCCGATGACCACATCAACTGTTGAGAATCTTGGAAGTAAAGCTTTAGGCTGTATCACATTACCTTTATATAGTAATCTGATGATAGCATCTTTCTGAATACTTGGTTCGTAGATTGTATCCCCTACTTTAAGACCTACCTGATCCAGCCTTCTGAAAGCCAGTCCTGCATATTTATTAATAACATCAGGAACTGCAACAGGAGCCCAGGTTCTTGGATTTACCCTGATCTGGATAGCTCTTCCGTCTTTGACACGAGAGCCTGGTGCAGGATATACCTGCAACACCTGAAAAGGTCTGTATTTAGGATCATATTTAAAACTGTCTACTTCATATTCTAAGCCAGCATCATCCAGGATTTTTACAGCTTCATGTATAGATTTATTAACAACATTAGGGACCGGAATTTCCTGACCATGATTAGTATGGTATTCTAACCAACGAAATGTAAGCCAGACCAACCCCACAAAAACACCGATGGCTACGACTAAGTTCAGTAAAACTTTCCAATTGAAAAGTGATTTAAGCATACTTAAAATGACTATAATTAGACAGCAAATATAATTAATAATTTTAGAACATGCTTTTTATTTAACACATTTCATTTTTGATTTTAAAATTTCAGAATTTGCGTATTCCATTATATAAAATGATTAAATTTGCCTTAATTGATACTATATGGTTATGAGCAAAAAACAAGTTGCCGTAGTAATGGGAGGCTATTCTGACGAATATGTGGTTTCTCTGAAAAGCGGTCAATTAATTTATGATTCTTTAGATAGAAACCTTTATGATGTATATAAGGTAGTTATCCTTAAAGATGAATGGTATTTTTTAGGCGAGAATGATAGAAAATATGAAATCAACAGAGGAGATTTTTCCGTAAAACTGGATACTGATCAAACATTAAAATTCGATGTCTGTTTCAATATTATTCACGGCACACCAGGTGAAAATGGCATTCTTCAGGCCTACTGGGATGCTATCGGACAAGCCTATACCGGTTGTGATTTTTATCAAAGTGCTTTAACATTCAACAAAAAAGATACCCTTGCCGTATTGTCAAAATACGGAATTCCTTCTGCGAAAAGTGTTTACTTAAGAAAAGGTGAAGACATCAATGTGGATAACATTGTGGAAAACCTTGGTCTTCCGGTTTTCGTTAAACCTAACCAATCAGGTTCTTCGCTGGGAATCTCTAAAGTGAAAGAAAAATCTGAATTGATTGCAGCCACAGAAGTTGCCTTTAAGGAAGATGATGAGATTTTAATTGAAAGTTTTCTTGACGGAATGGAAGTTTCGGTAGGAGTTATCGATTATAAAGGAGAAACTATTGTTTTGGGAATCACAGAAATTGTCCCACAAAATGAATTCTTCGATTATGAAGCCAAATATGAAGGTGCTTCTGAAGAAATTACACCTGCAAGAATTGATGATGAAACAAGAATCAGAGTAGAGGAAATTTCAAAAAGAGCCTATAACTCTCTTGGGATGAGTGGTTTTTCAAGAAGTGAGTTCATTTTAATGGATGGCATTCCGTATATGCTGGAAATGAATACAAACCCGGGATTCTCTCCTGCCAGTATCCTTCCCCAACAGGCTAAAATTTACGGAATCTCTATTACAGACCTTTGTGGAAATGAGGTTGAAAAAGCTTTAAATAAAAATTAAAAGGATGGAAGATTGAGGCTGGAATATGGAAGTTTAATTCCATTATATTTTTCAACTCATAATTCATCATTTATAACTTATAACTTTTATACGCATGAAAATTGCTGTTTTCCCGGGTTCATTTGACCCCATTACTTTAGGACATTATGATATTATAGAAAGAGCAGCACCGCTTTTTGATAAATTAATCATTGCCATCGGACAAAATTCACAAAAGAAATATATGTTTCCACTAGAAAAAAGAATGGAATTCATTCAAAATTCCGTTGCTGAATTTCCGAATGTGGAAGTTGATTATTTTGAAGGCCTCACTGTTGATTACTGTTTTGAAAAGAATGCACAATATATCATAAGAGGCTTAAGAAATCCTGCAGATTTTGAATTTGAAAAAGCGATAGCACATACCAACAGAACTTTAGCCCACAAAAAACTGGAAACAGTATTTTTATTAACTTCTTCAGGAAAGTCTTTCATCAGCAGCAGTATTGTAAGAGAAATCATCAATCACGGAGGAGAATATGAATTGTTGGTTCCGGATTCTGTAAGAGTAGACAAGATCAATAAGTAATCAGTAATTTTTACTATTATGGATTTTAATCAAATATTTAGAGATAGAACAAAAAGTTTTCTATCTCTATTATTAAATCTCTATCATCATTATCCTATTACGATGATCTGTCGATAATCAGAAAGCAAATCATTAGATCCCCAACATCTGTTTCAGCAAATTACAGAGTCATTTCAAGAACAAGATCTGAAAAGAAAGGTTTGCAAAACTATTTATTGTCGTTGAAGAAATAGATGAAACTCAACTCTGACTGGAAATAATTGAAGAGTTGGAATATTTAGATCAAGAAAAAATTTCACTTTTAAAATCAGAATGTGAAGAGTTGGTAAAAGTAATGATAAAGTATAAATTTAAGTTATCCCCAAACAATACATAGTTTATATTACTTATTACCAATTACTCATTACTCATAATTTATGCACGAACAGTTCAATTTTGCCATAGAAGTACTCGGAACGATTTCCTTTTCGATGTCGGGAAGTTTTGCAGCAATGCAGAAACGTCTTGATCCGTTTGGAGTACTTATTATTGCGTTTGTAACTTCAGTAGGTGGTGGAACGGTAAGAGATCTTTTACTGGACATTCCTGTTTTCTGGATGCACGATCTTCTGACTTGTGCCTTAATTATTCTGACCAGTATTTTTACGATGATTTTTAAGTCGTTTGAAAAGAATTTTAAAGTTACGTTATTTATTTTCGATAGTTTCGGACTTGGATTATTTACCATTATAGGAGTTCAAAAAGGTTTGAATGCGGACATCCATCCACTAATATGTATTGGCTTAGGAACCATTACAGGATGTTTCGGAGGGATAATCCGGGATATTTTACTGAATAGAATTCCTTTGATTTTCAGGAAAGAAATCTATGCGACAGCCTGTATTGTTGGTGGATCAGCTTTTTTACTTCTGACCAAATTCACACATCTTTCGTATACAATTATCCAGGTTTTTACCATTCTGTTAATTGTTTTTATTAGAACACTTGCTGTAAAATATCATTGGCAGATTCCCAAATTTTATGGGTATGAACATAATTCTGAGATGTAATTAAATGACAATAGTTGGCAAGATAAATTCAAAAAACCGAATCGTCTTGAATTAATCCGGAAAAAAATTTTCCTAATGATAATTTTTTTAATGTTACTGAACAACTTCCCCACTCAATACAATAAAAAAGTCCTGAAAAATCAGGACTTTAAATATATATTCGAGTAAAAATTCTATTTTTAGAACTTTCCTCTTTGTCTCATGTTTGGATTATGCATATGTTTCTGCATGGTCGGCATTTTCAACTGATCTTTCATCATTTTGATCTGATCGGTCATCATTCCTGCACTGTCAAGTCTTTTTGCTTCTTCAAGCAATTTTTGACCTTCCTGCTTTCTTCCTTTAGAAATCGCTGCCGCAGCCAGATTTAATGTCGCCATTGCTCTGTCGTGCTTCATATTTAAACCATATTCCAATGCTTTTTTCATTAGAGGTTCAACTTTCGTCGGATGATCCTGGGCCTGAGTTAAGCCTAATAAATAATGGAAATAACCATACTGGGATTTGTGAAGCTGAGACTGATAATTTGTAATTTTTGTCAGCCATTCCGCAGCCTTTTCCATATTTTGTTTTCTCAATTGCCAGAAGGCCAGCAAAATATATTCATTTTTAAAGAAAAGTAAAATAGGCGATGATGCCAGAAGGAATATTACAATTCCCCAGCCCAGATTTCTTGTGAAAATCATCATATAAAGTCCCAAAAGTATAAGAACCGCCGCAATTACAATTTTTATGTACTTATTCATTATAAAATTTTAGAAGTGCAAAGATAAAGAATTTAGAGGTTAGAAGCTAGAAGTTGGAAGCTAGAATTCTCACAACTATTCACTCATTATTTTTTCAAATGTCTGGAAGCAAAAATCATATTGATTTTTCTCGTCTTTTTCGTGACAGATTTCTGCCGTTTTTTTCCAGATTTTAGGATTAATTTTCGGGAAGTACGTATCTGCATCAAGATCAGCTTTCACTAAAGTAACTTCCAGTTTATCAACAACCTCCATGGTCTGCTCATAAATATTTCCACCACCGATAATGAAAACCTCTTCATCGATTTTTTTTGCAAACTTCACAGCTTCTTTGATACTTCCGACAATCAGAATTCCTTCTTCAAACCAGTCTTTCTTTCTTGAAACAACAATATTCGTACGGTTTGGAAGAGGTTTCCCTATACTTTCGTATGTTTTTCTTCCCATAATAATCGGATGTCCCGAAGTAAGATCTTTAAAGTGTTTTAAATCTTTTGGAAGATGCCAAAGCAACTGATTGTTAAAACCAATTTCGTTCTTCTCTCCCATTGCCACCACTATTGTTGTCATTAAAATAATTTTTTACAAAATTAGCACATAATTTGTATATTTGATTAGCACAAAAAATTAAAAAAAAATAAACTATGAAAAACAAGGGCTGTCTGAGCGCCGGAACTATTGGTATCGCTCTCCTTATCATTGTTGCTGTATTATTCTTCTGGGGTAAAAGCGGCTACAATAGCTTCGTGGATCAAGAACAAACCGTTAATACAAAATGGTCAAACGTAGAGACTGTTTATCAAAAAAGAGCCAATCTGATTCCTAATCTGGAAAGAACGGTAAAATCTTATTCAAAATTCGAACAGGAAACATTAACAAAAGTGATTGAAGCCCGATCCAAGGCCACTTCCATCAATGTGGATCCTACAAATATGACAGAACAGGATATCGCAAGATTCCAGGCTGCACAAGGTGAGTTATCCGGAGCATTAAGCAGATTAATGGCTGTTGTGGAACAATATCCTAATCTTAAAGCTGATCAGCAGTACATCAACTTCCAGAGAGAATATATTGCTATTGAAAACAGTATCAGAAGCGAAACCGTTTATTATAACGATGCCGCTAAAATTTACAATACTTCTATCAAGCAGTTCCCTAACAATATTTTGGCGAATTTCACCAACTTTAAGGAAAAACCGTACTTCAAAGCAGAAGCGGGAGCTCAGAAAGCACCGGAAGTTTTCTCAGAATAATGGGCAATTTCCTAACAAATCAGCAGATAGCTTCCCTTGTGGAAGCTATTCAATCGGCAGAGGAACATTCTACCGGGGAGATACGGGTACATATAGATTCGAATACAGAAGGAGACCATGCGAAAATTGCATTTAAAGTGTTCGAGGAATTATGTATGAATAAAACTGCCGAAAGAAATGCTGTGCTTTTTCATGTTAATTTTGAGCAAAAATATCTTACCATCATTGGAGATATCGGGATTCATGATAAGGTACATCAGTCATACTGGGATCATCTTCATGATTACATTACTTCTGAATTTGCCAAGGGAAATTATTATAAAGCTTTAAAAAGTGCCATTCTCGAAACAGGTCTTGAACTCAAAAAATATTTTCCGGTGACCGGAGAAAACCACAATGAACTTCCCAATGAAATTACATTCTCTTAAAATAGTATTTTCATTTTTATTCATATGCTTTTACAGTTTTGTATCAGCACAGTACACTATTCCTGAAAAGCCCAAGGTTTTATATCCTGTTTATGATGAAGCAAAGCTACTTTCCGAACAGGAAATAAACGATCTTAATAATAAGCTTATCAAATTTGCAGATTCTACCTCAACGGAAATTGAAGTTATTATCATTCCGTCTACCAAAGGAGAAGACGTTAATTTTCTGGCTACTATGTTTGGGGAAAAATGGGGAATAGGAAAAAAAAATATTGATAACGGGGTGGTCTTTTTAATCGCCACTCAAGATCATACGATGTCTATCCAACAGGGACGAGCTGTAGAACAGTATCTAACAGCCTCCGTTGCAGGTCAGATTTTAGATTATATTGTTACCCCACATTTCAAAAAAGGAGAATGGTATGAAGGGATCAACCGTGGAACATCTTCTATTATGGAAGCTGTTGAAGGTAAATTCAAACCTATAGCCAATCCTGGAAACAGTGGTAACGGAAGTGTCCTGAAAATTCTTATCATTGCATTTGTCATTTTCATTATTATTGTTATTCTGTTCAGCAATAAAGGCGGAGGAAGAGGCGGAAATAACGATGATGACGATGTCATTCTTAGCAGAAGAGGTCGCAGAAATTACCCAGGAGGCTTTTTCCCTTTCCCAGGAAGCTTCGGTGGAGGTTTTGGCGGCGGAAGTTCTGGCAGTAGTGGCGGTGGATTTGGAGGCTTCGGCGGTGGCGGAAGTTTCGGCGGCGGCGGTGCATCAGGGGGATGGTAGCCAAATACTTAATTTCAAATGCAATTTAATTACAATACTTTATTCACTGTCATCTTTTTAACGATTTCAAATATATTTTTTTGTCAAAAGGGTACCGCACTAACAGCACAAAAAGAATTATCTGAAAAAATTGAAAAGTATAAATACATAGACACATTATCCTCGAAAGATTATATCAAGTATAATATTTCTATAAAAGAAGGTAGTATAGAAATGTTTGATAAAAATAAAAAAGAAAATGGCAGCGGAGGGTTTTCTCTATATACTTACAAAACAGATAAAAAACTTTTAAAATCTGTACATAGCCATGTTGTACATTACAACAAATCAAAAAGTCAGATCCAAAACTCGGAAAATATTGTTATTACTATATTTTATGATGATAATGACAAACCTGATCTCGCAAAAATCATAGAAGATCATTATACTATTGATGAAGTTTTATCATCAAGTCAAAATTATATCAATTTGCCAAAAAGCATTGAAGACAACAAAAAAATAACTTATACAAAAGAATACTTGAAAGATATTATAGATCATATTTTTGAAGAAGCAAAAGAAGTGATAAATAAGCCTTAACATTAAGGTTTTTTCTTATTTTAACACCTATTTTTCTTTAAAAACACTGTTATTTTAGTTTAAATTCACTATTTTTACTAAAAACGGAGTTGATGAAGAAAACGTTAGTAGTTTTTGCGCACCCTTATTTAGAGCACTCAAACTCAAATGCAGAGCTCATTAACTTTTATGTTCGTCATCAGCATTTTACCTTAAGAGATCTTTACGAAGAATACCCCAATTTTCATATTGCTGCCTTCCGGGAGCGAAAAAGATTAAAAAATTATGACCGTTTTATTTTCCAGTTTCCGCTAATATGGTTTGGAATGCCTCCTCTACTGAGGCTTTGGATCGATGAAGTTTTCGATCGCGAATGGCTTAAAGATGGTCAGGAAAACCCTTTGGAAGGAAAAGAAGTTCATATTCTGGTTACTACCGGAGGAAAAGAAAGATCGTTTAGTAAAGAGGGAACTTATCAATATACCATAGAAGAACTGATCAGTGGACTGATTGTTTCATTGCATGTTTTTAAAGCCAATATCAAGAACATTAAAGTGGTTTATGAAGCCAATAAACTGTCAAAAAAAGAAATCGTTTTACATAAAAAAGAATTTGTAGAACTCCTTAATCAATAAATTGCTATATGGAATCTACCTTAGCCATGAATACTCTGATTTTCCTGGGCGTTGCCATTATTATGGTTCCGCTGGCAAGGAAATTCGGGCTAAGTTCCGTGATTGGGTATATTGCGGGAGGGATAATTATTGGGCCTTATGTTTTGAAACTTACCGGGAAGGATGTCAACGACATTATGCATGCCAGTGAATTTGGAGTCATCATGCTTTTGTTTTTGGTAGGTCTGGAGCTTGAGCCGAGGAAGTTTTGGGAAATGCGGAAGAAAATCATTGGCTTAGGGCTTACCCAGATGCTTTTAACTATCTCCTTACTTTTTTTAGTCTTTATCTGGGCGGGCTGGAGAATTGATAAAGCCGTTGCCATTGCCATGTGTTTTGCATTATCTTCCACAGCAATTGTTTTACAGACATTGCAGGAAAAAAATAATCTTAAAACACTCGCCGGAGAGGCTTCTTTCTCTACCCTACTATTTCAGGATATTGCAGTGATTCCTATTCTTGCTATTTTACCTATTGTTGCCAACTATAAAGCCAGGCATACTGACAATGAAATTCAGGTGGTCATTCAGACATTACCCGAATGGATGCAGGCCGGAACAGTTATTTTAGGAGTTATTATTTTAATTTTACTGGGTCGATATGTTTTCGTTCCGTTTTTAAGATATGTTTCAAAATCGGGAATGACTGAACTTTTAACCGCTTCTTCTTTATTCTTAGTCATTGGAGTATCAGAATTAATGGTAGCCATAGGTCTTTCTCCCGCTTTAGGAGCTTTCCTTGCAGGAGTTATGCTTGCCAACAGTGAATTCCGTCACGAACTGGAAGCCCAGATTGATCCGTTTAAAGGATTGCTGCTGGCCGTATTTTTTGTAAGTGTAGGTTCTACCATGAACTTCAACATTATCCAACAGGATCCTGTCTTTATTTTCAGTACTGTTTTTGCTGTTTTAATTATAAAATTTGCTGTATTATTTGCCATTGGAAAGTTTTTTAAAATCGATACTCCCCAGAGTTTATTCTATGCATTTGCTCTTTCGCAGGTGGGAGAATTTTCCTTTGTTTTAGTTAATTTCGCCTCTACTCTCTATCTCGTAAGCCCCGAGCTGAATGCTCAAATGATGGCAGTAACCGCTATTACCATGTGTATTACACCGTTCCTGTTAATCATTAATGATAAAATCATTACTCCGAAATTCATTAAAGAAGTTCCGGAAGGCGAGCAGGATTTTAATATTCTGGACAGTGCAGTTTCTCAAAAGAAAATTATCATTGTCGGATTTGGGCATTTTGGAAGTACTGTAGGTCGGCTATTGAAAGCTAACAAAATATCTGCTACTGTCTTAGACAGAGATTCAGACCGTGTAAAGCTGCTTAGAAGCTATGGTTTTAAAGTATACTATGGTGATGCCACCCGAATTCCGATCCTGAGAGCAGCAGGTATTGAGGATGCAGAATTATTGGTTCTATGCCTTGATGATCCAAAAGACAATAAATTTATTGCAGATCTGGTTCGTGAGCACTACCCTGATGTTAAGATCTTTGTAAGAGCTAAAAACAGGATTGATGCCTATGATTATCTCAATAACGGTATTGAAAACATTTACCGTGAAACCTTGGGAACTGCTGTAGATATGGCTGTGGACGTACTTCATGAAACAGGTATGAGAAAATATGCTGCAAGGCGACTTGGTCAGAGGTTTATGGCTATCGATAAAGCTTCTGTGAGAAGGCTGGCGAAATTAAAAGCAGAAGAAAATGACGTCATGCTGTTTACAACAAAAGAAATTCTGCAACGTGAGGAAGATCTTCTTGCTTACGATAATCTTAATTTCGAAAATAGAGAGTGGGAAGACTCATCTTCAGAAGAAGAGCAGGAAGAAGATTGATTTTTTTCATCTAAAATTATATTTATGTAAATAATATAAAGACAGCTGCTTTTCCGATACTTAAAATCAATTTTAATTTATTGTAAACCAACAGAAAAAAGAATATTTTTGTACTGTGCCGTTGGTACATGATAAAAACATATTAAACACATCTACATGAAAAAAATTCTTATCTCAGCCGGATTGTTTTCAACAATCTTCACGCTTGCCCAGCAACCTCACTGGAGCTACGATGGCAAAGAATCCCCTGAACACTGGAGCGAAATAAAAGGCAACGAAAAATGCGGTCAAAGCAAAACACAATCTCCTATCAATATTGTTACTTTAAAAACAAAAGTCGATAAAAATCTGGGGAAGCTGAACTTCAATTACTCCACAGGAGATGTTAAAGATATTGAAGACAACGGGCATTCCCTGCAATTTGATTTTAAGGATGGCAGTTTTATTAATTACGGAGGCAAAAAGTACACTTTGATGCAGTTCCATGCTCATGAAGAATCAGAACATACGATCAATGGGATGCGCTATCCTTTAGAATTACATTTTGTACACAAAGCAGCAGACGGCTCAGTTCTGGTGATTGGTGTTATGGTAAAAGAAGGACAGGAAAATTCTTACTTTGAAAAGCTGAAAGTCTTTAAAAATCTGGCAAAAAACTCTAAAGAAGAGTCAGATATCGTCTTTAATCCTGAAAAAATGTATCCTAAAAATAAAGGATATTACACCTACTTCGGATCTCTTACGACTCCGCCATGTTCAGATAATGTAACCTGGATCGTTTTCAAAAATCCAATTGATATGACTGAGGAAGAAATAGAGGAAATTTCCAAACATCTTCCTAAAAGCAATAACAGACCTTTGCAACCTCTCAATGGAAGGAAAGTTCTAAGTACAAAATAAACAGAGCCGGTTTGTTACCGGCTCCGCTTTTATATTTATTGAATATTCACGCTCCCTCCACTACTCTCTTCTTTAGTAACAGATGTCACGTTTCCTTTTTTAGAAACATTGACACTTCCACCGGAAGATGCTTCAGCTTTAACACTCGACGCTGCACTTATTTCTACACTTGCTCCACTGGATGCGTCTGCTTTCAGATGATCTACAATCATTCCTTTTGCAGAAATACTACTTCCTGATGATGAACTTACATCAGCATTCTTGGCCTTCCCGGAAATATCAATGCTTGCCCCGGAAGAGGCTTCAATATCCAGATCAACAGCCCATATTTTCCCATTAAAACTACTACTGCTGCCAACAGAAATTTCAAAATCATTCGCTTCAAGATCTCCGGATATACTTCCTGCACTTGACGCTTCAACATCCATTTTATCCTGGATAAACTTATCTTTTACTGTAATTTTAGCCGCAGAATTTGCTATTGCTTTTGAAAAATCTTTAGTATAAATTTTCGCAGTAACTTTATTATTATTCATCACACGTATTCCGCGTTTGTAATGAATATGAACCTTACTTCCTATTTTCTCCACCAAAACCTCATCAATAATATTTTCCGGAGCAGAAATAACTACTTTTTCAACATCCGATTTTATAACTTCGGCATCAATAGCCTGTGAAACTTCAATTTCATCAAAATCTATACTTACCTCTTTTTGTTTTACAGGACCATGATCAGTATTGGTTACTTTCTCTACCCAGCCACTTTTCTCATTATTTCTTTTCTCATGTTTATCATTACACGACAGTACCAGGAATGCTGAGAAAATAAAAATAGTTGTTGATTTCATGCTTATTATTTTATAATTTAAGTTTTTAATATCTTTATACTTTATTAACAACTAATTTATGAAAAATATTACATCGGTATTATTAATTTCTGCATTAGCATTTAACTACTCTTGTACTACAATGAAAAAAGCCGATAATCAACAGGAAATTCCTGTACCCGATGCCCTGTCATCCAATCCTTTTATTAAAAAGAGCAAACTTCAGTATGAAGCTCCCGAATTTGATAAAATTAAAAATGAACATTTTAAACCAGCTTTTGATTTTGGGTTAAAACAACACGACGCCGAAATCATTAAAATCGCAGACAATCCAAAAGCACCTACTTTTGAAAATACGATTGTAGCTTTAGAACAAAGTGGTGAAGTCTTGAAAAGAGCCGTTATTGTATTTTCAAACTTAACAAGTGCAAATACCAACCCTACTCTACAGGCTTTGGATGAAGAATATGCTCCGATTTTTGCAGCTCACTCTGATAAAATGTATTTGAATGAAAATCTTTACAAAAGAATACAGGCCATCACAGAAAACGGATTGGATTCTGAAAGTAAAAGATTATTACAATATTATAAGCAAAACTTTGAAATCGCAGGAGCTAATCTTTCTGCAGCTGACAAAGAAAAATTAAAACAAGTCAATCAGGAACTGGCTTCACTTTCTACTCAATATTCAAATAAATTATTGGAGGCCAGAAAAGTAGGTGGTGTTTTCTTTTCCGATGCTAAAGAATTGGATGGGCTTTCTGCAGACGAAATTGCAGCAGCTGCAACGGATGCTAAAAATGCAGGCAAAGAAGGTCAGTATCTTTTGGCTTTACAGAATACGACTCAGCAGCCTCTTCTACAAAACCTTAAAAACAGGGCAACCAGAGAAAAGCTTTTCAAAGCATCTTGGCTAAGAGCCGAAAAAGGCGATGCCAATGACACAAGAGAAACGATTGAAAAACTGGCAAAACTTAGACTTAAAAAGGCTCAGATTTTAGGCAAGAAAAGCTACGCTGAATGGAAATTGCAGGACCAAATGGCAAAAACGCCTGAAGCAGCAACCAATTTAATGAATCAGATTGCAACACCTGCTGTAGAAACAGCAAGACGTGAAGCAAAAGACATTCAGGATTTGATCGACCAACAAAAAGGAGGTTTCAAAGTTGAACCTTGGGACTGGAATTTTTATGCAGAGCAGGTGAGAAAAGCGAAATTCGATTTAGATGAAAACCAAATCAAACCTTATTTTGAAATCACAACAGTTTTAGAAAAAGGGGTGTTCTTTGCTGCTGAAAAATTCTATGGATTAACATTCAAAAAGAGAACAGATCTTCCGGTTTATCATCCTGATGTAGTAACTTATGAAGTTTTTGATCATGACGGGAAATCTATTGCGATTTATTATCTTGATTTCTATACAAGAGATTCTAAAAATGGCGGGGCATGGATGAGTAATTTTGTGGAACAGTCTTATTTATTAGGAACAAAACCTGTTATTGTAAACTGTTACAATTATCAGAAACCAGCTCCGGGGAAACCTTCATTAATCAGTTATGATGATGTAACAACAATTTTCCACGAATTTGGACACTCTATCCACGGTATGTTTGCCAGTCAGAAATACCCTTCACTTTCAGGAACAAGTGTACCGCGAGATTTTGTAGAGTTTCCTTCACAAATTAATGAGCACTGGGCTTTAGATCCTGTTGTTTTGAAAAATTATGCTCTTCATTACGAAACAAAACAACCTATTCCACAGGCTTTAGTTGACAAAATTAAAAAAGCAGCAACATTCAATCAAGGATATATGACTACAGAATTGGTTTCAGCTGCTGAAGTAGATATGGACTGGCATACAGTTACTAATGAGAATCAGTTGATTCCGGTTTTAGATTTTGAAAAACAATCTTTAGCTAAACATGGGTTTACTTTAGCAACAGTACCTCCAAGATATCATACTCCTTATTTTGCACACATCTGGGGCGGTGGTTATTCTGCAGGATATTACGCTTATTTATGGTCTGAGACTTTGGATAACGACGCTTGGGAATGGATTTCTAAAAATGGAGGATTGACTAGAGAAAACGGAGACCGTTTCAGAAAATATATTCTATCGGTAGGAAATTCTGTTGATCTGAATCAGGCATTCAGAGACTTCACCGGGCACGATCCGGATATCAAGCCTTTATTGAGAAACAGAGGTTTTATTAAATAAATTTTTAAAAGCATTCAATTTTTTGGATGCTTTTTTGCTTTTTATCTAAACACTAATAGCACATTTTTTTTCACAGGTGACACTAATATGTGTCATCTCGTTGATTTTTATTCATTATAAAATTAAGATGCAAACATCTGTGAAAATCGGTATCATATATTATTTACGTTTTGGTCGAAACTATTCTTTTATTTAAAAAGGCGGGAGCCCATTCCTATTGATAAAAAAGCATTGTGTTATTGGTAAAAAAAATATTCGCGTAAATTTGTATTTAAAATCAAGAAAATGAATTGTCCCTGCTGTTCAGGAAAAATATACGAAGAATGTTGTAAACCTTATCATACAGGGGAAAAGAATGCTCCTACCGCAGAAGCTCTGATGCGTTCCCGGTTTTCTGCATTTGCAATTCCAAATGGTGACTATCTGATGGAAACCACACTACCGGGAAAAAGAAAATTACACAACAAAAAAGATTTGCAGGAATGGGGTGAAATCAATGAATGGACTAAACTTGAAATCGTTCAGATACCAGCATTGAATCATGTTGAGTTTAAAGCTTATTATACAGACCAGGACGGAATCTCTCAGCTTCATCATGAATTTTCAGTTTTTCAGAAAATGCATGACAGATGGTACTATGTTTCTGGTAATTTTCTAGATTAAGAATCTACAGCTTGTTTTTTTATATTGTTTACTAGAATTATTTTAAGTTTTTTAAAATAATAATGAGATGCTTATTTTGAGTTTTTTCATCTTTAGAGTTTTTTTTCAAACTTTCGACGTCACAATAACTTCCTTCTAAGAAGTAACGAGTTCACTATTTATTTTAAATCTTTATTGATATATCCATATTCTGTGAATGTTTAGTTCAATTTTATCAGATTTCTATCATTTGCTTTAGTGAAAATTTCATTTAATAATGATTAAATCCCTAAAAAAAACATAATTAAAAAGAAATATTGGGTGAATTCATTAATAATTACAGGCAATTTTAATATTAAAATGTTAACAGGACAAAAATATTAAAAAACTGAATATCATTTATTTACAAATAAATGATTAACATGGAAATTATCTTGTCGATTTAGGTAGTTAACAACAATTAACAGTTAATTTTTTCTTCCATTACCATAAAGTAATAGCTTAGATTAAGTTCTTATGATGAACTAAAACATATCTAAAAAAACAAAATTATGGACAGAAAAAATTTTTTGAAAAATCTGGGATTAGCTGGTGTTACTGCAATAGCTGCACCTGTTTTAATCCGTTGTAATCCCGATAACAATGAGATTACAAATGAAGAAATAAATTGTACTACTACAAATTATGATTTGGAAGGACCATTTCCTACAAAAAGCCCTTCGACTCTTGAACGAATAAATATTATTGGAGATAGAACAGGGATACCTTTTGAAATTCAATTAACAATCAAAAATAAAAATACCGGCTGTTCTAATTTGGAAGGCGCCTTTGTAGATCTTTGGCATTGTGACAGGCAAGGAAATTATTCAGAATATGGAGGAAGTGATTTACAAATCATAGATTATACCCATTTACATTTCTTAAGGGGCAGACAAATCACAAATATCAATGGGGAAGTAAAATTTACATCTGTCTTTCCAGGATGGTATACTATAGGAAGTGTAACAAGAGCAACCCATTTGCATATACACATCTATAATAATAAAGGAAACTCATTATTAGTCACTCAGCTTCCATTTCCTGATGATCCTAACAGCGCAGTCGTAAAAGTAAATGAATCTCCAGGCTATAAAGGAATGCTAGGCTACAGATACAACACTGATGATGACCATTTCTTTGATGGTGTAGATACACAACTTTTGAATATTTCAGGAAACAATAATGATGGCTATGTTGGGACACGTACTATAATTGTTTCTGCGTAAAGCTATCCTGATTCATATTTTTAATTAACTATAAATTTTAATAGTATGATAGTAAATAGTGATTCAACGATATTTAACTCCAATACAAGATCTTGGTGCGAAGAAAATTCTTTTCTTATAAATGAAATGAATTTTGAAGATAAAAATCTGAAACTAAAAAAAGTTACAGAAGTAATCATAAAGGATGGAGAAACATTTTCTTTGAATTATCCGGAAGATTCACAGATTATTATTCTTGTCCTTTATGGAAAAATTACCACCGATTGTTTCCCTTATGATATTTTTTCAAATCAAGTTTTCGTGTCAAATTCTAACTCCAATAATACAGTAGAAATAAGAAACGGGCTTGAGGATGAAAGTACAGATATTATAATTTTCGAAGTAACTGATAAGGATAATGAAAACTTCATTTCTTTAGAAGATTTGGTTATAAAAAATAAGAATGAATTAATTCCATTAACTAATACTTTAACAATACCTTGTTTTATCGGACTTTATGATGGAAGAAAAAAACAGAGGTATACACTAAAACAGAAAAATAAATCAATTTTTGGTATTGTAATAAATGGAGCCTGTGAATTTCAAGACAGATTAATGGAAACTCGCGACGCTATTCTTCTTTATGATATTAATGCATTAGAATTTGAAGCTCTGAGTGAAAACCTATTAATTATTTTCTTAGAGGTTTAGTTTCTCTTAAATAATCCGATATTAACATGATTGCCTACTTAATACCTGGCTTTTAATGATTACTAGAAATAATTGAAATTATTTTCCATATCCAATTTGAAAATTAAGTAAGCATTCAATAATTAAAAGACATTATGGTGCAAATAAAGTTAGCATTCCGAATTGTAATTGATCAAAACTCTGCACTTATTTGGGATAAATATATTTTTGAAGATACTTATTTTGAATACAGAGTGCAGCATCAGGTCTTTAATGACGGCAGAGAACCTGTTGATAACTATTGGGAGCTTTTGATTAAAAATCCTGATGCAACAAAAATTCCTTTTTTACTCAGTGCAAGTGTTGCAAGTTATATATCCCAACTAAATGGCAGTATTAAAAGCCTACCTGATGTACTAGGTAACACATTTTTTCCAATTGATACCTTTAAGCTTGATCTTATCAGTTCAAATATCACTGATTCTTCAAAACATAAAATAGGCATAATATTTTACACTCCATTACTTCATCTTATTGATATTATAGACAACAGGTATCTTTTAAGCAAAGGAAATAAGGACGTTGATGATTTTGAAACTTTTATGTTTCCTTTTCACTCTCAAATAGCTATTGCTTATTATAAACCATCTCAAAAATGAGGTCTTATGATTTAAACATTATATTTTTTCAAGAAAATAATATGGAAAATATTACGCGTTTCATTAATTAAAAAAATGTCCGATAAAAATCGGACATTTATATTATATTTTAGTGAGCTTCGTTTCCGTCAACTCCGTGAGCGTGGCCATGTGATAACTCTTCTTCTGTCGCAGGACGAGTGTTTAAAATTTCCACCTGGAAATCTAAAACTTTCCCAGCCATCGGATGGTTAAGATCAGCTACTACAACTTCTGGTGTTACCTCTACTACAAATGCCTGGAAATTATTTCCTTCATTATCTGATAATGGTAAAATTGCCCCCACTGGAGGAATTCCCGCTTCATTAAACATCTCGATTGGTAATTGAGCGATAGCATCCGGTTGCTTTTCACCGTAAGCCTCCTCCGGCTGAATTACAAAATCTGTCTTATCACCGGCTTTCAAACCAAAGATATTTTGTTCAAATTTTGGAATCATCATTCCCACACCATACAAAAATGTAAGTGGATTTTCTGCTGTTGTTTCTTCTACAAGAGTCTTACTTCCATCTTCTTCGATAGTGTGAAGTATATACTTTACAGCTACAACATGATTGTTTTCAATTGTCATATTTTTTCTTTTTTTCGCGATATTTTCTCACGATTAACAGCACAAATATACTATTTTTGAAATCATTGATCCAGAAAACAGGTGTAAAGAAGAATCTCAGACCTATTAGTTTTCGTTTTTCTTTTCGCTTCGTTTTTTCTGTCTTAATACAAAAAGATACAAACTTTCAACTTTAGCCCTGGCCCAGTCTGTTTTTCTTAAAAATTTCAGAGAAGAACTGATACTCGGATTGTCTGTGAAACATTTGATATTGATCTGCTCACCCAATTTTTCAAAACCATTATAGTAGTCCACCAATTCCTCAAGAATGGCGTCGAGTCTTTTTCCGTGAAGGGGATCTTTTGATTGCTGCTCCATAATGCTGTAAAGATATTGATTTCATTTCTAAAGCAAACAGATTTCAAAAGTATGCTTGGCTTGATGCTTTACCATAAAATATTTTATCAGGCTTATATTGAAAAATTGCTTTAGCTATTAATCTTTAGTATTTTTGATAAAGATATATTTTCGCACCAGATTATATTTAAAAATCACTCATAAGGAAAAATAAATATGAGCAAAAATAACGAAGCCAACAGGCAAAAAAATAAAAAAAAGATTGATCAGAAAAAACGTAAAATACAAAATGCGGAAGCAGAAAGAAAAGCACGTTTAAAACAAATCCGGGAAGATTTTAAAGCAAGAGAAGCCAATAATACATGATGAAAATTCTGCACACCGCCGATTGGCATTTGGGTAAACGCCTCGACCGTTTTTCAAGACTGGAAGAACAGATTCTGACCATGGATGAAATTGTTCAGATTGCCGATGATCAAAATGTAGATCTGATTTTGATTGCCGGAGATCTTTTTGATAATTTCAATCCAGGTGTTGAAGCGGTAGAACTATTCTATAAAACATTAAAACGTCTATCATTAAACGGTAAACGTCCCGTAATTGCGATTGCCGGAAATCATGATTCTCCCAATCTTATCAACGCTCCCGATCCTTTGGCCCGCGAATGCGGAATCATTCTCATCGGGCATCCAAAAGCGAAGATCAATCCTTTTGAGACAGACTATTTCAGTATTTCGAAATCTGAAGAAGGTTTTATAGAATTGCTGTTGAAAAATTCAGAAACGCCAGTTCGTATTTTACACACCCCTTATGCAAACGAAATTCGTTTAAAAGAATATTTTGGAGAAAATAAAGAAGAGGAAATCAATAAAGTCTTAGCAGAAAACTGGAAACATCTTGCCGATCAATTCTGTGATGAAAACGGTATTAATATGCTCACTGCACATTTATATATGAACAAAAGAGGAAATGAGATTCTGGAAGAACCTGAAGGTGAAAAACCTATTAAAATAGGAAATGCAGACCTTATTTTTTCAGATATTATTCCCCATCAGATTCAGTATACAGGATTGGGACATTTGCATGGTTTTCAAAATATCGGAACTGTTGAAAAACCTGTTATTTATTCATCTTCGCCACTTTGTTACAGTTTCAGCGAAGCAGGACAGAAAAAATATATTTCTATCATTAATGCTGAAGCCGGAAAAAATGTGTCTTTTGAAAAAGTTCAGTTACAGAGTGGAAAAAATTTAGCTAGAAAAACATTTGATTCTGTTGGCAGAGCTGTCAGCTGGTTAACCGAAAACCCGAATACTTTTGTTGAATTAACATTAGAAAGCACAACATTCCTGACGGCTGATGAAAGAAAACTTCTCTATAAATCTCATCATGGAATTGTCTATCTGATTCCTAAAATTAAAGATAAGGAGTTCAGTGAAAATACAGTTCATGAAATCAATTTAAATCAAAATATAGAATCTCTGTTTCAGGATTATTTTAAATCAAAAAATGGCGGCCAGGAAGCCAATGAAGACCTGATGAATTTGTTTAACGAAATTTTAAATGCTTAAGCCATGATCCCTGTTCAGTTAACTATCGAAGGACTTTATTCTTATCAGGAAAGACAGACTGTTGATTTCAAAAATCTTACAGATGCCGGTTTATTCGGTATTTTTGGGTCTGTAGGCTCCGGAAAATCATCTATTCTTGAAGCTATTTCTTTTGCTCTTTACGGCGAAACGGAACGCCTGAACATGCGCGATAAAAGGGCTTATAATATGATGAATTTAAAATCAAACTCTTCCTATATAGAATTTGATTTTTTGAACTTTGAAAATAAATTGTTCCGGGCAACAAGAGATTTCAGACGTAATTCTAAAAAATTTGACGATGTAAAACCAAGTTCAGTTACTTTTTATCAGCAGATTGATGGAAAATGGATTCCTCTGGAGCATTCTAATACCGAACAAATTATCGGTTTAAACTATGCCAATTTTAAACGAACCATCATTATTCCGCAAGGTCAGTTCAAAGAGTTTTTAGAACTTGGTGCTACGGAAAGAACGACAATGATGAAGGAAATTTTCAATCTTCAGCGTTTCGATCTTCAAAATAATGTGGCTTCTCTTAATGTTAAAAACAGATCAGAGCTTGATCAGTTGGATGGTCAGCTAAAAGGTTTTGAGGGAATCACTGAAGAACAGATCTCTGTTCAAAAAGAGACCTTAAAAGCTGAACAGCAAAAATTTTCAGATGCTAAAGAAAAGTTTCAGAAGATTTCGGATCATTTTCAGCAGCTTAAAAATTTAAAAACTGATTTTGAAAATTTAAAAAAGAAAAAAGACAGTTTTATAACACTTTCTGAACGAAAAGAAGAAATTGATATTTTAGAAACCCAAACTGATATTTACGACCGGATTTCCAGAATTTTCAATCCCCTCCTTGCTGAAAAAGATAAACTGTCAAAAGAAATTTCAGTAAAGCAATCTGAGGCAGAAAGACAAATAAAAATTGTTCAGGAAACCGAACTACAGTTTAACACTATAAAAGAACAACTTGCCATTCTTCAGCCACATTTTGAAGTTTTGGAACAATCTAAAATACAGGAAAATGATCTAAATTTGATTTTACAGATCCTTACTTATTCTGATGAGATTGAAAAACTTCAGGAAAGAACCCAAAAAGGATCTAAAGAAGTAAGAGAAGTTGAAGAAAAAAGAAAAAATATTCAGAACAGCATTGATCTTCTTTCGAAGGAAGTTGAAATTTTAAAGACAAAGAAACTTGATTCAAACCTTCTTTTGAACATTGGAAATTGGTTTATCCAGCAAAAGAGTTTTAAGAAAAGTCAAGAAGCTCAGGCTGAAAAAATAAAAAAACAGGAATTACAGATTCAGCAAATCTCAGATGAATTAAAAGCATTTCCTGAAGATTTTAAAGAAAGCTTTAAAGAGAAAAAAGAAAATTTTGAGGCTCAGAAGAAAGAATTTTCTCAAAAACTGGATCATTTAAAAATTCAGCAGGAATTGGCAAAATTCTCAAGCGAGCTTCATAACGGTGAAGCCTGCCCGCTTTGTGGTTCTTTAGAACATCCGAATATAGTGGAATTTCATGATGTAAATATGGATTTAAAAGAAATTCAGGGGAAAGTTCAATCCGTTGACCTGAAATTATCAAATCTTCAGAAACAGGAAAATGAGATTGACAGAATTCTGGAAAGAAAACACATTTTTGACAATCAACTAAAAGCTGAACAGGAAGCGATTTCAGAGATTCAAAAGAATATCCAGCATCATCTTCACCATTTTGTATGGGCAGAATTTAATTCAGAAAACGAAGCAGAATTCGATCAAAAGCGATTCGCTTCACTCGAAACGGAAAAGCAAATTGAACAGTTCAATCAAACGATCATTAAAGAGCGCGAAACATTATCTAGGGAACTGGAAAATTTAGAAAAATATCAAAAAGCACTCGAAACCTTTAAAATTCAGGAGGCTAAAAAAGAAGAACAGATCAATACCAACCGATCTAATCTAAAAATTTTAAGCTGGGAAAATTATTCTGAAAAAACAGCAGAAACTGTTCAGGAAATTTATCAAAAGCTATCGAAATCTAATATTGAGACAGAGAAAAATTATCAGGAATTAGTTCAGAAAGAAAAACAAATTTCACCCAAACTGTCAGAAGATAAAACCGTTCAGAAGCAATTGGAAAAACAAATTTCAGAATTAAAACTGGAAATTTCTACTAATCTTGAATCGATCAATATTTCATTATCTGAAAACAATTTCAATGATTTTGCTGAAATTGAACATATTTTAATTCAAAAAATCAATGTTGAAGAGAACCGGAATCGTATTCAAAAATTTAAAATTGATTTTGAAACTTTAAAAAACGGAATTCATGAATTAGAAGAAAAACTGAAAAATTTTACTTTTGACAATGAACTGTTCAGTGCTAAAGAAAACGAGTTTAATCAAGCGGAACATCAATTAAAGCAAATAAATGATACGGCTGTAAAGCTTGTTTCTGAAATAGAAAGATTAGAAAAAGAATACCATAAAAAAGAGAATCTACTTAAAGAATTATCTCAACTTCAAAAACGCGCAGAAAATTTAAAAGTAATGACCAATCTTTTCAAAGCAGCAGGTTTTGTACAGTATGTTTCATCAATTTATCTTCGTCAGCTGTGTGATCATGCCAATATTCGGTTCCATCGCATGACCCGGAATCAACTCAGTTTACAGCTGAATGAAAACAATGATTTCGAAATTATCGACTATCTGAACGAAGGGCGCAGCAGAAGTGTAAAAACCCTTTCGGGAGGGCAGTCTTTCCAGGTTTCTTTGAGTTTAGCTCTTGCATTGGCAGAAAGTGTTCAGGCAAATTCACAATCAGATAAAAATTTCTTTTTCATTGATGAAGGTTTTGGAACTCAAGATATTGAATCTGTAAATATTGTATTTGAAACATTGAATGCGCTCCAAAAAGAAAACAGAATTGTAGGAATTATTTCGCATGTGGAAGAGCTTAAAGAAAAAATTCCCGTAGCACTGGAAATTGTGAAAGATGAAGAACGAGGAAGCTTAATCCATATTGTTTAAAATACTGGACGTAAGATGGAAGTTTGGGATCTGAAGTTTTTAAGAGGTTACTTTATTTATTGATGTACCTGCTGGTAAGAGAATTTACTCCGTTTTTATTTATATTTGAATAAAAATAATCATTTGTGAAGAAACTATGGCCACATATCATTCTGATTCCATTGCTATTAACCATCCCGATAGTTTCCTCACCGGATTTTGACGGTACCTTATCCGTTTTTAGAGTTTCTCCTTTCCAGAGGGAATTTATTCGTTTTGTACTGGTGATTATTTTCTTTTACCTAAACCTTAATATTTTCTTACCGAAATTGTATGGTAAAAAGAGATACTTACCTTTTACCATCTGCATTCTGATCAGTTTCGGGATTATGGTTTTTCTGCCTTATTATCTTTCGTCAGAAGATATTTTTTCCGGGCAACCGATGTCAATGCCGCAACCAGGACCTCCAGGTTTCAATGGGAAAATGCCACCACCAATGAATGAGAGGCCGCCTTTTGAAAATTTTGGGCATAAAAATGACGGATCTTATCATCAAATGATTTTTTCCTCAGTACTCCCCTTTTTATTTTCGTTCCTGTCATCATTATTTATTTTTAGAAATAATGAAAAAAAAGAATTGGAAAGGTCAAAAGCAAAAGCTGAATTATTGAACTTAAAATATCAGTTGCAGCCGCATTTTTTATTTAATATTTTAAACTCTATTTATTCTTTGACTTTATTAAAATCTGATGATGCCCCCAACGGAATTTTAAAGTTATCCAATGTGATGCGCTATGTTGTACAGGAGAGCAGTAAAGATTTTGTGGAATTGAATAAAGAAATTGAATATTTAAAAGATTATATCGCGCTTCAACTGGTAAGAACAGACAATAGCTTAGATTTTTCATACACTGAAATCGGGGAAACCAGTACCTTAAAAATAGCCCCATTTATATTGGTTAATTTTATTGAGAATGCTTTTAAATATGGATTTAATGCTGAGGAAAATTCCAAAATTTCCGTAAAAATAATTGTTCAGGAAGATATTTTAAGCTTTACGGTTTTTAACAACATTGTCAATACAAACTTTGCAGATGAAAGCAGCCTGAAAGTCGGCTTAAAAAACACCACAGAGCATTTACAACAGGTCTATCCTGAAAAACATACTTTAACCATCAATAATGACGGAAGGACTTTTGAAGTGGACTTAAAAATTAATTTAACTTAAAAAAATATGATAAAAGCCATTGCTTTGGACGACGAAATTCTAGCCTTGAAAATTATTGAGAATTATGCCGGAAAAGTTGAAAACCTTTCACTAGAAAAGATTTTCAACATTCAAAGTGATGCGCAAAAATACCTTAATAAATTCCCTGTAGATCTTATTTTTTTGGATATTGAAATGCCATCTAAAAACGGCATAGATTTCTACAAAAGCATTTCTCAAAATACCAAAGTCATCTTTACCACGGCCTATTCAGAATATGCAGTTGATGCATTTAACATCAATGCTGTGGATTATTTATTGAAGCCATTTTCTTTTGAAAGATTTAAAGCTGCTGTTGACAAAGTAAAAATAAGTGCTGATCATGAGGAAATAAAGCATCTTTCTATTCGGGCTGATTATAAACTTCACAAGATCAATTTCAATGATATCCTGTTAATTGAAGGATTGGATGATTACATCCAGATCCACTTAAAAGACCATTCAAAAATTACAGCACGTTCTTCTATGAAAAACATTCTGGAGAAGCTTTCGGAAAAAGATTTTGTGAGAGTTCACCGTTCTTATATCGTTCCTGTAAATGATATTAAAACCATTGTTAATAAAAATATTCACATTGGTGATTTTATCATTCCTATTGGCGATACATACAAAGATATGGTGATGAAAATCGTGAATAAATAATCCTGGTACTTTTGTCTTGAAACAAAATTCAGAATAGCCTTTATTATTCCTATCAAAGACTTTCTATAAACCAACCATCAAAAATTATTAAATTTTTGCCCCCTTGCAAAAGAGGGGAATATGATTACTAAAAATTGTCATTGCGAACCGAAGGTGAAGCAATCTCAAAATATAAATATTCATTATGAAGTGAACCCGCCAATATTTAAAGTTTATTGTGGTGATGCTTTCAGTATGCTCACCTTCAAATTCCTAATATTTTTGAGGTTGCTTCGTTACTACGCTTCTCGCAATAACTACATCTTTCTTAACAAGTCTTAAAAAACAATCATTTACCGACACATTTTATCCGTTTACCTCATAAATTTTCTGATCGTGTTTTTTGAAAATACATTTGATATAGAAATTTGAAAAAGATAGAAAATCTATCCTAATTATTTTTAATCATTAACCTTAAAACCCCGTATTATGAAAACAATAGACAGAAAAGGATTTTTGAAAAGTCTGGGTTTAGCAGGCGTAACAGCAATAGCTGCCCCCATTTTAATCCACTGTGGTAGTGATGATGATAGTATGGATACATCTTCAGGAAATTCTTCCGGTTCAGGATCATCTACAACAGGATGTTCTGTGACAAACTCCGAAACCGAAGGTCCTTTTCCTACCAAATCTCCATCAAGTCTGGTACAAAGTAACATTATAAGTGACAGAACCGGAGTTCCGTTAACAATAACATTGACAATTCAGAACGTAAACGCAAGCTGTGCTAATTTGCAGGGAGCTTTGGTTGATATCTGGCATTGTGATAAAGACGGAAACTATTCCGAATATGGTGGAACGGGTATGCAGTCTGCCAATTATACCTCTGTCCATTTTCTGAGAGGAAGACAGACTACGGATGCCAATGGTAATGTCAGTTTTACATCTATTTTTCCGGGTTGGTATAACGGAAGAGCTACGCACATTCATGTACATGTTTATAATACTTCAGGACAGTCCCTTTTGGTGACTCAAATTGCATTTCCTGAAGGTAGCGACAGCGCTGTGGTACAGGTTGGAGCAAGCACAGGATACAAAGGGATGAGCGGGTATACTTACAATTCGAATGATAACGTGTTCAGTGATGGAACCTCCAACGAAATGTCCAGTATTTCGGGAAGCGTCAGCGGAGGTTTTTCCCTGATCCATACGATAAAAGTCTCAGCTTAATGAGAAAGGTTGTTTACTATTAGTTATTATTAGTTTCCACAAATCGCACAGCTTGACACGACGAGACTATATATGTGAAGTGTTAAAAATCCAAAACAGTGTTGATCTGTGCAGTGTGGGAATCCTTAAAATCAAAAAATCATGGTAACACAAAACCCTTCAAGAATATTCAAATCAGATTTTTCCGTTTGGAAGAAGCAGGATTCAGGTATTGTCAACGAAATTTTTTCAGAAGACAAAAGTTCAGTATTGAAAGCGGTTTCTGAAATTATCTTAGAAGAAAACGGAAGTTATCTTATCCATTATCGTGAAAACAGCAGTATTCTGATCATTGTTTTGTACGGAGAACTTATGATCAATGATTTTGAAAAACCTATTTCAACAGAACAGGTTTTTACTTTACAGTCGAGTGAGAATAATACTCTATTTCTTAGAAATAATCTGCAGAATGAAAAAGCCGACTTTTTAATATTTGAATTAGAATGCGAAACTTTGAAAAACTCTTTTTCGATCGAAGATTTAGATATAAAAGAAAGAAATACGTTATTTAAAATCACGGAAAGGATAAAAGTTCCAAACTTTATAGGACTCTATGAAGGTCGAAAGGAAGAGGTATATTCATTATACAGACAAGGAAAATCAGTTTTCGGAATGGTCATCAACGGAGCTTTTGAATTTCAGAACCGATTGATGGAAACAAGAGATGCCATCGTTCTTACCGAAATCGAAACGTTGGAATTTGAAGCATTAAGTGAAGATGCACTCCTCCTGTTTCTGGTATTCTGAGAAAGCGCAACGTGAAAAAAAATTATCCCAATCTGTTTCGAGGAGAAACTGTTTTACATATTCTTTTACACAAAAAATCAAGTGTAACAGTAGAGTTATTTAATGAAAATGAAACAAAAATCACGACTATCCTTGAAAAGCAGGAATTAATCGAAGGTAGGCATGAAATAAAATTCAACGGAAATCAATTAAAACCAGGAGTTTTCAAAGCAAAAATCACCATTGAAAGTCCGGAAAAAATGCTCACTGAATATTGTAAGGTACAGATAAATTAATACTTTTTTAAGTGTTAGATATTCATATCATTTTTGTTTAGGATCAGGGCGGCTGTTGAAAACTGCCCTGTTTTACTTAAAATTTTTAAATTATGAAAGCTAAGATCAAGCTGGCATTCCGGATTGTTATCGATCAAAATGCTACGTTGGCGTGGGACAAATATGTCTTTGATGATACCTATTTTGAATATAAAATTCAGCATCAGGTTTTTGATGATAAAGAAAATCCGGTAAAAAACTATTGGGAGCTGCTGGCAAAAAATGCTCATGCAGAAAGAATTCCTTTTTTGGTAAGTGCATCAGTAACTCATTATATCTCTCAGTTAAACGGAGAAATAAAAAGTCTTCCGGATGTTTTAGGAAATACATTTTTCCCTGTGGAGAGCTTTAAGCTGGACCTCATCAGTTCAAATATAGAAGATCCGTCAAAGCATAAGATCGGGCTCACTTTTTTTACGCCTCAGCTAACTTTAGTTGACATTATTGATAACAAATATCTTTTAAGCAAAAATCTAAACTATGAAAATGGTCTTGAGACATTTATGTTTTCATTTCATCCACAGGTGTCGATTGCTTATTATGATGGAATTTAATTTTTCTTAATTAAGAGCTGACTGTATTTATTGATAAACCCAAGCCACCATGTGGCCTATTATAAGATGATTTTTTAAAGAGAATCGCCGCTGAAATTCAGCGGCGATTTATTTTTACAGATTCTGAATTTCTGGTTTTACTACTTTCCCAAACAATTCAATTGACTTCATCATCACTTCGTGTGAAGGATCTCCGACATCCATATGACCTATGAATCTTGTGATTCCAAAAATCTCTTTAAGATATGCAATCTTATCTACTACTTCTTTCGGGCTTCCGATAAACAAAGCACCATCTTTAGCTCTTCCTCCTTCATACTGCATTTTTGTGTACGGCGCCCAACCTCTTGAAGATCCGATTCTGTCCATCTGAGATTTGTAGTTATGAAAATACCCGTCAATTACTTCTGGATCATCACTTACAAATGTATGTGAATGAACGGCAATCTGCATTTTTGACACATCATGACCTGCTTTCTGATATTCCTGTTTATAAAATTCAATTAAATTTTTAAACTGAACAGGCATTCCTCCGATAATAGCTACCACCAAAGGCATTCCTAATTGTGCCGCACTTAGAACCGACTGAGGAGTGCCTCCTACCGCTCTCCAGATTGATAATTTCCCATCGTTTTTCGCTCTTGGATAAACGGTTTGATTTTGCATGGGTGCACGAAGTTTTCCTGACCATGAAACATTTTCTTCCGAATTTATTTTTAGTAATAATTCTAATTTCTCGTCAAAAAGCTCTTCATAATCATTCAGGGAATATCCATATAAGGGAAATGACTCGATGAAACTTCCTCTGCCTACAAAAATCTCTGCACGACCATCAGAAATTAAATCCAGTGTTGAAAAATCTTCGTATACTTTTACAGGCTCAGAGGAACTTAAAACCGTTACCCCACTGGCCAATTTTATATTTTTGGTGATACTTGCCGCAGCAGCCAACACCATTTCCGGTGATGAAACAGCATAATCAGGGCGGTGATGTTCTCCCATTGCAAAAACATCAATTCCCACCTCATCCATTAATTTTACCTGCTCAAGAATTTCGCGGATTTTAATTCCCGCATCTTTATATTTTCCGGTTGTCTGATCCAATGATAGATCGCCAAACATTCCTATTCCTAATTCCATATTGTTGATTTTAGATACGCAAAATTAGGGTAATAGAAACTCAGAAACATTGATCTTTGATAAGAATGGGTGTGCTATTTCTTTTGTTTCGCAACAAAAGAAACAAAAATTCAAGACTTAGCGCTTCAGTTTCCTATGTCGCGTTAGGTTATGAAACAAAAAATCCAGTCTATAAGACTGGATTTAGAGTATTTATTTCTTTAAATTCTGATCAAAATAATCTGTTATTTTCTGCATAAGGTGTACTCTGTCTTTTCCGATCACGTTGTGCGGGTGACCAGGATAAACGAAGTAATCTAATTGTACTCCATTATCAACGGCAGATTTGATAAATTTAACAGAATGTTGCCAAACAACCACGTCATCCTGTGCTCCGTGGATCATCAGAAGCTTCCCTTTAAGGTTCTGAACTTTATCCAATAGATTGGCAGCAGCATACCCCTGAGGATTTTCCTGTGGAGTATCCATATATCTTTCACCATACATAATTTCGTACATTTTCCAGTCGATTACAGGACCTCCTGCAACACCTACTTTGAAAACATCAGGCTTACGAAGCATAAAACTTGTGGTCATAAATCCACCAAAGCTCCAACCGTGGATTCCCATTTTCTCTGAATCCACAT
The DNA here is from genome assembly GCF_024806495.1 of Chryseobacterium sp. JUb7. Lineage (GTDB taxonomy): Bacteria > Bacteroidota > Bacteroidia > Flavobacteriales > Weeksellaceae > Chryseobacterium. Next base: position 109,215 of record NZ_JANUFF010000014.1, read on the forward strand.
AAGGGAGTGACTGCAGATACTCTACCCCTTTCATCTGGTCATTCATTTCTGTTGTACCTAAGTTTCTGAAAACAGCCTGTTCGAATTTCATTCCTCTGTTGGCAGAACCTCTTCCGTCCATTGTAAAAATAATGTATCCGTTTTGAGCCATATATTCATACCAAAGATTTCCTGAAGCCGGGAATGTATTTGTAATCAGCTGAAGATGCGGCCCGTTGTATAAATACACAATAACCGGATACTTTTTATTCGGATCAAAATTCGTTGGAAGAATCATTTTCCCATATAAAATTGTTCCGTCATCAGCTTTTAGGTTAACACTTTTAATTTCGGGTCTCTGATAATTTTTTAAGGTATTTTCAGCTGTTAAAAGGTTATTTGTTTTTAAGGTACTCGTATTGATAATGTTGGCAACTCTTGGCGTATTGGCATTGCTGTAAACATCATACAAATAATTTCCATCATTGCTTAAAACTCCTGTATGAACTCCTTCTGCATTATCCATTCGCTGCATTTTGAAGTTGGTCCAGTTGATTCTGTACAAATGTTTTTCCAAAGGTGTCTCTTTCGTAGAAGTGAAATAGATTTCCTTTTTCTTTTCGTTGAAACCTAAAATCTCAGTAACCAGCCAATCTCCTTTCGTGATCTGAGAAACCAGTCCTTTTTCCAGACTATAATGGAACAAATGATTGTACCCGGTTCTCTGGCTTTGCCAAATAAAATCAGTGTTTGAATTCGGGAAGAATGTCAAAGGATGTTGTGGCTCAACATATTTGCTGTCTGTTTCTTCGAATAATGTTTTTATTAAATTTCCTGTTGCTGCGTCATACTGATTCATTTTCATATGATTCTGACCTCTGTTCAGAACGCCTACAAAAACATATTTAGAATCAGGACTCCATGTGATCGCCGTTAAATACTGATCTTTTTCACCTTCAATATGTAAGAAAGTGGTCGATTGATTTTTAATATTAAACACGCCCAATGTAACATGATGAGAAGCCTGACCTGCCATCGGATATTTGATGTTGTGGTTCACAGCTGGAGTTACCGACCAGTCAATAATCGGATAATCTGCCACCATCGTCTGATCCATTCTGTAGAAAGCTACACTTTCAGAATTAGGAGCCGGGAAAATTCCGGTATCAATACCAAATTCGTTTCGGTGAACATTGGCAGCGCCATTCAGAATATTTTCATCTGAATCATTGGTTACAGCAATTGTTTTTCCATTTTTATTAACGAATAAATTATTCTTTACCGTAAATGCAAAAGTCTGATTATCTCCGAACACCTTTATATTTGATGCATTTTCATCTACGGCAACAGAGCTTTTTGTTTTCCAGTCACTTCCTGATTTTTCAACCCATACCATTTTACCATTCGAATTGAAATATCCGTGGGAATTGCTGATGAACTTAATTTGTGGAACTGCTTTGAATTTGTTATCCGTAAGATTTTTATTCAACTGAGTTAAAGATACCAATGTATCCTGTTTACTCGTCTTCAGATCAGTAATCAAATATCCGCCTTTTACAGCCTGAATATAGGATTTCCCATCATTAGACCATGAAAACTGAGAGATATTTTTAACCGCTAAGTTTGTTCTTAAACCATTAACAGCCTCCGCCATCGTAAATTTTTGAGTCTGAGCAAATGCACTGCTACCCAAAACCAGCATCAATAAAGATAATTTATATAATTTCATTGCATAAAATTGAATCCATCAAAAATAAGAAATAAAAATCATTCGTTAAGAAGTGTTAAATTAAAACATTTGTAAAGTCTTGTTGATGCTCTGGTTGGGATTAATTCTTAACTTAATATAAAAGTTTGGTTGACTGTTTTTAGTTCATAGTTGCCAGATTTGATGCTGAATGTCAGCATAAACCTACTTCATTGATTACAATGACTGTCGGTTTCAATTTTATCGAAATTAGCTCGTCAAAAAGAAAGGAAGTTGTAGGATGAAAGTTTTAAATGATCGTGGATAAGTTTTGAAAAATATCATAAAAATCATTTCTTATCCTACGTCAATGATTTGTACCTATCTCGTGATCTAAATTTGCACTATAAATAACAATAAAAAAATATATTACAATGGCAACAAAATGGAACCTAGACCCAGCACACAGTGAAATTACTTTTAAAGTAAAACACATGATGATTTCTAATATCAAAGGAAACTTCACCAGTTTCAATGCTGAAATCGAAGCTGACGACGATTCTTTCGCAAATGCTAAAACTACAGCTACTATTCAGACGGATTCTATCTCTACGCACAATACAGACAGAGATAACCACTTGAAATCTGCAGAGTTTTTCAATGCTGAAGCTAATCCTACGATCACTTTCGATTCTCAGGCTCTGAACGGAAACGTAACAGGAAATTTAACCATCAACGGAATTACAAAACCTGTAAGTTTAGAAGTAGACTTCAACGGAATCAATGTTGACCCATGGGGAAATACAAAAGCAGGATTCTCTTTTGAAGGTAAAATCAACAGAAAAGATTTCGGACTAAACTGGAACGCTGCTCTTGAAGCGGGAGGTGTAATGGTAAGTGAAGAAGTAAAACTTGCCGGAGAATTACAGTTCGTAAAACAAGCATAAGAATATAAGAACCAAGGTAAAAGAGCAAAGGAAAATGTTAAAATTACCTTTGCTCTTTTTTTATTTAACAATAATTAAAAATGAACCTCAACGATCTACAAAACATCAGCGATAATTTTAGAAACACTCAAAGAATGCCGGTTTTATTTCTGGGACACGGCTCTCCGATGAATGCTATTGAAGAAAATCAGTTTGTTCAGGGATTCAGGCAGGCTGCAAAGGAAATTCCAAAGCCCAATGCCATTTTGTGTATTTCGGCTCACTGGTTTACCAACGGTACGATGGTTACTGCAATGGATATGCCTAAAACAATACATGATTTCGGAGGTTTTCCCCAGGCTTTGTTTGATGTTCAGTATCCTGCTCCGGGAGATCCCGGACTGGCAAGGGAAACGGCTGAACTTTTAGCTCCTGTTTTGGTAGAAGAGGATCATAACTGGGGTCTGGATCATGGAGCGTGGTCAGTCATCAAACATATGTACCCTGAGGCTGATATTCCTGTGGTACAAATGAGCATTGATTATACAAAACCTCCTCAGTATCATTTTGATTTAGCCAAGAGACTGAATAAACTTCGCGAAAAGGGAATTCTAATCATCGGAAGCGGAAATATCGTTCATAATCTCAGATTAATAGACTGGAGAAATATCAACACCGTCGGAGTCGGCTGGGACTGGGCTATTGAAGCTCGCGAAAAAACCAACAACTGGCTTTTGGATGGTAATTTCCAGCACATCATTGATTATCAAAAACAAGGAACCTCATTACAATATGCGATTCCTACTCCGGATCATTATCTGCCACTGATTTATTCACTAGGACTAAAAGACAAGGCCGAAGAACTTAGTTTGTTTAATGATGAATTGATTGGAGGATCCCTAAGCATGACGAGTGTGAGAATAGGATAATGTAAAGTCTTTTTTTATCACTATAAATTTAGTAATATTGTTTACCATGAAAAAAACGATATTACTTTTTTTATTTTTATTTCCATTATATATTTCGTTCTCTCAAGTTATTAAAGGAAATATAATCAATGATGCTGAACAGCGCATTCCGAATGTAAATATTTATCTGGACGGAACCAAAACAGGAACTGTTTCCAGAGAAGACGGAAGTTTCACGATGGAATTACCTGCCAACACTACCGGAAATCTTGTTTTTCAAAAAGAACATTACGAAACATTCAGTATTCATACTTCCCAGGTTATCAACAAAACACTAAAAGTTGTTTTAAATAAAACGAATGAAATCGAAGAAATAGAGATCATTCCTTACACCGAAGAAGCCTATAAAAATTTTATCACTTATTTCCTTGATAATTTTATCGGTTACGACCGTGAAAATGTGAAAATCAAAAACCAGCGCTCTTTAAAATTTGCTTACGATAAAAAGAATCAGACCTTAAAAGTAAAAGCTCCCAAAACATTATTAATAGAAAATAAAAATCTGGGCTATGAGATCGAGTATAACCTCATCACTTTTTCTGCAGATTTCGGAGCTAAAATGGTCAATTATACAGGAACAAGTTTTTTCAAGGAAACGAAGAGCAGTCCAAAAATAAAACTTAACCGCATGAATGCTTATGACGGAAGTTTACTCCATTTTTTCCGAAGTATTTATAACAATAAAATTTCCGAAGCTCCGTTTATAGTCAATCATATTGTTAAAATTCCAAACCCGAAGTATCCAACCGACGAGGAATTAAAAACGCTTAAAAACTTCATAGAGATTGCAAAATCTACGGGAATGCGCAATGCTCCGGATGATATTCTTGATATTTCACAAAGAAAAAACAGTCAGAAACCTTATGCACTGGCTATTACAAAAACCCTGATTCCCGATTCTGACTATGTAAAAAGAAGTGATGGGAAAATTCTTTTCAGCTTTAAAGATATGCTTCAGGTGAACTATCAGAAATATTATTATGAACTGAAAGGAAAAGAGTTTCTAAAAACCAAAAATCCGGTTTTACTGTCATCTTTTCTACATCCTGAAGGTGAAACTTTTGAAGTTTCAAAAGACGGAAACATCACAACTCCGGATTTACTGATCACAGAAGGAGATTTTTCAAAAAATAAGATCGAAAATATGCTTCCTCTGGATTATCAGCTGGGAGATTAATTCTGTAATGCCTCCGTCTTTATTAATTAAAATTATCTATTGAACAGCCTGTAAAACATTAATATTTCCATATCCGTAATCTGAGTTCGGATTTGGATAATATGTAGAAGACTGTCTCATTTTATTCAAAACCTGATCTCTTGTCCACGATGGATTTTTAGACCATACCAGTGCTGCAATTCCGGCTGTGGAAGCTGTTGCTACAGAAGAGCCGCCTACATAGTTGGTCTGTCCATTATAATAACTTAATACCGGAATATTATTTCCTGACGACCTTTCCATCTGATAAGTAAAATCAATTTCAGAACCTGAGTGGCATACATCGCACTTTTGATTGGAAGTATTTTCCTTTACCCCTGTGATGGCCTGTGTTTCAGACATCCAGGCCGGAAAAATTACGCCTACGAAATTGGTAAAACTTGTAGAAGTTCCGCCGGCACAGAAAATTAATTTTCCTTTTGAATAAGCATATTTTACTCCATCTTCAATTTTTCCAACAGAAAAAATATGCCCCATTGACATTGAAATAATCTTTACGTTATTATTATTTCCAAGTTCTGTAAAGGCTATTTTAACTCCATTTTGTTCGTGATACCCATCTAAAACAACATTTGAAGCTGCTCTGTAGGTTACCAGATTAGAATTATAAGCTACCCCGACCGGCTGTCCCTGATTATTTCTCGGAGCTGCTATAGCAGAAGCCATACTCGTTCCATGACCGCATTTATCTGCAGAACCATCGTACCCTGTACTCCATGGCCATACGGAATCTACATAAACTCCATTTTTATTGATTGTTCTTCCCGATGAAAGTCCATTATTAAAACTACTTCCCAACAGGCTCTGCTCTGAGGAAACTCCACTGTCAATCACTCCGATAGTAACACCTGCCCCGGTACTGTAACTCCAGGCACTGGTGATATTATGTTTCGCAAAAGACCAAGGAGCTTTTGCATTGGGTGTTACTGTTGAATAATCTGCTGTGCTTAAAGCAGTGGATTCAAATCCGCAGCCTGATGAACTGCCACTGGACTTTGCCGTTCCGTTGAATTTTCTTTCATTTTCAAAATAATGATAATCCGCAGGCTCCACATATCGGATATTTTTCATCTTCCGAAGAGCAATAATGGTTTCCTGCTTTTCGATAATGACATCCATCTGATTGAGATATTTATCTGCAGTCAGCAAAACACGGCTGGCCGCTTTTCCTTCATACTGTTCGATTAATTCTAAAATATCATTTTGAATATTTTCACTGTCGGAAGACAAGCTTCTGTCAAAATCATTTTCTGAGGACCCAAAACCGATGGAAGCAATTTTATTCCCCTGAAGAACAGCACTCCACACAAAATGATCGGTAGATTTCTTCCATGAAAAGCGCTCTCCGTTTTTGATGGTTGTATTAATTTTTTCGTTGATTTGTTTTGAATCCAGCGGATCTTTCTGGGCAATTTCAATTTGAGAGTTTCCGCTTTGAAGTTCTTCTCTGTTGCAGGATATGAAAGTAACAGACAAAATAAATAAGTAAATGACACTTTTTTTCATATAAAATAATTTTGGTTGGTCTATCCAAGATATCACTTTATATTGAATTAGAATGATCAGAAAGTTAAATTTACGTGATCAGTCCATTAAATTTATTATGTCAAAAATAATACATCACAGTATTTTCTCATAGCAGACGCTTTTATCAATTCCAATATACTGTCCGTAATTCGGTATTCTTTGATAGTCGCTTTTTTCATATACCGAAAGTGCTTCGTTTTGCTCCAAAGAACTTTCAAGAACAGCTTTTTTGTAGCCGGATTCTACAGCCCAGATTTCTAATTCTTTTACAATTGCCGTTGCCAGGCCTTTTTTTCTGAAATCAGGATTGGTATACATTCTTTTGATCTCAACAGTATCCTCTCCAAATTTTTTGAAGGCACCGCAAGCCGCAGGAGTTTCATCGATATAAATAACAATACAGTTTTTAATCATATCAATTTTATTAAACTGGTCATAAAATGCATGATCATCACCATTACGAATTGCCAGATCGGCATCAAGAAGTTTAACTAAACTCTGAAAATCTGTATTGGAAGAATCTGTTCTTTTTATTGTCATCGTTTTGTCTTTTACAATTGCAAAATTACTGATTTTATATTTTTCCACGGACCACACAGATAGCTTATTTTTAGACTGACAAATCTAATACTAAATGTATGATTGACGGTGTCAGATTGAGCTTGCTGAATCTTACATTTTTTTGAGATAGGTTTAAACAAATCTGATCCTTTCAAAAAAACATCCATGAAAATTTATGCGATTCGTAAAAAACAAGAAAGGCTTCCATTTTCGGAAGCCTTTATATTATTATGCTGTCCCGTCCTACAATAAGTTTACACAAAATAGACTTATTATGGAAAATCGAGATAAGATAAAAGCCAAGCGCACGCAGCGAGATTATACAATGT
>NZ_JANUFF010000015.1 GCF_024806495.1 Chryseobacterium sp. JUb7
ACATTGTATAATCTCGCTGCGTGCGCTTGGCTTTTATCTTATCTCGATTTTCCATAATAAGTCTATTTTGTGTAAACTTATTGTAGGACGGGACAAACTAAAAAAGAAAAGCATTTCACTTCGAAATGCTTTTTTTGTGGTGTTGAAATATACTATTGCTGATTAATGTGATTATTCATTATGATATGACTTATTTTTAGGTTTAATTTTTAATGATTAATCTTTTAATTAACAATTTTTATTAATTATTAGTAAAATATAATGATACAGACGATGAATTTTTTTTCAGGAAAAATATTATATACAACGATTGTTTTGCTAAACATTTTTAATTTCCAATAGTAAAAAAGCTTCTTAAGGTTTTAAAATAATCATTCTTTAATTAATTTTAGTGTAGTTAACTGTTTGTTTTTCAAATAAATATTGGTTTGATATGTTAACTGTTATTAACATATTTGTCCCCATTAAATACTAAAATTGAAAAACATGAATGTGAAACTATGCATTATAACGACTGCTGCTTTATTCTTTACAGGGCAGGTTGTAATGGGACAAAAGAAAACGAATGATTCAATACAAGAAAAAAATATTGAAGAGGTTGTAGTAACGGGATATCAGAAGAAATCAAAAGATGAGGTGACTTCAGCAATTACTGTTGTTTCAGGTAAAGCATTATCAAATTTTTCCTCTTCCACAATGGGGACTAATGCTTTACAGGGTAAAGCTGCCGGTGTAGACATCGCTGCTTTAAATGGTAAACCAGGTGGAGGATCAATGATAAATATTTGTGGATTAGGGAATATTACAACAACTGTAGGGGCATCAAACCCTTTGTTTGTTATTGATGGGTTCATCGTAGGTAATGATCAGAGAGCGCAGGATGTTTTCAATTCCATAAATCCAAATGATTATGAAAATATATCTATTTTAAAAGATGCCGCCGCTGCTGCTATTTATGGATCGCAGGGAGCAAATGGTGTTATTGTTTTGACTACAAAAAGTGGAAAATCAGGAAAACCTGTTATTACCTTAAGTTCTCGTATAGGATTCTCTGAAAAAATTAAAGATATCAATTTCAGAATGATGAATTCTGCTGAAAAAATTGATTATGAGAAAAAAATGTTGGGCCTTGGAGTTGCAGGATACACAAACTGGACGGATGCAAACATGGCTTCGGCCTTAGCTTTAGACCATAATTGGCAAAAAGATATTTTGAGAACTTCTGCAATAGAATCTTATCAAGTTGGGATACGAGGAGGGAATGAAAAATCAAAATATACTTTCTCATTAGGCTATGATTCGGATAATGGGATTGTTGAAAATGTTCATGCTTATAAACGCTATACGGGGAGAATGAAGTATGAAGCCAATCCTACTGACAGATTGAATATAGGAGGTTCAATGGGCGTGAATTATACGATGTCTCAAGAAATAAGAGACAGAAATAATGCTCAAAATCCATTTAGAGCAATGTATTCTTATAATCCTTATGAGCCAGTTTATAATGCAGATGGAACTTATAATCCAACAAAGCAAGGTTTCCCTATTTTAGAGGCTTTAAAGAATAATCCTGAAAATATTAATTCTTTAATTTTTGACGGAAATATTTTTGCTCAATATAAAATTGCTAATGGACTGAATTTCAAAACTCAGCTGGGTGGCTACTTTAATAATATCAGAAGAACTTCTAAGACTTTAAGAGGTTCATATTTAGATACCATCTTAGGAATAAATGGGAGTGTTGTGGAGCAGAATCAAAATCGTTTCAGATATACAAATTCTAATACACTTAATTATGTAAAGTCTTTTGGTGATCATAGTTTTGATTTATTAGGATTAGTCGAATACACTGAATTTAGAAATGATTATATCAGCGGAACGGGTAGAAACTTTTCATCACCTTCTTTAAGCGAACTGGATAACGCTTCAACTCCTTTTGAAGTGAAAGGGTATAATGAGCTCTACAGAACCTTCTCTTATGGAGCCTTTTTAACCTATGACTATGCAAAGAAATATGTATTAACGGCTTCAATCCGACAAGATAAAGACTCGAGATTTGGTAAAAATAATACTTTGTCGGAGCCATTCTGGTCATTAAGCGCTGCCTGGAATCTTACCAATGAAGACTTCTTAAAGTCAAATGATGTTTTGTCGTTATTAAAACTTAGAGCTTCTATCGGAACTAGAGGTTACAATAATATTGGTCTCAATCTGAATAATGTATTAATGTCAGGAAGTAGCTACGGAAGTAATCCTACGATTTCTCCAAATGCTAATTATGGAAATGCCGATTTAAAATGGGAAGTTACTAAGTCACAGAATTATGGTGCTGAATTTGGATTCGTAAAAAATAGAGTAAGAGGTACTTTAGACTATTTCATTGATCAAAAAAAGGATTTTATCCTATTTGTTCCTAACCTTAGTTCAGAAGGAGGAGCTTATTCTCAGAGTATCAATGCGGGAGATCTTAAAAATAAAGGTTTAGAGGCTAGCTTATCTGTAGATATCATAAAATCTAAAGATTTTGTATGGAGTGTAAGAGCTAATACAAGTTTAATGAGCTATAAACTTAATAAGTTAAGAGATAAAGAAACAGAAAGAGTGGTTGGCTCAATCAATATGTTAAGAGAAGGTCAGGAGCCGTTTTCTTTTTATTTAGTTAGAAGTGCCGGGATTAATCCTGAAAATGGGAATGAAATTTATTATACAAAAGATGGAGGCACTACAGAAATATACAATTCTAATGATGCTGTTTTGTTAGAAGGAAAATCTCCACTCCCTAAATTATATGGAGGCTTTGGGACTTCATTATCATATAAAGGATTTGATCTTCAGGCTGATTTTACTTATAAATCAGGGAATTATACGTACAACTACATGGCACTTAATATGTTGAACTATGCAAATGGTACAACTAGTAATATGAGAGCCGACGCAGCAGATTATTGGACTGCACCAGGGCAAACGGATGTTTTGCCTAGACCGAATAATACAAATAATGCCCCAGGAGGTATAACTGGTCTGCAGACAACAGATAGATTTTTACAGGATGCTTCATACATAAGATTGAGAAACGTAAGTATAGGATATACTTTTGATAAAAGATCATTTGGGGAGTCATTCCCGGTAAATAAAATTAGACTGTCGCTTACTGGTCAAAACCTGGCAACCTGGACAAAATTCCAGGGAGATCCTGAGGTGTCAATTGGTTCTGGGGAAAATCAGACAGGGGCTGGACAGACATTTATTAACGGAGCTTTCGCCTTATACAGTTATCCGGCAGTAAAAACATATTTATTCGGAATAGAAGTAGAATTTTAAAAACACATAGAATTTATGAAAAAAATTTTTAATATATCGTTATTATCTCTGGTATCCTTATTTTCATTACAATGTAGTGATGATAGATTTGATGTTCTTCCAAACAATCAGGATTCTCCAGAAACGATTTTTACGACAGAAGCAAACTATAGACTGGTATTAGATGGAGCTTATGATGCCTTTAAAAGCCCTACATATTATAATGGCGATACGGGAAGCTCTATTATTTTGGGAGATGTATTGGCTGATAATCTTATATTAAATACACAGGGTAGACAAACTAATAAAGCGGCGTACGAATGGTCTTACACTCCTCAGAGTGGTGCTGTAACATCTTTATATTCCTCGGCATATTATGTAATTTCCAGAGCAAATATTGTATTAGATAACCTTAATAAAGTGCCTTATACTAATTACATGAAAAATGTAGAAGCCGAGGCAAAGGCAATCAGAGCGATAGCTCATTTCGATCTAGCGAGAGCTTATGCAAAAATACCAACACAAAGTGCAGACGCATCATCATCTTTAGGGGTGGCTTATGTAACGACTTTTGATCCGAATATAAAATTATCAAGAGATGCATCTGTTACTGTAACTTATGATAAAATTATCGCTGATTTACAGGAAGCTTTATCCAAAATAAATACTGATAACGGAACTATTGGAAGACTGAATAAAACATCTGTATTAGGTTTTTTGTCCAGAGTTTATCTGTATAAAGGAGATTACGACAAGGCTATACAATACGGAGAACAATGTATTTCAGCAAGCCCATCGGTAGGAGCAAATGCTAATTTTGTAAATATTTGGAGAGATGCGTCTGATGATGGAGAGCTGTTTTCTATTTTGAACGCTAACGTTAGTAATGATAATGTGAATGTTGGAGTGGCTTATAATCAAAACTCATCAGGAATTCGTTCAGAATATAATGTAAACTATGATTTGTTCACAAAATATGGAAGCTCAGATGTAAGAACCTCTGCATATGTTCTTACTGCTAACTTTGGATCAACTCCTTACAATAATGTCATAAAATATAGATCAAGAACAGGTTCCACAGTTGGTCAGGTTGTAGATGTTAAATTTTTAAGATCAGCAGAAGTATACCTTAATGTGGCAGAAGCATATATGAAATCGGCTACACCAAATCCGGTACGGGCGATTCAGCTACTTAATATTTTAAGAGCTCAAAGGTATTCATCTTATATTCCGGGAGCAGAAACAGGAACAAATCTGTTAAATGCTATTTATAATGAAAGAAGATTAGAGCTAGCTTTTGAAAACGATAGATTTTGGACAATCAAAAGATTAGGACAATCTGTTGTAAGATCAGATTTTGGATCAGCGGCTAATGGAGGAGGAGGAGATGCTCCTACAGGAGCATTGAAAACATTGCCTGCCAATAGTTTTAGATTTGTATTGCCAATCCCACAAGATGCAATTAACTTAAATCCTAATTTGGTTCAAAACCCAGGATACTAATAATTTAAAAGCTCTGCTTCGGCAGGGCTTTTTTTATGATCCCAAAAATAAAACTTTATCCTGATAGCTCTTTGGCGTCACGCCTACAAACTGTTTAAAGACTCTGGTAAAATAGTTAGCATCAGAAAAACCGGTTTGATAAGCCGTTTCTTTAATACTATTCTGGCTGGCTAACAATTCTTTTGCTTTGTTAATTCTTTCCTGCAGAATAAACTCATTCGGAGAGGTACCCAGTTCATCCTTAAACATTTTAAAGAAATTCGACTTGCTTACATAAGCCAACTTGGCAATGCTGTCAATAGACAGCTTCTGGTGTAGATTTTTTTTAATATAATCCACTGCAAAACCAATTCTTGACTTATTTTTAGCGATATTTTTTTCTACCATACTTCGTGCCTGAGTCTGCATCAGCCGGATTAGAAGTTCCTTTAGTGCAAAGTCTGCCATAATATCCTTTTGTGAATTATCATCCATTGCAATTCTCATAATATTGTTCGTGGCAGAAGCCAGAGATTGATTATTAAAAAGAAAGTATTCATCCAGTTCAATATTCCATTGAGAAGTTTCGTCAACTTTCGGAAGATGGTAGTTGAGATGATTCAGAGAATTCTCAATAAATTCAGGGTTCAGACTCAAAGAAATACATTGTGATGGCGTTTCATCAGCTTCAGGAAAATCAATAACCATAGTTTCTCCGGGCGATACCAGAACACTTTCTCCAGGAAAATAATCGAAATAACCGGTTTTATTATCAAGTTTCATATGCTTTTTCCCACGAAGCATAGCCGTAAATGCAATCGTCTCAAAATGCAGTTTTACGTCGAAAGCAGCCTTGTGAGTTTCATAAATGCTAAATTCACAGTTGTTTAGATTGAATTTTGTCTGATTTTCAATTAGGCTCAAAAGCTGATTTTCCTTCTTTAATTCAGGAGTATTTAATAAAAATTTATGATCATTCATCTCTAAACATTTTTTGTTGCCCGTTTACTCAAATATAGAAAATTATCAACGTATATAACTGTTAATGAAATGATAAAATTAGCAGTCTGCACGATTTTGATATTTTTTTATACGATTGTGCTATACGAATGTCAGCGGTAAGTGTAATTTGGCAATAGATAAAAATTAAAATTACACTAATATGAGCACTACAACACAACAGCAATCAGACACTCTTTTGAAGTGGCCTGAATTCAAAAACAGATATGATAATTATATTGACGGAAAATTTACAGCGCCGGTAAACGGACAGTATTTTGACGTTGTTTCACCAGTTGACGGCAGAAACTTCACACAGGCGGCTCATTCATCCAAAGAAGACTTGGAATTGGCTGTTAATGCTGCTGATAAAGCTTTTCAAACCTGGAAAGATACATCTTCTACACAGAGAAGTATTATTTTAAACAAAATTGCCGACAGGATTGAGGAAAACCTTGAATATTTAGCTACAGTGGAAACAATCGATAACGGAAAAGCGGTAAGAGAAACACTGGCAGCTGATTTACCTCTGGCCATTGATCACTTTAGGTATTTTGCGTCAGTAATCAGGGCAGATGAAGGTTCTCACAACGAATTGGATAAAGATACGGTTTCATTAATTGTTCACGAGCCACTGGGGGTAATCGCTCAGATCATTCCATGGAATTTTCCTTTGTTAATGGCAATCTGGAAGCTTGCTCCGGCGTTGGCAGCAGGAAACTGCGTCGTTTTAAAACCGGCAGAAAGTACACCTATTTCTATTATGGTTTTAATGGAAATCATAGGAGATCTGCTTCCTGATGGAGTGGTAAATATCGTTAACGGTTTTGGAGCAGAATTAGGAAGAGCATTGGTTACCAATCCAAAGGTTGCAAAAGCCGCTTTCACGGGTTCTACAGCCACGGGTCGTCTGGTAATGCAGTATGCAACCGAAAATATCATTCCGGTAACATTGGAATTAGGAGGGAAATCTCCAAATGTTTTCTTCAGTTCAGTGATGGATGCAGATGATGAGTTTTTAGATAAAGCGATTGAAGGAGCGGTTCTTTTTGCTTTAAATCAAGGAGAGATCTGTACTTGTCCGTCAAGATTATTGGTTCAGGAAGATATTGCAGATGCTTTCATTGCAAAAGTGATCGAAAGAGTAAAAGCCATTAAGGTAGGAAATCCATTGGATAAAACGGTAATGATGGGAGCACAGGCTTCTCAGATTCAAAAAGATAAAATTCTTTCTTACATCAAATTAGGAAAAGAGGAAGGTGCTGAGGTTCTTGTCGGAGGCGATGTAAACCATGTTGGAGAAGGTCTTGAAAGCGGTTACTACATTCAGCCGACAATCTTTAAAGGAAACAACAGAATGAGAATTTTCCAGGAAGAAATTTTCGGGCCTGTTTTGGCATTCACGACATTCAAAGATGAAGAAGAAGGTATCAAAATCGCTAACGATACAATTTACGGCCTTGGAGCAGGAGTATGGACGAGAGATGCACATCAGCTGTATAATGTTCCGCGTCAGATCCAGGCGGGTAGAGTTTGGGTAAACCAGTATCATTCTTACCCTGCAGGAGCGCCTTTTGGGGGGTACAAGCAGTCAGGAATCGGTCGTGAGAACCATAAAATGATGTTGGATCATTACCGTCAGACCAAAAACATGTTGATTTCATACAACAAAAACAAACTAGGTTTCTTTTAATTTTAAATATTAGGGCGTGCCCGTTTTCCCCGTCTCGGCAACGGGGAAAAACGGTCGGGCTATCCAGGGCTTCACTTCGTTTCGGTGCTCCGCACTCTCGTTTTTCAAACGAGACCCTTTCTATCCCTCACGTAAAAATATTCGTTCTTATCTGAACATTTCAGATGAGCAATAGATCTTATGTCTTTGCTGAGCCTTGTCAAGGTTCAAAACCTTGACAAGGCTTTTACATAAAAAATTGCAAGGTAAAATCCTTTGCAGTAAAACAATTGTCAATTTAAATAAACTAAAAGCTAACTCAAAAAAATCAAAATATTATGATTCCAAAAACAATGAAAGCAGCGGTTGTTCAAGGCTATGGACAACCTTTAAAGATAGAAGAGGTGCCTGTAAAAGTACCGGGAAGATATGAAGTATTGGTCAAAGTAATCGCCTGTGGAGTTTGTCACACCGATTTACATGCTGTTGATGGTGACTGGCCTGCAAAACCAAAAATGCCTTTAATTCCGGGGCACGAAGGAGTCGGAATTGTGGTGGCCTGCGGACCTGAAGCTCAGGTGAAGGAAGGAGATGCTGTTGGAGTTCCATGGTTGTATTCTGCCTGCGGATGTTGCGATTATTGTATCACAGGTTGGGAAACATTGTGTGAAGCTCAGAAAAATGGAGGTTACAGTGTCGACGGAGGTTTTGCTGAATATGTAATTGCTGATTCAAGATATGTGGGGCATTTAAAATCAGATGTTAACTTTTTAGAAATTGCTCCCATCCTTTGTGCGGGAGTGACGGTCTATAAAGGTTTAAAGGAAACAGAAACAAAACCGGGAGAATGGGTTGCTATTTCAGGAATCGGAGGATTGGGACATGTTGCGGTACAATATGCAAAAGCAATGGGAATGCACGTTGCGGCAATTGATGTTGCAGATGATAAGCTGGAGTTGGCAAAAAAATTAGGAGCAGACTTAGTTGTTAATGCAAAAAACACAGACCCAGGTGAATATCTACATAAAGAAGTCGGCGGAATGCACGGCGCATTGATTACGGCAGTTTCTCCGATCGCCTTCAAACAGGGAATTGATGTATTGAGAAGAAAAGGAACGATTGCCCTGAACGGACTTCCTCCCGGTTCTTTTGAACTTCCGATTTTTGAAACAGTGCTGAAAAGAATTACCGTAAGAGGATCGATTGTAGGAACGAGAAAAGACCTTCAGGAAGCATTGGATTTTGCCAATGAAGGATTGGTGAAAGCAACAGTGACTTCAGCAAAACTGAAAGATATCAATGATGTTTTCGATAAAATGAAAAAAGGGCAGATTGACGGTAGAATTGTACTCGATATTGCCGGAAGTGCCAGCTAAATTATGATGAGTTTTTTTAAGATTCGGCGAAATGAAATTTCGCCGAACTTTTTAACTTTATATAAAAAATGTCATTGCGAGAAACGAAGAAACGAAGCAATCTCAGTAAGAATAGAATTTTTAGTTATTCAATAAAATAAAAGAATATGCAAACCAAAATATCACGGCTGTCAGCCACAGAAAAGGCTTTAGAAGTCATCTGGGAGTTAGAAAAAAAATATGGTGATCTGATGTTTTATCAGGCCGGTGGTTGCTGTGAGGGTACTCAGCCTCAATGTTTCGAAAAAGGAGGTTTCTTCCCAAGAATGAATGATGCCATGATCGGAACACTTAATAATCATGAGTTTTGGATAGATCGCGACCTTTTTGAATACTGGAAATATTCACATTTCACCTTAGATGTTGTTGATGGTTTCGGACCGGGTGGATTTTCTTTGGAAACACCTTTAGGAAAGACATTCAAAGTGATTTATAAGCTTTTTACTCCTGAAGAACTTGAAAATTTGGAACCAGTTAAACGCAGTGAATAATTTTGAAGAAACCTTCATAACTAAACATACTTTGTGTATAAGATAAATCAGAGCCACAAAGTAGGGCATAAAATAGGATAGGGTGAAATCCTGTGTAAAATAATATAAAAATTCAGACGATTATATTTAAAAAATTCATGTAATTTTTGCCTAAACAATAAATCAGACCTTCACAAACCGATTCACAAACATCGAAGCCACCAATTGCCCAACAGCGTTTAAAACCGTTGCCAGAGGATCTACCAGAGTTCCGATAATCATTACTGCAGGAATGGCCTCCTGTGGTAACTTATACACAGAGATCATCAGCATTTCCCCGATATATCCGCCATTTGGAATTCCGCCTGCAACGATGCTTACAAAAACAGTAATTCCTAATGCCAAAAGTAAATTCATCGGATCAAAAAAATCTCGTCCTATGATTAAAAATGCAACATATATCTTTATAATAGATGACATTGACGAACCGTTTTTATGTAAAGTTGTTCCAATCGGAATTACAATATTTGAAATCTGACTCGGAACGCCGATTTTTGTAGCAGCCAGTAAATTGGCTGGCATTGTAGCAAAACTGCTGCAGGTACTTAAAGCGGTTAATGTCGGATAAATGGCATTTGTCCAGAAGCTTTTCACTCCATTCTGACCCTTTGCCATAAAGGCATACAGTGAAAAAAATACTAAGAAATACACAATTCCGGCAATATAATAAAGCCCTAAAGGCTTAGCATAAAATCCAAAAAGCTGAGGTCCCAACGTGGCCACCTGATATGCAAAGTAGGCCCCTAAACCGATCGGTGCAATTTTCATGATTAATAAAAGGAGTTCTTTCATGACTTCATATCCTGAAGCGATAAAAGCTCTGAAAGCCTGTCCCTTTTCCCCCGCTTTTCTGGCCGAAAAGCCCGTCATGAAGGCAAAAATCAAAAGTGCAAGCATATTTTGTCTCGAAAAAAGCTGCGTAAATTCTCCAACAGTAAAGAAGCCGACAATTCTGTTGCCCCAACTGTCATTATCAGATGCTGCTTCTACAACTTCCTTGCTTCCTGAAACTCCTGAAACCGGAAAAAGATAGACTGCACAAATGGTGAAAATGGCTGCTGTTAAAATGAAAAACAGAAAAGTAAAAGCCATCGTTACCATGATTTTTCCAAACTTCGACTGCTGTTCCAATGAGGCAATAGAATTGGAAACCGCAAAAAAGACCAATGGAACGACACTCACAAAAAGTAAGTTCAGGAATATATCTCCTAAAGGTTTTATGTAATCAACAATGGAGGGTGCAACGATTCCGATGATGCTTCCAACAGTGATTCCGAACAATAAAAGTATAATTCCTGAATAGTTTTTTAAGACTTCTTTCATGCGTGCTTTTTAATCAAAGATAGCTTTATTTTTAACATTCCGTTATATTAATTTCAGGCATAAAATTCTTAAATTTGAGTAAATATCGTTTCTATGGCTTATATAGATTACTATAAAATTTTAGGCGTAGATAAAAGCGCAACACAGGAAGACATTAAAAAAGCGTATCGGAAACAAGCCAGAAAATTACACCCTGACCTTAATCCCGATGATAAAGAAGCTGAACGGAAATTCAAAGAACTGAATGAAGCTAATGAAGTTCTCAGTAACCCAGAAAACCGTACTAAATATGATAAATACGGTGAAAACTGGAAACATGGCGAAGAATACGAAAAAGCTCAACAGCAACAACGACGACAATATCCGGGAGGTCATGCAGGTGGAGCATTCTCTGGTGCTGACTTCGGGGAGGGAGAGGATTTTTCAGACTTTTTCCAGAATATGTTTGGTGGAGCTGGAGGTGGCTTTGGCAGAAGCACGAGGGGAAGTGCTTCAGGGAAATTTAAAGGCCAGGATGTGAATGCAGAACTTAATTTAAGTTTAAAAGAGGCGGCAACAACGCATCAGCAAACGTTTGATATCAATGGTAAAAAAGTAAGAATTACAATTCCGGCGGGAGTGTATGACGGGCAGCAAATTAAGCTGAAAGGTCATGGTAATCCCGGTTTTAATGGTGGTCCGAACGGTGATTTGTATATTACGTTTAATATTCCGGCTGATTCCAATTTTGAACGAATCGGAGATGATCTGAAAACAAAAGTCTCGATTGATCTGTACTCTGCTGTTTTGGGAGGTGACGTAAAGGTGGCTACTCTGGACGGAAGCGTCAATCTTAAAGTTAAACCGGAAACACAAAGCGGAACAACAGTCAGACTGAAAGGAAAAGGATTTCCTGTCTACAAAAAAGATGGGCAGTTTGGAGATTTGTTTGTGACCTTCGATGTGAAATTACCAACAAATTTGACTGAAAAGCAGAAAGAACTTTTTGAACAACTTAAAAATTCCTAAGCCATGAGTGAAAGAATATCGCGGGAAGAACTCGTAAAAATATACAATATTGAAATCACTTTTTTTGATGAACTGGTAGATTCCGGGTTGCTGAACATTCAGACGGAAAATGAAATCCGTTACCTGATGTACGAAGATTTACCATCTTTTGAAAGGTTTACCAATTGGCATTACGATCTCGAAATCAATCTCCCAGGTCTTGAGGTTATTCATGAAATGCTTCAGAAAATGGAAAATTTAAAACAAAGAAACCGTGAACTGATCAGTAAACTTTCAGCAATTGGGGATGATTTTGTTGATGGCTGATGGTTGTTGGTTGCTGGAAGTCCCGAAGGACGAATTAGGTCAGGGAAGGATGTAATGCTATCATTGTTTGAATTGAAGAATGCAATCCTATTGAATATAGATGTGAATTTCTAAATTTTTCATTTAGCTTTGCACACAGAAATTAATAATTATGAGTGAAGAAAAAGTGATCGTTTTAAAACCTGAAAGACAGGACTTCGAAGAAATATATTTTAGTGGAAATCAGGGGAGTTTATTTTTTTCGTCGACAACGAAAGGAAAAATGGTTACTACGATTGTAGTAGGATTGATTTTGTTAATAATGTTTTTCTTTAAAGATGATTTTACAAAAGAAAAATTCGGAATTTTATATTTTGTCAGTTTCCTGTTTTTACTTTGTGCAGTTTTTCTTTCTGTAAGTATCAACAAGGTTTCAATATGGAAAAAACAGGTGAACGGTTATTTGACTAAACTTGAAAACTGTAAAGTCTATGAAATCACATTCGATCAAAATTTCTTTACCGTAAATATTGATCACGAAAAAGAAACCAGTGAATGGAAAGATTTTCAGTATTTCGACAGTACTGAAAAATATATAGCCTTGGAAGGAAAATACAGCTATATGTTTCCGAAAAAATCAATGAGTGAAAAAGATTATAATATCTTAAAACAGACCGTAAAGAAAAATATCAAAGAATAGCATAAAAAAACTCAGAGCATTTCTGCTCTGAGTTTTATTTTTATAATGAAAAGCTGATTAATCCAACCAACCCATTTCTTTCATCCATTCATCGTTGTAAATTTTCCCAACGTATCTTGAACCGTGATCGTGAAGAAGTACAACAATCACATCATCTTTTGTAAACTGATCTTTCATCTGAATCAAAGATGCAATCGCACTTCCTGCAGAATATCCACAGAAAATCCCTTCCTCTTTAGCTAATTTTCTGGCATAAACAGCACCGTCTTTATCCGTTACTTTCTCAAAATGATCAATGACAGACATATCATAATTTTCAGGAAGAATATCTTCACCAATACCTTCTGTGATATAAGTGTAAGCATTTCCTAAGTTAATTTCTCCTGTTTCATGAATTTCTTTCAGAATTGAACCATAGGTATCAACACCAATTACTTTGATATCAGCATTTTTCTCTTTAAAGAATGTACCACAACCGGTAATCGTACCTCCTGTTCCGGCACCAACCACAAAGTGCGTCAGCTTTCCTTCCGTCTGTTCCCAGATCTCTGGAGCCGTTGACTCATAATGAGCCGCTCTGTTGGATAAGTTATCATATTGATTGACATACCATCCGTTTTCCGTTTCTTTCGCTAATCGTTTGGAAACTGAATAATAAGAACGTGGATCTGTAGGCTTTACGTCTGTTGGACAAACAATTACTTCAGCTCCCACGGCACGAAGGATATCACATTTTTCTTTTGACTGTTTAGAGTTGGTTACAAAAATACATTTGTAGCCTTTGATGATGGCCGCAAGAGCCAGCCCCATCCCTGTGTTTCCGGAAGTTCCCTCAATGATGGTTCCACCAGGTTTTAATCTTCCATCTTTTTCTGCGTCTTCAATCATTTTCAGGGCCATTCTGTCTTTTACAGAGTTTCCCGGATTGAAAGTTTCAACTTTTGCCAAAACTAAGGCAGGAAAATCATCACCCAAAACTTTATTAAGCTTTACCAATGGTGTGTTCCCGATAGTTTCAAGTATGTTGTTTGCGTATTTCATAAATGTTTTTTATAACCGGGCAAAGATACGGCTTTAAAATTATTATTCGAGTTAAGGGAGCGTTAAAGAAAATCAATTTAAAACGATGGAATGATACCAAACAAAACCTCATAGATTACGGAGACCTATGAGGTTTGGATATGTAAAATATATTTTTTAAATAATTGCCGTAGAAAATATTAGTTATATTTAATCGCCTTCACAGGAGAAATTTTACTGATCAGATAACTGGGAATAATTAATGCCAGACCTGAAATAATTAAAATTCCTACAGAGATAGAAACAATCGCAATAGGATTGAGGTCTACAGGAACAGTGCTTACATAGTAGTTTTCGGGATTCAGTTTAATGATACCGAAGAATTTTTGAAGCAGAATTAGCCCTAAACCGATCGCATTTCCATATAACAGCCCCGGAATCATAATAATCAGCGTGTAATTAATGAATGTTGCTCTGATCTGAGAATTGCTGGCTCCTAAAGTTTTTAATAAACCGATAGAATTTGTTCTTTCAATGATTAAAATTAAAAGAACCATGATAATATTAATAACCACTACAATCAGCATAATAATGATAATTAATGCGATATTCGTATCAAAAATACTGATCCAGTCGGTAATCTGAGGGAATTTTTCAGTAGCTTTTTCAGCATAATTTTTATACCCTATTAAACCCTCAATTTCAGGAAAATCACTGTCGATATCATTTACATTTTTTAGAAAAATATCAATTCCTCCGATATCTTCAGGCTTCATATCCTGAATCTTTCTTACGTGATTGATATCCCCGATGACGAACTGCTCATCAATCATTTTGATATCAGTTTTGTAAATTCCCAAAACTTCAAATTTTCTGTAAATGGGTTTTTGATCAGCTTTGGAAAAGATAGTCACAATGCTGTCTTTTACTTTTAGGTGAAGGTCATTAGCTATTTTCTGTGAAATAGTGACTCCATTATTGTAGCCTGTACCGGTAATTTTCGGAGTAGTTCCTGCGATAAGAAATTTCTTAAACCGTAAGCTGTCGAAGTCTTTTCCGACTCCTTTAAAAATAATACCTGCAAAATTATGTTCATTACGCATGATTCCTGTAACGGTAGCATATTTTTGAACACTTTCGACATCAGGAAGATCTTTAATTTTTTTTATGTCCAATCCCTGATTATCAAGAATTGAAGTATTGTATGAAGAGTTGGATTTTGTAGATCGTACCGTAATATGGCCACTGAAATCTGCTAATCTCTCTTTAATTGCTTTTTTGGAGCCGAATCCTGTTGCAACAGTGATCAGAGAAACAATAATTCCCAAAGCTACAGAAAGCCTGCCAATAAAGATGATAACTCTCGAAAGGTTATTTTTGTTATCTTTGGAAAACGCTATTTTTCTAGAGAAATATAAAGGAAATTTCAAGCTTATGAATTTAGATTTCAAAATTAAAAATTTACTTCTTATTTGCCTAATTTTTTTAGGAGTATTCAATCAATATTATTCTCAAACTCAATATAAAGTTGATTTTAAAACCGGAGCAGACCAGCCTGAGCTGTATTTACCTTTACTAAAAGGAAAAACGGTTGGGGTGGTGACCAATCAAACCGGATTAATGAGTGACAGAACACACGTAGTAGATTTTTTAGTTAAAAATGGAATTACTATAAAGTCAATTTTTGCTCCCGAACATGGTTTCCGGGGTGATGCAGATGCAGGAGAAAAAGTGAAAAACGGGGTTGATGTAAAAACAGGAATTCCTATCGTTTCTTTGTATGGAAATAACAAAAAACCAAAACCTGAGCAATTGAAGGGTATTGATATTGTTGTTTTTGATATTCAGGATGTTGGAGTGAGATTTTATACCTATATTTCAACGCTGACTTATTTAATGGAAGCGGGTGCTGAAAATAATGTAGAGGTTATGGTTCTAGACCGCCCAAATCCACATGACGGCTATACGGATGGTCCTGTTTTAAAGAAAAAATGGACGAGTTTTGTAGGGATGCACGAAGTTCCGGTAGTATACGGACTGACAATAGGTGAATATGGAAAAATGGTGAATGGTGAAAAGTGGCTGAAAAATGGAGTTCAGGCAAAATATACTTTAATTCCGATGAAAAATTATCATAAAAATCAGCGTTATGCTATTTTAGATAAGCCATCTCCCAATTTACCCAACGATAAGTCGATCAATCTGTATCCAAGTCTGTGTTTTTTTGAAGGGACGCAGGTTTCTGTAGGAAGAGGGACAGATTTACCTTTTCAGATTTATGGTTCTCCCTGGACAGTAAATCTACCTTATCAATTTACTCCTAAACCAAATTTTGGAGCTAAAGATCCGTTCCTGAACGGAAAATTATGTTATGGTGAGAACCTTTCTGATTATCCGGATGATTTGAGATCATTAAATCTGGAATGGGTTATTAAAGCATATCAGAATTATAAAAATCCACAGCAGGATTTTTTCCTTAAAAATTTATGGTTTGATACCTTATCCGGAACAGATGAGCTAAGAAAACAGATTATTGCAGGAAAATCTGTTGCAGACATTAAATATTCATGGAAAGCAGATTTAGAAAAATTTGAAAAGATCAGAACCAGATATATTGTTTATGAAAACTAAAAAAAATGTCAATTGTAAAATCTACAATTGACATTTTTATTTCATATTTAATTAATCAAAATGCTGGGGAGGGTTTTTATCATCTTTTCCTTTATTCATGATGACAAGGCCAATCGTTAAGCCTATGACACCTGCTCCTGCTATCATTAATGCACTTTCCAGTTTATCAGGCTGATCGTTTCCCAGATAATTCATTAAAAAAAGAATTCCGAATGTGATGATACAGATAATGATATGATTTTTTCCGAATATTTTCATTGAATTATTTTAGTTTATAAGAAATCATTACGCCACCTCTGTAAGGAAGAATTTCGCCGCTTTTATTGTAACCTTCAGGATGATCATATCGCTTGCCTGTTGTACGGTCATAGCCTTTATAGAAATCCTGAGAAGATCCGATACTGGCATATACATCGATATTTAATCTGTCAGAAACCTTAAACTGGTAACCTCCTGTAATACCAAAAATTATTGAATATCCTTTTTGATAAAGGTTTGATTTGTTATAAGTAATTCCAGTGTCCTCATCAGTGAAAATACCATCTTTCCAGTAATTCCATTTTTGGGCAATAAAACGGGATCCTGCAATATTTGCACCGATGTACCAGTGTTTAAAGGCTTCATCAAAATAATATCTTCCTTCTAAAGATAATGAATAATACTGTAATTCGTGCCCCGCAAAAGACTTCCAGGGAGAGATCAAAACATCTCCCTGTACGGTAAATTTCTTGCTCAACTGGTGTTCCAGCCCTACATTTACAATTCCGATCGGAATAAGTAATGCATTACCTTTTACATAAACGCTTGTTTCATCGGTTTTTTCCTGTGCATTTATGGTTCCTAGTAAAAATAAACAAAAGAAACCTGCGTACAATTTTTTCTTCAACATTAGTATTTATTTGATTTGCTTTAATAATTCTTCTGCCAAAGCAGAGTCTTTATTAGCTTGTTTTGCTAGATCTCGGGACATTTCAGCATATGTTTTTGCCATTTCTTTATTTCCGGTTAGAGAATAAATTTTGGCAAGAATATAGGTGTTTTCAGAAGTTTCACTTCTCATCACTGATTTTTCTGCCCATTCAGCTGCTTTTTTTAATGATGCAGGAGTTTTTACATGTTCAGAAAAAATCCATGCTGCCTTTAACAATTCGTTGGGTTCAAAAGAATCTGAATTTTTATAGTATTCCAATGCTGCTTTTTCATATTCTGCAAAATTTGCATTCTGTTCGTAGTAGCTTAATTTTGTCTGATTTAACTTAAGTTCAGCATTGTATTTTCCAACTAAAGGTTCTGCTGTTTTCATGAAATACTCTTCATTGATCCTTTTGTTTTTATCATCAATAGACTGTTCCAATACTTTTGAAAGTTTGATTTGATTGTCAAATTCTTTGTAGGTTTCTTCGGGAAGATATTTGATGATATCTGCTTTTTTTGCAGTAAAAACTTTGTAGTTCGGATCATCAGCAGATTTCAGAAAGAATAATAAAAATCCGATGTCTTCTTTTGAAAGCTCTTCTGTTGCTTTTTTATTTTGAAAATATCTTTCTGAAGCCTTTTTAGCAAAATCGAAGTCTGATGCAGAGTTTAATTTCATAATATTAATTAAAAACTCAGAATCTTTTTCTCCTTTAGCAAAGCGCTCTTTCAAAGAACCTTTTTTGTTGTTGGGAGAATTGATCTCTTTTGCCATTGTTATAAAAGGAGCTTCTTCCATATAGCCGAAGTTCTGGGAAACAAGTTCGCCATCACCATTCAGAAATAGGTAAGTAGGATAGGAGCGAACGCCATATTTTGCCGCAACTTCTCTTCCTTCCCCTTTTTCCATATCGATTCGGGCATTTACGAAGTTGGCATTATAATAATCACCAACAGCTTTTTGGGTAAATATATTTTTCTCCATCATTTTGCAGGGTCCGCACCAAGACGCATAGGCGTCAATAAAAACAATTTTGTTTTCTTTTTTCGCTTTTGCAATAAGATCCTTGAAAGGGATATCCTGAAACTGGATAGCTTCCTGTGCAAATGTAATGATACTGGTAATTAAAAATAATCCAGAGAAAATCTTCTTCATTTTTAGAATAAAATTAAAAAAGCGAATATACTTCTTTTCAACGTAAATTATGAGGTTATTAGTATTGTAAATACGACCATATCTACAAGTTTAACATAGCTTTAACACATAAATGACTTTAATAATTCAATTCTGATTCATAAAAAAGCCGCCCTTGGGAAGGCGGCCAACTGATGACTGTGAAACCATTAAAAAGTTATTTTTTGATAACTTTTTTAACTATCGTAGGTGCATTTCCCTGATCTATTTTCAACAGATAAACTCCTTTCGTAAGATCTGAAATGTCAATGCTTGTTTTGTTTTCCGCAGTTAAAACGAGCTGTCCTGCGGTGCTATAGATTGTAGCTTTAAATTTAGCGGTGTTATTGGCAAATTTAATATGGATAACATCCTGGGCCGGATTAGGATAAATACTGATATCATCTTTGGTGATCGCAGGATCAGATGTTCCTAAGGATGAAAAATTAATTACATCTTTCAGCACGCCTAAAGAATAAGTTGTAAGATATACTTCAGCGATTGTAGGACTTACAAAGCGTACTGCACCATCCTGAATAACAGTATTGAAATAATTGGAAGCATTTCTTTCCTGCCACGTGGTCCCGAAATCATTACTGTAGATTACTTTTGAAGGCGTATTGTTTGTAGTCTTTGCTAGCGCAACAATTTGTCCGTTTTGTATCGTCGAATGCTCAACTTTGCTAATGATTCCATTATATATTTTAGTCCAGGTGTTTCCGGAATCTGTGGAAGTATAGATTCCGTTTGTAGTAGCCAGTGTATACTGATTTACATTTAACGGGTTTTGAGAAAAGCTGATAATATAGTCTGGTAAATTCAATCCCTGTACTGTTGTTTCAACCCAGCTGCTTCCTCCATTTGTTGTTTTATAAATACTGTTTCCTATGGTAACCATTGCAATATTAGAATTGCTTTGGTTTATTTTAATTCCCGATATTCCATAATCGTAAGGATAAGTTGGGAAATTAAGATCGGTTGTAACAGGATTTGACATAGTACTGAAATCAACCTTTGTTAGCGGAGTGCCTCCATTATAAGTGGCAAGCCATGCGATATTAGAATTTGAAGGATCAGTTTCTGCCGCGGTAAGTGTATTGTCATAAGTTTCCAGTAATGTATTGGTTGTAGCACCATAATCATTACTCATTTTAATCACTCTTGGGAATGCTGTACCATCAAAAATATATGTTCGTCCCGCTATATTTTTGTTGATAAAGAAGGGAGCCATTTCCTGTCCGTACGGGAATGTTCCTAGCGGTAATACTGTGGTCGGTGTTTCCTGATTGTTTTCAAGATTTTTTACAGTATAGCCCCATTGTACTCCATAGACTAGCTTATCAACATTATTATCTTTTAAAGTGTAAACGGTGCCCATGTTAGTGAAAAAAGGATTGAGGATCGTTGTAAGGGTAATTCCTCCATCTGTTGAGATTTTCGGAAAACGCTCGTTTGCAATCAATACCTGATTGGTATTGGTAGGATTAAAGGTAGCTCCTGACGGATAAAAATAAGAAGTTCCATCTGCAAGTCCATTATGAAAAGTAGTGGTCCATGCACTTCCTCCATTAGTTGTTACAGCAATTTTATGAACACCTAATGCTAGAACATGATTGGTATTATTCGGGTCAATAACGAGTTTGATCTTTCTTATGGTAGCTAGCGGATCAGTTGAGCTCCAGTCAATCCCGGTCTGCTCAGTCCATGTTAAAGCTCCATCGGTACTTTTATAAACTGCCGGGTGCATGTTCGGCATGGCGCCCTGAACAAAATGAGCCGTTCCTGTATAAATGGTATTCGGATTTTGAGGATCCACAGCGATTGATTCTAAAATGATATTATTTAACGTCTCTGTCCAGGTTGCTCCGGCATCCATAGATTTAAGAAAACCGCCCTGAACAGATGATTGTGGTCCTAATCCTTTTGCAATATAAAGTATCTGTGGGTTTTGAGGATCTGTTTTGGCATCCGATAATATATGCTGCCCGGAATCATAAATATTAGACCATGTTGTTCCGCCATTGGTCGTACGGTATAACTTTCTGTTATAGCTGGAAAAACCACTGCTGCTGTCCTGTACAATCATAAGGACTGTGTTCATGGTTCCGTCATCAAAAACAGAATATCCGCCGATAGCATCTATCTCCCCCTGAGGGAGATTAAACTGCTTAATGATGTTTAGAGAATTTAAGTTTAATATACTTATTTTACTCTGGTTACTGGGGCCAAAATCTTCAATAAAACTTAATGCCGTTCCATTATTGACAAGACGCATTTCTTTAATGCTAGGAGCTTGCAGAGGATAAGGAAGAGTGTATAATACATTCCACGTAACGCCATTGTCGCTGGATACTAAAATGTGTTTATCAACATTGGTCGTTGCATAGATTTTACCTTCTACTGTTTTGTCATAAACAAAATTCTGCATACGTCCATACTCAGGATTTCCGGTAAAGCTTACCTGGGCAGATATTGTTTGTACCGAAAGCGTAAATAATAAAGTAAATAGTAATTTCTTCATAATACTGTCTTTTTCTATTTTCAAACAAATGTATTTTTTAAAGAAAATTTTAAAGAATATATGTTGAGAAATAGTAAGACGAAAACAGGAAAAAACGTGACTTTATTATTTAAATATTTGATATATAGCTGAATAGGTCATTGGAGTTCGAGAGGTTTAATTTTTTTGAAATCCTTTCTTTTCTTTTTCTGCACGCTTCTATGGTGATGTTGAATATCGATGAAATCTCCTTTGTAGATAGATTCATATAGATGTAGCTGATATATCGAATGTCATTTAAGGTGAGGTCTGGATGTTTTTCCTTAAGGTTGTCGATAAATTTACTGTTGATCTTTTCAAAATGAGTTAAAAAATCATCATTAGTATCTTCTTTGGTCAAAATTAATTTTAACTGATCCAGCTGCTGAGAAAGCTGCTCATTTTTCAGAATTTCCGGGCTCTTTTTTAGCCTGAGAATATACTGTTCTATTTTATCATTTCTTTGTGCAATATGAATAGCATTGGCGGCTAGCTTTCTGTTTCTGCTTTCCAGTTCGTTTTTAAGCTTCTCTTTTTCGAGTAAAGCTTCTGTTTCTTTCTCCTTGATCTGCTGTTCAAGAAGGAGGTTGTCATTTTCTTTATTTTTAAGTTCCAATGCGATGATCTGTTCATTTCTTTCTGCAATAGTTCTTTTCTGTCTGTTCTTTAAATAAAGAGTTCTGAATAACCAGCTTAATAATCCCAATATCAGAATGCAAAATCCAACAATATAAAACTTTAGCTTCTTCTCACTTTTAAGCTCTTTCTGAGAATCCTGAAGCTTCAGTTTTATTTCGCTGTTCTGATACATGGCCTGATTTTTAATGGCATTCATGGAGTCTTTTACAAGTACAACAGAATCTTTATATTTCATCGCTTTCTCATAGTCTCCTAGACCCAAATAAATATTTGAAAATTGTGTATATATGTCTTTTGTATTGCTGAAATTTAAATTTTCTTTCTGGGCTTGCTGAATGTAATTTTTTGCCTTGTCATTTTGCTTTTGAGCCTGAAAAACTTTGGAAATAAGGATTAAGGCAGAAATCTTATGATCTATATTTTCTTTATTTTTTAATTTGGTTAGTAAAGGAGTAAGAATGTTCAGAGATTGATCATATTCTTGTCTTTCCAGAAAATTTTTTGCTTCTGCAAGATCAAGGTCAAGATCGATTCTCGGGTCATTATTTATTTTTAAAGCATTTCTTGAAATTTTAATATATTCTGAAGCTTTATTTAGCTGATGGGTCGTATTGTAAAGATCTGCCAGCCCGCTGGAATATATAGCAATACCAATCTGATCATGATTTGAAACGGCCAGGTCATAAGCCTTTTTCAGATGTCTTTCGGATTCTTTATATTTTCCCTGTTGAAGATAGACAAGGGCAATGTTATTTAAAACTGTCATCTCACGATCGCTTTTGAGATGCTTCACGGCAATAGAGTAGGCCTCGAGATAATAATCTAAAGCTGTGCTGTAATCGGACATTTGATAATAGTTTAACCCGATACAGTTTGTGGAAATAAATTGCTGCTCATACAGCTTATTCTGTTCCGAAAATTTTTTGACTTCCGAAAATATTTCTAAAGAAGTCGAATGGTCCTTTTTGTACAATGCATCAATCCCTTTTTTTATTAAGGCATCAGAATATTCTTTAGGGTCATCAGAAGTTGATGTAAATAAAAATGCAAGTAAAAAGAACAAATATTTCATTATTTCAATTGATGGTAATGTTTTAGGATAGGTGGAATATGTATTGTGATTAAAATTACATAAAAAGTATAAATTGATCAAAATAATAAGATTTGATTTGAAATATCAGAAAGAAGAAAGCCTCTAAAAATAAAAAAGTGATAAAATGAATGTCTGACGGATAATGATTTGCGCAATAAATTGTGGAGTTATTGGTGTTAAAAATTAGATTTTACGGCAGTGTGGCTTTCTGCATTATGTTATTTGCAGAGAGAAAGATAATAATTGGAGCATGGGCAATACATAATACACGCAACAGATACCGTCATCAAATATTCGGAAATATAGCAACCTTTGATTGTAAACCCCAAAGCATTTAATTAATTCCTACTTTTCAGATCTCCGGTTATAAACATGCCCAGAATTACAAATCATAATCTTACTGTATTTCGGATAAAATACAATTAGGTTAAAATATTTTATTCGATTTGGCAGAAGTCACTATAGAAGTGCTTTGAAGTTATCATTAACAAATTTACTCTTCTGTTTATCATCCTTCTTTAGAATCTCAAATTGATTATAATTTTGATATTACTTTCATTGAAAAAATATCTCATTATTTCTAATTGATTTGCATCTAATTTTTTATTTAAATAATTTTTTATTGAAAATTACATAGGAGATTTTATAATTAATCACTTCACCAGATAAGAAATCAACATGTAATTTTTTCTGATAAATACCGAATAGATAAGATGAAAGAATATATACAAGCTGCTTTTCTTCAGTATGATCTGGTATACTGATTTTATAAAATTCTTCTATTTCAGCTTTAATAAGATGCAACAAACTATTTTTAGATGTACACATGGCGATAAAAAGATAAATTAATAGATTTCAACAGAAATTTTTAACAAGATTAGCAAAGAATAGGCGGGGAATAGCAACAATTTTATTTACGGAAAATGTCTGCTGAAAGGCCGTGATGGTTTAGTGAGTGCAATTTTATTAAACCCTAGCTATACAAATGTAAATGCTTAAACAATCATAAAAGAAGTAGAAAAACCTTTTCCATAAAAATATTTTATAAGTATTTTTAGTTTAGTGTTAAATGTACAAATTTTTACAGAATTTTTTTAATTTATTTTAATTATAAGTGAAAAATAATGTTTTTGTCATATTTTATAATTCATGATAAACGTTATTAGTTTAGTATTCCCATTAATGAGATAGAATATATGACTAATATTGATATGATTTCTACAAATATTAATTCCGGTTTTGCCAACTGAAAATAATAACCAATCCAAAATATTATAACTCAATGGAAACAATGTATTTACCCTCGATGGACAATCCTACACCATGGTATCATCACATGCAGAAAGGAAATTCAATTTATTTTGACCCTGATTTTAACTTCTTTTTTGGAGGTAAGGGAGGGTGGCAAATTTTTAATTATGATGATGTTAAGCTGGCAGCAGTGATTATCAGCTTTTCTCCAATCAGTACCTTCCGAGCTTAGGGGAAGATATTCTTGGGGACAGTTTAGTGACTATGGATCCGCCCCGTCACAAAAATTTACATGCCCTGGCAAGCAAGGCTTTTTCAATGGGTATGATTTCCCGGCTGGAACCATGGCTTTATGAGCAGTCCCGGAAACTGATTGACCCATTTCTGCAATCTGGCGAAATGGAGTTCGTAAGCGGTGTAGCTGTGCTTCCAAGTCTTACTATTGCGCGTTTGTTGGGTGTCCCTGAAGAAAATAATCAGCAGATTGGTAAATGGGTTAGAGCATTGATCTCTGATCCTGCTGTGATAGGGATGGAAATTTATCTGCAGAGTATGAAAGATATGGCCTCATTTTTCATGGAATTGATAGAAGAACGGGCGCAGCATCCTCAGGAAGATTTGATAACGGGTCTTTTACGGGCAGAAATTGATGGAAAAAAGCTGGAGCGTAAAGAGGTGTGGCTTTCAATATTACTTTATTTATTGGAGGAACAGAAACCACTCAGGCATTGGCAATATTGGCAATGGATACTTTTATAAAATATCCGGAAATACAGAAACACCTGATCGCAAACCCGCAGGATATTCCCAAAGCACTTAATGAAGTACTGCGTTTCAGATCTCCGATTATGAGTATGCCCCGAATTGCAAAACAGGATTTTGAATTTAAAGGTAATCTTATTAAAAAAAATGATCTGGTTAATTTATGGATCGGTTCTGCAAATCATGATCCTGCTGTATTTCCCAATCCGGACAGCTTTGATATCAACAGAGATAATTCCAAACTGATTACTTTTGGATATGGAATTCACTATTGCATCGGTTCGGTGTTGGCAAAACTTGAAATGCGTATTCTTTTTGAGGTAATATTTCAGCATATGAAGGATATTCGTCTCCAACCCGGAACAGTTTTGAAAAGGATACCAAGTACTGTTGTTTATTGCTATCAGGAACTTCCTGTTATTTTTAACAGAATTTGATATAAAAAATAATCCCTCAAATTGTACAATTTGAGGGATTTTATTAGAAATTGTTTAACTTCTGTGGTTTCTCCAGGAATCGAACCAGGGACACATGGATTTTCAATCCATTGCTCTACCAACTGAGCTAAGAAACCATTTAATTTTTACTTCTTTTTTGAAGTGGTGCAAAAGTAATAATAATTATTAACTCTCACAAATTTATTTAAAACTTTGAAAATAAAACCACCTTTTTACAGGTGGTTTTTTAAGTGGTTTCTCCAGGAATCGAACCAGGGACACATGGATTTTCAATCCATTGCTCTACCAACTGAGCTAAGAAACCATTCTTGTTACTTCGTTGTTTTAAAGTGATGCAAAAGTAGTAAGTTTTGGTATATGAAGCAAGTATTAACGGTACTTTTTTTAACAAAACTTAAAAACCTATTGATTCTCAGCTTGATTATTTTCCTGTTCCTTGCGGATCTGATCGCTCATTTCCTCTAATACAGGCTTAATCGTGCTTTCAGGAAGATCACTAATTCGGATATACATCAATCCATCGATCGCATCATTGAAGTTTGGATCGACATTAAAGGCAATAACTTTTGCGTTTTGTTTGATATATTTTTTAATTAAAACAGGTAATCTCAACTCCGGTTCCAGGTCATCGATGATCTTATCCAATTTATTTAAATCAGATTCCATTTCTTCAAAAAACAGATGTTTATCTCTGTCACGAAGCTTAACTTTATATTCGTTTCTTGGAGTAATATATTGTGCTACCGCAGAGTCGTAGTAATTTGAACGCATAAATTCGATCATCAGAGATTTTGAAAACTCTGAGAATTTATTGGAGATACTTACTCCTCCCATCAGAAATTTGTGATCGGGATTTCTCAGGCAGACGTGTACAATTCCTCTCCATAAAAGGAAAAGCGGGAGAGGCTTTTGCTGATATTCCTGACAAATATATGCTCTGCCCATCTCAATCACCTTTTTAAAGAAAGGGTGGATGTCCTGTTCAAATTCAAATAAAGAACTCGTGTAAAAGCCTTTAATACCTGATTTTTTCATGACTTCTTTACCCAAAGCCATTCTGTATGCTCCTACCAGTTTTTCTTCGGCATTATCCCAAAGGAAAAGGTGATGGTAATGTTTATCATACTCGTCAAGGTCAAAAGGAAGATTGCTTCCTTCACCCACGGCACGGAATGTAAGCTCTCTCTGACGCCCGATTTCCCTCATAATAGAAGGGATTTCTTCATATGCGGTAAAGTATACTTCATAGTTTCCGTTGCTGAAAAACATTTTATCAGTGCCTTTCAGCTTATTGATATCCTTAAGAATATCTTCTTTCGGAGTTTCATCAATGATATTCTGAACAATATTTTCTTCTTTAAGCAAAGGAAATTTTACAGATAAATTCTGAAGATTAATCGCCTGAGCAAGAGATTTTCTCTTCTCATAGTAAGATTTCATCATGTAAACCTTACGTTTAAGAAATTCACCCAGTTCTTCAATATTTTCCATTTCATCCATCGCTTTTACAGCAATAGGTTTTCCGATTCTTATACGGATCGGTTTTTCCCTGTCGTTCATCATTTCTGCAGGAAGCATCAATGTCTGTAAATTCGGATGTATTTTGGAAACCTGATAAAATAAGCGGCTGTTTTTGGCATGGAAATACATAGGAACTACCGGCACTTTTGCCATTTTTATAAGCTTAAGAGCCGGTTTTTCCCATTCTTTATCTAAAATTTCTCCATAAGGATTGTTTTTATTCGAAACTTCTCCTGCCGGAAAAATACCTACGCAACCTCCATCTTGTAAATGCTTCAGTGTTTCACGCATTCCTGAAGAGCTGCTGTAAGCACCTTTTCTGTTTTCAAAAGGGTTTACAGAAATTACGAACGGCTCCATAGGTTTTATTTTTTCCAAAAGAAAATTACCCATAACTTTGAAATCCGGACGTACTTCTGATAAAACTTTGCACATTAAAATCCCGTCAATCGCTCCCAGTGGATGATTCGAAACCAGAATAAACGGTCCCGTTTTCGGAATTTTTGCCAAGTCTTCTTCAAAAGCGATATAGCTTAAGTTTCTCTCTCTCACAAATGAGTCGAAAAAGTCTTTACCTTCCTTGTCTTTTAGTTTATCGTATAGCTTGTTAACTTCATTAATTTTAGCAATGCTCATAACAGCGGATGCTACAGGATTTTTAAGAAATCCTATTTTACTTAAGCCGGAAGCTTGAATTAAATCGTTTTTCGAAATTAAACTCATATGTGTTTAGTCGCAATTTGTTTTAGTGTGTTACCATTTGAAGTGTATTCTTCGCAATCTGCTCCAATAATACACTTTTTTCCTGGTAAAATTGATCAATGTTCTCCATCTTCGCATTTCTCACGGTAAATAAAGATACATTTTTAACTACTTCAGTTGAAAATACTTTCTGTAGTTCTTCATTAAGTTCATCTACATGGTTGAATTTATCTTCCAGACATAAAGCTAATGAAATTGCAGAATTCTGCATCAAAGAAACTTTAATTTTGTACTTGGATAAATATCCGAATATCAAACTCATATGGTCTTCTGCAATGAAGGAGAAATCTCTCGTTGAGATTTTTAATAGTGTTTGATTTTCTTTTAAAATATAAGATTCTTCGCTTTGGTTTTTTTCTGAAGCACCTACTTTTGTCCCTTCTTTGGTAGGATCTACGAAAGATTTTACATAAAAAGGAATATTTTTTTGCTGAAGAGGCTGTAATGTTTTCGGATGGATAACACTTGCTCCGTAATAAGCCATCTCAATAGCTTCTTCGTAAGAAATATTCGAAAGAAGGCTTACATCTTTGAATTTTCTTGGATCTCCTGTCATCACTCCCGGAACATCTTTCCAGATTGTCATGGCATCTGCATTCAGACAATAAGCAAAAATAGCTGCAGAATAATCCGAACCTTCTCTTCCCAAAGTCACCGTAAAATTGTTATCATCTGATCCGATGAAACCCTGCGTAACATAGCAGATTTCTTTGTTTAAGTTGGAAATAAATTCTTCAGTTCTTGTCCAGTCTACTGTTCCTTCTCTGTATGAGTTATCTGTTTTTACATAATCCCTTGCATCCAGCCATTGGTTGGTAAATTGAATTTCGTTCAAATACTCACTTACAATTTTAGTAGAAATCATCTCTCCGCAGCTTACCACCTGATCGTAAACGAAATTGTAATTCGGAGATTTGTTTCTTCTTAAAAAAGAATCAATATCATCAAAAAATAAATTGATTTCTGCGAAAACTGCATGATTTTCAGGGAATAGACCCTCCGCGATTTCAATGTGTTTTCGTTTTATCTTTTCAATCTCAGTTTGATAGTTATCCTTCTTGAAATAAAGTTCTACAACTTTTTCCAACTCATTAGTCGTCTTGCCCATTGCTGAAATTACCAGCAAACATTTGGCAAATCCCTGGCTTTTTAATACCATAGACACATTCTTTACACTTTCAGCATCCTTTACTGATGCTCCACCAAACTTGAAAATTTTCATTAAATTGTTAATAATAAAATTGTTAGATAAAAATTAGTTGAGTTTTTTACGGGTGTCAAAATTATAAATTTACAACGAGATATGAAATAGTCCGGCGAAAGGATAGGCTTAAGATTTTATTAAAATCAGTAATTAGTTTAAATTTTTCAGATTGCTTCAACAGATTGGGGATAGATTTTTCGGATAAATTCTATCTATAATGAATAAATGATGCTGTATCTTGCTGTAATACAAGTATTAAAGTCTTTTGTGCGAAAATTCTTTCAAATGTAATAAATTTTACGAAATTTGGTGAAAACGTAAAAAGAAAAAATATGTCAGATCAGCCATTACAGACTTTAGGGGAATTTCTTATTGATAAACAGGACGATTTTCAGTACTCTACAGGGGAATTTTCTCGTCTTTTAAGTGCAATAAGATTGGCTTCAAAAGTCGTAAACAGGGAGGTGAATAAGGCCGGAATTGCGGATATTATCGGGAAAGCCGGAAACGAAAACGTTCAGGGCGAAGAGCAGCAGAAACTGGATGTTATTGCCAACGATATCTTCATTACAGCATTGTCTCAGAGAGAAGTGGTTTGCGGTATTGCTTCCGAGGAAAATGATGATTTTATTGACATTAAATGTGGTGAAAACGGTCACTTAAGCAAGTATGTTGTGCTAATCGATCCGCTTGACGGATCTTCAAATATTGATGTAAACGTTTCTGTAGGAACTATTTTTTCAATTTACAGAAGGGTTACAGAGCCCGGAACCCCGGTTCAGCTGGAAGATTTTTTACAAAAAGGGATCAACCAGATTGCGGCGGGTTACGTAATCTATGGTTCTTCAACGATGATCGTTTATACGACAGGAAACGGTGTAAACGGATTTACACTGGATCCATCTTTAGGAACTTATTATCTTTCTCATCCTAATATGCAGTTTCCGAAAACAGGTAAAATTTATTCGATTAATGAAGGAAATTATATTAAATTCCCTCAGGGCGTTAAAAATTATCTTAAATATTGTCAGATGGAAGAAGGAGACAGACCTTATACCTCAAGATATATTGGTTCATTGGTTGCCGATTTCCACAGAAATATGCTGAAGGGCGGAATTTACATTTATCCGTCTTATTCACAGGCTCCAAACGGAAAACTGAGATTATTGTACGAATGTAATCCGATGGCTTTCCTAGCAGAACAGGCTGGTGGAAAAGCAACAGACGGTTTCAGAAGGATTCTGGAAATTGAACCGACGGAACTGCATCAAAGAATTCCGTTTTTCTGCGGAAGTATCAATATGGTTGAAAAAGCTGAGGAATTTATGCGAATTGATAGTGTGAAATAAATGACAGCAAAATATTTTAAATATTTATTAGAATTCAAACGCCCGAGTGGAACATCTCGCGGCGTTTTGCATGAAAAGGAAACTTTTATTCTTGAGATTTCAAAAGACGGAAAAAAAGGAACAGGAGAGTGTGCTATTTTCAGAGGATTAAGCTTTGATGACCGCCCGGATTATGAAGAGAAATTACAATGGTTATGTGAAAATATCAATCAGGATTCTGAACTTTTAAAAGAGGAATTAAAAGAATTTCCATCACTTTGGTTTGGATATGAACAGGCTATTTTAAATTTAAAACACGGTGAAAATCTTTATTTTCCAAGTGAATTTACAGAAGGAAAAAACTCAATTGTTATCAATGGCCTGATCTGGATGGGCGATATCAATTATATGGAAGAACAGATCCAGGATAAACTAGAGCAGGGATTTCACTGTATTAAATTAAAAATAGGTGTAGACTGGGAATCTGAGCACGAAGTTCTTCAAAAATTAAGAAAAAAATTCTCAAAAGATACTCTGGAACTCCGTGTTGATGCCAATGGAGGTTTTAATAAGGAAAAAGCGAAACTTGTTTTACAGCAGTTAGCAGATTTAAATATTCATTCAATCGAACAGCCGATTAAAGCAGGAAACTGGAATCATATGGCTGAATTGTGCGCCGAAACGCCAACTCCGATTGCATTAGATGAAGAATTAATAGGAATTATTGATTTTAATGAAAAGAAAAAATTATTAGAAACCATAAAGCCACAATACATCATCTTAAAACCAGCTTTAGTAGGTGGTTTTTCAGGTTCTGATGAGTGGATTGCCCTTGCCGAAGAACAAAATATAGGCTGGTGGATTACTTCTGCTTTAGAAAGCAATATCGGGCTCAATGCCATCGCACAGTACACTTTTACAAAAGAAAATCCGATGCCACAGGGTTTGGGCACCGGATCTTTATTTGTCAATAATTTTGAATCCGTATTGGAACTCCGAAATGAGTTGTTATGGTTCAAAATATAACTGAGAAACATTAACTAGCAGAATGGTGGAGGTGAATCTGGGCAGGTAGTATTGCCGCAATAGCCTTCACCCCATGATCTGCAGCACATAGCAGATGGATTCCAGTTGTTACATCCAAGAGGTGGTCTTCCTCCGTTGATTGTTTTTAATTGTTCTCTGTTGATTTTTTGTAGATTTTTCATAATAATAGTATTAAATTGATTTGTAAAGTAAATATCAATTTAATTTTTCGTTCGTGCAATGTTTTTAACTAAGATTAACGCACATTGAAGTGAAATAATTGGATGAGTTATCTTAAAAACCAGATAATAACTTGTCTATGATGTAGTAATTTTAGGCTCGAATACTGTTCGTTTATTTGGAGTTGATATTGATGTAACTAAATTACGTCTTTTACAAAAATTGCTTTCTTAATATACTCAAGTATAGAAGAAAACTTTCTTTTAACCTTTTTCATTATATTAAATTTAGTATTTCTCTGGTTGATGAATTTGCAAGCGCTGTGCCATAGTGGAGGATTTTTTTGAGTTTAACATATGACTTATTTCATGGGAGTATTTTATTATATTATTAAGAAATAATTGTGAAAATGTTTTCGTTATTCTTTGATCTGTTGGTGATAAGATTCCTGTCCACACCATATAAGTTTTGGAAAATATCATTCTGTACCTGGGAACTCGAAAGATATCCCCAATGATTTCCGATATCATATTTTAGTCCGGTAAGCACATCGTCTTTCACAAAAGTACAGTCGATGATAGATACGATATCTTTGAACTTTTCAATATCACTCGGACCGTTTTTGCCCAGCCTTGGAGTTAGAATGTTTTTGGTGAATTGCGAAATTCCCAAGACCGTATCTTTTCTGTTTAAATAAATGGAAATTCTGTTGGCAAGCAACGGTAGCTTGTTGAATGAATCTTCAGACTCTTCAAAAACCTTGTATGTGACATCTGAATTTAATAATAAAACCTGATCAATGACTCTCAGAATATTTTCCTTTTTCAGACTGTAAAGCATGCTTTGAAGAACCCGATTGCCCATAGAATGTGCCATTATATGAATTCTTTGATTGCAGGGAATTAAATCTCTGTTCGAAAAAATATCTTTTAAAAACTGAGTATAAAAATAAAACAGTCTCATCAGCGAACTTCCGGAATTGATGCTTGAAGCTTTATCATCAAAATAAGTCAGCGGAACAATACTGCTCGAAGCAGGCCAGCTTACGAATAGAATATGTTCAACAGGAGATGCCGGATTATCAATAAATAATTTTTTAAGATCTAGAATGGCTTTCAATTCATCGTCAAAATCGTAGGCATATCCGTGAATAAATATCAAAACGTCACTTCTGTCCTTTGTAGAAGACATATTTTTATACAATTCATAGAACATTCTCTGGGTACCACCAAGGTTATTGGCTGTTAAGGCTGAATTTTTAATGCCTTTTTCACTCAACAGAACATCTAAAACATCCTGATATCCTTGTTTTTCAGGTTCCGAGAAGAGCTGATAATTTACAATATTACGATTGGTATAATTTTTTTTCTTTTTTTCTGTAGCGGTGGGCTCTTTATAGTTTTTAAAATCACACTTTGCAATCCTGAAATTAGGAATGGAGTACTCATCATTGGAAAAAGAATCCTCTTTTTCGCCTTTATGACGAACGATTTTTCGATTGCTTAGGATGTAAACAGCCATGTTCGGGATTTTTGAGAAAACGGTTTTAGTTAATTTCTAAGTTAAATAAAAATATTGAATTATTAATAATTATTGTTTTAAATTATAATTTCCATAAACCCTTAAAATTTCCTAAATTTGCAAATTGTTGTATAGTACGACATTTTAAAGCGAATTTTAATGGAAGAAGAAAAAAAATCACTCAATTTTATTGAGCAAATTATCGAAGATGATTTGGCAAACGGTCTGAAAAATGATCAGATACGTTTCCGTTTTCCACCTGAACCAAACGGTTATCTGCATGTAGGTCATACAAAAGCGATCTGCATCAACTTCGGTTTGGGTGAAAAATACAATGCTCCCGTAAACCTTCGTTTCGACGATACAAATCCTGAAAAAGAAGAACAGGAATTCGTAGATTCTATTATGAAAGACGTTGAATGGTTAGGTTTCAAATGGGATAAAGTTTTGTACGCATCCGATTACTTCCAGCAGCTTTACGATTGGGCCGTTCAGTTAATTAAAGAAGGAAAAGCTTATGTAGATGAGCAGCCATCTGAAATTATTACCGAGCAAAGAAAAAATCCTACAGAACCAGGTGTGGAATCTCCATACAGAAACCGTCCTGTTGAAGAGTCTTTGGACTTATTTGCAAGAATGAAAAACGGTGAATTTGAAGAAGGTTCAATGTCTCTTCGTGCAAAAATCGACATGGAGTCACCCAATATGAACATGCGTGACCCTGTTATGTACAGAATTTTGAAAAGACCTCACCACAGAACAGGTACTGACTGGAAAATTTATCCGATGTACGACTGGGCACACGGTGAATCTGATTATTTGGAGCAGGTTTCACATTCATTATGCTCATTAGAATTTGAAAATCACAGACCGCTTTATAATTGGTATCTGGAGCAGGTTTATGATGAGTCAAAGGTAGCTCCTAAGCAAAGAGAATTTGCAAGGATGAATGTTTCTTATATGATCACTTCCAAAAGAAAACTGCAAAGGCTTATTGCTGAAAAGGTAGTCAACGGATGGGATGATCCGAGGATGCCTACGATTTCCGGAATGAGGAGAAAAGGTTTCACGGCAAATGCAATCAGGAATTTTATTGATAAAGTAGGGGTTGCAAAAAGAGAGAATTTAATTGAAATCCAATTATTAGATTTCTGTGTTCGTGAAGATTTAAATAAAGTAGCTAAGCGTGTGATGGCGGTTGTAGACCCTGTCAGACTGGTCATTGAAAACTACCCTGAAGGACAGGAAGAGTGGCTGGATACTGAAAATAATCCTGAGCAGGAAAATGCAGGGACAAGACAGGTACCATTCTCAAGAGAATTATATATTGAACGCGAAGATTTCAAGGAAGAAGCTGGTAATAAGTTCTTCAGGCTGAAATTGGGTGGTGAGGTTCGTTTGAAATCTGCTTATATCATTAAAGGTGAAAGAGTAGAGAAGGATGAAAATGGTGAAATTACGACGATTTATGCAACTTATGACGAAAAATCCAAGTCAGGAAGCGGAACCGAGGAAAGTTTAAGAAAAGTAAAAGGTACAATTCACTGGGTGTCTGCTAAGCACGCAATTCCTGTGGAAGTAAGAAATTACGAGAAGTTATTCACTGTAGAACAGCCTGATGCTGAAAAAGATGTGGATTTCTTAAACTTTATTAATCCTGAATCTGTCGCAACAATTCAGGGATTTGCTGAGCCTAGCTTAAAGGATGTGGCAGTGGGAGAACCTCTTCAATTCCAGAGAATTGGCTATTTTACAAAGGATCAGGATTCGACAGATACAAATTTTGTGTTCAATAGAACTGTGACATTGAAAGACTCTTATAAGCCGGAGTAGAAATTATTTATATCCATATAAATGAAACAGGGCTTAATTTTTTTAAGCCCTGTTTTTTTGTTTAAAATCTTGTGTTGTTGTCTTCACTGGTGTATGGCGTATCCGGATGAAGTTAAAAAACATTTATTACAGAAAAAAATTATTAAAAAACCCAAACAACAAATACAAATTATTAAAACTAAAACTTGAGAAATTGTGAAATTAATAAATCTATACACAAATTCGTTTAAAGGACTTTCGCAGGAAAGCTGGATGCTGGCACTTGTAATGCTCATCAACCGTGCGGGGTCTATGGTACTCCCGTTTTTGGGAGTTTATATGACAGACCATTTACATTTTAGCATCGAAAATACAGGAGTTGTTCTGAGCTTTTTCGGAATAGGTTCTGTGCTGGGTTCATGGTTAGGAGGAATGATTACCGATAAAATCGGTGAATATAAAGTGCAATATCTCAGTTTATTATTAAGTGTGCCGTTATTCTGCCTGATTCCAATTTTTAAAACAGAAATTGGAGTAGCGGGTATTATTTTAATACAAAGTATTGTAAGTGAGACCTTTCGTCC
This sequence comes from Chryseobacterium sp. JUb7, assembly GCF_024806495.1. Lineage (GTDB taxonomy): Bacteria > Bacteroidota > Bacteroidia > Flavobacteriales > Weeksellaceae > Chryseobacterium. The sequence continues at coordinate 35,135 of NZ_JANUFF010000015.1, forward strand.
TGCCAACTCGGTTGCGATTACAAAATATGCAAAACCTGAAAATATTACGAGAGCGTTTTCATTAAACCGTATGGCAGTCAATTTAGGGTTCTCAATCGGACCTGCTTTAGGAGGGATTTTATCTGCTATATCTTATGAGTTTTTATTTTTCAGTAATGCTTTTGCAGCGTTATCAGCTGGCTTAATGTACATCTGGTTCTTTGCAAAGCGTAATAAATTAGCAAAAGTGAAAGCGAAAAAAGTAAAAGAAGCAATTGTTATTAAAAAAGAGAATTCGCCTTATCGTGACGGTAAATTCTTAATTTACTGTTTCTTCTGCATGCTGTTTTCAATCTGCTTTTTCCAGTTATTCAGCACACTGACAATATTTTATAAAGATACGGCTAAATTGAGTCAGCAAAATATAGGCTATATTTTAGGATACAGTGGATTCCTGATTGTATTGCTCGAAATGGGATTTGTACAAATTGCAGAAAAATACTTCAGTCTGGCAGTAACCATGCTTTTAGGAACTTTCATTTGTGGACTTTCTTATGCAATGCTCGCGTTTGATTACAGTATGATTACCTTATTGGTTTCTATGACCATCCTATGTATAGGTGAAATCTGGACATTGCCTTTTATGTCGACGATTACGGCTTTGCGTTCAGGGGAAAACAATAAAGGGGCATATATGGGACTGAATGGGATTTCATTTTCCATTGCATTCATCATTACTCCCTATATAGGTACAATGCTTGCCGAAAGATTTGGCTTTAATGCATTGTGGATCGGGACAGGAGTTTTAGCAACTTTTATCGCAGTTGCCCTTTATTTCATTGTTCCGTGGATGATCAAAGACAAAAAAGAAAAAGCCATCAATTAGATTGGCAAAAAGAAAGCTGCAGATTTTGTAGCTTTCTTTTTTTTTGTAATACTCACTGGTAAATTTAAAACTGTATAATTTTTGCTGGTCTTATTCTACAACTTGCTTTAATGATAAAAATATACTTTCTTATATCTCTTCTTGTTAGTCATATTTATTTTTCTCAGAAAAAAGATTCTGCAACGCTGATTTCGGAAGTTCAGATTGATGCATATAAAAAATCGACTCCTTTTATAACTTCTACTAAGGCCGTTTCTGTAGTTTCAGAAAACTTATTGAATCAAAATACTCCGGAAAGAATGTTGGAGTCTGTTAATCAGATTGCCGGAGCAAGAATGGAAGAAAGATCGCCCGGAAGCTATAGGATCTCTCTGCGCGGAAGTACGTTGAGATCACCTTTCGGAGTTCGTAATGTGAAGGTTTATCTGGATGATTTTATTTTGACAGATGCTTCGGGAAATACTTATTTTAATATAATTTCTCCTGAGCTTATTCATAAAATGGAAATTTATAAAGGTCCGGAAAGTGGTGATTTTGGGGCTGTGACTGGCGGAACAGTGTTGTTACAGACGACTACTTCTGAGCATTTATCAGCTGATTTATCCATCGGAAGTTATGGAACATTCAGTCAGAGTTTTGATTTTTCTAAACAGTTGGGAAAACATTTTTTTGAGATTTTTCAGAATTATTATCAGACTGATTCTTATAGAGAGCAGTCTGCAGTTCAGAGAAAACAGATATTTTTAAAAGACCATTTTCAGTATTCGGAAAAAGCATTATTGAAAGCTATGATCTTATATACAGATCTCGATTACCAAACTCCCGGTGGATTGACTCTGGAGCAAATGCAGTCTGACAGAAAACAAGCCAGACCTGCTACAGCTGCCCTTCCTGGAACGAAAGAACAAAATGCAGGGATTCGTAACAAAATGCTTTTGGCAGGACTTTCCCATGAATTCAATATCAATCCTGAATTTTCTCATTTTATACTGATTCAGGGTTCTTATGTGGATTTTGAAAACCCTTTTATCACCAATTTCGAAAACCGTTTTGAGAAGAATTTTGCATTGAGAACCCATTTTAATTATGGGAAAAACTGGAGTGGAATTTCGCTGGCATACCGCTTAGGCTTTGAAGGGGGAATGAGCGATATCTTAATTAAAAATTTCGATAATAATAAAGGTGCTGAAGGTAATCTACAGAATTTTGATCGCCTGAAAAATGGATCAGGTTTTTATTTTCTTTCGCAAAAATTAAATATCGGTGAAAAATTATTTACTGATATTTCGTTAAGTTTAAATTCAAACTCTTATCAATGGGAGCGTCAGTATCCGGGAATTGAAAATGGGAATATTAGATTTAGAAATCAGTGGCTTCCAAATTTTGGGATCACATATGTTTTTGAAAAAGGGTTCTCGATTAGAGGTAAGATTGGAAAAGGCAATTCTGCTCCGACCAATGAAGAAATACGCTCTTCCAATCAGGAGTTTAATATGAATTTAAGTCCGGAATACGGTTGGAATATGGAAATTGGATTTAGAAAACAATTTGGGAGTTTTATTTTTGCAGAAGGCAGTTATTTTGATTTTCGAATGAAAGATGCGATCGTCAGAAGACAAAATGAAGCCGGACAGGAATATTTTGTCAATCAGGGAGAAACAGTTCAGAAAGGAGTTGAAGTTCTTTTGGAATCCAAAAAAATAGATCTGAAAAATAAATTTTTAAACAATTTTAAATTCAGATTTTCAGGAAGTTTTTACAATTTTACATTTGAAAACTATCGACAGGTTGATAATGATTTTTCAGGAAATGATTTGACAGGGGTACCTAAAACAAGCATAAACAGCTTATTGAACTTTACATTATTTAAAAGCATGACTGTGGACTTATCACACTTTTATATTTCAAAAATACCTTTGAATGATGCCAATTCTGTTTGGTCTGAGCCCAGCTTTGTTGGAAATATCAGGCTTGGATTTCCAGTAGACGTTGAAAAAACAAGATTAAATTTATCTTTACAGATTCAGAACTTATACAATACAGACTCTGTTTTAGGCTTTGATATCAATGCTTTCGGAAATCGTTTTTACAATCCTGCAGCCAAAAGGAATTTTATTTTTGGAGTAAAAATGGATTTTTAATTATTCTCCTAACATATAGGCTATCATTCCATAAAAAATCGGCAATATAAAGTAGTTTGCTTAAACTTTTATCTGAAGCTTTTCCAGCTCTTCGCACTCGCTATTTTTTGGATTTCGGCGAGCCAAAGGCTCGCCGAAATCCAAAAAATGAGCTCAAACAAATGCTTCGATCTGGGCTAGGAGGATCATTTTTTCAGTATTTGCTAAAAAATTACTTTAACAGAATATTTTTTATAATCATCTCTGCATGAATTCTTGAGTTTTCAATAAACCATAGGTGTGTATCTTTTCCGCCGCAGACAACCCCGGCCAGATACAAATTTTCAATATTGGTTTCCATAGTTTCAGGATGGTAAAGCGGATTTAAACAATCACCCTGTAATTCAATCCCTGAATTTTTCAAGAAATCAAAATCCGGAAGATACCCTGTCATTGCGAGAACAAAATCATTCTCAATTTCAATAACTTCGCCGTTTTCATCTTTGAATAGAACCGAACTTTCTTTAATTTCAATAATTTCTGAATTGAAATGAGCTTTGATACTTCCTTCAGCAATTCTATTGTCAATATCTGGCTTTACCCAATATTTTACACTTTTTGAAATTTCAGAGTGGCGAACAATCATAGTTACTTCAGCACCTTTTCTATAGGTTTCCAATGCTGCATCCACAGCAGAATTACTGGAACCTACAACTACAATCTTTTGTTTTGCATACGGGTAGGGTTCTGTATAGTAATGTTTTACTTTTTCCAGATTTTCTCCAGGGATATGCATTAAATTTGGAATGTCATAGAACCCTGTTGATATGATTACATTTTTTGCGAAATATTTTCCTTTTAATGTTTCGATTTCAAAAACGCCATCTTTTTTAGAAACATTAGAGACTTTTTCATAGAGATTGATGTTTAAATTTCTCTGTCGGGTAATTCCCTGATAATATTCCAAAGCTTCCTGTCTCCCAGGTTTTGGAGCCGTTGATATGAATGGAATATCAGCGATTTCCAGTTTTTCGGCAGTGGAGAAAAATCTCATATATAAAGGATAGTTGTACAAAGAATTTACAATGGTTCCTTTTTCAATGATTAAATAGGTAAGATTATTTTTCTGAGCTTCAAGTGCACAATTAAGACCGATTGGTCCCCCTCCGATGATGAGAATATCTAGAATTTCCATGATGCTAAGATATTGAAAAACTTTCTTACCTTTAATTGAATTCATTAATATCCAAGAATGAAATATTATATTGCTGTAGCATCAAAAGATCATGTAGAAAGAGGAGTTCAGGGCGGATTTATGCAGGCTAATCATGGAAAAGCAACGTCCTTAAAGAGATTGAAGACAGGAGATAAAATAATTTTTTATTCTCCTAAGCGCTATTTTGAAAAGGAGGAAAAATGCCAGTGTTTTACTGCAATAGGAGAGGTAAAAGATGAAGAGCTTTATCCTGGAATAATGGCTGAGGGTTTTCAGCCGTTTCGAAGAAATGTGAAATTTTATGATGCTGAAGAAATATCGATCTTTCCTTTAATCGAGCAACTCGATTTTATTACAGATAAAAAGAAGTGGGGCTTCTCTTTCCGGTTTGGTTTTCTGGAAATTTCTGAAAAGGATTTTGATATTATTAAAAATAAAATGTTGTAACTGATCCGGCAACTGAAGCACTTTAATTCAAAAGCTGGCATCAGTTTTGGTGAATTTTATCCAATATTATTTAAAAATATGAAAAAAATATTCTTTTCAGTATTGATTTTAAGTGCTGTTGCCTGTAAAAAAAATCCTGATAAATTCATTAATGATAAAACAGATTCTACCGCTCAGGTAAAAGGTGACAGTATAGATAATAATGAAAGTATTGTGGATAAAGATGCAGCATTGAAGCAAATTAACGAAGAAGTTGTACAGAGTGTGAAGGACAGAGATTATAAAAAATTTGCAGCATTCATTCACCCGGAAAAAGGCGTGAGATTTTCCATGTATGCTTTTGTAAATCCAAAAGAAGATAAACAGTTTTCTAAAACGGATTTTGAGAAATATCAGCCTACAAAAACACTTTTTACATGGGGAACTATGGATGGATCTGGAGATCTTTACAAAGCCACGATCAATGATTATTTTACAAAATGGGTATACTCGAAAGATTTTGCGACCGGACAGGTTTCATTCAATGAGTTTCAGGGAAAAGGAAATTCACTGAATAATATCAAAGAAATTTATCCGAAAGCAGATTTCACTGAAAATTTCATCAAAGGGTCAGACGCCAATGCAGAAATGGATTGGAAAACACTTAGATTGGTTTTTGAAGAATATCAGGGGAAATATTACCTGATAGCAGTTGTTAATGATCAGTGGACAATTTAGATAGACACTTATTATAATTAACCCATTGTGCATTTTGCGAAATTTTGGTATTAGATTCGTCAGTTCGAGTGTTTTTTCGTAATAAAGTGGAGAAAAAATGTATCGAGAACAGATTCGTCTTCAAAACTACAAACTTCTCGATACGATTTTTTTTCAAAAATCTACTCGAAGTGACGAAAACAAATTAATATGCACAACGGGTTATAATTAAGATTTTAAAAACACTCCGACAGGCTTAGTGCGGTATTTCTAATGCTGACTGCTATATTTGAAAGAATGACTGTAGCAATGTCAGGCAGAGCTTGTCGAAGTCTTATGTACAATAAACGAAATCTATCCCAAAATATCAACCAATTGCCGAGTCAGGTTTTTTCTTGAAAATTGCTCTATATTTTGACTGTTTTCAAAGAGGTTTCCATTTTTCCACAATTCAAATTTCTCCAGGATAAAATCTTTAATTGTTTCAGAACCATCATAGCCAAAATGTTTTCCGGCTTTGGTTTCATCTAATATTTTGGAAACATCGGCATCATTGGGACCGAACGAAATAATCTGTTTTCCGGTGGCCAGATACTCGAATATTTTCCCTGGAATAATTCCTTTAGATGATTCATTGGGAAAGTTGGTAATCAGTAAAAGAGATGAATTTCCCATTTCCTCAATTGCTTTATCATGAGAAAGGTAGCCTAGGTTCAGGATGTGAGATCTCAAATTCGAATTTTCAAAAGAACTTAAAATTTTATCATCAATTCTTCCCACAAACTTCAAAATGAAATTCTCAGCAAAGGAAGGATTGTTCTTAACCAGCTCATCAAGTGCTTTCCAAAGATTCTCCGGATTTCGGAGTTGTTCTAAAACACCGATATAGCTTAAAGTAAACTTATCTTTGCTTTCAGGAAGAGTCTGAGAATTGGCATCTGTCTCATCAAATCCATTGGTGATACACATTGCATTGGCTCCGTTTTTCCGGAAATTTTCTGCATCCGTGTAGCTTGTTGCTAAAGTTATATCTGCATTTTTAAAAACATCATTTTCCAGCTGGCGATGTTTTTTATCGGAACTTTTGGTGAGTTTTAAATGTTTATAATAAGAAATTTCCGTCCAGGGATCACGGAAATCAGCAATCCATTTTAAGTGGGTGAACTTCTTTTTTAAATTTAAACCGATTAAATGTAAAGAGTGTGGCGGTCCTGAGGTGACTACGACTTCTATTTTATTTTCTCTTAAATAATGTTCCAGAAATTTTACTGATGGCTTTACCCAAAAAACTCTGGCATCGGGAATGAAAAAATTTCCTCGTACCCAGATCGAAAGTTTTGATTTCCAGCTTTGATTTTTACCAACATCAAATTGCCCGGCTTTGAATTTTTTATTGCTCTTATTCAGTTTTTCAGCGAGCTGATAAGGTTCCCATATTTTTGTTTTAACGATTTCAACGTTTTCAGGAATATCTTTCATCAGGCTTTCATCAAGCAAAGGATAGCTTGGATTTTCCGGAGTATAAATCACCGGTTTCCATCCGAATTCAGGTAAATATTTTGCAAACTTCAGCCATCTTTGAACACCAGGACCTCCCGCAGGAGGCCAGTAATAGGTGATGATCAATATTTTTTTCTGTTCCATCTGAACTTTAAATCTTTTCAACCGGAATTTCTTCCTTCTTTTTATTCTTATTCATCCAGAAAATTCCAAAGGCACTTAATGCAATAAATAATCCGAAGCAAAGCATTGAAATCCATTTTCCGGTTTCAATAACTTGCGGTTCAAAAATCATTCTGATGTTATGTTTTCCTGCAGGAACATGTACGGCACGAAGTAAATAGTCGGCTTTGATGTACGGTACTTCTTTTTCGTCTACAAACATTTTCCATCCGTGAGGATAGTAGATTTCGGAAAATACAGCTAATTGAGGAGTCTTAGAATCTGATTTAAATTCCAGTTCATTCGGACGGTATTTTGTTAAACTGATCACAGCTGTCGGATCTGCCTGTACCGTTTTTCCGGTGAAGTAATTTTTATCTGAAGAGGCAATTACGGCTGTTTTTTTACTATCGATTACACCAATTGATTTAATTTCTTCATTCGGAGTGTTCACAAACTTTAAATCACTTACAAACCATGCATTTCCGTTAGCTTTAGGATTCGGAACGGCCTGAGGCTGCTCTGGTCCGCCTACAACCCAATATTTGGCATTCAGTAAATTCAGTACATTCGGCACTTTCACAGAATCCATGATCTGGAAATATTCATTAATGACATCATCATATCTTCTTAATTTCACGGCGTGATAGCCACCGATTGAAGACTTGAAATAAGACGTATTGGTTTCACTGAATGTTCCTAAAATATTATTGAAAACTCTATAATGAGTTTTATCTTTTTCGGCAATGGTCTCTAATGTTTTATTAACATGAACACTTGATAAAATAGAGCTTAAACTAGGGTTGGCTTCCACTTTTTCAGCCAGAAGATCTGAGCCTTCAGTCTGGAACGGGTTTTCAGCAAATACTTTATCAACATAATTTTCATCGTTTAAATAGCGCTTATTTACTGTCCAAAGATCAAATAAACTTACGGCTCCGATGATCATCAAAGCAATATTCTGACTTAGTTTTTGCTTTAATACCATAAATAAAGCAGCTGCTGTAATTGCTACATAAATAAAAGCTTTTATAGCATCGATTCTGAATAGTTTAAATCTTTCTTCTGTTAAATAATCAAGTAAGAATGGCGGTAAATAGGTTCTTTCATTTGAAGTTGAGAACCCTAACAAAGATTTTCCGGCTATTAAAAGAATTAATAATAATCCTAAAGTTGCCCCACTTACATAGAGCAGAATTTTCTGCTTATATTCCTGGGTTAATTTTTCATCAGTAAAGAATCTGTATAATCCGAGAATGGCTATTAACGGGAACAGCAATTCCACTACCACTAAGATAGAAGATGGTGCTCTGAATTTATTGTAAAACGGAACAAAATCTATAAAGAAGTCCGAAAGCACCATAAAGTTGCTTCCCCAAGCCAGTAATATCGTTAAAATGGATGCTCCCAGAATCCAGTAGCGGTATTTTTTTGAAGCAAAAAAGAATCCTAAAACCGCAAGGAAACAAACGATCGCTCCCTGATAAGCCGGTCCGGAAGTTCCGGGCTGGTCGCCCCAGTAGGTTACTGATCCAAAGCCTTTTGAAACACGGTCCATTTCAGATTGAGAACTTACATTTTCCTGAACAAGCTCCTGAATTTTATTCATCATTTCTTTTCCTTCAGGTTCCTGGCTTCCGCCACCCATTAATCTTGGAATGAAAAGATTCAGTGTTTCCAATTGTCCGTAGCTCCACATCAGTATGCTTTCTTTGTCCATTCCGGATTTTCCTGAAGTGTGGCTGTCATTCGTTAAGATCTGTTTTCCACGAACAGTTTCCTTAATATATTCTGAATTGGCCATGATTCTCTGAGAGTTCATTCCGATTCCGATAATTCCCGAAGCTGCAATGATCCCCGAGGAAATCAGAAAATGCTTCATCGGTGTTTTCTTCTGAATCGCTCTGATTAATTCAGATAAAAATAAAAACCCTAATGCTAGAAACAGATAATAGGTCATCTGAGGGTGGTTTGCCGCTATCTGAAGTCCCATAAACAGGGTAGTGACAATGAATCCCCAAATGTATTGTTTCCTGATATAAACGAGTAATATTCCGGCCAGAAGCGGTGCGAAATATTCAATAGTGTTTACCTTACCATTGTGCCCCGCTGCAATGATGATATAAAAATAGGTTGAGAGTCCGAAGAAAGTGGCTCCCAATAGAGCGTACTTCCAGTTTCTGACTACAACCATTCCCAACAGGAAAAATCCTGCAAAGAGTAAAAAAAGATAGTTAACAGGTCTTGGAAGAAAGTTAAGATTACTATCAATCTTTTTGATAATATCACCTTTAAACTGGCTTCCCATCTGATAGGTAGGCATTCCTCCAAACATGGAATCACTCCAATATGTTTCTTTTCCGGTGTCTGCTCTGTAGTCCAGAAGCTCTTTTGCGCCTCCGCGATATTGTACAATATCATGCTGGAAAAGCTGTTTTCCTGTAAAAACAGGGGTAGAGTATAAAAATGCTAAAACTATAAATACAACTAATGAAATTGCAATATAAATTAAGTTTTTATTTTTCGCCATGCTGGTTATTATCTTTTATTTTCTGGGATTTTTTTACCTTTTGCCATTACTTTCTTTTACCTCTTCGTAATCTACAGTTTCTGCATCCCACTTGAGATTCTGATTGGTATTCTTGTGAGAGTTTAGATCTTGTTGATTATTATTTTGGTTGTTATTATTGTTAAATCTATAACTGTAAAATGTTTTAAAGAAAATCCTTTTCAGAATATTCCAGACAAAGAAAATAATAATCGCGGTGAGTACTAACTCAAGAATGTACTTCATAACTTTTAATTTTAAAAACTTCTACATTATTTTGCGGAAGGATTTACCATTACAGAAGATTTTGAAACGCTCTTCATAGACTGAGACTGTTTTCCGTCTGAAATAGTTTCAATCTGAGTGGTTACAACATTAATATTCTGGTTGGTGATCCATCCTGTATTTTGATCAAACTTCATTGTACCGTTTTGTACAAGTTCACTGCTTAAGCTGTGTGTGATAGGTCCCTGATTTTGTTTTTCTGTTTTCTTAGGAATTCCTCCGGTTACAGAAACTTCAGCAACACCATTTCCAACACTTGTTAAAACATAGTTTGATGTTACCTTTATTTTACCACTCGGATCTGCATTTTCGCTGTTGGTCCATTTTCCACCTAACTTGATTCCTTTTTTAGGAATAATCGTCAGGTTTTTTGTAAACTGATCTTTAAGTACCTTTTCATTAAAAGATTCTTTAAGACTGGCAACAACACTTTCTTTTTGATTTTTATCTTTAAGAATCGTCCCTACAGCATTAGAAACTTTAGTATAAATGGCATCAAAACCTGTAATTGAAATTACATTTCCTTTAGTATCCATTTTCATATTTAGCTTGTTACCTGTAAGAGCTTTGTTGATGTTCCAGATCATTTTAAGGTCATCCTCTTTAGGAATTGGCAATTTTGTATCTACAATGATTGTTTTTCCGTCTGCGGTCTGAGAATTTCTTTTTCCGATGAGATTAAGGGTCATGTCATATACATTTCCTTTGATATCATTCACTGTGAAACTCATTTCGTCAGTAGATTCACTTGTTCCGTTAAGGGTTTTTCCTTTAGGATCGGTCATGGTTTTTGTATCTCTCTGATAGGTTGTCAGAGGATAGGTTTTTCCTTTTTCAAGCTTGAAAGTCTGAGTGAAAATACCTGCAGAATCTTTAATTGCGGGATTTGCCTCCACTTTAGCTACTGAATCGGCAGGAACTTCTACCGTGATGGTTTTTCCTGTTTTAGGATCTACTTTTGTGATTTTTGTCGTCTCTTTTTTACAAGAAATAAGAGCTATAGATGATATAAGTGCTAGTGCTGCAATGTTCTTCATTTGAATTTTTTTAATTTTTACTACTATTTTTAAATATATTTTCTGCGATATCCTGCAGTTTCCCCTGCGAAGACATATCAGATTCATTGGAAAGTACAATTACTCCCATATTTTTTGACGGATAGATATGAAGGGTACTCGAAAAACCGAATGTTCCTCCGGTATGCCAAATAGTTTGGCTGCCATCTTCATTTTTATGAATTCTCCAGAATAATCCGGTTTCGTCACTTTCATTTTTTACAACGGGAGTATGAGAAGCCTGAACATATTGGTCATTTTTATTCAGATGATACTGAATATATTTTACAAGATCTCCTGTGGTAGAGTAAATTCCTCCTGCAGGGGCCATGATGGTTGTAATATTTCGGGGCATTATCTTTCCCTTTTCATTATAGCCGGTCAGCAGTTGAGATGAATTCGTACCAACAATGGTTTGATTCATTTTTAAAGGCTTTGTAATGTATTCAGAAAGTAATTTTTCATAACTTTTAGTATACACCTTTTCCAGAATATCTCCTGCAATCTGTGTTCCGACATTCGAGTATTTAAAATCTGTTCCCGGGGCAAAACCAATTTTAGCCTCATGAAGATCTCTGTAAAAATCTTTTTTAGAATAGTTCTTATAAAAATCAGCGAGCAAAAAGGCAACAGAATCCATCGGTTTTTTAAAAGTCTCAGACTGATCCGGTAAAAACTGAGGCAACCCCGATGAATGTTTGGCTAAATTACCAATGGTTACCGGATGCTTTTCAAATTCCAGGTTAGGATAGTTTCCTTCTAAATATTTTCGGATGTCATCCTCCAGTTTTACTTTTTGGTCGACTAATGCATGAGCCAAAATTGTTCCAGTAAAGGTTTTGGTAATCGATGCAATCTCATAGACGCTTTTAGAGGTCGGAAGTTCAGATTTTCCTAATTCTGATGTTCCGTAATTATAAAAATAACTTTTACCATCTTTAAAAATGCCTATAGAAAGTCCGACACGGGCAGGATCTTTCATATACGCAGCAGCTTCCTTCTGAACAAGTCTGTCAAGTTCACTGACCTGGCGGTTGTCAGTAGGAATTTCTTTATTTTGAGCCTTGCATGTGACTAATGCAAGGCATAATGGTAAAAGTAATAGGGTTTTCATACATTATAGATTTGGAACTGCAGTCATTTTCTGCCTTACCGCTTCATACAAAATAGCTCCACAGGCTACAGATACATTCAGAGACTGTGTCTTTCCTTCAATTGGAAGTTTTATTTTTTCGTCTGAATGATGTAAAACTTCCTTGGAAATTCCGGTTTCTTCATTTCCCATTACAATAGCACATGGCTCTGTAAAGCTTACATCATAAATGAGTTTTTGAGCTTTTTCAGTAGCTGAGAATACAGAAATTCCACTTTGCTGTAAAAAATCTACAACATGAGCTAAGTTAGGCTCTTTACAGATTTTAATATTGTAAAGTGCTCCTGCAGAGGTTTTTATAGCGTCAGAGTTAATCGGTGCTCCTCCTTTTTCAGGAATAATAACGGCGTCTATACCTACACATTCTGCCGTTCTGCAGATTGCTCCGAAATTTCTTACATCAGTTAATCTGTCCAAAATTAATAAAAAAGGCGTTTTTCCTTCTTCAAATAATTGAGGAACAATATCTTCAACTTTGTGAAATGGTACATCTGAAATAAATGCCACAACACCCTGATGGTTTTTTCTCGTAAATCTGTTCAGTTTCTCAACCGGAACGTAATTGGGACGAATTTTGTTTTTAGCTAAAACAGTTTTTAATTCAGCATAAATTTCTCCCTGTAGCGCGTTCTGCACAAAGATTTTATCAATTGTTTTCCCTGCTTCAATAGCTTCAATTACGGGACGCAGCCCGAAAATAAAATCGTCTTTCTTATCTGTCATTTTAATATTTTTCTCCTAAAATTGCTCTTTTTTGCGACATGATATATCCATAATGCAAGCTCTCGTGCATATTGTTGAAAATGATCGCATCCTGAATACTTTTCAGATCCATCCCGAAACTTGTAGTATAAGGGGTATAGTCTGAAAAAAAATCACTATCATAATCTTTCATCAGAATTTTTGAAGTTTCAGTCAGTAAAAACTCAAGGTCTTCCACTTCTGATTTTTGAACATTTAAGTTCGGTAAGGTTCCCTTTTTGTAGGTTTCAATCCAATATTTATCAATTCTGAAAGGGTTTCCACTGAGGTAGTAATGCAAAAGCTGCTGTGTGGCAACGGTATGTGCAATGTTCCAGTAAATATTGTTGTTAAAACCATCCGGAATCAACAAAAGGTCTTCGTGAGAAGTATTCTGCAGGATATCCAAAAGGTTTCTTCTTACCTGTCTGTGAGCTTGAAAATGATAATTCATTTTGCAAAATTTTTAATCACCAAAAATAGTTTAATAAACTGGAAATGACAATTTTTGAATGGTAGATTAAAGCAAAATTTATATATTTTTATGAAAAATTTCAATAATAGTATTGAGTTTTAAGGTTTCAAGTATTCTGAATCTCGCATTAATGCTGGAATATTTAACAAACTTTAACTCAAATATGGCATTAATTGTGTTGATTAATGCCAGTATTTATTAGAAATTTACCAATTATTTTAAATTAGACTATGTCAGATACATATCAAGCAGAAGATATTCGTCAATTAACGGAGCAGGTAAAAGAGGCAAACTACCACTTTTCCCGTCTTCGGGACGAAATCAATAAGGTTATTATTGGTCAGGAATACATGATAGACCGCCTTTTGGTAGGTCTTTTGGGAAATGGCCATGTTCTCCTGGAAGGGGTACCGGGGCTGGCTAAAACTTTAGCGATAAAAACGTTGGCGGAAGCTGTTCATGGTGAGTTTTCAAGAATTCAGTTTACTCCGGATCTGCTTCCTGCGGATGTCGTGGGAACAATGATCTATAACGTAAAAGACAATGATTTTTCTATAAAAAGAGGTCCTGTTTTTGCCAATTTTGTATTGGCAGATGAGATCAACCGTGCGCCTGCAAAGGTACAGTCGGCTCTTCTGGAAGTGATGCAGGAGAAACAGGTGACCATCGGTGATGAAACAATGAAGCTGCCGAAGCCTTTCCTCGTTTTGGCTACTCAAAACCCGATCGATCAGGAAGGTACTTATCTATTGCCGGAAGCGCAGAGTGACCGTTTTATGTTGAAATGTACGATCGATTATCCAAAATTTGAAGATGAAAGAACGGTCATGAGAATGGTTTCGACTTCTCATCAACCTGAAATAAAACCGGTTATTTCTCTTGAGCATATTGTAGCAGCTAAGGAATTGATCAATCAGATTTATCTGGATGAAAAGATCGAAAAATATATCCTGGATATGGTTTTTGCCACTCGTTTCCCAGAAGATTATGGTCTGTCTGAGCTTAAAAATTATATCAGTTTCGGAGCGTCTCCAAGAGCGTCAATTAACCTGGCGATTGCTTCGAGAGCCTATGCGTTCTTAAAAGGAAGAGCTTTTGTCATTCCTGAAGATGTAAAAGCATTAGCAAAAGATGTGTTGAGACACAGAATTGGTTTAACGTTTGAGGCAGAAGCAGAAGAGGTTTCATCGGAAGAAATTGTAAACAGGATTTTAGCAAAAATTCAAGCGCCTTAGTTTTTAATGGAAGAAATTGTAATCAGAAAGGCTGTTCAACAAGATTGTGCTTCCATGTTGGAGCTCATCAAAGAATTAGCCGAATATGAAAAGGCATTGCATGAAGTGACGTTAACTTTAGAGCAGTTTATTGAAGACGGGTTCGGTGAAAATCCTGTTTGGGGAGCTTTTGTAGCGGAATTTAACAGGAAGATTGTTGGTATTTCATTATACTATGACAGATATTCAACCTGGAAAGGGAGAAGATTATATCTCGAAGATTTGGTAGTCACTGAAACATTGAGAGGAAAACAAATCGGAAAGAAGCTGTTTGATGCTACACTGGGGTACGGAAAATCAAAACAATACAGTGGAATGGTTTTTCAGGTATTGAACTGGAATGAGCCGGCCATTAATTTTTATAAAAAATACAGTCCGAAGTTTGACGATGAGTGGTTTAATGTATCTATTGAATTTAAATAAAATAGAAGTTGGAAGCTGGATGCAGGAAGTTTTTAAAATGTCAAAAAAACGCTCAAACACGAATACTCTCAAAAGCAGAATATGCAAATAAAAGATATTGTAAAAAAAGTAAAGCAGATTGAAATCCGTACCCGAAAGAAAACGGAAGCTTCTCTGATGGGACAATATCACAGTGCTTTTAAGGGGCAGGGAATGACTTTTTCGGAAGTTCGTCCTTATCAGTTCGGAGATGAAATCCGTAGAATCGATTGGAATAAAACAGCTCGTTTTCGGGAGCCATTTGTAAAAGTGATGGAAGAGGAAAGGGAATTGACGATGATGATTTTGGTAGATATTTCAGCTTCGATGGATTACGGTACCAAAACGCAGCTGAAAAGAGAATATGTAGCAGAAATTGCGGCAAGTTTAGGCTTTTCTGCAGCCGGAAATAATGATAAAGTAGGATTGATTTTGTTCGCGGATAAAGTCTACAAAGTCATTCCGCCTCAAAAGGGAAGGAAACATATTCTCTCAATTATTAGTAATATTTTAACCGCGGATTATGTTCCTGCTGAATCAAAAATTGATAAAGCGATGGAATATATGATGGGAATTTTTAAAAGAAAATCGCTGGTTTTCTTATTTTCAGATTTTGAAGATGACTATGATTCTAAAATACTCAGAGTTGCATCCAAAAAGCATCAGCTGCTCGGAATGAGAATTTATGATGAAAAAGATAATGAAATTCCGGATGTTGGATATACTTTATTGTATGATTCGGAAACAGGAGAACAGGTCTGGGCAAATACTTCCAGTGCAAGATGGAGATACACTTTTGCTGAAGCTCAAAAACAGAAATTAAAAGCTTTGGAAGAAGATTTTGCGAATAGTTCGGCCAGTTTTATGAATGTAAATACTGGTGAAGATTATTCAAAATTGTTGTATAATTACTTCCAGAAAAAATAGATAATGGGCAATGATCCTTCGCCTGTCGGAGGAAGCCCGTGGAGATTTAGAATAGAACAGAAGGCTTTAGCCAAATTTATTTACTGACCATTGAAAAAAATACTATTTATAATATGTTCCTTAGTCTGTGTCAACGCATTTTCACAGATACTGTCTTCGAATGTTGAAAAGAAAACCATGGCTTTGGGTGAAGTCAATCATTTTATAATAAAGATTGATAATCTTAGTAATCAGCAGGTCACCGCAGCTCCTAAAAATGAACTGCTTCCTTTTCATTTTGAAGAAACAAAAGACAGCATAGGACAGAATCAAAATTTATACGAAAGAAAGATTGAATTTACAGTATATGATGAAGGAAAGTTTACGATTCCAGAACTTGAATTCAAA
This sequence comes from Chryseobacterium sp. JUb7, assembly GCF_024806495.1. Taxonomy (GTDB): domain Bacteria; phylum Bacteroidota; class Bacteroidia; order Flavobacteriales; family Weeksellaceae; genus Chryseobacterium. The sequence continues at coordinate 51,427 of NZ_JANUFF010000015.1, forward strand.
GTAGGAAGCAAGGTTTTAAAGACGATTCCTTATGAAATAGATGTGATCAATACTGCCCAAAAAGCCGATCAGATCACAGATATTATGAATAATAAGGAGGTAAAGCTTGAAGTAAAAGATTACTGGGAGCTTTATAAATTCTATATTTTAGCGGGATTAGGAATTATTGCTTTGATTATTGCGGTCATCATGTTTATCAAATGGGGCAGAAGATCTAAAGATTCGCCTGTTATTGCAACGAATCAGACGTTAAAAGAACTGGATGCACTTAAGAAGAAAAAGTATGTGGAAATTGGTAATTACCGCTCATTCTATGTAGAACTTATTGACATTTCAAGAAAATTTATTACCCGTCAGTATCATTTGCCTGCAGATGTTTTGTTGACGGATGATTTGATTGATTTAATAAAAAAGAATAATACGATTTCCCAGGAAAACGAGAAAGTGGTAGAAAACGTATTTTTGAGAGGGGATATGGTAAAGTTTGCGAAAACTTTTCCTGATAAAGAAACGATGGAAAAAGATTTTGCAGATATCAGAGATTTTGTGAAAAGATCATCAAAAGACTTGGAATTCGAAAACTTAAGAAAGGATGTTTAATTTTGAATTTTATAGTCCGTGGTTTTTACTGCTTTTCTTTTTGTTTATTCCTTTATTATTTAAGGATGTAAGCATAAAAAAAAGAAAGGGAATAAAAGTTCCGACAATTAGAAATATGGAAGGCAGCGGAGGAATCCAGGCTGTACTTTTCTTTCTGAAAACATCCAAGTATGTGATGCTTTCTGCATTGATCATCGCTATGGCAAGACCGAGAACTTTTACAGTATCTCAGGACCGTGATGATACAAAAGGAATTGATATCATGCTTTCTGTGGACGTTTCGTTGAGTATGCTGGCCAAGGATTTAACGCCGGACCGTCTTACTGCACTGAAAGATATCGCTATAAAATTTGTCGAAAAAAGACCCAATGACAGACTCGGTTTAGTAACTTACTCCGGGGAAGCATTTACAAAAGTACCTGTGACATCAGATCATCAGGTGGTTATCGATGAACTGAAAAATCTTAATCCCTTGGAACTTCAGCCGGGAACTGCAATAGGTGAGGGGCTTTCTGTAGCGGTCAACCACCTTAAAAACAGCAAAGCAAAAAGTAAAATCATCATTTTGATGACCGATGGTGTCAATACAATAGAAAATGCGATGCCGCCTGCCATTGCTGCTGAACTCGCAAAAAATAACAATATTAAAGTATATTCCATTGGTATCGGAACAAACGGATATGCTCTGATGCCGACTCAGACAGATATTTTTGGAGATCTTGTTTTTACAGAAACAGAAGTGAAAATTGATGAGCCTGTATTACGGGAAGTTGCAGAAATGACTGGTGGAAGATATTTCAGAGCAACCTCAAACAGCAGTCTCGAGGAAGTATATGATGAAATTAATCAATTGGAAAAATCAGATATAAAAGTATCAAAACTATATAATTACGAAGAGTATTTCAAAATTTTTCTTTGGATTGCTTTAGGAATGCTGTTGTTTGATGCTTTGTTGAGATGGGTTTTCTATAAAATTTTAAGCTGATGGAATGGTATTTAGGTAATTATTGGTATTTATTGTTGCTGTTGCTTTTACCGCTTTTAGCTGTTTTTCTGATCCGCTATTTAAAGTGGAAAAATAAAAAAAGAGAAATTTTTGCAGACAGTCAGTTTCATGAACTTTTATTTGAAAAAAGATCGGGATTTACAAAATTTTTTCCGGCCCTGTATTTATTGGGGACTCTTTTTTTAATCTTTTCAATTATTGATTTATTAAACGGTTCGGAAGAAGTAAAAACGAATCAGAAATTAAATAATGTGATTTTCATGCTTGATGTTTCCAACTCTATGAATGCGGAAGATATCAATCCAAGCCGTTTGACGGAGGCTAAAAATCTTATGATCAATACGATGCAGAAGATGAAAAGCGATAAAGTTGGGATTGTGATTTTTGCAGGACAGGCGGCTTCAATCATGCCATTAACAACAGACTATAATTCAGCGGAAACATATGTCAATGCAATTGAAACCAACTCAATGCAGATTCAGGGAACAGATTTCCTGAAGGCAATGGAAACTGCTGTTCAGAAATTTAAAAATGTAAACAAAGGCGCCAGAAAAGTTGTGCTGTTAAGTGATGGTGAAGATAATGAAGGAAATGAGAATGCAGCAATAAATCTGGCAAAGAAAGAAGGAATAATGGTGACTTCGGTAGGAATAGGATCAGATGAAGGAGCTCCGGTTCCAGAATATGTTTTCGGTCAGTTAATGGGTTACAAGTCTGATATGAATGGTGAAACGGTGATTTCTAAAAGACAGACTGAAGCACTGAAAAAAATGGTAGAATCAACAGGTGGATCTTATATTGACGGAAACAATATCAATGAAGGTCCGGAAATGATTGTTGATGCATTAAGGAGAAAAGCTTCATCTTCCGAAACTTTGGTCAAATCTCAGAATGCTAATCATTATTATCAATATTTTTTAGCGATTTCTATATTTTTATTCTTTTTAATTTATATTTTTAATCCTAAAAGAGATTTTAATGTTTAATTTTCGTCTTGTTCAAAGAATGTTACGGTATGACTTTAACCCAATTTTAACAAATAAGACGCTGTTTATTAACATATAAAGGAATAATTTTGCAAGTGATGAATACTAAAATCATTTTTTTATCGTTTATAATTGTTTTTTCATTCTCAGGTATTTTATTTGGGCAGGAAAGCTATAGAACTTTGGTATATGAAGGTAACCAAAAATTCAACGGTAAAGACTATGATGGAGCTTCTTCGAAGTATATGGAAGCGATAAAATCCAATGAGAAAGATTTTACCGCTCATTATAATCTTGGAAATGCTTTGTATAAAAATAAAAAATATGAAGAAGCAAAGACGGAATTTGAAAAGGCACAGCAGCTTTCTCAGACTCTTCCCGATAAAGCGGCCTCTCTTCATAATTTAGGAAATACTTATATGCAGATGAATCAACCGGAAAAAGCGGCGGATTATTATAAGCAATCCTTAAAACAAAATCCTTACAACGAATCGACCAGAAAGAATTATGAAATTGCAAAGTTGAAGGAAAAAGAAAACCAACAAAAGAAAAACGACCAGCAGAATAACTCAGGTAAAGGAGGCGGTGGTAAAGACCAACAACAAAATGATGATCAAAAAGGAAATGATCAAAAACAAGATCAGGGACAAGGCCAGCAAAATCAAGGCAAGAGTCCGCAAGGAGATAACCCTGATCCGAACCAGAATAATGAAGGAAAATTACCCAAAGATCTTGAAAACGCAATATTAAATAAAGTAAGCGAAAAAGAAAAAGAAACCGCCAGAAGAATTTTGAATAAAAATTCTTATTCGATGCCTGAGAGCAACGAGAAAGATTGGTGATGCAGTATAGATTTGCCCACATATTACTTCTTCTTATATCCGTAATTTCTTACGGACAGGTCAATCTAACTTTAAAATCAGATAAAACAGATTATAATGGTAAGGAAGCTATTAACCTTACGATTATTTTGGAAATGAATGGAGGAGATCTCGTACAGCAGACAGGTTTCCAGCTTCCAGATCTGTCAAAGTTTAATATGATCGGAAGTGGGTCTGTAACCAATACGCTGGTAGATCCTGAAACCAATACTGTTATTATTCAAAAAGTATCCAGAATTGCTCTTGAGCCCAAACAAAAAGGAAAGGTTAAGATAGGCTCGGTTCTGGTGACAGTCAGCAATAAGATTTATAAAACAGAACCTTTTAATATTTTTATAAAAGATGTTGATAGGAAACCTGTTGCTGCCAATACGTCGAATGATGTATATCTGAACATGGAGATTGAGGATCGTGATGTGTATCAGGATCAGCCTACAATTGCCGTTCTGAAGGTGTATTCAAAGAATATGGATAATTTCAGGAAGGTGAAAAATATCAGTCTTCCTAAGAATGAAAACATTAATGTACATCCGGTAAGTTTTGCAAAATCTGAAATTGATCCCTCTGATAACGGAAGTATGGCATCGCAGGTTTTAGCCGTATTTATGGTATTTCCAAACGAAGCCGGTTATATAGAAGTTCCTTCTGTTTCGGCATCAGTAAGTTCTTATTCCCATAAAAATAAAATTGTCTCCAATAAGGTAAGAATTAATGTAAAAAAATTGCCGGAAGGTTCTCCTGAATATTTTAAAAATGCTGTCGGAAACTTCAAGGTAAGTGTTTATAACGAATCCAAAGAAAAAGTTGAGGTTAAAAAACCGATCAATGTCGTTATAAAAGTTGCTGGAGAAGGAAATTTAGCAGATATGGAGCTTCCGAAAATTGCTGCTTCACCAGACTATGAGATTTTTGCGCCGAAAATTACGGCGAAAACAGCTCCGGGTACTACAGGAATTAAAGGAGAAATTCAGGCGCATTATGTGGTTATTCCTAATAAGGCTGGACCACTTTCTATAAAAACAGAACCCTTTGCTTTTTTTGACCCTGCTGAAAAAGAATATGTAGATTTGGGCCAGCAGACTTTATCTTTAAATTCATTATCCCATGAGCAGGTCATGGCATCCCGTTCTACGGTTGAAAAAGTAAATGAATATACCAACACATTTTTAGAAACTGTAAATACACCTGTTTTAAAAACCACTACCTTTAAAGTAAAGGAAAAGAGCAAGTTTCACTGGAATGTACTTTTAACTAATATTGCCATATTAATAGGATTATTTATTATCTATCTTTTGTTTAAGACTTGGCAAAAAAAACGTAATTTAGTTAAGGAAACTGTACCTGCGAAATCGTTAGGTTCTATTGCGGAAACAGAAAGTGAAATCAGAGAAACTCTAAAAACAGATGTCAATGATTATTTCAGTTATCTGGAAAATCTTAAAGATAATGAAGAGTATCAGAAGTTTTTTGATACCGTAGAGGAGTTGGATTCAGAAGTACGAACTCAGTATTCACAAGGCTCTAAAGAAGATTTTAAGATATTTTTAGAAAATTATAAAGGGAGTGGCGTTGCAGAAGAATACAGAATTCTTTCTCAAAGAATTCAAATGGAGAAGTTTGTTCCCGTAAAGTCGATAGAAGGAATAGATGAGCTTTTAAAAGCAATTGTTAATTTGTATTCTCAAATTGATAAATAATCAATTTATTTTCATATTTTTGCGAAATTTTTAATTACAAAGAGATGGAAGTTTTTAATGATTTTTCTATAAAAGAGATCGTTACCTGTTTTATGGTACTATTTGCCGTAATTGATATTATTGGTTCAGTTCCCATTGTGGTAAGTCTGCAGCAGAAATTCGGACAGATTGAAGCTGGTAAAGCTTCTATTACCGCAGGAGTGATCATGATTATTTTTCTGTTTGTCGGAAACAAAATCCTTAAGCTAATCGGAGTAGATGTTAATTCATTTGCTATTGCCGGAGCTTTTGTGATATTTATCATAGCCCTGGAAATGATTCTGGGAATTGAGATTAACAAAACAACTGAAGCAAAGGCTGCATCCATTGTCCCTATTGCATTTCCGCTTGTTGCCGGAGCCGGAACCCTTACGACTACCTTATCGCTTAGAGCTGAATTTCATGATATTAATATTATTTTAGGAATCGTTCTCAATACAATTTTCGTATATTTGGTGCTGAAATCTGCGAAATGGCTAGAGAAGAAAATGGGCGAGGCTACGTTGTCTATTCTGCAAAAGGTTTTCGGAATTATCCTTTTGGCAATTTCAATAAAATTATTCACCGCAAACTTTGCACAATTAGTGCAGAATTATATTAATTTTTAAGTATCATGCAGAAGTTTTATAAAGTATTTTTAGTAGTGTTAATTATTATTGTTGCAATTAATGTATATGCAATAGATTGGCAATCAGATGTTTTGTCAGAAGATAATCTTAAGTTTATTTTCTCAATTGCCGCAGGTGTTCTTGGTTTAATCTTACTTTTTGTAATGAATACATGGAGTAAAATTGGCGTAAAGAAATAAATAGTACAATATTTAGTCTATATAAAAACCTCTTTCAGGCGAAAGAGGTTTTATTTTTTTATTGAATGTCTTACGGAGCTTTGGAAGTCTATCAGGAAATGACTAAATTTTTCAAAACAGCCTCAGACTTCAATTCTGTTTCAAGCCATTCTTTATGGGGGTCGCTTTGAGCTGTAATTCCACCACCGACAAATAAATGAACTGCATTTTGGTAAAGCTTTGCACAACGCAGATTGACAAAATACTGAACCGTTTCTTCCGTTTCTATTTTGATATATCCTGAATAAAGCTCACGCGGATATTTTTCGAACTTTTCTATATTTTCCTTACAAAAATCTTTAGGTATTCCGCAGACAGCCGGAGTAGGATGAAGATCATGAATTAATGCATCCAGATTTTCAGGATCTATTTTTATTTTGAAATCAGTTCTGAGATGCTTGATATTTCCTGAAATATGATCATAAGTTTCTGATTTTTCAATGCTATCCGAATAATTTTTCAGAATATTCTCGATATACTCAGAAACAGGCTTTTGTTCTTCAATTTCTTTTTGAGACCAGCTTTCTGAAACCGGAAGCGTGCCAGCCAGGCTCATTGTTTCAAATTCATGAGTCGTTTTATTGAATTTTCCTAAAACTTCCGAAAATGCTCCTATCCATGCATCATCTCCATTATTGAAAATGTATCTGAAAGCATTCGGGTAAGATTTACATAGATTATTAAAACTTTCCTTCAGGTCAATTTCTTTAAAATCGGTAAAAAGTTTTCGTCGGGAATACACCAATTTTGGGAGGTTGTTTTCTTTGATAACTTCAATGATTTTTTCCAGATTCTGTAAATACTCGCTCTCTGTTTCTGCTATAAAATGATCTTTACTTTCCGGTAATTCTTTACTGGTAATAGATATTTTATTAAAATTTTCAGAATCAATTTCAGTAAGATCTCCATCAAAATGAAGTTGCCTCAAGCGGTCGAAAGAATTGAAAATTACAGTATTTATATCGTTATTTTGACTGGTAGAATAGAGTTTTTCGTTAAATGGAAATTTGAAATAAATCATGAATGTAATTCTTTATCGAAAATCAATATCTGGAAATTATGTATGAAATTCCTAAACTGATTTTTCTTTCTGCAAAGGTATTATTAGTCTTAAAGATGTCAAAATCAAATGAGCTGTTTTTTAAAGATACATTCTTCATTTTGTATTGCTGATAATCTGCAGAGATCAAAAATCGTCTGAATACCCGGTATTGTATTCCCAGGGAAAAGCCCAGATTATTTTGAGTTGTTTTAAAATCATCTGATTTATCAAGGACGTTATTTTCAGGAACCAGGAATTGCATTTTATAGGTATTTCTGTTCATCATAAGTCCTGCATAAGGACGAATGTTTTTCCATTCGTAGAAAAATTTCAGCTGAATAGCATATTCGAAATGTTTATTATTAAATCTCTGAAACAGCAGTGGCTGATGGTCTTCGGTGAAATAAAAACCATTGAGATAGGTGTCTTCTTTATTCGCATCAAGGTCAAATGTAGAATTCCAATGATAAATGTTGGCAGAAAGCATTAATGATAATCGCGGACTGAAGAAATTTTTTGAAATCCATGCTCCAAAATGTTCTCCCATCTGTTGTTTATGGCTCGAGAGTTCTCTGGCCCAGCTGCTGCTTTTGATACCAATTCCTGTTTCAATGCCGTATTGAAATAAATAAGAAGTTCTTATTTCTGTATTTGAATCTTCTGCTAAAAGATTATTTTTAATGGATATTTCCGCAATGTTTCTGTCAGAGATTATTATGTCCTTGGGGACTATTTTTAAAGGTTTTTCGAGATAAATGGTGTCATAAACGACTACTTTTTCATAAACATAAACAGTATCAATCTTTTTTTTATTTTGTGCTATTGAAAAATTTGCGATAATAATGAATAATAGGAAAATTAGCTTTTTAAAAAACATGGATCGTGATTTTATCTTTCTACAAATATGGTATCTCGCTGGATAATTTTTTTAACAACAATTACTTTTTGGGCAACTTCTTTTATTGAATCTTTTACAATAATTTTTTTTTCTTTTCTATGTATTTTAAATTCTTCTTGAGAAACAGACTGTGGACCAGAAATGCTTTCCTGAGAATTTGTAGGATTGTTTTCTGAGTTCTTTTCCGATTCACTATCTGCTGCTTTTAAGTTGTTCTTTTTTGTCGTGTTTTCAATCAGTGAATCATTGGTTTTTTCATTAAAAGAATCCGATGTTTCCGGTGACTTATCTTTCACGAAAAATATATTTTTAGAATTGAATACAAAAGCCGAAGCGGCGGCAATAATGATAATTACAGATCCCGCGATTATTTTCTTTTTTCCGTTTTGACCGGATGCGGAGAATGATGGTTTAGTGATCCTTTTATAATTTTCAGGGATTTCTAATTGCTTTGAAGGGGCAATAGTAAAGTCTGAAAATTTACCTTTGAAGGTTTGTGCCCATAATATTCCTCCAAATCCCAAAATGACAAGTAACTGAGCCATTTTCTTTTTATTCCGGGGCGTATTTTCATCAGAAACCGTATTCATCAAATAATTCTGAATCGTTTTTTTTGCCCGCAGCAAATGTGATTTCGAAGTATTGACAGAAATTCCCAAAAGAGTAGAAATTTCGGCATGAGAATGATTTTCAAGAAAATATAAATTGAAAACAGACTTGTGGTGGGAAGGCAGGCTGTCTATTGATGACAGAAGCTCTTCCCGCGTAAAATCATATATGAAAATGTGTTTTTTTTCTTCTGAAAAAGTAGGATTCATTTCTGAAAATGTATCTGGAATTTCTGATGGCTCAGTGGTAATAAAAACATCTTTGTTTTTGCGTAAGTACTGCAAAGCATTATTGACAACAATTTTTTTGAGCCAGCCAAATAAAGCTTTTTCATCCTTAAGCTGATGATGGTTTTGAATAGCTGCTATAAAACTGTCCTGCAATATATCCTCAGCAGTTTGAAGATCCTGTATATATCTGCGACAAATCCCCAAGAGTTTTGGGGAATATTCGCTGTATATTTTTTGCCAATTGTATGTTTGCATTAATCTACTTATAATAGCCTCCTTTCAAAACTGGTGAAAAACAAAAGGAGTTTTCATGGTTGTTATTTTGTATTAAGATGCAAAAAGAAGAAAAAGTTGCAGCTTAATATTATTTTTAATTCTGAACAGCAAATATAGCTTTAAGAATTTGTTTTGTTCCAACCGGTGCCGGAGGAAGATAATAGGTTTGTACATTATTAATATAAATTTTTCCACCTCTGTTCTGAAAATCAACAGCTCTCACAGAATACAGATTTTGATTAAGAATAAACATATCGTAGCACAATTCAAATTCGGGATCTACATTTATAGGATTAAGATTTCCGTTTTTATAATAACTCTGGTACTGCATAAGATAAACATCATTTCCGTCCAGAGTAATAGGTGTGTTAAGATTGGATATAGGCTGGTTTGGCGTGGTCTCAGTTCCTGTTATAATGTTTTTATAGGATACAATATAATTTTTGCGATAAGATATATACAGATTATTGGCATTTGAAACTAAATTTCCTATTAAATCACCATATTCATCAGCTATATTAATAACAGGATGAAAGGTCGTTCCTTCATAATATCCATCGTATACAAGACTATTAATAATTTTTCTTCCCGTATTATAAACCTGTGAATTGTAAACACAGACTGAACCTAAACTGGAGTATCCAAAATAATAATCTGGAAACGTATCCAATATTGTTTTTATTCCATTTTTCCAGTAACAGTATTCATACTTTTCATTTGGAGTGGCAGGAGAGGGATTTTCAACAACACCGGAAAAATAGATGTCATTATTATAAATATAGAAACCTTCTATTCGTGCATATAAACCGGCAGCAATATTCAGATATTGCCTGATGCCGAACCGCGTATTGTTTTTCCAGAAATAATTGAGTTCATTAGTGAACTGGCTATACCCGACGATATAAATATTATCATTTTCAACAATAATATCTGATGGAGTAATACCATCGCCGGAAGATAAATAAGTCTGTTGGTTATTTTTCCAGTAACAGGCTTTACTATTTTCAATGCCGGCAACATAAACATCAACCGAGTTGACATTTTTTTCCAGTGTTTCATCATCGTTTTGTGTACAGGAAGTTACAACACTCAATAAAAATACAATAGATAATAAAAATCTCATGGCTTTTCGGTTTTAAATAAATGTTTAATTTTTAACAACAAAAAGTGAGGTGAAAAATCCACCGTTGCCAATCGTTTGTGTCTGGATGTTGTTAATTAAGAAGTTGTAAGATTTTGGACCGCTCGTCGTTTCTTTGACGATAAAGATATTATCATCATAAGCTTTTAAAGTAGTGACAGTAGGATAGGTTTGATCTGAATTTAAAACCTGGACACTGTTTTTATAGTAATAATGTACTTTGTAATTTGTATACAGATTATTGTTGGACGGATCGGGCGTTATTTCCATTGTATTGGCAAAAGGTAATTCATAAGGTCCGATGAGCGTTTCTGTTTGGCTGGCAATATTAAACTGATACAGTTTTAAGTTTTTTTGATATAATATATAGACTCCGTTATTGCTGTGAACCATATTTCCTAAAGTATAAATCTCTGGAGCAATGGAATGAAATGTTGTATTTTGAAAATATCCGAAATTATATCCTGAAACGGGATCGTATTTGGAAGTTGAAACATATACCTGTGAATTGACAACATCAATTTTCGAATCCATGACAAAACTTTGCTTATGCAGACTTACTTTTACAGCATTTTTCCAATAACATAATTCATATCTTTCAGAAACAGGAGCATTGGGATTCTCAATATATCCTGAAAAATAAATGTCATTATTTTCTACTTTATAATCATGAATGTTTACGGTTACATTGTTGGGAATATTCAGATACTGGGCGATGTCATATCGTGTTCCGTTTTTCCAGAAATATTCGATGACTAAATAAAGTGCGGTGCTTGCAGTAGCATAGACGTTATTATTTTCAACGAAAATATTTCTTGCGATCAGATTATTTCCATTAGGCAGAACTGTTTTAACTCCATTTTTCCAATAACAGGCCTGAAGATTTTCGGACCCGGCTAAGTATACATCATACGAATTTGTTTTTTCCAGGGGGTCACCGTCATCCTGTTTACAGGAAATGAGGAAAATAAAAAGAAACGAAAAAGATAAAAAAAGAGTTCTCATGGTTGTTAGTTTCTTATAAGATGATAAAAAATAAAAAAGTTGCAGTAATTATATAAAAAAAGACCCAAAAATTTTGAGTCTTAATTATTTTGAGATTACATATAATCTTATTTTAAAAGAATATTATTTGTCATCGTGGTATGATTGATCAATTGTCCTTTTTCATCACGAATTTCAATTTCAGAAACATGCATTGATTTTCCTTTTCTGATAAAACGTGCTACAGCAGTTACCAATCCGTCTTTTTTACTTCTTAAATGATTTGAGTTGATATTGGTTCCTACACCATAATATTTATTACCGTCAATGAAAATATTAGACAGGCTTGAGCCCATTGTTTCTGCTAAAACGCAGCTTGCTCCACCATGTAAAATTCCAAAAGGCTGATGTACTTTTGGACCTACCGGCATGGTGGCTGTTAAGGTTTCATTTTCCTGATCTATGTCGATGAATTTTATTTCCAGTGTCTTCGCTAAAGTAACCTCGCCCCCCCAGCTGTTCAAAAATTGTAAGATCTCTTCCTTGTTTTTACCTTCTGTATACATATTTTTATAAGTAATAAATAATTTTGGTAACTTCTAACTTCTAACTTCTAACTTCTAACTTCTAACTTCAGAATCATTTCCCATAATATTCGGATTCCAGTTTTCCGGAATTTTAGGAACAATATCATTTTTAATATAATAGTTCTGAATTTCTTCCATAATTTCAGAAAAAGGAACCGAAGCTATTCTTTCATAAGGAATGGTATAGCCTAAATAAACGATATTTCTTTTAAAATCCCCGGCAGCCAGTACGATAGGAACTTTTGCTGCCAATGCCATATGATAAAAGCCTTTTCTCCATTTCGGAACCCAGCTTCTGGTACCTTCGGGTGTGATCACAAGGCTGAAATCTTCTTTAGCAAATTGCTGAGCTACAAAATTAACCAGGTCATTTTTCTGGCTTCTGTCGATGCCAATTCCTCCCAAACCTCTTACAGCGCTGCCATACCAAGCTTTGGTATGTGCATCTTTGATGATGATTTTTATCGGTTTTTCTAGTGACCAATAGGCAAGATTTCCCAAAATATATTCCATATTGTGAGTGTGGGGTGCTACTACAAGAATACACCTGTTTAGGCTACTGGCATCGCCCTGAAGAACGACTTTCCAACCTAAAATTTTCAGCATCAGTTTGCCTATTAGTTTTTTCATAAATTTAGAATTAAAAACAAAAAAGTATAACCAAACTATGGTTATACTTTACAAATATATTGAAATATTATCGCTCTTAAAACAAACCGCTGATTAAATCTACGATTTTCATTACTATTTCTAGTGCTAATTGTACCATTTGTTTATGTTTTTGATTTGGGTTATTAATTTTGTACGAAGATAATATAAATTTCTGATATACAGTGATTAAAATTTAATTTTTTGTGTGGTGAAGAGAGAAGAAGAGTGTGAATTTCAAACAATTGGCTATCCATCCACACCTTCTGCCACTCTCTGCAGTTTATTATTTGGTTTTTATGGAAATTTCGTTTTTATCTTCGTTTACTTTGATATCTACGTTACCATTTTTTATTTTTTTGATGCTTGACTTCATAGAGTCAATTACCTGATCAGCATGGTTCGCCGGAACTTTTTTTCCGTTGATGATGATGCTGTCTTCATCGTTGGAATTATACTCGATTGTTGAACCATTCACTGTGATTTTATTTTTTTCAATTTTGATATTTCCATTGTCGTCTCTCTCCTGATCATTATCATCAATGCCGTCTGCATTTAAATCTCCATTGAAGTTGATTCCGTCTTTTTTCACAGGGATTACGACTGTTTTTATAGGAACTACCAATTCATAATCTATACTGTAATCTCTGAATCTGTGTTCGTAAGGATATTTAATATAGTTAGGAAGAATTACTTTATTATTTATCACTTCTACCGGAATACTTACATTCAAGGGAAGGTTGTATCCTTTAGCTTCTTTTTTAATAACGAGATAAGGTGTTTTGATATCAGCTTTTCTTGTTACGTCTACATGAATCCAGTCTTTTTCGAAAACCGATATTTTATCAGAATAAAGATCATCATCGTATCCTGTAAAGTTCTGTGGAATCGTTATCTGCTTCACGTCGATGTATAAACTGTCAGAAGTAGTATTGATAGAAACTTCTTCAGTATCTTCTTTATGACCTTTCAGGAACATTTCTCTTTTGGCCATGCTTACTCCGAAATAAGATCCAAGACCAATCAGAATAATAAATAAAGCACCGATTACCCAGCCGATATTTCTCAGTTTTGTCTTAGGTGAGAATATTTTAATACTTAATAGACTGAAGATAATAGCAGGAATTAAAGATCCAATGATAATAATGGCTGACAAGATTTTGTCTAATCCGTTGTCATCAAAATAGAATTTGATTTCATTGGCTCCCGGAAAGTTGGAATCCATTCCGAAAAGTCCGAAAACTACAAATACTCCAACGATGCTGCTTACTGCCATTAAGGCCAAAATTCCCCCTACAATATATTTAAAAACATTCCAGATTCCGCTGCTTGCGTTATTGATATAAGGTTTGTTTTCGATGAATATCTCTCCGACTCTCTGAGTTGATTCGTTGGCAAATTGTACCAGTTTATTAGATTCACTCTTAAGATTGTCGAAGTTCATAGGCTTTCCCTTCATTTTCAGGAAATCTGCTGCCGTTTCTGCTTTTGGTAACACGATCCAAAGGATAATATAAAGCAATACGACAAGAGATGAAGAAATCGCTGCTGTGAAAATTCCAAGAACGAAAATTCCTAACCAGATGGCTCTCATTGCGGTAATATCCATTCCCACATAATGGGCCAATCCTGCACAAACACCTGCAATTTTTTGTCTTTCAGGATCGCGGAACAGCTGTTTTTTATCAGTATATTCAGTTCCTGAAGAATATGTTTTTTTAGTGTTTTTTTCAGAATAATAAGCTTCTTCCTGTTCTTCAATTTTTTCCGGAGAACCGATTTGTGCAATTACTCTTTCTACATCAGAATCATTGATTACTTCACGCTTTGCCATAGTATCTCTGAAGATTTCCACCATTCTGATTTCTATATCGTGCATTACCTCATCGGCTTCCGAAGCATCCAGAGAGCTTCTAAGAGCATTCAGGTAGTCGCTCAGCTTTATATATGCGTGTTCTTCTATGGTAAAAGAAAAACCTGCGAGTCCTATTGAGAGTGTTTTGTTCATAGCTTTGTTTTTTAATTCTTTTGTGTTATTTGGTTTACGGAATCTGTCAAATCATTCCAGGTATTTTGAAGTTCATTTAAAAACAGTTCACCTTTTTCTGTTATCTGGTAATATTTTCTTGGGGGTCCTCCTGTAGATTCTTCCCATCTGTAAGAGAGAAATTCTCCGTTTTTTAATCTTGTTAAAAGAGGGTAGAGAGTTCCTTCCACTACATCCAGTTTTCCTTTTTTCAGCTCATCGATTAAGTCGGAAACATACATTTCACGATGATTGATGAGACTTAAAATACAGAATTCCAGAATCCCTTTTCGCATTTGCGCTTTGGTATTTTCAGTATTCATCTTTAATAAGTTTTGTTAATTAGTTATATAATTTTCGAAGTTCGGATCCTAGCTAGCTGAGCCTATTTCGATTTTACATTACAAAGATATGTAATTAAAATGGTATTATGCAATACAAAGTAGTGTGAAATTTTAAATAAAATATTTAAATGATTGATTTTCAGTTATATAAATTTAGAATTGAGGTGGGCTTAGTTTTAGATTGGATGGAAATGAAGCTGAAAATTGTAAATTTTTGTACTTTTGATTGAAATTTTATTGATCAGTTTCAGTGAAATTCATTAAAAAAATAAAAACACGATTATAAAGATGAATCATAAACTTATATTTCCGATGATCCTTCTGGGGAATCTATATTTCTCTCAAAATCAATTTGAACTGAAAGAAGCCTCAAAGAATTATGATGTCAAAATAAATGTTGAACATTGTGAGGGGGAAGAATGTGGTGGAAAGGCAAGTATAGACTTATTAGATAAAAAAAACTCTAAGAAATTTCAGACCTTACGTTCAGATGATTTAAACTTTTATCTGAATAAAGATCAGATGCCCACAGCAAACATTATTCAGTTATACAATGAGCAAAGTCCGTTAATTTTTGATGACTTTAATTTTGACGGGACAGAAGATGTGGCCATCAGAAACGGTAGTGAAAGTGGCTATGGCGGACCGTCTTATGACGTTTATGTTTTTAACAGTACCAGAAAGCAATTTGTTCCCAGTGAGGAATTAACAGCACTTGCCCACGATAATCTGGGAATGTTCAATACAGATTCAGAAAGAAAAAGATTAATAACTTATTCGAAATCGGGATGCTGCTGGCATTTGACAACAGAATATACGGTGCTGCCACAAAGAGGTTTGTTCAAAGTATATGAACTGGAAGAAGATGCTACCGGTGGTGATAAAGTAAAAGTCACTAAAAAAGAATTTATTAATGATAAGTGGATTACAAATATTAAAACTTATCCAACAAGCGAATATTATAAAGAAAAATAAAAAATGAAAATACAGAAGGAGATTGATTTTATACTGGCAGTGGATGCCTTAAAAAATGTACAGCGAAGAAACTACAATGCAGATGATTCCCGAAGAGAAAATACGGCAGAGCATTCATGGCAGATTATTATTCTGGCACAGATTCTTTTTCCTTATGCGAAAAGCAGAGCAGATATCGATTTGTTAAGGGTAATCAGAATGCTTTCCATTCATGATTTGGTTGAAATTGAAGCTGGTGATACTTTCCTGTTTGATGAAGCTGCTATGATCGGAAAATTTGAACGTGAAAAAATTTCAGCCCAAAAGATTTTCGGAATTTTGGACGAACCGTTAAGAACAGATTTTTTTAATATGTGGCTTGAGTTTGAAGAAGAGCAGACTCCTGATGCTATTTTTGCATGCGCCATTGACAGAATTATGCCTTTTATTTTAAATGCTCATACTTCGGGGAAAAGCTGGACTGAAGCCGGAGTTACAGAAAAACAAATCAGAAATATGTTGGAAAATGCCATCAGCAGAGCTTCAGATGAAATGGGAGAGGCTTTCCAGTTATTACTGAATTTAAGCCTTGATTCTGAAAAGGTTTTGAGATAAATAGAAAACTAAATGCTAATGCCACGAATTAAACTATTCATTATTATTGCTGTTCTTTTTACCACAAAATCTTACGCTCAGAAAAATAGTGAAATTGCTGTTCCGTATCGGGATGGAAAACTTTGGGGACTGAGTGATACGTTAGGGGTAATTAAGGTAAAACCTTTTGCCGTTAAGTTTAAAAAGATGCTTTACAGCAGTATTGCACCAACTTCCAGATTTGTTTTTAAAACCAATAAAGGGTTTGTTGTTACAGATCATGCAGGAAAAATATTTTTATCGGATAAAGAAATTGTAGATTCTGTAAAAGTGGACGAGTATGAGAATGATTATGTTTATATCTTCAAGAAATCTAAAATGGGATTGGTACATCAAGGAACTAGAATTATTGACTGCCTTTATGATGATATATTTTTGTCTTTCAATGGAAGCTATGTCGTTAAAAAAGATAATAAAGCTGGTTTGATAAACAGTAAGGGAAAACTGCTGATTCCTGTAAAGTATGATAGAGTAATCCCATCTGCAGACAATGATTCTAAAGATTTTAAATGGACTGCCATTGACGGAACGAAGCAAACAGCTTTTCAGGATATAGATATTTATGGTTTGGGAAGCCCCGGTCCACCAAGTGCTTCCGGTACTTCGAGAAGCTATACTATTGGTGGGAAAAACACGGTGAAATCAAATATTGATGTAGACAGTCTGATTAAAGTTCTGAATAAAAAGTATGATTTTGTAAGTACTTCATATAAAAGAAATGGAATAATACCTGTTGAAAAAGGCAAAAAGGTAGGTGCCTACAGTTCTGTTGACGGTAAAATAATCTCAGAGCCTGTTTATGATGAAATGACTTTTTTTTCCAATGATACAGGGGGTATTGCTATGAAGGTAAAAAGGGACGGGAAATTTGGTGTCATCAATAACAGCGGAAAGGTTAAAGCCGAAGTTATCTATGATGATATCTATTTTGATGAAAAAAATAAAGTCTATGTCCTACAAAAAGATAATAAAAAAGGAATTATTGTTTTCAGTACGATTTACGATATTATTCCGCCTAAATATAAAGAGGTGAGAGGTGTAGAATCAATAAGGGTAAGTGATCGTTGGAATTTCGGACTTTTTGAAGTGACCACCTCAGATAATAAGAAAGGTTTTGTAGGTGAAAACGGTGTGGAGTTTTTTAAAAACTAATATAAAAAAAGGTTTCGGCGGGCTTTGCCCGCCGAAACCTTTTTATTGAAGATATTTGGACTCCGGCGACCAAAGGTCGCCGGAGCTTTTTTATAAAATCTGAATAGGTTTTTTTAATTCGTCAATAGCCACAAAAGTAAAATCACCTACAATAGCTCTTTCTCTTTCATAAGAATACATTTGTTCGGTGTAGATTTCTACATTTACTTTCATACTCGTTTTTCCGACATGGGATACTTTTCCGATAAGCTCAACGATCGTCCCGGCAGGAATTGGTCTTTTAAAATCTATTTTATCGCTGCTCACGGTTACCACTCTTTTTCTTGCAAATCGGGTCGCAGTTATAAATGCCACTTCATCCATCAGCTGCATCGCGGTACCTCCGAAAAGAGTATCATAATGATTGGTTGTGTTTGGAAAAACGGCCTTAAAAATTCGGGTTTCGGATGCTTCAATTCTTTCTTCTGTAGTCATATTTCATTATAATTAATGCAAAATGAACTTTATTAAAACAACAGAATAAGATCAGGAACAGAAATTCCTGAAACATCTATCAGATCAATAAACTTCAAATCGCGAAAGTTTTTTGTTTAAAGAAAAAGGCAGGTCTCCTGACTTGTAACATCTTCATCTCCTTCCCATCTCGCTTGACGAAACAGTGGACTTATGATAAAGACTTTAGTTACTTACAGTTGCGCGACAGTTCGTGATTTTCACACGATTCCCTTTTAATCTGCAGTTAAGCAGAACCATTTTCCAAAAAGCATTTTCTATTGACTCTTAAGCCAAAAGCAATTGCTTTTCGGTTGCAAAAATAAGGATAATATGGAACAAAAGAGAATTATTCCGGATTTTTATAAATGATCTGGCTTTCTACACGGCCTTGTTTTATCGTCCAGATGGTGGTATATCTGTTTTCGCCGGATCCATTAGTCATATAAAGAAAAATATGATCGTTGTCGATCGCTGTTACCCCAACATTGTTAAAATCCATTGATGGCTGAAACATATTCTTGATGGCATCTCTTACAAATACAGACCCTCTTCCGGGCTGCTGTACACGTACAGATTTGATCTCGGTTAAATCTTCAGGAAGCTCTTTACCAATTCCCCAGGGTTTCACTTTATCCAGTTTAATGATATTTCCGTCGGCGTCTTTTTCCTGTTTTTTAATTTTTGCATATGAAGGATAAACATCAATAATGACTTTTGTTCTCTGGTTTCCAGGAATTTTTGGATTGGTATCATCCGTAAAAATGAGTGATTTCCCGTTTTTAGACTTTGTTGGAGTGAAAGGTGGCAGTTTATCTACCAAAACAACACGGTTTTTATTCACCATTCCTTCTTTGGTAATGCTGTCGTATCTTACGAAAGGTTTTTCGGTATCTTCCTTTTCAGGATATTTGATCCAGATCCACTCTGTTTCTCCGGGAGCAGGTTTTACATAAACAAAAACATCACCGGTTTTCATACGGATCTTATCTACAATTTTTCGGTAATTATCTTTATGAACACGCACCATCGCATATCCTTCTTCGGCTTTCACAACACCAAAAGGAACTTTATTTTGCCCTTTTGCAAAACCCAAAGAAAAAAGACTGAAAACTGATAAATAAAATGCTTTGTTTACGGAAATCATCATGAAAAATTTTTCGATCTTCAAATATATAAATTAAATGCTTTTCGGAAGATAATTATACTGTTGCAATTCCTTTAAATCTTTAATTTGTTTTAAATAAGTATTGGAGAGTAAATAAATATCATCTGAAATGCCCAGGACTTCCTGATAGCGGTGATCAGAAATGATAATTCCTTTTTCTTTTGACTGTTCTTGAATGTGTTTTTGAATTTCCTGCGTCATCTTGGGAGACAAAGCGTTGAAAGGTTCATCAAGCAAAATAAACTTTGCATCCGAATAAATAATTAAAAGTGCTTCAATAATCTTTTTTTCGCCACCCGAAAGATTTCTTGAGTATTCATTAATAAATGGTTTAATAATGCTTAGCTGTAGAAGTTTTTCTGTATTTTCCTTATTACAGAAAAGATAAATCAGGTTTTTAATCTTAACTCCTTTTGGAATAAATGAGTACTGAGGCAAGTAAGCTATTTTTCCCTTTCTGTCCATTTGATGCTGAAGGACTTTATCATTGATCCGTATAAACTGAGAATCACCTTTTACGGTTCCGAAAATCATTTTCAAAAGAGTAGATTTCCCGGCTCCGTTCCTTCCTAACAGTCCAACAATTTTCCCCGTATCACAGCTTAAATAAATATCTTGTAAAATTTTTTTATCACCAAATGATTTGCTGATACTGTCGACATGTAACCTGTTCATAAAAACTTTGTGATCATATTTACAATTAAACTTAATGAAAAGGTGAACCCCCAGAGAAAAAACCTTGAAAATCCAAAATTTGCAAAAAAATAATATTCTTCTTTTAGCCTTAATTCATAAATTAAATAATGAAATGAGGGAAAAAATATAAGAAAACACAATCCGAAATGATGTGCGTTAAAGCCCAGTTGTGCTGACATCAAAAGAGAAAATATAATGGTCGGAATTAATAGTTTTAAATAAAAAATCCATAAAACCTTAAGATTTTTGATCATGTTTCAAATATAATAAGAATAAAAATTTATAAGATTGCATTCATAATATGATTTTTAATTAATAAAAAATAAAACTAATATAGAATTTTTGTTTTATTTTTAAACAGAAACTTTAAAACCATGTTTATATGACAAAAAATCTATTTTATCTATTCTTTTGTTTATTAGGAATAACTTCTTATCAAAGTAAAGATCTGAAAGTAAATAATCTGAAACCTGTATTCTGTGATACCAATGCACCCACTAATGTAGGCATGTCAAATATTACGCTTACTTCTGCTGTTGTTTCATGGAATTATGATGTAAATACACCCAATTATGTGGTCAGATTCAGACCGCAGGGAATTTCAGCCGCGTGGAGCACAGTAGCAGTGTCTAATATCTCTAGTGTCAGCCTTACGGGATTAACGCCATGTAATTCCTATGAAGTGCAGGTCGCAAAAATCTGTACAGTGCAGGGCACCTGGTCAGAAATTATTGTATTTTCTACGTACCTGAATTATTGTGCTTCTGCTTCAGTAGATTCCGGGGTGGCTCATATTTCAAATGTTACCATGACGCCTTCAGGAGGCCTTCCTCAGATGGTCAGTAATTCCGGAACTTCAAATTATACGGATTACCGTCCTGACCCAAGCCGTAAAGTTCAGTTGCTGGTAGGAAGTACAGGCAATTCGATTTCTGTTACCAAAACATGGTCGGGAACTCCAGGTGCAGTTTCTGTTCGGGCGTGGATTGATTTTAATGGAGACGGTATTTTTCAGGCATCAGAAATGATGTTGTCTTCAAACTCCAATAGTTTATCAACGGTTGCATCTATGTTCAATGTTCCTGTATCTGCTTTTCAGACGGGGCAAAATTGTGGGGTAGCGATGAGGGTGATTATCAGTGAAACCTACACCAGTCCTGTTTGTGGAACTTTTACTTACGGAGAGGTTGAGGATTATGGAGTGTATCTGCTTACATCAGGAAATCTTGCTGTTAATGAAGCTAATAAGAATAAAGAAGGAATCTTATATCCAAATCCGGCATCCGATGTTTTAAATATTTCCGGAATTTTGGGGAATGAATTCGAAATTTATAATACAGCAGGACAAAAAGTAAGTGAGGGGAAAATTTCAGAGAATAAGGTAAGTCTTCATCATCTTGAAAAAGGAGTTTACTTCATTCAGATTAAAGATCGAGGAAATACAACGCGGCTTAAATTCATTAAGCAATAAGAAAAATAAAAGAGAGTGTTCAGTAATGAGCACTCTCTTTGTAATTTATAGACGGGAAACTATTTTTTAATTTCTCAAATTATTTTATTTTCAAATTAAATTCTTTCCAGTTCGTCTGCGTCAATTGTTGTTTTAAAAGTACCGTAGTTTACAATCACTTTATTTCTGGAAATCTTTTCAATCGTTCCCACGCTTGTGCTTCCTGTAATACGTACACGTTGTCCGACTTTCATCCAGACTGCGCGGTCTGTTTTACGCTTTTCTTCAATCTTTTCGTTGGTTTCTGTGATTTTTTCAATCACTTCTTCTTTTTTCAGCTGCTGGGTAATTTTTCTTTTTACTACCTGAAGCCTCTTGCTTTCATCCTTATCTGCTCCGATTTTCCTAAACTTTTCCTGTTCCAGAATCTTCACAAAATCTTTCACCACATCTTTTCTTGATTTTCCCTTTACATAACTGTCGATAAAGGTTTCAATCTTATTTCCAAACTGAAGCTTACGATGTTCTTCTTCGTATAATTTCTGGAAGTTAAACAACTTTTGCTGAAGCTGCTCATTCAGTTTTTGCAGATTATCACGTTTATCTTCTACAGATTCTTTTCTTTCGGCAAGGTCGGTCTTCAGTTTTTCAACTTCATATTTTTCCTGCTGAAGTTTTACAATGGTTTTATCAAGGTTTACAATGTCATGCTCCACTTTTTTCTTGGCAGAATGAATGATAAATCTTGGGATTTTATTCTTTTCGGCAACCTCAAACGTAAATGAACTTCCGGCTTGTCCGACTTCCAGTTTGTACATCGGTTCCAGCGTTTCCTCATTAAAAAGCATCGCTGCATTTTCGGCATTCGGAAGCTGTTCCACCACAAGTTTAATATTGGTGTAGTGAGTGGTAATGATGGCAAAACTCTTTTTATCATAGAAAAACTCAAGGAAACTTTCTGCCAGAGCACCACCCAGCTCAGGATCTGAACCGGTCCCGAATTCGTCAATCAATAAAAGCGTATTGGAATCAGATTCGCGGATGATCCCCGACATTTTTTTCAACCTTGAAGAATACGTCGACAGATGATTTTCAATAGATTGATTATCCCCGATATCCGTCATGATTTTATCAAAGAAAAACATCTCAGATTTCGGGTGGGTAGGGACCAGTATTCCAGTCTGGATCATCAGCTGAAGCAATCCGACTGTTTTCAGCGTGATGGATTTTCCACCTGCGTTTGGTCCGGAAATACAGATAATCCTGTTTTGTTCTGTTAAGGCTAATGTCTGTGGGAAAATCGTTTTGTTTTCCGCTTTATTTCTCAGCCATAACAAAGGATGGAAGGCTTCTCTTAATTTTAACGTTCTGTGACGGTTGATTTTCGGTAAAACTCCGTTGATCAGTTCTGCAAATTTGGCTTTAGCCCTCGTTAAATCAAGATCAAAAATATACACCTGATATCTCCAGAGCTGAGGCTGAAATTCTGCCAGTTCTGCGGTTAATTTTCTCAGAATCTTGTCAATTTCTTTTTTCTCTTCCTCTTCGCTTTCCTTTAATTTGAAGTAGTGCTTAACAACGCTGTCTGGCTGCATATAGGTAATGGAACCTGTTTTTGAAAGTCCCAGAACTCTTCCTGCCACTCTTTTTTTATATGCCGATTTTACGGCAAGCACTCTTTGGTCATCAATAATCGTTTCGCGAATATCATCCAGAAAATCACTCTGTCCATAGTTGAATAAAGCTTTGTTGAAATTTTCCTGAATCGCTTTTCTGGCCATCTGAATTTCTGCTCGTAATGCCTTTAAAATCGGGGAAGCCTCACTTTTCACTTCACCAAAACGGTTAAAGACTTTATCTACTTTATCAATAATTTCTTTTCTGAATTCCAATACTGAAACATCCTGAATCAGGGTAGGGAAGGTTTCAGGCATGGTTGGGAAGAACTTCTGAAGTTTTCCTATCTGTTCCGTGATGGTTTTGATTTTGATGAAAGCGCTGTTTTCAAGACGGTAATTCTCAATAAGCATAAGCTTCAGCTCACTTTCAATATCTTCATATTCATCAAACGGAATCGCATTTGAACTTTCAAAACTCGATAAATATTCGGAGGTTTTTTTCAAAGAAAGTTCTGCCTCGTCAATTTCCATCGGACGAAGGTGAAGAATTTTTTCTCTCGTTTTCGGAGAATACGCAAAAGGAGAAATTTCCGCGAGCAATTGCGGAAACTCTAATTCGTTTAAATCTTCTTTATTTATATACACACTGCAAATTTAGTGAGAAAATGTGAAATTGATGATGGACAATTTGAAAATGAGTTAATTTGAAATTTGGTGGAGAAAATTTTTAACGATATTTTTGTGTATACTCAATAACCTATGGCAAAAATTATCATCAACCGATCTTCAGAATTCGCTAATTATATACGATCTATCGATATTTATCTTGGAAATAAAAAGATAGGAGAAATAAAAAACGGTGAATCCAAAGAATTTGACGTAAAACCCGGAAAACATTCGCTGGTAGCGAAGATTGACTGGTGCAGCTCTAATTTTATAGATTTGGATATTCATTCTGACCAGGAGATTGTGAGGTTTAATTTAAATGGAAGAAATCCTTTTTTCTCCCTTTATTATGTCACATTCGGGAAAAATCAGTATTTAAAATTAGAATCGATTAAATAACGGCCATGAAATTGGAAACCGAACGATTGCTGCTAAAAGATATCAACGAAAGCCATGTTGAAGATATTCTTCGAATCCGAAGTAATGAGGTAGTCAATCAGTTTGTGAAAAGAAATTCACCGAAAAATAATTATGATGCGCTTCAGTTTATTTTAACGATTAAAAACAGAACCCAAAATAACGAAACTTTTTATTGGGGAATTTCTTTAAAGGACCATCCGAATCTTATCGGCACCATTTGTCTATGGAAATTTTCTGAAGACCGTAAGGTTGCTGAGGTCGGATACGAATTATTACCTGACTATCACCGAAAGGGTATCATGTCCGAAGCATTGAAAGCTGTTGTAAATTTTGCTTTTAATGAGTTACATCTGCATGAAATTCTGGCAATGACCAATACATTCAATGAAAATTCAAAAGGCCTTCTCTTAAAGCATGATTTTATTTTGGAAGAAAGCATAAAAGATGAGGGTTTTCCTGATAATCTGGTTTTTAGCCTTAAGAAATAATATTCAGTGTTGTGTTTCCGAACGGAAAATCTGAATTTCTATTTTAATCATTAAATTTGCTCATAAATTTTTGATGCTTTGTTTTCTTCAGAATAAAACAATCTGGCGCAAAAATTGAATTTTCAAATTAACTTATCTCAAATTTTCAAATTGAAATTTATGACCTGGACAGAAATACTAGCCCCTATAAAAAGCACACCCTATTTTACCAATCTTTGGGAAAAAGTGAAACAGGAATATGCCACTACAAAAGTTTTTCCGCCAAAAAATCAGATTTTCAGAGCGTTGGAAATCACACCTTTCGATAATGTGGAAGTGGTAATTATCGGACAGGATCCTTATCATAATGATTTTCAGGCTAATGGTTTGTGTTTTTCTGTTTCCGAACAGGTTGCGGCACCACCTTCGCTTAAAAATATTTTT
Source organism: Chryseobacterium sp. JUb7 (assembly GCF_024806495.1). Taxonomy (GTDB): domain Bacteria; phylum Bacteroidota; class Bacteroidia; order Flavobacteriales; family Weeksellaceae; genus Chryseobacterium. Next base: position 76,450 of record NZ_JANUFF010000015.1, read on the forward strand.
ACTGAACTAAAAGATGATCTGGGAGTGGTAAGAACTTCAAAAGAACTGGATGATTGGGGAAAACAGGGCGTTTTATTGTTAAATGCGACTCTGACAGTTCGTGCACATACTCCGAATTCTCACAAAGATCTGGGCTGGGAGACATTTACTAACTATATCATTAAAGAAATTTCAGATAAAAAAGAAAATGTCGTTTTTGTATTGTGGGGTGCCTTTGCACAAAAAAAAGCCGAACTCATCGATCCGGCTAAGCATTTTATTTTAAAGTCTGCGCATCCGTCGCCATTTTCTGTATACAGAGGTTTTTATGGAAGCAAGCCTTTTTCAAAAATTAATGAATATCTGGTTTCAAAAGGAAAGAAACCTATTTCGTGGTAGGATTTCCTTTTTTAATTATAATTCCTATTTTATATTTTCCGGCTAAAGCTTTTGCGCCATCCTGAGATTCCGGATAAGGGGTCACTTCAGCCAGTGAAACAGTATATCCGTTGAACTGGGAAGATTGGTAATGCTTTCTTCCTTCATTTTCTTCGGTGGCAAGATTTAAAACCATAGGTCTGGTTGCTAGTCCCATCACTTCAACCTGTGCAATGGCAACGCCTGCCCAGATACAGTTCACGCCTTTCGGACAGCGGCTGTCTTCGGAAATACCTTTAAAGGTGACATTCATTTCATATTCCTTCAGAAATTTATTCTCACCTTCGTTAAGATAAATGATGTTGCCTTCTTTATTCATGGAAGAATCTTTAGCAGGGTTTGCAGCTGACGTTTTCATCCCTTTTTGGGCATTGCAGTTAGCTAATGTCAATAGCCCCAAACTCAGTATGATGGATTTATAAATCATGATTTGTTTTTTTTAAATAATATTAAGCATATCCAATACTACTACCAAAAACATTGCCACGCCTACGACAAAGCTGAAACCTGTTCCGTAAATAAATCCGATAAAAGCTCCTTTTGTAGATTTTAAAGCCTTATTCATGTCTTTGCTGTCATGTAATAATTCTCCAATGAATACGCCTGCAAACATTCCGATCAGAAAACCTAGGGGAATAGGTAAAAACATTCCAATGATCATCCCAACTACCGATCCGATGCTTCCCCAACGGGTCCCACCGTATTTTTGATTGGTTTTTGCCGGAATTACATAGCTCAGCACAGCTGAAATCACAGTTAATATTCCGAAAGCCCATACATAAATCATCGGCAGATCGGCATCAGTTCCAAATTTATAGATTAATAATCCACAGATGCTCAGTAATAAACCTGGCAGAATGGGAAGAAATGTGCCCAGAATTCCTAGAAATAATAATACAAGACAAAGAATGTTAATTAATGCAGTATCCATTTTTTTAATTATATAGGCAAGATAAAAAAAAGTGGCCTTACAAAAAGCCACTTTATCGTTGAAGTTTAAAATTTATTATAAGTTTAAGATAACATACTGCAGAATGACACCCGCGTTTCCGATGTTTCCTGAAGCGTGATTGTGGAAGGTTGTGTAATAAATATACCCACTGTTTGAAGATCCTGAGCAAGGTCCTACTGTAGCGCCCAATGCAACCAGATAAGGAACTAATACCTGCGGAACTGAAATACTGATCTGAATATTTCCCGGTAGAGTAATACAAACCGTTGTAAATGTCGTGTTGGGTGCATTTCCTATCGGAGTATTCGAAATACCCGTTGCTGTAAAATGATTGGTTCTGATCATTAAAGCATCATTTGTTGAAGTTTCTTTAACCAAAACCTCCCAATACGTTGGGTCATAATTAATTATTTTTTGCCATACGCCCAAATCATAGTCAATACTAAGTGTGTTGAATCCCAAAGCTGCAGAAAGTCCTGCATTGTTTACCGTAGCACCTACCACACCTGAGTTTCCGATATTTTTAGAGCATAATTTGGTATCAGGAACAAATCCTCCGGCAAGCGAACAGTTACTGGTGTTGTTTGTACCACCCACTAAATAGGAAACATCCCAGTCGGAAGCATAAATACTCCCTCCATTAGCTACAAAGGTTGCCAGATTGGTATCAATGGCGGCATAAAGTGCCGTATTTGAGTAATTGGTTCTGGAGCCACAGTTAAGGAAAATAATATCATACTGTGAAATGGTTGTCAGATTGCCAAGATCAGTAGTGGTGATCTCAGTAGCTGTATAGCCTAAGGTCTGAATAATATCTTCGATTTTATCAAAGGCACCTTTTACATAAGCAATTTTTGCCACCTGATTCAGCTTGGTCTGGCTGATATCAAGATTTAAATTTTCACTATCTTTTACATTAGCGGTGATTTCAGTACGGAAATTACTGCCATCACCTGTTTGAATATGGATGGTATGATTTCCGACCGGAGCTTCCAAACTAAAGTTTCCATCTGCGTCTGATGTCGTGTAATAGATCTTATACTTATCATCAAAAGTAAAAACTGAAGCTCCGCCAATAGGCTTGGTTCCGTTTTGTGACATTACTTTTCCGGTAAGCTTTCCGGTTTTTGTAACTGCAGGTCCTGTATTTTCAGAAACTGGTACGGAATCATCTCCGCTGGTACAATTGAGTAATAGTGTGAATATACACAACAAAATAAGGAAGTAGTGTTTTCTCATATCTAATTGGTTTTGATTTGTTTAGTTTTAATCAAATTTATAAAATAATTAAATATAAAATCATAAATCATTGTTTAATTTTTAAATAATTCATAGATATTGCTTATTGTTAGCGAATTTTTTATTTATTAATCGTGCTTGTGAAAGATTTCATATTTTTAAAATGATCATTAAAAATTTTAATTAAATACTAAATATAAAATGGTTTTGGGATGAAAATTGATGGATAAGTTTTAATTAAAATCAACCTTAAAATTCCTAAATTTGCTGTAATGAATGACCAGATACAAGAAACCAAAAATTTTTTGCAGGAGCTGAGTGAGCGACTCTACATTTATATCAGTAGTGTATCGCCGCCCGGACTGGATTGGATTTTCCATATCATTGTAAAATTATTTTTACTTTGCGCGATATTTTTAGTGATTGATTTTGTCTTCAAGTTTGTTATCAATTATATTTTTCGTTTTTTTCATAATGAAAATAAATATCCGGTCATAAGATCTATTTATCAGTCTAAAATCACGAATTCTCTTGCGCATTTCGCTGCATTGGCGATCGTGGGAACGATGCACAGTTCGATATTTCCGATCACAGCCCTCCCAAAAACAACGATTTTTATCATCCGATGTGTTAATTTAGGGTTGGTGCTTATTCTAGCCGGAATGCTTTACAGATCACTGACGGCTTTTAGAAATTATTTTGTGATCAAACAGGATTTCTATAAAATAATGGCATTGAATGCAATCTCTGAAACTGTAAAAATTTTAGGGATTTTTATATTCTCATTGGTTGGGATCTGTGTGATATTTGGGATTAAAGGGACTACTATTGTTGGAAGTCTTGGGGCGATAACAGCAGTACTGGTCTTGGTTTTCAGGGATACGATCCTGGGATTTGTGACGGGTATTCATGTGGCGACTTCAAAAAGTTTAAAAGTAGGAGATTGGGTGAGTATTCCGAAATACAGTATTGAAGGTAATATTGCAGATATCAGTCTTTTGACAACCAAAATCAATAATTTTGATAAAACAATTTCTACGATTCCTACCTATGACTTGCTGACTACGGAGATTAAAAATCTGCAGGTGATGTCGGAATCCAATACCAGAAGAATTAAAAAATCAATTTATTTTAATATCAATTCATTTAAGTTTTTAACAGAAGAGGAAATTGAGCGCCTGAAAGAGATTAACCTTATTTCAGACTATCTTCAGGGAAAAAGTGATGAGCTGAAAAAAGAAAAAGAAAACATTGAGCACAGTGATAAAATAATTAATGGGAGACAGCTTACAAATATCGGTGTCTTCAGATATTATGCTCAGAAATATATAGAAAATGATCCTGATATCGACCAGGAAGGTGCCATGATGGTTCGTCAACTGGATATTACGCCTCAGGGACTGCCTTTGGAAATCTATTGTTTTACCAATGATTCAAGATGGGCGCATTTTGAGCAGATTCAGGCAGATATTTTTGACCATTTGCTGGTTGCTTCAAAAGAATTTGATCTGCAGGTAATGCAGGTGAGTGTAAAAGTGTAATAAGAGAAATTAGAAGTTAGATGTTAGAATTTAGTTTTAAAATCTAATTTTTTCAGTTAAAATAAAATTAATAGAAATTAGAATTAAGGGTTAAATTTTACATAATCATGTAGACTGACTTCTAAAATCTAATTTCTAATATCTAAATAAAAAAATGACAAAACTTAGTGTAAACATTAATAAAATTGCAACGATAAGAAATGCAAGAGGTGGCGAAACGCCAAGTGTAACGGAAGCGGCAATTAAAATTCAGGAATTCGGAGGACAGGGAATTACGATTCACCCGAGACCTGATGAGAGACATATTACAAGAAAAGATGTTTATGATCTGAAACCTTTGGTGACCACAGAATTTAATATCGAAGGAAATCCCCACCGTCCTTTTATTGATATGGTGTTGGAGGTTAAACCGGAGCAGGTAACATTGGTTCCCGATGCTGATGATGCCATCACTTCAAACGCAGGCTGGGATACAAAAAAACATCTGGATTTTCTTACGGACATCATTGCGGAATTTAAAAATGCGGGAATCCGTACTTCAATTTTCTTAGATCCGAATCCGGAATTGGTAGAATATGCTGCTAAAACAGGAACAGACAGGATCGAACTGTACACAGAGGCTTATGCTAAGAATTATTTAATCAATAAAGAGCAGGCAATAAAACCTTACTATGATACAGCAGTTGTTGCTGCCGAATTTGGTCTGGGGATAAATGCAGGACATGATTTAAGCTTGGAAAACCTGAAATATTTTGCAGATGGAATTCCTAATCTACTCGAAGTTTCCATAGGTCATGCCTTGGTTTCAGAAGCTTTATATATGGGATTGGAAAATACAGTACAGGCTTATTTGAAGAGACTGGCAAAATGGTAAAAATAGAAACCAGAGGTTAGAAATTAGAAGTTACTATTGTGATGTATCAACTAATTTCTAGTTTCTAACCTCTAACATCTTATAAAATTATGGAAATTTTACATTCAAAAATATTTGGCGAAAATTTATCGTCTACACCGCTTTTAGTATTTCACGGTTTGTTTGGAATGCTTGACAACTGGGGAAGTTTCGGGAAGGACCTCGGAGAATTGTTACCGGTTCATTTAATTGATTTGAGGAATCATGGAAGAAGTTTTCATTCCGAAGATATGTCGCATGACGACCTTGCTGATGATATTGCCAACTATATGAATCATTACGGGATTGAAAAAGCTCATATTCTCGGACATTCTCTAGGAGGAAAAGCTGTGATGCAGTTTGCTATAAAATACCCGGAGAAGGTTGACAAGCTGATTGTTGTGGATATTTCACCAAAAGCATATCCGCCTCATCATCAGGGAATTATTAAAGCTCTCGAAAGTGTGGATTTCAATACGGTAAATTCAAGAAGTGAAGTGGAAGCGGTATTGAGCCAGTATATTCCTGAGAGGTCTACCATTCAGTTTTTGGTAAAAAACCTGTATTGGGATGATGATAAAAAGCTAAAATGGAGATTTAATCTGAAAACGTTATCGGAAAAATACACCGAATTTGTTTCTAATGCGATAAAATTTGGCGTTTTTGATGGTGATACTTTATTCATTGCCGGAGGAAATTCTAATTATATCCTTCCACAGGATGAATTTGCGATTAAGCAACAGTTTCCGAAGGAAAAAATTGTTACCATCAAAAATGCAGGCCATTGGGTTCAGGCAGAAAATCCGGTTGATTTTGCGAAAGTTGTGAAGGAGTTTTTGGGATTGGATTAAATTGATTCTCTGGTAGTTCTATTTTAGTTAAAATTTTCTTAAAAAGGTGATTTATTTTTATCTGTATCTTAATTTTTGTATTTTAGTTTAATCAAATTGCTAAAAATATTAACTTATGAAACAGAAAAACTCAAAAAAACCTTTCTTTGCTTCATTTTTAGAGAAACAAATTCGTGATCCGGAAAAAGTGAAAGGAGGATTGGAAACAACAGCAGCTCTTGAAGATTCTGTCACCAATGCTTTAAAAGATAATGTAACTTCTGTCATTCATGATAATGTTACACGTCCAGGCGGAGATCATGTAACCGCAAAATATCCTTCTGACGGTGATGAGGATGGCGTTAAGCTTTAATGTAAACTAATCCCTTAATCGGAAACCATGAATAAAAAAAACTCAAAAAAACCTTTTTTCGCTTCGTTTCTTGAGAAACAAGTGAAAGAGCCTGAAACAATTACAGGAGGTACAGGATCACTTACTTCTGCACTTCAGGATAATGCTACAACACAGCTTAGAGATTCTGTTACTTCTGCGCTGCAGGATCAGTTGACAAAGCCGGGGCTTGATAACGTGACGAGCAAATATCCGTCGGACAGCGATGAAATCGGAGAAATTATTTAAACTAAACCTATCACATTCAAATTTATATTCCTATGGAAAACAAGAATTCAAAAAAACAACCATTCTTTGCATCATTTCTTGAGAAACAATTGAAAGATCCTCAAAAAGTAAAAGGAGGTACAGATATTACAATTCCTGAAAGAGATGTAATTACAAAACCTGCATTGGATACCGTTACAAAACCTCAGTACGATATGGCTCAGACGCAGAAATATCCATCTGATGGAGATGATGACGTTCAGTCTGTATAAAAGATGAGTTGTTTATATCAATGAACATATTAACAAATTCATATTTAAAAGGAAACTTAGCATTTAAGTTTCCTTTTTTAATAAAATGTAGCAAATGATTCTCTGTATTACGCATTCAAACGACTTTTATAATATTGATCTGTTTTTTGAATATCTTACTTCTAAAAATATTCCTTATTTCAGGCTCAATTCAGATCATCTCAACAATCTTCAGAAAATAAATATTAATGAAGATTCATTTGAACTGACTGATGAATCCGGAGCAAGCATCAGTTCAAAAGATATTAAGGCAGTCTGGCACAGAAAATCCTGGGGAATTGCAGTTCCTGAAGAGCTGGATGAAGAATATGAGAAAATATTTCTGAAAGAATACGGAAGTCTGCGTTATAACCTTTTTACCGTATTGGAAGATCTTCCCTGGATCAACCCTTTTGGAAAAGAAGCAAAAATTGACGGAAATAAAATGTTCCAGCTTAAAATAGCTCAAAAACATAACCTCCATATTCCCAAAACTCTTTTTTCTAATGATGAAGAGAAAATATTAACTTTCTTCCGCGAATATTGTCATGGAAAAGCTGTGGCAAAGCTACATGGAGCCATCAAAAAATCGATGAATGGAGAAAATTTTCTTTCAACAACGATTATTGAGGAAGAGAACCTTGAGCATCTTGCCGATATTGCTTATTGTCCCATGATTTTTCAGCCTTATATTGAAAAAGAATATGAGCTCAGAATCGTTTATGTGGATGGTGAATTTTTTACCGGAAAAATTAATAACAGCGAAAATGCAGATTGGAGAGTCAATCATGAAAGTTTCTTTTGGTCTGTTTACGAGTTGCCGGAAGATATTAAATACAATTTGACCTCCATGATGAATGAGATGGGTCTTTATCTGGGAGCGATCGATATGATTAAAGGCAGAGACGGAAATTATCATTTTCTGGAAGTAAATCCGCAGGGAGAATGGGGAATGCTGCAAAAAGACCTGAATTTCCCTATTGCACAAAAAATAGCTGATTATCTTATTAAAAGAATACAATAACCAATGAACAAAATTTTAATAATTACCCACACAGGAGATAACTTTTCAATCCAAAAAGTAACAGAATACATCGAAAAAAATAATTGTGAAGTAGTCCGCTTCGATGTAGATCTTTATCCTTTACAAAATAAATTATCAACGATTTTTGAAGACGGTCAGTGGATCAGTGTTCTGGAAACTGCTGATAAAAAACATCGTCTTGATGATATCGCTGCCGTATGGTACAGAAGAGCTTACAATATCGGGGATGGTCTGAAGGAAGAGCTTGATTCCAAATTCTACGGTGCAGCGATGGGAGAGATCCGTAATACACTTTTCGGGTTTTTAGAATCTATTGATGTTTATTCTTTAGGAAAACCAAGTGTTTACAGAAGACTGGACAGTAAAGAGGAACAATTGAAAATTGCCGATAAAATAGGATTTAAAGTTCCTGAAACCTGCCTGACCAATAATCCTGATCATGCGAGACAGTTTATCATTAAACATCAGAATGTAGTGGCAAAAATGCAAACCGGATTTGCCATTTATGAAGACGGAATTGAAAGTGTCGTATTTACGAATGTGGTTAAAGAAGATAGATTAGAAGAAATTGATTCTCTTTTATATTGTCCGATGCAGTTTCAGAAAATGATTCAGAAGAAAAAAGAACTTCGCGTGACGGTAGTTGGCCGCGATGTGTATGCTTTTGAAATTGATTCCCAGCAGTTTGAAGATGCTAAGGTAGACTGGCGGAAAGACGGAGTCAATTTAATTGATAAATGGCAGCCGACAGAGCTTCCGAAAGATATTGAAGAAAAAGTACTGGAGCTTTTAGATGTTTATAATGTTGATTACGGAGCTCTGGATATTATTGTTTCCCCTGAAGACGAATATTTTTTCATTGAAATCAATGCTGCAGGTGAGTTTTTCTGGCTGGACAATCTTACAGAAGGAAACCTCATTTCAAAAAGTATTGCCGATGTTCTATGTGATAAGGCACCGAGAAGAAATAATATGATTTTAGTGTAAAATAATAGCATTCAATCACTAAATAATAACTGAGCGGGCTTTAGCCCGCTTTTAACCTCTCTGAAATTCAATGGCTTCAGCCAAAACTTATATTATCAGGTATAAAGGGAATTAAATAACAAATTAAGATGAGATTCTCCTTTAAAAATCGCAAATTTGCAGATGCTATTTTCGAGTAATTTTTTTCATGAAAATGAAGAATTGCCGGATAGAAAATATTATCATATTTTAGTCAATAATCAAGCAGAAATATAATTTGATGGTTTTTGTAACGGGTGCCACCGGAATTTTGGGCAGAGTAATTGTTTTGGAGCTTCTTAAAAAGGGCAAAAAAGTACGTGCTGCCAAAAGACCTGCAAGTAATGTAAACGAAGTAAGACATTCCTATACATTTTATACGGAAAATCCAGATGATTTTTTTAATAAAATTGAATGGGTAAATGTAGATTTTGATGATATTCATTCTTTGCAGGATGCTTTGAAAGGAGTCGATGAAGTATATCATTGTGCTGCAAAAGTAGGGTTCAATCCTAAAGATGATAAAGAAATGTACCATACCAATGTAAAAGGTACCGAAAATTTATTATTTGCCTGTGAGGGTTCTGAGGTTAAAAAATTTCTTCATGTCAGCAGTATTGCAGTTCTGGATCTTTTTAATGAAAAAGGGGAATTAGACGAAAGTTCAGATTTTAATCCGAAAGAAGAACACTCTGCTTATGCGATCTCAAAACATCTTTCTGAAATGGAGGTATGGAGAGCCTCTGCAGAAGGTTTGAACACAGTCATTGTAAATCCAGGAATGATCATAGGTAGTGGAAACTGGGGCCAGAGCAGTGGTGATATTTTTCCGACTTTTGAAAAAAACGGATTTACATTTTCCGGAGGAACAAGCTACGCAGATGTAAGAGATGTCGCCAAAATTTCCATAGAGCTGATGGAAAAAAATATCTTTGGTGAACGTTTTATTATTATTTCGGAAAATGAAAAATATGCAGAGTTGGCGAAACAGATCAGACCGAAATTAGGATTAAAAGAAGCGAAAGTTCTCACAAAATTTCAGCTAAATGCCGGAAGATGGGCCAATATCCTTTTTGGATGGCTGATTCCTCCGTTAAGAATGATCACAAAAACCAATATAGAAGCCATTTCATCACTCAATATTATTTCCAATCAAAAAATTAAAGATAGGATTGATTATCAGTTCATTCCTGTTTCAGAAAGTATTGATTTTCATCTCAAAAATTATATTAACGACAAAAAGCTGAAGAAATGAATCTTGCAGAGGCAATTATTAATAAAAATATAGAAAAACATCCTGTAAAATCTGCAATAGGCTTTAAAAAGAAAGAAGAAGCCTGGAAAGAGATCAGCTGGAAAAAGTTCGGTGAAATTGTTTTTAAAACAGCCAATGCACTGAAAGAAGCAGGAATTCAGGAAAATGACCATGTCGCTATCTATTCGGATAACTCTTCTGAATGGGTGATTTTTGATATGGCTTCGATGTCTGTCGGAGCGATTACTGTTCCTATTTATTCAACCAATAATGGAGAGCAGGCAGAATATATCATCAGCGATTCTCAGGCTAAAGCTATTTTAGTAGGTAATCAGGCACAATACGATGCCTGCCTTGAGATTCTGCAAAAAGAAAACAGCAGCCTTGAGTTGATTATTGTTTCTAAAAAAGCAGTCTGGATCAAGAAAGAGTTTAATAGTTTTTATCTTGAAGATTTTATTTCAAAAACTCCTTCAACATTTGAAATCTGCAAAAAAGAATATGAGGATGTGGCGACCCTTATTTATACCTCAGGAACTACAGGAACACCAAAAGGGGTAATGCTTACTCATGGAAATTTTATCAAAGCTTTTGATGCTCATTTCGAGTTTTTTAAGTTTAAAAATTTTGAAGAAGAGTTGTCATTGGCATTTTTACCGTTAAGCCATGTTTTTGAAAGAAGCTGGAGCTTATTGTGTCTGTATGGAGGAGCAAGAGTCTATTTTCTGGAAGACCCGAAAAATATAGCAAAAGCACTGGAAGAGGTTAAGCCAACGACCATGTGCGCTGTACCAAGATTTTTTCAGAAAGTCTATGCCGGAGTTCTTGAAAAGGCTGAAGAAGGCTCATCACTGAAGAAAAAAATATTTGACTGGGCTTTGGCGACAGGCTGGCAGACCGCAGAATTAAGAAGAAATGAACAACCAATTCCTTTTGGTTTAAAAATAAAAGAATCTATTGCTGATACCTTGGTTTTCAGCAAAATAAAAGAAAGAATGGGCGGGCGACTTTGGTTTCTGCCATGTGGGGGAGCTTCTCTGTCTCCGGAAGTTACCAGGTTCTTCGAGTCAGTAGGAATTCATGTGACTGTAGGATATGGTTTAACAGAAACTACGGCCACACTGACGCTTTTTCCGTTAACCCATTTTGAGCATGGTACAAGTGGGAAACCCCTGCCAGGGGTAGAAATCCGAATCGGAGAAAGTGACGAAATTCAGGCAAGAGGAAACGGAATTATGAAAGGCTATTATCAAAAGCCTGAAGAAACTCAAAAAGTTTTCACTGAAGATGGCTGGTTTAAAACTGGAGATGCTGGAAAAATTGATGATAAAGGAAATCTGATCATCACAGACCGATTGAAAGATCTGATGAAAACTTCCAATGGAAAATACATCGCTCCGCAGCAGATTGAAAATCTTTTGACAAATAATAATTTTATCCAGCAAATCGTTCTGATTGCAGAAGGAAAGCAGTTTGTTTCGGCATTGATTGTTCCTAATTTTGAGTTTTTGGAAGATTTTATCAAAAAGAATAATATTCCGTTTACGAATTGGGCCGAGATCGTAAAAAATGAAAAAGTACACGATTTTTATAAGGAGAAGATTAAGGAATTACAACACCATTTATCAGACTTTGAGAAGGTGAAAAAATTCACTTTAATGCCTGCCGAATTTGATATCAATACAGGTGAAATCACTCCAACGCTGAAAGTGAAAAGGAATGTGGTTCTTAAAAAGTACGCTGATATTATTGAGAAAATGTATTAGCAGCTATGAGTTTGGCGTATGAACAAATTGTAAATTATGTAGTATCTTTAGGATTAATTTAAAGTAAGATTCTTAAATTCCACTTCTGAATTATGGTTGACATTTTTACCGTCAAAATTCAGGATGACAAATGAATATTAAAAAAATTATGACAACACAAGAATTTCTAGGACAGGAAGATTTCAATATTAATAGCAAAACAGTTTCAGAAAGCTGTCCGTCAAATATCGCCCTGATCAAATATTGGGGTAAATATGACAACCAGATTCCGGCAAATCCAAGTATCAGTTATACATTAAGTCATTGTAAAACAAATACAACAATGGAGTTTATAGCAAATGAGCCATTTTCTGTTCAAACTTTTTTGTCAGGAAATGAAGAAGTGAAGTTTGCTGAAAAAATAGAAAAATATTTCAACAGTATTGAACAATATCTTCCGTGGATTTTACAGGGAAAATATATCATTAATACTGAAAATACATTTCCTCACAGTTCCGGAATTGCAAGTTCAGCATCCGGTTTCGGAGCAATTGCAAAATGTCTGATGAGCCTTGATGAGTCTTTTTCGGGAAAAAAATCCGATGAAGAATCGTTAAAAAAAGCCTCTTTTTTAGCAAGGTTGGGAAGTGGAAGTGCATGTAGAAGTCTTTATAACGGATTAGTGGTTTGGGGGCAATCTCAGGTAAGAGAAAGCTCAGATTTATTTGCAGTGAAATATCCTGATGATGAAATTCATGAGATTTTCAAAGATTTTAATGACTGGGTTTTATTGATTCATGAAGGCGAGAAAAGTGTTTCGTCAACGGTAGGTCATGGTTTGATGAAAACAAATCCGTATGCAGAAAGAAGATTTCAGGAGGCGAGAGATAATTTCGAACCGATGATTGAAATTCTGAAAAGCGGCGATTTGCAGGCGTTTATAAAATTAGTGGAACATGAAGCACTTACTCTTCATGCAATGATGATGATGAGTGATCCTGCTTTTATTTTAATGAAAACGGGAACTCTGGAAGTAATTAATAAAATCTGGGACTTCAGAAAAGAAACCGGCTTGCCTTTATTCTTTACGTTGGATGCCGGGGCAAACGTTCATCTTTTATTCCCAAATGACGGTTCTGAAGAAACTGTAAAATCTTTTATTCAGGCAGAATTACTGCAGCATACACAAAATAATGGAGTTGTGAAGGATGTAATGAAGTTTTAATAGTAGATATAAAATGCATATATAAAAAACGGACTGAAAAGTCCGTTTTTTTAGTTTAATTTGACGAAGTTATGTAGAAATATCAATCTTCAGTAACCACTGCATCGCGGTCTCCGTCTTCTTTTTTACCCTCCTGAATCATCTCTTCAGCCTGAGCTTTTTCCTCGTTTGTGGCATGATCTATTCTTTCTTCCTGCTCTTCATTTTGATGATCGATAAAGAATTCGCAATACACAGGAAGGTGATCCGATCCGAAATTTTCCAGTGTTTTAAGATCTTTAATAAATATATCTTCACTATGGAACATTAAATCAATCGGAAATCTTAAAAGTCTGTATTTTGCGTGAAAAGTAGAGACGAAAGAATGTCCGATTCTGGGGTCTATCAAATGACTGGTTTTTCTGAAAAGAATAGACGATTTGGACCATGCAACATTATTAAAATCACCAACCACAATGACAGGATCTGATATTTTTCTTACCTGCTTTGCTGTGCTGAGCAGATCTCCATCTCTTTCTTTGGATGTTTCTTCTTCCGTTGGGCTCGGCGGTGGTGGATGAACGGCAAAAAAAACAAATTTGAAGCCTTCTTCAGTCTCCAGATGAGCCTCGATGGTTGGAATATCATCAGCGACAAAAAAATGTGTTTTTGAGCTCTGGATTTCAATTTTAGAATAAAAGTGCATTCCGTAAGTATTTTCCAGAGTGACTTTATGATGATAAGGATATTCTTTTTCGAGAGGACGCAACGCTTGTTCCCAGTCGGCATTGCTTTCCATTGTAAGGAAAATATCTGGTTGATTGTTTTCGATCAGATTAATAAATCTCTGATATTCCCTGTTGAATTGGTAAACATTGGCCGAAATAAAATTCAGCTTCTCCGAAGACTGAGCTCCCTGGGTATATTTTTTTACCGGATAAAGAGGAGTGTATTTTATAAGGATTATTGCATGGTGAATAAAAAGGAGGATTAAAAGTGCCTGATAATACCAGAAACCTTTTGGAGAATCTGCAAAAAAACCGAATAGGAAAGTGAAAACTATAAAATAAGTAATTTGTATTTTACCAAACTCGGGAACACGAAATATCCAGTGAGGATTTTGAATTTTTGGGAGTATCGTTAAAATCAGTAACAATACGGTTAAAATCAGATAAGCTGTCCACATAAATATTGAATAAGCGTATAAAATTAAACCATTTATCCAGATATCCGAAGAATTGTTTTTTAAACTTTGTTCATCGATCTTATTTTTGAAACTTATTTTTCCTTATTTTTATTCAATAAGATTAATTAATATCATATGAATAAAATAATTATTGCAGGACTGCTTTTTTCAGGTCTATGCTCTGCGCAGTTATCTTCGAAAGAAGAAGTTCAGAAGCCTATTGAAGATTTGTTTCTGGGTATGAAAAATGCAGATCCTAAGTTGGTAGGTTCTGTATTTACAGATACTGCTATTATCCAGACGGTTGCAAAAGACGGCAGCGTTAAAACTGAGAATGTTAAAGATTTTATAGCTTCTATATCAAAAGTAACCAAAAACGAGCTTGATGAGAAAATAACAGTAGGCTCTATTAATATAGATGGTAATCTGGCGAGTATTTTTACCCCTTATCAGTTTTATTTAAAAGAAAAATTTACCCATTGCGGAGCCAATAGTTTCCAACTGGTTAAACAAAATAATACCTGGAAAATACAATATCTTATTGATACCAGAAGAAAAGAAAATTGTGAAAATTAATTATGAAAATTCATCATATAGCGATCATTTGTTCAGATTACGAAATCTCTAAAATATTTTATACCGACATTTTGGGGTTGAATATCATCCGTGAAGTATATCGTGAGGAAAGACAGTCCTATAAACTGGATCTTGCCATCGGAGATCATTATGTCATTGAACTGTTTTCATTTCCCGATCCTCCGGCAAGACCGTCCCGGCCGGAATCATGTGGATTAAGACATCTTGCTTTTTCTGTTGAAAATGTAAGTGATAAACGTCAGGAATTAATTCAGAAAGGGCTGACCTGTGAGGAAATAAGAATCGACGAGTTTACGGGAAAAGAATTTTTCTTTACCCAGGATCCCGATCAGCTTCCGTTAGAATTTTATGAAATATAAATTAGTGCGCGTAACCTGTAAAGAAACTTACCGCCATAATTGCTAAAACAATAGAAGAAATGACTACATATACGTAGTCTTTTTCTTTTAGATAGCCTATCAGTGCAAAAATAATTCTCATCAGGGGCGTAAAGATCAAAAGAAGAATACCTAATTGAATAATGGCCATTCCTTCACCTTTACAAAGAGAATCCCAAAATTGTCCCCATACTTTTTCTGAAGAAGTTCCCATGTTGAGGGAAGTGTATTTTTTCGGCATTTTAAAACCCTCCAGAAACAGTTTGATAAAACCAATCAGTGAAGTGGCAACAGATAAAATAACTCCTAATCTCAGAAGGTTTCCTACCGAGCGGTTCAGATCTACATCCGTGAAATTCTTTTTCATTATCTGAAGCTTTTATTAATACCGTTATACATCATGTAAATCGACAGAATGGTGATGACAATAGCAAAGAATGTTTTCAGTTTTTTTGTCTTGGAAACCATTAATGTTTTAGATCCTATAAAACTTCCTACAACCACTCCGATAAGTACAGGAGCTACAATTACAGGAACGATTTCTCCTCTCTGAAAATAAATCAGTGAGCTGGCTACTGCCGTCACTCCGATCATAAAATTACTTGTTGTCGTAGAAACTTTGAAAGGAAGTCTCATCATATTGTCCATCGCCAAAACTTTTAATGCTCCGGAACCGATTCCTAAAAGTCCGGACATTGCTCCTGCAAACATCATCATTAAAAATCCGGGAATAGTATTTTTGGCCGAATAACTTTTTATAACTCCTTTATCAGGAAAAGTTCCGTAAAGTTTCAGCTTATCTTCTAAACTTCCTTTTATTACCGGTTCCTGATGGTCAGGCTTGCCTTTAAGATTTAAAATAACAGTCAGAAGAAGTATGCTGGCGAAAATGATTCCAATGGTATTTGGATTAAGCATTCCGGAAACCAGAGCTCCGATAATGGCTCCTGATGTGGTAGCGATTTCCAGGAACATTCCGATCCTCATATTGGTAAAACCTTCCTTCACAAAGGCAACTGCCGCTCCCGAAGAAGTTCCGATTACAGAAATAAGAGAAGCACCGATTGCATAATGCATAGGAACACCGAAACCCAGTGTTAATAAAGGAATAATGATAACCCCTCCTCCTAAACCCGTAAGCGAACCAAGAAGTCCCGCCGAAATTGCTCCAAGGAAGAGAATAATGATTTCTGACATGCTACAAATATAAAACTATTGTCGTAGTCTGCCAAACGTTTATAAAAAGATAAATTTGACGTATTTTTGCAGTATGGAAAATGAACTGAAATTATTCTATATTATCCTTGGTGCAACGCCTAAAGGACGAAATATTGAGCAACATGATGTGTTTTTCGGAATTGCAGAAAGCCTGAAAGACCTCGTTCCGGATATGAAAGATTTTTGGAAAGAAGCAGATGGAAAGATTCACCTGGATTGCTATCAGGAGGTGAAATTTGCTGACGGATATGAAGTGAAGATCATTGAAAAAACAGATCAGGCATCGGAAAATCAACTGTTTTTTGTAAACCTTGGTGGTTATAAAAGAGGATATTTTGAAGAGTTTCACGAACAGCATCTTATGGTGGGAGCATCTATGGGGGATATTGTGAAAAAAGCGAAAACTACCGATTTCTATAAAACGATGGGGTTTGAAGGCGCCGTAAGCCATATTGATGATAAACATGGAGTGGACATTGATGATATTTTCAATGTGAGCGATATTCTTCCTGCAAAAATGAAAGAAAAATATTCAATTATCCTGACTAAATCTGATGCAGAAAATCAGGAAAATCCTATGGGATTGGGGTATTTGAAAATTGATAAAATTCAATAAAACTGAAGTTAATTGAAACGATAGTTTTAAATCTGAAAATTAAATCTAATAGAAAAAATAAAAAGAAAAAATGAAAATAGGAATTTTAGGTGGAGGACAGCTTGGAAGAATGCTGATTCAGGAAGCGTTGAAATACGATGATGAATTTTATACGCTGGATCCGGCTTCTGATGCGCCTTGCCACAATATTTCTTACTTTACACAAGGAAGTTTTAATGATTACGAAACGGTTCTGAATTTCGGGAAGGATAAAGATGTCGTGACGATCGAAATCGAACACGTGAATGCAGATGCTCTTGCCGAACTTGAGAATCAGGGAGTAAAAGTAGTGCCTAATGCTGCTATTATTAAGACGATTCAGCAAAAAATCCTTCAAAAAGAATTTTATAAAAATCATGATATCCCAAGTCCGGAATTTGAAGTGATGGACGGAAGTTCCGATGAGATCAACATGCCGTTGCCTTTTGTACAGAAAATGAATACCGGTGGATACGACGGAAAAGGAGTACAGGTGATCCGTACGGCTGAAGATATGAAAAATCTGTGGATACAGGATTCTGTGATTGAAAGTCTTGTAGATATTGATAAAGAACTTTCTGTCATCGTTGCCAGAAATGAAAACGGAGAAACAAAAACGTTTCCTGTGACCGAGATGGTTGCTGATCCGAAACTGAATTTATTGGATTTTAATATCTGTCCGGTATTTTTGGATGAAGATATTGAAGAGCAGATTGATTCTATTACAGAAAAATTCCTGAATGCTATTAATTCTCCGGGACTTTTTGCGATCGAATTATTTTTAGATAAAGAAGGAAAAGTATGGGTCAACGAAACAGCTCCGAGACTTCATAATTCGGGACACCAAAGTCAGGAAGGAAATGCCAATTCACAGTTTGAGCAGATGTACAGAGTGGTAAAAAATCTTCCTTTGGCAGATACAGATGCTATTATTTATAGCGGAATGCTGAATCTGGTTGGAGCAGAAGGCTTTTCAGGAAAGGTAGTTTATGAAGGTATGGATGATGTTCTAAGGCTGCCGGAAACCTATATTCATCTGTATGGAAAAACAGAAACCAAGCCCGGAAGAAAAATGGGTCACATCAATGTACTGGCAGATTCCCGAGAGGAACTGATGGAAAAGCTGGTGATGGTAAAAGGAATGGTGCGTGTAATTGCAGAATAATTTTTACTGATTCTTAAAAATAAAAAAAGCGCTGTAATTTATTTACAGCGCTTTTATTGAAATTTATCTTTTTCTGAAGTCGGGATTTTTATCCAATCATTATTTTTAAATTGATATGTTTGATAGGAAATATCATCATTATTTAAATTATATGTAAAGCTGACAACAACGATTTTGTTGGGTTTATTTCGGAATTGTATATAAATACTGTTAAAATTTTCACGCGAATTTTTATCTATAATTAATTTCTTATTTTTATACGGAAAGTAATAGAACTCTTCTTCATAGTGTTTTTGACCAGTATTATAAATCAACACTCCTTTTTTGCGTTTTCTTGAAAGCTCCTGAAGATTTTTGCATTCCTTAGAATAAAATTTACTGAAATTTTCGGAATATTTTTTTAAGTCATCTTCTTTCACAAGTACGAAAGAGTTAATTCCTATCAGAAAAGGAATAACATTTTTATGATATTTCTTTCTGATCAGTTTTACCGTTTCTTTATTCCAGAAAGTTGTTGCATTATAGGCTGGATTTTCATCATCCGAATGATCTACATAATCAAACGGAGATATTAAAATTACGGTGGTATTTCTACATTTAAAATGAAAAATGAGGTTTGGGCTTTTTAGTTGATTAAAATCAATATCAGAAACAATTCTTTGATTGAGATGTGTATAATTTAAACCTTTAAAATTATCAAGAATTTCTTTCTTCCTGGCCATCCGGTTTTCAGAATCAATGCTGTCCTGTATATAAAATTTGTTTTCTCTGGTCTGCCCATGCAGTTTGAAAGACAAAAATATAAGAAATATAAAAAAGTATTTTCCCATTTTAATCACTTATAAATTTTAGGAAAATCAATCGTCCATTTTCGTTCCTGTGAGTTCCAGATTAAATAGGGGCCGTCGAAACCGTCAACATATGTTAATTCATAAGATTTATCGTCCGTTGTATAAACAGGACTTACCCCCAAATCTTCCATTTTAAAACCTAGTTTTTCGAGTGTTTTCCAATCATCATTTTGAGGAAGTCTGCCCTTGTTTTTCTGATAGGTTTCAATATTCTGAATGATCTTATTTCCAAATTCGATATCAGATTTTCTGGTCACATCTATTGGCAAATTCCAGTAAATGGTGAATGAAATAATAATTAAAAGCAGAATTGATCCTATAATAATCAGAGTTTTTTTCATTTTTTATATTTTTAAAAAGGCATGATTAAAGTTCGCCCTTTGTATTTTCCTTTTTCTATAATAAACAAGACCATATAGCCACCAGCTCCGTCAGAGTTTAAGGAAGTAATATACAGTGTTTCATTCTGATTGTCAAAATAACAGGCTGTATTTTCGTTATTAATATTAAATAGATTTTCGATTTCCTTTTGAGGAATTTCAACTTTTTTATTGGCTATTGTTGCTGTAATTGATAAATAATGTGTTTGTGGAATAGTACCGTCAGTTCCCCAGATCTGCTGGCCTTTATATTGATCTTCGATCTGCTGCTTTCCGTAATGAGTGGAGGAGAAATATTTTTTGTTTTTCTTGTAATTAAAGGTATCGGAGAGGATTTCGATTTTTCTGTTTTTCAAAATGAAAACAGCTTTTTGGGCACCTGTTGTTGTTGCTGGAATTTCCTCATAGGTTGCTATGTATTTCAGTCTGGAACGATGGATGTATCCTGTTAATAATTTTCCATTTTTATCCTGATAATCTGTAATAAGCCAATCTTTGTTCTTTTCATCTTGGTCATAAACATAAACAATTTCTCCGGACTGTATTCTTCCGGTCACCTGGCTTTTTATGCCTTCTTCTTTTCTGAGGTTTACATAGCCGTCTTTGTCAATAATTTTTGCAAATTGAGCATGGATGTGATAAGATAAAAATAGAAAAAGAAATATGCTTAAAATCTTTTTCATATTATTTAGGATTTTTAAATTTTCCTATTGTATCTGTTTTGTAGTTGTACTTCATATAGCCACCTAAAACAGGTGAATAAACGGAAAATTCATCAAGCTTTGTAAAAGGAGCATACAGTTTAAAAGTACAGATATCCGTAGCAGAAATAAACGGATTGGTTTTTAAATGACTGTGTGAAGACATGGTCATTGTACTTCCATCCGGCATTGTCGTCAAAGTAAGAATTGATCTTGAATGAAATTTTTTATGAGAAATAATGTTGCCGTCTTTATCAGAAATAAAAAGATAATCGTTTCCAAAAGGGATGGTATGGGTATCAGAAGAGCCTGTAATCAAATAGTTTTTATAATTTTCATTATAAGGAATTGTAACCATGTTTAAGCTAAATCCCTGAGGTACTGTTACCTCATATTTTGGATCCGAAAGTTGAGAGATTATTTTGAATCGAACCTGTTTTAAAGCAGTTTCGGTAGGATTCATATTTCTTGGACTGAAATTTTCATTTACGGTTTTTTTTGAATTATTTTTAAATGAATATTCAGCGATAACAAGATTTTGATCTTTATCTAAGAAAACAGTTTTAACAGTGTCATTGTTTTTATAAGTAAGATAAGCGCCAAGATTTTTGTTTATTTTTTTATTTCCATTAGCCAGATCAGTAGAATGCCAGGAAGCATTTTCTAGTGAATATAATAGATTTCCTTCAGCTTTAATAGAATCTAATTTTTGTTGAATTTCAATATCAGAGTATGGGCGGTCTTGACAAAAAATGCTGATAGATGCTAAAATTAAAAATAATGAAAAAATTGGTTTCATAGTCATCATTAAGGTATAATTGGTTTTATTCTTTTAACTGAAATTATAAAAAATATTTTGTAATGTCTACATTATTTAATCATAATTTGATGAGTTGATTTTTTACTTATGTATTGCAATAAAAAGCTGATAGGTTTCAATATTCTGAATGTTCTTGTTTCCAAATTCGATATCAGATTTTCTGGTCACATCTATTGGCAATTTCAAGTAAACGGGAATGATCCTATAATCATCAGATTTTTTTTGATATTTTTTATATTGGATTTAATTTAGTCTTTGTATTAGGTTTTATTTAAAAATTTTCTTGATCACGTTTCCAATTTCCATAAAGTCATCATGATTTCCCACAGAACGTCTTTCGGAACTTGTATTGTCGAAATCTGAGAACGGATAAACCAGCAGATAATTGTTATCATTCAGTTTTCTGTTTAAAAGTTCCGGGATCAGCCGCATTTGAGGAATAAATGACTGCATTCCTTTTTTGGCCATGAAAAGAATAAGGGCTTCATCTTCTTTGAGCTCAGAAGCTGTTTTTTCGCCATCTTTCCAGCTCTTCATGATGATGAATTCGGCTTCTATATTGGCTTTTTTAATGATTCGCTGCAGAATGTCAAGAATGTTTTCCGGAGTATAAAAGACCATAGTGGCTCCCGAATTTCTCGCGATATTCCAGACTCTGAGCAGAGCATGGAAAAAACCTGCTTCTTTATGAGAATTTTCAGGAATCATCACCGCGTATTTTTTTATGGTTGAAAGAGGTTGTGCTGCATGATAAACCAATACATTCACATCATCATTCTGAAGGTACCCATTGTAAAGATTATAAACAAAAGAAGGGGAGAAGCCTTTTTCATTTTCCAATCCGATAATGAGATCGGTAATATTCTGTTCTTTAATGACATTATTTATTCCGTTCACCACGTCATTATCATATCTTTTCAATGCTTTTAATGCAACATCTGCTGAGGCAGCGGAATCAGTAGCTTTATGTAACAGTTTTTCGGCGTTTTTCACCGAAGACTCATTTTTATCTTCATTGATTACATTTAATGCTGAAAGGTTTTCTTTGTTGGAATGTGCTTTTATCAGAATTCCCAGATTCACCATTCTTTCTACCGTTTCTTCATGATTGATGGCTAAAAGGATATTTTCTTCTTCATGGTTGTTTCCTGAAACGGTATCCTCATTATCACTTTCTGCAATTTTTTGGGCACTCGACATTGAGATAAATGATGAAATGGTACATGAAATCAGGATTAGGAGAATGCTGCCATTCAGGACATGCTCGTTCAGTAATCTTACAGGTTCTCCTGTTTCGGTTTCAGAAAGAATAATGTTGTAGCCGACCATTACGGAAGCCAGTGTTGCTGCTGCAGATGCTGAACTTAATCCGAAAATCAGTTTTCCCTCTTCCTTAGAAAGCCTGAATGTTTTTTGAGTAGCCACGGCTGAAAGATATTTTCCGCCAATGGAAGCTACGAGCATAATACCTGCAACTTCCAACGTCTCCCAGCTTTTGAAAAATACAGTAAAATCAATCAGCATTCCGACGCTGATCAGAAAAAAAGGAATAAAAATGGCGTTTCCGACAAATTCTACACGATTCATCAGTGAAGAAGTATGAGGAATGAGCCTGTTTAAAGCCAATCCTGCAAAGAATGCTCCGATGATGGCTTCTACACCGGCCAGCTCAGCCAGAAGAGCCGCCAGATAAATCATCACCAATACAAAAATATACTGTGAAATTTTATCATCCACTTTCTTAAAAAACCATCGTCCGATCATCGGAAAGACTACCAGTACGATTAATGCGAAAATGATAAAGGATACGGATAATTTAACCCAAAATTCGGTTCCCACTTCTCCTTGTGACATTCCCACAATTACCGCAAGTACCAAAAGGGCAAGAATATCGGTGATCATCGTTCCACCAACTGTGATATTGACCGCCAGGTTTTTCGAAATTCCCAATTTACTAACCAATGGATAAGCGATCAGGGTATGTGATGAAAACAAGCTGGCAAACAGTACCGAAGTAAGCATTGAAAAGTGTAAAATATAATATCCTCCTAAAT
Source organism: Chryseobacterium sp. JUb7 (assembly GCF_024806495.1). Classification (GTDB taxonomy): domain Bacteria; phylum Bacteroidota; class Bacteroidia; order Flavobacteriales; family Weeksellaceae; genus Chryseobacterium. The sequence goes on from NZ_JANUFF010000015.1 coordinate 99,467, forward strand.
AGCCTAAAACAAAAGGAACTGCAAATGTGTAAATCCCGAATGTAAGGCTTTTCCATTTGTTTTTCTTAAAATCCCCCATATCGATTTCCAGACCTGCCAGAAACATGATATACAAAAGTCCGGTGGTTCCTGTAACCACAATGCTGCTGTCCCTTGCCAAAACATTAAAGCCATTGGGGCCAATTACAGCTCCGGCGATGATTAATCCCAACAGATGCGGAACTTTGATTTTATTCAGGAGAAGAGGTGCTGCCAGAATAATAATCAGTACCAGTAAAAATTTCAGTACCGGATCTTCTATAGGAAGACTCAGGTTGTGTATACTCAGCAAAATCATAAGAATGTTATTTGGTGGAACGTATTAATTCTACAGAGAATTTTGCCATACAATTGTCAACCGTAACGGTGCGTGTTCCTCTGATTTTATTGTCGGAAATATCATTAAGAAGGATATTCATTTCCACTTTTTTCTTAGCGGTGGAATCAGTTTTAAAATTCAGTTTGATTTCATTGTGCTCAAATTTTCCTGAATATAGCCTGATCAGATTGTTGTTATTGATAATTTTTGTGACCAGCTGGGTAGAATCGTTATCAAATTCCCAGGTATCTGTTCGCTGATCACCCACTACGTAATCGCTGCAAGTAGACTCTGTACAGATTACTTTGCCATTCCAGGAGCCCGAAATTTCTTCCGACCATTTCAGTATTTTTACAGAATCCTTTTTAGCAAAAACACTGTCTCTCATTTTCAGAAGAGACTGATATTCCAGTTCTTTTTTGGCGAATAATTTTTCTTTTTCCAAGAGCTGCTGCTCCCTTAGAGTAATATTTTTCTCTTTGTCCTTATGGTCGCAACTTGCTAACAGAAATAAAATAGCGAATAGAAAAGGTATTATATTTTTTTGCATATTGTAAATCTTGGTGTAAACAATATAGGAAAAAAATAAGAAAAAATAAAACTGACCGGGACGAGTGACTTTTTATAATCACCCAATTTTTTGCTTTTTAAACATTTCAGGTTTGTAATTAATAATAAATACCCCACAGATGATAAAAACGGTGGCAATAATAAATTTGGTTGAGATATTTTCATTGAGAATCAGCCAGCCCAGAAATATGGCAATGATCGTATTCACGTAAGCCATAATAGAAACCTGTACGGGCGATATTTTGGTCAGAGCATAATGAAATGCAAAAAAGGCTGCTACAGAACCGAAAACAGACAGGTAAAGCATGGCCGAAATGCTCTTTAAGGTCCAGTTTTCAAAATTATATTTTTCCGAAAATACGAAGGCAAAGATAATCTGAACTACTCCGGCGAATAAGAACTGGTAAAATAAATTCAGAGAAATATTACCGCTTTGAATATTCAGCTTCTTAGTGAAAATAGTTCCAGAAGCCCATCCTGAAATAGCACAGAAAAGGAAAATAACGCCCATTCTATATTCCGGATTTGCTAGATCTTTTAACCCATCCCAAAAAATAAAAAGTATTCCGCTGAAGCATAAAAGAACACCTATCAAAGCTCTGAAACTGAACTTCTGAATTCCAATAGCTACACTTCCCAAAAATACAAGAATAGGAGATGCCGCATTGATTAATGAAGCCAGACTGCTGGAAACCGTTTCTTCCGCCACGGTGGTCATTCCGTTTGCGATCACCAGCATTAATATGGAAAAAACAATTTGATATCCTAAGCTTTTCCAGCCAATCCACTGAAACTGTTTTCTGTAAATCAATACAGAAAGCATAATAAGTGATGCCAGAAACTGACGGATTCCCGCAACAAACCAAGCGGGAATAGTTTCTACAGCAACCCGAATGGCTAAAAATGTGGTCCCCCAAACTAAGGCAACAGTGATGACGGCAAAAAGGAGTCGGTAATCTTTCATTCAACAACGTAATTAACAAAAGTATTTAGTTTAAAACAATATGAATGGGTACAGTTTCCAAACTTATTTAGGTAACAGAACAACTTTTATGTTTTTGATCGGGTTTATCTGTTGATTTACCTTTTGGACAGATTGGCTTTAATTCTTTATCTTTGAACATCTAATAAAAATTGAAGAATGGTAGGAATTATTATGGGAAGTCAGAGTGACTTACCAATCATGGAACAGGCTGCAAATTTTTTGAAATCTTTAGACATTCCGTATGAACTGACGGTGGTTTCTGCCCACAGAACACCGGAGAGAATGTTTGATTATGCAAAAACAGCTCAGGAAAGAGGTTTGAAAGTAATTGTTGCCGGAGCAGGGGGTGCGGCACATCTTCCGGGAATGGTGGCAAGCTGTACCACGTTACCGGTTATTGGAGTTCCGATATTATCCAGCAATTCTATAGATGGCTGGGATTCTGTGCTGTCTATTCTTCAGATGCCGGGTGGAATTCCTGTGGCAACAGTAGCTCTAAACGGAGCTTTGAATGCCGGAATTTTAGCAGCAAAAATAATTGGTACCGGTGATGCTCAGGTGGCAGATCAGCTTCAAAAATATCAGGATGCTCTTAAAGATAAAGTTTTGGGAACAGTAGATGATATCAAAGCTAAGCATCCTAATCAATATGATCAGTAATTAATTTTGTACCCATCATAAAACGCTCGCCCCGCAATTTTGCGGGGCGAGCGTTTTATTGTTTAATGAATTTGAGCGTATGATTTTGTTGTTTAGAAGATACCTGCAGAATATAGTTTCCTTTGGATAACGAACTGATATTTATTTTATCATCGGTTACATTATTCTGAAGAACAATTCTTCCACTCCTATCAAAAATTTTATAATTATTTAAACCCTTCGGATTTTTAATATAAATAAAGTCTGTAGCAGGATTTGGGTAAATGCTGATCATATCTTTCTTTGAAGTTTCGGCGGCGGCAAGAAATGAATTACATTCTTCATCAAGTACATCCCCCGAAATAGTCCAGCCTTTATTATTAATTAAATGATTCCTCGCAGCGACCACCAGGGAGTGAGAGTACTTTAATGGATATGCATTGGCAAGATTAATATTATCGGGTGTTGTAGGGTTTGCTGCCCAGGCGTACAGGGTATTGTCATAATTCTGGCAGCTCATTCCGGAAATAAGAAACATGTCTTTAGCAATCGTTAGAGAAGATAGATTCCATGATCCTAAATTCTGATTGAAACTATGAGCGTCATGAAACATTTCTTCCATATTGGTTACTTTTGAAGTATTCCAGCTTCTTATATCCTGATTAAAGGCAAAGGCACCATGGAATGAATGTTCCATCGTTGTTACATTCGAAGTGTTCCAATTATTAAGAGGCTGATTAAAAGTAATTGCATAATCAAATAAACCATACATATCAGTAACATTAGAGACATCCCAGTTTCCAATTGGCTGATTGAAGCTTACCGCATTGGCAAACATATTGGTCATGATGGTAATATTTGAGGTATTCCAATTATTAAAACTTGGATTTCCGACTAATGAAGAACAAATGTAGAACATCTCATTGGTAGAAGTCACTAAACTTAGATTCGGGATATCTGTTGCTGTAACATTTAGATTATCACATAAAACAAAAGCCTGTTCAAAACTTGTCCACTGTATATTTCCCCATTGCGTAACTTCTAATAACTTTAAACGATCAGTCCAATTATATAGAGGTACTAAAGTAGGATCATAAGATCTGAACTGATTGAAATTACCATCTCTGTTACTTACTTTCACCCGATAAGTAGCTTCGGCAGGAACCGGATTCAGAGATGCTCCAAAAGTGATCGTAAACTCGGTGGTTGAGGTAACATTCTCCATGTTACCGTTGTGTTGCGGATATCCTATTTCTTCCCAGGATACCTGAAAATTGACACCCCTTCCCGGAAATTTGATTTGTTGTGAAGATCCGGGCTTCCAGATGGTGATAAATTCATTTTGAGCGTTCATAACTGAGCATAGAAATGCCAGTAAAAAGATGGTTAATAGTTTTTTAATCATATTTCAATATTTGGTGATATGGATTTTGTAAAAATAATAAAATTCTGCACAATTGTAGAGAATTTATTAATGAAATTGAAATATTGTAATGAATATAACTTTTTTCAGAAGCTTTTAGAAATAAAAAACTCTCCGAAAATAGGAGAGTGGTGTTTTATTCCTGAAGCATATTGTCTCTGGTGTTTTTCTGTACTGAAATGGCTCCGAAAAGCGCCAGTAAGAAAGCAAATGCATAAAATCCTTTTTCACTGGGAAGAATAGTAGCATTCCAAAGTCCTATTGCCAGTAATACTATAGAAGACAGTGTTGCAAACCAGCAGATTCCATAGTAAATATCCGTTACCGGAATATTTTCTAATTTGTCACGGACAGCTTTCTGCAGAGAAACTACTGCAAATAAGCCATATAATAAGATTGTGAAATAATATCCTTTCTCATTAAGCAGCATTTCTGCTCTTGCCAATCCTACAATAAACCCGATCATTCCTGCTCCCAATGCAATCCAGGATGCCGCTACGAATGCATTCGATACCTTTTGTTTCTTCATTCAATTTATGTTTTAATTTAACTTTTCAAATGTATTAATTATTTATGAAATTAAATATAGGGGAAAATACGGTAATCATAATTGAATATGAAATAGTATCACTTAGAAAAAGATTTAAAATCAAAAACTCTCCAAAATATGAGAGCTGACTTTATATATTTATTGAGTAATATATTCGTAATTGTATTTCACATAATTATTCCCATAAGAATCTTTTCCAATCACCTGAGTTGGCAGTTGTGAATTGTTGTACTGAATTTCGTAAGTAATGTTTTGATTCTGAATCCAGTTTCCTGTATTATCTCTGAAACTGATTTTATCTAAAGTATAATTATTTTGGCTCAAGATATATGCTCCTCCCAATGCTGATCTAAAATACTTATTGAGAAGAGAATAAGGATTTTTTTTACTGTCATATGAATACTCTCTTTTAGTAGGTACAGATACTCCTCCTGCTATAGAAGTTTCAATAGAAATATTATCTCCATTATAAGTATATGAAGTTGTACTAATATCGGAACAATTTGGAGATTGACATTGGGTAATACTAGAAAGCTTGTTGTTGTTATAATTATACGTTGTTTTTAAGTTATAATTAGAGTTTGTATAAATCATGTTAGTCGTTGTAAGCTCTTCTCCATTATAGGAATAAAGAATATAGTGATCTAATGTGCCATCTGCTTTGTAATAATTAGTTTTTGTTGGCTTTCCTGCTGTATCATATTCTAAAATTGATGTTATTCCCCCTGAATACATTTTGGTTAATTGTCTTTGACTGTTATAATCCAATGTTGTGACACTAGTCTGAGGATTTGTAGGATTGTCATAGTATACAGTTGTAATTTTACTTAATAAAACTTGAGTTTCATTCGGGTTATTACCATTGTCATTCTCATCATTACTACTGCATCCTGTAAAGAATACAATTGAGCTTATTAGGCTCAGAAAGAAATATTTTTTCATTTGATTATTATTTTTCGTTCTCAAAAATATAAAAATACCTAGCAATTTTAAACTTATTAAAACAAAAAAACTCCCCAAAAATTGGAGAGTTTATGTTATGCTGAGATCCTTCGACAAGCTCAGGATGACAATTTTTAGTATCTGTAATACTCAGGTTTGAATGGACCTTTCACGTCAACACCGATGTATTCAGCTTGCTCAGTTGAAAGAACTTCGAGCTCAACGCTTAATTTCTTAAGGTGAAGAGCAGCAACTTTTTCATCCAAATGCTTAGGCAACATATACACTTCGTTTCCGTAAGCTGCAGAGTTGTTCCAAAGCTCGATTTGAGCCAAAGTCTGGTTAGAGAAAGAGTTCGACATTACGAAAGATGGGTGACCTGTAGCACAACCAAGGTTTACCAATCTACCTTCAGCAAGAATGATAACTTCTTTACCTTCTTCCAGTGTATAGATATCTACTTGAGGCTTCACTTCAGATTTTGTGTGACCATAGTTTTCGTTTAACCAAGCCATATCGATTTCGTTATCGAAGTGTCCGATGTTACAAACGATCGCTTTATCTTTTAATTTTAAGAAATGTTCTTTTCTTACAATGTTGAAGTTACCCGTAGTCGTGATTACGATATCTGCGTTATCAACTACAGTATCTAATCTTTTTACTTCATAACCGTCCATTGCAGCCTGTAAAGCACAGATTGGATCGATTTCAGTTACAGTAACGATAGAACCTGCTCCTCTGAAAGATGCAGCAGTACCTTTACCAACGTCTCCGTATCCGCAAACTACCACTCTTTTTCCAGCCAACATTACATCTGTAGCTCTTCTTACAGCATCTACTGCAGATTCTTTACATCCGTATTTGTTATCGAATTTAGATTTAGTAACTGAATCGTTTACGTTGATAGCAGGCATTACCAAAGTTCCGTTCTTCATTCTTTCGTACAGTCTGTGAACACCAGTTGTCGTTTCTTCAGAAAGCCCTTTGATATCTTTTGTGAATTCAGGATATTTATCGAAAACCATATTCGTTAAATCTCCACCATCATCCAAAATCATGTTTAATGGTTTTCTGTCTTCACCGAAGAATAAAGTCTGCTCAATACACCAGTCAAATTCTTCTTCATTTAAGCCTTTCCAAGCGTAAACCGGAATTCCTGCAGCAGCAATAGCAGCAGCAGCATGATCTTGTGTAGAGAAAATATTACAAGAAGACCAGGTAACTTCAGCTCCTAAAGCTACCAGCGTCTCGATAAGCACAGCTGTTTGGATCGTCATGTGAAGACATCCTGCGATTCTTGCTCCTTTAAGTGGTTGAGATGGTCCGTATTCTTCACGGATAGACATCAAACCAGGCATTTCTGCTTCGGCAAGGGTAATTTCTTTTCTTCCCCATTCTGCAAGGGATATGTCCTTCACTTTGTAAGGAACGTATTGTGTTGTAGTACTCATATGTAAATGAATAAGGTTTTAATTCAATTGATAACGAAATGCAAAATTACAATTAATAATTTAGATAGAAAAATGACATTTTTGGATTTTGGTTTGGTTGGAAGATGGAGGCTTGAAGATGGAAGAAGTAAGTTTTTAAAGTCATAAGAATTGTATTTTTTGTTTTACCATTTAGAGTTTACTTAATTTTTTTGAAGCTATTTCCCGCTTGGAATTTATGCTGAGCTTGTCGAAGTACTATATCTTTTGTTCCGTTTCACTACACAAAAGGATGTCGTTGCAATCGAGGCTAGGGGTGGCAGTTTTTCATTTCAACATTTGAAAAATAATTAATTAAGATCAAATAAAAGATTTAGATAGAGTTTAAATTATTTAGCGAACATCAACTTCCCTCTTCAAACCTCCGACTTCCAACTATTTTAAGAATATTTTATACAGGAAATTATTTTTCTTTATTCTAAATAAACTATTTTTGCATAAATAAATCTTTTATTATGAATCATACAAATACACAGGAAGACGCACAAAGACAAGCAAAACCTCTTACTCCAAAAGTAAAAGAATTAATTGCTAACACAAAAAGTGTAATTTTGGCTACTGTAGATGCTGAAGGGACGCCTAATTCAAGTTATGCTCCTTTTGTTGAAGTTGACAACACTTTTTATATCTTGGTGTCTTTCATGGCAAAACATACTAAAAACCTTGCTGACGGAAGAAAAACTTCAGTAATGTTTATTGAAGATGAGTCGGCAACTAAGCAAATTTATGCTCGTGAGAGATTAACGATCGAGGCATCTACTTCTCAGGTTGAAAGAGATTCTGAAATCTGGAATTCTGTTGTTGCTAAACTAAAAGAAACTCACGGAAAAGTAGTAGATGTTATTGCTGAAATGAAAGATTTTATCTTAATCGGTCTTCACCCTACGAAAGGTTCTTATGTAAACGGATTTGGAAGTGCTTATTTTGTAGATCAGAATCTAGAAATTATGGAGCACAGAAATGATGTGAATCATCAGTCGAAATAGTTTGCTGGAAGCTGGATGAAGGAAGTGGGAGGTTTTACTACTAACTGTTTTTTAGATTTTTAGCTTTTAAAATAATATAGAATTCACTTGAGTCTTTGGACTTGAGTGAATTTTTTTGTTTAAATCTTAAACAACTTATCTTTCGAGATAAAATTCTATTTCTATTGACACACCGTCACTTCGAGTAGATTTTGAAAAAAATCGTATCGAGAAGTTGCTAAAAGTACAGGTTCTCGGTACAAAATTATTTTCCACTTCATTACAAATAATTTCTACTCGAACTGACGAATATTTTATTTCAAAGAGAAGAAAAAGATAAAACAGTTAGTAGTAAAACTTCCATCATCAAACTCCCAGCTTCCCACCAAAAAATTTTTCACTAATTTTGTCCAATAAACAAACCCATGCCTCTTTACCGCGATTTTTCAGATGATACTGCCACAATTCTTGTATGGAAATACGATGAAACTGAAGATTTGGATATTCATCAGCTTTTAGAGCCCGAAAATGCGGAGAAAGTAAAAGATTATCATCCTAAGAAATTATTAGAGGTTTTAATGGTTCGCAAACTGTTGAAAGGCTTGAAACCACACTCGAAAATACTATATAAGGACAGAGAGCCATTTTTGTCACCTAAAGATGCGGAAATTTCCATTACCCATTCTTTTCCTTTTGCGGCGATTGCAATCTCAAAAAATAAAATAGGGATTGATATTGAAAAATTTAATCCTAAAATTTTAAGAGTTATTGACAAATTCACGTATGAAAATGAAAGAGGTTTTATTCCTTTTGATAATGAAGTGACTTTTTATACAATCATTTGGAGTGTAAAGGAAAGCATGTATAAAATCCATCATTCCAAACATTGGTCACTGAAAAAACATTACGATGTAAGACCTTTTGAACTGAAACATCTTCATCATATCAAATGCAGAGTTTATGATGATCAGATATCTGATGAACTAAAGGCGAGAGTAGAGTTTTTTGATGACTATTGTTTTACGATTGTTGAAGAGTAGATGTTTCAATCGTTTCAATACTTTTGGATTCGTTTTTATATTTCTCAATCACTTTTCGCTGCTCTTTGGCCACATCATAAATGAGTTCTAGAACATCATGAATGTTTTTAAGCTCCGTTAAATGAGATATTTTTTCAGGATCTCTTAAATCGTAGCCTTCATTTTCAATCAGTTCGGTTTTTCTTTTTAAAATCAAATCTTCAAGTGATGAATCTTCAGGCTCAATACGGCTTTCCATTTTTAGGGCTTCACTGATTTTATCGCCGTTCAAGAGGTTAGAAACCTGCTGCATTTCAGCCTCAATTTTTTTACTCCAGCCTTCGGCATCTATTTCAGGATATTTTTCATTATCCTTTACATATTGTGAAAGGGAAGCTGTGTAAGCGGTAATCAGGTGAGAGGTGGCCACAAACTGATGCACTACCTCCAGTTTTTTCTGCTGGTTTTTCGGTTCGGAAATCATTCGCTGGAAGTTATCGGAAAGATTGGCCAGCGAGATAATGGCATTTTTACGTTTTACTTTATAATCTTCGATATCATAATTTTCGTCCAGGAATTTAGAAATGACGCTTTGGAAATAAATTAAATTACATTCTGCAGATTTTCTCATTAAATCGAGATTCTGGGTATGCTCCCATACCGGAAGAACGATATAGGCGACCAAAGAAGTAATTAAACCTGCAACAATTGTATCTACAATTCTGTCTCTGAAAATAATATCCACTTTTCCGGGACTTAAAAAATTAAAGCTCAGAAATACATAAATCGTCATGAATAAAACAGCCCAGAAATATCTTCCTTTTAAAAAGCTGAAACACATAACCATGCTTAAAAGCAAAATGGTAAATAATACTCCGTTGATATGAATGAAATGTAAAATTCCATAAGCAATTACGGCGCCGACAATCGTTCCGTAGAGTCGGAGAAGGTTTCTTTTTTTGGTGATAGAGTAGGCCGGCTTTAAGATCGCAACGGTCGTGATCAAAATCCAGTAGGTATGTCCAATGCCCATAAACTGAAACAAAGAAAATGAATACCCTATCAGTAAAGCAATCGTAATTCTCAGTGCATGACGAAAGTGAGAGGAGGAGAAAGAGATGTTATTCCTTAATACTTTGAAGTTCAGTTTCTCTTCATTCGGCATGAATTTCTTTAAATCCAATCCTGTGGAAAGACTTTTTGCCAGTTTTACGTTCTGTGAAAAGACTTTGTAAATCTCATTGATTTCTTTTGTAATTTCATTAATGCGCATTAAAATCTGACGCAGAATCATGAAATTTTCAAAATTATCCGGAGATATTTTTTTGTTTCTAAGATCAAAGTAATGGTGATTTAAACTTTTCAGCTCAACATCAAGATTAAACATAGGTTTGGCTCTCGTTCCGATCTGAAGCGAGATTCCTATGTTGGTCATCTCTTCAGCCAGTAGATTCAGATAATCGTGGATATTGACCAGAATCATAGTGTCCTCAAAACTTTTCTGAAGCTTTTCGTAATCACTTTCAGAGGTCATCAGTTTTTCATGGAGATCCATTGAGTTCAGTAACATCAACATCAGTAAGCGACTGGTAGTGGTTGATTCATTAACGATAACCCTGGTTTTGAAAACCGTTTCTCTTGTTTCTTCCTGTAGATTTTTTATTTCGATCTGTTTGGCAATTACCTGCGTCGTCAGCTTGTTGAAATCCGGATTTTTTTCATAATAATTGGCTTTGATTTTTAAAAACTCGGCCAACTGAAGGTAATTCTCACCAATCATCTGACTTGCCAGTTTGTAAGGCTGAATAGTGGTAACAATTAAAAATATCAGTAAGAACCAGGTACATCCTGAAGCGAAGATCAGTAAGCTTTTAAAAATATTAGCTCCCGTTAAATGTCCGTCTATAAAGATGGCCATAACGACTAAAGACAGTGAACCTACTGCTGCCAATCTTTGTCCATACACTCCGATCAATGAAAAAAACATTCCGAAAATAATGATTTCTGCAAAAACTAAAATCTTCACATGCATGACCATACTGGCGATGAGCGCAACAAAGACGAAACAGAAAATAGCAAAGGTAAGTGCATTTCTTCTTCGGATAAATGGTCCGGGCTGATCAGTAAGTGCTACAAAGCTGGTTCCCAGAGGAAAAAGGAAATATTCTTTTAAAATTCCGAAATGGGCAAGAACTAAACAAGGCAGAACAGTAGCCAATGTAATCCTGATGGCAGAATATACATATTGGCTGGTTACGAATTTTTTGAGTTCCGCGGAATAGTTCATGCTACAAAAATACTTATAGAAAATAAAAAAAGCCTTATAAAAATAAGACTTTTGTGAACATATCTTTTATAATTGAAGTTTATTTTAATGTGAATTGTGAATACTTATTATGAATTGTCAATTTTGATGAGCTGGCCAATAGGGATCTTAATGCATCAGTTTCGTAAGCGTGATTTGGGTAATAGATTTTGTGTGTTAATATTTCAGGGTTTCGGGGGGGGGGGGCGGCCCCCCACAAAAAAAAAAAAAAAAAAAAAAAAAAAAAAAAAAAAAATTTTTTTTTTTTTTTTAAAAATTATTTTTTTTTAATAAATTATATATGATTTTTT
>NZ_JANUFF010000016.1 GCF_024806495.1 Chryseobacterium sp. JUb7
CACCATAAAAACATTAACTTCTTTCTTATTATTTTCTTCATCCCCCGCGGTTATTTTTTTTTTTTTTTTTTTTTTTTTTTTTTTGCGGGGGCGCCCCCCCCCCCCCCCCCCCGCCCCGAAATATATAGAAAATAGCGAGTGCGGAGAGCAGGAAAAAGCTTCTAAAAAGATAGGACGTCGGAAGAAGGATGATAGAGGTTTATCTTATTGTGGATAATTTTTATTTTTTCTTCAATTCCGGAAATAGAAGACCTTTTAAATATAAAATTATTTGTTTGCTTTTCTTGGTGCAATGACATTCATAACATACAAGATTGGACGTTCACTATTCACATAATTATTATCTTTGCACATTCAAAATAAAATTATGAGTATTCACATTAGTGCAAAAAAAGGAGAAATTGCTAAAGTTTTGTTGCAGCCGGGGGATCCGCTTCGCGCACAATATATTGCTGAAAATTATTTGGAAAATGCAAAATTAGTCAGCAAAACAAGAGGCATTTTTTACTATACAGGTCTTTATAAAGGTAAAGAAATCACAGTTGGAGCAAGTGGAATGGGATTTCCAAGCATCGGAATTTATTCTTTTGAATTATTTACGGAATATGAAGTTGACACCATCATCAGAATCGGAACCTGTGGCGCTTATACAACAGATCTGAAAACTTTTGACATTTTAAATGTTGAAAATGCAGCCAGTGAAAGTACTTATGCAAAATATGCCTGGGAAATTGAAGGAGACATTCTTTCTCATCAGGGAAATATTTTTGATACCATTAATGCTACTGCAGACGAACTGTCTTTAAAAACTAAAGCCATCAACGTTCACAGCAGCGATATTTTCTACAGAAAAGATCCGGCTATCCCTGCAATCGCCACAAAATATAACTGCCCGGCGGTAGAAATGGAAGCTTTTGGATTATTTGCCAATGCAAAGCATTTAGGAAAAAATGCGGCAACTATCCTTACTGTAACAGATATTATCCCTACTCATGAGAAAATTTCAGCAGACCAAAGAGAAACAGCCCTGAAACCAATGATGGAACTGGCTTTGGAAGCTGCCTGGAAGAGTTTATAAAAATATAAGGCGAATACATACTGAGCCAATACTAATAAAAAAGAGTTTTACATGATCTGTAGAACTCTTTTTTTATATTCTGAAAAAATTTCTGGCGACTTCAGTGGTTTCACCGGCGACTTCAGAAATGCTGATTTTCTTTAACCCAGCGATGGTCTGCGCAACATAAGGTAAGAAGGAAGGTTCGTTTCTTCGGTTTTGCATCCTCGGCATATTTTTCGGAAGCATAAACGGCGCATCGGTTTCGATCATCATTCTATCGAGAGGAACATATCGGATCACTTCTTCTAAATGTCTGAATCTGTTCTGATCACTGATTGCTCCTGTAAATCCTAAATAAAAACCTTTATCTAAATAAGTTTTCGCTTCATTCAATGTTCCGGTAAAACAATGGACAACAGCTTTTGGAAGTTTGGATAAATATTCATCTGTAATTTCATTAAATCTTCTGAAAGCCGACCTTTCGTGAAGAAAAAGAGGCTTATTGATTTCAACAGCTAATTCCAGCTGAGCACGATAGCATTTTTCCTGAATTGGTCTTGGCGAAAAATCTCTGTCCAAATCAAGTCCACATTCTCCAACGGAAATAACGTGATCCTGTTTTAGCAATTGTCTTAATTCATAAATACTTTCATTATTAAAAGATTTTGCATCGTGCGGATGAATTCCTGCAGTTGAAAATAAAATTTCCGGATAGTCTGCCGCAATTTCCGCTGATTCTTTACTTCCGCGAACACTTGTCCCCGTAAGGATCATTTGCTCTACTCCATTGTCGAGGGCACGATTGATGATTTCTTCATGTTCGTTATAAAATTGTTTATTGGTTAAATTGATACCAATGTCTATCAATATGTTCATTTCTTTTTTGTTTTATTATTTATTAAAAAATATCTTGTTACATGCGCCCTGCTTATTGAGCTTTTAAATGATCTCTCGGAATAAAAACTCCTGTAATCAGAATCTACACTTCCGTTAATTTCTCTGGTTATTTTCACCCAAATTAATTTCCTTTTTTTCTTTTTTTGTTTAAAAAATTTAATTGTATCACTGAGCTGATTTTCTATCTCAGACTTTTCAGTTCTTCTCCATTTTTTATTTCCATATTTTTGTAGATATTGAGGGATTTTTCCGTACTCACCTGCCCTAAATGAGCTTTTATTGTAAATATTTTTCATAAAAAACATATTTAAGAACTTATAATTTCGGCAATTATATTTTTTAATTGGGGTAAAGCTACAGAACTGCTTTCCTGAATTGAATATAATGTTTTACATCCTCTTAAGATATCATCAAAATAAGTATCATTTTCAGGATTGATAAGCACAATCCACTTTGCACGGATTTTAACCGTTTCAACAATACTCACGGGCAGAGCTGTAGAACCCGAAGTTCCAACAACAAATAAAATATCTGTATTATCTGCAATGTCATATGCCGTGTCAAAATGATAATATTTTTCGTTGTAGCTTTCATCAAACCATAACGTATGAGGACGAAGCCAGTTGCCACACTTTTTGCATTTCAGATCATCAATATCATCCGGTGTTAAATCTTCTGTATATTCCTTAAAATTAATATTTTCAGGAAAATCAATCGGTTCGCTGCATTCTTTTGAACAACGAACTTTCTGTTTGCTTCCGTGAATTTCATAGACTTTCTGAGTTCCTGATCTTTGATGAAGTCCGTCAATATTCTGGGTAATTAATTTAAATCTATCTCCCAAAACTTTTTCAATTTCAGTGATGGCAAAATGTCCCAAATTAGGTTCAGCCTCTTCAATCAGTTTTTTCCAGAAAAGATTATACTGCCACACTTCTTCCTGATTTTTGCTGAAATATTTATACGTACCAAATTCTTCAGGACGATGATATTTTGTTCCTTTAACCCAGATACCGTCAATGGAACGATAGGTAGGAATACCACTTTCTGCGGAGATTCCGGCTCCGGTAAGGAAAGTGAGGTATCCTTTTTTCTCTTTAAGAATTGTATTTAATATCGATTTTAATTTTTCCATGTTTTTAATTTTTTCACGATTCAGCTTCCCAGGTCGGTTTTCTATATGCTTATTATTAATTTAGGAAAACAGGCAAGATTTGAACTTGCAATTTCCCGAGGTTTGGGATATTTTTCCATTTAAATTACTGTTTTCATTTTGGGAGTACAGCAGGGCTCGAACCTGCAACCTCTGATCAGTGAGGTCAGTGTTCTTCCAGTTTAGAACTATGTACTCCTTGTGAAACGTACGGGACTCGAACCCGTAACCTCTGACTTGGAAGGTCAGCACTCTTCCCTTGAGCTAACGTGTCTATGTTGGGAGATAAGCAGGAATCGAACCTGCAACTCATTTTAGCAGAATGTGTTTTTCCATTATTACTATTATCTCCATTTTGGAAAGCGTGTGGGGCTCGAACCCACGACCTCCGCCGTGATAAGGCGGCATTCTTCGCTGCTGAACTAACGCTTCCTCTATATTTTACCAGTTATTAATTTTATAATTTTTCAATAAAACGCCACTGAAATAATTTCCGTTGATTCCTTCCACAATCGGATGCAGAATTCTTGCTGCTCCATCTACAGAATCCAACGGTGGAATATATCCCTGTTCAAACTGTTTTTTTCTTAAACTTTCCTTTGCTCCTGTGGAAATCCAACCTACATCAACGGCAGACATATAAATCTGATCTTTTTCAAATTCTTTTGCTGAAGTGAGTGTCATCATATTTAATGCAGCTTTTGTCATATTCGTATGCGGATGGAAAATCGTTTTATTATCATAGCTGAAGATACCTTCCGAAGACGTCACATTGATGATAAATTTTTCTTTAAAAGTTGAGTTTTTCATTAAAGCTTTCAGCTCTTTAATCAAAAAGTAAGGTGCAATATGATTAATTAAATTCACCTCCACCAATTCATACATCGAAACCTCTTCCAATGTGGAGTTCCAACTTGTTTTATCACGGTTATCAACAGGTTGTCCGAAACGTGTCAAAGCAACATTTGTTTCTTCATTCTGTGCATATTCCAGTTTTCCGATCTCTGTTGAAATTTCTGTTGTATTCGGAATTAATTTCTGATTGTTTTTAAATTCAACCAACATCTCATTTTCACGTCTGATGATGGGTAAATAATATTCATCAGGGTATTTAATGGTCTGAGCCGCATTATTGATCAAAATATCAAGCGTTTCAAAATTTGATTTATAAAAATCTATAAAATCCTGAATAGCTTTTAAATTTCTAAGATCCAAACCATACACCCAAAGTCTATCTTTCCATTCGCTATAATCTGCTTCCTGCTGCAAAGTTTCCAATGCCAGAGCTGGAAAACGGGTTGTCAAAACCAAATTGGCACCATTTCTCAACAGTTTCAGTGCTGTTGCAAAACCTACCTTTACCCGTCCACCGGTTAAAATCACATTTCGTCCCGATAAATCCGCTGAAAGAAAACGTTTTTCATAATTTTCATCAGCACATTTCGGGCATAGTCTTGTATAAAAAGAGTGTGCATATTGGTAGCTTTGGTTACAGCAGTAGCAGTTTTTGGGAATCTGCAATTTTGTAAGCTGTGTTTCGCCTTTCTGATTGTCATAAAAAACGGAAACTCCCGCCAAAGCTTTTTTCATCAAAACAGATTCGGAATTGATTTCCAAATCATTCGTTTTCATTTCTGCATAACTTTCCTGACGGTTTTGTTTTTTGGCATTTTTATGAATTTTCGTAATTAATCCTGAAAAAGTTTTATTATCAGGATTCAAAAATGGTTCATCCTTCAGGGTATTAAGAACCTTGAGACAAGCTTCCCATTCGTTTTGCGAAAAATTTTGATTAGAAAATCCCATTGCTTTTTATTTTACACCGACAAAATTACGGATGCAGTGCGCAATGTTTTTACGTAGAGTATCTTTTTTGAGTTGGAAGATAGAATTTGGAGGATGGAGGTTTGAATTGAACTCTTATTAAATGAGTTATAAATAAAAATATTATTTGTAAGACTGCATCACTTTGAGTAGATTTTGAAAAAATCGTATCGAAAAGCTTATTTAAATTGAAAATTCTCGATACAAAATTATTCTACATTTCATTACAAATAATTTTTACCCGAATTGACGAAGTTTTTCTTGTCGTATGTAAATTATTATTCATTAATAAAAACTTCAAGAAAGCCGATCAGATTTTCACCTCCGTGGCTCCAGCGAATTCCGTGACCGTCTTTTTCCCTGACTTCAAAAACCAATTCGTGTTTGTAATGAAAAAATACATTCCACCAGGTTTTATGGTCTAAAATGAAATTAATTTTTTCCATTACGAGTTGCTGTTTCTGTTGATTATTGCCTTTTACTTCACCCCAAAACCGGTCTTCCATTCTCCCGACATGCTTTTCCCAGGCTCTCTGAGCAAAAGTAATTTCGCTGTTAAAAGGTTTTTCACAAGCTTCAATGAGTTTATTTTTGAGTGGAGGAATTCCGTTTTCGTCACGAAGACTGGCAGGTGTTAATCTTTGACCTAAAATATGTAACCAATTTTCAAAAGGAATGTCTTCCAATTGTTTTGTTTTAAGTATATCTGAATTTTGAGATTCAAGAATATGAATGAATGTGTTAAAACTTCCATCCCGATCGACCTTAAGTTCTTCATTAAAACTGGGTAAATCCCAATCTAAAGTTTTGCTTTTAAATTTTTGAATATTTACACTTAAATTACTGAGATGTTCTTCCGCTAAAATTGCCTGATATTTTTCTGTCCATTCTTTAGAAAATAGCGGAATATAGGGTTGAAATAAATCCATAGTTAAATCTTTTTTTTAAGCATATGTCTTTGTGTAATTCTTGTTAAAAAAATCAGGCCATTTTTACAAGATTAACGAAAAGTTGTTCTTCTCTAATTAAATATCCTACAAGATTAAACCAATTTTTACAATAATCCAAAATCCAGGCATCGGAAGAAACAATGATTTCAGCATTTTCAACTAAAAATTTATCCGGATTGAATTCTAAATCAACTCTCCAATTGAGGTTATTTTCAACAGCAAATTCAAGAATAATTTGTTTGATTCTTCCGCTGTTTGAAACCGGCTTATCGAAAACCCAGATCAGTTCTTCTGCCTGAGATTTTTGAAAAAATCCGGCA
Source organism: Chryseobacterium sp. JUb7 (assembly GCF_024806495.1). Classification (GTDB taxonomy): domain Bacteria; phylum Bacteroidota; class Bacteroidia; order Flavobacteriales; family Weeksellaceae; genus Chryseobacterium. The sequence goes on from NZ_JANUFF010000016.1 coordinate 6,205, forward strand.
ACCAGCTCAATTGACCTCATCGTCTGATTCACTCTTTTATATGTACCGTGAACACCGGACAGATCACGAAAACAACCGTCAACTCCTTCGAAAATATAGGCTTCAGAAAGCAAACTCTCCAACAATATCAATACATTAAAACCATCCAGATAAATGGTTCTATTTTTTAGATCTGAAACCTCAAGTTCCTTCAATTTTCTTTTTTGGATCTGCTGTTCCGACGCCGAAGCTCCGCGCAATGCCTGAATTTGTCGGGTTTTTAATTTATAACGATGTGCCACCAGCTCGGAAGTCGTTTTTTCAGGATAATCTCTGGTTAATAAATAATGCATATCCTGAACCGCCGATTTCAGTTTTTCAATTTGTTTATCTGAGCTGAAAAGAGTGTCATCTCCAGTGGTTTTGCCGCGGTTTCTGTTGTTCATAGTTAGTAGAGTATAATTTCACAGCCTTTTATTTTTCTTCTCAAAGGAGAAAATATTAGAATAAAAGTAATAATCTGTAATATTAAAATAAAAAAATTATTAATATGGTACCAAAAGCATTATCAGATAATTTTTTGATATTTTCTATCGATATATCTACCTGCTTTATTAAAAGTTCTTTCTCAGGGATACTTATATTAAGTTTTTGCTTTATTTTCCATTTTTGTTCAGACGTAAATTGATCATTTTTAGCAATAAAAGAAAAAATTGCATTCTACCAATTTATTTTATATTTTTTTGACTTATAATTTTTTTCTCCTTTACTCCTTGTTATGATTTCTATCACATCAGGATTCTTTTCCATTTTTTTTTATAATTTCAGGAAAATCTTTCCTAAATTGTCTATAGGTTACAATTTTAGCCGAGTCTCTAAAATTTTCTATATCTTTATTTATAACATATTTCTTAAAAACTTTTTTAGCATCATCAATGTCAATATAAAGTTTTTTTATGTGGCATATTATTGTATCACTCTTCCCCTTTGATAAATGCCAATCCTCGTCATACTTAACTCCTTTTGTATTTTTATCTATATTTTTGTAATTTCCTAATGAAATATACTTTCCATTAATATAAAATACAGTTTCAACATAATCATAATTTTCATCACTGTCATTTTTAATATAAAATTCTAAGGGAATATCTATTTTTAGGCTGTCCCTATTTTCCGAATACATATCTGGAGTCATATAAACAAATTCATGACTTATATTTTGTCTAAAAATCAATCCCATTCTTTGATTTTTACAAGAATAAATACAAATAAAGATTAGAAATGTGATAATGATTTTTTTAATGTTCATAATTAGTTTTTTGTAAAAATTGTTTCTATTACAAAAATATTGTCATGTAAATTAATTTTTTCATTGCTGAAAATGGTATCTTTGAACATTACTCTTGACTAACAATTGATATTTCCCCAGTGCCTGAATCTATTTTTGCCAAAAAATATAGAGGTGCCATTTTTTTGTCCCTTTTATCGTTATTACTTGCATATCCTATATAATAAAAATTATCATATATATAACTTTATAAAAAGTATCTTTATTAAACGGTTCTTCTTTAACATTAAAATTCTTATGAAAATTTTTTAAATAAATTTCATAAGCTTTTGTATAAGAAATTTTCATAAGCTTTTCTTCATTATTAAAATTTGAATCACCTAAATATATCTTCTTATTTTTATTACATCCTAAAAGCGAAAGTATTCCCATAATAGTAATTATTTTTTTCATTATTTAAGGTTTTGGCCAAGTGCTATCTTCTTGTTTAATTATAGTAATTTTAGCTAATTCTTCATTATGTTGTTTTGACGTACTAATAAAGGACTGTAGATCCTCTAATAATCCTTTTGGTGTTTGCGTCATATCAGGAATCCAATTTTCCCCATCTACAAATGTAAAAAACCTGTTTTATTGCAGTTTTTACAGTTGTAGTGCATTGCTCACCAGTCCAAGGGAGAACACTGTAAGCTTTTAAATGTTTATATCTTTCTGTCCACCAACTAATAATTTTCTTTGCCTCACTTTCTTTTACATAAAATTTTTAAAATGGAAATTTTTCTCCATCACCATTATAAGCATTTTTATAATTCAACATAATTTTTGAATCATTTTGCCTTACTTCTCCCGTTTTAGAATTTACCCAAATTCCATTAATAAAAGTTTTTGATTCTTTCGGATTTAATGATGAATTAAATACGTAATAATCATTGATAGAAAAGAATAACCAATTCTCAGAGATTTGATTATTCTTTTTTGCATAATCTTTTTGTATATTCCATGCCTCATCTAATTTTATAGGAGCATTTTTCTCAAACTTTTTAAATTCAGTAGTTCCATAATAGATAATTTTATTCTCTTGAAAAAATTTATCTTTTTCACTTTTACAACCGACGAATGTAATAAATGATGTTAAAATTGACATAATAATATTTTTTTTCATTTGTTAAGGAAAATTTTTACTTTCCGGTTTTATAATAATCTGTTTTGCTAATTGTTCATTGTGTTGTTTAGATGTACTTTTAAATGATCTCAAGTCCTCTAATAAACCTGAAGGCATCTGTGTCGTATCTGGAATGAAATTCCCCAAAGGTTTAGTTACACCAAATGGAAAAGCCTCTTGAATTGCTGCTTTTACGGCAGTAGTGCATTGCTCTCCTGTCCAAGGATAAACGCTATACACCTTAAGATGTTTATATCGTTCTTCCCACCATTTTATCATTCTTTTAGCTTCGCTTTCTTTTACGTAGAAATCTGTTTTATAGACTTCTCCATAGACACCAGTTTTGAATTTTTTCCAATCAAGTTTTATAAAATCCAGTACTTGATCGAGTTTAACATCACTTGCTTTAATTTCTAATCTATCAGCAACCATTTCTCCCCACCAAGGTCTGCCAGGAGAGAATTTTTCATTAATATTATAAATAGGTTTTCCATTTTTATCTTTTGCCTTTAGATCTACATTATCAACTTTATCTCCATCATCATTGAAATCATAATCATATTGTTTTTCATTAACAGTTGATTGTGAATAATCCGGTCCATAGTCAAAATACCGATCGCCGATCGCCATAGCCGAATGTCCTGCTAATCCCAAAGCACTAATTGGATTATTTAATAGTGTATAATATGAATGCGGCAGCTCAATCAAAACAGTAATTAAAAACTCTTTTTCATAGACAACAAGATAATTAAATTCTTCGACAGGTAAATCTAATTGCTCCGTTTCTTTATCACTTTTATCATAATAGGTACATGCAAAGTACAATTCAATTTCATTTCCTCCATCATCATTTATTAACGTTACCAGATTTTCAGTAAGATTTATCCAGATACATGCTTTTCCGTTTGCATCTGTTTGCATCTCTTCTACTTGTAAATAGATATTAGTTTTAGCATCTTTCTGAGAAGAATATATTTTGATACTATCATCATGATTAAATAAGCCGTCCCAATCTTTCAAAGTAAAATTGATCTTACTTCCTGCAGGAACCTTACTTTTATCCATTTCTATATGAAACTTTACTTTCTGCCCAACTAATGCTTCTTTTATAGATTTATCATTTTCATCAGTCCACCATCCCCTTTTAAAATACCTGCCAACTGGCTTAGGTTGTTTAGGGTTAGCGATCAAAATTTCTTTATCCGAAGAAAAATATCCTTTACCACCAGAATTCATTGTAAAGTTCTCTGTATAAACAGTAAAATTTTCTTCTATTTCTTTAATTGAGCTTCCTAATGAAACTCTATTAATAGTTCCACCCGCCATACCTTAATTAAAATTTGATTTTTCACCTGCATTTTTATGCAATTCTTTCTGAGCATGGATATTCGTTTCTCCTTTTGAATTGGTAGTATGCTTTTCAGAATCTTCATTTATTTCTTTAGCTCTAGATTTTCTTTCTCCTTGTGCCACTTCCATAATATTAGCAGCCATTAAAGAATAATCTGTCACAGCATTCTGCATCATCATTCCTCCCGCAAAACTACTGTGATTTACACCTGCTATTTCAGAAATATTCATTCCTGCATTAGAAGTAATATTCATTCCTGCCGTAATATTAATATTTTCACCTGCCGTAAAAGTCATATTCTTCGGCGCATTCACATTAATATTCCCTTGCCCATCCATCAAATATGTATTCCCGCTCGGATCTTCAATAAAAACAGAACCTTCCGCATCATTTAGAATAATCTTAGTTCCCGACCGGGTATGGATAACTTTTTTATCATTTCCTGAAGTGTGATAAGAACTCGTTTCCGAGCCGTTGTAATGAGTTCCGGCAACAAAAGGTTTTTCGGCATTCCTGCTTTCAAAATCTACCAAAACTTCTTCTCCGATTTCAGGGATAAAATGAAAACCTTTTCCACTTCCCGAATGTGGTTGTACCAATCTCAGCCAAGGTGTTTGCTGACTTTTCTTTTCCTGCCACGGAAACTGTACTTTTACCCTGCCCATTCCCATAGGATCATTGTTGTCAAATACTTTTGCAGACTGTTTTTCACCCAACGGAATGGCATCATTATCCTGATAGGGAGTATTGAATAAATCCGGAATGCCTATAAATTCATTATAATAGATATTTCCGTTGTGATAATGTTGTATCTCCATGACGCGATAGGTTTCCATTGCTTTTCCGTTGATATCGCTCAACTTTACTCTACCTCCTATTTTCAGTTCAGGATCTTTACTTTTTCCACGAACCCAAATCAGATTTTCTCTTTTTTCTTTTTCTTTTCTCACGGCTTCTTTCAGTTCTCGATCTGCAAAAGATGAAATACCACTGTGATTAAAAAGCATTTCAGGTTTCTTCTGATATACTTTTTTTGAAGCATTAATTGCCACTGCCTGAAAAGGATTTTCTTTGTACTGTATCTGCACCGAGGTGGAATCTTTTTCTATTTTTCCGCCGTTTTCTGCATCATAAGAAAGATAATTAAAATCCTGAGGTTTGATATTCATTTCAAATTCAACATCAATAAGATCTATATTTTCTTCCAGACTAATAATAGGCTGTACCTTATTTCCAAATATCAGATTCTGACCATTGTAGTAAAAATATTCTCCATACCGGATGGCCAGTCTTTTGATAAACTGATAATCCGATTCTTTGTATTGTACGGTATAGGGAATTTGATATTTGGTATTAGGACTTTCAACAATAACCTTGCAGTCTTCCGGATATTCTGCAGTTGCTGTTTTGATAATCTGCTCTAGGCTTTTATCTTCAAAACTCTGGCAATCCTGTCCGTTTTCCAACAGTATACTTGGTGCATATCCGCTGATGAGTAGCTTACCGTAACCATTTTCTTTTTTATTCTTGACATTGGCTACAATTCCTGTAAACATTTGCTTCACCTGTCCGAAACGATGAAAATTAATTGTCAGTTTTTTACCTAAAATATTCCTGGAATTTTCCATGACATAGCCTTCGAAACTGTCAACCGCATCATCAGGAGTAGTAATTGTAAATGAATCGTGATCGTTGGTATTCTGTTGAAGATGAAGATCAAAATGAGATTTATCTAAAAATGGTTTTCCGTCCAGACTCAGTGTACAATACACTAACGGGCTGGTTTTATCCAAAAGAAAATCATTGAAAGTCTTTGAGGAAAAATATTTTTCTATATCATCAGGATGGTTCAGTCTTCCGCCGACACCTGATGTATATGGGCTGTTTATTTCTTCCATGTGTTTGTATTTTGTGTTTGATCAGTTGTAAATATTGAGAATTTGAATTGAGAGTATTTTTCAGAATTACTCATTATTTATATTTTATTCCCGCCAGCTCTTTTCGTGGGTTGCTCCGTTCAGGTCAAACTTTTTGGCAATAAGATGAATTTCTATTTGTAAAGGTTCATCATTTTTCGACTCGAAATGTTCTGTAAATTTAATACAGTATGCTTTTTCAAAATTCAGTTCCTGAAGTTTGCTCATCGCATCTCTCCTGTAATAAATAATTTTTCCGTTTTTAGTCTGGTTATGATCCAGCATCCAGCCCAATAATTCCGGATTTCCTGTGCTTTCTATTCTGATGGTAATTTCCCCGCCCTGAGGCATGCCTTGAGGTTTTCCGGTACCATCTGTCTGCTGTGAAAAGCTATAATGACATTCCAGAATATTATAAGTATTTCCGTCTAATTCTAATTTTGATAAAAATGACATGTGTTTTTAGTTATTGGTTAAAGGTTATATAGATGAAGAGGTATTATGATAAATAGATAATGCTTCGACAGGCTCAGCATGATAACCCTAATACTACTATTCATAATAAATATCTTACAGATATGTTATTTTTTGATATCATCCTCTATTGAACATTAGCAAACTTTCTCTTCACTGAAGAAAAGTAATGGGTATTGAAGTATTACCCATTACTTATTAATCATGAATTATACCCATTCGTTTTCATAAGCTCCTGAGCCTAATTCAATTTTTCTTGCCGAAATAGTGAATGTTTCAGTCAGTGGATTTTCTCCGGTTGAGTCAAAATTTTCTCTATGTTTTACAAGGTAACCTTCCGTGAATTTCAATTCTTTCAGGGTAGCGTCACTGTCACGCTTAAAAAATTTCACACTTCCGTCTTTTCTCTCGAATGAATTGGTCATCCATTCAAAAAGGTCAGTAGATCCCGTCCCTTCGATGATCACTTCAATTTTCCCTCCTCTTGTTACTGTAGATGGTCTTCCTGTAGCATCTGTTTCCTGAAATAATCCATAGCTTACGTTCAGTACATTATATTCTTTACCTGCTACGCTTAATTTTGCTTTAAATGACATAATAATTGGTTTTTGTAATTAAGATTTGTTTGATTATACTGTGTTTTTTAATGGGACGTCTTTTTTTCATCATTAATATATTTCCCTGATATCTGTGAATTATCTGAAAACAGAAGAAATCCCATTCTTAAAATATCTGATTATTTTTTATGTAAATAAAGGCATTATACCCATTCATTGACATGTTTACCAGTCCCTAACTGGATCTCTTTCGCCGAAAGCGTAAAAGTTTCTGTCAGAGGATTTTTCCCTGTAGAATCGAAATTCTCACGGTATTGAATGATGTAAGCTTCTTTGAATTTAAGCTCTTTTAAGGTAGCGTCTCCGTCACGTTTAAGGAATACAATACTTCCGTCTTTTCTTTCAAATGAATTTGTCATCCATTCAAAAAGATCAGTTTCGCCTGTACCTTCCACGGTGATTTCTATTTTTCCGCCTCTTGTAACCGAAGAGGGTCTTCCTGTAGGGTCGGTTTCCTGGAGTAGGTCGTAGTTTACCGACAGTACATTACGGTCTTTACCCGCAACTTTGAATTTGGTTTTAAATGACATAATAAATATATTTTTGTTTTGAATAATAAATAATACCAAAGATGGAAATATATCAGTATCAAAGATATAAGCTAATTTCCTTCACACAAGTTTTCGTGATTCAATTTGAAATAACTTCCGAAATTCATTGAAATACCATTAAAAATCGGCAAATTATTCATTATTTCTGCTCGTATTCGGTATCCCATTCGTTACCATCCTCTCCTTTATGTCCATCCATTTTAATCAGGAAGTTTTTGGCAGGAAAGTAAGGTTTCATATGAATATCCAGATGAATTCTGTCTTTTTGCACGGGATCCTGTTCAAATTTTTTAACCTCAAAATTTTCGATCAGTTTACCAGGACCTGTAATACCATCCAGAAAACGTACAATCTGACCCATAATTTCTTTTCTCGTCACAGCTGTAAAATTTTCAAAGGCTCTTCTGTTTAAAAAATCCATTAAAACTTTCGTTACATAATCAAAGACTCTGACTACAGAATAAGTTTGCAAGCCAAGATTATCACCATTAAATAAAGTTTTTCCTGAAAAAGCCATTACTTTTCCGTATTCGTTCACCATTGGAATCAATCCTAAATTTTCAAGATTGGCGATTTCACTTTTCTTAAGATCAAACTTTACTCCATCGATCTCATTAATTCCACCGAATTTTTTACCGGCCGTCACCTGAGACATCAGTGTTTTATATACTTTACCTGCTAACGCTGCAGAAGGCGGAATGAATAAATCTTCACTCTCATGAATAGCTTCAAAGCGACCTCTTCCTACCAGCCAGTTACAGGTCATTAAAATATTTGATCTGAAAATATCTCCTCCAGTAAGATAAGCCTGATCGAACATTTCCATAACATCATCCGGTTCATCCAAATGCTCAAAATCCGTCACCAGCATTACTTTATTTTCGTGGGCGATTTTTCCCCATTTTTCAACCACTTTATTGGATCCCAGATATCCCGGAATGACCAGAATCCCGTAATTGTTTTTAAGATCTAGTCTGTCATAATTATCAGAAAGTTCTGCATGGATAGAGTCAATAAATCTTGTGTTATCAAGATCTTTCAGTTGCTCAAGATTCGCATTGACGATCGTTACATTTTTCACTTTTTCGGTTTCCGTATTCTTATAGAACATTCCTACCGTTCTGTAATTTGACTCAAGCTCTCTGGTAACTTCCACAGCTTTAGAAAGATTCTTGGTCAGTAGTCCCTCAGCTTGTTTTCTCTGATCTTCACAATCAGCCACCATATCAGTCAGTGAACTGCTTTTATTGATCACCTCAGCCCAAAGCTGCAGTGTTTTTTTCAGTGTATCTCTTTCTTTTTCTTTATTTTTTTCGGTCAAGAATATTTTTCTTCTTGCTTTTCTGTCAGGATTGATATTCTGAACCCCTTCAATAGAAGTTTCCAAAAGATCAAAACCTCCGTATCGTACCAGTTTTTCTAAACTTTTTTCTACAGATACTTTCCCCGAATGTATTTTTTCCTGTTGATCTATTACAGGAATTTCTGTACTCTGTACTTGTGGCTTATTCGACATAATTTAATTTTTTTGTGTTGTGTTTTTTATTTGTTTTCTTCTAACTCATTGATTAAAGATTGTAAGGTATCATATAATGCTTTCTTAGCATCCGGATCTTCCAAAGCAGCCTTTAAAATTTTATTTGTTTTCAGCTGTTTGATAATTTTCTGATACTGATCTTTTTCAGTTTCCAAACCTGAAAGAAAATTACTTTGTTCTGTAATTCCTTTCGTTCCGAAATCTCCTAGATTTTTAAATCTCAGATTTTCCATTTTCACAGCACCTTCTGCGTCTTCAAAATCTACTTTAAATTCCGGTTTGAAATGCTCAAATACTCTGTCAATTGTATTAAGACCCTCTACCAGCTCAGGTTTTACAGGATCATCTGCTGTAAGTTTGTGAGCAATTAATGTCCTGTTCTGAGGGATTTCTGCAATCGCCTCATTTGCATCGCGTGGAACTTCATTTCCACCAATTCCTTTGTTTGATAACATAAGTTTTTGTGTTTTGAATTATTAATAAATTTATTTTTCGAATATCCTGTATGGATATATATTGGCCGATTTTTTCTTAAGATTGAGCAGGAAACTTTCACATAAATAACTCCATTCTGTTTCAGCTAATTCCTTGGTTATTTCCTCATTCCTTATAAGATATACATCAATAGTCCTGCTGAATCCACCTTTCAGCGACACCTCTTTCTTCGTTCCCTTTTTTACTTCTATATTTTTGATCGTATTTCTAAAATGTTTCATCCCGAATGCACGGATATCTGCAACAGTTACGAGTCTTCCTCTGGTCAGAAGAGCATTACGGTATTCTAAAATCTTATCTTTTGAAGAAAGACTTTTTCTTCCTCCCACCGATGCTTTAATCATTACTGCCGATTTATCCAGCACCGAATTTTCGGATTCTTCAACAGAGAGAACCGTTCCGGGACGTACATCATTTCCTTCCTCCGCAAGCGTAAGCCAATAGGAAATACTGCAGGTAATTTCTTTATCCTGAGAATCAGCTGTAATAATCAGATATGGGTTATTGGCCTGCGAAAAATTTTTCTCTTTGGCCAACTGATGTAAAGCCGCAATATTCTGACTGATCTGCCGAAGAGTTTCCTTCGCCGAATCTCCTCCGATACCTGCAAAAGCAGCCGTTTCGTCTTTTACCAATTCAAGCATATATTGCAGAAGCTCTGAAGCACTTCTCTGATCGAACCTTGAAATTCCACCTTTTCTTAGGACTACTGAAATATTTTCAGATTCAGTATCATAATTTTTGACATCAAACCTTTTCCCCATTTCATCCGCAACAAAATCCAGATCCAGAAAACTGTTTTCAGAAACGATAGGGATAATGTTCAGTCTTCCGGTAACCCTGTGAAAAGATCTCGAATTATTCATATTTACTACAGGAATGCAGTTTAAAGAGATATGTACATTTTCTAAAACCTCTCCAACTATAGCTTCTGAAAATTTAAACTTGAGCCAAATAATATTGTCTTCCTCAGCCAAGCGGTTTCCAATAAAATAACGGTCAAAAAGTTCTTTCTTTTCAGGTTTATCACTATGTTTTAAACTCCCGTTCAGCGTAAAGTAATTCGAAAAATAATACTGATTGACATCTGTATAAATTTGCTCCAGATCAGAATAATTTTTCGTGATAATATGTTCAAGATTCAGATCCTGATTATCGACATTATATCCTTCTTCAAGGGCAATTTCCTGGTTTCCGAAATACACTTTAGCCTGTTTTAAATAATAGAAAAACAGTTCTTTCTGATAAGTATTGTTAATATCAATATAAAGCATCACCCGATCAAGGTCCACTTTATTCGGACACTGAAGTCCCAGCCAGAGCTCACCGGAAGGAATATGTGTTTCACTTCTTGCGATGGTGTCCGTAAAAAAGAAACTTTCAACGCGATTTAAAACATTTTCATAAGCAATATACTCCGCTTTTGCAGTCGTTAAAACAGCTTCTACTGTTGGTGTAAAAAATACCTCTTTGCTGATACTTTCTGTAGGATTATAGACATTATGTATTTTTTTTGAAGTCTTAAAATGATTATACACAGACACCTTCACATTATTTTCTAAGGGATATACCTGAAGCAGTGCTCTAGCAGGAATCACTCCGGAAACTTCTTCCGGAAACATGACCTCCAATACCCTTTCGATAATTCTCGATCTTGAACTTTCAAGCTCAAAACCCAGTTTTTCCAATTCCGAAGCTACTCCCGACAAGAGCAGACTTACAATAGGATCGAATGACGTTTCCGCTTCCAGTTCGTTGTAGCCCCACATCCGCGCTGCACGTCTTAGAATTCTGTCTTTTATACGTTCTTGATTCATGCTGATTTTGTGTTTTTAATTACTTTTAAAAGTTTAGTACGACAACGGTCCTACAAAAAAAGAGTTCTGAAATAAAAAAGGACGGTTTGTTTCAAGCACCAGACCTTTTATCGCTACAGCTACCCGTTTTTTCATTCTTTTTTTTCCTATTCCGCCTATATTTTCGTCATTGATATGTACTTCAACATCTCCGAGCTGAAGTCTTTTTTCGTGAATTGTTATCGCTTTTTTCAGGGAATTAATGATAAATTCACGAAGGATATTATCACTTTTGAGAAGATCAAAATCCATCTCCCAGATCTCAGATCCAAAAGATTCATCAAATTTGCACTCTCCCAAAGAAGTCGTAGCAATTAAAAATATCTGCTGTGCAATCGAACTGTCTATTGATATTTTTTCGGTGTCTTTTTTTTCTGTTACAGCTCCGAAATCAATTGGTATCTTATAATAAATTCCTTTCATTTTTTGTGTTTGTGTCGTGTTTTTATAAATAAATCAGCTTTCTGATATGGCCTTTCTCATCAACTTCAAAATTTTTCGGGATTCTATTTCTCCTGATGATATTAAGCTCAACTTTTGGAGTAAGTTTCACCAATTTTTCTCTGTACAAAATATCTCCGATAAAGCTCATCCCGTCACTATGGTCTACAATGATAAAATATTGACGCCTATCCTCAGGTTTTTTAAACTCATTAATATTTCCTGCAAAGAGTACTACATTTTCCCAGTTTCCTTTAAAGGTATATGTCAGACTGTTTTCTGAAAGATTTCTGTATTTTGATAATTCAAACTTCCCGATATCTTCATGATGAGGTTCAAAAGCTATGTTTTCATACAAAAAAGATGTTTTATCAAACTTTTTAATTCCTAAAAAAGATAAAATGCTCCTTTTCGTCTTCACTTTTACAAAGCTTAATGTATCCCTTGTTACCTGATAGGCTTCTGTTTCATTTGTTTTATCATCCGTCACAATGAGTTTAAAAGTCGGCACCTCAACTTTCTGATTTCCGATCTTTAATATCACCTTTCCCACTTCCTGATCAGAAACCGTCATTGTAATGGTATGTTTTCTCAACCCAGAATCTGTACGGACTACAATTTCTCCGTCTTCAATTGAATGAGACTGTACACTGGCATCTTTTACAATTCCTAAATTCAGATTAAGTTCCGGCAATGGGCACATCCTATTTTTATTTTTTAATTTTCACCTCATCGGTTTTCTTTACCTTATAAACTGATAAACAATCAATTTGATTATCCAGATTGTAGTTATCCACATCACTCAGATAATATTCATAATTTTTTTCGTAAGTATAAATTTTTATCATCGTGATCTCGTTTCCTCTCAGCTTTTCAATTTCTTTTCTCTTCAGCTGCCTTGCAAAAAAGCCTTCACAATTCAAAGGATATTCATTCTGAAGCGTGATCACTTCTCCCGACTGAAAAAAAATATCTACATTTTTATCTTTTTTGATACATACATTATCTACAAGAATCTGAATATAAACGAATAGATTATTATCCCTTTTCCCAAGCTGAAGCGTTCCGTATGAGAATTCATCATTATTAGCTCTCAGATGAAGCGCAGGAGTACTGGCAAAAAACTTTTTATTAAGCTTCTGTTTCGTTTGTACAATATTACAGTCAAAACTTACAAATACCGAGTCGGAAGCTGGTTTCTGTGCTTTTGAAAAAAAGACAGAGAAAAAAGCCAAACAAAAGGAAATACACTTGAATCTATTCATAACAAAAACTTTTATTGTGCCTGATAAAGCTGTCTGCAGACTTCCAGATCAGTTTTCATTTTATCATACTCAGCTTTCAGCGTTTTATTGATTGAACTTAAACTATCCATGGTCATCTGATTTCCGGACAGATGCTTAATCTGCTTTTTAGCATCAATCAGATCTTTATATCCGATGATGGCATTATTATACATCACTTTATTTTTCAAAGTATCTTTCGGAAGCTGCTTATACATATCTGCAAGAATTGAAAGTGCCAGCTTTTCATTAAAAAAATCATTTTGATTGGGAACTCCAATAGAGTCTGCCGCTGCCTTTACTTTTTCCAGCTGAAAAGAAAACTTATCCTGAGTTTCCATTTCTTTTTTCATTCTCGCATTTTCAGACTTCAGCAAACTGTTTTCTTTGAAGGGAAAATAAGCATTAAAAAGAATTGCCGTAATAAGAACTACAACTGTAATAATGAAAAATAATATAAACATCGAAAATGCCTTCGACCGTTCACCTTTATTTAATACTTCCATAAATTATATTTTAAAATAATATTTAATCTGCCAGAAAAGTACGGCTGCGCTTAGCATGAATTACAGAATCTCTGTCATCGGTATTTTCAGAAACAAAGATGCTTCCATCCCGTTTTTTACCGATATAATCCAGTCTGCTTAATACCGAAAACAGCTCTTCCAGAGTTTTCATAAACCTTACAATCTTTACAATACTGGCATCCATCTGATTATGGTTATACTCCGTATTGATCACTTCAGAGAAAATGATTTCGAAATTTCCCTGACTTACATTACACCATTCTGCAAAATAATTCAGCAGTTCTTCTTTTCCTGCTCCCGATCTGGCATCGATAAAATTCTTAATTGTTCTGGCCAAGGCCACTACTGATAAAAGCATCTGGGAAGGCTCTGTGTGTGGAGACATCCATCGAAATCTGTTGATTTCTTTTCCCAGATAATTCAAGGTTTTATCCGTCATCAACTCCATCATTACAGCCAACGCATGACTTTGTTTTTTACTGTATATCTTTTGCGCAATCTGAACGGAATACAGTTCAATCTGACCATAAAAACGGTCTATCTCCATATAAAGCTCCTGCAGTTTTTTATGACTTGAAACATAGACTGACGGCGGAATATAATTATCATCAATTTTCGATTCGTTGGCATTAACCAGAATTTTTCCGATCGTGAGATAATCAGATCCAAATCCCAAAATATTCTTTAAGTCCGATTCCGGAATTAAGTTGAGTGAATATTCGGGCTGTGTAAAAGGATATCTTGGCGGATTTTCATCTGGATCCGGTTCTCCTGAAGGTGTTCTTTTAAAATGATTTACAGAAAGACAGGCAAAAAGTACCATGCTTTCATTCTCTTTTATTTCATGAGAAGCTTCCGGATAAGGCAGAGACAGAGAAATTTCGTCTCCTGTTTCGCCACCGATATCTATTCTGGAACCGTTCGGGGTAATGGCATGGCACTGCTCCACTCTTATTCTTAACAATTTATGATTGTCTATAATCAGATTCATTTTTATAGAATCACTGACAGGCAACAATCCATAATTGATCATCGATGTATGAATCCCTACCGAATCTCTGATAACGTCGCTTATAAAATCCTGAACCGCATTGAAATGTGTCTTATTGATCTTCATACCGTCGATCCAGTTGACTGGGAAGTGGTTTAATTTTTCTATCATTTTGGTGTTTTTAATTGTTTTATTTTAAAATTTTTATTATTTAAATATTCTCTATCATAATACTCAATCTTATCTTTTTCTCATTTTGACCATTGTAATTTTGTATACTGATAAGCATTAAAAGAAAAATTATATGTTTCATTTTTTATTGAGTATTATCTCTGTATTATAATCCCAATTTTTATTAGCAACGATTGGGCTCTTGATATAATATTTATTATTTTTTAATATTAAAATTGCAAGAGTATCTATTTTCGAATGATCTGAGAAACCATCTCCTTCAATATTTTTCTCATATTTTAAGATAAGTTGATTACCTTTCTCTTCAATCTTACATTGGTCAGTAAATGAGGTTTGATACCCCATTCCCGAGAATATGCATTTATTATCAGATATTTCAATATCATAGTCAATAGCCATTTCAGAAAATTGATCTAAATTACCATAATCTATTGATAATGAATAATTTCCAAACCAAATACTGTCTATATTTGATGAATTTAAAATAGTTTCATTTTTCGTATCATCAGAATCATTCCCCTCCTTTGCTTCTTTAGGAAAAAAACTGTAACATTTAGATGTTTTACAAGCATATACATCATTATTTAAATAATAATATCCACCTGCGTTTATTGTTATTTTATTCGTTTTCCCATTTAATTTTATAATCGCTTCAATTTCACATGGAAGATTACTGTAGACATAATGTAAATCTGCCGTATTAATTTTTTCAGATTGATTGACTATTTCCAAAACATCTTTGCTGGATAACTTCCACTGTTTGATCTGTGAAAAATCCTCTTGTGAAGAAGAATTTTCCCCACATATGCTATTACTAACATTTACTATTTCTATTTGTTTTGAACCTGATGCTTCTTTTATTTTTTTGTCATTTTGCCCTTTGCAATCTTGCAAACTAATAAACACCAAAAGAAAAATTATATATTTCATTTTTTTTATTTAAAATATGGTTGAATGGCTTTTAATACGTATTCTCCTTCACCTTTTGTTTTACTTGCAACATCTTCGTGACAATGTAAATCTTCGAATTTTAATGAATAATATTTTAAAAGTGCTTTTGTAAGACAAGCTACTGACTTTACTTGTTTTTCTGTTAAATCTTCCCATCCAACAATTCTTTTATCATCAATTGTTGGACTTCCATCTTTATCTATTGGCATACCAACTACTTCTATCCCAATAGATTTAGAATTCCATCCTTTTGCATGATTTGTTTTATAATCTAAATGTGCAGTTTGAGTTATATCACCATCTTTTCCTACTATAAAATGTGTTCCATAATATACTCCTAACCTTTTATTGCTAAATGCATTAATAGTTGCCTGAGTTGTTTTTGTAACAGTTCTATGCAAAATAATTCCAGAAAGCTTTTTAGAATCAATAAATCTAGATTGTTCTAAAACGTCTACTCTATGTTTATTGATTTGAGAATTATCAATAAATCCATTAACAACGGAGATCATTTCTAAATTACATATACAATTTGTTTTACAATCCAAAGTTGTATTTTTATTTTCTTTTGATTCAATTTGATTATTACACTCAAACTTTGTTTCCTTATTCACTAGCCCTTCTGTGATATATACTTGAACTTTAGTCTTGATTTCAGATTTCCAAATTTCCCCATCATTATTTATATCTAAACCTCTATTCGAACTATAAGCATTTACCCTCAAACTTTTGGTTTTTTCAGGTTCTGATATTCTTGTTGTTAATTTGTTTAAAGATGAAGCAAAGACTATATGTTCTTCTTGTAATGAGGAAGCCGGAAATAAAACTTGAAGATAAAAATCTATAAAATCTACAATTTTCCCCCTTAGAGGTTCAAAATACTTTTTTACATAATCCAATTGCTTAATAGAAGTCATTTCAGCAAACTCTTTAACTCTTTTTAAATTCCAGTCTTCTTTCTGTTTAGTTTTCTTATTATATTTTTTTCCATAATAATTTTTAACAACTTCTATTGTAATTTCTTTTCCAAGCAATTTTGAAGCTGTATTAGGCATAAATTGTATTAATCCTGTCCCCCCTGAATTAGCTTGATTCGGAGCATCTGCTTTAAAAGTTCCGCCACTTTCCCATTGAAAAACTGCCATTAAATTATTTGCCATTCTTATTTTATCTTGTTCTCCCCAAAGATCAGCACAAATTTCAACCACCTTCTTTCTAAACTCACAACTAACTTTATTTCCCCAAATCAAGTCATACTTTTTACAGTCGCAAACAGGTTCTTCCTCCTTCTTCTCAGGCTCAAATACCTTTACCACTTGGTTACTTTCCTTTACCGGATCTATGGCTACCTTTTTTTTAAATTTTACTTTAACTAAAATCTCTTCGATTTCAATCACTTTTATTTTTTCAGGCGGATGGCTGCTGCTTACGGTTTGCTCCTTTACATACGTTGGATTTTGTACCTCTACATTTTTGCTTACTGATTTATGTTCTGCAGTTTCCACAACAATATAGTACTCATGTAATTTATCGTGACTACCGTCCATCATGGCGTTGGCTATTTTAGCAAAATTGGCATTCAGTTTAAATTCATGGCACAAAAACCCTTTTTTATTGAGAGCTTTACGAGCCTGTGCAACAAGGTTTTTCTTATTCTTTGGATTATCCCCGCCACCTTGTGCATCATCTTCGTACAAACTTAATTTTACCATTTCCTCCTGCATATTCTGGCTGTAAACTTTTATTTTTATCGTCTGCCCGTACTTCATTATGGTATCATCTTTAATAGGTGTATCGTCCACTTTAAAAAGATCAACACGGCTGAATTTTTTTCCTATTGCCGGAAGAACTTTAATTTTCAATCCTGGAGGAAGGCGCTTTTCCGGTTCATAAATATAGGCTTCCAGCATCAGCTCACTTCCAGCTAAAGACTGTTTGGTTACTGTAAGTGGAATACGGTGTCCCATTTTGGGAGGTGCATCAGCCGCAGGTTTCAGTTCACGCCAATGTTCATGGTGTTTAAAATCTAAAACATAGAGCTTCCATCTCGCCCCATCTACTTTCTTTTTATCTGCGAGGTCGTAAATCCGGCTCACTTCATAGTAAGCAGTCTCTCCGATATGAATCTCGGCTGGACCTTTAATTTGGGAAATACCTTTTTTGCTCATTGTGTTTGTGTTTAAGATTACCTGTAATCAGTATTCTCTTCTTCCATTTCCATATCTTCTGAAATTTCTTTAAAATCCAAGAACGGGCAGATCTCTACCAACGCATCAGGATTTGCATTCTTAAAATTCTGAGATGTTATTTCAGCCGTTTGACCATGGTTTATAATTTCTATACAGTCTTTTCCTCCAACCGGACAGGTTGCTTTGCTGTCTTCTAATAAAACTTTTCCTGTATTATCTTCAATAAGTATTTTTTCATAATATCCGCTCCATTCTGTTACGATAACCTGACAAGGATTATGATTCATTTTTGCACAGCTTCCGAAAGTATTTTTCTCAAAGGTTTTTCCCAACTCTTTATCGGTAGCCGTTAATTTTTCTTTTCCGTCTTTATCATTGATGTATCTTTTACTTTGGGTTTTCACCTTCAGTCGATCAGGAGCCGTACCAAATTTACATTTGCATGTTGCTCCCTGGCATACTAAGTGTTTCTCTTTCATCATATTTTGTGTTTTTTATATTGGATTCAGTTTAAAAACTATTTTCCGATTATTTTTTCCGTCTTCACTCTGTAGTACAATTTCAGTATGTATTGAGAGAACTGAGCCGTCTTTCAAGTTAAGTTGATAAGTACTTTCTATTTTTCCGGGACAGATATTTTCACATCTTTCTGATTCTACTTTTTTCTGACTATTTATTATCTCTTCAAAATTTCTTGAATCTGAACAGCTTCCTATCATCTCAATATGAAGTTTTCCATTTTCTGACAATTCAGGTTTCTCAATTGTTTTAATGCTGTATTTTACTTTATTTCTGAATGGAAAAATGGGTAAGTACAAGTCAAAATAAAGGTCTTTTTCATTAATATAATCTTGAAATGGCAAAAAGTAAAGACGATAGAATAAGCTGTTTAATATTCTGTTTTGTATTTTACTCTTAAATCCTAATTCATTTTCTATAATCTGGATTAATTTCTGAGCATATTCTCCTTTATAATAATATGAAAATTCAGGTTTTAAATTTTTCCAGCGCTTTCTGATTTCCTCCAGATTCGTTATATGTTTTAAATGTCCGTTTTCAAATGTTTCCACTTTCAGAGGAAAAAACAGATTTCCTATTTTATCTGAAACCTGTTCTAACACAAGGCTTGGAAGCTGATTATTAATCAATATTTCTCTTCTTTCAATCAGATATTGACAGGAGTCAGTTTTTTCCACTTCCATCACAAAAGCGATATACATCTTTTCATTACCATTTTCAAAAATGGTCTGCTCGACTTTATATCCCTTACGGAAAGCCTGCCTTTTATATAACACATTCTGATTCATTCTTTTTGATATTACGTAAACTCATTGATAAAATTCATCTCATCCTTGGCTTATTGCTTCTGCCTCTTCCTCTTTTTTTGCTATTCTTTTCTTTTCATTCTCCTGACTGTATTCGAAGTCTGTCACTTCAGGTTTTTCTCTTTCATCATCCATCACCTGATCTGTTCTCATACAGAATACCACTGTATTTTCTTCGATTCCGTTCATATATAACGTCAATCCGGGATCCACATATTTTGTTGACTCATACCATTTAGGCTGTAGAAAAAATACCCAGCTGAATAATCCGTTTTCATCTTCAATCTGAATTTCATCTTCAGGATGCTTATCATTATAATCCAGAACGAAATTGTAAAAAAGCCTTCCGAAATCTACTCTTGTAGGACCTTTTGCTCTGTAAACACTGTATTTTAAAGCTTCTTTATTTTTATCCATTAAGAAAGTAAATACTACCATATCCTTCCTTTCTGCTTCACTCAATCCTTTATCCTCAAGATAATCTTCCGGAAACTGCCAGGTTTTGTAAATTTTGGGAGGGATCGCCATTGCCTTATTAAAAGTATCATTCAGAAATGTAGGAATGAAAAACACTATAAAATTGCCTAACATCAGAAAAACGAAATCAGCACCGTTCAGAAATGTATAAATAATTGAGAAAGGAATACTTGCATACAATACCGCGATCAGGGCAAAAAAATATTCCGTTCCTACTTTAGCAGATTCAAATTTGTTGAAAAAATTCCGGTAAAGAATACAATGAATAATACCGATAACCAGCGAGCTCAGCTGATAAAAAATAAATTCATACAAATTATCATCTGAAAATAATTTATTATATCCAAGAAGTCCAATGATAGCATATACAAAGGCAAAAGAAAATAAATATGTATAAAATTTACTTTTAGTCTGCTTTGGATCCGAAGCTTTCTGATTAAAAATCATGGTCAATAGGACACACAATGCCAATACGATGACAAGCATTACCAGCAATTTAGGATCAAGGAGGTTAATAAAATATTTTTTGATATTGATTTGTGTCATTTGTTTGTGTTTTTATATTCTTGTATTATAGCCTAATACCGGGCTTTCAGAACCTGCAAATTCAAAATCCTGCCTGTCTTTTGGTAAGAGAATGATGGTTTTTATTTCAACCTCGATGGGAAAAAAATGATCGTAAAACATGTCTACAAATTTTTTCTTTTTTCCGTCATGAATATAATCCGTAAATAATGAATTCTGTAACGGACCAATCTGCAGATCAAGGTGATTGGAATAATCATCATATGAATTACCTGCAATCAGGTCCAATCCTAGCCTATTCACACCCAATTCAATATTCTGGGATTCATCCGCATATTGTTGATGACCTCTGTACGTAACCTTCACCTCTTCTTCTAATAAAACAGATAAAATGTGGCAGGCCTCTTCAATATTTCCTACAATTTTATATGCAAATGGTAACAGCCTTATGAATTTTGAAACCAACAATGGAGGGAAATCCCTGTCGATCCCCCAAAAATCATAAAACATCTCGGGTGCCAGATAGCTATTGAGCTCAAATAAAAATTCATTCTCCAGATTTTCAACACTTACCCCATAGCTGAACATTTCATTTTCAAAAGGCTGAAAAAACGTTCTTGCCGCTTTCTGTTGTTTTTTTTGTGCCTGATGTTCCCCGATCATTACCTCAACATCCTTATTGGGAGTATCATTTTTGGTATGATGAGTCAAATTTTCAGGAAGCATATCATAAATACTGTCCCTGGAAAGGCTCAGCTTAAGCATCTGCATGCTGTCGTAGTCAAAATCTGTCACATCAGATTCCAGAATATCAAATCTATAGGCACGGGAAAATTGCCCATCGTTTTGAATGATATATTGGCTTTCATCAATTTCGTTATTTTTCAGCAAATCATTCACAACAACCTCAGCCCTGATATCATATTTTAGTGCATTGATCTGCTTTGTAAGATGTTCTAAGTTTTTCATGATGCGTTATTTTTGTTTTAAACGCCCTGCTGCTACATATCGCAACTGGAAATACTCATCGTTGAAATTATAAATATTAAGCCCGGTCGATGTACAGGCCAAAATTCTGTCATTATGAAGGTAAATACCCACATCAGAAATCGGATGTCCTTTATCATATCTGAAAAATACAATGTCACCCTCCTGCAGAAAAGCTCTCCCGGTAAAAAGCTGAATATCTTTTGATCGGAAGATACCATCCGGAGTTTTCGAAAATGTCGCATCATATACGTCACTATACAGAGCCTGAACAAAATAAGAGGCATCTACCCCTATTCCTTTTTCCAGCATTTGCTTTTTATAAGGAGTGCCTATCCATTCATCAAGATAGGCATACAACTTATAATCTCTAATATCTTTAGGCATTACTCCCATGATAATAGAATATTTTTCTTTAACTCTTAAAGTATCATCGTTTAATCCTTCAGAATTGTCATCTACAATAAAATAATCAGAAGTAGATAGATTTTTTTGCTGATTTTTTTCTTTGGTATATTGATCGGAAGAGTAGTTATAAGGAATCTCTCTAATGTACTTTTTTCCTCCACAGGAACCCAAAAATGAGAGTACTACAAATATGTGTAAATAGTTGGTAATGAATTTCATCGTGTGTGTTTGCTACAAATATATAATTTTTTTTAATACTCCAAAAAATAAATCCCTTTTTTTTGATAAAAAATTTGTTTGTATTGAAAATCTAAATATATTTGCTGCAAACACAAACAACTTCAATGAAAAAAAATAATCAAACATTATTCCCTAATGTAGATTATAGAATCTACTTATCTTTCGGAATACTCCTCCTCGTCAGCGTTTTATTTTTACTGTATCAATTTACTAGACATGTGGACTGTGACGATGCCAATTTCATTGTTCATGCAGATGAATATGTCATCAACAGAGTTGTGGATTATCAGGATAACACAAAAGGAGCCAAAACCTGGGAATGGGATTTCGGCGACAGTACGGTTGTTGACAAGCGGCAAATCACTTTCCATAAATACCGGAAACCCGGAGACTATATCGTCAAATTAAAAATCAACGGCAGCTGTATCCATGAGAAAATGATCACTATTTCCAGCATAAGCCAAGACACAGGCTATCTTCCTGTTATTATGAGCCCTAATGTAGTAACAGTGGGAGAAAATGTACAGTTTAATGCCGAAAAACAAGGCGGGGAATCCTGGGAATGGAGCTTTGGAGAAACATCCAGCACAGATGCACTGGGAAAAACACCTGTTTATAAATTTAAATCTGTAGGTGATAAAAAAATAACCCTGATTGTGAATGGTGACATTGAACATATTGCCGTTAAAACAATCTATGTAGCACCAAAAACAATAAAAGCAAAACAAAAAATAGACATCAGTTCATACGAATTTGAAAAACCGGCAGAAGCTTTCTCTCTCCCAAGGGGGGCAGCACAGAAAGACCCATTGGTAGATATGCTTCAGTACATACCTGTTTCCCCAAAATCAAAGTCAAAAAAAGACTCTCTTATAACTGAGAAAAAAGCACCGGAAATTTCTAATGAGCAGTTTCAGCTTCTATTAAATCAGGTGGCAGCACAGGCTAAAACAAAAGATGATTTTAAAGAGTATGTATGCGGAAATTATGATATTCCTGTTGTTATTAATGATAAAAAACTGATGCCTTTCGGACAGTTCTGTCAAAGTATTATGGGCAAAAAAATTAAAATTACCGCGCTACGCTTAAATAAAGATTCTAAAAACTGTATCCAAAACATTAATGTACAGTATAAAGTAAAGAAAATGATGATCTGGATTAAAGAATAATAATTTGAGAAATTGGAAACCAGTTTTATTTTCCGGTTTCTGTTATAAAAGCACAAACAAATGATGAATCAGAATGAAATAACTTATAGTCAGGAAGTGACCAGAGCATTAACCGTTGCTCAGAAAATAGGACGGGAAAATCTTAATTCATATTTTACAGGAGCCCATTTATTAAAAGCAATGCTCATTAGAGATTTATCGCTTTTAAAACATCTGGAATCACTGGGAATTGATGTTTTTTATCTTGAAGAATGGGCAGAAGTAAGGATTGAAGAATGTCCAAAATCTCCCGGTCAGTATTCTTGTGAGCCTGATGAAATTATCGATGAAGTCTTTGCTGAAGCAGATTCAGTAAGAGAAATTTTAGGCGAAGAGGAAATCTCATTATTTGCATTAATTACAGCCATTAGTTCTCCAGGAGTTGCCTTTAGCTTTGACCAGATGAAAACTTTTCCGTTTACCCGAAATGAGTTACTAAAAAATATAGATTCAGTTGATGACAAAGCTAGATCATCAGCAAATTCAACAGCATTTTCAAAGACCAGCGAGGGTTTTATACAAAAATACTGTATCAATAAAAACGAACAGATACAAAAGAAAAATAAAAAAGAACCTTTAATAGGAAGAGATAACGAAATCAGTAAAATCACAGAAATTCTTTGTCGCTTCAGCAAGCAAAATGTACTAATCATCGGTGACCACGGTATCGGAAAAACATCATTGATAGAAGGCTTTGTATATAAAAACATCCTGCACCAACTTCCTGATATTATGCATGGATTGCAGATTTTTGAGCTCAACATGGGTGCTTTAACTGCAGGCGCATCTTATAAAGGAGAAATCGAAGACAGAATTAAAAACATCGCTGAAGAACTTCAGTCTTTTCCAAAGTCTGTGTTAATCATTGAGGAATTTCATTCCCTTCTTGGGAGTCATGGTTCTGATACCGGAATTGTAAATATCCTGAAAAGTGAAATTTCCAACGGATTGACCATTATTGCCACTTCAACGATTGAAGACTACACCAAGAAAATTGAAAAAGAACAAGGTCTTGCAGGAATGTTTGAAGTGGTAAGAATTGAAGAAACAGAAAATGAAACTCATTTCAGAATGTTAAAGCAGACTCTGAAAGATTATCAGAAACATCATAATATAACGATAGATGATTCTACCATAAAAGAAGCCATCCGTCTTTCAAAAAGATATCTTAAAGAAAAAAGTCTTCCTGCCTCAGCCATTGATCTCATCGACCATACGATGTCAGCTTTAAAAACCGCAGGAGAATTGTTTTTAAAAGAAAAAAATCAATTAATCACCCAAATTATTCATTTAGAAAACAATACCGATCATTTTTCTGAAAATGATCGTCATCTCTATGCAAAATGGTTACTTAAAGATTTAACCGAAAAAACAGGACATCTTCTCAGCACCTCACATGATCACAAAGAAGAAAATATAATTCCACAATTTCAAAATACCCATGAAACCTTAGCATTTTGCAGAAAATTAATTGAGAAAGTGGAGAAAATTGCCTTAGAAAAAAGGACTCATACCACAGATTTAGATCTTGCTTTAATTATTTCTCAAAAAACCAATATCCCTGTCGGAAAATTGAAAGAGGAAGAAAAACAAAGGCTTAACGATATGGAAAATATTCTCGCGAGAAGGGTTATTGGTCAGGATCATGCCATTTCAGTGATATCAGAAGCCGTATTGGAAACCCGGTCAGGATTAAATAAAGCAGGGCAGCCCATTGGTTCCTTTTTCTTTTTAGGACCTACCGGAACAGGAAAAACGGAACTTGCAAAATCTTTAGCTGAGTTTCTATTTCAGGATGAAAATGCCATTATCCGATTTGATATGTCAGAATTTAAAGAAGAACATTCCGCCGCATTATTGTACGGAGCTCCTCCGGGATATGTAGGTTACGAAGAAGGCGGACTTTTAGTCAATAAAATAAGGCAAAAGCCCTACTCTATAGTTCTATTTGACGAAATTGAAAAAGCTCATGCTTCTGTGTTTGATGTTTTTTTACAAATCATGGACGAAGGAAAACTTCATGACAGGCTGGGCAAGGAAGGTGATTTTTCTAATGCCATTATTTTATTTACTTCAAATATTGGGTCAGAATTTATTGTTGAATCTTTTGAAAAAGGAAATATTCCTCCATCATCAAAACTTTTGGAAATGATGAGTCGCTTTTTCCGTCCCGAATTTTTAGGAAGACTGACAGAAACGATTCCTTTTGCCCCTATCAACAGAGAAAATGCACTAAAAATTTTTGAAATCCATCTTAAAAAAGAACTTCTTGACATGGTAAAGGGATTATCTATAGAATTGATTATCAGTCAGGAAGTTAAAGAATATTTATCAACTCTGGATTTTGACATCAGATATGGAGCCCGCCCGTTAAAAGGTATTATCCGGGGAAAACTGAGAAGACCATTAGCAAAAAAAATAGTTTCAGGCGAATATAAAGAAGGTGATCAGATTGAAATTTCTTTGGAAAACAATAAATTGATCTGGATGAAAATTAATTAATTTTTAAAATATCCCCTCAGTAATAATTTTTTTTCATCTAAATTTAAAAGTCTGGGAACTTGGTTGAGGGGATATTTTTATTTAATCATCTATGTTGTTGAATTACATGGCAAAAGTATAACCTTTCTGTAAAAAAATCATTACTACAAATACACTACACAAACATAAAATACTGTAAACAAAATAGTTACCATATTAAGCAATGTAGAAATGTAGTAGATTAAAAATAATTAAGATCAGTATTTTATTACCTCTTTACTGTTCAAAATCCATTTTACGAGATCAATTTCTGGGAAAAATTTTAATCTTTGAACCTGTATTTTTAGAGCCTGTTTAAAAATCTTTCTAATATTTTTATTATAATGATTTTCAATACATATTAATTCTAGTCTTCGACAGGCTCAGACTGACAAACCTAATACTAAATGTATGATTTAACGGTGTCAGATTGAGCTTAGCCTGTAGTGAGCTTACCGAACTATCGAAATCTTAGATATTTTTTGAACTAAATTTAAACATGCCGTTAGACTCCTGACATTTTACTATAAGTTTTAATTTCATGTAACCTTTCAAAAATAGCAAAGTCTCTGGCGAAATCATCTTTTAGGAAATTGGCTTCTCAGGAGATGATTCGGGGAAGAAAAAAAATATAAAAATCCGTAAACTTCATTCCTTATCATAATTTTTATGAATAGGTGTTATCTTAAAATACTGAGAATAAACAGCAAACAAAAAGACTTACCATTAATATTTACAAATCCATAAAAATCTAACACATTCTATATAAAATTATTACATTTAAAGGTTTTCAATTGTTTAATTCTTACATTTTAAAACTATTTAGATTTTTAATTAAAACAAATGCAATCGATTACAATTTTTAATTAAAAAAATATTTTTAAAGGAAAATAGGAATTAAGTTTTATCTAAAAATTAAATTAAACAAAATATAATGGCTATTACAACAGGCAACAAAGAGTATTTTAAAGGAATAGGAAAAATTCAGTTTGAAGGCAGGGAATCAGATAATCCTCTGGCTTTTAAATTTTATGATGAAAATAAAGTTGTTCGTGGGAAAACCATGAAGGAATACTTCAAATTTGCAACTGCTTACTGGCATACCTTCTGTGCTACAGGTGGAGATCCGTTCGGTGTAGGAACGCAAAACTTTGATTGGCTGACCGCTTCAGACGCTAAACAAAAAGCAACAGAAAAAATGGATGCCGCCTTTGAGTTTTTCACCAAATTAGGTGTTCCTTATTATTGTTTTCATGATTATGATTTAATCGATGAAGCCGACAATTTCACTGAATCTACAAAAAGGCTGGAGTTTATCACAGATTATGCTAAAGAAAAACAGGCAGCTTCAGGTGTAAAATTGTTGTGGGGAACTTCAAACTGTTTTTCTAATCCAAGATTCATGAATGGAGCCGCTACCAATCCGTCTTTTGATGTATTGGCCTATGCAGGCGGGCAGGTAAAAAATGCGCTGGACGCAACCATTAAATTGGAAGGTGAAAATTATGTTTTCTGGGGCGGACGTGAAGGTTATATGTCCTTACTGAACACCAATATGAAACGTGAACAGGAACATATGGCGAAATTTTTACATTTAGCTAAAGATTATGCCCGTTCACAGGGCTTTAAAGGTGTTTTCTTCCTTGAACCGAAGCCTATGGAGCCGACAAAACATCAATATGATTTCGATGCTGCCACTTGTTTAAACTTCCTTCGTCAATATGATTTGCTGGATGATTTCAAACTTAATATTGAAGTTAATCACGCCACACTTGCTCAGCATACTTTTGAACATGAACTTCAGGTTGCTGCAGACAATAATGTTTTAGGAAGCATCGATGCCAACCGTGGAGACTATCAGAATGGCTGGGATACAGATCAGTTCCCTGTTGATTTATACGAAATGACTCAAGCCATGCTGGTGATTATCCAGGCCGGAGGCTTTCAGGGTGGCGGAGTAAATTTTGATGCAAAAATCAGAAGAAATTCCACCGACTTAGAAGATATCTTTATCGCACATATCAGCGGTATGGACAATTTTGCAAGAGCCTTCCTTGCTGCAGATACTATTCTCGAAAAATCAAAATATTCTGAGATCAGAGCCAACAGATACTCTTCTTTTGATGCCGGAAAAGGAAAAGATTTTGAAGACGGAAAATTGTCTTTAACTGATCTTGCTTCTCATGCAGAAAGTCTTGGAGAAGTTGGCAGAGAAAGCGGAAAACAGGAATATCTGGAGAGCTTGATCAACCAGTATTTATAATTTTTTTGGTTGGGAAAACGCAAAGGAGCTAGGTTTTATCGTACTAATTCTTGCGCCTCAATAAAACTTGCTGAAAATCTTTGATTTTCTTGCGTCCTAAGAACATTATATTCTGATAAAACTTTGCGTCTTTGCGTTAAACAACAATTTTACCCATAATTAAAACTACTATGAAACTATGCAAATAATAGATTCCGGACCCAAATATTCCTCAGACGGAGTAAAAGCGGAAATCAACATGACCTATGTGACTGTACTTACTTTGGTAGCCACATTAGGCGGACTTTTGTTCGGTTATGATACAGCCGTAATTTCCGGAGCCGAAAAATCGATTCAGGAATATCTTATTATCCCTTTGGGATTAAGTTCCTTAGCACACGGAGCAACAATTTCCAGTGCCTTAATTGGCTGTATCATCGGCGGAGCGGTCTCAGGATATTTTTCATCAAAACTGGGAAGAAAAAAATCACTGATGCTTTCTGCATTTTTATTTTTCATCAGTGCTTTGGGAGCAGCTTATCCCGAATTTTTATTTTTTAAACAAGGCGAGCACTCAATGGGTGTTTTATTGGCTTTTAACTTTTACAGAATTATCGGAGGTATTGGTGTTGGGCTAGCTTCAGCAGTCTGTCCGATGTATATTGGCGAAATTGCCCCTGCAGAAGTAAGAGGAAGGCTGGTTTCTTTAAATCAGTTTGCAATAATTTTCGGGATGCTGGTTGTTTATTTTGTCAATTGGGGAATTGCCGACGGAAAATCAGTAGAATGGATCAATGATATCGGATGGCGCTATATGTTTTTATCATTAACAATTCCTGCCGCATTATTCGGAATTTTATTATTCTTCGTTCCTGAAACACCGCGATATCTTACCCTGATTAAAAAAGACGATGAAGCGCTTAAAATTTTAACCAAAATTAATGGTCAACTTCGCGGACATCAGATTTTCAATGAAATAAAAGGAACAGTGGCTGAACATAAAAGTGAAATTTTCGCTTTTGGGAAAACAGTAATCATTATTGGCATTCTACTGTCTGTCTTTCAACAATTTGTAGGAATCAATGTAGCGTTATACTATGCTCCGAGAATTTTCGAAAGTATGGGCGTTCACAAAGACGCTTCGATGCTGCAGACCGTTGTGATGGGATTGGTTAACGTAGTTTTCACCGTTGTAGCCATTTTCACCGTTGATAAATGGGGACGAAAACCACTTCTCATTGTAGGTTCTATTGGGATGGCTATTGGCATGTTTGCAATTGCAATTTTTTCCTATCTGCATATTATCGGGATTGCTACATTGGTATTTATCATCGTTTATACTGCATCTTTTATGATGTCATGGGGACCGATTTGCTGGGTTTTAATTTCAGAGCTCTTTCCTAATAAAATCAGAGGATCAGCCATTGCCATCGCGGTTGCAGCTCAATGGGCAGCCAATTATTTAATTTCTTCAACCTATCCGTTTATGATGGAATTCAGCGGAGCATTTACCTACGGTTTTTATGGTGTGATGAGCGTTTTATCATTACTTTTTGTCTGGAAAATGGTTCCGGAAACCAAAGGAAAATCATTAGAAGAAATTGAGAAGCTTTGGAAGAAATAAAATATTTTTCACATTCATACTTAGTCATTCAAGGACATCGATTTTCGGTGTCCTTTTTGGTTAAACAGCTTATCTGTTTTTTATCATTTAAAATGTAACTAAACACTTTTTTGTGATACAAATACGTTTGACTTTCAGATTGCAAAGGGTTTTATTTTAAGTAAAATCTATCTTAATCTAAAGAAAATTAAGCATTTAAAAGTATTTTATGGGTAATTTGGTTTTCATTAAACATTATCTTGTATAAAATACATAATATTTACTTTTTGATAGACATAATTTGATTAAATTTACGTCAATAATGTATTTCATTTTGACATACAAAAACAGCTAGAAAAAAACATATATGAATAAGAAAAGTGCCACGATATACGATATTTCGAAAAAGCTAAATGTAAGTGTGGCAACTGTTTCCAGAGCACTTAACGATCATCCGAGAATAAGCCAGGCAACAAAAGATTTGGTAAAGAAGACTGCTAAAGAAATGAACTATAAGCAGAATAATCTGGCCAAAGCCTTAAAAAGTGGTGAAACGAAAAACGTGGGAATTATCGTTCCTTTTGTAAACACCAACTTCTTCTCATCCGTCATCCGCGGAATCGAGGAAGAGCTTTCTCATTTTGGTTATCATGTCATCATCTGTCAGAGTCATGAAGATGTCACTATTGAAAAAAGACACTTAAATACTTTGCTTAATGCACAGGTTGACGGAATTTTCATGTCGGTTTCAAAAACAACAATTGACACAGAGCATATTCAAAGTATTTTGGATACCACCAACACGCCGATTATATTTTTCGACAGAAAGAAAGATATTCCGGGAATCAGTACTGTAGTTATCGATGACTATCGTGGAGGTTATATCGCAACGGAACACCTTATTCAGGAAGGCTACAAAAATATATGTCATTTTTCCGGAGATCTGAATCTTGAGATTTATCAAAACCGTTTAAATGGCTATAAACAAGCTTTAATAGATCATCATTTAGCCGTAAAAGATGAAAATATCATCACTACCGGAAGTTCGATTGATGCGGGAATTGAAGCCATCAAAAAATTATGGGACAGAAAATCTATTCCTGATGCTATTTTCTCTTCGAGTGATTTTGCTGCATTAGGTGCCTGTCAGGAATTGAAAAAACGTAAGATCAAAATCCCTGAAGAAGTAGCTGTTATCGGCTTTTCCAACGAACCTTTCACCCAATTTATGGAGCTGCCTATGAGTTCTGTAGACCAGACTCCTGTGACAATGGGAAAAATGGCGGGACAGGTTTTCCTGCAAAGTGTGAAAGAAAATGGTTCTGGAGTTTCTACTGAGAAGAAGGTGGTTTTGGCGCCGCAGATTTATATCAGAAAGTCTTCAAAAAGGAAGTGATTTTTCTTTTATCTTGATAACAAAAGAAATAAAAATTCAAGACTTGGAATCTGAATGCTAAAATTTAGATTATATTTTATTGCCATAGATAACGGTCGGAAGATATATTTTATGCCATCGGATGCATTAATAAACCCGTTTGACTTTTGATGAATGTCTCTAGATAGGTAGCATAACTTATCGGAACCTTTGTAGAATATGTTGGAACTTCTGTATAAGGTCTCTGGATGAGTTTTGGACAGTAATTTTTTTTGGGGGGATAACATGTATTTCGCTAGTGCGAGTGTCTCGTTCGTGTGTTCTTAATTGGCACAAGCGAGATGCTCGCACTAGTGTGAGGAAAATTTACAAAACATTCACTCCTTTTCTATAAAATAATAAGCACGGATTTATAATCCGTGCTTATTATTTTATAGGCAATTATTTTTTAAGCCTTATTAAAGCCTTCTCCTGGTTACCTAGATAAATCGTCATCTTTTTATATACCTACAATTTTGCAACAAGATCGTCAATTGCTTTTTTACAAAGTTCTCTCTGTTCTTTTGAAACCTGAATTTTCATACCATATACTTCATAAGTATGTTGAGTCATTTTACTCAAGGGAATTCCTTGATTGGCAGCTACTACACCTGCACTATTAAAGTCACGAAGCTCAACACTATACGCTCGTTCAAAATCATCTTTTGTCCTAATTGTGACACCTCTACTTTCAAATTTATTTGGGTCATCTTCATACTCAGTAAACATTCTACCAATTGCTTCATCAGAGAGAGCCTTAAAAGCATTTGCAGCACCAATCTTTTGAGTAAATCTATTTCCTAGTAGATATGATATTTTCGGCAAGCTTAAACCATGGTCCTTCGCTTTTTCTGCAAAAGTATACTTACCATAAACTGGATGAATATCAATGCTACCCCAAATAAGATTAAATAATCCTGTAATAGCAAAAATAGATGAGTCATCAGCGTTTACTGGTACCAATAACTCTTGACCACCAACAATTGCTAGTTGGGTATATATGGCAAAGCTTGGATTTGTATCAATAAAATAAGTACATGGTCTATCTTCATCTATTCTTTTTTCAGTAAGGTTTTTAATGATTGTGTGGATCTTAATCCAAGGATTATCAGAAGAAGATAGAGGTGTTGCTCCTGCTCTTTGTGAAAGAAGAGGTGCTATTAATTCAAGATTACCGTCACCTGAAATTAGATATAAATTCTCTGATAAATTTGAATTAATTGTTGCGACTTGAGTAATAAACTGTTTGATATCAGCATTACCTGTTAAAGTTTCTGCAGTGATATATCCAACTATAGTTTGTGGTTCAGGTTTTGATATTAGATATTGAAGAGCATCTTCACTTTCTCTTCCTCCTCCCATTAACATTGAAGATGAGTTAGCTTGTGGACACATATCTATAACGATAACATCTCTTTCTGGATGTTTTTCAGCATACGCGGAGGCAATATGAAAAGTTATAGTACTTTTTCCTACACCTCCTTTATTGTTCCACATTACATAGCTTTTATTTGTCATGATTATTAATTTTAGTTTGTCGAATATACAAAAAAAGGAAATTCCTTCCACAACACATAAAGCATTTTCAATCTGATATCAAATATTTATAATCCGTGACTTTCTGCAAACATTCTAAGCACGGATTACAAATCCTCTCTATCTAATTTGTCATAAATTTTATAATCCTTTAACTTTTAAACAGTCAATGAAAATCCATTTTATACTTATATTTACCTTCAACTAAATTCAAATTCAATATGAAAAGTATTAAAACAGCAGCAATCCTGGCGATTCTCTTTTTGGGTACGGGTACCGCTTTTTCTCAATCCAGAAAGACAGAATCCATGAAAGGGGTAGAAAAAACAGACAACGATAAAAAAATACAGGTAGAAGGCATCGGTCATAAGCTGAATTATACTCTTAACGGAGGTATTGTAGAAGTGGAAGGAGGTGATAATACGATCACCATTAAAGGCAGCGCTAAAAAGATATCCATTTCCGGAACTGGGAATAAGGTATACATTGATAAAGTAGATAAAATCGTCATGGAAGGAGGTAATAATACCATATTCTATAAAACTTCCGGTACAAAAAGTGGAAAACCAGACACATCACTTACAGGAGTTGGAAATAAAGTAGCCAAGCAATAATTTTAGTAGAATCAATATAAAAATATAAATGATGTCGCGGATTTTTAATTCGTGACATTTTATTTGGGATTTGGGAAGCACGGATTACAAACCCGCATTATCATCAAAAAGAAAATGCTTCCCACAAAATGTAGAAAGCATTTTCAACCCTAATATTTATATAATTAAAACAATAATTATAAACTTACGCCTCGTCTCCAAGGAATAAAATCATTTTGATTGAGAATTGCAGCTTTAGTTTTTACGTCTCCGCTGGCAACCTCTATAATAAATTCTAACAATTCTTCTGCTTTTTCGTCTATTGACTTTTCACCTGTGATCACGTCTCCTGTGTTGAAATCGATGATGTCGGGCATTCTCTCTGATAACGATGTATTGGACGAAATTTTCACTACCGGAACGACAGGATTTCCAGTGGGTGTTCCCAACCCTGTTGTGAATAAAACCACATTGGAACCAGATCCCACCAAAGCCGTCGTACATTCTACGTCATTTCCAGGCGTGCAAAGCAAATTTAGGCCCGGTTCTTTGATATATTCTGTAAAATCGAGTACATCATTTATAGGCGATGAACCTCCTTTTTTAGCCGCTCCTGCAGATTTCATGGCATCGGTTATTAGTCCATCTTTAATATTCCCCGGCGACGGATTCATATCAAAGCCAGATCCTGCAGCAACGACTGAATTTTCAAAATCTTTCATTAATTGTAAAAACCTTTCCGCATCATTTTCGTTTACACAACGGTTAACCAACTCCTGCTCTACTCCACACAATTCCGGGAATTCCGAAAGGATGGTTGAGCCTCCGATTCCCGCCATCAAATCTGACAATTGTCCTAAAACAGGATTGGCCGAAATTCCGGAAAAACCGTCTGAACCACCACATTCCAAGCCTAAAACTAACTTAGAAATTGGTGCCGGCTTTCTTTCTATTTCATTGGCTTGCTTAATGGCTTCGTAAGAATCTTTAATGATTCCGCTTAGCATTTCATCCACCGTTCCCGATTTTTGCTGTTCGTAAACGATAATTGGTTTTTTATTGTTCGGACTGATTTTATCTAAAGCATCCTTAAAAATCTGAACCTGTAAATTCTGACAACCCAGGCTCAACACCGTTGCTCCGGCTACGTTCGGATTATTAACATATCCTGCCAATAATCTTCCCAATGCTTCCGCATCCTGACGAATACCGCCACAGCCGCCTTGGTGCGTAATGAATTTAACTTCGATATTTTTAAAAACTCTTGAATCCTGCTCTTCTTCGACAGCAGCTTCCGTTTCTGAATTATTAATTAATGATCTTAATAAAAGCTGATGTTTTGTTACTTTTTCGAATAACAATTCTTTTTCAAAAACATCTTTTAAGATCTCCACATTTCTGTTTTCACAAAAAACCAACGGGAAAAACAACCAAACATTTTCCGTTCCTACTTGCCCGTCTTCTCTATGATAGCCCATGAAAGTTTTATCTTTCCATTTATCAACATTCGGAGCCGTCCAAGAAGTTGTTTCTGTTTTTCCTTCTACTTTTGCGCTTTGGTGTTTTACGTTTTCCGTGGTAATCACCTCTCCTTTTTGGATGGGCTGATTGGCTTTTCCCACCAAAACACCGTACATGATGATAGAATCACCTGCGGCAAGATCTTCAGTCACGAATTTGTGTTTCGCCTTCGTATCTTTTATAATTTCATAAGTAAGTTCACCCAAAGTAACAGTCTCCCCTTGCGCCAGATCTACCAGCGCCACCGCTACATTATCCTTGGGATTTACTTTTAGTACTTTCTTTTGCATTTTTTCTAAGAATAAAATTGTATAAAGTTTTGATAGGCCGTTTCTACGCCGTTGTGGTCTATTTCCCACAAAGCTTTTGCGACTGCGACTTTCAGGCCTTCAACCTGCGTAAGATCTGTATCCCAAAAAGCAGTTTCGCTTAATGAAAGTTCTGCTACTTTTTCATAATCTTCGTTTGTCCAGATTTCTTTGAATTTAGCAACAATAGCTTCTTCATCATTGATTGGTAAAGCTTTTTCGCCAAAACTTCCCTGATAGAATCTGATCAAACTTGCTAAAGAGAATACTAAATTCAGCGGTAATTTTTTGTTGATTTCAACATATCCTAACAAGCTCGGAAGGATTCTTACTTTAAATTTAGAAACAAAGTACAATGCAATGCTCGCCTGATAATGTTTAATAAAAGGATTCCTGAATCTGTCGAAAACTTCTTCCGCAAAATCTTTTAATTCCTTTTCATCTAAACCCAATGTTGGATTGACTTCATTAAAAATCGTTTCACTTAAAAACTGACCAATAAATGCATCATCAATAGATTCTTTTACCGTTTCTTTTCCTGATAAAACCGCCGGAGCCAACATCAACGTATGTCCACCGTTCAGAATTCTTACTTTTCTTAAACGATATGGCTGAATATCATCAACTACCAAAATCTGTTCATTAATTTGATCAAAAGGAAATCTTTCCTTCAAATTTCCGGCATCCTGAATAACCCAAAGTAAGAACGTTTCAGAAACCACCATCATTTTATCTTCATAATCCAATTGGTCTTCGTAAGATTCTGCATCATCTTTTGGATACCCCGGAACAATCCTATCAACCAATGTATTATGGAAATAATTATTTTGCGTAATCCATTGCGCAAAGTTAATATCTAAATCCCAAAGTTGGGCATATTTTAAGATAATATCTCTCAACACAAACGCATTGTCTTCAATTAATTCACAAGGAATAATTCTTACGCCTTTATCTGCTGCTCCATTGAAATGTTTGAATCTTTCAAATAACAACACAGTTAATTTTGCAGGGAAATTCTTGTGAGGTCCCTGAAAATTGTTTTCAGTCTCATCATAAGCGATTCCTGTTTCTGTAGTGTTAGAGAAGATAAATTCAAGTTCTTCTTCTTTTGCTAATTCCAGAAATTCGTTATAATTAGTATAAGGATTTATCGACTTCTGAATGGCAGAAATTATCTGCTTTTCATCAATAATCTCACCTTTTTTAATTCCTCTTGTAAAAAGCGTGTACAGATTGTCCTGCTCTTCCAGTTTGTGAACCGAACCGCCCTGAGTTGGCTGAACGTTGACAATTCCTGCATTGAATCCCGCTTCTTTATTTAATTTATCAATCACATAATCTGTGAATCCTCTCATGAAATTTCCACCTCCAAACTGTATAATTTTGGTTGGTAGTTTTTCCTGAGAACCGTTTAATTCACGATTTAATTTTTGTTTTATCTGATTTTCCATCTTTTCTAATATTGTTGCGCTTGTTTTGGTTTTATTTTAAACGCAAAGGGCGCAAAGATTTTTCTTTTAAAACTTGATGTATATTTTAAGTTCGCAAAGGCGTTTCACTTAAATAAGATCGCAGAGTTTTATCTTAATCCAACCTCCAAGGTTTAGAATAAGATATTATTTAATTACTTTATATTTTGGGACTAATGTTTTCATTACACTCCATGCAATAAGATATGCTACTGCACATGCTGAAAATATAATCATATAGCCTTTATCAATTCCGTCTACAACTACTGATCCAGATTTTTCCAATTGCTCAAAAAATCCGTCCGGTAATCTTTCGTTAATATATTGAGGATATTTTTCCAATAAAGGAGTTCCATCAACCGTTGACCAGGCCTTGTGAGCGTGATCGAATAACACTCCTGAAGATTTATTAATAATGAATGAACCAATTCCACCTGCCATTCCGCCAATTCCGGTGATGGTTGCGATGGCTTTTTTAGGGAACATATCGCCAACAGTCGAGAAAATATTTGCCGACCACGCCTGATGCGCTGCTCCTGCAATTCCGATGATTAAAACAGGAATCCAATAGGTCACTGACCCTAAGGGTTGTGCTAAAAGCGCTAATAATGGGAAAAATGCGAAAATTAACATTGCTTTCATTCTTCCTGAATAGGCGTTCATCCCTTTCTTTTCAACGAAATATTTTGGAAGCCACCCGCCAATGATTGATAATAATGTAATCATATAAAGAACGAATAGCGGGAATGCACTTTGCGTGGAATCCATTTTGTAAACCGAACTTAAATAAGCAGGCGTCCAGAATAAAAAGAACCACCAAACACCGTCTGTCATAAACTTTCCGAAAGCAAAAGCCCAAGTCTGTCTATGACTGAAACATTCTTTGAAAGTGAATTTCCTTTCTTCTATTTCTGTTTTATTTTCTTCAACCGGAAAATCTTCTACGTCTTGTTGAATATAGTTTAATTCATGTTCATTAACTTTATGATGTTCGTGAGGTTTTTTATAGTAAAATACCCAAAGTCCCATCCAGATAAATCCTAAAGCACCAATAATGATAAACGCCCATTCCCAACCCATTGATTTAGCAATGAAAGGAATCGTAATGGGTGCTGCTAAAGCTCCAACCGTAGCTCCTGCATTCCAGATACTTGTGGATAAAGCTCTGTCTTTTTTAGGAAAATATTCAGCGGTTGTTTTAATTGCTGCCGGAAAATTTCCTGCTTCCCCGATAGCCAGTACAAAACGTGCAAAAATAAACAGAGACACACTGGTACTGATGATGGCAGAAGTATTGGAAACCGTTCCTATTAATTCTTTAGAACCATGAAAACCGGCCATCCAGTTTCCGGTAAGAATTCCTGAAGTGGCAATTCCGCAAAATGCATGTAAAACCGCGCCGATAGACCAAATTCCTATCGCCCAAAGGAAACCTTTTTTAGTATCCATCCAGTCCACAAATTTTCCAGCGAAAAGCATTCCCACCGCATAAAAAATAGAAAATAAGGCGGTGATATTTCCGTAATCATTATTGTTCCAGTGAAATTCCGGAGCGATAAAATCTTTCCACGTCAAAGATAAAACCTGACGATCAAGATAATTGATCGTAGTCGCAATGAACAGCAAAAAGCATATCGTCCATCTGAAAGTACTCGGTTTAGGAGATTTAACTAAACTCATATTAGTTTTAGAATTAGTTCGTTTTTGTTGTGTTCGTTTTAATAATGATTTTTTAAGCGCAAAGGCGCTTGACTTAAATAAGATCACAAAGTTTTTTGCTTTGCTTTATCATTATTATTTTAAAGCTTGAATGATTTCAAGAACTTTTTTAGTTTCGTTTTCAATCGTTACGTAGTCTTTTGCAAGCATCAATTCTTTGCTTACCAGTTTGCTTCCCATTCCAACTGCTGAAACTCCAGCTTTGAACCAGCTTTCGATGCTTTCTTTTGTCGTATCAACCCCACCAGTCGGCATAAATTTAAGATTCGGGAAAACATCTTTAATAGCGCTCATAAATCCTGTTCCTAAAGCATTTCCAGGAAATAATTTAATGAAAGTTACTCCTGCAGCTTCCGCGGTAATAATTTCTGTCGGTGTCATACAACCCGGACTGTACAATATATCTTTTGGAATTAAAAATTCCGCAACTTCCTCCACAAAACCCGGACTGATAAAGAAATCTGCACCCGCTTTGTAATATTCTTCAGCTTGCTGTACATTCTTTATTGTTCCGATTCCCAAAAGCATTTCCGGCATTTCCGCATTACGGATTTCAACCATTTTAGTGAAATTACTCAATGCAGCTTCACCTCGGCTTGTATATTCTACGGCACGGATTCCTGCTTTGTAAAGCGATTTTAATATGTCTATCGTTACTGTTTCATCAGCGTTATAATACAGAGGTAAAATCCCCTGATTGATAATAGCATTTGTAACGGTTTGAATTTTTGTCATGTTTTTTGACTTTTTTTATGCTAAGGCTTCGACAAGCTCAGCCTGACAATGTTATATCGGTTAGTAAATTGCTAAACTATTTACCTTTTTATTCTTCCGCCTGAATCTCCATTCATGACTTCCAGAATATCTTCAGCGCTGCTGTAATTGATATCACCTAAAATAGTGTGTTTTATTGCGCAGGCTGCGTTGGCAAAATTCAATGCTTTTTCATCATCAAAATTGATTAGACCGTAAATTAAACCTGCCGCAAAAGCATCTCCTGTTCCGATTCTGTCGACTACAGGATTGACTTCGAGCAATTCAGTTTCAAAATAATGATCGTTTACCAAAGCTCTTCCCTGCGTTTGCTGAGAACTTGCTGTAACACCTATTCTTATTTTATCGAAAATCTTATGAATAGAAGGACATTGTTCTTTCAATTCTTTACAAGCCTGTAAAAAACCTTCTTTATCTGATGAAAACTGAGTTCCAAGGATTTCATTAATTTCATTCACTCCACCGATGAAAATCGTTGATAAAGAAACCAGTTCTTTCAAAACATCGTTTCCTTTTTTTCCATATTTCCAAAGGTTGGAACGGTAAGCCGGATCGGTTGTTACTTCAATTCCCAGTTCACGGGCAGTTTGTAAACCTTCTTTTAAACTTTCATAAGCCGATTCGGAAATTCCGGGGCTGATGCCTGTCCAATGAAAATATTGACAGCCTTCAAGCGCTTTTTTCCAGTCAATTTCCTCAGGCAGAATATTTGCAAAAGAACCATTTAATCTGTTGTAAGCAATTCTGCTTGCACGAACTGATGATCCTACTTCTAAAAAGTATAATCCCAAAGGATGTTCATTTTTAGAAATAAAATGGGTATCAATTCCGAAGCTTTTTACAAAAGAAAGCGCTGACTCCCCTACAAAATCATCAGAAACACTGCTGATATGTCTTACGTCACAACCCATTGTTGCTAATGAAGATGCTACATTCAACTCTGTTCCGCCAAAAAAGAATTCCAT
Organism: Chryseobacterium sp. JUb7; assembly: GCF_024806495.1. Taxonomy (GTDB): domain Bacteria; phylum Bacteroidota; class Bacteroidia; order Flavobacteriales; family Weeksellaceae; genus Chryseobacterium. The sequence continues at coordinate 45,839 of NZ_JANUFF010000016.1, forward strand.
TTCGTGGCTTTGCTTCATCGTTCTGCTTCCGGGTGGCGAAAGTCGCATGATGACTTCTCCGAATGTGACTATTTTGTTGCTCATTTTCTTAATTTAAATAGAGTTTATTCTATTTTTTATTTAATACTTTTTGTTGAAATCAAAGACAAAACACTTCGACAGGCTCAGTGTGACATTTCTAATACTAACTGTTAATGTCAACGCTGTCATGCTGAGCCTGTCGAAGCATTCCGCATTCTACAGCCTTAATTATTTAAAAATCAAAATAATTTTTAGCATTATGATAACAAATATCTGAAATGGTTTTACCAATCAGTTCGATATCATCTGGTAATTCTCCGTTTTTCATTTCCTCTCCGAAAAGATTACACAATACTCTTCTGAAATATTCGTGTCTCGGGTAAGAAAGGAAACTTCTGGAATCCGTTAACATTCCAACGAAACAGCTGATCAATCCCATATTGGAAAGGGCATTCATCTGCTTGATCATTCCGTCTTTCTGATCCAGGAACCACCATCCTGAACCGAACTGTACTTTTCCTTTGATACTGCCGTCATTGAAATTCCCGATCATTGTCGCAAAAATCTCGTTGTCGGCAGGATTTAAATTATATAAAATGGTTTTTGTTAATTTATCTTTACCGTCTAAAGTGTTCAATAATTTAGACAAGGTTTCAGCCTGAACGAAGTCACCGATAGAATCCCAACCCGTATCAGGACCTAGAATTCTGTGCATTCTTTCGTTATTATTTCTCAAAGCGCCCAAGTGGAACTGCTGAACCCAACCGTATTTATGGTAAGCTTCACCTAAGAATAATAAAATAGCTGTTTTGAACTGATTTACCTGCTTTTCAGCGATTACTTTTCCTGAAATTTTATCATTGAAAATCGTGCTAACTTCTGCTTCTGTAAATTCTTCGAAAGAAATATTATTCAATCCGTGGTCGCACAATCTGCATCCGTTTTCGTGGAAATATTCAATTCTTTTTAGTAAAGCATCGCACAAAGTCTGGTAAGAATTAATTTCAATTCCAGCTGACTCGCCTAATTTTGAAATATAATCTGCAAAATTGTGATTTTCAATCAAAATAGCTTTATCAGGACGGAAAGCGGTACTTACTTTAATGCTAAAATCGCTTTTCGCCAAATCCTGATGGTAATTCAAAATATCTGTAGGATCTTCCGTTGTGCACAGAGATTCTACATTCATCATTTTTAACAAACCTCTTGTCGATTTTTCAGGAGTCTGAAGCTGAGCAGTGATATTTTCGTAAATTTCAGATGCATTATCTGCATTTAATAATTCATCAATTCCGAAATATCTTTTTAATTCTAAATGCGTCCAGTGATACAAAGGATTTCTCAATGTATACGGAACTGTTTTAGCCCAAGCCTCAAATTTTTCTTTATCTGAAGCATCTCCCGTGATGAATTTTTCGTTCACGCCCATCGTACGCATAGCTCTCCATTTGTAATGGTCGCCCGCAATCCACACCTTTGAAATATTTTCGAAAACAGTGTCTTCTGCAATATCTTTAGGAATCAAATGATTGTGATAATCAATGATGGGTTGCTTTTCCGCGTATTTGAAGTATAATTCTTCAGCGTATTTATTTTGTAATAAAAAATTATCTGTAATAAAAGGTTTCATTCTAATCTAATTCTGTTGTTACTCATTAGCAGGTTTCCCGATGGTCGCCAAAATTCCGCCATCAACGTAAATAATCTGTCCGTTGATGAATCTGCTAGCATCCGAAGCCAGGAAAATAGCCGTTCCAGCAAGGTCTTCAGGATTTCCCCATCTTCCTTCCGGCGTTCTGCTGATGATAAAATCATTGAAAGGATGTCCATCCACTCGGATTGGTTCTGTCTGAGAAGTCGCAAAATATCCGGGACCGATTCCGTTCACCTGAATATTATGCTTTGCCCATTCTGTCGCCAGATTTTTGGTAAGCATTTTCAGACCGCCTTTTGCAGAAGCATACGCCACTACATTGTCACGACCCAGCTCACTCATCATTGAGCAGATGTTGATAATCTTACCGGATTTTCTTTTAATCATATATTTGCCGACTAATTTCGACATGATAAAAGGTCCTGTAAGATCTACATCGATTACTTTTCTAAAGTCTTCCACTTCCATCTCAATAGCCGGAATACGTTTGATGATTCCTGCATTATTGACCAGGATGTCTATTTTTCCATGGGTAGCTTCCATTAAAGCTACTTTCTGAGCGGCTTCCAGCTCGTCCGTCACATCAAAAAGATAACCGGTTGCTTTGTATCCTTTGGAATGATAATAGTTTAAAGCTTCCTCTAATTTTGATGGTGTCGTACTTGTGATCGCCAGTTCAGCACCTGCAGCGGCAAGACCTTCTGCCATTGCCATTCCTAATCCGTGAGTACCGCCTGTAACGACTGCTACTTTACCGGATAAATCAAATAAATTCATTAGAAAAATTACTTTAGTTCGTTAGTTTTAACAGCGTCCATATCGCCATAATCCATATTTTCTCCAGCCATACCCCAGATAAATGTATAGTTGGAAGTTCCAACTCCTGAGTGAATAGACCATTCCGGAGACAATACCGCTTCATTATTTTTCATAAAAATATGACGCGTTTCATTAGGCTGACCAAGAAAATGGCTTACCGCCTGACCTTCCTCCAGATCAAAATAAAAATAAACTTCCATTCTGCGGGTGTGAGTATGAGAAGGCATTGTGTTCCAAACACTTCCTTCGTGCAACTCAGTCATTCCCATTTGTAGCTGGCACGTTTCCAATACGCTGTTGACAATCAGTTTATTGATTGTTCTTCTGTTTGCATATTTTGTTTCGCCCAATTCTACAATTTCAGCTTCGTTTTTAGTAATTTTCTTTGTAGGATAAGAATGATGAGCCGGCGCAGAGTTGAAATAAAATAAAGTCTGACCTTCATTTCCATTTTCAAAAACTACATCTTTTGCTCCTTTCCCAATGTATAAAGCTTCTTTATTTCCCAACTCGAAAACTTCACCATCAACAGTCACCTTTCCAGGCGCGCCTACATTGATGATTCCCAATTCTCTTCTGTCTAAGAAATTCTCAGCTTTAAGATCGTCTGTCGGTTCCAGTTTCAAAGCACTTTTTAAAGGCATTGCACCACCAACGATCATTCTGTCATACATAGAATACACTACATTGATCTGATCTTCATTAAATAAATCATTCATCAAAAACTCCCTTCTCAATTCTTCAGTTGTATATTTTTTTACATCTTCGGGATGATGGGCGTAACGAAATTCTGATTTTGTCATACTACTTTATACTTTTTCTTTTTGCGGTTTTATCAAAACCTGTTAAACATTGCGTAATCGATTGCATAAAATTACACTAAAATTTGATAGAAATACTTGTGGGATAAATATATAATTATTCTTCAATTAGTTAACAAAAAATTAATTTAAATTTTCAAATTACTGATTTACAATTAAATAAAATTTATTTTTTTTAGAAAAAGAGAAAAATATAAAGAAAAAAGGACGGTTAAAAATAACCAAAATTAATGCTTAACAACATAATAAATATAAAATCATGCCAAAATAAAACCACAAAACATTCAATATTGATTCGACAAAAATATCTTATAATCTTACTATATATTATAGACAATAAGATTAATTGTTATTAAGTGCAAAATTTGGTTAAAAATATCAACCCAAAAAGATGACAAAAATCAGGAAACTTGTTAAAATTTTGGTCTTAACTACTAATTTTGGGAATTTTTTAAGATAAAAACAGGTCATTTTTTAAGCAAATTTTAAGTTTTTCAATATTAAACATAAAGATTTTTTATTTTTTTTAAATAGTATTAATAAAATCAAATAAAATACAAAAGCAATTGATTAACAATAATTTAAAGTAACCTAACTAACAAATGTTTTGTTAATTTTAAAAACTCAAACAGTCAAATTAATGAAAAAATAATATTTTTTTCTTTGCATATTGGAAAATAATATTAGTTTAGAAGCCAAGATATTTTATTACGAATAATTACGCAATCGATTGCACTTCTAAAAAGCGTAAAACTTTTAAAATATTACCACTATCATCAACATAGAATACTTACAAAATCCACAAAAAAACAAAGATTGAGAAAAGACTTTCAACAAAAGAATTAAAACTATAAGGATACAAAATGGATAAAAAAGTACATTCAATAAAGTGGTTATATTTAACTGTCTTTCTACTTCCTGTCCTTGCTATGGCTCAAGAAAAAGAACCGAAAAAGGAAACCGAAAAAAACATTGATGAAGTGGTTTTGGTAGGCTATACCAAAGTTTCTAAAAAGGATGTTACCAATTCTGTTGCTTCTGTAAAAGCAGATGCTATTAAAGATATGCCGTCCACCAATGCTGCTGAAGCAATCCAAGGAAGAATGGCCGGAGTACAGGTTTCATTAAGTGAAGGTTCGCCGGGAGCTGATGTGGATATCGTAATTCGTGGAGGTAACTCTATCACGGGGAGTAATGCACCGCTCTATATCGTGGATGGAGTACAGATGGATAATGCGCTATCAATTTTATCACCAAAAGAGATCGAGTCTATTGAGGTTTTAAAAGATGCTTCTTCTACCAATATTTATGGCGCCAGAGGGGCAAACGGAGTAGTTTTAATTACAACGAAAGGAGGCCGTAAAAGAGCTAAAACATCTATCAACTATAACGGATTTTTAGGCGTAAGAAAAATACAGAATACAATTGATGTATTAGACCCATATCAATTTGTACTTTATCAGTATGAATTGTACAATAAGGGTGGCGTACAGACAGATATGGATGCATTTGTAGCAAGATATGGTACTTATGACAAAATTGAGGACTACAAAAAAGTTAAAAAAAGAGACTGGCAGGATGAAGTATTCGGTAGAGAGGCTTTCAACTTTACTCACAACCTTTCTGTAACCGGAGGATCTGATAATTCTTCTTTCTCATTATCATTAAATAATGTGCAGGAAGACGGGATCATGATTGGTTCAGGATTTAAAAGAAATATGGCCAACTTCAAGTATGATTATGAGATTTCTAAGAAATTAAATATGACTCTGAATGCCAGATACAGCAGACAGACTATTTTCGGAGCCGGAACATCTTCTACAGGTTCGCAAAGTACCAACAGACTGAGAAATGCCGTTAGGTATCAGCCTTTTGAAGGCGGTTCTGCAGTGGATGTTGATGATTTCGATCCTTTATTTGCCAATGAGACCAATCTTGTAAACCCTATTCTTTTAGCGAATAACGAGATAAAAGAAAATGGCAGAAATGATTTATTACTTAATGGAACTTTAGAATATAAAATCAGTAAAGATTTTACATTCAGAAGTGTGATCGGATATGTACAGAGAGATGAATTTATCAATCAGTTTTCCGGACCGATAACATCAGTGGCAAGACAGAATAATGATCAGCCAGTTGTCCTTTTAAATAAATCTCAAACAAGAAGAATTACCAACACCAATACTTTAAATTACAGAAAGACATTTGGAAATCATAAATTAGATTTATTGGTAGGTCAGGAAATGGTAAAAACAGATGGAGAATCGTTGGCAATGACCATTAAATGGTTTCCAAAATCTATAAGTGCTGAAGAAGCATTTGCCAACATTCAGTCAGCTTCTCCACCTGGAGGATTGGTACAGGACGCACCGAGAGCAGGAAGAAACCCTGATCGTCTGGCATCATTTTTTGGCAGAGCCAATTATATTTTCAAAAATAAATATATCCTTACCGCTTCCATGAGAGCAGATGGTTCAAGTGTTTTCGGACCTGGAAACAGATGGGGATATTTCCCTGCAGCTTCTGCAGCCTGGAAGATTACTGAAGAAAATTTCTTAAAAGGTAACAAAACAGTCAGCGAATTAAAACTTCGTTTGGGATATGGTTTATCAGGAAATAACAGAATCGGATCTTTCTTATACGATACTTTCTTTACAACATCATCTGATTACGGATACGCATTTGGCACCAATGTAACTCCTGGTGCTACGACCGGAAATATCTTGGCAAATAAAAATGTGAAATGGGAATCTGCAACGTCTAAAAATATTGGTTTAGATTTCGGATTATTTAAAGGAAGAGTGTATGGTGCTCTGGATTTATACCAGACTGATACTAAAGATCTATTGCTTTTAGCGCAGATTCCTAAAACTACAGGGTACGAATATCAATATCAAAACTCAGGAAGCACAACAAATAAGGGTATTGAATTCTCCGTGGGAAGCACCATCATCAGCAATGATAACTTCACATGGAAAATGGATGCCAATATTTCGTCAAATAGAAACACCATCAAGAGCTTAGGAGACAATGCCTCTCCAAGTTCATTTTCTTATCTGTACCCTTCAGGCTGGCAAAACAGCTTGAATGACTTCCTGGTACAGGTTGGTAAGCCGGTAGGTACTTTTTGGGGATATGTAACTGCAGGAAGATATGAAGTAAGTGATTTCGACTATAATGCAGCAACACAGGTATACACTTTAAAAGCTGGTATTCCAAGTTCTGCAGCTGCAGCAAATGGAGCAAAACTAGTACAGCCGGGAGATCTTAAGCTTCAGGATCTGAATGGTGATGGTGTGATTGATAATAAGGACATGACTGATTTAGGAAATGCACAACCTAAATTCTATGGTGGTTTCAGCCAGACTTTCCGTTACAGAAATTGGGATATGAGCTTACTGTTCAACTTCTCTGTAGGAAATAAAGTATACAACGCCAATAAAATCGAATACTCAACCCAATATTTATACAAAGACAACAATATGTTAGCAGAAGTTGCTGACAGATGGAGATGGTTTGATGATGCAGGGCAAAAGGTAAATGACCCAACTGCTCTGGCAGCATTAAATGCCAATACTACAGGATGGACTCCTCCTGCAGGTGCTTATTTCTTACACTCGTATGCTATTGAAGACGGTTCTTTCTTAAGATTAAATAACGTAACAATCGGTTATTCTCTTGGAAAAGAATTTACTAAACAATTAGGTCTTTCAAATTTCAGACTGTATTTTACAATGAACAATGTATTTACAATCACCGGATACTCTGGATATGATCCGGAAGCTAATACAAGAAGAAATCCTTTAACACCTGGTGTAGATTATGCCGCTTACCCACGCAGCAGATTTATCTTGTCAGGAGTTGACATCACTTTTTAAACCCTAATATTATGAAGAAGAATAAATTTTTAGCTATAGTATTTTCCATTGCAGGATTAATAACTTTAAATTCATGCGACCAATATCTGGATGTGGAAAGCTTATCCAATACCGCAGAAGCACAACAATTCGATTCTGCTTCCGACACTTTCTCTGCCTTGGTTGGTGTTTACAACGCCACTATGGGTGATAATACCTATGGTCAGAGAATGAATCTTATCCTTACCCAATCCGGAGATGATTTAAGAACTTCCGGAGACTATAATGCCAATGACAGACGAGGGATCAGTTGTTTTGGAGCAATACCTACCAATACAGAACTTTTAAGACCTTTTTTGGATACCTATGCTGGTATTGAGAGAGCCAACCTTGTTATTAAAAATATTCCGCTTTCGCCAGTTTATAAAACAGGTTCTGAAGCAGATAAAAAATTAATGGACAGATATCTGGGTGAAGCTTTAACACTGAGAGCTCAATTCTATTCTGATCTTATCAAAAACTGGGGCGATGTACCTTTTCAGGATGTACCGTCAGCAGATCTTCCTGATTTATATCTTCCAAAAACGGACAGAGACATTATCTACGAAAAAATTCTCGATGATTTATTAAAAGCAGAAAGCCTTGTTCCGTGGAGATCTGAAGGAGCAACAACAGCACAAAGAATTTCGAAAGGTGCCGTGAAAGGATTAAGAGCCAGAATCGCATTGGCAAGAGCCGGATATTCATTAAGAAGAGCTCCTCAGCAAATGCTACAGGGATCCAATCCTCAAAAATATTATCAGATCGCTTATGATGAATGTAAAGATATCATCAATTCCGGGCAGCATCAGCTAAACCCTAGCTATGAAGGATTATTCAGATCATTACATACTAATTCTCAAGATGCAACAAACGAGGTTATTTATGCGATCGGAGCATTCGGAGGAAACTCTAGAACCGACAGTAAGATTGGTTACTACAATGGGTTAAGGCATGATGATACAGACTGGAAATCTTCAGGAGGAATCAGCGCTATCCCAACCTATTTTTATGAATTCAGCAAATATGATGTAAGAAGAGACATCAATGTTGCGATCTTCAGAGTAAATACAACAAAACAGGAGGAACTGCAGACATCTATCAACTGGAATGATGGTAAATTCAGAAAATCATGGTCAAATATTACCGGAACTTCACAAAACCTTGGTATCGACTGGCCTTTATTAAGATATTCGGATATCCTGCTCATGTTTGCTGAAGCAGATAATGAACTTCATAATGGTCCTTCTGCAGATGCCATTAACGCTGTAATGTCGGTAAAACAAAGAGCTTACACCGGTAATCTTGGACAGGTGGGAACTATACCTACAGATAAAACAGGATTCTTTAATTATCTTGTGAAAGAAAGACAGCTAGAATTTGGTGGAGAAGGACTTAGAAAATATGATCTTATCCGATGGAATTTATTAGAAACTAAAATTAATGAAACAAGAGCTAAGCTTACCCAATTCATGAATGGTACAGGAGCTTACGCCAATGTGCCGGAATATATTTTCTATAAGAAAGTAGCATATGACAAAACAAAAACGGCTCAACAGAATATTTCAGATATAGATTTCTACACAGCAACCGGTGTTGCAAAAGCAGATATTTTCTATACTCCGAACCAAAGTGTGGCAACACCTTCCGGCTATACAAAAGTAAACTGGAGACTGGCGATGACACAACCATACATCAGTGGTGATCCAATTAAGAGTTATGCCTACTATTTCCAGCCAAACAAGAGAGAACTACTTCCATTGGCATTAGATGTTGTTAATTCCAATTACAATCTTACCCAAGATTACGGATACTAGAAATTAAAAGTACATTCATATCAAGTTAAAAATACAGGCTTAGCCCTAGGTTAAGTCTGTATTTTAAATCAAATTAAAACTTTATGAAAGCTCCTCTGATTTATAAAAATTTTAAACTTTTTTCCATATTCTCAATACTGCTGTTAAGTCTTCTTTCTTTTAAAACTGCTGATAAAACGATCGTGGTTTCAAAAGACGGAAAAGGCAACTTTACCACAGTACAACAAGCGATTGATGCTATTGAAAACGGTTCTTCAACAAGAACAAAAATTTTAATTAAAGCAGGAACTTACAAAGAAAAAATTACCATTCCCGAAACCAAAGGAGCGATTGTTTTGGAAGGAGAAAATTCTCAAAACACCATCATCACTTATGATGATTTTGCTTCAAAAAAGAATTCAGAAGGAAAAGATATCGGAACTACAGGTTCTTCAACCATTTTCATTTATTCTAATGATTTTACAGCCAAAAATATTTCATTTGAAAACAGTTCAGGAAGAGTTGGACAAGCCGTTGCAGTATTGACTTCAGGCGACAGAATAGCTTTTGAAAACTGCAGGTTCCTAGGAAATCAGGATACTTTATATTTAAAAGGGGTTCAGGATTCTCCGGATAAAACAAAATCGTCAAGAAATTATTTTAAAAACTGTTACATCGAAGGGACCACCGACTATATTTTCGGAGCCGGAACCGCTGTTTTTGAAAACTGTACGATTTATTCCAAAGAAACGGCAAGTTACGTTACGGCCGCTTCTACCCCACAGGAAAACGAGTTTGGATTTGTTTTTATTAATTCTAAAATTATCGGTAATGCCAAAGAAAATTCGGTGTATCTAGGAAGACCCTGGAGACCTTTTGCAAAAACCGTTTATATCGATTGTGAAATCAATTCAAGCATAAAAACAGAAGGCTGGCACAACTGGAACAAACCTGATGCAGAAAAAACCACTTTCTACGGAGAGTTTAATTCAAAAGGTTCTGGAGCGAATGCAACAAAAAGAGTTTCATGGTCACATCAGCTAACAAAAGTAGAAAGAAAAAAGTACACCCTAAATAATATTCTTAAAGGAAAAGACAACTGGAATCCATTGAAAAGTTTGAAATAAATTAAATCAAAAAACACCAAGAATTTTCAATCATGAAAAAACACTTCAAAAAGCTCTTTACAATAGGAATTTTATTCGGTATTACACTGAGTAATGCTCAAAATGTGTTGAGTTTTCCTGGTGCCGAAGGTTTCGGAAGATATACAACAGGTGGTCGTAGCGGAAAGGTTTATTTTGTGACAAAATTAACGGATGACGGTTCAGAAGGTACATTAAGATATGCTTTAGATCAAAAAGGACCGAGATATATTGTGTTTAAAACAGGTGGAACCATTTATTTGGAGTCTCCTTTAAAAATAAAAGAAGGCGACGTTACCATTGCAGGACAAACTGCTCCCGGCGACGGAATTACCATTGCTAATTATGAAACTTTTGTTGGCGCAGATAATGTGGTTATACGTTACATGCGTTTCAGGATGGGCGATCAGAAAAATTTTGAAGGTGATGCATTAGGCGCAAGATTTATCAAAAATTTAATGGTGGATCATTGTTCGATGAGCTGGTCTACCGATGAGACGGTTTCCATTTATGTCAATGAAAACACAACGCTTCAATGGTGTGTGATTGCTGAAAGTTTAAGAAATTCTGTTCATCAGAAGGGCGCTCACGGTTACGGTGGAATTGCTGGCGGAAAATTCGCAAGTTTTCATCATAATATCTATGCGCATCATGACAGCAGAAATCCAAGATTGGGCGAATATGCGGGAAGTAAATTTGCTTTGACCGATCTTACCGATTTCAGAAACAATGTGATCTACAATTGGGGGCACAACAATGTCTACGGCGGCGAAGGAATGAATGTGAATATTGTGAATAATTACTACAAACCGGGACCTGCAACCATGACCAAACAACGAATTGTAGCCATTGATAAAAATGAAAAATCTGAAACTGAAGTTTACAATATCTGGGGAAAATATTACATCAACGGAAATGTAATGGAAGGAAATGCTGAAATATCAAAAGACAATTGGACGCAGGGTGTTTTTGCCCAAATGAAACCTTCATATAATTTAACAGTTAAAGATAAAAACGAAATAAAAATCAATCAGCCTCACGATATTCAGAATAATGTAAGAACAGATACTCCTAAAGAGGCTTATGATAAAATTTTACAGGTCGGAGGAGCCAGTTTGGTAAGAGATGCAATCGATTTACATGTTTTAAAAGATGTAAAAAATGGAAGTTTCACTTACAACGGTTCAAAAGGCAGTACCAACGGAATCATCGATTCTCAGAAAGATGTTGGCGGATTCCCAAATTTAAAAACCGGAAAATCTCTACCCGATTCAGATAATGACGGAATGCCTGATGAATGGGAAATAAAAAATGGTTTAAATCCAAAATTTGCTGATGCCAACGGGAGAGATTTAGATAAAAATTACGATAATATTGAAGTGTATTTTAATGATATTGTTAAAAAAATAACCGAAAAACAATAAGTAATAATCATGAAAACTCTTTGTTAAAAAAGGTTATCCAATGAAAAATAGTATGAAACTTAATTTGTTTAAAATATTAGCTGCAGGAGTATTATTATCTTCAAATTTTTCAGCGCAGACTTCTGTGATTGAAACGATTAAAAAGAACCCGAAAGTACCTTTTTCTTACGCAGAACTTTCTGTAAAAGAAGGTGGAAAATGGGAAGGCAATAAATACATTGGCGGAACGTTCAAAAATGTTCAGGAAATTACCCTTCCTGAATCTCATACCGACCATTCCAGCTACATCAGATATGAAGGTATCGGGCTGGAAAACAATCAGATTGGCTATAGATTATATCTGGACTGGAGAAATGCAACAGATATTTTCGGTAAAAAAGTAAATACGCTCGTTTTACCGGAAGTCGGGCAGGACGGTTTTGAATCGTATCACCACGATGCGCCTTGGGGACAGGATATTTTAAAATCCGGCCGTACCATTGGTGTTGGTTCTTACGGACGATATGATGAGCAGAATGATTTTGTTGAAACTTTTAAAATCGTGAAAAATACGACGGCAAAAGTTATTAATGAAAAAGATCAGTCTTATGCAACTATTGATTATAAAGGCTGGAAAACCTGGGGCGATGCCATCGATTTACAGTCAAAACTGACGATTTTCAACAAAGACCGTTTTGTAAAAGTAGATTTGAATTTGAGTAATACCATTTCAGGTTTATGCACCGGAATTGTTGCCATTAAAAATATTCCTTTAAAACAGGGAATCAGTAAAAATAAAAAATGGGCTTACATTGCCACTTACGGTCAGCAGACTTTAGCCAAAAAAGAAGATAATCTGGGAATGGTCATCTTCTACCCTCTTGAAAACTTTGATAAATACGTAATGACAAAATCTACTCATACCGTAGTTTTTAAGAAAACAAAGAAGGTATCGTATTATTTTATGGGAGCCTGGTCTCAGGAACCCAACGGCTTAACAACAGAAGAATCTTTCTACCAGGACTTGGATAAAAAATTAGAAATTTTAGATAAAAATAATCAACTTTAATGTTTAAAATCATGAATTTCATTAATAATAAAATAAAAGCATACGCAGTTGCCATTTTAGGTTCAGGAATGTTCCTTGCTTGTGCTCAAACTAAAAATGCAACCGCTGCAAAATCTTCAATTGAAAATTCAAAATCAGGCAAAGTGATTCCTGCTAATCTGAAATGGTCAGAAAGAATGCTGCTTTCCGAAATGCACAGATTTCCGGAAGCCTGGATGCTGGATTTCAGTAAAAGTCCGAAATGGACTTATCCTTCTGCCATTGTTTTGGATGGTGCTGAAAAGGTATACGCAAAAACAGGTAAAAAAGAATATTACGACTATATCAACGGTTTTGGTGAAGACCTGATTAAAGAGGACGGAACTATTCTTACTTATGACATTTCCAAATATAATATCGATATGCTCAACAGCGGAAATGTTCTTCTTTATTTGTATGAAAAAGAGAAAAAAGAGAAATACCTGAAGGCACTTCAAACGCTACGTCTGCAAATCGACGGACAGCCACGAACTAATGAAGGTTCTTTCTGGCATAAGAAAATATATCCATATCAAGTTTGGTTAGACGGATTGTATATGGGAATGCCTTTCTACACACATTATACAAAAGATTTCACCAAAGGCGCAGATGCTCAGAAAGCGTATGATGATATTGTTTTCCAGTTTGAATCTGTTCAAAAGCATATGTTAGACAAAAAAACCGGCCTTCTTTATCACGGTTGGGATGAAAGCAAAGAACAGGCTTGGGCGAACAAAGAAACCGGACTTTCACCTAATTTCTGGGGAAGAGCCATGGGTTGGTACGGAATGGCGTTGGTAGATGTGTTAGATTATCTACCAAAAGATCATCCTGGAAGAGCAAAATTAATTTCTTATATAAAATCTTACGCCGATGCAGTGATTAAAGTTCAGGATAAAAAATCAGGACTTTGGTATCAGATTATGGATAAACCTTTAGAAAAAGGGAATTATGAAGAAGCAACAGCATCATCAATGTTTGTTTATACCATCATTAAATCAGTTAATGAAGGCTATCTTCCAAAATCATACAAAGCTGCCGCAAAAAAAGGATACGATGGAATCATTAAAAATTTAATCACCGTTGACGAAAACGGAGTCGTAAACCTTAATAAATGTTGCGCCGTTGCCGGATTAGGCGGAAAACCTTACAGAGACGGTTCCTATGAATATTATGTAAACGAAGAAATACGTTCCAACGACGGAAAAGGAACAGGACCATTCATTTTAGCAAGTTTAGAATTTGAAAAATAAGCTGTTAAGATACAAACTCAACCTTTGCTGATAATGAAGACAAATAAAATTTTAAATATACTTTCATTAACCATTTTCTCTATTGCATCAAGTTATATGGATGCACAGGAAAAAAACTACGTTTCGGAAGTCTGGACTGCCGATCAGGGGAAGAATTTCAGAAACCCTATCCTTTACGCAGATTATTCTGATCCGGACGCGATTCGTGTGGGTGAAGATTACTATATGACGGCATCAAGCTTTAATGAAGCTCCGGGCTTGCCCATTCTTCATTCAAAAGATATGGTCAACTGGAAATTGGTGAATTATGCCCTTCCGGATGTCCTTCCGAGCGAGCATTTTTCGACCCCAAAAAGAGGTGACGGTGTTTGGGCACCAAGCATCAGATTTCATAAAGGTGAATTCTATATTTATTGGGGTGACCCTGATTTCGGAATTTATATGGTGAAAACTAAAGATCCGTTGGGAGCTTGGGAAAAACCAGTTTTGGTGATGGAAGGAAAAGGCTTAATAGATTCCTGTCCGTTTTGGGATGAAGACGGAAATGCTTATCTAATTCACGGTTGGGCAGGAAGTCGCGCCGGAGTGAAGAGTATTTTAACGTTAAATAAAATGAATACTGAGGGAACAAAAGTTCTAGATAAAGGCGTTCATGTTTTCGATGGTCACGATGCACATCCAACCGTTGAAGGCCCGAAAATGTATAAGAGAAACGGCTATTACTATATTTTTGCTCCCGCAGGTGGCGTGGCTACAGGCTGGCAATTGGTCTTAAGATCCAAAAATATTTACGGTCCTTACGAAGAGAAAGTTGTTCTTGAGCAAGGTTCAACAAAAATCAACGGACCTCATCAGGGCGCTTGGGTAGATACGCCTTCCGGAGAAGACTGGTTTTACCATTTTCAGGATGTGGATGCCGGCGGAAGAATTGTTCACCTGCAACCGATGAAATGGGAAAAAGACTGGCCAGTTATCGGAATCGACAATAATAAAAACGAAATCGGAGAACCTGTTTTAACCTATAAAAAACCAAACGTTGGGCAAATTTATCCAATTGTTACCCCTCCTGAAACGGACGAATTTGATGGCGAGAAATTAGGTTTGCAATGGCAATGGAGTGCCAACGAAAATATCGTTTGGTCATCCAAACTTCCGGGGCAAAAATTTTTAAGATTATTCTCCATAAAAGTTCCTGAAGGTGAAAAAAATCTTTGGAACGTTCCGAATTTATTAACTCAAAAATTCCCGGCTCCGAATTTTGCCGCGTCTACAAAGGTTAAATTAACGCCCGAAGATGCCAAAGAAGGAAAAACTGCAGGATTATTAGTAATGGGATTAGATCACGAGTCAATTGTGATTACTAATAAACCCGACGGATTTTATCTTCAATTAAGAAGAGCCGAAAAAGCAGACAAAGGTGGTGAAGAAAAGGTTTTATTTGAAACAAAATTAAAAACAAACGAAGCCTATTTAAAAGTAAATGTAAACGAGCCAAATGGTTTATGTCAGTTCAGCTATAGTGAAAATGGAAAAGATTTCACAAAAGTAGGCGATGTTTTTCAGTCAAAACCCGGAAAATGGATTGGTGCTAAAGTTGGTTTATACAGTGTAAGCACAACCAAAGCGCCTCGCGGTGGATATGCGGATTTTGATTGGTTTAGGATAACTAAAAATTAATTATTTCCCACAGATTACACAGATTTTCACGGATGATTGCGCATAGTTTTTAAAACTTATAAATAAAAATATTACATAAACATCTGTGAAAATCTGCGAGATCTGTGGAAGAAAAAATAAATATTCGATTTTAAAATAAAATCAATAAAGAAAATTAAAACTCAGAAAAAATAAAATGAAGAAGTCTCTCAAAGTTATCGTTTTAGTAGCAGCAATGATGTTTTCAGGGCAAACCTATGCTCAGAATTTAGATATTTATAAAAACATTGAGTTTAAAATGCCTCAGGTGGCAGAAACTTCATTTGCAGCCAATACCGTTTCCATCACTCAATATGGAGGCGTTGCAGGCGGAAATGTAAAAAATACAGAAGCTTTCAAAAAAGCAATCGAAGACCTTAGCAAAAAAGGCGGCGGAAAATTGGTTGTTCCTAGAGGAATGTGGCTTACGGGTCCTATCGAATTAAAAAGCAACATCAATCTTCATGTAGAAGAAGGTGCATTTATTGTTTTCAGTAAAGATAAAGCAGATTATCCTTTAGTTGATGTGAGTTTTGAAGGATTGAATACCATCCGATGCCAGTCTCCCATTTCCGCGAAAAATGCAACGAATATTGCCATCACAGGAAAAGGAGTAATCGACGGAAGCGGCGATGCTTGGAGAGCCATCAAAAAAAGTAAAGTTTCAGAATCTGAATGGAAAAATATCGTAAAATCTGGCGGAATCTTATCTTCCGACGGTAAAAACTGGTATCCTTCAGAAAGCTATAAAAAAGGATTTGAAAGCAGTTCAAGCTTCAATGTTCCTGATAAAATTTCTAAAGATGAATTGGTGACCGTTAAAGATTTTCTTCGTCCGGTAATGGTAAGTTTGGTAGGTTGCGACAAAGTTTTGCTAGACGGACCGACTTTTCAGAATTCTCCGGCCTGGAACCTTCACCCTTTAATGTGTACCAACTTGATTTTAAGAAATCTTACCGTTAGAAACCCTTGGTTTTCTCAAAACGGTGATGGAGTAGATCTTGAATCTTGTAAAAATGTTTTGATTTACGATAATACTTTTGATGTTGGTGACGATGCCATTTGTATTAAATCAGGGAAAGATCAGGACGGAAGAAAAAGAGGAATGCCGACTGAAAATGTGATCATTAAAAACAACGTTGTGTACCACGGTCACGGAGGTTTTGTGATAGGAAGTGAAATGTCTGGTGGAGCAAGAAACATCCATGTTTCCGACTGTACTTTCATTGGAACAGATATTGGTCTTCGTTTTAAAACAACCCGCGGAAGAGGAGGAATCGTTGAAAATATTTACATCAAAAATATTGATATGATTAATATTCCGACACAAGTTATCGGATTCAATATGTTCTACGAGGGTGCTTCTCCGGTGTTGGAAGACGGACAAAAGCAGGAAGGTAACAAAGCGCCTGAAAAGGTGTATCCTGTAACGGAAGAAACGCCGATTTTCAGAAATATTTTCTTTAAAAACATCAATGCAGTTAATTCTGATGAAGCAATTACGTTGTTTGGTTTAGCAGAAATGAACCTTAAAAATATTGTGATTGAAGATTCTCAGTTCGACACAAGAAAAGCAATGACAATAGTGGATGCAGACGGAATTCAGTTAAAAAATGTAAAATTGAAATATTCTCAGGGAACGGGAGCAACCATTTATAACAGTAAAAACATCAACCTTTCAACGGTAAAATTTGAATCTGCCAATAAACCGGTTGTGAAAGTTTTAGGAAGCAAAACGGGAACAGTATTGTTGCCGAAAGAAGTAACCTCTGATAAAAATTTACTTTCTATCGGAACGGATGTAGCAAAAAATGTAGTTAAATAATTGGAAATAGCAAAGATTATTAATTTAAACACTTCGGCAGGCTCAGTGTGACATCGCTAATACTAACTATTTTATTAGCGATCATTTTGTAGCGTTGTCATCCTGAGCTTGTCGAAGCATTGAAGTAAAATATAAAGCATTTTAAAAGCATTGAATCTTTGCGATAATCCAAAAAAAATAAAAAACAGTATTAAAAAAATTCCATAAGCGAATGATTTTTAACAGAAAACATACTTATATTTCTATTTTTTTTGTGGGGACAATGGCATTCGG
This sequence comes from Chryseobacterium sp. JUb7, assembly GCF_024806495.1. Lineage (GTDB taxonomy): Bacteria > Bacteroidota > Bacteroidia > Flavobacteriales > Weeksellaceae > Chryseobacterium. The sequence goes on from NZ_JANUFF010000016.1 coordinate 63,527, forward strand.
ACAGGTAAATCGACCGAATGCCACTCCTTACACCAACGAAGGTACATTTGAAAAATTCAAAAAAAAATATCCTTTTACGACTCCGATTGACCGACCTATTCCGCAAAATATCAAAATTGATAAAGATGTGGAATATGCCAATGTCAACGGAATTTTTTTGAAAGCTGATATCTATTATCCTTCAGACCAATCAAAAAAATATCCGGGAATTGCAATGGTTCACGGTGGCGGCTGGATTTCAGGAAGTAAGGAAAATGAGAAGTTCATGGCGATGGAACTCGCTTCAAAAGGTTATGTGGTGATCGCAATTGGTTATCGATTGGCTGATGTCGCAAAATATCCCGTCGGCGTTGAAGATATTGAAACAGGCATTGAGTGGTTGAAAAAAAATCATCAGAAATATTCTTTAAATAAAAAGAAAATGGTCGTTTTAGGTGAATCTGCGGGAGCGCAAATAGCGACTTTGGTTGGCGTTAAGAAAAAGAATAAACTTCAGGCTATTGTGAATGTAGATGGCGTTGTTTCTTTTATTCATGAAGAATCCGGAAAAGAAGGAACTTACGATGCTTATTGGCTGGGATATCAACAAAAAGACAATCCGAAAATATGGAAAGAAGCTTCACCACTGGAATATGTGGATAAAAATACACCTCCTACCCTTTTCATTAATAGTTCACAACCCCGTTTTCATGCTGGGCGAAATGATATGATGAAAAAATTAAAGAGCTATAATATTCCCACTGAATTTCATGAAATTAAAGATTCGCCGCATTCATTCTGGAGTGCAGAACCCTGGTTTACAGAAACATTGAATTTAACGGTTGACTTTTTAGATAAAGTTTTGAAATAAGTTTTAGTTTGATATTAAGGTTAAGGCTAATTTAAAGCAAAGTTTTATGAAAAAATTATTTTTAATTCTCCTCATTTCAATGGCAAATTTTCTCTTTGCAGGAAATGATCCGTATATCAAAATTATTGTTTCCAAAGACGGAAGCGGAGATTTTACATCGATTCAGAAAGCGATTAATTCAATCCGTGATTTAGGACCTGCGGAAGCATTGGTTTTTATTAAATCAGGAACGTATAATGAAAAAGTGGTTATTCCTTCTTCAAAACATAAAATAACGTTAGAAGGCGAAAATAAAGATAATACGATCATTACCAACAATGATTTTTCAGGGAAGCTGGATTCATTTAATGAAAAAATGACGACATTCAATTCCTACACATTATTAGTGATGGGTGATGATATTAAAATTAATAATTTAACGATTCAAAACTCTTCCTGCAATGAAGGACAGGCGGTTTCTCTCCATGTGGAAGGTGACCGTTTTGTGATTAAAAACTCAAATATTATGGGTTGTCAGGACACAATTTATTCTGCAACCAATCACAGCAGACAATATTTTGAAAACTGTTATATCGAAGGAACAACGGATTTTATTTTCGGACAGGCAACGGTTATTTTTAAAGGTTGTACGATTAAAAGTTTAGCCGATTCTTATATTACTGCAGCCGCAACAGAAGCCGACAGACAATATGGTTTTGTATTTTTTGACTGTAAATTAATTTCCAAAGAAGGCATTACCAAAGTATATTTGGGAAGACCTTGGCGACCTTATGCGAAAACAGTTTTCATCAACACAGAAATGGGAAAACACATCCTTCCCGAAGGCTGGAATCCATGGAAAGGTGATAAAATGTTCCCCGATAAAGAAAAAACGGCTTATTACGCAGAATCCGGAAGTAAAGGCGATGGCGGAAACATTTCAAACCGTGTAAATTGGTCACATCAGTTGACAAAAAAAGATTTGAAAAACTATACATTAGAAAAGATTTTTGATGGATGGACTCCAAATAAATAATTGAGATGCTTCGACGGGCTCAGCATGACATCGCTACAAATTTTGTGTTAAAATAGTAAGGTTAGTATTAGAGTTGTCATTCTGAGCGGAGTCGAAGCATCTTTCAAGTTTACATAAAATAAAATTTTAAAATGAAAAAAATACTTTTAATATTTAGCATAGCAATTTCAACTTTAATTCTAGCTCAACAAAAACCCACCCTATTCCTTATCGGTGATTCCACCATGGCGAATAAGGAAAATCCTGACAAAAATCCAGAACATGGCTGGGGACAGGTTTTACCACAGTTCTTCACAACAGGAATTGAAATCCAGAATCACGCGATGAACGGCAGAAGTTCAAAAAGCTTCAGAACAGAAGGAAGATGGGATAAAGTGGAGAAACAAATAAAAAAAGGGGATTTTGTGATTATCCAATTTGGGCATAATGACCAAAAGCTGAAAGATTCTACAAAATTTACGAATCCTTATACCCAATACAGAGCCAATCTGGAAAGATATGTAAATGAAGCCAGAGCAAAAGGAGCAACACCTATTTTAATGACTTCTATTGTCAGAAGAAATTTCAACGAAAACGGAGTTTTACTTGATACGCATAAAGAATATCCTTTAGTGGTAAGAATGGTAGCGAATGATTTGAGGGTGCCATTTGTAGATATGCAGTTACTGACCGAACAACTGGAAGTTTCTTATGGTCCAGAAAATTCAAAAAAATTACACTTGCATTACAAAGAAGGTGAAGACCCTTATTATCCGAAAGGAAAAGATGATGATACGCATTTATCAACATTGGGAGCGGAATCTGTTGCTAAATTGGCAGTGAAAGATTTGAAGACTTTGAAAATAGGGTTGGCGAAATATATTAAATAAACGCTTAGTTTGTCATTCTGACGAAGGAAGAATCTTAATTTTATTTTTAGAGATTCTTCACTCCACTTCGTTTCGTTCTGAATGACAGTGCAAATAAATAATTTAGTTTAAAAATTAAAAAACATAAAAAAATGAATTTCAAAAAAGAACCTTTTTTCGATGGTAATTCCGAGTGGGAAGATTTAGGAGACGGTGTTTCCAGACAGTTTGTGGGCTACAATTCTCAGGTAATGATGGTGATTGTAAAATTTGAAAAAGATGCAATTGGCGCTTTGCATCAGCATTTTCACTCTCAGATTACGTATGTGGCTTCAGGAAAATTTGAAGTGACTGTTGATGGTGAAGTTAAAGTTCTACAAAAAGGCGACGGTTTTTTTGCTCAACCTAATATTTTTCATGGGGTAAAATGTTTAGAAGCTGGTCAATTGATTGATGCCTTTACTCCTTTTAGAGAAGATTTTCTTAAAGATTAATATATAGATCCAAACCTCATAGGTGTCGAAAACCTATGAGGTTTACACATAAACATTTCATCAAAATTAAGAGGTTATGAAAAAAATTGCTTTTCTACTATTAATTTCATTTTTCGTTCAATTATCTGCACAGGAAAAAATTATGGTCTGGCCAAAAGGACAGATGCCGAATTCCAAAGGGCTACCCTTAAAAACAGAAGAAAAAGACGGAAGAATTATACAGATAAAAGAAACCGAAATGTTTGCTTTTCTACCTCCGAAAGAAGAGAGAAAACAGATGGCAGTTATCGTGATTCCGGGTGGAGGATATTACAAATTAACCTACGATTTGGGCGGTTATCAGATTGCAAAATGGTTCAATACACAAGGGATTTCGGCTTTTGTTTTGAATTACAGATTACCGACTTCTCCAGATTTAAGACAGAAAGAAATTGCGCCGTTGCAAGACGTTCAAGCTGCCATAAAATATCTTAGAAAAAATGCCGAACAGTATGGAATTTCACCAGAACAAATCGGTGTCATTGGAACTTCCGCAGGCGGACATTTAGCTGCTTCTGTGAGTAATATTTCGACAGATTACACTGAATTAAAAGGTGATTGGGCATCCATTCCTACCATTCCCAATTTTGCAATTTTAGTTTCTCCGGTTATCGATTTGGGTGAATTTGCTCACGTTGGAAGTCGAAATAGTTTGCTTGGTGAAAATGCTTCTCCGGAAAAAATCAAAGAATATTCGATGCAGAATCGTGTGACGGAAAAAACTCCGTCTACTATTTTGATTCATGCTCAAAATGATAAAACGGTTCCTGTGATGAACAGTATTTTGTATTATCAGGAAATGGTGAAGAACAAAGTGAAAGGTGCTCTGTTTATTTTCCCTGAAGGCGAACATAAAATAGGAATTACGAATAAATCTGAACTGACGGATAACTGGAAAAAAATATGTTCTGATTGGTTGAAAACGATTGGTAGTAAATAAAATATCTTACAATTTGTCGGAAAATAGCATAAAAAGTAAAGGCATTTCGACAAGCTTAGTGTGACATCTCTAAGACTAACTTCTTTATTAGAGATTCATTTGTAGCGTTGTCATGCTGAGCTTGTCGAAGCATCTTTTCAACAACTAATAGGGCTTAAACTTTGTCGAAAAATAGCATAAAAAGTAAAGGTATTTCGACAAGCTCAGTGTGACATCTCTAATACTAACTTCTTTATTAGCGATTCATTTGTAGCGTTGTCATGCTGAGCTTGTCGAAGCATCTTTTCAGCAAATTTAGCAATGTTAAATTTTATCAAAAAATCCTTTCGTTTTAGCTTTTCAAACAAAAATATTTCATTTTAAAGACTAAAATATGCTGAGAATCATTCAATATAAAATATTTTTACAGGCTTGTGGAATTTTGATTTCGATTTCGGTTCATTCTCAACAGAATTTAAAATTAATCTACAACAAACCTGCAGAAAACTGGAACGAAGCGTTACCCATCGGAAACGGAAAATTGGGTGCAATGGTTTTTGGAGGAGCTTCTCAGGAACACCTTCAGCTTAATGAAGAAACCATTTGGGCAGGAGAACCGGGAAATAATATTCCGAAAAACACTTTCGACAGCATCCAGAAAATCAGAAAACTGTTGAATGACGGTCAGTTTGAAAAGGCTCAAAAACTGTCAAATACAACTTATCCAAGAGTTGCACCGAAAGATCTGAATTACGGAATGCCGTATCAGACGATGGGCGATTTGTTTTTAAATTTTAAAGGTCATGAAAATTTTAAAAATTACACCCGAACTTTAGATATTGAAAAAGCAATCAGCAACGTTTCTTACGAAGTAAACGGCGTTACTTTTAAACGCGAAATTTTCTCATCTTTTGTTGACAATGTGATTATAATTAAGTTATCCTCAAGCAAAAAAGGAAGTTTAAATTTCTCCATCAACGCTTCTACTCCACATGTACAGAAATCTATTTTTACAGAGAACAATCAATTGGTCATTAATGGTACGAGTGGTTCGGCTGATAATAAAATGGGTAAAATTAATTTTAAAACAGTAGCTTTTCCTGTTTTAAAAGGTGGAAAATTAACCTCAACAAAAGATAAACTGGAAATTTCCGGATCAGATGAAGTGGTGATTTATATTTCAATTGCTACGAATTTCAAAAAGTATAATGATATTTCGGGAAATCCAAATGCAAGAGTTTCTGAATATTTAAAATCTGCTCTAAATAAGAAATATGATGTCGAATTAAAAGCTCACATTAAAAAATATCAGAAATATTTCAAAAGGGTAAGCCTCGCTTTAGGAACGACCGAACAGGTGAAAAAAACAACTGATATCAGAATTAAAGAATTCGGAACTTCAAGCGACCCGGATTTGGTAGCTTTGTATTTCCAGTTTGGACGCTACCTTTTAATCTCTTCTTCACAACCGGGAACTCAGCCTGCCAATCTTCAGGGAATCTGGAATGATCAGCTGAATCCCGCCTGGGACAGCAAATACACCGTAAACATCAATACTGAAATGAATTACTGGCCTGCAGAAAATACCAACCTCAGCGAAATGCATGAGCCTTTGTTCGACATGATTCAGGATTTGTCGGTTACGGGACAGGAATCTGCTAAAGAAATGTATCACGCAAGAGGCTGGAATATGCACCACAACACCGATTTATGGAGAATTACGGGAATTGTAGACGGCGGTTTTTACGGAATGTGGCCAATGGGAGGAGCCTGGTTGACGCAACATATCTGGAATCATTATTTATATACAGGAGATAAGGAATTTCTGAAGAAAAATTATGACGCTTTGAAAGGTTGTGCCTTATTTTATCTGGATGTTCTTCAACAAGATCCTTCCGGAAAATATCTGGTGGTTTCACCTTCCATGTCGCCTGAAAACACCTATATGAAGAGTGTTGGAATCACAGCTGGAACAACAATGGATAATCAGTTGGTTTTTGATGTTTTTAATAACTTTATTCATGCCTCAAAAATTTTAAATGAAGATCAACATCTTTTGGAAGAAGTAAAATCAGCTTTAAATAAACTTCCGCCAATGCAAATCGGGCAACACGCTCAGTTGCAGGAATGGCTGAAAGATATGGACAGAACGGATGATAAACACAGACATATTTCACACTTGTACGGGCTTTTTCCTTCGGGACAAATTTCTCCGTTCCGAAATCCTGATTTAGCAGAAGCCGCCAAAAACTCAATGACGTACAGAGGCGATAAATCTACAGGCTGGTCGATGGGTTGGAAAGTGAATTGGTGGGCAAGATTACTGGACGGAAATAGAGCTTTTAAATTAATTTCAGATCAATTGACACCTGCTCCAACGGAAACGAAAGGTCAATCCGGAGGAACATATCCGAATCTTCTGGATGCGCATCCGCCATTTCAGATTGATGGAAATTTTGGCTGTACTTCGGGAATTGCAGAGATGTTGCTGCAAAGTTATGACGGTTACATTTACATTTTACCGGCACTTCCGGATGCTTTACCGAATGGTTCTGTAAAAGGTTTGAAGGCAAGAGGAGGTTTTGAAATTGATATTGACTGGAAAGATTCGAAACTGACAAAACTGGTTGTAAAATCTGCTTTGGGCGGAAACGCAAGAATCAGAGTTGCTAAAAATCCACCAATTAAAACTAAAGCAAATTTACAATTGGCAAGAGGAGAAAATCCAAATGAATATTATCAAATCAATGCAGTTAAAGCTCCCTTAATTTCCGAAAAAGCTCAATTGAAAGGGTATTCTGTTCCGGAAACTCATCTTTTCGATTTCAATACTGAGAAAGGTGGAGTATATATTTTTGATGTAGAATAATTTTTTGCGCAAATTACACTGATTTTTACAGATAATCACCGTACAATAAGGGGTTCAATATTCATTTTTCTTTGAAAAATTTTAATTACATGAAAAAAGTCGTTTATTTTTTCGTTTTAATGTGTAGTATTCTTGATTTTAAAGCTCAGAAATCAATCACTGAAAAGCCAAGAATATTAATAAGTACAGACATTGGCGGAACAGACCCTGATGACAATCAATCGATGATTCATTTACTGATGTATTCGGATAAATTCAATATTGAAGGATTGGTTTCATCACCATCGTTTGGAAATGGAAGCAAGGAAGAAATTTTAAAAATGATTGATCTTTACGAAAAAGATCTCCCAAAACTTAAAAAACACGGTTCAGGTTTTCCCAATCCAAAATATCTTCGTTCAATTTCTAAACAGGGATTGCGTGGAAATGCACCTTTCGAAGGTTTTTCCAAATCAACAGAAGGTTCGGAATGGATTGTAAAATCAGCAAGAAAAACATCAATTCAACCTTTGTGGGTATTGGTTTGGGGAGGCTTGGAAGATCTTGCTCAGGCATTGCACGACGCGCCTGACATCAAAAACAATATTAAAGTCTATTGGATCGGTGGTCCCAATAAAAAATGGAGTGCCAATTCATACGCTTATATCGTGAAAAATTTTCCTGATCTTTGGTTTATTGAAGTAAATTCCACATATTATTCTTTCTTTTCTAAAAATGAGAATCCCAATATTCTGAAAAGCTCTGAGTATTATGATCAATATATTAAAGGGTATGGAGCTATGGGAAAAGATTTCAGAAATTACTATAATGGTGAAGTAAAAATGGGCGACAGTCCTACTCTATTCTATCTTATGCATGGAAACCCAAATGATCCGACAGGAGAAAGCTGGGGCGGAAGTTTTGAAAAGATAAAGCGCAGTCCATACGTTATTGTGAATGGTACACAAGGAATTTCTGAAAATATTGCATTCTGCTCATTGATCGAATTTCGTTTTACAGGTCCTTTGCTTAAAGAGAATCCTGATTTCACACCATTTTATATGGAAACAATGCATAAAAAAGAAGTCCAAAAATGGGCAGGTTCCTATCTTGGAAACGGGAATTACGCTTTACGATATATTCCGAAAGCTGCAGAAATTCTGAATTATAAATTTGTATCTGATATTCCGGAATTGAATAATCATAGCGGAAAATTAAATGTGGTCAATCTTTGGCCGGGAAAAGAAAACCCAACAGATTACTTACTAGGAAATACATGGTTTACAGATCAATCAGATCCTAATCTTTTTGATGGAAAATATCAGGGTGGAAAAACAATTCTCAAATGGAAAAATGATATTCTTCTGGATTGGGCAAAGCGCTGGGAATGGTTGAAATAAAAATCCTGACATAAAATATCAGGATTTTTGCTCAGAATAATTACCCTGAAATTTTATTTTTCTCGAGCCATTTCGGAAATTCTTTATTGATCAGCTTATCTGCAAAATCACCAAACCAGCTGTAACCGTTTCTTCTTTCTTCGGAAACTTCATTGTAATTATATTTTACGCTTCCGTCGCGGTCACCAAAAAGAGGTTTATTGGTATTAATATCATAAAATCTTGCCCAAATAATAGAGTTTTTATCTTCGGTCAAAGTTCGGACAGCTTTTCCGTTTACTTTGGTAACATTATAACTGTAACCTTCAATTTTATTTTGTTTAAACCAACTGACAGCCGCTTTTATTGACTTTTCAATTTCGGGAGTGACAGGCTGTAACATCAGAAACCTTACAATTCCGACCGACTCTCCGGTGGCCAGAGAAATGGGCTCAAAAGCTCTTGCTTTATCGGGCTGAAGGGTAATTTCGTTATACTGATCACCCCAGATCGTTGGTGTTCCTTTCTGTAAAACCTGAGTTTTTAAGATACATTCAATTCCTTTTTGTACAGCAATTTTAGATTTTTCCTTTAATGCAGAACTGACTGCATCAAAATCATTTTTCCCTTCTGCAACGTTATATAAAACGGTCAATGCATTAATCATTGCATTATCATTATAGGTAATCTGCTTTCTGTAAAGCCCTGTATTGGGATAGTACTGAGGAAAACCACCATTTTTATACTGCATCAGAAGAAGATAACTGATCCCTTTTTCTGCAGCTTTTAAATATTGATTGTTTTTGGTTGTGGCATATGCTTTTACTAAGGCATTGATTTCCCTTGAAGTCGCATTATTGTCAATGGTCGCATGATCATCACCTGTTTCTTTTATTTTTTTTAAAAGAGCTTTGTCGACAGGTAGATTATAATTCACCACGGATTTATCATCCAGCTGTTTTCCCCATCCCCCATTGGGAAGCTGATAGATCAGCATTTTTTCGGCGAGAGTATCTTTTACCTGTGCTGATAAGAAAACAGACGCCAAAGAGAATATGGCGATTGAAATTTTTATTTGTATCATTTTACATCTTTAATAAACTTGATCGCTATAGGATTGGCCACAATTTGTGATTGTTTTTCAAGTATTTTTTCCCAATCTGCCTGCGTTTGAATCTGGCCGCTTTTCTGCCATGCAAATCCTGCATAGTAGGTCAGTTTTTTTTGAGGTTTTGTAATAATTAATAAATTACTCTGATCCGGAGTTTCTGTTCTGTGAGCTACCGATTTTTCAACGATATTGGGATTTACCACAACTCCTTCTCCTACAAAAGCATCATCTATTTTTTCCCAATGGAGATAAAAACCTTTTCTGTCATTTAACTTTGTAAGTCCCTCATTTTTATGTAAACTGATTCCGATGGTATAATTGGGTACCGGATTCTGGGAAATAAAATCAGATTCGAATTTGGAAAAATTGGACCCTACATCCAGAGATACTCTTTTTGTTTCCTGCACCTTATAATCACTCCATGGAAAATAAGTGAGTTCAAAAACAGTTCTTAAAGGACCTTCCGCAATGGTTCTTGAGCTGATAAAATTTTTGGAAACCTGAAGTTTTTCATTAACCCAGATTCCGATTCCACCAGTTCCGCGGCTGTCACCGACATGGTATGGATCATAACCTTCTCCACGTGTGTCTTTATGATAATACATAGGATCGGTAAGATATCCTTTGTACCATTTATTGATAACAGGCTGATCTGTTCTTTTAAACCAAATATCAACACCACTGGAAAGTGTACTTCCTTTCACGCCCTGTTCTGCTTCTTTTTGACCTTTTGGCCCATAAACTCTGAAAGCTACTTTGTCATTTTCCCAGGCATAATCATCTACTCTTTCCGGTACCAGTCTTGAGTAAGTAGTTACTTTTGGCTGAGGAACCACAGACTTAGAATCGGCTACCAATTTATAAACGATCGACTTTTTTGCATCAATGTTTGCCAGAAAGAGCAATTCATCATTTTTTCCATCATTATCATAATCAATCCACTGAATTGGAATAAATTTATTATTTTCGTCTTTAATTCTAAGATCTGCTTCTCTGGTCTTCTTTAAAACCGATTTCAAATCAGTTACAGATAGGGAAAGCACTTCATTTCTTGGAAAATCCAGTGTATTCGTCAGCTCAATCGATTGTTGTGCCTGTAAAAAATTCACAGCAATGCAACCGATTGCACTCATGATCCCCAGCAAGGAAATTTTAGTTTTAAACATAATTTTACTCAATTAGTTATTTTACCAAAAGTAAAAATAATTTTCGTGCAAGCAGAGAAAATCTTCTGCAATGCGATGTATTTAACAATATTTTAAGATCTATAGCAGCATTAGTCTTTCCAAATTTCTGTTAAAAAACTTCTTTTTTAAACAAAAGCAGACTAAAGTGATATTTCTTACAACAAAAGAGAGATTTTGTACAATTTTTTGATTTGAAGATGGAATATGTTTGTAAAGATTTAAAAATATAAATTATGAATACTTTAAAAAAATTATGTTATCTGTTTGCTGCATTTACCTTATCTGCAAGTTTTGTATCCTGTTCTAATGATGATGATCAGGTGACCGCAGAAGAACAGCTGACTCCCTCGCAGGTTTTATCTTCCACCCCTTGGGCAACTACCGGAGCAAAAGATAAAAACGGAAACAATGTTGCATTAAATGATCCTGCAGTAGCGGGTTTCGTAGGATTTGCCTACTTCAACAGTGATGGAAATTTCGCCATTTATGGATTGAATGACGTTTTAAGATCTATAGGAACATGGTCTGTAGATCCACAGGGAAAAACAAGAACAATAACTGCTCTTCGTCCGGATGGAACTACTATTTTCACACGAGATGTGGATATTCTTGAACTCAGTAAGAAAGTTTTCACGTATCGAATCCATACCAACCCAAGTGATCCTTCTGTATTTTATGATATCATCCACGAAAGAGTGAATCATACCGAACCGGAAAACGGACAACGTACTTTGGCCTCTACTGCCTGGGAAACAACAGATGCTCTGGATAATACGGGAGCTCACGTTAACCTTAATGACCCGGCAGTGAACGGTTTTGTAGGCTACGCTTATTTCAGAGCTGGAGGAGCTTATGCTATTTACGGTTTAAATAATGTATTAAGAAATCAGGGAGACTGGTCTATTTCTCCAGATGGGAAAACAAGAAATCTGATTGCGAGAGATCCTAGTACCGGTGCCCAGCTTTGGACCCGCGATGTCAATATTTTAGAATTAAATGATACAAAATTCACGTACAGAATTGTTCCTAACGCTGCAAATCCATCGGTATATTATGATATTGTTCATCAACCTGTAGATCATATTGAACCTTAACAGAAATTTGGTTTTTATAATAAAGAGGAAAGCCTGTTTATTTTTTGGACAGGTTTTCATTTTTATCTACAGATCCAGTATCCATTTGGTAAGATCCGTCTCAGAAGGAAGTTCCAGTTTCTTTTTAAGTCTGTATTTTCTGGCTTCCACAGCTCTAAGTGTGATATTTTCGTATTGCGCAATCTCTTTAGCATTAAGATTAAGCCTTATATAAGCACAAAGCCTTAAATCATAATCTGTAAGATCAGAATGATGAGAGTTCAGTTTTTCATAAAACTCATGATAGACTTCTTTGAAACGGGTAAGAAAAAATGGACTTCCGGATTCCGCAAGTTCAACAATCTGATCAAAGGATTTATTAACCTGTACTTTGAGCTTCTGAGTTTCCTGACTCTGCTTTTCAATAAGCTGATCTTTTTTCTTCTGTTTTGAAAGGTAAGCTTTTCGTATAAAATAAATCAGTATCAAAGAAACGATAACAATAATGGCAACCAGTAAATAAAGTCTTCTGCCCTCCTCTTCTTTTTCTTTTTTCTCTTCCTGAAGTAGCTTATCTACCACCACATTTACAGCTGCTTTTTCTTCCTTCTTTATTTTATTATTTAAATCCGAATATTTTCTTAAGTACTCATTTGATTTTTGAGTGTCATTAAGGGCTTTATAAGCATTTGAAATTGAATCGTATGCAACGATTACGGATTCATTCTGCTTTATTTTTTCTAAAACTTTAAGAGATTTTAAATAATACTCCAAAGCTTTTTGATGATCTTTTTTTACAGTATGAAGATCTCCATAGCTAAACCATGTTACGGCCATATCTATTGTATCAGTTGCTGTATTATTAGACAAAGCTTTATTTAAATAATATTCTGCAGAATCCAGGTGAATTTTATTGGCAATAAAATAATCAGCTTTTCTTGTATACACCAGAATATTTGATTTTAGCTGTAAAGATTTCTTCTCAATACTTCGTAAAGAATCCATCTGACGAAGTTCCAAGAAATTAATTCTTTTCCATGAATAATTGGCATTCAAATAGTAAATCTTTTGTTTTTGATTTGGGATCTTATTGATATATTGTAATGCCTTATCAAACATTGCATTGGATTGTTTGAATAATCCCAAGCTCGTATAATTTTTCCCATATTCAATATAAAGCCTTCCATTGAGCAAAGGATTATTATTTTCAATCAATTCTCCCTTAGCTCTGTCTAGATACCTCAGACTCTCTTTATACTTACTGAGTATAAATAACATATTACCCATGTTGGTATACACTGTAGCTATCCCTTCAGGATCCTTTTTCTCTTTGTAACTTTTCAAAGACCTTAAATTAAAATCTAAAGCTGCTTCATACTCTCCTCTGTTTTGATATTCTATATTAGTTCTGATTGTTTTGGGTAAAAAAGAATAATCCTGTGCCTGCGACTGTGCTGCAAGCATAAAAAAGAATATATAAAAAACTCTTCTGAATTTTTTGTTAGGGAACATTTGTAATTTTTTAATCATTCAAAAATAGATAATTAAAAAAACTATACTCAAAATTTATTCGTTAATTTTTCAATTATTCTTTAGTATTCCAATTCATTGGGTGCAAAAAGTTAATTTAATAAGCTTTTGTTTTAAAATTAGCTCAGTCTATAATAATTCAACAATGTATGAAAAATATACTTTTGGATCATACTGTAGTTATACTTCAATTTATTTGCAAATCATTACAAATTAATTATTTAAATATTCAGGTATAATTACAGTACTTCTTTTCATTTTAATAAGTGATAGGTTTGTGAAATAATCCTGAATATAAAATAAAAATTACAACTCTTTTATATTATTGATTCAGAATAGCAGAAATAAATAATAACATTTTTTTTCATATCTGTTATTTCATTTTTCTTAGTGTGGGAACATCCGGTGTGTGAGCCGGATGTTTCTTTAAACATCAGAGCTCAGAAAATCATGATTGAGCTTTTTAAATTAAAAATGAGTTTCTGAAGAAAATATCTCTAAAAAACCAGATAAAAATTGTAAAATATAAAATCTGAAAGAAGATGAGAATCTAAAACCTTGAGTTTCTCAATACTTAACCGATACTTCACCCACCCCATAAAACACTGTTAATCAATATATAAATTCGTTGTGTAGACTTATAGTAGAATTTTTCGGTCAAACGGACTATAAATTTGCAACTGTAATCACAAACACAAATGATGAAAATTCTGACCGGTCATTTTCTGTATTCGATATACGATTCTAAACACACAAGGAAATAGAAAAAATTTAAATGAAAAACAAAAATTAAGAAATGAAAAAAAATGTTATTATTTTATCAGCATTACTATTTTCAGGGCTTGCTTTTTCTCAGGTAGGGGTTAATACTCCCAACCCGAAAGCAACACTGGATATTATTGCAAAAAACACAACAGGAGCTTCAGCTGAAGGTTTACTGTTACCCCGAGTAGATAGATTAAAAGCTCAATCAATGTCAAATATTGAAGTTTCTACTTTAATTTATGTTAACAGTATTGCGAACGGAGCACAAACCGGAACTGCTGTCAATATAGATAATACCGGATATTATTATTTTGACGGAAAAGAATGGGTAAAACTAAACGCAGACGGCAACGGTTTAAATGCCCAGAATATTTATAATTCAGACGGAACCCTTTCAGCCAGCCGTACTGTTCATCAGGAAGACAAAAACCTTATTTTTACCGGAACTACAGGGGCTTTTCAGGTCAATGGAAACAATGACGGCTTTTTACGCAGTACCTTTAGAAACACCAGCACTGGAGCAAACAGTCGTATGGACGTCAATATAGGATCAGGAAGTTCAAATATTTATTTAGGAACAGATAATGGTTCTGCTATTTTTGGCGCAGGCAACAAAGCATATTTAGATAATAGAAGCGGCGGACGTTTCGTGATAGGCAGCAATGGGACAGAACAGGTAACCGTTAACCAGACTACAGGTAATGTAGGAATTGGAACGTCAAATCCTAGCAGAAAATTGGATGTTCAGGGAAGTCAGCGTTTAAATGCCGCATTAACTGCAGCTACTACTACTGATGCTATAGATATCAATGTAGGACAAGATTCTTATACATATGGTAACAGAGGGAATAATTTTGGCATTAAGATGAGAACTTCTTCATCTGTACATACCGGAGATATTGCCCGTATCAACTTTGGAGATATGAGTACTACAACCAATAACGGTAACCGTTATCTTTCATTCAGTGTTGGAAAAAACCTTAATGAAGCAATGTATATAGATGATGTAAACGGAGGAAGAGTCGGAATCGGTACTACTTCTCCAAACAACAATGCAGCATTGGAAATATCTTCTACTAATAAAGGATTTCTTCCTCCAAGATTAACAACAACACAAAGAGATGCAATTCCCGCTGCCAGCAGACCAGCCGGGTTGATGATCTATAATGTAAATACCAACTGTATGGATTTCTGGAACTCAAGTACGTGGGTATCTACGTGTGCGGTTACAGCTCCTCCAGCCGGTACTGTAACGGCGATTACATGTGCCAGTGCGACCAATAGCGGAACCATCGTAACAGGATCTAATAATTCTGTAAGTTCATCAATTCCATATACAGGAGGTAATGGCGGATCTCATGGTGGACAAACCGTAACTTCTACAGGGATAACCGGATTAACAGCCACTTTAGCTGCAGGAAACTTTGCTACCGGAGCCGGAAATCTCACTTATATTATTACAGGAACTCCATCAGCTACAGGAACTGCAAATTTTGCCATTAATATCGGCGGGAAAACATGTACGCTATCAAGAACAGTATCCTTACCGGTTGGTGCAATATCAGGCATAAACTGTGCAGGAGCTACCAATAACGGTACTTTAACGGGAGGAACTTCCGCTTCAGGAGTTTCATCTGTCATCTCTTACACAGGCGGAAATACAGGAACACATACCGGGCAAGTGGTACAATCTACAGGGGTGACAGGCTTAACTGCTGCTGTAACTGCAGGAGCTTTTGCCAACGGAAACGGAACCCTGACCTATAATATTACGGGTACTCCAAGCGCATCCGGTACTGCCAGTTTTGCCATCAATATTGGAGGAAGAACCTGTACGCTAACCAGAACGGTAAGTGCTGCCACTACCCCACCGGTATCTCCGGGTGTAGACTGTACTGCAAATTCATTTTCTATCCCTTATACCGCCAATGGCGGCACTGTAAGTGGCACAATAAACGGAACTCCGGTTACTGCTACTATCACTTCCAGTAATATTGTACAGGGACCAGCCATCTCAAACTGCTTTGGGGCTAGCCAGGGGGCTACCTTCCGTGGAGCTGGAAATGGAGGTTCAACTAACTTGACAATCAGGTTTAATAGAAAAGTAAGTAATGCCAAAGTGTATGATACCTTTACAGGTGGGTCAGCAGGGACTACTGTTACTTACAAGAATAACGGAGTAGTTGTTAATCCAACAGGAACCTCCCAATTCGCAAATTGCGGCTACGGATTAAACAGTACTGCAGCACGTCCTGCAGGAGGTGTATGGTATGATGAGATTGTAATAGGAATGACATCAACCAGTACAAATATTGAGATGATTTGCGTAAGCTCTGTTCAATAAAAACAAGATAAAAAATCATGATTGGTAGATCATCATTTATCAATCATGATTTTTATGATTATCAGTATTTTAAATAGACAGTCATCTTTTTCATCAGAAAAGGAACCAGAGATCACCAATAATTCTACCTCATAAGGTCCGACACATTATATTCTAAACTTAATATAATAAATTATGAAAAAAAATCTTTTTATTTTACCCGCATTGATCTTCTCAGGTTTTGCTTTTTCTCAGATAGGAATTAAAGCGAATCCAAAACCAAAAGCCACATTTATCAGTACAGGAGCTTCAGCAAAAGAAAATTTGAGTATGCCGGAGGTAACTAAACTGGGAGCTCAGCCTAATCAATTGCTTATTGTTTGCACGGCACCCGGACTTTTTCCATATCCAGGTTCAGCTGATAAATATTATCAATGCGTAAAAAGCAGCACCCGGTGGTATTATTATGTGTATAATTGCCCGGCAGGATTATCATTTAACCCGGCACAAAAGAAATGTGTCTCTGGAAATTAGAAAAAAATGAATGATCATTGATCATCTTCCATTAGTTTTTGTGTTTGAGCAAGGGTTTTAAGTTTTTATGTTCGATATCTTTCCCTTGCTCTATTTTTAGAACTGCTTATGATTTTAAAATCTAAAATATAATTTGTTGTTCTACTTCACAACTACTTCAATATGACTTTAATCTGCTGATATTCAAAACATAAAGCATATGATGTAGATTTGTAGTACTATTTTTCTGTCAAAGGGATTATAAATTTGCAACGATAATTAAAACACAAATGATGAAAATTTTAATCGCTGTTTCAGAATTGCCTACATCACTACACCATATATAAAAAAATAATGAGTCAATACTCAATAAGAACCCAAGTGAAATTATGATTGATAAATAATCATTTATCATCTTAGTTTTTCATTAGTGTTTGTGTTTCGAGCAAGGGATCTACGTTTTACTCTCTCCCTTGCTCATTTTAAGAAAATAATAAAGTAAGGCTTTACAGTCTTATTACTCTACAATATATCCGTAAGTTATCCTTGGGAAACTTAATGGGTTAGTTTTTTAATAATAAGGGGAATCTGCTCACTCGTTGAGCAGATTTTTTCACATAAAAAAGTCCACTCAACGAGTGAACTTAGGGCTATTTTCAGTACATCAGATGTTGCTTATCTTTGTTTCTCCATCCTGCCTGACTGTCATATTTCACAAAAAATATTTTTAAATCAGCTTGGCTTTCATAGTCTACAAAAAATATTTTTTTCTTGGCCTGACTCGCATATTGGGTAAAAAACCATTTTCCGTTGTTGCTTCCGGCCTGGCTGTCGTAATCTACTTTATAAACTTTCAGATCTGCCTGGCTTTCATACTCCACCACGAAAACTTTCACATCTGCCTGACTCGAATATTGTGTGGAAAATACCTTCTGGGCATTCACTTTAACTCCCAGAATAAAAAGGAAAATTATCAATAGAGACTTCATCATTTTAGTATTAATTTGATGATAAAAGATACAAAAAATAACTTCCTTCACTATTATTTTTCTAAAAAAAGCGCCCGCATTTCTGCGGGCGCACGAACTAATTGTGTTTTTACCTAACATATTAACATTAAAACTCGAATTCTCCTATTAAAATACCGTCTCTATTCCCTTCAGAATTTTTCTGATTCTGGAAAACAACGATTTTTCTTTCCTGCTTTCCGGTAGCATAGTTGATATAGACCTCAGCCATAATCGCTGTAGGACCGGCAATATTGATCTGTCTTTCTCCAAAGAAATTAGTCTGAATCTGGTATTTCCCTTTGATTGCTTTTTTCAATAAAAACTGCTCCGGACCGAAGCCTCCTGTAAAATCATTGCTTATTCTTCCTCCAATCTGCGTTGATTTATGAGAATACATACATCTCTCCTGATTAGGATCCGTTACCCAAAGATCAATGTCGGTATTGTCTTTATTCCAGTTAAGAACTACTCGTATATTCACCGGAAGATCGGCAATAATTTTAGGATTGATATTTTTCAGGCTCAACTGATTACTGTGTCTGCTGATCAGTTCATTGATCTCCATGATGATAGTTTCTTCAATTCCATTGTCACGGGCAGCAATTTCACGGGTATATGATTGATTTAAAATTTTATATAAATTATCCAGAGCTTCCTGATATCTTCCGTTATCTTCCAGTGCCAGTGCATAATCTCTGTAACTTTGAGGATCAAAAGGTCTCCACTCCAATACTTTTTGACTGATCCAAAGTTCTTTATCATAAATATCTGCCTGCTTTAAACGGTAAGCCAATAATTTATACAGTTCTTCATTTTCGATATCTAAATCGGCAATAGAACTTAAAACTTTTAATCCTAACCTTTTATCATTCATCTTGAAAAGCAGCTGAGCTACATCAAAATAATATTGAGGAGTTTCCTGATAATCCAGCCTGTTATTAAGATAAATCTGATAAATTTCGATTGATTTTTTATCACCTTCAAAAAGTTTCATGTATTCAGCATCTGATTTCACATCAAAAGTGCTTATTTTACCTTTACTGATCACACTTTCCTGAATTTCCTTTCTTTTATCTCCTGCCAAAGAACTCATTCCTCTTACTGAAACATTAACACCAGAGGCAGAACCTTGTAAACTCGCGACCATATTCTTTGCTACAGGTTCTGCCGAAACCACGTAAGATGATACCGAAGCCGATGTTCTCTTCGCAGAATAACCTACCATCACAACCTCCTCAATTCTCCTTTCTCTTTCCATGGTATCCCTTTGAGACTGGCTTTTGGCAGGCTTAGGATACACTTTTTCTTTCTGCTCAAAGTCTGTGCTCCACCATTTTTTCAGATTCGCAGTAATACTTTCCGCTCTTTGCATCAGATTATTGACACGCTGATCTTTAAGCTGCTCATTATTCTTTACAATCCTGTTATATTCCTGGCGCAGTTCTGCCGGAGGGGCAATTTCGTAGCGAACATAATCTGTAATATTTTCCAGAACCATCAGGCTCATATTATTGCTTACCAATCCAAATTGCCTGCTTAGATTTTTAATTTCAGCTTTATTTTTCTTTTCGAAAATTTCCAGTTCATTTAATTTTTTCTGAGCCCAGAATTGTGAAATTTCCCAATCTTTTATGGTCTGATTATTTGCATCTAACTGGATTATTTTAGATTCGGTCACTTCATTTCCATACCCGAATAATGCCTTTATTGTGGTTTGATTTCCGTTTAAAATACCCGTTAAAAGAAAATTATCCGAGATCGTCTGCGGAAGTGAAGGATATACTTCTGAAACGACAGCATTATTTTCGATTCCTAAAAACTTTAAAGGTTCATATAATAATTTTTTAACCTCTTTTGACGGTTGATTTTCACTCAGATTCAAAAATTCGCCTCCCGTTTTAGCACTGATAAATTTTAACTGATTAAAGTTGGCATTATTAGAAGCAGCAATCGTATAGACAGGTGTTTTCCAAACCAGATTCAAATCTCCGAAAGACGAAAGACCGTCTGTAAAAAATAAAACCTCGTCTTCCTTCAAAGGCTTCAGCTGTCCGAAATCCGTTCCTCCGTCATACGTTACCTGAGACAGATATGTTTTCAGCTCAGTCCAGTCACCTCTGCTTATTCTGAATTTTTTCCCCTCATCAAAGGTATTGTTGATAAAATACACATTGACTATAAGGCTTTTATTCGTTTTAAAATATTCATTTAACAATTCAAATTCCTTTTTGTGATCACGCTTTGAGCCACTTAAAGAATTATCCCAGACAATAGCTAATCTGTTGGTCAGCTTCTTCTCTCTTTCTTTTGCTTCGACTCCTAAGTCTGCCAGAAAATAAGAAGAATTATCTGATGCTTTTTGCAATAAAACACTTTGGTTGCTATCATTCTGTGGTAAATTTATTTTAAGATTCTGAGATGGTTTATAGTTGGTTTTATGTGTTTCTGCCACCCAAACATTTCCATTTTTTATGAAATTGAAACTTCCGTCCGGTCTTTCCTCCAACAGTGGAGACACTGCATTTTGAAAGACACTTGTTTTAATGTTAAAATCAGGAATCGAATCCGAATAATTCAATGGTAAAAAGTACTGAAAACTATTTCCTGCTTTTTTTAATTCATAATGATAGGTGATCTGAACCGTTCTCTCTCCTCCGTTAGCATTGATCGGATAAATTCTTGTTCTGAAATTATTGCCTTCCACTTTTTCAAGAATTCCCGGGTCTACATTTCTTTTTTCGATCGTTTCAAAAACTTCTTTTGCCTTTTCTTTTTCTACCGGGACAGCATTTCTCAGTTTTCCGTTAATATCCAAAGCATAGCCACTCACATTTACCCCTTCAGGAAGTGGAAAAGTAAGTCTTCCTTCCATCAGCCGGCTGGAATTATTTCTAAATACCATCGTAATAATATTCGTAGAAATCCCCCCCGTGATTTTTGTTTCGATATTGAGTTTTTGAAGAACAACCTGCTTGTTTTTATCAAACCCTCCCTTCTTATCCGGTGTTTCGATAACCGGAATCTGTGCCCAATATAATATGGGAAACACTAATAAAAATGTAATATATAAGTTTTTCATCCTAGACTATTTTTTTGCTCATGAGCCTCATTACTTATAAAGATGTCATCCGGAAGAAAAAGGTTGGAAATGCAATTGAAATTTTTACAATTATTTTTTTAAAAAGTTCAAAATATCGATATAAAACACTTTATAGTGATTTATTTTTATTAAATTTAACCTTTAAACATCAAATAATCAAGAAAAAAGGTGACCGGAAGATGTTAACTACACTAGAGTGTAGCTTTTATCATTTTACATCCGCTTACATTTGTATCAAAGTATTAGATATGGAAGCACAATATACACGAAACAGACTTTACGTACACGAAGAAGAGCAAAGCAGAATAAAAAACTTCTCAATATTACTGGCCGGAAGCGGTATCGGAAGCAATATTGCCGAATGTGCCCTTCGTTTTGGTTTTGAAAACATTACCATAGTAGACGGTGATACTATTGAGCAATCCAATCTGAACAGACAAAACTACACGCATAAAGACATCTCCTTCTTTAAGGCGGAAACTTTGTATAACCGGCTAAAAGACATTAATCCTGAAGCCAATATTCAGTTCCGGAAAGAATTTATCACCCATGAAAATGTACACGATATCATTGAAGGACATGATATTGCCATCAATGCCCTTGATTTCACAAGTGACATCCCAATTGTTTTCGATAAAATATGCCAGGAAAAAGGCATGCACATTCTTCATCCTTATAATCTGGGCTGGGGAGGTCTTGTAGCTGTTATAACTCCGACAGGATTGTCTCTTGACAGTCTTACTGATGACAATTTCAACGAACTGAAAATGGTAGAATACGTTGCCGGATATCTACGGTTTTGGGAGCGTCCGAATGAATGGCTCGAAAACATTATCAATGATTACAAAAAAGAACAGGAAAACCTTCCCCCGCCTCAATTATCCATTGCATCATGGATTGTGGCCGGGATGTGTACGCATGTGATGTTTAAAATTGCTACCGGAAAACCTTATAAAACGTTTCCTCAATTTTATATCAATGCTATTTCCGATTAAAAAGGGTAAAAATTAAATTAATTTATAGCTGGTAGCATATGACATCGCTTCCGTGATGTTGTTGACCCCCATTTTATCAAACAATTTCCTTCTGTGGAATTTGACGGTATCTCCTGTTACAAAGATTTTCTCAGCGATCTCGTTGATCGTAAGTCCCTGTGCATATAAGCGCAGGATTTCCACTTCCCTTTCGGAGAGTTTAATTTTCTCTTCTTTGATCCATTTACTTTCTTTGAGATCATAGTTCCAGATTTCATCGGTTCCCTGTTTTACAATGGAAATATTTCCCGATTTATGATTGTGGGACAAAGACACCAGACACATTGCTTTCCACATTTTACCTTCTGAGGAAAGGAATAACGGGGTTAATTTATGATTGATAAGGATTGCATTTTTATTTTCATTAATTAAATGGAAATCATAAGAAATAGTGTATAATTTTCTTTCTTCAGCAGGCAGATTTTCATAAAAATCGAATCCTACTTCATTGATCTTAAAGAGCAACTCGAGATCTTCTTTCTTCACATGCCTGAAATAGAAAGCATATCCCATTGTTTCAACTTCCTGAGGAGTATGATCACACAAAAACAAAGGATTGTCGGACACATATTCAAAATTCTGTTTTTGATAATCGATCACATAAACACTCATATACGTAATTCTCGAAAAAGCTTTAATAACTTCTAAGTAATCAGCAGTCTGATTACTCTCTGACTCTGAGATGTTTTGAATGCTGTTTTTCGTTGTAAAAAATTTATTTATTTCTTCCATGGCTTAGTTTAAAAGGGGAGTTTTCTGTGACTACACTAAAGTGTAGACTTTAACAAATCTACACAAAAGTGTAGCATTATTTACTATTCAGTGAAATAATTTTACCTAAAGATAATAAAAATATGGAATATTTTAACTTTTGCTCTTTAAGTAATAAAGACCTACACGAGCTCGCAGAATTCGTTGTTACAGAGAATTTTAATCATCATGAAGATTATTCGGATCTGGAGCAGTTCAGGGCTGAAGTAGATGATATATATCACGAGGAAAAAAGTTTTAATGACTCTAAAATTTTTGTTTCCCGGGATAACGATCAAAAAATCAACGGATCGATAAGAGTTTTAAAATGGAATCACCAAGATGTTCTGCCATTGGAGAAACTGTTCAGGATCAATCCTCAGGATATCATTAAAAACAAAAACACCGATATCTGGCACATCGGAAGATTCGCCATCAAGAAAGGAATTGACAAAACAGGATTCGGAGTTTTTAAAACTTTAATGGCATACGCACTTAATGAAGTTTGCCACAACGAAAACTCTGTTGCCATTGCTGAGTGTGATGCCAAGCTTTTAAAAGTTCTAAAATTAATGGGTATTGAAGCGATCACTCTGGCTGAACCTATCCACTATCTGGGTTCTGAAACCATTCCTGTTTTGCTTACTTATAACGGCTTGAAAAAGTTCCTTGACAAGAACTGTCATCTGATGACAAAAACAGCGAGCGACCTACACCAAAGTGTAGTATTACAGCGAACCGCTTAAGACTACCCAACAGTGTAGCAAGAAAAAAAACACAACATAATACCTTTGAAATATAAAATAAAAGACATGAGACAGAAATACTTAATATCACTATTATCCTTCGCAGGAATGAGCATCAGCTTAAGTGCACAGAGTATTTCCGGAAAAGTATCTGATGAACAGGCAAAAAATATTTCATATGCAGAAGTGATCTTGTCAGCAGATAAAAATAACTACTCTGCTCTTACCGATGAAAATGGAAATTTTACCATCAGCCTTCCGAAAAATGATGCTTACACTATAAAGATCTTTTTGAACGGAAATCAGGTATTCGAGAACAGTATTAATGTAGACGGAAATATCAAAGGAAATTACACCATAAAAGACAGCAATGCTGCCAATAAAGAAATTCAGGAGGTAACGCTGAGCAAAAAGAAAAAACTAGTCGAAAGAAAAGTTGACCGTTTGGTTTTCAATGTGGAAAATTCGGTTTCAGCGACGGGAGGAACGGCACTGGATGCTTTAAAAACCACTCCATTGGTTCGGGTACAGGATGAGACTGTTTCTATTGTCGGAAAAGGGGAAGTTTTGGTGATGATTGATGACAGAATTCAGAGAATGTCACAGGATGATCTATCAAGTTTATTAAAATCTATTCCTTCTGACAATATCCAGTCGATTGAAGTGATCACTACTCCACCGGCAAAATATGATGCGGAAGGCGACAACGGATTAATCAACATTAAATTAAAAAAAGCAAAAGCCAACTCATGGAATGCCAATATCGGAGGCTCTTATACACAGAAAACGTATGCAGGAGGCGGTCTTCAGGGAATATTTAATTACAATCATAATAAACTGTCATTACAGGTTTCTGCCAATACCAATTCTCAGAGACTGCGTACAACTTCCGACAGTAAGACCTATTATCCTGACGAATTGTGGATGATGAACGCAAAAAACAAATCTGAGGAAAACAATTTGGGGTTGGGATTTGGAATCGATTATAAAATCAGTGAAAAATGGACAACAGGAGCCAAATATCTGGGAAGTTTTACAAAAGACACTTCATCGAACAATCCGTTAACGACCAGAATTAATAATACAACAGGAGCAGTCAACTCCTATATCGCATCTGATGTGGATGCCAATAATAAGCCTAATATGAACTCTGTTAACTGGTATAATACCTTTAAAATAGATTCCGCAGGCACTAAAATAACTACCGATTTTGATTATTTCAATTATAAAAAAAGTGACTATAGTTTCTTTGCAGGAAACGAGCTGGACAGTCAGAGAAATATTATCCCGCTAAGCTTTTTTTCTGCAACCAATACCAATGTAAACCACATTGAAAACTATTCCGGAAAAGTGGATGTGGAAATGCCATTGAAATGGGCAAATGTAAGCTTCGGTGGAAAATATACCTACACCAATACGAATAATGATCTGGTTGTATTTGATCATAAAACCGGAACTCCGGTTTTAAATACAGACCAGACCAATATATTTAATTATAAAGAACATAACGAAGCCTTATATATTTCGGCAAATAAAAAACTGGGCGAAAAATGGGAAACTCAGGCAGGATTGAGAATGGAAGCGACCCAGACAACAGGCTATTCGCAAAATCTTAATCAGACCAACAAAAATGATTATATAAAACTGTTTCCGACAGCTTATGTAACGTACAACCCTAATGATAAGAATTCTTTCTCGCTTAATTACAGCAGGAGAATCCGGAGACCGAGCTTCGAATATCTGAATCCGTTTGTGATTCGTACGAGCCCATATTATTATTCTGAAGGAAACCCCTTTCTGAAGCCTTCCATCATTGACAATCTGGAGTTTTCATATATCAGAAATGAAAAGTGGGTGTCCTCGGTTTATTATTCTCAGGTATCAGACTTCAGTCAGGAGCTTTCGATTTTGGATTCAAACACCAATATTACAAGAAGTACACCTTTGAATTATGCCAATACATATCAAATCGGAGTTTCCACGTACTATAATTTTAATAAATGGTCCTGGTGGAACAGTTTTACAGGATTCAATGCGAATTATCAGAATGTAAAATCCAAAACAGATGTTATCCGGTCAATAGATGGCTACAATGCCTATATCTATTCTAATAATGATTTTACGCTGAACAAATCAAAAACAACTTTTTTCAGTGTCAATTACGGACTGCAGCTTCCGGGTCGCTATCAGATCTTTCAAATATCCAATATGAATATTCTGGATGTTTCGATGAAGTTTTTACTGCTGGATAAAAAATTAACCTTAACGGTGACCGGACAGGATTTGCTAAACGGACAAAGACCGGTAATCAGTTATGAATCCAACGGGGTGAATACAAACATCAGAAGCTATCGTGACACGAGAGGGTTCAGAATCTCTTTAAGCTACAAATTCGGAAACAACAATCTGAAATCCTCACAGAGCAGAAAGTTCGGAAATCAAGAAGAAAGAAATAGAATTAATTAAATAAAAATATACTTGCAAGTAAGGTCCAATAAAGGTTTTATGACTAAAAAAGATAACCAAAACTAATCATTCAAAATTTTAAAATCATGTACAAAATCAAACTAACTAAAGGATTACAAATCAACAAAGAGCAAATCAGCAAACTGCAGGAAGCACAAATGAACAGCCTGAAAGGGGGAAATAATAAAATCCAAAATCCGTCGCAGTCTTGCGGACAGTGTTCTTGTGACGGTGTAACTCAGGTAGCTACGAAAATCGCAAGATAATTACTGAAAATTCGAAAATATTTATAAACAATTAAAATTCAAAATCATGTACAAAATCAAATTAACAAAAGGATTACAAATCAACAAAGAGCAAATCAGCAAACTGCAGGAAGCACAGATGAACAGCCTGAAAGGGGGAAATAATAAAATCCAAAATCCGTCGCAGTCTTGCGGACAGTGTTCTTGTGACGGTGTAACTCAGGTAGCTACGAAAATCGCAAGATAATTACTGAAAATTCGAAAATATTTATAAACAATTAAAATTCAAAATCATGTACAAAATCAAATTAACGAAAGGATTACAAATCAACAAA
>NZ_JANUFF010000017.1 GCF_024806495.1 Chryseobacterium sp. JUb7
GCATACTGGCTCAATACGGTTGGAATAGCAGGGTCGGTATCCGTAAGCCACTCTTCGAAGGTTTGGGAAATCTCACTAGGTGAAGTCTCGATAAAATCCTCGGTAGCTCCGATATAAGGTGGGTTAATCACCGAAACGCCTTCCACCGGATCCTTGATAATGATCTTCATCGTTCCTCCAAGAGGCTTCAGACCTTTATAGGTTGGCCATCCATCTAACAGTTTAGAGACATAACTCGAAGTAAAGTACATGGAGATTTCTGTCGTATCATCCTGGTAGAATAACGGCTTGGCATTCACCAGGTTTCCGTCTGCATTAGGATAAGAGCGCTGATAATCGATATACGCTCTCAAAGAGGTATGAGGATACTGATCAGGATGTGCCGTCTGCTGCTCAATGGTATTCCAGTTGGTATCACGAAGAACTCCTGTGGTATCTTCCAAAATATGGATCGATCCGTCCGGATTTTCAATCTCGATATCTCCATACGTAGCATCCCTGTCCAGATGGAAGAACCCTAAAGGTCCCGCCGTACGGAAGGCATAGCCGTAAGTATAAGGCTGGTGAACCAAATTATCTACCGTATCTTTAACCGTAAACTTCATATAATACGCCGTATCCGGTCTCCAAATCGGCTGTACAGAATGCGTGATCGCGGCAACAGCTGCCTGGGCTTCGGCTTCAATGGCATCCTGAGAAGGAATACTAAGGTTGAACTCATAATCTTCTACCGATAACCATTTAACTTCGTGGAATAACGTAAAGCATTTCTTGCTGCTTGAGCAGTTGCCCAAATCTTTAAGAATTGAAATAATATCTTCACAAGCCGTATTATAGGCTCCTCGATACATCACATAATAGCTCCACCCTCTCATAAGCGTCGTAGAGATGATATTAATCTGTCTGAATAAAACATCATTCAGATAGAAATATTCAGGATGACTTTCGATAAACTGATTGTAAGCTTCCATAAATGGAGAATTGCTCATCGGCGGTCTGTCATTAAAGATCCCAAACTCTTTGGTAGAAAGCTCTGTACTTAAATTACACAAAGTAGAAATTACACAGATATTCATATCTCTCGACAATCTCTCAATCTGTCTGAACTTCGTTCTTAAAGACTGGAAACGAGAGATAATACCCAGGTTATCCATCGGATTACTGCCAACATAGTATGAAAGATCTTCAAGCAATTTAGCATACTGATCCAGATAAACAGTATATAAAGCAGATGAAGTAATACCCGCCTGCAAGTCTGAAAGCATCGAATGGAAAACTCCCGACTCTACCTTACTTCTGATGAAAGCTCCGAACTGTAATGCATTAGGAGCATTAACACCTCCGGGGAAGAAGTCATTATTATAATGCTGGACAATCTGCGGATATAGTTTGCACAACATCTCGTCCTTATCCTGTCTCATACCCTCGCATCCGATCGACTGCAGTTTTTCCAGCTGAGACTGCAGACTCATATACTGCTGCCAGTCGCTTGGCTGTACCTGCCCGACATAGCCCCCATTGGACAAAGCCTGCTGGTAACCCTGCTGCATCAATACTGCCATCTGTTCCTGGATAAGATTGATCTGTACGGAATCCGCTACATCAGGAATAATAACGATTTTTGTAATCCCTTTTTTCGCAATATGTTCAGGAACCTCAATCTTATCATTCAGTGTATCCCGTGAATAGTATTCTTCATCCATATCGTACTGAACAAAAGACTGCGTATCATCAATTAGAGGACTGAAATACTGAATCGTTAATCCTGTACTGTACGTACTTAGCTTAAGCTCAACCTTTTGAGACGGTGCAGGAAGCATGATCGTAAGGTGAGATTTGTTCTTGAATTCCAGTGATTTTTCGAAGCCATAGATATTTACGGCATCGGATACCTTACCCGAATCGCCCTGCATCACAGGATTGCCGTTCGGATCTACACTATACTGTACATCGCCCGAGATCTGGTAAGAAGCTCCTTTACTCTGGAAGAAGCTGTTGTTCGATGCATAATACTGAATATTCAATGGCTTATCTAAAAAGTCGGAAACAGAATCATCGATATTCTGCCCTGTACAGAACAAGGTCGATGGCATCACGCCGTACTGCTCAGGAATAAACCAACCAGGATTTCCCTGCTCCGTATAAGAGAATGGCGTCATCCCCAAAATACGGATCGCATTGTACTGATTGTCCTTTTTCTGCCACTGACCCGCTTTGGCCGCATCCAGATACGTATTACCCGGATCCATAGCCTTGAATGGGTTATATTTAATCCATCCTGCAGGAATCAGCTGACCGGTAGCAGGATCAACATGCGCTTCTTCTTTGTAGGCATTGATCTCGATACTCTCAAGCGTATACTGGTGTTTGACCTGTCTCATTTCAAGACCTTTCATCACCTTATCAGGCGGGATAAGATCTACGGCATTACCCGCAGCGCTCGTATATCCGCCAATGATCTCATTGGATATTGAGCTCGGAAGTAAGCCCTTCGTGGTTTTGATATCAATATAGGTATCCAGTGGGACCACTTTGGTAATCGTATTTACCGCAGGATAAGATTCAGGATTAATAACCTGCTGAAGATCAAAGGTCTCATTGGTAAGCATGCTCACCCCTTTAACAAGACTCTCGGTCTGATCTGATATTTCTGTAAACGGATTCACAGGGTCTCTTTTAACCGTCTTATTGAATTCCCATTTAAGCTCGATCTTGGCACTGAAGCTCAGCTTAAAGAATAAAATCTTGATCTTAAACGCTACACTGAATGCGCCGTAGATAAGGAAAGGCTCGGGAGATTCTACCGCAAGAAGGATCGTGACCGAAGCGTAAATACGGATGATTTTAACATCGATATCAATCGTTAAACCAGCCTCAAAGTAAGCGCCCATCTGGGGCTTCTGGAAACTGATTTTTCCACCCAGTTCAAGATAAGCCAGAACAAAAATCTTAATCGGTCCGAATTTTCTGTCGAACCTGAATTCTCCTCGTGCTCCCGCTTCAATACCTTTGCCCGAAATCATTAAAAATGCTTTCAGCGTAAAGAGATTCTTCAGAAGACTCGCCGTAATAGGCGCCTGCTTGGTTCCGAAATTAATGTACCAAGCCGATGGATTGTTAAAGAAGAAACCGGCCTGAATCTCAGCATAAAGCTTGATGATATCTCCTGAACTTTCAGGGAATTTATAATCCGCTCCAAATCCGAATTCCAAAGAATTATCTCCGAAAATAAAGAACGCAAAGAATGGTGGATCATCCTGATACGTTACCCTGCTCGATAAAAGCTTCATCCTGGCATCTACCATCACCATCGACGGTAAAGACAACAGAAGCATCGCATTGGCTGAGATGATATTTCCATTGGCCATCGTATCACCTAAAAGGGCACCGACTCCTAACGAGAACGGGAAATTGTAATGCTCTGTCTTATCGGGACGGTTGAATTTATTAACCCCAACTCCACGCTCAGGGGCGGTATAATACTGATACCACGTGTTCTCGGAAGTCATCCCGATCGCTTCTTTCTCAGCCACATAACGGTAGCCTAAAAGACCGCGGAAGCCATAAATAGACACCGGACCAAGCGCAATAGGGTTCGGTAGTTCAATATGCGCATCAATCAGAAACGCAGGATATTTGGGCGCAAGACGCATGTCTACGCCTCCCGTGATTCTAGGGTTTTTGACCTTTAAGCTCACTCCACCCTTATATTCCTGGAATTCTCCCGGCTCAGGGATCGAAAGCCATCCTTTGATTGAAACCGTAGGATCACTCGAATTCGCAGGAATGATCATATCGACATGGATCGTCTGGATATGAAGATACGAATCCGGTCCTTTACCCTCAGCATCATTATTATCAACCGTATAGTAATACTTGATTCCGTCTCCTCGTGCATCAATTCCCGCGACACCGATACTGACCCCGCCATCAAAGCCGAAGTAGTTATACTTACGGATAACTCCTCCTTTTTCTCGCTCGTGAGAGCCAAAGTGGATCGCCGTAACTGAAACATCTACCGGTCCAATCGGAATTTTAATAGGCTTAGGTAACGTCATATTACCGCCGTTGACCTTGAAGTCGATATGCCCGTCGCTGTAAATCCTTAACGCGGAAATACTTAAAGTCTGGCCTTTTAAAAGTTCGCCGAAAGTGCCTAAGAATTCTACGTCGGCCGAAGCGCCGATATAAAACTTATCGCCTTCTTTGCCCAGTTCTACGGACTTTAAATGTAACTTGAAGACATCCGGAAGGGTAAGCGTAGGATCAAATGGTGGAACGGCTGCGGCAGCTACACGGAAGTCTCCATTGGCTTCAATATGTCCCTGAACCGTAATATTAGCAGGATTTCCTGAAGAATCCGTAAACTTCGGAATATACAGCTGTCCTTCGATATTAGAAGAGACCACAGCATTTTGCTTCAAAGTAATATCAAAAGATTTGAAACCTACTTTAAATCCGTCCTGTGAGCCGATTCTCTTCCATAAAATATTGTTGCTTAATCCTGATAAATAGGATTGATAAGCAGCCGCATTCTGGTAAGTAATGGAATTGGTCTGACCTACAGGCGTTAATGATAATGGAAATTTAAACGGATATGGGAACTCAGAGGATGTACTAATAGCCTGAAGATGAGTCTTAAGCTCAGCATAGTCATTTATCTCGACTTCTGTCATCTCCTGAGTCGCAGCATCTTTCTCAAATAGGGTGACAGGATAATCAAAATTGAATTTTGAATTATAGTATTCAAACGGCACTCCCGGATTCACAATCGGAACGGATTCTAACATGATCGTTCCGGAAACGCCTCCTGTTCCTACCAAAAGATCATAGCCGCCTAGGCGTAAAGATGTAGTGGTATTTTCTGGTGGGGTATTGTCATTATGGAACCATTTTGGCGGGAAAGTAACCGAAATAGCTCGGGCATAAACTCCGACAAAGTCATTAGGTCTTCCATCAGCATCAGCTTCAGCAATGTTCGAGGTTTTACTTAAGTCCACTTTTAAGCTTTCAAGCTGCAGAATTAATCCTGTATTCCCGATACTGGCATACGCCGGCTGCAAAGAACCCGCAAGCTCCATCTGATAACCGAAACCGGAATCTGTATCGGCATAAAAATCTGCTTCAGCAAATAAAAACTTACTGTTGGTTGTCGTAATTTCATTACCATTAGCATCAACAGGCTTTAAAATGTTTCTAGGAAACTCAATAGCTGCCGTTAATTTTAAAGTGGCACGGATTTTAGGTAAAATTAAGTCCTTGACGAAATCTTCGAAATCTCCGGGTACAAATGCAGAGAAGAATGTGCTTACCTTCTGTTTGGCTTCTGAAACACTCCCGGAGGATAAGATGTATAATCCTAAAACGGTAGGGGCAACAGCTTTATTAATTCCGTTGATTTCAGCAATTAACTTCTGATATTTATTATCTTCATAATCATCAATGATAATATTACTTCCATATAGAAGGTTGATATCTTCTATTAAGTTTTGGAAGTTAGACTGTACTGTATTTCCGGTCACAAAAGAATCTGTAGCAATCTTAAGTACCGTAATTTCTGAAACATCAAAAATAGTCAGTGCCAGATTAAACAAATCTTCAGCCGAAAATGAAAATTGATTCGCTTTAAAATATTTTACAAATTTTAATATTTTCCAATTCCAATATAGTGTCATCGGAAAGGATGAAATATCTCCATCCTGGAAATCAGGATTAAGAACCAAGGATATTCCGGTGCCCGGAATCTCTAGTGCAAGTTTGGTTTTGCTGACAACACTTAAACTGTAAAAGGCTTCAGTGCCTGATATATTTTTAGTGAAATAATAGTCTTTGTAATGTAATTTGCCCAGTATATTTTCCAATCCTGACTTAAGAAAGGATAGAAATTCTGGCAAATCATCTGCTTTTACAATATCTGTAACAGCAGGATAATATGTTAATGTATTTTGTGTTGGCATATAATATTTTTAAAATTTGGATATGGGGGTATAACCCTCTTATGAAAAGAGGTTAAAGTATTATTCTTATGTACAAGTTATTTACCTTAGATCATCTACCCGATATTCTTCTATAAATTTCCCTGTAACAGGGTCGTAAATAAAGCCTCTGGGAGGTCTACCATCCGGATATTTAGGTGGGCAAGCAATTTTATAAACTGCTTTCTTAAGGTCATCATCTTTAACAATCCTCCATCTTAGGATCTGATCTTCTTTTTCAATATCGATTTTAAAATCGTTTCTCATATTTTGAGCTATATCAAAAATAGAAATTGGATACCCTTCATCTTTTCTGATTTGATCATAATTGATATCTTCAATCAAATCTCCTTTTCCAGAATATTTTTTATGATGTCCGATTGGAAGGTCTAAAAAATAATGGGACTCAATAAATAAAGAATAATTTGGGTGATAGATATATACTTTCTTATAACTTCCTCCTATTTTAGATCGGATCATTTTATACGAGTCTACTGTAGAGAGTTTCTCCATATAGATTAATGAATCTTCTTTTTTAAACTCATAGACTTCCCAAACAACCCGTTTAAGGGTATCTCTAGCATCCTGAATTGAGCTTTTAACTCGCTTATGCTTATTGAATGTATCTATATCAAAAAATTTGAAATTTTTGTTTTCATTAATTTGAGAAAAACAGCCTGTTGTAAAGACAAATAAAGCTATAATACTAAATATATTTTTCATATTTTAATTTTGATCTTTCGACAATATTCTATTAACAATTTTCTTTTGCCAATTCCATATATTATTCGTAATTGTACTATAACTCATGTAGTTATCTGTAGATTTAAATTGATATGGATCATTATTAGGATCACCTGAGGCTATAAATGTATACTTTTTGTCAGTTTCAATCATAGGATTAGTGTCATCATGTGTATGATAAAGGCCAAGCGCATGATAGCCTTCATGCCCTAATGTCTCATTATTTCTACCTTTACATGCAACAACCGTTCTAACACCTATATGCTCTGTAATCCCTCCTAAATTCTTACCTGCAGAAGCGGAAAGAGCAGGTAAGGAAAATGCAAATATTTTAAGCCATTTTTCGTCATAACCTGAAATTCTATTCTTTAGATCAGTAAAAATACCAGCAGGTTTAAGATGAACAATGTTTATTCCATTAATTGGAACATTATACACAAACCAACCACTCGCACCTAAAGTATATCTTACATCACCTTGAAGCGATAAACTCATATATTTTATTTTTGGTACAATAAGAGCCTGATAAAAACTTTTGAAAAAAGCTTCTTTTTCACCATTCTTAAAATCTGAAGTTACAGTATCATAACTGGTTGAGCAAGCTGTTAAAAGCACATTTAATGGTTTCCTGGCTATACTATCATTACTATTTACCACAATAACACCTGCAAGCAATGGTTCACCGCCGCCTTTTGGATAGTACATCGCTTTAATCAATTGCTGATTAGTCATATCCTGTAAGCATGTAACTTTTAAGGATAAATTCATTCTTAAGGTATTATTACTTTGCAAGCTTGTAATTGAAGTTTTATCTAGTGAAAATTTATCACTTTCACTAAATTCAAATTTAATGATTCCTTGTTTAGCAGAAGGATTTTTAATATTTACTCTTAAAACTGCTTCATAGGACGGGTCAGGAGGAGTAAAGCCTAATTCATCTGCAACCGGAGCATTTTTGTCTCTATAATCTTTTGAGAATAAAGTTAAAAACGGAATACTATATGCTCCACCGGCAAATGGTAAAGAATAATATTCTCTTTTCAACGATTTATATGCTGTATCTTTATCACTATAAATCATATTACCCGAAGATACAGATTTTCTGTTATAACCGTTGAGAAGCCCATCATAAAGTTTAGGTCCGGGAAGAGTATTAGTGGGAGTATCAAAATCCTGAAAAACATTATCTGCATCTCTTAACCAGTCAAATCCAAATTCTCCATCATATGCTTTACTTACCGGTAAGAAAGGAACTGGATTACGCGGAATCGTTTTAAATTCAATCTTAACGGGTGCTAATTCTTTATAAAAGCGCTGGTACTTAGAATATTCAGCTGAAAAGAAAAACAGATCATCTAAGCTATAAACATAAATTGGAACAGAAGGATAATATATAGTCGTGCTAATTTGACCTGTAGTAACGTCTTCATATCGTATTCCAAGTTTAAACTTCCTAATGTTTTCATTCACAAAAGGTTCTTCTTCCAAATTGAAAAAAACATTATCCGCACCTGAAGGCAAAACAAAACTATTATATTCATCCTCAGTTATACCAAGTAACATATAAGAATATTTCTGAAAAGGATATTTTTCATGAAATAAACATAACGAATTAATAGCCGGACTTCCAAAAGTTCCTTTATAAATGGATAGGTCTTTATCTCCAAAAAGACTCACAAAATAGTCTTTTGAAGTTTTATGACCTTTCGCTGATCCGAAATTTATTTTATCTATACTTATATCATCATAATCCTTATTTTGATCTGTATTATTTTTAATTGTAGCTATAAAAAGACGTCTTTTCTTTCCATCCTTGCCTTCATCAAAAACAACTCTGTTTTGTATTATTGCAGTTTCATCAATAGAATCATCCAAATTTATATTTCTATTTCTGTCATATCCTGTCCAATACATTTTATCACTAGGATTTACAGTTATCGAGCTTTTAAGATTAGTAATCCATAAATCATTAAGATAATTTTCTTTTGGAAACTTTTGGAACATTCTTACATATAAAAAAGCAAATGAGGCACAAAAGCTAGATCCAGAATCTTTAAAAAAGTTTATCTTAACAGCAGAGGATTTTCCTTCCACATCTACCGGTGGATGCTCAAATTGTTCTGCTGTAAGTTGAGGACGTTCCGTTACTGGATATAGTAACAATTCTTTATTATTACTATTATTAGCCGGAGCGATTACATCTACTGAAATATTACGTTCTGGAATTCTTTCGTAAATAGTTTCCGTAATTTTATAATCAAACTGTATATTAACTGTCTGAGAGGCTGAAGTTCCTAATTGTTTTATTAAAATAGGCCACTCATGAGTAGCATTCTTTTCACTTGCAGCATCATTAAATCCATATACTTTTCTTGTATCCTCATAGTAATTAAAACTTCTATTATTTTCTCCTTGGATATACACATAAATTTTATCTTTAGTCTGATACTTTTTTAATATAGGTGAAACTTCATCTGCACTTTGTTTTTCTGAATTATCTTTTAAAATAATTTTACCACAATTAATATGGGATCCCCAAAATGCGGCAGCATCTAAAAACTGATGAATATGTTCTTTATATCTTTTCTTTTTGAAAGCTGTATTTAGCTCAGGAATGGATGTGTCTAATAAAAAATCTTTTGAAGATGCATATCCCAAATTAAGTTTAAACACATCTGATGTTACTATGGCATCTCCGTAATCCAAAATAATATCTAATCCTAATGCCCCGGAAAAATTTCCAATACTTTTTCCTTTCAAGCAAGAAAAATTTATTTTCTTATCAAATAGCTCATCTAAATGCATTTCGTTGGTCCCTGCTCCATACCCTAGCAAGTTTGCAGCAATAGTAGTTCCTCCAGGATTTAAATTATGATAAGCATCCCATAATTGGCTGATTATTTCAGGTTGGTTCTGATTTGCTGTATTTTTGGCAACAATATTATTATTTGCATCAATAAGATCAGATTTGTTAATACCTCTATAGACAAAATATTTAATCTTCAGTGGCGAGTAAATATCTGCATTCTTAATAATAATATTAACTTTATCAGGCTCTCCAGTCTGTTGTAAAATAGCTAATTGTCCATTTGCAATTGCAAAAACCTTAGCATTATTGCCCTTTACAAAAGAAGTAGTCCTATATTTTGTGAGTTCAGAACCTTTTACCGGACCAAACGCATCTGTTGTCAAATTTTGATCCGTCATATTTGCATCGGAAAGCTCTGAAAGCTCAGTATAAAAATATGATTCAGGGTTATAAATTTTATTTATTTTCATTTTTAATAGTAATTATTAACAACTATATCAACTTAATTCATTAATGAACAAATCAATATATTTATTAAATTAAAAACATTTTAAAATCTACATCATATGTAAGATTTTATCAAAAAGCAATAAAAACAAGGGAAGAGTTTTTATGGTTGTTTTATTAAAAATTTGATTGATTTTTTCTAGAATTTTAAAATATATTTTGTGATGTATTACTTGATTCGTTAGTTTGGAACAAACTTATTCCGTGTGAACGACAGAACTTGGCGTGATATATTTAAAAGTAAAAAAATGAATGATTCTCATGAGATAAGTGTTTTTTATATTAGCGCTAATATATTTTCCCTTGTTATTATTCGCTTAATTTTCTAAAGCAAAACTATCCCCTCTCAACGCCAAAACTTGACGCAACAAATTTATTTTTAGAAAAATTTTAATCTATTTAACCAATATGCTTATAAAAAAATAAAAAATCACAGGTTTAAATTATAATACAAAAAAATCCGAAGAAAAATTTTCCTCCGGATTTAATGTTGTTTAACAGATGTCAATCTACTTTAGAAAAATAGATTTTAATTATTTGCCTTTATTAAAACTCTTTTTCTGAACAAAAGCAATAAAGTACTGAAAAACAAAAGATAAGCAATATTAAATATCGCTCCTCCCACCCATCCGGAATAAGGAAGCGGTAAAAGGTTCTTCAAAGGGATGATCAACAGAGTCAGTACAAAAGGAGTCATTAAAGCCATCCATCTCGGAAGCAGGGTTTTCTTTAAAATAATACAGACAGCAAAAGCAATCCAGCCGACAGCCAAAACACCGATAGCTGATCCCCAGGCAATATTCAGCATTTTCATAAAGCCTTTTCCGGTTTCTAAAAGATAAGGATGGGAAGCCTGATCTGTATGGTAAACAGCTTTATAAATTTCTCCGACATAGAAAAAACCCGCATGTCCCAAAGGAGACAGAACCGCTCCTGCTAATAAAATCCAGTTAACAGCAATGGAATACCATTTTGTTTTATCTGCAAAAAACTGAAAAACAAGCCATGTGGCAGGAAGCAATAATGGAGCGGTCAGAGCACCGATCAAAGCACCAAACATCAATCTGGGAGTAGATCCTTCCAACATTAAGGTTGCAAACTCTACATCCACCCGATCTGAATAGGTTGTCGAAAATAAAGGATAATCGTCCGGATTCGGATCAAATCCGGCAACAAATATATCTCCGGTCAGCCAGCATACTGAAACCGTTATGGCAGCTGCAAAAGCCCAGTTTATTTTTTTTGAATAGTTCATATTTATTATTTTTAATGGAGTAAATGATTCCGAAGGCTTAAAGAATCTGAGTTTGCAGAATATCTTCTATTTTAATTTCATGGCCCGACATTTCAATAGTTTTCAGTCCTTTACCTTCCACAAGTTTAAGTTCTGATTGACCGATCAGTAATTCATCTACCAATTTTGTGTTTAAATTTTCTCTTCCCACAACAATATTTTGTATTCCCGTAATTCCATTGGGATGGTTGATTTTCTTAGGCCGCGGATTGGGAATATATGCAGACATCAGAAAGGGAAAATCAAAGTCATCAGGCATTAAAAGCTCCCACTTCAAAATTCTTCCGTGGATATCTTTTCTTTTAGCTTTATGAAATTTAACCGAAATATTTTTCTGGTTAAAAATCTCTTTCTCAGCATTTAAATGTTCAGCCTCGGACTCAAGAGACCATTCACTCCATCCCTCGCCTACATTCTTCCATTTTTTCATCCTGTTTAAAACAGATTGATAGCCTAAAACTCCCATCATCCATTTCTTATAAAAAGGAAGTTTGCAATCATGGTAAATTTCAATAAAAATTCCTTTTTCAAACCAGATCATTGCATTGTATGCTTTTACAGGATCGCTTCCATATTCTACTATAAAACCCGCTTCCCGGAGTTTTCCAACAGCAATATGCAGATCTTTGACCTGATACAAAACATGGCTTATCTGTAATTTATTCTGCATCAGTCTCAACATTTTCTTTATGTCTGTCCATGGCAGATTTATCTTCAGCAACACCCGATTTCCAGTACGAATACGCATAAAGTTCTTCCTGCTTCCAGGATTTTTCTTTTCGGAGATGATTTCGGATCTTTTTTACTGTAGAAAATTCTGCTGCCACATATCCGGATCGTGACCCTTCCGGCAATATCTTTTGTTTTACAATATCTGCTAAAAGACTTCCCTGCTGGGGATGCTCATTATAAACCCAAATCAATTCAATATCTGCCGAAGTCTGCAGTTCCTGCTCATCAATTTTACTGTCAACCTCCAGAATGCATATTCCTTTTGCTGTGGACGGAAGATCTTCCAAAATTGCAGCTATCACAGGAATTCCTGTTGAATCGGCAACCAAAAGATAATTTTCAGCTTTTCCGTAGAGATCTGTTTTTCCATCTTTCATCAAAATTCCCAGTAGATCACCTTTTTTTGCAGCAATAGCCCATTCTGAAGCAGGCCCTTCATCTCCATGAGCTACAAAATCGATCCATATTTCATTTTTCTCAAGATCAATTCCACGATGGGTATAGGTTCTTACAACCGGGCGGATTTCTTCCGGCTGGGTTTTCCACTGCATTTTTTCATAATCGAATTCCGGAAAATAAATCTTATCAACACCTTTCGGCGGAACAAGAATTTTGTTATTTATCCCTATTGTTGTATTGGCTATTAACGGAACATTTTCTCCGGTAAGAAAAATTCTGATGTAATGAGGAGTAATATATTCTTTTCTGCTCACTCTGAATTCTCCCTGTATTGTTTTAAAATTCTTCATTATTATATTCTTCTTTTATTTTTTTATGCCTGTCAGACGAATTACACTTCCTGTTCCTATATGATACATCCCTTCATTTAAATCAATGATTTGCTCTTTAAAAACCTGAAAATCAAAATTTTTAAAATCATTTTCGAGTTCCTCTATAGAAAATAAGCTTTCAATATCTGCCGGACCGCCAACTTTTCCGTTTTTTAATCTGTATTCCAGATGTTTTTTACTAAAGGCTTCAAAAATTATAAAACCTCCTTTCTTTAAATAGCCATTAAGTAACCGATGATATACCGACTTGATTTCTGCCGGAAAATGAGCATAAACCAGAGCAATTACATCAAAATATTCCTCTTCAAAACCAAGTTCCGGAAGCTCTCCAACCTGATAATCAATCTCAACATGATGCTGTTCTGCTAATTGTAAAGCTTTATTCTTCCCTTCTTCACTGATATCAAATGCTGTCACCTGCCAGCCTTTCTTTGCCGCATATACCGCATTTCTACCCTCACCTTCAGCCGCTAAAAGAATTTTCCCGGGTTTAAGTCCATCCAGTTCCTGTTGAAAATACATATTGGGATTTTTTCCATACGCATATTCTTCATCACGATAGCGGTCATCCCATCTTTTAAGCCAGTTTTTATCCATTATTTTAAATTTAATTTTACCTTACAAATTCTTGAGACCTGATATATTCATTTTCACGATTATGGTCTTCACTGCTGCACTTATGTTGTTCTTTTTGAATATCTTTTATAAAAACAAATACAATTATTAAGAATGATTCTAAATAATCAATACCTTTGTGCAAAAGTAGCCCCTAAAACTGATGGTCCGGGTACGCAAAACGGAATAAAAACTCCGTGAAAAGGAAAAATTCTAATTAAAAAGAACGGAAAATGACACTACGCCTGTACGATGAAAAAATTGGAAGAACATTAATAGAAAGAAAGTATCCCAACACGTATTTTTTGAATGACGGAGACATTAAAGAGTGTATCACCTATCTGAAACCACCTTACGGAACGGGGTTTTATCACGAAATCTGTTTTGGAAGTGTTCATATCGGCTTTGGAAATGTAGCCCTGGCTGATAAACTTCTCCTTTATTTTGAAACAGATTTTGATTCTGTTGAAATGCATTTTACATTGAAAGGTAAAAGTTCTGCAATGTCAGAAAATTTTCACAAAACGGTAACCTTTGACAGCTATCAGCATAACATCATTTATGCCCATCAGATGAGAGGCAAAATGGAGTTTGACGGTCGGGAAATGCAGATGCTTGAAATAAATTTAGCACCGGCTTTTTTCAAAAAATTTTTACCTGAAGATTCTGATCTGTTCAACAGTTTCAGAGCTGCGATAGACAGGCAGGATTCATGTCTGATCAATCCCGACCATAGTAGAATCAGCCTGGAAATGTATCAGATTCTCAACGACATTATGTATTGTGACAGAAAAGGTATTTTTAAAAGAATTTATCTTGAAGCTAAAGTTGCTGAACTTTTGCTTTTACAGCTTGAGCAACTTTTCATCAATGAATCAACTTCATCGCTATCCCATAAAGATGAGGAAAAAATATATGCCGTAAGAGATTATATCATCAGCAACCTCAATAAAAACTGTTCCTTAGTGGATCTTGCCCATCAGGTTGGAACCAATGAATTTACTTTAAAAAAAGGATTTAAAGAACTATTCGGGACTACTGTTTTTAATTTCTGGAACGATACCAAAATGGAACATGCCAAAAAAATGCTCCTTGAAAGTGATTTAAATATTAATGAAATTTCAGATCTTATCGGTTATAAAAATGCCAGACACTTTTCAACTGCTTTTAAAAAGAAATATAATGTGATTCCCAGTAAAATAAAGAATTAATAGGATACTCCGGCTGTTTATGAATAGATTAATTGAGGCTCAACCACAAATTATGGCTGAAATTCGAAGAAAAACAATCTGGCTAAGTTAAAAAATCATTCCCGAATAATTTACATCAAACTATCTTAACCCGTTGTGCATTTTAATTTGTTTTCGTCACTTCGAGTAGGTTTTTGAAAAAAAATCGTATCGGGAAGTTTGTAATTTTGAAGATGAATATTTTCTCGATACATATTTTCTCCACTTTGTTACGAAAAAACACTCGAACTGACGAATCTAATACCAAAATTTCGCAAAATGCACAACGGGTTATCTTAATTAGTTTTTAAAATATTCAATCCCGTTCTCACCTAAAAATCCTATTTTATCATTTGGCAACGTTACCTTAAATATTCCAAATTGCCAATGGCTATTAATAGGTATCGCTTCAAGGATTTCTATTTTTTTGTACTTTGGTTCGATCGGATTATAGGCCGAATTGAGTATAAACATCCCAAACTTATTGTCTTTTTCTATAAAACAAATGCCATTAAGTTTATATTCTATTTTATCATAGACAGAATCCAGTAAGACTTTACCCGTTTCATCAATCATTCCCAACTTATTATTTCTCTTCACAGAAAAAGTATAGTAACCATGATTGGGTGGGAAAATATCGATAATATCATCGTTTTCTAAAATAATCTTTCCTTTAGCTATAGAATATACACTATATTTATTTTCATTTTTCGTAACCACCATATCATCTAAAATACTCACGATCTTCCCATAAATACTTTCTATTTTTCTGTAATTACTTTGTTTTTCTTCATATTTTTCCCGACTGTCCCCCGGTCTATAAACCAATGTTCCTTGGGCCGGATTTAATTTTTCCTCAACTAAAATTTTATCGTCAGTGTATATCATTTCTTCATTGTTACCATAAAAGGCAATCCAATCCATCTTTTCTTTATTTACATTTTCCTTTTTAGGCCATCCGATAAAGGAATACTCAACCGGTATAATTAGCTTTCCTTTAGAATTTATTAAGCCTTGTTTATGATCCTTTGTTACATTGAAACTGCCATTTGCAACAGAAGATATGTGATCATATTCAATAGGAATAAAGATTTTAAAATCTTTTAATAATCCGACTTTATTATTCTTGTAGATTAAAATTTCATTCGAAAAGTTTGAGATTCTTAAAGAGTCTAAATCAGTATTGGGAAGCAACACCTTTTTATATTGGTTAACAATAGAAAATTTACCTTTGTTCTTTATTATATACTGACCCATAAAATCTGACCCAATGGCAAAATCTTCAAAATTTGCAATAAATGGCTTCACTTTTATCACTCCTAAAGTATCACAAAGTCCCCACGAATTACCTTCCCTAAAAGGAATAAGCAACTCATTCTTCTTCACATTTTGAGAAAAAAGATGTACCGTGATCAATAAAAAAAGTAATTTGAAAAATTTCATAAAGTAAGTATTGATATGCAAAAATAAACATACATTTCGAGCTTTGAAATGATGATGATACCCTTCTTCAAAATTTTTATTCAGGATTTATTTAATGTTCAGTATAAAGAGTTTTAATTGTTTGACGTGATAATTAGAAGTCCTTTATTTTAGCTGTTCAATAAAAAATCAGCTTATGGAATTACAAGAAAATATATGGAAAGAGATTTCCGGAATAGTTTTTAAGCTTTCCTATGATGATTTATAATGCATCAGAAAGGAATGAATTCAAAAAATGCTATCTAATAAAATTTAACAGACAAAACAAAAACTTTATTAAATTACTCTTACGAAAAAAGAAAAACGAGTTTGCCATCCAGCTGTTCACCGAATTACTCACTTTCGTTTGCATTTCTTTAATGTTTGATAATAAAAAAACCTTCAAATATATTTGAAGGTTTTTTATTTTTTGGTTGCTCACCTTGCGGAGATATATGGATTTAAAGAGAATATTCTAAATATCTCCAACTTAAAGTTAAATAAAAATTAGTACTATAAATACTATACAATCGTTGATAGTTTTTATTTTCTCTTATTTACCAATCTCTTTATAATAACGATCAGAACACTGTTTGAGAACTTCCTCCGTCTCTTTGAATTCTTTTTTCTTTTTATCCAATTCGTTTTGAGCTTTGTTGTAGTTCTTTGTTGCATTACAAAGACTTACTGATAAGATAAGAATCGCAAGCGTTGAAATGATACTGTAGATTTTTAATACTTTCATAGATGTGTTTTTTATAAATATAGAAAGAATTTTTAAAATCAGACTTTACCTAAATTTACAGTAAAATCTA
Source organism: Chryseobacterium sp. JUb7 (assembly GCF_024806495.1). Taxonomy (GTDB): domain Bacteria; phylum Bacteroidota; class Bacteroidia; order Flavobacteriales; family Weeksellaceae; genus Chryseobacterium. The sequence goes on from NZ_JANUFF010000017.1 coordinate 16,973, forward strand.
TTTTTACAATGATTTCTCATATAATGAGTTTCATCTTTATCAGTTTTTAATTCCCGATTAATTGTTTTTTTGTAATCTTCATACAAGAAAAAATTGTAAATAAGTCTGTTAGTCGAATAACATTCTAAATATTAATTTATATTTACTTATCTATAATTTATAAATATGAACGATCTATTACCATTAGCTCAAACTGATATTAAAAGTGCGGAACTGCTTTTTAACAATAAGATATACAGTAATGCAATATATTTTTATCATCAAGCGGTTGAAAAAGCGGTAAAATATCTTGGTTTAAGAATAGGAGTTATAGATATTCAGGATTTAAGAAGAAAAATCAGCCATAACCCTATAAAAGTCTTTAAAATTTTAGATGAAAAAGAAAACATATTTGATGGACAAGGAATCGATAACTTCTCATCGATGATAAAATTGTTAACTGATGAACAACTTGTAAACCGCACATTATCTGAAATTGAAAAAAGCACAAGAAATTTGTACGATTTAAATAGTAAAATTTCATTCTTTCAGAATTTTAAAAATTACATTATTGATAAAAATTTTGAAGAAAAGGAATTACTACTTTCTATAGAGGAAAATGCATATTACAACAAAATGGCTTCGGACTTTTTTAACCAGTTAAATGTCGGTGCTACAATAATGAGAATGTTGTTTTTAAACTCTTGCTTATGTACAAAATATAGTCTGGATAGTTACAGATATTCAAGCAATGAAGTTGGAGATCCAATTGAACACTTTTCAATAAATAATCCTATCATTTTAAAACTGGATATTTTCATAAAATCTATAAATATATGTGTATCTCAATTACCTACAATTAAATGGGAAAATGAAAAATACAATCAAACTTAATTAAGATGTAAAAGTATAATTTGATTTTATTTATTAACACAAAAGCTATGGATAATGGGCATGGTAATAATATAGATTTGAGATACATTTAATAATGTAATTTTATTTTACACTGTTAAGTTCTTTAAGTTAATGACTCCACTGAAACTATTGAGAATTCTAAAAAACTTAATCAATCTTCGTAATCCATTCGATAAAATAAAAGAAGCATAATTCTTATTCTCGATTATTTTAGTTAAAACCAAATATTATTTAAAAAACTAAATAATATAAAAATGAAACCATTTAACATTAAAAATTAAGTAAATTCATAAAATCTTTACACTCCAAGAGTGCCAACTTTAGTATCGATTGCCAATAATTTCTACCCATAGCATTTCTTTCACTTTCAATCTGTTTTTTCACAACTTTCAGAGAATTCACACTCAAAATAGGTTCATCAAATGCTTTTAAATCTGATAAAAACCTGCTGATAACGCCATCGGATACTTCAATAAATCGTTCAAAAAGGCCCATTTTATTATAATGAGTTTCAATTAAAGCAAATAAGTCTGTATCTATTGACGTATTATTCTCTAGTTTAAATTCAACAGTAACAGCTTTATCATCTACTTTAATGGTTGCAAAAAGATACTGGTCTTCCGGTAATATATCTTTATATAGATTTAAAAAAAGTGTTTTATCATTATCTCTCCAAAAATTACTTTTCTTCGAATTACATTGAGAGCAGCAACAGTGAAGATTGCGAGGATGAATTGTAAATTCTGCAAATTCCTCCTGCGGCACAAAATGGTCAAAAGTATTTGTTATACTCAAAGTACAATATTGACAATGAACTTCTCTTCCATTTTCGGTTGTTGTCAACTCAGTCCTAAGATCAACGAAAGCTTTTGCAGAGTACTTATACAACTCTTTTAAATTGGTACATTCATTTTCTGAAAAACCACGACTTTTCAATAATGCTAGAGAGTCACTATCAAAATTATCGTCATAAATCTTATATAATTTTTCGATGTCATCAGCATAAGGTGCAAGAAATATTTTAAGATCCTTATCTCGTTTGCTTTTAAGTACCTTTTTATAAAAGTCAAATGAGTTGCCAGCATGAGGTTTACTATTTCTCATTTTTCTTATCTAAAATGTTTTTAATATAAATACGAGCATTCAAACTTAACGGCATTTCATCAAATTCAATAGCATCAACAATTTCATCAAAGTCCATTCCTCGGTCAATTAAATCAACGATGATTTTTTTGTATTGTTTTGATGATTCTCTTTCTCCGAAAACTTCTTCAGTCAAGGTACCAAGATTTTCTCCAAAAGACTCTATTCCGATTCTCCTTATAATTGGGTTATCATTATCACGTTCCAAGATATAGACATTTTTGGAAAATAATTCTCTAATAACTATTGGGGAATGGGTAGCGATAATACAAAAAGACTCAAATTCATTAACTAAGTCATAAATAGTATTCATTAATTCTACTACAGCATTCGGATGCAGATGTGTTTCAGGCTCATCATATAATATTAAAGAATCAAGTCTTATATTAGCAACAATTTGAGTAATTATATATAATAATATACTTTGACCAGAACTTAATTGATCTTTTATTTTATCATATTGGTCTTTATTTACAGCGGGTAAATCTGGATCGACATCAATTGATCTTATATCAATAAATGCATCAACAATATGTTTATCAATGAAGTTTAATAAAATTCGTCTCCATTTTTTAACCCGCTGAAGCTCTTGAATACGCTTCCAATTGAAGTGAAAGCTTTTTGAAAGTCCAGCATCTGACCGCACTGTACCCTTTTCATTTTTTAAACCACAATAGACATAATTTAGATTAACATTCTTCTTAGGTAAGGGAAAATTATCAAATACACTATATGATACTGCAATAATTTTGCTAAAAGAAGGTACTGAATTATTGAATGCTTCATCATTTTTATTAGCTAAATTGTGAGGTAAGCTATTCATAAGCTGAGTTTTCCCTGCCCCATTTTTACCAATAATTCCAAAAATTCTGTCAGGGAGCGGATATTTGGTATTAAAGTTAAAGTTCACATTTGTTTCGTTCTTGCTGTAAGCGGGTTTAAATTTATAATTAAAAGAATAAAAGTTTTCCATATTAGCTCCATTAAGCTTTGGCCTAACTTCCCTTAAATAGCGCTCAGCATTATCTGGTCTAAGTAATGATTTTCTAAAGTTATAAGTTTTAGAAAATTTATCAGCAATATCACTAAAGTAAGCGGCATCTTTAAGTGCAAAAAGGATAGAAATTGTTACCTCTAGTGAAAAAAATTCAGAAAAATTAGCATAGAAATCATCCGTGTACGCTAATGAGCAAAATTCGTTAGAAAGTGTGAAGAATTTTTCAGGTAACAGTGACCATGTAGTTACATCTTCATAATGAATAATTCGTAGCTTGCCAATAAACGAAATATTTTTCCCAAAGTCCCAATAGTAAGTAAGTGTGAATACAGAAATAACACTATAGTCATTCCAACCTTTGTTTGGAGATAGTAAAAAATAACGTTCGTCTTTTGAATCATTAAGACTTGTCCCCTCTAAATAAAATGGAATATCATTAACCTTAATACCTTGTGGCAGATCTCCAATTTCACTTATTAATTCTACTTTTTGTATTGGAAGCTCAAATTCATCATATCCAATAATAACTAATCTTAAATCATCTTTTTCGAGCTCATAATCAATAGACATGCTAAGATTACTGATTTGCTGCTGATCTATAAAGTTTCTAGTATCAAGAGCAGATTCGATTAACTTAACAATGCTATCAAAATCTAAAGAATAAACTTTAAGAACATTCTCAAATATATCAATCGCTTCATAGTCACTATTCCTGAAATAGTGCTGTAAGATATCCTCTTCAACATCTACATACTCTCTCTCTAATATTTGGTTTGAAATATCTGCCCAAACATTTTTAATAATTGCTATAGCATTGTCTGATTTTTCTTCTGCTAAATATTGCCAAAACGGAATAATAACTTTTAGAATTTCTCTAATTGTGGTTTTTGAAATATTTTTGGGCATCATGGTTTAGTTTTTTCATCAAATATAAAAAACTATGATTTAAAAACATTCTAGTTCACAAATATTCAACAAACAGCCACTTTAAAATATCAAATGAAATTTGGATTTTTTTGTTACCTAAAAATTTATTTAATCGATATTCCTCAGCTAAATTCAGTGAAAATACTGAATACTCATCTAGATTACTTTTTTATTTTTACTGACAAAAAACTAACAGTCCCAAATTATATGCAAAATATAACACGAGAAAACTACAGCGAAATACTGCACGACTTTATCGATAAATACAACTTGAACAAGAAAAATATTTCCAAAGTTATTGGTTGCTCTTCAGCAACAATGGAACGTCTTTTAAACGGTAATATTCTTCCAAGTGATGAAATGTTAAAACAGACTGGAATACTTATCACTTTAGGCATTGAAAAGTATAGTAAGCTGACTAAAACAGAAAGGGAAAATATTTCGGAACTTTTAGGAACTCTTTCCGGCGGAGGTTTAGGATTTGCAACTATAACAGCCATTGTTAGCGAGTTAGGGTTTTTAGGACTTTCAGGAGCTGGAATTATGTCTGGTTTAGCCGTTTTAGGCAGCGCAGTGGGTGCAGGTGCAGCTGCTGGAATTGTTGTTGCAGCAGCAGTGCCCATTGCCGCAGGTGCGGCTGGATATGGGATTGTAAAAGCTGTAAAAGCAATAACTAGGAAATATAAAAACAAAAGTACTTTCATTGACAATAAATGGGAAATTGCAAAAGTCGATTTTATACCACAATAAACACGCAGAGAATTACTTTATAAATTAATATAGCGAATTACAAAAACTTAACTTTAAAAAGAAAAAAAACACAAAAAAACAATTTTTACGGATTTCCGTAAAAACCATCTTAAAATTCCTTATAAATTGCTTATTTAAACTAATTACTTAATCGAATAATGTTAAACACAGAAACCACAAATAGAGAAGAAATAATTCAACAGACTAGAAGAGATGATGAACGTTCGGATTTGAAACAACATGCAGATAAAATGCTACGGGATTTTGAAAAATTTAATGACTTTTCATCTAATCGTGCAATTTGGGAACTGGTTCAGAATGCTTGCGATTTAAGCTCAAAATGTGAAATTACAATAGACTATAGAAATGAAAGAATATCTTTTTCTCACAATGGGAAACCTTTCAATACAAAATCACTAATTTCTCTAATAAAGCAAGTTAGTGGAAAGTATGGCGAGCAGCAAGATATTAAAGAGGTAGGTAAATATGGTACTGGATTTTTGACAACACATACTTTTGGTAGAAAATTTTCAATTAATTCTGTTTTAGATACAGGAGAATTTTACTTACCAATAAATGATTTTGAAATAGATAGAACTCCAAAAACTTGGGAACTTTTGAGTGATAATATATCTGATCAGAAGAAAAGAGTTTACGAAATTTTAAAAAATGAAACAGCAATAAGTATAGATAAGTTTTTAACAACTTTTACATACCAACCAGAAACGGTAAAAGAGGTTGACTATATAAAAAAATCACTAACAGATCTGGATGAATACATACCCTATGTATTCACTATCAATGATAGGCTCAATAAAATAATACTAATTGATGAAAATCAAAATGTATGTACTTATACTTTTGATAAAAAGAGTAAAGTAGAAACAACTGAAGATATTAATTTATTCAAGACAGTCATTCTTAAAGACAATGAAGAAATATTTATTTATAGTATCATCGACGAGGAAGAAGAAATCGAAATTATACTACCAATTAACAAGGATCAAGAGGTTTTTGAATTTAATGAACGTCTTGCAAGGTTGTTTTTATACTATCCCTTAATTGGCTCGGAAGATTTCGGAATAAATTTTATTATAAATTGTAAAAATTTTCTGCCCACTGAGCCCAGAGATGGAATACATTTAAATAGTGATAAGTATCAAGTTAAAGATCAGGAGGAAAAAAACAGGCACATTATTGAAAAATGTACTAATTTAATATTTGATTTTTTGAATAGTAACGCAATAGAAGTTAGCAATCCCCTATTATATTCTACAATAAACTTTAAAACGAATTCAGATGATCTACTGTTAAACGAATATTTTCAAAAACTTCAAATTTCGTGGAATAGTAAGTTCAAATCTCTTCCTTTTGTAAATACCTTATCTGGTTACAGAACAGTACAAGAGGCTGAGTTTTTATCACCAGACTTTTTGGATACCAGTCCTGAAATCTTTGATTGCTGCTTTGAATTACTTTCAAAATTTTACAATTTAATTCCCCAAAAAGAAAATATTATCAAATGGAGTAAAAATGTCATCGATTGGAATGATGATGAGATTACACTTATAACGCACCAAGATTTATTGGAAAAAATAAGAGGCTGCACACTTGAGGATTTTAATGCAAAAACTTTAAATCAATATTACTCTTTTTTAATAGATAGAGGATTTTCAACTTACTTTAGCTCGCTAGAATTAATACCAAATATTGATGGTAAATTTCATAAAACAGGTATTTTATTATTAGCTAAAGATTTAGATAACAATTTAATTACGCTAGGTAAAACATTAATACCTGATTCTATAGACAAACTTATTCATAAAGAATTTCTATTCAATTTCAATTTAGAAGAATTCAATCGTAGAGATTTTTCAAATGATATAAAAATTTCACTGGATCAAAAAGATTTGTCCAACTATATTTATTTCCCTAAGAATCTCAGTTTAGAAGATTATCATTCAGATTTAGTTGATTCAACTAATAAAATAGACAACGATTATTTTATTTCTTTACTAAGATATTGTATGATCGTAAATAATAAAGAATCCTTAAGTAAGCCTAATCAATTAATCAAAAAAATATGTCAGTACTATGGCTTAGAAGATGAATTATTTGAACTAAAACTCTTAAGTGAGGAAAGTGAAAATATCGAATATAGGTCAACTCGTAAAAATTTAATAAAAGTATTCTTTAATCTCGTAGCATTACATAACAATGAATGGGTTCAAAAAAATCAAAAATTATTATTTGACCTTTGTTCCTTAAATGATGATAGTTATAAAGATATATATAAGGAAAGCAAGATCTACCCAAATCAATTATTTGAACTTCATTTGTTAGAAGTCTTGAAAAGAGATTTAGGTGTCAAAGAAAGCATCAAAAAGATTTATTTAGATACAACAAGAAAAGATATTAATGAAGTTTTAGTTATATCCGAATTTAATGATTTTCTTCCCGAAGCTAATTATATAGACAATAGACATTTAACTACGATAATAGAGAATATAATATTCCAAGAGAACGTTATTAATATTGATTCTCATACTCATAAAGATATAATCTTAAAGATTATTCCAAAACTGACTGATAAAGAATATCAAAATCTTTTTCCGCAGTTAGATGATAAAAAAGCAAATATCATGATTTCTGTTGTAACACAAGAAGAGACTAAAGATGATATTTTTGCTATTGTTACTTTAGATAGTGAGAAACTTAAAAAAATTGGAAAATTAATTCAACAGGAAAATTTTGAAGAACTTATCAATAAAGCGGAAAATATAATTATTGATGAACAACAGTCCAAATCAAATTTTGAACATAAATATAAAATTGGAACTTTTATTGAAAACCAAATACGAGCAAAACTTGATCAACAACTGAACGATAAGATCTTAATTGACAACCTTGAGTCCAGAAACGAACAGGGAGGTCAGGATATTGTCATTAGATTAGATGATGAACCAATCTATTATATTGAAGTTAAATCGAGATGGGACAAAAGAAATTCTGTAACAATGAGCAAACTTCAATTAGAACGTGCAGCATTAAATTGGGAAAAATATTGTTTATGCTCAGTAGATATAACACATTATGAAGGTGACAATAATAAATACAATCTTCCAATTGAAGATATTTTACCATTAGTAAAAATTATTGATAATATCGGAAATAATGTAAAACCACTTGTTGAAAATAATATTAAAGCAGAAGAAAGAATAGAAGATCAAGTACATTTAACTGATTACAGAGGTGTTATCCCCCAAAATATTATTGAAACAGGAAGTAATTTTGAAACTTTCGTATCAACTCTTGTCACTCACATAAAAACTGCTGAATTGAATGTTGATAGGATTTAATGAAAAATTAATGTGCGAAAATAAGTATATTTGATACTATCAGATTTATTAAAATGTCAATATATAAAGATTATATATACTTAGACAATGCATCAACAACCAAGATTGACGACAATGTCTTAAGTGCAATGATTCCCTTCATGTCGGAATTATATGCTAATTATTCAAGTTCTCATTTAATGGGAAAAAAAGTTAGAAATGAAATAGCAAACGCTAGAGAGCAGGTTGCTAATTTATTAAATGCAGATGCTAACGAAATAGTTTTTACTTCCGGTGCAACAGAATCGATTAATGCAGTACTGAAAGGGATTGTTACAAACTCAGATAAGTCTAAAAAGCCACAAATTATTACAGTAGCAACTGAACACTCAGCCATTCTCAGCACTTGTAAATTTCTTGAAGAAATAGGTGTCGAAGTGGTTTATCTTCCTGTTTTACAATCAGGAGTACTTGACATAGCTAATTTAAAAAATGTGATTTCTGATAGAACCCTTGTAGTTTCAGTTATGCTAGCTAATAACGAAACCGGAGTAATTCAAAATATAAAGGGAATCACAAAAATCGCTCATCAGTATGGAGCTCTTATGATGACAGATGCTACACAAGCAGTAGGTAAGATTCCCGTTGATGTTAAAGATCTTGATATCGATTTTTTGGTATTTTCCGGACATAAATTTCATGCTCCAAAGGGAATTGGAGGATTTTACTATAAGCAAGAAAATAAATTCACACCATTAATTCATGGTGGCGGGCAAGAAAACAATAAGCGCAGTGGTACATTAAATACTCCCGGAATCATTGGAATAGGCAAATGTGCAGAGATTAGCCTCGATAAAATGGATCAAGACGTTCAAAAAATAAAAAAACTACGTGATCGATTGGAACAAGAACTTTTATCGATCGAAGGAACTTTTATTAATGGATATTCGGCTGAAAGATTACACAATATAACCAATATTTGCTTCCCAAACATAGAAGCTGATTTTCTAATAGGAACATTGAGAAATATTTGTGTTTCAAATGGCTCTGCTTGTCATTCTGAATTAATAGAACCATCTCATGTATTAACAGAAATGGGAGTGAGTATTTCGGACGCATTTTCAAGTATTCGATTCAGTTTGAGTAAGTACAATACTGAGGAAGAAATTGATTATACGGTTCGTAAAATTAAAGAAGTTATAACCAATTTTCAAAAATAGCACTATCTACAAACTAAAACACCATGAAAGAATTATTTGAACAATTATATTTTAGCGCTACAGAACAAGATGTTGAAAAAACAATACAACAATTTAAAGATATTTTTAAAAATGAAAATTGGGTACCAATCGGTGGAAATGAATCTAATTTTAGTATCATTGAAAACCAACAATCTAATCCTATCGCTGCATTAGTTGAAAAGGTAACAAATTCAATTGATGCCACTCTAATGAAAAGGTGTCTTGAATTAGGAATTGATCCCAAAAGTAAAAATGCTCCTAAGTCAATGGATGAAGCAGTGGAGAAATTTTTTCCAAATAATAAAAATTGGGATCTCAATAAATTTAGAAGAACACAAGCTGAAGACATTCAAATAATCGCCGATGGACCGACGAGACAAAGCTCAGTCATTATATACGATAATGGTGAAGGACAACATCCAGAAGATTTTGAAAATACTTTTTTGTCATTGATGAGAGGGAATAAAAATGAAATTCATTTTGTCCAGGGTAAATACAACATGGGAGGTAGCGGTGCTATTGTATTTTGTGGAACAAAAGGATATCAATTGATTGGATCTAAAAAATTTGATAGGACAGGCAAGTTTGGATTTACTTTAGTTAGAGAACATCCTCTTTCAGAAGCAGAATTAACCACTAAAAAAAACACTTGGTACGAATATCTAAAAATTGATGGAAAAATCCCCCAATTCGATATTAGCGATATTGATTTAAATCTTCTCAATCGAAACTTTACCACAGGTTCAATCATCAAGATGTATTCTTATCAAATGAAAGGGATTTCAGGCTTTGCGCAAGATTTGAATCAAAACCTTAATGAATTTTTGTTTAAACCTGTTCTGCCTATATTTACAATCGACACAAAAGAGCGTTATCCTAATAATAAAGTTTTGCAAACTACCGTATATGGACTTCAAAGACGTTTGGAAGATGAAAAAGATTATGTGGAAGATTGGTTTTCAGAGGAGTATGATGATGCGCTTTTTGGAAAAATGAAAGTTACGTGCTATGTTTTTAAACCAAAACAAGAAGGAAAAACAGTAAAAGAAACCAAAGCAGATATTCAAAGGCGCTATTTTAAAAATAATATGTCTGTTTTATTTTCAATGAATGGTCAAGTACATGGTCATTATACATCTGAGTTTATCACTAGAAGTTTAAAATACAATTTACTTAAAGATTATTTGTTGATTAATGTAGATTGTTCAAAAATGAAGTATGAGTTTAGAAAAGATCTTTTTATGGCTTCCCGTGATCGTCTAAAGAATGGAGCAAAAGCTGAAGAATTAAGAGATTACCTAAAAATAAAACTGACAAAATCGAAACTTGATGAAATAAATAAGCGCCGAAAGGATTCTATTGGACTAGAAAGTGAAGATACATCAGAGTTGATAAAGAATTTTGCTAAAAATTTATCCAAAGATAGCGATTTGTTCAAGTTGATACAGAATACACTTAAACTCGAAGAGAAAACAAAAGACAAACCAGAAAAAAAAGAATCAAGAGGTAGTAAACTACAAGAAAGACAAGAAAAGCCATTTAAACCTGAGCGCTTTCCAAGTTTTTTTAAACTACAAAATAAAGCTAGTAATCCTATTTCTGTACCTATTGGTGGCGAAAAAACATTAAAATTTGAAACCGACGCTGAAGATCACTACTTTGACCGAACAGATGAGCCGGGCGATTTACAAGTAAGTATTTTAAAAATTAGAAGAACAGAAAAAGAATCTGACAACCAACAAGGAAATAATAAAGAGCCTGGAGAACTTTTAAACATTATAAAATCAAGTCCTGATAAAGGTACAATTAAGATAACATTTAATCCTGATGTTGAACTCAGACAAGGTGATGAAATCGAAATTGAAGCCTCTTTAAAAGGTGCAGGTTCAGAATCTTTTCAAGAGATTGTTTTTCTTAAAATTGTTGATCAACAACAAAAAAAAGAAACAGCTCCAAAGGAGGAAGAAGATTTTAGTAATATGGGATTGCCTGAATTAGTAAGAATTACAAGAGATCAGTGGGAAGGTTTAGAGAGCCACGGCATATCTATGAATTACGACACTGTAATGAATCCTGTAGCTTCAGGAGATATTTTAGAAAAAATTTACGTTAATTTAGACAGTAATGTGTTTTTAAACTATCGTAAAAAATTAAAGAACGAGGAGCAGATCATAGTTGCCCAGAAAAGATATATTGCATCTGTATACTTTCACTCATTATTTTTGTATATGATCACTAAAAAGAAGAATTACAAACTCTATTTAATGACAGAAAATAATGACGGAGAAATAACTATCGATGAATATATACGTGATGTATTTGATAGTTATTACTCCGACTTTCTTTTAAATTTTGGTATGGAGCAATTGATGGGTAGCTTGGATGATTAGCGTTTATGACTTGATTAAAAAAAATATCTAATTAGTTAAAAGTAGACATCTTTATCAAATTAGATATTTTTTTAAATATTAGTTATATTCCCAAATTTTTTCGATCAGAATAATCCTTTCATTTATGTAAGGTATTTTTTCTCGAAAATTACTTTTCTGAACGCTAGAAATCAAATTGTCCCAGTCCTTGTTATTTTTTAATATTTGTTTAAATTCGTCTTTAGATAATATCTCGGTTATTTTAGCATTGACATCTCCACTTAAATCATTTAAAATCTCAATGAAATTTGTCAAAATGATTTTTTGCTTTGTTTTTAGTTCATCAATAAATTTTGAACTGTAATCTTTAAGCTTAATTATCAATAGTCCTACATCCTTGTTATAAAGTAATTTTAAGGAATGGCAATAGGTAATTAATTGATTTTTCGAAATATATTTTTTCAGCCAGAAGATTGTCATCAAATCAATAGAATTGAGAATTCTACCCATCAAATTAATATTATAAAAATGATCAAAATCTGTTTTAGCAGGCTCATCATCAGTAATGAAATGTGTTTTAAGTAAATTTTCACCGAAATCATTTCCAAATCGACTTTCTTGCACTGAATAACTTACAGAATGCGATTCTCCGTTGTCTTTAAAACAATTAGAATTGTGTGTACGTGTGAACTCTAAGACGTCAGAGCAGTCAGAATTATCTATAAAATTTGCTAATTGTCCAAAAATTATATTATCTAAATCTACTTTATTCAAATCATCAACAACGTTAATAAATTTATTTTTTCGTAACTCATCAAAAACTTTTGGTGTTAATTTGATGTGATCAAATGTTTTTTGCAAAAATTTAATATATTCATCATCATAATTAATCTGCAATAGATTTAGAATAGTACAAGTATCTAAGTAGGCAATCATAAATTAATTTTCAAATGAGGGAATTTCATCTTTAAAAAGTTTGACAAATTCTATATCTATCAAATCTTTTTCCTCTATTAATGCTAATTCTAATAACAATGAGAAAACTTCATTTATCTTCCTTATAGACAAATTTCCAATATTTTCTAACACATAAATTAGTGTAGCTTCACTATCAAAAGGTCCAAATTCATTGTTCTGACCAATTGCCTGATGTAAAATCAATTCTTTAATATATGTAATGGCTTCACTAATAGTAGGTGCTTCAAATGATATATGAATTCTTGCTCTTGTTGATAATGATTCTCCTAAAACAATAGATAGATCTTCAACATTAAAAAAGGTTTTTGGTGTAAAATTTAAAAAAAGTAAAAAATGACTGTGTGCTTTATCAAACAATTGCCTTAAAAATGTAGTCATGCGATCCTGACTCTGTTTGTTCAAAGTATCAATATCTTCAAACTCGTCTAGCCAAACTATAAATGAAGAGTATGTCCTTTTTTCGTAGGTGATACAATTAATGTAGGTACTCAGAAAATTAACTATTTGTTCATCATCCTTCAATCCAAAAGGAAGTCCTAGTTTAGAAAGAGTTCCCTTTGTGGCATCACCAAATAAATAAGCTTCGATCGCCGTCAATTGCTCCTGACTGTCATCGGATGCTATTAACTTAAATAAATCAGATATGATACTATCATTTGAGTTTAAATCAATTAAAGCATCTATAGTTTCCTCAGTGTTAAGCTTTGCCTTCAATTTGTTGAAATCAGATTTAATAACTGATAAACTGATTTGTCCCAAAAAACTACGAAAAAATGATTGCACAGGATCTTTGGAGGTTCTAGGTAAGTTGATTTTAATACCTTTTGCCGGTGTGGTTGAAGATTCTACACAAATATCAGCAAGTCTCTGAGTTTTTGTATAATAATTAGCAGCATGAGTTTTGCCACTTCCATATCTTCCCCAATTCAAAACAATCCTTGATGGTGAAGTTTTCATTGAAAATTTCAATCTTTGCTCTATTTTTACTTTAAGCTCAGGAAAACCAGCCCAGATAAGATCGTGAGGATTTATAGATGGGCCAATTCTAAAAGGATTTTCCTTTAATTTTAATTCTGATAATTCCATAATTAGTTTAGTTTTTTAATATATATAGTTCCATCATTTTCCGTTTTAAACCAATCTAAAATGAATCTAGGATGGTTATTTTGTAAATATCTCCTTAAATCGTCAAACTCTATAATAACACCATCCTTTAAAAATGACTGGAAGCAAACATAATCAATTCCTTGTGATGCAGCAATCCTATTTGGTGCATTTGTTTTAAAGAGTTTAAAAGCTTCTAAAATATAGCTTTCAATTTTATCAAAGTCCCAATCCTTTCTTGAGAATTCAATCTCATAGATATAAGCAAATGTTCCCATATAATTCTTGCTTATAAAAGATTGCAACACAAGTTGTTTATTAAAATTAGAACTGTAAATCTGCGAAAGAATAGCAAATAAATTACGTCCAACTTTCGTTAAACTGTATTTCTTTTCTTTTGAATTGGATTTTAATTCTAAAATTCTTAAATCGACAAGCCAATTTACTCTAGGTTCTATTATATGCTCTAAATATACTATAGGACTTTTCCAAGCTTCAATTCTAGAAATTATTTCCATTATTTTTCTCTTATTTGTATTATTTTCAGAGAATTGTTGATTCCTTTCTAATTCTGCTATAACGTAATTAACAAAAACCTCCTTTATCTTCAATGTACTAATGGGTTTTTGTGCAATAAAAATAATATCAATAATAGACCAGATATAAAGGGAGTCCGTAATCAATATTTGTCTCAAAAAAAACATTTTATCAAGTAAACCAAACTCAAAAACATTTGTTGATATCTCGTCTTGATTTTCAGTAGAAACATTATTAAGATGAAAATAAATCTTACTCTGTTTACTCAATATATACGAATTATTTGTTCGGACAGTAATATCCATCTCTTCCAAAAGATCTACATAAGGTTTGGCAGAAGCGCCAGTGCTAGTTTTTTTTATAAGTCCTTTGTTATCACCTTTATTATCTGTTCCATATTCTAGCAAATCATTTACATACAATAAACTGTTATCTTCCACTTTTTTATTAAGGTATGTCGTTGGATAATAACTAGACTTATTAAACATCTCAATGATTAGTTTTAGGTATCCTAAACGTCGAGCTTTCGTGTTAGTAAGTAAAATATTAATCGTTCCACTTTCCTCTACACTACTATTAATAAAATAATTCTCATTATGAAACCACTGCGCAGGGTGTTTATTAGATAGATAAGCAAAAAAATCAAATGATAAATACTGCGGATATAAGATAATTTCAAAAAAACTAAGCGTTTTATTCTTATCAACTTTAGTAAAATATTTTGGTATTATATTTAAGTAGCTGTAAATAAAATTTAAAGTACTATATAATTTCCAAATTACTTTTTTTTTATCTTCATTATAATTTTTAATTACAATAAAGATAATATGTTTAGTATCAGGAAAATTATCTTCTAATGTTATAAATTTATCAAAGAGTATCTCAATAATAAATTCTCCATCTATTATTTCAATTGTATCCTCTTTAGTTTTTTTATAATCTAAATTTGCGATTATGTCTGATAATTTTGTCATTATATAAAGCAACTAGCGCAACCTTCCCCCTCAGCATCATCTAAAATATCTAAAAGATAAGGTGATTGTACCTTCGATTTTTTTCTTTCTTTACGTTTAATATATTCTTCTTTTATTCTCTCTATACGATCAGGTTGAATAATTTCAACTAAAGTTTCATCTTGTATCCAACTATAACCGTCCTTCTCATATTCCATTGCTTTTAAGAATAGATCCGGATGTTGTTCATACAACCAAATCCACTCTATCTTCTGTTGGTAAAAACAAAAGAAGCAACCAGAACGACTTCGGGCATAAGTTGATTTTTTTCCATTTACTTCAAATTCTATAGCCTTATAATATTCTGGAACTCCAACACCGGACTCCTCTAAAATTCTAAAAATATCGTCTCTAACAAGGATATCTTCATTATTGATTAAAGGAAAATCATTTTCTTTTGACAATGGATATTCGGTTGTTTGAAGAAACTGAAAAATTGCTTTATTATACTCCTTTATTCCTAAATCTAAAAGACTGTTCAATTTTTGTGTTTGACTAAAATTTACTGAAGTTTCCTCATTTATCACTTCGAAAATCCTTTCCCTTTTTTCACCTAAATCAATACTCTCGTAATATTTGAGAACATTAAGAATATTACCATTAGAAAGAAATTTTGCAGTGACATCCTCGCTAAAAATATTCTTCCTAAAAGGAAATATCGATTGAATATTAGATTTCTTTGATATGTAACCCTCCCTATCCTCATCACCTCTAATTCCGACATAGGAAATAACTAGATCATTACCCACAAATTTCTCGAAAGGCTCCAATTTTAACTTTTTTGTACACCAACGAGACATATTGCCGGGTAAAAAACCATTATACATTTTGATATAGTGATCGAAAGGATTTAAAGTCTCATCTGAAATAGATGGTAGTTTTATAATTTCTTTTCCAAGAAAATTTTCAAGATTCTCAATTAAATCATAGGTATCCTGAAGCTCTTTTCCTGTATCCGAAGTATAGTATTCAATATCTAGTTCAGGATGATTTTGTTTCATGTATATAGCTAAAGCGGCGCTATCCTTTCCTCCTGATATTCCTAAAACATGTCTAACCTTACCCATTACATTAATTTTTTTAAAACACCTGCTACCGCAGCTAAATCTATACTTTTGTCCTTAGAAAGTAATACTTTTATTTTATCTTGCAGTTCCTCAACATCATGACTTTTGCTCTTAGGCAAACGGATTACTTTATTTGATCTCTCCTCACCAAACGAATTAATCTGAATATCAATTGCAATTTCTTTTTCTTCATCAAATTTACTTTTTGAGATTCTATTTAAACTGTCCAAACTTAAAATCATATCTGAAAACTTGTCATAAAGCAAGAGTTCATCCTCATCAGTGAACTTTTCCAATGATTTGCCAGTTAAAGATTGTGCAAGAGAGCTCAACCAAGCCTTTTTCTCTTCTATTTGAGAATCTAATCGGAGTATAAATGATTTTTGAGAATTAAGCAATAAATGTCTGTGAATATTTTTATACCTATTTTGAAATATACTCTTGTATTTTTCAAAGATCTCAGGCGAACCTATAAATTTATCCTGTAAAAAAGATTCAAATCTATTGACAAGTTCATCAAAACTATTTCTAACCTCCTTTATCGAATCCTGTAAGTGAGTAATGAAATATTGTAACTCCGCTCTGTCTTTTTGTATTTTCGAAACTGAGCAACCTAATGCAGCAGGAAAATCCTCAAAAAAAGATTGTTCAGGATCCTTTGAATTAGCTATAGCTTCCCGAACTGCAATACTCTCCTTAGACAAACGCTTTGTTTGTTTTGAATATTCAGGTAACCCTCTGTAAAAAACCAAAAATGGTTTTATAGTTTCAATAAAGGTTTGAGCATTACTCTTATTATTTAAATCAATATTCAAAAACTTACGATAACTGTTGAAAATATCTAATTTAACACCGTCCAAAGCAAACGATTTAACTTCAAAATCTTCAGGTATTTTGGCTAATCTTTCCAAAATATCCTCATTAATTACTGGTGTATAAATACCCTCATTAAACAACGCATATTCATCCCTCTTTATGAATAAGAAAGTTGGAATCCAGAAATCAATAAAACCTTGTTTTAGTTTAAAAGGTTTTTTGCTAAGTACATCAACAAATTCAGAAACATTTCTTTTTGAAACTTTAGCGTTACTTAAGAATTCAATTGAAATTTCCCATAAATTATAAAACTCATTTTCATTATGTGGTTCAATAATATTTAATGAGCTATCATCATACAATTTAATTCCGTTATTTTCTAAAAGTGATAGATAAATCGTTTTTTCAGGTGGAAATTTATCCTCAGAAAAACCTAAATGTGGAACATCCCACTCATTTGACAAAGCCTTAAAATAATTCCTTTTGGCTGTATGAATAGAAGCAGATATTTTATGTTTATTTACTAACTCATTATTAAAATAAGGTGTTTTATGATAAACTGTTTCACAAATATAAGAAAGGAAAGAGTTGAATTCTTTTTGTGACTTTAATTTGATTTTCTCACCATTAAAAATCCATACAACGGATGCTTTTTCCCCGAAAAAACTATTCAGAATCTTATGATTTAATAAATTTCTCTGATGTAAAACAATATTCTTAAGCTCTGTAACGGCTACTCTATCATCAAGGTTTTCTTGAATAACTCTTCTAGTTTTTTCTATTTCGAAAAGTAAGTCTTTTATTTCCCTTGAATTCAAATAATAGCAATATAGTATTGCTTCTCCGTTTTCTTCTGATATTTTTTGAATATCAGAAAAAATATTTTTCTCATTAAACACCAAATTTATATAGCCATCAACATCGCCTAATGGTTTTGTGTCAATTGGCTGTGAGGATATTTTATATTCAAAGAGACGTGGAGTTCCAGTTTGAAACATTGCTTTCTTCGCAAGTACGGACGGAAGAGAGTAATTTTTATTAAGTAACGTTACAACGTCAGTAATATCGTCAATTTTATTTCCTGCTTCGTATAAAGCTGTCGGTATATCAAGATCTGTTCCTTCAAAGAGTATATATCTGTTGTTATAATTTCTGTAAAAAATTATTTTTTTATTCTCTAGATTCTCAATCAACATTCTTGCATTTGCGATACCAAGGCTCTTTTCAGCATAACAAACTAAAAAATCATGATTAATCACTGAACCGGATTGAGAATATATAGATAATAATCCGATGGTCTTAATTATCTTTTCATAATCGGATTGATATTCGCCAAATAATGTTTCAACTTTTTCCAAAGAAGACTTTATAGACTTCCATGCACTAAAATCCGGATTATATCTTGAGTTAAGGAAAGAATAATAATTATAAATTAAGTAATCATACACTTCAGAAATTGAATAAAAAGTATCATTCAATATTCCATGCTGATATAATCCTGTATGATCTGTTGATTCTAAAAATGAGAATAGTGATCGTTCATTTTGTCCATATTTTTGTAAGGATAAAGTCAGGACGTAGGACGAAATTACATCTAATGGATAAAGTTTCTTAGCTATACTATTTATATAATCTTCATTCGTATTAAAAGCTTTTGATATAGTTAATAACTCTACTATCTCATTAATAAATTTTTCTTTTTTAGTAGTCGAATTTTTTTCTTCAATATATTCAGATGCTAATAATAACAATTGTTCTACTGGTTCATTGAAAGTAATTTCTTTAAACCTCCCTTTAACCTTTGTCCACTCTTGTCTCTGTGAAGGCTCTAAATGAATTGCGTAAGCATCAAAATTTTGATGTACAGTTGTAAGTAATACAATATTATGGTCTGCATTATTTATAAATTCTGTAAACTGCTGTATAAAATATAGTTCTTTTTCTGGTTCATTATTAGAAGCATATTCCAAGAACTTCCCAAATTCATCAATCATAATGAATAACAGAGGGTTTTTAGAACCCAAATCGTAATAACGATTGTATATCTCTGAAAATATATTTTTGGAGAAGTTTTTATCGCTCTCAATTCCAAAACTATCAACTAATGCTTCTTTCAAAGAATGGTATTCTCCTACAATTTTTACAAACCCAACCTTCGGATTCGGTAGTATGTTCAATCCAAAATAAGCCTTATTTGATTTTAGTGTTTGTTCAATAGCCCATAAAAAGGAACTTTTACCTGTTCCATATGAACCTATAATATTAAATGACCTCAAACCTTGTTTAAAATCATTACTTATCTGATTACTGATACGAATAGCATTGGGTGTTGGAATATATTTTAACTCTCTATCAGTATCACGAATAATGTTTATAGAGGTATTAAACTTATTTGCCATAGTACTCATTTAAAATATCAAACTTATTAGGTTTTAAAGTAAACTGTAGCTCTTTAATTCCGGCATTATCACTAAATGTAATACCATATTCTTTATATTTAGAATTTTTTGCTATTGATTCTAACATTTCCATAAGAGAATTTTTTTTGATGGCAAATACAGATCCAGCATGATTTCGCTCTTGAAAGATAGTATTCAAACTAATGGAATTTTGGAAATCGTCTCGGTCTAGGATAGTATATAAAATTATTTGCTCCGGTATATTGATTCTTTGCTCATTTGGAATAGAATATAGCGAAGTTGATTTTTTTTCTTCCTGGATTAAATTAAGATCTGTAAGCAATCCCGAAAAAGTATCTTCTTTATCTTTTACTTGTTCAGTTGTTCTAGTATACATTTTAGTTAATACATCGAAATCTGTACTAACAGTTTTTTTGTTAAAGGTTAGACCGCCAAACTCATTTAACTTTCTTTCGGCAAAAGACAAAAAATTATCTTTAGTAAACTCTATTTTTTCTTTTCTTAAATCGTTAAATATTAAATCATATATGGACGCAAGTCCCTGACTAACTAGATGATAATGAAGCAACCATAGTGAGGTTTCATCTTCTAAGTATGGATCTTTACCATCAATAGAAAATAAATAGTCCGCTATCTCTGTAATATTTCCGTCTTTGTCTATCAAACCAAAGGCTTTCATCCAAAAGTTGATCGCAGAAACCATATTTTTACCTACCCCTAATATAACTACTGAATCATTATCAGTAAATCTACATCCCTTTTTTACAAAATCATATCCTTTTTTAAGCCATAATTGTCGACAATGAAATGTTTCATGACCTGAAAATGTAAGCTTTTTTGTAGATTTTGTCAATATTTCTGACATTTTTAAATTTAGTTTTTCAGATACAAAGTAACAAAAAAAAAGCAATCTTCAAAATTGTTTTTTAGTAATATCTTTAAATCATATAAAGTTAATTTATCAAAATATTTTATTAGACGAAAAATCTCACAAAACATCTTGATATTAGACTAACAAAACTTTATTTATCTATGAAAGGTTATGCAAAAACTAATACTATTTATGACTAAAACCAAAACGTTTCCTATGATGGAATAAATTTTCGGGATCTGGATAATATTTATCATTTACTGGAAGCACTATTTGCTTGTTAGAAAATGTAGATAATTTATACGGAGAATCAGATTCAATAAAATGATTGCTTATCAAGATTTTGTAATTATCAGAGATAGAAATCAGTCCTCTGTCAAAGGCTCGGTGTAAATTTGGGCACAAAGCAATTCCGTTAGTCAATGAATCATTATATTCTTCAGCAAATGGAATAATGTGACATGCGTCTATCATAGAATTGTCATTTTCAGTAATAATTCTCATACCTGAAATTGCACACATATTGTTATATAATTTCGGGATCTCCCTTTTAAAAATTGAACATCTAATAAAAACTTCTTCTTGAAATTCATCCTCTCTAAGCTTTTTTTTCAATAATTTAATTGTCTCTCGATATTCTTTACTACTGTGGCTTAAAATAGATAAATTAGGAAGATTTTCTTTGTGTAGGAGTTCGTAATTAGCTTTCGTTTCTGAAAAATAATATTCCAAAATAGTAGACTTTAGTATTTCACGCTCAGTATGATTTTTCAATAAGTGCACTAATTCAGAGTCAATTGTTGCAAATTTAACTGCAATTAAAAGATTGTTAAGATTACGCATAAGGCTTTTTGACTCCACCAATTGTTTGCAGCCTACATTAGCAAAAAGGTTCCAAAACGGTTCTGATTTCATATGATAAAAAGGCATGGCAAAAACAGCATGATGATTGGAAACTACTAATTTTGACCATATCATTTTAAATACTGACACAAAATTTGGTGTAATGTAAATATGCTCATTTTTGAAATACTGCTCTTCAAAAAGTTTTATAATACTTAATAGAAGAATTGGCTTGTGAGGCGCCCCTCCATTTTTATAATCTCTTCGCAATGAGATAAAACAATTTATATAATAGTCCAATTTAGAATTCATGTTATCAATAAAATTTTAGAATAGTAAATATTAATCCACTTCAAAAGAGCTTAAACATAACTTATCCCAATTTGAAAGAAATTGAGAACTATTTAGTGATGAAAGATCAACAATTCCTCGAGTTGAATACTGTTTACATTTATCAAAAGCTTCTTTACCTGTGGCAATATAAAAATCAGGAGATGACATGATATCTGCATTGAGATTTACAAAAATGTAATAATGGTTTATATTAATCTTATCTTTCATAAGTGGCCATCCAATATTTTTTCTTTTATAAATTGCTTTAACTTGAATAATAAATTGTTTATTATCTTTTTCAGCAAGAATATCTATTGCTTTTGCATTTCCCATCGTAATTCCAACACTAAATCCTCTTCTTAAGAGTTCAGCTGCTACAAAATATTCTCCAGAAAGCCCTGTGCTATTTCTTTGTATTTCTGCCATATTTCTTTATTAAAATGAATCTTATATTGCAATATAATAAAGTAAATAAAACATTAGAACAAATAAAAGATAAATAATTCATTGAAATGATTTTACTTTTTAACTATAATACACTGTATAGTAATAAATTCATTAAATTTTGTAACTTTTTTCAAAAAAAATATCCTTCAAAAATCAAGAAATGTTTTAGAAATAGGGGTGCTCAAGACACTGCAAAAATGCGATTCCAACCATAGAGAGGAATTGCATTTTTGCCGCAACATTTTCCAGAAAAAACTGAAAACCTGCGAAGCCTTAATCTTCGCAGGTTTTTAATTTAATATTCTTAATGGTGCACTCAAATATTTCTATAAAGACTATTAAAAATTTACAAAAGAAATATTATTCACTCACTTTTTTAAAAGAAAACACAATCCTCCCAACCTCCTTATCAAACCAAATATAACCCTGATACTCCCTCCCTTTTTCACTCACCAACCCACTGATATAAGCCATCTCCCCTGCCCTTAATTTATCAATCTGCCATCTACGAAGAGCTTTACCTCTAAAAATCGTAGGAACTACAAACTCAAAGCTATGTTCATTATTTCCTCTCAATTTCTTATTAAAGAAAAACTCCAACCACTGCTTTTCCGCATTAAACTGCAAAGTTGCATTGAAAAGCCTTTTACTCTTGGATAACATATTTTCAACAAACAAAGGTTTTCCCGAACGAAGAATTTCCTGCTGTTCTAAACTCAAAACCACATCACAGACCACCGTAGGAATTCTGATAAAATCTATTGGCAAAGAAAACAATTCATTAGTCAGCTTATCTCTGCTAATCAGTGACGGAATCACTTCTCCTGTGACAGGATTTACAAGCTCTACCACCCTGCCCATATTTCCGATATTTAAAAGATTTAGTCGGTCTTCCTTTGAAAACTTATGACCTAAAAACTTCTTCCTGAAATCAGGCATTTTTTGTGATCTGTAAACTTGAAGCACCACTTCCCCATTGTCATTTAATTTTAATTGTAGTCTAGCATTAACAGTACCTCCCTCTTCCCCATCATCACATCGTACAGGAAGCAACACTGAAGTTTTAAATCCCTTTAATAATTCATCCAAAACATTAAACTTTTCCAACATCTCGCGATCAAGCCCAATCCCAGCTACCGCATTCCAATCCACATCATTAATCTGATAACGGTATCTTGGATTAATGACTTCAGCAGATAGTCTCTTAGAATAAAAACTGATCCCATTCGAGCTATCGGTCTTCAAATTCTTTTTATTTCTCAAAACATCCACTGCATCAATCGAAACCTCATACTTTTTCAAATCTTCTCTATCAATAGATGATGAACTGTCAATATAATCTTGTAATCCTAGCGCAGTTTCTACCGCTTCAAATTCTGTCACCTTAAAAAATGAATAGTCTTCTGGATTTTTAAGCTGATGATAAAAATCCGCATAGAATTCGGTAAAAGACTCCGCTGAAGAATCGATTCTTATCATCGAATCGACCTTATCAAAACTAGGCTTAACATCGATAAGATGTCCATTTTGACTGACATTCTGAACCATTCCAATGGAATTATTACTGTGGTGAAGTACCAATAAAGTATTGGCTTCTGAGATTCGTGTATTATTGATTGTATTATTCATGACGCTTATTTTATGATTTGTTATTATTGTCTTTAGTCTTTAATTTAAAATTGATGTACAATCTTGTTTGAAATACCTGCAATGGAGTGAAACATCCTGCAACGGATAGATTTGTGTATTTCAACAACATTGTAAGATGAATTTTTAAAAAAGCTGTCTTAAAAGAATTAAGTTTCAATAAACTCCTAACTTTTACAATTCAGGACGTTGTAAAAGCCTGAGAGTTATCTTTTACACTTCAAGACAGCTTTTAAGAATTTATATCATCCCATCATCCGCAAAGGAATAATGAGAATCCGAAGTCAGGATCACATGATCCAGCAAAGTCATATTCATCACCTTAGAAGCTTCTTTAATCTGAGCAGTCATTTTAATGTCACTTGAAGAAGGATTCAAATTTCCCGAGGGATGATTATGGGCAACAATAATCCCCGAGGCATTACAAAGAAGAGCCGCCTGTAACACAATTCGGACATCGACCAATGTTGAAGAAATTCCGGATTCAGATATTTTCTTAATTCCCAATACCTTGTTTGCCTGATTCAGATACAATGCAAAGAAAGATTCCCGATAGTCCAGCTCATCCGCATCGAAATGCTCTCTGAAAATCTCCATTGCATCCCTCGACGATGCTATAGACCTTTCACAATTTCCTTTTCTTGAATAGCTTAATTTGATTTCATTAACAATATTGAATTTCATGTAATCTGCTCCGAGTGCGGCGGAGACCTGTTTTTCCCGCACCTACCATTAAAAACCTTATCGATTCTGAAATTGCAGCTTGAAGGAAACTTTGACTTTTTCTATTCTATTTAATCGTATGATGTAATGAATTGATTCAAAATATCTGATAAAGCGTTGACGCTTTATTCTGATAATTCGGTTAACAATTTTATCAGTTATACTTATTGATATCAAAAGAATAATAAGGATCAAAATTTCAATGAACTGCATTTGCATCTTGTGAGGTTTCTGACTTTTCTATGCGGATTACTATTCAGGCAGTCACAATGAAAACTGCAATCAATTCCTTGAAAACAATAAAAAAGTAGATTGATGAAAGCTTGAAATCTATTTGTGGAGGGTTTGGAATCTCTGATTCCGGATACCCAAAAAGATTTTTTTCAGTAGTGACGACGGAATATATTTGCTATAGAAAATCGGACAGCCTCATAGGGAACATTTTAGTTGAAAAATGATTTTTAGATAATTGATTCAATACTTAAAAAGAATATGAAGATAGTACTGAATGTTCAATAGCTTTAATCATTTAAAATAGTGAATGTTGAAAATATACAATTCGGCTTCAACTAGTCCTGATTGGGATACATTATTTGTTCTTTCAATGCGGAACTTTGCTTCATCAATTTTAAAACATAAAAATTATGCAGAACAATGAAAATAAAGTAGCATTGGTATCGGGTGCGAATACCGGTGTAGGATTCCAAATTGCTAAAGCCCTTGTAGATAAAGGGTATATTGTATATGTTGGCTCTCGTGACCTTCGAAAAGGTGAAATGGCTGTTGAAGAACTGGGTGAATCAGCAAAAGCGATTCAGCTGGATATTACAGATTCAGATTCTATCAGTGCAGCAGTCAAGGTTGTAGAAAAAGAGCATGGATACCTTAGCTTATTGGTCAATAATGCAGCAGTCTCTCATGCAGGCGCATCAGGACGTACGATGGAGGAAGTTTTGGGTGCTCAGCGTGCGAGTATTGCACCAATCAATGAGCTTAAAACGGTTTGGGATACGAATGTATTCGGAACATTAGCATTGACACAAGCATTTTTGCCTCTGTTGCATCAAGCAGACAGCGCAAGGATTGTGACCGTTTCCAGTGCTTTGGGATCTCTTGGTATAAATGCCAATCCTCAAAACCCATACCGTTCCAATTTTGATGCAGTCTATGGCGCTTCCAAAACAGCCCTTAATGGAATTTTTCTTTCATTGGCGATAGAATTGGAAGACACTAATATCAAAGTTCATTTGGTAAGCCCTGGATTTACGGCGACAGCGCTCAATAATTTTCAGGGAACGGATTCTGTAGAGGAAGGTTCAAAAGAACCGATCAGAGTTGCTTTAGCTGAAGATCTTCCGACAGGAAGCTTCACAGGTCCTGCCGATTTTAGCGGGGAAGACAATGTTCTTCCTTGGTAGTTTTAACACAAAACCTATGATCTATGGTCGTAGGTTTTTTTATACATTTATAGTATGAAACCCAAAGAAGATAAACTGGTACGATTCATTTCAATATCGGAAAGTCATCAGGCTTTCGGACTACCTGCACCGCAGCATCCGCTGATCAGCCTTGTCCATTTTAACAAGGATAATCCTTTTAATACAGCTATGGCACCGATCTATGATATCCTTAGCTTTTATAAGATCACCTTTATCACCAGAAATAAAGGAAGATTAAAGTATGGCAGGAATTACTATGACTATGATGAAGGCAGTATGTTGTTCCTGGCACCTGACCAGCTAGTAGGAAGCACCGATTATAACAGTGAGACCTATTGCTATATTTTACTGATCCATCCTGATTTTCTGCTGGGTCATCCCATCGCACGAAAAATAAAACAATACAGCTACTTTTCTTATGCCTCCAACGAGGCGCTTCATCTTTCGGACAGTGAAAAAGAAATCATTCTGTCGGTTTATCAAATCATGGAGCAGGAACTGAACAGCCGTGTAGATGAGTTCAGTCAGGAAGTTGTAATTGCTCAGTTGGAGTTGTTGCTAAGCTACGTCAACAGGTTTTATAAAAGGCAGTTTATCACCAGAAAAGGGGCTAATAATGATATACTTCAAAAAACTGAAAGTATTATTGAGGATTATCTCAACAATCAGCTATCATTGAAGCAAGGTCTTCCGACTGTGCAGTATGTTGCGGATCAGCTTAAAATCTCATCCGGATATCTGAGCGATCTCCTGCGCTCACTAATTGGACAGAATGCCCAGCAGTATATCCGAAGCAAAGTCATCGAAAAAGCAAAGGAGCGACTGACCAATACCAATCTAACAGTAGCTGAAATCGCTTATGAATTGGGATTTGAGCATCCACAGTCTTTCAGCAAGATGTTTAGGGTAAGGACGGGTCTCTCGCCTTTGGAATTTCGTAACTCATTTAACTGATAGCGGTTTTAAATCTGCTATTTGGTAGTATATATAAGATTTATTCTAATCTCTTATATTCTAAATTTATCAATTGGCGGCTTTAAATACCTGAAGCCTTAACTATTAGTATCAAAGCACTGATTTAACCGTATTGTCAAATCAATGCTTTGATAGATTAAATTATACAGATTGTATTTTATCTCTAATATTTATAACAATTAAACTGTTGGTGACGCCCCGCCATCGACAGAAATATTAGCACCTGTTATATACAATCCTTCTGAAGAAGCCAAGAAAGCCACTGTATTGGCAATCTCTTCAGGCTCAGCCATTCTTCCAATTGGCACACCAACAGCATCAATCACATTTTGGAAAGATTCTTCAAAACTAGTTCCTGACTGCTGAGCAATATTTTCAATAAAATCATTCATTAGCGGAGTTCTTACAACACCCGGGGATACACTATTTACTCTTATTCCTTTAGACCCTACTTCATTTGCCAATGCTTTACTATAAGCATTTAATGCGGCTTTCGCTGATGAATATGACATGGTCATTTCCCAGATGGGCTGTTTGGCTGCTCCTGTCGAAATATTGATGATGACACCCTCCTTCTGTTTAAGCATTGTAGGCAATAAGGCTTTATTCATACGAACAACTGACATGAAATTAAGTTCCCAGTCTTTTAACCAGTGCTCATCTTCCAATGTATTAAAACCTCCACCGGGGCTTAAATTGGCTCCGGCATTGTTAACGATAATATCTATTTTACCGTATTTTTCCAGGATCTCCTTTGCAATTTTTTCTGCGCTGTCTGCCTGAGTAAGATCAGCAGCAATAAAATGATGGTTGCTAGAGTTATCGTTTGCTTCTGTACGGGCAGTTGTTACAACAATTGCTCCGCTAGCATTAAGTTTATCCGCAATTGCCTTACCTATCCCTTTTGTTCCCCCTGTTACCAGAGCTATTTTTCCTTTTAAAGAATCATACATAATTGATTGTATTTTTAAAATTAAGTTGCAAATCTATTTCCATTACTTTACTTTTGCAAGTAGTCACACGATTGTATATTAGCAACACCAAAGTAACTTTTATTGGTAATCATATAGTTATGGAAAAAGAAATTATTGAAAAAACGGAAAATAAATGTGAGCTCCAGAAAATCCTTGATATTATTGGCGGAAAATGGTCAATGTCCATTATTTATGCGCTGATTCCTGAAAAAAGGCGTTTCAAAGAACTGGAAAGAATGATACCCGGCATAAGTACAAGAATGCTGGTGAAAGAACTAAAGAATATGGAAGAAAACGGCATTGTAACCCGTACAGCTTTTGCCACTGTTCCACCGACCGTTGAATATAATTTAACTGCTAAAGGAAGGAAACTGGAGCCTATCATTAATGATCTTTATCAATGGGGATTGGAATATATCAATTAGCATGCTGATTAAAAATGGATTTCCCAATAAATAAATTAGAATATATCTGTATTCAACCTGATGAACCGCTAACAAATATTGTGGAAAGTATCTGGATGGTAAAAAACCATTCTGATGAAGAAAAAGAAGGAATTATAGTTCCCGATGGAAAAATAGATTTATTTCTGTTAGCTGATGAAAATGGAAATTTTGAAATTTTCGTTTCCGGAGTATGTTCTGCTCCCATCACTAAACCTCCATTTCCCAAATCTACAATGTTTGCAATCAGCTTTTATCCCATCGCTGCCGAATATATTTTCAAACAATCTTTTGCGGATTTAAATAACATGAAGAAAACATTTCCGACAGATTACTGGGGATTTTCAAGAGATGATCTGAACGATTTCAACCAATTTTACCATAAAACTTTTAAGATCATTTCTTCGTTATTATCTAAAGAAATAGACGACAGAAAAAAGAAATTATTTAAACTTATTCATGCTTCTAAAGGAGAAATTACTGTAAAAGAACTCGAAGAAAATGTTTTTTGGAGCAGCAGACAAATGAACCGTTATTTCCATAAATGGTTAGGCGTAACGCTTAAAACCTATCTCAACATTATCCGTTTCTCCAACTCATTAAAACAGCTAAAAAATGGGGATTTCTACCCTCAACTCGATTATGCAGACCAATCTCATTTTATCAGGGAAGTGAAAAAGTTTGCAGGAGTAAAACCAATTATCTTAAATAAAAACGAAAACGACCGATTTATCCAATTGAGCCTTATGCCCGAAAAGTAATTTTGCTCTGTAATTAAAACAAGAACAAAATGAATTTAAACCACATCAATATCGTTGTACAAGATGTAAATAAAGCAGTAAATTTATTTACAAAACATTTAGGTTTTAGTTTAATTGTCAATCGAAACAACAAAATGGCAGTTCTGGAAAATGACCATAATTTTGCATTAGTTGTTTGGGGACAGGAATTGAACCACAAGGAAAATATGCCTGAATATCCGGAGAATTTCCACATTGGATTTTATCAGAATGATGAGCAAGCAATTTGGGATATCTATGAAAAGCTAAAAACAGAAACGGACTTACACTTTGAAAGTGAACCTAAGAAAATCAGGAACACGTTCGGTTTCTATTTCCTTTTTGAAAAGTTGATGATAGAAATAAGTGTTAATCCATTTAAGGGTAATATTGCATAACATAGCTAACAGCTGCCAATAGACCACTGAATTCAAGATCACGTAAATAAAATTACTCTCGCTATTTTAGGAAAGATTATAGCTAGGACTAATACAGCCAGACTTCTTATTTGTTTTTAAATTCAGAAGGTCTCATATTGGTCAGTTGATGAAAATTATTGCTAAAAGCAGATATGTTCGAATAACCGATTTCATAGGCAATCTCGGTCATGTTCAGATCTGTATCTTTTATCAATTCCATCGCTCTGATAATACGCAGCATCTTTAAGTATTGAACAAAAGTGATATGTAATTTCGTTTGGAATAATCTGGTCAGACTTCTCACACTCATTCCTGATTGCTGAGCAATATTATCTAAACTTAAATTTTCATTTAATCGATTTCTAAAACTGTCGATTATGGCATTGAGCCTTTGATCGTCCGTTGTGGGAAGTTGAATGGAGAATTTTTTGAGGCTTTCCTTTGATAATACATTTTTAAGCGTGGATAGAAATTCAAATTCCCACGAACCTTTGTAATAATCACCTTGCCATTTCTCGCTGAAAGAAAGCATTTCTGCCAGAAGTTTGCTTACCGGATAAATACCCAGCTCATCATAAAATTCACCATCTTTTTCGTCTGGAAAGTAAATATTGATAATGTACAAATCCTGTGTATTAAACATCAGATTGTGCGGATAATTTTTTGGTATCCATATGTAATGGTTAGATGGAATATAGAAATCTTTTGTGTCTGTTTGTAAATAAGCAATTCCCCCATAAACCAATAATAACTGAGCCTTATCGTGCTGATGAGAGGGCAAGCGCTGCTCCGTCTGTTGTCTCATCACGAGGATTGAATCGGGATTTTGATCCACACTACTTATTAATTGACCAAGTATATCCATGTGGCCAAATATAGCAAATATTAGGCTAATTATATAAAAATGAAACTAAGTGTATTGGATAATTTTGCAGTATTAATAGTACCAGAATCATTATGAAACGTAAAATCATAAAACCCGACAAAGATTTTGAACTTGAAACACGAGTCAAAAAATCCGAACATAAATTACCTCGTACAAATGAAGAAATTGATAAAGCCAACATTTACTGGCTGTCTTGTGCCTATTCCAGCCCCTTTATGCCAATGGTCGATTTAAGCTTTGCTTTTGATGAGTTGAAAAAGCTTATAAAACAATGGTTAGAAAAGAGAAAGAAACCAATCATTTATAAAAACAAAACTAATGAAACAATATAAAACAGTTCCGATTCTGGGTGTACTGATGCTGTTATTTGCACCCCATATTTACGCTCAGCATACAGAAAAAGTCCAACCTTTAAGTTTGGAAGAAATATGGAAAGTTGCAGAAATGAATAATCGACAACTGAAACTATCTGATCTAAATCTTCAGCAAAGTAAAATAGAAATATTGGAAGCCAAAGACCGTTTGTTGCCCGAACTTTCAGTAGGTGGGGACTTAAAACTCAATTCCAAATTTCTGATTTACGACAATGGATTATTCTCCTCTCCACAAGATGTGCCTGTAAAAGGTTATGGGTACGGAGTGGGATACAACTTAAACTATAACCTCTATAACGGAGGTAAGGACAAGAGAAACGTAGCCATGAAAAAGGAAGAAGAGACACGAAAACAATATGAAGTGGATCTGCAAAAGCATAGTGTAAAATATAATGTTGCAGTTGCTTATTTTGATTTATATAAGTTTTTGCATTTCTATGATTTTCTAAATGCAGAGATTGAAGCAGAAAAAAAGCAATTGAGATTGATAGAAAGTCTGCATAAAAACGGCACCGTATTAAAGAGTGATGTACTGAGAACCTCCGTGAAATTGTCTCAACTGGAACTTAATCTTTCCGATGTTACGAAAAAGATTGAAATCGCCAAACAACGGCTCAATATTCTGATGGGACGTGAAAATGATATGGGACTAGCAATCAAATACGAAGATACAATTGAATTAAACGCTATCACAGAAGGTGACTACAATGACTATGTAGACATTGCTTTTAACAAATCTCCAGAATACAAAATAGCCGGTAGTGACATCAAATGGAGCGAACTGAATGTAAAACAAGTGAAAGCTACTCTATTGCCCAAAGTTTCTTTGTACTCTAACTATAATTACAACTATCCACAGATTTCCTTTTATCCGTATTCAAATGACTTGTGGGGATTTGGTCAGACAGGAATTAAAGTACAGTATTCGATTGATAATTTGTACAAAAGCAAACATACCATTGCTCGTGCCCAAGTTGTCAGCAATCAGGCTAAAGAAAGAGTAGAAATGAAGAAGGATGAAATCTCTCTTCAGGTAAAAGAAGCTTATTTACAGCAACAGCAGGCTTTGGAGAGCGTGGAAACGGCAGAACAAAATATCATTAAAACTACGGAAACTGTCCGTGTTATCAGAAGTAGTTACTTAAATCAGGAATCGTTAATGACCGATCTTTTGGAAGCAGAAAACGCTTTATTAGAAGCAAAATTTAATCTGACAACAGCACAAACAAACGTAAAAATAACCCATATCAGACTATTGGCAATTATAGGAATTCTTTAATAAAAAAATTATGAACAAAAATAAAACAGATAAAATTATTGTAAGCCTAACCAAATGGTTTGGTATCGCATTATTCGTAGGGATCATTATTTGGGGAGCCACCTATTTCTTAAAAGGATATCGCTATGAACAAACTAATGATGCACAGGTAGATGCTTATCTCTCACCGATAAACGCAAAAGTCGGTGGCTATATCAGCCAAATATATTACAAGGACAATCAGCTTGTTAAAAAAGGCGATACGCTTGTGGTGATTGAACTAGACGAGTATGAACTGAAAAAAGATGCTGCATCAGCAGAGCTCATGAGTTCACACGCCAAATTACCAATTTTGACGGCTAACGAAGAAACACAGCTTAAAAGCATTGAGGTTATAAAAGCACAATTGGCAGGAGCTAAAGCAAGATTGAACCAACAGCAAAAAGAATTTGACCGTTATAAAAATCTACTAGCAGATGAATCTACCACACAACAGAAATTCGATAACATCAGTGCTTCTTTATCCATTGCACAGTCAGATTATGATCAGGCTAAAGCTTCTTTACAAGTAGCAGAATCTAAACTTAATGATTTTAGAGCTCAACATAATGCTATACAAGCAGAGATAAAAATTAAAGAAACACTTGTTCAAAGACAGGAATTAGACATTCGATACACGGTTATCACTGCACCTTTTGATGGACAAATTGGTAAAAAGACCATTCAAGAAGGTCAACTGATACAAGCTGGACAAACACTGGCTTTTCTGGTGAACAAAGCCGAGGAAAAATGGGTGATTGCAAATTTTAAAGAAACACAGATTGGCAACTTCAAGATCGGACAAGCGGTATCCATAGAAGTTGATGCCTTTCCGAATGAAAAATTCAATGGTACTATCGAATCACTTTCGCCCACCACAGGTTCACGTTATTCCCTACTGCCACCAGATAATGCTACAGGTAATTTTGTAAAAATTATTCAAAGGATTCCCGTTCGTATTAAACTAATCGATACACCTGAAAAATTAGGAAAACTCTCTGCCGGAATGAATGCCAATGTTTATGTTTTAAAAGATTAATGATGCAAGCACATAAAATACCTATTTTTAAATCCTGGGTATCTGAATGGATAGCGAGATCCGTCATATTTGCTATTCTGATGACCTGTCTGTTTAGCTTCGCCTTTTACGGAAGTCCAGCTGCAGCTATGGGTTTTTACGGCGTACAGTCTACCGATGTTCAATATGGTATGGTCGTTATCTATGGCTCTACCGTAGCTTTCCTAGCACTTGATTTTCGGATTGTAAAATATTTTACACCTAGGAAATATTTACTGATTGCTCTTGCCGTAAATGCGATATGTTCTGTAATCTGTTTTCATTTCAAAGATTGGACATTGTTTGTTATTTGCCAGTTTTTTCAAGGGATTACCTGTGCATTGATGTCTGGCATCGTCTTACAAATGATTTTTCCAAGATTACAGTCTGTACGTGCACGCGTAATTGCTTTTAGCCTACTGTATGGCAGCATACAGATTGCCGTTCCTTTTTATTCTATTTTTACCAGCTTGGTCATTCATTTTTTTGATTTTAACTGGCTATTCTACGGATTTATTGTCATACTCATCATTTTGACAATTATTGTATTGCTAACAATGAACAGTAAAGCCAGGTTTACCAAAAAGATACCATTGTATCAAGTGGATTGGATCGGTTATCTGTTTTACGTGTCTTTTATCTTAATCTTAGGATACATCCTTGTATATGGGCGACAATTGGGCTGGTTCGGTAGTTCATTAATCGCTATTCTTAGTGTAATCAATCTAATTATTCTTTCGCTTTTCATCGTTAGAGAATTGAAGCTTAAACGACCATTAATCAACTTACAGATTTTCAAGACAAAGAATTTTGTCATTGGGCTATTACTACTTTTTACATTTTATATTTTTAAAGGAAGTACAGGACTTGCTTACGGCTATCTTGAAGTAATTTTAGGAAATGACCCACTGAGCACCATCCCTATATGGACGTCTGTAATTTTTGGAACTACAGTTAGTATGTTCATTATCTCCAGATTTGTCTTGATGAGCTACAACCTGATAAGAATGATTATTGTTGGCTTTGGAATAATGGCGATTTATTATGCTTATATGATACTATTTGTTTCTGTACAGGGCGAAACAATTGATTTCATTCTACCTATGTTTATTTATGGTGTGGCAACAGGAGTCTTATTTGTTCCTATTGTTTCATTTACCGCTTCATCAGCACCTCCCCAAATTGCTATAAACGCATCGCTTGTTGGTATTTTGGCTAGGTTTATTGGGTTTACAGCTAGTCTGGCACTGAATAACGAACTTCAATTATTTGCAAAATCAGGAGTTCGAGAAAAGATCCGGGAATCACTCACGGAAACTAACCCTCAATTACCAACTACCTTACTGGATATTCAAAATCAATACATAAATGCAGGTAGCGACATCTATACTTCAAAAGCAGTATCCACAGGCTATTTCAATCAAATGGTAGGACATCAGATATTGGCTCGTGCTACTAGAGATTATTATGACTTGATGTTGACAGGTGTGATTTTCGTCATTGTTATTTTACTATTATTACCTCAAATTCAAAATATTGTTTTGAGACTAAGAAAAGGTAATATGCCTTATTGAAAATCATATTTTGAATGTATTTAAAGCTTCTTATGGATGAATTTATGATCAGGACAAATGCTGGTGAAGGAACTGAAAAACATGGAAGAAAACGGCATTATAACCCGTACAGCTTTTTGCCGCTGTTCCATCGACCGTAGAATATAATTTAAGTCCCCAAACAAAGGAAAATTGGAATCTATAATTGATGAACTCAATGGTGGATTGGAATATATCAATTAGTCAAAAGGTTTCTTTTCATATAATACACCATTTTAAAGATATACTCATTTTCATACAGCTGAATCAATTAAACGACTGCCTGAACTCCAAAGGAGAAACATTGGTTTTCATCTTAAAAAGCTTGCTGAACGATTGAGAATGTTCGAAACCCAACCCATAGGCAATTTCCGAAACAGAAAGATTTGTCGTGGACAGTTTTTCTTTAGCTTTTTCTATGACTGCATTCTGAATGTATTGCTGTGTATTGAACCCTGTCAATGAACTTAACATATCACTCAGGTAGCGTTGAGAAAGTTTTAATTCGGAACTGATATATTTAACAGACGGCAAACCGTTCTTCAGGCTATTTTCTTCATCGAAATAATTATTTAAAAGCCTATCCAAAGCGGTAATAATATCATGATTAACTGCTTTCCTCGTAATAAACTGCCTGTTATAAAATCGATTGCTGTAATTCAGCAACAGTTCTATTTGTGAAACCAAAACATCCTGACTAAAACTGTCAATATTATTGTTCAGTTCATTAGCTATTGAAGCAAATAGATTGGCAATAATTTCTTTTTCTTTGGCTGATAAAAACAGAGCTTCTGCAACATCATAGGAAAAAAATCCGTATTGGTTTATTGTTTTCCCCAAAGGATAATTCCGAATAAAATCCGAATGAAAATAGAGAGCAATACCTTCGTAACTCTCTATTTCTTCCGGTGGTAAAACGATTTGTTTAGGTTTTAAAAATGCCAATCCACCCTCTTCAAAATCATAATATCCCTGTCCGTATTTGATATGTCCTGTAAAAGTAGGTTTAAAGGAAATCTTATAAAAATCAAGACTTACCTTTTGCCCTTTTGGAAACATTTCAATTGAAACGTCATTGTAATCCACCAAGGCGATCAAAGGATGCATTGGCGCAGGAAATCCCAGCACACGCACTAATTGAGATATGCTTTTAATATGACTGATGTTAGATTGTTTCTGCATTTTCATTCACTAATTTAATCAATTTTGCTTGGATGGACGAATCACTACATCTCCAATTTCAACATCATCGGGCTGGCTGATAGCATATATTACTGCATTGGCAATGGCTACAGGATCTATAGCCATTTGTTCCATTTCATTTTGAATAGCTGATTTCATTTGTTCATTCTTAATGCCGTTTGCAAAATCTGTTTTCACAAATCCAGGTGAAATCCCTGTAATACGCAAGTTTCCGTCTGACTCCTGACGAAACGCTTCTCCAATAGTTCGGATCGCATTTTTAGTTCCGGCGTAGACCCCCTGCATGGGTACGATCTTTATCCCTGCTGTTGAAATAATATTCACAATATGTCCCGACCCTTGTTCTTTGAAAACAGGAATTGCAGCCGCCATTCCATATAAAACGCCTTTAAGATTAATATCAATCATTTCTTCCCATCCATCAACATCCAAGTCATCAATCCTGCTTAATTGACTCACCCCAGCATTGTTTACAATGACATCTAATTTTCCGTAATGCTGAACTGCTGCATTGACCAATCCAACCAGATCAGCTTTATTCTTTACATCAATTGGAACAAAGATGGCTTCACCATCTTTGTTTTTAATTTCTTCAACAACCTGCTGTAATTGTTTTGCACGTCTTGCACCCAAAACGACTTTTGCGCCTTCCCTTGCCAATTCCACCGCAATGGCTTTACCCATGCCGCTGCTGGCACCTGTAATTGCTATTACCTTTCCTTTGATATTTTGCATTCTTGTTCGTTTTATCTGTCAATCTGTTTTTCTAAAAATTCAGGATACCGGTCACCTACAAGCGTAATACCTTTTACTGTTTTGTCAATCTTTGCCAATTCATCCTCTGTTAGTATAACCTCGGTGCTTGCAATATTTTCTTCCAAACGATGTAGTTTTGTGGTGCCGGGTATTGGTACTATCCATGGCTTTTGAGCCAAGAGCCAAGCCAACGCTAATTGTCCAGTCGTTATATTTTTTTGTTGAGCAATCTCAGAAAGAGCATCTACCAGCACAAGATTAGCCTTGATGTTTTCTTCTGTGAAACGGGGAATAACATTTCTACGGTCAGCATCTTCCAATTTTTTATTGATTACCCCTGTAAGAAAACCTTTACCCAAAGGACTAAACGGAACAAAACCAATTTCCAACTCTTCCAACAGAGGTATAATTTCATCTTCAGGTTCACGCCAAAACAAAGAGTATTCACTTTGCAATGCTGATACAGGTTGAACAGCATGGGCTTTTCGAATCGTTTTAGCACTTGCTTCAGATAAACCGAAGTATTTCACCTTCCCTTCCTGTATCAGATCTTTTACTGTTCCTGCAACATCTTCTATCGGCACATTAGGATCAACTCTGTGCTGATACAATAAATCAATGTAATCTGTTTTCAATCTTTTCAAAGAAGCTTCAGTTACTGCTCTTATCGTCTCCGGTCTGCTGTCTAAACCAATTACCGGACTACCATCTCTACAACCAAATTTCGTAGCAATTACCACATCTTTTCGGTAAGGCTGTAATCCTTCACCAACCAATTCTTCGTTGGTAAAAGGACCATAAGCTTCTGCTGTATCAAAAAATGTGATACCTCTGTCAACTGCACTGTGAAGAAGACTTACAGCATCTTTTTTATCAAGACCTTTACCTTCTAAAAAGTTGAGCCCCATACATCCAAAACCCAATGCTGAAACTTCTAACCCGCTATTTCCTAATTTTCTTTTTTGCATAACTTTTTTGTTTTTAAACCTGAATAAATTTCAAGTACAAAATTCTTATTTGTTATTCTTAAAAAAGTAGTTCAATTGGTAAGTATTGTAGTCAGATCTTCAGAAGTATTCCATATTCTTCAATTGAGCGCGATCCCACTATCAATGGAACAGATACATCACTTATATTTTCCACTTTATGGATTCCCGTAAAAAACAACTTAATCGTTTTATTACTTTTGGTGATATATTTAAAACTATGAAAAACTTCTCTTTACTTTCAATCCTATCTTTAATTCTATCATGTAGTACACCTGCCGAAAAAAACACTCTCAAATTCACTAAAGAAACCTACATCGGTGAATGGCCATTTTCTGTCAATGAGATTGAGGTGTATTGTTCCGGTTATACCGAAATATATGGTAGAACAAATGATGGAAAGGTCTATGCCCTAAATGGATCGGCAAAAGGCGCCTCTCATGACAACAAATCCATTAGCAAAGTTGAAGAGATATGGTTGGACGATCCAAATTGGGCAGGGTTGAAGATTTCCTATGGAGATTTTATAACACAGGGACTGACCCTGTGCGAGAACAAGTAAAACAGTTGATCATGTTAAAGAGTTTTTGCCAGAAAAAAGCCGATGACCAATGCCAATATAAGTGCAAAGATGATCTTTACATAATCAGTTTTGCTGTTTTGTAATTCCTGATTCAGTCTTACATTATCCTGATTCAGTGTTTCCAATCGCACTTTCATAGCGGCCGTCTTTTCATTGACTGCAGACTGTATATTCCTTTCATGAAGCGTATGCATCTCCTTTTTATAGCTTTCCAATTCTTCTTTTCGTTGCTTCTCCTGTTCGCTAAAGTTCTTCTGCGTATCCTGAAGTTGTTTAACGGATGATTCCTGAAGTTTCTGGAATTCTTCGTTCCTTTTGGATAACTGTTCTGTTAAAGTTTTGACCTGCTCAGAAAACTGTTTAGACACATCTTTCTTGACCTCATCGATTAAAAGAGCTCTTGAATTGGAGCGTTCATGAGACAATTTTTCTGCTATGGCATGCAATCCTGATCCATAATCGTGGGGTAAATGGAAACGTTTATCTGCGAGTTTGTCAAGCAAGGTTTCATCGACCGTATGTCCGATTGCAGTAATCGTTACTTTATTAAGTTCAATAAACAACTCAGAAAGTTGAATATTATTAAATGTCTCCATGCTCTGACGGTCGCCTCCTCCCCTTACTAAAGCAACTATATCGTACTCCATAGATGAGATTTCATTCAATTTGGAAATGATTGCTGTTGAGGAGGTAATATTACAACTATGGTCATCGATCTCAAAATATTGCCCAGAAACATCCAGACCTTCTAAAAAATCCTTTTGAACAATTGCGTTATTCCCGTAAATATTAGCTATCCTCACCTTTTCATCTTTGAGCATTTTATCTCTAATCAAAGTTTCTAGATCTTTTGATCCGATTTCAAGTTTTCGCTGGATTAGCTCATATCTTTCCAATTCCTCTTCCAATATCGACTTTTCTTCCTGCTGGATGATTTCATCAACTACAAATCGCAGTTCTATCGAAGAATTTTTAATACTTTTCTCAATATATCCTCTAAGGGTATAAATTTCATTATTAATAATTTTACTCCTAAGTAATGAAGAGATACGAACTCCTATTGAAGTATGATCACCTTCTGAAAATAAGAGGTCATAATAATAATTTCCCTAGGATTTTCCGCCGCCATAAGCATATCTTCCTTTCAGATATATCAAATTTACGGTAGCATGAAGCTTAAGGGCATTGCTAAAAAGCCCAATTACTGAAGTGGGAGAATAAGTCTGAAAATTGATGTCATTATTCATACGATATAGAGCCGATCTTCATTAGGATTTCTGCAAATTTATCACAATTCATTAATCAATCTAAAGGTAAGATTAATTCTTTCTTTCATCGGTTTAGTTGACTTGGCAATTCGATGCTCCCAATTCTCCTGAAGATCTCCTTTCATAATGAGCAGTGAACCATGAGGAAGAGGAAGACTGTATTTGCTTTGATGATGGTCTTTTTTTCTAAAATCAAAATTCCGGATTTCTCCGAGGCTGATCGAGGCAATAACGGGTCGTGTTCCATATCTGCTTTCTTTATCCCTATGCCAAGCAACTGAATCATTGTTATTCCGGTAAAGATTAAGCAAAACACCATTGAATTGATAGCCGAATTCTTTTTCTATTCTTTCTTTTAAGGATAGCAATTCAGGAGTCCAAGGATTTGCACCTGATACATTTCCATCCAAATCAGAAGATGAATTATCACTAAACCAAGCTGTAAGACGGGGAGTTAAAACCGTTTTGTCATACATTTTCTGAGTACGCTGCTCCCAAGGAGTATTCTTAAGAAGTAAATTTTTAAGCAAATCAGCTTCTTCCCTGTTCAGAAAGTTTTCCCTGTATTCCAAAAGGTCTTTTGGAAATTCATAAAACTCTTCTGCATCAAATAAACTCAGCTGACTCATTGCAATTTTCTTTTGAAATATTTATATTTGTTATATCCTGTTTATACGGGATTTTTTTCATCATTTGTGTTTTTAGCTTCCCCTCGGGGAAGT
This sequence comes from Chryseobacterium sp. JUb7, assembly GCF_024806495.1. GTDB lineage: Bacteria > Bacteroidota > Bacteroidia > Flavobacteriales > Weeksellaceae > Chryseobacterium. Next base: position 57,184 of record NZ_JANUFF010000017.1, read on the forward strand.
TTTTTGATTAATGAACTATGGGAATTATTCAAAATGAATTCACTTCTTATCCCTAATTTTTTCTTTAATCTGTTTGATATCAGTTTTAATCTCTGTGATGAAATTTTGAATATGATGCTCTGCAAATTCATCAGGCTCGTATTCTTTTGTATTGATACTACAAGCAAATTCCCAGATTTCTTTAATTTCAGGCAATGGAATTTTATATGGATCATAAAAACTATTATCGGCCTTAACCCAAATACTATCTGCTTCGTGAAACTGAAACCTTTTGTAGCTAATCCCATCATTGGACGTAATAAAAATGTAAGTTCTATCCGCTTTCAATTCAGAGAGATCTTCAATATATTTTCCTACAATATAGGTTCCATCTTTATAGGGTGGCATAGAATCGCCGCCAGCTGGAAAAGCTCTAAATTTTCCGTGGTGTAAAAATGGAAGCGAAATAGTCTCAAGACTTTCTATATATTCCGGATCACTATATCCATTCAGGTATCCCATTGAAGCCTTTTGCGGAATAATCTCAATCTCATTGTTTCCATCACTATCAACCCTAATGGGCAGAACAATCCTATTATCAGGAAGTTCCATAATCTCATCGATAGGAAATTTGCTGATATTGATTGTCAAAAGTAAATCGATGCTGATATTATAATATTTAGAGATTCTGATTAAAATCTCTTGAGGAGGCTCTGTGGCACCATCTTCATACTTACCATATCTGCCTCTGGTAATTAAAAGATCATCAGCCACCTTTTGTTGGGAAACATCTAGCCTACCTCTTAAATACCGCATGTTTTCTGAAAAAATTGACATTGCTATAATTTATAGCAACAAATATACGAAATATTGCTACAAAACGTAATAATTTTGAAGCATGGAAAAATCAATTGTTCATATGGATCTGGATACCTTCTTCGTTTCTTGTGAGAGACTGAAGAATTCCAGTTTGAACAGTATTCCTGTAATTATAGGAGGTGGAGACCGTGGTGTAGTAGCATCCTGTTCATATGAAGCAAGAAAATTCGGTGTTCGTTCCGCGATGCCTATAAGGATGGCTTTACGTTTATGTCCCGAGGCTCAGGTCATCAAAGGAGATATGGAATATTATTCCAATATGTCACATTTAGTAACAGAAATTATTCAGGAAAAAGTACCAGTATTGGAAAAAGCCAGCGTAGATGAATTTTATCTTGATCTTTCCGGGATGGATAAATTTTTTGGATGCTATCAATGGACTTCTGAAATTGCGAGTATCGTTATGAAAAACACAGGCTTACCTATAAGCTTTGCTCTTTCCACCAATAAAACAGTTTCAAAAATAGGAACCGGAGAGGCTAAGCCTACCGGGAAATTAGAATTAAAGCCTCAGTTAATTCAGCCGTTCTTGAATCCATTGTCTGTCAAAAAAATCCCAATGGTAGGTGATGTAACCTTTCAATTACTTTCAAGACTGGGTGTTAGAAATATAGAAACTCTTTCTCAAATGCCAGTCGATGTACTGCAGCAGCTACTTGGTAAAAATGGTATTGAACTTTGGAAAAAAGCCAACGGCATTGACAATAACCCTGTCGTTCAGTATTCAGAACGAAAATCTATATCCACTGAAACTACCTTTTCTGAAGATACTATTGATCTTCAGAATATCAGAAGCATTCTTTCAGGAATGGTTGAACAATTGTGTTATCAACTGAGACATGAAAAATGGCTCACCTCAACAGTCTCTGTAAGAATAAGGTATGCCAACTTCGACACAGAGACTAAGCAATGCAAGGTTCCATATACTTCAGCGGATCACACTCTGCTAAAATACGTTTTAGAGTTGTTTAAAAAAGTATATACCCGAAGAATGAGAATTCGTCTCGTAGGTGTAAGGTTTACAGGCTTAGTTCACGGAAACCATCAAATGAATCTTTTCGAGGATACAGAAGAACTGATATCATTATATCAATCTATGGATAAAATCAAAGATCGTTTTGGATCCAAGAGCGTCGGAAGAGCTTCTGGTCTTTTAAATTAAAAAGCAGTTTATGTTTCTCAATTGTCATACTTATCATAGCTTACGTTATGGAACTATTTCTGTTGAAGATCTGGTTCAGTTGGCTATGGATTATAAACTGAAAGTTTTGGCGTTGACAGACATTAATACCGTAACAGGAATCTATCAGTTCTATAATCTATGTAAAGAAAATGGTATCAAACCGATTGTAGGTGTTGATGTACGAGTTGAAAATGAGCAATTCTACATATGCCTAGCAAAAAATCCCAAAGGCATCGCTGAAGTCAATAGGCTTTTAACCGATTATAACTGCGAAGGCATCGAAATTCCAAAAACCAATCCAAAATTAGATAATTGTTTTATCATCTATTCTTTACAGAATATTCCCGAAAAACTGTTGGAACACGAGTTTATTGGAATAAGACAAGAAGAATTAAACTTACTCATCAATCCGGAATTAAAATCTTTGATTCACAAAATGGTCATTTTACATCCGGTAACTTTTAAAACCGATGATGAATATGAACTTCACAAAGTATTACGGGCTATTGATCTTAATACACTTTTTACCAAACTTAATGAAAAAGATTATTGTAGAACAAATGAATCTTTTACCAATAAGAAAAAGCTCTTAAGTCAATATGAACAATACCCTGAAATCATTGAAAATACCAAACATATCGTCAATGAATCTAGTTTTGACTTTGATTTTAAAAACCCGAAGAATAAAAAGCATTATACTGACAGCAAGGAAAATGATTTTAAATTGCTATCCAAATTAGCTTATGAAGGTTTGATTCGGAGATATCCTAATCAAAACAAACAAGCTATTGAAAGAGTTGAAAAAGAATTGACAGTGATTGACCAACTGAACTTTTGTGGTTACTTCTTAATTACCTGGGATATTATTCAGTACAGTAACAAGATGGGCTTTATGCACGTTGGCAGAGGAAGTGGTGCTAACAGCATTATAGCTTATTGTTTGGGAATTTCAGATATATGCCCTTTAGAGCTTGATCTGTATTTTGAAAGATTTCTAAATCTGAATCGTAAATCACCACCCGACTTTGACATTGACTGGAGTTGGAAAAATCGTGATACGATTCTTGAATACATTTTTAAAAAGTATGGTAAAGATCATGTCGCATTTTGTGGAACCAATGTAGAATTTAAAAGAAGATCAAGATTCAGAGAACTCGGAAAAGTATTTGGTCTTCCTAAAGATGAACTGGATCAGCTTTCCAAAAAACCTAAAGAATTACACGATCAAAATTCAGTCGTTCAACAGATTTATAAATATGAGCAATTAATGATAGGATTTCCCAATCAAAGAAGCATGCACTCCTGCGGAATTCTGATTTCCGAAGAACCGATTACCAACTATTCTGCTTTAGAATTTCCGCCAAAAGAATTTCCCATCGTCCAGTTCGATATGTATACGGCAGAAGATATTGGTTTGGAAAAATTTGATATTTTATCACAAAGAGGCTTGGGAACAATTAAGGATGCCGTTCAGTTAATTGAAGAAAAAAGAGGCATTACCATAGATATTGAAGACACCAGAATTTCCAAAAATGAGATCAAGTGTAATGAGTTTTTAAGTATTGGAAAAACTATAGGTTGTTTTTACATTGAATCACCTGCTATGAGAGGTTTATTAAGAAGGCTCAAATGTGACAACTATAAAGTATTGGTTGCGGCTTCATCAATTATCCGTCCAGGAGTTGCACAGAGTGGAATGATGCGGGAATATATCTTTAGACACAACCATCCCGGTCAATTCGAATATTTCCACGAAGTATTTGAAAAAGAATTAGGTGAAACGTATGGAATTATGGTATATCAGGAAGATGTTATTAAAATAGCCATGCATTTTGGAGGGGTTTCAGCAGCGAATGGTGATGTTCTCCGAAGAGCAATGAGTGGCAAAGGGCGGTCTCTTTCAGCTTTACAAAAGTTAAAAGAGGACTTCTTCGAATCCTGTAAAATAAAAGGGCATTCTGAGCAACTCTCTCAAGAAGTTTACCGGCAGATCGAATCTTTTGCAGGTTATTCATTTTGTAAAGCCCATTCGGCTTCTTATGCTGTGGAAAGTTATCAGAGTCTTTACTTAAAAGCTTACTACCCCATTGAGTTTATGGTGTCTGCCATTAATAACGGAGGGGGATTTTACAGAACAGAAGTTTATATTCATGAAACGAAAATGGCCGGAGCTACCATTCATAATCCTTGTATTAACCTAAGTGAATTCCAGACAACTGTATATGGAACAGATGTCTATTTAGGTTTGATGCATATTGAGAAACTGGAAGTGAGTATTAAACGATTGATTCCTGAAGAACGCAAAAAAAATGGTGATTACAGATCATTGCAAGATTTTGTAAAAAGAGTCCATATCGGTATTGAAACTTTACAGATTTTAATTTTTGTCGGGGCTTTCAGATTCACGGGAAAACAAAAACATGAATTGCTGATCGAGGCAAGATTTCTATTATCTAAGAATCAATATAAAACAAAAGCTATATCATTATTTGATGAACCTCAAAAAGATTATAAGTTGCCAGTTATTGAAAGAAATCCATTGGAAGATGCTTTTGATGAAATTGAAATATTAGGCTTCCCCGTCTCCTACTCTATTTTTGATCTATTGAAAACAAAATACAGAGGTCATGTTTTGGTAAAAGACCTTTTGAAGTATCACAAAAAACAGGTAAAAATGTTAGCTTATCTTATTTCCAGAAAGCATGTTCCTATTAAAATGAAAAACCATCCTGATAAAAAAGATGATATGTATTTCGGAACATGGATCGATGCTGAAGGGCAGTATTTTGACACCGCACATTTTCCTGATAGCCTTAGACAGTTTCCTTTTAAGGAGGGCGGCATTTACTATTTATTGGGAACTGTTGAAGTGGATTATCATTTCCCTACGGTTACCATTACCAAAATGGCAAAAATGCCACTGATTGCAGATCCCCGATATTCTTTGGATGAAGTCAAAGCTAAAGAAGTTGAAAATAGTCTTCGCGAAGATGTGAGCCTGACCTTTAGACAACCCTATCCGCAGGAAAAGGAAATTGGATTGCCCAGACATAGAATGTTATAGTTTTAATTACATGACCGGTTATTTCAAAACAATTCCTATCATTTTAAAAAAATCATAGGAATTATTACACTCTATTACAAAGTTTAAAAATCTGTTGATTTTGTCAATGTTTCCCATTGCTTATAACTGCTACTCAACAAATCCTGCTTACCCAATGCCCTCATATAAGCATCACTGCCTAAAAGCAGATATAATGGAGGCTCCGTCATATCGGCTATTTCTCTCATCACTATTGCTGCCTTTTCTGGATCACCGTTTTGGCTTCCGCTCATTCCCTCAAAACGTGATAAGGATGTATGAATGTGTGAATAGGCATCAATTTTATTTTTTGCCAACACCAAAGAGTCCGGATTATTGAAATTAGTACGAAATCCTCCAGGAGCGATTAGAGTTACTTTAATACCAAATGATTTTACATCTTCTGCCAAAACTTCGGTTAAACCAATAACAGCATGCTTAGTAGCACCATATACTGACCAGCCGCTTGTAGGAGAAATACCGGCTATCGAAGAAATATTAATTATATGACCATTCCCCTGATTGCGAAGAATTGGTAGCACATTACGAATTACATTGATAGTTCCAAATACATTAACATCAAAGCTTCTACGCACTTCTTCGTCGCTTAACTCCTCCATAGTACCACCGATACCATATCCGGCATTATTAACCACGACATCTATTCTTCCAAATTTTTCATAAGCTTGTTGTATGGCATCAGCAACACTATTATCGTCACCTAAATTGACACATAGCGGCAAAAATGCAGCATTATTAAATTGCACAGCTTCATTTAAGTTTTTTACATTTCGGGAAGTTGCAGCCACCTGATGACCTGCTTCTAATAATTGTTTAATCAAAGTAAGTCCAAGTCCTTTTGAGGCGCCTGTAACAAACCAAACTTTTTTAGTATCCATATTATACTCTTTATTTCATACAAAGATATGAGGGAGCATCTGTTGGCTGTTTACCGAAACCAAACGAATACTATCGAAAATCAAACAAGACGAAAAGAGGTTGGTGTAGTTTGAGTATGTTTTTTGAAAAAATAGGTAAAATGTGCAGGCTGTAAAAAGCCTAAACTATAGCTGATATCGGCAACATTCCAATCCGTATGTTTCAACAATGCAATGGCTTCGGCTATCATTTTCTCTGCAATATGCTGAGTCGTTGTTTTTCCCGTTGTGCTGCGTACGGCACGATTAAGATGATTAGTATGTACGCCCATCTTATCCGCAAAATCTTTTGCCGAGCGCATTTTTACTGAATCTTCCAAAGATTCGATGGGAAATTGATTTTCTAGTAAATGGGTAAAAATAGAGGTAATTCTCTGATTACTATCTGGATGTTGGTAAAGTTTCTCATCCGGTTCCATTTTCATTGCAAAATGAATCAGTTCAGAAACATAATTTCGTATTAAATCGTATTTAAATTGATAATCAGACTTATTTTCCACTCTCATCTTTTCAAACAAAGCTGAAACCTCAGAGACCTGTTCTTCATTTAAACTATACACCCACTTGTTTCCCGGTGAAAAAACTGGCAAACCGTCTACTCCATTCCTATGACTTTCGGTAAAAAAAGATTCTTTGAAAATACAAAAGAAACCAACAGCATTTTTTGCCAGTCGTTCAAAGCGATATGGAACTTTTGGATTAAAAAAAAGCAAAGTATCACCTTCTATAGCAATACTTTTATCAGCGAAATGACAGCGATGCTTACCATCAATCAGCATTATTTTAAAGAAATCATATCGAGCATATGGAGAAGGGATTCTTCCTCCATTAGTTTCTGATAAAGAAAAAACATTGAAATCACCTGCACCAATAGGTGGCAAGGATGGTAATTCATCAAATTTCTGATTGTAAAATGATTCAATATTTTTCTGCATTTTATAAAATTAATTAAAAAAATTGTTTTACTGACAGACTTACTTTTTATATCATCCATTCATATTTAATAATAAAAAGAAAGATTAAATTAGAAGGCTTTTCTATAAGTATTTGTAGAAGCTTTGATGAAAATAATTAGCAACATAGCAAAGTAAAAATTTGCGCTGAAACAGAAGTAAGCGTGATTTGATCAACATTTTATTATTAACTATGATAAAACTAATATTATAAGAAATTTGTTATTATTATAATAAACCAAAATGCATCAAAGCCTTCTCCACACCGTGGTTATCAACCTCCTCTGTTACAAAATCGGCAATCTCTTTAACATTGTCTCCGGCATTTCCCATCGCAACTCCAATTTCTACAAACTCTAGCATAGAAATATCATTTCCGCCATCTCCGAATGCCATCGTTTCGGTGACATCAATATTAAAATGTTCACAAAAGTATTCTACTCCTTTCTGCTTACTTATTCCTCCCGGATTGACATCAGCAAATAAAGATGTCCATCTTGAGGAGAGTGAGTTAGGCATTACTTTTTGCATAAATGACACTTCATTTTCAGGGTCAATAAAAATATTAACCTGCAAAACATTTTCTATATCAAGAGTTTCTCTATCATACAAAGGAGGTACAGGAAGATTCACATGAGTATATAACTCCAAAACTTGTGGACTTTCGTGGCTGATTCTTACCTTATCCTCATACATCAATGAAAAACTCACACTCGACTTTTCTGAGTGATCAATCAAATTCTTAATATCATCAGGATGAATAGTTTGTTTAAACATCACCTGACCATCGATCGTCATACAATATCCTCCATTAAAAGTAAGGAAGCCATCAAACTCAATATGTTTAATGTGATTGAGATCATTGATAGACCGACCTGTTGCCACAATAACTTTTATACCTTTTTCCCGAAGATTCTTTATGGCATTTTGAGTGGACTCTGGAATTACTTTGGTTTTTAAACTGATTAACGTACCATCAATATCGAAAAAGACAGCTTTAATATTGGGTCTTTTTTCAGAATTCATATTAAATACTACAATATTTATTCTATAAAAATACAAACAATTTTTTACTGTAACTTCCTTGCATAAAATTATAATCAATTTTAAAATCTGGCATTAAAGTATATAAAAATCTCTAAAATATCCAAAAAAATTAAATTAGAGTATAACGATAAATTTTTAATATTTATTAAGCTGAAGATACTCAACTACTTTACCATCATTTTGTTCAACAATGAAACGGATACCAGTACTGACTCTATTGACAGGTATAATGATCTTTTTTGACTCTTTTTCAAGAATTCTCCAGTATGCATCGAGATCATCCACCACAAAAATTGCATCTACCAAACTGGGTATCTCCAAAGCTTCTGGACCATCAACTGCTCCCAAAATAACAAAACGATCAACCATTTTTAATTGGTACCCATCATGCGAAGCGGACACGCTGACCTCTTTACCTGTAATTTTTTTATAAAAATCTACTGTGCCCTCAAAGTTATCTGTAACTATTGGCATTGCTAGTGTGATTATTTCCATTTTCTATTTGTTTAACTTTGTTACAAATGTATATCGGAGACATCTCATTTACAATAACTCATTTTTTTATTAGTTTCTTATGAAAAATTATACAAAAGAAAGCTCTACAAATCAAGAAAATAAAAAAAATCTAACAGCAAGCTGTAGTGTGAATGATACTTTCAGTTTTCTCGGAAGAAGATGGCTCATGGCAATACTATACGAAGTCTCATTGGGTCATAACCAGTTTTCAGCTCTTTTAAAAAAAGTTCCTGGTGTATCTGAACATATGCTGGCATCAAGAATTGATGACCTTGTTAAAAAAGATCTAATTATCAAAAGACCTATTGAAAACACGATACCAGTACAAATTGTTTATTCTGTCACAAAAAAAGGGGCTGAACTTCTATCCATAGCAGAAGTATTAAATACCTGGACTCGAAATTGGGAGAATTAAAATAAAGATAGTATTCCGGTTGTATTATATCTATAATTTTCCAATTTATTCCATGATGATGTTAGATGAATATTCAAGTTAAATTTTGATTGCAATACAATAAATTGATGTGTGAGCAACATATTTAGGAATGGGAAAATTTATATTATTAGTCGTGACAAAATGAAATTTCTTTACCGTCCGCGTAAACTTTACCCCAGTCACACAGGCTTTTCAGAATAGGCACCAAATCGTTACCTTTATTCGTTAAAACATATTCAATCCCTGGAGGCACAGTATTAGGGATTTCTTTTCTTTTAAGTATCGCATGGATTTCCAATTCTTTAAGCTGCCTGCTTAAAACTTGTTCCGTTATATTGGATAATTCTTTTTTCAACAAATTAAAACGGTTATTGCCCTGTGAGATAGAATAAACTATTTGAGACTTCCAGCGTCCTCCAATCATTGCAATGGCGGAGTTTAATTCACAAACCTGAAAAAGAAATTGTTCATTGATAGCATTTGTAGAATTTTCCTTACGCATATCTTTTTGATTATTTATAATATTTATGTTACAAACTCAATCTATAACAGTTGGATTGACAAACTCACCTTTTTCATTGACTGTTTTATTACCCCAATGAGTTATAGATTCCAAAACCGGCACGATACTCTTTCCAAAATCAGTTAAGCCATAAATAACTTTTACAGGAGTTTTTTACCATAAACTTTTCGTGAAACTAAACCGTCCTTTTCCAACTGTTTTAATTGTAGACTTAATGTCATTTCTGTTACAGCTGATATGTCCCTGCGAAGCATGCTATATCTCTTGGATTCATCTTTTAGGTGATAAAGGATTACAGCTTTCCACTTACCTCCTATAAGATCCATGGTAAGGCTAATCGTGCAAGGATATATTTTATCATTAAGTTTTATGTAATCACTGATACATTCTGTTTTCATTTCCATTTTAGAACTATCTATTTCGATAGTTATTGCAAATATTAAATATACTTCAAATGTTTTTGCCGATAAAGCTCTAAAACTTTAGCCATTAATCTATATAATTTACCATTGAAATGTAAGCCATCTTTTGAAAATTCTTTCTAAAACATTACGAACTAACAATTTTCTAAGTAATTTCTCTTATATCAACTGATAATTATCTTTTAGAATTAAAATTTTAAAATGGATTAAAAAAATAACATTATTGGATGTGATCATATATCGATCAAAGCTATAGACTTGGAGAAAACGTTAGGTTTTTATAAAAGTTTTGTATTTGAAACCGTACATTCATGGTCGCTCCCAGATTTCAATCTGGCAATATGCGTGATGCTCTATACCAAAGAATTCCCAATACCTAAAATTAAATTGCAAAATATTGGAAATTAAAGTCCCAATTAATTATAGTTAATTGCTGTTTAATTTTGCTCACACGAATTAAATCATCCATAAAAGTGTTTATAGCCTTGCACCAACGTCACAAACTCCCAAATGACTCTAATTTAACTTAAATTGAGCCATTTTTTGCTTTCTATTCCAGAATAATCCAGATATAACCCAGATTAATCTTTTTAACTTACCTACGAACTCAACTAGTAAATCTTTACCACCGCTCTCCCCTGCATTTTCCCGCTATAAATTCTATCAATATATTCGGGCAGTTCTTCAAGACTTATTTCTTTTACTAAATTGTTAAGCTGTTGAGGTTTCCAATGTGTTCCCAAATTTCCCCATAAAGGCAATCTCTTTTCCAAAGAAATTTCCACACTGTCAATTCCAATTAACTGAATGCCTTTAAGAATAAATGGAAAAACGGTTGTATTAAGTTCCCCGCCGCCCACCATTCCGCAGGTTGTCACCACTCCTTCATAATGGAGACTTTTAATTAATGTCGCAAGAATATTGCCTCCCACGGTATCAATAGCCGCCGAAAAACGGGGTTTAAGCAATGCTTTACCGCTTTTATCTTCAAAATCCTGTCTTGGAATAATTTCCGATGCTCCCAATGATTTCAAAAAAGGAATGGCTTCTTCTTTTGAGCTGATTGCTGCTACCTGAAATCCTAATTTCGCTAAAATAGCAACCGCCACCGAACCGACTCCACCTGTAGATCCGCTTACCGCAACAATCCCTTTTTCAGGTGTAATTCCGTTGCGAAGTAATGCCTCGACGGAAAGACCTGCGGTAAAACCAGCAGTACCATAAATCATCGCTTCTTTAGCTGCAAGACCTTCCGGTAGTTTAATAATCCAACTTTCAGGAACAACAATGTACTGCCCGAATCCTCCGTTGGTATTCATTCCCAAATCAAAGCCTGTTACCAACACCTTATCTCCACTTTTCCAGAGTGACGAAGAGGAGACTTCAACCGTTCCGGCTGCATCGACTCCGGGAGTATGGGGATATTTTCTCGTTACCCCTTTATTTCCTTTGGCAGATAATGCATCTTTATAATTAAGCGAACTGTATTCTACTTTTATCAATACTTTTCCATCAGGAATATCTTCAATTTGCTTTTCTACAATTTTTGAGATGTACGTACCATCTTCCTGCTCTGCAGTTTCTAACGCCTGATATGTTTTTGTCATAATAATTCTTTTTGTATAAAGTTAGTAAACGGAAGAAGATTCTTTACCTTGAAACTTCAACTGACGGAACCGATTGTTTTCACGAAGTAATTCAATATCATAACCGTTTTTTTCATTAAGATAAATCTTAATTTCAGCGTTTACAAGATTTCCGGACATCAGATGCCCAGCAAATTTTCTATCATCTGAAATAAAGTGAAAATGAAACGGAGAAAGATCAACATTACTTAAGAGAGATGGCGTAAAGTAGCCTACCATCGTTCCTCTCCTATTTTTTGCATTGTATTGTGGTCTCACTTTCATCAATGTCGCAAGCTCAGTCGTATCTTCCGGAGAAATTGGATCTGCGCCTCCCACAATAATCTCTGCCCAAGTTCCCTCAATTTTAATTGCATAAGGCAGATTTTGAGTGGTTAATAACGACTGAACTTTATCTTGTAATTCCTCAAAACTTCCTGTAAAAGATAAGGTTTTCACATCATCTGCATTAAAAAATGTGAGTGAAGTAAATGGAGATTTCAGATTTTCTGCTGCTACTTCCACTTTTCCGGAGGGTGGAATCCTGTAAACAATTCCATCCAGGACAACAAGTTCTCCGTTGAGATGATTAAATGTTCCCAGACCGAAATCTCCGTGCGCTTTTAATTCTTTCACCGTATGAGTGCCTTCGTAAATTCCTCTGCGCATTGCATCAATCATTGAATAATGCCAAATTCGATCATCCTGAGATTTTTTCTTGATTTTACCAGGATGCTGTTGCGCATTACCCGAAAAGGAAAAGAACAATGCCAAAAGAGACAAATTAAAAATTGTTTTTTTCATAATAATTAGGAATGATGTTGTCTAAAATATTTGATAAAAATCTATTTCTTCTCAAAATAATTATCCTTTCCCTCAATCCAGTCTTTTCTTGCCGGACTGAAAAAATCGATATCAATTGTATCATCCTCCAACGCTGTAAAACTGTGCGGAACATTCGGTGGAATGATGATGCCCTGTCCTGCTTTTACAATATATTCCTTGTCTAGAATATTCACTTTTATGCTTCCTTTGGTAATAAGAGAATACTGTTCGTTGGAATGCTGATGCGTCGGGACTACCGCTCCTTTTTTATACGTAAAATATCCGATCGTTCCCTGTTCACCGGAAATCATTCCTCTTGTGAGAAGTTCGTTCACGGGTTTTGTTGGTAATTCTTTCAAGGTAAATGTCTGGACATTTTGGGCAGAAATTTTCATAGCAAATAGCATAGTTATCATTAATAATAGATTCTTCATTTTTGTAATTGAATTGATTGGATTTTAAATTTTAATTCTAAACACTTTAAAAGGCCTTTTAAATTGCTCCTTTCCATCGTGGAACCAAGGCATCAGCTGAATCTGGGAATTGGAAATGTATAAATATCCATCATCAGAAATACTGTAACTGTCCGGCCAGATCAGTTTTTCATCGTCCTTTACAATCGTCTGCATTTTCAAATCCGGAGTAATTTTTACAATCGAATTCTTCTCCAAATCTCCCAAATACAGGTTTCCTTTTTTATCGAAAATCATCCCGTCTGTGGTGATGAATTTCCCTAAATCTTCTACACTTTTGTTTAAAACAGCTTCACCGGTTTTAAAATCTCTCAACAAATCGGTTTTAATTCTGTACAAACGGTTATCTGTAAGCGGTTTGTAATATAGATATTGATTATCGGGAGTCAGCGCAATACCGTCTGAATTCACTTTTAATAAAGAACCGTCACCTTTTTTAAGCTCTGTTCCCAATGGAGAAAAATAATAATTCGGATCAGATTTCACGGAAGGAGAATTGGCTAAAACCAATCTTGAATCTCCTGTATTAATATTCAAAACCACGATTCCACCTGTATTTGAATTGCTTAAATAGGCAAAACCGTTTTCATTATCCACTCGGATATCGTTGATGTAAACATCTTCACTCACCACATTTTTGGGAAATCTGTAGATTTTCTCAATTTTATTGTTGGCTAAATTGATTTTGACCACCTTACTGCTGTGTTGGTAGACTTTTCCCAATCCGATTCCTGCCGCATCTACGACCCAAAGAAACCCTTTGTCATCGGTAACCACAGACTGTACAGTCACAAATTTGTTTTGTCCGTCCTCGCCTTTTTTGAAACTGTTCCATTCTGCATTGGGATAAGGAATCGGTTTCCCATCTTTCACCTCAACAACCGAATAAGAATGGGTGTCCAACCAATAAGGATAATTCACAAAAACCCGATTATCTTTTGCTACGGCAACCCCCGTTAACTGATACGTGCTGTCTGAGAAAACCTCTTCTAACTTTGTGTTTTCTTCAGTCGAAACTTCGCTATTAGCCACTTGTTTGGATTGTTTGGAAGACTCTTTGCAGGCGACTAATGAAACGAATACCATTGCCAGTACTACAATATTTTTTAAGTTCATTTTGATAATTTTAAATGATAGATTTTACAAAGTCACCACGATTTTACCAACTGTTCTTCCAGTTTCCTGTTCCAGATGCGCTTCTCTCATTTGTTCGAAAGGAAAAACCTTTGAAACGTGAGGTTTTACAGCACCGCTTTCCAATAAAGAAGCAATCTGTTTCATATCATCACCGCTGGATTGCACAAGAATAAAATAGCCTTTGACGCCTTTAGATTCTGCTTTTGAAGTCACCTCTTCGTTCAAACCTGTAGGAATACTGATGATGGAACCGCCTTCTTTTGTCACTTCAAGAGAATGGTCGATGTTGTCTCCGCCAATCGTATCCAACACAAAATCAAAAGTTCTGCCTGCTGATTTCCAGTCGAAACCGTGATAATCGATATGTGAATCTGCTCCTAAGCTCAGGACAAAATCTTTGTTTTTTGCAGAAGAAGTTCCCGTCACTTTCGCTCCCAAATGTTTGGCAATCTGCACCGCAATATGTCCCACTCCACCTGAAGCCGCGTGAACCAAAACGTTTTGCCCTTCCTGAATTTTCGCATTGTGAACCAAAGCCTGATACGCCGTAAGCGCAACCAAAGTGGAAGCTGCAGCGTCTTCAAAAGAGATATTTTGGGGTTTTAAAGCCAGTTGATTGGCCGGAGCTGCGACATATTCAGCATACGCTTTTCCGTGTCCAGGAAAGTTGACCATTCCAAAAACCTCATCGCCCACTTTAAAATCTGAACTTTTAGTTTCTTCTACAATTCCAGAAATATCCCAACCCAAAATCAATGGATTTTCTGTTTTTATTCTGCCATAAACGCCTTTTCCGGCTCGGCTTTTTACATCTACCGGATTGATACTGATGGCTTTTACTTTTACTAAAACTTCGCCTTCGCTAATGGTCGGTTTTACCAATTCTACGTATGCTAAATTTTCTACGTTTCCGGCTTCTTTTAATACAATTGCTTTCATAATGTTGATATTTTTTAATGTTTATTTATTTGAATTACTTTAATTTAAATCTTGTAATGAGTTTAATTTCGTTGTGGTTTTGCATTGATTTTCAACTTGTAAATAACCACTGGAAATTTCACTTTACTTTTTCCATTCTGAAATGCCGCCAAACGGTTTAATTGACCTGTCGGAATCCATAGATATCCATCGTCATCAATCCATAAAGCGTCTGCCCAAAGCAATCTTTTGTCTTTAACAACCAGACTTTCTTTTCCATCCGGAGAGATTTTGATGATTTCACTTTTGTTGACGTCGCTTACATAGATATTTCCATATGCATCAATGGCTGTTCCTCCTGTTGATGGGGTTTTATAGAATAATTCGACTTTGGAAGCCAAATCTTTTTCAGATATATTTTCATCATTTAAATATTGTGTTTCCACTCTCCAAAGCGGTCCGCTTGCAGGCTGGAAATACAGCCATTTTCCATCGGGAGAAATTTCCAGTTGGTCTGCGTGGATTCTCACATCATTTCCTTTTTCATCTTTCATAATTTTTCCTTCTGCTTTTATCGGTAAACTATCGATAGTTGAAGGTTGATTTTCCAAAACTCTTCTGCCTTTTCCTGTTGTTTTATCCAAAATAATTAAAGCTGGTTCGCCCGCATCTGTCAGATAAATCGTGTTTCCCCAAATCCTTAAATCATCAATAAAAGTCGAAGGTTTTGCAATTCCGGAAAGCGAAATTATTTGTTTAACGGTATTGGTTTTAATATCAATCGAAACCAATTTTAACGCATTGCCAACTAATGGATTTTGTCCCATCGAAGCTGTTCCTGTGTCTACTATCCAAAGCAAACCGTCCGGTCCTATTCTCAGTGAATTGGTTCTTACAAATTTCTCATTCACATCAGCTCCCGATTGCCAATTATTCCAGTCTTCATTTGGATAGGGAATTATTTTTCCGTTTTTCAGAACTTCTCCGATTCTCATTCCTTTATCTCCTTCAATTCTCGGAAAATTAACGAAGATTCTTCCGTCCGAACTTGTTGTAACGCCATTCCAAACGATATCTGATGTTGCTACTTTTTCTAATTGTGCGTTCGCAATTCCGAAGAAAAGAAATAAGGTAAGAAGGTTGAATTTAGTTTTCATTTTAGTTTGATTTTCAATGATTTTGATAAGTCAAAGGTAGAAGCATTACGGCTGAATAAATAATACATTTCGGGGGAAGAATAGCACAGATTTACAGAAAATGAAAAATCCTCCGTGATGGGAGGATCTAATTCTAAACCGTATAAAAAGCTTTCGGTACAAAACGATAACTGTTTTCATTTCTTTCGATAAAACCTAAACCAGGAAAAGGCAAATGGTCTCCAAAAAGAAGTTGTTTCGTAGAAGCTAATCTTTCCAAAACTTCTTTACGGGTTTTTACAGCCAGTTCAAAATCAGAATCAATTTGATTGCCCCATTCCGGATATTCAATCAACATAATATGCTGAAAAGTATCTGCGATATGTACCAACTCTTCTCCTTCCGATGAGATGGTAATCACAGTATGACCGGGTGTGTGTCCCGGAGCGTGTTCCAATTTAAGAAAGCCCAAAAGTTCAGCTTCATCTAAATAAAAATTAAGTTTTGTTACGATGGGCTTGAAATGGTCTCTCGCAAACTGAATTTCAAAATCTGAAAACTGATTCTTTGTACCTTTTGAAAAATCAGGTTCATCAGACATCCAAAAATTATATTCTGTTTCTGAAATATAATAATCGGCATTCTCATAAACCAATTTTCCGTCTTTATCAACAACACCTCCAATATGATCAGGATGAGCGTGTGTAAAGACAATATCCGTGATATCCTCAGGGGTAATTCCTAAATTCTTAAGGTTTTCAATTAATTTTCCAGTGGAAGGAGATAACAGTGCACCGCTTCCTGTATCGATAAGAATATTTCTTTCTCCATTCATTACTAGAAGAATATTCCCTGCCAATTCTAATTTGTCTTTAAGAAGCCTATTTTTATCTAAAAAATTTTTGAGCTTCTCTTTCTCAATATTAGGTGCAAACATCGGCTGAATATTTTCAATCTCTATAACTCCATCTGTAATTACAGCCAAATGAAGTTGTCCTAATTGAAATTTGAAATATCCTGAATTTTTAATACTGTTGATTGTATTCATTTTTTTATAAATTTGTTGATACAAAATTAGAGTAAGTAACTATCCAAAATATATTACTATCTTTTTTGATAGCGCTATTATTTAGGATATTAAATAAAATAATATGGCTAAAGTTTCTGGAAATATTGAGAAAAAAGACTGTCAGGAAATTATGCTTCCGATACTAGATGCACTGGAAATCCTGAAAGGAAAATGGAAACTTCCGATTATCGTTTCCCTGTCTTTTGGTAGTAAAAGATTTAAAGAAATTTCGAGAGAAATCTCCGGAATTACAGACCGTGTTTTGTCTAAGGAATTAAAAGAACTGGAAATCAATTTTCTGATTACCAGAACCGTTCACGACACGTTTCCGCCAACCGTAGAATACGAAATCACAGAACACGGCTTGTCTCTGGAAAAAGTGATTATGGCAATGAAAGACTGGGGATTGGAGCATAGAAAAAAAGTCACAGGAAAGTAGTTTTTACTTGTCTGTGACTTTTATTTTTGATTAATTTCAATGACCTTAAATCCTCAAAATTAAGATTGATTCTCGATACATTTTTTCTTCACTTTGTTACGAAAAAACACTCGAATTGACGAGTCCTCAAAGCATCCAACGAACTCTTAATTCATCTGCGACTTCCTGAATTCCAAAGGTTTCATTCCCGTCTGTTTTTTGAAAAGTCTTGTGAAGTAGGACGCATTTTCATAGCCTAATTCGTAAGCGATTTCAGCGACTCCTTTTTCTCCCAACCTCAACAGGTTTTTTGCTTCTGATATCATAAAAATGTGAATCAGTTCCATTGCGGTTTTTCCTGTTTCCTGTTTTAACAAATCACTCAGATATCTTGGTGAAACAAAAAGCAGGTCGGCTAAAAATGCAACATTTGGAAGTCCGTTTTTCTCCAACAAGCCTTCGCTGATGTATTTTCTCAACGCTTCATTGAATTTTGAAGCCGTCTTTCCGGTCACCTGCGCTCTGTCGATAAACTGTCTTTTATAATATCGCTGTGCATATTTTAAAATCGAAGAAATATGACTTAAGATAATCTCACGACTGTATTCATCGGGGTTATTAAAATATTCTCCCTGAATTTTTGAGTGAAGTTCTAAGATAATCTGCTCTTCTTTTGGAGAAAGATGTAAAGCTTCTGTTACTTCATAATCAAAGAAACTGTATTTTTCAATTTCCTTGAAAAGCTCGTGACCGTTCAGATAATCTTCGTGAATCATCAGCATATAGCCTTTTTCTTCAAACTCAAGATTTTTCATCTCGATAATCTGTCTCGGTTTCGCAAAAAATAGGCAGCCGTTGTCGTGGTCATACGGTGTGCGGCCGTACATAAAAATCCCTGATTTTATTTTTTTGAAAGCTATCACATAACAATCTGTGGTAAACTCTCTGTTCCCCAATTTACACTCCGACTGACAGCCAATCATACTGAAAAGCGGATGTTCCGGAGCGTCCCAATGATTACCCAAATGTAATTCGGTAAGGGTTTTGTAATGTTGCATCGGTTTAATTTTATCTAAGTTAAAATAATTTACCGGAAACAGGATTTACTATTATCCTAAAAAAAGGTTGATATATCCTGCCGTAAGTTCCGGATGCTGATGTTGAGGACCGTGCCCCGCATCATTCAAAATAATATGCTGCATTGTAGGTGCATTTTTCAATAACGGAAACCAGTTTTCTGTTGCAAAGCTGATGTCGTGGTCTCCGGAAATAACCAAAACGGGAGATTTTAGTGTTTTGTAACCATCTCTGAAGTTCAGTTTATCTTCTCTCATTGTTCCTGAACCCGCAATATATCTCTGGAAAACCTCCATTGTAGAAGGAATCAACGAACGCTCTAATCTCTGCCCGATTCTGTCGTGAGATTCTTGGGCTGCCTGTCTGCTTTTTTCGGAAGCCGGCTCAAAGAACAGATAATACTCATCTTCCAAATCGTTAATCGGTTTTAAAGCGTGGTCAAAAAATACCTGTTCCATTGGAATTTCATTTTCTCCCGGAGGATTTGTTCCGATGAGAACGGTTTTTAAAACACGGTCAGGATTTTGGAAAGTAACAGCCTGCGTTACAAGTCCGCCGTAAGACCAGCCTAATACGTTGAATTTTTCTATTCCCAGATAATCTGCCAGTGCAGGAACTGTTTTTGCCACTTCTAAAACATCCAATGGCAACTCTCCTTCTGAACTTCCGATTCCCGGATAATCAAAAAGAATAACGGTATTCTTTTCTGCCAAAGAATCTAAAAATAAAGGGTCCCAAGTATCCATAATTCCTCTGAATCTGTTTACAAAGAACAATGGAGCTCCATTTCCAAACTGTCTGTAAGCAATTTTGTTGTTGTTGATTTCTGCAAATTGTGTTTCTGCGTTTAAAGCTGTAGTTTTCATAAGTATAAAATTTTGTTTGTTATTTAATAATTCAAAGTTGAGAATATTTAGTTGGAATTAATTTCACAAATCAGCGGAACATTAGCACAAAAAAACATTGCTATTTTTCCGCCGATTTAGATTTAAAATTTAATTAATGACCGTGAGCGGCGATACTCACCTCTTTCCAGTTTTGGATTTCGTCTAATCTTTTTGTGTAAACCTCATTCACAACGTGATAAGCAATTTTACCAAACAATACTCTTTGCGGAGGATTTTGATTGTCGATAAGATTCAAAACTGGTTCTACTGTCGCTTCCGGTTTTCCCCAAGTATCAGGATTTTCTCCACTTTCTGCAAAAGCCGCACGAACCGGATTATAATCTGCAATATCCGAAGAAGTCTGAACTGCCGAAGCTCCCGCCCAATCCGTTGCAAATCCGTTAGGTTCAATTAATGTCGTTTTGATTCCCAAATGAGCTGTTTCTGAGCCAATGGTTTCAATTAAACCTTCCACTGCGAATTTTGAAGCGTTGTACAGCCCTAAAAGCGGTAAAGTTGTTAATCCCAAAAAGCTGGAAATCTGAATAATATGTCCGCTTTTTTGTTTTCTCATCATCGGCAAAACGGCCTGTGCTACCCAAAGTGAACCGAAGAAGTTAGTTTCCATTTGTTCTCTCGCCTGCTGTTCCGTCGTTTCTTCCGTCGTTCCGAATAAACCAAAACCTGCATTGTTAATCAAAACATCAATTCTTCCGAAATGCTTTTCTACTTGTTCCGTTACTTCAAAAACTTCTGAACGGTTGTTGACATCCAATTTCAAAGGAAGAATACTATCTCCATATTTATCTTTCAAATCCTGTAATGCAGAAACATTTCTTGCTGTTGCCGCCACCTTGTCTCCTCTTTCCAAAAGAGCTTCAGTCCATAATTTTCCGAATCCTTTTGATGCTCCTGTGATAAAAACTATTTTACTCATTGTTTTAATTTTTTAGTGTTATTTAATGAAGCAAAGTTATCATCAAACCCAACCGAACTGTTAGCTCATTTTAGCTGAAAAATAGCACAGAAATACGTTTTGGAATAAATTTTAAAATAAAAAAGCCTTCCGAAAATATATCCGGAAAGCTTCCTCTTAAAACTAAATACTTATTACTAAAACACTTCTTAAATAGCCTGTGCCAAAGGAAAATCAATAGGAATCTGAATGTTGGCAAATACATAGTTGGTAAAGCTTCTCAATGCTACCAAAGCCGTCAATTCAATCAAAGCTTTTTCGTCGTATCCGACGTTGAAAAAGTTTTCTAAAGCTCCGTTTCCTGCATTTCCTTTATTGTTTGCAATGGAGTAAGCCAACTTAATCGCAGCGTCTAATTTTGCCTCTGAAAAACCTCCTTTTCTGATTCCCAGCGTATCTTCTTCTGTAAAACCTCTCATTTTCGCCAATGTCGTGTGCGCCGCCAAACAGTAATCACATTCGTTGACTTGTGAAACAATTAAGTTAATTGCTTCTCTTTCTTTTGCCGTAAACGATGAGTCGTGCGCCAAAGACGCCTCGGTTTCCAACATCGATTTTAAAGCGGATGATGAATAACCAATGGTTGCATACAAATTGGGAATTTTCCCCATTTTTTTCTCTACGGATTCTAAAATACTTTGTGTGCCAAAACTTAGTTGTTCTTTTTCAGGTACTGAAATTGTTTTCATTTTTTTTATGATTTTTAATGTTATTTCTTTTAATTTATTTTTCAAATTTTACATCCAGAATATCGATGGAAACCAACACAAAATCTTTGTTGTAAGAGTTGTCTTCATCATTCAGGACATAAATATTTCTTTTTGTTCCTGTTTTTATGCCTTCAAATTCTTTGTAGTCTTCAATAATCTGTGTTGCAGAAGAACCGCCCAACACTTCAGGCCAATAATCGTGACGTTTTAAAAGTCCGTCCTCATTAAAATAAAATATCTGTCTTTTGCTGTGAGTGGCGAAACCATCGGGATAAATTACTTCCAGCCTATCCAATATTTCACCGTTTTCATTCCAAAATCCAAGATGATTGATTTCCACTCCCGGAACCAGAAAATTAAAAGGAGCCGTTGCGTAATTCCAGGTTGCATAGCTGGAGAAATAAATAAGCTGAGCTCGCGTCCAAGGCGTTTCTACCGTATGACCTTTGAATGATTCTCTCGGGTTTTCCAAAAATTCTATAAGTTGTCCGTTTTCGTCAAATAACTGAACTTTTCCGGGTTCAAAAGATGACGTATAATTTTCTTTAAAAATATTTTCCCATAAGCTTTTCTGCTCTTTTAAAGAACCGACAAACTGTACATCGCTCAAAGCGTTTTCGTGTCCTTTCATTCCCCAGACTGCACCACCGATTTGGGTGTGGATTTTTATAGTCTGAAATTCGGATGCGCTGTTGATTCCGTGAGCGGCTAAAACTTTATTGACCAATGTTTGAGTTGAAGTTTCCATTTTTTTAATTTTTAAGTGTTATTAAATTGTTTCGTTTTGTTGATACAAAGTTAGCTGGGCTTCAAGGCTAAAGTGTAGTTCATTTCAGCGGAAGAATAGCACAGAATTACCCAACCGAAATCGTAGAAATGTATAAGACCTTCCGTAAAATCGACAAGCGATTCGTGTTTGCTTATCGGAACTTTGTCTAAGAAATTTTAAACAAATTCATTATGAAAAATACAGTATTCATCACCGGTGCGTCATCGGGATTGGGAAAAGCAACCGCCAGATTATTTCAGCAAAACGGATGGAATGTCATCGCCGCAATGCGTTCGCCGGAAAACGAAAAAGAACTGAATCTTCTTGAAAATGTTCTATTGGTAAAACTAGATGTAACCAATCCAAAACAAATTCAGGAAGCGATAACAAAAGGAACAGATACATTCGGTTCGATTGATGTCTTGTTAAACAGCGCAGGCTACGGATTGATGGGCGTTTTCGAATCTTCAAATCCTGAACAGATTCAGAAACAGTTTGAAGTCAATGTTTTTGGTTTAATGAATGTTACCAAAGCCATTTTACCAATAATGAGAGCTCAGAAAAAAGGAACAATTATTAATATTTCTTCGTTCGGAGGCGTTACAGCGGGACCGTTTGCCAGTTTATACAACAGCTCAAAATTTGCAGTGGAAGGATTTTCCGAAGCTTTACATTTTGAAGTTTCCTCATTTGGAATTGACGTAAAAATCGTAGAACCGGGCAGTATCGCCACCAATTTCAGAAGCGGAATCGAGATGATTCAGAATACAATTGAAGAATACAATACGGAATTGGCAGCATTTATCCCAAAATTCACCAAACGTACAGAACATCTTCCAAAAGCGAGCGCAGAAGAAGTTGCAGAAACTATTTTTGGTGCCGCAACCAATCAACTTTCTAAGTTAAGATATGTGATTGGCGAAGATGCGCAGTTTTATATCGATTTGAAAAACAAAAATTCTGAGGAAGATTTTCTGAGACTGATGCAGAATTAATCATTAAATTATATTTTAAACCGCAAAAGCAACTAAAGATTTTAATTTCGAATAATCTTTAAAAAGCTAACAAAACGTTTAATAAAGTACATTAACCATAACATTTTGTAAACTTTTGAATTCATTTTTTAAACATTTCTTTTGAGACTTTTACGGTAAAAAAATTTAGCGTAATCAATATTATCTTTAATTTTAACTAAAATCAGAAAAATGTCAGACGCTTTTATTTCCATAAAATCTGTTGCAGACCTTCATCGTTTTTACAGTTATGGAAGTCCTAAACATCCTTTGATCACGGTGATTGATCTGAAAAACGTAAGCCGTTCCGACGAAAATTTCGCAGACTATCTGTACAGCCTTGATTTGTACACGATTGTTTACAAAAAATTTAAAGGAAGTTTAAAATACGGACGTTCAAGTTATGATTTTCAGGAAGGAACTTTGATGTTTACCGCTCCGAATCAGGTGATGAGTCCGAGTGCAGATACAGAGATTGAGGAAGGTTGGTTTCTGGCATTTCATCCCGATTTTATATACGGTTCAGATTTAGGAAAAAAAATTCACAAATACAGTTTTTTTCAATACGAAAGCAATGAAGCGCTTCACATTTCGGAAGATGAAAAGATTTTGCTTAATGAGGTCATTGTAAGAGTTAAAAAAGAATATTCGCAGAATATCGACCGCCACACTCAAGGTTTAATTTTAAATCAGATTGAAATGCTTCTGAATTATTCTGATCGATTTTATGACCGACAGTTTTTTACCCGAAACAAAACCGGAAACGATGTAACCCAACGCTTTGAAAGTCTTCTTAATGATTATTTTAATGATGAACAATTGATTGAAAAAGGCATTCCTGAAGTAAAATATTTCGCAGAAAAACTGAATCTTTCTTCCAATTATCTATCAGATTTGCTCAGTAAATTCACAGGTAAAACGACGATAGAACATATTCATCTGAAATTGGTTGACAAAGCGAAAAATATCCTTTTGGGAACTACAAAATCGGTAAGCGAAATTGCTTACGAACTCGGTTTTGAACATCCCTCCCACTTCACCAAAATTTTTAAAACGAAAGCAGGAATTTCTCCGCTACACTTCAGAAAACAGTTTCCTGAGCAGAATTAAAAACATTTGAAACTACTTAACCGCTTCCTTTTTATATTGAACAGGCGTAACCCCAACCACTTTTTTGAATAATCGGGTAAAATAAGACGGACTTTCGAAACCTAAATCATAGGCAATTCCTGCAACATTGCTTTCCGAACTCAATAAGAGATTTTTTGCTTCTTTAATTAAATAAATATGAACGTGCTCCAATGCCGTTTTTCCGGTTTCCTGCTTTAGAATATCGCTGAGATAACGAGGAGAAACAGCTAATTCGTTCGCCATAAAATTGACGGTAGGCAAACCATCTTCCACGTGCTTATTTTCCTTAAAATAATTATCTAAAACCGTAAGGAATTTTTTAACCATTGTTCCGGAAACGTTGGAACTGCGATCTATGAACTGTCTTTTGTAAAAACGGTCAGAATATTTTAAAATAGAATCGATATGCGAAAGAATAATTTCCCTGCTGAATTCGTCAGAATTTTCATCATATTCTCTTCTAATCTTTTCATACAGTTCCCACATAATCACTTCTTCCGAAGGCGAAATATGAAGGGCTTCATTGATTTCATATTCAAAATAACCGTACTTTTTAATTTGCTCATTCAACGGATGTCCCGACAGATAATCTTCGTGAAAAAACATTACAAAACCCTTTTCGGCAAACTGTACATTTTGCACCTCAATAATCTGTCTGGGCTTCATAAAAACGGCGGAACCGTTGTTGTGATCGTATTTGGTCTTTCCATACAAAACGTAGCCAGACTTGATCTTCTTTAAACCAATCATATAAAAATCTCCTGTAAATCGGTCTTCGCCGACAGAATAGGTCATCAGTTCTTTGCAGGTCATCAAACTCAAAAGAGGATTTTTCGGAGGCTCGAAACCGCTTTTCTCGTGCAGCTCTGTGATACTTTTATAGTGATTGATTTTTTCCATATTTATTGGGGCTAGAAGTTTTAAGTATGATCAAATTTAGTAAATAAAAAGGAGCTTTTATATCTTGGATTTTATAAGATGAGAGGGAATTTCTGTATTGCTGACAATTGCTTTTCTAAACAGTAAAATAACTATAAACAATGTTACCACAATAATAAAATTAACCATTGCAAATGTCTGAATATCTTTAATTTCAAATACATTGATTAATCCGTAACCTGCAACTGAGCTTACCACATACACGCCACCGCCCGTCAAACCGCTTGCAATACCTGCATTTGCCGTGAATCTCTGCAAACTGTACGCATAAACATTGTTGAAAATGAAACCCGATAAAAGATGTAGCGATAAAGTGAATCCCAGTAAAAATACCAATCCGTCATACTTTGAAGTGACAGCAAACATTGCGAAAACGATGATTAACTGTAAAATAATTGCAGCATTTATTTTTGCGAAAAGTCCTTTTTTAATCATTAATTTAGAAATAATTCCGCCACTCATTAAGGCAATTCCGGAAGCCAGTGAACTGTATCCCGTAACCACAGGTGAAAATCCGTATACTTTTTCGATAATAAACGGACTTACCATTCCGTAAACTACAAGAAGCGAATAACTTAAACCAATAATTATTAATCCAAAATAAAAATCTGGTGTTCCCAGCATTTTTCTGTAGACTGCCACAATTTCTTTTCTTTTAAATACCTGAAAATTCTGCAGAGATTCTCCCGTAAATCGAAGTTCGAAAACTAAAATGATGACGGTGAGAATTCCCAGGAGATAAAAATTGGACTGCCATCCGAAAAGTACCTGCAAATATCCTCCTATAAACGGCGCAACAATAGGTGCAGTTGCCCAGACAATCGAAAAAAGACTGGTGTAATGTTTCAGTTTTTCACCTTTGTAAAGGTCAACAAAAAAGCTCTTTTACCAACAATAATCAGCGAAACCGTGATTCCCTGAATAATTCTCATTAAATAAATTACATAAATTTCAGGAACCAAAGCAATGACAAAACTTGCCAGAGAAAAGGTAATTAAAGCAAAAATATTGATTCTGTATCTCCCAAAACTATCGAGGATACTTCCGATAAATAGTTGGCTAAACCCTGAACTTACCATAAATAAAAGCAGCGAAATCTGCACTTTTTCAACCGGAACCCTCAAATCTTCTGCCATTGCCGGTAGTGATGGGATGTAAATATCCGTCGTCAACCCACCCAACGGAATGAGAATAAACGCCAGTAATGTACTGATGTATAAATATTTTGTATTTTGAAATTTCATCGTAATAATTGATTTTATGAGGAAAACCCTTAAATATTAAAACAAAAAAGTAAATCCAATCTTGAGTCGGATTTACTTAATTTTTCACGTTTTTAAATTATCCGTGAGCCGCTTCGGAAACCTCTTTCCAGTCGTTCCAGACCTGAAGCTTTTCTGCGTACACTCTTTCTGTTTTTCTTAATCCCACTTTTCCCAGGAATAGACGTAATGGCGGATTCTCACTGTCAATTAATTTTAAAATCGCAGGAACCGTTGCTTCTGGTTTTCCATAATCTTCGGGCAACAGACCTTCAGCTTCTCCCAAGCTTGATTTCAAAGCATCATAAGCAGAAATAGCATCGCCGTGAACCGCTGAACTTCCGCCAAAATCGGTTGTATATCCGTTGGGCTCAATCATCGTTACATTAATTCCAAACGGTTTTACTTCTGTTGCCAAAGCTTCACTGAAACCTTCTACTGCAAATTTTGTCGCATTATAAATTCCTAAAGTCGGCAAACTCCAAACGCCCAACACGCTTGATAGCTGAATCACGTGACCACTTCCCTGTGCTCTGAAAATCGGCAAAGCTGCCTGTGTAACCCAAAGTGTCCCGAAAACATTGGCTTCAAAAACATCTTTCGTTACTTTTTCTCTCACTTCTTCAACCGCTCCGAAAACGCCGTAACCAGCGTTATTAATGACAACGTCCAGACTTCCGAAGTGACTTTTAGCTTTATTTACAGCTTCAAAAACCGCTTCTCTGTTGGTAATATCTAAAGAAATAGGAAGAAAAGTTTCGGGATATTGTTCTGCCAAATCCTTATAAGCTTCAATATTTCTTGATGTTGCTGCAACTTTGTCGCCTCTTTTAAGGAATGCTTCTGTCCAAAGTTTTCCGAATCCTCTTGATGCTCCTGTGATAAAAATTGTCTTTTCCATTTTTAAAAATTTTAATTGTTTTGTTTTTTAATTTTGATAGGACAAAGTTATCTCGCATCAGAGCCAATCTTGTAGCTCAAATCAGCGGAAGAATAGCACAGAATTACGGTAAGACTTTTTGATTTAAATTTTAAAATAAAATCGGAAGAAAATTCTCTCGACTTATTAAGTTAAGTTTAAATATTATTTTTCAAATGTGTTTCAAATGAAGCCAATTCCTGTTCTATATTTGGATTTTTAAAAACATCATAAAACGCAAATGTCGGCAATGGCTGAACTCCCACAAACTGAAGTGTTACCGTGAAAGGTTTTGTAAATTCTTCCATTGAGAAATCTTCAAGCAACTGACCTGAGTTTCCAAAAGTCTCTTCGGGAGCATTCCACGTATTCACAATCATTCCTTTGCTTTGCAGAAGTCCGCCTGTACCGTAATTTCCGCCATTATTTCTGCCATCGCCGGCGTAGATTTTTCCATAACTACTCATCAAAACTTTATCGATATAATCTTTTGTTTTAGCAGGCATTCCAAACCAGTTAATCGGAAAATGAAATAGTACGAAATCGGCATTTACCCATTTTTCAATTTCCTGTGGAATTTCGTAGCCATTGTCGATAAATGTTTCCAGAATTTCGTAGCCTTTTTCTTCAAAAACATTTTTACTTTTTTCAAAAATCGTTTTGTTGAGATTTCCTTCTGCAATTTGTGGCCATTTGATATGACCGTTGATGATTAATGCTTTCATTTAATTATAAATATTTTCCAAGATTTAGTTCGACATCGCCATAGGTTTGTAGTCCTTGGTCTAACAGTTTTTTAATTCTGGATCTTGCTTCAGGCTCTGTTAATGATGCGAAGAAGGCGATTTGGGTTTCCATAATATGTTCATTTTTAGGAATAACTACCCTTTCGTTCATCGTTGCTTTTATTTTTTTGATGATTTTCAAATCAAAAGAATCAATTCTTTTGGCTAAATTTTCTACGAATGCATCCAGTTCATTATCGGGAAATGCTCGATTAATCCAACCGTAATCAGCGGCAGTTTGAGCATCATAATCGTCACCACTCAAAATAATTTCCAGAGCTCTTGCCTTTCCTGTCAATAAATGGAGACGTTCCAGTCCACCACCGCCGGGAAAAGAACCGATTCCGATTTCAGGCTGTGCAAAAACGGCTTTTTCCTTGCTTGCAAAACGCATATCAAAAGCCTGAATAAACTCGCTTCCCAAACCTCTCGCTCTTCCTCTGATAGAAGCAATGCTTACAAACGGAGCCTGTTCGAGACGTTTTGCAACATCTGGCCAGGATTTTGAAAGTCCGGTTTTTCCCTCACCTTTAGGAAAATCAAAAATATTGACCAATTCTGCGTGAGCTACATAAAATTCTGGGTTGGAACTTTCAAAAACCACTACTTTCAAATTTTCGTTGGCTTCCAATTCATCCATTAATGTTCTTAATTGGACCGAAAATTCAGGGTCGAATACGTTTACCGGAGGATGATTGATGGCTACTTTCCAATAGCTTTCGGTTATTTTATTTGTTGTAAAAATCATAGTAATAATTTTAATTGATGTAAATCTTAAGACATAAATTATTGTCTGTTCAAAATTAATCGGACAGACTTTTGACTTTTAACACAAATCGGGGAATATGTTATCCTTTTCTCTGATTTCTAACTTCTGTGGGAGAAATCCCTTTAACCTTTTTAAAAAACCTTGAAAAATAGGGAACATTGCTAAATCCTAATCGGAATGCAACATCGCTGATATTCAAATCTGTTTGAAGTAATAAAATCTCTGCCTGTTCGGCAACAAAATCGTGAATGATAGTAATTGTACTTTTCCCTGTTTCTATACGCACAAGGTCAGTCAAATAATTGGAAGATAGGTGTAGTTTTTCTGCAATTGAAGAAACAGTAGGAATGCTCTGAACTGGAATTGAAAGGTCACGGTAATGCTCCTGTAAAAGCATTTTTATTTTTGAAGTAACTGAAATTGTGTCTAAAGACCTTTCTTTAAACTGTCTTTCATAGAAAAGTTCTGAGTAGGTAAGAATCACATTCAGCAAAGATAAAATCACATCGATATTGGCATTACTTTTATTCTCAAGCAACTCATAATGAATCTTTGTAAAAAGCCAGGTAATAGTTTCCGCTTCTTTTTCGGTCATAAAAAGAGCATCATTAATCTCATAACTGAAATATTTATACTGCTGAATTCTATTGAAAACAGGATTTTTCTTAATCAAATCAGGATGAAAGACAAAAGCATATCCATCCCAAAACGTAAGGCTATCCCAGGAAACCACTTGTCCAGGTTCGCTGAACAGCATTAGACCATTTTCTGTATGGTATTTATTGTTTCCATATTTGATATCTCCGGTGAAATTCTTCTTTAATGATATCTTGAAAAGATTAACCTGAATTTCTTTACTTGTTTTAGGAAAATTAGGAATTGCCTGCTTGCACACTCTGCTGTCCATTAAAGGATGAAGGGGTGCTGAAAGATTCAGGTATTTGTTGTATGTCGACAGATCATTAAAGGTTTTCATAAAAACAAATTTGCAAAATTCTTTCTAAAACTTAAATAAAATATTTCGATACTTCTTCCCTTATGGATATAGGATCGGAACAGCCAATTAATGATCTACTATTCCAATGCTGATTGCTGACAGTTTTTAAAATTAAATTGCATTAAAATAAGCTAAAATAATTTTTCTGATAAAAATGAGGCTTGTAATTGATTTTTAATTTGACTTAATCGAACCAAATCATCGATAAAAGTGTTTGAAGATACGCTCGTCTTGGTCCCAAGACAAACTGAAAAAAGTAGGCAGCGGGGAACCAAATATTTACATAGATACTAAAACTAGAATTACTGATATCCATTTTTGTAGATCTAATATACTTCTTTTGATGATGTGAAATTACCAATGAGCTAGCATTCTTTTAGACAATACGAAATTGTAGATATGCATTTTGGCTTTCTGTGCATATTAGCCATTTGGATATAAAAAAAAGAGAGCTTTGAAAACTCT
>NZ_JANUFF010000018.1 GCF_024806495.1 Chryseobacterium sp. JUb7
AACCCCGGAAACAATGCATAAAAAATCCGGAAAATTAACATCTTCCGGATTAATATTGTAATTGATAACTTGTAAACCTATTTTAGGACTAGTCACTATAAACTCAAAGTAGTATTTGTTTACCAAGAATATTTATCTCTCTCTAGATCCCACAAATCATTTATTTCATTTTCTTCTAAAAAATTCTCAAAAGAACTCCATCCTTTTTCTCTTATTAGTTCTGCTTCTTCTTGATAAACAGGTATTATTAATGGAAAAATTACTGTTTTATCTTCTAATCGCAATTGTGATAAGTTATCATCAAAATAAAAAGGTAGAGTAAAATATAATGAATTCATTTTTGTTTCAGAAGTCATCGTGAAACTAAATGATATGACATCACCATGAAGTACTCTTTTTTTATTGTCAATCAAATATTCTGCAAAACTTGTTAGAAATGAAGCTATTTCATCTTTATCATATTTTGCCATAGAGACAAAAATAAATTCATAATAGTAATCAATAAAATAGCGATTCATTCCAAGTGTAGAATATGTTCTAATATCTTCAAAAGGAATATTATCATATATTGAAATTGTTATATTATACTTTTTATCAACAATATCTGCTCCTCTAGATATTATACCGATGTGTTTTTCTAAATGTTCTACTAAAAGAGATTCCATATTTTTCATTATAGAGATTTGATATTAAATACCATCCTGTCATATTTTAGTGTACGTCATATTCGACTTCGCTTACCTCACTACTTTTACTAACTCTATTCCATGCGAAACTCACTCTTATATTTTCTAGTTTTTTACCATAAACCACCGCAAAAATGGCGGTGGTTTCAAAGTCATAGACTTTGTGGAATCAAGGAAATGCAACTTTAAAAGTTTTTTTTGGTTCCTGTATCATTTACTCTTCTCAATTTTTGCCTCTTTTGGAAGATCAAAGAATGAATTTGAAAGTTCTTTAGTTTCTATTTTAGTAGCAATACTTGTCATTTCAAACTGTTTGTTTTCTATAACCATTTTTAATGGGAAAGCTTTGGCTTTGGAAATATAATCAAACCAATTTCCAAGTTTATGATTTTTAAAAAAATTAGGATTAACAAAAAGTTTAGAGTTGAAATAATATTTCTGAATTCCACTTGTACATGTTAAGATTATTTCATCACACTGCATATTTAATACTGTTGCAACATTTTTATTTATTTCAACTTTTAAAACATTGTCTCCTTGAATACTACAATCATTCCAATAAATTGTTTCTGAATTAGACATTTTATTATAGAGTTTATTTTCTTTATTTAAGTAAAGTTGCCACGGAACCAATTTTCCATTTGTTGTTGATTTATAATTTCCGTTTTGGGTAAAATAATTTTGAGTTGTTCCTAGCATTAGGCTTAATTGCTCATTACTTAGTTGATTATTCTTACTTTTATATGTATTAGAATAAGTTATTTCTCCTTTGAAATCTTTTGAATACAAGATTGTTGAAAAGAAAATAAGTGAAATTTTAAATATATTTTTCATTATATTGTTTTAAAAATGTTCATTAAATTGTGTTATCATTAATTTAGGCTTACTTGTTGAATACTTTACTTTCACGCTATCTCCAACATTAAATCTTTGGGACTCACTAAAACCATCCGATTCAATATATTCTTTTTTATCAACAATATATTTTACCCATAAATGATTTCCTTTTTGTACAGATTTTCTTGTTACAACCCCATTTATAATTTTGAAATCTTTATTTATAAATTCAACATTTTTTAATTCATTTTTACGTAAAGTCGTTGCTAAGTAATATATACCAAGCATTAGTAAAGCTAAAATGCTAAAAATTTTTATTTTATCTTTCATTAATTGATTAATTAATTCCAAAAAATGATTTTATTTTATCTGAAATCGAATTCTGAGCAGCTTTATTAACTACTTCTCCATTTTTAACAGCTGTTTTAACAAGTTTTGCAGCAGCAGTATTTTTTCTGGCAAATTTAACTCCGCTTTGTGCGATTCCCATTCTTTTTTGTGCTACTAGTGCTCTAGACCCATAGATATTAGTTCCATTGTTAGTAACCCTATTAAATGTATTTGTAGTTCGCGCTAAAACTGTTGCAGCTTTTGTTTCTGCTGTTGTTGCTTTTGTTAAAGCTTTACTAGCCGCACGATTTAAACCTTTAGCGGCGACTTTTCCGGCCTGGCCTGCTGCGACATCCATTATTCCATCTGCAGCCGCTTTTCCTAAACTCTTTTTGCCATTTAGTATATTTTGATTACCATCTTTAGCGGAATAATCAATAGATGCTTTAGTTACAACCGAGCCTGTTTCTATTGCCAGAGCAGCACCAGCACCAACACCAGAACCAATCAAACCTCCTTTAAGTGTTTCTACCCCAACATCGGCCCAATCTACTTCATTCAAAGATTTTCCTGATAAAAGCTGTCCTCCCAATTCTAAACCTCCACCAATTAAAGCACCTCCTATTGCTGTTAAACAATTCGGACATCTACCATCTGGATCATCAAATTTAATAGGATTATTATATCCATAAGCATAAGGATTCAAATTATTAGTATTAAAAATGCCTCCTCCATTAGAAAGAATTATACCTGCTGATATATTTGAAGCTTCACCGTCATCTTCATCAATTTCATTTGGATTAAATGTGAAATCATGATCATTTATTAATGGATCGGTTTGTATCCAGCGAGCGATATCTGGCATATATTCTCTCCAGCCATAACTGTACATTCCGGTTTCCTGAAGTTCTTTCCCGTTGTACTTGTATTGGTATGCATTGTTATTAGTTGCAGTATAATTATGTAACATTCCAAAAGGATAATAATTATTGATTTCCACAATTTCTCCTGGACTCCAAATTGTGGTACAGCCTTTTTTTCCTCCACATTGAAGATAAGAGTAGTCCCTCGGCTGGATAACTCCGTCTTTATTAGCATCTGAATAACTCAACCTTATATTTCCTAAATGATCCGTAAAATTATAAATGTACTTTCCAAGAAGTGCATCATAATATCCTTCCGAAGTAGGAATAATTCGCAGTTTTATCACAGGAACTTCATTTGGATCAGGAATATAAGTTCCAATGCCATTCCATGATTCTTGTGAAAACGTAGATTTATACTGAAACCCACCCAAATAATCTGTTTCTATATCTCCAAAGAGCTTCTTTACTTTCACTCCGTCTGCTCTGTAAGTAGTATTTGTTACTTTAGAGTTCTGGGTAATCTGTTTTGGTAAATTTAAATAATTATATTGAATAGAAGAGATACCTTTATCATTGTGAGTTGTCATATTACCATTATCATCGTAGGAGATATCATTTCCTCCCAAAGGATAACCTGACGGATTGAGCTGTTCATCAGTTACTTTTGTCAGTCTATTTCCAATATAATCATATTTAAGATTATCAACAACCATTGCGATGTTGGTTCCCTGTAAAGCACCTTCAGATCTTTTTAATCTCGAGATATTTCCATTCAAATCATAATCTAGTTTTTCAAAATATTCTCCTGCCGACTCATTTCCTTCTTTTTGATAAAAACCTGCTGAAAGTCTGTTTAAAACATCATACGAATATCCATATCTTTTTAAAGGATCATTTTCTTGAGTTAAAGTTCTCCAAGATACTTCTGCAATATTACCATTGTATTTTGGTTTTACTTTTAGATCTGGAAAATCTGAATTTGGAATTTCCAAACCTTGAACTGTATTGTAATTGATTTTATATCCAAACAAATCAGTTCCTAAGTTTGCAGGATTATTAATCTGAGTCATCCACCCTCTGATATTGTAGGCATAATCAATGGTTTGAAGTGGCGTTGCAACATTAATCCCACCAACTTTTTTAGATTCTAATTGAGAAAGCTCATTGTATTTATTCTGAGCTAAGATTTCTTCTGTATTGTTATCTACTTTATGTTTATGAACGAGTAATCTGTTTTGATGATCATAAGTAAACGTTTCAGTGATTATTCTTTCAGTATCCGTATTTAATCTTTTGTGACGGGTAATGCTTTGCTTAGGCATACCCGCAAAATCAAACTCAAATTTTGTTTCGGTAAACCCTCCCAAATGATTAATAGAATATGTTCCGACAGCTCTTCCTCGGGTATCATAATATGAATAATTCTTTGTCCAGCTATCATCTTCAATGTTTTTAACCAGACTCATTACAGGAAGTCCTTTAGTGCTTTTACCTGTAGCTGTAGGATTATCCGTTAAAGTAGATCCGAAAATATCGGTTGGAAAAGTTGGATTAAAACTGTAATTTGGGTAAGTATCATAATAGTTAACGCTCAGTATCGTGGGTATTTCACCTGCAAAGGCATTATCTGTATAATAAATGGTTGTTGCGCTTCTGTTAAAGCCTGTTGTATTTCTACTTTCGGTAATAATCAGATCTTTGATCTCGTTTTGTCTTGCAGCTCTTTCTCCACCGGTCAAAAATCCTGTATATGCGGGTCTTCCCAATTGATCATATTTAGTGATCAGCCATTTGTTTTGAGCTTTTAGGTTGGCATCCTGAGTAAGGATCAGCCTGTCTGCTTTGTCATACACCATATATTCCCAGCCTTTGCCCGGCAATTTCTTTTCTACCAATCTTCCTCTTCCGTCATATCGGTATTCGTAAGCAAGAGCCTGTTGATCACTCAAATTCCATGTCTGTTTTTTAGATAATAAAGGGGGAATAACCCATGCCAGCTGATTATACTCATTGTATACATAATAAGTATCAACATTTTCTGTGCCTTTGATTTTTCTGACTAATACAACCTGTCCCTGACCGTTTTTAAACTCAATAGTTTTATTTCCGTCTTCATCGGTTACGGTGTTTTTGTATAGTTGGTTGGCTCCGTAATTCCCTCCATAATTAATGGTAGATTTAGTTGCATTGTTTTCCCATGTTGTCGTAGTGGTATACTTAATAACCTCACCCGTAATATTGGCATCATAATCAAATTTTACGGGTTTATTAGCCCAATCCGTTCCCAGCTGAATTTGCTGCTGAACTCTGTCTAACGGGGAGTTTTCCAGTACTTTTTCTGCATAGATTTTTTCTGATCCATACGATGCAGAAGCATTTGCCAATGGAGTTGGAACAATAGCTCCGTTTAAGGTCTGAGATTGTGGAACAGGAAGATAATCTTTAACCTGTCTTCCAAAACCATCATATTCGATATGAGTTACCACATCTCTTCCTAACGGTGATGCTTTTACATTCACTACCTGTTTTGGTCGTCCTAAGCCGTCAAAATACTGAACGGTTTCTGAGGCTTTAGGATTTGGAAGTGTAGGGTCTGATAAATATTTTTTTGAATATACATAGTTCTCCGTGGGCGAGAGCTGAGCATGGGCTAAACTCGTGACAAGCAAAGCGCCAATCGGGATTAATATTTTTTTCATTGTGTGTTAGTTTTTGTAGTTGTATTTAAATTCTTTCAACAATTTTCCTGTTGCATCATTTTCTCTGATTTCCTTTAACCTGTTGGCAGTATCATAGATATATACCTCTCTGATTCCTGATGGTGGAGTAATGCTTCTTACCCCAATTAGTGGATCGTAAGTATAAGTACTCACCTGATAATTTGGTAAATTATTTTTAAAAATATTTAATACAGATAAAAATGAGGTCTCGTCATTATTTGAAGCTGCTAAAGCATCGGTATTGGATGCATTAACAATACTGTCAATGAATGACTGTTGAATATCAGATAGTTTTGCTCCCTCTATTTTTGCAATAGGTTGGGTATTGTTATAACCCCAAATGATTGTTGTAGAAACACCATCTTTGGTGGTGTACTGCTGTAAATTACCATTGGAATCGTATTTATCATAGGTTATTTCTGTAGATGCAGTTGTTCCATTTTGGAGGTCATATGATAATGCAGATAATGGCAATATTAAATTTCCAGATTGCGCTGTTGGCAATGATGTCGGATAAACTGTATCTGTTTTTGATAATATTTTCCCAGCATCATTAGAATTTTGTTTTTGTAAGACGATGGTTTCTAGCGGAATGCCTGTCATGTTTTTATCAATCATCAGCTGATTGCCTTTTTCATGAGCGTAGCTATAAGAGGTTTTATTTACTGTACCATCAGAAGACTCTACATCGAGAGATATAGGATTAAGATGTTTATGCTCTGAATTATAAAAGTAATTGGTTGTTTCAACTATATTTTGATTATTAAAATAGTTTGTTTTTTTTTGCATCTTCAGCTTCATCCAACTTGAAGTAATCTCATAACGGGTAAACTCAAATGTTGGAACGTGAATAAAACAATTAGGAATAAGAAAGCATGGTTCTTTAACTATTTTTGTAATTTTCATTTGGTAAGGACGTATTGTAACATCAGGGAACATACTTAAATAGTCACTGGATTTTTGATTAAAATAATTATCGGGAGAATATTCATTCTCTGTTTTTTTTATCAAATTATTATTTGAATCGAAAATTTCTTTTGTAAGTAAAAGCCCTCTCGCAAATTGATTATTTACAAAAGTCTGAAAAGGAGTTTCACTATTGTACGCATTTGTGGAAGGTGCATTATAATAGGTATCAACTGTTTTCCATTTTGTATTAAGATTATTTACATCTACTCTTTCGGTTATCACTTTATTATAAACAGTTGGCTTTCCATTAATTGTGGAAAGGTTAAAGTTTCCTGAGTTACTAATAATTAGCCTTCTACATGTTTCGCCCCAATAACCATGAGGAGATGAGGCAAAATAATAGTAATTGATAGGATCTCCCATATATACGCCAGTAGAAAGTCCATTTTCATCTTTATATGAAAATCTCTCCTCTATAACATTATTTACATTTTCTTGTTTAACAATTTTCTTTACTCTTATACCACCTACAGATTTGTTGATATTTGTATTAGGAACTACTGTTTTTTCAAAAAACTTAACAGTAAAAGAAGCATATTTATCTGCTGAAGGATTTTTATGTTTCCTTATTCTCAATTTATAAGAAGGCTTTTTATCCAATAAGAATTCATAATCTCCATTAAAAATAATGGTTTTTAATACTATATTTGAATTATCTAATATTTCAGCTATAAAATAAGGCTGGTTAATATCAGGAAGAGTATTAGAGCCATCATTGAGAGGATTGGCATTACTGGTGAAATTGACCTTAAAAGATACTCTGTTGGCACTTGTGTTTACATTGATAATACTTTCTGTATAGTTTGAGTCAATCATATGTTCCTGCTGTACTATATTGGTTTCAGTAGGAAAATAGCTTGAATCAAAATCATCCAATTCATATTCAATTCCCATTTTTCCTCCTGTAGGATATATAAGTTCTTTTAAACTGCCAGAAACGGCAAAATTAATATCTGGATTCTTATCATCACCCCAACCATAAATATCATCATCAAGAGCTACATATGGTATTCCTAAATTATTAGATTTGCCATTAGAATACCCCACGAAATCTGTAGCATCAGAAAGTCTGTTGGGAAGAAGATTACCTTCATAATAGGTCAATTTATACGAAGAGTTATCGAACGTATTTTTTACTTCATTTAGTTTTAACCTTTTTGTAAGTGCATCAGTATGATTTGTATAACCTCCAATATTTTTAGTATCATCTGTTGTGAAATAACTCTTATTAAGTTGTTGATTGGCTATCAATTTATTACTATTGTCATATACCGAAATATTCTCTAATGCAAGACCTCCAAGAATGTCCTGTCTATTATTACTGTATGTGAAAAGAGTATAACCATCAGGATAAATAATTTTATCCAGGTATTTCTCTCGTAAGACTTCCGTTAAAGAGGCATATTCATTGTAGTCAGTATTTGCCACAACTCCGTCAGTTGATGTTTGACATTGTAAAGGATAGCTAAATCCTTTATAATAACTACTTAGATACTTATATGAAGGAGTCGACAAATATTCAAACTTAATTTCTTTTCCATTAGGAAGGACAATTTTATCTATCTTAAAATCTGTACTAACAATATTTTCAATTGTTGGTAATGCGCCTCCAACTGTTCTCATTTCATTAGCTATAGAAAAATAGTATATATTCCCTGAATCATCCGTTAAAATAAATGGATAAGGCTTGCTGATTTTAACGCTTGTTTCTCCAATTTTTATGGGTGATCCTGTACTGTCAAGATAAAAATCTCCTGAGCTTCCAGGTATTGAGTACGAAAAAATATCCGGTTGAGTATCTCTTTTCTGTCCTAAATGATTATACGTATTTGATGGATCTGAGGCATCAAAACCCATAATTTGAGATGCAAAACTAAAATCTGAAGAAGTTCTATCATTTGGCTGAAAAGCCCCGTCTGCTTGGTTGATAGCAGGAATATAACCTTTATCTTCATTAGCTATTATCTGCTTAGACATAGAAATCCCCCCTATTGATAGCGACCAGCCAAGACCTACTTTTGAAGCAATTTCTTTCACTTTCACACCGGATGCATGGTATTTTAATGAAATCGGCAGGCTATAATTATCAATCTTAATATTATAAATAGGAATATCTATTCCTACTGTTCCCGTGTGGGTTGTAGTCGGGATATCAATATGCTTTGATAATTGACTGGCATCAGGAGATTTTATGGTCAGATTATATTTATTATTCTGCATTTCGGTTGCCTGTTGCGCAGAATACATTTGTGTAGCAATTATAAAAATTGCTGCAATTGTTTTTTTCATGAATATTTATGTTTTATTTCTTAATCAATTTGGCATTAGCCGTTTTATTCGTGTTAGTTTTTATAGTCACCAAATAAGCTCCCTGAATCAAACTCTGAGTATTGACTTTGGTTATCTTGTTTTTAGTTTTCAAATTTTGCAATTGTCGTCCGCTCATGTCGTAAAGGTTGATCTCTGCCTCAAACGCTCCCTCTCTCAAACCCTCAAACCCTATCTCCACATAAGCATAATCTGAAACCGGATTAGGATAGATCTTAATGTCTTGCTTTACAATTAGCTGATCTATTTGCCTGTCTCCAAGCTTAATGATTTTCCAATTCTCCTTTCCAAGCTCCTCAGCACTTGTTCCTGCTAAAATGATCGATCCGTCACGGTTTAATTTTATATCAGATAATCTTTCTTCTTTCTTACTGGATTCTCCTTTTACATGCTTTCTCCATTGTTCATTGCCATTTTCATCTAAATACAACATCCAGAATTTCTCGTCATCACTTTCAATTCTTTCTTCTGCCTGAGTATAGCCTCCCAATAGAATTTCTTTTGAAGTTTTATCATCAGAACCGTGTAGAATACTCATTCCCATTAAAACATCTCTGTTTTTAAAATTGTAGGATTTCTGCCAGATTTCATCGCCTCTTTCATTCAAAGAAATCAACCAAAGATCAGTTCCTTCTTTAATTCCAACAGTTTTATTTCCTGAACGTTCAGAACGACTTTCACCACCAATTAAAAATCCTGTCGAAGTTAAAGCTAATGTTCTCAAATGATCATCAGCTTTTCCACCGAAATTCTTTTCCCATTCAACTTTTCCGTCTTTGGAAAGTTTAATAATCCAATAATCTCCTTCGCCGAAGTTTTCAGTTTTCTTTGAACCTCTGGCACTGCTTCTGGAATAGATCCCTAACAAAGCACCACCATCTTTCGTAGGAATCATTTTTTCAACCTCATCTAATCCTTTTCCTCCTAAAATTAATTGGGATAATTCTTTTCCATTCTTGTCTAATTTGATAATTAAAATATCCTTAGAACCATAACCTTTAGCTGAATTCTGAACATTTCCGGCTACAAAAAATCCTAGATCAGTAGTTTGTATCACAGCTCGTGTTTCTTCATCAGAAGAACTTCCCAACGTTTTCTGCCAAAGCTCATCTCCAAATTCATTCAAACGAATCAACCAGATGTCACTTCCTCCTTTTGAATCCTCTTTTTTATCCAGACCTTTTCCGCTGTAAGAAGTTGCTGCTGCTAAAAATCCACCATCCTGTGTTGCTACGGTTGCAGATAGAAAATCATGATTTTGACCTGAAAAATATTTTTCCCATACCTCTTCGCCTTGTTGATTGAGTTTAACCAAATGGAGGTCGTAGCCCATGTTTTGCTTATTTTCTGTAGAAAGCTTTTTGGATTGGATCGAACTACCTGTGATAAGATACTGCTGATCAATTGTTGTAGTAACCTGACTTAGAAAATTCTGTGTTGAGGATTTAATATCCTTCTGCCAGACTACTTCCTGAGCGTAGCCCAAGATCGTGCATATTGTAAATGCACTCATGTAGAGTTTTTTCATATTTGTATTATTCTTTTGTATTTTTATAAATGAAATTTTTCAAAAAACAGTAAGCTCCAACTTTCTGTTGATGAAAGTAAGATGATTATTTTTAAATTTCTATTTTTTGAAAAATTGCTGAAGAGTCATCTTCAGATAGTACATTAGATTATGCACTTATTTGATAGTGTATTTTTTTTTCATCTTTCTGTGTTTTTGTGTTATTCTGTTTACAAACATAAGCAATTTTGTTTTTCCCTGCAAAAATATTTTTGAAATTTATTTTCATAATGTGCTGGTTTTTATTGCCTTTACGAGTATGATTCTAGGCAACGACAGAATCTATTGTATTTTATTTAATGATGTAATTTTTTGTATTTAGGTTGGAAAACATTTGCTTTTCTATTTTGAACCTTCTTTTATACAGTATATTATCAAAATACCTTTCGTGTTTTGTATCCCCATTTCGAGGATTCTCTTTAATATTCCCTATTATTTCTTTCTGCACCAGAATATTTCTGAATTTTTTACTGTCGAAACCAGAATCTGCATTGAGAAACAATCCTTTACAATCTATATCAGCATCATGAAGAACACCGAGAATATCATCCAAAGTTTCTTCAATATTATACAGATCATGATGTTCTCCGCCTATTGGTTTTCCCATTGAAAGCATCTGTCCTTGGTTGTCACAAAGGGAAATACAATTGGTTGTCCCGGATGATTTTCTTCCCTGATATCCTACCGATTCGCCTCCCGTTCTGCTACGGGTATGGCTTCCATCCATTTGCACACCGGAAAGGTCCAATTCCCTTTTATTATGACCAAGAAGAGAAATCCAAATTCGTCTGAAAGAACCATCCTTACACCATTTATTGAAGTAATAATAAATTAATTGCCAACTTATTGTTTCGTTTGAAAAGTATTCTTTCAGGCTTAACTCACGCCATTGACAGTCTGTTTTCAATCGTTTGATAATAAGTTTAAAGATTTTTTCTAAATCAAATCTCGTAGAAAAGCCTCGTTTTCCTTTGCTTATGAGTTCCAGATTTTAGTTCTTTTTTTGCAACTCTAAATTGCTAATTTTTTTTGCAACTCAGTTTAAACAGGTTCATCGTTAAAAAAGGACTATCTGTAAAAAAATAGCAGAAAACGAATATAAAGTTCTTTACAAGGGACAGATTTTAAAAACTGGGAATGATTATGAAGTTGGTGCTTTTCTAAGAAAGTATTTTGGAAGAGTATAAACCAAGTTGCTAGAGAAGCTGTAAAAGATATTTCGAAAATACTTTACTCACAGTTGGGAA
The DNA here is from genome assembly GCF_024806495.1 of Chryseobacterium sp. JUb7. GTDB lineage: Bacteria > Bacteroidota > Bacteroidia > Flavobacteriales > Weeksellaceae > Chryseobacterium. The sequence continues at coordinate 11,551 of NZ_JANUFF010000018.1, forward strand.
AACTAAGAATATCAGCAAGAGAAATTTTAAAGAACTACATGTAAAAGCTGGTTTCAGTTTTTAAATTGGGTCTTCACATTCTAGTTAAAATTCTTGAAATGTGTAAAAAGTAGAGTTGGTAGAAATAATGTAAAATAATTGTTTTAAAAACAGAAAATATGTTTGTTATTTTATTTGGCCCTACATCAGACTGTGATTATGGGTCATATACAGATTATGGTCCTGATTCTCACGGGCAATGTGGAGGAAAATAATTTCTAAACAAATTAATATTCTCGGTTATGAATAGACCTCTATTCAAACCGAGTTTTTTATAAATTTATTTCATGAAAAAAACAACTCTTCTAATATGTTTGTTAATATCATTGATTGTTAAATGCCAATCAAATAATTTTGAGCTTCCTGAGAGCTTGAAGTCCTACTATCGATATATTAATTTAGCAGAGCAAAGCCTTATACAGGATAAAAATAAAGAAGCTTCTGAATATTATGAAAAAGCATTTAGAAGCTTTGATAAACCGTTTTCATCAGATATTTATAATAGTTTTCTAATAAACCAAAAATTAAATAACAATAAAAGTATAGACGATTATAAAAAACTAAAATGCCTAGGAGCTAATTTTGAAAATTTAAAATCATCAGATTCCTTTAATACATTTTTGAAGAAAAATAAAAAATTAATAGGCAAAAATCAATGCAGTAACACTATTGATTTAGCTTTAAAAGCCAAATTAGATAGCCTTTTTATAGAAGACCAAAAATACAGACCAGTATCAGAGTTTAATAAAAATAAAGTCAGAAAGAATGATAGTCTAAATGCCCAAATGTTAAATGACATAATTTCCAAAAATGGATTTATCGGAGAATATGAAATTGGAGCTGAAGACCCATCTAAAGCAAACTTATTTCTGAAATACTTAATTATAATTCTTCACCAACAGCAAGCCAAAGAGAATAGAGTTGTTGATTTTGAACCAATTTTATATCAAGCATTAAAAGAAGGAAAGATTAAAAATAAAAATTTTGTTCATATAATTGATGGTTTACATACGAAAAAAAGCAATTATGACTATTTTCCTCTTTTTGAGATTGGTCAAGAGTGTTGTTTTATTAGTAAAAGTATTTATAAAATAAATAGAAATGATGAGGAGAAAAGAAATATTGAAGAAATAGAAATTAATAGAAAACAGATAGGCTTAAGCTCGTTGAATGATGAAGTGTTGGTTAGATTATTTTCACTTGATAACCATGAATATAATTTAGAGTCCTCTTTTGTAAATCGTTTTGGTGACGGTAATTCTAATTTTATCTCATTTTTAAAAGCTCAAACTGTTAAAATTAATTTTAAAGATTTTTTACAGCTCTTAAGTAATAAAAAATGAAGATAATTATTATTACAAAAGACAATGACACTTCAAGTGATGAAATCATAGAGTATTTAATCTCTAAAAAAGCAGATTTTGAAAGGGTAAACAATAATGAATTTAAAAAGATATCTCTTCGTGTAAGTAATTCAGAAAATTTAAATTTTTCAGAGGAACTAGTCATTTATCATCGTAGAAGCTGTCAATTATTTTTGCCTACAGAATTGAAAGACACAAAAATCAGTTATTATTTTTTAAGTGAAAATGATATTATTAATAAATCTTATGAAAAAATTTGTAAAAAACATATAAAATATTTCGGAGGTTATTTGGAGGAAAACCAACATGATAAGTTGTTTGATTTAAATCTGGCTAAACAGTGCGGATTCAGAGTTCCTGAAACTCTTATTACAAACTGCAAGTCAGATTTGTTGGATTACAAGCTGGATAGGATTCAATTATTTAGTTTTTATTGTGATTGCCATTAGAAAGTTTCAAAAATAAAGTCGAGATGAGTTCATTGTATATAATTCTATTTTGTTTTGCCTTGTCAAAATAAGATAACAGTTATTACAATAAGTTGATTGGATGAAGCTGTGTTTTCAAGCTTCGCGAAGCAAATTTATTTGCCTTTGCTTTCTAAAAATAATGTACAAAGTTGAATTGAAACATTGCGTTTAGAAATAATAGAGGCATAGAAAATTTAAACATTTTCTATTCTAAAATTTCCAGCAAATCACTTTTTGTAAAGCCTTGCCAACTAGAAGTATCGGTTTTTATCAGATTTTCGACAAGCTTGCTTTTTTTCTTTTGAAGATTCATGATTTTTTCTTCAATGGTGTCAGAACATATTAAACGGACTGCAATTACGTTTTTGGTTTGCCCGATTCTGTAACTTCGGTCAATCGCTTGGTTTTCGGAGGCAGGATTCCACCACGGATCAACAAGAAAAACATAATCTGCTTCGGTAAGATTAAGTCCTGTACCACCAGCTTTTAAGCTTATAAGAAAGACACGGATATTTTCATCAGTCTGGAAATTATTCACTATTGTACCGCGGTCTTTGGTCTGTCCCGTAAGATATTCAAAAGGAATATTTTTCTTGATCAGTTCATCTTTAATAAGATCGAGCATCCCCACAAATTGCGAAAACACCAGAATCTTATGCTCTTTCGATTTATTTTCAATCTGTTCCGTGAGAATTTCTATTTTCACGGCATGTTCATTCGAATGACCTTCTTTTAATAGCACCGGAGAATTACAAATCTGTCGGAGTTTCGTTAAGCCGGCCAATACATGAATTTTGTTTTTAAGCATCTCATCGTCCGTAGTTCCTGAGATATAATCGCGCAATTCTTTCTCGTAAGTGTCGTAGATGGCGCGCTGTTCCGAATTCATTTCGCAGTAAATAACCATCTCCGTTTTTTCGGGAAGTTCTTTTGCCACCTGCTTTTTGGTTCTTCTGAGAATGAAAGGCTTTATTTTTTGCTGAAGCTCAACGGCACGTTTTGTATATTCAAATTTATCAATAGGAATGGCGTAAGTGTCTTTAAAAAACTGCTTGCTTCCCAATAATCCGGGGCAAGCAAAGGAAAGTTGTCCGTAAAGATCAAAAGTATTGTTCTCAACGGGCGTTCCGGTCAGAACGATTCTATTTCTCGATGGTAATAATCTCGCGGCTTTATATTTTTCAGAATTTGGATTTTTAATGGTCTGAGATTCATCAAGAAAAATATAATTAAAATTAAACTTTTTTAAGAACTGAATATCCGAAAGCAGCATTCCATAGCTTATCAACACGACTTCATATTGATGCATTTTATCGATGCTTTTCTTTCGATCAGCGCCGTAATGAAGCAATACTTTGATGGAAGGAGCAAATTTTTCAATTTCCTGCTGCCAGTTGAATAATAAGGAAGTCGGAACAATAATCAGATTAGTTGTGTGACCGTATTTTTCCCTTTGGTACAGGATAAAAGCAATAATTTGAACTGTTTTTCCCAATCCCATATCATCGGCAAGACATCCACCGAAATTAAATGTATCGAGAAACGCCAACCAATTCAATCCTTCCTTTTGATAATCCCGAAGTTGAGCTTTTAATTCTACAGGAACAGGAATTTCAGGAATATTTTTAACATCTGAAAACTGTTGGGCGTAATTGTTGAGTTCATGATGAATTTCATCGCTTAAAATTTCCTTTTCAAAAAGATTTGAGACTTCCGTAAAATTAATTTTTGGAATTTTTAATAATTCTTCATCAATATCTCCAACCTGAAAATATCGGGTGATTTTTTCGATCCATTCATCAGGTAAAATACCTTGAGATCCGTCGTCCAATTGTACGAATTTTGCCTTATTTCGGATGGCTCTGTGAAGTTGTTTTAAAGGTGCTTCTTTTTTTCCGAAACGTACGCTCAATTTTGCATTAAACCAATCTACACCGCTTGTTACCACGATGTTAATTTTTGCCCGGTGAGGATTCAGTTTCGTATTTTTTAATTCATTAAATCCAAGAATTGTAATGCCTTCATTTCGCCACATTTCAAAGGCTTCCAGAAACCAATTATTATCCAGGAATTTATCTTTGTGAAGATAGAAATACTGGTATCCTCCGAGTTGTTCTTTAAAATCATCATGTTGCTGCATCACAACGGCTGTCAATTGATTTTCAGCTTCAATATTTCGTTCTACTTTAAACTCATTTCCATTTTGGTCGGTGTCAAACAATTGTTTTCGGGAATAAACGGCAACTTCTATCGCTCCATATTTCATCACCGGAGTCAAAGAAATGTAATTTCCCTTTTGCTGAAGATAAATAATCCGCTCTGTATGAAAGCTTTTCTCCGCCGATTCTACCGGAGTTGCCTTTCGGATATAGCTGTAATTGATATGAACATATTGCTCCAATGAAGATAAAACGGTGTTTAAAAATTCATCATATTTCGATTTATGAACAATGAGAATTTCATTATTTGATTTAAAAAAACGGATCACACGAAGCAAATCGGGATTATCGATAAGATGAAGCGTGTTTTGATGATAAACAAACTGTTCGTTTCTTATCACCACATTTTTAAATGGAATTGAAGCATCATTAAACTGCAATTCTCCCGTAATTTCGTAAAAAGGATCTTTCTTGAAAACGGTGAGTTGTATTTCAGCTTTTAAAATATTGAGTTGTACAGAAACCAAAGATTTTGATGAAATTGTTTCTGAAATATTATGATCATGATAATAAACCGCCAGTTCCAAAGGATTCTGCGCGATCAGTTGTAAAGCCTGTATTTCTGCAGGACTTTTTTCTTCACTGAATTTGGTCTGAAAAGTAACAATCGCTGTATAAAATTTGATTCCCGAAGGTTGCTCTGTATTCCAGATCAGTTGCATGGGATCGACAGTTGTAATCGGGTTTTTTATTTTTCCGGTTTGGGTAACATCTGCTTCCATCAACGAAAAATTGAGTTGATTGTAAAAACGATGTCTTCCGATCACCAAGATTTTCTTTCTGTCTGTGTCTTTTGTTGCCAATTCTTCCAATATCGATGGTCGTTGCGGAAGAAGTTCTTGCCTGAAAAGCTGTTCATCAATTTTTACAAGCTCTTTGATTTTAGGCTGAATATCCAGTTTTCCGTCTTTGTATTCCAATTGGAAATAAGCATCAAGATGAGGTTCATTTTCCAGTCCGAAACCTTTTGCCGTAGAAATTAATGTTCGTTGTCTCAAATGATAATCAAAAAAGATCCGGAAATTTTTCTGCTCAATAATGGCATGAATAATTTCAGCCTGATGTTCACAAAGTTTTTGACTTTCGTTGTCACAGGAACAAGCCGTAATCAATGAAGAACCAACCTGACTCACGGAAACATTCGGATAATCAATTGTGGAAATAGACTTGGTGAAAACGCCTGCATTGCACTCCAAAGCAAGAGGGTAGATGTCCCGAAAATCTTTGTTCTCGATAAATCCTGCATTCTGAGTATGTTTTAAAAGATCGTATATCGAAAGGGTAGTGATATGGGTATCCGGTAAAATATATTCTTTGGGCAGCTTCATGAGTTCGGCAGGAAAATGATTAATTAATCTGCCAATTTACGTAAAAATGAGAAAGTGTATGGTTAAAAAAAATAATAAGGTTTCGACAAGCTCAACCTGACATCGCAACAAATAAAATGTGTGATAAATACAGTTAGTATTAGATTTGTCAGTCTGAGCCTGTCGAAGACTCCAATTAATAATTATTGAAATCAATAGAATAAAAAATCATATTCAATTGAAGAACTTATGAATTTTTCAAAACTTCCTTAATGCCTTCCAACCCTTCACTGAACTGCGAAAGAAGCGCAATTACCTGTGCCATTCTATCACTTTCACCAAGACCTTTGAGCATCTTGTTTTTCACAAAAGTCTTTTTGATTTCTTCCCAACGTACCTCTTCTTCGGAATTCATAATATTCATTAATTCTTTTAGCTTTAGCATGTTAGATTCTGCGCCGGTCGTCAACGTTTGAGATTCATTCTGATAATGATTCAAAACAATTTGAATAACTTCTTCACCTTTTAAAATAGGCTGAATCTGGGTAATCAGTTTATTCATATTTCGGTAAGAGCCCTGAAGTTTGAATGGCGGTTCGTTTCGGTATTCATCTGACATTGCGGCAGAAGCGATATACTGACTGTTTACTTTCAGTACAATATCACGAACCTTCATAGTATTTTCTAACACCTTTTTGAAATCTGCAATTTCGTTTGAACTGAAATTACCAAGCAAATCAATATTCGGATTGTCCGTTAAAACTGCATCATATAATCGGTACAGGTTTTCCATTCCGGGCTGGGTCAGTCGGGTCAGATAATCATTTGAAGTCAACGCATTTTCAATTAAACTTAAATCAAATAATTCTGTTTTATTTCCCGAAATTTCACCCAAATTATAGGTATCAGAACGGTTGGCCAACATATCCGGAATTTTGAATTTCTCGCCATTTTCGGTGTAAGGATTTCCTGCCATCACGAGACAAAAACGTTTAGACCTCAAATCATACGTTTTGCTTTCACCATTGTAAATTCCTTCAATTTTTCTCTGCCCGTCGGCAAGAGAAATGAATTTTTGCAAAAACTCAGGATTACAGTGTTGAATATCATCAAGATAAAGCATCACGTTGTCGCCCATTTCCAAAGCAAGATTCAGTTTTTCGAGTTCCTGTCTTGCGCCTGCGTTTTTTGCTTCACTCGGGTCGGTCGAAACAATATCATGCCCAATCGAAGGTCCGTTGATTTTCATGAAAACCAAGCCCATTCTGTCCGCCATATATTCCATCAAGGTCGTTTTACCATAACCTGGCGGCGAAATCAGAAGCAGCATTCCCATTCTGTCGGTTCTTTTGTCATTTCCTACAGTTCCCAATTGTTTGGCAAGATTGGCCCCGATAAGAGGGAAATAAACATCACTAATCAACTTATTTCTTACAAATGAGCTCAAAACCTGAGATTTGAAGGTGTCTATTTTTAAAGATTTCTTCTTATCAGTAATCCATGTGGATTTTAATTCTTGCAATTGTTTGTATTTCAAAACAGTGACGTCGTTGAAATAACCAAGGCGAGAAGCAAATTCATAATAATTAAGTGTGTATTCTGTGTCTTTTTCTAATGATTTTAATCCTTTTAAAACCGCTTCATAAGCAATCTGCTGAATATTTTTTTCGTTAAAATTCTGAGTGACCAAAAAAACAGCAACTTCCTGTCTGATGTTTTCTTCAATATTTAAATTTTTACTAAAAATAAATGCCTGAAGCGCACTTTCAGCAATAGAGTAACATGCGGAAGGGTATTGATATAACGCTTCCAACTGATCTATAAACTCTAAATCTTTCCCTTTTTGCTTAAGATCCTCAAGGAAAGCTTGATATAAATTTCCTGCCTTTTCAGAAATAATAAAATTTTCTCTGTTTTCTCTTTTCAGGTAAATAGCAGCGTTTTCATAATTGATTTCAGTGAAAAAATTACCAATTTCAGCAAAAGCTTTAATTTCCGAAGATAATTCTTGAGTTAAATATTTAAAACCTTTTTCTGTCGTAAAAGATTGTGAAATTAAAGCAGCAACTTCAAACTGTTTTGTATAATATTCTTTTCTCTCATTATTTAAAAAACTCCAGAAAAGATGGGCAACAGAGCGCTCTTGTGGAGTAAACTGCATCAATCCCAATTCATTATGCATCTGCTGAAGCTTAGTGATAATAATTAAAGCATCCTCATCGTGAATACCTTTTACCAGGCCTTCTCCAAAATGCTCAGTCAAAAATTGCTGAATAATAGTTCTATTTTGTTCTTCTGTAAGAATATTTTGATGGGTCGAAAAAATATTCCAAGCTAGATATTCAAAACGTTTTACCTTTTGATTTTCAGAGATATATTCCTGATTCCAAACGTCTTTATAATCGGAAAGAGTTTCAAAATTTAAAGGTTCGTAAAAACTTGTTCCTGTTAAATGATAATAATACTGTGCGTTTTTCAGAACCATCGTAAGGTCGAGTTTCTGTTGATTCACTGCAAATTTATAATCACCTAAAGCAATCACCTTGTCGCCGTCTACATAAATTTCCTTTTTATCTTTCAGCTTTCTTACAGATTCCTGTTGAGATGTTTTCAGTAAGGTCTGGATTTCTTCCGCTTTTGCAGAATCTTCCATTTCCATGAGCTGTCGGGCCATGTCTCTCACTTTTTCCACCATCAAATCGGTCGCGAAATAACCATTAATTTCATTTTCGCTGTCGAAAGTTTCGGCTTTTGTCTGAACAGATTTTAAAATTCTTCGTGCAGAATCGGATAAATTTTGAGTACGCTTATTTCTGGATTCAGTAAGTTGAACTCTTTTATTTTGAAAATGACCGTAAACTTCCTCTCTTTTTTCTTCTATTTTCTGAATAAATTCTTCAAAATCAACGAATTTTGTTTCCATATCTTCCAACTGAATAGAAAGTTTGGTAAGATATTCATCACATTTTTCCGGAGTCTGAGAAAGTTCTAAGAAATTGATAACCGATTGGTCAAACAACGTCATCTGAGCCTGAAAATCTGCAGACAATTCTTTCCCTGAAATTTCTCTTTTTCGTTTTGAAAGTTCAAGTCTTTCCTGATTCAATCTGGCAAAAATCAACGAAATATTTTCAATAATCTGTGTTGATTGAGACGTGTCTTCAATTTTAAGATTATTAACAATATCAACCAAAAGTTCCAACTGACCGGATAAATTGTTGATTTCTTCTTCAATCGTTTTAGAATCAATTGCTTTTTGAAGATTGACAATTTGGTCCGTAATATTTTCGGCTCTTTCCTGATAAGGCTGTAACGAATTTTCCTGAAGCAAAAAGCTTACACAAGCATTTGAAAGCTCTTCTGAACGTATTGCCAAAGATTTTTCTAAAGAATCTAATATGGTTAAATCTGCATATTTCAGTTCTCTCGCGCTTGTAATTTCGCCTCGTAAAGCACGAATTTGGGAGAGCATATCGATATATTCTGTCAGTTCAGAATAATGGATCCTCTTTGTATCATCAAGAATTTTCTTGCAAGATTCTTTGATTTTTTCAATGGCTTCTGCGGTATTCTTTTTCTGCTCAACAACCTTTTCATATTCATTGATAGCAGAATGGGCAATTTTCCTGATTTCTTTTAAAGGTTGATCGAGATGCTGTACTTCCTCTTCTCCCAAAAAGTAATACGCATCCATAATCGTTGTTGAAAGTTTTACAATATCATCGTAAAGTCCGCTGTATGAGTCTTTTTTGTTTAATAAAGTAATCAGTTCCTGACTTTCCGCCATTACTCTTACAATATCCTTGTTGCCGATTTTGTAGATTAAATTATCAGACTTTTCAGGATTTGCTTTCAGCTCTTTTGAATAAGGCGACTGCCAAATCTGGGCAAGATGATGTTTGGTCGTTTCTGTGCTTTCTCGGAGATAAATTAATCTTCCGTCATTTAAAATCGTAAAACCACTGCATCGAATCGGTGTTTCGATGGTTTGAGTGATGATATTATAAGAAATTAGCTGATAATTATTGGTTTTATCATCGTAGAAAATATACAGGAAATTTTCACCATTGGGCTCGGTTACAGTTTTTAGGTAATGAAGACGGTTCTGGTCTTGTGAAATTACCTTTAAACCTCCCGTTTGTAATGCGTAACCATTTGAAAATAAAACGCCTTGACTTTCTGGAAGTAAAACGCCAGCATGTTTCAAAGCATCAACTCTGGAAACCGTTTTTTCTTTATGATTGTAAATGAAATAGCGCTCCGTTTCCTGATATGGTCGGATTTTAAATAAAACCAAATTTCCCAAATCACAGAAGTGAATTTCTGCATCATCGAGATTTTGGTCTTTATGTGTAACGTCCTCAGAATAAATACCTTTTCCTGTATCGGTGTTGTCTTCGATTTTAATGGTAATATCTCCTCCGATGGATTCAACGAAAACTTTATCGGCCAAAGAAACGTGCGGATATTTTCCGTTTCGTTGCATATCTCTGGTTGCTTTCGTCCATGTAAAGCCATGTTGAGGAGGGTAGGAGACTTCGGAAGCACTTCTGGAATCTACATATACCAACTGATTTTCCTTAATCAGCCATTTAAATGCTTTGATATCCGAGGTACTTTCAGAAAGCTGGAAAACCATATACAAATAGTTTTCTGTGAAATAAAAACGGGCAAAAAAGGTATTTCTGTAATATTTATAAAGATTTTTGAACTCATCAACGAAAATTTCATCATTGATTAAGGAGTAATCCTGTGGTTCAAAACGGTTATTATTAATTTTATGAATGGAAAATACATCGGTGATATTCACTTCACTCTGCATTCCCAAATGAGCATTGGAGCCGAAAATCAGAAGGTCATTGAACGAAAAAATATCTTTTGCTACACAATTGTGGTCGGTAGAAATTCTTTCATTGGCAATCAGAGAAAAATCGATACCGCCGAAAATACTTTTACGGCTGTCATTAAGCTTGTAAAGTTTTTCGACAAGGATATTTTTCTGCTCATTCAGACGGTTCTGAATAATTTCGTATATACCGGAATTAAGTTTTTCTGACATAATTTTGGTTTAAATAGTTTATAAACCTGTTTTTTTAGGTTGGTAATCGCAAAGGCGCAAAGTTTTTTAATAATATTTCAATCATTAAGACACAAGGATTTTATCTTCGATAAAATTAATATCGTCTTACTTCGAAAATCTTTGATTTTCTTGTGGCTTAAAAACGTTTTTAAGGTTTAAAAATCTTTGAGCCTTTGCGTTTTTTCAACAAAAATTTAGTTTAAGCAAGTTCATATTTTGTTAAAAAAACTCCCAAAGTTTTCACGAAAAGTCGCTAAAACAATGAGAGTTTTACTGATGTTTATGTTGAGTTCAATGGTTCAGAAAACTGATTATTTCAACGGTTTGTTTTCAACTCCTAAATGTTTTGCCATATCGAGTGCTTTACCCAGAATTCCTTTTTCGTTCTGGTCTGCAACACCGTTTAATTTAAATATCAATGAAGCGATGCTCATGTTTTTGATATCTTCGGATGAAATGTTGTATTTATTCACCATTCCCATCACTTTGCTGATGATATTTTCGTCACCGCTCAGTAAATTTTCCTTTAGCAACTGTGCATTTTCACTGTGGCTGATGAATTTATCCAGTCCTTTTCCTGCAGAAACCTGACGAACTACATTGTCGAAGAACGTGTTGTCTCCACCAACGATATCGATATTTGCAGATTTGAATGCTTCCGCTAAAACTAACGATTGTGCTTCTGCAATATCTTTCTGAATAGAAATTTGAGCCAGTTCCACTTCTTTTTCTTTCGCCAATGTCAAACGGAATTCTTCGTGATCTTTTCCTGCTTCGTTCAATTTCTTCATTGCTTCAGCTTTTTCGGTGATACCTGCTGCTTCAGCCAATGCCTTTTCTTTAATCACTTCCGCCTGAGCAATTCCTTCTTTTCTGATGGCCTCTGCTTTTTTCTCGATAACGATCGCTTCTACAATACCTTGTCTTTCTGCAACATCAGCTTTTGCCTGCATTACCTGAGCTTCAGATAAGCCAACTGTTGCTTCTTCTTTAGCTTTGGCATCGGCGATGATTTTACGAGCTTCTGCTTCTTTCTCTGCAGCATCTCTCTTAGCTTGAGCTTCAATTACGTATTTCTGAGCATCTTTTTCTGCTGCCAGTTTACGCGATTCTGCAGCTTTTGTTTCTTCGATTAATTTTTTCTCGGCTTCCTGAGTCGCCATTGTGATTTCTACCTGCTTGTTTCTTTCTGCGGTTTTGAATGCTTCTAAATCCTTGATTCCCTGCTGTTCTTCCACAACGGTTTTTTCCATTGTCAATCTTTCGCGGATCGCATCCTGAATGGTTTTCTTTTCTAATTCAATGGCTTTTTCTTTTTCAATTTGTGCCAATGAGACGATTCTTTCTCTTTCTGTTGCTTCCAATGCTTTGTCTTTCAAAACTCTTTCAGTTTCAACAAGATCTGCACGCTCTTTATTTTTTGCAGCAATAACGACCTGACGAAGTTTATTTTCTTCTGCAATCTGTAATTTTTCTTCTGTGGCGATTCTTACCGTTTCATATTTTAAACGCTCTTCTTCTTCAACTTTTAGAATTTCAGCATTTTCACGGGCTTTGATATTGGCAACTTCTCTTTTTTGGGATTCTTCTTTTTCGGCTAATTGTTTTTCCAGTTCAAGAATCGCTTCACGGGCTTCAACATTCTGTTTAGTGATGGTTTTTTCCTCATCTCTGCGAACCTGATTTGCTTTAATATTTTGATTAGCCGTTAATTCTGTGATTTTTTTAATACCCTCTGAATCTAAGATATTGTCTTTGTCTAATTTATCGATGGAAGTCTGTTCAAGGTAATCGATCGCACAGTCGTCCAGAACGTAGCCGTTTAAGTCAGTTCCGATGATATCTAAAATTTCCTGACGAAACTCGCTTCTTGCTTCATATAATTCTGTGAAATCGAATTTTTTACCGACTGTTTTTAAGGCTTCTGAAAATTTAGCTTCAAAAAGTTCTCTTAAAGTATTGGTATCTGAAGCTCTTTGGCATCCGATGGTTTGTCCAACATTAATAATATCATCCACCGATTTATTGACTCTGATGAAAAAAGCCACCTGAATGTCGGCTCTCATATTGTCTTTACAGATCAATCCTGCTTTTCCTTCTCTTGATATTTCCAATTTTTTTACAGAAATATCCATAGATTCCATACGATGGATGATCGGGATTACAATTCCTGCATTGAAAAATACTTTCGTTCCTCCGTAACCTGTCCTGAGAATCACAATTCCCTGAACCGTCTTTTTGTACATTGACAACACCCAAAAGATGAGTCCGACAGTAGCGATTACGATTACAATAATTCCAACAATTAAAGGTATATTCATAAGTTTAATAGTTTATATGTTAAAAATGTGTTTTTTTAAGAGCTTGTTTAAATTAAAATTTTATAATTCTGTTAATTTTTTTAATGCAAAGTTTTACTTCAACTTTACCCATTATTTTTAGAAAGCAAAAGCAAATAAAATTGGCTTTGCGAAGCTTGAAAATACAGCTTCATCAAATTAACTTGTTGATTCTTCTTTGCTCACTTAAATAAGTAAGTCTTTAAATAAAATCTCTGCGTCAAAAAATGAATAATGTTTTTAATAATTAATCAAGTCTAAACAGTCTCTAAGTGAAAAATGATAAAATATGGTCGAGGATAATGATAAAGAGAGTGAACATGGTTTTTAGTTTTAAAAATTAAAACCAGTATCTACGACGTAAAATTTTCTGTTCGGTTCTTCATCTACAATCATCACTCGCATTCCGTGTTCCAGTTTTTTTCCATCCTTGCTTTTTACCATCAGTGTCATGGGATCGCTCCCGATGAAAACTTCCATCATCCCGATTTTATTTCCTTCGATGCTTGATTTCAATCTGCCTTCTCTCCCCAAAAAATCGTGAGATCTTTCTCCTTTATGATTAATTTCTTTAAAGAAAGGATTTAATGGTTTTAAAATAATTTTAGTTAAAATTAAACTGCCAATCAGCAACGGAACTACCATCAATGCTTCTGCCCAATTCGGCAACGGAAGAAAAACATTGAGATAAATAGAACCCAGCCACGTCAGCAAAAGAACAAGCGTAAGGAAATACGTCATCGGAACAATATCCAGATTCAGAAATTTCAGAAAATGTGCCCAAGCTGAAGGATCGTTTGAGATATGAACATGTCCGTCCGGAGCGTCTATGTCCAAATCCGCATCTACATCAGAATCTATTCCGACATCGATATCCAATCCTGTAAGCATTGTAAATACCCAGTAAATTACCGATAGCGCTAAAAGCACACTCAAAACCGTATTTACCGGAGAAAAAGCAATATTTAAAAATTCCTGAAAGGTCATTTTTTACCCTTTTTTTAATGATTCTTTTAATTTCTGTAAAGCATCTCCTGCTTCTGTATCTTCATTTTTCAATAAAGCATCAATTTCTTCATCGACAGATTTTCCTGTTTTTGAAATCTCGAGATAAGCCTCTGCCTCGGCTTCCTGCTGAATAACTCTTTCTTTCAGCTTTTCCAGCATACTTACCGTTCCGTCTGTGTCAATCTGTGTCATTTTCTGATTGATGTCTCTCGTTGCTTCACTCACCTGAACTCTGGCTTTTAAAGTTTTCAGTTCGGTTTCCCATTTAGAAATGCTGGATTTCAGATAATCGATATTTCCCTGCATTTTGTCGCATTCTCCGTGAATTTTTTCGGATTCGGCTTTTAGAACATTTACATTTTCCTCTGCCGCAGCTTGTTTTTTTAAAGCTTCTTTAGCTAGTCTGTCCGCTTCTGCGGTATCAACTTCTCCTTTTTCTGCTTTCTGAACCAAAAGGACTGCCTTTTTGTAGTATTCTTTTGCTGTTAATTCTTCAGTTTCTGCTTCATTTTTCTTGCGAATCGACAATGCTTTTAATTGAGCCAATGCTTCGATTTTTTCGGCAAGCTGTTCTTTCATTTCTCTGATTCCCTGTTCTGTCAGTTTGATAGGGTCTTCAAAATCTTCGATTGCAGAGTGAAGTTCTGCCTTTCCTATATGTAATAATCGTTTGAAAATGTTCATTTTAAATGTTTTTTGTGAAATTATTTACTCATTTCAATCATTTCATGGGTAAATTCTCCTACAAGAATCCCTAAAGAATTGATAGAAGCCATTAATTCGTTCTGCGCCATATTATCCGTGGGAAGCGTGTCTCTGAAAATTACACGTTTTCCTGTATTGTCAAGGGCAAAAGCACCGTGTACAATGTCTCTGTTTTTCTGGAGAAGGGTTTTGTAAATTTTCTCGCTCGGATTTTTAACTTCAAAAAGAAATTGTTCCATAATAAGGATAGAATCCGAAACGATAAGAATCATGTTTTTTATTCCGTGGGTTTCTTTTTCTATAATGAGAATTCTGCGGGCCTCATCATCCAGTGTGATATTAAACCCACTATCCAACAGCCATTCTTTAACAGTTCTAAATATTTGGTTTTTCATAAGCAATCACGTAGTGTTTTCTAATTTTAGTTTCACAAATATAGAATAAATATTTGCAAAATGCAAATATTTTTAGCAATTAATCTGATGGAATTAGCTTATATTTGCAAAAAAGATTAGACTAATGAGCTTTTTCGGGACTAATATAAAGAAGATACGTCAGGTGAGAGGATTGAGCCAAAAGGCCTTTGCAGACTTATTTGAGCTAAATAGAGGAGTGATAAGTTCTTATGAGGAAGGACGTGCAGAACCAAAAATTGAGACATTATTAAAAGTTGCAGATTATTTTAATTTGGATTTACATGATTTATTAACCGAAACGTTGCAGGTTAATCAATTAGCGAGTGGATCTGATATCGATCATTTAATATTTTCGACAGATCATCATGTTTCAACTGTTTCTAGCATGGATCCGAACGCTGTGGTATTGCAAAAAATATTAGCTAATATAGATTTGGTTTATGAATTTACGAAAAGCAATAGTCTTTTATCTAAATATAATTATGGTGATATTTTATTTTTAAATAAAGCCGACATCAAAAATGATCCGTTTTCTACACTTCTCGCAAACATAGACGGAAACTTGAAATATTATTCTGAAATAAACGAAGAAGAGAAAAATAATTCAGAGTTATATAAAATTGTAGGTTATATTTCATCTGAACAAAAAAATATCCTTTCTGATATTTTAGAAAGGATAGATATATTAGAGCGAAAATAATTTTTAATTATTTGTTTCTGCTGAAATTTGCGGTTGCCTGTACAAATGCCTTTTCAGTTTCATGATCGGAAGGTAAGTGAATAAAACCGAAAGCAAGCCAGCCAAAACTCCGACCAATACGGCCATTGCAGCTGCATCGAGTTTGTAAAATTCAGATAAAATATATTGGGCGAACAATAAGCTTATTAAAACCAATGAGCCTGTAATTAAACCATGTAAAATGCTTAGTTTGGTCATTAATTTTTTTAAATTAAGCTGATCATCCACTGTAAATTCAATTGCATTCTGACTGGCGGCATCGGTTACTCTTTTAATGATGTCAATGGTAAGAACAACCGGTAAAAATATCGCCATGGGCAGTGTTAATCTCGCAAGACATTGTGTTCCTTCGAAGAAATGGGTATATCCCAATTCATTAAAACTCGCATAGGCAATAATGAAATTAAAAAATACATTTGGAAGGACATAAATGATCATCCGCTTTCTTAAAAAGCGATTCAGCGTAGTTTTTTTGATTGGTTTCGGTTGAGCCTTTTTTATTTTAAATTTCATGAAGTCAACAGCTCAATAGCTTTATCTTTTATTTTTTTCGCTTCTTCTTTTGGAAGAAAATTTTCATTAGACATAAACGTAAAATCCATTTGCTGGTTGTAAGTTGTCGTCACCAACGTATTTGAATTTAACCAAGGAAATGCAACTGTCGGACTGAAAATGGTTTCCAGCGTGAAATTTTTATACTCACTCGGAATATCAATTTTACCCATATTTGACAGCGTAATATCATGTCCGCCTTTGCTTGATTTCAACAAGGAAATCATACGGTCAACAATAGGATGCATATTTTCACCCATCCACAACAGTTCTCTGGCTTCGGTTTTTTCTATTTTTTCAAGGAGATCTTTTTTAATGTGTTTTGCATTTTCAAATAAATCCTGAGTTCCTTTTTTTAATGATAATTCAACCGTCGGTGCAAATGCAAATATATGATCCTGTTTAATTTCCGGAATAAAATGACGAACATCTACCGGACTGATCACTTTTCCTTTCGCATTTTTACCCTGAAATTCTTTGAAAGCCTGCATAAAAGCTGAACACAATAAAGCGTGAACAGAAATTCCGTTGGCTTTACATTTTTCAACTATTTTTTTGGAAACAGCAGCATCCAATTTTCGGTGAAGGGCATAATTTTTTCCTTGATTTCTGTTTTTGCTTTTAGATTGCATTAGAAAAAACAGTTTCGCCATCATTACATAAAAACGGGCTTTTCGTTTCTTCTTTTTTAAATTAAAATCTGCTGGTAGAAAATCATTAACGGAACCAAATCCTTCGTATGAATTAAATTCAATGTTAGGATCATCCAGTAACGCTAAAAGTTCACGTATCAAAGTAATGCCTGTTGTTCCGTCACACAAACAATGAGGCATTACCCAAAGAATTTCTGAAGCCGTTGGACTCTTCACCCAAACGAGCTGAGCCATTGGGTTTTTCTTATCCTCAAAAATCCTGTACCATTCATTTTCAGATTCCAAAAGCCAATCCTGATCGGTTTTTCTTTCAACAATGCGAAGCGGAATCGGTGAAATCTCTTTTTCTTCAACAAAAAAAGGATATGTTGCACTCTTATGATCAATAGAAACCCTCAACAAAGGATGTTTCTGCTGAATTTTATCTAAAGCAATTTTAATATTCTCTTCTGAAATTTCACCGTTGATTCTTGCGGTGTATACAACATTTAAAGGTGTTTCAGAATCAACATACATGATTCTTTCCACCATCATTAATTTTCTTTTGATCATGATACGGCTAAAGATTCTAGTTGTTTTACTGTTTTAATCACCTCATCTCGAATGGCGAGTGCTTCATTCTGTGGCAAATACCCTTCACTTCCCATGAAAGCAAAATCCATCTCGCCACGGAAAGTAGAAGTTACCATCGTTGTCGTATTTCCCAAAGGCCCGATCACAGACGGACTGAAAATATTTTCCAGGGTAAATTCTTTGTATTCATGGGCAATCGGAATACGTCCTAAATTTGAAAACATACAGTCGTTGGAAGATTTTCCGTTCTTCAATAATTTAGTGAAATTCGTCAGCGCATCGTGGGCAGATTCCATCACCATCATCGTGATGTATGGATTGAGCTTTGATGTTTTTTTCTCTACGGATTCCTGCATCAGTTTTAAATTTTCTTCAAAACCGAATTTCTTGTTTAAAGAAACCACAATCATCAATCCAAAAGCGAAAATATGATCAGCTTTAATCTGATTGGCAAAACGTCTGATATCAACAGGACACGAAACTTTATTAAATGCTTTTTCTTTCCTGATTTTCTGAAATGCCTTTAAAACCGTTGCGCACAGAAAAGTATTGACTGTCACTTTCTGAGATTTACAGTAAGAAATCAATTCCTGGCTCGTCTCTTTATCGAATCTCCAGTTGAGTAAATAATCGCTTTGTCGGTCAGTTGTTTTTTTATTGACTGGAATGACTTTGATGGCTGTTGCCGCCAGTCTTCCGATCATTTTTGCTTTAAATTTTTGTCCGCTACTGTTCAGAATTTCGCTTGGAACAACATCATGAATTCCCAAAATTGGATGTTCAACACCAATATCGTAATTCGGATTGTCCAGTAATTTTAAAAATTCGTCCAGAACAGCCATTGCAGAGCCACCATCACATAAACAATGGTGGAACACAAACATCATATCTGAGGTTTCTTCACCTTTGATCCAGACAAATCGCATAAGCGGTTGTTCTTTGTAATTGAATAGTTTATACCACTCTTTTTTTGATTCTTCCAGCCAGTCATTTTCTTCTTTTTTAGCTAAAATTCGAATTGGAATTTTTACTTTTTCTGAAACCTCAAACCACGGAATATTTTTTTCATCATGTTGAATGACAGCTTTTAACCAAGGGTGTTTTTCCTGAATTTTTTCTAAAGCATATTGAATGTCTTTCAGATTAAATGTTCCCTTTAATCTAAAAGGAATTACCGTGTTGAAAGGTTCTGTTCCGTCGCCAAGCAACATTCGTTCGCCAAATAATAATCTTCGTTTCATAGGCTTACACAGGAACTAAAGTGGATTGTTCAACAAAATTTTCCAGCAATTCTACCGCGCGATCGTTTCCTCCAGCATTAATTAAACTAGATTGAACTTCCTTCGCTGCATTTCTGTACGCAGGATTTTCCAATAATTCAAAAACTGTTTGGCGAAGTTCATCAACACGCAGTCTTTTATATCGTATACTAATTCCACAACCTGCTTTTACAATCAGTTTTGCAATATGAAAATGATCGTAAGCAATTGGTGTGATTAGCATTGGTAATCCGTTGGTAAACGTATCATTCACGGTATTGAAACCGCCATGACAAATCACGGCATCCATGTGAGGCATCAAAGCAGATTGAGGTACAAAACTGCTCACAATAAAGTTAGATGGCCATTCCTCGAAAATTTCCGGTGGAGTAGCAGCGATTACCGTTACAGGCTGATCTGCAAATGCGGCAATGACTTTTTCGAAAAATGCTTTTCGGATGTCTACCAATAATGTTCCTAACGAAACAAATATTTTCGGAGTTGTCGAAGCATTTAATTTATCCCAGTCAAAAGGAGCTGGATTTGGACGCCCTTTTACAGGGCCTACAAATTTCATATGGGTTGGAACTTCTTCAAAATCCGCAAATTTTTGTGAGGTGAATATTAAATTTAAATGATGAGAATGAATGAAAATTCCTTCATCATCAATTCCGACTTCCTTTTGAAGAGTTTTAATTAAATTCTGCTGCCATTCAAAGATTTTCGGGGCACTGTTTTCTGTGTCACCCATTACATCGGGTGGAACAGGCGTTGTTGTCACACACGGAATATTATTTTTATGAGCAAAAAGCGCTCCTCCGAAAGTGATACAATCGTTCACAATAACATCAGGTTGCCATTCTTTGGCCAATGTTTCCAAACCGGGCATCATCATTTTAGCGAAAGGAACATAGGTTTCTTCCAAAGCCAGTTTCATCACTTCAGGACCTGAACAGGCAGGGCCATCATCCTGTCTTTTTAAAATTCTGGCGATTTCATCCTGATACGGAATCAAATCTTGTTCAGGATAAAAATAACTTCCGCCTTCCGGAATATGTTTGTTGTCTAAAGGCGTAATTCCGAACCATTTTACTTCGTGACCACGGGCAATTAAACTCGCTCCAACGCTCAAGGTAGGACTGATATGCCCAAAAAATGGGGGAACAACAAATAAAAATTTAGACTTCGGTTTTTCCATAGTTGAGTTTGAAATGGCATTTTCCAGTAAATTGGCTGCTGTTGCGCTTCCTCCAGCTTCGATGAAAGATTCGCGAACGGTTTCGGCTGCTTTTTTATATTCAGGATTGGTTAAAATATTTTGTACGGCTTCGTTTAAATGATGCGCTTTAAAACGGTTAAAATTAAGTCGTTCGCCTGCTCCTGTACGCACAACACGACCCGCAACATGCGACTGGTCATACGCAATCGGAATCACCACCAACGGCAAACCGTTTGATAAGGTTTCGGAAACTGTATTGTGACCGCCGTGAGAAACAACGCCGTCCAAATGAGGCAGCAAATCCAATTGAGGAACTTGCTGATAGACCATAAAGTTCTCCGGCCATTCTTCAAAAAGCTGAGGGTCTGAAACTACAACAACCGTTAAGTTTTCATCTTTAAAAGCATCAACCACCTTTTGGAAAAATGCTTTTTTATGCTCGTGGTCGAAAGTTGTTCCGATGCTTACTAAAATCTTTTTTCTTGGAGTGCTGTTGAATTTCTCCCAGTCAAATTCAGAAGAAACACGACGTTCCGTAAGAACCGGACCTGTAAATTGGAAATTCGATTCCAAATCCATTTCGCCAAAGAAATATTGTGATGTTAAAACTAACGTCAATAAATCCGAACAATCTAATGCGCGGTTTTCTTCAACACCCAATTCCTGCTGTAAAGCGATGATTTGTTTTTCTTCCCACTCATGAACTTTCGGAAGCTCGCTCATTATTTTAATAGCAGCTGGAGCGGTAACTGTCGTAGCATAAGGCAAACCTAATTTTTTCGCAGCAATGGAAGCCGCAAACAACTGATGGTCGCCAATCACCAAATCAGGTTGATAAACTTTTAACAAAGGAATAATCCCGTTATAGCAATGTCTGTTTAAAGGAATCAGCACATCTTCGTACAGAAATTTGATGCTGTCGATTCCGTAAACGACTTTTTTAGAAATAATATCGAGATAGTTTTCGCTTTCTCTTTTTTCTTCGTCCGTCTGGTCGTATTGAATCAATAATAATTCTCCGCCTTCCGGAAGTTTATGTTGTAATTGTTGGTCGAGACTTATCCATGCAACCTGATGTCCTCTTTCCAGAAGAGTGGCACCGATGCTTAAGGTAGGATTCACATGACCTGTCAGTGGTGGGACTATAAATACAAATTTAGCCATGGTTTTGTGATAAGGTTTTTAATGATTTTGATAAAAAATGGGCGATGGTTTCTGCAATCAAAACAGGTTCCTGAATCGGGATGTTGTGATCTCCCTGAATTAATTTTAATTCTGATCTTCCGATTTGATCATTCAGCCATTCTCCCGTTGGTCTGCAGTTGGAATCTTCACCGTACATCAACATTGTCGAAGGTTTTAATTCAGAAAAATTAACTTCACTAAGGAAATGTTTTTCCTTAATCATATCCGCTTTGATGCTGGTCTGATTAAACAGAAATTCATACATACGATGATTTTTTTCCATTTGTCTTTTACCCATCTGTACTTTGGTGGTGTCGCTAAAATTGGCTACATAATGCTCCAGAAACTCTTTGCTGTATTCATCAATAATATTTCTGGCTTTTTCGTCCTGAGGGTCTGGAGCTTCAATAACAACCAGCTGCTCAATGCGATTCGGTGCTTTTAAAGCGGTTTTTAAAGAAATTAATCCTCCAAAACTATAACCGACAAGATGCGCTTTTTCAATATGTAAAGCATCCATCAACGCCAAGACATCGGAAGACATATTTTCCAGATCGTAACCGTCTGTAAAACGTTCGCTCATGCCGTGACTTTTCAAATCAAACATCACAACATGGAAGTGTTTCGCCAGAATCGGAGCAATATTAAAATAATAAATAGACAGGTTGCTGAACATCCCGTGGATCATTACCACAGTGTGTTCAGCCCCTTTGTTGAGTTCCTGAATATGAACCTTTTTATCGTTAACAGAGATTATTGGCATTCGTAGATGTAATTGATAATCATACTTAAATCTAGGTTAATCAACTCGTCCAAATCCATTGAAGACAGCCATCCTGTAAAGTCGATCTGGTCTCCAAAATGCTCTTTGATTTTTTCTGAAAATGAAACGATTTCGATGCTGTCCATTTCCAGATCTTTCGTAAAAGAACTTTCAGGCGTAATGTCCATTTCCTCTACAAATTCTTCACCGATAACTTCTGTGATGAAACCTTTTAAAAGAGTGAATAATTCTTCGTGATTTAATTTTACTGTCGTGTTTATAGTGTCCATCCTATGATATAATTTTTATGTTTAATTATTTTGATTTCTGTTTGATTGATCCATAAAGAATCTTCTGTAATTTTCTCGACTTCGAAGTTTTTCGGGTTTCCTTTCAGTCCTGTTCCGACGAATTTTCCGTAAGCTTCTTTGGCTACCCAGAATTTGGTGGTCCATTCTGACTGATCTCTGTCTTTTAATAAGGCTAATTCGTTATCAGTAAAGACCAAATCGTAGAATCCCGAGCTTCGTTCTTCTATGATTTCCATATCGATTCCGACCGGTTTTCCGCTTTTTGCAATTCCGACCGCATCTTTTCCTTTATGTGCCAAAGAAATGTGAATGTCTTGCGTGGAATCTCCTATTAAGAATGGTTTTCCAACCTCATCTTTCCCCACTTCAAAAGTGATAGGGAAGCAAGGGTGATTTTTTTCCTTTTTAAGAAGATTTCTCACCGCATCTTTCACGGCAACACGGCTTACCATATAGCTTTTCCTCTTGTTTGGAAGCAATGTTTGATGATGCTGTTTTTCGGTTTGATTGAAATATCTTTTCAGAATAAAATCCCAAGAAGCAACCCTTGAATATGCTTGATGAAAGAAAAATACTTCAGGAGCGATTTCCTCCGAAAGACGGTTGTGCAAAGGCGACATCGAAACATTCCAAAGTGCGGCATCGATTTCCAGACGGCGGTTTTGCCATCCTGAAATTTTGCACCAGACTTTTCCGTTTCTAGTTAAAAGAATGTCTCCGATGGCAAATTCGTCATTCATTTCAGTCAGACTGCAGGTACATTCGAAAATACCGTCCTGATCGTGTAAATCTCCGAAAAATTCAATGTCTTTGATTTTTACAGGGAAAGCAATTCTGTCTTTTGTTAAAGTTAATTGCAACCAAAGCCCGAATAACTGTCCTGCATTATCCAACAACGAACCTTTTCCGCCATTTCCTTTTATTTTTCCGATAATTCCTTTCGTTCCGACCTTTGAAACTTCAGTAATTCCCTGATATTTTTCACCGTGGAACATATGCATTTCATAGATTTCTTCGGGAGTTCTTTCAATGGGTAATATTTCGCCGATGGAAAGATTGAAGGTAGGATTAGGTCTTGCGGTTGAGGTTAATACAACTTCAGCATTTGCAAAATTTTCAATATCCAAATACGCATGATTGGCAGATTTCCATTCTCCTTTTACGGTTTTTTCGAAAGGTTGGGCAACGTTCATCCATTGAAAAACGCTTACATTCATTATTTTATGAACTTGCGATCCTTGTATTTCGGCTTGTGCAATTTCTGCTAACTGTTCGAAAATCATCGTCATCGGAATCACGGGTTCCATATCGGCCACTTCATGCCAGCCTTTTGGCTGTCTCAATAAGCTATGGTCGATGAGGTAAGGGTGAGTTTCCAACGTCACGTATAATATTTTCTCAAAATTCTTGCTTATCGGAGCCTGAACTTTCGGCAACACAACATTCGGGATTGAAACTTTCGGACGATCCTGAAATAAGGTTAAAACTTCCTCCTGCATTTTAATCATATCTGAAATATTATCCTGAAATGCCTGAACCAATGGATGTCCTGTTTTTGCAACGGTCGCAGTAGCTTTTTGCTTCGGAGTATCGATCGATTTTGCTAAATTTTTAATCGCTGCAAAATCACGGATAATCGGTGAACCTAATTCCAGTTTAATACCTTTTCCGGATGATTTTTTGGATTGATTTTGAATATCTAAAAAGTCCAGTGCAACTGTTTTTCCTTCCACGAATAATGCCGCAACCACTCTTTGAAATTGAGCCAATGCAGAACGTGTCGCCACGCTTGAAGCAATCGTACTGAAAGCTTTTCCTTTCAACGTATCATCAATAAATCCAATTAATCCGCCAGTTCCGACCTGAATGAAAAATCTTGCGCCTTCTTCGTATAATGTATCCGTCAGTTCACGGAAACGAACGGGTTCCACAAGATGTTCCGCACTCAGTTTTCGTATTGATTCCTGATCAGCCGGATACGGTTCCAAAGTCGTTGCCGACCATAATGGAATTTTCGTCTGCTGAAACTGTGCTTTTTCCATTCCTGCCAAAATCACATCTAATTTATCAGCGATAAAAGGCGAGTGAAATCCTGATTGGAAGGGCAGTATCTGATGAAAGATCTGTTTTGATTTTAAGATTGGAACCAATTCATCCAACGCTGAATTACTTCCGCAAAGAATCACCTGATTCGGGCAGTTGTCGTTGGAAATATATACGTTCGGAATTTCTTCGATGATGGGCTTAATAGTTTCAATTCCTGCTCCGATGGCGATAAATTTAGAATCTTTTAATTCAAAAGTTTCGGGATTTAAAACATCAATAAGAGCTTTCACAGAATTTACTTCCGCTAATTCAGAAGAGTAGCCCGCGAGCCATTCTCCCAAACTGTGACCAGCATTCATATCAGGAATAATTCCTAATTTTTTTAATGAATTATCGAGAATACTGCAGTTGTTGAAGATATTTAAAGCGTCATTTAACAATCCTTCGCCTTCCGTTTCAATCGGTGCGTTGATGTTGAAATAACGGCTAACACTTTCGACTTCGCCTTTTGCTAATCCATCTAATCCAGGGAAAACAAAAGCTACTTTTTCTCCGTTTTGCAATAGAGGAGTATTGGTGTACCAAATATCCTGTTTGTTGCGCCACGGATTATTTTTAGCAACAATTTTAGTCGCTTTTTCAATTCTCGCAGGAGTTGGTTCGAAAATCGCGACTCGGAAATTTCCTTCTCCTATCGTTGTTTCATTATTTTGTAAAGCGGTTAATAATTCTTCATGCGTGGGTCTGGCCAAGATTAAAACTTTATCTTTTTTAGGCATATCATAGCCTTCCAATACCACATGTGCATTGATTCCTCCGAATCCGAAAGCATTCACCGCCGCTACTTTTGGTAAGCCTGTTTTCGACCAGTTTTTTGCTTCCTGAACAGGTTCGAATCTTGTTTTCTGCATTTCCGAAGTTGGATTTTCGCAATATAAAGTCGGTGGCAATGTATCGTGATGCAAAGCCAGACAGGTTTTAATTAAACCGGCAATTCCCGCAGCAGGCATTGCGTGACCGATATTCGATTTTACAGAACCGATTCCGGCAATTTTAGCGCCTTCTTCTTTTCCGAAAAATTGAGCTAAGGTTTGCAATTCCGTCTTGTCACCAAGTGGCGTTCCTGTTCCGTGAGCTTCCAGATAACCGATTTGATTTTCATCTAAATCTGCATTCGCCCAAGCCTGTTGCAAAGCTTTCAACTGACCTTTTACCGCGGGACTCATCACACTGGTTCCGTTGCCATCGCTGCTTACGCCAACTCCTTTAATGACTGCGTAAATTTTATCCTGATCACGAACTGCATCTTCCAATCTTTTTAAGACTACAAATCCGCAACCTTCACCAATCAATAACCCATCTGCGTCACTGCTGAAAGGTTTGATTTGCTGTTGGCGGGACATGGCACCCAACTGAGCAAAAATACTCCAGAACGCAGCATTTTGCCCGGTGTGAACGCCTCCTGCAATCATAATATCAGAACGACCTCTTTGTAGTTCCTGAACGGCATGATCAACGGCTAATAAAGCACTTGCACAAGCAGCATCAACGGTAAAAGCAGCACCGCCCAAATTGAACCGGTTAGCCACTAAAGAAGCCACTAAATTGGGGATTAATCCCATTGCCGTATCGGCAGCAAAACGTCCTTTCTTTTCCTGAAAAGCGTGTTTTACTTTTTCAATATCGGCAGAAGAAACTTCGGGTAACAATTCCTTTAACAAAGAAGAAATTTGTTCCCCGGTTCTTACAATTTCGATAGCACGGGTTGCGCCTGGCCCGGTATAATTCCCTTTCCCGATGATAATTCCTGTTTTTTCCAGCGAAATATTTTTCTTAAAAATTCCGGCATCGTCCAAGGCTTTTTGGACTAAATCAAGCGTTAATAAATGATCGGGTTCAGTTCCTTCAACCGCTAATGGCAAAATTCCGAAAGCGGTTGGGTTAAATTCATAATCAGAGATAAATCCACCACGCTGACAATAAAAACGGTCAACCGGATTCGTGCTGTCACTGAAATGAACAGGATCGATTCGGTCGGCTGGAGCCAGCTGGGTAGAATCTACTTTATTGACAATATTCTGCCAAAAAGTATCGGCATCCTGAGCCCCCGGAAAGACGCAAGAAAGACCAATTACTGCAACATCTGTTTTTTTCATACATTCAATTTAAAACAGAGATTACCAGTTAGTTCCAGACATGATTAATACCTGACTTTCAGTTCCATATTTTATTTCATTCAGGAAAATTTCCTTGCCTTGTTCCAATGGAATTAAAGAAATTCCTCTTCTTTCGTATTCTGTTTCCAGGGTTGCTGAAACCATTCCGGCTCCTTTCCAAGGTCCCCAGTTGATGGAAATTACTTTTCCTTTTAATTTTTTATTCAAAGCATTCGCATAATCGTCTAAAACTGAGTTTGCGGCTGCGTAGTCGGTTTGACCTTTATTTCCGTACACCGAAGCGATACTTGAGAACAATACCACAAACTGACAATCGGTACGAAGTTGCTCTGCCAACACACGAAGTGGTTTTACTTTAGTATCGAAAACACGTCCGAAAGAACTTGTTGTTTTTTGTTTGAATAATTTATCTTCCAACAATCCGGCACCATGAATTACTCCGTCTAGACGGTTGTATTTTTCGTAAATACCGTTGATTAATTCAGACAATCCATTTTCGTCGCAAAGGTCTAATGACTGATAAACAATTGTATTTCCGAGTTGCTCCATATCACGGATGGTGCGTAGAATCTGATTGTTTTTGAAAACTTTTATCGTTTCTTTTTCGATTTCAGAGGGCGAAGTGAATGTTCCGGATTTGATAAGAGACGCTCTTATTTCTTCCTTGGTTTTCATGACTTCTAATTCTCTATTTGTTGCCTGATTTCTAGGGTCTTCGGATCTTCCCACCAAAATATACGTACAAGGATAAGCCTGTGACATATGTTTTGCGAGTTCGGACGTAATTCCCTGTGCGCCTCCAAGAACCAAAACAACAGAATCTTTATCGAGTTGAATTTGTGCTTCGCTCAGACCAGTTGACAACGGCGATGGAATAATATCCACTTTATGCCTCTGATCATTTTTGTAAATCACTTCAGAAGGTTTATCGGTTGATAAAATTTCTTTTAAAGCAATTTCTGCGATCTGCTCGATTTGTTGAGGAGAAGTTAAGCTGATCAGTCTGCAATTCGTCTGTTCAAATTCACGAGCCAGACTTTTGAAAAGTCCCGGATGTCCTTTATAATGACGTAAAAGAGTAGTGTCCGTCAATTCCTGAACATGAGCCGGAGTATCGGAGATCAAATAGATCCATTTTGCTTTATCAAGATCCATTTTTTTGATTAAATCAACGTGATCGATGATGTTGTGTTTTACAGAAGATGAGAACAGATCAAGGATAATTAATCCGTCAAAATCCGACAGATCTTTTTCGGTATCTACCAGTTCTGCAATCGCGCCATGTTTTTCAAGCTCGTTCTTGATGGCTGATGTCTGATTGCTTTCATTTTGAGTAATGGCAAAACGTTTTCCCTGTAATATTTCATTATTTTCAATTAATGAAACGTTAGTGGGAGTCAAGTCGAAACGAAGACGGGACAATTGATTTTGCTCAGGTTCTGGCGTGCTGTTTCCGCTCATTTCGTTGATCCATGAAGCCAATCCGTTTAGTGTTTTAATCGCAGCTAACTTTTCCATTAAATCATCTGCCTGTTCCATATCGCCACCGAAACCGATTTTTGTTTTAAGATCACCGATAATCTCCATACGTTTAATAGAATCGATGCTTAAATCTGCTTCTAAATCAAGGTCTAATCCTAACATTTCTTTTGGATACCCCGTTTTATCGCTTACGATATTTAAAATAGCCGTCTGAAGTTCTTCAAGAGAAAATCCGGCTTGAGCTTGAGAAGTTGAAGCCTGAGTTTCGATAACTCCAACTTTTTCTGTTGTATTTGAAACTCCTGAATATTCTGTTAACCAGGAAACTAAACCACTTAATGTTTTAATTCCGGCTAATTGTTCCATGATGGTATCTTCATTGGCATTATTTGAGGAGAAAGAACCTAATTCAGCTTTCAGCGTACCAATGATTTCAACTCTTTTAATGGAATCAATACTTAAATCTGCTTCCAAGTCCATTTCCATCCCTAACATTTCATGAGGATAGCCTGTTTTATCACTTACAACCTGCAGCAATAATGTTTTGATATCCTTTGTCGGAGCTTGTTTTACCGGTATAATAACTGTTTTTTCAGCACCGTCATTATTGGGCATTGACACAACCGGCGACTGAATATTCTGAGTTGGAATGTTTTGAATCGGAGTTTGATAAACAGGAGCTTGGTGAACTTGAGGATTCTGTCCTAGGAAGGAAAGCATCACGTCACGTTGCGCCTGAACCATCATTTTCATGCTGTTTAAGTATTCCTGAAGCATACGTTCTGCATTCGTCTGGTTTTCAGCGACAGGAGTTTGGGTATTATTGGTAAAGTTGTTCATTTGAAGTGGATTTATGATTGGTAATGCACCATTAACAGGAAGTGAACCTGTCGTTGGATGAGCTGCCTGTCCGTTTACACGCCAGATGGCAGGACTTTTCTTATACAATTCGGGTTGATCGATTTGAATTAATTTCACGTTTCGACCGTCGAAAAGTTTAGCAATATTAAAACTTCTTCCTGTTCCCAAATATTGAGCAAGTGTTGAAAGAAGATGTGTTAATTTATTAGTGTTAGTATCTTCAACAAATAAAGTTAATTGGTCTTTTTCCAGGCAAGATCTTGTTAATCCGGTCAAGACTTTTCCGGGACCAACTTCGATGAATATTCTTGCGCCATCGTTGTACATTGCCTGAAGTTCTTCCACGAATCTTACAGGCTGTACCAAATGGTCGGTTAATCTTTCTTTAATGTCAGAAACGTTTGCTGGATAGATTTCTGCTGTCGTGTTCGACCAAACCGGAATCTGCATTTCGTTGAACGGAACGTTTTCTAAAACAGTTTGATATAAACCTTTAGATTTCGCCAATAACGGACTGTGGAATGCGCAGGCAACTTCCAGTTTTTTTGCTGAAATTCTTTCCTGTTTCAACACTTCCATTAATTTGTTGATGGCTTCCGTACTTCCTGCCACCACACATTGAGTAGGAGCATTGTAATTTACGGGATAGCAACCTTCAACCTGTGCTAAAATCGGCTGTAAATTTTCTCTTGTTGAGCTCACCGCAATCATAGAACCCGGATCGCCGCCTTCAACAGAATTTAAAATAGACTGTGCTCTTTTGATACTTAAATCAACCAGTTTTTCTTCCTCGAAAACGCCTGCGAAACATAATGCCGGTAATTCTCCATAGCTGTGTCCCGCCAACATATCGGGAACGATTCCAATGGATTGTAAAAATTTAGCCAAAGCCAGATCAACGATTCCTAAAAGTGGCTGTGCTAAACGGGTATCTTTTATTGTTTCTTTTTGTTGTTTTAAATCAACTTCATTAAACGTTTTTGAAGGGAAAATAACTTTCTCCAATTCAGGATAAGAATCGATTAACTTTCGCATTTCTGGGAAGGCTACGAATAAATCACGAGCCATATTGATGCGCTGACTGCCCTGTCCAGGGAATAAAAATGCGACTTTTCCTTCTTTTTTATTAACGGTAAACGTGTCTTTGCTTTCAATTCCTGACAATGCCAGTTCGATATTCATCATTAAATGTTCGGCTGTATCGGCAACGATGCTCAACTGAACCTGTTTTTCTGAACTTGTTGCTAAACTGTAAGCAATATCTTTTAAGGCAATACTGTCATTAACTTCAAGTAAAGATTTAATCTGATTTAATTGAATTTTTGCCTCATCGTATGTATCTCCACGGAATACAAATAATTCCGAAGGCCAGGATTGCAACACCGCAGAATCGTCTTGTTTAGGATGGTTGGCAATTACCGTATGGAAATTCGTTCCTCCAAAACCAAACGCACTGATTCCCGCATAACGGTTTTCCTCGCTCCACAATCCACTTTCTGCGTAGAAAGCAAACGGACTGGTTTGAGCATTATAATAAGCATTCGGTTGCTGTAAATGAAGGGTAGGAGGTTTTACACCGTGATAAACTGCCAATGAAGCTTTAATTAAACCAGCCAATCCAGCAGCACATTTGGTATGTCCGATCTGCGTTTTAACTGAACCTAAATGCGTCTGTCCCGGCAAAGCTCCCGAACGACTGAATAAATTGGTCAATGCACTTAATTCGGTTTTGTCACCAACAACAGTTCCGGTTCCGTGCGCTTCAACCAATCCAACGGATGAAGGACTGATTCCTGCTTGAGTGTAGGCTCTTTCCAGTGCACGAACCTGTCCAATTTTTCTCGGAGCGGTCAATCCAAGGGCTTTTCCGTCACTCGAACCGCCTACGCCTTTTATTACTGAATATATTCTGTCGCCATCTTTTACAGCGTCTTCATATCTTTTTAACACTAAAATAGCAACGCCTTCACCCAAAGCAATTCCATCTGCCTCACTGTCGAAAGTCGCACATCTTCCTTTTCTGGAAAGGGCATGCGTGCTGGAAAACATCAGATAATCATTGATGCCGTTGTGTAAATCTGCACCACCTGCCAAAACCATATCTGATTTACCTAAAACCAGTTCCTGACAAGCCAGTTCAAGCGCTGCCAAAGATGAAGCGCAAGCAGCATCTACAGTATAATTTCTTCCGCCTAAATCTAAACGATTGGTAATTCTTCCCGCAATCACATTAGCTAAAATTCCGGGGAAGGAGTCTTCAGTGGTGTGAGGAAAAGCTTCCTTAACCTCTTCATGAAGTTCACCGAAAACCTGTTTGTAGAATCCTCTGAAACTGTAGCTGTTGGCCAAATCATTACCTCCTTCAGCACCGATGATAACAGAAATATTTTCTCTGTTCGTATGTTTTTCATCATAACCTGCATTTTCCATCGCGCGTTTTGCTACTAGTAAAGTCAACAATTGAGTTGGTTCAATCGCAGCCAAAGATTGTGGCGGAATTCCGAATTCTAAAGGATCAAAATCAATTTTTGGGATAAACCCGCCCCATTTCGAATGAGAAACATCGGCTTCGTTAGAATCGGGGTGATAATACAATTCTTTATTCCATCTTTCGTCCGGAACTTCGGTTACGCTGTCTTTTCCAAGAATAATATTTCTCCAGTATTCTTCCAGATTTTTAGCATCAGGGAAAATACATTCCATGCCGACAATGGCAATGTCTAAAGGCTTTTCTACGGATATTGGAGCTTCTGATAACTCAGCTTCCTGAATATATTTTTGATTATTAATACTAACGTTCTGATGCAATTCATCAAGTGTAATTACTTTATCATGCATCGTAGCCACCTGACCAATCATGTACATTCCCAAATCCAGTTGATCTTCTTTAGCAATATTCACTAACTGATCACCTTGACGTTCAACGCCTTTAGCAGCAATTCTTAATCGACCGACATTTAATTTTTCGAGTTTTTCCCAAACTTCTTTTTTATCGGTTCCGGCAGCAATTAATTTTGCTTTTTCTTCATTAAAATATTTCGCAAATGAAGTATCTAAACAACGGGTTTCGTGTCCCGGAGCAGTTTCCAATAAAACGGTTTCTTTAGCCTGTAAAGCCTGTACCTGGAATTCCTCCTGAATGGCTCCACAAGAAACGGCTTCCTGTGTGTAAAGGTAAGCTGTACCGATTAATACACCAACTTTTACACCTCTAGCTGCCAATGGAGCCGCCATAATGGAAACAAAAGCGGTTGAAAAATCATTATGAATTCCACCAGCAAAAAATACGCTGATTTTTTCAGGATGGTCTTCTTTTAAAATTCTTTCGATCTGTTTTTCCCAAAGAACCGTGCTTGAAAGTGGACCAACGTGACCACCACATTCACGGCCTTCAAATATAAAGTTGGTAGCTCCTTCCTTCAAGAAAATATCTAAAAGGGCAGGAGAAGGAACATGTAAAAATGTTTTGATTCCGGCTTTTTCAAAAACTTTGGCCTGAGCCGGTCTGCCTCCCGCGATTAAAACAACAGGTGGCTTTGCTTCTAAAATATAGGAAGTCTGTTCGTCTCTTAATTCCTGTGGCGCAAATCCTAAAATTCCGACACCCCAGGTTTTTGCTCCTGCTAAATTTTTAGTATCAAATACCAAAGATTTGGCAGCACTGCCTTTTAATAAAGATAAAGCAACGAACGGCAACGCTCCTGCTTCTGCAACGGCGTTGGCAAATGCCGGAACATCACTCACACGAGTCATCGGACCTTGTGCGATTGGATATTTTAAGCCTAAATCTTTCGCTAAAATATTTTCCTGATCAATAATCTGAATCGCTTTTGCCTGTCTTAAATGACCATACATTGCTTCTTTAAATCCAAAAACTAATTTTTTCAGATTTTTGAAATCTTCATATAAATCGATGGCTAAAGAAATGTCCTGTCCCATAGGGATATAGCTCTTGCTGATGTCAAGATCTGTAAAGTATTCCGTAAGTTTTTCGGCAGTTATATTTTCCGGTAAAATAGGAGAGTTGGGTCTCACCAATACTCTGTGATTGGCGATAATTTTTGTTTCGGTTCCATTTAATTTAGAACACAGCTCTTTTACCTCTTTTGAAACTGAACTTTCCGGGAACATAGCAAGTTGACTATCGAGTATAACGCCTGTGGCTCCCAATGCTTTCGCAGCAGCAGCAGTGTGTGGCCCTATCCCTCCCTGAACCCATACAGGAATGGTTTTAATCTCTTTAATGACGCGCTGAAACAATACAAAAGTTGATTCATAACCAACAAGTCCTCCGGCTTCGTTACCCTTGATGATAATTCCTTGCGCTCCTTCCTGTTCGGCTTTTTTTGCCTCTTCCAAACTGCTTACCTGATAAAAAATGGCAAGGTTTTTGCTGAGGTTCATGGAAATTCCAAAAGGGAGAATGACAACTTCGGCCTTTTCGGGAATTGGAAGTGATATTAATTGTTTATTGGGAATATAAATCCCATAAGACGGTATGTCTAAATTATCAATCTGATTCAGTGCTTCTTGAGCAGTTTTTTGATCATGTCCTAAGCTCAAAACGGGAAATGCGCCCGCCTGATGCAATTTGAGAAGTAGATTAACATCCGGTCTTTCAAAGGGTGTTAGTCCAATAATGGTCAAGTTTTTCATTGTGTTAATGGTTTGAATGATAGTGGAGAATTCCAATAACAAACCGCTAAACCTCTCCGGAAGAAAAGCTGTTATTTGTTAAAGTAAAAAATTAGTTGTTTTTTATTATTGGCAACAATAATGCTGATTCGATAGTGAATGATACACTATAGTGAGGTTACTCATCCTCTGCCTAATATAGGTGTTATTAGGAATAAGGCTGATGTTCGGCTTTTCAAAATTTGTTAGTCTAATAATGGTCAAGTTTTTCATTGCGTTGAAGGGTATTAGGATAGCAATAGATTAAAAATAAACTCAAAAACTTTTCAGCTTTCAACGTCTATTTATTTTCAGAATAAAAGTAGATAACTTTAGTGTATTTTTAATAATATGCTGTAATTAATAATAATTTTTTAACAAAAGAATATTAATTGTTCAAATACTATTAAAACTTAAAGTTTATAATTTTATTCTTAGGAATAAGCCGGTACAATCTGCGTTATCTTAAGTATAAATCATTATAATTAAGATAATGTTAAGCAAATATAGGAATAAAAAATAAAATACTTCAATAATAGGAGAATTGTTTTTTTAATATTACAAAAAGATAACATATCAATTAGTTATACTTAAAAATAGTTAATATACTCAAACGAAATCATAATTTTAGATGGATAGCGTTCGTTAATTTGTTAAATTTTAAGAAAATTTTAATTATATTGTATTTCTCTTAATTGTGATTTAAAGACTGTTGTTTTATGTCCTTGTTATTGAATTAATTACTAATTTATTTTGCGAATAATGTAATGAGAAGTTGTGTTTTGTATTAAAAATAAAAAAATCCTTTCAAATGGATGGAAGGATCTGTAAATTTAGCTTTTTAAGCCTAAGAAATATTTAATGATGTAGAAATTTCTGACGTTCAAACAATATATCATCGCTTTCACGATGGTCTGGATCGTCGATACAACAGTCTACAGGACAAACTGCTTTACATTGAGGTTCGTCATGAAAACCTTTGCACTCCGTACATTTTCCGGGAACGATATAGTAAACCTCATCTGATAGTGCATCATTGACTTCATCAGAATTGATAATCTTTCCATCGGGCAAAGTAATCTTTCCGGAGACTGTAGTTTTATCTTTCCAACTCCATTCGTACGCACCTTCGTAAATTGCTTTATTGGGGCATTCCGGTTCACATGCTCCGCAATTGATGCAGTCATCTGTTATTTTAATGGCCATTTTATTTTAATTTCGGGATTTAAAGAAAAGGGATTTCTTTCACAGATTTGATTCAGAAATCCCTCCGGCAGTAGTGGCTAAACTATTTTTTATAAATTACTTTCGGCATACCAATTTCTCCGTACATTAAACTTTTAACCCAGGGTTTCAATAGAAATGATGCTAAAAGATAAAGGGCAGGTGTGATTTCAGATCTGGCTTTAACAACGACTTTCTGATCCTTATACTGCTTCCAGTCTGCATTTTGAAGATTTTGTTTCCAAAGGTCAAGTCTCATTGTTTCCGGACCTGAAAAATCAATATGAGCTGCATGCGGATGTAGTTTTTCTGCCAGCAGCATGTAGGCCCAGGAAGGAATAATTGCATCAGCAGAGCAGGTTACAGCAACTGTTTTTTCTTTGTATTCAGTAAAATCCAGTGCTGAAACAGATTCCCTGAACGGTTTCTCTTTAACAATCATTCCCAGAAACAGAAGGTCTTTGATGTCGAAGGTTGCAATTTCTGTCAAAGGTTTATAGTCTAAAAGATCAATAGCAATAATTCCTGATGTTTTGGCTTTATTAATGAAAAGATTCTCCATGATTGAAACTGTAAGTGTTTGTTATTTAATTTTAGAAAGAGCTTCTTCATATTTTTTTTCTACGGACGACCAGTCAAGAACAGACCAGAACGCATCAAGATAATCTGCTCTTTTATTTTGATAATTCAAATAATAAGCATGTTCCCAAACATCTATTCCAAGAATCGGAAAACCTCTGTTAGTCAATTGGGTATCCATCATTGGGTTGTCCTGATTAGCCGTAGAACTTATCATTAAGGATCCATTGAATTTCACAGAAAGCCAAACCCAGCCGGATCCAAACTGACCAAGTCCGTTTTTTTTCATTTCTGTTTTTAATTGATCAAGGCTTCCAAATGCTGTAATCACTTTTTCAGAAAGTTTTCCTTCAGGTTTTAATTGGGGAGCTGGAGAAAGAATTTCCCAGAATAAGGAATGGTTGTAATGCCCGCCGCTGTTATTTCTTATCGCCGGACCATATTCACTTATTTTCTGAAGCATTGTTTCAAGATCGGGTATCGGCTCATTTATTTTCTCCAGGGCTGTGTTAAGATGATCAACATACGCCTGATGATGACGTTGATGATGGATCTCCATTGTTTCTTTATCTAAAAAAGGTTCAAGGGCATCATATGTATAAGAAAGCTGAGGTAATTTAAATGGACTCATTGTTTTATTTTTATAAGTATGAAGCAAAGGTAAAAATAAATTTCAATAAAACAACTTTTTAGTTGTTTTATGTTTTATACAAGTATTTAATTTAAACGTTTGATATTTATATATTTAAATGTAATGGTGGCACATTATAGAAAATGACTATATTTGTTGTTGGAAAATAAAACAACTAAATTATTGTCAAATGAAGAAGTCTGCTGCTGAGCGCATTCTGATGTTTTTGAAGATGAGAGGAGAAGCAACATCACTATTAATCTCTGAAGAACTTGCCATCACCAAAGAAGGCGCGAGAAAACATTTGCTGAATCTTGCCCAGGAAGATTTAATAAGGTCTGTCATCAAAAGCGAGGGAGTAGGAAGGCCGTCGACCTATTATGTTTTGACTGAGAAAGGGCTGGCGCAGTTTCCTGATACGCATGCAGATATTACGGTTCAGCTTTTGAGGTCGGTGAAAAATCTTTTAGGAGAAAATGCATTAGATCTGCTCATCAATGATCGGGAAAAAAATACCTACCAGCGATATGAAAAAGCACTTTCTGAGGCAAAAAATCTGGAACAGCGTCTAGAAATTCTGTCTAAAATCCGAAGTGAAGAAGGCTATATGGCAGAATGGAAGAAAGAAGGCAAAGAATATCTCCTTATTGAAAATCATTGTCCGATTTGTGCTGCAGCTGCAGAATGCCAGGGGTTTTGTCGTGCTGAGTTGTCTAATTTTCAAGCGCTGATTGGCTCAGAATATAAAGTAGACAGAATACAGCATATCCTCTCCGGAGGTAGCAGATGTGTTTACAAAGTGAGTCGAATCTAATCTAATTTTTTAAACCTATTTTTAATCCTCGTCGTTTTTCATATTATTTTTTAAGCTACCTCTTGTCCGGCTGACCTTTAAAAATGTCTGGTTAAGGTACTTTCCGAATGCCCTGCTTTCTTTCGCACCGTATGTTTGCATCATAATCATACAAAAATAAACTACAATGAAAGCAATCAGAACAACTTCAATGGCAGGTGTTTTATGTTTAACACTTCTTACATCAACACTTGCAATGTCCTGCAGAGAGGAAAGTGAAATAACGTCTATCCAGGGTACACAGACTGATAATCACCAAAATGCCAAAACCAGATTTATAAATGTAAAAGGCAATGCATTTGCCTACAGAGTTTTGGGTAAAGACGGAGGTATTCCTTTGGTTTTACTGCCGGGGCTGGGTGGCTCGATGGATGATTGGGATCCAGCTGTTACAGATGGTCTGGCAAAAAAATATAAGGTCATCCTGTTTGATAATAAAGGAGTGGCTGCTTCAAAAGGTGTTACCCCGAATACGGTACAGGCTATGGCGGATGATGCTATAGATTTTATAGAAGCTCTGAATCTGAATAAAATAAATATCATGGGATTTTCTATGGGAGGGTTTGTTGCTCAGAGAGTGGTATTAACGAAGCCTGCCTTAATTAATAAAATTATTTTAACAGGAACCGGGCCACAAGGCGCTATCGGATTGTCTAATCTCCCGAATATTATTGCCGGAACTGCCGGATTGAGCCCTGAAGCCTCTTTTCTTAAATTCGGATTTACGGAATCGGCGGCGAGTATTGCAGCCGGAAAAGCTTCCTATGCAAGAATTCAGCTTCGTACAACAGACCGAGATCTTCCTTTAAGCGATGCAACATCTGCTTCTCAGTTTACAGCAGTTTTGAGCTGGTCACAAGCCAATCCCAATGCTCTGACCGAAATAAAAAATATTAAAAATCCCGTCCTTATCGTTCATGGTCAGAATGATCTTCCGGTATCTGTTCAGAATGCTCAGAACATGCTGCAAAATTTAGATCATGCAGAATTATTGGTTTTTCCGGATTCGGGTCATGCCTCATTTTTCCAGAATCATGATGCATTCGTTTCAAGAGCTTCCGAGTTTTTAAATAAATAATTTCGGTTGGGAGGATAGTTAATTTGGCTGGATGTTCGAGGCTGGAAGATGGAAGTTTATTTCCGATGTTTAATATAAATTTAAAATGGATTTGACAGAAAAAAAATAATTAATTTTTATGATTTATTATCTTCCATCTTCTAGCTTTCATCTTTCATCTTCCAGTTTTATTGTATTGTTTATCAGTTAGGTATAAGTACGTAATTTTTATTTTGGTACTTTTTACGCAGAAAATATCCCTTGTATTGTGATTACATTTGTAATGTTCATTCATAGAAGCTTCATCCCCGATTTGAACAGTGGCGAATTCCGAAAAGCCAATATTGAAAAGAGTAGGAGACCAAAAAACTAATAACACATGTCACAATTACAAGAAACAACGCTTACTGAAGCACAGGCAGTACAGGATGCAATGCAAACCTTAACACAACAATGGTATAATGCCCTGGTTACAGGATTATCGTTAAGCCCGAACAACTTTCAGCTTTATCAGGGAACTCAGCCTGTAGGAACAACATCAGAATGGCTTTGGAAAATTTTAGATGCGATCCCTCCGAAGTCTATCAATAATAGCTACGACCCAACTCAGTCAAATAATTTTTCACAGAATTATCAGGCTGTTATTGCGAATTTAAAACCAATCACTGATAATAGTTTCCAAGCGTGTATGGGAGATTATTATTCAAACTGGTTGAATTATATCCAGTCAGATAAATGTCCGTCTAATATCTTTGACAGTCCGGATGCCATGACGGCAGCATTTAAGAAATGGGCATTCATCTATGCTCCGTCACAAATGGATTGCAGTGCTTCTCTTATTCAATCATTCTATAATGATGTAGTGACAATCGCTAATAATATGTTTGCTTCTGCGCAGAAAGCAGGAAAAGGATACGCTTACAATACAACGATTGCAGATCTTAACAGCGCGATTCAGTCTGCTCCTGCAAAAAGTTTTGGTATGAGCAGTGATACAGAATCTCGTGATGTATCTCATACGTGGGCAGAAGGCAGTACTTCTGTATTATTTGATATCTTCTCTTTCGGAGGCGGTGCCAGCTATGACAGTCTTAGCGAGCAGGCTACCTCAGCAGGAGTAAGTATTGACGCTAAGTTTCAGCATGTATTGACATTGCCGGGAGCACCTTTGGCAAAAACGTCTACAGATCCGATCTTAGGGCAATATACACCTTGGTATAACAGTGCGGCATTTTCAAGAGCATTCGGAACACAGGATAATACGGTATGGAAAAACGGAGTTCCATCCTGGGCAACGACTTTCGGACCTAACGGAAATATGCAGCGTGCAGCTACAGCATTGGTAATCGTAGATGGCATTGATATTACGATGACTTCCAATACAAGCTATTCTTCAAGTGATCAGGAGGTGATCCGTGCGAGAGCAAGTGCAGGTTTCTGGCCATTTTTCAGTGCCAACGGTTCCGGAGGTTCAGAAACATCTGTGAGTTTCTCAGATTCTGGAGCAATGACGGTACATATTACGTCTCCTGCAGGAAATCCTCAATTATTAGGGGTGCTGGTTTCAAATATGAAAGATATTTTAGGATAACATATCGTACCCGGAGAGACCTTCTTTCCGGGTATTTTTTTAATCATTAAAATTTTAAATAGTATTTTATGGATCCTATACAGTTTTCTATTCCTATTCGACCTTATTCTGTTCTCAAATCGGCAGATAATTCTCAAGAGCAGTTATCATTTGACTTTCAGTTACTGGAAGGAGTGCATACGGTCAATACTTCATATATTCCGGTTGTAAGCCTGCTTAAAAACGGTAATGATACAAACTTACAGCTTCAGTTAGCTTTTACTTATGATTACAATGCTGAAGAGAAAATGATCACCATTTCCAGTCCTGAAGAAGGATCTGAAGATTCCATGCATCTGGTTTCGGCCTCTCAGGATCACACTTCACATCATTTATTATTTGCTTCTGAGATTCCGGAAAAAATATTTAAGTTTAATATTAACTCAGACCTACCCTTGCTTTCAGAGCAGGAGGACACCTTCAAAATGTTAGTACAGACAGCCTATGAGGAGCTGTTCAATACACTTA
Source organism: Chryseobacterium sp. JUb7 (assembly GCF_024806495.1). Classification (GTDB taxonomy): domain Bacteria; phylum Bacteroidota; class Bacteroidia; order Flavobacteriales; family Weeksellaceae; genus Chryseobacterium. The sequence continues at coordinate 51,434 of NZ_JANUFF010000018.1, forward strand.
AAAATGTGGAAGGACTTTCCATCCGTGTTAAAACTCCGCCTCCGGTTTTAAGTTCTGAACTGGAAAATGAATTATTATTGGTGTATAAAGATCAGGAATTGGCAGGATTGTTTGATCCCAACGTAAATTATGGAAAAAATTATACTGTAAAAAGTATAAGATCAGTCTGGGGAGGGAAGGTTACTTTTGCTGTGAATGCAGATTTTGCCAATGTCATAGGAAGTACATATGACCCGAAAATTGATGGCAGTTCTTGGATTAAATTGTGGGAAAGCAGTTTTGGAGCAGCTACAGTGTGCAGTTCTTATAACTTTGCAGGAAATTATCCGGGTAAATTTACCTGTAATGACAGTCTGGTGGGCGGTCATATCATTAAAGGTAAAGCCGCTTCGGCAGTTCCCAAAGGATCAAATGATGTGTACATCATCCCGATTTGTAAAGCGCATAATAACAATAACAGCATCTATATGGAAGCTATAAAGTATCAGGGCGCGGTCTGGCTTAAAAATTTTATGAATTAAAACATAAAAACTTTCAGAAGTACTGAAAGTTTTTTTATTAGCAGTCATTCATTTCGTAATTGACCTGATCATATTTTTCTTCGTAAGACTGTATGGTTTTAGTGTTGGTCGGAACTTTTTTAAGATTTACATTTAGTTTTTTATTTCCGTCCGGCGATATCCAGTAACCGCTGAGGTTTTCACCATTTCTTTTTACACTGATAATTCCCGTAATTCCGCCTTCCACCATTACCAGTTTATTTTCTTCATCATCAGAGATCTCAAGGTACAGCCAGTTGCTTACATTATCATATTTATACATACCACTGTAATGAGTGGTCGGACATCCTGAAATTTCTTCTATAAGGTATAATGTTACGGGATATTTATCAATTTTTCCTTTGTAGAGGTGCTTTTTTACTTCCTGAGCTGACATATTTCCAAAGAAAAAGATCATTATTAAAAACGGTAGAATTTTAATTTTCATATTTATTTTTTAGCTTTAAAATTATAAAGAAAATCATTTAAACGAACGGGAATGATAAAAAGAAATAGAAAATATTGTCTTTTATTGTAGATTTGAAGAAAGTTTTACCATGAAAAATAATCCTTTTATTACAGTCATTCTCCTTTTTGCTGTACAGATAATGGCTTATGTGTATATCGATTATATGAATTTTCAGAGCTTTAATAAAGGAGATCTCGGATTTATTTTATTCTGCTTTACAATACCGGTGATTTGCCTGTTCATGCTGTTATTTCTTAAAAATTCCCGTTACAGAAAATCATTTAGAAATTTTTCAATTTTTCTAATGATTGCGGCTATTATTGTATTTGCTGCTTTGTCTTATTTATCGGCACTGGGAAAAGCGTATCAACACTAATATCATATGAAAAAGATCAACTTAAATCACTTTAATCTTTTGCTTTCAGGAATTTTTGTTCTTTTGATCATACTTTATTTTGCAGCAAGGATTAAAAATCAGGAATATGCTAAAATAAATTGGACTGCTGAAATTCGCAGCGCATCAGAAACAACTTTTGATAAAGCTAATATGGTTAAAGTGATCGATGCTGTTTTCTATAATACAACCAATAATTCGACCACTCAGACTGGATTTGAAATACCGGATATGATTGATGCCGAAAACCAGGATTTTGTTACTTTTAATCATACAACAAACCTGCTCCCGGACTCATTATCGTTAACCTATTTTTCTGTAGATGAAAAGAAATTTTATAAGCTTATCTCCAAACTTCCTTATGAAGTATTGAAAAAATACAGCGGAAATAAAATGAGTGAATCTGTTGTTTTAATAGAGATTCATCCACACTGGAAAATTGTATTGAAGACCAGTCACTCTGATGAAAATAATAATAAACCGGTGTATCTTGCTACTTTTACGGCCAAGGAAACAAATGGAAATTTAAATAAGCTGATTTATAAAAAATCTTTGGAAAACGAATATAATAACTTTAAGTATATCAGAAATATTAATGATTTTGCAGAGGTGCTGAAAAATAAATATTACTGGACAGTGAGTGTACAGATGGAGGATAAGAATGATGAACTGAAGAAAATATCTGCCAATGCTTATGATGAAAAACTAATAGAAATTTCCCGGGAATCTGATAAGCCTAGAAGTTATCACATCCCCAAAAGAATTTCAATAGACTGGGGAAGTAAACAGGAATATGGCATAGAATATTCTTTTGATGCTGATGAAATTCTGAATGCCTTCCGAAAATTGAGTCAGTCCGGAGGTTTTATTGAGCCTATGGAAATTATTTTTAAACTAAAGAAAAATGAACCGGCCCAATGTGAGATTTCCAAGGATGGAATTGTTATTCCTTTAAAAGATCTGTATCCTGATCTGCCCGTAAAATATTCCAATTAGGGCACTCGAGATTTATTTTATAAAAATAATCTTATCCAGATCCAGTTCGTAAGAAGACTGATCTTCGTAGGTGATCTGTAAGGTGTTGGTTTTGGTAAACTGTATTTCTTTATTGCAGAAACCCGTACAACTTTCAACAATGACCGGAAAATAAAGTTTTTTCTTTTTATCATAAGCTAAAATATCTCCTCTGAAATAAGAAATGACAGCAAAATTATTATTTTCAATCTTGGTAGGTGTTCCAGCGGCTATTTTAAATAAATCTTCCTTGTAATACGTAGAAGTTATACGATCCAATGCTCCCATATTTTCCGCTCCGAAATGAGAATCCTGTTGATTGTCTTTTTGCCATTTTTCAGCATAATTTTTATAATGGTCTGGGTGTTCTTCCTTTTTGGAAGGTTGACAGATTAATCTTGAATTTTTAACAAATTTCTGAAGAGCATTGTAAATAGGAATATTATGTTGGAGTTTTTTGTTGTTTACAAAATTGCCTTTGATACAATTATCTATTTCTGAAGGATATCCGGAATACAGAAGCTCGTAGTTCTCATCGATATTTTTCATATTGATCATCCAGAACTGCACGGTTTGCTCAGGTACCGCCGTGCCCATGAATGAAGTATTTGCAGAAATAAAAAAATACTCTTTTCCGCCTACTGTTTCGGTTTTCATATTTGAACTGTCAATATCAAGATACGACCAGGAATTTTCACTGAGCTTAATTTCTTTTATTTTGGAAAATCGGCTGTTTTCATATACATATTCTTCAGCACTTAGAATATTTAAAGTATCAGAATAAAAGTATTTTCCACGGTGTTCTTTGCTTTTGACCCAGACTCTGAAGAATCCATTTTCGTTTTTATGTAAAAATATGCTGTTTTTAGATAAGCTGTCGGGGATTTGAACATTTTCGGTAGCTATTTTTGTTTTAGTCTTTTCAAAATTATTTTTTTCCTTTTTGCAGGAAATCAAAAGACAGAGCAGTAAAAAAAGAAAAGGATTAATTTTCATAAATAAGTGTTGGATATAGGGTAAAAATAAGAAATTTAGTTAATGAATTTGATTAAATTTTTATATTGAGCTCAACATCATTTTAGGAAATTATATGGAATAGCCCCAAACAGTTTTTGTTTTAAGTTTTTTAATGTTTTCTGGATTTAGAGATAATTATTTTATCTTTTATGGCATGATAATAGGTTGATTTTATGTATTCAACCAAAAATAGATCACAAAATGAAATCAAATGATACTTTACAGAAAAGTCTTAAAGGAAAAACAGTTGTCATTACCGGAGGAAGCAGTGGGGTAGGTAGGGCTGTTGCTGAAGCTTTTGCTTTAGAAGGATGTAATATTGTCGTTGCTGCCAGAGGGAAAGAAGCATTAGACGATACGGTGCAGTTATGCAGAGACCTGGATGTGGCGGCTATGGCTGTTCCTACTGATGTATCTATTGCTTCAGATGTTCAGAATCTGGCGAATAAAGCACTGCAGTTTAACGGGAGAATTGATATCTGGGTCAATAATGCAGGGGTAATGGCAAGTGGAAAGTTTGAAGAAATCCCGATGGAGCTTAACGAACAGGTGATCAAAACGAATCTGTTTGGCTATATGCATGGTGCTTACAGTGTATTACCTATTTTCAAAAAGCAGAATGAAGGTATATTAATTAATAATGTTTCGATTGGTGGTTTTATGCCGGCTCCTTATAGTGCTGTGTATTCATCTACAAAATTTGGAATCCGGGGAATGATGGAATGTCTGCATGGTGAAATTTCCGATTTCCCGGAAGTTCATATCTGTAATCTTTATCCTCAGATTCAAAGGTCAACGGGAAATATGCATTCAGCAAAATATTCGGGATTGGATTTTAAAATTCCTCCTTTTGCAGCAGATCCCAGAGATACGGCGGCGAAAATCGTTGAACTGGCCAAAAAGCCACAGAAAGATCTGTTCCCTGATTTCACATCATTATTTATTAAAAATATATATGGATTATTTCCCAAACCAATCATCAATACTGCCTCTGCAGCGATGAGGCTGGTTATGAAAGTTAAAAATGCCCCTTCCGATTCCGGAAATGTTTTACAGCCTTCTTCGGAACCTCACCGGATTTATGGAGAAACAATACTTCCCGTTCCATCCAGAAAAACAAAAATGGCAATGTTGGCAGGGCTTGGATTGGGACTTGCATATGTATTGCTGAAAATGACATCTTCAAATAAAAATGAGTCGTAAAAAAGTTTCGGGCAAATCGAAGATTTGCCCGAAACTTTTTTTTATCCCTATGGAAGACCGTTTACATTTCCCATTCATTCAGCGAAATAACTTCTGCCTGCTTTGGAAAGATTTTTTTCATTAAAATATCATGAACTTCATCGTCTGTATCTATACAGCAATCAGAAATTACCGTTAGTGCGAAATCTTTATCGGCAGCCTCTCTTAATGTAGATAATACAATTCCGCTTGTCGCAATTCCTGTCAGGATAAGATGCTGAATGTTCTGTGCACGGAGAACAACTTCAAGATCACTTCCTGTAAAAGCACTTACTCTTCGTTTTGTAACGATAATATCCTCTTTTTCAGGATGTAGATCAGGATGTATGGTTGGCCAGTCTGCTAAATCAATACCTTTTAAATGCTCTTTGAAAGCTGAAAATGTCTTATTGTTTTCAGAAATTTCAGGTACTCCGTTTCTAAAACCAAGAACCACAAAAATTACGGGGATTTGCTTTTTACGGGCGGTTTTAATTGCTTTTGCAACGTTGTTGATTAATTCTGCAGAATCGGGGATCATGCTTAAAATTGATAACTGCATATCCATGACTAACAATGCTTTTTTCATTTTTAATTGTATTTAAATTTTATTGATAAATTGTTCTTCTGATTCTTCTAATAATTGTTCGTTAACAGGGTTTGGACTGTTCTTTTTTAATAATAAATTTCTAAAAACAAGGGCGATTAAAACTCCTGCGATTCCTTCAAATAGTAATGTTTTTGGAGCTCCGATTTTTTCGGATATAAATCCTATGAAAAGACTTCCCAATGGTAGCATTCCAAAAATGGCGGTCAGTAAAATACTGATGGCTCTGGAACGCATTTCCGGAATAACCTCCGACTGTACAATAATATTGCAGGTTGTAAATTGAGTGACAGCACCAAATCCTGTGACTGTAGCAAAAAACATTGACAGATAAAAATTAGTGGTGTATGAGAAACAAATCAGACCAATGCTTAAAATAATGGTACTTATAATAAGAATATTTCTCATAGAAGTTCCTTTTTTTAATGAGGCTAAAAGTATAGTTCCCATAACAGCTCCGGCACCTATAAAACTGGAAATATAACCAAAAGTGGTTGCATCTCCGTTGAAGATTTCCTTTGCATAAACAGGGATAAGGGTATCATAAGGTAAAATCAGCAGCCCTGTAATGCTTAACATGATGATGACCAGGCTGATCGACGGTTGTTTTCTGATGTATTGGAAACCTTCAGCGAGTTCTGTAAAAGTTCCTTTTTTATTTGATTTTTTGGGGATAATTTTCACTTTCATCATGGAGATAGAAACCATGACTGCTGCAAAACTTGCCGCATTGATCAGAAAGCAGGTTCCGGCGCCAAACTTCTGCAGAATAATCCCGGAAAGAGCAGGACCTAATAGTTTTGCGAGACTTGCCATAGAAGCACTCATAGAAAGTGCACTCTGTAAATCTTCATCTTCAGTAACAACCTCGTTGATCATTGATTGCCGGGCCGGAACATCATAAGCATTAATAATTCCGAGAAAGACACTTAAAATCAGGAAGCTCCAGATATTCTGATGTCCCGTCATCACCAGAAATGCAAGTAATGAAGCCTGAAGTAATGATAAAATCTGCGTAATCTGTACGATTTTGTAGCGGTTATACCTGTCGGCCGCCACTCCTCCGAATGCGGAGAATAGAAATGAAGGAAACTGTTCTGCAAAAATAGTTAAGCCTAACATAAATGCAGAATGGGTCATGCTGTAGATTACCCAGACTACCGCAGTTCTCTGCATCCATGTCCCGAACTGTGAAACTGAGCGTCCAAAAAAATACAAAGTGTAGTTTGTACTTCTAAATGCCCGAAATGTACTGATGTCACTTAATTTATTCATAAAAAAGATGATTTGACAAAAAATGTAAAAATGTCAAATTTTGATTAAATTTTTTTAACGGCTATGTTTAATAACCATTGAGGTTAATGTATTCACGATCTGATGTAAGTTTTCAAAATTATTTTTTAATCCCATTTCGCGCCTGATTCCACGAATGCCGCTTTGTAAAATGAAGATAATACTCTTTTGCTCATCTATTGGAAGTTTTGAGATTTCATTAGCATCAATACCTTCTGAAAATACCTTTAGTAAAAGGTTTTTCTCAGCTTCCATCATTCTGTTGTGAGCTTCATTGATATGTTTTGACCTTTCTTCCGCATCCATTCCCGCTTCAATAGCTCTGAAAAATGAGGCTCTTTCTTCAGAAGTTTTTACTTTAGCAAGACAAAATGCGCTGATCTTACGTTCAAAAGATTGTTGTTCGGTCATTCTCATGCCAATTTCTGCAATAACTTCTTTAATTAAATTATCCAAAACTGCCTGAAAAACTTCTTCCCGATTTTTGTAATAATAGTAAATGGTTGTTCTGCTTTTCCCAATCGCTTTGGAAATATCATCCATGGTAACTTTCTTCAGACCATACTTCAAATACAGCCCTGAAGCTGTTTCCAGAATTTGTTGGGGAAGTTGATCTTGCTCAGTATTGGATGACATGAATTCAATTTGAATGCAAAATTAAATAATATCTGACATTTTAGCAAATTTTGTCGAAATGTTTTTTGGAAATTAATATTCTTTTGAAAATAACGAACGAAATTATATTAAAGTAATTTCTTTGAACTTTTAGAGCTGCTTAAATTATGACTCATAAAAATTGTATAAAGCTTCGACAAGTAGCGCAATCTGACACCACAACATCATACACTTAGTATAGGGTCTGTCAGTCGGAGCTTGTCGAAGATCAATTAATAGTATTTGAAAAGAAAAACCACTGCAGTTTTTAATCGCAATGGTTTTATAGTTGTAAAAAAGTTCAATTTATTCTGAATTACTTTATATTGGCTTTAATTCTTTCCTCAATCATTCGCCAGTCATACAAATGAAAAACTTTTCCGTTGCTCATGGCTACAAATACGCCTTTTGGAAATTGAGGTCCCAAATTTAGATTGGTTACTTCCGAACCGTCACTTTCTCTTGTTGAAACCGGAATTTCAGCAATTATTCCTTTCGCAGGATTTTCTCTGGCATAAACATTAAAAGTGTCTTTTTGCTGATTGGATACCAAAATATATCCTGTATCTGAAGAAGTAGGGTAGATTGAAATTCCTTCAACATCAGATTTAAAATCACCTTTTCCGAAAACGGCGATTTCTTCATTCCCCTTTGCCGGATCTGCATAATACTGATGCACTCCAAACTGTTCGTCTGAGTAGTAAATATATCCCATTTCATCATCTACAGCGATACTTTCAATTTCTTTTAATCCACTGTATTTTCCGAATTTTCTGACAACTTCTCCCGAAATTTTTCCGTCTTTTTCGATTAATTTATATTGCCAAAGGTAGCCGTCGCTGGGACCTGATTTTCTACCTACTATAGCATAGATTTCTCCTGTCTGAGGAACTCTGTACATCGAAATTCCCATAGGTCCGCGTTCTGTTTCACCATCGAAAACCGAAAATTCACCCACTTCTTTCAGATCAGGAAGAGAATATAATTTTACTTTGTTGGTTTCTCTCTCTGTAGCTGCTGCAATATCGATTTTTTTTCCGTTTAAAGAAAAACCATATTCAATATCAACATTGTTTGGGCGCTTTAGTCCTAATACTTTATTTACGATTTTTCCTTCCAGATTGAAAGCATACAATCCGCCGTTGGTATCTTTATCTGTTCCGATAATGATGCTTTTTGAAGCGTCTTCAGGGTTGATCCAGATAGCGGGATCATCGGTGTCATACAAAACAGTTTCCGTAACGGCAGTTGGCTTTAATTTTTTTCCTAATTGACTTTGTCCGACACAATTCACTAAGAATGGCAAAACAGATAAGGCTATGATATTATTTACTTTTTTCATTTAGATTTTAAAACTTGTTTCAATTTCTCAAATCGTTTCTGATCGGAAATTTTATTAATGCTTGGTCTGATTTTATTAATTAAAAATCAAATTTTACACCCATTGTAAATCGGGGTCTGTAATATTCTACCTGAGCAGTTCTGCTTTCGATACCCTGATAATATCTCAACGGCTGATTGGTTAAATTATTAGCTTCAGCAAAAATTCTCAACTGACTGGTAATTTTATAAGAAGCATTGGCATCAAGGAATAGCTGATTATCATAATAACGGTCTTCAAAAGCATTTCCTCCCAACTCATCAATATACCGGGCCGCATAATTCATAGAGACACGCGCCGAAAAACGTTTGTTTTCCCATGAAAGCGATCCGTTGAACATATGCGGAGCGGTACCCGGAAGTCCTACATCGGTTCTTTCAACTCCGTCTTCATTGGTGATTCCTTTTGCTTTTGACTTCGTGTAAGTATAGTTTACATATACTCCCAGACCTTTCCAGAATGCTCCGGGAATGAAGTCCAGCTGTCTCTGTAAAGCGACTTCAAAACCATAGATATCTACATTGTCACCATTTCGTTGCTGGGTAAATCTCCAGTTGTTTTCCCCGCTTGGAATAGGGTTGGCCTGACCTGCGAAATCATTGGCAAAATCAGCTGTTGAGTAATTTCTTCTGGAATAGGTGTAAATAAAATCTTTTAAATTTTTATAAAATAACCCTCCAGAAAGAATCCCTACAGATTTGAAATATTTTTCGGCCATGAAATCAAAATTGTAGGCATAAGTAGCTTTCAGGTTAGGATTTCCGGCAGAAACTATTTCGTCTGCAGAAATAACATTAAGATAAGGAACCAGTGCATAATAATTAGGACGCGCCAATGCGGTAGTAAAAGCTGCACGAAGGACCAAATTCTGAACAGGAACATATTTAAATGATAAATTCGGAAGGATATTCGTATAGGTATTGGTATTGTTGATTTTTCCTACCAGATCCTCTTCATCCATCACATAATTTCCGGTGTAATCAATTTTTGTCGTTTCAATACGGGCTCCCACGATCATAGACAGTTTATCATTGAAATCCTGATCCCAACGGATGTATCCGGCATAAATATTTTCTTTTGCACTGTAATTGCTGGACAGAAATTCTTCCGGTTTTGATTCTGAATTAAACAGATTCGGATTAAATAAATCCAGCCCTCCCAGATAAGAAGAGCTTACAAAAGTTCCGGGAACGTAATTTCCTGGCTGGAAGTTGTGACCGTCAAAGTACGTTGTAGGGACCGATAACAGGCTTCCCATATCATTAATCGGTTCAAAGGCGAAATAATCATTTTCTCTTTCCTTTGTTTTCAGGCGTAATCTTGCGCCCACACGAATTCTCCCTTTCTGATCCTGAATAACAGAAAAAGGAAAACGTACATTTACCTTGGCACCAAATTCTTTTTCCTGAGTAAAATTATTAGAATCAGAAAGATCACTGAGCTGATAGTTGCCCAAATTGTCAGTGCCTACGGTAGAAACCATTGGCTTTTTGGGATCGCTGAAGTTGGTGGTGAAATTTAAATCTTCATTCTCAAATTCTATATATCTTTCATGAGGTTTCTTTTCGCTTGCTGTTGCATAGTTCATTGCCCAGTCAAGATCAATTTTTGAACCCAGTAAATGTTCACCTCTTAACGCATAATTCTGAACTTTCTGTCTTTCAAGACGGGTATTGTCATTATTGAAGTCTCCGCCTTTATTCTGTCTTGTCATGCTGCCTTCCCAGCCTGTAATCTGGGTTTCGTCATCGCTGTATACCGGTTTTATTTTGTATCCTAAAGCATAGCGGTATTCTTTATCGTTTCTGAAATTATACATGGCAGAAGCATAGATTTTGTTTTTTGAATTGAATTCATAATCCAGATTAAGGTCAAAACTATGTCTGATACGGTGCTCATTATAATAACGGATTCCCATTTTGCTAATGTAGGCTGTCTGAGCAGCATCTTTAGCTATACTCCAGGTAGGCTCAATATTATCGGAACCAAAATTATTGTTGTTATAAGAGAAACTGAAAACAGCGCCTAACTTTTTATTTAAAAAACGGTTTCCATATACCAGGCCAGCCGTATAATTTCCTTTGTCGCGAATCGGGTTGTACCCTCCGGCTAATGTTGCAGAAATTCTCTGTCCGTTCGGTGAAGCTCTTGTGATCAGATTTACAGATCCACCGATTGCATCGGCGTCCATATCGGGAGTCAGTGTTTTGTTAACCTCAATGGTTGAGATCATATCCGAAGGAATCAGATCCATCTGAACATTACGGTTATCTCCTTCAGCAGAAGGAATTCTGTCACCATTTAATGTTACCGAATTCAGATTGGGTGCTAATCCTCTGATAATAAGATTTCGGGCTTCACCCTGGTCGTTTTGGATGGTAATTCCGGGAACACGCTTTAATGCATCACCAATATTTGCATCAGGAAAACGCCCGATCTGATCGGATGAAATAACATTCGTGATATTGGCATTGCTTTTTTGCTTATTTAAAGCCCGGGCTTGATTTTTTAAAGTAGATCCTGCAACGACAACCTCCTGAATAGTAGTTTCTTTTCTTGCAAAAACAATATTCTGTTTGGTGTTTTTGTCTGATTCTACAGAAACTTCATATTCATTGGTGCCATAACCGATATAATCAATTTTCATGGTATATTTTCCTGCCGGTACATTCAGAAAAACAAAATTTCCGTGATCATCGGAAGTCGTATAGATATTTCCGGGAATCAGGGAAATTTTGGCTCCGGGTAATGCAATTCGGGAATCATCATTAATATTTCCGGAAACGGTACCTGTCTGGGCATAAAAATAAATTGACGCACAAAACAAAACAGACGTAAAAATTTTCTTCACTTTCTTTTATTAGATTTAAATTCTTACAAAATTAAACGCTAGTTTAGAAAATGACCTGAAATGAAGATTAAGCTTACTTTAAGGATTTGTTAATGAAGTGTTCTTTATTGAGAAATTATTAGATAATATGATTAGAAATTTTTTTGAATAACCTTTTTAATTTTATTATCAGGTTTATAATAGACTCCGAAGTTTTTATAGCGCCAAAATTCTAATCTGGAATCTGAAAAGAGTGTGTCTTTTTTGTGAATTAACACGTACTCATAATAACTGTCATCGGGCTCTATATTACTTTGTGTTAAAATAATTTTTTTTTGAATGAGTAAGATTTGATTTTTTAAAGTCAACGACTTCACATTAACATTTTTAATATACAGATTATTTTTATTGAAAAATGCTTTTAAGCAGCCTCCACAAATACCACCATCATCGACTTTTGAAGTGTCATTATGATATATTTTTATTGTTCTGCCTGAACAAGAGGCTAAAAATAGTGCGAATAATGTAATAATACTGAATTTTATCTTGTTGATGTTGATTTTTTTTATAGTTCTCATTCTGTTGAATCTGAAATAATTAAAAGACTGATGTAATTAAAAAACAGTATCAAAAATAATTTTTTATTTAATATCTATAAAAATAATTTTGTTGGAAACAAAAAATATTTCTATATTTGCACCACTGAAAACAACGATGTCATCGGGGTTTAAGGAGAGTTGGCAGAGTGGTCGATTGCGGCAGTCTTGAAAACTGTTGACTGTAACAGGTCCGGGGGTTCGAATCCCTCACTCTCCGCTGGTTGAGAAACTAAAATAAGCTAAAACGCTGTAAACATCAATGTTTACAGCGTTTTTTGTTTTAGCGCTGGTATCAAAAAAAATCAAAATAGGTCACGATATTTATGACCTTTTTATGACCTATCTTAAAAACTTGAAAATAGGTCA
>NZ_JANUFF010000019.1 GCF_024806495.1 Chryseobacterium sp. JUb7
GTTCAATCATCTTATAAAACATAATTTTTTTTTAAATTTTTTTTTTTTTATTTTTTTTTTTTTTTTTTTTTTTTTTGTGGGGGGCCGCCCCCCCCCCCCGAAACCCTGAAATAAACTTAAAAGAAAAAAGCTCCATAAAAATGGAGCTTTGTATTTATAAAAGATATGTTATCTTAATAATCTACGTTAGAAGTTTCATCACCGATGTTCCAGGTAAGACCGAAACGAAGTGTGTTATCCAAAGCCGTATTAATTTTAGACATATTGATTAAGTAAGAAATGTCCAGTCCGAAAGAACGGTATTTTAAACCGATACCTGCTGTTGCAAACTGTCTTGCTCCCTGCTCTTCACTTTCATGGAAATAACCTGTTCGTACTGAGAATGCATTGTCATAAGAATATTCCAAAGCACCGCTATACATGATTGAGTTTTTGTTTTTGAAAGATTTTGAGATCCCCTGCATTACACCTACGTTTGGTACAGCATAGATTGGTTGTCTTGTATTAGGGTCCATTCCTACAAACTCAGAACCAGGAACTAAGATTTTAGAACCTTCAACACTGATTCCAACTCGGTTCATATCATCAAGGTACATGTCATAACCAACCCCTAATCTTGCCATAGTCGGAAGGTAAGATCTTGATTCTTCATTTCCTGTATAGTCTAATTTAGGACCAAGGTTCTGAACTGCAAAACCTGCATTCAGTTTACCATCCATATTTCCTAAACCTGAAAACTTAGGAGATGTATAGTATCCTGAAATGTCTACAGCAAATGAGTTGGCCGGCTTAAGTGTCGTATCTGTGTTGAACCCTCCGGCTAAATCTGAACGGATATATCTACCCGTAACAGCCATTGAGTAAGAATCTGAAAGTTTAAGACCATAAGCAATATCAATAGAGAATTCGTTTGGTTTCGAAGTACCCATTGAAGTTACGTCATTTCCTACTAATTGAGTAAGGTCTACTTCACCCATATTGAAGTAATAGATACTCGCAGAGATGGTAGATCTTTCTTCCTGCCCTAAGAATTTATGGAACGCTCCATATAGTAAAAACACATCATTAGTAAGTTTTCCCATATAAGGAGTATAGTTTAATCCTACGGAAGAACTTGTTCTGCTAAAAGGATATTTCGCAGCATTCCAGAACTGAGAAAATGCATCAGGCGAGGTTACAACCCCTTGGTCTCCCATACCTCCGGATCTTGCATCCGGCGCGATTCTTAAAAAGGGAGCTCCCGTCAATACCGGTCTTACTAGACTCAAATCTTGAGAGTAGCCTAAAAAACCAGCACCTAACCCAATTCCTAAAAGCAGTTTAGTAGTTAAATTCATATGTTGTCTTTTATATATTATCAGTTTTTTATAAATATGATTAGTATTATTATTTTAAATTATTTCAAAAGTACCATTTTTTCTATAGCTGTAGCACTTCCTTTGCATTTTTCTTGATTTTGACTTTTTGCAAATATCTTAAAAATATACGTACCTTTTGCTACTGTTGACCCAAAATCATCTCTTCCGTCCCATTCTATTGCCTGACGAGGCGTTCTAAAGCCCTGTAGGAAAGGTTCTGCAACCACAGGTGTTGATAAAGTTCTCACCAATTTTCCTGTTATTGTATAAATCTGAACATTTACATCCAGGATATCATCACAATTATGCTCAAACTGGATGTACGTTTTATTGGTAAAAGGATTTGGCCAGTTTAAAGGTCTGTTAATGATCAAATGCTGATCGGCTTCATCCTTAACTTCAAAGTTTAACGTAGAGGTGGTCGAATTATTGTTTATGTCCCAAACTTTAAATGTTAATTGATGTTGACCTATCGCTAAATTTCTGAAAGGGTAGGTTACGTTCCCCTTTTGATAGTCTGCTAAACTTGGGCTTAAACATCCGTTTCCTTCTCCGGAAGCATAGAAGTCATTCAATACAACCGTGTTAATAATTTGACCGTCCAAATATACAGTAATATCGTGACCGATACCAGATCCTGTAGAATTAATTCCGGTATCATCCGTAACACAAGCCAGCAACATCGGATTCTGATCGGTAATTCCACCTTCTGCAAAGTTGGTATTGTTCATATACAGCTTTACTTTTGGCGGTTCATTATCGTTAATTCCGTTAGGGTTGATATCTCCTACCTGTACTGCCTGATTGTTGAATACATCAAAGTTTTTATTATCCGCATATCCCAAAATCCTACCTTCACCTACTGCATAATTGATGTCTTTCGGAACATAAAACTCTACATTGAAAACCCCGTTTACAGCAGTTCCTGACGCTTTTACGATAGCACTTCCTTCTTCTGTATAATTTAAAACAGTAAGGTTACCGTCGTTATTTAAAGTTTTTTTGTTTAACCTTTTATCAAATATGTTAATTACCACTCTTCCGTTGAAGGTTGTGTTAATCGTACCGTTTGGATTGTTGATATGACCTTTTACTTTTACAAAATCCAATCCTCTGATTAATCCCGGAACCGGAGTATCGATGCCGTCAATAACCAATAATCTTTGAGGTCTGCTTAATTTCATTGCCGGGTCACCCAGTAAATTTACCTTTAAGTGGTTTGAATCTCCCGGTTTTAGTTTCTTGGCATTCAAATGGGCATTTCCTAATGTATTGAAGTCGTCACCCGTTAATTTGAATATTTCTTTTGTATAAAGATTGGTAAAATCGATTCCGTATCCGATACCTACTGCACGGCTTGAAGTAATCATCGTTGCAGGGCCTCCCTGTTTCAGTTTCATGAATTGTTCTCCTGCAGAGAATGTTCCTGGCTCATCCCAAAGCGTGAATTCACAAGTGATGGTTGATACGAAAGGAAATCTGCTGTATACATTCGAATAATTATTGGCATTCTGAATCTCATCTGTTGTCAGAACTCTCTCCTGAGCCCAGCCATTAATTCCGCCATGTCCGAAATAGAACAGATATAAGCTGTTTCCGATATCATTGGAAATTGCCTGATTGACCTGCGGGTATCTCTGTCCTCCTGCCGTACTTTGTGCCTGGAAAGCATCTAAATACAGTTTTCGTACATTATATTCTCTAAGAATCGTCGAAGAAGGCTGTTCAAAAACATCTACCAGTGTATTGTTCATTACTGTATGGAAAGGAACAGGATTACTCGGAGATTCATCATGGTCATCATCTACCACGAAGTCAAGTTTCATACGCCATTCTCCAAATGGAGTAGACTGTCCCGACATGCTGTTATAATAAGCAAGAATTTTATCAATCATATTACCTGCTTCCGTATTATTGGCTGCAGGGATTCTTCCGATCGGAAGATCAGGCATATTGTTTGACAGGGAAGAGGCGGTCTGAGGTTTTGTCATCACAACATAGTCATCCGTTACGAAAGAGTTGATATAATCTGCGGAATCTTCACTTTCATAACTTGACACGACATTAGAATTGTTTGCAATTCTGTTTTTATAGTCGTAAGAAGCATCACCGATGATTAAAACATATTTTAAAGCTCCGAGAGGAGTATTTAATTTAGTAATAAAATCTCTGATGGCCGTAAGATCTCTGCTTCCGCTTCCAAATTCGTTATAAATTTTATCAGTATCTACAATCTGTACATTGTAGTTGTTTTTTGTCTGATGGTAATTAGCCATTCTTTGTGCCTGTCCCATCAGTTCCGGTGCAGTGATAATCAGATAATCTACATTCTGTAATGCCGAAAGATTCTGATTATTGATTCTTCCTACAAACTGAGGACTGAAAGCTGCATCGTTTTTAAAAGCGACAAATTCATTATTGAAATTCTGGTCTGCTGCAATATATCCGAAATTAAAAGTAGCATTTCCTGTGGCTTTATTGACTCTTCTGTTGGCATTTGTAATATCTGTAACATCCCAGATCTGCTCCATTCCTGATGCATTTGAAACACTGAACCCATAATTTGTATTACTTCCGCTTGCCAAAGAGAAATCTCTGAAATTCATCTGAGATCCGTTGAAGGTAAGATTTTCTTTGTACTGGACTTCTACATAATCAAAATAATAAGTCCCGTTAGGATTTACCGTAATATTAGGTTTATAATTAAATGTAATTTGTGTTCCGCTTAAATTTGAGACCGTTCCTGAATATCTTGAAGGATAAAAATCATAATTGGAGTTGGCCGTATTTGCAGGGACCGCTACCGTATAAGGACTTTGGTTATTGATATTAAATTCAAGGCTGTTTTGTTGTGATTTAAAACCGATAGCCTGTGTTCTGAAAGTAATAACATCACCTCCCTGAATAGGTGTTTTTGTATTAAATGTAATCGCTTTGGGGCTTGTGAAAGGAGTATCTTCTACCCAGATTCGTCCTACTTTTAATAAATTTTTCTGATCAACATTCGTTACCTGATAGTCGTCATATCGGGTAATAAGGTTAGTGGTCGGAAGGTTGACATCCAGAGGCTGAACCCTTTTTCCGGGACCTTTATCAAAGTTGATGTAGTAATATGAAAAATCTTCGTAAATATTTTTTACGTTATTACTGTAGTCATTTCTGTTCTCAGATCTCTTAAAACCATTACCGTTACTGTTATTGTAAAGGTTGTATCCGTTTGGTCCCTGTGCATAGAATAAAGCGTAATCCCCATCATTCCATACTCCGTCATCTTCACCGACTACCTGGATTGCATTTTCCTGAAGTGCACTGTATTTTGTATCCTGATTAAATTCGGGAAGCATAATTCCTCCGTTTCCATAAATTCTGAAATTTTTTGGATTCACGGAAGAGGGGTTAATACCATTGGCACTTAAAAACTGAGCCGTAATCTTGAAAATTCCGGATTTGTCAACTTTTATTTTATAAAAATTTCCGCTGGACAAAGGATTGTTGGTAGTTCCTACTTTTGCCGCACTGAAATTGCTGATAGAAGATCCTGATTCTGAAATTTCGAAAGAAGATAATCTCTGAATTCTACCGTTTACTCTTTTTAGCAAAGAAACATTAATGCTGGCATATCGGTCACCCTCAAAATAATAATAATCCACATCACTGATTTCGCGTTCCGGTAAAAGATCTTTACTCAAATCGAATAGATCTTTGGTGGAAACACTCTCCCAGACAGGATTGGTTATTTTTATCTGTCTTTCGCCAATTTTTTGTTTAGTTACTATAAAAATGTTATTTTGGCTGAACGAAAGTCCTTCATTTTTAATGTTGGGAAGAGTTAATTTTGTATCACCAAAGTCCTGAACTTTTGATCCGCTCCATTCAATAGAGATTCTTTGGGCGTAAATCATTGATACGAAATTAATTAGAAGTAAAATCGTAATTTTTTGTCTCATGTTTATTTTTGAAATTTCTAAATTACAAAATAAATGAAAATTTTATAATTAAATTGCGATACAATAAAATTAATTTGTTAACGTTTTTCAAAAAAATCAAATCTTTATTTGATTTATTGAATAATTTATTTTTTCTTTGTACTTTGAAAATATTTATATCGACTATGAAAAAACTACAGTTGTTTTCATTAATAGCATTAAGTTCTACACTTGCATTAACCAGTTGTGGTGGCGGAGGTACTAACAAAGGTGGCGGTACTAAAAAATTTGTCAGCAAGACAGGTTGGAAGCCAAACGAAAAACAAGGTTGGTTTTTTGCAGGAAAGCAACAAAAGCAGAAAGGTTGGCCGGGAATGGTATATGTAGAAGGTGGAACTTTTACCATGGGATTAGTGAAAGATGATGTTATGCACGATTGGAATAACTCGCCTCGCAGAATGCAGGTAAGCTCATTCTTTATCGGAGAAACAGAAATTACTAACTACGAATACCGCGAATACCTGACATGGTTGAAGTATGTATTCCCACCAAGTGATCCTAGTTTTAAGGAAATCTATAACGGTGCTTTACCGGATACCTTATTATGGGACAACAAATTATCTAGAAATGATTACAATGAAACCTATTTCCGTTCTCCGGAATTCGACTACTATCCTGTAGTAGGTGTTTCTTGGACTCAGGCCAATAGATATTGCGAGTGGTTATCAGACAGAGCAAACGAAAAAGCTTTAATGCAGGCTGGTATCATCGCGAAAGATTTGTATATCAACGAATCAAACAATCAGGGAGGTACTGCATTTAACATGGACAAATTCAAATCGAATGATCCTGAAATGCAAGGCTACATAAACGAAAAGAGAATGCAGCAAAAGAATGGTATCAAAACTACCAATCAAAGATTGTTAGCTGCAAACAGGTCTCCAAGCAGTGCAATGGTTCAGAAATTCAGACTTCCTACAGAAGTTGAATGGGAATACGCAGCATTGGGTATGGCTAAAAACAGAGAGTACAATCAATATAAAGGTAAAAAACCTGAAATTGAATTATTGAGAGGTACTAAAGGAAGAGATAAAGGAATGTTCCTTGAAAACTTCAAAATGGGAACAGGTGATTACTCAGGTATCGCAGGTTGGAAAAATGACGGTTCTGCAAGAACTTCAGATGTAAGACAATATCCATCAAATGACCTTGGGATCTATGGTATGTATGGAAACGTTGCTGAATGGACTGCTGATGTATACAGACCAATCATCGATGAAGATTTCAGTGATTTCAACTACTACAGAGGAAATATGCCTCAAGCTATCGTAAGAAACGGCGACGGAACTTACAAAATGGTAGACGAGAGCAATATCAAATATGATACTTTGGCTGACGGAAGATTAGTTTACAAAAACTTACCAGGTCAGTTTGAAAGACAAACTATTGCTGACTACAGAAACTACAGAGATGGTGACAGACAGTCTTCACTGGATTACAGAAGTGCGTCTGACTCTACGAATAATAATGAGAGCATGTACAATGCGCCTGAAAGAAGATTTATCGTAGACGCTGCAGGTAAAGTAATTTTACAGAAAGATAAAAAAGAAAGAACTTCTTCAATGACGAATGATATCAGAGTTATTAAAGGTGGTTCTTGGCAAGATACAGCATATTGGTTAGATCCGGGGCAAAGAAGATATAAAGATCAGAACAGAGCCTACGGATGGATTGGATTCCGTGTAGCTCAGGATGCTAGAGGAAACGACAAAGCTAGAACGAGAAGATAATATTTATCAAAAAATACTTATAAAAAACCTTACGATAATCCGTAAGGTTTTTTTATTTTTGGCCTATGAATATAGAACAGTTTTATCCGATATTTTTACAATCAGAAAAGGTCACTATTGATAACCGAAAGATTAATAAGAATGATATTTTCTTTGCATTTTCCGGAGAAAATTTCAATGCTGCAATAGTAGCAGAGAAAGCTATTGAAGATGGGGCATTGGCAGTTATTGTAGAGCAGCAGGATTTTGAGAATACAGATAAAAATATATTCTATGTTCGTTCCACACTTGAGTTTTTACAGGAGCTTGCAGTGTATCACAGAAAGCAGCTTCAAATTCCTGTTATTGGATTAACAGGCAGTAACGGAAAAACGACGACTAAAGAAATCATTCATGCTGTCCTTTCGCAGAAATTTAACGTACAGTATACCTACGGAAATTTAAATAATCATATCGGTGTTCCTTTGACGTTATTGTCTATTAAGCCAGAACACGAAATGGCTGTTATAGAAATGGGAGCCAATCATCAGAAAGAAATTGAGCTTTTATGCGGAATTGCGCAACCCAATTTTGGATATATTACCAACTTCGGAAAGGCTCATTTAGAAGGCTTCGGAGGCTTTGAAGGGGTGATAAAAGGGAAATCTGAACTGTATGATTATCTTGAAAACCATGCTCAGACGATATTAGTTAATGAAAATGATCCTATTCAGGCGGATAAAACAGTAAATTATTCACCAAAAATTACTTTTGGGAAAAGTACTTCCGATTATCAGTTCGGATTGTTTTCAGAAGAACATTTTGTAGGATTAAGCTATGACGGTAAAAAAGCGGTCTCTAAACTTACCGGTGAATATAATTTTACCAATCTTTGTGCTGCGGCCAGTTTAGGTCTTCATTTCGGAATCGATTTTGAAAAGATCAAAATGGCTATCGAGAATTATACTCCTACGAATATGCGTTCTCAGATTGTCAAAAAAGAAAACCAAACATTAGTGCTGGATACTTATAATGCCAATCCTAGCTCTATGACAGCTTCTTTGAATAATTTTGTTACTTTTGAAGGTTCTAAAACAGTGATTATCGGAGATATGCTGGAGTTGGGAGAGGAGAGCGAAAAAGAACATCAAAACATCCTTAAGCTGACTCAGGAACTGAATTTTGACCAAGTTATTACTGTTGGAAAAAACTTCAGCAATGTAAATGCTTCAGAAACATCTTTTGAAAATACGATACAATTAATAGAATATCTTAAAGAGAATAAAATTCAGTCTGAAAATATTCTATTAAAAGGATCAAGAGGAATCGCTCTGGAAAAAGCAATAGATTTTATTTAGTCTTTGTATTCCAGAATTCTTTGACGATCAGTTTTATATTTTTAAATGTACTTGGGAAAACTTCGTCCTCAATCTGAGCGGTGTTTTTCCATGCTACCTCGGTAATACCTTCTTCAATCTGTGGTTTTGAGGTGTCTTCGCCGTTAAAGTCCATTTCAAACCAATGGGTACATTTTAAAACTTTATCACCATTTCTTTCCACATAAATATGGTAAGTGTTATTGATGAATCTCACCAGCTCAACATCTTTTAATCCTGTTTCTTCTTCAATTTCCCTTACTGCAGATTCTTCACGGGATTCTCCTTTTTCCATTTTACCTTTCGGAAGATCCCATTTTCCGAGTCTTTTGATGAAAAGAACATCTCCCTCCGGATTATTTACAACCCCTCCGGCGGCTTCAATGATTCTGAAGAGTCCCTGAAATTTCGTCCAGATTTCATCGATATTTTCTCCAAATACATTCAATTCAGTTACAGATGTATTCTCTAAGAGATCCAAAGCAATCTCCAAGCTTGTGACGTTTTCGTATCCAAGCGTTTTTTCTAAGTTTTCAGATTGCTTAGACAGTAATAATTTTTTTTCGTTCACAAAAACTTTATACATATATTTGTAAGAATTAAGAATTTAAATACAAAAATAAAAAATGAATTTAGAAGGACGAAAGATTATTGTTAATAAATCATCTAAAGAACTAAGCGAACTCCTAAAATCTCCTGAAAATTATAAAGATTTTATGCCGGATGGTCTTCAAAAGTTTGAAACCAGAGAAGACGGATTTAAATTCGGATTACAGGGAATGCCGGAAATTGCCCTGAAAATAGATGAAGTGAATGATCAGAAGGCAGTTTTAAAGTCTGCAAGTTCAAGCTTGGATTTTTCATTAACGGCCACTTTGAATCCTCTTAACGAAAACCAAACTGAAGTACAAATGTTATTTGAAGGAAAATTCAATCCATTTATCAAAATGATGGTCGAAAAACCTTTACAAAATTTTATCAATACTTTGACTGATAAGATCGAAGCTTATAAATAAGATCATAAAAACCTTCAGAAATGAAGGTTTTTTTATATTCAGACTTATTGGGTACTATCAAATTTAGGCGACACTAAATTAAAAAATTGAATAAGCACCTGATCTTTTACTCCAAAGATACGCGTCATTAAAATCATGATCATTACCCAGGTTCGGGGTATTTTTATTTCTGCATTTTTAGAAAACGATGGCTTTTTCTCTATTCTGCGAAGGGCAAATACAGATAAGATAATAGCCCAGTAGCAAAAACGCCGTATTCCCGGTTCTGATTCTGGAATTAAAAGAGTGTATTGTAAAGCTTCTCTTAGATTTTCGTGCGCTATACTTGCTAATTTCGTCTGCGCTTTTTCATAAGATTCATCATAGTTTTCAGGCTTTAAATACGTAAGGTTCATTTTATACAGATCACGTGGAAACCAACAAAGACCTTCCTGCCGGTCTTCCCAATGGTCATATAGGAAATTTGTTATCTGAAGCCCTCTTCCAAATGATATAGCCAGTTTTTGCATTTCACTACTGTGTTTTGCGATTTCATCGGAATAATCGGCAAAAAGTTCAGTAAGCATTTCTCCGACGACACCTGCAGCATGATAACAATAATCATTGACATCTTCCATAGTTTCCAGTCCGTTTAAGCTTCTTCGTTTCAAAAAGTTTTGCATTCCATTCCACATCAGGCGCATACAGCGTTCAATTGATTTCTGCTGTAATTCGCTGAATGCAGATATCATTCCTATTACTAATGGCAAATGCTGAATAAGTTCCAATTCAGCTTTCCGTGTTTGACCTGCAAGTTTAGGAGCTAATTCCAGCGCAAATTCTTTTATATTTTCTTTCGTTTCAATGATTTTAACCAGCTTTTGACCGTAATAAAATTTTTGGTCTAAGGTCAGAACGGTATCATCTTCAATGGTATCTAATATACGACCTAAAAGATAAGCATTCATCACAACTGTTCGTAACGGAGCTGGAAGTTCAGGCACAGTTAAAGCGAAAGTACGTGAAACGCGGGGGAATAAAGCAGTAAGACATGCGTCAGCTTCATGAAATAAAAATATTTCATGAGTGGGTAAGGGTGTTCTCATTTCCATAAATTAAATTTAATATAAAAGAGGCTGTTTTTATGATTAATTTTAATTTAATAATGATTTATATTGGATTTTTTGCAATAAATAGGTGGCTTTTTTTATTGCGTTTTTAGTATTGATAATGAAAAAATAGTGAAAAGTAAGAATTGGCTATACAATGATCCCCGAAGAATGATCTTTTAAACTTCCTGTTGCTGAAGCCATTACATTAATCTCATTATTAAATCTTAAAACTCCCATAAATGCAAAGATTAAAGCTTCTTTATGGTCAATAATATCCTTTTCCGGAATAATGACTTCAGCGGTTGTTTTTGATTTTATTTTTTCAATGAGATAGGTATTGTAAGTCCCGCCACCTGTAAAAAGAACGTTTTTTATAGGATATTGATTCAAAATATTCGAAATCTGCAGGGCGATATGCTCTGTGAAAGTGGCCAAAAGATCAATGGTTTCAATTCCGTTGAATGTCGGGAAAATATATTGATTACACCATTCAATACCTAAAGATTTAGGATGATTTCTGTTGTAGAAGTCTAATGAATTTAATTGTCGTAAAAGTTCGTCTATAACTTTTCCTTTTCTGGCAAGATCTCCGTTTTCGTCAAAATTTTTATTGAGGTCTTTAGCCAGGTAATTTAATATAATATTGACGGGTGCAATATCAAAAGCGATTCTTTGCTGGTTTACCCGTAATGAAATATTTGAAAAACCTCCTAGATTAAGGCACGCATCATATTCAGAAAATAAAAGTTCATCACCGATCGGAACCAATGGAGCTCCGTTTCCGCCCATCAAAACATCCTGTGTTCTGAAATCATAGATTACAGGTAAACCGGTCTCTATTTTGATTGCTCTTCCGTCACCGATCTGTAAAGTGAATTTTTTTTGAGGTTGATGAAAAACAGTGTGACCGTGAGAAGCGATCAGGTCAATATTTTTAAGATGATACTTTTGAATAAAGTCTGAGGTTATTTTTCCAAGATAAAAACCATATTCGGAATTAAGCTCCAGAAGTTCTTCCGAAGAAAGATGGATTGCAGTTCTCAGTTTTTCTTCCCAAAAAAGAGGGTAGGGAACAGTTTCAGCGTTAAGAATCCTGAAAGTCCAGTTATTTTGTTTTTTAAATTCTACAAAACAAATGTCAAGACCATCTAAACTGGTTCCGGACATTAATCCAATCGCCTGAAAAGTCATCATCCGGTCTATTTTTTAGATTCTGATATTTGTTTGGTACTGAAGTTTCCTGAGTTTTTATAGAAAGTATATTCAGAAAAATCGTCTTTAGCAGTCATTCCATTGGCTCCTACCAGCGTAGATCCGTCTTCCATAGTGACAAAAACGGTATCATGAGTGTAAATACGGTTTCTTTTCTGATCCCAGTATATGGTTTGTGTAGCAAATTTCTGTCCCTCGTTGGTTGTGATTCTTACATCACCTTTAGCTTCATAGAATTTTTTGTATTCATAAATTCTGGCATATTTGGCGGTAAGTTTTCCCGGAACTTTAGGTTTTTTCTTATCAAAAAACTCAATATTAATTCCTTTTCGGGCTTCAACATACGGGCTGTCTATCAATTCATATTTTTCAATGATGGGGGCCAGTGCTTTAAGCGTTACAAAACCGGAATCCCTCTGGATGATTTTAGCATTATTAATGATCTGTGAAGGAAAATTCTTGCTTTGATTGCCATTAGCTTTTGTAAGATCCTCCTCACAGGATGTCAATACAAAAAATATAGCACAACTAAAAAGATATGCTATATTTTTATATGATATGTTATTTTTAACAGATTTCATTTTTATTCAAGTAAACGCTTTCTGAACCATTTATCAGCAAAATTGAAACCAACTCTAAAGTTGATAAAGTTTTGATTGATCAGGTCATTTTTAAGAGTTCCTCTTTTTCCAACTTCAAGTCCCAGTTCAAGACCACTCATTCTTGTGATACTGCTGTTCTTGAATGGAAGCAATACCCCTGCAGAAACTCCAAACTTGTTGATGTTTGTCCCGGCAATCTGTAAACTTCCTTTTTCATAGAAAGCTCCATATCTGTAGACTACTCTTGAGAAGTAGCTTCTGAAGTTGTTATAGTTCGGAAGATACCAACCTCCGGCTGATACTCTGTAAGAATCCTGAAGGTCAAGAGAGTTTCCGAAATAGTTGATGGCTTCCCCTTTTTTATAATCTCCCTGAAGAGAAAGGAACCATTTATTTTCTTCACCATATCCTATACCCAATGAGGCTTGTAAAGGGATAAGGTTTTTAGAGCTCGAACTTTTTTGTTCGATGATTGATTCATTGCTTTTTGTAGTCCCTGCAGCATCGGAATAGAAATACGTACTGTTGGTATAATCCGTATTCATTTTGCTGGTATTACCGAAAGTCGTGGTTGCACCAAATGTCCATTTACGGTCGTTACGGGTATCAATAAGCTGATAGTTTGCTCCTAAAGTAAAATTGAAGTTTTTGATGCTGTTTTTAGTCTCATACCCATTGATCAGTTCTGCATTGGAATAGGCTAGCTCATTAAGATCGTAAAGATTTCCGAAGTAATAATTTGCTCTTGCCCCAACTCCGAAATGATCACTTACCTTATATGATAAAGCAATCTGTGCCGTATTTAGTGTACCGCTTCCTTTGAACCTGTTGGCCATAACATTTCCGTCAGCTAGGTTTTCTGTATTCAGAATATCATAGCTCTTAGAGCTGTAAGGCTGATAAGACAATCCCATTTTTATCTTGGAAGATATCGGGAAAGCCAAAGATATATTAGACAAATACGTAGAATGTTTTGTAGACTTCGTATTATTATAATCGGTTTTGAAGTAATTGTTTTCGTTAGTCGCTTCAAGTTTTATACTTGTAAGCTCGAAATTGGAGTTATTTGCAGGGTTTGCAAAATTAAAATTACTGGTAAAATCACTTATAAATGCTGTTGATATACCTCCCATAGAGGCAGTTTCAATCGTATTATCATATTTTACATCTCCAATTCCATAAGTGGCATAAGGTGAGTTACTCAAATTCTGCGCATTTAGGAAATATCCAACCGATATGAATGATAGTACAAAGATTTTTTTCATTCTTTATTTTTAAAACAATGCGCAAATATCTTAAATATTAATGAATTGTAAAAGTTTCATGAGGTTAAAGTTTGTTAAGGGCTGTTCTTTACACAGAAAATGCAATTTTCGACATTCTTAATACAGTTTAAATTAAACAGAAAAGACTGCTCTCAGATAAAGAACAGCCTTTTTATATGGTTTTGATTGTACCGAAATTTATTTTACTTCCAGAACAGATCTGCTGTGACTGAAATTTTCAAAACTGAATTTTCCGTGATATTTTCCCATTCCTGAAGTTCCGACACCGCCAAAGGGTAAATAATGTGAACCTACATGCATAATACTACTGTTGATTTCAGCATCTCCGCTTGTCGTACGGTTTAAAACATCTTCTGCAAATTCTTTATTTTCACTGAAAATGTACAGAGCCAGAGGTTTTGGACGATTATTGATTTCTTCTAATGCATCATTAATATCAGAATATGTCATGATCGGAAGAATAGGACCAAAGATTTCCTGTTGCATAACCTGATCATCCCAGGTAACATTATCCATTAAAGTGGCTTCAAAATGACGGGTTTCCAGATCATATTTTCCACCATAAATTACTTTTTCGGGAGCGGCTTCCAAATATCCTGCAAGATGTTTGATCTGATTTGGACTCACAATTTTTCCGATTTTTCCTAATGATTCATTATTATAGGTTGTTTTTAAATAGGCTTTAAATTTTTCTATAAAAGTATCTTTTACAGACTCATGAATATAAATATAATCAGGAGCAACACAGGTTTGGCCACAGTTAATCCATTTTCCGTAAGAGATTCTTGTGACTGCTTTGTCAAGATCTGCATCCTGATGAACAATGGTAGGAGATTTTCCTCCCAATTCCAGAGTTAAAGGAATTAGTTGTTCAGCCGCTGCTTTCATTACTATTTTTCCGACATTCGGGCTTCCTGTGAAGAAAATATAATCAAACGGAAAGCTTAAAAGAAGCGTGTTTTCTTCAATGGCTCCCTGAATAACGGCTACGTAAGACTCATCAAACGATTCTTTCACAATGTTTTCAATAACCTGAGCAACATGAGGGGTATTTTCAGAAGGTTTGATAATGGCTGTATTTCCTGATATTAAAGCTCCGATCAGCGGACTGAAAGTCAACTGTACAGGGTAATTAAAAGGTCCGATAATATAATTGACGCCATAGGGCTGATAGGTGATCTTACTTACCACGTCAGCGCCGGAAGAATGAGGTTTAGAATCCACAAAGGTGGGCTTGGCCCATTCATCAATATTTTCCAGAAGATAATCCAGCTCACTGATAACGATTTGGATTTCTACATATTCTGCTTCCTTTCTGCTTTTCCCCAGATCAGTGTCTAATGCTTCACAAAGAGCATCGGTATGATCTAAAAATACCTCACGAAATTTTTTCAGCTGAGTTTTTCTGAATTCTATATCTTTGGTCTGATTGGTTTTGAAAAAAGCTTTTTGTTTTTCGAAAATTCCTTTTATTTTCTGTTCTGATTCTTTATTCATTTTATTATTTATTTTGATTGATGTAAGTTTAAAATTACACAATATTTTAATTCAGATTTTATGGAGAAAAATGGCAATGCAAATGTATTGTAGGAAATTATATTGTGTGCAATTTAAAATAATTTTTAATCTAATTTTATTATTGATATTTCCTATAATATGTTTTAACTGATGAAAAATTAATGCCAGTTCTTTTTAAGAATATTAAATTTAAATTAAAGTATAATTAAAAAAAATGAGCGAAGATTTTTTATCTTTGAAGCATGAATTGGGAGAACATTGCCGGACAGGAAAACCTGAAAAAACTTCTCAGAGACAGTATCGCCGAAAACAGAGTGAGCCACGCCCAGCTTTTCACAGGAAAAGAAGGATATGGTACACTGCCTATGGTTCTGGCATATGCTAAGGAGGTTTTGAGTCAGGAAAATGAGCATGCCGCTTCAAAAGTAGAGCATTTGAATCACCTTGATTTACATTTCAGTTTTCCCGTTTTTACAGATAACAGAAACTCTTTAAGTAAAAATAAATTCGAAGAATTCAGAGAGATGATCATGACTTCTCCATATGCAAGTTATGATGACTGGACAGCTTTTCTGGAATCTGAAAATAAGCAGCTTTTCATTTCAGCTGATGAAATTGATGATCAAAATCAAAAGTTCTCTCTTAAGAGTTTTGAAGGAGGTACCAAAATTCTGATTGTATGGAGAGCAGATAAGATGAATGTGGCCGCATCCAATAAATTCCTTAAATTTTTGGAAGAGCCACCTGCGAAAACAATTATTCTTCTTACCGCAGAAAGTACCAACGATATTCTTCCAACGATTCTTTCCAGAACACAGATTGTGGAAGTTCCCAGAATCCAGGATGAAGATCTGAAGGCTTATTTGAAAAAGAAATTTAATATTTCTGATGAAAAAATAAGAGAAATTACTCACGAAGCTCAGGGAGATTTAAATGACGCTGTAAAGCTTTTGAATTCGGGAAGCAAGGATGAAGAGTTTGAGAAATTATTTATCCAGTGGGTGCGTGATGCTTTTATGGTGAAAAAGAAACCTGGCTTTTTGAAAAACATCATTTTGTGGGCAAGAGAAATTGCAGGCTGGAACAGAGAAAAACAGAAGAATTTTTTAAACTACTGTTCGGAAATTTTCAGACTGGCATTGCTTCAGAATTATCAGTCGGAAGGTTTGGTGTATAAAAAAATTGATGCCAATGGATTTAACTGGGCAGGCTTTTCAAAATTTATCAGTGGGGCAAATATTGAAAATATTCTGGAAGAAATCAATACCGCCGATCTTCACTTAACGCGAAACGGAAATCCTAAAATAATCTGGACCGATTTAGGCATAAAATTATCAAGATATATCCATAAAAATTCATAAAAATAGACTCCGGCAGATTGCCGGAGTTTTTTATTTCATAATCAATAAAGAAACTGTAATTTTTATACTTCCAAATTTTTAAATTACTCCTTTAACATGCTTTCTGGTTAATATTTGAATGATATTTGTGCTTAAACTTACAAAATCTATAATGTTTATTAGTTTTATAAATATTACATAAGTGTTTATCAATGAATTAGTTATAATAATTAATATTAAAAATATATTAAAAAATCAATCAATCGTTTGATTTATCAGAAATCCGTTGTACATTTGCGCCTTGAAAAAATGAGAGTATAAATGATTTCAAAAGAAGAAAATATATTATATGCTGCCGAAAAGCTCTTTGCCGAGTTGGGTTTTGAAGGAACTTCCACGCGGGAGATTGCTAAAGCAGCGAATGTAAATATTTCTATGATCTCGTATTATTTCGGTTCAAAAGAAAAGCTTTATGAAAAATTAGTTGAATACAGGATGAATGAGGGGCAATTCTTTTCGAAAGATATTTTGGAAAGAACCGATATCAACGAATGGGAAAAAGTAGAAAAAATTGTTGACCAGTTCTCAGGAAGGGTTAGGCACCATAAATGTTTCTACAGAATCATGCAGCGGGAGCAACTTCATACCAAGAATCCTCACATGATAGAATTTTTGAAGCAGACAAAAATGGGGTTTCTAATGATGTATTCAAAAATATTGGAAAGTGGTTTGGAAAAAGGAATTTTTACGAAGAACCCTCCAATTTATCTTCTTCATTCTACTATAAGCGGAACTTTGTTTTATGCATCCAATGCAAAGGAAATGTATAAAGAATTCCTGAATGATACAGAAGAGGAAGAAGCTTTTGACGAAAAGTTTTACACAGAACTTAATAAACATATTAAATATTTACTAAAAGACCTTTTAGGTTATGAAGAGAATAAATAACTCAGTCCTTGCACTTGCCCTATTTGTAGGGTTTGCAAACACAAATGCTCAGGAGAAAAAAACTTTGACTCTTGATGAAGCCGTGCAGTTGGGTATCCAAAACAGTAAAAATCTGAAGATCGACGCAGCTAAGATCGAAGAGGCTACCGCTGATCTTCTGGAAGCAAAAAACAGACAACTTCCCGAATTGAAAGTTTCAGGAAGCTATATGTACCTTCCGATAAAACCGAATGTTGATTTAAAACTTCCCGGAGTTTCCGCAGCGGGTGGTCCTGAAGTCCACCAGGTCGCTTACGGATCTGCTAATCTGAGTGTTCCCATCTACAGTGGCGGAAGAATAAAATACGGAATTCAATCGGCAAAATATCTGGTGGAAGCATCGAAATTGAGCACGGAGAATGATAAAATAGCCATTGCTTATAATGTAGCTCAGGCTTATAATAACTTATTTAAAGCCAACCAGTCTATTAAAGTTTTAGAAGAAAATCTTACAGCTTCTCAAAAGCGTGATGAAACTTTCCTTAAACTTGAAAACAATGGAGTTATTGCAAGAAATGATCGTTTGAAAGCTAATCTTCAGACTTCAAACATTGAGCTGCAATTGCTGGAAGCTAAAAATAATTACAATATTGCCAATATCAATATGGATTTATTATTAGGTATTCCTGAAACCACTGAGATTGAGGTTGACCAAAATTACATCGAAGAAGGAGAAGAGGTGAAACCTGTTGACTTTTATGTAAACGAAGCAAGAGAAAACCGTAAAGACCTTCAGGCTTTGGCACAGCAGAGAAAAGCTGCTGAGTTGGGATCGAAAGCAGCGAAAGCAGAAAATCTTCCTTCTATTGCATTTACCGGAGGCTATGTAGCAGCTGATATTCCTAAATTTCTTACGATTTACAATGCGGTGAACGTAGGAGTGGGAATTTCTTATAATTTATCAAATATCTGGAAAGAAAATTCTTCATTAAAGCAGTCTCAGGCAAGAGAAAAGCAATTGGCGGCCAACAATGAATTATTAAATGATAATATTAAGCTTGATGTCAACAGAGAATACCAAAATACAGATTATTCTAAAAAGAGAATTTCTGTTTTCGAAAAATCTGCTGAACAGGCTAATGAAAACTACAGAATCACAAAAAACAAATATGAAAACGGTCTGGCAACCATGACGGAATTATTGGATGCTGATGCCGCTCAGATTGCCGCAAATGTAGGAGTTATTAACGCAAAAGCAGATGCAGCACTGGCGTACAGAAAATTATTACAGACTACCGGAACTTTAACAATTAAATAAAATTAAGAACTATACCAACAATGGAAAATAATAATACACAAGCGACTGAACCTAAAAAGAAAAAAAGTTTAGTATTCCCGATAATTTTGGCGGTTGTCGTAGTAGTAGGAGGGATCTACGGATACAGAACATACTCTTACGGACAAGTTCATGAAGAGACTGATGATGCTCAGATTGCTTCCAATCTGGCACCTGTAATTTCTAAAATTTCAGGATATGTAACGGAAGTTAAAGTAAAAGACAATCAGTTTGTAAAAAAAGGTGATACGCTGGTTATTTTAGATAACAGAGATCAGAAAATGGCTCTTCAGCAAGCTGAAGCTGCATTGTCTACTGCAAAAAGTAATATTTCTAATGCACAGGCTTCAACAACGGCGACTTCAAAAAATATTGGTTCTTCTGAAGCGGCAGTAACAACAGCAAATGCACAGATTGAAGCTGCAAAAGTGAACGTTTGGAAAACGGCCCAGGATTTAAAAAGATATTCTGTATTGGTGAAAGATCACTCGATTACAGAACAGCAGTATGAACAGGCTTTGGCCGCAAAACAAACGGCTGACAGACAGCTACAGGTTTTGGTTGATCAAAGAAATCAGATTGCTCAGCAAACCAATATCGCTTCTTCTCAGACAGCTGCAAGTTCTCAGCAAATCAGTGTTGCAGGATCTGTTGCCAAACAAAGAGAAGTTGATGTGGAAAATGCAAAATTAAACCTGTCATATACGGTAGTTGTTGCTCCTGAAGACGGTTTCGTCGGAAAAGTTCCAATTCAGGCAGGACAGTATCTTCAGGCGGGATCTCAGTTATTTGCTTTGGTTAAAAACGACCAAAAATGGGTGGTGGCTAACTTCAAGGAAACTCAGGTTGACAAAATGGTGGAAGGACAAAAAGTGAAAATCGAGATCGATGCTTTCCCTGACCAGGAATTTGACGGAGTGGTAAGCTCATTCTCTCCTGCAACAGGTGCTACTTTCTCTATTCTTCCTCCGGATAACGCAAGTGGAAACTTCGTAAAAGTAGTTCAGAGACTTCCTGTAAAAATCGATTTTGTAAACCTTGATAAAAACATTGCAAAAAGATTGAGAACAGGAATGAACGTAAAAGCAGAGGTTTCTTTGAAATAACATAATATCATAAGTGAATTGTCAATTTTGCAGAGGAAGTCAAATTGTGAATGAAAATGAAGTAGTAAAATTGATCATGAAGTTTGATGCCGGTCTTGTGGAAGATTTCAGTAATGAAGGGGAAAATGAGGCAATGAAGTTGATGATGAAGAGGAGTTTTGCAGATGGATTTGAATGCAGAAGCAGAAAACTGACGATGAAATAGACACCGGTTTTGTAGATGAAAATCAATGATGGGTTGGAAATGAAGTAGTAAAATAGACAACGTAGTTGATTGATAATTGACAATTCACTTTTAAAAAATAATTAAAATATTAAGGAATTAGGAGATTTGGAAATTGCTGTATTGGTGGGATTTTTAATGATTAAATTTAATTTAGAACATTAAAATGTCTTCAGTCGGTTTAGCCAAAACCTAAATTTTTTAAACCACATTAATACAGAAATTAATGATTAATAAAGAACAAAGTTAGTTAGTAAAAAACTTGTTCTGATTTTTAAAAATTTCTGAATCTCATAATCTCTTAATTTTTTAATACCAATAAAAAACTATGCAAGATTCATTAGTAGAATATGGAGCCCGAAGAGTAATCATCACGATTACGGCAATTCTTTGTGCTCTGCTTGAGATTGTAGACTCCACGATCGTAAACGTTGCCCTGAACGAGATGAAGGGGAATCTGGGAGCTACACTTTCTGAAGTCGGCTGGGTGATCACAGCATACGCTATCGGTAACGTAATTGTTGTACCGATGACAAGCTGGCTGTCGCAACAGTTCGGACGAAGAAACTATTTCGCTGCTTCCATCATTATATTTACCATATTTTCCTTTCTGTGCGGAAACGCAACAAATATCTGGGAGCTGGTATTTTTCAGACTGATGCAGGGAATCGGTGGAGGAGCCTTGTTGGTAACTTCACAGACCATTATTACGGAATCTTATCCGATTGAAAAAAGAAGTATGGCTCAGGCGATTTATGGTCTTGGAGTAATTATTGGTCCTACATTAGGGCCGCCTCTTGGAGGATATATCGTAGATAATTTCAGCTGGCCGTATATTTTCTATATCAATATTCCTATCGGGATTGCAGCGACTTTAATGACACTTCAGTTTGTGAAAAGTCCGAAATATGCTGAAAAACGTAAAGCTTCAGATGTAGACTGGCTGGGTATTGCATTATTGGCTGTTACCGTAGGTTCATTGCAGTATATTCTGGAAAGAGGTCATGAAGAAGACTGGTTTGCCAGTGGATGGATTGTATTATTTACAGCGTCAGCAGTCTTAGGATTTATTTTATTTCTGTGGCGAGAACTCACCTTCAAATATCCTATTGTAGAGCTTAGGGTTTTGAAAAACAGTAATTTAAGAATCGGTACCGTCATGTCCTTTGTATTAGGATTCGGATTGTATGGTTCTACCTTTATTGTTCCTTTGTATACACAGAGTATTTTAGGGTGGACGGCTTTGCAGTCAGGAGCTTTGATGATTCCTGCAGCACTGACTACAGCTTTCATGATGCCGATTATCGGTAGACTGTTGGCAAAAGGTGCGAAACAGCAGATTCTTGTTGCTTTAGGATTATTCATCTTCTTTGTATACAGCTTCTGGGGTTACAAAATCCTGACGCCGGATACCGGTAAAGATGCTTTCTTCTGGATGTTGATTGTAAGAGGAGCAGGTCTTGGATTACTGTTTATTCCGATCACTTCACTGTCATTAAGTACATTGAAAGGTCAGGAAATTGGTCAGGGAGCCGCATTTACAGGGATGATGAGACAGCTTGGAGGTTCATTTGGGATTGCAGCAATTACTACGTTTATTGCTAATGCCAGTCAGAAGTACAGGGTGAATTTAATTTCGCATCTCGATGAAACGGATTTTGCAGTTCAGCAGAGATTACAGGCTTTAAAAGGAAGTTTCATGGCAAAAGGAATGACTCCAGATGCTGCGATGAATGCCGCATACAAAATGCTTGATTTATCGGTGACGAAACAGGCGACTGTACTTTCCTACATGGATGTTTTCCTTTATTTAGGAGTAATATTCTTAATATGTATTCCGTTTATCCTCTTTATTAAAGAGAGAAAAAGCAAAGAAAAAATAGATTTAAGTGGTGTACACTAAATTTTATTTGAATAATAATAAAACCTCCGCAATTGTGGAGGTTTTTGTATTTTAACACTAAGTATTAACAGCCAATTCCGGCATTGTCATGCTGAGCCCGTCGAAGCATCATTGAAAGGATAACTTTCCGTATTCCTCTAAATCCATTTAGGTGAGTTTATAACGTAAACCTTCATGTTAAATTATTCATTATAAAAGTCTATTCCCAGCACTGTCATGCTGAGAAGCATTATTGAAAGCAGAGAGCCTTCAATACTATAAATAAATCATTAAACTATCTCACAAATAACTTCTATCCCCATCTTCCCACTTCCTTACCCCTTCATTCTTTCCTTATGAAGATTTCCCCATTTTTCCAATTCTTCAATGATTGGTCTCAGCTGATATCCGACTTCTGACAGCTCGTATTCCACTCTTGGTGGAACTTCCGCAAATACAGTTCTTGTCAGTATTTTGTCTTCTTCTAACCTTCGTAGCTGAAGGGTAAGCATCCGTTCTGTGATATTACCGAGTTTCTTTTTCAATTCTCCAAACCTCAGCTTACCGTTGATGAGGTAACAGCAGATGGCAAGTGCCCACTGTCCGCCGATTACATTGGAAGCATATAATTCCGGACATTCGTCTGACAGTGCTTTTTTATTGGCAAAATTGGTTGATGTTTCCTTTATTTTAGTCATTACTTACATTTTTTATAGTACCATACAATTGGTGGCTAATATCCGAAATGTAAGTTACACCTATTATTTTTGTAAAAGAAAATTTTAAATATGAAAACATTAATAATCGTTATTCATCCCCATATGGAAACCTCTGTGATTAATAAAAGATGGATAGAAGAACTGAATAAATTTCCCGAGAAATATAGTGTTCATGAATTATATAAAGCCTATCCCAACGGAGAATTTGATGTTGAAAAAGAGCAGGAGCTGATTGAATCTTATGACAGGATTGTGTTTCAGTTTCCGTTTTACTGGTTCAGCAGTCCGCCTCTTTTGAAAAAATGGTTTGATGAGGTGCTTTTATACGGATGGGCATATGGAAGCAAAAGCGGATACAAAGTAGGAGGGAAGAAGATTGCTCTGGCTATATCTACCGGAATTGATGATGAAGGTTTTAGTGCTTCGGGAAAATATAAATATACCATGAATGAGCTGACGAGACCTTTCGAACTGACTTTTGAATACATCCATGCTGATTATAAAAAACCTTTTGTCTATTACGGCTTGGAGCAGGATCCTTCTCAGGAATGGGTAGAAAGAAGTGTACCGATGTATCTGGACTTTATTGATCGGTTATAAATTTATATAGATTAAAAAATGCTTCGACAAGCCTCAGCATGACATTGCTAATATTAAACGCTAAATTATGCGTAAGATTATTAAAAAATGTCATGCCGGGCCCGTCGAGGTATTTTAATTTTTAAATTAAATTATTCAATTTCTGCAGTCCATTCAATACCGCTGATGTCAATCAGTTTTAAGGTATGGATCTTTTTCTGATCTGAAATGTCATCAATATGTACTGTCAAATCAGCTTTTGACCCCAATGGAATAATTAAACTGTGTTTTCCCGGCTTTACTTTTGCCACATAATGATTGAAGATATTTTCTTTTTGAAAATGGGAAAGTTCAGAATGGTTTAATGCTTTTAAAATCTTTCCGTTTTCATCTAAAATATGAACTCCGATAAGAAATGAGCCATAAACATCTACTCCTTCGGTTCTGTAAATCTGAAATTTAAGATCTTTGTTCTTTAATGAGATATTTGAGATTTCAATCTTGGGTTTTACAGATTTATTGTGCAGTTTACCCCAAACACCTCCATGAAAATACTGATTGGTGAAAAGCGTTAATCCAAAAATGACGATCGAACCGGCCAATACAAAAGCTTTCGCGTTATTCATAGGAAGATTCCCAGATCCGAGCCACTGAAACCATTTTTTGTGGGTAAATTTTAAATTTTTCTTTAAAAAAAACTCATCAACGGAATAAAAACTGCTTCCGGTGAGAAATAACGTGAATCCACCGGCAATGCCCAAAATACCAATCTGCCACTCATCCAGACAGGTTGTTCCGATCCATCCTGAGCCAAGCAAAATTCCCAATGCAAGACCGAAGACTCCAATACTCATTAATCGGGTAAATACACCAAGGATGAGACATAATCCTACGACGGCTTCTATGATAGTAAATGTCATCATAGAGGTTTGTAATGCATCAGGATGGGTGACCAGATATTCTATAATAGGTTTGATTCCTAACGCATTTGGAAGAAAATGGTTGAATTTTTCACCGATATAACCTGCTTCATCAGGAATTAATTTATTTTCGAGGATAAGCCTTCTCCAGAAAGCCGAAAAGTATGTCCAGCCAATAACAAGGCGAATGGACAAAGAGAATAAACCCGCCAAATGATAAGGCTGAGTTGTTGTATTATTGTTCATGAATGATATTTTATTACGAATTGTTG
This sequence comes from Chryseobacterium sp. JUb7, assembly GCF_024806495.1. Taxonomy (GTDB): domain Bacteria; phylum Bacteroidota; class Bacteroidia; order Flavobacteriales; family Weeksellaceae; genus Chryseobacterium. The sequence continues at coordinate 24,459 of NZ_JANUFF010000019.1, forward strand.
TTAAAAATGATTTTGAAATAAATCTAAATCAGATGTAACTTCAACCGTTTGAATAAAATATATTTCGGAGGACTGTTTCCTGTACTGTTTTTTGAATAATGATGAAGCGGGATCTGTTCTTTTTCTGAGATCGCCTGAATCAGAAAGCATGGAAAATCTTCCGTTCTTAATTTAAAATCCGCTTTTGAAAACAGAGTTTTTGAAGATGCATGATGGAGATTAAAAGTACAGCCTGCTGTGGAACTAACCGTTGTTTTGGTTTTGTTTAAAGTGCTTACATGCTGAATATCAAAAATACCAAGCAGATCTCTTTTAACGGCACACGGCGACAGCGAAAACATCAGAAGTAAGATTACTACAGCTGTTTTATAAATGGCGATATGTGCTTTGGGATGTAACACTTTTACAAATCTAAGATTTATTTAAGAAATATCTTGAAATCATTTCTTAATAAATCTAACAGTTCCTTAAACGAAATCAGTTCATCCACATTGGGATATATTTTTAAGTAATCTTCCGGGTTTGAATACGAAAATTCATTTTCATTTTTTTCGTTCTTTATTTTCACGTAATAAGAAATTCCATCCAAAATATGAGTGGTTTGTATTGATGAAGTGATCTCATCTTCAATTATATTGTAATCATGTAAGTTTTTTTTAAGTTTATAAGTAAATGCTTTCCATTGAGGAAGATAAATGACACTTGTATCAAGAATTTGAAGCCAGACTAGCTTAGGGTTTTTTAATGGATTTAACGTAATCTTATCTATTACTAGTTCGTCTTCTCTATTTTCTGAAATGTCGATCGTCTCATAAAATTCGGCTTTCCAGTTTCCTGAATCATCCATGTAAAATCTGAATAGCTCTACACCCGAAGCTAATGCAAACCGCTTATAAACCCGAATTTCATTTTTGTTGAATTTCAGATCTTCTATTTTTAAAACTTTATCAAGCTCATTCGTAGACTGAGAATGCAAATAATGTATTGAAAATATCGTAAATAATAGTAAAAATAGCTTATTCATTAGATGGTTATAAACTCCCAAAAATACCAATTATTTCTAATGATTGACAGTAAAATAGGACTAAGATGTTGTCTTTTATATTGATGAGAAGTAAATATGAAAATACTTTAAGCATAAAAGAACCTGCTCAATGAGAACAGGTTCGGAATAACCTAACTTAAAATCAAGGGAACTGTAATCTGAAAATATTCTGTTCCCTAATCACTTTTATAAAGACATTTGTATTTTTAAGTGTAATGAAAAGCGAGGGAGAATTTCATTACAAAATATCATATTTTTAATTGTTGATATAAGATGCATTAAAAGACAAAGACATAATCCGGCAACTCATCTGAGCTCCTGATGTAGTCCCGTTGTTAAAAGACCGGGTCATTCTAACATCAATGGTATGACTGCCTGCAGATAGAGCTTTAACAGTACTGAACGTGTATTGAGCATTACTTCCTCCCTGATCTTTTTCCTGAACTATTAAATATACATTAGTGGGCGCACCGTCGATAAACAGCCTTGCTTCATAATAAGCGGCCCCGCCTCCCGCAGGAAAACCTCCGTAATCTACCCCTAACATTACATTGATAAATACGGCCTTGCCTCCGCTTGGTATATTCAGAGTTTGTGTAGAAGTCGGAATTGTGGTATAAGCCGTATCATTAACAAGGAAAGCTGTATTTGATGTGTTGGCGACCTCCGCTGTAACGACACTTGGGGTAGAAGGCTTCGGAACGGTAATAATAGTACCGGAAGAGTCAACACCCAAAGGTTGTCCGCTTGCTGAAACGGGAGTTGCTGAGGTGAGATTCCTAAACTTTAAACCACTTGTATTTGCAATCCCGGAATTCACTTCCATCAGATCACCAGGATCTGCAGTTCCTATACCGACCCTTCCTGAAGAACTTGTTGTAAAATCATTGAGTGCCTGAGCGGATGTCGGAGCCCCGGAAGAATTGTTGTCTTTAGCACCGTCTACATGAAAAGCGGTCTGAGGATTATTGGTATTTATTCCCAACTGTGCAGATAAAGTATTGATGACTAGAAAACCTGCCAATAATAGATACTTTTTCATAAATTCTTAATTTAGGAAAGAAGCATTAAATGACATTGAAATAGGTCGGCATACATTTACAGTTCCTGCTGGCGTACCATTATCTAAAGTTCTCCTCATCCTGACATCAAGGGTGTGGGATCCTGCTGAAAGTTCTTTCACGGCGTTTAAAGTATATTGAAGTTGCTGCCCGCCTGTATTCGGACTTGCTGTTGAAAGAGGCTCCTGAGTAATAAGATAGGTATTGGTGGCAACACCATCAATATAGAGCATCGCTCTGAAATAGCCTGCTCCTGTTCCTGTGGGAGTAGTTCCGACAAAATCTATACCCAGCATAAAGTTAATGAATACCGCTTTATGATCGGTAGGAACATTGATGGTTTGTGATGATCCTGAGACTATAACGTCTGCATTGCTGACCACATTAAAATCTGCACCTGTTGTGGAAGCTACTTCTGCAGTTGTCACACTTACTGCGGTAGGGTTGGGTAGGGTTACAATATTTCCTGAAGCGTCTACTCCAATGGTTTGTCCTGTCGAAATAGGTGTTGCAGAAGTCAAATTGGTTAGTTTAAGTCCGCTTGTATTGGAGGTTCCCGAATTAATTTCCAGTTTTGCTGTCGGAGTTGTAGTTCCTATTCCTACATTGCCTGCATTTGTAACGACCAAATCATTGAGTTGCTGAGCGGCAGTCGGTGCACCAGCACTGTTGTTATCTTTAGCTCCGTCCACATGAAATATCCCTTGCGGATTGGATGTGTTTATTCCCACCTGTGCGAACGAAGCTCCAAAAAAAAGAAGAGCAGACACTACAGTAATTTTGTTTTTCATTGTTTTAAAATTTTAATATGCTTGACATTGGATGCAAATTTATCGGAAGACTTGGTTAAAAAAAAGTGATAGGCTATTGTTTTTCGGAAAAAAGAAAATATTTTGTTTTTAAAATATTGATTTACAGTTAAATGTTGTGGTGTTTAAAATTTGTAATAATTTTTGTCAGAACGGTGGTTTTGTATTTTCTTTGTCCTGTAATTTTTTTATTGGCTTTAATAATGATGATTGTTTAGTGTAAAAATTTAATATAAAATAAAAAATGTCATTAAAAAAAACAAAATTAAATGGATGTTTAATAGGTCTATGCTACACCTGCCTTTGAACTTGTATAAGTTTTCCGAAAAAGATTTAAAACCTATCATGGGTAAAAATATCTGATTGGAAGATCATATTAGCTTAAAGCTGATGTTTGGGTGCCCGACACAATGATATTTATTTATAATGGTCGTTAGTTGCTCAGTAAAGAGACTGATATGAAGACTGTCAGGAAAATAAAAATACGGAAGAAAATCTCCCGTATTCAGCTTACCAACCTATTGTTCCACAGATGATATTTTAAAACATGTGTTTCGTAAATTCTGTCAAGTCTTTACCCATCTTAATGGATCATTGATGTGGTTTATTGCTTTACAAATTTATCCTGACCAGCTCTTCTCAGAAAGAAAGATGCTTTCCATTTTCGAAAAAGAGAAAGTTTTTATTTTTAAGTTGTTGATTTTTATTACTTTTAATTGTGTTGAAAATGGGATGTAAATCTTGAAAAATAATAAAATTCAATTTTTTCGAGTGGTGGATTTGAATAAACGAGATCCTTACAAAAAGATCTGCACCAAAAAATGGTACAGATCAATGTAAAAAATTAATAATTGTATCGAAATTACTTTTTATTATTCTTTGCCTCTTCTTGTTCGATAAAAGTAATAAATGTAGAAGGTGAAATTCCTGTAAGGGATTTAAAAACAGTAGCAAACTTACTGTGGTATGCAAAGCCGCATTCTTCAGCCAAAGCTTTCACCTTATATTTTCGGTATTTTGATGAGGTATTCAGTTTGTGGATGATGTAATTGATCCTCAGTTTATTGATATAGCTTTTAAAATCAGCGCCTTTGTGTTTTTTAACAACATAAGAAATATACCGGATATTGGTGTTGAATTCCGCAGCCAAAAATGAAAGAGAAATAGAAGGGTTGTTAAACATTTCATCTTTTTCAAAATGATTGAGCTGTTCGAGGATTTTGGCTTCTGTTTCTTTGCTGATGGCTATGTCCATCTGTTTACTTTCTGTATTTGCCTCTTCTGTAACGGTTTCTTGTTCCACATTTTCGGTTTCTTCCATTTCTGAGGTGATTATACGGGATTCCAAAACGTATTCTTCCTTTTCTTTATAATGATTAATAATGCTTTTAAATTTTTGGTATTCTTCTTTTTGCCTCTTTCTATTCATGATAAAAATGATCATCAGGCTTAAAATTGATAAGGTAGCAATACCGAGAACAATATTTTTTTTACTGTTCCAGTTTGCATAATGATCTTTTTCTATTTCAATTTTATTGTAGTCTTTATCAACCGTTTTATTATATTTAGTCTCCGTTTTCTTAAATACTTCTACGTATTTTTTTCTATAAATATTGGCTTTTTCGTAATCTTTTATATCGTCATAGTAATGTGCAAGTCCATCATATGCTGTTCTTTTTGCTGCCGGGTGATCAGACGTTTCAGCATATTGCAATCCTTTTAGAAGGTATTTTTCTGCATCAGGATATTGTTTTTGATTAGTTTTTGATATCCCCAGTCCGATAAAGCTTAATGCGCTGCCAATATATCCTTCCGGTAAAATTTCTATTGCTTTTAGATGATAGATATCTGAATTTTTGTAATCGTGTAATTCCAGATAATTTTCTCCCAGGAGCTGATAGGTTTTCCCCAGATTAATTTTATCATCAGGTATTTTTGATAGATAATCGAGAGATTGGTTAAGGTTCTGAATGGCCTGTCTGTAATTTTTTTCTTCCATTTCATAATAGCCCAATTCCTGATAAAACAGAGACTTTACCTGTGCTTTTTTTTGTTCATCTGTAATTTTATCGGCCAATTCAAGACCTTCATCTGCATATTTTTTTGCCTTATTATTAAGGCCTATAATTCGGTATTCAGAAGTTAACAGACCTCTTATTTTTGCCTTTAAATCTATGTTTTCCGATGTGTCGAGAATGGTTTTTGCTTTTTCTGCAAATTTTATACTTTCTTCATTTTTATTTTGCTGCAAATACAGGCTGGCTGTCAGCATAAGACCTCTTCCTCTATGCTGAGGAGTTGTTGCAGCAGCAGTCATAGAATCGGCAATTTTCAGCGCGCGATTGATATCTTTTCCGGCAACATCTCTCATTGTTTTCATATAAAGCTGCTCAAAAGGGTCATTATTTTTCTGAGCCCATAGTATAGTAGAATACAGGAAGATGATAATTAGTATATTTTTAGCCATAGTTTAATTAAATGTTAATTTTTTTCCTGTATAATTCTATTTTGATTAATTTTAACAAAGATATGTTAAAAAATAAGTATTATGATTAAATTTATTGTTAAATATGGTAGGTGCTGGAAATGAGATTTTTAATTTGTAAAATTTACATACGGCAGATAAATTATTTATTGTTTGATTTGGAAATTTCGTCAAAACAGCTACGAACAAACTCAATAAGGCTACCTTTTAATTTTTGTTTCTGAAGATCTTTGCTGTATCAATTTTAAATAAGATTAACATGCAAAAAACAATTTTCATCACAGGAGCTTCATCAGGACTGGGAAAAACTACTGCAAAATTATTTCATTCTAAAGGCTGGAAAGTCATTGCAACGGTGAGAAACCCTGAAAAAGAGACAGAATTGGATCAATTTGAAAATATAAAGGTTTTTAAGCTTGATGTTTCAAAGAAAGAGGAATTGGAAAATACGGTTTTTGAAATTCTTAAAAATTATTCTGTGGATGTCGTCCTAAATAACGCAGGATACGGTTTGATCGGACCACTGGAAGCATTTTCAGATGAACAGATTCAAAGACAGATCGAAACAAACTTAATGGGTGTTATTCGTGTAACAAAAGCGTTTACGCCTTATTTCAGAGCAAAAAATGAAGGTGTTTTCATTAACATTACTTCTACATTCGGCTTAATGGGCTTTCCGACTTGTTCGGTTTACAGTGCTACAAAATTTGCCGTCGATGGCTTTTCAGAATGTATGGCTTATGAACTTGCTCAGTTTAATGTTAAAGTGAAAGTTGTTGCTCCCGGCGGAATTCAGACTGATTTTGCAGGCCGCTCTCTGGATGGAGCTTTTCATGAATCTTATCAAAAATTAATCTCAAAAGTTCAGGAAGGTTACAGTCCGGAGCAGGTTGCAAAATATTCAAAACCTGAAGATATTGCACAGACTATTTTTGAAGCAGCCACAGACGAAAAAGAGCAGCTTCGATATGTTGCCGGAAAAGATGCTAATGAACTGTACTCTGAAAGAATGAAAAATGGTGTTGAAAATCAGGTGCAGAAAGTGAGATCTGGATTTGTGTTTTAAGGTTGGAAGAGGGAAGAGGAAGGTTGTGGGCGTGTTTTAATTGGGGTGCCCTTTGATGAATATTTTTAAAAACCTGACAGGTCTGAAAAATTAATAGTTATCTTTTAAACTTCCAGCTTCCCTCCTCCAACCTTCTAACTCAAAAAACTTCTCCTGCCAGACAGTTGTCATAAACCCACCTTATATTTGCATTATGAAAATAAAACTTCCGGTACATTTTAGATCTCTGTCGGCATTACATCAGGCGATGGGACTGGAAACTCCGTTACATCCGCTGATCAGTGTGATAGATTATGGTCATGCGAAATTTGATCCTGAAGATTTTGCAAATGGAATACAGCTGGATTTTTATAAAATTTCATTTAAAACACAATTCAATGGCAAAATTCGTTACGGACAGGGATATTATGATTTTGAATCTGGCGGAATGTCATTTGTTTCTCCGGGACAGATTTTGAAAATGGATATGGAAGAATCCGATTATAGCGGAATGTCTTTACATATTCATCCTGATTTTCTCAGATCTTATGCGGTTATTCAGAAAATAAAAAAATATGGTTTCTTTTCTTACTCGGCTTCGGAAGCGCTTTATCTTTCAGAAAAAGAGAAGAAAACAATCACCACCGTTTTTGATGCTATTCAGAGCGAGCTTGATGAAAGAATTGATCATTTCAGTCAGGATGTGATTATTTCTCAAATTGAATTGTTACTGACATACAGCAACCGTTTTTATAACCGGCAGTTTATCACAAGAAAAGCCGTAAACAGTGATATGCTTTCTAAAATGGAAAATATTCTGAATGATTTTTTTGATAACCAAAAAGGAATAAAAGGACTTCCTACGGTAGAGTATATCGCTTCACAACTGAATCTTACTCCAAGATACTTAAGTGATATGCTCCGTCATGATACCGGACAGAATGCCCAGCAACATATTCATGACCGATTGATCGAAAAAGCAAAGCAATATTTATCAGATGAGCAGTTGTCGGTTTCAGAAACGGCTTATCAACTGGGTTTTGAACATCCTCAGTCATTCAGTAAATTATTTAAAAAGAAAACGGAACTTAGTCCGAATCAATATAAAGAATCAATACAAAAAAATATAAATGGATCAAAATAATTTTGAGAGCATCATACAACGCTCTCTGGATATCAGAGACAAATATCACCAGCTGGAAATTCAGCAAAATGGAAATGAGTGGACTGTAGAGCAGGATGCTTTGGCCTTTCTTTCCGATGCAGGATTGGTGGGAAGAGATGTAATGTCACATCAGAAAACATGGACAAAACCTGATTCTGCAGAAGAACTGGAGCATAAATTAGGGGAAAATATCTGGTGGCTGATTATCCTGGCAGACCGAACCGGAATTGATATCAAGGATGCCCTTGAAAAATTTTTAACTAGAACTGAAAATATACTGAAATGAGTTATTGTCTGGCAATTAACGGAATGCAACCGGAAAGCAGAAGAGAACTGCACAAAAAATACCATGATAACCATTATGGTTTCCCTATTCATGATGATAATGAACTGTTCGGAAGATTAATTATGGAGATCAATCAGGCTGGCTTAAGCTGGGAAACAATTTTGAAAAAAGAGGAAAGTTTCAGGCTGGCTTATGATCATTTTAATATTCAGAAAGTAGCAGCTTATACCGAGGAAGACCGTGAAAGATTATTAAGTGATCCCGGCATTATCCGAAATAAATTAAAGGTGAATGCTGCTATTGAAAATGCAAAAACAATTGTTGAGCTGCAAAAAGAATTCGGATCTTTTGAAAAATGGCTGGAGCATCATCATCCTAAAACTCTTCAGGAATGGATGAAATTATTTAAAAAGACCTTCAAATTTACCGGCGGTGAGATTGTCAATGAATTTTTAATGAGTATTGGTTATTTGAAAGGGGCTCATTCGGAAAATTGTGCTGTTTACAAAGATATCTTAAAGCAGAAACCCATGTGGAAAAGTGAATAATATCTGGGTGTTTCGACTCCGCTCAGCATGACGTTGTTAAAAAATACGATTAATTAGATAGTAATATTAGAAATGTCATGCTGAGCCTGCCGAAGCATATATTGTACTGATTCTACTTCAGACTTCTCACCGAAATATCAGGTTTCTCACCTTGCGGAACAATGAAAATCGCATCATCACTTATTGTATCTCCTGCATCAAAATAGTAACTTCCAGTGATCGGAATGACGCTGCTGACAAATTTTCCTGATTTATCATAAGCGGAATAGGTGACATTGATGATTTGTGCTTTCATCTTCAGTTCGATCTTTTTTGAAGTCAGTTTTGCACCGGTTGCATTGATGCAGTCGAGTTCTACCAGTCCGATATTATTGACGATTTGCGGAAAAGAAGAAAGTCTGATCGTATAAGATTTTTCAGAATTATTTTTTACGGAAGCAGAAACTTTATAGCGGTCAAATGGTTTTCCTCCTGCCTGTACTGTTTCTTTGTTTAAAATATTAAATGTAACACTCATTCCGTTGACATCAATGGTTTGCCCGTCTGATATTTTTTGAGCATTGATATAGTTCCCGAAATTGGCAGCTAAGAAGAATATAAATAATAGAATTGAGTTTTTCATAGGATAATATTTGATGGTTATAAGTATTAAATCTACGAAAAATATGACGTCAAATCATTTTATTACTTAAAATTAATCCCAAATGAAAGGTCTCTCAATGCCCATTGTTCTGAGATAAGATAAAAACTGTCCTGCATGCACAGATTCGTGATATCCAATTCTTAAAAGATAAGCTCCGAGTAATTTTTCAGTTCCGTTTCCGGGATGGATAATGATTGTTTCTGAAAGCTCTTTTTCAGAAAATTTTCCGATGCTTGATAAAAAATTTTGCCGGTGAGGTTCTGCAAATTCAAGTTCATCTTCTACATTGAGAAATAATTTCCCTTCCCAGGGTGTTTTATAATTGCTCATATCTTCCTGATTGATGATCATATTCCAGCCATAATCGGCCTGCAGAACATGTCTTATCATTTCGATTGCAGTCATGGCATCAGGGTCGGGTTTCCAGTGATAGAATTCTTCGGGAAGTCCTTTCCAGAGAATAATACTCCGTCTTCGGGTTTCATTGAGATGATGGAGAATCAGATCATTGTGTGTCATGGTGTTTTTGATTTAAATATTTTTAGAATTATTCCTGTTAGGCAAAAAGAAATCCGAGTATGAAAATGGGTAACCAGAAGATAAAGCTAAATTCGGAGGTTTTATCAGAATCTTAGAAAAATTACCATGAGAAACAAACGTTCCTATTCCTTTAATAAACATGATTACAGAAACCGGAATCATAACAATTCCTGAAAAGAAAAAGGTTCTGTGGTGTGGTTGGGTTTTCAAAAGTACTTTTCGTTAAATTTTTGTAAATCTATTGCTTCATTCTGAAAATATTCTTTAAATCTATGGGAAATTTTCTCATATTTAAACTTTATAATAGTATATCCACTGTCAAGTGCTACAATTTCTAAAAAAGATTCGGCGATAAAAAATCGTCCTTTATCCAAACCTTTTTATCTTCAGTTGACAGTTCGGCAATCAGGTTTTTGTCTAAATCAATATTTTTTGGAACTGCAGAAATAATACCCCATATAATTTGAGTATATGATTGATAAAGTTCTTTAAACTGCTCTTGGTTCAATATAAAATAATCATGATCAAAATTAATAGGAATTGTTTCGTCAGATATAAAATCTAAGTCTGACAAAACCCAGTCGTATTCGGTTAGATCATTCCAGATTGGTTTTAAAATTTCATGTAAATTGGTATGAAACCTGATTGTTTTTGTACTCCTGATGACCCAGTTCATTTTTCATTGTTATTTAAGATAATCATTCTTTTTTTTGCTTTTATTTTTTGATTATTCTCGAGCTGATCATCCTTTTTTCCTTTGAAAAAATATTAATCTGGTAAGTTCCGGATGTCAAAAATTCTAAATTTAATTCAAGATTCTGTTGGTGGGAAAAATGATTCGAGTAGATTTTTTTCCCTGTCATATCATAGACTTCTGCCGTGACATGATCATATTTTTTGTCTAGCTGAATTGATATATTTTTAGCAAACGGATTGGGAAATACCTGATAAGAATCGGATGAAATATATTCATGGGTTCCCAGGCTTGCAGGATCATTGAAAAAATATACGGCACCGGCACTTGCACTGATGTTGTTTCCTGCCGAGTCAAAATCGTGATCAGGAGCACCTACAGCAATATTGTTATTATTGATACTCAATCCATATCCAAAACCATCATATGGGTTGGAGTCGCTATTATAGATCTTTTGTTTTTCTACCCAAAGATTGTTTTCTAACTTATATACAAACACGGCTCCTCCACCTGTAGAAAGTACATTGGTTGCTCCCGGTGCACCAATGGCAAGCGTATTGTTTTCCATTGAAATTTCTGAACCGAAATAGCCCGATCCATTACTGATCGTCTGAATATAAGTGTACTGATCTGTGGATTGATTAAATTTATAAACAGCGACAAATCTGGCGAAATATGCGGCCGTTACAAAAAGATAATCACCATTGGCATACGTGGTAAAACCAAATTGTGTCTCGCCTGCAATGGGAGAATTAACCGTCTGATTGATTTCCCAGCTATTCGTAGATGCGCTTTTTTTGTAAATATTAACCTGCCCTGCATTTGCAGTTCCATTCACAGTCTGTGTTGAAACTCCTGCAAATACTCTGTCATTATAAACATGCACATCAGCATTATAAGTAGAGATTAAAGTTTGTTTAAAATCAAATTTTTGTGTACTGTTGTTATATTCATATATATTAACATTTGATCCCTGAGAACCCACTGCTAAAGTATTGGAATCTGCGCTCATTCTGTTACCGAAATTAGTATAAGCAGTTGCTGTAGGAGGAGTGATTTTCTGAGTCTGAAACCAATTTCCGTTATTGTCTTTATTGAAAAGATAAACTGCTCCGACGCCAAAACTTGTTCCGGATTTTTTTTGCCATGAGCTTATGAATAGTTTATTATCATCGGCTAAAGCAAATTTTCTTCCAAATTCATCACTGCTTTCGCGGTCATTGGGAACGAGTTTGTTTTTCTTTACCCATGTATTGTTCAGACGTTCATAAACATAAAAACTTCCGGCTTTAAAAATGCTGTTTTGCTCATTAGCGTCATAGGTATTTCCGTAAGCGGAACTGTATAAAAAATTATTTTTCAATAACAAATCAAATCCAAAAGAATCACCACCTCTTCTCTCAATAGGGGTTAGTTTATAAGTTTGCGTCCAGCTTTGGGCTGAAAGATGAGTAAGTATCAAAAAAGAAGAAATAATAGAGAATTTTCTCATGAGTAGTATGGTTATTAAAAATTTGATTGACTGTTCTTTAATCTGTTGCAAAAATAAATATTTTTTTGATGCCACAGTTATCCTACAGTCGGAGTATCCTCTTCCTTCAGAATTTTTTTCTCTTTCATAGAAACCATCATTCTTTCACATTTGTATTTTTCCCAGTCAAATTGATTGAGAAAATCGAGGGCAGCAACAAAACCTCTGTTGAAGAGATCTTCTTTTTCTTCTTTTTTCATGAAGAAGTTGAGCCAGCTGCTCGTTCCGCAATTGACAGTCTGAATGCTGAAGAGATGATAAAATGTATGCTTGGTAAGAAAGGTTTTATCATTAAAACCTTTTAAAGTACTGATGATATTTCCGGCAAAAGATAAAGGTGATTTTAATATTTCTTCACTTGTTTTTCCTTTTTCTGAAAGAATATCGGAGTCGCTGGTTAGCTGTACCCCAAACAAAGGCATTCTCGGATAAAAAATATCTATGGAGTGGAAAAGGTCAATCGGAAAATTGGAAATGCTGCCACCATCTATAAATACTCCGACGGGATTGATGTTTTCCTGTGTGGTGTTCATCCAGTATTTCCACGCATATTTTACAGAGTCATCATCTTTATTGATAGGCTTTTGGAAGGGTTCAAAAAAGAAAGGAACCGACATTGATGCTCGTACGAATTCGGCAGGGCTGATATGTTTTAATTCTTCTTCTGACCAGTATAAATTGGCCATTGTCGGAAGTTCTACTTTTATTTTGGCATTGATATCAGTGGTGATAACAATATATTCTGATTTTAATTTGTAAAAAGGATCTTGCTTATAATATTCATTATTAACGGCGCTGTCATAGAATATCTTATATCGTACCTCATCGATGTGATCTTTGTTATTAACTCTTATTTCTTCAATGCTGTTGAGCGCAATGGCATAATATTCCATTCCGTTTCCGTAACGGTAATTGAGATGGAGATCCTTACCGGATTTTACAAACTTTTCGTTAAGTGCTGCAACTGTTTTTATTCCGAAGCTTTCCAAAACTTCTTTCATCTGATTCAAAAAGGTATTCCCCGGATTGAGTCCCGAATTGGCTTTCTTCAGGTCATTGTATAATTTTCTTAGATATAAAAAGGCAATAACAATCGGGATGATCGGAACGAGAAAAAGAAGCTTTGCCCGCAAAGTGGTCTCAGACTGAATGGCAAAAGGCGCAATCACAAGAATTCCCATAATAATCGCTGCGATGATTGCATTGGTCTTAATGAAATTCTTATTGTTAAGCATCGAATGAATAGTCGTTTTTACATACGGCTTACCATCCATGAAATCTGAAAAATCCCAGTTGAAAAGAATGTCTTTGATTGTTTCACTTTTGGCTTCTTCTTTTGTTTTGCAGGCCGCAATAAGCATAGTGTTTATCGCTCCGGCACTGGTTCCTGCGACCTTTAAAAAGCGTATTCCAAAAATTTCCAGTCCATACAGATAACCTACTAATGCACTTCCCCAAACACCGCCGCCTTCCTGTACAAACTCTATATATTGGTGTCCATGGGCATCCAGCAGATCAGAAAACTCTTTGGAGGAAATATTTTCATGGAGAGCCTGAAGTTTTACTTTAGATTCTTTAGACAGAATATTTTCTTCAAGGATTTTATTAAGAGTTTCGGTTTTCATGGTTTAGTTGTTTTGGATTTGATCATTGTGAACCGTCAGTAAAGCGATCTCATTTAAATAATTTTACGTATTACATTACTTCATTTGCTATAATGGAAACTATGATTTGACATCATAAAATTAGCAATGTTGATATTTTAAAACTACAGGGTTTTCCCCTTGATTTAATAGTAAAATTACCATTGTTTTCTTCTTGCATAGATAAAAGTACAGATAACAACAACGCCCATTAAACCTAATGTGTAAAAATAACCGTGTTTCGTATGCAGTTCGGGCATATTATCAAAGTTCATTCCGTATACACCTGCTATAAAGGTAATTGGCAAAAAGTAAACAGAGTATATTGCCAGCACTTTCATCACCTGATTGGCTTTCTGATCGGAGAGCGCCAAAAACATTGAAATCAAGTTGGTTATCTGGATATTCAAATGGTCAAAATCGGCCACCACATCTTTATGTTTGTCTTTTAAATCTACGACTTCAGAATCCTGTAACCCAAGAAGTTTAAACTTATCGATAGCATCAGTTGAAATGGTAAGGACTCTGGAATTTAAGCCGGATTTTCTTTTCAGTTTGTATAATCTGCGGATCTGGTTGGTATGGTTGGTATTCTTAAGGAAAATTTCGTTCTCGATGTTATCCATCGTTTCAAAGAGACTCACGGCTTCATCATCAAAGCTTTTCATGATCAGCAAAGAAATCATCAATGCAATTTTTTCTGCACTGGTTTCGTTCTGGCTGCAGGTAAGTTGTTTTTTGGTTTGGGCAATACTCTTGGTTTTCATCCTGTGGATGGTGATAATAGTATTGTTGATGATAAAAATACCGATTTTGGTACTGATATCACTTATGGTGTTGAGGTTTTTCCTTTCAAGCTCTGTACTTTCGCGCAAAAGGAAGAATCTTACATTTCCGTCTTCTTCATATTTGGGTAAGTGATTGGGGTCTAAGGTATCTTCCAGAAGGAGATTATTGATCTCGTATCTTTCATGAAGAAACTTTAAATCTTCTGCTGTAGGAGCTTCTACATCCACCCATTCGCATTGGGAATCTCTGTATATGGTGTTAATTGGCATACAATAAAAATAGTAATATTTTGAAATACTATGTGTTAAATAAGTTTATCTTTGCCAAAATTAAAAAAACTATATGATTAAAAGTACAATAAAAGGAATTGGATTTTATGTTCCAGATAACGTTGTTACCAATGATGATCTAGCTAAATTAATGACCACCAATGATGAATGGATCACGGAGCGAACAGGTATCAAAGAAAGAAGGCATCGGGAAAACAGAAATGATTCTCAGGAAACCAGTGCTTATCTTGGATTCAAAGCATCAGAAAAAGCGCTGGAAAAAGCGGGCTTAACAGCTAAAGATATCGACTATATTATTTTTGCCACTCTTTCTCCGGATTATTATTTTCCGGGTTGTGGAGTATTATTGCAGGATATGCTTGGGTGTGACACCATTGGCGCTCTGGATGTAAGAAACCAGTGTTCAGGGTTTGTCTATGCAATGAGTGTGGCTAATGCTTTCATTAAATCAGGGACTTATAAAAATATTCTGGTTGTCGGAGCTGAAATTCATTCTTTCGGATTGGATTTTTCAGATGCCGGCAGAGGGGTTTCCGTTATTTTTGGCGATGGAGCGGGAGCTATTGTGCTTTCTGCAACTGAAGATGAGAATGCAGGAGATATTTTAGCTGTCAATATGCATTCCGAAGGAAAATTTGCCGATGAATTATGTACGCAATTCCCAGGTTCTAAATTCGGATGGAGCGACAGAATGCGAAAAGAACCTGAAAATGTAACGGATAAGGAAGTTTACCCAATCATGAATGGAAATTTTGTTTTCAAACATGCCGTGACAAGATTTCCGGAGACTATGCAGGAGGCGCTCGATAAAGCAGGAAAAACGATTGAAGATGTTGATATGTTTATTCCGCATCAGGCAAATTTGAGAATTGCTCAGTTTGTGCAGCAGAAGTTTGGTCTGCCGGATGAAAAAATCCATAATAATATTCAGAAATATGGAAATACAACGGCGGCGTCAATTCCAATTGCTTTAAATGAGGCTATCGAACTGGGGAAAATTAAAAGAGGAGATTTGGTTCTTCTTTCTGCTTTCGGAAGTGGATTTACCTGGGGAAGTGTTCTGTTTGAATACTAAAATATTTCAATATAACTATAAGCGGATAATATTTATTATTCGCTTTTTTTATAATGTAATTTAATTATTTGTTGAGTTTTTATTTGTTAATGTGCTGTGTATGTTAAATTTATATGAAATATATCCCTGAATTTTGAATTTTTAATTATTTTTTTTATATTTTTAAACAACACTAAAACATAATAACCATAAAACTTGAGATATGAAAAAATTATCATTATCGATTATAGTTGCTTTGTCTGGATACTATAGTCAAGTGAACGCGCAAATAGGAATTAATAATGGTGCTCCTGCTTCAACGCTAGATATTACAGCCAAAAATCCAGTGGGAACGGATACAAATGTGGATGGTATCTTAATTCCTAGAGTCGATAGGCAGCGAGCACAAAGTATGGCATCCGTTCCTACGTCTACTTTGATCTATGTAAATAGTGTAGCCACCGGTACAACTGGGGGAACGGCTGTCAATATAGATGCTACAGGATATTATTATTTTAACGGAACAGTATGGATGAAACTTAATCCTTCGAGTACTCCGAATTCTGTAGTCAATATTTATAACTCTGACGGAACACTTACTGATAACAGAATAGTAACACAGGGTAGTAATACATTATCATTTGTTGGAACTGCCGCAAATGCTTTTTCTGTTGATGGAAGTACATTTTCTGTAGATGCTGCAAATGATAGAGTAGGAGTTGGAACTATTGCGCCAACCGTAAAATTGCAGGTGCAGGGTAGCCAACTCTTAAATGCAGCTCTTACAGGAGCAGCAACGAAGAATGCTTTGGATATCAATGTTGGTCAAGATGGCTTCGGATATGGTAACCGCGCCGATAATTACGGAATCAATATGAAATCTTCATCTTCTATTTTTCCGGGGACAATTTCTCGTATTAATTTTGGAGATACAAGTACAGGAACAGCTGTAGGGCCTCGATATATGTCTTTTAGTGTAGGGATTACTCCCAATGAGCTAATGTATCTCACAGATGCTAATGCCGGGCGAGTTGGTATAGGAACTGTTTCGCCTGCATCCAGATTTCATGTAGATGGAGGTGAGTCTCGTTTTAGTAATACAACTTCTGCCTGGGCTTTGGCTCCTTCTACAGGAGGCACAACAGGTGCCTCAAATTCTTTTGAAGTTGTTGACCGGGTGAATAATGTACGAAGAATGGTGTTTAATGACAATGGAGACATGTCATTAGGAGGTACTATTGTGAATAATTCAGCAGGTGGGGTCATTTCTATAAGGTCTGGAAATGTGGGAATCGGGACGGCTTCTCCTTCTAATATATTGCATGTAAATGCTACCAATCCTGTTAGGCTGGAAGGTCTTCAGGTTTCTTCAGGATCCGCAGGTACACTGGCTGTTAACAGCACCGGGGTCGTACAATTAAGAAACTCCTCAAGTATAAGTGCAGTGAGAGCGACAGGAAATATTACAATAACGGTCAATAATACTTTTACAAATATTGCCACAGCAGCAGAAACATTTGATAACTTAAATGAGTTTGCAGGCAATACTTTTACAGCGGCGGCTACAGGTCTTTATAAAGTAGATTTTCAAATTGTTTATCCTCAGAGAGGGAATACTGAAGATGGAGGAGACGGATATATGGCGTATGCCAGAATCAGTTTGAATGGTAGTGCATATGGTAATTTACAATCTTCAAAAGTACCGTTACCTGAGGTGAGTGGAGCTCCGTCATCAATTTCTGTGACGAATTCGGCTTTAGTTAAAATGAATGCCGGAAATACATTGACTTTTGATGGACTTACGTTTGGTTCTACACCAAATACAACGAATATAATTGCTCCTTTTGTCCTCAGTATTGTAAGAATAGACTAATCTGAATTAGTTCTTTAAAATAGAAAAGACGAATCAAGGATTCGTCTTTTCTATTTTAAATTTAGTATAGCTTATAAGCTTTGTAATAATTTTTCAGTATCAGAAGAATCCTGTCCTGTAGTTTTTGCCAGCTGGACCGATTTCTCAGCCCAAAGTTTAGCATTTTTCTTGTCACCGATTTTGTTGTAAAGATTCGCTAAAGTATCTGTATTCGCGAAATTTTCATTTTTCTTTACAGATTCCTGAGCCCAAGTTACAGCTTTTTCCAATGATGATTTGTTGCTCACATTTTCAAAGTAATTCCACGCCAGTGAATTTAATTCTTCAGAACTTGCCGAAGAAGGATCTTTGTAAAGCTCCAGTGTTAATTTCTCATAAGTTGGAATATCTTTATTCTTTAAGGCTCTGCTGGATTTCGCTCTTTTTAATAGTTTTTCAGCTTCATCTTTAGATAAGAATTTTGTTGATTCGGTTATGAAATAGCTGTCATTCCATATTTTTGTGTCTGCGTTATATGATTTTTTAACAATTGTATTTAATTTAATATTCTTGTCAATTGCCTCATATTTTTCAGCGGGAAGAATTTTGATAATCTCTGCTTTCTTGTTTTGGAAAATTTTGTATAAAGCACTTTCGCTGCTTTGAGTTCCGGCAAGTAAAATCTGAATATCCTCCTGATCTAGATTGGTTTTACCATTGAAATAACGTTCCAGAACTTTTCCTGCAAATTCGGCATCATTATAAATAGTAAGACCCGCCAGATTTTTCAAAAATTCAGGATCCTTTTCCCCGCTTTCGAATTTCTGCTTTAAAGCCGCTAATCTTTTATTGGGATCTCCGGCATCTTTTGCAAACTGAATAAAATCTGCTTCTTCCACATAGCCCAGAGTTCGGTGTACTTCTTCACCGTCTCCGTTGATGAAAAGATAAGTAGGGAAGGCTTTTACATTATATTTTTTTGCCAGACCTATTCCTTCACCTTTTTCCATATCAATTTTAGCATTGATGAAGTGACTGTTGTAATAATCTCCGACAGACTGTAAAGGGAAAATATTTTTCACCATCAGTTTACACGGGCCACACCATGAAGCGTAGGCATCTACAAATACCAGTTTGTTTTCTTTTTTTGCTTTCGCCAGAATAGCGGTAAAATTACTGTCTTCAAATTTAATCCCCTGAGCGAATGCCCAGGCACCAATAAATAATGAAGAAAATATAGCTAATTTTTTCATAAATACTTTTTATTGATTACAAATGTAATAATTATGTTAACACATAAGTCGGAAGAATAGAAAAATAGTTACTAAAAAATTATAAGGAAAATTTATTATTTATTGCATGTTTTTAAAATGAACTAATAATTAAAATTTGATTTAAAAAATTAATTACATTAATTATATTTTAATAAAATGTAAAATATCCTTAGTTTTGTAAAAAACAAAAAAGACACCTGTGAAAATGATGAATTATTATAAAATCAAAATAATAATTTGTTAATTTATGTCTAAAAGTCTTCTGGGTTTTGTGATTTTTATAATCACGACAGTCAATATTCCTGCACAGAAAAAACTTGGTTTCGATGAACTTTACGAGACAACCATTGCTGAAAAATTTCAAAA
Source organism: Chryseobacterium sp. JUb7 (assembly GCF_024806495.1). Lineage (GTDB taxonomy): Bacteria > Bacteroidota > Bacteroidia > Flavobacteriales > Weeksellaceae > Chryseobacterium. Next base: position 43,579 of record NZ_JANUFF010000019.1, read on the forward strand.
AAATTATCCTGCAGCATTAAAAAAAGCTGATTCTCTTTATAAATCTTCCCGACAGCCTTTGGATAAGATCAAAAGTCTTATGCTTTCTGCCAATCTTTATCAGCAGATCGGTGACTTTAAAAAATCGATATGCTACGCCGAAAATGCCAATTCATTAATTGATGAGGCTGACGATATGGAGTGGTCATCGCAGGTTGCGTGGTTTCTTGCGGTTCAGTACAGATTGGTTGCTCTTTTTGAGAGATCTAAAAAGTATACTTTAAAAAGTTTTGAATTTGCCCGAAAAATAAAAGACCCTCAACAGCAACATAAAATAGAAGGTTTACTAAATCAGGAACTGGCATATTATGAAATTCAGTCCGGTAGCCCTCAAAGAGCTATTGACTATATAAATGCATCATTAGTTTTTTTTGAAAAAGCAGATACACAGGACTATAAATTACTCACGGCAGCTTCCAATCAGATTCTGGGAGATATTTATTTTAGACTTAATCATTATGAAACCGCAGAAGGTTATTATAAGAAGTCTGAAGCGCTTATAGAACAGCCATCCCGTATTCTGGCTCTTAATTATAATGGTTTGGGTGGAATAAGACTGAAACAGAAACAATGGAGTGATGCACAGTTTTATTTAAACAAAGCTGAAGATATTGCGGAAAAATTTATTGGTCATCTGGATCTTAAAAAAGCCATCTATGCGAATATTAATGATTATTATGAAGCGACGGATGATTCTGAAAAAGCCTCCATTTACACGAGAAAATACATGAAGGCTTATGACGACCTGAATGCTAAAAGTAAAATCTTAAACCCTCAGAATATTGATGATCAGGATAAATTTCATGAACGCATCGTAGAAATGAGTGTCGCCAAGAATGTTACAATTATTATTTTATGTTCCGGAATTATTGGATTACTGATATTTTTCAGACGAAAGCAGAAAAAGCAACATTCAAAGTTCAAAAGTATTATCAGAAGTCAGCAGATTTTATCAGATCCTAAAAATGATACGGCAAAACCGAAGTCTGATCACGATTTTTCTAATATTTCCGTTGAAGAAGTGGATGACAGAAATCAGGATGTCAAAAAACGCAACGAATCGCTGATGACCTCTGAAACTGAAACCAAGCTTTTGGAACATCTTAATGAATTTGAAAAAGGAGCATTATATAATAACAAAAATATGTCACTTCCTTTTCTGGCAGGGGAGCTGAATACTAATACAAAATATCTTTCCTATGTTATCAATCAGCATAAAAGCTCAGATTTTAAAACGTACATCAACCGGTTAAGGATTAATTATATTGTCGATAAACTTATTAATGACGAAAAATACCGTCAATATAAGATCAGTATTCTTGCTGATGAATGTGGTTTTTCTTCCCACAGCAAATTTGCATCTGTCTTTAAAGCAGTAACAGATTTTTCACCTTCCGCCTATATAAAACACCTTGACTCTGAAAATCAGACAGATAAAAATGTTCATTTTCAGGAAAATAATTAAATCATTTGAAATATTAACTACTCATTCTTTTCATTTTCCTGAAAATGGCTAACCATTTGTTTTATGTAAGGTGGTCACTTCCATATATTTGCACCAGTTTTATGAGATAGATATCCATACTGCAGTTAGTCACATTTTTTCCGGGAAATTTTGTTCTACTTCTATAAAGCTCACCTAAACACTAAAACTAAAAGCTACTAATCGGTATAAAGTATTTTGAGAAAAATATTTTACACTAAACCATGAAATCATTAAAATTAGTAACAAATTAAACGGATGAGAACAACTTTAACAGTCGTTATGGCATCTGTATTATCTAATCTTGCCCTGGCGCAGATAGGAATCAATACAGCTGAACCTATAGCGAGTCTGGATGTCTCTGCAAAAAAGAGAGACGGATCCACAGCGGAAGGTATTTTGCCCCCGAGACTCACAGGAGATCAATTGAGAGCAGGAGATGCCAAATACTCAAGTATGCATGCAGGAACTGTAGTATACGTAACCGCTCCGGTAGGTTCGGTGACCACCAAAACTACCAACATCACTTCAGCAGGGCTTTATTATTTCGATGGAGATATGTGGCAAAAAATGATGCAGGGTGATCCTAAAACCTTAACCCATACCACTGCCGGTGATATCAAGAATTCTGTGAAAGCAGCCGATCATGACGGATGGTATCTGCTTAACGGAAGAAGTGTCTCCACTTTACCGACAGAGGCACAGTCATTGGCAACAAGTCTTGGGTTTACGGATAGTTTACCAGATGCAACAGATAGGGTTCTAAAAACAAAAAGTGGTACAGAAATGCTGGGAAGTGAAGGGGGAGAAAATTTATTAACGCTTACAAGATCGAATCTTCCTAATATCAGTCTGGTAGGAGTGATTAACGGGATGGCAGAAAGCGGAGGTGCGCATTCCCATGCTGCGGGACAGGGAGGCTTCCTTTTAGGAGGTACTACGGTTGGAAACAACGGTTCCGGAAATTATCAGGGAAACAGTACTCCTACCTCATGGGGAGGTGTGGGTATTCTCTCTAATACGGCAACAGGAGGTGCACATACGCACTCTTTATCGGGGACGACAACGGTTCCTACAGGAGGTAGCGGGGCTGCTTTGGATAACAGATCTGCTTATCTGGTGGTTAATACTTTTATTTATTTAGGTCAATAACTATTCATGTTTATAAAAGCATAATCGGGAAGGTTGCCCGGTTTTTTTCAAGTCAAGTTTTTTTAAGTGCAAAACCGCAGAATTTCTGCGGTTTTGTTTTATTTTGCTTTTGTACTGTCTGTTTTTATTTTTGCTGTATCAGCAGTAGAAGACTGTTCCGAATTGGCAACTGCAGAATCTCCCATATCATTTCTCATCGCACTTTTGTCATGCTCATCTTTAAATTCTTCTCTGTTTTCCTTTTTATCAGCACAGCTTCCTAAAAAAAATAAGCCAATAACAGCTCCTATCCATAATTTTTTCATAGTAATTTCTTTTAATGTTTAGTATTAATCAAATATAATGAATATTAAGATAAAAGATAAAAGATAAAAGATAAAAGATAAAAGATAAAAGATAAAAGATAAAAGATCTTGAATAAATTTCCAATTCCAAAGAGAGCCACAAAGTGGCGACTTAAAATAGGGTAGGATACAACTCTAACAAATCAAAATATTCACAAGCAAAAGCGATCAACAAGCAACTAAATAAAAAAATTCTCAGCGCTTTCATCTGAGAATTTTCCATTTTTAAGTTAGACCATTTTTTATCTGGTTGCAGGAGGTGTAGAAGCGGAATCTTTAATCTTGATACTATCAGGATTTGTAGTGGTAGTGGTAACAGTATCCGTGGTTGTAGGTGGTACACTTTGTACTGAACTATCTACTGCCGCTGAATCTGTACTGTTTTTTGACATTGATGATTCCTTTGTTCCGCAACTCACGGCGAATATTCCTATGAGGGTAGCTATTAACAATGACTTTTTCATAATCTTATATTTTGTTGTTAGTGTGTAAGTAAAAGTTCAATAATTATTCCGAAATAGGTTTTGTAATTACTAAAATATCAATAAAATAGTTTAAAATGTGTTAATTTTCAAATATTTATGTTGAAATTTTAAAAATTAAAATAATAAAACCATTTGAATTAAGGTAGAATGAAATCCTGTTTAATAATAGACGCAATAAAAACATTTACTTTGTTTAGGCAAGCTCAATAGAAGTCCGTTTCGCTCCCTGCAATAACTGCAACCCTCAATCATAACAATCCTCCATAAAATAAAAGCCCCGAAACCAAAATTTCGGGGCTGTATTTATCAATGAACAACAATTACTCATTGCCCATTATTCATTACTTATTAACCAAGATACGGATATTTGTAATCTTTAGGAGAAACAAAGGTTTCTTTGATACTTCTTACAGAGGTCCATCTTAGTAAATTCATTTTAGAACCTGCTTTATCATTAGTTCCTGAAGCTCTACCACCACCGAAAGGCTGCTGACCTACAACGGCACCCGTTGGCTTGTCATTGATATAGAAGTTTCCAGACGCATTTTCCAATGCTTTGAAAGCTTCATTTACAGCATAACGATCTTGTGCGAACACAGAACCTGTTAATGAATAAGGAGAAGAAGAATCTACAACTTTTAATGTTTCTGCCCAATCTTTATCTTCGTAAACGAAAACAGATAAGATAGGTCCGAAGATTTCTTCCACCATACTTTCGTATTGAGGGTTTGTCGTTTCGATAACAGTAGGGTTAACAAACCAACCTTTAGAATCATCAACTTTTCCACCGATCACAACGTTTGCTTCACTTGACGCATTCGCTCTGTCGATATATCCTTTACATTTTTCAAAAGAATTTTTGTCGATTACCGCATTCACGAAGTTTGAAGGATCTTCCGGAGAACCGATTTTTATAGAAGCGATCTGAGTTTCCATTACTTTTTTCACATCAGCCCAAAGAGACTGAGGAATATAAGCTCTTGAAGCCGCAGAACATTTTTGTCCCTGGTATTCAAAAGAACCTCTTACCAAAGCAGTAGCTACTGCTTCTACATTGGCAGACGGGTGAGCGATAACGAAATCTTTTCCACCAGTTTCTCCAACAATTCTTGGATAAGTTCTGTAATTGTGAATATTGTCACCGATCATTTTCCACATTCCCTGGAAAACTTTTGTAGAACCTGTAAAGTGAAGTCCTGCAAAATCTCTGTGTGCTAAAACTTTCTCAGCAGTTTCTTTTCCATCCGTGAAAATCATATTGATTACCCCTTTTGGAAGACCAGCTTCTGTTAAAACATCCATGATCACTTTTGCAGAATAAACCTGCTTGTCAGACGGCTTCCAAACCACTACGTTTCCAAGCATTGCCATACAAGTTGGTAAATTTCCTGAAATCGCTGTAAAGTTGAACGGAGTTACGGCAAAACAAAAACCTTCTAATGGTCTGTATTCAACTCTGTTCCAGATTCCAGCATCAGAAACCGGCTGCTCAGAATACATTTCTGTCATAAACTCTACGTTGAATCTTAAGAAATCGATAAATTCACAAGCGGCATCAATTTCAGCCTGGTGAACATTTTTCGATTGTCCGATCATGGTAGCCGCGTTGATCACATCTCTGTAAGGTCCCGCTAATAAATCAGCAGCTTTTAAGAAAATTGCTGCACGGTGTTCCCAACCTAGCTCATTCCATTCTTTTTTTGCAGCCAATGCAGCGTTGATAGCGTCATCTACGTGTTGCATTGTTCCTCTGTGATAGAAACCGAAATCATGCGCATGGTCCTGAGGAGACTGAAGCTGAACAGTATCACCCGTTTTTACTTCTTCACCATTGATTACCATTGGGATTTCTATTTTTTCAGCCCACATTTTTTTGTATTGAGCGATAAGGCTTTTTACTTCTGGAGTTCCCGGTGCGTAAGAATTTACCGGTTCATTTACTGCAAATGGTACTTGCGAAATTGCTTTTGACATATTACGTTGTATTATTTTTTAATTTGCTAATGATACAAATTTACAACATTTAATTTGGACAAAAAATCGATAGAGACTATTTACATCTTTTCGTTTTCTAATATTTTGAGTACCAGTTTTTCTTCCTGTGTAAGGTCTGCTTTGCCGTCATTTTCTTCTATTTTTTCCAATTCATCAAGATATTTTTTGATAGAATTATTTTCATAAAGATTGATGACTAATGGATGAACATAATATTTTCTGCAAACGGTACTCGTATTTCCGAGATGAGAAGCCACCATTTCTAAGGCTTCTTTTACCTTTCTTTTGTATTCGGTATTGTTTTCGGCATAACCTATTTCTTTAAAAGCGATCAATGCATTTACAGTTCCGGACCAGGTTCTGAAATCTTTTGCCGTAAAATCTTCACCGCTTATTTCTTTTATGTAATCATTCACCATCCCCGAATCTATTGAATGACGGTGTCCTTCTTCATCAACAAACTGAAAGAGTTCTTTCCCGGGAATATCTTTGCATTTCTGAACCAGCCTTGAAAGCCTTCTGCTTTTAAGATCTATATTATGCATAATTCCTTTTTTGCCTTTAAACGAAAAGGTCATCTTTTGCCCTTTAATTTTTACGTGTTTATCCTTTAGAGTGGTTAGTCCGAAAGAACCGTAAAGTTTTTCATAGGCATTATTTCCTATTCTGATGTTGGTTCGTTGCATCAGACTCACAATAAGAGCTAAAATCTTTCTTTTTTCGAAATTACGTAAGGCAAGATCCTGCTCAATATGCAGACGTATTTCGGGCAAAGCATAGCCAAACTGAAGCATTCTGTAAAATTTCGTATGATTTCTCAAGGCACTCCATAGCGGATGATAGCGGTATTGCTTTCTCTTTTTAGCATCAAAACCGGTAGCCTGCAGATGTCCGTTATCCAAAGCACAGATCCATACATTTTCCCATGCGGGAGGAATGACCAGTCCGTTGATTCTTTTAATTTCGTCTTTATCTTTGATTTTTTCTCCGTCTTTGAAATAGGAGTACTTTTTGCCTCGTTTTTTTCGGATAATACCCGCAGATTCTGCATCGGACGTGTAAATAAGATTTACCGCCCTTGCAGAAGCCTCCGGATCTTTCATAATTTTTACAATCTTAGAAGGTCTGAGGTGAGAAATAATGTCTAAGTCTGAATTATCCATAAGTTTTGGTTAAGAGTTCTTACCCCTTGAAAATAGCCATAAAATAACAGCTATTACGCCTACCACTAAAATAATTCCCCACCACATTCCTGCTTTAAAGATTGTTTCTACTGCTTCACAACTTGTCAATAATAGTAAACTGAATATTGTAATACTATATAAGCTCAATTTTTTCATGATAATTTATTTTTTGGTGTTTATTATTTTAAATTCTGTGTCGGTCAGGTCGCCAGTTTTTAATTGATCTTTTGATAAGATCTCCAGAAAAGTCTTCGTGGAGTGCTTTATATAAAAGATCTTTAAACTCATCATCATGAGCGAATCTCAATGCTGCAATCTGATCAAATTTCAGTTTTTCCTCTACTTCATCAGATCGCTGACTGAAAATTTCAAAATATCTTTGTTTGAATTCAAGTCTTACCAATCGGTTTTGAAGTCCCAATGCATAATGCTGTCTGACCATAATTGCCAAATAGAAAATCAGAAAAATAACAACAGAAAATAAAATCCAGTTCAACTGATTCTGTACATCATTGAATATTTTATAGATCCCAAAAATATCTGACAGAATTAAAATAGGGAGATAAATAAAATGATGAGGCGGATAAAACTTCCTGTGATTTTTATAATTCTGGCTTTCCATGAAATATATACTACAATAATCTTTCCAAAACTTTAAATTTTTAATAATAAATGATCTTTGTGGTACTTATTAACGTTTTGTTTTGCCTAAATAAATGAAAAATTTGTATTTGGTTAATTGTTGATTTTTAAGAGATTAGCAGTCATTGAATTTTATTTATTGTATGTGTTGAAGTCTTTGTATGAAAACTCTAAAAAAACTAAATAAGCAATAAAAAAATACTGTTTACAGATGCGGTACCGAGGGTTGAAAATATTTTAAAGCTGCTTTTATGAACGATGAAATTTAAATAAATTTTAACCATAACAAGTGTAAAAAACTCATCAGAATTCATTTCCGGACCTCAAAAAATTCGTAACTTCACCTCTTTAAAAAATTATTGAAAAATGACTTCAAAGGAAAAAGTAGCTGCGCTTCGTGAAGAAATGCAGAAAAATAATGTTGATGCATTTATAGTATATTCTGCAGATCCGCACATGAGTGAATATCTGCCGGAAGAATGGCAGGAAAGATCTTGGCTATCGGGGTTTTTGGGCTCTGCGGGATTTGTGGTTGTTACAAAAGATAAGGCCGGACTTTGGACAGACGGAAGATATTTTACACAGGCTGCCATTGAATTGGAGGGTTCAGGAATTGATCTTTTTAAAGATGGAATGGAAGGAACTCCTAATTATATCGACTGGATTATCTCAGAAATTCCTTCAAATGGTAAAGTAGCCGTAAATGCTGTTGCTACAGCCCATGCAAACTGGGAACTTTTAACTCAAAAATTAAATTCAAAAAATATAACACTTGTTGACAATCCTCTTCTGAAGCAAATCTGGACGGAAAGGGGAACACCTTCAAAAAATCCTATTTTCGTACATCCTGTAGAAAGAGCAGGAAAGTCTGTTACAGATAAAATTTCTGCTATTCGCCAGAAAATGGAAGATCAGGAAGCTACCGTTCATATTATTTCAAGTCTGGATGATGTGGCGTGGACTTTAAATCTGAGAGGAAGTGATGTACAGAGCAATCCTGTATTTTTAGGATATATCATCATTACTAAAAATGACGCTATCCTGTTCACGGATCTTGAAAAATTAGAAGTGGAAGCAAGAAAGCAGATGGACGATTCTTTTGTCAAAATGATGCCTTATGAAGAATTTTATAATCATTTAAAAGTATTTAAAAACGAAAAAGTTCTGGTTTCTCCAAACAGCAATCAGTCTGTTTTTGAAGCTTTAAAATCAGATAATGAATTCATCAAAGCTCCGGTTCCGGGGAATTTAATGAAAGCTCAGAAAAATGAAACCGAACTTGAAGGTTTCAGAAAAGTGATGGTGAGAGATGGTGTTGCTATGGTAAAATTCCTGTACTGGTTAACGCACAATGCCGGAAAAGAGGCCATGAATGAGTTTTCTATCGGTGAAAAACTGAGAGGTTTCCGTGCAGAAGGTGAAAACTTTGTGGGCGAAAGCTTCGGAAGTATCGTCGGATATAAAGATAATGGTGCGATTATGCATTATTCGGCAAAAAGCGAAGGTAGCAAAGAGGTAACTAACGATGCAAGTATTCTGGTAGACTCCGGAGGTCAGTACTTGGAGGGAACAACGGATATTACAAGAACATTGGCTCTGGGAGCTGTTTCTGATGATTTTAAAAGAAATTCAACATTAGTTCTTCAGGGGCTCATCCGTTTATCGATGGTGAAATTCCCGAAAGGAACAAAAGGTGTTCATCTGGATGCTATTGCAAGACTTCCGCTATGGATGGAGGGGAAAGATTTCAATCATGGAACCGGCCACGGAGTTGGAAGCTTCATGAACGTTCATGAAGGTCCTCAAAATATCAGAAAAGATATGAATCCACAGGATCTTTTAGTAGGAATGGTATGTTCAAATGAACCGGGTTATTATTTGGAAGGTGATTACGGAATCCGTCATGAAAACTTAATTGCAGTAAAAGAAGCTGAAAAAACAATCCACGGAACATTCTATGAGTTTGAAACGCTGACATTCTGCCCATTCTTTAAAGATACGATCGTAAAAGAAATTCTTTCTGAAAAAGAAATCGAGTGGCTGAACGCTTATCACAAAACATGTGAAGAAAAAATAGGTCCGCATCTTGATGGAGAAGTTAAAGAGTGGTTCCAGGAATTGGTAAGTCCACTTTAATGCTTGGTTTAATCAGATAAAACTGTTCGTCAATTCGGGAACTTTAATTATTTCTTGAGATAATGTTTCCAAGTATACCTGTTAGACGAGTGTCACAAAACGAAAAAAGCTTTGTAGGTAATACTGCAAAGCTTTTTTTATTGTACAACCGTATTTTTACGGATAAAACTTTAGGGTTTATCCTGAGATAATGAATTGAGGTTCAGATTATCTTTGTATCAACAAAAAAGCACACAAATCATTCTTCATATACAACTTAGTAAATTCAAAGCAGTAGAATCACCTCAGAAACGAGGTGATTTTACTTTTAGCTTCATAGAGACAATATCACAAATAGATTGTCATTAGCGGTTATTTTTCTGTGTTAGGATTTTTTCATAATGGTGGCAGATGAATAAGTAGGGCATTTCCAAACCTCATAGGTTTTAAAAACCTATGAGGTTTGGATTTTAAGACAGATTTTAAATAAGAGATCGTGATGCTAGCCCCGATCGCAGCATTTGTCTGAGCTCATTTGAGAAGTGTGGGGGGGGGGGGGGGGGGGCGCCCCCGCAAAAAAAAAAAAAAAAAAAAAAAGGGGGGGGGGGGGGGGGGGGGGAGTAGGTTTTTTTATTATGTTTGTTAAAATA
>NZ_JANUFF010000020.1 GCF_024806495.1 Chryseobacterium sp. JUb7
GCGACTCGCGTGTCCCTTTAAAACATTCCTTAAACTATATATTATATATCCTCCCTCCCCCCCCGCCTCCCCGTCATTTTTTTTTTTTTTTTTTTGCGGGGGCGCCCCCCCCCCCCCCCCCCCCCCCCCAAAACTAAAAAATGAGCTCAAACAAATGCTACGATCAGGGCTAGGGTTGCAGTCGTTCCTTAAAATAATAAAGATAAAAACAAAATCCCTCCACTCTAAAACCGACATCGGAAACTGAAGCATTAAGAAAATTTAAATTTAATCCGTTAAAAAATTCCCAGTGTTTGAAGCGTGAGACAAATGTTGAAACAAAAGAAATGTTTGATTACGTCGAATCTTCGATTTCAAGACAAAAGAAAATATTTGATACAAAAATTACAATCAGCCAAATTACAAGAGCATGATATTTCTCATAATTCTCCCGAATTAGGAGTCCTTTTGACAAATTAAGGGGTTTTTCGAATATTTCCGCAGAACTTTTTTCGAACGAATTTTGCCCCGTAAAATTTAAAGGAAAAGTGTTATGCAGAGATTTTTTATTCAGAAATCATGTATGCTCGCCCTGACATTATTTGTCTTGGCCGGGTGTAAAAAAAATAATCCCAATCAGGCTTATCAGCAACAGGCACCGGAGCTTCCGGTAGAAAAAGTACAGCAGGGAAATGCGACTGTGGAAAACGAATATGCTGCTTCTGTGGAAGGAATTTCAAATGTTGAAATCAGACCGCAGGTAACGGGATATTTAACCAAAATTTTTGTCGATGAAGGTGATTTTGTAAGAGCGGGACAGCCACTTTTCAAAATTGAAGACCAGATTTTTCGTGAGCAGTTGAAGTCGGCTCAGGCAACGTTGATTTCTGCTCAGGCAAGTTTAGCAACGTCTAAAATTGATCTGGACAGAAAAAAAGAATTATTCAGAAACAAAATGGTTTCGGATATTCAGGTGAAAGAAGCTGAAGCGAATTACAACGCGGCGAGAGGTTCAGTAAGTCAGGCAACTTCATCGATTGAGTCAGCAAAAATCAATCTTAATTTTTCTACGATTAAAGCTCCGGTGAGTGGATATATCGGAAGATTCAATTACCGTTTGGGAAGCCTTCTGACGCCGTCCAATCAGGAAGCAATTACGTTATTGTCGGATATTCATCAGGTGTACACGTATTTCAGTTTAAGCGAAAATGATTTTAATAATTTTCAGAAACAGCATACGGGAAGCAGTATTGATGAGGTTTTAAAAAACACGCCACAGGTTTCTTTATTGCTTTCAGGTGGAGAAAAATACGCTGAAGTAGGAAAGGTAGATGCTGTTGAAGGCCAGTTTAATAAAACAACGGGTTCAATTACTTTAAGAGCAAAATTCAACAACCCGAACAATGTGTTGAGAAGCGGAAATACAGGAAAAATTGTGATGAAACAGGATTTTTCTAATGTTATTCTGTTGCCGATTGCTTCTACAAGAGTCATTCAGGATAAAACTTTTGTATTTACAATTAAAGATGGCAAAGCATTGATGCTTCCGATTGAAGTCAGTGGAAAAGCAGGAACAAATTTCATTGTTTCAAAAGGGTTGAAAGCCGGTGATCAGTACATCGTGACAGGTTTTGACAGATTACAGCCCGGAACCCCTGTCGTTGCTCAAAAGCAAAATTCTCAACCGAAAAAATCGTAAGAAAAAATCATGTTAAAGAAAATTATAAAAAGACCCGTACTGGCGACGGTTATCTCCGTATTGCTCGTTATTTTGGGTATTGTCGGTATGGTAAGTCTGCCGATTACGAAATTTCCGGATATCGCACCTCCCACTGTAATGGTGACTGCAGCGTATCCCGGAGCAAATGCCGAAACGATTGCAAGATCAGTGGCTCCACCATTAGAAAACGCGATCAATGGAGTGGAAAATATGGATTATATTACTTCGACAGCGAGTAATGATGGTTCATTATCAATTACTGTTATTTTTAAATTGGGGACAGACCCAGACCAGGCAGCGATTAACGTTCAGAACAGGGTGGCTCAGGTGACCAATCAGCTTCCTTCCGAGGTTGTGCAGGCGGGTATCACCACGGTGAAAAGACAGAACAGTATGATTGCGATGGTTTCATTGACGAGTAAAAACGGGACAATGGACGACCTTTTCCTCGAAAACTATGCTAAAATCAATATCGTTCCCGAACTGAAAAGGGTAAAAGGAGTCGGTGACGCAATGGTTTACGGAAATAAAGATTATTCGATGAGAGTCTGGCTTGATCCTAACAAACTGACGTCTTATAATCTGACTCCTGCAGATGTTTCAAGAGCGATTCAGTCGCAGAACTTAGAGGCTGCACCGGGAAGATTCGGGGAAAGAAGCAAGGAAGCAATGGAATATGTGCTTCGCTATAAAGGAAAATTTACAGAACCTCAGCAATACGAAAATATTACTATTAAAGCGTTAAGTGATGGTTCTGTTTTAAAACTGAAAGATGTTGCCAAAGTGGAATTCGGAGCGTACAGTTATACCGTTTCTTCGAATTACAATAAAAAACCATCCGTAACGATGGCGATTTTCCAGATGGCAGGTTCTAATGCCAATGAGGTACAGATTGCCCTTCAGGAAAGAATGAAAGAACTGGAAAAATCATTCCCTGAAGGAATGGCTTACGAAATTCCTTACGCGACAAAAGATGCTCTGGACCAATCGATAGAACAGGTGATTCATACGTTGATTGAAGCATTTATCCTCGTATTCATCGTGGTTTATATGTTTCTTCAGGATTTCCGTTCGACCCTGATTCCGGCGATTGCGGTTCCGGTTTCTATTGTGGGAACGTTCTTCTTTATGAATATTTTCGGGTTCTCAATTAATATATTAACGCTATTCGCCCTCGTACTGGCCATTGGTATTGTGGTGGATGACGCCATTGTCGTCGTGGAAGCGGTTCATGCTAAAATGGAACACAAAAAGCTGAACCCGAGAGCCGCAACCATGTCGGCGATGAGTGAGATTACGGGAGCAATTGTTTCAATTACGTTAATTATGTCTGCGGTATTCGTTCCGGTGGCATTTATGAGCGGGTCGACAGGATTATTTTATCAGCAGTTTGCATTAACATTAGCGATTGCGATTGTAATTTCTGCGATTAATGCCTTGACATTAAGTCCGGCTTTATGTGCTTTATTTTTAAAGCAGCATCACGGTGGATCTCATGAAAAAATGAATTTCAAAGACCGCTTTTTTGCCGGTTTTAATGCAAGTTTCAACAAATTGACCTTCCGTTACGGAAAAGCAGTATTGTTTTTATTAAAAAGAAAATGGATTGCAGGAGCTATTGTTTTGGTATTCGGTGGATTGTTCGTTTGGATGTCGATGACGACTCCTAAAGGATTTATTCCTGATGAAGACCAGAGTTTCATCATTGTAACAGCGAATCTTGCTCCGGGAGCTTCAAAAGACAGAACGTCAAAAGTAGTTTCTGATACCGAAGATATTTTAATGAAAAATCCCGCGGTAGATAAAGTGATTTCTGTAGACGGACTAAATCTTTTCAGTGGTTCGATGTCTTCTTCGGCAGCTTCTATTTTCGTTAAATTAAAAAAAGGTGGTGAAAGAGGGCAGGTGAATAATATCAATGATATTATCGGACAGGTTCAGGGAACATTATCTCAGGATAAACGAGCAAATTTTCTGGTTATCAATACGCCAACGGTTGATGGATTCGGAAATACGAGTGGAATGGAACTGGTTCTTCAGGACAGAACCAACGGCGAACTTCAGAATTTAGGAAATATCTCTTACGGAATGATGGGCGCTTTGATGCAAAGACCGGAAGTGGCGGTGGCATTTACAACTTTTGATGTTTCTTATCCTCAGTTTGAAGTAGTTGTTGATGAAGTAAAAGCAGCACAGTTAGGTGTAAGTGTTTCTGATGTGTTAAGTGTAATGCAGGGATATTACGGAAGCATCCAGTCTTCGGATTTTAACAGATTCGGAAAATATTACAGAGTATTGGTGCAGTCGACTCCGGAAACAAGGCAGGATAAAGAATCTTTAAACGGAATTTTTGTGAAAAACAGTTCGGGAGAAATGGTTCCTGTAAACACATTAGTGAGCTTAAAACAGGTGACTGGTGCAGAAGTGGTAGACCGTTTCAACTTATTTAATTCATCAAACCTGACGGTAATGGCAGCTCCGGGTTACAGTTCCGGACAGGCAATGGCAGCAATTGATGAAGTCAGCAAAAAAGTGCTGCCTCCTGGATATACCTATGATTATAAAGGTATGAGCCGTGAAGAAGCAGGATCAAGTTCGCAGTCGGTGATGATTTTCGGATTGTGTATCGTGTTTGTATTCTTCCTTTTATCAGCGCAGTATGAGAGTTATATTCTTCCTTTTGCGGTGTTAATCGCAATTCCGGTTGGTTTATCAGGAGTATTTGTAGGAATTACACTGGCGGAATTATCCAATAATATTTATGTGCAGATCGCTTTGGTGATGTTGATTGGTCTTTTGGCTAAAAACGGAATTCTTATCGTAGAATTTGCCATTCAGCGACGCAGAGCTGGAAAAAGTTTAATCGCTTCGGCAGTGGAGGGTGCAAAAGCCCGTCTTCGTCCGATTTTAATGACTTCTCTGGCATTTATTACCGGTTTGATTCCGTTGATTTTTGTGGTGGGACCTTCTGCGATGGGTAACCTTTCCATTGGATATGCCGCGATTTCAGGAATGCTGTTTGGGACGATTTTAGGAATTTTTGTAGTTCCGGTTCTGTTTGTGGTATTTCAGGCATTGCATGAGAAAATCAACGGTAGAGTAGTGACGGAAGCCGATTGGGAATATTAATTCAAATGATTTTTAAAAATGAATTCAATTAAAAATATAGCATATATCGCATTGATTTCGGGGACGGCCATTGCCTGTAAAGTTCAGAAATATGAACAGCCCGAAGTGAAAATGCCTGAAGCTTTCAGAAGCGACAGTATCGTAGCTGATCACAACGAAAATATTGCGAAAATCAGTTATAAAGACTTTTTCAAAGACCCTGTTTTGGTGGGTTTAATTGATAAAGCCATGGCTCAGAATAATGATTTGCAGGTTGCTTTAAAACAGATCGAATTTGCATCATTAGCTTATAATCAAAGCAAATGGGGAAATGTGCCGACCGTAAGTGCAACCATCGCCAATGCGAGTGTTAACCGACCTTCCGACAATAGTATGAACGGAATGATGGCGGGGCAGTTTATGGGAAGCCGATACATACAGGATTATACGACTTCCATCAATATTTCCTGGGAAGCGGATATTTGGGGTAAAATTAAAGGCAGAAAAGAACAGGCTTTAGCAGATTATCTTAAAACGCAGGAAGCGGCAAAAGCCGTAAAAACGCAATTGGTAGCGACGGTTGTTCAGGGATATTATAATTTGCTTATGCTCGATACGCAACTGGAAATTACCAAATCGAATCTGACGTATTCTGATAACACGCTGAAGTTTTTAACGAAACAACAGGAACTAGGTTTAACGACTGCTTTGGCGGTTCAGCAACAGGAAATTGTAAAAGACCAGATTTTAAAATCAATTCCGGCTATTGAAGGCTCGATTACGACTCAGGAAAATGCATTGAGTATTTTAACAGGTTCAATGCCTGATAAAATTGAGAGAAGTGCAAGTTTAAATAATGTTCAGTCACCCGACAATATTGCAACAGGAATTCCTTCCGAATTGCTGAGTTACAGACCCGATATTAAAAGTGCTGAACTGGATGTACGAAGAAGTATTTCTTCCGTAAATGTAGCCAGAGCGAATATGTATCCATCTTTTAACATCACGGCTCAGGGTGGTTTGAACGCTTTTAAAGCAAGCAACTGGTTTAATATTCCGGGGTCACTTTTCGGTTCTGTGTTGGGAACATTGGCGCAACCTATTTTAAACGGAAAACAACTGAAAACGCAGTACGAGCAGTCAAAAATTGTTTCGGAACAGGCTGAAATTAATTTTAAACAATCAGTTTTAAAAGCTGTGGGTGAAGTTTCTGATGCTTTAGTTCAGATTCAAAAATTGGAAGAACAGCAGAAAATTGCGGAAGGTTTAGTGAGAAAGTCAAATGAGGCAGTTCATAAAGCGGATGTTTTATTTAAATATAATTCAGCGACTTATGTTGAGGTGATTTTGGCTCAAACCAATAAGCTACAGACCGAGCTGGATCTTGCTTCTCTGAAAGCACAAAGATTAAACGCCATAACAACCCTTTACCGCTCTGTTGGCGGCGGATGGCAATAAAGTAAAATCAAACCTGTTACGTCTAATGGTGTAACAGGTTTTTAACCCAAACTATTATGGAGAATACAAACATTAAAGATGGCATTATTCTTATTCCGGATTTCAGCGGGTTTACGGAATTTGTATTCAATACAAAACTTTATACAGGAGAATATATTGTAAGACAACTACTTTCTACACTCATTGATATGAATGAGCACTATTTTGAAATTTCAGAAATTGAAGGCGATGCCATTTTATTTTACCGGTATGATGAGCAGCCTTCCTATCAAAAGATTTCAAAGATGCTGAGGAAGATGCAGAATGCCTTTACCCGCAAGATTGAAGAATTAAGTACATCATTAAGTACAACGATCGATTTATCATTAAAATTTATCGTTCATTACGGAAAATTTTCGCAATATAATATCGGAAGTTTCAAAAAACTGTACGGAAAAACCATTGTGGAAGCCCACCAAATGCTGAAGAACGGCTTGGCGGAACATCCATCGTATGTTTTATTCAGCAATTCGTTTCTGGAAAGTAGTCAGAATGAAGAAGATGATTTTAATGACGAGAAAAAACACCATCCCGAAGTAGGTATGATTCATTATTTTGAGCACTAAACAATCTCTATTATATTTTTAATCCTTGTAATTTTGCTATTGCAGGCGCCCGAAATTCTTCGGGCGCTTTTTTCTTTGCAACCTTTTACAAAATAATTGCATCTCTATATTTAATACGACACTTTTTGTCGCTAAGCAATAATACCTTTGTTATTCAATAATAGAAATCAGTATGTTATGATTAAAAAAATAATAAATCTCTTTGTAGAGAAGATAAAAATTTTTAGTTTTGTAACCATAAATAACACAATAAAACACAAAGATGAATAAAATTACCTCAGAAATGATGCATTTTCTATATGCATAAACATCAATCAACAAAATCAGTAAAAAACAAATAATTAATAAATAAACTAATGGGATGAAAAAACTCTATTTATGCGCATTTTTAATGTGCACGACTGCTGTATTGTATGCTCAGGAAGTCGTTTGGCAGAAAGATATCAAATCCAATACTCAGGATTTTCTAAGCCAGGTAACGACTACCATTGATGGACAATACTTAATCACTGGAAGCAGTATTCAAAGCAGTAAGCTTCAGGCAGGAGGCAGTAAACAGAATAACGGCTACGATTTTCATTTGGTCAAACTTAACCAACAGGGTGATGAAGTCTGGGAAAAATATTTTTCAGGACAAAATCATGATTTCCTGTCAGCTACTGTAAATACTCAGGAAGGAGGATTTTTAGTAGCGGGAACTTCATATTCCGGAAAAGGTCTTGACAAAAAAGAGGATTCAAAAGGAGGATCAGATTTTTGGTTAATCCAAATCAATGAGTTCGGTGATGAACTGTGGCAAAAGACCATCGGAACGAATGCGGATGAAGAAGCAAGATCAGTAATTCAGACGACAGATTTAGGCTTTTTTGTGGCAGGAAACGTTCAGAACTCAGCCAAAGGATATGGTTCCAAGGATGTTTTGGTGGTAAGACTTGATAAAAACGGGAAAGAATTATCCCAGTTAATTTTAGGCGGAAAAGGTCTGGATGAAGTGGAAAAAATGATTCCTACCAGAGATGGGGGAGCACTGTTAGGGATGTATTCCAGAAGTGGGAAAGTGTCAGGGAGCAGGAAGCTGGAGGCTGGAAGTATTTCCAAACAAACGGAAAATTACGGGGAAGGCGATTACTGGATTGTAAAGCTTGATAAAGACGGCAAAGTACAGTGGGAAAAGAACTTCGGGGGGAAAGGAGATGATCATTTAAGAACATTGGCATTGACTTCCACCGGTTATTTAATTGGTGGAGAATCAAGATCTGAAAAATCAGGTAATAAATCTGTAGGAATAGAGGAAGGTACGGATCTGTGGTTGATTTCTTTGGATGAAAAAGGCGAAGAGCTCTGGCAGAAGTCATACAATTTTAAAAACAGGGATGTTTTAATGGGAATGAGTGTTTTACACAGTTCAGATGATAAATCTTCGAAAGGAATCTTGCTGGGTGGCTATACTCAGGCAGAAGGAAGAATAGAGAATGAAGATGAGACTTTTTGGATGCTTTATGTAAACGAAAGAGGTAATGAGCAGTGGCGAAAGTATGTGAAAGGTGAGTCGAGAAAGAAAGAAGAAAGATTATCTGATATTAAATTGAACAAAGATGGTTCGATTATTCTTGCCGGAACGAGTGCCGAAGAACTAGGAAAAGAAAACTGGAAGATTGTAAAATTAGGTGACAAACAAATTGATCAGCTGATTGAAAAACAGGATATCAAAATTTATCCGAATCCTGTTTCAGATTATGCGTATGTAGAAATCGGATATGATTTTAAGGAAGCTGAAATCATGATGTATGATATGGGAGGAAGACAGATCCAGAATCTGAAAACTAGGAATAAGGTAACAAAGATCAATACTCAGTCTTTGATTCAGGGAGCTTATCTGGTGACCATCAAAACGGATACAAATAAAACGGCGAATGCTAAATTGATTAAGAAATAATAGAATTATGAAGAAGATATTTTTACTATTAATGAGTGTTTTTATACACGATCTTTATTACGGACAAACCTTTAGTTATAATACTGGGGTTTCTCAGCCGGTTCCTAGCATATCATCATTGGGAACTTATACCAATGTACCTGTTTCCGTACAAACAGGTATTCCCAATATTTCTTATCCTTTGGTCAATGTTCCAACTAATAACAGTGCAATAAATATTAGCTTAGCTTTAAATTATCATGCTGCAAACGTAACAGAAGACCAATGGTCCGGAGATCTGGGAGCCGGATGGTCATTATTGGGACAAGGTGTTATCTCACGAGACAATTTGAATGACCCTGATGAGCATTTTGATAATGCCTCTGCAGTGGTTTATATTAAAAATGAATTTGATGATATTTATAATTATAGTATCCCCGGAGAATCCGGAAAATTTAAATTTATTAGAAATACAACGGATAATACCTTTGAGCTGATTAAGATGAGTCCAACGACATCAAAAATAGAATATCAAAGAAATAATAATCAGGCTACATTAATTTTAGATTCTTTTACTATTACTAATGATAAAGGTATTAAATATAAATTTGAAACGTATAATATTTCTAATACTACCGTTTGGAAATGGGGATACCCTTGGCTTAATTCAGTTTATAGTCCTTGGAAATACAGAAGTGCTTTTTTCTTAAACTCTATTCTTGATGAAAATAATCAGGAATTAGCCAAATTTATATACAGTAAAGATATTGTGTATGCCATAGGTACCGGCAATCAGATTATAGAGTCAGAATCCAATAAGCTCAGCCAAATTGAAATTAAAGACAGAGGGATTATTAACCTTCAATACGAGGAAAAGCCTTATACTCCAAAATATGATAAATATAGACTTAGAAGCGTGAGCTTAATGACTGCAGGAAATCAATTTGTATCCAAATATACTTTTGAAGGCAACGGACCGCTGGAAGCATTCAATAAAGTGGATATAAACGGAAATATTCTGGAGAAAACAAAATTTGGATATAGTGCAATTCCAATAGCTGCGGGCTTTGCTCCACCGGTTCCGGATGGAGTTGGGATAAAAAATATTTATGGTGCTGCGGTACTTCATACCGTACAAATGCCTACTGGAGGTACTATTCAGTACGATTTCGATTTTGTTCCCTTTTTCCAATATGAAATTGGTACTGTAATTCCTGCGGCCACAGAAGATTTAGGAAATGTAAATTTTAGTAAGTTTAACAATTCTACTAAACAATTTTTCTTCAACATTACCGAAGAAAAAAAGATCACTATTAGTGCACCTGTAGGAAGTTTAGCCGGATATTTATGGAATCTTGTATTTTATAAAAAGGTAGGAAGTACCTATCAGGCAACCCCATATAGTTTGGGTAACGTTTATTCTACAGACCCTGATAATTTCCCAGAGCAAACTACCATAACCTTTACTCCGGGAGAGTATTATGCGACTTTAAGTAGTACAACGGCAGGAACATTTGTAGAGCCTATCTATTTTTTAGCTGCTGAAGTAATTGGTGAATCCACTACTATACAGGAACTTAGATCTTATCAAAGGGCATTCCCCAGAATAAAGAAAATCAGTTATTATAACGAACCCCGCGATAATATTTCTTGGACAACTATTCCAATGAAAATTGAAGAATATGATTATCAGAAATTTGATGACCCAAGTATATCCAGCAGATACTTTGAAAGTGGTGGATTTGCAGACGATGGTGCGGCTCCAGCCAACCCCGTAATCATTTATAAAAATGTTAAGGTTTCCGGGGATACAAAAGGATATACTAAATATTATTTCAAAGGAACTGATGCTTATATAGGAAATACAGATACTCCTCTTCCTATATACTATATTCCTAACTACAATCTAACACGCGACGGTCTTTTAGAGAAAAAAGAGCTCTATAATGCTTCCAATCAGAAATTATCAGAAGACCTGTTTGACTATACGATGGAGGATTATCCTTCTGCTGAATACCCTATTGTTAATAATGGAATCACAGGAACCCCTTACACAAAAACAGCATGGATCAAAAATGAGGCTGTAATTTCGCGAAACTACTTTGATTCAGGAGTAACGGAAACAAAAACAGAGATATTCAGAAATACAAATAATTACAGAACCCATCTGCAAAGATCAACAGCTTTTGACGGTAGCATTCAGGAAACCTCTTACTGGTATCCTTTAGATAAAAATAATCAAAAGTTGATCAGTGTTAATATGTTTGGAATTCCCTTAGAAACTACCACCGTTATTAAAAAAGATGCTGCAGATGCAGGAAAAATAATGGCAAGATCAGAGACAAAATATGATAACCCAGCCAACAAGCTTCCTTCATCAGCTCTTGCTTATGATTCGCAGAATATTCTGGCCTCTGAAGTAACGTTCAATCAGTATGACAGTAAAGGAAACCTTGAACAGTACACCACAAAAGACGGGATTCCTGTTTCTGTAGTCTGGGGCTATAGCAATACCCAGCCTATTGCCAAAATAGAAGGAGCAACCTACAGCCAGATTTCATCTTATATCTCAGATATGGTCACCAGGTCGAATGCAGATGTAGACAATACTTCAGAACAGGCCTTACAGAGTGCCCTGGATCTTTTCAGGAATAAATCTGAACTTGCCAATTTCCAGATCACCACCTATGTCTACGATCCGCTGATCGGGATGAAGAGCATGACCCCGCCTTCCGGAATCCGCGAAATCTATCAATACGACAGCGCCGGAAGACTGGATAAGATCACCGATGAAAACGGAAATGTTTTAAAGAAATATAAATACAACTACAAACAGTAAACATAGTTATGAATGATGAGTTATAAATGATGTTACCAACATCCAACTCATAGCTCATTACTTATAACTCAATAAAGCTTATGAAAACAAAAATAATACTATACCTATCCCTGTTTGTAGCAGCCGTATTCAATGCGCAGACCAACTCGGAAAACTATATACAAAGTACCACCTGCCTAGATTCTACATGCATCAGAAAGGTAGAGACCATCCAGTATTTTGATTATTTGGGAAGGCCCAAATAGGTCATCGGAATCAAAGCGACTCCTTCAGGAAAAGACCTGGTCACTCCCATCGTGTATGATGAGCACGGAAGACAGACCAGAGACTACCTTCCTGTTCCGCAAACTTCGACAACGAATGGGCAGATTTATTCCCAAACTTCAGGACTGAATCCTTATCCCGTTGCCGATGCCACCAACTTCTATACCGGAGAAAAAATCTTCACCGAAAAGGTACTGGAAAGCTCTCCCCTCGAAAGACTGCTCCAGCAGAAATCCGTTGGAAGCGCATGGTCAGATAAGCCTGTGGTATTCGCTTACGATCTCAATACCGCTTCTGACCATGTTAAAAAATACCATGTTTCCAGCACCTGGGATTCTGCACAGAAACTTTACATCAACCAATTTCAGGCTGTTCCCGAAGAATACCGTACAGGATCACTGATTAAAAATACGGTTAAAGACGAAGACGGCAATGCTACGATCGAATTCAAAGACGGTTCGGGACAGACCGTGTTGGTAAGAAAAGTGGTGAGTACTTCTCAGAATACCGATACTTATTATGTATACAATGAGTATAAGCAACTGGCGTACGTTCTTCCTCCTTTGGCCTCTACCTTAGCTTCAATCTCAGCTTCAACCTTAAATGATCTTTGTTACCAGTACCAATACGACAGCAAAAACAGGCTTGCCGAGAAAAAACTTCCCGGAAAAGACTGGGAATATATGGTGTACGACAAGCAGGACCGAATGGTACTCACCCAAGATGCCAATTTAAGATCTACAGCCAATAATTTTCTAAAAAGAGGCTGGATCTTCACCAAATATGATCATTTTGGAAGAGTATTATATACCGGTTTTTTTGCCAATACAGCAGACAGAGCTACCATGCAAAATTCTCTTAACAGCATGTCTGTCAACCCGGGAAATAATGAAAGCAGGGATAATACCAATCCTATCGTACAGAACGGAGAAAATATTTACTATACCAAAAATGCTTTTCCTACGGGAAGCATGACGATCCTGACCGTTAATTATTATGATACCTATCCTAGCCTTCCTTCTGAGGTGGTTATCCCAACCCAGATTATGGGACAGAAAGTTCTGAAGCAGTTCGGGCACAGCACTACCGGAAAAAACACCAAAGACCTGCCCATGGCTTCTTATGTAAAAAATATAGAAGATGACAGCTGGACCAAAACTTTTGTATACTTTGATGTAAAAGGAAGATCCATTGGCGCCCTTTCCCTGAACCATCTCGGTGGATACACGAAAACAGAAAGCGAACTGGATTTTGCAGGAGTCACCAGACAAACCAAAACCTACCACAAAAGACTGGCGACAGATCCCGAAAAAATCATCACCCAGACTTTTGAGTATGACAGCCAAAACAGGATGATGAAGCACTGGCATCAGATCAACGGGCAGCCTCAGGAGCTTCTGACGGAGAATACATACAACGAGCTCTCGCAGCTGACCAATAAAAAAGTGGGCAACAATCTTCAGAGCATTGACTATGCCTACAACATCCGCGGCTGGATGACCAGAATCAATGATCCGGCAGCTCTGAACGGAAAACTTTTTGGCTATGAAATGAAGTACCAGAACGGAACGGACGGAAAGTACAACGGAAATATCTCCCAGATCGACTGGAGAACCTCCCAGGATGATATCCTGAAAAGATATTCGTACCAGTATGATCCGCTGAACCGACTCAAAAAGGCTACCTATTCTGAGCCCAACTCTTCTGTTCCCGGGAATGATTTCTTTAACGAAACTATTGATTATGACCTGAATGGAAACATCAAATCCCTGCAGAGAAACAGCAAAGGAGCCACAGGAATTAAAGAACAGATCGATAATCTTACTTACCAGTACACCGGAAACCGCCTGGCTACTGTAAACGATACCTCTACCAACTACAGAGGATATCCCGATATATCCGGAAATACCATTGCCTACGATGACAACGGTAATATGAAGGAGCATAAGGATAAAGGGATTTTAGAAATCAGATATAATTTCCTTGATCTCCCAACAGCGATGAAGTTTGACCAATTATATTTTACCAGAGGTGTATGGCAGAATGTAAATACCGCATTTACCTACAGAGCAGATGGCACAAAGCTGAAGAAAGTATACAAATACAGTGAAGACTCGGTCTACAAACAAAAAATAACGGAATATCTGGACGGTTTTCAGTATGAAATAGTGTCTACAAATTCTGATCCTCTGATCAAGTTTGTTCCTACCTCGGAAGGGTATTATAATTTTGAGAATAATAAGTATATTTACAGCTATGTTGACCATCTGGGAAATGTGCGTGTAAGCTACTTTAACAATGGAAACGGCGCAGAAGTTCTTGAAGAAAACAACTATTATCCTTTTGGGTTAAAGCATGAAGGCTACAATATTTTAGCCGGAAATCCTGCGTATAAGTATCAGTATAACGGTAAAGAATTGCAACAGGAAACGGGCTGGAACGATTATGGAGCCAGAATGTACATGCCGGAATTGGGAAGATGGGGCGTGATGGATGCATTATCTGAAAAGTATAATAGCTATAGTCCGTTTAATTATGCCATCAACAATCCTGTGATGATCATTGATCCAGATGGAAATGATGCCAAAACTTATACAGGTCAGGATGCTATTGATGCTTTTATACAATTAAGGGATAATATGCCATCAAAGCGAAGCTCAATTTCAACTTCTCTTTTAAGCGGTAATGAGAGTCCTTTTTCGCATATTGATTTTACGAAATTTGGGATTGATGGTCCTGGACCTAAATATACAGCTCAACATTATGCCCTTATTCAAGGTTTATCTACTTTTGCAAATAAATTATTTGGCACTCCATTTACTTTGGATAAATTAACAGAAGATGATAAACAAAATATATTTAAACAGAGTGCAAAAAAGACAACAGCTATATTAATGTATGAATATGCTTCAGGTACAGGTCCTGAAAATAGAAACTTCTATCCTGGAGATGCTTTAACAGAAGATATAAAATGGTCCAATTCTTCAGCAAGAGCGACTACTATGTTTGCAAATGATTACAGGGAAGGAAAAGTAAAAGAAGGGCAAGTACAAAGATATTATATAGGATCAAGTCCTGATAAAATTGGCATAAGTGGAAGCATAGATGCCCATTTAAAAGGATTGGCTGACCAGTCTATTTGGCGGGGAGGCATGATATATGATATGCAAAAAAGAGGTAATAAATTATATGTGAAAGTTTTTGATCAGTATACTGTTTCTTCCGGTATATCTAGAAATGATAAAGACTCATTTAAAAGAAGTAATAAAATTACCCCATTAGGAACAACAACAATTAACATTCACTTTAATTATAAATGGATAAATTCAAAATAAAGATTATGAATACAAAAAGATATTTATCAATAATATTAATCAGCTTAATATGTATTTCATGCAATAAAATATTTTCAGAAAATGCAGAAAGTTTTATGTTTCAACTTAAGGATGATGTATATTTAGATAAACCAACGCAATCAATATTATATGCGTATAAAACAAATGAAAATAGTTATAAACTAGGAAGAGTAATAGTTGATCATATTGATAGCGTTTACATAAATAAGGATAAAAGTGAAATTTACATCATTAATGATAAAAATGAGTGCATCTGGGTAAAACCTGATTTCAATATTGAAAGGTTAAATGAAAAACCAAATGTAAAATTTACTAGTATTTATAGTTGGTAGTTTATTATTATATTTTTAATGTTTTGATAATAAAAGGATAAAAAGAAATGTGATAATTATAGGGGCATTTTTTATTATGAACCGCAATAGCCTGAAATGAAATTAGTTACAAAAATATTTGAATTAAAATCTGAAAAATCTAAATATTATATAATCGCAGGAGGAGTATTAATAGGTAAAAATAAATGGATTAATCAAGATAGAATTTTCAATTATGACTCTAATCTTGAACATGATAAAATATTATTTCAAAGTAATTCATAACTGGGTAATGTACCAAACATGTTGGTTTCCTTTATGAAAGGGGGGTCAACAATTACAAACGCAATAAATTTATAGAAAAACGGATAACCATTTTTGATTATCCGTTTTATTTTTGCCCTTAAATAATGATTATCTTTACTCGATGGGCAAGGGAAAAATCCGTTTTCGCATGTGGATTTTACGAAATTTGGAGCAGGGAATCTTGATGGAGAACCAGATAAACTAGCAAAATTGGTGATAAAGTACTTGAAAATAAAACAACATTTTTTGGCCGATTATGGGCTGCTCTTGAACCTAGAGAATGGATCGATTCAGACGGAATACATTATAATGTAGATGCAAATGGAAAAGTTACAGGAATAAGACCCTATATGGGAGACCTGCCTCTTGGACCTGGTGGAGTATTTAAAGGTCCTGGCTTTTTAAAGAAATTACCATCCATAGATGCAACGAAAAAAGTACATGGTGCCTTACCTAGAATCATCGATTTAGCTAGGTTTTCTAAAGATGAATTAAAAATATTACTTCAAGAACTTAAAATAAGTGCACAACAAAGAATAAAAGTTGGGACGTGATCTCACTCATGGAGAAAGACAAGGCGCTGAACAAAATTTAATAAAATATCTCGAAAAATACTTAAAATAAATATGAAATCGACAAATGAAATTGCTGAAATACTATTAGAGGAGCTACAGGATAAGATTAATAAGATTAATTTAAAAGACACAATATATTATAATGAGTTTTTGGGTGACACTTCTTTTTTATTAGCAGGCTTATTATATTCATTAATTAAAGAAGATTCAAATATTGATAATACAATTTGGATAGATGATAGTTTGATTACTAAAGTTAATCGATTTGATAATATAATATTAATTGAGGGAATTATGATTTGGGGGAAAGATAATACTACTGAACAATGGGTAGACCCTTTTAAATTTAATATGAATTTTAATAATAATTTTATTGATTTTACATTTTTATTCAAAGATTTAGATTTAAATGAAATATCTTATGAAAGTTTTAGAAATAATCGTAATTATTTTTCTGATGAAATTGAAAACTGGAAGTATAGATTTAATTATAAAGACGAGCTAAATCACAGAAATAATGAATAGTAATATTAAAATAGAAGAAGTAGGAGATATTAATTCGGATTATCCATATTTAGAAGTTTTTTTTAAAAAAGATTTGAACCCGTTTTTAGAAGTATCTATTGATGATAAACAATTATCATTTAAAATTTACAACCTTGGAAAAGATATTCGATTAACCAATGAAGACTGGGAATACATTCATAAAACTACTAATGATTTTTTACCACGGGCTCTAAAAAATGAGGATGATTATCTTAATTGGTTATAATGCAATTGATACTTTTATACTCTAAGTTGAGAAAATTTTAAAGAATTAGGGTGTTTATTTTTTTAATACCCTAATTTTATTTGAAAAAAGTTTTGCAAAAACGGCGCAGAAGTTCTTACAGAAAACAATTATTATCCTTTTGGGTTAAAGCATGAAGGCTACAATATTTTAGCCGGAAATCCTGTGTATAAGTATCAGTATAACGGTAAAGAATTGCAACAGGAAACAGGCTGGAACGATTATGGAGCCAGAATGTACATGCCGGATCTGGGAAGATGGGGTGTCATGGATCCTATGGCAGAAGCCTTAAGAAGGCATACTCCTTATAATTACGGGGTTAATAATCCCGTATCTTTTATAGATCCCGATGGAAGATTATTCCAATCTTTTATGGATGGATTATCCGGATTAGGAAGCGGTACCTATACTAATAACGGGAGTGGTTTTGATGATGGAACAGGCAACGGAATAGGTTATAGTGGAGAACGGTTTGGTGGCAAAGCTTCTGCTCCAAATACGGCATTGGGACCAAGACCTAGTTGGTGGGAACGTAACACCAGCTGGTTGACAAGCCTATTTAGTAACAGAGAAAAAGGTGCAGGGGCTACGACTATTTTACCGGGAGCTACAGTTTCGAGAACTGGGAAACTAGAGATAGGTCCTGTTAAAGAAGAAAGAATTGATACTTGGTTTATAATAAGTACTATTTTATTTGGAAATGCTGACCCTTACTCAGCGATTGGTAATGTGGGTGTAGGTCCTTATGCTGAAGAAAGAGAAACAGTAGGTGCTGTTGCTATGATTTTTGTTAATCCTGAAGCTGCTGCTGAAGGATTAGAAAGAAAGGCTCTTTCAAAAGTAGCAATGTCGAAGATTTGGGGAGGAAATGGAGTTAATACAATTATTGAAACGATTCCTTCTTCTTTAAAACAGTTAAATATGTGCAAAGATTTTGCTTCAAGTTTAGTTGAAAAAATGATGGCAAAGGGTATAAAAGGAGAAATGGTTGTTTTAAAGTCAGATACAGGATTTATTTGGTCTGAAAGATTAGGGAAAACCATTTCTACAAACGGAGATCATGTTGGTGTAAAAGTAGGAAATATAGTATATGATAATATGTTCCCTAAAGGTTTGCCATATAATCAATGGGCAAGCGATTTAGGAGTGGGATTCCCTGGGATGCGCGCACCTATAATAAAACCTTTTTAAATTTTAAATTATTATGAGCATAGAAGAATTATTACTTAAAATAGAAAAAAGACCTCAAATGTATTTTCGTGAAAAGGATGTATATTTTTTGGAAACATTTTTAGGAGGATTTTTTGCAAGTGAATATCTTAAAGATAAAGACTTTAAAGATGACTTTAGATCAAGTTTTTATGAATGGTTGCAAAGAAAATTTAATCTAGAAAATAATTTGACTTGGGCTGATTTTATAGAAATAATAAGTAAGACTGAAAATTTGAATTCTGTGGATGTTTTCTTTAGAGAATATCATTTATTTAAAAAAGAGAAATCAATAAACAATTGATCAGAACATTTCTTTCATGGCTTCAATAAAATAAATTACTACTTTTAGTATTAGCTTTGATATAAAATTTATACTACTTATTAGGTAAAGAAATTGAGCTATAATTTTATTAAGCCAAGACAGAAAGAATAAAGCATTTTAATGAAGGGAATAATGAAAGATTTTACACAAAAGCTACAAAAAATTTTCTCGAATACAGGAGATTCTGAACTGAAAAAATACTCATACAGTAATAATAAGATTAGTCTGGAAGCAGAGCTTTTTGAAGGGGATATTTTGAATATTGAATTTGAAACTGAGGTTTTATACTGTAAAAATATCGAACAAAGAAGCCCTTTCACTATAGGATATTTTGACTGTATAAAACTCTCTGATGTTGTAAATGTAGAGAATAATCATTATACTTTTTCAGGAGGATTTATCGAAATAATGAAAGCACAAAAAAGTAAACTAAATTTAGTATTTGGATTAAGTATTAAAGATAATACACATCTTATAACTTTTTCAAACAGTGCTATTCTTCTTGCTTTTGTAGTGAACGAGAAAAATAGTTTTAAATGTGAAATTACATAATTATTTATGTTTTTTTAAGTCTGCTTTTTGTTAACAAAATCAAATTATGATAACATATAGAGACATTGAAATAAGTTTAATTAATGGCTTTATAGAAACAGGAGGATTATATTCTTTTATAACTAAAGAAATTAGAGTCACTATTGGCAAAAATCAACCTGAAAACTATATAGAGGTCATTAAATACATTATAGATTATGTTGTAGATAGCAAGCCAGTTATCTCAGAAAATCAGAATATTGGTTATTATTCATGGCTTTTACAGTTTAGATTAAATGAAGATAACTGTTATGATCTTTATGAAGCAAACTCTGACGGCAGTGGTTTTAATCAAGGTTGTGATACAGCAATTTCGGTTGTCAGAGAGCAAGGGGAAATATGTTGGCAGCAAAATCTGATTCCTCTTTTTCCAAACTTCAATCAGTCAGTTGTTATATCAGATGGTGTTTACGAAGGAAAAGATATAGAAGGAATTAGATATGATTCACCTCAGGATGAAACTGGATGGTACCTTATCACAGATGATTATAATGATGATATTAAGTCTTTAAAAATGGTACATTTTTATCATGTTGTTTTTGCCCGTCCTGATATTTTGAAATATCTGGCTCTGCCATTTGGATATAGGTTTTTAATGCACCATGACAATGTGAAAATTTGTAAAGATGACGTTTAATAAATTTGAACTTCCCAAAGATTATATTTCTTTTATGAAAGGTTTAGAAGATAAAGAGCTATCTTCTAATAACGGTTATATTGAATTATTTCCCTTAAATGAATTGGATGAAATTAATACAGAGTATGAAATTGAAAAATTACTTCCAAACTTTATAACCATAGGGACAAATGGTGGAGGGACTGGAATATTTTTTAACAAAGAGAATAAGAAAATTTATTCAATACCATTTGTGGGTATGGAAGAAACTGATGCTATTTTGCTTGCAAATTCATTTTCCGAGTTTATATATAAATTTGAAAACGAAGACTTAGAGATAATCTAAATTATGTATAGAATTTTAGAACCAGAAGTAGCTGGTGGACTAGGAGAAGAAACCGAAATGGATAATTCATTTTTTCCTCCAGTAGTAAAAAAACTCCATTATGAGTTTGATGGATGGATGGATGGATGGATGGATGGATGGATGGATGGATGGATGGATGGATGGATGGATGGATGGATGGATGGATGGATGGATGGGAGATGATATTCTTGAATCTTTTCCATGTTATATAGTTACTGAAAGATTACGAAATGATATAGAAAAGCAACATCTTACAGGAATTAGTTTTGAAGAGGTTATAACTTCAAAATCAGAAACATTTGAAGAACTTTATCCCAGTAAAGAACTTCCTACTTTTTTATGGGCTAAAGTAAGTGGAGAACCACATAAAAGTGATTTTTTTTATCACGAAGGATAATACTTTAGCAGTTTCCGAAGAAGCATATAAAGTATTGATAAGTTTTAATCTCACTGAAGCTGACATAGAAGATCTATTATGAAACTTTTAGAATTAGTAAGGATTGGGTGATATCTTCTTTAAGAAACAAAATTTACTACTTCTTTATTGCTTTAAGAATTTACAAACAATTAGGATGTTAAAACAACACCCTAATTTTATTTGAAAAAAGTTTTGCAAAAACGGCGCAGAAGTTCTTGAAGAAAACAATTACTATCCTTTTGGTTTAAAGCATGGAGCTCATAACGGCTTAGCCGGAAACACTGCTTATAAATACCAGTACAATGGCAAAGAACTTCAGGAAGAAACGGGTTGGAATGATTATGGAGAAAGGCTGTATATGCCTGAAATTGCAAGATGGGGCGTTATAGACCCCTTAGCTGAAGCTACCAGAAGAATGTCTCCTTATATCTATGGAAACAATAACCCTATTTTATTCATAGATCCGGATGGAATGCTGTCTCAGGCATTTATCAATCAGATTCATGGTTCTGCGAGTGGCAGAAACTGGTATAATACAGGGTCCGGCTTTACCAATGATGCAGGAGGTTCAATGGATTATGATGGGAATACTATCAAATGGGGGAATGGCACGACAAGACGTCTTTTAATGGAGGTTGGTGTAGACTGGGGCAAGGGTGTTGGTGGTGCTGAAGATGGTCCGCATTACAATGTTCCTGAAGTGATGATTAGGGGAAAAGGAGGTAGAAAAAACTGGAACAGTGCTGAGAATTTAGAAACGAATAGCTTTACGATGTATAGCAAATTTACAGGAGCATTAGGAGAAGTAACTCTTAATATGAACCGTTCTCTTCTGTATTATGCTATAGAACATACAAAAGTGGGACAGTCTGTATCTGCAGCAGAAAATTTTCTGTTTCTGGAGTTACCGGGATCATTTGCAGGAGGAGAGCTTTTAGCTGCAGGATGGAGAGCCATGAATCTTACCAAATACATCTGCGGACCAATGGGAAGGGTGACGAATGGTCTTCTTAAAATCTGTTTTACAGAAGGTACTTTAATTACTACAGAAAAAGGTAATAAAAAGATTGAAGATATAAAAGAAGGAGACTTGGTATGGAGCTACAACGAACAGACAGGCAAAAAAGAACTGAAAAAAGTTGTAGCATTATCCAGAAATACCTCTTCTTCATTAGTGAAAATTTCTCTTAACGGCACAGAAATTACCTGTACTCCGGAGCACCCATTCTACGTAAACGGAAACTGGATAGAAGCCAAAGATCTTACCAGAGGAATGCTTTTAACCACTTTAGATGGAACAGCATCTCCTGTAAAATCTATTAATTTCTTGGATGAAAAGGTAAAAGTCTATAACTTTGAAGTAGAAGATAACCATAATTATTATGTTTCTGAGAAAGGGATTTTGGTACATAATAATTGTGAGTGGGCAAGTGCTATTAAAAATACATTAGGAAATAAGGCATCAAGTTTTACAAGTCATATTTCTGAGCATTTTTACTTAGGAAAATTCCATATTAACCCAGAAGGAAGACCAATATCTCAGATGTTCAAAAAAGGTCTATCATATACGGATGTATTAGAAGAGGCAGCTTTACGTATTGGTAGAGGTGAAGGTACATTTGGAACTTCTGCAAAAGGAGCAAACCAAATAATATTGGATTTTGGAAGGCTAATAAATGAATCAGGAACTACAACTCAAGTTAGAATATGGATGGATGAAACTGCAACAAGAATTGGAAGTGTACATCCCTATCTTTTTAAATAAAAACTTTAAACTAAATGAAATTAGATATAAATAAGGAACTTTTTGGTTTTCAACCATATGAATTTTCAAGCTTTTTGCGAGGGCATTCTTTAGCAAGGGGTTATAAGTATAGAGATAAATTAATATGTGATATATTAATTTATGAAGAGGAAGGTCATTATTATAATTATGAAGATGAAAATGTTAATTTTTATAGTCCAACAGAAATTAATGAAAACGGAACTTTCTTTTTTGAAATAAAAAAGAAATTCTTATTAACAGAAAATGAAGCTTTTTATTTTTATACAAATTTTCAAATTGATATAGAGGAATTAGAAATTATTATGATTGAAGCTATTTCAAAAAAGAGCAAAAATACTTTCTATTGGACTTATTGTACTTTGGATTATTTGGTTCAAACAACAAATAAAAGATTAGAAGATGTATATGTTCAATATTATCCTACCACGATTGCCTTTGTTTTAAATAGATTTCTACTTCTAAAAGAAATTACAAAAAATGATGTGATTGATAAGATCCAATCTTTAAAAACAGAAGAAGATATAATTTCTGGATTTTATAAATAATAATAAAAAGAGCTATTCTTTAATAGAATAGCTCTTTATTATAATTTTGAAGTTGAAGGCAACCATAATTATTATGTTTCTGAGAAAGGGATTTTGGTGCATAATAATTGTGAATATACAAAAGAATTTATACAAGGATTTTATGTAAGAGGTATGACTTCAATAGAAAATGGAGTTTATACAAGAACAATACAAGGATTAGCAAATTATGAAGGTAAAAGTCTGTTTAATCTTGTTAGAGCTTTTGAAGTACAAGCACAAAAAGCAGGCGTAGATAAAATTGTCATTAAAGGTATTGATATTGTTGAAACTCGATTAATGAATCAAAGAGGTGCAGAAATATTAGGTTATACATATCAAGAACTTAGTAAAAATAGTATAGAACTAGTGACATTTTTAAAATGATAAAAAATATAAATATTATTAAATCCAAATTTAAAAGAATTAAAAAGAATATCTTAAAAACAGACTTGTATGAAAATTTGGATAAAGATTTACAATATAAAATAAACAATAATATTTTATTCTTAGAAAATGAAACTCCTATTTTAAGTTATTTTGCCTCAGAAGATAATTATTGGTTGTTAACAGATATTAGAATTATTACAGATAATTTCATTATTTCTCTTGATGAGATTGAAATAGTTAATATTCCTGAAATTTTTGATGAAGGAAGAGGAAATTCCGAATGTGATAGTCTAGAAATTGTTAAAAAGGATACACATATTTTTATTTTAAGACTAGAGAAATTAACATGGCATATCATTTTCAATATTCTTACCTATGTTATAAGACATTAAACTTATAGGTTATCTCTTTTTGAGATAACCTATTTTAAATAACTTTGAGGTTGAAGGTAATCGGATACTGTTATTTGGGGAAAAGTTTTACATTAATTTTTTATGAACACAAAAGAATTTAAAGATAAAGCGCTTGAAATTAGTCATAAGTGCGTGGATAAACAACCAAAAGACTGGGTAACTTTTAATGATAAAATAAATATCAAATTATTAGATGACGGTTATGAATCTAAATTTGTATCACTAAAAAAAGATGAATTACCTATTCTGGTCTGTAATTTAAGTGACTCATATTTGTTAATAACAACTGAAAGAGTTGTTTCAATAATAGATAACAAATATGATGAAGTTTACTCTAATGATTTTGAAGGATTATGTAATGATTATGAAAAATTTAATTATAAAAAAGATAATGATCAACATCCTAAGACAAATTTTATATGTGTAGAAAGAACAGATAAAACAAAATTATTAGCAATAATAGATTCTTATTATCCTGCATTTTTTTGTAAAATGTTAATTTGTAATATATTGTTATATAAAAAAGAGGGGAAATGGTTTTTAAATCCAGATAATAAAAATTAAATTTTTATAAAATGAATTCAAAATAGATTGATAGTTTTGTCAATCTATTTTGAATTATAAGGTTAAAGATACTCTTGATTTGACTGCGACTTTAATAAAATAAATTATGATAGAATTAGATTTAAATTCAGCTATAAATATATTATCATTAGAAGAATATTCTAAAATGACAGTTGAAGAACGCAAGAATATGGTTGAAGAGGAAGGATTTGAAGAAGAAGAATTATTTGAGTATATAAGAGATCGGTATTCTGGAATAAAATTATCATATATAGAAGAGAAAATCAGAAATTTCTATCAATTGTCTATAAATGTTAGTGGTGCCCCAAAAGAATTATTTACATGTTTTTGTTGCAATTACAAAACAATTCTTGAAAGAGGAAATTATCAAATTTGTAAAGTATGTTTTTGGGAAGATGACGGAGGAAATGATCTGTCCAAATATAGTCATGTAAACCATATGACATTAAATGAGGCAAAAAATAACTTTAAAATAAAAGGAGCTATTTTAGAAAGATTCTTGGAATATGTAGACAAAGAAGGTAAATTGAAATATTATAAAAATACCTCTACAAGTTAAATCATAAAGGAGGCCGGATAAAAGTTCGGTCTCTTTTAATTTTAATAAACGGAAACTGGATAGAAGCCAAAGACCTTACCAAAGGAATGCTTTTAACCACTTTGGACGGAACAACTTCTCCTGTAGAATCTATTAATTTCTTGGATGAAAAGGTAAAAGTCTATAACTTTGAAGTAGAAGGCAACCATAATTATTATGTTTCTGAGAAAGGGATTTTGGTACATAATGATTGCTTAGACTGGCTTAGTAAGGCAAGAAGTTTCAGTGTAATCAAAAGTGGTTGCGAAGTTGTAGCAGATAGAGCTGTAAAAAGCTTAGGACAAGGAGCAGAATATTTACAAATAACTCCAAGATTAGGTTTTGAATTAGGAGAAGTTCAAGGACAATATTCAGGTTGGAGATGGCACGTTGCAGCTATTAAGGATGGGAGAGTTTTTGATAGATTAACAGGAAAAGCTGGAATGCTCGTAGAAGATTATATAAAACTTTTTGAAAATCATTCTTTTATCAGTTTCGAACAAACTGCGGTAAGAACAATTAAATAGACATAATGCAATCAAAAATTTTAGAATTAATTAGACATATTAAGTCAAGGCCGAAAATGTTTTTTTGGTCCGATGATAACTTAAATACATACATTATTTATTTTCAAGGTTTTTTTTGCAACATTTATCTTGAACATAATATTGATATAGAGAGAGAATTATCAAAATGGTATCAAGAAAGAGTAACATTTAAAGCTCCCAATATGGTATGGTTTGCACAATTCAAGCATATTAATGAAAGTTTAGAGCAAAAAGAACAAATTGAAAAGTTCTTAAATACATTAATAGAATTTTTTGAAAGTTATGATTTGAAAAATTATTCATTAAAATAGAATATAAAAGGAGTGGTTTATCTGCTCCTTTTTAAAGTCTTTAACTTTGAGGTAGAAGACAACAATAATTATTATGTTTCTGAGAAAGGGATTTTGGTGCATAATAATTGCGAGTGGCCATTTGGAAAAGTAACTGCTAAAGTCCTACAGAATGCAAGTTGTGATGCAGATGCATTAGCTATCCAAAAAGTGGTTGGAGGAGATATTATGACGGTTTCGAACCCTATGACTGTTAATGGGAGAGCATTAGGTTTAGGCCCCGTTAAGTATGGAGAGGAAACTATTGGAAAATGGTTTTACCATAAGGCAGTCAGAGTTGGTGATACAGTATTTGATAGATTAACAGGGCCTTCGGGAATGCACATTAACGATTACAAAAAATTATTTGAATACGCTGATGATTTAATATTTAAATAAAATGGAAAATAAAGAAAATAATTTATATACTAATTTTGAATATCTTTTTGATTTATTAGAGAAAAGACCTCTTTACTTTGTAACTGATAATAGTTATAATACTATATCAGTTTTTGTTCAAGGTTATTTTTATTCATTAGGAACATATATACAAGATGAAATTAATTATCGTTTATCTGTATGGATTAATCAAAAAGGTAAAAATACAGCATTAATTTGGACAGCTTATATCTTAGAAATCGAGTCTAACGATGATGACGAAATAGCAAAAAAAAAATTGTTTATTAAAATAAGAGAGTTTTTTAATGACCCAGAAATTGATCTAAAACAAAAGTTAGAATCAATAATTATTCCTTTAAATAACTAAGTTATTAAATATATATTCCTTTACTATTTCAGTAGAAGAATATTTTATAGAAAGTAAAAGTCTACAACTTTGAAGTAGAAGGCAACCATAATTATTATGTTTCTGAGAAAGGGATTTTGATGCATAATACTTGTTTGGATTGGTTAAGTAAAGCAAGAAGTTTAAGCGTAAGAAATGGCTGTGAAGTGGTTGTAGACAGAGCTGTAGGAGCATTAGGAAAAGGAGCTGAATATTTACAAATAATACCTAGGTTTTGAAACCAATTGGGTAACGTAATGGGAGAAAACTCCGGCTGGAGTTGGCATGTTGCAGCAACCAAAAATGGAATGGTCTATGATAGATTAACTGGCTCTGCAGGAATGGCCATGGAAAAATACATACAGCTATTTGAATATAATTCAGATCTAATGTTTGAAATTGTTTCAAAAAGAACAGTAAAATAAAATAAATGGAAACTAAAATTATAGAATTAATACATAACATTAAAAGGAGACCAGGTATGGTTTTTTTCGACGGAGCAAATGCTGTTTTAAAAGACTATATCCATTTTTTTGAAGGTGCTTTTTTTACAGTTTAGAATTCGCTCTTAATATAAATTTTGAAAGAGAAATCTCAAAATGGTATCAGGATAAAGTAACATTTAGAGCACCTAATATGAATTGGTTTGCACAGTTTGATTATATTAATGAGAAATTATCTAAGGAAGAAAAAGTTGCAAAATTATTAGATACTTTAGAGGATTTTTTTTTAAATTATGACTATACACGAAATATTACCATACATTGAGAAAAGACCTTTAATGTATTTAAAAACAAAAGATATTTATCTTTTAGATTCATTTATAGGAGGATATTTATCTTGTCAGCAATTTTATAATAATATATATATTGAGAGAATTAGAAAATTGGCCATATAAATGGTTTGGATTTTGGAAAGAATATGGAGAAGATTATAATAATTTTCCAACAATAACTTCTTTTATAAATAATGAAATTAATAGTAACTATCAAAAGGTTGCATTGTTGAATTATTTAAAAAATGGGCATATAGTTGCCTCTACAAGCAGATCTGCTTTTCAAAATCCTTTTACATCAATCATAGAATCAGGAGAAATTTCTATTCGTACCGATGGAAAGTGGATTTGGTTGGATAATATTTGTGAATTTATTGAGCATAATGATTTGGTACTTCCATCTAATTTCTATGAAGACATTAAGAAAAATAATTTTATAATTTCTAAAAATGATTTATTCAATTTAGACCATTTAGAGTGTCCTAATATTTAAAATAAAAAGAGAATTGTTTAAAAAAATAGCGTTGAATTTCAATGCTATTTTTTTAAGAGCTTTAGTAGCCGTAGAAAAAGGCAACAAAAAGATTGAAGATATTAAGAGCCTGTTTAAAATTCTTTCTAATATTTTTATTATATTGATTTTCAATACATATTAATTCTAGTCTTCGACAGGCTCAGACTGACAAACCTAATACTAAATGTATGATTTAACGGTGTCAGATTGAGCTTGTCGAAATCTTAGATATTTTTTGAACTAAATTTAGACATGCTCTTAGATAAAACCCTTCTTAAAAACAATAAATATAATACACATAAAATTTAAACAGGCTCTAAAGAAGGCGATCTGGTATGGAGCTACAATGAAAAAACAGACAAAAAAGAACTGAAAAAAGTAGTAGCATTATCCAGAAATACCTCTTCTTCATTAGTGAAAATTTCTGTTAACGGCACAGAAATTACCTGTACTCCGGAGCACCCTTTCTACGTAAACGGAAACTGGATAGAAGCCAAAGACCTTATCAGAGGAATGCTTTTAACCACTTTGGACGGAACAACTTCTCCTGTAGAATCTATTAATTTCTTGGATGAAAAGGTAAAAGTCTATAACTTTGAGGTTGAAGACAACCATAATTACTATGTTTCTGAGAAAGGGATTTTGGTGCATAATAATTGTGAAAGATTTTTAGGTTTAACAGATGACTTATATGCGGAAGGGCAATATTTTGTGTATTCAAAAAACTATATTTCTGGAAATACATATACAAAGTCTATTTCATTATTAGCTAAAGCACAAGAATCAACGGACCTTAATTTATTACTAAAAACAATGTTTAATGAAGCAAAAAGTCATGGAGCAACAATGCTTGAACTAAGAGGAAAAGATATAATGAATAATAAATTATTTAATGAAACTGTTGCTCGAAGATTAGGTTTCACTTTTGAAAAATTAAGTGAATCATCAATAAGACTTACAGCCCCAATTCCCTAAATACAATGAAAATATCAACTTTAGAAGCAAAATTCAGAAGGAGTAAACTCGACCTGAATTATACTGAATTATGGAAGACTTTAAATATTTCCAAACAAAATATTATTTTGCAAAGTATTAATTTATCGATAACGGAAAAACCTATTATTACATCTTTTGTAAATGATTTTGAATGGTGGCTAATAACAGATAAAACAATTTATAATTATAATAATAACTTAGATATAATACTTTTAAGTAATATTTCAAAAATTGAAATGTTTAAAAATATTAAAACTCTTAATGAAAGCTGTTTAAATATTTATTACAATGAAAAAATATTACCATTAAAACTTGAAGGAAAATCATGGATAATAATAATAGAAATGCTAAAACATTTAACACATTTAAATATTTCTATTGAGAAGAATTTAGATCAATATTAAAATAAATTATTCCTTTACTTTTTTTTTGCAGGAATTTTTCCAATCTTTTAAAAGCCTATGAAGTAGAATATAATTAAAATTAAAGGAGGAAACCAAACTAAATGCTTTAAGATTAACTCAATAGAAAAGTAATATACCAAGCGTCCAGAGAAATCCAGACGCTTTTTTAGTTAATACGGTTATGTTGTAGATTTTTTTTACCTTTTTTACTTTTTCATGTAACAATTATTCAGACTGAGGTGTCTTATAATGGAAAACAAATAATTAATGAAGAAGTTATTTTCGCCAATTGCCTTACTGGCGGGTCTCCTGGCATTTGCTCAGGAAAAAAATGATACCATAAAACAAGAAAAAGAAATTGCTGCGGTTACGTTGACAGCCAGAAAACCAACGGTAGAGTCCAAAGTGGACCGAACTGTTTTTAATGTTGCCAACAGCTCGATCGTCGCAGGAAATACAACCTGGGATGTACTGAGAATGACTCCGTTGGTAAGCATTGATAATAACGATGCCATAAAGGCGGAAGGAGAATCCGTAACGGTTTATATCAACGATAGAAAATCTGTTTTTACAGGAAAAGAATTAAAGGAATATCTTGCCACGATTCCTGCCGATAATCTACTGAAAATAGAAGTGATCACAAGTCCGTCTTCGCGGTATGAAAGTGCAGGATCTGTCATTAATATTGTTCTTAAAAAGCGCGATGATGAAGGGCTGAAGGGAAGTGCTACATTTAATAACAGACAGAACCGGAAGAATTCTCAGTATACCAACCTGAACCTTAATTATCATAAAGAAAAATTTACCCAGACGGTAATCGGAAGTTATAGTGACAATACTTATGTTCAGCAAAATTCTATCTTCAACACCTTATATGAGAATAATAAAATTACACAGATAGAGAGCGAAAGTATTTATAAAAATCAGAGTCCGTCTCTTTCTTCAACTTCCGAATATGAATTGAATGAAAAAAATAATATAGGACTTATTCTTGAATACTATCAGAGTAATACATCGTCGTCGTCTGATGCAAGCGGAGCCAATTTTATGAATAATGCTTTTGAAGATTCATACGTTCAGACTCAAAATTCAAAGGGACTAAACCGAACGCTGGGAACCAATTTTTTTTATAAATATTACGATAAAGAGAAAAATAAAATTTTAGATATTAACATCGGGACCAATTACGATTCTCAGAAAGATAACAGTCTTTTTATAAAAGATATCAGTACAGAGCCTGTAGCGGATGAATTGGGAATTAACTCCAATAATCAGATGCGGAACTATTACCTGAAAGTAGATTACACTCAGCCTTTAGGAAAATCCGGGGCTACATTTGAAGTCGGAGGAAAAATGGATTTTAACAATAACGTTATTCCCAACGATTTGTACGGAAATCATTTGGATAGCGACCTTCGGATGAATGACATTTTCCATTACAGGGATAATATCAATTCACTGTATGCCAACTACAGCAGGACCTTTTTCAAAAAACTGGAAACCAGAATCGGACTTCGCTATGAACATATTGATTTTAAAGTACGTCAGGATGTTGCCGGAACCTACAGAAAAGATTCTTACGGAACTTTTTTGCCTAATTTATTGTTAAAGTATTCTTTTTCTGATAAATATGATCTTAGTGTAACTTATAACCGTAATATCTGGCGACCTTGGTATTCGGAATTTAATCCGTTTCTTATTCCCAATAACGATGGGATCTATACCCGTGGAAATATGGATCTGGAACCCAATCCAAGTGACAGGGTAGTAATGAAATTAGGAGTTTTTAAGAAGTATTTCCTTTCTGCAAGGTATATGTTTACAAAACAGGATTATTGGACAACCTATGATTATGAAAACAATAAAACGATTTCTTATCCGGGTAATTTCCCTGGAAAAGTAGAAAAATACTATCTTTTTGCAAGTACGAACCAGACTTTTCTTAAAAATAAACTGAGCGTTAATGTAGGTTTCGGATGGTATTATATTGACAACAGTGATTTTAATACCAAAAACGGACTCAATAAAGAAGATGGTTCAGGCCCTAGAAACTATATCAGCTATTGGGGCGGATCTACCAATCTTTCATACACGAATCTTTTTAATAAAAACATTAATCTGAGTGCGTGGGTTGAACTTTCGAATCAGAATAACGGAAATTCTTTAGCAAACAGAACCAATGTCTTTCATAATATTTCGGTAACCAAAATTTTCCCGAAAACACAGATGGAAGCCAGCGTACAGCTGATGAATATTTTCCAGAGACCTAATTTTGATGCAACTACCTTCAGTTCGACAGGTACTTTCAGAAACTCTTCACAATCTGACTGGTATGGAGTTTCTCTTACCCTAGTAAAACGTTTTGGAAATCAGAAAGTAAAAGGAAATACGAAAATCGATGTTGAAAAAAATGGCGGCGGAGGTAAGTAGCCATTTGCTTTTTTAATAAAATGAAGACATGCCTGTTTTGTGCATGTCTTTTTTTTGAATTAGCTAAACCATAACTATAAGACAACTTAGTGCTCATAAAAATCCTTACAAATAGATTAACAGCAACCTTCAGCCTTTCTCTTCCAGCTTCCAGCCACATGATGATGAGATAACTGAATCATCATTGATGGAGCTCTCCCTGAACTCCAAAATGAATAAAGTCTTCTAAAACATGAATAACAGGGTAGGGAACTTTCTGTTCTTTTATTTCCTGGTATTATAGTTTTTAAATATTGATGATAGTATCATTTGATACTATCATAGATTGATTTTTAAATTTCAGAAATACTTTTACTAAATATTTTGTTTTAATTTGTCAGCGTGATTTAATAACTATGAAGAAATTTTTGATAACTATACTTTTATTTTCCAGTTTGTGTGCTTATGCTCAGATACAATATGTTTTGAATGAGAATTTAATTAAAAGTACATTTGATTCAATACAGATTTATAAAAATAAAAATGAAAAACTAGTTTTAGCTAATGTAATCCATCATCGTAAAAATGAAAATGACTTTCTATTTTGTAATTACGAAAAACCTAAGGATGATTTACATGCAAAATTATTATATGCTATCTTAAATTATAATGATAGCTATAAATTAATAAAAGAAAAAGAATTTTTAACTGGTGTTGTTATCAGAAATAACAAGCTTAAAGATACCATCTTCAGCAGGGTTGCAGAATATATTTATAGAATAAATACTATTTCGAAAAATTATTATAATTCTGAAAGTAAACTTCAGAATAAAGTATTTCAAATCAATGATGAAAAAGGGCGAAAAAAAGAGATTATTAATATATTTTATTCAAATAATGATATTGTTGTTAATGATATAAAAAAATATGATTGGCTTCTCAATGGAAATGGCTACAATTATGAATCTGAACAATTTACTTTTCCACGGCAAAAATTCGTTGGAACTTATTTATTAGATGAGCAAGGCAATATTTTATCTATGAAAGGGAGTTTACAAATTGAAGGAGAAAAGGATGCAGAAATAGTTGATTTATATAACTTACCCAAACAACAAAAAGAACTTGATGAAAAAGGGAATGTTGTGAAAATATTTGAAATAAAAGACGGAAATAAAAAATTAATAGAAGAGAGAAAATTTTTTTATACTCATAAATAAAAAATGCCCGAATAAAATCCGGACATTCGTTTTAGAAATATATAAGTAAGATTACTTTAAAGTAAACTTCACCTTCGTTTTAATGGCGTCGGAAGAATTTCCGATTTGTGCTTCAAAATCTCCCGGTTCAGCTACCCAGTCGTGTTTTTGAGCATCGAAGAAACTTAGAGCTGTTTTGTCAATCGTAAAGGTCACTTCTTTTTCTTCTCCGGGATTTAAATATACCTTTTCAAAACCTTTCAGTTCCTTGGTAGGTCTTTCAACGGAAGATTTTAAATCAGAAATATATAACTGAGCAACTTCCGCTCCGGCTTTCTTTCCTGTGTTTTTTACAGAAACGGTAAATGTAATTTTATCGTCCTGAGAAATTGTCGTTTTATCGGCTTTCGCTTTTCCAAACTCAAAAGTAGTATAGCTCAAACCATGGCCGAAACTGAATAAAGGTTTGATTTTTTTCGTGTCATGCCAACGGTATCCAACGAAAATTCCTTCATTGTAGGTAATATTGATTGGGTTTTGCTGATCTTTCCCTTTTCCTGCTGCCAGCTCATCTTTTTGTCCAGGATATTCTCCCAGCTGATGCGCTGAATTATCCTCCAGCTTCACAGGGAAAGTAAATGGTAACTTTCCGGATGGATTGGCATCACCTGCCAGTACTGATGCGATTGAGTTTCCAGCTTCAGAACCTAAATACCAGGATTGTAAAACCGTCGGAACTTCCTTAATCCATGGCATGGCCACTGCATTTCCTGAAACTAGTACTACAGCAAGATTTTTATTTGCTTTTGCCAGAGCTGCAATCACATTATCCTGATTATATGGTAGTCCGTAGCTTTTTCTGTCGTTTCCTTCACTGTCCTGGAAATCAGCTTTGTTTAATCCTCCTACGAAAATAACATAATCAGATTTTTTTGCCAGTTCTACAGCTTCGTTTAGTAATTCCTGAGGCGAGCGCGTATCTTTCAGATCCTGACCGGATTTTACACCGTTGTATTCCCCACCGATATCACCGACGTAACCTCTTGCATATTGTACATCAGACTGTTTTCCGAACCTGGCTTTAATTCCGTCTAAAGGAAGGGTTTCATATTTCACTTTTAATGAAGATGAACCACCACCAACAGTCATGATTTTAATGGCATTTTCACCGATTACGGCAATTTTTTTAGCTTTA
The DNA here is from genome assembly GCF_024806495.1 of Chryseobacterium sp. JUb7. Taxonomy (GTDB): domain Bacteria; phylum Bacteroidota; class Bacteroidia; order Flavobacteriales; family Weeksellaceae; genus Chryseobacterium. The sequence goes on from NZ_JANUFF010000020.1 coordinate 34,217, forward strand.
TTAAGGTCGATCGGAAGCACGTTACCCTGATTTTTCAGCAATACGATTCCCTCTTCACCGATTTCTTTAGCTACAGCTTTGTGCTCTTCAGAAGCAATATTTCCGAAAGGCTTGTTTCTGTTCATTGTTGTTTTATAAGCAAGGGTCAAAAGTCTTGTCACTTTGTCATCAAGCTCTTTGGTTCCGACCTTTCCGGATTTAATTAAATCTAAATAAGGTTTTGCCAGATAATAATTATCATACGCATTTTTTGTCCCTGCGGAAAGTCCGTTGGTCCAGCTTCCGAATTCAAGATCCAGTCCGTTATGGATAGCCTGCTCGGTATTGTTTACAGCGCCCCAGTCGGAAACTACAACACCTTTGTATTTCCATTCACCTTTCAGAATATCATTCAAAAGATATTGGTTCTGGCTTGCATACTGACCTTTGTACATATCATAAGCACCCATGATTGTCCAAGAATCTCCTTCGGTCACAGCCGCTTTAAATGGTGGAAGATAGATTTCATATAATGTTCTGTCGTCTATCTTTACATTGCTGGTATGACGGAACATTTCCTGATTATTCAGGGCAAAATGCTTCACCGAAGTGGCTACACCATTGGATTGGACCCCCTTGATATAAGGTACGACCATTTTTGAGGTCAGATAAGGATCTTCACCCATATATTCAAAGTTTCTTCCGTTCAGAGGAGTTCTGTAAATATTCACTCCTGGTCCCAGAAGAATGTCTTTTTTTCTGTAACGGGCTTCTTCACCTAAAGCTTTTCCATAATTCCACGACATTTTTTTATTCCATGTTGCAGAAAGAGCAGTTAAAGCCGGGTAGGCAATAATAGAGTCATTAGTCCATCCTGCCTGGTTCCATTCATCCCACATTACTTCCGGACGTACTCCATGAGGACCGTCTGTTGTCCAGAATTCAGGAATTCCCAATCTTGGCACTCCCGGAGAGCTGAATTTTGACTGAGCATGAAGCATCGCAATTTTCTCTTCAGTGGTCATTCTTGAAAGTGCATCCTGAACACGCTGTTCTACAGATTTTGATTCATCTAAATAAACGGGTAAAGTAGTATTTGATTGAGCCATATACGAAGCAGAAATAAGGGTGAATAAACTTACAATGGCAGTTTTCTTTAACATAAAAGCCTTTTTTTGATTGGAAACAAAAATAAGGAAAATATTTATTATCTCAAATTGAGAAAATGAATATTTTGAATAAATGGTTATTTCTAACCAATTGATTGTTTCAAATTTGTAGGTTTCAGGATCAGTTTTTAAAAGTATTCCATTTTATAACTTAGAGCATGTTTAAATTTAGCTTGAAAAAAACTCTAAGAGGTTCCGATAGTTCGTCAAGCTCACTACAGGCTGAGCTCAACCTGATACCTCCAAATCATACATTGAGTACCAGATTGGTCAGTCTTAGTCTGTCGAAGATCATAATTCAGGGTTTTTGAAAACCAATATGTTGAGAATGTCTTAATGAAATTTAAGCAGGCTTTTATGTGTTAAAAAAGAAAAGACATCATTTCAAAAGAATTGAAACAATGTCTAAATATATAATAATAGAATATTTTTGTCGGCAAATCAGCTTACAGCCGATTGCTTATAGCTTTAAATTAATTCCAGCCTTTCACTGCACCTCCTTTGAAAATTTCTGCTGCTTTTTTTACAACTTCATCAGACTGGTAAGCTTTTAAAAAGTTTTTTACTTTTTCAGCATCTTTGTTATCATGCCTTGCAACAACGACATTCACATAAGGTGAATCTTTATCTTCTTTAAAAATTCCGTCTTTATCGGCATCCAAACCGGCCTGTGCGGCAAAATTATTATTGATAATCGCAATTACCACCTCTTTATCATCCAATACTCTTGGTAATTGAGGTGCTTCGATTTCCAGGATTTTTAACTGTTTCGGGTTATCCACAATATCAGTAACTTTTGGTAATAATCCGATGCCGTCTTTCAGTTTTAGTAAACCGTTTTTCTGTAAAAGAAGTAAAGAACGCCCTCCATTGGTCGGGTCATTCGGAATGACAACTGTACTCCCGTTTTTAAGTTCATTAATATTTTTTATTTTTTTTGAATACGCTACGATAGGGTAAACAAAAGTATTTCCTACAACTGCCAGTTTATAGCCCCGTTGTTTTGACTGTTCGTTCAGATAAGGAACATGCTGAAAAGCATTGGCGTCAATATCGCCGTTATTCAAAGCTTCGTTGGGCACAACATAATCATTGAATGCCACCAGTTCTACGTCAAGGTTATATTTTTCTTTAGCTACTTTTTTTGCTGTTTCTGCAATTTCCTGTTCCGGACCGGAAGTGATTCCGACTTTAATATAGTTCGGATCATCTTTTTTTGAAGATTGACAGGCAGTGAATAATAAGAGTCCTGCTGTTAATAGACCTAAAATCTTTATTTTTTTCATTGTAAATTATTTTTCTTTAAAAAATGGCGAAAAAGCAAAAAGGCTAAATTTTGAGTTACTAGATAAAAATAGAATATGGCTTTACACCTTTTTGCTATTTTTTCGCCGGATTGATGGCTGAAATTTTCAATACCACCACACTATTTCACGTACACATAATATTTTCTGAAGTGCTCATATTTTTATATTCTCAAATACTGAAATTATTCAACATTCAAGGTTAACGATGATCAAATCTTTTTGCCAGTCTGTCTCCGGAAAACTGAATGATAAAGACGATGGCAACCAGTAAACCCAAAACCAGATTCATAATCACTGCGTCATAACCTATATAACCGTATTGATACCCGATTTGTCCCAGTCCGCCGGCTCCTACAGCTCCTCCCATCGCAGAATAACCGACTAAGGTGATTAAGGTAATGGTAGCATTATTGATTAATGAAGGTAATGCTTCAGGTAACAAAACTTTCCGGATAATCTGAAGTGGGCTCGCTCCAAGGGCTCTTGATGTTTCAATCAGTCCCTGAGGAACTTCAAGAAGGCTGTTTTCCACCAGCCTTGCAATAAAAGGTGCGGCACCAATACTCAATGGAACGAGTGCAGCGTTCATACCGATCGATGTTCCGACTATACTTCTTGTAAAAGGAATCATCCAGACAATTAAAATAATGAAAGGGATAGACCTGAAAATATTCACCAGAACAGATAGAATTCTGTTATAAATTTGGTTTTCCAACAATTGATCTTTTCTGGTTAAAAACAATAAAATTCCAACAGGCAGCCCCAGAACAAATCCGAAAAACCCTGAAACAAACGTCATATAAACCGTTTCCCAAACTCCCTTTGATAAAAGAGAAATTACTGTATCACTAAGCATATCCTCTTACTGTATTTTGAATTTTATTCTGATTGAAATAATAGATCGCCTGTTGATTTTTCTCCTCTTCCCCCTGAAGCTGAAGCAGCAATTTTCCAAAGTTGGACTCGCCAAGATATTCTACATCCGCTTTCAAAAGTTTGTAAGGAATTTTATATTTATCATAGACTATTGAAAGTAATTCTTCAACAGATATTTTTTCGTTCAGCTCTACTTCAATAAGGGGAAATAATCCCTCTTGCGGCTCTTTTTTTAGTTTTTTATTCAGTTCTTGCGGTATAGTCATAACCCCAGAGTTTAAAAATTGTTTGATAATAGGATTCTCTTTGTCGGAGACAATCTCGCTTAAAGTTCCTTTGGCTAATAATTTCCCTTTGTCAATCACAGCTACGTGGTTGCAGACCGTTTTGATGACTTCCATTTCGTGGGTGATTAATAAAATCGTAATGCCCAGTCTCTGGTTGATATCTCTCAGTAACTGTAAAATAGACTGAGTGGTTGCCGGGTCGAGTGCACTTGTTGCTTCATCACAAAGCAGGAGATAGGGATCATTGGCTAAAGCTCGTGCAATGGCGACTCTTTGCTTTTGTCCACCCGACAGACTTCTGGGATAATCATTGGCTTTATCTTCCAGTCCCACGATGGTCAGCAGTTCGTTAACTTTTCTGTTGATATCGGTTTTATTATTATGATCCAGTTCTAAGGGAAGGGCAATATTTTCAAAAACCGTTCTTGATGAAAGAAGATTGAAATGCTGAAAAATCATTCCGATTTTTTTTCTCTCGCGGGCTAATTGTTTTGAATTTAATTTTGTAAAATCTTTTCCGTTAATAATAATTTCACCCTGATCCGGCCTTTCAAGGAGGTTCACCGTTCGGATTAAAGTACTTTTTCCGGCTCCGGAAAATCCTATGATTCCGACAATATCACCTTTTTCGATATTGAGGCTCACGTCATCCAATGCTTTAAAAGACTGTTTCTTCTGGTGAAAAGTTTTTGAAATATTCTTTATCTCTATCATTTTTGATTCTGTTCTTATTAAAAAAAGGCTTTACCGCGTGGTAAAGCCTTTAAAAATATGTCATATAAAAGTAAGGTCAACCACAGCAAATTTGAAATTCAGGCATACAGCAATACATCATCATAGTATTGATGGTATGTTTTCTCACTGAATTGTTTTTAAATTCTGCCTTCATTATATAATATCCTGATTACGGTTGCAAATATAAGGCATAAATTCTTATTAGTCCACTAAAAAAGTAGACTTTTTTGTTTTTTTATCATATTTGAATTTTTGTTAGATTTAATTTGTAATTAAAGTACTTTTTAATATCGTGAATTTTAGTAACTTTAGATACTTTAAGTAAGGTAAATAATTGATACAGCAAGTGTCTGTATAATACAAGTTATAATAGTATATGGTACGCATAATAATTACTTCTCTAATATTTCTTTCAATTAATAACTGCGGTAGTTTACCCTGTAAAAACGGAGAAAACATGAAAATAGATATTATCCAGCTAGAAAATCTTTCAAAAGATAAAAATTATAAATCAAAAAATAAAGAAGTTGTTTTTGAAGCATCGGGCGAAGGAGGCTTTTATATATACGAGAAAAAGAAAAATAAAGATATAAACATTAGCGTATCTAAAAAGAACTCTAAAATTTTTCAAGTTACCAAGACTGTTAAATACTCGAAAGAAAATATTACAGAATTATTTTCTTACTTATCAAATGGCAATTTACAACAGTATATAAAATCTAAAGATTCTGAAATAATTCAGAAATTGGGTATGAAACCAGTTTCTGTTAACCGATACGTTATGATAATTGAGAGGTTTAATGAGAGCAGAAATATAGTATTCCAAAAAAACTATAATAGTCTTTTTAAAATAAAATTAAATGATATTCTTGCAATTGTCGAAAAGAATGAATATAAAGATGTATCAATATCAAAAATTTATTTAGATGACGAACTGACAAATGTTCCAATTCTAGGACTAACGAAAAATGATTTTAATTTGAATACACCTTATTGGGTCATAAGATATAGTAAGATTGAAGGTAGTAATGAGTTTTTTCTGAGAATTTATGATGGTATATCCGGCAGATTTATTTTAGAAAAAAGTTCAAGTGTAATTTTCATATCTTAAATTTATAAGTAAGATTTAAAAGTAGCAGGCTGATTTAATCGGCCTGCTACTTTTTTATATATAAATAATCAAAAAAAATAATACGTCGAGTTTTGACGTAATGCATTAGTAGTTTTGCTTTATTCATAAGCGAATAAATAAGGGAAATGATATTTTAATGATAAAACTTACTATGAAAATATAATTTCTAAAATAAAATTTAATACGTCGAGATCTGTCGTTAACCAGAACTAGTTTTGCTATTAAGAATAAGGAATCAAAAAATAAAATATTAAAAATAAAATAAATATACTTAATGTAATAAAAACATTTTCCCTTGTTTTATTTGCTTCTATAAAAAACAAACAATAATTATTTACGAAAAAATATAAGTATTTTATTACACTTAATTATCATATTTCTGCTCTTTCTTTCAAGGCAATTACGATATCTATGAAACTTTATTTTTTTTATAAATATAGAATAGTATTTCGTTCAAATAATTTATGCTGACAGAATAGTCAATAAATACTTATTAATCTTTCATTTAACAACTAAAATTTTTTATAATGTCTATAAATAAATTTTCCCCTAATTCCCACTTTTTTGTGGATCATACTAACATTTCAACTCCAGATATTGCTAATTTGGCGGTAGATGGTTTTGGTCCTGTACAAGGCAATCTGTCAAGTAAATATAGGACTACTTCCTTTGTAAGATCTTCTGCTGTTTCAAAAGTTTTTGCAATTTGTGACGGATATATTCTTATACAAAATAATACAGAGGATAACTCTAAAGTGAATATTATCCTACGGCCTACTGTCTCTTATTCTCCCTTTAAAATTAAGTATTTTATATATAGAGGTGTAAATAAGGCTGATATTATAAATGGTGCAAATTTAGCATCTTCTACCAGTAATTCTCCAGATTTTCTTAAAAGGATCTGGGCATTAAATTTTGCTATTTCAACAGCTATCAATGTGCCTCCGGCTACCCAAATAGAGGCTAAATCAATAGGGTATGACGCAAGTATGCCTGATACTACATTATTAGATGAATTTTTTTTTAAATCAGATTCAGAAATTAGTTTACCTAAATGTACTAAAGGAGAGTTACTAGGAAATTTCTCAGGATTCATAGGTTTGGATATCGTGATAGATAGAGGTGATTATCATCTTGATTATGAACAGGAAACTTTTAATTTTAACTTAGGTTTTGCAAGAAAATATAATCATGTATTGGATTTATCTCCAATTTCAGGAGCTGCTGCAAAGAAAAAATATAAAGAATATATTCATCAGTTTATTGATGCTGCAGCATTTTGGGGAGCTCATATCAATAATGGAAATTTACGTTTTCATTCGATGACAGCACCTGTAAGTTCTGGAGGAGATATTTACAATAATGCCGTGAAGCATTATCAGACTAGACATAAGCTTTATTTCTATTTAGTGGGAGAAAGAGGTAGGTCTTACAATTATTATGGAACATCATTATATCCTACTGGAAAAGTATCGGTTACTTTATCTGGGCAGCCAGAAAATCAAGTAAGTTATGAACAAGACGGATGGCCTATTTTAATTAAAGAATTTGACCAACCTTTAGCAACTACTGTTAATAGATTTCAATTTAGTTTTGAGTATAATTTAGATACCCAAGTATATAGTACGGATATTAATTTCTTTGCTTACCTAAACTTTCCTAGATATGATGCAGAGTGTTTTAAGGATGTGAATGAATTAGGAAATGGCTATCCAGTTGGCCAGTGTAAGCCTATTGTTTCTTTATTTAGTAATATTGGTTTACCAGCAACGTCCCCCACAAAAAATTATCCTGTTTCTTCTTTTCATTTCGGCTATATAAAAGCTTCTCAGCGTTTACCATCACAAAAGTATCATGAAGATTTATGGACTTTTAATACGAAAGATATTTTTGAGACTCCCGGTAGTGGAATTAATAAAGTTCACTTGCTTAATCGCTACAATACGGCCAACTTATCTGATTTATTAAAGTTTAGAAATGCAGTTACTCAACAAAAAGTTTTTAGTGACTATGGTAAAAATTTAACTGGAGGAGTAAAAAAACGAAAATTATATATTGCAAGTATTACAGATACATATGGCAGTGAAAATAGTGAGTTGAATAATAGTGCATTTAATGTTTCCAAAACGAGTGAAACGATTAAAAGTAATGAGGAATTATCATCTTTCTTATTTAACGATAGAAACTATGCTATTTATAAAGGTAAAATCAATGATAGTGGTAATGACATTTCTACATTGTCACTAATTCATAAAGAAAATCATAGATTAACGCAAAAATTTTTCTTATTTGGAATTACTGAAGAGGAATATAATAAAATATTATATAATAATCTTACGCCCATAACAGGTTCTTCAACATCACATCTTCCATCGGATGTTAGCAATATCTCTATTCATTTGAACGAAGTCAGCTCTCCAGCTAATAAAAGTTATAAGAAATACAGCGTTGGATTAAAATTTGAAAATAGTGCCGGAAATTTGGAAATTAAATATCCAACAGGTTCAAATATTGTTGAAGTTTTTACTGTAGATGGATTATTTTTCTGTTCAAAAGAATTTGCCAGTTATCAAGAGTTTTTCTCAGAAATTTCAAGTAATGAAGTGCACTTTAGACCAAAAACTGATTGGCAAGGAGAATTTGGTTTTGACTGGATTAGAATCCAGGACTCAGGTCTCCCTGGTGATTCTGGAAATAGAAAGTATTTACAAACCGTAGGACATTATTATCTGAATGCAACAACGGATGAGAAAGACGATAACGATACCAATTTTCGTGCTGAAAAAGAAGAATTTCATTCTTTAACACAAAATTTTTTTTCTTATCCAAGACAGTTAGGTCTTGAATCAACTTATTCTTCACCATGGTTAGCAATATATCCCTCTAAGAATCATTTAGGTGTCGCAACACCGTTTCCTAAATTAAATGAAGAAGGAAAAGATAAATGTTTAACTACTGTTAGGCTTAACCTAATCCTAAATTTCAGTTCTCCATCCGCAATTTCCCTATTGAAGTTAAAGTTTGAAAAGAAGCATTTTGAGATACGATCAATAAATACATCCTTAACTTCAATTTTGCCTGATACAACGGATGAATCAGGAAATATTTTTACCAATTTAAAAATTAATAATACTTCTTCAGGTGCTTTTCCCAATTCAATAGAAATAGAAGTTAAAGCTAAAAATGAATTTGCGGAAGTAAAAACCATTAGATGTATATCTACTGAGGGGGGGGGTGAAAAATTTTCAGGAGAGCTTAAAGTGATACCAAATTCTAAGGATAACCGATATGAAACTAGTATTTTACTTATTAACTGTACGACAGATTTAGATCCATCCTCAACAGTGACTGGTTTGGAAACGGTAGCACCATTTGTAACTAGAAATAAAATATTAAGTGAAATTAATAAAACTTTGAATCAATCATTAATTGATATAAAGGCCTTCAGGACAGTTTCTTTAGATCTGACAAGAGCTAGCAGACCTGTATTTTACACATCTTATGGAGCTATTGCTGGGACTGCATATCTCCGACCTAGAGTACAGCATTCATATATTAAAGGTCTACTTAGTTCTTCCGACCAAATAAGTAATGAAATAAAAATTTTCTGTATTGATGAGCTTTGTGGGGAACCTGCTCCAGTAAGTGGAACTATTGTTACCTCTGGTGAAGTATCAAAAATTAATGTTCCCGATATTATATTATATAAATCTGGTTTATATAAAGCAGTACCCGCAAGTGATAATGATGTAAATACATCAGGGCATGAGAGTATGCACGGATTAGGATTATATCATTCTTTTTCAGACGATAGTATGTACACCATGAAAAAATTTATCACAGATAATATTATGGACTACAAAAACAGTACTTCGTTGACAACCGGTTACAGAACAACTTCAATGAAATACCAGTGGAATGTTATGAAAAGAAATCCTGTCATACTCAAAGAAGTATAAGTTTCGTACTTCATGTATGGCTATATCAACTACCAAATAAGTAAAAAAAATATGAAAAAAATAAATGTCACAGAATTAGAAAATTTATCAATAGCAAGTGTAGATGAAATTTTAGATAATAGAAAAATTATCCCAGAGGCTTCTGGAGAAGGTAGTTTTTATATTTATGAAACAAAAGACAATACTATAAGTACAATTTTTGTTTCGAAGAAAGATTTTAAAATCGTTGGAATCACCGAAAATATTACAAATATCAGGGAAAATACAAATGACTTTTATACTTATAATTCAGAAGGATTATTACAGAAATATGTAAAATCTCAAAATACCGAAACAATTCATGTTTCTGAAAGCGACGAAATAGCTGTTCAAAGGTATGTGAAAATAATTGAAAAATTCAATCAAGGTGAATTATATGAAAGCAAAAATTATGATGAGTGTTTCAAAATAGACATACAAAGTATCATTAATGTAATAAAAGAAAATAGCTATCAAAATGGATCTATCTATAGGATCTATCTGGATGATGATCTTACAGGCATTCCTGTAATAGGATTAACACCACAGGATTTTGAATTAAAAAAGTCCTATTGGGTATTGAAGTTTAGAGAATCCCTAAACAGCAATGAATTTATTTTTCGAATATATGATGGAGTTCATGGTGATTTTCTTAAACAGAAAAGCTCAAAAATTTTTAATAACCTATAAAAACCAATAACTAAATATGTCTCAACCAGTATACTATCCGGCTATATCCGAAATTGTAACTGTTAACGATATCCCTGAAATATTATCTTTCGTACGTGATGGAATTGTACATTTATTTGATAAAATGTATTATAAAAATTTGCAATTCTCAAAGAGTATTAAAGGAGATGCAGCATTCTACAGCTTAGATATCGTCAGTTTACAAAAATTAGCAATTGAAATTCCCGGAACCAATATTTCTTTTGTTTTAAATCCTGATCATCAGGATAATAATATTTCTTCTTTCCCATTAACTGTAGAATGGGAATGGAAAGCATTAACGTACAAAAATTCTTTTAATCTGAGCACTGTTTCTTTTTCAGTAAAAGATTATTTTAATTTGTTACTTGAAATTTTTAACATTACAGAAAAAGAAGTTTTAAGCTTAATCTTAAAAAATATTTTAAATGATAACTCGACATTGTCCGGCATCAGTAAACTGATTTCTGATGTCAATGCACAGTACGGAGTTGCAATTTCATTACCAATTAATACTGAAAATGAAATTGATTTTATAGTTAATGAGATTAATAATCAAACCAACCTTCCTGTATATGAAGTTGTCGTTGCTTTGTATCTTACCAATGGTTCAATTAGTGATTTAAATAATAAACTTAAAGCTATATTCGCTGAGTTAGTCCCTATAGATATTGCAACATTCATCAAAGATATTATCTTACCAAAAGCTCGTGCGACATTAGCGCTTTCTGCAGGTATCGAATTTCCAAGAAATATGCTTACACCTGTTTATCCGGAAGGAACAATAATAAATAGTGAAGATGTTTCATATGAAATAATTCCTGCAACTAATTCAAATGCCCCCATACAAGAGCAAACTCCTAAAGCAATATTTACTTTTGCAGAGGCACTATTTTATGCTGATACAACACAAGGTTTTGGATATAATATGGATCTTGTTATTAATACAGTAACACCGGTACAAATAGGAAATACAGGACTTATTGTAAACATACATAATTTAAAAATAGACCTTAGTACAAAAAGTAATTTTCCTGAAGCCGATGAGGATGGTCGTCCTCCAGAATTTATGGGAGTTTATACAGAGCAAACAGATATTTTACTTCCTAAAAAATGGTTTTCAAAAGATGATACAGTAAGCCAAACCCTTAAAATATCAGGAAAGCATCTCTTAATAGGAACAGGAGGAATTTCAGGAACTATTGCTCTAGAAGCTATTGATACGGGAAATGCTCCAGGTCAAATGGATTTTTTATGGATGAAGCTAGATAAAAATGCTGAAAATCCATGGAGTATCGGCTTTAACTCTTTTGATATTACCTTCAAACAGAGTGATATTGTCTCATCCAATATTAAAGCAAGACTAGTAATTCCAAAATTTGAAAGCTCAAATGGCGCCCCTGCAACAATAGATGTAACGGGACATTTAGATGCCGATGGTGATTTTCTTTTAACAGCGGCAGCCGTTCCGCCTTTTGATCCAAAAATCACCTTACCAGGAGTTTTCGCCTTGCATTTAAAGTCCGTAGAACTGGGCAAGGAAGACGGTAAGTTTTTCATCGGCGCTTCGGCCGACGTAGAATTCTTAGGCACTTTCGGCGAATTATTAAAAGGTCAGACTTTAAGCATTTCCGCATTAAGGATTTACAGCGACGGTCATATCGACTTCAGGGTCAACGGTGGCAATATGACGCTTCCCAAGCCTATCAAAATTCCGATTGGACCGGTAGACGTTTCAGTTACGGCGATCCACTTTGGTTCTCACGAGCGAGAAAAAGGAGGAGTTATCCGTAAGTACAACTACTTCGGCTTCGATGGCGGCGTAAGTATCGGTGTCGCAGGAATTGATGCACGAGGAGACGGAATCAAGTATTACTATACGGTTGATAATAATGATGCTGAGGGTAAAGGACCGGATTCGTATCTTCATATCCAGACGATCCATGTCGATATGATCATTCCTGCGAATTCGAGTGATCCTACGGTTTCGATCAAAGGATGGCTTTCGATCCCTGAGCCGGGAGAATTCCAGGAATATAAGGGCGGTGTGAGCTTAAAGGTTAAAAACCCTAGAATCACGGGAGGCGTAGATATGCGTCTTGCGCCCAAATATCCTGCGTTTCTGATTGATGCTCACATTGAACTACCGAACCCTATTGCGCTTGGTCCGGTATCTATTTATGGCTTCCGCGGTCTTTTAGGCTACCGTTATGTGGCTGAGAAAGAAGCGATCGGGATGACTTCCGAGAACACGTGGTATCAGTATTATACCGCCCCTGAGCGTGGAGTTGGGGTTAATAAATTCAACCGTCCTGATAAGACAGAGCATTACAATTTCCCGTTCTCGTTAGGAGTCGGTGCCCTTTTAGGTGATACGATGGCCAATGGAAATATCATCTCAGCCAATGCGATGCTTCTGTTGTCTTTACCGTCGATGGTGATGGTCGATGCCAGGATGAAGCTTTTATCGAGCAGGGTAACGTATCAGGATGATCCACCATTCTTTGCGTTCTTTATTTTCGGAGATAATTCTTTGGAATTCGGATTTGGAGCGGATTATAAATTCCCTGAAAGTTCAGGAGATATCATCAAGCTTTATGCTGAGATTCAGGCCGGTTTCTTCTTTAACAATCCATCGGCTTGGTACATTAATTTCGGAACCAAGCAGGCGCCTATTACGGCAAGTCTTCTGAAGAATCTCTTTACGCTGAAAGCATTTTTAATGATTTCGGGCAAAGGTATTGAAGCGGGAGCACGAGGAGAATTCAGGTTCGACAGAAAATTCGGACCGATTAAGATTTTTGTTCTGGCTTATCTTGAACTGGGTGGAAAAATCAGTTTCCAGAAGCCCCAGATGGGCGCTTACTTTGAGGCTGGTTTAACGATTGATATCGATGTTAAAATCATCCGTATCTACGCTTCGGTCACGATCCTTCTTGCGGTAGAATCTCCCGAGCCTTTCCTTATCTACGGCGCATTCAGTGTAGCGTTTAAGATCAAGATTTTATTCTTTAAACTGAGCTTCAGTGCCAAGATCGAGCTTAAATGGGAATTCAATAAGACGGTTGACAGAACGCCTGTGAATCCGTTTACAGAAATATCAGATCAGACCGAGAGTCTTGTCAAAGGGGTGAGCATGCTTACCAATGAGACCTTTGATCTTCAGCAGGTTAGTAATCCTGAATCTTATCCGGCGGTAAATACGATTACCAAAGTGGTCCCACTGGATACCTATATTGATATCAAAACCACGAAGGGCTTACTTCCGAGCTCAATATCCAATGAGATCATTGGCGGATATACGAGCGCTGCGGGTAATGCCGTAGATCTTATCCCGCCTGATAAGGTGATGAAAGGTCTTGAAATGAGACAGGTCAAACACCAGTATACGCTTGAGAGTATCGAGATCAATGCCTACAAAGAAGAAGCGCATGTTGATCCTGCTACCGGTCAGCTGATTCCTGCAGGATGGATTAAATATAACCCATTCAAAGCTATGGATCCGGGTAATACGTATCTGGATGCGGCCAAAGCGGGTCAGTGGCAGAAAAAGGACAATCAGTACAATGCGATCCGTATTTTAGGGATGACGCCATTCTCTTATACGGAGCAGGGAAATCCTGGTTGGTTTATTCCTGAGCAGTACGGCGTGATGCCATCGACCCTGTTCTGTACAGGGCAGAATATCGATGATTCACTTTCCGACTTTTTAGATAAGCCATTGAATACGCAGTATTATGCATCGAACAACAGCTTCTTCCAGAGTAAAGGAGCTTCTTACCAGATCTCGGGCGATGTACAGTATAGTGTAGATCCTAACGGCAATCCTGTGATGCAGGGCGATTCGGGTAAGGTATCTGATGCCGTAAATATCTATGGCTTCGATAAATCACTGGAATTCAAGAACAAATCTCACCTTACGATCATGCTTCCTGCACCGTCTCAAAAGGTTGAGCTTAAGCTAAGTACGTACAGTACAGGATTAACGATTCAGTATTTCAGTCCTCTAATTGATGATACGCAGTCTTTTGTTCAGTACGATATGGATGAAGAATACTATTCACGGGATACACTGAATGATAAGATTGAGGTTCCTGAATATATTGCGAAAAAAGGGATTACAAAAATCGTTATTATTCCTGATGTAGCGGATTCCGTACAGATCAATCTTATCCAGGAACAGATGGCAGTATTGATGCAGCAGGGTTATCAGCAGGCTTTGGGCAATGGCGGCTATGTCGGGCAGGTACAGCCAAGCGACTGGCAGCAGTATATGAGTCTGCAGTCTCAGCTGGAAAAACTGCAGTCGATCGGATGTGAGGGTATGAGACAGGATAAGGACGAGATGTTGTGCAAACTATACCCACAGATTGTCCAGCATTATAATAATGACTTCTTCCCCGGAGGTGTTAATGCTCCTAATGCATTACAGTTCGGAGCTTTCATCAGAAGTAAGGTAGAGTCGGGAGTTTTCCATTCGATGCTTTCAGACTTGCAGTCGGGTATTACTTCATCTGCTTTATATACTGTTTATCTGGATCAGTATGCTAAATTGCTTGAAGATCTTTCATACTATGTTGGCAGTAATCCGATGGATAACCTGGGTATTATCTCTCGTTTTCAGTCTTTAAGAACGAAGTTCAGACAGATTGAGAGATTGTCGAGAGATATGAATATCTGTGTAATTTCTACTTTGTGTAATTTAAGTACAGAGCTTTCTACCAAAGAGTTTGGGATCTTTAATGACAGACCACCGATGAGCAATTCTCCATTTATGGAAGCTTACAATCAGTTTATCGAAAGTCATCCTGAATATTTCTATCTGAATGATGTTTTATTCAGACAGATTAATATCATCTCTACGACGCTTATGAGAGGGTGGAGCTATTATGTGATGTATCGAGGAGCCTATAATACGGCCTGTGAAGAGATTATTTCAATGCTTAAAGATTTGGGCAACTGCTCAAGCAGCAAGAAATGCTTTACGTTATTCCACGAGGTTAAATGGTTATCGGTAGAAGATTATGAGTTCAATCTTAGTATTCCTTCTCAGGCGGCTATTGCAGCCGAAGCCCAGGCAGCTGTTGCCGCGATCACGCATTCTGTACAGCCGATTTGGAGACCGGATACGGCGTATTATATGAAGTTTACGGTTAAAGATACAGTAGATAATTTGGTTCACAAGCCTTATACTTACGGTTATGCCTTCCGTACGACGGGACCTTTAGGGTTCTTCCATCTGGACAGGGATGCTACGTATGGAGATATCAAGATTGAAAATCCGGACGGATCGATCCATATTTTGGAAGATACCACAGGAGTTCTCCGCGATACCAACTGGAATACCATTGAGCAGCAGACGGCACATCCTGATCAGTATCCTCATACCTCTTTGAGAGCGTACATCGATTACCAGCGATCTTATCCTAATGCAGACGGAAACCTGGTGAATGCCAAGCCGTTATTCTACCAGGATGATACGACAGAAATCTCTATGTACTTTACTTCGAGTTATGTCTCTAAACTGTTAGATGGATGGCCAACCTATAAAGGTCTGAAGCCTCTTGGAGGAACAATGAAGATCATTATCAAAGACCCTGTGGAAGGCATTTCGGTGATTAACCCACCTTATATCGGTGCCAGCGAGCAGTTTATCGAGACTTCACCTAGTGAGATTTCCCAAACCTTCGAAGAGTGGCTTACGGATACCGACCCTGCTATTCCAACCGTATTGAGCCAGTATGC
>NZ_JANUFF010000021.1 GCF_024806495.1 Chryseobacterium sp. JUb7
TCTATTCACAAAAAAAAAAAAAAAAATATTTTTTTTTATTATTTTTTTTTTTTTTTTTTTGCTGGGGCGCCCCCCCCCCCCCCCCCCCCCGAAACTATTTTATCTATTACATCATTTTATTTAAGATGGTCTTGACTTTTAATTAAACAGATTTATTGTTCCCAAGGCTTCTTTGCAGCAGGAATTCCGGTGAATTTCTGTTTGCCGATCAGTAGCTCAAAAAACAACCTGAAATCGGAAATCAATGACCATATCGGGTATTTAAAAGTAGCAGGCTTATTTCTTTCAATCAATGCATGACTGAACCAGGCAAAGCCATATCCGAAGATCGGAATATACCATAGGAATCTTTCTTTTCCGGAGCTGATGACATATCCGATAACTACAAATACAAGGAGTGTTCCCAAAAAGTGAAAAATCCTTGTACCCATTTTGCTGTGTTCTGTTAAGTAGAACTGATAAAATTCTTTGAATGTTTTTATTCTTTCAGGCATGGCATTTTTAGTTTAGATATAAAAGATCTATAGCAATAAGTTCGCCAATTATAAAAAGAAAATCGCGAAAAGACAGATTCATCTTTTCGCGATTTTAGCAGATATATTTTGTTTAAACCGTTATGATTTTCCCAGTTTGCTGTTTTTATAGCCGTAACAGAAATAGATTACTAAACCTATTGCGAACCATATTCCGAACCAGAACCAGTTTTCATGGCTCATTCCAGTAAGAAGATATAAACATGAACTTAATCCGATTAATGGAATTAATGAAAGGTTTTTCATGAAAGTCCAGGCGCAGATTACCAGATTAATTAAAATAAAGAAGAAGATGGAAGCTCTGAATTCTCCCTCTCTGGGATCGCTCCAGTTCATTAAATTATCAAAAAATTCAGGTTGCCAGATATAGAAACCAATCAATCCTCCGATAAAAATAGCAGGAAAGATAAATTTACCATTAATGTATGGTAAGTGAAATCTTCCTTTTATTTTTTCCTTTGCAGGAAGCATCAGAACCCCGGCACAAACCAATACAAAAGCGAAAATAGTTCCTATACTCGTAAAATCTAAAATAAACGTTTTGTCGGTAAACAAAATAGGAATTCCCACTACAATACCTGTTATGACGGTAGCAAAAGAAGGCGTCTTATATTTTGGGTGTACCGTTTGAAATTTTTGAGGCATCAGTCCGTCACGGCTCATCGCGTACCAGATTCTTGGCTGTCCCATCTGGAAAACCAATAGTACCGTAGTAATGGCAACAATAGCAATAAATGATACCGTAAGTTCCATCCACGCAACGTTGGCGTTACTTTTTTCAAAAATGAATGAAAGAGGATCTCCTACACCGTCAAATTTTTTATAGTCTACCATTCCGGTTAACACTAAGGTTAAAGCAATATAAATAAAAGTACATAACACCAGTGAAATGATCATTCCTTTTGGTAATGTCTTTTGCGGATCTTTGGTTTCTTCTGAAAGAACACTTAGTGCATCAAATCCAATATAAGCGAAGAAAACTCCCGAAACGGCGCTCATTACCCCTACAAAACCATTTGGCATAAAAGAAGGAGTTCCTGTTTCAGGGCTTATTGGCGTCCAGTTTTCTGTATTGATATAGGCGAAACCTACCAGAACGACCAAAATAATAACCGCTAATTTTAAGATTACTAATGAATTGTTGAAGTTTTTACTTTCCTTAACTCCGACATAACATAACCAGGTGATTAATCCGTTGATAACCAATGCCGGAACATCAACGATGAATTTTAAGCTTCCTAATAAAGGTGCCGTCTTCCAGGCGTTAAGCAGTTCTTTGTTTTCGGATCCGTTTTTAAAAGCTTTTTGTGCTTCCGTATAACTGCAGGTTAAATAATCCGGAATATGCATGCCCAGACGCTCCAAAAAGCTGGTGAAATAATCGGACCATGAAAAAGCAACATAGATATTTCCGAAGGAATATTCCATAATCAGTGCCCAGCCGATGATCCAGGCTATTAATTCTCCAAAACTGGCATATGCATACGTATATGCAGATCCGGCAGTCGGAATTCTACTGGCAAACTCAGCGTAACAGAGTGCGGTAAACCCACAGGCAAATCCACAGATTAAATAAAGTAGGATAACGCCGGGACCTCCTCTGAAAACGGCTTCCCCCAAACTGCTGAAACTTCCAGCTCCAATAATTGCCGCAATACCGAAAAATACGATGTCCCAAACACCTAAAACCCTTAAAAGATTAGTCGATGTATCTGTTTCTGAATAGTTTTTCCTTCTGAATAGATGATTCATTAAATGTGTAGGTTTAATTTGAAAAAAACAAATGTAATTATTTCTCCGATATAATTCAGTTTTTCTTAAGGTTTCTTATGGAAAAGTTAAGAAGTCTTAAAAAATAATAGACTTATCAACAATGTGTTAAAACGCTTGTTTATACAATATCTTTTGTATATTTTCGTTCGTAAATTGTGGATAAATATTACACGAAATTTTAAATATTTAACTGATTTTCAGCTTACACGTTTTAAAATTTAAAATTAATGAAATCAAAAAAAATACTTCTAGCGGCTGCTGTATTTTATTTCGGGATTTCCGAAGCTCAACAGTCTCAATACTTTACCCAAAGAGAGGACTATAGGTTCAATCTGGCAGAAAATCTTTATCAGACTAAAATATACAACGCTTCTCAGTACGAATATGCACGACAATATTTTTATAACCAAAATTTGTCGAGATCGAAAAAAGAAGCGGCACAGTTTTTTGATAATGTAATTGGAGTTATTCTTCAGAAAAATCATGCGGAAGAGGGCTTAACTGCCTTTATAAAAGAATATCCGAATTCTGCTTATTTTGCTCAGGCTAACTTACCGCTGGCAGATTATTATCTTGCTAAAAAAGATTTTGAAAAGGCATTGGAAACCTTAAAAAAGGTTAACCAGTACCAGCTTTCAAAAGAAGAAAATACACAGTATATTCTGAAATTAGGATATGCTAAATTTATGATGGGAGATTCTAAAGGAGCAACAGATGCTTTGGAAGAAGCCTATAAAACAGCAGACAATTCTCAAAAAGGAGATATTGCGTATATGCTGGGTCACCTTTATTATTCAAACAGACAGAATGATAAGGCTTTTCAGTATTTTGACTCTGTAAAAGATCAGCCGAAATATTCTAAACTGGTACGTCCTTATTATGTTCAGATGTATTATAATGACAAAGATTATGATAAGGCTATTTCGGAAGGAACTCTTTTACTGAATGAAGATATTTCAGATTCTTACAAAGCTGAGGTTCACAAGATCATTGGTGAAAGTTATTTCATGAAAAATGATTACACTTCTGCTTATCCACACCTTAAAGACTACCTGAGTGTTCAGCAGAATCCGTCTGAAAATGATCTTTATGAAATGGGATTTGTTGCGGCTCAGCTTAAAAAATATGATGAAGCGGTTTCTTATTATAACCAATTACTGAACAGCAATTCAGCTTTGGCCCAGAATGCTTACTATCAGCTGGGAAATGCTTATCTGGCAGTTGATAAAAAACAAGAGGCACTTTCTGCTTTCCGCTCTTCTTATCAGATGAATTATGATCCGAAGGTTAAAAAACTGGCACACGAACAATATGCAAAATTAAGCTACGATATCGGGAACCCTTTTGAAAGCCCTTCGGCTGTTATTCAAAGTTATATTAATGAAAATCAGAACGCTTCCAATGCTTCTGAAATGAGATCACTCCTTGTGAAGTCATATCTGTATTCAGGAAATTTTAAAGAAACCCTGAATGCTATTGATAAACTCCAGAGTTCTTCTCCTGATATTGATAAAGTGGATCAGGAGGTCTCTTATTTATTGGGGACGGAAGAGTTTAATAAAGGGAATTATGATGGCGCAGAACAGTATTTCCTGAGAAGTTTAGGATTTAATATTAATAAAGAATTCAATAACAGAGCTTTATATTGGTTGGGTCAGGTTTATTACCAAAAAGGAAATTATCCGTCTGCGATCGCTCGTTACGAAAAATTGCTGAACGAAACTTTTCCCGAAAAACAACAGTTGCCTTATGATTTAGGATATGCTTATTTTAAATCTAAAAAATTCGATCAGGCGGAAACTTATTTCAAGCAGTATTTAAGCAATCCGAAGCCTGAGTTTAAGAATGATGCAGAACTTCGTTTAGCAGATATTAATTATGCAAATAATAATCTGAATGAAGCTATTGCCATTTATGATAAAAATGAGGATGCCACAGACTATACTTTATACCAAAAAGCAATGGCTCTAGGTTTTAAAGGAGATACTCAGGCGAAAATTACCAACTTAAAAAATCTTTTGTCAAAATATCCGGGATCAGAATATTATGACGATGCGCAATACGAAATAGGAACGGCCTACGCAGCTCAGGATGATTTTGCCAATGCCAATGATTTCTTCGGAAAAGTAATTAAAACTTCTTCAGATAAAGATCTTATTGCTAATGCTTCGATTTACAGAGCGCAGAATTATATTGATCAGAACCAGAATGACAAAGCTTTATCCGAACTGAAATCTCTGGGTGAGCAGTATAAAAATACAGCTTATGCCGAAAAAATTGTTCAGGCTGCGAAACCTATTTTTACTAAAAATGGAGATGTTGCAGGATATGAAAGTTTTGCAAAAAATATCGGTGTCAATGTAGATGCTTCTGAAATTGATGAAATCAACCTTTCAACTGCGAAACAGTATTTTACGAAAAAAGATTATAAAAATGCAATTTCTTATTACGAGAAATATTTAACGCAAAATCCGACAGGAGAGGGGCTTTATCAGGCTAAATATGAGCTTGGTGAAAGTTACTATCAGACAAAAAATACAACAAAGGCATTATTGGTTTTACAGGAGATCGCCAATGTTCAGAATGATTATCAGGATGATGCGCAAACCCGTTTAGCTCAAATTTATATTGCACAGGGAGATAATGCGGAAGCCAGAAAATATCTGGAAAATATCAAAAATTCTTCAAACATTAATGTTAAAAATTATGCGAATGTAGAATTGATGAAGCTGTATGCTGATGAAAAGAATTTTTCTCAGGCTGAAAAACTGGCTGATGCTGTAATTGCGAACAACAAAAACTCTACAGCAGTTATTGAAACGGCAAAAGTGATCAAGGCCAGAAGCCTTATGAATTCTGGGAAAGATAAAGATGCTCAGGCGGCGTATACCTCTCTTGAAAAGTCTTCAAATACTGAAGTTGCAGCAGAAGCTCTATATGCAAAAGCATTCTATCAAAATAAAGGAAAAGCTTTTAAATCTTCTAATGAAACGATCTTTAAGCTGGCTAATAATTATGCCTCTGAAGAATATTGGGGAGCAAAAGCGCTTGTTTTGATGGCTAAAAATTATGTGGGCTTAAAGGATAATTATCAGGCAAGTTATACATGTGATCAGATCATTAATAACTATAAAGACTTCCCTGAGATTGTAGCTGAAGCGAAAGAAGTTAAGAAGTTGATTAAAAAGTAAAAAAGTAAATGTACAAGGTAGAATGTAAAAAGTAAAATGTAGAATTGAAAATACATTATACATCCGACATTATACATTAATACCAATAATAAAGATGAACAAAAGAATTCAATTATTATCCATCATATTTCTAGGGATTTCGTCGGTCGCGTTTTCCCAAATCAAAGAAGAGAAGCTGATTCTTAATAAAAAAAGAGAGCCGGAAGTAAAAAAGATCGAAAAAAAGAAAACTTCCGTGGAAACGATTAAGAATTATCCCCCGGAAGAAAAATCTCAGAATCCTATAAAATATACTATTACGGATGTTCCTGCAGTTTCAGATTTTAAGACTTCCACGATCCAGGGTCAGGATGTTACTCCAAAATTTGACGGGACTGCTCAAAATAATTATATCCAGTTCGGAATGGGGAACTATGGTAAAATCTTAGGAGATGCCAATATTTCGGCGAGACTTCAGAATAAGCTTGAAGTAGGATTGGATGCCCACTTTCTGTCAACGCTGGGGCTGAAAAAAGAATATCCTTGGGATTCAAAACAGAGTTCAACAACATTGGGAGCTTTCTTAAACTCTTACGGAGATAAAGGGAAGTTTAATTTGAATGCAGAATATGGCTTAAACAGTAATAATTATTATGGTATCTATGCATTGCAACCCGGAGATGTTGATCTGGATCAGAGAGTCAATCAGTTTAAGGTAAACGGATATTATGATTTTTATTCTAACGAAATTTTAAATGATGTAAGAGTAAAATCATCATTTTTAAAAGATCATTTTGACGCTCAGGAAAATCAGGTTTCATTATTGGCTAATCTTTCCAAGCATGCCGTGGAAATCGGGAAATCAGGAATTAACCTGAATGCTGATTTGGGAGTTGGATTGGAAGCTGTAAAAAGTGAATTTGCAATCAGAGATAAAAATACATCCAACTTTGTAAATACGAGTCTGACACCAAAAGTTACTTTCAGAAAAGGAGAGTCTTATTTAATGTTAGGTTCATCATTTTCGTTCCTGAATTCAAAAAATTCCAACGATCTGATGGCTGAACAAATGAAAAATAATAAAACATACTGGTTTCCGCAGGCAGAATTTCAATATGCAGCTGCTAATGAGTTCAAATTTTATGGTGGCGTTGACGGAGGTTTAAAGCTGAATACTTACGCAGATTTACTGCAACAAAATCCATTTATACTATCGGATCAGTATTTAAGACCTACTGAAACAAAGTACCATTTTTATGTAGGTTTAAGAGGGGATATTGATGAAACTTTTAAGTATGATGTTGCTGCAGGATTTGGAAAAATGAAGGATATTATGTTTTTCAAAGCAAATGGATTGTTTGATGATACCTATACTTTAAACCGTTCGGCTTATAATTATGCAAATACGTTCTCTGCCATTTATGACGATGGAAATGTGAGTGATATTAAAGGAAGTTTACAGTATTTCCCTTTGGCTAATTTAATATTGGATGGAGAAGTAAAATTCACAAAATTTGATCTGAAAAACTACGAAGATATTTACAATGTTCCATTGCTGACAGCAAGTATTGGCGCTAAATATACCATGCTTGATAAAAAATTATTGCTAGGTTTCAAGGGGATTTTTGCAAGCGACAGAACTACGAATTCCTTTATGATTGAGGGAGTTGGAAGTCCGATGATGTACCAGTCAACTGAGAATACCAATGACAAAGTAGGTGGGTATGCAGATTTAAATCTTTCCGCAGAGTATAAAATTCACAAAAATTTCAGTATTTTCGCGCTTGGAAATAATCTTCTAAGCTCAAAATATCAGACGTACAAAGGATATAAAGTTCTTGGCGCACAGATTTTGGGAGGAGTGAAGATCACTTTCTAAAATAAATAATGGGTAATGAGTAGTATTTGAAATTACTTATTATTTATTACCCATTACTTATAAATAGGCTGCATAGTTTAATGGATAGAACTTTGGATTTCGGCTCCAACAGTGAGGGTTCGAATCCTTCTGCGGTCACTCTCCGGGAAAGAGCACTTTTAGAAGTGCTCTTTCCTTTTTTTTACTTTGTAACTAATTGTTAATTAGTATTATTTGAGTAAGTGTGGAATTTAATTTAGGTGTTCGAAAAGCATTTTCTTGAAATTCAAGTTTTTCGGCCAAAATCGAACACAATATAGAATTTTTTGTCTCATTATCACCTTTAATGTACAGTTGAGAAAGGTTTGGCAAAATGTTTAGAACTTGGTCAAGCTTTGCCCTAATATCTATATTTTTACGTGACAGCCTTTGATTCTGAAGTTCCATTTCAAGTTCATCAATTTTTTTCTTACTTTCATTTTTAATGATCTGATAATTGTCAAAATCTAAAATAATTCCATCCTGTTGACAGAAAATGTTAATGTACCCATTTTACTGTGGACCGGGAAGAGCGACCGCAGGATAGTGTGGGATCAGACAATGGAATTTTTTATTGGACTTAAAAGGAATAAAAAAGAGGTTGTGGCGCTATTTTATCCAAATCAGGCTCATGTATTGACCACCGGTTCCAAAGCTGAAGAAGATCTGGCTCAGAAGATAATGGACTGGTGGGACTATTTTTTGAAGGGCAAACAGAATATACCTTGGATTGAAAGGCAAGCGTTTGACAATAAAAAACTTTAAATATGAGTTGACGATTGTATTGTAAAGCAAAAAAAATGCAGATGATCCAAATCGACAAGAGAAATCATGTACTCTTGTCGATTTATTTTTCTGATATTTTCATTAAATGAGCAGATGCAGATTCTAGCTCAAGGTTAGCCACATCAAGATCCCATTTGGGATTATTTTTGTTAACGATAACCAATGCTTTGTTCTTTAAGTCAAACTTCTTAACAAAACAGTAATAAAGCAGTCTGTTAATCCGTATTTGAATTCTTTTACCATTACAATTAAGATTTGTATAAAAATAATAGTTTTCTCTGGAAGAGCAATCGATAAAAAGAGAAATAATGTGTTCTTTTAAAAACCTTTTATTTTTACTTTGAGTCCATCCCTCTAATCGTTTAATTCTGCCCTTATTGGAAATAGAGAACTGGTTTATAAACCCGGGTAAAGGTTTCCAGATCTCTCCGGGAAGGTTTTCTGGAGATAAATTCATGCAGGCTGGTGGAATACTTTTATTGATTAAAGGCTGACCTAATTTTTTCCAAAGTGATGTATTAAGTATAGGATCTGAAAAAGTATTTTCAATCATTCTGTTGGGACTAAAACTGTCTTTTGGCGGTATATCCTGTTTTAAAAACCATCTGAATCCTCCAGCTGTTATTCTTTCGTTATTAATTACCAAGAATAGGTATCTTGGATGTATTCCTGTTTTTTTACTCGCAGAATCAATATCGTCAAAAGTAGCAACAAGTAAACCTTCAACTGTATATTGAGTTATAGGCTGATGATATACATCATAATGATTTTTAACCCTGTTGGTTTCAACTCTTTTAAAACGTTCCCGACTGATGGAAAGCTTTTCTAAATTTTGGACATGGATATGAAACCGATCATTATCTTTAAACGATATAAGATACGATTCTTCATGTATATCAAGCTTTTGCACAAAATGATGGTACACTAAACGGGCAACAGATTTTCTGTATCTTTTCCCCTGTGAGGATAATAAACAGGTAATATTGTAAAAATTACGATTAAGATATTTATTGAAAAATTTCATGAACTGTAATTTCATGATACGTTCGGAGGCTTTTCTTTTCCTTCCAAGTGGATCTGAAACCCAACGCTCCAGACTTTTTACTCGACCATAATTGGATATTGCATAACCTCCAAAATCATCAATCAATTTCCATTCTTCATTTGGGAGATTTTTTAAAGAAGTATTGTAAAGGACTTTTCTTACATACTCATTTTCGAATTCTTTAGGAAGTGCCATGGGGTATTTTTTACAATTTAAGATAATGATATTTGCTTACAGTATATCATCAGGACAAATATAAAAAACTTGAAACGAGACCTGCAATATTGTGGTACATAGAATAAAATCCTTTTTTATAAAAAGAACTTATAAAAAAACAAAATTGAATCCAACCATTTAGTTATTTTTTGCATCTGTATAGATAAAACGTCACGTTTTGTCGTATTAGTCAATTAAATTTGCATATAGATAATAATTAAATTAATATAAACTGCAAAATTAGCTATTGAGGATAATCATAAAAATATTACTTTTGCAGCGTTTTAAAAACTAACTAGAAACTAACATTAAGATATGAGAAAACTCTGCATGGGTGCATTTGTGATGTGCACTACTTCTGTATTGTATGCTCAGGAAGTAGTCTGGCAGAAAGACATCAAATCCAATACTCAGGATTTTCTAAGCCAGGTAACAACTACGATTGATGGACAATATTTAATTACAGGAAGTTCAATTCAAAGCAGTAAGCTTCAGACAGGAAGCAATAAGCAGAATAACGGCTACGATTTTCATTTGATTAAACTTAACGGGCAAGGCGAAGAAGTCTGGGAAAAATATTTTTCAGGACAAAATCATGATTTCCTGTCAGCTACTGTAAATACTCAGGAAGGAGGATTTCTTATAGCGGGAACTTCATATTCCGGAAAAGGTCTTGACAAAAAAGAGGATTCAAAAGGAGGATCAGACCTTTGGTTAATCCGAATCAACGAGTTTGGCGATGAGTTGTGGCAAAAGACCATCGGAACGAATGCAGATGAAGAAGCAAAATCAGTAATTCAGACAACAGATTTAGGCTTTTTTGTGGCAGGAAACATTCAGAATTCGT
Source organism: Chryseobacterium sp. JUb7 (assembly GCF_024806495.1). Taxonomy (GTDB): domain Bacteria; phylum Bacteroidota; class Bacteroidia; order Flavobacteriales; family Weeksellaceae; genus Chryseobacterium. The sequence continues at coordinate 10,268 of NZ_JANUFF010000021.1, forward strand.
CTAAAGGATATGGTTCCAAGGATGTTTTGGTCGTAAGACTTGATAAAAACGGAAAAGAATTATCCCAATTAATTTTGGGAGGAAAAGGCCTGGATGAAGTGGAAAAAATGATTCCTACCAGAGACGGAGGAGCATTGTTAGGGATGTATTCCAGAAGTGGGAAAGTGTTAGGGAGCAGGAAGCTGGAGGCTGGAAGTATTTCCAAAAAAACAGAGAATTACGGAGAAGGTGATTACTGGATTGTAAAGCTCGATAAAGACGGAAAAGTACAGTGGGAAAAGAATTATGGAGGAAAAGGAGATGATCATTTAAGAACATTGGCATTGACTTCCACCGGTTATTTAGTTGGAGGAGAATCAAGATCTGAAAGGTCAGGGAATAAATCTGTCGGGATTGAAGAAGGAACTGATTTGTGGTTGATTTCTTTGGATGAAAAAGGAGAAGAGATATGGCAGAAGTCTTACAATTTCAAAAACAGGGATGTTTTAATGGGAATGAGCGTTTTACATTCTTCAGATGATAAATCTTCGAAAGGAATCTTACTGGGTGGCTATACTCAGGCAGAAGGGAGAATAGAGAATGATGATGAGACTTTTTGGATGCTTTATTTAAACGAAAGCGGCAATGAGCAGTGGCGAAAGCATGTGAAAGGAGAGTCGAGAAAGAAAGAAGAGAGGTTATCTGATATTAAATTGAATAAAGATGGCTCCATCATTTTGGCAGGTACGAGTGCCGAAGAATTAGGAAAAGAAAATTGGAAGATTGTGAAATTGGGTGACAAGCAGATTGATCAGTTGATCGAAAAGCAGGATATTAAGATTTACCCGAATCCGGTTTCAGATTATGCGTATGTAGAAATCGGATATGATTTTAAGGAAGCTGAAATAATTATGTATGATATGGGAGGAAGACAGATCCAAAACCTGAAAACTAGGAATAAGGTGACTAAGATTAATACTCAGGCACTCATTCAGGGAGCTTATCTGGTGACTATCAAAACAGATACAAATAAAACGGCGAATGCTAAATTGATTAAGAAATAAACAAATGAAGAAAATATATTTATCACTTTCTATATTACTATCTAGTATTGTATTCTCACAAAATATGCAAACTGCGGGAGCTATACAAATTAAAACACCTCAATCATATGCTTTTGAGAAGTATGGAAATGTTCCTATTAATCTATATACGGGAACTTTAGATTTGAAAGTGCCAATTTTTTCATTGCCAACAAGCAATGGGACAAATATTGATATTTTTGTATCTTATGATTCATCTGGATTTTTACCACACAAGAAGTCTGATTATGCAGGGACAGGTTGGTCTCTTTTAGCTGGTGGAAGAATTACCAGAACCTTAAACAGGGCTCCTGATGAATATCAAGGGAATCCTACCGCTAACGGTGGTCTGTTTGATTTAGGACCAGATTTACACGGATTTCTAACTGGAGTTCGTTTAAATTCATTCACAAATAACCAGACAGTATATGATCTATATAGTGGGGTTGGTGGTACTACAGCATTAAATTGGAGACTAGGAAGCGTTCAGAATGGGTATGAAGGAACTCCTGATGTATTCCATTTTAATGCAATGGGACTTTCAGGAAAATTTATGATAGGAAATGATGGAAATGTACTCGTAGAATCCAATGATCCTAACATGAAAGTAGATTTATCGGGATTAGTATCTTATGGAGGAAAACAGTTTTGTAAACCTCCTACTCAAACTATTGTGATCACCGACGGACAAGGTAATAAATATTATTTCGGAGGAGATTTTTCCAAATATGAGATTGGGTATTTATTAAAATCACCAGGTCTAGATAAAGATAATAGATTTGAAGGTCTTCCTTATATTAGTTCATTTAGTCTTGCGAAGGTTGAATTTATTAATGGGCAAACGATCACTTTAGGCTATGTACAGGATACATTAAATAATATTTTTTGCAACTTGACTACAAGCTCAATAAATCTTAAAGTTAACGCTAAAGTCCTTAATTTTGATGGTTATTTTCAAGATGGTACATCATCATGGGAATGGCAGCTTTGTCCTGGCGGATTAGCTGGATGTACTAACTTATCTGCGAATGTACCAAGTGATACTGAAAATTTTGTTTTAACTAAACGCTCCTTACTTGAATCGATAAAATACGAGGATAAAGAAATTAGAATCAACTACAAAGATGCTGGCTATCCTATTAAACATTATGAAGGAGTTTCTAATACGCTTGATTTCAATGAGTTTTTAGTAGATAATATTCAGGTTTTTGCTAATAATAACATGATCCAAAATACAGTATTTGCTTATGATGACCTTGGAGGGATGAACAAAAGACCATTTTTGAAAACAATTACAGAATCACAAAGTAATAAAGTCTACAATTTTGAGTACTATAACACTTCAAATTTACCAAAGTATATCACAAAAGGATTGGATCACTGGGGTTATTGGAACGGTAATGATACAAATGTTAGTTTAGCTCCTTTTGATACTTATAATGCAGCTACGGGTGACTATACTCTAAATAATACTTTTAGAGATACGAATGTTCAAAAATATAATATTGGTTTATTGAGTAAAATAACTTACCCAACAAAAGGATATTCTATATTTGAATATGAACCGAATTATTATGGAAGAAGGGTAGAAAGAAATTCGGCAAGTGCTTTTTTGCCTACCTTAACAAATAATGCAGGAGTTGTTGGAGGAGCAAGAATTCACAGACAGTATGATTATTCAGAAAATGGAGGAATCATTAATAATAAAACATACCAGTATGCAACTACACTAAATGGAAATACTTCGTCAGGAATACTGATGAATTGGCCTAGATACATGTATTACATAGAGTTTTCTGGTCCTGGTTATTTTGAGAAACGTATGCTTAGATCTAGTTCAAATGTCCAGCAGAACAGTATGGATAGTTATAATGTAGGATATCAAAAAGTTTATGAAATCAATGCTGGGAAAGGATATACAGAGTATAATTTTACCAACTATGAAGATTATCCCGATATTTTAAATCCTGATACGGGAAATATTAGAAATTATTTTAATAATCCTCCAAATCAAGGAACCTATCAGTCAAGCCCTGAAAATTTATATAAAAATTTTAGAAATTTGTATGGTATTGACAGAAGTATTTTAAGAGGAAAATTAAAATCTGAAATTATTTATCCCGAAGGTTCTTCAAACCCATTAAAGAAAACAGAATATGAATATAATGACAATATAGACTATAACCCGAATACTTTTAAAGATAATAATAATTATGTAACAATTAATCACCTTTCTGGATATTGGGTACAAGGCTACAAGAGGTATTTGAATACCTCGGCTCTCAAAAAGAAAATTATTACGGATTTTTTGAACAATAATCCAATAAAGAATACAACGGATTATTCTTATAACAGTAGCAATCATTTAAACTTGGTAAAAGAAAATACGATTTTGTCTGATAATTCTGAATTGTCTAAAAGTTATTCCTATGCTCAGGATATTAATATTGGTAATACGTTAATGACTTCAAAAAATATGGTGGGAATTCCAACGATTACCGAAGCAAAAAAAGACAGTAAAATATTATCAAAAACAGAAATCATTTATCCTACAACTTTGCCAACTTCACAAACAGGAAATCTGGTTTTACCATTGTCCACAAAATCTTATGATTTACAAAATCCAACTTCTGCAACCACAGAAGTAACCTATGACTTGTATGATTCCAAAGGTAACTTACAACAATATACCACAAAAGATGGTGTTCCTGTAGCTATTATTTGGGGATACAACCAAACCCAACCCATTGCCAAGATCGAAGGAGCCACCTACACTCAGGTACAAAGTTTAGCCTCTGCAATTATTACCGCATCCAATACGGATGCTTTAGCGGGAAGGAATAATGATGAGACAACCTTTTTAGATGCCTTAAAAACATTCAGAAACAGTTTATCAAATTATCAGATAACAACCTATACTTTCGATCCTTTGATTGGAGTGCGAAGCATTACACCACCATCAGGAATCCGTGAGGTTTATCTGTATGATACAGCCAATCGATTAATGGAGATAAGGGAAAATGATCAGGCAGGAAAACTTTTAAAAGAATTCAAATACAACTACAAAAACTAAGACACGATGAAAAAAATATTAATCCCAATAGGAGCATTGTTTCTATCCAATATAACTTTTGGTCAGCTTTCTACAACAGAAAACTATGTTTATAGTAAAACGTATTTAGATTACAACGGAGCTACCCCTACTAAAACCTCGGAGGTGGTCCAGTATTTCGATGGTTTGGGCAGACCAAAACAGGCGGTGAATGTCAAAGCATCTCCCCAAGGAAGAGATGTAGTAACCCATATCGAATATGATGCATTCGGAAGACAAACTAAGGAGTATCTTCCCATTCCGCAATCTCAAACATTAAACGGAGCTATTTTCCCAACTCCACTCGCCAATGCTTCTGCATCGTATGGATCAGAAAAAATCTATGCTGAAAAAGTCTTGGAAAACTCCCCGTTAGACAGAATTCAGCAGCAAATTCAGGTGGGTACAGATTGGAGTAATAAACCCGTAAAATTTGATTATGATACCAATATTACAGGTGAGATTATTAATTATACCACAACAACAACATGGGAAAACAATGCAACTAAATCTACCATTAATTATGGAGGAAATTACGGAGCCAATCAACTATACAAAAACACCGTAACCGATGAAGATGGAAACAAATCCATTGAGTTTAAAAACGGTCAGGGACAGGTTATATTAGTGAGAAAAATCAACGGAACAGAAAATGTTGATACTTACTATGTATATAATGAGTATAATCAGCTGGCATGGGTAATTCCCCCTTTATTATCTAAGAAGCAGACATGGGATTTGAGTGATCAACAGGCTCTTGCTTACGAATACCGATATGACGGAAGAGGAAGATTGGTAGAAAAGAAATTGCCTGGCAAAGGTTGGGAGCATATGGTGTATGACAAAGCGGATCGTTTGATCTTTACCCAAGATGCTAATTTAAGAGCACAAAACAAATGGCTTTTTACCAAATATGACCAATTGGGAAGACCGATCATCACAGGGCTTGTTTCGGGAACAGACAGAAACGATATGCAGACAGCAATCGGTAATAATCTTATTCTTACAGAGTATAGAAATGCTGCCGGATTTACAAAAAACGGAATGCAGATCTATTATTCCAATGACAGCTTCCCGTATTTTGATACAGCACTCTCAGTTACTTACTATGATACCTATCCTGCAGGATCACCTGCAGTAATCAATGTATTCTCACAAGAGTTATTAACTGACAATCAATTAAATGCATTATCAACAAAAGGTTTGCCAGTGGCAAGCTATGTCAAGAATATTGAAGATGACAACTGGACCAAAATGTATACCTGGTATGACACCAAAGGACGAAGTTTTGGCTCAAGAAGTGAAAATCATCTGGGAGGATATACTGTTGTCAATAATAAACTTGATTTTTCGGGTACCGTCCTTCAGACCAATACTTATCATAAAAGACTGTCAAGTGATACCGAAACAGGTATTGCAGAAGTGTTTGAATACGATCATCAAAACCGAGTTAAAAAACACTGGCACTATGTAGGTAATAATCCGGGTGAGTTATTGTCTGAAAATAATTACAATGAGCTTTCTCAATTGGAAAGTAAAAAAGTGGGAGGAGCTGCAGGAGCAGTAAATCCTTTACAACAGATCGATTATCAGTATAATATCAGAGGCTGGATGACTAAAATCAATGATCCGTCGAATTTAGGGAATGATTTGTTTGGCTATAAGATCAACTATAATCAGGTTGAAGGCTTAGAGAATCCCAATACTGATTTTATGGATCTAAAGGTTAAACCCAAATACAACGGAAATATAGCCGAAGTATCCTGGAGAACCCTGACTGAGGAAAACGAGCCATTAAAAAGATATGGCTATGTGTATGACCATTTAAACAGGTTATCTGCGGGATTTTATCAAAGAGAGGGAGCAGAAGCTGCAAGGGAATATTTTGAAATGCTGGAATATGATTTAAATGGAAATATTACAAAATTACAACGATCTGAAAATTTAATATCAGGCAATACGGCATTAGTTATTGATAAACTGAAGTATGATTATACAGGAAACAGGCTGACCAAGGTAACGGAAGAACAGATTGGAAACAGCAGTGGTTATCCCTATTTGACTACACCCAACACAATAGGCTATGATGATAACGGGAACATGATCAGTCATCCGGATAAGGGAATTAACTCAATAGCCTATAACTTTTTGAATCTACCGAATAATATAAGCGTACGGCCAGGTACTAAAGGTGCAAATACGACCCGTTCTATTTACAGGGCAGATGGTGTTAAGCTGTCAAAGGTATTTAATACCAATGCGGGAAACTCGATCACGACAACGGATTATCTGGATGGCTTTCAGTATAAATTTGACAGTGGGGGATTAGGAAGTATGAATCCTCAGGGTCTACAGTTTGTACCTACTTCAGAAGGGTATTATGATTTTACAAATAATTCTTATATTTACAACTATACGGATCATTTAGGAAATGTTCGATTAAGCTATACGGATACGAGTAAGGATGGGATTATTCAGCCCAGGCAGTATAAGATCCAACAGTGTGACGGACCCAATAATCCGCCTTTCGAGATTCCTAATTGTATAGATTATTATAAGCCAGGTGAGATTGTGGAAGTAAATAATTATTATCCTTTTGGTATGTTACATAATTATACCCTGACTACGCAGAATGCTTATCAGTATAAGTACAACGGTAAGGAATTGCAGGAGACGGGAATGTATGATTATGGTGCGAGGATGTATATGCCTGATTTAGGAAGATGGGGAGTGGTGGATCCACTGGCGGAAAAGCATCCTAATTTTAATCCAATGATGTATACTGCTAATAATCCAATTTTATTTATAGATCCTGATGGTAGAGACTGGACAATAACAGAAACATATAATAAAAAGACAAATACAACCCATTATAATATAGCTTTTACAGGTGCTGTACTAAATAGTTCTTCAAATAAAAAAATTGATATGAAAAAATTTGCTAGTGCTATTCAATCACAAACGGAGGCTTTATTTAACAAAATAGATAATAATCCTAATGTTACTGTCTCAGCAGATATAAATATTAGAACTATCGATGATAAAGATGATCTGAAAAGTACAGATACTTTAATAGAAATAAAAGATTCCAACTCCAAAGATTTTGATGTTTATAAAGATGGAAAGGCTAATGTAGTGGGAAGAGCAATGAACGGAAAAGAAATATCTGTAAACGAAAGATATGCGAATGATTTAATGAATGGTCTAAACATCAAAACTATGCCTCATGAAATTGGTCATACAGGAGGCTTGCAGCATCCTATTATGGCTACTAGAGAAACTTGGTTTGATATTCCAGAAAATTTCATAACACCTAAAAGTAATTTTATGATACAGGGAGCTATAGCAAAACCTTCTGGATTCTCAGTACATCAATTAAACAGAATGTATAGGCTATACAAAGGAGGTAAATTGAATAATAAAAAAATAAAACCCTTTGAATTAAAATGAGAAGAATAATTTTAATTGTATTGTTTGCTGCTTTTTCTTGTGTAGAAAAAAACATTGAAATAGAAAAAAAAGTATCTTTTTCAAATTTAAATGAACCAGAACAAAATATCTACATCGAGTTGTTAGAGTATTATCCTGCACAAAATAAAAAACAGTCAAATTTTTATGTTGTAAAAAATATACATAATAATGATACTTTATATGTAATTGATAAAGATAATCTTCCTATTTCCGATTTTATTAAAAATTATAAGGGTGTAGAGAATACGGCTATAGTATTAGAAAAGGGAGAATTTCAACATAAAAATGAATATTTAATAAATATTCCTGGTAATTACAATTTAGATAATAAGAAATTATATCTAGGAGAATTAATACATTTAATAGATTAATCTATTAAATGTCTGATTGAATAATGAGAGTCAAAAAAACTATCTATGAAATTTATTAAGTAATCATATATAGTAAAAAGATATAGTAGTATAAAATATTATAGACAAATTAAGAGTGTGAGAGTATTTTTCTATAATAATCAGGCTGTACCTTCTTGATACAGTTTGATTCGATACTGCCATATAAAATCAGACGATGACTATAGGATTGATAAAGGAATTTTTATCTCGGTGGGGCTTATAGTGATTCATATGATTCATAAGACGGTTGTCCAGAATTGATACGTCTCTGCTTTGTGCGATGTTTTTTATTATAATTGAATCCAGCCGTTTATTTGTTTTTTACATCTGTATAGATAAAACGTCACGTTTTGTCGTATTATGCAATTAAATTTGCATATAGATAATAAATAAATAATTAAATTAATATAAACTACAAAATTAGCTAGTGAGGATAATCATAAAAATATTATTTTTGCAGCGTTTTAAGATCAAAATAAAAACTAACACTAAATATGAGAAAACTCTACATGGGTGCATTTGTGATGTGCACGACTGCTGTATTGTATGCTCAGGAAGTCGTTTGGCAGAAAGACATCAAATCCAATACTCAGGATTTTCTAAGCCAGGTAACAACTACGATTGATGGACAATACTTAATTACAGGAAGTTCAATTCAAAGCAGTAAGCTTCAGACAGGAAGCAATAAGCAGAATAACGGCTACGATTTTCATTTGGTTAAGCTTAACGGGCAGGGTGAAGAAGTCTGGGAAAAATATTTTTCAGGACAAAATCATGATTTCCTGTCAGCTACCGTAAATACTCAGGAAGGAGGATTTCTTGTAGCCGGAACCTCTTATTCCGGCAAAGGTCTTGACAAAAAAGAGGATTCAAAAGGAGGATCAGACTTTTGGTTAATCCGAATCAATGAGTTTGGAGATGAACTGTGGCAAAAGACCATCGGTACGAACGCAGATGAAGAAGCAAGATCAGTAATTCAGACGACAGATTTAGGCTTTTTTGTTGCCGGAAACGTTCAGAACTCAGCAAAAGGATATGGTTCCAAGGATGTTTTGGTGGTGAGACTTGATAAAAACGGGAAAGAATTATCCCAATTAATTTTGGGAGGAAAAGGCTTGGATGAAGTGGAAAAAATGATTCCTACCAGAGATGGAGGAGCATTGTTAGGGATATATTCCAGAAGCAGTGCAAACGGTTCCAAAAAAACGGAAAATTATGGCGAAGGCGATTACTGGATTGTAAAGCTTGATAAAGACGGCAAAGTACAATGGGAAAAGAACTTCGGAGGGAAAGGTGACGATCATTTAAGAACATTGTCTCTGACTTCCACCGGTTATTTAATTGGTGGAGAATCAAGATCTGAAAGGTCAGGGAATAAATCTGTCGGGATTGAAGAAGGAACTGATTTATGGTTGATTTCTTTGGATGAAAAAGGAGAAGAGCTCTGGCAGAAGTCTTACAATTTCAAAAACAGAGATGTTTTGATGGGAATGAGCGTTTTACATTCTTCAGATGATAAATCTTCAAAAGGAATTCTGTTAGGAGGATATACTCAGGCAGAAGGCAGAATAGAGAATAATGATGAGACTTTTTGGATGCTTTATTTAAATGAAAGCGGAAATGAGCAGTGGCGAAAACATGTGAAAGGTGAGTCGAGAAAGAAAGAGGAGAGGTTATCTGATATTAAACTGAACAAAGATGGTTCGATCATTTTGGCAGGTACGAGTGCCGAAGAACTGGGAAAAGAAAACTGGAAGATTGTAAAATTAGGTGACAAACAGATTGATCAGCTGATCGAAAAGCAGGATATTAAGATTTATCCGAATCCTGTTTCAGATTATGCTTATGTAGAAATCGGATATGATTTTAAGGAAGCGGAGATCATGATGTATGATATGGGAGGCAGACAGATCCAGAATCTGAAAACTAAGAATAAAGTAACCAAAATCAATACACAGTCTTTGATTCAGGGAGCTTATCTGGTGACTATCAAAACAGATACAAATAAAACGGCGAATGCTAAGCTAATAAAGAAATAAAGATTAATAACATGAAGAAGATTTTTATAACAAGTCTATGCGTCTTGTTATCCTGTTTGGGCTATTCACAAATACATAAAGGGCCTAAGAATGTATTTCCTTATGCACCGGAGACAAGTAGTTTATTAAAATATCAGGAAACCCCTGTTTCAAATTATACAGGAATCCCCAACATTTCAATACCTATTTATACTGTAAAATCGGGAGATGTTGAAGTACCTATTACGTTAACCTATCATGCAGGTGGCGTTTTGGTTTCTGATATTGCGAGTTCAGTGGGTTTAGGCTGGTCTATCAGTACGGTAGCTCCCATTACCAGAAAAATAAACGGATATACAGATGAAAATGGGGTAATGCATCACGATGCGGATAATGTAGAGGGTTTTTTGAGCAGTGGAATTGATAACCAGCAATCACGATTGGTTATGGCAAATAATGGTTTAAACAATGCTTCCATAGCAGATTTAATGTCTGATGAGTTTAGCTTATCACTTGATAATTTTTCCGGAAGCTTCTTTTATAATCCCAAGAACAAGAAGGTGGTAACTTTTCCAATGTCGGATTTGAAAATTGATTATTACACAAAAGTAATTGATCAAACTTATCTGAGCAGGATAGATACAATTAATGTCACGAATACAGCAGGATTAAAATATACTTTCGGTGGAGATGGTAAAGAAATTCTCAGTGGTGATGGATCAATGGGAGGAAGTAATATTTATGGTGTCAATGCGTGGAAGATAAAAAAAATTAAAGGTATAGATGATAATGAAATTAACTTTTATTATTCTCCCAATATTATGTCTCGTAGAGAGTTAGCGCCTCAGACTAGAGAAATACAATATTTTGTACGTCATTTTACAACAGGATGTAACTATCCAGATTCTACTCCTACACCACCTACTGTAGGTCCTGAATTTGATGTAACTTATTCAATACAAGAAGCTTTACTTGATAAAATTGAGACAACCGACGCGACGATTAACTTTGTTTATTCGAATAGATTAGATTTTAACAATCTCAAAAAACTTGATAAGATTATCATTAAAAATAAATCGGGCGCAATTATTTCGGAGAAAAAATTCAACTACGGATATTTTGTTAATACAACGGAGCCTACCGGAGCGATTGACCCATCTGAAGATCCAACTAAAAGACTAAAACTTCTTTCTTATCAGGAGTGTAGTACAGATAATAAATGCGAGACTACTTCATTTGAGTATTATGAAGAAAACATAATGAAGCAAAGACTTTCATATTCTACAGATCATTGGGGATATTATAATGGAACGAGTTTTAACTCAGGTTTTCCAAATGTTCCAGTACTGTACTTGAATACCTTTTTAAATCAGGAGGTGTGGGGATTTACTGATGATGTAAATGGCAATGGTAGCTTATTCAGAATAGCAAATAAAGATGTAAGCCCGTTATTTGTAAATACAAATTCGCTAAAATCCATTACTTATCCGGAAGGAGGAAAAAATGAATTTATTTATGAACCTAATACCGCAAGTTCATTACTCTATGAGCCTAAAAAAGAACATTATTTTTTAGCAAAGAAAAAAACACTGCAAAAGAATGATTTTTTTTTCGTAAGTGCTACTGCAGAAGGTCCTAACCTTAAACATTCTCTTACACCGACAGAAGATGGGGGGTATTATAAAACTTTTGTTAAAGAAGTGGATTTATCAAGTTATGATAAAGCTCTTAGTCTTCAAATGACTCTTAAATCAACTTTTAGAGCTTCGACATTTTCCAACTCTTTGGATAATAACTATCTTAATGCTGAGTATAGTATCTACTATTATGAAAATGGGGTAAAGAAATATTTGGCGAATAGCGGATCATTATCAGGTCCTAATGAATTTACCATAAAGTATCGCCAACTTAATAATGCTGCTATTCCCCTGCAGAAAATATATTTAGAAATTAAGCATATCTACTGGGGTGGACTTAACTGGGATAGTAATTTATCTAATTATATTTTTTCTTATTCACAAATCGCGATGAGTTGGGAAGAGCCGGATCCTACGTATATAGAGCCACTCATATATGCAGGTGGGATAAGGGTTAAAGAGATTAAAAGATATGATAATGACGGACAGTATAAATACTCTTCGAAATACTCATATACAAAAAACGGAAACAGTCAACTATCAAGTGGAGTATTGTTTGATATTCCGATGTATACAAGAAATGTAAGAAGAGGTTATGAAAGAAGTCATACTTGTGGACAGGGGGTAGATATTGGCAGAACGAAGAGATAGAAGATAAGACTGAATTGTCGACACGACCAGTTGTAGCCGGAATGCGTACGCAAGGGCGAACTATTGGGTATACAAATGTGGAGGTTGTAAAGACAGATGCAAATAATAATCCGAAAGGCAGAGAAGTATTCCAGTATTATGTTGAGCCTCCTTTACAGACTGGGGACAATCACCTTGCCACAACAGAAGGGACATCAGCCAGATATGAGTTTATGGAAGCGCGTGATTGGAGAAATGGGCAGTTATTGAATTATACCGCATTTAACAGCACAAATGATACAATAAAGGCAACTAAGAGGGATTTTTATCTTTCAGGAGCACCCAATGCAAGTGTTAACTATCATCAGGATAGAAATATTAAGATGCTTTTGTATAGTTTAGTTTCAAAAGTCGATTACGTATCTAATGCCATCAATTTAAGAAATACAAGTAGTGGTCCCTTGATGATGGGAGATGATTTCGAGGTTGACGGTATTTTTCCTTCTGTTATAGGGACAAATACTAATTTGAGCCCGGGCCCTTTTCCTGTATTTGTAAGGCATAATGATGCATTTTTATTAAAGAAGGAGACTCAGGTTGATTATTTTTCTGGAGGCAGGAGAAAATCACATGTTACAGAGTATTTTTATGATGATGCATTGTATCCTACCAAGCTTACTTCTCAGAAAGAGTCATTTTTAGGTGAGAATGTAGAGTTGAATACTTCCTTTAAATATGCTTATGATAAAGGGAATCAATTGATGATTGACAGGAATATGATTGATATTCCATTGGAGACGATAACGACTCAGACTATTGGCAACGTTACCAAGATCTTGGAAAAGACAGAGAGTATCTATCCTCATTCACTTCCAACTCCTGAATCAGGTAACTTGGTTTTGCCTTTATCAGTAAAAAGCTATACCCTTTCTGATGTAAATGTTCCTGTTTCGGAAGTTAAATTTGACAGATATGATTCCAAAGGTAACCTGCTTCAGTATACCTTGAAGACGGGAGTTCCAGTGTCTATTATCTGGGGTTATGCTTCCACGAAGCCTATTGCAAAAGTAGAGGGAGCTACGTATGATCAGCTAATGAGTTTAGGATTAGTTTCGGGACTTCAGTCTGCATCCGATCAGGATAGCTTGAATCCTTCTATGGAAGTTGCTTTTATCAATGTACTGGATTCTTTTAGAAATAACTCCAGTATATCTTTATCAAAAATTACGACCTATACTTATGATCCGTTGATAGGTGTAACGAGTATTACCCCTCCTTCAGGTATTCGTGAAGTATATATTTATGATGGTTCTAACCGCCTTAAAGAGATTCGGGAAAATGATAAAACGGGAAATATCATAAAAGAATTTAATTACAATTATAAGCCTTAAAAGTTATCATGAAAAAAATAATAGTACCTATCCATATGGTTTTCTTGACGGGCTTTGCCTATGGACAAAGTAATACTGAAAACTATATCCAGAGCAGGACTTATCTTGACTCTACAAAAATATCAGACCCAGACAAAAAGCAACTGCATAGCGTTCAGTACTTTGATGGTTTTGGGAGGAGCAAACAAGTAATTAATGTTAAAGCTACTCCCGGAGGAGGGGATGTTGTTATACCTTTTGTTTATGATTCTTTCGGGAGACAGACGCGAGAGTATCTTCCGGTTCCTCAAAGTTCCAGTACAGGCGGATTGATCTATGGTCAGGCTTCGGGTTTGGTTCCTTTACCCGTAGCGGATGTTTTAAATGTTTATAATGGAGATAAAGCTTATTCAGAAAAACAATTGGAAGTGTCTCCCCTTGACAGGATCTTGCAACATACACAGGTTGGTGATGCATGGTCAACAAAACCTGTTGTTTATCATTATGATACCAGTTCTTCAGCAGATCATGTCCGTCGTTTTACAACAGTTACAGACTGGACAGATAATGCAAGTATTTCTGTTATCCGTTGGGATTCTGCAGATTTTGGACTCAATCAGTTATATAAAACAACTATAACAGATGAGGATGGTAACCCGAGTATTGAATTTAAAAACGGGCGAGGACAGACAGTATTAATACGGAAAGTTTTAGGAGTTTCCAATTACGCAGATACCTATTATGTTTATAATGAATTTAATCAGCTGGCTTTAGTTATTCCGCCTAAAGCAGTTGTTGAATTTTTTGCGGGTAATCCTGTTAATAATGCTGTTCTTTCGGATGAGATTTTGAATAATTTATGTTATCAGTATCATTATGATGGCAGAAATAGGTTAGTTGAGAAGAAACTACCCGGTAAAGGCTGGGAATTTATGGTGTACGATAAACAGGATCGTTTGGTTTTAACGCAGGATGCTGTTTTACGGACTACGGCTAATAATTTTGGATCTCGAGGGTGGTTATTTACGAAATATGATCAGTTTGGAAGAGTTGTATATACTGGTTTTTTTCAAAATACAGGGACGAGATCTGCGATGCAGACAGCCATAAATAATATGTCATCTAATGCTTCAAATAATGAAATCAGATCAAGGATCCCAATAACATCTAACTCTATGGATGTGTACTATACCAAGGATGCTTTTCCTACCGGAAGCATGAGTATTCTTATGGTCAATTATTATGATACGTATCCTTCATCTGTTCCGATTTCAATTCCTACCACAACATTAGGACAAAGTGTTTTACCAGAGCCTTACCAGACACTTTCTCGCAAAAACACGAACGGACTTTTGCTTTCAACGTACGTTAAAAACATTGAGGACAATCAGTGGACTAAGAGTTACAATTGGTATGATATGAAGGGAAGGGTAGTGGGAACCTATTCATTGAATCATTTGGGAGGTTATACGACTACAGAAACAGGATATGATTTTTCAGGAGCTGTAAAGACAAGTATAATACACCATAAGCGATTGCCAACAGATACTGAAAGACTGATCACTGAGAATTTCAGCTATGATAGTCAGAACCGTCTTTTAACCCATACTCATCAGGTAGATAGTAATCCGGTAGAGATTTTAGCTCAGAATGAGTATAATGCTCTATCTCAGTTAAAGACTAAAAAAGTGGGAGGAGCTACTGTTTCTAGTCCACTTCAGACTGTTGATTATCAGTATAATATCAGAGGTTGGATGACTAAAATCAATGATCCGTCGAATTTAGGTAATGATTTGTTTGGTTATAAGATCAACTATAATCAAGTTGAAGGCTTGGAGAACCCCAATACTGATTTTATGGATCTAAAGGTTAAACCCAAATACAACGGAAATATAGCCGAAGTATCCTGGAGAACCCTGACTGAGGAAAACGAGCCATTAAAAAGATATGGCTATGTGTATGACCATTTAAACAGGTTATCTGCGGGATTTTATCAAAGAGAGGGAGCAGAAGCTGCAAGGGAATATTTTGAAATGCTGGAATATGATTTAAATGGAAATATTACAAAATTACAACGATCTGAAAATTTAATATCAGGCAATACGGCATTAGTTATTGATAAACTGAAGTATGATTATACAGGAAACAGGCTGACCAAGGTAACGGAAGAACAGATTGGAAACAGCAGTGGTTATCCCTATTTGACTACACCCAACACAATAGGCTATGATGATAACGGGAACATGATCAGTCATCCGGATAAGGGAATTAACTCAATAGCCTATAACTTTTTGAATCTACCGAATAATATAAGCGTACGGCCAGGTACTAAAGGTGCAAATACGACCCGTTCTATTTACAGGGCAGATGGTGTTAAGCTGTCAAAGGTATTTAATACCAATGCGGGAAACTCGATCACGACAACGGATTATCTGGATGGCTTTCAGTATAAATTTGACAGTGGGGGATTAGGAAGTATGAATCCTCAGGGTCTACAGTTTGTACCTACTTCAGAAGGGTATTATGATTTTACAAATAATTCTTATATTTACAACTATACGGATCATTTAGGAAATGTTCGATTAAGCTATACGGATACGAGTAAGGATGGGATTATTCAGCCCAGGCAGTATAAGATCCAACAGTGTGACGGACCCAATAATCCGCCTTTCGAGATTCCTAATTGTATAGATTATTATAAGCCAGGTGAGATTGTGGAAGTAAATAATTATTATCCTTTTGGTATGTTACATAATTATACCCTGACTACGCAGAATGCTTATCAGTATAAGTACAACGGTAAGGAATTGCAGGAGACAGGCTTCTACTCATTTAAGTGGAGAAATTATATGCCTGATTTAGGGAGGTTCTTTAATATAGATCCTTTAAGTGAAAAATATACATATCAATCACATTATAATTTCTCAGAAAATAAAGTCGTTTCGCATATAGAGTTAGAAGGATTAGAAGCAATTGATGCCAATAAAATTCGAAAAGTTTTCGATAACGGAAAACAAGGTAAAACATATAGAATTACAATTCATGTTGATCAACCAGGTAAGGGTGGAGATAGGGATACTTATGAAATAAATAAGGGTACTGATCCCGGACATTCATTTATTACTTTAAGTAGGGAAAATACGGATGGAACTACAGATGTTAAAACATTTGGTTTTTATCCTTACCCACCTTCAGTTAATCCTCTAGCCTCTGAAGCTGATGGTAAAGTAAAAGATAATTATGGCCATGAAAAAGAAGTTGTGCAGTCATGGCTTATTAATGAAAATAAATTTAATAATGTTTTAGATTTCGTTGAATCCAAGAAAAATACAAAATATGACTTAAATACTAATAACTGTACAGATTTTGTTATAAATGCAGCAGGTTCGGCAGGAATTAATTTACCTAAAACAAAAGGGACTTGGCCAAATGGAGGTGGCTCTAATCCTGGAGATTTAGGTCAGGATATGCGAGATCAAAATGCAAGAATGCGTAAAGGATTACCTCCTAATCCAGCTCCGACAACACCTAATAATAAAAAAGAAGATAATGATAAGAAAATTAGTTTATAGTTTAAGTATTATTTTAATTTGCTTTAGCTGTTCTAAAACCGAACAGAAGTATGATAATCCTATTTTTGCTCATTTCTTTAAAGAGCTTAATAATAAAAGTATTGACGAATTTAATAAATCTTATTATCCTGATAAATCTAAAGAGGTATTAGATGTTTATATTCCCATATTAAAAGATTTAAAGAATTCTAATTTTACAATTACATCTTATCATAAGTATAGTGGTAAGAAATTAAATTTTGACGGTGATACTAAAAATATCTATATTGTAGAAATTGATAAAGAAATACTTACAACCTTTAAAATAGAGGATAATAAAATACAATATTTAATTCCTATTTGCAAAGGAAATGAGATTATAGGATGGATTTAATCTTTTTTATGTTATATGAAAACAGAACTAAAGCGCAGCAATATTTTTAATACCAAGATCTCGCGAATTTATAATCCGTGAACAGATAAAATAACCCACCGCAATTACGGTGGGTTTTGTATTACTATAAAAATACAATATTTTTGATGAATATGAGGAAAGGGGAATTGAGTAGTTTTTGCTAAATATCTATAGGGCAGATGGAGCTAAGTTGTCAAAGGTATTTAATACCAATGCGGGGACCATTACGACAACGGATTATCTGGATGGCTTTCAGTATAAATTTGATGGCGGTGCATTAGGGAGTATAAATCCTCAGAGTCTACAGTTTGTACTTACTTCAGAAGGGTATTATGATTTTACAAATAATTCCTATATTTACAACTATACGGATCATTTAGGAAATGTTCGACTAAGCTATACGGATACCAGTAAGGATGGTATTATTCAGCCCAGGCAGTATAAGATCCAACAGTGTGACGGACCCAATAATCCGCCTTTCGAGATTCCTAATTGTATAGATTATTACAAGCCAGGTGAGATTGTGGAAGTAAATAATTATTATCCTTTTGGAATGTTACATAATTATACCCTGACTAGGCAGAACGCTTATCAGTATAAGTACAAAGGTAAGGAATTGCAGGAGACGGGAATGTATGATTATGGTGCGAGGATGTATATGCCGGAAACTGGTAGATGGGGCGTTGTGGATCCGCTCGCTGAAACTTCGAGACGTTGGTCGACCTACACATATGCTTATAACAGCCCTATAAGATTTATTGATCCGGATGGAATGGAGAATGAAGATATTCATCTTCTGGGGAATTTAGCAGATAAAGGACTTGAGCAATTAAATGCAAATAGTAGTCTTGCTATGACAAAAGATTCGAATGGCAAATTAGACACAGCAAATCTAAGTAAAAGTGAATATAATAAATTGTCAGAAACTGATAAAGTCTTATATGATGGTATAAAGAATACTAGTATTAATTCAAAAATTTATGCTGAAAATAACAATGTAACACCAAGTGGAGGTTTAATACCTGGAGGATCTTTTGGAGGCGCAAATTATGATTCATCAACGGGAATTAGTACAGGAACTCAATATACAAATCCTGATGTATTAGCAAATGCAGAAAGTTTTACTGGAACTCAAAAAGGAACAGGAATAACGCATGAAGTTGTCGAAAATGTACTTATTACCCAAGAATCTTTAAATACTAAAACAGACGTTCCTATAAAAACAGCATTAAATCCTAGCCCAATATTTGATAAATATCATGATCAAACAAGAAGCGCGATGAAGTATGATAATTTAATGATATCGGCTAGAACAAGATTTGAGACTGTTGGAGCAACAACAAAAAAATACTATGAAGGTTTTGCCGGAAAAAAAGATGCTAACGGAAAAATTCAGACACATCCTTTATATAAAGTTTATTCAGATGATAAAAAGTTAAAAAAATAATCTTATGAAAAATATATTTTTTTTCTTTCTTTTCTTTCTTTACAGTTGTCAGACAAACAATGTAATTATTAGTTCAAAACCGGTTAATATAAAAAGAAAAATTATTTCTTTTGAAGAAAATAAAGAAGTTAGCATATTAATAGCAGATAATAATGATATTATAGAAGTATTTAAAGAAAATATTTCTACTAACTGTAAAAAAATTAAATTAGGGAAAAGTTATTCTTTAAAAATTATTCCTGTTAGTGATTTAATACAACATGGTATTGAATCTCCCAATGAATACATTTTAAATGACTCAACCATAATTAAATATAATCATTATTATACTTTAGAAAAAAATCAAAATATTTGTATCATAAAATAGCTCTATATTTGCCTCGTGTTGTAGATAAGAACAAAACCACCACAATCGCGGTGGTTTTGTTCTTTTAGTACTTCGATATTTTTACGAATCCTCTTTTATAAAGCTCAGAATCAAAATATTTTTCATGCTTTATATCCTCCGTTACGAGTATTCTTCCCTATTATTTCTTTCTGCTCCAGAATATTTCTGAGTTTTTTACTGTCGAAACCAGAATCTGCATTGAGAAACAATTCTTTACAATCTATATCAGTATCATGAAGAAGACCTATAATATCGTCCAAAGTTTGTTCAGTATTATACAAATCATGATGCTCTCCGCCTATTGGTTTTCCCATTGATAGCATTTGTCCCTGATTTTCACAAAGAAAAATACAATTAGTAGTATTGGATGATTTTCTTCCCTGATAACCTATCGATTCTCCTCCTGTTTTACTTCGGGTATGGCTTCCATCCAACTGGACACCGGAGAGATCTAATTTTCTTTTATTATTTTAGAGAAGAGAAATCTAAATTCGTCTGAAAGAACCATCTTTACTCCATTTACTGAAATAATAATAGACGAGTTGCCAGCTTATTGTTTCTTTTGAAAAGTATTCTTTAAAGCTCAATTCTCGCCATTGGCAGCCCGTTTTTAATCGTTTCATAATGAGTTTAAATATTTTTCCTAAATCAAATCTCGTAGAAAAGCATCGTTGGCCTTTGCTTAAATGAGGCAAAATTCATTTTTCCAGTTTATCTTTGCTTATGAGTTCCAGACTATAGTTCTTTTTTTGCAATTCTAAATTGCTAATTTCTGGAAACTCTTTCTCTAAAAAGTTTAAATAGATTCATTACAATAATGCGAAAAAACAAAAAAAATGAGAACGTTTTTTATATGTATCATATTCCTTGTAGCTCGTTCATATAATGCGCAAAGCAAACAAAACTTAACGGACCTTAATACTTTTTTTAAAGTTTCTATCAAAGATATTAGAAATTGCCAAAAGGAAAGTAAAGGATTACGAAAGGAAAAGACTGATCCATTTACTGTTAAAAGTATATATGATCAATGTATTGCACGCTACGAGCATCTCAATTTTTATAAGGACAATACTTTAAAAATAATGGAAAGAGTTCCTAATAATAAGGATTTTTTAATTATTAATTATATATATGACAATGTAATGACACCTCATAGTACAAAGACAATAATAAATTTTGATAATCACTACTATGGTTTAAAACACTATTATATTTATGAAAATGAAAAGTTTATTGAAAAAAACGAAGAATTTGAAATTAGTAATTCTGATTTAACAAATATTGAGAATATTACTGAGTATCTAAGAACAGGTAAATCAATTTATATAAGTAATAAAAAAACTAATTTAGTGGGTAATAATACACATTGGTATGTTGTAGAAAAAATTGGCGACAAATTGCAAACATTGCAATTATTTACAGCTCAATGAGGTTTGTTATATTGATTATTGGTAAGTATTAAAACTTATAGAAAATGAAAAAAATAATCACAAGACTATTAAGTTTTTATGGATCATCATTTTTTGTAATTCTAAAAATTTGCAAGATGATGAAATAAATTTAATAGCAAAAGTTGAGAAAATTGATTCTACAGAAAATAGTTTTGTTATATATATAAAAAGTAAAACGGGAAAAGGTATATTCTCTGTTCCTAAAGCTTGTGACTTTAAAAATAATAGCTATAGTTATAAATTAAAAAAAGGAAGGATTTATTCCAGAACAGAACATCAACCTAAAGAAAATATTGAAAAAGAACTGGTTGATGGCAAATTAATTTGGACCAGTGAAATGACTAGAGTTTTTTATGAAGATTGTTTAAATATTTGCGGATTGTATATTGATAATATTAAACTTTAGTATAAGTTACTGAATTAAATGAAGTTTTCAATTTAGGTTTTAAATTATACAAATCAGGCTGCTGTAAAGCAGCCTGATTTGATTAGTATTATAAGTGTCATATTTATAGAATTATATATTGATCATGCAGATGTGAACTTCATCATTTTTGTAAAACGATAAAATGTTGATAAATGCATCTTATTAATACGATCTCTATATAAAAATTATAACATAGAGGAAAAAAGATTACAAAAAGAGGCTAATCTTTTAGACTAGCCTCCATTTTTAAGGTTGAATCTCATACAATTCTCCAACGCATACAGAACCGCTTATGTTTTGCAGATTATGTGTTGAAGTGCCGTCAAAATAAGTACAGAGTGTACCTGTATTGATCGTTTCACAGCTTTTTTCTACCGGAACACATGGATCTTCATTCATGTTACCGATTCTGTACCCTTGCGTAACTGCCTTAGCAGAACTGCTTACTGTTTTCGATGCTAATGCACCACCTGTGCTCATAATGATTAGGACTGCAGGAATAAGAAACTTTTTCATAGTAATTGAAAGTTTTTGTGATTGCCTACTCTTTGTTCAGGTTTTCAGCTTCCCCTGCTGTAAAATATTTACATCTGATGTTCTGTATTGATACCTTACCAACTTTTTACCAATAATACTCATCAAATTGATAGCAATTCGGTTGAATATTTGACTCAAAATACTTACAATGAGTTTTCACAAATTACCAATAAGAAAGTTGGGGGAACTATTGCTTCAACTCCTGTTCAGGATATTGCATACAATTATAATATTTGTGGATGGATGACCAAGATGAATGATCCTGCAAACCTTAATGGAAAACTTTTTGGATATGAAATAAAATATACTAATCCTGTTTATACATCATTAACATCAGGTAACTATAATGGAAATATTTCTGAAGTTGATTGGAAAACATCAAAAGATGATATATTAAAAAGGTATTTAACGTCGGAGTGCAGCTTATGGATGATTTGATATATATTTATTCGGGAAATAGGCTTAATACAGTAACCGATAATTCCTCAAATTACTTTGGATATCCGGAAGCTTCAGGAAATTTAATCTATTATGATGATAATGGAAATATGATTGATCATATTGACAAAGGAATTTTAGAAATCAAATATAATTATCTGAATCTTCCAAATTATATTAAATTTGATCAGTATGTAATGCGTGAATATCCTTTTGGGTTTGGATTGGAAACAAAATACAAAAATACTGTTTATCAATATCGTGCAGACGGGGTAAAGCTAATAAAAGTTCACAATTATTTTACCGGACGTACACAACTGGACGCTGCTACAACAACTGAATATTTAGATGGGTTTCAATATAATAGTGAAAGTGGTTTAAATGGACACGCAGCATTGACTTTACAGTTTGTACCTACTTCGGAAGGGTATTTTGATTTTTTACAAAATAAGTATATTTACCAGTATAAAGATCAGGTAGGAAATATAAGATTGGCTTATTACAAAGATAGTAATGGAAATCCTAAGATCGATAGGACAACGGATTATTATCCTTTTGGATTAGAATTTGGAACAAGTTTAATAGTTGCAGGATCCTTAACTCCAACTTACTTTTATTCACAACAAGAACAGGAAAAGCAGTTAGATACAGGATGGAGTTCCTTTAAATGGAGAAATTATGATCCTACCATGGCAAGATTTTTTAATATAGATCCGCTAAGTGAGAAATATAATTATCAGTCTCATTATAACTTTTCAGAAAATAGAGTTATTGATGGTAGAGAGTTAGAAGGATTAGAATGGAAATCAACAAGAGATGATGCTAATAAAACCATAAATTTACATCTGATTTATAAATTAGTAAATAATACTATTAATGCATTAACTAATGATAGATTAAAGACTTTGGCATCTGAAAGGGAAAATGCAATAAGCACTATTGTGGGAGGGGCGACAGCTGAAGGATATACTCTTAGTTTTAGTTTTACTGAGAGTAAAAAAGCTACAATTGCTTGGGATTATAATATGGGATACGATATTTCAAATGTTGAAGATTTGAAAAATGCTCCTCAGTCAGATATTGAGTTTGCATTATATACATCCCTTGGAATGACCGATGTAATTGGAAATACTCAAAAAAATAAAACGCAAATAAGTGTTGCAAAGCAAGAAAGTTTTATATGGGACAAAGGTTCAGGTCAAATTGATTTTGATAAGACTGATCGATCAAATGTTGCTCAAACAGGTGTTCACGAAACACTGCATGAATTAGGATTAAAGCATGATGATCCAGAAACATTAAAGAGTCCCAAAAATATTATACAAAGACATCCTATTGGTACTGTGGTTACCCCAAATCAACGATAAATAAAAAATTATGAAATCACTAAATAATATTTGCTATATAGTTTACTTTTTATTGTTAACGAATTGTTCGAATACTAAATATCTCTATGAAGATGTAAATATGCCAATTAAAGGGATAACAAAAACATTATATGATAATTATGATCTTTATAAGGATGAAAAATCTTTAATTGTATTTGAATCAGATTTTAATAACGAGATAAAAGTTATCAATAATAATAATGTTATATTTGATCGAACTATTAAAACCAAACCAGCATTAGGATTTGCGGCTCCATGTATTATAGATAATTCTAGAGACGTTTTAATTTTTTTTGATAATAAGAGAAAAATTTTAGTAAAATCAGAAAAAATTAACAAATACAAGTTTATATACATTAACAAGAACAAAAATAAATATAGTATTGTATTTACAAATATGGCACATGCGTATAGATAATTAAACTAGATATTACATATATACAAGAGTATACTTCAAACTGCTATTTTTTTAGAATAAAAAGTTTCTAATATTGGTATATAAAGATAAGGGTGTTAATTGACACTCTTTTGCTTTAAGAATATTGAATAATAATTTTAATGGCAGATGTATTCTGCAGCTATCTATCAATAAAGGATTTTAGTAGATTATTTTTACTGAAATAAAAAGGTAAATCATTTAAATACAATGTCAATCAATATGGTTGCAAATATTGTAAACTAAGTCTAATATTATAAGAAGTTAAAATAAGAAAAAAGGTACAAAAATACTAAAAGAGTCAAATGTTGCTGGATATGAAAGTTTAATATGTAGGTATATAGGAGAATATAAATCAAAAAGAATTGCAACAGATTCTTAAAGAACCCAAAAAATAGCAAACAATGAGAGTAAATATAATAATTGTATGTTCTTTTTGGTTGTTTTTTTTAAGTTGTAAAGACAAGCAGGATATAATTGATAATTCCTTTTCAAAAAAATATAAAATCAATGAACAAAGTTTTGTAATTAGTTCCAATATTAAAGAAAACGAGAGTTATATGATTGGAGAATTCAAATATTTTTCCAATAATTTTTCTATTAAAAATCAAATCTATATTAGGGATACCCAATTGTTTTTATGGTCTTTTATGAAATATATATTGTTGGCATTTCCCAGTTTTCCACTCAAACTTCTTTTGCCTATAACTGTTAGAGTTCCAATACTAGCTTTAATTTTTTCTGCTGGGATTTTTTTCCATATTTCCATACTTCTATAAATGCACATATCCCATATTTTTTGTCTCCAGAAAATGTTTATTTCATTTTTAACTATGGGAATTGGAAAGTTTGAAATAGGTTCAGCTTCAATATTATCAAAATATTTTTCATCAACAAGATTTAATCTTTTGACCTTTTTGTATATTTTTAATCTGGGCGTCAAGTAATTCATATTTAACGGATAGTGAATGTACATATCTTTCAATTGCCCACTGACGGTTTGCTTTGGTGTCAGCACTTTTACCAAACCACCAAAATGTATCAATTCCGAGCTCTCTATAATCATTTGTTCTTTTTTCTAAATGTTCGGTAGTAATTCCAGCAAGCTGTAATTCGTGGGCTACAACCCATCCGCTTGGAAAAACCATTGCTATATCGATAATTCTATTTATTTCAGGAACAACAAACTCAAACTTGATGTCTGCATCAGCGTATTATGACCAATATTCTTTTTAGATGTTGAGTAATAATCTCTTTACCTAAATTGTGTTGTGGACTTTCAGGGTGTCTTTCAAAATTTGAATTATAGCTACTAATATGAAAAAAGTGTTTAGCCCTCAACATTCCATGTTTAAGTGATATCTTTCCATTGCAAAGTTTACAGCGTAATTGATTTTTGTCAATATTTAATCTGGGATTATCAAACTTCGTAATATCAATTTCTTCACCTGTATCAATATATTTTGCTGTTAACATGATTTAACCTGTAGGTTGCTTTATAAACGAATTTTTTTCAATTTAAAAAGTATTAAACACTTAAATTTTTTTTATTACGTAAGGAACTTAAATTTCATTGCTTTTCTTGTTAAAAATATATGATTTGCGAAAGACCTTAAATCATATTTTGTATTTAAATATTTTGAAAAAATGAAAATGCTACTTGATGTATTTGCAAATTTATTTCTTTTAATAGTACTTTTTTAAATTATATTTTTGATATTACTTGAGAGATATTGATTGACGCTAGTTTAGCAATTTCATCTAAATCTTCTACAAAAGTGTTCGGGAAATGCACCGCTGCGGTCACAAAAGCCCCTAAAAATAGGGGCTTTTTTTTATATACTTCTGATTTCCTTTAAAATATTTTTAGTTTGCAGACTAGGTTATTGATAGCTTAAAAATCACAATTATTTGAAATATTATTTAATCGATACTGTTTAATTTATTATATTTGATAGAATTTAATTTTTGGCTTATTATTTTGAGAATATTTTAAATTATAATCGAAAAAAGCCTTGGGTTAATACTCATAAAAACTAAAAACCATATTAAAAACAAATTAAAAATGAAAAACTTTTTAAGGAAAAACGCATGGGATGCCGATAATGGCGGTCAATTTGTGGATCAAGAAGGGAATTATACCGATCTTTACTGGTATGCAAAAGGAGTACAGGTGATGAAATCTAAACCGATCAGTGATCCTACCAGCTGGTGGTTTTACGCCGCTATTCATGGACAGTATCTGGTTAGTACAGCCGAATCCGGTACTATTCCGACAGAATTTCCCAACTGGGAAAAGATTCAATCTATTCCCCCGGATGCACAATTAAATTCCCCTCCTTCAAAAAAACTGATTGATCTGTTTTGGGATCAATGCCAGCATGGGACATGGTTTTTCCCTCCTTGGCACAGAGGATATTTAGCGGCATTAGAAAATATTCTCAGAAATATTATTTCTCAGGAGTGTAATGGACCTGATACCTGGGCTTTACCTTATTGGAATTATCTGAATCAATCGCAAGTATTTGCTGAAAATAAAATTCCGCCGGCTTTTACGCTTTCTGATTTGCCGGATGGTTCGCCGAATCCATTGTATGTGCCCGAAAGATATGGTCCCAATGGAGACAAAAATATCATGGTCATTGTAGCCCCGAATACAACTGAAGATCCCAGTGCTAATGATGAATGCCAATGGGATACGATTTTCAGTGAACCCACATTGGAATCTACAGGAACAGGAAATTTAAATGGCTATTTTTACGGGGGTGAAGAAACAGGTTTTATGCATAGTAATGGCGGCTTTGGAGATCTGGAGTCTAATCCTCACAATTTCGTGCACGTTATGGTGGGAGGTTTTAATGGTCAGCCATGGACAGGTGATGGCTCAGATGCAATTGAAGGTTTGATGGCCGATCCCGGGATTGCAGGATTAGATCCTATATTTTATTTACATCATGCAAACGTAGATCGTATGTGGGCAGCCTGGAATGTAACCGGTAAAAATGCTAATTCGCAAAATCCTAACTGGCTTGCAGGGCCTTCATCGCAGGGTAATTCACAGTTTGCAATGCCGTTGGATGATTCCGGAACTCCCTGGTATTATACTCCTGAAGATGTACAGGATACAGAAAATCTAAAATATTATAATGGTGAGATGTATTCTTACTCTTATGATGATCTTTCACTGGTTTCTTACGATACCACACCACCGGCTTCTTTACGGGAAAACTTAACGGAAAGATTGTCAAAACTGGGAGTTACCGGTACCATAGAAAAGAATTTAAAAATACCAACTCATATGAATAGTGAATTGATTGGGGCCAGCAAAAATTCAATCAGTCTGAATAGCGGCTCTACACAGGAAACTGTAAAGCTTGATTCTGCTGCCTGGAAATCTGTTTCAAAAAGCTTTTCGAAAGCCTCGGCAAATGAGCTTCCTGATGAAATTTATCTTCAGTTAGACAATGTCAGAGGAACAAATAATGCTAATTTCCTTTCACTTTATGTAAATGATATATTCGTAAGATCGGTTGCTCTTTTTGGTATTAGAATGGCTTCTCAAAAAGATAGTGCCCACGGAGAAGGTCTGACTTTTAAGTTCAATATTACTCATGTTATTGACAGCTTGCATCTTAAAGGGGATTTCGATATTAATTCTCTGGATGTTCAGATTAAAACCAGAAATCCTATACCTGAAGAGAGTGGAATTACGGTAGGACGTATCAGCATTTATCGTATCAGCTAAAGGAGCAATATGAAGTCTTTATGGAACAATAACATTACAATTTATATTGTAATCCTTGGGATAAGTATTGTTGTATGGGTATTACTGCTCTTTAATCCAGGACATATCATGACGGTGGAACATTGCCATGCTTCGGCTTCCGGCGCATCCTACAGTTCACTGAAAATGCTGCTTCAGATGAACCCTTTTTCCGCCCAGTTATTAGGTTGGGGATTAATGGTCATTGCTATGATGCTTCCTAAGCTTATCTATCCTATCCAGTTGATCTTTGCACAGAGTCTGAAGCGCAATCGTTTTATGAATGCCTTTTTATTTGTGTTGGGGTATCTGGCTATATGGATGTTTGTAGGAGTATTTATGATTGGAATCATTATGGTATCGAATCTTTTTATGCCTATGTCCTATATTCCCGCCTTGGGAGTGTTGATTATTGCTGTAATTTGGCAGTTTTCTCCTTACAAACAGAAGTTTTTGAATTTAGGGCATGATCATTATATACTTTCGGCATTTGGATGGGATGCTGCCCGGGATGCATTACGCTATGGGCTGCAGCACGGAATTTGGTGTGTTGGATCAGGATGGGCTTTAATGTTGTTTCCGATGTTATTACCTTCAGGGCATAATGTAGCCATGATTATGGTGACTTTCATTATGTTGAGCGAGCATCTGGAAAATCCGCAGTATCCGGAATGGAAAATCAATCCTAGGCTTAAGGCTGTACGATACATTATTGCTCAGGCTAAAATTAAGCTAATGATTTTAGAAAGAAGCAAGAGCAGATAGAATATCCAGGAGAATTTTTGGAATGTTTAATAAATATGACCCTCCTTTAAGCTATTTTAAGGGAGGGTATTTTATATTCCGAAGGCGTTTTCTTTTAAATCCAGAATTACGGAAAAATAAGGCTTTTCTTTTTATGGTGTAGTAAATGAGACTGTGAAATTTCTGGGCAATTATTAAATTTGTACTTGGTGAGATTAGAAATGTCAATTTCTTATCAAAGCATAGATCTGAGTAAGGTTATAATGTTGGAAAAATAGTTGTGTTTTGGAAATAATAGAAAGATGTTGGATTACGTTTGAGATAGATTCTTTTTATTAAATAAACGGTCGGTTTTATGTAATTGCTAACATATTTCTTTATCAAAGCTTTTTTGTTTTCTTTTCAGTACATTTTCGTTGTACACAAAATCTAATTACAGTATATTTGCTGGAAATGAGTAAAGTGTACTTATGTTAATTGGATATGCAAGAGTAAGCAAGTTTGAACAAAATCTCGATTTACAAACTGATGCTTTAGAGAATCTCGAAATTGAGAAAATATTTATCGACAAAGTAAGTGGTGTAAAATCGGAAAAACCACAACTCAATGAATTATTAAAGTTTATACGAAAAGGAGATACTTTAACTGTTTGGAGGTTAGATAGAGTTGGAAGAACTACAGTTGGATTAATTCAGTTCGTAACAGAATTGAATCAAAAAGGAATACATTTTAAATCTATTTCAGAAAACATCGATACAAGCTCTGCCAGTGGAAAATTAATCTTTCAAATATTTTGTGTTTTAGCAGAACATGAGAGAAATGTCCTTATAGAAAGAACTAATGCAGGATTAAAGTCTGCAAGAGCCAGAGGAAAAAACGGAGGTAGACCAAAAGGAATGACTGAAAAATATAAAAAGATTGCACCATTAGTAAAGTCCTCTTATGAAAGTAAGGAACTTCCTATTGAAGAAATTATGAAAGCTTTCAAAATTGGAAGCAAAACAACATTTTATAAAATAGTTAAATCTTAAATTAATAGCTATTTGAGCTTATTCAAATATTTATTGTTATTTTGTATATTAAAGACTTATGGCTGCAGCAGAACAAATAAAGAGTTTAATTAAATCATACGGGGTTGGTGACGATGGCAGATTTTATGCTACCGCCATGCAAATTGCCGCCGCTGAAGCTAAAAAAGGGCATGTCATTTTAGCAGATGAAATAAAAAAGCTTATTGATAACGCAAAGTCAAGCAAATCAAAATTCACAGGCATCATAAAGCCACTTCATGATAGTGTTGGTCAAAAGGAATTAAACGAATTATTAGAACTTATTCAGCCAGAGTTTAAGCTTAGTAGTATGATTTTATCTTCTAAAATCAACAAGTCACTTAGACGGATACTAGATGAACAATCTAAAATTGAACTTTTAAAACATCATAATCTTGAGCCTAGAAAAAAACTATTATTTGCCGGTCCTCCTGGATGTGGAAAGACGATGTCTGCTAGCGCTCTTGCAAGCGAACTAGCTATTCCCTTATTTGTTATCAGGCTCGATGGTCTTATTAGCAAATATATGGGAGAATCGATTGCAAAGCTTAGGCTAATTTTTAATGCAATGCATCAATTTCGAGCTGTCTACCTTTTTGATGAATTTGATAGTGTAGGAACTACCCGAACAAGTCTTAATGAAGTCGGAGAAATCAAGAGAGTTTTAAATAGTTTTCTATTGCAGTTGGAGAAGGACAACTCCAACAGTGTAATCATTGCTGCTACTAATATTCCTGAATTTTTAGATACAGCTCTCTTTAGACGCTTTGATGATATAATCATTTACACATTACCGGAATTACCGGAAATTAAAAAGCTATATTTGAAAAGATTGGATGAACTTAATTTAAGTAATAGTTTTAATTTAGAAAAAATTGCTAAAGAGTCAATAGGCCTCAGTTATTCTGAGATTTCGAGAGTTTGTGAAGATCTTGCAAAAGATATTTTGGTGTATGGGATAAATGAAATTTCTGAGAATGACTTTATTGATTCGATAAAGCATAGAAAGAAACCATTTTAACCTAAAATATGCCTCAATTTTTACGTGATCACATTTTTCTCAAAGAACGTACAGCTCCACTGCCTTATACCTCCGTTTCTACGGGGAGAAGTAAAGTAAAACCGCGTCTAAATCTTGACAGAGCAGTTCAAGGGCAAAAAATACAAAATGAATTTAACGAAGCTGTTGATATTTTTAAGGTACTTGCTCCTGAAGTTGAGTTCGTTTATCTTGTTTTCAAATCGGCACCAGGATTCCTTTTAGATATCGATAAATTTGAAGATGCAAGTTTGAATTACAGACTCGCTTCATACAGGAGAATACCTGGTGAAAGCTTGGAAGACGATACCTACGAAGCAACTGTCTGTATGAATCCTAGAGCCATTGGTGGCTTTTTACGGAAAGTGGAACAGTATATCGGTGAAGAAACTGCTAGAGGAAATCCTAAGCATCAGAATCTCATTGCTAATATTGAGTCAATCAAAAGTGCAACATTAAAAAGTTTTTGGCAGGAGCCCGAACTTGCATTTCCGGAATCTGGAGAGAGTACATGGTGGGAAATCTGGATATATAGAAATTCTTTAATATCAACTGATGAACAACTTGGAAAAATTTTTGAAATTTTGGCAAATGCTGAGATCCGAATCGGGAGAGGTAGGCATCTTTCTTTCCCAGAACATATTGTTTTCTTAGTTTATGGAAATGCAATCCAACTAGGTAATTCTATTTTATATACTGATTCTCTTTCGGAATTAAGAAAACCTAAAGAAACAGCAGACTTTTTTACTTATCTTGATAAGCAAGAGCAAAATGATTGGATTCAAAACCTCAATGAAAGAATAGATAATTATCAGGTGGTAGGTAATGTATCTGTTTGTTTATTAGATACAGGTGTTAATATCGCTCATCCGCTATTGGAAAATTTGATTAATGTTCGGAATTTAGATACAATTGAGCCATCTTGGTCTAAAAGTGATTCTCATAGGCAAGGTCATGGTACGCCTATGGCGGGATTGATTATGTACGGGGATTTGAGTGATGCCATGGATGGATTTAACAGGATAGAGATTTACCATGATCTCGAAAGTATAAAGATTATTGAACCAAGCCAACCGAATAATCCTGAACTATATGGTGCTATAACACAGGAGGCTATTGCTCGAGCAGAATTAATCAATCCACGAAGTAAAAGGATTGTTTGCATGGCAGTAACGAGTGATACATTAGCGCATTTAGGAAGACCTTCATCTTGGTCAGCAGCAATAGATCAAAGAATTTTTGGAGATCCAGATAATCCAAATATTACAACTCTATTTTTTGTATCCTCTGGCAACATTCCGATGGATGATCGGATAAATTTTCCAATAATTAATGATGAATATTCAATTGAGGATCCTGCGCAATCCTTTAATGCAGTTACCGTAGGTGCATATACTTTAAAGGATGCAATAGATTTTAATCAGTTTCCTGAAGCATTATTGGTTGCTCAAAGGGGAGATATGGCACCATGTAATAAAACATCTATAATGTGGCAACAAGAATGGCCAAGAAAACCTGATATTGTTATGGAGGGTGGAAATCAAGGAATTTTTAGTGAAGGAATAATTGACCCGGATTCGTTGTCTCTTTTATCGACCGCGAAAGGTGGATTAGGACGTTCATGGTTTACAACATTCGGAGATACAAGTGCTTCAACAGCTTTGGCAAGTAAATTTGCAGCACAGCTTTATGAATCTTATCCAGCATATTGGCCTGAGACTATTAGAGCATTAATTATTCATTCAGCAGATTGGACTGACTCTATGCTGGGCGGACATCAGATTTCAGAGTTATCTATTGATCGTAAGCTTGCTCTTTTATCAACTGTGGGATATGGTGTTCCGAATTTTAATAAAGCAAAATTTAGTGCTAATAATTCACTTTCATTAATTATTGAAAGATATCTGGAACCATATAAATTTGAAGATAATAGAGTTAAAACAAATGAATTTCATCTTATAGACTTACCATGGCCTGCTGATGTGCTTCAGGAACTAATGAATACTCCTGTCCAGTTAAAACTAACGTTGTCGTATTTCATCGAGCCTAATCCAGGTAATCGTCAATATGAACTTGCAGCAAGCTACCGTTCGCATGGCTTAAGATTTAAAATGATTGATACAAACGAGAGCGAAGAGGCATTTTCTGCAAGAGTAAGTAAAGCAGCTCGCGATGACAATTATATTCCCGAAGGAAATGAGCATTGGATTCTTGGCTCAAAAGCTCGTGATAAAGGATCTATCCATAAAGATATTTGGGAAGGAACAGCTATAGATCTTTCGACACGAAATAAAATTGCAATTTATCCTGTAGGAGGTTGGTGGAAAAACAGAAAGCAACTTGCTCGCTATACCAAGCAGATTCGCTATAGCTTAATTGTAACAATTGAAACATCAGATATAGATGTTGATATTTACACTCCAGTTCTTTTACAAGTTCCAATTGAAATTTAATTGTAATCTCAAAAAACGATAAATATTCACGGTAAATGAACAGGCGATTAATACCTTTGCTTATTGAGGCTTCGTAAATACAATTAAGCAATGAAATTACTATTTTTAATTTTTCTGTCATTTTTTCCTAGTACATTAACTGCCCAAAAAATTGACAGTTCAAATATTAAGATCAGCTATATTGTGAAATTCTTAAGAGACACAACCGATGTAACTTCAAAAAAGGAAGAAATAACAGGGTTATGGATTGGGGGAAATACATCAATTTTTAAAAGTGACCAAAAAGCGAAATACGATTCTCTCGCTTTAGAAACTATTAAAAATAGTATTAAAAATGCAACAGATGGCAACATGGTAATAGATTTTTCCAAACTTCCCAAACCTTCTTTTGTTCCGGAAGTATATAAAAAAGACCATACAATAGATATTTTTGATAAAATCTTAAATACCACCTACGAATTTCAAGCGCAGGAAGAAATTAAATGGATAATTATTAATGAAACTAAGACAATAGGAGCCTATAAATGCCGCAAGGCCACTGGTAGATACAGAAATAAAAATATTACGGCCTGGTATACTGAAGAAATTCCTATTTCAGAAGGGCCATATACTTTTAAAGGGCTGCCAGGACTTGTTGTAGAAGCTTATGATGACAAATATTTTTTTCATTTTATATTTGTTGGATTGAGTAATATAAAAGAGCCTATTATCAGTATTAGAAATACTGTTAAAACCGACTATATAAAATTTATCAGGAAAAGAAACGATTTTCAAAATGATCCAGTAGGTGCTTATTTTTCGGCTACCGGAAAAACCATCGCAAAAGAACAACAGGAAAGGATCTTAAAATTACATAAAAGCAGAAACAATCATTTGGACTGATTAAATTATAGTGATATTATATAAATATACAATCTAGAATAAGATTTATTACTCTTTAATAAAATAAATCTGTATTAATATTTACATTTTTATTAAAATACACAAAAAAAACAATGCAAAGTTGAAACTTTGCACATGATAAGATTTAAGGACATAAGTAGAAACGCCATTAACAAAAATAACTATCACACGCTTGAATCTATAATAGCGAAGACGGAAAATACTTTTGTTGAATTGCCACTACCGTCACTAAGGGCTGTTCTTGATGAAAGTTTTGATAAAGGATTTTTGAATATTAATAAAGAAGAACATATAATGTTTTTTGGAGGAAATACTGAAGTAAAAGTAAATGTGCATGATAAAGAATTTAATTTAGGTTATATGAGATCATATGTTTTTGATCCTTTTATATCAAACATGGAAGAAATCAAAAATAGAAAAGCAAAAGAAATTTTTATCACTAATAAATCAGGTAAGAGAAAAGTAGGATTCTATGACGTTTACGAAATTCCTGGAGATAGTTGAATAATATTTTAATTTATATAATCAATCTCAAAAAACGATAGATGCAAATTAAATCTGTAAAATATAAAGTATTGTGCAGTGAAGTATCAAAAATGATCAAAATAAATTTCGTTAATTGTATAAATAGACTAACGAAAGTTATAAATTAGCTTGACGCAATTTTGGAAGTTATTTTTAATCAAAAAACACTTTCCTCAAACAATAGACAATGAAAGAATTAATTGAATTAACGAATTCAGAAAACTTTTCATCGCAAGGTTTCACATATCTAAAACAATTAAATTTTGATGCGGAAAAGTCAAGAATTGAGTTAAGAATAACTCTTATTGATGAATCAGAAAAAGAGAGTCATTGGATTATTACCGCAGAAAATATTGTTAGTTTCAAAAATTTGGACTTTGGAAATTTAATGCCTTTTTTAAAAATAAACATTTATGATAATCATCCTTTAATTCTGATTATTCAAGGATCAGAATTTGAATGTGAGGTACATGGAATTCCAAATAATAAATTTGAATTTATTGGTAAGTTTCATCAAATGTTAGAAAATGAAGTTGGTTTTTGGAAAAACATTCAAGATTTCTTTTGGAGCACCCAAAATTTATTTGCTCAGAAAGAAATTCCGGAAAAGTGGAGAGGTATTGTAAATACTGCAGAGCGTATCGAACATTTAAATCTACCAAAAATTCTTTTTGAACCGTTTAAAAAACTATGCGAAGAAGAAAATCTGACATTAGAAATTAAAAGTGAGATTTCGAATGAAGAAAAAAATATGAAAATACTAATATTCGGCAATGAAGTTGTAAGTCCAGATAATTTTAATTTAAACCAACCATATATAATTGCAGAAAATTTTAATGCAGAAAAACTAAGCTATTAATTAGCCTGATAGGATTTTGGAAAGTGACTTTGATCGTAATTATAAAAAACCATGTAAGCGTTTAAAACTACTGAAAATAGACATTGTAAATTTACTATAAGCTTACCAAAAGTCTCAAAAAACGAAATAAATTACAATAGACTTGAAATACTCAAGTCTATTGTAATTTTATAACATGTAGAATATGTATTATTTAACAGCTTTAATATTAATTTCTGAAGTTGCCAGTTTGGTTAAAAGTGTGTCACAATTTTTTTCTTCATCTAAAGTAAGTTGAAGGATTTTCATTGCTTTTTTTTCACCTAATAGTTTACAATAAGAAATAAGAGTTCCATATGATGCAATTTCGTAATGTTCAACTTTTTGGGCAGCTGCTATAATCCCCGCATCTCTTACTGAGCCCGGCTCTGTTTCTTCGATGATACTTTCACCCTCTTTAATTAACCCTTCCATTGCATCACATTTTTCTGCTTTAGCCTT
>NZ_JANUFF010000022.1 GCF_024806495.1 Chryseobacterium sp. JUb7
CAAAAAGTTGAACATTACGAAATTGCATCATATGGAACTCTTATTTCTTATTGTAAACTATTAGGTGAAAAAAAAGCAATGAAAATCCTTCAACTGACATTAGATGAAGAAAAAAATTGTGACACACTTTTAACCAAACTGGCAACTTCAGAAATTAATATTAAAGCTGTTAAATAATACATATTCTATTTGTTACAAAATTATAATAGACTTGAAATACTCAAGTCTATTGTGATTTATTTATCTTTTTGTGAGATTTGAAGATTTTATAGTTTTAAATTTTTATGTCTAGATATTTTCATTTAAGTTCAAGGTGAAAATAATACTGATTAATAATACTTTACTTATATGATGCTTATATTTATGATTCTATAGATAGTTGGTTTTAGAACTTTTATTTTCTTGGCATTCAAATTGCAAATTCATTTAAAATAAAAGCACACTTATGAAAAAAAATTATTATGCCTTATTAATAGGGCTATTTGGTAGTGTAATCCTATCTGCACAAGTTGGTATTAACACCTCTAATCCTAAAGCTATGTTTCATGTAGATGGAGGAAAGGATAATAATACTACAGGAACTCCTACAGTTACACAGCAAGCTAATGATTTTGCTATAACAACAACTGGTAACGTTGGAATAGGAACCATCACTCCAGGAAAAAAGTTACACGTGAAATCTACCTCTGATCCCGTCCAATTTGAAGGATTATCACAAGGAAATAACAATGATAATATTTTAACAGCTGATGCCAATGGAGTTGTAAAAACACTGGGAAGTCTCAATAGTCTGGCTATTCCTTCACCTACTGTCTTGGTACTTAGAACGCCACAATCAAATTTTCTTACAGCTCAGGGGATTGGGGCAGCGCAGACTCTTCCTTTATCAATAGGTAGAAATAATATTCCTGGTTTAACTTTTAACGAAGCTACAAGTACCGTTACCTTTCCCAATGGTGTTTATCAAATCACCTTCGTTTATGAAGGTGTTCACAATGCTGCCAATTGTACAATTAGTTCTTACTTCATGGATTTTCCAGGGTTGCATGGAAGACGTATTCACAGCACCGCATCGCATATAGAGGGAGGAAATTCCAATCATGGAGGTACAATTACTTTTGCTACTTTATTTGATGGGACGACTTCAAATAACTGGACAATTAAAATGGGTCGTGGACAATCCGGAAATTGTTATGGTAACGGAATGCAGTTATTTGACTATGCCACTCAGATTCTAATATTTAAATTAGGAAACTAATAAAAGCGATATATTAAAAAAATGACCATTTGAGGTATATGGTCAATTTTTGTGTTTTTAATGAAGGCTGTCTCTAAAGATGAGACAGCCTTTTTAATTATAATATACAAAAAAACAGATCGTTTTTTGAGATTATTGAACCATATAAAATTCAAAGTTTTATTTCCAATTGATTGATCTATTCTTTCCCCAAGTTCCTACTTTAAAACCTTTTTCATACATAGAAATAAAGACTAGGAATAAAGTTATTAGCATTACTATTGTGAAAACATATCTTCTTTTTTTCATGGTTTTTACCTAAGATTTTATTAATCAACGTTGTTATTTTTATGTAACCACCTGTTTAGTGTACTCTTAGGTATTGAATATTCTCTAATTATGTCACTCTGAGTCATTTCACCAGAAAGTATTTTTCTAAGGATAAAATTTTTAATTTCTTGAGTATATATGTTTTTTCTGAAATAAGGAATTTTTTGAGATTTATTATGATTTTTATTAACTGCTGAAGGAGGCGCATATAAAATAAGATGCGAACTGTAAATTCTAAAAAAATCATATTCTAATAGTTTACACCATTTGAGTAAAAGCTCAGTATCCGTAGATTTGTTAGTATACAATTTCTCAACAACGCTTTCTTCTTTATCCAAAAAATTACAGATTCTCTCTATTGAAATCTCTTGTTCTGCAACTTTTTCTTTAATGAGTTCTCCTATATGTATCTCTTTGTATAACATTTCTTAAATATTAATTATTAAACAATACCTTAAAAG
Organism: Chryseobacterium sp. JUb7; assembly: GCF_024806495.1. GTDB lineage: Bacteria > Bacteroidota > Bacteroidia > Flavobacteriales > Weeksellaceae > Chryseobacterium. Next base: position 2,029 of record NZ_JANUFF010000022.1, read on the forward strand.
TAAAACAAAATATCATTTTTAAGCTTTTATTCCATAAAACAGGAAGAATTTTTAATATTTATCGTTAAAAATTTTAATTCTATTTCCAATTAATTGACCTATTATTCCCTAAAGTTCCTACTTTAAAACCTTTTACATATTTAGAAAAAAGATTAGAAATACAATTATTACTGAAATTACAGCGAAAATAAAAAGTTTCTCTTTCATCGTTTTTGGAGATCATTTTAATTCGTTAAATTGTTCCAGAACGGGATGGTCTCAGCTCCTGCAGCTTTCATTTGTTTTTGTTATCTTTTGCAACAATTTTAATTCTAAAATAAAGTAATTCTAAAACTTTATTAGCAATAATTAATATTTATTGAAAAAAATTGTTTTTTATTATATTTTTATTATATTCGCTTTAACCCAAAAACAATTAATTTTATTTAATAAAATTAATTGTACTATTTTCAAAATAATGAATAAAATGCTGTTGATAATTGGAGATTGAGCTATTTATATTTTCGATCAGATAAATGTTAAACTTAAATAATCTTGTCATGAAAATTTTGAATCACAATCCTTTTATAAAAGCTTTTAAAGCGGACGGCTATTTTTATTCTTTTACTATTTGAATTATCATAAGTTTTGCTTTGCTCATCCAAACAATGACTTTTATAGCTATACGCTAATTTCTCTTACAAGAATTCCATAACTAAAAAAAATAATATGAAAATTAAAACTATTTACTTACTAACATGTTTTCTCGGAAGTACAATTTTAATGAACGCACAAGTAGGGATAAATACATCTAATCCTCAGGGTGCCCTTACTATTGATGCCGGAAAGGATAACCCAACTAGTGGAGCTCCATCTGCGACTCAGGCTGCAAATGATATTACTGTGAGTGTCGCAGGTAATATGGGAGTGGGATTAACGGTTCCCACTAATAAATTACATGTATTGGGTACGGATCCTATTCGTGCAGAAGGTATACAGGCAGGTAACCCGAATACAGACCGGCCAATGGTAGTAGATGGCAATGGAGTTTTAAAATCTATTAATACATTAAGTGTTTTAGGTATTCCAAATCCCGCAATCTTCAGATTAGAAACAGCAATTCCCAATTTTTTAAATGGTGTTGGGGCTGGAGGAAATCAATTAGTTCCGATGGCTGTTGTTAAAAATACAATTAGCGGATTAACATATAATTCAACAACGGGTGTTATGTCTATACCTCCTGGTAATTATCAAATGGTGTTTGTATATGAAGCTACTCACAATAATACAGGGTGTACTCTTAGCTCTTATATTGTTGATTTTCCTACAGGATCTGGTACTACAACTCAAAGAATTCATAGTACTGCCGCGCATAATGAAGGCGGGGGATCTAATCATGGTGGAACGATAACCTATACTACTCAAATAACAGCGACAAGAAATTGGACAATTCAATTAGGTAGAGGACAGTCTGGGAATTGTTCTGGAACAGGGATGAACTTATCAGCTCTTTCAACACACCTTCTTATCTTTAGAATTGGAGATTTATAATTATCTACTATTTAAAATTAAACCGGTAAAAAGTTCCCTTTACCGGTTTGAAATATTAGGGTTAAATCAATTCTAATAATACAAATACAATATACTTGTAAAGCAGTTACTTTGACTATGATAGGTGCTTTTTAAGAAAATGTAAAAAAAAGAAAATAATTCTATTTTTTAGGAATAAAATATAATGACGTATCACAATGTCTACGCCAAACTCTTTTTCAATACTAGACGTTAATGTAAATAATCTTCCTACAAATGTAAAAAAGGTTTTCTGACGCCTCAGGTTGCGCTTACAGGAACTAATGATTTAACTACAATCCCGAATCCAGCAAACGGATTAATGGTATACAACACAGCTACTGCCGGAACATCTCCTGATAACGTTGTACAAAACAATGTATATAAATTTCTTACTTCAACAAATACATGATGTTAATGCTCGATCAAAACTCTCTTGCTAATCTTAGTATTCCTACAGTAGGCACGGTTTTAGGGTTTAATAAAACCGGAAATGATAACACTTATTTAGGAGCTGATCAGGGAGCATCTATCAGGCAAATCATGTTTGACAATGTTCGCCTTCAAAACGCGTCAATCTGTACATTTAATACAACGAAAGAGCTTGTCTCCAATAAAACAGGATATTACAGTTTCCAACTAAATTTAGTGGTTAAAGGGCCTTTTACAGGTAATGCGAGAATCGGGGTATCAAGACCTTATACAGGTTCTATCCCACCCATAGGAACCAATGCCTTTGTGGCATTCCTTTCTCAAAATACATATAATGTTGATGCTGATGGCCCGATGCCATTGGCTGTTAATGGATTGCTTCTGATGACTGCAGGGCAGAAGGTAATTTTTCTGACAAGATATACTGATCCTACCGCAAATACTTTAGATTTAGAATCCATTAATTATGACAGGACATTAGTAAGTTCGCTAAGCGTAACTTATTTTCTAATTAATTTTATAATACAAAAAAAGTTAGTGGTGAGAAGAACCATTATTGGACATGTGACAAAACTTAATAATTAATTATTACCCCTCATAATAATTAATTTAACGATTTTCATATAATCAGATTCTAAGACACAAATTTGGGCTGTACTAAAAGTCAGCCCTTTTTATTTTATGTACATATAAATCGTTTTTTGAGATTTTAATTACAACTGTAACGTTCCGGCGCTTGGCGAGGTTGCGAACTACGGAACTGCTTATTTTCTGTTAAAGATAAAATTTCTTGCGAATTGTAAACGTTAATATACTACAAAAATTCGCAATCTTCCCAAACGCCTGTTGGTGGCAGTTTTTATGCTATCCAAAAATTTCCTACAGAATAGGTTTTTGCTGTTCCGCTAATAATAACTCGGTCACCTTTGTCTTCACAATATAGTTTTCCCATTCGTTCCGAAACTTGTTGCCCATAAAGTATTTTTTTGTCAAGTCTTTTTGACCAAAATGGCACCAAAGAACAATGAGCAGAACCTGTAACAGGATCTTCTAAAATGGAGGCTTGTGGTGTGAAGAATCGAGAAACGAAATCACAGTTATCTCCAAGTGCGGTTACAATTACTCCTCCTGGATCAAGGTTGATTTGGTCAAACAATTGTCGGTCAATTTTAATATTTCTGATGGCTGTTTCGTCTTCATAAACCAAAACATAGTCTCTTGATTTTAAAATTTCCTTAGGTTGTATATTTAAAGATTTTGAAATAGTAATAGGTAAAATGTCTGCAACAGGCATTCTTGCAGGGAAGTCCATTTTGTATAGTCTATCTTCAGCTTTGACGATTAAGTCGCCACTTAATGTTTCGAAAACAATTTCATCTTTTTTGTAGTCTAATATAGTCTTTAAACAATGTGCTGTTGCCAGAGTGGCATGTCCGCACAAATCCATTTCAATTTCTGGCGTAAACCATCGTAAATGGATTTTATCACCTTTATCCACAAAAAAAGCGGTTTCTGCCACTGCATTTTCTTTAGTTATTTTTAATAAGATGTCGTCTGATAGCCAGTTGTCAAGAGGCACCACGCAAGCAGGATTTCCACCAAAAATGATATCTGTAAATGCGTCAATTTGGTAAAGTTTTAATTCCATTTTTATTTTTTATTTTGTATTCAAATTTTCAACTCAATACTAATACAGTTTTCAGATGTGGCAATGTCGTTTATAAAAATAACTCAAAATGGTAATATGTAGTTGGTAATTGGGTATATTAATATACTAAACTTTCTCCATCATTTGGAATAAAAACCTTATCAGAAAGTCCAATTTTTGAAACTTCTGCTTTTAATTGATTTCTCGTTGTCGGACAATGATTTACAGCTTCCAAATGGTTAGCGATTACTTGATTCGGTGCGTTTTTCACGAATTTTAAAATATCGTCCATTCGCATTAATAAAGATTGAAAAATATCTAATTGAGCTGTTCCACAAGCTACAACAGCTATTTCGGGTTTTAATTGCGTTAGTACTTTATGAACGTCGTCTGTATAAATGGTATCTGCACTTAAATACTTCGATTGGTGATGATGGAAGTAACTCATCAAGAGAATATTTAAAGATATGTCCTCAACATTTCAGACGACGGCAGAAAAACTACAAGCATTGTATTCTAACGAAGGTAGCAAAGCCAATCATTACCTAATTTAATTTGAATAATATATTATCCAATGATGCTGTACGCAATATTATTTTCCCTTCTTGGTCAATGAGGAATAAAGTTGGAGTGCCAGTAACACCGTAGTTTTTGAAGTTTTCTCCGTTTGCTCCTTCACCATCAGCGTATGAATCTTTCCATGGAAAATCCTTGGCTTTATTTTTAAAAACTGAAAGATCTGTATCTGACGATAAGGCAATGATATGTATCTTCTCACTCATTAGCTTTTCGTAGTCTTTTTTAAGCTCAGTCAGAAGTGTTTCGCAGTTTCCACATCCTGATTGATAAAAAAGGAGCAGGGTTTTGGTATAATCTTTTCCTGCAAAATCACGGCTTTTAAGGATTTTGTAGTTCTCTTTGCTTGATGCTTCTGTAAGGATAAGATCTTTGGCCTGCGTACCTTCTATTCCAGACAAATAGACAGTCGATGCTCTTTCGTATGATAAAACTTTTCCAGACTTCACTACGACAGGAGTAATCATTTTAATTAAATCATCTTTTCCGTTTCTTGTCAATGCACCGGCAACAGCCTGTACAAAATCCGTATAGTTTTTAGGGTTTTGAATTTTACCACTTACCGTTAAAAAATCCTCTTTAAACTTTTGAGGATCATTAATTATCATGGAATGAACATCTATCCATGATGATATAATCCCAGCCCAATGTCCTGAAGTATATAAGCTTTGCCAATCCATGTTCTGTACAATATAATGGGCAATATTCTTCGCTTTCTGTTCTTCGGAATCAACGATTTGGGTACCGATTCCCTGTGTGATATTAACGATATTGGTAAACTTTGCCGGGTAATTGTTTATTTTCTTCAGCTCATTCTGAAAAGCTTCGTAGGCTTTCATCTGTTTTTGGTACTCAGTATCAAAAAGGGAGTAGTTTTTATCATCAGCACCAAATGCTTTTCTGGCCTGAAGCATGGCATCATATTTTGCAAAGATCCCCTGTTGTTTTGTATATAGCTCATTAAGTTGCGGAATTTCTGTATTTCCAATATAGATGATATTTGTGTTATCCGGTATTATTTCAGTGCAGTTTACCGCAAAGTCATGGCCAGGGATAAGCATATCAAGTCCACCACCCTGTTGTGTTCCAGTGATGAGCCATCTGCTCATTCCTATATAAGGAGCATTTTCTTTTGGTATTGTTAAAGTAAATCTTCCGTCAGAAGGAATTGTATCCTGTATCACGGTTTTTGTGCTGCTTCCCTGGAAGATGATAAAATCATATGTTTTTCCTGCAAAATGGGGGAAATACATTTCAATTTTCTGTGCTTTTACCGTTAAGCCTACCATCGTTAATAGAGCTATTAGAAGTATTTTTATATAGATCATGTGTTGTATGTTTATAGATTGTATGTGTATTTTATTGTGTAATAAAAACCGGCGACTATAGCCGCCGGTGAGTAGTAAAATTATTAAAAATAAATAAAACCTATTCTGCGATACAACGAATACTCATACCGTAGGGACGGATAAAGCTACTTACCACCGGATAATCGATGAGAAGGGCCAGATAGTTTGCGTAGGTAGTCCCGCTCTGAGTACTGCTCCAGTAGTTCCCGTTTGTACCACGGCCGCTTAGTTCACCATTCGCCTCACTACGTATGCCGGTGGCTGGCAATGTCAGTATATTGCTTCCACTTCCAAATACCTTTGCAGATCCAAAGTTAGTAGGATTAGTAGGAGGAGTCCAAGTTCCCACATTGCTTGAGGCGTTGTTGCTTGTAAGATTGCTAAACTGCTGCCTTGTAGGTATACGGAAGCCTGCAGGACATGGGTCGTTCGCTGTTTTAGCCCCATCCTGCCATGAATTGTCAGGAGCAATGGCAGTGTTCCAGCCACTAATTGCGCCGACAGGAGTACTTGCATTCGCTACAACCGTAGCTCTACCCCATTGGTAATAATTACCGTGGATCGCCTGAACAGGCACATCGGGATCAAGACTTGTATTAGCTCCAAGGTTATGTCTCATCCAACCCTTAGGATTTCCGGGTAGTATCACGGTAGATCCTTTCGCTACTGTAGCTGTGACATTACAAGATTTTCCTCCAAATGAGATAGGAATACTAATAGCCCCTGCACTCATTGGTATACCAGTAACATTGTATACGAGATTTCCATTTCCGTTTCCTAATGTTCCGGCAGGAAGAGTAAAGGTAAGTCCGTTGTTGGTGAAAGATATCTGAGAATAATTACCTCCATTACCTCCTGTATAAGGTACTTTTAATGTACCGCTATAGCTTGTTCCCGAAGTAAAAGCAGCCGGTGAAAATACCGCAGAACCACAATTAAGAGAACCTACAGTAGCACCCTGAGTAATTACGGGAATAGTGAAGGTACAAGTTTCCCCAGCTACCGAAATATTAAAACTAGCATTTCCTGCAGATGATGGGATTCCTGTAATATCAAATACAAAATTTCCGTTTCCTGTATTTAATACACCACTTGAAAGGCTGGCAATAAGCCCAGTAACACCCGTTGAGTTGAAGCTAGCAGCTGGATATATACCTCCGTTTCCTCCTGTATAAGGAATTACAGATGATACTCCTGAAGCCATAGTTCCGCTGATTAAAGTTCCATTATTATTTACATTAGCACAATCAATGCTGGTAATAATTCCTACTACAGGGCTCTGAGAACAGTCTCCTATCCATTTTGTTGTGTTCCAATATTGCATACAATTTAGATCCGTATTGTAAATTGTAAGTCCACCAACTTTATTTTCGATACTATCCCTTTGTGTTATAGTTAGTCTAGGAGGAAGAAAGCCTTTACTCGTAGAAAAAACCTCTAACATAGCGCTAGACTGAGGTTGTGCAGTTCCTATTCCTATTTGTCCAAAAGTTTTTAAACAAATAAATAATAAAAATATTATAATTGTTTTTTTCATTTTTTTTAATTTTTAGTATTTACGTTTTTAGAATAAATTTTTTTTTTGTGTGTTTAGAATCGTATCTCAAAAGCGACGTCTCTTTTTCGATAAAACATGTTTACTTTTTTTCATTGTTGATCCTGCCATTAGACAAACAGCGACTTAAGGAATATAGAGGTGTCGCTGTTATCTAATTTTGAAGGATTAAATAAATTTTTTCAATAATTGTGTTTGTTATTGAATATTTTTAACGGTACAAAATTGAGAAGATTATCCTGTCTAAATAGATTAATAAAGTCATTTTATTATTAAATAAAGACTAATTTTATATATTTATAAGTGAATATTTATAGTTATAGCTTAAAAAAAAACTATAAATTCTATTTATATTATTATATTTTATTTTATGGAGAAGTTTATTTTTAAATATAGTAATGATTATGCTGATTTGTGTGAAAACATTTCTAAATCATTGAATTGTGAAATAATTAATAATTCTATAGAAATTAATAATAACGATAATTTTAAAGGAAATTATTATTTTTCTAAGGTTGATGAAGATACATCATGTCTTTTAATTGATGTTATATACCAGAAGAATACTTTTTTTGAAATTAGAAATAATAATTCTGAATTTATTGCGCTGTGCTACAATATTTCCTCTTCAAATTTCGAACTCTTTATTGATGGGCAAATTTTTCAAGTTGGTTCGAATCAAAATAATCTTACAACATTAGATAGTTCTCTAGATTGCGATGTTATCATAAAAAAAGATTGCAAAGCATTTAATTTCTATATTTTTATTTCTAAAAAATTATTAAAAGATTATGTATTAAAAAAATCTGGAAACCTAAAACTCTTAGAGGAGCTAATAGACAGTTCTAAAAATACGATTGTAAGATTTGAGAGAATCAATTATTTAAGTAGTTTTGTTTTAGCAGAACTTGAGCAACACATAAAAAAAGATATGTTTTGGAGTCTTTTTATGAAAGGTTCAGTGTATGAATTGTTAGATATATACATAGAGCATCTTTTGATTTCTGAAACGATTGTTGCTAAAGTAACGGCTATAGAATTAAACAATATTTTACTATCACAGCTCCACTTACAGAATGCTTTGGAAGATGATTTTCCTGGTATTGAAAACTTATCTCAAAAAGCTGGGATGTCTCCGACAAAATATAAAAATATATTTAAAAAAATTATCGGAACTTCTCCTAACTCTTATTTTTTAACGCAAAAACTTGAAAAAGGGAAAGAGATGTTAATAGCAGGAAATTCAGTCAATGAAGTGTCGATAGCTTTAGGCTATAAAAGCTCATCACATTTTGTAAGTCAATTTAGAAGTTATTATGGAATTACTCCAAAAGACTATATTTTAAAATATTAGATATATAGAAATGATACAGTTAAAACATATTGACTCGATTCAAGACAATTGGACAAGGCCATTTGTTGAAAAGCTTAACTTTAAAATTATTGAAAATAAATATTTATTAGCTCCTGAAGATATTTGGGATGGTGGAGTTTTTTACAAATTATTATCAGATGATCTTTCTTTAGCTGTTATCGATTATACTGCAAAAAAAGAAATTGAATTTGTTAAGGCTTCTGCTAATTCAGACTTTTGGTATCTTATATTTGATTTGAGTGATGGTTTTAACAATCATATACTAAATGATTCTAATTATGAAGTTGGCAATAAATCAAATTATAATTTTGGATTTATAGATGGAACTGCCGAGAGAAAAGTGATACCGAATATTGGAACAAGAACCTATTCATTTCGTATTGTAATTAGGAAGTCGTACTTTGAAGAATTAATACGTCCTTATGATTTAGGAAATTTTAATACCAGAATTCAGGAAAATATTGAAGAATACCACCATTATTATGGATATGTAGATAGTACTTCAAAAATTATTCTGAATAAGATCATTAACAAAAAATTTGGCGATCCTAACTATGAACTTGTCGTTCAGGCTTCTGCATATAAGCTTTTAGGGGTGTTTCTAAAAAATTTGGTGCGATACAATTCATTTACTTTAAAACATGCCAAAACTGATCTTGATGCCATTATTAATACAAAAAAATATATAATTGAACATATTTGGGAACCATTTATGGGAGTTGAATTTTTAGCTTCCCAGGCAGGAATGTCTCAAACAAAATTTAAATCGCATTTTAAAGATTTTTTTGGTTTAAGTCCCATAAAATTTTATAAAATTGAAAAACTTAAATTAGCAAAAGAATTGTTAGAAATGAAAAAATATGACAATATTAAAGAGTTATCATCTGACCTTAATTTTGGTAAGTCTCCCAGCTTTGTTTTTTTATTTAAAGAATATTTTGGCATAGACCCTCATGATATTGTAAATTATTAATGTGTAAAGGATGATCATTTTATAATAAATTACGATCTTAAATAATAAGATAGAGTTACTATCTCTACCTTATAACACAAAACAACACTAAATAATGAAGATTACTTTATTTTCTAATTACTTATTTATAGTACAAAAGTGATTAAAGTATTTTCATTATATTGGAACTACATTATACTCTGGGCTAAATATACCATCTTGTAACTGAATAAATAATTTTTTATTTGTGAAAGAATATATTAATTATCTTCTTTAATAATGGAAAAGTATACTTTCCCTTTTCTGGTTCGAATTGCTATCAAGAATACATTATTTAGCTTTCTCTATTATGTTCCTTAGAAAAATAAAAGTTTAAACAGGCTTCTTAATAAAGTATTTAATATTTAAATTCTGGAAGAAATAATCTTCCAGAAAAACATCCCTTAAATATATTTAGGTATATTTTACGGTTCTTATTTCTTTATAAATTTAGTACTCCAGCCCTTATTATTAATTAAAATTACATATGTACCTTTAATAAGCTCTGATACATTAATCTTATTATCAGCGTTCACTATACCACTTTTTACTTTTCTTCCTTCCAGATTATGAATAGTATAACCAATAGTTTCTTTATTTCCAGCTATTTTTAAATACTCTGTAGTAGGATTAGGATATAGTTTAAACATATTACTGAAATCTTTGTACTCTACTCCTAAAGCTCCTCCTTCATTTCCTGCTTCAATACCAGTATTTGGTGTAGTTTGGTAAGCATATGATTTAATAATAAGCTTATTTGTAATAAAAGATACAAGAACCCATCCAAAATAATATTGTCCTGCAGATAAAAATTTAATTCCTATATATTTATCACCTAATCCTAAAAAATTGCTACTCTCACTGTCTCCAATAAGAGGGCCTCTTGGTTCAGTAATCCATCCCATTGATGAAGGACCAATCGTTGTGTTAACATCCAATGACATTGCATATGGTACACCATACGAATTAGACACTCCTTTTCCTACAACTTGATTATTAGAATTATAAGAATATGAGTTAGAACTTGTAATATGCATAAAATAAGTTCCAGTATCATAAACATCCCATCTAAAATTAAAGTCAACTACTCCGTCGTTATTAAAATCTATGGGAAATAGATTAGCACTGCTTCCACCTGTTGGTGAAAGATTTATTTCAAAATTGGGAGTTACAGGTGTATAGATTATTTGGGAATATGCTTTGCCCATTAAAAGCAAAACTAGAGCAGTAAAAATTTTTTTCATTTGATTTTTTTTAACTTTAATATATTTATATGTCTAACTAAAGTAATTTGATTAATCAGGTATTGTTAAAAAATTAGGTAAGACATTGCAGCCCTACCTAATATAAACACTAAAACACTAAGATGAAAAATCAAAAATTTGATTCATATTATTTTTATTCATTTTTATTTGACGGTATTGACTATACAAAATTGAGCATTAATGATTTTATATTAATACTGAATGGGTCTATTTATTATCGTAAGAAGACATTTTTTTAATATTCCACTAAACCAGTCACATAGTATTTGGAGTTGCTATGGAGTTGCTAACTTTGTTAAGAACTCCAGTTCGGTTTTCAAAGTTTTGAAAAAGCTCTCTGCTACAGCATTATCATAACAATTTTCTTTTTCACTCATGCTTGGAGTAATATTTTTTCCGACTATTGATGTAAATTCTGTACACACATACTATATCCCTCTGTAAACTTATGTAGATGGTGGTGGAGTGGCTATTATACTTTTTGATTCTGAAAGAGTTAGGATTAAAAAATATCTCTCAAACTTTAAGTTTAGCTTTTTGTATCTATTTCTTAAATAGTTACGTGATTAATACAAGCAAGCTCTGGAGTACTACGTACTTCATCCAAAAAAAGAAAATGATTATTTCCTCTATCGTTTTTTGAGACTTTACCTAATATGTTTAATTTTCTTTTAGAAGACTCCATTTACCATATTTGTATTGATACAGAATATCTAACCTAATAAGCTCTTTGCCATCAATGCCAATAATAATTTTCACATTATAAGCAGTAGAATATTCACTTACTTCAGGAAATATAATCATATCCAACTGAAGAAAATCTTCAACAATCGTTCTATCTTTTTGAAGATGAATTTTTAAATTTTCAATATCTTTTCGATAAGAAGAATAATAAAACTTTTTCTCAACATTATTTAAATCATAATAAATCCCTTTAAAAAAGGGATTAACATCAAATCTTTTAATGTAATTATTATCATCACTCATATTTTGTTCAAAAGACCAAAATGGCAGCCCGATTAAAGGAATAATTACTTTATTATCAAAAAATTTTTCAATTATTAGATAATTATTTTTTCTCCAAATCTTTTCAAAAACTTCATCTTGAATATTCTTCTCATAATGTCTACACTCAAAATAGGAATCATTTCCACATATATAGCTTACAGTTTTATAATCAGGATTGAAAATTAGTATTTTCCGATTGTTAGACTTTAAATCTTGCAATTCTTTTAGTTTAAAAATTTCATTAAAAAGTGTTTCAAAATTTAGTTTATTAAGTTCCTTAGACAGCCTTTTATAATGAGCTTTCTCTTTATCATAAATTTTTTGACAATCTATTCTTGGTTTTCCAAAATTTACAACAACATCAGCAATTTTAGAATTAACTATAGAATCTTTTTCCTGCGCTTGAATACACAAAAAGATTGATAGAAATAAAAAGGAATATATGAATTTCATCTTTGAATAGGTATAACTGTTGGGGTATTAAAATTCCTAAATATCGTTTTTGAAATTATTTAAAATTTTAATTCTATTTCCAATTAATTGATCTATTTATTCCCCAAGTTCCTATTTTAAAACCTTTTTCATATTTAGAAAAAAAGATTAGAAATACAAGTATTACTGAAATTACAGCGAAAATAAAAAGCTTCTTTTTTTCCATCGTTTTTGAGATTAAGAGTTATTTAAAAATGGTTTCTTTAAGTTTATCAATATTTTCCGGATTCTTTAATAAACTATTTACATAAAGTGTTGCACTTTCATTTGAAAATCCATTTTGAGATAAATAATCTATAAGTATTTGCTTTTCTTGCATTTGATCATTTTTTTAGATTTATCTTTTAGCATTAGTATTAGATTAAAATATAAAGCTACACAAGTAACCATAGTTGATAAGATAACCGCTGAGTAAATAATATCAATATATGTATTTCTCACTTCTATCTGTATTAAAATAAAACACAAAAGAAACACTATTAAGAATAGAAAAGATGTTATATAGAGTAGCTTTTTATTTTTCATCGAATCATTTAATTTTGAAAAGTTATATTCCATGTTGTGCGTTCGTTTTATTCAAATTTAAGGAATAATAATTTTTCAATTTAATTATTTATTTAGTGATTTTTTATACAAATAATATTCCCCCCTTACACAAAGTCTTTTGTTACTAAGCAATATATTAAATATATTAATAAAAATTTGCTCATTGTTTAAGTTTTACTTAAATTTGATCTAGTAAAAAAAATACAAAAAAATTAGATGAACCATACTATTGAAGATGACTTATTAAATCGGAAATGTATGTACATTGATAGAACCTCATATCTTTCAGGTACTGATTTACAGAATGCATTAAATGAAATTCAAAATGCATCAAATATCTACAACATTGATTATTCTGAGAAAATTAAATCTGCCTTTCAGACTTCTTCAACAGAAAAATGTAACAAACATTCTCTAGAAGAAATTAGAGAATTAATAGACATTTTTGAAAAGCTAACTGAAGAAGATGACACTTTAATTGAGGCAAAAAAATATTTAATAAAACTTAAAATTGTAATCAAAATTTTGAAGTTTAAAATTCAATTTTTAGATGTTTTAGATATGAGAGCAATTATTCGCAGTTTCAAAAATAACATAAAAAATATTGTAACAGAAGAAGATTTTAAAATTAATATTTCAATAATTGAAAGTATTAATTTTAAAATCTTAATAAATGAATTCCAAAATAGAGTTATCTCAACAAATAAATTATGTACTGATACATTGTGAAATATCAGTGGAAGTGAAACAGTTGCTATTAAATATCAAAGACGAATTAAATAAGGATCTTAATAGCGATGAAAGATTTGACCTTTGGATCAAATTAATTTCAATTTTTAAAGATATTGCCCTAGTGGCAACTAATTTTATTAAAGGACCAGAATAATGACAATAGGAGAAGTTATTAAGTTATTGCTTAAAAAAAAGAATATAACTCAATTGCAGTTAGCCGAAAAAATTGGGAAAAGCACTACTGCTATTTCTCAAATAGTAAAAGGCCAATACAGTCCAACTACAGAAACCTTAGAAAAAATATCGAAAGTCGTAGATGTACCGGTTCCGGTAATGCATTTTTTAACAATTTCAGAAAATGATATTCCGGATGATAAAAAGCAACTTTATAATTTATTAGCGCCATCAATGAATAAATTTCTTAACGAAATTTTTGAAATTTAAAATAAATCTCATCTTAAAATAGATGAGATTTATTATCTTGATATAAAGTTAACACTTCTTCAAAACTTATTTTTTATAGCTATCTTTTTCTTCATCTATATTTATTATCAAGAATTTTGGCATATCGGTAAAATGTTACTCTTGTTAACTCAAGCGGCTTATAAACTTCTTCAGGAGATTTTGTAGTATCTATTTTTTAATTCCCATATTCTTTATTTCTTCATCCGTATGATTATCCAAAATTTTAGCATACCGGTAAAAGGTTGCTCTGGTCAATCCGAATGGTTTATAAATCCGTATGATTATCCAAAATTTTAGCATACCGGTAAAAGGTTGCTCTGGTCAATCCGAATGGTTTATAAATTTCTTCTGGGCGTTTAGTGACATCTTTGTAAATATTGTGCAGTAGCAATAATTTAGAAATTGTTTCCTTGGTATACCTTTTCGGTCTTCCTCCCAATCTACCTCTTGCTCTGGCAGATTGCAGTCCTGCGTTGGTTCTTTTTCTTATTAATTCTCTTTCATATTCAGCTAAGAAAGCCATGAGATTTAGAAATAGTCGCCCATTAATAGTTGAAGTATCTACACCATCTACAAGACCTTTTATTATAATCCCTTTATCACTTAAACTTAAGACAAGATCAATAATATTTTTTAGGCTTCGACCTAATCGGTCAAGCCGCCAAACATAAAGTTCATCACTTTCTCTAAACTGTTCAATCATTTTATCAAATTCTGGGCGATTCTTTGTAGCACCCGAAATTTTCTCTTGATAAATTTTTTCACAACCTGCTCTTTCTAAGGCTTCAATTTGTAAATCCAAATTTTGGTCTTTGGTTGAAACCCGGGCATATCCTATTTTCATATTTTGTTACATTAAACTCATACTATGTAAATTTATGAAACATTGTTTTATGATATGAGATTTTGAGAAATTGTACTAAAAAATTAAACTGGAACAATCCAGCTACTTATAAAATCTCATAAAACCACCGAAATTTCCATACACAAATTTTAAAAAATATTTGATAAGAATTAGGTTTGTAATTCCTGCTTGATTTGGCTCAATCGAACCGAATCATCAATAACAGTGTTGAGTACACGCTCCTCTTGGTCCCAAGGCGGGATTAAATTTATTATTTCAATCATTATTTTAATATCAATTAAACTCGCTACTCTCCAGCTTGCTTCTTAAAACCGCCATATCATCACTCACTTTCTTATCAAGAATCTTCGCATAATGCTGAGTAGTCTTAATATTCGTATGCCCAAGCATTTTACTCACACTTTCAATCGGAACACCATTCGATAATGTTATCGTTGTAGCAAAAGTATGTCTTGCGATATGAAAGGTCAATTCTTTATTTATTTCACATAAATCTGCAATTTCTTTGAGGTAGGAATTCATAGTCTGATTACTAATCACAGGAAATAAAAAACCTGAATTTACACAACGCGGATGATTTTCATATTTTAAAATTAATTCTTTTGCTAAAGGTAATAAAGGAACTCTTACTGAGGTATCAGTTTTTTGACGACGGGTAAATATCCATTGTTCGCCATCAACACCAATATTGACATTATCTTTGGTCAAATTTTTTACGTCAACATATGCTAAACCAGTATAGCAGCAGAAAAGAAAAATATCTCGCACCTGTATCAATCTTTCAGAAACGAATTTCTTTTCGTAGATCATCTGGATTTCTATTTTATTTAGAAACGGGC
>NZ_JANUFF010000023.1 GCF_024806495.1 Chryseobacterium sp. JUb7
GTATCAACCTCATTCATTTATTTGAATGAGGTTTTTTTGTGTCCATCCCCCAAAGATTTATCTTTGCCTATTGCCTATTGCCTATTGCCTATTGCGGGGAGCTCCGTAGGAGCGGTCTGTTCATAGATTATGGCAATATGTTATGTTTAATTGAGCCCTGTAGGGGCGAACTGTTGATAATTCCCGGCTTAAAATCTTCAATCTTCATATCACGATTTTTGTTACCCAGGGTTTATAATCCCGGAAGAATCCATACACCATATAGAGGTTAAGAATATTATATAAAACCAGATAAGATTGCCATCCTATCCTGAAGTAAATCGCCTCTCTGCAGCTCTTCTATCGCGTGGAAATTTGAATATCAGAATAATATCCTCATTAGATTAACTTAATGAATTTAGTCTTACTATAATAGAAAATCAGTATTATCTAATTACTTTACAAAAAATCCTCATTTGGGGCAAAAGCTAGATTAAATATTTTATTAAATTGATGTTTGAAGTTTATATAAGCGATCTAAATCAAAATGAAATCTGATGTTAGCTATGTTTTTAAAAGTTACAAATTTAAATATATAGAAACCTATCAACATTCCCAAAGTATTTAGAAAGACGTCGTCAATATCTGCAACGCCACGGCCTGTAATAGATTGGGTTATTTCTATTGTAATTATAACAAACAAAAAAAACTGAGTAATAGGGACAATCTTATTAAATCTATTAACACATAATCCCAGCCATCCAAAAGGAGAAAAAACGAAAACATTTCCTATAATATTAACTAAAAAATCTTCTTTATGGATATGGGTATCTGCAAAGAAAATATGAATAGTGTTGAATGGAATTAATTGAAAATAAGTATTATCCGAAGCCTGTCTTCCTGATGCAAAAAACATCATATACAGTAAGAAAATAGAATACAAAGTAATGAGAACAGCAAAATTTCTTTTCATAGGTTTCCTTTAGGATTAGTAATAAAAAAGTTTATTGTGCTATTAGTTTTTTAAGTTTATTATAGTAACAAAAATTCTGCCTTATTAGATATGTTTTAGAAAAAATTATATTTGTTTAATATACTTTAACAATAAAAAGGCCTTACTGAAAAGTAAGGCTAGAATATTTTATTCAAAATGATCAGACTTGGATAACTCCTAAATTAAATTTTTCTGTTATCGGAGAATGATTGGCAGCTTCAATTCCCATAGAAATCCATTTTCGGGTGTCTACAGGATTAATAATAGCATCAGTCCATAACCTTGCTGCCGCGTAAGTTGATTCTGTCTGCTTTTGGTATTTTTTTGAAATCGTATCCAATATTTCATTACGATCTTCCTCAGTAATTTCTTTTCCTTGTTTTTTTAATGTAGATTCCTGTATTTGAGCTAAAACTTTTGCAGCCTGAGCTCCGCCCATAACGGCAAGATCTGCCCAAGGCCAAGCTACAATAAGTCTGGGATCATAAGCTTTTCCGCACATCGCATAATTTCCTGCCCCATATGAATTTCCTGTGATAATAGTGAATTTAGGAACTATAGAATTAGAAACTGCATTTACCATTTTCGCACCATCCTTAATAATTCCTCCATGTTCAGATTTTGATCCTACCATAAATCCGGTAACATCCTGTAAGAATACCAAAGGAATTTTTCTCTGATTACAGTTGGCAATAAATCTTGTTGCTTTATCTGCAGAGTCAGAATAAATGACACCCCCAAATTGCATTTCGCCCTTTCCGCTTTTTACCAGTTTTCTTTGATTAGCCACAATTCCTACAGACCATCCATCGATTCTGGCTGTTGCACAAATAATACTTTTACCGTAATCCGGCTTATACTCTTCATATTCTGAGTTATCTACTAAACATTTGATAATTTCATACGTATCATATTGTTCAGCTCTGGATACAGGCATGATTCCGAATATATTTTCCGGTTTTTCTTTCGGAGGAAAACTTTCAATTCTGTCAAAGCCTGCTTTTTCAGTACTTCCGATAGATTTCATAATATTTTTGATTCTATCCAAAGCATCTTTATCATCTTTTGCTTTATAATCTGTAACTCCGGAAATAGAACAGTGCGTAGTAGCACCTCCTAAAGTTTCATTATCTATACTTTCTCCGATAGCTGCTTTCACAAGATAGCTTCCTGCAAGGAAAATGGAACCTGTTTTATCCACAATCATAGCTTCATCACTCATGATCGGAAGGTAAGCACCTCCGGCTACACAACTGCCCATTACAGCTGAAATTTGAATGATTCCCATAGAGCTCATCTTTGCATTATTTCTGAAAATCCTGCCAAAATGTTCTTTATCAGGGAAAATCTCATCCTGCATTGGAAGATATACTCCTGCGGAGTCTACTAAATAAATAATAGGAAGTTTGTTCTCCATGGCAATTTCCTGAGCTCTCAGATTTTTCTTTCCCGTGATTGGAAACCACGCTCCGGCTTTTACAGAAGCATCATTAGCGACAACAATACACTGTCTTCCCGAAACATAACCCATAACAATTACAACCCCACCGCTCGGACATCCGCCATGTTCTTCATACATTTCAAATCCTGCAAATGCTCCTATTTCTATGGAATCAGAATTTTTATCAAGAAGATATTCAATTCTCTCTCTTGCTGTCATTTTTCCTTCATCACGAAGCTTTTGAAGCCTCTTTTCTCCACCTCCTTTTTTGATTTCAGCGAGTAAGCGATTGAGCTCTGATAATTTTAATCTGTTTTGATCTTCTCGTTTGTTGAATTCGATGTCCATAAATTTCAATTTTTTCCGCCTAAAGATACTATTTTTAAAAGGATTTCGAATTGAAATAAAACGAGTGTTTAATTTGTTGGTTCTCAGATTTTTGTGAAATATTTAACATAAAAATATTTTTAAATGAATGATATTTTTTCTAACTTTACAACAGAGTAATAGGGATAATATTCTCTAGTAATTACTCTAAGTTCCTAGTTTATTTTTTTAATAGTTTATTATTTGAAGGCCCTGAAAGTTGAACAAATTTTCAGGGTTTTTTGTTTTTTAACGGTTTTTAAATTTTGACAGATTATTGTCGTTAATTTATACTTTTTATGCAAGATTTGTAAATGCTATTTGTAAATTTGCCTGTTAAAAATTCAAAGAATTAGGGATATGCAAAAATTAGCGCTTTTCAGGTTGCATTTGATTGTTTTTTTGTGGGGGTTTACGGCAATATTGGGAAAACTGATTCATGCTAATGCTCAGATTTTAGTTTTTTACAGAATGTTGTTCGCAGCAATCTGCCTTTTTGTATACATCAGGGTTTTCAAAAAAGAAAGCATAAAAGTTTCGAAAAAAATGTTTTTTCAGCTGGCAGCTATAGGCTTCGCGATGGCGCTTCATTGGTACTGTTTCTTTTATTCTATTAAAGTATCCAATGTTTCTATTGCTTTAAGCTGTCTTTCTTTATCCACTTTATTTGCATCTATATTAGAACCTATTATTTTTAAAAGAAAAATCGATATTTCTGAAGTCGTCATGGGAGTGGTTATTGTTTCCTGTATTTTATTGATTTTTAAAACAGAATTTCAATACAAGGAAGGTATAATGTATGGGGTACTTTGTGCGATATTCGGGACTATATTTTCTGTTTTTAACGGTAAAATGTTTGGTAAAACAAGTTCAGGAAATATTATTTTTTATGAAATTTTTTGCGGATGGTTTATTCTGATGATTATTTATTTGTTTTCCGGACAAATTTTTCAGATGAATGAAATAAGTTATAGAGATATTGCGTTAATATGCTTGTTAGCGAGTGTCTTTACTGCTTTTCCGATGTTGGAATCGGTAAATCTGATGAAATATATTTCGCCTTTTACACTAATTTTAACAGTTAATTTAGAACCAGTCTACGGAATTATACTAGCTTTTTTTATCTTTGGGGAATCAGAACATATGAGCCCTATATTTTATATAGCATCAGGTGTTATGATACTGGCAATCATTGCTAACGGATTAATAAAAGCTAAAAAACAAAAAAAACTTAATTAAGCATCAAACTATATGATGAAAAAATATCTTTTACTTGTATTTTCCTTATTATTTGGATTCTCTCAATCGCAAATTATCAGAAAATATTCCAATGAATTTTTAAATATCGGAGCCGGAGCGAGAGGATTGGCAATGGGAGGAGCAGTAGTTTCCAATCAGGATGATGTTTACTCGCCCATGTGGAATCCCGCAGGTTTAATGGCAATAGAAAGAGATTGGCAGGGAGCAGCGATGCACGCCGAATATTTTGAGTCTATTGCAAAATATGATTATCTGGCTTATGCAAAAGTTTTAGAAACGGGTGTTTTCGGAGTTTCTGTGGTAAGACTTGGAGTTGATAATATCTTAAATACAACTCAGATGATTGACGCAGAGGGAAATATTGATTATGATAAAATCACAAAATTCTCACAATCAGATTACGCAGCGATTCTTTCTTATGCATTTAATCCTGGTGGAAATACTAAATTAGATGTGGGGATCAACGCTAAGATTGTATACAGAAATGTAGGGAAGTTTGCCAATGGATATGGTTTCGGATTTGATATTGGGGCAATCTATAAAATGGATAACGGATGGAAGATCGGAGGGATGCTTCGTGATGCTACAACTACCGTTAACTTTTGGAGTATTAACCAGAAAGAATTATCAACTGTTGTAAATGGTGAAGAATTTAACCCTGCTCCGAAGGATAAAATGGAATTAACAATGCCGAAGCTAAATGTTGGAGCAAGTAAAATGTTTGAAATCAACAGCAGTGTTTATGTTTTACCGGAAGCCGGTATTAATGTTGATTTTGCTAAGACAGCGGCATTAGTCTCAACAGATTTTGCAAGTATTACGCCTTATGCGGGTGCTGAATTAGGATATCAGAAAATGATTTTTGTGAGATTGGGGGTTAATAGATTCCAGTCAATTACAGATATTGAAGATTTAAGAAGAAAAGTGTCTTTCCAGCCAAGTGCGGGTATCGGGATCAGATACAGAGGCTTAACATTAGATTATGCAATTACGAATTCAGGAATCGGAGGATCTAATTTTTATTCCAACTTTTTCTCTCTTAAACTAGACATGGGAATGTTTAGAAACGATTAAAAAATAAAAAAATGAAAAAATTATCAGTACTTATATTGAGTGTTTGTTCGGTAATTGCTTTCGGACAAAAGGTGTCTGATTTTAAATATGTATCAATTCCTGAAAAATTTCAGACGTTTAAAAATAGCTTTGGACTTGAAAACTATCTGGCTCAGGCGCTAAAGGGGAAACAGTATACCACTATTTCTGGAGATAAAAGCAAATGGCCAACCGAATTAATTACAAATTCTTGCAGTGTTGTAAATGCTGATGTCATTAATGATAAAACTCTTTTGAGAAACAGAGTTATTTTACAGTTTAAAGACTGTAATGACAAGGTAGTTCTGGAATCAAAAGGAACAACAGATATTAAGGAATTTGAAGAAGGCTATCAGGACGCTTTAAAACAGGCTCTGGTAAAAGTCTCTGTTTCTAATCCTGTGGAAACATTGTCAATTCAGCCAGCTAACACGGCTACGAGTAAGGTAACGGTAACTTCAGAAGTGGTAACTGTTAATGATGCTTCACCGGAAACTGGGGCGAGTAAATTCAGCAATGGTAAAGTTGACCTTCAGAAAGTTCAGCTTGATGCGAATCAGTTTCTTTTAGTAAAATCTAATAGTTCGGTTCCTTTTGCAACATTTAAAGCAACTACTAAGAAAGATGTTTTCCGTGTAAAATTAGAAAATGGAAATTCTACCATTGGGTATTTTGAAAATGGAAATATTGTCATCGAAATGCCTCAATCTAATGGAGAATATGCTAAAGAAGTATTTTCAGGAAAATAAAACTTAATTTAAATCAAAAAAACATATATCCTTAATTCAAACGCAAGAATGAGTTAAGGATTAATTTTTAATAATCATGAAAAAAATTTACACTTCATTACTGATAGCTCTGTCAGTATCTTTCAGCGCACAAAATGTTTTAAATACTAAATTAAGCGAAATCCATTACGGATCGGGAAGCTCTCCTTACAATCTAATCAAGCTTAATGATCTCATTATTTTTGCAGCGTCCAGAAATGCAGATGAAGGGCTGGAACCTTGGGTTTATAACTCTGCCACTCAAAAATCTACTTTACTGAAAGATATTTTTGCCGGACATAACAGCGGAATACCACCCAATTCTTTATTTGTAAAGCTTAATAATAAGGTATATTTTGTGGCACAGCAAAATTTTTCAGGATATCAAATTTGGGAAACAGACGGGACTCCAGCCGGAACAGTTAAAAAGCAGGATATCAATTCTAATTACTCCATCGGTGAGCTGGTGGTGGTAGGAAATAAAATTTTCTATTATCAGAATAAAGAATTATGGTCATTCGATACGGTTTCAAATAATTTGTCATTATTAAAAACATTTGAATATTCAGGAGATGTGAAATTATATTCTTATAATAATCAATTAATCTTTGCGGCTAATGATGGGACTTACGGAAAAGAGATCTGGAAGTCGGATGGCACCATAGCAGGTACATCATTATTAAAAGATATTGCTCCCAACACTGGAAGCAGTATTTCAAACGATTTCAAAATTTTAACATTAGACAACGGAAAGTTTTATTTTATTGCTAATACAGGAACGAGTTATAATCTTTTCGAAAGTGACGGAACTACTGCAGGAACAAATCCCTTGAGGGCTTTTCAAAATACATATCAATTGGAAGGGGTTTCCGCAGGAAATTATTTTGTATTTATCGGGTTTGATGCTGCAAACGGAGGCTCTGAACCTTGGGTATCGGACGGAACAGTTGGCGGTACGAAAATTTTAAAAGATATTTATCCGGGAACCACCAGTTCTATGGGGCTTAATCTTAAGTTTGTGAAGGTTAATAATAAAATTTATTTTGACAGCTATTCAAACGGAAGTCCAGGCTATAGCAATTATATCTGGGAAACAGACGGAACAGAAGCCGGAACGGTTTTATTTAATACACCTACCAATAATGTGTTGTATGGAACGAGTTCAGATAACCAGCATTTAATCCTTACAAAGCCCAACGAGTGGAATCGTTTTTGGTTAAGCAATGGAAATTCTACACAAACCTTTGAAATTACAACATTAGGGATGGCGTCGAATAATAATTTTGTGGATTTAAACTCCAAAGTATATCTTTCAGGAAGTACGGCTAAGCACGGGATGGAGTTGTATTCTTTAAACCCTCTTACTCAGGAGGCAGCTCTGGCTTCTGATATTAGCCGATTTGAAAGCAGTTCGCCACATGCTTTTGAACAGTTTAACGATGACTTAATTTTCATTGCTGCAGACAGAGAATTTAATAATCAGTTTTATAAAAGAAATAAAAATACCCAACAGACAACACGCTATAGCAATTTAACAAGCGGATCTTCTACAGGGATCTTTACAGATTTTACAGATACTTTCTTTAAAGTTGGAAATTCTCTTTATACTAAAAATAATACTCCCAATCCAAGAGGCGCGATTTACAGAACTGGTGGAACAGCATCAAATACTTCTTTGATTTTAACTCCCGAGACATCTCAGTATGATACGGGTTTATATGCTAATCTGAATAATAATACTTTGCTGTTTTCAGGATATAATAACGTAATGGGAACAGAGCTTTGGAAAATTGATAATAATTCTGTTACTCCGGTATTGGTGAAAGATATTTCGACAGAGTATATGGGAAGTCTTTACAATACCGATACTAAAACTGCTGTTTTAAACGGGTTTGCTTATTTTGTTGCCAAAGAAAACGGGAAATTAGGAATTTGGAAATCAGATGGAACTGAAGCGAATACTACAAAAGCCATTCAGCTGAACTATCAGGATGGGACAGATGGTGATATAAAAGTACTAACAGGTTTTAATAACAAATTATTGTTCACAGCAAGGCAGGAAAATAATTCAAGTTATGGACATACGGAACTTTGGGCTTCTGATGGAGATCAGTCTTCTGCGGTATTGCTAAAATCTCATGCCGCTCAATGGAGTGGAACAAGTATTGCCAGAGAAACAGAAATACTGAATAATAAATTATTTTATATCACCACCAACTGGCCTTCTGCCTTGAATGTAACTGACGGAACTGTGGCAGGAACCTTAGAAGTGGCCCAGGCTAATTTTTCGGGAGATGTTAAATTTAAAAAATGTGGAAACCAGTTATTTTTCTCAGCCAATAGCGGAACACAGCTATGGAGAACAGATGGTACAAATGCCGGAACTTTCAATCTTTCCACGAATAATTTTTCATCAGTAAAAGATATGTCTTGTGCTAATGATTATCTGTATTTTCTTAACGGAGACTCTCAAAAAGTTTGGAGAACCAACGGTACTGTTTCGAATACAATGCCTTTGGATATTTTTATTACCAACGATGACAACCAGTTATTGGTGAATGAGAATATTCAGAAAATGGCAACTGATGGGGAGAAGCTTTTCTTTACAGTATATACAAAAGAACATGGAAGTGAACTATATGAAGTTACAGATCCACTACCCGTATTTTTGGCGACAAATGATACTTCTGTTAAAAATGAAGTCAGCTCTAAAGCGATCAAAGTTTATCCTAATCCGGTAATTGATGAGTTTTCCCTGCAACTTTCGGATAACCAACAAATTTTAGGAGTTAAAATATTTGATATGACCGGAAAATTGGTTAAGAATATCGGAGCAATAAAAGAAAGAGTCAATATTTCTGATCTTTCTTCAGGAATATATTTTGTGAAGATTTCTACCAGTAAAGGTGAATTCTTCAGTAAAATTATAAAGAAATAATTTTTGAGTTACAAACAAATATAGGCTGTCTTAGACAGCCTATATTTTTACACACTAATGAGATTTGATAAGAATTTAGTTTTTTATAAATTTAATATTTTGCTCCCCTTTACTTTCTTTAAGTTTAGCAGTATAAGTACCAGACTGCAAATCTGAAATTTTTATAGATATCTTTTTACTTTTCTCCGAAGAGACATTTTTAAGAAGTCTGCCATTAAAATCATATATCTCTACTGATGTAATCGTATTTTCACTTTCAATATTTAATAAATCTGAAGTAGGGTTAGGATAGACTTTCGCTGTAGATCTAGCCGTTTCGGAAGTTCCCAGCTGTTGTGAGATATTAGCTGTATAATCAGTCCATGTTCCATATTGATAGGTTCCGCAGGCAGAATCGGCAGGAGTTCCGTTGGTAGAGTTCGCTAAACGGTTCCAGATTCTCATTCTGTAATTTCCGGGAGCCGTAGACGCTGGAATTGTAAATGTGCCGGTATAGGTTTCAGTTGCCGTATTTCCCAGATAAGCCGGAAGATACAAAACTTCTCCCGCATCATTGAAATCTCCGTCATTATTGAAATCAATAGCCATAGCACATGCAATCCATCCCATTGTAGTAATGTTGATTGTATAGCTGCTTCCAGGGGTTAAATTGGCTACTATTGATGTTCTATCCCTACCTGAGGTGCAAGTGCCTGATGCAAAAGAATTATTAAAATTAGCAGATGGAATTGTTACCTGTGTGATTCTCCAGCTTGAACATCCGTTAGGATAACTAGGGTTACAGTACGTCTGGGCATTTAAACCCGAAAATGCTGTTCCGAATAAAAGTGCGAAAATTTTCGCAAAAGAGTAATTACTTTTCATAAATGTATTTTTTTGTAATAACACTACTAAAGTAATTAAATAAATGATTATTTTTCAAAAATGTATATAAATTCACGAACTTTTGAAAATTGATTAAATCTTTATTTTGAGGCTAATTAATTCATGCTCGATTGAATTTAATTATCGAAAAAGTCACGAATAATTTTCGCCTTACTCTTTCCTAAAATTTCCTCTAAAGTTTCAAGATTTGCCTCTTTTATGCGTTTTACAGACTTTAATTTGGATAAAAGCAACTCAATAGTCTTTTCTCCAACACCAGGAATTTCATCTAATTCTGATTTTATAGTCGAGTTTTTTCGTCTTGTTCTGTGATGTTTAACTCCAAACCGGTGAGCTTCGTCTCGAACCCGCTGTAAAATCTTCAGTGTTTCAGATTTTTTATCGAGATATAAAGGAATAGAATCTTCCGGGAAAAAAATTTCTTCCAGTCTTTTCGCAATTCCTACGATTGTTATTTTCCCATAAAGTCCTAGTAGTCGCAGGCTCTTTACTGCTGAAGATAGCTGTCCTTTTCCACCGTCAATTAAAATTAACTGTGGTAAACTTTCACCTTCATCCAGCATTCTTTTATAACGCCGGTAGATCACTTCTTCCATCGTGGCGAAGTCATTGGGCCCTTCCACAGTTTTAGGATGAAAAATTCTGTAGTCTGCCTTGCTGGGTTTTCCATCTTTAAAAACAACACAAGCTGAAACCGGATTGGTTCCCTGGATATTTGAGTTGTCAAAACCTTCAATATGTCTTGGCTCTACAGGCATTCTCAACAGTTTTTGCATTTCTGCCATGATTCTGTTGGTATGTCTTTCCGGATCGACGATCTGTACCTGCTTCAATTTTTCAAGACGATATTCTTTGGCATTTTTTTCGGAAAGTTCTACGATACGCTTTTTGTCACCAACTTTAGGAACAATGAGTTTTACATTCGGAATTTCAACCGACAGATGGAAAGGCAAAAGCACTTCTTTTGAATCAGAGTTGAATTTTTGTCTGATTTCAATTAATGCTTCTTCCATAATATCTTCATCGGATTCTTCAAGAATTTTTTTAATTTCTGTGGTGAAACTTTGGATAATATTTCCGTTTCGGATCTTGAAAAAGTTAACATAAGCTGCCGTCTCATCGCTGGTCATTCCAAACACGTCCACATCATCGATATTTGGATTGACAACTGTATTTTTAGCCTGATAATCTTCGAGAATATCCAGTCTTTCTTTGATTAACTGTGCATTTTCAAACTGCAGATTTTCTGCATATTTCATCATTTGATTGACCAGATATTCTTTTGCTTTCCGGAAATCTCCTTTGATAATTCCACGGATGGCATCTACTTTTTCATCATAATCTTCCTTGCTCTCCAGCCCTTCACAAGGTCCTTCACAATTTTTAATGTGATATTCCAGACATACTTTATATTTTCCGTCATCAATCTTATTGGGCGAAAGATTTAAATTACAAGTCCTGAGTTTGTAAATATGTTTAATGGTATCCAATAAAATCTTTGCAGGACGCACTTTTGCATAAGGCCCATAATATTCAGATCCGTCTTTGATCTTCGTTCTTGTTAAGAAAATCCTCGGAAAATCTTCATTTTTAATACAGATCCATGGATAGGTTTTATCATCTTTCAGCATTACATTGTAAAACGGCTGATGTTCTTTGATCAGATTGTTTTCCAATAAAAGTGCATCATATTCACTGTTTACAATAGTCGTTTCCAACCTTTGAATTTTTCCGACCATAATTTTAATTCGGTAGCCGGAAAGGTTTTTGTTGAAATAGGAGAGAACCCTTTTCTTTAAATTTTTTGCCTTCCCTACATACAGAAGCTGTTCGTTTTTATCATAATAACGATAAACGCCGGGTTCGGATGGTAAAGTTTTAAGCTGTAGTTCTAGAGAAGGATTCATAGAACAAAATTAAGCAATTTAAAGGCATAAAAAAAGCTGTAGAATTTCCTACAGCTTTATAAATTTTGTTAAAATTAAATTTTATCCATTGCTCATTTCAGTATACTTATAAACCAAAAAGCTGAAATAGTCCCATTCTACAGAGTCTTTAGGGTATTTTTTCATAAATTCAGCATTATCACCGAATAAAAAGTCATAATTGTCTTCAAAATCATCTTTGTGAAGCCACATTACTTTATCTCCTTTTCTTACATAATAAGATTTGATAACGCCACCTCCGAAAGCCGGAGCTCCTGCAAAACCAAAACCGGCTGTTTCTTTAGCAAAAGGATCGTAATAAATTGAAATTTTTTCATTGAATTCAGGATTGATGACCTGCATTAAAAAAGATTTGCTTTCTTTTTTGTTTTTTAATGAAACTGTCTGATTTTCGAAAGGAATTGCATCATCTGTCGTAGATTTTCCATATTTTTTTGTGCTGTAATTTCTCATGTTTGAAATGAATTTTGCAGCTTTCATCGACTTTTCAGTTTCAGTGGCATATAAGTACATTTCAGCAATATCTTTAGCATCAAATTTTATAGATTTTCCTGTATCAGCATCCTCAATCGTAATAGAAAGAATTTGCCCTTTCTGTTTTACCCATGATTTGGCGTACCCTTGATGTTCATTGTTATCCTTTAATATAATAGTAGATATCTTTTTTTGTGATGCAGTATTAAATCCTTCATTAAATAAATACTGATTCATTTCCTTTTTCTCTTCTTTTGAATATTTCACTTTTTGAGCAAAAGTGGTTACGCTTACAAGAGATAGTGCAAGTAATAAAGCTTTGAGTTTCATAAGTTATTAAAATTGTTTTAAGGGCGTAAAAATAGTAAATTAAAGTGCTTGTGAAACAAAATATTTTTAGTCTGAATTTAGTTTTTTCGATTATGCCTAAATGTGTATTTTTAAGGAAAATTTAGAAAATTATATTCGGTATCAGTATTTTCTTTTCATGATGTTCTGAAAAACTGTAAAAAACAAAAATCCTGTTATAAATTATGAACATTTCCAGGAGTAAACCCTATACTTTTCAAACAATAATTAAAAATAACTTTTGATAACAATAACCTGAAAATTTAAATTTTATGAAGAAAAAAGTATTTTTAGCAAGTCTGCTTTTAAGTCTTTCTATGGAAGCTCAAGTCTTTGATTTTCAGAAAAAATTTGGAGGTACGGGTGATGAATATTTTGCCGGGCATATAGAAAGTGCAGATCACAACTATGTTTTTACTGGAACTACTCTTAGTAATAACGAAGATATAGCTGTAAACTATGGTATGAAAGATGTCTTTTTAACAAAAGTAGATGCAGACGGGAACTATTTATGGAAAAAAAATATAGGAGGAAATAATGACGATGCCGCATTAAATATCATCAATTCAAATGACGGCGGAATTATCTTATTATCCCGGTCAAAATCCAATACAAATTCATTCACTGTAAACCGCGGGAATAATGATCTGTGGGTGACAAAATTAGATATTAATGGCAATATCATCTGGAACAATGCTGTAGCAGGATCAGGAGATGAATCAAATGTTCAGATAATACCGGTAACAAACGGTTATATAATGGCTGTAAATACCAATTCTAATGATTTTGATTTTAGCCATGCAGGAAGTACAGGAAAAGATGTTTGGATTATAAGACTTAATGAGGCCGGAAATATTGTATGGAAAAAACTTCTTCAGGGATCCTTAGATGAGACATCAGCGAAATTAAAAAAAATAAATGATAACAATTTTGCCGTACTTGTAAATTCCGGTTCGATTGATGGAGATTATTCCGGCAATACGGTAGCGGGTAAAAATAAAGGATTTCTGTTTAAACTTGATATGGATGGAAATATATTGATGAATTCTGCCATAGAATCTTCCGATATTCAACAGAT
This sequence comes from Chryseobacterium sp. JUb7, assembly GCF_024806495.1. GTDB lineage: Bacteria > Bacteroidota > Bacteroidia > Flavobacteriales > Weeksellaceae > Chryseobacterium. The sequence goes on from NZ_JANUFF010000023.1 coordinate 13,569, forward strand.
AAATATTGCTAATGATGTGAAAATACTTAGTGATGGTTATATTATAACAGGTACAGAAAATTTTCCTTTTACATCATCTGTCGGAACTGTTTATGATAATTACAATGCCTATTTTGCCAAAATATCATCTGCCGGATCACTGACATGGAAGAAATATCATATGTCAGGCTCAAGTACTGACGGTATCAAAGATGAGGGATTATTTGCAGAGGAAACAAGTGATAATAATTACCTTATATTAGGGAATTCCGGTAACCCGATTGGTTCGGCCTATGGCTGGATGATTAAAATAAATGATGCCGGAAATACGTTGAAGTATACTCAGATCCCTGCCTATGTGCAAGCAGTAAATAAATTACAAGATGGTAATTTTGTGATTAATGGCTACCATTATGTAGATATCCCTGCACATTTAGGAAGATTCAGTTTTTATATAAATTTCATCAATTCACTGGGGACCAGTCTTTTTACTCCTACCTATGTTTTAAGAGCTAATCAACACTATTCTGATGCCAGAAATACATCTTTATCTGTTACTAATGATAATAAAATTATTAGTTTCTGAACTGAGTCTTATGCTTTAAGCTCACCCTTTAATACAAATGTGTGGTTTTCTAAATTTCCGATTACAGTAAATTTTTTATCTGTAAATAAAGATGTATCAAATAAAGAAAAGAGAAATGTTTTGGTGTATCCAAACCCTTCGAGTGATTATATAAAGGTCTCCGAAAAAATGGAAACCCTGATTGTTTATGATGCAGTCGGAAGAGAGGTCTTACGTGCCAAAGATACCGATACTGTTGATTTAAGAAGTTTAATTTCAGGGAACTATATTCTAAAACTATACAGTAAAGAGATCAGCAATTCATATAAAATCATAAAAAAATAACAAAGGTATTGCATGAAAATGCTGATAGCTGTTCCTTAAGCTTCAGTAATAATATTTTCAGTGACATTTAGTTTTTCCAATTATGGCTAAATGTGTAATTTTAAGACAAAATTTAGAGAATGATATACGGTGTAGATATTTTTACTTTCCATGATGTTCTGGAAATCTGTAAAAATCCGAAAAAAGCGAAACTTAATAAAGCTTCAAAAGATCAAATTTTAAAATCACAGAAAAACGTTCAGAAAATTGTAGAGTCAGATAGATGTGTTTACGGGATTAACACTGGTTTCGGACCGCTTTGCGATACAAAAATTTCTGCTGACGAAACAGCACAGTTACAATATAATTTAATCATTTCCCATGCAGTAGGAGTGGGGAAACCCATTGATAAAGAATTTTCAAAAATCATGATCATTGCGAAAGTTCATGCGTTATCAAAAGGATTTTCGGGAGTTTCTTTAGAGGTGATTGAGAGAATGATCCTGATGTTGGAAAAAGATATCATTCCTGTAGTGCCGGAACAGGGTTCTGTAGGGGCTTCCGGAGATTTGGCACCTTTGTCACATCTGGTTTTGCCACTTTTGGGATTAGGACAGGTTTGGGTTGGAAATGAGATTTTTGAAACCGCTGAGGTTTTGGAAAAACATAATCTTGAACCTCTGACTTTAGGCCCGAAAGAAGGACTGGGGTTAATTAACGGAACTCAGTTTATCCTGGCGCATGCGATCAAAGGATTGGAGAAATTTGAATATTTATTAGACCTTGCAGACATGACGGCTGCAATGAGTCTTGAAGCATACAGAGGTTCTGAAAGCCCATTCAAAAAAGAACTACATGATATAAGACCATTCGAAGGAAGCAAAAAAGTAGCAGCCAGAATGGTGAAATTTTTGAAAGGGTCTGAAAATATGAAAGCTCACGAAGACTGTGAAAGAGTTCAGGATCCGTATTCAATGAGATGTGTTCCCCAGGTTCACGGAGCAAGCAGAAATGCTTTCGAACATCTTAAAATGATGGCCGAAACAGAATTAAACTCGGTAACAGATAATCCGATTGTATTAAGTGCAGAAGAGTCTATTTCAGGAGGAAATTTCCACGGTCAGTTAATGGCAATGCCTTTAGATTATGCAACACTGGCTGCGGCTGAATTAGGAAATATTTCAGACAGAAGAAGTTATTTATTATTGGAAGGAAAATACGGTTTACCAAGACTGTTAACAGAAAGCTCAGGATTAAATTCTGGTTTCATGATTCCTCAATATACGTCTGCTGCTTTGGTGACAGAAAATAAGACCTTATGTTTCCCGGCTTCAGCGGACTCTATTCCGACAAGTTTAGGACAGGAAGATCATGTTTCAATGGGGAGTATTTCGGGTAGAAAATTCAATCAGGTTCTTGGAAATCTGGTGAATATTTTATCCGTTGAATTAATGTTTGCAGCACAGGGATTAGAATTCAGAAGACCTGCGAAATGTTCAAAAATTATTGAAGAAAATTATTCGATTCTTCGTTCAAAAGTTGAAAAGCTTGAAGATGACCGATTGATTGGTAAAGATATGCTGGCGATCGCTGAATTGATTAATGAAAGAAAATTTGTAGTTAATTAATTTTTAAGCATGACTAGTCCTAAAATAGGTTTACAAGTTATCAATTACAATATTAATCCGGAAGATGTTAATTTTCCGGATTTTTTATGCATTGTTTCCGGGGGTTTCATCTTCAGACTCAGATGTGGTCTTTTGTTGTTGTAAATATAAATACTTTCTTTAACCATTTGTTTTAAATCATGAATATTTTTGCAT
>NZ_JANUFF010000024.1 GCF_024806495.1 Chryseobacterium sp. JUb7
TGACCTATTTTCAAGTTTTTAAGATAGGTCATAAAAAGGTCATAAATATCGTGACCTATTTTGATTTTTTTTGATACCAGCGCTAAAACAAAAAAACGCTGTAAACATTGATGTTTACAGCGTTTTAGCTTATTTTTGTTTCCCAACTGGCGGAGTAAATACTCCATTCGTAGCTGAGCCACTCTGTATTCTCCTTTGCACCCAAACGTTCGTAAAATCTTTTACCTGACTCGTTCCAAGGTGCAACAGTCCATTTGATCTGTGTACAATTATGCTGTTTTGCTTCCTCTTTCAATGCATTCATCAATTTCTCTCCTATCTTTTGGCCTCTATAATGATTATCAACGTATAATTCCTTTAGATAAATTGCAGGTCGATTTTCTGCAGTATAGGGAAGAAAATAATACACCAACATTCCTGCAATCTCATCACCATTCTCGGCAACAATACAATAAAAATCAGGAGGCGTTTTTCTAAATCCACTATTTCTCACAATCTCAGGGGTGATTGCGAATGAATCTATATAATGTTCAAAAACGGCAAGTTCTTTCATAAGAACCCAAACCTTGTCACTATCCGATTCAACTGCTTTTCTGATTATAATTTCATTTTTATTCATAAAAAGTATTTTAAAGATTTGTAATAAAAAATTTTATGATACAAAAATAAAAGCAAATTGGTTTATATTTGTAGTCCAATATTAACATTATGAATAGTCCAATTATTAAAACTTTGTTTAGTCAGATATTAATAAATAATCATAATGACAGACCTGTCTATCTGCAAATTTCAGATGAAATCCTCATTCTTATTAAGAATGGGAAATTAGGATCTAATCAAAAACTTCCGTCATCAAGGGAAATTTCAAAAATGTTAGGAGTTAATAGAGTTACAGTATCCAAAGCCTTTGAAGAATTGCAAGCTCAAGGATGGTTAGAAAGTTTTGTAGGACGAGGAACTTTTGTCTCTTCTCGTATTCCCACATTTAAGCCCAAAAAGCTTCAAGAATCCATTATTCAACTTGGATTAAAAACAGCTGGATTTAAGGTGAATGACAATCAATACGTGGCAAATCCTTATTTTATACCCACCTCAATGCTACATTTGGATGATGGATATCCTGATCCAAAACAAGCTCCTTTACAAGAACTTTACAGAGCATATCGCAACCAGCTCACACGTAGTGGCCTGTATGATAAATTTGGTGCTTACGGCTCTCCAGATGGCTCAGAAATGTATAGAGATTCAATATCTAAATATTTAAATGAAACCAGAAATTTAAAAACTACAAAAAAAAATATCCTATCCATTCGTGGAACTTTAATGGGAATAAATCTCGTCTGCACATCATTAATCAATCCGGGAGATGTCATTGTATCTGGAATTCCAGGATGGCAGCGTGCAGAACATAATTTTCTGCACGCTAGGGCAAAGCATATTGGCATCCCTATAGATGAAAATGGAATTATTATAGAGGAATTGGAAAATATATGTAGAAAAACCAAAGTCAGAATGGTATATGTGACTCCTCATCACCACTATCCTACTACTGTCTCATTGCGTATTGACAGAAGACTTGAGCTTCTAAGGCTAGCCAATGAATATGGTTTCATCATTTTTGAAGATGATTATGATTTTGATTTCCATTACAATAATCGTCCTCTCTTACCTTTAGCAAGTGCAGATGAAAATGGGATGGTTATCTATTGTGGTTCATTTAGTAAAAGTTTTTCGCCGGCCTTTCGTATGGGATATCTGGTAGCTTCTGAAAATGTAATTGAACATCTTGCTAATGTTAGAATTCTACTGGATCGTCAAGGTGATCATATATTGGATAATGCAATGGCAGAAATACTAACAGATGGAACGGTTCAACGCTATACTCGAAAGGCATTATCGGTGTATCATGAAAGGCGAGATTATTTTTGTTCCTTGTTGAAAAATGAGTTGGGTGATATCATAAACTTTTCAGTACCAGAGGGAGGTATGACTGTATGGGCTGAGTTTGAAAAAAACCTAGATTTGAAAAAAATTACTGAGCAAGCGTATTCAAAAGGATTATACTTTTCTGATGGGAGCGTTCACAAATATGCCAGCTCTAATAAAAATGCAACAAGATTGGGTTTTGCGTCCTCAACGACAAATAATCTCTCACAAAGTATTGATATTCTTAAAAGAATTGTTTTATAATAAATAATTGGACTATAGACTTTATAAGAATTGGACTATTAACCTAAAATCTACAGGACTTAAATTTGTTATATTTTTATTTATCTAAATTAACTTATTTATCAATGAATAATATAATAGTACGCAAAGTAAACACAGATAACCTAATTGCACTTCAACAAATTGGAAGAAAAACTTTTGAAGAAACTTTTTCAGAAAGCAATTCAAAAGAAAATATGGAAAAATACTTGCGAGAGGGTTTTTCAGAAGAAAAATTACTGGATGAATTGGCTGATGAAAATTCTGAGTTTTACTTTGCTATTGATGATGGTGACATAATAGGATACCTTAAAATCAACTTTGGTAATGCTCAAACAGAGCTAAAAGACAATAAAGGTCTTGAAATTGAACGTATATATGTATTAAGCAAATATCATGGTAAGAAAGTCGGTCAACTGCTTTATGATCACGCCATAGAAATAGCTGCTAAATCACTTGCTAAATATGTGTGGCTAGGCGTATGGGAGGAAAACCCTAGAGCAATAAACTTTTACAAGAAAAACGGCTTTGTCGAATTTGACAAACATATATTTGTTCTTGGAGATGATGAGCAGACAGATATTATGATGAAAAAAGAGCTGTAAAAATGTAATTGCTCCTCATTGCTATGAATCAAAACTTTTTTAAGGGGGCTATTGATTGGTATATTAACTCCAGCTTTCATGTTGCTGCAGCTGCAGTTGCATTGGTTGGAGTTACAAATTATTATGCAAAATTAGAGTATAACTATAGCCTTTTGATTTTTGTTTTTTGCGCTACGATGTCTAGTTATAATATCACAAAGTACTATGAATACGTGCGTACACATATACACTTTAAAAAGACATTACAGTCTATAATTATTTTTACAATTATTGGATTGATTGCGTCTATATATTATTACTTCACTTTTAATTACAGGACACAAATAACAATTTTTCTGTTTGCCATTTTAAATAGCTTATATGTTATCCCTTTTGGTAAAAGCAAACTTAACCTCAGAAACAGGGCAGGTATCAAAATTTATATCGTATCAATTTGCTGGTCTGCGATAACTCTTCTTTTACCAATTTTAGAATCAAACGCCCCTTTACAGCCCTATGTAATTTTTGCGTTCATACAGCGCTTTATTTTGACTCTCATTTTGATCTTAATTTTTGAAATTATTGATCTTGGTTCTGATGACTCTCAACTTAAAACTTTACCACAAGTAATCGGGACTAATAACACGAAAGCTTTTATATACCTACTTGTTGTCGCCTTTTTTGTTTTAGATTTTTACAAAAGGACACAATTTCACTATCAAATAATTATAAATCTAATCGTTATCGCATCAATTATCGCATTTACCTATTTTGCTGATAAAAACAAAACTAAATATTAAACACTTTTTTGGGCGGAGGGAATTCCATTGTTGTGGTTTAAATTAATGCTTATCATTTTCATTTGTAAACTGAACTAGTACTTTCAGAAATTGGCAATACCACTCCGAAAATGTAGCTGAAAATCATAATGACAGTGGAGATTTATTATTAAAACAATACCTCCACTGATACACTAAACGCATTAAACTATTACAAAATAGCATTTTTCTGAATTAAAAAAGAACCTAACTTCGCAAAATAGTTAAAGGTTAAATTAATTGTAAAACATTATTTATAATAGGATTATGATCATCTTTTCGCCATGTAATAAATAATTCGCTTTCAAAAGGAAGAGTAATAAATTTGACCCCATCATTGGTGTTTAATGAATAGGAATGAGGAAGAATAGAAATGCCCAAACCTTTTTTCACCAAGGAAATAATAGTTGATCCAAATTCACTGAGGATGTAAGGTTTAGGACTTATTTTATAGAACGAAAAAATTTCATCAATTTTTGAGGTATAACTGCTCTCATAATCACTAGTGGTTAAAATAAATTTCTCTTTAAGCAGCGATTCTGTAGAGAGATCTGATAATGTATTAAAATAGTGTTTTTCAGGAACAATAAGAGCCAGATTTTCGGAGGACACTTTACGGGAACTGAGAATTGATGACTGATTGACATCTCTCGTAAGTGCGATATCTATTTTATAGTTTTTAAGATAGTCATCTTGATTTTCATAGGCCAATTGGATCAGTTCTATGCTGAGATTAGGAAACTTTTTTAGAATGCGATCTATTAAATCAGGCAAAATTGATGATGAAATAGAATCAGGATGAGCAATTTTAATCGCTCCCATTTCTCCTAAATGGATTTGTTGTGCAGCTTTATGAATTGTCTGCAATTGATCAAGCTCAGCACTCCACTTTTCCTGTAAAAATATTCCGGCAGGGGTAAGCTTAACATTCCTTTTATCACGAAAAAAAAGTTGAACCCCTAACTCTTTTTCTAATGACTGAATGTTTCGGGTTAAGGCTGATTGAGTAATATTCATTTTAGAAGCCGTATTCCAAAAATGTAACTCTTTAGCTAGAGCAAGAAAATATTTTAACTGATATAAATCCATTAATGCAATTTAAGAAAATGCAAAAGAAAAACATATATTATATACTGCTTATTATAGGTACAGCCTTTTGGGGTATCTCTTTTCCAGTTACAAAGAATGCAGTAACAAGTTCACCTTTAGCTTTATTTTTATCCTATAGGTTCCTGATTGCAACGGTTGTTTTAGCAGTATTTTTTTCAAAATATTTAAAATTAATCAATCTAAGAACATTAAAAGTTAGTTCCAAACTTGCCATCCCGTTAATGCTAGGTATTGTCTTTCAGACTTTAGGATTAAAATATATTGAAGCATCACAATGTACCTTTATAGCAGGTTTATGTGTAATTGTAGTACCCCTTTTGAAATGGATATTTTACAAAATAAGAATTCCAAATAAAATATGGATAGCCTCACTTATAGCGTTAACAGGCTTATGTATTATTGCATTAACGAATGATTTAAAAATCAACAAAGGTTCGATTTATACAATGCTGGGGACATTAGGTTTTAGCCTTTATCTGATACAGGTAGAAAGAGAAAACAAAAATATAGATATTGTAACTACAATAATACCCATGTTTGCAATCTGTTCATTATTATCTTTCTGTTATACGAGTACAGAGACTACTACAAATTGGCTTCCCAATGACAGCGATTTCTGGCTATCAGTAATATTTTGTGCTTTATTCTCTACAGCATATATGTATACTATTTCTATGTTAGCGCAAAAGTATATCAATGCCGAGAAAGTCGCAATAATTTACTTGTTTGAACCAATTTTTGGAACTATTGCATCCTATTTTATTCTTGATGAACTTATTACAATACGGATATTAGTGGGAGGAGCCTTTATAATGTTAGCAACATTTTATTCAGAAATTAACTTCATAAAAAAATCCGTCAGGGCAACAGATCTTAGTGAATTTAATTGAGTTAATAAAAGTAATATCTAGTAACTTCTGTGATGAAATGTTTTCTAATAATTCATTTCCACTCTTACCAGAAAATGACACTTCTTATTTTAGATACAAAAACTGGATGAACAAGGAATCGTTCACTAGGGATAATATGAATACAATTTTAAGCGGGTTAGGGTTAATTTATAATGAAACTACCTTCTACGATGATGCAGAAAAGATATCAAAAACTTTATCCAAAGAAGACAGAAAAAAACTTTTAATTGCTATGTTGTACTTTATAGGCGAAGACCTACATAAAATTTTTTCCAAGTGCTGAGTGGACTTTTACTAGAAAGTATTATTTTCATCCGTTCGATGAACCTATATTATTCTATGAAAGGCATTTTTTTACATTTTTTGATCTGAATGTCTTATTGGATCAAAAGCTCCTAAAAGAAAAGAAAATAACATTCAAGAACATTTACAAAAAAGTAGAAAAGTATTATTTAAAGGAAAAAAAATATGGGACTTACATTGAAGAGCTTAGCATAATCCTTGAACAAAAAATTATTCTAAAACTTCGAAGTAATACAACAGTTGAGCCATTTATTTCAAATAACTATTATTGGGCAGAATGTAATCTGCCCTTTATACTGAGCTGAGCTATCAACAAATTTTGGCAAAATAAATTCAGGTAATTTATTTTTTCAGTTTGTGTTTTTAATTGAGGCTGTCTCTCCTTAGACAGCCTCTTTATATTTTATTGTATTCTATTCAAATGATATGAAGATGACTGCAGTTTTAATTGAGCAACATCTAAATCCCAAGGAGGATTATTTTTATTAACAACAATAAAGGATCTGCTATTCAGATCAAATTCTTTTACAAAACAATAATAAAGATATCGGTTAATTCTAATCTGGGCAGGTTTTCCATTGTAGCTTAAATTTGCATACAGATAGTAAGAATTCTTATCATAAATATCTACGTAAAGAGAAAGTATTTTCTCATGGGTGAAAGCTGTATTTTCATTTTCGGTCCAGCTATACAATCTTTTTATTCTTCCTTTACTAGAGATACAGAATTCGTTTTCAAAATTGGGTAGGGGTTTCCACAATTCCCCGGGCATATCTTTTAAAGATAAGTTCATGCAGGCAGGTGGATTTTTTTTATTGACCCTAGGCTTACCCAATCTAGCCCAAAGATTTTTATTAAAAATGATATTAGATGTACGTTTTCTTTCTTTTATAAAGTTCTGTTTTAAAGGTATATAATCCTTTACAAACCATCTGAAGCCTCCCGCGCTAAATCTATCTTTTTTAATTACAGAAAGTATATAAGTGTGAGCGATACCAAGCGTCTCACTCGCCTGATAAATACTGTCAAATGAAGCCACAAAATTCCCCTGCAATGTATGCTGGCTTACTGCCTGATAATAATCTCCTTTATTCCCTCTTCCTGAATTCAGGGTCTTACGATGAACATCGCTTACCGATAATTTTTCAAGATTATCCGCGTGAACATGAAATCTATTGTCGTCCTTAAAGGATATCATAAACGTTTTATCATCCATATTAAACGATTCTACAAAATGGTAGTATACCAAACGGGCTACTGATTTACCGTACTTTTTTCCTTCAGACGACAATGTACATCTTACATTGTAAAAATGTTTTTTCAGATATTTATTAAAATACCTGAAAACATGAGATAATTTAATTTGCTCTTCTCTATTTCGGATTCCCCCATAAGCGTTAATAACAGAACGCTGCAGGCTTTTAATTCTTCCATAATTGGATATGGCATAGTTTTCAAAATTTTCTATCACTTTCCATTCTTCCCCAGGAAGGTTTTTTAAAGAAGTATTAAAAAGTACTGACTTTAGATATTTGTCTTTAATCTCAGTAGGTAATTTCATACTAAATTAAAATTTTAGTGATGAATTATCAATTAGAGCAATTTAAGGGTATACAATAGCTTCTGACAATTCTACTGGATTATTTTTTTGTTTTAAATACTCTTGCATTTCCTTTGTCATTTTTCTAAAATCAGGCTCGATATCTTTTCCATTTTCATCTTTAAATTTAGCTTTTACATTACCGGTTTTCATTTCTCTGTAAGGATCATTGTAGTATGCTAAAAGTATTTTTTTTAGTTCACCTTTTGATACTTCAAGTGGCTTAGGTTTAATATTTTCAAAATCTACAAGATCAGATTTTTTTCTTAATTCATTAAATGAAAATTCATATGACTTTGTTTTATCAATCATATAAATTATTAATCCTGGTAACCCTTTGAAAATATAAGGACCTTCTTGAAAAGGAATATCTTTTGTAAACCAAGCTTCCCAAATTCTCCCTTTGTAATTAAGAGTTGCTTTTTGGCAATTGTAGCCGTTCTTTTTTATCGTTTCATTTTCTATTTTCCAATCTAATTGTATAGGTTCGGATATTTTATACACGTCTCTAAGCTGAAAATAAAATTTGGAAGTTATTTGAGGGGATTTAATGACCATAAAGGTATTATCCCCTACAATAAATCCTTTAAATCCGGAACTTTTAATTGAGTCTACTTCATATTGTTTTTCTGATAAAAATTTAGATTCTTGACCTTTAATTAATAAAACCATCTTTTTGTAGGTAATCTCGGAATTCGTAGAATCTTCCTTAAACTTCATATCATAATTAATTTTTATACTCTGTGAATAAAACAATTTTGTTATAAATAAGAGTACGAATAGTGTGAGGGATTTTTTATACATGGTATTTATTTTATCATTGGTGGGTTATCCCATAAATTTTGGTTGAGTTTAAAGAAAAGTCCATTTACTTCGCGATGAAATTTTTTTCTATCCGGGTCAATTTCCTTTGGATTATTAATGTTAACAAATCGAATGACACCTTTGTCAGTTTTCCTAAATATATCTACGACAGCAAATTTACCAAAGTTATAATTATACATAATACCATTGCCTAAATCAACTCCAGATTCTTTAAGGTTATAATTTCTTATATCTTCTAATGAAACACTCTCATAATAAAAACCTAATAGGTTATTATATGTACCAATAAAAGTGTACATAAATAAAAACTGTTGAGTAAAAGTCTTATTAAAATGAGATTTTAAGATACTATTAACATTTTTTGTTTTAAAATATATTAAGTCTTTTTCGACTTTATTATAAACATAATCCCCATACATTGTAAACTCAAGACTTTCATTAGAAAATTGAAACGTATGAATACCATAAGGTCCGTCATTCATTGAATGTTTAGAATGATTTAAAAAATAATAATTATTACAACTCTGTAAAGAAAAACACAAAGCAAAAATTATCATTAACACTATTTTTTTTTGCATATTAAGTTAATTCTGTATTATATGGATTATAATTGCATTCTATCTCAAATTTATCATTTTCTTTTTTAGGGATGTAAGTAGCAGAACAACAAAATCTAAATTCACAATTATTACAAGGAAAAATATCTTTTTTTTGAATATTCCAAATTTTTGATAATTTTTTGATTGTTTTCGTTTCTATGTCATGCAATGAATTTGTAATATTTCCATAGTTTACTCTGTCCAAATTATTAAACCTTATAATTCCATTTCCATCTACAAATATTGTTTTATATAGTGATAAATTATAGTTATTGGCAATATTAAAAGTATTAGTATTAACGTCTACTGTGTTTAGCCCAAACTTCGGTGTAAATAAATTATTACTATTCTTTTTTATAAAAAAACTAGAAACCTCAAAATTTCTAATTGTTTTTTCTTTCGGAGAATTATATAGGTAAACAGTTTTCAGTCTATTATCTTTATATATTTCCTTATCAATCTTTTGATATGGAATTGTAAAAGACAGGTTAGTAATTCTTGAAAATTTAAGAAGATTTAAAATATTCCAAATTACACTCATACTGTCTTCATCTGTTAAATGGAAATGTAACCTTTTAACACCTAACCCATTAAGATTAGATATAATTTGATCTAAATTTTCATTTATGAATTGTGAAAAAACTATAGTAACAAAATAAATACTCGAAGTATCTTCATTAATACTACGTAGAGAAAGATCCGGAAAATAACTATTTGTTGAATAAAATATAAACTCTTTTTTTTCCAAAAAATCTAAATATTGTTTTGCTACTTTGTCATCTTCAAACTCTGTAAGAATTTCATCTTTTTGTTTTCTATGTATATAGTTTAAAAAATCAATCATTGTATTTGGGACAATTTTAAGGAAATTATTAAGGGGATTGCACCATTTCTTAAAGAAAAAGGATACAGAAAGAAAGGAAATACCTTTTTTATAAATCCCGATAAAAATTATGGAATTATAAACTTTCAAAAAAGTCAAGATAGCAATAAAGATGAAACAAAATCCACTATTAATTTTGGTATTTATTCTGATTTTTTGGGGAAAGTTGTAGATTTTGATTATGATAATTCTGAAGTGCAAGATGTATGGGCTTGCCAATGGCAAGTAAGAATTGGAGATTTTATGCCTAATCAACCAGATTTTTGGTGGAGGATTAAAACAGATGATAATTTAAGTGGAATTATTTCAAATATATCAGATAATATTCAAAATATAATTTTACCTGAAATTGATAAACGTTTAACGGATGATGATCTCATGAATAGTTTGATAAAAGGAGATTTTACTTGGTCAACATCTGTTGATAAATTTAAATATTTAACAACTTTTTTGAAAGCTAAAAAAGATTATGATAGCCTAAATGAAGTCGTGGAAAAATTTATGCAAGAGCCAGACGGTAAGAAATATTATAATATTGTTAAAGAACATCTGGAAGAAATAAATTATAGTAAATAATATATAGAGGATGTCTCAAATTTGAGACATCCTCTTTTACATAAAATATTATATACAGTAAGATGTAGAAAAAATGTAGAAGTCCAAATACCGGACTACTTTTTTTTCAAAGCAACTGATTAAGGTAAATTCCTTAATCAGTTTTATCTTCCCAAGTCAATCGCTTTTTTAGCATATTTAATAGCTAATTTTGCGGCTTTTATCGCCGCTTGTTGTGGTGTAGCCGGGATATTTAAAGGAATATCTTTTAGTGGATTTATTTTAGATAATTCGTTAATACCACTCGTTTTCCTTAGCTCATTTTTAACCATGGAAATAGGCTTCTGAAGTATATTGGCGGGCTGTTTTAGCAAAGATTTTGTTAGACTATTTTACTCTTAAAATGGTCATACGAGCGATAGTTTTCCCTTTCAAAATTATATTTTTCGTCAAACCTATTTTCCAATTTTGAAAAAAAATTATCTCTATCAAAACCTTCCTTTCTCAAATTATCAGCCTGGTTACCCTGCTTCTTATTACTTAATGGAGATAGGGACATTTTATGCCTTTTATCAGGCGTATTATCATACCTGCTGACTACAATATGAACATGATATTGATCTCCACCTTTTTTCATTCCCTCTTTTACTATTTGTTGGGTGACACGATCTAAATGTAAGGAATTATTAAGCTTAATGAGTTTAGCCCGGTCAGTATTTCCCAAGGACTTGTTATCTTAAATTTCCTTAATTTGAGATAGTATTTTTTTATTTTCCTGAACCCATCGATCTGTAGCTTTATAGGTTCTTTGCTCTTCCACTTTTGCAAACCATACAAGATCTTTCTCAGTGAGTTTCCTTGTACTATAATCTTTATTGATAAGCTTTGCTTTTTTTATTTTTAATCTGGAAAATTCATTTTGATATTCAGGATTTATTTTCGATATTCCTTCTTTTTCCAAAGCCTTTTTGACATCACTATTTAAAGTATTGAGCTCAGATTTTGATAATGAATTTTTACTTTTATTATATTTTACTAATTGCCTAGATTTTTCACTTTCATACCGCGCTGTGAATTCAGGATTTATTTTTGATAGGTCTCTTGATTCCAGTTCTGTATTAATCTCCATGTATATTTTTTTTTCTTCAGTTTGCGTTGGCAGCTTATCAGGATTTGTATAAATTTCTCTTCCGAAACTATCAGCATATTCTTTCATAACTTCTTTTGAATAGTCCCTCAAAAGCTGATGCATAAGATCATTTTTTATTTGTGAAATCTGTTCCTTCCCTTCATCAGTTTTTTCCGCTTCTAAAATAAATTTTTGATCGATTCCCTCTTCAGCCATTTTGGATTCTGCTAATATTTTTAAGTGATCTATTTCTTGCTTTGGTGGCGAAATATTAAGCATAAAAAATGCGCTTGATTTAGAATTATGTCGATCAGAAATATTATTATCAATCATATCAGATACTTCCGAAGCTTTGTAAAATTTATTTGAATCATTTGAGAAAAAACTATTCTGATCTTTTATAAAATCATGATCCTGTCCATCATTTAATAAAGAGGATGGAGAAACGTTGACATCTCTATTCTCAACTTCATTTTCTACAAAAGTTTCATTAATATTTATGAGTTTTTGATCATCATTCCGAGCGTTCCCATCTTCTAAAAAAACTTTTCATTAGGGTCAGATTCTTTCTCTTCGTTTTCATATAGTGATTTAGATATATCATCTTTAGACTCATTATTTTTTAACAAATTTTGGTCTCTTTCCTGATTTTCTTTTTCTAAATATTCAATAACTCCGGCACATGAAAACCCTAACATTGAATTGTGGGGAGTGAACCTAGCATGCATAATATCATCATTATTTTAATATCAATTAAACTCGCTACTCTCCAGCTTGCTTCTTAAAACCGCCATATCATCACTCACTTTCTTATCAAGAATCTTCGCAT
>NZ_JANUFF010000025.1 GCF_024806495.1 Chryseobacterium sp. JUb7
AGCACTCTAAAAATACACCGCGGGATGGAGCAGTAGGTAGCTCGTCGGGCTCATAACCCGAAGGTCATCGGTTCGAGTCCGGTTCCCGCTACTAAGTAAGTGCTTTCGGTAAGCACTCTAAAAATACACCGCGGGATGGAGCAGTAGGTAGCTCGTCGGGCTCATAACCCGAAGGTCATCGGTTCGAGTCCGGTTCCCGCTACTAAAAAAAGAGAATCAAATTTTGATTCTCTTTTTTATTATACCCGTTCCTGTAAAATATTATCCAAACATTCCTACTTTGTAATCTCCGGGCACCTGCTGGAAAGCAATATTGAATCTGTTCCACATATTAATTGTGTTTACGACTAAAGTAAGATCAATGATTTCTTCTTCAGAAAACTGTGTTTTAGCCTGTGCGTAGACTTCATCTGAAACGTAGAGACTGTTTACAGCTTCTGCATACTCCAGAGCAGCTCTTTCTCTTTCGTTGTAATAAGGCGTTTCTCTCCATGCGCTTAAACCATACAGACGTTGTTCTGTCTCGCCTGCAGCACGAAGTTCTTTCGAGTGCATATCAAGACAGTAAGCACAATGATTGATCTGCGAAATTCTAAAATTAATGAGTTCCATTAAATGGCTGTCAATCTTAGAATGTTTCAGATATTGAATGATTCCAAAAATTGGGGTGATTGCTTTTTTTCCTTTTTCGAATAAATTGATTCTTGGTTCCATAAGACTGTAAAATTTGATTGTTTATACCTTAATGACAATCGGGTTTTTATTTTTGGACATGATCTTCAAAAAAAAAGAAAAAAATTTCGTTTTGGATCTTTAACATAGATTACAAAAAAATCCTGCTTAAATAAAGCAGGATTTCAATATCATTTAATTATAAATAAAAATTACTGTGCTAACTGATTGAATGGCTTAAGAGCGTTATCATCAGCTGTAGCCTGACCCAAAAATTCTTTTTTCTGACCCAGCTTCATTCTTCCTGCTGCATCACCGCCATTAAAGTAAGCTTCACTTAATTTGGTAGAGACTTCAGTAGGTTTGAAATCGAATTTTGTATCACCTTCTACTCCAAGATATCCGTTCTTTTTGGTAAGATTAGTAATATAATTATTATAGTTGATCATTGTATCTCTGAACATGTTATTATGGTACTCCATGCATTTTTTAGCTTTTTTGGAAGAGTTGTTCAGAATACAGTTATTCATATTTCCTCTGTATAAGCGCCATTCCAGCTCGATTTTCCCGTATTCTTTGGCTAATGCAGTTTTTCCGTTGGATAAAATATTGGGATCACCTTCCTTATTGCTGATCTCTTGCAAAGCTTTGATTACTAATGGAACGGTGTTTTCAATTTTGCTTTTCGCTTCTCCTATCGTACTGAAATCTGCAGCCGGTGAACCTTTTTTCTGAGCCGTAGTCACATTAAAAATAAGAAGTAATAGTACAATCAATAAATTATATCTTTTCATGAGAAATTTTTAAAGCACTAAAATAAATATATTTTCTCAGTTTAAACAAATACATTTTAATTTTATTTAATAAAATTTAACAAGTTTTAAGAATTTCTTTTGTAATCTTAAATTTTACTGTTGAATTTTTAGCCAATAAAATTCTCTTCTTAAAAATTTAACAAATTTTAATAAAAAATATTATTCTGATTATCAATAGGTTATATTGTTTTGAGTTTTATCACTAAAAAAATAGTTGTTTGAATCAGTTTTATTTCTACTTTTGTATAACTAATTTCTTAGTGATATTGATTTTTACACAAATTAATATCATGGTAATGATAAAATGAACGGGATATGAAAATTCAGACTTTAACAAAAGCAGAAGAGCAGGTGATGCAGTATTTATGGAAACTCGAAAAAGGATTTCTAAAAGACGTCTTAGATCTTTTTCCTGAGCCTAAGCCGCACACCAATACGGTTTCTACAATATTAAAAGTACTAAAAGATAAAGAATTCGTAGACTACAGTGTTTACGGAAGACAGCACGAATATTTTCCTCTGGTTTCCCAGGAACAATATTCCGGAAAAACGATGAAGAGCCTTGTAAAAAATTATTTTAAGGGGTCTTATAAAAGTGCTGTTTCATTTTTGGTAGAAAAAAATGAAATGACCGTTGAAGATCTTGAAATGTTATTAAACGAACTCAAAAAGAAAAACTAGCCATGGAAGCAATTCTTCTGTACTTTGGAAAAGTAATTTTATGTTCCGGTGTAATGTTTCTGTATTATCAGTTGTCTTTAAAAGACAGGACATTTCATCATTACAACAGATTTTATTTGTTATCTGCCCTATTGATATCGATGCTGCTTCCTTTAATCAAGGTTGAAGACTTTACGATTGAAGTAAGTAATGATTGGTATAAGTTGATAGACCAGGTACAGAATTTTAAAACAACTAAAAACATTAGCAATGACCACATTTATTTTCGAAGTATTTTTTCAGCTTTGGGATTGGTTTCTCTCTATTTTTTAGGGAAATTTATCTACGGAATCTTCAGGATTCAACAGCTTAAAAAACAGTTTCAAAAAGAAAGTTTTGATGGGATTAATTTTTACCATACAAACTTATCCGAAGCTCCTTTTTCTTACTTTAAAAATCTTTTCTGGAAGAATTCTATTATGCTGAATTCTGAGATCGGAGAACAGATTTTAAAGCACGAAATGGTACATATTGAGCAGAAACATTCATTTGATAAAATTTTTATTGAAATCATCACTTCTGTTTTCTGGTTCAATCCTTTCTTTCATATCATTAAAAAAGAAATTAGTTTAATTCACGAATATCTGGCTGATAAAAAAGCCGTAAAACAATCGGACACAAAAGCATTTGCGCAGATGCTTTTAGCAAGCCACTTTTCCGGAACACAGTTGCCTGCGACCAGTCCGTTTCTAAGTTCAAACCTTAAAAAACGATTAAAAATGTTACAAAAACCTAAAACCAAATTCGGATATGCGCGTAGAATTTTTGCATTGCCGGTTTTATTTTCAGTGGCTTTTGCCTATCTGGTAAATGCTAAAAATACAGAAATTAAAGAAACAAATACCGAGATTGAGAAAGCCGTTTCTCAAATTCAAAAAGAAAATAAAATTCAGAAAGATACCATCACGCCCAACGCTTCCAAAAGTGATGTAACCATTACCCCCGGATACAAAAGAGCAGCTGATGATAAAAAAATTGCTGATCTGAGTAAAAAAATTGAAGAGAAAAGCAAGGTGTTAAAAGGCTTAAAGCCTGATAGCAAAGAGTTTGAAAAAAGCATAAGTGAGATTTCTGATTTATCAGGTGAAATTGCAAAAATTGCAAGCTCTCAGGATTTCTTGAAGTCTGCAATGGTCATCAGAATGGATGGGAAGAACGTCAATATCAATGATTATTTCAAATCAAAAGAATGGAAAGATAAAGTAAAGGGATTGGAAGATCTTAATATCGAAATTCCGGAGATTCCTGAAATAAATGTTGATTTTCCTGATGCTCCGCCATCACCGCCTAGCTATCCGAATGCTCCAAAAGCGCCGGATGCTCCAAGGGTAAAAGTGTATAAATTTAAAAATAAGCAAGATCTTAAATGGACTCCTGAAGCCGATATGGTTTTTAAATCTGCCGAAAAAGCAAAAGAATCCGCATCTACTGCCAAGAAAAGAGCTGAACTGGACAGGAAGAGAGCAAAATTAGAAGAGAAAAGAGCTAAACTGGAAGGGCAGAGAGCAAAGCTTGAGGCTGAAAGAAGAGTTTTGGAAGGCGATAACCGAAGAGTATATATCTATGGAAATAATACGTTTAAAAATTTTCCAAGTGATAAGCTGAAAAAAATCAATACTGCTGATTATAGTTATACAATGAATAGTGACAGAAAGAGTATTATTCTTTCAAGCATGAACAATCTGAATCCGGGAGACGATGTAAAGATTTATATCAATGGAAAAGAGTCTACCAAACAGGAAATGGATGCTTTGAAGCCTAACGAAATATCTTCTGTTACGATCAATAAAAATTCAAATAACGGAGGTGTAACTACAGGTAAAATTCAAATTCAGACCAAAAAATAAAGTTCCAACCGGCTTTGTCGATATCTGATACCTTCATATTGACAAAGCCTTTTTATTTAACAATATGAAAAATAATCTATTCCTTTTCATTTTCCTGAGTGTGCTGGTTAACGCGCAGGTAAACCGGTTTTACTACGACTACAAGTTTATTCCTGATTCCAACAATAAGGAAGAGGTAAAAAAAGAGATGATGTACCTGGATATCGATAAAAGCGGATCCAATTATTACAGCAGAGATAAATTTGTAGCAGATTCTACCTCCATGGCAGATCTTCAGAAACAAATAAAAGGAGGCTCCGGAAACATCAATATCAACAGAAGTGAAAGATCTGGTCAGGTTTCTTATAAAGTGACCAAGCAATATCCTGATTTTAAGACTTATCTGTTTACAAGAGTTTCTATGGATCAGTATAAAGTAAAAGAAGATAAAAAACCGGAATGGAAAATTCTTCCCGAAAAACAGAAAATCGGAGAATACGACACGCAGAAAGCAACCACAACATATGGAGGGAGAGAATGGATCGCATGGTTCAGTACAGCTATTCCTTTTCAGGATGGACCATATAAATTCTATGGGCTTCCCGGGTTGATTGTAAAGCTTGAAGATACTACGGGTTCTCATATCATGACACTGGTAGGAAATAAAAAGTTAGATACGCCAATTGCTGCTACAGAGCTGGATATGCCAGGAAATGTAAGAGTGATGGGAATCGGCGGAAAAGAACTGGAAGTAACCAATGATCAGTACAGAAAAGTATGGAAAGCTTATGTAAACGATCCTTCAAAGAATATGAGAGAAATGATGATGAGAAACGGAGGAGGAGATAATATGAAAGTAGCCTTCAAAGTAAAAACATCAGACGGAAAGGAAATTTCAGATCCTAATCAGGTTTTTAGAGAAATGGAAAAAAGAACCAAAGAATCTCTAGCTAAAAATAATAATCCTATAGAGCCGGATTTAGTAAAATAATAACATAATTTTTAATATAAAACAGGATGAACGTCATATTCATCCTGTTTTCTTTTTTTATATTTAAGGATAAAATGATATTCTTATGACAGAAAAAGAAAAATGTGAAGCAGGGCTTTTGTATAATGCGAATTATGATCAGGAATTAATCAATGAAAGAATAGCCTGTAAAGATCTCTGCTTAGAATATAATGGGTTAAAAAATTCTGATACTCAAAAAAGAGATGAGCTTATTAAAAAAATTATAGGAAAAACAAAAGATAATATTTGTATAGAGCCATCATTTTGGTGTGATTACGGATATAATATAGAAGTCGGTGAAAATTTTTATGCCAATCATAATCTTGTAATTCTGGATTGTGCACCTGTAAAATTTGGGGATAATGTTTTTATAGGTCCCAATTGCAGTTTTTACACGGCAGGACATCCTCTTGATGTTAAACAAAGAAATGAAGGTTTGGAATATGCACATTCCATCACAGTGGGAGATAATGTCTGGCTGGGAGGTAACGTCGTTATTTTACCGGGAGTTTCAATAGGGAATAATTCGGTAATAGGTGCAGGGAGTGTTGTTACAAAAGATATTCCGGAGAATGTAGTAGCAGTGGGTAATCCTTGTAAAGTAGTGAAAAGTATTAAAGAGGAAAACTCTTACTGATAATTATTTTTAATAATAAAAAATAAATTTATTTAGCTGTAAAAAAAGAAAAATATAATACACATTTGATGTTGTATAATAAATAATTGGCAATAAAGTCGGAATTGATTTAAATATTAAAATTACATTTAAAACTCTAATCAATATCTGTCATTTTTGGGCACATTTTTGGAATTAAGGTATCAGCAAGGTTTGATTAACCTGATATTTTAAAATCTAAAAAAAAAAAATGAAAAAAGTTATTGTCATATTTACTCTTTGTTTAGGGATGTTTTCTTTTGGCCAGAGTCAGCGTTTTATTTATGAGTATAGATTTATTCCTGATTCTACTGATGTACAAAATGTAAAAAATGAAGTAATGTATCTCGATGTAGATAAAAAGGGATCTAAATTCTATAGTTTTGACAGAGCAGACTCGGAAAAAAAAGCAATGGAGGATGCGCAGAAAAGTGAAGGGTTTGGAAAAGCAACTGAACTAAAGGGCGAGGTATCAACTGTTGTAGAAAAATCTTATCCCAGCTATAGTACTGTTTTTTTTAACAGATTGAATAATGATATCAATATGTATAAAGTAACTGATGACAGAAAGCTAAATTGGAAAATTCTACCTGAAAAAGAAAAAATAGGAGAGTTTACAGCACAGAAAGCAAGTCTTGATTTTGGAGGCAGAAAATGGACGGCATGGTTTACCACCGATATTCCTATTCAGGATGGACCTTATAAATTTAAAGGGCTTCCGGGTATGATTATTAAAGTTTCAGATCAGACAAATTCTCATGTTTTTGAACTGAAAGGAATAAAAAAACTGTCATCTGATCAATCCTGGATTAGTGAAAATAAAAAGGGAAATGAATATCAAAGAATCATTGCTGTAGATTTGAAAAAGTATAAAAAATTATTTCTTGAAGACAGAAATAATCCTGAAAAAATGGTCTCCCAGCCCTCATTTGGTAATGTAGTGATTGTTGGAGATAATGGGCAGCCCCTTAAATCTGGTGAACAGGCAAAAATATTAAAGAAATACTCAGATGAAAGAAATCTGAAAGATAACAATATCATCGAGCCTGATCTGCTACAATAAAAAAATACCCCGAAACTTTGTTTCGGGGTATTTTATGCTTTATGGTTTAAAATTTACGCCAGTTTCTGAGAATCAGCAATAAATTGAGCTAGACCGCTATCTGTTAGTGGGTGTTTCAATAAGCTCAAGATTGGAGGAAGTGGAGATGTAATCACATCTGCACCAATTTTAGCACAGTCGATAATGTGCATTGAATGACGGATAGAAGCTGCTAAAATTTCAGTTTCATACATATAATTGTCAAAAATCAATCTGATCTCCTGGATTAAGTTTAATCCGTCAGTTGAGATATCATCAAGTCTTCCCAGGAAAGGAGAAACATATGTAGCTCCGGCTTTAGCTGCCAAAAGAGCCTGTCCTGCAGAGAAAATCAATGTACAGTTTGTTTTAATTCCTTTGTCAGAAAAATATTTTAAAGCTTTGATACCATCTTTGATCATTGGGATTTTTACCACAATATTTGGGTGAATTGCTGCCAATTCATCACCTTCTTTGATCATTTCTTCATAAGTAGTAGAAAGAACTTCAGCAGAAATATCTCCATCTACGATCTCACAAATTGCTTTGTAGTGGTTTTTGATCGCTTCAGCACCCTGAATTCCCTCTTTTGCCATTAATGAAGGATTCGTTGTTACTCCATCAAGGATTCCAAGATCTTTCGCTTCTTTGATTTGTTCTAAATTCGCAGTGTCAATAAAAAATTTCATTTGTTTTACAGATTTATTTTTGCAAAGATAAACATTCCTTTCTGAGTGGAAAATTTTTAATTTTGGTTAGAAGTTAGAAGTTAGAAGTTAGAAGTTAGAAGTTAGAAGTTAGAAGTTAGAAGTTAGAAGTTAGAAGTTAGAAGTTAGAAGTTAGAAGTTAGAAGTGGAACGACGTTTATAAACTTCAATTTATGACTAATATAAAATATTGTAAATAGACAGTTAGTCTTCATACTGTCAGGCTGAGCAAGGTCGAAGCCTATTAAGTGAAAAAGTTACATCTGTATTGAATGACTTTATGAATTGCGCTTTCAAATTATGATTAGTATGAAGTGCTATAAAATAAA
The DNA here is from genome assembly GCF_024806495.1 of Chryseobacterium sp. JUb7. Taxonomy (GTDB): domain Bacteria; phylum Bacteroidota; class Bacteroidia; order Flavobacteriales; family Weeksellaceae; genus Chryseobacterium. The sequence continues at coordinate 7,818 of NZ_JANUFF010000025.1, forward strand.
TGGTTAGTATTAGCATTGTCAGGCTGAGCAAGGTCGAAGCCTATTGAATAAAAAAAATAATGCAGATTTTTATTTATGAAAAACAATCATTTCACAGCCCCGCTGGAGATTATCGGAATCAATCCTTTTGTATTTATTCCTGAAAAAGTTTTAAATGAAATATTTGAAGCAGCGAAAAAAAATAAAAGCCCGATTCCGGTAAAAGGAATGATAAATGGCAAAGAATTTAAACAAAATCTAATGAAGTATTTAGGGGAATGGAGGCTATATATTAATTTGACCATGCTAAAGAATTCTTCCAAAAGAATAGGCGAAGTGGTAGAAATTTATGTTGAATTTGATGACTCAGATCGTACAGTTCAAATCCACCCTCACTTAGATAAAGCGATTAGAGAAAATCCGGTTACCTTACAAAATTTTGAAAATCTTATTCCTTCACGAAAACTGGAACTGATCAGATATATCAATAATCTGAAAACAGAAGCCGGTATCCAACGGAATATTGAAAAAATCATCAGACATTTAAAAGGAGAAACTGATTTTTTCGGGAAGGAAATTAAGTGAAAATAAAAAACGGTTGAAATAACTAGAGCCTGTTTAAATTTTATGTGTATTATATTTATTGATTTTAAGAAGGGTTTTATCTAAGAGCATGTCTAAATTTAGTTCAAAAAATATCTAAGATTTCGATAGTTCGACAAGCTCACTACAGGCTAAGCTCAATCTGACACCGTTAAATCATACATTTAGTATTAGGTTTGTCAGTCTGAGCCTGTCGAAGACTAGAATTA
>NZ_JANUFF010000026.1 GCF_024806495.1 Chryseobacterium sp. JUb7
CCCACAAACCCCCCCCCCCCCCCCCCCCCCCCCCCCCCCTCCCCCCCCCCCCCCCCCCCCCCCCCCCCCCCCCCCCCCCCCCCCCCCCCCCCCCCCCCCAAAACAAAAAATAGCGAGTGCGGAAAGCGGGAAATAGCTTCAAATAAAATTAACTACTTCAATGATAAACTTCCATCACCCATCTTCCCACCAATTTTCACTGATGAAGTCTACTCAAAGTTTCTCGTGTCACTCCTAAGTAAGACGCAATCAAATGTTTCGGAATCAAATTATACAATTGCGGATACAACGCAAGAAGCTCCTCATACCTGAATTTCGCATCATTATTCATGAAAGAAAGAAGGCGTTTTTGGGCAGCAACATACCCTTTATTCGTTCGCCATCTGAAAAAATGCTCCATTTCGTGGATTTCACTGCAGATTTTTTCACGGTCTTCATTAGAAAAAGATAAAATACTTGCGTTTGTAATACAATCTACGTTGATTGTTGCTCTGTTTTTACTATAAAGGGCATCAAAATCCGTTACCCACCAATTCGGCATGGCAAATTGAAGGATAAACATTTTCATATTGTCGTTTACGTAAAATGCTTTAAGGCATCCATCAAGAACAAAGTATTCGTGATCGACAAAATCGCCTTCGGAAATTAAACTTTGCCCCTTTTTTAGATTAATCAGATTAAAATGCCCGAAAACATAATCAAACTGTTCGTCTGGAATGGAAACGAATTTTGATACATGAGCTTTTAATATTTGTTTAGCATCAACCATAATTAATAATTATTAATCAAAATTAAGTTTTTTCTTAAAGTATTTTCCGAAGAGTCTAATAAATAACATGATTTTTGAAACAAATAAAAAGTGTTTTGACTTTCAATGTGTTAAATGTGATAATTTTACTTACTTTTGAAAATATAGACTTTTAAAAAGCTTCCTTTAACAAATCTTCAATAATTACGACACATTAAAAAAATAAAAACTATGATATATTTAGGTATTTTGGTCTTTTTCGGACTTATTACATTGTTTGCCTCTTTTTTCACGGTGAAGCAGGAGTCTGCAGCAGTTGTAGAAAGATTAGGTAAATTCTTAAAAGTAAGTCATGCTGGTTTGCATTTGAAGATTCCGTTTTTGGATCAGATTTCTAAGCGTTTGAATCTGAGAATCCAACAGTTGGATGTTATCATTGATACGAAAACTTTAGATAATGTTTTCATTAAAATGAAAGTTTCTGTACAATATCAGGTAATCAGGGAAAATGTAAAAGATGCCTATTACCGTTTGGAAAATCCTGAAAATCAGATTACATCTTATGTTTTTGATGTTGTACGCGCAGAAGTTCCTAAAACAAAATTAGATGATGTTTTCGTAAGAAAAGACGATATTGCAATTGCTGTTAAAAGTGAATTACAGGAGGCAATGCAAAGCTATGGATATGATATTATCAAAGCTTTGGTGACGGATATCGATCCGGATGAGCAGGTAAAACATGCAATGAACAGGATCAATGCTGCGGAAAGAGAAAAAACAGCTGCAGAATACGAGTCTGAAGCGCAAAGAATCAGAATAGTAGCCGTTGCAAAGGCGGAAGCTGAATCCAAAAAATTACAGGGACAGGGTATTGCAGATCAAAGAAGAGAAATTGCAAAAGGTCTGGAAGAATCAGTAAGAATGCTGAATAATGTTGATATCAATTCTCATGAAGCTTCTGCGCTGATTGTCGTTACGCAGCATTACGATACTTTACATTCAGTGGGAGCAAGCAGCAGGAGTAACCTGGTTTTATTACCCAACTCACCTACGGCAGCAAGTGGAATGCTGAATGATTTAGTTGTTGCAATGACGACAGCCAATACCCTAGGAGAGGTTACAAAAGGAAATTATCCGAAACCTCCTAAAGACCATGAACACAACGGTTAGAAATAGAAAACCTCCGAATTTTCGGAGGTTTTTTTTATTTTACTTTCTTCTTTGAAATCTGTTTTACAAGAACATATTCTTCATTAACGCCTTCAATAGGTTCTTTAGCTCTCTGAATTTTCACTTCGATTATGTATTCAAAGCCGGGAACATATTTAAATCCTTTAATAGGCTGATCAAAAGTTTCCCATTCTTTTTGCTTTTTATCCTTTTTTACCATATAGCATACACCTCTTTGGCTTATTCCTATGCAATTTCCCGGTTTAGGACCAATAATCATAGTTTGTTTTAAAACCATTGCGTCGTTATGCTGAGCTGAACTTCCTTTTACTACTTTTATTGTAGGTGGGGGAGAGTTTTGCGCGGAAACAAATATGGTTGATAAGGCAAGCATTCCTGTTAAAATTAACGTTTTATTTTTCATTGTGTTTGATTTATATATTATTTTTTAGTTTTAGAAACCTGTTTTACTAAAGTATATTTAATGGAAGAACCATCTGCAGGTGGATTGTCTATTTTTTCAGTTTTTACTTTTAAAACATATTCATATCCGGGCTCGTAAGTAAACCCGTCGATATTGGTATAGAAATTAGTCCATTCACCAGTCGGTGTTTCTTTTACCTGAAGACATTTCATAGGTGCAACACCTGTACAGTCAGCAGTTTGAGGGCCTACGATAAATGTTTTTTCACTGCCGCCAGCTGCGTTCGTAGTTGTTGTACATTGTGTTAATGCAAAAATTGCAAAAGCCGGAATAATTCCTTTTAAAATTGTTGTAATAGTTTTCATAACTAGGATTTGGAGTGTACCAGCCAATTAATGTGCCAAAGTCTATTTGAGCAGTGTCGTTGTTCTACTCTTGCTTTTTTCATTTTTTATTAATTAATTTGAACCCCTTAATTTTTTTAACCAAAATCATAAAATAGTAAAATATAAATATGGAAAATCAAATTCAGATTGAAAATTACAAAATTCAAAAACCTGAAAGCTGGACAGAAAGTATTTCTGATCAGGAGCTCATCAATAAGATCAGAGAATCGGAATTCTCAAGAAAACAGGTTGATGAAGGTCGGGATTACTGCTATTTTCTTGATAAAAAATATTATACAAGCAATACAGAAAACAATGAGTACGTTTGCTTGGCTTATACTTTAAATGAGCCCGGAAATCTCGAAAGAGCTTCTGTTTCAGATGTTGTTGTAGAGGAAAACGAAGTATATCATATTCATAGGATAAGTGTTCTGAGAGATGGAGTTTTGGTAGATAAAATCGCAGATACCAATATTAAAGTGCTGGATAGCGAAAACCAAAGCAGTGGCGGAATTTTAAGCAGCAATAAAAAAATCAATATTACAATAAGAGATTTAAGACTTTATGATATTCTCATTTTAGAAGATTCCAGAGTGAAAGCTTTTACAGAGCGGGATTTTTTAAGAAAAGAATTTTCAAAGCATGTTTGGGTGAGTCCCGATAATTATTGGGCCTATGGAAGTTTTAAATTTACTTTTATCAATGATCGTGATCAGACTATTGCTTATAAAAAGACATTTTTCAGAGATGAAGAAGGGAATGTTTTGAAGCCGGAAATCAGTTATCTGAAAAAGGGTGAAAAATTTATAATCAAAGAGGAAAATTATATCAACCCGGTAGATGCCAGCCGTGAAATTTTTCCATACATAGATTTTGCTACAGACAGCAGCTGGAAAGATCTTTCAAATTATATAGCCCCCATTTATGAAGAAATTTTCCACAGATCTTCTCTTCAGGAACTGGCACCCAGCTTAGTTGAAAAATTAGATGCTATCGCAGATCCGGAAGAAAAACTTCAGTTCGCTATTGAGTATGTACAGAATAATATTTATTACATCTTCAATGCTAATGAAATGAACGGCCATAAGCCTCAGGAGCCATCAAAAACTTATGAAACCAAACAGGGTGACTGTAAGGCAAAATCGGTTTTATTAAAAGTAATTCTGGATTATCTGGGGATTGATTCTTCTATTGTTCTGGTGAATTTTCACACTGATTTTTATATTAAATATTATCTTCCGTCTTTGTTAAGTTTCAATCATGTTATTGTAAAAATTAACCATAAAGGAGAAGAATATTTTGTAGATGCAACGATCCGTGATGAGTTTGGTTTATTAGAAAACCGTGGATTTATTTATTTCATGCATTATCTTGAAGTAAAACCCAATAGTGAACTTCAGGAGAGAAGATCATATACATATTCATATTACTGTATTGATGAAAAAGTTGAGTTTAATGCTAAGGATACCACAGGGAAATTAAAATTAACAACCTTGTATAAAGGAAATCGCGCCAATGCGATGAGAAGGTTCTTTAAAAATACCAATAAAAGAGAAATTGTAGACAGCTGGAATAATTTTTTGTTTTACAGCTTAAATTATTCAGGAGACAGAAATGGCACAGATGTCCGAAATGTATTTAAAGATGCATCGATTGATATAGTAAGCGATGACAAAAAACTCAATGAGTTTAAAATTCAGTATCATGCCAATGTTGAAAACCCTTATTTTGTAGATCCTCAGAAAAATCGATTTCTGATGTATTTTGATCGAAATGTTATTAAAGCCAGTGCCAGAGATTTTATTCATAAAGATTTACTTTTCTGGCATAATTTCGACAGTGAGAAATATGAAATAAGCCTGCACACAGATCAAAAAATTGATACTGATGAAAAATATACTGTTCAGGAAAGTACTATTTCAAATCCGTATTTTGAATATACAAGCCGTAAAAAAGTAACTAAGAATGGGGCAACAGTTTCCATAGATTATAAACCTTTGGTGAATCTTGAAATTCCTGGACGTGATTTTGAAGCTTTCAGAGAGGCACATCATCAGGTTGCAGACAGCAACTTCGGGTTGGGAATTGATATTATTGAGCCCGGACTGATGAATATGTTGAAATTCAGCTTTAAAAAGAAGTTTAAATGATGGATTGGAGAAGTTAGAAATTAGAGGTTAGAAGTTAATATTAACAATGATGCTAGATTCTCTTTTTTGAAAGGATGGACTTTTGTAAAACAAAAAGATAGGGTAGGTAATATTAAATATAATGTATAGTTTCGGGGGGGGGGGGGGGGGGGCGCCCCCGCAAAAAAAAATATATTTTATAGAATTTTTTTATATTTTGTTGTATTTTTTTTTATAAAAGTTTTTTTTTTCAAAGGATGTGTGGGTGGGGAGATTAGGTGG
>NZ_JANUFF010000027.1 GCF_024806495.1 Chryseobacterium sp. JUb7
CCCACCCAAAAAAAACACCCCCCACACTTAGTTGTTTTTTTTTTTTCACCCCTTGTTTTGTGCTCACACCCCCCCCAATCTTTCTGAAAGTTTTTTCTCACCCGCCCCCCCCCCCCCCCCCCCCCCCCGAAACTTGAAAAGAGCTCAAACATGCCGCTCAATCAGGGCTAGGGTGAAAACCATCAATTTAAGTTTTTGAAATATGTACAAAGTTTGTCATCCTTTCAAGAGTTTGGACACGAATCTTTTCCATGAAGTTTTCTGATACCATATGCTTAAATCCTTGACAGAAGTACAAATTCTGTGGTAATTATATTTTGATCAGGAAAACTAATTACGATAAAATTACCGATTCAATTGTAACCTTCCAGCATCCATCTTCCAACCAAATCATCTCATCAGTTCACTAGCTTCTTCAATCAAAGATTTCATTAAAACGGAGGCGCTTTTATGTTTTAAGATGGGTGCAATCTGACCCGACCAGAAGAAAACCAATTCGTACTTCTTTTGTTCCAGTGCTGCTTTTCTCATTGATGCGATAAAAGATGTCTGTAACGGAAAAGGTAAGGTTTGATCTGTTGCGGTCAACAGTTTTCGTGTAATGTCTGTGGTTATTCCGCGTCCTAATCTTCCGGTATACGCTCTGGAAAGAGTAGTAGATTTTGCGGCTTCAGAGAATAAAAATTCTTTGTGAACAGGCGGCGCTCCGGATTCTTGAGTTGCCAAAAATGCCGTTCCGATTTGTACGGCTTCTGCTCCCAAAGTCATTGCCGCCGTGATTCCGCGACCGTTGGCGATTCCCCCCGCGGCTACGAGCGGAGTTTTAACCTTATCTTTTATTAATTGAATCAAGGCGAAGGTTCCGGTCGTTGAAAGTTCTGCTTTTTCCAAAAATGAAGGTCTGTGGCCGCCACTTTCAAAACCTGAAGCTGCAATGACATCAACGCCAATATTTTCCAAAGCAATGGCCTCATCGACGGTAGTTGCATTTCCGACAACAACTGTTCCCTGATTTTTCAGTTTTTCAATAATATCAGGATCCAAAAGTCCAAACATAAAGCTGAAAACTTTAGGTTTAATATCAAAAACAACCTGTAGCTGATTCTGAAATCTCGATTCAAAAGAGGGTGGAAGTGGTGGAACTTCAATATTTAAGCTGTCATAATAGGGCTTAAAAACTTCTACTGCTTTCTGATACTGCTTTTGCGTATGGTCTTGGTTAATAATATCGTGGTCATTTATCCAAAGATTCAGATTATAGGGCTTATCGGTAATTGATTTTATCTGCTGATGAGCATCATAGATTTCCTGAGGGGATAAAGTATAAGCGCCATAACCACCCAATCCGCCTAATTTACTGACCGTTGTTGTCAATTCTACCGTAGACAATCCGCCACCGAAAGGTCCCTGGAAAATTGGATATTCTATACCTAATAAATCGGTTATTCTATTTTTATTCCACATGATTTTTGATGATTTTGGTTAAAAAAATTAAATTAAGGGTCTACATCTGTTAATGTTTTATTTACGATGAGCCATTTACCATCAATTTTATGGAAAGTTATAAAATTATAGTAATTAAAATCATACATTTTTACATTTAATTTTGCTGTAGCAATCGTGTTTATCACATCAATTGATATAATCGCTGCCTTAAAATCTTTACCGGATTTTTCAGGACTTAGCCGACTTCCGACTCCTTCAATATATTGTATTGAGGTTTTGTAATAAGGAACTCCTTTTATATCTCCTACTACTAATGCATCTTTATGAAAAACCTGTTTCAAGAGATCTGGGTTCCCTTCGTAAATTCCTTTAAAATACAACTGCTCAATAGCATTTTTTATAGCATTTTGCTCTGTTTTCATGATATTTATTTTTTGAGCATAGCTATTTACCGGTAGAATAAACAGCCATGCAAAAACAATTAAAATTTTCATTTTTTTATAAACTATGACCGGCACTCATTCCTCCGTCTACATTAATAATAGCGCCTGAAATAAACGAATTCTTAGCAATCGCATGAATCATCTGAGCAACCTCTTCAGGCTCTCCGATACGGTTAATCAGATGGATGCCCGCATTATTGTCTATACTTTCATCGCGTGCATCGGTGTTCTGATTAATCCCGGAGCAACGGTATTAAATCTTATATTATCTTTGCCAAATTCTGCTGCCAGTTGCAGTGTCAAAGCGTGAATTGCACCCTTACTCGAAATGGGTGCCGTAGACGGAGATTGTGCAATCGCATGATACACAAGCGGTGTTCCGATGTTGATGACCACTCCGTCTCTTTGCTTGATCATTTGAGGAAGAACAGCTTGTGTAGTGAAGAATGTTCCTTTCAAATTGGTTGTTAAAAATTTATCCAGATATTCCTCGGTTACTTCCAAAAACGCTTTATTTTCATAAATTCCTGCATTGTTAACCAATATGTCAACTGAGCCAAACTTTTCAAGAGCCGTTTTTGCCAAAGCTTCTCCTGTTGATTTTTCTGCGACATTTCCTGCAACCATGGCCAGATTTTCTCCAGCTCCCAATTGGTTATAAACTTCTTCTAATTTTGATGCTGTTTGTGAATTAATGACCACATGATCACCTCTGTCTAAAAAATAGCGGGCAACCTCTAAACCAATTCCTGATGATGCTCCTGTTACAATTATTGTCTGTTTTTTCATGTGTAAATTAATTTTTGGTGCTGTTGAAAATCCTTGTTCTTTTAAGGTTGAAACCTGCTCTCCGGCGTATCCCCAGTTATCATCTTCGATTTCGTTGATTACAATATGGGTTAAATGAGGATCTTTGTTTAAAACGGTAGTGACAACTTCACTTATTTTTCTGATAAGTTCTTTTTTTGTTTCGCGATTGATATCTTCGCGTAAAACATCTATTTTGATAAAGGGCATGATGTTAAATTTTTTAGGTTAATTTTTAATTTTGATTAAATTGTTTCTGCAACTAAATGTACATTCAAGTCGAAATTGTTGTAGATGAGGGTGTCACCAAGGTTGGCAAAGAAATTGGCAGATCTGAATTTGATGTTGAATTTTGTTCTGTCGATTACAATTTTAGCATCTAAAACTGCGGTACTATGTGTTTTTACAATCTGCAAAGTTGTGTCAATAGAATGTGTAATTCCTTTGATTGTAAGGTCTCCTTTTGCATGATAAAGATTGTTATCACCTGGTTCTGCATGTCTGATCAGGATATTGGTCTGAATTAAAGAAATCGTCAGAAGCGAGATGACTTGCAAACTGTGCGTTGGCTTCTGCATCTTCAACATCAAGAATTGTAATTGATTTTGTGCTGATGACAAATTTTCCAGCCAGAAGTTTGTCGTTTTCAAAAGTGAAATTTCCTTCTTTCACTTCTATGGTTCCACTGTGAGCCCCGGTTACTTTTTTTCCGATCCATTCAACTAAACTTTTTTCGCTGCTTACTTTAAAATTTTGTGTGTCCATTTTTAATTGGTTTTAAATTATAGGACAAAGTTCAGCCGATTTGAAGAAAAATTTATGTGAGGTAGATCACGAAATATGGGAAAGTTTGGGTTGTTGGAGATGGAAGTTTTAAACTAATTGTTGAAAAATTTTGTTTTTTTAATAGCTTTTGTTGATTTTTTTCCAAATTTTTAAATGAAAGACTGTAACTCTAGCCGCGATTGAAGCATTTGTTTGAGCTCATTTTTTGTTTTGGGGGGGGGGGGGGGGGGGGGGGGGGGGCCCCCACAACAAAAAAAAACAAATAGGTGGGGGGGGGGGGGGATATTGGTGAATTTATAATAATAATAGAATAAATTA
>NZ_JANUFF010000028.1 GCF_024806495.1 Chryseobacterium sp. JUb7
TTAATTTTTCCTTTACAAATTCGGTCTCACGACAAAAGTCTGCTCGATAATCATTCCGTCGGTACCATCTGTGGAGATGCCTCCGATTTCTGAGTTTTGAGTGTACAGCGTAATGATTCGGTCTTCTTTACTGAACATTCCCGAAGTATTTTCGGTAATGACTTTAAAGTGATGATAAACAGGATTTCCTTCTGCGTCTTTCACGGTAAGAGGATCCAGCCCTATTTTCTCCAGTCTTAAGAACATCGTTTCATCAGTGATCGTGAAAATATCTTTTGCCACCCAGCTTTCCGTATTGGTCAGTGGATCGTTTTCAAAAAGATAAAGCTGTACTTTGGAAGCATTGGACGGGAGAACATTCATTCTTGCCAGCTCCTGCCAGTTCCCCTGGTTGTTCATTTTATAAAGGTGATATTTCCCTTTGTAACACTGCTCTTTCCAGCTTAATAATCCCGAGGTTACCACGTTGCCACTCACCGGATCTGATTCAAAACTCAGCTCAGGAGATGATGGCAGAACATTCTCTGTCATGGTGGTGATCATAATCTTAGAAGCTTCAGAAGGGGCATACTCAGTAACAATTACATCGCTCTGACCCGTCACGTATTTAGCTTCAGCATATTCTACTTCAGCTTCCACGGTAACCCTGTAATATAAAGGATCACCAAACGGAACCTGCGCAAGATCCGAGAAACTGTCCTGCAGCGTCCACACTCCGTCATCAGACATACTTTCTGTAACAGCAAGCTCATTCACAAGCTCCATCGTTCTTACCGATACCGCATCCTGCATATTGAGCGCACGGTACAGCTTCGCCTTTCTGACATTATAAACCTTATTGTAGGTATTGATGTTAACATCCATCTTTGGCGTTACCGCCATTGCCGTATTTTCCAGAACAGGAATAACACTCTTGATTTCAGGAGTTTTTAATGGGAATGAATTGACCATTTTGATAGGTCCTATCACATCACTCATATCACTCTGTACCAGCTGGGCATTCGTTTCTTTTACCGCATAGAAGTAAACACTTTTTGAAGCGCCATCCAGGGTATAATCTACGAATAACGTCTTATGCTTAGGCGTGGTTTCAAGGATTTTCATCATTGGAGCCATATCAAATTCTCCATTCACATCGTTACCCGGCGTCAGTAAGGTCCCGTTTTTAGCTCTGATCACCTGGGCTTTAGGAATAGGCTGATAGTCGCCTCCTTTAACGAACTGATAAAGAATGGGAACTTCCGTCAGCGGAACAAACGTATTGCGGATCGTCTGTTTTACAAAATCAATGAATTTCACCTCCCCAAATGCTCCGTTAGGATCAGCAGGAATGATGACCGCCGATAAATCCTGAATGTTTTTATACACAGACTCCGTAATCGCAGGGATTGCAGGGCTGTAATGCTTATTATGATCAGCGATAAAGAGATTGATACCCTTGAGTAAATCCAGACTGTTAGGAACAGGAAGCCTGTATCCGTTATGAAGGTTAAACTGCGTTTCATTTCCATTGAAAATACAGTTGGCAAGCTCTGATAAACGGTCATTGAAAAAATCATCATTATTCTTTTCACGGATATCTTCTACCGAATTTTCTTCAGGCACAGCCGCATTATAATTCAGCGTATGCTTGTATAATGAACTCAGTAAAATATCATCATTACTACGAAGGAACATCACACTGAACGGCTTATGCTGATACGTATTGGTAAAAGCATACGAAGAACGTCCGAAAGTATCAGGTCTTGTCGCATACTTCGAGCCCATAGGCATTTCAGGAGCCATAGGTTCTTCGATTTTTCTGCCGAACATCATCGTCGGAATAGAAATTCTCGATTTATAATCCACATACGTAAGGTCTACCGCACGGGTGCCGAAAATCGTGTATTTTTCCAATGCATCATCCTGAGGAATAATGTCTTCTTTGGTAAGACGACATGCAGCGTTGGTATGAAGATACACTCTGTATCCGGGATAGAAATTCACTTCCGTTGTTTTTCCAGGCATAGAATCTGGCATTACAGGAGTCGAAGCAAAAGATTCATCCAAAGCAAAGACTTTAAGATCTCCGTTACCGGCACCGATATTATCGATACGGATCACCTTAAGAGTCGCTTTTTCTTCATTCGGAGCATTATGCCTGTCGACACGGATACTTCCGCGGTACCACTGAACCCTGTCTGCTCCGGTTAATTCCGAATACTGAGGGTGATGACCCAGATTAAAGCCCGGAAAATCGATCTCATACAATCCTGTAAAAGGAAGAGGTTGTTGAGTATCGGGATCTAACTCTATCACTTTATTCATCACAACCGTCTTATTGATCCCACGGTATTTTCTTAAATACGTATTATACGTGATATCAGGACTCTGACCGGATTCTATTGTTCTTTCTTCCGTATGAATCGGCCAGCCGTCTCCGATCTTAACCTTTAAAGGATGTGGATTCACCGTTCCCCAGGTCGATGGATTTTGCATATTTTCAACCACCATCAAGGACTCATTGGCATTGGGTACCGTAAAGTTGGAAGGGTCAAAAGGCATTGTCGTATTCTGTCCGAAAGCATTTCCTACCTGTTTTTTTAGGATATGGAAAACAGGATAATCAGGGTTGGTTCCCGATAAAATATTATGAATAATATAATCATCTGTGCCTACTGAAAATACCCCGCCCACATATTTAGGGAAATCGGCCACCGCAATGGTAGGTTTTAAAGACTGGGTAGTCGCTGCCGTGGCTCCAGTACTGCTCAGTACCAAAGCTTTGGTTTTGATCACAGAGACCAAAGGGTTACCCGAAAGGTCCGTTACACTTTCAATCGCTCCGAAAACCCTGTTTGGGATTTCAGGACGGAAGAAAACTTCAATATGGTCGGCAAAAAGCTCTTCATTATCCGGCAAAGGACTGAAGTCAGATACTTCTTCCCCATTAACGGCCTTTTGATAGCTGATCATATCCTGAGAAGCATCATACTCCATGGTCAGTCTTACCAGAGTCTTATCTCCGGCAGGATTTTGAGCATACAGCACCTGTTCGTTGTCCGAAGTCAGCAATAACGGAAGTTCTTTCTGGATCAAAAAGGCATTAACACTCGATGGAGGCAACAGAATATTGGAAGGCTTAATACTGGATTCTACCTGGTAGGTGTCCAAAGATTTTCTTGATCTTGAGAACCAGTTCACTCCATAAGAGCCATAAACATGCTTCCCGGATCTTTTTTGCTTATGAACGTAAGCAGGATTTCCAAAATCAGGAATAGCAATAGCTACCGTTTCGTTGTGGGCTTTTTCACCATTGGAAAATACATTCACATAGCCCGGGTTATTGGGTAGTTCAGGAAGCCTCCACTCTGTTTCATCGCTCATTCGGTATTCAATACCCACATTCACGGGGTACGTGAACTTGGACATATCAAATTCTTCCGGAGAATAATAGAAAGGACTGTTGGCAGGCTCATCAGGGGTGAGCTCATGGGTCAGTAA
>NZ_JANUFF010000029.1 GCF_024806495.1 Chryseobacterium sp. JUb7
GCAATAGGCAATAGGCAATAGGCAATAGGCAAAGATAAATCTTTGGGGGATGGACACAAAAAAACCTCATTCAAATAAATGAATGAGGTTGATACATAAAAAAAGTCCTCCAATCTTGCGATTGAGGACTTTTTAATAAAAACTGGCGGCGACCTACTCTCCCGCGTTAGCAGTACCATCGGCGCTGGTGGGCTTAACTTCTGTGTTCGGAATGGGAACAGGTGAGCCCCACCGCTAAAACCACCCTAAAGGTTGTATATAAGAGGTTAGAGATTAGTAATTAGAGTTTAGTAAATTACTAAATTCTAATATCGAGCTTCTAACTTCTGTTTTATCGGTAAATTTCATCACAAAGGCAAAACCAGTTCTGCACTTATAAGGCTTGGTAGTTGTAACCAATAGGCTATAAATCTACGGGTAATTAGTACTACTCGGCTATGCTGTTACCAACTTTACACCTGTAGCCTATCAACGTTGTCATCTCCAACGACCCTTAAAAGATGTCTCATCTTGAGGCGAGTTTCGCACTTATATGCTTTCAGTGCTTATCTCTTCCAAACGTAGCTACTCAGCGGTGCACCTGGCGGTACAACTGATACACCAGAGGTTTGTTCAATTCGGTCCTCTCGTACTAGAATCAAGCCCTCTCAAACATCTAACGCCCGCAATAGATAGAGACCGAACTGTCTCACGACGTTCTGAACCCAGCTCGCGTGCCACTTTAATGGGCGAACAGCCCAACCCTTGGGACCTTCTCCAGCCCCAGGATGTGACGAGCCGACATCGAGGTGCCGAACCTCCCCGTCGATGTGAGCTCTTGGGGGAGACTAGCCTGTTATCCCCGGAGTACCTTTTATCCTATGAGCGATGGCCCTTCCATACGGAACCACCGGATCACTATGTCCTGCTTTCGCACCTGATCGACTTGTAGGTCTCACAGTCAAGCACCCTTATGCCATTACACTCTACGCACGGTTACCAAGCGTGCTGAGGGTACCTTTGAAAGCCTCCGTTACTCTTTTGGAGGCGACCACCCCAGTCAAACTACCCACCACGCAATGTCCTTCTAAAAGAAGTTAGGCTCCAAGTAAGTAAAGGGTGGTATTTCAACGTTGACTCCACAAACACTAGCGTGCCTGCTTCAAAGTCTCCCACCTATCCTACACATTACTTACTCAAAGTCAATACGAAGTTATAGTAAAGGTTCACAGGGTCTTTTCGTCCCATTGCGGGTAATCGGCATCTTCACCGATACTACAATTTCACCGAGCTCGTGGCTGAGACAGTGCCCAGATCGTTACACCATTCGTGCAGGTCGGAACTTACCCGACAAGGAATTTCGCTACCTTAGGACCGTTATAGTTACGGCCGCCGTTTACTGGGGCTTCAGTCAAACGCTTCGCTTACGCTAACGCCCTTCCTTAACCTTCCAGCACCGGGCAGGTGTCAGACCCTATACAGCATCTTTCGATTTAGCAGAGTCCTGTGTTTTTGATAAACAGTCGCCTGGGCCTCTTCACTGCGGCCAGCATTGCTGCTGGCGTCTCTTCTTCCGAAGTTACGAGACTATTTTGCCTAGTTCCTTAGCCACGACTCACTCGAGCACCTTAGGATTCTCTCCTCGACCACCTGTGTCGGTTTTGGTACGGGTTGCTTCACTTCGGCTTTTCTTGGATCCGATTTCACTATAACAGCTTCGCCCGAAGGCTAGGCCTTGACACTTCCGTCCGTCTTCAATAGCTACGTCGAACCGTCCCCTTTTTAGTGTGAGCAAGTATGGGAATATTAACCCATTGTCCATCCACTACCCCTTTCGGGTTCGCGTTAGGTCCCGACTAACCCTCAGCTGATTAGCATGGCTGAGGAAACCTTAGTCTTTCGGTGAGGGGGTTTCTCGCCCCCTTTATCGTTACTTATGCCTACATTTTCTTTTCTATCCGCTCCACAATACCTCACGATACTGCTTCGGCGCAAATAGAATGCTCTCCTACCAGATATAATTAATTATAAATCCATAGCTTCGGTAATATGTTTATGCCCGATTATTATCCATGCCGGACCGCTCGACTAGTGAGCTGTTACGCACTCTTTAAATGAATGGCTGCTTCCAAGCCAACATCCTAGCTGTCAATGCAGTCCAACCGCGTTGCTTCAACTTAACATATATTTGGGGACCTTAGCTGTTGGTCTGGGTTCTTTCCCTCTCGGACATGGACCTTAGCACCCATGCCCTCACTGCCGTAGAACATTTATTAGCATTCGGAGTTTGTCAGGAATTGGTAGGCGATGAAACCCCCGCATCCAATCAGTAGCTCTACCTCTAATAAACTTATATACGACGCTGCACCTAAATGCATTTCGGAGAGTACGAGCTATCTCCCAGTTTGATTGGCCTTTCACCCCTACCCACAGGTCATCCGAAGACTTTTCAACGTCAACCGGTTCGGTCCTCCACTCTGTGTTACCAGAGCTTCAACCTGCCCATGGGTAGATCACAAGGTTTCGCGTCTAATCCTACTAACTATGCGCCCTATTCAGACTCGCTTTCGCTCCGGCTCCGGACCTGAAGTCCTTAACCTCGCTAGTAAAATTAACTCGTAGGCTCATTATGCAAAAGGCACGCCGTCACCCAACTTGTGGGCTCCGACCGCTTGTAGGCGTACGGTTTCAGGTTCTATTTCACCCTTCTATTCGAAGTGCTTTTCACCTTTCCTTCACAGTACTTGTTCACTATCGGTCTTTCAGGAGTATTTAGCCTTGGAGGATGGTCCCCCCATATTCAGACAGGATTTCACGTGTCCCGCCCTACTCATTTATCATCTATGTATACCTTTCGAATACCGGGCTATCACCGTCTATGGCCGTTCTTTCCAGAACGTTCTTCTAAATATATAAAGACTTTTGGGCTAATCCGCTTTCGCTCGCCACTACTTACGGAATCTCTTCGATTTCTTTTCCTCCGGGTACTTAGATGTTTCAGTTCTCCGGGTTTGCTCCTCTTGCGAGGTGACATGTCTTCAACATGCCGGGTTGCCCCATTCGGACATCTCGGGATCAATTCGTGTGTGCCAATCCCCCGAGCTTTTCGCAGCTTACCACGTCCTTCTTCGCCTCTGAAAGCCTAGGCATCCGCCATACGCCCTTAACGATTTCTTTCCTATTTTTAGGTTACTCAAGCACTTATAAGTGCTCGGTTTTCTCTTTGTGATGTCTTTACCGTTAATGTCAATGATCTTATTGTCTTCTTTTCCGTCTGATGAACAATTGTTGTTTTTGGCTCCAATCGTAACTTTTAAATCAAACTTCCAAAACTGTGGAGAATAAGGGAGTCGAACCCTTGACCTCCTGCGTGCAAGGCAGGCGCTCTAGCCAGCTGAGCTAATTCCCCTCTAGTCAGATGTTAGATGTTAGTCATTAGAGATTAGTAAAAAACTAACTTCTAAATTCTAATTTCTAACCTCTATTT
>NZ_JANUFF010000030.1 GCF_024806495.1 Chryseobacterium sp. JUb7
TTTAATTAGTAGTCTCGGGCAGGCTCGAACTGCCGACCTCTACATTATCAGTGTAGCGCTCTAACCAGCTGAGCTACGAGACTCTCTCTAATTAATAATTATTAATTAATAATTGTTAATTATCTCTTTCTCCCGTTTACTAATTTCTAGTGGGTTTTGTATTTTTTATATATATCAACCAAATAAAAAACTAAAGCTTTGCTTTAAGTAAGTACATGGTACATTGAAGTACCTTAATTTTGTTTATCGTCATAAGACGCTCTAAAATGAGATGTTCCAGCCGCACCTTCCGGTACGGCTACCTTGTTACGACTTAGCCCTAGTTACCTGTTTTACCCTAGGCAGCTCCTGTTACGGTCACCGACTTCAGGTACCCCAGACTTCCATGGCTTGACGGGCGGTGTGTACAAGGCCCGGGAACGTATTCACCGCGCCATGGCTGATGCGCGATTACTAGCGATTCCAGCTTCATAGAGTCGAGTTGCAGACTCCAATCCGAACTGAGACCGGCTTTCGAGATTTGCATCACATCGCTGTGTAGCTGCCCTCTGTACCGGCCATTGTATTACGTGTGTGGCCCAAGGCGTAAGGGCCGTGATGATTTGACGTCATCCCCACCTTCCTCTCTACTTGCGTAGGCAGTCTCACTAGAGTCCCCAACTTAATGATGGCAACTAGTGACAGGGGTTGCGCTCGTTGCAGGACTTAACCTAACACCTCACGGCACGAGCTGACGACAACCATGCAGCACCTTGAAAATTGCCCGAAGGAAGGTCTATTTCTAAACCGATCAATTCCCATTTAAGCCTTGGTAAGGTTCCTCGCGTATCATCGAATTAAACCACATAATCCACCGCTTGTGCGGGCCCCCGTCAATTCCTTTGAGTTTCATTCTTGCGAACGTACTCCCCAGGTGGCTAACTTATCACTTTCGCTTAGTCTCTGAAGCAAAAGCCCCAAAAACGAGTTAGCATCGTTTACGGCGTGGACTACCAGGGTATCTAATCCTGTTCGCTCCCCACGCTTTCGTCCATCAGCGTCAGTTAAGACATAGTGACCTGCCTTCGCAATTGGTGTTCTAAGTAATATCTATGCATTTCACCGCTACACTACTTATTCCAGCCACTTCTACCTTACTCAAGACCTGCAGTATCAATGGCAGTTTCATAGTTAAGCTATGAGATTTCACCACTGACTTACAGATCCGCCTACGGACCCTTTAAACCCAATAAATCCGGATAACGCTTGCACCCTCCGTATTACCGCGGCTGCTGGCACGGAGTTAGCCGGTGCTTATTCGTATAGTACCTTCAGCTTTCCACACGTGGAAAGGTTTATCCCTATACAAAAGAAGTTTACAACCCATAGGGCCGTCGTCCTTCACGCGGGATGGCTGGATCAGGCTCTCACCCATTGTCCAATATTCCTCACTGCTGCCTCCCGTAGGAGTCTGGTCCGTGTCTCAGTACCAGTGTGGGGGATCACCCTCTCAGGCCCCCTAAAGATCACTGACTTGGTAGGCCGTTACCCTACCAACTATCTAATCTTGCGCGTGCCCATCTCTATCCACCGGAGTTTTCAATTTTAAATGATGCCATTCAAAATATTATGGGGTATTAATCTTCCTTTCGAAAGGCTATCCCCCAGATAAAGGCAGGTTGCACACGTGTTCCGCACCCGTACGCCGCTCTCTCTGTCCCGAAAGACAAATACCGCTCGGCTTGCATGTGTTAGGCCTCCCGCTAGCGTTCATCCTGAGCCAGGATCAAACTCTCCATTGTATGTTTGTTCTGACTCACTCAAAGTTTTGACGCTTTAGTTTTTCCTTACTTGGTTGTTATATTGTATTTCAATGATCGTTTTTCTTCCGCTTCCTACGCTGCTACTTTCTGTCGTTTTCGCTCTGCGTATTTGCGTGTGCAAAAGTAAAAAATTATTTCTAATTGACCAAATGTTTTCTTAAGAAATTTTAAAGTTTTTTGATAACCCTAAAACGCTTTCAAAACCCTCAATCTATCCACTTCTGCGCTCCCGTAATTGGGATTGCAAAGATACAAAAAAAATTAACCCTCACAACTTTTATTAGCTAAATCTTGTAAAGTTTTTATCTCTTATATCAGTGAAAGTCTAGTCTTATTTTTTAGCTCCTTAAAAGCTCTTCTGCGCTACTGACATACTCTCGTTTTCAGTGGGGCAAAAGTACACCCTTTAACCCCATACTTCCAAATCTATTTAACATAAAAT
>NZ_JANUFF010000031.1 GCF_024806495.1 Chryseobacterium sp. JUb7
ACTTATTTACAGACCTGCCCTATGGCGTTAATGCTATTGCAGTAACACAATGTGAAATAATCAGGATTGAAAAAAAACAATTTTTATCTCTTTTACTTGAAAAGCCTGAGTTATTTTTTAAAATAAGTAAGTATACAGCAGAACGTCTTCATTTCAGATATCTAATATCCTCATTTCTATGTGACTCAAGCCCATTGGTTAGAATAACCAAATTATTAGATCATATAAAAGCATATTTCGGATATTGGGAAAAATATAGTTTTTATGTTCCTTATACCAGAAATCAAATTGCGTCTTTAACAGGATTAAGAGTGGAGACTGTTATCAGGACGATTAAACAAATGGAAATGGATGATCACCTTATTATTAAAGGAAGTAAAATCTTTTATTAAAGTTACCCTGCTGTTTTAAAGCAGAAAAAAATCACAAACTACTATCTGTGTGTGATTTTCTATTTTAAAGATTATTTAAACTCATATTCAAAATTTTTCAACTTTGCTGTTGGTCTTAATATTTTTTGTCATCAAAACCATTTAGACCAACACCATTTTTGAGCTTATCAGGAAAATCATCATAAATTCGACTGTGACCTGTTAAATTTTTGAAACAAAAAAATATTCCAAAGAATAAGCTCGTATCCGTATACCGTATCTTCTATCGGTATGGTAAGAATTCTAAAACCAATGATGTGATCGGAGTTGTAATTAACAATCGGGGATTCCAGACCTGTACCTGTTAAAATACCATTAACCATTAAAAATCCGGGCATTAATAATAGATAAATAAAAGATGCTTTGCCAATCCATCTGGATTTGAATATAAAATACAGAATAAATAAAGTAATTGCGGTTGAAAGAAATGTAATAAAAGGATATATTTTTTCATGGAAATAAAGTCCAAGAGTCAATGAAGAAATAATGCTAATAATGACAAAAATCTTTTCGGGTAAAGATTTCCAATCAAGTTTAAAAAATTTATCAAGACAATAATATGTAAAGATGCAGGCGAAAGGAATACAAAAGAAAAAAAGAATTTCTTCAATAGGAAGATGGAATATCCTGATTCCCAATAAATATTTATCATTAAACCACCAGACTCCTGTCTTTGTAAACCAGATATCCCAAGCGATAAAAAATAATGCAACGATGAAAGATGCCCCCAAAAATGCCACAAAATGTCTGTTGAATTTTATTTTATGATGAAATGAAAAAACAAAACAGATAATGATGGTTAAAAAGTTAATTAACAGATACGTATATGGAAGCATTTATTTTTTATTTTGATTGAAAAACATTTTAAAATATTTCACAGGAACCCAAAGAAAGCCAAAACATTCCCCATCTTGTTTTCCGGTATGTTTGTGATGTTGTTTATGAGCTCTTCTGATGGCCAATAGATAAGGATTTTGAGTATTCCTCAGAAATTTAATTCTCTGATGAATAAATATATCATGAACAAAAAAATACGCCATTCCGTACAAGGCAATTCCCACAGCAATATAAAACCAATAATTAAAATTATGGATCGTTCCGTAATACATTAAAGCAATAGTTGGAACTGCGAAAATGACAAAAAAGTAATCGTTTTTTTCCATCTGACCTTCGTTGGTATGATCATGATGATCTTTGTGAAGAGTCCATAAAAAGCCATGCATAATGTATTTATGAATCAGCCACGTAAGTCCTTCCATGATGAAAAATGTTGCTACTACAATTAGAAAATTCATGATCAGAAATTTAAGTTTTTATAAAAATGATGTTTTGTATTGCACATAACAGCTCATCATCAGAGAAAGCTTTGCGCCGTTTGAAATTCTTACTCTTTCATTCATGATAGTTTTTGCAGATCTACTTTTAATTTTTCTGAAAAGAGACACGTAATACCGATATGCCAGGTACACTCCGAAACGCGATGTCGGCGGTAGTTTTTTTATGCCTTCTAATGCTTCATTAAATTCATTTTCAATATCTCTTTCAATGGAATGCTTAATATTGTTATCAAAACACGAAATGTCCAGATCCGGGAAATAGCACCTTCCTAGAATATCATGGTCGTCCTTCAAATCTCTTAGAAAATTTAC
>NZ_JANUFF010000032.1 GCF_024806495.1 Chryseobacterium sp. JUb7
CTATCAGAAAATACCATTTCAAATTGAGGATTTAGAGGTATCAATGAGTAAAAGTCAGACGTTTTTTTTCCAAAATCATTAAAGAAAGATTCTATAATATCAGGCATCCAGTACCAGCTTGGTCCCATATCAAAAGTATATCCGTTGGATGTTTTAAAATGCCTTGCTCTGCCTCCGATTTCAGCATTTTTTTCAAAAAGATGAACTTCATGACCATCTTTTGCCGCATAAGCAGCAGCCGATAGTCCTGAAAAGCCAGATCCTATTATCGCAATTTTCTTTTTCATATTAATTTTTAAATGAATATTCTTCAAATACTGTCTGAATGAGATCTTTGCTCTTGATATTTCTGGAAAATATCGGATAATGGAAACGATCGAGCTTATTTAAAATTCTGATGAGTTCCATTTTTTCAGCAAAAGTTAAGTTTCCCACAACAATTTCTGTTGCCTTTCTTATTTTAGTCATCTGCTGTTCTAATGTTTTCAGACCTTTTTCAGAAATTTGAATGATTTTATTGCGTTTATCACTTTCAGATCCATATTGTTCAACCCAGCCATTATTTAAAAGTCTTGCGATAATCAACATTCCCACAGGTTTGTCATGAATATTTTTCTTAATCAATTCCATTTTTGACATGCTGCCGAAAGCTTTTAAATTGATGAGATAAATAAAATCTTCCTGAGTTGCAAATTCAGACTCTGCAATGGCAGATTTAGAATATGTTTTTGCATATTTATTAAGATGCAACAGTAGAGTACTTATTACACTTTCGGGGCTTCTTCCATTTTCTTTGCCTTCCCAGTAGGGTTCATCATTATTGTTTTGATGACGAAATTCTTTATCGCTGATCCATTTTTTAAAACCTTTAATATCATTCGTATACCTTAATGATACATTTTCTGTTTCAAATTCTTCTAGAAGACCGATAATATCTTTGGTGATCTTATAATTCATGACAATAAAATGGTTTATAAATTAACTTTATTTATTTAAAAAATAGTTTATAAATAAACTAATATCATTTTTTGTGCCAAAGAATAAAATTCATTAATATTTTATGTTTGGTTAAAACAGGCATGATAATTGTAAATTATGATGGACACCAAATAACAAAATATTATGAACAACGAAAAAACAGTATCAGTACTTAATGATTTGCTGAACATCACCAATGACAGAATTGAAGGATTTTCAAAAGTAGAAGACAAAGTATGGGATACTCATTCCGGTTTGAAATCAGATTATGATCAAATGGTTTCGCAATCACAAACCATGAAAAATGATTTAATCGGATTAATTAATGAAAGAGGAGGAGAAGCAGATAATACGACAAGTACTGCAGGAGCCATTCACCGGACATGGATAGATGTTAAAAATTCTTTCTCTGCAGACAAAGACGAATCAACGCTGCAAAATGTAGTTTTCGGGGAGAAAGCAGCTATTAATGCTTATCAGGACGCATTGGATAGTGGCGATCTCTGTCCGGAGAGTTCTAAAGTGGTTGCAGATCAGCTTCATCATTTGAAATCTTCCTTTAATAAATTTGAAAATTTGGAAAAAAGAAATTAATATTGATTATAATTAAAAAGAGAGTTTTCAAAGCTCTCTTTTTTTTATATCCAAATGGCTAATATGCACAGAAAGCCAAAATGCATATCTACAATTTCGTATTGTCTAAAAGAAT
>NZ_JANUFF010000033.1 GCF_024806495.1 Chryseobacterium sp. JUb7
TTTCATCTTCAGACTCAGATGTGGTCTTTTGTTGTTGTAAATATAAATACTTTCTTTAACCATTTGTTTTAAATCATGAATATTTTTGCATTTATAAATCAAAAATTCCTGCTTCAATATTCCATTTATCCTTTCCGCCAAAGCATTTTGATAACAGTCATATCCATCTGTCATTGAGGGCATTATTTTATTCTCTCTAAGCACTTTTTGATAAATTTCAGAGCAATATTGCAAGCCTCTATCTGAGTGATGAATGAGCGAAAGACCTGTAGTTCTATTTCTTACAGCCATTTTTAGAGCCTTTACCACATTTTCGGCATTCATATTCTCACTCAGCTCGTAACCCATTATTTTTCTGCTGTAAGCATCGGTTATCAACGATAAATAACAGACATTCGTCTTGGTTTTCACATAAGTGATATCACTTACAAAGACCTGTTCTTTTCTTTTGAGATGGGTTGTTTTCAAAAGATTAGGATATTTTCTGAGCCAATGTTTGGAGAAAGTTGTTTTTGTATATCTTTTCTTAGGATAAATAAGAAGATTTTCTCTTCGCAGATAATCGAACAATGCATCCCTGCCTATTTTTATTTTTTCCAGCCTAAACTTGTTTTTAAGCAAATAATAAAGTTTTCTTGTTCCTATCCTGGGTTGTTCCATACGGATATCCTCAATGAGCTGTTTTACTTTCTGTAACTCTTTTTCTCGAACACAAATCCTTTGACCCTGCTGGTAAATAGCTTGTCTGCTTATCCCAAACAATCTGCAGATTTTGGATAAACTCAATCCTTCTTCCTGAAGTTGTCTGACTGTTTGGGGATATACTTTTTTCGGATCTGTGTACCGTATTGCTTATCGGAGATATCGATCATCATATTGAGAACCTTGGTTTTGAGCTTCTCATCAGCTAATTCTTTCTCTAGTCTTTTGATCTTTTCGGCAGGGGTTTCTTTGGATTGTGTCATGGTATGAATGATGGGTTTACTCCAGTCTAAATTACCATATTTTCTAAGCCAAACCAAAACCGTACTTCTCCCTTGGATTCCATAATGTGTCTGCGCCTGTCGGTAAGTGAATTCGCCTTTTTCTATACGACTGACAAGGCCTAATTTAAAAGACATTGTATAATCTCGCTGCGTGCGCTTGGCTTTTATCTTATCTCGATTTTCCATAATAAGTCTATTTTGTGTAAACTTATTGTAGGACGGGACA